>NZ_CP166199.1:122500-5330000 GCF_041228395.1 Pseudomonas sp. N2-3-1-14
AGATGTAACGGGGCTCAAACCATACACCGAAGCTACGGGTATCACGTAAGTGATGCGGTAGAGGAGCGTTCTGTAAGCCTGTGAAGGTGAGTTGAGAAGCTTGCTGGAGGTATCAGAAGTGCGAATGCTGACATGAGTAACGACAATGGGTGTGAAAAACACCCACGCCGAAAGACCAAGGTTTCCTGCGCAACGTTAATCGACGCAGGGTTAGTCGGTCCCTAAGGCGAGGCTGAAAAGCGTAGTCGATGGAAAACAGGTTAATATTCCTGTACTTCTGGTTATTGCGATGGAGGGACGGAGAAGGCTAGGCCAGCTTGGCGTTGGTTGTCCAAGTTTAAGGTGGTAGGCTGAGATCTTAGGTAAATCCGGGATCTTAAGGCCGAGAGCTGATGACGAGTTAACTTTTAGTTAACGAAGTGGTTGATGCCATGCTTCCAAGAAAAGCTTCTAAGCTTCAGGTAACCAGGAACCGTACCCCAAACCGACACAGGTGGTTGGGTAGAGAATACCAAGGCGCTTGAGAGAACTCGGGTGAAGGAACTAGGCAAAATGGCACCGTAACTTCGGGAGAAGGTGCGCCGGTGAGGGTGAAGGACTTGCTCCGTAAGCTCATGCCGGTCGAAGATACCAGGCCGCTGCGACTGTTTATTAAAAACACAGCACTCTGCAAACACGAAAGTGGACGTATAGGGTGTGACGCCTGCCCGGTGCCGGAAGGTTAATTGATGGGGTTAGCTAACGCGAAGCTCTTGATCGAAGCCCCGGTAAACGGCGGCCGTAACTATAACGGTCCTAAGGTAGCGAAATTCCTTGTCGGGTAAGTTCCGACCTGCACGAATGGCGTAACGATGGCGGCGCTGTCTCCACCCGAGACTCAGTGAAATTGAAATCGCTGTGAAGATGCAGTGTATCCGCGGCTAGACGGAAAGACCCCGTGAACCTTTACTATAGCTTTGCACTGGACTTTGAATTTGCTTGTGTAGGATAGGTGGGAGGCTTTGAAGCGTGGACGCCAGTCTGCGTGGAGCCAACCTTGAAATACCACCCTGGCAACTTTGAGGTTCTAACTCAGGTCCGTTATCCGGATCGAGGACAGTGTATGGTGGGTAGTTTGACTGGGGCGGTCTCCTCCTAAAGAGTAACGGAGGAGTACGAAGGTGCGCTCAGACCGGTCGGAAATCGGTCGTAGAGTATAAAGGCAAAAGCGCGCTTGACTGCGAGACAGACACGTCGAGCAGGTACGAAAGTAGGTCTTAGTGATCCGGTGGTTCTGTATGGAAGGGCCATCGCTCAACGGATAAAAGGTACTCCGGGGATAACAGGCTGATACCGCCCAAGAGTTCATATCGACGGCGGTGTTTGGCACCTCGATGTCGGCTCATCACATCCTGGGGCTGAAGCCGGTCCCAAGGGTATGGCTGTTCGCCATTTAAAGTGGTACGCGAGCTGGGTTTAGAACGTCGTGAGACAGTTCGGTCCCTATCTGCCGTGGACGTTTGAGATTTGAGAGGGGCTGCTCCTAGTACGAGAGGACCGGAGTGGACGAACCTCTGGTGTTCCGGTTGTCACGCCAGTGGCATTGCCGGGTAGCTATGTTCGGAATAGATAACCGCTGAAAGCATCTAAGCGGGAAACTAGCCTCAAGATGAGATCTCACTGGAACCTTGAGTTCCCTGAAGGGCCGTCGAAGACTACGACGTTGATAGGTTGGGTGTGTAAGCGCTGTGAGGCGTTGAGCTAACCAATACTAATTGCCCGTGAGGCTTGACCATATAACACCCAAGCAATTTGCTTGCTTCAAGCTGAAAAGCGAAAGAGCACCAGATTGCGGTGTGTGAAGACGAAATGAACCGAAAGTTCGAATCTCACAAAACACCGAAAGCTGTCACATACCCAATTTGCTGAAGCGAGGCCACATGGTCACGACTCAGTACCCGAATTTCTTGACGACCATAGAGCATTGGAACCACCTGATCCCATCCCGAACTCAGCAGTGAAACGATGCATCGCCGATGGTAGTGTGGGGTTTCCCCATGTGAGAGTAGGTCATCGTCAAGATTAAATTCCAAAGCCCCTGTTTGCTAACGCAAACAGGGGTTTTGTTTATGTAGAAGTCCATGAATTTCACCGGCACGTTGCAAACGCAACGCGCTGGTACACAGAATTTCTTGACGACCATAGAGCATTGGAACCACCTGATCCCATCCCGAACTCAGCAGTGAAACGATGCATCGCCGATGGTAGTGTGGGGTTTCCCCATGTGAGAGTAGGTCATCGTCAAGATTAAATTCCGAAACCCCTGTCTGCTAACGCAGACAGGGGTTTTGTCGTTTTGGAGGACTGCCGCCGACTGAGAGAAGGCAGGTAAGTCCTCCCGGGTCGACCACATCAGATCACCTGAACCCGGCCCACAAAAAAGCCAGTGCCTGAAAGCGGACACTGGCTTGTCAGAAACGCTAACAGATCAGAATTGATAGCTTACCGTCGCACTGACGTTACGTTCTTCGCCCAAATAGCAGAAGTT
Source organism: Pseudomonas sp. N2-3-1-14 (assembly GCF_041228395.1). Classification (NCBI taxonomy): domain Bacteria; kingdom Pseudomonadati; phylum Pseudomonadota; class Gammaproteobacteria; order Pseudomonadales; family Pseudomonadaceae; genus Pseudomonas; species Pseudomonas sp. N2-3-1-14. The sequence continues at coordinate 125,028 of NZ_CP166199.1, forward strand.
CAGGCTGGCACAGGACGCTACATAGGTCTCATTGGTCAGGTTGTTCGCGTTCAACCGTACATCTACGCCTTTCAACCCAACCCTGCCCAAGTCATACCCCAAGGATGCGTCAAACAAGGTGTAGGCCGGTACTTTCATTGTGTTCTCCGCGTCTGCCCAGCTGTAGCCGACGTACCGAACCCCGCCGCCAATTCGCAAGCCGTCAAAGGCGCCGCTATCAAACGTGTAGTCCGCCCACACCGATGCCATATGGCGAGGTGCCTGCGTGGGGGAGTTGCCTTTGTTCTCGATCAAGTTGTCGGCTGAGCTCAACGTACTGACCATCGATTTTGAGTATTTAATGTCGGTAAAGGTATAGCTGCCCAAAATCTTCAGGTTATCGGTCAGTTGCATGTGTGCTTCCAACTCCAGGCCCTGCGAGCGAACCGCACCTACTGCGCGATAGAAGTTTTCTTGTGGAAGCTTCGTCGCCAGGTTTTCTTGGTCGATGCGAAACCAGGAAGCTGTAAACAGGTCATCCGTCCCCGGCGGCTGATACTTCAAGCCCGCTTCCCACTGCGTTCCATTGGTGGGTGCCAGCGGGTTACCGGCGCTGTCTGAATAGGAGTTCGGGTTGAACGACTCTGAATAGCTGACATAGGGTGCCAAGCCGTTATCAAACAGATACAGCGCGCCGGCTCGCCCAGTCAGCTTGGTACGCTTGTCAGAAATCTCTGTGCCCAGCGGTCGACCCGCTTCAGCAATACGGTTCTCGTCAGAGGTCTCTACCCAGTCCTGACGCAGCCCTAGAGAGAACCGCCATTTATCCATTTCGATCAGGTCTTGTAGATAAACGCCAGTTTGCTCAAGGCGACGCAGATAGCTGGTCAGGCTGGCATTGCTGATAGCAGTGTTGCCATAGACCGGGTTGAATGCGTTGATTGGCTGCAGTGACCCGCTCATCCAGTCCACCACCGTTTTACGTCGCTGATAATCAGCTCCCATCAGCACGGTATGTTGGGTGGCCCCGGTAAAAAATTCTGCCTGCAGCATGTTGTCGATGATGAACGCATGCAGCTTCTCATCACCTCCCGAGTAATAGCGATTCAACTCGTTACTGGTCGGTGTGGTCCAGCCATAGGCGTACACCTGATCCAATTGCACCTTGGAGTCGAGATAGCGCAAGTTCTGTCGCGCAGTAAACACGTCGTTGAATCGATGCTCGAACTGATAGCCGAACGACTGCTGATCACGTTTGTAGCCATCAACTCCAGGTTCACCTTCAAAGAAGTGGCTGGAGATGCGCTGGCCATTACGCTGATGCAATGCGCCGTCTGCCGGCATACCGCCGTGATAGCCGCCATCAGGATCGTGCTGCAGGTACGCCTGGAGTGTCAGCGAGGTGTCTTCGGTAAAGTCGATGCTGAGTGTCGGCGCCAAGGCAAAGCGCTTTTCTTTGGCGTGGTCGAACTGCGTATCGGCCTTGTCCGCTAAACCGGTAAGCCGATAGGCAATGCGCTTGTCGTCATCCACGGGGCCACTGAAGTCAAAACCCATGCCCTGCTGGCCGTGACTGCCTGCCGTTGCTTGAACCTGATGGTAGGGCTCAAGCAATGGCTTCTTGCTGGTCAGCGCGACCAGGCCGCCGGGCGAGCTGCGTCCATAGAGGACAGAGGAAGGCCCCTTCAGAATGTCCACGCGCTCGAGAAAATACGGATCAACCTGCATGGTGCTATAGGTGCCGCTATCCCCCATGGACTTCAAGCCATCAAGGTAGATGTTGTCCACAGAACCATCGTTAAAACCGCGCATTGCCACGTAGTCATAACGATGGGTCGCGCCATAGGGGTTGGTCAGTACACCAGGCGTGTAACGCATGGCTTGTGCGACGGTCTGTGAGCCTTGGTCGTCCATCTGCTCGCGCGTCACCACAGAGACGGTTTGCGACGTCTCCAGCAGCGCAGCGCTGGTCTTGGTTGCGATTTGGCTATGCGTCGCGTTATAGCCTTCCATGCTGCCTAAGGCATTACCCAGGGCGAAGCCTTTGATATCCGTGGTGGGCAGCGTCACGGTGCTGCTCTGCATCTGGGTCTCCAGCACAAAGCTGACACCATCTTGCGATACGGCCTGCAAGCCAGAGCCGCTGAGTAGATGATTCAACCCCTGCTCGGCTGAATACTCGCCACGCAGCCCGGCTGATTGCCGGCCTTGGGTTTGCCCAGGCGTGCTGGAGAGGGTAATGCGTGCCTGACGGGCGAATTGATTGAGCACCTCGCCCAGGGCGCCGGCAGGCAGGTCGTAGCGCTGGTTAACCTGCTCGATGTTTGCTTGCCCAGCCATGCCGGCGATCGGAACCGCGCCCATGCCCAGCGCGGTCGACAGCAATGCCGCACGGATGGATTTAGCCAAAAGGGGGTAGGAAGAGCACGGTGAGTTGCCGGGAAAACGCGCTGTCATGATCAAGATCCGTGGAGGCCGGTGAGGGCTGATTGAAAGGCTTACTGTCTAAGCCGGTCTCACGGAAAAAAGCCGCCAAAAAAACTTCATATAAAACATAAAAAATCAGGCTGAACGTTCCAGGCTTACCCACCAACGCGTGCGATAGCGCACTTCAACAGACAGCGTCTGTGCAACGACCGCCAACAATTTATCCGTGTCCTCCAGGCGGAAAACCCCCGACAACCGCAAGTCGCTGGCTTCTGCCGAACAACCCAGATAACCATGGCGATAGCGCCCCACCTCCGACAGGAAGGCAGCCAGGCGCATGTTCCGCGTCACGATCAGCCCATCGACCCAGGCGCCCATGTCCATATCCAGCGGCGGCGCCAGCGTGGCATGCGTGCGATGTACCAGGTAGTTCTCTCCTGCGTGGACTTGAGTCGACAGTCCGTCTGCCGAGTGTGGTGAGTGAATGGCCACGTTGCCACTGACCACACTCAAGCGTGTGCAATCGCTGTCTTGGCGCACGGCAAAGCGCCCGTCGATACCTTCGAGCAAGCCATGCCGAGTTTGCACCAGCAGTGGCGCTGAAGAAGGCGCGCCGCACGTCACCAGGATTTCCCCGCGAACCAGCGTGATCAGACGCTGCTGTGCGTTGAAGTCCAGGTCCACGGCGCTGTCGGTGTTGAGTTGCACGCGAGCGCCATCCGGCAATTGCACGCTGCGCCGTTCCCCTGTGGCGGTCGCAAGGTCGGACGTCCAGCGCTGCCAGCCGGTCAGGTCGCGGCTTAACCAGGCTGCGGAGCCCACCAACATGACGCCAGACAACATCTTCAGTGCCTGCCGCCGGCCCACGCCTTGCGAAGCATTTTCCAAGGCCACGCGCGCACCGGGAATCGCGGCCATTTGGCTGCTCAATTCCTGCTGCAGTGCTTGTACCCGCTGCCAGGCCAATTCATGGTCGTCATGCGCCTCGCGCCAGCGCTCACATTGTGCATGCAAGCGCACATTGGCCCGGTTATTACGCAGGCGCAGTGCCCAAGTGATGGCCTGCTTGACCACCTGAGGATCTGGCCCCGGGCGCGCGGCATTATCCATCGGGGTCACGTTTCATAACGCACTACGTAGCAGTGATACAGCGCCTGCGCGATATACCGTTCCACTGTTCGCAACGACACCCCCATCTGCAGCGCGATCTGCTTGTGCGCCAACCCATCACACTGAGCCAGCAGAAACGCCTGACGTACTTTCGGTTTCAATCCGTCCAGAAGACGGGCAATTTCCTCCAGCAGTTCCAGCACCAACATCCGCGCTTCTGCGCTGGGTGCCAACGCTTCAGGCAGATGGGCAATAGACTCAAGGTAGGCGCGCTGGATTTCTTCGCGCCGCCAATGATCAATCACCAGGCCGCTGGCGATGCTTCGCAGAAAGGCGCGAGGAGCTTTGAGTTCAAGGCGTTCGGTTTTTTGCAGCAAGCGCACGAACGTGTCTTGAGCCAGGTCCGCTGCATCCGCCGCATTGCCCAGGCGACTGCGCAGCCACCGGTTGAGCCAGCTGTGATGGGCGCTGTAAAGCGTCTGCACAACAGGTTCACAAGGGATGTACTCGGTAGATGGCATTCACACAGGCCCGGCCAAACGTCACAAATGATAATTAGTCGCATTGTCTGGGAGGCTGAAAAATTTTGCAACGCTAGAGCGTGCAGATCTACCGCCGGTCGGTTTCCTACTCAAAATGAGGATGCTTCTCACAAATTTCTAAGATTTATCCTGGCCTGGCCGAAAGCCTGACGAGCCATGCGTGCACCGAAATAGAGCGGTCGCAGAGTCCGCCTATCCCGTTACATGGAATGTTCCACTCGGCACGCTCATCCCCATTTGGCAAAAGAAGTCGATGAAATGAATCTTAAGTTCAGTCATAAAATTCTGCTGGCCGCATCAGGCGTCGTGGTTCTCGCGTTCGCGTTATTCACGCTTTACAACGACTACCTGCAGCGCAGCACCATCAAGCAAAACCTGGACTCGTCTATCCAGCAATCAGGCGAACTCACGGCCAGCAGTGTGCAGAACTGGCTCATTGGCCGCATTCTGGTACTCGAAAGCCTGGCGCAAAACGTTGCCCATCAGGGCACTCAGGCCGATCTTCCTGGCTTGGTTGATCAGCCTGCGTTCACCTCGAACTTCCAGTTCACCTACGTCGGGCAAACCAACGGGGTGTTCACCCAGCGTCCTGACGCGAAGATGCCTGACGATTACGACCCGCGTCAGCGCCCTTGGTACAAGCAGGCGGTGGCTGCCGATAAACCCATGCTGACTCCGCCTTACATGGCCGCAGTCGGCGGGCAGATCGTAACCATTGCTCTGCCCGTCAAAAAGAACGGTGAGCTGTTGGGTGTGGTCGGCGGTGACCTGAGCCTGCAAACCCTGGTGAAGATCATCAACTCGGTAGACTTCGGCGGGATCGGCCATGCGTTCCTGGTCAGCGCCGATGGCCAGGTCATCGTCAGTCCTGACCAGGACCAGGTGATGAAAAACCTCAAGGACATCTACCCAGGTACCAACCTGCGGATCGAAAAGGTCAGCCAGGACGTGGTTCTCAATGGTCAGGACCGCATTCTTTCGTTCACGCCGATCAGCGGTTTGCCCGGTGCAGATTGGTACATCGGTCTGTCGATCGATAAAGACAAAGCCTACGCACCACTTGGCAAATTCCGTACTTCGGCGTTGATCGCCATGCTGATCGCGGTTGTCGCCATTGCCGTGCTGTTGAGCCTGTTGATCCAAGTACTGCTGCGCCCGCTGACCACCATGGGTGTGGCCATGCAGGACATTGCCCAGGGTGAGGGCGATTTGACTCGCCGCCTGGACGTAACCAGCAAGGACGAGTTTGGCGAGGTAGGCAGCGCCTTCAACCAGTTCGTCGAGCGTATCCACGCGTCTATTTCCGAGGTGTCTTCGGCAACGCGTCAGGTGCATGACCTGTCCCAGCGCGTGATGGCGTCGTCGAACGCCTCGATCATCGGCTCGGACGAGCAAAGCGCACGCACCAACAGCGTGGCCGCGGCGATCAACGAGCTGGGCGCCGCTACCCAGGAAATCGCGCGTAACGCAGCTGATGCTTCGCAGCATGCCAGTGGTGCCAGTGAACAAGCAGACGACGGGCGCAAGGTGGTGGAGAAAACCATCCTGGCAATGTCGGAGCTGTCGCAGAAGATCAGCCTGTCCTGCACTCAGATTGAAACCCTGAACGCCAGCACCGACAACATTGGCCACATCCTTGATGTGATCAAAGGCATCTCCCAGCAAACCAACTTGTTGGCGCTCAATGCCGCAATCGAGGCCGCGCGTGCCGGGGAAGCCGGGCGTGGGTTTGCCGTGGTTGCCGATGAAGTGCGTAACCTCGCTCACCGTACCCAGGAGTCCGCCGAAGAGATCCACAAGATGATCACGTCGCTGCAAGTGGGCTCGCGTGAGGCGGTGACCACCATGAACGCCAGCCAGACCTCCAGCGAGGAGAGCGTTGAAGTGGCCAACCAGGCCGGCGAGCGCCTGGTCAGCGTGACGCAGCGAATCGTCGAGATCGATGGCATGAACCAGTCGGTCGCGGCGGCTACCGAGGAGCAGACCGCTGTGGTTGAGACCCTCAATGTCGACATCAACCAGATCAACCTGTTGAATCAGCAGGGTGTGGCCAACCTCAACGAAACGCTGAAGGACTGCGATGCGCTGTCTCAGCAAGCGAGCCGCCTGAAGCAACTGGTCGACAGCTTCAAAATCTGACCGGGCCCTGCAGGAGCGAGGCGTCTCGCTCCTGCTGATCAGCTGAACATCTGGCGTACATTCTCCAAGGCAGTGTCGGCGAAGGTCTGCACAAACTGCTCAAACGCCGCCTGGGTGGTATCGACCGGCTCACCCATGAGCGTCCAGGTTGCCCGCGAACATCCTGCGCCGAGCGCTTCCACCTGCATCGCAGCCCACAGCCGGGCGACACCCAAGGTGTTGTAGAGTGTGGTCCAGGTCATGTACATGGCGTCGTCGTCGCGGCTGTTGAGTTGCTCAACGACGCAATGGCCATCGTGGAAATATTTCGTGCGCAAGGCGCCTATGCCTGTGCCCGTCATTTCGATGTGCGAGAGAGTCGGAACGAAGGCATCAAAGCCTGCAAAATTGCCCACCACTTGCCACAGATCAGCGGCCTCGCACGCGACGTCAACAGACGCCACCACCGGTGTGCCGTTTGGGTTGCGAATTAATGTATCGGGTTGCAGCAGATTCATAGAAATGTCCTGAACGGTCAGAGAAAGCCGATGGCCTTGAGGTGGTCGCAGCCCCTGCGCAACAGCGCCGGGTCCTTGTGCGGGTACTGCTCGCCCATCGCCTCCACACCCTGGCGTGCGTTCTCGTGACAAATCATCGTGATGTCGCTGATGTCTTCTGCGAGGTTATCCAGGTAGAAGCCCAGCACGCCAAACAGCGCGTTATCGGGGCCTACCGTTCGCAGCTCTGTCTGCCACTGCGCAACGCTCACTCGCTCGAAGCAGTGGCCTGCCTGACTGAATGCATCAAGGTAGTGATCCCAGCTCAAAGGCTGTGGGTTGTGCAGGTTGAATACGTTTCGTCTCGCAACAAAGCGGCCGCAGTGAAACGCAACAAAACGGGCAAAGAAGTCCACCGGCATCAGGTCGAAGTTCACCTGCAGGCGCGGCGCCAGGCCCAATTGCAACGAACCCTTGAGCATCATCATCAGGCGGTTGTTTTGCGGCTTGCAGACGCCGTTGCGGCTATTGAAAGCGATGTTTCCCGGGCGATAGATGTTCACCCATGCGCCTTGCTCGGCTGCACGCCCCAGCAAGCGTTCGGCGACCCACTTGGAGAGGTTGTAGCCATTCTTGAGGTAGAGCGGCAATGTGGTTGCAGCCGGCGTTTCAAGGATGTGTCCCTGGGCGTCGACACTGCTGCAGGCCGACAGGGTCGAGATGAAATTGAAGACTTTCTTGCAGTGGGTTTCACACAGGCGCAGGCACTCACGTATCGGTTCGACGTTGTCCTGGGCGAGTGAGGCGTAATCCATCACATGATTGACCCGCGCCGCGTTGTGCACCAAGACCCCGTGGTTACGGGCGAGGTGCTCATACACATCGCTGGCCAGGCCCAGCCGCGGCAAGCCCATATCGGCGGCATATACCTGCACCCGACTCAAATCCAGATGTTCCAGCCGGTACTCGCGCAATGCCTGGGTGAACCGCGTCGTCGCCGACTGCCCCGGCTGTTCACGCACCAGGCATGCCACCTCCTGCACACCGCCGGCCAACAAGGCTTCGACGAGGTGCACGCCGACAAAACTGTTGGCGCCCGTGACAATCACCTTGCGCGGATCGCCAGCGCGGTCCTCATGCAGCGTTTCTATATTCAGCGCTTGCGACGCATCCTTTTCCACCTGGCCTGACAGTGCATGCGGCAGTGCGCCGTCTTCCATGAGCACGCAGAGCGTACGAATTGTCGGCGCTTCAAAGAAGCTGCTCAGTGAAACGCTACGGCCAAACGCTTTGCGCAGACGCAGCAGCAGGGTAGACAGCAGAATGGAATGACCGCCCAGGTTGAAAAACCCATCGTCGATGGAAATGTCGCCATCCGGCACCGCCAACAACTCGCTCCACAGCGCCACCAACCGCATTTGCAGAGGCGTTCGTGCAGCATTGCAGTCGTTGCGCGCAGTTGCATGTTTCGGTATCGCCAGCAATGCCTGGCGGTCGATCTTGCCGTGGTGAGTGCGCGGCAGAGTGGGTAATTCTGTCCACACCTCGGGCTGCATGTAGGTCGGCAGCCATTGCCGCGCATGGTGCTTGAGGCCCGCCATGGTGGCGCCTGGTTCGGGTTGGGCGGCAAAGCTGAGGATCCTGCGGTCAGGATCAATCAACACCGCCACTTGGCGAAACAGCCGACTGCTGCGCAGGCATTGCTCAATCTCCTGGGGCTCGACCCGAAAGCCGCGGATTTTTACCTGATCATCCCGCCGACCGCCCAGTTCGATACCGTCGGCCGTCCATTTCGCCCGGTCGCCACTGCGGTATGCCCTCACCGATCGGCCGCCCGGCAGTGTCAGCTCAACAAACGGGCTGTCGGCCCCTTGCGGCGCGCTCACATACCCAAGGCCCAGGCCAGGGCCGACGATATACAGATCGCCCATCACCTGTTCATCCACCGGGTGCAGGTCGTCGTCGAGGATCAGCACCTGGCTGTTGGCAATGGGGCGGCCAAGATTGCGTGTGCTGTCACCGGGCTGGAACGTTCGGTGGGTGACCAGTACCGTCGTTTCGGTAGGGCCGTAGAAATTGTGCAGGTGGCATTGGCTCGCCAGGCATTCGATCACATGCGGCTCGCAGGCATCGCCGCCCGTCATCAAGTGAGTCAAACCCAAGGGCTGATCCAGCGGCAGAATGCTCAGCAGCGCCGGCGGCAGAAACGCGTGGCTGATGCCCTGTTGGCGAATCAGCTCGACCAGTTGCTGAGGATCGTGCCGTTGGCGCTCGCTCGGGACGATCAACTCGGCGCCGGCTATCAGGGCAGGGAAGATGTCGATCAGCGATGAGTCAAAACTGAGCGGCGAAAACTGCAGCACGCGGCTGTGCTCGTCCAACGACATACAGGCGCCAAGCCAGGCGGTGAAATGCGCAAGGTTGTGTTGGCTGAGCAGTACGCCTTTCGGTTGGCCGGTCGTGCCTGAGGTGAAAAGCGCCACGCAGGGCGCCTCGCTGCTGGGACGATGCTGCATCAGCGGGCGTGTGATGTCGGCACAGGTCGGGTCGACAGTGCTGACATTCAGGGTAACGAAATCGCCGCGCAAAGGGTGCTGACCCTCTACCACCAACACCTTGGCGTTGCTGCTTCGCAGCATGGTGCGCTGGCGTTGCGGCGGATGATCCGGTGCCAGTGGCAGGTACACCGCGCCGCAACCCAGCACCGCCAGAATGCTGGCATACAGATCAACGGATTTTTCCAGGCACACGCCGATCACGGTTGGCGTCTGCGCGTGTTCCAGCAGGGGGCGCAGGCCTTGCTGGATCGACACGGCGCGATCCAGTAATTGACGGTAGGTCAGCACGCTGCCCGCGATGTTCAGCGCCGGTCGTTCAGCAAAGGAATGAAGGCTGGCCTGTAACCGTTCGATCATTGGCACCTGGGCAGCCTGTAGCAGTGCCGGCTGCGCGGTACGGTTGAATCGATGCAGGAACGCCAACTCATCCAGCCCTTGCAGGCCTTGCTCAGGCCAGGCATTAGCGACGGTTGTTGCCGAAAAAAACGCCGGGTCTCGCGAGAATTGGCTGACCAGCGAGGCTACCCATTCCACCAGGGCATTCGTCGCTTGTCGGCGCAATCGCTCGCCGTTGCCGCTGGGCTCCTCGGTAATATCGCGTATCGCCAGTACGCGACGGGTCTGGTCATAGCAGCGCAATTGCACCGCAGGAAGCCCGTGTTCAGACACCGGGCCAATGCCCAGTCGCAGGCTGATCCGCTGGGTTCTATCGGCAGGCACGCGCAGCGGTTGGCTGCCGTCTTCAATCATGACGTCGAGGGACTCCGTCGCGGTGACGTGTCCGTACTGCTCCAGCGTTTGCCTGATCGCTTCCAGGGCTTTGCTGGTGCCGCTCCATCCCATGTTCAAGCGCCTCATGGCTGCCTCCCCGATTCGGGTAAATAGGCGCTCAGGGCCAGGGCGACGCTCGGGGTGTGCAGCACACCGCTGTGGTGCAGAAAACCCATGATATTGCCGAGCAGCGGGTGTTGGCGGGTGATGGGAAAGTGCAGCGCTGCGACTTCGTCCTCAAGCGCACGGCGAACGTCGGCGCCAACGTCCAGGTGTTCGATCAACTGCAGATCGAAAGCTTTCTGCAGATCGTTGGTCAGGTAATGCGTCAAGAACACCGGCAAGGTAGCCGCGATGCTGTCGCGGTCGGCCGGGTTTGCCGACTGCCAGTAGATACGCACCAGGTGGGTCCAGAACTGTGCATGGCGGCCTTCATCAAACAGGTGGTCGGCCATCAAGCCGCGTATGGACGGTTTGACGCTGTCATCTTTGGCAAACGCCGCGACGTCATGGGTGATGGTGTTCTCGGCGATAGCCACGCCAATCAATTCCACGGCATCACGCAGGTGCGGCGGTGCCAGCGCCTGGGCTGCGGGCAAGGCATGGCTCAGTTCGATTTGGCCAGGCAAGTCGAGCGGTTGCAGGCCCGTCATGGCCACGGTCTGTTGCAGGAAATCCAGCGCGACCAGCGCGTGGTAATCCTCATCGACCACGACGGTCATTGCGTCGTAGCGACAGGCGAGGGGGAAGGTCAGCGAGAAGCGATTCTTGGCAATGCTGCGAGCGGTCTTGTCGACGATCTCGGTTTCGAAGATCACCACGTCATTGAGGAATTTGTAGAAGCTTTGCACCAGCACGAAGTCGCGCCACTGCGAGCAATGCTCAAGGAAAGTCGCGCTCAGCACCAGGGGCTGGCGGCTCGCGGGATAGATCAGCCTGTCGTCGTTTTCCAGCATGCGCCGCGGACGTGTACGCAGGGTTGCACGGCGTTCCCAGTCATCGGCGAAGGAGCGATAGTCGGCGGCGTTCATGGCTGCCTCTCTTGCAGCGAGGCGCGCACGTCGTCCCAGAAGCGGAGGCGGCTGTGCACGGCGCCCAGAGCGATTTCATCGGCCTGGCGTTGGCGAGTCGGGTCTGTACCGATCAGGCGCTGAAGTAGCAGCTCTGCGGCGGGCCCATGCCCTTGCGTGTCCAGTTCGATGTGACGGTTCAAGTAGTAGCAGAAGGTCGGCGCCTGGCGGCCCTTGAATACATCGCCGCGCAGAATGCACGCGAACATGGTGGGAATGACACTCTCGCGTCCATGCAGGAAGGCGGACGCTACGCCGTGGGTGGGCGCGTTCAAGGCGATCTGCAACGTGCTTTCGACAAAGCGGGCTACGCCTGGCGGCGCATCGACCTGATGCAAGGCCGCGCTGGCTTCGGTCCCTTGACGCTGCAGCTCAATGAAGCGCCGGACGACGCGGGTGTCAGCGCCTACTTCGGCCATCGCTTGCAGGTACAGGTCGAAGTGGCTGCAATGGCCCTGTGCGGGGTGTGCGTCGGACTCTTCGCCGAGCACTATTTCGTTGATGAGGCGTGCCGCTTGCGGGTCGAGGGGCGGCAGCCAGGGTAATTGCGTGCAGCTCAGGTCCTGCTGCAAGCGTTTGGTCAGGCTCATGAAGTCCCAAACGGCAAATACATGGTGTTGCATAAAACGCTGTAACTTGGTCAATGAAGTTATTTCTTTAAATAACGGATGGCTGCACAGTTGCAGTTTCTTTTGTTCAAGTAAGTGTTGATGCATGGTTGATGCCTATAAGTTATTGCGACTGCTCTGAAAACAGTGTTGGGATTTATAACCGGGCGTGCAGGCGTGGCGCATAGCCAGACCCCGCGCGCAGTAAGAACGCGACTAGACTGCGCAGCAAAATGAAGTGTTTGTTGTATGAGGCAGCGATAGTAAGCTGATTAAACGTTTGGGCGAGATGGTGAAAGTATTAGATATTTTTTCGAAATACAGTTTGTTGTAAGTAACTTGCTTGAATGGAAGTGGGACGTTTCTTTAAGTTAGCCGGGCATCAATAAATAGGCGATGTATACCGTGGGGGCCCTTCCGCACAGAAAGGGGCCTTCACCGTATAAGGATCTACAAAACGCGTGGTCAAACTTACTGCGTGTCGAGTGTTGCGGCGGCTTCAAGACCATTGAGGTAGGTGGAGATGACCTCCATGCCGCGCATCAGGTGGTTGCGCAACGTCAGGATGCTTTCGTCGGTTTTCTTCTGGGCTACCAGGCTCAGCAGTTCACGGTGATCTTCCTGGGACGTCTCGCCCAGCCCCATCGCTTCGAGGTTGAAGCGCAGAAAGCGTTCTTCCTCATTCAAACCGTGTTCAACCAACTTGAGCAAACGCTGGTTGGGTGCCTTGCTATAAAGCGCCATGTGAAACAGACGATTGAGACGGCCGATCTCGGCGTAATCTTTCTCCTGCTCCAGCGCTTTGATCAAGGCGTCGGCTTCGGCAATGTCGGCGTCGGTGAGCAACGGGATCGACAGGCGCAGCGCTTCGGATTCCAGCAGCATGCGCAGGGCATAGGTTTCAGCCGAATTGTCTTCGATCAACGGCGCAACCACGGCGCCCTTGTGCGTCACCACATGCAGCAAAGACTGGGCTTCCAGCTGGCGCAAAGCTTCGCGCACGGGCATGCGGCTGACACCGAACAGGCTGGCGAGCTCTTGCTGGCGCATCGCGGTACCACAGGGCAGTCGACCGTCGAGAATGGCATTGCGCAGGGTTTCTTCAATAACGGCGCGGGCAAGGTGGGCGGGAATAGGCCCGCTGATTTTGATGCTGCTTAACGGGTTCGGCTTCTGCGTCACGGTTACGCTATCCTCCTTATTGTTGAATGGAGTGTGTTTAATTGGATCCAATGCACACTAAAGATGGCCCACACGCTTGTCAAACAGCCAAAGTTTCCGTTTGTAAGGGCTTACAAGCTGTACTTTGTGCATCCCACAGCGGCGGGTCATGAACTTCGCCCCCGTATGAATGATTGCACTGTGCCATTGTTTTTTGTCGGTTGAGGCTTCACCATCCTTTGAAATTCCGTCTCTCTTCACGGACTGAACGCCTTGGCGGTAAGTTTTATTCCCTCTCGAATCCTTAGCTGGCTATTTTCAGCGATTCTGTTGGCTGGCTTGATGCTCGGCGGGCTGCATGCCGATTGGGATTTCTCTCAGATCAGCCGCAAAGCCACCGCCTTGTACGGGCCGCTGGGTGAGGGCCAGCAGCGGATTGACGCCTGGCAGCGGTTGCTCGCGACCCAAAAGCAGGTCGACGAGCAGGAGCAGCTCAAGGTCGTCAATCTGTTCTTCAACAAGCAAATGACGTACGTGGAAGACATCGACCTGTGGCACGTGGTCGATTATTGGGAGACGCCCATCGAAGCCCTGTGGAAAGGTGCCGGAGATTGTGAAGACTATGCAATCGCCAAGTATTTCAGCCTGCGTCACCTGGGCGTTTCCAGCGACAAATTGCGCATTACCTACGTCAAGGCCTTGCGGCAGAATCGCGCGCACATGGTGCTGACGTATTATTCGACCCCGAACGCCATCCCGCTGGTGCTCGATAGCCTGATGGACGAGATCCTGCCGGCCACCCGCCGTACCGACCTGATTCCCGTGTATTCCTTCAACGCCGAGGGTTTGTACCTGCCCGGCGCCAAGGGCAACACGAAAGTCGGTGATACCAAACGCTTGTCGCGCTGGCAGGATGTGTTGAGAAAAATGCGTGCCGAAGGCTTCCCGGCCGAGCCTGCCAACTAGGAGTAACTGATCGGATGTCTCTGTTCAAACAACTATTGATCGCAATCTGTCTGTTCCTGGTGGTCGCCTTCAGTGGCAGCTTCATGGTCAGCCTGGAAAGCTCGCGCACCCAATACGTCAACCAGCTTCGCTCCCACGCGCAGGATGCGGCGACCGCACTGGCATTGTCGCTGACGCCCAATATCGACGACCCGGCCATGGTCGAACTGCTGGTCAGCTCGATCTTCGACAGCGGCTATTACGCGAGCATCCGCGTGGTGGACCTGGCCACGGATAAAACCATCGTCGAGCGCAGCGGCATTCCCGACAACAACGGTGTGCCCAACTGGTTCGTGAAATTGATCGGCCTGGAGCCGGCGGGTGGCGATGCGCTGGTCAATCGCGGCTGGGAGCAGGCGGCGCGCGTGGAGGTGGTCAGTCACCCGATGTTCGCCCTGGCCAAACTCTGGCAAAGCGCCCTGGGCAGCCTCGGCTGGCTGTTGCTGTGCGGCGCGGTCAGTGCGGTGCTTGGCGCGTTGTTGCTGCGTCGGCAGTTGAAGCCATTGGACTACATGGTCAAGCAGTCCCACGCCATTGCCCGCCGCGAATTTCTCAGCTTGCCCGACCTGCCGCGCACGCCGGAACTGCGCCGCGTAGTGCAGGCCATGAACCAGATGGTGGAAAAGCTCAAGGCGCTGTTCCAGGAGCAGGCCGAGCGCAGCGAAAAGCTGCGCATCGAGTCCTACCAAGACAACCTCACCGGCCTCGCCAACCGGCGTTATTTCGAAATGCAGCTCAACGCCCGTGTGAGTAACCCGGAAGAGACCAGCTCCGGCTATCTGCTGCTGCTGCGGGTCAAGGACCTGGCCGGTCTCAACCAGCGCCTCGGGGGCCAGCGTACCGACCAATTGCTGCAAGCGGTCGGCGAACAGCTGCTGCGCGAGTGCGAGCCGTACCCGGAAACCCACAACCTCGTCACCCGTATCCGCGGCGGTGAGTTTGCGGTGCTGGCGCCGGGGCTGGTGCGCGAAGAAGCGCTGCAACTGGCGCAGAACCTTGAGACCACGTTGCTCAGCCTGCAGGCCACTGGCGCCAGTGATGTCACGCCAGTTGCCTATATCGGCCTGGCACCGTTCAACCATGGTGACTCGCCTCAAGCGTTGTTGACCCTGGCTGACCAAGCCCTGGCCCAGGCCGAAGGGCAGGGCGACACCAGTTGGGTATGCCTGGACCATAGCGCCGCCGCCAGCGTCGGCGACGATCACCATGCGTGGCACACACTGCTCGACCAGGCCCTGACCCAGCAGCGTTTCCAGCTGTACTTCCAACCGGTCGTCGCCAGCCAGGACCCGCAGTTGGTCTTGCACTACAAAGTGCTGTCGCGCTTGCAGGATGAAGACGGCCACACGATACCTGCCGGGCGTTTCCTGCCGTGGCTTGAGCGCTTCGGCTGGACGGCGCGCCTGGACCGCTTGATGCTCGAGCAGGTACTCAAGCAAATGGCCGGCCACAGCCATAGCCTGGCGCTGAACCTGTCTGCCGCGACCTTGCAGGATGCTCAGGCGCTGAATCGGATTTTTGAGCTGCTGCGCCCGCACAGCAACCTGGGCCCGCGCCTGACCCTGGAAATCGGTGAAGAACAATTGCCGGAGCAGGCGCTGCTGGAGCAGTTGACCCAGCGCCTGCGCGAGCTGGGCTTCTCTCTGAGCCTGCAGCGCTTTGGTGGGCGTTTCAGCATGATCGGCAACCTTGCACGGCTGGGCCTGGCGTACCTGAAAATCGACGGCAGCTACATCCGCGCCATCGATCAGGAAAGCGATAAACGCCTGTTTATCGAGGCGATCCAGCGTGCGGCCCACAGCATCGACTTGCCATTGATTGCCGAGCGCGTGGAAACCGAGGGTGAGCTGAAGGTGATTCGCGAGATGGGGATTTTCGGTGTGCAGGGGCAGCTATTCGGTGAACCGGCGCCCTGGAAATAATCCAAACCTAACGGGGCACTCGCTTGTGTGGGAGCTGGCTTGCCTGCGATAGCATCACTTCGGTCCGCCTGATACACCGAGGTGCCTGCGTCGCAGGCAAGCCAGCTCCCACAAAAGCCTGCCCCGATTTAGCTTCGGTTTGCCTAACTAAATCAGATCAAACCAGTCTCTTCATCATTGATCAGGTGGCTCAACCCGCCCAACGCTTCCCGCGCGTGGGTACGGTCCATCAGCTTGGCCTGCGCTGCCGGCGGCAGGTCCGTCACGCTGATCACGCCCTTGCGCGTCAGCACCTGAATCAAGTCGTCCAGCACCCGAATCATCTCCAGGTCACTTTGCTTGAGCTGCGCCAGGCTGGTTTCCACCACTTCGTTGGCGTACCAGGCCTGGATCTCATGGTGATCGGCCGGCAGGGTTTCAGTTGATTCGGCAAAGGCGGCGGCCTCGACGCGACTCAGTGCACCCTGTGCATCACGTTGCACGTAAAACATAAGAAACCCTCGAAAATGAGCCACACGCGTTCACCAGCATAGGTCAATGGTGTGTTTATGAGCGCGAGTATGCGATGCAACCGCCCGTAAGAGCCAGTAACGCATCAGCCAAATAAATCGGCCGCCCGAGTGGGCGGCCGGTTCATCGCGTCTTAGGCGGTGTGATCGATCTTGATGGTCGGGTCGGCACCACTGATCAGCGAGTTGATGCTGGTGTGAGACCAATCATTGCCTTCCAGCTTGATCGTCACATCGGCATTGGCCACGCCGCCAGCCGCGTTGAGCTTGCCTTCACTGCTGATTTGCAGGGTCGACACGCCATCTACCGTGGTGATCTTGAGGTAGTTGTCGATGGTGCTGTCTGTCTCACCCTTCAACAGATCCTTGAGATCGATCCGGTCACCTTCCGAGGCTTTAAAGTCCTTGATCACATCGTTGCCCAGGTCACCCGCCTTCCACACGAAGGTGTCGGCACCCGAACCACCGATCAGGATGTCGTTGCCCTGGCCGCCGATCAAGGTGTCGTCACCGGTGCCGCCCAGCAAGATGTCATTGCCTTTGCCGCCGTCCAGGTAGTCGTTGCCGCCCTGGCCGAACAGGATGTCATCACCCGCGCCGCCCAACAGTGTGTCGTTGCCGTCTTTGGCGCCGGACACGTCGAAGTCGGCATAGTGCTCGGTCACGTACTGGTGCACGTTCGAGGTGGTCACCGCCGTGACCGCCACGCCGGTCTTCTGTGCAACAAAGGCCTGCAGTGCGTTGTACCCCTCACCGGTAATACCGCTGAAGCTCACCAGGTCGCCGAAGATGATGTCGTTGCCGTCACCCCCGTTGATGGTGTCGTTGCCCGGCAGCGTTGCCTCGGTGTGGCCGAGGATGGCGTTGGCCAGGTCCTTCGGATCGATGTTGCTTTGCGGCTTGCCATCGCTGTCGTACGGCCGGAGGTCATTGAGGCTGACGTCGCCGTTGATACCGATGGCTTCTACCGCCGACAAGCCTTTGAGCAGTGCAAAGCCGCTGCTGGAGTTGTTTGTGGTCGCTGTGCTGGTGCTGCTGCCACTGCCGTCGAGGTAGGAGACTTCAAACGTGCCGTCACCCTGGGCGTGCACGGTGCCGATCACGCCATTGTCGTACCAGCCGCCACTGCGGACCTGTACCCATTGGTGCAATTGGCCGCGACTGTCGATCAACTGCAGGTTAGTGCCGTTGACGTTGATGCTGAACGTGTTACCCAGCACATAGTTGTTGGTGCTGATGTAGTCGTCCAAGCGACCATCGGTGACGCCGCTGTTGTAGAAGTCAGTGACCACCGGGTTGGTCTGCTCGCCGTTCTGGAAGTACGTCGGCTGGCCGTCGGTGATGAAGTAGGTCAGGTTGGTCGCGCCGGTGTTGCCGGTCGCCAGGCCGCTTTGGAAGAAGTTGGCCGTGGTCTTGAACACGTCTTCATAGTTGGTACCGCCGCCCGACACCATCGAGTCCAGCACTGCCTTGAGCAACGTCAGGGCGTTTGGATCGTTGAGGTTGATGGCGACCGACTTGTTCACCTGGGTATCGAAATCCGCCAGGAAGATATTCACAGTCCCCGACGTGTTGGCACCCAGGCTGTCTTTGAGCGAGTTGAACACCGAGGTCAACGAAGCCTTCGCGGCGTTGACCGACGCGGTGCTCATGCTGCCGGAACTGTCCACCATGAACGCGATGTTGTAGTTCTTGCCCTGCACCACGTTCAGGCCGCCGATATCGGCCACGACGATGTCGTTGCCATCGGTGCCGGTAATCGCGTCACTGCCCGAGGTGCCCGTGATTGCGCTGTAGGTGGCCGGGTACACCGTCACCGGCAATTGCGCGGTGGTGATGGCCGAACCGCCGAGGCTTTCGGTGGACGTCGAGGTGACGGTCAGGTTGAACTGGCCGCTGTAGTAGGTCGGCGGCTTGATGGTCAGGGTGCTCAGGTCCCAGCCGGTGACGTTGACGTCGCCCACGGTTTTGGTCGCGGTGAAGGTGTGCCCGGAAGCGTCGGTGAGCACGGAGCCTGCCGGTACGCCGCTGATCTTCACGCTCAGGGTTTCCGAGCCGTCGGTATCGGTCAGCGCGGTGGTGACCTTGGACAGCTTCACAGTGCCGTTTTCCTGGCCTTCGTTGAGCTTGTAGCCCACGTAGTAACCGTCACCGTTGCTGCCATGCAGGTCGGACACGGTCACGCCGGCGTTGGTCAGGTCAGTGACGCCGGTGTACAGCGCTGCGCCGCTGGTGCTCAGGTCTGTGGCCGCTGCGCCGTTGATCGACAGGTTGACGTCATAGCTGCCCGGGCCGGACTGGTTGGCGTGGTAAATCTCGATGCTGTAGTAGCCGCTGACGGTCGGGGTAATCGAGCCGCTGAACTTGCCACTGTTGGTGCCCCATTGCGCGCTGGCCACGTCTTTGCCGCCGACGTTGATCACCAGGCTGTCATCGCCGGTGCCGCTGAAGGTGTAGGACTTGCCGGCTTCCATGTACATCAGGCCGGAGATCTTCGAGCCCGCACCTGCCGCCACGTTGGCGGTGGATTCGACGTTGGTCACAATCGCGCTGCTGTTCGGCGTGCCGGCGTTATCAATGGCGTTTTTCAGGTCGGCCGGGCCGCGCCGTTACCGTTGGTGCCGATACCGGCGATGCTGTTCCAGCTTTGCTTGAGCAAGCCCACCGAATTGACGTTGTTGTCAGCCACATTCAGGGTCGGTGCGTCGGCGACCGGCGTGATATCGACTTTTACCGTGGCGCTGGTGCCCAGGTCCTTGCCGTCGGTAGGCTGGAACTTGAACTGCGCGTAATCGGCCTGCTTGTTGCCAATGCCGGTGCCGCCATAACCGTCGGTGCCGGACTCGTTGGCATTGGGCATAAAGCGCAACTGGCCGCCGTCGATCTGCGCCTTGGTGAAGGTCTGGCCGGCGGTCACATTGGTCCAGGTGGAGCCGTCGGCCGCCAGGTATTGCAGCTTGCCGGCCACCGGCAGGTCGGTGATCTTCACGCCGAGGCTGGCTTGTGGCGAGTCCACATCGGTCACGCCGAAGTTGGCCCAGGTCAGGGCCAGCGGCGTGTCTTCGGTGCCGGTCACGGCGCTGCCGGTTGCCACTGGCGCATCGTTGACCGCCACCACGTTGACCGTGGCGGTAGCGACGTTGGAATAATTGCCGCCATCGGTCACGGTCACGGTGATGGTCCGCGGCGTGGTGCTCGGGTCGTGGCTGTTGTTGGTGAACGTGATGTTCTTGATCTGCTGCATGTAGTCAGCCAGCGACGCCGTACCGGTCAGGGTCAGCGTGATCTTGCCGGTGGCAGGGTCTGTGGTCGGGGTCACAGTGATGCCGGTAACGCCTGCGTAGTTCAGCGAATCGCCCTGCTGAGTGTTGGTCAAGACCACGGTGGCGCCGGTCAGTTGAGTGCTGTCCGGATCGGTAATCTTGATGTCGGTGTCAGCAATCGACACGCCCGTGCCGCCTTCGGTGAACGAAGTCTTGTAGTCGGCACCGGTGGCGCCGCTGGAGTTGTTGGCATCCAGGTCGATGACCGGCGGCGCGTCGTTGTCGATGATGTTGGTGCTGACGCTGCCATTGCCGACCACCAGGTTTTCGAAGTTGCCGCCGGTGGTTTTATCGATGGTGATGACGATCGTTTCTGTCGGCTCGGTGATCTTGTCGTCGATCGTGCCGATCGTGAACGGCACGCTGCTGGCGCCGGCCGGGATCTTCACGGTGTACACGCCGGTGAAGTCCGAGCCGTCGGTGGCGGTGCCGCTGTACTTGAGCGTCACGGTCACATCGGTTTGCGCCGGGTTGCTCAGGGTCAGGGTGTAGTTCGCCGTGCCGCCTTCAGTCACCGATGCGTCGCCGGTAATGCTGATGGTGGTGTTGTTGATCACATCCGTCACCTTGGTGGTCACGGTGCTGCCGTCGACGATCAAATGCTCGTACTTGTCGCCGCCGCTGACCACGCCGGTGATCTTGGCAGTCACGTCGTTGGCGCCGACATACGCATCGTTAGGCGCAGTGGCGGTCGCGGTGTTGCTGGACTGGCCGTTGCCGATGGTAATGGTCGAGCCGTTATCCAACTTCACCACCAGGTCGGAGCCGACGTTGGTTACGGCATTGCCGTTCTTGTCGACCAGGGACGCGGTGTAGGTGATCTGGCCGCCTTCGCTGACCGAGCCGTTGGCTTTGAGCGACACGGTCACGTCATCGATGGTGTCGTTGACGACGGTGGTCGCGCCGCCCGGGGTGATGGTCACGCCCTCGAAATTACCGCCGGTAGTGCCGGTGATCTTCACGGTCTGGGTGCTTTTGTCGATGAACACGTCATCGCCTGGCGCATTGACGGTCACCTGGCCGACCAGGGAATCCTTGGCAATCTTGATCGTGGCGCCGTTATCCAGGGTGACCACCATGTCGCTGCCGGCCTTGTTGCTCAAGGTGGCGGTGTAGGTGATGGTGCCGCCTTCGTTGACCGCACTTGGCGCGCTCAGGGTTACGGTCGTCAGGTCGGTGGTGCCCGGTGTGTCGTATACGGTGGTGCTCACCGGATCCTTGACCGGCACCAGGTTCTCGAACTGCTCACCACCGGTGACGCCCTTGATGGCTGCAGTCACCGTCTGGTTGCCGGCGTACACATCGTTAGGCGCGACAACGGTGGCCGTGCTGGAACTCTGGCCGTCGGCGATGCTGATGGTCTTGCCGTTATCCAGCTCGACCACCACAGTTTTGCCGACGTTATTGACGGCATGACCGTCTTTGTCGACCAGGGTGGCGGTGTAGACGATGTTGCCTTTCTCGCCGACGCTGCCGGTGGCGGTCAGGAGGATTCTCACCGTATCAATGGTGTCGTTGACCACGGTGGTGGCGCCGCCTGGCGTCACGCTGAGGTTTTCGAAATTACCGCCGGTCGTGCCGGCGATCTTGACGGTCTGGGTGCTCTTGTCGATGAATACATCATCGCCTGGCGCATTGACGGTCACCTGGCCGACCAGGGAATCCTTGGCAATCTTGATCGTCGAGCCGTTATCCAGGGTGATCACCATGTCGCTGCCAGCCTTGTTGCTCAAGGTGGCGGTGTAGGTGATGGTGCCGCCTTCGTTGACTTCGCTTGGCGCGCTCAGGGTCACGGTGGTGGTG
Organism: Pseudomonas sp. N2-3-1-14; assembly: GCF_041228395.1. Taxonomy (NCBI): domain Bacteria; kingdom Pseudomonadati; phylum Pseudomonadota; class Gammaproteobacteria; order Pseudomonadales; family Pseudomonadaceae; genus Pseudomonas; species Pseudomonas sp. N2-3-1-14. Next base: position 146,431 of record NZ_CP166199.1, read on the forward strand.
TCGATCGAGTCGGTGATGCTCGTCACGGCAGCGGCCGGATTCGCCGCCAGGTTCTCAAAATTACCGCCGGTTGCCTTGGTGATCGTCGTGCTGACAGTCGACGCGTTGTTGTAAACGTCGTTCGGCGGCGTTTGGAACACGACCGTGCCCGAAGACTTGCCTGCTTCGATGCTGATCGTCTGGCCGTTGCTCAGCGTCACGGTGACCGCGGTTTGCGCTGGGTTGGTCAGCGTGGCGGTGTAAGTGATGGTGCCGCCTTCAACGACCGATGGATCTGCCGTCAGAGTGACGGTGGTGGTGTCGATCGAATCGGTGATGGTGGTGGTTGCTGGCGCTGGGTTAGTCGCCAGGTTTTCGAAGTTACCGCCGGTAGCGTTGGTGATCGTCGTGTTGACGGTCGAGCCGTTGTTGTAAACGTCGTTGGCCGGGGTTTCAAACACCACCGAGCCGGCAGATTTACCGGCCTCAATGACGATCGTCTGACCATTAGAAAGCGTCACAGTCACCGCAGTTTGCGCCGGGTTAGTCAGCGTAGCGGTGTAAGTAATATTGCCGCCTTCAACGACCGATGGGTCCGCCGTCAGCGTGACGGTGGTGGTGTCGATCGAGTCGGTAATGGTGGTAGTCGCTGGTGCTGGGTTAGTCGCCAGGTTTTCGAAATTACCGCCGGTAGCGTTGGTGATCGTCGTGTTGACGGTCGAACCGTTGTTGTAGACGTCGTTAGCCGGGGTTTCAAACACCACCGAGCCTGCAGATTTACCGGCTTCGATGACGATGGTCTGGCCATTGCTCAGCGTCACGGTGACCGGAGTTTGCGCCGGGTTTGTCAGCGTAGCGGTGTAGGTAATGTTGCCGCCTTCAACGACCGATTGATCAGCCGTCAAAGTGACGGTGGTGGTGTCGATCGAGTCGGTGATCGTGGTGGTGGCTGGCGCAGGGTTGGTTGCCAGGTTCTCGAAGTTGCCACCGGTGGCGCTGGTGATCGTCGTGTTGACGGTCGAACCGTTGTTGTAAACGTCGTTAGCTGGGGTTTCGAAAACTACAGTTCCGCTGGACTTGCCCGCTTCGATGTTGATCGTCTGGCCGTTGCTCAGCGTGACCGTCACAGCAGTTTGTGCTGGATTGGTCAACGTCGCGGTGTAAGTGATGTTGCCGCCTTCAACGACCGAGTTATCGGCAGTCAGAGTGACGGTGGTGGTGTCGATCGAATCGGTAATCGTGGTGGTGGCTGGCGCTGGGTTGGTCGCCAGATTCTCGAAGTTGCCACCGGTGGCGTTGGTTATCGTCGTGTTGACGGTCGAACCATTGTTGTAAACATCGTTAGCCGGGGTTTCAAACACCACCGAGCCTGCAGATTTACCGGCTTCGATGACGATGGTCTGGCCATTAGAAAGCGTCACCGTCACAGCAGTTTGTGCTGGATTGGTCAACGTCGCGGTGTAAGTGATGTTGCCGCCCTCAACAACCGAGTTATCGGCAGTCAGGGTAACGGTAGTGGTATCGATCGAATCGGTGATCGTGGTGACTGCTGGCGCAGTGCTCGGCACCAGGTTCTCAAAGTTGCCGCCAGTTGCACCGGCAATAGTGGTGCTAACGGTGGAACCGTTGTTGTAGACGTCGTTGGCTGGAGTTTCGAAAACTACAGTTCCGCTGGACTTGCCTGCTTCGATATTGATCGTCTGGCCGTTGCTCAAGGTAACCGTCACAGCGGTTTGCGCTGGATTGGTCAGCGTGGCGGTGTAAGTGATGTTGCCGCCTTCAACGACCGATGTATCTGCCGTCAGAGTGACGGTAGTGGTGTCGATCGAATCAGTGATCGTGGTGACCGCTGGGGCAGTACCTGGAACCAAGTTCTCAAAGTTACCGCCAGTTGCACTGGTAATAGTGGTGCTGACAGTCGAACCATTGTTGTAGACGTCGTTGGCCGGAGTTTCGAAAACTACAGTTCCGCTGGACTTACCCGCTTCGATATTGATCGTCTGACCATTGGAAAGCGTCACAGTCACCGCAGTTTGCGCCGGGTTAGTCAGCGTAGCGGTGTAGGTAATGTTGCCGCCTTCAACGACCGATGGATCAGCCGTCAAAGTGACGGTGGTTGTGTCGATCGAGTCGGTGATCGTGGTGGTGGCTGGCGCAGGGTTGGTTGCCAGGTTTTCGAAGTTGCCACCGGTAGCGTTGGTGATCGTCGTGTTGACGGTCGAACCATTGTTGTAAACGTCGTTTGCCGGAGTTTCAAACACCACCGAGCCAGCAGATTTGCCAGCCTCAATGACGATGGTCTGACCATTAGAAAGCGTCACAGTCACCGGAGTTTGCGCCGGGTTAGTCAAGGTAGCGGTGTAAGTGATGTTGCCGCCTTCAACAACCGATGGGTCCGCCGTCAAAGTGACGGTGGTGGTGTCGATCGAGTCGGTGATGGTGGTGGTCGCTGGCGCAGGGTTGGTCGCCAGATTTTCGAAGTTGCCACCGGTAGCGTTGGTGATCGTCGTATTGACGGTCGAGCCGTTGTTGTAGACGTCGTTGGCCGGAGTTTCAAACACCACCGAGCCTGCAGATTTACCGGCTTCGATGACGATGGTCTGGCCATTGCTCAGCGTCACGGTGACCGGAGTTTGCGCCGCGTTAGTCAGCGTAGCGGTGTAGGTAATGTTGCCGCCTTCAACGACCGATTGATCAGCCGTCAAAGTGACCGTGGTGGTGTCGATCGAGTCGGTGATCGTGGTGGTGGCTGGCGCTGGGTTGGTTGCCAGGTTCTCGAAGTTACCGCCAGTGGCATTGGTGATCGTCGTGTTGACGGTCGAACCATTGTTGTAAACGTCGTTAGCTGGAGTCTCAAACGCTACAGTGCCGCTGGACTTGCCGGCTTCGATGTTGATCGTCTGACCGTTGCTCAGTGTGACCGTCACAGCGGTTTGCGCAGGGTTGGTCAGCGTGGCGGTGTAAGTGATGTTGCCGCCTTCAACGACTGATGGATCAGCCGTCAAAGTGACGGTGGTTGTGTCGATCGAGTCGGTGATCGTGGTGGTGGCTGGCGCTGGGTTTGTTGCCAGGTTCTCGAAGTTACCACCAGTGGCGTTGGTGATCGTCGTGTTGACGGTCGAGCCGTTGTTGTAGACGTCGTTGGCCGGAGTTTCGAAAACCACAGATCCGCTGGACTTGCCCGCTTCAATGTTGATCGTCTGGCCGTTGCTCAAGGTAACCGTCACAGCGGTTTGCGCTGGGTTGGTCAACGTGGCGGTGTAGGTGATGTTGCCGCCTTCAACGACCGATTGATCCGCCGTCAGCGTGACGGTGGTGGTGTCGATCGAATCGGTAATCGTGGTGGTGGCTGGCGCTGGGTTGGTCGCCAGGTTCTCGAAGTTGCCACCGGTGGCGTTGGTTATCGTCGTGTTGACGGTCGAACCATTGTTGTAAACATCGTTAGCCGGGGTTTCAAACACCACCGAGCCTGCAGATTTACCGGCTTCGATGACGATGGTCTGGCCATTGCTCAGCGTCACGGTGACCGGAGTTTGCGCCGGGTTAGTCAGCGTAGCGGTGTAAGTGATGTTGCCGCCTTCAACGACCGAGTTATCGGCAGTCAGAGTGACGGTGGTGGTGTCGATCGAATCGGTGATCGTGGTGACTGCTGGCGCAGTGCTCGGCACCAGGTTCTCAAAGTTGCCGCCAGTTGCACCGGCAATAGTGGTGCTAACGGTGGAACCGTTGTTGTAGACGTCGTTGGCTGGGGTTTCAAACACCACCGAGCCGGCAGATTTACCGGCCTCAATGACGATCGTCTGACCATTAGAAAGCGTCACAGTCACCGGAGTTTGCGCCGGGTTGGTCAACGTGGCGGTGTAGGTGATGTTGCCGCCTTCAACGACCGATTGATCCGCCGTCAGCGTGACGGTGGTGGTGTCGATCGAGTCGGTGATGGTAGTGGTCGCTGGCGCAGGGTTGGTTGCCAGGTTTTCGAAGTTGCCACCGGTAGCGTTGTTGATCGTCGTGTTGACGGTCGAACCGTTGTTGTAAACGTCGTTAGCCGGAGTCTCAAACACTACAGTGCCGCTGGACTTGCCGGCTTCGATGTTGATCGTCTGACCGTTGCTCAAGGTAACCGTCACAGCGGTTTGCGCTGGATTGGTCAACGTGGCGGTGTAAGTAATGTTGCCGCCCTCAACGACCGATGGATCAGCCGTCAAAGTGACGGTAGTGGTGTCGATCGAGTCGGTGATCGTGGTGACTGCTGGCGCAGTGCTCGGCACCAGGTTCTCAAAGTTGCCGCCAGTTGCACCGGCAATAGTGGTGCTAACGGTGGAACCGTTGTTGTAGACGTCGTTGGCCGGGGTTTCAAACACCACCGAGCCGGCAGATTTACCGGCCTCAATGACGATCGTCTGACCATTAGAAAGCGTCACAGTCACCGCAGTTTGCGCCGGGTTAGTCAGCGTAGCGGTGTAAGTAATATTGCCGCCTTCAACGACCGATGGGTCCGCCGTCAGCGTGACGGTGGTGGTGTCGATCGAGTCGGTAATGGTGGTAGTCGCTGGTGCTGGGTTAGTCGCCAGGTTTTCGAAATTACCACCGGTAGCGTTGGTGATCGTCGTGTTGACGGTCGAACCGTTGTTGTAGACGTCGTTAGCCGGGGTTTCAAACACCACCGAGCCTGCAGATTTACCGGCTTCGATGACGATGGTCTGGCCATTGCTCAGCGTCACGGTGACCGGAGTTTGCGCCGGGTTTGTCAGCGTAGCGGTGTAGGTAATGTTGCCGCCTTCAACGACCGATTGATCAGCCGTCAAAGTGACGGTGGTGGTGTCGATCGAGTCGGTGATCGTGGTGGTGGCTGGCGCAGGGTTGGTTGCCAGGTTCTCGAAGTTGCCACCGGTGGCGCTGGTGATCGTCGTGTTGACGGTCGAACCGTTGTTGTAAACGTCGTTAGCTGGGGTTTCGAAAACTACAGTTCCGCTGGACTTGCCCGCTTCGATGTTGATCGTCTGGCCGTTGCTCAGCGTGACCGTCACAGCAGTTTGTGCTGGATTGGTCAACGTCGCGGTGTAAGTGATGTTGCCGCCTTCAACGACCGAGTTATCGGCAGTCAGAGTGACAGTGGTGGTGTCGATCGAATCGGTAATCGTGGTGGTCGCTGGCGTAGGGTTGGTCGCCAGATTCTCGAAGTTGCCACCGGTGGCGTTGGTGATCGTCGTGTTGACGGTCGAACCATTGTTGTAAACATCGTTAGCCGGAGTTTCGAAAACTACAGTTCCGCTGGACTTGCCCGCTTCGATATTGATCGTCTGACCATTAGAAAGCGTCACGGTCACCGGAGTCTGCGCCGGGTTGGTCAGCGTAGCGGTGTAGGTAATGTTGCCGCCTTCAACGACCGATGGATCAGCCGTCAAAGTGACGGTGGTTGTGTCGATCGAGTCGGTGATCGTGGTGGTGGCTGGCGCTGAGTTTGTTGCCAGGTTTTCGAAGTTGCCACCGGTGGCGTTGGTGATCGTCGTATTGACGGTCGAACCGTTGTTGTAGACGTCGTTAGCCGGAGTCTCAAACACTACAGTGCCGCTGGACTTGCCCGCTTCGATGTTGATCGTCTGACCGTTGCTCAACGTCACGGTAACCGCAGTCTGCGCCGGGTTTGTCAGCGTAGCGGTGTAAGTAATGTTGCCGCCTTCAACGACCGAAGGATCTGCCGTCAGAGTGACAGTGGTGGTGTCGATCGAATCAGTGATCGTGGTGACGGCTGGGGCAGTACTTGGAACCAAGTTCTCAAAGTTACCGCCAGTTGCACTGCTAATAGTGGTGCTGACAGTCGAACCATTGTTGTAGGCGTCGTTGGCCGGAGTTTCGAAAACTACAGTTCCGCTGGACTTACCCGCTTCGATATTGATCGTCTGACCATTAGAAAGCGTCACGGTCACCGGAGTCTGCGCCGGGTTGGTCAGCGTAGCGGTGTAGGTAATGTTGCCGCCTTCAACGACCGATTGATCAGCCGTCAAAGTGACGGTGGTGGTGTCGATCGAGTCGGTGATCGTGGTCACCGCAGGCGCAGTGCTCGGCACCAGGTTCTCAAAGTTGCCGCCAGTTGCACCGGCAATAGTGGTGCTAACGGTGGAACCGTTGTTGTAGACGTCGTTGGCTGGAGTTTCGAAAACTACAGTTCCGCTGGACTTGCCTGCTTCGATATTGATCGTCTGGCCGTTGCTCAAGGTAACCGTCACAGCGGTTTGCGCTGGATTGGTCAGCGTGGCGGTGTAAGTGATGTTGCCGCCTTCAACGACCGATGTATCTGCCGTCAGAGTGACGGTAGTGGTGTCGATCGAATCAGTGATCGTGGTGACCGCTGGGGCAGTACCTGGAACCAAGTTCTCAAAGTTACCGCCAGTTGCACTGGTAATAGTGGTGCTGACAGTCGAACCATTGTTGTAGACGTCGTTGGCCGGAGTTTCGAAAACTACAGTTCCGCTGGACTTGCCCGCTTCGATATTGATCGTCTGACCATTAGAAAGCGTCACGGTCACCGGAGTCTGCGCCGGGTTGGTCAGCGTAGCGGTGTAGGCAATGTTGCCGCCTTCAACGACCGATGGATCAGCCGTCAAAGTGACGGTGGTTGTGTCGATCGAATCAGTAATCGTGGTGGTCGCTGGCGCTGGGTTGGTCGCCAGGTTTTCGAAGTTGCCACCGGTGGCGCTGGTGATCGTCGTGTTGACGGTCGAACCGTTGTTGTAGACGTCGTTGGCCGGGGTTTCGAAAACCACAGTTCCGCTGGACTTGCCCGCTTCGATGTTGATCGTCTGACCGTTGCTCAACGTCACGGTAACCGCAGTCTGCGCCGGGTTTGTCAGCGTAGCGGTGTAAGTAATGTTGCCGCCCTCAACAACCGAGTTATCGGCAGTCAGAGTGACGGTAGTGGTGTCGATCGAGTCGGTGATGGTGGTCACCGCTGGCGCTGGGTTGGTTGCCAGGTTCTCGAAGTTACCACCAGTGGCGTTGGTGATCGTCGTATTGACGGTCGAGCCGTTGTTGTAGACGTCGTTGGCCGGAGTTTCAAACACCACCGAGCCCGCAGATTTACCCGCTTCGATAACGATGGTCTGGCCATTGCTCAACGTCACGGTAACCGGAGTTTGGGCCGGGTTAGTCAACGTAGCGGTGTAAGTGATGTTGCCGCCTTCAACGACCGATTGATCAGCCGTCAAAGTGACAGTGGTGGTATCGATCGAGTCGGTGATCGTGGTGACTGCTGGCGCTGGGTTGGTTGCCAGGTTTTCGAAGTTACCGCCAGTGGCATTGGTGATCGTCGTGTTGACGGTCGAGCCGTTGTTGTAGACGTCGTTGGCCGGAGTTTCGAAGACTACCGAACCCGCAGATTTACCGGCTTCGATGACGATGGTCTGGCCATTAGAAAGCGTCACCGTCACCGGAGTTTGCGCTGGGTTAGTCAGCGTAGCGGTGTAAGTGATGTTGCCGCCTTCAACGACAGAAGGATCTGCCGTCAGGGTGACGGTGGTGGCGTCAATCGAATCAGTAATCGTGGTGGTCGCTGGCGCTGGGTTGGTCGCCAGGTTCTCAAAGTTGCCGCCAGTTGCACCGGCAATAGTGGTGCTAACGGTGGAACCATTGTTGTAGACGTCGTTCGCCGGGGTTTCGAAAACTACCGTTCCGCTGGACTTGCCTGCTTCGATGTTGATCGTCTGGCCGTTGCTCAAGGTAACCGTCACAGCGGTTTGCGCTGGATTGGTCAACGTGGCGGTGTAAGTAATGTTGCCGCCCTCAACGACCGATGGGTCCGCCGTCAGGGTGACGGTAGTGGTGTCGATCGAATCAGTGATCGTGGTGACAGCTGGGGCAGTACCTGGAACCAAGTTCTCAAAGTTACCGCCAGTTGCACTGGTAATAGTGGTGCTGACAGTCGAACCATTGTTGTAGACGTCGTTGGCCGGAGTTTCAAACACCACCGAGCCTGCAGATTTACCGGCTTCGATAGCGATGGTCTGGCCATTGCTCAACGTCACGGTAACCGCAGTCTGCGCCGGGTTTGTCAGCGTAGCGGTGTAAGTAATGTTGCCGCCTTCAACGACCGAAGGATCTGCCGTCAGAGTGACAGTGGTGGTGTCGATCGAATCGGTGATCGTGGTGACCGCTGGGGCAGTACCTGGAACCAAGTTCTCAAAGTTACCGCCAGTTGCACTGGTAATAGTGGTGCTGACAGTCGAACCGTTGTTGTAGACGTCGTTGGCCGGAGTTTCAAACACCACCGAGCCCGTAGATTTACCGGCTTCGATAACAATGGTCTGGCCGTTGCTCAAGGTAACCGTCACAGCGGTTTGCGCTGGGTTGGTCAGCGTGGCGGTGTAAGTGATGTTGCCGCCTTCAACGACCGAGTTATCGGCAGTCAGAGTGACGGTAGTGGTATCAATCGAGTCGGTGATCGTGGTGACCGCAGGTGTAGTGCTCGGCACCAAGTTCTCGAAGTTACCGCCAGTTGCACCGGTAATAGTGGTGCTGACAGTCGAACCATTGTTGTAGACGTCGTTAGCCGGAGTTTCAAAGACTACCGAGCCCGCAGATTTACCCGCTTCGATAACGATGGTCTGGCCATTAGAAAGCGTCACAGTCACCGGCGTTTGGGCCGGGTTAGTCAACGTAGCGGTGTAAGTGATGTTGCCGCCTTCAGCGACCGATTGATCAGCCGTCAAAGTGACAGTGGTGGTATCAATCGAATCGGTGATCGTGGTGACTGCTGGCGCTGGGTTGGTTGCCAGGTTTTCGAAGTTACCGCCAGTGGCATTGGTGATCGTGGTGCTAACAGTCGAACCATTGTTGTAAACGTCGTTGGCCGGAGTTTCGAAGACTACCGAACCCGCAGATTTACCGGCTTCGATGACGATGGTCTGGCCATTAGAAAGCGTCACCGTCACCGGAGTTTGCGCTGGGTTAGTCAGCGTAGCGGTGTAAGTGATGTTGCCGCCTTCAACGACAGAAGGATCTGCCGTCAGGGTGACGGTGGTGGCGTCAATCGAATCAGTAATCGTGGTGGTCGCTGGCGCTGGGTTGGTCGCCAGGTTCTCAAAGTTGCCGCCAGTTGCACCGGCAATAGTGGTGCTAACAGTCGAACCATTGTTGTAGACGTCGTTCGCCGGGGTTTCGAAAACTACCGTTCCGCTGGACTTGCCTGCTTCGATGTTGATCGTCTGGCCGTTGCTCAAGGTAACCGTCACAGCGGTCTGCGCAGGATTGGTCAGCGTGGCGGTGTAAGTAATGTTGCCGCCCTCAACGACCGATGGGTCCGCCGTCAGGGTGACGGTAGTGGTGTCGATCGAATCAGTGATCGTGGTGACAGCTGGGGCAGTACCTGGAACCAAGTTCTCAAAGTTACCGCCAGTTGCACTGGTAATAGTGGTGCTGACAGTCGAACCATTGTTGTAGACGTCGTTGGCCGGAGTTTCAAACACCACCGAGCCTGCAGATTTACCGGCTTCGATAGCGATGGTCTGGCCATTGCTCAACGTCACGGTAACCGCAGTCTGCGCCGGGTTTGTCAGCGTAGCGGTGTAAGTAATGTTGCCGCCTTCAACGACCGAAGGATCTGCCGTCAGAGTGACAGTGGTGGTGTCGATCGAATCGGTGATCGTGGTGACCGCTGGGGCAGTACCTGGAACCAAGTTCTCAAAGTTACCGCCAGTTGCACTGGTAATAGTGGTGCTGACAGTCGAACCGTTGTTGTAGACGTCGTTGGCCGGAGTTTCAAACACCACCGAGCCCGTAGATTTACCGGCTTCGATAACAATGGTCTGGCCGTTGCTCAAGGTAACCGTCACAGCGGTTTGCGCTGGGTTGGTCAGCGTGGCGGTGTAAGTGATGTTGCCGCCTTCAACGACCGAGTTATCGGCAGTCAGAGTGACGGTAGTGGTATCAATCGAGTCGGTGATCGTGGTGACCGCAGGTGTAGTGCTCGGCACCAAGTTCTCGAAGTTACCGCCAGTTGCACCGGTAATAGTGGTGCTGACAGTCGAACCATTGTTGTAGACGTCGTTAGCCGGAGTTTCAAAGACTACCGAGCCCGCAGATTTACCCGCTTCGATAACGATGGTCTGGCCATTGCTCAACGTCACGGTAACCGGAGTTTGGGCCGGGTTAGTCAACGTAGCGGTGTAAGTGATGTTGCCGCCTTCAACGACCGATTGATCAGCCGTCAAAGTGACAGTGGTGGTATCGATCGAGTCGGTGATCGTGGTGACTGCTGGCGCTGGGTTGGTTGCCAGGTTTTCGAAGTTACCGCCAGTGGCATTGGTGATCGTCGTGTTGACGGTCGAGCCGTTGTTGTAGACGTCGTTGGCCGGAGTTTCGAAGACTACCGAACCCGCAGATTTACCGGCTTCGATGACGATGGTCTGGCCATTAGAAAGCGTCACCGTCACCGGAGTTTGCGCTGGGTTAGTCAGCGTAGCGGTGTAAGTGATGTTGCCGCCTTCAACGACAGAAGGATCTGCCGTCAGGGTGACGGTGGTGGCGTCAATCGAATCAGTAATCGTGGTGGTCGCTGGCGCTGGGTTGGTCGCCAGGTTCTCAAAGTTGCCGCCAGTTGCACCGGCAATAGTGGTGCTAACGGTGGAACCATTGTTGTAGACGTCGTTCGCCGGGGTTTCGAAAACTACCGTTCCGCTGGACTTGCCTGCTTCGATGTTGATCGTCTGGCCGTTGCTCAAGGTAACCGTCACAGCGGTTTGCGCTGGATTGGTCAACGTGGCGGTGTAAGTAATGTTGCCGCCCTCAACGACCGATGGGTCCGCCGTCAGGGTGACGGTAGTGGTGTCGATCGAATCAGTGATCGTGGTGACAGCTGGGGCAGTACCTGGAACCAAGTTCTCAAAGTTACCGCCAGTTGCACTGGTAATAGTGGTGCTGACAGTCGAACCATTGTTGTAGACGTCGTTGGCCGGAGTTTCAAACACCACCGAGCCTGCAGATTTACCGGCTTCGATAGCGATGGTCTGGCCATTGCTCAACGTCACGGTAACCGCAGTCTGCGCCGGGTTTGTCAGCGTAGCGGTGTAAGTAATGTTGCCGCCTTCAACGACCGAAGGATCTGCCGTCAGAGTGACAGTGGTGGTGTCGATCGAATCGGTGATCGTGGTGACCGCTGGGGCAGTACCTGGAACCAAGTTCTCAAAGTTACCGCCAGTTGCACTGGTAATAGTGGTGCTGACAGTCGAACCGTTGTTGTAGACGTCGTTGGCCGGAGTTTCAAACACCACCGAGCCCGTAGATTTACCGGCTTCGATAACAATGGTCTGGCCGTTGCTCAAGGTAACCGTCACAGCGGTTTGCGCTGGGTTGGTCAGCGTGGCGGTGTAAGTGATGTTGCCGCCTTCAACGACCGAGTTATCGGCAGTCAGAGTGACGGTAGTGGTATCAATCGAGTCGGTGATCGTGGTGACCGCAGGTGTAGTGCTCGGCACCAAGTTCTCGAAGTTACCGCCAGTTGCACCGGTAATAGTGGTGCTGACAGTCGAACCATTGTTGTAGACGTCGTTAGCCGGAGTTTCAAAGACTACCGAGCCTGCAGATTTGCCGGCTTCGATGACGATGGTCTGGCCATTAGAAAGCGTCACAGTCACCGGCGTCTGCGCAGGGTTGGTCAGCGTCGCGGTGTAAGTGATTTGACCGCCTTCGGTGACAGTCTCGCCCGCCGTCAACGTGACGGTAGTGGTATCAATCGAATCAGTAATCGTAGTGACCGCAGGCGCAGTGCTCGGCACCAGATTTTCAAAGTTGCCGCCCGTTGCCCCAGTAATCGTGGTGCTAACAGTCGAACCATTGTTGTAAACGTCGTTAGCCGGCGTATCCACCACAACAGTGCCAACCGATTCTCCGGCCTTGATGGTGATCACCGAGCCATTGCTCAAAGTGACCGTCACCGGCGTCTGCGCAGGGTTGGTCAGCGTCGCGGTGTAAGTGATCTGACCGCCTTCGGTGACAGTCTCGCCCGCCGTCAACGTGACGGTGGTGGTGTCGATCGAATCAGTAATCGTAGTGACCGCAGGCGCAGTACTCGGTACCAGGTTCTCAAAGTTACCGCCCGTTGCCCCAGTAATAGTGGTGCTAACAGTCGAACCATTGTTGTAAACGTCGTTAGCCGGCGTATCCACCACCACCGTGCCAACCGACTCACCCGCCTTGATGGTGATCACCGAGCCATTGCTCAAAGTGACCGTCACTGGCGTCTGCGCAGGATTAGTCAGCGTCGCGGTGTAAGTGATCTGACCGCCTTCGGTGACAGTCTCGCCCGCCGTCAACGTGACGGTAGTGGTATCAACCGAATCAGTAATCGTGGTGACCGCAGGCGCAGTACTCGGCACCAGGTTCTCAAAGTTACCGCCCGTTGCCCCAGTAATCGTGGTGCTGACAGTCGAACCATTGTTGTAAACGTCGTTAGCCGGCGTATCCACCACCACCGTGCCAACCGACTCACCCGCCTTGATGGTGATCACCGAGCCATTGCTCAAAGTGACCGTCACCGGCGTCTGCGCAGGATTAGTCAGTGTCGCGGTGTAAGTGATCTGACCGCCTTCGGTGACAGTCTCGCCCGCTGTCAGCGTCACCGTGGTGGTGTCGATGGTATCGGTAATCTGAGTCACGGCCGGATTGGGGTCGAGGGTCAGTACCAGGTTGTTGCCGCCAGTGGTGCCGGTGACGTTGACGCTGATCTGGCTTGGATCGATGTAGGGGCTGTCATTCGGCGCCAGCGGTACGTTGACGGTGCCGGTGGTCTGGCCGGCAATGATGGTGATCACTGCGCCGTTGGACAGCGTGATGTTCAGGTTGCTGGAAGGCGCCTGGGTCACCGTGGCGGTGTAGGTCAGCACGCCGCCGGCTTCGGTGATGCTCGGGGTTGCGCTCAGCGACAGGGTGGACGCCTGCAGCACCAGGTTGCCGCTGTTGTCGGTCGAGCCTTGGGCGCCCGCCAGTTGGGTTTGTGTCGCCGTGGTCTGGCCCAGAGGGCCGGTCGGGAAGCCGATGGTCGGGTCGACACGGCCTGCGGTCGCGTCCAGCACGACGAAGCTGTGGCCGCCGCCCGCGGCGCCGTTACCGGCAGCGGTTGCGCCTGCGGCAGTGGCTTCCAGGTCGGTGGTCGGGTCGGCGCCGGCGGCGATGGCTTGTTGCAGCTCGGCAACCGACGGCGCGGCCTGCTCGGTGGCTGCGGCCAGATCAAGGCTGGAGTCCGGCATGTCGGCGCTCCATTGGGTATCCCGACCGAGGTCCAGCGTGCGGCCGTCGGCCAGTTCCAGGCTGACCGCGCCGGACATGCCGGTGTCTACCTGGTCGCCCGCGAACAGGCGATCACCTTCAACGAGGACGCGGCGTGTCCCTTCCGGAGAAATAACGAAAACTTGACCAACAATGCTTTTGACGATGGCAACAACACTGCTCATTAAAGATTTCTCCGGCGATCCGTTTCTGATGATTTCCATGCGGCCGCTCGCGAGTGCGAGGGCCAAACAGGAGGGGGGCGTAGTCTAATTACTTATTGGCGTCAAATAATTGGCTAGATTTATTCGCTATCTAGTTTATGCCAAACTATTGACCTTCTGGTCGCCATCCTAAACAATTGGCCCTGTAATGTCACATTGATATTCATGCGGCGAACCGTCCTACATGTGTGAAGCAGTTCCGCTTTTTGAACTTTCCGACGTACGGTCATTACGGTAGCCATTATCCGACTCAGCGAGGCCAATCGCTGTGATTTGAGACAAGAAGTCCTGGGGAATTTTTAAATGCGTTTGCACCTGTTCAAGGCAATACCGTTCGTACTCGCCGCCAGTTTTGTACAAGCCCAAACATTGCCCCAGGCCATGCAACAGGCATTAGACGTGCACCCGGAAATTCAAGCCGGCGTGAATAGCCGTATCGCCGCTGATTACGATTTACGCGCTGCACAAGGTGGTTACTTGCCTCGCGTGGACCTGAACGCCGGTTATGGTCGTGAAGGCACCGACGATTCCAACACGCGCGCCGCCAGCGGCCCGAACGGCAACCAGTGGGACACCCACAACCGCGGCGAATCGAGCCTGCGTCTGCAGCAGATGATTTTTGACGGTTTCGCCACCTCCAGCGAAGTCGGGCGCCAACAAGCCAACGTCAATTCCCGCGCTTACTCCTTGCTGGGTACTTCCGAGCGCACCGGGTTGACTGTCGCCCAGGTGTACCTGGATGTGCTGACACGCCGTGAGTTCGTGCGCCTGGCTGAAGAAAACCTGCGCAACCACGAACGCATTTACGACCAGATCAAGCTGCGCACCCAGCGCGGCGTCGGTAACGGTGCCGACCAGGACCAGGCCGAAGCGCGTCTGGCCCAGGCCCGCAACAACCTGATCACCGAGCAGACCAACCTGGCCGACTCCCAGGTCAATTACCTCAGCGCCGTCGGCCAGATGCCCGACCAGCTCGAGCGCCCGGCGCCGTTCGTGGCCATGCTGCCGGCTGACTTCAACGAAGCACGTCGCCAGATGCTCGACAACAGCCCGGTCCTGCGTTCGGCCGAGTCGGATATTTCCGCCGCCGAAAGTCAGTACGAAGCTGCCAAGTCCACCTTCTACCCGCACTTTGATGCAGAACTGGGCACTAATGCCGACAACAACGTCGGCGGCGATGCCGGCCACAGCAACGGTTGGGAAGCCATGGTGCGCATGCGCTTCAACCTGTTCGCCGGTGGCAGCAACAAGGCTGACCTGCAATCGAAGTCCTACCAGGCCAACCAGGCACTGGATATCCGCAACAATGCCCTGCGCCAACTCAACGAAGAACTGGGCCTGGCCTGGAACGCCTTGAACAACGCCAACGCGCAATTGCCGGTAGCCCAGCAATACGTGGATCACAGCACCCGCGTGCGCACCTCTTACCAGCAGCAGTTCAGCCTGGGCCAACGTACCCTGCTCGACTTGCTCGACAGCGAGAACGAATTGTTCACCGCTTCGCGTCGTCTGGAAGAGATCAAAAACATTCAGTTATTTACTCAATATCGAATCAAGGCGACCATGGGCGAATTGCTCAAAAGTCAGGGCGTGGTCGCACCGAT
Organism: Pseudomonas sp. N2-3-1-14; assembly: GCF_041228395.1. NCBI lineage: Bacteria > Pseudomonadati > Pseudomonadota > Gammaproteobacteria > Pseudomonadales > Pseudomonadaceae > Pseudomonas > Pseudomonas sp. N2-3-1-14. The sequence goes on from NZ_CP166199.1 coordinate 161,495, forward strand.
GGCCTCCGTCGTACAGAACGACGTGAAGCCAAAAGTCCAACTGCCTGGGATGAATTGAGTCACCCCTATAGCCCCATCTGTTAGTCGAGAGTGCAGCGCGTGGAATCCGAAGTCAGTCGAGTTCATCTCAGTCATGATCCACGCACGCTGCACGACGACCCGTTACTGGACGGGTTGTTGGCACTTTGTGCCTTGCATCAAAAACCGGCCAGCGCGGCCATGCTCACCACCGGCCTGCCGCTGCCTTCGCAGCGCCTGAGTGCCGAGTTGCTGTCGCGCGCAGCCGCACGTGCCGGCCTGCAAGGGCGGGTGCTGCAACGCAAGCTGGAACAGATTCCGACCATCGCACTGCCCGCGCTGCTGTTGCTCAAGGACGGTCGCAGTACGGTGCTGGTGGGTTGGCAAGGCGAAGACGAAGCCCGCATCCTGCTCAGCGAAAGCGACGGCGGTGAAGTGCTGATCAAGCGTGAGCTGTTGGTCGACGATTACATCGGCAAAGTCTTCTTCGCCCAGCCGCAGCACAAATTCGACGTCAACCACGGCACCCTGATCCCGCGAGCGCGCTCGTGGTTTCGCGACACCCTCAAGCGTTCGCGCTGGCTCTACACCGACGCCATCGCCGCCAGCTTCCTGATCAACATCATCGCCATGGCGGCGCCGCTGTTTGTGATGAACGTCTACGATCGAGTAGTGCCCAACCAGGCCACCTCCACCTTGTGGGTGTTGGCCGTGGGCATCGGCGGCGCGTACCTGTTCGACCTGGTGCTCAAGAGCCTGCGCAGCCTGTGCCTGGACCTGGCCGGCAAAAAGACCGACCTGATCATCTCGGCCACGCTGTTCGAGCGCATTGTCGGCATGTCCATGAAGTACCGCCCGGCACGGGTCGGCAGCTTCGCGCAGAACATCCATGAGTTTCAAAGCCTGCGCGATTTCCTCGCATCGCTGACCCTCACCAGCCTGATCGACCTGCCGTTCACCCTGCTGATTTTCCTGGTGATCGCCATCCTTGGCGGCCACCTGGTGTGGATTCCGGTGCTGGCTTTCCCGATTGCCCTGGGCATCGGCTACGCCCTGCAAAAACCGTTGGTAGCGACCATGGAGCGGACCATGGCCCTGGCTGCCGAGCGCCAGTCGAGCCTGATCGAAACCCTCGCAGGTTTGGACGCGGTCAAGGTCAACAACGCCGAGAGCGAGCGTCAGTACGGCTGGGAACAAACCATCGGCACCCTCAGCCGGCTGGAGCTGCGCGTGAAGTTGCTGTCGGGCCTGTCGATGAACATGACCCTGCTGATCCAGCAACTGGCCGGCGTGATCATGATCGTGTTCGGCGTGTACCAGATCATCGACGGCAACCTCAGCATGGGCGGCCTGATTGCCTGCTACATGCTCAGTGGCCGTGCGCTGAGCCCGCTGGCCTCGCTGTCGGGCCTGCTGACCCGCTACCAGCAAGCCAAGGTCACCATGACCTCGGTGGACCAGATGATGGAGCTGCCCCAGGAGCGCAATTTCGAAGAACGCCCGATGAGCCGCCGCACCCTGCAAGGTGCCATCGAGTGCCGTGGCCTGAACTTCACCTACCCGAACCAGCAGAATGCCGCGCTGAAAAACATCAACCTGGTGATCAAGCCCGGCGAAAAAATCGGCATCATCGGCCGCAGCGGCTCGGGTAAAAGCTCCCTGGCCAAACTGATCGTCGGCCTGTACCAGCCCGACTCCGGCGCCTTGCTGGTGGACGGCGTGGACGTACGCCAGATCGACGTGAGCGAGTTGCGCCACAACATCGGCTACGTCGCCCAAGACATCCAGCTGCTGGCCGGCACCCTGCGCGACAACCTGGTCTCGGGTGCGCGTTATGTCGAAGACGAAATGGTCCTGCAAGCCGCCGAACTGGCCGGCGTGCACGAATTCGCGCGCCTGCACCCGCAAGGCTATGAACTGCAAGTGGGCGAGCGTGGGCAGAACCTGTCCGGCGGCCAGCGCCAGAACGTCGCCCTGGCTCGCGCGCTGTTGCTCAACCCGCCCATCCTGCTGTTGGACGAACCCACCAGCGCCATGGACAACACCGGTGAAGAACGCTTGAAACAACGCCTGCAAGCCGTGGTGCAAAACAAGACCGTGGTGCTGGTCACGCACCGTGCCTCACTGCTCTCGCTGGTGGACCGCCTGCTGGTGGTCGACCGTGGGCAGATCCTCGCGGACGGCCCGAAAGCCGTGGTTATGGAAGCGTTGAAAAAGGGGCAGATCAGTGTTGCTTAACTCCATCAAAAGCGCGGTCGGCCGCTACTTCAAAGGCTCCGATTCGTTGCAGGGCCAGCCGCTGCCTGAGGTCAACAAAGCGCTGATCGAAGATGCACCGCGGGTCATCCGCCTGACCATTTGGGCAATCATTGCGTTCATCGTATTCCTGGTGGTGTGGGCGGGTTTTTCCAGCATCGACGAAGTCACCCGTGGCGACGGCAAGGCGATTCCGTCGTCCAAACTGCAAAAAATCCAGAACCTGGAAGGCGGCATCGTCTCCGAGCTGTTCGTCAAGGAAGGCCAGATCGTCGAAGCCGGCGCGCCGCTGATTCGCCTCGACGACACGCGGTTTGTTTCCAACGCCGGCGAAACCGAAGCCTTGCGCCTGGCCATGCAACTGCGCGTCGAGCGCCTGAGCGCGCAGGTGGATGACCGCCCGCTGAACATTCCCGACGACGTGCTCAAGGCCGCGCCAAGCCAGGCGGCCAACGAGCGCTCGCTGTATGAAAGCCGTCGCCAGCAGTTGAAAGACGAAGTCGGCGGTTTGCAGGAGCAGCTGGTGCAGCGTCAACAGGAACTGCGCGAGTTCACCTCCAAGCAAGGCCAGTACCGCAGCCAGTTGTCCCTGCAGCGTCAGGAAATCAACATGTCCGAGCCGTTGGTGGCCCAGGGTGCGGTGTCGCCGGTGGAAGTGCTGCGCCTCAAGCGCGCCGAGATGGAAACCCGTGGCCAGTTGGACGCCACCACCCTGGCGATTCCCCGTGCGGAGTCGGCGATCAAGGAAGTGCAGCGCAAGATCGACGAAACCCGGGGCAAATTCCGCAGTGAAGCGCTGACCCAACTCAACGAAGCGCGCACCGAACTGAACAAGGCCGAATCCACCGGCCGCGCCCTCGAAGACCGCGTCAGCCGCACGCTGGTCACCTCGCCGGTGCGCGGTATCGTCAAGCAGCTGCTGGTCAACACTGTCGGCGGCGTGATCCAGCCGGGCAGCGACATGGTCGAAATCGTGCCGCTTAACGACACCCTGCTGGTCGAAGCCAAGATCCGCCCGCAAGACATCGCGTTCCTGCACCCCGGGCAAGAAGCGATCGTCAAATTCACCGCCTATGACTACACCATTTATGGCGGGCTGAAGGCCAAGCTCGAACGCATCGGTGCTGACACCATCACCGACGAAGACAAGAAAACCACCTACTACATGATCACCTTGCGCACCGACCGCAGCCATCTGGGCACCGATGAGAAGCCGCTGCTGATCATCCCCGGCATGGTCGCCTCGGTGGACATCATCACGGGCAAGAAAAGCATCCTGAGCTACCTGCTCAAACCGATCATCAAGGCGCGGGCCGAGGCGTTGCACGAGCGCTGATCTTCAGCGCCGGCACGGGCCTCATCGCGGGCAAGCCCGGCTCCCACATTTGAATGTGTTCACAAATCAAAATGTGGGAGCTGGCTTGCCTGCGATGGCGCCATCAGCTTCACCACAGACCCCCACCCTAATGCATATCGATATTCGCTAACGGTATTTAATCGCCCGTTCTTATATCTATAAAGTCACTCTCCTGTCCGACCGGGAGTGCCCTCATGTCCGCCACCTCTACTGTTCCAACAGCGACCCCAACCGCCCAAACCTTCGAGATCCGCCCATTCCCCGGCAGCGTTGGCGCCGAGATCGTCGGCCTGGATTTGTCTCGCCCGGTTAACGACCAGGACTTCGCACGCATCCACCGCGCGCACCTGGATCACCACGTCGTGGTGTTCCGCGACCAGCGCATCACCCCCGAACAACAGATCGCCTTCAGCCGCCGCTTCGGTGTGTTGCAGATCCACGTGCTCAAACAGTTCCTGCTGGCCAACCACCCGGAAATCCTGATCGTCTCCAACATCATCGAAAACGGCCAATCCATCGGCCTGGGTGACGCGGGCAAGTTTTGGCACTCGGACCTGTCCTATAAAGAGCTGCCAAGCCTGGGCTCAATGCTGCACGCCCAAGAGCTGCCCTCCGAAGGCGGCGACACACTGTTTGCCGACATGCACAAAGCCTGGGACCAACTGCCCGAGCCTCTACGCAAAGCGGTGGAGGGCCGCAGCGCTGCGCACTCCTACACCGCGCGCTACAGCGAAACCAAATTCGAAGGCAACTGGCGGCCAACCCTGACGCCTGAGCAGCTGGCCCAAGTGGCCGAAGTGGTGCACCCGATCGTGCGCACTCATCCGGAAAACGGCCGCAAGGCGCTGTTCGTCAGTGAAGGTTTCACCACCCGCATCGTCGGCCTGCCCGAAGATGAAAGCCGCGACCTGCTGGCCCAGCTCTACGCCCACAGCGTGCTGCCGCACAACATCTACCGCCACCAGTGGCAGCCCCACGACCTGGTGTTCTGGGACAACCGCTCGCTGATCCACCTGGCCGCCGGTTGCCCGAGTCACCTGCGCCGCAAGCTGTTTCGCACCACCATTCAGGGCGATGCGCCTTTCTAATCCTGATCCTCGGCAAGAGAGTTGAAATGAACGCGCCCCTGCAAGGCCACGCGGCCAGCAACCTGAACACCGCCCAGCCGCTGTTGGCGGTGGACCACGTCAGCCTCGAATACCGCACCCCCGAGCGCGTGGTGCGGGCCACCCATCAAGTCAGTTTCGAGATCGACCCGGCTGATCGCTACGTGCTGCTCGGCCCTTCGGGCTGCGGCAAATCCACCTTGCTCAAGTCCATCGCCGGGTTTATCAAACCCTGCGAAGGCGAGATTCGCCTGCTCGGGCAAAAGGTCGAACAACCCGGCCCGGACCGCATCGTGGTGTTCCAGGAATTCGACCAGTTGCCGCCGTGGAAAACCGTCAAGCAGAACGTGATGTTCCCGCTGCTGGCGTCCAAAACCTTGAAGCGTCGCGAAGCCGAAGAGCGTGCGCTGTACTACCTCGAAAAAGTCGGCCTCAGCGCTTTTGCCGATGCTTACCCCCACACCTTGTCCGGCGGCATGAAAGCCCGTGTGGCGATCGCTCGCGCCCTGGCCATGCAGCCAAAAATCCTGCTGATGGATGAACCCTTCGCCGCCCTCGACGCCTTGACCCGACGCAAGATGCAGGAAGAACTGCTGTTGCTCTGGGAAGAGGTGCGCTTCACGCTGTTGTTCGTCACCCATTCCATCGAAGAAGCCTTGGTGGTGGGAAATCGCATCCTGTTGCTGTCGCCGCACCCGGGGCGCGTGCGAGCGGAAATCCACAGCCATCAATACGACCTGCACAGCCTTGGCGGTGTGGAATTCCAGGCGTCGGCGCGGCGTATTCATCGCCTGCTGTTCGATGAAGCGCCCGAGGCCGAACGTGAGTTGGGTTTCGCCGATATCCGCATCGCTTACTGAGGGGCCGACCTATGCGCCAGGAATTTGAAGTACACCTCGAACCGCTGCTCAGCGTTCCCGTTGAACGCGAGCTGCCGCTGCGCCAACGCTTGTGGCAGCAAGGCTGGCTGCGCAAGGGCCTGATCCTGATCGTGCTGGCGGTCCTCTGGGAGGCAGTCGCGCGTTACCAGAACAATGACCTGCTGCTGCCGAGCTTCCTGCAGACCTCTCAAGCGTTATTCGATGGCCTGCTCAGCGGTGAGTTGTTGAGCAAAGTGAGCATCTCGCTGGCGGTGCTGATCAAGGGCTACGTGATCGGCATCGTGCTCGCGTTTGCCCTGACCACGCTGGCGGTCTCGACCCAGCTTGGCCGCGACCTGCTGAGCACACTGACCTCGATGTTCAACCCGCTGCCGGCCATTGCATTGCTGCCGCTGGCCCTGCTGTGGTTCGGCCTGGGGCAGAACAGCCTGATTTTCGTGCTGGTGCATTCGGTGCTGTGGGCCCTGGCGCTGAACACGTATTCGGGGTTTCTCGGCGTGTCTGAAACCCTGCGCATGGCCGGCCGCAACTACGGCCTCAAGGGCATGCGTTTTGTGCTGTTCATCCTGATCCCGGCGGCGCTGCCGTCGATTCTTGCCGGGCTGAAAATCGGCTGGGCATTTGCCTGGCGCACGTTGATCGCCGCCGAGCTGGTGTTCGGCGCCAGCAGCGGCAAGGGCGGTTTGGGTTGGTACATCTTCCAGAACCGCAATGAGCTATACACCGACAAGGTGTTTGCCGGCTTGGCGGTGGTCATCCTGATCGGGTTGCTGGTCGAGAATCTGGTGTTCAACACCGTTGAACGGCTGACGGTGAAGCGCTGGGGCATGCAGCGTTGATCCTACTTATCTGTAGGAACGATCCTCTTCAAATAGGAATGATTGCTCATTGGTCTCGCTGAGTCCGATAATGCCGGCCGAACCTGACGTCGCCTTGACGTCAGGCATTCCCGGTAGAAGGATTTACGGCGATGCGGTTTTTTGTCTTGGCTGCGGCTTTATTTTTGTCGACGTCGGTGTTTGCTCAATTCAAGCCTGAAGCGGTGTCCATGCCCAAGCCGCATTACCCGGCAAACCTGATCAACCTCCAAGGGCATGCGCGCATCAGCCTGAATATTCACAACGACGGAACCGTCAGCGATGTCAAAGCGATCAGTGCCACCCAGCCTGCATTCGGTGCGGCTGCCGTGGAGGCGGCCAGTCAATGGCGGTTCAAAGCCTGGGCGGTAAACGCCGATCAGCCAGCGGTGCTTGAGGCGCAAAACGATATGGTTTTCACGCCTGAACCGGCAAGCAAGGAAGAAGCAACTCAACTGTCTTTTATGCAAACTACCTATCAAACCTGCCGCGCGTTGAGCGAAGAAGTCAGCCAATTTCGCCGTGACCATCCCGCCCGCCCGTTGATCGCCATGAAGAGCTTTGCTATTACCCGTGTGGCGGTGATGTTTCCGGCGTTCACCGGTAAAAGCGACTACAACGAGAGCCTGGCCCGAGCCGATGAACTGGAACAATCCCTGCCGGATATCGTGCGCAAGTGTCAGGCTCATCCCAAATCCACTTATGCTCAGTACCTGCCGCGCAACTTGAGGCGCTACCTGTAAAGCCTGCTACGATTGCGTGCGCTTCACGCCCCACTGAACACGAGTGCTTGGCATGCAACTACCGGACATGAACCTGCTGGTCGCCCTCGACGCCTTGCTCGACGAGGGCAGTGTGGTCGGCGCCGCGCGGCGGATGAACCTGAGCCCGGCGGCCATGAGCCGCACCCTCACGCGTATTCGCGAAGCGGTGGGCGACCCGATCCTGGTGCGCGCCGGGCGTGGTCTGGTGCCAACGCCCAAGGCGCTGCAGTTGCAAGGCCAGGTGCGCAACGTGGTGGAGCAGGCGGCGTTGTTGTTCCGCTCGGCAGACCAGGTTGACCTCAGCACCTTGCGCCGGCGTTTCAGCGTGCGTGCCAATGACTTCTTTATCGGCGTGTATGGCGGTCGTCTGTTCGACACCATGGAACGCATGGCACCGCTGTGCGAGCTGTGTTTTGTGCCCGAAGGCGACACCGATGACGAGGCATTGCGTGAAGGCCGGCTGGACCTGCGGGTGAGTAATTCCATGCCGTCCAGCCCCGAAGTGAAGGTGCAGAACCTGTTTTCCACCACCTTTGTGGGCCTTGCGCGCGAGGACCACCCACTGTTCGACGAAGAAATCACCGCCGCGCGGTTTGCCAGCTACTCCCACATCAGCATTTCGCGACGCGGCATCGCCCGCGGGCCAATCGACACGGCGCTCAATGCCCTGGGCCTGGAGCGCCGCGTGGCCATGATCGCCCCAGGCTTTCATGGCGCGATGTTCATGCTGCCCGATTCCGACCTGCTGCTGCCGGTGCCCAAGGAAGCCCTGCTGAGTGCCAATCGCCTGAAGCTGCCCCTGCGCGCATTCCAATTGCCGATCTCCCTGCCGACGCTGATGCTGGCCCAGTTCTGGCATCCGCGTTTCGACAAAGACCCTGCCCATAAGTGGCTGCGCGAAACCATGCGCGAAAGTTGCCACGCCACCTGGCTGGAAGCGCAGCCCACCTAAAGTGTAGGCACTGGCTTATCGTGGCGAGCGGGCTTGCCCCGCGTTGGGCTGCGAAGCGGCCCCAAAGCCAGGCGCTGAGTTTCATCAGAAAACTCTCAGTGTCTTTATCGGGGCCGCTTCGCTGCCCGACGCGGGGCAAGCCCGCTCGCCACGGCAAGCCAGCTACCACGGGATAAGTGCGTGGCCCAACAGTTGCGTCTGACGCACTTATAAGCTTCCAGCAAGTAACTTTTTGTTATGGGTGTGCCTGATTAAACTGCTCGGGTATTTCTAATCCCGAGTTACCTGTCCATGACCTCCCTCGCTGCCCCCGCCCTCCAGGCTGCAGCCAAACCCACTGCGCTCAACCCGCCCGTGTTCGGCCCGCGCATCATCATTGGCTTGGTCGGCGTATTGCTGGCGGTGCTGGTGTCCGGTCTCAACGAGATGGTCACCAAAGTCGCCCTCGCCGACATCCGTGGTGCGCTGTACATCGGTTTTGACGAAGGCACCTGGCTGGTCGCGGCTTACACGGCGACCTCCGTGGCGGCCATGGCTTTCGCGCCCTGGTGTTCGGTGACGTTTTCCCTGCGTCGCTTCACGCTGTGTGCCATCGGCGTGTTCACCGTTCTGGGCATCCTGTGCCCGTTTGCGCCGAACTACCAAACCCTGCTGGTGCTGCGCACCGTGCAAGGCCTGGCCGGTGGCGCGTTGCCGCCGATGCTGATGACCGTGGCGCTGCGTTTCCTGCCGGCCAACGTCAAGCTGTATGGCCTGGCGGGTTACGCACTCACCGCCACGTTCGGCCCAAGCCTGGGCACGCCGTTGGCGGCGCTGTGGACTGAATACGTCGGCTGGCAATGGGCGTTCTGGCAGATCGTCGCGCCGTGCCTGCTGGCGATGGCCGCCGTGGCCTACGGCTTGCCGCAAGACCCGGTGCGCCTGGAGCGCTTCAAGCAGTTCAACTGGCGCGGCTTGCTGCTGGGCTTTCCCGCGATCTGCATGCTGGTGATCGGTTTGTTACAGGGCAATCGCCTGGACTGGTTCGAGTCCGGCCTGATCACCTTTCTGCTCAGCGGCGGCACGCTGTTGCTGGTGCTGTTTCTGATCAATGAATGGTCGCAGCCGATTCCGTTTTTCAAGTTGCAGATGCTCGGCCTGCGCAACCTGGCGTTTGCCTTGATCGTGCTGGCGGGCGTGTTGATGGTGCTGACGTCGGTCATCATCATCCCGTCGAGCTTCCTCGCCCAGGTTCAGGGTTACCGGCCGCTGCAAACTGCGCCGGTGATGCTGCTGATGGCGTTGCCGCAGTTGATTGCGCTGCCGTTGGTGGCGGCGCTGTGCAACCTGCGCTGGGTCGATTGCCGCTGGGTCCTGGGGATTGGCTTGAGCATGCTGGTGCTGTGCTGTGTGGGCAGCTCGCACCTGACGTCGGAGTGGATCCGGGACGATTTCTACGGCCTCTACCTGCTGCAAATCTTTGGTCAGCCCATGGCCGTGCTGCCGCTGCTGATGCTTTCCACTGGCAGCATCCAACCGATGGACGGGCCGTTCGCCTCGGCGTGGTTCAACACCGTCAAAGGCCTGGCCGCCGTGATCGCCACCGCCGTGCTGGACACGCTGACCACCCAGCGTCTGCACTTTCACTCGACCATGTTGGTGGACCGCCTGGGCAACTCGCCCCTGGCCGACGGCGACGCGCCGGGCCTGGCGCACCGCCTGCACGAGCAGGCCGTGGTGCTGACTTCTTCGGACCTTTATTACGTCATGGCCGCCGTCGCGGTGGCGCTGATTCTGCTGATTTTCTGGATGCCGACGCGGATTTTTCCACCGCGCGCACCGACCTAGCCAAAAGGATTTCTCATGAAACGCAAAGACAAAATTGCCGTCGCCGTTATTGCTGTGTTTGCCGTCGGTGTACTGGTTTATCTGGTTGCGCCCGGCCTGTTGGGCAGCAAGCGCCAGACCACCAACGACGCCTTCGTTGCCGCCGACTTCACCTTGGTGGCGCCGCGCGTGGCCGGTTTTATCAAGGAAGTGCTGGTGGAAGACAACCAGCGCGTCAAGGCCGGCCAGCTGTTGGCGTTGATCGATGACCGCGATTTTCGCGCCGCCGCCCAGGCGGCCGATGCCGACACGCTCGTCGCCCAGGCCCAACTGAAAAACGCCACCGCGACCCTCGAACGCCAAAGCTCGGTGATCGCCCAGGCCCAGGCCACCGTAGCGGCGGACCGTGCCGAAGTGGCTTTTGCCGAACACGAACTGAACCGCTACAACCACCTCGCCGGGGTAGGCGCGGGCACCGTGCAGAACGCCCAGCAAGCCAAGACCCGCATCGACCAGGCCACCGCGCGCCTGGCCAATGCCACGGCGGTGCTCGCGGCAGAACGCAAGCAGGTGGAAATCCTCACCGCCCAGCGCGATGCCGCCGAAGGTGGGCTCAAACGTGCCCAGGCAGCGCTCGAAATGGCCAGCTATCAACTCTCTTACACGCGCATCGTCGCGCCAGTGGATGGCATGGTCGGTGAGCGCGCGGTACGGGTGGGCGCCTATGTGACGCCGGGCAGCAAGATCCTCGCCGTGGTGCCCTTGGCCGAGGCCTATGTGGTGGCCAACTTTCAGGAAACCCAGTTGTGGCACATGCACGCGGGTCAAGCCGTGCAGGTGCGCGTCGACAGCCTCGACGGCGAAATGCTCAAGGGTCATCTGGAAAGCCTCGCACCCGCCACGGGCGTGACGTTCGCCTCGGTCAAACCCGACAACGCCACCGGCAATTTCACCAAGGTGGTGCAACGCATTCCGGTGAAAATCGTGCTCGAACCCAATCAGCCACTGACCGAGCGCTTGCGTGTCGGCATGTCGGTGGAGGCCAGCGTCGACACCCAGCCTGTCGCGCAGCCGCGTGAGGTGGCCCAGCAATGAAGCCATTTGCCTGGCTCACCTTGAGCCTCATCAGCCTCAGTGCCTGTACCGTTGGCCCGGATTTCCAGCGGCCGCAAGGCCCGCACATCACGCAATGGGGCGAGCCCCAAGGGCGCCAAGCCGCCAGCCGCGCCGTCACCGAGCCTTTGCAGGAGCGTTGGTGGGACGTGTTCCACGATGCGCAACTCTCGGCCCTCACACGCCGTGCGCTCACCGATAACCTCGACCTGAAACTGGCCAGCAGCCGCCTGCAACAAAGCCGCGCCGTGCGCCAGGTGACCACCGCCGAGCGTTATCCCAACGTCAACGCCACCGGTGGTTATCAGCGTGAGCGCAACAGCGCTAAGGGTTTGAGTGATCCGTCCGGCGAGAATGGCCGTTCGGCGTTCAGCCAATGGGACATGGGCTTCTCTGCCGCCTGGGAATTGGACTTCTGGGGCCGTGTAAAACGTGAAACCGAAGCCGCCGACGCCACCTTGCAAGTGGCCGAAGACGACCGCCGCGCCGTGCTGCTGTCGGTGCTCGCCGAAACCGCCCAGGACTACATCCAGTTGCGCGGCGTGCAGAACACCCGCGCCGTCACCGAGCAAAACCTCGACGTGGCGCGCCACAGCCTCAAACTCTCGCAACTGCGCCTGGCCGACGGTGTGGCGACCGACCTGGACGTGGCCGAAGCGGCTGCCCAAGTGGCCGCCATCGAAGCGCGCCTGCCGGATTTGCAGCAGCGCCAGGACCAATTGATCAACGCCCTGAGCCTGTTGATGGGCGAGCCGCCACAAGCCCTGCATGCGCAGTTGTCCAAGGACGCCGCCGTGCCGCAAACCCTGCGCCAGGTCGCCATCGGCTTGCCGTCGGAGTTGGCTGAACGCCGCCCCGACATCCGTCAGGCCGAAGCGCGCCTGCACGCGGCCACCGCCACTATCGGCGTGGCCAAGGGTGACTTCTACCCGCGCATCACCCTGTCCGGCAGCCTGGGCTCCCAGGCCTTGCAACTGTCGGATTTCGGCTCATGGGGCTCGCGTGCGTTCGCCTTCGGTCCGCAATTCAGCTTGCCGCTGTTCAACGGCGGGCGCCTGCAAGGCATGTTGAACCTGCGTGAAGCGCAGCAACAGGAAGCCGCGCTGGCCTACCAGCAAACCGTGCTGCGCGCCTGGCATGAAATCGACGACCAGCTGACCCGCTACAACGCCAGCCAACTGCGCCGCGACAGCCTCGCCGAAGCGGTGCGCCAGAACCAGATCGCGTTGAGCACTGCGCAACAGCAGTACGTCGAAGGCGTGGTGGATTTCGTCAACGTGCTGACCGTGCAAAGCGCGCTATTGGCAACGCAAGAGCAATGGGTTGAAAGCTCCACCGGCGTGTCGTTGGCCATGGTCGGGTTGTACAAGGCGCTGGGCGGCGGGTGGCAGTCTGTTTATCCCGCAGGCTAAACACAACACCCTGTGGGAGCGGGCTTGCCCGCGATGAGGGCATATCATTCAACATCACGTTGACTGAACTGCCGCTATCGCGGGCAAGCCCGCTCCCACATGGAAACCGTGCGTGGGTCACGGATTCTGCAGAAAAACCACATACCCGCGAAACCACTCATTCCCCTTCAAATACCCCGGCGCCTCCCACACGCCGCCCTGAATCAAGCCGACCTTGAATGGCAGCCCCAGCCGGTTCATGCGCGGTAAATACGCGGCGTAATCCGGGATGCTGTGGCGCCCTTGATACGTCTGCACCACCACTTCATCCACCACGCCTTTGAGCTGCGCGATGGCGGTTGGGTCGGCATTGCTGCTCCAGTCCATCAGCCCGGTGATGCTCAGCTTCAAGTCGGCGGGCAGGCGGTGGCGCAGGTCGCGCAGGAAGTCGGCGTATTCGTGCAGGTATTGGGTGCGGGCGTCGAAATCGATTTGGATGCCGACCACCGGGTTGCCCGCGTCGCGCCAGCGTTGCACCTGGCCGAGGAGTTGGGTGTAGACCTGTTCTGGCCAGTGCAAAGTGTGGGCGCGGTAGACCACCCAGACGTCGCCCCGGGTGAGGCGCGGGATGCCGAGGCCTTGGGCGGTCAGTTGCACGCCGCGCTCGGGGGCGCGGCGGGTGGAGTTGATCTGGCCTTGCAGGATGTACAGGGTTTTTGCCTGCTTGAGGACTGGCTGTGGAGTAACGCCACTCCACAGCCAGAAGGCGTCGTAGTCGCGAGCGTCGACGGCGCCAAAGGCCGGGCTCGCCAGCAGGAGCAAGCCGAGCCACAGGTGCTTCACCAGTAGTACTGCAGCGATTTGCCCCACTGGGTGTCGGCGAAGCCGCTTTTCAGCTGGCGGAACCAGGCCTTGCGCACGGCAGGTTCAACGTCATCGCCGCCGCAGCTGTTGTAGCCGGCCGGTGCATAGCAGTTGATGGCGCGGAACAGTGCGTAGGCCTTGTCGTTCTTCGGCGCCTTGGCGTTGGCGATCACCTGCTTGTAGCCGTTGAGCCGCGAGAAGGTTTCACCGGGGAATGGCGACGCGGTGCTGCCCAGGCTGCCGGCGGCGCGTGCCTGTTCCAGGGGCATGCCGTCGAGGTTATTGCGCAAGATGAATTCACCAAAGCAGTTCAGGGCTTGCGGGTTTTTCGCATCGGTTTGCAAGGTGGCGGCGGTTTGCGCGATGGCCGGGCAGCTGTAGCCGGATTCGGCTTTTTCACCGTTCCACTGGAACAGCTTCAAACTCTGGCCGCCGCTGTAGACGTAGCCCAGGCTGGTGCCCAGCTTGTCTTCAGGGGCCGGCGCTGGCAGTTGCTTGAGGTCGTCGGCGAAGGTGGCGAACTGGCCGCGCAGCAAGTCCTTATAGAGCAGCACGAATTGCGCGGTCTGGCGCTCCACCGGGTCGTCGGCTTTGGCGATCTGCTGGCGCAGCAAGTCAGGCCCGGCAACGTTGCGCAGCAGGATGTAACGCACTTGCTTGGCGCTGATCGGCGAATCGGCGGCGAACACGTTGGCCAGCTGGCCGCTGCGCTCGTAGTTGAGTGCCAGGGCCAACTCCAACTGGTCGCGTTGCAGCGCCAATTTGGCCAGCGGCAGCAGTTGCAGCCACAGGTCTTGTGCGCCTTTCCAGTCTTGCTTAGCTTCCAGGGCCAGGGCGCGCAGGGTTTGTTGGCTGAAGGCGAAGTAATTCAGGCTCGACGGCACGCTTTGCGGCAACTGCTTCAAGGCGGCATCCGGTTGATGCTCGACGTACAGCGCGCTCACGGCTAACAAGTAGTCGTAAAACGCCGGCTCATCGGCAAACGCTGCTTTTTGCTTCTCAAGGTCTGCGCGGCTGAGCGCGGGCTGGTTGCCGCCACGCATGACCATCAGGTCGCTGACGAGTTGGATCATCGGCGTCTTGACCGTGTCGCTATTGACCATCAACAGCTTGAGGTCGGCCTCTTCGACCAATTCATCCACCGACACATTGCGCTGCTCGTCGGTGGCCTGGGTCAGCTGCCAGGCAAATGCCTCGGCGAGTTTTTCGTTGTCGTCCGCCAGCCAGTACACCCGGCGCAGCAAGCCGCGCGCAGAGGCGCTGTACTCGCCCTGTGGATAAGTTTTCAGATACGCGTTGAAGCCTTTCTCGGCCTCGGCGAGCGCAGGTTTATCCACACGGTCGAGGTGCGGCACGCCGTCTTCGTCATAGGTGTTGGCTTGGGCCTGGTTGAGTGCGTTACGCGCGGTCATGTACAGCGCGGTTTCTTTCAGCCAGGGCGAAGCGGCGTTCTGGGTGGCGACGAAGCCAGGCCCTGCGTCGGTGAAACGGCCTGTGTAGAAATCGGCGGCGGCTTGCAGGTACGTGCGAAACAGCTGACCTTCGGTCGACTGGATATCTTGCGGCGGCTCCACCACCGGGCCTACCCATTCACAGGCGGTGAGCAATTGCAGGCGCGCCTTCACCAGCAGATCGCGTTCGGTGGCTGGCATGTCGGCTTTGACCACCTGGCTGATAAACGCGGCGGCGCTGTTTTCGTCATTGCTGCGGCAGCGGCTGCCTTCGCCATTGAGAAACGCATCGCCGGCAGCTTTGGCGTCGTCGCGCTTGATGCCCAGCGGTTCAAGCAGTGCATCGAGTGGCGAGGTGTTGGGGGCGTCGGACGTGCTGACCGGCTCGGCTTCGCCACGCGGCACAAGGCGATACACCGGGAACGGCACCGGGCCAAAACCCTCGGCCAGGTCATCTTCGCTCAGGGCATTGGGCGTCAGCGGCGCGGCTTTCCTGTCGGCCAGCAACAAGCGCAGATTGGCCCGGCTGTCATTGCCAGGGCTCAGGAACGGCAGGTTGTTGCAGGGGTCCAGCGTGTCACGCGACACCCGCCAGTCGGGGTAACACGAGTCGTCCGAACTGGCCTGGGCCGGTAGGGAAATGCCGGCAAGCAGGGCCAGAGCCAGAGGTGACAAAAAACCGATGCGCATGACGTGTCCTTGATCCTGAGTCCTTGGAGGGTGCCAATCATAGCTTGATCCGGCAGCAGCTTCGGTGAAGGCCTACACAAATTGCTGATTTGTCCGATTTTTGGTCGTGGCAATGCTCAGCGAAATCCAGGCGCAGTGGCGGGTCTATGAGCTTCAAGTCAAATCCCGCGGTGTGCCGCCCGACGGTTGTAAAACAGCGAGCGAAACCGGGGCTTTTGTCCTAGAGTGGCGCTTGTTTGCGCGTGTGCAGGGTTTGCCCGGGAAATGGGCAGTGTCAGGGGAATTGAGGTGCGACGGTCTGTGGTAGAGCAAGACGACAAAATTGGGACGTTTCCCGCAGTCAATCGCCTCACAGGCGCCTGGGAGGGTGCCGGTTGGCTCAGCCGATTATGGTGGGTGCCGATTCTGGCGCTGGCCATGGCCGTGCGTTTCTATGGCCTGACCGCTTCGGCGATCTGGGGCGACGAAGCGTCGAGCCTGCTGCTCAGCGAATACGCTATGGAGGACCTGTGGTTTCACGCCGCCCATGATGTGCACCCGCCGCTGTACTTCTTCATGCTGCGCGGTTGGATCGAGCTGTTTGGCGATGGCATCTGGTCGATTCGCGGCATGAGTGCCCTGCCCGGGATCGGGGCGGTGGGGCTGGGCATCTGGCTCACGCGACAACTGTCCACGCGTCGGGCGGCAGTGCTGGCGGGCGTGCTGCTGGCGTTGTTCCCGACGGCGGTGCGTTACAGCCAGGAAGTGCGCATGTACTCACTGCTGGCCGTATGGTTGCTGGGCGCCACGCTGGCGCTGGTGTACTGGGTGCGCCAGCCCGAGCGCACGCGTTACCTGGCCGTCTATGTAGTGCTGATGGCAGCCGGGTTCTACACCCACTATTTCACCGCGCTGTGTGTGCTGGTGCATTGGGCTTACCTGGGCGTGTTGTGCCGCTCACAGGCACCCGGCCAACGCTTGATCATTCGCCCGTCGTGGTGGTGCGCCAATGCGCTCATTGTGGCGTTGTACCTGCCGTGGCTGCCGAACCTGCTGGACCTCACCCAGCACATTGAGCAGCTCAAGGTTGGCGGTGACATTGGCTGGGAAGATCCGGTTTCGCTGATTTCCGTGCCGTCGATGGTCTGGCAGTTCATGCTTCAGGATGAAGGCATCGGTTTCTGGCCGCCGCTGTTCTGGCTGTTCCCGCTGCTGTTGATCGCCGTCGTGGGCATCGCGGCCTGGCGTGATCGTGAGCGGTATCGCCCGGCATGCCTGCTGGCGCTGTTCTTCCTGCTGCCGCTGTTGCTGGTGTACGGCGTCTCTTTCATCTCCCCGGTATTTATCGAGCGCTACCTCACGGTCTACGCACTCGGCTTGCCCATCCTCATGGCCCTGGCCATCGACCGCCTGCCCAAACGCCTGGCATGGTTGGGCGCGGCGTTGTTCGTGTTGTTCGTGGGTGTGGAACTGCTGGGGTTGAAGAACAACGCCACCGTGGATGTGCATGATCAATTCAACGTGCCGGTGGAGTTCGTTAACCGCAACTATCAGGAAGACGACCGCATCGTCCTCAGCGATATGCTGTGGTACTTGCCCTACGTGTATTACGACGAGACCGACGCCCAATTGCAGCTTTACACGCCCCCCAAACCCGACGGCACGCCGACCCGGCCGAACGCCTACGGTTTCGGCACGTTGGTGGATCAGGACGGCGGGCGTATTTACCTGGACCGTTTGTCGGCATTGCCGGCCGATACGCACCGCGTGTGGCTGATCAGCAGCACGGATATGCCGGACGAGTTCGCCCCGATTCCTGCCGATTGGCGCCAGCTTCTGCAGCAAGTCGGCGGCGGAGCGCGGGCGCGCTTGTTTGTGCTGTGCCGCGGGCCAGAGCCCTCGCAACCCGAGGGTTGCCGTTAATCAAGCATCGGCATTAAGTACATGCCCGGAACGCCTGTTCCGGGCCAATCCCTTCGAAAACACTCAGCGGGTTTACGATTTCGTTGATGGCACAGCAGTGCGTCACGTGGTTGTTGGCCTGGCTGGCGCCTGGACTAGACTCACAGGAATGGTCTTTGTAGGAACCCACCATGGAATCGCCTGTGCACAGCTTGCCGTCACTGTTCAAACAGCTGGGGCTGCCGGATGACCCGGTGAGTATCGAGCAGTTTGTGACGGTACATTCACCGCTCAAGCCTGAGCTGCATCTGGCGGACGCGTTTTTCTGGACGGCCAGTCAGCGAGCGTTTTTGCGCGAAGAGATTTTGGAGGATGCGGATTGGGCGGAAGTGGTGGATCAGCTGAGTGTGTTGTTGCGCACGGGGCGTGAGGGGTAAAAATAGTGGCCTCCCTGGTGTTTGGGATTTTGCCGACGGCTTGTACCGATAACCGTCAGGTGCGAGGCCAACGCTGACCCAATGTGGGAGCCAAAGTGGAAAAACCAGCACGCCCACTCAAACCCGCTTTACTTACCCACAGCGCCCCGCGCCGCCGATCACAAATTTGTTTCAAAACTTGACTGCTTTGGACGCATCCACCATATTGATAGTTAGCAAACTAACTGTATGCGAACAATCCAGTGCCTCATACCCTCGAACAACTTCAGATGAACCTCAGCAGCAGCATGGTGGTGGGCGCCCGCAATTGGCGCAAAATCTGCCAGACCACGCTGGTGAGCTACGGTATTTCCGAAGCCTGCGCCGTGCCGTTGTTGATGATCGGCCGCTTGGGCGACGGTGTGCACCAAGTAAAAGTCGCCCAGGCCTCCGGCATGGAAAGCCCGTCGTTGGTGCGCCTGCTTGATCAGTTGTGCGCCAGCGGCTACGTGTGCCGGACCGAAGACGTGCATGACCGCCGCGCCAAGGCCTTGAGCCTCACCGAGCGCGGCCGCGAACTGGTGCAAGCGGTGGAAGTGCAGCTGGTGCGCCTGCGTCAGGAAGTGCTGGCGGACATTGCCCACAGCGACCTTGAAGCCGCCCTGCGCGTGCTGCGGGCGTTCGAAGCGGCCGGGGTTGCAGCGCCTTGAACGGATTTTTTACCGGTTTTCCGCCAGCCCGCGATTGGTTCTACGGGGTACGGACGTTCGCAGCGTCAATGATCGCGCTGTACATCGCCATGCTCATGCAAATGCCACGTCCGTACTGGGCGATGGCCACGGTGTATATCGTCTCCAGCCCGTTTGTCGGTCCTACCAGTTCCAAGGCGTTGTACCGCGCCATCGGCACCTTCATGGGTGCAGCGGCGGCGGTGGTGTTTGTGCCGATGTTTGTGCAGGCGCCGTACGTGTTGGTGGTGGTGATTGCGTTGTGGACGGGCATTTTGCTGTTCCTGTCCATGCACCTGCGCACCGCGAATAACTACGCGCTGATGCTGGCCGGCTACACCTTGCCGCTGATCGCCTTGCCGGTGGTGGATAACCCGCTGGCGGTGTGGGATGTGGCCGAGGCGCGTACCGAGGAGATCTTTCTCGGCATCGCGGTCGCGGCGGTGGTGGGCGCGATGTTCTGGCCGCGGCGCCTGATGCCGGTGTTCGATGGCTCGGTAACCAAATGGTTTGCCGATGCTCAGGTCTACAGCCTGCGTTTTCTAGCGCGTAACGTGCAGCCAGAAGAGGTCAGCACCTTGCGCGGCGGCATGGTCGCCACCTTCAACACCCTGGAATTGATGATCGGCCAGCTGCCCCACGAAGGCGCGCGGCCGCAGACCGTTCGCAACACCAAGGAACTGCGCGGGCGCATGATTCACTTGCTGCCCGTAGTGGATGCCCTCGACGACGCCCTCTACGCCGTCGAACACCGCGCGCCGGAGTTTCTCGACCGGCTTACGCCGGTGCTGGAGGCAAGCCGGCAGTGGCTGGAAAGCACCGTTGAAACCGCCCCGCTGGAAAGCTGGCGCGTGCTGCGCGATCAGGTCGATGCCCTGCAGCCCCAAGGCGAAGCGCTGGACGACCGCCACACACTATTGTTCTCCAACGCCCTGTATCGCCTCGGCGAATGGATCGATCTGTGGCAAGACTGTCGCAGCCTGCAGGCCGCCATCCAGTGCGAAAGCCAGGACACCTGGCGCGCGGTGTACCGCCACTGGCGCCTGGGCCGGCTGACGCCATTTCTCGACCGTGGCTTGATGTTCTATTCGGCGTTTTCCACCGTTACCGCGATCATCGTCGCCTCGGTGCTGTGGATTCTGCTGGGCTGGACCGACGGCGGCAGCGCGGTGATTCTGGCGGCCGTGGCCTGCAGTTTTTTTGCCTCGATGGACGACCCGGCGCCGCAGATCTACCGGTTCTTTTTCTGGACCGCGATGTCGGTGCTGTTCGCCAGCCTTTATCTGTTTCTGGTGCTGCCTAACCTGCATGATTTTCCGATGCTGGTGCTGGCGTTTGCCGTGCCGTTTATCTGCATCGGCACGCTCACCGTGCAGCCGCGTTTCTACCTCGGCATGCTGCTGACGCTGGTCAATACCTCGTCGTTCATCAGCATCCAGGGCGCCTATGACGCGGACTTCCTGAACTTCGCCAACGTTAACCTGGCCGGTCCCGTGGGCTTGTTGTTCGCCTTTGTGTGGACGTTGATTGCACGGCCGTTCGGCGCCGAACTGGCAGCCAAGCGCCTGACCCGTTTCAGTTGGCGCGACATCGTCACCCTGACCGAACCTGCGACCCTCGCCGAACACCGGCACATGGCCGCGCAAATGCTTGACCGCCTGATGCAGCACCTGCCGCGCCTGGCCCTCACCGGCCAGGACACCGGCATCGCCCTGCGCGATTTGCGTGTGGCGCTGAACCTGCTCGACCTGCTGGCCTACTCGCCGCGTATCTACGGTGTGCCACGGGTACTGCTCAACCAGGTGGTGGAAGGCGTGGGCGGTTACTTCAAGGCCTGCCTGAAGGCGGGTGAACGCTTGCCCGCGCCGAGCGGTCTGCTGATGACCCTGGACCGCACGCGCCGCGCCCTCAACGGGCAAGGCCTGCAAGACGAAGACGACACCCGCCTGCATCTGCTGCACGCACTGGCCGGCTTGCGCCTGTCGTTGCTGCCTGGCGTGGAATTTATTGGCGGCACCGAAATGGAAGCGCCGCTGCCTGATGGAGCGCCTTTATGATCGGTGATCTGGATATCAGCGGGGTGTTCCTGCCCACGCTGCTGGTGCTGATGGGCATTACGTACGTGTTGTTTCTGGTGGTGCACGGGCTGTTGACGCGCATTCACTTCTATCGCCTGGTCTGGCACCGGGCATTGTTCAATGTGGGGCTCTACGCGCTGTTGCTGGGCGCGGTGGACTCACTCAGTCGATATCTGATGACATGAAAAAACCTTTTTTGACCATCGGCCGTGTTGTCCTGACGTTATTGATAGTGACCTTCGCTGTCGTCGTTGTGTGGCGCATGGTCATGTACTACATGTTTGCGCCCTGGACCCGTGACGGGCATATCCGTGCCGACATCGTGCAGATCGCCCCGGACGTGTCCGGGCTGATCCAGCAAGTCGACGTGCGCGACAACCAGTTGGTGACCAAGGGCCAGGTGCTGTTTGCCGTGGACCAGGACCGCTTCAAGCTGGCCCTGCGCCAGGCCCAGGCCGCCGTGGCCGACCGCCAGGAAACCCTGGCCCAGGCCAATCGCGAGTACAAGCGTAATCGCGGCCTGGGCAACCTGGTGCCAAGTGAGCAGCTGGAAGAAAGCCAGTCCCGCGTGGCCCGCGCCCAATCGGCCCTGGCCGAGGCGCAGGTGACGGTGGACGCCGCCCAGCTCAACCTCGACCGCTCGGTGATCCGCAGCCCCGTGGACGGCTACGTCAACGACCGTGCGCCGCGCAATCAGGAGTTCGTCACCGCCGGGCGCCCGGTGCTGTCGGTGGTCGACAGCAACTCCTTCCACATCGACGGTTACTTTGAAGAGACCAAGCTCGACGGCATTCACGTCGGCATGGCTGTGGATATTCGTGTGATCGGCGACAACGCGCGCTTGCGTGGCCATGTGCAAAGCATCGTCGCCGGTATCGAAGACCGTGACCGCACCAGTGGCTCCAACCTGCTGCCCAACGTCAACCCGGCGTTCAGCTGGGTGCGCCTGGCCCAGCGGATTCCGGTGCGCATTGCCTTTGATGATGTGCCGGCGGACTTTCGCATGATTGCCGGGCGCACAGCCACGGTGTCGATCATCGATGACAAGACCGCCGCCAAAGAACACGCGCAGCAGGGAGAAAAACCATGAAACCGGCGGCGTTGCTGGCCACGGCTGGCTTGGGTTTGCTGCTGTCGGCCTGCCAGGTGGTAGGCCCGGATTACCAATTGCCGGACAAGGCCGCTATCAACCGTGGCGACCTGCAAGGGCAGATCGCGGGCGAGGGCCACAACGTGGTGTCGGCGCCGGTGCCGGCGGATTGGTGGAAGCTCTACAAAGACCCGCGCCTGGATGAGCTGGTGCGCCAGGCCATGGCCTCCAACACCGACCTGCGGGTGGCCGCCGCCAACCTGCAACGCGCGCGTTTCCAGACCCAGGAGGCTGAGTCGGCAGGCGGCTGGAGTGCCGGCGCCAAGGCTGAGGCCCAACGTTTGCAGGAATCAGGTGAAGCGTTTTTGCTGACCGAGAAAGTCCCGGTCGGCAACATCGGCAGCGCCAGCATCAGCACCTCTTACCAGTTCGACCTGTTTGGCACCCTGCAGCGCGGCATCGAAAGCGCCCAGGCCACCACCGACGCCGCCCAGGCCGCCGCTGACATCGCGCGCATCACGCTGGTAGCGGATGTGGTGCGTTCCTACACTCAGGTGTGCGCGGCCAACGAAGAACTGGCGATCGCCAACGAATCCCTCGACCTGCAGGCCCAGAGCACCAAACTGACCCAGCGCCTGCGTGACGCCGGGCGTGGTGATGAAACCCAGGTGACGCGTTCGCAAACCCAATACAAATCGTTGCGCGCCGACATGCCGCGCTACGAAGCATTGCGCCAGGCGGGCTTGTTCCGGTTGTCGATGCTGCTGGCCAAGCCAGTAGACCAACTGCCAGCGGGCACCGGCACTTGCGCCGAGCTGCCGCACATCGCCCAGTTGCTGCCGGTGGGCGACGGCGCGACCCTGCTCAAACGTCGCCCCGATGTGCGCCAGGCCGAGCGCCAACTGGCCGCCGCCACCGCGCGTATCGGCGTGGCCACCGGCGCGTTGTACCCGGACATCAGTATCGGCGCCACCGTGGGCACGGTGGGGCTGCTCGATGACTTGGGCACGCCGGCCACCAATCGCTGGGGCTTTGGCCCGTTGATCAGCTGGTCGGTGCCGACCAACGGCGCGCGTGCGCGCATTCATGAAGCCGAAGCCGCGACCCAGGGCGCCCTGGCGCACTTCGACGGCGTGGTGCTCAATGCCATCCGCGAAACCCAGACCGGCCTTGCGCAATACACCGCGCAGTTGCAACGCCGCGATGCGTTGGCCGATGCCGGCCAGTCCGCCAAAGAAGCGTCGGAGCAGACGCACCGCTTCTTCCAGGCCGGGCGCGCCTCGTTCCTGGCCGACCTGCAAGCCACGCGCACCTACACCGATGTGCGCGCGCAGCTGGCGGCGGCGAACACCCAGGTTGCCATGAGCCAGATCGATCTGTTCCTGGCGCTGGGCGGTGGTTGGGAAAGCGGACGAACGCAAGCGTCTCAGGCCAGCAAACCCTGAGCTAAAAGCTATGCTTTGTCAGGTGAGTCGCCGTGGCGGCTCACCTGACACTGCTCGCGTTTGCTCATGGGGATTCCAATAATGAAAAACCCTTATGCTCCCGCTTTCTGGTGCGTGTGCTTCGCACTGGTGTTGTTATCGGCTGCCTATTTCTACGGCGTCATGCTTGCCCATCAAATCGACAAGGCCATGGTGTTTCTCGACAGCGCGTGCCTGGTGATTGGCACGTTGTCCATTGGCGTGGTGGCGTGGGCGTCGTATCAAAATCAACGGGTGAAGAAAAAACTGCTCGAACAAGGCAAGACCCGCGTGGCGATCTGGGACACCAAAGTTGCCTTGCGCCGCGTCGAAACCGTGTTCGACCGCTATTTCTGGGGCAGCTACTGGCAGCCCGGGCGGACTTTCCAGGAAGTCATGGGCGAACTCACCGGCACCCCGCTGGAAAAAAGCCTCGAAGCCCTGAAAAAACAGTGCGTCCTGCTCGACCAGCAGGTAGCCGACGGTAGGCATTGGCTGAATAACGCACGGGAATTGTCCGACGTGGCCAACGCCATGGCACGCGAGCGCTACCAGCTGGACTTCTGCAACCCCAAGGCCGACACCCCGGGAAACGCCGTCATACACCGCGAATTCGAGGTGTTGGTGTACACCTGGACCGCACGTTTGAAGAGTTTTGATCATCAACTCGATGAGATTGAATTGGAGTACTCGTGAACCAACGGTTGACCTGACCCCTCTGAAAAGCTGGGCCGTTCGCGGCCGCCAGTGCTAATCTTCCCCCGTTTTCGGCGGGTTTGAGCCAATCCCTCTTGGGGTTCAAGGAAGACAGCCCACTTCTCACAGGATTTGATCAGGTCACTTCATGAATAAGCCAGCAGTCGTTCTTTTGGGTTTCGTTGTCGCCGTCGGCGTCGTCAGTGCAGGCGGCGCCTGGTACACCGGTAAGCAACTGGAGCCGGTGCTGCAGACCGCGATCCAGAACGCCAACAAGGAACTGCAGACCTCCATGGCCGGCGTCGACGGCAGCGTGAACCTGGAGCTGGTGTCCCTGGACCGTGGCCTGTTCAGCAGCACCGCTCACTACCGCCTCAAGGGTCAAGGCAGCGTATTCGGCGAAGAAAACCCGAACCCTGAGCTGCTGTTTGTCGACCACATCGAACACGGCCCGTTGCCGTTCTCGCGCCTGGTTTCGCTGAAGTGGCTGCCGGTTATGGCCACCAGTCACTATGAGCTGGAGAAGAACGCCACCACCGAAAAATGGTTCGCCGCCAGCAAAGACGTGTCGCCGCTCAGAGGCGTGGCCAATATCGGCTACAACCGTTCGGTCGATGGCAACGTCGAACTGCTGCCTCTGGAACTCAAGGACGACAAGTCCTCGGTGAGCTTCTCCGGCGCCAACCTGGACTTCGACGGCACCGCCGAAGGCCAGAAGGTCAAGGCTGAAGGCTATATGAACAGCCTCAAGGTCGCGGTGATCGATGCCAACGGCGCGCCTTTTGAAGCCGAGCTGTCCGGCCTGACCGTGGCCAGCAACCTGGAAAAAACCACGTTTGGTTTCTACACCGGG
Source organism: Pseudomonas sp. N2-3-1-14 (assembly GCF_041228395.1). Taxonomy (NCBI): domain Bacteria; kingdom Pseudomonadati; phylum Pseudomonadota; class Gammaproteobacteria; order Pseudomonadales; family Pseudomonadaceae; genus Pseudomonas; species Pseudomonas sp. N2-3-1-14. Next base: position 186,206 of record NZ_CP166199.1, read on the forward strand.
CAAAACACCGTTGAGCTGACCGACACCAAAGTGACCTACGGCCCGCAGAAAGCCGTGCTGACCCTCAAGGGCTTCGAGCAGAAAGACACCAGCGAGACCAAGGACAACAACCTGGCCGGCCGCGTCGATTACAAAATCGACGAGATCGGTTACCAGGGCAAGCCTGTCGGTTCGGCCGCCATGGCCCTGAGCATGAAAAACGTCGACATCCCGGCCATGCTGGTACTGACCAAGCTTTATCAAGACAAGATGCAGCCGGTGCAAGCCGCCGCCGCTGCTGGTCAGCCTGTGCCTGAGCTGCAACTGACCGAAGCCGAGCAGACCCTGGCCGAGGCCAACGTCAATCAGGTGCTGGCTGCCAAGCCGCAAGTGGCGGTGGAAAACCTGTCGCTGAAAACTACGCACGGCGAAAGCAAATTCAACCTGGTGGTCGACCTGACCAAGCCGGCTTCCATGGAGCTGCCGCCAGTTGAACTGGGCAAGCAGGTCATCGCGCTGCTGGATGCCAACCTGACCCTGTCCAAGCCAATGATCGGTGACGTCGCTGCACTGCAAGCACAAGTGGGCGGCGTGACCGACCCTAAAGCCATCGAGCAGCAATCGCAGATGGCGGCCGAGATGGTCAGCGGCATGGCCGTCGGCACCCAGTTGGCTACCCTGGTGGGCACGGATGTGGTCTCCAAGCTGCATTACGCCAACAATGAAGTGACCTTCAACGGCCAGAAGATGACAGTTGAGCAATTCATCGGGTTTGTGATGGCCAAAGCCGGCGCGGTCAGTGGCGCGCAGTAAGATTTCTTACATCAGTAAGAAATAAATAATGGGGGAGCAGGGTTGCCTGGGGCAGCGGTCAAACAGTCGGCATACGGGCCGGCGGTGACCGGTCAGCCCAGGCAAGTCTGCTCCCCCATTGGCTTTTCTGTTGACGGGACAATTCTGAACAATTGTTCCGAATCGGACATATTCCTACATTCATAGGGGATAGTTCCTACAGGAAAGCTAGGCCGGGTCATCAGACGCCGGCACCCTGATGCAAACCGCTCAGGACCACCTATCGTTACAGCTTTCCGCGTGTAAGGAAGCTCACGATATGTTGCGAAACCTACCCATCAGTGCTTCAGGCCGGTTGCGACTGCTCATCGGGGCTGCCTTGTGCAGTCAATTGCTGATGCCCGACCTCGCCCTGGCCGATCCGGCCTACGACGCTTTGATTATTCAGGCGCGAAACGGCAACTTCACGCCGGCCCTTACCCAACTGCGCCAATTACCTGCCGAGCGCCAGACGCCAGGCCAGATCAGCGATCACATTGTGATTGCCGGCTGGGCCGGGCAAGACGCCGAAGTGCTGAAGGTGTACGAGGCGCAAGGCAAGAATCGCAACTTGACTACACAGGCGCTGGCCACGGTCGCCCGTACCTATCGCAATCAAAAGCAGTGGCCTCAGGCCCTGGCGGTTTATCAGCAGGCGCTGCTGCGTGAACCGAATAATATCGACCTGCAACTGGGCCAGGCCCTGACCCAGGCCGACGGTGGCCAAACCAACGAAGCTGTGCAACGCACCCGCGCATTGGTGGCCGCGCAACCCAATGACCCCAACCGCCGCATGGCCCTGGGCTACGCGCTGACCCGCGCGGGCTTGAACTACGACGCCCTGTTCGAGTTCGACCAGGCTTTTATCCGCGCGGGTGACAAACCCGAAGTGGTGCGCGAATACATCGTCGCCCTGCAAAAGGCCCGGCTGCCGGAGCCGGCCCTGCGCCTGTCGGCCAAGCACCCAGGCGTGCTCGATGTTGTGACCCAGCGCCGCCTGGAAGGCGACCTCGCCGCCGAACGTGTGCGCATGGCCGAGTACGCCACGCGCACCGAGAAAGAACGTTATGTGGTCGCTGATCGCGCCCTCAGCGACTACGACACACTGCTCGCCCGCTGGACCCCTGACCAGAGCGCCCATGACGACGTGGTGCGCTGGCACATCGACCGCCTGGGCGCCCTCAAGGCACGCGCGCGCACCGCCGAGGTCATCCGCGAGTACGAAACCCTCACTGGCGAAGGCGTGCAGTTGCCGACCTACGCTTTGCGCTGGGTGGCTGCGTCCTACCTCGACCAGCGCCAGCCGGAAAAAGCCGAGCCGCTGTACCGCCAGGCGCTGACGGCACCGGATGCTGATCCGGGTGACCACGTCGAAGACAGCACCGCATTGTTTTACGCCCTGCTCGAAAGCGACAAGGTGATGCAAGCGCGCGAAGTCGCCAATAACCTGGCCACCAACCAGAAACCTCGCGTTGAACTCAAGGGCTTGCCCATCGGCAACCCCAACGACAGCTGGATGGACGCGCAGCAACTGGCGGCCCAGGCCGGCACTTACGGCGGTGACCTGCCAGGCAGCGAAACCGGGCTGGAAGCCCTGGTGGCGAAAGCCCCTGGCAATGTCGGCCTGCGCCTGGCCCAGGCCGATATGTACCGCGCGCGTGATTGGCCGCGGCGCGCCGAAGGCTCGCTCAAGGAAGTTGAAACCCAGGCTCCGCGCGATATCGGCCTGGAAGTGTCCCAGGCCTACACCGCCATGGACCTGCAGGAATGGCGGCAGATGGACGCGCTGACCGATGACGTGCTGGCGCGCAACCCCGACAGCCGCCAGGTGCAGCGCCTCAGCCGCCTGCGCGACATACACGACATGGCCGAACTGCGCGTCGAAGCCTACACCGGTAAAAGCTACGGCGGTGGCGGTAACGATGATGTGGGCGCAGTGGCGGGCAGCCGCGACTGGGGCATCGAAAGCGTGCTTTACAGCCCGCCCATCGATGAAGACTGGCGCGTCTTCGCCGGCGCCGGCTACGCCACCGCAGACTTTACCGAAGGCACCGGCCAGCATCGTTTTCAGCGCGTCGGCGTCGAGCAGCGCACCCGCGACATGACCCTGGAAGCCGAGGTGTCCAACCACTCCTACGGTTATGGCTCCAAGCAAGGCGCGAGCGTGTCGATTGCCCGCGACATCAATGACAACTGGCAGTACGGCGGCAGCCTCGGTTACCTCCTGGCGACCACACCGCTGCGCGCATTGAATGCCGATGTCACAGCCAACGGCGGCAGTGGCTTTGTCCGCTGGCGCGAGAATGAAAGCCGCGAGTGGAAGCTGTCCCTGAGCCCGTCGCATTTCAGCGACGGCAACAACCGGCTCGAAGCGCTGCTCACCGGCCGCGAGGGCATCTACAGCTCGCCGCATGTGCAAGTGGACCTGGGCCTGGAAGTCGGCGCCAGCCGCAACACGAAGGACGACGTGGTGTATTTCAACCCGAAATCGGACTTCAGCGTGTTGCCCACCATGACGGTCAATCACGTGCTTTATCACCGCTATGAGACCCAGTGGAGTCAGCAGTTCCAGGTCGGTGCGGGTACCTATAGCCAGCGCGATTATTCCACCAGTGGGGTCGGCCTGATCGGCTACGGCCAACGTTTTCGCTGGAACGACGTGCTGGAAGCCGGCGCCAACCTGAGCCTGATCAGCCGCACCTATGACGGCGATCGCGAACGCGATCTGCGCCTGCTCGTCGACCTCACTTACCGTTTCTAAAAGAGCCTGAACATGACTGTCCTCAGCCGTTGTTTATTGGTCCTGGGTGTATTGCTGGCCGGCGCGTGCGCCCAGCAACCTGCGCCCTATACCCCACCCGCCGAGCGGCCGACACCTGCGCGTGAAGCGCCGTGGCCGAAAAACCATTTCCTGGGCATTGCCTACCACGACATCGAAGATCGCGACCCCGATCAGGCGGTGGTGGCGGTGCGCACTGAACGGTTGGTCGACCAACTGGCCTGGCTGCGCGAGAACGGCTACCGGCCGGTCAGTGTCGATCAGATCCTGGCAGCGCGCAGCGGTGGGCCGCAGTTGCCGCCCAAAGCCATCCTGCTCAGCTTCGACGACGGCTACTCCAGCTTCTATACCCGCGTGCTACCGATTTTGCGTGCCTATAACTGGCCGGCAATTCTGGCCCCGGTGGGCTATTGGATCGACACGCCGCTGAATAAACCGGTGGATTTTGCCGGCACACCGCGCGCGCGTTCCGACTTCCTGACATGGGAGCAGGTGCGCGAGATCTCCAAATCGGGCCTGGTCGAAATCGCCGCCCACACTGACGCCAGCCACACCGGCATCCTGGCCAACCCACAAGGTAACCAGGAGCCGGCCGCCGCAACGCGACGTTATGACGCCGCCACTGGCACCTATGAAACCGAGGCGCAGTTCCAGGCGCGGATGCGCGCCGACGTCACGGCCATTACCCACAAACTGCGCGCCGTCACCGGCAAGGCGCCGCGTGTATGGGTGTGGCCTTACGGCGCCGCCGACGGCACCTCGTTGGCGGTCGTCGGCGAACAGGGCTACCAGATGGCCCTGACCCTGGACGACGGCCTCGACGACCTCGCCAACCTCAAAAGCAGCCCACGCTTCCTGGTGGCCTCCGACCCGGACGGCGAGCACTACGCCAACGCGATTGTCGGTACTCAGGCGCGGACCTCGATGCGCGTGCTGCACGTGGACCTGGATAATGTCTACGACCCGGACCCGGCCCAAGAGGCACGCAACCTCGACCAGCTGGTGCAGCGCGTGGTCGACATGGGCGCCAGCACCGTGTTCCTGCAAGCCTTCGCCGACCCCAAGGGTGACGGCCTGGTGCATTCGCTGTACTTCCCCAACCGCCATCTGCCGGTGCGCCGCGACTTGTTCAACCGAGTCACCTGGCAACTGCGTACCCGTGGCCACGTGGCGATCTACGCGTGGATGCCAGTGCTGAGCTTTGCGCTCGACCCTTCGTTGCCGCGTGTCACGCGAATGGACCCGAAAACCGGCCAGGTCGGCCTCGACCCGGACCAGTACAAGCGCCTGTCGCCGTTTGATCCGGCCGTGCGCCAGCAGATCGGTGAGATCTATGAAGACCTGGCACGCAACACGGCCATCGACGGCGTGCTGTTCCACGACGACGCGGTCCTCTCTGATTTCGAAGACGCCAGCCCCGCAGCGCTCAAGGCTTACGCCGCCAACGGCCTGCCGGGCAGCATTGCCGCGCTGCGTGCCGACCCGGCCGTGATGCAGCGCTGGACGCGTTTCAAGAGCCGCTACCTGATCGACTTTACCCAGGAACTGGCCGCAAAAGTGCGCGCCATCCGCGGGCCGCAGGTGCAGACGGCGCGCAATATCTTCGCCGAGCCGATGCTCAACCCGGCGAGCGAAGCGTGGTTCGCGCAGAACCTCGATGACTTCCTCCAGACCTACGACTGGACCGCGCCGATGGCCATGCCGCTGATGGAGGGCGAGACGCTGAAGAACTCCAACGCCTGGCTGGAAAAACTCGTGGCCACCGTCAAGGCCCGTCCCGATGCCTTGCAGCGCACCGTGTTTGAACTGCAAGCCAAAGACTGGCGCACCAAAGACGCGCCCGATATCGACGGCGCGCAGATGGCTGAATGGATGGGTGTGCTCAAACGCCAGGGGGTCAGGAGTTTTGGCTACTACCCGGACAACTTCCTGGAAAATTCGCCGGACCTGAAGACGGTACGTCCGGCCCTGTCCAACCAATGGAACCCTTGACCATGTTCGACAGAATCCTGGCTTTATTCGTGTTGGCGCTGGTGTTGGGTGTGCCCCTTGGCCTGATCTTTCTGGTCACCGGGCAGTTCCTGATGGACTTCGTGTTTTTCTACCCGCTGTTCATGTCGGCCTTGTGGATCGCCGGCGGGCTGTACTTCTGGCTGCACTGGGAGCGTCACTGGCCGTGGAAGGAAGACACGCCGGCGCCGACCCTGGCCGGCAACCCGCTGATCTCGATCATCATTCCTTGCTACAACGAGGGTGATAACGCCGCCGACACCATTCATGCGGCGCTGGACCAGCTGTACCCGAACATCGAAGTGATCGCCGTCAACGATGGCTCCAAAGACAACACCGCCGCGGTGCTTGATGCACTGGCGCTGGAACACCCACGTCTGCGCGTGCTGCACCTGGCGCAGAACCAGGGCAAGGCTGTGGCCCTGCGCATGGGCGCGGTGGCTGCGCGCAGTGAGTACCTGGTGTGCATCGACGGCGATGCCTTGCTCGACAAAAATGCGGCGGCCTACATGGTCGCGCCGATGCTGGATAATCCGCGCCTCGGTGCCGTGACTGGCAACCCACGCATTCGTACGCGTTCGACCTTGATCGGCCGGGTGCAGGTGGGCGAGTTCTCTTCGATCATTGGCTTGATCAAGCGCACCCAGCGGGTGTTCGGCCGCATCTTCACGGTGTCGGGTGTGGTGGTGGCGTTTCGCAAGAAAGCGCTGGACCGCATCGACTACTGGAGCACCGACATGATCACCGAGGACATCGATGTCAGTTGGAAGCTGCAACTCGATCACTGGGCCATCTTCTACGAGCCGCGTGCCCTGTGCTGGATCCTGATGCCCGAAACCGTCGGTGGCCTGTGGAAACAACGCCTGCGCTGGGCCCAGGGCGGCGCCGAAGTGCTGTTCAAAAACATCCGTGGCATCTGGCAATGGCGCCATCGCTACCTGTGGCCGCTGTTGTTCGAGTACTGCTTGTCCACCGGTTGGGCCTTCACTTTCCTGCTCTCGGTGATCTTCTGGGGCCTGGGCAAATTCATGGTGCTGCCCCAGGCGATTGCCGTGGATTCGCTGGTGCCGCCGGCGTTTACCGGGCTGGTACTGGCGATGGTGTGCCTGCTGCAATTTGCGGTGAGCATCCTGATTGATCGGCGTTACGAAAAGGACCTGTGGCAAACCCTGTTCTGGACCGTGTGGTACCCGATGGTGTTCTGGCTGGTCAGTTTGCTGACCACATTGGTCAGCTTTCCCAAGGTGCTCTTCAACCAGCACCAGAAGCGCGCGCGCTGGGTCAGCCCGGACCGCGGTATTAAACCTAGCGAAGAGGAGGCGTGACGATGAAACTGGTCAGAACTCGCCAGAACACAGTGATGTGGATCATCGACGTGCTGCTCACCCTGCTGGCTTGGGCCGGGCTGGTCTGGCTGCTGGCACGCGGGATCGGCGCAATGCTGGAAACCCATGGCGGCCCGCGCATTGAGGCGCCGATTTTTGCGGCGCTCAACACCTTGCAGATCTACCTGTGGATCGCCTTGTTCAATGCGGTGATCCTGATCAGTTGGGCACGCTATCAACAGCGCCGCGGGCGCAAGTTTGCCCAGCGTCGCGCCGAAGCCAACGCGCTCAGCGATAAAAGCCTGAGTGAAAGTTTTAACTTGGGCGACGGCCACCTCGAGCAGTTTCGCAAGTCGGGCGTGCTGGTGATTCACAACGATGACGAGGGCGGCGTAGAAGATGTGAAGGCCCATGTTTCGCGCGACGTTGAGCGGCCAGGACTGACCTTGGTGCCAGGGCAGGAAAAAGACAAAGGCGCAGGCTAATTGCCCCGTGCTCTTTACCCCGAGCTCTGTGGCGAGCGGTCTGTGTGGCGAGCGGGCTTGCCCCGCGTTGGGCTGCGAAGCAGCCCCACACCTGACGCCACGATCTTGCTGACGTAACGCGGCGACACTGACCAGGGGACGCTTCGCGCCCCAACGCAGGGCAAGCCCGCTCGCCACAAGAGGCGCCATCCCAGACTCATCCGATAAATGGGATCCAATTCACAAAACATCCGCGAACTTTTCTGTATTCCCCTGTACTAACCTAACTCGGTATTTAGTTGATGGCTAAGTAATGGCATCTGCTGGGTTGTTTGCCGAAGGGTTATCAAAAACAGTGGCCGCTTGTCGGAATAAAAGTTTCAACAACAAGCGCTATCACCGTTTCATGATTATTTGTTGTTATTAATCAATAGGTTGCGGTTGTAATAAGTGCGAATGTCCGACAAGTCCAGCTTCTTGGGCTAGCGCGAGTTCGATGTTAGTTTGCCGCCCCTTGATTTTCGATGGATCGAACATGTCTTTGTTATTGCCACGGACTCGGTATTTGCTGTGCACTTTCCTGCTCGCCTGTCTGGGCCTGAACAGCGCCACAGCCGCTCCCACGCCAGGGGATCAAGACTTGATCCGCGACCGGCAAAATCGCCTGCTCGAAGAGCAGGGCCGGCGCCTGCAAGAACTCCAGGACCTGCCCGGTAAAGAGGCCAAGCCCCAAGCCCCGGCGACGCCCGCTGACACCCGCTGTTTCCCGATCAAAGACATCGAGCTCAAGGGCGCCGACAGCCTGTCCGCTGCCGACCGCACGCTGTTGCTCAAACCCTATATGGGCCAATGCCTGGGCGTCTCGCAGCTCAATGAGCTGCTTAAAGTCATCACCGACTATTACATCGCCAAAGGCCGCGTCACCAGCCGTGCCTACCTGCCGCAACAGGACCTGTCCAGCGGCCACCTGCAAGTGCTGGTGGTCGAGGGCAAGCTCGAAGCCTTGAGAAGCGCCGAAGGCAGCAACGTGACCGACCGCGAGCTGGCCATGGCCTTTCCCGGCAAGGTCGGCGAGGCGCTGAACCTGCGCGAGGTCGAGCAACTGGTCGACCAGCTCAACCGCCTGCCGTCCAAACAGGCACAAATGGAACTGACTCCCGGCAAAGACGTGGGCGGCAGCGACGTGGTGGTCAAGAACACCGCGCAAAAGCCGTGGCGCGCCAGCCTGTCGCGCAATAACGACGGGCAAAGAAGCACCGGCGAGCAGCAATGGGGCGCGGGCCTGGAGTGGGACAGCCCGCTGGGGCTGGCCGACCAACTGGTGCTGCGCGGTGGTCATGACGCGATCAGCGACCACCAGAAAACGTCGAAAAACACCATGCTTTACTACAACGTGCCGTGGGGCTGGTGGAACTTCAGCTACACCTACAGCGAGAGCGATTACCGCGCGCTGGGTTACACCGACACCTTCAAGTTCAAGCAGTCGGGCGATAACGAAAACCACCAACTGCGCGCAGAGCGCGTGATTCACCGCGATGACGTGAGCAAGACCTCAGTCAACGTCGGTCTGGCTCACCTGCGCACCAACAACTACATCGACGACGCCCACCTCGAAACCAGCAGTAACCGCCTCAGCGAACTGCAATTTGGCATCAACCACGGCCGGCGCATCGGCAATGCCTTCGTCAACGTTGACCTGGGCGTGCAGAACGGCATCGGTGCATTTGACGCCCAGCGCGACGACCAGCGTCGCGATCAGTACGGGCACCTAACGGCCACTCCCGATTACCGCAAATACACCGCCACCGTCAGTTACCTGCAGCCGTTCAGCCTGTGGGGCGAGTCGTTCAGCTTTACCAGCTTGGCCACCGGGCAACGCAGCGAAGACGTGCTGTTCTCGCCGCAACGCATCAGCCTCGGCGGCTCTTCTTCGGTACGCGGTTTCAAGGATCAGCAACTGTCCGGCGACAGCGGTGGCTACTGGCGCAATGAAGTGCGCTGGGCCCGCCCGGTCACGTTGGAATGGCTGCGCCCGGCCTTCGCCGAATACGGCACCAGCCTGGGTTACGACCAAGGTGTGATCCGCAACGACCGTTACAACGACGACTACCACGGCCGCGTTTCAAGCAACTCCGTGGAGCTGTTCGCCCGGGGCAAATACGTCAGCACCAGCGTGACGTTTGCTCACTCGTTAGAAAGGCCTGGGGTCGTGACGGAGCGCGAAGCACCGATCTACTTCCGCATGGATTTCTTCCTGTAATTCAACGCCCTGCTGCAACGAGAATCTGAAAATGGATGTTCGCCACTTTGCCTTTCTGGCCCGCCAACCTTCTGCTGCCCTGAAGCGCCGGGACGCGTTCCTTGGCCTGCCCAAGCGCGGCCTGGTGCTGATTCTGGCCAACGCGCTGTTCTGGCAGCCGTTGCTCGCCCAGGCCGAAGGCATTGTGGTCAGCAACCCGGCTACCAGCGTCGGCCAGGCCGGCAATGGCGTGCCGGTGGTGAACATCGCTGCGCCCAATGCCAGTGGCTTGTCCCATAACCAGTTCAAGGACTACAACGTCGGCCCCAACGGCGTGATCCTCAACAACGCCACCGGCGCGGTGCAGAACACTCAGCTCGGCGGCTACATCGTCGGCAACCCGAACCTCAAGGGCGGCGCCGCCAACGTCATTCTCAACGAAGTCAACGGCGGCAGCCCCAGCCAGCTGCGCGGCTACACCGAAGTGGCGGGCCAGTCGGCCAAGGTTATCGTCGCCAACCCGTACGGCATCACGTGCAGTGGCTGCGGTTTTATCAACACGCCCAACGTGACCCTGACCACCGGCAAACCGGTGATGGACAACGTCGGCCGTTTGGACCACTACCAGGTTGACGGCGGCGCCGTGACCATCGACGGCGAGGGCCTGAACGCCAGCAACGTCGACCGCTTCGAAATCATCACCCGCTCGGCCAAGATCAACGCCCAGATCAACGCACGCGAGCTGGCCGTAATCGCCGGGCGCAACGACGTCGATGCCCAAAGCCTGAAAACCACCGCACGCGCCGACGACGGCAGCGCCAAACCCGAGCTGGCCATCGACTCCAGCGCGCTGGGCGGCATGTACGCCGGCGCGATCAAACTGGTGGGCACCGAAGCCGGCGTGGGCGTGAAGCTGGACGGGACGTTGGCGGCCAGTGGTGGGGATATTCAGCTTGATGCCAATGGGCATTTGAGCATGGCGCAGACGGCGGCCACGGGTAACGTCAATGTCACGGCGCAAAGCGTTAACCTGACCGACAAGGTCTATGCCACCGGCAACGTTCAAGTGACCAGCGCACAAGCGCTGGTCAACCAAAAGAGTGTGGCTGCCGGCCAACGCATCGAACTCAACGCGGCCAGCGTGAGCAACGCCGGCATCATCGAAGCCGGTGTCGCGCCGGACAACAGCCGCAATGCCACCGGCGATATGGTGGTGAACGCGCAAACCGTCAACACCACCGGCAACCTGTTGGCCAGCCGCGCGTTGGCGATCACCGCCGCGCAGGCACTGACCAACCAGGGCGGCATTATCCAGGCCAAAACCGCCAGCGTCAGCACGGCAAAACTGACTAACCAAGGCGCGACTGCGCGGTTGTACGGCGAGCAAAGCCTGGTGATCAGCTCACCGGCCATCGTCAACCTCGGCGGTTTGATTCGCTTCGGTGAAGGGCAGGCCGCCACGCTCAACAGCGCGTCGCTGGACAACCGCCAGGGCCGCATCGAAATGGCTGGCGGCAACCTGGTGCTGGTCAGTACCGACCTGAACAACGCGGGCGGTCAAGTCGTCGCCAACGACCTGACGGTCTACGCGAGCAACCTGAATAACCAGAACGGCGTATTGGTTGCCGGTGCCCTGACGGTGAATACCAGCGACCTCGACAACAGCCAAAAAGGCCTGATCCAGGCGGACAACGGCGTGCTGAACCTCACCGTCGCCAATGCCTTCAATAACAACCAGGGTTTCGCCCAGGCCAGCAGCGACCTTAACCTCAACGCCGGCAGCCTCATCAGCAACGCCAACGGCGTGCTGAGCGCCAACACCGGCAAGTTGACCCTCGCCACTGCGCAACAGCTCAATAACGCTCAGGGTCGCTTACAGGCCGGGCAAGGCGATGTCGAACTGCATGCCGCAAACCTGGATAACCAAAGCGGCGTGATTGTCGGCAAGCAATTGCTGCTCGACGTGAGCGGCGGCGACATCGACAACCGCGCCGGGCGTGTGGTGGGTGATCAACTCGATTTGCGCGCTTCCGGTCTCGACAACCGCAACGCGGGCCTGCTGGCTGGCGGTGCGCCGGGTGTGAGCCTGCTGCTCAAAGGCCCGGGCCAGTTGCTCAATGCCCAAGGCCGTATCCAAAGCGAAGGTCTGTTGCAGCTGCAAGGCGAGCGCCTGGACAACAGCGCCGGCATCCTGCTCGGCACCTCGGTTGATGTCACTGCGCAAAGCCTCAACAACAGCAATAAAGGCTCGCTGGTCAGCAATGGCGGCGACGTGACGCTCAACGTCAGCGACCTGCTCACCAACGCCGGCGGTGTGATCGACGCAGGCGAACGCAGCGTGCTGGTCAAAGCCCTCACCACCTTCAACAACAGCGACGGCACCTTGCGTGGCAGGCGCGTGGAAATCGCGGCGCAGCGCCTGAACAACGACGCTGGCCAACTGCTGGCCGGCAACCAAGGCCTGAGCTACAGCGGCCAGGACGTGAGCAACCGCAAAGGCTTGATCCTCAGCGGCGGCGCACAGACTCAACTGAATACCCGCAGCCTGGATAACCTTGGCGGCACTGTTCAAGGCGACACCCTGAGTGTCACGGCCAACACGCTGGATAACAGCGGCGGCGGCATGATGGCCAGCCTGCTTGGCAACCTGCAGTTGACCGTCGAAGCCTTGGCCAACCGTGGCGGCAAACTGTTCGGTAAAGAGCAGGTGGCGATCACCGGCGCAACCCTCGACAACAGCGCGGGCGGGCAGATCAGCGGCAACCAGATCAACCTCATCTCGCGCGACACGCTCACCAACCGAGGCGGCCTGATCGAAGCCAACCAGGGCTTGACCCTTAATGGCGGCAACCTCGACAACAGCGCAGGCGGGCAACTGCGCGCGCTGGGCGGCGCCAACAGCAGCCTCAACCTCAGTGGCAGCCTCGACAACCAGAACGGCACGTTGGAATTTGGCAGCGCCGCGTTCAGCCTCGACGCCACACAGCTGAACAACCAGGGCGGCCAGTTGCAGCACGCCGGCAACGGCCTGTTCCGTATCAACACCGCCAGCCTCAGCGGCAGCCAGGGCACCATCAATGGCCTGGGCACGGCTGACTGGGCCTTCGGCAACGTCGATGGCCTGGGCCGCGTGCAACTCAACGAAGCCCTCACTTACCGAAGCGCCCAAGGCCTGACCCTCAAAGCCGGCGACCGCATGGCCAGCAGCAAGGGCTTGACCCTCGACGTGGCCAGCCTGAACAACGGCGGCGAACTGCTCAGCGACGGCAACGTGAGCATCACCCTGAGCGGCGACCTGAACAATAGCGGCCGCATTGCCACCCAGCAAAACCTCAGCGTGACGGCCAACAACCTCAGCCAGAACGGCGGACGCCTGGCGGGCAACACCACCCAGCTCAACCTCAGCGGCACCCTCGACAACCTCGGCTTCCTCACTGCGCGTCAGCAGCTGGACATCGCGGCGGCCCAAATCGGCAACCGTGGCACGATGGGCGCTCAAGGCGCGGTGAACCTCATCGCCGTCAACGGCATCACCAATGGAGCCGATTCGCTGTTGTTCAGCGGCGGCGACATGACGTTGCGCGGTAATGGTTTCAGCAACCTGTATGGCGACGTCTACAGCAAGGGCAACTTGAGTTTTGCGGCGGTGGATGGCGGCAAGGCGGTGCTGTTCAGCAACCGCTCCGGCATCGTAGAAAGCGAAGGCTCCATCGGCATCAACGCCGGCTTTATCGAGAACGCCAAAGACGCATTTGAACTGGGCCAAACCCTCACCACCGGCAGCCTGGCCTGGGTGTGTATGCAGCACTGCGGTGAGGACGACAATTGGCGGCGCGGTGAAATCACCATCAACGAAACCTACCTTGAAACGGCAACCAAGGACTCGGTCTCGGCGCGGCTCGTCGCAGGCAAGGACATGGTGCTGCAAGGCGACAACGTGCAGAACCGCTACAGCCTGCTGGCCGCCAATGGCGACCTGAGCATCACCGCTGGCGACTTGCTCAACCAGGGTGCCGGCACGCGCACCGGGCAACGCAAACTCGTGATCAACACCCCAGGGCATGTGAACGATCACGTGTGGGAGGGCATGGAATACATCGACGTGCCTGCGTTCAACGCCGCCACCGCCGCCGGCAACTTCGACAAGGCGCGTTTTGAAGAACTCAAAAACCGATCGCCAAACGTGCGCCCCTTCTCCTACACAAGCGACGTCACCACCTGGACCGACAACGGCGGCCCAGGCTACGCCGCCACGATGCAAGCCGGTGGCACAGTTAACCTAAACGTCGCGCGCACCCTGCAAAACGGCACGCTGCATAACAACACCCTGGCTCAGTTGACTGGCACTCTTGGCGACGACCAGACCGGCATCCCTGTCGGCGGCATCAACATCAACCTGAGCAAACACGCCAACGATCCGAGCGCCCAAGCCGCCGGCAGCGTATTGCCGGTTGCCACCGTCGCCCCCGGCGGCGGCTTCGTCCCCGTGGACTACACAGGCACGCCGTTCGCCCCGGTCGACCCCACTACCGCCCCGAACTTCCAGCTGCCCAAGGGCGAGTACGGCCTGTTCGTCAAAAACCCCGACCCGACCAGCCACTACCTGATCGAGACCAATCCGGAATTTGCCACCACCTCGGGCTTCTTCAGTTCCGACTACATGCTCGGCAAACTCGGCTTCACCGATGACAACGCCTGGCGCCGTCTGGGTGATGGCCAATACGAGAGCCGCCTGATCCGTGACGCCGTGCTCGCGCAAACCGGCCAACGCTTCCTTGCCGGCGGCCTCTACAGCGACGCCGACCAATTCCGCTACCTGATGGACAACGCCCTTGCCAGCAAAGACGCCCTGCGCCTGAGCGTCGGCGTGACGCTCACCAGCCAGCAAGTCGGCGCCCTGACCCACGACATCGTGTGGATGGAAAACCGCGTGGTCGATGGCCAAACCGTCCTGGTGCCGGTGCTCTACCTGGCCCAGGCCGAATCGCGCAACGTGCGCGGCAACAGCCTGATCCAGGGCCGTGACCTCAACCTCGTCACCGGTGGCGACCTGGTTAACGTCGGCACCCTGCGCGCCAGCAACAACCTCTCCGCCGTCAGCAGCGGCAGCATTTACAACGGCGGCCTGATGGAAGCCGGCAACAACCTGAGCCTGCTGGCCCAGGACAGCATCCGCAACGCCATGGGCGGTGAAATTCGTGGCAGCCAAGTCAGCCTTGCCAGCATCAAAGGCGACATCACCAACGACAACACTGCCATCCAAGTGCGTGAAGGCGTGGGCATGCGCACCCTCACCGACGCCAGCGCGAGCACTATCACTGCGCGTGGCAACCTGGCCATTGAAGCCGGACGCGACCTCAACAACCACGGCGCACTGGTCGCCGGCAACGACGCCACCCTCACCGCCGGGCGCGACCTCAACCTGGTCGCCACCAGCGACACCAGCGTGATACACAAAACCATCGACGGCGGCGAAAAATCCACCATCACCACCGACGTCAAAAACCTCGCTGCCACCGTCACGGCAGGCGGCAACCTCAACATGCAGGCCGGGCAAGACGTCAACATCATCGGCAGCAACGCCACCGCCGGCAAAGACCTGAACATCCAGGCCGGACGCGACCTCAACGTCGCTTCCGTCAGCGACATGCACAACGTCGAAGGCAAAGAAAAAGACGGCAAAAAACGCGTCAAGACGGCGGACGAGCAAACCACGCAGCTGGCCAGTGTGCTGACGGCGGGCGCGGACTTTAAGAGCCAAGCCGGGCGCGACACCACACTGGTGGCGAGCAAGATCAGTGCGGGGAACGAGGCGTATCTGTACAGCGGGGATAAGTTGAACCTGCTGGCGGCGCAGAACAGTACGCATACGTTGTATGACATGAAGGAGAAGGGAAGCTGGGGTGCGAAAAAAGCGCAGACAGATGAAGTCACCCGCACGACTCAGATGGGCACCGAGATCAAGACGGGTGGCAATCTGACGCTTAAAAGTGAAGGCGACCAGCTGTACCAAGTTGCCAAGCTCAATAGCGGTAAGGACATCATCCTCGATAGCGGTGGTGCGGTTGTCTTTGAAGGGGTCAAAGACCTGCACGATGAGAGCCACACCAAAAGCAAAAGTGACCTCTCGTGGTTCAGTGCCAAAGGTAAAGGCAATACGGATGAAACCCTGCGCCAAAGTGAACTGGTTGCTCAAGGCCAGCTCGTCATCAAGGCCGCCGAGGGGATTCGCATCGATGTCAAACAGGTCGATCAGCAGACCGTAAGTCAGACAGTTGATGCGATGGTCAAGGCTGATCCCAATCTTGCGTGGCTCAAGCAAGCTGAGGCACGTGGCGACATTGATTGGCGCCAGGTCAAAGAGATTCACGAGAGCTTCAAGTACGACAATTCCGGGCTGGGTGCCGGTGCCAAAATTGCCATTGCGATCATGATGGCGGCAATTATGGGGCCGGTAGGTTTTGGATTGCAGGGGGCCACCCTTGCTGTAAGTACCAGCCTGAGTACCACGGCGGTTACCAGCACCATAAACAACAAAGGCAACCTCGGCAGAGCCTTCAAGGAAACCGTTAGCACCGACAGCCTTAAAAGCGCGGCTGTAGCTGGGTTTACGGCGGGGGCTCTGGAATACGCCGACACTAATTGGTTTGCGGGTACCGATAGCGCAGGTGCAGGTACTAGCACCGTTCAGGGTGTTAGTCCGAGTGCGGGCTCAAACTTGGCGGTCACTAACTCTTCCAAAGATATTTTCACTTGGACTTCAGCGGGTGATATTGCCCTGCGTACTGGTGGCCGCGCCGTAATTTCTAGCGGTATATCGACGGCAGTCCAAGGGGGTAGCTTCGGGGACAATTTTAATGCGGCGTTGCTGGGAGAGGCTGGCAACGTGGCAATGGCTACCGGTTTTAATTGGGTGGGTGACTATGTCACTTTCCCGAATGGTAGCCCCCAAAAGATAATTGCTCATGCATTGATGGGTGGATTGCTGGCTGAGGCGACGGGTAGCGACTTTAAAACGGGCGCGGCAGCTGCTGGTTTGAACGAAGCATTCATCAATCAACTCGCTTGGGCTGCGCAAGGAAATAAAGATATTACCTTGATGCTCTCACAATTAACCGGATTGTTGGCTGCGGCTGCAGTAGATGGTGATTTGGAAAAGGGGGCTCAGTTAGCACAAAAGGCGACTACATTCAATTACCTGACTCATCAAAAATTTGATGAGGTTAATGATTGTATGTCAGGTAGGACCTGCAAAACGGAGGATCAAAAGAACGCCGCAAAAGCGGAAGCAGAGCGACTGAGTAAGCTCCTAGATGATGATATGAACAGCGTATGCTCCAAAGATCCGGGTAGCGATAGCTGCCGGAATGCCGTGAACTCTGCTATAAAATATACTGCAATTCAAGATGCATGGAATGTTATGCACGGTGATGTTGAACGTTCTACGAAAAACACATTTGATTACTTATATAAGACTGAAGAAGGAAAAAGTTCTTTTGTATCTTATTTCAATACTATTGATAATCGAGCAGACTTCTTTAATGCTAGTGATACCTATGAACATCAATTAGGTATCGGTGCAAAATGGTTTGGAGGTGCCAATACCGTCTCGCGTGCACCTTTTACTGGTTTAGGGGCGGACGGCAATGCGTCATACATAACATTTGGTGCTGGATGGGCTTTAGCACCTGTCTATGATTGGCGTAAAGCAGCAGGAGATGCGCTTATGGCGGGTGGGTATGATAATTTTAAGAATCTTTATAATAAGAACACGGTTGATCCAGTGGCTTGGGATATTAGTCAGTTGAAGAATGAACAGATGATTTTACAGCCTATTCATGAAGAGTACTTGAGCGGTCATGACGTATTTTTGGGGGTGTCTAAATATATGACAGACTCGGACAAAGGTGCAGGGGCGTTGCCAGGCGATGTGCCTGGGGTCAGCGGTGGCGTAAATATCTTGGACTACAGCTCTAGGGTTGAGTTTGGTTGTAAACTGCTAGGTTATGACGCTAGCCAAGGTTGTGCGCCATGACGTTAGATAACTATCCTCGGAAAAAAGTGTTTTTTGCATTTTTGCTATGTCCGTTTTTTTCGGGCTTGGCGGCTGTTCCTATAATGTTAATTACGGTGCTGATAACAGTATTTAAAAAGCCATCATTGATTGGAGAGGTGAGAAGCGGTGAGCTGTTTTCACTTTTTATTACCGTTCCCATCATGGCGCAATTGATTTTTCTTTTCCCCGCTGTGGTGCTGGCGATAGTAGTAACTTTTTTTAAGCTTGAAGGCAGGGCTGGCAGTTATTTAGTTATTTCAATTGTAAGCGCTGTTGTTTCATCCGCTTGGATGTTTAGTATTGTTTTTTTCTTTATAAGTGAAGTTGAAAATTATCAATTGATGAGAAATATATTTCCTGTGGTTTTGAGTTTTTTGTTGGGAGGTATTTCAACGGGGGTAGCTGCCTATTGGTTCCTGCCCAGGCAAAGGGGACAGATTTATTTAAGTAAATAGCTGTTAAATAAATCTGTCCCCTTTTCATACAAGGCCAGGGGTTCGAAAAAGGTCTACCTGATGGTCTCGCTGGCGGGTGCCACGGTCGCGGCGGCGTGGGCCGGTTTTATAGTGTTGAGCCTTACCAGCGATTGGGAGGCGCATTGGATGATGAGTGGCCTGATGCCCGCGCTCGTGTGTTTCCTGTATGGCGGGGTCTCATTGGGGGGCACAGCGTATTGGGTTTTGCCCAAGACTACGGTTGAGTCTGTTGAGTAGGCCTGGGCTTGAAGGGTGGCGGTGCCGGTCGCCAGAAAAAATGGGGCTGCTGCGCAGCCCAACGGGAGCAAGCTCCCTCGCCACAAGTACAGCGTTGGCTGCCTGCTTTTTTTATTATTTTCCCTCGCGCTCGTTTAAGAGGGCGCCTTGCTTAATCAAGGAAAACGGAAATAGGGGTCAGACCACGTTTTTCGTTTTTTAGAGTTCAGCAGAGTTGCTCTTTAAAAACATGATTTATTTTTTGTGACTTTTCTGTTTTTGTCGTCCTCGGAAGAATAGTGGTCTGACCCCTATTTTTCTCAACGAGGCGGACCCGAAAATACCTTCGTTGATCACGGATAGGATTGCAGATAAAGCCGCTGCGAATCCTGGCAAACTTTATCCAAACGGAAATATGAAAGATGCCCACGCTGAAATCGGTGTGATCCAGCAAGCATATAGCTCTGGTAAAAATGCCGGAGCGGACATGTCTATGACAGTCGCAGGGAAAGATGTATGCGGATTCTGCAAAGGTGACATAGCCGCTGCCGCAGAAAAGGCTGAGTTGAAATCTTTAACCGTAAGAGCTATAGATGATAAAACAGGACTTCCGAAAAACTATTACTGGGAGTCAGGTATGAAGTCTATTAAGGAGAAAAAATAGATGATCATCGGAGGGTATACCCTTAGTCCTGAGCATGGCAAATCGCAAATCCCTCTCATTGATCAACCGACCATGGAAGATGTAAGGTCCATTATATGTGAATATAGGAAAGTCGACGGCGTCGCTTCGTTGTCGATTTCCCCGGCACCTGAAGCCGGACCTTACGAAATCAATCTTTATGCTGATTCTGGAAATTATATTCTGATGCTGAACCAATACCTTGATGATGGTGAGCATGTTGTGCGTACTCTTAATAATACGTCGACTGGAGCAAAATTGGTTGATGTTCTGGGCGATTACTATCCGGAGAGTTTTGTCACAAGAAATATAGATATCGTTATTTCTTGTTTTCAAGAATTTTTGAGGTCCGGTGATGTAAGCTTTACAGTGTTGAATGCTTAAAGTAAAAAGGAAAAAGGAAAAATATAGGGCAGACCCTGAGGGATCCCCACAAATTTACTCCAAGCTCTGCGCCTGATGAAGGACCTCATCACGCAGAGCATGCTCCAATATCTCCAGTTGTTCTCGGCCACCAAAATGAAAAAGGAGACGGATTTATTTAATTTTCCGAGTTCTTTCTTACTTTAATAAATCTGTCCCCTTTTCGCCGTCGGCATTGTTGCGAATACGACGGCCAGCGATACGTTCTTCATGAAAGTCTAGCTTATTCGGACTGGACTGCTGAATGCTTTGATTTTAGCTTTTTGATCCCTGCTCGCGAGCGGTACTGGATAGTGGCGGGCAATGACTATTGGAAACTTCGGTTTATATAAAGCGAGGGAAAATAGAGGAAAATAGGGGTCAGACCACGGTTTTGTTTTTTAGAGTTAAGCAGAGTTGCTCTTTAAAAATGTGATTTATTTTTTGTAATTATTCCAATCTGTTGGCCTGTTGAAGGGCGGCTTAGCTGTAAGCTCTTATCCAGTTAGGGGTTTATATGGCTCGCCGTCCTAGGGTTTTCCTGCCGGATATCCCGTTGCACATTATTCAGATGAAGACTATATTTTTTTACATTGATACATTAGCCGTGCTTGCTGAATTGTATGGCTGTAAAGTTCACGCATTGTGCTTGATGACAAATCATGTTCATTTGTTGTTTACTCCCAGTTGCTGCGCAGGGGCCGGCTTGCTTATGAAGGGACTGGGGCAGCGCTACGTTCAATATGTCAATCGAACATATCAACGAACGGGCACGTTGTGGGAAGGCCGTTTCCGCTCCTGTTTGGTTCAACAAGACAACTATGTTTTAGCTTGCTATCGATATATCGAAATGAACCCGGTCAGAGCCGGTATGGTTGCTCATCCGGGCGACTATCGCTGGACCAGCTATAGGGCAAACGCACAGGGCGAGCTATCAGGCTTTATAAGCGCGCATGCGGTTTATAACGAATTAGGTAGCGGCGCCGCGCAACGAGCCGAAGCTTACCGGTCTATATTCAATGCTCGACTTTCACCTGGGCTGATAGAACAAATTCGATCTTCTACAAACGGTAATTACGTTTTGGGCGATCAGAAGTTTGCGTCCGAGATAGCGCAGGCGTTAGGTAAAAGAGTTTCGCAGGGCGTGTCAGGACGCCCGAAAAGTGTCAGTTAAAAGAATAGAGGAATAGTGGTCTGACCCCTATTCCCCCTATTCCCCTCAGGGTCTGTCCCCTATTTCCCTCAGCTCAAGGCGCGACGGTGGAGTAGTGCCCGTCGCGATCAGGGCGGCAGATGTTGGTTGAAACGGGCTGGGTTTCCTGGAAGGAGCCGGCGCCGCTGAGTGTTACCAGCTCGATAGAACACTTGGCGGAGTAGAAATTCTGCTTGTGGAATTCGATGCTTGCTTCGTAATCCTTTCCGGCCTCTGGGACGAACTGGATGGTAGGTGGGTAGCAATAACCGTTTTCGGATTTATACCCGATGTCGACCAGAACTGGCTGGTGGGCGGGGATGACGAATTCGTCGTAGCCCAGCCGGTCGGTTTTCACTGCTTCGGTGTGCGCGGTGGCGGGCATGCCGATCACGCGGTTTTGGTAGTCCTCGGCCTTCATGCCAAGTAGGTCGGCGGTGCGCCAGAGGATGTAGCTTTGTTTGGGATCATGGGCGCGAGTAGCAATGCTTCCCTGTAAGCGACCATTTTCTGGATGGTTGTAGTAGGCCTCACAGGTTTTGCCGGGGACATAGATGGCGTACTTTTCCGGTGCAGAATAGATGCGGATGCGCGCGCTGGTAGTCGGATCGTACTTGGCCGCTTCAGCTTCGTTACGCAGGTTCGTCTTATCGTAGCTGGTGCACCCTATTAGAAGCAGTACGCTTGCGGTGAGTGTGAGTAATTTCATCGTGTAACAACCCTCCTTGTCGTTTCTGTAATCAGCATCTATTTGATGCGAAAGACCTCGATCTTACATGTGCGAGTCTTCCGGCCCAATCTCTCAAGAAGGAAAAAGCCGCAGATTTATTTAATCTCGTTGGAGTGATTTTCTTCTCTACCACCCACATACAAAACGGGCGACGTCTAAGCCGCCCGGCTTTCACTCAAGATGGATCGGCATTGAGTCTACGACTGATGACATCCAGCAAATCACACCCATCACGCAGCGGAATAGCCAGCAATTGGGCGAAGTCTTGAAGCACCACGGCATCGCTGCTGAGCTGTTCGCGGAAGGCCAGGTTTTCCAACAGTTGCGTGACGGCTCGAATCCGGTACACGGCGGCGTCGTGGAGCACGTCGAGGGGCGCACTGGTGTCGATAAGCAGAGCGGGGACGGTGCAGTCGTGGCCCGTTAGGGGCATGTATTGGTTCATTTTCAGTACTCTGTTGGTGGATTAAGCCACCACGCATTCGTCGCCAAACGAATGGGTGGCAGCTGTACGCAGGTTGGCGAACCGGAACAGAGTAACCGGCAGACCCGAAGGTCTCCCGCGCACAGCCGCCATAACATGCACAGCTTTGCGGGTGCAAAAACACCTGCATGGAAGCGGGTTGCTTTTGCACTCTGTTGTCAGGTCGCCAAACCTGATCGCCATATGGGCGACGGCCCGGACTATAAGCCCCGCACCTAAACCCACGCAAGGCATCAACGCCCTGACTCAAACCCCTGCGTCCTATCCCCAACCCCCACCGACGCCAACGCTTCCCGCCGTCTGCTCACGGGTATTACGCAAATCCCCAGTCGTTTCGGGAAGCGTCCTACCGCAAAAGGAACCATTTCCCTCAAACCCGGGTCTTTACCCCGCCCACCCGCAACCGGTAGGGCTGCATGGACTGCAGCGTTTTCAAAATACATTAAGGACTAATGTGAACCTCGCCTCCCTATTCCCTCTCCTGCCACCACTGGCTGCGGTGCGTTTGCTCGCGCCTGCGTTTCAGAAAGGCGCCTTGGGGGCATGCACTCGGATCAAGTGATCCTTCGCTCAGCACACCTACAGCCGCCGGGCTTATTGGCGGCTTTGACTGTAGTTCATGGAGTTTGAAATGAAGCGTAAGCCGTTCCAGAAAACCCTGTTGGCCTTGATGGTCAGCGCAGGCGCCGCGCACGTTGCTGCGGTGGAATTTGACGTCAGCAGCGGCCAGAACACGTGGAAAGGCCAGGTGTTCAACGAGCCTGTGACCTTGGTCGGTTCGCGCAATGTGGTGGCCACCCAGCGTTATGTCGATGGGGCGAGTGTTGCCGAGACCGATATTCAGGGCTCGCTGATCAACCGTGCCGACTACACCATCGATGGTAGTGGCCTCAACATTCGCGGGTTCGTGGTGGATGGTGCGATTGACTCAGATCTCAGAGCCCGTGGCGGCATTATCACCGGCGATGTGGTTCAGTCCGGTGTGATCAGGCTGACCAACCAGACCTGGGCCGAAGGGTTTGAGGTAGGCGCCGCCACCGTCGGCGGCAACGTGATCAACACTGGCACCATCATCACCGTCGACGTGCCGGGTTCCGGCCCCGAGAGCGACGGCGAGGGGATCTACCTCAACGGCACCACCGTAGGCGGCGATGTCGTCAACTCCGGCCTGGTGGACGTGACGTCCTACTACGGCTTCGGCCTGATCCTGGACACCCACAACAATTTGCCGGTGACCGTCGGCGGCAAGATTCTCAACTCCGGCACTATTCGCGTCACCGGTGAAGAGGCGCTGGGCATTGAGGTTGAAACCGACACCAGTGACCTGCGCATTGAAAACAGCGGGTTGGTGACGGTCAATGGCGGCCTTGCCAGAGCGGTGCGGTTCGACTCCGGTACTTACGACTATCTGCTCAACACCGGCACCCTCGAAGCCAATGGCGCCAACGCGGTCGCTGTCAGCCTGCGGGGCGCGACCTTTACCTTGAACCCACAGACGGGCGCGCGCGGCATCGTCAACCGTGGCCTGATCAAGGCCGACAGCACGGCGATCCTGGTGGATGCGCGGTACCAAACCTCGCCTTTCGAAATCAACCAGCAAGCCGGCGAGATCCGCAGTAACGCCGGCACCGCCATCGACGCCGCCAACCTCGCCACGCTGAACTGGACGGGCGGCAAAATCACCGGCGACCTGCTCAACTTGAGCGCGGTGAATGTCGCGGGCCAGGCTGATTTCGTCGGCCAACGCATCATCGCGCCGGTCTCGGTCAACGCCGGTTCGTTGAACCTCTCTGCGCCGGGCACCACGATCACCGGCGACCTCAACGTCGCCAGCGGCGCGGGCATTGATATGCACTTGGCCGACAGCGTGGTGCCGACCACGCCGTACCTGACGGTCAACGGCACGGCCAATTTTGCCCAGGCCTCAAAGCTGACCGTGAGCGCCAACCCTGGCGATTTCACCCGCACCAACAACGGCACCCAGTACACACTGCTGCAAGCCAGCAGCGTGCAAAACAACGGGCTGTCTGTTGCCAGTTCTTCATCGCTGCTCAACGTGCTCAGCTACTCGGCGGATGCCCAAACGGTCAAGGCTGTCGTCGCGGTTAAAGACAACCAGCAAGTGCAGCAGGAACTTGCCGGTGCAGGTGCCACCGCCGCAGCGGCGACGGCGGTCAATACCTTCAAGAACGAGGTGCTCGGCGGGCTGAACCAGAACGACCCCGTGTTCCAGTCCCTCGCCAACGCCGGTACTGCGCAACAGCTTGCTCAGGTGAGCGAGCAGCTCAAGCCAGACGTCAACCGTGGCGCGCTGGACGTGGCGTTGTCGGGTCAAACCGTGATCAACGGCGCGATCTTCAACCGCCTCACTGATCAGCGCGAAGGCCATCAAACCGGCGGCGTGTGGGTGCAGGGCCTGAGCAGCAACATGGACCAGGACGGCCGTGGCGGCAACAACGGCTACTCGGCCAACAGCAGCGGCATGGCGGTGGGTGTGGACGGTCGCTTGAACGACACCACCCGCTTGGGCCTGGCCTACAGCTACCTCAACTCCAACATCCATTCCGACCTGGGCAACAAGACTGACGTCGAGGGCCACGCGCTGTCGCTGTATGGCAACTGGGCGCTGCAAAACTGGTTTGTCGACGGCAGCCTCAGCTACGGCCACAACGACAACGACAGCAAACGCCATGTGGCGGGCACCACGGCCAAGGGCAGCTACGACAGTAATGTGTTGGCGGCCAGCGTGATCGGCGGTTACAGCTTCAAGCCGTCGCAGGCGGTGGTGATCGAGCCGCGCGTGGCGGCGCGTTATGCCAACGTGCGCATGGATGGCTACGACGAGAAGGGCTCTTCGGCAGCGCTGAGCACCCGCTCGCAACGCTATGAAGTGGGTGAGCTGGGCGCCGGCCTGCGGTTGGCGGGCAACCTGCCGATGGGTGCTGGCAAGCTGCAACCGGAAGCAACCGTGATGGCCTATCACGACCTGATAGGCGATCGCGTCGCGCAAACCTCCAGCTTCGTGGCAGGTGGCTCGCCATTCACCGTCACCGGCGCTTCGGTGGCGCGTGACAGTTATGAAGCCAGCGTGGGCGTGAACTACCAGGTGTCGGACTTTACCGTGGGCGCCAGCTACACCCGCCAGGCGCGCAGCGGGTTTGACGCCGATGGCGTAATGCTCAAGGCGCGGTATGCCTTTTAAGCGCTGACGGCGTTGCTCGGTCCGGGGCGTGCTGGCCCCGGACCACGATTATTCAAACTCGAGGTTCTTATGAAAGCATCCATCGCAATCCCCGTCGCGCTGGCCTTTGCCGTGCTGATGGCGGGGTGCAGCAGCCATCGGCTTGCCGAGCAAAATTTCTCGAAGGCGGTGGTTCCGTTGGCCACCAATGACCATCAGGCCAGCCTGACATTTCGCACCAAGGGCGGCGCAGGCGACAACCCCGTGACCTATTCCCTGGCGTACGCGGAGTCGAGTTATGGCTTGGCCGAGGCTGGCGAGCGGGTCTACGACGGGTATTACTTCAGCCGCGTGCCGGGCTACCTGAAAAAAATCGGCGGTGGCACTGACTCTATCGACAAAGTGATCGAGGCCAACAAACCGCTGCGCATACACGCGAACGTCAAGCAGCAGATCGCGACGCTCAACGGCATTCCGATGCATTCCATGTTTGGCTATGCCATTACGGCGCAACCGGCGACTCAGGTGTTTACGCCGCAGCCGAAGAAGCATTACCTGATTGAGACGGTCATCAGTGATGCGTTTGTGATGAGCATTTATGAAGTAACGACGACGGGTGAGCGCAAACCGGTGGAGGTGACAGTGGGCGCGGACTGAGCCGGCGACGCACTTGCCAAGGCGAGCACTGCGACCGTGGCGAGCGGGCTTGCCCCGCGTTGGGTTGCGAAGCGACCCCCAAAAATGGGCCTGCTACGCAGTCCAACGCGGGGCAAGCCCGCTCGCCACAGGGTGCGATCGTCACCGTGCAGCCGAAGAAGCATTACCTGATTGAGACGGTCATCAGTGATGCGTTTGTGATGAGCATTTATGAAGTGACGGCGACGGGTGAGCGCAAACCGGTGGAGGTGACAGTGGCCGCGGACTGAGCCGGCGACGCAATTGCCAAGGCGAGCACGGTGACCGTGGCGAGCGGGCTTGCCCCGCGTTGAGTTGCGAAGCGCCCCCCAAAAATGGGCCTGCTACGCAGTCCAACGCGGGGCAAGCCCGCTCGCCACAGGGTGCGATCGTCACCGTGCAGCCGAAGCAGCATTACCTGATTGAGACGGTCATCAGTGATGCGTTTGTGATGAGCATTTATGAAGTGACGGCGACGGGTGAGCGCAAACCGGTGGAGGTGACAGTGGCCGCGGACTGAGCCGGCGACGCAAATGCCAAGGCGAGCACTGCGACCGTGGCGAGCGGGCTTGCCCCGCGTTGAGTTGCGAAGCGCCCCCCAAAAATGGGCCTGCTACGCAGTCCAACGCGGGGCAAGCCCGCTCGCGACAGGGTGCGATCGCCACCGTGCAGCTGAAGAAGCATTACCTGATTGAGACGGTTATCAGTGATGCGTTTGTGATGAGCATTTATGAAGTGACGGCGACGGGTGAGCGCAAACCGGTGGAGGTGACAGTGGCCGCGGACTGAGCCGGCGACGCAATTGCCAAGGCGAGCACGGTGACCGTGGCGAGCGGGCTTGCCCCGCGTTGGGTTGCGAAGCGACCCCCAAAAATGGGCCTGCTACGCAGTCCAACGCGGGGCAAGCCCGCTCGCCACAGGGTGCGATCGCTACCGAATCAGAACAACTTGCGCTGCACCGCCTCGTCCAGCGTGCTGCGCGTCAACGCTTCAACCACTTCACCCGTGTTCGCCTGGAACGGGATGCCCAGGATCAGCACCAGGTGCATCCAGGTGCGCACGGATTCGCTTTTGCTCACCCGGCCCAATTCTTTGCCGTCCTTGTCCTTGAACACCGTTTCCATCGTGAAGGTGTTTTTCGCCGTGGACGGAATAATGAAGAAGGTGGCACCGGTAATGATCGCCGAGGCCATGCTGAACTGTTCGTTGTTATACAGCTTGGCGTCGGCGTAAATGTCCGAGTCCACTTTGTCAGTGCTTACCCGCGCGAAGCGGTTGGACTGGCGGAAGGCATCCGCCACAGCTTTTTCCCATAGCGCTGCCGGGGCGCCGGCGGCGGCGTTGGCGGGGCCACCGTTGACTTGGTTCAGCGCTGTGGTGCGCACGAATGCGGTGGGTTTCTGCGCTGGCGCGTTGGCGGTCGGCGGCCAAGTCTGCACCGGTGGCAGTTCGTGTTGCGAGTAGGACACGCAACCGCTCAGCAAGATCGCGGCGAGGACCAGGCTGTGCTTGATCAATCCTTTCATGTGTTGCTCCTTGAATTCAGGGTTTGGCCAGTTTGGCGGTAGCGGTGTCGAGCAGTTGCGCGACCAGTTTGTTCAGCTGCTGGGCGCCCATCGACGGTGCCCAGTATTCGCCGCCATACAGACCGACGTTGTGTTCGAACTTGAGCGCTTGCTCGGCCGTGGCCAGTTCTTTGCCGTTGCGGTCGACGATCACCAGGTTGCCGGCCACGTCGAAGCTGTCGACGTAGATCGGCCCGTTGACCCAGATCCAGATCGTCAGCGTCAGCAGCGCGCCGGGTACGTAGGCCGGGTGCGGTGCGCGATGGCCTTTGAGTGAGGTCATGTTGAATTTGAGCACCACGTCGTTTTCTTCCAGGCGCGTGGGGTACTCGGTGACCTGCTTGAAGTAACCCGCCGCGCGCACGTACTGGTTGAGCTGGGCCGTGAGCGAGCGGCTGATCGCAGTTTTGTTGGCCTCGTTGACGTCGGCGGCGTTCACCGTCACGTCAGCGATTTGTGCACTGCGCGGGCTGCTGGCAGCAGCCGGGTGGAGCGGGGCACCGATGGGGCCGGTGACGGTGTAGGAGACGCAGCCGGTCATCGACAGCGTCGCGATCAGGGCCGCAGCCCTCAGGAGGGTGTTCAACACGCAATATCCCTATTTAATGAGCAAGCCAAGCCAGTGTCTCGACCGGTGGCTGTGAAACTTGAGGTGGGCGCGCAGCTTAGCAGGCCGCCGTTGGGCGGCGAACTTCACGGTGGCGGCAAAACCGCTTGAGTACATCGGGCAACCCCGTAAAATGCCGCGGCATTGGCTACATCGCATTTTTCAAGGACGAATCAAGCAATGCGCACTTCTGCTTTTCTCCCCGTCACCTGCCTGATTGCGGGCTGCACTTTCCAGCCGGGCCGCTGCGCGCCGGTCATCCTTGCCAAAACACCTGCCTGCTGGCCCGACACCTTTGATGTTGAGGTACTGGGCAAGATCGCGCGTTTTTTCAGCAAGGTCTGATCGCCGCGACAGCGTAGTTGACGTACACAACAGTCCCTCCCGCGGGTTCACCCGCTGCAACCGCGGACCTCTCACCTTAGGAGCACCCTGTGAAAACACTGTCCAAAATCCTGCTGTCTGGCCTCACCGCCGCAGCGCTGCTGACCGTGGCCGGTTGCGCCACGGAGAGCAACCGCGCGATGCCGGTGGAACAAGTCGCCAGCGCCAACGTCGCCTATTCCGGCGTGCGCGTGCCGATTGCCGTGGGCAAATTCGATAACCGCTCCAGCTACATGCGCGGCATCTTCTCCGACGGCGTCGACCGCCTCGGTGGCCAAGCCAAGACCATCCTGATCACCCACCTGCAGCAGACCAACCGCTTCAGCGTGCTGGACCGCGACAACATGGGCGAAATCTCCCAGGAAGCCGCGATCAAAGGCACCGTACAGAAGCTTAAAGGCGCGGACTACGTAGTGACCGGCGACGTCACCGAGTTCGGCCGCAAAGAGACCGGCGACCGCCAGCTGTTCGGCATTCTTGGCCGTGGCAAAACCCAAGTGGCTTACGCCAAAGTCGCGCTGAACATCGTCAACATCAGCACCTCCGAAGTGGTGTATTCCACCCAGGGCGCCGGTGAATACGCCCTGTCCAACCGTGAAGTCATCGGTTTTGGCGGCACCGCCAGCTACGACTCCACCCTCAATGGCAAGGTCCTGGACCTGGCCATGCGCGAAGCCATCAACCGCCTCGTCGACGGCATCAACGCCGGCGCCTGGAACCCGCGCAACTGATCAGCAGCACCTCAAGGAGCAGTACACGGATGAGCAAGGCAGTGAAGTTGGCGCTGATGCTGACAACAATCGCGACGGTCGCCGGGTGCCAAACGGCGCCCCAACCCCTGTATCAGTGGGAAAGCTACCAGCCGCAGGTTTACGAGTACTTCAAGGGCGAGCCCAAGGAAGCGCAGGTTGAGGCGCTGGAGCGCGATCTGCAAAAGATCAATGCCAGTGGCCGCAAAGCGCCGCCGGGTTACCACGCCCACCTGGGCATGCTGTACATGACCATGGGCAAGGATGACCAGATGGTGCAGGAGTTTCGCACCGAGAAGGCCCTGTTCCCCGAGTCTGCTTCCTACATGGACTTTCTGCTGAAAAACGCCAAGACCGGAGTCGCCACCAAATGAGCCTGTTAAAACTCACGGGCGCCTTGCTGGCCCTGGCCTTGCTCGGCGGTTGCGCAGCGCCCAAGACCATCGATTACACCGCATACAAACAGGCGCGGCCGAAGTCGATCCTGGTACTGCCGCCGATCAATGAGTCGCCGGAAGTGCAAGCGTCCTACAGCCTGGTGTCGCAGGTGACTTACCCGCTGGCCGAAGCGGGCTACTACGTGTTGCCGATTGCCCTGGTGGACGAAACCTTCCGCCAGAACGGCCTGACCACCGCCAACGACATCCAGGGCGTGGCACCGACCAAGCTGCATGACATCTTTGGCGCGGATGCGGCGCTGTACATCACCGTCAGCGAGTACGGCACCAAGTACATGCTGATCTCCAGCGACACCTCGGTGACGGCGTCGGCCAAACTGGTCGACCTGCGCACCGGCACCACGCTGTGGACCGGTTCGGCGCGGGCGTCGAGCGAGGAAGGCAACAACAATGGCGGCGGCCTGGTGGGCATGCTGATCACGGCGGCGGTCAAGCAGGTGATCAACAGCTCCACCGATGCCGCGCACCCGATTGCCGGCATCACCAGTGCGCGCCTGCTGTCGGCGGGGCAACGCACTGGGATTCTGTACGGTCCGCGTAATCCGAAGTACGGCACCGACTGATCCGGGTAGGGAAAACACTGCAGATCCAATGTGGGAGCTGGCTTGCCTGCGATAGCATCACCTCGGTTTAACTGAAAACCGAGGCGTTTGCATCGCAGGCAAGCCAGCGTCTACACACTTGCACAGTGATCGAGGTGTTATCCGACTCCGGTTTAACCCGAACCCCCCACACCTTGCGTCTGACCTTGTGAACGGATCATTCATTCACGAGGTTCAGCCCATGTCCCGTCCGCTACTTTTCCTGCGCCCTGCTGCCCACGGCTTTACCGTTACGTTGCTGGTCGCGTTGGCCGGTTGTGGGTTGTCTTCTTCCCGTGATGCCGCCAAGCCTGAGCAGGCTGCACCTGTCGCCGAGCTGCAACGCGCGCCGGTACAGGGGGCGCTGAGCAAGCGCATGCCGATGCCGATGCCGGCGCCAATGGCCATGCGCATGGTCAGTCAGGATTCAGCGGCGATGGCCTACCGCAGCGAGCCTCGTGAGCACTACGCAAACCTGCCGGACAACCCGGTGCACCGCGTGGCCGAAACGCCCGTCTCGACCTTCAGTGTCGATGTCGACACCGGCAGCTATGCCAACGTAAGACGCTTCCTCAACCAAGGCCGTCTACCGCCTGAAGGTGCTGTGCGATTGGAGGAAATGGTCAATTACTTCCCCTACGACTACGCACGCCCCACCGACGGCTCGCCGTTTGGCGTGACCACAGAGATCGCCGCCACACCGTGGAACCCGCACACTCGGCTGCTGCGCATCGGCATCAAGGCGTCCGACCGCACCGTCGCGGAGCTGGCGCCGGCCAACCTGGTTTTTTTGGTGGATGTGTCCGGTTCCATGGACCGCCGCGAAGGCTTGCCACTTGTGAAAAGCACCCTGAAATTGTTGGTGGACCAGCTCCGCGACCAAGACCGTGTGTCGCTGGTGGTGTATGCCGGTGAGTCCCGCGTAGTGCTCGAACCCACCTCCGGCCGCGACAAAACCAAGATCCGCAATGCCATCGACCAACTCACTGCGGGCGGCTCCACAGCCGGCGCATCCGGCATCGAGCTGGCCTACCAGATGGCCCGCGCAGGGTTTATCGACAAGGGCATCAACCGCATCCTGCTGGCCACTGACGGTGACTTCAACGTGGGCATCAGCGACTTCGACAGCCTCAAGCAGATGGCGGCCGAGCAGCGTAAAAGCGGCGTGTCGCTGACCACCCTGGGCTTTGGTGTGGATAACTACAACGAACACCTGATGGAGCAATTGGCCGACGCGGGCGATGGTAACTACGCCTACATCGACAACCTGCGCGAAGCGCGAAAAGTACTCGTCGACCAGCTCAGTTCAACCCTGGCCGTCGTGGCGCAGGATGTGAAATTGCAGGTGGAATTCAACCCGGCCCAGGTCAGCGAGTACCGACTGCTGGGCTATGAAAACCGCGCCTTGAAACGTGAGGATTTCAACAACGACAAGGTGGATGCCGGCGAGATCGGCGCAGGGCATACCGTGACGGCGTTGTACGAAATTGTCCCGGCGGGCCAGAAAGGCTGGCTGGAGCCGTTG
Source organism: Pseudomonas sp. N2-3-1-14 (assembly GCF_041228395.1). Classification (NCBI taxonomy): domain Bacteria; kingdom Pseudomonadati; phylum Pseudomonadota; class Gammaproteobacteria; order Pseudomonadales; family Pseudomonadaceae; genus Pseudomonas; species Pseudomonas sp. N2-3-1-14. The sequence goes on from NZ_CP166199.1 coordinate 217,796, forward strand.
CGCTACGCCGCTGCGCCGGCGGCTGAACACGCATCCACAGAGTTGGCGATGCTGCGCGTGCGCTATAAAACGGCGGCGGGCGGCGACAGCCAATTGATTGAGCGGCCCATCAGCAACCAGGCGACCAAGGCCAGCGACGACCTGCGCTTCTCGGCAGCTGTGGCAGCCTTCGCCCAACAGCTCAAGGGCGATGGCCGCTACACTGGCAGCATGAGTTTGCAGGACACCGCCGCACTGGCCCGCTCGGCCCGAGGCGATGACCCGTTCGGGCTGCGCAACGAGTTCGTGCAACTGGTGGAGTTGGCGCAGAGTCTTAAGCACTGATTTTGCCTGCAGCGCCGATCCAATGTGGGAGCTGGCTTGCCTGCGATAGCATCACTGCGGTGTGACTGAAACACCGAAGCGTCTGCATCGCGGGCAAGCCCGGCTCCCACAGGTAATCTGCATTGATCCATCGAAAGGAGTTCGCCACCTACATGGCCGTACCCGATGATTCACCCAGCGACGAAGCGCTGCTGACCCGCTACCGAGCCGGTGACGGCGCCGCGTTCGAGGTTTTGTACGCGCGCCATCGCCAAGGCTTGTACCGGTTCCTGGTGTCCCTGAGCAACAAGGTCGAACTGGCCGAAGAGGTGTACCAGGAAACCTGGCTCAGCCTGATCCGCAGCACCACTCAGCCACAAGGTCGGGCGAGCTTTCGTACGTGGTTGTTCCAGATTGCCCGCAACCGCCTGATCGATCACTGGCGCAAGCACGGTATCCACAACCCGCTGCACGACAGCTACGATGAGCAACTGCACGCCCAGCCCGACGACAGCGCCGGCCCCGAGCAGCAACTGAGCCTGAGCCGCGACCAGGCGCGCCTCGACGCTGCGTTGCAAGACTTGCCCGAAGACCAGCGCGAAGTCTTCCTGCTGCGCCTGCACGGCGACCTCGAAGTGCCGCAAATCGCCGCCCTCACCGGTGCCCCGCTGGAGACCGTCAAAAGCCGCCTGCGCTACGCCCAGCAGAAACTGCGCCGCCTGCTGGCCGAGGAGATACCCGCATGACCGACCCCCGACACACCCAGGACCCCGACGACGTGTTGCTCCAACACTTTCGTCAACACAGCACAGGCGAGCCGCCCGCGTCCCTCGACGCCTTCATCCTCAACACCGCCCGCCGCGAAGCCCCGGCACCGCCGCCGAGCCTATGGCAACGCTGGCTGAACGCCTGCCGCCAGCCGCGCTGGCAGATGGCTTTCGCCACCGTCGCCGGCGTGGCGCTGATGATCGGCGTGGTGATGCGCTCACCCGTGCCGCAGCCGGAGATATCCACCGCGACCTTCTCCGCGCCCCACCCGGAACTCGCCCGCCCAGTGGTCCAAGCGTATTCAGCGCCAGCACCGGCGCCCATGGCCCGCATGGCTGCCGCACCCCCGGTTCAGGCTGAGGTCGCCGGCGCAATGGCGGATGAGCCGGCCGCGAAACTCAGCAAGCGTGCGGTGGCGTTGCCATCATTGGAGGAGGGGTTGCAGCAGATCGTGGAGCTGCGCCGGGCTGGAGAAACCAGAGCGGCCGATGAACAGCTGCTGGCGCTGCATAAGCGCTTTCCCAGGGAAGACTTGCCGGGGCGGTTGGAGGCGTTGCAGAAGCGTTAATCGACACCCACAAAAAAGCCCCAGGTCTTTCGACCTGGGGCTTTTTTCGTCTGTATCTGGTGCCCAGGTGTCGTTTGAACTGGTAGGTCAAAAGCCAGTATTTACTGGGTTTCGTTGATTGGGTTTCGGTTAGGCATGCACGTGGGCATACACGCCGAATGTTTCTGGGGGATATTTTCTTTGTATCCCGCTTGGAAAAGCACTCACCACATGGTTAGCAGTGAACTCGGATCAAGGGCGGTATTCATTTTTTTGTTTGACCTTCTGCCGCCAGTGAGGCGAGTGCAAGGGTAATGAATCCTGAATTCTCATCCAGGATCTCCAGTGCCCCTCGAATGTTCTGTGCCACCTCTGTAGATCCTCGTTGCTCAACCCAGTTAGACAACTCCTCAATAGCAGCACCCAATGTCAGCTGGTTCTCATTCATGCGCTTAAGCAATGATGCAAGCAGCGAGACATCTTCCATGAGCTTTCGCCAAAGGGAGGACGTTGAACCAGGCCATCAAATGTCTGTATTGCTGGTTTGCTTGATCTGTCTATTTCAGGGGATGGCCAAGGATATACGAGTCATCTTGCTGTCTATGTGCCGGCTTATAGCTCAATCATGTCGGCGATTTGATAGCCAAGATTTGTGACTTCGTAAATTTCACCTTTGTGCCCACGCGCGACGATGAGACGCTGACCTTCCAGCTCATTTATCGCTTGTTCCCATTTTGCCGTTTCGCGTCTGTCATCCTGGGTAATCAGGTTTTTGCCATTTGTTTGGATATCAGTCCCGCCCAAATAGCGGATATGCATGATCGTGCCATGAGGATCTAAGCTCGACTCCTTGAGAAGAACTCGGGCTTCGTTGGACAAATTTGGAATTGAGGTCTTGGACTCGACGGGTTCAGCTGTCGCAAGGCCTTCAGCTTTGTTAAACAAAGGATGATCGTTGACCTTAAGCTGAAGGTGGCGATACAGCTTTGTTCTGAAGTCGGCCAGGCTGTCGTAGCTTTCATAAAGCCCTCGACGTTGGCATTCGGACCTGAATTTTTTAACACTTGCCACCTGGTCCAAGTCGGCCGTGTCCATTGCCACAGGCTGAGATGAGAAATAGAGCATTGTCGGTTTTCCGGACTCAATGTGCCTCTCCAGTTCCTCTACAGTTCCACTCGCATAATCGTCTGTTGGAGTACCAATTCTTGTCCAAAAAACACCTACCATCAGATCGCATTTTCCAAGAATTTGATCGTTGATAATGGCTTGTGGTTTGGAGCCCATTTCTGGAGATGAGTGCGACTCCCAGCCAACAGGAAGTAATACAATTTTGCGAGCGCTCGAGTTTACCGCGTTCCATTCGTAGATCACGTCACGAACGATTGACCGTTCGGAGGCAACGTCGCCGGGAGACGCGATCATGACGTTGAAGGTTTCAGCGCTGTAGCTCATTGCACATCCTCTGTGTTGGAAGGAGGAAGTCGGTAGGTACTAGCTCATGGAAGGTAGTCGCGTATTCCCTGCCGTCAAATGGATCACCTACGTTATCTCCTTCACACGCGGCCTCAGCATTGATATCGATCACGTATATATCGGTTGTAGTAAGAACCTTTGGACGCTGCAGACATCAGCCCTTCATGAATTGATGGGGGGACATTGCAGAAGTCGTAGGCGTGCCCCTGTTGAAAGCGGATTCTCATTCTTTTCGATCCGGCATCGTAGCCAACGGCAGTCATCGCTTCTGAATGTACAGCAACCATTTCCATATCATTCTCCTTAATCGAGGCGACCCGACGGGACGCTGATGTCTCCGGCTGATACTAGTTCAGGCTTGCGTAATTGGTTCCAGTGGCTTGAAAAGGCGCCAGGGCCCTGACGCATTAGTAACGACACGGGGCATGAAACCCGCGGGATCGAGTTAGTGGGAGGTGCCGGAAGTTACTGAAATTTCAATCGTTGAAATTGAAAGGATCTTGAAGAAAAAGGGCTATCGTTACAGCTTCGGTAAAGGTGGCTGTATCTGTTGCTGATAGTGAACACCTGCCTGGCGTCAACCATGGTGATGGGTGTCAACCACGTCAACCAACTTAAAAAATCCATCAGAGAAAGGGTAGAGAAAGGGGACAGATTTATTTATGTCCAAACCGAAGCCCTATTCATCGCATGACTACCACCCCTCACAGGAGTGGGCACAATTGCTGACTGGTAAGTGAGCCACCCGCTCCAAGAGCCCCAGCAAAAGCCCACCCTCCGAAGATTCCGGATAACTGCACCCCAAGACTTACGAAACGCCGCCCACAAAAAAGCCCCAGCTCTTTCGACCTGGGGCTTTTTCATCTGTATCTGGTGCACCCGGCGGGATTCGAACCCACGACCCCTGCCTTCGGAGGGCAGTACTCTATCCAGCTGAGCTACGGATGCTTGTGCGGGCGACATCATACCCATGTCGTCCTTGGGCGTCCATGCCGGTCTTTGGCCGTTTGTGGGTAGGAATTGGCTGCGCAGAGGCCCTGCACCGGGCGCCGGTGGTCGATGCGGTGGAACGCGGCCGAATCGCGCTGATCAGAAAGATTCGGCAAATGCGCCGTTTTCGTTCTTTTTTTCGAACAGACTATTGCCCTGTACCCCCATTGATCCTAGGATTCGTTTGAGATTTCAAACGCTCTGTCTCCCGTGCGCTCTTTCACTCTTGCCGCGCGCTGGGGCTGATTTCCCTGACGGCAGCCCACAAGGCGCCTTTCAACAACTCTAATTCGCTCCGCGTGCGCGCGGTGCTGTTAAGGAAAGCCGACATGCAGCTCAAAGATACCCAGTTGTTCCGCCAACAAGCCTTTATCGATGGCGCTTGGGTCGATGCGGACAACGGTCAAACCATCAAGGTCAACAACCCGGCCACGGGCGAGATTCTCGGCACTGTGCCGAAGATGGGCGCCGCCGAAACCCGCCGCGCCATCGAAGCCGCTGACAAGGCGCTGCCTGCCTGGCGTGCGCTGACCGCCAAGGAGCGCGCCAACAAGCTGCGCCGTTGGTTCGAGCTGCTGATTGAAAACCAGGACGACCTCGGTCGCCTGATGACCCTGGAACAAGGCAAGCCGCTGGCCGAAGCCAAGGGCGAAATCGTCTACGCCGCTTCCTTTATCGAGTGGTTCGCCGAAGAAGCCAAGCGCATCTACGGTGATGTGATTCCCGGCCACCAGCCCGACAAGCGCCTGATCGTGATCAAGCAGCCCATCGGCGTGACCGCTGCAATCACCCCGTGGAACTTCCCGGCCGCGATGATCACCCGTAAAGCCGGCCCGGCCCTGGCCGCCGGTTGCACCATGGTGATCAAGCCGGCTTCGCAAACGCCGTTCTCGGCCCTGGCCCTGGTTGAGCTGGCGCACCGCGCCGGTATCCCTAAAGGCGTGCTCAGCGTGGTCACCGGCAGTGCCGGCGACATCGGCGGTGAGCTGACCAGCAACCCGATCGTGCGTAAGTTGTCCTTCACCGGCTCCACCGAAATCGGTCGCCAGCTGATGGCCGAATGCGCCAAGGACATCAAGAAGGTCTCGCTGGAACTGGGCGGCAATGCGCCGTTTATTGTGTTCGACGACGCGGACCTGGATAAGGCCGTCGAAGGCGCGATCATTTCCAAATACCGCAATAACGGCCAGACCTGCGTCTGCGCCAACCGCCTGTACATCCAGGATTCGGTGTACGACGCGTTCGCCGAGAAACTCAAAGTGGCCGTGGCCAAACTCAAGATCGGCAACGGTCTGGATGACGGCACCACGACTGGCCCGCTGATCGACGAAAAAGCCGTGGCCAAGGTTCAGGAGCACATCGCTGATGCCCTGAGCAAAGGCGCCAAGCTGCTGGCCGGTGGCAAGGTGATGGAAGGCAACTTCTTCGAGCCGACCATTCTGGTCGACGTGCCGAAAAATGCCGCCGTGGCGAAGGAAGAAACCTTCGGCCCGCTGGCGCCATTGTTCCGCTTCAAAGACGAAGCCGAAGTGATCGCGATGTCCAACGACACCGAGTTCGGCCTGGCTTCCTATTTCTACGCCCGCGACCTGGGCCGTGTGTTCCGTGTGGCTGAAGCCCTGGAATACGGCATGGTCGGCGTCAACACCGGGTTGATCTCCAACGAAGTGGCGCCGTTCGGCGGCATCAAGGCGTCGGGCCTGGGCCGTGAAGGCTCCAAGTATGGGATCGAGGATTACCTGGAAATCAAATACCTCTGCCTGGGCATCTGACCGGCAAGAGCTTGCAGCAAACGCAGAGGGCACGAGAGCGCTGACCCTTTGCGTGTTTCACACCGTTATTCGTAGTGGCCGGGAAAGCTGTGGCAGTCGATCATCGCATGCTGCCGTAGTTGCCTCCCCGCCACGTATTCCTTGGACCACGCCACCCGATGAGTGGCGAATGAGGACTTTATGAGCAAGACCAACGCATCCCTGATGAAACGCCGCGAAGCCGCTGTACCGCGCGGTGTTGGCCAGATTCACCCGATCTTCGCTGAATCCGCGAAGAACGCCACCGTGACCGACGTTGAAGGTCGCGAGTTCATCGACTTCGCCGGCGGTATCGCTGTGCTGAATACCGGCCACGTGCACCCCAAAATCATCGCCGCCGTGACCGAGCAACTGAACAAGCTGACCCACACCTGCTTCCAGGTTCTGGCCTACGAGCCTTACGTGGAACTGTGCGAAAAAATCAACGCAAAGGTGCCAGGCGATTTCGCCAAGAAAACCCTGCTGGTCACCACCGGTTCCGAAGCGGTTGAAAACGCCGTAAAGATCGCACGTGCCGCTACTGGCCGTGCCGGCGTGATCGCCTTCACCGGCGCCTACCACGGCCGCACCATGATGACCCTGGGCCTGACCGGCAAAGTCGTGCCGTACTCGGCCGGCATGGGCCTGATGCCAGGCGGCGTGTTCCGCGCGCTGTTCCCGAACGAACTGCACGGTGTGAGCGATGACGACGCCATCGCCAGCATCGAACGCATCTTCAAAAACGATGCCGAGCCGCGTGATATCGCAGCCATCATCATCGAGCCGGTGCAGGGCGAAGGCGGTTTCTACGTCGCGCCTAAATCCTTCATGAAGCGCCTGCGCGAACTGTGCGACAAGCACGGCATCCTGCTGATCGCCGACGAAGTGCAAACCGGTGCCGGCCGTACCGGTACCTTCTTCGCCATGGAGCAGATGGGCGTCGCCGCCGACCTGACCACCTTCGCCAAATCCATCGCCGGCGGCTTCCCGTTGGCCGGTGTGTGCGGCAAGGCTGAATACATGGACGCCATCGCCCCAGGCGGCCTGGGCGGCACCTACGCCGGTAGCCCGATCGCGTGCGCCGCTGCATTGGCGGTGATGGAAGTGTTTGAAGAAGAGCACCTGCTGGACCGCTGCAAGGCTGTCGGCGAGCGCTTGGTGACTGGCCTCAAAGCCATTCAAGCCAAGTACCCGGTAATCGGCGAAGTGCGTGCGCTGGGCGCGATGATTGCGGTCGAGCTGTTCGAAGGTGGCGACGGCCACAAGCCGAACGCTGCTGCCGTCGCCTCCGTGGTGGCCAAGGCGCGTGACAAGGGCCTGATCCTGCTGTCTTGCGGCACCTACGGCAACGTGTTGCGCGTACTGGTCCCGCTGACCTCGCCGGACGAGCAGTTGGACAAAGGCCTGGCGATCATCGAAGAGTGTTTCTCCGAGCTGTAAGCGGAACCTGATTTGATCGACAGAAAAAACCCGCTTCGGCGGGTTTTTTTGTGCCCGATGCAGCACATTCAGGCCGTGTTCATTGTACCTAGGCAGCGTGATTGTCTAAGGTTGCAGCATTGCCGATGGAGCGTGCTGGATGACTGCTGTTGATTTACCGGCTGTACCCCGAGTGTTGATTGCCGAGGCGGACCCTTGGTCGCGGGATCTGCTCAAGCAAGTGCTGTTGAATGTGCGCTGCGACGCACGGCTGGATGTGTGTGCTGATGGGCAGCAAGCAGCCACGCTGTTGCGAGAAAAAACCTACGACCTGATTCTCGCGGATTGGGAGTTGCCGGGCGTCGATGGCCTGAGCCTGCTGCGCAGCGTGCGCCAGAAGCGCCGTTCGCTGCCCTTTATTCTGTTGAGCAGTCGTAATGACAGCGCCAGCGTGCGCGAAGCCTTGCCCCTGGCGCCGACGGCGTACCTGACAAAACCACTGAACATGGAAGGCCTGACCCAGCGCCTGCAAGACCTGCTGCTCAACGAAGGCGAAAGCGTGTACTGCGAAATTGCGCCGCTGGCGCCGGGCTTGACGCTGCCGGTGTTCCTGGAGCGCCGCCGCGAAGCCTCTGACGGCGCGCCGTTGCGGGTGGATGTAAAAGACGCCGTAGAGCACAGCCTCACGCCGGATGGCCTGGACCTCGGATGCCTGGAAGACCAGGTGCGCATGGACCCGCAAATAACGGCCGTATTGATCGCCGCCGCCAACAGCGCCGGCCATCACGGCACGCCGGTGCAAACCCTGTCCGCCGCGCTGCACACACTGGCGGCCGGGCAGAGCATGAACCTGATTCTGGGCCTGGCCCTCAAGCACAACGTGGTGCTGGGCGACCCGGCGCTGGTGGCCTATGCCGAGCGCCACTGGCAACTGTCCCAAGACACTGCCGACTATGCTCGCCGCCTGGCGCGCATGCTGGAGCTGGACCACGAGCGCTGCTACAGCGCCGGCATCCTGCATCGGTTGGGCGACTTGGCGTTGTTGCGTTGCCTGGAAGACTGGCGCCAGGGCGGCGGGGCGTTGGATGACGAAGCAATTGGCGAGTCTCTGGCTACCTACGGTGCGGCCTATGGTTCGGCATTGCGCGCGCGTTGGCGTTTGCCGTTGGAGCTACGCCAGTTGATTGCGTCGATCTATTCACTCGAAGGCGGGGTGTATTCGCGAGAATCGCTGGTGATGAACCTGGCGGCGCAGATGGCGCGGCTGACCGAGCGTGAAGGGTTGGAAGAGCTGGCCGGCAGCAAAACGGCGCGCTTGCTGAAGGTCGGATTGTCGGAGTTGACTCGGGTACGCAAGGCCTAGCCAGCAACGAGGTCACGTGTGGGAGCCGGCCCGCTCCCATCGTCGAGTGGCGTTAACTTGCTATGACGCGGTTCTTGCCTTGGCGTTTGGCCTCGTACATCGCCGCATCAGCGCGCGCAAACAGGCTGTCCAGAGACGCATCTTCTTCGCGCAGCGTAGCCAGGCCCTGGCTGACGGTGACGGTAAATTGCCGCCCTTCGTAGCTGAAACTCAGCGCCTGGATTTCCTTGCCCAACCGCTCGGCCACTTGCAATGCCATGTGCGGCGCACAACCGGGCAGCACGGCGGCGAATTCTTCGCCACCGATGCGCCCGAACAGGTCGCCACGGCGCAGTACGCTGCGACCGCTCTCGGCGATACGCCGCAACACCTGATCGCCCTCCAGGTGGCCGTAACTGTCGTTGACCTCTTTGAAGTTATCAATGTCCAGCAACAGGAACGCCAGCGTTGTGCCTTGGGCGCAGGCGCTGTCGAAGGCCAGGTTGGCGCATTCGAAAAAGTGCCTGCGATTGCTGCTCTGGGTCAGTACGTCGGTGGTGGCGAGTCGGTGCAGTTCCAACTCCATCTGTTTCTTTTCGGTGATGTCTTCGGCCATGCCGACCACGATCACCGGCCTGCCGGGCTCGACCTGCTGGTTGATATAGCATTTGTCACTCAGCCAGCGAATCTGCCCGTCGGCGGTAATGATGCGGTATTCGCGGTCCTCCACGGCGCCTTGCTCCAGCACGCGGGCGAGGCTGTATTCAGCGTAATCGAGGTCTTCGGGGTGAACGCTGTTGCGCCATTCGCGGTGGTCGGCCAATAGCAGACCGGCCGGACGGCCAAACACTCGCTCGTAGGCCGGGCTCACGTACAGCACTTGGCGCGTTTCCCAGTCGATGGCCCACAGCACGGCATTCACGCTGACCAGCAGTGAGCTGAGCAGTTGCTCGCGCTCACTCAGCCGCTCGACTTCACCCTGGGCGTGCATGAGCGCCAGCAAGGTTGCCGCCGCAGCCGGGCGGGCAGGCTCAGCTGTGGGGGCATCGGGCAAGTAAGGCTTTTCGTGAACCATCGGTACAACTCTCTCTGGGCGCGCCGCAGGATGGAGCAGCGGTCACTACAAGGGGTCACCATGATGGCGAAGTGTTCTTTGAGAGAGGGGAATTGCGGTGAAGTTCCGTGAACAGGCTGACTAAGAAATGACGTCAGAAACCGGTTGTAGGCCGATTTTCGCGGTGAATAGGCTGGTTTTGGTGATTAGTTTTACGGTGGTGAGGGTGCTTGCTGTGGCAGGCGGGCTTGTCCCGCGTTGGGCTGCGAAGCGGCCCTGAAACCTGGCACTGCGGTTTGTCGGGAGAAATGCGGTGGCTTTTATTGGGGCTGCTTCGCAGCCCAACGCGGGGCAAGCCCGCTCGCCACAGGGAGCCCGCCTGCCAAGGCCAACCCGCCTATCACGGCAAGCCCGCTCACGCGAGCGGGCTGTGAATGCTCGATCAGGCCGTTGCAGGACGCAGCGAATAAGTCTTCAGCTGGTGGGCAAAATCGCGCAGGGACTGAATGCCGCTGGCCTCGGCCTCGTGCACCCATTCCTTGATCGCAGCCAGCATGTCGTGGCCATTGGAGCTGGTTTTCAGCCAGATCTGTTGCAGCGCCAGGCGCTTCTCGTAGATCACGGTGAGCGCATGGCTGTGTTCCAGCAGGCTCTGGATACGCACGTGGTGGCGGTCATCCAGCAAGCTGGTTTCACGCGACAGCAGGCGTTTGGCACGGTGGAACTGATGGCGCACCGAGTGATCGACCTTCTCCAGCTCCTGCTTGACCAGCGGGCCGATCACCAACTTGCGGTACTGGGCCATGATCTGGAAGCGGTTGTTGAGGATCGCCATGGCGGTGTCCATGTCCAGATGGCCTTTGCCTTCGACACGGTGGGCGATGGGGGCAACGCGCTGCACCTTGGCCAGGCGCAGGAAACTGAAGACTTTGATCCACGCCCAACCCAGGTCGAACTCCCACTTCTTCACCGACAGCTTGGCTGAATTGGGGTAGGTGTGGTGATTGTTGTGCAGCTCTTCGCCGCCGACGATGATGCCCCACGGCACCAGGTTGGTCGCCGCGTCACGGCATTCGAAGTTGCGATAGCCCACGGCGTGCCCCAGGCCGTTGATCACGCCGGCAGCCCAGAACGGGATCCACATCATCTGGATCGCCCAGATGGTGATGCCGATGGTGCCGAACAGCATCAGGTCGATGACGCCCATGATCGCCACGCCCAGCAGCGGGTAAGGCGTATAGATCTTGCGCTCGATCCAGTCGTCCGGGCAGTTCTTGCCGTAGATGCGCAAGGTCTCTGGGTTTTCGGCTTCGGCGCGGTACAGCTCGGCGCCTTTGCGCAATACGGTGGACAGGCCTTTGACGACCGGGCTGTGCGGGTCGTCGACGGTTTCGCATTTGGCGTGGTGTTTGCGGTGGATGGCGGTCCACTCGCGGGTGTTCTGCGCCGTGGTCAGCCACAGCCAGAAGCGGAAGAAGTGTTTCAGGCCGGCATTGAGCTCCAGGGAGCGATGGGCTGAATAGCGGTGCAGATAAACCGTGACCCCAACGATGGTCACGTGGGTCATCAACAGAGTGACTGCCACCAGTTGCCAGGCTGACAAGTCAAGAAAACCGTTGTACCACATAGGCTGTATGGCCCTCAGATAAAGAAAAAAGCAGCTCACGCATTATCACTAAGCCTACAGAGAAAACCAGCCGCCCTTTCAGATAGAAGTGACTGGATGTTTCTTATTCTATAATCCGCAGCCTTTGTAGGGCGATTTTGTTTTTTGGTAAGGATTACTGACCATATGCTGTTTTCATACCGAGGTGCCCTGCGTGTGGGGCTGGTATACCTGCTGGTTTCCATTGCGTGGCTCCAGCTCAGCCATCATCTATTGATCGACTTTCTCGATGACCCTCGAGAATTGGAACGCTGGCTGCAGGTGCGTGGCTATGTCTGGGTGGGGCTCAGCGCGTTGACCCTGTCTCTGATTTGCGCCCGTTTTGCCCGTGCTCACCAGCTGCAGCAGCCGCTGAAAGAAAACCGCGAGCGCCTGCGCCAGGCGGCTGCCGTGTTCGATTGCACCCGCGAAGGCGTGCTGGTCACCGACGCCCAAGGGTTGATCGTGCACGTCAATCGGGCGTTTATCGAGATCACCGGCTATCGCCGCGAAGACGTCATGGGCGAGCGACCAAGCTTGTTCAAGTCCGGGCGCCATTCGTCGAATTTTTATCAACAGATGTTCCAGACCCTGGAACGCACCGGCGAATGGAGCGGCGAAATCTGGAATCGGCGCAAAAGCGGTGAAATTTATCCACAGTGGCAAACCATCCGCGTCATCCAGGATGACCAAGGCAAGGTCAGTCATTACGTCGCGGTGTTTTCCGATATCAGTGCGATCAAGGATTCCGAGCACGAACTGGCGCACCTCGCCCATCACGACCCGCTCACCGACCTGCCCAATCGCCTGCTGTTCACCGACCGCGCCGAGCAGGCGCTGGCCTCGGCGCAAGTGCACAAACGCGGCTGTGCCTTGCTGTTGCTGGACCTGGATCACTTCAAGATCATCAACGACAGCCTCGGCCATAACGTCGGCGACCAGTTGCTCAAAGCGGTCGGCGAGCGGCTCAAGGGGCTGTTCGGCCCCGGCGTGACCCTGGCGCGCCTGGGCGGCGACGAGTTCGCCGTGCTCGCCGAAAGTTGTCCACAGGTGGTGCAGGCCGCCGCCCTGGCCCAGCGCATGCTCGACGCGATGAAGCAGCCGTTCATCTTTGACGGCCACCAACTGTTTATCAGCGCCAGTATCGGTATCAGCCTGTTCCCCAGCGATGCCCTGAGCGCCCAGCAGTTGCTGCGCAATGCCGATTCCGCGCTGTTCAAGGCCAAGAGTGCCGGGCGCGAAAGCTACGCGCTGTACACCGAAGAGCTGACCGCCCATGCGCAGAACCGCGTGGAAATCGCCAGCGAACTGCGCCGCGCCCTCGACCAGCAGGAGCTGCGCGTGTATTACCAGCCGGTGCACAACCTGCAGGGCAGCCGCCTGATCGGCGTCGAAGCGCTGGTGCGCTGGCAACACCCGGAGCGCGGTCTGGTGCCACCGGGCGATTTCATCCCCATCGCCGAACGTACCGGGCTGATTGCCGACATCGACGCCTGGGTCATGGACCAGGCCTGCCGCCAGATGTGCCAATGGCTGGCCGATGGCGCGCCGCTGAGTTTTATCGCGGTGAATGTCTCCAGCCGGCTGTTTGCCCGGCGCGAGCTGTACGAGCAAGTCGCTCAGGTGCTGCACGCCACCGGCCTCGATCCGGCGTTTCTTGAGTTAGAGGTCACCGAAAGCGCGGTGATGGATGATCCGGAAGTGGCCCTTGAGCAGCTGCACCGCCTGCGTGAACTGGGCTTGCGCCTGGCCATCGACGACTTTGGCACCGGCTATTCGTCACTGCTGCGCCTCAAGCGCCTGCCGGTGCAGAAGCTCAAGATCGACCAGGGCTTTGTCGCCGGGCTGCCATGGGATGAGGACGATGCGGCGATTGTGCGCGTGGTAATCGCCCTGGCGAAAAGCATGGGCATGCAGGTGCACGCCGAAGGCATCGAGCAAGTGGAACAGGCGCGGTTCTTGTTGGAGCAGGAATGCGATATGGGGCAGGGGTATTGGTTCGGGCGGCCGATGCCGGCACAGGAGATTGATTGGCATCGGGCACCTGCTATCCGATAGGCAAAACTCGGTCAATGTGGGAGCCGGGCTTGCCCGCGATGAGGGCCTTTCAGGCGAAATATTTCGTGCCTGACACACCGCCATCGCGGGCAAGCCCGGCTCCCACAGGCTTCAGCCGCGCCTGGGTATCAGTATTTTCAGTACCAAAACCTTCGCAACCCCACGTCCTGCCAGAAAATTCTTTCTGGTTATATAAACATTCTTAAATAGTATTTTTAAGAATATCCGCGCTTATCTACTATCGCCCTCACGCCGCAAGCAGTGCCGCCACTGCCAGGCACTATTCATTTCAGGAGCGAGACCATGAGCGCATCTCTACGTAGCGTCGACGGCCAGGACGAAGCAGCCATTTTGCGTGAGATCCAGAGCGCCTTGCGCGACCTGCGGTTTGGCGCGGTGGAAATCACTGTGCATAACGCCCAAGTGGTACAGATCGAACGCAAGGAAAAATTCCGTTTGCAGAACCCGGGTAACAAACCGAGCTGAGCAACAACGGCGATTCGCATGCTAGACCCGCAACTATAAGAAAAAGCCAACACCCAGAATTTCAGGAGCCTTCTATGTCGTCGATTCGCCGTTACGCCCTGGCCGCACTGGCCAGTGCCGTGTTTGCCGGTTCCGCTGTTGCCAAGGACTACGAGCTGCTCAACGTCTCGTATGACCCGACCCGTGAGCTGTACCAGGACTACAACGCTGAGTTCACCACCTTCTGGAAACAGTCCCACCCCGGCGACAACGTCAAGATCCAGCAATCCCACGGCGGCTCGGGCAAGCAAGGCCGTGCGGTGATCGACGGCCTGCGCGCCGACGTGGTGACCCTGGCCCTGGCCGGTGACATCGACGAAATCGCCAAACTGGGCAAAACCCTGCCGGAAAACTGGCAAACCCGCCTGCCGGACGCCAGCACGCCCTACACCTCGACCATCGTGTTCCTGGTGCGCAAGGGCAACCCTAAAGGCATCAAGGATTGGGGCGACCTGATCAAGAAAGACGTGTCCGTGATCACCCCGAACCCGAAAACCTCCGGCGGCGCCCGCTGGAACTTCCTCGCCGCCTGGGCCTATGGCCTGAAAGCCGGTGGCAGTGAAGCCAAGGCCCAGGAATACGTGAAAGAGCTGTTCAAGCACGTGCCGATCCTCGACACCGGCGCGCGCGGTTCGACCATCACCTTCGTCAACAACGGTCAGGGTGACGTGTTGCTGGCCTGGGAAAACGAAGCGTTCCTGGCGCTGAAAGAAGACGGCGGCGCTGACAAGTTCGACATCGTTGTACCTTCGCTGTCGATCCTCGCCGAGCCGCCAGTGGCCGTGGTCGACAAGAACGCCGAGAAAAAGGGCAACACCGAAATCGCCACCGAATACCTCAAGCACCTGTACAGCCCGGCTGGCCAGGAGATTGCGGCGAAGAACTTCTACCGCCCACGCGATGAGAAAGTCGCCGCCAAATACGCCCAGCAGTTCCCGAAACTGGACCTGGTGACTATCGACAAAGACTTCGGCGGCTGGAAAACTGCCCAACCGAAATTCTTCAATGACGGTGGCGTGTTCGACCAGATCTACTCGGCGCAGTAAGCCAAATTAAACTGTAGGAGCCAGCTTTCTGTGGGAGCCGGGCTTGTGTGGGAGCTGGCTTGCCTGCGATAGCATCACCCCGGTGTGACTGACACACCGAGGTGCCTGCATCGCGGGCAAGCCCGGCTCCCACAGAAGAGCCAGCTCCCACACAAGCTCGCTCCTATAGTGGTATCTACCCGCTAACCAAGGACTCTTATGTCGCGTCGTATTTCCCCCGTCATACCCGGCTTCGGGCTGACGCTGGGCTACACCGTGGTGTACCTCAGCCTGATCGTACTCATCCCCCTGGCGGCGATGTTTGTACACGCCGCTCAACTCACTTGGGATCAGTTCTGGAACATCATCTCTGCACCGCGTGTGCTGGCGGCGTTGAAACTGAGCTTCGGCACGGCACTGTATGCCGCCATCATCAACGGCGTGATCGGTACGCTGCTGGCCTGGGTGCTGGTGCGCTACACCTTTCCCGGCCGCAAGATCATCGATGCGATGATCGACCTGCCCTTCGCACTGCCCACCGCCGTTGCCGGCATCGCACTGACTGCGCTCTACACCCCCACCGGCCTGGTCGGCCAGTTCGCCGCTGACCTGGGCTTCAAGATCGCCTACACCCCGCTGGGCATCACCCTGGCGCTGACCTTCGTCACGCTGCCATTCGTGGTGCGCACGGTGCAGCCGGTGTTGGCCGATATCCCTCGGGAAATCGAAGAAGCCGCCGCGTGTCTCGGCGCCAAGCCCTTGCAGGTGTTCCGCTACATCCTCGTGCCTGCGTTGCTGCCCGCCTGGCTGACCGGCTTCGCGCTGGCCTTCGCCCGTGGCGTTGGTGAGTACGGTTCGGTGATTTTCATCGCGGGCAACATGCCGATGAAAACCGAGATCCTGCCGCTGCTGATCATGGTCAAGCTCGACCAGTACGACTACCACGGCGCCACCTCCATCGGTGTGCTGATGCTGGTGGTTTCCTTTGTTTTGCTGCTGCTGATCAACTTGCTGCAGCGGCGCATCGAACACCCATAAGGAGGCGCGGAACATGTCCCAATCGTCTATTTCCGCCGCTTCTTCGGCCAACGCCGCCCGTCGTGGCAGCGCGGTGTCGCGACGCATCCTGATCAGCCTCGGCTGGCTGGTGTTCTTCCTGTTCCTGCTGCTGCCGCTGTTTATCGTGGTGTCCCAAGGCCTGAAGAATGGCCTGGGGGCGTTCTTCACCGCGATTCTCGAGCCGGACGCGCTGTCGGCGCTGAAACTCACGGTGATCGCCGTGGTGATCTCGGTGCCGCTCAACGTGGTGTTCGGCGTCAGCGCCGCCTGGTGCGTGAGCAAATACTCATTCCGTGGCAAGAGCATCCTGGTCACGCTGATCGACCTGCCGTTCTCGGTGTCGCCGGTGATCGCCGGTCTGGTCTACGTGCTGATGTTCGGCGCCCAGGGCTTCTTCGGCCCCTGGCTGCAAGACCACGACATCCAGATCGTCTTCGCCTTGCCGGGCATTGTGCTGGCGACCATCTTCGTGACGGTGCCGTTCGTGGCCCGTGAACTGATCCCGCTGATGCAGGAGCAGGGCACTCAGGAAGAAGAGGCCGCGCGCCTGCTCGGTGCCAATGGCTGGCAGATGTTCTGGCATGTGACCGTGCCGAACATCAAGTGGGGCCTGATCTACGGCGTGGTGCTGTGTACCGCACGGGCGATGGGTGAGTTCGGCGCGGTATCGGTGGTGTCCGGCCACATTCGCGGCGTGACCAACACCCTGCCGCTGCACGTCGAGATCCTCTACAACGAATACAACCACGTTGCCGCGTTTGCCGTCGCGAGCCTGTTGCTGATCCTGGCGCTCTTCATCCTGCTGCTCAAGCAGTGGAGCGAGAACCGTATCAACCGCCTGCGCAAAAGCGCCGGTGAGGAATAAGTCATGTCGATTGAAGTCCGTAATGTCAGCAAGAATTTCAACGCCTTCAAGGCCCTGAACAGCATCAATCTGGACATCCAGAGTGGCGAGCTGGTGGCGTTGCTGGGCCCGTCCGGCTGCGGCAAGACCACCTTGCTGCGCATCATTGCCGGCCTGGAAACCCCGGATGCCGGCAGCATCGTGTTCCACGGTGAAGACGTGTCCGGCCACGACGTGCGTGATCGCAACGTCGGTTTTGTGTTCCAGCACTACGCGCTGTTCCGTCACATGACCGTGTTCGACAACGTCGCGTTCGGCCTGCGCATGAAACCGAAAAACCAGCGCCCGAACGAAAGCCAGATCGCGGTCAAGGTTCACGAGTTGCTGAACATGGTGCAGCTGGATTGGCTGTCGGATCGCTACCCGGAACAACTCTCCGGTGGCCAGCGCCAGCGTATCGCCCTGGCCCGCGCCCTGGCGGTCGAGCCTAAAGTGTTGCTGCTGGATGAGCCGTTCGGCGCCCTCGACGCCAAGGTGCGTAAAGAGCTGCGCCGCTGGCTGGCGCGTCTGCACGAAGACATCAACCTGACCTCGGTGTTCGTGACCCACGACCAGGAAGAGGCCATGGAAGTCGCCGACCGCATTGTGGTGATGAACAAGGGCGTGATCGAACAGATTGGTTCACCGGGCGAAGTCTACGAGAACCCGGCCAGCGATTTTGTGTACCACTTCCTGGGGGATTCCAACCGCCTGCATTTGGGTGAGGACCAGCACGTGCTGTTCCGCCCGCATGAAGTGTCGTTGTCGCGCCATGAACTGGAAGACCACCACGCGGCTGAAGTGCGGGATATTCGGCCGTTGGGCGCCACTACACGGGTGACGCTGAAGGTCGAAGGCCAAAGCGAGTTGATCGAGGCCGAAGTGGTCAAAGACCACGACAGCCTGACCGGTCTGGCGCGTGGCGAGACCTTGTTCTTCAAACCCAAGGTTTGGCAGAAAGCTTAAAAACACCGCAAGACCCCTGTGGGAGCGGGCTTGTGTGGGAGCTGGCTTGCCTGCGATAGCATCACTGCGGTGTGACTGATACACCGAAGTGCCTGCATCGCAGGCAAGCCCGCTCCCACATTCAGACCTTGCTCGGCTTTAGATCGCGGCGTTCTACCGGGCCGGACCGCGCCTCAATCTGCTCCTTGAGGTCATGCCGCAACCCCAGCACAAACGCCAACTCCGCCACCACAAACAACGGCCCCACAATCAATCCCGACACATCATCCACAAACGCCGGCTTCCTGCCTTCGTAATAGTGCCCGACAAACTGAATCGCCCAACCCACCACAAACATCCCGATCCCGCTGCCCAGCCACACCGCTGTGCTCTGCGCCGCCAGCACATGCCCGGCCCACACCGCCAAGCCCATCAACACCGTCATCAGCACGCCCAGCGCCAGTTCCAGGCGCAGGTAAAACCATGCCGAGAACAGCGCGAGTAGCACTGCCGGAGATATCCACAGGCTACCGACGGCCCATTCGGGGCGCGACAACAGCACCGCCACGGCGACCACGATCAGCGGGATGCCGACAAAGTGGCTGGCGATATTGCGCGGGTCGCGGTGGTAGGCGGCGTATTGACTGAGGTGCTCGACGAGGCTTTTCATTGTTGTTCCTCCTGTAGGATGCTTGATCATGCCCTGCCAGCCTGTGACTGACTGTCAGCTGGGCGACAATCTTCGGAGTTCGCATGGACACAGAGAAATGGCGCTCGCAGCTGGCCAGCGGTCATTGGTTCAGCCACTTGCCTGCCTCTTTTCAGCATAGCCTGCTGGCCAGTGCCCGGCAGCGCCAGCTGGCGGCGGGGCAATACCTGTTCAAGCGCGGCGACCCGCCCTGTGGCCTGTATGCGGTGCTCGACGGCACGCTGCGCATCAGCGCGGTGAACGAGCACGGTAAGGAAGCGCTATTGAGCCTGGTAGAGCGGCCGTATTGGTTCGGCGAAATCTGCCTGTTCGACAGCTTGCCGCGCACCCACGACGCCTGCGCCGTGGGGCCGTGCACGCTGTTGCAGGTGCCGCAGCAGGCGTTGCTGAGCATCCTTGATCAGTCCCCGCAGTACTGGCGCGACCTGGCCTTGCTGATGAGCCAGAAACTGCGCCTGAGCTTTATCAATATCGAGCACCTGAGCCTGATGCCGGCCTCGGTGCGGCTGGCGCACCGTTTACTGATGATCGTTGAAGGTTACGGCGATACCGAGCACTCGAAACGTGTGCTGCAACTGCCCCAGGAAGATTTGGCGGCGATGTTGAGCCTGTCACGCCAGACCACCAACGCCTTGCTCAAGGACCTGCAAGCCCAGGGCGTCGTGCGCCTGGGCTATGGGGAAATTGAAATCCTCGATGCTCATCGCTTGCGTGAGGCGGCGCAGACCTGAGGGTGATAGCCTGCAAACCTGATCAATCGAGGTGTGTTATGCGCGTGCTGTTAGTGGAACATGAAACCGAAGAGGCACAGCGGATGGCCCGGGGTTTGAACGAGGCCGGCTACACCGTGGAGGTCGCAGCCAATGGCATGGCCGCGTTGCGCTTCGTGGAGAGTACCGAGTACGAGCTGGTGATTCTGGATGTGATGTTGCCGGGCTTGAACGCCTGGAAGTTGCAGCAGGCTATTCGGTTGAAGGGCGAGACGCCGGTGTTGTTCCTAACCACGCCGGGCGGGATTGAAGACCGGCTTCGCGGGTTGGAATTGCATGAAGATGATTATTTGCTCAAGCCCTTTGATGCCAAGGCGTTGGCGGCGCGGGCAAGAAAGTTACTGCGCCGCGATCGTGGGCGCTGATTGATTCAGGATGTGCATGGTCTGATCCACCGTCTTCGCGAGCAAGCCCGCTCCCACCTTTTGATTTGTTAACGCAGTCAAATGTGGGAGGGGGCTTGCCCCCGAAGGCGCTGATTGATTCAGGATTTGCAGGGTCTGATCCACCGCCTTCGCGAGCAAGCCCGCTCCCACCTTTTGATTTGTTAACGCACTCAAATGTGGGAGGGGGCTTGCCCCCGAAGAGGTCCTACCTAGCGCAACCCATCCCGAAACTGCCCCGGCGTCATCCCCGTCCAGCGCTTGAACGCGCGATTAAAACTGCTGGTATCGGCAAACCCAAGCAAGTGGCTGATCTCGGCCAATGAGCACTGCGGATCCCGCAAGTGCAGCAGCGCGAGATTCTCCCGACATTCATTGAGCAACGCGTCAAACCGGCAGCCTTCATCGGCCAGATGCCGTTGCAAGCTGCGCAAACTCAAATGCAACGCCTGGGCGATCCGTTCGGCACTCGGCTCACCCTCAGGCAATTGCGCCTCGATGGCCGCGCGCACCTTGCGCTCCCAAGTCAGCGGTTGCAGCTGGGCGAGGGTGCGTTTGAGCACGGTTTCATTGTGTTCGGCCAACTCCGGGTTGGCGTCATCCAAGTGGCTGTCGAAGTCCCGCGCGGCAAACTCCAGGCGGTCTTCCTCGGCGCCAAAGAATACCGGTGCGCGAAACACCGTGTGCCACGGCGTGGGGTCGGCCGGCTCCGGGCGCTGCAGGTACACCGCCAGCGGCGCGTACTCACGGCCGAGCCGATTTCGGCAGGTGCGCACATAGATCGCTGCAAACGCATCAATCGCTTCCAGCGCCGGTGCCGGGCTGCCGGCGGGTTGCAGCAGGCGAAAGCAATAGCGCTCGCCCTCTCGACTAAGCTCCAGCGTCAGCGCATCGCTGACCACTTGGTGATAACGCACAATCCGCTCGAACACCTCGCGCAGGCTGCCGCTGGCCACCAACGCATAACCCAGCGCATGAAAGGTGGTCGGGCTGACAAACCGCGACACCCGCAAGCCGATGGCCGGGTCGCCGCTGGCCTGCACGGCCAGTGCCCATAACCGCGTGGTGGCCGACAACGGATAGCGCGCGTTGGGGTCGTCTATCTGCTGCGGGTCGAGCCCGGCTTGCGCACACAGGGCGGCGCTGTCGAGGTCCAGGGCGTCGAGCTGCTTGCGCAGGGCGCGGGTCCAGCTGGCGAGGGAAGTGGCTTCGGGCATGACGATTGGCGCTTGCGGTCAACAGGTTGGCGTGTGGGGCTGATGCCCTGGCGCACCGCTTGGGCCAGGATGCATCAATCAATAACCAAGAGGATGGAAGCATGGACGGTACTTCTGCAAGTCCCCAGCAGATGAACGCACAACAGCGTTCAGCGCATATCCGTGACGTGGTGCTCGCCGAAGGGGCCAGATTGCGCCAGCAACACCCCTGGTTGCGGCACCAGGACGCCCTGGGCGCGGGCATTCTGGCGTTTGCCTTGCTGGGCATGCTCGGCTCGGCGGCGCTCTACATCACCGGCCACATGGCGTGGTGGGTTTGCCTGCTGCTCAATGCCTTCCTCGCCTCGCTGACCCACGAGCTGGAACACGACCTGATCCACAGCATGTACTTTCGCAAGCAACGCCTGCCCCACAACCTGATGATGGGCCTGGTATGGCTGGCGCGGCCGAGCACCATCAACCCGTGGATACGCCGGCATCTGCACCTCAATCACCACAAGGTGTCCGGCACCGAGACTGATATGGAAGAACGCGCCATCACCAATGGCGAGCCGTGGGGCCTGGCGCGGTTGCTGATGGTGGGTGACAACTTCATGTCGGCGTTCATCCGCATGCTGCGCGCCAGGACCTGGAAGCACAAATTCAACATCCTCAAGCGCTCGCTGTTGGTGTACGCGCCCTTGGCGCTGCTGCATTGGGGCGCGTGGTATGTGTTTTTGGGCTTTCATGCGGCCAATGGCATCGCCAGCCTGATGGGCGCGCCGATCGCCTGGTCAGCCGGCACCTTGCAGGTGATGCAGGTGATCGACATCGCCGCCGTGGTGATCATTGCCCCCAACGTGCTGCGCACCTTCTGCCTGCACTTTGTCAGCTCCAACATGCACTACTACGGTGATGTGGAGCTGGGCAACGTGATCCAGCAAACCCAGGTGCTCAACCCCTGGTGGATGTGGCCGCTGCAAGCGTTTTGCTTCAACTTCGGCAGCACCCATGGCATCCACCATTTTGTGGTGAAAGAGCCGTTTTACATCCGCCAGATGACCGCCAGGGTGGCGCACAAGGTAATGCGCGAGATGGGCGTGCGCTTCAACGATTTCGGCACCTTTGCGCGGGCCAACCGCCTGGAACCGCAGGCCCGCACACAGGCCGGGCTCAATCCGGCTGAAACGGCGACGCGCTGAGCACCACGCCGGTCTCGTCCACGTACTGCTGCCAGTGGCCGATCAGGGTCTCGAGTTTGTCCGGGTGACTCAAGGCCAGATCATGGATTTCTCCGGGGTCCTGGCCCAGGTCATACAGTTGCCACGTCGCCGGCCCTGCCGGGCCTGGGATGTACACGGCTTTCCACTGGCCCTGGCGAATCGCGCGGCGGCCGAACAGCTCCCAGCCGGTGACGGTATGTTCGTCGTGCACCTGATTGGTCTCGCCGGACAAAAAGCCCAGCCACGACTTGCCCCGCAACGGCGCCACCGGCTTGCCGCGCCAGTGCTTGCCGGGGTGGCGTACACCGGCCAGGTCCAGAATCGTCGGCGTAATATCCATCACCGTGCCGAACCCATGGCTGATCCGCCCGTTGAGCGCCAGTGGCGGGTAGTGCACCAGCGCCGGCACCCGAATGCCACCCTCGGTGGTAAACGCCTTGAACAGCCGCGAGGGCGCGGTCGCCACCTGCGCCCATGACGGCCCGTACCAGACGTACGAGTTGGCACGGCCGATGTTTTCCAGGCTGTTGTCGTAATGCTGGTTGAGATAGGTCAACAGCTGCGGCCCGAACGTGGGGAAGGCTTCCAGCAGCGCGCCCTCGGCGCCGTTATCGGACATGAACACGATGAAGGTATTGTCCAGTTGCCCCTGGCGGCGCAGGTACTCCACCACCCGGCCGATGTTCCAGTCCATGCGCTCGACCATCGCCGCATACACTTCCATCGCGCGGGCCGAGAGCTGGCGCTGTTCATCGCTCAAGGCCGCCCATTGGGTGTTCAGCTCAATCAGCGGATGCGGCTCGACATGGGCGTCGATCAACCCCAGCGCCTTGAGCTTTTCCAGGCGTTCCAGGCGCAGCACTTCGGGGCCGGCGTCGTAGCGGCCACGGTATTTTTCGACAATGTCCGCCGGCGCCTGCAACGGCCAATGCGGCGCCGAAAACGGTAGGTAAGCGAAGAACGGCCGCGCCTGGTCGCGCTCCTTGAGGTACTGCAGCAGCTTGTCGCCAAACGCATCGGAGGAATAGAACCCCTCGGGCAGTTGCGCGACGAAGGTGTCGTCCTCGATGTACAGCGCCGGGGTGGATTTGAGCAAGCCTGGCGTGTCGTCGTCATAGGTCGGCTCAAAGCCATAGTGGTTGGCGGCGCCGGGCAACAGTGAAAACGACCGCTCGAACCCCCGCGCATGCGGCGCGAGTTCGGCGGTGAGGCCCAGGTGCCATTTGCCGCTCATCAAGGTCTGGTAACCGGCCTCGCGCAGCAGCTCCGGCAGCGCCACGACGTTGTCGTTGAGGTAGCCCTCGTAACCCGGTTTGCCGATCAGCTCCGGCGTGAGCGCCTCGGCCATGGTGCCGATGCCAGCGATGTGATGGTCGGTGCCGGTCAGCAGCATCGAGCGCGTGGGAGAGCAGGTCGGCGCGGTGTGGAAGTCGGTCAGGCGCAGACCCTTGAGCGCCAGGGCATCCAGGTGCGGCGTAGAGATTTCCCCGCCGAACGCGCCGAGGTCGGAAAAGCCCATGTCATCGGCCAGGATCACGAGAAAATTGGGACGTTGCGGCATCACGGCACTCCTCTTCAGCAGGCAATAAAGGCCAGCGGCAGGTCGCGAATCTGTTCGCGCACGGGCGGCTGATAGTGGTCATCGCTGATCAGTTCATGCAGCAGTTCTTCGCGCAGCTGGTGGAATTCGAAGCTGCTGCGCTGGCGCGGATGGGGCAGGGCGATATCGACGATTTGCTTGATCCGCCCAGGCCGGGGCTCCATCACCACCACGCGATCGGCGAGGAAAATCGCCTCTTCCACGTCGTGGGTCACCAACACCGTGGTGATCCTGGCGCGCGCGCGGATCGCCAACAGCTCTTCCTGCATTTGTTGGCGGGTCAGTGCGTCCAGGGCGCCGAACGGCTCGTCTAGCAGCAGGATGCGCGGGCTGGCGACCAGGCCACGGGCGATCGCCACCCGTTGCGCCATGCCGCCGGACAGCTGATGGGGATAGGCGCGGGTGAAGTCGCTCAGGCCCACCAGCTCGATAAAGTCGCTGATGCGGCGGTTGCGCTCGGCTTCGCTCAGCGGCTCGTTGACCAGACCCAGGCCGATGTTTTGCGCCACGGTCAGCCAGGGGAACAGGCGGTGCTCCTGGAACACAATGCCGCGCTCGCCGCCGATGCCGTCTACGGCCTTACCGTCGACCTGGATGTCGCCGCGAAACTGCGTATCGAGCCCCACCAACAGGCGCAGCAGGGTGGATTTGCCGCAGCCGCTGGAGCCGACAATCGCGACAAATTCGCCCTCGGCAATCTCCAGGTTGAATTCACGAATGGCTTCCAACGCGAAGCCGTCGACGTCGAAGGATTTGCCCACATGGTTGAAGCGGACGATAGGTGCGTTCATGCGTGTCTCCAGCGGGTGGCGCGGGTTTCGATGCGTTGGCCGATAACATTGAGCGTGGCGCCGGTAAGGCCGACCAGCAGCATGCCGCCCATGATCACGTCCATGCGCAGCAGTTGCTGGGCGCCGATCATCAGGCTGCCGATGCCGCCATTGGACGGCATGAAGTATTCCGCGCCGATGGTGCCGAGCCAGGCGTAGATCAGGCTCAGGCGCAGGCCGGCGAAAATCCCCGCCGCCGCGCCCGGCAACACCAGACGGCGCAGGCCTTGCAACAGGCTCAGGCGCAGCACTTGCGCTGCCTCGCGCAGTTGCGGCGACAGGTTCAGCACGCTGCGTTGGGTGGCGATAAACAGCGGGAAAAACGCGGCGAGTGCGATAAACACCGACTTGGCCAACTCGCCCAGGCCGAACCACGCGGTGAGCAACGGCACCCAGGCAAAAATGGCGATCTGGCGCAGTGCGGCCAAGGTCGGGCCGAGTACGCGCTCACTGCGTCGCGACAGCCCCAGCCACAGGCCCATGGCAAAGCCCAGGCCGCCGCCCAGCAGCAGGCCGCCCAGTGTGCGGCCCAGGCTTTTGCCCAGGGCGCCGGACAGGCTGCCATCCCGCACGCCGGCGCCTGTGGTTTGCAGCACCGTCCATGGGCTGACCAGAATATTGGCGTCCACCCAGCCCTGCTGCGTCGCCGCCTGCCACAACGCTACCAACAGCAGCGGCAGTAACCACGGTTGCAGGCGCTGCCAGCCTTGATAGCGCGGCCCGCGACGAATCTGCGCGGTGGCCGGGTGCGGCCAGTGCACCCATTTGCGATCCAGCCAGCCGATGCCGCGGTCCATCACCACGCCCAGCACGCCGATGACCACGATGCACACGAACACGATGTCGAGCATGAACAACTGGCGCGCCCAGACCATCAGGTAGCCGATGCCTTCACTGGACGCCAGCAACTCCACCGCCAGCAACGACGTCCAGCCGGCCGCCAAGGCCAGGCGTACCCCGGCCATGAATGCCGGCAGCGCGGCGGGCAGGATCAGGCGGCGGATCAGCAGGTGCGGGGGCAGGCGCAGCACGTGGGCGGCTTCACGCAGGTTGGGCTGGGCATCACGCACGCCGACCAGGGTATGCAGGGTGACGGGCACTACGATTGCCTTGACCAGCACCACCAGTTTCAGGGTTTCGCCGATGCCGAAAAACACCATGAACAGCGGAATCCATGCCAGGGTCGGCACTTGCGACAGCGCGCTGAAGGTTGGAAATATCAGGCGCTCCGCGCGGGCGCTGAACCCCAACAGCGCGCCCAAAAGGGCGCCTGCGCCGACACCGGCCAGCAGCCCCCAGAACAAACGCTGCACGCTGATCGCCAGATGGCTCCACAACTCGCCGCCGGCCAGTTCCACGGCGCTGCTCCAGACCAGCGAGGGCGGCGGCAGAATCTGCTCGCTCATCCAGTGATTGCGGCTGGCCAGCCACCACAGCGCAAACAGTCCCAGCGGCAGCAGCCAGGGTATGAGGCGTTCGCTCAATGTCGGCCAGCGCGGCGCGGCGTCTTTGCCGGTGGCCGCCAGAGGTAGGCTCAGAAGTGAAATTCGGGCCATGGAGGACCTCCGTTGTCGCCGTGGGCGTTATTTGATTTCGATCTTAGAAAAATGCAATCAAGATGATTGTGGGATAAGAAAAATCATTTAAAGCCTCTGCCCGACACGCATCCAATGCATTCGAAGAATATTTTCGATGCTGTTTATGCATATCCCTCTGGAGCCTGCGTTTTAGCTCGCATAGTCCAAAAAGCTATTAAATTGTGAATTTATAGTATTTAAAGTTTTGATCGGCCTGTGCCTACTTTCTGCTCCCCAGGCGACCGTCGCCCACCAGGAGCTGCGCTTATGAAACTGCCCTTCAAACGTCTGATCAGCCTGTTCGCCGGCACCGCCCTGGCCGGGTTGGTGCACGCTGCCGATCTCACGGAAATTCGCATCGCCGTGCCCGACCTCAGTGCGGGCAGCCAGCACAGCGGCGGTGGGGTGACCGATGTACTGCAAAGTCAGCAGATCTTCGAAAAGGCCTTTGCCGACCAAGGCATCAAGATTCAATGGAATTACTTCAAGGGCGCAGGCCCGGTGATCAATGAGGCCTTTGCCAACGGCCAGGTGGACCTGGCTTACCTGGGCGACCTGGCGGCGATCATCGGTCGCTCCAATGGCCTGGACACGCGCTTGCTCAGCGCCTCGGCGCGCGGCGTCAAGCATTACCTCGCCGTGGTGCCAGGCTCCGGCATCAAGACCTTGCAAGACCTCAAGGGCAAGCGCGTCGCTGTGTTCCGCGGCACGGCCAGCCAGTTGTCATTCGACACCGCGCTGGCCAGCCAGGGCTTGAGTGAGAAGGATCTGAAAGTCATCAACCTGGACTTCAGCGCCGCCATTGCCGCCTTGGCCGCCAAGCAGATTGACGCCACCTGGGGCGGTTCAGGCCTCACGGCGCTGCAAGCCAAGGGCCTGGCCGAAATACCGCTGACCACCAAGGACATCGGTGGCGCCGGCAGCGTGCAGGCGGTGCTGGTGGGCAGTGCCAAGTTTGTGGATCAGCACCCGCAAGCCGTGGCCACGTTGCTCAAGGCCCAGCAGCAGGCGGTGCAGTGGTTGACCGATGACAACAACAAGCAGGCTTACATCGACCTGGTGTCGGGGCTGGCCAGTTACCCGCCGGTGATCCTGACCAACGATCTGAAAGACCAGAAACTCAGCGAGATTTTCCCCTCGACCCTGGACCCGGTGTTCCTCGGCAAATTGCAGGACGCGGTGGACTTGGCGTCCAAAGAGCGGCTGATCCGCAAGTCGTTTCAGGTGAGTGATTGGGTGGCGCCGAACCTGGCGGCGGCGGGGCTCTGAGGCTGGTGGTGGCTGGGTTATCGCTATCGCGGGCAAGCCCGCTCCCACAGGGGAACGCCTTCCAACTGTGGGAGCGGGCTTGCCCGCGATGAGGCCTTCAAACCGCCACACTCACCTCCTGCCTGTCCACCGCCACCAACGTCTCGATCATCGCCTTGGCCGCCGGCGACAACCGCGACCCGGTGCGGCTGACAATCCCGCAACGCGCGCTCATGGTCTCCAGGTTTTGCGGCAGGTTGCGCCAGTGCAGCAGCACCAGCGAGCCCTGGGCGATGTCTTCGGCAAACGCCTCTTCAGTGCCCACGCCAATCGCATCGGACTGCAGCACGATCTTCACCAGCGCCGGGAAATGCTCGGTCTGAATGCTCGGTGAAAAGTCCATGCGCCCACTCAGGTTCGCCAGCAGTTTGCGAATGCCCTGGGAGATCAACGGTGAGGCCAGCGGGTAGTCGAACATGTCGTTGGTCGACAAGCTGTCCTTGGCCAATAGCGGGTGCCCCGGTCGGCAAAAAAACACCCCGCGCTTGGGCGTCAGTGCGCGGGTCTGGAAGTTCGGGTCGGCTTCGAACTGGCGAATGTCGGCGATAAAAAATTCGATCTCTTCACGGCTCAAGGCGCGGCTGAGTTTCTCCCAGTTGTCCACCTGGAAACTGGTACGGATTTTCGGGTGTGCACCGATAAACCGTGCCACCGCATCCGGCACCAGTTTCACGGCCGGCGCCGGGCCGGTGCCAAAGCGCAGGTCACCGGCATCGAGTTTGGTCATGCGCGTCACTTCACTGCTCAGCAGGGCGGCGCCATGCACCAGGCTCAAGGCGTGTTGCAGCACCACCTGGCCCTCGGGCGTGGGGCGTAGATCCTTGTTGCCGCGATCGACCAGCACACAGCCGAACTCCTGCTCCAGCCCTTGAATGCTGCGGCTGAAGGCGGGTTGGGTGATACCCATGGCGTCCGCTGCGCGCACGAAACTGCGGTGTTCGTTGAGGGCGATGAAGTAGCGCAGTTGGCGAAGATCCATATGCTTTCCCGGCATTTGAAAAATAGGTCGAAGGCATTTGCGACCCAGGGAGCTGAGGTTTTAAATGCAAGCTCTTATTCCGTCAACGAAGCATTGATTCATTTGCTAGATCTAAAATGCATATCAATAGAGCGTTGCCGGAAAGCATCCCCACCATCAGCAGGCACATGAGGGTCTTCACCATGAGCAACGCCGCATTAGCCGTTCAACCCGTCGCCCAGGCGCTGGACATCCACCCGGTTGCTGGCCGCATCGGCGCCGAAATCCGTGGCATCAAACTGTCCGGTGGCCTGGATGCCGCCACCGTCGACGCCATCCAGCAAGCGCTGGTGCAGTACAAAGTGATCTTCTTTCGCGAGCAGACCCACCTTGATGACCAGAGCCAGGAAGCCTTCGCTCACCTGCTCGGTGAGCCGATTGCCCACCCGACCGTGCCGGTGCGCGACGGCACGCGGTTCCTGCTGGAACTGGACGGCACGCGCGGCCAGCGCGCCAACTCCTGGCACACCGACGTGACCTTCGTCGACGCCTACCCGAAAGCCTCGATCCTGCGTTCGGTGCTGGCGCCAAAATCCGGTGGCGATACGGTATGGGCCAACACCGCCAGTGCCTACAACGACCTCAGCGTCGAGCTGCGCGCCCTGGCCGACAACCTGTGGGCGATACACAGCAACGAATACGATTACGCCGGGCGCAAGCCGGACGTATCGGTGGAAAAGCTTGAGGAGTACCGCAAAATTTTCACCTCTACGGTGTACGAAACCGAACATCCAGTGGTGCGTGTGCACCCGGTCAGCGGCGAGAAAACTTTGCTGTTGGGGCACTTCGTCAAGCGCCTCAAAGGCTATTCCCAGGCGGACTCGACGCAGCTGTTCAACCTGCTGCAAGGCCACGTCACGCGCCTTGAAAACACCGTGCGCTGGCGCTGGAATGCCGGCGACGTGGCGATCTGGGACAACCGCGCCACCCAGCATTACGCGGTGGATGACTACGGCACCCAGGAACGCATCGTGCGCCGGGTGACGCTCAAGGGCGACGTGCCGGTGGGTGTGCAAGGGCAATCCAGCAAAACCACCAAAGGTCTCTAAGCGAACCCAGTTCCAAATGTCGGAGCAGGTCTGTGTGGGAGCTGGCTTGCCTGCGATAGCATCGCCGGGGTGTGTCTGATACACCCAGGTGCCGGCATCGCAGGCAAGCCCGCTCCCACATTTGTTTTGTGGTGTTTACCAGACGCCTATCTGCACGACCTTCTCTGCCTCTGGCTCACCATACCGAAAGCGTTGGCCACGCAGCGCGATCTCTGCATGGCTGATAGTGGTGCGCCGCTTCAACCCGCGCAGCCAATCAAACAAATACCCCACGTGCGTCTCGCGCACCGCCGCATAGGCCGGGTCGGCGCCCAGGTCGTGCAACTCCTGTGGATCATTTTCCAGATCAAACAGCTGTGGGCGAAAGCCGTCATACGCGAGGTACTTCCAGTGCTCGCTGCGCACCATGGTCATGCGGCAGCGGTCGATGGGCTGCTCCAGACGCTCGCGGGCCGGGGCCTGGAACGCATAGTCGTATTCGGCGATGGCGTAGTTGCGCCAAGTGATGTCCTTGCCGTGCAACAGCGGGATCAGCGAGCGGCCCTCCAGGCGGTGGTCAGCCGCTGGCAGTCCCAGGGCGTCGAGGAAGGTTGGCAGGGCGTCGATGGTTTCCACCAGGCGTGCGTCCACTGAACCACGGCTGATGTCGGCGCTGGCGCGCGGGTCGCGCACGATCAGCGGAATGCCCACCGCAGGCTCCAGCAGAAATTCTTTTTCACCGAGGAAGTGATCGCCGAGGAAGTCGCCGTGGTCGCTGGTGAACACGATCAGCGTGTCGTCCCAACGGCCGTTGCTTTGCAGAAAATCGAACAGCCGCCCGAGTTGATCGTCGACCTGTTTGATCAGGCCCATGTAGGTCGGAATCACCGTCAGCCGCACCTCATCACGGGAGAAATTCAGGCTCTCCTGGTGCTGGCGGAAGGCGTGGTAAACCGGGTGATCGCTCGTGTGTTCAGGTTGAATGGGCGCCTGGATATGCTCGGCGCCATACAGCGCGTGGTACGGCGCCGGGGCGATATAGGGCCAGTGCGGCTTGATGTAGGACAGGTGCAGGCACCACGGCTGCTCGCCGTGTTCGGCGATAAAGTCGATGGCGCGGTCGGTGGTGTAGACGGTTTCCGAATGCTCCTGCGCCACGCGCGCAGGCTTGCCTGAGTGACGCATGTGCCAGCCGCTGAGGATTTCACCGTTTTCACCGGCGGCGGCATTGGCCCATTCATGCCACGGGTTGCGGCCGTCGTAGCCCTGGTCACGCAGGTAATGGGTGTAAGGCGCGGACTCGCGTTTGTCGTCGAACAGCGGGCTGTCGGGGTAAATGCCGTCGTGGCGCATGTACGCGTCAAACCCGACCTCATTCAGCGGCTCGGCCTGCGCGCTGTCGGGGTCGATCTTCAGGCGCTGCAGGGCGTCCAGATTCGGCGTGGCGTGGGTCTTGCCGACCAGTGCGGTGCGGATGCCATGGGGGCGCAGGTAATCGCCAATGGTCAGCTCTTCGAGCGGCAGCGGCACCGCGTTCCACGCCACCTGATGGCTGCTGACATAGCGCCCGGTGTAGGCCGACATCCGCGACGGCCCGCAAATGGTGCCCTGGGTGTAGGCCCGGCTGAAGCGCACGCCGGCAACGGCGAGGCGGTCGATATTCGGCGTGTGCAAATGCGCATGGCCGTAGCACGACAGGTAATCGCGGCGCAGTTGGTCGCACATGATGTACAGCACATTGCGCACGGGGTTTGGTTGAGACATGGGGCTTCACCGAACAGAACAAAGGTGACGGTTTTCGCTGTTCGGGTGGTGGGCTGGCAAGTGCATTTGAGGACTGGGTTTTATGCAGGGAATGCATGGGTGCTACTCAAACAGCGACATTCTCCAATGCACACACATCCTCATCCAACTCATCAATCTGCTTGATCTGCTCAATCATCGCCTCCGCCAACGGCGACAATCGATACCCCGCGCGGCTGACAATGCCATAGCGGGTGTAACGCTCCTCCAGGTCTTCCGCCAGCCCATCAATCGTCAAACACACCAGTTCACCCCGCGCCATGTGCAGCACATCGCTGTTGGCACTGACGATGCCGATAGCGTCCGAACGCAGCACCACGCCCATCAGGCTGTAGCCGTTTTCGCATTCCACATTGGGCAGGTAATCCGGCCGGCCGCTGAGGTCGACAATGACCTTGCGCAGGTTCGGCGGGCGGATGGTCACGGCCAGTGGATAGCTCATCAGCTCGGCGGCGCTTACGCTGTCGCGGCTTGCCAACGGGTGCCCGACGCGGCAGCAGAAATACCAGCGCCGCGCGCGCAGGCGGTGGGTGTGGTAGTCCGGGTTGGCCTCGAAATGGCGGGTGTCGGCGACGAAAAATTCGAACTCTTCGCTGAGCAGGCGCTTGCTCAGGCTTTGCCAGTCATCCACCTGGAACTGCACACGTGCCTTGGGGTAACGCCCGATAAAACTGCCGATGGCGCGCGGGATCAACCCGGCCGCCGGTGCCGGGCCGCAGCCGAAGCGCAATTCACCGGCCTCAAGGCCATTGAACTGGCTGATCTCGTTGGCCAGTTGCTGCGCGCCGCTGACCAGCCGACGCGCATGTTCGAGCAGCACCTGGCCTTGCTTGGTGGGCGCCAGGTCCTTGCGGCCACGGTCCACGAGTTGGCACCCGGCGCTGTGTTCCAGCGCCTGGATGCTGCGGCTGAACGCCGACTGCGAGAGGTTCACGGCCAACGCCGCCGCGACAAAACTGCGCTGTTCAGCGAGGGCGATGAAGTGGCGAAGTTGGCGCAGATCGATATGCATTTTTCACATCAAAAATATCCGGGAAATGCATTGGCTATGCATTAGGTCGACTCCTTATAAAGGCTATCTCTTATGCAGTAAATGTTCGTAAAAACATAAATAAATAACCTAATGGAATATTCGATAGGGAATATTTCCGAGGTCCGGAGCCGCTTATGAGTCTGTTGAAGTCCTTGCCGATGGCCATGTTACTGGCCGGCAGCACCAGTTGGTCGCCGACCCAGGCCGCCGAAACACCCGCGCCGGCAAGCAAGGGCGAAAACGCCAGCGGCCAGCTTGAGACCGTCACTGTGACCGCCCGGCGGCGTACCGAAAGCGCCCAGGAAGTGCCCACGCCCATGAGCGTCATCGGCGGCCAGGCGCTGGAGAGTCAGCGGGTCTATCGCATTCAGGATTTGCAGCAGTTGGTGCCCAGCGTCAACGTCGCCTATATGCATGCGCGCCAGTCCAGCGTGTCGATTCGCGGCTTGGGCAACAACCCGGCCAGCGACGGCCTGGAAGGCAGCGTAGGGCTGTACATCGACAACGTGTACCTGGGCCGGCCGGGCATGGCGGTGTTTGATTTGATGGACATCGAACAGCTGGAAGTGTTGCGCGGCCCGCAAGGCACGCTGTTCGGCAAAAACACCACCGCCGGCGTGATCAATATCAGCACCCGCGCGCCAAGTTTTACCCCGGAGCGCAGCATCGAAACTTCGTTGGGCGAGGACGGTTATTTCCAGACCAAGGGCACCATTTCCGGCCCGCTCACCGATGACCTCGCCGGGCGTTTCTCGGCCTATCGCACGCGCAGCGACGGCGACATCAAGAACGAATACAACGGCCACGACCTCAATGGCGGCTCACGCCAGGGCTTTCGCGGGCAGTTGCTGTACAAGCCCAGCGAGACGTTCAACCTGCGCTGGATCGGCGACTACAACGAGGAAGATTCCAGCGCCGGCACGCGCGTGCTGTACAGCACCGGGCCGACCATCAATGGCACCAACCTGTATCAATCGCGGGCAACGGCGGCGGGAGCGACACTGGTGGATGGCACCCACCGCAAGGTCAATCTGGACAACGACCAGCACGTCACCGTGTTCCAGGGCGGCACCTCTGTAGAGGCCAACTGGACCCTGCCCAGCGACTTCACCCTGACCTCGGTCAGCTCGTATCGCTGGTGGAATTTCACCCCGCGCAACGATGACGGCCTCAACGTGCCGGCGGCGTATAACGCCGGGGTGTCGGTGGAAGATAAACAATGGTCCCAGGAATTCCGCCTGGCCTCGCCTACCGGTGGCTTCTTCGACTATGTGCTCGGCGCCTATTACTTCGGCAATTCGCTGGATAACAAATCCTTCGCCTATTACGGGCCCAAGGCGGATATCTGGAATGGCACGCCAACCGGCGCGTTGAACAATGTGAGCAGCGTTGGCAACGGGCATATCCGCACCGACAGTTTTGCCCTGTTCGCCCAAGGCACCTGGCACCTCACCGAGCGCCTGGATTTCACCGCCGGCCTGCGCGGCACCTATGAAGAGAAAAGCGCCTGGGTCACGCGCAATGCGCCAGTGGGTGGCGCGGCAGTGACCGGCGCGGCGGCCACAGCGCGGCGCGGGCGTGCCGGGGTGTACGACTCGGGCGACCTCAGCCAGTACAGCGCAACGCCGTCGGGGCTGCTGAACCTCAGCTATCACTTCAATGAGAACCTGCTGGGCTACGCGACCTTGTCTCATGGCGAGAAATCCGGTGGGGTCAACCTGGCCGTGGGCTCCGCGCCGACCGCCGGGGCCGACTCACTGTTGATCGGCACCGAGCGCGCCAACAACGCCGAGCTGGGCTTCAAGAGCACGCTGTGGGACCGCCGCCTGCAGCTCAATGCCAACCTGTTCTGGACCCAGGTCAACGGCTACCAGACCAATGCCTACGACCAGGACAACCGCGTGCAATACCTGACCAACGCCGGCTCCGTGCGCTCGCGCGGGGTTGAAGTGGAAAGCACGCTGGTGCCGCTCAAGGGCCTGACGCTGAACCTCAACGGTTCGTTCAACGATGTGAGTTACCTGTCTTACAAAGATGCGCCGTGCCCACCGGAAGTCAGCCTGCGTCCGGGCGCGCCGGCGTCCTGCGACCTGACCGGCCACCAGGTGGTCGGCGCGTCCAAGTGGATCGCCAACGCCAACGGTGAGTACAAGTGGAACCTGGATAACGGCTTCGAACCCTACGTAACTGCCAGCTACGCGTTCCGCTCCAAAGCGGTGGGCACCGTGGAGGATTCCGACTACGGGCAGATCCCCGCCTACGCCGTGGTCAACCTCTCTACCGGCCTGCGCGGCAACTATCAGCAAGGGCAGTGGGACGTGTCGTTGTGGCTGAAAAACGCCTTCGACAAAACCTACTACACCACCCTGTGGACCGGCGGCAACGGCGGCTACGAAGGCCTGCTGGGCACACCGCGCACGTTAGGCGTGACCGGGCGCTATGACTTCTGATGTGCTGCGATAGGTGGCCGGGCTGAACACCCGTGTCACCAGCAGCATCGCCACCGCGGTTACCGTCAGCACCACCCAGGCGCTGACAAAGCCGCCGGTGAGTTGGCGCAGCCAGCCGGTGAGCCACGGTGAAATCGCGTTGATCAGAAAGCCCACGCCTTGCACGAAGGCGGCCAGTTGCCCAGCTTGGCGTGGGTCGCGGTGATGGTCGAGGGTCAGCAGCAGGCTCAGGGCGAAACACGCGCCCAGGCCGAAGCCGCACAGCGCCACCCACAGGTGCGGATAGTCCAGCGGCGCGATGATCAGGCCCAGATAGCCGATGGTTTGCGCCAACAGGCTGATGCCCAGCAACGGACGACGGTCGACACCGCGTTGCGCCAGCACCGGCATCAACAGCGCGGCGATCACCTGGAAGATGGTCATGAAGGCCAGCAACGAACCGCTCGGCAACACGCCCCAGCCCAGTTGCTGATAGTACGCAGGCAGCCACGCCACCAGGCTCATGTAGCCGCAGTTCACCAAACCGAAATACAGCGCCAGCAGCCACGCGCGACGATTGCGCAGGCCTTTGAATGCGGGCGCCATGTGAGGATTGCGCGGCGCACCCAACGGCAACCAGGCCCACAACAGCAACGCCCCCAGCGCCGGCAACAGCCACACGCCCAACCCCGCCTGCCATTGCTGGAAATGCGTGGCCACCACCGGGCTGAGCAGTGCGGCCAGCCCGCCGCCGGCCATCAACGACGCTGAATACACACCCATCGCCACCGGCACCCGGTGATGGAATTCACGTTTGATCATCGCCGGCACCAACGCCTGGATCAGCGCCACACCGGCGCCGCCGAGCAAGGCCGTGACCAGCAACGCCGACGCCTGGCCCATCAACCAGCGCGCCAGGCACGCCAGCAAAATCATCATCAAGCCCAGGGCGATACCGCGCCGCTCGCC
The DNA here is from genome assembly GCF_041228395.1 of Pseudomonas sp. N2-3-1-14. Lineage (NCBI taxonomy): Bacteria > Pseudomonadati > Pseudomonadota > Gammaproteobacteria > Pseudomonadales > Pseudomonadaceae > Pseudomonas > Pseudomonas sp. N2-3-1-14. The sequence continues at coordinate 253,498 of NZ_CP166199.1, forward strand.
CAGTCGCGCCTCTACGCGTACGCCGACCAGCGCCACCAGGCCCATGCACACCACCGGCAGGCTGGTAAGCAGGGCGCTGCTCTGGAAACTCAGGCCCGTGGCCTGGCGAATCTCGCCGAGCAACGGGCTGATGGAACTGAGGATCGGCCGTAGGTTCAGGCCAAGCACGACCAGCAGGCCCCAACCGGCGAGTCTGCTCATGAATGAAGGGTTGAGCGGCATGCAGGACCTTTTCGGTGTGCAAAAGAGGCAGGAAGTATGGGCAGCTCGCGAGGTATTCTGAAATTAAATATAACCATGCCAATCAGTGGCAAACGCAATGGTGAAGCGCCATGTTCGACCCCGTGTTGTTACGCAGTTTTGTCGCCGTGGTGGATTGCGGCAATTTCACCCGCGCCGCCGAGCGCCTGCACGTGACCCAGTCCACCGTGAGCCAGCAGATCCGCCGCCTGGAAGAGGCCGTGGCGTGCCAGTTGCTCGACCGCGATCAGCGCCGCGTGGTGGCCACCGCCGAGGGTGAGCGCTTGCTGGCGTACGCGCGGCGCATCCTCGCGCTGCATGAAGAGGCTGCCGACGTGCTGATCACTCAGCAAAGCGACGGCGTGCTGCGCCTGGGGGTGCCAGAGGACTTTGCCGCTGAACGGCTGATGCCGTTGCTGTCGTCGTTCGTGGTGGCCTACCCGCGCGTGCGCCTGGAAGTCACCAGCGGCCTCGGCCCGGAGCTGCAGCGTCAATACCGTGCAGGTGAGTTCGACGTGTTGCTGGTCAAGCAAATGGGTGACAGCGACGACTGCCTGGCGTCGTGGCCGGAGCCCCTGTGCTGGGTCGACAGCCGCAGCATGCCGTCCCTAGGACGCGACCCGTTGCCCTTGGTGGCGTTTCCGGTGGGTGGGTTGTATCGCAATGAAATGCTGCATCACCTGGAAGTGGGTGGCTGGCGCTGGCGCATCGGCTATTCCAGCGCCGGCCTGGCCAGCGTGTGTTCGGCAGTGGCGGCGGGGCTCGGCATCAGCCTGTTACCACGCCGGGTGGTGCAGCCTGGGCACGTGGTGCTCGGCGAGGACAGTGGGTTGCCCACGGTGCAAGGCGTGCGCCTGGCGTTATACGGCCGCAGCGGGTTGGGCGCAGCCGGGCAGACGTTGCAACGTCAATTGCTCGAGTTATGCGCCAACAGCCCAGCGTAAAGCTGTCGCCGAGCGCCGCGTTCGTGGCGAGCGGGCTTGCCCCGCGTTGGGCTGCATAGCCGCCCCAAAACCTGCCAAACCGATATGCCTGACACCGCGTTATCTCCCAGTGGGTCTGCTACGCAACCCAACGCGGGGTAAGCCCACCCCACAATCGATGCCTTCACTGAATATTTTTTATGCCTGAAAAGCATCGAAAAACAGCACCTTCGCCACAGGCCGCGCAGGCCGTGGCTTTGGCGTTTCAGGATGTTTCTCATATTCAGTTTAGATCTATGTATAACTTTAAAGATTACTTTAAGAGATAAGCGTCTGGCCCCGATGATTCAGCCCTCGACGGCCGCCAAGGCAGGCCTGTCGGTTTTTTTGTGTGAAGACCGTAGGGAGTGAATCAATGGGCAATGTCCAGACCGCCGCCAGTGCACCCGAGGCGCAATGGCGCCTGGCACCGGGTGGTGAGTTGGTCGACCTTGGCCGGCCGCATCGGGCGCCGTTGGGGCAGTTGCGTTTGCAGAAAACCCCGAAGCGCTTCTCGAGCCGTCGCGAAGGGCTGCTGCTCGGCTTGCTGGTGTTGGCGCTGCACGGTGCGGTGATCTATTGGGTGAGCCAGAAGCCGACGCCGGTATTGCCGATTGTGCCGCCGGAAATCCCGCCGATGACGATCGAATTTTCCCAGCCGGCGCCGCCGGTGGTTGAACCGCCACCACCCGTGCCGCCACCACCACCGCCACCTGTGGTCGAGCCACCGCCGCCGGTGGTGGATGAGTTGGCTGCCAAGCCGGCGCCGCCAAAACCGATTCCCAAGCCTAAACCCAAACCGGTGCCCAAGCCCGAGCCCAAGCCTGCACCTAAACCGGTCGAGCAACCGCCCGCGCCACCTACGCCGGCGCCACCTGCACCGCCCGCGCCAGCCGCGCCACCGTCGCCGGCCCCGGTTACACCCGCTTCGGCGAACGCCGCGTACCTGAAGAACCCGGCGCCGGAGTACCCGTCACTGGCCCAGCGTCGCGGTTGGGAAGGCACGGTGTTGCTCAGGGTGCATGTGTTGGCCAGCGGCAAGCCGGGCGAGATCCAGGTCCAGAGAAGCAGCGGTCGCCAGCAACTCGATGACGCCGCACTGACCGCCGTGAAGCGTTGGAGCTTCGTGCCGGCCAAGCAGGGCGATGTGGCCCAGGACGGCTGGGTCAGCGTACCGATCGATTTCAAGATTCACTAACTATTCGGCAGCGGTGTGTTGGACACGCCGCGACCTGCACAGAGGGAAAACATCATGGCATTAGCATCTCCAGTTGAATCCATCGAAAGCGCGGTGATCTGGCTGCTGGTGGCCTTTTCGGTCGCCACCTGGGGCTTCGCCTTGCTCAAGGGCGTGCAGTTCGGTCGCCTCAAGGCCCAGGATCGCAAATTCCACAAACAGTTCTGGGCGGCGTCGAGTCTCGACTCGGCCGCCGAACTGGCCGAAACCCAGCCCGGCGCCGCAGCGCGCGTGGCCCAGGCCGGTTATGCCGCGATCCAGGTCGGTGACACGCCACACGCCGCGGACCTGAGCCAGGCCATCAACCATCAGGACCGCCTCGAACGCGCCCTGCGTCAGCAGATCGTGCGTGAGCGTCGCTCGCTGGAAACCGGCCTGGCCGTGGTCGCCAGTATCGGCAGCACCTCGCCGTTTATCGGCCTGTTCGGCACCGTGTGGGGGATCATGGAAGCGTTGAAAGGCATCAGCGCCGCCGGCTCCGCCAGCCTGGAAACCGTGGCCGGCCCGATTGGTGCGGCGCTGGTGGCCACCGGTGTGGGGATCGCCGTCGCGGTGCCGGCGGTGCTGGTCTACAACTATTTCCTGCGCCGCCTGAAGCTGACGGCTGCTGACCTGGATGACTTTGCCCACGACTTCTACAGCCTGGCGCAGAAAAACGCCTTCCGCGTGCTGCTGCACCCTGCGCTGACCAAAAGCGCAGCCGGCAACCCGCAGAAAGTGAAGGAGGCGTCCTGAGATGGCCTTTTCCACACAAGACAGTGACGAGGTGCTGAGCGAGATCAACGTGACGCCGCTGGTGGACGTGATGCTGGTGCTGTTGGTGGTGTTTATCGTCACTGCGCCGCTGTTGACCAACGCGATCCCGATCAACCTGCCCAAGACCCAAGCCGTGGCGCCGGTTGAGCAAAAGGACCCGCTGGTGGTGAGTATCGACGGCGCCGGCAAACTGTTTATCAACAAGGACGAAATCCAGCCGGACCTGCTGGAATTCAACCTGCAGGCGGCCAAGGCCAAGGACCCCGATGTGCGGGTGCAACTGCAGGCTGACAATGGAGTGAACTACGGCGAAGTGGCGCGAGCCATGGCGTCTATCGAACGCGCGGGGATTACCAAGTTGTCGGTGATTACTGCACGTTAGTTTCAAATGCCTCGACAATTTTTTGGCCGTTTCCTTGGCAGGGTGCGGCCTTTTTTTTGCCTGGAATTCCGTTGAAGCTCGATGTGAAATGAGGTCTATGTGGGAGCGGGCTTGCTCGCGAATACGGTGGGTCAGTAGCAGATGCGCCGACTGATGCACCGCATTCGCGAGCAAGCCCGCTCCCACATTTTGATCTGCGATGGGTTTGAGATTTTGGTTATTAATAAATAGCTTCTTATTCCTTAACGAATATAACCCCCATCCCTATACTGGTCAGCAACGTTAAACGCTGCAGGAGGGCACACCCATGCACAGCGAGTCGATTCGTTATCTGATCGTGCCGGGCTGGCAAGGATCGCCAGAAGATCATTGGCAAACCCATTGGCAGAACAGCCTGCCCAACAGCGCGCGGGTGGAACAGGCCGATTGGCTGACGCCGCGTCGCGAAGACTGGGTGGCCGCACTCGCCGAGGCCATCGCCGCCGACAGCACGCCGGTGATCCTGATCGCCCATAGCCTGGGTTGCATCACCGTCGCGCATTGGGCCGCCACTGCGCCGGTGCACTTTTTGCGTCAGGTCCGCGGCGCTTTGCTGGTGGCTCCGGCGGATGTCGAACGCCCGGCCTGTTCACCGGCCTTGCGCAACTTCGCACCGATCCCGAGCGACCTGCTGCCGTTTCCCAGCCAAGTGGTCAGCTCCGACAACGACAGCGCGGTCAGCGCCCCGCGGGCTCTGGAGCTGGCGCGCAATTGGGGCGCGGAGGCCGGGATTCTGTCCGGCGCCGGCCATATCAATGTGAAGTCCGGCCACCAGCGCTGGGAGCAGGGCTTCGCCTACCTCTATCGCCTGCAAAACCGCCTTGAGCACCACGCCCGGCGTACTGCCTGAACATTTTTCAACGCCCCGTCCCTGAGTGGATTTGGGGCGGGAGCCTGCCATGAGTCATGAAACCTTCGGCCAGCCCTTGCTGACCTTCCCCGACGCCGAAAAAAGCCCGCTGAGCATCCGTGCCAAGGCCCTGGTGTTTGTCGACCCGCGCTCGCGCCAATTGCGTGAAGACTTGGAAAGCCTGGCGCCGCGCGCCTTGCCGGTGTTGATTCGCGGTGAGACCGGCAGCGGCAAGGAGCTGCTGGCGCGGCATATTCACCGTGGCAGCGACCGCACCGGGTTGTTTGTCTCGGTCAACTGCGGCGCGATCAGCCCCACTTACGCCGATGCCGAGCTGTTTGGCTACGCGGCCGGCAGCCACAGCGGCGCGGCGAGCAGTCGGGCCGGGTGGTTCGGGTCGGCCAACGGCGGCACCTTGTACCTGGATGAGATCGGCGACTTGCCGTTGCCGATCCAGGTGAAATTGCTCGCCGCCCTGGAAAATCACGAAGTCACCCGCGTTGGCGCCCACCAGCCCAGCCCGGTGGATGTGCGCCTGGTTGCGGCCACCAGCATCGACCTCGCCCAGGCCGTGGCGGCGGGCAAGTTTCACGAGCGTCTGTTCCATTATTTGAGTGAAGGCCAGCTCGACCTGCCCGCGCTGCGCGAGCGCGTGGGCGATATTCTGTCGCTGGCTGAATATTTTCTCGGCATCTACAGCCAGCGCCTGGACCTGCCGGTTCCGCTGATCAGTGATGCCGCCCAGCGTGTGTTGGAACTCCACAGCTGGCCGGGCAATACCCGCGAGCTGGAAAACGTTATTCACTTTGCGTTGCTGGTGAGCAGTGGTGATGAGATTTTGCCCGAACATCTCAACCTGCCGGTGGCGGGCTCGCCACTGGAACAGGTGCAGCGGATCTTCGCGAGTGCCAGCGCCGCCGAGCGGCAAACCTTGCTCAGCTTTCTAAATGAACAGCAGCTACATGAGCAAAATGGAATATCAAAGTGAATAAAAGATATTGTTCGGGAATAAAAAATCTAGGTATTGTCCACTCCACGCCGCGATAGCACTTCGCTGGCACACCATAAAAACGGTCGTCAGAGACGCCCCGGAATTTCGATAAGGACACTGCATGAAAAAGGTTCTGTTGTTTACCGCACTGGCGGCTGCCCTGACTGCAAGCTTCGCCCAGGCCAACGAGAAACTGGTGGTTGCCGCCACGCCGATCCCGCACGCCGAGATCCTTGAGCTGGTCAAACCGACCCTGGCCAAAGAAGGCGTAGACCTGGAGATCAAAGTATTCACCGACTACGTGCAACCTAACGTGCAAGTGGCCGAGAAGCGTCTGGATGCCAACTACTTCCAGACCCTGCCGTACCTGGAAAACTTCAACAAGGGCAAGGGCACCAACCTGGTCACTGTGGTCGGCGTGCACGTTGAACCTTTCGGCGGTTACTCGAAGAAGATCAAGAATATTTCCGAGCTCAAAGATGGCGCCACCGTGGCCATCCCGAACGAAGGCTCCAACAGCGGCCGCGCCCTGTTGCTGCTGCAAAAAGCCGGTGTGATCACCCTCAAAGACCCAAGCAACGCCCTGGCCACGCCGAAAGACATCGCCAGCAACCCGAAACACCTGAAATTCAAAGAGCTGGAATCGGCGCTGCTGCCACGCGTGCTCGACCAGGTTGATCTGGACTTGATCAACACCAACTACGCGCTGGAAGCCGGCCTGAACCCAGCCAAAGATGCGCTGATCATCGAAGACGCCAAGTCGCCGTACGTGAACTTCCTGGTGGCACGCCCGGACAACAAGGACAGCGACGCTATCCAGAAGCTGGCCAAGGCCCTGACCAGCCCTGAAGTCAAAGCGTTCATCGATTCCAAGTACAAAGGCGCCGTCGTACCGGCGTTCTGATGTAAACCAAACCCCCTTCAAGGTTTGAACGCCGACGGCTCACATAGCGTCGGCATTTTTTTTATGCCTGGAATTTGGAGTGCAATAAATGTGGGAGGGGGCTCGCCCCCGATAGCAGTGGTTCAGTCAATGCATCTGTGGCTGACATACCGCTATCGGGGGCAAGCCCCCTCCCACATTTGATCTGCGCAGGCTTACATGTTTTGTGTGTGGATCGCCCGGCGCAACGCCATCAGCCACTTCACCAGCTCCTGCGGATCAATCGGCTTCACTTCGTTCATGGTCAATCCCTCGAATCTCAGACCCCCCAACCATAGCCGCCACCCGGACAACCCGCGAATCCGGCGGTTATCTTTTTGGGTGATATCAATATGCTATTTGGGTATTTAAATTTTACTTTTTATACCTTTAAAGTTCGCGCTACCCGGCGTTACCCACGCCGGATCGGACTGCGCCCGCTGCATTACCCTTGCGGCGTCATGGACTCAAGATGACCTTCGATTTCACTTTTATCCTCAGCACCTTGCCGGCGTTTCTCAGCGCCGTGGGGGTGACGCTGCAAGTGGGCCTGATCGCTATTGCCACCTCGTTGCTGGTGGCACTGATCAACGCAGCGCTGCTGGTGTTTCGCACGCCGTACCTGTCGCGCCTGGTGGCGCTGTATGTGGAGCTGGCGCGCAACACGCCGCTGCTGATCCAACTGTTCTTTGTGTACTTCGCCTTGCCGGCGCTGGGGTTCAATATCTCCGGGTTCTGGGCGGCGATCATCACCATGACCTTCCTCGGCGGCGCCTACCTCACCGAAGTGCTGCGCGCCGGTGTGGAAGCGGTGCCGCTGGCGCAGATCGAGTCGGGCAAGTCCATCGGCCTGTCCGACTGGCAGCTGCTGCGCCATGTGATCCTGCCTCAGGCCGGCATCCTCAGCCTGCCGGCGCTGTTCGCCAATTTCATCTTTCTGCTCAAGGAGACCACGGTGGTGTCGGCCGTGGCGGTGCCGGAGATTCTCTACACCACCAAGAGCTACATCGCGCTCTACTACAAAACCTACGAAATGCTCGCCGTGCTGACGCTGATTTGCGTGCTGTTGTTTTTGCCGCTGTCGCTGCTGCTCAGTCGCCTGGAAAGGAGGCTCCAGCATGGCCAGTTCGGGTCTTGAGTTGTTGTGGGTGTCGTTGCCGCAACTGGGCAAGGGCGCTGCGCAGACGCTGTCGATTTCTTTCCTGAGCATCGCCTTCAGCACCGTCGGCGGGGTGTTGTATGGCGTGCTGCGCACGCTGAATAACACGCTGATCAACGCGGTGCTGCGGGTGTACCTGGAGCTGTTCCGGGCGATTCCGGTGCTGGTGTGGTTGTACCTGCTGTTTTTCGGTTTGCCGATTTTCTTTGGCCTGAGCATTCCGAGCTTCTGGTGCGCGGTGCTGGTGCTGTCGTTGTGGGGCGCCAGCGAGGTCGGCGAAGTGGTACGGGGCGCGCTGCATTCGCTGCCGCGTGGCCAGCGCGAGGCCGGGTTGTCGATTGGCCTGTCCGACCCGCAGCTGTACGGCTACGTGTTGCTACCCCAAGCCCTCAAGCGCATGACGCCGCCAACCATCAACGTCTACACGCGCATCATCAAGACCAGCTCGCTGGCGGTGCTGATCGGCGTGGTGGACGTGATCAAGGTCGGCCAGCAAATTATCGAACGCACCTATGAGTCAGTACTGATCTACGGCGTGCTGTTCCTGTTTTTCTTCTTTATCTGCTACCCGTTGTCAGCCGCCTCCAAGGTGCTGGAACGGCGCTGGGCCCAAGCATGAGCGTATTGATCGAGTTCCAGGCTTTCAACAAATTCTTCGGCGAGCAGCAGGTGCTCAAGGGCATCGACCTGAGCGTGCAAAGCGGCGAAGTGGTGGTGATCCTCGGACCCAGCGGCTGTGGCAAAAGTACCCTGCTGCGCTGCCTTAACGGCCTGGAAGTGGCGCACAGCGGCAGCCTGCGTTTTGCCGGCAAAGAGCTGCTGGACAAAAATACCGATTGGCGCCAGGTGCGCCAGGACGTGGGCATGGTATTCCAGAGCTACCACCTGTTCCCGCACATGAGCGTGCTCGACAACATCCTGCTCGGCCCGCTGAAAGTGCAAAAACGCGCGCCTCGCGAAGCCCGTGCCCAGGCGGAAAAATTACTCGAACGTGTGGGCCTGGCCGACAAGCGCGACGCCTTCCCTCGCCAGTTGTCCGGTGGTCAGCAGCAACGCATCGCCATCGTCCGTTCGCTGTGCATGAACCCGCAAGTGATGCTGTTTGACGAAGTCACCGCCGCCCTCGACCCGGAAATGGTCAAGGAAGTGCTGGAAGTGATTCAGGGCCTGGCCCGCGACGGCATGACCTTGTTGATCGTCACCCATGAAATGGCCTTCGCCCGCGCCGTCGCCGACCGCGTGGTGTTCATGGAGGCCGGTCGCATCCTCGAACACAACACCCCCGAAGAATTCTTTACGAACCCGCAAACCGCACGCGCGCAGCAGTTTCTGGAGAAGTTCTCCTTTGTTTCAACACTGCCCAAAAAGACCAAGGAATTGGAGCTGATATGAAAAAACTACTGCTGCCACTGTTTGCCGTCGCCTTACTGGCCGGCTGCGATAAAAAGGCCGAAGAGCCTGCCAAACCCGTCGCTGCTGCCAGCTACATCGACAAGATCAAGGCGCGCGACAAGCTGATCGTCGGCGTGTTTACCGACAAGCCACCGTTCGGTTTTGTGAACGAAGCCGGTCGTTACGTCGGCTTTGATACGGATATCGGCCGCCAATTCGCCAAGGATTTGCTGGGCGATGAAAACAAGGTCGAGTTTGTTGCCGTCGAGCCGGCCAGCCGTATCCCGTTTCTGCAAAGCGACAAGGTCGACCTGATCCTTGCCAACATGACCGTAACGCCGGAGCGCAAGGAAGCGGTGGACTTCACCAATCCCAACCTGAAAGTGGCGGTACAGGCTTTGGTGCCGCAGGACAGCGCGGTGAAAAGCCTGGATGACCTGGCCACCCGCACCACCATCGTCACCACCGGCACCACCGCCGATATCTGGCTGACCAAAAACCACCCGGACTGGAAACTGCTCAAGTTCGAGAAAAACTCCGAGTCCCTGCAAGCGCTGTCGGCTGGCCGTGGCGATGCGTACGCGCAAGACAACCTGGTGCTGTTCAGCTGGGCCAAGCAGAACCCGGGCTACCGCGTGCTGGAAGAAAAACTCGGTGATGAAGCACCGATTGCGCCGGCCGTGAAGAAGGGCAACATCGAACTGCGCGACTGGGTGAATACCGAGTTGGCGAAGTTGGGCGAGGAGAAGTTCCTGCTCAAGCTGTACGACCAATATGTGCGTAAAGAGCTGAGCGATGACACCAAGCCTGAGAGTGTGATTGTTGAGGGCGGTAAGTGGCAGGGTTGATCCCGCGCTGACTGTTCTACCGCTATCGCAGGCAAGCCAGCTCCCACCTTTGAGTGTGTTCGCAAATCAAAATGTGGGAGCGGGCTTGCCCGCGAAGAGGCCAGTGCAGTCACTGCACCTACTCCGGCCAATGCCACGCCGGGGCATCCAGCATTCCTTGCCCCACAATCCGCGTCTCGCCCATCACCTTCTCCAGCACAATCGAATTACACCCTTCATTCTGTTGCAACGCTGCGATCAACCGGCTGGCATGCGACACCACCCACACCTGGCAATGCTGGGACGCCTGGATAATCAAACGCGCCAACGCCGGCAGCAAATCCGGGTGCAAGCTGGTTTCCGGTTCATTCAGTACCATCATGGTCGGCGGCCGAGGCGTGAGCAGCGCCGCGATCAGCAGCAAATAACGCAAGGTGCCGTCCGACAACTCCGCCGCCGACAAGGGCCGCAGCAAGCCTTCCTGATAAAACTCAATCGCAAAGCGCCCGCCCTGCAGCGGCTGGATATTCAGGCGTGCGCCGGGGAATGCATCGCTGACCGCACGCTGCAATGCCTCGGGGTCGCCGATTTCGCGGATGGTCTGCAACGCCGCGGCCAAATCGCGCCCGTCGTGATGCAACACCGGCGTGCGCGTGCCTAATTGTGGTTGGCGAACGGGCGCGTCCACGTCGCTGCGAAAGTGATCATAAAAGCGCCAGCCACGGATGCTTTCGCGCAGCAACAACACCTCCGGCGAGCCGCGCAGGCTGCCGACCTGATCAAACAGGCTGTGGTAATCGGGTGTGTGCTGGGCCAGTACATCCCAGTTGCGCCCCTCTCGGGCCCGAACCATCGGCCCGGAGCGCTGCACCAGCAGGCTGGCGGGGCGATAGAGGTGGCCGGCCCAGATGCATTCTTTTTTTATTTCGGGGTCCAGGGAGAAATAACTGATACCGGGTGACGGCAACCCCATGGAGATGGCGTAGCTGAAATCTTCCCCGGCAAATCCCAGGCGCAGACGCTTCACGTTCTGGCGGGTGGTGGCTTGTACGGCGACTTCGCCCTCACGCATGCGTCGGCTGATGGTTTCCGGCCCGGCCCAGAAGGTTGAATCCAGCCCGCCTTCACGGGCCAGCGCATTGATGACGCCGCCCTGGGCGGTTTCCGCCAGCAGGCGCAAGGCGCGATACAGGTTGGACTTGCCGCTGCCATTGGGGCCGGTGACCAGGTTCAACCGGTCCAGGGGCGCCACCAATTTATTGATCGAGCGGTAATTGGCCACCGCCAGGGTTTTCAACATAGGGTATTCAGTCGAGGTGGGAACCATTGGAGTATGGGATCCTCCATGCAGATAAGGAACCCTGATCTAAGCTCACAGTCGCATACACACTGGCAAGTCGGCATCACGCAAAAGGAGCCTGCATGGGCGGTCGCACTTCGATAGTTTTACTCAGCCTTGGCCTCTTGGCGCTGCTGAGCGGCTGTGGTCAGGAAAAGGCCGAGCCCAAGGAGCATTCGCGGGTTTTTGTGCAGACGGTGCAGCCGGCGGATTTCGCCGCGGCGGTGACCCTGACTGGCGATATCCAGGCCCGTGTGCAAACCGATTTGTCCTTTCGCGTGGGTGGCAAAATCATCCAGCGCATGGTCGACGTGGGTGACCGCGTGACCGCCAAGCAAGTGCTGGCCAAGCTCGATCCCAAGGACCTGCAGACCAACGTCGATTCCGCGCAGGCCCAGGTTGTGGCCGAGCAGGCGCGGGTCAAGCAAACCGCCGCCGCCTTCGTTCGCCAGGAAAAACTGCTGCCCAAGGGCTACACCAGCCGCAGCGAATACGACGCCGCCCAGGCCGCGCTGCGCAGCAGTCAAAGCGCCCTGGCCGCGGCGCAAGCCCAGCTCGCCAACGCCCGTGAACAACTCGGTTATACCTCGCTGATCGCCGATGCGCCCGGTGTGATTACTGCGCGCCAGGCGGAAGTTGGCCAGGTCGTGCAGGCCACCGTGCCGATTTTCAGCCTGGCCACCGATGGCGATCGCGATGCGGTGTTCAATGTCTATGAATCGCTGCTGGTAGAGCCGCCGCCGGATGCACCGATCACGGTCAGCCTGCTGGATAACCCGAACATCAAGGCCGTGGGCAAGGTTCGCGAGGTCACGCCGGCGGTGGCGGCCAATACCGGCACCGTGCAAGTCAAAATCGCCCTGCAATCGCTGCCCAAGGGCATGCAACTGGGCTCGGTGGTCAGCGCCACCGCCAATGGCCCGGCCAAGGCCAGCATCGAGCTGCCGTGGTCGGCCTTGACCAAAGACCTCAACGAACCCGCCGTGTGGCTGATCGACGGTGACGGCAAGGCGCAATTGCACAAGGTCAGCGTGGCGCGTTACCTCACCGGCAAAGTGATTATTGGCGACGGGCTCAAAGGCGGCGAAAAAGTCGTGGTGGCCGGCGGACAATTGTTGCACCCCGGCATGCTGGTCGAGATCGCCCAGCAAGGAGCCCAGCCATGAAGCGCCTGACGGCTCTGCTCGCCGCCAGCCTGTTGGTGGCCGCCTGCTCCAAGAAAGAACCGCCGCCCGAGCCCGTGCGCCCGGTGTTGTCGATGGAAGTCAAAGCCGAAGACCAGGAAAACCTCGGCCGCTTCGCCGGCACCATCCAGGCCCGCTATGAAAGTAACTTGGGCTTTCGCGTACCCGGCCGTATCGCCCGCCGCGCGGTGGACGTGGGCGCCGAAGTGGAGAAGGGCGCCTTGCTCGCCGTGCTCGATCCCACCGATCAGCAAAACCAATTGCGCGCCGCCCAAGGCGACCTCGCCCGCGTGCAGGCGCAGTTCATCAACGCCCAGGCCAACGCCCGCCGTCAGCAGGAATTGTTCAACCGTGGTGTCGGCGCCCAGGCTCAACTGGACGTGGCCCAGACCGACCTGAAAACCACCCAGGCCACCCTCGACCAGGCCAAGGCTTCGGTCAATCAGGCCAAGGACCAGCTCAACTACGCCGAACTGCGCACCGACCACGCCGGTATCGTCACCGCCTGGAACGCCGAGGCTGGCCAGGTCGTCAGCGCCGGCCAGCAAGTGGTGACCCTCGCGCGCCCGGACATCAAGGAGGCGGTAATCGACCTGCCGGCCGGCCTGGCTGAGCGCCTGCCCACCGATGTGGTGTTTGTGGTCGCAGGCCAACTCGACCCGAGCGTCAACACCACCGCCATCGTGCGTGAAATCGAGCCTCAGGCCCAAAGCGCCACGCGCACCCGTCGTGCGCGATTGACCCTGACCGAAACACCGCCAGCCTTCCGCCTGGGCACCGCTATCAGCGTGACCTTGAGCACCGCCATCGCCCCCCGTATCCAACTGCCGGTGAGCGCCTTGCAGGAAGTTGACGGCAAGACCCGCATCTGGCTGCTCGACACCCACAGCCAGACCGTGCAGCCGCGTGACGTCACGGTGGTCAGCCGCGATGCCGACGGCGCCGTGCTCAACGGCGGCGTCAAACCTGGCGAACGCATCGTCACCGCTGGCGTGAACAGCCTGAAACCCGGGCAAAAAGTCAAAATCGACGAGGACAGCCCGCGATGAAAGGGAGCTTCAACTTATCCGACTGGGCCCTCAAGCATCAGTCCTTCGTCTGGTACTTGATGTTCGTCGCGCTGCTGATGGGCGTGTTCTCCTACATGAACCTTGGCCGCGAGGAAGACCCCTCGTTCACCATCAAAACCATGGTGATCCAAACCCGCTGGCCGGGCGCGACCCAGGAAGAAACCCTCAAGCAGGTCACTGACCGCATCGAGAAAAAACTCGAAGAACTCGACTCCCTCGACTACGTGAAAAGCTACACGCGGCCGGGCGAGTCCACGGTGTTCGTGTTCCTCAAAGACACCACCAGCGCCAAGGCGATTCCGGATATCTGGTACCAGGTGCGCAAGAAGATCGATGACATTCGCGGCACCTTCCCCCAAGGCTTGCAGGGGCCGTCGTTCAACGATGAGTTCGGTGACGTGTTCGGTTCGGTCTACGCGTTTACCGGTGATGGCCTGTCGATGCGCCAACTGCGTGACTACGTAGAGCAAGTGCGCGCCGAGATCCGCTCGGTGCCGGGCCTGGGCAAGGTCGAGATGATCGGCCAGCAGGACGAAGTGATCTACCTGAATTTTTCCACGCGCAAACTGGCAGCGTTGGGGATTGACCAGCGCCAGGTCGTACAAAGCCTGCAGTCGCAGAACGCGGTAACCCCGGCCGGGGTAATCGAGGCCGGGCCGGAGCGGATTTCGGTGCGCACCTCGGGGCAATTTGCCTCCGAAAAGGACCTGGCCAACGTCAACCTGCGCCTCAATGACCGTTTCTACCGTTTGGCCGACATTGCCGACATCAGCCGTGGCTATGTCGATCCGGCGCGGCCGATGTTCCGTTTCAATGGCCAGCCGGCGATTGGCTTGGCCATCGCCATGCAGAAGGGCGGCAATATCCAGTCATTCGGCAAGGCCCTGCACACGCGCATGGATGAGTTGACGGCTGACCTGCCGGTGGGCGTTGGCGTGCACAAAGTCTCCGACCAGGCAGAAGTGGTGGAAGAGGCCGTCGGCGGCTTTACCAGCGCGCTGTTTGAAGCCGTCATCATCGTGCTGGTGGTGAGCTTTATCAGCCTCGGCATGCGTGCCGGGTTGGTGGTGGCGTGCTCGATTCCATTGGTGCTGGCGCTGGTGTTCGTGTTCATGGAATACAGCGGCATCACCATGCAGCGCGTGTCGCTGGGCGCGTTGATCATCGCCCTCGGCCTGTTGGTGGACGACGCGATGATCACCGTGGAGATGATGATCACGCGCCTGGAAAAAGGCGAAACCAAGGAGCAGGCGGCGACCTACGCCTATACCTCGACCGCGTTCCCGATGCTCACCGGCACGCTGGTGACCGTCGCCGGCTTTGTGCCTATCGGCCTCAACGCCAGCTCGGCGGGCGAATACACCTTTACGCTGTTTGCGGTGATTGCCGTGGCGATGCTGGTGTCGTGGGTGGTGGCGGTGCTGTTTGCGCCGGTGATTGGCGTGCATATCCTCAGCGCCAACGTTAAACCCGAAAACAAAGAGCCTGGGCGCATCGGTCGCGCGTTCAATGGCGGCATGCTCTGGGCCATGCGCAACCGCTGGTGGGCCATCGGCATCACCGTGGGGCTGTTTGCGGCCTCGGTGTTCTCCATGCAGTTTGTGCAGAACCAGTTTTTCCCGTCATCGGACCGTCCGGAAATTCTCGTCGACCTCAACCTGCCGCAAAACGCCTCGATCAACGAAACGCGCAAGGCGGTCGACCGCCTTGAGGCGATCATCAAGGACGATCCGGATATCGCGCGCTGGAGCACCTATATCGGCCAGGGCGCAATTCGTTTCTACCTGCCCCTCGACCAGCAGTTGGAAAACCCCTACTACGCGCAGTTGGTGATCGTCAGCAAAGGCCTGGAAGAGCGCGGCGCGTTGATTGCGCGCCTGCAAAAACGCCTGCGCGATGACTTTGTCGGCATCGGCAGCTATGTGCAGCCACTGGAAATGGGCCCGCCGGTTGGGCGGCCGATCCAGTATCGCGTGTCTGGCAAGGACACCGATCAGGTGCGCAAGCACGCCATAGAACTGGCGACCTTGCTGGATAAAAACACTCACCTGGGCGAGATCATTTACGACTGGAACGAGCCGGGCAAAGTGCTGCGCGTGGACATCGCCCAGGACAAGGCGCGGCAATTGGGGCTGTCGTCGGAAGACGTGGCGCAGTTGATGAACAGCGTGGTCAGCGGTGCGTCGGTGACCCAAGTGCACGACGATATCTACCTGATCAACGTGGTCGGCCGCGCCGAAGATGCCGAACGCGGCACCCCGGAAACCTTGCAGAACCTGCAGATTGTCACGCCCAACGGCACCTCGATTCCGTTGCTGGCCTTCGCCACCGTGCGGTATGAGCTGGAACAGCCGCTGGTGTGGCGTCGCGACCGCAAGCCAACCATCACCGTCAAGGCTTCGGTGCGTGATGAGATGCAGCCAACCGACCTGGTCAAGCAACTCAAGCCCGAAATCGACACGTTCAGCGCCGGCCTGCCGGTGGGTTACAAAGTTGCCACCGGCGGCACCGTCGAAGAAAGCGGCAAGGCCCAAGGCCCTATCGCCAAAGTGGTGCCGTTGATGCTGTTCCTGATGGCCACGTTCCTGATGATCCAGCTGCACAGCGTGCAGAAGATGTTCCTGGTGGCCAGTGTCGCGCCGCTCGGGCTGATCGGCGTGGTGCTGGCGCTGATCCCCACGGGCACGCCCATGGGCTTTGTGGCGATCCTTGGCATCCTGGCGCTGATCGGCATCATCATCCGTAACTCGGTGATTCTGGTGACGCAGATCGATGCCTACGAGCGCGACGGCTACACGCCGTGGGATGCCGTGGTGGAAGCCACCGAGCACCGGCGCCGTCCCATCCTGCTGACCGCTGCGGCAGCCAGCCTGGGCATGATCCCGATTGCGCGGGAAGTGTTCTGGGGGCCGATGGCCTACGCGATGATCGGCGGGATCATCATCGCCACCTTGCTGACGCTGTTGTTCCTGCCAGCGCTTTATGTGGCCTGGTACAAGATTCGCGAGCCGAAAAAAGAACAGGCCTGACCCTTGGCGCCTTCCTGCAAGGATGTGGGAAGGCTCCTGGAAACACTTTCCCTACATTCGTCTGGCAGTAAGTGTTTTACCCTCCGGGCCTGTTTGCGTTTTGGAAGGCCCGTGTCATGCGCCGTTTAGTGCTGATTTTTTGCCTGTTGCTGTCTCCCCGACTCTTCGCTGGCACCGTGCTGGAAAACGCCCTCTGGCGGGTCGAACTCGACCCCGCCACGCTGGCGCTGCGCGTCACCCCGGCGGGCGAGGCCGTAGTGCAGGCCTCCAGCGGTGTGGCGGCGCACGCGGTCACCGATGTGCAGGCCGATGCCGGGCAAGCCACTTGGCAGTGGGACAGCGGCGCCTACCAGCTGACCGCGCGCCTTGAGCAGCGCGACCTTGCCCTGACCATCAACGCACGCGAGCCGGGCCCATTGGCGCTGTTGCGCCAACCCGCCGAGGCCATGGGCAAAGGCTTGATCTGGCCCTTGGCCGAAGGGCATTACGTGCCGGCGGGTAACACCCTCTGGCAGGCGTTTTTGCTGGAACAGGGCGAGGTCAACACCACCCAGGATCTGAGCCTGCCGCTATGGGGCGTGGACCATGGGCGCTTTACGCTCAATTGGTTGCTGACCAACCCCTATAACAATCGCCTGGCGTGGCAGGCCGATGGCAACGGTCTGGCGCTGTTGGCATCCCATGAATTCACCGCACTGCAACCCACCGCGCCGATGACGCTGCGCCTGCACCTGGGCGATGCCGACCCGCTGGCCGGGGCCAAGCGCTATCGCCAATGGCTGGTGGAGCAGGGCCGTTATGAGCCACTGGCGGACAAGCTGCGTCAGACCCCCGAGGCTGAAAAGCTGCTGGGTGCCAGCCACGTCTATCTGTGGGGCAATGACCTGTTAGGGCCCCAGGATGTGCGCGACTGGCCGCTGCTGGTGAAGGTGCTGCGCGGCCACGAACTCAAGGGCTTGCTGGACAAAGAGACCACGCAGGTGCTGACGCAGGCCGGCACGTTGGATCGCTACCAAAAGACGGTTTTGCTGCGTGAGCTCAACGCGGCGATCAACAAAAAGGCCCGGCAAACCTGGCAGGCCAGCGACGAGCCGGACATGCGCCAACTTGCCGAGGGGTATGGTGCACTCCGGCATGAACTGGCCACGGCATTTGCCGGCGCCTTGACCGACAGCCCTGCCACTTGGGGCAGCACCCTGTCGGCCAAGACCCTGAAGTCGCTGCAAGACGCGGGGCTCAAGCGGCTGCTGCTGACGTTGGGCGAGGGTTGGGAAGGCGGCCTCTGGCACCCCGAAGCGATTCAGGCGGGGGTCAACGCGGGCTACTTGATGGCGCCCTACGACTCCTATGAGACCGCACTGTCCATCACCGAAAACCCGGACTGGACCACCGCGCACCTGGGCGCCAAGGCTTATCGCAACTGCGCCATCGTGTTGAAGGACGGCAAGCTCAAGACCGGCTTCCAGCAATCGGGCCATTACACCGACCCGCGCTGCGTGCGGCCGTTACTGGAAGCGCGGGTGAAAGCGGTGCAAGCCAAGGCCGGTTTTAACGCCTGGTTCCTGGATGCCTACGCCACCAGTATGGTTTTCGACAGTTACCGTGACGGCGCGCCAATGACCCAGGCGCAAAACGCTGAAGGCAATATCGACGCGTCCCGCTGGCTCAACACGGTGCTCAAGCTGCCCGCCGGCTCCGAAGACGGCAATGCGGTGACAGCCCAAGGCATTCTGTTTGCCCACGGCATGCAGACGCCAGTGATTGGCTGGGGTGATCGCGAGATGACCCAAGACAAGCAATCGCCTTACTACGTAGGTAACTGGTACCCGCCGGAGCAACCGACGGTCTTCTTCAAGCCCGTGCCGCTCAACGAGCCGTTTCGCAGCGTGTATTTCGACCCGACGATGCGCCTGCCGTTGTATCAGGCGGTGTTCCACGGCTCGGTGATCACCACGCATCATTGGTTGTTCGACAGTTTGAAGCTGAGCAATGTGCGGGCTGAAAATGAGTTGACCCAGCTGCTCTACAACGTGCCGCCGCTGTATCACTTGAGTGCGGCGACGCTTAAGCAGCGGATACCGTTGATACAGCGCCAGGACCAGTTTTTTCGGCCGTTGCATGAGCGCTTGGCGACACAGGCAATGACCGATTTTCGTTGGCTGACGGCCGATCGGCAGATGCAGCAAACCACGTTTGCCGATGGCACGCGGTTGGTGGCGAATTTTGCTGCTGGGGACAAAGAAGGGTATGCAGGAAAGAGTGTGACGGCGTTGGTAGAGGGTGAAAAACCTAGGGTGTATCAGGTGGATTAGCTGGGCCGCTGACGCCTTCGCGAGCAAGCCCGCTCCCACATGGAAATGCATTCCAAATGTGGGAGCTGGCTTGCCTGCGATAGAGCCGGGCCAGACGACGAAAATCTACAGTTTGCGCCACACACTCGCCAACCAAGGCTGCTGTTCCCGCGGCAACCCGGCCGGCCGGTAGTAATGCTCCAGCTCCACAAACCCGGCCGCCGTCAGCAGACCCTGCCAGGTTTCAAGGTCGTGATAAGACCCATAGCGAGGCCCGTTCCAGCCTTCCAGGTTTTCACCGCGCGGGTTGGAACTGAACAGCACGCCGCCAGGCTTCAGCGCCCCACGCAACTGCTTGAGCACCCGTGGCAGCTCCTGCTTGGGAATATGAAACAACACCGCGTTGGCAAACACCCCGTCGAAGCGTTCGGTCGGCAGGTCCAGCTTGAGAAAGTCCTGCTGCAGCACTTCACAGCCACTGTCCTCGCGGGCCATTTGCGCAAACCGTTCGCAGCCATCGAGCCCCACGGCGATATGGCCCATACGCGTAAACGTCCGCAGATCACGCCCCGGCCCGCAGCCGAAATCCAGCACGGTAAACGGCGCTGTACCCTGGATATGGCGCAGCAGCGCGTCGATGTTCTGGCTGACATCGTGATCGCGGGTGCCTTCACGGAAGTCCTCGGCCACCTTGTTGTAGTGGCCGAGGGTGATGGAGGTGATCTGGTTGAGGTCGTCGGGCTTGAGGGTCATGGCGGGGAATACCGGGCGCTGAGATCGCCCGACTATACCTCACCGCTTGTTCAGCACCCGAGCCAGGCGATCGCCGCCCAACTGAATCACCGCGACGAGAATCACCAGCAACACAATCACGGTGAGCATGATCTGCGTATCGAAACGCTGATAGCCGTAGCGGTAGGCAATGTCACCCAGGCCGCCTGCGCCGATGGCGCCCGCCATGGCTGACGAGTTGATCATGGTCACCAGCGTGATCGTGAATCCGCCCACAATCCCTGGCAGTGCTTCTGGCAACAGCACGTGCCAGATGATGTGCCAGCGGCGGCAGCCCATGGCCTGCGCGGCTTCGATCAAACCGTGGTCCACTTCGCGCAGGCTCACCTCGGCGATCCGCGCGAAAAACGGCGTGGCGGCGATGGTCAGCGGGACAACGGCCGCCCACACACCATAGGTGGTGCCGACAATCAGCCGGGTAAACGGGATCAGCGCCACCATCAGGATCAGAAACGGAATGGAGCGGAACAGATTGACGAACGCGCCGAGCACGCGGTTCAGCGCCGGTGCCTGGTAGATGCCGCCCTTGTCGCTGGTGACCAGAAACACCGCCAGCGGAATACCTACCAACAGCGCGATCAACGACGACACGCCCACCATCAATAGGGTGTCGATGGCGCCCTGCAATAAACGCTCAAACCACATAGCCCAGCACCTCCACCTGTTGCGCCCAACGCCCGGCCAGGGTGCGCAGTGCTTGTGCGTTGTGCGGCGAGCCATTCACCGCCAACAGTAATTGCCCCAAGGCATGCCCCTGAATGCGTTCCACGCCGCCTTGCAGCAAGCGCACGCGTCCGCCAAGGGCGCCGAACAGCGCGGCCAGGTCTGGCTCATCGGTATCGCTGCCGGTGAACTGCAAACGCAGCACCAACGCGGCGTCGGCCGATGTCTGGGTGAGTTGCAGGCGGTTTTGCAGTTCTTCCGGCAGCCCGTGTTGCAGCGGCGCCAACAGGGTTTTGCTGACCTCATGCTGCGGGTTGCCGAATACTTGCCACACTGGGCCTTGCTCTACGATTCGACCGTGCTCAAGCACCACCACGCGGTCGCAGATTTCACGGATCACCGCCATCTCGTGGGTGATCAACACGATGGTCAGGCCCAGGCGTTTGTTGATTTCGCGCAGCAGGCCGAGGATCGACTGCGTGGTTTCCGGGTCGAGGGCCGAGGTGGCTTCGTCGCACAGCAGAATCTGTGGGTCGTGCACCAGCGAACGGGCAATGCCGACACGCTGTTTCTGCCCGCCGGACAGCTGCGCGGGATAAGCCTTGTGCTTGTCCTGCAAACCCACCAGCTCCAGCAGCTCACGCACCTTTTGCTCGCGCTGCAGCTTGGGCACGCCGGCGACCTTCAGCGGCAGCTCGACGTTCTGCCACACCGTTTTGGCCGACATCAGGTTGAAGTGCTGGAAGATCATGCCGATGCGCCGACGCAACGCGACCAGGCGGTCTTCGTCGTACTCGCCGATGTCCACCTGATCGATCAGCACGCGCCCGCTGCTGGGTTGCTCCAGGCGGTTGATGGTGCGGATCAGCGAGGATTTGCCGGCGCCGCTGCGGCCGATGATGCCGAATACCTCACCGCGCTGGATCGCCAGGTCAATGCCTTGCAAGGCATGCACGCTGCCGTCATAGGTTTTGCCCAGGTTGATAAGCCGCACATGGGCGCGGTTCAAATCCGGGTGCAGTTCTGTCTGCTCGGCGTCCCTGGGCGCGGTGCCCAGGTCGCGCAGTTGGGCGTTGGCGGCGGTCATTTTTTATCTTCCCAGCCGACTTGGTAGAGCTTGCCGAGGGATTTATCCAGCGCGGCGCGTACCACCGGCGAGTGCTGGTAGATGTCGACGAACTTGATCACGCGCGGGTCGGTCTTGCTTTTGGGCTGGATCACAAACTGGATCACGTATTCCGGGTGATCGAGGCCGTCGAACAGCAGCGCCGACTCGGCATCGAAGGTCTTGGACAGACGGATGTAGGCCGGGTAGCCCTGCACCAGATCGGCGTCGTCATAGGCGCGCACCAGCTGCACGGCTTCCACTTGCAGGATCTTGATCTTCTTCGGGTTGGCGATGATGTCTTCTTCGGTGGCCTTGTAACCCACGCCCGGCTTGAGCGTGATCAGCCCGGCCTTGGCCAGCAGTTGCAGGCCACGACCGCTGTTGATTGGGTCGTTGGCGATCGCCACGCTGGCGCCCTGAGGCAGGTCGTTGAAGTTTTTGTACTTCTTCGAATACAGGCCAACGTTATTGATGATGCCCGGCGCATACGGTACCAGGTCGAACCCGGCGGCAGCCTTGGCGTTTTCCAGGAACGGGATGTGCTGGAAGTAGTTCACGTCGATGTCGCCGGCGGCGAGGCTGACGTTGGGCGCGATCCAGTCGGTGAACTCCACCAGTTCGACCTTCAGGCCTTGCTTGTCGGCTTCGGCGACGGCGGCTTCCAGGGAATCGCGAAGGCGGCGGTGGTGCCGACTTTGAGCGGTGCATCGGCGGCGAATACCGCCGAGCTGAATAAACCAAGGGCCAGGGCCAGTGCTTTGACTGGGTGGGTGAGCAGGGTCTTTTTCATAATCGATTTCCAGTCATAAGGTGTGAGTGCAAACAACTCGGTCAACTGTGGGAGCTGGCTTGCCTGCGATAGCGGTGGGCCAGCAAAAAAAATGTGCCTGACAGACCGCCATCGCAGGCAAGCCAGCTCCCACAGTTTTGGTTCAGTGTCGGTAGGTGGAACCGGTGTGTTGTTCGGGTAAGCGCGCGGAGCCATGGAAGACTTTTTCGCGCAAGGTGCCGGCCTCATAAGCCGTCTTGTACGACCCACGCTTCTGCAACTCCGGCACCACCAGATCAATGAAGTCCACGTAGCTTTCCGGCGTGACAATGCGCGTCAGGTTGAAGCCATCCAGCCCGGTTTCGCTGATCCACGATTCCAATTCGTCAGCGACCTGTTCCGGTGAGCCGACCAAGGTGATGTAGCGCCCGCCGAGGGCGTGCTGCTCGAGCAATTTGCGCCGCGTCCAATCGTTGTTTTGCAGGTTCTTGGTGGCCGACTGAATCGCGTTGCTTTTCACGTACTGGATCGGTTCATCGATTTCGTATTGAGCAAAGTCGATTGCCGTAGAGGCCGAGAAGTGCGCCACACCGGCTTCCGGGCTGGCATAGCTCACGTACTCGGCGTGCTTGGCCCAGGCCAGTTCTTCGGTGGCGCCCACGATCACGTTGAGGCCCATGAACACCTTGATGTCCTCCGGGTTGCGCCCCGCCTGGGCCGCACTGGCGCGCACCTTGTCCACCTGGACCTTGGTGGCGGCCTTGTTCTGCCCGCTGATGAATACGCACTCGGCATGGCGCCCGGCGAACAGCAAGCCGCGCTCCGAGCTGCCGGCCTGGAACAGCACCGGCGTGCGTTGCGGCGACGGCTCGCAAAGGTGATAACCCTCGACCTGATAGAACTCGCCGTGGTGCTCAACCTTGTGCACCTTGCCGGGCTGCGCATAGACCCGTTGCTGTGGATCGTTGATGACCGCGTCGTCTTCCCAGCTGCCTTCCCAGAGTTTGTACAGCACTTGCAGGTATTCATCGGCCTGGTCGTAGCGCCGGTCATGCTCGACCTGTTCGGTCAGGCCCATGGCCTTGGCGGCGCTGTCGAGGTAGCCGGTTACGATGTTCCAGCCGACCCGGCCACGGCTCAGGTGGTCGAGGGTGGACATGCGTCGGGCGAACAGATACGGCGGCTCGTAGGTGAGGTTGGCGGTGAGGCCGAAGCCGAGGTTTTGGGTGACGGCCGCCATGGCCGAAACCAGCAGCAACGGGTCATTGACCGGCAGCTGGATCGACTCTTTGAGCGGCACGTCGATGGAGTTCTGGTAGACGTCGTACACGCCGACAATGTCGGCGATGAACAAACCGTCGAACAACCCGCGCTCCAGGGTCTGCGCCAGGTCGGTCCAGTATTGGAGGGTTTTGTACTGCGTCGAGGTGTCCCGTGGATGCGTCCACAGGCCGTGGTTGATGTGCCCGATGCAGTTCATGTTGAAGGCATTGAGCAGGATCTTTTTCTTCGCCATCAGATGGTCCCCCGCAGTGGCGGGTTTTCATCGTTGAGGTAGTAATTGCCCACCGCATGGTACTTCCAGCGCACCGGGTCGTGCAGGGTGTGCACGCGGGCGTTGCGCCAGTGGCGATCCAGGCCATGTTCGGCCAGGGTCGCCTGGCTGCCGGCCAGTTCGAACAAGGTGCTGCCGGCGGCCAGGGAAATTTCAGTGCTCAAGGCGCGCACTTCGGCGACGGCGATGGACGCTGCCGCGACGGTTTCGGCAGTGCTGTCGGCCTGGGCGCGGTCGAGGAACTCACCGGAGCGTTCCAGTAATGCCTCGGCGGCGTGCAGGCGAATGCTCAGGTGGCCGAAGCTTTTCAAGGTGAGCGGGTCTTCAGTGGCCTTGTCGTTGCCGGAGTCGATCCACGGCCGGGTCTTGGTGCGCACAAAATGCAGCGCATCCTCGAAGGCGGCACGGGCGATGCCGGTGTCGATGGCAGCGTGAAGGATCTGCGCCAATGGGCCGACTGTGGTCGGGCGCTCGAAGGCGCTCTGGAACGGGACCACATCCTGTGCGGCAACCCACACGTTGTCGAACACCACGGAGCCGCTGCCGGTGGTGCGCTGGCCGAAGCCGCTCCAGTCGTCGATGACCGTCAGGCCTTCGCTGTCGCGCGGCACAAATGCCAGTTGCTGCACGCCGTGTTCATCCACCACTGAGGTGGGGATGCGTTGCGCGTAGATGGCGCCGGTGGAGTAGAACTTGCGGCCGGTGATACGAAAACCGTCGCCGTCGCGGGTGATTTGGGTCACCCGGTCATGGGCAGTTTTGGTACCCAGCTCCGCCAAGGCGTTGCCGAAACGTTGGCCCGCGAGCACCTCGGCGTACAGGCGTTTTTGCTGCGCCGGGCTGCCATTCACGCGCAGCACTTCCAGGGCATAAAAATGGTTTTGCGGGATCTGGCCCAGCGAGGCGTCCGCCTGGGCAATCAGCGCAATGACCTTGGCCAGGGTGACGTTGGACACACCCGCGCCGCCGTGTTCCTTCGGCACGCTGATACCCCACAGGCCGGAGCGCGAAAACACGTCCAGCTCGGGCAGGGGCAGGCGGCGTTCGCGGTCGCGCTGGGCGCTGTCGCGACGAAAGTCTTCGGCCAGGTCGCTGGCGACAATAAGGGCTTGTTCGTCGCTGGTGATAACCGCGACGTTTGTAGAGAAAGTCATGATGTTCTCCAGATGTCTGGTCGGTCAGATCCAGGAATGACGAGCCGGCAACGTGCCGTTCAGGCGATAGGCGCCGATGGCGTGATACTTCCAGCGCACCGGGTCGTGCAGGGTGTGCACGCGGGCGTTGCGCCAATGACGGTCGAGGTTGAATTCGGCGAGGGTGGCGCGACTGCCGGCCAGCTCGAAGAGCTTTTCGCTGACCAGCAGCGAGACTTCGGTGGTCAGCACTTTCGCTTCGGCCACGGCAATCGACGCGCGCGCGGCGGATTGCGCGGTGATCGGCGCAGCGCTGACCTCGTCCAATACCTTGCCGGCCTTGCGCAGCAGTGCCTCGGCGGCATGCAGTTCGATTTTCAGCTTGCCGATATCGGCGATCACATACAGGTCATCGCTGGCGCGTTCGACCTTGGCGTCGATCCATGGGCGCGAGCGTTCACGCACGAAGGCGATGGTGTCATCCAGAGCGCCGCGGGCGATGCCGGCGTCGATGGCCGCCTGGATCAATTGCGAGACGGCGCCCTGGATGTTCGGGCTTTCGCCGATGCGCCAGTTCTCTATCACCAGCTCGGCGTCCACCGGTACCCGGTCAAGCAGCACGGTGCCGCTGGCGGTGGTGCGTTGGCCGAAGCCCGACCAATCGTCAACGATGCGCAGCCCTTGCGTGCCACGGCGCACAAAGGCCATGACTTGTTTGCCGTCATCGTTCAACGCCTTCACCGCCACCCAATGGGCAAACAGCGCGCCGGTGGAGTAGAACTTCTGGCCGCTGACCACGTAGCCATCGCCTTGGGCGGTGAGCCGCGCTTTGAGTTCCAGGGTGTTTTTGGTGCCGCGTTCCGGGCCGCCATTACCGATGCGCCAGCCGTCGAGGACGCTCTGGAACAGCTGTTTTTTCTGGCGTTCGGTGGCAGCGCCCTGCAGCAGATGCAGGATGCCGAAGTGGTTCTGCGGGATCTGCCCGAGGGCCGGGTCTGCCGCGCTGATGATCGCGAACACCTCGGCCAGGGTCACGAACGATACCTGTGGGCCACCGTATTCACGGGGAATGGAAATACTGCCGAGCCCGCTGCGGGTGAACTGCTCAAGCTGCGCCCAGGGCAGCTTGCGCTGCTGGTCGCGCTTGGCCGCTTGCAGGCGCGCGGCCTGAGCCAGTTCGTGGGCTGCGCTCAACGCTTGCGCGTCGTCGCGCAGCACAGCCGCCGGCAACAGCAGTGGGGCTACGTCCAGATCACTCTGGGGGGGTGTTAGAGCCAAGTTAGACATCAGCGCCGCTCCTTGGCTGCACGTAATGCCCTGGCGTTATGCACCGGGGTAATTCTGACCATACCGACCTCGCATTCAATGAAATAAAAACAGAAAAATCAGAGATGTCCGGTGGTCCGGTGCATATACCCTAAGCTTGTTAAATTTTTAAATAAACTAACTTTTAGGAATATGCATAGAAGGTCTGTTACCCAGGTTCGCAGGGAGAACCGGGCTGACGTGGTTGATAGGTCGACGTGGCCCCGGCCGGGCGGGCCGGCGCCTGCGCCGAGCAGGCGGCGATGTTCAACGTGCGCGCGGGTGCCCAGCGCGAATTATTGCCGACGCGGTCCAGAATGCAGTACGTCACGTCCAGCCGGCAGTCGTCGCCCGCTTCGACAATCACCGCAGAGGGCACCCACACCTGCACCGTCAGACCGACGTCTTTGCTCTGGATCGTCGGCAGGTCCAGACGCACGTCGCCCCAACGCAGGGTGATGGCGTCGCCGGTGGCCATATGCGCGTACGGCTCGATGCTCAGCGGAATGCCGCGCCGCACCTGGCTACCGTTGATGCCGTAGCGGCGGATCATGTCGGGCAGGCTGACGGGCGCAAGGTTCTGGTTTTCGTCACTGAACAGGGGCGACGGCTGGCCGCCGGGTGGGCAGGTCTTGACCCGCACGTGCGTGACCGCCGAACGGGCCGGGCCGTGGCCGATCTGCATGACCTGGTAGTGAATCTGCGCCGAGCCATCCTGCACAAAGCTTTGCGGGATGCGCAGGCGGGTGGGAGTACCGATTTTGCACGCGCTCACGCGCCGGGAGTCGGCAAAGCAGTTGTTCCAGAACAGCTCGATCAGGTCGCCTTCCTCCATGCCGGGGTAGGGGGCGATATCCACCTGCAGTTGGGCGGCGGCGAGGGCGTTGATACCGTATCGATTAGCCTGGGGCAGCGTCGGTGCGGTAAGCATGGCCGAGGGTGCAGTGCGCGTCATAAGTCATCTCCTTGATGCAGCCAGCAGCAATCGTTCCGGCGCCCGTGGCGCGAGTGTGCGCCGGGTGCCGAAAGGAACGATTCAGTGAATAGCCGGGATAGGATCCAATCCTCTGGGCCCTAGATAAGAGGGTTGGCCGGCGGGCGTCAATGGCGGCAAAGGGCTAAACGGCGGGTTGGAGCAGATTCAGAAAGAGCTGACGAGGCGGGGGATTTTAAGGTGGGTGCGGCGGTGCGTTTTATTCGTTATCGCGAGGATTTTATGTAGGAACGCGCTTTGGTGGGCGCTGGCTTGCCTGCGATAGCATCGCTGCGGTGTGACTGACACACCGAGGTGCCCGCATCGCACGCAAGCCAGCGCCCACCTAGGTTTTTTGGGGTGTCAGTGGGCCAGAAACTTGCTCAGGAACTGCTTGGTGCGTTCTTCCTTGGGGTTGGCAAACAGCGCCTTGGCCTCGCCCTGTTCGACGATCACGCCCTTGTCGAAGAAGATCACCCGGTTGGCCACACCCCGGGCGAAGCTCATTTCGTGGGTGACGATGACCATGGTGCGGTTTTCTTCGGCCAGGCTGCGGATGGTCGCCAGTACTTCACCAACCAGCTCCGGGTCGAGTGCCGAGGTGGGTTCGTCAAACAGAATCACCTCCGGCTCCATGGCCAATGCACGGGCGATTGCTACGCGCTGTTGCTGGCCACCGGACAAGCGCCGCGGGTAAGACCCTTCCTTGCCCGCCAGACCGACCCTGGCCAGCAGCGCGCGGCCCAGTTCGGTGGCTGCTTCGCGAGGCATCTTCTTGACCACCATCGGGCCTTCGATGACGTTTTCCAGCGCAGTGCGGTGCGGGAACAGGTTGAAGTTCTGGAACACAAAACCCACGTGCTGGCGCAAGCGCCGCACCAGGCCTTGCTGCTGGTTGAGCGGCTTGCTGCTGTCGATCTCGATGTCACCCACCTTGATGCGACCGCTGGTGGGTTCTTCGAGGAAATTCAGGCAGCGCAGGAAGGTGGTCTTGCCGGAACCACTGGGGCCAATGATGGCGACTACTTCGCCTTCCTTGACCTCAAGGTCGATCCCGTTGAGTACCACCTGACCCTTGAATTGTTTGGTCAGCTTTTCAACCACGATCATGCTTCAAGACTCCAGGTCATGCCGGTTGACCCGGTCTTCCAGGCGGTTCTGAAAATGCGCCAGGATGCTTGCCAGGATCCAGTAGATCAGGGCAGCGGAGAGGTACATGGTGAAAATTTCGAAGGTGCGCGCAGACACCAATTGGGCCTGGCGGAACAGCTCGGGCACCTGGATGGTAGCGGCCAGCGCCGTGTCTTTTACCAGCGAAATAAAGCTGTTGCCCAATGGCGGCAAGGCCGTGCGCATGGCCTGCGGCAGGATGGCCCGGCGCAGGGTCTGCGCACGGGTCATGCCGATACTGGCTGCAGCTTCCCATTGGCCGCGCTCGATGGAGCTGATGGCGGCGCGCAGGATTTCACAGGCGTAAGCCGCCATGTTCAGCGAAAAGCCAATCATGGCGGCCGGGATCGGGTCCAGCTCGATGCCCACTTGCGGTAAGCCGTAGTAGATCAGGAACAGCTGCACCAGCAAGGGCGTGCCGCGAAAGAACGACACGTAGACGCGGGCGATCCAACTGACCAACTTGAAGCGCGACAACCGCATCAAGGCCAGGCCGAAGCCCAGCAGCAAGCCGAAAAACATCCCGCCGAGGCTAAGAATCACCGTGTAGTACGCGCCCTTGAGCAGAAAGGGCGCGGAGTCCAGCGCGAGTTGGAAACCTGCTTCCATTATTGAGTGACGTCAGCGTTGAAGTATTTCTCGGACAGCTTCTTCAAGGTGCCGTCGGCACGCAGTTTGTCGAGGGCCTTGTTCACGGCGTCGAGCAGTTCAGGCTCGCCTTTGCGCAGGGCAATGCCGGCTTCCTGGCGGGAGAAAGCATCACCGGCGGCAGCAGTGTCCGGGGCTTTCTTGGCGTATTCCAGCGCGGCCAGACGGTCGATCAGGATGGCGTCGATGCGCCCGATGCGCAGGTCCTGGAACTTGGTAGGGTCATCGTTGTAGGTCTTGATGATGGCTTTGGGTTGGTTGTCCTTGAGCCATTGTTCGTAGTTGGTGCCCAGGCCTACGCCGACTTTCTTGCCGGCGAGGTCGTCGGCGGTTTTGATGGCGTCGACGTTTTTCTTCAGCACCAGCGCCTGGATACCGGAAACGGTGTAAGGCTTGGAGAAGTCGTACTTCTTCTTGCGCTCTTCGGAGATGGTCACTTGGTTGACCACGGCGTCCAGGCGCTTGGATTCCAGGGCCGCGAGGATGCCGTCCCACGGTGTGGCTTGCAGCTTGACCTTGACGCCCAGCTCTTTGGCCAGCGCTTCGGACAGCTCGACTTCGAAACCGCTGAGCTTGCCGCTTTCATCGACGAAGCTGAACGGCGGGTAGGTGCCTTCCAGGCCGATCTTGATCTCGCCGGCCTTCTTGATGGTGTCCAGCTGCTCACCAGCGATGGCCTGGCCCATCAGACCAGCCCCGAGTGCCAAGCCCAATGTGCCAACCAGCAACGTGCGACGGAATACAGAAATAGTCATGAACAGCCCCTGTGTTTTTTATGTTGAGCGAAGCAGGTGACGTAGTAGTCGTATCCTGCCTTAAAGCGCGAAGCGCGTCTTCGCCTTCGGCGCGACTATAAAGCCAGTTTCTAAGACTTGAAAATAATATAAATTCAATTTGTTATGCGATTTAAGAATATGTGGTGGATCTAATGTGGAAGCGGGCTTGCCCGCGATAGCGGTGTATCAGCCAACACTTTTGTAGCCGACTGACCGCTATCGCAGGCAAGCCAGCTCCCACATTTTGATCCGTGTTTATTCAGTTAAACACGGAGTCATACGCAAACAACGCCGGCGCTCCGCCGGTGTGCAGGAAAATAATCGGCCCGTCCTCAAACCGCTGGCGACCGATGCCATCGAGCAAGCCGGCCATGGCCTTGCCCGTATACACCGGGTCCAGCAGCAGGCCTTCCTGGCTTGCCAGTAACTTGACCGCCGCCAGGGTGCCGGCGTTCGGTTCGCCGTAGCGCGGGCCGAAATATTCGTCCCACAGGATCACTTTGAATGCGTCGGGAACGCCCACGCCGAGCAACTCGGCGGTGCGTTCGGCCAGGCCCTGCACTTTCGGGAACTGAGCTTGCTCGGTGCGCGACACGGTAATGCCCACCACCGGCAAATTTGGCAGCACTTCGCTCAACGCCAGGGCGAGGCCACTGTGGGTGCCCGCACTGCCGGAGGCGAGTACCACGGCGGCGAACTCAATGCCGCTGGCTTCGATCTGCCCGGCTAGCTCCAGCCCGGCGCGCACGTAACCCAGCGCCCCGAGTGCATTCGAACCGCCGATCGGCACCAGGTACGGCTTCTTGCCGTTGCTGCGCAGGCGATCGGCGAGGGCATTGAGCTGGTCGTCAACGTTGTCGAGGTTCTCGACCCGTTCTACTTTGGCGTCAAACAGCTCCAGCAACAGGCGATTGCCGTTGCCCAGGTAGTTCGGGTCTTCGGTGCCGGTCGGGTTCTCCAGCAGTGCCACGCAACCCAGGCCCAACTTGGCGGCCAGCGCAGCAGTCTGGCGCACATGGTTGGACTGGATCGCGCCGGCGGTCACCAGGGTGTCGGCGCCTTGAGCGAGGGCATCGGCAGCCAGGTATTCGAGTTTGCGCAGCTTGTTGCCGCCCATGGCCAGTGGCGTGGTGTCATCGCGCTTGACGTAAATGTCCCTGCCCAGCCAGGCCGACAGCCGCTCGAGTTTTTCCAGGGCAGTGGCACCGCCCAGCAGGTCCAGGCGGTTAAAACGGTCGAGCTGTTGTTTGATCATGGCGACGCACAGTGGCTAAGTGATGGGGCGACTATAGGCAGGCACTTTTCAACCGGCAACCGCCAATCGCTTATGTCGGTTAGTTCTTAGCATCACACCATTGGTTCTTAAGGGCCGTCTGGGTGCATACCGTAAAGTGATGGGCAATTCGTCAGGAGTGAATACCGTGAGTGAGCGTTCCAGCCATTGGCAATTGCAGACCATCGTCAGCCAGCTGCGCAGCGCCCGGGACCAGTGGCGAACGCGCAATGGCCGCTTGAGTGGCGAGCACGGCGGCCGCGAATTGCCGTCGCGCGAGGCCGTGGCGCAGATTCTTGAGTCGCTGTGCGGCGCGTTGTTCCCGATGCGCCTGGGGCCGGTGGACTTGCGTGAAGAAAGTGAAGACTTTTACGTCGGCCACACCCTCGACGTCGCCTTGAATGCCCTGCTCGGCCAGGCGCGCCTGGAGCTGCGCTACGCCGCACGCCAGGGCGGCAAGGATGACGGCGAGGTCGATGCCCTGGCGATCCGCCTGATCCAGGATTTTGCCCTGGCCCTGCCGTCGCTGCGCAGCCTGCTGGACACCGACGTGCTGGCCGCCTACCACGGCGACCCCGCCGCGCGCAGTGTGGATGAAGTGCTGTTGTGCTATCCGGGGATTCTGGCGGTGATTCACCATCGCCTGGCGCATCATCTGTACCGCGCCGGGCTGCCGCTGCTGGCGCGGATCAGCGCGGAGATCGCGCACTCGGCCACGGGTATCGACATTCACCCGGGCGCGCAGATCGGCCCGAGTTTCTTTATCGATCATGGGACGGGTGTGGTGATTGGCGAAACCGCGATCATCGGCGAGCGGGTGCGCATTTATCAGGCAGTGACGTTGGGCGCCAAGCGCTTCCCGGCAGATGAGGACGGGCAGTTGCAAAAAGGCCATCCACGCCATCCGATTGTTGAAGATGATGTGGTGATCTACGCCGGGGCGACGATCCTGGGGCGGATCACCATCGGCAAGGGCTCGACGATTGGCGGCAACGTGTGGCTGACCCGCAGTGTGCCGGCGGGGGCGAATATCACGCAGGCGAATTTGCAGCATGAGGATGGGGCGCAGAAATAGTTTTTGAGCCACGCGCTGATCGAAGGTGGGAGCTGGCTTGCCTGCGATGGCGGTGTATCAGGCGACAGACGTGTTGCTGACCCACCGCCATCGCAGGCAAGCCAGCTCCCACATTGGATCGCATTGCAAATCCGAGAAGGTTTCTTCCCGAAATCGCTGAACGATTTACCTCGCGCACCCGTCATACCAATCCCTGAGCTAGTGTAGGAATGACCTACCACTCAGCCCTGCGATTAGTCCCAAACCGCCTATTCATGTTTAACTTGAATGTTCGTTCAAGTTAAACCGGTGGTTCGCTGCCCGCTCACAACAGGAGGCTTACCTTTGCTGAGTCCGTTATTTACAGCCACATCCCACACCCTGGGGGTGCATCGTTCATGAGTGCATCGTCCACCCCATCCAGCGGCATGGTGCGCATGAATGCGCCCGTTTTCTACTTTGCCGCCAGTTTCATCCTGCTATTTGGCATCACCGTCATCGCTATCCCGCAACAGGCCGGTGCCTGGCTGCTGGCTGCGCAAAACTGGGCGGCCAACACGGTCGGCTGGTACTACATGCTCGCGATGACGCTGTATCTGGTCTTCGTGGTGGTCACCGCGCTATCGGGCTACGGCAAGATAAAACTCGGTGCCGACCACGACGAGCCCGAATTCAGCTACCTGTCCTGGGCCGGCATGCTGTTCGCGGCCGGGATCAGCATCACGCTGTTCTTCTTCTGCGTGTCCGAGCCGCTGACGCACCTGGTGCAACCGCCCCAAGGCGCGCCGATGAACGCCGATGCCGCGCGCCAGGCCATGCAGATCCTGTTTCTGCACTGGGGCCTGCACGGCTGGGGCGTGTTCGCGTTTGTTGGCATGGCCCTGGCGTATTTCGCCTACCGGCATAACCTGCCGCTGGCGCTGCGCTCGGCGCTGTACCCGCTGATCGGCAAACGCATCAACGGCCCCATCGGCTACGCAGTGGATGGCTTCGGCATCATCGCCACCGTGTTTGGCCTGGGCGCCGACATGGGCTTTGGCGTGTTGCACCTCAATTCCGGGCTGGATTACCTGTTCGGCATTGCCCACACCCAATGGATACAGGTCGGCCTGATCACGCTGATGATGGGCGCCGCGATCCTCGTCGCCGTCTCCGGTGTCGACAAGGGCGTGCGGGTGATGTCCGACATCAACATGCTGCTGGCCTGCGCACTGCTGCTGTTTGTGTTGTTCGCCGGGCCCACCCAGCACTTGCTCAACACCCTGATCCAGAACATCGGCGACTACCTTGGCGCCTTGCCGACCAAGAGTTTCGATGTGTACGCCTACGACAAACCCAGCGACTGGCTAGGCGGTTGGACGGTGTTCTACTGGGCCTGGTGGATTGCATGGTCGCCGTTCGTGGGCCTGTTCATCGCACGTATTTCCCGTGGGCGCACCATCCGTGAGTTCGTGTTCGGCGTGCTGCTGATCCCGCTGGGCTTTACCCTGGCGTGGATGTCGATCTTCGGCAACAGCGCCATCGACCAAGTGCTCAACCACGGCTTGACCGCCCTCGGCCAGTCGGCCATCGATGACCCGTCGATGAGCCTTTACTTGCTGCTGGAAACTTACCCGTGGAGCAAGACGGTCATCGCGGTCACGGTGTTCATCAGCTTCGTGTTCTTCGTCACCTCGGCCGACTCCGGCACCGTGGTGCTGTCGACCTTGTCGTCCAAAGGCGGTAACGCCGATGAAGACGGGCCGAAATGGCTGCGTGTGTTCTGGGGCGCGATGACTGCATTGGTCACCAGTGCCTTGCTGTTTGCCGGCAGCATCGACTCGCTGAAGTCGGCGGTGGTGCTGACCTCGTTGCCGTTCTCGCTGATCCTGCTGCTGATGATGTGGGGGCTGCACAAGGCGTTCCACCTCGAATCGCAAAAGCAGATTGCCCAGTTGCATTCGCTGGCGCCGGTATCGGGCTCACGCAAGGGCACAGGCGGTTGGCGCCAGCGCCTGAGCCAGGCGGTGCATTTTCCGTCGCGCGATGAGGTGTACCGGTTCCTTGAAACCACCGTGCGCCCGGCGATCGAAGAAGTGACGGCGGTGTTTGTCGAAAAAGGCCTCAGCGTCGTCACCCAGCCCGACCCGTCCAACGACAGCGTCAGCCTGGAAATCGGCCACGGCGAAGAGCATCCGTTCGTGTATCAAGTGCAGATGCGTGGCTATTTCACGCCGTCGTTTGCGCGCGGCGGCATGGGCTCCAAGCAGCTCAACAACCGCCGTTACTACCGGGCGGAAGTGCACTTGAGCGAGGGCAGTCAGGACTACGATTTGGTGGGCTACACCAAGGAGCAGATCATCAACGACATCCTCGACCAGTACGAGCGGCACCTGCAGTTCCTGCACTTGGTGCGCTAGTTCCCTCTCACCAAAAAAAGCCCGCAAAGCCCCGTTCTACGGGGCTTTCTTAAATTTAATTTCATTCGTTGAAGCCGCGCTTTGACGCGCAACTGTCATCTGGCCACTGCGTAATTGTGTGAAGCGTTTGACGCTTTCATTTCAGAACAGTGACGGAGACCGGTAACAATGAAGGCGTTAATAAGCCCCGTGGTGGGTGTCGCCATGGCGAGCTTTATGCTGTCCGCCCACGCCGATTTTATCGACGACAGCCACGCCGATGTGACCTTGCTCAACCGCTACCTCAACCAGCAAGGGCGTGATGTGGTGAACAGCAACGCCAAGGCCCACAGCATTCGTGATTGGGGCCAGGGTTTCGAGTTCAACTTCAAGTCGGGCTACACCGATGGGCCGGTTGGTTTTGGCCTTGATCTGCAGGCCTTCTATGGCTTGAAACTGGATTCCGGTGGTGACCTCAATGACAAGGATCACCAGGGCCGCTACCCCGGCAGCATGTTCCCGTTGGACGACGGCAAATCCGCCGACCAGTTTGGCGTGCTGAGCCCCACGTTCAAGATGCGCTTTGCCAAGGATGAGCTGCGCGTGGGCACGCTGTACGGCAACAACCCGGTGCTGGCCAACACCGACGGGCGCCTGTACCAGCAGACCAATACCGGCGTGCAGCTGGTGTCCAAGGACCTTAGCGATTTCACCTTCACCGGCGGCGATATCTTCAAGACCAAGATCCGCAACGAAACCGGCGACCAAGGCATGATCACCGCCGGTGGCACCAAAGAAAGCGACCGCTTCCTGTTCGGCGGTGCGGACTACACCGGCATTCAGAACACCACCGTCAGCCTGTGGTATTCCAACCTTGAGGATTACTACCAGCAGTTCTTCCTCGGTGCCAAACGTCATGACGCGGTGGCCGTGGGTGCATTCGACACCGACGTGCGCGTGTTCCGCAGCCTGAGTGTGGGCGCCAACGCCGATGGCGACAAAGACTTCGCCGGGGCCGGCCTCTACGGTGACGGCACCAGCAAAGGCCGCATCAACCAAACCACCGCCAGCTTGCTGGAGAGCTACAGCCTGGACGGCCATACCGTGGGCCTCGGTATCCAGAAAAACAGCGGCGACAGCGACTTCCCGTACCTGGATTCGGGTCTGAACAGTGGTGACGCACGCCAGGGCCCAGGTTCAGGTGCGGACACGCCAGCGCTGACCAACATGCAGCTGAACAAATTCCAGCACGCCGGCGAGCGTACCTGGCTGGCGCAGTACAAATATGACTTCGGCAAGCTGGGCCTCACCGGCCTGACATTCTCTGCCGCCTATGCCCACGGCGATGACATCCGCACTGCGCAGGGCGACAGCAGCGAATGGGAACGCAACATCGCGGTGGCCTACCAAGTACCCACCGGCACCCTCAAGGGCCTGGGCGTAACCTGGAAAAATGCCCACGCCAGCCCTGACATTACCGGTGCCACTGTGCAAGATGAAAACCGATTCTATGTCAGCTACGTCGTTCCACTTTGGTAGGAAATTGCTGTAAAAGAGACGGGCATAGTTAAGCGATTCAGCGGCTTAAAAGGCCTGGGAATAACCTTATTCCCAGGCCTTATTTGCCCCTAAGCCCAGAGAGGATTCGATGACGTACATTGCTGCCGAAAACCGCTATGAATCTATCCCTTATCGCCGCGTAGGCCGCAGTGGATTGGTGCTGCCTGCACTGTCCCTGGGGCTGTGGCACAACTTTGGCGACAGCACCCCGATCGACACCCAGCGCGCGTTGCTGCGCACCGCGTTCGACCTGGGCATCAACCACTTCGACCTGGCCAACAATTACGGCCCGCCCTACGGCAGCGCCGAGATCAACTTCGGCCGTTTGCTGCGCGAAGACTTCAAGCACTATCGCGACGAGCTGATCATCTCCAGCAAAGCCGGCTGGGACATGTGGCCCGGCCCTTACGGCCAGGGCGGCGGTTCGCGCAAATACGTATTGGCGAGCCTGGACCAGAGCCTGCAACGCCTGGGCGTCGACTACGTGGATATTTTTTACTCCCACCGTTTTGATGCCGACACGCCGCTGGAAGAAACCGCCAGCGCCCTCGCCACTGCCGTGCAACAGGGCAAGGCGCTGTACATCGGTATCTCGTCTTATTCCGGCGTGAAAACCCGCGAGATGGCTGCGCTGCTCCAGGAATGGAAAGTGCCGTTGCTGATCCACCAACCGGCCTACAACCTGCTCAACCGCTGGGTGGAAAAAGACCTGCTGGACACCACCGAAGAACTCGGTGCCGGGGTGATTGCGTTCACGCCGCTGGCCCAGGGTTTGCTCACCGACAAGTACCTCAACGGCGTGCCGGCGGATGCGCGGGTTAATCGTCCAGGGGGTGGTTCGCTGCAGGCCAAGCACTTGTCCGAAGCCAACATCGCCCACGTGCGCGCGCTGAATGAAATCGCCAAGCGTCGCGGCCAGAGCCTGGCGCAACTGGCGCTGGCCTGGACCCTGCGTGACCCACGGGTGACCAGTGCGCTGATCGGCGCAAGCCGGCCGGAGCAGATCATTGAAAACGTCGGGGCGCTGCAGAACTTGAGCTTCAGTGTCGAGGAACTGGCGGAAATCGATCGGTTTGCCCAGGAAGGCGGGATCAACCTGTGGGAAAAACCATCGACCGCTGAATAACCTGATAGCACCGGGTCAGTGTGGGAGGGGGCTTGCCCCCGATGGCGGTGTCAGCCAGGTGACCAGTTGACTGACCCAGCGCTATCGGGGGCAAGCCCCCCCCCACATTTGATGTGCAGTGTGGCGGCTAGAACGGCAAAACCCCAAGAATCGACTCGCCGCTGCGGCCGGTAGTCATCGACCGCTGAATAACCTGATAGCACCGGGTCAATGTGGGAGGGGGCTTGCCCCCGATGACGGTGTCAGCCAGGTGACAAGTTGACTGACCCAGCGCTATCGGGGGCAAGTCCCCTCCCACATTTTTGCTCTTCAGCGTGGCAAATTTATTCGCCACGACTTGATCACTGTGGGAGCCGGGCTTGCCCGCGATGGCGGTGGGTCAGTCGATGAATGTGGTGCCTGGCTTAAAAGGGCGCGTCGCCCAGAATCGTTGCGCGGTGCATCACCCGCCGTTGTGGCCGGTAGTCATCGACCGCGTAATGCTGGGTCACGCGGTTGTCCCAGAACGCTACGTCATTCTCCTGCCAGCGCCAGCGGATGGTGAACTCTGGCCGTGTCGCATGAGCAAACAACAGCTTGAGAATCGCTTCGCTTTCGGCCGGCTCCAGCTCATTGATCTTGGTGGTAAACCCATCACTGACAAACAGCGACTTGCGCCCACTCACCGGGTGCGTGCGCACTACCGGGTGCGACAGCGGCGGGTTTTTCTTGCGGGTTTCTTCCCAGCGCGCCAGGTCTTCGGCGGTGTTGCCAAAACGCTCCAGCGGGAAGGATTTGGTGAAGTCGTGTGTGGCGGTCAGGCCATCGAGCAAGCGCTTGAACGGCGCCGACAGCGCCTCATACGCCGCAATGCCACTGGCCCACAACGTGTCGCCACCAAACGCCGGCAGCAGCTTGGCGCTGAGCACCGCGCCGAGGGCCGGCGTGGGCAGGAAGGTCACGTCGGTGTGCCATACGGCATTGTCACGCACGTCGGTCACGGCGGTATCCAGGATCAGCACTTCGGGCTGCTCCGGCACGTTGGGGTAAATCGGGTGAATGTGCAGGTCGCCAAAATTTGCCGCGAACCGCGCCTGTTGCTGTGGGGTGACGGCTTGTCCACGGAAGAACAGCACCGAGTGGGTGAGCAACGCCTGCTCGATGGCGTCGCGCTGTTCCAGGTTCAGCGGCTGGGTGATATCGACGCCACTGATCTGGGCGCCCAGGGCGGTGCTTAATGGCGTAACGGTCAGGCTGCTCATGCTCTTCTCACTCAATGTGCCTGGCCATGCCAGGGCACCCATTTACGCTGCAGGGCACGCAGGCCCATTTCCATGGCGAAGGCGATCAGGGCGATCACCAGAATCCCCAGCACCACCACATCGGTGACCAGGAACTGCGCCGCCGACTGCACCATAAAACCCAGGCCGCTGGTGGCGGCGATCAACTCGGCCGCAACCAAGGTCGACCAGCCTACGCCCAGGCCGATACGCACACCGGTGAGGATCTCGGGCAGGGCGCTCGGCAGGATCACGTGGCGAATCAATTGGGCACGGGTGGCGCCCAACGACTGTGCGGCCCGCAGCTTGGCCGGGTCGACGGTGCGCACGCCGGTCGCGGTGGCGATGGCGATAGGCGCGAAGATCGCGAGGTAAATCAGCAGCACCTTGGACAACTCGCCGATGCCGCACCAGATCACGATCAGCGGCAGATAAGCCAGCGGTGGAATCGGCCGGTAAAATTCAATCAGCGGGTCGAGAATGCCGCGCGCAATACGGTTGGCACCGATGGCAATGCCCACCGGCACGGCGGTCAGCACCGCAAAACCCAGACCCAGGCCGATGCGCTGCAGGCTCGCGCCCAAGTGCTGCCACAAGGTGGAATCCATGTAGCCAGTGGTCGCCAGCAGCCAGCCTTTTTGCAGCACGGCGGACGGTGGCGGCAGGAACAGCGGTTCGATCAAACCGGTGGCAGTCACCGCCCACCAGAGTGCCAACAAGGCAAACAAAGTGAGCACGCTGATCCACCGTGTGCTCAGGCTGCGACGCACCGGAATAACGGCGTGAGCCACCGGCTTGGTGGCGGTGGCGGGGAGTTCGTAACTGCTCATGCGGACACCTGCCGTTGCGAGAACACTTTGCCCAGCACGTGCTCGCGGGTTTCGATAAAGCGCGGGTCGGACTTGATCGCACGTGCCGATTCACCGGCGGCGTAGCGCTGGCCGAAGTCCAGGTGCAAGCGCTCAACGATCTGGCCCGGGTTGGGCGCCAACAGGATCAAATCGGTGGCGAGGAACACCGCCTCTTCGATGTCATGGGTGATCAGGAACACCGGCTTGGCTGTGCGCCGCCAGACTTGCAGGAGCAATTCCTGCATCTGTTCGCGGGTGAAGGCATCGAGGGCGCCGAAGGGTTCGTCCATCAGCAGCACACGCGGGTCGGCCGCCAGCGCGCGGGCCAGGCCCACGCGTTGCTTTTGGCCGCCGGACAGTTGCCAGATACGGCGGCTGTCGAAGCCTGCCAGGTCGACCAGGGCGAGCATTTCCCGGGCGCGGATTTCGCGCTGGGCCTTGGGCACGCCGGCCAGTTCAAGGCCGAAACCGACGTTGGCCAACACGTCCTGCCAGGGCAGCAAGGCGTCGTCCTGGAACACCACGCCGCGCTCGGCGCTGGGGCCTTTGATCGGCACGCCGTCGAGGGTGATGCGCCCGGCAGAGGGTTCGACGAAACCGGCAATCAGGTTCAACAGCGAGGTCTTGCCACTGCCGGACGGGCCGAGGGCCACCAGCAATTGCTGGGGCCCAAGGTCCAGTGAAATATCAGACAGTACCGGTTCTGTGGCGCCTGGGTACTGTGCGCTGATGCGCTCCAGTTGTAGCAAGGCCATCGCAATGAACTCCTTGAATCAGTGAGTGATGAACTTGGCGCTGACGTAAGGG
Source organism: Pseudomonas sp. N2-3-1-14 (assembly GCF_041228395.1). Lineage (NCBI taxonomy): Bacteria > Pseudomonadati > Pseudomonadota > Gammaproteobacteria > Pseudomonadales > Pseudomonadaceae > Pseudomonas > Pseudomonas sp. N2-3-1-14. The sequence continues at coordinate 293,368 of NZ_CP166199.1, forward strand.
GCGTAGTCCGGCAGCACGGCGTCGACCTTGCCTTGCTCCTTGAGAAACGCGGCGGTGTCGGTCACAGCCTTGGTGGTCGGGGCGCCCAGCAGGGTCACCTGATCAGCGGCCAGCGGGTAGACGTTGCCTTGCAGCAGCAGCGGGATATCAGTGGCCTTGGCGCCGGAAAGCTTGACAAGCTTGTCGACGTTGCCTGTGTCGGCGAGCCACGCTTGTGGGTCTTTGCGGTATGCGGCGTAGGCGTCCAGCGTGACTTTGGCGAAAGCGGTGACGATTTCCGGGTGCTTCTCGGCGAAGTCTTTGCGCACGATCCACGCATCGAAAGTCGGCGCGCCGAACTTGGCCAGTTCGCCGGAGGTGATCAGCACCTTGCCGTTTTCCTTGGCCACGCCCAGGGCGGGGTCCCACACGTAGGTGGCGTCGATGTCGCCGCGCTTCCAGGCGGCGATGATGGCCGGTGGCGCGAGGTTGAGGATGGTCACTTTCGAAGGGTCGATGTTCCAGTGCTTCAGCGCGGCCAACAGGCTGTAGTGGCCGGTGGACACGAACGGCACGGCGATCTTTTTGCCGATCAGGTCCTGCGGGCTGTTGATCCCCGAACCATTGCGCGCCACCAAGGCTTCGGCGCCGCCGATCTGGGTGGCGACGAGGAAGGTTTCCACTGGGACTTTGCGGGTAACAGCAGCGGTCAGCGGGCTGGAACCCAGGTAGCCGATCTGCACGTCGCCGGAGGCGATGGCGGCGATGATGTCGGCGCCATTGTCGAATTTGCGCCAGTCGATCTTGGCATTGGTGGCTTTTTCGTACGCGCCGTCGGCCTGGGCGACTTTCGCCGGGTCCACGGTGGTTTGATAAGCGATGGTGACATCTGCCGCCTGGGCAAACAGGCTGGCACCGGCCAGGGACAATGCAGCCAAGAGGCGCAGAGGGGTGGGCAGTTTCAAGGGGAAGCTCCTCAATCAGGCGGCCGAGGGTCGGCGTGTGAGGAGACTAAATGATCTAAGAACTCGAAAATAAATAACGTTTTCGAATTAGCTTATTAGAAGAAGAGTGACCGCAGGTATTCAATCAGACGAGGGCAAATGTGGGAGGGGGCTTGCCCCCGATGGCGGTAGATCAATCACTGATGGGTGACTGACACTCTGCTATCGGGGACAAGCCCCCCCACATGTTGAGCCGGGTTCGGCTTCAGTTAGTTACTGATCGCCAGGATGCTCGCCTGGTACGACCCGACGAACACATCAAAGTCGCCGACCTCGTTCTGCTCCAGTTCCGCCTGTTGCGCCAGCGACGTGCGCGCCAGTTCTTCAAAACGCGCCTGCTCGTCGGCTGGCAGCGGCTCTTTACGGAAATGCTCGGCGTGCACCTCGCTCTGGTGCAGGGAGAATTGCGCAAAGCTTTCCTTGCGCTCGGCCATCGCCGCCAACACTAGGGCCGACGGCGTCAGGGACGGATCCTTGACCTTCGCCAGCTGAGCGTCCAGCGCCTCGCTGTGCTCGGTAATGCCATGGCTCTGATCCAGCAACGCCGCCAACGGCGCAATCTGCTCCAGCAGCTCGGTGGCCCATTCCTTCATGTCCACAGGCTGGCCCTGACGCTGCAATTGCAGGCCCGGACGGCGACCTTCCTTGACCACGCTGAGGAAGTTGGAGGTGGCATTGCCGCACTCGTTGTTGGCGAACAGCGGGCTGTCGTTCAGTGCGCAATACAGCAGGAACGCATCGAGGAAGCGCGACTCCGGCAGGTCGATACCCATCGGCAGGAACGGGTTGATGTCCAGGCAACGCACTTCGATGTACTGGATGCCACGGGCCACCAGCGCCTGGATGGGGCGCTCGCCGGTGTAGGTCACGCGCTTGGGGCGAATGTTGGAGTAGTACTCGTTTTCGATCTGCAGGATGTTGGTGTTGAGCTGAACCCACTCACCGTCCTTATGGGTGCCGACTTCGACGTAGGGCGCGTAGGGCGTTGCCACCGCTTCGCGCAGGCTGTCGGTGTAGCTGGCCAGGTCGTTGTAGCACGGCGTGAGGCCGGCCTGGGCGTTGCTCTGGTAACCCAGGTCGCTCATGCGCAAGCTGGTGGCGTACGGCAGGTACAGCGTGTCGGCGTCCAGCACCTCCAACTGGTGCGAGCGACCGCGCAGGAACCCTGCGTCCAAGGCCGGCGAGGCACCGAACAGGTACATCAGCAGCCAGCTGTAGCGACGGAAATTACGGATCAATGCAATGTAGGCCGTGGACTGGTAGTCGCGGTCGGTGCCGACGAAACCTTCAGTCTCCTTGAGCAATGGCCACAACTGCTCCGGCAGGGAAAAGTTGTAGTGAATGCCGGCGATGCACTGCATGGTCTTGCCGTAACGCAGGGCCAGGCCCTTGCGGTAAACGTATTTGAGCTGGCCGATATTGGAGGTGCCGTAGTAGGCAATCGGAATATCTTCCTCGGCCGGCAACGGGCACGGCATCGACGGGCTCCACAGGTACTCGTTGCCGAGTTTGCTGTAGGCAAAGCGATGGATCTTGTCCAGGCTGCTCAGGGTATCGGCCGGGTTGGGCAGGGCTGGGGTGATGAACTCCAGCAGCGATTCCGAGTAGTCGGTGGTGATCAATTCGTTGGTCAACGCGGCGCCCAGGGCTTCGGGGTGCGGCGTTTGTGCCAGGCGACCCTCACCCGTGACGCGTAGGCATTCGCGCTCGATGCCGTGCAAGCATTGCTCTAGCAGGGAGAGGTGTTCGCGCTTGCCGAGCAGGGCCAGGCGGCGGTTGAGAAGTTCGCTCAAGTTGGATTCCTTCACGCGTCAGTCGCCCCAATATGGGGGTGGGCAGGACGGTCTACAAGGGTGAAGTTAAAACTGGCGTTATCGCCTGGTTTTGAGTCAATTTGACCCGCTTTGAAAAAGCCTACTTCACTCCATGAATTGGGCTATAGCGCAGCAAGAAAATTCCGACGCTGTTGTCGCAGCGCCGAAATTAACTCAAATCGAGGGCGGGGAGCTATAGGACAGCGAATGTGCCTTGTGCTTTTGCGACCAGTTTGTCGTCCTGATACACCTCTGCTTCAACCACCAACGTGCGCCGACCTGCGTGGATAACACGGCTGGTGCACAGCACGTCGCCGTCGGACACGGCACGGATATAGTTGATTTTGCACTCGATGGTCGCGCTCTGCTGGTCGAAGCCATGGGAGCTGGAACAGGCCAGCCCCATGGTGATGTCCACCAGGCTGAAAATCGCCCCGCCGTGGAGCTTGCCTGCACGGTTGCGCAGCTGCGGCTCCAGGGTCAGGGCCACCTCGGCAACGCCCTCGTCCAGGCGTTGCAGGCGACAGCCGATCAGCTCGCTGAACGCGCTCTGGGTCAAACCGGCCGGGATTTCCATCAGCGTTTCTTCAACTGTTTGGCATTGGCGAACAGCGACGCCATGGCGTTGTTGCTAGGCGCTGCGGTGGCGGTTTCTTTGCGCGGTGCGTTGTTCTGCGACTGGCGTGGCGCCGAACCTGGGCGGGCGCCACGGGCTCCGTCGATTTTCTCGCCGGGGGTGTCGCTCATGCGCATCGACAAGCCAACGCGTTTGCGTGGAATGTCGACTTCCATGACCTTGACCTTGACCACATCACCGGCTTTCACCGCTTCGCGAGGGTCTTTGATGAACTTCTCCGAAAGCGCGGAGATATGCACCAAACCGTCCTGATGCACGCCGATGTCCACAAACGCGCCGAAGTTGGTCACGTTGGTGACCACGCCTTCGAGGATCATGCCCAGTTGCAGGTCCTTGAGGTCTTCGACGCCGTCCTGGAACTCGGCGGTCTTGAACTCGGGACGCGGGTCACGGCCAGGTTTTTCCAGCTCTTGCAGGATGTCGGTGATGGTCGGCACGCCGAAGGTTTCGTCGGTGTACTTTTTTGGGTCCAGGCGCTTGAGGAACGCGGCGTCGCCGATCAGCGAGCGAATGTCGCGGTCGGTCTCGGCAGCAATGCGCTGTACCAGCGGGTAGGCTTCCGGGTGAACCGCCGAAGCGTCCAGCGGGTTGTCGCCGTTCATTACGCGTAGGAAGCCGGCGGCCTGTTCAAAGGTTTTTTCGCCCAGGCGTGCGACTTTTTTCAGCGCAGCGCGGGTTTTGAACGCGCCGTTTTCGTCGCGGTGGGTGACGATGTTCTGCGCCAGCGTGGAGTTGAGGCCGGAAATACGGGCCAGCAGCGCGACCGAAGCAGTGTTCACATCCACGCCGACCTTGTTCACGCAGTCTTCCACCACCGCATCCAGACCGCGTGCCAGTTTCAGCTGCGACACGTCGTGCTGGTACTGGCCCACACCGATGGATTTAGGGTCGATCTTCACCAGCTCGGCCAGCGGGTCTTGCAGGCGGCGAGCAATGGAGACGGCGCCACGGATCGATACGTCGAGGTCCGGGAATTCCTTGGAGGCCAGTTCCGACGCCGAGTACACCGACGCGCCGGCCTCGGAGACCATGACTTTGGTCATTTTCATGGCTGGGTATTTTTTGATCAGCTCGGCGGCCAGCTTGTCGGTTTCACGGCTGGCGGTGCCGTTGCCGATGGCGATCAGGTCCACGGCGTGCTTGGCGCACAGCGCGGCCAGGATGGCGAGGGTCTGGTCCCACTTGTTGTGCGGCACGTGCGGATACACGGTGGCGTGGTCCAGCAGCTTGCCTGTGGCGTCGACCACGGCCACTTTGCAGCCGGTGCGCAGGCCCGGGTCGAGGCCCAGGGTCGCACGCGGGCCGGCCGGCGCGGCCAGCAGCAGGTCGTGCAGGTTGTGGGCGAAAACATTGATCGCTTCGGTTTCGGCGCCGTCGCGCAGCTCGCCGAGCAGGTCGGTTTCCAGGTGGGTGTAAAGCTTGACCTTCCAGGTCCAGCGCACGACTTCACCGAGCCACTTGTCCGCCGGACGGCTCTGATTCTGGATGCCGAATTGTTGACCGATCATGCCTTCGCACGGGTGCATGGTGCCCGGCAGCTCGTCGCCGACCTTCAGCGCGGAGCTGAGAATACCTTCGTTGCGGCCGCGGAAAATGGCCAGTGCGCGGTGCGACGGCATGCTCTTGAGCGGTTCGTCGTGCTCGAAATAGTCGCGGAACTTGGCGCCTTCCTCCTCTTTGCCGGCGATGACGCGGGCGCTGAGGGTGGCTTCCTGTTTCAGGTAGTTACGCAGTTTTTCCAGCAAGTTGGCGTCTTCGGCAAAACGCTCCATGAGGATGTATTTGGCGCCTTCGAGGGCCGCCTTGACGTCGGCGACGCCTTTTTCGGCGTTGATGAAGCGCGCGGCTTCGGTTTCCGGGGTCAGCGACGGGTCGTTGAACAGGCCGTCCGCCAGGTCACCCAGGCCGGCTTCCAGGGCGATCTGGCCCTTGGTGCGGCGCTTCTGTTTGTACGGCAGGTAAAGGTCTTCGAGGCGGGTCTTGGTGTCGGCGAGTTTGATGTCGCGTTCCAGTTGCGGGGTCAGCTTGCCTTGTTCCTCGATGCTGGCGAGGATGCTGATGCGCCGTTCGTCGAGTTCTCGCAGGTAGCGCAAGCGCTCTTCCAGGTGCCGCAGCTGGATGTCGTCGAGGCTGCCGGTCACTTCTTTACGGTAACGGGCGATGAAGGGCACCGTGGAGCCTTCATCCAGTAGAGCGACGGCCGCTTCGACCTGTTGTGGGCGTACGCCGAGTTCCTCGGCGATGCGGCTGTTGATGCTGTCCATAAAACCACCTGAAATTCTGAAAGCAGCTCGCAGGCCCGGAAAACAAGGCGTTGCAAGGCTGGTTGAGCGGCCCGACTGGCGCCGCTACCTGGGTCAAAAGGCAGCCTGTTGACCCTCGAAATCGGAAAATTGCTGCCCGTCGCGGTAAAAAATAGCGAGGCAGCAAGCAGTAAAGTCTGACATTGCTCAGCGCAAAGGCGGCGCATTATAACCAGCGTTCTGCAGCTGGGGGGATTGCGCCAAAGGTTGCAGGGCGCGCGTTCGCTGGCGGTAGAGGAAAAATCTGCTAACAATGCACACGGTGCGTATAACGGCAGCTACGCCATAATGCGCGCCGAGATAAGAGGAGCATCTAATGAGCAGCACTGCACAAACTGCTGAAGGCGAAAAAATTCTCATCGTTGATGACGATCCGGGGCTGAGCAGCCTGCTGGAGCGTTTTTTCAACTCCAAGGGCTACCGTGCCCGCGCGGTGCCGAACACCGAGCAGATGGACCGCCTGTTGGGGCGCGAAGTGTTCAATCTGGTCGTACTCGACCTGATGCTGCCCGGCGAAGACGGCCTCACCGCCTGCAAACGCCTGCGCGGTGCGAACAACCAGATTCCCATCATCATGCTTACCGCCAAGGGCGATGAGCTGAGCCGCATCAAGGGCCTTGAGCTGGGCGCTGATGATTACCTGGCCAAGCCGTTCAACCCGGACGAGCTGATGGCCCGGGTCAAAGCCGTGTTGCGCCGTCAGGCAGCCCCGGTCCCCGGCGCGCCAGGCAGCGAAGACGAAAGCGTCACCTTTGGCGACTATGAACTGTCGCTGGCCACCCGTGAGCTCAAGCGTGGCGAAGAAGTGCACATGCTGACCACCGGTGAGTTCGCCGTGCTAAAGGCCCTGGTGATGAACGCTCGCCAGCCGCTGACGCGCGACAAACTGATGAACCTGGCCCGTGGCCGGGAGTGGGATGCTTTGGAGCGCTCCATCGACGTGCAGATTTCCCGTCTGCGCCGCATGATCGAGCCGGACCCGTCCAAGCCACGCTATATCCAGACGGTGTGGGGTGTGGGTTATGTGTTCGTGCCGGATGGCACCGCAACCAAGTGACCGATGATTTGCAGGCGCGGGCATCCGGCGTTTGACTCCATGAGAGTCAACGGGATGCCCGGCGTCTGCAATTCTGCGAGCGCCGCTCGTTTCTGCAAGGTGTCCAGCCGTTTCCTATGAAAACCCCGTTGTGGTTCCCGCAAAGTTTCTTTTCCCGCACCCTTTGGCTGGTGCTGATCGTCGTTCTGTTTTCCAAGGCACTGACGCTGGTTTATCTGTTGATGAACGAAGACGTGCTGGTGGATCGGCAGTACAGCCACGGCGTCGCACTGACGCTTCGTGCCTATTGGGCCGTCGATCCCGAAAACCGTGAAAAGGTGGCCAAGGCATCGACGCTGATTAGAGTCGACGGCGCCGGTGTACCTGAAGGCGAGCAGCATTGGCCCTACAGCGAGATTTATCAGCGCCAGATGCAGGCTGAGCTGGGGGACGACACCGAGGTGCGATTGCGCATGCATGTTTCGCCTGCGCTGTGGGTGAGGGCGCCGAGCCTGGGCGACGCGTGGATCAAAGTGCCGCTTTACCCGCACCCGTTGCGGGGACAGAAGATCTGGAACGTGCTGGGCTGGTTCCTGGCGATTGGCCTGCTTTCAACGGCATCCGCCTGGATTTTCGTGCGCCAGCTCAACCAGCCACTCAAACGCCTGGTCTTTGCCGCGCGCCAACTGGGGCAGGGGCGCAGTGTGCGCCTGCCGGTCAGCGATACGCCCAGTGAGATGACCGAAGTGTACGGCGCCTTCAACCAGATGGCGGAAGACGTTGAACAGGCCGGCCGCGAACGCGAGCTGATGCTGGCGGGCGTGTCCCACGACCTGCGTACACCGTTGACACGGTTGCGGTTGTCCCTGGAGTTGATGGGCAACCATAACGACCTCACGGATGACATGGTGCGTGACATCGAAGACATGGACGCGATTCTCGATCAGTTCCTGGCGTTTATCCGTGATGGCCGCGACGAAGTGGTCGAGGAAGTCGACCTGACGGACCTGGTGCGCGAGGTGGTGGCGCCCTACAACCAGAACGGCGAACAGGTGCGCATGCGCCTGGAGCCGATTCAGCCGTTTGCCTTGCGGCGGGTGTCGATGAAACGCCTGCTCAACAACCTCATCGGCAACGCCTTGCACCATGCCGGTTCCGATGTGGAAGTGGCGGCGTATGTGTCCGGCGACAGTACTGCGCCTTATGTGGTGTTGAGTGTGATGGACCGCGGTACGGGGATCGACCCGGCGGAACTGGAAGGCATCTTCAACCCGTTCACCCGTGGTGACCGTGCCCGGGGTGGCAAGGGCACGGGCTTGGGATTGGCGATTGTGCGGCGGATTGCTTCAATGCACGGCGGCAATGTTGAACTGCGCAACCGGCCGGACGGTGGCCTGGAAGCACGGGTGCGCTTGCCGTTGGGGCTGATGCTGCCCAGGGACGCTGTCTAACAAACAACAAAGATCAAAAATGTGGGAGCGGGCTTGCCCGCGAATGCGGTGGACCAGTCAATAGATACATCGACTGACACCCCGCCTTCGCGAGCAAGCCCGCTCCCACATTGGTGTTGCAGGGTGGCAACGCTTGCCGCGTATCAGCCCTTGCCCTTTGTGCGCGTCATATTTGGCCCACCATTCTTTTCCAGATGCTGGATGATGATTCCCGCCACATCCTTGCCGGTGGTGGTTTCAATCCCTTCCAAGCCCGGCGATGAATTCACTTCCATCACCAGTGGCCCGTGGTTGGAGCGCAGGATATCCACACCCGCTACCGCCAGCCCCATCACTTTGGCCGCCCGCAGCGCGGTCATGCGTTCTTCCGGTGTGATCTTGATCAGGCTGGCGCTGCCGCCACGGTGCAGGTTGGAGCGGAATTCCCCCGGCTTGGCCTGGCGTTTCATTGCCGCAATTACCTTGTCACCCACCACGAAGCAGCGGATGTCCGCACCGCCGGCTTCCTTGATGTATTCCTGCACCATGATGTTCTGCTTGAGGCCCATGAATGCCTCGATCACCGATTCGGCAGCAGTCGCGGTTTCGCACAGCACCACGCCGATGCCTTGGGTGCCTTCCAGCACCTTGATCACCAGCGGCGCGCCGTTGACCATGTCGATCAGGTCGGGAATGTCATCGGGGGAGTGGGCAAAGCCGGTCACCGGCAGGCCGATACCGCGCCGCGAGAGCAATTGCAATGAGCGCAGTTTGTCGCGCGAGCGGGCAATGGCTACCGATTCATTGAGGGGGAATACGCCCATCATTTCAAACTGGCGCAACACCGCGCAGCCATAAAACGTCACCGAGGCACCGATGCGCGGGATCACCGCATCAAAGCCTTCCAGCGGTTTGCCCCGGTAATGGATCTGCGGCTTGTGGCTGGCAATGTTCATATAGGCACGCAACGTGTCGATCACCACCATTTCGTGGCCACGTTCGGTGCCGGCCTCAACCAGGCGGCGGGTGGAATACAGACGCGGGTTTCGCGACAGCACAGCAATCTTCATGCAGCACCTGGGGCAGAAATAGTAGAGACCGGGAACACCGGCTTGTCTTGAACGTACTTGACGCCTGGACTGACCACCAAGTGGCCGTCAATCAGCGCCTTGGAACCCAGCAACAGGCGGTAACGCATGGCCTTGCGACAGGCGAGAGTGAACTCCACTCGCCACACCCGATCACCCAGCGCGAGCGTGGTGCTGATCACATAGCGCACCTGCGCATGGCCGTTAGAGCTCTTGATAGTTTTCATTGTCACCACCGGCGCCTCGCAGCGGCGGTGACGCAGTTGCACCACGCTGCCCAGGTGCGCGGTAAAGCGCACCCACTTCTCACCGTCGCGCTCAAATGGCTCGATATCGGTGGCGTGCAGGCTCGAGGTACTGGCACCGGTGTCGATCTTTGCGCGCAGGCCAGCCACTCCCAAGTCGGGAAGTGCCACCCACTCACGCAGACCCACAACGGTCAAATGGTCAAATGTCTTCAATATGGGTAACCGATCAGTTCGCCCAGGCCTGTGGTGAAACCTTGGCCAGGGCTTTGAATGCAGGCCTGGCGAACCAGTAACCCTGCATCAGAAATATTCCGCAGTCGGACAGGAAGTCGCGCTCGCCGGCACTTTCGATACCTTCGGCAATGACAGTAACGCCCAACTGCTCACAGATTGTGACAATCCCCTGGACGATTACCTGACGGACACGATCCTTGTCGACATCGCGAATCAGCGCCATGTCGAGTTTGATCAGGTCAGGTTGGAAATCGGCCAGCAGGTTCAGCCCCGAATAGCCCGCACCGAAATCGTCGATGGCGGTCTTGAAGCCGAATTCGCGGTATTCACGCAGAATATTGGTCAAATGGCGATAGTTATCTACGTGCTCGCTTTCCAGCGTTTCAAAAATCAGCTGGTTCAGCGGAAAGTTGTGCGCGCGGGCCGCCTCCAGGGTGCTGCGAATACACAACTCGGGCCGGTACACGGCATTGGGCATGAAATTGATCGAAAGATGGGTTTGCATACCCAAGGCAGCGGCCCCGGCAATCGCTTGGGTACGACACCGCTGGTCAAAGCGGTAACGGTTGCTTGCGTTGACCTGGCCCAGCACCGACAGCGCGCCTTCGCCTTGCGGGCCTCGCACCAACGCTTCGTGGGCGAAGATCGAATGGTCTCGAAGATCTACGATAGGCTGATAGGCGAACGCGAAATCGAAACCCAGGAGTTCGCTTTGCTGGCAACCCACGCAACGCTGGTTTGGCGAGGTGAGTGAAATGGGGAAGTCGGTCACGGCGTATCCTCGCAAAAACAGGGTGGTGCCTGGCGTATCTTAGGTGAGCGTTGGGGTTTATGCGTCGAAGGGCTTCAACGGTAAAGTTGCGACATTTTTCAGAGCGAGGAATTCAAGTGGCTCAAAAGCAGGAAGAGGAAGAAAAAGTCCGTTTGGACAAGTGGCTGTGGGCAGCGCGCTTCTTTAAAACCCGTGCCCTGGCCAAAGCCGCTATCGAAAGCGGCAAAGTGCACCATCGCGGCGAACGCTGCAAGCCGGGCAAGGAGCCGCGCGTCGGTGATGAGCTGCAGATTCGGGCAGGGTTTGATGAGAAGACCGTCGTGGTGCAAGCCTTGTCTGTTGTGCGCCGCGGCGCGCCCGAAGCGCAGGCGTTGTACACCGAAACCGAGGCCAGTATCGCCAAACGCGAAAATGCGGCCGCCATGCGCAAGGCCGGGGCTACCGGTATGACGACCGATGGCAAGCCGAGCAAGAAGCAGCGTCGCGATTTGTTCAAGTTTCGCGGCAGTGGTAATGATGATTGACAGCGCACATCTCCAGGTCAATGGAGATCAAATGTGGGAGCTGGCTTGCCTGCGATAGCGTCAGACCAGCCAGCCTTTCAGTCACTGACCCACCGCTATCGCAGGCAAGCCAGCTCTCACATGCATCTACTTCGTCAGGCGGCAGTGCGTATGACGCTCAATCGCCCGATCACCGGCAGCTTACCGAGCAAACCGAAGATTGGCGCCGTCAGTCGCAGCAACCCATTCGACACCTTCGCCGCAAACGGCGTGTAATACCCCCATCCCAAGGCCAACAGGGCCAGCAATACCCCGCCGATATAATCGTCTTGCCCCCAGTGCGCGCCGGCTACCAGCCGCGGCATCATGAACAACAGGGCCAAGCCCCAGATCACCAGCACCTGGCCGATGCGCTTGGCAAACACCGTCATGAACATGCCCCAGATCAGCAATACCGACGCGTGATCGCCGGGGAAGCTCTGGCTCGAACGGTCCTTCAACTCCCAGGCTTTTTCCAGACCAGGGAAGTAGTCACTCATATGAATCGCCCCGCTGATCACCATCGACGGGCTGCTGTGCTGCCAGCCCATCTGCGCCGCGAGTTTGGAAAACAGCATGCGGATGAACAGCAACAGCAGCAGAATCCCGAAAAAGCCGAAAAATGCCTGGCGCACTTCAATCGCCTTGAACACCCAATCTCCGCGAATCAGCAGCGTCAGCAAAATCACGCCGACCACCGCGTCAAATGGCCGCAGACTGGCCACGGCCCACACATGCAGCCAGGTCGAATGACTCGCCAGCGGGTCATTGAGCAGGTGAAACAGCCATTCGTCGAAAATCACACACAGCATCTGGCCCGTGGGCCACAGCCAAAAACACAGCAGTCCGATAGCGAGTAGATTGCACAGAGCCCATCGCCGGAGGTTCCACTTGGCTTGGAACAAACCCGGATTGTTCATAAACTGTTCCTCTTCGCTCTATTTAGCTCTCCGTTTCCAGGAGAAAGCCGCACCAAGATGGTGCTAAAGCGTTTAATTTTATAAACCTTGTAATCATTTTGTCATCAATTCAGATACCCAGACCTATGACTGATCTACCGGATACCGACTTCACCCAACGCTTCATCTTCGACGAGAACGACGCCCGCGGCGAACTGGTCTCGCTGGAGCGCAGCTATGCCGAAGTCCTCGCCAAGCATCCCTATCCGGAGCCGGTTGCGCAGTTGCTCGGTGAGCTGATGGCGGCGGCATCGCTGCTGGTGGGCACCATGAAGTTCGACGGTTTGCTGATTTTGCAGGCGCGTTCCGAAGGCCCGGTGCCGATGCTGATGATCGAGTGCTCCAGCGAGCGCGAAATTCGCGGCCTGGCCCGTTACGACGCCGACCTGATCGCGCCGGACGCCACGCTGTCTGACCTGATGGCCAACGGCGTACTGGCAATCACCGTCGACCCGACGGAAGGCCAGCGCTACCAGGGCATCGTCGATCTCGACGGCGAAACCCTGTCGGACTGCTTCACCAACTATTTCGTGATGTCTCAGCAGGTGGGTACCAAGTTCTGGCTGAATGCCGACGGCAAGCGCGCCCGTGGCCTGCTGCTGCAACAACTGCCGGCCGACCGCATCAAGGACGATGACGAGCGCACCGACAGCTGGCGCAAGCTGACCGCCCTGGCTGGCACTCTGACCGCTGAAGAGCTGCTGGGCCTGGACAACGAAACCATTCTGCATCGCCTGTACCACGAAGAGGCCGTGCGCCTGTTCGACCAACAGGGCCTGCGCTTCCGTTGCAGCTGCTCGCGCGAGCGTTCGGCGAATGCCCTGGTCAGCCTGGGCCTGGAAGATGCGCAGAATCTGGTGGTGGAACACGGTGGCAATATCGAGATCGACTGCCAGTTCTGCAATCAGCGTTACCTGTTCGATGCCGCCGATGTAGCCCAATTATTCGCCGGCGCAGGCATCGACACCCCTTCCGACACCCGCCACTAAAACGTTTAAGCACAGGTAAATCACCTGACAAATGCCGGATTAGCGCAGTTCTGACGGGAGGGCCCTACTCTTTTTGGGCTTTTCTGGCATAATCCGGCCCACTTTTTTCGCGGTAGTAGTGCGCAACTTTCTACTACAAAACGTTTGGAGCACTCGGCCATAGGCCGACGGGGAACCTCATGACGCAAGCCAATAACGCCGTATACACCGATCTGAGTGTTGACGATCTGGTCAAAGAAGCCCTGCAGCGCGGTGAAGGCGTGCTTGCCGATACCGGCGCGCTGGTCGTAGAAACCGGTCACCGTACCGGCCGTTCTCCGGTCGACCGCTTCATCGTTGAAGAGCCCACCACCCAGGACGCCATTGCCTGGGGCCCGATCAACCGCAAGTTCCCAGCCGACAAGTTCGATGCGCTGTGGGCTCGCGTCGAGGCGTTCAACAACGCGCAAGAGCATTTCGTTTCCCACGTTCACGTAGGGGCTGCAGAAGACCACTACCTGCCCGTGAAAATGACCACCCAGACTGCCTGGCAGAACCTGTTCGGTCGTTGCCTGTTCATCAACCCGGCTCAGTACAACCCGGCCGGCCGTGATGAGTGGCAAGTGCTTAACGTGGCCAATTTCGAATGTGTGCCAGAGCGTGACGGTACTAACTCCGACGGTTGCGTGATCCTCAACTTCGCCCAGAAAAAAGTCCTGATCGCCGGCATGCGTTACGCCGGTGAAATGAAAAAAGCCATGTTCTCGGTGCAGAACTTCCTGCTGCCGGCTGCTGACGTGCTGCCTATGCACTGCGCCGCCAACATCGGCGAAGAAGGCGACGTGACCCTGTTCTTCGGTCTGTCGGGCACCGGTAAAACCACCCTGTCCGCCGACGAAAGCCGTTACCTGATCGGTGACGACGAACACGGCTGGGGCGAAGGCGTGGTGTTCAACATCGAAGGCGGCTGCTATGCCAAGTGCATCGACCTCTCCGAGAAGAACGAGCCGGTTATCTGGAAAGCCATCAAGCACGGCACCGTGCTCGAAAACGTGGTGATCGACGATGCCAAGCACGCCGACTACACCAACGTCAGCCTGACCCAGAACAGCCGTGCCGCCTACCCGCTGGAGCACGTTGCCAAGCGTTCCGAGAAGAACCTGGGCGGTGAGCCAAACGCGGTGATCTTCCTGACCTGCGACCTGACCGGCGTACTGCCGCCCGTGTCCATCCTCAGCGAAGAACAAGCGGCTTACCACTTCCTGTCCGGCTACACCGCGCTGGTGGGCTCGACCGAAATGGGTTCGGGCAGCGGCATCAAGTCGACCTTCTCCACCTGCTTCGGCGCGCCGTTCTTCCCGCGCCCGGCCGGCGAGTACGCAGAGCTGCTGATCAAGCGCGTGCGCGGCTTCGGCTCCAAGGTCTACCTGGTCAACACCGGCTGGACCGGCGGCGGCTACGGCGTCGGCAAACGCTTCAACATCCCGACCACTCGCGGCGTGATCGCAGCGATCCAGAGCGGCGCGTTGATCGGCGCTGAGACCGAACACCTGGACACCATCAACCTCGACGTGCCATTGGCCGTACCGGGCGTTGAGACTGGCCTGTTGAACCCACGTAACACCTGGGCTGACAAGGCTGCCTACGACGAAGCGGCGAAAGCGCTGGCGGGTCTGTTCATCGAGAACTTCAAGAAGTTTGAAGTGAGCGATGCGATCAAGGCGGCCGGGCCTAAGTTGTAAGGTTCAAGCTGTTAAAAGCCGCCCCTAGTGGGCGGCTTTTTTATGCGCGAAAGGTTAGTCGGCGATGTGCAAAACCACTGCGCCGGCCAGCACTAATGCAACGCCCAACACTTGCACCGCCGACAACCGTTCCTTGAAAAACACAAATCCCAGCACCGCCGCAATCCCACCCGACAATGTACTGATCACCGTCACAACCGAAACCGACCCCGCCATCGCCCCCCACGAAAATGCCGAGAAACCCCCGAGGTTCATCAAGCTCGCACCGGTCAATGTCGCGCAGTTTTTCAGCGGTGGAATCTTCAGGCCATCTTTGATCTTCAGCACCATCACCACCAACACGCACAGGCCTACCAGGTAACCCAGCCACAACATGGTGATCGGTCCCAGTGCCGGCAGCGTGTAGCGACCTTGCAGCCAGAAGCTGCTGCCGTACAGCAAGGCGGCGAGCATGGCGTAGGCAATGGACAGGCGTGGGTGGTTGTGCGTGACGCCGTTGTCCTTGTGGATGCTGGACAGGATCACGCCCACCACGCACACGCCGATGCAGCCCAGTTGGACCAGGCTGATGTGTTCGCCGCTGGCCCAGGACAGCAGCGTCGTGACCACGCCGTACGACGTCACCAGCGGCGCGACGATGGCCGCTTTGCCCAAGGCGAAAGCCTTGGACAGCGCGAGGGCGCCCGAGACGGTGAGCAGCGCGGCCGCGATGCCCAGGAGCCAGACGCTCAACGGGGCATTCAGGGATTTGAACAGGTAGGCCGGGAAGATGACCAGCAGCAAGGTCATGATCAGGAAACCGAGGGCTTGGCCGAAGTACACCGCGCGTTTAACGCCGACAGCCCGGGCATTGAGACCCACAAGAAAGTCCGTGCCACCCCAGAGCAGGGCGGCCAGCAGGCCCATTAATACGTCCATGTACGGTCCTTGGTATGTAGGCAATTCGCCAGGTTAGCGCATCGCCAATGTGGGAGCGGGCTTGCTCGCGAATGCGGTGGATCAGTGAGAAATACTCTGCCTGACACACCGCCTTCGCGAGCAAGCCCGCTCCCACATGTGAGCCTCAGTGTTGTTCAGATCAACTGAGGTTTTCCAGAGTCTGGGTGTCCCAGCTATGGGTCTTGATGGCCAGGTAGAGCATGCCAATGGTCAGCGGCACTTTATCGCCTCGGCCTTTGGCGCGGCGTTTGAGGAACACATCGAACACCGGCGGTTGGAAGTAACGATAAGCGTCGTAGTCGCCCAGGTCGACGGCAAAGTCCTGCTCCAGCGCTTCCATGAATTGCTTGGCCTCGGCGCGGTCGCAGCCAAGGTCGAAGTTGAGCGAGGTTTCAAGGCGAAGGGTCTTGTGCTTCGGCAGGCCGATTTCTTCGTGCAGCAATTGCAGGAGCTGCTGCATGACGGGGTCTTCGGGGAAGTTGGGGGCCAGGTTCATGGTGGGGGCACGCAGAAGTGGGTGAGGGGGATGGTTGCGTTGTCGGCGGAATTTGTTTCGGGTGATGAAGAGTAGCAACCCTAACAAGAATATGAAGACCGGTAGGAATGGCATTCTAAGGATCACCGCTATGTAGGGTAGCAGGAGCGTCAAAGTGAGACCTGTGGTGAGACAGGTGATGGCGAAGCGCTTTCTAAGCTTGGGGTCGGTGATCTGGTAATGCACCACCATATAGATAAGGAGAAAAATCGCGGATTGAAGGTAAAGGTCCATGTGATCAAGACTCGTCTGAGTAGACATGCATTGAGAGTGTTGACCGCTGAGGCCCGATTCCTCCTCTCACATTTGCGTCCAATCCGATGATGATGTCACCTGCGTGATACCTGCGAAGCTTGCCGGAAATCGTATCGCCAACTAAGCCAGCCGTTACCGTTGATATAGCTATCCCCGGGGCTTTAATCGCACCGGAAATTATTTGTTTGATGAACACGTTTTGATCGTTTAACCGGTCGGCCTGGCTCCGTCTCAGCGGCTGGGAAATCGCGACTGCTATCTCGCAGGGTAAATCTCGGGCCAACATTTTCTCATACAAGCTGCGTATCTGATCGCGCACTTGTCGCGCAGCTGTTTTTGCTTCAAGCAGGCACAGGTTAGCCAAGGCATGCCGACTTTCAGGCACAACAGTGAAGCGAATCACTATGAAGGTGACGCCATAGTGGCCGATGTGTTGAGTCCTTTCGATGTTCACGGGTTTTCGCCTGGACAGTTGAGAAGGCGCTAGTTTCGGTCATGGGAAGGGGCGTTATGTAGAGGGGTTAGCAGGTGTTTTAAGTAGTTTGGGAATAGGGCTACGCGGTGTTTGCCTGTTTCTCACAGAGGTTTCCGGCATTTACGGTTTGACAGTGATTTTTTCAGCGACATCTATCAAATGTGGAAGCTGGGCTTGGCCGCTATGGGGGTGTTTCAGGCGCTGAGATATAGCCTGATTTACCGCTATCGCCGCGGTGCCACGATTCGACAAGCCAGCTCCTACAGGGTTTAGCTCAGTGGCTGGCTTGGGTGTGGTTGCTCATCGACCGTCGGTTGCAGTTGCACATGTTGCAATGCTTCCAGCAGATCACAGCCATCCTGCACCAGCAGGTAAAGAGCATTGATGATGTGGGAGATGTCTTTGAGGTCGGCGTGTTCGTAGGTAAGGCAGGTGAAGGTTTCCAGTAAGTCGGTGGCAGCGCGGATGCGCTGGTGTGCGGCGGACTGGATGTCTTCGGCGGTGGCTTCAGTGTCGATGACGAGAGGGTGGGTGTTGGTGAAATTGGTGCGCAGAAGGCGATAGCGATTTTCGGACGGATTTATAGCGTTCATTTATTTGAATCTCTGTGTAGTTAGAGGACCGCCATCATCGTGACCAAGCGATGGGTGGCGGACTGTGTCCAGGTTGGTCAACCGGCAGAGATTCACCCGGCACGCCCGAAGGCGTCCCAAACACAGCCGCCATGAAGCGTGTGGGCACAGGAGTGCCTACGACATCTGAAGGTGCGTATGTGAACTCTGTATCGGGTGACCAAACCCGATCGCTGATTGTGCAGCGAGGGGCGAACTATAGGTGGGTGGGGTGGGATGGTGCAATACAGGCAAGAGGCTGTTTAGCGAGGTACGCTGATACACCGCTCAAAAATCGCCTCAAGCCCCCGATAATCACACGCCACCGCATCAATGTTCGCCGGTATCCACGCCGCTTGTTTCACCAGCCACCAATTCACTGAAAAACCGGCATTCACAATGATCTGTTCGAACAAAATCCGCTGCGCGCGGCCATTGCCTTCACGAAAGGGGTGGATGACGTTGAGGTCGCCATAAGCCTCGGCAATCAGCGGCACCAGTTCAGCCTGGGTCGCGCCTACATACCAATTGCCTTGTTCCATATGCCGAATGATTTTCGCCGCTTCCGGCGGAATGCGTTCCGGCGTGCAGAACAGGGTATCGCCTTTCTGGATGTTGACGCTGCGCAGCTCCCCGGCCCAGTCGTAGATATCGCCGAACAGGGTGCGGTGGATGTGTTGCAGTCGTTCGAGGCCGTAAGGCGGAGGATAGAGTGGGAGGCTGCCTACAGCAATTTCGGATAGTTCGCGCTCGGCTTGATGCAGGAGTATTTCATCGCGCAAATCGAGGCGGTTGCGCAGGACACCGCTATCGGGGTAGCAGTACGGATCCTGGCCCACCCCGTATTTGTCGAGCATCAGTGCGGAGTTTTGCGGTACTTGGCGAGGACGGCTTCGCGGGTCGGCAGGGGTTTGTCGACATCGGCCGGTTGGGTGTCGAACCCTTCCAGGCGCAGGCTTGCCAAGTAATTGGAACGACGGATCTTGTGGTAATGATCCTGTTTTTGCTCAAACGTCGGTTCGCTCATTGCAGCGTACTCCTGGGTCGCAAGGGTTGATTGTAGCGCAATGCGTCAAAGGGTAGGCGGGATAAAACCACATCAAACTGGATCGTCCCTACGCGCAGCACGAGGAGCGAGCTGTTGGGTAAAACCTCGCACTTCGGCCCAAGGCCATCCTCCAGGCTGTGTATCATCCTGTCTCTTTTTTCCTTGTGACCTTTCTCGATTCGCTGAGCGCGCTGGTCTATGTTTTGGGCTCGTTTCAGCGGTCAATGGAGTGACAGCTTATGCACAACACCCTCCAACAGGTCTTTGGTTATCCACAGTTTCGTTCGGGCCAGGAAGAGGCGGTCAGCGCCGTACTGGCCGGTCGTTCGGCCGCTGCTATTTTCCCCACCGGCTCGGGCAAGTCGTTGTGTTATCAGCTGTCGGCGGTGCTGTTGCCGCACCTGACGCTGGTGGTGTCGCCGTTGTTGGCGTTGATGCAGGACCAGCTGGGTTTCCTGCAACGCCATGGCATTTGCGCCGGCAGTATTGATTCGGCGCAGAGCCGCGAGGACGCCAATGATGTGATGTCCCGCGCGCGTTCGGGCGAGCTGAAAATTCTGATGATCTCCGTGGAGCGCTTGAAGAACGAGCGCTTCCGTAACTTTCTGCAAAGCGTGCAGATTTCGTTGCTGGTGGTGGACGAAGCGCACTGTATTTCCGAGTGGGGCCACAACTTCCGTCCGGACTATTTGAAGCTGCCGGACTACCAGCGTCAGTTCAATATCCCACAAGCGCTGCTGCTGACGGCTACAGCCACGCCCAAGGTGATTGCCGACATGCAGGCGAAGTTCGCCATTGCGCCGGACGATGTCATCACCACAGGCTTCTACCGGCCCAATCTCAACCTGCTGGTGGAGCCGGTGAGCGGGCATGACAAACGTCGGCGCTTGGTCGAATGGATGAGCGAGCGAGCCAATCAGCCAAGTATCGTCTACGTCACCTTGCAGAAAACCGCTGAGCAGATCGCCGAACATCTGAACCGCAACGGCATTCAGGCCGAGGCTTATCACGCCGGTTTGCCCCACGATAAACGCGAGGGTATCCAGCAGCGTTTCATGGGTGGGCGCTCCAATTGCATCGTCGCTACCATCGCATTCGGCATGGGCATCGATAAAAGTGACATCCGCAATGTGGTGCACTTCGACCTGCCTAAATCCATTGAGAACTACAGCCAGGAAATCGGCCGTGCAGGGCGGGACGGGCAGCCGTCCGATTGCCTGGTGCTGGCCAACCGCGACAGCCTCAATGTGCTGGAAAACTTTGTGTACGGCGACACGCCGGAGCAGGCGGGCATTCTCCGTGTGCTGGAGGAGTTGCAGGCGGCGCGCGGCGAGGGGCAGTGGGAGTTTTTGTTGAGGTCGCTGTCGGACCACAGCAACATCCGCGAGCTGCCACTGAAAACGCTGCTGGTGCAGTTGGAGCTCAAGGGCGTGATTGCGCCGCGTTATGCTTTTTACGCCGAGTACCGCTTCAAATACCTGATCGAACCCGAGGCCTTGCTGGCGCGTTTCTCCGGCGAGCGACAGCAGTTTGTCGCGGCGATCATTGCGGTATGCAGTCGCGCCAGAACCTGGGCGACCGTGGATTTCGACGCGCTGTACCAGCAGCACAATGCCGAGCGCAGCCGGGTGGTGAAAGCGCTGGATTACTTCCAGGAGCAGGGTCTGATCGAACTGGAAAGCAAGCAGATGACGGAGGTTTACAGCTTGCTGCACACCGAGTTCGATCCACAGGCGTTGAGCGAAGAGTTATACACAGGCTTCAAGCAGCACGAGGTGAAGGAGGTGGCGCGGATCCATGCCATGCTCGATCTGTTTGCCACCGAAGAATGCCTGGGCCAGCGTTTGGCCCACTACTTTGGCGATGAAAATGCGCCGCTGCGCTGCGGGCATTGCTCGGTATGTCATGGCCACGTGGCGCATTTGCCGCCGCCGCCGAGTTTGCCAGCGCTCGTGGATAAAAACTTCATGGCGCTGTGCGGTGATTTTATCCACAGGCATCATGAGCACACCGGGCAACTGCCGGGCGCGGAGCGATTGACACGATTCCTCGGTGGTATCAGCGTGCCGCTGTTTACCAAGTTGAAGGCGCGGGGTATTCCGGGATTCGCTGCGCTGGAGGCGTATCCCTACGCCGAGGTGCGTGAATGGGCCCAAGCCCATCTGAACGACCTGTAAATCCACTCATGAGAGCTGCACATGTCTGATTCGATGCCGCAACGCGCTGACTACCGTCACTTCCAACCGATCATCACGCGTTGGCACGATAACGATGTGTATGGTCACGTGAACAATGTCACCTACTACAGCTTCTTCGACACGGCGGTGAATACTTACCTGATTGAAGAGGGGGGGTTGGATATTCACGACGGTGAAGTGGTGGGGTTTGTGGTGAGTTCGGCGTGCGATTACTTTGCGTCGATCGCGTTTCCCGATCGCATAGAGATTGGCCTGCGCGTGGGCAAGTTGGGTAACAGCTCGGTGCAGTATGAGTTGGCGGTGTTCAAGTCAGGCGAGGAGGATGCCTGTGCGGCGGGGCGCTTTGTGCACGTCTTTGTGGACCGGGCGTCGAACCAGCCGGTGACGATTCCGGGGCGATTGCGCGAGGCGTTGCAGCGACTGGTGGTGTGACGCAGCCATTGTGACCAATGAGGCTCAAATGTGGCAGCTGGCTTGCCTGCGATAGCGGTGGTTCAGGTTTAGTTGCGCTTCCTGACCCAACGCTATCGCGGGCAAGCCCGGCTCACACAGGGAGTTTCCGTGTGCCTTGGACCGTTGGCTTAACGGTGACGGTAGTGATGCTTGTTCTTGCGATGCCCGTACGCATGGCCGCGGCCACGATGGTCATCACGGTCATAACGACGGTTATCCCGCCCGCGATAGCGACGGTCGTCGTCATCGCTCTTGTTGCCCATGTAGTTGCCCAGCGCGCCACCCGCACCGCCGCCTGCGGCTGCACCGATCAGGCTGCCGGTGTTGCCGCCCATGCTGCGGCCCACCACGTTGCCGCCTGCCGCGCCGAGTGCGCCGCCAATGGCTGCTTCACCACGGCTGCGCTTGTCAGCGCCGACTGCACTGCCGCCCGCGCCGCCCAGCGCTGCGCCGATGGCCGAACCGGTGTTACCGCCGACCTGCTGGCCAACAACCGAACCTAGAACCCCGCCCAATGCGCCGCCCACACCGGCTTCGGTGGTGCCACCGGCCATGGCTGCGCCACTGACCAGGCCAAGGGACAACAAGAGAATCGAGGAAAACTTCATAGAGAGACCTCAAGAGGATGACGGCGCGATCCTGAGGTTGTATCGGGATGCTGACAATCGAAAACCGACCAGTGGTACAGGTTGTATACAATTCTCTAAGTTGCTGTTTTGTATGGGGAACTTAAGTTGTTTTTGCGAGTCTTTAACTACTTCGGAACGGCCGCTTTTATGCAAAAGCGGCCTTTTTTGTGCCTTGGGTTTTTAGTAGCCATGGCGAGCGGCTTGTTGTGGTGAGCGGGCTTGCCCCGCGTTGGGCTGCGAAGCGGCCCCTGATAATGTCACCGCATTCTTTCAGTCAGAACGCAGTGCCTGGATCAGGGGCTGCTACGCAGCCCAACGCGGGGCAAGCCCGCTCGCCACAATCGGTCCCGGTGTCGCAACAAGCCTGCTCGCCACAACGGGTCTCGGTCAGGCCGAGCGTGCCATGATCAAGCCGGTCGCACTCGCTGCTTCCAGACGGATCGCCACAAACTTTGACGTCGGCGTATGGCTGCCATCGCCGGTGCTCTCCAGCGGCACCAGCGGGTTCACTTCCGGGTAGTAAGCGGCTGCCTGCCCTGCGGGAATATCAAACGCCAGCAACGTAAAGCCCTTCACTCGGCGTTCACGGCCATCTTCCCACAGCGAAACGATGTCGGCTTTCTGCCCGGGCTTGAAGCCCAGGCGGATGATGTCGGCTTCATTGACGAACAACACGTCACGCTGACCTTTCACGCCACGGTAGCGGTCGTCCAGGCCGTAAATGGTGGTGTTGTACTGATCGTGAGAGCGCATCGACTGCATGATCAGGTCCGGCACCCGGCCCGTGGCGTGGGTGCGTTCGTGGATCAAGTCTTTGGGCAGCACGTTGGGGCGGAAATTGGCGCGGCCCGAGGGCGTATTCCAGCGGCGTGCGCCGGCGGAGTTGCCCAGGTAGAAACCGCCCGGGTGTTTGATGCGCTCGTTGAAGTCCTTGAAGCCTGGGATGGTGTCGGCGATCAGGTCGCGGATGCGCCCGTAGTCGGCGACCAGCCAGTTCCAGTCCACCGGTTTGCTGCCCAGGGTTGCGGCAGCAATGCCGGCAAGAATCGCAGGCTCGGATTTCATCAGCTTCGACAGTGGCTGCAGTTGGCCATTGGAGCCGTGAACCATGCTGAACGAGTCTTCCACCGTGACCGCTTGCGGGCCGTCGGCCTGGATATCGATGTCGGTACGGCCCAGGCACGGCAGGATCAGCGCGTCTTTACCGTGCATCAAATGGCTGCGGTTGAGCTTGGTGCTGATCTGCACGGTCAGGTCGCAGCTGCGCAGCGCTTCAAAGGTGCGCGGGCTATCGGGCGTGGCTTGGGCGAAGTTACCGCCCAGGCCGATAAACACTTTGGAGCGGCCTTCGAGCATCGCGTGGATGGCTTCCACGACGTTATGGCCATTGTGGCGCGGCACCTGGAACTGGAAGCGCCGTTCCAGGGAATCGAGGAATGCCACGGGTGGGCGTTCGTTGATGCCCATGGTGCGGTCGCCCTGCACGTTGCTGTGGCCGCGCACCGGGCACAGGCCGGCGCCTGGGCGGCCAATGTTGCCGCGCAGCAGCATCAGGTTGGCGATTTCCTGGATGGTCGGCACCGAGTGGCGATGCTGGGTGATGCCCATCGCCCAGCACATGATCACGTTCTTGCCTTTGGCGTACATGCGCGCCGCTTGCTCGATCTCCACCAGGGTCAGGCCGGACTGCTCGACGATCTCATCCCACGAGGTGTCATCGATCTGGCCGAGGTATTCCAGCACGTTGGTGGTGTGCTCGTTGAGGAAGTCGTGATCGAACACGGCTTCTTTGCCTTCGGCCTGGGCCTGGCGTTCCCACAGCAGCAGGAACTTGGCCATGCCGCGCAGGATGGCCATGTCGCCGCCCAGTGCCGGGCGGAAGTAGGCGGTGTTGGTCGGCTTGTCGCCGTTGGTGAGCATTTCCAGCGGGTGTTGCGGGTGCTGGAAGCGTTCCAGGCCGCGCTCTTTCAGCGGGTTGATGCACACCACCTGAGCGCCGCGTTTAACTGCCTCACGCAACGGTTCGAGCATGCGCGGGTGGTTGGTGCCGGGGTTCTGGCCCCATACGAAAATCGCATCGGCGTGCTCGAAATCGTCAAAGGTCACCGTGCCTTTGCCCACGCCCACGCTTTGCGCCAGGGCCACGCCGCTGGCTTCGTGGCACATGTTCGAGCAGTCCGGGAAGTTGTTGGTGCCATAGGCGCGCACAAACAGCTGATACAGGTACGCCGCTTCGTTGCTGGCGCGGCCCGAGGTGTAGAACTCGGCCATGTCCGGGCTCGGCAGTGCGTTGAGGTGCTTGCCGACCAAGTCGAACGCCGCTTCCCAGCTGATGGGTGTGTAGCGGTCAGTTTCGGCGTCATAGCGCATCGGCTCGGTCAGGCGGCCCTGGTATTCCAGCCAATAGTCGCTTTGCTCCAGCAGTGCGGTGACGCTGTGCTTGGCAAAAAATGCGGCATCCACGCGGCGTTTGGTGGCTTCCCAGTTGACCGCCTTGGCGCCGTTTTCGCAGAACTTGACCATGCCGCTTTCCGGCGAGTCGCCCCAGGCGCAGCCCGGGCAGTCGAAGCCGCCGTTCTGGTTGGTCTTGAGCATCATGCGCAGGTTTTTCAGCGCGTTGTCGCTGGTCAACCAGGCCTGCGCCACGCTGATCAGCGCGCCCCAGCCGCCAGCCGGGCCTTTGTAGGGCTTGTAGCGCGGAGTCGGGGTTTGGTCGGCTTGGTGGTGCTGGCTCATGACTGGTTCTCCATCGCAGGGCTGTAGACCCGCGGCGCACTTTTCTGCGGCAGGTGGATGAGATTGAGGTTGTGTCGGCGGGCCCATTGCAAGGCCAGGCCGGTAGGCGACGACAGGCTGACCAAGGTCTGGATGCCCGCACGCAGAACTTTCTGAATTAATTCGAGGCTGCAGCGACTGGTGACAATCGCCAGGCCGCCGTCGGTCGGAATCTTTTGGCGGATCAAGGCGCCGATCAGCTTATCCAAGGCGTTATGCCGGCCGATGTCTTCGCGGCCCATCAGCAATTCGCCCTGATTATTCATAAATACCGCCGCATGTACTGCGCCGCTGTACTGGCCCAACGGCTGGAACGCGCTGATGCGCTGGCGCAGGCCGTCGAGCCATTCGGCGGGTGGCAAGGGCGCGCCGGGCAGCACTTGAAGGTCTGGCAGGGCTTGCTCCACCGCCTCGACACCGCACAAACCGCAGCCACTGGTGCCTGCCAATTGGCGGCGCTGCTGTTTGAGGTTCCAGAAGGCACGACTGGAAATTTGCACCTGAGCGTACTGGGCGGAGCCCGAACCGCTGAGTTTCAAGTCATATATGTCGCTAACGTCGGCGATAATGCCGCTGCCGATGCTAAAGCCGACGATGAAATCTTCCAGGTCCGTTGGCGTCACCAACATGACCGCCTGACTGATGTCGTTATAGGCAATCGCCAACGCCACTTCTTCCGCCAACGCTGTGCTGGCGACTTCTGTGTGTTCGAGGTTGCAAAACTGGTAGCTCTGGCTGGAGGCGGGCGCGGGCGTTTCGAGGGCGGGGGCCGCGCAGACTGGGCGCTTGGCGTTCATGTGGCAGTACCACCGGCGGATTGATCAGTGTTTAGACTAGGCGCGACAAAGGGTCGCGTCTAATCGCCAGTACTGATCTATCGATAGATGGCGTCGATCAAGGCTCTTGCTGCGATTTTTGAAACAGCGCGAAACAGGCTTCCGCCAACGCCGAACGCGGTGCGCTGCGACGCATGATCAGCCCCAGGCGAGCCAATGTGTGAGCGTCTTCAATGGGTTGCAGGCGCAGGTGCTCAGTCAGTGCATCCAGGCCGCCGTCCAGTGGCATCACCGCGCAACACAGGCCGCCGTGCACGGCTTGTAACAATTGATGCACGGCATCGGTTTGCAGCAGCGGTTGCGGGTGGAGCCCGCGGCTGTGGAAGTTGTGGTCGATGGACTGACGGAAATGCATGCCGCTGGTGAGCATGCCCAGCGGCAGTTCGATCAGCGCTTCCCAGCTCAACGGCTTGTCGCCGAAGCTGAAAAAACGTTGGTCGTAGAGCAAGCCCATGCGGGTTTCGCCCAAGGCCAGCGAGTCGAAGCGCTCGTTATCCAGGCGCTCCAGGTAGGACACGCCGAGGTCCAGACGGTTGCTCGCCAGCTGTTCGAGGATTTGCTCGGAGCTCAATGCCGACAGTTCAAAGCGCAGGCTCGGATGCTCTTTGTGCAGTTGCTGCATCAAGGCCAAGGGATCGAAGCTCGACAACGGCACCACACCCAGGCGCAAGGTGCCGACCAAATTGCCGCGACAGGCCGCCGCTTCGGCCTGCAAGCCGTCATAGGCCGCCAGCACCGTACGCGCCCACGCCAGCACGCGTTCGCCCGGCGCGGTAAAGCCTTCAAAGCGCTGGCCGCGATTGACCAGCGGCAAGTCCAGCTCTTCTTCCAGGTTACGCAAGCGCATCGACAGGGTCGGCTGGGTGATATGGCAGCGCGCGGCCGCCTGGCCGAAGTGGCGCGTCTCGTCGAGGGCGATGAGGAATTTAAGCTGTTTGATGTCCATCTTCGCTCCGGGCTTATTCCAATGGCGGGGGATTCTAGCGCGTTTGGGTCTTTGGTCGGCCTGGAACCCAAGACAGCAGGACTGGTCTAGTCTTGGGCATCTGGAACTTAAAAACCCAAGGAGAGCGCACCATGAGTATTTTTAGCTTTGTTAAGGAAGCAGGCGAGAAGCTTATTGACCTGTTGACGCCGGGTAACGCCAACGCAAGTGATGAGTTGAAAAAGCACATCAGCGATGTCGGGCTCGGAAACCCGAATATCACCGCAACCGTTGATGGCGACAAGGTCACCGTGAAGGGTGAAGTTGCCACTCAGGAAGAGAAAGAAAAAATCATCCTGGCTGCAGGCAACATCGCAGGTGTTGGCAGTGTAGAAGACCAGATCACCGTGACCGGCCCGGCTGTGACAGCTGCCCGTTTCGTCGTCGTGAAAAAGGGCGACACGCTGAGCGCGATTTCCCTGGCGGTGTACGGCAACGCCAACCAGTACAACAAGATCTTTGAGGCCAACAAGCCATTGCTCAAAGATGTGAACAAAATTTACCCAGGGCAGACACTGCGCATTCCTGAGTAATACGCAGGCCCAACGGTGGGAGCGGGTATGTGTGGGAGCTGGCTTGCCTGCGATAGCATCACCTCGGTGTCATTGATAAACCGAGGTGCCGATATCGCGGGCAAGCCCGGCGCCCACACAAGCCCTCTCCCACTTTTGATTAGAGCCCGGCGATCAGATCCCGGTAATCCCCCACCGCCGCAAACTCTGCCGTGTCCTTTGGCCCCTTCTTGCTGTCCGGTTCTTTCACTGCCAGCAGATGCCCCACGCCAAAATCGCGCGCGCTGCGCAGGATCGGCAAGGTGTCATCGATAAACAGGCTGCGGGCCGGGTCGAAGTGGATGTCGGCGCGCAGGGCTGCCCAGAATTGTGGGTCTTCCTTGGGGAAACCATAGTCATGGGAGCTGATCAACCGCTCGAAATACGGCGCCAGTTCAATGCGTTCCAACTTCAAAGACAGCGAATCACGATGCGCGTTGGTGATCAGAATCACGCGCTTGCCGGCCTGTTTGATCGCCGCCAGAAAGGTATCCGCGTCCGGGCGCAGGGCAATCAGGTGGGCCGTTTCCAGCTTGAGTTCGCGCACCGGAATATTCAGCTCCGTGCTCCAGAAATCCAGGCAATACCATTGCAACTGTCCCGCGTTACGCTCGAACAGTGGCTGCAATTCCATATCGGCCATGGCGCGGCTCACGCCGTGCAGCTCGGCGTAGCGCTGGGGCAGGTGCTCCATCCAGAAATGGTTGTCGAAATGCAGATCGAGCAAGGTGCCGTCCATGTCCAGCAGGACGGTGTCGATGGCGTGCCAGGGCAAAGAGGGCATGGGGCGTTCTCATGTAAGTAAAGATATCCGACACAGACAATCGGAAAAGCCACGGTATAGTAACCCGATCACGCCAAGGAGCCGCTTATGCGCCAGAAACCCACCGTCCTCGCCCGCGAAATAGTCGCCAGTAGCCGTTTGTTCCGCGTGGAGGAAGTGCAATTGCGCTTTTCCAATGGCGTTGAACGGACCTACGAGCGCCTGGTAGGCCGCGGTGCCGGCTACGGCGCGGTGATGATCGTGGCGATGATTGACGACGATCATGCGTTGCTGGTGGAAGAGTACTGCGGCGGCACCGATGAATATGAGGTGTCGTTGCCCAAGGGGCTGATCGAACCCGGCGAAGACGTACTGGCGGCGGCCAACCGTGAACTCAAGGAAGAGGCCGGTTATGGCGCGCGTCAGTTGGAACACATCACCGAGCTGTCGTTGTCGCCCGGCTACATGAGCCAGAAAATCCAGGTCGTGTTGGCCACCGATCTGTACGAAGAGCGCCTGGAGGGCGATGAGCCTGAGCCGATGCGGGTTGATCGGGTTAACCTGCGCGAGCTGTCGCAGCTTGCGCAAAATGAGCAGTTCAGCGAGGGGCGCGCCTTGGCGGCACTGTATCTGGTACGAGACCTGTTGACCCAGCGTGGAGCGTTTATCGCATGAGCGAACTGTTTTTAGGCCACCCGTTTATTGCCCCTGTGATTGAGCTGGCCCGTCAGGCCGGTGAAGTGATCCTGCCGTATTGGCGCGCCGACGTGGCGGTCACCTCCAAGTCGGATGACTCGCCGGTGACGGCAGCGGACCTGGCCGCTCACCATCTGATTCTCGCCGGCCTTACCGCGCTCGACCCGAGCATTCCGGTGCTGTCCGAAGAAGACGCGGATATCGACCAGAGTGTGCGTGCGGGCTGGCAGCGCTGGTGGCTGGTTGACCCGCTGGATGGCACCAAGGAATTTATCTCTGGCAGCGAAGAGTTCACCGTCAATATCGCCCTGATCGAACAAGGCCGCGTGGTGTTTGGCGTGGTATCGATGCCCACCAGTGGCCGTTGCTACTTCGGTGGCGCGGGGCTGGGGGCGTGGCGTTCTGATGTGAACGAAGCACCCAAGCAGATACAGGTACGCCAGACGCCGGCAGCGGGTGAAGCCTTCACCGTAGTGGCCAGCCGTCGCCACAGCAGCCCTGAGCAGGAGCGCCTGCTGCACGGTTTGAGCGAAGGCCTGGGAGCGTTGAAGCTGGCGAATATCGGCAGCTCGCTGAAATTCTGCCTGTTGGCCGAAGGCAGTGCCGATTGCTACCCACGTTTGGCGCCGACGTCGCAGTGGGACACCGCAGCGGCCCAGGGCGTGTTGGAAGGCGCGGGCGGCGAGGTGTTGGAGTTGAGTGGTGAGCCGTTCAGCTATCCGGCGCGTGAATCGTTGTTGAACCCGTTCTTTTTGGCGCTGCCGGCCAAGGCCGCATGGCGGGAACGCCTGCTGACCCTGGCGAGATCTTGAGCCCGGCGTAGATTCAATGTGGGAGCTGGCTTGCCTGCGATTTCAATAGATCAGCCACCAACGCTGTGACTGTCAGACCGCTATCGCAGCGTATCTACATAACTTCCGATAACCGCAAAATAGGTAGCAGGCGACCTTCCGTGGCGAGCGGGCTTGCCCCGCGTTGGGCTGCGAAGCGGCCCCAATAAGAACACCGCGCTCTGCTGATAGACCGCAGTTTCAGGTTTTAGGGCTGCTTCGCAACCCAACGCGGGGCAAGCCCGCTCGCCACGGAGGGTGGTGTCGCCATTCGAGATTGTGTAGATACCGTGGTAATCCAGCTCCCATATTTTTTGGGGTGTGGCGGTTAACGGTGCAAGACGTACTGGCCAGTAAACGCCACCGCGCGCTCCTCACTCCCCTCATTCACAATCCACGTCTCCAGCGTCAGCCGCGCGCGACCATAACGGTTATACGTCGCCACAAAACGCTTCCACACCTTCTCCTCCGGCGCCCGGCACACCACCGTCGCATCCCGTGTGACGGGCAGCGGGTAGCTGATCTGCCCTTCCTGAATCACGATGTGCCCGTCTTCCACGCCTTCTTCACGCAATTGCAGGTGCAGCCAGCCCCAGCCCGCCAGCACGGCGCCGCAATACAGGCTGCCGCCAAACATGGTGCTCTTGTGGTTGATATTGGCTTGCAAGGGCAGGTGCAGCTGCAATTGGCCGTGTTGCCAGTCGAGCACCTTGAGGCCCATTTCTCGGGTAAGCGGGATGTCGTGGTGCAGGATGGATTCCAGGTAACGGCTGTCGCGGCTCATGGCGGCCTCTTGGCGAGTGGGCGGGGTCATTCGTCGTCGGCGCTGTGGCTGGCGCTGTCGGCGAAGTTCAGGCCGTGCTTGCGCAGTTTGTCGTGCAGGGTTTTGCGCGGTATGCCTAAGGCTTCGGCGAGGCTGCGCATCGAACTGTGAGGGCGGGTCAGTTCAGCGGCGATCAGGCTTTTTTCGAACTGCTCGACTTGTTCGCTCAGACCGCCCGGCGTGGAGGTCAGGACGCCAGCGGCAGGGTTGTCCGCCGTGGCGTCCAGTGCCAGCTCGAGCCCCAGGGCAAAGCGTTCTGCCGCATTTTGCAGTTCGCGCACATTGCCGGGCCAGCTATGGCGCAGCAGCAGCGCGCGCTGGCCCGGTTGCAGCTCGTTAAGCGGCAGGCCGTGACGGCTGCTGGCCTCGTCGGCAAAGTGTTGAAACAGCATCAAGGCATCCTCGCCGCGCTCGCGCAACGGTGGAATGCGCAGCGGTGCGACATTGAGGCGGTAATACAAATCGGCGCGAAAGCGACCCTGATCGGCAGCCTGACGCAGGTCTTCCTTGGTGGCAGCGATGATGCGGATATCCAGCGGGATCAGTTGATTGCCGCCCAGGCGTTCCACCACGCGCTCCTGCAACAGGCGCAACAGCTTGACCTGCACGTCCAGGCTCATGCTTTCGATTTCATCGAGAAACAGCGTGCCGCCGTTGGCGAATTCGAATTTGCCGATACGGCGTTTCTGCGCGCCGGTAAATGCCCCCGGCTCATGGCCGAACAGCTCGCTCTCGACCACCGATTCCGCCAGGGCGCCGGCGTTGATCGCCACAAATGGTCCGCTGCGTCGGCTGGACAGGTCGTGCAGCGCGCGCGCCACCACCTCTTTGCCGGCGCCGGTTTCGCCGAGGATCAGCACGTCGGCGCGGGTCGCGGCCAGGGCGCCGATCTGCTCGCGCAGGCGCAGCATTTGCGGCGAATGCCCCACCAGGCGCGTGCTCAATTGCTGGCGGTCACTGAGGGCCAGGCGCAGGCTACGGTTGTCCAGCACCAGGCGGCGCAGGGCCAGGGCGCGGCGCACGCTGTCGAGCAGGGCATCGCTGGCGAAGGGTTTTTCAAGAAAGTCATAGGCGCCGGCCCGCATGGCTTGCACCGCCAGCGGCACGTCGCCGTGGCCGGTGATCAACAGCACTGGCAGTTCCGGGTCTTGGCCGTGCAGTTCGGCGAGCAACTCCAGGCCGTCCATGCCGGGCATGCGGATGTCGCTGACCACCACGCCCGGCCAGTCCCGCGACAGGCGCGCAGTGAGGCCGGTGGCTTCGCCCAGGGTCAGGACGTTCAGCCCGGCCAGGTCCAGGGTCTGGCACAGGGCCTGACGCAGGTGTGGATCGTCGTCGATCAACACCACCTGAATCTGGTTATCAATACTCATACACTGCGGTCCTCGGACGGTTGCAGACTGACGCCCGGCGAGCCGGCACGCAATTTCAAGGTTAACAGCGCGCCGCCTTCCTTGTGGTTGGCAAACAGCAATTCGCCACCAAAGGCACGCATCAACGTGTCACAAATTGCCAGCCCCAACCCAAGGCCCTGGGTGCGCGTCTTGGTTGTGTAGAACGGCTCGCTGGCGCGGCCCAGGGCTTCCATGCAAAAGCCTGGACCGTTGTCGCGAATGTACAGGTTGACGCCCTGTTCGGTGGTTTGGGCACTCAACCAGAGTTTGCGCGGCGGGCCTTTTTCGGTAAGGGCGTCGAGGGCGTTAGCCAGCAAGTTGCCGAGTACCTGGCGCAGACGGGTTTCGCCGGCTTGTACCCACAGGGTTGCTTCTGGCAAATCACGGATCAGCTCGACTTCCATCGAGCGTCGCCGCTTGGCCAGCAACGCCAATGCATCGTCCAGCGCCGGTTGCAGGGCCACGCTTTCCGGTGCGTGGCGGTCGCGGCGGGCGAACGCGCGCAGATGCGCGATGATCGAGGCCATGCGCCCGGTCAGTTCGCTGATCAGTTTGAGATTGCCGCGAGCGTCATTGGTGCGCTCGTGGTCGAGCAGGATCTCGGCGTTTTCTGCATAGCTGCGAATCGCCGCGAGCGGCTGATTGAGTTCGTGGCTGATGCTCGCCGACATGGTCCCCAACGCTGACAGTTTGCCGGCTTGCACCAGGTCGTCCTGGGCGCGAACCAGCTCCTGCTGGGCGTGTTCGCGCTCAAGCACTTCCTGTTTCAGGCGCCGGTTGAGGCCTTCAAGGTCGCTGGTGCGCTCGATCACGCGGGCTTCCAGTTCGCGGCGCGCCTTGGCTTCAAACGCGATGCGTTCCAGATAATGGCGACGGCGCTGCATCATCAAGCCCAGCAGCAGCATCAGTACCAGCAACGTGGCGCCGCCGACCGCTACCACCGTGCGCACCGGGCGATTGATCAGCGAGCGCGGCGCCAGAATTTCCACCGTCCAGCCGGTTTCGGCAATGGCCGAGGATTGGCGCAGCCACGCCGTCGTACTCAAGGCCAGCGGCTGTGGGTCGCGCGTTGGGTAGGGCTGGATCGCGATGATGGCTTGGCGCTCTTCGGCAGTCAGCGGCCGTGTCGCACGGAATCGCCATTGCGGGCGCGACGTAAGGATCACCACGCCGTTGTGGTCCGTCACCAGCAGTTGTTCCGGGGTTTTGCCCCACAGGCTTTCGGTATGGTCCAGGTCGACCTTGACCACCAGCACGCCGATGATCTTGTCGCCATCGCGCACGGCGGCGGCGAAGAAGTAGCCGCGTTTGGCCGACGTGGTGCCCAGGCCGAAAAACCGGCCCAGACGCCCGGCCATGGCTTCGCTGAAATAGGGGCGAAACGAGAAATTGCGCCCGACAAAGCTGTCCTGCTTGTCCCAGTTGGAGGCGGCGAGCGTTTTGCCGGTGGTGTCCATCAGGTACATCACTTCCACCCCGGCCTGGGCGGCGACGTTCTTGAGCAGCAGGTTGGCGTTGACCAGGTTGGTGCTGACATCGGGCGCATCCAGCGCGGTGCGCAGGGCCGGCAAGTCACCCAGAATCTGGGGTAGCACTTCATAGCGGTGCAGGGTGCCGAGCAGGTTGGCGACGTAGAGGTCGAGGGTCTGGCGGTTTTGACTGGCCAGTTCGCTGCCGTAATAACGCTCGGCCAGGTGTTCCAGCGGCCACAGCAGCGGTGCCAGGCACAACGCCAACAGGGCGAGGCTGCGCCAGCGGGGTCTTCGCGGAAGGGGTGGAGTCATGGGAATCATGCGCCTGTGGGGACAGGCGCATTATGCCTAGCTGTGGTGCGTGATGCTGTTGTTATGCGATCAGGTCTTTTGGCTCGGTGTTACCCAGGCGCTCACCTTGATAGCTGCCGTCCTGGACGCGGCGGCACCAGTCGAGGTTGTCGAGGTACCACTGCACCGTTTTGCGCAGGCCGGTTTCGAAGGTTTCTTCGGGCACCCAACCCAGTTCGTGCTCGATCTTGCTGGCATCGATCGCGTAGCGCTGATCGTGGCCCGGGCGATCCTTGACGAAAGTGATCAGGTCGGTGAATTTTTCCACGCCCGCCGGGCGATTGGGTGCCAGTTCTTCGAGCAGGCCACAAATGCCGCGTACCACGTCGATATTCTTCTGCTCGTTGTGGCCGCCGATGTTGTAGGTCTCGCCGACGACACCTTCGGTAACCACTTTGAACAGCGCGCGAGCGTGATCTTCGACGAACAGCCAGTCGCGCACTTGCAAGCCATCACCGTAGACCGGCAGTGGCTTGCCGGCGAGGGCGTTGAGGATGACCAGCGGGATCAGCTTTTCGGGGAAGTGGAACGGCCCGTAGTTGTTCGAGCAGTTGGTCAGCAGCACCGGCAGGCCGTAAGTGCGCTGCCACGCGCGGACCAGGTGGTCGGACGCCGCCTTGCTGGCCGAGTACGGCGAGCTGGGCGCGTAAGGCGTGGTTTCAGTGAACAGGTCGTCCACGCCGTGCAGGTCGCCATAAACCTCATCGGTGGAGATATGGTGAAAGCGAAACGCGCTCTTGGCCGGCTCTTCCAGCGTTTGCCAGTAAGCGCGAGTGGCTTCCAGCAGGCTGTAGGTGCCGACAATGTTGGTCTGGATAAAATCCGACGGGCCATCAATGGAGCGGTCGACATGCGACTCGGCCGCCAGGTGCATGATTGCCTGAGGCTCAAAGCGCGCAATCACGGCGCTGACCGCGGCCTGGTCGATGATATCGGCCTGCACGAACTCATAGCGGCTATTGGACGCAATGCTGGTCAGCGATTCCAGGTTGCCAGCGTAGGTGAGTTTGTCCAGGTTGAGCACTTCGTGCTCGGTGTTTTGAATCAGGTGACGAACCAGGGCGGAACCGATAAAACCGGCACCGCCGGTGATGAGAATACGCATGTCGAGGGCCTTTTCCTTAGACGAAGACTTGGCGAAGTTGGCATAGCTTGAGTTGTGAATCGGGACGGCGCAAGCCCGGTATGCGTGAGGGGTTGATTAACAGCCCCGAACAATGGCGATATAGGCGCCTGAAAAAGCAGAGGTCACCACAATGTTGCTCGCCACATTGATCCATCGTGCCAGTTTGCCTTGCCCACAAATAAGCGCCGATCAAGCCGCGCAATTGCTCGAGCAACATTACGGTTTGACGGGCGCGTTGCAGTCGCTGGGCAGCCAACAAGACCTCAATTACCGAGTGGACAGCGAGCGTGGCCGCTTTGTTCTGAAGATCTGCCGGGGCGACTACGCCGCCGTTGAACTGCAGGCCCAGCACGCCGCCCTCAATGACCTGCAAGCGCACGTGCGCGTGCCCAAGGTGAACCGCGCACTGACCGGGGAAGACCTGCTGACCGTCACCGTGGGCGGGCAAACCGCGCACCTGCGGTTGCTTGACTATATTGACGGCCAGCCCCTGACGCAGCTGCCGCACCTGGGCCGTGACGTAATCGCAGGCTTCGGTGAGTTGTGTGGACAGGTCAGCCGCGCACTTGAGCATTTCGAGCATCCGGGCCTGGACCGCACGTTGCAATGGGACCCGCGCCACGCCCATGCACTGATCACGCACCTGCTGACCAACCTGGATAACCTGCCGCACCGCGACGCCATCGAGCGCGCGGCCAACCACGTACACGCGCGCCTTCAGCCTTTGGTCGATCACCTGCCGTGGCAAGCCGTACATCTGGACATCACCGATGACAACGTCGTCTGGCAGCGCGACGCCCAGCAGCATTGGCAGGTCCAGGGCGTAATTGATTTCGGCGACCTGGTGCACACCTGGCGCATTGCCGACCTGTCGGTGACCTGCGCGGCGCTGTTGCACCATGCCGATGGAGACCCGTTTGCCATCCTGCCGGCGATCCAGGCCTGCCACGCGGTGACGCCATTGCAGCGCGAGGAATTACAGGCGTTATGGCCGCTGATCGTGGCGCGCGCGGCGGTGCTGGTGCTCAGCAGCGAACAGCAGCAACGCCTTGATCCTGACAACACTTACCTGCTGAAAAATGCCGAGCACGAGTGGGAAATTTTTCATGTGGCGACCTCGGTGCCGTATGCGCTGATGGAGGCGGCGATCCTGAGCTGTGTCGCAGAAGCGTTGCCGCCGATGGCCGCCCAAGACTTCGCACCGTTGCTGCCGGGCCTTGTGGGACGTGAGTTTGCGCTGATCGACCTGGGTGTACTCAGCCCGCATTTTGAGGCCGGCAATTGGGAGTTGCCCGGCATAGACCGCCGGTTGCTGGATGAAGCGGCGACCGTGCATGGGCTGGCGGCCAGCCGGTATGGGCAATACCGGTTGTCGCGAACGCGCGCCGACAGTGCCGTCGAGCCGCAGACTTTCCCGCTTCACGTGGAATTGCATCTGCCTCACGGCACCGTATTGGAAGCGCCCTTTGGCGGTACGTTGCGCCCAGGCGACGACGGTCTGCTGTGCTTGCATGACGCTCAACTGAGCCTGCGTGTCGGCGGCGTGAAAACCGCGTTGAAAGCGGGCTCGGTGCTGGTGAAGGGGCAACTGCTCGGTGAGGTGCACGCCCCGCTCACCGTACAGTTATGCCGTGCCGAGCTCGAGCCGCCGTTGTTCTGCACGCCGTCCAGGGCGCCGGCGTGGCAAGCCCTCTGCCCGTCGCCGGCCACGTTGCTGGGGCTGGCCTGTGATGCCGAGCCTGAACTGGACCCCGACGCTCTGCTGGCGCGTCGGG
Source organism: Pseudomonas sp. N2-3-1-14 (assembly GCF_041228395.1). Classification (NCBI taxonomy): domain Bacteria; kingdom Pseudomonadati; phylum Pseudomonadota; class Gammaproteobacteria; order Pseudomonadales; family Pseudomonadaceae; genus Pseudomonas; species Pseudomonas sp. N2-3-1-14. The sequence goes on from NZ_CP166199.1 coordinate 329,644, forward strand.
ACGCCAGTTTCGCTCGCTCGCAGAAGCACTATTACGTCGACCCGCCGCGCATCGAGCGCGGCTGGCGCAACCACCTGATCGACATGCAGGGCCGTTCGTACCTGGACATGCTCAACAACGTCGCCGTGCTGGGCCATGGCCACCCGCGCATGGCGGCGGTGGCGGCGCGGCAATGGTCGCTGCTCAACACCAATTCGCGCTTTCACTATGCGGCGATTGCCGAGTTTTCCGAGCGTTTGCTGGCATTGGCGCCAGAGGGCATGGACCGAGTGTTTCTGGTCAACAGCGGCACCGAGGCCAATGACCTGGCGATTCGCCTGGCCTGGGCCTACAGCGGCGGGCGCGACATGCTCAGCGTGCTGGAGGCGTACCACGGCTGGTCGGTGGCGGCGGATGCGGTGTCGACCTCGATTGCCGACAACCCGCAGGCGTTGAGCAGCCGCCCGGACTGGGTGCACCCGGTGACCGCGCCGAACACCTATCGCGGCGAGTTCCGTGGGCAGGACAGTACGCCGGATTACGTGCGAAGCGTGGAACACAACCTGGCGAAAATCGCCGCGAGTAAACGCCAGTTGGCAGGGTTCATATGCGAGCCGGTCTACGGCAATGCGGGGGGCATTTCCCTGCCGCCGGGTTATTTGCAGCAGGTGTACGCGCGGGTACGCGCCCAGGGCGGCGTGTGCATCGCCGATGAGGTGCAGGTGGGTTATGGGCGCATGGGCCATTTTTTCTGGGGTTTTGAAGAGCAGGGCGTGGTGCCGGACATCATCACCATGGCCAAGGGCATGGGGAATGGCCAACCATTGGGCGCGGTGATCACCCGGCGCGAAATTGCCGAGGCGCTGGAGGCCGAAGGGTATTTCTTCTCGTCGTCGGGGGGCAGCCCGGTCAGCTGTCAGATCGGCATGGCCGTACTGGACGTGATGCAGGAAGAAAAGCTGTGGGAAAACGCCCAGGTGGTGGGTGGGCATTTCAAGGCACGCTTGGAGCAGTTGATCGACCTTCACCCGCTGGTCGGCGCTGTTCATGGCTCCGGCTTCTATCTGGGGCTGGAGTTGGTGCGTGACCGCCTTACCCTGGAACCGGCCACCGACGAAACGGCGTTGCTGTGTGACCGGTTACGGGAGCTGGGGATTTTCATGCAGCCTACGGGTGACTACCTCAATATCCTCAAGATCAAGCCGCCGATGGTCACGTCCAAACGCAGCGTGGACTTCTTCGTCGACATGCTGTCGAAGGTGCTGGATGAACAATTGTAATAGTCGATTGTTATCGGTTATCTGTTGTATTGCTTTCTGTTTATCGTCTTTTTTCCCTTTTAAAGCCGATTTTTATCCGTTATAAAGTCGGTCTTCACCCCATTCGGAGCCCTGAACGCCATGACCACCCTGCACAGCACACCTCGCGCCGATGGCTTCTACATGCCCGCCGAATGGGCTCCACAGACTCAAACCTGGATGATCTGGCCTGAGCGCCCGGACAACTGGCGCCTGGGTGGTAAGCCCGCGCAGGCTGCGCACGTGGCGGTGGCCAAGGCCATCGCGCGCTTTGAGCCGGTGACGGTGGGTGTGTCGGCCGGGCAATACGAAAACGCGCGCGCACGGTTGGACGTGCCGAATATTCGCGTGGTGGAAATGTCCAGCGATGACGCTTGGGTGCGCGACACCGGCCCGACCTTCGTGATCAACAACAGCGGCGAAGTGCGCGGCGTGAACTGGGATTTCAATGCTTGGGGCGGTTTCGACGGCGGCCTCTATGCGCCGTGGAACCGTGACTCGCAGGTGGGCGGCAAGATTCTCGAGATCGAACGTGCGCCGCGCTACCGCACCGAAGGCTTCGTGCTGGAAGGTGGCTCGATCCATGTGGACGGCAAAGGCACGTTGATCACCACCGAAGAATGCCTGTTGAACCGCAATCGCAACCCGCACCTGGATCGCGCGGCCATCGAAGCGGTGCTCAGCGCCAATCTGGCTGTGGATAAGATCATCTGGTTGCCGGACGGTCTGTTCAATGACGAAACCGATGGCCATGTGGATAACTTCTGCTGCTATGTGCGCCCGGGCGAAGTGCTGCTGGCGTGGACCGACGACCCGCAAGACCCGAACTACGCGCGCTGCCACGCTGCCATGGATGTGCTGCAAAGCAGCACTGACGCCCAAGGGCGCGCATTCATAGTGCATAAAATGCCGATCCCGGGGCCGCTGTATGCCACTGAAGAAGAGTGCGCGGGCGTCGACCCGGTGGACGGTAGCCAGGAACGTAACCCGAGCGTGCGGTTGGCCGGTTCCTACGTGAACTTCCTGATCGTCAACGGCGGCATCATCGCGCCAAGCTTCGACGACCCGTTGGACAGTCAGGCCAAGCAGATTCTGCAGAACCTGTTCCCGCAGCACGAAGTGGTGATGGTGCCGGGGCGCGAACTGTTACTGGGTGGCGGCAATATTCATTGCCTGACCCAACAACAGCCGGCGCCGCACAAAAACTGAGTGCAGTTGTAACAGCGTCTGAGCAACAGCGCGGCGCTACCCGTTCATAGCGCTGATAGCAAGCCCGCGGCCCTGCACGGCCGCGGGCTTTTTTGTATCCGAATGCCTATAAATACGGGACATTGGCATAGCTCTTGTATCGGTGTGGTCACAGTGACTCGAGGCGATGACTGCGCAGTTCTGTCACAAACCTTGAGTAAGTTAGCCGCTCACGCAGTAGGAGAGAGCGCTGAAATGAATGCCGATATCAACCTGATCTACACGCGTCCGTTCCACCCCACGCGGGTCAACGGTGATGCGATCCATGCGTTGGCGCTCTGGTTGAAGGCAAACAGCTCGCGGCGGGTCAGGCACGCTGACTTGCGCCGTGTGATGAGTGAACGTTACCCGGCGGGGCTGTTCAGTGAGGATGAAGTGCGCGCGTTGTGTGAATTGTTGAAAAACTGAAGGGCACTGAGATCAGCGATTGCAGCGGGCTTGCCTGCGATGGCATCGCAGCCAAGCCCGCTCGTACATGAGGGTGTCAGGTTTTAGAAACTGTAGGTGCCCGTTACAACCAGGCTACGTGGCTCGCCCGGCTGGATCTGCGCCGTACTGGTGGCCGAAGCGTAATAGTGTTTGTCGGCAATATTGTTCAGCGCCGCGCGTAGGTCCCATTGCTTCTGGCGGAACCCGGCCAATGCGTCCCACCGCCCATAACCTGGCAGCGCCACGGTGTTGAGGTTGTCGGCGTAACGGTCACCTACCAGGGTCAGACCGGTTTCGGCATACCAGCCCATCTCGGGTTTCCAGGTGATAAACAGGCTGGCATTGCGCTTGGCCACATCGCTGATGCGCTTGCCTTCAAAGCCATTGTTGTCCTTCTCGACTTTGGCATCCTGCAGGCCGATGCCACCACGCACATACCAATTGCCGACGAGCTTGCCGGCGGCTGTCAGTTCCACGCCGCGCGAGCGTTGCATGCCGGTGAGCAGGGTGATGGTACGGTCGAGCGGGTCGCTGGTGCGGCGGTTATAAAGCTCAAGCTCGTACACGGCGAGGGTGGTGCTCAGGCGGTCGTCGAGCCAATCGCTCTTCACGCCGATTTCCTTCTGTTTGGTCAGTTCGGGGCTCAGGTCGTTGACGCTGCCAGCGGCATTGGGCGTGATACCGATCAGGCCACCGCCCGCGGGGGAGAAGGTTTTGCTCCACGAGGCATAAAACGAGTGATGTTCCAGCGGCGTCCATACCAGGCCGACGCGCGGGCTGGTGCTGCGGCTATCGACAGCTTGCCGGGTGTTGAGCACCTTGCTGGTGGTGTCCACTTCGAAATGGTCATACCGCAGGCCAGCCAGCAGTTGCCATTGATCGTTGAGGCGCAGTTGGTCCTGCACGTACACGGCGCGACTTTCGACTTCCGTGTGGTTGTAACTTGAAAGACTCATCGGCCCGTTGTGGCTCAGGTGGCGGTTGGGCTGGTTTAGATCCAGGCTCGGCACGGCTTGGCCGCCACGGTTGACGGCGGTGGCGGTATACAGCTTCGGGTCGCGGCGCTGGCTGCCCAGCTCCAGGCCGGTGAGCAGGCGGTGCTCCAGGCCGAAGGTATCGAAAGCGCCTTCCAGCTCGAGGTTGTTGAAAACGTTGCGGGTGGTCAAATCCTGCTGCCAGCGCTGGCGCGTGACCCTGTTGGTTTTCGGGTCGTAGCCGGTCTGGTAGGTGTTGTCGAAATCGCTGTCGAGCTTGAACACGCCCAAGGTGTGGCGCAGTTGCCAGTTGGCGTTGAGTTCATAGGCGAGCCTGGAGCGCAGGGACTGAGACTTGTCGTCGATGTAATCGCGGCTATCAAAATAGGTGGCGCTACGGCTCACGTCTGCCGGGCGCCCGTTGACCCCGGGAATACCGCGGTCCGGCGTGCGGTTGTAGCGGCTGTATTCGTATTGCACCAACCAATTGAGGTTGGGCGTCAGTTGCCAGCTCATCGACGGCGCAAACAATTGGCGATTGCCACTGACGCCGTCGCGGAAACTGTTGTTGTCCTGGTTGCCCATGTTCAGGCGCAGGCTGATGTCGTCTGTGGGGTCGGTGCTGAGGTCGGCATACAGGCTGCGCAAATCATCGCTGCCGCCCTGGGCTTCGATGCTGGAGGTGTGACCCGCGGTGGGCAATTTGCTCACGCGGTTGACGATCCCGCCCTGACCGCCGCGCCCGTACAGCACGGCTGCCGGGCCTTTGAGCACCTCAATGCGTTCGATGTTATGCAGGTCGCGCACGTACTGGCTGTCGTCGCGAATGCCGTCCAGGTAGAAGTCGTTGCTTGCGTCGAAACCACGAATGCGCAGGCTGTCAAAGCGCGTGTCGGCGCCGCTGCTCACGTTGGGAATGCCGCTTAACGCCTGGCCCAGATCGTTGGTGCCGTAGGCGCGCAGGGTTTCGGTTTTTACCGAATCGATGGCCTGCGGCACATAACGCACAGACATGGCAGTGCGGGTGGCGGTGTGGGTCTCTTTGACGCGTGGGTCGTCTTCGTCAACTTCGGTGCTGATCGAGGTTTCCGGCAAAATCGTTGCGGCGCAGGCAAAACCAGCAGACAGCAGAGCAGAAAGCCCAAGGGTGATGGGCGTCAGGCGAGAGACAGGCATGAAGGAATCTATCCAAAAAGTTCGGGAAGGAATGTGCGCGTTAATGGTAATGCTTTGCATTTGCGCGCGTTATGCATTCCCAAAAATGTAGGCTCTGGAAAGTGTTACTCGATGTGTTTTTTTTGCGGTTCTGAGTGATTTTCTGTCTTTCATGCAGGCGCTGTAGGCCGTTGCTTAGAATTATTTCGCCTAAATACAGACGATTCACGAAATTGACACATAGTTCAACGCGCGCATAGGATTGCGCCCAACGCCTGTGGCTAACCGCCATGACTTATCCAATAAAAAAAGGCCCGCGGCAGTTCAGTCGTCCGCGGGCTTTGTTTTTTCCGGAAAAAGTCGACACCAGAAAAGCGACACGGAGCCTGGTGTCACAGCGCGTACTCAACCAGTAATAAGGAATATAAGAAATGTTGAAGCAACGGATGGGTCTGATCGCTCTGGGGATTTTGAGCGCTACTCAGGCAATGGCAAACGACCAGGAGCAATCCAAGGGTTTTGTTGACGACAGCCACCTGAACATCGCAGCACGTAACGCCTACATCAGCCGTGACTACAAAAACGGCAAGCAAGACAAAGCCGAATGGGGCCAGGGCTTCATCGGTAAGTTCGAATCCGGCTTCACCCAAGGCACCGTCGGTGTGGGTGTGGACGTGATCGGCCAATACGCCATTCGCCTGGATGGTGGCCGAGGCCGCGCTGGTGCGGGCGGTATCGACTTCTTTAAAGAAGGCGCAGCCACCACGCGCGCGGATGGCACCACTCGCAACGGCGCACCGGCCGACGATTTGGCCAAGGGCGGCGCAGCCGTCAAATTCCGGGTTTCCAACACTGTGCTGAAGTACGGTGATCAGTTCCCGGCAGTCCCTGTTCTGCAGTACGACAACTCCCGCCTGTTGTCGGAAACCTACACGGGTACCTCGATCGTTTCCAAAGAGATCGCCGGCCTGCAACTGGACGCTGGTCACTTCACCAAGGAAGCGCGCAAGAGCGCCGAAGGCACCGACAGCGGTCGCCTGAAAAGCATTGATTACATCGGTGGTAGCTACAAATTCACCGAAAGCCTGTCGGCCGCGCTGTACGCCTCCGACATGCAAGACGTGCTGAAGAAGCAATACGTCAACGTCAACTACGTACTGGCCCTGCCAGAGAAGCAATCGTTGACCTTTGACTTCAACGGCTACAAAACCAAGCTGGACAAGAGCTTCGCCCTGGAAAACCAAGGTGACGCCGACGCTCGCGACAACAAAATCTGGAGCCTGGGCGCGACCTGGGCGGTTGGCCCGCACAGCTTCACCGTTGCTCACCAGCGCAGCACCGGCGACACCGGTTATCTGTACGGCGGCTACCGCAACGCTGGCGGCATCGGCGATGGCGGCAACACCATCTTGCTGGCCAACTCCTACTGGTCCGACTTCAACGGTAAGGACGAGCGCTCCTGGCAAGCAGGCTACGGCCTGGACTTCAGCGCCTTCGGCGTGCCTGGCCTGACCTACAACATTGCTTACGTGCGCGGCACCAACATTGACGACGGTTCCAACCGCGGCAGTGGCACCGAGCGTGAGATCTTCAACCAGTTCAAATACGTCGTTCAAAGCGGCCCAGCCAAAGACCTGAGCCTGCGCGCTCGTGCGTCCTGGTTGCGCGTCTCCAGCAACGCCAGCAACTACAACGTAGGCGGTAACGAAATCCGTCTGTTCGCCGACTACCCGATCAACGTTTTCTAATTGATTTGGTGTCGCGCCTGATTTCAGGCGATAAAAAACCCCGACTGGTTCGGGGTTTTTTTATGCCTGCACTTCAGTCTGGGCGGCTGTGCAAAATTTTGCGGGCGAGGGAGGCATTCAGGTAGTTGAGCATCATCGCCAACCCTTCGTAGGGCTCGATTTTCTGGTTATCGATGCACAGTTGCGCCATCTGCAACAGCACTTGGCGTTTCTTCTTGTTAACCCTTGCTCCGGGTACGCCGAACGCGGTTTTACGTCGCTCGGGTAATGGCGCTTCGGGCGTCAGTTCTACCGTGACCCACACGCCTTGGGCAAATTGCAGACTGACATCGGCGATGTGTTCGATGGGCAAGGGGTGCGTCAGGTTGGCGAACACAAAATGCTCCGGCGTCAGACGCAGCGCGGTTTGCGGTGCGCGCTTGAAGCGGCGGATGCCCATCCATAAAAAGATCAGCGCGATGCTGCCGATCGCCGTGCCGGCGCCCACGGCCGATAGCGGGGTGCCTTTCAATTTTTCCGGGGAAAGCCAGGGCCGACTCATGATGGCCAACCCCAGCAACACAAACGGCACTGCCAACACCGCCATCAGCGTGCCGCGCCACCGGCCGCCTTCATGCAGCGAGCATTCGCCTGTGGTGGACGTGACCATGCTTTCCAACAGCTCGGTTTGCTCAGTGTTTTCGGCCTCTGCCAGCGCATTCAGATCGCGGGAAAGTTGTACTCGCACGCTAAGCGGCGCGCTGAAACACGCATCGATCTGCGCATTCGCAGCGTCTACATCCAGTGCACGCGTGGCGCGGTGCACGGCGTCTTCCACGTGCACTTGTAAGGCTTGCAAGCGTTCGCCATTTGAGGGATGAGAGTCGGTCGGGTGCGGTTGGTGAATGTCCAGCGCTTCGGGCGGCAGCTGCAAGGGTGTGTCGCGCAATGCGGTCAGCACCGCGCTGGGCAAGTCATCCTCTGTGGCCGTGTCACAGAGCGTCAGCAAAGCCTGCTCGATGTGGGCATGCAGTACCGAGATTCGCAACAACGCCGAGGCCGCCGCCGCATTGCCCGCCAATCGCGCGCCGGCAGCGTCCGCCAGTAACTCGCGTTCTCGGCTCCAGTGATTCACTGCGTGATCGAACCGCTGCATGAAAAACAGGCCGAACATGAACGAAGGGCGCATGAGCCAACCCTGGATCAGGTCGCTGGCCTGCATGGTTTCCAGCAGTGCCCGCAGGCTGCGGTCGACGCCGTCGTAGATCGGCAGAAAATGCAGGCTGTACTCGGTGTCTTCGCCCACAAAGTGCGCCAGCTCGTGGCCGATCACCGCGCCGATTTCTTCGCGGCTCAGCAGGCCCAGGTGCAGCAACGGCACATGCAGGGTGCGCCCGCTCAATCGCGTTTCGGCGGGCATTACATTGGCTTCGCTGGAGGTCACGTAAAAGCCCTGGGCCAGGCTCACCACAATATGGTCCGGCGCCAATGCACCCAGTTGGCCGGCCAGTTCGCGTACGTGGCGCCATAACCCGGGTGCCTGCTGCGGTGTAACGACCTGCCCGAACATCTGCAGCGGTTCGGGCTTGAACATCCCCAGCATGTTGCGCAGTTGTTTAAGCAGCGACCAGATTGAATACACACTGAAGGCGGCCAACACACCCAGTGTTGCCATCAACTTGACTTCGCCGCTGCCCAGGCGCCCCACATGCCACATCGCCAGGCCTTCATAAATCAGCACCAACGCCAACGTCGCGGCCATTGCCACCACATGGCTCACCAGCCCGTAGGGCAACAGCTGGCTGCCCAGGGAGAACACCTGCAGCAATTTCTCCCGCGACTGCTGCGCGCGTTGCCCTGCCCACTGGGTGCCGGCCAGCGCGGCCAGGCCGATGCACGCCGCGAGCAACCCCAGGCCGATCACCCACGGTGCCAGTTCGCGCAGGGTGCGGTTTACGCGATGAGCAGTCGGCAGCTCGGCTTCAACGTTATCCAGGCGTGAGAGCGCCAGTTGCACGCTGATTTTCTCTTTGCCCAGGTCGACCAGCGCCGCTGGATTTCGCGCCGCCAGCGCCTGCAACTGCTGTTTGGCAGCGTTCACCTTGGCGCTGTAAACGATGATGTCCGTGGTCGCGTCGGCGGCACGCTGGCGCTCCCAGCCACCGAGGGCGGCGAGCAATAGGGGAAAGATGACGAGCAGGCAGATCAGTTTCAGGGCGTTCATGGAAGTCCGTTCACAACGCAGAGGTGTCGGTTATACCGAAAAAAGCGTCAGGCGAGATACATGAAGGTATTACCTCATGCATCTGTTACACCGCATCACTAATGAAGTGCTCCAGCCCACCTTTATCCCTATCAGGCGCACGCCTAAATTAGCCCCACTTGCCCGCCCATCACCTCGACGGCCGGCTACTGGAGCCACTGCCATGCCCTTTGTCAGCCTGCGCATCACCCGCGATAGCGCCCCGGCCACCACATCACACCCTATTGCCCAGCATGGCAGGGCGACTCCAACACCTTCACCGCCTATACCATCACCAAGGGGTGACGCCTGGGGAGGTTAATGCGGGCGGATTTGTTGCAGTTATTGGTGAGACTCCCCTATCGAGTGAGAGCCACCACGTTCGGTGGTTTAACGACTGCGTGGCGCTTTTCGCGCCTGTCTCAAAATCGGGCTCTCAGGCTCTGTCGCTGAGTTCGCGGCCGAGCGTCAGTCGTGTCGAGACCGCCAGGCAACACTCCGCGAGGTTCATCACGGCATGAAACTGCTCTACGCCATTGTTGCAGCGCTTTCCTGGTGTCGGGACTTTCGATGCACATAGTTCAGTGCAGGCTTCTCGATAAACAGCCACGACAAGGTGGCCAGCACGATCACAACTGCCGCAGTTGCCAGCATTGAAGCGTAGAAGCTCAGTGCCGTCGTATTGATCATGAGTTGCTGCACGGGGAAGGCGTAGAGATACATCCCATACGAAATATCGAATCGAGATTTAATGATTCGATCTTTGCACAACGTTCCAAGTGACAGCACCAGAAGACTTACCCCGATACTTGCAAACACCATAACCAACGGTGTGTTCAGGGAGACCAGAATAAGTGCTGCCGACAGAATGCCGATCAATAGTTTCGCTTTCGAGCTGCTGAACGCAGCTCGAAAGAAATACAGCGAAGACCCTATGAAAAATGCAATCCCGACGGTTGAGTACACCAGTAGCTTCGGCGCCATCGGGTGTGCTGACGTGCTGCATAGGTAGGTGGTTATGCAAAAGGCAAGTGCGATGATCAGCGGCACGGCTGCCCTGCGCAGTACCAGCAGCGTCAACGCGAGCAGCACGTAGCAGCCAAACTCAATTTTCAGCGACCACAAGCTTCCGTTGAACGAATCTTTAAATATGAAGGTGCTGGTAATGTCGCCTATGTCCGCGCGGCCAAACGCCGACACTTTCAAAAAGTCTGTCAACGACTCCAGGCTGAATGCATAGCCCAAACCGTCTTTGCTGAATGCAGGCCCGCAGAGGTAAACCATCACAAATGCACAGGCGATCAAGGCAGGAAAAATTCGCGCGATTCGCTTCTCCATGTAGTGGTAGAAGCTGCGAGTATTTAGAAAGCTTTGAGTGATGAGGAAGCCGGATATGGCGAAGAATGCCAATACGGCAATCGCCCCCAACGAGTTGTAGCCCTGCAACATGGGTTCTTGCTGGCCGGAAAGTACGTAGTGGTGGCTTACAAGAACTGCCAGCGCCGCTAGGTGCCTGATCAGGTCGAATGAATTGTCGCGATTAATCACGCACCGCTCCGTTGGTAATTGAATGATGAAATGTGTGCATGACGGGCCGCTCAAGTGCAGCGCTTTCCTTGCCGTGGCGCATTCTCCATCAATCATTCGGTAGGGCAAAGTCGTTTTTCAGCCGGACCAAAAGCTATTGATAGGGGTGAGGCCTCAGCCAAGGGCGAGGGCACGAATGAGCGCAGAGACGAACGACATCACAGTCGATGTGGCCAGCTGTGTGTGTAGCGAGCGCGCTGATGCTTACGCCAGAAACAACAAAGCCCTCACATTGCTGTGAGGGCTTCGTCTTATATGGTGCCGGCACCAGGAGTCGAACCCGGGACCTACTGATTACAAGTCAGTTGGCTTAGCACCATAAATTAATGGTTTTGAGCACTTTAATGTACGCGAGACATAAGCTTACAAGGCGCTAGTGTAAGGACAGTTCCGGCTAATGTACGTGGAGATTGAGCGGGATGAAGGGAGGCCGTACACTGACGATCCCTGTGGATAAGTGTCGTTAGAATGAGAGTTTGGCTTCACCTGATGCGCTGAAGTGTTATCAAAATTTCGAAAGGATTATAAATGCAAGGGAAATCTGAAGCAGATGTGCTGAATTTTGTGGGCCAGACGTTCGGTGAGGAATGGTTGAAGCGCCTCAAAAATATCGGCCGCGGTGGCGATAATAATAAGAAAGGCGCGGACTTTGAGAACTTTTACGCTGCTAGCAAGATCTGCATGATCGGCGGTTCCCACGGCTCAATAGCTAACGACTTCTATATTTCGTGCCAGGAAGCAGCGTTCGTTGACGATGTCTGCGTCCGCCACCTTCCTGACCTGGTGAAGATAAATTTTCAAGCCAAAAACTCGTCTGGCGCCGCAGCCGACTGGGATGCTGATATGCAGGAAAGGTTTGAGATGCAGCAGAAGATGGATATAGGAGTGCATCAGGCTGCGTCTGCTTTTCAAATTCTTCTTGTCAGTGACAGCCAGAAAGCGGCCGCCAACGATGCGAAAATCCCAGCGGAGATGAAGGCATATTCGAAATCTGAGCATTTCCCGCATCTGAAAGAGTCCAACAGCCTTATCAAAGAGCATCCGCCTTTGAGGGCCGCGCTCCGAACGCTTTGTAACTCAAACAATCTATCTACTCTTGACACGGCTTTTCGCGTAGTGTTAGGTGAATGGTGTGCTGATAACGTGTCTGGACGTAACGTAGGCGAGGTGCTTCTCAGCGCCAAGCGTTCGCTGAAGCCTAATTTTTTGCCTGGCGTGGTGGATATGGCAGAGGCTAAACCAGTACCAGATTGGCTACGGGGATTGCTTGAGGCTTTCCAGCTACCCCCAGCTACTGTAGAATGTGGCGCCTTCCAAATTGCGCGTAATGGCTTTGTTGCTATAGTGGAATTTGACGTACCGGAGCCACCGTCTGAAATTTTGGCCGAGCTGAGGTCCAGAGGTGACGTTTTCGAATTTCTGATGTCACTTGAAGCAGCACAACTCGTAAAACAGAAGCCCATAGGGGATAGCAGATGAGCATTGTGAGAAGGGAATACAGTGCCTTAGCCGAGGAAGGCGGGGCTGCTCGCAGCGCGCTGGCTGCGCTACTCGATGCTCGAGGAAACCCTGCACAGTATGCAAAAACTATGTACGAGCTGGGCTCTATCCTTGGCGAGCGAGTGGCAGGAGCTATCCCTAAGTCTGATTCTTGCTTGCTGGCTTCTACAGCAGAAGATGCTGATTATTTAACCCGTGGTATCTACGAGTCGTTGAAACTCGATCATGCCACGAAAGCTGCCGTGTTCTGGAACCATCACTACAGCGTTCCAGGTGGAAGCATAGCGCCGGTAGTTCACAAGTTTTTGGAGCCTGGATATGAGTCCTCCAATACGTTGGTGATTGCTAAAGCTGTGATATCAGGCAGCTGCGTTGTGCGAACTAATATTTTGGAACTGATCGAACAGGTAAATGTAGACAAAATCTACATTGTTTCTCCCGTCATGCATGCTAAATCTGAGCAGTCTTTGAGGAAGGAATTCTCGGAGGACGTTGCTAGCAAGTTCGTCTTTATCTACCTGGCTATCGACAGCGAGAAGACGTCTGACGGGGAGGTGGTTCCTGGTATTGGTGGCGAGATCTACGGACTCTTAGGGTTGCAAGATCAGCCTGCCAGAATGAGCTTTATGCCTAAGCTCGTTAAGCAGCTCGCCTCCTTCTGAATATCTAAGCCCTGATTGCCAGGGCTTTTTTCATTCTGCCGAAGGATTAACTACCGGTAGGCTGAGATCGTAGACGTCCATCATAGCCTCATCCTTGTGTCCTGAAGCCTGCTGCTTGTCCGCCCGAGTGCCCACCGTGTCAGTGATGCCCTTGCGCTTGAAGTCGTGCATCCCGAAGCGCTGCTCTTCAGTTAGTACGCCTTTTTCGATCGCCTGCACGATCAGCCGTTGGAAGGCTGTATCAAGACCCGACTTAGACAGCTGTCTGCCGGAGGCGGCGATGATCAGGAAGCGCTGGTCGGCGCGGATCGGCAACGGAACACGCTTTCTTTCCCACGTCTCCGACCTGACGGCCTTGGCCGCATCCCAGGCAGCGCGCAGCCGAGGCGTCCAGCGTACGATATTGTCCCGACTTCCTTTGCGGCGGTTGGTGAGCACGCCTTCGGGGAGCTCGTTCTCGTCGGTGAGGGTGATTGTCTCGATACCGCGCAGGCGGCAGAGGTAGCCTATCTCCATCACATACCAGAGGTAAGGCGAACATGCCCCGGCCTGGCCGCTCTTAAGCTGGCCTTGCTGCTGCGCGAACCTGATTAGGTTGACCATGACCGTGTCGTCAGGCAGCCGGCGCTGCTTGCGCTCTTTCGGCGACTCGATGCCCTTGGCCGGGTTTTCCTTCACGAATCCACGGTTGCGGCCCCACTGCATCACACGGCGCAGGTAGCGCAGGGCGTGTGCGGCCTTCGATGGTTTGCCTTCCTGGGCGATCTTGTCGATTACCCGCTGGATCAGCGCAGGGGTGAACTTGAGCACCGCCAGCTCGCCCAGCGGCTTGCCGAGCTTTGTTGGGAACGCCAGTAGCACATCGCGGGAATAGACGTAGTCGTCGTGGGTTTTCTCGCTGAGAGCCATGTACTGAACGCTTTTGTGGAACTCGTCGCAGAGATACTGCAGGCTGTCTCGGTCCACGCCGTTGCGCTCCTCGATCAGCCGGTGAAGCTCCGAAAGCGTCACGTTACCCGCGCATATATTCTGCCGCTGGCGACGACCGGCCTCGTTGAAGTACAGTATGTACCAGCACCCCGTCCCGCGGTGGTCAAAATACACCGAGCGTGGCAGGGCGGCCTGGTCAATATGGCCAGGAATGTTCGGGTTGTGCTGGCGCTTCCTTCCTCGCTTCATACAATGTCCGCGTCATACTTTTCTTGATCGATTGGCTTGAGACCGCCCGCCTGGTTGACCAGGTCGACTGTGGTCCAAGGCCCCTTTTTACCGAGGAATATCCGTATTCCTTCCCCGCGCAACGCCTTCTCCACGTCAGCACGCCGCCTATAGCCGGTGATCCGCTGCAACTCCTCAAACTCTATAACTCTAGCGGCGCTCATGTCTGCCCGCCTTCGTGTCTCGACACGTCTTCGGTATCCGTGGATGGTGGCGCGACCTTCAGGTACAGGCCGCCGCGCTCGATGCAAAACGCTTCCTCCAGACGCACGACCGCCTTCAGCCTGGGCTGGCAAGTCCCCGCTTCATATCGGCAAATCATGGTCGCAGTCGTCCCAACATTTTCAGCAAGGTCTCGCTGGGTGGTGCCGGCCCGCGCCCGAAGTAGTGCCAACTTTTCGCCGTCGAAAATCGGTTTGCTGCTCATGGTCAACTCCTGTTCACCGGCGGCAGGGCTGGTTTCGACTCAATAAAGCTGCTGGCGCTGTTCTCGCCGCCAATGTGGCGGAAATACTCGATCTCTACCTTGGCGCTTTCGATCAGCACGCGACTAATGTTGGAGACGGACTGGGCTCGCGATACTTCCTTGGCCAGGTTCTCGTCAGTGGCTTCGCGTACCGCTTCAAGCTGTGCAAAGAGGTGGTCGCGCAGGTCGCTCAGTTTGTTTTTCATGACTTTCTCCGCTTAATCTCTTTTTTGATTTCGTTCTGCAGGTGCAGGATGTCGACCACCTCTTCAGGGAGGTGTCGATAGTTCGGGCAGCATCGAACTACGTGTTCGCTGAAAGTTCGCAAACACAAATTCTTCAGGTCGGCGTTTTTTAGGTTTCCATCCTTGGCCACCACCATCATTCCTTCAGGTACTGGCCCGTTTGCTTGCTCCCATACATGGATGTGCAGAGCCACCCAAACATCAGGGCTTGCGACTTTTAAGAGGGTCCTGTCTCCACTGTTTCGAGTTGACCCGATTGGCTTTTCCCAAAGCTCCTTTCCGAAGCGCTCCACGCCGATCTTCATGCTCGCTTGACCGACCTCCCGCAAATACTTCTGGCTTTTGCTCACGCCAAGAGCGTGCGCTCGAGTGATGATCGAGCTGTAAGTCCGGCCAGGCAGTTGCTGCCCAAGGGTTGCTGGCGAGCTATCGGCGTAGAGTCTGCGGAGCGTGGCGTCTTCCGCGTCAGTCCAGCGCACGCGCTTCCTCCCGCCACGGTTCTTACGCACGACCATGAACCTGCTGAAAGTGGTCAGCCAGCACCCGGCGCGCGTCGATCCCGCACGATGCCGACATTGCGTAGATCTGGCCGAAGGTGGTCTCCCGGCGCTGCAGGGCGTTGAACAGCTCGATCAGGCGTTGGCCTTTGGTTCCGTTACGGCGGCTCATAGCTGGAGCCCCTTTTTCTGCGGGAGCTTGGCGGCGGGCAATTGCCCGCTTTGGCACATGGAAGTTGCCATAGAAGCCCGTGCCGCCTGGGTTTCGTCGGAAGCGGTACTTGCGGGCGTCTGTAGGAGCGAACTGTCCGGCAAGCAGCTGATGCCGGTATTGTTCAATATCCAGCAGGTGACGCCGCGCACGCTGTCGTGCTGGACGTCGATCAATTGCTCGCCGGCGGTGGCCTGGCTAACGATCAGCAGCAGGATCACGGCGATGATGGTTTTCATTAGCTCTCCTCCCAGTCCCAGCTCAGTTTCGGATTAACCGGCGGGTAGCATTGCAGCGTGGCCAGATTGATCAGCGTGAAGTGGCCACCCATCCAGGCGCCGGTGTCGATGTGGTAGACGTTGCCAAGGATTGCCGGTTGGCGCACGGGGGTATGCCCGACGATAACCGCGCGCACCCCGCTGATACCTTCGCAGTTCTCGTCCGTGATACGGCTGCGCGACCACTGGCAAACAGCATCGACTTTCAGCAGGCCGGGCATTTCGCTGTTGAGCGAATCGCGCAGCATCGACCAAACAGGGAAAGGGCAATCGGCGTGCACGATCCCGACCAAACCTTCAGCGGTCTCAACCTCAATCGCCACCGGTAGGTCAGCCAGCAAGGCGGCATAGCAGCCACGCTCAACAGATGGCAGGCCCAGCATCCAGGCACCACCGTTCGCAACGTGCAGGTTGCCTGCGCGACCATCAGGGTCGAAGTGATAGGCGTCATACACCATCGCTTCATGGTTGCCCTGGACGGCGAAGAACCACGGCTTACTAAGCCATGTATCCACATCGGCAGATTCAGGGCCACGGTCGACCAGATCGCCCACGCTGAACAGGCGATCAGCGGCAGGGTTGAAGCCAACGGCATCCAGCGCGGCCTGAAGTTTGGTGAAGTGTCCATGCACATCGCCCACGGCGAAGTCTCGACCGGTGGTGTTACGTTCGAACCGCCTGAACTTGCTCATGGGCGAGACTCCCCGGCGATCATCGCCAGTTGGGCCAGCAGGTCATCGGTGCGGCCATAGAAACGGCCGGTGTCCTCGTTGATGAACTGGCCTAGCACCTCGGCAACCGCAGGGCTGGCGGTCAAGCCTTGCAGGTCGACCTGGGCGGCGATCTTCTCCACGGTCCGCGCATCACTCACAGGATCATGCACAAAGGCATCGGCTTTGATCTGCAGCACCTTCACCGGACGGATGCCCTTGCACTGGCTAACCCAGTTGCTGTCCGGACAGCTCCAAGGAAGCATGTGCATGCACCAGGCCGTGGACGACCCTTCCTTCTGTGTACTGGACCAGTAGGTGTGCGTGCACGCGAATGCATTCGGTGCGTCTTTTAAAGGCCCGAAGCTATCGCGCCCCCAGTCCTCAAGCTGGAGCAGGTTGGAGCGCAACACATTCAGCTCCTCAATAGATGGGATGTGCCAGCCCCAGGAGCCGCGCACGTTCATCCCCAGCACCTTGCGGGCGATAGCGCTGCCTTCTTCGGCCATGGCCTTGGTGTTGACCATACCGTCGTACCGGCTTTGGGTGCCGCGGATTCGAGGCTTGGGGCCTTCCTGGTCCCACCAGTGAGCGGTGGTTTCGTACTCGCGGCCGGCGTCGATGAGTGCAAACTCGGCGCCATCGAAGTAGATCCGTCCGGCGTAGAAGCCGCCCGCGAATGGTTGGCCGATAGCGGGCAGGGCAGAGGGGGATATTTGGCGGCGCTTCATGGCTGTGCATCCGCGCCGACGGCAAATGCTCTCATTACGCGATCGAGCTCGTTGTCGAGGTCGTCTCTCACCAGCAAGTTGCCGTAGATATCTCGCACCTTGATCGGTAGCGCCAGATTGAATGCGACGTCGCGCAAGAACTCATAACGACGGGCATTCGCTGCGAGCTTTACGCGCTCATCGATGTGTAACGACTCGGAGACCGCAACAAAACCCTCGGCTGCTGAACTTTCCTTCGCGCTATCTGCAAGACCGAGCATCGCGAAGATGCCGTACATCCCCGCAGAAAGCGCAATCATCAAAAACGCAAACACAGCGTTTTCACCACATGAAGGGCTGACGATGTCAGGCGCGGTCTCAGTGAGCACTGCGCTTATAACGGCGGCAACAGTTGCTCCAATGATGATGTTTCGGAGCAACCTCCAGATGTTGAGTTTTTTACGTTCCATGTCCAGCTCCTGCAGTTGATTGAGGATTTAGGTTTGAGTTGAGAACCGGCAAAGCTGGCCTTTTTCAGGCCGAACGAATCCCTGCCGCGCTTTTGGCTTTCAAAAAAAATGTTTGATTAACGTCTAGGTTGTTGCCGAATCAGGCCAGGAACACGCCATCGTGTTCAGTGCCGGATTGCTTCGGATCTGGAGGGCAAGATCGAATCAAGCCACGCCGATAGGCCTCCATCACCAGTCCACGAATGCTGCGCACGCCCAACTTGAACTTCGCGTCGTCCAAACGCTTTGAGACGGTCCCTGGAGTGATTCCCATCAGCCGTGCGATCTCTTTAGCGGTCAAGTCTGCTGCCGCGTAAAGAGTGGCTTCCAGCTCTCGGGGAGCAAGGCCTTGGCCCAGTGTTCCTTCCCATTTGCCGGCGGTGATGGTGATCATGATGGTTACTCCATACGGGGTCTCGATGGGATTAACATTACTTGCGGTTTTATTTTGTGTCAACACCAGCGGTTTTATTTATTTGCGCGGTGTTCCCCGGTCCACGCACCTGCGGTGTTTTTTTAGGCGAAAAAAAAGCCGCTCAATGCGGCTTGGGTTTTGCGAAGACAACTACCTGGCGAACATTCCCCACCAGAATACGTGTCCTATGAGCGATATTTGATGATCCTGAATGTCCTGATAGGTGTAGTCCTCGTCGGGATACTCGTCGCGGTTGAAGCTGCGGAATCGCAAGCCGGTGGGTAGCCTGTAGAGCTGCTTCACGCGCAGCTGACCATTGTGGTTAATTGCATACAGATCGCCATCGACCACGTCACCGAGGGATGTCTTGCCTGTATTTACCCCGACTGTTGCTCCGTCCCGAAGCACCGGAAACATGCTGTTTCCACGCACAGTTACACAGCGTGCGTTGGAAAACTGCACGTTGTTATTGCGTAAATCACGTTTTGCGAATCGCAGAAGTGAGGAGTCATTATCCTCAATGGAGTATCGACCAGACCCAGCGTCCAGCTCTACTTCCCTGAGAAATGGGACATAAACCTCATCATCACTAAGGGGGGTGGCATCGTCCCAAACCTTGATAGGGCTTAGCGATACACCCTCATCAGTATTCTCTGGCGTTGCATCGGTCGATACGTTGATTTTCGCCAAGCGCTCGATGGTGCCAGCGATTCTCGGGCTAAAAGAAGATACCGGCTCTTTCAACAGGCTGGAGAACCGGGCAGCGCTCATTACATTCAAAGCGTTCAAGCCATTTAAGTACATGCTGATCGCCGTTTGGGACATACCAAACGCCTCTGCGACCTTCTCCTGGCTCAGGCCAAGCTCTTTCTTCTTCGCGTTATAGATCCGCTTGAGTGCGTTGCACTCCGCGAGTTCGGTGTCTGTGAGCAGTCTTTTCTTCATCCCGCAAGCCTATAACCTTCGGTGTTGAAAAACAAAAAACCTGCGGTGTTTACAATAAAAACACCGCAGGTTATCTTTCGCGGCATGTGCCAATTTTAGGTGAGCCCATGACGCCCATCCTCCTCAGTGACTTTGTGTCTGATCGCGGTCAGGACGAAGCAGCAAGAATCTTAGGTTCCAGTCAGACCACGATCAGCAAGGCTCTCAAGTCCGGTCGTTTAATTTTGGTTTCTGAGCGCGCTCCTGGTGTTTTTTCTGCCCTGGAGTTCAAAGGGTTCCCATCCGGTGGGAGCCGGGAAAAGGCTCGCCTCGACCTTGAAGACATTGTGGGTCAAGTCAGTGCTGTTGGGCAGACTGCTATCGCTGCTGTGAATTCATCCAGTACCCAGCATCGTGTTGCTTAGTGACGGCTGCTCCCTCCGATATCCCTCCGGAGGCGACTCCGAAGATGGCAGGTTTTCGCATGCGAAAACTTCACTTCCGCGCATGCGCGGGCGCCATATGCGCCAAAGTAAATGGCGTATCAGGCAGATTTCATATTTTCGATGAACAACTTAGCAGTTGCGGGGCAGTCGCCCAGCACTACTTAGATATGAGTTCCACTTTAGGAGGACGCGATATGCGCGCCCAGGCATCTATTCCCGCCGCCCGACCAGGGTAGGCAGCGAACCTCTCAGGGGAGGGGGCGCATATTTTTGTGTCGTGTAACGAGGGGTTGGACCTGAAGGACACGCACAAAAAAGCCCGCTGTTGGAGGCGGGCTTCTTTACCAGCGCTTGGTTGGACAAGCGTTTTGATACTTCTTCGTCTGTTGGAGGACGAGTTCATGCACCCGGAAAATAGCACTGCCCAACAAACTGCGCAAGAGACCCTGACAACTGAAGCCGGTTTTTGCGAAACCCCTATCGATAACAAGGGGGAGTACATGCTCCAGGTCGTTCCCGGTATCGGCTCCCGTGACGCAATTCAGCAGGCGCGCACCCTTGCTTCTGGCCTCGGCCAGATCTGCCAGCACATGCATGACAGCCTGAATTACGGCGAGATGGTCTATTGCGATGGGATGGCCACATTGAAGTTTGTGGCCGATAGCGTCAGCGCACTCCTTTGGTCTGTTCAGCGCGGTCTTCCCTCGGAAATTGAGAGTTCAGGGGGTGGCCAATGAAGCCTCCAATGTGGAATCAGTTATTGGTCGACGTTGAGCGCGAGTTTCCAGCTTGCTCAGCAAGGGGCGCGAAACTCACGCCTGATCAGGTTGAGCGGCTTCAAGCTGTGGAAAACGCCAACGACAACTTCCAGATCAGCACCCTGCACGGTGTTGCGGCTATCGGCGAGCTCATCGCGAACGCAGCGAGCCGCAACGAATTGAGCGAAGAAGTCGCGACGAGCGCCGGTTGGCTGATCAATTCGCTCGCCTTGCTCTCGATGTCCATGGCCGAGGCCGGCGCTGCGGCTGCTTACAAATTGCAAAACATCCCTCACCAGGGAGCTGCCAAATGAAAGCGCCATTACCAACCATGCAAGAGGCGGCTCAAGAGGCCGAGTTCCAGCTGTGCGCGGCCAAAGATGTGCTCGAATGGCAGCACGCATTGATCAAGGCTATCCACCTAGACCATCTGCACGACGGCGGAAAAGGAATTGGCGTTTTGTTTGAGGTGGCGAAGTACTTCAACGATACCGGCTTTGGCGGAGTTTATAGCGCTATCGACCAATTCAAGGAGCTTGGCGAATCCGCGCCACAAAACACGCAATCCGAAAACGTGGCGCGGGAAAGTGGGGGTGATCAATGAGTTTGATCCCCTTCGACTTTCGAGGTACTGCGATCCGTGTCATCACCGATGACAACGGGGAGCCTTGGTTTGTCGCCAAGGATGTCGCCGATCTGCTGGAGTATGTCGACACCGACAAGGCTATCCGCACTCACTGTAAAGCGGCGCAGACCTGCCCCGTCGAAATGGCGGGTCAGGTTCGCCATGTGAAAGTGATCCCAGAACGTGACCTTTACCGACTTGTCATGCGCTCGAAGATGCCAGCCGCTGAGGCATTCGAGGAATGGGTGGTAGGTGAAGTACTACCCAGCGTTCGAAAGACGGGAAGTTATCAGCGCCCTCTGTCGCTTGCCGAGCAGTTGCTGGCAAACGCCCAGGTGCTGGTGGACATGGAGCGCCGCCAGGATCGCACCGATCAAGCTGTCGCCGGCATTGAAACCCGAGTGGCCAGTGTCGAGCAGGTCCGATACCTCGACTCCAGGCCGGCCGGCTTCGAATCGATGACCACAATCCGCGAGCGTATCAACCTGCGCCACGGGATGCCGCCCTGGGTGATCAACGCAGTGATGCGCGATATCCCCGGCGCGCCACTGCCGTTTGCCATGGTGCGCAGCAAGCACGCTGACGAGGGCGCCCAGCCTTACCCGATCTGGCCCACCGCCGATATCACCCGTCGCTTCGATCGGTTCGTCGTCGAATGCACCTTCGTCACCGCCGAGCGCGCCACGCACCCCGATATTCAGCAAGGCCGCTTCAAGCTGCGCCAGAGGAATTCCGCATGAAAAAGTACACCCAGAAAGAACTCAAGGCGCAGATCGTCGACCTGTCGATCGCTCACCACCAGGCCAACCTGGTTGTTGCTAAACGTAGAAAGGAGCTGAACGAAGAGTACTGGCGTTACTTCCGCGCACACGGGCAGCCAGAGCCGAATTACCGCGGCATCCGCTTTGATGACCCCCGCTACGAGGGGGTTATCGCGCACACCAACGACGCGTGTGAGGCTCTCCGGAAGGCGAAGCGTGATCGCTACACCGCCAAGTGCCGGGTTGATAAGGCCGTGTTTCAGTTGATGCTGTTGACCAACGCTTCTTTTGCGGTACCAGCTTCGCCGGCGGCGCCGCGCAAGATCAAGGCGCCCGTGAAGCGTTTTTCCGCTGGCGGGGAGACGTTGCAATGACTCGTAAGGAAGAGCGGAAATTCCGCAATACCGCGGCCTTGTTGTTTTTGGCCGGGTTCACCAGCGCTGAAATTATTCAACTGATCAGGGAGGGGAAGCTATGACCACTACCCACCCTCTTGCCCCCACCCAGGACGCTCATACAGCGCCGGTAGTCGTCGGTCCCTGGCCGAGCTATGCCTCGTTCGCCGATCTGCCCAAGCGCGAGCGCTGGAAGATGTACGGCGGCGCCAAGGCCCACCGCGAGATGCTGGAGCAGGCGGGCATCGTAATGAGTGAGAGCTATGACGATTTTGTGCGCCGTGTGACGCGGGAGTTGAACGTATGAGCATCATTCGCGCCCCTCGGCCCGAGATAAATTTCTATCTGCTCAACAAGTCGATCAGCGAGGACCAGCGTTTGAGCTGGGCTGCCAGAGGACTGCTGGTGTTCCTGCTGGGCAAGCCTGACCACTGGGAGGTGTCCACGCACCACCTGATCGGCCAGACCAAGGATTGCCTGGGCAAGGCGTCAGGCCGTGACGCAGTGCGAGGCCTAATCCGCGAGCTGGAGCAGGCTGGATACCTGCGAATCGTGCTTGAACGAGCAGATGGTGGAGAGTTCGGTGGACGCTCCTACACCGTGTCGGAATCACCGGCGACGGATTATCCGGGCCCGGTGGAACCGTCGCCGGTAAATCCCCCCCTAGTAAGTATTGAAGGTAAGCAAGGATTGAATAAAGCAGCAAGGATTGAAAAACCTATGGCTGACAAGGACATGGCCGAAGCCTTCGAAGTGTTCTGGAAGCTGTACCCGAACAAGAGATCGAAGAAGGACGCACGCAAGGCCTGGGACAAGCTCAAGCCTGACGCTGATCTACGCCTCACACTGATGACCGCTCTTGGCAATCACCGCCTTTCTCGCGACTGGACCAAGGATGACGGCCAGTACGTGCCTATGGCGTCGACCTGGCTCAACGGCGAGCGCTGGACGGACGTTCTTAAGCCAGCAACAGCCGCCGCAGGCCAGGCGTTCAACAACCTGCCCAACCACACCCCGGATATGTACCAAGGAGGCGGCAATGGCCCAGCGTTCTAATTTCCGTCGCCAACCTGATATGCGCACGTTCGAGGGTGGCTGTCCGCAGCACCCTGAAGTGGAAACCCGAAGTGAAGTGGAGCAGTTCGATGGATCAATGCAAACCCGGCCATGCAAGCAGTGCCAGTACCACGGGTTGCGGGTGTCCGAGGCGGGCAGTGAGGCACATACGCAAGCGCTGGCCAACCTCGCCGCCGAGCGCCTGAACAGCGCGCTGGTTGGCTCTGGAATCACACCACGGTTTGCCGGATGCACGTTTGAGACCTACCGCGCCAAAACGCCAGAGATGGCGACGGCTCTGGAAAAGTGCCGGGCCTACGCCGATGACTTCGCCGAGCAGCACTACCCGGCCGGCCGCAACCTGCTGATGACCGGCAATATCGGCACCGGCAAGACGCACCTGGCCTGCAGCATCGTTCGGAGGGTCATCGAGATGAAGGCCATTGCGGTGATCACCACCGCCGCCGAGATAATCCGGGTATTCAAGCGCTCTATGGCGCGCGACTCTGGTTACACCGAAGGCGACGTGATCGACGAACTGTCGGGTTTCGACCTGCTGGTGATCGATGAGGTAGGCGCCCAGGCCGGCACCGCGTATGAGCTTGGGGTACTGCATGAGGTGATCGACAAGCGATACCAGCTCTTAAAACCCACGGTGCTGGTATCGAATCTACCGGCAAAACCTACCACCGACGTGGACGGCAAACCCCTGCCGAGCCTGGAGCATTACATCGGCGCCCGCGCATTGGATCGACTCCGCGAAAACGGCGCGTTGCTAGCCGGGTTCACCTGGGCATCAGCAAGGGGGCGCGCATGAACTTCTATCGCGAGTTGTACAGCGACGAAGCCGAACATGCGCTACTCGGCGCCCTGATGCTGGATGGCGAACTGTTCGACTCGATCACGGCCAGCGTTACCACAGCTGACTTCCACGATCCGG
Source organism: Pseudomonas sp. N2-3-1-14 (assembly GCF_041228395.1). Lineage (NCBI taxonomy): Bacteria > Pseudomonadati > Pseudomonadota > Gammaproteobacteria > Pseudomonadales > Pseudomonadaceae > Pseudomonas > Pseudomonas sp. N2-3-1-14. The sequence goes on from NZ_CP166199.1 coordinate 353,609, forward strand.
AAAATGCGGCGCTGTTCCAAGTGATGCTCGACCTGCACGCCACCGGCGCCCCGGTAGACCCTGTCACCCTTCATGACTTCAAGCCGGTGTTGCCGAGTGGCGGTACAACCATCGCTTATGCTGCGGAACTGGCGAAGAACACGCCCAGCACCGCCAACTGGAAGGCGTACGCCCGAACAGTTACCGAGCGGGCAGTACTCCGGCGCTTAGTGGATGCCGCCGACGCCGTGCGCGAGTCGGCCAGCGAGAACCGGCCGGTGGCAGAGATCATTGCCAGCGCCCAGCAAGCCATGGCCGACCTTCGCGACCTCGACACCGGCGAGCCCGATTACAAGCGCATGGATGAAGTGGTAACCAGAAATATCGACATCATTGACTCGAAATACAACGGAAACCTTGCGTCTGGGCTGTCCACCGGACTTACAAAACTGGACGAGATGATCCGAGGTCTGCGCAAGAAGACGGTAACCATCGTCGCCGGTCTGCCGGGCAGCGGTAAAACCACGCTCGGTTTGCAAATTGCCCAGCACATCGCATGTGGGGGGCTTGGCGTCGGCATGGTGTTCTCGCTTGAAATGCCCGAGGAAGAACTGGCAAACAGGGCCTTGGCGTCATTGGGTGCCGTCGACCTGCGGGTACTGGACAGTGGGAAGCTTGAGGACGACGACTGGCCGCGCCTGACCTCAGCCGTCAACAAGATCAACGGCAAGCCGCTGTATGTCAGTGATAAGTCTGGGCTTACCGTGGCGCGCATCCGCAGCATCTGCCGACAGGTTCAGCGGAAGCACGGCCTAGACGTGGTGGTCATTGATTACATCGGCTTGATTGGTTCCGACGGCAAGGCGTTCAACCGCACCTCCGAACTCGGAAAGATATCGACCGGCATTGTGAACATCGCCAAGGAGTTAGACGTGCCGGTGATTCTGCTCGCCCAACTCAACCGCGACTCAACAAAACGGCCTGGCAAGAAGCCGATCGCCTCCGACCTGCGCGACTCCGGACAGATCGAGGCTGACGCCCACTGTATCATCCTGGTTCACCGAGATATGGACGACGAGCAGGGCCAGAACGGCGCGACCGAGCTGATCATGCCCAAGTGCAGGCACGCGCCCGTTGGTTCATGCGTAGTTCAACAGCAGGGCAGATTCGCCCGGTTCGTCGACTTTGCGGGCCGTGAGCCCACCCAGGAAGAGGTGGAGATCAATCGCCCCTTCTCTGAGCAGTACAGGGGGAGGAAGAAATGATGATCGCCAACGGAGTGTTAGACCACATCGCAGAAAGCGCTAATGCCGAGGAGACAGGCGTTAGATTCCAATTTTCGCGAATTCAGCTACAGCCCACGGCTTGCGAGGCCCGCGCCCCGCATCCACAAATTGTGATTATGGAGGTTTATAAAAGCCTCGGGAGTGCCGCAAATGAGTAACGTAACGGCGGCATTGCCGCGCAAAAGTCTGCTGGATCATGAGCGCAAGTTCTTGAAGATTGCCGGGGAAGGCCTTGCCCAAGAGAAGGTTGGCGGTGCTGCGGCATTGGCCTGCCTTCTGGATATGGTCGCCAGCTGGCACGCCACCAGGGTAAACATCGAGTTCTGCGAGTACTGCAAGCGCTGGGTGGCCGAGGGCAACGCCAAGAGCAAGTCAGCAGACAAGCTGTTGCGCAACATCCTCGGCCTGGATGACAACCCACCACCGCGCCGCATTCGGAGGGCAGCATGAGCATTTACAAGGACGCAGGACACTGCATCAGCCGAGTGATGTCAATCGAGATCCACGACGGCACTTCCAAGCCGGCATGGCAGAATCGATTCAAGGCCTCCGCCGATGATGAGTTGCTGACCAGTCGGATTGATGACGGGTTATCGCCGGAGGAGCGCACCACCCAGGATGCGATGACGCGGGCAATGCTCAAGCGCACCTTGGCAGACGCACAGTGGCACGCGCTGGCCGGCAAGTACTCGGTGAACGAGGGGGAGGTCCAGGAGGCCGCCCGCTACCTGATCCCCCGAGTGGTCAGCCCGGCGCACCATCTGTTTAAGACCAAGTGCGTTATGGCATGGATGGTGCCGGAGCGCCGCCGGGGGCTGCCGGCCAGTTTCTACGAGATCCACACTTGGGACGCGGACGGAACGCCTGACCGTACGCTACGTCGATGGAGGGCAACGACCATGCGCTGGCTCGATGATCAAGTGAACGCAGCGCACATCGTCGTTGAGTCATTGCTCGAGGAGAATGGCCTGCTGCTGCAAAGCGCAGCTTGACAGTGACCGAGTGACCGTTTAGATTCGTAACCTGCGGTTCGGTGCGTGCATAGGTAAGCGCCCCGAACAGAAAGCCCGGCCAATGTGTCGGGTTTTTTGTTTGTGGCGTATTGCTATTAGTTATGCCGTCAAATTATTGTTCCCGTGTGTGAACGATAATTTGACGAGGGATTTCGATGCTAGCTGACATTTCAGATGGAGTTGTTCTATTTAAGCAATTTGCATCTACCGGCTTTTGGGCCTTTCTGTTTATCGGAGGTCTTCTCTGTGCGAAGAAGTACTTTGATTTGGACGGTAACTGGCCTTATTTCACAGCAGGTGTAATCTTTTTGATCCTGCTCGTAGTGCCCAATGGCTGGCGTGCAGTTTTTGGCACTGATCCGCGAGATTTCGCAAATTTAATGGAAGCGCGCCGGATGTTGCCCTCAGTGTCTTTGTTCAAGGCAGACTTCTGGGGAGTATTGATTGGCTCGGTATTAGGCTTCTTGGCTTCGCTGTTCGTGCCATCAAGCAGATGGTGAGTTGATTTGGTAAAAGCCCCGGTATTCGGGGTTTTTTTATGCCCAAAATTTGTTGCGAGAGCCACAGCCAGGGTGGACCTTCGGGCAGGGCCTAGACGCGGTATGGCCGGAAGTCACGCGTTACGAAAGAACACTAGCAGCCAATGCACCTATGACCTCCAGTTGATGCTTGGTGGTATTGGCGGGCAGCGTGGGAAGACACGCATCTTTTGCAGATGAGTGCGCAGGCTGAGGCGCTAACGATGCGTGACGATGCCAGGTCGTGGCACGCAAAGCACGGCGGGTTCGGTGACCTGATCACCGAGGTTCAACCCATCTGGCAGATTGGGGACCACGTCGAAAGCCGGGGATCAGTGCCGGCCATCTGCGCCTATTCAGAGCATTAGCATTCGCTGACGCTTGTTCGACCCCGTGCAAATCATGCATAGGCGCCGTCTACATCGGAGGTTGATCTACGGGGTTCGGTCCCCCGGGGTCGGGAAACGGTTAACAGTCCGTCCTGGCCCGTAATGGTGACGATCAACCCCCGATGCAGATGCACAAAGCCCGGCCGACAGCATTGACGGCGCAGGGGGAACAGTCAGCGTGGGGACTGGAGGGAAGCGCCACGACAGTGATCTGACAGGGTCACCATCTGTATCAACCCACATTGAGCCAGGGTGCGCAGTTTTGCGCAGTTGGTGCGCACCTGCGCAGTTTGCGCAAAAGCAGACGCTGCGCGGGTTGTGTGTAGTTTGCAGGGGATTGGAATTGCGCATATTGCGCAGCTGATGCCCGATTGTTTTATGCAGGTTATCGCCCAGGCAGCTGGGCTAAGTCGGTAGAGGCGTCGTCTAATCCCGTGCGGACAATGGGCGGCTACGCGATGAGAGGGCAGGGTACGTGACCCGGCGATCTGCCCCACCAGAGCTGGAGAGTTGCGCCAGCCACCTGCACCCATTCAAGAGCCCCGCCATCGTGCGGGGTTTTGCGTTCCTGGAAGGCGGCGCCAAGTGGTAGGCAAGCCGGTTTGAACCCGGTGCTGCTGGAAACGGTAGGGGTTCGACTCCTCCGCCTTCCGCCAATCAACGAGTTTTATGTGGGTGAATGCTCAAGGATGAGCAAAGGCCGGATCAGCAGCATGGATCGCGTCCGGTTGCCCGCGCCTATTACGACGTGGAGATCCACAATGCAGAGCCATGACTATGTGCCGGGCCTGTCTGGCCTGCGGCTGGATGAGGCGACCGGCGCCATGGAGCTGAATTCGGGAGGCACGGGCCAGTTGAACGTCCCGCGCCTGATCACAGTGGAAGTGGGGGACTGGGCCGAGAGCGAACTGCCAACCAATGCGATCGAGCGTTACCGATTCATTGGTGACCAGGTTATGGCTATTCCCGCCGAGTACCGCGACGGTGCGGAGTTCTCGACCACGGACGAGTCATACGACCGCGATTGCACCGACATTCGCACCAGGCTGATTTACAAACGGCCAGAGACGGCCGCTGAGATGGCAGAGCGCTTGGCCGCACGCCCGTCAGCCAGCACGCTGGTGGTGTCCGCTGAACGAGTAGAGATCCGCGCCGGCGGCCACGTCATGATCGTGATGGCTGCTGAGCCGCCATTCGTGCTGCACGCTGATACATGCCACATCAATGGCCGGATGATCGCCGACCGCTAACCAGATAGGTGAACCCATGCCTTTTGTAGTGATCCCTCAGCCTTTTCCCAATTCGCCGCTGCAGACGCAGTTCGCGACCGAGGATGAGGCGAACGCCCGTGCTGAACAAATGGTCCAGCAGGCGCCCAAGCAGCCCGTGTACGTCGCGGAGCTGAAAACGATGTACCAAGGCTCAGTGACCGTCACCACCGCGGCGGCAGTTGCTCAGCCACTGAATCCCGAACAGGGGTGATTGCACCGCCACGCCGTGAGGCGTTGCAGCGACGTGCCGTATCGTCGAGATGACGACACACAAGCACAAACCGCCAGGGTTCGCCCTGGCACCTATTCAGGCTGCCTCGACAGACACCGACAGGCGTTTACCGAGCGCGGCCAGGGCGTTTTCCACCTGTTCCATCTTCGATGTGTGCAGGAAGTCGACCAGGCGATCCCCCTGGGCCTGGTGAACGCCCAGCAACCGGCATAAGTCGGCCTTGCGCATATCTCGATCCATCATCGAGTTCCACAGGGCGATCTTTGCCACGGTCACCGCTGGTAAGTGGATGACGTGTTCGCCGGCCTGGGGTGCAGATGCCGCTGGAATCGCTCGGCGCTCGTCGACGTAGATGGATAGCGCACTCTCAATCGCGTCCTGCGCTTCACGGATCGCGTGTTCTTTGTCGTCGCCGTAGCTGTTCAGCTCTGGCAGGTCACGGCAGAACACGGCTAGGCCGGGAGCGCTGTCGTCCTGCTCAAAGCGGATTGCGTAGTTGTACATGGTCACTCCTTTGGAGGTGATCGCTCAGCGTGCAGATGTGGTGAAGGGGCTCATCAGAGCCCCAGTTGTTTAATGATCGCCTTGCGGGTCGGTTCGGGCATTTCCTTGCTTCCGTGATCCGCGAAGGTGGTCCTGTTGCCGTTTGGGGCGATTACTTTGAAGTGGCTTCCCTTGCCAGCTTCGAAGGTCACCCCTTGGGCCTTCAACCATCGTCTGAACTCGCTGAACTTCATCACCTCGCCTCGTTGTTGGGGTGAGTTCATTCTACAACATTTTTGTTGTAACACAACACTTATGTTGTATTTTTCATTTGGAGAGACGGATGGACCCAAACGACCTCGGCCCAGGGACGCTCGCGTGGCTGAGTGGCACGGGCACCGTAGTGCTTGGTGGCTTGCTCTGGCTGAGGAAGTTCCTCTCCAAAGACGCGACCGACCGGGCAATGGATAACGCCGACATCGGCACCGTGCGCCGGCTGAATGAGCTGCTCGACACCGAGCGCGCCCGGGCCAACGCCGCCGAGGCCAGAGCAGACCAGTTCGCGAAAGAGCGCAACGAGCTCGCCGCAGCAGTAGGGCGCATGGAAGGCAAAATCGAGGCGCTCACCAGCCAAGTCGGCCAACTTACCGAGCGCGTCACGCTGCAGAGCGAAGAGATCCACCGCCTGCGCACGAAGCTGGGAGATGACAACTAATGGACAGATGCGCAATGGAGTTCATCGCCCGTCACTGGTGGCGTCGGGTTGAAGGTTGGCTGATTGCCCTCGTGCTGGTAGCCGGAGGCGCGACCCTGGGCTGGCAAGCCGGCGTGTGGTCATCCACTGCCGAACACACCAAGCAACTCACCGAGGTGCGCGAGGCCTACGTGGCGGCCCTCGGCAAGCGTGACCTCCGGCTGACCAACCTTGCCGAGAAGACCCAAGACGCAGCAGTGAAGGTGCAAGAGGCATCCCACACCGCCGTTCAGGCAGCTGACACGGCCAGCAAAGCAGCCGACAAAGCAGGTGAGGCGCTGACGCGGGCACAGACTGAGGAGCGACCATGATCGAGCTGACTGACCACAACGGGTACAGCCACTACTTTGCCCCCAGCGCCATCGCTCATGTGCAAGAGACCTCAACCAGCACGCAATACCGGGGCATCCACGCAATTGTCCGCACCTTTGACGGTCGCGAGACAGAGGTGCGGGAATCTGCCCAATCCATCGTCAGCAAGATCAGGCAGCCAAGCTGAAATCCGCGCCACGTTTTCGTATGCGCCAAATCGTGGCGCGGATATTTATTCAAATGGCGGTACTGATTCCCAGTGGATGACGATCTCCGAATAACCGTTCTTCAAGAGAGCCGCACGCTTTTCTTCTGTAGTGGTGAGGCCTCTGTCCGACGTTGGAAGTTTGTCTTCCTCGAAGAAGTAGATGACATCTTCGTTCTCGGCAAAGTGAGCAGGAGCCTCGCTCTTGTGCGATGTGCCATTCAGCTTGTAGTTGATGTCCGCCAACAGCGCACGACCATTTTCCAAGTCATCGAGAACAGCTATAGCGGTGGGCTCGTAATCCCACCGTAGATGACGAATGGGGCCGGTTTCATCGTGGATTTGGTAGAGAGGCCCTAAGCCCTTGTACCAGTCGGGGCGCGATTCTTCGATTCTGTATTTCGACACGCTGCGTGCTCCTTGCTTTGAATGATCCTCATGAATACCGGCACCGAGCCAGCATTACAACCCCGGAGCGTTACTGACTATGACGACCATTGCCTACAAAGACGGCGTAATCGCCTATGACGGCCGCCAGGTCCGTAACGATCGAATCGTCTCCGACAGCGCATCGAAGTGCCTGGTTGTGGATGGCGTCAGCTTCTTTCTGTCGGGAGCCGTACGTGACGAGAAGGCTTTGATCGCCGCCTACTTCGGCACCCCGTCGAAGGTGCCCGTGGAGTGCTCAGGTTATGCCGTTGAAAGCGGCAAGTTGATGATGATCGGTCACGACGACACGACCGGGATCTGGAAACAGGATCTCGATCCAGAGAACCCGGACGCCATGGGCAGTGGCGCGCCATACGCCTTGGCTGCCATGGATATGGGGGCAAGCGCGGAGGAGGCGGTGCGTGCCGCGATGAAGCGGGATATCTACACGGGCGGCATGGTCCGCACCGTCACCATTGCTCCAGTGGAGCCGAGGGCTACGCCATGACCACGATCACAACGCCTCGCGGCGTACGCAACAACAACCCCGGTAACATCGACTACAACCCGCGCAATGCTTGGCAAGGGCAGCTTGGTCTGGAAGTCGGCGTGCCATCCCCACGGTTTGCACGCTTTGACACACCAGAGAACGGCATCCGCGCCCTGGGCAGGCTGCTGATCAACTACCGCGGCAAAGACGGTATGCCTGGCGTGGGCGGCCCAGGCATCGACACCGTGCGAGAAACCATCACCAGGTGGGCACCAGGCAATGAGAACAACACCGAGGCCTATATTGCGGCCGTGGCTCGACGTCTGGGCGTGAGTGCCAATGACGTGATCGACGTCCGGAAGCCGGCAACGCTAGGCGTAATGGTGTCCAGCATCATCGCCCATGAATGCGCAGGGTTCGCTTATCCAGAGGCCGTTTTAGCGGAAGGACTCCGCCGAGCGTTGTCATGATCCGCTATCTGATCGCAGCCCTGATCGGCTGCCTGATCATCATTTACGGCGGCTATCAGCGCATCCAATCTCAGTCTGAGGACTTGGCCACCGCCCAATCCCTGGTCACGACCCTGAACAAAGCAGCCGATTCTCGCCGGAATACTCAGCGACTGCTGGCCCAGCTCGACACCGACCACACAAAGGAGTTGGAGAATGCCCAAGCCGATAATCAGCGTCTTCGCACTGCTGTTGGTACTGGCGCTCGCCGGTTGTCAGTCGAAGCCACCTGTCCCGCAGTGGGAGCCACCACCGCCACCTCCGGCCTGGGTCATGAAAAAGCGCGAGCCGAACTTGACCCAGCGGCTGGAGAAAGAATTGTCGCCATCGCCAACGACGGTGACGAAGGACTGATAGCGCTGCGCGCTGCCCAGGACTACATCAACACCTTCTGCCAGGCACCAAGGCAGTAAGCACAGCACACCCCGATACTCACGCTAAGGAAGCGCTCATGGCTGCTAAATGTGATTGGGCAGCCGTCGAGAGGGATTATCGGACGGGCTGCTATACGAACCGCGAGCTGGGCCGGCGGCACAATGTGTCGGAAAGCTCAATCCGCAACCGTGCCGACAAGTATGAGTGGCAGAAAGATCTGTCTGAGATGATCCGTCAGCGCGTCAGGGAGAAGACCGGGCGCGCCGCCGCTGCTGCTGTGGCAGAGGCAACCAACGACGCCGAGATCGTCGAGCAGGCCGCCGAGGCCGGTGCCCAGCTGGTACGTGGCCACCAGGTGGTGATTGCCAGAACGCGCGATATCACTCAGCAGTATGTCGAGCGCATTCATGAGCAGGTCGCCGCCGGCAAGATCACTGTCATGACCCAGAAGGGTGAGCCGGTCGAGATCGATATCCCGCTGGACTACGTCGGCAAGAGCATCGGTCACGCGACGCAGTCCCTGGAGCGGCTGATCAAGCTCGAACGCCAGGCCCACGGTCTGGATACCGACAAAGAACGGGAAAGCACAGGCAAATCCCTTGAGGATCTGCTGGCTGAGGCAGCTGGTGATGAGGAATGAAACCGACCGCCAGCGCCTGGTGCGTGAGGGTGACGAGTTAATCGCCCTACACCTCGCCAAGCAGCTCAAGGGAAAGGCTTTACTACTGAAAGCCCTGAGCAACAAGTGGTACAGGCTCAACGCCCTGTACAAAATCAAGGACAAAAACGGCAAGGTTCAGCGCTTCAAGCCCAACCAGCAGCAGCGCGAGCGATTCCTCGACGAGCATAACCGCGACATCATCCTCAAGGCCCGGCAGTTGGGCTTCACCACCTTCGAGATGATCGACGCGCTCGACGATTGCCTGTTCACCAGGAACTACAGCGCCGGCTGCATCTGCCACACGCTGCCGGATGCCAAGGAGATCTACCGCAACAAGATCAGGTTTGCCTACGAAAAGCTGTCAGGCGACCCGGCCTGGTCGGCGATCTTCAAGCTGATCGGCATGCGCCTGCCAGTACCGCGCAGCGACAAGGACCAGGGCTACATCTTTGACAACGGCTCAAGCATTCAGGTGTCGACCTCGTTCCGGGGCGGCACGCTCCAGCGCCTGCATGTGTCGGAGTTCGGCAAGATATGTAAGCTGAGCCCGGACAAGGCGCAGGAAATCGTCACCGGTGCGTTTGAGGCCGTGGGCCTGGGCAACCGGGTCACCATTGAAAGCACCGCCGAGGGCCGTGAAGGCTACTTCTTCACCTACTGCGAGTTGGCCAGGGCCATTAAAGACGCCGGCCGCACGCCGACGGTGATGGATTGGCAGTTCCACTTCTTCCCCTGGTTCAAAGACCCCACGTATCGCCTGGAGGCATTCGACCAAGTGGTGGTGCCACAGTGGTTGCAAGAGTACTTCGCCGAGCTGGCAGCCAAACACGGAATCCGCCTCGACCGCGCCCAGCAAGCCTGGTACGCCAAAAAAGCCGAAGCACTCCACGACGACATGAAACGCGAATACCCGGCCACGCCGGACGAGGCGTTCGATCAGGGAATCAAAGGCGCTTACTACCTCACGCAGATGCGATTCCTGCGGCAACAGGGCCGGATCACCAAGGCGGTGACCCGAAACCCTACGTTGCCGGTTTTCACTGCCTGGGACTTGGGCATGGGGGACGCTATGTCCATCGTGCTGTTCCAGGTGGTGGGCCGTCAGGTGCACATCATCGATTACATCGAGCATTCCGGTGAGGGCATGGAGTACTACGGCGATCTGCTCAAAAAGCTGGGTTATTCCTACGGTGCACACTACGCCCCGCACGACATCGTTGTGCGCGAGATCGGTACAGGAAAGTCCCGGATCGACGTGGCAAAGCAATACGGGATTACGTTTCAGATCGTCCCGCGCGTCTCCCGCAACAGCGAGGGCGTGCAGGCGGTGCGTAACTTCCTGCCGCTGTGCTGGTTCGCCGAGGACGAGCAAGACACCCGCGCGTCGACTGGCGATGCCGATACAGGCAAGCCAAGGACCGCAGGCGTATCAAGGCTGATCGACTGCATCGACAACTACCGGAAAGAGTGGGATCTGAGGTTGGGCGTGTACAAGGATCAGCCGCGTCACGACTGGGCGAGCCACGGGGCCAAGGCATTCGAAACCCTGGCACGCTGCGGAGTCTTCGAGGCAACGGCAGGGGCAATCCCCGCAGCGCCAACAACATCAAACACGGATCGAGCCCGACGCAACTGGAGCGCGCACACATGACCACTATGTTTATTGAATGGAAGCAGGTCGCCGACGTCATAGCCCGCCTGGTTGCCCCGCTCACCGTCCAGAGCTTTCAGCTACGTCGAGACATTGGCTTGGTCCAAGTCGACGCGGTAGAGATCAAGGAGCCAGATGGGGGGCACCCTGCAGTTCGGGTGCAGTTCGAGATGGCTCACGACCTGGGCGTGACACTCAACGTCAAGTTGGCCGAGTTTGCGGTCGACCCCGTGAACTACATGCAGGATCTGCTGGCCAACCTGCGGAAACTGGAGCACGGCGCGAAACTGCGCCGCTCCGGCCGGCAGGCTGAAATCAACAACGTTCATGAGGCAATGATCCATGGCTGAATTAGGTTTGCTGCAATTCAGGAGCGCCGCAGACCTGCATGCTGATGACGTCGCCGCTGAGGAACAGGCGCTGCAGAACCGGCGCGCTCTACAGGTGCAGTCGTCTTTGGCGGCGCACATCCGTCGGTGCTTCGATTCTGCCAAAAATGCCAAGCGTGAAATCGATGATCGGCTGCTGGACTGCGCGCGTCGCCAGAAAGGAAAGCATGAGGAGACGAAGCTCCAGGCAATCCGGGAGGCTGGCGGCAGCGAGATTTACCCCAAGCTGACCACCACCAAGTGTCGCGCCGGCGCTTCATGGATTCGTGACATCCTGATTCCTGTCAACGGTCACCCATGGGGGCTAGATCCAACGCCGGTGGCGGATATCCCGCCCGAGTTTCTTGCTGCATTTCAGCAGAAGCTCGCCCAGCAGATGATGCAGGCCCAGCAGGGGGAGCAGGGGCAAGATGCGCCGCCAAAGACAATGCCTGACCCTGCGGAGCTGGAAGCGAAGCTGCGCGAGCTCATCCAGGAGAAGGCCAAGGAGGCGAGCGAGGCGCATGAAACGCTTATCGCCGACCAGTTGGCAGAGGGTGGTTGGGAAACCGCGCTCGAGGAGTTCATCGACGACTTCACCATCTACCCGGCGGCATTTGTTAAGGGGCCATTGCTTCAACGTGTGCCGCAGATTGCCTGGGGCCAAAACTGGCAGATGATCGAAACGGAGGAGATTCAACCCCTGTTTCACCGGGTTTCGCCCTTCGACATCTATCCGTCGCCAGATTCGACGAACACCGATGACGGTGCATTCATCATTGAGCGCGAACGCTATACACGGTCGCGTCTCAACGCGCTCACCGGTGTTCCTGGCTACAGCGACAACGCGGTTCGCGCCGTGCTTGCCGAGCATGGCCAAGGCGGCCTGCGTGAGTGGCTCGCAACTGATTCGCAGCGCGCGCGGCTTGAGGACAAGGCCGGCGACTGGATGATCAATAACGGCGAAACCATCGAAGGGTTGCACTATTGGGGAGGCGCCCAAGGGCTGATGCTCCTGCAATGGGGCATTGATCCATCCCAGGTGCCGGACGTGCTTGATGAGTACCAGGTTGATGCGATCCTGATCGGCAATCACGTTATCCGGTGCGTGTTCAACCGCAACCCTTTGGGCGGCCGGCCATATCACAAAGCGTCGTTCCAGATCGTGCCTGGCTCGTTCTGGGGTATGTCGATTCCTGAGTTGATGAGTGACGTGCAGGACTTCTGCGGCTCAACAGCCCGCGCGCAGGCCAACAACATGGCATTTGCCAGCGGCCCGCAGGTGGAAGTTGATGAAGACCGCTTGCAGCCGGGTGAAAACCCAAACGAGATGTATCCGCTGAAACGCTGGCGGGTGAAAAGCGGCCAGACGGCAGGACTGCAGGGAGGGGCGACGTCACCGGTGATTCGCTTTTACCAGCCGGTCAGCATGGCTGGTGAGCTTCAAGCGGTCTATGACTCATGGGAGAAGCGCGCGGACGACGCGACGAATATCCCGCGATACATCTACGGCGCCGAAAAAGTCGGTGGCGCAGGCAACACAGCCAGCGGTCTGTCGATGCTGATGGAGTCGGCCAACAAGGGTATCAAGGACGCGATCCGCCACATCGACCGTGGAGTGGTTCGCCGTGTCATCGAAGCGCTGTGGTTGTTCAACATGCGGTACTCCGATAACAACGCCATCAAGGGCGACTGCAAAGTCGTGGCCCGGGGCGCAAACGCGATGCTACAGCGCGAGCAAACGCTGAACGCGCGCACTCAGTTCCTGAGCTTCACCAACAACCCGACCGACATGCAGATCCTCGGCCTTGAAGGTAGGGCCGCAATCTTGCGCAAGGTCGCCGAAAGCTTGGATATGCCAGGGCTGATCCCGACGAAAGCCGAGATGAAGGCCCGGGAGGAGCAGCAGCAGGCGCAGCAGGCCCAACAGCAGCAACAGCAAGCCGCTGCGGTGGGGCAGCAGGTCGAAGCGGAAACCGAGAAAACCGCTGCCCAAACAGCTGAACTGACCGCGAAGGCCGAGAAAACCCGTGCTGAGGCCCAGCGCCTCGCTATGGGCAACGGTGCCGTGGTCGCCCAACTTCAACATGCAGGTGGCGGAGCCAATGAAACCCAGCAACCAGCAGTGGCAAGCCCTGGTCAACCTGACCAACAGCCCGGAATGGAAGCACCTCAAGGAGATACTGAGCAGCCATTTGATGGAGGCGCAGCAGAGCCTGGAGGGGGTGAACAACCTGGAGGGTTTATTCAGGGCCCAGGGCAGGGCGAGCCTGGCCAGGGAGCTGATCAAGACGTTTGAAGAATCCCGCGAGATGCTTGAGCGAATCCAGGCAAGCACCTCGCGACCTATCCAGTAGCTACAGAAAAAGCCGCCCAACTTGAGGCGGTTTTTTTGTGGCCACTCTCCGGTCATTCGGCCAAGTGCCCGGAACCAGTAGCACACCAGAAGCCCGGACCTGCCGGCTCTACCCAAGGAGAATACGATCAATGAGCACGCTACCCCGCAACGTACAGGCGCAAATCGATGAAGCAACGGCTATTCAGGAAGCGCTGAATAAGCCTGCCGAGAACCCCGCACCAGATGCGGCTCCGGCAGCAGATCCAAATGCGCCGGTGATCTCAGACCACCAAGCACCCGCCAAAACGGACCCGGCCCCCGCCGCCCGTAACGATGGTGCTGATTACTGGGAGCAACGCTTCAAGGTCATGCAAGGGAAATACAACGCTGAAGTACCCGCGTTGCAACAGGAAGTGTCCCGACTGACCGCAGAACTGGCGAAAGCGCAGCAGCCCGCAGGCAATGCGGTACAGCGTGCAGTGTCGGATCTGACCCCCGAGGAAATTGAGAGCTACGGGCCGGACCTCATAGCACTTATCCAGCGAGTGGCTGGTGGCCAGGCTTCTGGCGCCAATCCTGCAGAGCTGGAATCGATTAAAACCGAACTCGAAGGGCTGAAGCATAAAAACCAGCAAAGCGAGCAGGAAAAAGCCGAGCAAGCGCAGGAAGAGTTCTTCCGGCAACTGATTCAGCGCATTCCTGACGCTGTTGAGATCAACGGATTGCCCGCGTTCCATGAATGGCTCAGCCACATGGACACGTTCACCGGCAAAGAGCGGCAGCAGCTTTTGATCGAGGCCCAGACAGCCAACGACGCATACCGCGTCGCCGCGCTGTTCCAGGCCTTCAAAGACGCGCAGCCCGCACCGGCAGCACCGAACCCAGATCGCACCATCCCACCGGAAAACGTTCAGCCACGCTCCACTCGCACCGATCCTACGCCGCCGGCGGAGGGTAAGTGGTGGAGCAATGCTGAAATCAACGAGTTCTACAAGGATGTGGCGCTGGGCAAGCGGTACACGAAAGCCGAGGCGACTGCGATTGAACAGGACATCTCAGACGCGGTAGCAAACGGTCGCATTTCGCGATAGCACGCGCTCTGTAACGCCGCGAGGCGTCAGGAAATAGGAGCTACAACATGGCAGGTCCAGCACGCGCCCCAGGGCATCCAAACTACAGCTCCACCAGTGCATCGGGTTTCATCCCGGCGCTCTGGTCCGGTAAGTTGGTTCAGAAGCTGTATGCCGCAACCGTATTCGGTGAGATCGCAAACACCGACTATGAGGGCGAAATCAAGAATCAAGGCGACACCATCAACATCCGCACCGTACCTTCGATTGTCATCAAGGACTACGTGATCGGCGGCGGCGTTACTTACGAAAAGCCGGTAAGTGACAAGGTGCAGCTGCAGATTGACCAGGGCAAGTACTTCGCGTTCGAGGTGAACGACGTCGATGCTTACCAGGCCGATATCAAACTCATGGATGAGTTCAGCACCGACGGCGGTGAGCAGATGAAGGTGGCTATCGACACCCAGCTGCTGAACCGCCACTACGCCGACGCTGCCGCGGCCAACCGCGGCGACAACGCCGGCGCCAAGTCTGGCGGCATCAACCTCGGCAAAGCTGGCGCGCCTGTGCAGATCACCAAGGACAACATCCTGGATGTGTTGGTGGACTGCGGCACCGTTCTCGACGAGCAAAACGTTCCCGAGCAAGGCCGCTGGGTGGTTCTGCCTGCCTGGATGAACGGCATGCTGAAAAAGTCCGACTTGCGTGACGCCAGCATCATGGGCGATGCCACTTCGGTCTTCCGCAACGGCAAGGTCGGCATGCTCGATCGTTTCACCGTGTTCATCAGCAACAACACCACAGCAGTGGATGATGTCGCGGCCACCAAGAAGGCCAGCAACGTGATGTTCGGTCACAAGAAAGGCCTCACCTTTGCCAGCCAGATGACCCAAATGGAAACCCTGCCTAACCCGAACGACTTCGGCAAGCTCGTTCGTGGTTTGAACGTGTTCGGTTCCGGCGTCATCGACCCGAAAGCGATCGGCAACCTGTACTGCAGCCGCTGATCACCCTCATCTCCACACCATAAGCGGCCGCCTGGCCGCTTTTTGCTTTTCTCGGAGAAAACCATGATTCGCGAATTGATTGAAAAGGCAAAAACAGCCGGCAAAGACGGCTTGCTTGAAATGCTCAAAGACCTGGGCTTGAAGGCTGACCAACGCAAAAGCGAGGACACACTTCGCTCCGAATTGCTCGCAGGGCTCGAGAAGGCCCTGGCTGATGAAGCTGACGACGAAAGCGCGCCGAACCCTGATCTGGCGCCTGGCAATGCCGGCACTGCTGGGCTCGCTGATCCCAAGACCACCGGCGATCCTGACGTCGACACTGACTCCGCTGCGCGCGGGGTATCGGGCGATGGTGCTGATCAAGCGTCGGAGGGCGACCAACCAGCCGGCGACGACGCAGCTGCCCAAAGTACCGCTGTTGAAACTGTGCAGGTCGCTGCCGACCCTGGCCCCGGGCGTCACATCGGGCCGGTCACCTTGAATGGCGAAGATGGCCAGCTGTACATCCCGCAGGCGCTCGTCGATGAGATGAGCATCCCTGGTATCAACATGAAGTTGGTAGCGGGCGACCCGCCAACAGCCACTGCTTTGGCCGAGGCCCAGGCGCCTGATCTCGACGACGTCGACGATGAGGAGCGTTCGGTGCCGGTCACCGGCAATCGTCTGCTGCGCAACACCAGGACCGGCTGCGAGTTCGTATGGACTACCGAGCTGGCGAAACTCTCCTACATGCAAGAGGTGTAAAACGTGGCCGTGACGACTGTAGGCAACATCCTGACCCGCGCCAAAAAGATCCTGCAGGAAGTCACTTCCAACGGCACCCGGTGGGCAAACACCGAGCTGCTGGATTGGCTGAATGAAGGGTATGCGGCAATTTGCAACATCAAGCCCAATGCCAGTTCTGTCACGGCCGAAATTACTTGCGCCCCGGGCACCAGGCAATCCATCCCCGAGGGCGGCCTGCGCCTGCTGGAGGTGGTGCGCAACATCACCCCCGCGGGCGGTGGGCTGAGTGTGATTCTCACGACCCGAGGCGCTATCGACTCAACCAGGCGCCGGTGGCACGCCGAGCAGCAGGTCGAGGAAATTGAGCAGTACATCTTCGACGAGGCGGCACCGCGCCAGTTTTATGTCTACCCGCCGGCAATGGCCACCAGCAAACTGGAGATCATCTACTCGTCGGTGCCAGACCCGCACGTCCAGGCGATGGCCACCGACTCCGCTGCTGAAAAGATCCGCCTGGATGACTCGTTTGCGCCGGTGCTGGTGGATTACATCCTCTCCAGGGCCTACGCGAAAGACGCCGAACACGCGGCCAACCTCAACCGCGCAACGATGCACTTCCAGATGTTCCAGGCTGCCCTAGGCATGAAAGTGCAGACAGATCGCATGCTTGGGCCTCTGCCGGTCGCCGCCACGTCCCAACAACAGGTACCGCAGCAATGAACGTGAGCCAGCTGGTCGACCAGATCCTGCCAAACGTGCCGGGGGTGGTAATCGCCTCTATCCGTGACGGTGTGGCTTGGGCGCTGCGCGAGCTGTGCACAGAGGTGCCGGCTTGGAAAGTCAGAATCCAGCTGTCCGATGGTGAGCAGCAGATCACCGCCGGGCCTGGCCTGGAGCCAATCCGCATCCAGGCGCTGTATCAGGATGGCCGGCCTGCCTATTGCCAGGTGTTCCAGCCTTCGCCGGACACGGTTATTGTCACCGGTGGCCCTTCGGGACTGACCGCTGATGTGGTCGTGCGGCCCACGTTTGGCTCCACTGTGGCGGTGCCCCCGGACTGGCTGCTGGACCGTTACTGTGAGGCGTTGATGCTCGGCGCCCAGTACTGGCTGCGCAAGATGCCCGAGAAACCCTGGTCCGACATGCAGCGCGCCCTGATGGATCAGGCAGCGTTCTATGCCCTCTGCACAAATGCCCGATCTGAGGCGCTCGCCGGCCACCAGTCCGGCAGCATAAGGATGAAAACACCGAGGTTTCCATGACATCGATTGCGATCACGTCTTTCAAGGGTGAGCTGCCGGCACTGACTCCGCGTCTTTTGCAGCCGACCAACGCCCAGGCGGCCCGCAACGTAAACCTGCGCAAGGGGTCGCTGCGGGCTGAAAACGCGCCGCTGCCCGTGCTTGGGATTGGCGGCGTGATCAATCCGTCATCTATCTACCGGTACCCATTCGGTAACAACGGCGCCGGGTTCTGGTTTGCCTGGGGCGATGGTCAGCAGGTCAATGCAGCAAAAAGCCCGCTGGCGAAGGATGCTTGGTCGCGGGTGTACTGGACCGGCGACTCGTTTCCCAAGATGGCCCCCATCGGTATCGCCACTCAGGGCGCTGGGCCATACCCATCCGGGTTTTATCGGCTGGGCATCCCTGCTCCGGTCAGCGCGCCATTGGTGACAGAGCCAGCCGGCGGTGAAGCACCGCCCACCACCACCGTGGGCGCGACGTATGTGGTGACCTATGTCTCAGCCTATGGCGAAGAGGGGCCGCCCAGCCCTGCGTCGAACATCATCAACCGCTGGGACGGCGCGGGCGACCAGTTGCCTGGGAAAGTCAACGTTCAACTGCCGCCGTCGCCCAACGGTCCGTACAACATCGTCACCAAGCGGCTCTACCGGTCGGAAAGCGGCGGTGAATTTCTGTATTTGGCTGACTTCCCTGTGGCCCAGGGCAGTTGGGTGGACGACGTGAACAGTGATGAGCTGGGTATTGCCTGCCCGTCGCTCACCTGGGATATGCCAGATCCGGCGATGGTCGGCCTGGTCGAGATGCCAAACGGCATATTTGCCGGGTTCTTCGACAACACGCTGTGCTTTTGCGAGCCGTATCACCCGCACGCCTGGCCGGTTGATTACCAAATTTCCTTTCCTGACAAAATAGTCGGGATCGGCGTCACCACTGCCGGGTTGGTGGTTGCCACCACCGGACGTCCGCGACTGGTCACCGGCACAACGCCTGCGGCGATGAGCGCTGCTGACCCGGATGCAGACCGTGTGTGCGTGTCCAGGGGGTCGGTGGTCGATATGGGCGAGTACGTCGTCTATGCGTCGACCGAGGGGCTGGTGGCGGTGTCTGGCGGTGAGCCTCAACTGATCACCGACGGTGTGCTGACACCGGAGCAATGGCAAGCGCTAAATCCCACATCGATTCATGCGTGTCGATACGAAGGGCGGTACCTGGCGTTTTACGATGGCGGGTGCTTTGCCCTGGCCCCGGGCGAGGGTATTGAGTTCATTGACGCCCAGGCGGCCAACTCCTACTACGACATTGCGGCCTCCACGCTGTATCTGATCCAGGGCAGCACGATTGCCAAGTGGCGAGGCGGGCCGCCGATGACCTACCGATGGCGCTCGAAGGTATTCGAGTTTCCACCTGGTGCGGCGAATTTCAGCTGCGGAAAGGTGGTGGCGGCGGCGTTTCCGGTCCAGTTTCGGGTGTTCGCCGATGGCATCACTGCGCTCGACGCCGAAATTGGCAGTAACCAGATGTTCAGGCTGCCGCCGGGTTTCGCGGATGCGCGCGAATGGCAGTTGGAAGCGTCCGGCTCGACCGAAGTTTTCTCCATCCAAATTGCGAACACACCCTCTGAGTTGACCTAATGACGACAAAACGCTCAAGCCTTCCTGCACCCAGCAGCAAGGTTTCGGCGGAGTTGCGCCCGTTTTTCAGTGCTCTGACTGAGATCATTGAGACGGGCGAGGGGAATCGCGGGAATGGCCTCGACAAGAAGCTGACCTACCGGGATTTGCTGGAAAGCGGTGCGTTCACGCTCCGGCCAGGCTGGAAGCCAGGTGGTAACGGCGGATTGGTTCCAAGCCCTGGCGTGCCGGACCGGGCAATACCGCCTGCCCCTGTGGGGTTCCAAGGTGCTGGTGTGTTCGGCATGAACACCCTGACCTGGGATAACCCTTACAAGCTCTATCGAAACCACTCGCTGACCAACATTTACCGCAGTGAAACTGATAACTTCGGTCAGGCGACGCAGATCAGTCGCGCCACGGGCATGATGTACAGCGACCCAATTCGAGGCGATGCGGTAGACCCCAACGATCCCAAGAAAGGGAAAGTGTATTTCTACTGGATCACCTGGGTTTCCACCTCGGGCATTGAGGGACCTCCTAACAGCCCGGCCGGCACCGCCATCGAGGCGCAGCTCGATATCGAGTATCTGCTCAAGCTGATCACCAGCCAGACCAGTCAGAGCGAGCTTGCGAAAGCGCTGGCGAAAGCCATCGATTTGGAAGGGCTGAATCAGACGATAGCAATGCTGGATGCGGCAGCGCAGTCGGCGAGGCTTCTGACGTCCGCTGAGCGATTCCTGCGCGATGACGACAACGTCCAGATCCGCCGGCAAATCACCGATATCCGGGTGCAGACTGGCGAAGACGTGAAGGCGGCTATCACGCAGTTGCAGGAAGTCATTACCTCCGATCAGCAGGCAATCGCCCATCAAATCGACCTGATGCAGGTCAGCGTCGGTAAGGCCCAGGCCGATATCGTCGGCGAGCGCTCGGCACGTATCACCCTGCAGGACGCCGCAACCCAGGCACTGAACGGCATGTCATCCCGCCTTGAGACAGCTGAGGCGGTGCTGACCGGTTACAGTGAGACCTTTGCAAGTGCTTTGGAAACCCAGGTCCGCAACATGATGAGCCTGGTCGCGCGGATGGATAACACCGATGCGATATACGTTCAGGATCAGCAGGCCATCGTCAACGAGTTCGAGGCGACCACCCGGGCTATCACCACATTACAAAGCAACTTGAACGACCAGTCAGCAGCTATCGAGCAAACCCTCAGCACGCACTCCTCGGCGCTTGAGGGGCTGTCTGCTCAATACACGCTCCGGCTCGACGTAAACGGGCTTATCAGTGGCTTCGGCGCTTATAACAATGGTCAGGTGGCTGACTTTTCCATCTTGGCCAACCGCTTCTGGCTCGCCACACCAGGTGCTCACGGCCCGAACTACGTGAACCCATTTATGGTGGATAACGAGCGGGTCTACATCAACACACTGCTGGTGAAAGAGGCATCCATCCAGCAAGCGCAGATCGGCCCGATTAGCATTGGCAAGCTGACTGCCAATGACGGATTCACGCCGATTACCACGATTGGCGGCCAGCTGCGCGCCGATGCCATCGACGTGGCGAGCATCACTATCGGTTTCGGCCAGATTTACGGGCAGTTGGTGAGCTCGCAGATAGGTGCCGGCGGGCTGCCACGGTTCGTGATCGACCCGCAGGCTGGGATATTCATGAACGGGCTCGTGGGTGGGACGCGCATGGTCATGACGGACCAATACCAACACTGGTACGACGCCGCCGGCGGCCTGCGCATTGAAATCGGGGAGATGATGGTATGACGTCGATCATTCGATGCCGTGATGCGAACCAGCAGGTCACGTTCGATAGCACGGTTCGAACAATCCGAAAAATGGAGTCGATCCGAACTCAGAGCAACGCCGGTGGCAGCTTGGATTTGACGCAGTATGCGGGTTTCAAGCTGGATATCAGCCTGATGCCTGCTGAAAACGTGGGGTTCTCTCCTGTACCACTTGTGGTGATCAGTGCGGACGGCAACACGCTGACATGGTCCGCAGCGCCCGTGTCCTGCTTTCTGATACTTGGGATTTCTTCATGAGCATCGGATTCAGGATCAAAAACGACTGGGGTAACCTCGCCGTCGATGAGAACAATCCGATCTTCATCGCCGTCGGCGAGAGCGCTGGGCACGTCGATAACGCCGGCTGGACTGACATCCGCCTCTACAAGGATAGGGATGGCATCCCGCCGGTGGCGATCTTCCTGGAATACACGTTTTACGGCGTATCAACCAGTCCGACGCCGCCGCTGGTGTTCGCCAGGCCACGCAACGTTGCCTCGCAGGTTAACACCGTCATTGGCTACGTTGCCGCTAAGGGCGCGCCAGGCGCATGGACCGGTATGGTGGTGGTGTTCACCATCACGAACCTCCCAGGCAACCCGCAGAACACCGCGCAGCTGTATCCGCTTATGCGGGCCTATATGTGCGAGTTCCTGGTGGTGTTTTCCGGCGGGTATATCAGCGGCGAAACCCACGGCGTGCGAGTTTGGGCGCCAGGGTCGTCAACGGTGGTGTTCGACTCCGGAAACAATGCAGTCAGCTACAAGCGATCCAATGGCGTCTGGAACTACAGTCACCGCGACCAGGTGCTCAACGACCAATACCTCGAGGCTTGGAACGGTTCGGATACTTTCGGCGCGCGGAACGAGTGGATGCTGATCAGCTCTATCGGAACGGGCTACTACATGCGCTACAACGGTGAGGTAGCTGGTAGCAGGCTGATTATTCCAGGCCTGATTGGCGAGCCCGTGCAGCGGCTCATCCTCACTGGCCGTTCTGGCACGCTGATTCATATGCCATTCCTCTTCATCGAAACCAGAAGGCCGGTCGAGCAGGGCGTTGTCCTGCCGACCGGCCCCGGCCCTGCGTAAACTCTTCAGGAAAAATCATGGCTACGACTCATATCTACCGCGCTGGCACGGTCAGTATCGCTGCGGGCGCAGTAATTGCGACCGGCGCCGGTACAGCGTGGCTATCCAACGCCGCCAGGGGCGACGTGCTCCTGATCCCGAGCGGCCAATGCTTCGAACTGGTGACGGTCGAGTCTGACAACCGTCTGACACTCGACGCGGGCCCGGCGGTGGCCGTCAATGGTGCGCCGTATGTCCTGCTCCGATTTGCTACCGCTCAGAACGTGCGCGACCTCCTCGAGAAGGTCGAGGAGTTCCTGAAGGATCGGCAGGTGAGCCTCGCGGAGTTCGCAGACTGGGCCACGGGTTCAGCCAACGGCGGGCCGAACAAAAACGGCAATTATCCGCTTACTGACCGGTATGGCACGGTCACCATGGCCGCATGCCCGGCCAGGCTCGCAGTTATCGCGGGTTCCGGCGGCGGCGTTGGTGGCGGGGCCGGAACGGTCAAGAGGCTCAATGACGTTGTACCGGATGAGAACGGTAAACTTACAGTTACCCCCGGCGATATCGGGGCGGCGACAGCGGACCAGGGCAATTTGGCTGATGGTGCCGTGCAGAAGGCGCTGGCTCGCCTCTACAAGCCCTTGCTCACCGATGTGCTGGTGCTCGGTGATAGCCGCGCGTTTCAGTGCACCAAGGGCAACGTAGGCTTTGCCGACTGGGCTGTCTCTGAAACGGGCGGCCTTGCCGCGTTTCCGCTGGCCCTGAACAAAGGGCTCGACGGCAACACCACTTCGCAAATGCTGGCACGGCTGCAAACCGATGTAATCGCAAACAGCAATGCCTTTGATGTGATGGTGCATTTTGGTACCGGTAACGACCGGATCAAAGGCATGACGCTGGAACAGACGATTCGAAATCTGGAGTACATGTACTCGGCGTTGATCAAGCGGGGCAAGATAGTCATTGCCATTGCTGAAACGCCAGTAATTGGCGCTAACGTTGGGCTCCCTGCGCAGCAGACTGCGAACCATTTTGCAGTCCACAACTGGTATTTGAACGTTGCACCCAGCCTGGGCGTGGTGGTTGTGAACCCTTGGGACGAAATGGTTGACCCAGCATCCGGTTCGAATTTTTGGCCTTTGGGCGGACTTACAGGTGATGGTCTCCATCCCACTGCGGCAGGCGCGCGAATCATTGGCCGCAAGGTCGCTGAGGCATTGAAACGCCTATTCACTTTTCCGGCAGTGCTCCCAACCGCGAACGTTGCTTACGACGCGGCGCTGGTTCCCGGCGGCAGCTTGATTCCTAACTCGCTTCTAACCGGTACCAACGGTGTGCTGGGTGGCGGCAGCAATGCCACCGGACAGTTGGCTTCATCCTGCACGTTGCTGGGGTCGGACCTCAACGGCCTGGCCGTGGCCGCTTCAAAGGAGGCGGCAGATTTTGGATTCAAACAGGTTCTGCGGATTACCGGTATGCCGAGCGGCACCACACCGACGCTGACTTTAGAACAGTCGGTGGACGTCTCGAAACTCGCAGTGGGTCAACGCCTGCGTGCGGTGGCTGGTTGGGAGTTCATCAGCGTGAATACCAGCGTGCTGCAGGTGGCCCTCCAAACCGTGGCTGTGGGAGCGAGTGGCACCACCGTTGCCCAGATCGGGCAGAACCAGGAGCTAAATCACGCAATGCCAATCGGGACCATTGCCGGCACGCTTGTCACGCAGACGCTTACCCTGTCGGAAGTGCCCTCCAGCCTCAAGCTTCGGCTGTCCATCATTTTCAAATCCGGCACCGGCCAGGACGCAACGATCAAATTGCGTCAGGCGGATCTGACACGACTTTTCGCGTGAGGGCTTATCAATGATCGAAACACAAGAGCAATTGCTCGCCCGGGTACTCAAGGGCAACCCTGATGCAATCTCATTTTGCGAGACGCTGTTCTCTATCTCGCAGACCCTGGATGACATCGTGGACGGTGATAAACCGCTGACCCCCAACGACGTCTACCAGGCGTTCTGGCTCGCGCTGATTGAGCTGCCCATCAATCCGTTCTACCGTCACTTCGAACACTTCGTTCGCCCGCTGATGGCAGGGGCACTCCAAGACTGGCGCGACAGCGTCACCCTGGAGAGAGAAGGGGACCACCACGGTCGTAGCTTGGCCTTTGTCTTGCGGGATCAGCTCACCGGTCTGGTGGTGCAATGCGCCTACCTCATCGGCGGGAGCGCCTGGATGGCCGAGGTTTCCGCCGGCATACGTCGGTTTTTCCACGACGAGACCTTTTCCGCCTACAACCAGGAATTGATCAAGGGAGGTGCACAATGAGTGGCGGTGGTGGAAAAACCGATAATTCGATACAGGACACGCCAGAACAGAAGTATGCCGCTCAAGTGGCTGCGGAAAAGTGGAACTACGCCCAGGAAAGGCTGGCGCCGGTTGAAAACGCGTACATGAGGCGCGTGGATGACATGGATTCGGCCGGCAGCATGGCCTACGTCCGCGGCAAGGCGAACGCGGGAACTCAACAAGCACTGGCGTCGGGCCTGAAGCAGGTCGACCAAGGCATGGCCCAGCAGTACGGCCTGAATCCAAACAGCGGCCGCTCCGTCGGTGCACAGGCCGATCTGGCCGCAAGCGTGGGTGCGGCGGGCGGCGATACCATGGCCCGTGCACAGTTCGAACAGAAAGGGCAGAAAATCGCCGGGCTCAGCAGTGTGGCAGCCATCGGCCAAGGGCAATCGTCCCAGGCACAGGCGGGCCTCAACACCGTCGCCAACCAAGCTGCTCAAGACGCCCAGTCCGCAGCGTTTACGAATTTCAATCGCAAGTCTGCAAACCTGCAACTTGCAGGTGCCGCTATGGGAGCTGTTGCTGGCGGGGCAGCCTATGGGCTTAACAACATGGCCCCAGCCAAAACAAATGTGGCCAACTCAACCGTCCTCAATCCTAAAGGGCTGAGCGGGAATATTTACGACAGCGCCAACGGCGCCGCCAATTTTGGGGGGTATGCCTAATGCCTTACTACGTCGATCCGAATGCAGCGTTCGCTGGAAAACAAGGTGCTTCCACGGTGCTGGGCCAACTGAGTCGCTCCCAGTGGGACGATTGGAAAGCTCGTTTTCAGCCCTACGTCGACAAGCTGGCCAACATCGCCACCAGCGAATCTTTCGCAGGCGAGCAGGCTGCAACCGCCACTGATTCGGTAAATAAAAGCTTTGATAGCGCGGCCCAGGGTTTGCAAATGCAACAGCAGGGAATGGGCTTGATGCTGTCACCCGCACAGCAGGCCGCCCAGGACCGGAAGATGCAACTTGGCCGGGCATCTGCAACTGTGGATGCGAGCAACAACGCCCGCGTTTCGGCGCGCGACCTGCAAGAGCAAATTATGGCCGGGGGGATGGGCCTCAGCGGATTGAAACCGGGGAGTTAAATTATGGGATATGGACTGATTGGGCTTAAGCAGGAAATGCAGGGAGAAGCTATGCAAGGCCTCTCGCAGGTGTCTCAACAGCAACAGCAAGCCAAGATTGCCGAGGACCAAATGAATCAGCAGGCCAAGGCCAATACTCAATCCAGCCAGGTAGGCATGGCTACAACAGGCGCCATGGTGGGCTCAGCTTTTGGCCCTGTTGGTACGGCAATCGGAGCGGGGATTGGCTACATCGCTGGGTCGTTTATGTAGATGGCTGCGCTACACTCAAATTTTTATTTCTTTGAGAATCGCTCATGGAACTTGCGCTTTGGGTTATCGCCATCTTGCTTCTGCTCATTTACTTGCTGCTCCGTCAGGCGGTGCAGCTGCTGAGGAAAGATCTACCTAAGCTGATCAGGGTTGCCTCAGACTTGAATGTAGAGCGATTAGATCAGGTTACGGAGCGGGTAGAGGATGTGCGCGGAAGCATCGATTCACTCGCTTTAAACCGCTCGCATGAACTGGAGCGGTGAACATAAACAACCTTTTTCATTGGACTACAGCAGTCATCCTGCCGAGTGATGTCCGGGAAATACTATTGTCGGGAGACAACAATGGCAGGCGGATTAGATACCCGTGGCGGAATGGATGGCTTCACCCAGGGCTTTGGCCTGGTAAGCAATCTCCTCGCGCAGAAGGACCAGCGAGCACTCCAGCAGGCTCAACTCGCTCAACAGGCAGAGGACCGGCAATACGGTCGCGAGATCCAGCAGCAGGAGATGGGCCTGCGCAAAGACGACTTGGCGTATCGCCGGGAAACTGATCAGCGAAACTACACTGACACTCAGGCCCAACGTCAATACCTCCACCAGCGCGATGCCGATAACGCTGCGCGCCAGGATCGCCAATTCCAGGCAACCTACGGCCTTCAGGTGGCCGGTCAACGGCAGGCGGCGGCGAGGATGCAGCGCGAGGATCAGCGCTTTAACCTTCAGCAACAGCAGCTGACCCGCCAGATCGGCCGGCAGGACAAAGCTGAGATGCAACAGCAGGATGCGCTCACAGCGAAATCGGCTTATGCCAAAATCGCCGCCGGCGGTGACCTGGATGACAACGACCTCGAAGTCTTCAAGCGCAACCCATGGATGGACCCCCGGCACGTCCTTTCTCTCGCGATGCAAGGCGACGTGGCCACCGCCGGCAAAGTATTCACCGGAGAGCTCAACTCCAATGCCCCGGAAGCCTTGGATGCTGTAAATCGGGTGTTCGGTCCTGACATCCAGAAGGGGGGCGGCGGCAAAAAACGCATTGTCCAGGTGATTCCCGGCCAGACCGAGGGCACGGTGGTCTTTGAGCTGGAAGTCACCGGTGATGACGGGAAGAAATACACCGCGCCCATGACCAAGAATCGTGGCACAGCGAACGATGCTGACGACGAAGTGCTCGAGGTGCCCATTGAGAAGTTGGTTGACCGTGTGTCCGGCTACAAACTGCTGAGCGGCGTATTCAACACGCCTGAAAACAGGCAGGCCGCGCTGCGGTATGGTCAGCAAATGGGGCTGGCCCCGAAAGATCAACTGAGCAAGCCGCTTGCGGCGCCGGTTCAAAAAGCCGAGGACAAGGATCTGGAGGCGATCGCCGCCGCATCAACCATGAACGATCAGTTGTCGAAAATCGGTGAGCAGATCACATCCGGGAAGCTTAACCTCGGCCCGGTCAATAACAAACTCGCAGCGGCGCGCAACGCGATGGGCATGAGTACCGAGGAGTCGAGGAACTACGGCTCGCTCAACTCGACACTCGAGCAATTACGTAACGCCAGTCTGCGACTCAATGCTGGTGTGCAGACGGACGGTGACGCCCAGCGGGCCTGGAATGAGCTCATCACCAACATCAACGATCCGGCGCTGGTGCAGCAGCGTCTGACTGAAATCCGTGCCCTGAACGAAAAGGCAATGGAGCTCAAGACCAACATGATCCAGCAGCGCCGGCATAACGCACGTGCTGAGCCACTGGATATCGGCACCGTCATTCCGCAGGTCGACCAACAGCGCGGCCTCAGTATGCCTTCGGCTGGATCACCGACTCGTCAGCCAGCAACAACCTCGAAGGCATCACCTGCTGAACTCCCGCACGGTGCCAAATTCCTCGGCTTCGAATAAGGAGCAAATCATGCCAATCGCAAAGTTTGAGATGCCGGACGGCCGTATTGCTCGTTTCGAGATGCCCGATGGAGCCACCCCGGAGCAGGCTCAAGAAGTGTTCTCCCAGATGGCCAAGATGAGCGCGCCCGCCGCGGACGCACCAAAGAAGCCAGCAGCACCAGAGGTCGGCGCTTTTCGGGCGGGCTTGCGAGGCCTGAATGACGGCCTGACCTTCGGGTTTGCTGACGAAATTTCCGGCGGCCTTGCAGCAACGCTGGAGCCATTGATCGGTACCGGCAACCCAGGCAAGACCTGGCGGGAGCGATATGACCAGAACGTCGCGGGCGAGCGCAACCTTGATGCGGCCTCACGCGACCAGCATCCGGTTGCAAATATCGGCGGCGGATTAGTCGGTGGTGTTGTTCCAATGCTTGCCAGCGGCGGTACCACTGCCTTGCCTGGCCTGGCGGCTCGCGCCTCGGCAGCGGCAGCTCCCACGACCGCGCAAGTTATTGGTCGGTCGGCAGCCACCGGTTCGGCTTACGGCGGGTTGTATGGCCTGGGATCAGGCCAGGGGGATCTCGCTGACCGCATTCCTAGCGCAGTGGAAGGGGCGGCACTCGGGGGTGTTGTAGGCGGTGCTTTACCTGTGGCAGCAGTAGCCGCCGGCGCCGTCAAGCGTGCGCTGACTTCATCAGAGAACTCGGCAAACCGTCAACTTCAGTTCGCGCTTGAGCGAGACGGCATTAGCCTTGAAGAGTGGCAGCGTCGGGTTCAGGCCATGCGTGAAGGAAACCCGGCCGCTCTGCCCGTCGACGCTGGGGGCGAGAACGTAGCAGGCCTTCTGGAGCGTGTAGCGAACACGCCAGGTGCTGGGCGCACCAAGATCATTCCAGCGCTGAACGAACGCCAGGCAGCTCAACCTGATCGCGTAGCTGAGCAACTGTACAGACTGACCGGCGCAGGTCGTGGCCGTGACAAACCGGTGGCTATGTCCGATTCCAAAGAGATGACTATTTGGCAGCCGCCTGCACCGGGCTCGCGTGAGGGCGATGCGATGTCGAAGGTCGCCGACGATATGGCCGCCGGCGGCACACCAGAACAGCGCCGGAGTGCCTACCGCGCCCTTGAAGACACGATGAAAGAGCGCGCCAAAGCGGCCGCGCCCTTATACGAGCAGGCTTACAAAGAGCCGGTGCCCTGGACCAAGGAGCTTGAGGAGTTAATGGCCCGCCCGGCTATGCAGACGGCATTCCGTGATGCTAAGACGCGCGCTGGAAACCAAGGCCGCCCGTTCTACGGAAAGTTTGTGGAATTGGCCGACGATGGAACGTTCACCGTCAAGGATGTGCCCAGCACCGGCGACCTGGACATCATGAAGAAAAACCTCGATGACCAGATTGGCGCGTTCATGCGGTCGGGGGAGAAGGGCCGGGCAGGCGACATCATCAACATCAAAAACAAGCTGCTCGGCATCATGGATGAGCACAGCCCCACCTATTCCAAAGCGCGAAAAGTCTGGTCTGACGACTCCAGCTATATGGGCGCAACTGAGAAAGGGCGCGATCTGATTTTCAATCAAAAAATGAGCCCAGAGGAGTTCGCTGACACTTTCCGTAGAATGTCGCCTGCCGACCGAGAAGGCTTCGCGACTGGTGCGGTTTCGTCTGTGATCGGCAAAATGGGCAGCAAAACCAGCACTTATTCGGACGTCGTCCGAGATCTCAATTCACGGAACATGCGCGAGAAGATCGGTGCAATGTTACCGAATAAGGCTGCGCGGGACAGCTGGAACACTTTGCTCGATCAGGAAGTGGCGTCGACCGCTCTCCGTCAACGAGCAACGGGTAATAGCGCTACCGCCCGGCGAATGGCCGAAGTTGATGATGAGAGCGGGGCGGTGGAAAGGGCGGGCGGAGCGCTTGCTGATCTTATGGGTGGGCGCTTCTTGGCATTGACCGGTAAGACTATCGCGGCTGGCTACAAAGGCACCCGTGATCGACTGCACGCTCGTTCGGATGACGCTGTGGCGGACCGGTTGCTCAAGCCCGAAATTGCGGCGAAGGCTCAAGACGTTCAGCCGATGCCCGCGATTGAGGCCCCCTCGCAGGTAGCTGCACCAGGTGCTGTAGTTTCGGCCCTGGGCGGCGATGAGTCGAAACAACAACCAACCCCGCCCGAGGCGGCGCGCGCGTCAGTCGCTGCTGGTATTCAAGGGGCTGATCGCACATCCCCAGCACTTGTAGCAGGGCAAATCACTGCGGGCAACATTGATTTGAACGCCAGGCCCACGGTCATGAACGCTGACGGCTCGATCAGCACTGTTCGATCAATGTCGATCGGCATCGATGGCAAGGAAGTGCTCATTCCCACAGTCAGCGATGACGGCAGGATCATGTCGGACGACGAGGCGATCCAGACTTATCAGCGCACCGGCAAGCACCTTGGTATGTTCAAGAACCCCGAGAGCGCTAATGCGTACGCTGAAAAGCTGCACGAGGACCAGGCGGAGCAATATGGCGACAAGGATGGCGCCAAGCCCGGTGACGTTCTGCCGGAGGCTGGTGACGATCAAGCCGCCTTGCCCCCTGCCAAAGCGCTGGACCTCGCTGCCCGAAGTGCCGCTACCTCTCCGGATAACGATCTGCCTGAACCGAGTACTGCCCAGAAGGAAGCGGGCAACTATCGCAAGGGGCATATCAAGCTGCAGGGGCTGAACATCGCCATCGAGAACCCACGCGGTTCTGAGCGGAAAGGCGTCGATGCGAACGGCAAGGAGTGGTCGCATTCCATGTCCGACCATTACGGCTACATCAAGCGCACCACCGGTGCTGATGGCGACCAGGTTGACGTGTACGTCGGTCCTGAGCCCTTCAGTCAGCGTGTGTTCGTCGTGGACCAGAAAGACCAAGGCTCAGGCAAGTTTGATGAGCACAAAATCATGCTGGGTTACACCAGCCAGGCGGCGGCGATCAAAGCCTACAAGTCAAACTTCGACAAGGACTGGAACGTGGGCGACGTCACCGAGATGAAAATGCCGGAGTTCAAGGCCTGGCTCAAGGCTGGCGACACCGCCAAGCCGCTGGCAGCCGCGGCTTCGAAGCCAACCGTGAAGTCCATCAATGCCAAAATGGCAGCGGTGCGCCTCGGCGGAACGAGTGCAGAGCGCAAACAGCAGGAGTTGGCCAAGCTGACCCAGGAACGGGAACAACTTGCCAGTTGATTTAAGTGGCCTGCTTGTAAAGGGGCCGCATCCCAATCAATCCGGCCGTGAGGCCCCACCCAGTAGGTATTGCAGATGCCTGGACAATCTCCAGACCCGACACTTTTCGCTGATCCGGACCGTTTGAAACCCGGTGAGCGAGAGCCGATCCGCACACTAAATCCGCTGCCGTTGAGCGGCCAGGCGCTTTGTTCATGCAATTGCGGTTGGTTCGGCCCCGCCGGGCAGCGACAGGACGGCGCGTGCCCAGCGTGCGGCTCAACCGCGGCTAAAGCACCCAGCAAGGCGGCTACCCATGTTTACGAGACCATGGCCAAGCTGCTGAACGACAACAGTGAAAGGCTCAAGGGGGCTCAAATCGACTGCATTTCGTTGCGCGCGATGGTGGACCAGTCAGTCCAGAATTGCCGGACGCTTCAGGATGTCCAAACCCCGCTTACCGCAAAGGCGGCTGCATTTGACGCCTCAATGAAGATGATCGGCCTGCCGCCTGATACGGCGCCTGATGTTTACCCAGGATTCATTCAGTCCATTCTGCACGACCAGCTTCGCTACACCATGCACCGCGACGTGCTTCGCCTCGATCAGGCCGCTTGGGATGCCGTGCAGGACTTCCCGCAACATAAAATGTCAGCCTTGGACTACGACCAGGCTGTCGACCGTCAGATCTCGCGCTGGCGCCAGATTCAACACCAGGCGCAATTGCAGAAAGAAGCGGCTGAGCGAGACTTGGAGAACATGGAAAGCCCACCAGGTGAGACCGCCATAAATTGTGATATAAGTTAGCGGACCTCTAAGTCATGAGAGCTGTTTGATATGGGCCGCCAAAGAAAAGAATACACCGCTGATCCATTCAAGACGGGGCCTTTTAAGCTTAGTAAAAAGCGAGATGATTGGGCGACGTATCTTAAGCAGCTGGCAACTGTGTTCGAGTCAATGAGTACTTTGCCGAATTTTGAAGAAGATAATTCTGTTTTCGTGTTCTCGGACTATGGCGGAGATCATAGTGGGGCGAACTTCAATACATATTCCTTTTTGATTGTGTCAGCCGATAAAATCGGAGTTTTCCAACATCATATGGCCGAGTTGAGGGAAAGGTATAAGCTCGGCTCGAAAGAGATATCTTATAAAAGCCTTGGGCACGGGCCCACCAAGAGATCATTAAAAGAATACTTGGAAGTCGCTGATGGATGCATCCATGGAATGATTCTGACGGTATGTATCGAGAAGTCCATAGTCAGCATGTTCGGTCCCGATAAGAAGTCAGCCAAGGAAAACCTTCAGCAGCTAAGTGATCAAATAGGTGCAGGTAAATGGCACGAATTTAAGCTCGAAAGAATGTATCGGATTTTTGGAATACTCGTCCTGCTTCTGGATTTGACAACGACAAGCGATCAAAAAGTTTTGTGGCAGAGTGACACTGACCAAATAAATGAGGAGGGGCGCGCAGCCAACTTTGGCGATACTCAGCGTCACCTATATAGCTTTTTGAGAGAGTTTACCGATAAGGATTACCCGCTTTTAGGGTTTGCTAAAACATTTAAAGAGGGTAGTCATTTTACTGATCTTTTGAGCTTGACAGATCTCGCGGCTGGAATGGTCCAAGACATGCTGTCCGATAAGTATTTTGGTAAGGAGCTACTAGTTAACGAAGAGCGAGCTGAAATTTGCAGGTGGCTAGGTCGACAAAGTAAGTTTCTCGAAAAGAAATTTATTGCAGTAGTGAAAAGAGATGATTTGATCTATTTCGAGCCCGTTTATATAGAACAGATAGGTTAAATGGGGGTGATCAGTGAACTGCCTTTATTTCTCACATTGCCTACGCCTTTATCAACTCTGAACCATTCGAATACCTCGGCCGGCTCGCCCTGGTGTAGCACCATCTCCTCGGCGCGCTCTTTGGGCGTGTCCGGATTTAGCCATTCGCGGGCCAGGTCGGGCGTCAGCACTACGGGGCGCCGATCGTGTATGTCCACCATGCCGCCGGCGCTGTCGGCTGTGATGATCACGAATCCGTCATGCTCGCCCGGGCCTTCGTCACTGTCGGGCAGTTGGCCAATGGCTGCACACAGCACGGGCGCGCCATCCCGCCGGCGTATCAGGTAGGGCTGCTTCTTCGTCCCGCCTTCGTCCACCCACTCAAACCAGTTATCGATGGGCGTGATTGCCCGGTGCGGCCAGATTGCGCGGAAGAACGGACCGTGGGCCACCTTCTCGACGCGGGCATTGATAGGCGCGGCGCGGTCCTTGGCCCAGTGTGGCCGCCATCCCCAGCGCACCATGTCCGCGTGCAGCAGATCACCCTGCAGGTGAAGCAGGGCGACTTGGGTTGTCGGGGCGATGTTGTAGCGCTCGAGCGGCAATTCACCGACGGAGCTCGCCAAGGAATTGGGCATGCTCAGCGCTGCAACAAAGTCGTGGATTCCGCTGTACTGGGAAATTCGTCCGCACATAGTCGTCTCCGCTCGTCGGCCCCGATGAACAGTCGGGGCCAGGCCAATCTCTACACTGTAGACACTGGCCCCGGGTATTCGTCATGACAATCAACATCGATCAGATCAACGCAATGGAGGCATGGTTTTCCCTGCGCAACGATCCGGGCCTCATCTCAGCCACACCAGAAGAGCGATACGAGAGGCGCCTCGCGCTTGCAGACGACATGAAAGAACGCGGCGTAATCGACAGCGGCGAGTGGCGGGAACTGACCGAAGAGGCCGTCGCCGCGTACGCAGATGAATTGGGCTAACGCGCCCGCTTGTCAGATATCTCTTACACCAAATTGACCGCCAGCCAGCTGCGCTATTAACTGTACATTCGTACAGTGTATGTAAAAGGCTGCGTCATGAGCTTCTCAATTTTAGGTCCTATCGTCGAGGGCGGCACGAAGCTGCCCTTTTGCTCTTTTCGGGTACCCGCGGGCTTTCCGTCGCCTGCGGCCGATCACATCGAGCAGCACATCTCATTGGATGAGGTCTTAAATATCAGGGCGCCGCACGTCTATCTGATCGCTATCACTGGCGAGAGTATGCAGGGCGCGGGAATCTTTGAGGGTGACCTGGCGGTCGTGGACCGGTCTATTGAGCCAGCCCACGGGCACGTAGTCGTGGCGCTGCTGAACAATGAACCCCTCTGCAAACGCCTGTGTAAGCGCGGAAAAGAGGTGATCCTTCTGTCGGAGAACCCAAAATACCCGGCGCGGTACATTTGTGAGGGCGACGAGTTGTCGATCTGGGGCGTGATCACCAGCACCGTGCGCAGCCATGTCTGAGTCGGCACCTATCTTTGCGCTGATCGACTGCAACAGCTTTTATGCAAGCTGCGAGCGTGTATTCCGCCCCGACTTGGCGAAAGTGCCCATAGTGGTGCTCAGCAACAACGACGGCTGTGTCATCGCCCGAAGCTACGATGCCAAGCCTTTCATCAAGATGGGCGAGCCGTATTTCCAGATCAAGCATAAGCTCAGGCAGCACGGCATTATCCCGTTTTCCTCGAATTACGCCCTATATGGGGACATGAGTGAGCGAGTCATGACGGTGATCGAGAGCCTGGTGCCCGCCGTCGAGATCTACAGCATTGATGAGGCCTTCGCCGACCTGACGGGTATTGACGGCCTGGATGTCCTCGGGCGCAAGATCCGCGCACGGGTCTTTCAGTGCACCGGAATCCCTGTCGGCGTCGGAATCGCCCACACAAAGACCCTGGCCAAGCTGGCCAACCATACAGCGAAGCGCCTGCAGGCCCAGACCGGCGGAGTGGTGAATATCACCGACCCGGTAAAGCGTGACTGGGTATTGCGCAACACCGACGTTTCGGAGGTGTGGGGTGTAGGCCGGAGGATGAAACTTCACCTGGACACGATGGGCATCAAGACAGCGATGGACCTGGCCAAGGCCGACCCCTGGACGCTCCGCAAAAAATTCAGCGTGGTGATCGAGAAGACCGCCCGCGAACTGGCCGGCACCTCATGCATGGGGCTGGACGAGCCCGACCCACCCAAGCAGGAAATCTGCTGTAGCCGGATGTTCGGAATGCGCCTTACCGAGCTCCCGCCGATCAAGGAGGCGGTCGCCACCTACATGATGCGCGCCTCTGAAAAACTGCGAGCTCAAAACTCGCTGTGCAAGAAGGTCCGCGTCTGCATCCGCACCGGGATGTTCAATCCGGACGAGGCGAAGTATGCCAACGGCGTTGTGGTCGATATGCCGTATCCCACTGATGACGTGCGCCTTCTGACTAAGGCGGCGGTGGACGCCGTCGATAGGATCTTCCGCTCGGGGTTCAAATACAGCAAAGCCGAAGTAATGCTGCTCAACCTGTGCCAGCCAGGCGAATACACCGACGATCTTTTTGCAATTTCGCAGCCGGCCGAGTCGACCCGGGTTATGACGGTCCTCGACCAAATCAACGACCGATGGGGGCGTGGAACGCTCCGCGCTGCCAGCGTACCGGCAAACCCGGACTGGGGCATGCGTCGGGAGATGATGAGCCAGAGCTATACCACGCGGCTTGATCAGCTATGGACGGTCAGCTGTAAATAAGCACCACCACCACTAACCACTATTGCAAAGGATTGCAAATGACAAACCCAATCGTTCCATGGATGGGAGGCAAGCGCCGGCTATCGAAACGCCTATTGGCGCTGTTCCCTGATCACGAGTGCTACGTCGAAGTGTTCGCCGGCGGCGCGGCGCTGTATTTCAAGCGGGAGGAGCCGGCAAAAGTTGAGGTTCTTAACGACCTCAATGGCGACCTGGTGAATCTCTACCGAGTCGTTCAGCACCATCTCGAGGAGTTCGTTCGTCAGTTCAAGTGGGCACTCAGCTCCCGGCAGATCTTCGAGTGGCAAAAGATGACGGCGGCCGAGACGCTGACGGATATCCAGAAAGCTGCCAGGTTTTTCTACCTCCAACACCACGCGTTCGGCGCTAAGGCCACGGGACAGACATTCGGCACTGCGACAACCGGCCGACCCATCAACCTGCTGCGGATAGAGGAAAACCTATCGCTGGCCTGGCAGCGGCTATCGGGAACCTACGTGGAGAACCTGCCGTGGTTGAAGTGTGCCGAGAAGTACGATCGACCCCACACCTTTCACTATATGGACCCTCCCTACTGGAAAACCGAGGGGTACGGCACTGA
Organism: Pseudomonas sp. N2-3-1-14; assembly: GCF_041228395.1. NCBI lineage: Bacteria > Pseudomonadati > Pseudomonadota > Gammaproteobacteria > Pseudomonadales > Pseudomonadaceae > Pseudomonas > Pseudomonas sp. N2-3-1-14. The sequence continues at coordinate 389,327 of NZ_CP166199.1, forward strand.
GTTCGGCTTTGACCAGTACGAGGGTATGGCCGAGTTCACGCGCTTGCGAAGGCAAGGTGATGGTGAGCATCAACGATCACCCAGATGTCCGCCGGGTGTTTGAGGGGTTTCGCATGAAGGTGATGGATATTCGTTACAGCACTACCAATCCGAGTCAGGGCAAAGCTGCGGTGACTGGCGAGCTGGCAATTATGAATGGGTAGATATGTCAGCTTTGGCTGAACGCCGCCGTTCGCGACCAAGGACAAATCGCGCCGCGGGTTTGTCAGGTGAATGTCAGGGCGCCTATTCTCAGATAGCTATATCTCCATCGTTGCCCAGTGCTCGATGGTCTTACTATCTATCTTTTTTACGAGTCGATTGTAGATTTCAGTTCTGATTCCACCTTTCGCACCCATAACCCTTGAATTCGAAGCATACGACTGGAGCGCTATTTTCATGAATCCGTTGGAGCTCATGGACTTGAGATGCATGAGAGTTTTGTGATCAGCAAAAACCTCAGCACCTACAAGGTCCATCGTGCGTCGAGCCGTGTTGAAGTTTTTTTGTTTGTTGAAGTCCAGTGCATGCATAAGCTCGTGATGAAGAGAGTTGTATCTCCAGAGCCAAACCAGATCTTCTCTCGTACCTTCGGGCAAGCAATTTTCGTTGATGAATACGGCGCTACGACCTCTGCCGTCTAAAAGGAAATTAATAGTGATTCCACCAGCCCCTTCAATTCCGTAGTTTTTTAGGTCAGCAGAGTCATCGTTGAAGTAAAGCTTTTCGTCATACCTAACCTCGCAAAGGTCTAGAAGGTCGATGCGCTCACTCATCTGACGAGGAGGAACTAAATACACGTCCGACGTAAGGCCTTCGAATCGCCTGGCGAGCTTGTTGTACGCATCCTCGAAGACTTCGACACCGAGCATTTCCACATCCTTGCACATGAGCGCCTCATTTGACTGGATAAGTCTGTCTAATACTACCTATGCCTACGCCAGTATCATTGGCTGTAAAGCTGTTCAAAAGACACCAGAGTTTTAGACATCAAAACTCTACAGGGCACGGTTTGGATGGCCTGCACACCACTCCAACCCGTACTGTTGCGGCATGGGCTTGATTAGTATCTAGGGCTTGGTGAAAGTCTAGGCTTCAAGTCCAGCGATAAATACTCGCCTTTTCTACGTAGCAACCTAGCTAGATCTTCCAGCCAATCTGCGATGGCTTCGGCGGCAGCTGGCCGGTCTTCTGGCACCCAGGACATCAGGTGTTCTTCAAGCAGCTCCTGAAGGTCTAGGTCTTCGCCTGCTTGATGTATGAGGTTGAGCAGAGGGGAGTGGTCCGGAAGACCTGACTCAATGGCAGCATCCACAATGTCCATCGTATTGATTGAGATGAAGGGGCGCGCGCCTTCTTCTGCTTCGATCGGGTCAGGAATTTCAAACGTAACTTTGATCTTTCCGGAGAGCATGGTCGTCCTCTTCCTATCCCTGACCGAATGTCGGGGACTGGCTGTGGATAATTGCTGAAGGCTGGGTAGCCTAAATGCGGGCTACCACTGAATTGTACGTCTATTTGTACGTTTGGCAGAAACAACAAGGCCCCGCATCGCTGCGAGGCCTTGTTTTGTATGGTGCCGGCACCAGGAGTCGAACCCGGGACCTACTGATTACAAGGAAGGTGCTTCAAACATACAAATCAATGACTTACGTGATTTCTTCTTACGTCCAGACGCGCCAAGGCCCGCGTAGATAGCGGGCCCTGTTTCGCTTGTTACGTCCGGTTTGCTCAGTCTGCAGAAGGGGAGACGGTCGGTATGCTGTGGTCATAAACGTCCATCATCTTCGGGTCTCGGTGGCCGCTGGCCTCCTGTTTATCCGCCCGAGTGCCAACGGTGTCGGTGATGCCACGACGTTTCAGATCGTGAAGGGCGAACCGTTGCTCTGGTGTGATGATCTCGTCGACGAGAGCCAGGGTGATGAAGCGCTGCCATGCGGTGTCCAGGCTGGACTTTCGAAGGGGACCACCGTGACTGGCCACGATGATGTTCCGCCGTGACGGCAGGATCGGTATGGCTGTTCTGCGTTTGGCCCATACCTTGGCTCGATAGGCCTTGGCGTTATCCCACGCTTTGCGCAGTCGAGGCGTCCAGCGAACAATGTTGTCCCGACTACCCTTGCGACGATTGGTCAGAACCCCGCTCTCTAGCTCGTTCTCGTCGGTCAAGGTAACGACTTCGATACCTCGTAGCCTGCAGAGATAGGCCAGCTCCATGACGTAGCCGAGATATTCCGGGCAGCCGCCTTTTTCGCCGCGTATCAGCAGGCCTCGGGCAATTGCTCGATCGATGAGTGTGTCCATGACTTGATGGTTCGGTAGGCGGCGTTGCTTTCGTTCGACTGGGGCTTCAATGCCCAGGGCTGGGTTCACTTCCAGGTAGCCGCGGTTGCGCCCCCACTGCAGCACGCGACGCAGATAGCGAAGGGCATGCGCGGCTTTGGACGGTGTGCCTTCGTCCGCTAGCCGATCGACGATTCGTTGCACCAGGGCAGAACTAAACTTCCGCACCGCCAGATCACCAAGTGGCTTACCCAGCCTGGTGGGCAAGGTCAGCAGAACATCGCGCGAATAGCAGTAATCGCTATGGGTTTTGGGGCTGAGCTTCTTGTAACGATCGCTTTCGTGGAATTGTGCGCAAACGTAGCGAAGCGTTCCACGGTCTACATTGGACGCCTCGTCCATGATCTGGTGCAGATCCGCCAAGGAAACATCGGCCGGCGCAATGTTGCGCCGGCGCTGTTTTCCCGTTTCGTCATAGTGCAGCGTGTACCAGACCTGACCTTTTCGGTGGTCAAAGTAAACGGCCGCTGGGAGAGCGGCCTGGTCAATGTGTGCGGGAATATGCGGGTTGTGCTTCCGCTTCCGTGCCTTTTTCATAGGATATCGGCGTCGTATCGCTCTGCAGCGGCAGGCTTCATGCCTGCGGCCTGGTTGATAAGGTCAAGCGTTGTCCAGGGCCCTGTGCGGCCACGGAACAGGCGAACGCCCTGGTCAATTAGGGTTCTCTCGACGTCGGAGCGGCGCTGGTAGCCTGTGATGCGTTGCAGGTCCTCAAATATCAAGACATTGCTCGACATGGTATTCCTCTGCGGTGCTGCGCCCCAGCCAGTGTAGTACCTGCGCTGGGGCATCGTTGTTAGAACGTGCAGGACGTTCTACTGGTGTCTTGCTGCGTGTGGGAGTGGCGGGAGTTCTTTTACCGACTCGATAAAGCCAGTGCTTTGCGCGTCACCATCCATCGCCTTTATGAACATGACTTCCACTTTCGCGGAGTCAACCAGAACCTTTCCTACCTCCGCGATAGCTTTTGCCCGCTCGATGTCCATGGGTTTGTCCGGGTCCTGCAGAGCTTCCAATGTCGCAAAGAGGTGGTTTCTCAGATCAGTCATTTTATTGTTCATGCGCGGCCTCGATCGCTCGTTTCAACTTGCCTAGCTGGCGGATTGTCGTTTTCAGTTCGGGCGGGTAGCGGTGAATGGTATTTCGCCGCATCAGTTCCCCTCGGGTGATCAGCTCGAGGTTTTCCACTTGGCAGTTTGTGTGGTCGCCATTTTTGAATACCAACAAAGAGCCTTGAGGGATTGGGCCGTGCACGGCTTCCCAATTGCGTCGATGCGTCCATTCCCATGCGTTTGGTTCGGCCACTTTGATTTTCAGGTAGCCATCAGTGGCCATGACTTCGGTGCCAACGGGCACATGGTTGTGCGGCATCTGGCCGCTATTGAACTGGGTTTCTACGGATCTGCCGCCGGCATAAAATGGCTTTCCTTTGTTCCATGCGCCATGCCCTTTCTGAAAGCGTGTAGCCACGCCCGGGTTGTTTGTGAGCCCGAGCCGTCCTGAATGTTCGCTGGCAAGGAACTCAGCGCTGCGCTTCAACCCAAGTTCTTTGGCCTTGCCATATATCGCCGCCTTCGGACGCCCTAGAAGTGCCACAAGCTCTGACATTGGGGTGTCTGGATACATTGCCGTGAGGCGTGTTGTCTCAGCTGTGGTCCAGAAGCGTCTGCGGTTGCCGGCGGTTCGTCGCGGCGCTTCAGCAGAGCGATTCAAAGCCCTTTCAAGTGCCTGTTGCGCGATCGGATTCATGCGAAAACTCCCGATATGTTTGGTTTTGCGAGCAGATCAGCTACCAGTGCTGCTTCACCTTTTGTTAGATCGCCCAGTAGTTGGGCCATGCTGGTAACGGACTCCAGCCGTATCCGAGCATCGGCCGTCTTCCGCACCTGGTAATCGAAAAGCGCGGTACCGACGATGCGGATGGCCATAAGGTGCCGTGCCGCTTGCACGCCATCGGCGGGCGCTGTGGTAGCCTTATCGTCGCTGCTGCTGTGGGGTTGTGCTTGCATGGTGTTGCCCTCAGTGGTGGTTGGTGCCGGGGAGCTGTAACTCCTCGGTACCGCCTTAATTACCGGCTTGGCCGGCTGCGGTTGGTTGCACTTGTCTAACCAGGTGAATCACCAGGTTCTCCAGCTCGATCACCTCGTCCATGGCTGACTGCCATTCCAATACCGTCTGGATCTGCTGCCTTGTGCACTGCAGAACCAGAAGCTCTTTCTCCGTGGCGCCACGGACTTCCAGAATCTCGACCAGGCCAGCAGCGCTGTATGCCTCGGCGTACACCATTTGGTTTGCTCCCACGATCCACTCCTGCAGTTCCTTCAAGTGCTTGAGCTGTTTCGTGGCACCGTCCCGACCTTCGCCGGTGATAATTTGAATCTGCATCGCTGTTGTTCCTGGTGCTGATCAGTCGCTACGAAACATCCAGCAGCGCACGGTTTTGGCCTTATCGAAGGCGTCCTTGGCCCGCGCCGAGCAAACGGTGCGGTTGGTCTCGATGAACTTGGGGCTCTTGCTGGTCTTGAGGTGGCGTTTGAGTTCGGTCAAGTCCGGGACTTTCTGCCTTTTGTTCGCTGCCATTTCCGCGAACTCGTTCAGGTTGACGGCGATCAGCCCGTCAGTGCGGGAGTGGTTAAGGTCGCCATCGGGGCCGTTGAGGTAGTCGAACAGCTCCCAAAACTCCACAACGACGGAGTGGTCAGCGTTGATGGCCAGCTGGCGATCCTTGGCCATGTTCTGGATTTCGGCATGGGCTGCGTTCACCTGGTGCTTTTTCAGCGGGACCACGTGTACAAGGGCGTCGATCAGGGCGTGCAATTGGGCGTGATTCTTTGCGATTCGCACCGTGCGGATTTCGGGCAGTGCGAGCAGCTGCTGTTCGTACTTCGGACCCTTTTCGCGGACGGTCTCCATGACCGCGCTTTCCATCATGGTGGACTTCACCAGGAAGCCGCTAACGCGGTCGACCGGCATACGCTCCAGCTTTTCCACCAACAGTTTGGTCTGAGGTGTCTGGCCTTCTTTCGTCATCGCAATGTGTACGAGCCGCTGCAGGATGGGTTCTGACGCGTTGACAGCGTGGTTCTGGCCGATGACCACTGCCGCGCGGAATGGCGGTTCGCGGGTGTCGTTGCCGTTGTTCTTCACACCGGTGGAGCGGACGCTACGCCCGTTGTAAGCAGTTTTCAGCTCGTCCCAGTCGTACTGTTTGGTCTGGCTGCCATCGGTCTTTTCCCGCTCGGATTCAATCAGTACCACAGGCAGGTTGGCGACCTGGGCAAAGTTGCGGGCTCGCGCTACCGGTGTCCCTTTGGTTGGGTCGAAGCCCTCGTAATCACTCCGGCCGCACAGCTTCCAGAGGAATTCGATCAAGGTAGATTTGCCGGCACCTGGTTCGCCTATGATCTCCATGAACGGATAGCTTTTCTGGTGTTGCCGGATTTGTTCGGCAAACAGGGAGCCGAACCAGAAAGCAAGCGCAACCAGGCCCTTGGCGCCGAAACACTCCCATATGATTTCAAGCCATTCGGTTTCAAATTTCTGCAGGTCAGTGTTTAGGTTGAGGATCACCGACTGGCTCAAGGTCTTAATGCTGAGCCGGTCCATATCGAAAAAGTCTTCTTCGTTGAGCTTGAACACCTTTCCATCACGCACTGCCACATCGCCGTAAACGTACGCGCCGTGTTCACGGGTATAGCCGGTGAAGTCGATGGTTTGCACTGTTTTAAGCGCGTCGGTTTGTTCTTCGATAAATGCGTCGAGCTGTTGTGTGGTGCCGGTGAACATCCCGCCCGGGGCGATGCCTAGCAGCCTTTTTTTGAACTCTGCAGATGACGCGATCTGAGAACTCGTGAACGTGTTCTTGATCGGCGCCGCGTCGTGCGCAAAGGTGATGCGGAAGTAATACCAGGACTCGTCGGTGAGCTTGTTTTCCTGGTAGTAAAGAGCCTTGGGATTGCATGTGGCAATACGCTGCAGCGCGCCGCACTGCTGCATGGCCTTGGCTCGCATCTGCTTATTGTTAAGTTGTTGGTCGTCGTGGTGGTCGCTGTCCTCAAGTTCCTGGATTGCCTTGTTGTACTTCTCCAGATCGAGCTTGAACCAGTACAGACGGTTGCCGAACTCCAAGTGGAATTCGCTACGGCGCTTCCAATCGAACATCACCAGGGCTTTCTCCGTGGCATTGTCGGCAATCAGCAGCGCGCCGTGATGACGGGCAATGGTGATGTCCTTATCGAACTGAGCATCGCGCTTATCGCCTTCGTCCAGGAACTGCCAGCGCTGGTGCAGATCGTTCCAGTCGACTTTGCGGTTATCCCGCTGGGGGATCTGTGCGGCCTCGCAAGTAAAGCCCAGCTCGCGGGCCATACGAACCCACCGCTTTGTGTAGGCGTGTGCGCCAGGTTCGTTATCAAGGGCCCATACCAGCCGCGGCAGATTGCCCGGGCGAGCCGCCACGAGCGCCTGCAGGGAGTCGGCCGGGAAGGCGTTTGAAGACATTGCCGATACAGCTGCGATGTTGTGGTGGACCAGGGCGATGGCATCGAAAATGCCTTCCACAATCCAGATCTCTTTCGCCTCCAGCAAGTCAACGCAAGGTGGGCACCACCAGGTCCCCCGATAGCTTTCACCGGGTGCGAACCGGGCTTTCATTTTTCCGAAGCGGGCTGGTTTGTCGATCAGGCGTTCCCAGTAGCCGCCTTTCTCCAGGGCGAACCGAACCGTGGCGCTGCCGGCGTTGTGCTGCGCTGAGTAGTGGGAGTCCTGGGTGAACCAGCCTGCAATTAATTCGATGTTGAACCCGCGACCAAACTCCAGATAGGCGCGGGCTGTAGCCGTAGGCGCGTTATCCGTCGCCGGCGCACGCTTGCTCCAATCTTCAAAAAGATCGTTGTAGATTTCTTTGACGTGCAGGGTGTGGCCGCACTTCTCAGATCGGCCGCAGATCACCAGCCAGGGTTTGTCATGACGCGAATACAGCTCCCGCTTGTGGCACTTAGGGCACTCACCACCGCGCATGTAATCGGTGTCTCTGCGATGCCTCAGTCCGTAGTCGGATTCCAGGCGCTGCAGCACGTCGTGACGCAGATCGTCTCTCATGGTTTTTTCACTGTTTTGAGGCTTTGGGTCAGGGCGCCGGATAGAGCGCCGATCAGGTGTTTTCGAGCGGCCATCACTGGATCGTTGGTGAGGATCGATCCGTGGCGAAGGCCTTCGGGGATAGAGCGGTATTGGTCTGCGTACCAAAGGTCATTGAGGCTGAGACGGTACTGTTCACGCAGGTTGGCCAAGAGCGCTTGAGCTTGATCCGGCGGCAGCTTTGCGTTGATGTTCAGGGCGTTTTCCATTGTCAAACCTCAATTTCGGGCGCAGCTCACCCAAACCCACTGGGTGTGGGGCAGGCGATTGGTTGGGTGGGTGTTACGAGTTTGCGGAGCGCAAACGCACGTTGTCCGGGGTGTTCAGGACACGTTCATAAATCAGGCTGACCGGAACAGACCAGCAATGACCCTTCACGGGATCTTTGATCACCACGACGGTGTCGGTGCTGTAGTCCAGGAGAAGTCGCTGGCGGGAAGCGATTTCCGTCAGCTCGATGTGGGCAAGGGACACCAGTTTGGTCGCGACCGATTCGGTAACGTTAAAACTGATGACCAGGTGATCGATCGTTCGATTGACCAGCGCGGACAGGTCGGCAAGGTGTTCGGCCTGGTGCCGCTCAAGGAACGCCAGTGCGGCGCTTTGCATGCATTCTTGGTAGTCCTGGGTGTTGGTCTGAGCGGTCATTGAGCTTTCCCCGATTTGGCGCGATAAAGATCGATAGCGGCATACACTTCGGCTGTGCGTGCAGCCATGTGCAGGGTATGAGCATTGACGATTAGCTCTGCTTCATTCTCGGTGATCACACCGTCCTCAAGCGCTTGGGCAATGATCTGGTCGACCGTGCCCTGCTTTGCGGAACTCTGCATAGCCCGTGAATACATCTCTACGTTGTCCAGGCTGTCCGGGTGGATCACCGGCACAAACATGCCGCCGTACATCGCGGCAACGTAGTTGGCCAAGTGCTGCGTGCCGGTCACTTGTTCCAGTTGGAAGATCTGCGCATCCGTCAGAGGACGGCAGTTGTTGTTCTCGTAGGCGTGGTTGTCGAACTTCTTTAGCTGCAGGCCGATACGAGCGGCGGCGCATTCGCGACCCCCTTCGTAAGCGCAAATAATTGCACTTACGACTTCGCGGCGTGTTTTTAGAACCTGATTTTTCATCTTCTGCTGTTCCCTCAGAGACCTGGCCATTACTGTGCAATCACGCCGTCTTTGATGCCGAGTAACACGGCGGCACGATGTGCCTCCCCACGGCGACACTGGCTTTGGCCACTCAGAACCGCATACACGGTGCTGGGATTCAGTTCATGTTGAACGGCAAAGTCTTTCGCTGACTGGCCCCGTTTTTCTAATGCTTCCCGCGCTTGCATGCGGGCTTGCTCGGTGATGCTTGAGTTCGGCATAGTGCAGATCCGTGCAGTTTCATGTGGTGTGAGATGCACAATGATGCACTTAGGTGCACTTGTAAATAGTAGGGATGAAAAAAAGTGCATCTTTCTGAAGAGATCGGTTCTCGGCTGCAAGAAGAACGGAAGCGGTGCGGCATGACGCAGAACCAGCTCGCGGAAGCTTTGGGCATAGCAAAACGAACACAGGCGAACTATGAGGCGGGTTCCAGCGATGCTACGGCTTCCTACCTGAGCAAAGTCGCCACGCAGTTTGAGTTTGATGTGCCCTTCATCCTCACTGGGCGGCGTACCACGTTGGCGCTTGATTCGCTGGATGAACTGGAAGACGGCATTATTCAGCAGTACCGCAGCATCCCGGCAGATGATCAAAGGGCGATACGACGCTTTGTCAAGGCCATGGCGGATGACGTTGTTAAAGGCGGAAATTGAACAAACGGCTTCTGTCAGCATATTTGCCCGCCCCCATATCATTGCGACAGCAATGGAATTTATGGAGTGGTAAGCATGTTGGATCGCACAAACGCGGATGTCGTTTACATTGAAACAGCGGCATCTGCGCGGTATGAACTTTCGCATGTCGAACGTCGACTGATTGGCATCTATCGCCAATTGAGCCAGCGAGACCAGGAGCAACTGCGCCGGCTTACTGAGACGCTGATTAGAAATCCGGATCAGTCCGACGACGATTGACCCGATGGCTGCCGGCATTCTGATGTCGGCGGTTTGCATCACGCGACGGCCTGCGATCCAAGCTTCTCGAAAAGCTCCCTCTGTTGAGCCCTAGGCATGTCACGGAGACGATCAATCAGCAGCCTGTCGAACGTTTGTGCGGACGGGCTGAGCGTGTGAGAAAACGTCAGGTTTGCAACCCAACTGTGTCCACACTTGGCATCCAGGCACTGGCAGTAGAGTTTCGCAAAGTCGGCTGAAAGCACCTCACGTGAAGCTATCCGTCCTTTGTGCCCGCATTTACAAATGACTCGCATAATCCCTCCCCAGGGCGCAGCAAATTGCCACTATGTTCTCACTAGATGAATAATATTTCATCTTTCTGAGCGCTTTACGTAGTGACATCTTTTGCGATATCAGGTTGTTTCCAGTCAATGCGCCTGTCTTGGCGTAGGGTGTTGTTCAACTGGTCGAACAGCTGACAAATCGGCCTGATCTCGTTGTTGGTGTACACGCGGTCGATCTTCTCGATGTCTCCAAACCCACCGCTGTTTTCTGGAATGATCCCGGCCAGTGCAGGGTTCATCCGCCATGCTGCAATCACGTCATTGCGTGTGATGTTCTTCACCTTCTCCAGCTCGTCCTTGGCCTGGAAGTCCCCCACGGGGATGATCTGGATCGCGTTTTCCTTTCCGTTGGGGATGTTCACGAACATCGAGCGGAAGTTGCCCACGCCCTTGCTCGCGCTGATCTGCGCGCGCAGGTTCTCTTCGTCTTCCTCGGTCAAGTCCGGGTCGTTGGTGTAGAAGATGTATCCCGCGTGTGCGCCGTTGCTGTAGTAGCGCCGGCGGAACAGGGTCGCGGCCTCGTTGAGCAACAGCGCCTGCAAACCGCCCAGGTAGTCAGGCACGCCGTAGATGTTCTGTTCCACGTCGTAGTCCAGGACGTGTTCAATTTCGTCCTGGTCAAAATCCATGAACTTGCTATCGGGCAGCAGCATCCGAAACCCGCCGTCGACCTTCACCCGCATGTTGATGGCCGGCAGGTGCTGCATCTCCAGCACTTCACCGAAGGCGTTGGTATCGCGGTAGAAGTACGCCTCCCCGAACACCATGTAGTCCAGGCTGGCCCGCCCCATGGTCTGCGTGCTGCAGCCCTCGGACGGGATGAATTCACGCAACAGCAGGTTGCGCTTGAACTTGGGAATGGCGCCGTGGTGCGCGTTGGCGCGTAGCAGCTTGGCCAGGCCTGCCCGCGACACTGGCGGCTTGTAAATCTCGCCGTCGTCGCTGAGAAACACCCCCAGGTACTCGCCGATGTTGCCGGACAGCACCTGTTCGGGCTCCCCGAAGATGAACGCCCGCATGGGCTGCGGCAGTCGCGCCTGTTGGCTGGTTTGGGGCTTTTTGTGTCGTGGCTTGGGCATTGTTTCCGCTCGTGACGTAGCGGCTACGGCGCCGCTTGTTGGTGTTGAGGGGTTCATTGAACAGGGCGTGCATGATCGACCAGGCGATATCGGCGTGGCCGGTGGCGTCGGTGCGCGAAGCGCTGTAGGTAACTTGGCCGCTGGTGGTGGTGCCGCGCTTGATGGTCAGGAAAGCTTGGGCGATGTCGGTCCAGCCGGCGTCCCATTCGATGCGGCTTCCCTGAATCGTGTCCTGGGCCTTGAGTACCAGGGTGTTTTTGGTTTCAAGGCTGTAATGGATCGCGGTCGCACGCGGGTAGAAGTCGCGCACCAGGTCGAATACGCCGTAGCCGATACCGGTCGTATCGATGCCAATGTGCTGCACGTTGAAACGCTCGGTAAGTTTCTTGACCTGTTCGGCCTGGTACTTGAACGACTGCCCACGCCAACTGTGTTTTTCCAGGATGCGGAATTTCGCCCCGGGTTCCAGTGGCGGGGCGACCACCACGCAGGTGGCGTCGTCGCGGGTGCGGCTTGGATCGTAACCAAGCCAAACCGGGCTGTTGCCGAACGGCCGATCCAGTTCCGGTTTGTAGTCTTCCCATAGCGACAGGTCCGAGTAACAACGCTCCAGGTCCTTGAGGCCGAACGCGCTTTGGCTGCTGTCAATGAATTTGCACATGAACAGTTGCTGGAATTTGTCCTCTTCGTACTCCAGCTGCAGCTGCTCCAGGTTGAACAAATCACAGCCGCCGGCGAGCGCATCTAGGACGGTAATGATTTTGCGCCAGTGCCCATCCGGGCAAAGCGCGCCAGATGCGATCTGTTCGTCACTGGGCCATGGTTTTTTGGCGTCTTTGTGCTTGCCGTTGCGGAATTTCTCACCCGTCCAGAACGGGTAAGCTTGGTGCGACACTGCGCTGGGCGTCGAAAAGTAGGTTTTACGCCATTTGAAGTGGGTGCCCATGGCGCTGGCGGTGTTGTTCAGCTTCTCGAAGTCGCGGATCCAGAAGTATTCGTCGACGTAGACATGGCCGTGGTAGCCCTGTGCGGTGGCCCCGTTGGTACTGAGAAAGCGCAGCTCTGCCCAGGGCTTGCCTTCTTTACTGAGCACTATCGGGTTACCGGTGAGCTCAAGGCCGAACCACGCCTGGGCAAAGGCGATGATGTAGCTGCGGAAAATCTCGGACTGGGCACGGCTGGCGGATAGAAAGACCTGGTTGTCGCCTGTAAGCACCGCGTCCATGAACGCTTCGCCGGCGAAGTAGTAGGTCAATCCCACCTGGCGACTTTTCAGCACGTTGCGGATCCGCATGGTGAGCGGATTCTGTTTGGCCGCGAATAACTCCTTCTGATAGTCGTACATCTTGCTGATGAACTTATCGAGGAAGTCGACTTCGGTCAGCTCGCTAATGTCGTTCTTGGCTTTCTTCTCGCGTTTCTTCCCGCCGCTATCGCCACGTGCCGAGCGTTCGCCACGCGGCCGCTGGCGGCCTTCCTGTGGCTCGTCGGAAGTTTCCCCGATCGGTGCTGGCAACGGTTTGGCCGCTTGCTTTAACAGACGTTCGCGCACGGTGGTCAGCCGGTCCAGCTCGTTGAGTTCGTCCTTTGTAAGACTGCCGGCTTTGTCTAGTAGCAGGGTGATTCGCCGGCCCACGGCCGTCAGCGGCTCTTCATCCGACAGGATGTCTTCCCAACCGCCCTGGCGTATCCAGTAGTAGACGATGCGGATGTTGGGCAGGTTGAGCTGCGCCTGAATTTCCTTGGCCTTACAGCGGCGCAGAAATAGGCGTTTGGCAGCTTCTTTAACTTCGGTCGAGTAGTACATGGACCGCAGTCTATGCGGCGAAAACGCGAGAAACGCGGGGTTAAATTCCGTGATCCACCTATATCGCGAATATAGGAGAAACGCGCATTTGAACCGTTTGTTTGGGGGCCGACGGCTCCCTATCGTGGCGGCTCATTCAGTGATTGAGCGCAGTTAAACCCATGCCCCGTTCCCTTGTTTCGTTCTGGAAACGTGTCGCCACCAGCGGGCCTACCGTTGATGGGCGCGAGATCCTTCCCCAGGAGCTGCGCGATATTGCTGAGACCTACAAGCCGTCTTTTTACACGGCTGTGATCTGGTGCGATCACGAACGTTTGCCGGGCTCCCACGGCACCGTTTACGCCGTACGCCTCGTGGAAGAAGCCGACGACCTAGAGCCGGGCGAAATAGCGTTGGAAGCCCAATTGAAACCCAACGACCGCCTGCTTTACCTGAATGATCAGGGCCAGAAGTTGTTCAGCAGCATTGAAATTACTCCGGACTTCCGTGGCAGCGGCAAAGCCTACCTGACCGGTTTGGGCGTGACCGACCAGCCCGCCAGCGTGGGCACCCAGGAACTCTACTTCTCCCACAGGAACAACCGCGCCTCCTATTACGCCGCTTCGGTCGAACTTGGCCGCCTGCAGGACGACAACTCAAGCACTGCCGAAACCGGACTGCTCAACGCCATGACGGGCTTCTTCAAGCGATTGGCCGCTGAATTGTTGCCCACTGAAACCACTCCACCCCAAACAGAGAGCAAACCCCCAATGGATGAAGCAACAGCAACGGCTTTGACGGCCCTGGTGGCGCAACTGCTGGTTGTCGCTGCCGGCCTTCAAGCCGTCATTGAGCCTGCCGCCGAAGAGGCGCCAGCACCAGATTCGGACCTGATCGACGATGTGAGCGCAGCAGTGGACGAGATCGTCGCCACTGCCGAGGAAGAGCGTGAATTCCGCCGTAAGGGCAAGAGCAATCAAGCCGTACTGGCGAAACTGGATGCGCTGCAGAAGCAGTTCAGCGCGCTGCAGAACACGCCCACTGGTCGCCAGTTGCCGCGTAATTCCGGCCCGGTAACCACCGCCAAAAAGCGGGTGCTCTGACATGGCTTATTCACTGAGCGCCTACGGCGCCAAGATGTACGCCGAACTGCAACTGGCCATCGCCGAAAGTTACGGCGTTGAGTTGGCCAGCAAGCACTTTAGCGTAGATCCGACCATTGCCCAGGAACTGAACGACGCCATCACGGCTAAGTCGGACTTCCTGGAGCGAATCAACGTCATTCCGGTCAGCGAGATCAAGGGCCAGAAAGTCTTCATCGGCGTGTCTGGTCCGGTGACCGGCCGTACCAATACCAAGACCACGGATCGCGAAGCCAAAGATGCGTCGTCGTTGGATCAGGACACCTACGAGCTGTCTTCCACCGAGTCCGATGTGGGCTTGCCCTACGCCAAGATCGACGCCTGGGCCAAGTTCCCGGACTTCCATCAGCGTTACTCGGCTGCAGTGCAGAAGCAGATCGCACTGGACCGCATCATGGTGGGTTTCCACGGCACCCATGCTGCCCAGCAGACCGATATCACCAAGTACCCAATGCTGCAGGACGTGAATAAGGGCTGGCTGCAGCAGGCCCGTGAGCAGATCCCCGCCCAGGTACTCAAGGAAGGCAAGGAAGCCGGCAAAGTCACCCTCGGCGCCGGTGGCGACTATGCCAACCTCGATGCCCTGGTGCATGACACCAAGCAACTGGTTGACGAGCGTCTGCGCGATGCCGGCGACCTGATCGCGATCATCGGTACCGACCTGCTGGCCGCTGACAAGGCGAAGTTGTATTCGAAGCAGGGTGACACTCCGACCGAAAAAGAGCGCATCGAAGAAGCCCAAGTAATCGCGACCTACGGCGGCCTACCGAGCTTTAGCGTGCCTTTCTTCCCGGTCAACGGTGTGGTCGTCACCAGTTGGGACAACCTGTCGATCTACTTCCAGGACTCCAGCTGGCGCAAACAGACCATCGACAACCCGAAACGCTCCCGCGTCGAGGACTACAACAGCCGCAACGAAGGTTACGTGATCGAGCAGCTGGAAAAGTTCGCCATGACTGAAAACGTGGAGCTTGTAGCGTGAGCCTGGCCCTTGCGCACAAGCGCCGCACCTTGGCGCTGGGTGGTGCTGCGGTAGTCGCGGCGGCATCCGCTGCAGCCCTGCCGTACTCCCCGGCCGAGGCCCTGAGCAGCCCCGCCAATGCGCGCAAGCACTTGTTGCTGCAAGAAGCGGCGTTGGACCAGGACCTGGAACGCATCAGCGCTATCAACGGCTTGGCCGGACGCCAGGCGCTCAAGCGCGGCGAGCTGCTGCCCAAGTACCAGGAGTATGTCCAGCGCTACTGTGAATCGGGGCTGAACTTCCCGAATCGTGTTGCGGTGCAGGTGATGGTCTGGCTGTTCGACACCGCCCAGTTCGAAGACGCCCTGGAGCTGGCCGACTTCCTGATGGAACAGGGCCAGGAAATGCCTGAGCGTTTCAAACGTCGGGACATCCAGACGTTTGTTGCTGACGCCGTGTGCGAGTGGGCCTATGCCGAATACAACGCCAAGCGCAGCCCGGAGCCTTATCTGTCCGACCTACTGCCGCGCGTTGATGGCGAGTGGAACCTGACAGAGCAGATCCCGAGCAAGTACCACAAGTTGATCGGAATGCGCGCCATGGAGGCCGAGCAGTGGGAGACAGCGCTCAAGCATCTGGAGCGCTCCACTCAACTGCACGCGCCGGCCGGGAACGACACTCGCATCAAAAAGGTTCGCAAGATCCTGGCAAAACAAGCGGCCGTTAACCCGGCTTCCGAATAACCGACTACCCCCCCAGCGGGAACCTGTGGAAGTGAGCCGCCCATTTATGGACCGTCCCACTAAAAACAGGCTTCCCGCCCTATTTGAGCGGCCAGCAATGAGCTTTTCCGGGAAAACCACCACCTTCGTGGAACTGACGATCGAGAACGACGGCTTCTGGCCAGACCTCTCTGTGTCCGAATTCCAGAAGGAACAACGCCTGCCGGCGGAGTACCTGGTTGAGCTGCTGGCCGACACACTGAAAAGCGCAATGTTCGAGGTAAATACCGACCTGGCCCGCGTGAAGGCGGCGCTGCAGGCGGCTGGTATTTCGAATCTGCAGGCAGTTGCAGGTGTGGCGACTCCGGCCGAATGGGCTTATGCCCACAAAGTCACGCTCTATAAACGCGCCGTCTACAGCCGAGCCAAGGGCAATTCGCTGCCCCAGTTTGCCACCGTGACCCGTCGCGAAAGCGCGGAAAATACAGGTAAGGAAGCGCCCGAGCGTGCCGAAACCTTCTTGGCTTTCAGCCAGCAAGCCGTCCGCGCCCTGCAGGGTCGTGGCCGTATCACGGCGTCGTTGCAGTGATCCAGTTGCAGGCGCTGACCGCCTACCTGATGGCCCGCAACCTGGTGCCGCCTGAGCAGTTCGACAGCTGGACCGAACAGGTCAGCCTTGAGCTGATCTGGAAGCCTGACCGCGACGGCCTGCACATGGCTGACATGCGCTATCGCGCCGCGTTTTCCCTAGAGCGTTTCACCGGCCATCCAGCCAGGCTTATGGCCTTGGTGGGCAGTTGGCTGGAAACCCACGACACCGACCGCGACCGCCACGAACTGCCGGCGCCGATGTTCGCCGTGGAGCCGCTCGACCAGGACAGCTTCGACGTGGAGCTGTCGCTGGAATTCGTTGAGCCGCAGTACCTGTCCGAAGATCCCACCGGCGAGATTGAGGCGTTCGGCAAGACATGGGCGTTCGTCCCATTCGACCTATGGGTAGCCGAGCATGGCGAGGTGGGCAGCAATGGCCGCTAACCCGCTCAGCCTCGATATCAGAGGCTTGCTCGACGTCGACGCCCAGCTGGCGCTGCTTGAACTGTCGCCACAGTTGCGCCGGCGACTGTTGAACCGGGTAACCACACGCGTGCGGACGATGAGCCGTAAGCGAGTGCGTGAGCAGAAGAACACCGACGGCACCCCGTTTGCTGAACGCAAGGGCAGCGCCAAAGGCAAAAAGAAGATGGAAGCCGGCCTGGCCAAGCTGCTGCAGGTGACCCGCGTCAGTTCGGACGAAGCCGAACTGGGCTGGAAAAACGCCCTGACCCGCTGGGTCGCCTCGCAGCAGCACAACGGCGTCAGCGAGCGGCGCACCGCTGCGCAGATGCGGCGCTGGAACAAAGTCCCACCAGGCATTGCATGCACCGACAAACAGGCCAAGCGCCTGCGCCGGCTGGGCTTCCGTGTTCGCCAGAAGGGCAAGAAGGCGCTGGCCAGGCCTTCGGTGGCATGGATTCAAGAGCATGTGAACTACGCCAAGGCCGGCTTGCTGATCCGCATCTTGAACGACGAACAAACAGAGAAAACGGGCGCGCAGAGCTGGGACATCACCCTGCCAAAACGCCAGTTCCTCGGCGTGGAAACCAGCGGCGAAACCCGCGAGCTGGTTAACCAGGTCTTTGAACAAATCCTTAATTCACCCCGCTAACGAGGCACAGCATGGCACTTGGCAAAGTCAGCGTTAACAATCTCAATCTGGGCCAAGGCGCCGTGACTGAGATCGAACGCTATTTTCTGTTTATCGGGCCTGGTCCGAAAACCGCTCCAAAAAACATCGGCAAACTGGTGCCGCTCAATACCGAAAGCGACCTCGATGCCGCCCTGGGTATTGCTGCCAGCGACCTGAAAACCCAGATCACTGCCGCTCGATTGAACGGCGGCGATCGCTGGGCCTGTCTGGCGGCGCCGATCGTGGCCGATACCGACTGGCGCGCCTCTTTGGAGACTTGCCAGCAGCAGGGCTTTTCGGTCGAGGCTGTCGTTATCACCCAGCCTGTGACCAAGGGCGACGACCTGGCGGCCATGCACGACGCGGCGGTGCTGGTTAATAACGTCTACGGCCGCCGCTTGTTCGTGATGGCAGCAACTGCCAGCCCGACAGTGCTGCAGTCCTGGTCGGAATATGTGGCCGAGCAAAAGGCAATTACCAACAACGTGGCCGCGCCGCGCGTGATGGTGGTGCCGCAGCTGCACGGCAACGACCTGGGCGTGTTGGCCGGTCGCTTGGCCAACGCTGCCGTGAGTATTGCCGACAGCCCAATGCGTGTGGCCACCGGTGCCGTGACCGGTCTGGGCAGTGTGCCGGTCGATAAAGAGGGCGTGCCGCTGCCGTCCGCAATCCGCGCCGAGTTGGACAAGTCTCGCTTTTCTGTTTCCCAGACCTACCCGGACTACCCGGGTGTGTATTGGGGCGACGGCAACATGCTGGACACCCCAGGCAGCGACTACCAGGTAATCGAATATCTGCGCCTGACGGACAAGGCGGCGCGCCAGGTGCGGCCGCTGCTGATCCGCCGTGTGGCTGATCGTCGCTTGAACAACACCCCCAACAGCATGGCCGTGAACGTCAACGCGCTGATGGCACCACTGCGCCAGATGGCCAAGTCGGTCAAGTTCGCCGGCCAGGTGTTCCCGGGGAGATCGAGACGCCGAAAGACGGCGCGATCGTGCTGATCTGGAAGAGCAAAACCGCCGTCGAGGCGTACATCAAGCTCAAGCCCTACAACTGCCCGAAAGATCTCACGGCGAACATCGCCCTGGATCTTTCCAACGACGATTCGGAGTAACCCCCCATGTCACGTATTGGCGGTAAGAACTTTGACGTGAACCTGGGCGATCTGCTTGTCCACGTCGAAAGCTGCACCCTGGACATTACCGACAACAGCAAGACCGCGCAGACCCGGGGCGTGCCTGACGGTTACGTCGACGGTGATGTGGCGGCAGCTGGCGAGATTGAGTTGGACTCGACCAACTTTAACCTCCTGATCGAAGCGGCCGGCACTGCTGGCAGTTTTCGCAAGCTGCCACCTTTCGATTCCGTGTTCTTCGCTAAAGCTGGCGACGACGAGCTGCGCATCGAGGCGTTCGGCTGCAAGTTGAAGATTTCCAGCCTGCTGAGCATTGATCCGAAGGGCGGCGAGAAGACCAAGCACAAGGTGCCGTTTGAGGTCACCAGTCCGGACTTTATCCGCATCAACGGCGTGCCTTACCTGGATTCCACCGAGATCGAGGGCATTAGCTGATGGTATGCCCGTTCGATCGCGCCCAAGCCCTGGAACAACGTCAGCGGGACCAGGCTATCAACGCCCAGTTGGCCCAGGCACGGCGTGAGTCAGCGGGCCCAAGCCTTACTCACTGCCAGGACTGTGATAACGAGATTCCGGCAGCGCGCCAGGCGCTCGGCGGCAAGACCCGCTGTGTCCCGTGCCAGTCTTTTTTCGAAAAAGGAGTGCAGCGATGAGCACGAATCAGGCGGCCCAGGACACCGCTATCGCACTGGCGAAGGCGTCACCTGCGATCGGTGTAGCCGCCACTGGGGCGACAGGGGCCGTCGACTGGTCGGCTGTCGCCTACATGCTGACTGCCGTTTACATGGTGCTGCAGATCCTGCTGTTGGTTCCCAAGTATCGCCAGATGCTGCGCGACTGGAAGGTGAAGCCATGAGCCTGCGCGGCAAGATCGCCGCCGGCGCTATCACGCTCTGCAGCTCTGCGCTGGTGGTTTTCCTGGGCACTTGGGAAGGCAACGCCCAGAACACCGTTTATGCGGACAAGCTGGCCCGTGGCCTACCAACCGTGTGCAAGGGCATCACCCGCCATACAAGCCCCTACCCGGTGGTTCTAGGCGACTACTGGTCGGATGCCCGCTGCAGCGAGGTGGAGCATCTAGTGATCAGTAAGGGCCAACTGCAGCTGGCCGACTGCATCACCAACCAGGACGTGGGCCAGAACACATTCGATGCCCTGAGTAGCCATGGCCACAACTTCGGCACCGCCAGCACATGCGCGAGCCGCGCAGTCGGCTTGATCAATGCAGGCCGCATCAAAGAGGGCTGCCAGGCGCTGGCCTGGGCGCCTGACGGCAAAACACCGGTGTGGGCCTTCATCACCACCGCCGATGGCAAGAAGGAGTTAGTCCCAGGTTTGCATAAACGCCGATTGGCTGAAGCCGAGCTTTGTAAGGTGGGTCTGTGATGCGCGAGTGCACTTTCATCCTGGTGATGTGCCTGTGGACCTGGTTCGGCTCTGACCTGCTGCAGGGCCAGCGCGACACCGCACGAACCGAGCGTGACGCGGCGCTGTTTGAAGTGAACGGCCTGCGAGAGGCGGCGCGCATCAGCGGCGAAATGCTGGCTGAGCGTGACGCCATCGACCTTCAACGTACCCAGGAACTGAACCATGAACGTGCTGAAAACGATGCTCTGCGCCTTGATGTTGCTACTGGCCGTAAGCGGTTGCGCATCAACGCCACCTGCAGCGCCCCAGCCAAGTCAGCGACCGGCGCCGGCGGCTTGGATGATGGCGGCGCCGCCGAACTCACAGCAGACGCTAGACAAAATTATTTCACCCTCAGAGATCAACTTGCCCTCAGTCGGCAAATGATCCAGGGCTTGCAGGACTACGTGCGCCAGGTTTGCCTGCGCTGATTTATCCACTTTTTAACCCTGAACGGAGCAACACCCATGACCGATACACGCGATATCACGCTGGAAGTAGGCGAGCAGGAATTCACCTTCGCACTGACCCCGCAGGACGTGACGAAGTACTTCAACGCCGTCACCCAGGCCAACAAGGTGTCACCAGCCAACAACCTGCTGGTGACCACCGTTAAGCAGGAACAGCGCGCCACCCTCAAGTCCCAGTTGGGTAACCCGGTGCTGGTCATGCAACTGGCCGGCGCGCTGCTGGAAGAGTACGGCCCGGACATTGAAATCACCGTAAAAAAGCCCTCGACCACGCCGAACGACTGACCGAAAACGGCCTGGGCCAACTGGTGGCCCTGGCCGGCCGCTGGCTACCAGGTGCCGAGCCCACCGCCGAGGTGATGGGAACGGCCAAGTGGCTGGAGGACGAGCATTGGCGCCGCATGGAAATCGCCATTGCCAATGGCATTGCCTACGCACTCAACGGATAAACACTGATGGCTGACAAAAGCGCCCGCCTGGCCTTTATTTTGAGCCTGACCGATAAGGTCACGGCGCCAATGGGCAAGGTCAAAACCGGCTTTTCCGACCTGGCCGAACAGAGCGAGAAGCACATCAAAACCATGGGTTTTGGCCTGGCGGGAATCACGGGCGCTTATGTCGGTATCACCCAATCCATGGAACCCGCCTTGGAGATGAACCGCGCCCTTGGCGAGGTCCGATCGCTGAACGTGGCCGAAGACGCCTTGAACTCGCTGAACCGTAAGTCACTGGAGTTTTCGGTGGCTTACGGCGAGAACGCCAAGGATTTTGTCGCCTCGGCGTATCACATCGAGGGCGCCATCAAAGGGTTGGTTGGCAGTCAGCTGGCCACCTTCACCAATGCCAGCAACGTGTTGGCCAAGGCCACCAAGTCCGACGCCGACACCATGGGCACCTACGTCGGCACCATGTACAACCTGTTCAAAGGCCAGGCCGACGCCATGGGCAAAGGCCAATGGGTTGAAACCCTGGCGGGCCAGACGGCCACGGCCGTGCAGCTGTTTCGCACCAGTGGCGAGCAGATCGGGGAGGCGTTCAAGGCTGCAGGTGGCTTGGCCAGCACTGCCGGTGTGAGCCTGGCCGAGCAGATGGCAGTGTTGGGAACGCTGGGCAGCACCATGGACGGCGGCGAGGCCGGTGGCCTCTACAAATCCTTCTTTGAGAACGTCAGCGGCGCTTCTGAAAAGCTGGGCATGAAGTTCGTGGATCAGCAGGGCAAATTGCTGCCGATGATGGACATCCTGGACAAGCTCAAAGGCAAGTTTGGGGATCTATCGATTGAGGCCAACGGCGCGAAGCTGCGCGATGCTTTCGGTGGCGAAGCGGCACGGTTGATTAGCAGCCTGATGGGCGACACCGACCGCCTGAAAAACGGCATGGAGCGACTGGGCAATGTGCGCGGCCTGGAGAACGCCGAGCGGATGGCCAAGAACATGGTGGACCCGTGGCAGCAGTTTAGCTCCGCTGTTGAGGCGTTGCGCATTGCCTTCGGCCAGGCGTTGATCCCGATCCTGACCCCGCTGATGGAGCGCCTGGTGGGGATTGCCAGCACGTTGACCCGCTGGACTCAGTTGTTCCCCAACATCACGCGCTTGATTGGGATCGTAACGCTGTCGTTCCTGGCGATTACTGCCGCCATGTCGTTGCTCACACTGACAGTGGGGCTTTCGAAAATGGCGTGGCTGGGGGCCGTTGTGGTGTGGAACGCACTCACCTGGTCGGGTTATCGCAGCATCGCCATGTTCCTCTACCACACCGTCATGGTGGTGGGGTTCGTGGCCGGCCTGGTGTTGATGGTCGCCTGGATGGGCCTAGTCAAAGGCGCGATGTTGCTGTGGCAGGGCGCGATCTGGCTGGTCAACACCGCGTTGTTGGCCAACCCGGTGGTCTGGATCGTGATCGGCATTGTGGCCCTGGTAGCGGCCGTGGCAGCGGCGATTATCTATTGGGACGACTGGACCAGCGCACTACTCAACAGCGAGGCGTTCCAGTGGGTTAGCGGCCAGCTGACTGCGCTGTCGGAGTGGTTCGACTCGATGGGCGGTTGGTCGAACCTGGCCAGCGCCGCGTGGGATGCCATCGTCAACGTCTTTAAAAGCGCTATCAATGGCTTGATCGAGATGTTGAACAAGATCCCTGGCGTGAACATTGAAGCGGCGTTCGGGGATATGCCGGCGGCGCCGGAGATTCCAACCATCAGCGCCCCGCAGGTCGAAGCGCCGTTACTGCCTCAACTGGTAAGTGCGCCCCAGCAGTCGATCCAGGCACCGCCCCTGGTGCTGGCTCCCACGCCTAAAGCACCGGCGCCGGTGATGCCGACGCTGGAAGCGTTGCAGCCCCCAGCGAAGGCGCCGGCACTGGTATTGGCTCCGGCCCCGAAGGCAGTAGCGCCGGCAATCGCTCCACCTGCAGCGTTGCAGCCGTCGGCACAGCTTCCGGCCCAGGTCCTGGCACCGGTGCCGAAAGCGCCGGCACCGGTGGATCAACCCCAAACGCCCCGGGAATTGCCGCGCACATTGCCAAAGCTGGTGGCAGTACCACCGGTGCAGACGCCGGCGCCGATCGGGCCGCAGTTGACCATCCCGCAGCCGCTGCAGACGCCGCCCCTGGTCACCGCACCCGCTCCCACGGAGAAGGCCGAGCAAAGCCAGCAGCGCATCAACGGCTCGGTATCAACCTTGTCTCCGAAACGGCCTGACGCCGTGCCCCGGGCGGCTTCCTGGCCAGCATCCAGAACAACAATCAAACCCAGAACAAGGGCACTCATGTGGAGAACGTCAACATTCACACCGCCAAGCAAATGAACCCGCTGGAACTGGAAGGCATGTTGGCCATGGCGGTGGGCGGATGAGCGAGTACATCGACCTGCTGATCATGGACAACGACCTGGTGCTGGACCCATCGCGTCAGCCGCTGCTGATCGAGGACCGGGCCAGCATCGCCCAGGACATCGCGCACATGATCCGCGAGAGCGGTTTGCTGGTCACGCTGGTGGCTGAGCGTAGCCGTCTGCGCCAGCGCGACTGCATCCAACAATTAGAGCTGCTGGTGGAGGCCGACGAGCGCCTGGTACCGGGTACGGCGCTGATCAAACAAGTGGAGTCTGGACATTACCTGGTCACGGCGAGAACGCTGAAATTTGGCGACATCGAGGTGACGTTGTGAGCGACGTAGATTTTAAGCAGGCACTGGCAGACAGCGGCATTCCGGTGACTGAGGACGGCTTGCGCAAGGCTTGGGAAAGCGAAGTTGCCGCGCAAGGTAGCAAGCTGAGCAACACCAGCGCCTACTCGCCTTTCTGGCGGCTGATCACCGCGCTGGTGACCAAGCCGGTGTTGTGGCTGATCAACTTTGTCAGCGGCACCGTCCTGCCCAACTTCTTTGTTAAAACCGCTGTGGGCAAGTGGCTGGACATGCTGGCCTGGGCGGTCAACGTCGAGCGCAAAGGGGCGACCAAGGCCAAAGGCGTGCTGCTGTTTACCCGCGACGTCGCCGGTGGCGTGCTGGAGCTGCCCGCTGGCGTCCTGGTGCAATCGGCTGCGATCAACGGCCATATTTACCAACTGATCACCACCCAGGCCGTGACCTTCGCGGACGGCGTGCTGCAGCTGGAAGTCCCGGTAGAAGCCCAGGAAGTGGGCAGCGGCTACAACCTGGCCCCAGGTTACTACGCCATTCTGCCTGTCCCGATTGCCGGCATTGCCCAGGTGGTGAACGCGGACGGCTGGCTGATTGCACCAGGTGCAGATCCTGAACCGGACGATCAGCTGCGTTTGCGCACACGCAACCAGTTCTCGGCGGTCAACCAGTGGCACACCGACTCCGTATACCGCGCCATGATTTCAGCCTTTCCAGGCGTGCGGCCAGATGGCGTGTATTTCCTGCACGGCGCGCCACGTGGCCCGGGCAGCGCCAATGCCTATGTGCTGTTTGATGCGGATGTGCCGGCGTCGACGTATCTGGAGCAAATCAACTCGCATATCCGCGATCAGGGCAACCATGGCCACGGTGATGACCTGCTGGTGATGGTAATGCCTGAGACACAGCACGCGCTAAGCCTCACCTGGTGGCCACGATCGTTGCTGACCGTCGAGCAGCGCGAAAAGCTGCAGGCGGAAATTGGGCAGTTCATCCGCGCGGCCTTTCGCGAGAGCGGCACCGGCGACTATCAGCCGACGCTGACCTACCCCCAATCGCGGTTCTCGTTCAGCCGCCTCGGCGAAGAACTTCACCAGCAATTCGCCGGCATTGAGTCGTTGCATTTTGACAATGCCGACATCGTGTCAGAGCTGACCATTCCCCGTATCAAAACCCTGCAGGTGGTGCAGGCATGATCAAGCTTAATTTGCCTTTCTGGCTGGACGGCCCGCAGTTGGCCAAGTTGAAAGCGGCCGCGCAGTCCTGGTGGGAAAAGGTCGAAGGCTGGCTGCAATGGCCGCTGCTGCAGATGGACGCGGACACCTGTCACATCACTGTGCTGGATCTGCTGGCCTGGCAGCGCGATATCAGCCGCTTTAAAGACGAACCGGAAAGCCTCTACCGGCTGCGGGTGAAGTTCGCCTTCATAAACGCGGTCGACGCCGGCAGTACGGCCGGGCTCAAACGCATCCTGCAGCGATTGGGCGTTGGCTATGTCGAGATCAACGAACGGTTGCCCGATCGGGATTGGGACGTGGTGCTGCTGCGCCTTTCCGATTCCCAACTGTCGCAAAACCCGGAGCTGATGCGCGTGTTGATTCAACAGTACGGCCGCACCTGCCGGCGCTATGACTTCGTGACCATCACCCCCGTATCACTGCGCATCGTCGCTGTGGACTTCAACGACGACCAGCAAACGCTGATCGCCAGCCTGTAGGAGCCCCCATGGGAGCCAGCATTACCCTTGCAGGTGAAAGCCTGATCGCGCAGAAAGTCGGCGCACAACAATCTCTAAACGTTGCTCGATTTGTCCTGGCCAACGTGCCCGGGCTTGACCCGAACGCTACTGTTGATCGAGCGGCGGGCAAGCCGGTGCCGGCGCAAGTCGTCGGCACCTATGAGGTGACCCAGAAAGGTTTCGTGAATCCGAACCAGGTGGTTTATAGCCTGATGCTCGGTAGCGACATCGGAGATTTTGACTTCAACTGGATCGGCCTTGAGACCAGTGAAAACGTGTTGCTGGCCGTGGCGTATCTGCCGGTACAGCAAAAGCGCCGAAACATCCCGCCGCGCCAGATCGGCAACAACGTAACGCGTAACTTTTTGGTGGTGTTTGACGGCGCCCAGGCGCTGACCGGGATCAAGATCGATGCCAGCACCTGGCAGCATGACTTTACTGTGCGACTGAGCGGCATCGATGAGCGCGAACGCTTGAGCAATCGCGATGTGTTCGGCCGTGCCTGTTTCCACAGCAGCGCTTTCGAACTGGAGAAGGTCGGCGCTGATTACCGTCTGAAACCTGGTATTGCTTACGTGGAAGGTATCCGACTTGAGTGCAAAAGCGTGCAGGCGGTTCAGGTTTCATCAATTCCCAGCAAGGCCTGGCTTGATGTGAGGCTGCAGCGCGAACTGAGCGACGTGGTCGGCACATACCAGGTTGTTTTCGGTTCGGATAAGCAGGACTACACCGACAGCGCCGGTGTTCGCCACTACCTAGTCCCTATTGCTGACATTCCAACCACCAGCGCGCTCAACGACCTGCGAGCCGTCGAGCCGATCGCCGGCGAACTGATCAAGCATCTGGCAGCCCGGGCAGGTGACTACCTCCATTTGCGCGCTCGAGCCACGACCAAAGCTGATGTGGGGCTGGACCAGATCCCGAACGCCATCAGCAATGATTCAAACGCGGATGACCCGTCGGTACTGGCCACCACGCGCATGGTGCAGTTGGTGCGCAACACCCTAAACGCCAGCATCAACGCGCTGGTGCTCGGCACCACTGCAGCCGGCAAAGCCCTGAAACTGGCCACGGCACGCACGTTTAAATTCAGTGGAGCGGCCACCGGTAGCGCGACGTTTGACGGTTCCTCTGACGTGGAAGTCGCTCTGACTCTTGCTGACAGTGGCGCAGTCGCAGGTGCCTATACAAAAGTCACTACGAACACGAAGGGTTTGATAATAGCGGGGAGCAATCCCACAACGCTGGGCGGCTACGGCATTACTGATGCGTACTCAAAAACGGATGCTTACAACGTATTTGTAAAACAAGGTGGTGGGATCGGCCAATCTACAAACCGTGTGTTCATTGGTTGGTCTGATATAGGGCTTAAGGCAACAGTTGACGCTCTAGATTTAGGTCGAATTTGGAGTGAGAACAACTTCAATCCTAACACCAAGGCGGACAAAGCCAACTCCTTGGGTGGATATGGTATTACAGATGCCTACACTAGAACTGAGACCAATAACGGGTTTGTCAAACAAGGCGGGGGAGTTGGTCAGCTCGGTAACAGTGTTTATCTCGGCTGGGACGGTAGCATGTTGCGAGCCACTGTCGATCGTTACGATCTGGGAAACATTTGGACAGGGGTAACGTTCAATCCTTCGACGAAAGCTGATGTGAACAACGTATACAGCAAAGCATACAGCGATCAACTTCTTGCTGGAAAAGTATCGGGCGATACTCTGCAGGTTGCTGGGTTCGCTTCTGGGAACGCTGGAGCACCTTATTTCCGACATGTTCCCTCGAATGCAGTGGTCAGGTTGGTCACTCTCGACGAGCTTGAAACACGAGCGCCGAAGTCCACCACTTATACGGTTGATCAGGTTAATCAGTTTCTTTCCGAGCGCGTCTTGGGCGATGAAGTTGATTGGGTTGGGTTAGCCAGTGGCAACCCGGACTTCCCGTACTTTCGCCAAAAAAGCAGCAGTCAGTATCACTACATTCAACGTCGGCTTGGATTCACCCCCGTCGAACAGGGCGGCGGTGCGGGGCAAGCCACTAACAAAATTCGCTACGGTTGGGATAGTCAAGGCCGAGGCATGCGTACCCAAGTAGACAGTTCCGACATGGGGTTGCAGTGGGGCGAGAGGAATTTTTACAGGCCTGATAGCGATAACTTTATGGGTGTCTCCGTAATGGGAACTTCAGTACAACTTCCGCCCGGCGGGTCATGGTGTTACTCACTGATGCACTACTACGCGGCCGGTCAGGGCGTTGTTGGGAAAAGTGGCCATGCACCTGGTGGAACAGTTATTTCTTTTGCTGGTGGTGCAACTATTTACGGTTTTGCTTGGAGGTATGCGCCTTGATTGAGGAATTTGAAAAGAATGAAGTTGCGGCTCCGATCGAGGATTCACCATCTTCCCCGCCTGCGGAAGTAATGGTGACGTTCAGCGACGTGTCAGTTAAAGCGGACAAAACTTTTGTGGTCACCGTTGCCGGTAATCGTTGCCATGTTACCCAGGACTACAACAAGCCTTTGTATCAAGCCATTCGCGCCTACCTGGACGACGGCGGGAAGTTCTCAAAATATGCGGAGGATGTTTTCGTCGATTCAGATCCTCTTGTACTTGCACGACTTTGGGCTGAAACAAGTTTGGAAAAAACGGAAACGCTCGTCGCCGAATACCGCGACGCCCGCGACCTGGGCGGGGACTTGCCGATCACGGCTGAGCAATTCACAACTCTGCTGACTTGGCGTCAGGCGGTTAGAGACTGGCCGAAAGCCAAAAACTATCCGGCAGAGTCGAGCCAGCCTAAAGCCCCTGATTGGTTGAGCGCGGTTCTAAAAGATGGCGAATGATTGGGCGCCGGTGACAATGCGTTGGCCCGCGCAGGCTACCCAATGGATGGGCCAGCTTTCGGCGGCCCAGGGGCTTGCCGGCGGTGAGTTGTTCGGCACGGCTAAACGCCTGGCAGATCTGAGCGGGAAAACCTCCACAAGCCCAGGGCCTGTGGGTGGTGCTGCCCAAAGCGCGATTGCGGCGGGCCGTGCTGCACTTGCTGAGCAAATGGGCGACATTCCTACCTGCTTGGTGGTGACGCCGTTTCAAAGCGGGATTGGCCAGGGCCGGGCCTACCAGCGGTTTCTTTCCGCGCCGAACTTGCTGCAGCAACTCGCCGGCAAACTGGTGGACGTGAGCGACACCGGCCGGCCGGACGGCCCCCAGTTCGCCCTGTGCGTAATATTCCTGTCGACGCGCTTTGATCAGTTGGCTGCGAGCCTGGCACGCTTCAACGCATTGTTGCCGTTACCTGACTTGGTGAGAACTGAACGCCGCGCACGTCACCTGTCGAAGCTGGAGACGGAAAAGTGGGAGATTCCCGCCGCCGGCACCTTGCCGCGTTGGCAGGCGTTGCCCTTGGAGCGCTGCACCGTAGTGAAGGCCGCGCAGCAATCCATGGCCGGCCAGCTTGCCGTTCTGGAGGGTTACGCCGCCGACAGTTCGCCCATGGCTGACCTTGCCGCGCTGGCCAGCCGCAAAGCCGCCCAGCAAAAGGGCCGGGATCAGCAACTGGCGGACCTGAAAGCGCTGTTGGCCGATGGCAACCCGGACAGCAGCATGTGTGCCCGCATGATCGGCCCTGGCAACGCCACTGAGTTACGCGAAGCGCTGTTGACCGGCGATGCCCCGGGGCATGAGTGGGTGCTATGCGCGGGCGCGCTCCTGGTGGGATCTGAGAAGGGTTTGAGCTTCGTCCGCGAACTGGTGGGCCTATGACTCTGCTACTTGACGGGCAACAGGTACGCGGGAAATACCTCAAGGTCACCGGCAATTTGCGTATCGAGAGCGACGATCTGTCAGGCCAGACCAGCAACACCGACAAGGGGCACAAAGGCTTCAAGCCCAAAACCCTGACCGTTAACCTGATGATTCCGTTCGTTGACCAGGAGCAACTGCGCGACCTGATGCGCCTGGTGGAAGCGACCGCCGGCGGTGGCCAGCTCAAGACCTACCGAATCGTCAACGACACCGCCGCCGCGTTCGGCATGCGCCAGGTCACCTTCACCGAGGGCGTGAGCGCCCGGGAAGACGACAACCTGCGCGCTTGGCTGATTCAGTTCACCTTGGCTGAAAAACTGTCGAACCCTGAAAAGGTCGAGGGACGGCGATCAGGCAACGCGGTTACCGCGCAGTCTGGCCCTGGCGGGGCGGTTGGCGGCGCCGGTGGCCAGTCACCTGATGGCGCAGAGGAACTGACTGGATTTGAAGCAACGTTGAAAAAAGTTGACACCTGGCTGGGCGGGGGTGCCAAGGAATGAAGCTGCACAAGGAATTGGCCATCAACGGCAAGCCGTATGCCCTGGTCAAAAACGAAGTTCGGCTGGACGCAAAAAGCCCCGGCCGGGCGACGTTTACCGTTCAGGCCTCCGCACCGGTCAAGGGTTTGGTGACGCTCGATATCGGCTACAACGACAGCACGCTGCAGCGCCACTTCATTGGCTACGTGGAACGCTCCACCACAGCCAGCAGTGACCAGCAGGTGCTGTTCTGCCGCGAGTTGGCCGCGATCCTGGCAAACCCACTGCCGCTGAATCTGCGACACGTCGACCTGCGCGCGGTCCTGGTCGAGATCGGCCAGCACACCGGTTTGCGCTTCCGTGTCCCAGAACAGCCTTATGCGAGCGTCAAGGCGCCATTTTTCTACAGCCTGGCAGCCGGCTACCAAGCTATGGATAGCCTGGCCCGGGTTTTCAACATTCCAGACTTCATCTGGCAGCAGCAGGGTGACGGGGAAGTATTCGTGGGCAGCTGGGCCGACAGCTTCTTCGGCGTTCGCTCGCCGCTGCAGCTGCCGGTGGAGCTGTTCGACGACTACCAAGGCAACCAAAGCGCGATGATTGCAGCCCTTCCCGGGTTGCGACCAGGTGCAACGATCAATCACGGCGAGCGCATCACCAGTGTGGCGCTCATCGACAATCAGATGGCCATCCGATGGACGACGCAATCCGCCGCAGCGTAGAACGACAATTCCCCGAACTCACCGGTGGTTACCACCTGCCACGCTTTGCCCGTGTTGTGGCCGTGGCCGACGCCCCGGCCGGCGCCGGCATCTGTGACGATTTCCGGCCGCGCTATGCCGTCGACATCGAGGTCCTGGGGCCGGATGGCGAGCCGGACACCAAGCTGCCGACCCTTGCCGGCGTGCCGTTGCCGCTGCCCACCGGTGGCGAGGAAATGGGCATCTACGCATTCCCCCAGGAAGGCACACAGGTTGTGGTGTGCTTCGCGTACGGCCTGCCGCACAAGCCCTATATCCAAACCATTCTGCCTCACGGTCTGAGCATGCCCAGCGTCCCGAAGGGTGATCAGGTGTGGCAGCACAGCGAAGCCTGTCAGCAGCGTGTCGACGCGGACGGTAATTGGCTGCGCCAAACCGACGGCAAGATCCTGGACAAGGCAATCGAGCGCGAAGTGGAGGCGATGGGCAATACCGAGCGGTACCAAAGCCACACCAGGACCGTGGACGACCATTCAACCGAGTCGGTAGGGGGCATCAAGACGCTGGAAGCCTTGGGCGCGCTCAAGCTGCTGTCGGGCGGATCTGCGAGCCTGGCGGCGGTAGATGATTTACACCAGGCCACCGGGCGGGATTTGAATCTGGTGGTGGCTCAGAAGTACAACGCCACGATAGGCGGCGACATGGCGGAGAAAATCGAGGGTCTGCGCAAAAGCGTTACAGCGGTCAGCCAGCAGCTGCAGGCGCCGAAAAACTGGATCGGGTCCGAGGGCGTCAACCTGTTCCAAGTGGTCTGTGAAACCCTCGACCTACTGCAGCAGATGAACACCCAATTATCGGCACACACTCACGGACCGACACCGCCACCAGGTAACGCAGCTGCATTCACCGCCAACGCCGCCACCGCCACTCAAATGGCAGGTAAATTAAAGCCCATCACTTTGTAGTGTCGCCAGTCCTGACCGTCTAGCTTGCAACCGCGCCGGCGTTCTCCCAATATGCCCGGCCCGAAAAGCACTGGCGTAAAGGACATAGCACTGTGCATAAGATTTCATCATTACAAGCGGCCAGAGGCCTGGCCGCACTTGCGGTAATCGCGTTCCACTCGCTTTTCATCAACGCAAAGTACGTTTCTGACGCCACCTGGCTGCCGGACATATTTATGTTTGGGCAAACCGGTGTGGATTTATTTTTCGTTATAAGCGGCTTCGTCATGGTGCTGGCTTCGGCAAACAAGTTCGGAGCGCTAAGTGAGGTTTTTAACTTTCTCAAAGGTCGTATAATTCGAATTTATCCTGTCTATTGGGTTTACTTCTTTGCAGTGCTAATGGTGTTCTTGTTAAATCCCGGTATGGTCAATAGCTCACAAGCGGGCGAGGTTAATCTTTTACACTCATTGTTTCTTTTGCCTGACGCTAATTTGCCGCTTGTGATGGTCGCCTGGTCGCTTATCCATGAAGTATGGTTCTATCTGGTGTTCGCATTCATTTTGCTGCTACCAAAGCGATGGATGCCATCGGCATTTGTTGTCTGGCTCTGCGCGATCATTGGCGCGTCTTTGTTTTATACCGGCCCGGTCTCCCCATATCTACGGGTTGTTAAGCACGAGTTTTCCATAGAATTTATCCTTGGCGCACTTGCTGGTATTGCCTACTTAAAAACCATCGGTAAGTCATATAGTCGGCGCCTGAGCGGCATTATTAGTGTAGTCGGGGTCACCCTTATTGCTTATGCGATGCTTGCAGTATCGATAGATGGATCAGATGTAATTCAATCTATTTCTCTAGAGCGAGCACTTATTGCAGGTGGTGGGTACACACTGTTGTTGCTCGCGTTAGCTTTGTTAGAGCTTAACTCTAAATGGGACGTTCCAGAATTTCTTAAGTCATTGGGCGACATGTCTTATTCGCTCTATTTATCGCATATATTGACACTTAGCGTTTGCGGTCGTGTCTGGCTGGCCCTCGGAATCGCAGAGGGTGGAATTGTCGAATCTATGATTTTCTGGGCAGTATCCTTGCCACTGGTTATTGCAGTTGGTTATATAAGTTACAGATTCATAGAGCGCCCGTTGACTACGTATCTCTCGAAACGTCTTAAAGCGCGCAAGACTAATCAGCCAGTATTTAGTTAACCACCCGCCGGACCTGATGCCGTATCAGGTCCGGCCTTTTCATTCCTCCCGACACCACCAAGACTGCGCGTATGCACAGCCGTCGATGTACTCGATACCACTCAAAACAAATCCCGTCGTAGCCATTCCCGATAGGGTTGCATCAAGCAGGTGGGGGAGTGGGGACGGCTCCAATGGTAGTCCTGCGAACACCTTCGCTATATTCGAACTGCGGCCCAGTTCTGTTCTTTCTTCCGCGATTACCCTCACGTCACCCTTGATTGCAGCGTACTGCCGCCTTTCCAGTGCGGTCAAAGCAACGCCTTTGCAGCGCATAGGCGTAATCAGCATGTGCATTTTATCGGCCCCCTAATCAACAGAGGGTTCATCTAAGAGCGCTTCTACGGCATAGGCCAATGCCCCATCTGCCTGCTCCAGAAAATCGCTCAATTCATAGCAGTCAATTGAGCCTGCACGGTGTAGCACGTGCGCTCCCTGGATCAACGCCCTGTGATGTGCTGCTGGATGTCGCAATAGCTCAGCCTGATCCTGCAGAAGTGCGAGCCAGCTGCCTTTCGCTATTGCTGACGGGTCGTGGTTGGTGTGCATGGCGATGATTCCACTTTTTACTGTATATGCAAACAGTATATGTGCCGTTCTCGGTGTATGTCTGAGAGATCCGACGAGCTGCGACGGCCTCGTCGGGAAATCCTCTGCGGCAAAAAAATCCGTCCGAAAAAGCACTTATCCCCCTCCCGCCGACGGGGTTTGCGTCCTTTTTTTGTGCAAAGCGGGAAGCAGTGCAAACAAACCTGCAGCCCAGGCGGGCCGGGGGCTCTTCGAGCGATCGGCAATTTCACAGATTGCAAAATTTTGAACAGGAATGCAGCGGTGTTGCAAAGCGCTGGCTCGGACAGGCACGAACGGGGTTCGGCTCGAATCCCCGGTTTCATTGGGCGAAAAATTTGAAAACGCTCGGACTTCGGGGTTTTCAAAAAAGTGACGGGTCTATTTGAGGCGGCAACAGCGTACGTGCGGGGAGCGGGGAAATATCTCTACAGCCCTCGATTTTCCTGGGCTGTAGCGATTCGGGACCGTTTCATTTGCGTGCACTGCATCGGAAGCTTTTCGGAGCTTTATAGATGTAGATCTGCCATGCAGAAAAACGCTGTATAGATGAGAGGGATTCCCAAGTGGAGGGTGGCCATTTTAAAAAGAGTAATAAGGGCAAGAGACGATCGGGAATCGGCTGGAGACCACGGTTTCATTGGGGTTCAGATATCACATTGAGAAGTGATATGGAGTGATATGAAAAGTAATGTTCCGGTCAACCCCCCGATTTTATTGGGTTTGGTCAGTTTGGAATATCACCTTATAAAAGAGTAATACAATTACTTCTATATCACTTAAATATCACCCTTCCCGAATACCGCTCAAAGCCCTGTAGGCCGTGGCTTACAGCTTGATTCGGACTGCAATATTACCTTTATCACTCTTTTTTCAGGCATAAGCACATTTCAGAAAGTCCGCCCTGGTATGGCCGGCTTCCCGAGTTGCGTGCTGCTGTGCCCGAAGACGTCCGCCGCTTGGCCGTTCCGACGAGCGGGACCCACGCCAGGGGAGGGCATTGGGAGGGCTTATTACGTCGCTTGTTACGTCTAGCGCAAAAAACAAGGGCCTGCATCGCTGCAAGCCCTTGATTTATATGGTGCCGGCACCAGGAGTCGAACCCGGGACCTACTGATTACAAGTCAGTTGCTCTACCAACTGAGCTATACCGGCGTGTTAGGGCGACGATTATAGCGATTGGCAAGCATCTGTAAACCCCTGAATTCTGACTATTTTTGCAGAGGCGAAGGTTTTTTTGCGATCACTGCTTTTTCGTCGTCTGCGGGGCCTCAAATCAGCGTCAATTTCCGTCCCCGCAAGTGTCGGTAAATTTCATGTAGTCCAATACCTGTGTCTGGCCCTTCGAATCCAGGTAGGTCATTCGTGCATTCACTACGCCGCAGCCTGAGCGGGCGTCTTCGGTGGTTGACAATGCGCGCTGGATGTCCGGCTTTTGGCTTGCGTGGGCATGGGCGCCGAAGGTGCAGGCAAGCAGGCCTAAGGCGACGCAGTGTTTCCAGTTGTGCGGGGTCATGGTGCTGTCCTCTGGGGCGTCAATGGTGGGCTGAGGTCATTGAATGCCTTGCAGGTATCTGGGCTGTGTCTCGCAGCTTTGGTTTTGTCTCGTTATGTGTTGGCCTGAGGTTTATGTACTCGCTGACACGAAAGAGGTTTGAGAGCGTTTGATATGAAATAAAAAATGATCAAAAAACACACAAATAATTTTTAGTTAGTTGATTTAAAAAGAAATATGTAGATATTGGCTTAAAGCCATAAAAATGGCGCCATGCCGCTCATCTGAAAAAAATTTGTTACAAACACCAAAATACTGACACCATCAGTGTGATATCACACAATGCGCGCCTTAATTGATCGGCGATTAGAACGGGAGGAGCAGTCAGTGGGGCGTGCAGATCACATTTCAAAACTTTACACCGCGCTGGCTGAACCTTCTTTGCGCGAGCCCTCGGTGGCCGAGCCTTTACAGCGTTTGCTGGATCATTTGAACCAAGGGACGGCCGCTTCTGTTCCCCCACCCCAAGTAGTAGAAAGCCCGGGCGGCGAGGTGTATTCGCACGCCTCGGCGCCCAA
Source organism: Pseudomonas sp. N2-3-1-14 (assembly GCF_041228395.1). Lineage (NCBI taxonomy): Bacteria > Pseudomonadati > Pseudomonadota > Gammaproteobacteria > Pseudomonadales > Pseudomonadaceae > Pseudomonas > Pseudomonas sp. N2-3-1-14. Next base: position 424,360 of record NZ_CP166199.1, read on the forward strand.
GGTGGTGGTTGTGGTTTCTGCTACCGGCGGCGTGGGGCGCAGCACGTTGGCCGCCGCGCTTGCCAGCGGTTTGCAGCGTCAGGGGCATCCAGCGCTGGCGCTGGACCTGGACCCGCAAGACGCGCTGCGTCATCACTTGTGCCCGGGGTTTGATCTGCCTGGCCTTGGGGCGACCAGCTTGCTCAATCAAACCTGGCAAGCCTTGCCCAAACGGGGGTTTGCCGGGTGCCGGCTGGTCAGCTTTGGTGAAACCGACGCCGTGCAGCAACAAAGCCTGAATCGTTGGCTGGGGCAGGATCTCGAATTTCTCGGCAAGCGTTTGGCCGGCCTCGGGCTCAATGGCCAAGACACGGTGGTCATCGACGTCCCTGCGGGCAACACGGTGTATCTCGGCCAGGCAATGTCGGTGGCGGATGCGGTGCTGGTGGTGGTGCAGCCGGACGCGGCTTCGTTTCGCCGATTGGCCAAGATGGACGAAGTACTTGCGCCCTACCTTGCAAGTGAATCGCCGCTTCAACGGTTTTACGTGATCAATCAGGTGGACGGCGGTCACGCGTTCAGCCAGGACATGGCGGGCGTTTTCAAATTGCGCCTGGGTGATGCCGTGTTGGGCACGGTTCAACGCGATCCCTCGTTCAGCGAGGCGCAGGCTTACGGCCGAGACCCGCTCGACCCCGTGCTTGATAGCGTCGGATGCCAGGACGTGAATGCGCTGTGTCGGGCGTTGAGCGCGAGAATGCGCTAAAGGCGCACGGCCATTTATTTGACTATTTACCGTTTGTCTAAAAAACAGCCAGTCAAAACATCAAAATAATGACACTTCGCCACACCTGTCACAGAATGCGTCACTAAGACGCCAATAATAAGACCTGCGGTAAGTGCCTGCTTGCCGAACTTCACGTCTTTACGATGCGTCGTGAGGAGTAGGCCATGAGCCTGAGTGAAGAGCTTTTGACGTTGTTCGGCAAAAACGTCACCCACGATGCCCAAGGCATCAATGCGCGCATGCACTTTTTCGGCAGCGTGCCTGCTGACCCATCCCCCCACGCACACGCTCACGCCGTTGATCTGGCAGCACTGCGCCCGAAAATCGTCGCGCTGGTGTCGATGAATGGGGGTGTCGGCCGAAGCACCTTGGCCACAGCCCTGAGCAGCGGCCTGCAGCGTCATGGCGAGTCGGTGGTGGCGCTGGACCTAGACCCACAGAACGCCTTGCATCATCACTTTGGCGTCAGTGCGGCGCTTCCCGGTATCGGCCGCACCAGCCTGGAGCATGGGCAGTGGAGCCCGTTGCAACAGCTCGGTTTCGCCGGTTGCCAAGTGCTTATCTTTGGCGATATCGATGTTCAGCAGCAGGAAAATCTCGAGCGCTGGCTCAAACACGAGCCGACCTGGCTGGCTCAACGCCTCTTGTCGCTGGGCCTGAGCGAGCGGCAAACGGTGATCATCGATACGCCAGCTGGCAACAACGTCTACTTTCATCAAGCGCTGAACGTTGCCGACGTGGTGCTGGTGATTGTGCAGGCGGATGCCGCGTGCCTTGGCACGCTCGATCACTTGGATGTATTGCTTGCGCCGCACCTTGCCGGTGAACGCCCGCCTGCCGTGCATGTGGTGGTCAATCAGGTGGATGAGAGCAATGCTTTCAGCCTGGACATGGTTGAGGCCTTCAAACAGCACCTCGGCAAGGCTCCGCTGGAGGTTCACCGTGACATGGCGATCAACGAGGCGCTGGCGTTTGCTGCCGACCCGTTGGATAACGTTGCGAAACACCTGGCCAGCGACGATATCAACGAAATTTGCCAGCTGTTGAAGGCGCCCAAAAGAACGGCTTAAGCGTGGTTTATACGCTTTACGCCAGATGCTTATGCACAATCGGTTGGTCGTGGGTGTCACGAAGCAGCCATTTTGTGGAGCCGTTCTCAACACGCTGCAACTGCCTGTTTTGCGTGCACTTTATAATGTGAACAAAAAATGACCAGCTTGGCTTTTGGCCTGTAGCGCTGATAGTTACAGCGCTCGTAAAGAATTCATCAACAGACTTATCCACAGGGCGCGTGTAGGAAATTTGCCCCTTAATCGCGCTCAGCCACCACCATCAAATTGCGCGGGGTCAGCGTGGCGTCGCAGAAGCTGCCTATCTCAACGTTGTAGCCCTGTTCGAGCAGAAAAAGTGCCCGGTCCAGCACCAGCCACATTTCCAATGGGCGCCGGAACAACCCACGGACCAACTCCAGGTTTCTGACCTCGGCCAGCCGGCGCCAGCCCTGCGCTTCCAGCGCCTGCCAATCCTGTTCACCTGTGGATAAGCCCTTGAGGCTTGCCAGCGCTTGGCAATAGTCTGCGAAAGGTTGATCCAGCCAGCGGGCGGGCAGGGAAGGCGTGGGCAAATAGTCGTCGCTGCCACGCAATTGCCGCTGTAACTGATCGAAGCCCAAGCGTCGGGCCATGGAGATATCCCGTTGCTGGCGTACGCGGTTGCCGGCAGTCACGGTTTCGCTCAACGGCAGGCCCAGGTCATCAATCGACAGCCGCAATTGCGACGCGCGTGCGGTGCTGGATACGGCTTGATAGCTGTCGGCGTTGATGCGGTTGTAACAGCAGGGCGCCAGTGCCAGTTGCTTGCAACCGGCCGCGCTGGCCAGTTGCAGCAGGCGCACGTGCAGGTCGCCGCAGGCATGCAGGGCGACGGGTGTGTGTTCGGGGCTGAGTGCCACCTGGGCCATCACGTCTTGCAGGCGATGAGTGACGGGCAAGCGGTGGTGATCGCTTAATGCCTGGCCGGAGGCGATCAGCGCCGGGTCGTATTCCAGGCATGTCAACTGCTGGCCGGGTTGCAGCAGGCGGCGGCCAAGATGGCCTTTGCCGGCGCACCAGTCCAGCCAATGGCCGGGCGTGTGGGTGAAATTGAGTGCGGCGCCGAAGGCTTCGATCTGTTGCCACTTGCGACCCGGTACGTCGACATTCAGTCGATGACGCGCCGGCTCCAGCGCCTGTGTCGGTAACCTGTCCACAGCACTGAGCTGCAGCGCCTGTTCGGCCAGCTGTGGAAAAGGCGCGGGCGCCGGCAGGGCGTGAGGCCAGTTGTGACAGCTTTCGGCATCGGCCAAAGTGCGCTGGCGTAACCACTGGCCAAGCTCGGGATACTCGCGTTCCCAGGGTAATTGCAGGTGCGTGAAGGGCCGTGGTCGCCACAGCCCTTGGTGCTCGATCAGGAACGCATCCAGCGCCGCGAAGCGCGCCTCAACGTCCCTGGCAAGCATCGACGCGCAACCAGCGTTCGAGCAGTTTGAAGCCGCGTACCAGGATGTAGGAAATCAGCAGGTAGAACACGCCGGCGGTGAAGAACATCTCAACTGTCAGGTAGTTGCGCGCAATGATGGTCCTGGCCATGCCGGTCAGTTCCAGCAAGGTCACCGTGCTCGCGAGCGAGCTGGCCTTGAGCATCAAAATGACTTCGTTGCTGTAAGCCGGCAGGCCGATGCGGGCCGCACGCGGCAGGATGATATAGAACAGCGTTTTCGGCTTGGACATGCCCAGCGCGCGAGCTGCTTCGATTTCGCCCGGCGGGATAGCCTGGATGGCGCCGCGCAGGATCTCGGCGATATAAGCCGCCGTGTGCAGGGTCATGGTGGCCGTGGCACACCAGAAAGGGTCGCGCAGATACGTCCACATGAAGCTTGCGCGCACGGCATCGAATTGGGCCAGGCCGTAATAGACCAGGAACAACTGCACCAGCAACGGGGTGCCGCGAAAAAAGAAGATATACGCGTAGGGCAGCGAGCGCACATACCAGCGCTTGGATGAGCGAGCGATGCCCAGCGGGATCGCCAGGATCAGCCCGAGAATCACGGCAATGCCAACCAGTTCCAGGGTCAGAATGGCGCCCTGGATAAACTTCGGCAGCCACTTATAGATGACTTCCCATTCCATTACGTCGTCCTCACGAAGCCGCGGGCGGCGCGTTTTTCCAGCACGTGCATAGCGACCATCGACAGCGACGTCAGGCCCAGGTAAATGAACGCGGCGACCAGATAGAAGGTGAACGGCTGTTTGGTGACGGTGACCGCGATCTGGGCGTGGCGCATGATTTCTTCCAGGCCGATAACCGTGACCAGCGCGGTGTCTTTCATCAGGATCAGGAACAGATTGCCCAGGCCCGGCAGGGCGATGCGCCACATCTGCGGCATGATCAGGCGGGTGAAGATGCGAAACTTCGACAGGCCCAATGCCACGCCGGCTTCGCGATGGCCCTTGGGAATAGCGATGATCGCGCCACGTAACACCTCGGTGGCGTAGGCCCCGAAACACAGGCCCAAGGCGATCACGCCGGCCGCGAAAGCGCTGAGCGACAGGTCGGGAATGTCGAGCATTTCACCCAGGCTGCGCATCGCGTTGATCGTGCCGAAATAAATCAGCAACACCCACAACAGTTCCGGCACGCCGCGAACGATGGTCGAGTAAACGCCGCCAAGCCATTGCAACGGCTTGTAGGGCGATGTCTTGGCCAAGGCACCGGCAAGGCCCAGCACCAGCCCCAGGCATAAAGCCGTGAGCGCCAGTTTGACGGTCATCAGCGCGCCGGCGGCGAGCGCCGGGCCGAATCCGTAGAGATCGAAATTCATGGTGTTTTCATATCGCGGCAGGCATTGCTAAAAGCCGACGCGCTCAAGCAGCGCGTCGGGCAGGCCGTTCAGATCATTCGATGCTGAACGGGAAGTACTTGTCGTTGATCTTTTTGTAGGTGCCGTCTGCCTTGATCTCTGCCAAAGCTTTGTTCAGGCGCTCGCGCAACGGGTCGCCCTTGCGTACGGCGATACCGATCTTGTCGCTTTCTACAACGGGGTCGCCCTTGAATTCATAGGCCGAACCGTCTTTGCTCTTGAGCCATTCGTACTGCACGTATTTGTCGGCGAGGATGCCGTCCAGGCGGCCGGACGTCAGGTCGAGGTAGGCGTTTTCCTGGGTGTCATAAAGCTTGGCCTCGGTGTCCGGCAGCTTGTCTTCCAGGTAAGTACCGGCCAGCGTCGCGCGCTGTGCACCGATGACCTTGCCCTTCAGGTAAGCCGCGTCGGTCTTGAAGTCCGCAGTCGCTTTAGGCGCGATGAATTGCAGCTTGTTGGAGTAGTACGGGTCGGTGAAGTCGACGGCCTGCTTGCGCTCATCGGTGATCGACAGCGAGGACACCAGGAAGTCGAACTTCTTGGCGTTCAGGGCCGGGATGATGCCGTCCCAGTCGGACACATACACTTCGCACTTCTCGACTTTCATCTTCGCGCACAGGGCGTCGCCGATGTCTTTATCGAAGCCGACGACGTTGCCGCTGGCGTCTTTATTGTTGAAGGGCGGGTAGGCCGCTTCGATCCCCATCTTCAAGGTTTCTGCCATGGCCGTGGCGCTGAACGCCATCGAAACGGCCGCGGCCAGAAGGAATTTTTTATAGTTCTGCATGCATGTTGCTCCGTTAGCGGTTGCTGGACATGAATTGTTTGCAGCGCGCCGAAAGCGGGTTTTCAAACACCTGCTGTGGCGATCCTTGCTCTTCGACCAGGCCCTGGTGCAGGAACACCACTTCACTGGACACCTGACGGGCAAAGCCCATTTCATGGGTGACCAACAGCATGGTGCGGCCTTCTTCGGCCAGCGCGCGGATCACATTAAGTACTTCCTGGACCATTTCCGGGTCAAGCGCCGATGTCGGCTCGTCGAACAGAATGACCTTGGGCTGCATGGCCAGGGTGCGCGCAATGGCCGCCCGTTGCTGCTGGCCACCTGACAGTTGCGCAGGGTAGGCGTGGCGCTTGTCGGCGATGCCGACCTTGGCCAGCAAGGCTTCGGCCACTTCCGTGGCTTCGGCTTTGCTTTGGCCGAGCACACGGCGGGGCGCCTCGATGATGTTGTCGAGGATGCTCATGTGCGGCCACAGATTAAAGTTTTGAAACACAAAACCGATTTCGCTGCGCAGGCGGTTGATCTGTTTGCCGTCGGCGGCCATCAGCTCGCCGTTTTTCGCGGCCTTGAGCTTGAGTTCTTCGCCGGCGACCAGGATCTGTCCCTGGTGCGGGTTTTCCAGCAGGTTGATGCAGCGCAGGAAGGTGGACTTGCCGGAACCGGAGGAACCCAGGATCGAGATCACGTCGCCGTCGCGGGCGGTCAGCGAGATACCTTTAAGTACCTCAAGCTCACCATAGCGTTTATGCAAGTTGCGGATTTCAAGCGCGGGCGCGGCCTCGGCCATGTGCGGTCCTCATTGTGTTCATTGCATTCCTGCTGTTGGGCCGCCTTCCTGGCGAGGCGCCAAGCTAGCATAGCGTTCGGATGGCAGCCAACAGCGCTGCGGACGGTTAACGGGTGGCCTGCGGCAGGGTGTCGCATCGGCGCAGCAGCGTGTCGCGCCATCAACAACCTACAGACGTTTGAACCCGAGAAATCCACAGGCTTTGCGTAAAAAAGGGCGCGATGGTGCCAGCTTTGGCCGGGTGTTGGAAGGGTTAACCGGGCAAACGGTCCATATCAGCCCTTTTGTGGGGCGTCACGCACTTTTTGTGTGTGTTTTTGGTGCGCATGACCGTCTGGATTGTGGGTCGCACGGTAACGCTATAGCGGAATGCCATTGTTCTCAATGACTTGCAGCGCACGTTGAATTGTCCTACAGCCCGCGTCAATCGCGGCTCTGTAATATTTTGGCGCAAATCTTGCGTAAAAAATAAAGAACGCCCCGTTGGTTTCTTTTCACGAGAAAGATCGCAGGCCGGGCGGACCGTTTTCGCAATTCCTCGTAAAGGTGTGTCAATGAGTAGTACGCAAAGCTCCAATGACCTCGAACAGGGGCTCAAACCGCGTCACGTCACCATGCTGTCGATTGCCGGCGTCATTGGTGCCGGTTTGTTTGTTGGCTCCGGCCACGCGATTGCTGCCGCCGGCCCGGCCGTACTGCTGGCTTACGCCGCTGCGGGTACGTTGGTGGTATTGGTGATGCGCATGCTCGCCGAGATGGCGGTAGCCTCACCGGATACCGGTTCGTTCTCCACCTATGCCGACCGCGCGATTGGCCATTGGGCCGGTTTCACCATTGGCTGGTTGTACTGGTGGTTCTGGGTGCTGGTGATTCCGTTGGAAGCCAACGCCGCTGCGACCATCCTTAATGCATGGTTCCCCGATGTGGCGATCTGGGCCTTTACCCTGATCATCACGTTGCTGCTCACGGCAACCAACCTGTTCAGCGTGAAGAACTACGGTGAATTCGAGTTCTGGTTTGCGCTGATCAAAGTCGTGGCGATTGTGGGCTTTGTGATCCTCGGCCTGGCGGCGATTTTCGGCTTCCTGCCGACCAGTCAGGTCAGCGGCGTGTCCCACCTGTTCGACACCCAGGGCTTTATGCCTAATGGCATGGGCGCGGTATTGGCGGCCATCCTAACCACCATGTTCTCGTTCATTGGTACCGAGATTGTCACCATCGCTGCGGCCGAATCGAAGAACCCTGGCCAGCAAATCACCAAGGCCACCAACTCGGTGATCTGGCGGATTGGTTTGTTCTACCTGCTGTCGATCTTCATTGTTGTGTCGCTGGTGCCATGGAACGATCCGACCCTGGCGGCCGTAGGTTCCTACCAGACTGTGCTGGAACGCATGGGCATTCCGAACGCCAAGCTGATCGTCGACCTGGTGGTATTGGTTGCCGTGACCAGCTGCCTGAATTCGGCGTTGTACACCGCCTCGCGCATGCTGTTCTCCCTGGGGCGTCGCGGTGATGCGCCGGCGATGTCCAAGCGCACCAACAAAAGCGGCACGCCTTACTGCGCGGTGCTGTTGTCCACTGGCGCGGCGTTCCTGGCAGTGTTCGCCAACTACGTCGCCCCGGCGGCGGTGTTCGAGTTCCTGTTGGCAAGCTCCGGCGCCATCGCCTTGCTGGTGTACCTGGTGATCGCGGTGTCGCAACTGCGCATGCGCCAGAAGCGCACGGCTGCGGGCGAGAAGATTGTGTTCAAGATGTGGCTGTTCCCTGGCCTGACCTACGCGGTAATGGTGTTCATCGTCGGTACGCTGACCATCATGCTGTTCCAGGAAGCGCACCGGGTCGAGATTATTGCGACCGGGATTTTGAGCTTGCTGGTGGTGCTGGCGGGGTTGTTTGTGGCGAGCCGTCGCAAGGCGCAGAGGGTAGGCGCTGCCGTACTCAATTGATGTAATGAAATGCGGTGCTCAATGCACCGCAATGCAAATGTGGGAGCGGGCTTGCCCGCGATTACGGTAGATCAGCCAGCACATCTGGCGACTGATCCACCGCTTTCGCGGGCAAGCCCGCTCCCACATTTGGTGTTGTGTCAGTCTGCTGAGTTGGCGAGCGCTTGGGAGGCCGCCACGTAATCGGCCTGAAACTGCGGCGACTCGATCCACGCCAGCGCTGCCGCTTCATCATCACTGTCCGTCGCCCACTGCCGGTACTCGATCAGTGCCGCGAGAATGAAGTCAGTGGCCTCTTCTTCGCCTTCCTGCTCCAGCACCAGCGCCAGCAACGGGTGCGCCAGGAATACTGCACACAGCGCCTGCTGGCTGGTTTCGCCTGCGGTGCGCATCTCCATAAACAACTCGGTCAAATCTACCGACTCAAGGTCAATGCGGCTGTCATCGCCGGCAAATGCGTCCGGCTTGGTCGCAACGCTGCGCTGAGTACGGTTTTGCTTGGCCTTGGCCTTTGCCCGGTGGGCACGTTTTTGCTGCTTGTTCGGCGAGGCCATGGGCTCAACGTCCTTGGGTGCTGGGTCTGGGTGGGTATTGAAGCGCAGGTTGGGGGTAAATCCCAAGGGATTCTAAACGCACTGACCGGGAGCGCCTTGCATCAACTCACCGTGTTGCAGCCACGCCAGTGCAATCGGCCACAGCCGGTCCTGATATTCACTGCGGAAAAAGGCGAAATGCCCGACGGCTTTTTCGCCAATATCTTCAGGGGCTATGCGCAGATGCGTGCGCTCGCTGTGTTCGAAATAGCCCAGTAGCCGCTCAATCGCCGCCACCGTGCCAAATGGGTCGTCGGTGATGCTGATCGCCAGCAATTGTGCCTTCACGCGAGCAAATGGCAGCTCATTCAGCGCCCGCCCGCTGGGGCGCGTCTCATACCGGGGGGTTGGCGCGCCCCAGTCATGCACCACGCCGGCCGGTGTGTCTTCCAGCCAGCCCAGGCGTTTGCCGGGGAAGTAGCCATACAGCGCGGTCACCAGCGGCATCACCACATGCCACTTGGCAAACATGCGCCAGCGCCCGCTGGCCTCATAGTCGCGCCAGTACGCAAACTGCGCGCCGACTGTGACGATGCGTCGAATCACCGCGCCGGAAGCGCCAAGCCCCGCCGCACAGCCTCCAAAGCTGTGACCGATCACATCAATCGGCTGCCCTGGAAACTCCCGTTGCGCGCGCTGCAGCATCGCCTCGAAATCCAGCACGCCCCAATCCGACCACGACGCCTTGAAGCCGCGCAGCGAGCCACTGCGGGACTCGCCTATGCCTCGGTAGTCGTACGTGATGACGTCCAAGCCATTGGCAAACAGGTAGTCGGCGAAGCGTGAGTAGTGGCGGCAGCGTACGGAGGTGGCGGCGTTGATGATGACAACCGGGCGTGTCGGGTCGGTTCTGATATGGCGCCAGGTGAAGCCGCCGATGGGGTAGTCGTCGTTGGCGGGCTCACGGAATGCTTCCGGGGCTGGTCGAGTGGGCAGGTCCATAGGTCGGCTTGATCCTTGCGCTTTTGGTGTGGGCTGTAGGGCCAAGCGCTTTTATAAGAAACCGAAATTAACAAATTTAGCGCGGCAGGGGCGTAACAAATATCGCGATGCTCGACCTCGCCCCCCTGAGTGCTTAGGCTTGCGATCTGTTCATCAGCCAAAGTCAGTCCATGACCCGCGACACCCTCGAACACAATCAGATCCTCCTCTACTTCGTGGCCGTCCTGCTGGCGGCGGCATTCGGCGTGCTTGCGCCGCTGTCAGCCCACGGTCTTGGCGCGCTGGTGACGCCCGCCATCGCGGTGCTGATGTATGCGATGTTCCTGCAAATCCCGTTTCTGGAACTGCGCCAGGGTTTGGGCAACAAGCGTTTTATCTCGGCGCTGCTATTGGCCAATTTCATCCTGGTGCCCCTGCTGGTGTGGGCGTTGACCCGCGGCCTGGTGGAGCGCCCGGCGCTGTTGGTGGGTGCATTGCTGGTGCTGCTGACGCCGTGCATCGACTACGTGGTGGTGTTTACCCACATCGGTAAAGGCGATTCGCGGCTGATGCTGGCGGCAACGCCAGTGCTGTTGCTGCTGCAACTGGTGCTGTTGCCGGTGTACCTGGGTTTCATGCTGGGCGCGCAATCCGCTGTCGTGGTGGCGGTAGAGCCGTTCGTGGAGGCGTTTGTGCTGTTGATTGTGCTGCCGATGATGCTGGCGGTGCTGACGACATTCCTGGCGCGGCGCTCCAGCGTGATCAATGTGTGGAGCGACGCCTGGGCCTGGCTGCCGGTGCCCGCGATGGCGCTGGTGCTGTTTGTGGTCATCAGCTCGCAGATCACCTCGGTGGTGCGCGATATCGGTTTGCTGTTGCCGCTGATGCCGGTGTACGTGGGCTTCTTGTTGCTGGCGCCGTTGATGGGCGCGTTGGCTGCACGGTTGTTGGCGTTGCCTGCTGTGACCGCGCGGGCGGTCACGTTCAGTGCCTCGACCCGCAATTCTCTGGTGGTCTTGCCCCTTGCGCTGGCTTTGCCGGAAGACGTGCGCGGGCTGGCTGCAACGGCGGTGATTCTGCAAACCCTCGTTGAGCTGATGGGCGAGCTAGTCTACATCCGGCTGATTCCGGCACTGGTGTGGCGCGCTGGTCGATAAATCCATAAATGTTTGGGTTTGTTCAGGCGCTATTCAGGAGCTGAGTCGGCACCATGGAGTCGGCGCAGCCTACCTGAAAGGACATTCGATGGATCACCGCAGCCGTTTTCGCCTGGAGTCCCTGGGCCTGTTTCTGATCGCTTTACTGCTGCTCACCTTGGGCATCTGGGATGAGCAACCCCAAGGGTTTGACGGGCGTTGGGCACTGTTCCTGCAAGAAATGTTTCGCCATGGCGCGAGTCTTTTTCCGACTACCTACGGTCAGCCTTACCCGGACTACCCGGGGACCGCGACCTTTTTCAGCTTCGTGTTTGCCCGCTTGTTCGGGGCGCCCAACCATCTGGCGAATGTCCTGCCGACCGCGCTTGCCTCGGCGGGCATGATCGCGCTGATCTATCGCTTGCTGGCGCCATTGAGCCGACCTTGGGCGTGGCTGACGGTATTGCTGACGCTGCTCACCACTCAATTGCTCGATAAGTCGCGCTCGGTGTGCCTGGACCTGATGATCGCATTGCTGTGTGTGGGCAGTTTCTACCTGCTGCACAGCGGCGAGCGCATGGGGTCGCGGGTGCGGCAGCTTGCCGTGTTCCCGTTATTCATTCTGGCGTTCGCGATTCGTGGGCCGCTTGGGTTGATCGAGGTGTGTGGCGTGGTGTGCGTGTACTGGGCGCTCGGCCGGCCGGGGCAGCGCGTCAAGCAGGTGCTGATTCACGGTTTTGTGGCGCTGGCGCTATTGGTTGCCTGCTGGTGGGTGTTGATGAAGCTGGCGCGGTTCAGCGGCGGCGACGCCTTTGCCGATGAGGTGTTCAGGATGCAGGTCAGCGGCCGCCTCGATGAGAGTGGCGAGCCGTTTTACTTCTACTTCAAGCTCAGTTTGTACCGCTACTTCCCGGTGGTTCCGCTCGCGCTGGCCACGATGATTGCGCTGCGTCATCGCTGGTCTGAGCGCTGGGTCAATGAGGATATTCAGTTGGTGGTGCGGCTTGGCGCCTGTGGCTTGATGATTTTGCTCGGGCTTTCGGTGCCGCACTTCAAGCGCGCTTATTACATTTTGCCGATGGTGCCGATGTTCGCCGCTGTCGCCGCCTATGGGCTGCTTCAGGCGCAGCATTGGCTGATCGGCGTGCGCCGCTGCTACGAAGGGCTTGTCGCGGCGCTGCCGGCGTTGTGCGTGGTTGTGCTGTTTGTGTGTCGGCACGCCTGGCAAAAGCACGGCTACTGGCCGGACGTTTCGTTACCGCTGATGATTGGCGCGATGCTGGTGTTGCAGGTGGCGGCGCTGATGGCCTGGCGTCGTCCATTGCGGTTGGTGTGGCTTAGCGTGGTCGCACTGGCGGCGCAGTGGCTGCTGTTGGTGGTGGTGATAGACCCCGCCAAGGATCTGCAATTTGATACGCGCAAGTTTGTCAGCCAGGTTGAAGCGCTGCGTGAGTCCGATCCAGGCCCCTTGGTGTTCGTCAATCTGGGGCGCGATACCTGGGCGGTGCGCTACATGATGAACCTGGATCACGATGAGCAGCCGCTGTTCGTCGCTGATAATCAGCTTGAACAATTAACCACGTTGCCACGGCCATCCTGGGTGATTGTGCCGCGCAAGGAGGCAGCGCTGTTGAAAGGGACGTCGATGGAGCAGCAGGCGCCAAGCTTTGAAGGGCGGCTGAACGATAATCCGCTGATGGTGTTTTTGCTCAAGTGAGCATTTCTTCCCCGCATAAAAAAGCCTGCACAAGGCAGGCTTTTATTGGGCGGTGCAGAGGGCGAATCAGGCAGCTTCAAGCATAGGTATCTGCATGCCGATTTTTGCCGAGGCAAAGTTCATGTCGCCGCTGGCAATGGACTGGCCTTTGAAGCCTTGGCCGATAAGGTCCTTGATGTAGAGCTTGTTGTAGATGAAGGCAAACACAATGTTGCTCACGCCCATTGTGAACATGGCGATGACGAACTGGATCAGGCCGTACTTCAGGTCGCCGCGAAACAGTGCCGGGAAGCAGCCGAAAAAGAACGTTGTCCAGGAAAATCCAACCGGGGCCTCTTTCATTGCGCCGGTATGCGGGTTTTTGAAAATGATCGATGTGTATGCCATTTACTTCTCCATGTGCCCAAGTGGGAGGCAGTACGTCGGGCTGGCGTAGTGCTGGGTGTTGCGGTGCGTGTGTCGCTGTCAACGCTAGTCCACGACTTCCCAGATCAGGTTGTCGTCGTCGACCATGACCTTCACGATCAGTGTTTCAGGGCCATCCGGGCCTTCCACTTCAACGATCCCGCGGTATTTGTTTTCCCCTCGCTTTATCAGCGTCAGGTCTTTGATCCTGTTTTCGCCGGGCGAGGTGTCGTTATCCCACTGCTCCTGCATGCTTTCCCGTACTTCCTGGGCAAGTTCTTCATTTGCCGCATTGGCGGTGCCAGCGCAAAACAGGTACGCGGCGAACACCATTGCGGTCTTGAGTCTTCCTGTTGTGGGGATCATGCAAGCGTCCTTGAAGGAGTGGTCCCGGGTGCAGCCCTGCGCCCAACTTGATTTCACACCTGCTGGGGTTGCTGAGTCTGACCGCGCAGAATGTTTTGCTTACGCTGCTCTTCCGGCAGGTCATTTATGCAGTAGTTGATGTAAAAGGCGTGCAGGAAGAAGGTGTAGAAACCGTTCATTCTCAGGTCGATCTTGTGCTCGCTTAGAGCGTATTCCGACAGGGCTTTTTTAGCCTTGAATGCCCAGACGATATAAAGGGCGCTGGAGGCGATCATAAGAATCCCGGACAACAAGTCCATAGATGCCAAGCCACTGTTGGAAAGGAGACCGCCCAAGCCAAGGCATACCGCAAGCCAAATGATGTAGGTGTCGTCAACCAGTCGGACCTTTGTGGTTTCGCTGATAACTTTGTTGTTTCGAGCCAGCCACAACAGCACGTAGAGCCCCGCTGTTGCTATGCAAAGCAACACCATGTTGGCGGTCTTTGTGTCGATTTTGTCTTTCAATTCATTGATGTTGGACATAACTTTTCCATGTCGATAGATATCGAGTGGGCGCAGCGAGGGGGGCTAAGGTTGGGTGACTGGGTCACCTGGCCTGTTTTGGTTTTTGAATACCAAAGGCCGACGAGATACGGGAGGGATAAGGATGCATCCGCATGATGTTGCTCGCCTGCCATGGCATTCAGCCAAATCATAGCATAATGCTACTATTTTTCGACAGGGTGCATGCGCGGAAGGGGCAGCAAATCGAAGGCAACAAAAAACCCGCACTTGGCGGGTTTTTTGTGTGTTTCAGATGACGTTTGCACCACCTGAAACTAATTAGTGGTGCCCAGAGACGGAATCGAACCGCCGACACGGGGATTTTCAATCCCCTGCTCTACCGACTGAGCTATCTGGGCAACGGGGCGCATTAAACGGGTTTTTCAGGGGGTCGTCAAGCAAGTTTTCAAAAAATATTTAATTATTACCGTCGCTTACGTGCCGACCCCGGTTTTTGATCAATTATTGAGCAGGCGGCACGTAGCCGTCGGCCTTGGCGTAATCCTCGCCAGAAAAGAACTTGTCCATCTCGCCCTGCAGGTATTTGCGGTCTTCGGCGTTCATCATGTTCAGGCGTTTTTCGTTGATCAGCAGGGTCTGGTGTTTTTGCCAGTCAGCCCAGGCTTTGGCGGAGACGTTGTCGAAGATGTCCTGGCCTTTGGCGCCGGGGAACGGTGCGCGCTCCAGGGCAGGCAATTCTTCGTGGTACTTGCGGCACATGATGGTGCGGGTCATGACGGAACTCCTGCGTTCAATACGTCGGCCGCGCGCTTCAGCAGTTTTTTTACCGGGGCGGCAAGGCCCAGGCGCGGCGGGGTGGCGAGGTTATACCAGAGCCAGTCGGCCTCGGCCACGTGATGGGCGGATTCCTCGACCTGGACCAGCCAGGGTTCGATGGCCAGCTGGAAGTGGCTGAAGGTGTGGATCAGCCCCGGCAGTTCATGCGGCGTGCCCAGCGCGAGTGCGTGCTGGTTGGCCAAGTGTTCCAGGTCCTGGAGGTCGTCGAGCTCCGGCAAGCTCCACAAACCGCCCCACAGGCCCGTGGATGGGCGGCGGTAAAGCAGAATCGCGCCCTCTGCGTTGGCCAACATCGGCATCAGCGTGCGCTTTTGCGGGATGGTTTTGCGCGGCTTGGGGATTGGGTAGCGCGTCTCCAGACCGAGCATGTGCGCCTCGCAGCCCTTTTCCAGCGGGCACAGCAGGCAACTGGGTTTGCTGCGGGTGCAGAGCGTGGCGCCCATGTCCATCATCGCCTGGGTGTAGGCGTTGACGCGATCGTGTGGCGTAAAGCGCTCTGCGGTGGCCCAGAGCTGCTTGGCGACCTTGGGTTCGCCGGGGTAGCCCTCTTGCGCGGTAAAGCGCGCCAATACGCGCTTGACGTTGCCGTCGAGGATGGGCGCCCGCAGGCCCATGCTCAGGCTGGCGATCGCACCCGCAGTGGATAAGCCGATGCCGGGCAGTTCAGTAAGCTTTTCGACGTCCTTGGGAAACTCGCCACTGTATTGGGCGACGACGATCTTGGCGGTCTTCTGCAGGTTGCGTGCGCGGGTGTAGTAACCCAGGCCGGTCCACAGGTGCAGCACTTCGTCTTCCGGCGCGGCGGCCAGGGCTTCGACCGTCGGCAGGGAAGCCATGAACCGGTCGAAGTAATTGAGCACGGTGCTGACCTGGGTCTGTTGCAGCATGATCTCCGAGACCCACACCCGGTAAGGCGTAATGCCCTGTTGCCAGGGCAGGTCATGGCGACCGTGGCGGTCGTACCAGTCCAGCACTGCCTGTGAAAACTGCTCGTTTCTCATCGTTTGAACAGGCCTTTAAGGGCGTCTTTCAACTGCGGGTTGACCTTGTCGAGTTTCTCTTCGAGCTTCTCGCTGAGTTTGTTGCCGGCCGCTTTGACCGCAACTTGAGTCAAGCCGTCCTTGTCCAGGCGGCAGGCTTTGGCGCCCAGTTCCAGCGGGCCACGGCAGCGCAGCGGCACTTCGATGCCCCGGAAGTTGGAACCGACCTGGCAAGCCGGGTCCGGCACGTCGCGTGTATCGCCTTCAACGATGATGCCGACGCGATAATCCATGCCCAGCACGCGCAGGTCGATGTCACCGTTGCCGTTGACTGTCAGGCCCGGGATACGCACTTTCAGGTCCGGGTTGCTGGCCACGCCGTTGCGCAAGGTCAGGTTGCCGCGCAGTTCCTGGAACGGCGTGTCCTTGCCTTGTGGCGTGGTGGTCAAGGTCTTGCGGTTGAGCAGTGCGATGCCGGTGCACAGTTGCTGTTCAATGTTGGCGTTGAGCAGCGCGCCGTTATTGATCACAAAGCTGGCGGTGCCGTTAAGGCTGTCGATCAGCGCCTTCTGGCTGTTGCCACGGCCGTTGAGGTTGCTGTCGAGGGTGATCTGGCCTTTTACCGGCGGGTTTTGCCCCTGAGCTTGCAGGATGCGCTCAACCGGCACTTGCTTGATGTGGGTTTGCAGCGCCAGCACCGGGATGTCCTGGCGCACATCGAGTGTGCCGTTGGCCTGGAAGGTGCCGTTGTAGAGGCCGCCGCTGAGGGTATCAAGCTTGAGCTGGCCATCGACGCCGGAGGCTTTGAGTGCAGCGTTCTGGATCGGCAGCTTGCTCAGGGTCAGTTGGCCGAAGGCCAGGTCGGCGTCCACGTCCAGCGTGCGCAGGCGCGTGAGTGGCAACAGCTTGTCGGTGCTCCACGCGCCTTTGGTTGGTGCGTCCGGCAGCGGTGTGGTGCCACCGGCGGCCATGGCGCCGGCCTCGCTGTTCTGCACTTCGGCCTGGCGTGCGGCCGCTGCACCTTTGGCGGTTTCGGACTTGGCCGGCAGGTAGTTGTCGGCGTTGAAGGTATCGCCTTTGAGTTGCAGGCGCAGGGATTGCTTGGCGAAATCCTCTACAGCGATGCGGCCGGTGAAGGTGCTGCTGTCGAGTTTCAGGTTCAAGTCTTCCAGTGCCACGCTGGTAGGCGTGCCTTTGAGGCGGCTGACCAGTTCAACTTTGCTCAGGCTGCCCGCCGCCATCGGTGGCAACGGATGGCCGACGCTGTCGAGGAACTTGGCCAGGTCAAACTGGGCAATGGACAGGGCGCCGCTGAGCTGTGGGGTTTTGTTCAGGTCATTGACCTTCAGTTCGCCCAAGGCGCGCAGCTGGTTGGCGGAGAGTTTAAGGTTGGTCCATTCGGCAATATTGGCCGCCAAGTCCACCAGCAGTTGGCCTTGGGTGGAGAACGTTACGGTCTTGCCCTGCAGTGGCTCGCCGGTGGCTTCGCCGCTCAGCTTCATGTCTTCGAACTGGTAGCGCTGGAGCGCACGCTGGATGCGCAGGTTGCCGTTCAACTCGGTCTTGACGCGCATCAGCGGCTGGTTGCTGCCCAGGAATGCCGTGAGTTTGAGCGGAATGCTTGCGCCTTCGTGCACGGCACCGGCGCTCAACTGGATGCTTTCGGCGCTGTACTGTTTGCCGGTCTGCTCATCGTTGTATTCAACGCGGGCGTTGTTGATGGTCAGGCTGTCTATGTCCAGGCGGATCGGTTTTGGCGGCTTTTCCGGTTCAGGTTCGGCCGGCGTTTCCGCGGGGGCAGGCACCGGCGCATTGGCCGGTTTCTCGGTCACGTTCTTGCCGATGTCCTCCCAGTTGCCGTGGCCTTGCTTGTCGCGGTTGAGGCGCAGGTTCAGGCCTTCGACACGCACATCGCTCATCTGCACTTCACGGCGCAGCAGCGGCAGCACGCGCACCGACAGGCCGAGCATCTGCAGGTCGGCAAACGGCTGAGTCGGGTTGGTCATGGTCGCGACGCTGGCTTCGTGCAATTCCAGGCCCAGCCAGGGGAACAGGCTCCAACCGATGTCGCCATTGAGCGTCAGCTCGATGTGGGCCTTGTCGCGGGCAATCTGGCGGATCTCGTCTTTGTAATCGTTGGGATCGAAGAGGTGGGTCAGGGCAAAGCCCAGGGCCACAATGATCAGCAACAGCCCGAGAAGTACCAGACCCAGGATTTTGCCGAACGCTTTCATGGGCGAGTCCTTGTATGTCGATTTCAAAATTTAGCCGCAGAGTATAACGCCCGATGGCCTGCGTCAGTTCATGCATCGTTACATTGTATCTAGACGCAGCAAAATCGGATTTTGCCGCCCAGCAGAGCAGGTTGCGTGAAAAAGGTGATATCAGTTTGGTTTTTCTGTCATCCACTGGTGCTAATCTGCGCGGGTTCGTCTGTCGTCTGCGACACAGCGTCGCGCTTAAAAGGAGCTTTACTCAACAACAACGGCCAACGCTCTGCGTGCAAGGCCGAGGGAGAGAGCGCCTGACGGACACATACTAATAACTGGGGGAAACACCAATGAGCACAAGCACTGCGGCTGGTAGTACTGCCGCACAGCCTGCGTTCCTGTCCAAGGAGCGCATTATCGCCAAGCCAGGGTTCAACCGCTGGCTGGTTCCACCGGCCGCCCTGGCCATCCACCTCTGCATCGGCATGGCCTACGGGTTCTCGGTGTTTTGGCTGCCGCTGTCCAAAGCGCTGGGTATCACGGCACCGGTCGCCTGCGCGCCGGACATGAGCTTCATCACGCAAGTCTTCTCGTCCCAGTGCGACTGGCCCATCTCCATGCTGGGCTGGATCTACACGCTGTTCTTCATCTTCCTGGGTTGCTCCGCAGCGATCTGGGGCGGCTGGCTGGAACATGCCGGGCCACGTAAGGCCGGCGTTGTATCGGCCTTGTGCTGGTGTGGCGGTCTGTTGATCTCGGCGTTGGGCATCTATACCCACCAGATCTGGCTGATGTGGATCGGCTCCGGCGTGATCGGCGGTATCGGCCTGGGCCTGGGCTATATCTCGCCCGTGTCGACCCTGATCAAGTGGTTCCCGGACAAACGCGGCATGGCCACCGGCATGGCGATCATGGGCTTTGGCGGCGGCGCAATGGTCGGTGCACCCTTGGCCGCAGCGCTGATGGGCCACTTCGCTTCGCCAACAAGCGTGGGCGTGTGGCAGAGCTTCGTGGTCATGGCCGTGATCTACTTCGTGTTCATGATTGGCGGCGCGCTGTCGTACCGCGTTCCGCCAACCGGCTGGAAGCCTGAGGGCTGGACCGCGCCGGCGAAAAAAGCCAGCAATGCGATGATCACCCACCGTCACGTTCACGTGAACGTGGCGTGGAAAACCCCGCAATTCCGCCTGGTGTGGCTGGTGCTGTGCCTGAACGTGTCTGCCGGTATCGGCATTCTCGGCATGGCGTCGCCGCTGCTGCAGGAAGTGTTCGGTGGCAAGTTGCTGGGTGTTGATGTGCCGTTCGGCCAGCTGGATGCCGGGCAATTGGCGTCCATCGCGGCCATCGCCGCAGGCTTCACCGGCTTGTTGAGCCTGTTCAACATCGGTGGACGGTTCTTCTGGGCGTCGTTCTCCGACTACCTGGGCCGTAAAAATACCTACTTCGTGTTCTTCGCCCTGGGCTTTGCCCTCTATGCGCTGATCCCGAACCTGGGGCACCTGGGCAACGTGGCGCTGTTCGTGGCGGCGTTCTGCATCATCCTGTCGATGTACGGCGGCGGTTTTGCGACCGTTCCGGCGTACCTGGCCGACCTGTTCGGCACCCAGATGGTCGGCGCGATCCACGGTCGCCTGTTGACCGCTTGGGCGGCGGCGGGCGTGTTGGGCCCGGTGCTGGTCAACTACCTGCGTGAGTATCAGCTGAGCATCGGCGTTGAACGTGCCGCGGCGTATGACATCACCTTGTACATCCTCGCCGGCCTGCTGGTGCTGGGCTTCATCTGCAACCTGCTGGTGCGCCCGGTGGCCGACAAGTACTTCATGACCGACGCGGAACTGGCTGCCGAACAGGCGCTGGGCCATGACAAAGGCGCCACTGCCTCTACGTCGCTGGAGTGGAAGGCCTCTTCCGCCAGCGTGCCATTGGCTATCGTGGCGTGGCTGGTAGTGGGCATTCCGTTGGCGTGGGGTGTGTGGGTGACCCTGCAGAAGACCGCGGTATTGTTCCACTGATAAACCGTTGCGCAGTGCCTGCTCATGCAAGGTGAGCGGGCCTCGGGCGCCAGAGCGGGTTAATCCTGCTTCTTGTCAGGCAAGGCTCTGGTTGATTGACCGCGCCATGGGATGCGTTGAAACCATGGCCGCGGCACCGGATGCACGATTACCCGCAAGGCTCGGGCGTAATCCATGACCAGGCCGGGTGTCCAGGCCATGGTCATGGCGCGCTTGCGTACTTGCGCGGCAATCCACAGTTCCGGCATGAGCAGGGTCTGCAACACCGAGCGCCAGCGCCGCGACCGTTCCGCCAATACCCCATCCATCGAGGCTTCCAAGGCAAATGCCACGCTGCTCGAGCAGTTGCGGTAGGTCAGGTTGTAAGTGGCCTGTTGACGATAGTTATTGGAAAACTCAATCAACGCCTTGCGGCTGTACCGGTGAAAAATGATCTTGCGGTCCGAATCGCACCAGTTGGCCACTTCGGTGGCGTAGTCCGGCTGGAAAGTGCCGGGCACGTCATTGTTGCGGGTGGCCTTGAGAATGCGGAAAAACTCTGACGGTGAGCGATCGATGTCTGCAACCGGATACAGGCTCAGGTACACCGACGGCGACAGTTCAAGGGCAGCGTGCCCGGTTGAAATCACGCCTTGTGCGTCCACGGCCGCGATGTAGCGATTGATGATCGGGCGGGGAATGGTGGTTGCGCTGGCGGTGCCTTCCGGCGTCCATATATGCACCACCAGTGGATCGGTGCAGGCAGGCTCCGGCTCAGGCTGCGGCGGCGGTTCCTGCGGCGGAAGCTTCTTGAAATCCGATAGCAGATCCCTGGGCGCAAGCAGCTCGAACGTCGAGGTGCCATGGCGCAATCGCCTGACGCGACGCGCAATGCGTACCGTGTTCAGGCCGCTGACGATCATCAGCGCGCCCAGAAAAAAAGACACGGTGGCACTGTTGGCGATCGGGTACGGGCTGACCAGCAACCCGGCGAATACCACTTGGGCGCCGCCGCTGATCAACGATGATCGCCAGCGCGGGAACCTGACGACCCAGGCCGAGGTGATGGTCAGCAGGCCGATCACAAAGTAGGTAAAGCCAAAAATGATCGCCAGCAGCAGGTTGCTGTAGACCTTGTCGGCAAGAATCAATACCGCGACAAAAAAGCAAATCCCGCCCTTGAAATACAGCACGGCGCGCTGGGTACCCACGCCGCTGGCGGCCACGCTCAGGGTGACAATGCTTTCCAGCAGCAACAGCAAGCCGAACGCGCGCAGCGGAAAGTACAACTCGCCATCCAGGCCGTCGATCATCACGCCAACGCCCATCACGCCCCATACGATACCGATCAGGCCGAGAAACCAGAATTTGGATCGGACGAATTCAACGCCGAACAGCAGTAAAGCAATCTGAATCATGAAGGTACTCGTACAGGTAGACGCTGATCGGCAAACGTTCAGGAATAGCGACTGCTTTGCCAGTTGCCGACAAATACTTGGCCCCTGGCATCGCGCATGGCGCCGGGGCTTTGGTCGTAAAGGGTCAGCCAGTCACCGTTGCCTTTGTCGATGCGAAAGGCCAGCGATGAGGCGTGGGTACGGGTGTCCGGCGACCAGTGCTGTTTGAGTTTTTCGCGGTCATCGGGGTGCACGCGCGCCAGCACCTGCTCAATGGTGCCCAGGGGCCGGGTGCCGATATCCAGCAGCGAATCGAGGTTGTCGTCCCAGAGGATGTCGCCTGTTTCGGGATGCAACTGGTACATCACGCCGTCGCCCCCCAGCCGTCCGGTTTGCGGGTCGTAGGGCCTGGCCGATTGCGTCATCAGGCGTATCACCACCACCAGCAGGGCGGTAATGGACAGGTAGCTTTGCGCAAGCAGCAGAGGCTCGCCTTCGAGCAGGCCCGGCACATAAAACGGCCCGGTCTTCTGATCGGTGTAATTGACCACGATGCTGCCCAGCACCAGCAGCGCGATCGAGCCTCCAGGGCTGCGCCAGGTCACGCAAACGGCAAGGGCGAGGGCGATCGGCAGGCAGGCCAGGATGAAATACACCGCAGCGCCAGCATCGGTGTCCAGCATGCTGGTGAGCCAGTGCGGCGCTGCCCCGAAGACGTACCAGGTATTCAATGCGAGCAGCAACAGCCACCCTGCGCCGGCGAGTTTCTCCCGTGCGCTGACGGGAAATTCGCGCAGGTTGCTGTTCAGCACGTTCATGACCACGACGGTCGCAAAGAACACGCCGTTAACGCCAGACATCCAGTTGGTCATCAGCGTATGGGGTGATGTTTCCCCGGCCAGCATCAGCCAGCCCTTCCTGATCAGCGCCTGCACGCCACAAATGGCCACGGTCGCCAGCAACCACAGCACGATGGCGTGCAGGTCGTCGCCACGGCGCGCGAAACGCCGTACCAGCCAGGCAATGGCAATCGAACCTGCCAGCGCCTCAGCCGAAAGCGCGATGGCGGCCGGTGACTCCTCCCAGCCGTGCGCACCGAGCAGCACCCGCGCGATCAACAACACAAGAAACAGCATCGGCCAGTGCGCACGGCGCGAGCTCAGGAAGGCCGACACCGAGACGCCCGCCGGGAACCAGATAATCGCCATCTTCGAGACGGGGTCATCAAAGGCCAGGGAGGCCATGCCGGTCACGTAGTAGGTCAACGCCCACAGGAGGAGAACGCCGCTGCGCCGTAAGACTCTGGGTATCGTCACTGTTCAGTATTCATCAGGTTTTAAACGTAGCGCTCATGTTACAGCGAAGCCGGCGCTGGCATTTGGCTAATATGCCGGGCGCACCATCCTGGAGCATGCACTTGTATGCACATGTCTAGCGCCGACACTCCATCAGTCTTATCCCCTTCGATGTTTCTGTTTAGCGCCCGCGCCCCTATAATGGCTGCCTTTTTCGCCCAATGATTTTGCGGAGCTGGTGATGGCCGAACGTAAGGCGTCCGTCGAGCGCGACACTCTGGAAACCCAGATCAAAGCCTCGATCAACCTGGATGGCACCGGAAAGGCCCGATTTGATATCGGTGTACCTTTTCTTGAGCACATGCTGGACCAGATCGCCCGTCACGGGCTGATCGACCTGGATATCGTCAGCAAGGGCGACCTGCATATCGACGACCACCACACGGTGGAAGACGTCGGTATCACGTTGGGCCAGGCATTTGCCAAAGCCATCGGCGACAAGAAAGGCATCCGTCGCTACGGCCACGCCTATGTCCCGCTGGACGAAGCGCTGTCGCGTGTGGTCATCGACTTCTCCGGCCGCCCAGGCCTGCAGATGCACGTGCCCTACACCCGCGCCACCGTGGGCGGCTTCGACGTCGACCTGTTCCAGGAATTTTTCCAGGGTTTCGTCAACCATGCGCTGGTCAGCCTGCACATCGACAACCTGCGCGGCACCAACACCCACCACCAGATCGAAACCGTGTTCAAGGCTTTCGGCCGCGCGCTGCGCATGGCCGTGGAGCTGGATGACCGCATGGCCGGGCAAATGCCCTCGACCAAGGGCGTTCTGTAATGCAGACGGTCGCGGTTATCGATTACGGCATGGGTAACCTGCACTCGGTGGCCAAGGCCCTCGAGCACGTAGGCGCCGGCAAGGTGCTGATCACCAGTGATGCCAACGTGATTCGCGAAGCCGACCGGGTGGTGTTCCCGGGCGTTGGCGCGATTCGCGACTGTATGGCTGAGATCCGCCGCCTGGGCTTTGACAGCCTGGTGCGCGAAGTCAGCCAGGACCGTCCGTTCCTCGGCATCTGCGTGGGCATGCAAGCCTTGCTCGACAGCAGTGAGGAAAACGACGGCGTCGACTGCATCGGCCTGTTCCCAGGCCAGGTGAAGTTCTTTGGCAAGGACCTGCACGAAGACGGTGAACACCTGAAAGTCCCGCACATGGGCTGGAACGAGGTGCGCCGCACCGTCGACCACCCGCTGTGGCACGAAATCCCGGACATGGCGCGTTTCTACTTTGTGCACAGCTACTACATCGCCGCCGGTAACCCGCGTCAGGTGGTCGGTGGCGGGCACTACGGTGTCGACTTCGCCGCAGCGCTGGCCGAAGGTTCGCGTTTTGCCGTGCAATTCCACCCGGAGAAGAGCCATACCCATGGCCTGCAGTTGCTGCAGAACTTCGCCGCCTGGGATGGTCGCTGGTAAATGGCCAGGAAGCCGAAGCAGCCGATCTTGAATCTCACCCCCGAGCAGGAGAGTGAGGCTACCCTCAAGATCAAGCGCTTCATGGAGGACCGCTTCGAGCTCAAGTTGGGCTCGTTCGAGGT
This sequence comes from Pseudomonas sp. N2-3-1-14, assembly GCF_041228395.1. NCBI lineage: Bacteria > Pseudomonadati > Pseudomonadota > Gammaproteobacteria > Pseudomonadales > Pseudomonadaceae > Pseudomonas > Pseudomonas sp. N2-3-1-14. Next base: position 448,493 of record NZ_CP166199.1, read on the forward strand.
TGCCGAGATTCTTGAGTTGTTCACCACCGAAGTGGCGCCGCACTATTACAACAGGGCGATTTTCGACGCGCAGACGCTCCTTAAAGAAAGGTTCGAAAGCATCGAAAGCGACTTGTGGTCGCTTGAGAAACCCTGATTTCCCAAGCATTGCTGAATATCGAATAAGGTTTGCCAGATGCTGATTATCCCCGCTATCGATCTCAAGGACGGCGCTTGTGTACGCCTGCGCCAAGGCCGCATGGAAGACTCCACCGTGTTCTCCGATGATCCGGTGAGCATGGCTGCCAAATGGGTAGAAGGTGGCTGCCGTCGTCTGCATCTGGTGGACTTGAACGGCGCCTTCGAAGGCCAGCCGGTCAACGGCGAGGTGGTGACCGCCATCGCCAAGCGCTACCCGAACCTGCCGATTCAGATCGGCGGGGGCATTCGCTCCCTGGAAACCATCGAGCACTACGTCAAGGCCGGCGTGAGCTACGTGATCATTGGCACCAAGGCCGTGAAAGACCCGGCGTTCGTTGCCGAGGCCTGCCGCGCATTCCCGGGCAAGGTGATTGTCGGCCTGGACGCCAAGGACGGTTTTGTCGCCACTGACGGCTGGGCTGAAATCAGCACCGTGCAAGTGATCGACCTGGCCAAGCAGTTCGAAGCCGACGGCGTGTCCGCCATCGTTTATACCGACATCGCCAAAGACGGCATGATGCAGGGCTGCAACGTGCCGTTCACCGCCGCGTTGGCTGCCGCCACCAGCATTCCAGTGATCGCTTCCGGTGGTATTCACAACCTGGGTGACATCAAGTCGCTGCTGGACGCCAAGGCGCCTGGCATCATCGGCGCCATCACCGGCCGCGCGATCTATGAAGGTACCCTGGACGTCGCCGAAGCCCAGGCTTACTGCGATGCCTACAACGGCTGAGGACTGACCATGGCGCTGGCCAAACGCATCATCCCTTGCCTGGACGTCGACAACGGTCGCGTGGTCAAGGGCGTCAAGTTCGAGAACATCCGTGACGCCGGCGACCCGGTGGAAATCGCCCGTCGCTACGATGAGCAAGGTGCCGACGAGATTACCTTTCTCGACATCACCGCCAGCGTCGACGGCCGTGACACCACGCTGCATACCGTCGAGCGCATGGCCAGCCAGGTGTTTATCCCGCTGACCGTGGGCGGTGGCGTTCGCACCGTGCAAGACATCCGCAACCTGCTCAATGCCGGCGCGGACAAGGTCTCGATCAACACCGCCGCGGTGTTCAACCCGGAGTTTGTCGGCGAAGCCGCGCAGCACTTCGGTTCGCAGTGCATCGTGGTCGCCATCGACGCCAAGAAAGTCTCCGGGCCTGGCGAAACCCCGCGTTGGGAGATCTTCACCCACGGCGGTCGCAAACCTACCGGGCTGGATGCGGTGGAGTGGGCGATGAAGATGGAAGGCCTGGGCGCCGGTGAAATCCTGCTGACCAGCATGGACCAGGACGGCATGAAAAACGGCTTCGACCTCGGCGTGACCCGCGCCATCAGCGATGCGCTGGGCATTCCGGTCATTGCGTCCGGCGGTGTCGGCAACCTGCAGCACCTGGCCGACGGCGTGATCGAAGGCCACGCCAGCGCGGTGCTGGCGGCGAGTATTTTCCACTTTGGCGAATACACCGTTCCGGAGGCCAAGGCCTACATGGCGGCGCGCGGTATCGTCGTTCGCTAAACGCTGCTGGACACCATGGCGAGCGCGCGGCACTCTCTGCGCTTGCCATGGATTCCGGTAACTTTCATGTTCAAACACCTGCTGCTCGCCCTCGCCAGTTCTTCCATGCTTTTGGCAGGCTCGGCCCGTGCCGAAGAACCGTCTGACGCCTCTTTGGTGTTGCTGACGGAAAACTTCCCGCCGTACAACATGGCAAAAAACGGCAAGAACTTCGCCAAGGACGAGAACATCGAAGGCATCGCCGTGGACATCGTGCGCGAGACCTTCAAGCGTGCCGGCATTTCCTACAACCTGACCCTGCGTTTTCCGTGGGAGCGAATCTACAAACTCGCCCTGGAAAAACCTGGTTATGGCGTATTCGTGATGGCGCGTCTGCCGGACCGTGAAGCCCTGTTCAAATGGGTCGGCCCCATCGGCCCGGACGATTGGGTGTTGCTGGCCAAGGCCGACAGCAAGATCCAGCTGGATGACCTGGAGCATGCGCGCCGCTACAAGATCGGCGCCTACAAAGGCGACGCCATTGCCGATACGCTGGAAAAGCAAGGCCTCAACCCATTGGTGGTGTTACGCGACCAGGACAACGCGCAAAAGCTCCTGGATGGCCAGATCGACCTGTGGGCCACCGGTGATCCCGCCGGGCGTTACCTGGCGCGTCAGGTGGGCGTGACGGGGCTCAAGACCGTGTTGCGCTTCAATAGCGCGCAACTCTACCTCGCGCTGAACAAGGACGTGCCGGACGAACTGGTCGCCAAGCTTCAGGCCGCGCTGGATCAGCTGCGCAAAGACGGCGTGGTCGACGAGATCATGGCGCGCTACCTCTAAATACAGCTATGTAGCGCACGGTAATCAGCAGAATAAACACGGTCAAATGTGGGAGCGGGCTTGCTCGCGAAAGCGGTGTGTCAGCCACTCAATCTGCTGACTGACCCACCGCTTTCGCGAGCAAGCCCGCTCCCACACGGGAATGTCGCCATCTGATCTAACGGTACTGACCGTTCTTGCCATGTCCAGCCATGGCCTGATTGCCGCGCACGCTGATCATCAGCTTGATATCAATCCAGTCGATGCCCTGAGCCTTGAGCTTGGGCAACTCGCGCTCCAGCACCGCCAGCGTCTGCGGATAAGGGTGGCCGATCATCACCACCGAGCCCTGCTTGTGCGCCAGCTTGATCGCGGTTTGCAGTTGCGTGGTAATGGCCGCCTCGGTGCGCTCGTCATCAAGGAATACATCCCGCGAGACATGCGCCAAACCAATCTTTTGCGCTTCGGCGGCGGCGACGGTCTGCGCGCTGGTGCGGCTGTCGACAAAGAACTTGTTACGCCGCTGCAGCTCGCCCATCAACCAGGCCATGGCGTCCCGTTGGGCAGTCATGCGGCTGCCCATATGGTTGTTGATGCCAGCGGTGTAGGGCACGGCCTTGAACGCGGCGTCCAGGCGTTTGCCGAGTTCTTCGATCGGCAGCTCGGGGTGCCAGGCGAACGGGCCGGTGGCCGGGTCCATGGGCATGTGCAGGATCACAATCTTGCCGGCCTTGTGCGCTTCGCGGGCGAATTCGGCGGCGTGGGGCGTGTCCGGCATCACCGCCGTGGTCACCGGCCCGGGCAGGCCCAGCACGCGACGATCCCGAGGCAGGTTTTGCCCCAGGTCGTCGATGATGAGGGTCAGGTAGGCTTTGTGTGGCTCGCCGGCAGGCGTCGCGTGGGCGACGCCTGCCAGGCTGCACAACAAGGCGATGATCAGGGCAAAACGCATATCAACGGCTGCGCGTGATGCTCAGGCCTTTCAGCAGGCTCAGCGCCTGGGCCAGTTGGTAATCGTCGTCCTGCGGCATCGGCTTGGCTTTGGCGCCGCTGCCGGTTGGCTGGTCGGCACCGCCGTTGCCATTGCCCAGGTGACCTTGCAGGTCGGCCTCCTTGTAGTACTCGCTGTCGATCTCGTTGGTGATCTTGGCTTTACGCACTTCGATGTCCGGGACGATGCCCTGCGCCTGAATCGAACGGCCGTTCGGCGTGTAGTACAGCGCCGTGGTGATCTTCAATGCGCGGTCATTGTTCAGCGGCAGCACGGTTTGTACCGAGCCTTTGCCGAAGCTGGTGGTGCCCATCAGCACGCCGCGTTTCTGGTCCTGCAGGGCACCGGCGACGATTTCCGACGCCGAGGCGCTGCCGCCGTTGATCAGCACTGCCAGTGGCACGCCTTCGCTCAAGTCATTGCCGGTGGCCGAGAAGCGCAACTCGGAGTTGGCGATGCGGCCTTTGGTGTAAACGATCAGACCCTTGGTGATGAAGTGATCGACCACTTCCACCGCCGACTGCAACACGCCGCCCGGGTTGTTACGCAGGTCGAGCACGATGCCGTTGAGTTTCTTCCCGTTGTCTTTGCGCAGCTTGGCCAGGGCCTTGGCCACTTCGTCGCCGGTCTTGACCTGGAACTGGGTGATGCGGATGTAGCCGTAGCCGGACTCCAGCAGTTGGCTCTTCACGCTCTTGACCGTGATGGTCGCGCGGGCCAGGGTCACGTCAAACGGGTTGCCGCCGTCGCGCACCAGGGTCAGGGTGATTTTCTGGCCGAGCTTGCCACGCATCTTGTCGACAGCTTCGGTCATGGTCTGGCCGCGAGTCGGTTGACCGTTGATCTTCACGATCAGGTCGCCAGCCTGGATGCCAGCTTTGGACGCCGGCGTGTCGTCGATCGGCGAGACCACTTTGATCTGGCCGTCTTCGGAGCCGACTTCGATGCCCAGGCCGCCGAACTCGCCGCTGGTGCTTTCCTGCAACTCGGCAAAATCTTCCGGGCCCAGGTAAGCGGAGTGCGGGTCGAGGTTGCTGAGCATGCCTTTAATGGCATTTTCCAGCAGGGTTTTATCGTCTACGGGTTCGACATAGGCTGCCTTGATCCGGTCCATGACCTCGGCAAAGGTGCGCAACTCGTCCAGCGGCAGCGGGGCCTTGGTGGTCGCAGCCGTGGTCGCGGTCGTGGCGGCGGGTGCAGCCCCAGCGGCCTGGTCGGCAAAAGCCAGAGGCGCGCCGATCACCAGGGCGATCGTCAGGGCCAGCGAAGTGAGGCGGGACAAATGCAGCATGTCGAACGAACTCCTAATGTAGATGCGGCCCTATCCTTGGGAACGGCACCATTGTGCAGGGTCGCTCGGGCGGCCCTGCTGACGAATAGCGAAGTACAGCGCCGGAGTGTCCTGGCCACCACTGTTACCGACAGTGGAGATGGATTCACCGGCTTTTACAACATCACCTGCCGACTTGAGTAAAGTCTGATTGTGGCCGTAAAGGCTCAAATAGCCATTACCGTGGTCAAGAATCACCAACAAACCGGCGCCGCGCAGCCAATCGGCAAACACCACGCGCCCACCGTGAACGGCATGAACCTGGCTGCCGGCGGCGGCGCTGATCATGACCCCGTCCCATTTGGCGCGGGTATCGTCACCTCGGGTTTCACCGAAGCGTGCCAGTAGTCGACCATCAACAGGCCATGGAAGTTTTCCACGCGCTGAAGCAAAAGGTCCGCCGAACGACTCGCCGGCGCTGGAAACCAGCGGGCCAGGCGCTGCGCGCGCCGGTTTGCGTGGGGCCGGAGCGTCGGTGGTGGCGGCCAGTTCGGCTTCACGCTGACGCTTTTTTTCCGCTTCCTGCTGGGCGATCAGCGCTTTCTGCCGCGCTTCTTCGGCCTCACGTGCCTGGCGAGCCAGGGTTTCCTCGATGGTTTTGAGCACTTTGCCCAGGTCAGCCTGGTCTTGCTCGCGGGCCTGCAGTTTGGCGTCGCGGGCCTTCACATCGTCGTTGAGCTTGGCCAGGGCTAGCTGGCGCTCTTTGCGGACCTTGTCCAGCTGGTCGCGCTGGGTGTCGAGGGCGGTTTTCTGGTCGAGCAGTTGCGATTGCTGGTCGGCGATTTCCTGCTCGACGTTGGCCAACTGGCGCAGGGTTTCGTTAAAACCCTTCAACTGCGCCAGGCGTGCCTTGCTCAGGTAGTCGTAATAGGTGAGGGTGCGCGCGAATTTTTCCGGGTTCTGCTGGTTGAGCAGCAGCTTGAGGTATTCCTGGCGGCCGCTCTGGTACGCGGCGCGGGCCTGGATCGCAATCAGGCGTTGCTGTTCAACGCGTGCGCTCTGGAGTTTTTTTTTCTCAGCGTCGAGTCGCTCCAGTTCCGACTCGCTCTTCTTTAATTCTTTTTGTAGCTCCTGGACCTGCTTCTCGAGCTTGCCCATTTCGGTTTCGGTACCGCGCAGGTCTTTCTGCACCCCGGATTTCTCTTCCTGGAGCTTGCCGAGCAGTTTCTTCAACTCGGTAATGTCCTGACGCGTAGCGTCCAACTGTTGTTGGGTTTGTGCGCGCTCATCGGCAAATGCCGGTTGGAGCAGGCAGACTAGAGCGAGGGTAATCAAGGCGCGAAGCATAGAGGCGGGCGACACCAGGGAAAGGGACGGCCTAGTATGCCCGCCAAGCGCCGCAAAAAAAACGCCCAATTCGGGCTGGAAGGCAAGATAGGTGCCGAGTGGCGTTGGTATGGCGAAAAGATATCTACCAAACACAGGAGATCCAATGTGGGAGGGGGCTTGCCCCCGATAGCGGTGTATCAGCCACCTCTGTGTCAGCTGACCCACCGTAATCGGGGGCACGCCCCTCCCACACTGTTTTGCGGTGATGCTGGGGATCAAACCAGAATCGACGTGCCGGTCATCTCTTTCGGCTTCTCCAGCCCCATCAGCATCAACATGGTCGGCGCCACGTCCGCCAGCACGCCGCCGTGCCGAACTTTGAAGTCGCGCTTGCCAACATAGATGAACGGCACTGGCTCGGTGGTGTGCGCGGTGTGGGCCTGGCCGGTGGATTCATCCGACATCTGCTCGCAGTTGCCGTGGTCAGCGGTGATCAGCGCTTCGCCGCCGACTTTCTCCAGGGCGTCGACGATGCGGCCGACGCACAGGTCCAGGCATTCCACGGCTTTTACGGCCGCTTCCAGGTTGCCGCTGTGGCCAACCATGTCGCCGTTGGCGTAGTTGACCACGATCACGTCGTAACGCTGGTGCTCGATGGCATCGACGATCTTGTCGGTCACTTCCGGCGCGCTCATTTCCGGCTGCAGGTCATAAGTGGCGACTTTTGGCGACGGAATAAGGATGCGTTCTTCGCCCGGGAACGGTTCTTCACGCCCGCCGGAGAAGAAGAAGGTGACGTGAGCGTATTTTTCGGTTTCGGCGATGCGCAGCTGGGTCTTGCCGTTCTTGGCCAGGTAATCGCCCAGCACGTTTTCCAGGCTGCCTGGCGCGAAGGCCGACGGGGCCGGGATGTTGGCGGCGTATTGGGTGAGCATCACAAACTCGGCCTTTGGCTGGCGTGCGCGCTCGAAGTCCTTGAAGCCGGCATCGACGAATACATGGCTCAGCTCACGGGCACGGTCGGCGCGGAAGTTCATGAACACCACGGCGTCGCCGTCTTCGACTTTCACTGGCTCGCCGATGGTGGTGGCTTTGACGAATTCGTCGCTCTCGCCACGCGCATAGGCGGCTTGCAAGCCTTCCTGGGCGGTGGCCGCGTTGAATTCGGCCTGGCCGTCGACGATCAGGTTGTAGGCCTGTGCCACGCGGTCCCAGCGGTTATCGCGGTCCATGGCAAAGTAACGGCCGACCAGGCTGGCAATGCGGCCTTTGCCGAGGGCGGCGAAGGTGGCGTCGAGCAGTTCAATGGACGACTGGGCGCTTTTTGGCGGGGTGTCGCGGCCGTCGAGGAAAGCGTGCAGGTAAATTTTGTCGGCGCCGCGCTTGAAGGCCAGCTCGGCCATGGCGACCAAGTGGTCCTGGTGGCTGTGTACACCGCCGTCGGACAGCAGGCCCATGAAGTGCACGGCCTTGCCGGCCGCAACTGCTTTATCCACCGCCGCGCAAATGGCCGGGTTCTCGAAGAACTCGCCGTCACGGATCGATTTGGTCACGCGTGTGAAGTCTTGGTATACCACTCGTCCGGCGCCGAGGTTCATGTGGCCGACTTCCGAGTTGCCCATCTGGCCGTCCGGCAGGCCTACGTCCATACCGGAACCGGAGATCAATCCGTTGGGTACTGTGGCGCTCAGGCGGTCGAGTACCGGCTTCTTGGCCGAGTACACGGCGTTGTCGTGGTGGCTTTCACTGTGTCCGAAGCCATCGAGAATTATCAGGACCAAAGGTTTAGGCGTAGTAGTCATAGATCCTCTCGCGGCGGTAATAAAGGAAGGCAATCTAAAAGGGAGTGGCAGTTTAAAGCGAAGTTCCGACCACGTCACCGCTTTACGGGGGTTGGCCCCCCCTGACGGCTGTGTATACTTACCGCCATTTTAACGCCCTGGAACCTCCTTGATGGTTGATCACCTGATTGCATTTGCCACTGCCCACTACCTGCTCGCGGGTGCCTTTGTCATCCTGCTGGCGCTGCTGATCGCTCATGAAATGAGCCGCGGTGGCCGCAGCCTGAGCACGTCGGAGCTGACCGCGCTGGTCAACAAGGATGAGGCCGTTGTTGTGGATATTCGCCCGGCCAAGGATTTTGCCGCCGGCCATATCGTCGGCGCCCTGAACATTCCGCAGGACAAGCTGATCGCACGCTTGCCCGAGCTGGAAAAATACAAAGGCAAGACCATCATTCTGGTCGACGCCCAAGGCCAGCACGCCGGCACCCACGCCCGCGAGATGCTCAAGACCGGTTTCACCGCCGCCAAACTGTCCGGCGGTATCGGCAGCTGGAAGGCCGATAACCTGCCGCTGGTGAAGTGATATGAGCCAGGTTGTCGTTTATTCCAGCGATTATTGCCCTTACTGCATGCGAGCCAAGGCTTTGCTGGAGAAAAAGGGCGTTGCCTTCGAAGAGATCAAGGTCGATGGCAAGCCCCAGGTGCGCGCCGAGATGACCAAGAAAGCGGGACGCACGTCCGTGCCGCAGATCTGGATCGGCGACAAGCATGTCGGTGGTTGCGATGACCTGTTCGCCCTGGAGCGCGCCGGTAAGCTTGATGCGCTGCTGCTCGTCTGACTCCTAACCCCTAAAAGACCCCCAAGATCAAGAAGGATCTGCGATGACTGACCAACAGAACACCGAAGCAGCGCAAGACCAAGGCCCACAATTCTCGCTGCAGCGGATCTACGTGCGTGACCTGTCGTTCGAAGCGCCGAAAAGCCCGGCCATCTTCCGCCAGGAATGGACCCCAAGCGTTGCGCTGGACCTGAACACCCGTCAAAAGGCACTCGAAGGCGACTTCCACGAAGTCGTGCTGACCCTGTCGGTCACCGTCAAGAACGGCGAAGAAGTGGCCTTCATCGCTGAAGTGCAACAGGCCGGTATCTTCCTGATCCAGGGCCTGGACGAGGCTTCGATGAGCCACACCCTGGGCGCGTTCTGCCCGAACATCCTGTTCCCGTATGCCCGTGAGACCCTGGACAGCCTGGTCACCCGTGGCTCGTTCCCGGCGCTGATGCTGGCTCCGGTGAACTTCGATGCCCTGTACGCGCAAGAGCTGCAGCGCATGCAAACAGAAGGTTCGTCGACCGTTCAGTAATGGGCCCGACGCGGTAACCAATGTGGGAGGGGGCTTGTGTGGGAGCTGGCTTGCCTGCGATAGCGTCACCTGGGTATCACTGATACACCGAGGTGCCTGCATCGCGGGCAAGCCCAGCTCCCACACAAGCTCCCTCCCACATTTGCTATGTGTATTACTTGAAACCGAGCTGGCGCCAGCCTTCGTAGACGGCGACGGCCACGGTGTTGGACAGGTTCAAGCTGCGGCAGCCCTCACGCATCGGCAAGCGCAGGCGATGACCGTCGGGCAGGGCGTCGAGCACCTCGGCCGGCAGGCCACGGCTTTCCGGGCCGAACAGGAAGGCGTCGCCTTCGGCAAAGCTAGCGTCATGAAATGGCCGCGAACCCTTGGTGGTGAACGCGAACAGCCGCGGGTGGCCCAGGCTTTCCAGGCAGCTGGCCAGGTCCGCATGGCGCTTGAGCGTGGCGTACTCGTGGTAGTCCAGCCCGGCGCGGCGCAGGCGCTTGTCGTCCATGTCGAAGCCCAGAGGCTCGATCAAATGCAGGTGGCAGCCACTGTTGGCGCACAGCCTGATAACGTTGCCGGTATTCGGCGGAATTTCTGGTTGAAAAAGGATGACGTGAAACATGCACGGCTCCGAAGGCAAAGATGCGCTGCATTCTACCCCCGAAGACGACCCAAGACCGAAGCTATTGCCCAGGGTTTTGGGCTCATTGGCGATTGTCGGGTTGATGATCGGCTTGATGATCGGCCGCCTCACAACGCCGGACCCGGTCGAACTGCAACAGGTCGAGACCGCGGCGGACGGCCTGGTGGTGTGGTTCAACAGCGAACCCAAGCTGCATGGCGAGCATATCGACGGCACCGTGGCGCTGCTGTTCGACGCGCTGGGCAAGGCCGCCGGCGGGCAGCTTAAGGTCAATGACAAGGATGTGAACTGGCGCATCCGCAAGACCGATGCCGGCTTGCTGCTGAACCTGGTGGCGGCTCGGCCGTTGCGCGGGGAGTGGAAAGGGGAGAAGGCCGATGGCCGTTGGCGGTTGCAGATCCATCTGCGCGAGGAATAAAAGAGGGAATCCCCGGCCTGCCTGTACCAAGGTTCCCAAAACGGGCTGGGGCTACGGGCGCTGTGCCACATAAGCCCCGGGTGTAAAGAAGGGAGTTCCCGGCCTGCCTGTACCAGGGCTCCCAAAACGGGGTGAAGCCAAAGGCTTCGGTGTTAAAGAGGGAATCCCCGGCCTGCCTGTACCGAGGTTCCCGAAACGGGTGTGGGGCGCGACGCGATCCGCATCAAGCACCCGGGTGTAAAGAGGGGATTCTCGGCCTGCCTGTACCAAGGTCCCCGAAACTGGGTAGTACAAGGGTTGTTGCAGGGCGCGTGCCAGAACTTGCAATGTGTGCCAAAAAAAATTGCCAGAAAGCGCAAAGCCCCGAAATACGGGGCTTTGGTGTTTTTGGCGATTCATTTTTTGTTAATGATTTGGTCGTTTCAGGGGTTGGAGCAGTGCCCGATGCCGGTTCATGGTGCATTGAAGCGGTGCACGGTCTGAAGCCTGGTGGAGATCCAAACGTGCAGGAGATTCAAATGTGGGAGGGGGGCAAGCCCCCTCCCACATTTGATATTCAGTGGATGAGAAGGCTGTGATCAGCCCTCATCACCCTCATCATCATCGCCGCCATCGACCTTCATCCCCAGCTCCTTGATCTTGCGCGTCAAGGTATTGCGGCCCCAGCCCAACAGCACGGCGGCGTCGCGGCGGCGGCCGGCGGTGTGCTTCAAGGCGGTTTCGATCATGATCCGTTCGAACGCCGGTACGGCGCTGTCGAGCAGGTTCGACTGGCCGCGTGCCAAGGCCTGATCGGCCCATTGGCGCAGCGCCTGTTCCCAGTTGGTCACCGGTGCCGAGTCCTGCGGCAGGCTCAGCAGCTCCGGCGGCAGGTCGCTGATATGCACTTCACGGCCGGAGGCCATGACGGTGATCCAGCGGCAGGTGTTCTCCAGCTGCCGCACGTTGCCCGGCCACGGCAGATTCTTGAGATATTCCTCGGTCTCGCTTTTGAGCAACTTCGGCTCGACGGCCAGCTCTTGAGCGGCGCGGCTGAGGAAGTGACGAGCCAGGGTCGGAATGTCTTCGCGGCGATCCGACATGCGTGGGATGTGAATGCGGATCACGTTCAGACGGTGGAACAAGTCCTCACGGAATTTGCCCGCGTGCACCAGGGTTTCGAGGTTCTGGTGGGTCGCTGCAATGATGCGCACATCGACCTTGACCGGCGTGTGCCCGCCCACGCGATAGAACTCACCGTCAGCCAATACGCGCAGCAAGCGGGTTTGGGTGTCGGCCGGCATGTCGCCGATTTCATCCAGAAACAACGTGCCGCCGTCCGCCTGTTCAAAGCGCCCGCGACGCAGGTTGGCCGCGCCGGTAAACGCGCCTTTTTCATGGCCGAACAGCTCGGATTCCATCAAGTCCTTGGGAATCGCCGCCATGTTCAGCGCGATGAACGGCGAAGCCGCCCGCGGGCTGTGGCGGTGCAAGGCATGAGCCACAAGCTCTTTGCCGGTGCCCGATTCGCCGTTGATCAGCACGGTGATGTTGGAGTGGCTCAAGCGCCCGATGGCGCGAAACACTTCCTGCATCGCCGGCGCTTCGCCGATGATTTCCGGGGTGCGGGTCAGGGCCGGTGGGGCTTCCTGGTTCTGTTGTTCCTGGGCGTGCTGGTTGGCGCGCTTGACCAGCGCCACGGCCTCGTCCACGTCGAACGGCTTGGGCAGGTATTCAAAGGCACCGCCCTGATAGGACGCGACAGCGCTGTCCAGGTCCGAGTGCGCGGTCATGATGATCACCGGCAGGCGCGGGTGCTGCTCGCGGATGCGCGCGAGCAAATCCAGGCCACTGGCGCCGGGCATGCGGATGTCGGAGATGATCACGTCCGGCTGCTGGCGCGCCAGGCGGCTCATCACCCCGTCGGCGCTGTCGAAGCTCTGGGTGGTCATGCCTTCCTGTTGCAAGGCTTTCTCGAGGACCCAGCGGATAGAACGGTCGTCATCGACGATCCAGACAGTTTCACTACGGCTCATGTCGATGGGGCTCCTTGTTCCAGAGGCAGAAAGATCGAGAAGGTGGTGTGACCGGGATGGCTCTCACACTCGATCAAACCCTGGTGCTGGCTGATGATGTTCTGGGTAATGGCCAGGCCCAGCCCGGTACCGTCCGGGCGGCCGCTGACCATGGGGAAGAAGATGGTTTCCTGCAGCTCTGCGGGAATGCCCGGGCCGTTGTCGATGATCTCGACCTTGGTTACCAGGCGGTGGCGCACATGGCCGATGGTGAATTGGCGCAGCGCGCGGGTGCGCAGGCTGATGCGACCCAGGCGCAGCTCGTTCTGGCTGCTGATGGCCTGCATGGCGTTGCGCACGATATTGAGCACGGCCTGGATCATCTGTTCGCGGTCGATCAACACGTCCGGAATGCTTGGGTCGTAGTCGCGTACCAGGGTGATGCAGCCTTGGCTTTCGGCCTCGACCAACTGGCAAACGCGTTCCAGCACTTCGTGCACGTTGGTCATCGCCAGCGACGGCAATTTGTTGGAGCCGAGCATGCGGTCCACCAGGTTACGCAGGCGGTCGGCTTCTTCGATGATGACGTTGGTGTAGTCCTTGAGGTTCTCGTCCGGCAGCTCGCGGGCCAGCAATTGCGCGGCGCCGCGAATCCCGCCCAGCGGGTTCTTGATCTCATGGGCCAGGCCGCGCACCAGCATCTTGCTGGTTTCCTGCTTGGACAGCTGCGCTTCTTCTTTAGTAATACGCAGCAGGCGGTCGCGCGGGTGCACTTCGAGCAGCAGCAAGGTGGCGCCGTTGCTCAGGATCGGGGTTACTGCGTAGTCGACGGTCAGCGTCTGGCCGGTGAGGGCGGTGAGCATCGCTTCGCGCTTGGTGAACGGGTGTGCCTGCTCCACCGCCTGGCGCAACGAGCTCAAGGCTTCGGCCGACTCGGTGAACAATTCGCTGATGAACTGCCCATGGCTGCGCTGGCCGCTGATGGCCAGGAGCATCTCCGCCGCCGGGTTCATGTACTCAAGACGCAAGTCGTCATTGAGCAGAATGGTCGCGGTGGTCAGGTTGTCGAGTAATAAACGGTGCAGTGCATCGCTGATGGTCATCAGGACCTCTTTTGGAGCAAGGCGCGGGCTTGAGGCACACGCTGATACAAGGAAAATGCAAAAACCAAACCAAGGCTCCGAAAAGAAGCGTTAAAGCCCTGAAATAGGGGTTTAAGGCGCGAAACTGTGGCGTTCTGCCAGCTCACTCGGGAAGATTCGAACCAAAATGGGCTGCCGGGGTGGGAAGGGTGCGGCGCTACGCACCAATATAGTGCAGTTTTGCGGGGTTTGTTCAGGAAGGTTTTTTAGGCGTGCTTTTTCGATTGTTCAGGCAAGGCTTGATGACCTCGCGCAAGCCTGTGCTGTCTTTGGGCAGGATGAACTCGGCGCTCAGTGGCGAATCACCGGGAATGGCGGAGGGAATGGTCATCCTGATGCGCTGGCCACCCATGTCGTCGGTGATCCACTCGCGCAGCTCTTGGCGGTTGGCGGGCATGGTGAGTTTGAACAGCACGCCGTGCTGCTGCGTGGGCTCGGCGCTGTAATAGCCGTTTACGCGGTAAGTGCGGGCTGGAAGCACGCCGGTGGTGAGGCTGAGCGGGCCGGTGGAGCGAGCATCCGGGCCTTCATAAATACCGGGTTTGAAATGCAACTGGTCGGTGTGGGTGAGCAGCGAGATCATTGGGCGCAAGGGCGCGCTGTAGCACGCCACATGCAGGATCGCCATGCTGGAATTGCCGTCGTGGGCAGCGGTGCCATTGATGCGGGCATTGATAATCGTGCTTTGCGGGTAAGGCGCTTCTACCGTCCAGGCCGTGGGCTCAAGGTCGAGGGTCGTTGACGGTGTGGGTTTTTGCGCTGCGGCGATTGGGCTGAGCACGAGCGTCAGTGAACACAGGGTCTTACAGATAAGGTTCATCGCAAAAACATCGGCGAGTGGCGGCAGGACGCTGCATCGTAGAGGCGCGATGGCCTGGGATGTATCAGACATTTCCGCGATTTAACCAAAATGCGGGAAAGGGCCTTCAATGAAGCAGGCCCTTATCCTTCAAGGCGTGTAGACGCACAACTCGGCCGTGGCGCGGGTCATTGCGATCTGCACCAAGGGATCGTTAAGCGGTTCGTGCACGGCCAGGGCTACCCAGTGCGGGCACTGCGGGTTGCTGCGCTCGGGGCCGAAGTCGGCTAATTGTTGCAGCATGCGTTTTTGTAGTTGGTCCAGTTGAGGGCGAATCTTGCCGGTCAGGTCCGGGCGCGGCGTATCGGGCGCCTTGCCTTTAAACTGCCAGTCGGACAGTCGGGTGTATTGCACCAGTTTATTCGCCTCTATCTGCGCGGAGAAAAACTGCTCCGCCGCCTCGGGCGAGACTTTGTAGTCGGGGGCCTGGGCTCTCGCGCTGGCGATTACAGCCTGTTCGCGAGGGCGATCTTCCACGGCTTTGTGGCTGTCCCATTTGCTCAGTGCGACCTGGTCGGCGATGGTCAGACGCTCGGCGATGCTGTTGAGCAGCGGTTCGAGTGTCGGCGGCGCGGCAGTGGCGGTGGCGCTGGCGAACAGCAAGGCAAGTACGAGTCGATGTTTCAAAGGCGGTCCCCTGTAGGCACGAGCGTGTTCGAAGGTCGCCAACGATAACGCGTAATTATTGAAGGCGCGCGGCACGCTTGAGCTTTTTTGCGCGCGCCCGCGCCCGGCAGTTAGTGGCGCAGGCCAGCATCAATCGGTGTGGGAGAGCGGCATGCCGGGGCTGCCGGCATAAAACACCAGTAACTCCACCGGCGTATCCCCTGTGACGCCTCGATGGACGATGTTGACCATCTCGGCGAGTGTCTGCCCTTGTCTGAAAACCCGGGCGTGCCCGCTGTCGCGGCTTTGCACCGTGAGTTCGCCGCTGAGTATGTAAGCCGCATTGGGCATCGGGTGTGTGTGCCAGGCGAGGGTGGTGTGTGGCGCAATCTTGAGCTTCAACAGTGTCAGCTCCGGGGCGCTTTGGGGGTAGCCGGTATAAGGCGTACCGTCCCAGGATGCGCTGCTTTGCAGCAGGATTTGCCTTTCGATCGGCGCAGGGGCTTTGGGCGGGGTGCCACACCCGTGCAGAAACAGGCAGGCGATGAGCGCGAGCGAGCGGTTGTACATGATTTGATCCGTTGAGCAGAGTAGTGCCTCAGGCTACGGGCGTTAGATCGGGATGGATGTCGGGCGAGGCGGTGAGTCTGCGCAGTTATCTGCCTGTGTGATGTAAGAGGTGGGCGTGGCAGGTGCCGCAACGCCGCCAGAAACACGATGGCTTTGACGGGTACCGACGGCGGCCGTCTCTCACGCCGCCCGGGTAGCTTCGATATTTTCAGGCATAAAAAAGGCCTCCCGAAGGAGGCCTTTTTTGTCACGCCGCTTTAAGCGGCGCTACCGGATCAGCAGCTGTAGTACAGCTCGTATTCCAGTGGGTGTACGAAGGTGCGTACTTTGATTTCTTCTTCGCTTTTCAGCTCGATGTAGGCATCGATGAAGTCGTCGCTGAATACGCCGCCTTTGGTCAGGAACGCACGGCCCTTGTCCAGCTCTTCCAGGGCTTCTTTCAGGCTGCCGCACACTTGTGGGATCTCTTTGGCCTCTTCAGGCGGCAGGTCGTACAAGTTTTTGTCGGCGGCGTCGCCTGGGTGGATCTTGTTCTGGATACCGTCCAGGCCGGCCATGACCAGGGCAGCGAAGGCCAGGTACGGGTTGGCTGCTGGATCCGGGAAGCGCGCTTCGATACGGCGAGCGCGAGGGCTGGACACGTAAGGAATACGGATTGAGGCGGAACGGTTACGCGCCGAGTAAGCCAGCATTACAGGTGCTTCGAAACCTGGGACCAGACGCTTGTAGGAGTTGGTCGACGGGTTGGTGAAGCCGTTCAGGGCCTTACCGTGCTTGATGATACCGCCGATGAAGTACAGGGCGGTGTCGGACAGGCCGGCATAACCTTCGCCAGCGAAGGTGTTTTTGCCTTCTTTAGCGATGGACAGGTGAACGTGCATACCCGAGCCATTATCGCCGTACAGCGGCTTAGGCATGAAAGTAGCGGTACGGCCGTAGGCATCAGCCACGTTGTGTACGCAGTATTTCAGGGTCTGAACTTCGTCAGCCTTGGCCACCAGGGTGTTGAACTTCACGCCGATTTCGTTCTGGCCGGCAGTCGCCACTTCGTGGTGGTGAACTTCGATGACCAGGCCCATTTCTTCCATGGCGTTGCACATGGAGGTACGGATTTCATGGTCGTGGTCGAATGGCGGAACTGGGAAGTAGCCACCTTTGATGCCTGGACGGTGGCCTTTGTTGCCGCCTTCGATGTCCTGGTCGGACATCCACGAACCTTGTTCGGAGAAGATTTTGAACATGGAACCGGAGATGTCGGACTTGAACTTGACCGAATCAAAGATGAAGAATTCTGGCTCTGGGCCTACGAATACGGTGTCGCCGATACCGGTCGACTTCAGGTATTCCTCGGCACGCTTGGCGATCGCACGTGGGTCGCGGTCGTAGCCTTGCATGGTCGAAGGCTCGATCACGTCGCAGACGATGATCAGGGTTGGGTCTTCGGTGAACGGGTCGAGAACGGCAGTGCTGTCGTCCGGCATCAGGATCATGTCGGAGGCTTCGATGCCTTTCCAGCCAGCAATGGAGGAACCGTCGAACATTTTGCCTTCTTCGAAGAAAGCATCATCCAGCGCGTCGCGAGCCGGCATGGTCACGTGGTGCTGAGTACCTTTAGTGTCCGTGAAGCGCAGATCAATCCATTTAACGTCATGATCTTTGATGAGTTGAACCGACTTCGACATGGTGTCCTCCGGGTGGCTTCGGGCTGGGGTAGTGGAGTTAGCCCTTAGAATGTGGGTGATGCCGGCGCGAATACTCGACCAAGGCAACCTGCCTCACAAGAGAGCAAATTGCATGCCAGTGCGCCAACATGGCCTTTTTGCCTCAAAATGGCCCCTATAAAGGTGCAATCCGCTGAAGCGCAATAAATAACGCACTGCAATGTAGCGCCAATTTGCGCAAATGACCCGTTTTGGTGCGTGTTGTGTCTGATGCATATTAACTGGTTAAACCTTGAGCGATTTCCGCTATAATCCGCGCCCCCCTTTTTCAGCAGGCCCGGCGCGCGCTGTTTCCATGAAATTAATCGTTAAAGTGTTCCCCGAGATCACCATCAAAAGCCGACCGGTACGGACGCGTTTCATCCGTCAGTTGGCCAAGAACATCCGTGCCGTGCTCCGTGACCTGGACCCGGCTGTGGTGGTGAACGGCGTGTGGGACAACCTCGAGCTGGAAACCCGTGTCACCGACGCCAAAGCCTTGAAGGACATGACTGAGCGCCTGAGCTGCATGCCGGGCATCGCGCATTTCCTGCAGGTGGATGAGTACCCGCTGGGCGACTTCGACGACATCACCGAAAAGTGCAAACAGCACTACGGTAGCGAGCTTGAAGGCAAGATCTTTTCGGTGCGCTGCAAGCGCGCCGGCAAGCACACCTTCAGCTCCATGGACGTCGAGAAATACGTCGGCAGCAAGCTGCGTCGCGAGTGCGGCGCTGCCGGAATTTCCCTGAAAGCGCCGCAAATTGAAGTGCGCATGGAAATTCGCGACCAACGGTTGTTTGTGATCCACAGCCAGCACAACAGCATCGGCGGCTACCCGCTGGGTGCCCTGGAACAGACCCTGGTACTGATGTCCGGCGGTTTCGATTCCACGGTGGCGGCCTACCAGATCATGCGCCGCGGCCTGATGAGCCACTTCTGCTTCTTTAATCTGGGCGGGCGTGCACACGAATTGGGCGTGATGGAAGTCGCGCACTTTATCTGGAAGAAGTACGGCAGCTCCCAACGCGTGCTATTCGTAAGCGTGCCGTTTGAGGAAGTGCTGGGCGAAATTCTCGGCAAAGTCGATAACAGTCATATGGGCGTAGTATTGAAGCGTATGATGTTGCGCGCTGCGTCGCGGATTGCCGATCAGCTGCAGATCGACGCGCTGGTGACCGGTGAAGCGATTTCCCAGGTCTCCAGCCAGACGCTGCCGAACCTGTCGCTGATCGACTGCGTGACCGAGAAGCTGGTGCTGCGCCCGCTGATTGCCAGTCACAAGCAGGACATCATCGACCAGGCCGAAGAAATCGGCACGGCAGCGTTTGCCAAACACATGCCTGAATATTGCGGGGTCATCTCGGTGAACCCCAAGACCCACGCCAAGCGCAACCGCGTGGAGTACGAAGAACAACAGTTCGACATGGCGATTCTGGAGCGTGCGCTCGAGAACGCCAAAATGGTCCCGATCGATCGCGTCATCGACGAACTGGGCCAGGATGTGCAAATCGAAGAAGTCAGCGAAGTCCTGGCCGGCCAGATTGTCGTCGACATCCGTCATCCGGATGCCGCCGAAGATGAGCCGCTGGAAATCGCTGGCATCGACGTGCAAACGCTGCCGTTCTACGCATTGAACGCGCGTTTCAAGGAACTGGATAACAGCCGTCAGTACCTGCTGTATTGCGACAAAGGCGTGATGAGTCGCCTGCATGCCCACCATTTGCTCAGTGAGGGGCATGCCAATGTGCGCGTTTATCGACCGAGCTAAGAGCCCGGGGCTGTTTGCCTGTGGCCTGCGTCACCGGCCCCCGACTCTGCCGTCAAGCTGTAACGGCAAGGCCTGACTCTACTGTTAATCGCTGCCACGACCTGTCAGCACACCGAATCCTCTGATCGAGATACACAAGTGATCGAAAATCTACGTAACATCGCCATCATTGCTCACGTTGACCATGGTAAAACCACCCTGGTAGACAAACTCCTGCGTCAATCCGGCACCCTGGAGCGCAACGAGCTCAACGACGAGCGCGTGATGGACTCCAACGACCAGGAAAAAGAGCGCGGTATTACCATCCTGGCTAAAAACACCGCTATCAACTGGAACGGCTACCACATCAACATCGTGGACACCCCGGGCCACGCCGACTTCGGCGGCGAAGTTGAACGTGTAATGTCGATGGTTGACTCCGTTCTGCTGCTGGTTGACGCTCAAGACGGCCCTATGCCGCAAACCCGTTTCGTGACCAAGAAGGCGTTTGAAGCCGGCCTGCGTCCGATCGTGTGCATCAACAAGGTTGACCGTCCAGGCGCGCGTCCGGACTGGGTTCTGGACCAGATCTTCGACCTGTTCGACAACCTGGGTGCTACCGAAGAACAGCTGGACTTCAAAGTCGTCTACGCCTCGGCCCTGAACGGCATTGCCGGTCTGGAACACACCGACATGGCTGAAGACATGACCCCGCTGTACCAGTCGATCGTCGACAACGTACCGGCGCCAAAAGTTGACCGTGACGGTCCGTTCCAGATGCAAATCTCGGCACTGGACTACAACAGCTTCCTGGGTGTTATCGGTGTTGGCCGTATCGCTCGTGGTAGCGTCAAGCCGAACACACCGGTTGTCGCCATCGGCGCCGACGGCAAGAAACGCAACGGCCGTATCCTGAAGCTGATGGGTCACCACGGTCTGCACCGTATCGACGTTGAAGAAGCGTTTGCCGGTGACATCGTGTGCGTGAGCGGTATGGACTCGCTGTTCATCTCCGACACCCTGTGCCAGCCGGACAACGTCGAGGCGATGAAGCCTCTGACCGTTGACGAGCCAACCGTTTCCATGACCTTCCAGGTAAACGACTCGCCTTTCTGCGGTAAAGAAGGCAAGTTCGTGACTTCCCGTAACATCAAGGAACGTCTGGACAAAGAGCTGCTGTACAACGTTGCACTGCGCGTTGAAGAAGGCGACTCGGCTGACAAGTTCAAGGTTTCCGGCCGTGGTGAGCTGCACCTCTCGGTACTGATCGAAACCATGCGTCGCGAAGGCTTCGAAATGGGCGTTGGTCGTCCTGAAGTGATCATCCGTCAGGTTGACGGCGTGAAGCAGGAACCGTTCGAAAACGTCACCATCGACACCCCTGAAGAATCCCAGGGCAAGGTCATGGAAGAGATGGGCCTGCGTAAGGGCGACCTGACCAACATGGTGCCGGATGGCAAAGGCCGTGTGCGTCTGGAATACAACATCCCTGCTCGTGGTCTGATCGGTTTCCGTAACCAGTTCCTGACCCTGACCAACGGTGCTGGCATCCTGACCTCGATCTTCGATCGCTACGACACCATGAAGTCCGGCGACATGTCCGGCCGTCAGAACGGTGTTCTGGTATCGGTAGAAACCGGCAAGGCACTGACCTACTCCCTGGAAACTCTGCAGGCGCGTGGCAAGCTGTTCGTTGAACACGGTCAAGAGATCTACAACGGTCAGATCGTTGGTCTGAACAGCCGTGACAACGACATGGGCGTCAACCCAACCAAAGGCAAGAAGCTCGACAACATGCGTGCTTCGGGCAAAGACGAAACCATCGCTCTGGTTCCACCTGTTCGCTTCACCCTGGAACAGGCCCTGGAATTCATCCAGGACGACGAGCTGTGCGAAGTCACGCCTAAGTCGATCCGCCTGCGTAAGAAGATCCTGGACGAAGGCGAGCGTACCCGCGCTGCCAAGAAAGCCAAGAACTGAGTTAACTCAGGCTGAATGAAAAACGCCCCCGGTCGAAAGGCCGGGGGCGTTTTTTTGTGCCTGCAGAATTTGTGGTGAATGTACCGGCCCTATCGGGGGCAAGCCCCCTCCCACCTTTGAAATGCGTTCCAATGTGGGAGGGGGCTTGCCCCCGATAGGGCCCTCAAAGCCCCACAAAAACCGGATCAGAACTTATCGAGCGTCTTGAACTTGGTCTCGCGCACCACTTCCTTGGGCTTATACGCGCAGTACCCCGGCCGCGGCCCGATTTTGGGGTGGTTGCGGCACGTATCCGGACGCTTGTCATAAATAGTGCAGAAGCGCGTTTTACGATCCAGGTACAGGCAATCGTTGTTGCTCATGCGCTGCAAGGTAAAAATCTCGGATTTGGAATTGAAACGCTCGACGATGCCTTCTTTCTGCAAGCGCTTGGCGATGTTCTTGGGCGGGTCGCCGCGCTCGAATTCATCGACGATGCCAATGCGGATAAGGTCCTTGATCTTCACCTCAACCGGCAGCGTGCAGCAGCTGGACACGCAGCCACCGCACATGTGGGCGGAATATTTCTGCCAGGTCTCGAGACGGTCGAGTTCCGCGGCGGCGATCAGTTGAGGCTTCATCAGGGTTCCAAGGTGGGGCTGTATCCGGGCGCGCGATCATACCGGGATTGATGGTTTTTTGAACAATATTTTGTGGTTTTCAGCCCGAAGGCTGCTCAAGCACCGATTGGGCACGACCCCTGCATCAATTTGCCGCAAAGGTGAATGAGTAAAAATACTGCCGAACCAGAGCGTCTACCGTCTGTCAGACCGACTAGGCTCTAGCAACTCCTTCAATCTCGCCCGAGGTCGCACCGATGTCTCAGGAACCGCTTGCACGAGAAGCAGAGGTAGCCGCATTCCGCGATGCTGTCTTGACCAAACTCACCTACGCGGTGGGCAAGGACCCCGACCACGCCTTCGACCACGACTGGTTCGAAGCCATTGCCCTGGCCGCCCGCGACCAGATGGTCGATCACTGGATGGACCACACGCGGCGCATTTACCGCAAAGGCCAGAAGCGGGTTTATTACCTTTCCCTGGAATTTCTTATCGGCCGTTTGCTCTACGACAGCCTGAGCAACCTCGGCGTGCTGGAGATCGCGCGCGAAGCGCTGTCCGAACTCGGTGTGGACCTGGAGCGCATCCGCCTGCTGGAGCCCGACGCGGCGCTTGGCAACGGTGGCCTGGGCCGCCTGGCCGCATGCTTTATGGAAAGCATGTCGACCTTGGGCATTGCCGGCCACGGTTATGGCATTCGTTACGAGCACGGTTTGTTTCGCCAGGCGATCGTCGATGGCTGGCAACAGGAGCAGACCGAGCGCTGGCTGGACTTTGGCAACCCGTGGGAATTCGAACGGGCCGAGGTGATTTACCCCATCGGTTTTGGCGGCAGCGTCGAAACCCTGGCGGACGCTTCCGGCAAGATGATCCAAGTGTGGTCGCCGAATGAAACCGTGCGCGCGGTGGCTTATGACACTCCCGTGGTCGGCTGGCGCGGCGCCAGCGTCAACACCCTGCGCCTGTGGCGTGCACGCGCCGTGGAAGACTTGCACCTGGAGCGTTTCAACGCGGGTGACCACTTGGGCGCCGTCGCCGAAGTCGCCCGTGCCGAAAGCATCTCCCGTGTGCTTTACCCGGCCGACAGCACCGAAGCAGGGCAGGAACTGCGTCTGCGCCAGGAATACTTCTTCGTCTCTGCCTCGCTGCAGGATCTGCTGCGCCGCCACAAAAACATGCACGGCTCGGTATTGAGCCTGGGCGAACACGCCGCCATCCAGCTCAACGACACGCACCCCTCGATTGCCGTCGCCGAGCTGATGCGCCAACTGGTCGACCTGCATGACATTCCGTGGGAAGCGGCGTGGGACGTGACGGTTGAAACCCTTTCCTACACCAACCACACCTTGCTGCCCGAAGCCCTGGAAACCTGGCCTGTAGGTTTGATGGAACGCATGCTGCCGCGCCACATGCAGATCATCTACCTGATTAACGCCCAGCACATCGACTCGCTACGGGCCAAAGGCATTCACGACTTCGACGTGCTACGCGCCGTGTCGCTGATCGAAGAAGACAACGGCCGCCGCGTGCGCATGGGTAACCTGGCGTTCCTCGGCTCGCATAGCGTCAACGGCGTGTCTGGCCTGCACACCCAGCTGATGCGCAGCACGGTGTTCTCCGAGCTGCACAAGCTGTACCCGGAGCGCATCAACAATAAAACCAACGGCATTACCTTCCGCCGCTGGCTGTACCAGGCCAACCCCAAGCTCACCGATATGCTGGTGGACGCGCTGGGCCCGGACATTCTCGACACCATGGAAACGCGCCTGACGGAGCTGGAAACCTTCGCCGAGAAGCAATCCTTCCGTAAAGCCTTTGCCGATCAGCGCCTGCACAGCAAGCGTGCACTGGCCGAGATCATCCATGAGCGCCTGGGTATTTCAGTGAACCCGGCGGCGATGTTCGACGTGCAGGTCAAACGCATCCACGAGTACAAACGCCAGCTGCTCAACCTGCTGCACACCGTGGCGTTGTACCAGGCGATCCGCGCCGAGCCTGGCACCGACTGGGTGCCACGGGTGAAGATCTTCGCCGGCAAGGCCGCGGCGAGTTACCACCAGGCCAAGTTGATCATCAAGTTGACCAACGACATCGCCCGTACCGTGAACAACGACCCGACCGTGCGCGGTTTGCTCAAGGTGGTGTTCCTGCCCAACTACAACGTCAGCCTGGCGGAAAGCATCATTCCGGCGGCGGATTTGTCGGAGCAGATCTCCACGGCCGGCTTTGAAGCCTCGGGCACCAGCAACATGAAGTTCGGCCTCAACGGCGCGCTGACCATCGGCACCATGGACGGCGCCAACGTGGAGATGCACGAGCGCGTGGGCGCCGATCACATGTTCATTTTCGGCCTCAGTGCTCAGCAGGTCGAAGCCCGCAAGCACGCGGGCGAATTCAACGCCGGGCCGGAAATTGCTGCTTCTCATCGTCTCAACGACGTGTTGCAAGCGATTCGGGGCGGGGTGTTCTCGCCGGATGATCCCGGCCGCTATGTGGGCCTGATCGACGGGCTGATCGACTACGACCGCTTCCTGGTGTGTGCCGACTTCGACTCCTACTGGGACGCCCAGGCGCGGGTCGAAGCGCATTGGCATGACTCCAAAGCGTGGTGGCGCTCGGCTGTGCTGAATACGGCGCGGATGGGCTGGTTCTCGTCCGACCGCACCATCAGGGAGTACGCGACCGAAATCTGGAAAGCGCTCGACTAATCACCGCAATACAAAAATGTGGGAGGGGGCTTGCCCCCGATAGCGAATTGCCAGTTTGCAGATATATCGACTGGCACACCGCTATCGGGGGCAAGCCCCCTCCCACATTGGCCCCGCGTCGATATACTAGGCCCCGGTTTGCCCGCCTCGGGCTGCTTAGGGATATCAACCATGCAATGGATTTTCATGCTGATTGGCCTGGTGCTCGGCTGGACACTCGATGAGTCGTTCAGTGATGCGGGTATCGGTGCGCTGCTGGGCTTGGGCATTGGCCAGGCCATCCGCCTGGCGAAGCTGTCGGCGCAAGCGGACCAGCAGGCGCGTCAGTTGGAAACCACGCAAAAGGCGCTGATTGCGCTGGGTGAGCGCCTGCGGCAACTGGAGGTGCCCGCGCCGACGAACAGCGTGATTGTCGAACCCTCCGTGCCTGAACCTCCTCCTGTCGTTGCAAAGCCCGAACTTGTCTGGGAGCTGCCCGCCGAACTGGCGCCTGTCGCCGTGGTTGCCGAGGCGAGCCAGCCGCTGCCGGATCACGTCTGGGCCCCAGCGCCGACGCCAGAACCTAAAGAGCCTGCTATTGCCCGCGGCCCCAACCTGATCGAGCGCGCCATCAGTGGCGCACGCAATTGGCTGTTTGGCGGTAACACCGTGCTGCGCGTCGGCGTGGTGCTGTTGTTCCTGGGCCTGGCCTTTTTGCTGCGCTATGCCACCGAAGGCGTGGTGGTGCCGATCGAGTTGCGTTACGCCGGGGTTGCCGCTGCCGCCATCGGCCTGTTGGGCCTGGGGTGGTGGTTGCGGCTGCGTAACAGCAATTACGGCCTGATGCTGCAAGGCACCGGCATTGCCGTGTTGTACCTGACGGTGTTCGCCGCAATGCGCTTGCACCCGTTGATCGATCCGGGCGCCGCGCTGGGCCTGCTGGTGGCGGTCACGGTGTTCTCGGCGATCCTGGCGATCACCCAGGATGCCCTTGGCCTGGCTTGCGCGGCGGCGTTGGGTGGCTTTGCCGCGCCGATTCTCACGTCAACCGGCGCCGGTAACCACGTGGCGTTGTTCAGCTACTTCGCTTTGCTCAACGCCGGCATCCTCGCCATCGCCTGGTTCAAGGCCTGGCGCTTGCTCAACCTAATCGGGTTCGTGGGTACTTTCGGCATTGGTTTCGCCTGGGGCATGCGTTCCTACACACCGGAACTGCTGTGGAGCACCGAGCCGTTCCTGATCCTTTTTTTCCTGATGTACCTGGTCATCGGCCTGTTGTTCGCCCGGCGTAAACTGCTTGAGATGAGCGACGCACCCGAAGACGACAGTCGGGGTGCGCTGCTGCGCTGGTCGGCGGCCAAGGGTGATTACGTCGACGGCAGCATGCTGTTCGGCCCACCGTTGGTGGGCTTTGGTTTGCAGTTCGCGCTGGTGCAGCACCTGGAATTTGCCACCGCATTCAGTGCGCTGGGCCTTGGCATCCTCTACATGGGGCTGGCGCAATGGCTGCGTGGCGGGCGCGCCTTGCTGCTGGCGGAAACCTGCCTGGCGTTGGGCGTGATCTTTGCCAGTTTGGCGATTCCGCTGGGCCTCGACGCACGCTGGACGGCTGCGGCGTGGGCGGTGGAGGGCGCGGGGATTTTCTGGCTCGGCTTGCGTCAGCAGCGGCCACTGGCGCGCGCGTTCGGCCTGTTGCTGCAATTGGGCTCGGCGCTGGCGTTCCTCAGCGAACTGCGCGTAGGCGAACTGACCTTGCTTGACGGTGCGCCATTGGGCGCGCTGTTGCTGGGTGCGGCGCTGTTGTTCAGCTTTAATCAGTTGCGCAAGGCGTCGACCGAGCAGGCGGCGGACTGGGAGCGCAAAGGCCTGCCCGTGCTGGCGAGCCTGGGCCTGAGCTTTTTGTACCTGCTTGCACCGTTGCTGCTGCTGACCCAAGGCACCGCCATCAGTTGGGCAATCGCGGGTCTTGTGACGCTGCTTGTCGGCCTGCGCATCGGCTCGCGCACCTTCCTGTTCACCGCGTTTGGCGTGCAATTGCTCGGTGGTGCGTTGTTCCTGTTGCGCTTGCAGGGCGGTGACGGCGCGGCGGTATTCAGTGCGGGCTGGAGCGGTTTGCTGACCGCCTCGCTGATCGGCCTGGCGTTGGTCGGCGGCATGCTGCTGGCCGCGCGCGACGACAAGGTGCGCAGCGACATAGGCCTGCTGCGCGGTCTGTCGGTGGTGCTGCTAGCCGGTCTGGTCCTGATCAACCTCG
Source organism: Pseudomonas sp. N2-3-1-14 (assembly GCF_041228395.1). Classification (NCBI taxonomy): domain Bacteria; kingdom Pseudomonadati; phylum Pseudomonadota; class Gammaproteobacteria; order Pseudomonadales; family Pseudomonadaceae; genus Pseudomonas; species Pseudomonas sp. N2-3-1-14. Next base: position 474,913 of record NZ_CP166199.1, read on the forward strand.
CGGTGCTGTTCGTGCTGCCGTGGGAAAGCGCCAGCGGCGTGTGGGCGGCCAGCGGTTTGCTGATTATCTGGCTGAGCCTGTACCTGCAACAGCGTGTGAGCTTTGTGTTTGGGTTGCTGCTGCAACTGATCGGCGGCGCCTCGTTCCTGTTGGCGGTGCCACAGCTGCTCGGGTCGTTGAGCAGTGAAGGCTTGCGCCCCTTGGCGCACAGCGGTTTCTGGACGCCAATGGTGTTGGGCCTGGCTGCCTTGGTCGGCGCCTGGCGCTTGCAGCGTGAGCCGCATGCGCCGGTGTTTGCCGTGTTGAAACTGCAACGCCTGTCTGACCTGCTGCTGGTGTGGGGCGCAGCCTGGTGGACGCTGGCGCTGATCGGTGAAGTGTTGCGGTTTATCCCGCAGTCGCTGCAAGGGCCATTTTTGCTCGGCATCGCGGCGGTGAGCGTGGCGATCTGGGCGCTGCTGGCCGAACGTTCGCGCTGGGCGTCGCTGGGCATGCTTTGCACCTTGCTGATGCCGGCGGCGGGTGTGGTGTTGCTGGCCTCAGCCGATGACTACTACCACCCGGCAGCGCAGTACGGCTGGCTGGCCTGGTTGGCAGTGTTTGTGGTGCATTTCATTTCGCTACGGCGTTTGGCGGCGGTGGTGCCGAGCAACGTGCTGAGCATCGCTCACGTACTCGGCTGCTGGATGCTGATCGGCGTGCTGGCGCTGGAGCTGCGTTACGGCCTGTTGCTGCTGTCGAGCGAATACAACGCCTGGCGCTGGCTGGGTTGGGCGATCCTGCCAAGTCTGTACCTCGTGTTGGCGGCTGCGCCACGCCGCTGGCCATGGCCGGTGTCGGCGTATCCGCGTGAATACCGTGTGCTCGCCGCGCTGCCGCTGGCGGTGTTGATGCTCGGCTGGTTCTGGTTGGCCAATATCTTCAGCGACGGTACGGCCAAACCGCTGCCGTATGTGCCGCTGCTCAGCCCCTGGACCTGGGCCTGCTGTTCGCGTTGCTGGGTATTTACCTGTGGTCGCGCAGCGTAGCGCCGCAGCGCGGTCCACGTGCCGAGCTGATCGCCCAAGGTGTCGCGGGGGTTTCGCTGTTTGCCTTTTTCACGGCCCTGGTGATGCGCGCTGCCCACCATTGGGCAGGCGTGCCGTTCCATCCGGAGGCGTTGCTGGAGTCGATGCTGGTTCAGGCCGGCCTATCGATTGTCTGGACCCTGATCGCCCTCGGGCTGATGATCGGCGGCCATCTGCGCCATCGTCGCGAAGTGTGGTTGATCGGTGCGGCGCTGATTGCGGTGGTGGTCGCCAAGCTGTTCTTCGTCGAGCTGAGCAACCGTGGCGGGCTGGCGCGGATCGTGTCGTTTATCGGCGTGGGTGGGTTGCTGCTGGTGGTGGGTTACTTTGCGCCGCTGCCGCCCAAGCGTGCCGAACCTGTGTTGGAAACTGAAGGAGCATCCTCTTGATCGGTAAGTTGAGCGTGATCGCGGTGGGCGTGTGTATGACGTCGTCGGTGTGGGCGCAGGAAACGTCTGCCGACTTCACCACGCAAGTGCCGCTGGCGGTGAGTGGCAGCGGCCCTTGGTATCGCCTGGAGCTGCCGCTGTCTGTGCAACTGAGCGCGCGTCAGGCGGATCTCGGCGATGTGCGCGTGTTCAATGCCGCCGGTGAGCCTCAGGCCTACGCGCTGTCACGCCAATCTGCGCAACGCACTGAAAGCCGCACTGTGACCGACGTGAAGTGGTTCCCGCTGTACGCCGCCGACACGCGCGAAAGCGTGCCGGATGTGGTGATGAAATCCACGGCCGAAGGCACGCTGCTCGAAGTGCGCCCGTCCAAGGCGGGCAAGCAAGTGCTGCGCGGCTGGGTGCTGGACGCCAGTGCGATCAAGGCGCCGTTGCAGCAACTGAGCCTGGACTGGAGCCGCGAACAGGACGGCTTCCAGCGTTTCAGCATTGAGGCCAGCGACGACTTGCAGCACTGGGAGTCGTGGGGCGATGGCCAGGTGGCACGTCTGTCGTTTGCCGACGAGCGTGTCGAGCAACACGAGGTTAGTTTGCCGGGGCAACCGGCGCGTTACCTGCGCCTGGTGTGGCAGGGCCAGGTCGCGCCGACGCTGACCTCGGCCAAGCTGGTGAGCGCCACCAGCAGCAGCCTGCCGATGGCATTGGTGTGGTCGCAGCCATTGTCGGGTGCGCGGCTCAAGGCGGGGGAGTACAGCTGGCAGTTGCCGACGGGGCTGCATGTCGAGCGTCTGCGCATCGAGCTCAAGCAGCCCAACACGCTGGCGCCCGTCACCTTGGCGGGGCGCCGTGACGCCAATCAAGCCTGGCAGCCGCTGAGCAATGGTGTGTTGTACCGCTTGACCCAGAATGGCCAGGACGTGGTGCAGGATGAGTTGCAACTGCCGGGAGTGGCTGTCGGCGAGCTTAAATTGCAGGTGGATGAGCGCGGCGGTGGCCTGGGCGTTGAGGCGCCAGCCCTGCGTTTTGCCGTGCGCGCCACGCAGTTGGTGTTCCTGGCGCGCGGTGAGCCGCCGTTTACCCTGGCGTTGGGCAATGGCGCGGTCAAGGCGGCAAACCTGCCCTTGTCGACCTTGATTCCCGACTACAGCGCCGAGCGCCTCAAGACGCTGGGCCAGGCCAGGGTCAGCGGTGACGCTGTGGTTAAAAGCGCCAGCGTTGCCGCATCGCCCGAAGTGGGCACCGACTGGAAGAAACTCGGCCTGTGGGCCGTGCTCCTGTTGGGTGTGGCGGCGCTGGGGGCGATGGCCTACAGTCTGTTGCGTGCGCCTGCGGCCAAATCGTGAACTCTATTGGCGTTAAATCCTCTGATTAGAGGAAATAACCCTCGACTCGCGTTAAACTGCGCGGGTTTTTAAGCCCCCCATTCTCCGGAGCCTTACATGTCCCGCGTTACCCTGAGTCGCTATTTGATCGAGCAGACCCGCAGCAACAACACGCCTGCCGATCTGCGCTTCCTTATCGAAGTGGTGGCGCGTGCTTGCAAGGAAATCAGCCACGCCGTGTCCAAAGGTGCACTGGGTGGTGTTCTGGGCAGCATGGGCACTGAAAACGTCCAAGGCGAAGTGCAGAAGAAGCTCGACGTGATCTCCAACGAGATCCTGCTCGAAGCCAACGAATGGGGTGGTCACCTGGCCGGCATGGCGTCCGAAGAAATGGACAATGCCTACCAGATCCCGGGCAAATACCCGAAAGGCGCCTACCTGCTGGTGTTCGACCCACTGGACGGTTCGTCCAACATCGACATCAACGCGCCGGTCGGCACCATCTTCTCGGTACTGCGTTGCCCGAACGAATACCTGAGCCAGAACGAAGCCCTGAACGAAAAGGCCTTCCTGCAGCCAGGCACTGAGCAAGTGGCTGCCGGCTACGCGATCTACGGCCCACAGACCATGCTGGTGCTGACCCTGGGCGACGGCGTCAAAGGCTTTACCCTGGACCGTGAAATGGGCAGCTTCGTGCTGACTCACGAAGACATCACTATTCCTGCCTCTACCCAGGAATTCGCGATCAACATGTCCAACCAGCGCCACTGGGAAGAGCCGGTGACTCGCTACGTCGGCGAGTTGATGGCAGGTGAAGAAGGCCCGCTGAAGAAGAACTTCAACATGCGCTGGGTCGCCGCGATGGTAGCTGACGTGCACCGTATCCTGACCCGTGGTGGCTTGTTCATGTACCCGCGTGACAGCCGCGAGCCGTCCAAGCCTGGCAAGCTGCGTTTGATGTACGAAGCCAACCCGATGTCCTTTCTGGTTGAGCAAGCGGGCGGCGCGTCCACCGACGGCCACCAGCGCATCCTCGACATCCAGCCCGAAGGCCTGCACCAGCGCGTGGCGGTGTTCCTGGGCTCCAAAGAAGAAGTTGAGCGCGTGACCGGTTACCACAAGAAGTAAGACGCGGCGATAACTTATCCGCGATGTTGTGAGGCTGTTCACTGTTGAAAAAGCCCCGAAACGTTTCAGCGTTTTCGGGGCTTTTTTGTTTTTGCTCATCGGGAACCAGACACCTCTTTTCCCTTCTAAGCTTCTGGCAGATACCCAAGCTGCTTCGTCCCTCCAGGAGTTTTTCCATGTCGTTACGCCGTCTCGCCCTGCTGGCTTTTTGCGTGCTATTGGCCGCTTGCAGCAAGGTCAACCAAGAAAATTACGCGAAGTTGTCGGCTGGCATGGCCAAGGCTGAGGTGGAGTCGCTGCTGGGCAAACCGACCGATTGTTCTGGCGCACTGGGCATGTCCAGTTGCACCTGGGGCGATAAAAACAGCTTTATCAGCGTTCAATATGCCGGTGACAAAGTTTTGATGTTTTCCGGGCAAGGCCTGAAGTAAACCGGGCGCGAGCCTGCGGGAGAAGAAGAATGATGCGTTTTGTTTTTTGCCTTTGTGCCAGCCTGTTTTTGGCAGGCTGCGCCAGCCATTCTGGCGATGATCTGCAACCCAAGACAGCAAGCAACGTCAACCTCAAGCGTTACCAGGGCACCTGGTATGAGTTGGCCCGCTTGCCCATGTACTTCCAGCGCAACTGCGCGCAGTCCGAAGCCCGCTACACGCTGCTGCCCGATGGCGACATGTCGGTGTTCAACCGCTGCCTGACGCCTGAATGGAAGTGGGAAGAAGCCAAGGGCACGGCCACGCCGCAAGTGCCAGGCAAGACCGACAAGCTTTGGGTGGAATTCAATAACTGGTTCACGGCGCTGCTGCCGGGCGTCGCCAAGGGCGATTACTGGGTGCTGTATGTCAGCGATGACTACAAGACCGCCATCGTCGGCAGCCCAAGCCGGCGTTACATGTGGATATTGTCACGTACGCCGACGGTGAATGCCGACACCCGCGAAGACCTGCTGAGCAGGGCGCGTCAGCAAGGGTATGACACCACGCGATTGATCTGGCGTACGTCGGACAAGCAGATGGCCAAAACCTCGCAGTAATCTGAGGTCACCCTCAATCTAATGTGGGAGTTGGCTTGCCTGCGATAGCATCACCCCGGTGTAACTGATACACCGAGGTGTCTGCATCGCAGGCAAGCCAGCTCCCACATTTGTTATGGGTTGTTGGTCAACCGAGCAAGTCCCTCAAGACCTGCGTGAATGCCCGGCTGCTCTCTTCTTCACCGGCATGGCGGCCATCGCGCACCACCCACTTGCCGTTGACCAGCACATCGCGCACTTGCCGATCACCGCCGGCGAACAGCCAGCGATTGAGAATCCCGTCCTCGGTTGCCGTTGCCAGGTACGGATCGCTGCCGTCCAGCACTATCCAATCCGCGCGTTTACCCACTTCCAACCGACCAATCGGCTGGCCCAGCGCCTGGGCGCCGCCGTCCAGCGCGGCATCAAACAGCGTGCGGCCGACCATCGGCTGATCACTGCGGTACAAGCGGTTGCGTCGTTGATCGCGCAGGCGCTGGCCGTATTCCAGCCAACGTAATTCTTCCACCACACTCAACGACACATGGCTGTCGGAACCGATGCCCATGCGCCCGCCTTGAGCGAGGAAATCGACTGCGGGGAAAATCCCGTCGCCCAGGTTGGCTTCGGTGGTCAGGCACAGACCGGCAATCGCGCGGCTCTTGGCCATGCGCGCCACTTCGTCAGCATCAGCGTGAGTGGCGTGCACCAGGCACCAGCGCTCATCCACCTCAACGTTGTCATACAGCCATTGCAACGGGCGCTTGCCGCTCCAGGCCAGGCAGTCATCGACCTCTTTTTGCTGCTCGGCGATGTGGATATGCACCGGGCACGTCTTGTCGCTGGCAGCCAGGACCTCATTGATTTGTTGCGGCGTGACGGCGCGCAAGGAGTGGAAGCACAGGCCCAACTGCTGCGCCGGTTGCGCGGCGAGGATTGGCTTGAGGCGCGCTTGCAGGTCCAGGTAGTTCTCGGTGCTGTTGATAAACCGCCGCTGGCCTTCATTCGGCGCCTGGCCGCCAAACCCGGAATGGCTGTAGAGCACCGGCACCAGCGTCAGGCCAATCCCGCTGCTGGCGGCCGCCTGGCTGATCTGCCGCGACAGCTCCGTGCGGTCGGCATACGGCTGGCCGCTGACGTCGTGATGCACGTAGTGAAATTCGGCCACCGAGGTGTAACCAGTCTTGAGCATCTCGATATACAGCTGGCGCGCGATGATCTGGAGTTGGGCCGGGTTGATCTTGCCGACCATGCGGTACATCAGATCGCGCCAGGTCCAGAAGCTGTCATTCGGGTTGCCGGCCACTTCCGCCAGGCCCGCCATGGCGCGCTGGAATGCATGCGAATGCAGGTTCGGCATGCCCGCCAACACCGGGCCTCTGAGCCTTTCGGCGCCGTCTGCACTGGCGTTGGGCTCAACGTGGGTCAGCACGCCATCGGCGCTGACTTCAAAGCGTACATCGTTGGCCCATCCATTAGGCAGCAGCGCGCGTTCGGCAAAGAAAGCGGACATGATCAAGGCACCCCGGTCGTGTGTTTATTTGTATATACATATACAGACGTTTGCCTGCTCGGTAAACTCCGGCAATCTATGCATCTTTTCCCCCTGCAAGGATTCCCTGTGCCGACTCCGCCTGCCAAGTCTTCGCTGGCTGCCCACATGGACGAAAGTCCGGCGCCCTTGTATGCCCGCGTCAAACAGATGATCAGCCAGCAGATCCTCAACGGCAACTGGCCGCCGCATTACCGCGTGCCGTCCGAGAGCGAGCTGGTCAGCCAGCTGGGCTTCAGCCGCATGACCATCAACCGCGCCCTGCGTGAACTCACCGCCGAAGGGTTGCTGGTGCGCATGCAAGGCGTCGGCACGTTCGTCGCCGAACCCAAGAGCCAGTCGGCGCTGTTTGAAGTGCACAACATTGCCGATGAGATCGCCTCCCGCGGCCATCGGCATACCTGCCAGGTCATCCATTTGTGCGAAGAGGCCGCAGGCTCCGAGCGCGCCGTCGCCCTGGAAATGCGCGAAGGCGGGCGGGTGTTCCACTCGCTGATCGTGCACTTCGAAAACGACATTCCAGTGCAAATCGAAGACCGTTTCGTCAATGCCCTGGTCGCGCCGGATTACTTGCAGCAGGACTTCACCCAGCAAACGCCATATGCCTACCTCAACCAGGTTGCACCGCTGACCGAAGGCGAACACGTGGTTGAAGCGATCCTCGCCGATGCCGAGGAGTGCAAGCTGCTGCAGATCGAGCCGAGCGAGCCGTGCCTGTTGATTCGTCGGCGTACCTGGTCCGGTCGCCAACCGGTGACCGCCGCGCGTTTGATCCACCCCGGTTCCCGCCATAGCCTGGAAGGACGTTTCAGTAAATGAGTGCAGTGAAAGTCTGGCGCGCCACCGATTACATCCGCATGCCGTGGAAGAACGGCGGCGGCAGCACCGAAGAAATTACCCGTGACGCTGGCACCGGCCTGGATGGCTTCGGCTGGCGCCTGTCGATTGCCGATATCGCCGAGTCGGGTGGGTTTTCCACCTTCGCCGGCTACCAGCGTGTGATCACTGTGATCAAGGGTGCAGGCATGGTCCTGACCGTGGATGGCGAAGAGCAGCGTGGTTTGTTGCCGCTGCAGCCCTTTGCGTTCAGCGGTGAAAGCGAGGTTTCGTGCCGCTTGATCACCGGGCCGATTCGCGATTTCAACCTGATTTATTCACCGCAGCGTTATCAGGCACGCTTTCAGTGGATTGATGGCGTGCAGCGGTTTTTTACCACGGCGCAGACGGTGCTGGTGTTCAGCGTGGCGGATGAAGTGAAGGTGCTGGACCAGAAGCTGGGGCATCACGATTGTCTGCAGGTGGACGGTAACACAGGCCTATTGGATCTCTCGGTCAGTGGCCGCTGCTGCGTCATCGAACTGACCGCACGCGGTTAAAAAATGTGGGAGGGGGCTTGCCCCCGATTAGGGTGCATCAGTACCCGATGGGCTGGCTGATACACCGCAATCGGGGGCAAGCCCCCTCCCACATTTGCTTCTGTGGCGCTCACAGAATCTGTTTCCAGTCCCGCACCAATTTGTTACCGAACGCCCCAGCGTGGCGCAAAGCCGCGCCATCGTGACAAATTTCCCTCGCTTAAAAACGCCTCTGTAAGAAATTTCACCAAACCTCCAAGCCTTAATTTTCAAGGCTTACACACGCCTTCCAAAAAAATCCCAACAACTCACCCGCAAAGTTGGCCGCTTGATTGCATATGCTTGTATGTACAAGTAAAGATGTGTGCGTAAGACTCTCCTTCGCACCATCAATGTTCGCGCATCGATCGCCGAGGAGTCTGTTGTGACCAAGCCTACAAAGTACCGTGACGTCGAAATCCGTGCCGCTCGCGGTAACAAGCTCACCGCCAAAAGCTGGCTGACTGAAGCGCCGCTGCGCATGCTGATGAACAACCTCGACCCGCAAGTGGCCGAGAACCCGAAAGAATTGGTGGTGTACGGCGGTATCGGCCGTGCAGCGCGCAACTGGGAGTGCTACGACCAGATCGTCGAAAGCCTCACCAACCTGAATGACGACGAGACCCTGCTGGTGCAATCCGGCAAGCCGGTCGGCGTGTTCAAGACCCACAGCAACGCCCCGCGCGTGCTGATCGCCAACTCCAACCTGGTGCCGCACTGGGCCAGCTGGGAGCACTTTAACGAGCTGGATGCCAAGGGCCTGGCCATGTACGGCCAGATGACCGCCGGCAGCTGGATCTACATCGGCAGCCAGGGCATCGTCCAAGGCACTTACGAGACCTTCGTCGAAGCCGGTCGCCAGCATTACAACAGCGACCTGACCGGCCGCTGGGTCCTCACCGCCGGCCTCGGCGGCATGGGCGGCGCGCAGCCGTTGGCGGCAACCCTGGCCGGCGCCTGCTCGCTGAACATCGAGTGCCAGCAGGTCAGCATCGACTTCCGCCTGAGCAGCCGCTATGTCGACGAGCAAGCCACCGACCTCGACGACGCCCTGGCCCGCATCGCCAAATACACCAAGGAAGGCAAGGCCATCTCCATCGCCTTGCTGGGTAACGCGGCGGAAATCCTGCCGGAACTGGTCAAGCGCGGCGTGCGCCCGGACATGGTCACCGACCAGACCAGCGCCCACGACCCGCTCAACGGCTACCTGCCGGCCGGCTGGACCTGGGACGAATACCGCGCTCGCGCCAAGACCGAACCAGCTGCTGTAATCAAGGCCGCCAAGCAGTCGATGGCCGTGCACGTCAAAGCCATGCTGGAATTCCAGAAGCAAGGCATCCCGACCTTCGACTACGGCAACAACATCCGCCAGATGGCCCAGGAAGAAGGCGTGGAAGATGCCTTCGCTTTCCCAGGCTTCGTGCCGGCCTACATCCGCCCACTGTTCTGCCGTGGCATTGGCCCGTTCCGTTGGGCTGCACTGTCCGGCGACCCGCAGGACATCTATAAGACCGACGCCAAAGTCAAAGAGCTGATCCCCGACGACGCCCACCTGCACAACTGGCTGGACATGGCCCGCGAGCGCATCAGCTTCCAGGGCCTGCCGGCACGTATCTGCTGGGTTGGCCTGGGCCAGCGCGCCAAGCTCGGCCTGGCGTTCAACGAAATGGTGCGCAGCGGCGAGCTGTCCGCGCCGGTAGTAATCGGCCGTGACCACCTCGACTCCGGCTCGGTTGCCAGCCCGAACCGCGAAACCGAAGCCATGCAGGACGGTTCCGACGCCGTGTCCGACTGGCCACTGCTCAACGCCTTGCTCAACACCGCCAGCGGCGCAACCTGGGTGTCGCTGCACCACGGCGGCGGCGTGGGCATGGGCTTCTCGCAGCATTCGGGCATGGTGATCGTCTGCGACGGCACCGACGAAGCGGCTGAGCGCATTGCCCGCGTGCTGCACAACGACCCGGCCACCGGGGTGATGCGTCACGCCGATGCCGGTTACCAGATCGCCATCGACTGCGCCAAGGAACAGGGCCTCAATCTGCCGATGATCAAGTAACGAACGGCCAGGTTCCGGTGGGAGTGGGTTTGTGTGGGAGCTGGCTTGCCTGCGATGCGGGCGACTCGGTCTCTCGGCAGAACCGAGGGGATGCCATCGCAGGCAAGCCAGCTCCCACATTTGCCCTGCTGTTTACACAAAACCTGTTTCACCCGCACCACCGAAAAACAATCCATCAGAGGTTGAACACACATGGCTGCAAATGACGCACGTGCAAGCACTACCCCGTTGATCGAAAGGCGTTCGATCGACTACATCCCGGAAGCGGAAAGACACGGTCGTCTATTGAGTCAGTTCACCCTGTGGCTGGGTGCCAACCTGCAAATCACTGCGATTGTTACCGGGGCCTTGGCCGTGGTGCTGGGCGGTGATGTGTTCTGGTCGTTGATCGGTCTGTTGATCGGTCAACTGCTGGGCGGCGGCGTGATGGCGCTGCATGCGGCGCAAGGCCCGCAACTGGGCTTGCCGCAGATGATTTCCAGCCGCGTGCAGTTTGGCGTGTATGGCGCGGTGATCCCGCTGGTGCTGGTGTGCCTGATGTACATCGGTTTTTCGGCCAGCGGTTCGCTGTTGGCGGGGCAGGCGGTGGCGCAGCTGCTGCACGTCGAAGACTGGGTCGGCATCGTGTTGTTCGCCGGGCTGATCATGGTGTTCACCGTCTTCGGTTACCGCGTGATCCACGGTATTGGTCGCGTCGCCAGCGTGCTCGGCGTGGTTGCCTTCATCTACCTGTTCTACAAATTGCTCGCCGCAAACGATGTCGGTGCGCTGTTGGGCAACAAGCATTTTTCGCTGAGCAGTTTTCTGCTGGCGATTTCGTTGTCGGCGTCCTGGCAGATCGCGTTCGGCCCGTATGTGGCGGACTACTCCCGCTACTTGCCGCGCAGCACGCAGGCGTCGAAAACCTTCTGGGCGGTTGGCCTGGGTTCGGTGATCGGGGCGCAGGCGTCGATGGTGTTCGGTGTGTTCGCGGCGGCCCTGGCCGGTGCGCAATTCGCCCACCACGAAGTGTCGTTTATCGTCGGCTTGGGCGGCACCGGCATTGTCGCGGCGCTGCTGTATTTCAGCATCGCCTTCGGCAAGGTCACGGTGACCACGCTCAATGCCTACGGCAGCTTCATGTCGATTGCGACGATCATCAGCGGCTTTCGTGGCAGCCGGCACATTTCGAGTGCGGTACGCCTGCTGTACATCTTCCTGATGGTGTCGATTGCCGCCGCACTGGCGTTGCTGGGCAAGGACTCGTTCCTCAAGGATTTCTCCGCGTTCATCCTGTTTCTGCTGGCGTTTTTCACGCCGTGGAGCGCGATCAACCTGGTGGATTTCTACTGCATCACCAAAGAGCGCTACGACATTCCGGCGCTGTCCAACCCCAATGGTCGCTACGGCCGCTGGAACTGGATGGGCATCAGCATCTACGTGCTGGGCGTGCTGATTCAGATGCCGTTCATCTCCACGCATTTCTACACCGGCCCACTGGTTGCCAGCCTCGGCGACACCGATATCTCCTGGATCATCGGCCTGGTGGTGCCCGCTGCGCTGTATTACTGGGCCGCGAAAAAGTGGCACAGCGCAATTCCTGAGCACCTGATCCTGCCGGTAGAGCAGGGCGCTATACCAACGACAAACGGGCTGGCCGCACAAGCCTGATGGGACGTGGACAGGGCAGGATGCCTACTGACTGCCGTAATCCATTTCAAGATTGGGAGCGTCACAACAATGAAAATGAATAAGACCCTGCTGGCCACGCTGCTCTCTGCAGGCTTGCTCGCCTCCGCTGGCGCACAGGCGGCCGGTTGGTGCGAATCCGGTAAGCCGGTGAAGTTCGCAGGCCTGAACTGGGAAAGCGGCATGTTGCTCACCGACATCCTGCAAACCGTGCTGGAAAAAGGCTACGACTGCAAAACCGACAGCCTGCCGGGTAACTCCATCACCATGGAAAACGCCCTGAGCAGCAACGATATCCAGGTGTTTGCCGAAGAGTGGGTCGGCCGCAGCGAAGTCTGGAACAAGGCCGAGAAGGCCGGCAAAGTCGTCGGCGTCGGCGCGCCCGTTGTCGGTGCCGTCGAAGGCTGGTACGTGCCGCGCTACGTGATTGAAGGCGACGCCAAGCGCAAGTTGGAACCCAAGGCGCCGGACCTGAAAAACATCGCTGACCTGGCCAAATACGCCTCGGTGTTCAAGGACCAGGAAGAACCTTCCAAAGGCCGTTTCTACAACTGCCCGGCCGGCTGGACCTGTGAGCTGGACAACAGCGAAATGCTCAAAAGCTACGGCCTGGAAAGCACCTACACCAACTTCCGCCCAGGCACCGGCCCGGCGCTGGATGCGGCGGTGCTGTCGAGCTACAAGCGTGGCGAGCCGATCCTGTTCTACTACTGGTCGCCGACGCCGCTGATGGGCCAGGTCGATCTGGTCAAGCTCGAAGAAAAGCCTGGTGTGGATAAAAGCGTGAGCATCAAGGTCGGCTTGTCCAAGACCTTCCACGAGCAAGCGCCAGAGCTGGTGGCTGTGCTGGAGAAGGTCAACCTGCCGATCGATTTGCTTAACCAGAACCTGGGCCGCATGGCCAAAGAGCGAATTGAGTCGCCAAAACTGGCGAAAATTTTCCTCAAGGAACATCCTGAAGTCTGGCACGCATGGGTGAGCGACGACGCAGCCAAGAAAATCGACGCGGCCTTGTAGGTCAAGCGTGTCCGACTACCCTGAGGGGCTCGTCGGACACCCGGCCACAACCCACTGGATCGAGAGCACGCTATGTTTCCTGAGAGTTTTACGTTTTCCATCGCCGACTGGGTCAACGGTTGGGTGGACTCACTGGTCACCAACTACGGCGATGTGTTCCGGCACATCTCCGACACCCTGCTGTGGGCCATCGTCAACCTGGAAGGGTTGCTGCGCGCGGCGCCCTGGTGGCTGATGCTGGTCATCGTCGGCGGCATCGCCTGGCATGCCACCCGCAAGGTAGTGACCACGGCGGTGATCGTCGGCCTGTTGTTCCTGGTGGGCGCGGTTGGCCTGTGGGACAAGCTGATGCAGACGCTGGCGCTGATGATGGTCGCCACGGTGATCTCGGTGCTGATCGGCATTCCGCTGGGCATCTTGTCGGCGCGCAGCAATCGCCTGCGCTCGGTGCTGATGCCGTTGCTGGACATCATGCAAACCATGCCGAGCTTCGTGTACCTGATCCCGGTGCTGATGCTGTTCGGCCTGGGCAAGGTGCCGGCGATTTTCGCCACGGTGATCTACGCCGCGCCGCCGCTGATTCGCCTGACCGACCTGGGCATTCGCCAAGTCGACGGCGAAGTCATGGAAGCCATCAACGCCTTCGGTGCCAACCGCTGGCAGCAACTGTTCGGCGTGCAACTGCCGCTGGCGCTGCCAAGCATCATGGCCGGTATCAACCAGACCACCATGATGGCGTTATCGATGGTGGTTATCGCCTCGATGATCGGCGCGCGTGGCTTGGGTGAAGACGTGCTCGTCGGCATCCAGACCCTCAACGTCGGCCGTGGCCTCGAAGCCGGGCTGGCGATTGTGATTCTCGCAGTGGTCATCGACCGCATTACCCAGGCCTATGGTCGTCCACGGCATGAGGCGAGCAAATGACTACTGTCAGCAAAATTGAAGTTAAAAACGTCTTCAAGATTTTCGGCAACCGTTCCAAGGACGCCCTGGCCATGGTTAGCCAAGGCAAGACCAAGGATCAGGTACTGGCCGAGACCGGTTGCGTGGTCGGCGTCAACGACTTGTCCCTGAGCATCGGCACCGGCGAGATCTTCGTGATCATGGGCCTGTCGGGCTCGGGCAAATCCACGCTGGTGCGTCACTTCAACCGCCTGATCGACCCAACCAGCGGCGCGATTCTGGTGGACGGCGAAGACATCCTGCAACTGGACATGGAAGCCCTGCGCCAATTCCGTCGGCACAAGATCAGCATGGTGTTCCAGAGCTTCGGCCTGCTGCCCCACAAGAGCGTGCTCGACAACGTCGCCTACGGCCTGAAAGTGCGCGGCGAAACCAAGCAGGTGTGCGCCGAGCGCGCGCTGCACTGGATCGAAACCGTGGGCCTCAAAGGCTACGAAAACAAATACCCGCACCAGCTGTCCGGCGGCATGCGCCAGCGTGTGGGCCTGGCCCGCGCCTTGGCAGCCGACACCGACATCATCCTGATGGACGAAGCCTTCAGCGCCCTCGACCCGCTGATCCGCGCCGAGATGCAGGACCAGTTGCTCGAGCTGCAAAAGACCCTGCACAAAACCATCGTGTTCATCACCCACGACCTCGACGAAGCCGTGCGTATCGGCAACCGCATCGCGATCCTCAAGGACGGCAAGCTGATCCAGGTCGGCACGCCGCGCGAGATTCTGCATTCGCCGGCGGATGAGTATGTGGACCGGTTTGTTCAGCGGCGGGCGGCGGTGGTTTGAGCCCGATTGTGTGGTGAGGCTGCGGGCCCTATCGGGGGCAAGCCGCCTCCCATAGGTTGAACTGTGAACACCTTCAAAGGTGGAAGGGGGCTTGCCCCCGAAGAGGCCGGTAAGGCTGCACAAGAATTGAAGAAGGTATGAAGATGTCCCAGGCAGCAAAAATCATCATCGCCGACGCCCCCCTGCGTTGGCAGGACGTGGTCGCCGTCGCCCGCTTTGGTGCGCAGCTCGAACTCTCGGGCCACGCCTGGGCGCGCATCGACAATGCCCAGGCCATCGTGCAGCGCATCGTCACCAGCGGCGAGCGCGCCTATGGCGTGAACACCGGCCTGGGCGCGCTGTGCAATGTGTCGCTCAAGGGCGAGCAACTCAGCCAGCTGTCGCGCAATACCTTGCTGAGCCACGCCTGCGGCGTCGGCCCGGTGCTGAGTGACGAGCAAACCCGCGCGATTATTTGCGCGGCAATTATCAACTACAGCCACGGCAAATCCGGCCTGCACCCACAGGTGGTGCATTCGCTGCTGGCGCTGCTCAACCACGGCATCACGCCGCAAGTGCCGTCCCAGGGTTCGGTGGGTTACTTGACTCACATGGCCCACGTCGGCGTGGCGTTGCTCGGTGTCGGCACGGTGAGCTATCGCGGTCAGATCGTGACAGCGCAAGAAGCATTACACGCAGAAGGTTTGCAGCCGGTGATACTCGGCGCCAAAGACGGCCTGTGCCTGGTCAACGGCACGCCGTGCATGACCGGCCTGAGCTGCCTGGCCCTGGCCGACGCACATCATTTGCTGCAATGGGCCGACGTGATCGGCGCCATGAGTTTCGAGGCCCAGCGCGGCCAGATCGACGCCTTTGACGAAGCCATCATCGCCCTCAAGCCGCACCCGGGCATGCAGCAAGTCGGCATCAACCTGCGCGCGCTGCTCGATGGCAGTGAAGTGATCGCCAGCAGCCAGGGCATTCGTACCCAGGACGCCTTGAGCATCCGCTCGATCCCGCAAATCCACGGCGCCGCGCGCGACCAGGTTGAACACGCCACGCGCCAGATCGAGACCGAACTCAACAGCGCCACCGACAACCCGCTGGTGCTCGGCACGCCAGACGCCTACCGCGTAGTGTCCCAGGCCAACCCGCACGGGCAGTCCGTGGCCTTGGCGGCCGACATGCTCGCTATCGCCATGGCCGAAATCGGCTCGGTGGCCGAGCGCCGCCTGGACCGCCTGATCAACCCGCACGTCAGCGTCTTGCCGGCGTTCCTGGTCAGCAACCCAGGCGTCAACTCCGGGATGATGATCGTGCAATACGTCGCCGCCTCGCTGTGCGGGCAAAACCGCCAGCTGGCGCAACCGGCGGTGCTCGACAACTTCGTCACCTCCGGCCTGCAGGAAGATCACCTGAGCATGGGCACCAACGCCGCGCTCAAGCTGCACCAGTTGCTGGCCAACGTCACCCAGATTCTCGCCATCGAGTACCTGCTGGCGGCCCAGGCTTTCGAGTTTCTCAAGGACCAGCGTTTCGGCGCGGGCACCGACAGCGCCTGGCGTCTGCTACGTGAAAAAGTCCCACCTTACGAGCAAGACCGCTGGCTGGCGCCGGACATCGCCAGCGCCGCCGCGTTGCTCAAGGACACCGCTTTGCTGCACCACGTATTACCCCATTTGCACTGATTACTTATTCAAAAATTTCAGAAGAACAATTCAAAGGAGCATGAATGTGACTGCGCTAAATCTGATTCCAGGCCAACTGAGTCTTGCCCAACTGCGGGCCATCTACCAGCAGCCGGTAACCCTCAGTCTGGATGACAGCGCCACGGCGCAGATCGAAGCCAGTGTTGCCTGCGTGGAGCAGATTCTCGCCGAGAATCGCACCGCCTATGGCATCAACACCGGTTTCGGCCTGCTGGCCTCGACCCGCATCGCCAGCGAAGACCTGGAAAACCTCCAGCGTTCGCTGGTGCTGTCCCACGCCGCCGGCGTTGGTGAGCCGATCAGCGACGCGCTGGTGCGGTTGGTTATGGTGCTCAAGGTCAACAGCCTGAGCCGTGGTTTCTCCGGGATTCGTCGCCAGGTGATCGACGCGCTGATCGCACTGATCAACGCCGAGGTGTACCCGCACATCCCACTCAAAGGTTCGGTCGGCGCTTCGGGCGACCTGGCGCCGTTGGCGCACATGTCGCTGGTGCTGCTGGGCGAAGGCAAGGCGCGCTACAAAGGCGAATGGCTGGAAGCCACCGAGGCACTCAAAGTCGCAGGCCTGACGCCGCTGACCCTTGCCGCCAAAGAAGGCCTGGCCCTGCTCAATGGCACCCAGGTGTCCACCGCCTATGCGCTGCGCGGCCTGTTCGAGGGCGAAGACTTGTTCGCCGCTGCACTGGCGTGCGGCGGGCTGACCGTGGAAGCCGTGCTCGGCTCGCGCTCGCCGTTCGACGCGCGTATTCACGCCGCGCGTGGCCAACGTGGGCAGATCGATTCGGCTGCGGCCTATCGCGACCTGCTCGGTGAAAGCAGCCAGGTCTCCCAGTCGCACCAGAACTGCGACAAGGTGCAAGACCCGTACTCCCTGCGCTGCCAGCCACAAGTCATGGGCGCCTGCCTGACCCAGTTCCGCCAGGCCGCCGACGTGCTGGTGGTAGAAGCTAACGCCGTGTCGGATAACCCGCTGGTGTTTGCTGCCGAAGGCGACGTGATTTCCGGCGGCAACTTCCACGCTGAACCGGTGGCCATGGCGGCTGACAACATGGCGTTGGCCATCGCCGAAATCGGCTCCCTGAGCGAGCGCCGTATCTCGTTGATGATGGACAAACACATGTCGCAATTGCCGCCGTTCCTGGTGGGCAATGGCGGGGTCAACTCCGGCTTCATGATCGCCCAGGTGACTGCTGCTGCACTCGCCAGCGAGAACAAGGCGCTGTCCCATCCGCACAGCGTGGATAGCCTGCCGACTTCGGCGAACCAGGAAGACCACGTGTCCATGGCCCCGGCTGCGGGCAAACGCCTGTGGGAAATGGCTGAGAACACCCGTGGCATCCTGGCGGTGGAATGGCTGGCCGCGTGCCAGGGCCTGGACCTGCGCGACGGTTTGAAAACCTCGCCGAAGCTGGAAAAAGCCCGTGGCATCCTGCGCGCCAAGGTCGGCTTCTACGACAAGGACCGCTTCTTCGCCCCGGACATCAATGCCGCCAGCGAACTGCTCGCCAGCCGCTGCCTGAATGAGCTGGTGCCGGCCAAGTTGCTGCCGAGCCTCTAAGCTCGCCGCTGTCCAACTGTGGGCGCTGGCTTGCCTGCGATAGCTATCTGTCAGTTGACACATGTGTGACTGACATACCGCCATCGCAGGCAAGCCAGCTCCCACAGGTTGAGCATTCGCCGATTTGAATTTTCTCGGGATAACAATAACTAGGGAAGAGAAATGCACCAGCAAGAAAAGGGTTTGAAACGCGGGCTGAACGCCCGACATATTCGCTTCATGGCACTCGGTTCCGCGATCGGCACCGGGCTGTTCTATGGCTCTGCCTCCGCCATTCAGATGGCCGGCCCCGCCGTGCTGCTCGCCTACCTGATCGGCGGCGCCGCTGTATTCATGGTGATGCGCGCCCTCGGCGAAATGGCTGTGCACAATCCGGTTTCCGGCTCCTTCGGCCAGTACGCCAGCACCTACCTGGGCCCGATGGCCGGGTTTATCCTCGGCTGGACCTATGCGTTTGAAATGATCATTGTCTGCCTCGCCGACGTCACCGCGTTCGGCATCTACATGGGCTTCTGGTTTCCCGAGGTCGCGCGCTGGGTGTGGGTGCTCGGCATTGTGTTTTTGATCGGTGGCCTGAACCTGTGCAACGTCAAAGTGTTTGGCGAGATGGAGTTCTGGCTGTCGCTGCTCAAGGTCGGCGCCATTGTGGCGATGATCCTCGGCGGTTTCGGCATCATGCTGTTCGGCATTCATTCGGCCGGCGACACCCAGGCCAGCGGCATCAGCAACCTGTGGGCCCATGGCGGCTTCATGCCCAACGGCGTTGGCGGCCTGATCGCCTCGTTCGCGGTGGTGATGTTTGCGTTCGGCGGCATCGAAATCATCGGCATCACCGCCGGTGAAGCCAAGGACCCGCAACGCGTGATCCCCAAGGCGATCAACGCAGTGCCGTTGCGCATCCTGTTGTTCTACGTGCTGACGCTGTTCGTGTTGATGGCGATCTATCCGTGGCCGCAGATCGGCAGCCAGGGCAGCCCGTTCGTGCAGATCTTCAGCAACCTGGGCATCGGCTCGGCGGCGACCATCCTTAACATCGTGGTGATCTCGGCGGCCGTCTCGGCCATCAACAGCGACATCTTTGGCGCCGGCCGCATGATGTACGGCCTGGCCCAGCAAGGGCAGGCGCCCAAGGGCTTTGCGCAGCTGTCCAAACAGGGCGTGCCATGGATGACCGTGGTGGTGATGGGCGCGGCGTTGCTCGGCGGCGTGGTGCTCAATTACCTGATCCCGGAGAACGTGTTCCTGGTGATCGCCTCGATTGCCACCTTCGCCACTGTGTGGGTGTGGCTGATGATTCTGTTCACTCAGGTCGCGATGCGCCGCTCGATGACCAGGGAGCAGGTCGCCGCGCTGAAATTCCCGGTGCCGTTCTGGCCCTATGCGCCCGCAGCGGCCATCGTGTTCATGCTGTTCGTGTTTGGCGTGCTGGGTTACTTCCCGGACACCCAGGCCGCTTTGCTGGTCGGCGCCGTGTGGATTGTGCTGCTCGTCGTCGCTTACCTGCTGTGGGTCAAACCCGCTGCCGGGCAAGCGGCCAAGGTTCATTACGACCCGGCTTTGTCTCATCGTTAACTTAGGGAGGCGTTGATGAAAACGCTTTGGCAACACTGCCACGTCGCAACCATGGCAGACGGCAAATACTCGATCATCGAGGACGCCGCCATGGTCACTGCCAATTCGCTCATCGAGTGGATCGGCCCCCGCAGCCAGGCGCCGACGGCGGATTACGCCCAGGTGCATGACCTGCAAGGCGCGTGGGTCACCCCCGGGCTGATCGACTGCCACACCCACACGGTGTTCGGCGGCAATCGCAGCGGCGAATTCGAGCAGCGCCTTGAAGGCGTGAGCTACGCCGACATCGCGGCCAAGGGAGGCGGTATTGCCAGCACCGTGCGCGCCACCCGCGCGGCCACTGAAGATGAGCTGTTTGCCAGCGCGCACAAGCGCCTACGCAGTTTGCTGCGTGACGGCGTGACCACGGTGGAGATCAAGTCCGGCTACGGCCTGGACCTGGCCAGCGAGCGCAAACTGCTGCGGGTCATCCGTCGCCTCGGCGAAGCGCTGCCGGTCAGCGTGCGCGCCACGTGCCTGGCAGCGCACGCATTGCCGCCGGAGTACAAGGACCGCGCCGACGATTACATCGACCACATCTGCCACGAGATGCTGCCGGCCCTGGCAGCCGAAGGGCTGGTGGACGCGGTGGACGCCTTCTGCGAATACCTGGCGTTTTCTCCTGAACAGGTTGAGCGCGTGTTCAAGGTCGCCCAGCAACTTGGCCTGCCGGTGAAGCTGCACGCCGAGCAACTCTCTTCGTTGCATGGCTCAAGCCTGGCCGCGCGTTACCACGCGCTGTCGGCGGACCATCTGGAATTCATGACCGAAGACGACGCCATCGCCATGGCCGCGTCGGGCACCGTCGCCGTGTTGCTGCCGGGCGCGTTCTACTTCCTGCGTGAAACCCAGCTGCCGCCGATGGATGCGCTGCGCAAGCACGGCGTGAAGATTGCCATCGCCAGCGACCTCAACCCCGGCACCTCGCCGGCGCTGTCGGTGCGCCTGATGCTGAACATGGCCTGCACGCTGTTCCGCATGACCCCGGAAGAAGCCCTGGCCGGCGCCACGCAACACGCGGCTACCGCGCTGGGCATGGGCGACACCCACGGCTCGCTGGAAGTGGGCAAGGTCGCCGACTTTGTCGCCTGGCAGATTGATCGCCCCGCCGACCTGGCCTACTGGCTGGGCGGCGAGCTGGATAAACGCGTCGTGCGCCACGGCGTCGATGTCACTGTTTAAGGAGCACTGCTGTGGATAAGGTTCTGAACTTCAAACAAGGCCGAGTGCCGCTGCTGATCAGCATGCCCCACGCGGGCCTGCGCCTGACGCCTGCGGTGCAAGCCGGGCTGATCCCCGAGGCACACAGCCTGCCGGACACCGACTGGCATATTCCCACGCTGTATGACTTTGCCGAAGACCTGGGCGCCAGCACCCTGTCGGCAGAGTACTCGCGGTTTGTGATCGACCTGAACCGGCCATCGGACGACAAGCCGCTGTATGTCGGTGCCACTACGGGGCTGTACCCGACGACATTGTTCGACGGCGTGCCGTTATTTCGCGAAGGCCTGGAACCTTCCGCCGAGGAGCGCGCCACCTACCTGCAGAAGATTTGGGGGCCGTACCACCGCGCCCTGCAAGAGGAACTGGCGCGGCTCAAGGCCGAGTTCGGCTACGCGCTGCTGTTTGATGCGCACTCGATCCGCTCGGTGATCCCGCACCTGTTTGAAGGCAAGCTGCCGGACTTCAACCTCGGCACTTTCAACGGCGCCGCCTGTGATCCTGAGCTGGCCAGCCAGCTGGAGGCGATTTGCGCCGCGCACCTGCAGTACACCCACGTGCTTAACGGGCGCTTCAAGGGCGGGCATATCACTCGCCATTACGGCGACCCGGCGCAGGACATTCACGCGGTGCAGTTGGAGTTGTGCCAGAGCGCTTATATGGAGGAGTTTGAGCCGTTTCGTTATCGGCCGGATTTGGCCGAGCCGACACGGGTGGTGTTGAAGCAGTTGCTGGAAGGGTTGTTGGCCTGGGGGCAGAAGCGTTACGGCTGAAATGGCTATCGCAGGCAAGCCAGCTCCCACATTTGGAATGCATTTCAAGGTGGGAGCTGGCTTGCCTGCGATGAGGCCTCACAGTCGCCCCAGTGCAACTGCCGGTCGCCACAGGTCGTGTTAACAGAGGTCCCGCTGGTTAAGGTTGTGGGCAGGGCGCGCCAGACGCCACTCCCCACAATAAAGCTGCCGAGTGAGACCTCATCCATGAAAAGACTGTTGTTGATCCTCACCGGTGCCGCTTTGATCAGCGCCAACGCCATGGCCGCAGAACCTGCATCCTGCAAAGCCATACGCATGGGCGTGGTCAGTTGGACCGATGTGGTCGCCACCTCCGGCATGGCCGACGTGCTGCTCAATGGCTTGGGCTACGACAGCAAACAGACCAGCGCCGTGCAACAGATCATCTTTGCCGGCATCCGCGACAAGCGCCTGGATATTTTCCTCGGCTACTGGAAACCGGCGATGGACAACAACATCGCGCCGTTCCTGGCCGCCAAGCAGGTCAAGGTCTTCGACACGCCCAGCCTGTCTGACGCCCAGGCCACTCTGGCGGTGCCGCAATACGTGGCCGATGCCGGGCTGAAAACCTTTGCCGACATTGCGCGCTTCAAGGACAAGCTGGGCGCCAAGATCTACGGCATCGAGCCTGGCAGTGGCGCGAATACCGATATCCAGAAAATGATCGACACCAACCACTTTGGCCTGGGCGGCTTCAAGCTGGTTGCCTCCGGTGAAGCGGGCATGCTCGCGGCCGTACAGCGTGCGGTGAACCGCAAGGAGTTTGTCGTGTTTGTCGGTTGGACCCCGCACCCGATGAACATCAACATGAAAATGGCTTACCTCACCGGCAGCGAAGATGTGTTTGGCGCTGACGAAGGCCGGGCCACGGTGTCCACCGTGACCGCGCCGGATTTCGCCGAGCGTTGCCCCAACGCCAACCGGCTGCTGACAAACCTGACCTTCACCGCCGCGCAGGAAAGCCAGTTGATGGTGCCGATCATGGAGCGCCAATCGCCGCAGGACGTCGCCAAGCAATGGCTGCGCGAGCACCCCGAGGATTTGCAGCGCTGGCTGGCTGGGGTGACAGCGTTTGATGGCGGCGATGGCGTCGCGGCCGTCCAGTCCAGCCTCAAACCCTAAGCCAACGCACGGTAGCTCAAACAACACAGGGCAAATGTGGGAGCGGGCTTGCCCGCGATGGCGGCGTATCAGGTCATTCACAAGTGGCTGACACACCGCTATCGCAGGCAAGCCAGCTCCCACACTTGATCTACAGCGATTAGGGATATTTGCGCATGTATCCGATTTCTCCGCAGCTTGCGGCCTTCGTCACTAAAACCGAATCCTTCAGCAGCGACGACTCGTCGCTCGCAGGTTTGCGCCGCAACTACGACCGCATGTGCCAGGCATTCACCCCGCCGAAGCCAGCAGGGCTGCAAGTCGCTGACTTTGCCCTCGGTGCAGTCGGCGTGCGCAGCTATCTCCCTTCGGCGCCCACGCCAACCGAAGGCTGGCCATGCCTGCTTTATATGCACGGCGGCGGCTGGGTGGTCGGCGGGCTGGATTCCCATGACTTCATCTGCTTCGAGCTGGCCAGCACGCTTGAAGTACTGGTGATCGCCATCGACTACCGCCTGGCGCCGGAACACCCGTTCCCGGCGGCATACCAGGATTGCCGCGCAGTGTGGCAGGCCATCCAGGCCGGGCAGGGGCCGCACGCCATCAACCTGCAGCGCCTGGTGGTGATGGGTGACAGCGCGGGCGGCAATCTGGCTGCGGCGTTGTGCCTGGGTTTGCGCGATGACGGCCAGCCGCTGCCCCGCGCCCAAGTGCTGATTTACCCAGGTTTGGGCGGCGCGGCGGACCTGCCGTCGCGCCGTGATTGCATGGATGCGCCCTTGCTCAGTACTGCCGACACCGACTGCTACCTGGCGCTCTACCTGCCGGGCGCGGACACGCCATCGGCCTATGCCATGCCACTGCTGGCCAAGGACTTCAGCGGTTTACCCAAGGCGCTGATCGCCGTGGCCCAGTTCGACCCGCTGCGCGATGACGGCATGCTGTATGCCGAACGCCTGCGGGCGGCAACTGTGGAGGCGGTGTTGTATCCCGGCAAAGGTCTGGTCCACGGCTGTTTGCGCGCGCGCGGCCAAGTGGCGCAGGTGGATCAGCTCTACGACTATCTATTGGGCTACGTGCGGCGCTGCCTGGGGAGCGAAGGGCTGACACAGGTCTAAGTGCTCAAGGACATGCTCATTGCACAATTCGGGTTTATGATGCCAGACGGCAAAAATAATAGACGTCCCCTCAGGGATGAATCCGACACCCTACGGAGCGCGCAATGCAGACTTGGTACCCGCAGATCAAACCCTACGCCCGGCACGATCTGGCCGTCGATGACACCCACACCCTGTACGTCGATGAAAGCGGCTCCCCCGAAGGCTTGCCCGTCGTCTTTATCCACGGTGGCCCGGGCTCCGGCTGCGACGCCCAGAGCCGCTGCTACTTTGATCCGAACCTGTACCGCATTGTCACCTTCGACCAGCGCGGCTGCGGACGCTCCACGCCTCGCGCCAGCCTGGAAAACAACACCACCTGGGACCTGGTCGCCGACCTTGAGCGCATTCGCGAACACTTGGGCATCGAAAAGTGGGTGCTGTTTGGCGGCTCCTGGGGCTCGACCCTGTCGCTGGCTTACGCGCAAACCCATCCCGAGCGCGTGCATGGCCTGATCCTGCGCGGGATCTTCCTGGCGCGTGACCAGGACATTCACTGGTTTTACCAGGAAGGCGCGAGCCGCATGTTCCCGGATTACTGGCAGGACTACCTGGCACCGATCCCGGCGGATGAGCGCCACGACCTGGTCGCCGCGTACCACAAGCGCCTGACCGGCAACGACCAGATCGCCCAGATGCACGCCGCCAAGGCGTGGTCCGGCTGGGAAGGCCGCATGCTGGGCCTGTGCCCGAGCCCGCAGCATGTCGAGCGGTTTTCCGAGCCGCAGCGCGCGCTGTCGATCGCACGTATCGAATGCCACTACTTCACCAACAACTCCTTCCTGGAACCCAACCAGCTGATTCGCGACATGCACAAGATCGCCCACTTGCCTGGCGTAATCATTCACGGGCGCTACGATATGATTTGCCCGCTGGACAATGCCTGGGAGCTGCATCAGGCGTGGCCCAACAGTGAGCTGCAGGTGATTCGCGAGGCCGGCCATGCCGCGTCCGAGCCCGGCATTACCGATGCCTTGGTGCGTGCAACCGGCGAAATGGCACGGCGCCTGCTTGATCTGCCGCCAGAAGAAGCATGAAGGGCCTGTTGCAACGGGTGCGTGGCGCCCGCGTCGAAGTGGCGGGCGAGGTCGTAGGCGCAATTGACCAGGGTTTGCTGGTGCTGGTCGCCGTTGAGCCTTCAGATACCCCAGAGAGCGCCGACAAACTGTTACACAAGCTGCTTAACTACCGGGTATTCAGCGATGACGAGGGCAAGATGAACCTGTCCTTGAAAGACATTGGCGGCGGTTTGCTGCTGGTGTCGCAGTTCACCCTGGCGGCCGATACCAAAAGTGGCCTGCGGCCAAGCTTCTCCACGGCGGCCCCTCCGGCGCTGGGAGCAGCGCTTTTTGATCACTTGCTGTTACAAGCGCAACAATTGCATGGCAAGGTGGCGTCAGGGCGTTTTGGGGCGGATATGCAGGTGCATTTGGTCAATGATGGCCCTGTGACCTTCCTCTTACAGACATGAATGTATTAAAAACGACGTTAATGCCTAAAAACGCAGGGTTTCGCTACAAATACTTCGTTGTCCCTGATGCGTTGTTTCGCGGGCTACTAGATAATCGCGCGCTACGGGGATCAGCGTTGTTTGGTCCATTTTTGACTTAGGTAGAGACTTGTCCGACAAACCAATGGGGAATCATTTTGACCCAAGGGAGTCGGAACAATGCTCGCCAACCTGGCATATAGATAGCTGGCCGTTGGTTTTTTGATCTGTTTTCGGCGAGGGTTGCTCGTGATTGTTAGTCCCTGTAATGCACCAAAATTGTCTGCCAAACGGTTACGAAACGCACTGGTAACGGGCTCTGCCCTGTTTTGCCTGTTCGGCGCGGGTCAACTGTGGGCATTCAGTCTGGATGATGTGTCGGCCAAGGCAAAAGAGCTGGCCGGGCAGAAATACGAAGCTCCGCGCAGCAATCTGCCGAACGAATTTCGCGAAATGAAATTCGCCGACTATCAGAAGATTCGTTTCCGTAACGAAAAGGCCGAGTGGGCCGATCAGAACACGCCGTTCAAGTTGTCCTTCTATCACCAGGGCATGCACTTCGACACGCCGGTGAAAATCAACGAAGTCACCGCCGACACCGTCCAGGAAATCAAATACGACCCGACGCGTTTCGATTTCGGCGACGTGAAATACGATCCCAAGTCCACTGAACAGCTGGGTTATGCCGGTTTCCGTGTGCTGTACCCGATCAACACGCCCGACAAGCAAGACGAAATCATGACCATGCTTGGCGCCAGCTACTTCCGCGTCGTCGGCAAAGGCCAGTCGTATGGCCTGTCTGCCCGTGGCATGGCGATCGACACTGCATTGCCGTCCGGTGAAGAATTCCCGCGTTTCACCGAATTCTGGATCGAGCGTCCAAAACCGGGTGAAAAGCAGTTGGTGATCTTCGCCTTGCTGGACTCCCCACGCGCCACCGGCGCCTATCGCCTGACCCTGCGCCCTGGCACCGACACCGTTGTCGACGTCAAGTCGCAGATGTTCCTGCGCGACAAGGTCAGCAAACTGGGCGTTGCCCCGCTGACCAGCATGTTCCTGTTCGGTGCGAACCAGCCGTCCAAGGTGCTCAATTACCGTCGTGAACTGCACGATTCCAGCGGCCTGTCGATCCATGCAGGCAATGGCGAGTGGATCTGGCGCCCTCTGAACAACCCTAAACACCTGTCGGTCAGCAACTTTGCCATCGAAAACCCGCGTGGTTTCGGCCTGCTGCAACGTGGCCGCGACTTCAGCCACTACGAAGACCTGGACGACAACTACGACAAGCGCCCAAGCGCCTGGATCGAGCCTGAAGGCGACTGGGGCAAGGGTTCGGTCGATTTGGTAGAGATTCCGACCGCCGATGAAACCAACGACAACATCGTTGCGTTCTGGAGCCCGGCCGAGCTGCCAAAAGTCGGCGAGCCGCTGGACATCAGCTACCGCCTGCACTGGACCATGGACGAGAAAGCCCTGCACCCGGCCGACAGCGCCTGGGTCAAGCAGACCCTGCGTTCGACCGGTGACGTGAAGCAATCCAACCTGATCCGTCAGCCGGACGGCAGCGTGGCCTACCTGGTTGACTTCGAGGGCCCGTCCCTCAAAGCCCTGCCGGCAGACGCCGCGGTGCGCAGCCAAGTGAGTGTCGGCGACAACGCCGAAATCGTTGAAAACAGCGTGCGTTACAACGAACACACCAAAGGCTGGCGCTTGACCCTGCGGATGAAGATCAAGGACGCAGGCAAACCGACTGAAATGCGTGCGGCCCTGGTCCAGGACATCCCGCAGCCGGAGCCTGAAAAAGCGTCGACCCAAGTGATCAAGGCCGACAAGCTCTTGGCCAAGCAACACGAGAAGCAGGCCAAGAAAGAAGCTAAAGAAGCTAAAGAAGCAAAAGACGCGAAAGAAGCCAAAGACAAGGAAGCCAAGCAGCCAGAAGCTGCCCGGCCACGCCACTCTCTAATCCGGAGCCGGCCAAGACAGAACACGTCCTGACCGAAACCTGGAGCTATCAGTTGCCTGCCGATGAGTAATTCTCAAGCCACGCCCGAGACTCTGTCCGAGTACCTGGCGCACCTCCCGATGACCGCCGAGCAGCGCGCCGAGCTGGCGGGCTGCACGTCCTTCAGCGAGCTGCATGAGCGGCTTTCGTCCGCGACCTTCGATGCACCAACCGACGCTGCCCAAGCGTCGGTCGGCCGTCGGCTGACGCTCAACACCGCCGAAGAGCTGCAAGACGCGGAAATGCTTGCGCTCGACGCCAGTGGCCGGGTTTGCCTGAAGGCCACACCGCCGATCCGTCGGACCAAAGTGGTGCCTGAGCCTTGGCGCACCAACATTCTGGTGCGCGGTTGGCGCCGGATGACCGGTCGCACCAACCCGCCGAAGCCGCCCAAGGACGATCGTGTACTGCCGGCCGCGCGCTGGCGTACCGTCGGTTCGATCCGCCGCTACATCCTGCTGATTTTGATGCTCGGTCAGACCATCGTTGCCGGCTGGTACATGAAAGGCATCATGCCGTACCAGGGCTGGTCACTGGTCGACTTCGACGAAGTGCGCAACCAGACCTTGCTGCAAACCGCGACCCAAGTCCTGCCTTACGCCCTGCAAACCAGCATCCTGATCATGTTCGGGATCTTGTTCTGCTGGGTCTCGGCCGGTTTCTGGACCGCGCTGATGGGCTTTCTGGAACTGCTCACCGGCCACGATAAATACCGGATTTCCGGTAAAAGTGCCGGTGACGAGCCGATTCCCAAAGACGCCCGCACCGCGCTGGTAATGCCGATTTGCAACGAAGACGTGCCCCGGGTATTTGCCGGTCTGCGCGCCACCTTCGAGTCGGTGGCCGCCACGGGCGATCTGGACCGTTTCGATTTCTTCGTCCTCAGCGACAGTAACGAAGCCGATATCTGCATCGCCGAACAGCAAGCCTGGCTTGACGTGTGCCGCGAAGCCGGAGGGTTCGGCAAGATCTTCTATCGCCGCCGTCGCCGTCGCGTCAAACGCAAAAGCGGCAACCTCGACGACTTCTGCCGTCGCTGGGGCGGTGACTACAAGTACATGGTGGTCCTCGACGCCGACAGCGTAATGAGCGGCGAATGCCTGACCAGCCTGGTGCGCCTGATGGAAGCCACGCCGGATGCCGGGATTATCCAGACCGCGCCGCGTGCGTCGGGCATGGACACCCTGTATGCGCGCATGCAGCAGTTCGCCACCCGTGTGTACGGCCCGCTGTTTACCGCTGGCCTGCACTTCTGGCAGCTGGGTGAATCCCACTACTGGGGCCACAACGCGATCATCCGCATGAAGCCGTTTATCGAGCACTGCGCCCTGGCGCCGTTGCCGGGTAAAGGCGCGTTTGCCGGTGCGATCCTCTCCCACGACTTCGTTGAAGCAGCGCTGATGCGCCGTGCCGGCTGGGGCGTGTGGATTGCCTACGACTTGCCGGGCAGCTACGAAGAACTGCCGCCGAACCTGCTGGACGAACTCAAGCGTGACCGTCGCTGGTGCCACGGTAACCTGATGAACTTCCGCCTGTTCCTGGTAAAAGGCATGCACCCGGTGCACCGCGCGGTGTTCCTGACCGGCGTGATGTCGTACCTGTCGGCGCCGTTGTGGTTCTTCTTCCTGGTGCTGTCGACGGCGTTGCTGGCGGTGAACACCCTGATGGAGCCGCAGTACTTCATGGCGCCACGCCAGTTGTACCCGCTGTGGCCGCAATGGCATCCGGACAAGGCGGTGGCGTTGTTCTCCACCACCATCGTGCTGTTGTTCCTGCCTAAGTTGCTGAGCATCATCCTGATCTGGGCCAAGGGCGCGAAAGAGTTCGGCGGCAAGTTCAAGGTGACCTTGTCGATGCTGCTGGAGATGCTGTTCTCGATGCTGCTGGCGCCGGTGCGGATGATCTTCCACACCCGTTTCGTGCTGGCCGCGTTCCTCGGCTGGGCTGCGACCTGGAACTCGCCGCAGCGTGACGACGACTCCACGCCGTGGAGCGAGGCGGTCAAACGTCACGGTCCGCAAACAGTGCTCGGCTTCCTCTGGGCGTTGTTGGTGGTGTGGCTGAACCCAAGCTTCCTGTGGTGGCTGATCCCGATTGTCGGTTCGCTGATGCTGTCGATTCCGGTGTCGGTGATTTCCAGCCGCGTGAAGCTGGGCCTCAAGTCCCGCGACGAGAGCCTGTTCCTGATCCCTGAGGAATACAATCCGCCGCAGGCCTTGCTGTCGACCGAGAAGTACACCCACGAAAACCGCTGGCACGCGCTGAACGACGGGTTTGTGCGTTCGGTCGTCGACCCGCAGCAGAATGCGCTGGCCTGCGCCCTGGCGACCTCGCGTCACCGTGAAGCGGAGCCGATCGAGCATCTGCGTCAGGAGCGTGTCCGCCACGCATTGAAAGTCGGCCCTGCCGGCCTCAACAACGGCGAGCGCGTGGCGCTGCTCAGCGATCCGGTCGCCCTGGCTCGCCTGCACCAGCAAGTCTGGAGCGAAGGCCACGCCGAGTGGCTCGGCGCCTGGCGTGCTTCGATCAAGGCGGACCCGCACGCGCCTTTGCTGCCGCTGCAACCGCTGTCGTCCCAGGCTCAACCGGCCTGATTCATACGCCCCCGAGGGCCCACCTCGGGGGCGTTTGAAGCGCTGGTCCTACAGCGTTTCGCGCTTCTTCCTCTACGCACTAACGCCTTGTTATTTCGAAACAAAAGTCCTTTGTTCGCGACGTATTGCCGTGCCTGTGGCTGGGTTAGCATCGCCCCCTCGAATTGACGAGGTCACAGGGGGAATCATGAGCAAAAGCTATTGTTGGGCGTGGCTGACAGGCGCTGTCGCATGGGTGTACGCGGGCCTGCTGAGTGCCGGCGCCCTGGATGACGCCGTGCGCCGTGGCGTGCTTAAGGTCGGCACCACGCCCGCCTATGTGCCCTTCGAGATGACGGACAAGCAGGGACGCATCGTCGGCTTCGAGATCGATTTGCTCAAGGCCATGAGCCACGCCCTGGGCGTCCAACTCGAATTGGTCACCATGCCCTATACCGACCTGGTACCGGGGCTGATGGCGAACAAGTTCGATCTGATCGGCAGCGGCATGACGGTCACTCAAGAGCGCAATCTGAAGCTCAATTTCAGCGACTCCTTCATCGTGGTTGGCCAAACCGCGCTGCTGCATCCGAGCCTGGCCGGCAAAATTTCCAGTATCGAAGACCTCGACGAAGCGGGTTATCGGATCGCCGCCACGGCAGGTACCACCGCAGAGACAGCGGCGCGACGCTTTCTCGGGGCAGCCCGGTTAAGCAGTTTCGCCACCGCGGAAGAGGGCGTACGGCAGGTGGTGGAGGGCAATGCCGATGCCTTCATTCATGACGCACCCTACAACCTGATCGCAATGGCCCGGCCGGAAAACCGCACTCTGTTGGCGCTCGAGCAGCCATTCACCTTTGAGCCTCTGGCGTTCGGGTTGAAAAAAGGTGATTACGACAGCCTCAACTGGATCAACCACTTCCTCAGCCAGGTGGCCCAGGACGGGACCTACGATCGCCTGCACGACAAGTGGTTCAAGGACACCGCCTGGATGGCCGAGATTGATTGATCGTCATAACCACTTATCTATCAAGACGTTGCCGCGCTCTCCCGCTGAACCTGTCTGACCCTGCGCGTTGCTGCACCGTTGTGGGGCTTTTCCGACATACGCAGGGAACATTTACCCGTGAAACCTTTGTGACGGGCAGCGAGTGGGGTAGGATCGCACCCCGAATTGGTGCAGCCCTTTTGCGCGCCGACTTTATAAGAACCGTTCAGGGGACTTGATGATGAAAAAGTATCTTTCGATGCTGATGCTCGGCGTCACCGCGCTGGTCGCGGCCACTGCGGCCCACGCTGGCGCCATCGATGATGCGGTCAAGCGCGGCACGCTGAAAGTCGGCATGGACCCGACTTACATGCCGTTCGAAATGACAGACAAGCGCGGTGACATCATCGGCTTTGAAGTCGACATCCTCAAGGCCATGGCCAAATCGATGGGCGTCAAACTGGAGCTGGTGTCCACCGGTTACGACGGCATCATCCCGGCCTTCCTGACCGGCAAGTTCGACATGATCGGCAGCGGCATGACGCTGACTCAGGAACGCAACCTGCGACTCAATTTCAGCGAACCCTTCATCGTGGTCGGCCAGACGTTGCTGATTCGCAAGGACCTGGAAGGCACCATCAAGTCCTACAAAGACCTCAACGATGAGAAATACCGCCTGACCTCCAAGCTGGGCACCACCGGTGAGATGGTCGCCAAAAAGCTGATCTCCAAAGCCAAGTACCACGGCTATGACAACGAGCAGGAAGGCGTGCTCGACGTGGTCAATGGCAAGGCTGATGCCTTTGTGTATGACGCGCCGTACAACGTGGTTGCCGAGAAAAAGGTCGGCAACGGCAAACTGGTGTTCCTGGAAGAACCCTTCACCTTCGAGCCGTTGGCGTTCGGCCTGAAAAAAGGCGATTACGACAGCCTCAACTACATCAATAACTTCCTGCACCAGATCCGCAACGACGGCACCTACGATCGCATCCATGACAAGTGGTTCAAGAGCGCCGAGTGGCTCAAGGACATGGAATAAGGGCTGACACCCAGTCGACTTCATCGCAGGCAAGCCAGCTCCCACAGTTGAAATGCGTTCCCTTGTGGGAGCGGGCTTGCCCGCGATGACGGCATGCCAGGCGATACATCTTCGGAAAGTGAAATGAAACAGAAAAAAGCCCAATGGCCCTGGCACCTGCTGACCGTGGTCGTGCTGGTTGGCCTGGCTGGCGCGTTGTACTACGCCACCTCGCTGATGTCTTACGAGTGGCGCTGGAACCGCGTGCCGCAGTACTTCGCCTATCAGGCCGAAACGTCGCAGCGCGCCGCCGACATCTCCACCGTGGTGGAACTGGTGCACAAAGGCGACGTCGCTGAAGTGACCCTGCGCAACGACGCCGGCACTGAGCAAAAGCTCACCGTGGCCGACAACAGCCTGCAAGTGTCGCGTGGCGACGATGTTGCCGAGGGCGACGTGGTGGGCGTCACCCGGCATTGGGCGCTGGGGCCGTTGATGTGGGGCTTGTGGACCACATTGTGGCTCTCGGTGGTGTCCGGCATTCTCGGCCTGGCGATCGGTTTGGCAACCGGCCTGTGCCGTCTGTCCAGTAACCCGACCCTGCGCGACCTGTCGACGATCTACGTCGAGCTGGTACGCGGTACGCCGCTGTTGGTGCAGATCTTCATTTTCTATTTCTTCATCGGCACGGTGCTCAATCTGTCGCGGGAGTTTGCCGGGATCGCGGCGCTGTCGCTGTTCACTGGCGCTTATGTGGCGGAAATCGTGCGCGCCGGTGTGCAGTCGATCACCCGCGGCCAGAATGAAGCCGCGCGTTCGCTGGGCCTCAGTGCCAGCCAGTCGATGCGCCATGTGGTATTGCCGCAAGCGTTCAAGCGTGTGCTGCCGCCTTTGGCCGGGCAATTTATCAGCCTGGTCAAGGACACGTCGCTGGTGTCGGTAATCGCGATTACCGAGCTGCTCAAAAGTGGCCGCGAGGTGATCACCACCTCGTTCTCGCCGTTTGAAATTCTGTTCTGTGTGGCAGGCCTGTACCTGCTGATCAACCTGCCGCTGTCGAAAATGGCCAGCCGGCTTGAGCGGAGGCTCGCGCAAAGTGATTGAAGTCCGCGATCTGGTAAAAGTCTTCGACACCCGTGGTCACGTGGTGCGCGCGGTGGACCACGTCACCACCCAAGTCGCCAAGGGCGAAGTGCTGGTGGTGATCGGCCCGTCGGGTTCCGGCAAATCCACCTTCCTGCGTTGCCTGAATGGTTTGGAAGCATTCGACTCGGGCTCCGTCAGCATCGACGGCCTGCAACTGGCTGACCCGAAAACCGACGTGAACGCCTACCGCCGCGAAGTCGGCATGGTGTTCCAGCATTTCAACCTGTTCCCGCACATGACGGTGCTGGAAAACCTGTGCCTGGCGCAAAAAGTCGTGCGCAAGCGCGGCAAACAAGAGCGCGAGGCCAAGGCCCTGGCGCTGCTCGAAAAGGTCGGCATTGCGCAAAAGGCCAACGAGTTTCCGTCACGTTTGTCCGGTGGACAGCAACAGCGCGTGGCCATCGCCCGCGCGTTGGCGATGGAACCCAAGGTCATGCTGTTTGACGAGCCCACTTCGGCGCTGGACCCGGAAATGGTCGGTGAAGTGCTGGACGTGATGAAGACCCTCGCCCTGGAAGGCATGACCATGGTCTGCGTCACCCACGAGATGGGTTTTGCCCGCGAAGTGGCCGACCGCGTGCTGTTTTTCGACCATGGCAAATTGCTGGAAGACGCGTCTCCTGCCGCGTTCTTTGACGCGCCGAAAGACCCGCGGGCCCAGGCCTTCCTGCGTCAGGTCCTGTAAACCTCAACGCCGGGCACGACTGGGTCAACTGAGCACCGGCCGCCGCGGGGTGTGGCGACACACCGCACCCTCATCACACCGCGATTAATCTTCCCCGGCACGGTGCCTGCAAGCGGGTGAGCCGAAACAGGCTCAAACGCTCAATGGATTCGGCGGCTCGGGTCGGCCGCCGTGCAAGGCGGCTCAGATGCGGAAGCGGCCTACCAGGGTTTGCAAGTAAATCCCCAGGCGCGCCAGTTCGGCACTGGAGGCGGCGGTTTCCTCACTGGCCGAAGAGGTCTGTTCAGACACATCGCGCACATTCAGTACACTGCGGTTGATCTCTTCGGCCACGGCACTCTGCTGCTCGGCGGCGGTGGCGATCTGCGAGTTCATCGCCTGAATGGTCGAGACGGTGCGGGTAATATTGCCCAGCGCGTTGCCGGCCCGACGGGTCAGCTCGACGCTGCTGTCGGTGAGGCCACGGCTGTTGTCCAGGATGGTGGCCACCTGCTGGGTGCCGCTTTGCAGGCCGACGATCAGCTCTTCGATCTCTTCAGTGGACTTCTGCGTACGCTGGGCCAGGCTGCGCACCTCATCGGCGACCACGGCAAAGCCACGTCCGGCTTCACCGGCACGCGCGGCCTCGATCGCGGCGTTAAGCGCCAGCAAGTTGGTTTGCTGGGCGACCGACTTGATCACGTCGAGCACGCTGCCGATCTTGTCGCTTTCGCGCTTCAGATGGCCCATGGCTTCGGTGGAATTGCCCACCTCAGTGGCCAGGCGCTCGATCTGGGCGATGGCTTCACCCACGACCTTGTCGCCTTCGCGGGCCTGCTGGTCAGCGGCCACGGCGGCTTCAGAGGCTTCCTCGGCGTTACGCGCCACTTCCTGCACGGTGGCCGCCATTTCATTCATGGCAGTGGCCACCTGATCGGTCTCGACCTTTTGGCTATTGACCCCCGCGCTGGTCTGCTCGGTGACGGCCGACAGTTGCTCGGCGGCGCTGGCGATCTGAGTGACGCCATCGCTGATGCCGCCGATCAGCTCGCGCAGGCCGACGGTCATGCTTTGCGTGGCGCGTTGCAGCTGCCCCAACTCATCCTGGCGCGCAGAGTTGAGGTTGTGGCTCAGGTCGCCGGAGGCGACGTGCTCAGCGACTTTGAGCGTCTGGTTCAGCGGAATGACGATTTGGCGCGTGATGGCCCAGGCGGCGACCACGCCGAAGATCAGCGCCAGTACGGTGGCCAGCAGCAACAGCTGCTTGGCATGCGCCGCGTCGGCATCGCGTACTGCGGTTTGCGAGACGGTGAGTTTTTCGCTGTGGCCCAGCAGGATATCGCCTTGCTCGGTCATGATTTTCAGGGCCGCAGCGCTGGCGACCTGGGAGTCGCGGTACTGGCTGACGGCGGTGCGATAGGCTTGCAGCGACACGCCGGCTTCTTGCAGGTTGGCCTGGTACTGGGCAGGCAATTGGCCTTCCAGTTCGGTGATTTTCTTCAGGGCGTTGTCGATGGCATCCAGGGCAGGCTGCTCGGCCTCCGTCTTGGCGCTGTAGGTGTAGCCGCGCACCTGGAAGCGTGATTGCTGGATCAGCTTGCTCAAGTCGACCACGCTGTTGAACTGGGTAACGCTGTCACCTTGCAGCAGCGCCTTCTCGACCTCATTGGTCTTGGCCACGGCGTTGTCGGCGGTGTCGCCGAGCTTGCTGCGCGCGCCTTCGCGCTTCAAACCGGCCTGGACCATGGTGGCGAAGGCTTTTCTGTATTGGTTCAAGGCCTCCTGTTGTTGCTCCACCAGGGCCTTGTCGTCGGGTTGCTCGATCAGGGTTTGTGCGGTTTTAAGGCCGTTGTCCAGCTGGGTAAGTAGGCTGTTGACCGCATCCGTGCCTTGTTCGCCGCGACGCATTTCGAAGTCCAGGCGTGCCAGGCGCAGGTCTTTGGTCAGGCCGTTGAGGCTGGAGATAAAGCCCAGTTTGTCACCGCGACTGATCACATCGCCCAGGCCGGTCCAGCCGGTGAAGGTGGTCAACAACGTCAGGACTAACACCAAGCCAAAGCCAATGCTCAGCTTGCGGTTGACGCTCACATTCCCCAGTTTTTCGGCTAACCAACGATACATACTGCGAACTCCCTTTGAACAAGGCTTGGACTTATTCAGAGGCTATCGGCTGCGCAGGACTATTCTGTAGGCGCGATGGATCATGTTGCGCGTTTGAGGTGGGCAGGTTTTTTGTGGCGAGCGGGCTTGCCCCGCGTTGGGCTGCGCAGCAGCCCCAGTCAGAGCAACGCCGTATGTCAGGCATACCCAGTTGACCGTTTTTGGGCTGCTTCGCGCCCCAACGCGGGGCAAGCCCCCACAAAAAGCCCGCTGGGCAGCAAACGGCGAGGTTTAGAACAGGCGGGCGAGCAGGGCGGTCACGGCGGTTTCTACGCGCAGGATTCGTGCGCCGAGCTGCACGGGTTGCAAGCCGGCTTTGGTCAGCAGGTCCACTTCGTAGGGTATCCAGCCACCTTCCGGGCCGATGGCCAGCGTTACCGGTTCATCCAGCGCACGCGGGCAGGCTGGGTAGTCGCCGGGGTGGCCGATCAGGCCGAGGGTGCCTGCGGTCATGGCTGGCAGGCGATCTTCGACGAACGGCTTGAAGCGCTTTTCGATAACGATCTCGGGCAGCACCGTATCGCGCGCCTGCTCCAGACCCAGAACCAACTGCTCGCGAATCGCCTCGGGCTCAAGGAACGGGGTTTGCCAGAAGCTCTTCTCCACGCGGTAGCTGTTGACCAGCACCACCTTGGGCACGCCCATGGCTGCGACGGTTTGCAGCACTCGGCGCAGCATCTTCGGGCGCGGCAGGGCCAGCAGCAGGGTCAGCGGCAGTTTGGCCGGCGGCTGCAGGTCGAAGCTGACTTGCAGTTCGGCTTCGCCCGGTTCCAGGCGCAGCAGTTGGGCGTTGCCCATCAGCCCGCCAATGCGCCCCACACGCAGGTTGTCACCCACCACTGCGCGGTGGACGTCCTGCATATGCACCAGGCGCCGATCACGCAGAATCACCCGGTCGGCCGCGATAAAGTCGGCCTCCTCAAGCAGCAGCAGGTTCACGGCTGGGTCGCTGGCGGTTGATCGTCGTCGGCGGGTTGGTCATCCGGATGCTCGCCACGTTTGCTGATCAAACTGCCAAACAGGATGCCGATCTCGAACAGCATCCACATCGGCACAGCCAACAGGGTCTGCGAGAAGATGTCCGGTGGCGTCAGGATCATGCCGACCACAAAGCAACCGATGATCACGTACGGGCGCACTTTCTTCAGGTACTTGACGTCAACCACGCCGATCCATACCAGCAGCACCACGGCGACCGGGATTTCAAAGGCCACGCCAAAGGCGAAGAACAGCGTCATCACGAAGTCGAGGTAACTGGTGATGTCGGTCATCATCTCCACACCGGCCGGGGTGGCGGCGGCGAAGAACTTGAAGATCAGCGGGAACACCAGGAAATAGGCGAAGGCCATGCCGGTGTAGAACAGCAGGATGCTCGACACCAGCAATGGCACCGCGATGCGTTTCTCATGCTTGTACAGGCCCGGCGCGATAAAGCCCCAGATCTGGTGCAGGATCACCGGGATCGCCAGGAACAGCGAAACCATCATGGTCAGCTTCAACGGCGTCAGGAACGGTGACGACACGTCGGTGGCGATCATCGTCGCGCCGGCCGGCAGGTACTGGCGCAGCGGTGTCGAAACGAAGGTGTAGATCTGCTGGGTGAAGGCGAACAGCCCGGCAAAGATGATGAAGATCGCCGCTACGCAACGCAGCAGGCGGGTACGCAGCTCGGTGAGGTGCGAGACCAGCGGCATGTGCTGGTCGTTTTCCGGTTTATCAGCGCTCATGGGGCTCGCGGCGGCAATGTAGGGTCATGGGGAGCGGGCGACGCAACGGGCGTCGGCGCTGGCGCTGTCGGGGCAGGTGCGGTGGGTGCCGGGGTGTGTTCCATCACGGGGGCAGCATCAGCCGCAGCCGGCGGCGCGATGCTGTGCTCGGCCACGGGCTCTGTCGGTTTGCTCGGCTCATTGACCGGCGACAGAATCTTGCGCGCTTCCTGCTCCAGCGAAAGGATATGTTCGTTGTGCAGTTGGCGGCGAATCTCGTCAGCGCCGATTTCCCGTTCAACTTCCTGTTTGATGGCGTTGAAACTGCGTTTCAGGCGCCCGATCCATAGGCCGGCCGTGCGCGCGGCACCGGGCAGGCGTTCCGGCCCCAATACCAGCAGGGCGACGAGGCCGACGAGGAGCAGTTCAGAGAAGCTGATACCAAACATTAGTCAGTGCTCACGAGTCTTTGCGGGTCGGCTCTTGGACTTTTTCAGCCTGCACGTCGAAGGTACGACGCTCGGTGATGGGCTGGGTGGCCTGCGGGTGCACAGGCTGCGCCGGGGGACCGGGTTGGCGGCAGGTTCGGCGGGCTTTTCATCGTCGTTCATGGCTTTGCGAAAGCCCTTGATCGACTCGCCCACGTCAGTGCCCAGGTTTTTGAGTTTCTTGGTGCCGAACACCAGTACCACCACCACCAGAATGACGATCCAGTGTTTCCAGTCAAAAATGCCCATGCTGCAATTCCTCTGTAAAAGTTATTCAGGTGGACGGGCGCGAGGCCTTTTCGGCATGCCCGGACAAGCCGAAGCGACGGTCCAGTTCATCCAGCACTGCCTGCGGATGCTGCCCCAGTTGGGCGAGCATGACCAGGCTATGGAACCATAGGTCAGCGGTTTCGTAGATGACATCGCTGCAGTCGCCGCTGATTTGCGCATCCTTGGCAGCAATGATGGTTTCGACGGATTCCTCGCCGAGTTTTTCCAGAATCTTGTTCAAACCCTTGTGGTACAGGCTGGCGACATAGGAGCTGTCGGCGTCCGCGCCTTTGCGGTCTTCCAGCACCTGGGCCACGCGGTTGAGGGTATCGCTCATGTCTAGTGTCCTGCCGAGTAAATGGCGTGCGGGTCTTTGAGCACCGGTTCGACCACCTTCCATTCGCCATTCTCGAACACGCGATAGAAGCAGCTGTGACGGCCGGTGTGGCAGGCGATGTCGCCGATCTGCTCGACTTTGAGGATTACCACGTCGGCGTCGCAGTCGATGCGCATCTCGTGCAGGGTTTGCACGTGCCCGGACTCTTCGCCCTTGCGCCACAGTTTGCCACGCGAACGTGACCAGTAAATGGCGCGCTGCTCAGTGGCAGTGAGGCTCAGGGCCTCACGGTTCATCCAGGCCATCATCAGCACGCGCCCGGTCTTGTAGTCCTGGGCAATGGCCGGCACCAGGCCGTCACTGTCCCATTTGATCTCGTCCAGCCAGTCTTTCATGTTCCGCTCCGGCAATTTGCGACAGTGTATAACCGGATCGGCTATCGACGCACGATCAGATAAACACCCACGGCGACCATGATGCCGGCCGGCCAGTGGCCCAGTTGGTTCAGCGGCCCACCGATGGCCAGCATCACACCGCCGACCAGGTGCGCGGCGCCCAGCAGGCGCAGGAACCAATCGTCCTTGCGCTTCTGCCAGGGCGGCGCGGGGTCTTTGGCGTGGGGCTGGGACATGCGCTCGAGCAGGTCGCGCGTCATGTTGGCCAGGTGCGGCAGTTGCTCGACCTGGCTTTGCAGGTTGCCCAGCAAGGTTTTCGGGCTGACCCGCTCACGCATCCAGCGCTCCAGGAACGGCTGCGCGGTGTTCCACAGGTCGAGGTCGGGGTACAGCTGACGGCCCAGGCCTTCGATGTTGAGCAGGGTTTTCTGCAGCAGCACCAGTTGCGGCTGCACTTCCATATTGAAGCGCCGCGCGGTCTGGAACAGGCGCATCAGTACCTGGCCGAATGAAATATCTTTTAACGGTTTTTCAAAGATCGGTTCGCACACGGTGCGGATGGCCGCTTCGAATTCGTTGAGCTTGGTTTCTGCCGGCACCCAGCCCGAATCGATGTGCAGTTGCGCCACGCGGCGGTAGTCACGCTTGAAGAAGGCGAACAGGTTGCGCGCCAGGTAATCCTGGTCTTCCGGGGTCAGGCTGCCGACGATGCCGCAGTCGATCGCAATGTACTGCGGGCTCCACGGGTTGACGGTGCTGACGAAGATGTTGCCCGGGTGCATGTCGGCGTGGAAGAAACTGTCGCGGAACACCTGGGTGAAGAAGATCTCCACGCCGCGCTCGGCGAGCATTTTCATGTCGGTACGCTGGTCGGCCAGGGTGGCGAGGTCGGTCACTTGCACGCCGTAGATGCGCTCCATCACCAGCACTTTGGGGCGGCACCAGTCCCAATACACTTGCGGCACGTACAGCAGTTGCGAGCCTTCGAAGTTGCGCTTGAGCTGGCTGGCGTTGGCGGCCTCGCGCAGCAGGTCGAGTTCGTCGTAGATGGTTTTTTCGTAGTCGGCGACCACGTCCACCGGGTGCAGCAGGCGTGCGTCGGCGGAGAAGCGCTCGGCGGCGCGCGCAAGAATGAACAGCCACGCCAGGTCCTGGCCAATGATCGGCTTGAGGCCGGGGCGAATCACCTTCACCACCACTTCTTCGCCAGTTTTGAGCTGCGCGGCGTGCACTTGTGCGACCGAGGCCGAAGCCAGCGGGTCGACGTCGAAACGGCTGAATACTTCGCTGATTTTTTTGCCCAACTGCTCTTCGATCAGCTTCATCGACTGTTGGGAATCAAACGGCGGCACGCGGTCCTGCAGCAGCATCAACTCGTCGGCGATGTCTTCGGGCAACAGGTCGCGGCGGGTGGAGAGGATCTGCCCGAACTTGATAAAAATCGGCCCCAAATCCTGCAACGCCAGGCGCAGGCGCGCGCCACGACTCAGCTCCAGCGGTCTGCGCGGGAACCAGCGCCACGGCAGCACATAGCGCACCGCCAGCAGAAACCACGGCAAGGGCAGGGCGAACAGCAGGTCATCGAGGCGGTAGCGGATTACGACGCGCTGGATACGAAACAGACGGCGGACGGCGAGCAGCTTCATGCGTTATCGCTTGGATCAAGGGAACGGCTCAGGCGCTCAACGCGCGCTTCGAGGCGTTCCAGGTCGATTTTGGCCTTGTCGAGTTCGCGAAAGCGCGCTTGCGCTTCCCGTTCTCCGACCAGGGTGCGCGATTCTTCGCTCAGGTATTCGGCAAGGTTCTGGTTGAGGGCGGCGAACCCTTGCTGGTACCAGCGCGAGCGGCTGCGCAGGTGCCCGCTGATCAACTGGGTAGCCACGGGGCCGATCCAGCGTGACAGCTCGTATTCCCAATCCAGTTCCAGGTCTTGCAGCACGGCGGCCAGGTCCATCAGCACCGCGCTGTCGCCTTCCAGTTCCACGTCGGGGCCGTGGAGGATGGCGGTTTTGTTGCGGCTCAGCACCAGGTGCAACAGGCTCGAGGCGGGCGCACGCAGGGTGCAGTCGGCTTCGGCGGCCCATTGGGTCGCGAGCAGCACGCCTTCATCGCTGGGCAGGATAAACAGCTGCAAGGCGGGGCTCGTGCAG
The DNA here is from genome assembly GCF_041228395.1 of Pseudomonas sp. N2-3-1-14. Taxonomy (NCBI): domain Bacteria; kingdom Pseudomonadati; phylum Pseudomonadota; class Gammaproteobacteria; order Pseudomonadales; family Pseudomonadaceae; genus Pseudomonas; species Pseudomonas sp. N2-3-1-14. The sequence continues at coordinate 515,776 of NZ_CP166199.1, forward strand.
TCGACGGCAATGATTTTGCCGTTCAAGTGCGCGAGCCGCGCCAGGGCGGTGCTGTCCAGGCGCAGCACACGGTTGAGGCCGTGTTCAACGCTGGCGAGAAGGCCTGCGAACAGCATCAGGGTTTGATGCCGCGGTGCAGGGCGACGATGCCGGAGGTCATGTTGTGGTAGGTCACGCGGTCGAAACCGGCGTCTACCATCATCGACTTCAGCGTTTCCTGGTCGGGGTGCATGCGGATCGATTCGGCCAGGTAGCGGTAGCTCTCGGCGTCATTGGTGATCAGCTTGCCCATCAACGGCATGAAGGCGAACGAGTAGGTGTCGTAGACCTTGGACATCAGCGCGTTGGTCGGCTTGGAGAACTCCAGCACCAGCAGGCGGCCACCCGGCTTGAGCACACGCAGCATCGAACGGATGGCGTCTTCTTTGTGGGTTACGTTGCGCAGGCCGAAGGCGATGGTCACGCAGTCGAAATGGTTGTCCGGGAACGGCAGCTTTTCAGCGTCGGCCTGGACGAATTCGATGTTGCCGGCCACGCCTTTATCCAGCAGGCGATCACGGCCAACCTTGAGCATCGAGCCGTTGATATCCGCCAGCACCACCTGGCCGGTCGGGCCGACGAGCTTGGAGAACTTGGCGGCCAGGTCGCCCGTGCCGCCGGCAATGTCCAGCACGCGGTTGCCGGTGCGTACACCCGACAACTCGATAGTGAAGCGCTTCCACAGGCGGTGCATGCCGCCCGACAGCACGTCGTTCATCAGGTCGTACTTGGCGGCTACGGAGTGGAACACCTCAGCGACTTTTTCCGCTTTCTGGCTTTCCGGAACGTTCTTGAAGCCGAAGTGAGTGGTGGGTTCGGCATCGCTGCCTTTGCGCTGATCAGTCATATCGCTGTCACCAAAAGAGAATGCGGGACATGATAATCCCCAAGGCTTGCTTTGTCTTGGCAAGGCTGAAGGTAAGATAGACGGTCACCGAGACCTTTTGCCGCATGGCAGGTGTTCTGAGTCGTTATAAAGAGGAGTCATTGCAATGGCCCGTATTACCGTAGAGCGTGCACATTCCCTGGGTAAAGAAGGCGCGCGGGCGAAGGCCGAGAAGTTGGCGCACAAACTCAAAGAGCAATATGGCCTTGAGCCCACGTGGTCCGGCGACACCCTGATGCTCAAACGGTCCGGGGTGAAAGGCACGGTACTTGTAGCGGATGAATCGCTGCGCATTGATGTGGAACTCGGCCTGTTGATGTCGGCCATGAGTGGCACTATCAAATCCGAAATCGAGAAAGCCGTGGATAAGGCGTTGGCCTGATTCGAGTGCGCTTAGGGTGCCGATTCTAATTTTTCACCCTACTTTGTGCCCAAGCCCCCAACTCCTGTGGGCCGTTCCTCGACCCTGATTTGCGTGAGGTGCACCATGGCCAAAGTTATTTTGAAGAAAAAAATCGACATTCAGACCACCGCCCTGAGTGACGTTAAAAGCTACGCCCGCAAGATCTGGCTGGCAGGTCTTGGTGCCTACGCCAAGGTCGGCAATGAAGGCAGCGAGTACTTCAAAGAGCTGGTTAAGACTGGTCAACATGTTGAAAGTAAAGGTAAAAAAGTTGTCGTTGAACAACTTGATGCTGCCAACAGTCAGATTGATCAAGTAAAGAGTAATGTCTCAAGCGTCAAAGGCTTGGTTGAAGTTCAACTGGATAAAGTTGAAAAAGCTTTTGACACGCGTGTTGCAAGTGCCTTGAATCGGATCGGCATTGCGTCTAAACATGACGTTGAGACACTCTCTGCTAAGCTCGAAGAGCTGACGGCATTGCTAGAACGTGTCGCGCGTAAACACTAAGGAGACATCGGGATGGCTGTTAAAAAGACTACTCAGAAAGAAGGCAGCTCGTGGATCGGGGAAGTTGAAAAATATTCCCGTAAGATCTGGCTTGCTGGTTTAGGCGTGTACTCGAAGGTTAGCAGTGACGGCGGTAAGTACTTCGAGACTTTGGTCAAGGACGGCGAAAAGGCCGAGAAGTTGACCAAGACTACAGTCGGTAAGAAAGTAGAAGCGGCAAAGGCGAGTGCGGGTTCTGCCAAGTCGAGCATTTCTGACACGTGGGGCAAGTTGGAAGAAACTTTCGACAAGCGCCTTAACAGTGCCATTTCGCGACTGGGCGTGCCGAGCAAAGCTGAGCTGAAGACGCTGCACGGCAAGGTCGATACGCTGACCCGTCAAATCGAAAAGCTCACGGGCGCAAAAGTGGCCCCGGCTAAAACCGCAGCGGCCAAACCAGCTGCCAAGCCTGCCGCTAAAACGGCTGCGGCTAAACCTGCTGCGAAAGCTGCAACCAAGCCTCTGGTTAAAGCGGCGGCTAAACCCGCTGCCAAACCTGCGGCCAAGGCTCCAGCCAAAGCCGCGGCTAAACCGGCTGCCAAGCCTGCCGCTAAAACAGCCGCTGCTAAACCTGCCGCCAAGTCTGCTGCTAAACCCGTGGCCGCTAAAGCAGCCACCAAGCCAGCGGCTAAACCTGCTGCCAAGGCGGCTGCGAAACCTGCGGCTAAAACGGCTGCTGCAAAACCCGCTGCCAAGCCTGCCGCGAAATCTGCAGCCAAGCCAGCCGCGGCAAAACCGGCTGCCAAAGCTGTGGCGGCCAAGCCAGCGGCAAAACCAGCCGCCGCCAAGAAGCCTGCTGTAGCGAAAAAACCAGCAGCGGCAAAACCGGCGGTTGCGGCCAAGCCTGCAACGCCGGCGCCGACCGCTTCGACAGCCAACTCGGTGTCCGCACCGACGCACGCTGCTACTGCCCCGACTGCATCGCCGGCAACCCCGACGCCATCCAGTCAGTCCTGATTTTTTCAGGGCACAAAAAACGCCGGCCTGTGAAGGTCGGGCGTTTTTTATTGGCGATCTTATTACCCACATAGTTCCAATGTGGGAGCGGGCTTGCCCGCGATTGCGGTCTGCCGATGACATAGGTGCTAACTGACTCACCGCTATCGCGGGCAAGCCCGCTCCCACATTTTCAATCCAGATCATCCAGATATTTCAGGGCAAACTTCTCGGTCGCCTGCCGTGCCGGCAACAGCAAGTGCGGCGCCACCAGCATCATGATCTGGTACACCACCACGCGCACTTCGCCTTCTCGGTCGAGGATGCGCTGGTAGTCCAGCGAAAACAGCAGCGTCAGAGTGATCTGCTCTACCAATTGGCCCAGTGCCTGGGTATCACTGACCAACTGCCCCGCCGCCTTCAAACGCGCAAGCAGCGATGCCAGCGTGCGCTTGAGCGCCGTGAGCAAGGTGCGAATGCCCTTGGCCAGCTTTGGCAGGCGCCCCGCCAGGTTTGACAGGTCCTGAAACAGGAACCGGTAATGGGCCATGCGCTCGACGATCAGGTGCAGGAACAGCCAGTAATCCTCGGCGCTGAGTTGCGCGTCCGCCGGCGGGTCAAGCAGCGGCGCCAGTTCATTCTGAAAGCGCTCGAACAGCCCGAGCACTAACGGCTCCTTGCCATGGAAGTGGTAGTAGAGGTTGCCGGGGCTGATCCCCATTTCATTGGCTACCTCCATGGTCGACACGTTCGGTTCGCCCTTGTGGTTGAACAACTGCAAGGCACATTCAAGGATACGGTCGCGGGTCTTCATCCAGTCTTCTTAATGTGATCGTTGAGCTCAGCGCACATGCACGTAAGTGCCCGGCGCCGCTTCCATCGGTGGGTAATTCTGGTTGCCCAGGGCGGTGAGGGTTTCGCGCTGCACGCCGGAGCGTTGTTGAATCCACTCCAGCCACTGCGGCCACCAGCTGCCTTCGACGTGGTGGGCGTCGTAGTACCAGGCACGCGGGTCGCTGCTCAGCTTGAGGTTTTCGACGTAATTGGCCTTGGGGTTGCCCGGCGGGTTGAGAATGCTCTGCACATGCCCGCTGTTGGACAGCACGAAGCGCCGCTCACCGCCCAGCAATTGCGTGGAGCGATACACCGCATCCCACGGCGTGATGTGGTCGTTGATGCCCGCCACGCTGAAGCTGTCCACCGTGACTTTCTGCAGGTCGATAGGCGTGCCGCACACCTCCAGGCCACCGGGATGGCTCAACGGGTTGTGCTTGAAGAAGTCCAGCAAGTCGCCATGCAGCGCGGCAGGCAGGCGCGTGTTGTCGTTGTTCCAGTACAGGATGTCGAACGCCGGCGGCTCCTTGCCCAGCAGGTAATTATTGATCCAGTAGTTCCAGATCAGGTCGTTGGGACGCATCCAGGCAAACACCTTGGCCATGTCCCGGCCGTCGAGCACGCCTTGCTGGTAGGAACGGCGCTTGGCGGCTTCCAGGGTCTGCTCATCGGCGAACAGAGTGGCGGGGCTGTCGATCTGGCTGTCCAGCAGGCTCACCAGGTAACTGGCGCTGGAGATGCGTCGCAACTGGCGCTTGGCTTGCAGATGGCCTTGCAGTGCGGCGATGGTCAGGCCACCCGCGCAGGCGCCCATCAGGTTGACTTCGCGGGCCCCGGTAATCGCGCGGCACACGTTCAGCGCTTCCTCCAGCGCGGCGACGTAGGTGGACAGGCCCCATTCTCGGTGACGCACATCCGGGTTACGCCAGCTGACCATAAACGTCTGCAGGCCGTTTTTCAGTGCGTACTGCACAAAGCTGTTGGCTGGGCTGAGGTCAAAAATGTAGTACTTGTTGATTTGCGGCGGCACGATCAGCAGCGGCTTGGCGTACTGTTTTTCGCTCATGGGTTTGTACTGGATCAGCTCCAGCAGCTCGTTGCGAAACACCACCGAGCCGGGTGTGGTCGCCACGGTCTTGCCGACTTCGAACGCATGCTTGCTGACCTGGCGGGGCAGGCCGTTGTTGTGCAGCAAATCATCAACTAGGTTGCTCACGCCGCGCACCACGCTGTTGCCGCCGGAGTTGAGCAGTTCCTTGACGGCCAGTGGGTTGAGCAAGGTGTTGGAGGGCGACACCGCATCGTTGAGCAGCGAGAACGCAAAGTGCGCGCGGGCGCGATCGTCAGGGTTGAGGGTGCTGTCGTCGATCCAGTGGCGGGTTTGTTTCTGCCAGCTCAAATAGGCTTGCAGGCTGCGGCGGTACAACGGGTTGAGCTTCCAGGTCGGGTCAATGAAGCGCGCGTCGTTGGGGTTGGGCTCATGCACGGTTTCGCCCAGCAGCACGCGGCCCAGCTGACCACTCAGCGCCAGGGCGTGGCGCGCGGTGTGCACCGGGTTGCGCAAGCCGTGGGCGGCGACGCTGCGCAGGGTCGCCAGCAAATCCCGACCGCGCAGGCCGGTGATTGCATTTTGCGCGTTGATGAACACGGCAGGGGTGGGCGCCGGGTTCGTCACGGGTCTTTCTCGCATGAGCCAACACTCCTTCGTCAAGGCAACAACGGGCACGCCAATTCAGAACCATAGTCGGTTCTCGGCAAGTTGCGCGGCGGTGCGGTCCTTACACGGCCGGTCGCGGGTGAATCACGGCCCGCAGGCGCTCCTCTTCGAGAAACTTCATGATGATCGGCGCCACGGCTTCGGCCCGGGTGATCAGGAACAGGTGACCGTCATCGATGATGTGCAACTGCGCGTTGGGAATCCGCCAGGCCAGCATGCGCATATTGATCAGCGGAATCAGCGGGTCGTCGTCGCCCGCCAGCACCAGCGTGGGTTGGCGGATCTTGTGCAGCCAGTGAATGCTGGTCCAGCCCAGCCCGGCGAACAGCTGCCAGTAATAGCCGAGCTTGCCGGCCGAGCGCACTTTGCTGGCGTGCTCGGCGGCCAGTTTCGCGTCACGCCGGAACGAGCCGCCATAAATCATCGGCGCGATGCGCACCACGTGGGACGGTTGGATATAGCGCCGTGGGCTTGCCATCAGCCACAGCACCTTGGGCTTGCCCGGCACCATAAATGCACCGGCAGCGGTGGCGGCGAGGATGAGTTTTTTGCAGCGCTCCGGGTAGTCATAGGCGAACTGCTGCGCGAGCGCGCCGCCCCAGGACACACCCACGGCATTCACTTGGCCGTAGTCGAGGTAATCGAGCATGCGCGCGGTGAGTTTGGCCAGGCCAGGAAAGCGATAGGGCCGACTCGGTGTCGAGGAACCACCGACGCCGGGCACATCGAAGGCGATCACTTCCAGGTCCGGGTCCAGCGCCTGGACGAACGGAAACACCAGCTCAAGGTTGGCGCCGATGCCGTTGAAAATCAGCAACGGCGTCAAGTGAGGCTTGCCCGGGCGTACCGCCGTGCGGATGGCTTGGCCATCCAGGTCGATGGTACGGAAGATGAACGGTTGCGGCATGGGCTTACCCTGCAAAATGGCGCTATTTCCCTGCGGGAACACGGTCAATGTGGGAGCTGGCTTGCCTGCGATAGCAATCTGTCAGTTAGCTCATCATCTAGCTGACCCACCGCTTTCGCAGGCAAGCCAGCTCCCACATTGACCTCATTTCAAGCACAAAATTTATTTATCGTTCATGCACATAAGTACCCGGCGCCGCCTCGCCGGCGGCATAGGTCTTGTTACCCAGGCTTGTAGGTGCTTTCTTCATTTTTCCCGCGCGCTCTGCCTGCCACACCTGCCAATGCAGCCACCACGAGTCAGTGTGTTTGGTCGCATTTTCCTGCCATTCCAGCGCCTTGCCCGCCAGGCCATCGCTGGTCTGGTAGCGTGCCTTGGGGTTGCCCGGCGGGTTGAGGATGCTCTGGATATGCCCACTGCTGGACAACACAAACTCGACCTTGCCGCCAAACAACTGCGCCGACTTGTAGCAGGATTGCCACGGCGTAATGTGGTCGTTGGTGCCGGCCAGTGAGTAGATGTCGGCGGTAACCTGCTTGAGGTCGATCGGCGTGCCGCACACTTCCAGTGCGTTGGCACGCACCAGCGGGTTGTTCTTGAACAGTTCAATCAGGTCGCCGTGAAAGGCGGCCGGCAAACGCGTGGTGTCGTTGTTCCAGAAGAGGATGTCGAACACCGGCGGCTCGTTGCCCAGCAGGTAGTTATTGACCCAGTAGTTCCAGATCAGGTCGTTGGGGCGCATCCAGGCAAACACCTTGGCCATGTCGCGGCCTTCCAGCACGCCGGCCTGGTAGGAGTGGCGCTTGGCTGCCTCCAGGGTCTGTTCGTCGACGAACAGCGCTACCTGGGTGTCCAGCGTGGTGTCCAGCACGCTCACCAGCAAGGTCAGGGCGTTGACCTTCTTCTCCCCCAGCGCCGCGTAGTGGCCCAGCAGCGCGGTGCAGGTGATACCGCCGGAGCAGGCGCCGAGCATGTTGATGTCTTTGCTGCCGGTAATCGCCGTGACCACATCGACCGCTTCCTTGAGCGCCTCGATATAGGTCGATAGGCCCCACTCGCGCTGGGCCTTGGTCGGGTTGCGCCAGCTGACGATAAACGTCTGCTGGCCATTACGCAGGCAGAAGCGCGCCAGGCTCTTTTCCGGGCTCAGGTCGAATACATAGAATTTGTTGATCTGCGGCGGCACCACCAGCAGTGGGCGCTCGTGCACCTGTTCGGTGATCGGCTTGTACTGGATCAGCTCCAGCACGTCGTTGCGAAAGACCACGGCGCCTTCGGTGGTGCCCAGGGTCTTGCCCACTTCGAAGGCACCCATGTTGACCTGGCTCGGCATGCCGCCGTTGTGCACCATGTCCTTGGCCAGATGGGACAAGCCATCGAGCAGGCTTTTGCCGCCGGTTTCAAAGAAGCGTTTGACCGCCGCCGGGTTGGCCGCGCTGTTGGTGGGGGCCATGGCTTCGGTCATCAGGTTGATCACGAAGTGGCCGCGGCTGATGTCCTGATCCGACAGGTTGCTGTCGCCGATCCAGTCGTGCAGTTCCTTGCGCCACGCCAGGTAGGTTTGCAGGTAACGTTTGTAGAGCGGGTTCTGGCTCCACGCCGGGTCGCTGAAGCGACGGTCATCGCCTTCAGGCACAAGCGCGGACTTGCCGAACATCACGTTCTTCAACTCAACACCGAAATGCGCGACGTGTTTGACGCTGTGTAACGGTTGCTTGATGGCTTGGGTCAGCACCATCTTCGCCGAAGCGAGTAAGTCCTTTTTTCGTAACGCGATGATCGGGTTTAGCCCCAGGGTGTTTTCAGAGGCCTGGCGTTTCAAGTCATCGTTATTCTTGTTACTCATCTACGACGCTCCATTGTCCGAAAGACGAGTACCGGCGATTGCTGCGCACCCAATTTCGATACACGACACCAGCCTGGTACTGCGACTCGGGTGACCGTTGATACCGCATCGTCAAATGCAGGGAACTTGCCAGTTCCATTGGTTACCCGAGTTTAATTTTTTTCGCAAGCGGGCCAATCGTTGACCACGCGACAGGGCATTCAAGCAGATGAAATTAGAAAATGCCCTCTAAAGAGCAAGACGCCTGAGTTAGAGCATCAGCCGCACGACCGACTCGCTCGGGTCGCGGGTTTTACCGGCTGCTTTGAGCTCAGCAAGATAGTCGGCCCACAGGGCTTCCTGGCGCACGGCCAACTGGTAGAGGTAGTCCCAGGTGAACAGTCCGCTGTCATGGCCGTCGTCGAAGGTCAATTTCAGTGCGTACTGACCGGCCGGTTCTACCTTGATCAGCCTGACGTTGATCTTGCCGAATTGCAGGATGGGTTTGCCGTGGCCCTGGACCTCGGCGGAAGGTGAGTGGGTGCGCAATAGTTCGGCGGGGAGCTGGTAGACCTCGTCGGGCCCGTAGGTGAGGCCGAGGGTGTTGGAGGTTTTGTGCAGGTTTACGGCAGTAGGAAATTTCGACATTGATAATAATCCTGAAGAAACCGGCTCAAAAATGTGGGAGGGCTTCTGTGGGAGCCGGGCTTGCCCGCGATGCAGGCACCTCGGTGTTTCAGAAACACTGAGGTGATGCTATCGCAGGCAAGCCAGCTCCCACAAAAGCCAGCTCCCACAAAAGCCAGGCTCCTACATACGCCTTTTTCTAAAAGGCTTACAGGATATAACGAGACAGGTCTTCGTTCTGCGCCAATTCGCCCAGGTGGCTGTTGACGTAGTCGGCGTCGATCTTGATCGCTTCGCCATTCTGCGCACCGGCCATGTCGCCAGCGCTGAAGGACACTTCCTCGAGCAGGCGCTCAAGCAAGGTGTGCAGACGACGCGCACCGATGTTCTCGGTCTTCTCGTTAACCTGCCAGGCAATCTCTGCCAGGCGCTTGATCCCGTCCGGCAGGAACTCAATGCCCAAACCTTCGGTTTTCAGCAGCTCACGGTATTGCTCGGTAAGCGACGCATGCGGCTCGCTGAGGATGCGTTCGAAGTCGCCCGGGGTCAGCGCCTTGAGTTCCACACGAATCGGCAGACGGCCCTGCAGCTCCGGCACCAGATCGCTTGGCTTGCTCAGGTGGAATGCACCGGAGGCGATAAACAGGATGTGGTCGGTCTTGACCATGCCCAGCTTGGTGTTCACGGTGCAGCCTTCGATCAGCGGCAGCAGGTCACGCTGTACGCCCTCGCGGGACACGTCGACGCCACCGGAGTTACCGCGCTTGGCCACCTTGTCGATCTCGTCGATAAACACGATGCCGTGCTGCTCGACCGCTTCCAGCGCCTTGGCCTTGAGTTCTTCCTCATTCACCAGGCGCCCGGCTTCCTCGTCGCGCACCAGTTTCAGCGCTTCTTTCACCTTGAGCTTGCGGCTTTTCTTCTTGCCCTTGCCCATGTTGGCGAACAGGTTCTGCAGCTGGCTGGTCATTTCTTCCATGCCAGGCGGTGCGGAAATATCCACGCCAGACACTTCGGCGACTTCGATCTCGATTTCCTTGTCGTCCAGCTGGCCTTCACGCAGGCGCTTGCGGAACAGCTGACGGGTATTGGAATCGGATGACGGCGCGGCGTCTTCGTTAAAGCCCATGCGCGCCGGTGGCAGCAGGGCGTCGAGGATGCGTTCTTCGGCGGCGTCTTCGGCGCGGTGGCTGACCTTGGTCATTTCCTGTTCGCGCAGCAACTTCAGGGCGGCGTCGGCCAGGTCACGGATGATCGACTCGACGTCGCGGCCCACATAGCCCACTTCGGTGAACTTGGTGGCTTCGACCTTGATGAACGGGGCGTTGGCCAGTTTGGCCAGGCGCCGGGCGATTTCGGTTTTACCGACGCCGGTCGGGCCGATCATCAGGATGTTCTTCGGCGTTACTTCAACGCGCAATTCTTCCGGCAATTGCATCCGGCGCCAGCGGTTACGCAGCGCAATGGCAACGGCGCGCTTGGCATCGTCCTGGCCGATGATATGGCGGTTAAGTTCATGGACGATTTCGCGGGGAGTCATGGACATAGTGTTTGGCGGCCTCAAGCGGGAATAAGCCTACGGCTTACTCGGCGAGGTCCTGCTCCTCAATGGTGAAGTTGTGGTTGGTGAACACGCAGATGTCGCCGGCAATGCCCAAGGCAGTCTCGACGACTTCACGGGCCGACAGATCGGTTTTCTTCAGCAAGGCGCTGGCGGCCGCTTGGGCATAACCACCGCCGGAACCCATGGCGATCAGGCCATGTTCAGGCTCAACCACATCGCCGTTACCGGTGATGATCAAGGACGCGTCTTTGTTGGCGACGGCCAACATGGCTTCCAGGCGGCTGAGGGAGCGGTCGGTACGCCATTCTTTGGCGAGTTCGACAGCGGCGCGAACGAGGTGGCCCTGGTGTTTTTCCAGCTGGCCCTCGAAACGCTCGAAGAGGGTGAAGGCGTCGGCGGTAGCGCCGGCAAAGCCCGCGAGAACCTGACCGTGGTATAGACGACGCACCTTTTTGGCGTTGCCTTTCATCACGGTGTTGCCAAGGGAAACCTGGCCGTCGCCGCCCATGACGACTTTGCCGTGGCGACGTACTGAAACGATGGTGGTCAAGGGGAGAGTCTCCACGCAGCGGGGCGAAAATGCCCTGATGGAATCTCATATGGGGGTGGCGGGAGGGATTTCAACCGTAGAGGGTTATGGCGGACGGGCGGTGTTTATAGGTCTTACACCTTCTCAAGCACACCGCAAAACCGAATGTGGGAGGGGGCTTGCCCCCGATGGCGGTGCATCAGTCGCCAAAAATAGTGACTGATCTACCGCTATCGGGAGCAAGCCCCCTCCTACATTTTGATCCGCGTTGACTCTGAATCAGCGGCTCTGGCGTTGTTGTAACAACAGGTTGCTAAACCCTGCGCCGGCCAGTTGCTTCTGCGCCACGGTCAGCTGTTCACGGTTGCTGAACGGCCCCACCAGCACGCGATACCAGGTCGCATCCTTCACCGTGCCGGACTCCACCGTCACCGCCTGGCCCAGCAGGATGATCTGTGCACGCACGCGATCCGCGTCTGCCTGTTTCGGGAACGAGCCCGCTTGCAGGAAGAACTTGGTCACCGGCGCAGCCTTGGTGGTGGCCACGGGCGGCGGCGGCGGCGGGGTGATCCCGGCCAGCGCAGCTTGCGCCCGCGCGGTATCGATTTTCGCCGCTTCCGCTGGCGTCACCGGCGTGGTCGGCACTTGCGGCGTCGGCAGGGTTTTCTCCGGCACGGCGTCGGGCGGCACAATCACTTCCGATTCCGGCAGCAGCGTGTAGAAGTCGTATTTCGGCTTCACCGGTGCAGTCGGGCTTGGCGCCGTCTTGTTGGCTTCAGCCATTTTCGTGGCCTTCTGCTGCTCTTGCTTGACGCGCTTGACGTCATCGCCCTTGCCCGGCTCCAGCTTCATCAGGATCACGACGAACGCACCGACCGCCAGGCCGATGGCCATCCACAACCAGCCCGGAATAGGCTTCTTTGCCGGGGCTTGATAGCGGCTGGCGCCGCGCTTGGGTGCAGGTTTTTTCTTGGCAGCCAACTTACATACGCTCCAGGGTTTCCAGGCCTAACAGTTCCAGGCCTTGCTTGAGGGTCCGTCCAGCCAGTGCGGCGAGGCGCAGGCGACTTTGCTTTTGGGCTTCGTCGTCGGCGGTGAGGATCGGGCAGTTCTCGTAGAAGCTGGAGAACAGACCGGCGACTTCGTACAAATAGGTGCACAGGATATGTGGCGTGCCTTTCTCACCGACGCTGTTCAGCACTTCGCCGAATTGCGCCAGTTTGGCCGCCAGTTCCTGTTCATGCGCGGCATCCAGCACGATCTGGCCTTCAACTTCGCTGAAGTCCTTGCCCAGCTTGCGGAACACACCGGCGACGCGAGTGTAGGCGTACAGCAGGTACGGCGCGGTGTTGCCTTCAAAGTTGAGCATCAGTTCGAAGTTGAAGCTGTAGTCGCTGGTGCGGTGCTTGGACAGGTCGGCGTATTTCACCGCGCCAATGCCCACCACGCGGGCGATGTTGCGCAGCTCGGCTTCGGCCAGTTCCGGGTTCTTTTCCTTCACCAGGTTGTAGGCACGTTCCTGGGCTTCGTTCAGCAGGTCGATCAGCTTCACGGTGCCGCCGTCGCGGGTCTTGAACGGGCGGCCATCGGCGCCGTTCATGGTGCCGAAGCCCATGTGTTCCATGTGCATCGGGTGGGTGACGAAACCTGCGCGGCGTGCCACTTCAAACACCTGCTGGAAGTGCAGGGCCTGGCGCTGGTCGACGAAATACAGCGCGCGGTCGGCCTTGAGCACGCCGCTGCGGTAGCGCACGGCCGCCAGGTCGGTGGTGGCGTAGAGGTAGCCGCCATCGGCCTTGACGATGATCACCGGCAGCGGCTCGCCGTCGGCGGTCTTGAATTCTTCGAGGAACACGCACTGCGCGCCGTTGCTCTCGACCAGCAGGCCTTTGGCCTTGAGGTCGTTGACCACATTGATCAGGTCGTCGTTGTAGGCGCTTTCGCCCATCACGTCGGCCATGGTCAGTTTTACGTTGAGCAGTTCGTAGATTTCCTGGCAGTGCGACAGCGAGATCTCGCGGAAGCGGCCCCACAACGCCAGGCATTCCTCGTCACCGGCTTGCAGCTTGACCACCAGGCCACGGGCGCGGTCGGCGAATTCTTCGGATTCGTCGAAACGCTTTTTGGCGGCGCGGTAGAAGTTTTCCAGGTCGGCCAGCTCGTTGCTGGTGATCGGGTTTTCCTGCAGGTAGGCCATCAGCATGCCGAACTGGGTGCCCCAGTCGCCCACGTGGTTCTGACGGATCACGGTGTCGCCGAGGAACTCCAGCACCCGCGCCACGCCGTCGCCGATGATGGTCGAACGCAAGTGGCCGACGTGCATCTCTTTGGCCAGGTTGGGTGCCGACAGGTCAATGGCCACGCGCTGCAGCGGGCCGGCCTTGCGCACGCCGATCCTGGCGTCGGCCAGGGCGGCGTCCAGGCGCGAGGCCAGGGCCTGGGTGTTCTGGAAGAAGTTGATGAAGCCAGGGCCGGCGATTTCGGCCTTGGTGACGCTGTCGTCAGCCGGCAGCGCGGCAATGATTTTTTCCGCCAGGTCGCGCGGCTTCATGCCCGCAGGCTTGGACAGCATCATCGCGATGTTGCTGGCGAAGTCACCGTGGGTCTTGTCGCGGGTGTTTTCCACCTGGATCGCCGGCGTCAGGCCTTCAGGCAACACACCTTCGTTGACGAGTTGGGTGAGGGCTTGTTGGATCAGCTGGCGAATGGTGTCTTTCATGGTGTTCTCTTTCGACCGCAAGCGGCGGCGCGCGATGCGCAGGTGGAAAAACTGGGCATTATCCGTGGCGAGGGCGGGCTTGCCAACCGTTCAGACCAGATGGCGGACCTGCGGGCCTCATCGCGGGCAAGCCCGCTCCCACATTTAAAGGTGTTCACATTTCAAAATGTGGGCGCTGGCTTGCCTGTGATCAATACAGGTCTACCGGGTCCACATCCAACGACCATCGCACCTGGCGGCCACTGGGCATTTGCTCCAGAGCAAGCAACCAGCTACTTAATAGCCGATGCAGGGGCGCGCGGGACGTTGCCTGCAAGAGTAGCTGAGCGCGATAACGCCCGGCGCGGCGTTCCATGGGCGCAGGCACCGGGCCGAGCAATTCGATGCCGGTCAGACCCAACTCGCCGAGCAAACGTTCGGCGGCGCTGCACGCCTCATCCAGAAAACCTTCCGCCTGCCCCGGTTTATGGGCTTCGGCCCGCAACAGTGCAAGGTGTGAGAAGGGCGGCAAGCCGGCAGAGCGGCGTTCGCTCAGTGCCTGTTCGGCGAAGGCGAAGTAGCCTTGTTCTGTCAGCTGGATCAGCAGCGGATGGTCGGCCAGGTGCGTCTGGATAATCACTTTGCCCGGTTCTTCAGCGCGCCCGGCGCGGCCTGCGACCTGCACGATCAGCTGCGCCATGCGCTCGCTGGCGCGGAAATCACCAGAGAACAGGCCGCCGTCGGCATCCAGGATCGACACCAGCGTCACCCGTGGAAAGTGGTGCCCCTTGGCAAGCATCTGCGTGCCGATCAGGATGCACGGCTGGCCTTTCTGGATGGTCGCGAACAGCTGGTTCATCGCGTCTTTGCGCGAGGTGCTGTCGCGGTCGACCCGCAGCACCGGGTAGTCCGGAAACAGAACGCCCAGGCGCTCTTCGGCGCGCTCGGTGCCCGCGCCCACTGGGCGCAAATCCACTTTGCCGCACTGCGGGCAGTGGCGCGGCACTCGTTCAACATGGCCGCAGTGATGGCAGCGCAGCTCGCCGTGGCGCTGGTGCACGGTCATGCGCGCATCGCAGCGCTCGCACTCGGACATCCAGCCGCAGTCATGGCACAGCAACGTCGGCGCAAACCCTCGGCGGTTGAGAAACACCAGCACTTGCTGGCCGGCGGCGAGGGTCTGGCCGATGGCTTGCTGCATCGGCCCGGAAATGCCGCTGTCCAGTGGACGGCTTTTTACATCCAGACGCAGGAAGCGCGGTTGCTTGGCGCCGCCTGCACGCTCATTCAGGCGCAGCAGCCCGTAACGGCCGGTGTAGGCGTTGTGCAGGCTTTCCAGGGACGGCGTGGCCGAGCCCAGCACAATCGGGATGTCTTCCTGGCGTGCGCGCACCAGCGCCAGGTCGCGGGCGTGGTAGCGCAGGCCTTCCTGCTGTTTATAGGAGCCGTCGTGCTCCTCGTCGATGATGATCAGCCCGGGGTTCTTCATCGGCGTGAACAGCGCCGAGCGGGTGCCGATAATAATGTCGGCTTCGCCGTCCCGCGCGGCCAGCCAGGACTCCAGGCGCTCGCGGTCGTTGACCGCCGAATGCACCAGGGCGATGCGCGCGTTGAAGCGCTGCTCGAAACGCGCCAGGGTTTGCGGGCCCAGGTTGATCTCGGGGATCAGCACCAGCGCCTGCTTGCCGGCCTGCAGGGTTTCGCGGATGAGCTGCAGATAGACTTCGGTCTTGCCGCTGCCCGTCACGCCCGCCAGCAGGAACGCATGGAAGCTGTCGAAGCCTGCGCGGATTGCTTCATAAGCGGCACGTTGCTCGATGTTCAGCGGCAGTTCAGGCTGGGCCAGCCAGTGTTCGTGGCGTGGGTCGGGGGCGTGCTTGCGGATTTCCACCTGCACCAAGCCCTTGGCCAGCAGCAGGTCGAGGCTGTCCTTGCTCAGCATCAGCTTGCTCAATAGCTGATGCGCCACGCCGTGGGGATGCTGCGCCAGCGTGGCCAGGGCTTCACGCTGGCGCGGCGCGCGGGCGATGCGTGGGTCATCGAGGCGCGCGCCGGGCACCATCGACCAGAAGCGCTCCTGGCGTGCCTCGGCCAGCTCGCCCTGACGCAGCAGCACCGGCAGCGCCCAGCTCAAGGTATCGCCCAAACTGTGCTGGTAATACTGGGCGGTCCACAGGCACAGCTTGAACAGGGCCGGTGGCAGCGGCGCAGTGGCGTCGAGGATCGCGATGGCCGGCTTGAGCTTTTCTGCGGGCACTTCGCTGTGGTCGGCGACTTCCACCAGAATGCCGATCATTTCCCGACGCCCGAACGGCACGCGCACGCGCATGCCTGGCTGCAACTGTGCCCGCAGCACGCCGGCGGGGGCTCGGTAGTCGAACAGACGGCGCAGGGGCGAGGGCAGGGCTAGGCGCAAAATGGCGTCGGGCACGCGGGGAGTCTCATATATAGGCAGGCGGTGGCGCAGGGGCGGGAGCCTAGCAGACCTGCGGTAGAGGTGTCCTGTCTCTACTGCACGAGGCAGCGCTTCTGTGGGCGCTGGGCCTTTTGTGGCGAGCAGGCTTGCCACAACACCACCCGGCTCCCATATTGATCGTGGTGTGTCGGGGGTTTTTCTGATGAAAGGGGCTTATATGTGGGCAATCGGCCGCAAGCGCCGCTTGCGCGTTTAAAAAGGTCTGGTAGAATCCGCGGCCTAATTACGTGCGGTATTCGACAATAGTGTCGAGTGGCGGCACGCTAGCCCGAGGAAGTCACCATGAAAGCCGATATCCATCCAGCGTACGAAACCATCGAAGTAACCTGCAGCTGCGGCAACAAGTTCGAAACACGTTCGAACCTGTGCAAGCCACTGGGTACTGACGTATGCAACGAGTGCCACCCGTTCTACACCGGTAAGCAGAAAACTCTGGACACCGGCGGCCGTGTACAGCGCTTCGCAGATCGCTTTGGTGCTTTCGGCAAGAAGCCTGCTACTCCAGCAGAGTAAGGCTCAAAAGCCCTTCGGGTTTTTGTCAGCTGTTGAAGAAGGCGTCCTTTGGGACGCCTTTTTTGTGCCTGCAATTTGGTCGCGCGTGATTCAAATCAATTTTAATAAAAAAATTGTAGACATTTTTTAATGCGATTGTGAACAGTTGAGCCCTTGTATCCCGTGGCTCTTGGCCAAAAGTCGTAGCGCAGGGCCCTTGACACCTGTGACTGCCCAGTCTTGTAGGGACTTTGCGACACGCGTATCCTCGGCGGTCCGTCGACCAACAGTAAAAGCGGAATGCCGATATGTCTGATTTGAAAACTGCCGCTCTCGAATATCATGCCCATCCTCGTCCAGGAAAGCTGAGTGTAGAGCTCACCAAAGCCACTGCCACCGCCCGCGACCTGTCGCTGGCCTACAGCCCTGGCGTTGCCGAGCCCGTACGTGAAATCGCCCGCGACCCTGAACTGGCGTACAAGTACACCGGCAAAGGCAACCTGGTTGCAGTGATTTCCGATGGCACCGCGATTCTCGGCCTGGGCAACCTTGGCCCATTGGCGTCCAAGCCAGTCATGGAAGGTAAAGGCGTGCTGTTCAAGCGCTTTGCCGGCATCGACGTTTTCGACATCGAAGTCGATTCCGAAAGCCCGCAGGCTTTCATCGACACCGTAAAGCGCATTTCCATCACGTTCGGTGGCATCAACCTGGAAGACATCAAGGCACCTGAGTGCTTCGAGATCGAAAAGGCCCTGATCGAGCAGTGCGACATTCCGGTATTCCACGATGACCAGCACGGCACCGCGATCGTTACCGCGGCCGGCATGATCAACGCCCTGGAAATCGCCGGCAAAACCCTGGCTGACGCGCAAATCGTCTGCCTGGGTGCCGGCGCTGCGGCCATCTCCTGCATGAAATTGCTGGTGAGCATGGGCGCCAAGCTGGAAAACATCTTCATGGTCGACAGCAAGGGCGTTGTTCAGTCCGAGCGTACCGACCTGAACCAGTACAAGGCGATGTTTGCCCACGCGACCGACAAGCGCACCCTGGCTGACGCCCTTGACGGTGCAGACGTGTTCGTTGGCCTGTCTGGCCCGAACCTGCTGAGCGCCGAAGGCCTCAAGTCGATGGCGGCCAACCCGATCGTGTTCGCCTGCTCCAACCCTGATCCGGAAATCTCCCCGGAACTGGCCCACGCCACCCGTAACGACGTGATCATGGCCACCGGCCGTTCGGACTACCCGAACCAGGTCAACAACGTACTGGGCTTCCCGTTCATCTTCCGCGGTGCCCTGGACGTTCGCGCCAAGCGCATCAACGAAGAGATGAAAGTGGCTGCGGCCAATGCCCTGCGTGAACTGGCCAAACTGCCGGTGCCTCAGGATGTATGCGATGCGTACGGTGGTGCTCCACTGGCGTTCGGCCGTGAGTACATCATTCCTAAACCAATGGATAAGCGCCTGATCACCCTGATCTCCGATGCCGTGGCCAAAGCCGCGATCGAGACCGGTGTGGCGACCCTGCCGTATCCGAAACATTACCCGCTGCAAAGCGTGGACGATGTGTTCAACGGCTAAGCCGTTGTAGCGCACCAACAAAAAGCCCCGGCTCTTGCGAGTCGGGGCTTTTTATTACCTGCGATTTAACTGGAGCTGTTTAGACATCCAAATGTGGGAGGGGGCTTGCCCCCTCCCACATTTTGCACCTCGTCGGCTTGAGGTCGCGATCAGAACAAATCGATCGGCGCCCCTTCATCCGCCGGCAGCGGGCTGCCCGGTGCAACGCCATTGCCCAGTTCGTTGACCGACGGCGGCGTGTCTTCGCTCTTGAACAGCTCGAAGTACGCGTTCGGCGTGCTTGGCGAAGCCGCACGGCCACTCACCGGGTCAATCCGCAGGCTGAGAATGCCTTCAGGCTCAGGCTGGGTGTGCAGCGGCTTGTCCTTCAAGGCCGCGCCCATGTAGCTCATCCAGATCGGCAGCGCGACGGTGCCACCAAACTCGCGGCGACCCAGGCTTTCCGGCTGGTCGTAGCCGGTCCACACGGTGGTCACGTAGTCGGCGTTGTAGCCGGAGAACCAGGCGTCCTTGGAGTCGTTGGTGGTACCGGTCTTGCCGGCGATGTCCGCACGGCCCAGCGCCAGGGCGCGACGGCCGGTGCCTTTCTTGATCACGTCTTCCAGGATGCTGTTGAGGATATACGTGGTGCGGCCATCCACTACGCGTTCAGCGACTGCTGGCGTTTGTGGCTCGTTCGCGGCGGTGGTGTTCGGTGTGGCTGGCGCTGCGCCCGGTGTCGGCTCGATGGTGATGCCGCCGTTGCTGGGCGCCGCGATGCCATCAGGCGCCGCCACGCCGTTGACCACGTCACCCGGCACGCGCGGAGGGTTGGCGGTAAACAGGGTGTCGCCATTGCGGCTTTCGATCTTGTCGATCAGGTACGGTGAGATCTTGTAGCCGCCGTTGGCAAAGGTGCTCCAGCCCGTGGCGATCTCCATCGGCGTGAGAGTCGCGGTGCCCAGCGCCAGGGACAGGTTGGGCGGCAGGTCCGACTTGTTGAAGCCGAAACGCGTCATGTAGTCGATGGTTTTGCCCACGCCCATTGCCTGCAGCAGGCGGATCGACACCAGGTTACGCGACTTGTACAGCGCCTCGCGGATGCGGATCGGGCCGAGGAAGGTGTTGGTGTCGTTCTTCGGGCGCCAGACCTTGTCCAGGTACTCGTCGACAAACACGATCGGGGCGTCGTTGACCAGGCTGGCGGCGGTGTAGCCGTTATCCAGTGCGGCGCTGTAGACGAACGGCTTGAAGCTCGAGCCCGGCTGGCGCTTGGCCTGGATGGCACGGTTGTAGTTGCTCTGCTCGAAGGCAAAACCGCCGACCAGGGCACGGATTGCACCGTTCTGCGGGTCCAGGGACACCAGCGCGCCTTGGGCCACAGGGACCTGGCTGAATTTCAGGCTGTCGTCTTTCTGGCGTTGCACGCGGATCAAATCACCCACCTGTGCCACGTCCGACGGCTGCTTGGGCATCGGGCCCATGCTGTTGGTGTTCAGGAAGGGACGTGCCCACTTCATGCTGTCCCACGCCACGTGCGCTTCGCCGGAGCGGGTCAGCACCTGCACGCCATCTTTCTTCACTTGGGTGACGATGGCGGGCTCCAGGCCGCTGATCGGGCGCTGTTTGCCCAGTTCAGTGGTCCAGGCGCTCAAAGTCTTGCCTGGCAGGCGGGATTCGGGGCCCCGGTAGCCGTGGCGCTGGTCATAGGTGACGAGGCCATCGCGTACCGCGTTGTTGGCAATTTCCTGCAAGTTGCTGAGAACGGTCGTGGTCACGCGGAAGCCTTCGGTGTAGGCCTCGCTACCGTAACGGCCGACCATCTCGGCGCGCGCCATTTCAGCGATGTACGGTGCGTTCACTTCCGGCGTCGGCACGTGGTAGCTGGCATTCAGCGGTTCGGCCACGGCGCTTTCATAGGCGGCCTGGTCGATCTTGCCCAGCTTGTACATGCGGCCGAGGATCCAGTCGCGGCGCTCTTTGCTGCGCGCCGGGTTGGCCAGCGGGTTAAAGCGCGAAGGGGCCTTGGGCAGGCCGGCAATCATTGCCATTTGCGCCAGGCTGGCGTCACGAATCGACTTGCCGTAGTAGACCTGCGACGCCGCCTCGATCCCGTAGGCGCGGTTGCCCAGGTAGATCTTGTTAACGTACAGCTCAAGGATCTCGTCCTTGGTCAGCTGGCGTTCGATCTGCAGGGCCAGCAGGATTTCAGTGGCCTTGCGCGAAAAACTGCGCTCGCTGGTGAGGAAGAAGTTCTTCGCCACCTGCATGGTGATGGTGCTGCCACCGGATTGAATGTGTCCGCTTTTTACCAGCTGGGTAGCCGCACGCACCAGACTGCTGGGGTCAACGCCGTAGTGATTGGCGAAATTATCGTCTTCTGCCGACAGCAGGGCATTGATGAAATTGGGTGGAATGTCGGCGAAACGGATCGGTGTGCGGCGCATCTCGCCGAACTCCGCGATCAGTTTTTCGTCGCTGCTGTAGACCCGCAAAGGAATCTGCAACTGGATACTTCTGAGTGCCTCTACGGAAGGCAAACCCGGACTAAGGTAGAGGTAGGCACCGCTGAGTACGAGCAGCAGCCCGCAGACAATCGCGACAATGGAGTACCCGAAAAACTTCAGCAGACGAATCAAGGCTTTTGGATTTCCAGAGAAAAGAATGAGTTAGGCGTCGGGGCATGCATGGCAAACGATGGATCGACCCGAGCAGCAGATAAATAGCGGGAAAAAACGCTGGGCATTAAAGCATTTTTCGGCTTGGGGCGTCATTCACGCCACTCAAACAAGTCGACCGAATGCACGATGGCCGGCGGCAATCAGGCGGTATGACAGGCAAAGTTTTGGGGAGTTTTATGAGAAAAGGATTTTTCAGGCGCAAAACCGACACCCTGCTGGGCGTCGACATCAATGACACGGGCATCAAGCTGATAGAACTGGGCCATTCGGCCGCGGGTTACCGGGTGCAGGGCTACAGCATCCAGGTGTTGCCGCCGAATGCGATGGTCGATGGCACCTTGCTGGACCTTGAAGAGGCAGGGCGGGCCTTGCACCTGGCGTTATCCCGGCTGCGTACGTCCGCTCGGCAGGCGGCCGTCGCTGTGGCGGGCCCGTCGGTCATCACGCGGGTCATCGACATGGAGGCCGGGCTCAGTGATGAAGAGATGGTCTGGAAGATCCAGATGGAAGCCGACCAGTACATTCCTTACCCGCTGGATGATGTAGCCATCGATTTTCAGGTGCGCGGCCCCTCGGCCCAGGATCCGGCCGGGTCGAGGTTTTACTGGCTGCCTGCCTGAGGGAGCAGGTCGAGGCGCGCACTGCGGTTTTGGCCCTGGCGGGGCTCGTGACACGGGTAGTGGATGTCGAAGGGTTTGCATTGGAGCGCGCTTGCAGTCAGGATTTCGCCAGCTTCACGCCGGGTCATCAAGTCGATGGCACACAATGGGCCGTGGATGCCCACGGGATGGGAATTGCTTGCGGGTTGGCCCTGAGGAGTTTCGCTTGATGACAAGAATCAACCTTTTGCCTTGGCGCCAAGCCCTGGCGGACCGGCGTCGCAAATACTTTCTGATGTTTTTGCTGGCGTTCGCCTGTGCGGCCTTCGCGGCGTTATGGCTGGCGGACCAGGTGATTGACCAGGCCATCGACCGGCAGGGCGCGCGCAATAACCATCTGAGCAAAGAAGTGACTGTCGTCGATTCGCGCATCAAGACCATCGACGACTTGCAGGAGCAAAGCCAGCAACTGGCCGCGCGCATGAAAGTCGTGCAGGACCTGCATGATGCCCGCTCTTCCAGCGCGCAGATGTTTGATCAACTGGCCCGCGCGGTGCCCGAGGGTGTCCATCTGCATGAAGTGGTGGCGAACGGCGACACCATCAGTGTCAGCGGCAGTGCCGAGTCCAGCCAGGACATTGCTCAACTGATGCGCCGCCTGGAAGCTTCGCAGGGCACCCACGCCACTCGGCTTCAGCATGTGCGGGTAGAGGGCGAGCGTGGCGGTAACGAATTCCAATTGATGGTGCGCCAGGGGGAATCCACCGAGGCTCAGCCTTGAGCCTGCCCAGGCTCGACTTTTCCACGTTCTCTCACAACGCTTCGAAATGGCCCTTGCCGGGCAAGCTTCTGCTGGGCTGTGCGCTGGCAGGCTTGGTGCTGGCGGTGGGCGATAGCGTTTATTTGAGCCCGTCACGCGAGCGTTTGCACGAGTGGGAGGCGCAGGAAAAGGTCTTACAACAGGTACTCGCGCAGAAGGTCGATCTGGCCACCCGCCTTGAGGGCAGCGCCCACCCGGCTCAGGTGATGCAGGAAAAAACCGATGGGGGCTTAGGGCAGTTGTCTGGCGCACCTGACATGCCAGCCCTGCTGGATGAAATTGCGCGGCTGGTGGCTGCCAACGGCGTGGTGGTTGAAGGTGTCACGGTGCTGGACGAGCAAACTCGGCCGTTTTACATCGAGGAGCCGGTGCAGGTCGATGTGGTTGGGGCCTACCACGACCTGGCTACCTTCGTGAGTGCGTTGGGCGGCTTGTCTCGGATTGTTACCGTGCATGACATCACGCTTCGTTCTGAAGGGTCGTTGCTGCGCCTTGGCATGTTGGTGAAGACCTACCGGAGCACGTCGCTGCGCGGCGAACCTGACTCGGTTTTCGAGTCGGCGCCAGCATTTGTCTACGACGCATTTTCCCTGCGTGACCCGTTCCAGCCGGTCGCATTGCAGGTTGAACACCTGCCCGGACGCCCGGTGCTGGCGCCTGACCTTGCCCGGGTCCGCGGCGCCCTGGAAAAAGTCGCCATCGACCAGTTCGAGATGGTCGGTACGCTGTCCCGTGGGGAGCAGAGCTTTGCGCTGTTGCGTGTGGCCTCCACGGTGCACCGGCTGGCCGTTGGCGACTACCTGGGGCCGAACCACGGCAAGGTCACGGCCATTCATGACGGCTACATCGAACTGGCAGAGCTGTTCCCCGATAAACAGGGCGCGTGGCTGGAGCGCCCGCGAACCCTCGTGTTGAAACTCAACTCATAACGGAATCAAACAATGAAATGGACTTTCTCGTCCTTCGGTGTGGCGCTATGGATAGCGTTCACGGCACCGACGGCATTCGCTGTGCCCACTCGTGTGGACCTGATCCAGCTGCCGCCGCCTGGCAGTGCGGCGCCAGGCACCTACCACGGCGCCAAACTGAACCTCAACTTCCAGAACATCGATGTGCGTGCGGTATTGCAGCAGATTGCCGATGTCGCCGGGCTCAACCTGGTTGCCAGCGATGAAGTGCAAGGCTCCATCACCTTGCGGCTCAAGGACGTGCCCTGGGACCAGGCGCTGGACCTGGTATTGCAGACCAAAGGGCTGGATAAGCGGGTGAAGGCCGGCGTTTTGCTGGTGGCACCCGCCGATGAGCTGGCTGCGCGTGAATTGCTCACGCTGGAATCGCGCAGGCAGATGGCTGAGCTGGCGCCTTTGCGCCGGGAGCTGTTGCAGGTCAACTACGCCAAGGCGGCGGACCTGGCCAAGCTGTTCCAGTCGGTGACAGGCCTTGAAGGCGTCGGCGATGAGCGCGGTTCCGTGGCAGTGGATGACCGCACCAATAACATCATTGCCTACCAGACTGGCGAGCGCCTCGAAGAGCTGCGCCGGATTGTGGCGCAGCTGGACGTCCCGGTGCGCCAAGTGATGATCGAGGCACGGATCGTCGAGGCCAATGTTGATTACGACAAAAGCCTCGGCGTGCGCTGGGGAGGGCGACTCAACCGTGCCAATTGGGGCGCTGGGGGCATCAGCAAACCCTTGGCCGCCGGTGCCGAGCCACCGCAGAACCCTGTCAGTTCGCCATTTGTCGACATGGGAGCGCTCACCGGTACATCGGGCTTGGGCATCGCCTATATCACCAACAACCTGTTGCTGGACCTTGAACTGACGGCCATGGAGAAAACCGGCAACGGCGAAATCGTCTCACAGCCCAAGGTGGTCACTTCCGACAAGGAAACGGCACGGATCCTCAAGGGCACCGAGATTCCCTATCAGGAATCCAGCTCCAGTGGCGCCACCTCAGTGTCGTTCAAGGAAGCTTCGCTATCGCTGGAGGTGACCCCGCAAATCACCCCTGATGGCTGGGTGATCATGGAGGTCAAGGTCACCAAGGATGAGCCCGACTACCTGAACAAGCTCAACGACGTGCCGCCGATCAAGAAAAACGAAGTCAACGCCAAGGTGCTGGTCAAGGATGGCGAGACCATCGTCATCGGTGGCGTTTTCTCCAACACCCAAAGCAAAGTGGTAGATAAAGTGCCATTTTTAGGCGATGTGCCGTATCTTGGCCGCCTTTTCCGGCGCGATGTGATGGCGGAAAGAAAATCCGAGCTGCTGGTATTCCTGACTCCGCGTATTATGAATAACCAGGCGATTGCTGTGAGTCGTTGATTCTGTGCGAAATTTGATTCTTGTAGGACCGATGGGGGCTGGAAAAAGCACCATCGGCCGTTTGCTGGCCAAAGAGCTGCGCCTGCCATTCAAAGATTCCGACAAGGAAATTGAATTGCGCACGGGCGCCAATATCCCATGGATCTTCGATAAGGAAGGCGAACTGGGCTTTCGCGACCGCGAGCAGGCGATGATTGCCGAGCTGTGCGGTTGCGACGGCTTGGTATTGGCCACCGGCGGCGGCGCTGTC
Source organism: Pseudomonas sp. N2-3-1-14 (assembly GCF_041228395.1). NCBI lineage: Bacteria > Pseudomonadati > Pseudomonadota > Gammaproteobacteria > Pseudomonadales > Pseudomonadaceae > Pseudomonas > Pseudomonas sp. N2-3-1-14. The sequence continues at coordinate 540,485 of NZ_CP166199.1, forward strand.
ATGCGCGATGAAAACCGCCGGGCGCTGCATGCCGGTGGGCGCGTGGTCTACCTGCATGCGTCAGTCGAGCAGCAAGTGGGTCGCACCGCCCGCGACCGGAATCGCCCATTGTTGCGCACCGCTGACCCGGCAAAAACCCTGCGGGATTTGCTGGCGCTGCGCGATCCGCTGTATCGGGAAATTGCCGATCTGGTGGTGGAAACCGATGAGCGGCCGCCGCGAATGGTCGTTCTCGACATTCTCGAGCGTTTACAGCAGCTGCCACCCCGTTAAAGCCAGACCCGAAATGCGCTATTCTCGGCGGCGCGCTAACAGCCTTCGAGGTGTGGCGTAGAGCCATCAGGCAGCGTCAGATCCGAGCGTTGCCGATCGTATATCCATCTTCACGCGGGGACACATGCAGACACTTAAGGTCGATCTAGGCGAGCGCAGCTACCCAATCCATATTGGCGAGGGTTTGTTGGACCTGCCCGAGTTGCTCGCCCCGCATATTGCCGGTCGGCAAGTGGCGATCATCTCCAATGAAACGGTCGCGCCGCTGTATCTTGAGCGCCTGAGCCGCAGCCTTGCGGCGTACTCGGTGATTTCGGTGATCCTGCCTGACGGCGAGGCCCACAAGAACTGGGAAACCCTGCAACTGATCTTTGATGGCCTGCTGACTGCGCGTCATGACCGCCGGACCACGGTGGTCGCTTTGGGCGGCGGTGTAATCGGCGACATGGCCGGCTTTGCGGCGGCCTGTTATCAGCGCGGTGTGGACTTTATCCAGGTGCCGACCACCTTGCTGTCCCAGGTCGATTCGTCGGTAGGCGGCAAAACCGGCATCAACCACCCGCTGGGCAAGAACATGGTGGGTGCGTTCTATCAGCCCCAGGCCGTGCTGATTGACACCGCGACGCTGAACACGCTGCCACCGCGCGAGCTGTCGGCGGGCCTGGCGGAAGTCATCAAGTACGGGCTGATCTGCGACGAGCCGTTCCTGACCTGGCTTGAAGAGCATATGGACGCCCTGCGCGCTCTGGATCAAGTGGCACTTACCGAAGCGATTTCCCGCTCCTGCGCCGCCAAGGCGCTGGTGGTGAATGCCGACGAGCGGGAGTCTGGCGTACGCGCCACCTTGAACCTGGGTCACACCTTCGGCCATGCGATCGAAACGCACATGGGCTATGGTGTGTGGTTGCATGGGGAAGCCGTAGCGGCTGGGACAGTGATGGCGTTGGAGATGTCGCAACGCCTGGGCTGGATCAGTGCCCAGGAGCGGGATCGGGGTATTGGCTTGTTCCAGCGCGCCGGTTTGCCGGTAGTTCCTCCTGAGGAGATGACCGAGGCGGATTTCCTCGAACATATGGCAATAGACAAGAAAGTGATCGACGGTCGCCTACGACTGGTGCTGCTGCGCCACATAGGCGAAGCGGTAGTGACCGACGATTATCCGAAAGAGATTTTACAGGCCACGCTGGGAGCGGATTACCGCGCCCTGGCCCAGCTTAAAGGTTAATAAGATCCCGATGACTAGTTTGCATGCCGACGAGGCGTTCCTCGGCCATTACCAGTTAAGCCACGACCCTTTTGCTCCGCGGGTACCTGGCTTCAAATTTTTCCCTGCCCAGCGCAAGCCGGTGCTTGGTCAGTTGCACCATCTGGCGCGCTACAGTCAGCTGTTGCTGGTGGTCACCGGGCCGTTGGGCAGCGGCAAGACCCTGCTGCGCCAGGCACTGGTCGCCAGCACCAACAAGCAATCGGTACAGAGCGTGGTGGTGTCGGCCCGCGGTGCCGGTGACGCGGCGGGCGTATTGCGCCAAGTGGCCCAGGCGCTGAACGTATCCAATGCCGAGCCGAACGCGATCCTCAAGCAAGTGGTGCAGCTGGGCCTGACCGGCCAGGAAGTCTACCTGCTGGTGGACGACGCCGAGCAGCTCGACGAATCCGCCCTGGAGGCGCTGTTAGCGCTGGCTGCGGGCACGCCTGAAGGCCGCCCGCACGTGTTCCTGTTTGGCGAGTCGTCGTTGATCGCCGATCTGGAGCAGATCAGCGGTGATCAGGAGCTGTTTCACGTTATCGAATTGCAGCCGTACGAAGAGGAAGAAACCCGCGAATACCTGGCGCAACGCCTTGAGGGCGCCGGGGCCGGTATCGAACTTTTCTCCGCTGCGCAGATCTCTGATATTCACGAAAGCTCCGACGGCTGGCCTGGCACCATCAACCAGGTTGCCCGGGATGCCTTGATCGAAGCCATGATTGCAAGCCGCTCTGCGGTTAAGCGTCCAAAGATGGGGTTTACTATGCCTAAGAAGCACGTATTGGCTATTTCCGCCGTTGTCGTGGTCGCTGTCGCCGCCGCCTGGTTGATCCCTGGCCGTAGCAAGGCGCCCACCACCGCCGGCGCGCCAACCGAACAGGCGCAGTTGCCACTGGGCAAGCCCACACCAAACGTCGAATTCGCCAACTCCGGCCAACCGACCAACCTGCCGATGGTTGGCCAGCCGGTAATGCGTGGCCCGCTCGCCGAAGAAGCCGGTGGCATTTCCGAAGGCGACGACGGTGTGCCGGTGGAGGGCTCCAGCGCCACGCCGCCGACCGTGACCACTACCGCGCCGCCTGCGGGCGTGCCAGCCGGTCAGCCGGCAGCTCCGGTTGCCAAGCCAACCCCTGCACCGACTGTCGCCACCGCCAAGCCAGCGCCAGCGCCGGTGACCAAGCCTGTCGCACCGGCGCCAGCCGCCAAGCCAGCGCCGGCACCGGCTGCCAAGCCTGCCGAGAAACCTGCGGCGACCGTCGCCAAAGCAGGCGGCGCCGGCAGCAGCTGGTACACCAGCCAGCCAACCGGCAACTTCGTGGTGCAGATCCTCGGCACCAGCTCCGAAGCCAACGCTCAGGCGTTCGTGAAAGAGCAGGGCGGTGAGTACCGTTATTTCAAGAAAGTGCTCAACGGCAAGCCTCTCTACGTGATCACCTACGGCAACTTCTCCAGCCGTGCAGCAGCTGAATCCGCTATCAAGGCCTTGCCAGCGAAGGTTCAGGCTGGTAAACCTTGGCCTCGCACTGTCGCCAGCGTCCAACAGGAACTGGCAACAACTCGCTGAAGATTCGGCGGCCTTACCCAGGCCGCCTCTCCCGGCACCTCAAAAAACTACAAAAGCGTGCAGCCCTGAAGGCCGCGCGCTTTGTGGTGTCTGCGCCCGTTGCTTTTGAGTCGTAGCGGTCAAAATTAAAAAAGTTTTGACTAGCACAGCATATCGTTTTAAACCTTTCATAAATGCGACATAGATTTGCGACATTTCGTCGTTAAATTTGTGAGCGTTCGTGTCGGTGTGTACAATGACCTCCCTTTTGCCCCCGCTAAGCCGGCGTACGTTCGGCGTGGAAGGTAACCGGTTGAATTGAAAAGAAATTTGCCTCGTTATAAGAGGCAGCCTGGTGAGAAAGTGTCTATGAAAGCAGGTCTGTACCAACCCGATGAATTCAAGGATAACTGCGGTTTCGGCCTGATAGCCCACATGCAGGGCGAGCCCAGTCATACCCTTTTGCAAACGGCCATCGAGGCCCTGACCTGCATGACCCACCGCGGTGGGATCAACGCCGACGGCAAGACCGGTGACGGTTGCGGCTTGCTGATTCAAAAGCCCGACCAGTTCCTGCGTGCTGTCGCAAAAGCGCAATTTGCGGTCGACCTGCCCAAGCAGTACGCCGTGGGCATGGTGTTTTTCAACCAGGACCCGGTTAAAGCCGAAGCCGCTCGCGAAAACATGAACCGCGAGATCCTGGCTGCCGGCCTGCAGCTCGTCGGCTGGCGCAAAGTGCCAATCGACACCAGCGTGCTCGGCCGTCTGGCCCTGGAGCGCCTGCCGCAGATCGAACAAGTGTTCATCGCAGGCGAAGGCCTGAGCGACCAGGACATGGCGATCAAGCTGTTCACCTCGCGTCGTCGTTCGTCGGTGGCCAACGCTGCCGACACCGACCACTACATCTGCAGCTTTTCGCACAAGACCATCATTTATAAAGGCCTGATGATGCCGGCGGACTTGACCGCCTTTTATCCAGACCTGAGCGATGAGCGCCTGCAAACCGCGATCTGCGTGTTCCACCAGCGCTTCTCCACCAACACCCTGCCGAAATGGCCGCTGGCTCAGCCATTCCGCTTCCTCGCCCACAACGGCGAGATCAACACCATCACCGGCAACCGCAACTGGGCCGTGGCCCGTCGCACCAAGTTCGCCAACGATTTGATGGACCTCGAAGAGCTCGGCCCGCTGGTCAACCGCGTGGGTTCGGACTCCTCGAGCATGGACAACATGCTCGAACTGATGGTCACCGGCGGCATCGACCTGTTCCGTGGCGTGCGCATGATCATTCCGCCTGCGTGGCAGAACGTCGAAACCATGGACCCGGACCTGCGTGCATTCTACGAGTACAACTCGATGCACATGGAGCCGTGGGACGGCCCGGCGGGCGTGGTCATGACCGACGGCCGCTACGCGGTGTGCCTGCTCGACCGTAACGGTCTGCGCCCGGCGCGTTGGGTCACCACCACCAACGGTTTCATCACCCTGGCGTCGGAAATCGGCGTGTGGGACTACAAGCCTGAAGACGTGATCGCCAAAGGCCGCGTCGGCCCTGGCCAGATCCTGGCTGTGGACACCGAAACCGGGCAGATCCTCGACACCGATGCCATCGACAACCGCTTGAAGTCGCGTCACCCCTACAAGCAATGGCTGCGCAAGAACGCCCTGCGCATCCAGGCGACCATGGAAGACAACGATCACGGCTCGGCTTTCTACGACGTCGACCAGCTCAAGCAATACATGAAAATGTATCAGGTCACGTTCGAAGAGCGCGACCAGGTGCTGCGTCCGCTCGGCGAGCAAGGCTACGAGGCCGTCGGCTCCATGGGCGATGACACGCCGATGGCCGTGCTGTCCCAGCGCGTGCGCACGCCGTACGACTACTTCCGCCAGCAGTTCGCCCAGGTGACCAACCCGCCGATCGACCCGCTGCGTGAAGCCATCGTGATGTCGCTGGAAGTGTGCCTCGGTGCCGAGCGCAACATCTTCCAGGAGTCGCCTGAGCACGCCTCGCGTGTGATCCTCAGCTCGCCGGTGGTGTCTCCGGCCAAGTGGCGTTCGTTGATGACCCTGGATCGCCCAGGCTTCGACCGCCAGATCATCGACCTGAACTACGACGAGAGCCTGGGCCTTGAAGCCGCGGTGCGTAACGTCGCCGATCAGGCCGAAGAAGCCGTGCGCGCTGGTCGTACGCAGATCGTGCTGACCGACCGCCACATCGCGCCGGGCAAGCTGCCGATCCACGCCTCGTTGGCGACCGGTGCGGTGCACCACCGGCTGACCGAAAAAGGCCTGCGTTGCGACTCCAACATCCTGGTTGAAACCGCCACCGCCCGTGACCCGCACCACTTTGCGGTGTTGATCGGTTTCGGCGCGTCGGCGGTGTACCCGTTCCTGGCGTACGAAGTGCTCGGTGACCTGATCCGCACTGGTGAAGTGCTGGGCGACCTCTATGAGGTGTTCAAGAACTACCGCAAAGGCATCACCAAGGGCCTGCTGAAGATCCTGTCGAAGATGGGCATCTCCACCGTCACGTCCTACCGCGGCGCGCAGCTGTTCGAGGCCATCGGCCTGTCCGAAGAAGTCTGCGAGCTGAGCTTCCGTGGCGTGCCGAGCCGCATCAAGGGTGCGCGTTTCGTCGACATCGAAGCCGAGCAGAAAGCCCTGGCAGCCGAAGCCTGGAGCGCGCGCAAGCCGATCCAGCAAGGCGGCCTGCTCAAGTTCGTGCACGGTGGCGAATACCACGCCTACAACCCGGACGTGGTCAGCACCCTGCAAGCCGCCGTGCAGCAGGGCGACTACGCCAAGTTCAAGGAATACACCGCGCTGGTGGATAACCGTCCGGTGTCGATGATCCGCGACCTGTTCAAGGTGAAAACCCTGGACACGCCGCTGGCCATCAACGAGATCGAGCCGCTCGAATCGATCCTCAAGCGTTTCGACTCTGCCGGTATTTCCCTCGGCGCCTTGTCGCCTGAGGCTCACGAAGCCCTGGCCGAAGCCATGAACCGCCTGGGTGCGCGTTCCAACTCCGGCGAAGGCGGTGAAGACCCGGCGCGCTACGGCACCATCAAGAGCTCGAAAATCAAGCAGGTCGCGACCGGCCGTTTCGGTGTCACCCCGGAATACCTGGTCAACGCCGAAGTGCTGCAGATCAAAGTCGCCCAGGGCGCCAAGCCGGGTGAAGGCGGGCAACTGCCAGGCGGCAAGGTCAACGGCCTGATTGCCAAGCTGCGTTATGCGGTGCCGGGCGTGACCCTGATTTCGCCGCCGCCGCACCACGACATCTACTCGATTGAAGACTTGTCGCAGCTGATTTTCGACCTGAAACAAGTCAACCCGCAGGCGTTGGTCTCGGTGAAACTGGTCGCGGAAGCCGGCGTGGGCACCATTGCCGCTGGCGTGGCCAAAGCCTATGCCGACCTGATCACCATCTCCGGCTACGACGGCGGCACCGGCGCATCCCCGCTGACCTCCATCAAGTACGCCGGTGCGCCGTGGGAACTGGGCCTGGCGGAAACCCACCAGACCCTGCGCGGCAACGACCTGCGCGGCAAAGTGCGCGTGCAGACCGACGGCGGCCTGAAAACCGGCCTCGACGTGATCAAGGCGGCGATCCTCGGCGCCGAAAGCTTCGGCTTCGGTACCGCGCCAATGATCGCCCTGGGCTGCAAATACCTGCGCATCTGCCACCTGAACAACTGCGCCACCGGCGTGGCGACTCAGAACGAGAAGCTGCGCAAGGATCACTACATCGGCACCGTCGACATGGTGGTGAATTTCTTCACCTACGTCGCCGAAGAAACCCGTGAGTGGCTGGCCAAGCTGGGCGTGCGCTCCCTCGAAGAACTGATCGGGCGTACCGACCTGCTCGACATCCTCGAAGGCCAGACCGCCAAGCAACAACACCTGGACCTGACGCCGCTGCTGGGCAGCGATCACATCCCGGCAGACAAGCCGCAATTCTGCCAGGTGGACCGCAACCCGCCGTTCGACAAAGGCCTGCTGGCCGAGAAGATGGTCGACATGGCCAGTTCCTCGATTAACGACGCCAGCGGTGGCGAATTCGCCCTGGACATCTGCAACTGCGACCGTTCCATCGGCGCACGCATCTCCGGCGAAATCGCGCGCAAGCACGGCAACCAGGGCATGGCCAAGGCGCCGATCACCTTCCGTTTCAAGGGCACTGCGGGCCAGAGCTTCGGCGTGTGGAACGCCGGCGGCCTGCACATGTACCTGGAAGGTGACGCCAACGACTACGTAGGCAAGGGCATGACCGGCGGCAAGCTGGTGATCGTTCCGCCAGTCGGCAGCGTCTACAAGACTCAAGACAGTGCCATCATCGGCAACACCTGCCTGTACGGCGCAACCGGCGGCAAGCTGTTTGCAGCCGGAACGGCCGGTGAGCGTTTCGCGGTGCGTAACTCCGGTGCCCACACCGTGGTGGAAGGCACGGGCGATCACTGCTGCGAGTACATGACCGGTGGTTTTGTCGCGGTGCTGGGCAAGACTGGCTACAACTTCGGCTCGGGCATGACTGGCGGTTTCGCCTACGTGCTCGACCAGGACAACACCTTTGTCGACAAGGTCAACCACGAGTTGGTCGAGATCCAGCGGATCAGCGGCGAAGCGATGGAATCCTATCGCAACCACTTGCAGCATGTGCTGGACGAATACGTCGAGGAAACCAACAGCGAATGGGGTCGTAACCTCGCTGAAAACCTCGATGACTACCTGCGTCGTTTCTGGCTGGTCAAGCCCAAGGCTGCCAACCTGAAATCGTTGCTTTCCAGCATCCGTGCCAACCCGCAGTGATATGCGCCTGAAGAGTTTGATGAGGTTTTAACATGGCTGAACGTCTGAATAACGACTTCCAGTTCATCGATGTCGGGCGCAAAGATCCGAAGAAGAAACTGTTGCGTCAACGCAAGAAAGAGTTCGTGGAAATCTACGAACCCTTCAAACCCCAGCACTCGGCCGACCAGGCCCACCGCTGCCTGGGTTGCGGTAACCCGTATTGCGAATGGAAGTGCCCGGTGCACAACTTCATTCCCAATTGGCTGAAGCTTGTGGCCGAGGGCAACATCCTCGCCGCCGCCGAGCTGTCGCACCAGACCAACACCCTGCCGGAAGTGTGTGGCCGGGTGTGCCCGCAGGATCGTCTGTGCGAGGGTGCCTGCACCCTCAACGACGGCTTTGGCGCGGTGACCATCGGTTCGGTGGAGAAGTACATCACCGACACCGCGTTCGCCATGGGCTGGCGCCCGGACATGTCCAAGGTCAAACCGACCGGCAAACGTGTTGCGATCATCGGCGCGGGCCCGGCGGGCCTGGGCTGCGCCGACGTGCTGGTGCGTGGCGGCGTAACACCGGTGGTGTTCGACAAGAACCCGGAAATCGGTGGCCTGCTGACCTTCGGCATCCCCGAGTTCAAGCTGGAAAAAACCGTACTGAGCAACCGTCGTGAAGTGTTCACCGGCATGGGTATCGAGTTCCGCCTCAATACCGAAATCGGCAAAGACATCACTATGGAGCAACTGCTCGCCGAATACGATGCGGTGTTCATGGGCATGGGCACCTACACCTACATGAAAGGCGGCTTTGCCGGTGAGGACCTGCCGGGCGTGTATGACGCGCTCGACTTCCTGATCGCCAACGTCAACCGCAACCTGGGCTTTGAAAAGTCGCCGGAAGATTTCGTCGACATGAAAGGCAAGAAGGTTGTGGTACTGGGCGGTGGCGACACCGCGATGGACTGCAACCGCACATCGATTCGCCAGGGCGCCAAGTCGGTGACCTGTGCATACCGTCGTGACGAAGCCAACATGCCCGGCTCGCGCAAAGAGGTGAAGAACGCCAAGGAAGAAGGCGTGAAATTCCTCTACAACCGCCAGCCGATCGCCATTGTCGGCGAGGACCGTGTCGAAGGCGTGAAAGTGGTCGAGACCCGTCTCGGCGAACCGGACGCCCGTGGCCGTCGCAGCCCCGAGCCAATCCCGGGTTCCGAAGAGATCATCCCGGCCGATGCCGTGGTCATCGCCTTCGGTTTCCGCCCAAGCCCGGCGCCGTGGTTCGAGCAGTTCGAAATCCAGACCGACAGCCAGGGCCGCGTTGTGGCCCCGGAACAAGGCCAGTACAAGCACCAGACCAGCAACCCGAAAATCTTCGCCGGTGGCGATATGGTGCGCGGTTCTGACCTGGTGGTAACCGCGATCTTCGAAGGGCGCAATGCCGCTGAAGGGATCCTGGATTACCTGCAAGTCTGATCCCAGGTTGAAATGGGATCAAAATGTGGGAGGGGGCTTGCCCCCGATAGCGGTGGTTCAGTGACAGAGACTGAAACTGACACACTGCAATCGGGGGCAAGCCCCCTCCCACATTGGTTTTGCAGCGCTTTAATGTCCGCGACAAATTGACCCGATAGACAAAAGGCACGGCTCACTCCGTGCCTTTTGCGTCGCGCTCTGAGAAAATGCCCGCACTTTTTTTGCGGATGCCGACATGACTGCCCTCAAGAACGACCGTTTCCTTCGTGCCCTGCTCAAGCAACCCGTAGACGTCACGCCCGTGTGGATGATGCGTCAGGCCGGTCGCTACCTGCCGGAATACCGCGCCAGTCGCGCCCACGCCGGCGACTTCATGAGCCTGTGCATGAACCCGGAGTTCGCCTGCGAAGTCACGATGCAGCCGCTGGACCGCTACCCACAACTGGACGCGGCCATTCTGTTCTCCGACATCCTGACCATCCCTGACGCCATGGGCCAAGGCCTGTACTTTGAAACCGGCGAAGGCCCGCGTTTCAAGAAAGTCGTCAGCACCCTGGCCGACATCGAAGCCCTGCCGATCCCCGATCCGCACAAAGACCTGGGCTACGTGATGGACGCGGTCAGCACCATCCGCCGCGAGCTCAATGGCCGTGTGCCGCTGATCGGCTTCTCCGGTAGCCCGTGGACCCTGGCCACCTACATGGTCGAAGGCGGCTCGTCGAAAGACTTCCGCAAGACCAAAGCCATGCTCTACGACAACCCACAGGCCATGCACCTGCTGCTGGATAAACTGGCGCAGTCGGTTACCGCCTACCTCAACGGCCAGATCATGGCCGGCGCGCAAGCGGTACAGATTTTCGATACCTGGGGTGGCAACCTGTCGGCGGCGGCGTATCAGGAATTCTCCCTGGCCTACATGCGCAAGATCGTCAGCGGCCTGATCCGTGAACACGAAGGCCGCAAAGTGCCGGTCATCCTGTTCACCAAAGGCGGCGGCCTGTGGCTGGAAAGCATCGCCGACGCGGGCGCCGATGCGCTGGGCCTGGACTGGACCTGTGACATCGGTGAAGCCCGTCGTCGCGTTGGCAACCAAGTCGCGCTGCAAGGCAACATGGACCCGACCGTGCTCTACGCCAAGCCTGAAGCGATCCGCACCGAAGTCGGCCGCATCCTGGCCAGCTACGGCAAGGGCACCGGGCATGTGTTCAACCTCGGCCATGGCATCACCCCGGAAGTGAATCCGGAGCACGCCGGCGCGTTCTTGCGTGCTGTGCACGAGTTGTCCGCCCAGTATCACGAATAAACGCAAAACCAATGTGGGAGGGGGCTGCCCCCTCCCACATTAAAAGCCAGAAATCTTCAGGCTTTCACATGGCCCAGTGGCGGCAGCTTCGCCAGCTTCAGCGCCACCAGCAGCGCGCCAATCAACAGCGCCACGATAAACCCGCCAATCCCGTTCCACCCGGCAAAGTGCCAGAAGAACCCGCCCGCCGTCCCCGCAATGCTTGAGCCCACGTAGTAGCAAAACAGGTACAGCGACGACGCCTGCCCCTTGGCCTTGACCGCGCGCCGGCCGATCCAGCTGCTGGCCACCGAGTGCGCGCCGAAGAAGCCGAAGGTAAAGATCAGCATGCCCGGCACCACCAGCCACAGCGGGGTGAACAGGGTCAGCAACATGCCCGAAAGCATCAACACGATTGTGCCCCACAGCACGCGCCGCCGGCCGAGGCGGTCGGCCAGCGAGCCGATTTTCGCCGAGCTGTAGATGCCCGACAGGTACACCAGCGACAACAGGCCGACCACGGCCTGGCTCAACGCGTAAGGCGACGCCAGCAGGCGATAGCCGATGTAGTTGAACATCGTCACGAACGCGCCCATCAGCAGGAAGGCTTCGAGAAAAAGCCAGGGCAGGCCGGCATCCTTGAAATGCATCACAAAGCCGTCTACCAGGCTGCGCGGTTTGAGGCTGCTGGCGCGGAAGTTGCGCGACTCGGGGAGGATCTTCCAGAACACCGTGGCAGCGATCAACGCCAGGGCGCCGATGATCAGCGTGGCGGTATGCCAACTGACGAAGTCGATCAGCACGCCCATGATCAGGCGCCCGCTCATGCCGCCAATCGCGTTTCCGCCGATGTACAAGCCCATGGCCAGGCCGATGTGTTGCGGGTGGATCTCTTCGCTCAGGTAAGTCATCGCGACGGCTGCCAGGCCGCTCAGGGACAGGCCGACCAGCGCACGCATCAGCAGGATGCCTTCCCAGGACGGCATCAGGCCGCTGGCGATGGTGGCCAGGGCGGCGCAAAACAGCGCGGCGACCATCACCGGTTTGCGCCCGAGGGTGTCGGAAATCGGTCCGGTGATCAGCAGGCCAAACGCGAGCATGGCGGTGGCGACTGACAGGATCAGGCTGCTCTGCGCCGCGTTGATGGAAAACTCGTGGGACAGCGCGGGCATCATCGGTTGCACGCAATACAGCAGGGCAAAGGTGGCAAACCCACCGGAGAACAGCGCCAGCACGGTGCGCATGAACATTGGCGTGCCTTTTTCGATGAACTGCTCGTTGAGCTGGGCCACCACCTCATCCAGGGCGGTAGGCGGGACTTCTTGAGCAAATGGAGCGACAGCAGATTTCAAGGGGACCTCGGCGAGGGAAAGCCTGCCAGAACTGGCAATGCAAAAAAGAATATAGCTGGCTAATGATTCTTTCCAATATATTGTTCGACCTGTTTGATAGCTTTTACGACCTAATGAGGTTTGCATGGAATTGCGTCACCTGCGGTACTTCATCGCCGTTGCCGAAGAACTGCATTTCGGCCGCGCCGCGCAGGTGCTGGGCATCTCGCAACCGCCGCTGAGCCAGCAGATCCAGGCCCTGGAGCAAGAGGTGGGCGCGCGCTTGTTTGAACGCACCAATCGTCGGGTCGAGCTCAGTGAGGCCGGGCGCTTGTTCCTGCAAGAGGCGCGACTGGTGCTGGCGCAAGTCGACAAGGCCGCGGATGTCGCTCGGCGTGCCCAGTTGGGAGAGCTGGGGGAACTGAAGATTGGTTTCACGTCTTCCGCACCCTTCAATTCGAGCATTCCGCAGGCGATCTTTGCGTTTCGCCAGGCCTTCCCGGCGGTGCACTTGAGCCTGCAGGAAATGAGCAGCACCGAAGTGGCCGAATCGTTGGTGGATCAATCGATCCAGGTCGGCCTGATGCGCCCGCTGCCGTTGCCGGATTCGCTGAGTGTCATCGAGCTGATGCGCGAACCGCTGGTTGCCGTACTGAACGCCGGCCACCCGCTGGCGGAAGGCAGCGAGCGCGGTTTGCACCTGGCGCAACTGGCGCAGGAGCCGTTTGTATTTTTCCCGCGCAGCTATGGCAGCGGCCTCTACGCGCAGCTGCTCAACCTGGCCCGTGACGCCGGCTTCAGCCCGCACTTCGCCCAAGAAGCCGGGGAAGCGATGACGATTATCGGGTTGGTGGCGGCGGGCTTGGGCGTGTCGGTGCTGCCGGCGTCTTACCAGCGCATACGCATTGATGGCGTGGTGTATCGCACATTGCTCGATCAGGAGGCGGTCACGGCGGTATGGCTGGTGCAGCGCAAGGGTGCGCAGTCGCCGAGGGCAAAGGCGTTTGTGGAGTTGTTGACGCGCAAGGCCGTGGTGTAGGCGAAGTCACATATCAGGTAACGGAACTGGCTTAGTGATTAGCCAGAAACCTGCGCAGAATCGCTCTTTTTCAAGCGAGTGATATGGATGGCACTTCTCTATCAGCCCAAGGAGGGCAGCGTGTTGATTTGTGATTTTCGAGGCTATGAGGTCCCGGAAATCATCAAGATTCGACCCGTCATTGTGATACGCAAACACCGGACCAATAAGCTGCTGGTGACGGTTGTGCCTTTGAGCACCACCGCCCCGCAAACGCTGCTGGAGCATCATTTGCAGCTAGACAGTCATCTTCAGGGCGCGAACCCCATCTGCTGGGCGAAGTGCGACATTGTGGCGACCGTAAGCCTGGGGCGACTGGATCGAATCAAAAGCAAAGACCGTCATGGAAAACGAACTTACAAAATCGCGGAGCTCACCAATGATCAGTTTTCAGCGATAAAAGCAGCGGTGCGCAGTGCGCTGGGGTTGCGATGAAGTGGGTAAGGAATAAGCGGCACTTTGCCACCGATTGCAGGCGAGTTGTTTTCAGGCATACTGGCCGAGTTCCCGAAAGGGGCTTGTGAGACTCTGAGGATCCTGGGTAACCAGCCATCGCAGAGCCAGGCAGGAAGCGGCGATGACAAGCCAACCTGTTTGTGAAGAGGGCGCCGAAAGGCGCCCTTTGTCGTTTCTGACGGACCGCGATCCTCAGTTCTGCTTCGACGCCCCTGTCTGCTCAAACGACTGCGCCGCAGGCCCCGGCGCGCTACCCACGCCATTGCTGCGCAGCGCCGCCATGATGTCGCGATCGAGCATGCTCACCCAGCGGTTGTAGTTGCGATGGATCTTGCCGTCCTTGTAGCCCAGGTCGCGGCTGTCGCGGTAGGTGATGGCGTAGCTGTTGCGGCTGTAACGGATGTCGATGGCCGCGTAGAACTGGTTGCGCACGGTGATCTGGGCCTGTACGAGTTGTGGGCTGAAACGCTGCACGGTCCACTCGCGTTTTTGCAGGGCCGTGACGATGACCTGCTTCATGGTTTCTTCGCTCACCTGAGTGCCGGCCGGCAGCTCGTGCTGGGTGTTGAGCACGGGTTTGCTGGTGCAACCGGCGGCGGTCAGCAAGGCCAGGGTGATCAGGGTGGCGCGTAGCAAGGAAGACATTCCATTTTCTCCAATCAATTAAAAAATCAGGCCCAGCGACGGAAGATCAGCGAGGTGTTGACGCCGCCAAACGCAAAGTTGTTGTTCATCACGTAGTCGTGGTGCATCTCGCGAAAGCCACCCTGCAGGTAATCCAGCTCGCCACATTGCGGGTCGACCACATCCAGGTTGAAGGTGTGTACGTACTGGTCGCGGTTCATCATTTCGATGCTGAACCACGACTCCAGCGCGCCGCATGCGCCCAGGGTGTGACCAAGGAAGCTCTTCTGCGAACTGATCGGCATGTGGCGGCCGAACAGGCTGCTGGTGGCCAGGGTTTCGGCAATATCACCTTGATCGGTGGCGGTGCCATGGCCGTTGACGTAGCCAATGGCCGACGGCTCCAGCCCGGCATCTTCCAAGGCCAGCTCCATCGCGCGGCGCATGGTTTTCTGCTCCGGGCGGGTGGTGTGCTGGCCGTCGGCGTTGCTGCCGAAACCCACGAGTTCGGCGTGGATGTGCGCACCGCGCGCCAACGCGTGTTCCAGTTCTTCGAGCACCAGCATGCCGCCGCCTTCACCGATCACCAGGCCATCACGGCCGCTGTCGTAAGGACGTGGGCTGGTCTGCGGCGCGTCGTTTTTCAGGCTGGTGGCGTAGAGCGCATCAAACACCATGGCTTCGGTGGGGCACAGCTCTTCGGCGCCGCCGGCGAGCATCAACGGCAGGCGTCCGAACTTGATCGCTTCATACGCATAGCCGATGCCCTGGCTGCCGCTGGTGCAGGCGCTGGACGTCGGGATCAGCCGCCCGGTAAGGCCAAAAAAGATGCTGATATTCGCCGCCGTGGTGTGCGGCATCATGCGCACGTAGGAGTTGGCATTCAGCCCCTCGGCCACCGAGTTCAGCAGCATGTTGCCGAATGCCTTGATCTCGTCGGTGCTGCCGGTGGACGAGCCACAGGCCACGCCCATCCGTCCGTCCTTGATCGACTCGTCGCCGAGCAAGCCGGCGTCCTGCAACGCCTGCTCCGCCGCCCACACCGCCAGGCGCGACACGCGGCCCATGCTGCGCAGTTGCTTGCGCGTCCAGTGGGCCGGCACCACGAAATCGTCAATCGGCCCGGCCAGGCGCGTGTTCAGTTCGGTGAAACGGTCCCACTCGTCCATGCGCCGAATGCCACTGCGGTTGGCGCGAAAATTGGCGGCGATGGTGTCCCAATCGCTGCCCAGGGAGGTCATGCCGGCCATGCCGGTGACGACGACGCGTTTCATCAGCACAGGCCTCCGTTCACGGCCAACACTTGGCGCGTGATGTAGCCGGCTTCGGCCGACATCAGGAAATTCACTGCACCGGCCACTTCTTCCGGGGTGCCCATGCGCTGCGCCGGGATCATTTTCATCAGTTCTTCGACCGGCACGTTTTCATCCAGCATCGCGGTGTCGATCAAGCCGGGGCTACACAGTTGACGGTGATCTTGCGCTTGCCCAGCTCGATGGCCAGCGCCTTGGCCGCGCCAATCAGACCGGCCTTCGACGCGCTGTAATTGACCTGCCCACGGTTGCCGATCAGCCCCGACACCGAGGTGATGCACACAATGCGGCCGGCGGCGCGACGACGAATCATCGGCATCATCACCGGGTGCAGCACGTTGTAGAAACCGTCGAGATTGGTGCGCATCACCACGTCCCAATCGTCTTCGGACAAGGCCGGGAACGCGCCGTCACGGGTCAGGCCGGCATTGAGCACCACGCCGTAGTAGGCGCCATGCTGCTCCACGTCGGCTTCAAGGATTTGCTTGCAGCTGGCGCGATCGGCCACGTCAAACTGCAGCACCCGCGCCTTGCGGCCCAGGGCTTCAATCTCGACCTGCACCGCGTCCGCTTCCGCGCGGCCGCTGCGGCAATGCAGCACGATGTCATGCCCGGCCTGCGCCAGACGCAGGGCAATGGCGCGGCCGATGCCACGGCTGGAGCCGGTGACCAGTACGGATTCAGTCATGGCGTTTCGTCCTTCGATTCATCTAAATAGGTGGCCGCCTGGGGCGGTCGAAATACATTCAAGCGCGCGCTGGCCTGGATACCGTCGCCGGTGAGGTGGCATTCGAACACACCCATGCCGTTGTCGTCTTCCAGCGAGCGCAGGCCGTGGATACGCAGTTCGGCGCCTGCCGGAAAGTGCTCCACGTTGCACTCGAACTTACGCGTGCCGAGCAGGAAGCCCAGCTCCACTGCTTCGCCGTTCTGGCGCGCGCGGCACCCGGCATACGCGGCGACGCTCTGCGCCATCAGCTCGATGCCAACCCAGGCCGGCAGGCTGCCGTCCGGGCGGTTGAACAGGCCGCCGGGTTTGACGGTAAGGCGCGTGTGAATCTGCTCTTCATCGAACGACAGCACCTGGTCGATCAGGATCATGTCGCCCGCGTGGGGCAGCAATTGGGCGAGTGGCCAATCAATCATGGGGCCTCTGCGATTATCAGGCTGACGTTGTTACCGCCGAAGGCAAACGAGTTGCTCATCAGGCAGCGTTTTTCCAAGGTGTCGCCGGTCTGCGCCCATTGCAGGGCGGGCAGCGCCGGGTCGGCCTGGCCGTCCCACACATGCGGCGGCACGCAGCCGTGGGTCAGGCTCAGCCAGCAGAACGCCGCTTCCAGCGCGCCGGCTGCACCGAGGGTGTGGCCGCTCATGGGTTTGGTCGACGAACAGGCCACGCCGTGGGGAAACAGGTTGGCCACGGCCAGGCTTTCCATGGCGTCGTTGTGCTGGGTGGCGGTGCCGTGCAGGTTCAAGTAACCGATCTGCTCGGGCACCAGCTTCGCGCTGGCCAAGGCCTTGCGCATCGCCTGCAATGCGCCTTTGCCGGTAGGCTCGGGCGCGGAGATATGGTGCGCGTCGCAACTGGCGCCACTGCCCAGCAGGGCAATCGGCGCCGGTTGTTGGGTCATCACAAACAGCACGGCCGCTTCGCCGATATTGATGCCATTACGGTTCACTGAAAACGGATTGCAGCGCTCGTTGGAGACTGCTTCCAGCGCGGTAAAACCGTTGAGTGTCAGCTTGCACAGGCTGTCGACACCGCCGCAGATCACCGCGTCGCACACGCCCAGGTCCAGCAGGCGTTGGGCGCTCATCAACGCGCGGGCGCTGGAGGTGCAGGCGGTAGAAATCACATAGGCCGGGCCACTCAGTTGCAGCCAGTCGGCGAGGAAGTTGGCGGGGGCGCTGAGTTCCTGTTGCTGGTAGTCGTAGTCGCCGGGGAACTGCTTGTCGCGCAGGTAATTGGCGATGCCGCGGCTGGCCTCGTCGATGCCCGAGGTGCTGGTGCCCAGCACCACACCGACTCGCGAGGCGCCATAGGTGTGAATGGCCTGGCGGATCTCGCCCTCGATCTGCAACGCCGCTTCCAGCAACAACTGGTTGTTGCGGCTGCTTTGCTGGTTCAGTTCGAGCGGAATAGTCACCAGCTCGCTGCGCACGCCGCCGACCGGCAACACGCGTTCCGGCACCCAGCCACTCTCGGCACGCATGCCCGAGCAGTCGCCGGCAAACAGGTTGCGGCTGACCTCGGCCTGGCCGCGTCCCAGGGCGCAAATCACGCCCAGCGTATTCAGATAAGCCGTCATCGAGCGACCCCCAGCGGTGTGATGCGATAGCTCAGCGGTTGGTCCGTCATGTTCACGCTGAACACCTCTGAAGACTGATAGACGATTTGCCAATGGCCCGGCAGCGTGCGCGTGAGGTCCATGGCCTGGGCGCTCGGGTAAAGTGCGCGCACGTTATCCGATGAAGTCAGGGCAAACAGCAAGGCGGCAAACAGCTCGCGCGCCGCCGGGTTGGGCGGCAGCAGACCATCGGCCTGCCACTGGCCATTAAGCAGTTTTTGCCGGGCCTGGGGAATGCCCAGCGGGTCCATCATCGACCAGCGAAGGGCCGCGCCTTCGCGCTGGATCACCAACAGCCAGTCCTGGCTCTGGCCACCCGAAAGGCGCTGCACATGCAATTGCATCGGCAAGGCCAGCGCCGGGGTTTTTGCGGGCAGCGGCGGTTGGCTGGCGCAGGCGCTCAGCAGCAACAGGCAACCGATCAACAGCAGGCGGATCATGGTGCGGCGCTCGCGAAAGGTTTACGCACCACACAGTTGACCAGCGTCTCTTCGCGCTGGCCCACCGGTGGCGGGTTGCGCAGGCCCCAGCGCTCGAGCAGGCCAAAATCACTGGAGCGGCTCCACCACAGATACGGGTACGAGACATTCTGCGGGGCGAATTCAAAACCCTGCTCGCGCAGCATCTCCAGGTATTCGTCGGCGCTTCTCTGTACGTGCATCGGGTGGCGGAACAGCCAGCGAATCACCCAGGTATCGATATAGGCTTCGGTGGACTCGGCAAACAGCAGGTAGCCGCCCGGCTTGAGCACGCGGTAGAACTCTTTCAAGGCGCGATGCTGTTCGACCAGATGATGGAAGGTCTGGTGGCAGAACAGGATATCGACGCTGGCGTCGGGCACCTCAAGGGTGGCGCAGTCACTGCCGATCAGCTCGACGGCCAGGCCCTGGCGCGCGGCTTCGGCCTTGCTCAGCGCCAGGCTATGCGGGTCGGCATCCACACCGATCAGGCGCTGCGGCGCGAACACCTGCTGCAAGTACTGGAACGACTTGCCCTGGCCGCAACCGGCGTCCAGCAGCACCGGCGCGACCGGCAATGGCTCGGTGAACAAGCTGCGCAAATCGTTGATCGCCACGCGCAACACGTGGTGCTGCCAAGTGTGGCTGCGCAGGAACCAGAAGCCGAACCGGGTTTCTTCGACGTAGTTTTTGCTCAGGTAGTTTTTTTCCAGCGCTGGACTGCTCATACCGGCTCACTCGCGCAAATCTCCGACAACATCCGCAACCGCCGCTTGGGCTCGCTGACAAACGGGTTGCGCTCATCCCATGCGTAGCCGGCGAGGATCGAGCTGATCATCCGGCGAATGTCCGGCGAGCTGCCCGGATGGAAAATCACATCCTGGAAGGTGCCGGCGTACCAGCCTTCGACGTAGCAGCGGAAGGTGTCGACGCCGCGCTTCAACGGCTCGGCAAACTCGGTTTGCCAGTCCACTGTTTCGCCTTTGAGTTGGCGATGCAGCAAGCCTGCCGCCATGCTCGCCGAGCGCATGGCGATGGTCACGCCGGACGAAAATACCGGGTCGAGGAATTCCGCCGCGTTGCCCAGCAGCGCAAAGCCCGGACCGTGCAGGGTTTTGACGTTGGCCGAGTAGCCGCCGATGGTGCGCGCAGGCGTGTCCCACACGGCGTTTTGCAGCACGCCGGCCAGGCTCGGCGTTTCAGCGATAAAGCCGCGCAGGCACGCGTCGAGGTCGCTGTCGCGGCCGTCGAAATGCTCCTTCGCCGCGACCACGCCCACCGAGCAGCGGCCGTTGCTGAACGGGATGGTCCAGAACCAGATGTCACGCTGGGTCGGGTGGGTGGTCACGAGGATTTTGGTGCGGTCGAAACCGGGGTGTTCGATGCGGTCTTCGACGTGAGTGAACACCGCCTGGCGCACCGGGAAATTCGATGGCGCCTCAAGGTCCAGCAGGCGCGGCAACACACGGCCATAGCCGCTGGCGTCGAGCACAAATTTGGCCTTGAGGTGGTATTCGCTGCCATTCTCGCGGCGCACGTGCAGGTAGCGGCTGTCACCGGAAAAATCCACACCGACGACGCTTTCGCCGTAGCGAATGTCGACGCCTTGCAAGGCGGCCTGGTCGGCCAGCAATTTGTCGAATTCACCGCGCTGCACCTGGAAGGTGGTGGGTTTGCCGTGGCTGAACGTGTCGCCAAAATCAAACGCGCTGTAGCGCTCGCCCCAGGCAAACGCAGCGCCGGTTTTTACCTGGAAACCCGCCGCCTGCACGGCCTCGAGCATGCCGGCTTCTTCGATAAAATCGATGCAGTGCGACAGCAGGCTTTCGCCAATCGAGAAGCGTGGAAAATGCTGGCGCTCGATAATCAATACATCATGCCCGTTGCGCTTTAACAGCGCGGCGGCGATGGCACCGGACGGGCCGGCACCGATCACCACCACCTGGCGACGTTCCATTTCAACTGTGGGCACGAGGGCTCCTTGCCGCTATGGCGATAATCACATTCATAAGGCGTGCTTCTGATGGCCGGCCCAGGGCGCCAGCATAAAGCTGAAGGCCAGGCCCAGGCTGACCGACAGGCCGAAATTGCTCACGGCCGGTGTACTCGACACCGCCAGCAGGCCAAACGACAACCAGGTCGTCAGCGCCGCCAGCAGCGTACCTAAAAGACTCACGGCAGGGCCGCCGATCTGTTCGCGCATCAAGATCGCGTAGTCAACGCTGATCGCCGTGACCAGCAGCAGGCCGAACAGGCTGAACAAGGTCAGCGGCTGGCCCAGCCAACCCAGGCTGGCCAGGCTGCACAGCGCCGCGAGCAGCGGCAGGGCGACGATGCGCAAGGCGCCGCCAAACCCGAACGGCAGGATCAGCAACAGCACGATCAGCACGCACGACATCAATTTCAATTCAGCGGCGCTGATCTGCGTGTCGGCGAATACCCGGTTCAAGTCGCCCAGGCGATCCACCAACTGTACGCCAGGCAGGTCCAGCGCCTGCACCCGCAGCAGCGCCGGGTTGTTCAGGCCTTGCAAGCTGACCATCGCCGCCACGCCGCCGTCCACCGGGCCCAGCCACAGCGTGCGCCAAGGCTCGGCGAGCGGGCCGAGCAGAGCCGCGTCGATGTCTTCGGTGGGCAAGGCTTGCAGTTGCGCGATTTCGGCGTGCAGGGCGCTGGCGGGCACGCCCAGGTCCAACAGCGGCTGCCAGTGTTGCGGCAATTGGTTGAGCGCGTCGCGCAGCTGTTGCTGCTCGGCGGGCAGGTTGACCAGCTGGTTGAGCGCCAGGTAGCCCTGCAGCTTGTCCATGTTCACCAGTTGATCCAGGCGCTGGCCCAGAGCGGCCTGACGTTCGAGCAACTGCTGCTGATTGTCGGCGCGCACCAGAAAGAACTGGCTGGTGGGCTGGAACCCGGTGATGCGCGCCACGGCCTGGGCTTCCTGCAGCAATTGCGGCGGGGCGCCGATCCATTGGCGGATATCGTTCTTGCTGTTCAGGTGCCACAGGCCACCGGCGCAAAACAGCAGCACCAGCGCCAGGAGCAGCGGGCTCGGTAAGTGTTTGATCAAAGTGGCCCGCAGCACCCACAGGCCTTCAGCGATGCGCAGCGGCCATTGCGCCGGGCGCAAGTCCACGCCTTTGAGCAGCGCGGGCAACAGGCACACGGCCGACAGGTAGGCACCGACCAGACCGGCGGCAGAGAACACCGCGATCAGGGTGAGCGCCGGGAACGGCGTCCAGGCCAGCGCCAGGTAACCGATGCAGCTGGTCGCCAGGCTCAGGCTCAACCCCGGCAGGGTCAGGCGCAACGCCGGCCAACTGCGCCACGGCTGCAGGCTCCAGCTTTTGGACAGGTAATGCAGCGGGTAATCCACCGCCACGCCGATCAGGCTGGAGCCGAGCACCAAGGTCATCACATGCATATGGCCGAACAGCGCCACACAGGCCACCGCGCCAAACAGCATGCCCACCAGCACCGGCACAAAGGCCAGCAGCACACGCCAGCGGCGGAAGGCGAGCAACAGCAACAACAGGATGCCCAGCGTGGCGCCGCCGCCTACCCAGGTGATTTCCCGGGTCGCCTGCTGCTGCCCATTGGCCGCATAGAGCAAACCGCTGGCGGCGAGCAATTGCGCGCCCTGTTCGCTGGCCTGCGCGCGGCTGGCCTGGAGCAGATCCGCCACTTGCACCGGCAGTTTCATATCAAAGGCATTGCCGGTGGTGCGCGCCCGCAACATCACCCAGCTTTTGCCGTCGGCATCGGCGATCAAGGTGCCGCTGCCGATATCCAGTTGCACCGAGCCGTGTTGCGGCTGGCTGTTCTGGATACGCCCGGTCAGGCCCAGCCAGTCGTCCTGGCTCGGCACCAGGCTGAACCCGGTGAAGGGGTCGAACAGTGCTTGCACGCGCTGCTGGATGAAAGCGTCGGGATGCTCGATCAGTTGTTCGCGGTCCTTGGCCGAGAGCATCGCCAGACGCCCGCGCAGCAATTGCTCGCGCAGGGCCGGTAAGTCGGCTTGCAGGTTCCACTGCACCTTTTCAAACAGCCCGCTGGCCTGCCAGCGCTCGCCCAACTGCTGCGCCACCGTCACGGCTGTTTGCCGATCGGCATGCCCGACCAATACCAGCATTTCGCGGTTCAGCGGCTCTTGCATGCGTTGTTCGGCTTTGAGCTCAAGCGCATCCGGCGTGCTGCCCGGCACCAGCTCCATCAGGTTGGCCGACAGCGGCGCGCCATGGCGCCACTGCCAGCCGGCCAGCGCCAGCACGGCCACCAGCAGGATCAGGAACAGGCGCGGCAGCAGGCGCTCACTGGGCAAAGTCGTGTTGCTCCGCATCGCTTAACGGTTGGGCGGCAGTGCTGTCCTGCATGCGCAGCACGGTGCTGTCGCCTTGGGTTTCCAGCAGTTGGATGGTCTGCACCAACTCGCCGCCGTCGATATTGATCTGGGTGAAGACCTGCTTGAGCAGCAATGAGCGCGGGATCAGCGTCAGCTTCCACTGCTTGGCTTCGCCTTGCAGTTGCAATTCGAAGTCGCGTTGCAGGCCGCTGCTGTCGCCTTGGAGCACGGCGAGGAACAGGCGGTTCTGCTCGGCCCCGGCGCTCTTGTTTGGCAGCAGTTGCCAGCCATTGGCGTCACGGCGCGCGATGCCTTGGGCGCTGATGCGGTAGTCCTGCTGCAGTGGGGTTTTCAACAGCCACAGCAGGCCATGGTCTTTGGCGAGCACGAAGGTGCCTTTGCTGACCAAGGGTTGGGGCAGGGCGCGCAGGTGTTTTTCCTGGATGAAGTTGCCGTGGATCACCGAGGGCTTGGCTAACTGATCGCTCAGCTGTTGCAGATCAAAAGCATGGGCGAAACCTGGAATGCTTAATAACAGAGTCAACGCGATCCCTGTGGGAGCGGGCTTGCTCGCGAAGGACGTTAACGATGACGCGGACCGTCTGATACTACACAGGGCCCTCAAGACCTTCGCGGGCAAGCCCGCTCCCACAGGGAATCTCATTTCAAGGCTCTCTCTACGGCGTCTGTAAAGACGTTGGGGGAGGCCAGCTGCATTTCGCGGCTGGCGATTTCTACCGCCACTTGCACGGTGCTGGCGCGGGTCAGGCGTTCGCCGCTGGCGAGGTCGGTGATCAGGTAATTGACCTTCAAACGGTTCTCCCACTCCACCAAACTGGCGCGCACATTGATCGTCTGGCCGAACACCGCGCCGCGCACGTAGCGCAGCTGCATGTCGATCACTGGCCATGCGTAGCCGGACTCGAGCATCGCCGTGTAGTTATGGCCGATCTTGTCAAGCAGCGCGCAGCGCGCCACTTCCAGATACTTCACGTAATGCCCGTGCCACACCACGTGCATGGTGTCGATGTCGAAAAACGGCACGAGGATTTCAGTGTCGCAATGCAACACGCCCTGGCTACGCATGCAGCCTCCAGTGTTGCTCGGCAATACGTTTGAGGCACAGGCGCAGCTCGCCTTCCAGCGCACGGTCTTCGATGACCGGCGGGAAGTCTTTACCCAGCGCTTCATGCATGGCTGCCAGCGCCGGTGGCAGGGGTCGCGCATCGTCCGCCTGGGCGCGCAGCCACACACCCTGGTTGGCCGCGAGCAACGTCGCGGCCGCCACTTGTTCGGTCAGCTCCAGCACGCGGATAGCATCACGGGCGGCAATGGTGCCCATGCTGACTTTGTCCTGGTTATGGCACTCGGTGGAGCGCGAGAACACGCTGGCCGGCATGGTGTTTTTCAACGCTTCGGCGGTCCAGGCGCTGGTGCCGATCTGCACGGCCTTAAAGCCGTGGTTGATCATCGCGCGATCGGCCGGCGCGCCGGACAAGTTGCTCGGCAAACCGTGGTTGTAACGCACGTCCACCAGCAGCGCGAGCTGGCGGTCGAGCAGATCGGCGACGTTGGCCACCAGGGTCTTGAGGCTGTCCATGGCAAAGGCGATGTGCCCGCCGTAGAAGTGCCCGCCGTGCAGCACGCGCTCTTCTTCGGCGTCGATGATCGGGTTGTCGTTGGCGCTGTTCAGTTCGATTTCGATAAACGAACGCAGCCAGTTCAGGCTGTCGGCCAGCACGCCAAGCACGTGCGGTGCGCAGCGCAGCGAGTAGCGGTCCTGCAGGCGGTGCAGCGGCGCGGTCGGTGCATCAATCGCCAGGTCTTTGCGCAGCCACGCGGCGACTTGCATCTGCCCTGGGTGCGGCTTGGCGGCGAACAGACGCTCGTCGAAGTGTTCCGGGTTGCCTTGCAGCGCCACCACGTTCAGCGCGGTGATGCGCGTGGCCAGTTGCAGCAGGTAGTCGGCGCGGGCGAAGGCCAGGCAGGCCAGGCCGGTCATGACGGCAGTGCCGTTCATCAGGGCCAGGGCTTCCTTGGGGCGCAGCACCAGCGGCTCCCAACCGAGTTCGCGGTGCACGTCAGCCGCCTGGCGACGCTCGCCACGGAACATCACTTCACGCTCGCCGGACAAGGTCGCGGCCACGTAGGATAGCGGCGTCAAATCACCGCTGGCGCCCACCGAGCCTTCTTCCGGAATCAGCGGCAGTACGTCGTGTTCCAGAAACGCATGCAGACGCTCGAGCAATTCCACACGCACCCCGGAAACGCCGTGGCACAGCGACTGCAAACGCGCTGCCAGCACGGCGCGGGTGGCTTGTGCGTCGAGCAATTTGCCCAGGCCGCAACCGTGAAAGGTATACAGATGACGCGGCAGCGCCTCGACGTGCTGCAACGGCACCGCCACCACGCACGAGTCGCCGTAGCCGGTGGTCACGCCGTAGATCACGCCTTCCTTGTCCAGCAGCGAGTCGAGGAACTGCGCACCTTTGGCAATGCGCTGGCGATACGCTGCGTCGCCCTGCAACTGCGTGGGCGCCTGACGGTTGGCCAAGGCCAGCACGTCTTCAATGCGCAAAGCGCGTTCGCCAAAGGTTACCGGCTCAAGATGCGTCGTCATCGGTCTTCCAGAAAGGGTAAAAGTTGAACCACTGTTGGGGCGCTTCCAGGCAGAACTGGCCCAGGCGTGCGGCGTAGCGCGCGGTCCACAGGGCGATGACCTGCTCGCGGGTGCTGCGCTTCCATTCGATCAATTGCGCGAACGGCTCGATAGTCAGGCGATAGCGACCGTCGTGCTTCAGGCACATCAGCAGGTTCACCGGGCATTTGAGCAGCCCGGCCAGCAGCCACGGGCCTTGCGGGAACGCCGCGTCAAAGCCGAGGAAATCCACGCGCACCTTGCGCCCGCCGTGCAGCGGCACGCGGTCGCCGGCAATCGCCAGCCACTCGCCGTCGTCCAGACGCTGGCTGAGCAGCAGCATGGTCGCCGGGTCCAGTTCGCTGACCTGGATCAGGCGCAAATGCGTGGCCCCGGCTTCGCCCAGCAGGCGGTTGAAACGCTCGGCGTGCTTGGTGTGCACCAGCACGTTCATGGTGACTTGCTCCCCTATCTCGGCCAGCGCGCGGCACACTTCGAGGTTGCCCAGGTGCGCGCCCACCAGCATCTGCCCGCGCTCGCCGCGCAGTTGCCCGCGCAATTGCGCCGGGTCGTTGATTTCGATCTGTTCGATGCGCAGCTTGCCGTTCCACACGTCGAGTTTGTCGAGCAGCGAGTCGGCAAACGCCATGAACTGGCCGAAGACTTTTTTATGCGTGGGCCGCAGCTCATCGCGCCCGCTCCAGTCGGCCAGGCGTTGCTGGTATTCCCAGGCGCTGTGGCGCGCGGTGCGGCCGAACACGAAAAAGTACAGCACGATGCTGTACAGCAACGGGCTCAGCAGGCGACGGCCGAGGACCTTGGCGGCGACGGCAGTGAGCTTCATCAGCCAGAAGCTGCCGCGCTCCTCGCGGTCGGCCCAGTGTTTGGTGCGGTCGCTCATGCCTGCCACCGTCGCCACAGAATCATCGGCGCGCGCACCAACATGCCGAAAAACAGCCGCGTGTGCATGGCCGAGATGCGCACGTTGTCGCGAAACAGGCGGAAGTGCGACAAGCCATCGGCGGGGTAATGCACCTGGGTCGGCAGCCAGCGCATCGGCTGGTTACGCCAGGCCAGGCGCACCAGGATGTCGGAATCGAAATCCATGTGCGTGCCGATGTAGGCCGAGTCCATCAGCGCGAGCGTAGGCGCCAGCGGGTACACGCGAAAGCCGCACATCGAGTCGCGAATCTGCAGCGACAGGGTGTTGATCCACACCCACACGTGGGTCAGGTAGCGCGCGTACAAGCGGCCCTTGGGCACGCTGTCGTCGTATTCGGGGTAGCCGCAGATCACCGCGTCGGGGTGCCTGCGTGAAGTATCGAGAAAGCTCTCGACTTCGCGCAGGTCGTGCTGGCCGTCGGCGTCCACTTGCAGCGCATGCGTGAAGCCCCGGCGTGCGGCTTCGCGGAAGCCAGCCATCACCGCGCCGCCTTTGCCTGTGTTGTTGGGCAAGGTCAGCAGGGTGACGTTGTCGAGTGTCGCCAGTTGCGCCAATACCGCCGCGCACGCCGGGCTGCTGCCATCGTCGACCAGCAGGCACGGCAGGCCACTGTTCAACAGGCTGTGCACCACGGCTGGTACGGCGGCTTCGTGGTTGTAGACCGGGATGAGCGCGCAGGGGTTATGCATGGCTGATCCAACCGACTGATAGCGGACTTACTGTGGTGAGCGCGCTTGTTGTGGCGAGCGGGCTCATTGTGGCGAGCAGGCTTGCCCTGCGCTGGGCTGCGAAGCGGCCCCAAAACCTGCCAACTCGGTATGCCTGACACACCTCGATTACCTTACTGGGGCTGCTTCGCAGCCCAGCGCAGGGCAAGCCTGCTCGCCACAAAAAGTCTGCTGGCCACAGGAAACCCGCTGGCCACAAAAGTTTATGCACTTGGCGCCTCCAACACTATCCGGCCGCTGGAGCAGGCGGCGACGCCATTGCGGTAGGCAAAATACAGCTTGCCGCGTTCCTGGTCGAAGCGCAGGTGCAGTTCAACCTGATCGCCGGGGCGCACCAGTTGCTGGAACTTGAGCACTTCCATGCCGGCAAAGGTCGTGGGCACATCCAGCAGTTGCTGGCCGAGGTTGAACGCCCATTCCACTTGCACCACCCCCGGCAACACCGGCGTGACCGGGAAGTGGCCGCTGAAATACGCCAGGTCCGGCGGGATGCTCAGTTGCACGGTCCATTCGCCGTCAGCCTCGACTTGCTCCAGCACTTCCGGCGCTTTTGGCCGGGGTGCCAGCAGCAACGCCTCTACCTCGGTCTGCGGCAGTTTGCCCTGGCTGTTCAGCGGCAACTGGCGCAGCAACCGCCAGCGACGTGGCAGCGCCAGTGCTTCGCAGTGTTGGCTCAGGTGCTGGCGCAGAGTTTGAGTGACGGCGCGGCGGCCTTGATTGCGCAGGGCATGCAGGCCATCGGCGCTCAACACCACCAGCGCGCCGAGCGAGGCGCGGTTTTCCTGCACCACGCCCAGGCGGGTTTCGGCGACCCAGGCGTGGGCCATCAGCGCCTGTTCGAGCATCGGCAGGGAGATGCGTTTCTCTTCCAGCTTGACGATACGGTCCAGGCGGCCGAGCAACTCGAAGCGCCCGTCGCAGTGAATGCGGGCGGCATCGGCGGTCTGTTCAATGTGCCCGGCCGGTAGATAAGGTGAGGCAATGCGCAGGGCGCCGTCGGCATCCTGGCTCAGTTCTACCTCGGCAAACGGCTGCCACGGCTGCGCGCCTTGGCGCCAGGCAATGCCGCCGGTTTCCGAGCTGCCGAGGATTTCCGTCGGCCATTGCTGCAAACGGTCGTACAGGCTGCCGGCAGCCTCGATGGGCAGCGCGCCACCGGACGAAAACACCCGCGACACGTGGCTCAGGGCGGGCCAGTCGAGGTTGTCGCCCATGCGTTTGAGCAGCGCGGGGCTGGCGACCCAGGCAAATTGTGGGTGTTCGCGGCTGGCGCGCTGCAGGTCTTCGGGGAAGGCCAGTTGTTTGCGTACAAAGGTGCGCCCGGCGCACAGCGGCCACAACACCCGGAACAGCAACCCGTAGATGTGCTGGGTGGCGACGCTGCCGATGATGCAGGCGTCTTTAAGGTCCGCGCCCCACAAGGCTTCCAGTGCTTCCACCTCGTTGGCAAGTTGGCGCAGGGTCTTGTCGATGCGCTTGGGCTCGCCGCTGGAGCCGGAGGTGCACAGGCTCAAGTGGCAGGCGTCCAGGTCGAGTGCGGCGGCGCTTAACGGCGGCTGATACAGCGTGTCGAGATCGGCGGCCTCAACCAGCCAGGCGTCCACGGCGTCGTCCCAGCGCTGGCGGGTCTGGGGTTGCAGGTCGGCCGGCAGCAGCACGCTGACCCCGGCCCGCCAAGCGCCCAGCAGGGCAATGGCCAACAGGCCGGCGTCTTCCAGGTGCACGGCCAAACGCCGGATGCCGCGCGCTTGCAGGCCCGCCGCCAGGCTCAGGGAGTGCGCCCACAGTTGGGCATGGTTCATTTCAGGCTCGGTGGTGACCCAGCGCTGTTGCAGCGGCTCAAGCAGCAGGTGCTCAAGTTTCAACCCATTCATACGCGGCCTCGAACCCTTTGTCGTACCAGCCATTCCACGGCAAACAACAACCCCATCAGCCCGTAGGCGATCAGGCCGTTGTACAACGTCCACCAGCTCAGCGGCGCCCACAGGGTGAGGGCGGCGGCGAGCAGGCCATTACACAGAAAAAATACACTCCACACCACGGTGACCTGACGCGTATAGCGGATGGCCTCGGGCGGCAATTGCGGTTCAGTGATGCGGGCCAGGCGCTCGACCATCGGCGGGCCGTATTTCAGGCTCAAGCCGAACAGCGCCAGCATGAACGCGCTGACCAGGCTGGGGTACCAGCGCAGCAGCTGCGGGTTGTCGAACCAGGCCAGCAGCAGGCAAAACACGATCACCGCCATCGCCATCCAGCGGCTGCCCGGGCGGCGTGCGCCGGTCAGCGCGCGCAGCAACCACAGGCTGCCCAGCAGCAGGCCGAATTGCCACGGCGCAAAGTGCTCGGTGCCGTAATACACCGCAAAAGGGTACAACAGCCCCGCCAGCAACAGGCCAAGGCCGATCAGCCGGCTCATGCGGCAGGTGCGACCAGACGGTACACCGCCTCAACCACATCGTTCACGGTGCGCACGGCCTTGAATTCTTCGGCGGCGATCTTTTTGCCAGTCTGGCGCTTGATGTGATCGATCAAGTCCACGGCGTCGATGCTGTCGATTTCCAGGTCCTGGTACAGATTGGCGTCGAGGGTGACGCGCGAAGGCTCCAGTTCAAACAGTTCCACCAAGGCGTCGCGCAGGGTGTTGAAAATATCGTCACGAGTTTGCATGGTCCGGTCTCAAGCTGCCTGTCTGGCCGTGACGAACGCCGCAAGGCTGGCCACGTTGGTGAAGTGATTGCGCGTGTCTTTGGCGTCGGCATCGATCTTGATGCCGTACTTTTTCTGGATCGCCAGGCCCAATTCCAGGGCGTCTACCGAATCCAGGCCCAGGCCTTCGCCGAACAGGGTCTGCTCGCTGCCGATATCGTCGACGCTGATGTCTTCCAGGCCCAGGGCCTCGATGATCAGCATCTTTATGTCGTGCTCAAGGCGGTGTTGGTCGCTCATCTTCGGCGAGCTCCTTAATGAAATAGTGGTGCAGGTAATCGTTGAGCTTGCGTGAAGCCTGGGGCGCGGGCCCGAGTGCGGCAAAGGTGTGTGGTTCTATATCGGCACCCACGCGCAAACTGAAGTGAAATCGACGTTTGGGAATGCGGTACCAGGGTTCTGCCTTGGTCAACGTCGTAGGGCTGACCTTGATCACCACGGGGGTGATGATTGTCGCACCGCGCAGCGCGATGGCGGCGCCACCGCGATGAAAGGCGGGCGCCGCGCCGGGTGTGGTGCGGGTGCCCTCGGGAAAAATGATCAGGGTCTGGCCCTGGCGCAACGCCTCGGCGGCGGCGTCGAGCATGTCGGCGCTGCCGTCATTGCTGATATAGCCTGCATCGCGCACCGGCCCACGGGTGAACGGGTTCTGAAACAGGCTCTGCTTGACCACGCAGTTGGTCTGGCGCATCAGGCCGATCAGGAACACCACGTCGATCAGCGACGGGTGGTTGGCGATGATCATCTGGCCCGGGCGACCGAGCTTTTCCGCGCCTTCGACGCTGTAGGTCAGCACGCCGGCGCGCTGCATCAGGCGGACGAAGAACCAGAACAGTTTGCTGATGGTGTGGCGGGCGCGGCGCTGATGTTTTTCAGCGCTGCCTGGCAGGCAACTGAGCAGCGGAAACACCAGCAAACGCAGGCACAACCCGCCGACGCCGAAGAAGAAAAAGCTCGCGGCGGTGGCAAACAGGCGCCAGTAATAGGCGTCCCGGGGTTTTTCGGTCAGGGCTTGCGTTGCCAGTTCCATACACGGTTCTTCCAGGCATGTTGGCAGGCAACCTGTTCGGTGAGCAGGGTGCGTAGCAGGTTCAGAGCGTGGGGCCACTGGGTTTGAGTGAGTTGGACAGCGCCGCTGTTTAGTTCCAGTCGCCACTCGTCGCCCGGTGTCAGCAGCAGGCCGAGGGCGTAAGGGAAGGGCACGTCATGAATCCAGCGAGCATAGGCTTCGGGGGGCTGTTCCTCGGTGATCACCAGCAACACCGCCGGGGCACCTTCGTTGAGCAGCGCGGCGGCTTCGAGCATGCCGTGCTCCAGGCCGTCGCCTGCGGCGGCGAGCGCGGTCATTTCGCTGGTTTCATTGCGCAGGATCGACCACAGGCCGATCACCGCGTTATGCACCGATAGGCTGAACTGGGTCGGCGACAGTGGCTGGCCGTCGGCCAGATCACTGAGGATGTCGAGGGTGCGCGGGGTTTCGCCGTGCCGGGAAATAAACACCAGCGGCAGGTCTTGCAGGCCTTCGGCCAACGGCCAGCCGACACTGAACGCCATGCGTGCCAGGCGGCTCAGGCGTCGGCGCTGCATGGCCGGCAAAAAGGACACGTCAGGCCAAGCATCGCTGGCAGGCAGCGCCACTGGGGCCTGGCACCAGGCGTGCCAGTCGTGCGCACTCTCCAGGCCGGGAGCCCAGGCGCGCCATTGGGCGATGTTGAAAGTGATCACTGAGAAGTTATCCCGCCCCTGCGGGCTTCCATGTGCGGCCGTTGGCCCCGAATACCGGGACAGGGAACGCAGGCCGAATGGCGCGCATTATCCCGGTGCTGCGGGCTTCTAGCAAACTTTGGTAAAGAATTGTTCACGGCTGATTACAATTTACTGGGAAAGAT
Source organism: Pseudomonas sp. N2-3-1-14 (assembly GCF_041228395.1). Classification (NCBI taxonomy): domain Bacteria; kingdom Pseudomonadati; phylum Pseudomonadota; class Gammaproteobacteria; order Pseudomonadales; family Pseudomonadaceae; genus Pseudomonas; species Pseudomonas sp. N2-3-1-14. The sequence continues at coordinate 571,946 of NZ_CP166199.1, forward strand.
TTACAGATTGTCCTTTACGCGAGGACTGACGGGGTCGTCGGAGTATTCCTTTTAGTTTGTCGGCGCTGGATTACGGGTATCGCGCATCCGGCCGTGCAATGCGCCAGTGCATGGATGAACGAGGTAGCTAACAGGCGCTTTTGCCCTCTACACTCGGACATTCATTGATACACGGAGGTTTTTCCATGCGGCGTGTGGTGTTCAATCAGAAAGGCGGCGTTGGCAAGTCCAGCATTGCCTGCAACCTGGCGGCGGTCAGCGCCAGTGAAGGCTATCGAACCCTGTTGGTGGACCTCGATGCGCAAGCCAACTCGACTCAGTACCTCACCGGGCTGACCGGCGACGATATCCCGATGGGCATCGCCGAGTTCTTCAAGCAAACCCTGTCATCCGGGCCGTTTTCCAAGAAAAACCGCGTGGATATCTACGAAACGCCGTTCGACAACCTGCACGTCATCACCGCGACTGCCGAGCTTGCCGACCTGCAGCCCAAGCTTGAGGCCAAGCACAAGATCAACAAGCTGCGAAAGCTGCTCGATGAACTGAGCGAGGACTACGACCGGATTTACCTGGACACGCCGCCGGCGCTGAATTTTTATGCGGTTTCGGCGCTGATTGCTGCTGATCGTGTATTGATTCCGTTCGATTGCGACAGCTTTTCACGCCAGGCGCTATATGGCCTGCTGGCGGAAATCGAAGAATTGAAGGAAGACCACAACGAAGGCCTGGAAGTGGAAGGCATCGTGGTCAACCAGTTCCAGGCCCGCGCGAGCCTGCCGCAGCAGATGCTCGATGAGCTGATTGCCGAAGGCCTGCCGGTGCTGCCGGTGTACCTGGCCAGCTCCGTGCGCATGCGCGAGTCGCACCAGGAGAGCAAGCCGCTGATCCACCTGGACCCACGGCACAAGCTGACGCAGCAGTTTGTGGAGTTGCATAACTTGCTGGAAAGCGCGTGATTCTTGCCGGCACCGCCTGACCCTGTGGGAGCTGGCTTGCCTGCGATAGCATCACCTCGGTTTAACTGGCAAACCGAGTTGCCTGCATCGCAGGCAAGCCAGCTCCCACATTTGTTTTTGCATTCCTGCAGGGGGAATTGGATTGTTCCCACAGAGGCTGTAGGACACGTCTGGCAAGCGGGGTTGCGCCTTGTCTCGCTGCCTACAGATAAGCCAGAATCCGCCGGCTTGTGCGTCTGGATGGGCGTCTCTAAGGTTCTTCGGTCGTTGAATGTTCAGCGACCGGGTTTAGTAGCCCGTGGTGAGACGTACAGCAACTCTTCGGTCAGGATCTTCCTGAGCGTGATGGTGGCTGTACGGAGGGCGCTTTCGAGCGCGCCGGTTGCGTCTCCCCGGTCTACTAACCTGCGTACAGCTGCCACCCTCCGTTTAGTAGCGGCTGGTTGCGGCTCCTGCTCGGAGACGTTCCATGGTTAACCTTTATACCGTTGCACCCAACCTCCCTACCGAAACCCTCGTGCTCAACAGCTACGAAACCTTCTCTTCCGTGCGCACGCTATTACTCAAGCTATCCAACGACCTAAGCGGCGAACACCGCGACGTGGCCCTGGCCATCCATCAATTAAGCGAGCTAGGCGTACAGCTCGTAGGCCAGATGATGGACCGCGAAACCCCCGTAGCACGGGCTTAAAACGCGGTCAGTGTGGGAGCTGGCTTGCCTGCGATGCAGGCACCCGGTCTGTCAGGCAAACCGAGGGGATGCCATCGCAGGCAAGCCAGCTCCCACATTTGACCGAGTTGATGTTGGGTGTGGGTTATACGCCCTGGCTACGCAACCAGCTCATCAACTGCGGCAACGGGAATGCCCCACTCTGGCGCGCCACTTCGCGGCCGTTCTTGAACAGAATCAAACTGGGAATCGAGCGAATCCCCAACTGCGCCGACAGCTGCTGATTGGCCTCGCTGTCGAGCTTGGCCAACCGGCACTTGCCCTCCAACTGCCCAGCCGCCTGCTCAAACACCGGCGCAAACGACTTGCACGGCCCGCACCATTCGGCCCACACATCCACCAGCAGCGGCAGATCGCCCTTGATCTGGCTGGCGTAGTCGCCCTGTTTCAACTCAAAGGGCTTGTTCAAAAACACCGGCTGTTTACAGCGCCCGCATTTAGGCGCATCACCCAGGCGCTCGCCGGGGATGCGGTTAAGGCCGTTGCAATGGGGGCAGGGAATGACGAGAGGTTCGGACATGGTGGGCTCCTTGGAATTGACCATGGAGTGAAGTTGGAGTCCGCGACCGGGTTTATCAAGGTGTGGAGCAAACGACTCATCCACTCACAGTTTGCCCAAGCTGATGTGAGATCGCCTATCTAGGCTGTTGGGGCGTGTGTTGTTTTGCGCCATCTGTCTGTTTGCAAATATAGCAAATTGCGATAATTCGACTTCGGGTTTAACCTTCATAGCAAGATGCGATAAGGATGTTGCATGCGAGTGATCAGCGAGAAAAGGATTTGGGAAGCCAAGCAAAAGTGGCCACGTTCAGCCAGTGCTTTAGATGAATGGTACCGCCGGATAAAGCGCAACAGCCCGGCTGACTTCGCGTCAATGAAAGGCATTTTTCCCGCAACGGATAAAGTCGGGCAGTTTCATGTGTTCGACATTGGGGGAAACAAACTGAGGCTAATCGGTTTCGTGCGCTACCAAGCGCAAAGAATTTACATCAAGTATTTGCTCGATCACCGTGAATACGAACAAGACAACTGGAAGGAGAAAATCAGATGAGCGCACTCATCCGGCTCGCTGCTGAACATTGGCAATTTGTTTCACCTTTGCTGCGCAAGCCAAAAAACGAGGCGGATTACGATGTATTGGTCAATGCTCTCGACGAACTGCTGGAGCTGATCGGTGAGGATGAATCAGATCCGCTGATGAGCTTGGTGGATATTCTCAGTGACTGGATCGAAGCCTACGATCTTGAGCATCGCCCGATGCCTGTCGCCAGTGGTGTCGACGTGCTGCGCGCAATGATGCGCGAGCACGGCTTGAACCAGAGTGATCTGCCAGGCGTAGGCACACAGTCGGTTGTGTCGGAAGTCCTGAGCGGTAAGCGCAAGCTCAATCTGCGGCAGATTCGATGGCTGGCCGAGCGATTTGGCGTTTCCGTGGAAACGTTCATCTAGTCGGTTCTACGACGAACAACTAATCTCCAAATGCTTGCCCCAATCCGGCGGCCGCTGGGCGTATTGCTCCATCCCCGCCTGCTCTTCAAAGGGTTTGCTCAGCACTTCATGCAATCGACGTACTTCGCTGTAGTCGCCTGACTCGGCGGCGGCGATGGCGTTTTGTGCAAGGTAGTTGCGCAGGATGTACAGCGGGTTTACCGCGTGCATGCGCTCACGGCGCTGCACTTCGCTGTAGTCCCCGTCTCGCGCAACGCGGGCTTTGTAGCGTTCGGCCCAAGCATCAAACCCTGCGAGGTCGACGAAGTCATCGCGCAGCCGCGCCACAGCTTGCGCTGCGGGCTCATCACCCAAGCGGCGGAAGAACAGCGTGTAATCGACGCCGCTGTTTTGCATCAGCTTGAGCAACTGCTCCACCAGCTTCTGGTCATCGTCTTCGGCGGTGGTCAACCCCAGCCGGCGGCGCATCAGGTCCAGGTAATGGGCCTGGTACAGCGGCAGGTAAAGGCCAAGCGCCTCTTTCAAGGCGTCAACGCTGATAAACGGCGTGAGCGCCTGGGCCAGCGCGCTGAGGTTCCACTGCCCAATGGGTACCTGATTACTGAAGGAATAGCGCCCTTCGTGATCGGAGTGGTTGCAGATGAAGTGCGCGTCAAAGTCATCGAGGAACGCAAACGGCCCGAAGTCGAAGGTGATGCCCAGGATCGACATGTTGTCGGTGTTCATCACGCCGTGGCAGAAGCCATAGGCCTGCCATTTGGCGATCATTTCGGCATTGCGCTCAACGATTTCGCGGAACATCGCCAGGTACGGCTCGGGCTGCTCGCGGCACTCGGGGTAGTGCAGGTTCAACACGTGTTCGGCCAGTTCAGCCTGCTGCTCGGGCTTTTTGGTGTAGTAAAAATATTCGAAATGCCCGAAGCGGATATGGCTGTGCGCAAGGCGCAGCACCATGGCGCCGCGTTCCTGTTTCTCGCGCCAGACGGGTGTGCTGGAGCCGATCACGCACAGGGCGCGGCTGCTGGGGATGCCCAGCGCATGCAAGGCCTCGGATGCGAGAAACTCACGGATCGAAGAGCGCAGCACCGCGCGGCCGTCGCCCATGCGCGAATAAGGCGTCATCCCGGCGCCTTTGAGGTGCAGGTCCCAGTGTTCGCCGGCCTCGTTGTACACCTCGCCCAGCAACAGCCCACGGCCGTCGCCCAGTTGCGGGGTGTAGCCGCCAAACTGGTGTCCGGAATAGACCATCGCCCGCGGCTCTGCTTCGGCCCACAACTTGTGCCCGCTGAACAGCTCGGCAAACACTGGCGTTTCGGCCACCGCCGGGTCGAGGTCGAGCAGCGCCATGGCGGCGTTGCTCGCCACCACAAGGCGCGGCTCATCGAGGGGTTCAGGCAGTACGTGGGTTGAGAACGCGTCGCCCAGGCGTGCGAAGCGGTTGTCGAAGGTCAGTTCGTCGAGGGCTTTCACCGGCCATCTCCAGCAGAATGTCCGAGCATTCTGCTGGGGATAGGCGCGTTAGTCGAGTTTGCTCGGCGGTGGTTCTTGCACGCCGCCGTCGTTGGCGGGTTTGGCTGGGGTGTCGACTTCCACCAGTTTGTATTCCTGGCCGTGGAGGTTCTTGAGGTAAACCTCCATCTGGCGGAACGAGATGTTGATGTGGTGGTTCTTGAACTCGCGGTTGATAAAGCGGTTCACCTCGTCGATCACCGGGTTGCGGTCACCGAGGTCACGCACGTGCATGCGCAGTTCGTGGTCGAGGGTGCTTTCGCCGAAGTTGAGGAAGTACACGTGGGGCTCTGGCTCTTTCAACACGCGCGGGTTTTCTCGCGCCGCCTTGAGTAAGAGTTCCTTCACCAGGTCCAGGTCGGAGCCGTAGTCCACGCCCAGCTTCAGGGTCACGCGGGTGATGGTGTCGGTCAGCGACCAGTTGATCAGTTGCCCGGTAATAAACGTCTTGTTCGGGACAATGATGTCTTTGCGGTCAAAGTCGGTGATGGTCGTCGCACGGATGCGGATCTTGCTGACCGTGCCCGACAGGTTGCCGATGGTGATGGTGTCGCCGATACGCACCGGGCGTTCGAACAGGATCATGATGCCGGAGATAAAGTTGGCGAAGATCTCCTGCATCCCGAAGCCCAACCCCACCGACAGCGCTGCCACCAGCCATTGCAACTTGTCCCAGCTCACGCCGAGCGTGGACAGGGTGGAGACAAAGCCGACGCCGGCAATCACGTACGACAGCAAGGTGGTTGTGGCGTAGGCGCTGCCTTGAGCCAGGTCCAGCTTGGACAGCACCAGCACTTCCAGCAAACCCGGCAAGTTGCGCGCCAGGGCGAAGGTGATGCCGATGATGATTGACGCACCCAGCAAGTCGCCGAAGCTGATCGGCACCATGCTGATGTTGGCGCCGGTGCCGCTGGTGTATTCGTACAGGGTGATGTTATCCAGGTAGGAGAACACGGTGATCAGGTCTTTCCACACCCAGTACAGCGCCGCGATAAAGCCGCCGAGCAGGGCCAGGCGGATCAGGCGCATGGACTGTTCGTTGACCTGTTCGATGTCCAGGGTCGGTTCTTCGATCACCGCTTCGCCATCCCCGGCTTCCTTGGCCGCCTGGCGTTTGGCCAGTGCGCGCGCGTAGGCCAGGCGCCGTGCGGCGACGCCCAGGCCGCGCACGAAGGTGGCTTCGATCACCAGCCAGAACATCAACAGGTACAGGGTATTGATCAAGCGGTCGCTGAGTTTGAGCGCGGTGTAGTAATAGCCAAAGCACACCGCCAGAAACAGGGCGACGGGCAGGGCGGTGAACACCAGGCCCACGGCTTTACGAAACAGTGAGGCTTTCTCGTGGGTCGGGCTGTTCAGCAGCAGGCGGCCCAGCAACCAGGCCATCAGCGCGTAGCACGTCAGCACCACACCGATGCCCAGCACGTCGTCGGCCAGCGCCTCGGGTTGGTGCTCGGCGATGGCCACTACGGCCACCAATGCCAGCACTACCAGGCCGAGTTTGCGCACCCAGCCTTGCAGGAATTCAACCTGGGGTTTCTCCCAGCGAAAGTGCAGTTCCGCCACGCCGCCCGGCGCCAGGATGCGGTAGGCGGTGTAGAACACCAGCCACGCTTGGGCGATCTGCAGCAGTGCATCGCCCAGGTTGGCGTTTTGCCCGCGGGCGTCGATCTGCAGCGCGTAGCCGCACAGCGCCAGGCCCAGGGACACCGGCATCGCCAACAGAATGTTGATCAGGATGGCCTGCGGCGTGTGCCACTGGCTGTCGCGCTTGAAGTGGCCGATGTCCAGGTGAACCTTGTTCAGCCGCTGGTACAGCGCTTTACGCCGCCACAACAATGCACCGATCAACAGCAGCAGTGGCAGGAACAACAGCGGGCGCTGGGTCAGGCCGTCGTACAGTTCGCTGACGCTGGAGGCCCACGGCAGAGTGGTGATCTGTTTGTTCAGGTGCGCCGGTACGGTTTCCAGCCACTCGGTGTCCAGCGGCTTATTGCTGGGGATCCAGAACATTTGCTCATCCAGCGTCGCGCGCAGGGTGGTGGCGGTGCTGAGCAGTTGTTTCTGGTTCAGTTGCAGGGTGATCGATTCGTTCAGCAGTGCGCTCAGCTCACGGCTCAGGCGCTCGAGCAAGTCGCTGCGGGTGATCGCCAATTCCAGCAAGGTGCGGCGCAGTTGCGGCGTCACGTCTTCCGGTGGCTGGTTGGCCAGCAAGTTATCCACATAGGCACTGGGTGAGTTGATCTGCTCACGTTGCTGGTTGATCTCGAACTGGTACAGGCGAATGTTGGCGATATCGTCCGCCAGGTCGCGGTCGACCGTGAGACGGGGCAGCGCCTGTTTCTGCTTGTAGAGGATCTTGGAGAGCAGCAGGCTGCCCTTGAGCACGTTGATTTGCTCGTCCAGGGCCGAGTCGCTTTGCGTCACTGCGTCCAATTGCTGCTTGGTCTTGAGGTTGGCCTGGGTCAGCTCGTTAAGGCGGTCGGTACTCTTGAGCAGGTAGTCGGACAGTTTGAGGTTGGCCGCGCTTTCCGAGGCCAGCAGGCTGCTGCCCCCGGCTTTCTGCGCTTCGATGGACTGTTGGGTCACGGTCTGCTGGGACTGGGCCAGGCGTTTCTGGTTGATCAGCGTTTGCAGGTCCTGGATTTCCTGCTCCAGGCGGCTGGTTTTCTCGGTTGCCAGGTCGCGCTGGCTATTGCCCAGGTCTTGCAGTTGGCTGTTGCCGGCCAGTTCCTGGCGGCGCAGTGGAATCAGGGCATTGAGGGCGGCCAGTTCGGCATTCAGCTGGTTGCGCTGGTCGCCGGTGAGGGTCTTGCCGTTGTCTTTGCCCGCCTTGAGGATCGAATTGATCTGCTGGATGCGCGTCTGGCTGTTGCTGATTTCGGTCTGGGCGCGTTCGGGGCGGGTCTGGGCGGCGACGGACATGCTGTTGGCGTCGGCCACGGTTTTTTGCAGATCGCCTTGCTGGGTGGTGCGTTGCACCAGCAATTGCTCAAGCTGCGGCACCGGCAGGGTGGCGTAGCGCTGCGCCACCGGGATGATTTTAGTGGCCTTGAGCCGCACCAGTTCGCGCTGGTTTTCAGTGGTCTGGCGCGGAGCGTCTTCGAGCTGGCGCTTGAGGTCGACAAGGCGCTGCTCGTAATCCTGCTTGTTGCCCAGGTAGGTCAGGGTCTGTTGCAGGATGGTTTGCAGCGCCTTCATGTCGGCGTCGGGCAGCTTGCGGTCGGGCAGTTTGTCCAGGGTTTGCTGGATGGACTCGGCGCTGGGCGGGTCGGCGGCGTAAACGCTGCCGACACAGAGGGTCAGGCCCAGCAGGGCAGTGGCTAAAAAGGTGCGCAGAGTTGTCATGGATACCGGTCGAGCAAGGTAAAGAAGGTGGGGGCGTGGCGCCATAGCCCCGCAGTTTAGAGGAAGAGTCCAGGGCCTGGACGACTTCCTTCGGGGAATTTGACGCCGACTTTTCCGATTCTGTTCCCGTCCATGACCGCGACGGTCCACAGCGTGTTGTTCCATTCCACTTGGTCGCCCACCACTGGTGCGCCGCCGACCTTCTGGGTGATGAAGCGACTCAGCGGCATATCCGGGTCGATACCCTCGAGCTTGAGGCCGTACAGCGCCGACACCGCGCCCAGCTGGGCGTCGCCTTCGAGCACAAAGTCGCCGAAGAAGCGCAGGTCGAGACCACGTTGCGGCGCCTGGCTGAACAGTTTGCCCAGGGCCGGCAGGTTGTGTTCGTGGCCGATCACACAGAGCAAATCGTCGACTTCAAGCACCGTACTGCCCGACGGATGGAGCAGTTGCTGGCCACGGAACAGCGCGGCGATCCGCGTGCCTTCGGGCATTTTCAGTTCGCGCAGGGCCGCGCCGATGCACCATTTTTCTGCGCCCAGACGGTAGACGAACAGCTCCCACTCGCTGGTAACGTGCACTTCCAGGGCGGCGCGGGAGATCGGCGCAGGGTCGGGCGGTACGGTCACTTTCAGCAGCTTGGCCACCCACGGCAGGCTCGTGCCCTGCACCAGCAGCGAGACCAGCACGATAAAGAACGCCAGGTTGAAATACAGCTGCGCGTGCGGCAGGCCGGCCATCAGCGGGAACACCGCCAGGATGATCGGCACCGCGCCGCGCAGGCCTACCCAGGCGATAAAGGCTTTCTCGCGCCCGTGGAACGCCTTGAACGGCAGCAGGCCGACCATCACCGACAGCGGCCGCGCAAACAGGATCATCCACAGCGCCAGGCCCAGGGCGGGCAGGGCGATGGGCAGCAAGTCATGCGGCGTGACCAGCAGGCCCAGCACCAGGAACATGCCGATCTGTGCCAGCCAGGCCATGCCGTCGAGCATATGCAAAATGCCATGGCGGCTGCGCACCGGGCGGTTGCCGATTACCAGGCCGCACAGGTACACGGCGAGAAAGCCGCTGCCGTGCAGGGCGTTGGTCAGCGCGAACACCACCAGGCCACCGGCGATCACCAGGATCGGGTACAGGCCGGTGGCCAGGTTGATGCGGTTGACCATCTGCAGCATCAGCCAGCCGCCGCCCAAACCGACGATGCCGCCGATGCCGAACTCGCGGATCAGGTGGGTCAGCAGGCTCCAATGCAGGCCGGTCTGGCCGGTGGCGAGCATGTCGATCAGGGTCACGGTGAGAAACACCGCCATCGGGTCGTTGCTGCCGGACTCGATTTCCAGGCTGGCGGTCACCCGTTCGTTCAGGCCTTTGCCGCCCAGCAGGGAGAACACCGCGGCGGCGTCGGTTGAGCCGACAATCGCGCCGATCAGCAAGCCTTGAATGATATTGAGGTTGAATAGCCACGCTGCGGCCATGCCGGTGAGGCCGGTGGTGATCAACACCCCGACCGTGGCCAGCGACAACGCCGGCCAGAGTGCCACGCGAAAACTCGCCACCCGTGTGCGCAAGCCGCCGTCGAGCAGGATCACTGCCAAGGCAAGGTTGCCCACCAGGTAGGCGGTCGGGTAATTGTCGAAGATAATGCCGCCGCCATCGACGCCGGCGATCATGCCCACGGCCAGGATGATCACCAGAATCGGGATCCCCAGGCGGGACGAAAGAGAACTCACCAGAATGCTCGCACCCACCAGCAACGCGCCGATCAAGAACAGGCTGTTGATGGTCGTCGCATTCAAAGGCAGTACTCCAGAACTGGGAAGACAGGGCGCAAACTGACCATGCAGTCTGCGTGCCAGCGATTCTAACCTGTTGAATTGCTGTGCTGTCAAAAAGCTTTTGCGGGTTGGCTCAGATCTGATGTGGGAGCGGGCTTGCTCGCGAATACGGTGTATCAGCTACACATCAAGTGACTGACACTCCGCCTTCGCGAGCAAGCCCGCTCCCACATTTTTTACCCAGGTGTGTCAGTTACAGACGAAAGCGCCCCACCATCCCGTTCAAATCCACTGCCAGGCGCGACAACTCGCTGCTTGCTGCACTGGTTTGGCTGGCGCCGGTGGCCGATTGCACCGACAGATCACGAATGTTCACCAGGTTGCGGTCCACTTCCCGCGCCACCTGCGCCTGCTCTTCTGCCGCGCTGGCGATCACCAGGTTGCGCTCGTTGATCTCGACAATCGCGGTATTGATGGTGTCCAGCGACAGGCCCGCGCCTTTGGCGATGTTCAATGTCGATTCGGCGCGTTCGGTGCTGTTACGCATCGAATCCACCGCGTGTTCGGTGCCGGCCTGAATGCTGCCAATCATCCGCTCGATCTCGCTGGTCGACTGCTGGGTGCGATGGGCCAGGGCGCGCACTTCATCAGCCACCACGGCAAACCCGCGACCGGCTTCACCGGCGCGTGCGGCTTCAATTGCGGCGTTCAGCGCCAGCAGGTTGGTCTGGTCGGCCAGGCCTCGAATCACGTCCAGCACCTTGCCGATGTCACGCGATTCATTGGCCAGGTCGCCAATCAGCGTGGCGGTGGCCTGCACATCACCGCTCATGCGCTCGATGGCGCTGACGGTTTCCTGCACCAGATCACGGCCATCACCGGCGGAGGTGGTGGCGTTGCGCGAGGCTTCTGAAGTGCTGACCGCATTGCGCGCGACTTCTTCCACGGCGCTGGTCATCTCGTTCACCGCTGTGGCGGCTTGTTCGATTTCGTTGTTTTGCTGGGTCAGGCCGCGAGCGCTTTCGTCGGTGACGGCGTTCAGCTCTTCGGCGGCCGAAGCCAACTGGGTTGCCGAGCCGGCGATGCGTTGCAGGGTGTCGCGCAGCTTGTCCTGCATCTTGGCCATCGCCGCCAGCAGGCGTCCGGCCTCGTCGTTGCCGTCGACCTTGATCGGGCGGGTCAGGTTGCCTTCGGCCACTTCTTCCGCTGCTTCCAATGCCTGGGAAATGGGCAGAGTGATGCTGCGGGTCAGCAGCCAGGCGAACAACAGGGTCAGCAGGGTAGCGATCACCAACAGGCTCACCACCATATTGAAGGCCATGTTGTATTGGTCCTCGGCGTCCTTATTGGTGGTCAGGGCCATTTTGTTGTTGAGCTCCAGCAGGCGCGTGAGCACGGCATTGACCTGCTCGGAGTTGCTGAGCAATTCGGTGTTGAGCAATTTGCGCAGATCGTCGACTTGATTGGCCTGGGAGAAGCTCTTCATGCGCTCTTCAATCTGATGGTATTGACCGAGCAAGCGCACGTACTCGTCGTAGGCCGAACGCTCTTCAGCACCCTCGATGAGTTTTTCGTAGACAGCCTGGGCGGTGCGGATCTGCTGATTACGCAGCTCAAAAGCTTCCAGGGTTTTTTGCTGGATCTCCGGCTCGCGGTTGGTCAGCAGGCGGTACGACAATACCCGCAGGCGCAGGGTCAGTTGGGTGAACTCGTCGAGGGCGCGAATGCTCGGCACGCTGGCCAGGGTGATGTCTTCCGTGGCAGCACGGATCTTGCTCATTTGGTTCAGGGCGAACACACCGAGAAACAACATCAACGCGCCAATCAACGCAAAGCCGAGGAAGGCCCTCGGAGCGATATTCATATTACGAAGCGACATGCGGGAATCCTGGGGGAGAGCGCGATCCGTGCGGCCATGAGACGGTCAGTCCACCTCTATCGGTCGTAGGACTAAAGTCTAAAGGGGCCTGTGCGTTTTTGTCGCATCTGACGAGGGGTTGGGCGGATTCAGGAACCAGATCGGGTAAATGCAGTCACTAAGGCTCGAAAGTGCGGCCCGGCCCTTAAATATCGGGCTGCGCGCCTGGGATAACCCTGGCATCCGAGGTGAATTTTCTTTATCGTCACCGCCCTTTGAAAAAGCCCGAGAAATCAAAATGTTAGAAGCATCCCTCAGCCAACTGGAACAACTGGTCAGCGACCTGGTACAGCAGAATCAGGACCTACTGGGCAGCAACGAATCCCTCAAGGCCGAACTGGCCCGCGCCAAGGATGAAAACGACAGCCTGCAATTGAACCTGATGGAACAGGAAGAAAAGCACGGCGCTACCGCCGCGCGCATCCAGGCCCTGGTTGAGCGTGTGAGCGCAGGTCCTGTCGGCGCATGAATGAAGGCATAAAGGTCGTTTCGATTCTCGGAGAGGATTACTCGATCAAGGCGCCGGACGGGGAAGATCAAACCCTGATGCACGCCGTGACCATGCTCAAGGCCTCCCTGGCCACCACCAAGAAAAAGTACCCGACCCTGATCGGTGACAAATTATTGGTACTGGCTGCGCTGAACCTGTGCGCCGAGCAGATCGAAATGCAAAAGCACCACCAGCAGGAACTCGACCGTTACCAAGAGCAAGTCAGCGCCACGGTCGAAGTGATTTCCAAGGCGATCGGAACGCCTTAGAACCACGCATCCTGCATCCCCAGGCACGTGTCATCGCGTGCCTCCAGAATCGCCAGTTCATGATGGCAGCTCGGCACTTCCCAGGTCAGGAAGTACCGAGCGGCCTGGAGCTTGCCTTTATAGAAGGCAACATCCGCCGCATTGCCTTTGGCCAGGCCTTCCTCGGCGCGAATCGCCTGTTCCAGCCAGCGCCAGCCAATCACCGTGTGCCCGAACACCTTCAAATACAGTGCCGAATTCGCCAGACTGCTGTTGACCTTGCCTTGGGCGAGATCGGTCAGCAGGCCAATTGTCACGCTTTGCAGGCGGCTGACCAATTGCTCCAGCGGTTCGCGCAGGGCCGTCAGTGAGGCGTATTCCTGAGCCCGAGCGCCGGTTTCGGCGATCAGGCGGATCAGTTGCTTGAGGCCCGCGCCGCCATTCTGCGCCAGCTTGCGCCCGAGCAAATCCAGGGACTGGATGCCGTGGGTGCCTTCGTGGATCGGGTTCAGGCGGTTGTCGCGGTAGTACTGCTCCACCGGGTATTCGCGGGTGTAACCGTGGCCGCCGAGAATCTGGATCGCCAGCTCGTTGGCCTTGAGGCAGAACTCCGACGGCCAGGATTTGACGATGGGCGTGAGCAGGTCGAGCAGTTCGTGGGCTTGCTTGCGCTCGCTTTCGGTTTCCAGCGTGGTGGTGTCATCGAACAACCGCGCGGCATACAGGCCGAGGTCGAAGGCGCCTTCGACGTAGGCTTTTTGTGTCAGCAGCATGCGCTTGATATCGGCGTGCTGGATGATCGAAACCGGCGCGGTGCCTGGGTCTTTGCTGTCAGGCAGGCGACCTTGTGGGCGTTCGCGGGCGTATTCCAGCGAATAGAGGTAGCCGGCATAACCGAGCATGACTGCGCCCATGCCCACGCCGATGCGCGCCTCGTTCATCATCTGGAACATGCAGCTCAGACCCTGATGCGGCTTGCCGACCAGATAGCCGACGCAATTGCCGTTATCGCCGAAGTTAAGCGCCGTGGACGTGGTGCCGCGCCAGCCCATCTTGTGGAACAACCCGGCCAGCAGCACATCGTTGCGCGCGCCCAGGCTGCCATCCTCGTTGACCAGGAACTTGGGCACGATAAACAGCGAAATACCCTTCACCCCGGCCGGCGCATCCGGCAGCTTGGCCAGCACCATGTGCACGATGTTTTCCGACAGCGAATGGTCGCCGCCGGAGATGAAGATCTTGTTGCCCTTGAGGCGATAACTGCCGTCAGCCGCTGGCTCTGCGCGTGTACGAATATCCGACAGGGATGAACCGGCATGCGGCTCGGTCAGTGCCATGGTGCCGAAAAAGCGGCCCTCGATCATTGGCTGCAGGAAGCGCTGCTTCTGTGCCTCGGTGCCGAAGCTTTCGATCAGGTTGGCGGCGCCCATGGTCAGGAACGGGTAGGAGGTCGAGGCCGCGTTGGCCGACTGGAAGTGCGCAAAGCAGGCTTGCGATAGCAGGGTCGGCAACTGCATGCCGCCGGCGTCGAAGCTGCGCGCGGCGTTCAGAAAGCCGGCTTCGAGGAACGCGTCCACGGCGGGTTTGACGTCCGGAATCAGGATCGCCTTGCCGTCTTCATAGCGCGGTTCGTTTTCGTCGTTCTTGCGGTTGTGCGGCGCGAAGTACTTTTCGGCAATGCTGCGCGCGGTGCTGATGGCGGCATCGAACGTTTCGCGGTTGTGCTCGGCAAACCGCTCGCGCTGGGTCAGGCCCTCGGCATCGAGGACTTCGTACAGCTCGAAAGCCAGATTGCGGGAACTGAGCAGCGTCTCGGACATGGCGGCTTACCTTTTAAGGGAATGGCCGGAGTCTAAGTGCGCAAATAGAGGCTGGATAGCAAGATTGATTTGCGTGATGCAGAGGCAGAACGCGAGAAGGGAGTTGCGAACGCGGTCAATGTGGGAGCTGGCTTGCCTGCGATGAGACAGTGCCAGCCGACATCTTTGTCACTGACCCGCCGCTATCGCAGGCAAGCCAGCTCCCACATTTTTCCGCGTTTTGTCAGTTAGCCGATAGTCATCAGGCTGGCGTTACCGCCCGCCGCAGCGGTGTTAACACTCAACGCCCGCTCAATCACCAGACGCTCCAGCGCAATCGCCGTCTCACCTTGCGACAAACCATGCACCCCGACAATCGCCCCACCACGCTGCGCCACTTGCTGGCACACCGCACGCAATTGGTCGGAATCACCGTGGTGCAGGACCGCGTCGAATACCACCTCATCCTTGGTCCAGTCAGCCACGCGCTTGATCTTCGCCTGAACTTCCCTCGGCAGACGTGGGAACAATGCTTTAGTCAGGTCAGTTTCCGGCCATACCGCCGAACCGCCGACGGCCAATACCGCCGCCAGTTGCGTCAGCAGATCACCTTCCACGTCCGCCAGACACAGCACGTGCTCGCGGGGCAGGATCGCGTAGCTGTTGCGCTCGCCGGTCGGGCCGGCCAGCTGGCGGGTAATACCGCTTTGCGACTGCGCGGCGAACTGGTTGCACAGGGCGCTCAGTTCGCTGAACTTGTGGCTGTCGGCCCAGGTTTTCAGGGCGGTCAGCGGTTGGCTCATGGCATCGCGCAGACGCACGTCCGGCGTGGCCAGCTTGTCGCCACGCACGAAGGATTGTTCGATCGCATCGGTAGGACGAGTCGACAGCAGACGGTACAGGTACAGCGGCCCACCGGCTTTCGGGCCAGTGCCCGACAAGCCTTCGCCGCCGAAGGGCTGCACGCCAACCACCGCGCCCACGATGTTGCGGTTCACATAGACGTTACCGGCGTGAACATTGTCGATCACCTTGGCGATGGTCTCGTCGATGCGGGTGTGCACGCCCAGCGTCAGGCCGTAGCCGGAGGCGTTGATCTGCGCGATGAGCTGGTCGATCTCTTTGCGCTTGTAACGCACCACGTGCAGCACCGGGCCGAAGATCTCGCGTTGCAGCTCGTCGAAGCTTTCCAGCTCGATCAGGGTGGGCATCACGAAGGTGCCGCGCTTGATCTCTTCGCCGTCGGCAATCGCCACTTGGTACACGTTGCGGCCGTTGTCGCGCATGGCCTGGATGTGTTTCTCGATGCCAGCCTTGGCTTCGGCGTCGATCACCGGGCCGATGTCTACCGACAGGCGCTCCGGGTTGCCCAGACGGCATTCAGCCATGGCACCCTTGAGCATTTCGATCACACGGTCTGCCGAATCTTCCTGCAGGCACAGAACGCGCAGGGCCGAGCAGCGCTGGCCGGCGCTGTCGAAGGCCGAGGACACAACGTCGATGACCACTTGCTCGGTCAGCGCCGAAGAGTCGACGATCATTGCGTTCTGGCCACCGGTTTCGGCGATCAGCGGAATCGGGCGGCCCTGGGCATCCAGGCGGCCCGCAACGCTGCGTTGCAGCAGGCGCGCCACTTCGGTGGAGCCGGTGAACATCACGCCTTTGACGCGATCATCCCCCACCAGGCGGGCACCGACGCTTTCGCCCTGGCCCGGCAGCAGTTGCAGCACGCCTTGCGGAATGCCGGCTTCGAGCAAAATGCGCACGGCTTGTGCCGCCACCAGCGGGGTTTGCTCGGCAGGCTTGGCCAATACCGGGTTACCGGCAGCCAGTGCGGCAGCCACTTGGCCGCTGAAGATCGCCAGCGGGAAGTTCCACGGGCTGATGCACACCACTGGGCCCAATGGGCGGTGGGCGTCGTTGGTGAAATCGTTACGGGCCTGTACCGCGTAGTAGCGCAGGAAATCCACGGCTTCGCGCACTTCGGCGATGGCGTTGGCGAAAGTCTTGCCGGCCTCGCGGGCCAGCAGGCCCATCAACGGCTGGATCTCACCTTCCATCAAGTCGGCGGCACGCTCCAGGATCGCGGCGCGCTCGGCGGGCGGGGTGGCCTGCCAGATCGGGCCGGCATTGATCGCGCATTGAATGGCGTTGTCGACGTCTTCGACGGTGGCTTCCTGTACATGGCCCACCACGTCACGCAGGTCGGACGGGTTCAGCACAGGTGCGGCCGGCTCATTGCTGGAGGTGCAGCCCAGCATCGGCGCGGCTTTCCAGTCGTTATGCGCGGTGGCCAGCAGCGCGCAAGACAGCGACGCCAGGCGGTGTTCGTTCGCCAGGTCGATACCGGCCGAGTTGGCGCGGTCGCTGCCATACAGGTCACGCGGCAGTGGAATACGCGGGTGCGGCAGGCCGAAGCCGCCTTCCAGCGTGGCCATCTGCTCGATGCTGGCCACTGGATCGGCCACCAATTCCTGAATCGAAATAGTGTGGTCCGCAATACGGTTGACGAACGAGGTGTTGGCGCCGTTTTCCAGCAGGCGACGCACCAGGTAGGCCAGCAGTGTTTCGTGGGTACCGACCGGTGCGTACACGCGGCACGGACGGTTCAGCTTGCCCTCGGAAACCTTGCCTACAACCTGCTCGTACAGCGGTTCACCCATGCCGTGCAGGCATTGGAACTCGTACTGGCCGGGGTAATAGTTCTGGCCGGCGATATGGTAAATGGCCGACAGGGTGTGGGCGTTGTGCGTGGCGAACTGCGGGTAGATGGCTTCCGGCACCGACAGCAGTTTGCGTGCGCAGGCAATGTAGGAAACGTCGGTGTACACCTTGCGGGTGTACACCGGGTAGCCTTCCAGGCCTTCAACTTGGGCGCGCTTGATCTCGCTGTCCCAGTACGCACCTTTTACCAGGCGGATCATCAGGCGATGGCGGCTGCGGCGTGCCAGGTCGATGACGTAGTCGATCACATACGGGCAGCGTTTCTGGTAGGCCTGGATCACGAAGCCGATGCCGTTCCAGCCGGTCAGTTGCGGCTCGAAGCACAGGCGTTCGAGCAGGTCGAGCGACAGCTCCAGGCGGTCGGCTTCTTCGGCGTCGATGTTCAAGCCAATGTCGTAGTGCTTGGCCAGCAAGGTCAGCGACAGCAGGCGCGGGTACAGCTCGTCCATCACACGCTCGTACTGAGCACGGCTGTAACGCGGGTGCAGTGCCGAGAGCTTGATGGAAATGCCCGGGCCTTCATAAATCCCACGGCCGTGAGAGGCTTTGCCGATGGAGTGAATGGCTTGTTCGTACGAGGCCAGGTACTTCTGGGCGTCGTGTTCGGTCAGCGCGGCTTCGCCGAGCATGTCGTAGGAATAGCGGAAGCCCTTGGCTTCGAACTTGCTCGCATTGGCCAGGGCTTCGGCGATGGTTTCGCCGGTGACGAACTGCTCGCCCATCAGGCGCATGGCCATGTCGACGCCCTTGCGAATCATCGGCTCGCCGCTCTTGCCGATAATGCGGCTCAGGGACGAGGTCAAACCCGCTTCGTTGTGCGTGGCGACCAGTTTGCCGGTCAGCAGCAGGCCCCAAGTGGCGGCGTTGACGAACAGCGACGGGCTGTTGCCCAGGTGCGGCTGCCAGTTGCCAGTGCTGATTTTGTCGCGGATCAGTGCGTCGCGCGTGCCCTTGTCCGGGATGCGCAGCAGCGCTTCGGCCAGGCACATCAGGGCCACGCCTTCCTGGGACGACAGCGAAAATTCTTGCAGCAGGCCTTGAACAATACCGGCACGGCCGCCGGCGCTCTTCTGATTGCGCAACTTCTCGGCAATCGAGGCGGCCAGCTTATTGGTGGCTTCGGCCATCTGCTGCGGCAGGCGCGCCTGCTCGATCAGCATCGGCACCACTTCCGGTTCCGGGCGGCGGTAGGCGGCGGTGATCGAGGCGCGCAGTACCGATTGCGGCAGGATGCTTTCGGCGAACTCCAGGAAGCACTGGTGGGCGTGGTCAGGCTGAACCTCGCCAGCGTCCTCCGCGTCCTTGCTGCCCAGGCCATTGAGCTCGTTCAGGGTTGCACCACCCTCCAGTTTCTCCAGGTAATTGAAAATCGCCTGCTTGATCAGCCAGTGCGGCGTGCGATCAATGGAGGTCGCGGCGGCCTTGAGGCGTTCGCGGGTCGGGTCGTCGAGTTTGACCCCAAGGGTGGTCGTTGCCATCTTTTTATCCTCATGGGTGCCACTACTGCGTGGCATCTGCTGGCGGCAAGATTAGCTTTGCCCATGCAGAGGTGCAACCGGGTGCAACCCAAATTGTTCAGGAAATTTTTGATCGTGATCGGGAAAAAATCCGGCCTTCAGCAAAAACTGCTTTCCTTTGGTGCGTTTACTTCTGAGGTCGGCTGTTCTTGCTCCGAAAAGGAGCAAAAAACCGTGGTTTTGGGCTAAACATGCCTAGGTGCAACTTATTCTCAAGAAACTGGTTGCACCTTATTTGCTTTGTTGAATAGCATTCGCGCCCAAGGTGCAACCGCCTGCAAGGTTCGGTTCATCGGCTGGCGGCTTTCCTGGGGAAACGCCAGTCATAAATGCACGGCACGCAGTCTCGTCTATCCGCTTATCAACGGGTGGCCGTCTGACACAGACCGTCGCTACATAAAAACAAAGCCAGGGCGTCACTCTTATGAGCGTAAGTAATCCTACCCTGATCACATTTGTGATCTACATCGCAGCAATGGTGTTGATCGGCTTCATGGCCTATCGCTCCACCAACAACCTCTCTGACTACATCCTCGGCGGTCGCAGCCTCGGCAGCGTGGTCACCGCGTTGTCCGCCGGTGCTTCCGATATGAGCGGCTGGTTGTTGATGGGCCTGCCGGGCGCCATCTACATGTCCGGTCTGTCGGAAAGCTGGATCGCCATAGGTCTGATCGTCGGCGCGTACCTGAATTGGTTGTTCGTGGCCGGCCGCCTGCGGGTGCAGACCGAACACAACGGCGACGCCCTGACGCTGCCGGATTACTTCTCCAGCCGTTTCGAAGACAAAAGCGGCCTGCTGCGGATCATCTCTGCGGTGGTGATTCTGGTGTTCTTCACCATTTATTGCGCTTCCGGCATCGTGGCCGGCGCCCGTCTGTTTGAAAGCACCTTCGGCATGTCCTACGAGACCGCGCTGTGGGCCGGTGCTGCCGCGACAATTGCCTACACCTTCGTCGGTGGTTTCCTGGCAGTCAGTTGGACAGATACCGTACAAGCCACGCTGATGATCTTCGCGCTGATCCTGACGCCGATCATTGTGTTGCTGGCCACCGGTGGCATCGACACCACGTTCCTGGCGATCGAAGCCAAGAACCCCGACAACTTCAACATGCTGAAAAACACCACCTTCATCGGCATCATTTCGCTGATGGGCTGGGGCCTGGGTTACTTCGGCCAGCCGCACATCCTCGCGCGTTTCATGGCGGCGGATTCGGTGAAGTCGATTGCCAAGGCGCGTCGCATCTCCATGACCTGGATGATCCTGTGCCTGGGCGGCACCGTGGCGGTGGGCTTCTTCGGTATCGCTTACTTCTCGGCGCACCCGGAAGTGGCCGGCCCGGTCAACGAGAACCACGAACGTGTGTTCATCGAACTGGCCAAGCTGCTGTTCAACCCGTGGATCGCGGGCGTGCTGCTGTCGGCCATTCTGGCTGCGGTCATGAGTACCCTGAGTTGCCAGTTGCTGGTGTGCTCGAGCGCGCTGACCGAAGACTTCTACAAAACCTTCCTGCGCAAAAACGCCTCCCAGGTTGAGCTGGTGTGGGTCGGCCGCGCGATGGTGCTGCTGGTTGCCCTGATCGCGATTGCCATGGCAGCCAACCCGAACAACCGCGTGCTGGGTCTGGTGAGCTACGCCTGGGCCGGTTTCGGCGCCGCGTTCGGGCCTGTGGTGCTGATCTCGGTGATCTGGAAACAGATGACCCGCAACGGCGCACTGGCCGGCATCCTGGTCGGCGCGGTCACTGTGATTGTGTGGAAGCACTTCGAGCTGCTGGGCCTGTACGAAATCATCCCGGGCTTTATCTTCGCCAGCCTGGCGATCTACGTCGTCAGCAAGCTGGGCGCACCGACTGCCGGTATGGTCGAGCGTTTTGACGCGGCGGAAAAAGACTACAACCTCAACAAGTAATTCGTCGGGTGTTAAGCGCCTGTTGAATTGGAAAAAAGGCCCGCGTCCTACGGATGGCGGGCCTTTTTTTGCGTGTGATTTGGGTTGGTCCGAAGAACTTTCTGATGCGCGCGCGTAGGGATTTACTGATTTGTCTGGGGCGTGCTCAGCAGGGCGCACCCGTAGTGCAGAATCGGCCGCCTACCCTTCGCAGAGAAACACCGGATGTTCGCTCCTGCCAATCAAAGTGCGTTTAACCTGACCCTGGATGGGATTGCCAGCGACCTCAAGGTCTACAGCTTCCAGGGTGAGGAGGCGCTGAGTCAGCCTTACTGTATCGACCTTGAACTGGTCAGCGAACAGCCCGATCTCGATTTGGAAAGCTTGCTGCATCGCCAGGCCTATCTGGGGTTCGATGAGCAGGGGCATGGGGTGCATGGCCAGGTCTATCGAGTCGGGCAGGGCGAGTCGGGGCGGCGCCTGACGCGTTATCAGATCCGTCTTGTGCCGCATCTTAAGTACCTGGCGCACAGCAGTCATCAGCGTATTTTTCAGCACAAGAGTGTGCCGCAGATTGTGGCGCTGGTGTTGGTCGGGCAAGGCATCCTGAGCGACCGCTTTGAGTTTCGCCTGAGCGGTACTTATCCACTGCGCGAGTATTGCGTGCAGTTCGGCGAGACTGATCTGGCGTTCATTCAACGTCTGTGCGCCGAGGTGGGCATCCACTACCACTTCCAGCATTCGCCCGATGGGCACCTGCTGGTATTCGGTGATGACCAGACGGTGTTCGCCCAGGCCGAACACCCCACTCCCTACAGCCCCGGTTCCGGGATGGTGGCGGCAACACCGGCGATCAAGCGCTTTGCGATGCAACTGGAAACCCGCACAACAGGGGTAAACCTGCGCGATTATGATTTTCGTAAGCCGCGCCTGACGCTGGAAAGTGCCGTGGCTGGCGAACAGCTTCCGCGCCTTGAAATGCAGCAGTATCCCGGCCACTTTTCCGATCGCCCCCATGGCAAATACCTTGCGCAGCGAGGCTTGGAGCGCCTGCGCACAGACTCAAGAGCCGCCCAGGGTGAAGGGGATGATCCTGCCTTGGCCAGTGGCCGGTTCCTCAGGCTTGGCGGGCACCCGCGAGAAAGCTGGAATGATTTGTGGCTGGTCACCCAGGTTTCCCATCAGGGCAAACAACCCCAGGTGCTGGAAGAGGCTGTTACTAAGGTGGCAGGCGAAGATTTTCGTCAGGGCTACCGCAACACGTTTATCGCCGTGCCATGGGATGTGATTTTCCGCCCGCCCTTGCCTGAATTGCCGCGCCCGAGCATCGGCGGTTATCAACACGCGGTGGTTACCGGGCCTGCCGCCAGTGAAATCCATTGCGACGAATACGGTCGGGTCAAGGTGCAACTGGCCTGGGACCGTGACGGGGAACACAACGAGCACTCCAGCTGCTGGCTGCGTGTCGCCAGTGGCTGGGCGCATGATCGTTACGGCTCGGTGCTGATACCCAGGGTCGGTATGGAAGTGCTGGTGGGGTTCGCCAATGGTGACCTGGACATGCCGCTGGTGATGGGCTGCCTGCCCAACGCGGCGAACCCTCTGCCCCTTGACCTGCCGGCAGACAAGACCCGCAGCATCTTTCGCAGCCAGAGCAGTCCGGGGGGTGGCGGTTACAACGAGCTGCGCATCGAAGACCGCAAAGGCGCCGAGGAAATCTACCTGCGCGCCCAGCGCGATTGGACTCAGCATGTGCTGCATGACCAGCAAGTGCAGGTGGATAACCAGCGCCGGGTGAAAGTGGGCGGCGAGTCGCACCATGAACTGCAAGGCGAAGAGCAGCGCATTACCCATGGCAACCGCCTGACTGAACTCAAGCAGGACGATCATTTGGTGGTCGGTGGCTCGCAGCAGATGCGTGCAGGTCGCACCATCCAGATCGGAGCGGGGCAGAGCATCGTCATCGACGCCGGTGCGAGTGTGACAATCCAGGCCGGCGGGCAGTCGATCACGCTGTCGGCGGGTGGGATTTTCAGCAGCGTGCCGATTCAGCTCGGCGGCGCGCCGGCTGCCGCGACTGCGCCGTTAATGCCGGGAATAAAGGAAAAGCTCCTAGCGGTTGTTCCTGCCCCGTTAAGCCGCGTGCAAGTGGCCAGCCTGAAACGTAGCGCACCTTTTTGCGAAGAGTGCGAGCGCTGCAAGAACGGCCAGTGTGACCTCCCGCAGCATGGGAATAAAGGTCCGGGACCCTCTGCCGGGAAAGCTGCTGGCGTCGAGCCGGGGTTTCATATCGTGCAGCGCGCAATGTCTCGGGATGCCTTGGAAAAGTCGCTGTTCGAATCGCCCAGTGCGATCGTGCTGGAGCGGTTTCGCGGCCTCAATCCACAACTCACGCAGTACGCCAGGCCGGGGCAAATGCTCGTCCTCAGCGACCCGCTTAACAGCCAATGCACGCGTGAAGAGGCATTGCTGATGGAGGCGGCGAAAGAAGTGAACGATGCACTGACGCCGATGAGCGATGACGAGGCGGCGTTTATGGTTGAGCACCAGCAAGAGGTTGGTGCTTTTTTGGCGCAGAGTTCGATGGCGTTGGGGGTGGGATCAAGCATGGTGGAAAATCATTTAACGCGGACCAAGTCCGTCCTCGTAGATCTTGAAAAGTTGCACGTCAAAACCTTCCAGGCTCAGGGCAATTTGCAAGGTGCAGAATTTTTCGCTAAACGTCAGAAGCTGTTAACTCAACTGGATAACAGCCTCGGGCCTCTGGTACGCAAAGGAGTTGGCATTGCCGATCACCCAAAGCTCAAAAAAGCATTGGGGATTTCCAGTCGTAGTTTGGTTCATCATTGGAGCAAAGCGGGTGTGTCAGGGGGGATTCCTGGATATGCGACGCATATTCAAAGTGTGGCGCGGGCGAGCCAGTATATGAAGGCCGGCGGGTTTATCGGTATTGGGCTAGGGGGGGGCAGCGTCCGCATTGAAGGTGAAGGAAACGTGTCGAGTTGGAAGCCGGGATGAGTGTCAGCAGGTCAAGTTCACCGAAAGTGGGGCATTCGTTGGAATGGTAACTGGTGGGGTGGTTGGTGCTATGGGAAGTGGGGCCATATGTGTCGGTATTGGCGTTGCTACCGTCGGGGTGGGTGGAGCGGTTTGCGCTGTTGTAGTCGCGGGGTTGGGATCTGCTGTAGGGGATAACGCATTTTCTAAAGTGGGTGAAACTATTGGGGAAGTTGTTTATAAGGTTGTCCGATGATAAGTGACTCGGAAATCATTTTTTTGATGTCCTCCTTAGGCTTGTTTTTGTCCGGTATTTTTATTATTGGTATTTGGTTTTATATGGTTTTTTTTAGAATGTCAGAAATTGTCAGATGTTTGGGGCGGTCATTAGTTGTTCAAAATAGGAGCTCCCTTTTGAACGCTGGGCTGGTCGGTAAGCTTTATATTCTAAGTGGTGTCTCGGGTGTGTTGGTTTTTCCTCAAAAATCAATTGAAAGAGGTGAGCTTGACCCAGATGACTATAGACGGTTTCCGAAGCCCTTAAAGTTTTGGATTGTATCCTCTGCGACAGCAGCAATTGTGCTCACATTAGGTGGTGTGGTGATGGCCTTGGCAATTAATTTTCTAGGGTGGCCTACCTAGAGTACTTAAGATTTTATCGCGTAGCGATAAAATTTACTGAGTCAATTGAATAACTGTCTCGGACCTCTGGTGCGTAAAGGCGTTGGCAAGTGTAAGTGCATTATCTGGCAATAGGGGCGAAAAGTTAGGCGAAAATATCTATGAGGTTGTACATTGACTCATGGGGGGTGTGACATGTTTGGCTTTGTTGCCTCAAGTTAGTCCTTTGGAGATGTAAGGATTATTACTGGAGCTTAATGGTTGCGTGTTTTTTATTTATTTTGATTGTTCCTGTGTGGGCTTTGTATCTTTCTTATTTTAAGGTGTAAAAGATACGGAAGAACTTAAGGCGTAGTTGGTATGTTATAAGTTCGGATGGAAGTATCGGTTGGGATCCTATAAGTAGATCGTGGGTGATAAGGACTGTGATCGGTGCTTTCGCCTTTCCCGCACACTCTATAAAACACGGACGTCTTAGTGCTGAGGACTACGCTGAGTTTCCGAAGATGCTCAAATTTATTTTGAAAAGTCTAGGTGTCTGTTCAGTGGCCTCCGTCCTTGGCATTTTTATTTTGCTTGTAATGGGAGAGCTTGTGGGATGGGAGGATGTTGATTGGTTCTAGATTAGGCGAGAGCTTTTCAAAATGTAATTGTTGACGCTTTGTTTGTGACAGCAATTGTTATGAAAAACGAATCATTGCTTGCGTCCTCCTTTGATTGGAATGTACCTAATGCCGAATCAGTTGTTACCAGAAACTTGGTTAACCCATTGTCCCCTTCAGACGACTGAGAATGCCTTCGTCATTCTCAGTAACGCCAGCGACGCAAAGCCGGTAGATGTCTGGCGAAAAATGGCAGCTGGTATGCCGCCCCAGCCCATCTGGGCAAGCACGGCCTATGCTGAGTGGACTGAGGTCATGCCTTACGTCGCCATCATCGAGCCCGAAAGCCCATTCCTCGACTGGATAGCAACCACCGAATCTACGGACTGGGGTTGGCTGGCCGTATCGTCCAGCCCACTGGAAACAGTGGTCGCGCACCTGCAAAGCTTGACCAAGGTGCTGTTGCCCGAGGGGCAGGAAGTGTTTTTGCGCTTCTGGGATGGCGGTCAATTTCTGGCGATTGTGCAAAACATCGGCGATGAGGCGGGGAAGGTGTTGCCGGTATTTCAGCGTTACCTGATCAACGGCCAACCGCTAACGGTTGCGACTGGCCCGGTCACTGCCGCCAAAACCAGCCCATGGTGGCAAGTGCCTGCCTCGTTGCTGGAGCATCTGGCAGAGCAATCACCCCACGTGCTGATCGACAACTTGCTGCAATGGCTCGAAGAGCAGCGCCCCGACCTGCATACCGCTTTCAAGCCTGCGATCTTGCGCCACAAGGTCGCCTGCTTTGCGCGCGGGGCGGATGTCAGCCAGGGGGCGCTGGCCGACTATCTGGCCTCAGAGTTGAGTTGACGCAGCGCCTGCTGAAAATAGTCATCGGTGCGAGGGGTTGTTGTGGCGAGCAGGCTTGCCCTGCGTCGGGCTGCGTAGCGGCCCCAAAACCTGCCACTGAGTTCTGGCAAAAAAAGAACGCGGTGACCTTATCCAGGGCTGCTGCGCAGCCCAACGCGGGGTGAGCCCGCTCGCCACACTCTGCCCCTTTGCGCCTGTAGAAGGTAAACTTCGCCCCCTGCGCAGGAGCAACCATGAATTATCGTCACGCCTTTCACGCCGGCAACCACGCCGATGTCTTCAAACACCTGACCTTGACCCGCCTCATCGCTCTGATGTCGCGCAAGGAGCAGCCGTTCGCCTACCTCGACACCCACGCCGGGATCGGGCTGTACGACCTGCAAGGTGATCAGGCCAACCGCACCGGTGAATACCTGGAAGGCATCGCCCGCTTGTGGGGCGAGAGCGACCTGCCGCCGCTGACCGCCGACTACATGCGCGTGTTGCATGAGATGAACCCGGATGGCCAGTTGCGCTACTACCCGGGCTCGCCAGAACTGGCGCGCCGCCTCACGCGGCCTCAGGACCGTGTCCTGCTGAATGAAAAACACCCGGAAGACGGCGTGCTGCTCAAGGACAACATGAAGGGCGATCGCCGCGTCAAAGTGCACTTGGGCGAAGGCTGGCATGTGCCGCGCGCCTTGCTGCCGGTACCGGAAAAACGTGCGTTGATGCTGATCGATCCGCCGTTTGAAAAGCTCGACGAAATGCAGCGCTGCGCGGCGTCCCTCAAGGAAGCGGTCAGCCGCATGCGCCAGACCGTTGCGGCGATCTGGTACCCGGTGAAAGACCAGCGCATGTTGCGTCGCTTCTACCAGGACCTGGCCGGCACCGGTGCGCCGAAGTTGCTGCGGGTGGAGTTGCTGGTGCATCCGCTGGACACGCCCAACACCCTGACCGGCTCGGGCCTGGCGATTGCCAACCCGCCGTGGGGTTTGGAAGAGGAGTTGCGTGAGCTGCTGCCGTGGTTGTCTAAAAAACTTGGCCAGACCCAGGGTGGGTGGCAGATGGATTGGCTTATCGCTGAGTAATCAGATCTCAAGCCAAGCACAAGACTAAATGTGGGAGCGGGCTTGCTCGCGAAAGCGGAGTGTCAGTTAACAGATATGTCGACTGATATACCGCATTCGCGAGCAAGCCCGCTCCCACATTTTTTGATCTGCGTTGTGCTTAGATCGGGCAGGTCACGCCCGTGCCGCCGATCCCGCAGTAGCCCTGCGGGTTCTTCGCCAGGTATTGCTGGTGATACGCCTCGGCGAAGTACACCGTCGGTGCTTCTTCGATTTCTGTGGTGATGGTGCCCAGGCCGGCCTTGGTCAGCTCGCCCTGATACGCCTCGGCGCTGGCTTTGGCCGCTTCCAGGTGCTCAGGCTTCACGGCGTAGATCACCGAACGGTACTGGCTGCCGATGTCGTTGCCCTGGCGCATGCCTTGGGTCGGATTGTGCAGCTCCCAGAACATTTTCAGCAGCTCTTCGTAGCTGATCTTGTCCTGGTCGAACACCACCAGTACCACTTCGCTATGGCCGGTCAGGCCCGAGCAGACTTCTTCGTAGGTGGGGTTCGGCGTGTAGCCGCCGGCGTAGCCGACCACGGTGCTGACCACACCGTCGCGCTGCCAGAACCGGCGTTCGGCACCCCAGAAACAACCGAGACCGAAGATCGCGAACTCGACGTTGTCGACAAAGGGGCCGAGCAGCGGGTTGCCGTTGACGAAATGCGTCTCTGGCAGTGCCATCGGGGTTTCACGGCCAGGCAAAGCTTGTTCTTGAGTGGGCAACACGTTTTTGTTCACCAGAATTTCCGAGCGCAAGACCATGAGCAGTCCTCTCGTCAGGTTGAGTTAGCGGTAAAGATTCAGACAGCCAGTGTGCCCGAGTGTTACAGCGCTGTCAGGCGATTGGCCCGCGCGGGTAGCGTTTAAGCTTCTCGAGCAGCTCTGCACCGGGGATCGGCCGGTCGAACAAATAGCCCTGGCCCACATCGCAACGATGCCGGCGCAGGAAGGCCAGTTGCTCGGAGGTTTCGATGCCCTCGGCCACCACTTTGAGCTTGAGGTTGTGGGCCATGGCGATCACTGCCGAGGTGATTTCCATGTCGTCCTGGTTGTCCGGGATTTCGTGGATAAAGCTGCGATCGATCTTGATGATGTCGATGGGGAATTTCTTCAGGTAGCTCAGCGACGAATAGCCGGTACCGAAGTCATCCATGGCCAGGGTCAGGCCAAAGCTCTTCAACTGGTCCAGTTGAAGGCGTGTGTCTTCGGTGGCTTCCAGCAGCAAACCTTCGGTCAGCTCCAGCTCCAGCAGTTTCGCGGGCAACTGTTCTTCCTTGAGGATGGTGGCAATCGAGGCCACCAGGTCCGGGTCGGAGAATTGCTTGGGCGACAGGTTGATCGCCACCTGCAAGTTGCCCATGCCGGCGGCGCTCAATTGCTTGCTCATGCGGCAGGCCTGGCGCGCGATCCATTTGCCGATGGGGATGATCAGCCCGGTTTCTTCCGCCACGCTGATGAACTGGTCGGGACGGATCATGCCCTTTTCCGGGTGGTTCCAGCGCAACAGCGCTTCCATGCCCAGCAGCCGGCCGCTGCGCAGGCACAGCTTGGGCTGGTAGAACACGTCCAGCTCGTTTTGGGTCAGGGCGCGGCGCAGGTTGTTTTCCACAAACAGTTTGTAACTGGCCTCGGCGTTCAGCGCCTCAGTAAACACCTGTACCTGGTGTTTACCATTGGCCTTGGCCTTGTGCAGGGCCAGCCCGGCGTTACGCATCAGGGTTTGCGGGTCGCGGCCGTGCAACGGCGCACAGGCCAGGCCCACGGAGCCGGTGACACTGATCAGTTGGTTGTCGACGAACATCGGTTTGTCGAGGGTTGCCAGCAACTGGCTGGCGACCTGTTGGCCACTCTCCAGGTCGGTGTCGTCGAGCAACACCGCGAACTCGTTACTGGCAAACCGCGCCAGGCTGCCGCTGGCACTCAGGCTGTTGCGCAGGCGCCGGGCCAGGCTGATCAGCAACTTGTCGCCGGTCTGGTGGCCGAGGCTGTCGTTGATCCGCTTGAAATTGTCGATGTCCACCAGCAACAGGCTGATCGGGCTGTCGCTGTCGCGCGCGAAGCGCTCATCCAGGTTGCGGATAAACGCCGGGCGGTTGCCCAGGTTGGTCAGGTTGTCGGTGTAGGCCAGGCGCTCGATGCGCTGCTGGGCCAGCTTGGTCTGGGTGATGTCTTCGTAGATGCCGATGTAGTGGGTCAACTCACGGTTGTCGCCATACACCTTGGAAATCGACAGCTGGCCCCAGTAGGGTTCGAGGTTTTTGCGTCGGCTCTTGAACTCACCTTGCCAGCTGTTGCTCTTGGCCAGGCTCGACGGTGCGTCGAAGAGCATTTCGCTGAGGTTTTCCAGGGCCGGCAACTGCGCCAGTCGATGGCCATGGACTTCTTCGGCGCTGTACTGGGTGATCGCGGTAAAGCTTGGGTTGACGTACTCGACCACGCCGTCGCAATTGACCAGCAGAAACGCGTTGGCGCTTTGCTCCACAGCCCGCTGGAACAAGTGCAGCGCGCTGGTGGCGGCGCGCCGGTTGTGGTTGTTGATCACTTGCGCGAACTGGTCCGCCAGCTCGCCGGCGAAGGCGATCTCATCAGCCTGCCAGGCACGCGAGCTGCCGCTTTGTTCCAGGCACAGCACGCCGATGACTTGGCCATCCACACGGATGCTCGCGTCGAGCATCGCGTGCACGTCCTTGGCGCGCAGGCTTTCGGCCATTTCCCGGGTGCGCGGGTCACGCAACGCATGGGTGGCGTCGATGGCGCGGCTCGAGTGCAGGGCTTCCAGGTAGTCCGGGAAGCCGCTGGCGTCGATCGCTTCAGGCAAGTGGTGCTGTTGGTTGTCGCGGTGGTACGCCGAGATCGGCACCAGGTGCTGGCCTTCCAGGTTCCAGATGCTCGCGCAATCGATCTGGTAGATGTCGCACGCGCTGCGGGTGATCAGCTCGGCGGCTTCCTGCAGCGAGTTGGGCGTGGTGTAGCGCTGGCGAGCCAGCAGCAGGATCAGCTCCTGTTGGGCGCGCACGCGCTCCAGGTGCTGCAACTGTTCCTGCTGGGCACGCTGGTTGAGTTCCAGGGCGATCTGCAGGCGGCTGTTCTGGTTTTCCAGGTCTGCGGTCGGGACGGCAGTGGGGATTTCGCTAAACAGTCCGTCGACCACCATCAGGTAGCCGCGCAGCAGGTGGCGATTGTGCTGTTTGTAGGTCTCGCCCATTTCCAGCAGACTCAAAGGCCCGTCGCTGGTGTGCAAGGTGTAGCGCACCAGGTAATGCGGGCTCTGGGTCAGCTGTTGCTGGATGGCGTCGTGCAGTTGGTAGCGCGCCTGCGGTTCCATCAAGCTGGCGTAGGGCGTGCCGACCAGGGCGCACAGTTCGACCGCCGGCAGACCAAACTGGCGCTCGCAATTGGGGTCGAGGTACAGCAGCGCCCAGCTTGCCTCATTAAGCCGTTCGAAACGCAACATGCCGAGGCGCGAAGGCACCGGTAACTGCGTCACTACCTCGGCCGCCATATGGGCGGCATCGGGTTGGCTTTTCATGGGGAAACTCGCTTGGAAAAATGCGCACGGCGCCGGGCTCACGCCCTCTTTACTGTCGCCTGCGGCAAGGTTGCATCATGCAGCACGCACTGACAAGAGAGGATGAAGGCTAAGTGCTATATGGCTGTTATCGGCCGCGGGAGCGGTTTCTACAATCCAGGTGATGGGTGGCGAGTTGACGCACGCGCTACAGCCCTTACCCCGACAAAAAAGCAGGCCAAAAAAAGCCCCGCCAAGTGGCGGGGTTGAGGTACGAGCGTGGCGCTCGGAAATCGGTGCAGCCAGGCCTCCCCGGTGAAAGGGAGGCCCGTTTGCGGCTTACAGCAGGATGGTGCGGATGTCGTTCAGCAGTTGGCTCAGACGCTGCGTGAAGCGTGCAGCGGCGGCGCCGTTGATCACACGGTGATCGTAGGACAACGACAGCGGCAGCATCAGCTTCGGTTGGAACGCTTTACCGTCCCACACAGGCTGGATAGTGGCCTTGGACACACCCAGGATCGCCACTTCCGGCGCGTTGACGATCGGCGTAAAGCCAGTGCCGCCAATGTGCCCGAGGCTGGAGATGGTGAAGCACGCGCCTTGCATGTCGTCTGCAGTCAGCTTCTTGTCACGGGCCTTGGCGGCCAGTGCAGCCGCTTCAGCAGCCAGTTGCAGCAGGCTCTTCTGATCAACGTTCTTGATCACAGGCACCAGCAGGCCGTCCGGGGTATCAACTGCAAAACCGATGTGCACGTATTTCTTGCGAATGATCGCTTTACCGCTTGGCGCCAGCGAACTGTTGAAGTCCGGCAGTTCCTTGAGCAGGTGCGCGCAGGCCTTGAGCAGCAGTGGCAGCACGGTCAGTTTCACGCCAGCCTTCTCGGCCACGGCTTTCTGCGCAACGCGGAAAGCTTCCAGGTCGGTAATGTCGGCCTGGTCGAACTGGGTCACGTGCGGAATGTTCAGCCAGCTGCGGTGCAGGCTCGACGCGCCGATTTGCATCAGGCGGGTCATCGGCACTTCTTCGGTTTCGCCGAAGCGGCTGAAGTCCACGACCGGAATCGGCGGAATACCAGCGCCACCGGTAGCAGCGCCGGCAGCCGGAGCTTCCTTGGCCTTCTGCATCATGGCCTTGACGTAAACCTGCACGTCTTCTTTCAGCACACGACCGTGCGGGCCAGTGGCCGACACAGCATTGAGCTCAACACCGAACTCACGGGCCAGCTGACGCACGGCTGGGCCGGCGTGAACCTTGGCACCGCGTGGCGCAGGTGCGGCAGCCGCAGGAGCCGGTGCAGCCTCGGCTTTCGCTGCCGGTGCAGGGGCGGCAGCAGCCGGAGCCGCTTCAGCTTTTGCAGCAGGTGCAGCCGCAGCCGGTGCTGGAGCAGCAGCCGGCGCAGCGCCTTGTACTTTGAGCTTGAGGATGAAGTCGCCAGTGCCGACTTCGTCTTCGAGCTTGACCGCGATGCTTTCCACCACGCCGGCAGCCGGCGATGGGATTTCCATGGAGGCCTTGTCGGACTCCAGGGTGATCAGCGACTGGTCGGCTTCGACGGTGTCGCCGACCTTGACCAGCAGCTCGATGATCTTGGCCTTGCCCGACGAACCGATGTCCGGGACGTGAATGTCCTGAACAGAGGCCTCAGCCGGAGCAGCGGCCGGGGCTGCAGGCGCCTCGGCAGCGGCGGCAGGCTTTTCAGCAGCCGGTGCAGGTGCAGCAGCGGCAGCAGGAGCCGCCGCAGGGGCCGCGTCAGCGGCGCCTTCGATTTCCAGTTCCAGCAGTTCGTCGCCTTCTTTCAGGCGGTCGCCCAGCTTCACTTTCAGGCTTTTGACCACGCCGGCCTTGGGAGCAGGGATTTCCATGCTCGCCTTGTCCGATTCCAGGGTCAGGATGCTCTGGTCGGCTTCGACGGTGTCGCCGACCTTCACAAACAGCTCGATTACTTCACCTTCACCGCTGCCGATGTCAGGTACGCGAATGAGTTCGCTCACAAAAAATCTCCTCAGCAGTCCAGTGGGTTGCGTTTTTCCGGGTTGATCCCGAACTTGACGATAGCGTCAGCCACCACCTTAGGTTCGATCTCACCACGGTCAGCCAAGGCTTCCAGGGCTGCCAACACCACGAAGTGACGGTCAACTTCGAAGAAGTGACGCAGCTTCTTGCGGCTGTCACTGCGGCCGAAACCGTCGGTGCCCAGGACTTTGAATTCCTTGGACGGGACCCACTGGCGAATCTGTTCAGCAAACAGCTTCATGTAGTCGGTAGAGGCAATGACTGGACCTTTACGGCCGGCCAGGCACTCTTCGACGTAGCTTTTCGCTGGCTTCTGACCTGGGTGCAGGCGGTTGTTACGCTCCACTGCCAGGCCGTCGCGACGCAGTTCGTTGAAGCTGGTAACGCTCCACACGTCAGCGCCGACGTTGAACTCTTCACGCAGGATCTTGGCCGCTTCACGCACTTCGCGCAGGATGGTGCCGGAGCCCATCAGCTGTACGTGGTGCGCCGCTTCCTTGGTGTCTTCTTCGAGCAGGTACATGCCCTTGATGATGCCTTCCTCGACACCGGCCGGCATGGCTGGCTGCTGGTAGGACTCGTTCATCACGGTGATGTAGTAGAAAACGTCCTGCTGCTCTTCGGTCATCTTCTTCATGCCGTCCTGGATGATCACCGCCAGCTCATAGCCGTAGGTTGGATCAAAGGTGCGGCAGTTCGGGATGGTGGCAGCCAGGATGTGGCTGTGACCGTCTTCGTGTTGCAGGCCTTCGCCGTTCAGCGTTGTCCGGCCGGCGGTACCGCCGATCAGGAAGCCACGGGTACGGCTGTCGCCTGCTGCCCACGCCAGGTCGCCGATACGCTGGAAGCCGAACATCGAGTAGAAGATGTAGAACGGCAGCATCGGCTGGTTGTGGCTGGAGTACGAAGTACCGGCAGCGATAAAGGAGCTCATGGCGCCCGCTTCGTTGATGCCTTCTTCGAGGATCTGGCCCTTTTTGTCTTCCTTGTAGAACATCACCTGGTCTTTATCGACTGGCTCGTAGAGCTGGCCGACGGAGGAGTAGATGCCCAACTGACGGAACATGCCTTCCATACCGAAGGTACGGGCTTCGTCCGGGATGATCGGGACGATACGCGAACCGATTTCCTTGTCCTTGACCAGCTGCGCGAGGATCCGCACGAAGGCCATGGTGGTGGAGATTTCACGGTCGCCCGAGCCGTCCAGGATAGCCTTGAGGGTATCGAGTGGCGGTGTCGGGATGTTGAAGCTCTTGGCGCGGCGCTGTGGCACGAAACCGCCCAATGCATTGCGACGCTCGCTGAGGTAGCGGGCTTCGGCGCTGTTTGGCTCTGGCTTGAAGAACGGCAGGTTCTCCAGCTCTTCGTCCTTGACCGGGATGTCGAAGCGGTCGCGGAACAGCTTCAGGCTTTCAACATCAACCTTCTTGGTGTTGTGCGCAGTGTTCTTCGCTTCGCCGGCACCGGTGCCATAACCCTTGATGGTCTTGGCCAGGATGACGGTCGGTTGTTCTTTGTGGTTGACCGCTTCGTGGTACGCCGCGTAGACCTTGTATGGGTCGTGGCCGCCACGGTTGAGTTTCCAGATCTCGTCGTCGGACAGGTCTGCAACCATTGCCTTGAGTTCAGGCGTGTTGAAGAAGTGTTCACGTACGAACGCGCCGTCTTTGGCTTTGTAGTTCTGGTACTCGCCGTCGATGACTTCGTCCATGCGACGTTGCAGGATACCGTCGACGTCTTTCGCCAGCAGTGGGTCCCAGAAACGGCCCCAGATGACTTTGGTCACGTTCCACTGAGCACCGCGGAACACGCCTTCGAGTTCCTGGATGATCTTGCCGTTGCCGCGAACCGGGCCGTCGAGGCGCTGCAGGTTGCAGTTGATGACGAAGATCAGGTTGTCGAGCTTCTCGCGGCCGGCCAGGGAGATGGCGCCCAGGGATTCCGGCTCGTCACACTCGCCGTCGCCCAGGAAGCACCAGACTTTCTGCTTGCCTTCAGGGATGAAGCCACGCGCTTCCAGGTACTTCATGAAGCGTGCCTGGTAGATCGCCTGGATCGGGCCCAAGCCCATGGATACAGTCGGGAACTGCCAGAAATCAGGCATCAGCCAAGGGTGCGGGTACGACGACAGGCCGTTACCGTCCACTTCCTGGCGGAAGTTGTTCATGTGTTCTTCGGTGATGCGGCCTTCCATGAACGCACGGGCGTAAACGCCTGGAGAAGTGTGGCCCTGGAAGTAGATCAGGTCGCCGCCGTGTTCGTCGGTCGGGGCCTGGAAGAAGTAGTTGAAACCGATGTCATACAGGGTTGCGCTGGAAGCGAAGCTGGAGATGTGACCGCCCAGGTCAGAATCTTTCAAGTTCGTGCGCATTACCATCGCCATGGCGTTCCAGCGTACCAACGAGCGAATGCGGCGTTCCATGAACAGGTCGCCAGGCATGCGTGCTTCGTGGGTAACGGGGATGGTGTTGCGGTATGGCGTGGTGATGGCGTAAGGCAATTGCGAGCCGCTGCGGGTCGCGAGTTCGCCCATACGGGTCATCAGGTAGTGAGCACGGTCTTCGCCTTCTTTGTCGAGAACCGATTCCAGGGCGTCCAGCCATTCCTGGGTTTCGACGGGATCGAGGTCTTGCATGGCTTGCTCCAGGGCGGAAAGGCTACCAGAATCGGTTGCCTGAAGTTTGCGACTGGCCTTGTGGGCAGACGACATAAATTCTTGGATGGCCGAAGGTTGCTTCGGCGTCCTGTAGTTTTACTACAAATCGTCGGCCATTTCAGCCTTTCGAATGTATATACGAGTAGTAAAACTACACAAGACCGAGTGGATTGCTCGGTCTGGCTGGTGAGCATAATCGTTATTGTTGATCTTTTGCGAACAAGAAAAGGTGAAAGTTTGATGTTGCCTGCCAAGATTAATTTAATTTCAGCTATTTATAACCTTTGTTCGACAGTCCTTCACCGAGCGTGGTTCTTGCGTTCACAGCAACAAGCCTTTTACGCGCCGATCAAGGATAGACCATGAGCCTTCCAACGCTGGCCCCATTACCGGCCATTCTCTTGCCTTTTGCCCAGCGGGCCGAGCAGTCATTTCGTGACGCAGTGGCCGCGCTGGACGACGATCATGGACTTTCTGCCTGGACGCCGCAACGGTGGGCTGACTTCGCCCGCGTGTGCGCCGCCAGTGATTTTGTCATTGAACAGAGCCTGCGTGACCCTTTGATGTTGCTCGAGCTGGTGGCCTGGGGCGAGCTGGACCGCGGCTTTGCGCCCGGCGAGCTGTGCGGCCAGATCGCCGGCG
Organism: Pseudomonas sp. N2-3-1-14; assembly: GCF_041228395.1. NCBI lineage: Bacteria > Pseudomonadati > Pseudomonadota > Gammaproteobacteria > Pseudomonadales > Pseudomonadaceae > Pseudomonas > Pseudomonas sp. N2-3-1-14. The sequence goes on from NZ_CP166199.1 coordinate 607,290, forward strand.
CCGTGCAACAGGCCGAAACAGAAGATGAGCTGGGTCGCGTGCTGCGTCGCCAGCGCACTCGCCAGCAAGTGCGCATCATCTGGCGCGACCTGACGCGCCAGGCCGACCTGGTGCAAACCTGTCGCGACCTTTCCGACATGGCCGACGCCAGCATCGACCAAGCCTACCAATGGCTGTACCAGCGCCATTGCGTGCAATTCGGCACCCCCACCGGCCGACGCAGCGGCGAAGCCCAGCACATGGTCATCCTCGGCATGGGCAAGCTCGGCGCCGTGGAGCTGAACCTGTCGTCTGATATCGACCTGATCTTCGCCTACCCCGAGGGCGGCGAAACGGTGGGCGTGAAGCGCGCGCTGGACAACCAGGAATTTTTCATCCGGCTTGGTCAAAAACTGATCAAGGCGCTCGACCCGATGACGGTCGACGGGTTTGTGTTCCGCGTCGACATGCGCCTGCGCCCCTACGGTTCGGCTGGCGCCCTGGTGCTCAGCTTCAACGCGCTGGAACAGTACTATCAGGACCAAGGCCGTGATTGGGAACGCTACGCGATGATCAAGGCGCGCGTGGTTGCCGGTGACCAAGTGGCCGGTGCGCAACTGCTGGATATGCTGCGCCCGTTCGTCTATCGGCGTTACCTGGACTTTTCGGCCATCGAAGCGCTGCGCACCATGAAGCAGCTGATCCAGCAGGAAGTGCGGCGCAAAGGCATGGCCGACAACATCAAGCTGGGCTCGGGTGGTATTCGCGAAGTGGAATTTATCGCCCAGGCGTTCCAGTTGATCCACGGCGGCCGCGACCTGAGCCTGCAACAACGGCCATTGCTCAAGGTGCTCGGCACGCTCGAAGGGCAGGGCTATTTGCCTGCGGCAGTCATTGCCGAGTTGCGCAACGGCTACGAATTCTTGCGTTACACCGAGCATGCGATTCAGGCGATCGCCGACCGTCAGACGCAAATGCTCCCGGACACCCCGGAAGATCAGGCGCGTATCGCCTTTATGCTGGGCTTTGCCGATTGGTCCACGTTCCATGAGCGCCTGATGTACTGGCGTGGTCGGGTGGACTGGCACTTCCGCCAAGTCATCGCCGACCCTGACGAAGAAGAAGGCGCAGAGAGTGAGTTGGTCGTAGGCGGCGAGTGGCTGCCACTGTGGGAAGAGTCTCAGGACGAAGACGCCGCTCGCCTGCAATTGCAGGAAGGTGGCTTCACCGACGCGCCCAAAGCCCTGAAAGCCCTGGCCGGCTTGCGCGGCAGCCCGCAATTGCGTGCCATGCAGCGCCTGGGGCGGGAGCGGTTGGATGCCTTTATTCCGCGTCTGCTGGCCCAGGCCGTCGAACACGCCAACCCGGATTTAGTGCTTGAACGTGTACTGCCGCTGGTCGAAGCCGTCGCCCGCCGTTCCGCTTATCTGGTGCTGCTCACCGAAAACCCCGACGCGTTGCGCCGTCTGCTCACACTGTGCGCCGCCAGCCCGTGGATCGCCGAACAGATCACGCGCTTCCCGCTGTTGCTCGACGAATTGCTCAACGAAGGCCGCCTGTTCAAGCCGCCGTTGGCGCCGGAACTTGCCGCCGAGCTGCGCGAGCGCCTCACGCGCATTCCCGAGGATGACCTTGAGCAGCAGATGGAGGCGCTGCGCCACTTCAAGCTGGCTCACCGTCTGCGCGTGGCCGCTTCGGAAATCGCCGGCAGCCTGCCGCTGATGAAAGTCAGCGACTACCTGACGTGGCTTGCCGAAGCCATTCTCGAACAAGTACTGGCCCTGGCGTGGCGCCAGACCGTGGCCCGCCACGGCTCGCCGCAGCGGCTTGACGGTACGCTGTGCGACCCGGGGTTCATCATTGTTGGTTATGGCAAGGTTGGCGGCATCGAGCTGGGACATGGTTCCGACCTGGACCTGGTGTTTATCCACGACGGTGACCCGCAGGCCGAGACTGACGGCGCCAAGCCGATCGACGGCGCGCAGTTCTTCACGCGCCTGGGCCAGCGCATCATCCACTTGCTGACCACCCAGACCAACTCCGGCCAGCTGTATGAGGTCGACATGCGCCTGCGCCCATCCGGCGCGTCGGGTTTGCTGGTGAGTTCACTGGGAGCCTTCGAGCGCTATCAGCAAAATGAAGCCTGGACCTGGGAACATCAGGCGCTGATCCGCGCGCGGGTGCTGGTGGGCAGTCAGGATGTGGGCCAGGCGTTCGAGCAGGTCCGCGCTAAAGTACTCGGGCGTGAGCGCGACCTGGTCAAGCTGCGCCAGGAGGTCAGCGAGATGCGCGCCAAGATGCGCGACAACCTGGGCACCCGGTCTACGGCGGCCGGCACCGGCGCCAATGCCTTTGAGCCCACGGTGGTGTTCGACCTCAAGCAGGACGCCGGAGGTATCGTCGATATTGAATTTATGGTGCAATACGCGGCTTTGGCGTGGTCTGCGCAACATCCATCGTTGCTGCGCTACACCGACAATATCCGCATTCTGGAGGGCCTGGAGCAGGTCGGGCTGATGCCCGCCGCCGATGCCCATCTGCTGCGCGAGGTGTATAAAGCCTACCGTTCCGCCGCGCACCGCCAGGCCTTGCAAAATGAGGCTGGCACGGTAGCCGGGGATCAGTTCGCCGACGAACGGCGCCAGGTGATGCGAATCTGGCAGGCGCTGGGGTTAAGCTGATTAATTGAGTGGCGCCAATTTAATGTGGAAATCGGCCTTATGTGGGAGCCGGGCTTGCCCGCGATGCAGGCGCCTCGGTACTTCAGTCATACCGAAGCGATGCCATCGCAGGCAAGCCAGCTCCCACACAAAGCGCGATCTACAATCATTGTCGATGCGGGGAGGCATAAGCCTCCCCGCATCGTTTGTGGAAACTACATGAATATTCTGATCGTTGGGCCCAGTTGGGTCGGTGACATGGTGATGGCGCAGACACTGTTCCAGTGCCTGAAACAGCGTCATCCCGACTGCCAAATCGACGTGCTCGCCCCCGAGTGGAGCCGGCCGATCCTCGAGCGTATGCCCCAGGTGCGCAAGGCCTTGAGCTTCCCGCTCGGCCACGGTGCCCTCGAATTGGCGACGCGCCGGCGCATCGGCAAATCCATGGTCGGCCAGTACGACCAGGCGATCCTGTTGCCCAACTCGCTCAAGTCGGCGCTGGTGCCGTATTTCGCCGGCATCCCCAAACGCACCGGCTGGCGCGGCGAGTTTCGCTACGTATTGCTCAACGATGTGCGCACCCTCGACAAAGCACGCTACCCGCTGATGATCGAGCGCTTCATGGCCCTGGCCTACGAGCCAGGTGCCGAGCTGCCGACGCCGTACCCGCGCCCCAGCTTGCAGATCGACCCGGTGACCCGTGACGCGGCCCTGGCCAAGTTCGGCCTGATGCTCGACCGTCCGGTGCTGGCGCTGTGCCCAGGCGCGGAGTTTGGCGAGTCCAAGCGCTGGCCTTCGGAGCATTACGCCAAAGTCGCCGAGATGAAGATTCGCGAAGGCTGGCAGGTGTGGTTGTTCGGCTCGAAAAACGATCACTCGGTGGGCGAGGACATCCGCCAGCGCCTGATCCCTGGGCTGCGCGAAGAAGCGGTGAACCTCAGCGGCGACACGTCACTGGCCGAAGCCATCGACCTGCTGTCCTGCGCCGACTCGGTGGTGTCCAACGACTCCGGGCTGATGCACGTGGCTGCCGCGTTGAACCGCCCACTGGTGGCGGTGTACGGCTCGACCTCGCCTGGCTTCACACCGCCGTTGGCCGACAAGGTCGAAGTGGTGCGCCTGGGCCTGGATTGCAGTCCGTGTTTTGAGCGTACCTGCCGTTTCGGCCACTACAATTGCCTGCGCCAACTGCTGCCGCAACCGGTCAGCGACGCGTTGCAGCGGTTGCAAGGCTCCGTGGTCGAGGTCCGTTAGTTTGCGAGTACTGGTAGTCAAGACCTCATCCCTGGGCGACGTGATCCACGCCTTGCCGGCACTGACCGACGCGGCGCGGGCGATCCCCGGCATTCGCTTTGACTGGGTGGTGGAAGAAGGCTTTGCCGAGATCCCCACCTGGCACCCGGCGGTGGACCAGGTGATCCCGGTGGCAATTCGTCGCTGGCGCAAAAACATCTGGCAAACCATCAAGAGCGGCGAGTGGCGACGGTTCAAGCAGCGTGTTCAGTCGACCAAGTATGACTTGGTGATTGATGCCCAAGGCCTGCTGAAAAGCGCCTGGCTGACGCGCTACGTGCGCGCTCCGGTCGCGGGTTTCGACAAGCATTCTGCACGCGAACCCATCGCTGCGCGTTTCTACTCGCGCCGTTTGGCCGTGGCCCGTGGGCAGCATGCGGTGGAGCGTTTGCGCCAGCTGTTCGCCGTTGCGCTGGGCTACGACCTGCCCAAAGGGTTGGGCGACTACGGCCTGAGCACTGAAAAGCTGCTCGGCCTGCCGCCGAAAAAACCATTTGTGCTGCTGCTGCACGGCACCACCTGGGACACCAAGCATTGGCCCGAAGCCTATTGGCGCGAGCTGGCCGAGCGCATGGGCCGCCTGGGTGTGGACGTGAAGTTGCCGTGGGGCAATGCCGACGAAAAAGCCCGTGCCGAGCGCCTGGCCCATGGCCTGCAACACGCCGAAGTGCTGCCCAAGCTCAACCTGGCCGGCGTGGCCCGCGTGCTGGCCGGCGCCCGTGCCTGCGTGGCGGTGGACACGGGCCTGGGTCACTTGGCCGCTGCGTTGGACGTGCCGACCATTTCCCTGTTCGGCCCCACCAACCCCGGCCTGACCGGCGCCTATGGCAAGGGCCAGATTCACCTGGCCAGCGACTTCCCGTGCGCGCCGTGCCTGCAAAAACACTGTACCTATCAACCAACGGCCGACGACCTGCGTCGGTTCGACATCAAGCGCGAGTCGCCCCTGTGCTTCACGCGCCTGAACCCTGAGCGTGTGGCAAGCCGACTGAGCACGTTGTTACTGGCTGAGGAGCTGCACTGATGCAACTGGCTTTTGTTCTGTACAAATATTTCCCCTTCGGTGGCCTGCAGCGCGACTTCATGCGCATCGCCCTGGAGTGCCAGCAGCGCGGCCACCAGATTCGTGTTTACACGCTGATCTGGGAAGGCGACATTCCGCCCGGCTTCGAAGTGCTGGTGGCGCCGGTCAAGGCGTTCTTCAACCATCGGCGCAATGAAAAGCTCAGCGCCTGGATGGAAGCCGACCTGGCCAAACGCCCGGTGGACCGTCTGATCGGCTTCAACAAAATGCCCGGCCTGGACGTGTACTACGCCGCCGATGGCTGCTTTGAAGACAAGGCGCAAAACCTGCGTCATTCGCTGTACAAACGCTTTGGCCGTTACCGCCACTTTGCCGAGTACGAGCGCGCGGTGTTCGCCAGGGACGCCAGGACTGAAATCCTGATGATCTCTGAAGTGCAGCAACCGCTGTTCATCAAGCATTACGACACCCCGCTGGAACGCTTCCACCTGCTGCCGCCGGGCATCGCCCAGGACCGCCGTGCGCCGCCGAATGCCGCCGAGATCCGCGAAGGTTTTCGCCAGGAATTCAACCTCGCCGGCGACGACTTGCTGCTGGTGCAAATCGGTTCCGGCTTCAAGACCAAGGGCGTCGACCGCAGCCTCAAGGCCGTGGCCGCCTTACCGGCGGAACTGAAAAAACGCACGCGTCTGTTTGTAATTGGCCAGGACGACCCCAAAGTATTCCAATTGCAGAGTGCTACGTTGGGGCTGGGCGATAACGTGCAGTTCCTCAAAGGGCGCAGCGATATTCCGCGTTTCCTGCTGGGCGCCGACCTGTTGATCCACCCGGCGTACAACGAAAACACCGGCACCGTGTTGCTTGAAGCCCTGGTGGCCGGGTTGCCGGTGCTGGTCTCGGCGGTGTGTGGTTACGCCCATTACATCAGCGAGGCCGACAGTGGGTTGGTGCTGGACGAGCCGTTCGATCAAACGCAGCTCAACCACTACCTGACACGCATGCTCACCGACACTGCACAGCGCGCGGCCTGGGGCCGCAATGGGTTGGTGTACGCCGAGACGGCCGACCTCTACAGCATGCCGCAGCACGCGGCGGATGTGATTCTGGCGGAGCCAAAACGATGAAGTTGATGCTTGCCGAACCGTTCAAGACCCTCTGGGCCGGGCGTGATGCCTTCGCCGAAGTCGAGCGGCTGGAAGGCGAGGTGTACCGTGAACTTGAAGCCCGGCGCACCTTGCGCACCGAGGTGGATGGGCGTGGCTATTTCGTGAAGATCCACCGTGGCATCGGCTGGGGTGAGATCGTCAAGAATCTGGTCACCGCCAAGCTGCCGGTGCTCGGTGCGGGCCAGGAGTGGCAGGCCATCCAGCGCCTGCAGCAGATCGGCGTGCCGACCATGACCGCCGTGGCGTACGGCGAGCGCGGCAGCAACCCGGCCGACCAGCACTCGTTCATCATCACTGAAGAACTGGCGCCGACTGTCAGCCTGGAAGACTTCAGCATCGACTGGCTCAAGCAGCCGCCCGCGCCGCGCCTCAAGCGCGCACTGATCGCCGAAGTGGCGCGCATGACCGGCATGATGCATCGCGGTGGGGTCAACCATCGCGATTGCTACATCTGCCACTTCCTGTTGCACACCGATACGCTGGTGACGGCTGACAACTTCAAGTTGTCGGTGATCGACCTGCACCGCGCCCAGACCCGCGACAAAATCAGTCATCGCTGGCGCGACAAAGACCTGGCCGCGTTGTACTTCTCGGCGCTGGACATCGGCTTGACGCGTCGTGACAAGTTGCGCTTCCTCAAAGGCTACTTCCAGCAGCCGTTGCGCCAGATCCTCGCTGAAGAAAATGCCTTGTTGCAGTGGCTGCAAACCAAGGCCGACAAGCTTTATGCACGTAAACAACGCTACGGGGATGCGCTCTGATGGCGGGTTGGAACCTGGAACCTGCTTACGCCGCCCTGGCGGATGATTTCGGCAGCCTCGAAGCGGTATTCGCCCTGCAAGGCGAGCGCCTGACCCGCGACCCATTGTCGGAAGTGATTCGGGTGGCGCGCGGCGGGATCAATTACTACGTCAAGCGCTACGTCGGTGCCGGCAAGGGCCTGCGCCGCTACTTGGGCAAACCTCGGGTGAAGTCCGAATGGCAGAACCTCAAGCGTTTCGCCAAGTGGGGCATTCCCACCGCCGACGTGGTGGCTTGGGGGCTGGAACGCAAAGGCCTGGCCTACGCGCGAGGCGCGATGATCACCCGCGAGCTGCCCAAGACTGAAGACCTGTCGATGCTGGCTGATCGCAAAGATCCGCGCTTGAAAGACCCCAAGTGGGTCAGCGTGATCAGTCGCCAGCTCGCCGAATACACGCGCACCATGCATGAGCACCGCTTCACCCATAACGATTTGAAGTGGCGCAACCTGCTGGTCGACGACCAGCAGACCCTGTACCTCATCGATTGCCCCAACGGTGATTTCTGGCGCGGTTTCTGGCTCAAGTACCGAATTACCAAGGACCTGGCCTGCCTGGACAAGGTCGCCAAGTATCACTTGTCGGCCACGCAGCGCCTGCGCTTCTACATGCAATACCGCCAACGCACGCACCTGACGGCGTCAGACAAACAGCGAATTCGCCACGTGGTGAAGTTTTTCGAGGGACGCGAATGAGTGATTTCCTGGCGGCCGAAGACCGCGCTCTGCTGGAGCGCCATGGTCTGGCAACCTTCGACGCCCTGTGGGCCAGGCAACTGGACGCGGTGGACGAGCCCAATACCAGCAAGGGTGGCTGGAGCAGCGTGTTTCGCCTGGAGCTTGAAGGGCAGGGTTACTACCTCAAGCGCCAGAGCAACTACCTGACACGCACGCTGCACAAGCCGTTTGGCGAGCCCACCTTTGCGCGCGAATTCCGCAATATCAGTCGTTATCAGAAACTCGGTATTCCGGCGTTGCAGGCCGCGTTTTTCGGTGAGCGCAAGGTCAACGGTGAGCACCGCGCGATGTTGCTGACCCGTGCCCTGGACGGTTGGAATGACCTGGATTCGTTGCTGGAACAGTGGCCGCAACTGACCGATGCCCAGCACCGCGCGATTCTGCTGGCCTGCGGTCAGTTGGCCCGTCATCTGCACAGCGTAGGCCAGGTACATGGCTGTTTTTATCCCAAGCATATTTTTCTGCAGACCCTGGGCGACGGTTACGCCGCGCAGCTGATCGACCTGGAGAAAACCCGCCCGCTGTTGTTCGGCCAACGTGACCGGGTCAAAGACCTGGAGCCGCTGCTGCGCCGCGCGCCGCAGTGGACGGACGCACAAGTGCGGCAGTTGCTGGCGGCCTACCTGGCAGAGCCTGAAAACAGCGCAAAGGTGGGCGCCTGGTTTGAACGGCTGACGGCGCGTCGCAGCCACAAGGAGAACCGCTGATGCGTTTGTCCGAGCTGAAAAAAGCCGGCCGCACGCCCAGCCTGCCGCTGACCATTGAACTGGCGGATGCCGCCGGCCCAGGGCAGCTGCAATTGCTCAGTCTGCTGCGTGTGTTGCCGGGCGAGCGTTATGTGGGCGCCGGCGTCTGGCGCGGGCGCACGGTGCTGGCCAAGTTATTGGTGGGCAGCAAGGCGGCACGTCATTTTCAGCGCGAGCTCAGCGGCGTACGCCTGCTTGCCGAGCAAGGCCTGACCACGCCGCAGCTGTTGGCCGATGGCTTGCAGGAAGGCGAGGGCGGCTGGCTGCTGTTCGAATTCATTGAGGGCGCCGAGAGCCTCGCCGATGCCTGGCAGGCAGTTGAAGGCTTGCCGCCGCTGGCGGACGAACAAACAGCCGTGCTCGCCGAGGCGCTGGGGGCGATTGCCCACATGCATGCCAAAGGGCTGTGGCAGGAAGACCTGCACCTGGACAATCTGCTGCGCCAGGACGGCAAGCTGTACCTGATTGACGGCGCCGGCATTCGTGTCGAAGCCGCGGGCAAGCCGCTGTCGCGCAACCGGGTACTGGAAAACCTCGGGGTGTTTTTTGCGCAATTGCCGAAAAACCTCGAACCCTTTACCGAAGAATTATTGGTCTATTACCTGCTGAGCAATGGCGAGCACGCCGTGCCGCTGGAAGCGCTCGAAAAACAGGTGCGCAAGGTCAGCGCCTGGCGCTTGAAGGACTTTTTGAACAAGGTTGGCCGCGACTGCACGCTGTTCAGCGTCGTGCGTGGCGCCTTTGCCTTGCGCGCGATTCGCCGTGAGGAAGAGGCCGCCATGCTGCCGGTGCTGGAGCAGGCCGACGCATTGCTGGATCAGGGCCACCTGTACAAAACCGGCGGGGCCGCCAGCGTGGGCAGGGTCGAGGTGGCCGGTCGGCCGCTGGTGATCAAGCGCTACAACATTAAGGGTTTTGCCCATTGGCTCAAGCGCTTCTGGCGCCCGAGCCGCGCCTGGCATTCGTGGCGCGAAGGCAACCGCCTGGCGTTTCTGGGGATTGCGACGCCCAAGCCGCTGGCGGTGTTGGAGAAGCGGTTTTTGTGGCTGCGCAGCCGGGCGTACCTGGTGACTGAATACTTGCCGGGGCCGGACATCATCGAGCGTTTTGCGCCGTACGTTGAGCGCGGTGACGCGCCAGAAAACGAGCTGCTGGCGCTGGATCATCTGTTTGCCGAGCTGATTCGCGAGCGCATCAGTCATGGTGACTTCAAAGGCCATAACCTGTTCTGGCACGCAGACCGCTGGGCCTTGATCGACCTGGACGCCATGTGTCAGCACAGCTCACTCGCCAGCTTCGCGCCAGCGTTTGCCAAGGACCGCGCGCGGTTTATGCGCAACTGGCCCGAGAGCAGCGCGCTGTATCAGCTGATCGATCAGCGTTTGCCCAAAGAGATCGGCGCCGCCAGTTAAAGCGGGCTTTCGGCCCTATCGCGGGCTTGCCCGCGATGACGGTCGCCCAGACGCTGCACTGGCTGATCAAAATTGATATTCGGCCCCCGCCCCCGCGTACCACGACCTTCCCGGCGCCGCTTCGTAATAGCGGAAGTTGCCGTCCCCGACGATCACCGAGCCCACGTACTGGCGATCCAGCAAGTTATCCAGGCGCAGGGTCTGGTGGAAGGTCCAGTGCTCGACCTTCTGCTCGAAGCGCGCACGCCAGTTGAACACGCTGTAGGCCGGCGCGGCGCGTTGCTGGTTGGTGTCTTCCACGTAGACTTTGCTGCGGTACATGCCTTCGAGGCCAGTGCTGACCCAGTCGCGGGGTTTCCAGTTCAGCTCGGCGAAAAGCGTGGTCTGGGGCACGCCGGGCAGGTAGTTGCCTTTGTCGATCGCCGTGCTGGCGCCGCTGACGAAGTCGCTGTCATAGGTGGCGTGCAGGCGGGTGTAGGCGAGGTGGGTGCTCCACTGTTCGGTCAATTGGCTTTCCAGGCTCAGTTCGAAGCCACGGCGCAAGGTGCGACCGGCGTTCTGGTAGGTGGTGCGACCGCCGCTGGATTGCTGCACGACCAGTTCGTCATCGGTGGTGATCTGGAACACCGCAGCATTCACGCGTGTGTCTTGGCCAATCCGGGCCTTGAGCCCCATTTCATACTGCTTGCTGACCGACGGCTTGAGCGCGAAATTGAAGCCGTTCGAGCTGCTGGAATACGCCGACTCCGCCTGGGTCGGGGTTTCGAAGCCTTTGCCCGCGCTCACATAGCCATGCAGGTCCGGCGTGAAGGCATACATCACGCTCACTGACGGCGTGTTCTTCTGGTAGGTCTTGTTGCCGCTGTCGTTGCCATCGCTGAGGAAGTGGTCGTCCACGTCCATCTTCATGGTGCTGTGACGCAGGCCGGCTTGCAGGGTCCAGTCGCCCAGCAGCCAGTTGGCCTGCACGAACGGGTCGAGGCTGGTGGCGGTGTCGATTTCATCGCGGCCCAGCGCGCCTTTGACGCCGTGCACGCCGTTGAGGGTGTTGGAGTAACCTTGGCGATCATCCTGGCTGCGGTCGTAGTCGAGGCCGGTGATCAGGGTCAGGTCGCCAGGGGCGCTGGTGATGGGTTGCAGCCAGTGGACGGAGCCGCCGTAGAACTTGCGGTCGAAGTCCACCACGCCACCGCGCTTGTCTGACGGCGTACCGCCGGGAATCGACAAATACTGAATCACACTGCGCCGTCCCGTATACGCATTCACCTGCAGCGTCGCATCGCCGATATAGCGCTCGTAATTCACGCCCAATTGCTGATGATCGATGCTTTTTCGCGTGTTGTACTGCAGCGCGGCCGGCGCCACCGAGCGCGGGTCCGCCTTGTACGCGGCCCAGGTCTGGCCCAGCGGGTCTTGCGTGCCGTTTTGCTCCAGGCTGCTGTAGATCAGTGCCAGTTTGCTGTCGTCATCCGGGTGGACATTCAGTTTGGCAAAGGTCTGGTCACGACGGGCGCTGCTGTGGTCGCGGTAGCCGTCGGTGTCCATGCGCGAGGCGTCGAGTACAAAACCGGCGCCATTCGCCGCGCCTTCGGCCGTCAGGTGGTTCTTGCTCAGGCCGTCGCTGCCCACCAGCGTTTCGGCGCCGATGCGCGGCGGGCCTTCGCCATCGCGCGAGAACATCTGGATCACGCCGCCGGCATTGCTGCCATACAGCGTGGCGGCCGGGCCGCGCAGCACTTCGATGCGTTCGGCGGTGTCGAGGTTGAACGTGGCGGCCTGGCCTTGGCCATCCGGAGTGCTGGCAGGGATGCCGTCGGCGATCAGCTTGATGCCGCGCACGCCAAACGCCGAGCGCGCACCGAAGCCGCGCGAGGAAATCTGCAGGTCCTGCGCGTAGTTCTGACGGTTCTGCACCACCAGGCCAGGCACGCGGGACAGGGCTTCAGAGGCATTGATGCCGAGTTGGCCGTCGCTGATCTGCTCACGGCTGATGCTGTCGACCGAATACGGAAGGTCGAACGTCGGGCTGGCGCTGCGTGAACCGGTCACTACGCTGGGGTCGAGGATCAGGGCTGCGTCTTCAGCCTGGGCGGTGTCGCACAAGGTGAACAGGCTTGGCAGCAATAGGGTGAGGCGAGCGAGGGTTTTCATGGGGCAGCCCGAATCCGTGGCGCATAAGACATAAACGCGCAAAAGGGCGCGAGTTTAGTGAAATGCTGAGTTTTTACCATTTCGGATTTTTCGTACGCAATTTGGCGATGCACTTGGGTGGGGGAGCCGACATTTCGCTGATAGCGTGGCCGGCCGTTGGCGATCACAGGACAATCACAATGAAAATCACGGCTGCAATGGGCATTGCCGCACTGCTGGTGGGCGGTTGTGGGACCGTCAACAGCGTCATCCGCAAAGACGGCGATACCGCGCGTGAGCTGCGGCTTATCAAAACGTACTGCCAGTCCATACCTCGCGTTTACAGTGGCGTGGCCTTTGATTTCTGCGCGCTGCACGCGGCTCCCGATCCGACCGGCGTGCTGATACCCTTCGTGCTGCTGGACATTGCAGCGTCCGGCGTTGCCGATACCGTTGTGTTGCCGTACACGATTTATCGCCAGGCAAACGACGGCAACATCAGCGTCTATTGGCGCCCTGGCGGTTCATGAACGAGGCTGTGCATAAGCTGGCCATGACAAATGGAGTTGTCTATGAATCGTGGTTTCACCCTTCTATGGATGCTGGCGCTTGCACTGCTCACCGGCTGCGGCACCATCAATAACGACCCAACCTTTGCGCCGCGCGAAAGCAATGCGTTCCCGATCATCGCCATTGAGGCGATTACCTCCGGTGTGGCGGACACGCTGGTGCTGCCCTACACGATCTACCGCTAGGCGCAGTGACAACCGGTCGCCACATTCCCTAGATCATCACGTGGCGTGTTTACGCTATAATCCCGCCCTTTAGCTGTTTCTCGTCCAGGCGAGAGGCACACTTTTTTCAGGCGCACCCCGCCTGCATGCAGACTAAAAGAGGCTAGACCCCTGTGGCATTGACGATTCTTGGCCTGTCCGGCGCCCTTAGCCATGATCCTTCCGCAGCCTTGTATATCGACGGCAAGCTGATCGCGGCCGCCGAAGAAGAGCGCTTCGTACGCGACAAACATGCAAAGAACCGCATGCCCTACGAGTCGGCGAAGTTCTGCCTGGAACAAGCCGGTATCAAGCCCTCCGACGTTGATGTGGTGGCGATTCCGTTCGCCCCGATCAGCCTGTTCGGCGAGGCCCGCTGGCACTATGCCAAGCGTTACTGGTACGCCCCGGACCGCGCCCTCGACGCGATCCTGATGGGCAACCGTCGCTACAAGCGCTATCGCAACAAGATCGTCTGGTGCCTGGAGCAACTGGGCTTCGACCCGAAGAAAATTAAGATCGAACCGGTTGAGCACCACCTGGCCCACGCCTCCAGCGCTTACCACTGCTCGGGTTTCCAGGAGAAAACCGCGATCCTGGGGATCGACGGCAAGGGCGAGTACGCCACCACCTTTTTCGGCTACGGCGAAAACGGCAAGATTCACAAGATCAAGGAATTCTACGACCCGGACTCCCTCGGCGGCCTGTATGGCGCGATCACCGAGTTCCTCGGTTTCGAGATGCTCGACGGCGAGTTCAAGGTCATGGGCATGGCGCCGTATGGCGATGCCAGCAAGTACGATTTCTCGCGCCTGGCCTCGTTTGAGAACGGCGAGCTGGTGATCAACACCGACTACGCCAACGTCATCGGCCTGCGTCGCTACAAAGAGAAGGGCAAGGGGTTCTACTTCTCGCCAAAACTGATCGAGTGGCTGGGTCCCAAGCGCGAAGGCGATATCGCCGACGAGCCGTACATCCACTACGCGGCCAGCATGCAAGCGCTGTTCGAGAAGCTGGCCCTGCAGATGATCGACCACTACTTGGGCGACATCCTCAAAGACACCGGCAAGCTGGCCTTCGCTGGCGGCTGCGCGCTGAACGTCAAGCTCAACCAGAAGATCATTGCCCGCGATGACGTGAAAGAGCTGTTCGTGCAGCCGGCGTCCGGCGATGCCGGCACCGCGGTGGGTGCCGCCGCCTACGTGTCCCACGCCCGTGGTGTACCGGTCGAGAAGATGGAACACGTCTACCTCGGCCCGTCCTACAGCAACGAAGACGTGATCGCCGCGTGCGCCAAGCACGCAAGCAAACCGGTATGGCGCAAGATCGAGAACATGCCCAAGCGCATCGCCAAGATCATGGTCGACGGCAACCCGGTGGCCTGGTTCCAGGGCCGCATGGAGTTTGGCCCGCGCGCGTTGGGCGGTCGTTCGATCATTGGTTGCCCGAGCGCCACCGGCGTGGCGGATCGCATTAACCACCAGATCAAGTTCCGCGAGCGTTGGAGGCCTTTCTGCCCGTCGATGCTCGACACCGTTGCGCCACAGATGATCAAGGTCGATCACCCGGCGCCGTTCATGACCTTCACCTTTGAAGTGTCGGAAGAATGGAAAACCCGCGTGCCGGAAGTGGTCCATGAAGATGGTACTTCCCGCGCCCAGGTGCTCAAGCGCGAATACAACCCGCGCTACTACGACATGATGAAAGAGCTGGAAGTACTCACCGGCAACGGCGTGTCGCTGAACACCTCGCTCAACCGTCGTGGCGAAGCAATGATCTGCTCGCCGACCGACGCGCTGAACATGTTCTTTGGCTCGGACCTGCAGTACCTGATCATGGAAGACATCCTGGTCGTCAAAGACGGCGTGGACCCTTATGACTCGGTCGGCTGATCGCCACGTCCTGCAGTTCTGCCACGGCTATGACGGGCCGTTCCTCGATTGCGCGCGGCAGTACGCCAGCCTGTTCGCAGGCTCGGGCTACAAGGTGACCACGGTGTTTCTCACCGGGGTCGCCGACCCCGATGTGGCGGCCGGTTGTGCCTCTGATGAAGTGTTGTTCATGGAATTCAGCTCCAAGGCCATTCGTGGCCTGAAGCTGGGCGCCATCGGTGAGCTGCGCAAGATCGCGGCATCACGCAATTTCAGTTTCTGCATTGCTCACCGGTTCAAGCCGATCTATATCGCCCTGCTCGGCACGCGCTTGCCGGTGATCGGTGTGCATCATGCGTTTGGTGACTATGGGCGCCGCAGCCGCAAGCTGTTTGCGTCGATTTTCCGCAAGCGTTTGAGCCTGCTGGGTGTGTCCGATGCGGTGCGTGATGACATGCGCCGTTGCTTGCCGGCCTGGCCGGCAGCGCGGATTCAAACGCTGTACAACCGCATCGATGTCGACGCCATGCAGGCCCTGCAGGTTCCGGCCGAAGCGGCGCGCGATGCGCTGGGGCTGTCGCCGGATGAGTGGGTGGTCGGCAATGTTGGCCGCCTGCACCCGGACAAGGACCAGGCCACCTTGCTCAAGGGGTTTGCCCTGGCGCTGCCGCATTTGCCGGCACAAAGTCGTCTGGCCATCCTCGGCACCGGCCGCTTGGAGAAAGACCTCAAGGCCTTGGCCCGTGAGCTGGGGATTGCCGAACAGGTGCTGTTCCTCGGCCAGGTGCCGGATGCGCGCCGTTACTTCCGAGCCTTCGACGCCTTTGCCCTGAGTTCCGATCACGAACCTTTCGGCATGGTACTGCTGGAGGCCATGGCCGCCGGCGTGCCGCTGTTGGCAACAGCGTGCGGTGGCGCCCGGGAAGTGGTCGAAGGCGTGGGGATCCTGTTTCCCTTCGGCGATGCCGAACACTTGGGCCAGGGGCTTCGGCACCTGGCGGCAATGGATCGTCAGCAGCACGCGCAATGCGCCCAGATGATGCTCGAGCGCTTGCACGAGCAGTTCTCGGACCAGGCGGTTCGCGCTGCCTTCTGGCGGCTGCCGCACGTTACTGAACTGACCGCGAGGGCGTGATGCTCAATCGATTCCAAGGCTGGCGCGAGCGTGGCTGGTCCGTCGTTGACGCGTCCACCTACAGCGACGCCTGGCAGCGTTACGGTGGCAGTGTTGCCACCCATCCGCAGGTGGTTGAGCGTCTTGCCGGGCTGGCCGAGATTCCTGTGCGCTACCTGGCGTGGGAGCAAGGCGGCGAGCTCAAGGCCTGTATTGCGACCTGGGGCCAGGACTTGGCGTTATCCAAGGATGTGCTCAAGCGCAAAGGCAAGAAGGGCTTGTTCGACCTGGGCAATGCCGAGTTGATTCTGCCTGCCGCCGCCGATGCCCAAGCCCCGTTGCGTCATCGCGCGCGCTACCTGTCGGCACTGAATGAAGGCCGTTTTGCCGGCATCCAGCTGCAGACCGAGCAGTTGGCCATGGCGCGTACCCCGGAAGAACTGTCGAAGAAATTTCGCTATAACCAGCGCCGCGAGTTGCGTCTGCTGGAAGAGGCGGGCGGTGTGGTGCGTGCGGTCCAGACATTCACCAGTGCCGAGCTGGCGGCAATTTACTGTGATTTGTTCCAGCGCCGCTGGGGCTTTCCCGCCACCGGCGCCGAGCGCATGGCGCAGGTGATCGAGCTGCTGCGTGAATGGTTGATCGGTTCGGTGATTTTCCTCAACGATGCGCCGATCGCCATTCAGCTGGTTTACCGCGTTGAGGCGCCAGAGTGGGTCAGCGTTGAATACGTCAATGGCGGCGTAGACCCTCAGACGCGTGAGTTCAGCCCCGGTAGCGTGCTGAGTTTCCTCAATACGCAAAGTGCCTGGGAACAGGCGCGGGAAGCCGGCAAGCCGCTGCGATTTTCGTTTGGCCGGGCAGACCGCGAGTACAAAGACCGTTGGTGCAACCCGGTGCCGGTGTTCAAGGTATGAGTGATTCTCCCAGCCGCAAGCAAGCCCTGCTCAAACGCCACCGCCGCAACAAGCGCGTGGCGCTGCTGGTCGGTTTGCTGGTGTTGATCGGCGTCGGCGTGGCGGTGGCCTGGTGGCTGCCGCTGCTGTTGGCAATCCTGGCCTGGGTGGCCCATGAAGCCTGGTTTGCCGACCATCTGTTTTACTCGCCCGGCGATGACTATCAGTACGCCTTTGCGGCCGAGACCGAGCAACCCAAGGTTGTTCTGGATAACGGCCGATTGCTGCTGGAGCAGGCGCTGGAGCTGTCGGGCGACGAGACGCTGATCCTTGCGCTGCGGCTCAAGAGCGGCTTGCTGGGGCGCTTTATTGATCCGTTTATCGCCTTGCCACAGGGTGATCGGCAGGTGTTCGAGCGCGGCGTCAACGGCTTGCGCTACTTGAATCTCACCGGCCAGGCGCAAGCGCTGCTCGCTGGGCAACTGCGCCTGAGTGGCCGGTTCTGCCGTGTGCAAGGTACGCCGGTGTTGTCGGTATTTCGCCAGCCCGACGTGCGTCAGCAACGGGTGATGGTGATTGCACCCCATGCCGATGATGCCGAGCTTGCCGCCTTTGGCCTGTACAGTCAGGCGGCGCAGCCCTGGATCGTGACGTTGACGGCCGGCGAAATCGAAGCCGAGCATTATCAACAGATGGGCCTGGGCAAGCCCGAGGCTGCACGCCTCAAGGGCCGGTTGCGCGCCTGGGACAGTATCGCCGTGCCGCGTTGGGCGGGTGTGCCGCAGGAACATTGCGTGCAGCTGGGGTATTTCTGCCTGCAGCTGGCGGCGATGAGGGCAGAGCCAGATCGCGCCGTGGCGTCCCGAGAGGCCGCGTTGAGCGACATTCGCGTGTTTCGCCAATTCAACCCGTTCCCACTGCCTGCGGATGCCGATGGCCTGCCGACCTGGAACAATCTGCTGGCAGACTTGCGGGCGGTGCTGCTGATGGCGCGTCCTGACGTTATCGTGCTGCCGCATCCGGTGCTCGACCCGCACCCTGACCATGTCTGCGCACAGCAGGCCGTGCTGCAAGCCCTGCAAGGGCTGGAGTGGCAGCCGACCACGCTGCTCGGCTACGCCAATCACCTGCATGACAATGACCGCTGGCCGATGGGCGATTCGGGCAACGGCATCGCGTTGCCACCCTGTTTTGATTCGAGCATCACCTTGCAGCCTTTTTGCGTGCCGGTGTCTGCCGAACAACAGCGTGACAAGGCCATGTCGCTGGGCATGATGCATGACTTGCAGCCCAGGATGCCGTTCAAGCGGCGCGTGCGGCGTGCGATCCAACGGTTGCTGGCCGCAAGGGCCATTTCACCCTGGGGGGAAAATGAGTTTTACCGCAAGGCTGTAAGGCGACATGAACTTTTTTGGTTCATCAAGCACAAGTAAGGTTACGTAACGTGGAGGGGCGCAGCGCGCTCCCGTAAAAAATGACAGTGAGTCCGTTTTGATCAATCAGTGCCCCCGCATCCTCTTCCTCATTCCGTACTTTGGCCGCTGGCCATTCTGGATGCCGTTTTTTCTCGAAAGCTGCAGACACAATGCAGATATTGACTGGCTGTTGTTCAGCGACTGCCCGATACCGAGCAACGTTCCTGACAACGTCAGGATTGAAAGCATTACCTTTGCCGATTACTGCGCGTTGGTTTCGCAACGGTTGAACATCCCGTTTGCCCCGCAAGCGGCTTATAAGTTGTGTGACATCAAGCCTGCGCTGGGGCATATCCATGCCGATCGCCTCGAGGGGTATGACTTTTGGGCGTTCGGCGACCTGGACCTTATTTACGGCGACCTGCGCCGCTATTTCACGCCCGACCGACTGGCTGGCTATGATTTGTTCTCGACCCACGAACGACGGGTCGCCGGCCATTTGTGCCTGATGCGCAATACCGCCAGAAAGCGCCAGGTGTTCATGCAGATCAAGGATTGGGAAGCGCGTTTCACCGATCAGGCGCATCATGCGCTGGATGAAGGCGCGTTCAGCAGGATTTTCCTGTGGCGCAAGAATTTTCCGAAACCGTTGTTCGAGTTGGTCGGCAAGCTCAATCCCTGGCGCCGCCGCAGTGAGTTCACCGAGGCGTTCAGTACGCCGGGCGGTGTGATCAAATGGCACGACGGCAGTGATCGCTTCCCGCATCAGTGGTTCTGGAATAACGGTCGCCTCACCAATGACCTGGACGGCGAGCGCGAATTTCCCTATTTCCATTTTGTCTGCTGGAAGCGTAATCAGTGGCCACGGTTACCGGAGCCCGACAGCGAGTACGTCGAGGCGCTGGCGGCTGAACCGTCGTGGGTCGTTGATGCCACAGGTTTCCATCGAGGAGAGTTATGAGTCGGCGTTTCAAGGTCCTGCAATTGCAGCCTGACTACAATGTTAAATCCCATGATTTTGCCGACCTGGCCGAACAGATCGTCAAGGCATTGCCTGCGGACCGCTACGAAGTCACCGCCGCGTTTTTGCGTGGCCGACCCGGGCCTGCGGACCCGGTCAGCCGGGCGGCAACGTCGGTCTATTTCGATTTCTCCGACAAGGCGCTCAAGGGCTTGAGGCTGCGCGCCATGTGGCAGATGTATAAGTTCTGTCGCAAGGAACAGTTTGACGTGGTGGTGTGCAACCGCTTCAAGCCGGTCAACATGATGTTGCAACTCAACCGCTGGTTGAAGATTCCACTGTGTATCGGGATCTCCCACGGCTTTGGCGAGTATGACCGTCTCTACCGCCGCAAACAGGCGCAGCGCTGGATTGACGAGCATTGGCGGTTTGTCGGGGTTTCGCCGGCGGTCAAACAGTACTTGCTGGACTGCCAGTGCGGGTTTACCGACAGCAATACCTACGCGATTACCAACGCCATCGACATCGAGCAGGCCGAAGGCTTGCAGCATTCGCGCGAACGCGCGCGTGAGTTACTGGGCATCGACCCTTCGGTGCGGTTGATCGGCGCCCTGGGGCGTCTGGTTCCGGTCAAGGGTCACACCTATTTGCTGCAGGCGTTTGCAGCGCTCAAGGATAAATACCCTGCGGCGCAACTCGCCATCATTGGCGCGGGGCGTGAGCAGGCCAACCTGGCCGCGCAGATCCAGAGCCTTGGCCTTGATGGGCGGGTGCACTTGCTGGGCTTCAAGGAAAACGCCCTGCAGTACGTGCGCGCTTTCGATATCTGGGCCATGCCCTCGCTGGCTGAAGGCTTGGGCCTGGCGCTGCTGGAAGGCATGAGCGGCCGCCTGCCGGTGATCGCCTCCAGTGTGCCGGCCATGCTGCCACTGATTGAAGGTGCCGGTGGCCTGGCGGTGGAGCCGGCCAACGTGCCCGAATTGACCCAGGCGCTGGACACCTATCTGGCGCTGTCCGATGAGGCGCTCGCGCAAAAGGGCGAGCAGGCTTACCAGTACCTTCAGGCGCAACATGACATTGAGGTGTTCCGCCAGCAATACCTGGAGCTGATCGAGTCCGGGTTGGCCCAAGCACGCAGGAACAGCGTATGAACCAGAGTCAGCCCTTGGTCACGGTGATCATCGCCTCGTACAACCACGGCCCGTACATCGAGGAAAGCATCCTCAGTGTGTTGAACCAGACCTACCCCAACATCGAACTGCTGGTGATCGATGACGGCTCGACAGACGACAGTGTCGAGCGCATCCGCCGCCTGCAGGAGCGCTACACGTTCGACTTTCGCGTCCAGCAGAATCAAGGCCTGACGAATACGCTCAATGGCGCTATTGCACGCTCCCACGGCCCGCTGATCGTGCCGTTCGGCTCCGATGACATCATGAAGCCAGAGCGCATTGCGACTCAGGTGGCTTACATGGACGGCAAGCCGGAAGTGGGTATCTGTGCGGGTAACATCGAGCTGATCGATTCGCGAGGCGAACTGCTTCCCGAGAAGCGCCAGCGCCGCGACGTGCCATTTCGGCGCCTGGACTTCGACGACATGTTCCTGGAGCGCAAACCCTATCCGCCGGCACCCACGCTGATGATTCGGCGTGAGGCGCTGGAAAAGGTCGGTGGGTTTGACCCCGAGATTCGCCTGGAAGACTTGTTGATCGAGTTGAAGATCACCCATGCCGGGTACTTCATCGATGGTCTGAACGTGGTCATGGCCCGCTACCGCAAGCACGCCACCAACTCGTACAAGAACCACCGATTCATGATCGACAATATCCTGCGCTCTTACGCGTTGTTCAGTGACCACCCGCTCTATGACGAGGTGCGTTACAAGTTTCTCAGCTCCATGTTCCTCAAGACCTCCAACCGCAATCGCGCGTTGGCGCGAGAGTTGTTGGCGCAGATCCCGTTTCGGGCCTGGAACAAGAAAACCTGGCGGGGTTTGGCGCGGCTATATTTTTCGCCGCTGGAAAAAGACTGACACACCCTGTGTGCGCCCCTCGCCGGGGCGCACTTGGCGTGCTTCAAGCGGCGGGGCGTGCCAGGGTCAGCACGTGCTCACGGATTTTGACCGTGGCTTGCGGCGACGCAACCAGCGCATAGCCACTGGCCAACTGTTCAAAGTGCGCTTCGAACAACCAATTGCGGTCCTGCGAGTAGCGTTGCATGTGTTTCACGTTGCGCTGGCGCAGCGTGTTGCGCAGCGGCGAGGGATAAAGGCGCATGTCGGCCACGTCGATCAGGCCGAACTCACCATCATCCATCAGCAGAACGTTGCCCAAGTGCAGCGAGCGGAAGTACACGCCGCGTTCATGCAGCTGGGCCATGAACCTGCCAAAGCGTTCGATCAGCGATTCTCGCAGGCTACTGTCCAGGCTTTGCAGCGCCTGGCGCAGGGTTAGGCCGGGGAGTGGCTGATAGCGCACGGCACTGCTGCCATCGCGCAAGCTATACACATCGAGAATCCGCGGTGACGCGATACCCAGTTGCTGCAGGTGTTCGCTGTTGCTGGCAAAGCGTTCCGAATACGGATTGAAGCCCCCGGAGGTGTACCAGCGGCGCGCCCTGAACAGCTTGAGGAAGCTGCCATCCTCAAGACGCAGGACCTTGGGCCCAAGACCATCTTCCTCGATGACGGCAGCGCCTTTACGCAGGGCGTCGAACGCCAGCGGTGCGGGCGTTTGCACACGCATGCTCAGCAGGCTGTGACGGCGCTTGGCGATACTCAGGCCGGCGATCAGCGCCAGCGGAATCCACAGCAGGAACCAATGCTCCTTGGGGCGCGACAGGATCCCGCCGCCTTCGGTCAGACCGGCGCCGATGCCGTAGGCCAGCAGGGCGGACGTCAGCAGAAACAGCGGTTGTGCGCGCTCTTTGAAACCTTTGTACAGGCCCCAGCCGAGCATGAAGATCCACGGGATAAAGCCGATGATGCCGACGTAATAGAGCACGCCGAGGGCAAAGCTGTGCGGCTCCATCAGTTCGTAACCGTCCACGATCAAGGACAGTTCGGAGTCGTAGCTGTGGCCGATCAGCGGATGGTCGGCGATACGCTGCAGGGTCATGCCCCACAATTCAAAACGGTATGAACTGCCACGCTCGGTAATCGCTTCAGGATAAAACAGCAGCAGCGCTGCAGCGCCAAGCACCAGGACCGCGATCATCAGGGCCGAGCGGCGATTGCGGCTGACAAACGCCATCCACACGGCGGCCAGCGTCAGCGCAACCAGCGGCGTGCGAGAGCCGGTGGCCAGCACCGCGAGCGTCATGACCGCCAGCGCAGGCGCGCTGAACAACAACACCTGCAAGCGCTGGGTGGTGATGCAGACATACAGCCAATAGATGCAGAAAAAGCCGAACAGATGGGAGCTGAGCAGCGGATTATCGAGAGCGCCCAGGCCGCCGATCATGCGCACGCTCACGCCGGGCACGAAGCCTTTGGCGAATGCCACCAGGTTGAACAGGCACACCACCAGGGCAATCACGGCGGCGCTGAAAAAAATCGGTTTGAACAGCTCGCTGCGGTAGTGCAGCAACAGCCCACAGCCGGCAAACAGCATGAAGGTTTGCAGCGGCACCTTGAACAGGTTGGAATCGCCGGTGGGTTGCGGGCTCCACAGCACGGTGATCAGTGCCCAGGCGCAAAATGCCAGAAGCGCAATAATCAAAGGTTCGCGCAGCAGTTCTTTGATTTCCCGCGGGCGCAGGCACAGCAGGAACAAGGTCGGCACACTGAAAAAGCCGTAGTAGAGACGGTGCATGACGTTGCGGTTGGTGACGTAGAACAATGAACTCAGAAGCAACAACAAGCCAATGGGCAAAATCCATAGGACCAGGAAGTCGAAAACGCGATTTGAGCCATAAATAAGGCGCTTGGAGTGCATACAGAAAAGCCATTCCAGAATAGAGAAAGCCGACCATCTTAAAGTAGTGGCTATATAATGTCGTCGGCTGGATCCAACCAGGCCGAGGGTCATACCGGGTGCAAGTACAACAGAGAAGCTGTGCTAAAGTCAGCCTCCTTTTTCAAAACGCCGCGTGATATGACCGACTCCAGTCCGAGCGCAAGCCCTTCGAGCTTGAAAATATACTTCCGCCTGCTCATGTACGTTAAGCCCTATGCCGGCTTGTTCGCGTTGAGTATTGTCGGATTTCTGATTTTCGCGTCGACCCAGCCCATGCTGGGGTACATCCTCAAGTACTTCGTCGACGGTTTGTCCAACCCTGAAGCGGTGCTGTTCCCCAGCGTACCGTTCCTGCGTGACCTGCAATTGCTGCAAGCCGTGCCCTTGTTGATCATTCTGATCGCAGCCTGGCAGGGCCTGGGTTCGTTCCTGGGCAACTACCTGCTGGCCAAGGTTTCCCTGGGCCTGGTCCACGACCTGCGCGTGCAGTTGTTCAACAACCTGCTGACGCTGCCCAACCGCTACTTCGACAACCACAACTCCGGGCACTTGATTTCGCGCATCACCTTTAACGTGACCATGGTCACGGGTGCGGCGACCGACGCCATCAAGGTGGTGATCCGCGAAGGCATGACGGTGATCTTCCTGTTCGCCTCGCTGCTGTTCATGAACTGGCGCCTGACGCTGGTGATGATCGCCATCCTGCCGTTGATTGCGGTGATGGTCAGCACGGCCAGCAAGAAATTCCGGAAGCAGAGCAAGAAGATCCAGGTGGCCATGGGCGACGTGACTCACGTCGCCTCCGAAACCATCCAGGGCTACCGTGTGGTGCGCAGCTTCGGCGGTGAAGTCTACGAGGAGAAGCGTTTCCTCAAGGCCAGCCAGGGCAACACCGACAAGCAACTGCGCATGACCCGCACCGGGGCGATCTACACCCCGTTGCTGCAACTGGTGATCTACACCGCCATGGCGGTGTTGATGTTCCTGGTGCTTTACCTTCGTGGTGACGCATCGGCCGGTGACATGGTGGCTTACATCACCTTGGCTGGCTTGCTGCCCAAGCCGATCCGTCAATTGTCGGAAGTCAGCTCGACCATCCAGAAAGGCGTGGCCGGCGCTGAAAGCATTTTCGAGCAGTTGGACGAAGAGCAGGAAATCGACCGCGGCACCGTTGAGCGCGACAAGGTCAGCGGCCGCCTGGAAGTGCGTCACCTGAACTTCACCTACCCAGGCACCGAACGCCATGTGCTCAAGGACATCAGCTTCACCGCCGAGCCTGGGCAGATGATCGCGCTGGTGGGGCGTTCCGGCAGCGGCAAGTCGACCCTGGCCAGCCTGATTCCGCGTTTCTACCACCACGAGAGCGGTGAAATCCTGCTCGACGGCGTAGAGATCGAAGACTACAAGCTGCTCAACCTGCGCCGGCACATCGCCCAGGTCACCCAGCACGTGACCTTGTTCAGCGACACCGTCACCAACAACATCGCCTATGGCGACCTGGCGGGTGCGCCCCGCGCGGACGTTGAAGCGGCGGCGGCGGATGCCTATGCCAAAGACTTTATCGACCAGTTGCCGAAGGGTTTCGACACCCAGGTTGGCGAAAATGGCGTGCTGTTGTCCGGCGGCCAGCGCCAGCGCCTGGCAATCGCGCGGGCGTTGCTCAAGAACGCGCCGCTGTTGATTCTCGACGAGGCCACCTCGGCCCTCGACACCGAATCCGAGCGGCACATCCAGGCTGCGCTGGACAAAGTCATGCAGGGCCGCACGACGTTGGTGATTGCGCATCGCCTCTCCACCATTGAGAAGGCCGACCTGATCCTGGTGATGGACGACGGTCGGATTGTCGAGCGCGGCACCCACGCCGAGCTGCTGGCCCAGAACGGCTATTACGCCCGCCTGCATGCCATGGGCCTGGACGCGCCGGTCGCGGCCGACATCACCTAAAACCTTGTGGGAGCGGGCTTGCCCGCGATAGCGGAGTATCAGTCACCGATGTTTCGACTGATTCACCGCCATCGCGGGCAAGCCCGCTCCCACATGTGTTCCTCGGTGGATTCAATGGCAGGCCCGTCGCACTATCTTCTGTGCACACCCTCCACAAGCCTCCTGTAACCCTGTGCTAATATCGCGCCCCTGTTCATTTTGTATGTGGGTTGCTCCATGAAGTTGTCCATGCCGCGATTCGATCAAGCCCCTGTCTTGGTGGTCGGCGATGTCATGCTCGACCGTTACTGGCATGGCGGAACCTCACGGATTTCCCCTGAGGCACCGGTACCGGTAGTCAAGGTCGAGCAAATCGAAGACCGTCCAGGTGGCGCTGCCAACGTTGCCCTCAATATTGCCGCTCTCGGCGCCCCGGCCTCCCTGGTGGGTGTGACCGGCGACGACGAAGCCGCCGACAGCCTGGCCAACAGCCTGCGCGGTGCCGGCGTGCGCGCACTGTTCCAGCGCATTGCCCATCAGCCGACTACCGTCAAGCTGCGGGTCATGAGCCGTCACCAGCAATTGCTGCGTATTGATTTTGAAGAACCCTTCGCCACCGACGCCCTGGCACTGAGCGAGCAGGTCGACACGTTGCTTGAAGGCATCAAGGTGCTGGTCTTGTCCGACTACGGCAAAGGCGCCCTGAAGAACCACCAGATGCTGATCCAGGCCGCCAAGGCCCGCAACATCCCAGTACTGGCCGATCCCAAGGGCAAGGATTTCTCGATTTATCGGGGCGCCAGCCTGATCACGCCCAACCTCAGCGAGTTCGAAGCCATCGTCGGCGGTTGCGCCGACGAGCACGAGCTGGTGACCAAGGGCGCCACGTTGATGGCCGACCTCGACCTGGGCGCCTTGCTGGTGACCCGTGGCGAGCACGGCATGACGCTGCTGCGTCCGGGCCACCCGGCGATGCACTTGCCGGCGCGTGCGCGTGAAGTGTTCGACGTTACCGGCGCCGGCGACACCGTAATCTCCACCCTGGCCGCTTCGATTGCAGCCGGTGAGGAATTGCCCCACGCCGTGGCCCTGGCCAATCTGGCGGCGGGCATTGTGGTCGGCAAGCTGGGCACCGCGGCCATCAGCGCGCCGGAATTGCGCCGGGCTATCCAGCGCTCAGAGGGCTCCGAGCGCGGTGTGCTGACCATCGAGCAATTGCTGCTGGCGATTGACGATGCGCGTGCCCACAACGAAAGCATTGTGTTCACCAATGGCTGTTTCGACATCCTGCACGCCGGTCACGTGACCTATCTTGAGCAGGCGCGAGCCCAAGGCGATCGCCTGATCGTGGCGGTCAATGACGACGCTTCGGTCAGCCGCTTGAAAGGCCCCGGCCGTCCGATCAACAGTGTTGATCGGCGCATGGCAGTATTGGCCGGTCTGGGCGCGGTGGACTGGGTGATCAGCTTCTCTGAAGGCACTCCGGAAAACCTGCTGGCCCAGGTCAAGCCCGATGTGTTGGTCAAGGGCGGCGACTACTCCGTCGACCAGGTGGTGGGTGCCGATATCGTCGGCGCTTACGGCGGCAAGGTGAAGGTGCTCGGCCTGGTCGAGAACAGCTCGACCACCGCCATTGTCGAGAAGATCCGCAACAATGAGTAACGCTGATAAGTGGGTCCTGATCACCGGCGGTGCCGGTTTTATCGGTTCGCATCTGGTTGATGCGTTGCTTGCCAAAGGCTATGCCGTGCGGGTGCTGGATGACCTGTCCACCGGCAAGCGCAGCAACCTGGCGTTGGGCAACCCGCGTGTGCAACTGATTGAAGGTGATGTCGCCAATGCCGAGTTGGTGGCGCAAGCCGCCGTCGGCGTGAGCGCCGTGGTGCACCTGGCCGCAGTGGCCTCGGTGCAGGCGTCGGTGGATGACCCGGTGAGCACTCACCAGAGCAACTTCGTCGGTACCCTGAATGTCTGCGAAGCGATGCGCAAGGCCGGAGTCAAGCGCGTGGTGTTTGCTTCCAGCGCGGCGGTGTACGGCAACAATGGTGAGGGCGCGTCGATTGACGAAGAGACCACCAAGGCGCCGCTGACACCTTATGCGTCGGACAAATTGGCCGGTGAGCATTACTTCGATTTCTACCGCCGCCAGCATGGCCTGGAGCCGGTGATTTTTCGCTTCTTCAACATCTTCGGGCCACGCCAGGATCCGTCCTCGCCGTATTCCGGGGTGATCAGTATTTTCAGCGAGCGCGTGCAGCAGGGTGTGCCGATCAGCGTGTTTGGTGATGGCGAGCAAACCCGCGATTTCATGTACGTGGAAGATTTGGTCGATGTGCTGGTACAGGCCATCGAAGCGCCCGACGCGCCGCTGGGTGCGATCAACGTAGGCTGGAACCGCACCACCACGCTCAAGCAGGTATTGCAGGCGCTGGAAGAAGTCGTGGGTCAGTTGCCGACGATCACTTACGGCCCGGCCCGCTCGGGGGATATTCGGCATTCGCGGGCCAATAACCAGCGGCTGTTGGCGAGTTTCACGCTGCCTGAGCCTACGCCGTTGAAGGTGGGTCTGGAGCGGTTGCTCACGGGCTGAACACCGTCAAAGGGGGGAGCCGCTTTATCTGGGCGCCGGGCAAGCCAGCGCCCAGATCAGAGCGGTTTCACCCCTTGGCTTTTTTCTTCGGCACAATCTTGCGCAGCATCTGCCGCGCCTTGCCGGTCAATCGCTTCAGTTTCGACTCTTTTTCAGGCTGGGCCAGGCCTTGTTGCCTGAGCCAATCCTTCCAACGAATCCGCTCATCACGTACCAGCCAGCCGTCTTGCTGAGCAAAGCTTTCGGCCAGGTATAAACCGCGTGTGCTGGCTGGATACAGCTGGTCTTTCTTGACGGTGTACAGCTCTGCTACAGGCTGGCCATCTTTGAGCGGCATCAGGTACAAGTCCGGGCGCTTGCGGTCCAGCCGGGCTACCAGCTGATCGCCTTCAAGTCGCTCATCCACATGAAACAGGCTGAGGGATTTGGCTTCCTTCGGCACCTCAAGGCGCAAGTCATAAATCAATTGCAGCGACGCCGTCGGCAGGTGCACGTAGGCCCGCGGGCGCTCGATCAATTGCGTGGTCGCGCAGCGCACCGGGCGGGCGGCGCCCGACAAAGGGCTCAGCCGGAACGGCAGTGCTTCACGGTAATGCAGGGCGGTGGAGTAGGGCGCCGGCAGCCAGGTGTCGTTGAAGCGTCCACCGAGCCAGCCTTCAGGCGTCTCCAGCAGGCATTCTTCGGCAATTTCCTGGATGGCGGTGTGCAGCGGCAGGTTCAATTCGTGGGCCGGCACATAGCCCGAGATCAGCTTGAGCACCACGTCGCCACGGTCCTGGCGGCGTTGGCGTACCAACACCCAGTAATCCTTGTTTTGCCAGTGCAGGGTCAGTCGCACCGACACGCCCAGATTCGCCAGTTCCAGGGCGAAACGCTCGGGGTCCGCCACCTCCACCGGCTTGCGCCGTTGCAGGGTCTGGGCGAAGTTGAGCGGCATGCCCACGCTCTGGTAACTCAGGCCTTCGGGGGTGGCTTCGACGTGCAGCGGCAGTGTTTTAAAGTTGCTGGGGTTTTTTCTAATAAGCGTGCGCGGCATGTCGGCTCCTTCTTGCGACGGGGTCGGCCGCGTCGGCGGCATCAGAGTTGACGAATGACCTTGGCAGCGGTCGCCACGTTATGGGCCAGGTGCAGCGGATTAATGGTCCCGACAATAGCACTGGCGACGCCCGTTTGCGCAAACAACAACATGAAACTGGCATGAATTGGATCCATTCCAGGTTCCAGGCATACGTGGCCGCTGGCCAGGGCTTTTTTCACCAGGATGCCTTTGCCGTGGGCCGCTGCGTAATCAATGACGGTTTTCTCGCTCTGTTCGTTCAGATTGTAGGTGACCATTGCGCAATCACCTTGTTCCAGAGCCTTCACGCCGCCTTCGACGGTTTTGCCTGAGAAGCCGAAACCGCGAATCTTGCCCTCTTTTTTCAGCTCCGCCAGGGTCTGGTAAACCTCGCAATCATTGAGGATATGCAGGTCATTGCCATCGGAGTGCACCAGCACCAGGTCGATAAAATCCGTTTCAAGTCGTTTCAAGCTGCGCTCGATCGACATCCGCGTATGGGCCGCACTGAAATCATGCTGCGACACGCCATCGGCAAACTCTTCACCGACCTTGCTGACAATCACCCAGTCATTGCGTTGGCCGCGTAACAGCGGCCCCAGGCGTTCTTCGCTGCGGCCGTAAGCCGGTGCGGTGTCGATCAGGTTGATACCCAACTGGCGCGCCTGGCGCAGCAGCATGCGCGCTTCTTCATCATCAGGAATCTGGAAGCCGTTGGGGTATTTCACCCCTTGGTCGCGGCCCAGTTTTACTGTGCCCAGGCCCAGTGGCGACACCAGCAGGTCGGTGCTGCCCAAGGGGCGATGCAGGTCGTGCAGGGAGGGCAGGCTCATGGCAACAGGTGCTCCCAGGCAGGTTGGCCGAGGGCTGGTTTTGGCAGCTCGGGCAGGGCGTCGTTGTTGGCGCTCGGCTGGATGCCGTCGCGTTGCAGGGCGTTGAGTACGCGGTCAGCGAAGTCTGGCGCCAGCGCCAGTTTGGTCGGCCAGCCCACCAGCAGGCGGCCCTCTTCGGCAAGAAACGCATTGTCGGGGCGGGTCAGGCCCGACTGCAGCGGCTCGGCACGGTCCACACGCAAGGTCGCCCATTGCGTCTGGCTCATGTCGATCCACGGCAGCAATTGCGCCAGCTCTTTTTGCGCGGTGGCGATCTGTTCTTCAGGTGTGCGCGCCACGCCATCGGCCTCGGCGATATCACCGCCCATGTACCACACCCAGTTGCCATCGGCGGCCGGGTGGGTGGTGATGGTCAGGCGCGGCTTGGTGCCGCCGCCCAGGCAGTGCGCATACAGCGGCTTCAAGCCCGGGCCCTTGGCGATGATCATATGCAGCGGGCGCTTTTGCATGGCGGGCTGGCTCAGGCCCAGGGCACTGAGCAGATCTGCCGTGCCGCCACCGGCACTCAGCACGATGCGCTGGGCGCGAATCTCGCGGCCGTCAACCTTCAAACCCACCAGGGTGTCGCCATCGCGCAGCGGTTCGATGTGCTGGCCGGCGAGCAAACCGTCACCCGCCAGTTGGGCCAGACGCTCGATCAGGCTTGGCACGTCGACCACCAGCTCGGCCAGGCGGTAGACCTTGCCCTTGAAGCGGCGGTCCTGCAGGGCCGGCGGCAATTCGTCGCCCTTGACCTGGTCGACCCGGCCACGCACGGCCTTGCTGGCGAAGAAGCTGGTGAGGTTGCCGGCAAGTGTGCCGGGCGACCACAGGTAATGGGCCTCGGACAGCAGGCGCACGCCGGACAGATCGAGTTCGCCATCACCCGCCAACGCCTCGCGCCAGCGGCGCGGCATGTCGGCAATCGCTTCGGACGCGCCGGTGAGCGCGCCGTGCAGGGCGTATTTCGCGCCGCCGTGGATGATCCCCTGGGACTTCACGCTTTGCCCGCCGCCCAGCGTGGCGCTTTCCACCAACACCGTGGAAAACCCCTGGCGGCGCAGGCGCGCATTAAGCCAGAGGCCGGCAACCCCGGCGCCGACAATCAGAACGTCGGTGGAAATAACGGATGGCATCGGCGACCTCAGTGTTCAAGACAAGAGGCGCAGTATACAGGCTGTTGAGTGGCGGTCAGTGCCCGGCGGTTTTCGAGAACAGCTGAATCACCACCACGCCCAGCACAATCAGGCCCATGCCCAGCATCGCCGGCAGGTCGAGCTTTTGCCCATAGATAAACAGCGCGGCGACACTGACCATCACGATGCCCATGCCGGCCCACACCGCATACGCCACGCCCACCGGCACGGTACGCACCACCAGGGTCAACATCCAGAACGCAATGCCATAGCCGACGATGACCAGCGCCAGGGGAAGCGGTGTGCTCCAGCCTTTAACGGCTTTCATGGACACGGTCGCGATCACTTCCGAGCAAATGGCGATGGCCAGGTAGAGGTAGGCGGCATTCATGGGTAATCCTCGGTGTGTGACGTGCTTGAATAAGGTCAGCATTCTAACGCTTCGGCAGATGGGATAAAGTCATTACCTATCCGAATTCAAGATGGGTTGAGCCATGAGCGTGCAGTGGAACCTGGACCAGATGCGCCTGTTTGTCAGCGTTGCCGAACAGCGTTCGTTTTCGGCAGTGGCCCGCGACCAGCGCAAGGCGCAATCGGCGGTGAGCAACGGTATCGCGCTGCTGGAAGCAGACCTGGGGCTGAGCCTGTTTGAGCGTAGCAGCGGCCGCCAGCCCCGGCTGACCGAAGCCGGCAGTGTGTTGCTGGAGGAAGCCCGTGAGGTATTGCGCCAGTGTGAACGGCTCAATGGCCGCGCGCTGTCACTGACGCGTGGCGAGGAAGCCTGCCTGCGCCTGGCCCAGGACGAGGCCATGCTGTTCCAGCCGGTACTCGACAGCCTCGAGGCGCTCGCCGGGCAATACCCGCAGCTTGAGGTGCAGCTTTCCAGCGCTGCTCAAGGCGATGTGGCGCGCAAGTTGGTGGAGCGCAAGGCCGACCTGGGCCTGTTGTTTTATCACGACCAAATCCCTGAAGCGCTTGAGCGGCGGGTGGTGGGCAGTGTGGAAATGGTCACCGTGTGCGGTGTGAATCATCCGCTGGCCAAGCAAACGTACGTGACCTGCCAGCATCTGGCGCAGTTTCGCCAACTGTTGATGTCGACCCAGACCAGCGTCTACCCCGGCAGTGAAGCCGCCAGCCCGCTGGTGTGGCGCGCCGACAGTTTCTACGTGCTGGCCGAATGGCTGATGAGTGGCTTGGGCTGGGCCTGGCTGCCGCGGCACATCGTGCAGTACCCCACCTATCAACAACAAATGGTTGAGCTGGACAGCGAATGGACACCGCCCGCGCTGGTGGTGGAACTGGTCTGGCGCCGTGACGAGCACCTCGGTCCCGCAGCGCGCTTCCTGGCCGCACGATTTGCCGAGTGCTTGCAGGCGATCGACTGAAAAAGCCGATAAACTCCGCCGCCATGAATAGAACTCTCTATAGCTGTCTGTTTTACCTGGCGCTGCCGTTGGTGGCTTTACGTCTGTGGCTGCGTGCGCGCAAGGCGCCGGCCTACGCCAAGCGCGTCGGCGAGCGGTTTTCCTATGGCCTGCCGGTGATGCAGCCGGGCGGGATCTGGGTGCATGCGGTATCGGTAGGTGAAAGCATCGCCGCCGCGCCGATGATTCGCGGGCTGATGGCGCGGCATCCGACGCTGCCGATCACCGTCACCTGCATGACGCCCACCGGTTCCGAGCGCATCCAGGCGCTGTTCGCCAATGAACCGCGCGTACAGCATTGCTACTTGCCGTATGACTTGCCGTGCGCGGCCAAGCGTTTTCTAGATCGCGTGCAACCTAAGCTCGCCGTGATCATGGAGACCGAGTTGTGGCCCAACCATATTCACGCCTGTGCCCAGCGCGGTATTCCAGTGGTACTGGCCAATGCGCGGTTGTCGGCGCGTTCGGCCAAGGGCTACGCACGATTCGCCAAGCTCACCGCGCCGATGCTCGCAGAAATGAGCCTGTTCGCCGTGCAGACACACACCGAAGCCCAGCGCTTCCTGGGCCTGGGCGCACGCCCGGAAACCGTCGAGGTGACCGGCTCGATCAAGTTTGACCTGACCATTGACTCCGAGCTGCCGGTGCGGGCTGCTGCCTTGCGTGAGCAATGGGGCGCCAGTGAGCGCCCGGTGTGGATCGCCGCCAGCACGCACGAAGGCGAAGACGACGTGGTCCTGGCCGCGCATCGCCAGTTGCTCGAAAGTTATCCCAATGCATTGTTGATTCTGGTGCCGCGTCATCAGGAGCGCTTCGGTCCGATGTTCGAGCTGTGCGGGCAACAAGGCTTTGCCACGGTGCGCCGTTCCAGTGGCGAGCCTGTGACCGCGCAAACGTCGGTGCTGCTCGGCGACACCATGGGCGAGTTGCTGTTTCTCTACGCCCTGGCCGACAGCGCGTTTGTCGGCGGCAGCCTGGTGCCCACGGGCGGGCATAACCCGCTGGAGCCGGCAGCGCTGGCCAAGCCTGTGATCATGGGGCCGCACCTGTTCAACTTCCTCGAAATCAGCGCGATGATGCGCGAGGCCGGGGCGTTGCGAGAGGTGGATGACGCCGAGGGTTTGGCCGAGGCGGTGCGGCAGCTGTTCGAGCTACCGCAGGATGCGCGCAAGATGGCGCAGGCGGGGCTGGCAGTGATGCAGGCCAACCAGGGCGCGCTCAAGCGCTTGTTGGATGGCCTGGACAGACTGATTCAACGCTGACCCAAAGGTGAGAGCTGGCTTGCCTGCGATAGCATCACCTGGGTGTAACTGATACACCGCGGTGTCTGCATCGCAGGCAAGCCAGCTCCCACATTGGTTTTGAGGTGTTTTCAGTAATCTGGGCGAGCCTTGAGCTGTTCGGCGGCGGCCTTGGCCAGGTCCGGCGGCAGGAAGTCCTTGTCCGGGTTGTAGTCAGCCTTGAGGTAGCGCGTCAGGTCCTGCAAATCGCCCGGGCTCAGCGTGCCCGCCGCCTGCTTCAAGCGCAGGTTGTCGAGGATGTAGTCGTAGCGGCTGTTGTTGTAGTTGCGCACCGACGAGTAAAGCTGGCGCTGTGCATCGAGCACGTCGACGATGTTGCGCGTGCCCACCTGATACCCGATTTCCGTGGCTTCCACCGCGCTCTGGTTGGAGATGATCGACTGGCGGCGTGCTTGCACCTGTTCCACGTCGGTGTTCACCGCACGGTGCAGGTTGCGGGTGTTTTCCACCACTTGGCGGCGCAGGCCTTCGCGTTGTTGTTCGCTCTGGTCGAGGCGTGAATAGGATTCGCGCACTTGCGAGCTGGTGAGGCCGCCGCTGTAGATCGGGATGTTCAGGCGCAGGCCGATGGTGCGTTGCGACACATCACCGCCGTAAGGGATGGGCAGTTGATTCGGGTTGCTGAAACC
This sequence comes from Pseudomonas sp. N2-3-1-14, assembly GCF_041228395.1. Lineage (NCBI taxonomy): Bacteria > Pseudomonadati > Pseudomonadota > Gammaproteobacteria > Pseudomonadales > Pseudomonadaceae > Pseudomonas > Pseudomonas sp. N2-3-1-14. The sequence goes on from NZ_CP166199.1 coordinate 641,155, forward strand.
CAGCGCGTCGTTGTCACCCTTTTCGTATTGCGCCACGGCATCGAGGGTCGGCAAGTGGCCGGCCTTGCGCTGGCGCAGGGTTTCTTCGGCGGCCGTGACCGCGTAGTTGCTGGCCAGCAGGTTGAGGTTCTGGCGGCCGGCCGTCTCGACCCAGGCCTTGGCATCATTCGGCGCCGGTGGCAGCACTGGCAGCGTGTGCACGATGCCCTGGATGGCGTTGTACTCGCGGTTGGTCAGGGTGATCAGCGCTTCGAAGGCGTCATCCACCTGGCGCTGGGCGACGATGCGGTTGGCGCGGGCGGTGTCGTAGCTGGCCTGGGATTGCAGCACGTCGGTCTTGTCCGACAGGCCCACGTCAAAGCGTTCGTTGGACTGATCGAGCTGGCGCTTGAAGGCGTTTTCTTCGGCCTTGGTCGAGGCCAGGTTGTCCTGAGCGCGCAGCACCGCGAAGTAGCTCTCGGCGCTTTGCAGGATCAGGTTCTGTTCGGTGGCCGAGAGCTGCAGCGAGGCCTGCTCGTTGACGGCTTCGGCGGCTTGCAGCTGGAACCAGCGGTCGGCACGGAACAGCGGCTGACTCAAGGTTGCGCGCCAGGAGTGCGCATCACGGTTGGCGGTGGCCGCCGGCTGGTCGATCTGGGTGCGCACGTTATTGCTGTCGGCGCCGGCCGACAGGTTCGGCAGCAAGCCGGCACGGGCCTGGGGCACCACTTCTTTCTGCGCGCCGTATTGGGCGCGTGCGGCGGCCAGGTCGGCGTTGTTGTTCACCGCTTCCTGGTAGACGCTGACCAAATCGGTTTTGGCGGACAAGGGCGCTTCAGCTGCCCAGACCATTCCATTGGTCGCACAAGACACGGCAAGAGCCAGTGAGAGTTTGCGCAGCATGAGGCGATCCCTAGTGTGAATATTACGGCGATAATTTAGCGCCCAAGGCTAAGGCTGGCCATTTCTGGCGTCAAGCCATTGTGGCGGCAACCGAGTGTAGTGTTGCTGACCCGGCGCAACAATCCCGCAATCACGCCATTCATCACGCTGAATGCACCGCCATTGGCAATTTGCCCACGCCATGGTCTAGACTGGCCGCGTTCTTGTCGGGGTGCCTTGTTGGAAGGCTGAGATCGGTAAATACCGGATCCCGTTGAACCTGATCAGGTTAGCGCCTGCGTAGGGAACAAGATTTCTCGTCACCCGGCGAGTCCTCTTGTGCTTCGTCCGGGATGTTGTTCGACAATCGAACAGCCCTCGTGCCTTGCACAGCACTGGTTTCAGTGCGTCCATCCGTCACAGGTTCGCTCCGACAAAAATCCACCGCCTGGATAGTTGGAGAGCCCGTGATGAGCACAGAAATAAAAAGTACAAAACTGAAAACCACCGTGCACTTGAGTGAATCGGCCAAGGTCGACTCCGGCTCCGTGCAGCCGTTTACTCGCTCGCAAAAAATCTACGTGCAAGGCACTCGTCCGGACATTCGTGTGCCGATGCGCGAAGTCAGCCTGGACGTGACCCCCACCGACTTCGGCGGCGAAATCAACGCGCCCGTGGTGGTCTACGACACCTCCGGCCCGTACACCGACCCGAATGTGATCATCGACGTGCGCAAAGGCCTGGGCGATGTGCGCTCGCCGTGGATCGAGTCGCGTGGCGACACCGAGCGCCTGTCGGGCTTGAGCTCGCACTTCGGCCAACAGCGCCTGAGCGACGCCGAACTCACCGCGCTGCGTTTTGCCCATGTGAAAAACCCGCGCCGCGCCAAGGCCGGCGCCAACGTCACGCAGATGCACTACGCGCGCAAAGGCATCATCACCGCCGAGATGGAATACGTCGCCATCCGCGAAAACATGAAGCTCGAAGAAGCCCGCGCCAGCGGCCTGCTCGACCAGCAACACGCCGGCCACAGCTTCGGCGCCAGCGTGCCGAAAATCATCACCCCCGAATTTGTGCGCGAAGAAATCGCCCGTGGCCGCGCGATCATCCCGGCCAACATCAACCACACCGAACTGGAACCGATGATCATCGGCCGTAACTTCCTGGTGAAGATCAACGGCAATATCGGCAACAGCGCTTTGGGTTCGTCCATCGAAGAAGAAGTGGCGAAACTGACCTGGGGCATTCGCTGGGGTTCGGACACCGTCATGGACTTGTCCACCGGCAAACACATTCACGAAACCCGCGAGTGGATCATCCGCAACTCGCCGGTGCCGATCGGTACCGTGCCGATCTACCAGGCCCTGGAAAAAGTTGGCGGCGCCGCTGAAGACCTGACCTGGGAGCTGTTCCGCGACACCCTGATCGAACAGGCCGAGCAGGGCGTCGATTACTTCACCATCCACGCCGGCGTGCTGCTGCGCTACGTGCCGCTGACCGCCAAGCGCGTCACCGGGATCGTCTCGCGTGGCGGTTCGATCATGGCCAAGTGGTGCCTGGCGCACCACAAAGAGAACTTCACCTACACGCATTTCGACGAAATCTGCGAAATCATGAAGGCCTATGACGTCAGCTTTTCCCTTGGCGACGGACTGCGTCCGGGCTCGATTGCCGACGCCAACGACGCCGCGCAATTCGGTGAGCTGGAAACATTGGGCGAGCTGACCAAGATCGCCTGGAAGCACGACGTGCAAACCATGATCGAAGGCCCCGGCCACGTGCCGATGCAGTTGATCAAAGAGAACATGGACAAGCAACTCGAATGCTGCGACGAGGCGCCGTTCTACACCCTTGGCCCGCTGACCACCGACATCGCGCCTGGCTACGACCACATCACCTCGGGCATCGGCGCGGCGATGATCGGCTGGTTCGGTTGCGCGATGCTTTGCTACGTCACGCCCAAAGAACACTTGGGCCTGCCGAACAAGGATGACGTGAAGACCGGGATCATCACTTACAAGATCGCGGCGCACGCTGCGGATTTGGCCAAGGGACATCCGGGTGCGCAGATCCGCGATAACGCCTTGAGCAAGGCGCGGTTCGAGTTCCGCTGGGAAGACCAATTCAACCTTGGCCTGGACCCGGACACCGCGCGTTCGTATCACGATGAAACCTTGCCGAAAGACTCGGCCAAGGTCGCGCACTTCTGCTCGATGTGCGGGCCGAAATTCTGCTCGATGAAGATCACCCAGGAAGTGCGTGAGTACGCGGCCAACCAGCGCATTGAAACGGTGGATGTGGACGTGGCCAAGGGCTTGGCCGAGCAGGCGCAGCGGTTCAAACAGGAAGGCAGTCAGCTTTATAAGAAGGTCTGATCCACAGGCGGCGGTGCCTGCACCGCCGCCATCGCGGGCAAGCCCGACTCCCACATTTGATCGAGTTCCACCTTTGGAATGCGGTCGAATGTGGAAGGCAGTCAGCTGTACAAAAAGTTCTGATCCGGGATTGCGGGCGCCTGTAGGGGCCTCTTCGCGAGCAAGCCCGCTCCCACATTTGATCGAGTTCCACCTTTGGAATGCGGTCGGATGTGGAAGGCAGTCAGCTGTACAAAAAGTTCTGATCCGGGATTGCGGGCGCCTGTAGGGGCCTCTTCGCGAGCAAGCCCGCTCCCACATTGATCGAGTTCCACCTTTGGAATGCGGTCGAATGTGGGAGCGGGCTTGCCCGCGATAGCGATCCAGCAAACAACACATGCCCCTCAGAGATAACACCCTTGAGCATTCAACCGAGTACCTACTCCCCTGATATAGCGGTGCCGAGCGACAAACGCGTCTTCGGCGCCCGCGATCTCTTTTCCCTGTGGTTTTCCCTCGGCATCGGCCTGATGGTCCTGCAAACCGGCGCCTTGCTCGCACCGGGCTTGGGCTTGTCCGGTTCGCTGCTGGCGATATTTCTCGGCACGCTGGTGGGCGTGCTGTTGCTGGCCGCCGTTGGCGTGATCGGCAGCGACACGGGCCTGTCGGCCATGGCCGCGCTCAAACTCAGCCTCGGGGCCAAAGGCGCCAGCCTGCCGGCATTGCTGAACCTGCTGCAGCTGATCGGCTGGGGCTCGTTCGAAATCATCGTGATGCGCGACGCCGCCAGTTTGCTGGGCACCCGAGCGTTCAGCGAGGGTAGCCTGCTGGCGAGTCCTTTGCTGTGGACGCTGTTTTTCGGTGGTTTGGCGACGTTACTGGCCGTCAGTGGCCCGCTGACTTTTGTGCGCCAGATCCTGCGCAAATGGGGCATCTGGCTGCTGCTGGCCGCCTGCCTGTGGCTGACCTGGAACCTGTTCGCCAAGGCTGACCTCGCCGCGTTGTGGGCAAAGTCCGGTGACGGCTCGATGCCGTTTGCGGTGGGTTTTGATATCGCCATCGCCATGCCGTTGTCGTGGCTGCCGTTGATTGCCGATTACTCTCGCTTCGGCAAACGCGCAAAAAATGTATTCGGCGGGACGGCGCTGGGCTTTTTTATCGGCAATTTCTGGCTGATGAGCCTCGGCGTGGCTTACACCCTGGCGTTCGCGCCAAGCGGTGAAGTGAATGCGCTGTTGCTGGCGCTGGCCGGTGCGGGCCTGGGCATTCCGCTGTTGCTGATCCTGTTGGACGAGTCGGAAAACGCCTTTGCCGATATTCACTCGGCGGCAGTCTCCAGCGGGATTTTGCTGCGTTGGAAGGTCGAACACCTGGCGTTGGCCATCGGCGTTATCTGCACGCTGATCGCCTGCTTCGCGCCGTTGGCGCAGTACCAGAACTTCCTGTTGCTGATCGGCTCGGTGTTCGCGCCGCTGTTCGGCGTGGTGCTGGTGGATCACTTTATCCTGCGCCGCCGTGGCCAGGGTTCAGTTGGCAACCTGCACTGGACGGCGCTGGTGGCCTGGCTGGGTGGCATCGCCACGTATCACGTGCTGGCCAACCTGTATCCGGATATCGGCGCGACCCTGCCGGCGCTGGTGCTGGCAGGGCTGTTGCAGTTGATACTGGGCCGGGTTTTTAGTGGCGCGCGGGCATCAGTTCAGGCTTGAGCACGCCCGTCAGGCGCGCATAGGGGATGGTCATTTCGATCAGCCCCAATGCGTACGGGCCAATGGTGGCCACGTTGTACTTAAGCACCACGCCGTCGCTGGTCAAGGCCACGTTCGGGGTTTTCTGGAACGGCCAGTTCTTCACGAACTCCGGGTCGCGGTCCATCTGCGAATTGATCAGCCAGCTGTTGTGGGCGACTTTCGCGGTGTTCCAGAACGCCTGTTCCTGACCCGGCAGCAGCATGTCGGTCAGGCTCAGCTCTTTGTGCTGCAGGCGTGAATAGTTGATGAAACCGCGGCCGGGTTCACCGTGGGCGGCTCCGGTGTCCAGGTAGCTGGACACTTCAATGATCACCAGTCCGTCATGCTGGTCACGTACCTTGGCCTGCAAGTACATGCTGTTGCGGTCTGGCGATTCGCGCAGGAACTTGTCCCGGTAGGCATTCAGCGTCGGCGGCACGCTGGCGCCGGGCGTGGTGCGGGTCATTTGCAGCAGGCGTTGCTCCACAATCGTGTCGAGCTGCGGCTCGCTGGGGAAGTGCACGGTATCAATGTTCACCAGCGGGCAGTCAGGGCTGCCGCAGCCGGGTTTGATCTGTTCGGAGGCGTCCGGTTTGGTGTCCAGCGGCTTCAGGTAGCTGGGCTGGAACAGGCTCTGGCAGGCACCCAGGGTCAAGGCAATACAAGCCACGGAGGCGATTTTTAAAAGCGACATGTGCGTCCTTCGGAAATCGATGGAAAGCGAAAAAGAGTAGCGCTTCGACTGCGAACAGAGCCGTCAGTTCGCCACTAAGCTGATTAGAGTGAGTTTGACCTCCGCCGTCTATCCCGGCAACTGGAAAGGGGCTGCATCAAGTGGCAAGGGCGCGTTAGGATGGCGCGAATTGCACCCGCGTAAACGAGGAAGAATATGACGGACATTGCCAAATCGACGCCGAACAAAATCGAGATTGTTCAGCGCGACAATGCCTACAAGGGCTTCTACAAGCTTGATCGCGTGCAACTGCGCCACGAGAAATTCGACGGCGGCATGAGCCGGGTGATCAACCGTGAAGTCTTTGTTCGGCATGACGCGGTGTGCGTGTTGCCTTACGACCCGCAGCGCGATGAAGTGGTGCTGATCGAGCAATTCCGCGTGGGCGCCATGGGCCGTACCGACAACCCGTGGCTGATAGAAATGGTTGCCGGCCTGATCGACAAGGATGAAGAACCGGAGGAGGTTGCACACCGCGAAGCCGAGGAGGAAGCTGGGCTGACATTCTCCGCGCTGTGGCCGATTACTAAATATTTCCCATCGCCCGGCGGCAGTACCGAATTTGTCCACTTGTACCTGGGCCGTTGCGACAGCACCGGGGCCGGTGGCGTCCATGGACTGGAAGAAGAGGCAGAAGATATCCGCGTCACCACCTGGGCTTTCGAAGATGCCCTGCAAGCGGTGCGTGACGGCAAAATTTCCAACGCAGCCAGCATTATCGCCCTGCAATGGCTTGCGCTTAATCGCGCGGAAGTGAGGGGGTTATGGCAGTAAAGGCACGGGAACGATATCGCGTTGACCTGATCGGGTTGCAAGCCGCCTGCGAGGCCAACTATGCGCGGCTGATGCGCTTGCTCCCCGACATGCGCCACACCCCGGAGGCGCGGCGCATTGCCGTGACCCACGGCGACCAGATGCTTGGCGTGCTGACCCTTGAAGTCATCGTCAACTGCCCGTACACCACCACCCTGCGCGTGCGTCAGGAGCACAGCCTGCCGTGGCTGCCGGTGCCGCAGTTGGAGGTGCAGGTCTACCACGATGCGCGCATGGCCGAAGTGATCAGCGCCGAACATGCGCGACGCTTTCGCAGCATCTATCCTTACCCGAACGTGTTCATGCACCAACCCGATGAGAAAGCACAGCTCAATGTGTTCCTCGGTGAATGGCTGAGCCACTGCCTGGCCCTGGGCCATGAGTTTGAAGTCGTGCGGTAGATGTGAACTGCGTCTTTCCTCTTTGCGTCCTGCCCTAGCATAATCGCCCACCTGTCCTTTTCTGTGATTGCCTTGGGAGAGCGCCTTGCCGAGCGTATCCACCGTGAACCCTGATGCGCCAGCGCTGCTGGTGCAGCTGTCCGACAGCCACCTGTATGCCGAGGCCGATGGCACGCTGCTGGGCATGAACACCCGCGAAAGCCTGCAGCGAGTGATCGGGTTGGTGCGCTCGCAACAGCCGCAGATCGATTTGCTGCTGGCCACCGGCGACCTGTCCCAGGACGGCACGCTTGAGTCCTATCAACAGTTTCGCGACCTGACCCGACAGATCGACGCGCCGGCGCGCTGGATTCCCGGCAATCACGACGAGCCGCAGATCATGGCCCTTGCCGCCGAACACAGTGATTTGCTGGAACCGGTCGTCGACATCGGCAACTGGCGCGTCACCTTGCTGGATTCGGCTGTTCCAGGCTCAGTGCCCGGTTACTTGCAGGATCAGCAACTGCAATTGCTTGCCCAGGCCTTGAGCGAGGCGCCTGCCCGTCATCATCTGGTGTGTTTTCACCATCATCCGGTGCCCATCGGCTGTGCGTGGATGGAGCCCATTGGCCTGCGCAACCCGGAGGCTTTGTTTGCGGTGCTCGACCGCTTTCCGCAGGTCAAGGCGCTGCTCTGGGGCCATGTGCATCAGGAGATCGACCGCGATCGCAACGGGGTGCGCTTGCTGGCGTCGCCGTCCACCTGCATTCAGTTCGCGCCGGGCAGCGAAGACTTCAAGGTCAGCGAGCAAGCGCCGGGTTACCGCTGGCTGCGCCTGCACGCCGACGGGCGGTTGGAGACCGGCGTAGAGCGGGTCGAAGGCTTCGCGTTTACCATCGATTACGGCAGCAACGGCTATTAACGGCTGCGAACACTGAGCAAAATGTGGGAGCTGGCTTGCCTGCGATTGCGCTATACCGGTTAATAAATGTGTGACTGATACACCGCCATCGCAGGCAAGCCAGCTCCCACAGTGGATCTTCTGAGTCCTTTAGATAGAGGGCCTCACACACCACCCCGATCCCTGTAAACTGCGCCTCTTTGGCTGACGCACGGAGAGCCCGGCATGTCTGCTTCGATCTTATATATCCACGGTTTCAACAGTGCGCCAGCCTCCAACAAGGCCAGCCAGTTGATCGCCGTGATGGACAGCCTCGGCCTGGCCGACCAATTGCGCGTGCCGGCGCTGCATCACCACCCGCGCAAGGCAATTGCTCAATTGGAAGACGCGATTGCGCAGCTGGGGCGGCCGCTGCTGGTAGGCAGCTCACTCGGCGGCTACTATGCAACCCATCTTGCCGAACGCCATGGCCTCAAGGCGCTGCTGGTCAACCCGGCGGTCAGCCCGCATCGGATGTTTGACGGTTACCTGGGGACCCAGAAGAACCTCTATACCGATGAAACCTGGGAGCTGACCCACGACCACGTTGCGGCCCTGGCCGAACTGGAAGTGCCAGCCCCGCAGGACGCCGCGCGTTATCAGGTGTGGTTGCAGACCGGGGATGAAACCCTGGATTATCGCCTCGCCCAACAGTATTACCGGGCCTGTGCCTTGCGCATCCAGGCCGGTGGCGACCATGGCTACCAAGGGTTCGCCCGGCAACTGCCTGCGATGTTGAGCTTTGCCGGCATTGGTGCAGATCAGTATCAATCCTTCGACTTTGCAGCCCTGTAAAGCCGCAGGTTACTTTTTAATCGAACGACTCACGACGAGACCCCATGGCCACTCCCAGCGCTAGCTCTTATAACGCCGACGCCATCGAAGTCCTCTCGGGCCTCGACCCGGTGCGTAAACGCCCAGGCATGTACACCGACACCAGCCGGCCGAACCACCTTGCCCAGGAAGTCATCGACAACAGCGTCGACGAAGCCTTGGCCGGGCATGCCAAGTCGGTACAAGTCATCTTGCACGCCGACCATTCCCTGGAAGTGTCCGACGATGGTCGCGGCATGCCGGTGGACATCCACCCCGAAGAGGGTGTGTCGGGCGTCGAGCTGATCCTCACCAAGCTGCACGCCGGCGGCAAGTTCTCCAACAAGAACTACCAGTTTTCCGGTGGCTTGCACGGTGTGGGTATTTCCGTGGTCAACGCCCTGTCCACGCAGGTCAGGGTCAAGGTCAAGCGCGACGGTAACGAGTACCAGATGACCTTCGCCGATGGCTACAAAGCCACCGACCTGGAAGTGATCGGCAGCGTTGGCAAGCGCAACACCGGCACCAGCGTGTACTTCGCGCCGGACCCGAAATACTTCGATTCACCCAAATTCTCCATCAGCCGCCTCAAGCATGTGCTCAAGGCCAAGGCCGTTCTGTGCCCGGGCCTGTTGGTCAGCTTTGAAGACAAAGGCACCGGCGAGAAGGTCGAGTGGCATTACGAAGACGGCCTGCGTTCCTACCTCGAAGACTCTGTCAGCGACTTCGAACGCCTGCCCAACGAGCCGTTCTGCGGCAGCCTGGCCGGTCATAAAGAAGCCGTCGACTGGGCGCTGCTGTGGTTGCCTGAAGGCGGCGACAGCGTGCAGGAAAGCTACGTCAACCTGATCCCCACCGCCCAGGGCGGCACCCACGTCAACGGTTTGCGCCAGGGTTTGCTGGACGCCATGCGCGAATTCTGCGAATACCGCAGCCTGTTGCCACGCGGCGTGAAGCTGGCGCCGGAAGACGTGTGGGAGCGCATCGCGTTCGTGCTGTCGATGAAAATGCAGGAGCCGCAATTCTCCGGTCAGACCAAAGAACGCCTGTCGTCGCGTGAAGCGGCGGCGTTTGTCTCCGGCGTGGTCAAAGATGCGTTCAGCCTGTGGCTCAACGAGCACCCGGAGCTGGGCCTGGCCCTGGCGGAGTTGGCGATCAATAACGCCGGCCGCCGTTTGAAGGCCAGCAAAAAGGTCGAGCGCAAGCGCATCACCCAGGGCCCGGCGTTGCCGGGCAAGCTGGCCGATTGCGCCGGGCAGGACCCAATGCGTTCCGAGCTGTTTCTGGTCGAAGGTGACTCCGCCGGCGGCTCTGCCAAGCAAGCGCGGGACAAGGAATTCCAAGCGATCCTGCCGTTGCGCGGCAAGATCCTCAACACCTGGGAAGTCGATGGCAGCGAAGTCCTCGCCAGCCAAGAGGTGCACAACATCGCCGTGGCCATCGGCGTCGACCCAGGCGCGGCGGACATGAGCCAGCTGCGCTACGGCAAGATCTGCATCCTCGCCGACGCCGACTCCGACGGTTTGCACATCGCCACGTTGCTGTGCGCGCTGTTCGTCCAGCACTTCCGCCCATTGGTGGATGCCGGTCACGTCTACGTTGCCATGCCGCCGCTGTACCGTATCGATTTGGGCAAGGAGATTTTCTACGCGCTGGACGAAGCCGAGCGCGATGGCATCCTTGACCGCCTGGTCGCCGAGAAGAAACGCGGCAAGCCACAGGTCACGCGATTCAAAGGCCTGGGTGAGATGAACCCACCGCAGCTGCGCGAAACCACCATGGACCCGAACACGCGGCGCCTGGTGCAGTTGACCCTGGAAGACTTCGCCGGCACGTCGGAAATGATGGACATGCTGCTGGCGAAAAAACGTGCGCCGGATCGCAAGGCCTGGCTGGAGTCCAAAGGCAACCTGGCCGAGGTTTTGGGCTGATGCGCACAGGTTTCGCCCTGGCGATCCTGATGTTGAGCGGGTTGGCGGCGGCCCAAGTGGTCGCCGAGCCCGTGGCTGAGCTGAAGCTGATATCCGAGCATCCGGTGGACGGCATGCGTGGCGGTAACCTGTCGGGCCTGGCGGTATGTGGCCAAGAGCTGTGGACGGTGTCCGATCGCGATGACGATCAGATTTACCGACTCGACATCAGTGCACCGACCTGGCAGGCCGAAACCGTGAAGATTGACGTGCCGCCGGTGCCCGAGTCCGGTTTGCCCTGGGGTTTGCGCTCGCGCACCAAGGCTGCGTCATTCATCCGCGGTGGCGACCTCGATTTTGAAGGCATTACCTGCGATGCCGCCGGCAACCGCTACATTGTCAGCGAAGCCCATGCGGCGGTGCTGCAAGTGCCGATGGCGGGCGCCCCCGAGTGGTTGAAAATCGCCCCTGGCATGGTGCGTGAAGCCCGCGCCAGTGGCATGTTGCTGCACTTCAACGCGTTGTTCGAAGGCCTGGCGGTGAATCCTGCCGGTAATCAGATTTGGCTGGCGGCCGAGCGTGAGCGGCGTGGCTTAATCTCGATCAAGCGCGGGCAGAGCGTATGGGATTGTGACGGTCCCTGTGTGTTGTTGAGCGAGGCTGGCCAGGAAGTGCAGCCGGCGCAGTTCACCAACGCCAAGGCTGTGTCCAAGGACTTTGCCGACCTGGCGCTGTTTGACGGCAAGCTGTTTACCCTGGAGCGCAATGCGTTCCAGATTTGCCGGCGTGATGCGGTCACCGCCAAAGTCGAGCTGTGCTGGTCGTTTGCCGACGAAACCCTGCTGCCGAAACGGCGCTATGCCCAGCCCTACGGCCTGGCCGAAGCCCTGGTGGTGGATGCAGAGGGCGCCTGGCTGGGGATCGACAACAATTTTGGCCCGCGTGCCGATGGTGAAAAGCGCCCTGTGGTCTATCGTTTCGCCGCGCCTGCCGGCGGCTGGAGCGCCCAGCCATGAGCGGGCAGCCGCCCGGCAAGCGCGCCGGACGTGTGCTGATGTTTGTGGCATGGGGCGCCGGGCTGTTTTTGGCTACGCGGTTTTTTGGGCAGTGGGAAGCGCGTCAGGAAAATCCCAATGCGGTGGTGACCTCGCAGCAACACGAGGGTTACATCGAAGTGAAATTGCTGGGCAACGGCCAAGGGCATTTTGTTGCCAGCGGCCAGATCAATGGTCAGCCGGTGGAGTTTATGCTCGATACCGGCGCGACCGATGTGGCGGTGCCGGCCGAATTGGCCGACCGCCTCGGGCTTAAACGTGGCCTGCCGGTGACCTTGAGTACCGCCAACGGCCGTGTTCAGGGCTACCGCACCCACCTCGACCGCCTGAAGCTGGGCGATATCGTCCTGCAGGACGTCCGCGCGATCGTGGCGCCGGGCTTGGACGGGGAACAGGTGCTGCTGGGCATGAGTGCATTGAAACAACTTGAATTTACCCAGCGCAGCGGCACATTGCTGCTGCGCCAGACCAAACAATGATGAGGCCCGCATGAGTGACATCCTCGCAGACAGCTTAGACGGCGTAGAACGCCGGTCGCTGGCTGACTTCACCGAAAATGCCTACCTCAACTACTCCATGTACGTGATCATGGACCGTGCCTTGCCGCATATCGGCGACGGCCTGAAGCCGGTACAACGGCGCATCATCTACGCCATGAGTGAGTTGGGGCTGGACGCTGATTCCAAGCACAAGAAGTCGGCGCGTACCGTCGGCGACGTGCTCGGCAAGTTCCACCCGCACGGCGACTCGGCGTGCTACGAAGCCATGGTGCTGATGGCCCAGCCGTTCAGCTACCGCTACACGCTGGTGGACGGTCAGGGTAACTGGGGTGCGCCGGATGATCCCAAGTCCTTCGCGGCCATGCGATACACCGAAGCGCGCCTGTCGCGTTACTCCGAAGTGCTGCTCAGCGAGTTGGGCCAGGGCACCGCCAACTGGGGCCCGAACTTCGACGGCACCCTGGACGAACCCTTGGTGTTGCCGGCACGTTTGCCGAATATCCTGCTCAATGGCACCACCGGCATCGCGGTCGGCATGGCCACCGACGTGCCGCCGCACAACCTGCGTGAAGTCGCCACCGCCTGCGTACGCTTGCTGGATGAACCCAAGGCCACGGTCGAGCAGCTCTGCGAGCATATCCAGGGCCCGGACTACCCGACCGAAGCGGAAATCATCACACCGCGCGCCGACTTGCTGAAGATGTACGAAACCGGCAAGGGTTCGGTACGCATGCGCGCCGTGTACCACATCGAAGACGGCGACATTATTGTCACCGCGCTGCCGCACCAGGTGTCCGGCGCCAAGGTGCTGGAACAGATCGCCGCGCTGATGCAGGCCAAACCGTCGAAATTGCCGCAAGTCGCTGACCTGCGTGACGAGTCCGACCACGAGAACCCATGCCGCATCGTGATCATCCCGACCAACAGCCGGGTCGACCACGAAGTGCTGATGCAGCACCTGTTTGCCAGTACCGACCTGGAGTCGAGCTACCGGGTCAACGTCAACATCATCGGCCTGGACGGCAAGCCGCAGCTGAAGAACCTGCGCAACTTGCTGGTGGAGTGGCTGGAGTTCCGCATACAGACCGTGCGCCGCCGCCTGCAATTTCGCCTCGACAAGGTCGAGCGTCGCCTGCACCTGTTGGACGGCTTGCTGATTGCTTATCTCAACCTGGACGAAGTGATCCACATCATTCGTACCGCCGAGCACCCGAAAGCCGAACTGATCGCGCGTTTCGAGCTGAGCGAGATCCAGGCCGACTACATCCTCGACACCCGCCTGCGTCAGTTGGCGCGCCTGGAAGAGATGAAGTTGCGCGACGAGCAGGATGCACTGCTCAAGGAACAAGCCAAGCTGCAAGCGCTGTTGGGCAGCGAAGCCAAGCTCAAGAAGCTGGTGCGTAGCGAACTGATCAAAGATGCCGAAACCTATGGTGATGACCGTCGCTCGCCGATCGTAGAGCGCGCAGAAGCGAAAGCTCTGACAGAAACCGAGCTGTTGCCTAACGAGAAAATTACCGTCGTTCTGTCGGAAAAGGGTTGGGTTCGCTCTGCCAAAGGGCATGATATTGACGCTACCGGGCTCTCGTACAAGGCCGGTGATGGCTTCAAGACCGCGGCTGCCGGGCGTTCCAACCAATTTGCAGTGTTCATCGATTCCACCGGGCGCAGTTACTCGGTGCCGGCGCACACGTTGCCTTCAGCGCGTGGCCAGGGCGAGCCTCTGACCGGGCGACTCACACCGCCACCGGGGGCGAGTTTCGAATGCGTGCTGCTGCCGGACGATGATTCGCTGTACGTGATCGCTTCCGACGCGGGATACGGTTTTGTGGTCAAGGGTGAAGACCTGCAGGCCAAGAACAAGGCGGGCAAGGCGTTGTTGAGCTTGCCCAACAACGCCAAGGTGATCCTGCCGCGCACAGTGGAAGACCGCGAGAGCAACTGGCTGGCGTCGGTGACCACCGAAGGGCGTCTGCTGGTGTTCAAGATCAGTGACTTGCCGCAGCTGGGTAAAGGCAAGGGCAACAAGATTATTGGGATTCCCGGGGAGCGGGTGGCCAGTCGCGAAGAGTACGTGACCGACATTGCCGTGATCCCGGAAGGCTCTACCCTGGTGCTTCAGGCTGGCAAACGCACGCTGTCGCTACGTGCTGACGACCTGGAACATTACAAGGGTGAGCGTGGGCGGCGCGGTAACAAACTGCCGCGGGGCTTCCAGCGAGTGGATGCTTTGTTGGTCGAAACGCCGGTTTAAGGCGTATTAGAGCCCTCGATCTACGATTTAACGCGTAGATCGGCGCTTTCGCGCTGGAGTCATGGAGCATATTCACGGATGATATGGCCTTTCCAGCGCCGGCGTGGCCGAGCGTATTTAGGTTATTTTTAGTATTACATTGTGGTTCGCCTTGTGGCAGCCACCTGGATGGGATGATGACTGCTCCACGCCTTCCTTTATTTTTGATGCTCGCTGGCCTTTTGGGGCTGGCGGGTTGCAGCACGCACCAACCGGTGTCGCTGTACCAGCTGGACAGCGGAAGTCCAGCTCAGCCGGCGCAAACCGCTGGCATGGCCGTATTGCTTGGCCCGGTAGTCGTTGCCGATTACCTGCAACGCGAAACCCTGCTGCAACGTCAGAACGATGGCAGCCTGCAAGGTTCCACTGACGGCCGTTGGGCGGGCAGCTTGTCGTCCGACATCAACCAGCTGATGTTGCGCCAGGTGGCCGGTCATCTGGACAGTCAGCGTGTAGTGCTCGCGCCTGCGCCAACCGGCTTTACTCCGGATGTGCAGGTGTTGCTGACCATTACGCGGCTCGACTCGGGCGCCTCGCAGCCGGCCATCCTCGACGCGCAGTGGCGTCTGATCGACCGCCGTGGCCAGGTGCGCGACAACCGCATCGTGCATTTGCAGGAAGAACACAGCGGCACCACCGCGTCCCAGGTCCAGGCCCAGGGCGTGTTGTTGCAGCATCTGGCGCAGCAGTTGTCGGTGGCGCTCAAGCCATTGGCCAACCAGCCGCCGATTGCCGAGGCACCGCGCAAGCAAGCCCCGGCTCAGGCCAAGCCCGCAGCGCCGGAAAAGCCGAAGATGCCGATGGCTACGCCGATTCGTACGGACATGGAAGTGTTCAGGTTCTGATCTGAATCGCAGACAAACAAAAGGCCCGCTTATTCAGCGGGCCTTTTTGTTTGTCTGCGATTCGAGCCATGCTGAAGATCAACTGTGGGAGCGGGCTTGCCCGCGAATGCGTTGGATCAGTCGATAAGTCTGGCGACTGACACACCGCCTTCGCGAGCAAACCCGCACCCACACAAGCCCACTGCTCTCAGTGGGCTTGGCGGTGTTCCTCAGGACTTGGTACGGGTCTCATGCATCCGCGCCAACTGCCGCTCCAGCATCGACGGATACGGCTCCATCAAGCGTTCCACACAGCTGGCGCCTTCAGGGCTGGCAATCGGGCGGATACGCGCGCGTTGGCGAATCAGCGTGTCTTCGCTGATCTTGCGCTCCACCAGCAGCAGGTTGCGGCTGTGTTGCGACAAGGCCAGCGCATCCTGGGCGATTTCAGTCAGCAGCAGGTCGATCTGGCTCATGCCAAACAGATCATCGCCCACGGTCAAACCAAGCTGCAGTTGCAAGGTGATGCCGCTGTCGGCCACTTCGATCTGCAGAGCATGGCCCAGTGCGCGCAACAACTCGCCGCAGCAAATAGCGTTGGTCAGGTAATCTTCGCCGCTGTCTTCGCTGTGGAACAGCATCAGCGTGCTGCCGTCGTTCAGGGTGTGCAGCTCGCTCTGATACAGCGAGGCGGCCTGGTCCAGGCAGTCGCGGTAGCGTTCCAGCAATTCCGTCAGGCGGGCGCGGGGCAGGCGGCGCAGTTGGTCCTGGGCGCCCAGTTGCACGGCCAATACGGCGCTGTGCTGAGGCTCGGCGTTCTTCACCGGTTCAGGCTTAGGCGCAACCGCCGGGGTGGCGGCCGAGGTATCGCGCAGGTCGGAGAACGGGTCTTCATCATCCAGTTCATCTTCCTCAGCCTTGATGACCTGGCGGGGCGCGGGCTTGAGGCCTGCCACCGGGGCACTTTCGTCAAAGCCCGGATCACGCAGGTCGCGCACTTCAAACTCGGGTTCGTCGTCGTAATCGGTATCGTCGTACTCGGGCTCGGGTTCGACCTCGGGCACTACCGGTTCTGGAGCGAAGCTGGCGTGAAGCTGGCGGGCGAGGTCGCCGATTTCATCCTGGCGATCGGTGGCCGGGGTGTGTTCGTCAATATCGCGCAGCCAGATGCGCAGCTGCATCAGCGGCGTGGAGATATGCCGGCCCAGGCGCAAGCTCAAGGCCAAGGCCAATGCCAACAGAATCGCACTGAGAATGCCCATGCTTTGCAGGCTGATGGTCATCGGCTGCTGGAATTGCTGCATGTCCAGGCTGATGCGCAGTTGGCCGGCCTTCACATCCTGAAACGTGATGTTGCTCGAATACAAACCTTCGGCTTCACCCAGCAGGCCGTTTTTCGGGCGTTGCCCGGCTTCGGCCATGATCCGGTTGTCCACGCTGTAGATCGCGGCGTGGGCCACCAGCGGGTTCTTGGTCAGGTTGTTGAGCAGCACGTTGAGGCTGAGGATGTCGTTGGACACCAGCAGCTCAGTCGCCGACGTGGCGGTCTGAGTGGTCAGGCTCTCGCCCAGGGCGTCGGCTTGCTCGTGCATGGCCTGCTTGAACTGCAAGCCCATCACGCAGGCATAGATCACCAGGGCCAGAGCGACCAGGATCACGTTATGGCTGGCGATGCGTAATGCGATCGGTACACGGCGGTGGCGCAGTGCCCGGAAGATCAGCAGGAAGAAGTTATCGGTTTTTACTGGCGTAGGCCGGTTCACTTGAGCTCGGCTCTTTAGTCCGTGAAGTTGACGCGCAGTATAGCGACAGGCCTGGGACCGGCAAAGCGCTGGCTGTGCCCGATGGTCACTGAAAGTGGGTAGAATGCGGTTTTTTTCCAGCCTGGGGGTGCGCTTTGCGCGAAATTGTCCTGATAAACATCACAGGTGTTGACCGACCGGGTCTCACCGCAGCCATTACCGGTGTGCTGGCCCAGGGTGGTGTGAACATTCTCGACATCGGCCAGGCGGTGATCCACGACACCCTGTCGTTCGGCATCCTCGTGGAAATCCCGAGTACCGAACAGGCTTCGTCGGTGCTCAAGGACATCCTGTTTACGGCGTATAAGCTCGATCAGCAGGTGCGTTTCACCCCGGTCTCCGAAGCCGACTACCAGCACTGGGTCGACGGCCAGGGCAAAAAACGCCACATCGTGACGCTGCTGACTCGCAAGGTCACCGCCGAGCAGTTGCAGCGCGTCAGCTCGATTACTGCCCAGTACGGGCTGAATATTGATCATATCGACCGTCTGTCGGGTCGCATGCCGCTCGATACGCCAGCCGACAAGGGCAAGGGCTGCATCGAGTTTTCCGTGCGCGGCGAACCGGCGGATCCACAGGCGCTGCGCGCCGAGTTTTTGAGCGTGGCTCAGGAGCTGAATGTCGACATCGCCTTCCAGGAAGACTCGCTGTTCCGCCGTAACCGCCGCCTGGCGGTGTTCGACATGGACTCCACGCTGATTGAAGCCGAAGTCATCGACGAGTTGGCCAAGGCTGCCGGTGTGGGCGAGCAAGTGTCTGAAATCACCGAGCGCGCCATGGCCGGTGAGCTGGATTTCCGTGCCAGCTTCAAGGAGCGCCTGGCGCTGCTCAAAGGCCTGGATGTGGGTGTGCTGGACTCGATCGGCGCCTCGCTGCGCCTGACCGAAGGCGCCGAAACCTTGTTCGCCGAACTCAAGCGCCTGGGCTACAAAACTGCGATTCTATCGGGCGGCTTTACCTACTTCGCCAAGCAACTGCAGGCCAAGCTGGGCATCGACTATGTGTTCGCCAACGAGCTGGAAGTGGTGGATGGCAAGGTGACGGGCGTGGCGGTGGAGCCGATTGTCGACGCGCAGCGCAAGGCGGATCTGCTGAGGGAATTGGCCCATAAGGAAGGTTTGCGTCTGGAACAGACCATTGCGGTCGGTGACGGCGCCAATGACTTGCCGATGCTGGCGATTGCCGGCTTGGGTGTGGCGTTCCGCGCCAAGCCGCTGGTCAAGCAATCGGCCAAGCAGGCGATCTCGACGTTGGGGTTGGATGGCGTGTTGTACCTGCTGGGCTTGCGCGACCGCGACGGTCAGTTGTAACTGGCAAAACCTAGTTAAAAATGTGGGAGGGGGCTTGCCCCCGATTGCGATGAGTCAGTCACCAGATGAGTTGACTGAAAAACAGCTATCGGGGGCAAGCCCCCTCCCACATGGGGTTCGGTGTCAGGCTTTAGGAGCGGCGATGCCTTGGCCCATCTGCACCGGCGTACCCGCCACCAGTTCTTCAGCCCACTTAACCTGATCCGGCCCGAACAGCACAATTGCAGTCGAACCCAGCTTGAAGCGGCCCAGCTCCGCGCCTTTCTCCAAGTGAATCGGTGCGCGTGCAGCCTCGTCGTAGCGGAAGGTTTTCAGCTCGCGTTTTGGCGGCGTCACCAGCCCGGCCCATACGGTTTCAATCGACGCGACGATCATCGCACCTACCAACACTACAGCCATCGGGCCGCGTTCGGTGTCGAACAGGCAGACAACACGTTCATTACGGGCAAACAGCTCAGGCACGTTTTCGGCGGTGGTCTGGTTGACCGAGAAAATCCGCCCCGGCACGTAGACCATCTCGCGAAGCGTACCGGCCAGCGGCATATGCACGCGGTGGTAGTCCTTTGGCGACAGATAAATAGTGGCGAAATCACCGCCCATAAACGGTGCAGCCAATGCTGCATCGCCGCCCAGCAATTCCAGCACGCTGAAGCTGTGGCCCTTGGCCTGGAACACACGGCCGTGTTCGATTGGGCCAAGCTGGCTGACGGCGCCGTCGGCCGGGCTGAGTACCGCGCCTGGGGTTTGATCCAGCGGGCGCGCGCCGTCTTTCAAGGCGCGGGTGAAGAAGGCGTTGAAATGCTCGTAGGCGGTCAAGTCTTCAACCAGGGCTTGGGACATGTCCACCTGGTAGCGCTTGGCGAACCAGGCGGTGAAGGCGTTCTTGAACCAGCGCACGCGGCACTCGGCGATGCAGCCGGCCAGTCGCGAGAGCAAGTGGTGCGGCAGCAAGTACTGGCTGAGGATAAACAACTGCTTTTTCATTAACTGTCCTTAAACCTTAAATCTCAACGGGGGTGTCGGGGTGGTTGCCCCATTCGCCCCAGGAACCGGCATAACCTTTGACTCGCGGATAACCGAGCGCCTTGGCCACCAGGTAGGTGAAGCCAGAGCGGTGGTGAGTCTGGCAGTGGGTGATGATTTCTTTGTCTTTGGTCAACCCGAGGTCTTCGAGGATCTGCGGCATGTCGCGACGGATGCGCAGGTTGCGCGCCTTATCCATGCCGGCGGTCCATTCGAAGTTCACGGCGCCGGGGATGTGTCCGCCCTTGGCGGCGAGCACTTTCTCGCCGGAATATTCCAGCGGGCCGCGGGCATCCCAGATACCCAGGTCGGCCGCGCCGAGTCGGCTTTGCAAGTATTCGCGAGTGGCCGTGGGGCCGTCATGCAGCGTGAGGCTGACAGGGCCGCCGACGGGGGCGGGCACTTCGGTGGAAACTGGGTATTTCTCTTCCAGCCAGGCCAGCAGGCCGCCGTCCAGGTAGTGGTATTTCTGGTGGCCGATCACGTCGAGCATCCAGATGAAGCGCCCGGCCCAGCCGCCGCCTTCGTCGTCGTAGACCACGTAGGTGGCATCCGGGGTGTGGCCCAGTTCGCCGAACAGTTTTTCGAGGTCGGCCTTGGGCGGCAGCAAACCGGGTGCGGGCGCCTGGCCCAGTTGGGTGCGCTTGGGGTCAACGAAATGCGCACCGGGGATATGCCCTTCGGCGTAGCGGGCGGCACTGGTGAGGTCCACCAGAATCAGGTGTTCGGCATCCAGTTGACCGAGCAGGTCGCTGGACTCGATCACCAGCGGCAAGCCAGAGAAGTCAGGCATGTGAGGTCTCCTGGGCACAATTGTTGGCGATAAAAGAGGGCGATTGTAGCGCAAGCATCAAGCGCTGCGGTTGGTAAAGCTGTGCAGCGCTTTCTCGATGCATTGAGCGGTTTTGCCGAAGGCCTGCACGGTGGTTTCCGAGAACGGCCCGCCGCCCTGATCGGCGACCATCAGCATCACGACCTTGCCGTTGCAGCTCAAGGAACGCAGCAACAGGTGTTCGCCATTGAACAGGCGGCGCAGGATCGGCGGCAGCAAGGCTGAGAACTGTGCGTGATTGTCTGGCGTGAGGCGTACCTGGGCAGACTTTTCCAGCAGGCGCTGCAGCAGCGTGCTGTTGACCACATCCAGGCTCAGGTTCGCCGCGTCCTTGGGCAAGCCGTCGGCCTGGTGCACGCGCAAGGTGCTCAAGGCGCGGTCCGCCATGAACAACAAGACGCGCTGCATGCCACTGGCGACCAAGGCTTCTCGGGCACAGGTGGTCAGGTGCATGGCATTGGCAAAACGGCTCGGTTCGACCAGCAGCTCGGTGCAACGCTTGCGCCACACGGCGAGTGCTTCGGCAGTGGGCGGCGGCGCCGGCAACAGGCCGCGATGGATCTTCTGCACATGCCACGGCCAGATCAGCGACAACGCCGGGTGCCAGAGGTCAGGCATCAAGGTCGTGCGTGCGCTGGTCACCGCTTGCTGGTGAACCTGCTGCTGCACGTCACTCAGCGGCTCTTGCAGGTACAGCGCGGTGAGGTACTGCCAGCGCTCGGTGTGCGGGCAGGTCCAGGATTCCTGCGCCGACATCGCCAGGCCGTTGGCCAGCAGCACAGTGTTGGCCGGCTGGTTCAGCCAGCGGCGCAGGTTGGGTTCGGCGTCGAGCAATTGCTGTTGGCGCAGCGCGTCGTCTTCACGGGCGATGTGCAGCGCCTTGACCAGCAAGCGCTGTTCGGTCAGCAGCAGGCTGTAGCCTTGGGAGACCCAGATCGGCAGGTGCCAGGCTTCGGTCAAGCCGCGGCACAAGTCCAGCAGGCGCACGCCGAACAATGCCTGTTCGACCTTGTGTGCCGACTGGCCTTTGTGGATCACCCGCAGTTCCCATTCTTCCAGAAGCTTGGGGTAGGCGACGGCCATCGGCCACAGCGGCGACAGAAACAGCAGGCTGCCCCAATGAATGTCTTGCCACAACCGCGCGAGGCGGCTGGCGAACAAACCGTTGGCTTGCTGGGAAGCGTGCTGGCTCACCAGCAGCAGTTGGCGCAGGGCCACCGGAATGTCTTTTTCCGGCACCGAGGGCAGGCGCGCCAACAACTCCTCGGCGCGTTTGAGGCCGAGGCGGTTGAGCGCCACTTCGAGGTTTTCCGCCGGCCCTGACAGGCTGCCATGGGCCTGGCCGTTCGCCTCGCGCATCACGCTGAGCACCAGCGCCGGGCTGTGTTGCATCAGCTCGGCAATATCCCGTAAAGAACTACGGCTATCGCGGATGGCCTTGCACACGCGTTCGTGACTAGCCTGAGGAACAGGCAGCAGCACATCGTCCAGGCGCTTTATCCAAGCCGCGAGGGTAGTGGGTTTTGTCGTTGGAGCTGTCGTTTCATTAGCCATGATTGGGGCGCGATCATCACTTGCGTTCTACACGCCCGGAACGGGCCGAATTGGCTTTTCGCCTTAACGGGCTATAGTCTGGCGCAGTTTTGCCGATAAGTAGAACAAGAGTTTTCAGCTTCACCCAATATGTCCATGAACCCGACGGCGCAAGTACCAATCTCCTATGGCTAAAATTATCGGCATCATCGTCGTCATCGCAAGTGTGCTCGGTGGGTACGTCCTGTCCCACGGTAAAATTGCCGCGCTGATCCAGCCCTTCGAAGTGTTGATCATCGGCGGTGCCGCGTTTGGCGCATTCCTGCAGGCCAACCCCGGCTACATGACCATGCACGTGATCAAGAAGTCGCTGGGCATGTTCAGCTCGCGCTTTTCCCACACCTTTTATTTGGAAGTGCTGGGGTTGATTTACGAGATCCTCAACAAGAGTCGTCGCGAAGGCATGATGGCCATCGAGGGCGACATCGAAGACGCCGCCGCCAGCCCGATTTTCGCCAAGTACCCGGCGGTGCTCAAAGATGAGCGCATGACCGCCTACATCTGCGATTACCTGCGCATCATGTCCTCCGGCAACATGGCGCCGCACGAGTTGGAAGGCCTGTTCGACATGGAGCTGTTCAGCCTTAAGGAAGAGCTGGAGCATCCGTCCCACGCCGTGACCGGCGTTGCCGACGGCATGCCCGGTTTCGGTATCGTCGCGGCGGTACTCGGCATCGTGGTGACCATGGCTTCCCTGGGCGAAGGCGACCAGAAGGCCATCGGCATGCACGTGGGCGCGGCCCTGGTGGGTACCTTCTTCGGTATTCTCGCCGCTTACGGCTTCTTCGGCCCACTGGCCACTTCCCTGGCGCACGATGCCAAGGAAGAAGTGAATTTGTACGAAGCGATCAAGGCCTGCCTGGTGGCTTCGGCGTCCGGCATGCCGCCATCGCTGGCAGTGGAGTTCGGGCGCAAGGTGCTGTACCCGAAACATCGCCCAAGTTTTGCCGAGCTGGAACAAGCGGTTCGCGGTCGCTAAGTCATGGAAAACAACCAGCCGATAATCATCAAGCGCGTCAAGCGCTTCGCTGCGGGGCACCATGGCGGCGCCTGGAAAATCGCCTTCGCCGACTTTGCCACGGCGATGATGGCGTTCTTCCTGGTGCTGTGGCTGATGTCCACCGCCACGCCCGAACAGAAGATCGCCATCGCCGGTTACTTCAAAGACCCGATTGGCTTTTCGGAAAGCGGCACACCGTTTGTGATTGACCTGGGCGGCTCGCCGCAGCTGGCGCCTGAGCGCACCATCAACCCGGAGGTCAAGACCGAAGCGCCCCAGGAAAAAATCCCGATCGAGCGCGACACCGTCGAATCGATGGCCGAGCAGGTCGAGCAGGAACGCCTGGAGTTGTTGCTGCAGGAACTGCAGACCAAGGTTGAAGAGAACCCGCAGTTGCTGAAGTTCAAGGATCAGATTTCTTTCGAGATCACGCCGGAAGGCTTACGCATCCAGATCACCGACGCCGCCAACCGGCCGATGTTCGACTCCGGCAGCGCGCGCCTGAAACCGTACTTTGAAGACATCCTGCTGGCCATGGCTGACACCATCAAGGCGGTGCCGAACAAGATCAGCATCAGCGGCCACACCGACGCCAAGCCGTATGCGGGCCAGGGTGACTTCGGCAACTGGGAACTCTCGGCCAACCGCGCCAACGCCGCCCGCCGTGCGCTGGTAGCGGGCAGCTACCCGGACCCGCAAGTGGCGCGCGTAGTGGGTTTTGCGTCGTCGCAGCTGTTTGATCCTAAAGACCCGTTCAACCCGATCAACCGTCGGATTGATATTGTCGTGCTGACCAAAAAGGCCCAGCGTGCGATCGAAGGCGATCAGGGCGCAGCGCCGGCGGCACCGGCCCAAGGCGAGGGCGCACCGGGCGAAGTGCCGGCCGACCCGAACGCGATTCCGCCAGGGCAGGAGCCGCTGCCGGCCCACGAGCTGCGGCAGAAGCTGAACCTGTTTGATGATGGTGGGGTGAAAGATCCTACGGCGCCTGGGTCGTAACAGAGCGATTGTGGCGAGCGGGCTTGCCCCGCGTTGGGCTGCGCAGCAGCCCCAGCACACTCACTGCACCTTGTCAGACAAACCGAGGGTGTAGGTTTTGGGCTGCTTCGCAGCCCAACGCGGGCCGAGCCCGCTCGCCACAACAAGCGGGCTCGCCACAACGGGTCAGTAACTGCTCTCGGGCAAGCTCGCAATAATCGACCGATAGCTGTTCATGCGCTGCTGCTGTACGCGACCATCTTCCAGCGCCTTGAGCAGTGCACAGCCCGGCTCGCGGTCGTGTTTGCAGTCGCGGAAGCGGCAGGTGCCGATCAGGTCGTTGAACTCGATGAAACCCGCTTCCACATCGGCACGGCTGACGTGGCCGAGGCCGAATTCACGGATGCCTGGGGAGTCGATCAGTTCGCCGCCGCCGGGGAAGTGGAACAACCGCGCGGTGGTGGTGGTGTGGGTGCCCTGGCCGGACAGCTCCGACAGCGGGCCCACGCGTGTGTCGACTTCTGGCAGCAAGCTGTTGACCAGCGACGACTTGCCCACGCCCGACTGGCCGACGAACACACTGATGCGCCCGTCCAACTGCTGTTGCAGCTGTTCCATGCCATTGCCGTGATGCGCCGAGACTTCCAGCACCGGGTAACCCAGCGTGCGGTAGACCGCCAGCAGCGCGTTGAGCGCCGGGGCGTTTTGCTCGTCGATCAAGTCGAATTTGTTCAGCAGCAACAGCGGGCGAATGCCGGCATGCTCGGCCGCGACCAGGTAACGGTCGATCAGATTGGCATGCGGCTCGGGCAGCGGCGCGAACACGATCACGATCATGTCGACGTTGGCGGCCACCGGCTTGAGCTGGCCGCGGCTGTCAGGGCGACGCAATTCAGTAGTGCGGGGCAACTGGGCGACGATCACGCCGATCCCCTGGTTGCCGGCGCGCCACACGACCTTGTCGCCGGTCACCAGCGCAGGCAGGTTGGCGCGCAAGTGGCAGCGGGAAACAGAGCCTGCGAGTTCGCCTTCCAGCGCCTCGACTTCGACCTGCACACCAAAGTGCGCGATCACCAGGCCCGTCTGTTCGGGGCCCAGGTCGCCGCCCTCGAGCGCCTCTACGGCGGAGGATTCACGTTTGGCGGCGCGCGCTGCGCGTTCACCTTGGATCTTTTCGATGCGCCAGTTTTGGCGACGATTGAGCTGGCGTTTGGCCATGGGTGTTCCGTGTCGATAATGCAAAAGTTAGGTAAAACGGTCGCGAGTCTAGCACGCCCCTGCCTGCTAAACTGCGCAGCTACGCCAAGGTGCCAAGAGAATCAAGCCATGCAAAACCCACAGAACCTGATTTGGATCGATCTGGAAATGACCGGTCTGAACCCCGACACCGACGTCATCATCGAGATGGCGACGATTGTCACCGACAGCAATCTCAACACCTTGGCCGAAGGTCCGGTGATCGCCATTCACCACAGCGACGCCGTACTCGCCACCATGGATGAATGGAACACGCGCACCCACGGCAACTCCGGCCTGACCCAGCGCGTGCGAGACAGCCGCATCAGCATGCGCGACGCCGAAGCTGAAACCATCGCCTTCCTGGAAAAATGGGTGCCCAAGGGCAAGTCGCCCATCTGCGGCAACAGCATCTGCCAGGACCGCCGCTTCCTTTATACGCACATGAAAGCGCTGGAAAGCTACTTCCACTACCGCAACCTGGATGTGTCGACGCTCAAAGAGCTGGCCGCGCGCTGGGCGCCGGAAGTCAAAGACAGCTTCCATAAAGGCAGCACGCATTTGGCGCTGGATGACATTCGTGAGTCGATTGCTGAGCTGCAGCATTACCGTAAGCATTTCATCAAGGCTTGAATCTGTGGCGCCTAGCCCGGCGCCATCGCAGGCAAGCCAGCACCCACATTTTGATGTGTGAATACATTCAAGTGTGGGAGCTGGCTTGCCTGCGATGCTGTTGACGCGGTCTTTCGCCTGGCGCCCCCTTTTGGTGCCATCACCAAATGATTAGACTGCGCGCCTCATTGCAAGGATCGCCATCATGCTGTTGATGCTCTACCTCATCGCCATCACCGCCGAAGCCATGACCGGCGCGCTGTCCGCCGGGCGGCGTGGCATGGACTGGTTTGGGGTGGTGCTGATTGCTTGCGTCACGGCATTGGGCGGTGGTTCGGTGCGCGATGTGTTGCTTGGGCATTACCCGTTGACCTGGGTCAAACACCCGGAATACCTGGTGCTGACCTCCATCGCTGCCTTGGTGACGATCTTTATTGCTCCGTTGATGCGCCACCTGCGTTCACTGTTCCTGGCGCTGGACGCCGTGGGCCTGGTGGCGTTCACCTTGATCGGCTGCATGACCGCCCTGGAAATGGGCCACGGCATGTTGGTGGCGTCGGTCAGCGGCGTGATCACTGGCGTATTCGGCGGCATCCTGCGGGATATTTTCTGCAACGACATCCCGCTGATCTTCCGCCGCGAGCTGTACGCCAGCGTGTCGTTCCTTGCCGCCTGGTTCTACATGCTCTGCCTTTATCTGCAGTTGCCCAGCGAGCAAGCGATTCTGCTGACCTTGTTCAGCGGCTTTCTGTTGCGCCTGCTGGCCATCCGTTTTCACTGGGAAATGCCCAAGTTCGTCTACAACGACGACGTGCACTAGCGCGTAGCGTGCTGGTTGAGCGCCCACTCGACGTGTTCGCGCACCAAGTCCGAAGGGTAATCCCGGCGCGCCTTCAAGGCTTCAAGCACTGGAATGCTCGACGGCGCATTGCCCAGGCCCACGGCCAGGTTGCGCAGCCAGCGCTCGTAGCCGGCGCGGCGTAGTGGCGAGCCTTCGGTGCTGCTGAGGAATTTATCCTCGTCCCACATAAACAGTTCGGCCAGCTCGGCGTTATCCAGATTGTGCCGAGGCTTGAAATCGCCTTCGGTGGTAGGTCGGGCGAAACGATTCCACGGGCAAACGATCTGACAGTCATCGCAACCGAACACGCGGTTGCCGATCAGCGGGCGCAGGTCTTCTGGAATCGAGCTTTTGAGCTCGATGGTGAGGTAGGAAATGCAGCGTCGTGCGTCCAGTACATAGGGACCGACAAACGCGTTGGTGGGGCAGATATCCAGGCAAGCAGTGCAGCGGCCGCAGTGCTCGGTGGTGTGAGGCGGATCTACCGGCAGTGGCAAATCGACAAACAGCTCGCTGAGGAAGAAATAGCTGCCGGCCTTGCGATTGAGCACCAGGGTGTTTTTGCCGATCCAGCCGAGACCGGCCTGCTCGGCGATGGCTTTTTCCAGCACCGGCGCGCTGTCGACAAACGCGCGAAAGCCAAACGGGCCGATCTGGGCCTGAATGCGATCGGCCAGTTGCTGCACGCGCTTGCGGATCAGCTTGTGGTAGTCGCGGCCGAGGGCGTAACGGGATATGTAGGCTTTTTCTGGCTTGGCCAGCAACTGCGCCATTTGGGTGTCGCCTGGCAGATAATCCATGCGCAGCGAGACCACGCGCAGCGTGCCCGGCACCAGTTCATCGGGGTGCGAGCGCTTGCTGCCATGGGCGCCCATGTAGTCCATCTCGCCGTGGTAGCCCGCGTCGAGCCAGCGCTGCAGGTGCTGTTCATGCTCGGCCAGGTCCAGGCCGCTGATGCCGACTTGTTGAAAGCCCAGCTCGCGGCTCCAGTCTTTGATCGATTGGGCAAGGGCGGGCAAATCGGTGGTGATGGCAGGCATGAGACAAGGGAAACCGCAGGTGAGATAGGTATAATTCTGCCAGACATCGGAGCTTGAAGACGCATGCCGCAGACAAAACACGCAATAACCGACGTACAGCCGCTGTTGCACGGCCATTTGCCGCAACTGGCTGCACGCTCCCCGGATGCCCATAAAGGCCAGTTCGGTCACCTGCTGGTCATCGGCGGCGACCACGGCTTTGGCGGCGCCGCGCTGCTCAGCGCCGAAAGCGCCTTGCGCAGCGGCGCGGGCATGGTCTCGCTGGCCACCCGCCCTGAGCACGTCCCCGCCGCACTGGCGCGCCTGCCGGAAGTCATGACGGTTGGCGTGAGTTCGGCCAATCAGTTGATGGGGCTGCTGGAAAAAATTTCGGTGATTGTTATCGGTCCAGGCCTCGCAGAGGCGTCCTGGGGCAAAAGCCTGTTATCCGTCGCCGCCAACGCCAAACAGGCGCAAGTCTGGGATGCGGACGCCTTGAATCAACTGGCTACCGGCAGCGTCAGCCTGCCGGCCAACTCGGTGATCACGCCACATCCTGGCGAAGCAGCGCGCTTGATGGGCATGAAGACAGCCCAGGTTCAGGCCGATCGCCTTAAGGTGGCGCGCGCGTTGAGCCAGAAATTCAATGCAGTGGCTATTCTCAAGGGTGCTGGCAGTTTGATTGCCAGCCCGGACGGGCGTGTTTCGCGCTGTGACCAGGGCCACCCGGCGATGGCCACGGCGGGCCTGGGCGATGTGCTGAGTGGCCTGGTCGGCGCGTTGCTGGCCCAGGGCATGCCGGCTTATGAAGCCAGCTGCCTGGCGGTGTGGTTGCACGCCACGGCGGGGGATCGCCAGGGCACTTTCGGTCGCGGGCTGGCTGCCAGCGACCTGATACCTGCCATTCGTCAATTGCTGGAGGAGCAGTCACCGTGTCTGAAGTAACGCTTTTTCTGAGCGATGAAGACGCCATGGTTGCGTTCGGAAATCGCATTGCCCAAGTCACGAACGGCGCGGGGCTGATCTTTCTCGAAGGCGACCTGGGGGCGGGCAAGACCACGCTGTCACGCGGCATTATTCGCGGGTTGGGCCACACGGGCGCGGTAAAAAGCCCGACGTTCACCCTGGTCGAACCCTACGAGATCGGTAGGGTTCGCGCCTTCCATTTCGACCTGTATCGTCTGGTCGATCCGGAAGAACTGGAATACATGGGTATCCGTGATTACTTCGACGAAGACGCTTTGTGCCTGATCGAGTGGCCAGATAAAGGCACAGGCTTTTTGCCAAAGCCGGACCTGACCATTACCATTACGCCGCATGACCACGGACGTCAGCTGAAGTTGTTGCCCCAGAGCGCGCGCGGTGAGTCGTGGTGCGCCGCTCTGGCACTGGAATTCAAATAAAATTGGTGGGGTTAGGTATGCGCTTTCGCGCGATGGTTGCTGTCGTAGGGGTGTTGCTTGCGGCAATGACTTTCAATGCTCTGGCTGCTTCACAGGTGAAAAGTGTTCGCCTGTGGCGAGCGCCGGATAACACGCGACTGGTGTTTGACCTGTCTGGCCCGGTCCAGCACAGCGTCTTTACCCTCACGGCGCCTGATCGCCTGGTGATCGACATCAACGGTGCGACCCTGGCCGCGCCGTTGAAAGTCTCCACCGCCAACACGCCGATTACCTCGATGCGCTCTGCGCAGCGCACGCCAACCGACCTGCGAGTGGTGATCGACCTGAAAAAGGCGGTGACCCCGAAAAGCTTTGTGCTGGCGCCGAACGCCCAATATGGCAACCGCTTGGTGGTCGATCTGTTCGACAATGCCGCCGATGCCGCGCCGCCGCCTGCGCCGACGCCAAGCGTGGCGACTGTGCCGGCCGTGCCGGTCAATCCATCGCAGCCTCAGGTCAAGCTGCCACCGCCGCCGCCCGCGCCTGCGGGTAAGCGCGACATTATTGTGGTGATCGACGCCGGTCACGGCGGTGAAGACCCGGGCGCCTCCGGCTCGCGCGGCCAGCATGAAAAAGACGTGGTGCTGGCCATCGCCCGTGAACTGCAACGTCAGGTCAGTGGCATGAAAGGCTATCGCGCCGAGCTGACCCGTACCGGCGACTACTTCATTCCTTTACGTGGCCGTACCGAAATCGCTCGCAAGAAGGGCGCCGACCTGTTCGTGTCGATCCACGCCGACGCCGCGCCATCGGCCGCTGCCTTCGGCGCTTCGGTGTTTGCCCTGTCGGATCGCGGCGCCACGTCCGAGACCGCGCGCTGGCTGGCGGACAGCGAAAACCGTTCCGACTTGATCGGCGGGGCCGGCAACGTGTCCCTCGACGACAAAGACAAAATGCTCGCCGGCGTACTGCTCGACCTGTCGATGACCGCCTCGCTGACCTCCAGCTTGAACGTCGGCCAGAAGGTCCTGAGCAACATCGGTCGCGTGACCTCGCTGCACAAGCAGCGCGTGGAGCAGGCCGGGTTCATGGTGTTGAAGTCGCCGGACATTCCGTCGATCCTGGTCGAAACCGGGTTTATCTCCAACTCCAACGAAGCCTCGAAGCTGGCCAGCGCCAGCCACCAGCAGGCGTTGGCGCGCTCGATCAGCGCCGGCATTCGCCAGTTCTTCCAGCAGAACCCGCCGCCGGGCACCTACATTGCCTGGCTGCGTGACTCCGGGAAAATCGCCCAGGGCCCACGTGACCATCGCGTGCAGCCTGGCGACACCCTGGCGATGCTGGCCGTGCGTTTTCAGGTGTCGGCCGCTACCTTGCGCAGCGCCAATAACCTGAAGACCGACGAGTTGAAAGTCGGCCAGGTGTTAACCATCCCTGGCACCGAATTGGCGGCGCAGTAATGAGCGAATCAGTCTTGAACAGTGGCTCGCGCATCGAGCTGCTCAGCCCGCGCCTGGCCAACCAGATTGCCGCGGGCGAGGTGGTTGAGCGCCCGGCGTCAGTGATCAAGGAGCTGCTGGAAAACAGCATCGACTCCGGCGCCAAGCGCATTGATGTCGACGTGGAACAGGGCGGCGTCAAGCTGCTGCGCGTGCGCGATGACGGCAGTGGCATCTCTTCCGAAGACCTGCCGCTGGCCCTGGCGCGTCACGCCACCAGCAAGATTCGCGACCTGGAAGACCTTGAACGGGTGATGAGCCTGGGTTTTCGCGGTGAGGCGCTGGCGTCTATCAGCTCGGTGGCGCGCCTGACCCTGACTTCGCGCACCCGCAGCGCCGAGCAGGCCTGGCAAGTGGAAACCGAAGGCCGCGACATGGCGCCCAGGGTCCAGCCGGCGGCGCACCCGGTGGGCACTTCGGTGGAAGTGCGCGACCTGTTCTTCAATACCCCGGCGCGGCGCAAATTCCTCAAGGCCGAAAAAACCGAATTCGATCACCTGCAAGAAGTCATCAAGCGCCTGGCCTTGGCGCGTTTCGACGTGGCGTTTCACTTGCGCCATAACGGCAAGACCATCCTCAGCCTGCACGAAGCCCATGACGACGCGGCGCGCGCTCGGCGTGTGTCGGCAATCTGCGGCGCGGGTTTCCTGGAGCAGGCGCTGCCGATCGAGATCGAACGCAATGGCTTGCGGCTGTGGGGCTGGGTGGGTTTGCCAACCTTTTCCCGTAGTCAGGCGGACTTGCAGTATTTTTTCGTGAATGGCCGCGCGGTGCGCGACAAGCTGGTGGCTCACGCGGTGCGTCAGGCCTACCGCGACGTGCTGTTCAACGGGCGGCATCCTACGTTTGTTCTGTTTTTTGAGGTCGATCCGTCGGTGGTCGACGTCAACGTGCACCCGACCAAACACGAAGTGCGCTTCCGTGACGGGCGCATGGTGCATGACTTCCTTTATGGCACCTTGCACCGCGCCCTGGGCGATGTGCGCCCGGATGATCAGCTGTCTGCGCCGATCGTGACGGCCGTTGTGCGGCCGAGCGGCCCGGAAGCCGGCGAGTTCGGCCCCCAGGGCGAAATGAGCCTGGCGGCCAACCTGCTGCAATCGCCACAGCCTCAGCCTGCTTACACGGCGCCGGGTTCCGGGTCGGGCGCGGGTTATCAGTATCAATACACGCCGCGTCCGCAGTCGGCAGTGCCGGTGGCAGAAGCCCAGGCGGCCTATCGCGAGTTTTTCGCGCCGCTGCCGGGGGCCGAGCCCACTGCTGTCGCGTTGCCAGAAGGTGGCGGTGATATCCCGCCGCTGGGCTATGCGCTGGCGCAACTCAAGGGCATCTACATTCTGGCGGAAAACGCCCACGGCCTGGTGCTGGTGGACATGCACGCCGCCCATGAGCGGATCATGTACGAGCGCTTGAAGATCGCCATGGCCAGCGAAGGCCTCAGCGGCCAGCCATTGCTGGTGCCCGAATCCCTGGCCGTCAGCCAGCGTGAAGCCGATTGCGCTGAGGAGCACCACAGCGTGTTCCAGAAACTGGGGTTCGAGTTGCAGCGCCTGGGCCCGGAAACCCTGGCGATCCGCCAGATTCCTGCGCTGCTCAAACAAGCTGAAGCTAACCGTCTGGTCGCCGACGTACTCGCGGACCTGATGGAATACGGCACCAGTGACCGCATCCAGGCACACATCAACGAACTGCTCGGCACCATGGCCTGCCACGGCGCGATCCGCGCCAACCGCCGGCTGGCCTTGCCAGAAATGAACGGTTTGCTGCGCGACATGGAAAACACCGAGCGCAGCGGCCAATGCAACCACGGCCGACCGACCTGGACCCAGATGGGCCTGGACGATCTGGACAAACTGTTCTTGCGCGGCCGTTGATGAGCGCCTTACCCCCCGCAATCTTCCTGATGGGCCCCACGGCTGCCGGCAAGACTGACCTGGCCATCGAGCTGACCAAGGTGTTGCCGTGCGAGCTGATCAGTGTCGACTCTGCCCTGGTTTACCGGGACATGGACATCGGCACGGCCAAGCCTTCAAAAGCGCTGCTGGCCGAGTATCCGCATAAGCTGATCGACATTATCGACCCGGCCGAGAGCTATTCCGCGGCAGATTTTCGCACCGATGCCTTGGCCGCCATGGCCGAAATCACCGCGCGGGGCAATATCCCGTTGCTGGTGGGCGGCACGATGCTCTACTACAAGGCGTTGCAGGAAGGTCTGGCGGATATGCCGCCGGCCGACGCGCAGGTTCGCGCCGAACTCGAGGAAGAGGCTGCACGCCTTGGCTGGCAAGCCCTGCACGACCAATTGGCGGCGGTTGACCCGGTGTCGGCGGCGCGCATTCATCCCAATGACCCGCAGCGACTCACTCGCGCCCTGGAAGTCTGGCGGGTCAGCGGCCAGACAATGACTGAACATCGGCTGAAACAAACTGCGCAAAGTGCTGACGCAGGCGCGTCTGGACAGGCAGTATTACCCTATACTGTGGCGAATCTGGCCATTGCTCCGGCAAATCGTCAGGTGCTGCATGAACGAATTGCACAAAGATTCACAATTATGTTGGAACAGGGGTTTGTGGATGAGGTCGTAGCACTGCGTTCCCGAGGTGACCTGCATGCTGGGTTGCCGTCGATACGTGCTGTTGGCTACCGCCAAGTCTGGGATCATCTGGATGGCAAGCTGACGTCAGCCGAAATGCAGGAGCGCGGCATCATTGCCACGCGCCAATTGGCGAAACGCCAGTTCACCTGGTTGCGCAGCTGGAGCGATTTGCACTGGCTGGACAGCCTGGACAGCGACAATCTGTCACGCGCCTTGAAATACTTGGGAACGGTCTCCATATTGAGCTGAGTCCTTGCAATTGCCGTCTATCCTTGGGGGTGTGACGGCCATAAGCTATCTATTTTCCGAATTTTATTATTGATCCTTAAAGGAGTGCGGCACATGTCAAAAGGGCATTCGCTACAAGACCCTTACTTGAATACTTTACGTAAAGAGAAAGTGGGGGTTTCCATCTACCTGGTCAACGGGATCAAGCTGCAAGGCACGATCGAGTCGTTCGACCAGTTCGTGATCCTGCTGAAAAACACCGTCAGCCAGATGGTTTACAAGCACGCTATCTCGACAGTCGTTCCCGTTCGTCCTATCCGTCTGCCTAGCGCAACTGATACCGAACAGGGTGACGCTGAGCCAGGTAACGCCTGATAGGAGTCTCCTTTGTTCTTTGAGCGCCACGGTGGTGGTGAGCGAGTAATCCTCGTTCACTTGGATGGACAGGACCCTGAGGCGCGCGAAGATCCGCAGGAGTTTCAGGAGTTGGCAAATTCGGCCGGCGCCGAGACCGTTGCGTTTTTTAACGTACCGCGTCATCGGCCAACCGCCAAATTCCTGATCGGCAGCGGCAAGGTCGAGGAACTGCGCGACCTGGTCCATGCTGAAGAAGCCGATCTGGTGATCTTCAATCACACCCTCACGCCTAGTCAGGAACGTAACCTCGAACGTGTTTTCGAGTGTCGCGTGATCGACCGCACCGGTTTGATTCTCGATATTTTCGCCCAACGCGCCCGTACCCATGAAGGCAAGCTCCAGGTCGAACTGGCCCAGCTTGACCACATGAGCACCCGGCTGGTTCGCGGCTGGACTCACCTTGAGCGTCAGGGTGGCGGTATCGGCATGCGCGGTCCGGGTGAAACCCAGCTGGAAACCGACCGCCGTCTGCTGCGGGTTCGCCTGCGTCAGATCAAGGGTCGCCTGGAAAAAGTGCGCAGCCAGCGTGAGCAATCGCGTCGCGGCCGCATGCGGGCGGATATCCCTACCGTTTCCCTGGTGGGCTATACCAACGCCGGCAAATCCACCCTGTTCAATAACGTGACGAAATCGGACGTGTACGCGGCCGACCAACTGTTCGCCACCCTCGACCCGACCTTGCGCCGTCTGGAACTGGACGACCTGGGGCCGATTGTCCTGGCCGACACCGTGGGTTTCATTCGTCACTTGCCTCACAAGCTGGTCGAGGCGTTTCGGTCTACGCTCGAAGAGTCGAGCAATTCCGACCTGCTGTTGCACGTGATCGATGCGGCCGAACCGGATCGCATGTTGCAAATCGAGCAGGTGATGGTGGTGCTGGGCGAGATTGGTGCACAGGACTTGCCGATCCTCGAGGTCTATAACAAACTCGATTTGCTTGAAGGCGTTGAGCCACAAATTCAGCGTGATGAAGACGGCAAGCCCCAGCGGGTCTGGCTGTCGGCGCGCGATGGCAGTGGTTTGGAATTGCTTGAACAAGCCATTGCCGAGTTGCTGGGTAGCGATTTGTTTGTCGGCACCTTGCGCTTGCCTCAGCGTTTTGCTCGACTGCGTGCACAGTTTTTCGAGCTGGGTGCCGTACAGAAAGAAGAATACGACGAAGAAGGTGTCAGCTTGCTGGCCGTTCGATTGCCGCGCTCGGAGCTGAATCGGCTGGTCAGCCGTGAAGGTGTGGTGCCGACGGAGTTCATCGAACAACACACTTTGCAATAAAAGCCTCCGAAAGCGGTTGTGCCGCAGTAGCAGGCATTCTGTAGCATTGGTCGGCGCGCCGTGGGTGCGTCTTTGCTTTATCAGATGGAGAGCGCTATGGCTTGGAATGAGCCGGGTGGCAACTCGAATAATCAGGATCCTTGGGGTGGTAAGCGCCGCAATAATGGCGACCGCAAGGGGCCACCGGATCTCGACGAGGCCTTCCGAAAGCTGCAGGAAAGCCTGAATGGGTTGTTCGGTGGTGGGAAAAAACGTGGTGGTGACGACGGCGGTCGCACAAGCAAGGGCGGTGGCTATGGCCTGCTGGGCCTGGGTCTTGTCGTGCTCGCAGCCGTGTGGCTGTACAGCGCGGTTTACGTCGTGGACGAGCAGGAGCAGGCCGTGGTGCTGCGCTTCGGCAAGTACTACGAGACTGTCGGCCCGGGCCTGAATATCTACTTCCCCCCGATCGACAAGAAGTACATGGAAAACGTCACGCGTGAGCGTGCCTATACCAAGCAGGGCCAGATGCTGACCGAAGACGAGAACATCGTCGAAGTGCCGCTGACCGTGCAGTACAAGATCAGCAACCTGCAGGACTTCGTGCTGAACGTTGATCAGCCGGAAATCAGCCTGCAACACGCAACCGAAAGTGCACTGCGTCACGTGGTCGGTTCCACCGCCATGGACCAGGTGCTGACCGAAGGTCGTGAATTGATGGCCAGCGAGATCAAGGAGCGCCTGCAACGGTTCCTCGACACTTATCGCACCGGTATCACCGTTACCCAGGTGAACGTACAGAGCGCAGCTGCACCGCGCGAAGTGCAGGAAGCCTTTGACGACGTGATCCGCGCCCGTGAAGACGAGCAGCGTTCGCGCAACCAGGCAGAGACCTATGCCAACGGCGTCGTGCCGGAAGCGCGCGGTCAGGCCCAGCGTATCCTCGAGGATGCCAATGGTTACCGCGACGAAGTGGTTTCCCGCGCCAAGGGTGAGGCGGATCGCTTCACCAAGCTGGTCGCCGAGTACCGCAAGGCTCCGGAAGTCACGCGTGAGCGTCTGTACCTGGACACCATGCAGGAAGTCTTCAGCAACACCAGCAAGGTTCTCGTGACCGGCAGCAAAGGTGGGCAGAACAACCTGCTGTACCTGCCGCTGGACAAGATGATCGAAGGTGGTCGTAGCAGCACCAGCGCACCGGCTACCGGTTCGACCGCTGCTGCCAATGAAGCGAGCGCCCGTGCGGCCGCTGACTTGCTGCAACAGCAAACACGTACCAGGGAGAGTCGTTGATGAGCAATAAATCGCTGACCGCCCTGATTGTGGGCGTCGTCGTGGTCATCGCTGCCTGGAACTGCTTCTACATCGTGTCTCAGACCGAGCGCGCGGTGTTGCTGCAATTCGGTCGTGTGGTCCAGGCGGATGTCCAGCCGGGCCTGCATGTGAAAGTCCCCTACGTGAACCAGGTGCGCAAGTTCGACGGCCGCCTGATGACCTTGGATGCACCGACACAGCGCTTCCTGACCCTGGAAAAGAAAGCCGTGATGGTTGACGCCTACGCCAAGTGGCGCGTCAAGGATGCCGAGCGTTTCTACACCGCGACATCCGGCCTCAAGCAGATTGCCGACGAGCGTTTGTCGCGCCGTCTGGAATCGGGCCTGCGTGACCAGTTCGGTAAACGCACCCTGCACGAGGTGGTGTCCGGTGAGCGTGATGCGCTGATGGCTGACATCACGCGTTCGCTGAACACCATGGCTGAAAAAGAACTGGGCATCGAGGTTGTTGATGTCCGGGTCAAGGCGATCGACCTGCCCAAGGAAGTGAACCGCAGCGTGTTCGAGCGTATGAGCACCGAGCGTGAGCGTGAAGCCCGTGAGCACCGCGCCAAAGGTAACGAGTTGGCCGAAGGTATCCGTGCGGATGCCGACCGTCAGCGCCGTGTACTGCTGGCAGAGGCCTATCGCGAGTCTGAAGAGGCCCGTGGTGATGGCGATGCTCAAGCTGCGGCGATCTACGCCAAGGCTTACGGTCAGGATCAGGAGTTCTACGCGTTCTACCGCAGCCTGCGCGCTTACCGTGAAAGCTTCGCGAACAAAACCGACGTCATGGTGCTGGACCCAAGCAGCGACTTCTTCCGCTACCTGGAAAAGTCCAAGTAACCAGCCGGTGATTCTGTAGGACACACTCCGTCGGGCGGCTAAAATGCCTGGCGGGGTGATCCTTTCAGAAAACGGGTGTATGATGCGGCAGCCGGGAAATTCCCGGCTTTTTTGCGTCTGCATGTTTGATTGTTGTGGTGCGTTGCAGACGCCACAGGTTTTTCGAGGAAAGTGCCCGACGAGGCCGCTAGCAGGCCATTCGTCACGTCGTTCTTGCGCGTTGTTTATGCAGGGGTCGGGCATTTTCTGCTTCACTCAGGGCTCGGCCGAGGGCTGGCCGCCCGGATCATAGGGGAATGGCGTAATGGCAACGGTAGACCGCTGGCTGCTGCCAGATGGCATCGAAGAAGTACTGCCACCAGAAGCTGCGCGCATTGAAGTAGCGCGTCGCCAGGTGTTGGATCTGTTCCAGAGCTGGGGTTACGAGTTTGTCGTGACCCCCCATATCGAGTACCTGGAATCCCTGCTGACCGGCGCGGGCCAGGACCTGGATTTGCGCACCTTCAAGGTCATCGACCCGCAATCGGGTCGGCAAATGGGCTTTCGCGCCGACATCACGCCGCAAGTGGCGCGTATCGATGCGCACACCCTGCGCCGCGAAGGTCCCAGCCGTCTTTGCTATGCCGGCAGCGTGCTGCATGCGCAACCGCGTGCCTTGTCGTCTTCGCGTAGCCCGATTCAATTGGGCGCCGAGTTGTACGGTGATGCCAGCCCGAGCAGCGACGTTGAAGTGATCAGCTTGATGCTGGCCATGCTGCAACTGGCTGACGTGCCGGATGTGCACATGGACTTGGGCCACGTCGGTATCTACCGTGGCCTGGCCCGCGCGGCCGGTTTGTCCGGTGAAGTGGAGCAGCAGTTGTTCGATGCCCTGCAACGCAAGGCTATCGATGAAGTGATCGCCCTTACCGAGGGTGTACCTGCTGACCTCGCCGGCATGCTGCGCGCGCTGGTTGATCTGTGCGGTGGCCGTGAAGTGCTGGTGGCTGCGCGCGAGCGCCTGGCCAATGCGCCGGCGTCCGTATTGGCGGCGCTCGATGACGTGCTGGCGATTGCCGAGCGTTTGTCGGCGCGCTTCCCGCAACTGCCGCTGTATTTTGACCTGGGCGAATTGCGCGGCTACCACTACCACACCGGTGTGGTGTTCGCCGTGTTTGTACCGGGTGTTGGCCAGGCCATCGCCCAAGGCGGTCGTTATGACGATATCGGCGCCGACTTCGGTCGCGCCCGTCCGGCGACCGGCTTTTCCACCGATTTGAAAACCCTGGTGACCCTGGGGCGTGCTGAGGTCGAGCTGCCGTCTGGTGGCGTCTGGATGCCCGACAGCACGGACGCAGCACTCTGGCAGCAGGTTTGCCAGTTGCGCAGTGAGGGTCAGCGTGTCGTCCAGGCTTTGCCTGGGCAGCCATTGGCCGCCGCCCGTGAAGCGGACTGCGACCGGCAATTGATTCTGCAGAACGGGCTTTGGCAAGTATCGCCACTGGCTTCTTGAGTTTTCCTGCCGGCCATCGCCGGCACCAAGTTTGCGCGAATGAGGACAAGTGTTATGGGTAAGAATGTCGTAGTCCTGGGCACCCAATGGGGTGATGAGGGCAAAGGCAAGATCGTTGATCTGCTGACCGAACATGCTGCCGCCGTAGTGCGCTACCAAGGTGGCCACAACGCTGGCCACACCCTGGTCATCGATGGCGAAAAAACCGTCTTGCACCTGATCCCGTCGGGCGTATTGCGCGAAGGCGTACAGTGCCTGATCGGCAACGGCGTGGTGGTTGCACCTGACGCCCTGCTGCGCGAGATCACCAAGCTGGAAGAAAAGGGTGTGCCGGTGCGCGAGCGCCTGCGTATCAGCCCGTCCTGCCCGCTGATCCTGTCCTTCCACGTTGCGCTGGACCAGGCCCGTGAAAAGGCCCGTGGCGAGCTGAAGATCGGTACTACCGGTCGCGGCATCGGCCCGGCCTACGAAGACAAGGTTGCACGTCGTGGCCTGCGTGTGGGCGACCTGCTCAACATGCCGCGCTTTGAAGACAAGCTGCGTGAACTGGTGGACTACCACAACTTCATGCTCGTTGGTTACTACAAAGAGCCGGCCATTGAGTTCGAAAAGACCCTGGCCGAGTGCAAAGAGTACGCCGAGCTGCTTAAGCCGCTGATGCTCGACGTGACGGCTGAGCTGCACGACCTGCGTCGCGCCGGCAAAGACATCATGTTCGAAGGCGCCCAGGGCTCGTTGCTCGACATCGACCACGGCACCTACCCGTACGTGACCAGCTCCAACACCACCGCTGGCGGCGTTGCTACCGGTTCGGGTGTCGGCCCGATGTTCCTGGACTACATCCTGGGCATCACCAAGGCTTACACCACGCGCGTAGGTTCGGGCCCGTTCCCGACTGAGCTGTTCGACGAAGTCGGCGCGCACCTGGCCAAGCAAGGTCATGAGTTCGGCGCCACCACCGGCCGTGCTCGTCGTTGCGGCTGGTTCGACGCGGTTATCCTGCGTCGCGCTATCGATGTGAACAGCATCTCGGGCATCTGCCTGACCAAGCTGGACGTACTCGACGGTCTGGAAGCCATCAACATCTGCGTCGGCTACAAAGATGCAGACGGTAAGGACGTTGCGCCAACCGACGCCGACAGCTACGTGGGCCTGCAGCCTGTGTACGAAGAAGTGCCGGGCTGGACCGAGTCCACCGTGGGTGCCAAAACCCTGGAAGAGCTGCCAGCCAACGCCCGTGCATACATCAAGCGCGTTGAAGAGCTGATCGGTGCGCCAATCGACATTATTTCGACGGGCCCGGACCGCAACGAAACCATCGTTCTGCGTCACCCGTTCGCTTAATAAGCTGTTGATGTAAAAAGCAAAGGGCTCCTTCGGGAGCCCTTTTTCGTATCCGGCTGGCAAACGGCACGACCCTTGCTATGGTTCTTTCTTTCGCGGTGCTATCAAATTAATGGCACCCGTGGTGGAGGGATTTCCAGTGTCTGCCGTTCTCTCATTGTTACAAAGCCGGCTGTTGCGGCCGGTGTTCGTTACCCTTGGTATCGCTCTTTTGGTGCAAGTGCTGGTCGCCGTCGCTCTGACGCGGAGCACGGTCACCGCATTGGAAGCCGATCTGGGCAACCGCCTGGGTATCGACAGCCAGAAACTGTCCGGCGAGCTGGCGCAAGCCGGCAAGGAAGTCACCTCCAGTCTGGACAGTCTGTCTTCGAGCACGCGCCAGCGTCTGACGGCGGGGCTTTCCACGCGCTTGCAGGATGAGCAGAAGCAACTGCGTGCGACCCTGGAAAAAGACCTGCAAGACTCGGCCAGCGACATGGCACAACTGCTGGCCTCGGTGGCGCCACGCGCCATGTGGGACAGCGACGTGCCAACGCTGTCGGAGTTCGCTCGTCGCGCTCAGCGCAATCCCAACGTGCTGTTTGTGGTTTACGACGATGCGGCCGGCGAGCATTTGACCCGTTATCTGAACCGCGACAACCCGATCAACCAGGCGTTGCTGGCCAAAGGTCAGGGCGACCGTGCGCTGGATAAAGTCCTGGATGCGGCGAAAAATGATCCTGCCGTGTTCTACGTCGAAGCGTCGATCAGCCCCAATGGCGTAGAGATTGGCAAGGTGCGCATGGGCGTTTCGACCGCGGCGGTAGAAACCGACCTGGCGGCGCTGGACAAGCGTTTTGCCGCGCTGATCGCCAGCAGCGATCAGCTGGTGGGCGACAGTCTTAAGGGTGCTGCCGCAGACAGCGCGGCCTCCATGGGCGCGCGGCTGCAGTCTGCGCAAGCCACCGCCACGCAGATGGCCGCCAACACCACCAGCGCCGTGCAGGAGACCGCAGGCACCTTGCGCTGGCGCATCGGCATGGGGCTGGCGATGGTTGGGTTCGGCGTATTGCTGCTGATCGCTGTCGTGCTGGGGCGCCGTGTGGTCAATCGTCTGAAGCTGCTGATTGCGGCCATGGATGATCTGGCGGCGGGCGAGGGCGACCTCACCAAGCGCGTGCAAATCAGCAGCAAGGACGAGATCGGCGACATGGCCTCGGCGGTCAATCGCTTTGTGGATAAGTTGCAGCCCATCGTGCGCGAGGCCGGCGATGTGGCCCAGCGCACCGGCGTGGAAATCGGCGCGATGACGTTACGCAATGCCGGCGCTGATGCGGCGGCGGGCCTGCAGCGTGATGAGGTGGCCGAGAGCTTGCGCGCGCTGTCGCAAATGGCCGATGAGGCCCAGGCCGAAAGCCACGCGATGCAGGCGGCGTTGCAGCAGGTGGTGGATATTCGCCAGGCCACGGATGAAAACTCGCGGACGTCGGCGGAAGTTGGCAGCTTGATCGAGGCGTTGGCCGGGCAGGTGCAAGCCGGCTCCCAGGTCATTGAGCGGCTGGCTCAGCAAAGCGAGCAAATTGAAGTGGTGCTCACAGTGATTCATGGCATTGCCGAGCAGACCAACCTGCTGGCGCTCAACGCGGCCATCGAAGCGGCGCGTGCCGGTGAGACCGGGCGTGGTTTTGCGGTCGTGGCCGATGAAGTGCGGGCGCTGGCGAGTAAAACCCAAAGCTCGACCGGTGATAT
Source organism: Pseudomonas sp. N2-3-1-14 (assembly GCF_041228395.1). Lineage (NCBI taxonomy): Bacteria > Pseudomonadati > Pseudomonadota > Gammaproteobacteria > Pseudomonadales > Pseudomonadaceae > Pseudomonas > Pseudomonas sp. N2-3-1-14. Next base: position 682,703 of record NZ_CP166199.1, read on the forward strand.
CCAGGCGCACATCGTGGCGTTGCAGCAAGGCGCGCGCGAGGCGGTGGAAACCATCGGCAAGGCCGGGCGTCAGGCCAATGAAGGTTTGCTGGTGCTGCGCGACAGCGTGCGCTTGCAGCAAACGGTGCAGGCTTCAGTGGAGCAGGTGCACGCAGCAATTGGGTTGGCGACGCGCGCGGCTGAGCATCAGGCGCAGGGTGCGCATGCGGTGCGTGGGCGGGTCGAGGTGATTCATGCCCAGGCCGAGCGTGCTGCGCAGGCGGTGGTTGAGACTACCGCCAGTGGCAAGGTGCTGGATGGGTTGGCGGCGCAGTTGAAGGCGAGCCTGGGGCAGTTTCGGGCTTAGCGCCGCCTGTACCGGCGCTATCGCAGGCAAGCCAGCTCCCACATTGGAATGCACTCGAATGTGGGAGCTGGCTTGCTGCGATAGCGGTCTCAGCGGCTCAGATACATCCGAGTCGTAAGCAGATACACCGGCAACCCCGACACCAGAATCAACAACGCCGCATAAGGCGCCGCCGCCGCGAACTCCACATTCGAGGTATGCGCCCACACGGCCGTCGCCAGCGTGTTCAACCCCGTCGGACTGAGCAGCAACGTCGCCGTCAATTCCTTCATTGCGTCCAGAAACACCAGCGCAAACGCCGCGCCCAATGCCGGGAAAATAATTGGCAAGGTCACCCGGCAAAATGCGCTGAACGACGAGGCGCCTAGCGTGCGCGCTGCCTCTTCCAGTTGCGGCGCCGCCTTGTTCAAGGCCGTACGGATCGGCGCCTGTGCCAGTGGCAAAAACAGCAGCGCATAGGCAATCAAAAGCAGCGCGGAAGTCTGGTACAGCACCGGCACGTAATGCAGGGCGAAATACACCAGCGTCAATGCGATCACCAAGCCGGGCAGGGCATGCAGCAGGTACGGCAGGCGCTCGGCCCAGATCGCCAGTTGGCCTTTGTAGCGCACCACCAGTAGCCCGACCGGCACGGCCAGCACCAGGCAAAGCGCCGCGCCGCCCAGTGACAGTGCCAGCGACGACAGCAGTGCCTCACTGATCTCGGCCACGGGAAACGCTGCCGATGAGCCCACCGCCAGCCAATACCCAAGCATCCACAGTGGAATGCCGCTGCCAATGATCGCCAGCGCCAGGCAATACACCTGACCCAGTGGCGCCCACTTGCCCAGCTTGACCTGTTCGGCATGCCGCGCCGCGCCCTGGCCAATGCGCACGTGCCGGCCCTTGCCGCGCACGCGCAGTTCCAGCCACAGCAGCGTCAGGCACATCACCAGCAACACCGCCGACAGCATCGCGGCGTTGGCATTGCTGAATTCCAGTTCAAATTGTTGGTAGATCGCGGTGGTAAAGGTTTGCAGGCCGATGATCGACAGCGCGCCGAACTCCACCAGCATATGCAAAGCAATCAACAGCGCCCCGGCCAGTAGCGAAGGCCACAGCAAGGGCAGTGTGATACGAAAAAAGACGCCCCAGCGATTCAGCCCCAAGGTGCGGGCCGACTCTTCCAGGGAAGGATCAAGATTGCGCAGCGTCGCCGCCACCGGCAGAAACACCAGCGGGTATTTGGACAGGGTCATCACCAGGATCGCCCCGCCCAAGCCTTCGAAGTTGGCGCTCAGTGACACCCAGGTAAAGCTGCTGACAAACGCCGGCACCGCAAACGGCAGGCACAGGATCACGCCCCATATGCGCCGCCCGGGCAAGTTGCTGCGCTCGAGCAGCCACGCCAGGGACAGGCCGATCACGCCGCAGGCGACCGTCACGCCAATCATCAGCGCCAGGGTGTTGCGCAGCAGGCCGAATACATAGGGGCGCCACAAAAGGTGTATCGCCTCCGCCCAGCCCGCCTGCCATGCTTTGGTGCCGACATAGACCAGCGGCAGCAGGCTCAAGCCAACCAGAAACAGGACGGGGATCAGCAACCAGATCGACGGGCGCTTGCGTCGCGGGCTCAAACCCCCGCGCAAGGCAGGGGCGGATAGCGATGGGTTCATCAGTTCAAGCCAACGTCACGTTCCAGGTCCAGGGCTTCTTCGGCATTGCCAAGGTCCGCAGGGGTGACTTTCGGCGGTTGCAGCTCGCTGAACGGCTTGAGGCCACGGTTGGATTCCATGCCCTTGCGCAGCGGGTATTCGGCCGAGGTGTTGGTGATCACGCGCTGGCCTTCTTCGCTGGCCATGAAGGCGAGCAACTGTTGGGCTTCCTTGGGGTGCTTGCTGGATTTCAGCGCGGCAGCCGAAGACACGGTGATCAGGCCGCCCGCGTCGCCATCGGTGAAGTAATGCAGCTGGGAATCCAGGTTGGTTTTTTCCTTCTTCAGGGCAAACCAGTAGTAGTTATTCACCAGCACGGTGGCGACTTCGCCGTTTTCCACAGCCTTGAGGGCGACCATGTTATTGCTGTAGACCTTGCCGAACGCGCGCAGGCCGGTCAGCCATTCTTCAGCGGCTTCGCGGCCGTGCAGTTTGATGATCGCCACGGCTTGTTCCTGGAACGCGCCGCTGGTAGGGACGAAGCCGACTTTGCCTTGCCACTCGGGGCCGGCGAAATCCAGAACCGACTTGGGCAGGTCTTTTTCGGCGATCAGTTTGGGGTTGAACGCGACAACGCGGGTGCGTGCGGTGACGCCCATCCAGTCGCCGTTGCTGCCGACATAATCCTTGGGCAATACGTCGAGGGTGCTGGCATCGATCTTGGCCAGCAGGCCTTGTTCGCCAAGTTTGTTCAGTGGCGGCGACTCTTCGGTGTAGATCACGTCGGCAGGGGAGCGGTCGCCTTCTTCCACGACCTGGCTGGCCAGCTGGTTGCTGCTGCCCTTGCGCACATTGACGTGGATGCCGGTCTTGGCTTCGAAGGCTTTGGCGAGTTCATCGCCGACCTCCTTGTGTTGGCCGTTGTACAAGGTCAGTGCAACCTTGTCGGCAGAATAGGCAGCGGGCGAGAGCAGGGTCAGGCCGAGCAGAGTGATGGTCAGGCCACGCAGAAGGGATGTCTTGAGACGGGTATCGCGGATCATCATCCGGGGTTTTCCTCACTTGAGTGCAACAAATCCTTACAAGGATAAACGATAAAACTTCTCAAGTGCGGACAAGCGGGGAAATCGCCAGGCAGGTTTTCAAACCCCGGAAACGAAAAAACCCGCTTTCGCGGGTTTGATCTGAATTTGGTGCCCAGGAGAAGACTCGAACTTCCACGACCTTGCGATCACCAGCACCTGAAGCTGGCGTGTCTACCAATTTCACCACCTGGGCTTATCAACAACGCTTGCGCCGTTGATGGAGCGAACTATACGGAGGGCTTTTTGATCTGTAAACCCCTGATTCAAAAATATAAATCAAGATTCTCGTTAAAAATCAAAGGCCTGAAACGCAAAAACCCGCTTTCGCGGGTTTTTGGAGGCTCGAGGCAGAACCTTGAGTTTGAAATTGGTGCCCAGGAGAAGACTCGAACTTCCACGACCTTGCGATCACCAGCACCTGAAGCTGGCGTGTCTACCAATTTCACCACCTGGGCAGCATCAACAACGTTGCCGTCGTCGATGGCGCGCACTATACGGAGGCGATTTTGCGCTGTAAAGCCCTGCTATGAAAAAATCCTGGAAAATTTCGTCAATGGTCGTGCAAGGTGCGTTCCGAGGGCGACAAAGGCCTATAAAACGCTTGTTGATGCCTGAAATTTCCCGTTTCAATACGCGTATGCCAAACTAACCCGCATATAGACAAGGTGAAAACTCTCTAATGGCCGATTGGCAGTCCCTCGATCCCGAGGCCGCTCGTGAAGCGGAAAAATATGAAAACCCTATTCCTAGCCGCGAACTGATCCTGGCGCATCTCGCCGATCGTGGTTCGCCTGCTAGCCGCGAGCAGTTGGTTGAAGAATTCGGTCTGACCACCGAAGACCAGCTCGAAGCCCTGCGCCGCCGTTTGCGTGCCATGGAGCGCGATGCCCAACTGATCTACACCCGCCGAGGCACTTACGCGCCTGTGGACAAGCTCGACCTGATCCTTGGCCGCATCGCCGGCCACCGTGACGGCTTCGGCTTCCTGATTCCGGACGACGGCAGTGACGACCTGTTCATGAGCCCGGCGCAAATGCGCCTGGTGTTCGACGGCGACCGTGCCCTGGCGCGCGTTTCCGGCCTCGACCGTCGTGGTCGCCGTGAAGGCGTGATCGTCGAAGTGGTGTCGCGTGCCCACGAGTCCATCGTCGGCCGTTACTTCGAAGAAGGCGGCATCGGCTTTGTCGTGCCGGATAACCCGAAGGTCCAGCAGGAAGTGCTGATCACCCCGGGCCGCAATGGCGCTGCCAAGGTCGGCCAGTTCGTCGAGGTGAAAATCACCCACTGGCCAACTGCGCGCTTCCAGCCGCAGGGCGACATCGTTGAAGTGGTCGGCAACTACATGGCGCCGGGCATGGAAATCGACGTTGCATTGCGCACCTATGATATCCCTCACGTCTGGCCAGAGGCTGTGCTCAAAGAAGCCGCCAAGCTCAAGCCGGAAGTGGAAGAAAAAGACAAAGAAAAACGCATCGACCTGCGCCATCTGCCGTTCGTCACCATTGACGGCGAAGATGCCCGCGACTTCGACGATGCGGTTTACTGCGAAGCCAAGCCTGGCAAGCTGCGCCTGTTCTCCGGTGGCTGGAAGTTGTTCGTCGCGATTGCCGACGTGTCCAGCTACGTGAAGATCGGTTCGGCCCTGGATAACGAAGCTCAGGTGCGCGGCAACTCCGTGTACTTCCCTGAGCGCGTGATCCCGATGCTGCCTGAGCAGCTGTCCAACGGCCTGTGCTCGCTGAACCCGAAAGTCGACCGTTTGGCCATGGTGTGCGAGATGACTATCTCGAAAACCGGCGAAATGACTGACTACCAGTTCTACGAGGCGGTGATTCACTCCCAGGCGCGCCTGACCTACAACAAGGTCAGCACCATTCTGGAACAGCCGAAAACCAGCGAAGCCAAGGCCTTGCGCGGTGAGTACGGCCATGTCGTGCCGCACCTCAAGCAGCTGTATTCGCTGTACAAGGTATTGCTGGGCGCTCGTCATGTACGTGGCGCGATCGACTTTGAAACCCAGGAAACCCGAATCGTCTTTGGCTCCGAGCGCAAGATCGCGGCGATCACGCCGACCACGCGTAACGATGCTCACAAGCTGATCGAGGAATGCATGCTGGCCGCCAACGTGGCCACTGCCGAATTCCTGAAAAAGCACGAGATTCCTGCGCTGTACCGCGTGCACGACGGCCCGCCGCCGGAGCGTCTGGAGAAGCTGCGCGCGTTCCTCGGTGAGCTCGGCCTGTCCCTGCACAAAGGCAAGGACGGCCCGACGCCGAAGGACTACCAGGCACTGCTGGCAAGCATCAAGGACCGTCCGGATTACCACGTGATCCAGACCGTGATGCTGCGCTCTCTGAGCCAGGCGGTGTACAGCGCGGATAACCAGGGCCACTTCGGCCTGAATTACGAGGCGTACACCCACTTCACCTCGCCGATTCGCCGTTACCCGGACCTGCTCACGCACCGCGCGATCCGCAGCGTGATCCATTCCAAGCAGAACACCCCGCACGTCAAGCGCGCTGGTGCCATGACCATTCCGAAGGCGCGGATCTATCCGTACGACGAAGCGGCCCTGGAGCAGTTGGGCGAGCAGTGCTCCATGAGCGAACGCCGTGCCGACGAAGCCACCCGCGACGTAGTGAACTGGCTCAAGTGCGAGTTCATGAAGGATCGCGTTGGCGAATCGTTCCCGGGTGTGATCACCGCCGTGACCGGCTTTGGCCTGTTCGTCGAGCTGACCGACATCTACGTCGAAGGTCTGGTGCACGTTACCGCGTTGCCGGGCGACTACTACCACTTCGACCCTGTGCATCACCGCCTGGCGGGCGAGCGCACCGGTCGCAGCTTCCGTTTGGGCGACACGGTGGAAGTGCAGGTCATGCGCGTCGACCTCGACGAGCGCAAGATCGACTTCGGCATGCCAGATAAACCAGCCGAGCCGACTGGCCGTAAAAAACGTGGCGCCGAGACAACTGCGCCGGCAAGCAAAGGCAAAGGTGCTCCTGCGAAAGCCGCGGTCGCCGAGCCTGCGTCAGCCAAACCTGCGCGTCGTTCGTCTGCCAAGGACAAGGCCCCCGAAGCCTACCGCCCAAGCGATGCTGCTGCGAAAAACGCCGAGCTGCGCAAGAGCCGCGAGTTGAAGCAGCAGTTGCTCAACGAAGCCAAAAGCGGTGGTAAAGCGGCGTCTGGGGGAAAGTCCCGCGAGGCGGAAAAACCGTCGAGCAAGCCGAGCAAACATCGTAAAGGCCCGCCAAAAGCGGGTTCGGCCCCCGCGAAAAGCGGCGGGTCGCGCAAACCTAAGGCCAAGTCATGAGTCTGGAAAAAATCTACGGCGTGCACGCCGTAGAAGCACTGCTGCGTCATCACCCTAAGCGCGTCAAACAGGTGTGGTTGGCCGAAGGTCGCAGCGAGCCGCGCGTGCAAGCGCTGGTCGAGCTGGCGACCCAGAATAAAGTTGCCATCGGCCAGGCCGAGCGTCGTGAAATGGACGTGTGGGTAGAAGGCGTTCACCAGGGTGTGGTGGCGGATGTCAGTCCGAGCCAGGTTTGGGGCGAGGCGATGCTCGACGAGCTGCTCGACCGTACCGAAGGTGCGCCGCTGCTGCTGGTACTGGACGGCGTGACCGACCCGCACAACCTCGGCGCCTGCCTGCGTTCGGCGGATGCTGCCGGCGCGCTGGCAGTGATCGTGCCTAAAGACAAGTCGGCCACCCTGACGCCAGTTGTGCGTAAAGTGGCCTGCGGCGCGGCGGAAGTGATTCCGCTGGTGGCCGTGACCAACCTGGCGCGCACCCTGGAGAAACTCCAGCAGCGTGGCCTGTGGGTCGTGGGCACGGCAGGCGAGGCTGAGGTCAGCATTTACGACCAGGACCTCACCGGCCCGACCATCCTGATCATGGGTGCCGAAGGCAAAGGCATGCGTCGCCTGACCCGTGAGCATTGCGACTACCTGGTGCACTTGCCGATGGCCGGTAGCGTCAGCAGCCTCAACGTTTCAGTCGCAACGGGCGTCTGCCTGTTCGAAGCCCAGCGCCAGCGCGGCGCGAAGGCCAAAGCCAAGAAATAAGGCTTAAGAGCGACGCAAGACCCTGTGGGAGCCGGGCTTGCCCGCGATGGCGGTGTGTCAGTCAGCAGAGAGGTTGACTGTGCCATTGTCATCGCAGGCAAGCCAGCTCCCACTTTTGTTTTGGTGTATTGGAGATTGTTCAAATAATCACCAATCACCTTGCGCCGTTTCTCCCCCTTCTCTACAATTGCGCCCCTTGCCTTCCTGGCAGGCATTTATGTGCCTCCCTGCGGCAAGATCCATAAGTGTCATTCACTCCTTGTCTGACCGTTTTTGAGCGGCAGGCTACAACCCGTAAGGAGCATTCATGCGTCATTACGAAATCATCTTTTTGGTCCACCCGGATCAAAGCGAGCAAGTCGGCGGCATGGTTGAGCGTTACACCAAGCTGATCGAAGAAGACGGCGGCAAAATCCACCGTCTGGAAGATTGGGGCCGTCGTCAACTGGCCTACGCAATCAACAATGTTCACAAGGCTCACTACGTGATGCTGAACGTTGAGTGCACTGGCAAGGCCCTGGCCGAGCTGGAAGACAACTTCCGCTACAACGATGCAGTGATCCGTAACCTGGTCATCCGTCGCGAAGAAGCCGTTACCGGCCAATCCGAGATGCTCAAGGCTGAAGAAAACCGCAGTGAGCGCCGTGAGCGTCGCGACCGTCCTGAGCACGAAGGCGCCGAAAGCGCTGATAGTGATGACAGCGACAACAGCGATAACGCTGACGAGTAATCCACGGACCTTTTAAGGAGCCTATCAAATGGCACGTTTCTTCCGTCGTCGTAAATTCTGCCGCTTCACCGCTGAAGACGTGAAAGAGATCGATTACAAAGATCTCAACACTCTGAAAGCTTACGTATCCGAGACCGGCAAAATCGTTCCAAGCCGCATCACCGGTACCAAAGCACGTTATCAGCGTCAGCTGGCCACCGCTATCAAGCGCGCCCGCTTCCTGGCCCTGCTGGCCTACACCGACAGCCACGGCCGCTGAGACCGGGCAGTCGACAAGTAGTAAGGGATTGAATGCATGCGCGCCTTAGCTGAGTTCATCATGCGCGGTCGCGTGCAGGCCACTCTGGTAGTGGCTGGATGTGCGGCATTGCCGTTGCTTTATTGGTTGGGTGCTGCCGCAGGTTGCCTTGTGCTGCTGCGGCGCGGTTTGAAGGACGCCCTTGGCGTTCTTGCCCTGGGTTTGTTGCCGGCCTTGATCTGGTGGCTGCAAATGGGTGATCCACGGGTACTTCTGGTACTGCTGGGGTCATCGAGCCTTGCGTTGGTTTTACGCGCAAGTGAGTCCTGGGTCCGCACGCTGCTGGTCAGCGTGGCATTGGGGTTGGTGTACTCAGTGATGCTTGGCGCGGCTTTCCGCCCGCAAATCGAGGCGCTGTCGCAGGAAATCGTCAAGATCCTGCCGTTGGCCCTCGGGGATCTCTACCAGCATTTGTCGGTAGATGAGCGAGCGCGGTTTGTGTCACTGATTGCTCCGGTCTTGACCGGCCTGATTGCGGCATTGTTGCAGGTCGTCAGCGTGCTGAGCCTGATTCTTGGGCGTTATTGGCAGGCGTTGTTGTACAACCCGGGTGGTTTTGGTCGCGAGTTTCGCAGTATCAGAATTCCCGCGGGGCCGGCGATGTTGCTGCTGGCGTGCATGGTTGTCGGACCGAACTTCGGTCCACAGATGGCCTTGCTGGCGCCGATTTGCAGCGTACCGCTGGTGTTTGCCGGACTGGCCCTGATTCATGGGCTGGTTGCGCGAAAGCGCCTGGCCAAGTTTTGGCTGGTGGGGTTGTACGTGACGCTGTTGCTGTTCATGCAGCTGATCTATCCGTTACTCGTGGTTTTGGCCATTGTCGACGGCCTGATTGATTTTCGCGGTCGTCTGGCGTCGAAAGACGCTGATAACGCGAACGGTGAAGGTTAAAAGTTAGAGGATTTTCACATGCAACTGATCCTTCTGGAAAAAGTCGCCAACCTGGGCAACCTGGGCGACAAAGTGAACGTTAAGGCCGGCTACGGTCGTAACTACCTGCTGCCATACGGCAAAGCCACCGCTGCAACCGCTGCCAACCTGGCTGCGTTTGAAGAGCGTCGTGCTGAGCTGGAAAAAGCAGCAGCAGACAAAAAAGCTTCGGCCGAAACTCGCGCTGCCCAACTGGCTGAGCTGGAAGTGACTATCACTGCCACCGCCGGTGACGAAGGCAAGCTGTTCGGTTCGATCGGCACCCACGACATCGCTGATGCACTGACCGCCTCCGGCGTTGAAGTGCAGAAGAGCGAAGTTCGTCTGCCGAACGGCACCATCCGCAACGTAGGCGAATTCGACGTAGCCGTGCACCTGCACGCCGAAGTTGAAGCCACCGTACGCGTTGTCGTGGTAGCAGCTTAAAGCAAGCTAACTGACTGGCACCCCGTGTGCCAGGCGGTTAACATCGGGCACGATCCTGTTTACAGGTCGTGCCTTTTGTTTTTCTACAATCCCCTAATTCCAAGTGGCCATGAACGATATTTCAGCTCCTGAGCAATACGATCTGCAAACCGCTGCCCTGAAGGTGCCGCCGCATTCCATCGAGGCCGAACAGGCCGTGCTCGGTGGCTTGATGCTGGACAACAACGCCTGGGAACGCGTGCTGGATCAAGTCTCGGACGGTGATTTCTATCGCCATGACCACCGGCTGATCTTCCGCGCCATCGCCAAGCTGGCCGACCAGAACTCACCGATCGACGTGGTGACCCTGGCCGAGCAGTTGGACAAGGAAGGCCAGACCTCCCAAGTCGGCGGCCTGGGTTACCTGGGCGAACTGGCGAAAAACACGCCGTCCGTCGCCAACATCAAGGCGTATGCCCAGATCGTTCGCGAGCGCGCCACCCTGCGCCAGTTGATCGGCATCAGCACTGAAATCGCCGACAGCGCCTTCAACCCCGAAGGCCGCACCGCCGCCGAGATCCTCGACGAAGCCGAACGCCAGATCTTCCAGATCGCCGAGGCGCGGCCTAAAACCGGCGGCCCGGTCAGCGTCAACGACCTGCTGACCAAGGCCATCGACCGGATCGACACGCTGTTCAACACCGACAACGCCATCACCGGTATTTCCACCGGTTACACCGACCTCGACGAGAAGACCAGCGGCCTGCAGCCGTCCGACTTGATCATCGTCGCCGGCCGTCCATCCATGGGTAAAACCACCTTTGCGATGAACCTGGTGGAAAACGCCGTGTTGCGCAGCGACAAGACCGTGCTGGTGTACTCCCTCGAGATGCCAGGCGAATCGCTGATCATGCGTATGCTTTCCTCGCTCGGGCGGATCGACCAGACCAAAGTCCGTGCCGGTCGCCTGGAAGACGATGATTGGCCGCGCCTGACCTCGGCGGTCAACCTGCTCAATGACCGCAAGCTGTTCATCGATGACACTGCCGGCATCAGCCCCTCGGAGATGCGTGCGCGTACTCGCCGCCTGGTGCGTGAACACGGTGACATCGCCCTGATCATGATCGACTACCTGCAGTTGATGCAGATTCCGGGTTCCAGTGGCGACAACCGGACCAACGAGATTTCCGAAATCTCCCGGTCCCTCAAAGCCCTGGCCAAGGAATTCAACTGCCCGGTGGTGGCGCTGTCGCAGCTCAACCGTTCCTTGGAACAACGTCCCAACAAGCGCCCGGTGAACTCCGACTTGCGCGAATCCGGAGCGATCGAGCAGGATGCTGACGTGATCATGTTTGTGTATCGGGACGAGGTGTACCACCCCGAGACCGAGCACAAAGGCATTGCCGAGATCATCATCGGCAAGCAGCGGAACGGGCCGATCGGCTTTATCCGCCTGGCATTCATCGGTAAGTACACGCGCTTCGAGAACCTCGCGCCGGGCAGTTACAACTTCGACGACGACGAATAATTCTCCAGCGCCTGTAGAGGCCTCATCGCGGGCAAGCCCGCTCTCACACTTGAACGGTGAACACCTTCAAAAGGGGGAGCGGGCTTGCCCGCGGTAGCGTCACCACAATTCCGACCATTACCGTCGGAATTGGTCAAATTTTGTGCTATATTCCGCGCCCGCGATTTTTCATCTCAACACCGGTCACCGTCATGCAAACAGCCAAGCCGTTATTTGACTATCCCAAGTACTGGGCCGAATGTTTCGGTCCTGCGCCATTCCTGCCGATGAGCAGGGAGGAGATGGATCAGCTTGGCTGGGATTCCTGCGACATCATCATCGTCACCGGTGATGCGTACGTGGATCACCCGTCGTTCGGCATGGCCATCATCGGCCGGCTGCTGGAGTCCCAGGGCTTTCGCGTCGGGATCATCGCCCAGCCGAACTGGCAGTCCAAAGACGACTTCATGAAGCTCGGCGAGCCGAACCTGTTCTTCGGCGTCGCGGCCGGCAACATGGACTCGATGATCAACCGCTACACCGCCGACAAGAAAATCCGTTCCGACGACGCCTACACCCCAGGCGGCATGGCCGGCAAACGCCCGGACCGCGCAAGCCTGGTGTACAGCCAGCGCTGTAAGGAAGCCTACAAGAACGTGCCGATCGTGCTCGGCGGCATCGAGGCTTCCCTGCGCCGCATCGCCCACTACGACTACTGGCAGGACCGTGTGCGCAACTCGATCCTGATCGACGCCACTGCCGATATCCTGCTGTACGGCAACGCCGAGCGGGCCATCGTTGAAGTCGCCCAGCGGCTGTCGTGGGGCCACAAGATCGAAGACATCACCGACGTGCGCGGCACTGCGTTCATTCGCCGTGACACGCCGGCGGGCTGGTACGAAGTGGACTCCACGCGTATCGACCGTCCGGGCAAGATCGACAAGATCATCAACCCGTACGTGAACACCCAGGACACCCAGGCCTGCGCCATCGAGCAAGAGAAAGGCCCGGTGGATGACCCGGAAGAAGCCAAGGTCGTGCAGATCCTGGCCAGCCCGAAGATGACCCGCGACAAGACCGTCATCCGCCTGCCATCGGTGGAAAAAGTCCGCGGCGACGCGGTGCTCTATGCGCACGCCAACCGCGTGTTGCATCTGGAAACCAACCCAGGCAACGCCCGCGCCCTGGTGCAGAAGCACGGTGAAGTGGACGTGTGGTTCAACCCGCCGCCCATTCCGATGACCACCGAAGAAATGGACTACGTGTTTGGCATGCCTTACGCACGTGTTCCGCACCCTGTGTACGGCAAGGAAAAGATCCCGGCCTACGACATGATCCGCTTCTCGGTGAACATCATGCGTGGCTGCTTCGGCGGCTGCACCTTCTGCTCGATCACCGAGCACGAAGGCCGCATCATCCAGAACCGTTCCGAAGAGTCGATCATTCGCGAGATCGAAGAGATCCGCGACAAAGTGCCAGGCTTCACCGGGGTGATTTCCGACCTCGGCGGCCCGACCGCGAACATGTACCGCATCGCCTGCAAGAGCCCGGAAATCGAATCCGCGTGCCGCAAGCCGTCGTGCGTGTTCCCAGGCATCTGCCCGAACCTGAACACCGACCACTCGTCGTTGATCCAGCTGTACCGCAGCGCCCGTGCGTTGCCGGGTGTGAAGAAGATTCTGATTGCTTCCGGCCTGCGCTACGACCTCGCCGTCGAGTCGCCGGAATACGTCAAAGAGCTGGTGACCCACCACGTCGGTGGTTACCTGAAGATCGCCCCGGAACACACTGAGGAAGGTCCGCTCAACCAGATGATGAAACCGGGCATTGGCAGCTATGACAAGTTCAAGCGCATGTTCGAGAAGTACACCAAGGAAGCGGGCAAGGAGCAGTACCTGATTCCTTACTTCATCGCCGCCCACCCGGGCACCACCGATGAAGACATGATGAACCTGGCGCTGTGGCTCAAGGGCAACGGCTTCCGCGCCGACCAGGTGCAGGCGTTCTACCCGTCGCCAATGGCCACCGCCACCGCGATGTACCACTCGGGCAAGAACCCGCTACGCAAGGTCACCTACAAGAGCGACGCGGTGACCATCGTCAAGAGCGAGGAGCAGCGCCGTCTGCACAAGGCCTTCTTGCGCTACCATGACCCGAAAGGCTGGCCGATGCTGCGTGAAGCATTGACCCGCATGGGCCGTGCCGACCTGATCGGGCCGGGCAAGGACCAGTTGATTCCACTGCACCAGCCGGCCACCGACAGCTACCAGAGCGCGCGTCGCAAGAACTCGACGCCGGCCGGCAGCCACAAGGTCGCCAAGGAAACCACCACCAGGATCCTCACCCAGCACACCGGTTTGCCACCGCGTGGCAGCGACGGCAGCAACCCGTGGGACAAGCGCGAACAAGCCAAGGCTGCGGCCATGGCGCGCAACAAGCAGGCGGCCAAGGAACGCGCCGACGCGGCCAAGGGCAAGGGCGGCAAGCCTGCGCGCAAGCCGGTCGTGCCGCGTTGATCGCAGCCTGAATATGCAAAACGCCAGCCTCGTGCTGGCGTTTTGCTTTCTAGTCGGTGGGTAGTCTGTTTGTTAAGGTGGCGCGCATTGAATCGCCTTCGCGAGCAAGCCTGCTCCCACATTTGAACGCGCTCTCCATTTGGAATGCGGTCAAATGTGGGAGCCGGGCTTGCCCGCGAAAGCGCCAGTTCAGTCACCACCTATATCAAGGAAGATCACCCCATGAGCAACCCCTTGCTCAACATCGGCATGGACTCCAGCCGCTCCCAGTTCATGGCTCGCCAGCGCATCGAAAGCCAGATCAACCTGCCACGGCTGTTTGCGGCCATCGATGCAGACCCCGGCATTGTCGGCGCGGGCGTCGTGTACATCGACGCCGACTTCAATGTCGTCACACTGCGCGAATTCAAGCCCATCTGCGGCATCAAGCCCAAGCGCATCATTTTGCGTGAGGCGCAGAAGTACATCGCCCCCGCGCAGTTTGCCGATCAGGTGACCAACAATCCGCGTGAGTCTCGGCTCGTGGGGGAGGCCGTCAATACGACGTTGTCTTGTGCCGGCGCAATTCTGGGTTGGATTGTGGTGTTCAGCGGCACTGTCGCGGTACCGCTCACAGGTGGCGCGAGCCTGGTGGTGGCGGGCCTGGGCGCCACTGCGGCGGCGGCCAGTACCGCGCAGTGCGTGGTGGGAGGCATGAGAACGTTCAACGAACTCAACGACCCGACCGCCAACGACGATATGGACAACGAGGAATGGTATCGCTATGCAATGCCGGTCTTGGACGCGGCCTCGCTGTTGGGCGCCGGCGCCTCTACCCTGACGACTGTTCGACTGCTGCAGGCTCGAAAAGCAACGACCGGTAGAAGCTGGTACGAGTTGTCCAAGGGTTTGACCCGCCAGCAACGTAAGGCACTCACCAAAGAGTTGCTAAGCCTGAAAGACCCAAGCCTGAGCAATAAGCTGCTGAAGTTGCGCCAGCGCTCCGGTGAATTGGTGAAGCGCTATTCGGCGACCGAGATCAATCACGCTACCGTTACGCAGATCAGGGATTCCCTCGGTGCCGCCATTGGTTTCACCGGGAGTGCCTTGTCCGGCAACATTCGAACCATTGCAGTGGGGTTGTACGAGGAGCTTGAGTGATGGTGCGCCAAGTCTCGTTAAAAGCTTTTTTGGCTGAGTATTTCCCTGCGTTTATTTGTGCATTTTTCCTTGCCTGTTTTTCCCTGTCCGCTGCCATTTCATTGGCATCCAGTACCTTTTTTCGCGGTGAACCAGAGCGAGCGCGTTACTCCTTTGTAGCGGCGGTTGTCCTGGGGCTGCTCTTGGCAGTCAGCCACTTTGTCATGATCAGGGGCAGAACCTGGGGCGTTTGGGCCATCGTCGCCTTCTACGTGGTGTGCTTTTTGATCGTATTACCAACCTATGGCTATCGGCCCCATATGGCTGCCTATGCCATTGGGTTGCTGTTTCCAATGCTGGGACTGCTGTTGCTCAACAGTAAGCGTCATCGGGAAATGCGCCGTCAGCTCCTGGAAATCCGCCACCAGCGCGAAGCCATGAGCGCAAAGCACAAGGCCCGCTGACTGGGTAGGTGCGCCACCCAGCCTCGCACGCTCGCCATCAATTATGTGCAGCGCGTGCACCATTGGACTGACGACGGCGCCGTTTGGGACTCGACGCCGGCCCGCCGCCACGTGGCCGCGACGGCAGCAACCCGGTCGTGCCGCGTTGATCGCAGCCTGAATATGCAAAATGCCAGCCTCGTGCTGGCGTTTTGCTTTCTAGTCGGTGGGTAGTCTGTTTGTTAAGGTGGCGCGCATTGAATCGCCTTCGCGAGCAAGCCCGCTCCCACATTCGACCGCATTCTCATGCTGGAACTCGGAAAAATGTGGGAGCGGGCTTGCTCGCGAAGGCGTCAATTCAGTCATCACCCATTTCAAGGAAGATCACCCCCATGGGCAACCCCCTGGCCGGTATCGGCATGGACTCCAACCGCTCCCAATTCATGGCGCGCCAGCGCATCGAAAGCGAACTCAACCTGCCGCGGATATTTGCCGCCATCGACGCCGACCCCAACATCGTTGGTGCTGGCGTGGTGTATATCGACGCCGACTTCAATGTTGTCACCCTGCGTGAGTTCAAGCCCATCTGCAGCATTCAGCCCAAGCGCATCATTGTGCGTGAGGCGCAGAAATACGTCGCGCCAGCGCAGTTTGCTGACCAAGTGATGAATAACGCGCGCGAGTCGCGGTTGATCAGCGAAGCCTTCAACACCACCTTGTCCTGCGGCGGCGCGGTGCTGGGTTGGCTGGTGATGTTAAGTGGCACCATCGCGGTGCCGTTCAGCGGTGGCGCCAGCTCGGTCATCACCGTCATTGGCTACACCAGCGCAACCGCCAGTACGGCGTCCTGTTTGATGGGGGCCTTTCGCACCCGCAATGAGATCGTCAACCCTGGCATGAATGATTATCTGGATAACGAGGAGTGGTACCAGACCGCTACCAAGATCATGGATGGCGCCGCCTTGGTGGGCGTGGGCGCGTCTGCGCTGACCACGGTCAAATTGGTCAATGTGGCCCGTGCATCCACCGGCAAAACCCTGCGCCAAGTGCTCAAAGGCCTGAACGGTCAGGAGCGGGAAAAGCTGACAAAAGAGCTGCTGAAAATCGCCGACCCACAGATGTCGACCAAGATGCGCAAGCTGCTGCAATTGCGCGGCGATTTGCCCAAGCGCTTTACCCACACTCAGCTCAAGCACGCCACCATCGTCCAGCTCGGCGACGCTTTCAGTGCAGGGCTGAGCGTTTGGGGGCTGGTGCGCTCGGACAACCCCAAACAGCTCAAAACCTTGGCGATAGGGTTGTACGAGGAGCTTGAATAATGAATGGCGTCCCGTCATTGAAACCCTTTTTGCTAGAACATTTTCCCTCGTTCATCGGCGTGATTCTCGCCGGTTGCCTTGGCGGTTCCGGCGCAATTTCCCTGGCGGCCGCCACCTATTTTGCCGACGTGCCCATGGCCACCAATGCCACCGTGTCGTGGTTCGTGGTGATCTTCGCGGCCTTGTTTGTGGTCAACAGCAACTTCCTGGTCGTGCGCGGGCACGCTTGGGCGGTGCGGGGCATGGTCGGCTTTTTTGTGGTGTGCTTGCTGGTGGTGCTTCCGACGCTGCAGTTTCACCCTCACTGGTTTATCTACAGCGAAAGCCTGTTCTGGCCATTGCTCGGTTTGTTGCTGATCAACAGCAAGGGCTATCGGTCGATGGTCAGGAAATTGGTTGAGGTACGGCGCCTGCGCAACGCGTCCAAGGCTGCTTGACTGGGTAGATTCACCACCCCAACCGCGCACACACGCCACAAATATGTGCAGCACATGCACCAATGCACTGACGACGGCGCCGTTTTGGTGCTGTACTGCAGCGGGTCTTACGATAAAGCGCAATGACTGCCGCTCTGGCATAAGTCTTGCGCGCGTTGTGTCCATGCCCTGGCTCGCAGGAGGCCGCCGTGTCGATTCATGTCGCGTTGCACCACGTTACGCATTACCGCTACGACCGCGCTGTCGAACTCGGCCCACAGATCGTGCGTTTACGCCCGGCTGCCCATAGCCGCACGCGGATTTTGTCCTACGCACTCAAAGTGCTGCCCGAGCAGCACTTCATCAACTGGCAGCAGGACCCGCAGGGCAATTACCTGGCGCGCCTGGTGTTCCCGGAAAAGACTGACCAGCTGCGCATCGAAGTCGACCTGGTCGCCGAGATGGCGGTATTCAATCCGTTCGACTTTTTCCTTGAGCCCTACGCCGAAAAGATCCCTTTCAGCTACGCTGCCGATGAGCAGCGCGAGCTGGCGCCGTACCTGGAAACCCTGCCGCTGACGCCAAAGTTTGCCGCCTACCTGGCCGGCATCGACCGCACGCCCTTGCCGGCCGTGGACTTTCTGGTCGGCCTCAACCAACGCCTGGCGGCTGATATCGGCTACCTGATCCGCATGGAACCGGGTGTGCAAACCCCGGAGTTCACCCTGGAAAACGCTTCAGGCTCCTGCCGCGATTCGGCCTGGCTGTTGGTGCAGTTGCTGCGCAATTTGGGCCTGGCGGCGCGTTTTGTGTCGGGCTACCTGATCCAACTGACCGCCGACGTCAAAGCCCTCGACGGCCCGTCCGGCACCGACGTCGACTTCACCGACCTGCACGCCTGGTGCGAAGTGTATTTGCCCGGCGCTGGCTGGATCGGCCTGGATGCGACCTCCGGGCTGTTCGCCGGTGAAGGTCATATCCCGTTGGCCTGTAGTCCCGATCCATCGTCCGCCGCGCCGATCAGTGGGCTGGTGGAGCCTTGCGAGTGCGAATTTACCCACGAGATGTCGGTTGAACGCATCTGGGAAGCGCCTCGGGTTACCAAGCCCTACACCGAAGAGCAGTGGCTGGCGATCCAGGCACTGGGCCGGCAGATCGACGGCGACCTGCTCAAGGACGATGTACGCCTGACCATGGGCGGCGAGCCGACCTTCGTCTCGATCGACGACCCCGATGGCGCCGAGTGGAACACCGCTGCGCTGGGGCCGGACAAGCGTCGCCTGTCTGCCGAGTTGTTCCAGCGCATGCGCAAACACTACGCGCCCACGGGGCTGGTGCACTTCGGCCAGGGCAAGTGGTACCCCGGCGAGCAACTGCCGCGCTGGTCGCTCAATTGTTACTGGCGCCGCGACGGTGTGCCGATCTGGCACAACAGCGCGCTGATCGCCGATGAACAGGAAGATTACGGCGCCGACGGCGTGATGGCCGGGCGCTTCCTGGCCTGCGTCGCCGAGCGCCTGAAGTTGCCCGCGCGCTTTGTGTTTCCAGCCTTCGAAGACAACTTCTACTACCTGTGGCGCGAAGGTGCGTTGCCACAAAACGTCACCGCCCAGGACCCGCGTCTGAGCGACGACCTGGAGCGTGAACGCCTGCGCAAAGTCTTCAGCCAGGGCCTTGATAAGGTCATCGGCCAAGTGCTGCCGCTGGCGCGCACGGCCGCCAATGACCGCTGGCAGAGTGGGCGCTGGTACCTGCGCGACAACCACTGCCGCCTGGTGCCGGGCGATTCGCCGCTGGGTTATCGCCTGCCGTTGGCCTCGCAGCCTTGGGTGACCGCCGCGGAATACCCGTTCGTGCATCCGACCGACCCGAACCAGGATCAGCCGGCGCTGCCGACCACCGCGCAGTTGCAAAGCCACGGTGAACCCGCGACGAGCGATGAGCGCGTGCCGAAAGTCGACGAATCCGCCGACTGGCTGACCCGCACCGCCTTGTGCGCCGAAGCGCGGGAAGGGCGCCTCTACCTGTTCATGCCGCCGCTGGAGCGCGTCGAGGACTATCTTGAACTGGTGGCCGCCATTGAAGCCACCGCCGAAGAACTGCACTGCCCGGTGTTGCTGGAAGGCTACGAGCCGCCGTTCGACACGCGCTTGAGCAACTTCCGGGTCACGCCGGACCCAGGTGTGATCGAGGTCAACGTGCAGCCGTCCGCCACGTGGGACGAGTTGGTCGAGCGCACCGAATTTCTCTACGAAGAGGCGCGGCAAACCCGCCTCACCACCGAAAAATTCATGATCGACGGCCGCCACACCGGCACCGGCGGTGGGAACCACTTTGTGCTCGGCGGCGCGACGCCCAAGGATTCGCCGTTCCTGCGCCGCCCGGACTTGCTGCGCAGTTTGATCAGCTACTGGCACAACCACCCGTCGCTGTCGTACCTGTTTTCCGGGCTGTTTATCGGCCCGACCTCCCAGGCACCCCGGGTGGATGAGGCACGTAACGACGCGCTGTACGAGCTGGAAATCGCCTTCGCGCAGATGCCCGAGCCCGGCGAAGAATGCCCACCGTGGTTGGTCGACCGCCTGCTGCGCAACCTGCTGATCGACGTGACGGGCAACACCCACCGCGCCGAATTCTGCATCGACAAGCTCTACTCACCGGACGGCGCCACCGGCCGCCTGGGTTTGCTGGAACTGCGCGCGTTTGAAATGCCACCGCATGCGCGCATGAGCCTGACCCAGCAATTGCTGCTGCGCGCCTTGGTCGCGCGCTTCTGGCGTGAGCCGTACGCGCCGCCGAAACTGGCGCGCTGGGGCACCGAGCTGCATGACCGCTTCCTGTTGCCGCACTTCATCGAGCAGGATTTCGCCGACGTGATCGTCGAACTGAACGCCGTCGGTTACCCGCTGCGCGCCGAATGGTTTGCTGCGCACCTGGAATTCCGTTTCCCCAAGGTTGGCGACTACGCCGTCAGCGGCATCGAACTGGAGCTGCGCCAGGCTCTGGAGCCTTGGCACGTACTGGGCGAGGAGGGCGCGGTGGGCGGCACGGTGCGTTATGTGGATTCGTCGCTTGAGCGCTTGCAGGTGAAGCTGAGCGGGCTGCCACCACAACGCTATTTGCTGACGTGCAATGGCATTCCGGTGCCCCTGCAGCCCACCGGGCGTGTGGGTGAGTTTGTCGCCGGCGTGCGCTACCGCGCCTGGCAACCGGCCAACTGCCTGCAGCCGACCATCGCGGTGCACGCGCCGCTGGTGTTCGACCTGCTCGACACCTGGATGCAACGTTCGCTGGGCGGCTGCCAGTACCACGTCGCCCACCCGGGAGGGCGCAATTACGACAGCTTGCCGGTGAACGCCAATGAGGCAGAGAGCCGGCGCATGGCGCGGTTTTTCCGCTTGGGGCATAGCCCAGGCAAGTTGCCCGTGCCTCCTTTGGTTATCAATGATGAACTACCGATGACTTTGGATTTGCGGCGTTTCCCCAATAAAAATGACTGAATGCTGTTCAAATGTGGGAGCGGGCTTGCTCGCGAAAGCGGTGAATCAGCCGATATATGAGTTGATTGACCCGCCGTATTCGCGAGCAAGCCCGCTCCCACATTAGACTGTGGTGACTTTGACTTCCCTTGCCCCTGCCGAGCGTTCCATGTCCGACTTGCTCGACCGTTACCCGCTGACTGCGGGCACTTACCACGAACTGCTGGACGACAGCGGCGCGGTGCGTGCCCATTGGCAGCGCTTGCTTGATCACCTGCAACGCAGCGCGCCCGCGCAATTGGCCCAGCGCCAGGCGCTGCTGACCCGGCAGATCCAGGAAAACGGCGTGACCTACAACGTCTACGCTGACCCCAAGGGCGCCGATCGCCCGTGGGAGCTGGATTTACTCCCGCATGTGCTGGCCGCCGATGAGTGGCGGCACCTGTCGGCCGGTATCGCCCAGCGTGCGCGCCTGCTCAATGCCGTGTTGGCCGACCTGTATGGCCCGCAGCTTCTGATCAAAGAAGGCCTGCTGCCGGCTGAGCTGGTGTTCGGGCATAACAACTTCCTCTGGCCGTGCCAGGGCATCCAGCCGCCGGACGGTACGTTTCTGCACCTGTACGCCGTGGACCTGGCGCGCACCCCGGATGGTCGCTGGTGGGTCACCGCCGACCGTACCCAGGCGCCTTCGGGCGCGGGTTATGCGCTGGAAAACCGCACCATCGTGTCCCGCGCCTTTCCGGATTTGTACCGCGACCTGCAGGTTCAGCACCTCACCGGTTTCTTCCGCACGCTGCAGGAAACCCTGGCCCGCCAGGCTTCCTGCGACGACCAGTCGCCGCTGATCGTGTTGCTGACGCCGGGGCGTTTCAACGAGAGCTATTTCGAACACCTGTACCTGGCGCGACAGCTCGGCTACCCGTTGGTGGAAGGCGGCGACCTCACCGTGCGCGACAGCACCGTGTTCCTGAAAACCCTCAGCGGCCTGCGCCGGGTGCACGCGATCATGCGTCGCCTGGACGACGACTTCTGCGACCCGCTGGAACTGCGCACCGACTCTGCGCTGGGCGTGCCCGGCCTGCTGGATGCCGTGCGCCAAGGCAATGTGTTGGTGGCCAATGCCCTGGGCAGTGGCGTGCTGGAGTCGCCGGGCTTGCTCGGCTTTTTGCCGAAGATCAACCAGTTCCTGTTTGGTGAAGAATTGATCCTGCCGTCGATCGCCACCTGGTGGTGCGGTGAGGCGCCGGTGCTCGCCGAGGCCCTGGAGAAACTGCCCGAGCTGCTGATCAAACCGGCGTTTCCATCGCAAAGTTTCGCCCCGGTATTTGGCCGCGACTTGAGCGACGAACAACGCCAGGCGCTGGCCGAACGCATGCGTGCGCGGCCTTATGCGTATGTCGCCCAGGAGTTGGCGCAACTGTCCCAGGCGCCGGTGTGGCATACCGTGGATGACCATTTGCAACACCGCGCCATCGGCATGCGCGTGTACGCGGTGGCCAGCGACGAGGGCTACCGCGTGCTGCCCGGTGGCCTGACCCGTGTGGCGGCCGAGGCCGACGCCGATGTGGTATCGATGCAACGCGGCGGCGCGAGCAAAGACACGTGGGTGCTGGGCGAGCGTACGGCGGGTGGCGAACAGTGGCGCGCGCAGCGGCCAATTGGCGCCCACGATCTGGTGCGCCGCGACCCCTACCTGCCGTCACGCGTGGTGGAAAACCTGTTTTGGTTTGGCCGTTACTGCGAACGCTGTGATGACAGTGCGCGCTGGCTGCGGATTGTGCTGGCGCGGTATGTGGACGGTGACGACCCGCTGGCCTTGCAGGCGGCGGTCGAGCTGGGCGAGACCTTGCGCCTGCTGCCCGAAGAAGGGGAATTGCCCGAGCGGCTGCTTGCCGCCTTGCTTGGCGATGACTGGCCATCGAGCCTGCGCGCCAACCTGCAGCGTCTGCAGTGGGCGGCGTCCCAGGTGCGCGGCAAGCTGTCGCGGGAAAACTGGCAGGCCTTGGTCGAGCTGCAGCGCGAAGCCCTGGAGCTGGAAAGCGAGACCCCGGACTTCGGCGAACTGCTGGATTTCCTCAACCGCCTGGTGATGTCCCTGGCGGCGCTGTCCGGCTTTGCCCTGGATGACATGACCCGTGATGAAGGCTGGCGCTTCTTGATGATGGGCCGGCGCATCGAGCGTCTGCAGTTTCTGAGCAGCAGCCTGGCAGCGTTCCTGCGTGGCGTGGCGGTGTTTGATCAGGCCGGGCTTGAGTGGCTGCTGGAGTTGGGTAACAGCAGCATCACCTATCGCTCGCGCTACCTGGCGGTGCCGCAGTTGATCCCGGTACTTGACCTGTTGTTGCTGGATGAGCAGAACCCGCATGCGGTGCTGTTCCAGCTGAAACTGGTCAGCCGCACGTTACGTCGTCTCAACGATGACTTCGGTGTGCCTCGGGAAACCGGGCTGGCGCCGCTGGTGGAGCGCCTGGCACGTTTCGACCTCGGTTGCCTGGAGAACCCGCTGTTCGGCGAGTCCAGCGTGCGTGCCGCGTTGGGCGGCCTGGCTGACCTGCTGCAAGCGGTGGCCGATGAGAGTGGGCAAGTGTCGGATCGCCTGGCGTTGCGCCATTTTGCCCATGTGGATGATGTCAGCCAGCAGACGGTGTCGGTGTGATGAGTGCGCGCTACCAGATTTTTCACGATACCCACTATCACTACGACAGCCCGGTGTCGCTGGCGCAGCAGCTGGCGCACTTGTGGCCACGGCCGTGTGCGTGGCAGCGTTGCAGTTCGCAGCAACTGGAAATCAGCCCGGAGCCGACGGCGCGTCGCGATGAGCTGGACGTGTTCGGCAACCCGATCACTCGGCTGGCGTTCGAACGGCCCCATGATGAGTTGCTGGTGAATGCAGGGCTGACCGTCGAAGTGCTGGCGCGGCCTGCGCTGGATTTTCAGCAGTCGCCGGCCTGGGATCAAACCCGCGACAGCCTGACTTACAGCAGCCAGCCGCTGTCAGCCGAACTGATCGAAGCCTGCCGCTATCGCTTCGAATCGCCCTACGTGCACCTGAAAAAAACCTTTGTCGAGTTTTCCGAAAGCTGTTTTCCGCCCGGCGAGCCGTTGCTGCTCGGCGTGCGGGCGTTGATGGAGAAGATTTTCAGCGAGTTCACCTTCGATGCCGAAGCCACCCAGGTCGCCACGCCGCTGGTGGAAGTGCTGGAACGCCGACGCGGGGTGTGCCAGGACTTCGCGCACCTGATGCTCGCCTGCCTGCGCTCGCGTGGCCTGGCGGCGCGGTATATCAGTGGCTATCTGCTGACGCAGCCACCGCCCGGCCAGCCACGGCTGATCGGCGCCGATGCATCGCACGCGTGGGTTTCGGTGTATTGCCCGGTGTCGGGCTGGGTAGATTTTGATCCGACCAACAATGTTCAGCCGGCACTGGAGCACATCACCTTGGCCTGGGGCCGGGATTTCTCGGATGTGTCGCCGTTGCGGGGGGTGATTCTGGGAGGAGGGAACCATGACCCGGAGGTGCGGGTGACGGTGATGCCGCTGCAATAGCAGTGGATTGAGGCGAGCAGGGAAGGCCTGCTCACCTCAACAGAATTTATTCAGCCGGGTCTTTCGGTGTCTCGGTTTCGTCGGTTGCCACTTCACCTTCGGCATCCGGGTTCAGTGCACTTGCTTCTTCATCTGCAGCGGCTTTCTTGCGTTGCAGCTTTTCCTCTTTCTTCTGCTCCTTGGCCAAGTCTCTCTGACGTTTGGCGAAGGAGTAATTAGGTTTGGCCATGGGCGATCCTCTAGGGTCGAAGGTGAGGGTGGCGGCGCGCAGCTGCCTTGGGTCGCTATGGTAGCAGCTTAGCGGCGCGGTTGGCCTTCACTTACCGCAGGCATACGCGGCCAGCAGGCCGTTGAACAGTTGATTCAGATGCATGGCGCGGGCTCCAGGGGGATGAGCCGATCATAGGCAGGTGTTCGAACTTTGGCTGGTAGATTGTGTTGATCAGTCTGATAGCCTAAAGTTGTATACAATCTGTTGATTCAGATCATAAGAATTCAGGCCTGCTTGAGGCACCCTTGTCGCAATACGCGTTTTTTAAACCCTGCCATGGAGATTCACATGTTTGCCAAAATCGTTGCTGTTTCCCTGCTGACACTGGCGAGCGGCCAGTTGCTTGCTGCAGAGTGCGCGGTCACTGTTGATTCCACCGACCAGATGTCCTTCAACACCAAAGAAATCACCATCGACAAGAGCTGCAAGACGTTCACCGTAAACCTGGAACACTCCGGCAGCTTGCCGAAGAACGTCATGGGCCATAACTGGGTGCTGAGCTCCGCCGCCGACATGCCTGGCATCGCCAGCGACGGTATGGCTGCCGGCATCGAAAAGAATTACCTCAAAGACGGCGACACGCGCATCATCGCCCACACCAAGATCATTGGTGCTGGCGAGAAAGATGCCGTGACCTTCGATGTGTCGAAACTGGCCGCTGGTACGGATTACGCGTTCTTCTGCTCGTTCCCAGGCCACATCTCGATGATGAAAGGCACTGTGACCGTCAAGTAAGCCGACCCTGGTCGAAAAAAAGCGCCTTGCGGGGCGCTTTTTTGTGGGCGTTGAATACCTTGTGGCGAGCGGGCTTGCCCCGCGTTGGGCTGCGCAGCGGCCGCAAATACCTGCAACTCAGTGTCACTGAATTACCGCGGTTGGCTTACTGGGGCTGCTGCGCAGCCCAACGCGGGGCAAGCCCGCTCGCCACAACAAGCCCGCTCGCCACAACAGGCCTGCTCGCCAAAAAAAGCACTTATCACGGCGCGAAGGGCATGACCCGCTTGTGCTCGGTTTTGCGATACGTGTCGCAAATGATCTTGAACGCTTCTTCACGCACTGGCTCGCCGTGCAGGAAGGCATCAATCTCGGCGTACGTCACGCCGTGGGATGCTTCGTCCGGCTTGCCTGGCGACAAGTCTTCGAGGTCGGCCGTCGGGACCTTCTCCACCAGCGATTCCGGCGCGCCAAAGTGTCGAGCAATCGCACGTACCTGGTTTTTCACCAGCCCGCTCAGCGGCGCCAAATCGCAGGCACCATCACCAAACTTGGTGAAAAAACCCATGACCGCTTCCGCCGCATGGTCGGTGCCGATCACCAGGCCACCGGCCGCGCCAGCGATGGTGTACTGCGCCACCATGCGCATGCGCGCCTTGGTGTTGCCCAGTACAAAATCACGCGACACCGCCGCCTTGCCTTCAAAGGCCGCCACTTCATTGGCCAGGGATTTGACCGCCGGGCCGATGTTCACAGTGTGGCGCTCGTCCGGTTCGATGAAGTCCACCGAAGCCTGAGCGTCGATTTCGTCGAACTGGGTTTCGTAAGGCAGGCGCACGGCGATGAAACGGTAGGCCGCGTCGCCGCTGCTGGCACGCAGTTCGTGCATCGCACGTTGGGCCAGCAGGCCTGCGGTCAGGGAGTCGACGCCACCGCTGATGCCCAGCACCAAGGTCTTGAGCCCGGAATTGCGCAGGCAATCCTGGATAAAGGTCACGCGGCGGGCAACTTCGGCCTCCAGGGCGGCCTGGTCCTTGAACGGGGCTTGGACCTTGAGCTGCTGCGCAATCTCACGCTGTACGGCTTGCATGATTCACTCCTTGCTGGAAAGGGCAGGTACTTTGAAAACGTGACGCAAATAGGCGACGAAATTCGGATCGGTGCAGTGGGTCTTGCCCGCTTCATCAGAGATTTTCGCGACGGGCTGGCCATTGCAGGCCGTCATTTTAAGCACGATGCTCATCGGCTCAACCCCTGGAATGTCACAGGTCAGGTTGGTGCCGATGCCGAAGCTGACATTAATGCGACCGCGCAACGCGCGGAAAATCTCCAGGGCCTTGGGCAGCGACAGGCTGTCAGAGAACACCAGCGTCTTGCTCATCGGCTCGATGCCGAGCTTGTGGTAGTGGGCGATGGCCTTTTCTGCCCACTGCACCGGGTCACCGGAGTCGTGGCGCAGGCCGTCGAACAGCTTGGCGAAGTACAAGTCGAAGTCGCCGAGGAAGGCATCGGTGGTGATGCAATCGGTCAGCGCGATGCCCAGCAGGCCTCGGTATTCGCGGACCCAGCAGTCGAGCGCGGCGATCTGGCTGTCGATCAGGCGCGGGCCGAGTTGCTGGTGGGCCATGATCCATTCATGGGCCATGGTGCCGAGCGGCTTCATGTCGAATTCGCGGGCCAGGTGCACGTTGCTGGTGCCGACGAAGCGGCCTGGGAAGTCGTGCTTGAGCACGCTGACCACTTCTTCCTGCACCCGGTACGAGAAGCGCCGGCGCGTGCCGAAGTCGGCCACCTGCAGCTCCGACAGCTCGTCGCTGCTGGCGTTGGCGGTCAACCAGTCGAATTTGCGGTACAGCTGCTCGCGGGCCTGTTCGAGGATCACGGTCTGGTAGCGGTAGCGGTTACGCACTTCGCTGACGATGGCCAGCATCGGCACTTCAAACAGGATCACATGCAGCCACGGCCCGCGCAGGCGAATGAATAGCTCGCCGTTTTCGATGCCGGTTTGTACATAGCGCAGGTTGAAGCGGAACAGCCCCAGGAAGCGCAAAAAGTCCGGCTTCATGAAGCTGATGCGCTCCAGAAAGCCCAATTGATCCGGGCTCAGGCTCAGCTCGGCGAGGCGCTCGATCTGGTAGCGGATTTCCGCCAGGTATGGACGCAGGTCTTCGCTGTTGCGGCAACGGAACTCCCATTCAACTTCCACATTCGGGTAGTTGTGCAGCACCGCCTGCATCATGGTCAGCTTGTAGAAGTCGGTGTCGAGCAAGTTCTGCACGATGCGATCGGCAAACACACTCTCGCTCATAACGGGAATCTCCAGACGGGTCGACGATGGGCGCCGACCTTTACGCACTATTAAGGAATGGCGCTAGTGGCGCATAGACCCGTGGGGTTTTGCCAGTGATTTTTTCGGAATGGCCACTGGCCCTATCGCAGGCAAGCCAGCTCCCACACTTGAAATGCATTCCAAATGTGGGAGCTGGCTTGCCTGCGATGGCGGTGGTGCAGCCAAAAAAGCTCTAAACCTGTTCCATCATCCACTTCACAAAATCGCGCACCTTGGGCACCTCCGCCGAATGCTCCGGATACGCCAGGTAATACGCATCCTGGCTGGGCAACGCATGCTGCCAGGGAATCACCAGCTTGCCCTCGGCCAATTCTTCTTCCACCAGAAAGCGCGGCAGCAAGGCCACGCCGCAGCCCACTTGCGCCGCGCGAATGCACATATAGAAGGTGTCGAAGCGCGGGCCGTGGTAGCTGTGTTCGGTGTGGAAACCCTGGCTGGCGAACCAGTCATGCCAGCCTTGGGGCCGCGAGGCGTTCTGCAGCAGCACCAGGTCGCTGAGTTGCGTGGGGTCGGTGAACGGCTGCGCAGGGAGGCTTTCCGGCGCGCACACCGGTACCAGTTCTTCGCTGAACAATTTCAGGCTCTCGGTGCCGGGCCGTGAGCCCTGGCCGAAGTAGAAGGCCATGTCGGCCTTGCCTTGCAGCAATTCGTCCGGTTCCTGCTCGTTGCACAGGTCCAAATGGATGTGCGGATGGCGCAAACGCCAGCCCTTGAGGCGCGGCACCAGCCAGCGCGCGCCGAAGGTGTAGGGCGTGGACACCCGCAGCACTTCGGTCTCGCCGCCGTAGGAGCGCAGGTAATGGGTGGACATCTCCACCTGTGTGAGGATTTTTCGCACTTCCACCAAGTACAAATCGCCCGCCGGGGTCATCTGCAAGCGGCGGCGCACCCGGCGAAACAGCAGGTGTTGCAGCAACTCTTCCAACTGCGCGACCTGTTTGCTCACCGCGCTTTGCGTGAGGTTCAGTTCCTCGGCGGCGCGGGTGAAGCTCAGGTGGCGGGTGGCGGCTTCGAAACACTGCAGGGCGGTGATCGA
The DNA here is from genome assembly GCF_041228395.1 of Pseudomonas sp. N2-3-1-14. Classification (NCBI taxonomy): domain Bacteria; kingdom Pseudomonadati; phylum Pseudomonadota; class Gammaproteobacteria; order Pseudomonadales; family Pseudomonadaceae; genus Pseudomonas; species Pseudomonas sp. N2-3-1-14. The sequence goes on from NZ_CP166199.1 coordinate 710,912, forward strand.
GGGCAAATGTCTTTTGTTCAGCACGGCACGCCTCTTTTTATTCTTTGCATGAATAAACGGAATGATATCTCGCCTAATCGTCGTTTGTTGGCAAGTCTTGGGCCAGCTACAAATAAGGCCTGGATCGCCGTGTCTGTGGCGGCGCGAATTTTCTGTTTGAAATTGAAGGAGTGACCCATGGTTGCCGCATTGCTTGATCGTCTCGGGGTGAGCCCGGCGCTATACCAGTCGGGTAAACAACCCGTGCATTCGCCGATCGACGGCAGCCGTATCGGCAGCGTGCACTGGGAAGGCGCCGCCGAGGTGGAGCAACAGGTCAGTCGCGCCGAGCATGCATTCGAGGCTTGGCGCAAGGTGCCGGCACCGCGTCGTGGCGAGCTGGTGCGCCAGTTCGGCGACGTATTGCGCGAATACAAGGCAGACCTGGGCGAGCTGGTGTCCTGGGAAGCCGGCAAGATCACCCAGGAAGGCCTGGGTGAAGTGCAGGAAATGATCGACATCTGTGACTTCGCCGTCGGCCTGTCCCGCCAGTTGTACGGCTTGACCATCGCCTCCGAGCGCCCGGGCCACCACATGCGTGAAACCTGGCACCCGCTGGGCGTGGTCGGCGTGATCAGCGCCTTCAACTTCCCGGTGGCCGTGTGGGCGTGGAACACCACGCTGGCGCTGGTGTGCGGTAACGCCGTGATCTGGAAACCGTCGGAAAAGACCCCGCTCACCGCGCTGGCGTGCCAGGCGCTGTTCGAGCGTGTGCTGAAAACATTCACCGATGCGCCCGAGTACCTGAGCCAGGTGATCATCGGTGGCCGCGACGCTGGCGCCGCGCTGGTCGATGACCCGCGCGTGGCATTGATCAGCGCCACCGGCAGCACCCGCATGGGCCGCGAAGTGGCGCCCAAGGTCGCCGCGCGTTTTGCCCGCAGTATTCTCGAACTGGGCGGCAACAACGCAATGATCCTCGGCCCAAGCGCCGACCTGGACATGGCCGTACGCGCCATCCTGTTCAGCGCCGTCGGCACCGCCGGCCAGCGTTGCACCAGCCTGCGCCGCCTGATCGCGCATGAATCGGTCAAAGAAGAAATCGTCACCCGCCTCAAGGCGGCCTATTCCAAGGTGCGCATCGGCCACCCGCTGGAAGGCAACCTGATCGGTCCGCTGATCGACAAACACGGCTTCGAAAACATGCAGGACGCCCTGGAGCAGGCCTTGAGCGAAGGCGGCAAGGTGTTCGGCGGCAAGCGACAGCTGGAAGATAAATTCCCGAATGCCTACTACGTGTCGCCCGCGATTGTGGAAATGCCTGAGCAAAGCGACGTGGTGTGCACCGAAACCTTCGCACCGATTCTGTATGTGATCGGCTACAGCGACTTTGCCGAAGCCCTGCGTTTGAACAACGCCGTGCCGCAAGGCCTGTCGTCGTGCATCTTCACTACCGATGTGCGTGAAGCCGAACAGTTCATGTCGGCGGTGGGCAGCGACTGCGGCATCGCCAACGTCAACATCGGCCCCAGCGGTGCGGAGATTGGTGGCGCGTTTGGCGGTGAGAAAGAGACTGGCGGCGGGCGCGAGTCCGGTTCGGATGCGTGGCGCGGCTACATGCGTCGCCAGACCAATACCGTGAATTACTCGCTGGAGTTGCCGCTGGCGCAGGGCATTACCTTCGACTAAATCCCTGTCGAAACGCGGTTAAAAATGTGGGAGCGGGCTTGCTCGCGAATGCGGTGGATCAGCTGTATATCTGTTGACTGACACACCGCTTTCGCGAGCAAGCCCGCTCCCACATTTGACCTCATTTGCAGTTCGGAAAAGTGGTTTGTTAGGCCTCATCGGAGTCTGGCAATGGCATTACGCGAAGCATGTTTGTGGGAACACCTTACCCCTGGCCGCCCGGACCGGGCCGCGCTCAAGGGCGAGGTCAAGGTCGATGTGTGCGTGATCGGCGCCGGGATCACCGGGTTGTCGGCAGCCGTGCATTTGCTGGAGCAAGGTAAAAGCGTTGCCGTGCTGGAGGCCCATCGCACCGGCCATGGCGGTTCGGGGCGTAACGTCGGGCTGGTGAATGCCGGTATGTGGATTCCCCCGGACGAGATCGAAGCCGGTTTCGGCGAGGCGGTGGGCAGCCAGCTCAACCGCATGTTGGGCGCAGCACCGTCACTGGTGTTCAGCCTGATCGACAAGTACGGCATCGATTGCCAACTGCGCCGCGAGGGCACCTTGCACATGGCGCACAACGCCCGTGGCGAGGCGGATTTACGCAGTCGTGAAGCACAATGGAAGCGCCGTGGCGCGTCGGTTGAATTGCTGACCGGGCAAGCCTGCGAACACGCCACCGGCACCAAAAAGATCGCCGCCGCACTGCTGGATCGGCGTGCGGGCACCTTGAACCCGATGGCCTACACCAGTGGTTTGGCGAATGCGGCGGTTGGCCTGGGCGGGCAGCTTTTCGACCATTCCCCGGTCACCCGGCTGGAGCGCCAGGGCGCAACCTGGTCGGTGCAAGCCGCGCAGGGCTCGGTGCAGGCTGCACAAGTGGTGATCGCCTCCAATGCCTACACCGAAGGCGAATGGACTGAGCTGCGGCGCAATTTCTTCCCAGGCTATTACTACCAGGTCGCCTCGGCGCCGCTGACGGACGACGCTGCCCAACAGATCCTGCCTGGCGGGCAGGGCTCGTGGGACACACGCCAGGTGTTGAGCAGCATCCGCCGCGATGCGGACGGCCGCCTGTTGCTCGGCAGCCTGGGCAACGGGAATCAGAAACCCGCCTGGTTCCTCAAGGCGTGGGCCGATCGGGTGCAGCAGCATTACTTCCCGTACCTCAAATCGGTGCAGTGGGAATACACCTGGACCGGCTGCATCGCCTTCACCCCGGACCACCTGATGCGTCTGTTCGAACCCGCGCCGGGCCTGGTGGCGGTGACCGGCTATAACGGGCGCGGCGTGACCACCGGCAGCGTGGTGGGCAAGGCCTTTGCCGACTATTTGTGTCACCAGAATGCCCAAGCCTTGCCGATTCCCTTCGCACCGATGCAACCGCTGGCCGGGGTGGGCTTGCGCAGTTGCCTGTATGAAGCCGGATTTTCGCTGTATCACGCGGGCCAATGCCTGCGGATCGTGATCTGATCAGCGAAATACCTGTCAGAAGCCTGCATTTTCTTAGCAGGCTACTAATCTGTATTGGTGCAAGTCGTAGCAAACACGCACTGTAAATGTGCAGTTCCGTTACGCACATTGTTACAGGCGTAGGAACTGTCGTTTATCCGTCTGGTTGCAGGTGCGACCTGCCAGGGTTGTACTTTTTTGCTCCGTCGGTTGCACCTCTCGGTGCTAGACGGTTGCACGTGCTGGCAAAAGGAGTCGAAACGCCTGTAATAACAATGACACCGTGTCTTTTTGAAGAATAAAAAAGTAATGGCACGCGGCTTGCTCTGGGCTTTCCCTGAAAGTTTCAGTTGAAGGTTCGCAGTGAAATCGTAGTGCCAATAAACAAAAACCTCGGAGCACCACTCATGTCCCAGACGTTTTACAAGAAAGGTTTTCTGGCCCTCGCCGTTGCAGCGGCGCTGGGTGTTTCTGCGTTTGTTCAAGCTGATGTGAAGATTGGCGTAGCGGGGCCGATGACGGGCGCCAACGCAGCTTTCGGTGAGCAGTACATGAAGGGTGCCCAAGCGGCAGCCGATGTGATCAACAAGGCCGGCGGGATCAACGGCGAGCAACTCAAGCTGGTGGCCGGCGATGACGCCTGCGAGCCGAAGCAGGCGGTGGCCGTCGCCAACCGTCTGGCAGACCAGGACAAAGTGATCGGCGTGGTCGGGCACTTCTGCTCCTCCAACACCATCCCGGCCTCCGAGGTGTACGACGAAGCCGGCATCATCATGATCACCCCGGGTTCCACCAACCCACAGGTGACCGAACGTGGCCTGGGCGCGGTGTTCCGTATGTGCGGGCGTGACGACCAGCAAGGCATCGTCGCCGGCGACTACATTGTCGATGTGCTCAAGGGCAAGAAAGTCGCGGTGATCAACGACAAAGACACCTACGGCAAAGGTCTGGCTGACGCCACCGCTCAGCAGTTGACCAAACGTGGCGTCAAGCCGGTGCTGGAAGAAGGCCTGACCCGTGGCGAGAAAGACTTCAGCGCCCTGGTCACCAAAATCCGCTCCACAGGTGCTGATGTGGTGTACTTCGGCGGCCTGCACCCTGAAGCCGGTCCATTGGTGCGCCAGATCCGTGAAGCGGGCCTCAAGGACGTCAAGTTCATGTCCGATGACGGCATCGTGACCGACGAACTGGTCGCCACCGCGGGCGGCGCGCAATACGTAGACGGCGTTTACATGACCTTCGGCGCCGACCCGCGCCTGCTGCCAGACAGCAAGACCGTCGTGGAAGAGTTCCGCAAAAACGGCACCGAGCCTGAAGGCTACACCCTGTACGCCTATGCCTCGATCCAGGCCCTGGCCGCCGGTTTCAACGGCGCCAAGTCCAATAAAGGCGAAGACGCGGCCAAGTGGCTGAAATCGCACCCGGTCAAAACCGTGATGGGCGAGAAAAACTGGGACGCCAAGGGCGACCTGAAGATCTCCGACTACGTGGTTTACCAGTGGGATAAAGACGGCAAATACCACCAGCTGGAAAAGCAGAAGTAAGGCTGAGCACCACAGATCCAATGTGGGAGCGGGCTTGCTCGCGAAAGCGGTCTGTCAGTAGCAGGTGTGTGTACTGACCCAGCGCATTCGCGAGCAAGCCCGCTCCCACAGGGGAATGGTGTTGTGATGGACGTCTGTTTTTTCCTCCAAGAAGAGCCGCACACCGGCAACTGGCGGGTGTGCAGTCTCTCACCGCGTGAGATTGCGTTATGGATGGTATTTTCCTGCAGCAACTGGTCAATGGCCTGACCCTCGGGTCGGTCTATGGCCTGATCGCCATCGGCTACACAATGGTCTACGGCATCATTGGCATGATCAACTTCGCCCACGGCGAGGTTTATATGATTTCCGCTTACCTCGCGGCGATCAGTCTGGCACTGCTGGCTTACTTCGGCATCGAATCCTTCCCGCTGCTCATTCTCGGCACCCTGATATTCACCGTGGTCGTCACCGGCGTTTACGGTTGGGTCATCGAGCGTGTCGCCTACAAACCGCTGCGCAACTCCACCCGACTGGCACCGCTGATCAGCGCCATCGGCATCTCCCTGATCCTGCAAAACTATGCGCAGATCGCTCAGGGCGCGAAACAACAAGGCATTCCAACCCTGCTGGCCGGCGCCTGGCGCGTCGATATCGGCAGTGGGTTCGTGCAGTTGACCTACACCAAGGTGTTCATCCTGGTGGCCGCGTTTCTGGGCATGGGGCTGCTGACCTACATCATCAAATACACCAAGCTCGGCCGCATGTGCCGCGCGACTCAGCAAGACCGCAAGATGGCCTCGATCCTGGGCATCAACACCGACCGGGTGATTTCCTACGTATTCGTGATTGGTGCAGCGATGGCGGCCCTGGCCGGCGTGCTGATTACCCTCAACTACGGCACGTTCGACTTCTACGCCGGCTTCATCATCGGCATCAAGGCGTTTACCGCAGCGGTACTCGGCGGTATCGGCTCCCTGCCTGGGGCCATGCTCGGCGGGATCATCCTGGGCATCTCCGAGTCGCTGTTCTCGGGGTTGATCAACTCTGACTACAAAGACGTGTTCAGTTTCTCCCTGCTGGTGGTGATTCTGATTTTCCGTCCTCAGGGCCTGCTTGGTCGTCCGCTCGTGGCGAAGGTGTAAACATGTCTGCTGCCAAATCGATTGATATCAAAAAAAGTGTGGTCGATACGGTCCTCGCCGGGCTGATTTCGTTGATCGTGTTCGGTCCGATCGTCGGCGTGGTCCTCGACGGCTACAGCTTCAACCTGCAACCGGCGCGCGTGGCCGTATTGGTCGCCATTGTGATGGCCGGGCGTTTTGCCTTGAGCCTGTTCCTGCAAACCCCCAAGGGCCTGAAGATTCTGCAGGGTTTCGAGAGCAGTGGTTCTGGCGTGCACGTACTGCCGCCGGACTACAAGTCGCGGCTGCGCTGGATCATCCCGGCACTGATCGTGATCGCCATCGTGTTCCCGATCTTCGCCAACAAGTACCTGCTCACGGTGGTCATCCTCGGGTTGATCTATGTTTTGCTCGGCCTGGGCCTGAACATCGTGGTGGGCCTGGCCGGTCTGCTCGACCTGGGTTACGTGGCGTTCTACGCCATCGGTGCCTACGGCCTGGCGCTGGGTTATCAATACCTGGGCCTCGGCTTCTGGACGGTGCTGCCCTTGGCGGCCATCTGTGCGGCGCTGGCGGGGTGCATACTCGGGTTCCCGGTGCTGCGAATGCACGGTGACTACTTGGCCATCGTGACCTTGGGCTTCGGTGAAATCATTCGCCTGGTGCTCAATAACTGGCTGTCGTTCACTGGCGGCCCGAACGGCATGCCGGTGCCTTCGCCGACCTTCCTCGGCCTGGAATTCGGGCGCAAGGCGAAGGACGGTGGGATTCCGTTCCACGAGTTCTTTGGCATCGATTACAACCCCAACATCAAGTTCATGTTCATCTACATCGTGCTGTTCCTGGTGGTGCTGGCCGTGCTGTACATCAAGCATCGCCTGACCCGCATGCCGGTCGGCCGCGCCTGGGAAGCCTTGCGCGAAGATGAAATCGCCTGCCGCTCCATGGGCCTGAACCACGTGCTGGTCAAGCTCTCGGCGTTCACCATCGGCGCGTCCACGGCCGGTCTGGCCGGGGTGTTTTTCGCCAGCTACCAGGGCTTCGTCAACCCATCGTCGTTCACCTTCTTCGAGTCGGCACTGATCCTGGCCATCGTGGTGTTGGGCGGCATGGGCTCGACGGTCGGCGTGGTGATTGCGGCGTTCGTATTGACCGTCGCGCCCGAGTTGCTGCGCAGCTTCTCGGAGTACCGCGTGCTGCTGTTTGGCGTGTTGATGGTGGTGATGATGATCTGGCGGCCGCGCGGCCTGATTCGCATCAGCCGTACCGGTGTGACCCCACGTAAAGGAGTGGCGCCATGAGCAAGGAAGTCGTCCTGTCCGTGGAACATTTGATGATGCACTTCGGTGGCATCAAGGCCTTGAGCGATGTGAGCCTCAAGGTCGAACGCAACTCGATCTTCGCCCTGATCGGCCCCAACGGCGCCGGCAAGACCACGGTGTTCAACTGCCTGACCGGTTTTTACAAGGCCAGTGGCGGCAAGATCCAACTCAACATCCGCGGCAAGCAGACCAACGTGATCCAATTGTTGGGCGAGCGCTTCAAGGTCACCGACTTTGTGTCGCCGAAAAGCTTTTTCAGCCGCGTTTACTACAAGATGTTTGGCGGCACTCACCTGGTCAACCGTGCCGGGCTGGCGCGCACCTTCCAGAACATTCGCCTGTTCAAGGAAATGTCGGTGCTGGAGAACTTGCTGGTGGCTCAGCACATGTGGGTCAACCGCAACATGCTCGCCGGCATCCTCAACACCAAGGGCTACCGCAAGGCCGAAAGCGATGCGCTCGACCACGCCTTCTACTGGCTGGAAGTGGTCGACCTGGTGGACTGCGCCAACCGCCTGGCCGGCGAGCTTTCCTACGGCCAGCAGCGCCGCCTGGAAATCGCCCGTGCCATGTGCACCCGGCCGCAGATCATCTGCCTGGACGAACCGGCAGCCGGCCTTAACCCGCAGGAAACCGAAGCGCTCAGCGCGATGATTCGCCTGCTGCGCGACGAACACGACATCACGGTGGTGCTGATCGAACACGACATGGGCATGGTGATGAGTATTTCCGACCACATCGTGGTGCTCGACCACGGCAACGTGATCGCCGAAGGCGGCCCGGACGCGATCCGCAACGACCCGAAAGTGATTGCCGCCTACCTGGGCGCCGACGAAGAGGAGCTGGTATGAGTGCACCTATCCTCGAAATGAAGGAGCTGGACGTGTTTTACGGCCCGATCCAGGCCCTGAAAAAAGTCTCGCTGCACATCAACGAAGGCGAAACCGTCAGCCTGATCGGTTCCAACGGCGCGGGTAAATCCACGCTGCTGATGTCGATTTTCGGCCAACCGCGCGCCGAGTCCGGGCAGATCCTCTACAACGGCGTCGACATTACCCACAAGTCGTCCCACTACATCGCCTCCAACGGCATTGCGCAGTCGCCGGAAGGGCGGCGGGTGTTCCCCGACATGACCGTCGAGGAAAACCTGCTGATGGGCACCATCCCGATTGGCGACAAATACGCGCAGGAAGACATGCAGCGCATGTTCGAGTTGTTCCCGCGGCTCAAGGAGCGCCGCACCCAGCGCGCCATGACCATGTCCGGCGGCGAGCAGCAAATGCTCGCCATCGCCCGCGCGCTGATGAGCCGGCCCAAGCTGTTGCTGCTCGACGAACCGAGCCTGGGCCTGGCGCCGATTGTGGTGAAGCAGATCTTCGCGACCTTGCGTGAACTGGCGGCGACCGGGATGACCATCTTCCTGGTGGAGCAGAACGCCAACCATGCGTTGCGCTTGTCGGACCGGGCGTATGTGATGGTCAACGGCGAGATTCGCCTGACCGGCACTGGGAAGGAGTTGCTGGTGAACGAGGAAGTGCGCAACGCCTACCTCGGCGGGCACTGATCTGAAGGCTTGATGCAATCACCCATGTGGGAAGCGGCTTGAATGTGGGAGCTGGCTTGCCTGCGATACGAACACCTCGGTCTGTCAGGCAAACCGAGGTGATGTTATCGCGGGCAAGCCCGGCTCCTACATAAAGGCGGTTCCCACATTTGTTTTTGGGGGGCCACAGGCTTCCCGCCAAATTGTGGAAAACAAATCCAGCCACCCTCCAAAGCGCGACATATAGCCGCCGCAAATCCCTGTTTTGTCACAGTTTTGACTTGTCCCCATCCGCTGTGGAACCGGCTGTGGGTAACGTGGGAGTACCTGGCTGAACGCCTTTAAAACCGTGGCTTGCAGCGCGGTGGTTGTTTATTGATCAGCGGTTTTTTCGGGCCCTGTCGAGCGCTTTGTCAACCTGTTTAAAGACACAGGTATATGACCGATTTATGTTGCCTGGGCCTGTGGATAAGTCTGTGACTAAACTCTGGAAAGACGGCCGCAGAGGCCGGAATGACTGGCCTGGAGCCATCGTTCGAATTTGCATCTGTCAACCGGGCCTACATACGGCCCGTCCAAGGTCAAGCAAAAAACTTTCTAAAACTGCCTGCAGGCCTTGTACACAGCGGCTTTTGGCTTTTTGCACTTGCCCCCAAAGACTGTGGGCGCAGTTGTGGATAACCTGCGCGCATATGGCTGCAGACCACGGTTTATAAGGCCTCGCTCGAGATGGTTAAAAATTGACCAGCTGTACATGAAGGTGTGTGCACAGCGGTTGCCGCAATCGCGGCGTAAGGGCATTCTGCTGGCAACTTTTTTCCCAGATGCCCGCAAGGAGAACACCATGTCCGACACGCTGTTTATTACTGGCGCAACCTCAGGTTTCGGCGAAGCCTGCGCCCGCCGTTTTGCCGACGCCGGTTGGAAACTGGTGCTCACCGGCCGTCGTGCCGACCGTTTGAATGCACTGGTCGAAGAGCTTTCCAAGCAGACTGAAGTGCACGGGCTGGTCGTGGACGTACGTGACCGCAAGGGCATGGAAGACGCCATCGCCAACCTGCCGCCTTCGTTCGCCAAGCTGCGCGGGCTGATCAACAACGCCGGCCTGGCCGTGGGCACTGACCCTGCGCCCAAGTGCAGCCTCGACGATTGGGAAACCATGGTCGACACCAACATCAAAGGCTTGCTGACCACCACCAGCCTGCTGCTGCCGCGCCTGATCGCTCACGGCCGTGGCGCCGGGATCATCAACCTGGGCTCCATCGCCGGCAGCTACCCGTACCCGGGCAGCCACGTGTATGGCGGCTCCAAGGCGTTCGTGAAGCAGTTCTCGCTGAACCTGCGTTGCGACCTGCAAGGCACCGGCGTGCGCGTGACCAACATCGAACCAGGCCTGTGCGAGAGTGAATTCTCGCTGGTGCGCTTTGGCGGCGACCAGGCGCGTTACGACGCGACCTACGCCGGTGCTGAGCCGATCCAGCCGCAGGACATTGCCGACACCATCTTCTGGGTGCTGAACACCCCGGCGCACGTGAATATCAACCGCTTGGAGCTGATGCCGGTGAGCCAGACCTGGGCTGGGTTTGCGATTGAGCGTGGGGCCAAGTAAGGCTTAAGACCGAGTCGCTGCCATCGGGGGCAAGCCCCCTCCCACACTCAACCGAGTTTCAACTTTGAAATGCGGTCAAATGTGGGAGGGGGCTTGCCCCCGATGGCGTCAAATCGGCCAAAACACGGCATAAGGTACACTCCACCCCTGAAAACCCCTCCGCACTGTGCGGTTTAAAGGTTTTGACGGGAGGAAATGTGAGTAACCGAGGTGAGCAGGCACTGCTCAAACAATCGACCATCCTGATGTTCGCGGTAGCGATCGCCGGGATTGTCACGGGTGTGATATCTGGCGCCCAATCCATTCTGTTCGACGGCTTTTTCTCGCTGATCGCCACCGCCATCAAGGTGTTGATGCTGATCACGGCCAAGCTGATCGCCAAGAAAAGCAACGAGCGTTTCCAGTTCGGCTATTGGCACCTGGAGCCAATGGTATTGCTGATCGAAGGCAGCTTTTTGCTGCTGATCGCCATCTACGCGTTTCTCAACGGCGTGTTCGGCATTATCAATGGCGGGCGCGAGATCGAGTTGGGGCTGGTGATCGTTTATGCGGCGGTGTTTACCGTCGTCGAATTCGCCTACTTCTTCTACGTGCGCTACCGCAATCGCAAACTGAAATCTTCGCTGATCCAGTTCGACAACATCAGTTGGCTGGTGGACGCGATGCTCTCGGTGGGTTTGCTGATCAGCTTTCTCGCCGCGCTGTTGCTCAAGTCTCAGGGGTATGACGAGTGGGCGGTGTATGTGGACCCGCTGATCTTGATCCTGTTGGCCCTGAGCATGCTGGCGCCGGCGTTCAAGATCCTGCGTCCGGCCTTGCGCGAAGTGCTGGGGATTGCCCCGGATCACTTGGACGACAAGGTGCGCGAAGTGATGGAGGCGGCGCAAGCCAAGCATGGTTTCGACGACTACGAGTCCTACGTGCAAAAGCACGGGCGGGCGCGGTTTATCGAGATTCATGTGGTGCTGCCGGCGGATTACCCGGTGGGCAACGTCGCGACCCTCGACGCGCTGCGCGAAGAGATATCCACAGCGCTGGGCACGCCGGATGCGGCGCGCTGGCTGACAATCAGTTTTACCGGGGATCGCAAGTGGATTGCCTAACAGGCAGATAGACCGAGGTGAGGCATTCGCGAGCAAGCCCGCTCCCACATTTGACCGCGGCCAACCCTTGGAATGCGGCCGAATGTGGGAGCGGGCTTGCTCGCGAAGAGGCCCTGAAAGTCAGCCTAGATACTGGATCAAACCCTGATAGCAGGTCGCCAAGTGATACGGCGTGGTCGACGGCATGTCCCGTCGGCTCACTACGCCCTGGGCATCCAGACATTCATGCCAGCCCTTGTCATGCAAAAAGTGCTGTTGCAGCGCCAGCAATTGGCGTTGCAGCACTGCCTCGCTGGCGGGCCGCAAGGTCAGCGCGCGCAGGTATTCAGCCTGGGCCCAGATCCGTTGAGTGCCATCGCGCACCGTGCCGTCCAGAGCGAGCATGCCGCTGACCGCGCCGCTCGATTTATCCACACCCTTGAGCTCGGCGTAGGCAAACGCTCGCGTCAGCGAGGCGTGCAGTGGCGTGCCGCGCAACACGTCTGAGGACTCCAGCAAATAGAACCACTCGAACTGATGGCCGGGCTCAAACCAGTTATCCACAGCGCCCAGTGGTTTCTCCATCATTACGCCGTGCTCGCGGTCGATGAAGCGCTTCTGCATGGCCGTGGCAAGGTCCAGCAGTGCGTCCTGCGTGACGGCGTCTTCACGCACGGCCAGGGTGGCGAGAAAGCCTTCGGCCAAGTGCATCAGCGGGTTTTGCAGGGGGCCGGACTTGAGGGATGACCAGTTGCGTTCCAATACCGCTTCGTACAGGCCGTCGCCTGTGGCGAAGCGTTCGGCGACCACGGCCAGCGCCGCATTGAGCACCGATTCCACCAATGGCTCACGCACTTTGGCCCAGTAGTGGGCACAGGCAAAGATGATGAAGGCGTGGGTGTAGAGGTCTTTGCGCTTATCCAGCGGCTTGCCGTGCGCGTCGATGCTGTAGAACCAGCCGCCGTGCTCGGCGTCGTGAAAGTGCCGTTGCAGGGAGCGAAACAGCGCCGCCGCGCGCTCTTCGGCAAACGCCGCCCGCGGCTCGCCGATCAGGCTGGCGAACAGGTACAGCTGCCGCGCGCAGGCCATGGCCCGGTAGCGTTGCGGGGGCAAAGGCTGATGATTGGCGTCCAGCGCCTCATAGGGCAACGCCAGCTCGGCATTCCAGCCCGGGCCCTGCCACAGCGGCACGATCAGGTCATGGAAGTGCGTGAGCACGGCATTCAACGAAGGCTGGGAGGCGGAACTTGGAGCGGTGGGCATCGGCTGGCGTCGTCACGGCAGGGGTGTAGGCGCGCATGGTAGCAGGCTTGGGATGGATGGTGGTTTTGAGACCGCTTTCGCGGGCAAGCCCGCTCCCACATTTAACCGCGTCCTGGCGTTGGAATGCGGTCGAATGTGGGAGCGGGCCTGCTCGCGAAGAGGCCTTCAGCAGCGCCGCAAATCAGCCCGCCAGCAACCAAACCCCCGTGGCCGCCGAAGCCGCCCCGGCCACCCGCACCAACGGCGCAGCCGCCGCCGGCAGGAAACGCACCACCGCGTACCCGGCCGCGTGCAACACCGCCGTCGCGCCGACAAAACCGGCGGCATACGCCCAAGGGCTGGACATGTCCGGCAGCTCCAAGCCATGCGCCACGCCATGGAACAGTGCAAACAACGCCGTTGCAGCCACCGCGACGAACAGTGGCGGCCGCACCGCCAGCGCCACGGCCAGGCCCAGCGCCAGCACCGAAGCCGCGATCCCGCTTTCCAGCGCCGGCAGCTCCAGGCCTTCAAAGCCCAACAGGCCGCCAATCAACATGGTGCCGACGAAGGCGCAAGGCAGCGCCCAGCGTGCGTTGCCTTTTTGCTGCGCCGCCCATAGGCCGACGGCGACCATGGCCAGTAAGTGATCGATGCCGCCCAGTGGGTGGCTGATGCCGGCGACCAGCCCATTACCGCCATGCCCGGGGTGAGCGAAGGCGAGGGCCGGGGTGAGCAGCAAGGCTGCGGTGGCGAGAAGTTTGTTGAGACCCATGAACAGGCTCCTTTTCAGGGTGGTATCAGGCTGCGGTCAGCAAGCCCTGACGTTCGATAAAGGCGACGATTTCATCCAGGCCGACGCCGGTTTTCTGGTTGCTGAACACAAAGGGCTTACCGTTGCGCATACGTTGAGTGTCACTGTTCATCAATTCCAGCGAGGCGCCGACCAGCGGGGCCAGGTCGATCTTGTTGATCACCAGCAAGTCGGATTTGCAAATACCGGGCCCGCCTTTGCGTGGCAGCTTGTCGCCGGCCGACACATCGATCACGTAGATGGTCAGGTCTGACAGTTCAGGGCTGAAGGTGGCCGACAGGTTGTCGCCGCCGGACTCCACCAGAATCAGGTCCAGGCCGGGGAAGCGGCGGTTGAGCTGGTCCACCGCTTCGAGGTTGATCGAGGCGTCTTCACGAATCGCCGTGTGCGGGCAGCCGCCGGTTTCCACGCCGATGATGCGCTCCGGCGCCAGGGCCTGGTTGCGCACCAGGAAGTCGGCGTCTTCGCGGGTGTAGATGTCGTTGGTCACCACGGCCAGGTTGTAGCGATCGCGCAGCGCAAGGCACAGCGCGAGGGTCAGGGCCGTCTTGCCGGAGCCCACCGGGCCGCCGATGCCGACGCGCAAAGGTTGTGTGTTCATGTGCTTCTCCACAGAAGTAAAAGGGCTTAGGAACGGAACAGGCGGCTGTACTGGCGCTCGTGGGCCATGCACGCCAGAGACAGGCCGAACGCGGCGCTGCCAAAAGAGTTGAAGTCCAGGCGGCCGGCGTCCTGTTGGGCTTGCTGCAGCAACGGCAGCAGCTCACTGGTCAGGCGCTGGGCGGCCTGCTGGCCCAACGGCAACGTTTTCATCAGCACGGCGAGCTGGTTTTCCAGCCAGCTCCACAGCCAGGCGGCGAGGGCGTCATTCGGGCTGATCTGCCACGCGCGGGCCGCCAACGCCCAGCCCAGGGCCAGGTGCGGTTCGGCGCAGCTTTCTACAAATGCGCGTGCGGAGGCGTCCAGTTCCGGCAAACCATTGAGCAGTTGCTGCAGGGAGTAGCCCATTTGCCGGCTCTCCTGGTACAGCTCGCGGGTTTCGCGGCTGGCGCGGTGTTCTTCGCACAACTGTGTCAGGCGCGGCCAGTCCTGGTCCGCCGCCGCGCGGCAATGGGCGAGCAGCAAGGGCGCTTCGAAGCGCGCCAGGTTGAGCAGCAACTGGTCGCTAATCCAGCGCCGGGCACTGGCGGCATCATTGACGCGGCCATTTTCCACGGCCATTTCCAGGCCTTGGGAATAGCTGTAGCCGCCAATCGGCAATTGCGGACTGGCCAGACGCAACAGCGCCCAGGCTGGGTTCATGGACGTACGCCGAACTGGTGCAGCTTGGGCGGGTAGTTGAAGTCTTCGTCGCCATGGCGCGAATGGTGATGGCCGCCGCCGTAGGCGCCGTGTTCCGGTTGGAACGGCGCTTCGAGGGTTTCGGTCTGCGCGCCGAGCTGTTCGAGCATGGCCTTGAGCACGTAGTCATCCAGCAGGCGTAGCCAGCCGTCGCCGACTTGCAGGGCGACGTGGCGGTTGCCGAGGTGGTAAGCGGCGCGGGTCAATTCAAACGCACTGCTGCAGGTGACGTGCAGCAGTTGTTCAGGGCGCGCGACGACGCGTACGACGCGTCCGTCTTCAGCCTGTAGGCACTCACCATCATGCAACGGCGGCTGACCGCGCTCCAGAAACAGGCCGACGTCTTCGCCGTCGGCACTGAAACAGCGCAGCCGGCTTTTGCTGCGTGCTTCGAAATTCAGCAGCAGCTCAGCGGCCCAGAGAGGTTGAGGTGCGATTCGGCGGTGGATCACCAGCATCAGGAGGCTTCCAGCTATGAGCGATAAGAGTGCTAGAGCAAGGTGCTTGCCAATCACGCACGCGCGTGGGAAATCCTTGTAGGCAAGCACCGGCGTGCCACCGAATAGGGCGTCAGTCGATTCTGATAGTGCTTCTTGTTGGTGCGTGACAGGATTTATAGCACCGGATGTGGGCGTTTTGCGTTGAGATCCGCAGCGCGCCGCGTGAAATTTCCTTCATCTGATTCGCGCTGTATTTTTCCAGGAATTGACCTACACGAACGCCGGATAGGGCGTTCAAGAAGCTCGGCGCTGTTTCATTAGGATATTCGCCGTCCTTAATCCACCGCGGCGTCGATCATGTTCAAAGGCTTTACGTGTCTGGTCATTCTCGGTCTGTGGTGCGCCGCAGACACGGTTGCGGCCAATGCCCTGCCTGACGCGTCGATCACGCGTGTTATTGACCGCGCCCATGCGTTGCTCGGTACACCCTATAACGGCAGCGGCACCAGCGTCGGCCAGGGGTTCGATTGCAGCGGCTTGCTGGTCTATTTGTTCAAGACCCAGGCCAATATCCGCCTGTCGCGCACGACAACGCAGATGCACCGATCAAGCGCCGCGACGGTTCAGAGAGCCGCGCTCAAGCCGGGCGATGCGGTGTTTTTCAAGGGCAATGGCAGCGGGCAGGTCAGCCATGTCGGCCTGTATGTGGGCAAAGGCAAATTTATCCATTCGCCCAGCAGCGGCAAACGCGTGCGCATCGATTCGTTGAGCAGCTTCTATTGGAAAAAGCACTACACCACCGCCAAACGCTTTCACGCGGCGGGCTGATCGGCTTACTCGGTGCTGCCCAGGCCTTGCCAATGCTTGAGGCCGATGAAGATAAAGCGCAATTGCTGGGTGATTTTCGCCTGGGGCGTGAGGTGGGCGGGCAGGGCATGGGCCGGCGGGTCGATGATGTCGGGCAGGGTGGCGAATACACTTTTGACGATCAGGTCGGCCATCACGTGCAGGCCTTCGGCGTCCAGGTGCTGGAGCTTGGGCATCAGCGTGAGGTCAGCCGCCAGGTCACTGGTGATGTCTTCGCGCAAGGCGGCGATGGCTTGGCGCACGGCCAGACAGCCCCCGTATTGCTCGCGGGCCAGGAACAGGAATTGCGATCGGTTGGCCGACACCACATCCAGAAAAATCCGCACGGACGCGTCGATGATGCCGCCCATCACGAACTCGTTGTGGCGTACCAGGCGAATCGTGGCGCGGAAGGTTTGGCCGACTTCACTTACCAGCACCAGGCCCAGCTGATCCATGTCGTCAAAATGGCGATAGAAGCCGGTTGGCACAATGCCGGCGGTCTTGGCCACTTCGCGCAGGCTCAGGCTGCCGAACCCGCGGCCACACTCCATCAGATGGCGGGCTGCGTCCATCAAGGCGAGGCGGGTCTGTTGCTTCTGTTCAGCGCGGGGCAGCATCGGCGGGCGGACTTTGTCGGCAAGTACAGCGACGCACTCTAGCAAAACAGCTTCGTCGGCGTCGAACTTGGCGGGAGTGAGGTGTGAGGCAGTCTATAAAAAAGCAAAAGCCCGATCGGCTGATCGGGCTTTTTTCTCGGCCACCACGGGCTTAGCTCTGTGCTTGATGCAGTTCTTGCAGACGATCAGCACCGCCTTCGGCAACGCCATCGGTGTAGGCGCGTTTGTTGGCTTGTTCAGCACCGCCTTCTACCAGACCTTTCTGTTCAAGGCGATCACGGCCACCTTCAGCAACGCCTTCGGTGTAAGCACGTTTGTTGGCGTGTTCCGAACCATTTTCTGCAACGGCGCCTTTGGCGTAGTCACGGTTTTCGTCTTCTTGCGAACCGCTGCGAGCCAGGGTTTGGCTGGATTGAACGGCTTGAGCTTTGTTCTGTGGGGTTGCTTGTTCAGTGGCGGGCAGGGCAAAGGCGCTGGAAGCCAGGACAGACAGCAGAACGGTAGCGAGTATTTGACGTTTCATGAGGGTTGCTCCTTGGGAGGGCGATAAAGTGGGTACAGGGCTAATGCTACTCTCGATAAGTCGATATAAAAGTTCATAAACACAATGGTAATAATCAACAGAATTGATTGTTCCCATCAGAGGCTCTAGAACGCGCCTCTCAAGCCCGCGGTTTTGCACCATGGTGGGTATTTTCGACCCGTTCATGGGTAACACCGGTGCATTGTTGATGGTTTGGTCGATTCGAGCTGTAGGAGGAGTCGCTTTTTTTGCTAGGAATTCGTACTTGGGCTAAACCCCCACGCCATTTGTCAGTCGTAGCCTTATAAGCTGTAGTCAAAAGGTGCGTGGCAACGCGCACCCTCAGTCGTAACCAGGAGTCCTGTGCAATGACGCGCACTCGTAAAATCGTCGCTTGGAGCTGCGCCAGCTTCGTTCTGTTAATCGCCGTGGTGGTCTTGGTGCTGGTGTTCTTTGACTGGAACCGTCTAAAACCGCCGATCAATGCCAAGGTCTCCGAAGAGCTGCATCGCCCCTTTGCCATCAATGGCAACCTGGCGGTGGTGTGGGCGCGTGAGCCCGATGAAGGCGGCTGGCGAGCCTGGGTTCCATGGCCGCACGTGATTGCCGAAGACCTGACGTTGGGTAACCCGGACTGGTCGAAAAAGCCGCAGATGGTCACGCTCAAACGCGTGGAACTGCGCATTTCACCGCTGGCGCTGCTGGCGCAGCGTGTGGTGATTCCACGTATCGACCTCACCGAGCCGAGTGCAGACTTGCAGCGCCTGGCCGACGGTCGCGCCAACTGGACCTTCAAGTTCGATCCCAAAGACCCCAACGCCGAGCCGTCCAGCTGGGTGGTGGACATTGGTGCCATCGGCTTCGACAAGGGCCACGTGACCCTGGACGACCAGACACTCAAGAGTCAGTTGGACGTGATCATTGACCCGCTGGGCAAACCGATTCCCTTCGGCGAGATCGTCGGCGACGCCGATGCCAAGAAGGCCCTGGAAAAAGGCTCGGCGCCACAGGACTACGCGTTCGGCCTCAAGGTCAAAGGCCAGTACCACGGCCAGAAACTCGAGGGCACTGGCAAGATCGGCGGCCTGCTCGCCTTGCAGGACGCGGCCAAGCCGTTCCCGCTGCAGGCCCAGGTGAAAATCGCCGACACCAGCATTGCGCTGGCCGGCACCCTGACCGACCCGCTGAACCTTGGCGCCCTGGACCTGCGCCTGAAACTCGCCGGCAGCAGCCTGGGCAACCTGTACCCACTGACCGGCGTGACGCTGCCAGACTCGCCGGCTTATTCCACTGACGGCCACCTGATCGCCAAACTGCATGAAGCCAGCGGCGCGTCATTCCGCTACGAAAACTTCAACGGCAAGATCGGCGACAGCGACATCCATGGCAACCTGGCCTACGTCGCCAGCCAGCCACGGCCCAAGCTCAGTGGCGCGTTGGTTTCCAACCAATTGCTGATGGCGGACCTTGCGCCCTTGATCGGCGCCGACTCCAACGCCAAGCAAAAAGCCCGCGGTGGTGAAAGCAAGCAACCGGCCACCAAAGTGCTGCCGGTGGAAGAATTCCGCACCGAGCGCTGGCGCGAGATGGACGCTGACGTGGAGTTCACCGGCAAGCGCATCGTGCACAGCGCCGAATTGCCGTTCACCGATCTCTACACCCACTTGGTGCTCAATGACGGCGAACTCAGCCTGGAACCCCTGCGTTTCGGCGTCGCCGGCGGCAAGCTGGATGCGCAGATTCGCTTGAACGGCCGCACCGTGCCGATGGAAGGTCGCGCCAAACTCACCGCGCGTAACTTCAAGCTCAAGCAGTTGTTCCCAACCTTCGAACCGATGAAAACCAGCTTCGGTGAACTCAACGGCGACGCGGACATTTCCGGGCGCGGCAATTCCGTGGCGGCGCTGCTGGGCACGTCCAACGGCGACCTGAAAATGCTCATTAACGATGGCGCGATCAGCCGTGGGCTGATGGAAATTGCCGGGCTTAACGTGGGCAACTACGTGGTGGGCCGCCTGTTTGGCGACAAGGAAGTGAAGATCAATTGCGCGGCCGCAGACTTCGGCATCAAGACTGGCCTGGCCACGACTCGCTTGTTTGTATTCGATACTGAAAACGCGATCATCTACATCGACGGCACCGCGAACATGGCGACCGAGCAGCTGGATCTCACCATCACACCGGAGTCGAAGGGCTTTCGCCTGTTCTCCCTGCGTTCGCCGCTTTACGTCAACGGGCCGTTCATCAAGCCCAATGCGGGCGTGAAAGCCATTCCTCTGGCCCTGCGCGGCGCCGGCATGGTCGCACTGGGCGTCATCGCCGGCCCAGCCGCAGGGTTGCTGGCATTGGTAGCACCGAGCGGCGATGAGCCGAACCAGTGCGCACCGCTGCTGCAGCAGATGAAGGAAGGCAAAGCACCGAAAACCGTGAAGTAGCTGAGGAAACCCAAATGTGGGAGCGGGGTTGCAGGCGATGGCGATGGTTGAGTCGATATCTTTGTTGACTGGTCCACCGCTTTCGCGGGCAAGCCCGCTCCCACAGGGGTTCGGCGGTGTGGCGGGTTACAGGGCTGGCAAAAAACCGCCCAGCCTGGCGCCGAGGACACTGAAAAAGTAACTGCCAAAACCCAAAGCCAAATATGGGAGCTGGCTTGCCTGCGATAGCGGTGGCTCAGTCGACATCTTCATTGACTGATCCACCGCTATCGCGGGCAAGCCCGCTCCCACAGGTGGGCGGCGGTGTGGCGGGTTACAGGGCTGACAAAAAACCGCCCTGCCAGGCGCTGCAAACACTGAAAAAGTAACTGCCAAAACCCAAAACCAAATGTGGGAGCTGGCTTGCCTGCGATAGCGGTGCATCAGTCGATATCTTCATCAACTGACACAGCGCTTTCGCGGGCAAGCCCGCTCCCACAGGGGTTCGGCGGTGTGGCGGGTTACAGCGCTGACAAAAATCCGCCCCGTCAGGCGCTGAAAACAGTGAAAAAGTAACTGCCAAAACCCAAAACCAAATGTGGGAGCTGGCTCGCCTGCGGTAGCGGTAAGTCAGTCGACATCTTCATCAACTGACACAGCACTATCGCAAGCAAGCCCGCTCCCACAAGGGTTTAGCGGTATGGCGGGTTACAGGTCCTGCAGAATATCCGCCATGTCGTCGGCGTGTTCTTCTTCCTGGGCCAGGATTTCTTCAAAGATGCGACGCGTAGTCGGGTCTTTGTCGCCGATGTACTGGATGATTTCGCGGTAGCTATCCACCGCAATGCGCTCGGCTACCAGGTCTTCGTAAACCATTTCCTTCAGATTGTTGCCGGCCACGTATTGAGCGTGGGAGTTTTTCGACAGCAGGTCGGGGTTGAATTCCGGTTCGCCGCCCAGTTGCACGATGCGCTCGGCCAGTTTGTCGGCGTGCTCGGCTTCCTGGGTGGCGTGCTCCAGGAACTCATCGGCCGCGACGCTGGCTTTCAGGCCGGTGGCCATGAAGTAGTGGCGTTTGTAGCGCAGCACGCACACCAGCTCGGTGGCCAGCGACGCGTTGAGCAGGCGAATGATTTCTTCGCGGTCAGCGTCGTAGCCTTCGGTGACGGCGCCGTTTTCGACGTTCTGGCGGGCGCGTGAGCGCAGGGTCGCAACGTCAGTCAAATGTGCTTCAGTCATCTCAATCTCCTGGTGCTAATCCGGTTTTACGCCACGCTCTGCCGGCGTGATCGCTCCAAGTTGTGAGTGCTGCGCGACGCAAAAAGTTTTATCGGATTTTAAAGTGCCTGGCCGGACAGCTTCGCTTGCGCCTGCACCCACTGGAAAAACGCGCGCACCGGCGGATGCCGCTCACGGCCCGGCACGCAGAGCGCACTGTAACCGGCCCCTTGCACGCTGATCAGCGTCGGCACGTCGGCGCTGGCCCGCGCGACCACGTCAGGCGCGCCATACACCGCAAAGCACTCATCGAGCAGACACTGGCCGTAAAGGTCCGGGTAGTCGCCGAGGCTGTAGCGAATCACCAGATCGATACCCGCCGCGGCGGCAATGGGTTTGGCCCCGGTAGCGAAAACGAGGCGATGAACCATGCCGACCCGCACTTGCGCACGGCCTTGGGTTACATCGGCATCGATGACATTCGGGTGATCGCCGCCGAAGGTGAAGAGTCGGACAAAAGCGTGTTCCTGCGTGCTTGTGAGGAAGCCGAGCGCCAGCTGCGCGACCTGGCGGGGCATTTCTAAAGCGCCAGCGGTCATGGGGCGGTCATCTCGTGTGGTCTAGGATGACCGTATCGCCTCTCCGATCAGGATATCCGCTGCATGGACGAATCCCTCGCCACGCGTTACCCGCTTGTGTTGGTGCCCGGCATGCTGGGCTTTGTGCGCCTGGGGCTGTTCCCTTACTGGTATGGCATTGTTCCGGCGCTGCGGGCGGGCGGCGCGCAGGTGTTCCCGGTGCAGGTGGCGCCGCTGAACGCCAGTGAGGTGCGCGGTGAGCAATTGCTGGCCCAGATCGAGCGCATTCGCCGGGAAACAGGTGCCGAAAAGGTCAACCTGATCGGGCACAGCCAGGGCTCGCTGACGGCACGTTACGCGGCGGCCAGGCGCCCGGAATGGGTGGCGTCGGTGACATCGGTGGCCGGGCCTAACCATGGCTCGGAATTGGCAGACCACTTTCAGGTTCATTACCGCGCAGACCATTGGAAGGGCCGGCTCGTGAGCGCGGTGCTGCATGTGGCTGCCTGGGTGATGGGCGTGCTTGAAACCGGCTATCGCGGGCCGCGTTTCAAGGTGGATGTGCAGGCCTCGCACCAGTCCCTGACCTGCGAAGGTGTGGCGCTGTTCAACCGTCAGTTCCCCCAGGGTTTGCCGTCAACATGGGGCGGGCAGGGCGCCGAGGTGGTCAACGGCGTGCGTTATTACTCGTGGTCCGGCACCTTGCAGCCGGGCAAGACCGATCGCGGACGTAACCTGCTGGACGGCACGAACCGCAGTTGTCGGTTGTTTGCGCGCAGTTTTGTGCGCGAAAAGGGCCAGTGCGACGGCATGGTCGGGCGCTACAGCTCACACCTGGGGCTGGTGATTGGCGATGACTACCCGCTGGACCACTTTGACATCGTCAACCAGTCGATGGGGCTGGTGGGCAAGGGGGCGGAGCCGATTCGTTTGTTTGTGGAGCATGCGCAGCGGCTGAAGGCGGCGGGGGTTTAGCAGGCGGACAGCGTTATCGTTCATCGCAGGCAAGCCAGCTCCCACATTCGATCACATTCCAAATGTGCAACTCGGTCAACGGTGGGAGCCGGGCTTGCCCGCGATAGCGGTCTATCAGGCGACGCTGACCTCTTGGCGCACCGGCGTGGTCCAGCGCTCCGACAAAATCACCCCGCCCAACGTCAGCAATCCACCCACCACGTGGTACATCGCCAACTTTTCCTTGAGCACCACCGCCGCAATCAGCGCGGTAATCAACGGCAACAGGTTGAAAAACAGCGTGGTGCGGCTTGGCCCCAAGGTCTTCACCGAATGCATCCACGCCAACGGCGCGAGCATCGAGGCGAGCAGGCAGGCATACAGCACCAGCGGAATATTCGCCCAGCCCAGGCCAGCCTTGTTCGAGAACAGGAACAATGGAAACAGCACCACCACCGCCACCAGCACCTGCAAATACAGCAATACCAGGGGCGGCAGGCGCAACTGCCATTTTTTCAGCAGCGTGCTGTAGACCGCATAGGCCAGGGTGGCGATCAGCATCATCGCGTCGCCCAGGTTGAGCCCGTGTTGCAGCAACGCGTCCAGACTGCCGGCCGACACCACCACCACCACGCCGGCAAACGACAGGACCGCACCGGTCAGCGCGCCAAAGGTCAGGCGCTGGCCGAGACTGATAATGGCGGCGGTCAATGCCATCAACGGCATCAGCGAGAGGATGATGCCCATGTTGGTCGCCGAGGTCAGGGTCGCTGCGTAATAGGCCAGGCTTTGATACACCGCCATGCCCAACACGCCGAGGATGAAGATCTTGCCCAGGTTCGGGCGGATCAGCGCCCAGTTGGCGATCACCGGCTTGAGCATGAACGGGGTAAACAGCAGCGCCGCCAGCAACCAGCGGTAAAAGCCGATTTCTGCCGGAAAGAGGGTGCCCACGGCCAGTTTGTTGACCACGGTATTACCGGCCCAGATAAAGATGGCCAGCAGGGGATACGCGTATTGCATTGAAGGAAACCAGGTGTGTTGATGAGGCGGGATTATCCCCTGTCTGGATCGAAGCCTATACTGCGATCCAGACAACCGACCTTTGTATCCAGACAATATGCCCAGACACACCGTACGCCTGGCCGATTTCCCCAGCCTGCCAAGCCCCGTCTACTTCCGTTACTCCGATTTCGCCCCCGACACCGAGTGCACGCCGCACCGGCATGGCTGGGGGTCGCTGGACTATTCGGCGAGTGGTGTCATGCGCATGGAAGTGGCGGGCAGCCGTTTTATGTCGCCGCCGCAATACGCAGTATGGATCCCGCCAAATACCGAGCACAGTTCCTACAACGCCCAGGCGATTGTCTATCGCTCGGTGGGCCTGGCCCCGCAGCTGTGCGAGCAACTGCCGCAGGCGCCGTGCACCCTGGCGATCAGCGAGATTCTCAAGGCGATTCTCAGCGACTTTGCCCGGCGCGACGTCAATATTGCGCAGACCGAAGCGGATGTGCGCCTGGCGCAGGTGCTGGTGGACCAGCTCAAGCAAGCGCCGATTCACGATTGTTTCCTGCCCTATGCGCGCCACCCCGGCCTGCTCGGTGTGCTTGAGGGCATGCAGGCCGAACCCGGGGACAATCGCCCGTTGGCGCACTGGGCCGAGCACGTGCATGTGAGCGAACGCACCCTGGCGCGGCAATTTGTGCGGGAGTTGGGCATGAGCTTTGGCGAATGGCGCCAGCGCCTGCGCTACCTCGCTGCCATCGAAGCCCTCGACAGCCAGCGCAGCGTGCAACACGTGGCGTTTGACCTCGGTTACAGCACCGCCTCGGCGTTCATCGCGATGTTCCAGCGCCACGCCGGCTGTACGCCGGAGCAGTATCGTCGAACTAATATCCGTGGCCGATGAAGATGTAACGGGCTTTGACTACACTGCTGCGTAGGCCGTGCCCCCCGGCACGGCAACAGGGAGAAAACTCCATGAAGATGCTGCGTATTCCGCTGTTGATGATGGGCCTGCTGTTGTGTTCCCAAGGGTTTGCCGCCACCGCCGCACAGACCGCCCAGCAACAAAAAATGACCACCTGCAACGCCGAAGCCAAAGGCAAGACCGGCGACGAGCGCAAAACATTCATGAGCACTTGCCTCAAGGCCGCTCCCGCAGCCAACGACGCCAAGGCCCTGACGCCGCAGCAGCAGAAGATGAAAGACTGCAATGCCACGGCGAAAACCAAGGCGTTGACCGGCGATGCACGCAAGACCTTTATGAGCACTTGCCTCAAAGGCTGATCACGATTTCGCCAACGCTGGAGCTCAATGTGGGAGCTGGCTTGCCTGCGATAGCATCACCTCGGTAAGTTTGCTGCACCGAGGCGCCTGCATCGCGGGCAAGCCCGGCTCCCACAGTTGATCGCATTCACACCCTGGCCTCTCGCTTGATTCCCTCAAGGCTGGCAGACTGCCCATCCTTTAACGCCGTTCGTTTTGAGGCTGTATGCCAACGTTTTCTCAGCGTCACGTGTTGTTGCTGGTCAGTTGCATCATCATTTTCGGTGGATTATTGCTGGTCCTGCCGCTCAAGCTGCTGCCCAGCCTGCTGGCCGGCCTGTTGGTTTATGAACTGGTCAACATGCTCACCCCACAGTTGCAGCGGCTGATCGAAGGTCGGCGCGCGCGCTGGCTCGCTGTGGCGTTGCTCGGCACCTTGATCGTCAGCGTGCTGGCCCTGATCTTCGCCGGCGCCATCAGTTTCCTGCTCCACGAAGCGGAAAATCCCGGGGCCTCCCTCGACAAATTCATGGGCGTGGTCGATCGCGCGCGCGGCCAGCTGCCGCCGTTCCTCGACGCCTACCTGCCCGCCAGCGCCGCCGAGTTTCGCGTGGCCATCGGCGACTGGCTGAGCAAGCACCTGAGCGAACTGCAACTGGTCGGCAAAGACGCTGCCCACATGTTCGTCACCCTGCTCATCGGCATGGTGCTGGGCGCGATCATCGCCCTGCAGCGCGTGCCCGACCTGACCAAACGCAAACCCCTGGCCGCCGCCCTGTTCGACCGCCTGCACCTGCTGGTCCAGGCGTTTCGCAATATCGTCTTCGCCCAGATCAAGATCGCCGCGCTCAACACCGTGTTCACTGCGATCTTCCTCGGGATCGTGCTGCCGCTGTGCGGGATTCACCTGCCGCTGACCAAGACGCTGATCGTGCTGACCTTCCTGGTCGGCCTGCTGCCGGTGATCGGCAACCTGATCTCCAATACGCTGATCACCATCGTCGCGCTGTCGCTGTCGATTTGGGTCGCCGTGGCGGCGCTGGGGTACTTGATCGTGATCCACAAGGTCGAGTACTTCCTCAACGCGCGCATCGTTGGCGGGCAGATCAGTGCCAAGTCGTGGGAATTGTTGCTGGCGATGCTGGTGTTCGAAGCCGCGTTCGGCCTGCCGGGTGTGGTGGCGGGGCCGATCTACTATGCGTATTTGAAGAGTGAGCTGAAGCTGGCGGGCATGGTCTAGCGCTTGAGGGTGCCTGGGCTGGCCCTTCGCGAGCCCGCCCGCTGCCACATTCAAAGGTATCCCAAAGGAAAAACACGCATGAATGTGGGAGCCGGGCTTGCCCGCGATGGGCGCGACGCGGCGCGGGCAGAAACTCAGCTGCCGTAACGCTTGCTGGCCTCGATCGCCAAACCGCTGCCGATACTGCCGAAGATGTTGCCTTCCACGTGCCGTGCATTCGGCAACATCGCCGAAATGCTGTGGCGCAGTGCCGGAATGCCGCTGGAACCTCCGGTAAAGAACACCGTGTCCACCTGCGCGACACTGACCGACGCATCGGTCAGCAGCTGCGTGACGCTGTTGCGCACGCGCTCCAGCAAGCCATCGATGGCCGACTCGAACAGCGCGCGGCTCAGCTCCACGCTCAGGCCCGGCTCAACCCGGTCGAGCAGCACGTGGCGGCTGTCCTCGTGGGTCAGCTGGATCTTGGTTTCTTCCACTTCCATGGCCAGCCAGTGCCCGGCGCGCTGTTCGATCAGCTTGAACAGGCGGTCGATGCCGCCGGTGTCTTCGATGTCGTAGCGCATGCTGCCCAGGGCCAGTTGGGATTTTTGCGAGTACACCGAGTTGATGGTGTGCCAGGTGGCCAGGTTCATGTGGTGGCTGGTGGGCATGTAGGCGCCGCTTTTCATGCGGCTGCCATAGCCGAACAGCGGCATCATGCCTTGCAGGCTGAGCTGTTTGTCGAAGTCGGTACCGCCGATGTGCACGCCGCCGGTAGCAAGGATGTCGTCGTGACGGTTGTCATTGTGACGGCGATCCGGTGACAGGCGCACCAGCGAGAAGTCGGACGTACCACCGCCGATGTCGACGATCAGTACCAACTCTTCCTTCTCAATGGTGGACTCATAGTCGAACGCCGCTGCAATCGGTTCGTACTGGAAGGAGATATCCTTGAAACCGATTTTGCGGGCCACATCGACCAGGGTGTTTTCCGCTTCCTGGTCGGCCATCGGGTCGTCATCGACGAAGAACACCGGGCGGCCCAGGACCACTTCTTCGAATTCACGGCCGGCGTTGGCTTCGGCGCGGCTCTTGAGCTGGCCGATAAACAGCGCCAGCAGGTCGGTGAACGGCATCGCCGTGCCGAGTACGCTGGTGTCGTGCTTGATCAGCTTGGAACCCAGCAGGCTCTTGAGCGAGCGCATCAGCCGGCCTTCGTAGTTTTCCAGGTACTCGTGCAGGGCCAGGCGACCGTACACCGGGCGACGCTCCTCGAAGTTGAAGAACACCACCGACGGCAACGTGATCTTGTCGTCCTCCAGCGCAATAAGCGTTTCCATGCCGGGGCGGATCCAGCCGACGGTGGAGTTGGACGTGCCGAAGTCGATACCGCAGGCACGGGCTGGGGATGGGTTTTTCATGTCTATCGGGTTCCGGTTGAAAAACGGCCGCGCAGTGTATGCCAGTCGGGCACGGATGCGTAGGCCGACCATCCGTTAAATCGTGCTTGAAAGTGCGGGATTTGCCCCCACATCTGTTGCATACGGCTAGCGCCGATAACACTTTGACGCACCCCCAGGCCACATCACTCAACAGGTGCAATGCAGCGCACGTTGTGCCCCGGGCTGTGCGATCTCGATTAAGGATGGTGAACCGCCGATGGATTTCAAAGACTACTACAAGATTCTGGGTGTCGAGCCGAGCGCCGATGACAAGGAAATCAAGGCCGCCTATCGCAAGCTCGCACGCAAATATCACCCGGACGTGAGCAAGGAAAAAGACGCCGAAGAGAAATTCAAGGACGCGTCCGAAGCCTATGAGGCGCTTAAAAGCGCCGATAAGCGCGCGGAATACGACGAACTGCGCAAATACGGCCAACATGGCCAGCCGTTCCAGGGGCCACCGGGCTGGCAGAGCCGTGGCGGCTTTGGTGGCGGCCAGGACGCGGGCGACTTTTCGGACTTCTTCAGTTCGATCTTCGGCTCGCGCGGTGATGCGTTTGGCGGCGGTCAGCGCCGTCCAACCGGGCGCAAGGGCCAGGACGTGGAAATGCAGCTGTCGGTGTTCCTTGAAGAGACGCTGTCCACCGAGTCCAAGCAGATCAGCTTCCAGGTGCCGCAATACGACGCCTCGGGTCGTCACGTCAGCAACACCACCAAGAGCCTGAACGTGAAGATCCCCGCCGGCGTGGCCGACGGCGAGCGCATCCGCCTCAAGGGCCAGGGTGCGCCGGGCATTGGCGGCGGTGCCAATGGCGATCTGTACCTGATCATCAAGTTTGCGCCGCACCCACGCTTTGAAGTGGACGGCGAAAACCTGATCATCAACTTGCCCCTGGCGCCGTGGGAATTGGCGTTGGGCACGGAAGTGGCCGTGCCGACCCTCACCGGCAAGATCAACCTCAAGGTGCCGGCCGGCAGCCAGAACGGCCAACGCATGCGCGCCAAGGGCCATGGCCTGCTGAACAAGGCCGGGCAGCGCGGTTACCTGTTCGTGCAGCTCAAGGCAGTGATGCCGAAAACCAGCGACGATGAGGTCAAGGCGTTGTGGCAGGAGCTGGCGAAAAAGGCCGCGTTCGATCCGCGAGAAAACTGGAACAGCTGACGCCGGGCCGCTCGCGTTCAGGCGCCGAGCACTGCATGGCAGCACTGTATAGATAGGTCCGGCCAATGGCGGGTGGTGAAAAGCTCCAGCGCTTTATCACCGCCCAAGGGAACCCGCCATGGGCCTTCACATCACCCTGCTCCCCCGGCGCTCGCGCTGCCGGGGGGGGAAGGTGCAGCATTACGCGTTTCTGTCCTCTGTCATCCCGCCGTCTCTGGCAGACGTCCACGCAGAACCCCATGACTAGGCCGCCGAGGCGTCAGAACAGGAAGTAACGCTGCGCCATTGGCAGCACGTCGGCGGGCTCGCACCACAGCAGTACGCCGTCGGCCTTGACCTGATAGGTCTGTGGGTCCACTTCGATATCCGGCAGGTAGTCGTTGTGGATCAAGTCGGTTTTCTGCACGTCGCGACACCCCTTGACCACCGCAATCTGCTTTTTCAGGCCCAGGGCTTCGGGCAATCCGGCTGCCTGCGCGGCCTGGCTGATAAAGGTCAGGCTGGTGGCATGCAATGAACTGCCGAAGCTGGCGAACATGGGGCGGTAGTGCACCGGCTGCGGCGTGGGAATTGACGCATTGGCGTCGCCCATCAGGCTTGAGGCAATCGCGCCGCCTTTGAGAATCAGGGTCGGTTTGATGCCAAAAAATGCGGGGCGCCACAGCACCAGGTCGGCCCACTTGCCGACTTCGATAGAGCCGACAATATGGCTGATGCCGTGGGTGATCGCCGGGTTGATGGTGTACTTGGCGATGTAGCGCTTGGCGCGGAAGTTGTCGTTGCCTTCGCCGTCACCCGGCAACGGGCCGCGCTGTTTTTTCATTTTGTCGGCGGTCTGCCAGGTGCGCGTGATGACTTCACCGACGCGGCCCATGGCCTGGCTGTCCGAGCTGATCATCGAGAACGCGCCGAGGTCGTGCAGGATGTCTTCGGCGGCAATGGTCTCGCGGCGGATGCGGCTTTCGGCGAAGGCCACGTCTTCGGCAATGCTGGGGTCCAGGTGATGGCAGACCATCAGCATGTCCAGGTGCTCGTCGATGGTATTGCGGGTGAACGGCCGGGTCGGGTTGGTGGAACTGGGCAGCACATTCGGGAAGCCGCAGGCCTTGATGATGTCTGGCGCGTGGCCGCCTCCGGCCCCTTCGGTGTGGTAGGTGTGAATGGTGCGGCCCTTGAGCGCGGCGAGCGTGGTTTCGACGAAGCCGGATTCATTGAGCGTGTCGCTGTGGATGGCGACCTGCACGTCATACTCGTCGGCCACGCTCAGGCAGTTATCGATGCTCGCAGGCGTGGTGCCCCAGTCTTCGTGCAGCTTCAAACCGATAGCGCCGGCCTTGACCTGTTCGATCAAGGGCTGCGGCAAACTGGCGTTGCCCTTGCCGGTGAAACCAATGTTCATCGGGAACGAGTCGCTGGCCTGAAGCATGCGCGCCAGGTGCCACGGCCCTGACGTACAGGTGGTGGCGTTGGTGCCGGTGGCCGGGCCGGTGCCGCCGCCAATCATGGTGGTGACGCCGCTGGTCAGTGCTTCTTCGATCTGCTGCGGGCAGATGAAATGCACGTGGGAGTCGATGCCGCCGGCGGTGAGGATCATGCCTTCACCGGCGATCACTTCGGTGCTGGCGCCGATGGCCATGGTCACGCCCGGCTGGATATCCGGGTTGCCGGCTTTGCCGATCGCGTGGATGCGGCCATTCTTCAGGCCAACGTCGGCCTTGACGATGCCCCAGTGGTCGATGATCAGCGCGTTGGTGATCAGCGTGTCCACGACCTCATGGGCGAGCAACTGGCTCTGGCCCTGGCCGTCGCGGATGACTTTTCCGCCGCCGAACTTCACTTCCTCGCCATAAACAGTGAAGTCTTTTTCGACTTCGACGAACAGCTCGGTGTCCGCCAGGCGGACCTTGTCACCGACGGTGGGGCCGTACATGTCGGCGTAGGCTTGGCGGCTGATTTTCATGTGTGTGCCCTGAAATATTTGTGTTGAATGTGAAATTACTATCGGGGCAAGCCCCCTCCCACCCTTGATGCGTGAACGCATTCAAATGTGGGAGGGGGCTTGCCCCGATGAGGCCCTAAAGGTCGCCCATGATCCGTCCGGCAAACCCAAACACCCGCCGCCCGCCGCTCAAATCAACCAACTCGATGTCGCGACTCTGCCCGGCTCAAACCGCACCGCCGTCCCGGCCGGAATATTCAGACGCATGCCACGGCTCGCCGCGCGGTCAAACGTCAGCGCGTCATTGGTCTCGAAAAAATGGTAGTGCGAGCCGACCTGGATCGGCCGGTCGCCGCTGTTGGCCACGCTGAGGGTGACGGTACGCCGGCCGACATTCAGTTCGATATCGCCAGGCTGGATCTGATATTCACCAGGAATCATGCAGGTTGCCCCAGGGTCTTGAAGTAGATGGCGGTCGGGCTATAGCGCCCGTCCGGGCTTTGGCAGTAGTCGGGCAATTCACCGATTTTGGTGTAACGCAGCGACTGGTAGAAGGCTTCGGCACCGGAGCCGGCTTCGGTGTCCAGGTACAGCAGGCCGCGCTTGTGCTGGCGCGCGGCGAGTTCCAGGGTGTTCATCAATTGCTGGCCCAGGCCATGGCGGCGGGCGCTGCTGTGTACCAACAGTTTTTGCACTTCGGCGCGGTTGAGGCCATTGGCTTTCTGGCACAGCGCCAATTGCACGCTGGCGATCACCTGTTCATCGCGCACCACCACCCACAGCAGCAGGCTGGCGTCTTCGATACTGGCCTGTACGCCCTTCAGATAGTCGCGGGCCTGGGCTTCGTCGAAGTCCGCCATGAAGCCGACCGACGCACCATGCTTCACCGCGTCCAGCAACAGCTCGATCAAGCCCAGGCGGTAATGGGCAAAACTTTCAGCATTCACTCGACGCAGTTGAGCCGTGTTCATCGATCTCACTCCTTGGGCGGTTCGGCGCCCGGATTCAATGTCAGTTGCATAAAGGTCAGGTCCAGCCAGCGGCCGAACTTGATGCCCACTTGCGGCATTTGCCCAGTGATGATGAAACCCTGGCGCTCATGCAGGCGAACAGACGCCTGGTTGCCGCTTTCGATGGCCGCGACCATCACGTGTTTGCCAGCGCTGCGGGCACGCTCGATCAGCGCTTGCATCAGGCGCTGGCCGAGGCCTTTGCCGCGCTGGTCATTGCGCACATACACCGAGTGCTCGACGCTGTAGCGAAAGCCTTCGAAGGGTCGCCAGTCGCCGAACGAGGCGTAGCCGGTGACTTCATCGTTTTCTACCGCCACCAGAATCGGGTACGCCTGGGCCTGACGCGCCGTGAACCAGGCCTGACGGTTGGCCAGGTCGACGGGTTGTTCGTTCCAGATCGCGGTGGTGTTGAGCACCGCGTCGTTGTAGATGGCTCGAATGGCCGGCAGGTCTTGCTCGGTTGCATCACGAATCATGATCGGCCTCACGCGATAGGCTGGTGGACGGTGACCAGCTTGGTGCCGTCGGGAAAGGTGGCTTCCACCTGGATATCCGGGATCATTTCCGGGATGCCTTCCATCACTTGCTCACGGCTGAGCAGGGTGGTGCCGTAGTGCATCAAATCGGCGACGGTGCGGCCATCGCGTGCACCTTCCATCAAGGCGGCGGAAATGTAGGCGATGGTCTCCGGGTAGTTAAGCTTCACGCCACGTGCCAGGCGGCGTTCGGCGACCAGGCCTGCGGTGAAGATCAGCAGTTTGTCTTTTTCCCGTGGGGTCAAATCCATGGTTCAAGGTCCTTCATAAACAACATTCTTAAAAACACTGAAGATCAATGTGGGAAAGGGCTTGTGTGGGAGCTGGTTCCACTTCAGATCTTCATGTGCTCCAGATTCTCGGTGAAACAGCTTCTCGCCCCAGTACCGCCGGGCGCAACAGACGCCATAAATCAATCAACCAGCCCCGTGCCAGCAGCGCTTCACTGGCCAGGCAGCGGGCCACCAGCAGCCCGGGCAGTTGGGTCAGGTCGCCGCGCACCGCATGGGGCAGGGCGCGGCAGCTTTCCAGTAACTCAGGCTCGATATCGCCAGTGAGCAACAGCGTGGCGAACACCGGTTGCCCGTCCAGCCCGATGGGCGAGTCGAGCAACCCATCGGCGCCTACAATGCGCTGGCGCTCATGCCAGAGCAACTGACCGTCGCGGCGGATATCCAGGTGCGATTGAAAGTGCCCGAGGTCGAAGCGCTCGCCACTGGCGGGGCGGCCGAGGGCAACTACATCCCAGTAGAACAGCCGGGCATCGCCTTGCAGGTCAATGCGGGTGGTGAGTTCGGCCTGGGCGGCGCTGAACACGATGGTTTCCTGGGGCAGCCATTCCAGCGTGGCGCCCGCTTCCACGGTCAATTCAAGCTGTTGAAAGGCCGGGCCGCTGGCGCGGTACCACTTGGCTGCGCCGGGGCTGGTCAATTGCGCCCAGGCACCGGCGCCAACATGGGCGCGGATGTCCAGGCGATCACCGCCGGCAATCCCGCTGGGCGGGTGCACGATGATGTGCTGGCACACCTGGGGGCCTTCGGCGTACAGGTGCTTTTGCACGCGCAGCGGGCCGAGGTGGCGGCGCATCACCGGGCGCGTGGTGTCGCCGAAACGCGCGTAGCCGAGGTCCAGCTCGGCATGCCAGCTGGGGGTGAACAGGGCGGGGGAAACGGGCAGGTTCATGGTTGAGTGCTTATCGTCAGGACGCTACAGATTAGATGGTAACCAGCCCGCGTACACCTTCACTTTCCATATTTTCACCGCGGCCTTGCTGGACGATTTCGCCGCGTGACATCACCAGGTACTGATCCGCCAGCTCGGCGGCGAAGTCATAGAACTGCTCCACCAGCAGGATCGCCATATCGCCGCGGGCGGCGAGCTTCTTGATCACCATGCCGATTTCCTTGATCACCGACGGCTGGATGCCTTCGGTGGGTTCATCGAGGATCAACAAGCGTGGCCGGCTGGCCAGGGCGCGGCCGATTGCCAGCTGTTGCTGCTGGCCACCGGACAAATCGCCGCCACGCCGATGTTTCATTTGCAGCAAGACCGGGAACAATTCGTAGATAAATGCCGGCACCTCCTTGGCCTCGGAGCCGGGGAATCGCGACAGCCCCATCAGGAGGTTTTCTTCCACGGTGAGCCGCCCGAAAATCTCGCGGCCCTGAGGCACATAGGCGATACCTGCGTGCACGCGTTGGTGTGGCTTGAACCCGGTGATGGCCTTGCCTTCCCAGTTCACCGCGCCCTCTTTGGCCGGCAGCAAGCCCATCAGGCACTTGAGCAGCGTGGTCTTGCCCACACCGTTACGGCCGAGCAGGCAGGTGACTTCGCCGATCTTCACGTCAAAGGACAGCCCGCGCAGGATGTGGCTACCGCCGTAGTACTGATGCAGCGTGTCGACTTGCAGCATGTTCAAATTCTCCTCAATTCCCTTGTAGGCACCGGATCAACTGTGGGAGCTGGCTTGCCTGCGATGCAGGCAACTCGGTATGCCTGATGGACCCAGGTGATGCCATCGCAGGCAAGCCAGCTCCCACATTGATTCGGTTCCCACAGTAAGCGCTCTGTCTGGCTCAGCGACCGAGGTAAACCTCGATCACCCGCTCGTTTTCCTGCACCTGTGCCAGCGAGCCTTCAGCCAGCACGCTGCCCTGGTGCAGCACGGTGACGTGGTCGGCAATCGAGCCGACAAAGCCCATGTCGTGCTCCACCACCATCAGCGAATGTTTGCCCGCCAGGCGCTTGAACAGTTCGGCGGTGAATTCGGTTTCGGCATCGGTCATGCCCGCCACGGGTTCATCCAGCAGCAACAGCTGCGGGTCTTGCATGAGCAGCATGCCGATTTCCAGAAACTGCTTTTGCCCGTGTGACAGCAAGCCCGCCGGGCGCTGCGCCGAGGCGCTCAGGCGGAGGGTGTCGAGCACTTCATCGATGCGGTCTTTTTGCTCGCCGCTCAAGCGGGCGCGCAGGCTGGCCCACACCGATTTGTCGGTTTTCTGCGCCAGCTCCAGGTTTTCGAACACGCTGAGGGCTTCGAACACCGTGGGTTTCTGGAACTTGCGGCCGATGCCGGCCTGGGCGATCTGTACTTCGCTCATGCCTGTCAGGTCGAGGGTTTCGCCGAACCAGGCCTTGCCGTGGCTGGGGCGGGTCTTGCCGGTGATCACGTCCATCAGCGTGGTCTTGCCCGCGCCGTTGGGGCCGATGATGCAGCGCAATTCGCCGACGCCGATGTAGAGGTTCAAGTCGTTGAGCGCCTTGAAACCGTCGAAGCTGACGCTGATGTCTTCCAGGGTCAGGATGGTGCCGTGGCGGGTGTTCAGGCCCTTGCCGGCGGCCTGGCCGAGGCCGATTGCATCGCGGCTGCTGCCCGCGTCTTTGTTTGGCTCAAGAATGGGTTCGAGCATAAATTCCGCCGTCGCTGTGACTCTCATTGTTCACCCCGTTTCTTCAACAGGCCGATCACGCCCTTGGGCAAATACAAGGTGACGAGGATGAACAGCGCCCCCAGAAAGAACAGCCAGTATTCCGGAAAGGCCACCGTGAACCAGCTCTTCATGCCGTTCACCACACCGGCGCCGAGCAATGGCCCGATCAGCGTGCCGCGCCCACCCAAGGCCACCCACACGGCGGCTTCGATGGAGTTGGTCGGCGACATTTCACTGGGATTGATGATGCCCACTTGCGGCACATACAACGCGCCCGCCAGGCCGCACAACACCGCACTCAACACCCATACAAACAGCTTGAAGCCACGTGGGTCATAGCCGCAGAACATCAGGCGATTTTCGGCATCGCGCAGGGCGGTCAGCACCCGGCCAAACTTGCTCTGCGCCAAGCGCCAGCCGGTGTACAGGCTCGCGACCAGCAACACGACCGTGGCCAAAAATAGCACCGCCCGTGTGCCGGGCTCGGTAATCCCGAAGCCCAGAATGCTGCGGAAATTGGTGAAGCCGTTATTGCCACCAAACCCGGTCTCGTTGCGGAAAAACAGCAGCATCCCGGCGAAGGTCAGGGCCTGGGTCATGATCGAGAAATACACGCCCTTGATCCGCGAGCGGAAGGCGAAAAAGCCGAACACCAGCGCCAGCAACCCCGGCGCCAGCACCACCAGGCACATGGCCCAGAGGAAATGCTCGGTGCCGACCCAATACCAGGGCAGTTCGGTCCACGACAAAAAGGTCATGAACGCCGGCAGCTCATCGCCGGACGCCTGGCGCATCAGGTACATGCCCATCGCATAACCGCCGAGGGCAAAGAACAAACCGTGGCCGAGGGACAGCATGCCCGCATAGCCCCACACCAGGTCCAGGGCCAGGGCGACGATGGCGTAGCAGAGGATTTTGCCCACCAGCGTGAGGGTGTAGGCCGACACGTGCAGCGGGTTTTCCGGCGCCAGCAGCGAACACAAAGGCAACGCCAGCAGCAGGATCAGGATCACCGCGCCGACGGCTATCGTCAGCGTGGGGCCGGCCTTTTGCGTGGCCGTAAGCATCAATGGCTGGTTCATCAGTCGATCACCCGTCCTTTCAGTGCGAAGAGTCCTTGCGGGCGTTTCTGGATAAACAGAATGATCAGCGCGAGGATCAGGATCTTGCCGAGCACGGCGCCGATCTGCGGTTCGAGAATCTTGTTGGCGATGCCCAGCCCGAAAGCGGCCATCACGCTACCGGCCAATTGGCCGACACCGCCGAGCACCACCACCAGGAACGAGTCGATGATGTAGCTCTGGCCTAGGTCCGGGCCGACGTTGCCGATCTGGCTCAGGGCCACGCCACCCAGGCCGGCGATGCCGGAACCCAGGCCAAAGGCGAGCATGTCCACACGCCCGGTGGGCACGCCGCAGCAGGCGGCCATGTTGCGGTTCTGGGTGACGGCGCGCACGTTGAGGCCCAGGCGCGTCTTGTTCAGCAGCAGCCATGTCAGCACCACCACGCACAGCGCGAAGGCGATGATCACGATGCGGTTGTACGGCAGCACCAGGTTGGGCAGCACTTGAATGCCGCCCGACAGCCACTGCGGGTTGGAGACTTCGACGTTCTGCGCACCGAACACCAGGCGCACCAACTGGATCAGCATCAGGCTGATGCCCCAGGTGGCGAGCAGGGTTTCCAGCGGGCGGCCGTAGAGGTGACGAATCACTGTGCGTTCCAGGGCCATGCCGATGGCGGCGGTGACAAAAAACGCCACCGGCAGCGCGATCAACGGGTAGAACTCGATGGCCGCAGGCACGTAGCGCTGCATCATCAGTTGCACTACGTAAGTCGAATAGGCGCCGAGCATCAGCATTTCGCCGTGGGCCATGTTGATCACGCCGAGCAGGCCGAAGGTGATCGCCAGGCCCAGGGCCGCGAGCAGCAGGATCGAGCCCAGGGACATGCCGCTGAAGGCCTGGCCGAGGATCTCGCCGACCATCAATTTGCGTTTGACCTGCGCCAGGCTGGTCTCGGCGGCGGTGTGCACGGCGGCGTCGGTTTCGACGCCGGGCGCGAGCAGGGCTTCAAGGCGCGTGCGGGCCAACGGGTCGCCGGTGCTGCCGAGCAGACGCACGGCAGCAAGGCGCACCACGGGGTCGGTATCAACCAATTGCAGGTTGGCCAGGGCCAGGCTGAGGGCGGTGTGCACGTCCTCATTGGTTTCGGCGGCCACTTGCTGGTCGAGGAATTTGAGCTGCGCAGGCTGCGCGGTTTTTTGCAGGGTTTGCGCGGCGCCCAGGCGTACCTTGGGGTCGGCGGCGAGCAACTGCTGACTGGCCTGCACGTTGTCGAGCAGGCCGCGCAGGCGGTTGTTCAGGCGCACGGTTTTGGTTTCGCCGTTGAGCGTGAGTTGACCGTGTTGCAGGGCGTCCACCAGCTCGATGCGCGCCGGGTCAGGCTGGGCGGCCCAGTCCTGCAGCAGCTTGGCTTGTTGCATCGGGTTGGCGTTGAGGAAGTCTTCGGCGTCGCTGGCGTGTGCGGCAAAAGGCAGCAACAGCAGCAAGGCCAGGAAATAGCGGTAGAGGGCAGTGGGCATAAACAAATGTCCTGATCATGCATGGACAGTGTGGGCGCGGGCTTTGTGTGGGAGCTGGCTTGCCTGCGATGGCATCGCTGCGGTGTAACGGGTACACCGAGTTGTTGGCATCGCAGGCAAGCCAGCTCCCACACTGACCGCGCCCGACAGCTAATCTGTGGTGCGGCTTAGTTGCTCTTCACCGCGTAGTCCGGCTTCTTGTCATTGCCAGGGATGTACGGGCTCCACGGCTGCGCCCGAATCGGCTCTTCGGTCTGCCACACCACCGAGAACTGCCCGTCAGACTGAATCTCGCCGATCATCACCGGCTTGTGCAGGTGGTGGTTGGTTTTATCCATGGTCAGGGTGAAGCCCGACGGCGCGGCGAAGGTCTGGCCGGCCATGGCTTCGCGCACCTTGTCGACGTCGGTGGACTTGGCTTTCTCAACCGCCTGCGCCCACATATGGATACCGACGTAAGTGGCCTCCATCGGGTCGTTGGTCACCGCTTTATCCGCGCCCGGCAGGTTGTGGGCCTTGGCGTAAGCCTTCCAGTCCGCGACGAATTTCTTGTTCACCGGGTTCTCCACCGACTGGAAGTAGTTCCAGGCGGCGAGGTTGCCCACCAGTGGCTTGGTGTCGATGCCGCGCAGTTCTTCTTCACCCACGGAGAAGGCCACCACCGGTACGTCGGTGGCTTTCAAACCCTGGTTGGCCAGCTCTTTGTAGAACGGCACGTTGGAATCGCCATTCACGGTTGAGACCACCGCGGTCTTGCCGCCGGCGGAGAACTTCTTGATGTTGGCCACGATGGTCTGGTAATCGGCGTGGCCGAACGGGGTGTAGACCTCTTCGATATCTTTGTCGGCGACGCCTTTGGAATGCAGGAACGAGCGCAGGATTTTGTTGGTGGTGCGCGGGTACACGTAGTCGGTGCCGAGCAGGAAGAAGCGCTTGGCGCCGCCGCCTTCTTCGCTCATCAGGTATTCCACCGCCGGGATCGCCTGTTGGTTGGGCGCCGCACCGGTATAGAACACGTTCGGCGACATCTCTTCGCCTTCGTACTGCACGGGGTAGAACAGCAAACCGTTGAGTTCTTCGAACACCGGCAGCACGGATTTGCGCGACACCGAGGTCCAGCAGCCGAACACCACGGCGACTTTGTCCTGGGTCAGCAGCTGACGGCCTTTTTCAGCGAACAGCGGCCAGTTCGACGCAGGGTCGACCACCACCGGCTCGAGCATCTTGCCGTTCACACCGCCCTTGGCGTTGATCTCGTCAATGGTCATCAACGCCATGTCTTTTAGCGAGGTCTCGGAGATTGCCATGGTCCCGGACAGCGAGTGCAGGATGCCGACCTTGATGGTCTCGGCGGCCTGCACGGTCCAGGTCAGCCCCATGGCGGCAATGGAGGCGGACAGGGTGAAAGCCTTGATCAAGCTGCGACGCTTCATGGTGCGATCTCCAGGAACTCAAGTTGTTATGAGGGCATTGCACAGGCTTTTGCAAAGGCTGTGCCGAGGTGCATGCGGGCGCTTGTTTGTGCGGCAGACGGACGCTGCCGGGCCGGTCGTGCGCACCAGATCGGCGCGCTGGCGGGGTGTGGGTGCACGGGGTGCGCTGAAGTGGTGCTGTGGTCGACAACTATCTAGCGCCGCCTGGAATCTCGTTGATGCAACAGTGAGCGCTCCTCACTTTCCAAGGACTGAATGTATGCCACGTATCCCCCGAGTCGCTGCGCCGCAGCCGACCCTGCCGGTCTTGAGCCCGCCGTTTATCAGCGCGGACGATGCC
Source organism: Pseudomonas sp. N2-3-1-14 (assembly GCF_041228395.1). Lineage (NCBI taxonomy): Bacteria > Pseudomonadati > Pseudomonadota > Gammaproteobacteria > Pseudomonadales > Pseudomonadaceae > Pseudomonas > Pseudomonas sp. N2-3-1-14. The sequence goes on from NZ_CP166199.1 coordinate 750,076, forward strand.
GCGCGTTGGGCCTACGAACAGACCGATTACGCATCGGCCGACAAGGAGTTCGGTGGCGCGATCCTCAAGCAGGGCCACCACTGGTTTGCCACAACGCCCATGGCCGACCAGCACGTCACCTTCGATCATCGGATCGTGCTGGCCACCGACGCCGACGATAATTTCATCGCCCCTGAGGGCTATACCTGCGAGGCGCTCTATCACTCCCACCCGCCGGACATGGCGCAGGTCAAGCTGCACAACCCCGGCATGAGCGATGAGCAGGCCTCGGTGTTCGTCAGTTTTTTCTCGCCTGCCGATCTGCGTTTTATCATCGAACACCGGCGTTCAGTGGCGGCGCACTATCTGTGCGGCCCCGAAGGCTCATTGCTCAAATACGTGAGCAGTGGCTCGGCGGCCGAAGTGCTATTGAGAAAGCGCATTGTCGGTGAGGAGCCATTCGCGCCCTCTGCGGACTTCGAGTCGTTGATCTGGCAAGCCGCGCAAGCCGGCGATCTGCGCGTGGTGGTGGCCAATGCTCACTGGGGAGGCGTGCGCGGACGGGTCAAGCACGGCTGGCGGATCAACACGGCCGTCACCCAGGTGACAGAGGAACAGCCGTTCTGCACGCCGGTCTTCGAGCGCGCAGAACTGGCGCTGATGGCCGCGCGCGCGTTGTTCCCTGAAGGCTCAGCCCAGGGCTTTGTGCTTAAGCACACGCGCGGCGAAGCGTATGTTGCCACTTACCCCGAGGAACTTGGCACGCCGTTGTTCTCTCCTGCTGCACGGTTCCCGTTGCGCGCCGATGGCCAGTTACGCCTGCCCTCCAACTTTCGACTGGAGGCTATCTACTACCGCGCCACGCCTTTGGCCGCTGACATTCCCGCACGTGAACCCTGGCTGTATTCCACTTTCTTTACCCCGGCCGAAGTGGCTGCCGCCATCACCCAGTCACACGCGACCCTGGCGCTGCAGGACAAGACGCGTGGGCTGCATCTGTATCAGCAGGCGTCGGATGGCGCGCTGCTCAAGCTGCAAGTGCCCGGTTCTGCGACCGACTTGGCTGGCGCCGATGGTGACGACAACGGCGCCCAGGCCGCGCTGCTGGCCGGCACGCTGAGCCCGCGTGGCTATGTGCGCCGGGTGATTGCCTCAACGACGGTGTCGGTAGTGGCGGCGGGTTTGCTTTGGCGAACCCTCGGCCCGGTGGACAACCGGTCGGCGGTGCTGGACGGTTCATATCGGGCCGTGTTGAGCCGCGCCTTTATTTCGGCTCACGATGCAGCGGTGTATGCGCACGAGCAGATAGGGCGGCGACGCGAGCGTGCCTATGGCGGCTACGTGCTCAAAGACGATAAGGGACGTTTCTTTATCACCGAGCCTGAGGCAAGTGATGCCAACCCGTTTGCCCAGCTGCTGTTTTTTCCTGCGGATGGGCAAGGCCCGTTGATTGCGCCTGAGCCCTATCAGGTTTTTGGGCGTTACGGCTCGCACCCCGCGCTGTCGATGGTCGACCCCGGTTGGGTGGCGCAGCGGCGCTGGAGCCGTGAAGACGCGCTGATCAACCTGCAGGTTTTTTCCGCCGATGAGATCCACGATGTGATCAGTCACGGGCAGCCGGCCTATCTGTCGGCCGCCGAGGATTGTTTACTGGCGTACACGCCCAGTTCTTCCAGCGCCGAGCAACGGCTGCTGACCCATACTGCGCCGCAACCGGGTGGCAGTTCCGCTCAGCAACGGCTGGACAGCGGGCAGGTCAAGCCTGCGCAATGGGTCATCGTGCTGGCCGAAGCCGGTGATTTGCGGGTGATCCTGGGCAACGCGTTGTGGGGCCCGCGCTCACCGGTCTATGACGACTGGACGGCGTATTTTGACTATGCGCCAAGAGTCGGCGCGCCTGACTACGCGACCTACGGCGCGCTGTTTGACAGCGCTGATGCGGCCGCTCGCAACCTTCACGCACGGGTTCATGGGCGCAACCTCGCCGAGCAGGCCTACTTCGGTTTTATTCTCAAGCACAAGGACACCGAGCAGTACCTGGCGAGCGAGGTTGCAGGTGTCGGCGACCAGAGTGCCCTGTTCAAGCTCAACCGTGTGTTTACCCCGATCGCGGGCGGCGATTTCCAGTTTCCGGACGGGTTCGTTCTGTGCGCATTGTTTCGTTCGCAGCAGTGGCAACCGGCGGGCGTGCCGGCCTCGACAGCCTGGCTGACCCGCTACTTCGTGATGCCCAAGGTGCTGTACGTCGCCCTCTATGACACCAAGCGTGCAGGCGAGAAATACAACAATGGCACCACCCTGCCGGTGTACTTCTCGACCCAGGAGGGCGCCTTGCTGCGGTACGTGTCGCTGCCGTTCAACGTGGGAAGTGGCGGCCCGGTGGACAGGCTCCTTGAAGATGACGAACGCTTGTTGGCCTCGGGCCAGAAAACGACGCAAGCCTTTGTCCGGGACTGGGCCGACCGAGGTGAACTCAAGGTGATTCATACCAGCCAGTGCTGGGACACTCCGGGAGTGGTATCGCGTACCTGGGCCGGCTACGAGCACCTGGCTCGACGCCGATTGAGCCCGGCCTTCGCCGACGCGGATGATGCGGCGCGTTATGCCGCCGACATTATCGGCGAGGGACGCCGCCGCACCTATGGCGGAGTGCTGCTGCGGCAGGCAGATGGCATGTACGTGGCGACCGACCCATTGGCCGTGCCGCCCCAGGGTTTTGCGCTGAACTGGGTATACCCCGATGTCGCCGTCACTGGCGGGCTTTACCCCCATGGCAGCACCATCGTTGCGCGCTACCGCTCGGTGCTTGGCGAGGAGACGCAAATGCTGGTGGCCGCCGACCAAAAGGCTATCTACCAGAGCATGCTGCCCACCGCAGTGCTGTCGAACCTGTTGCACCGTGATCCTCGAATACAGCGCGAATACCTGTTCGGGCCCCAAGGCACGATCCTGCGTTACCAGTTGACCGGCTCGGTGGACGAAGCGGCGCTCAAAGCGCGTCTGGTGCCACTGAACCCACTGAACGGCAACCAAGTAGACACCGAGGTCGAACGCCAACTGCGGGCCGGTACCCTGCTGCCGGGTGACTTCGTCGGCCAGGTCGCCAAGGCCAGCGACCTGCGCGTCGTCAAGGGCAATGCGTTGTGGGGGTTTGCCCGGCGCTTGAGCGCGCCTTTCGTGGCGAATCTGGCGACACTGCCGGCCCTGGAGATCAAGCAGGTATTCGCCGATGCACCGTGCAGCCCGATCTTTGCCCGCGCCGACGACGCCGTACGTTATGCACAACGATTGGCATCGCCCCGGCCAGAGGTACAGTTCGGTTACGTGCTCAAGTCCGTCAATAAAAATGCCTACATGACTACTCTGCCGCTGGTACGCGGGAATTACACGCGGCTAGAACAGGTTTTTGCCGACGGCTTGCTGCCCCAGGGCTATGGCTTGGATGGCCTGTATTTGTGCTCCTCTACCGCTGCGATTGCGCCGTCCAGCGATGCCATGGCCACCAGTTTCTTCACTCCCCAGGCGTTGGCCGGTGGCGTCGGCTTCCTCGGCAGTCTGTCCAGAAGCCGAGGCTTGCCGCTTTACCTGCTGTGTGCCGACGGTGCGCTGCTCAGCTATGTGGTCGATAAAAACGGCCGGCAGTTGGCCTACGCAATGCTCAGCCAAGCGGGCGCCATCGGCCGGCGTCTGCTTGAGGGCGGCTCGACCGTCGCAAGTTTTGTCAAAGAACTGGCTGCCAAGGGCGCGCTGGAGGTGCGAGTGCGCAGCACCGTGTGGGGCAAGGAGCAGACCGTGACGGCGCAGTGGGAGCCCAATGCCGAACCCTGGCCGTTCGAACACAACCCTCACTTGCTGTCGTTTTGCGGGCCGCTGTTCAGCCATGCCGATGACGCGGCGCGCTGGGCTCGCAAACAGGTGGGCCCATTCAAGGGCGTCGAATACCTGGGCGCGGTGCTGACCTGTCCCGGGATTACCGGGTTTGTGCCACTTGAACCCGTAGAGGACCGCCACGCCTGGCTGCAGGACACGATTGTGAAACTGTTCCGGTTCGAGCGCGCCGGGCTTGAGGTCACGGTCGCGCACCCTCTGTTCGGCTACGCCGTTAACGCCGTGCAGGCCTTCTACAAAGGCATGGCTGCTGTGCCGGACCTGCAAGCTCAGGAAGTGAAGCTGCTGAACAATTTTGTCTCCGGCAACGAGCTGAGGTCGTACCTGGATATCGTCAAGATCAACCGCCCGGTCGCCGAGAGTGTGTACCTGACGTGCCGGGGCGGCGCACTGCTCAAGTATGTGCCCGGTTTCACGGCGGCCGAGACGCAATTGCTGAGTGCCGGTGCGTCGGTTTTGCCCAGCGCGCTGGTCAGCGGTTTGTGGGCGGCCGGCCAGCTGGCGGTGCTGGAAACCGACGCCTTCTGGACCCGCGCAGGGGTGTTGGGCAAGGCGTGGCAAGCCAACCTGCAGGCTGAACCTGATCCGCTGGACGTCGAGTACGGCCGGGACAAGGACGAACTCTGAGGTGTTATCAGCGCTTGCGCATCAGCCCGATAAAAAACAGCCCGCCAATCGCCGCCGTGGCCACGCAGATCGGCAAGTCCTCGGGGGCGATCAGCGTGCGTGCGGCCACGTCGACCCACACCAGGAACACACTGCCCAGCAGCACGCACACCGGCAATAGACGCCGATGCTCGGCGCCGACCAGACGCCGGGCAATGTGCGGCACCATCAGCCCGACAAAGCCGATGGAGCCGCTGATCGACACCAGCACTGCGGTCATCAACGAGGCGACCAGGAACACCTTCAACCGCACAGTGCGTGCGTTGAGGCCGAGGGTCACGGCGGTCTGTTCGCCGGCCATCAAGGCGTTGAGCGGGCGCGCCATGCTCAGCAGCAACAACAGCCCTTTGCACCTGGGCAACTTGCGCTTGCATCTGCGCGATCAACGCGTTGGTGCGTCCTGCACGTCGAAGATCCTGCCCAGGTTGCGCAGGTCGTTGTAGGTGTCGTCCAGGGTGGCGCATCTCGCCTGCCTCATGCAGAACCTGAGGTGGATTCACGTTGGTTGAAAACGCGCGCCAACACCAGCCGATCCAAGGCCCACACCGCGATCAATGAAGCGCCGACCAAGGGGAAAATGATCGCCAGCGCGAGCATGATCACCATCGCGGTTTTCCACTTCGGCACGTCATGGCGCAGCGGCGGCACACCCAGGCCACCGGCAGGCCGGCGTTTCCACCAGATCACCACGCCACTCACCGCGCTGAGCAAAATCATCAGGCAGATCAGCAGCACGATGAGTTGGTTGACCCAACCGAACATCTTGCCTTCGTGCAGCATCACACCCGTTTCGGTGGCGCGCGCCAGCGTGTTGTAGTGTTCCCAGCGCACATCGGCGAGCACCTTGCCGGTGTATTGGTCCACGTGCAGGGTGGCGTCGTTGCGTGGGTCGTTGGCGAACACCGCGACGGTGAACACGCCGTCGGCGGTGCTTGGAAAGGTGATGCTGTAACCGGGCTCAACCTTGCGTGAATTGGCCAGATCGACCACCTGCTGCAAGCGCACGGTCGGCGCGGCCGGGCCCGACTGCATGGCACCGTGGTTCATGTGTTCGGCGTGGTCGCCGGACATCGGCATCGGCGTGTTTTCCATCGCCCACGGCACGGTTTGCTGGCTGGCGGTATTGAGGCTGCGCGCCTGCTGATCCGACTGCGGCACGTTGTTCCACATTGCCGCCGGAAAGCGATTCCACAACGCGGCGTATTGCTTGCCCCAGAAGCCGGTCCAGGTCATGCCGCTGAGCAGCATCACCAGTAAAAACGCCGCCCCCCAGAAACCGGCGACGGCGTGCATGTCGCGCCAGAACACGCGCCCACGCGCGTTGAACCGTGGCCACAACACCCCGGCCGACGACTTGCCGCGCGGCCACCACAGGTACAGGCCGGACACCACCAGCATCACGCCCCAACCGGCGGCGAGTTCCACCAGGCGGTCACCGACGGTGCCGATCATCAGCTCACCGTGGAGTGCGCGGGCGATGGCTTGCAGGTTGTAGTTGGCATCCTGTTCGCCAAGCACAGTGCCGCGGTACGGGTCCACGAATACGGTCACTTCGCGGCCGTTGTCATGCATCACGAACTGGGCGCTGCTGGTGGCGTCGGCCGGTGGCAGGTATTTACTGATTTTGCCTTGGGGAAAGGCTGCCTGCGCTCGCTGTAATTGCTCGTCGGCACTCAGGGCGTGTTCGGCGCTTTGCACGGTGAGCAGCTCGCCGTACATCAGCGGGTCGAGCTGGGGTTTGAACAGGTAGATGATGCCGGTGAGGGCCAGCAGCACCATGAATGGCGCGACGAAAAGCCCGGCGTAAAAGTGCCAGCGCCAGGCCAGGTTGTAGAAGGAAATCTTTTGAGTGGTCATCGGGTGCTCCGCAAAGGCTTTAAAAATTTTTGTCGGTTATGCCGCCTTCGCGAGCAAGCCCGCTCCCACATTTGAAATGCATTCCAAGTGTGGGAGCGGGCTTGCTCGCGAAGCTCTTAGAAGCTCATGTCCACCTTGGTCCAGAGCGTGCGCCCCGGTTCCTTGATGGCTTGCGGGTCGCTGGCCGGGTAGCCGAACCCGGCGTTGCCGGCCAGGTTCAAGTGCTCGGCGTAGGCCTTGCCGAACAGGTTGTCGACGCCGGTGCTGACCTTGAAGTGCTTATTGATGCGGTACGCCGCGTTCAGCGAGAACACGCCAAAGCCGCCGCTTTTATCGAAGTCCTTGCCGACCACGTTGCCCTTGTTTTGGTCGATGCGGTTTTGCGCTGCAACCACGCGCCACAAGGCACCGGCGCTCCAGTCGTCTTGGCTGTAGGTCAGGCCGAAACGCGCGTCCAGCGGCGGCATTTGCGGCAGGGCCTTGCCGTCGCTGGTGTTCTTGCCCCAGGCATAGGCGAGGCTGGCATCGGCTTTCCAGTGGCGGGTCAACTTGTAGGCCGCGCCGAGTTCGCCGCCCATGATCCGTGCATCGACGTTACGCGCCTGGGAGGTGGTGCCCATCATGCCGGGCTTGTAGTCGAACAGGATGAAGTCGCGCACCTGGCCGACATAAGCCGAGGCCCAGGCTTCTACGTCAGCGGTTTTATACTGCGCACCGAAGTCGAGTTGGGTGGTCTTTTCCGGCTTCACACCCTCGAAGGCATTCACTGAACCGACCGCGCCGGTCTTAGGGGAAAACAGCTCCCAGTAATCCGGGAAACGTTCCGAATGGCCCAGCCCGGCGTAGACGGTGGTGGGGCTGTCGGCCAAGTCGTGCTCATAGCGCACAAAGCCCGACGGCAGCGTATCGGCGCGTGTGTCGTCGGCGGTCGGGTTGGGGCGGGACATCATTCCTGAACCGGTCCTCTGGCGAAAATCCTTGGCCGAGGCGCGGTCCAGGCGCGCGCCGGTGATCAGGCGATCACGGTCGGCGGCGTACCAGGTCAGTTCGCCGAACACGCCATAGTTGTGGAAGTTGGCGTCCTTGTTGCGCGGCAGATCCTTGTAGGTGTCGATGCCCATGCTGCTGCGCTGGCGGTGTTCGTTGGTTTGCGCGTCCAGGCCGCTGATCAGTTGCACGTCGGCCCAACGCCAGGTGGCCTTGATCCGCGCGCCGAGGGTGCGGCGGTCGACGTTGGAGGCCATGGGCCCGGCCATCATGCCGGTGCCGGACGGCGTGCGCAGGCTGTAGTTGTCCATCACATGATCGGCGTAGTTGTAGTAGACCTGGGCTTCGACCTTATCCAGCACCTCGCCGATGTTGGATTTTTCGAAGCGCAGGCCCAGGCTTTCGCGCAGGAACTGCGAGCCGTCCATGCCGCGCCCGGCGTAACGCGCTTCGCCATCGCCACGGCCGGCGGTAAGTTCCAGCAGGGTGTCGGCGTCGGGGGTAAAACCGACGGCGACGTCGCCGTTCCACTTGTCGTAGCGCGAGGCAACCGTGTCGTTGTTGCCGTCCTTGTAGTCATCGGCGTGTGCCTGGTTGCCGATCACGCGCACGTAGCCCAGCGGCCCGCCGGCGGCGGCATCGATGACTTTGTCGAAGCGCCCGTTGGAGCCGGCCAGCACGCTGGCGTTGACCCGCGTGCCCAGCTCGCCGAACTGCTCCGGCTCACGCTCGAACAGAATGGTGCCGGCCGAGGCGCCCGGGCCCCAGAGCACGGTTTGCGGGCCTTTGATCACGGTGAGCTTGTCGTAGGTTTCCGGCGAAATGTAGGAGGTCGGTGCGTCCATCCGGCCTGGGCAGGCGCCGAGCATCATGCCGCCGTTGGTGAGGATATTCAGGCGCGAACCGAACATGCCGCGCAGCACCGGGTCGCCGTTGGTGCCGCCGTTGCGCACCAGGGCGAAGCCTGGGATGGTCTTGAGGTAGTCGCCGCCATCGCTGGCCGGCACCGGCTGGCGTGGGTCTTTGGGGTTGGTGATCACCGTCAGCGGCGAGCTGGGAGCAATCGCGGTGATCACCGTGGGGCTCAACTCATGATCATCGGCGTGTACCTGTGGCACCAACAGTGCGCCACACAGAACAGCGAAAACGGGGGTACATCCCATACGGGTGTCAGCAGAAAACCTGGACATGAAAAATTCCATCAAACATTCGTAAACAACACGGCCAGCAGCCTGCGGCTGTCTGTCTAAAGTCGGCCGGTGTGAAGTAACGCGGTGAAATGCTTACGCGGTGATGGGGGGCGCGCGGCTGCGGGCGCCGGGGAAAATGCTCTGCCGGGCATGGCCCAGGCGTGGGGCGGGGGTGAGGGCGTTGGCGGGTGGCGCGGTGCCGAGGGTGATATAGGACACGCTGCCGGGCAGGGCCGGGCAACTGAAGAGCAGGCTGCAATAGCCGCACTTTTCCCAGAGCACGTGGTGCTTGTCAGGCGCTTTGCTGTGTTGCGGTGCATCGCCATGGCAGCTGGGCATGTCCATGGACATGTCCATCGACATACCGGCGTGATGATCCATCGGCATCGCTTGGGAAATCAGCGGACCGATAAAGATCATCAGCATGGCGAACAGGCTGATCCAGCTGGCGCGCATCAAACCCGGGGCTTATGGCGTTGCGCGGATAACCTGGCGCGAGGGGCGCCCATCGAGGTTGGCCTATTGCGCGTGCATAGACTCGTGGCCAGCCGCTGGCGGCGTTTTCTGCACCGAAACTTCCACTTCAACCTTGCCGGCTTTTTCGAACGTCAGGGTCAGTGGGAATTGCTTGCCGTCGGCCAGCCGGCTGCGGTCTTTGAGGCCCAGCAGCATCACGTGATAGGCCATTGGCGCGAAGGTCAGATCCCCTTTGGCCGGCACGGCAACGCTGGGCACTTGTTGCATCTTCATCAGGTCGCCCTGCATCACATGCTCGTGCAGCTCGGCCTTATCCGCTACCGGCGTCTCGACGCCAAGCAAGCGGTCCGGCGTTTCGCCGGTGTTATGAATCACGAAATACGCAGCGACGGTCGGCGCATTCGGTGGCAGCTCCTGTGACCAGGGATCGCTGACCAGCAGGTCGCCGGCCTTGTAGTCATCGGCATTCGCAGCAACACACACCGGCAGCAACAACGCAGCCAGAAGCAGGGAAGATTTGAGCATGGCAGTTCTCCAGAACGGTTCTAAACGCAGTTCACTTGCGAAGAAATCAGACCGTTGGAGACGCGCGCGGGTTGAGGCTCGGCCATTGCTGGCGCGGGGTAGGGGCTTGCAATGAAGGCGGCGGCAGGCTCTGCGCCGCCGCAAAACGCGTGAGATACAACTGCGGCACATGCCCCGGCAAGGCCACCAAAGGCGGTGAGCCCGAGCAACACCAGCAGTGCTGCATGGTGGAGTGGTCGTCCTGCTGCGGCGCCGGAATGTCCAGCTTGCCCAGGGCAATGGTCTTCAGGCTGGCGCCATTGGAGGAGCAAAAACTGCCCCACAGCAATTGCTGAACAGGGTCGCTGGACTGTTGCATCGCACTCGCCATCGGCATGGCAAAGGCGTTGAACAGCACTGCAAAGCAGGCGATCCACACAATTGCAAAGCGTTGACGGGCCATGGCGGACAATCCGTAGGGTTAAGCGATCAGGTGCGTATTTAGCCTGATCGGTGGGGATAAGTAAAAAAGGGCGGTGTGGTTTGGTGTCGCAGTGGTTGCCTTCATGATAGTCGGGAACCACAGATTGCCAATCTTAACCCTGTGGGAGCTGGCTTGCCTGCGATGGCATCACCTTGGCGTGGCTGGAAGACCGAGTCGCCCGCATCGCAGGCGAGCCAGCTCCCACACTTATTTGTGCCTGACCAAAATTTTGCGCCCGCCACAAACCAAATGTGGGAGCGGGCTTGCTCGCGAAGGCGGTGTATCAGTAACGGCCAGGCTCACTGACCCACCGCCATCGCAGGCAAGCCAGCTCCCACACTTATTTGTGCCTGACCAACATTTTGCGCCCGCCACACTCCAACTGTGGGAGCCGGGCTTGCCCGCGATAACGGTGGGTCAGCCAATGAATTATTGACTGACCCACCGCCTTCGCGAGCAAGCCCGCTCCCACATTGGAAAGGGGGTGTTTAGAGCGTGTTGACTGCCTGTAGCACCGCGGCCACGGTGGTGAATTCTCGATCTACCTCAGCCAACACGGGGCGCTTCAAGACAAGCACCGGTAGTCCCAGCTCCCGCGCCACTTCCAGCTTCGGCTCAGTGGCCGCACTGCCACTGTTCTTGCTGATCAACACATCAATCCCACGCCGCTCAAACAACGCACGCTCGTCCTCAATCAGAAACGGCCCACGTGCACCGATGACTTCACAGCGTGCATTGCCGGGATACGCATCCAGGGCGCGCAGCGTCCAGAACTGATCGGCGGGGATTTCATCGAGGTGCTGCAACGGCTCGCGCCCCAGCGTAAACAACGGGCGCTTGAAGGGTTTCAACGCTTCAATCAGCTCGGCCCAATCACTGACCTCACGCCAGTCATCCCCGGCTTGCGGCTGCCACGCGGGTCGCCGCAAGGCCCAGCAAGGAATGTCGCACAACTGCGCAGCCAGGGCGGCGTTGCCACTGATCTGAGCCGCATAGGGATGCGTGGCGTCGAGGAGCAAGCTGATATTTTCATCGCGAACAAACTGCGCCAGCCCTTCAGCCCCGCCATACCCACCGACGCGCACGCGGCAGGGGAGATCGGTAGGCACACGGCCCACACCGGCCAAACTGTAGATATGCTGAGGCCCCAGCGTGCGGGCGATGGCCAGCGCTTCGGTCACGCCACCCAACAACAGGATGCGTTTCATAGCGGCTTGACCACTTCCAACAGGGTTATCGGCAGCGCCTGGCGCCAGGTGTCGAACTCGCCCAGCGGCTGGGCCTGGGCCACGTGAATGCGGGTCAGCTCGCCGCCGTGCTCTGCGCGCCAGGCCATCAGGGTCATTTCGCTTTGCAGGGTCACGGCATTGGCGACCAAACGGCCGCCGGGGCGCAGGTGCTGCCAGCACATGTCGAGCACGCCATCACGGGTGACGCCGCCACCGATGAAGATCGCGTCCGGTGCTTCCAGTCCGTGCAGCACGTCCGGTGCCTTTCCACGAATCAATTGCAAACCGGGCACGCCAAGGGCGTCGCGGTTATGTTCGATCAGGCCTTGGCGGCCTGCGTCGGCTTCAATCGCCAGCGCGCGGCAGCTGGGATGGGCACGCATCCATTCGATGCCGATGGAGCCACTGCCCGCGCCTACGTCCCAGAGCAACTCGCCGGGCATCGGTGCGAGGCGGGCGAGCGTCATGGCGCGCACGTCACGCTTGGTCAGTTGGCCGTCGTGTTTGAAGGCTGAGTCCGGCAGGCCGGCGAGGCGCGACAGGCGCGGCGTGTTGGCGTCGGCCACGCAGTCAATGGCGACGAGATTCAAATCCGCAACCGAGGCGTGTGGCCAATCAACCGCCAGCCCGTCGATGCGCTGTTCATCCGCGCCGCCCACGTGTTCAAACACACTGACACGGCTGGCCCCAAACCCGGACTCAACCAACAGCGAAGCAATCGCCGCAGGGCTGCGGCCATCGTTGCTCAACACCAGCAACCGCACGCCGCTGGCCAGCTGCGCATGCAGCGCCGCCAGCGGCCGCGCAACCACTGACAACGTCACCACGTCCTGCAATGGCCAGCCCAACCGCGCCGCCGCCAGCGACACCGACGACGGCGCCGGTAAAATCAGCAACTCTTCAGCCGCCACCTGCCGCGCCAGACTGGCGCCCACGCCATAGAACATCGGGTCGCCGCTGGCCAGCACGCACACAGGCTCGCCGCGTCGCGCCAACACGGGCGCCAGGGAAAACGGGCTTGGCCACAACTGCCGCTCACCACGAATACACACCGGCAACAGGTCCAACTGACGCTGGCCGCCTATAATCCGGGAGGCGCGCAACAGGGCGTGCCGGGCGTTTCTGCCCAGCCCCTTGAAGCCGTCTTCACCGATGCCTACTACCGTCAGCCAGGGCGACATATCAATTCCTTGAACGACATCCGACGGGCAGGCTTTTCATGCCGCCGGACAAAGCAGGCATAATACCGCGCCTTTACCTGTCAACCGGTAGCCCCGTGAACCCAACACCTGTTCTGAACACCTTGCGCCCCTCGGCTTGTCCGGGGTTGCTGCGTATTGTCCAGGCGTTGGATGGCGGCATTTGTCGGATCAAACTGGCCGGTGGCGCCATCACTGCCGCCCAAGCGATGGCCGTGGCGGACGCGGCCCAGGCCTACGCCGGTGGAGTGATCGAGGCCACCAACCGCGCCAATCTGCAGATTCGCGGGATCGGTGCCGAGCAGCAGACCTTGATCGCCGCGCTGCTGGCCGCAGGCCTTGGCCCGAACAACGCGGCTGGCGATGATGTGCGCAACCTGATGCTCAGCCCCAGCGCCGGTATCGACACGCAGATGTTGTTCGACACCCGACCATTGGCCGGGCAGATCCTCGCCACCTTGCAAAACCATCCACGTTTCCATGAGTTGTCGGCCAAGTTCGCCGTGCAGCTCGATGGCGGTGAAGCCCTGGCGATGCTCGAGCATCACCACGACCTGTGGTTGTCGGCGTTTGAGCGCGATGGCGAAACATTATTGGCCTTCGGCCTGGCCGGTTGCCCTGGGTTGGATGCGCCATTGGCGGCCGTGCCCCTGGAGCAAGGTCATGCTCTGGTCGTTGCAGTGCTGGAGCTGTTTCTCGACGTGGCGACACCCACGCAAACCCGTATGCGTCATCTGGCTGTGGATAACTTACTGGCCCGTCTGAGCCTGCCGCTGCTGCCGGTGGAGGGCTTCAAGCGCCCGGCCAGTGGGGCTTTACTGCACTTGGGCAGTTATCCACAGCGGCAAAAAGATCAGTTCTACGTCGCCGCCGTTGCACCGCTGGGTCGCCTGGATTCATGCATGCTCAAAGGCGCCGCGCAGTTGGCCTTGGAGTTCGGCGACGGCACTTTACGTTTCACGCCATGGCAGGGCGTGCTGCTGCCCAACATTAAAAGCCACGGCGCAGTGACTGAACGTCTGGCGCACCTGGGTTTTCTCTGCTCAGTCGACCAACCCCTGGCGCGCCTGATTGCCTGCACCGGCTCAAGCGGTTGTGGCAAAGGCCTGGCCGAAACCAAGGCCGACGCCCTGCAATTGGCCGCGCTGCAACCTGGCGTTGAGGTGCACCTGTCCGGTTGCCCACGCTCCTGCGCGGCTGCGCACACCGCGCCGGTCACGTTGCTGGCAGTGAGCCCCGGCCACTACGACGTCTATTTTCGCGATGCAGCCCAGCCAGGTTTCGGCCGGCTGCACGCGCGCACTCTTTCCATTGAAGCGGCGGGCGCCCTGTTACGCGCACGCTCACGGAGCAACACCGATGATTGATTACATCCGCGACGGTCAGGAGATCTATCGCAACTCCTTCGCCATTATTCGCGCGGAAGCCAAGTTGGACCGCATCCCGGCTGATTTGGAAAAACTCGCGGTGCGGGTGATTCATGCCTGCGGCATGGTCGAGGCCATCGATGGCCTGCAGTTCTCCGAAGGCGCAGGCAAGGCCGGGCGCGATGCGCTGGCCGCCGGTGCGCCGATTCTGTGCGATGCGCGGATGGTCTCTGAAGGCGTAACCCGTGCGCGCCTGCCGGCCAACAATGAGGTGATCTGCACCCTGCGCGACGACAGCGTGCCGGACCTGGCGCGCGCGTTGGGCAACACCCGTTCCGCTGCCGCGCTGGAGCTGTGGCGCCCGCACCTGGAAGGCAGCGTGGTGGTGATCGGCAATGCGCCGACCGCGCTGTTCTACCTGCTGGAGATGCTCGATGCCGGCGCGCCAAAACCTGCATTGATCCTGGGCTTTCCGGTCGGGTTTGTCGGCGCTGCCGAGTCCAAGGCCATGCTGGCGGCCGACAGCCGTGGCGTGCCGTTCGTGATCATGCAAGGGCGTCTGGGCGGCAGTGCGATGGCGGCCGCTGCGGTCAACGCCTTGGCCACGGAGGTCGAGTAATGCAGGCACGTGGACGTTTGATCGGCCTGGGCGTGGGCCCCGGCGACCCGGAACTGATCACCCTCAAGGCCCTGCGCCTGCTGCGTGAATCGCCGGTGGTGGCGTACTTCGTGGCCAAGGGCAAGAAGGGCAATGCGTTCGGCATCATCGAAGACCACCTGGTTGCGCAGCAGACCTTGATGCCGCTGGTGTACCCGGTAACCACCGAAGTGCTGCCGGCGCCGCTGTCCTACGAGCAAGTCATCAGCGACTTCTACGACACGGCCAGCCTCGACGTGGCCGCGCACCTGGACGCCGGCCGCGACGTGGCGGTGATCTGCGAAGGTGATCCGTTCTTCTACGGGTCCTACATGTACCTGCATGATCGCCTGGCCGAGCGCTATGACGCCCAGGTGATTCCCGGCGTGTGTTCGATGCTCGGCGGCGCCTCGGTACTCGGCGCGCCGCTGGTGTATCGCAATCAGAGCCTGTCGGTGCTCTCGGGCGTGCTGCCCCATGACGACCTCAAGCGTCGCCTGGCGGATGCCGACGCGGCGGTGATCATGAAGCTGGGGCGTAACTTCCCCAAGGTGCGTCAGGTGCTGGAAGAACTCGGCCTGGCCGAGCGCGCGCTGTACGTAGAGCGCGCGACCATGGCCAACCAGAAAATCGTGCCACTGGATCAGGTCGACCCGGCGTCTTCGCCGTACTTCTCGCTGATCATCGTGCCCGGCGAAAGGTGGCAAGGTTGATGCGCCCGGCGATTGTCATTCTGGGCCAGGGCAGCCTGGCCACGGCGCGCAGGATTGCGCAGGTTTACCCCGGCGCGCTGATCCACGGCTTGGCCGGGCGCGTTGAAGGCGCCGACCAGACCTACAGCGAGTTCGGCGCGACCCTGCGCCAGCTGTATCAACAGGGCACGCCGCTGATTGCGCTGTGCGCTGCCGGCATCGTGATCCGCACCCTGGCGCCGCTGCTGCTGGAAAAGGGCGAGGAACCCGCCGTGCTGGCCGTGGCGGAAGACGGCAGCGCCGTGGTGCCGTTGCTCGGCGGTCTCGGTGGCGTGAACGTGATGGCGCGCGACATTGCCGCCGCGTTGGACGTGCCTGCCGCGATCACCACCAGTGGCGAGTTGCGGTTCGGCACCTGCCTGCTCAACCCGCCGGCCGGTTATCAGCTGGCGGATCTGGAGCTGGGCAAGCGTTTTGTCTCGGACCTGCTGGCCGGCGAAAGCGTGCGCATCGAAGGCGCGGCGCCCTGGCTGGCTCAGGCCAATCTGCCGCAGGATCAGCAGGCGCGCCTGGCGATTCATGTGGGCAGCGCCGAGCGCGTGCCTGCCGCCAACGAGTTGCTGATTTATCCACAGAACGTGTGCGTCACCTGCAAGCCCGGCGCGCACTTGGCTGAGCGTGTGCGGGCGGCATTGCACGACGCGGGTCTTGCCGTTCAATCCCTGGCCTGCGTGTTGGCCAGCGATACACAGATGGCCGAACCTTCGCTGCACGAGGCTGCGCTGGCGTTGAATGTGCCGCTGCTGTTTTCCAGCGTCACGCAAGAGGCGGAGATTGTCATCAGCGTCGCTGAGCAGCCCCTGGACCTGGCGCAAGTCGGGCGCCCGCGCGGCCGTCTGGCGGTGATTGGCCTGGGCCCAGGCGCCGCCGAGTTGATGGTGCCGGCGGTCAAGGCTGAACTGGCGCGCTGCACCGATGTGCTCGGTTACGAAACCTATGTGCGCATGGCCGGGCCATTTCGTGACGACCAAGTGCAGCACTGCACCGATAACCGCGAAGAAATGCAGCGTGCGCGCCATGCCTTCGAGCTGGCCGCGCAAGGGCGTTCAGTTGTGGTGGTATCGTCCGGAGACCCCGGCGTGTTCGCCATGGCGGCGGCCGTGATCGAGGCCTTGCATGAGTCGAGTGACCCGGCCTGGCATCAGGTTGACCTGCAGATTCTGCCAGGCGTCTCGGCGTCGCTTGCCACCGCTGCGCAGGCGGGTGCGCCGCTGGGGCATGACTTTTGTGTGATGTCGCTGTCGGACAACCTCAAGCCCTGGTCGATCATCGAAAAGCGCCTGGACCTCGCGTCCCAGGCCGACTTGGCGCTGGCGTTCTACAACCCGATCTCGCGTTCGCGGCCATGGCAATTGGGGCGCGCGCTGGAAATCGTTGCGCTGCACCGCACGCCTGAAACGCCGGTGGTGCTGGGGCGCGATATCGGTCGTCCAGGCCAGACACTGCGTGTCACCACGCTTGGGCAACTGAGGCCTGAACAGGTCGATATGCGCACCATGGTGCTGATCGGCTCGTCCACCACGTGCGTATTCCCGCGCGCCGGTGGCGGTGCGTGGGTGTACACGCCGCGCTGGTATGGCGAAAAACCCGCCTCCTGAAAACGGCCTGTCGCACGCCGGAAAGCTCCGAGTAACGCTGGGTTAACGCCCGCCGTTATTCGGGGTTTTTTCTTTTTTTATCGACGAAATCCGGAAGGGCCCAAGGGCCGCCCAGCAATCGTTGGGTGGCGTAGCTCGCCGCATGCCGGCAAGTGATGTTTGTGGTCTGGAAAGCGCGCTCGCGGCTGGACTAGTGTGAACACACGCCCCATGTGGGGTGCCTGTGGAGAACTGAAAATGGAGCGACAGCACCGAAGGATCAACAGCGTAAAGAGGCGCAAGTTGATTGCCGCCTACAAGTTGCCGGGAGCGCCGGGTGTACAGACCTCTGCGCCGATGGGCACGGACGATGACAGCAACGCGGCGGTGGTGAACAACGGCGTGATCTCGTTTATCGAGGGGATGTCCGCCCCGAATCGCGAATACGTTCGCAAGAGCTATTTGCTTGCGAGCAGCTACGTCAGCGATGTGTTGAAGGTTCAACGCGGCACCGAAGCCTGGTACGACGAATTTATCAAGGTGATGGTCAGTCTGGGCTGGCTGCCGGTGCGCAGCCGCTTCGAGCGGGTCACGCGCTCGGGCAAAGGCCTGACCGTGCAACTGGCGGCACTGAACATCATTGCGGCGATGCTGGCCTCGACGTCGCTGGCAGGACCTTTGCTCACCGCACTGCCCAAGCTGGCGGCGGATGCGTTAGAGGCGTTGAAGCAGCAACCCGCGACGTTCGACCTGTTCAAACGCAATAGCACGGTGCATCAGGGCGGTGATTTCGGCCTGGCCTCCTGCGCCGAAACCGAGGGAGAAGTGATGATGGTGCTGGTGACCTACAGCAGTCACGGCGTGAGCAAGCAGGTCGGCTTGCCCTTTCTGGAATGGGACAGCGCCTCGTTCGAGGCCTTCAGCGGGCAAACCTGCCTGGTGCTCAATACCGCGGTGGTCAACGAAACGACGCTCCAGCTGATGCGTGAGAGCGCCGGTGACAAGGTCCAGCTGGCCATCGCCAAGTACCGTATCTAGGGCACCAGATAACCGCGTACGCCGGTAAAGATGATCTGCGCGGCGAGGGCGCACACGAACAACCCCATCAACCGGCTGACAATCTGCAAGCCCTGGTCGCCCAGAATGCGTTCGATGCGGTTGGACAGGTACAGCACCACGCCCACTGTGAGGCTGGCCAGGGCAATGCTGAGGATGGCCATGATCTTGTCATCCCAGTGCGGCTGGCTCACGCCCATCACCAGCAGCGCACCGATGGTGCCCGGGCCGACGGTGAGCGGGATGGTCAGCGGCACAATGGTCACGTCCTGCTGCACGTTGTCGGTCTGTACCGCCGACTTGCCCTGGGCCATGCCCAGCGCCGAGATGAACAGCACGCTGCCGGCGCCGATGCGAAAAGCGTCCACGGTGATGCCGAACACGCTGAAAATCACCCGCCCGAACAGGTACAGCAACACGCTCGACACCAGCGTTGCCAGCGCTACTTTCCAGGCCAGTCGCCGCCGCTCCTTGCTGGAGTAACCACGGGTCAGGCTGATAAAACAGGACAGCACGAAGAACGGGCTGTAGAGCACCAGCATCTTCAGGTAAACGCTGAATAACACGTGGAGCATGAGGGCGGCTCGCGGGCGGGGAAAGTGGGCAGAGTCTATCAGGCGACACAGGTCAAATGTGGGAGCTGGCTTGCCGGCGATAGCGGTGGATCAGACAAAAAGTGTGTGATTGACACACCGCCATCGCCGGCAAGCCAGCTCCCACAGGAGACTGCATTTCACGGTCAGGACGGCGCGTGTTCAGGTCGTTGCTGACGCTGCGCCACCCAGAACTCCACCAGCTCGCGCAACTGCGACAACTCCACCGGTTTGGCCATATGCCCATCCATCCCGGCCTGGCGCGCGCGCTCTTTATGTTCCGAAAGGATATGCGCGGTCAGTGCGACCACCGGCGTTCGAATGCGTTGGTGGCTGACTTCCCACGCGCGCAATTGCTGGGTGGCGGAAAAACCATCGAGGATCGGCATTTCACAGTCCATCAGCACCAGGTCGTAACGCTGAGCCTTCATCGCCTCGAGGGCTTCTTCGCCATTGCTGGCGGTGTCCGGGTTGAGGTTGAGCTTGCCGAGCATGCCGCGGATCACTTTGGTGGAGATGCTGTTGTCTTCGGCCACCAGGATGCGGAAGTCGGCCGGCACGGTCACCGCTGCCGGCGCGCTGATGGCCGCGCGCGGCTGCACCACGCCTTTGCTGCGCTGAGTCAGTTCATCGGCCAGCGTGGTCTTGAGCGTGTAGCCGGCCACCGGCTTGGCGAGGATGCGCTTGATCCCGCAGTTGCGCGCGATGATCTTGCTCGGCGCGTTGCTGATACCGGTGAGCATGATCAGCAGGATGTCGTGGTTCAGGCTCGGGTCTTCCTTGATCTTGGCGGCCAGTTGCATACCGGTCATGCCGGGCATGTTCTGGTCCAGCAGGACCACGTCGAAGTAGTCGCGCAGGTGCGCCTTGGTGCGCAGCAACGCCAGGGCTTCTTTGCCGGACGGCACGGCGCTGACGTTCAAGCCCCAGGCCGTGCATTGCTGCACCAGCACTTTGCGGCAGGTGTCGTTGTCGTCGACCACCAGCACCCGTGCGCCTTTGAGCGGGCCGTCGAGGTCGGAGGTCGGGTGTTCCAGGCGTTCCGGGTCCAGCGGCAGGGTCAACCACAAGGTGCTGCCCTGATGGCTGCCGCTCTTGATGCCGAACTCGCCATTCATCAACAGGATCAGTTGTCGCGCGATCACCAGGCCCAGGTGGCCGCTCAAGCGCGTGGCCGAGAGGAAGTTCTTGCTGTGCAGTTCGCTGTGCAGCAACGCGTCGCGCTCGGCGGCTTCCATCGGCAGGCCGCTGTCTTGCACGGCAATGCGCAGGCGCGGCTTGGTGCTGCGTTCGTCGAGGGCAACGACGATCAGCACTTCACCTTCGTCGGTCTTTTGCAGGGCATTTTCCAGCAGGCTCAACAACGCCTGGCGCAGACGCGTCGGGTCACCGCTGATCACGCGTGGCACCTGAGGCTGGATAAAGCTGATCAGTTCGACGTTCTGTTGCTCGGCCTTGGCGCGGAAGATACTCAGGCAGTCTTCGATCAATGCGTTGAGGTCGAACTGCACGTCGTCCAGCTCGATCTGCCCGGACTCCAGCTTGGAGATGTCGAGGATCTCGTTGATCAACGTCAGCAGTTCGTTCCCGGCGCTGTGGATGGTCTGCACGTAGTCACGCTGCTTGACCGACAGCGGCGTGCCCAGCAGCAGCTCGGTCATGCCCAGCACGCCGTTCATGGGGGTGCGGATTTCGTGGCTGATCTTCGCCAGGAACTCGGCTTTGGCGGCGATCTCGGCATTGCTGGCCGCCAGGTCGCGGCTGAGGCTGAAGCGCGCTTCGACAATTGCGCGCTGGCGTTCGCCCAGGGCCAGGCTCATCAGCAGGCCGCTGAGGCAGATAAAACCGAGCAGCGTGACGATCAAGCCTTGCGGTGCCACCAGCGTCAGGCCGAGCAGGGCAGGCAGGATGATCAGTGTGCCGATGTTGAACACCACCATGCCCGCCACGAACAAACGTGCCGGCCGGTAGCCTTTCTGCCAGTGGTAGGCCGAGACAAATAGCATGCTCAGACCGGCCAGGGCCACCAGGGCGTAAGTGATGATGTTCAGCGGTAAGGTGTTGACGAACAACAGCAGCAGGCCGCACAGCACGATCAGCAGGATGTCGGCCATCAACAGTTTGTTCAGCAGGTGCGGGCCCAGCGGCATGAAGAACCGATAGGCGAACATCAGCCCGCACGGCGCGGTCAGCAGCAGGGCGAGGTAGGCGCCCGGGGTCTGGACAGCGTGCCAGTTCGGCAGCCACGGCCCCACCAGGTTGAGCAACAGTGCCAGGCTCAACATCAAGAGCAACTCGCAGGCCGCCAGCCACAGGCTGCTGCGCGAGCGGTGGTAGGCGAAGCGTGTGAGGTTGTGCAGGATCAGCATCAGCAGGCAGCCGAACAACAGGCCGTAGATCAGCGTCTGGTTCTGGTCGGCGGCAGCCAGTACGGCCGGTTCCAGGGTGATGTAGGGGCGCAGTTCGTGTTCCGACACCAGACGCAGGTACACCTCGAGGGGTTTCTGGCTCTGGGGCATCGGCAGCATGAAATCACTGCTGGGCAGCGGGCGTTCCGCCTGCGGCTGGCGGGTGCCGGTACTTTGTTGTTCCACCAGGGTGTCGCCGTCCAGTACATAGAGGCTCAGGTGGGACAGGTCGGGGGCAAATACCCGCAGCACTTGCTCGTGCTTGCCAGGTTGCAGCTTGAAACGTACCCACAACGCACCGTCCGGCTCGGCGGCGGTAATCCGGTCCAGTTCGATGGGGCTAAATTGATTGGTGTAACGGGCGGAGCGGATATCGCTCAGTTGCAGGTCGGCCTGTTCATCAAGCAATACTGCCCATCCACTGCCTTGCGCGGCGGCCTGGGCCGGGAACAAGCAGAGCAGGGTCAGCAGACTGACTGTGAAACCTATGGCGATCCTGAGCCAGCGCACGGCGAAATCCCTTCGTAGGTTGATTGCACGGGTTAACTATGCGCGGGGCGACGTGGGTACGGCAAGGGCCAAAGGCCCTTGCCTAACCGAACGGATAGCGACTGGAGGGCAGCTGCTTATTGGTTCTCGCCACGTTCACGGGCAATGGCGCGGTAGCCGATGTCCGTGCGGTAGAAGCAACCTTTCCAGTCGATTTTCGCGGCCAGCTTGTACGCCTGTTGCTGCGCGGCGTCGACACTGGCACCCATTGCGGTGGCGCACAATACACGGCCACCTGCGGTTACAACCTTGCCGTCCTTGAGCGCGGTGCCCGCATGGAACACCTTGCCTTCCAGCGTAGCAGCTGCGTCGAGGCCTTCAATCACGTCGCCCTTGGTGTAGTCGCCAGGGTAACCACCGGCCGCCAGCACAATGCCAACGCTCGGACGCGGATCCCATTGCGCTTCAACCTTGTCCAGCGCCTGGGCCAGGGCCGCTTCCACCAGCAGCACCAGGCTCGACTGCAGACGCAGCATCACCGGTTGGGTTTCCGGATCACCAAAGCGGCAGTTGAACTCGATGACTTTCGGGTTACCGGCTTTGTCGATCATCAGGCCGGCGTACAGGAAGCCGGTGTACACATTGCCTTCGTCGGCCATGCCGCGCACGGTCGGCCAGATCACCAGGTCCATCACGCGCTTGTGTACCTCGGCGGTGACCACTGGGGCAGGGGAGTAAGCACCCATGCCGCCGGTGTTCGGGCCGCTATCGCCGTCGCCGACGCGTTTGTGGTCCTGGCTGGTGGCCATCGGCAGTACGTTCTTGCCGTCGACCATCACGATAAAGCTGGCTTCTTCGCCGTCGAGGAACTCCTCGATGACCACGCGCGAACCGGCGTCACCAAATGCGTTGCCGGCGAGCATGTCGCGCACTGCATCTTCGGCTTCTTGCAGGGTCATCGCCACGATCACGCCTTTACCGGCGGCCAGGCCGTCGGCCTTGATGACGATCGGTGCACCTTTTTCACGCAGGTAAGCCAGGGCCGGCTCGATCTCGGTGAAGTTCTGGTAGTCGGCAGTCGGAATCTTGTGGCGTGCCAAAAAGTCCTTGGTGAAGGCTTTCGAGCCTTCCAGTTGGGCTGCGCCGGCGGTCGGGCCGAAGCAGTCCAGGCCGCGGCTGCGGAACAGGTCGACGACGCCGGCCACCAATGGCACTTCCGGACCGACGATGGTCAGGGACACGTTCTTCTCGGCGAAATCAGCCAGCTGCTCAAGGGCCAACACGTCGATGGCGACGTTTTCGCACTTGGCTTCAATGGCGGTGCCGGCGTTGCCGGGTGCGACGAATACTTTCTGGACGCGCGGGTCCTGGGCAACTTTCCAGGCCAGGGCGTGTTCACGGCCACCGCTGCCAATGATCAAAACATTCATTTCAAAACCTCAAATTCTGTAGGCGCTGCACGAGCGCTTAAATGTGTAGCCGAGCTGATGTGGCGAGCGGGCTTGTCCCGCGTTGGGCTGCAAAGCGGCCCCAAAACCAAACACCGCAGATTGCCTGATGCACCGTGTTCTTCTTGATGGGGCTGCTGCGCAGCCCAACGCGGGGCAAGCCCGCTCACCACAAAAGGCCCGCTCCCACATTTCGATCGAGTTGGATCAGTGGCGGAAGTGGCGCATGCCGGTGAAGACCATGGCGATGCCAGCCTCATCAGCGGCGGCGATCACTTCGGCGTCACGCATCGAGCCGCCCGGTTGGATCACCGCGGTAACGCCAGCCTTGGCCGCATTGTCCAGGCCGTCACGGAACGGGAAGAACGCGTCGGAAGCCATCACCGAACCGGCTACCTGCAAGCCGGCGTGCTCAGCCTTGATCGCAGCGATACGCGCCGAGTTCACGCGGCTCATCTGGCCGGCGCCGACACCGATGGTCTGGCGGTTCTTGGCGTAGACAATGGCGTTGGATTTAACGTACTTCGCGACTTTCCAGGCAAAGATCAGGTCGTTGATTTCCTGCTCGGTCGGGGCGCGCTTGGTCACCACTTTGAGGTCTTCGCTGCCGATCATGCCGATGTCGCGGCTCTGTACCAGCAAGCCGCCGTTGACGCGTTTGTAGTCCCAGGCCGCGGCGCGGTCAGCCGACCACTCGCCACAGGCCAGCAGGCGCACGTTGGCCTTGGCGGCAACGATGGCGCGGGCTTCTTCGCTCACGGACGGGGCAATGATCACTTCAACGAACTGACGCTCGACGATGGCTTTTGCGGTTTCAGCATCCAGCTCGCGGTTGAAGGCGATGATGCCGCCGAAGGCGGATTCGGTGTCGGTGGCGTAGGCCAGTTCGTACGCCTGGCGGATACCGCCTTCAGCGTCCGGGCTTACGGCCACGCCGCACGGGTTGGCGTGCTTGACGATCACGCAGGCCGGCTTGACGAAGCTCTTCACGCATTCCAGCGCGGCGTCGGTGTCGGCCACGTTGTTGTAGGACAGCTCTTTGCCTTGCAGTTGGGTCGCGGTGGCGATGCCGACTTCAGCAGGTTTGGCCTCAACGTAGAACGCCGCGCTCTGGTGCGGGTTCTCGCCGTAGCGCATTTCCTGGGCCTTGATGAACTGGCTGTTGAAGGTGCGCGGGAACTGGCTGCGGCCCTCTGTGCTCAGGGTCTCGGCGGCCTGGTTCACAGTGCCCATGTAGTTGGCGATCATGCCGTCGTAGGCGGCGGTGTGTTCGAACGCCTTGAGCATCAGGTCGAAACGCTGGGCGTAAGTCAGGCCGCCGGCTTTGAGGCTTTCCAGCACGTTGGCGTAGTCGCTGGCGTTAACCACGATGGCCACGTCTTTGTGGTTCTTGGCTGCCGAGCGAACCATGGTCGGGCCGCCGATATCGATGTTTTCGATGGCGGTCGGCAGGTCGCAACCTGGCTTGTTGATGGTGGCTTCGAACGGATAAAGGTTAACGGCCACCAGGTCGATCGGCTTGATGCCGTGCTCGGTCATGATGGCGTCGTCGATACCGCGACGACCGAGGATCCCGCCGTGGATTTTCGGGTGCAGGGTCTTGACCCGACCGTCCATCATTTCTGCGAAACCGGTGTAGTCCGCGACTTCTACTGCGGCCACGCCGTTGTCCTGCAGCAGTTTGAAGGTCCCGCCCGTGGAGAGGATTTCCACACCCAGGGCTTCCAGCTCCCGGGCAAATTCGAGGATCCCGGTCTTGTCGGAAACACTGATCAAGGCGCGGCGGATCGGCAGGCGGGTAGTCTGGTCGGTCATTTCAATTTCCATCAAAAGCAAAGGAGTCAGCAAAAAAGGCGACCGGTTTTACGCGGGCGCCTTTCTGGTTTGATTGAATGCTTACAGCAAATCGTACTGCTTGAGCTTTTTGCGCAAGGTGCCACGGTTGAGGCCCAGCAGCTCACTGGCTTTGGTCTGGTTGCCCTTGACGTAGTTCATCACGCTTTCGAGCAAGGGCGCCTCGACTTCGGAGAGCACCAGGTTGTACACGTCCGTGACGGAAGCGCCCTCTAGGTGGGCGAAATAATTGTGCAGCGCCTTCTCGACACTCCCGCGAAGGGTCTGGCCTTCTTCGCTCGGCGTGTTGAGGTGCTGTTTCAAATTGACGTTGTCGCTCACGGGTGTTGTTCCACTCACTAAAGTCTCGGTCATCATCGTCATGCGGCCACCCCCTCTCCGTCCCCTGTCCCCAGGCTCTTGTAACGCTCGCTGAAGAACTCACGAACGTTGGCGCACTGTGCTTCCGTATCATCCAAACGATTGAAGTGGGCGCGAAACTCCCTGGCGCCCGGCAAGGTTGCGAGATACCAGCCGACATGCTTGCGAGCAATGCGTACTCCCATCACGTCTCCATAGAAGGCGTGCAGGGCGGCCAGATGCTCTAGCAGAATACGTTCCACCTCGATCAGCTCCGGTGCCGGCATGACTTCGCCAGTACGCAGAAAGTGCTCGATCTCACGAAAAATCCATGGCCGCCCCTGGGCGGCCCGGCCAATCAACAAGCCATCGGCACCGGTTGCGTGCAGCACGCGCCGGGCTTTCTCGGCTGAGTCGATGTCGCCATTGGCAAAGACCGGGATCGACACCGCCTGCTTGATCGCGGCAATGGTGTCGTACTCGGCTTCACCGGTGTAAAGGTCGGCGCGGGTGCGGCCATGCACCGCCAGCGCTGTAATGCCTGCCTGTTCGGCGATCTTCGCCACCGTCAGGCCGTTCTTGTTGTCCCGGTCCCAGCCGGTACGAATCTTCAGGGTGACCGGCACATCCACTGCGGCGACAACGGCCTGCAGGATCTCGGCTACCAATTGCTCATCTTTCAACAGCGCGGAACCGGCGGCCTTGTTGCAGACCTTCTTGGCCGGGCAGCCCATGTTGATGTCGATGATCTGTGCGCCCAACTCCACGTTGGCCCGGGCCGCGTCCGCGAGCATCTGTGCATCGCCACCGGCGATCTGTACCGAGCGCGGCTCGGGATCACCTTCGTGGATCATGCGCATCCGCGATTTGCGGGTGTTCCACAAGCTCATGTCGCTGGTGACCATTTCAGAGACTACTAGACCCGCGCCCAAACGCTTGCACAGCTGACGAAAGGGCTGGTCGGTGACGCCCGCCATCGGGGCGAGGATCAAGCCGTTTTGCAATGTGTATGGGCCGATGCGTACCGCCGACATAGGACTTCCCTGTTGTGGGGCCGGATCATTAGAGTTCGAAAAAGGGTTGGCATGATACCCGCTCTCGATGACTGGATAAAGGCTGAATTGGATAAAATCTGAACAGTTATTTCTTTATCGCGGTCGGTTTGGTTGCGCAGCGCCCAGTCAATTATCTGCCGTCAAACCTCGGCGTGCGCGGCGCCTCACTCGGGCGAGTGGAAACTCAGGCTGTAATTCACGGCTTTATTGCCTGGATCGAGGATATCCAGGGAAATATGGATGGGTGTCTGCGAAGGCATTTCGCTCACCCCGGCCAGCTCACCACTGAGGTATTCAGCCGGTTTGAAGCGACGACTGGCAATCAGGCCGCCGTTCAAATCGGCAAAGCGCAGTTCCAGCAGCGGGAAGGGCTGCGAGAACGTGGCGCGGTTATAGATGATTGCGTCCACCACCAGCGCCCCGGCGAACTCGGGATTGCTGCGCACCACCAGGTTGCTGCTCTTGATGTGGGCAATATCGACCCGTGATGGCACGGTGCAACCGAGGGTTGGACACAGTTGCTGGAACCACGGGCGATAGGCGTCCTGGCGAGCCAGGTCGTCGAATTGATAGGCGATGTACTGGCCCGCCAGGCCCGCGGCGGCCAGCAGCACCAGGAGTATCCAGATGAGGCGACGGCCCCAGCTCGTCGGACGTTTCTGCGCATACAGGTGCAGCGGGTCGTCTTCCAGGTCCTGAAGTACATCGTCGTGAACGCTGGTTTCCGTGCGCGCACGCTTGCGCCGCGGTTGCGGGCGGTCTTCGGGTTCCGGCGCGTCCGCTGCCGCCGTCAGAGGCGTGAACGGCGGGTCGAGGTCGTCATCGTCGTCGTCAGGCGGAGAACGCAGCGGGGGCTCATCGTCGATATCGTCGATGTTGAACGACATCGATGGCTCGGTGCGCTGCTTGGTCGCAGGCGTCCTGGCCGGTTCAGGCGCGTCTTCGCTTGGTTGGGTGCGCTCTTCGGGCGGCTCGCTGAACAGGCTGGCGGCCCATTTTTCTTCTTCGGCCTTGACGGTGTCGCGACTGGCGCTGAGGGCATCTTCCTTTTGCCGGCGCTCGCTGCTCGCCTGGCGACGCTCCGCGCCGGGCGGTTGCGTGTGTTGAATCTCGCGGCGTTCAAGCTTGGCCAGTTCTTCGTCCAAGTCCAGGTTGTCCAGGTCCAGCTCTTCGGCGGTCCACTGTTTCTGGCTGATGGCCCGCGGTGCCTGGGGCACTGGCTCAACGGCGTGTTCGGCGACGCCTGGCTGCTCGGGTTCCGGCGCCGAGGTGCTGGCGCGCTGCTCCAGCAATTGGCGCGCGGCATTGAACACTTGCAGGCACGAGCCGCAGCGAACCACGCCACGGGCCACACTCAATTGAGCGTGGCTGACGCGAAAGCGCGCTTGGCAATGCGGGCACTGGGTGACGAAACTGTCGGTCATGCGGCCATCCGATTCAGGCAAGCGCTCATTCTAGCGCCGACGACCGCTGATGCGTACCCAGCCATCACGGTTGGCGATCGGATCCAGATCGAAATCCGCGGCATAGGCCGCAGCCACGTCTTCACCTTGTTCGGCAAGAATGCCCGACAGCGCCAGGCGCCCCCCTGGCTTGACCAGGCTCGACAGTTGCGGAGCCAGGGAAACCAAAGGGCCGGCGAGGATATTCGCCACCAGCACATCGGCCTGCACCTGGGGCAATTGCTCCGGCAGGTAGAGGGGGAATTTGCCTTCAGGGATGTTGTTGCGCCCGGCGTTATCGCGGGAGGCTTCCAGGGCTTGTACGTCGATGTCGGTGCCGACGGCTTCCTTGGCGCCCAGCAGCAGGGCGGCAATTGCCAGGATCCCCGAGCCGCAGCCGAAGTCCAGCACGTTGCAGTCGGTCAGGTCCTGGCCGTCCAGCCATTCCAGGCACAGGGCGGTGGTCGGGTGGGTGCCGGTGCCGAACGCCAGGCCCGGGTCGAGCAGCAGGTTGACGGCATCCGGCTCAGGTGCGGCGTGCCAGCTCGGTACGATCCACAGGCGTTGGCCAAAGCGCATCGGCTGGAAGTTGTCCATCCAGCTGCGTTCCCAGTCCTGGTCTTCGATCACTTCGCTGTGGTGCTCAGGCAGCGGGCTGCCGGTGAGCAACTCCATATGGGCCAGCACGGCGGCGGCATCGGTGCCGTCTTCGAACAGGGCCAGCAAGTGGGTGTGCGACCACAGCGGCGTGGTGTTGAGTTCGGGCTCGAAGATCGGTTGGTCTTCGGCGTCCATGAACGTCACCGAGACGGCGCCGACTTCAAGAAAAGCGTCTTCGTAGGTTTCGGCTTGTTCTGGGCTGATGGCGAGACGGACTTGCAGCCAAGGCATGGCGGGCACCTTTGAAAAAAATGAGTGTGCGACGGCGGGGTCGCGAAAGCGCGCAAGTTTACGCGAGCGAACAGCAGAAGACGACTGTGCTGAATGAGCACGGACCGAATGTGGGAGGGGGCTTGCCCCCGATTGCGGCGTGTCAGTCTCAGTATCTGTAACTGATCCACCGCTATCGGGGGCAAGCCCCCTCCCACATTTGAACGATGGACATCTTCAGAATAGAGGGCTCAGAAACAACAAAGCCGCCCGAAGGCGGCTTTGTTGGGTGGAGCACTTACTGGTTGGCCAGTTTGTGTTCCAGGTAGTGAATGTTCACACCACCTTCGCAGAAGCCTTCATCACGCACCAGGTCCCGATGCAGCGGGATGTTGGTCTTGATGCCGTCTACCACGATTTCGTCCAGGGCGTTACGCATGCGGGCCATGGCCTCGTCGCGAGTAGCGCCCCAGGTGATCAGCTTGCCGATCAGCGAGTCGTAGTTGGACGGAACCTTGTAGCCGCTGTACAGGTGCGAATCGACGCGAACGCCGTTGCCGCCCGGAGCATGGAAATGCTTGACCAGGCCTGGACTTGGGATAAAGGTTTTCGGGTCTTCGGCATTGATCCGGCACTCCAGGGAGTGGCCGTGGATCTTCACGTCGTCCTGGGTAAACGACAGCGTGTTGCCAGCGGCGATGCTCAGCATTTCCTTGACGATGTCGATACCGGTGACCATCTCCGACACTGGGTGCTCTACCTGCACACGAGTGTTCATCTCGATGAAGTAGAAGCGGCCGTTCTCGTAGAGGAACTCGAACGTACCGGCGCCACGGTAGTTGATGTCGATGCACGCCTTGACGCAACGAGCCAGTACTTCCTGGCGCGCGGTTTCATCCAGGCCGGGTGCCGGCGCTTCTTCCAGTACCTTCTGGTGACGGCGCTGCAGCGAGCAATCGCGGTCGCCCAGGTGGATGGCGTGGCCCTGGCCGTCGGACAGTACCTGCACTTCCACGTGACGTGGGTTGGTCAGGTACTTCTCCAGGTAGACCATCGGGTTGCCGAACCAGGCAGCCGCTTCGGAGCGGGTCTGCTTGGCGGCTTCGATCAGGTCTTCTTCCTTGTGCACCACGCGCATGCCGCGACCACCACCGCCACCGGCGGCCTTGATGATCACCGGGTAACCGACTTCGCGACCAATGCGCAGCGCGGTTGCCTCGTCTTCAGGCAGTGGGCCATCGGAGCCTGGAACGGTTGGCACGCCGGCAGCGATCATGGCGTCCTTGGCCGATACCTTGTCGCCCATCAGGCGAATGGTTTCGGCTTTCGGGCCAATGAAGGCAAACCCGGATTTTTCCACTTGTTCGGCGAAGTCGGCGTTTTCCGCAAGGAAGCCGTAGCCTGGGTGGATGCCATCAGCGCCGGTCACTTCAGCGGCCGCGATGATGTTGGAGACCTTCAGGTACGAGTTGGTCGCCAGTGGCGGGCCGATGCAGATGCTCTCGTCCGCCAGTTTCACGTGCATCAATTCGGTATCGGCCGTCGAGTAAACAGCGACGGTCTTGATGCCCTCTTCCTTACAGGCGCGCAGGATACGCAGCGCGATCTCGCCGCGGTTGGCGATCAGGACTTTTTGCAGTTTCTTCGCAGGTTTCAACATCGAAGGCGCTCCGCGGTTCAAACGATGGTGAACAGCGGCTGGTCGTACTCAACCGGCTGACCGTTTTCTACCAGGATGGATTCGATGACGCCGGCTTTTTCAGCGGTGATGTGGTTCATCATCTTCATCGCTTCAACGATGCAGATGGTGTCGCCCACTTTCACGGTTGCGCCGACTTCAACGAAGGCTGGCGAGGTCGGTGCCGGGGTGCGGTAGAACGTACCGACCATTGGCGACTTGACCACGAAGCCGTTCAGTACAGGCGCGGCAGGTGCGGCTGGAGCAGCGGCAGCAGGTGCGGCGGCTGGCGCAGCAGCGGCCGGAGCCGGTGCTTGCATCTGAGGTGCGTAGAACTGTTGAGCCGGGGTCTTGCTGTGACGGCTGATCCGTACGGACTCTTCGCCTTCCTTGATTTCCAGCTCGTCGATACCGGATTCTTCCAGCAGTTCGATCAGTTTCTTAACTTTACGGATATCCATGAATCATCAACTCCCAAGGGTCGGTCAGGGGCGCTTGGCCGGTTGTTCAATGTGTTCCAGGGCGGCCTCCAGGGCCAGTCGGTAACCGCTGGCGCCAAGGCCGCAGATCACGCCTACCGCTACGTCGGAGAAGTAGGAGTGATGGCGGAAAGCTTCGCGTTTGTGCACGTTGGACAAATGCACTTCGATGAATGGGATGCTCACCGCCAGCAGCGCGTCACGTAATGCAACACTCGTGTGCGTAAAAGCGGCGGGATTGATCAGGATAAAGTCCACGCCTTCGCCGCGCGCGGCATGGATGCGATCAATCAATTCGTACTCGGCATTGCTTTGCAGGTAGAGCAAATGGTGGCCGGCCTCACGCGCCCGTCGTTCAAGATCGAGGTTGATCTGATCGAGGGTGACTGCCCCGTAGACGCCCGGTTCGCGGGTGCCGAGCAGGTTCAGGTTGGGTCCGTGAAGAACCAGTAAGGTCGCCATCGGCTGTTCCTTGTTATTGATGTGGGTACGTCAGAACCCGGCGACTATGCCGCAAAGCCTTTGTGACTGTCCAGTTCTATGCAGTAGGCAGCACGATTAGCGATGATTGCGCAAAATTTGTGACTGGGGTGCAGTATCCAGTCATTGGCAACACTGTCTTGAATACTGTGGATGTCAAATGTGGGAGGGGGCTTGCCCCCGATGCGCTGCATCAGGCAACACATGCAGTGAGTGACACACTGTCATCGGGGGCAGCCCCCTCCCACTTTTTGCTCTCCATATGGCAGGAGATGGGCTCAAACCCGGAACGCCTGAACCGCCGTATTGAGCTGCCCACCCAGCACCAGCAGGTGTTCGCCCTGGCGGCGGCCCTGGCCGATGCGCAGCAAATTATCCTCACCCAACTGGTGAATCCGCTCGCTGTTGTCGCGAATCTCACTGACGGCGCCACTCTGCTGCGCGGTCACATCGGCGATGCGCACCGACGTGTCGGAAATGGTCTGGATTGCCCCGACGATTTCATCCAGCGCGCCATCCGCTGCCTGGGCTTGCTGGGCGGTGGCCTCGGCGTGCTCGACCTGAGTGCGCATGCCTTGCACCGATTGGTGGGCGGCGGTTTGCAGGCCGGCGATCAGGCTCTGGATTTCGGCCGTGGCGCCGGCGGTGCGTTGCGCCAGCGAGCGCACCTCATCGGCAACCACGGCAAACCCGCGTCCAGCCTCACCGGCCCGTGCAGCCTCGATGGCGGCATTGAGCGCGAGCAAGTTGGTCTGGTCGGCAATCGCGCGAATCACCGTCAGCACGCCGCCGATGGTGGCAGACTCTTCGGCGAGTTTTTCGATCATCTGCGCGTTTTGCTGCACCTCGCCCACCAGGGCATGCAGCCCGGTCAGGCTCAGGCCGATCACCCGCTGGCCCTGTTCCACGGCCTGGCCTGCACTGCGGCTGGCGCCGGCCGCCTGGCTGGCATCGCCGGCGACTTGCTGGATGGTCGCCTCCAGTTCACCCAGCGAATCACGGATCTGCGCCGTATCGCCGGCCTGGCGCTCGGCGCCGTCGTGCAGCCCGCTGCTCAGTTCGGCGAGGGCGCGGCTGCTGCCGGCGACTTCTTCGGCATTGCCGCGAATGGTGCCCACCAAGTCCACCAGGTAAGCGCGCAAGCGGTTAAGCGAGGCCTCGATGTCGTGCAGTTCGCGGTTGGTCTTGCCCAAGGCGATCGACTGGCTGAAGTCGCCTTCGGCCCAAGTGGACAAGGCCGGTGCGAGGTTGGTCAGTACCCTTGCCAGCCGTCGTTGCAGCGTGTCGATCAGCAGTGCGATGAGCAAAATCAGCCCGATCATCACACCTTGCATCAGGCGCACTTCGCCCTGGATTCTGGCGTGTTGCGCGCGAACAACAGGTTCCAGGCCGGCGATGGCTTGCTGCACGGCAGCAATTTTCAGATGCGTGCTGTCGGCCAGTGCAGTGCGCAGATGGATCTGATCGCGAGTGCGTTTGAGCTCGGCAGGGTAGCGGGTCAGCAGGCTGTTGAGTTCACGTTTGAGGTCCACGCCGGTGTCTTGCGCTTCGGCTTTTTCGCTGTTTTCCAGGCCCAGCATGGCGGAGAAATCATCCGCGCTGGAAGCGGCGCTGGCCTTTACGCCCAGCAGCGGTAACTGCGCCAACAGGTCGGCCTGCGTGCGGATGCTGGCAACTTCGCGCTCCACCTCATCGGCCAGCTCTGCGCGCCCGCTGCTCACCAGCTTGTCGCGGGCCAGAGACAGTTTGCCCAGGTGCTGGGACGCGGCCAGCAGCGGCGGCAAGTAGCGTGCAGCGTCGGGTGAAGTGACGCCCGTGGCGTACTGGCTCAATTGCTCCAGGTTCGCGCCCAGCTCACGTTCGGCTTGCAGCAGCAGGGCTTGCGGGTCGCCGGCCAGTTTGCCGGCAGCCAGCAGGTCGGTTTTGCTGAAGGTGTCCAGCTCGACCAGGCTGGGGCGCAGGTTCTGCGCGAGGTCCGCTGGCAGTTCGTCGAGGTGCTGCAGGAGGTTTTCCAGGCTCTGGCCGGCACTGCTCAAACGCAACGCGTCGCCGCTGGCCAGGTAGTCGTCGATATTGCGCGCGGCCTGATTCTGAAATGTCTGCGACAGGCCAAGGTAGCGCTCCATCAGCAAATAAGGCTGTTCCAGTGCCCGTTGCGACCACCATAGCGTCGCGCCAAGGGCCAGGCACACGGCCACCAGCAGAAGGGTATTCAAATTGGTCAGCAGCTTCAGGCGCATGCGTAGTTTCAACCGACAGCAAAAGATAAGTGCCTGAAGTTATTGCGTTTCTATTACAGAGTTATGACGGAATCGGTGGATTCCGGTGAAAAGATGGCACTTTGCTTTGATGTGCGCGCAGCGTGTACGCGGTTGCGTCCGGTGTCCTTGGCGCGGTACAGCGCCTCGTCTGCCTGAGCGGCCATCATCAAGCTGTCGGAACCGTCGCACAGCTCCACCAGCCCGGCGCTGAAGGTGCACCACAAATCCTGCGGCTGGGCCGGGTAGTGAATTTCGGCAAACCGCCCACGGATTTCATCCAGCACTTTGCGGGCCGATTCCAGGTCGGTGTCGGGCATCACGATGGCAAATTCTTCACCGCCGTAGCGGCCGATGTAGTCGGTCTTGCGCAAGCGCTGCTTGAGAAACAGCGCCAGGCTCTTGATCACGCGGTCGCCCATCGGGTGGCCGTGGCTGTCGTTGACCCGCTTGAAGTGGTCAATGTCGAGCATGGCAAAGCTCAGCGGCTTGTTCTCGCGGCGCGCGCGGAAGCTGCAGTCTTCCAGCAGTTGCAGAATATGGGTGTGGTTGTACAGCCCGGTCAGGCTGTCGCGCACCATCCGCGCCTTGAGGTTGCGCGCGCGGGCGGCGCGGTTGCGCACGGTGGTGATCAGGTGGCGCGGCTTGATCGGCTTGGTGAGGAAGTCGTCGCCGCCTTCGCTCATGGCGTCCAGTTGCTTGTCCAGGTCGTCTTCGGCCGACAGGTAGATGATCGGCACGCTGACGTAACGGTCATTGTGGCGGATCACCTTGGCCAGTTCGGTACCGGTACAGGCGGGCATGTACATGTCGAGGATGATCAAATCCGGCTGGAAGTCTGCCAGTTCGGCCATCGCCTGGATCGGCTCGATCAAGGTGCGCGTGACGATGCCGGCGCTGTTGAGCAGGCGCTCGGTGTGCAGCGCCTGAGCGCGTGAGTCGTCGATGATCAGCACCTTATAGGGCTCGTACTGCGCAACGCAGGTCAGCACCTCGATCTTTTCCAAAAGGCTTGAGGCCTCAAGCGTGCCAGTGAGAAATTCCTGGCCGCCGGCGCGCACGGCGGCCAGGCGCGTCGGGGTGTCGGTTTCGTGCAGGCTGAAAAACAGCAGCGGCAGCTTTTGCTCCAGGCCTTCCTGGGCTTCGGCGGCGAGCTTGAGGCCCAGGCCTGCGCCGCAGAAATCCACATCCATCACGATGGCCGACGGCAGGCGCTCGGCCAGCGACGCGCGAAAGGCTGCCACGCTGTCCAGCGACTGGGCGCTCATGCCAAAGAATTCAAGCTGCTTGGCCAGGCGCTCGGCGCGGTCGTGATCGGCCAGCATCACGTAGATCGGCTTGCGCATGGGGGGCAGGAAGGTTTGTTCCAGTTGGTCGCCCTGGCGCAGGCCGGTGCGGGACAGGCGCTGCATCAGG
Organism: Pseudomonas sp. N2-3-1-14; assembly: GCF_041228395.1. NCBI lineage: Bacteria > Pseudomonadati > Pseudomonadota > Gammaproteobacteria > Pseudomonadales > Pseudomonadaceae > Pseudomonas > Pseudomonas sp. N2-3-1-14. The sequence goes on from NZ_CP166199.1 coordinate 784,734, forward strand.
CGGTTGAGTTCGGTGATCACCTGGCTGCTCAGGCGGCCGCGATTTTCATCCACCGCCTTGAGGGACTCGCCAATGTGCCGCGCCAGCTGGCCATGTTCCGGCTGCTCGAAACGCTCGGCAAAGCGCAGCAGGCGCAGGTTGGCTTCGCTGAGTTCGGATAAATCGGTGTTCGACCATTCGCTGCGTTGCAGGCGTTGCCAGATCTCAAGAATTTGACGTGCCTGATGAATTACCCGCTGGGCAAAATGGTGCTTGAGACGCTCACGGCTGGGGTCTTCTGGCTCGGTCATATCCTGACTACTAGTTAGGGTGCATGCTGAGGTCGACTGATGGCTCTATGCTAGCACCTCTTTTCTCTCACATGAGTGTCTTGCGTCAATTAAGTAGCGGTCTGGGCCATTCAGTTTTTGACCTGATGGTCGCGCTGCGTAAAAAGCGTGCTTCATTTATAGTCGAACATCCCCTGCGCGCCACTTTCGGTTAAAAGCCCCGCGCCGATGGGCACGATGGGGTAGGGTTGTGGTCGGAGTGTTTGAACGCACCCGGACAAATGACGTGCATGAACTCAAGTGATTGAAAGGATATCGCCATGCTGGACTGGAAAAACCGCGCAGGCAGTGCCAAAGGCCCCGCCCCTGAGCCCAAGTCGGCCAACCGTAGTTACTTTCGCAACCTGCTGATGAGCAAAGCCTTGCTCAGCGTGCTGGGTTTGTACCTGTTGGTGACCGGCGCCCTGGGTTGGTACTGGAGCGAAGAGCCGGCGCTGTTCCCGGTCCAGCAAAATGCCCAGCTTGCCGCCGAGAAGGAAGGCAAGCAGATGGTGGTGGGCTACACCACCGTCGAAACCCTCAAGACCGTGGTCGGCACCTTGCTGAACAAGCCCGGTGGCTACATTTCCAACGACCGTTTCCCGCCGGGCCTGTGGATGGACAACATGCCGAGCTGGGAATATGGCGTGCTGGTGCAAGTGCGTGACCTGACCCGTGCCCTGCGTAAAGACTTCGCCCGCTCCCAGTCGCAGTCGGCCGAAGACGCTGACTTGGCCAAGGCCGAGCCGCGTTTCAACTTCGATAACAAGAGCTGGGTGCTGCCCTCCAGCGAGTCGGAGTACCAGGAAGGCATCAACTCCCTGAGCCGCTATGAAGCGCGCCTGTCGGACCCGAACCAGCGCGGCGCGCTGTTCTATGCGCGTGCCGACAACCTGAACAACTGGCTGGGTGACGTCGCGACCCGCTTGGGTTCGCTGTCGCAACGCCTGTCGGCCAGTGTTGGCCGGGTGAAACTGAACACCGCTCTGAAAACCGAAGCCCTTGCGCCGGGTGAAGTGCCGCAGGTCGACGAAGAAGTGGTGGAAACCCCATGGATGCAGATCGACAACGTGTTCTACGAGGCCCGCGGCCAGGCCTGGGCCTTGTCCCACCTGCTACGCGCCATTGAAGTCGACTTTGCCGACGTATTGGCCAAGAAAAACGCCACCGTCAGCGTGCGCCAGATCATTCGTGAGCTGGAGGCCTCGCAGGAGCCGGTGTGGAGCCCTATGATTCTGAACGGCAGTGGCTTTGGCGTCCTCGCCAACCACTCGCTGGTCATGGCCAACTATATTTCCCGGGCAAACGCTGCAGTTATAGATTTGCGTCAGCTCCTCAACCAGGGGTGATGATGGACGCTTCTCAAAAGGAGGCCGCGCATCGCGCGGCCTCCGACGCTGAACTGATCGACTGGGTCGACGAGCAGGACAACCTGCTCGGTACCCTGGTGCGATCCGACCTGCGCCAACGTGGCCTGATCGGCCGTTGCACCTTTATCTTCCTGTTCAATGCTGCCGGTGAGTTGTGTGTGCATCGGCGCACCCTGAGCAAAGCCATGTACCCGGGTTTCTGGGACACCGCGGCGGGCGGCATGGTGGCGGCCGGCGAGAGCTACGCCGATTCGGCGGCCCGAGAGCTGGAAGAAGAGCTTGGCGTTGCGGGCGTGGAGCTGGTCGAGCATGACCATTTCTACTTTGAAGATGGCGACAGCCGGCTGTGGTGCAAATCCTACTCCGCTGTCTGGGATGGCCCGTTGCGCCTGCAGCCGGAAGAGGTGATGGAAGCACGGTTTTTGCCCATTGAAATTGTCCTGCAGGAAGCCGAACAAAAGCCTTACTGCCCGGACGCTCAAGAGGGCTTGCGGCGCTATCTGGCCTTGCGTCGCTAAAGTTGCATAAATTGGCGCTATTTGGCTCTTAGCAAGTCGGCTTTTTGCCGTTACACTGCGCGACTTTTCACCCGAACCACCTTTGCGGTTCGGTAGCGCTGCCCCTGCCTGAGTGGGGCTTCGCGGTCGGTAATGCTCCTGGGGAGCGCCGATCAGTCTTTGTCCTCCCAAGAGGATTGCCGGTGGCCAAAAAAGCCGCATCCTTCGCCGCCCTTGGTGGCCTGGTATTTTCCACCGACGCAGGTCGACACTGCCCGGACTGTCGTCAGCCCGTGGATTCGTGCACCTGCAAACAGACCCTGATCCCTGAAGGCGACGGTATTGCGCGCGTGCGACGCGAGAGCAAAGGCCGTGGCGGCAAGACGGTGACCACCATCACCGGCGTGCCGCTGGCCGAAGATGCCCTGAAGGAACTGGCTACCACGCTGAAAAAGCGCTGTGGAACCGGTGGCGCGTTGAAAGACGGCGTTATCGAGATCCAGGGCGATCACGTCGAGTTGCTGTTGGCCGAGCTGATCAAGCTGGGTTACAAGGCGAAGAAGTCCGGCGGCTAGCAGCCTCTGTGAAACCCACCCCGATCGCCGGTTTGCTGAACGCGAACTGTCGTCTCCATGGTTTTCACAGAGCCTGTTCCTGACCGGTGTCTAAACTCTGTCCTGCGAGTGGGGTCTACCTTCCTTACAGGCAAATCGTCATTTTCATTCTTTAGACTTCGCCAGCCTTACAAGAAGGGTGTGGTGATCTTCGACTTTATATAGGGGACTTCGATGTCCGTACGACGCACACGCAAAGACGATGGCAGCCAATGGACAGTTGCGGACAGCCGCAGTGTTTACGGGATTCGCCATTGGGGGGCCGGGTATTTCGCGATCAATGAAGCCGGTCGCGTTGAAGTCCGTCCGAACGGCCCGAACAGCACGCCTGTCGATCTGTACGAACAAGTTGACGAGCTGCGCAAAAGCGGCCTGTCCTTGCCGCTGCTGGTGCGCTTCCCCGACATCCTGCAAGACCGCGTGCGCCAGCTGACCGGAGCGTTCGACGCGAACATCGAGCGCCTGGAATACCAGAGCAAGTACACCGCGCTGTACCCGATCAAGGTGAACCAGCAGGAAGCGGTGATCGAGAACATCATCGCCACCCAGAACGTTTCCATCGGCCTGGAAGCCGGCTCCAAGCCTGAGCTGCTGGCCGTGCTGGCCCTGGCACCGAAAGGCGGCACCATCGTCTGCAACGGTTACAAAGACCGTGAGTTCATCCGCCTCGCGCTGATGGGCCAGAAGCTGGGCCACAACGTGTTCATCGTGATCGAGAAAGAATCCGAAGTGGCGCTGGTGATCGAAGAGGCGGCCAACCTCAAGGTCAAGCCTCAGGTTGGCCTGCGCGTGCGGTTGTCGTCCCTGGCGTCGAGCAAATGGGCAGACACCGGTGGCGAAAAGTCCAAGTTCGGTTTGTCGGCCGCGCAATTGCTGTCGGTGGTCGAGCGCTTCCGCGCTGCCGGCCTGGATCAGGGCATCCGCCTGCTGCACTTTCACATGGGTTCGCAGATCGCCAACCTGGCCGACTACCAGCACGGGTTCAAGGAAGCCATTCGTTACTACGGCGAACTGCGCAACCTCGGTTTGCCGGTGGACCACATCGACGTCGGCGGCGGCCTGGGCGTGGACTACGACGGTACGCACTCGCGTAACGCCAGCTCGATCAACTACGACATGGACGACTACGCCGGCGTGGTCGTGGGCATGCTCAAGGAATTCTGCGACGCGCAGAGCCTGCCGCACCCGCATATCTTCTCCGAAAGCGGCCGTTCCCTGACTGCGCACCACGCCATGCTGGTGGTGCAGGTCACTGACGTTGAGAAACACAACGACGAAATCCCGCTGATCGAGAACAAGGAAAACCTGCCGGAAACCGTGCAGTGGCTGGTGGACCTGCTGGGCCCGACCGACATTGAGATGGTCACCGAAACTTACTGGCGCGCTACGCACTACATGAGCGACGTGGCCACCCAGTACGCCGACGGCAAACTGACCCTGGCCGAAAAAGCCCTGGCCGAGCAGTGCTACTTCGCCGTGTGCCGTCGCCTGCACAACTCTTTGAAAGCCCGCCAGCGCTCGCACCGCCAGGTGCTCGACGAACTCAACGACAAGCTCGCCGACAAGTACATCTGCAACTTCTCGGTGTTCCAGAGCCTGCCGGACACCTGGGCGATCGGCCAGGTCCTGCCGATTCTGCCGCTGCACCGTCTCGACGAAGAGCCGCTGCGCCGCGCCGTGCTGCAAGACCTGACCTGCGACTCCGACGGCAAGATCAAGCAATACGTCGACGAGCAGAGCATCGAAACCAGCCTGCCGGTGCACGCCTTGAACGAAGGTGAAGACTACTTGCTGGGCATTTTCCTGGTGGGCGCTTACCAGGAAATCCTGGGCGACATGCACAACCTGTTCGGCGACACCGACTCGGTGAACATCTACCAGCGTGAGGACGGTTCGGTGTACAGCGCCGGGATCGAGACCCACGACACCATCGAAGACATGCTGCGCTATGTGCACTTGTCGCCCGAGGAGTTGATGACGCACTACCGTGACAAGTGCGCGAGCGCGAAGATCAGTGCGTCGGAGCGTACGCAATTCCTCGACGCGTTGCGTCTTGGTTTGACGCGTTCTTCGTACCTGTCGTCGTGATCTAAGCTGATAGCAATCTAATGTGGGAGCGGGCTTGCTCGCGAAGGCGGTACATCAGTCACACATGTGTTAACTGACCCACCGCTTTCGCGAGCAAGCTGCTCCCACATTTGGATCTTCATTTGGCAGTGCCTTCCGTGTGGGGTCTGAACGATGTCGAGCAAATGGCTGCAAGCCTTCACCCTGGCATTCGCCGCATTCCTGGCGGCCTGCTCGCCGATCAAAGTGCTCAACGCACTCACGCCCTCCAGCACCTTCACCAAAACCTCCTCCATTGCCTACGGCGATGACCCGCGCCAAACACTCGATGTCTACCGTCCGATCAAGGCATTGCCCAATACCCCGGTCGTGGTGTTTTTCTATGGCGGCAGCTGGAAAAGCGGCGCCAAGGATGACTACGGTTTTGTGGGCGAAGCCCTGGCTTCGCGCGGCATCGTGGTGGTGATCGCCGACTACCGGCTCTACCCGCAAGTGCGCTACCCCTCGTTTTTGCAGGACAACGCCCAGGCCGTCGCCTGGACCTATCAACACATTGCCGACTACGGCGCCGACCCAAGGCAGCTGTACCTGATGGGGCACAGCTCCGGCGCCTACAACGCGTCGATGCTGGCGCTGGATCCGCGCTGGCTTAAAGAAGTGAACCTGTCGCCCACAATGCTGAAGGGCTGGATCGGCCTGGCCGGGCCGTACGACTTCCTGCCGATTGAAAACCCTGACGTGAAGCCGGTGTTTTTCTTTCCTGACTCGCCGCCGGATTCCCAGCCGATCAACCATGTCAGCCACGCTGCGCCGCCGAGTCTGTTGATCGCGTCGGTGAGCGACACGCTGGTCAACCCCACGCGCAATACCGGTGGGTTGGCGAAAAAACTGCGCGCAGCGGACGTACCGGTTGAAGCGTTTTACTTCACCAAGACCAGCCACGCGACACTGGTGGCGTCTATCGCTCGGCCCTTACGCTGGCTGGCGCCGGTACTGGACCGCGTCACGGCCTTTATCCAAGCCACTGATTCTGCCGATTCAAGCGCCAGGCAATCGCCCACAAAGTAAGGCTGCGCAGGGCCATGAACAGCAGGAAAGTAAGCCACAGGCCGTGGTTGCCGTACGGCTGCAGTGCCCAGGCGAAGGGCAGCAGCATCGCCACGGTGAGCAGCATGCCGTTGCGCATTTCCCGCGCGCGGGTGGCGCCGATAAACAGGCCGTCGAGCAAGTAGCTCCACACCGCAATCAACGGCAGCACCGCCAGATACGGCAAGTAGATGTCGGCGGTTTCGCGCACGCTGGGGATGTCGGTTTGCATGGCGATAAACAGATGGCCGGCAAAGGTGAACAGCAGCGCGAACCCGACACTGGCGATCAGTGACCAGCCGCAGGCAACCACCAGCGAACGGCGCAGCGCCTGCCGATCATGGGCGCCGATGGCATGCCCGCACAGGGCTTCGACCGCATGGGCCAGGCCGTCCAGGGCATGCGCCGTCAGCAGCAGGCCATTGAGCAGCAGCGCGTTGGCTGCCACGGTGGCGTCGCCCAATCGTGCGCCTTGCACCGTGATCATGAAAAACACCGATTGCAGGGCGAGGCTGCGGATGAAAATGTCGCGGTTCACCGCCAGCAACGGGCGCCAGCTTTGCCAGACCTTGAGCGCGGCCCAGGCGATATGCCCGGGATAGGCGCGCAAGGCGTTTTGCGTCAGGGCCAGGCCGAGCAGGGCGCCGGTCCATTCGGCGATGACCGAGGCACGTGCGGAGCCGACCACGCCCCACTCCAGGCCAAGGACGAACCACAGGTTCAAGGCGATGTTGACCAGGTTGGTGGTCAACAGAATCGCCAGCGGCGCGCGGGCGTTTTGCGTGCCCAGGAACCAGCCGACCAAGGCGTAGCTGGCCAGGGCGGCGGGCAGGCCGAACAGGCGCGTGTGGAAAAACTCGCGGGTCAGTTGATTGAGTTCGGGAGAGGGTTGCATCCACTCCAACGCCAAGTGGCTCAGCGGAATGCCGACGGTGCCCAGCAACATCGCCAACCCCAATGCCAGCAGCAGGCCTTGCAGCAGGATTTGCCGCAGCGCCGCGCCGTCATTGCGCCCGGCGGCTTGGGCGGCGAACCCGGTGGAGCCCATGCGCAGAAAACCCATGGCCCAGGCGAGGAAGGTGTACAGGCTGGCACCGACGGCCACGGCGCCTAACTGGTGGGCGTGGGGCAGGTGGCCGATGACCATGCTGTCGACCAGGGCCACCAGCGGCACCGAAATATTCGACAGGATCATCGGCGCGGCCAGAGCCCAGACGCGACGGTGGGTGGGGCGGTGGCGCCAGTCGGTGAGCAGGGAAGTCATGGAGGCTCCTTTGGGGGGACGGCATTGTAACTGGCCCCCAGCCGCACCATAGAACAATGTGGGAGCTGGCTTGCCAGCGATGGCGGACTGTCAGTCAAAATAGTGCTGGCTGACACACCGCTATCGCAGGCAAGCCAGCTCCCACATTTTGATCTCCAGTAGCTGTGGGATTTGGCTGGGATAAGCGAGGATCAAGAACCAAAGCACCCTCCGTCGGTCAATGTGACCAGCACCTCATCGGCCCCTCGCAGGCTGATATATAGTTCACCCCTCGGACCCCTCTCACGACGAGTGCCCCATGCTTAACAAAGGACTGTTCCTGGCCTGCGCGCTGGCCCTGCTGAGCGCCTGCGATTCCTCCGATAAACCGGCTGCCCCGACCGCTCCTGCGGCGGCGACGGTTGCACCCAAACCGGCGAAAGCGGCGGTGGATGTGGCAGCGCTGAAACAGCGCTATGCCGGCCGTGAGTTGAGCGTGGTGGATGTGTCCGAAGTCCAGTTGGACGGGGCCAGCACGCTGTCAGTGAGCTTTTCCATCCCGTTGGACCCCGAGCAGAAATTCGCCGACAAAGTCCACTTGGTGGACAGCAAGTCTGGCAAGGTCGATGGCGCCTGGGAGCTGTCCGACAACCTGATGGAACTGCGCCTGCGCCACCTCGAGCCGCAGCGCAAACTGGTGCTGACGGTTGACGCTGGCGTGAAGGCGGTCAACGACAACAAGCTCGCTGCCGAGTACAGCGCGCGCCTGGAAACCCGTGATCTGCAAGCCACGGTCGGCTTTGCCAGCCGCGGCACGTTGTTGCCGACGCGCTTGGCCGAAGGCCTGCCGGTGATTGCGCTGAACGTTGACAAGGTCGACGTCGAATTTTTCCGTATCAAGCCCGAATCGTTGCCCTCGTTCCTCGCGCAGTGGGGGCGTAACACCAGCCTGCAGAGTTATGAATCGCGCGAACTGCTGCCGATGGCCGACCTGGTCTACGGCGGCCGCTTCGACCTGAACCCGGCGCGCAATACGCGCGAAACCCTGTTGCTGCCGATCGCCGGCCTCAAGCAATTGCAGCAGCCGGGCGTGTACCTGGCGGTGATGCGCGCCTCGGGCACCTACAATTATTCGCAACCGGCCACGCTGTTCACCTTGAGTGATATCGGCCTGTCGGTGCACCGCTATGCCAATCGCCTGGATGTGTTTACCCAGGCGCTCGAAGGTGGCAAGGCGCTGGAGGGCGTGGACCTCGAAGTGCTGGATGCCGAAGGCCGTGTGCTGGGCCAGGGCAAGACCGAAAAGGGTGGCCATGCCGAGTTGCCGTTGCCGAAAAAAGCCCAGGTGTTGCTGGCCAAGCTTGGCGAACAAACCAGCCTGCTGCGCCTGGACAGCGCCGCGCTGGACCTGGCCGAGTTCGATATCGGCGGCCAGCCAGCGCATCCGCTGCAGTTTTTTGTGTTCGGCCCACGTGACCTGTATCGCCCCGGTGAAACCGTGCTGCTCAACGCCTTGTTGCGCGACAAGGATGGCAATGCCGTCAAGCCGCAACCGGTGAGCGTGGAGGTGCGCCGGCCGGATGAGCAGGTCAGCCGCAAGTTCGTGTGGGATGCCGATGCGTCGGGCCTCTATCAGTACCAGCTGCAATTGGCCGGTGAAGCGCCGACCGGGCGCTGGCAACTGGTGTTCGACCTCGGCGACGGCAAGCCGCAGCTGTATGAGTTTCTTGTCGAAGACTTCTTGCCCGAGCGCCTGGCGCTGGAACTCAAGGGCAGTGACACAGCCTTGAGCCCGGCGGATAACCCGGTGATTCACGTCAATGGTCGCTACCTCTACGGCGCACCGGCATCGGGCAACCGCGTCAGCGGGCAAGTGTATGTGCGCCCGTTGCGCGAGGCGGTCAAATCGCTGCCGGGCTACCAGTTCGGCTCGGTCACCGAAGAAGAACTGAGTCAGGATTTCGAGCTGGACGAAAGCGTGCTCGACGCCAAGGGTCAGGAAGACCTGACGCTGGAAAGCAAATGGGCCGAGGCCAAATCACCCCTGCAATTGATCGTGCAGGCCAGCCTGCAAGAGTCGGGTGGGCGCCCGATCACTCGGCGCCTGGTACAGCCGATCTGGCCGGCCGAGCAACTGCCGGGCCTGCGTGGCTTGTTCGACGGCAAGGAAACCAACGGCGATGGCCCAGCAGAATTCGAAGTGCTGCTGGCCAACCAGGACGGGCAGAAACTCGCCGCGCAAAACCTCAAGGTGCGCCTGGTGCGTGAGCGCCGCGACTACTACTGGAACTACTCGGAAAGCGACGGCTGGAGTTACCACTTCAACGAGAAATTCCTCAACCTCGACGAGCAGACCCTGAACATCAAGGCGGGCGACACCGCCAAAGTCAGCTTCCAGGTCGAGTGGGGCCCGTACCGTGTCGAGGTCGAAGACCCGCAAACCGGGCTGGTCAGCAGCCTGCGTTTTTGGGCCGGCTACCAGGCCCAGGACAACACCGAAGGCGGCGCCGTGCGCCCGGACCAAGTCAAATTGGCGCTGGATAAACCGGCGTATGGCGATGGCGATACCGCCAATGTCACCGTCACGCCACCGGCGGCCGGTAAAGGCTACCTGCTGGTGGAATCCAGTGAAGGGCCGCTGTGGTGGCAGGAAATCGATGTGCCGGCCGAAGGCAAAAGCTTCGCCGTGAAGCTTGACCCGAAATGGTCGCGCCATGACCTGTACGTCAGCGCGCTGGTAATTCGACCGGGTGAGCGCAAAGCCAATATCACGCCTAAACGGGCCGTGGGTTTGTTGCACCTGCCATTGGATCGCACCCAGCGCAAACTCGGCCTGACCCTTACCGCGCCGGAAAAAATGCGCCCCAAACAACCGCTGACGGTGAAGATCGCCGCCAAGAACGCCGACGGCAGCGTGCCCAAACAGGTGCATGTGCTGCTGGCGGCCGTGGACGTGGGTATCCTCAATATCACCGAATACCCGACGCCGGACCCGTACTCCAGCCTGTTTGGTCGCAAGGCTTATGGCGTGGACCAGTTCGACATCTACGGCCAGTTGATCGAGGCCGGTCAGGGTCGTTTGGCCAGCCTGGCGTTCGGTGGTGATGCGGCGCTGGCCAAGGGCGGCAAACGCCCGGACACCAGCGTGACCATTGTGGCGTTGCAGAGCGCGCCGGTGACCTTGAATGAACAGGGCGAGGGCGAAGTCAGCGTCAATATCCCCGACTTCAATGGCGAATTGCGCCTGATGGCCCAAGCCTGGAGCGATGATCGGTATGGCATGGCCGAAGGCAAGACGGTGATTGCCGCGCCGCTGATTGCCGAACTGTCGGCGCCGCGCTTTCTCGCCGGTGGTGACCAGACCACGTTAGCGCTGGACCTGTCCAACCTGTCGGGCAGCGCGCAGAAACTCGATGTGCAATTGAGCACCGAAGGCCAGCTGGAGTTGGTCAACAGCGGCGCGCAGTCTGTTGAACTCAAGCAAGGCCAGCGCACCACCTTGCGCATCCCGGTCAAAGCCTGGGGCGGGTTAGGGCAGGGCAAGGTCAAGGTCACGGTAAATGGCCTGGACCTGCCGGGGGAAAACCTGCCGCCGTTCAGCCGCGAGTGGACCCTGGGTGTGCGCCCGGCCTACCCGGCGCTGCTCAAGCATTACCGCGCAGTGCTCAAGGATCAGCCGTGGAGCTTGCCGGTCGGCAGTCTGGATCAGTTCGATGCCTCGGGGCGCGAAGCGCTGCTGAGCCTGTCGAGCCGGCCGCCGCTGAACCTCGGCGCGCAGATCAGTGCGCTCAAGGCGTACCCTTATGGCTGCCTGGAGCAGACCGCCAGCGGCCTGTATCCGTCGCTGTATGCCGACGCTGCCCTGCTCAAGCGCCTGGGCATCAAGGGCGAGTCGGACAGCGAACGCAAACGCAAGATCGAGCTCGGCATCGAGCGCCTGCTGGGCATGCAGCGCTACAACGGCAGCTTTGGTTTGTGGGGCGCCGATGGCGAAGAGGAATATTGGCTGACTGCTTACGTCACCGACTTCCTGCTGCGCGCCCGCGACCAGGGCTTTGCCGTGCCGCCTGAAGCGCTGAAGAAAGCCAGCGAGCGCCTGCTGCGTTATGTGCAGGAACGCAACCTGATCGAAGTGGATTACAGCGACAACGCCGACCACACCCGCTTTGCCGTGCAGGCCTACGCTGGCATGGTGCTGGCACGCAGTCAGCAAGCGCCGTTGGGCGCGTTGCGCAGTATCTTCGAGCGCCGCAGCGAGGCGCGCTCCGGGTTGCCGTTGGTGCAGTTGTCCATTGCCCTGCAAAAAATGGGCGACCAGCCACGTGCCGATCAAGCCTTGCTTGCCGGCCTGGCGGCGCAACGCAATGCCAACGAGTGGCTGGCCGACTACGGCAGCCCGCTGCGTGACCAGGCGATGATCCTGGCTTTGCTTGAAGAAAACGACTTGGCCAAGGGCAAACGCGAGGAGCGTTTGTTTACGCTCTCGGACCAGTTGGCCGCCAGCCCTTATCTCTCGACCCAGGAACGTAATGCACTGTTCCTGGCCGGGCGCCTCGGGTTCTCACAGCCTGAGTCGAACTGGCAGGTGTCGCTGACCGGCAGTGGCGGTGTGCAAACGTTGAACAACCAACAGTCGACGCTGGCGCTGGATGGCAAGCAGCTGTCCAGCGACCTGACCCTGAGCAATCAGGGCGAGGCGCCGGTTTACCAGCAACTGACGATCTCCGGTTACCCCCAAGTGCCACCGGCACCGGGCGGCGACAACCTGAGTATCCGTCGCGAATACCTGGGCATGAATGGCCAGCCGTTGAACCTGCATAACGTCAACAGTGGCGACCTGGTGCTGGTGCATGTGGCGGTCAGCGCCAAGCAGCGGGTGCCGGACGCGTTGGTGGTTGACCTGTTGCCGGCTGGGCTGGAGCTGGAAAACCAGAACCTGGCACAAAGTGCAGCCAGCCTGGAAAACGCCAGCAGCCAGGTGAAGGAGTGGCGCGAGTCGATGCAGAACGCGTCGCTTAAGCACCAGGAGTTCCGCGATGACCGCTATGTGGCGGCGATGAACCTGGAGGGTTATGGCGCCACCACGCACTTGTTGTACCTGGCGCGGGCGGTGACGCCGGGGACTTATCGTGTGCCGCCGCCGCAGGTGGAGTCGATGTATCGGCCGAACTGGCAGGCGGTGGGGGAGACGCCGGCGGATTTGGTGATCAAGGGGCGCTGATACCTGGCGGTAGGAATGGGGTTCAAATGTGGGGGCTGGCTTGCCTGCGATGGCGGTGGGTCAGCCGGCACGTTTGGTGGCTGATAGATCGCTATCGCAGGCAAGCCAGCTCCCACAGGGGAGTGGGGGGCCGTGGGGTTAGTGGACGACCCAGCTGAGTAGCCAGAGGCCGAGCATTAGCCAGATGACGCCCAGGATGATCGAGGCGCGCATGAAGGCGCGAACGGCCGAATACAGGAAGAGCAGGCCGATGATCAGGGTGATGATGCTGATGATCGAGGTGTCCATGCCCAGTGCGCGGGACATGCCATTGACGAAGTCGCCACCGGCATGGGTGAGCATATTGAACAGCCCACTGAAGAATTCGACGATGTAGTGGATGATCAGGCCAATCGTGTTACCCAACCATCCGAAAAAGTCTGCTTGCATAGGTGTGTCTCGATGAATAAGTGGACGAAATTGCCAGCACTGGGCCTTTGGTCGCGAAGGGTCGCGGCTAGTTCCGTGAAGCATAGAGGTTTGCGCGGTTGAATTTGCGATTTGTTGTGGGTGGGGTGGGGCCGTTGTGAGTGAGTTGACTGACAAATCGCTTTCGCGAGCAAGCCCGCTCCCACATTTACTGGGCTGGGCATTTGGATGTGTGTTGGCAGTCATTGCCCTGTTGTGGCTGGCGGATCGTATTTGGCCGTTGCCGCTGCCCAAGGATGATTTGGCGCGGGTGGTGCTGGCCGAGGATGGCACGCCGTTGTGGCGCTTTGCCGATGCCAATGGCGTGTGGCGGTATCCGGTGCAGACCCGTGAGGTGTCGCCGTATTACCTGGACGCGCTGCTCACCTACGAAGATCGCTGGTTTTACGAGCACCCCGGCGTGAACCCGCTGGCGCTGGTGCGGGCGACGTGGCAGAACCTGACCGGCGCGCGGGTGGTGTCGGGCGGCAGCACCTTGTCGATGCAGGTGGCGCGGTTGCTCGACCCGCATTCGCGCACTTTGCACGGCAAGCTGCGTCAGCTGTGGCGCACTGCGCAGTTGGAATGGCATTTGTCCAAGGACGAGATCCTCAATCTGTACCTGAACCGCGCGCCCTTTGGCGGTACGTTGCAGGGCGTGGCGGCGGCCAGTTGGGCGTATTTGGGCAAGTCCCCGGCGCAGCTGACCCATGCTGAAGCCGCGTTGCTCGCCGTATTGCCTCAGGCGCCGAGCCGTCTGCGCCCGGATCGCCACCCGCAACGCGCCCAGCAGGCCCGCGACAAAGTGCTGCGCCGCCTTGCCGAATTCCAGGTATGGCCGCAATCGGCCGTTGATGAAGCCCTGGAAGAGCCGCTGTTGCTCGCCCCTCGGCTCGAACCCAGCCTCGCGCCGTTGCTGGCCCGCCGCCTCAACCGTCCGGACAGCCCGCCGCTGATCCGCACCACCCTGGACGCCACGCTGCAACGCCGCCTCGAAGACCTGCTGCTGGGTTGGCGCGCGCGGCTGCCGGAACACACCTCCGCCGCCATTCTGGTGGTGGAAGAAGAAACCATGGCCGTGCGCGCCTACCTCGGTTCGGTGGATATCAATGACGCCAAGCGCTTTGGCCATGTGGACATGATCAGCGCGCTGCGCTCGCCCGGCTCCACCTTGAAACCCTTTCTGTATGGCATGGCACTGGACGAGGGGTTGATCCACTCCGAATCGCTGCTGCAGGACGTGCCCCGGCGCTATGGCGATTACCGGCCAGGCAACTTCTCCATGGGTTTCAGCGGCGCAGTGCCGGCGAGTACGGCGCTGTCCAGTTCATTGAATTTGCCAGCGGTGCAGCTGCTGGAGGCCTATGGGCCGAAACGGTTTGCTGCGCAGATGCGCATCGGCGGCGTGCCGCTGGCATTGCCGGCGTTGGCCGAACCGAACCTGGCGCTGATTCTGGGCGGGGCGGGCAGCCGTCTGGAAGACTTGGTCAGCGGTTACAGCGCCTTTGCCCGCGACGGCAGGAGTGCTGCTATCCGATTACAGCCGGACGATACGCTTAAAGAACGGCCTTTATTGTCGCCAGGGGCCGCCTGGATTGTGCGGCGCATCCTCAGCGGCCAGGCGCGGCCCGACCGAGACCCGCGTGCCGAGCTGGTGCAGCGCCCGGTGTTGGCCTGGAAAACCGGCACCAGCTATGGCTTTCGCGATGCCTGGGCGTTGGGTGTGGGGCCGCGCTACTTGATCGGCGTGTGGATCGGCCGACCTGACGGCACGCCCGTACCTGGGCAGTTTGGGCTGGCCTCGGCGGCGCCGTTGATGTTGCAGGTGCATGACGTGCTGACCAACCGCGACAGCCAGCGCGGGATCAGCGCGCCCGCCAAGCCGGTGCCTGCCAATGTTGGCGTGGCCGCGATCTGTTGGCCGCTGGGCCAGCCCATGAGCCGCCGCGACCCCAATTGCCGCCGCCAGCGCTTTGCCTGGACGCTGGACAACACCACGCCGCCGACTTTGCAGGCGTTGGACCAGCCGTTGAGCATGGGATTGATGGAAAGCGTGTGGGTCAATGCCAAAGGCTTGCGGGTGGACGCGCATTGCCCTGGCGCAGTGTCAAAAAATATCGCCTTGTGGCCGGCACCGCTGGAGCCTTGGCTGCCTAGGATGGAGCGCCGCGAGGCGCGCATCCCGGCCGCCGACCCCGACTGCCCGCCGCCAGCGCTGGCCCCCTCGTCGCCGCTGTCCATCGTCGGCGTACGCGAAGGCGACCAACTGCGCCTGCCTGCCGCCAGCCAGCAGGCCCTGCACTTGAAAATCTCTGCCCTGGGCGGCAGTGGCCGGCGCTGGTGGTTCCTCAACGGCGCGCCACTGGGCGACAGCGCCAACCAGGACAGCATCAACGCCAGCTTCGAACAACTGGGCCGCTACCAGCTCAGCGTCCTCGACGAAGCCGGCCAAACCGCCCGCCTCGAATTCAGCGTCGTCGATTAGCCATCCCCGCCCAACCCACCCCAACCCATTGTGGCGAGCGGGCTTGCCCCGCGTTGGGGCGCGAAGCGGCCCTGAAAATCTGACGACGCGATACATTTCTGGGGCTGCTGCGCAGCCCAACGCGGGGCAAGCCCGCTCACCACAACAAGCCGCTCGCCACAACAAGCCCGCGAACACCTATCAAATGCAGGCGCTGGCTTGCCTGCGATGGCGCCCTCAAGCACACCGCCGGGATTCACTTGCCTTCATCCCTGATCCCCCCGAAGCTATACACCTTCAGGAGCCCCCGCATGAACCTCGAACACCTCACCGAACGCCTGCACCGCATCCGCGATAACAACGACTGGAAGCAGTTCCACAGCCCGAAAAACCTGGCCATGGCCGCCAGTGTGGAAATGGCCGAGCTGGTGGAAATCTTCCAATGGCTGAGCGAAGACCAATCGCGCCAGCTACCCGCCGACACACTCGCCCACGCCGGGCAGGAAGTCGGCGATATCGTGCTGTACCTGCTGTTGCTGTGCAGCGAGTTGGGCCTGGACATGAACGAGGTGGTGCGCGCTAAACTGGCCGACAGCGAACGGCGGTTTGCCCATGAGTGATCGTCATTTCGACCAATTGGCCACGCGCTTTGCCGAGAAAATCTACGGCGGTGCCAAAGGCGCGATTCGCCTGGCGGTGCTCCAGGCCGACCTGATCGAAGCGCTGCCGGACCGTCCATTGCGTGTGCTGGATATCGGCGCGGGCCTTGGGCACATGTCGCTGTGGCTGGCCGAGCGCGGCCACCAAGTGACCTTGGCCGAGCCCGCCGAGCCGATGCTCGAAGGCGCACGCCAACGCTTTGCCGACGCCGGCCAGAGCGCAACCTTTATCCACGCGCCCTGGCAGGAACTGCTCGGCCAACTCACCCAACCTTACGACCTGGTGCTGTGCCACGCCGTGCTGGAATGGCTGGCCGAACCCCATGCGATCCTGCCGGTGCTGCACCAGCTCACCGTGCCGGGCGGCTGGCTGTCGCTGGCGTTCTATAACCGCGATGCGCTGATTTACCGCAACCTGCTCAAAGGTCACTTTCGCAAAATGCGCAAGAACGACATGGCCGGCGAGAAACAGAGCCTCACCCCGCAACAGCCGCTCGACCCACGTGAGTTGGCGGCGCAACTCGAGGGGCTCTGGCAGGTCGAAAGCCAAAGTGGCGTGCGGGTGTTCCACGACTATATGCCGGTGGAATTCCAGGCCCGCGCCGATTTACAGGATTTGTTGGAGATGGAACTCGCTCACCGTCGTCACCCAAGCTTTGCCGGACTTGGGCGTTATTTGCACTGGATGTGCCGTCCGGTTTAAGCGGCCCAGTCTGCGGAGGTCGAAATGCGTCGTCTCTGTTTGATCCTGTTGTCGGTAGGCTTGAGCGCCTGCTCCAGCCCCAATCCCTACGTGGCCGCTTCGGCGCCGATGCCGCCGGCACCGGCCCAGGCGGCTAACACCTTTGATGCCAGCGCCTACCCGGCGCCAGTGCGCGACTATGGCGCCTACCGCAGCTGGGGCTGGCTCAACGGCCAACTGCCGGCGGGCACGGCCTGGGCCGACTCGGCGCAGATTGCCGAGGCGGTCAGCGGCGCCCTCGACCAGCGTGGCCTGCGCCCCTTGCATGACAACCGTGCGCCCGACCTGCTGGTGAGCGCCGATGTGCGTCTGGAAAAACGCCTGCGCCAGGTCCAGGACGACTATGGCTACGGTTACGGCGGCTATAACCGCTATGGCAATGGCTACGGCATGTACAACACCGTACCGGTGGTGCGCACTTATGAAGTGACGGTCGCCGTGGCGCGCATCAGCCTGTTCGATGCCCGCACTCGCCAGCCGGTGTGGAGCACCAGCGCCGAAACCGCCAGCCAGGGCAGCCTGAGCCAACGGGCCGATGCCTTGCGTGAAGCGATGCAGAAGGCAATGAGCGCCTATCCACCCAGTTAGCAGCTATTCTCATTTCAGGCTGAAGCGTCTTTTGGAGATAAACCATGTTTCGTCGCATTGCTGCACTTGCTGTTGTCGTGGTGCTGGGCGGTTGCCAGTCCAACCAGGTCAACCACGACTTTGACGCCAGCCGCGACTTCGGCGCCTACCGCAACTGGGCCTGGAAAGACCCGGCGCTGCAATATCGCCCGGATGATCCGCGGATCAAGAGCGACCTCACCGAGCAGCGCATCCGCCAGGCCGTCGGCGAACAACTTGACCAACGCGGCCTGCGTCCCGCCGCAGCCGGCACCAAGGCCGACCTGAACGTGCAGGCTTACCTGATCGTCGAAGACCGCCAGCAGCAAGTCACCACCAATTACGGCGGCGCCTGGGGTGGCCCATGGAATGGCTATTGGGGCGCGCCGATGTACAACGAAACGCGCAGCATCACCTACAAAGTCGCGACCATCCAGATCGACTTGCTGGACGGCAAGGACGGCAAGCTGGTGTGGCGCGGCAGTGACGAGCAGATGATGGCCAGCAGTCCAAATCCACAGGATCGCAACAACGCCATCCGCACCACCGTCAGCAAAATCCTCTCCAACTACCCACCCCACTAAACCTTTCCCCATTTCCCTGTGGGAGGGGGCTTGCCCCCGATAGCGGAGTGTCAGCCAATAAAGCTGTGACTGACCCACCACTATCGCGGGCAAGCCCGCTCCCACATCGGATCTCCTGCAGCCTTGAGTCAGCGCAGCCCTCAGCCCTTGTCTACACTCAAAGACACCCCAGGAGAGTAAGCGCTCGGCGACTCGCCGGCACAGGAGTGCTCGATGTCTCCCCGATTTCATGGCAAGCAGCGCGGCGCCATTGGCTTGATGGCCGCCGGCGTATTGGCGGTGGTGTTGGCGTTTACCCTGCTGGTGATAGACAGCGGCCGTTTGTACCTGGAAAAGCGCAAGTTGCAAGGCGTGGCGGACACCGCAGCGCTGGAAGCCGTCAGCCGCAACGGCACCTGCCTGGCGGGGTTGAGTGCGGCGGCCTACGCCGGGCAAAGCGTGGCGCGCAATTATTTCGTGGTGGGCAACGGCAACACCCTGGTGACCAGCTGTGGCTCCGTCACCACTGGCGCCTCGGGCCAGCGCACGTTCAGCGCAAACCCCGCGTTGGCGTCAGCGATCCAGGTAGTGGCCAGCAAAACCGTCACGACCAGCGTGGCCGGCGGCGTGTGGGCACTGTTTTCCGGCAACCCGGTCAGCCTCAACACGGTCTTGTCGGCCACGGCGGTGGCGGCCAAGCCCACGCCATCCCTGGCCCAACTGACCATCAACAGCACGTTGGCCAGCGTCAATAGCGCCAGCGCAAGCCTGTTGAACCCCTTGTTCAGCGGCTTGCTCGGCGGCAACCTCAACCTGACGCTCGCCGGCTGGAATGGCTTGCTCAACACCAATATCAGCCTGCTCAGTTACCTCGACCAACTGGCGATCAACCTGGGCGTGACCGCAGGTAACTACACCCAACTGCTCAACACCAACGTCACCGCCTCGCAATTGATCCAGGCCGCGATCACGGTGCTCACCGCCAACGGCGCGACGGCGGATGTATTGACGGCCCTGGGCAGCTTGAAAATCGCCGCCATCAACCAGGCCCCGCTGACCCTCGGGCAGATCCTGCAGTTGCAGACGGGCATCACCGCCGCCGCGCTGAATGCCAACCTGCAGGTGTTCCAGCTGATTCAGGGCGTGGTGCAGTTGTCCAACAGCCAGAGTGCGGCTGCCGCGATCTTGCCCGTCAGCCTGCTGGGGCTGGCCAACATCACCACCCAGGTCAAAGTGATCGAGCCGCCGCAACTCTCGGCGATGGGTGACCCGGCGCTGGCCGCGGCCAATCCCCAGGGGCCGAATGCGATTTATGTGCGTACCGCCCAGGTGCGCACCGAGGTGACGGTCAGCCTGCCGGTGCTGAGCAGTTTGTCGGGGCTCACCACGGCCGTGAATAACCTGGTGGGGCCGCTGACGCCGGTGGTCAACAGCCTGTTGAGCCTGAACCTGGTGAGCACGATCAACTCGGCGCTGTGTTTGCTTGGGGCCGGCTGCCAACAACTGGACCTGCTGGCGTTGCCGGGCAACTTGCCGCTCAATATCGTGCTGGATGCCGGCGGCGCCAGCAGCTATGTCACCGCCTACAGTTGCCCGACAGGCAGCGCTGGCACCAAGAGCCTGACGGCTTACACCACCACCTCGCAGGCGTCGCTGAATGTGGGCGCCATCACCAATGCGTTTTCCAGCACGTTACCGATGACCGTGGCGCCTTTGGCACTGATCGACATCGGCACCAAGACCTGCCATGAAATCCTCGGAGTCGGCACCTGCGGGACGCGTGTACCGTTCGCCGCCGGTGGCGTCGCGATCAAGGTACTAAGCCCGATTGCGGCGAGCAATCAGACGCTGGTGTTCTCCAGTACTGCGCCATTCGCCACGCCGCCTAACGTGGGCCTCACCCCGACCTATCAGGCGGCCGCGCCGGCGACCAATGTGGTCAGCAGCCTGTCGACCACGCTTAATGGCGTAGGCATTACGGCGTACCAGCCGGTCGGCAGTAACCCGCTGGGCGCACTGGCGGCAAGCGTCGTGTCGCTGCTCGGTGGCGTCAGCGCCATCGTCACCCCGGTGGTGGATAGCCTGCTGGGCCCGCTGCTCAACCCGATCCTCAACAACCTGTTGAACATGTTGGGCATCAGCCTGACGAATGTGAACGTGGGCGCCAACCTCACCTGCGGCCAGACCGGTGAGGCCTACCTGGTGATCTAAGCGTCGGTGGCCCTGGGCAGTTCCACACAAAACCGTGCGCCCTGTTCGCCATTGCTGACGCTGAGGCGTCCGCCCATGTTCTCGACGATGCCGTAGCTCACCGACAGGCCCAGCCCGGTGCCCACGCCAATGGGCTTGGTGGTGAAGAACGGTTCGAAGATCCGCTCCAGCAAGCGTGGGTCAATGCCCCCGCCATTGTCCTCGACCCAGATGCGCACGTGACGGCTATCGTGTTCGGTGTGCACGGCGATCCACGGGCGCAACTCAGGGTTTTTTTCGCGCTGGCCCAGCAGGGCATCGCGGGCGTTGACCATCAGGTTGATCAGCACCTGTTCAAGCTGGTCGACGTAACCTTTGACCTGTACGGGAACGTCCGCCTGGGTCAGGCGGACTTCCACGCCTTTGCCGCGCAGGCCTTCGCTGAGCAACGACAGCGTGCCCTCAACTGCCTGCGCCGGGTCGAACGGTTGTTGCTCGACTTCCGAGCGGCGGCCGAACACGCGCATATGGTCCACCACCCGGGCTGCGCGTTGAACCTGGGCGTCGATGCGCTGGAGTTTTTCGGTGAGGTAGTCGACCTGCACGTTGCCACTGCCCAGGCGCTTGAGCACATTGACGATGGCCATGCGCATCACGTTCAGCGGCTGGTTGATCTCATGGGCAAGGCCCGTGGCCATTTCGCCGAGGGTGGCCATTTTTGCGCTTTGCGTCAGTTGCTGCTGCGAGCGACGCACTTCGGTGTTGTCGCGGCCCACGGCCTGCACCTCGACCAGGGCGCCGTGCTCATCGAACACGCCGCGGTCCGACCAGACCCACCAGGCGTGTTCGCGCCCAGGCAGTTGCAGGCTGATTTCGGCGGTGCTGACCGGGAACTCCGGAGTCAACTGCCGGATGCGCTGCACAAACGCCTCGCGCTGTTCGGCTGAGAGCCAGTCGCCCAGGTTCAGCCCGCGCAATTGTGCGGGACGGCATTCGAGGTAGTTGGCCAATGGCGTGTTGCCGAAGGTCAGGGTCAGGTCCGGGCGGTAGCGGCAGATCATCGCCGGGGAGTCTTCCACCAGAATTCGGTAACGCTCCTCGCTCGCTTTGACCTGTTGCGCAGCCACGGTCGCGTCGGTGACGTCCAGCCACAGGCCAATCGCTTCCACCGGCAGGCCCAGGTCGTCGCGCAGCAATTTGGCTTCGTCGAGCAGCCAGTGGTAATTGCCCTGTTTGTCCTGCACACGGTAACGACTGCGTACGCTGCCTTCGCGCAGCAGTTGGCGCGTGCGCTGGAAGTACAGGTCGCGGTCGTCGGGATGCACCCACTGCACCAGGCTGTCGTGGCTGCACTCGGCGAGGGTACGGCCCAGCAACGGCAGCAGGCTGTCACTGAAAAACACCGGCAGCAGCGCGCCGTTCACGTAGCGTTGCACGTAGATCACCGCCGGTGAGCTGGCAATCAGGTTATCCAGGCGAGCATGGGCGGCGTCGGCGTGCACCTGCTGGTTCTTGATGTCGCTGATGTCGAGCATGAACCCGACCCAGCGGCGTTGCTCACCCACGCCCAGCACTTGGCCCTGCAACCGATACCAGGTCGGCGGTTGGGCGCTGTCGCCACGGTTGAGGCGTACGCTGGCGAGCAAAGGCTTGCCCAGGGCTTGCAGGTCGCGCAGGCGGCTGTGCAGTTCCTCTCGGTCGGCGGGGTGGATGAGCGCCAGCCAGGTGTCGAGGGCTTGCCGGGTCGCGGCTTGCTCTGAGTCGATGTTGCGCATCAATTGCGGCGCAAGTTGGATCTCGGCGCTGGCGGGCAGCAACTCGAACCACCCGGTGCCCAACAGGCCTTGCAGGGCTTCGAGGCGCTCCAATTGTTGGTGGTGGCGTTGCTCGCGCAGGCGGCTGAGCAGCGGCGCGGCGATGGCGGCGGCGAGGTTCAGCCAGTCGCGGTCGCGCATGTGCAGCTGGCCGTTGTAGGCCCCGCACAGCAACCACGCGGCCACGCCCTGGCCATCGCGATACGGCACCAGAAACCCGTCGGCATTGCCGAATACGCTGTGCAAACGCGGGTGTTCTCCGCGTCCATAAGGCGCCTGCAAACTCAGTGGAGCAGTGCCGTTGAGGCTGTCCAGGCAGGTGCCGAGGCGCTGCCCGTTGTGCCAGAACAGCGGCGCATCATGGTTGGCGTACTGGCTGTAGATCACCCAGTCCTGGTCCTCCTGATCGAGCAGCGCGAGGGCCACACACGGGATGCGCCAGCGCTGCGCGACGCTGGCCAACTGTTCGTTGAACACGTCGGGCAGCCGGCTGAGGCTGCACACACGCAGGTGTTCACTCACAAGGCTGGCCAATTGCTGATCCTGTTCGCGCTGCTCGGCCAGGTGCCGGCCGTTGAGCAAATCGCCGATGTCCACGGCATGCAGCAGCCAGCCGTTATCCTGGGCTTCAATCGTGCCTCGCGTGTGCAGCACAAGCCCGGCGGCGCCACGGAAATCCAGGTCGAGGCTATGGCGCTGCCAATCGGCAGGCACGCCTTCAACCGCCATCGCGCTGTGGGCACACAGCAGGTCCTGGAGGGGCGGTGAGTCAGTGTATTGCGCCAGGTGTGAGCGCAGTGCACCGCTGATTTCGAGCACGCGGCCGTGCGCGTCCAACCACAGGTGCAGCCCGGCGACAGGCGACGCAGGCGTGTCCAGGGCCAACGCGCTGCTTCGGCCGAGCAGGCGCCCGAAGAGTTTTTCCCCCGAGGTCAAAACTGCAGGCTCGAGGTGGCCTGCAGCGTCGTCGGCAGCTGCGGTACGGTGCCGATGCCGGGCAGGACAATAAAGGGCATTACCGCCTGCAGATTGGCCGTGGGGTAGTTGATCTTCACTAACAACAAGCCGCTGTTGAAGGTGGTGGTGACTTGCGTGGCAGCGTCGAATTTGTAGGCGGGCGGGATCCACAGCAAACGGTTGGCGACTGCGGTTTTGGCGGTGCTTTGCACGGCGGCGGCGTAGCCCTGCATGTTGGGGTCCAGCGCCACGCTCAGACGCACGGCTTCTGCCGTCGCCTGGTTGAACGACTGCAACAACAGCAGCGGCAGGCTATAGCTGACCATGCCGTAGAACACGGCGAAAAAAATCACGAACACAGCAATGAATTCGATTGCTGCCGCGCCTTTTTGCTTATCCGGGAGGCTTGTTTTCATCACCGCGTCTACCCTGACGGCTACTACTTGATATCAGCATAGAATCAATCGGCAAAAAGGGATGTTTTTTACGTGATCCATGGCGCAGTGGTGATGGTGTGGTTGGTGCTGTGTGCAGTGCAGGATGCTCGGCAGCGGTTGCTCGCCAATCGTCTGACGCTGGGCGTTGCCTTGTTGGCGTTGATCTATCTGCTCTGGACGGGCACCACCTGGCTGGGGGCGTCGACCGGGCAGGGGCTGTTGGCGTTTTTTCTGGCGCTGCTGCTGACCTTGCCTGGCTACGCCTTCGGTCGTCTGGGGGCGGGCGACGTGAAGCTGCTCGCAGCGTTGGCGCTGGTGTCGGATGCGGAGTACTTGCTGTGGTCGTTTGTAGGGGCGGCAGTCGCCAATTTGCTCTGGCTGATCATTGCGCCAACGCTTTGGCCGCATATGAATCAATATCTTAAAAAGCATATGGGTTATCTCGCGCCCGGTGCGTCAAAAAAGCAGCCATTCGCCCCGTTTTTACTGGTGGGTTTTGCCGTTGCGTGGTTTTGGATCCATTAGTCGTCAGCGGGTATTAACGCTATGTACATAGTCAGAAAGTGCGTCTACGTTTAATGAGGAGATGTACCGGATATGTGTCGTAAAGGGATGGTCAATCTTTTGGCTTGAAATGCATGGAGTAGCGCGTGAACAAGCTTACCTCTGCGGTAAAAGTGCTCGTTGTCGACGATCAGCCGCTGATCGTGGAAGAACTCTGTGAATTTCTTGAAAGCAGCGGTTACCGCTGCGTCCCCTGTGAATCCAGCCAACAGGCTCTGAAGCGTTTCAGCGAAGATGCCGAGATCGGCCTGGTGCTGTGCGACCTGCATATGCCGGAAATGGATGGGATCGAGTTGGTGCAGGCCCTGCAAAAAATCGCCGGTAAGCAGCGCGCGTTCGAAGCCATTATGTTGACCGGTCGCGCCGACAAGCAGGACGTGATCAAGGCCCTGCGTGCCGGCATCGCGGACTACTACCAGAAGCCCATCAACCTGCACGAGTTGCTCGAAGGCTTGCAGCGCCAGGACGCCGCGCTGCAAGAGCGCAAAAAGGACCTGCAACTGGGTAACTTGAATCAAAAATTGCAGTTTCTTTCCGAGTCCATCAACGACCTGTATCAGGACCTCGATAAAGTGCGCAGCAGTGGGCCTGGACGGGAAAGCGACGAGGCTTCGGCCGAGGATGCCGGGCCAGTGGAAATCCCGGCGATCTTCAACCAGTTGTCGCCACGCCAATTGGATGTCGCACGGCTGGTGGGCAAGGGGCAGACCAACTATCAGATCGCCTGTGAGTTGGGCATCACTGAAAATACGGTGAAGCTGTACGTGTCCCAAGTGCTGCGCCTGACGCACATGCACAACCGCACGCAATTGGCATTGGCGTTATCGCCAAATAATTCATCGCTGCGCCAGCGAGTGACGGCGCACTGATCGGCCTGGTTGGATGCAGTCAAAAATGTGGGAGCGGGCTTGCTCGCGAATGCAGTGTGCCAGTCACCCATAGGTTGGCTGATACACCGCATTCGCGAGCAAGCCCGCTCCCACATTAGAACTGCTGTGTGTCAGTGATAGATCAATTGCTGCCTCCGGTTTTCCCCCTACCTTCTGCTCGAAATACTCCGGAATCGGATACTTGTAGCTGTCCAGCAAGCGCTGGTGCGCCTTGTCACGTTCGGCCGCCGAGGCCTTCTGAGGTGTTTGCGACGCGGCGCTGCCCGTGACCTGCAGCGTCAGCCATTGCTCGGTCAAGGCCTGCTGGGGCGACGAGGGGCCGGGCTCGATGGCCATGGCGCTGAAGGGCAACACGAGCATGGCCAGGCTGGCGAGATAAGGTGTTTTCATCATCAATTCCTCGGGGTGCTTGCGGCATCACTGACAGCGGCGACTTGATCTTTGGCTTTGGCGACGGGTGTGCTTGAGCCTTTGAGTTTCTCGGCGCGGGCCTGGGCTTCAGTGACTTGCTCGGGGCTCAGGCCCATCTGGCTGACCAGTTGCGCGGCCTGCTTCCAGTTGTCCTGATAAATCAACAGCGTCACCAGGTTGACCGCCGCCAGCGGGTCGCTCTGCTTGAGTTCCATGGCGGTCATGAATTCAAAGCGCGCGTCTTCCAGGCGCAGTTGGTTGAGGTACACCACGCCCAGGTCGTTGCGGATTTTTTCGTCGGTGGGCGCCAGCCGAGCGGCGCGTTGCAAGTGGGCCATCGCTTGCCCGTTATCACCCTTGGCCGAGGCGACCTGCCCCAGGCCGTGTTCGCCTTCGGCGGCCATGCAGGTGCCGATCAGGCTGCGGTACAACGGCTCGGCTTCGCTGCGCCCGAGCAGGCGATAGGCCTTGGCCTGGCGCAGGCGCACCTGGGGCAGATTGGCCGGCAAGCCTTGCAGGTTGGCGAGGCTGGCGTGCAGCTTGCCGTCGCCGGCCATTTCATCGGCCAGGTTCAGCGACAGCTCCTGATCGGAACTGGGCTTGGGGCAACTGCCGGTGCCGGTAAACGCGCCCCACGGGGTTTGGCCATTGGTGGCGCAGCCACTTAGCAGCAACAGGCTCAAACCGGCTATCAAGGCTTTCATCGGGCGCTCCTCATAAGTTACTCAAGGCCCGGGTGATGCCGATAAAGGCGGGTCCCCCGAGCACGATCAGCAAGGCGGGAAACAAAAACACCATCATCACCACGGACATTTTTGCCGACATCTTCGAGACGAATTCCTGGATCCGCGTGAGGCGTCGGTCGTCGAGCAATTGCTTGAGCGACAGCAGCGATTTCATCGCGCCGCCGCCTTGCTGAACCAGCTGCTGGAGGATGGTGCAGGTGTCGGTGAATTCATCCACGGCCAGCAGCCGAGCGGTCTTGCCCAGCTCCTCGCTCAGCTCAAGGCCCGAGTCGACCCGTGTCAGGATCAAGCGCAACTCATGGGTCAGCGCCGGCAACAGGCGTTGCGCTTCAATGCTCAGCACGCGCAGCGCTTGCTCAACCGCCATGCCGGATTCGAACAGAATGCGCAGCAGCGGAATGAAGGTCGATACCTCGCGGGAGATGCGCTGCTGGCGCGCCTTGGCGGCCCTGGCCAGGATGCGCTTGGGCAACAGATAACCGATGCCCAGGGCCAGCAACGGCGCCAGCCACGGCGAGCCGGTCGCGGGGTACATCACTTGCTGAACCACCAGGGTCATGATCAACAGCAGCAACGGCGTACCGACCTGGAAGGCGGCGAACATCGAGCGCTGGTTGGCTTTGCGCCAACCGACACGGTTGAGCAGGATCTGGGTTTCGTTGTCCAGGCTCACCGAGCGTTGCGCGAGCGGGCTGCTGCCCAGCTGGCGCATCAGTGTGCCGAACCTGTGTTCGCGCGCCATCTGGCCCTGCAACCGTTGGGCAACCAGGCGCTGGCCGCGCCGGTGTTTTATCAGGTTGGCCAGCACCAGCCCTAGGGCGGCAATAAACAGTACAGCGCTGATCAGCAGTGCAATCGCCATCTCATACGCTCCGCAACATGCGCCACAGGGTGAAGCAGCCCAACAACTGCATCACCAGCGCCACGAACAACAGAATGCGCCCGGTGCCGTCATTCCACATGGTCATCAGGTACGCGGGGTTCACCGCCAGGAAGTAGCCGATCATCGAGATCGGCAGGGCGGTGAGCACATAGGCCGTGACGCGCGTTTCGCCGGTCAAGGCGCGCAGCTGGCGGGCGGCTTGCTCACGTTCGCGGATCATCTTGATCAGGTTTTCCAACAGCTCGCTGGCGTTGCCGCCATAGCGGTGGTTGACCTTCAAACCCAGCGCGAACAGGCGAAACTCATCGCGCTCGTAAAATTCGGCAAAGTCGTGGGCAGATTCCGGCAGGCTCACGCCCAGCTGCACGTTGCGCCGGATACGGCCCATGGCGTGTTGCAGCGGGTCTTCGGTAATCTCGATGCCGCCCAGCACCGCGTCGGCCAGTGTACGCCCGGCCTTGAGGCTGCGCACGGTGTGGTCGAGCAATTGCGGCAGTTGTTCGATCATGCGCTTGATCCGCCGTTGATAGCGCCAGGCGATGTACAGGCGCAGTACCAGCAGCGGCAACACCACCATCACCAACAGACCGATCCAGCCGGCAACCAGCAGGCCCAGGACTGCGCCCAGCGCCCAGATCGCCAGCCACAGGCCGAGGTTGTCACTGGGTTTGCCCAGGCCTGCGCGCAGGAACATGCGCTCCACGCCGCTCCACTGGCCGTTCTCTTCAACGAGCTGCGGCTGGCCTTCGGCAAGGCGGCCGAGCACGCGCTCGGTCTGGGCGCGACGCAAACCGATCTGGAAGGAGCGAATCGACAGGCCGATCAGAATCAGGCAGATGAGCAGCAGGATGGCCCCGGTCATGCTTGCGTCCCCTTCAAGGCAGTAACGGTTCGCGGCGCAGTTTTTCACCGGCCGGGTTGACCGCCTCGCGCAGAAAGCCGAAGCCGGTGCGCCGGTCATGGCGGAACAGGGTGTTGGTCACGTACACGTCTTCACGGATGCCGACCACCTCGACCACTTCGCTGACGCAACGACGGCCGTCCGGCAGGCGGGTCAGTTGAATCACCACATCCAGCGCCGCACAGATCATTTGTCGCAGGGTTTTCTCCGCCACCACCCGGCCGGTCAAACCCACCAGAGTTTCCAGGCGCAGCAAGGCATCGGCCGCGTTGTTGGCGTGCACGGTACTCATGGAACCGTCGTGGCCGGTGTTCATGGCGGTCAGTACATCAAGCACTTCCACGCCGCGAATCTCACCCAGAATGATGCGGTCGGGGCGCATCCGCAGCGCGTTGCGGATCAGGTCGCTGGCTTTCACCTCACCATGGCCCTCGGCGTTCGGCGGGCGGGTTTCCAGGCGCACGACGTGAGGGTGACCCAGTTGCAGTTCGGCCACGTCTTCGATGGTGACGAGCCGCTCATGCGGGTTGATCAGCTGACTGAGAATATTCAGCAGCGTGGTTTTACCGGTGCCGGTGCCGCCGCTGATCAGGATGTTGCAGCGCTTGCCCACCGCCTCCTGGAAGAAGTCGAAGATGTTCTGGTCGATGGTCTGCATGGCCACCAAATCGCTGCTCTTGAGCATGTCCTTGCGAAACTTTCGAATCGACAGGCACGGCCCGTCCAGGGCAATCGGCGGGATGATCGCGTTGACCCGGCTGCCATCGGGCAGGCGCGCATCCACCATGGGCGACGACTCGTCCAGACGCCGGCCCAGAGGCGCGAGGATGCGCTGCATGACGCGCTCCACGTGGTGCGCGTCGATAAAGCGCAGGTCACTTTGATGCAGCACACCGTCACGCTCGATAAACACCCGGTGCGGGCCGTTGACCAGGATTTCCGTCACCGACGGGTCGCGCAGCAGCACTTCCAGTGGGCCGAAACCGGTCAGCTCATCGACGATTTCTTCGGCCAGGCGCTCCATTTCATAGCGCGAGATCGCCAGGTGCATGCGGTTGATGTATTCGGCCACTTTGTCGATGACAAATTGCGCCAGCAGCGGGCGTGAGCCTTCAAGCAGATTTTTGCCCGACTCTTCGATGGCATCGATGATGTACCGATGCAGCACCAGCTTGAGCCCATCGTGGTCGGTGTTGCCACCGATGCCGCGAGCGGGGGCGCCGAAGAGTTTTTCGCCGTTCATTTGCCGGTGCCCAGCAGGCGGTCAAGCCAGTTGTGAGAAGGTTTTTTCATGCCTTCCGAGCGTTTTGCCAGGCGTTCGCCCAGGGTTTTCAGGCCAAGGGTCAGCGGTTCTCGCGGGGCCAGGGCGAACAAGGTTTGCCCCTGGTTTTTTGCATTCAGGCGTACTTCAGGGCTCAGTGGCAACACGGCAATTACCTCCAGCCCAAAGCTCTTTCCCAGCGCCTCGGAATCGGGTGCGCAACTTTTGATATAGCGATCGACCAGCAGCTTGGCGTGCTCCAGTTTCATGCCTTTTTCGCGCCACTGGTTGAGTATCGCGAGGTTGCGACGGCAGTCGAGCACGCTTTGATCGGTGCACCACAACAGCTTGTCGCAGTGGCTGACAAAGGTGCGCAGCGCTTCGCTGTCCTGCTGGCCGGCGAGGTTGACCACGATGTGCTGGAAGTGCTGGCGCAGGGCGCTGAGCAGCATGTACAGCTCGGCGGCGCTGGTCTGTTCCAGCGGCTCATCGTTGGGGGCGTAGGCGAGGATGCGCAGGCCGTCCTCGGCAGAGGTGAAAGCGCTGTTGATCAAGGTCGCGTCCAGCCGCCGCAGGTGGCGCAGGGCATCGCCAAAATTGAACGAGCTTTCCAGCCCCAGCAGCGCCAGGCTGTCACCGCGTGGCAGGCCCAGGTCCAGCAGCAGGGTTTGCTGGCCACTCTTTTGTACAACCAGCGCCAAGTGACCTGCGAGCAGGGCGCCGTCGGCATTGCTTTGAGTGCCGTACAGCACCGTGAGGCCGCCCAGTTGGGTGTTGGTGGTCACGGGCGGCAGGCGTTTGCTCAGGCGGCGCACCAGCCCGGCCACTTCGCTTGAGCGTGAACCGTAGGCGACAAAATCCCGCGCCCCGGCGCGCATCGCATTGAGCACCAACTGGTTGTCCATGCCGTCACCGAGGGCGACGATGGCCAGCATCGGCTTGGCTTCCAGCGCGCCTTCGATCAGCGCGCTCTGGGCCACCACATGCTCGCGGTCGAGGCCGATAAACACCAGGTTGGCGAAGGTCACATCGACCAGCGCCAGTAACTCGTCCAGCGTGCCGCTGCCGGCACTGACCACTTGGCCAAGCGGTGCCAGCGCGCCCTGCAGCCACTCAAGGTCAGTGGTGTTGCGGGTGATTGCCAGGAAGGTCTGGCTCAGGCTATCGCTCATTGTGATAACCCATTGTTGCGGTCGAAATTGCCGTTTTCCAGGAAGTACAGGCGGTACCAGTTCGGGTCGTAGTTGCGCAGGTTCTCGCCAGGCAACGACGGCAGTTGGGCGTTGGCGGCCAGCGGCTGAACCAGGTGCGGCGTGACGATCATCAGCAGCTCTTTGTCCTGGCGGTTGACCGAGGAATCGCGAAAGAACGCGCCCAGGATCGGGATGTCACCCAGGCCCGGAAACTTGCTGATGTTGGTGGTGTTGTTGCTGCTGATCAGGCCGCTGATCACGAAACTCTCACCATCGGCCAGGGACACGCTGGTGTCGGTGCGGCGGATGGTCAGCGCCGGTACCTGGATGTTTTGAATGACCACGGCGTTGGTGTAGTCCAGCTCGCTGACTTCCGGTGCCACCTTGAGGGAAATCCGGTTGCGGTCGATGACGGTGGGGGTCAGGGTCAGGCGAATGCCGAACTCTTTGTACTCGATGGAGATGGTGTCACTGCCGCTGCTGGGCACCGGGATCGGGATCTCGCCACCGGCGAGGAAGGTCGCGCTTTGCCCGCTCATGGCCACCAGGCTTGGGCGTGCCAGGGTGTAGGCAAAGCCGCTGCTTTCCAGGGCGTTG
The DNA here is from genome assembly GCF_041228395.1 of Pseudomonas sp. N2-3-1-14. NCBI lineage: Bacteria > Pseudomonadati > Pseudomonadota > Gammaproteobacteria > Pseudomonadales > Pseudomonadaceae > Pseudomonas > Pseudomonas sp. N2-3-1-14. The sequence goes on from NZ_CP166199.1 coordinate 815,465, forward strand.
ATCATCGCCGAGACACGCCCGCCGCCAAAGCCGATGTTGAACTGGTCAGCGCTCACCGGCAGCTTGAAGGTGCTGGACGTGGGAAATAACAGGTTGGGGCTGCCGAGGAAAAAGTTTTTGCCCATGCCCAGGATCTTGGTGCTGGCTTCCTTGAGTTTGGTGCGGCTGACCTCGACAAAGCGGATGTCGGTCTGCACTTGGCTGGGCAGCGCGGGGTCGTCCGCTGGCGCCAGTGACAGGCTGGTCAGCGCCGCTGTGGCCTTGCCTTTGACAAACACCATGCTCTGGCGCGGCGTGTTGGAACAGGCGGTCCAGACCATCAGGCTGGTGGTGCCGGAGGCGATGCCGGTCAGCAGGAAGCCGCGATCGCCGTTGAGGTGCACGTCGGCGATTTTCGGGTCGCCGATGGCCAGACGCGTGATCGCCACCGGTGATTGCAGCTCCTGTTGCAGTCCTTCGCCCACCGAAAGGGCTGCGGGTAATTGGCCCAAGCTACTGCAGTTGCCGGTGGCGGCCACGGCCCCGCCCACCGACAGGTTCGACAGCAGCAGGGCACAGGCAATTTTCAGCGTGAACACCGGTGCGAAACGTCGGCTCATGCACAGCATCCTTGTTCAATCAGGCGTTTGTTGGGTGGCTTGGTTGCCGCGGATCACCTCCACACCTGTGCGGTGCGGAGCGCTCTGGGCGACTTTTTTCGGGGCTTGGGCAAAGGCCAGTTGCGTGAACTGGTAAAGGTCGCGATTAGCACTTTGCAGCTTGCCCGGTGCGTCGCTTTCGCCGGCCCAGTACTGGCTCAGCAAGCGTTCGTCGGCACTGCGCACGGCCAGGCGCAAAGTGCCGGCCTGGGAGGCAAGCATCAACCGGCTCAGCAGTTGCTCGGGCACCGCCAGCACAACCGTGCGCGAGGGTGCACGACGTTGGGCTTTTTCTTCGGCGGTCATCGCCGGCGGGGAGGCGGGAGTGCCGTCGTTGGTCAGGCCCATTTGGTCGCCGACGCTGAGCAAGCGCATGGCGGGGACGACTACTTGGGCCGATTGTTCGAGGTTGGCGGTGTCCTGGCGCAGGTAGAGCAACACGTCCACGTAGTCGCCGGGACTCAATTGGCCGGCTGCGCCGATCACTTCATCCACGGCCACCGCCAGGGCGCGTTCGTCAGGGCGGATCATGCGCGCCAGCGGCCCGCCGGGCGTGAAGCTTTCTTCGTTGAGCCAAGTGCCGGCCTGCAATGCGCGCCAGGGCGTGCGGCCAATGGCCTGGTCGACACTGGTCATGCTGCCAGCCGGCACGGTGCGCAGTTTTTCTACACTGAGGTCGGCGGCATTCAGGGCGACAAAGGGCGGTACATCGTGGGCCAGTACGACCACTGGCTGGCGGGTCTGGTCTTCCACCACGGCGACGGCTTTTTCGACCGGCGCGGTCTGTGGCGGCGGTGGCGGCGCCGGGGCAGGTTCACGACTGAGCACTAATCCCCAATAACCGGCAAACAGTGCACCGACCAAAAGCACGCCGGCCAGTATCATACTCAGACGTGTGTTCACGACGGCTCTCCCTTTCCTGTTGCACCACAGCCCGTCTATCCGAACAGGCTAATCACGCAACCGGCTGCTATGAACAGCGGACTAACTATTTCGCTATTTGAAGGTAGTTCAGCTAGGACGAAATGCCATTACTGACAGAAAGATTTCTTCGCCCCGCCATAACTAGCCTTTTAAATCACGGATTTAAGGCGTCAGTAAGGCGACCTCTACTTTGTAATTAATCAGTTCTTACAGTTGTGAGCGCGTGGTTTGTTGACAATGCTCAGGTGGCACATCGCAATTACTGTGCAGGACACCGTGATAGGGCGCCTGGTCGCCAAAGGAGCAGTACAAATGATCCTTGATCTGTTGATTAAACTTCACGTTCAACTCCAGCTGCTTTTTCATCGCAAGGAAGGCGCCACGGCGATTGAATACCTCATTCTCGTGGCAATTGTGGCGTTGGTGATACTGGCAGCCGGTACTACGCTAGGACCGAAGATCACGACGTTCTTTGGCAAAATCCAGACCGCCATTACCACAACGTAAATAATGATTGTGCAAACCCTTGATAGGGCGTTAAGTCGCCAGAGGAGAAGTACGATGGTCCTTGATCTGTTGATGAAACTGCATGTTCAGCTTCAGCTGCTCTTGCGCAATAAAGAGGGGGCGACGGCGATTGAATACCTCATCCTCGTGGCTATTGTGGCGTTGGTGGTACTCGCCGCAGGCACGACACTGGGGCCTCAGATCACGACCTTCTTCGGTAAAATTCAGAGCGCCATTACCACGACGTAAGTCGCAGGCAGCATCTTGTGAGTACGCTCGTTATTGATCGGCTATGCCAGGTAGTGCCCATGAATGCTGCATCTGGACCTTTACGCCAACAGATCCTGTTGGTGGATGACGAAGAAGATGCCCTCGTAGAACTGGCGGAGTCGCTGGAGAACGAGGGCTTCGTTTGTTTTACCGCCACCTCCGTGACCTTCGCGCTGCAGGAGCTGACCCTCAACCCTGACATCGCGCTGGTCATCACCGACCTGCGCATGCCTGAAGAAAGCGGGATCTCGCTGATCAGGCGCCTGCGCGAACATACCGATCGCCAACACCTGCCGGTCATCGTGATGTCGGGCCATGCCGAAATGGATGACGTCAGCGACATGCTGCGCCTGCAGGTGCTGGACCTGTTTCGCAAACCCATCTATCTGGTGCGGTTGATCGATACCCTCAACAGCCTGTTTCCGCTGATCAAACACAAGCTGTAGGCGCGGGCTTGCTGCGGCGAGAGGCCTGCCTGTGGCGAGCGTGCTTGTCTGTGGCGAGCGGGCTTGCCCCGCGTTGCGCTGCGAAGCAGCGCCAAAACCTGCCAACGCGGTTTTGACTGGGAAAATGCGGCGTCTGGGTCAGGGCCGCTTCGCGACCCAACGCGGGGCAAGCCCGCTCGCCACGGATAAGCCCCTGGCGACAGATCAGCCCACTGGCTAAGGACAAGCCACTGACTACAGATCAGTTCACTGGCCAAAGACAAGTCCATTGGCCAGGAACACGCGGGCTACCGCAAACACTCAAAGTTGATAGCTGAAACTCAGCGTATACCGCGGCCGCCGGTTGAAGCTGTCCAGGGCGATGTCCGACATCGGCTTGGCGGCTTCAAGGGCGATGTTGTAGTACTTGTTGTCGCCAAAGCGCAGTCCCACAGCCGCCGACGACATGTCGTTACCTTTGACCGGCAGCTCGTTGAACCAGGTTTTGGCGCGGTCGAGCACCACGTAGGGTTGCAGGACCTTTACCCAATCGCCGGCACGGTTGAAGCTGTAGTTGACCTCATAGGCCACGCCCCAACCCTTGTCGCCCGAGGCTTGGTCGTCGGGATAGCCGCGGCCGAAATTCTGCCCGCCGAAGGTGGCGCGTTCACTGTCGGGCAGGGTGTCGTCGCTCCAGTAGAACGCCCCCGACAGCACGCCTTGCCAGTTATCGAAAAACTTGTCGCTTTGCACGCCGGACAGGCGCAGGCGGAAGAAGTCCAGGTCAGGCTTGGTGACTTCCAGGTCGCTGCGGGTAGTGGCCCCCAGACCATTGATGCCTTGGTACAGGCCGGCGCTGAGGATGCGTAATTGGCGAGTGTCGGCTTTGCGCCAGTCGGCCTCGAACGCCAGCGCGCGCAGATTGGTTTCGATGTCGAATCGGTTGGGGTAGCCCACCAGTTGATAGCGCGTGGTCTGGTCAACGGCATACAGGCGTGTACCCAGGGTCAAGGATTCGGTGGGTGAAGCAATCAGCGGATGGCTGAGGCCAATGGTGTAGCGATCGATCGCCTGATGCGGCTTGAGTTCGAAGCCGCCGTCCAGCTGTATGTTGCTTTTGGGGTCGGCGCGGTAGCGCTCGGCGCCCAAGACCAACTGGCTGCCCTCGGCATTGATGAACTGGCTGTAGCCCACGCGGTAGTAATGTTCTTTATCGTCGCCCGGTGGGAACAGGCCGCTGACGTTGAGCTGTTCGCCCATGGACGTCTGGGAATTGCTGGTGGCGGTGAGCAGGGCTTGAGTGCCGCCACGGTTTTCGTCGACCAGGCTCATGCTGGTAGTAAACGGCTTGCGTGTGGCTTCGATTTTCATGTGCGTGGCGCCATCCGTGGTGCCCGGCGGTGGCACTTGCGCTTGCAGGGTTACGCCGGGGATACGGCCCATCAGGGTGGTATAGCGCTCGAACGTCTTGCGCGTGAGCGGCCGTTCAGCCAACAGTTTCTCTGTCAGCTTATCGACGTAGGCCGACACCGAGCCGATGTCGCCGCTTTGCTGATAATCCTTGATGTAACCCTCCACCAATACCACGCGCACCAGGCCGTTTTCGAAGGACTGTTGCGGCAGGAACGCGTAGGACAACAGGTAGCCGTCGTCCTGATAGCGACGGGTGATGCTGCGGGTGGCTTCGATCAGTTGCGCAAGGTTGGTCTCATGGCCAATCAGCGATGCGTAGGCCTTGGCCGTGTCCGTCAGCGGGTAGATCGTACCGCCCTCGATCTGCAGCTTGCGGATGGTGACTTTGGTGTCCATCTGCAACGGCTGGTTCTGGGTCGCAGGCGCTTGCGGCACCTGGGTTTGTGGTGTGACCGGTCGATAGGCATCGGCGGGAAGGTTGGGCACCGGCAGGGTGCGAATGGTGTCGTTGCTGTTAAGAAAGCTGGGAAGGGTCTCGGCCTGGACGTAGGCACTGAGGGTTAGCAATAACAACGGCGTCAACACGCGCATAGGACACTCCATGGTCAAACTGCAGCAGCGTTTCGGGCCCGCCGGTTTCTTGGACGCGGTGCGGGAGGGCGCGGCAGTCGTTAACGCCAGCCCATAAAAAAGACGAGAGACTGATAAGGGTCTCTCGTCTCAACCAAGCGTAGGCGCTGTAGGGGAGGCCGTCTAATCGGCCAGGTGCAATTCTATTTTTTGCCGGTCAGGCCGTTGAGCAAACCTCCCAGACCGCCGCTTGTGCCAGTGCTTGCACTGCCATTGGCCGAAGTGCTGGCGCCAGCGCCTACAGTCAGCCCACCGAGCAGACCGCCACCACTGCCACTTGCGCCACTGGTGCCACCGGTGACCAGGCCGCCCACTGCGCCTACGGTGTTGCCGACGGCCGTTACGGTGGTGCCTACAGCGTTAGTGATCGGGTTGGCATTGGCAGCGGTCAGGTTGGTGCCGATACCGCTGACTGCGCCGCCGACTTGAGTCACCAGGCCGTTGACGGGAGCGCCGACACCTGTGGTGGTGCCGATGTTTTGCGTCAAGGTGCTAACCCCGGTCGTCACAGGATTGAGCGCCGCGCCGACGTTAGTGGCCAAGCCAGCCACCGGTGCGGTGGCGGCGGTGTTGGCGACGCCGGTGCCGCCCAGCACGGTGCCGAGCGAGGCGACCGTGTTGCCCACTGCGCCACCGGTTACACCCGCTGCACTCACTGTGCCGTTGGTGTTGCCGGCATTCAGACCATTACCCACGTTGGCCACCAGGCCACCGACAAACTCCGGCAAGCCAGGCGCCGCAGCGCCACTGGCTGGGGCGACATAACCACCCGACTTGTCGAGCACGCCACCGACGCCGGTCAGCGCACCGCCGACGATCGTGGTGACCGGGTTGCCGGTGCCGCCGGCGCTGGCAACCTGGCCGCCCAGGCCGGTGACCGTGGCGCCAACTTTATCCAGCACACCATTGACCGGGTTGCCCAGGCCCGTTGCCTTGCCGAGGTTGCCGGTGGTGTTTTCCACCAGGGACACCACCGGCACCAGTACTTTGCCGCCAACGGTGTTAGTCAGCGAACCCAATGGGCCTGTGGTACTGGACGTGCTGAGGGTGTCGCCGAGCATCGTGACCGCTTGACCGACGTTATTCACCAGCCCCCCCGCCGCAGTGCCCACACCACCGGTCAGGCCGCCGACAACAGGGATGCCACCCAGTGTGGTGCCCAGGGATTTGCCAGCGCCTGAAACACCGGTGCCCAGGTCGGCAACGCCGTTGGCAACACCGGCAACCGTTTTGCCCAGGGAGTTGCTGTCAGTGCCCAATGAGCCCAGACCGGTCGTTACACCGCTGCCGATGCTGGTCACCGCAGTACCGGCGGAGGTCACCAGGCCGCCAGCGGTGACGCCGACGATAGGAACGCCGTTCAGGGTCGAGCCAATTTCACCGACCGCTGTACCGACATTGCCCACCGTGGTGCCCAAGGTGCCAGCAATCTGGCCTGTTACCAGTGGAGTTGTAATCGAGCCGGTGCCGCCACCAGTGCCACCGCCGGTGCCGCCGCCAGTACCACCACCCGTGCCACCGCCGGTGCCGCCACCAGTGCCACCGCCAGTTCCGCCGCCGGTGCCGCCACCAGTGCCACCGCCGGTTCCGCCATCAGTGCCACCGCCAGTTCCGCCGCCGGTGCCTCCACCAGTGCCTCCACCAGTGCCTCCACCAGTGCCTCCACCAGTGCCACCGCCGGTGCCGCCATCTGTGCCGCCACCAGTACCGCCGCCGGTGCCTCCACCAGTGCCACCATCAGTACCGCCGCCAGTTCCACCGCCAGTGCCGCCACCGGAGCCACCGCCTGTACCGCCTCCGGTACCTGTGCCGGCGCCTGCGTCAGGCGACGACGCGGCCACGCTGCTGTGATGTCCACCGCCACCGCTGCTGCAGCCACCGAGGCTCATTGCCATGATCAGGGCCAGCGCGGTACTTGCTTTCCATAGCACTACTTGAGTTTGAGTTTTCATGATTGAGTTCCCTTGCACCTGTACAACCGTGGTTGTTTCAAACGCTCGTTACTTCTAGGGATAGCGATACGTTTGTCCGTGGTGTTATCACAGACCCGGGCACTCTTTCTCGCAACGCTCAACTTGGTATTAACGATTTATATACGGGTCGCCCGACAGTGCTTAGCGACTAATGCCAAAGGTATAGAGAAGGGAGGTATATCGTTTATAAAACAAAGGCTTGAATAAAAAAGCGGACCTTTAAAGGTCCGCTATAACTTAAGGTGTATATATACAATTAATCAGCGTTATTCAGGCAATCGGTTGCCACTTTCCTACCATGTGTTCAATGTTACCCGCGCCGGTTAACAGCAACTCACCGCTGGAACCTGGCGCACTGGCCAGCAACGTTACTTCACTGGGCAGGCGGACCGGTTTCTTGAACTCGACCACGATTTCAATATTGGCCGCAGGCAAGTGTTCACCCAGTGCCGAGAGGGTGCGTGCCGTGTTCCATAGCCCATGCGCGATAGCCTGGGGAAAGCCGAATAACTTGGCGGTCAGGGCGCTCAAGTGGATCGGGTTGTAATCGCCTGACACCCGGGCATAGCGGCGGCCGATATCGGCGGGAGCTTTCCAGCGAGCCAGTTCGGTGACCTGCGTGGGGCTGGGCAACACGTCATTCACCGACTCGCCTTCGAGCTTCACGCCCCGGCAGAGCATCTGGCTTTCGGCTTCCCACAGCAGGCCAAGGGCGTCCTCGACGGTGGTGACCACTTCAAAGGTGGCACCCTTGGCGTGCGGCTTGAGGTTTTGCGCGTGCACGGCCACCGTCAGCTCGCTGACCGCGCCCAATGGGCGATGGATGCGAATACGGTTGCTCAGGTGAATCAACCCCAGCAAAGGGAACGGAAAGTTGTTTGCGGTGAGCAATTGCATCTGCAAACCGAACGCCAGGATGTGCGGGTAAGTGGCCGGCAGAATGGGGCTGTCGGCAAAGCCGCAGACCTTGCGATAGGCCGCCACGGCCTTGGGATTGACGCTTACCCGGCAGCGCAGCCCCTGTTCGGGCAAGGTGCTGCCGGTGATCTTGCGCTTGAGCGCTGCACGCCAGTACAGCGGCGGCAGAAACGGGGTGGTGCCTAGGGTCTGCCAATCCATGCTTATGCTCCCAGCAGGCTTTGCCCACACACCCGCAGCGCTTGGCCGCTGACCGCCCCGGAACCCGGTTGGCCGAGCCAGGCCACTGCCTCGGCCACGTCCTGCGGCAAGCCGCCCTGGCCCAGTGAACTCATGCGCCGCCCGGCTTCGCGCAGGGCGAAGGGAATGTGCGCGGTCATCTGGGTTTCGATGAAGCCAGGCGCCACGGCATTGATGCTGATCCCGCGTTCGCTCAACAAGGGTGCCCAGGCCTGGGCCAGGCCGATCAGCCCGGCCTTGCTCGCGGCGTAGTTGGTTTGCCCGCGGTTGCCGGCGATGCCGCTGATGGACGCCAGTAGCACCACGCGCCCGTTGTCGTGCAGGGTGCCGCTGTCGAGCAGGGCCTTGGTCAGCACCTGCGGCGCGTTGAGGTTGACCGCCAGCACCGCGTCCCAGTATTCCGGGGTCATATTGGCCAGGGTTTTGTCGCGGGTGATGCCGGCGTTATGCACCACGATGTCGATGCCGTCCGGCAGGTGTTCGATTAATTGCGTTGCCGCGTCTTCGGCGCAAATATCCAGCACCACGGTGCGGGCGCCCAGGCGTGCAGCGAGGGCGTCGAGATCGGCCTTGGCCTGCGGCACATCAAGCACGATCACCTCGGCGCCATCGCGCGCCAGGGTTTCGGCGATCGAGGCGCCAATCCCACGCGCGGCACCGGTGACCAGCGCCTTGCGCCCGGCCAACGGGCGAGTCCAATCCTCGACCGGCGTGGCGCAGGCTTGCAGGCGGATCACCTGGCCAGAGATGTAGGCGCTTTTGGGCGACAGGAAAAACCGCAACGCGCCTTCCAACTGGTCCTCGGCACCTTCGCCCACATACAACAATTGCAACACGCCGCCGCTGCGCAGTTCCTTGGCCAGCGAACGGCTGAAACCCTCCAGGGCACGCTGTGCACTGGCGGCAAACGGATCGCTGAGGCTTTCCGGCGCTCGGCCAAGAATCACCAGGTGCGCGCTGTGGTCGAGATTTTTCAGCAGCGGCTGAAAGAATTCGCGCAGTTGCTTGAGCTGATCGGTGTGCTGCAGGTCGCTGGCGTCGAACACCACGGCCTTGAGCTTGGGGCCGTGTCCGGGAATCCAGGCTGGCGCGGACAGCGGTGCGGCACCGTAACTGTAAATAGCGTCCGTGAGTTTATTGGCAAACGGCAGCACCTTGGCCGCCAGTGCGCCGCCGCCCAGCAGCAGCGCGCCTTCCACCGGACGCAGGCGCCCGGCCTGCCAGCGTTCCAGGCGTACCGGTGACGGCAGGCCAATGGCGGCGACCAGGCGATGGCCGAGGCTTGAGTTGGCGAAGTCGATATAACGGTCAGACATGGAACGCTCTCCGAAGACTGGGGTTCAAAGGGTTGACCACCCCGGTGCGGCAGTCGTTCGATCAGCCTAGGCTAGGCTGGATGATTCCACCCACAACCTTTAGGGAGCTTTCCATGACTCAATTGCGCCGTGTGGCGATCATTGGCGGTAATCGCATCCCCTTCGCCCGGTCCAACGGCCCGTATGCCACGGCGAGTAACCAGGCGATGTTGACCGCAGCCCTGGAAGGCCTGATCGAACGCTACAACCTGCACGGCCTGCGCATTGGCGAAGTGGCCGCGGGTGCGGTGCTCAAGCATTCCCGCGACTTCAACCTCACGCGCGAATGCGTGCTGGGTTCGCGCCTCTCGCCGCAAACCCCGGCCTACGATATTCAACAGGCCTGCGGCACCGGGCTTGAGGCGGCGTTGCTGGTGGCCAACAAGATCGCCCTGGGGCAGATAGAGTGCGGGATCGCTGGTGGCGTCGACACCACGTCCGACGCGCCGATCGGTGTCAATGAAGGCCTGCGCAAGATCCTGCTGCAGGCCAACCGCAGCAAGTCCATGGCGGACAAATTAAAAGTCTTGTTACAACTTCGTCCCCATCACCTCAAGCCGGAACTGCCGCGCAACGGCGAACCGCGCACGGGGCTGTCCATGGGCCAACACTGCGAGTTGATGGCGCAGACCTGGCAGATTCCCCGCGCCGAACAAGACCAGTTGGCCCTTGAAAGCCATCAGAAAATGGCCGCGTCCTACGCCGAAGGCTGGCACAACGATTTGCTCACGCCCTTTCTCGGTCTGACCCGCGACAACAACCTGCGCCCGGACCTGACCCTGGAAAAACTCGCCAGCCTCAAACCGGTGTTCGAGCGCAGCGAGAAGGGCACGCTCACGGCCGGCAATTCCACGCCGCTGACCGATGGCGCCTCGTTGGTGCTGCTGGGCAGTGAAGCCTGGGCCAGGGAGCGCGGCTTGCCGATCCTGGCGTACCTGCGCGATGGCGAAGCGGCGGCCGTGGATTTTGTCAACGGCGCCGAAGGCCTGCTGATGGCGCCGGTGTACGCCGTGCCCCGTTTGCTGGCGAGAAATGGCCTGACGCTGCAGGACTTTGATTACTACGAGATTCACGAAGCGTTCGCTGCCCAAGTGTTGTGCACGCTCAAAGCCTGGGAAGACCCGGAATATTGCAAAACCCGCCTGGGGCTGGACGCACCGCTGGGTGCCATCGACCGCAGCCGGCTCAACGTCAAGGGCAGTTCATTGGCTGCCGGGCACCCGTTTGCAGCCACCGGCGGGCGCATTGTCGCCAACCTGGCCAAGCTGCTGGACGCGGCGGGCAAGGGCCGTGGGCTGATTTCGATCTGCGCCGCGGGCGGGCAGGGCGTGACCGCGATTATCGAGCGCTGAATTGCGCAGAAAAATTGGCATATTGGATGCATTCTTAAGTGTCAAAGGTCGCTAGCCTCTCCCCGAGGCGAGCCGATTGCCGTATAACGAGTGCCATACGCGTGTTTGGTAATAAAGGACCCACAATAAAAGCTGATGAAGACTCCTAAACGCATTGAACCCCTGATCGAAGACGGTCTGGTCGACGAAGTGCTGCGCCCACTCATGAGTGGTAAAGAAGCAGCTGTTTATGTGGTGCGCTGCGGCAACGAATTGCGTTGCGCCAAGGTTTACAAGGAGGCGAACAAACGAAGTTTTCGTCAGGCGTCCGAATACCAGGAAGGCCGTAAGGTCCGTAACAGCCGCCAGGCCCGAGCCATGGCCAAAGGCTCCAAGTTCGGCAAGAAAGAAACCGAAGATGCCTGGCAGAACGCCGAAGTCGCGGCGCTGTTCCGCCTCGCCGGCGCGGGCGTTCGGGTGCCCAAGCCGTACGACTTCCTTGAAGGCGTGCTGTTGATGGAACTGGTGGCCGACGAGTACGGCGATGCGGCGCCACGTCTGAATGACGTGACGCTGGAGCCGGACCAGGCGCGCGAATACCACGCCTTCCTGATTTCCCAGATCGTGCTGATGCTGTGTACCGGTCTGGTGCACGGCGACTTGTCCGAGTTCAACGTGCTGCTCACGCCGACCGGCCCGGTGATCATCGACCTGCCTCAAGCGGTGGATGCGGCGGGCAACAACCACGCGTTCAACATGCTGGAGCGGGATGTGGGCAACATGGCTTCCTACTTCGGGCGCTTTGCCCCGGAGTTGAAGAAGACCAAGTACGCCAAGGAAATGTGGGCGTTGTACGAAGCCGGCACCTTGCACCCCGCCAGCGCATTGACCGGCGAGTTCGACGAACCGGAAGAGCTGGCGGACGTGGGCGGTGTGATTCGCGAGATTGAAGCGGCGCGGTTGGATGAAGAGCGCAAGCAAGCGATTCGCGCGGCGGATGATGCGCCACCGACCAAGACGACAGAAGAACCGCCGCCGCCTTGGATGCAGTGATTCGTTAACTCGAAACCGGCGCGATCCCCTGTGGGAGCTGGCTTGCCTGCGATAGCATCACTTCAGTGTTATTGATACACCGAGGTGTCTGCATCGCAGGCAAGCCAGCTCCCACAGTCGTTTTATGCAGGTCTTAGCCGGCGCAACAGCTACCCGACGCCAACTCCTTGAGAATCGGGCAATCGGGCCGGTGATCGCCCTGGCAGTGCTCCACCAGGTCCTGCAACGTATCGCGCAGTTGCCCAAGCTCCAGAATCTTCTGGTTCAGCGCCTCGATATGCTCGCGCGCCAAGGCTTTCACATCGGCGCTGGCGCGCTGCCGGTCTTGCCACAAGGTCAGCAGCTTGCCGACTTCCTCCAACGAAAACCCCAGGTCCCGCGAGCGTTTGATAAACGCCAGTGTGTGCAAGTCATCGCTGCCGTACACGCGGTAACCGCTGTCGGTGCGGTGGGCGGCTTTGAGCAGGCCGATGGATTCGTAGTAACGAATCATCTTTGCGCTCAGCCCGCTCTGACGGGCGGCTTGGCCGATGTTCATGGGCGTTGATCCTCCAAATCCTTGGGCTTCCAGGTTTTTAACAGTAACGCATTGCTCACCACACTGACGCTGGACAGGGCCATGGCCGCGCCCGCCAACACCGGGTTGAGCAAACCGAATGCCGCCAGTGGGATGCCGATCAAGTTATACACAAAGGCCCAGAACAGGTTCTGGCGGATTTTTGCGTAGGTCTTGCGGCTGATCTCCAGCGCGGCGGGCACCAGGCGCGGGTCGCCGCGCATCAAGGTAATGCCCGCCGCGTGCATCGCCACGTCGGTGCCGCCGCCCATGGCGATGCCGATATCGGCGGCCGCCAGGGCCGGGGCGTCGTTGATGCCGTCGCCGACCATCGCCACTGCGCCGGTTTTTTTCAGCTGCGCGACGATGGCGGCTTTGTCGGCCGGGAGTACTTCGGCGTGTACATCGTCGATGCCCAGTGCCTCGGCCACCACACGGGCGCTGCCGCGGTTGTCGCCGGTGAGCAAGTGGCTGCTGATGTGCTGGGCCCTGAGGTGTTCCACGGCCTCCAGTGCGCCGGGCTTGAGCGTATCGCCAAAGGCGAACAGGCCCAGTACGCGCGGTTGCGCGCCTTGTTCGATCAACCAGGACAACGTGCGCCCTTGGGCTTCCCACGCGCTGGCGGACGCTGCAAGGTCACCCGCGCTCAAGCCGTTTTCTTCCAGCATCCGGCGATTGCCCAACGCCAGTTGTCGGCCATCGAGAGTGCCCGCAATACCGCGCCCGCTCAGCGCCTGGCTGGCAGTCACATCTGGCACGTTCAAGCCTTGTGCGTTGCAGGCATCCAGCACGGCTTTGGCCAGCGGGTGCTCGCTGCCGCGCTGCAGTGCGCCGGCGTGTTGCAGCAGCAGCGACTCATTGCCATCCACCGCCGCCAAATGTGCAATTTTCGGCGCGCCGGAGGTGAGGGTGCCGGTCTTGTCAAACACCACGGCGCTGACTGCATGGGCGCGTTCCAGGGCCTCGGCGTCTTTGATCAGGATGCCATAGCGCGCGGCGACGCCGGTGCCGGCCATGATCGCGGTCGGCGTGGCCAGGCCCAGCGCACACGGGCACGCAATCACCAGCACCGCTACGGCATTGATGATCGCGGTTTCCAGCGGCGCGCCGTAGAGCCACCAGCCCACCAGGGTGATCAGCGCCAGTACCAGCACGGCGGGCACAAACACCTGGCTGACCTTATCCACCAGTTTCTGGATCGGTGCCTTCGCCGCCTGGGCGTCTTCCACCAGACGAATGATGCGTGCCAGCACGCTTTCGGCACCCAGCGCCTGGGTACGCACCAGCAACCGACCTTCACCGTTGATGGCGCCGCCGGTGACCTTATCGCCGGGCTGTTTCGGCACCGGCAGGCTCTCGCCGCTGATCAAGGCCTCGTCGGCATGGCTCTGGCCCTCCATCACTTCACCGTCCACCGGGAAGCGCTCGCCGGGTTTGACCAGCACCCGGTCGCCGAGCTTCAACGCGCTGATGGCGACGTCTTCTTCGCGGCCGTCCAGCACGCGAATCGCCCGCTCCGGGCGCAAGGCTTCGAGGGCGCGGATGGCGCTGGCGGTCTGGCGCTTGGCGCGGCTTTCCAGGTATTTACCGAGCAGCACCAGCGCGATTACCACGGCCGAGGCTTCGAAATACAGGTGCGGCATGTTGCCGGCGGGCGTGGTGAGCCATTCATAGATGCTCAGGCCATAGCCGGCGCTGGTGCCGATGGCCACCAGCAGGTCCATGTTGCCGGCGCCAGCACGCACGGCTTTCCATGCGGCGCTGTAGAAGCGCGCCCCCAAGATGAATTGCACCGGCGTAGCCAGGGCGAACTGCACCCAGGCGGGCAGCATCCAGTGCAGGCCGAAGGGCTGCACCAGCATCGGCAGCACCAGCGGCAGGGCCAGCACGATCGCCAACAGCAGCGACCAACGCTCGCGATGCAGGCGTTGGGCTTGATTGGCGTCGGTGGCGGTTTCGCTTTGCGCCAGGGTGGCGGTGTAGCCGGCCTTGTCGACGGCGGCGATCAGTACGCCGGGGGCCATTTGGCCCAGCACTTCGACGTGGGCGCGTTCGTTGGCCAGGTTGACGCTGACACGTTGCACGCCCGGCACCTTGCCCAGCGCGCGCTCGACACGGCCGGCACAGCTGGCACAGGTCATGCCGCTGATGGGCAGGTCAAACGTGGTGGATCCATTCATGGGGCAGTCCTCCAGAAGACGATGCCCCTAGGATCAACCTTGACCTGTGGGGAAGGTCAAGGGGCTATTTGCCTCAGGCGGTTGGCTGGCCGGCGATGACGGCCGCCATTCAGGCGCGCACGCAAGGACCTGAGGCCGGCAAGGCAGGTGTTCAGTATTCGAGGGCGGCGGGTTTCAGGTACATGCCGTCCGGGCCTTGGGCAATACGCAACTTGCGCACATCACCGGCCTTCAGCGTGATGTTCTGCGCGGGCGGCGCGAGCATGCCCGGCAAGCAGCCAGGGGCTTGGCCCGGCAGCAGTTTCAAGCGCAGCGACACGTTACCCGCCGGCAAGTTGAACGACGTGGCCTGTTCCTGAAACAGGCGCCCGGCCAACTGGTCCTGGATATACAGGCCGATCTCGCAGCTGGTCGGCACTTCCAGGCGCTCGCGGGAGATGATCAGCACCGCATAGTCTTCGTCGGCGAAGGCCATGGGCGCAGCGGCAGACAAGCTCAACAGGCCGATAAGGGCCAAAAACGACCAGCGCATGGCGAATGCTCCGTGGTTCAAATCCAAGATGGATGAAGCTTGGCCGAGGCGGCGGCTGAATACCAGCCCGGCGGATGTTTTTGAAACTTGACCTTGCCATCGTGGCAAGGTCGAGACTGGCGTCAACCTCATCAAAGGAGTCATGTCATGCAAGTATTCAACGTGGAAGGAATGACCTGCGGCCATTGCGTTCGGGCGGTGACCCAGGCGGTGCAGAGCCAGGATCCTGCGGCGAGCGTCAACGTCAACCTGGCGGCGAAGGAAGTCGGTGTGGAAAGTCGCTTGTCCGCCGAGCAGGTTATCGAGCTGATCACCGAAGAAGGCTACAGCGCCAAGCTCGCGTAATTTTTCTGATAGTTAGCGAGCTAACGTAATGTTCATGGCACCCAAGCGCGGCTAGACTGTCGGGCTGCCGACTCACTTGGGTGTCTGATGAACCTCCGCATAATCCTGATTCTGGGCGCCTTGAGCGCCTTCGCGCCGTTGGCGATCGACTTTTACTTGCCGGGCTTTCCGGCAATGGCCACGGCGTTCGCCACCGACGAAAAACATATCCAGCTGACGTTGGCGGTGTATTTCGCCGGTCTGGCCATCGGCCAATTGATCTACGGCCCTCTGGCCGACCGCTTTGGCCGGCGCGTGCCGCTGCTCAGTGGCGTGACGCTGTTTACCATCGCTTCCTTTGCCTGCGCGTATGCGCCGTCCCTGGACTGGCTGATCGGCGCACGCTTCGTGCAAGCCCTCGGCGGGTGTGCGGGCATGGTGATTTCCCGTGCGGTGGTCAGCGACAAATGTGATGCAGTGGGCTCAGCCAAGGTTTATTCGCAACTGATGCTGGTCACCGGCCTGGCGCCGATCCTTGCGCCGTTGGCGGGTGGCTTGATGGTCGGGTTGTGGGGCTGGCAGTCGATTTTCCTGGCGCTGTCGATATTCAGCGTGATGGCAGCCATCGCCGTGGCAGTCGGCTTGCCGGAAACCTTCCCGGCCCATCAGCCGCGCCAGCCGCTGTCCGGTTCGCTGCGCCGCTATGGCGCGCTGCTGTCGGACCGCGTGTACCTGGGCTACGCCCTGACCGGCGGCATCTCGATTGCCGGGATGTTTGCCTACATCGCCGGCTCACCCTTCGTGTTCATCAAACTCTACGGCGTGCCTGCCGAGCATTACGGTTGGCTGTTCGGCTCCAACGCGGCCGGCTTTATCCTGGTGGCGCAGCTCAATGCGCGGTTGCTGGCCAAGCGCGGCCCGGCGTTTTTGTTGTCGCGCACGGTATGGGTGTATGTGGCAGCGGCGTTGTCGCTGTTGGGCATTGCCGCCTTGCGCACCGAAGCGTTGTGGCCGTTGCTGGTGCCGCTGTTTATCTGCATCGCCAGCCTTGGCTGCATTTTGCCCAACACCTCGGCCTGCGCCATGAGCGGGCAGGGCGCACGGGCCGGCAGCGCGTCGGCGTTGCTGGGCTGCATTCAGTTTGGTGTGGCGGCGGGCGCGGCGTCGCTGGTCGGCGTGTTGCACGACGGCACGGCGATGCCGATGGCGATGGTCATCAGCTTGTGCGGTGTATTGGCCGTAACGATTGCAATGTCGACCCAGCGCCTGCAACGGGCGAGGGCCGCGCAAGCGCAGGTCTGAGGTGCGGATCAGCCAGCGGCGGAGCGTTGCTGGCTGAGGGGAATGCGGTGCGGCGCCTGGATGCGCGCTTGCAGGGTGTCGGCGAAGGCCCGGGCCTCGGCCTCACTGCGGAAGGTGAACGCGTCGCCGTCGAGGCTGACCTGCCATTTGTTACCTGGGGATTTTGCTAACGCTCTTATCAGGATCTTCATTGCTGACTTCCTCACGTAAAAGAATCGTGGCAAAGGCGGCCAATATAAACCCGAATGCGCTTACAAATATGACAAAGGTCAACTCTCTGACTAGCGGCGTCGTCCATTACTCACAGGAATAAAGGACGACGCTGACAGACCGTTTTAAAACCCTTCCAACACGATCTTGCCCTTGGCCTTCCCGCTTTCCAGCAGCGTGTGCGCACGGCGCAGGTTCTGGGCATTGATCACACCGAAGTGCTCGCCCACCGTGGTTTTCAAGGTGCCGGCGTCGATCAGTTCAGCCACGCGGTTGAGCAGGTTGTGCTGTTCGATCATGTCTGGCGTCTCGAACATCGAGCGCGTGTACATGAACTCCCAATGCAGCGACAGGCTCTTGCGCTTGAGCTTGCTGACATCCAGCGACTTCGGATCGTCGATCAACGCCAACTTGCCTTGTGGCTCCAGCGCTTCTACCAACTGGTCGAGGTGATGATCGGTCTGGGTCAGGCTGGCGACGTGGGTCACCTGTGGGTGGCCGGCGTTTTTCAGCGCTTCGCTCAGCGGTTGGCTGTGATCGATCACCAGGTCGGCGCCGAGCGCCTTGGCCCATTCCTGGGTTTGCGGACGCGAGGCGGTGCCGATGACTTTCAGTGCGGTGAGCTGGCTGGCCAACTGGGTCAGAATCGAACCCACACCCCCGGCGGCGCCGACGATCAGCAGGCTCTGGCCTTCATCTTCCTTGCCTTCACGCACTTGCAGGCGTTCGAACAGCAACTCCCAGGCCGTGATGGCGGTCAGCGGCAGCGCGGCGGCGTCGGCAAACCCCAGGCTCTTGGGCATATGACCGACGATGCGCTCATCCACGGTGTGCAGTTCGCTGTTGCCGCCCGGGCGTACCAGCGAGCCGGCGTAGAACACTTTGTCTCCGGCTTTGAACAGGGTTACTTCGCTGCCAACGGCCTTGACCACACCCGCCACGTCCCAGCCCAGCACCTTGGCGGCACCGTTTTCCGGGGCGACGTTCTGGCGCACCTTGGTGTCCACCGGGTTGACCGAGATGGCTTTGACTTCCACCAGCAGGTCGCGCGGGCCGGCAACCGGCTCCGGCAGCTCGATGTCTTGCAGGGAGTTTGGATCGGTGATTGGCAGTGCAGCGTAGTAGGCAATGGCTTTCATGGGGACTCCGGAAAAAGGGCAGTGATCAGGCAAGAAATTTCAGGCGCTTGAGTTCGAAGTGTTCGATCACGTCAGCGGCCTTGGCGCGGAAGTTCTGGATGTGCGCGCTCTGGTCGTGGTCGGCCAGTGCTGCGTCATCGCTCCAGCGTTCGAGCATGTAGAAGGTCTCGGGATGTTGCAGGTCCTGGTGCAGGTCGTATTGCTCGCAACCGGCTTCCAGGCGGGTCGGTTCCAGCAGACCGCGCAGCAGGGTTTCCAGGGTTGCCTGTTGGCCGGGTTTGGCGATCAGCGTGGCGATGACGTTAAAGGCAGTGGACATATTCAACTCCTGGCACGTGGTGAACGGGATGGGCAGATGATTGGCTATTTCCCGTGAAGATAAAACCCGCTAAAACAGCAGTCTGTTTCAATAGAATTTTGATAATTGGCGGTAATGCATGCTGCGTTTTGATGATTTGCAGTTGTTTGTACGCGCGGCCGACCTGGGCAGTCTGTCGGCTGCCGCGCGGGTCATGGACCTGTCGCCGGCCGTGGCCAGCGCGGCGCTCAAACGCATCGAACAGCAACTGGGCGCGCGGTTGCTGGCGCGCTCCACCCGCAGCCTGCGGTTGACCGCCGAAGGTGAAGGCTTTTTGGAATATGCCCGCGCAGCCTTGAGTTCGCTGGACGAAGGGCGGCGCTTGTTGGCCAGCGGCCAGGACCATGTCAGCGGCGTGCTGCAGCTGTCGGCGCCGTCGGATTTCGGGCGCAACCAACTGTTGCCATGGCTCGATGAGTTCCAGCGCGACTACCCGCAACTCACCGTGCGCCTGCTGTTGGGCGACCGGATCGCCGACCTGTTCCGCCAGCCGGTGGATATCGCCCTGCGTTACGGCGAGCCCGAAGACTCCAGCCTGATCGCGCTGCCCATCGCCCCGGACAACAGGCGTGTGCTGTGTGCCGCGCCCAGCTACCTCGCCCGCCATGGCGAGCCGCGGCATCTGGAGCAATTGGCGCAACACAATTGCCTGCTGTACATGCTCGGCAGCCGCGTACACGACCACTGGGGTTTTCACGACGGCAAGCGTGAAGTCAGCCTGACGGTGAGCGGCGACCGCTTCAGTGATGACGCCGATGTGGTGCGGCGCTGGGCGGTGGCGGGTGTCGGTATCGCCTACAAGTCGTGGCTGGATGTGAGCAGCGACGTGTTGGCCGGGCGTTTGCGCGTGATCCTGCCGGAGCTGCGCGGTGAGCGCACGCCGCTCAACCTGCTGTGCGCGCATCGCGCGCAATTGAGCAAGCCCATCAACCTGTTGCGGGAAATGCTCGTGGCCCGCTGTGCGACATTGACTGCGCAATGGCCGGAGCGATTGAGCACCGAGCAATAGCCTCCATCAAAGCAAGAAATTTCACTCAGATCCTGTCCCTATCCGCGCTGTCAGACGCCGCGGAACGGGCGGTTTGCGCCCCTATACTTTGGTTCCAACCGCAGCAGACAAATGGTTTAACAAGGAGTGAATACATGGAAGAAGCACCCTGCATCAGTCACATCGCCAGCTTGCTCTGCGAGCCCAAGCGCACCGCCATGCTCTGGGCCTTGATGGACGGATCGGCGAAATCGTCAGAGGAACTGGCGAGGCTTGCCGGGCTGTCGTCGGCTTCGGCGATCGCGCATTTGTCGCGCCTGACTGGAAGCGGTTTGCTGCGGGTTGAAGCCCAGCGTGGCAAGCGCGTGTTTCGTGTCGCCGCCGTCGACGTCAGCGTTGCCATCGACGCGTTGGCCAGTACCACCATGGCCAGCGCCGTGCGCAGTGCGCCGCAGGGTCTGCCGCCGACGCTGGTGGCGCCGGCGTCGTTGCGGCGAGCCCGGTTATGCCATGGCCACCTGGGCGGAGAACTGGGCGCGGGGCTTTACCAACGCATGTTTCAGGCCGGTTGGATCGACCGTCATGAACAGCGTACCGAGGTCACCATCAAGGGCGCGCAGTGCCTGGCAGGCCTGGGCATTTTTACCCACGCGTTGGCCTCGCCCCTGGCGTGCGATTGTTTTGACTGGAGTCAGCAGCAACCGCACTTGGGGGGCGCATTGGGGGCGGGGCTGTTGCAGCTGTTTTTGCAATCGGGCTGGGTCAGCGTGGTCAACGAGTCCCACGCCCTGCAGTTCTCCGACATAGGGCTTGGGGAAATCAACCGCCTGGCCGCGCCTCAGGAGGGCAATGGTCGCTCAGAGTTTCAGTCAGGTCGCATCCAGCAATAACCAGGCAAAACGATACCGCACACTCGCGTTGGGGATTTTTCATACAGGGGGTGCGGCATGGGCATGCAAGGCTATAGCGCAGCGGAACGGCTGGAACGGTTGCCCATCAGCGGCTACCACCGAATCATCTTCATCATCATCGC
This sequence comes from Pseudomonas sp. N2-3-1-14, assembly GCF_041228395.1. NCBI lineage: Bacteria > Pseudomonadati > Pseudomonadota > Gammaproteobacteria > Pseudomonadales > Pseudomonadaceae > Pseudomonas > Pseudomonas sp. N2-3-1-14. The sequence continues at coordinate 835,764 of NZ_CP166199.1, forward strand.
GCTGGCGTTTTTCTTCGACTCCATGGACCTGGCGATGATGACTTTCCTGTTGGGTTCGATCAAAACCGAGTTCGGCCTCAGTACGGCCCAGGCCGGGTTGCTGGCCAGTTCGAGTTTTTTCGGCATGGTGGTCGGTGCATCTTTATCGGGAATGTTGGCGGACCGGTTTGGACGCAAACCGGTGTTCCAGTGGAGCATCGTGTTGTGGGGCGTCGCCAGCTACCTGTGCTCCACGGCGCAGACGGTGGAAACGCTGACGCTGTTTCGCATTTTGCTGGGGATCGGCATGGGCATGGAGTTCCCGATTGCGCAGTCGATGCTTTCTGAGCTGATTCCTGCCAAGGGGCGCGGGCGCTACATCGCCCTGATGGATGGCTTCTGGCCCTTGGGTTTTGTGGCGGCGGGCGTGCTGTCTTATTTCTTGCTGCCGGTGATTGGTTGGCGTGACATTTTTTTGGTGTTGGCGGTGCCAGCGGTGTTTGTGCTGGCGATCCGGTTTTTTATCCCGGAGTCGCCGCGCTGGCTTGAGCAGGCCGGTCGGCACGCGGCGGCGGATAAGGTGTTGCAGGGTATCGAGCAAAAAGTGCGCGATTCGCTGGGGCGCGCCGACTTGCCGGCGCCGATTGCCCTGCCACGGGTTGAGAGCGTACCGGGGACGTTTTTCTCGGCGTTTCAGCAGCTGTGGTCGCCGCAGTATCGGCAACGCACGATGATGATCTGGAGCGTGTGGTTCTTTGCGTTGCTCGGCTTCTACGGGCTCACCTCCTGGTTGAGCGCGTTGTTGCAGCAGTCGGGGTTTGCGGTCACTCAGTCGGTGTACTACACGGTGATCATTTCCCTGGGCGGGATTCCCGGGTTTCTGATGGCCGCCTGGCTGGTGGAGCGCTGGGGGCGCAAGCCGGTGTGTGTCGTGACTTTGCTGGGCGGTGGCGTGATGGCGTTTGTGTATGGGCAAAGCGCAGTGTTTGGCGGCAACGTGGGGCTGCTGATTACGTCGGGTCTGTTGATGCAGTTCTTCCTGTTTGGCATGTGGGCGGTGCTGTACACCTACACGCCAGAGCTGTATCCCACTTCGGCGCGGGCAACCGGTTCCGGGTTTGCCTCGGCGATTGGTCGGGTGGGCTCGTTGCTCGGGCCGTTGGTAACGGGGCTGGTGTTTCCGATCACGGGGCAGGGCGGGGTGTTTGCCTTGGGCGCGCTGTGTTTTGCCGTGGCGGCGCTGGTGGTGTGGGTATTTGGGATGGAGACGAAGGGCAAGACGCTGGAAGAATTGACCGAAGTCTAAACGCCAGTGAGGTCAATGTGGGAGCGGGCTTGCCCGCGAAGACGGTGTTTCAGTCGACACAGGTAGTGACTGACACATCGCCTTCGCGGGCAAGCCCGCTCCCACCGTTAGTCCGTGTTCCTTCAGTGAGCGCGGATTATGGCTTCACGAGCCGCGCATCCAGGCTGTTCTGCGCCAGGCGTTTGGCCTGGTCCTGGGTCATGCCCAGCGAGGTATACAGCGCGTGGAAGTTCTCGGTGACATAGCCGCCGAAGTACGCCGGGTCATCCGAGTTCACTGTGACTTTCACGCCACGCTCGAGCATGTCGAGGATGTTGTGCTGGGCCATGTCGTCGAACACGCACAGCTTGGTATTGGACAGCGGGCACACGGTCAATGGGATTTGCTCGTCGATGATCCGCTGCATCAAACGTTCGTCTTCGATGGCGCGCACGCCATGGTCGATACGCTGGATTTTCAGCAGGTCGATGGCTTCCCAGATGTACTCGGGCGGGCCTTCTTCGCCGGCGTGGGCTACGGTGAGGAAGCCTTCGTGCCGGGCGCGGTCGAACACGCGCTGGAACTTGCTCGGCGGGTGGCCCATTTCCGAGCTGTCCAGGCCCACGGCCACAAATGCGTCGCGAAATGGCAGCGCCTGGTCGAGGGTTTTTTCAGCTTCGGCTTCACTCAGGTGGCGCAGGAAGCTGAGGATCAAACCGCTGGTGATGCCCAGTTGCTGCTCGCCATCTTTGAGCGCAGCGGCAATGCCGTTGAGCACGACTTCGAACGGTACGCCACGGTCGGTGTGGGTTTGCGGGTCGAAGAAGGGTTCGGTGTGGATCACGTTCTGTTCTTTGCAGCGCAGCAGGTAGGCCCAGGTCAGGTCGTAGAAATCCTGGGAGGTGCGCAGCACATCGGCGCCCTGGTAATACAGGTCGAGAAACTCTTGCAGATTGTTGAAGGCGTAAGCCTTGCGCAGGGTTTCGACGTCGTTCCAAGGCAGTGCAATCTTGTTGCGTTCGGCCAGTGCGAACAGCAATTCAGGCTCCAGCGAGCCTTCCAGGTGCAGGTGCAATTCAGCCTTGGGCAGGGCGTTGAGCCAATCGTACATTTTCTAAATTCTCATCAGGTGCAATGGCGGCATTCTACAGGCCATGGCCGAAATAATCGGCAAAACCTGACCAGCAGGAGAGTATTGGTTTTTTTCACGCAAGGGCCACGTGAACTAAGGTGTAACGAAACGTTAGCGGCGTGGTGCAGTCTGTACCCCATCAATGACTGATTTGCTGCATGAAAAGGCCCGGAATGCTCACATCCCTCAAGCAAGAAAAATACATGTTACTGGCGCTGATTGCCGCCATCGTCGCCTACCCGTTGGAGCACTGGATGCTGCACAGCGGGCAGATGGTGGCGTTACTCAGTGGCGTGGCGCTGATCGTCTTCATCGTCGTGGCTTCGATGCGCGTTGCCCACCACGCTGAACAACTGGCGGAAAAGGTCGGTGACCCTTACGGCACCATGATTCTGACCCTCGCCGCGGTGTTGGTGGAGGTGGTGATCCTGGCGATCATGATGAGCAACGAACCCTCACCGACGCTGGTGCGCGACACGATTTATTCGGCAGTGATGCTCGATATCAACGGCATCCTCGGCCTGGCTGCGCTGATGGGCGGCATCAAACATGGCGAACAGTCCTACAACGATGACTCGGCACGCAGCTACAGCGTGATGATCCTCACGGCCATGGGCGTGTCGATGGTGGTGCCGGAATTTATCCCCCAGGCTGACTGGAAAATTTACTCGGCGTTCACCATCGGCGCGATGGTGCTGCTTTACACCCTGTTTTTGCGCATGCAGGTGGGGCCACACAGTTATTTCTTCAGCTACAGCTACCCGGAAAAACGCCGCAAGAAACAGCCGGAAGAACAGCAGGAGCCGCCGATCAGTTTGGCTTTCTCCATTGGCACCTTGGTGTTTGGCGTGATTGTGATCGGCGCACTGGCCGAGGTGATGTCCAAGACCCTCGACCTGGGCCTGGAAGGCACGGGTGCACCGCCGGTGATCACGGCGATTGTGGTTGCGGCTATTTCGGCGGCGCCGGAAATTCTGACGGCCTTGCGCGCAGCCTTGGCCAACCGCATGCAGTCAGTGGTCAACATCGCACTCGGTGCGTCGTTGTCGACGGTGATTTTGACAGTGCCGGTGATGGAGGCCATGGCGCTCTACACCGGCCAGCCGTTCCAGATGGCGATGACGCCGGTGCAAACCGTGATGGTGTTGATCACGCTGGTTGTCAGTGCGATCAACCTCAACGATGGCGAAACGAATGCCATCGAAGGGATGACCCATTTTGTGTTGTTTGCGACGTTTATCATGCTGTCGTTGCTGGGGTTGTAACCAAACCAATGTGGGAGGGGGCTTGCCCCCTCCCACATTTTGGTCTGCGCCTGACTTAGGTTCCGGCGATCAACTGTCGCGCCGCCTGGCTGTGATCGGCAATCAAACCTTTCAGATCCAGCCCTTCAACCTGCCCGTCAATCACTCGCCATTTGCCCCCGATCATCACCCGATCCGCCCGGTCGGCGCCGCACAGCAGCAGCGCCGAAATCGGATCGTGGCTGCCGGAAAAACGCAGCTCATCGAGCTTGAACAGTGCCAGGTCAGCCTGTTTGCCCACGGCCAGTTCACCGATATCCGTACGCCCCAGTAATTGCGCCGATCCTTTGGTCGCCCAGCCCAGCACGCCTTCGGGGGTGATCTTTTCTGCGCCGTAACGCAGGCGCTGGATGTACAGGGCCTGGCGCGCTTCAAGGATCATGTTCGAGGCATCGTTGGACGCCGAGCCGTCCACGCCCAGGCCAATCGGCGCACCGGCGGCGAGCAGGTCCAGGGTCGGACAGATGCCGGAGGCCAGGCGCATGTTCGAGCTTGGGCAATGGCAGATACCGGTGCCGGCGGCGCCCAGGCGTGCGATTTCATCCGGGTTGAAGTGAATGCCATGGGCTAGCCAGGTGCGTGGGCCGAGCCAGCCGACGCTGTCGAGATAATCCACGGTGCGCAGGCCGAAGCGCTGCAGGCAGAAGTCTTCTTCGTCGAGGGTTTCCGCCAGGTGCGTGTGCAGGCGCACATCGAGGCTGTTGGCCAGTTCGGCGCTGGCTTGCATGATTTGCGGGGTGACCGAAAACGGCGAGCAGGGCGCCAGGGCAATCTGGATCTGTGCGCCGTCGCCGCGCTCATGGTATTCGCGGATCAGGCGTTGGCTGTCGTCGAGGATCACTTGGCCTTGTTGTACGGTCTGCTGCGGCGGCAGGCCGCCGTCGGCTTCGCCCAGGCTCATGGAACCGCGAGTGAGCATGGCGCGCATGCCCAGTTCGCGCACGCTTTGCACTTGCACGTCGATGGCGTTTTCCAGGCCGTCAGGGAACAGGTAGTGGTGATCGGCCGCGGTGGTGCAGCCCGAGAGCAGCAATTCCGCCAAGGCGACTTTGGACGCCAAAGCGAGTTTTTCCGGGGTCAGCCGGGCCCACACAGGGTAGAGGGTTTTGAGCCACGGGAACAACGGCTGGTTGACCACCGGTGCCCAGGCGCGGGTCAGGGTCTGATAGAAGTGATGGTGGGTGTTGATCAGCCCCGGCAGGATCACATGTTCGCGCGCGTCGAACACCTGTGCGCAGGGCACGGCAGGCTCTTGTCCCCAGCCCAGCAGTTCGGTGATCACACCGTCTTGCAGCACCAGGCCGCCACGGGCATCGAGGCCATTGGCAGTGAAAATCGCGAGGGGGTTTTTTAACCAGATACGGGTCGCAGGCATTGGCCGGCTCCTCTGAATGATGGGTTCAGGTTTGCCAGCTCAGTGTTGCCCTGTCTGCTGATCCAGGGTCGCCGGTTGAGGCGAGGTCGGTAGATTACGTGGAGTTCTGGATCCGGTCCAGCTGTAGGCGCGAGGTGCTCTTGAGTCACCAGTGCCGTTCAGTTAAGCGGGCCCCTGTGGGAGCGGGCTTGCCCGCGATAGCGGTGTGCCAGTCAACATTAAGGTTGGCTGGGCCGACGTCTTCGCGGGCAAGCCCGCTCCCACATTTTGATCCGTGGTATTACCAGGCGATGGTGTCGCCTTTGTAGTCCACGAAGTGATGGCCGCCCTTGCCCGTGTAGGCATTTACCTGATCGATCAGGCCGCGCACGCTGGTGTCGACATCAATGAGCGCGTTTTCACCGCCCATATCGGTCTTCACCCAGCCCGGGTGCAGCGACAGCACGGTGAGCTTTTGGTCACCGAGTTGGGTGATAAAGCTGTTGGTCATGGAGTTGAGTGCAGCCTTGCTGGCCTTGTACAGCGCCAGGTCCGCACCGTCGGGAATGGTCACGCTGCCGAGCACCGAGCTCATGAAGGCCAGCACGCCGCTGTCTTTGCGAATCTTCCCGACAAAACGCTGGGCCAGATTGATCGGTGCCACGGCGTTGGTGAAGAACAGCTGGCCGACTTCCGCCAGGGTGGCGTGGCCAGGCTCTTGATTGGCGGGGCCTTTGACGCCGGCGTTGACGAACAGCAGGTCGAAGGTGCGGTCCTTGAGGCGCTGGCTCAGGGCGATCACGGCTTGCTGATCATCCATGTCCAGCTTTTCGACGTGTACCGGGCCTGCGGCTTTGAGCGCATCGGCCTTGTTCGGATCGCGCACGGTGGCGGTCACATCCCAACCGTCCTGAAGCAATTGCTTGACCAGGCCAAGGCCCAGCCCGCGCGAGGCACCGATGATCAGTGCGGTTTTTGGCGTAGACATGCAAGGCTTCCTTTGGAATGAAGGTTCACGGATTCAGTGGACAACGTTGCCCCAGCCTTTGCTGCAACTCCTGGCGCAGGTGGCCGAGTTCGCTGATACGGGTTTCGATCAGGTTGAGCTTGTCTTGCAGCAATTGCGTGACAGCGCTGTCGGGGTCGGGCGCCTGCCACAGGGCGGCGACGCTGCTACCGATCTCGCCCAGGCTGAAGCCCAGGCGTTGCGCGGTCTTGATGTAGAGCACCAGTTGCACCATGTCTGGCGGGTAGTCGCGGTAACCGTTGGCGCTGCGTTGTGCTGCGATCAACCCGCGCTGCTCGTAGAAACGCAGGGTGTCGCGGCTGACCTGGCTGGCCTGGGCTAGTTCACCGATACGCATGGGCGGGCTCGAAAGGGCTTGACCCTGGAGCATACTCCAGGCTTTAGCCTGCTGGCTTCTTAATTCAAGGAGCTTGCCGATATGTGGACCGCTGCCCAATACCGAACACTGGTGCGCGCCAGCGCCTGGTATGACTTGATCGTGACCGCGGCGTTTGTCACACCGTGGAGCTTTGTGTTGGTGCACAGCGTGTTGCAGGGTTTGAACCTGCCGGGGACGTTGCCGGCGTTTGCACCGGCGCATGTGTTGATGGCCAATTTGCTTGGCTCGATTGTGTGCGTGTGGGCAGTGCTGCGAATTCGCGACCCGCAGCGCCAGTTTGGCCTCTATGACGCGGCCGGCCGCGCACTGTTCGCGACCTGGCAGCTCTACGCGCTGATGCAGGGCGCGACGGCGGTGCTGTGGGTCACTTTGCTGTTTGAGGGGGCGTGGGGCATCGCGCAGATGGTCCCCGTGGAGACTGATCAAAAAATGACCGGCGCCCGTAAGCCCTTATGACAGAAGGGTTACAGGCGGATGTGCTCAGGTTATCCACAGGCAGGTGCACAGTAGATGTGGGCAGTTTCAGCGCGCCAGCAGGATGCGCCCACGGCTCAGGTCGGCAAGTTGGGTTTGCAGCGTGTCGATAGCCGCCTCGCCCAGTGCCAGCTGCAGCTCCACGCCATTGGCGGTGAAGGTTTCCTCCAGCACCAGCCCGCCCAGTTCGGCGACCCGCAGTTTCACCAGGTTCAGCTCGGAAAAGCCGCAGGCGCAGCTCAGTGGCACGCGGCTGATCAGCTCGATGCGCTCGGCATTTTGCAGGCATTTGTTCGCGCCGCCGCCGTAGGCACGGGCGAGGCCACCGGTGCCCAGTTGTATGCCGCCGTACCAGCGAATCACCAGCACGGCGACCTGATCAAAGCCTTGGGCCTCGATGGCGGCCAGAATCGGCCGTCCCGCGGTACCGCCGGGTTCGCCGTCGTCGTTGCTGCGGTACTGGTCGGCGAGTTTCCAGGCCCAGCAGTTGTGCGTGGCGTTGAGGTCGCTGTATTGCTCGAAAAACGCTTGGGCGTCTTGCGCGCTGGTGATCGGCGCCGCGAGGGTAATAAAGCGGCTTTTGCGTATTTCTTCACGAAATTCGCAAAGGCCGGTAAGCGTGAAAGGCATAAGTCGCTTCGTTTAGAGGGCGGGCTGGATGCCACAGCCTTTGAGAATGATGTGGATCAGGTTGCTGCCGGCGTCTTCCATGTCTTGTTTGGTCAGCTTGGTGCGGCCGGTGACGCGGCAGATCTGGGTGGCAAAGTCGGCGTAGTGCTGGGTGCTGCCCCACAGCAGGAAGATCAGGTGCACGGGGTCGATGGGGTCCATCTTGCCGGCGTCGATCCAGGCCTGGAACACGGCGGCGCGACCACTGAACCAGGCGCGGTAATCCTGGCTGAAATATTCGGTGAGGCATTCGCCGCCACTGATGATTTCCATGGCGAAGATCCGCGAGGCCTGTGGGTGACGCCGGGAAAACTCCATCTTGGTGCGGATGTAGCGGGTGAGCGCCACGGCCGGGTCGTCCTCGGCGGTCAGCGCGTTGAAGGTGCTGTCCCACAGTTCGAGGATATTGCTGAGCACCGCGATATACAGGCCGAGCTTGTTGGTGAAGTAGTAATGCAGGTTGGCCTTGGGCAGCCCGGCACTCGAGGCAATGGTATTCATGCTGGTGCCTTTGTAGCCATGGCGCGCGAACTCGTCTTCAGCAGCCTGCAGAATCGCTTGTTCGTTCTTTTGCCGAATGCGGCTGGCGGGTTTACCGGCGTGGTTGCTGTGGGCAGGAACTTCGAGGCTCATGGAGGTTTCCGTGCTGATCGATAGAGACGACGTGTGCACAGATAACCCACCCTCAAGCCTCAGACAAGTCCCGATGCAATAAAACCGTCAAAGCGGTTCCAGCGTGTCGCTTTCCGGCGCGTGGTTTGCGCCAACGCAGGTCGCTTTGGTTTCCGGTAACAACAGGCACAACACGATGGCGGTCAGGCCGCCGCTGGTGATGGCTGAGTCGAACAGGTTTCGCACCAGGGACGGCATCAAGTGCAACAGGTCCGGTTGGGCGGCAATGCCCAGGCCGACGCCGAACGAGGTGGCGATGATCAGCATGCTGCGCCGGTCCAGTGGCGCCTGGGCAAGGATGCGCACACCGGCAGCGGCCACGCTGCCGAACATCACCAGGGTGGCGCCGCCCAATACCGGCTTGGGAATTTGCTGCAGCACGGCACCAATCAACGGAAACAAGCCGAGACAGAACAGCAGCACGCCGATGTACAAACCGACGTAACGGCTGGCGACGCCGGTGAGTTGGATCACGCCGTTGTTCTGCGCGAAGGTGGTGTTGGGAAAGGCGCTGAAGGTAGCGGCGATCATGCAACTCACACCATCGCCCAATACGCCGCCTTTGAGTCGGCTTATATAAGAAGGGCCGCTGATGGGTTGGCGCGCAATCATGCAATTGGCGGTGAGGTCACCGACGGTTTCGATGCTGCTGATCAGATAAATCAGCGCGATGGGCAAAAAAGCGCTCCAGTCAAAGTTGAAACCAAAGCGAAAGGGCATTGGCACGCTGATCAAGGGCAAGTCGGGCAGGGCTTGGGGCACCAGTTTGCCGCTGAACCAGGCGGCCAGGCTGCCCAGGGCCAAGCCGATGATGATCGCCGAAAGGCGTACCCACGGAGTGTTGGAGCGGTTGAGCAGAATGATGGTCAGCACCACGAACACGCCCAACGCCAGGTTCACCGGAGCGCCGAAGTCGGGCGCGTTAAAGCCGCCGCCGAGGTCGGTGATGCCCACCTTGATCAGGCTGATGCCGATCAGCGTAATCACAATCCCGGTGACCAGGGGCGTGATCACTCGGCGCAGTTGGCCGATAAAGCGGCTCAGCACGATCTGTACCGCCGCGCCGAAAAAGCACACGCCGAAGACCATCGCCATGATGTCTTCCGGGCTGCCACCGCGTTGCTTGACCAGAAAGCCTGCCGACAATACTGCGCCGAGAAACGCAAAGCTGGTGCCTTGCAGGCAGATCATCCCGGCACCGATGCCAAATGGCCTGCGTGCCTGAATGAAGGTGCCGACGCCGGAGACCATCAACGCCATGCTGATCAGGTAGGGCAAATGGGCGGTGAGGCCCAGCGTGGAGCCAATAATCAAAGGCGGCGTGATAATGCCGACGAACGCCGCCAGCACGTGTTGCGCGGCGGCCAGTATTGCCGGGATGGGTTTTGGGCGGTCGTTGAGGCCGTAGATCAGGTCGCTGGGGCTGGAGGTTTCTGGTGGCATGGCGGGCAAACTCAGGGCGGACGGTTCAAGGTCCTTGTGCCTTGCAAAAAGCTGTCCAGTTGCTCAGCTTTTGCCAAAAGGCCCGAGCTAGCGCGTTGCCGCAAGGCTCTCGAGAAAGCTTTCCAGCACCAAATGAGGGCGACGGCCCTTGCGCGTGACCGATGCGAGGCTCAAATCGTAAAAACGTGTAGTCGGTTTCAGCGCACGCAGTCGGCCTTGTTGCACCCACAGGCTGGCGTAGTGGTCAGGCAGGTAACCAATGTAGCGACCCGTGAGGATCAGGAACGCCATGCCTTCGCGGTCCGAGGCACTGGCGGTGCAGTTGAGTGCCTGGTAATGGGCCTGGATCTCGGCGGGCAAGCGGAAGGTGGGGGCGATGGCGTCCTGGCTGTCGAGGCGGGTGTCGTCCAGTTGTTTGTCGTCGGCATAAAACAGCGGGTGGCCCACCGCGCAATAGAGCAGCGAACGTTCGCTGTACAGCGGCTGGTATTCCAGGCCCGACAGCGCGCTGGCCTGGGGGACAACGCCGACATGCAGGCGGCCGTCGAGTACGCCTTGCTCGACTTCATTGGGGGCGATCATGCGGATTTGTATCTGCACGTCCGGGCCGCGTTCCTTCAACTGTGCCAACGCGTGAGTGATGCGCATGTGGGGCAGGGTGACGAGGTTGTCGGTGAGGCCGATGATCAGCTCGCCACGCAAATGCTGGTGCAGGCCGTTGACCTCAGTGCGAAAGCTTTCCAGGGCACTTAATAGCTGCAGGGCCGATTGGTAGACCTCGCGGCCTTCTTCGGTGAGTGAGAAACCGGCACGCCCGCGTTGGCACAGGCGCAATCCCAGGCGCTGTTCGAGGTCGCTCATCTGCTGGCTGATGGCCGAGCGGCCAATGCCGAGCACGGTTTCTGCTGCTGAGAAGCCGCCGCACTCCACCACGCTGCGAAAGATGCGCAACAGGCGGATATCGAAGTCACTGACTTGGGCCAGGGGGTCGGGTCGACGGCTGCTCATAGTTTAGTGAAGGCCTGACTGAAGGTTAGAAAAGTTGAATTTCACCGACTTTATCCCCGTGGCAATTTAGCTGCAAGAACGCTTTTCAATCCCGACGCTGCCTTTTGCCCTGCGAGGTTTTGCTGATGAACATGCCCGAAAACGCCCCTACGTCCCTGGCCAGCCAATTGAAGTTGGATGCGCACTGGATGCCCTACACCGCCAACCGTAACTTCCAGCGTGACCCGCGCCTGATCGTGGCCGCCGAAGGCAGCTGGTTGACCGATGACAAGGGCCGCAAGGTGTACGACTCGTTGTCGGGCCTGTGGACCTGCGGCGCCGGGCACACCCGCAAGGAAATCCAGGAAGCGGTCGCCAAGCAACTGGGCACCCTGGACTACTCCCCGGGCTTCCAATACGGCCATCCGCTGTCGTTCCAGCTGGCAGAAAAGATTACCGACCTGACGCCGGGCAATCTGAACCACGTGTTTTTCACGGACTCCGGCTCCGAGTGCGCCGATACCGCGGTGAAGATGGTGCGCGCCTACTGGCGCCTTAAGGGCCAGGCGACCAAGACCAAAATGATCGGCCGCGCCCGTGGCTATCACGGTGTCAACATCGCCGGCACCAGCCTTGGCGGCGTCAACGGTAACCGGAAGCTGTTTGGTCAGGGCTTGATGGATGTGGATCACCTGCCTCACACCTTGCTGGCGAGCAATGCGTTTTCTCGTGGCATGCCGGAGCAGGGCGGTATCGCCTTGGCCGATGAGCTGCTCAAGTTGATCGAACTGCACGACGCGTCGAACATCGCCGCCGTGTTTGTTGAGCCGATGGCCGGCTCCGCTGGCGTGCTGGTGCCGCCACAGGGTTACCTCAAGCGTCTGCGTGAGATATGCGATCAGCACAACATCCTGCTGGTGTTCGACGAGGTGATCACCGGTTTCGGCCGTACCGGCTCAATGTTCGGCGCCGACAGCTTCGGCGTGACCCCGGACCTGATGTGCATCGCCAAGCAAGTCACCAACGGCGCGATCCCGATGGGCGCGGTGATTGCCAGCAGCGAGATCTATCAGACCTTCATGAACCAGGCGACGCCGGAGTACGCCGTGGAATTCCCCCACGGCTATACCTACTCGGCGCACCCGGTGGCGTGCGCGGCTGGCCTGGCGGCATTGGACCTGCTGCAGAAGGAAAACCTGGTGCAGAGCGTGGCCGAAGTCGCGCCACACTTTGAGAATGCGCTGCACGGTTTGAAGGGCAGCAAGAACGTGATCGACATTCGTAACTACGGCCTGGCCGGCGCGATCCAGATTGCTCCGCGTGACGGTGATGCCATCGTGCGTCCATTCGAGGTCGGCATGGCCTTGTGGAAAGCCGGCTTCTACGTGCGCTTTGGCGGCGACACGCTGCAGTTTGGGCCAACCTTCAACAGCAAGCCGCAGGACCTGGATCGTCTGTTTGACGCGGTCGGCGAAGTGCTGAACAAGATCGACTGATTTCTCCTTCTATATAGAACACCTTTTCAGGAGCCCTGCATGAGCCTTATCCAGCATTTGATCAACGGTGAGTTGGTCAATGACAGCGGCCGGAGTGCCGACGTGTACAACCCCTCTACCGGCCAAGTGATTCACCAGGTGCCGCTGGCCAGTCGTGAAACCATTCAACAGGCGATCGACTCGGCCAAGGCCGCGTTCCCGGCCTGGCGCAATACCCCGCCGGCCAAACGTGCCCAGGTGATGTTTCGTTTCAAGCAATTGCTGGAGCAAAACGAAGCACGCATCTCGCAGTTGATCAGCGAAGAGCACGGCAAGACGCTGGAAGACGCGGCGGGTGAATTGAAGCGCGGGATCGAGAACGTCGAGTACGCGTGCTCGGCGCCGGAGATTCTCAAGGGCGAGTACAGCCGTAACGTGGGACCGAACATTGATGCCTGGTCGGATTTCCAGCCGTTGGGCGTGGTGGCTGGTATTACGCCGTTCAACTTCCCGGCGATGGTGCCGTTGTGGATGTACCCGCTGGCCATTGTCTGCGGCAACTGTTTCATCCTGAAGCCGTCGGAGCGTGATCCAAGTTCTACGCTGCTGATCGCGCAGTTGCTGCAGGAAGCCGGCTTGCCTAAAGGCGTGTTGAGCGTGGTACACGGTGACAAGGGCGCGGTGGATGCGCTGATCGAGGCGCCGGAAGTCAAGGCGCTGAGCTTTGTGGGTTCGACGCCCATTGCCGAATACATTTATTCCGAAGCGACCAAGCGCGGCAAGCGTGTGCAAGCGCTGGGCGGGGCGAAGAACCACGCGGTGCTGATGCCGGATGCGGACCTGGATAACGCCGTGAGTGCCTTGATGGGCGCGGCGTATGGTTCGTGCGGTGAGCGTTGCATGGCGATCTCGGTGGCGGTGTGTGTGGGTGATCAGGTGGCGGATGCGTTGATCGCCAAGCTGGTGCCGCAGGTCAAGGCGCTGAAGATTGGTGCGGGCACGTCCTGCGGCCTGGATATGGGGCCGTTGGTGACGGGCCAGGCGCGCGACAAGGTCAGCGGCTATATAGAAGACGGCGTGTCGGCGGGTGCCAAGCTGGTGGTCGACGGTCGTGGTTTGAGCGTTGCCGGGCATGAGGAAGGTTTCTTCCTGGGCGGCAGCCTGTTTGATCGTGTGACCCCTGAGATGCGCATCTATAAAGAAGAGATCTTCGGGCCGGTGCTGTGTGTGGTTCGGGTGGATAGCCTGGAAGCGGCGATGCAGCTGATCAATGATCACGAGTACGGTAATGGCACTTGCATCTTTACTCGTGACGGTGAGGCGGCGCGCCTGTTCTGTGACGAGATTGAAGTGGGCATGGTCGGGGTGAACGTCCCGCTGCCGGTGCCGGTGGCTTATCACAGCTTCGGCGGCTGGAAGCGCTCGCTGTTTGGCGACTTGCATGCCTATGGGCCGGATGGGGTGCGTTTCTATACCCGTCGCAAGGCGATCACCCAGCGTTGGCCGCAACGGGCCAGCCATGAAGCGTCGCAGTTTGCCTTTCCTAGCCTGTAAGGCGGAATAAAAGCCGGCCCCTTGGGGCCGGCTTTGTCGTTTTTGGGGCTTTATTGACCGATATGACAGAAATGTGAAAAAAGGTGTTGACGGCAGATTCTGGAAGTCTATAATTCGCCCCACTTCCGACGCAGTCGAAACGGAAAACTCCTTGGTAAACAAAGAGTTACGCGAGATTCGACAGCGAGTTGCTTCAGTTCATCGAAGCCCAGAAGGAGTTGGTAGAGCGGTGTTGTTTGGCTCTATTAACGTTTCGATCTTCTCGGTCGAAAGCGGAGAAAAAGAGGTGTTGACAGCAGCGTGTAACGCTGTAGAATTCGCCTCCCGCTAACGAGAGATCGGAAGCGCAAGTGGTTGAAGTTGTTGAAGAAATCTTCGAAAACTTCTGAAAATAATCACTTGACAGCAAATGAGGCTGCTGTAGAATGCGCGCCTCGGTTGAGACGAAAGATCTTAACCAACCGCTCTTTAACAACTGAATCAAGCAATTCGTGTGGGTGCTTGTGGAGTCAGACTGATAGTCAACAAGATTATCAGCATCACAAGTTACTCCGCGAGAAATCAAAGATGTAACCAACGATTGCTGAGCCAAGTTTAGGGTTTCTTAAAAACCCAAAGATGTTTGAACTGAAGAGTTTGATCATGGCTCAGATTGAACGCTGGCGGCAGGCCTAACACATGCAAGTCGAGCGGTAGAGAGAAGCTTGCTTCTCTTGAGAGCGGCGGACGGGTGAGTAATGCCTAGGAATCTGCCTGGTAGTGGGGGATAACGTTCGGAAACGGACGCTAATACCGCATACGTCCTACGGGAGAAAGCAGGGGACCTTCGGGCCTTGCGCTATCAGATGAGCCTAGGTCGGATTAGCTAGTTGGTGAGGTAATGGCTCACCAAGGCGACGATCCGTAACTGGTCTGAGAGGATGATCAGTCACACTGGAACTGAGACACGGTCCAGACTCCTACGGGAGGCAGCAGTGGGGAATATTGGACAATGGGCGAAAGCCTGATCCAGCCATGCCGCGTGTGTGAAGAAGGTCTTCGGATTGTAAAGCACTTTAAGTTGGGAGGAAGGGCATTAACCTAATACGTTAGTGTTTTGACGTTACCGACAGAATAAGCACCGGCTAACTCTGTGCCAGCAGCCGCGGTAATACAGAGGGTGCAAGCGTTAATCGGAATTACTGGGCGTAAAGCGCGCGTAGGTGGTTTGTTAAGTTGGATGTGAAATCCCCGGGCTCAACCTGGGAACTGCATTCAAAACTGACTGACTAGAGTATGGTAGAGGGTGGTGGAATTTCCTGTGTAGCGGTGAAATGCGTAGATATAGGAAGGAACACCAGTGGCGAAGGCGACCACCTGGACTAATACTGACACTGAGGTGCGAAAGCGTGGGGAGCAAACAGGATTAGATACCCTGGTAGTCCACGCCGTAAACGATGTCAACTAGCCGTTGGAAGCCTTGAGCTTTTAGTGGCGCAGCTAACGCATTAAGTTGACCGCCTGGGGAGTACGGCCGCAAGGTTAAAACTCAAATGAATTGACGGGGGCCCGCACAAGCGGTGGAGCATGTGGTTTAATTCGAAGCAACGCGAAGAACCTTACCAGGCCTTGACATCCAATGAACTTTCTAGAGATAGATTGGTGCCTTCGGGAACATTGAGACAGGTGCTGCATGGCTGTCGTCAGCTCGTGTCGTGAGATGTTGGGTTAAGTCCCGTAACGAGCGCAACCCTTGTCCTTAGTTACCAGCACGTAATGGTGGGCACTCTAAGGAGACTGCCGGTGACAAACCGGAGGAAGGTGGGGATGACGTCAAGTCATCATGGCCCTTACGGCCTGGGCTACACACGTGCTACAATGGTCGGTACAGAGGGTTGCCAAGCCGCGAGGTGGAGCTAATCCCATAAAACCGATCGTAGTCCGGATCGCAGTCTGCAACTCGACTGCGTGAAGTCGGAATCGCTAGTAATCGCGAATCAGAATGTCGCGGTGAATACGTTCCCGGGCCTTGTACACACCGCCCGTCACACCATGGGAGTGGGTTGCACCAGAAGTAGCTAGTCTAACCTTCGGGAGGACGGTTACCACGGTGTGATTCATGACTGGGGTGAAGTCGTAACAAGGTAGCCGTAGGGGAACCTGCGGCTGGATCACCTCCTTAATCGACGACATCAGCTGCTCCATAAGTTCCCACACGAATTGCTTGATTCATTGAAGAAGACGATAAGAAGCAGCCCGAAATTGGGTCTGTAGCTCAGTTGGTTAGAGCGCACCCCTGATAAGGGTGAGGTCGGCAGTTCGAATCTGCCCAGACCCACCAATTTTGTGTGGGAAACGCCTGTAGAAATACGGGGCCATAGCTCAGCTGGGAGAGCGCCTGCCTTGCACGCAGGAGGTCAACGGTTCGATCCCGTTTGGCTCCACCACTACTGCTTCTGAAAGTTTTGAAAGCTTAGAAATGAGCATTCCATCCAGGTGATGGTGAATGTTGATTTCTAGTCTTTGATTAGATCGTTCTTTAAAAATTTGGGTATGTGATAGAAAGATAGACTGAACGTTACTTTCACTGGTAACGGATCAGGCTAAGGTAAAATTTGTGAGTTACTCGTAATTGAGTATTATCGAATTTTCGGCGAATGTTGTCTTCACAGTATAACCAGATTGCTTGGGGTTATATGGTCAAGTGAAGAAGCGCATACGGTGGATGCCTTGGCAGTCAGAGGCGATGAAAGACGTGGTAGCCTGCGAAAAGCTTCGGGGAGTCGGCAAACAGACTTTGATCCGGAGATGTCTGAATGGGGGAACCCAGCCATCATAAGATGGTTACCTTACACTGAATACATAGGTGTAAGGGGCGAACCAGGGGAACTGAAACATCTAAGTACCCTGAGGAAAAGAAATCAACCGAGATTCCCTTAGTAGTGGCGAGCGAACGGGGACTAGCCCTTAAGTGGCTTTGAGATTAGCGGAACGCTCTGGAAAGTGCGGCCATAGTGGGTGATAGCCCTGTACGCGAAAATCTCTTAGTCATGAAATCGAGTAGGACGGAGCACGAGAAACTTTGTCTGAATATGGGGGGACCATCCTCCAAGGCTAAATACTACTGACTGACCGATAGTGAACTAGTACCGTGAGGGAAAGGCGAAAAGAACCCCGGAGAGGGGAGTGAAATAGATCCTGAAACCGTATGCGTACAAGCAGTGGGAGCAGACTTTGTTCTGTGACTGCGTACCTTTTGTATAATGGGTCAGCGACTTATTTTCAGTGGCGAGCTTAACCGAATAGGGGAGGCGTAGCGAAAGCGAGTCTTAATAGGGCGTCTAGTCGCTGGGAATAGACCCGAAACCGGGCGATCTATCCATGGGCAGGTTGAAGGTTGGGTAACACTAACTGGAGGACCGAACCGACTACCGTTGAAAAGTTAGCGGATGACCTGTGGATCGGAGTGAAAGGCTAATCAAGCTCGGAGATAGCTGGTTCTCCTCGAAAGCTATTTAGGTAGCGCCTCATGTATCACTGTAGGGGGTAGAGCACTGTTTCGGCTAGGGGGTCATCCCGACTTACCAAACCGATGCAAACTCCGAATACCTACAAGTGCCGAGCATGGGAGACACACGGCGGGTGCTAACGTCCGTCGTGAAAAGGGAAACAACCCAGACCGTCAGCTAAGGTCCCAAAGTTATGGTTAAGTGGGAAACGATGTGGGAAGGCTTAGACAGCTAGGAGGTTGGCTTAGAAGCAGCCACCCTTTAAAGAAAGCGTAATAGCTCACTAGTCGAGTCGGCCTGCGCGGAAGATGTAACGGGGCTCAAACCATACACCGAAGCTACGGGTATCACGTAAGTGATGCGGTAGAGGAGCGTTCTGTAAGCCTGTGAAGGTGAGTTGAGAAGCTTGCTGGAGGTATCAGAAGTGCGAATGCTGACATGAGTAACGACAATGGGTGTGAAAAACACCCACGCCGAAAGACCAAGGTTTCCTGCGCAACGTTAATCGACGCAGGGTTAGTCGGTCCCTAAGGCGAGGCTGAAAAGCGTAGTCGATGGAAAACAGGTTAATATTCCTGTACTTCTGGTTATTGCGATGGAGGGACGGAGAAGGCTAGGCCAGCTTGGCGTTGGTTGTCCAAGTTTAAGGTGGTAGGCTGAGATCTTAGGTAAATCCGGGATCTTAAGGCCGAGAGCTGATGACGAGTTAACTTTTAGTTAACGAAGTGGTTGATGCCATGCTTCCAAGAAAAGCTTCTAAGCTTCAGGTAACCAGGAACCGTACCCCAAACCGACACAGGTGGTTGGGTAGAGAATACCAAGGCGCTTGAGAGAACTCGGGTGAAGGAACTAGGCAAAATGGCACCGTAACTTCGGGAGAAGGTGCGCCGGTGAGGGTGAAGGACTTGCTCCGTAAGCTCATGCCGGTCGAAGATACCAGGCCGCTGCGACTGTTTATTAAAAACACAGCACTCTGCAAACACGAAAGTGGACGTATAGGGTGTGACGCCTGCCCGGTGCCGGAAGGTTAATTGATGGGGTTAGCTAACGCGAAGCTCTTGATCGAAGCCCGGTAAACGGCGGCCGTAACTATAACGGTCCTAAGGTAGCGAAATTCCTTGTCGGGTAAGTTCCGACCTGCACGAATGGCGTAACGATGGCGGCGCTGTCTCCACCCGAGACTCAGTGAAATTGAAATCGCTGTGAAGATGCAGTGTATCCGCGGCTAGACGGAAAGACCCCGTGAACCTTTACTATAGCTTTGCACTGGACTTTGAATTTGCTTGTGTAGGATAGGTGGGAGGCTTTGAAGCGTGGACGCCAGTCTGCGTGGAGCCAACCTTGAAATACCACCCTGGCAACTTTGAGGTTCTAACTCAGGTCCGTTATCCGGATCGAGGACAGTGTATGGTGGGTAGTTTGACTGGGGCGGTCTCCTCCTAAAGAGTAACGGAGGAGTACGAAGGTGCGCTCAGACCGGTCGGAAATCGGTCGTAGAGTATAAAGGCAAAAGCGCGCTTGACTGCGAGACAGACACGTCGAGCAGGTACGAAAGTAGGTCTTAGTGATCCGGTGGTTCTGTATGGAAGGGCCATCGCTCAACGGATAAAAGGTACTCCGGGGATAACAGGCTGATACCGCCCAAGAGTTCATATCGACGGCGGTGTTTGGCACCTCGATGTCGGCTCATCACATCCTGGGGCTGAAGCCGGTCCCAAGGGTATGGCTGTTCGCCATTTAAAGTGGTACGCGAGCTGGGTTTAGAACGTCGTGAGACAGTTCGGTCCCTATCTGCCGTGGACGTTTGAGATTTGAGAGGGGCTGCTCCTAGTACGAGAGGACCGGAGTGGACGAACCTCTGGTGTTCCGGTTGTCACGCCAGTGGCATTGCCGGGTAGCTATGTTCGGAATAGATAACCGCTGAAAGCATCTAAGCGGGAAACTAGCCTCAAGATGAGATCTCACTGGAACCTTGAGTTCCCTGAAGGGCCGTCGAAGACTACGACGTTGATAGGTTGGGTGTGTAAGCGCTGTGAGGCGTTGAGCTAACCAATACTAATTGCCCGTGAGGCTTGACCATATAACACCCAAGCAATTTGCTTGCTTCAAGCTGAAAAGCGAAAGAGCACCAGATTGCGGTGTGTGAAGACGAAATGAACCGAAAGTTCGAACCTCACAAAACACCGAAAGCTGTCACATACCCAATTTGCTGAAGCGAGACCGCATGGTCACGACTCAGTACCCGAATTTCTTGACGACCATAGAGCATTGGAACCACCTGATCCCATCCCGAACTCAGCAGTGAAACGATGCATCGCCGATGGTAGTGTGGGGTTTCCCCATGTGAGAGTAGGTCATCGTCAAGATTAAATTCCAAAGCCCCTGTTTGCTAACGCAAACAGGGGCTTTGTTTTGGGCGGTCGAAAAGCGCAGGTGCAAGCGTGCTGGCAACGAACGCCAGCAAAACGCGCATTCTCCGAATAACGCGAACGTTCTGATATCGAGCGAAAGCCCAACCTTCTCCCCGAGATCGCCAATATCAGCGGACGCTCCGTCATCCCATTATTCGCGCCGCTTGCCGCGACCGCCCCCTCGACCAGCGACTCAATCCCGGCCGACAAATTTGCACAGTTATTTCTGAACCAGACCATTAGAATAGGCACCTAACCTTTTTTAGAGTTCGAGCCCTAACTATGCCCGATCCGGTTGATACCCCAGCGGTGTCGGATTTACCCCTGGACGATCTGGTGGCATGCCATGAGTGCGACTTGCTGATGCGCAAGCCCACGCTCGCTCGAGGCGAAAAGGCTCAATGCCCACGCTGCGGTTACGAGCTCTATGCTCACCGCTACAATGTCGTTGAGCGAAGCCTCGCCTTGGTAATTGCCGCGTTATTGCTGTACATCCCCGCGAACTTTTTACCCATCATGCAGCTCAATCTACTCGGGCAGTCCTCAGAGGACACCGTTTGGAGCGGCGTTGTAGGTCTGTTCGATACCGGCATGCAAGGCGTCGCCGCAGTGGTGTTTCTGTGCAGCATGGGCATTCCATTGCTCAAATTGCTCTGCCAGTTGGCTGTGCTGCTGAGCATTCGCTGGAAGATCGGCCGCAGCTATGGGTTATTGCTCTACCGCATTTACCATCACTTGAAAGACTGGGGAATGTTGGAGGTCTACCTGATGGGCGTGCTGGTGGCGATCGTCAAACTCGCCGATATGGCCTCCATCACGGTCGGCCTGGGGCTTATCTGTTTCGTCAGTCTATTAATGGTTCAGGTGCTGCTTGAGGTGGTGATGTCGCCCCACCAGATCTGGCAAGCGTTGTCAGGAGAGGATGATCATGCGGGCGATTGATGCAGGCATTCTGATTTGTACCGAATGCCACGAGCTGAACAAGCAAGAGGCCGACACCGATGAGCAGCTCTGCACCCGTTGCGGTGCGCTGATCCACGCCCGTCGTCCCAACAGCCTTACGCGTACCTGGGCGTTACTGGTCACGGCGGCGATCCTGTATATCCCCGCCAACCTGTTACCAATCATGACCGTTAACTCCCTTGGCCAGGGCGATCCAAGTACCATCATGGCCGGCGTGATCCAGCTGGTGCAGCACGGCATGTTCCCCATTGCTGCTGTGGTGTTTATTGCCAGTATTCTTGTACCGACATTCAAGCTGGTGGGCATTGGCCTGCTGTTGTTCTCGGTGCAGCGTCGCCAGCCGCTGTCCGCACAACAACGGATTATCATGTACCGCTTTATCGAATTCATTGGCCGCTGGTCCATGCTGGATATCTTCGTGATCGCCATCCTGGTAGCGGTTGTTAACTTTGGGCGACTTGCCAGTGTCGAGGCTAATCTCGGTGCTGCAGCGTTCGCCAGTGTGGTGATCTTGACGATGCTTGCCGCAGTAACTTTTGATCCCCGACTGATTTGGGACAACACGGAGTCGGACGACGACCATGAGTGATTTGCCAAAAGCTAAAACCCGCCCGGCCTCCAACTGGTCGGCCATTTGGGTGTTGCCCCTGATAGCCCTGATCATCGGTGGTTGGCTGGGATGGCGTGCCTATTCCCAACAAGGCATCGAGATTCAGGTGCGCTTTGAAAGTGGCGAAGGCATCCAGGCCAACAAGACCGAAGTGGTCTACAAAGGCATGCCCGTGGGCAAGGTCAAGACCCTGGCCCTGGACGATGAGGGCAACAATCGCGGGGTGATCGCCACCATCGAGATGAACAAGGATGTGGAGCAATACCTCAAGACCAACACCCGTTTCTGGCTGGTCAAACCCAGTGTCAGCCTCGCCGGTATCACCGGCCTGGAAACCCTCGTCTCGGGTAACTACATTGCGGCCAGCCCTGGCGACGGCGAGCCGTCCCGCAAGTTCAAGGCCCTTTCCGAAGAGCCGCCTTTATCCGACGCCAAGCCCGGCTTGCACCTGACCATCAAGGCTGATCGCCTGGGCTCGCTCAACCGTGGCAGCCCGGTGTTCTACAAGCAGATTCAGGTTGGCCAGGTCAAAAGCTACTTGTTGTCCGAAGACCAGAGTACGGTCGAGATCAAGGTCTACATCGAGCCCACTTACGCCAGCCTGGTGCGCAAACATACGCGCTTTTGGAACGCCAGCGGCATCAGCATCGACGCCAACCTCTCCGGCGTGAAGGTGCGCAGCGAGTCTCTCTCGAGCATCGTTGCCGGCGGCATCGCTTTCGCCACACCCGAGAACCGCAAGGACAGCCCTCCCACCGATCCAAGCCTGCCGTTTCGCTTATACGAAGACTTCGACGCAGCGGCGGCCGGTCTCAAGGTCAAGGTCAAACTCACCGACTTCGAAGGTCTGCAGGCCGGGCGCACACCGGTCATGTACAAAGGTATTCAGGTCGGTAGCCTGAAAACCCTGAAGATTGACCCCGACCTGTCCAGCGCCAATGCCGAGCTCACCCTCGACCCGCTTGCCGAAGACTACCTGGTGCAAGACACCCAGTTCTGGGTGGTCAAACCGTCCATCTCGCTTGCCGGTATCACCGGCCTGGAAGCGCTGGTCAAAGGTAACTACATCGCTATTCGCCCTGGCGACAAAGGCAGTGCGCCGCAGCGCGAATTCGTCGCTCGGGCCAAGGCACCACCGTTGGACCTGCGTTCCCCCGGCCTGCACATGGTGTTGTTCACCGACAGCCTCGGCTCGCTGGATGTCGGCAGCCCGATCCTCTACAAACAGGTCAAGGTGGGTTCGGTACAGAGCTACCAGTTCTCGCGCAAGAACAAGCAATTGGTAATCGGTGTTCACATCGAAAAGGAATACGAAAACCTGGTTAACGGTTCGACGCGCTTCTGGAATGCCAGCGGCGTCACGCTGACGGGCGGGCTCACCGGTGGCATCCAGGTCAAAAGTGAATCCCTGGCCAGCTTGATGGCCGGCGGTATTGCCTTCGAGACCCCGGAACCGAACGTGCCGCTGAAAAAACGTATCCCGCGCTTCCGTCTGTTTGCCGATCGCGAAGCCGCCAATCAACACGGCACGCTGGTGACCATCAAGGTCGATCGCGCCGACGGCCTGCGCCCCGGCACCGCGGTACGCTTTAAAGGCCTGGACGTGGGCAAGATCGAGAGCGTCGACCTCAGTGCCGATATGCAGTCGGTGTTGCTCAGCGCGCGCATCACCCAAGTGGCCGATCGGATCGCCCGCGCCGGCAGCCAGTTCTGGGTGGTCAAACCTGAATTGGGCCTGATGAAAACCTCGAACCTGGAAACCCTGGTCACGGGCCAGTACATCGAGGTGCAGCCATCCGCGAAAAACGCCGGCCCACAAAAGAGTTTCGTCGCGTTGGACAAGCCACCGGAGGCGGCCCGTCAGGCGGAAGGCCTGAGCCTGGTACTCAGCGCGGCACGCCGTGGCTCGTTGAAGGAAGGCGTTCCGGTCACCTACCGTGAGGTCACCGTCGGCAAAGTCACCGGCTACGAGCTGGGGCAGACCGCCGACCGCGTGCTGATCCATATCTTGATCGAGCCCAAGTACGCGCCACTGGTGCGCAGCGGCAGCCGCTTCTGGAACACCAGCGGTTTCGGTCTCGACTTCGGCCTGTTCAAAGGCGCGACGGTGCGCACTGAATCCCTGGAGACGCTGGTCGCCGGCGGTATCGCTTTCGCCACGCCAGACGGCGAGCGTATGGGCAATGCTGCCCGGCCGCAGCAGACCTTCCCGCTGTTCGACAAGTTTGAAGATGAATGGCTGACCTGGGCGCCTAAGATTTCGCTCGGCAAATAAACCGAGGCGCGGCCATCGCGGGCAAGCCCGGCTCCCACATTCAAGCGCATTTATCCTGTAGAAATGCGTTCACCTGTGGGAGCGGGCTTGCCCGCGAAGAGGCCATCACAGGCGAAAAAAAGGCCCCTGGGTGCTCACCCAGGGGCCTTTTTGCATTTCAGCTCAGTGGATCAAACCTCATCCAGCTCCGGCTCATCCGCCTGCACATTCACGGTCGCCTTCACCGCATCGTGACGACGGATGTACTTCCAGTCCGCCTCGTCAATGTAGATGCCGTTCGGCCCACTGCCACCTTCCAGGTCGATCGCCACCTGGGCGGACACCTGCGGCTTCACACTGGCCAGAATCGGCACAAAACCCAGCTGCAAACTGGTTTCCAGCAGCGCCGCCTGGTTCTTCTCATCGATGTCCGCTGCCTCATCGAGGTAATACGGCAAACGCACACGCCCGGCCTGATCACGGTCCATCAAGTGCAGCAACAAGTACATGTTGGTCAGCGCCTTGATGGTCATGGTGGTGCCGTTGGATGCCGCGCCGTCGATGTCGGTGTGAATCACCGGCTGGCCATGCACCTTGGTGATCTCGAACGCCAGCTCGAACAGGTCCTTGAGGCCCAACTGGTTATGGTTGGCGGCTACCAGGCGCGCCAGGTACTCCTTGGCTTCCTCGTTCTTGTTGTCTTGCTCGGCGCTCTGGCTGAGGTCAAACACCGACAACGTCTCGCCTTCTTCATACTGACCGGCACTGTGGATGATCTGGTCGATATGCTTGAGGGCTTCCTTGTTCGGCGCCAGCACAATGCGGAAGCTTTGCAGGTTGGAAACCTGACGCTTGTTGATCTCGCGGTTGAACAAGGCCAACTGGTGTTCCAGGCTGTCGTAGTCGCTGCGGATATTGCGCAGGGTGCGCGCAATATCGGTGACGGCTGCACGGCGCGCCTTGCCCAAGGTCAGGGCTTCGTCAGTGCGGTGCGCATACGCGTTGATCAGCAGTTGCAGGCGACGTTCGACGTCATCCTCGCTGTCAAACTTGGCCACGCCTTTAAGGCGAACCTGCGCATACAAGGCTTCGATCTGGCCATCGGCGCGCAGTAAACCCTGCCAGCTGTCCTGATAGTCATTGAGCAGCGGCAGCAGGTTATCCATGGAGTCATCGACCGGGTCCATGAACGGCGTGCCGAACGGCAGGTCTGCCGGTAGCAGCTGGCGACGGCGCAACGCGTCATCCAGCGTGCGTTGCTTGGCCTCCATGTCGCCAATCTGGCGCCCAACCAGTTGCAGCTTGGCCGACAGTTGCTGCACACGTTCGGTGAAGGCGTCGCTGGAGCGCTTCAACTCATCCTGGGCGGCTTCCATTTGCGCCAGGTTTTCCAGCTTCTCGCCTTCTTCAGCGCTCAGGGTCTGGGCGCGACGGAAGTCTTCCAGTGCCTTCTGCGCATCCAGCACTTGCTGGTACAGCGCCTCAGTCTGGGTCTTGCTCGCTGCGCGGTCGGAGGCCACGGCTTGCTGGGTCTTGAGTTGCTTGAGTTCTTTTTCCAGGCGCTCTTTCTGGTCGCGCAATGCCGCGCGGTCCGCCAGGGCCTGCAACGCCGGTGGCTCGATGTGCGAGATGTCGATGGACAGCCCTGGCACTTCGAAGCGCTCGCCTTTGAAGCCGTCGAGGATCTGCTCCAGGGATTTGACCCACTGGCCGTCCTCATCCAGCGTAATGCCGTGCTCGCCCAATGGCAGGCTGAACAACGAGCTGTTGAACAGGCGCATCAGACGCTCGACATCCTGCTGCGAAAACTCTTCGCGCAGTTTGGCGTAGCTATTGTTGTCCGCGTGGTCGAGCTGCTGCTTGACCGACTTCAGCCGTTTTTCCAGATCGCGCAAGCGCTCGTCCAAATCCTCGGCGCTGAACTGCCGCGACTGCGCCAGGGCGCCCGCCAATTCATCGTGGGCATCCTTGGCCGCCAGCAGTTGCTGCTCCAGCACCTTGACGTCATCCACCAGGGCGAAGCGATGCTTGAGCACCGACAGCTCGCCCAGCCAACGCTGGATGCCGCTGATTTCGCGCTCCAGGCGCATCAGCTCCTGGGTGCCACCGCGCTGATCGTTTTGCAGCGCGTCCTGCTCATTGCGGTAATGCTCGGCCTGGATCGTCAGCTCTTCCTTGCGCGCACTGGCGTAGTCCGACCAGGTGCCCAGCAACGAATCCAGCAAGGGCGACAGGCGATGCAGTTTGCCGCGCAGAACATCGCGCTGCCGAACGCCATTGGCCAACGCCTCAACCAATGGGCCGGCCGCCACCAGCGAGTTGTAATCCTGCTCCATGCGTCGTACATCGCGGAAGGCTTCTTCGCACGCCGCGATGTAGTCCACGCTGCCGGAACGCAGGCTGTGTTCGAAGGCATCCAGGAACAATTGCTTGAGCTTGGCGGCGGTGATTTCGCGCATGTGCAGCAGGTTGATAAACAGTGCGCGGAAGGTCTTCAGGCTCTGCTCGCTGGTAGAGCGCAGTGGAATCAGGGTCAGGTCCAGCGGGATCGACGTGTGGCCGCCCACCAGCAAGCGGCGCAGTTCGTCCGGCTTGAGCTCGTAGGCTTTCAGGCCTTCGCGCTCGAGGTTGGTGAACAGCTCTTTCTGACGCAGGCAGGTGTCGTTTTTCTGGTAATGCGCCAGGTCCAGCTTGCCGGCATAGGCAAAGAACTGGTGCCCGAAACCACCGCCGGGGCCACGCCCGACCACGCCGATCACGTGCGGGCCGTGGGGCAGCGAGACTTCCACGAGGATGTAGCTGGTGTCGGTGGCAAAGTAGAAGCGCCGCGATTGCTCCAGGGTGTACTTGCCGAAACTCATGTCCGACATGCGCGCCAGAATCGGGAACTGCAGGGCGTTGATCGAGGCGGATTTACCCAGGTTGTTCGCGCCGTACACCGACAGCGGTTCTTCCAGCGGGAACAGGCCCAAACTGTAACCGGCGGTGTTCAATAGGGCGAAGCGGCGGATGCCGTAGCGTTCCTTGCTCATGCGTCGGTCTCCTGTTCTTCGGCAATGGCCCGGGCCAGGGCGTCTTCTTCGCTTTCTTCGTCAAAGTCGCTCAAGTCCAGCGGGTCGTCGGTCTTGAGCAGTTTTTCATCGCTGTCTTCGTCGATGATCACCGGCACCGGCAAAGGCAGCACGCTGTGCACACTGGCGGCGAGGTCGCGGTCCTGCTGCACCGACAGGCACACGTCGAGGAAACGGTGCATCGGCGGCAGGAAGCGATACACGCCGTTGTCTTCGCTGGCAAAACCCAATTGGGTCATACGGCGCATGATTTTTTCTTCAAGTTCTTCCTGGGTCTGCACTTCGGCCTGGATAAACAGGTCGCGGTACTTCTCCAGCAACGACGGCAATTCGTCACGACCCAGGCTGCCGCCGTCGAGCACGGCGATCGGGTCGCGGCCCTGGTCGGCCAGGTGCTCGACAAGGATGAAGGTGAACAGCGCCAGGCGTTGGGCGGTCTTGTTCACTTGCGCGCTGGCAATCGCCGAGTCCGGCACAAAGTAATAGAAGCCGCGTGTATCGCACACCAGTTCAAAACCCAGCGCCTTGAACAGCGTGCGGTACTGGTCCTGGAAGTTCGACAGTTGCGCGTACAGCTCCGGGTCGCGGCGACTGACGTGGTAACCCTTGAACAGCTCGCGAAAGATCGGCGCCAGCTGGGACAGTTCGGATAGATCAAGATGCATGAGGTGTACTCGCAGAATTCTCGGCCATATCAGCGCCGGCCGGGAGCAGGGCGAATGAGCGCAGGCTGACCTGGTGCTCGTGTGTGTGGTAGTCGCGGCGTTCCAGGCGTTCGCGCTTGAAGCGTTTTTCACGGGACAGGCGTGAGAACCAGTACAACAATTCGTCGGTGGCGCCGTCCGGTTCCTGCTCCAGCAGCCAGGTCATCAGGTCTGGCATCGGCAGCGCATCTTCGCAGCGCTCGAGCATTTCCTTGACCGTGCGCGGTGCACGCTGGGCGTCGCCCTTGTGGGATTTGTGCGCCTTGGGGAAACGCGCCGGTTTCGGCTCGAAATTCGCCAGCGCGTACACATACGCCTCGACCTGGCTGGCACTGCCGAGAAAGGTGCTTTGCGGCCGAGTGAACATCGGTATCGCCGCTTGCGGCACGGCGTCCAGGCCTTTACGGCGGATGGCCGACAAGGCCAGCGCGGCGCCACGGGTCACGGCGTTGTGCCGGCGCGCTTCTTCACGCAGCGGCAGCAGCAATTCGCGCGCATGACGCAAGGTCAGTTGGGCGCTGGTCTGCATTTCGAGGATGCGCGCGTGGGTGCGCAGCAGCATGTCGTCATCGACCAGGTGGCCGAGGCGTTGTTGCTCGGTGAGCATGCGCAACAGCACGTTTTCGACCTTGCGCACGCCTTGCTCGAAGGCGCCGTCGGCGTTCACCAGCTGGATCATCGGCTCGACGTATTCGTCCCAGGTCGCCAGCACTTCGGCGTAACGCTGGCGCAACGGGATCTGCCGGTCGCTGGTCTTGGCGCGGTCGGCCACGGCCGCGAGGGCTTGCTCATCGTTGGCGAGTTTTTTCAATACATCGCGTACGCGCATGTCCAGCAGGCGCAGCTGGCGGGCCAGGTCGTGGCCATCGCGGATGTCGAAAGCGTCCTGAATGTAGCCGGCCAGGCGCTCGAGGTGGCGCAGGTAGGCTTCGATTTCCAGGCACAGGCCAAGCCGGTGCTCCTTGCGAAGATAGGCCAGGAAGTCGTGGATCTGTGCGTTGAGCTCGAAACGGTTCGGGCTTTTGGCGACAGGCACCAGGATATCCAGGCGAATCCACACGTCCAGCAGGCTGGTGATGTCCTGGGGCGTGCTGTCCAGTTGTTGGGCGGCCAGTTGCGCGCGCAGTTCGCCAAGGCTCAAGGTGCCTTGGTCGAAGTGTTCGCACAGTGGCTCAAGTAAGGCCCAGTGTTCGGCGAGGGCGCGCAGGACGCGCTTGGGTTCGATCATGGGAATGGCCGGCTGGTTGGCGATTAAAAGTCGCGATTGTACTGCATCAGGCGCGGGATTTATCCACAGCCGGTCAGTGCGCAGTGGGCGATTGTTACCGAACAGCGGTAGAATCCCCGCTCTTTAGTTATCCACAAGTGGCCGAGCTGTGCTTATCGAGTCCCGACGTCGCGCTTACTTGACCGCCATGCAGGTGGTCAACTGGCTGCCCCGCACCGAACTGCCGTTTGCCGCCCCGTCGCGGCCCGAGCTGCTGCAGGCGCTTGAGCCTTATGAGGCGTTCGACGTGTCGGGGGAAGAGGCGGCTGCGCCGGTGGCCGTGGTCAAGCCAACGCCCGAACCGCGCCCTGTCGTCGAGCGGGCGAAGGTCGAAGTGCCGCGCCCGGCGCCAATGGCCAAGCCAGTGGTGGCCGAAACGGTTGCGCCGGTAGCCAAGGCGCCCGTGGTGCCGCCGCCGCGCTTTGCCCTGCAATTGCTGCGCGCCGGGCGTTGCCTGCTATTGGTGGAGTTACCCACAGGCGAGCGCTTCCAGACGCGCGACCCGGCCTACATGTTGCTCAAAGACATGCTGCGCGCTGCCGGCTTGCCCGACAGCCCGCAAATCGTCGGCGACCCGGTGCGCTGGCCGCTGCTGGTGCGTGGCAACATGGACCAGGGCCCGGAAGCCGCGCGGGATTTTGTGCAAGGTTTTGTTTCGGCGCGCCTCGAAGACGAGCCGTGCGTGTGCCTGTGGCTGATCGGCCTGCCCGCCGTGCGGTTTGCCGGCGAGGCGAATGCCGAGGCCTGGTACCGTGAACTGCAGGTCGAGGGCCTTGGGTCGGTGTGGGCCCTGCCGGGCCTGGAATTATTAATGGAAGAGCCACAGCGTAAGGCTGATGTATGGCAAGCCATGCGCCGGCTGATGGCGCGCTGGAAAAGTACCGATGAGTGAAGCCTTATCTTTCCGCCCAATGACCGAGGCGGACCTCGACGCTGTACTGAAGATTGAATATGCGGCGTTCAGCCATCCGTGGACCCGCGGGATTTTTCTCGACGGCTTGGGCAAGTACCAGATCTGGTTGATGTTTGAAGGTGAGCAGCAGGTAGGCCACGGTGTGGTACAGATCATCCTCGATGAAGCGCATCTGCTGAACATTACCGTCAAGCCGGAAAACCAGGGCCGTGGCTTGGGCCTGGCGTTGCTGGAACACTTGATGTCCCGCGCCTATGCCGCCAATGCCCGCGAGTGCTTCCTGGAAGTGCGTGACAGCAATACGGGGGCGTTCCGCCTGTATGAGCGTTACGGCTTCAATGAGATCGGCCGTCGGCGCGATTACTACCCTGCGGTAGGTGGCCGCGAAGATGCGGTCGTGATGGCCTGCACGTTAGTGGACTGAATACAGAAGCCAATGTGGGAGCGGGCTTGCTCGCGAATACGGTGTATCAGTCAAAGATTTACTGACTGAACGATCGCATTCGCGAGCAAGCCCGCTCCCACATTTTGAACCGCGCTGTATCAGCGGTTACCGTCGACCGGATCGATATCGGCTAACTCGGCTTCATCCAGCCCATTGCCACCGCCAATCTCATCTTCATCGACGATGCTCAGATCGTAATCCGCCGGATTATCCTCGCCTTCTTCCCGCGCATCCCGCGCACCGTCCTCATGGATAAGGGTTTCCGGGCTCATATCATCATCAGTCGGCTCATGGTCCGCCGTCGATGCGCCAGTCATGCCCGCTTCGCGTACCCGTTCGTCGGGCATCAATTGCTCGCGCTCTCCCGGCGGAATCTCATCGCCGATTTCCGCGGTCGGCTCTTCCTCGTCAAAATCCAGCTCGCGCATCGAGCCCATGCGGTCTTCGTTGTCGTCAATCGGTTCCGGCTGCGTAGCGCCGTAGGGACGTCGTGATTCAGTCATGGCTAATCCTCATACTGTGGGGCTTATAGTGTGTGGACAGGCACGGCGCCCTAAAGATTCAAGCTAATTACGGCTTGGCGTGACCCGGACGAGCGGTTGTCTGTCACACAGCTGCGCATCATTCCTGAGGCTTTCCCTGATGAACGAACTACAAGACCTGCTTGATAACAACGAACGCTGGGCGGACGCGATCAAACAGGAAGATCCCGAATTCTTCGCCAAGCTTGCCCGCCAGCAAACCCCGGAATACCTGTGGATCGGTTGCTCCGATGCCCGCGTACCGGCCAACGAGATCGTCGGCATGTTGCCGGGTGATCTGTTCGTGCACCGCAACGTCGCCAACGTGGTGCTGCACACCGACCTCAATTGCCTGTCGGTGATCCAGTACGCAGTCGACGTGCTCAAGGTCAAACACATCCTCGTCACCGGCCACTATGGCTGCGGCGGTGTGCGCGCGTCGATGCAGGACCGCCAGTTCGGCCTGATCGACGGCTGGCTGCGCACTATTCGTGATCTCTATTACGAAAACCGTGACCTGCTAGCGCAGCTGCCGACCGAAGAAGAGCGCGTCGATCGCCTTTGCGAGCTGAACGTGATTCAGCAAGTGGCCAACGTCGGCCACACCAGCATTGTGCAAAACGCCTGGCACCGTGGGCAGAGCCTGTCGATTCATGGCTGCATCTATGGCATCAAGGATGGCCGCTGGAAGAGCTTGAACACCACCATCAGTGGTTTTGAGCAGTTGCCGCCGCAATACCGCCTGCGCCCGTTGGGCGAAGCCTAAGGTCTTTTGCGTTCACGCCATCGGGCCATGAACGCCTGACCTTCGCTGTTTAACGGCTCCTGGCTGCCGGTGATCCAGCCCCGGCAGTTCAGCTCGCCGCACAGGCAAGCGAACTGCTGGGGCAGCGCGTCCTCGGTACTGGCGTAATCCAGCGTCAGCAAGGTGCCGGCGGCGATGGGCTGTACGGTCCAGAGCTCCAGGTCTGTGGTGTCGAAAAACACATTCGGGTCGCAGGAGTGCAACAACAGGCCGCAGAACCAGCAGTCATACAAGTGGATACGGGGCGACAGCTGCAGCGTATGCGGGCGCCGCTCACCCACGGCATAGCCGGAAACCTTGGCGATGCGCACACGGCTGTCAAAGGCGATGCGCGCCTTGACCCCGGCGGGTAATCCGTTAGCGTCCTGAATGGGCTGGAATTGCTCGGTCGACGGATAGCCCGGTTCAAAAAGCAGGGTTTTGAAGGGGTAAAGGCAGTCCTTTGTGCTGGTTTTAGCCTTATCCATGGCTTGAGTTTTCATAACTCTCCTGGCCTAGGCTGCATCGACCTACTGAGTTGTCTGACTGCCAGTCTTGCAGCGAATGTGTGCGGCCCCAGACTCGCCCAAGTTGAATTCGATTTCTACTGTCAAATCTGACAGTAGAAACCGTTCTGTTTGTGCGCTTTATAGCGCTGGCGCGGTAAGAGATGCTGCCGGCACGACGCCCTTCAACTGTTTCAACTGGGCCTTGATCGCAGGCGTGGCGCATTTGGCGTTGGCCTGTTCCGGGGTCAGGTTGCGTACCGAGGTGTAGAACAACTCACAGGTCTGCTCCTTGCGCGTGACCTGCCAGGTGTTCATGCACGCCTTTAGCAACACATTCGGATCGCTGGCGGGCTTCTGTCCCATGCCGGCTTGCCAGCAGGCAGCGCTCAAATCCTGGCCCATCACCTTCAAACCGGCTTCGTCGGCTTTTTGTTCATTGCCGTCGTAGGTGGCAGGGTCTGCCGCATACCAGATGTAGCTGGGGTGGTTGGCGCCCAGCACCGACACGGGTTTGCCCTCGGTGGGGCTGATCTGCGCCAGGCCCAACACCGCCACCGTCTGACCGTATTGTTGTTTGATCCAGCTGCGCACCGGCGCACCGAACGCCACCATCGGTAATGAGCCGTTGGCGTGCAGGCTCAGTTCCTTGACCATGCGGGTCTGATAGTCGGTGAAATAGCTGTAAACCGTTTCCAGGTCCTTGCCCGCGTTGGACGGCGCGGCGATGGGGGCGATATCGATGATGGTCTGGTAGGCCGGGGTTTCGGTGGCCGGGATGCCGTTGTCGGTGAGCAACGTGGCCCAGCGATCCGTGGTGGCCGATTCAAGGTAATCCTGGGCCTGGGTCAGCGAGTAATCCGGCGGGAAGTGCAGCAGCTCGATGCTTTTGCGGTTTTCCAGCGCCATGCCCAGCGGCAGGAACAGGTACCAGTTGTAGGCCCATTTGCCGTCGCTGTTGAGTTTGCTGGCGCCTTGGTAGGCCAGGTCAGCGGTGTTGAGCAGCGTGGTGAGGGGCTGGCCGTAGTGGTCGGGTACGCCGCTGAAGGTCGCCACGACCTCGCCGTCATGGGTTTTCACGCTGACCTTGGCGCGGCTGTACCCGTCGCGCTGCAAGCTCTGGTTCAGGTAGTGCTCGGCGGTCTGCTCCAGCGTCCATGGCCGAAAGCAGATCACGTTGCAGTTATTGGGAAACGCGAACACTTGGGTGACGCGTTGCGTGCTGCCCAGTGGTACTTCGATATCGGCGTGTACGAGCGCACTGGCCAGCAGTGCGACCAAGGTGAAGGACAGCCTGGTCGGTTTGAACATAGTTGGTTCCTTGTCAGCGAAAGCCCACCTGCACACAGTAGCGGCTGACCAGGAAAACCGCGTGCTAAATCGCCAGGCGTGTCGTTATTGGATAAGAAAACCTACAGTTTGAATTGCAATGCATTGCTCAAATCGCCCATGGGCGTCTGGCCGCGGGAAATCATCGCGTCATCGCGCTGCTTGAGGCCGTCCAGTTTCTCCAGCTGGAACACCCTGGTGATCAAACGCAGGATCGATGCCGTGTCGTAAACCGTGTGGTCCACGGTGCCTTTGCGCGCAAACGGCGACACCACCAGCGCCGGAACCCGCGTGCCCGGGCCCCAGCGGTCGCCCTTGGGCGGTGCCACGTGGTCCCACCAGCCGCCGTTCTCGTCGACGGTCACCACCACCACCATGTTTTTCCACTGAGGGCTTTCCTGCAGCACTTTCAAGGCGCGAACGATGTGGCGATCGCCCGAGGCTACGTCGGCGTAACCGGCGTGCATGTTCAGGTTGCCCTGAGGCTTGTAGAAGCTCACGGCCGGCAGCTTGCCGGCCTGGGCGTCGGCGAAGAATTTATTGGTGCTCGCCTCATCACCCAAGCCGCCATCGCGCAGGCGTTTATCACGCTCGGCACGGTTTTCTGGCCCTTGTTGCTTGAAGTAGTTGAACGGCTGGTGGTGATACTGAAAGTTGGGGATTTTCGGAATGCCGCCCGAATCCTTGAATTGGTCGAGGGTGGCTTGCCACGCACCGGCGTACCAGGCCCAGTCGATGTTCTTTTTCGACAGCTTGTCGCCGATGTGTTCGTGGGTCTGCGGCACCAGCACGTTGGGCAGGTCGGGTTTGGAGTAATCCGGGTTGTCCGGGTCGCGAATCCAGGTCGGCCAGTACGGCGGGGCGAGGGTGTTCACGCCGTAGCCGTCCGGTGTCAGTGCGCTGGGGCCAAACTGCGGTGGGCCGGTCATGGCGCTGGCGGGTGACTTGTCCAGCGGCTTGAGACGCGGGTCGGCTGGGTCATCGCTTTGCAGCGTGGCAATCTGCGCTTTGGCCACTGATTGTGCGGCGTTCGGATAAAACGGCGCCGTGGCGCTGATCAGGTATTGGTGGTTAAGAAACGAGCCACCAAATGCACCCTGAAAGAAGTTGTCGCACAGCACAAACTCCTTGGCCACATCCCACAGGCGCAAGGAATAACGGCTCTGGGCGTAATGGCCCATCACCAGGCCACCGGAGTCGCCCCAGGCCACAAAGTTGTCGTTCTTGCCGCCGTTGATCTGCATCTGGTTCTGGTAGAACACGTGCCACAAATCGCGCGTGACCAGGCTCAAAGGCAGGTCTTCGGCGTTCGGGCCTTTGAGGGCGAACGGTGCGTTGGGCAGGTTTTCCTGGAATTGCACTTCGCTGGGGTAGGTCACCCCGTCGACACTTTGCGGGCCGACTTGCAACACACCGCCCCAGGTTGGCGGCAGGCTGGTCAGCAGGCTGCCGTCGCGGTCGCGTTGCTGGGCATCGGCGCCGGAGAGCGCCGACAGTGGTTTTTCCACGCCAGGGAAATCAGCAAACAAATTGTTGAAGCTGCGGTTTTCGGCATAGATCACCACCACGGTTTTCACCTGGTCGTGCAAGGCCTTGTCCAGCTCTTGAGGTGTGAGCGGTCGCGTCACCGGCGCGGTCGGTGTTTCACCGGTGTTGCCGCAGGCACTCAAGGTCGCGCCGACCCCCAGCACTGCCGCGCCCCCCAGGAAACGCCGGCGGCTGGTGTCTACCGGCGGTTGGGCGATGGAATCGGGAGAAGGGCGGTCTTCGTGCTCGTCACTCATTGCTGGGAGTCCCTGCGCGGTGGTTGTTTCAAGATATTTCGCAGGACGGTAGCAATGCAATGTGACGAAAAGAAGACAGCCGGGTTAAAGCCGCAGATCGAAATAGGGCAGCGGGCTTGCTCGCGAAAGCGCTGTGTCAGTCAACCGTTTCCGTCACTGACCCGCGCGCATTTTCGCGAGCAAGCCCGCTTCCACCCTGACCGTGTTAGGGCATGACGGGCGGCAAATACTTCAACGTCGTCCCCAGCGCCCACAACAGGAACAACACCAGCGGCGTGTGCACCAGCAACTGCACAAACGAAAAGCCGATCAAATCCCGCGCCTTGAGCCCCAATACGCCCAGCAGCGGCAGCATATAAAACGGGTTGATCAGGTTCGGCAGCGCCTCGGCTGCGTTGTAGATCTGCACTGCCCAGCCCAGGTGGTATTGCAGGTCGTTGGCCACTTGCATCACGTAAGGCGCCTCGATGATCCACTTGCCGCCGCCCGACGGAATAAAGAAGCCCAGCACCGCCGAGTACACACCCATCAACAGCGCGTAGGTGTCGTGTGAAGCAATAGAGGTGAAAAAGGTTGAGATATGGTGCGCCAGGGTTTGGCCGTCGCCGCCCTTGACCACCGTCATCAGCGCCGCGATGGAGCCATACAGCGGAAACTGGATCAGCACGCCGGTGGTGGTCGGTACGGCGCGCGCCACCGCATCAAGGAAGCTGCGCGGGCGCCAGTGCAGCAGTGCGCCGACCATGATGAACAGGAAGTTGTAGGTGTTCAGCCCCGAAATCGCACTGATCGCCGGCTTGGTCGAAAACTCATGGAACAGCCAACCCGCCGCCAACAACGCCAGCAGAATAGTCAGCAGCGGGCTATGTTCCAGCCATTCGCCCGGGCGAGTGGGCGCTTGAAGCTTGGGCAGGTTGAACGCCGGGTCGACGCCACAGGCCTTTGCATCACGGGCGCTGTTCGGGCCGGGCGCGGTGGCGTAGGCGATGATCAGCGAGACCACGATCAGCGCCAGCAACATCACCCCGGATTGCCACAGGAAAATCGTGTCGGTGAACGGGATCACCCCCGTAATCGACAGGATCGATGGGGGCAAGCTGGCCGGGTTGGCCTGCAACTGCGCGGCCGACGACGACAGCCCCAGCGCCCATACCGCGCCCAGCCCCAGGTAGGCCGCAGCACCGGCTGCGCGGTAATCCATGCGTAAATCCGTGCGGCGGGCCAGTGCGCGCACCAGCAACCCGCCGAACACCAGCGACAAGCCCCAGTTGAGCAGGGACGCGACCATGGAAATCAATGCGACCCAGGCCACCGCCGAACGGCCGTTTTTGGGGATACGTGCCAGGCGGTCAATCAATCTCACCGCCGGTGGCGAACTGGCCACCACGTAACCGCCGATCACCACGAAGGCCATCTGCATGGTGAACGGGATCAGGCTCCAGAACCCGTCACCAAAGGCTTTGGCGGCTTCGGTGGGTGCGGCGCCCATGCCCAGGGTCGCCACGGCGACGATGATCACCGCGAGGGCGGCAAACACCCAGGAATCTGGAAACCAGCGCTCGGCGAAATTGGAGCAGCGCAGGGCAAATCGGGCATAGCGGCTTTCTTCGATAGCATCGGCCACGAGTCATTCCTCTTGTATTTATTATGGTGTTGGCAGTTTTACGGCATGTTCCGCTACGGCCATTGATATGGGAATGCAGTTATCTTCATCGATCCATGAGTAAAACAAATATATCTGCCGTGATTGCCATCACCGGACTCAACTCATAACCTGCACGCCATTTTGTTTGTCTGCCGAGCTTGCACATGACTGCCACCTTTTCCCCACGGGCGCAGCGTTTTTCCCGCTCCGACTACAAAACCCTGGGCCTGGCCGCCCTCGGCGGCGCCCTGGAAATCTACGATTTCATCATCTTCGTATTCTTTGCGCTGACCCTCAGCCAACTGTTTTTCCCGCCCGAAATGCCCGAGTGGCTGCGCCTGCTGCAAAGCTTCGGCATCTTCGTGACCGGCTACCTGGCGCGCCCGCTCGGCGGCATCCTGATGGCGCACTTCGCCGATCACCTGGGTCGCAAACGCGTGTTCAGCCTGAGCATCCTGATGATGGCGCTGCCGTGCCTGCTGATCGGGATCATGCCGACCTACGCGCAAATCGGCTATTTCGCGCCGCTGATCCTGCTGGTGCTGCGCGTGCTGCAAGGCGCCGCAGTGGGCGGCGAAGTGCCCAGCGCCTGGACCTTCGTCGCCGAGCACGCACCGCGTCATCACCGCGGTTACGCCCTGGGTTTCCTGCAAGCCGGTCTGACCTTCGGCTACCTGCTGGGCGCACTCACTGCCACGCTGCTGGCGCAAGTCTTCACCCCAGCCGAAATCCTCGATTACGCCTGGCGCTTCCCCTTCCTGCTCGGTGGAGTATTCGGCGTGATCGGCGTGTGGCTGCGCCGCTGGCTCAGTGAAACCCCGGTGTTCCTCGACATGCAGGCCCGCCGCCAGGCGGCCGCCGAACTGCCGCTGCGCACCGTGCTGCGCGACCATCGCGCCGTGTTGCTGCCGGCGATGATCCTCACCTGCGTACTCACCTCGGCCGTGGTGGTGCTGGTCGTCATCACCCCGACCCTGATGCAAAAAACCTTCGGCATGAGCCCCAGCCGCACCTTCGCCTTGAGCGCGCTGGGCATCGTCTTTCTGAATATCGGCTGCGTACTCGCCGGCCTGCTGGTGGACCGTATCGGCGCCTGGCGCGCGGTGCTGGTCTACAGCCTGTTGCTGCCAGTGGGGATTGCGCTGCTGTACGCGAGCCTTATCAACGGCGGCCTCTGGCTGGGCGCGGCGTACGCCGTGGCGGGCTTGAGTTGCGGCGTGGTGGGCGCGGTGCCGTCGGTGATGGTCGGCCTGTTTCCAGCGCACGTGCGAGTGTCGGGGATTTCCTTCACCTACAACATTGCCTACGCGTTGTGGGCGAGTACTACGCCATTACTGCTGATCGCGCTGATGCCCACGCGCCCGTGGATTTGCGTGGGCTATTGCGTGGTGATGGGCGCGGTGGGGGTGGCGAGTGTGGCGCTGTTTGGCAAGCGCCACCCAGTAAACGCTGTTACAAATGGCACTTAGGGCCATTAATTGACGGTTAGGAAGGTCGCTCCTATAGTCACGCCCAATCTTGACGAGCACACTTACCTCTATGTCTCAGGTCGCCTATGTCAACCCTGCAATCCTGTCCTGGTCTCGCCAGCGAGCAGGGCTATCTGAAGCGCAGGTTGCCAAAGGTCTCATGGTCAAATTGGACCGGCTGAAGGAGTGGGAAGGCGGCCAGAGTCTTCCTACCTTCAACCAGGCGCAAAAGTGGGCTGCGATTGTGCACGTGCCTTTCGGCTATCTCTTTCTCAGGGCTCCTCCACTAGAGCATTTGCCTCTTCCAGACCTGCGTACTGTGGGTGGCGTTTTTCCAGACGAGCCCAGCTTGAACCTGATGGACACAGTGAGAGACGTGCTCCGTAAGCAAGACTGGTACTTGGAGTACTTGCAGGATCACGAACGAGCCCCGTTGCCCTTTGTTGGACATTTCAATAGCCACTCGCCGATCAAAGACGTTGTTGCAGATATTCGTCGCGTACTTGGCGTGACGGATGCATTTGCTCGAATGGGTTACGAAGACTATGTGAGGGCTTTGGTGAGTGGTGCGGAAGAGGCCGGAATTCTCGTCATGCGAAGTGGTGTTGCCTTGGGCAACACCCACAGGAAACTCGATGTCAGTGAGTTTCGAGGTTTTGCGATCAGCAATCCGATGGCCCCGGTGGTTTTCATCAACAGTGCGGACGCGCCCACGGCGCGGCTTTTTACATTGATGCATGAACTGGCGCATATATGGATTGGTAGCACGGGCGTGTCTGATGGCAGCAGTCAAAGTGCCCGTCAGGAAGAGGCCTTCTGCAATGCGGTGGCGGGAGAGTTTCTAGCGCCGGAACTCATTTTTCGAGCGCATTGGGTTGCCGATGTTCACTGGGAAGAAAACCTGGGGCCTTTGGCCGGACGCTTTCGTGTCAGCGCATTGGTGATTGCACGGCGCGCCCGTGATCTTGGCTACATCAGTAATGATCAATACGGCGCTTACTACCGCCGGATCTTGCAGGAGTATCGAGATAAAGACGGCAGTGGAGGCGACTACTACCGCACAGCAGCTATCAGGAACAGCACTCGGTTTAGCAAGGCCGTTCTCGCAGAAGCACAGAGCGGGCGAATTTTGTTGCGGGACGCAGGAAAATTGCTGGGTGTGCAGCCAGCTAAGCTGAAGACTTATGGAATGAAACTATCGGCATGAAGCATCTATTGGATTCGAATACATTAATCGAGGCCAAGAACCGTTATTACGGGATGACGATCTGCCCAGGCTATTGGGCATGGATACTTCAGCAGCATCAGGCCTTGGAAATTGCCAGTATTGTTCCAGTCAGAGACGAACTAGCCAAAGGCAACGATGAATTGACGCTGTGGGTAAAGGGTAATGCTGGACTGTTTGAAGACTCGAGTGATCAACAGACCCAAGTGGCCTTTGGGAATATTGTCTCAAGAATTGCCGAGCAAGTACCGGTGATGAAGGCCGGAGCACTGGAAGAGTTTCTTGAAGGGGCAGATGCTTGGCTAATCGCCAAGGCGATGACGACGGGGGCCGTGGTTGTCACACATGAAGTCTACAACCCTGACATCAAGCGCAAATACACCATTCCCAACGTGTGTGCTTTGTTTGGCGTTCCGTATATGAACACCTTCGAGTTGCTCAGTAAGCTCGACGCTCGTTTCGTTTTACATCACTGACAAAGTGAAGGGGAGCGCGCCCCCCCCGTTACAAGATCTTCAGGTCAGAAAGTGCCAGAGCAACAGCGTACCGACCAGGCCGACCACGGAAACGATAGTTTGCAGCACCGACCACACCCAGATCGTCTGCTTCAACTGCAAGCCAAAGTACTCGCGCACCATCCAGAACCCGGCGTCGTTGACGTGGCAGAAGAACACCGAGCCAGCGCCAATCGCCAGCGCCACCAGTGAACTCTGCGTCGCCGCCAAACCCGCCATCATTGGCGCGAGAATGCCCGCCGTAGTTGTCGTGGCGACGGTCGCCGAACCGGTGGCCTGGCGCAGGGCCACGGCAATCAACCAGGCCAGCAGCAGATACGGCATGTGCGCGCCTTCGGCGACTTTACTGATGGTCTGGCTGACGCCGGCGTCCAGCAATGTTTGCTTGAGGCCGCCGCCGGCGCCGATGGTCAACAGCAACACGGCGATGGGCGCGAGGGCTTTGCGCAGCGTGTTGCCGACCTCGGCGCGTGGAATGCCGGCGGCCCAGCCCAGGCAGATCACGGCGGCGATGACAGCCAGGCCGAGGGCAATCAGCGGTTCACCGAGGAACTTCAAGGTCAGTGCCAGCGGGTTTTCCGGCGCCATCGCGACTTTGGCCAGGGTACTGCCGAGCATCAAAATCACCGGCAACAAAATGATCAGCAACGACACCCCGAAACTCGGCTGGCGCGGTGCCTTGGGCGGTGCGCTGAACAGCGCGTCGATGTCGGCCGGCTCATCCACCTGCATACGCTTGGACAGCCAGTTGCCATACAGCGGCCCCGCGAGAATCACCGCTGGCACCGCCAGGCAGAAGCCCAGCAACATGGTCAGGCCCAAGTCGGCGTGCAATGCGCTCACCGCAATCAGCGGCCCCGGGTGCGGTGGCATCAGCGCGTGCAGGGTAGTCATGCCCGCCAGCGCCGGAATGGCGATTTTCAGCAGCGGCTGATTCGAACGTTTGGCCATTACAAAGATGATCGGCACCATCATCACCAGCCCGACTTCAAAGAACAGCGGCAGGCCGATCACCATCGCCACCAGTGCCATCACCCAAGGCAACGACTTGCCTTTGCCCAGCCCGAGCAAGGTGGTGGCGATACGGTCGGCGGCGCCGGATTCGGCCATTAACGCACCGAGCATCGAGCCCAGAGCAATGATGATCCCGGCCTCACCGAGGATCGCCCCGGCGCCTTTGCTGAAGGCCTTGGCGACTTCTTCCGGCGGCAGCCCCGCGCCGACGCCGGCGATAAACGTACCGATCAGAATCGATAAAAATGGCGGCAGCTTGGTCGCGCTGATCAACACAATGATGCTAGCGATGGCCAGCAGAACGCAGAACATGAGACGGGTGTCGTGAACCATCCACGCGGCAGTCGATAACTCCAAAACGGAACTCCTTATCGAACAGGTTGGCTAATTTGTTTCTTTTTGTTTCCTGCTCGAAAAGCATACCTGATAGAACTGTTGCAGCGCGTCCATGGGCGATTTTGGTGCGCGCGATATAACGGCGAGCTGTCGCGCGGATGACAAATTTGCAACCCCTGCGCGGGGATCTGGCCTATAGCTCTATGATCAACGAACCCCACCTATTGAGGAGTTTTCATGAGCGCAGGACATAATCACGGTCAGGTACGCGCCGGTCACGAGCGTCTTCTATGGATCGCCCTGGGGCTGACCAGCAGCTTCATGATTGCTGAGGTGATCGGCGCGTTTATCACCGGCAGCCTGGCGCTGTTGTCCGATGCCGCGCACATGATGACCGACGCCCTGGCGCTGGCGATTTCTCTGGTGGCCATCCAGGTCGCCAAGCGCGCGGCCGACCGCAAACGCACCTTTGGCTACGCGCGTTTCGAGATCCTCGCGGCGGCGTTCAATGCGCTGCTGTTGTTTGGCGTGGCGTTTTACATTCTGTATGAGGCCTATCAACGGCTGCAGGCACCGGCTGAGATCCAGTCCACCGGCATGCTGGTGATTGCGTTTTTGGGGCTGATCGTCAACCTGATCTCGATGAAACTGCTCAGTGCCGCCAGCGGTGAAAGCCTGAATGTGAAGGGCGCTTATCTGGAGGTGTGGAGCGACATGCTCGGTTCCATCGGCGTGATGATCGCGGCGGTGGTGATCATGTTCACCGGGTGGGGCTGGGTCGATTCGGTGGTGGCGGCGGCGATTGGTTTCTGGGTGTTGCCGCGCACCTGGACCCTGCTCAAGGAAAGCATGAACGTGCTGCTGCAAGGCGTGCCGGACGGCATCGATATCGACCAGGTCGAGCAGGCCATTCGGGGTGTGCCGGGGGTCAAGGACGTGCACGACCTGCATATCTGGGCCCTGACCAGTGGCAAAAATGTGCTGAGCACGCACTTGGTGGCGGATGCTGCGCTGAACACGGAACAAAAAATCCTTAGCCAGGTGACGGAATTGCTGCACGAACAATTCGATATTTCCCACGCCACGATTCAGGTGGAAGGCGAGGGGTTTGTGCACGACGAACATGACGAGGTGCATGCCTGAGCCCGGCTAACGGATTTGTAATGTTGCGCCCACGGCCCTGATAAGTACCGAAAGCTACATTGCCCCCCGCTGGGAAATCTCAGCGACTTCATGGGCGTGGAACTTTCGTTATGGCACTTTCCGTTAGAACACTTTTGGGGGCAGCAGCGTTGTGGGTGGCCGCAGGTGCTGCCCAGGCGCAGACCCTCTCTCTGGATGCAGCCCTGCAAGCCGCCTTCGCCAACAACCCTGACCTGGCTGCTGCGCAATGGGACATCGACATTGCCCAGGGCGGTCGCCAGCAGGCCGGCTTGATCCCCAACCCGGTGGCGTCCTGGGATGCCGAAGACACCCGCCGCAACACGCGCACTACTACCCTAAAACTCAGCCAGACCCTGGAACTGGGCGGCAAACGTGGTGCACGCATTGACGTCGCGACGCGCGCCCAGGACGCCGCCGCGCTGACCCTGGAGCAGCGTCGCAATGGCCTGCGCGCCGACGTAATCGACAGTTACTACAGTGCTTTGCGTGCCCAGCAGCGCCTCGACTTGGCGCAACGCTCGATGGCCCTGGCCGAGCGTGGCCTGGTGGTCGCCAAAGGTCGCGTCACCGCCGGCAAGTCATCGCCGGTGGAAACCACGCGCGCGCAGGTGCAGGTGTCGCAGATCCGCCTGGAATTGAACCGCGCGCAAATCGGCCTCAGCGATGCCTATCGGCGCCTTGCCGCCAGCACCGGCAGCGCCACGCCTGACTTTGAGGACGTGGCCGCGCAAAGCCAATCCGCACCGCCTTTGCCGGCCGCCGCGCAATTGCTTGCGCGGCTTGAGCAAACCACCGAACTGCGCCTGGCCGACCTGCACATTATTCAAAGCGAAGCTGCCGTGGGCCTGGAAAAGGCCCAGCGGATTCCCGACCTCGATGTGTCCATCGGCAGCCAGTACGACGCCAGCGTGCGTGAACGCGTGAACCTGGTGGGCGTGTCGATGCCGATCCCGCTGTTCAACCGCAATCAGGGCAATGTGCTCGCCGCCAGCCGCCGTGCCGATCAGGCCCGCGACTTGCGCAACGCGGTCGAACTGCGCCTGCGCACCGAAACTCGCCAGGCCCTGGACGTGTGGCAAACCGCCGATACCGAAGTGCGCGCGTTCAACCAACACATCCTGCCCGCCGCCCAGAGCGCGGTGGACAGCGCCACCCGTGGCTTCGAGATGGGCAAGTTCAACTTCCTCGACGTGCTCGATGCCCAGCGCACCTTGATCGCAGCCCGCACCCAATACCTGGTGGCGACCGCCCAGGCGACCGACGCCTGGGTGCGCATCGAACGGATTTACGGCGACCTTGCCCGGTTTTGATTTTTTTCTGGAGTCTTTTATGAAGCATAAACACGGTGTGGCGCTCGCCGTCGCCCTGGGCCTGATGCTGTCTGGTTTTGCACGGGCCGAAGAGGAAGAAGAAGGCAAACTCGAACTCACCGAGCAGCAGATCCAGGCGGCCGGTATTCAGCTCGCCCAAGCCCAACCGCGCGCGATCAGCACGCTGCTGACGCTGCCGGGAGAAGTGCGTTTCGACGAGGACCGGACCTCACACATCGTGCCGCGTGCGGGCGGAGTGGTGGAGGCGGTGAAGGTCAACCTTGGCCAGTCGGTGAAAAAGGGCGAGTTGTTGGCCGTGATCGCCAGCCAGCAGATTTCCGACCAGCGCAGCGAGTTGGCCGCCAGCGAGCGACGCGTCGAGTTGGCGCGCACCACCTTTGAGCGCGAGCGCCAGC
Organism: Pseudomonas sp. N2-3-1-14; assembly: GCF_041228395.1. Lineage (NCBI taxonomy): Bacteria > Pseudomonadati > Pseudomonadota > Gammaproteobacteria > Pseudomonadales > Pseudomonadaceae > Pseudomonas > Pseudomonas sp. N2-3-1-14. Next base: position 879,642 of record NZ_CP166199.1, read on the forward strand.
TGTGGAAGGACGAAATCTCCGCCGAGCAGGACTACCTGCTGGCGCGCCAGACCTTGCAGGAAGCGGAGATCGCGCTGACCAACGCGCGTCAGAAGATGACGGCACTCAGCGGCAGCGCCGTACTGTCCGGCGGTAATCGCTACGAGCTGCGCGCGCCATTCGCCGGTGTGGTGGTGGAAAAACACTTGGGCGTGGGCGAAGTGGTCGGCGAAACCAGCAACGCCTTCACGCTCTCGGATTTGTCCCAGGTGTGGGTCACCTTCGGCGTGTTTCCCAAGGACCTGAACAAGGTGCGCGTCGGTAAACCGGTGAAGGTCAGCTCCTCGGAAATGGGCACTGAAGTTCAAGGCACGGTGGCCTATGTCGGCAACCTGCTCGGCGAGCAGACGCGCACCGCTACCGTGCGCGTGACCGTGCCCAACCCCGACGATGCCTGGCGCCCAGGGTTGTTTGTGACTGTGCAACTGGCCACCGACACCTACCAGGCCAAGGTCACCGTGCCGCAAACCGCCATCCAGACCGTCGAGGACAAACCCTCGGTATTCGTGCGCACGGCGGACGGTTTCATCACCCGCCACCTCGAACTGGGCGTGAGTGAAAACGGCTACGTCGAAGTGCGCCAGGGCCTTGAAGCCGGGGCGCAAGTGGCCACCGAAGGCAGCTTCATCCTCAAGTCCGAACTGGGTAAAGGCTCGGCCGAGCACGCCCATTGATCCTGCGAGTGATTCCCCATGTTTGAGCGCCTTATCCAATTCGCCATCGAGCAGCGCATCATCGTGTTGCTGGCGGTGCTGTTGATGGCCGGTGTCGGCATCGCCAGTTATCAGAAGTTGCCCATCGACGCGGTGCCCGACATCACCAATGTGCAGGTGCAGATCAACTCGGCGGCGGCCGGCTTTTCGCCGTTGGAAACCGAGCAGCGCATTACCTTTCCCATCGAAACCGCCATGGCCGGCCTGCCGGGTTTGCAGCAGACGCGTTCGTTGTCGCGCTCCGGCCTGTCCCAGGTCACGGTGATCTTCAAAGACGGCACTGACCTGTTCTTCGCCCGCCAATTGGTCAACGAGCGCCTGCAGGTGGCCCGCGAGCAATTGCCCACTGGCATCGAAACCGCGATGGGGCCGATTTCCACTGGCCTCGGGGAAATTTTCCTGTGGACCGTCGAAGCCGAAGACGGCGCGCTCAAGGAAGACGGCACGCCTTACTCGCCGACCGACCTGCGCGTGATCCAGGACTGGATCATCAAGCCACAGCTGCGCAACGTGCCGGGCGTGGCCGAGATCAACACCATCGGCGGCTTTGCCAAGGAATACCAGATCGCCCCGGACCCAAAACGCTTGGCGGCCTACAACCTGACGCTGACCGATTTGGTCACCGCGCTTGAGCGCAACAACGCCAACGTCGGCGCCGGTTACATCGAGCGCAGCGGCGAGCAGCTGTTGATTCGCGCACCGGGGCAAGTGGCGTCGATCGATGACATTGCCAACATCGTGATCACCACGTCGGGCGGCACGCCGATCCGCGTGCGCAATGTGGCGCAAGTCGACATTGGCCGTGAGCTGCGCACTGGTGCCGCCACCGAAAATGGCCGTGAAGTGGTGCTGGGCACGGTGTTCATGCTGATCGGTGAAAACAGCCGCACCGTGTCCCAGGCGGTGGCGAAAAAACTCGAAGAGATCAACCGTTCGCTGCCCCAGGGCGTGGTTGCCGTTACCGTTTATGACCGCACCAACCTGGTCGAAAAAGCCATCGCCACCGTGAAGAAAAACCTCTTCGAGGGCGCGCTGCTGGTGGTCGCGGTGCTGTTTCTGTTCCTGGGTAATATTCGCGCGGCGTTGATCACCGCGATGGTGATTCCGCTGGCGATGCTGTTCACCTTTACCGGCATGTTTACCAACAAAGTCAGTGCCAACCTGATGAGCCTTGGCGCGCTGGACTTCGGGATTATTGTCGACGGCGCGGTGGTGATCGTCGAAAACGCCATTCGCCGTCTGGCCCATGCGCAGCAGCGCCATGGCCGCTTGCTCACCCGCAGCGAGCGCCTGCATGAGGTGTTCGCTGCGGCCAAGCAAGCGCGGCGCGCACTGATCTTCGGGCAACTGATCATCATGGTGGTGTACCTGCCGATCTTCGCCCTCACCGGAGTGGCCGGGAAGATGTTCCACCCCATGGCGTTCACCGTGGTCATCGCTTTGCTCGGCGCGATGATTCTGTCGGTGACCTTTGTGCCGGCCGCGATTGCGCTGTTTGTCACCGGCAAGGTCAAGGAAGAGGAAAACCTGGTGATGCGCACGGCGCGTCGGGCCTATGCGCCGGTGCTGGATTGGGTCATGACGCGCCGCCCGCTGGTGTTCGGCCTGGCGGTGCTGACCATCGTCGCTTCGGGCGTGGTGGCCAGCCGCATGGGCAGCGAATTTATCCCCAGCCTCAGTGAGGGCGACTTCGCTCAACAGGCTCTGCGTGTGCCTGGTACCAGCCTGACGCAATCGGTGCAGATGCAGCAGCAGCTGGAGAAAACCTTGATGGCCCAGGTGCCGGAAATCGAGCGAGTCTTTGCGCGCACCGGTACCGCGGAAATCGCTTCCGACCCGATGCCACCGAATATTTCCGACAGCTATGTGATGCTCAAGCCCAAGGACCAGTGGCCTGATCCAGCGAAATCCCGCGAGGCGCTGATCGAAGATATCCAGCGCGCCAGTGCGATTGTGCCGGGCAGTGCGTATGAACTGTCGCAGCCGATCCAGCTGCGCTTCAACGAGTTGATTTCCGGGGTGCGCAGTGACGTGGCGGTGAAGGTATTTGGCGACGACATGGCAGTGCTCAACAAGACCGCCGCAGAGATCGCCGAGACCTTGCAAACGCTTGATGGCGCCTCGGAAGTGAAGGTGGAGCAGACCTCTGGCCTGCCGGTGCTGACCATCAATATTGATCGCGACAAGGCCGCGCGGTTTGGCCTGAACGTGGGCGACGTGCAGGACACCATCGCCGTCGCCGTGGGTGGACGCCAAGCCGGCACGCTGTACGAAGGTGACCGCCGCTTCGACATGGTCGTGCGTTTATCCGATGCGCTGCGCACCGATATCGAGGGCTTGTCGCGGCTGTTGATCCCGGTGCCGGCGCTGGCCAGCAACGCCTCGGGCCAGTTGGGTTTTATTGCTTTGTCCCAGGTCGCCAGCCTGGACCTGGTACTGGGCCCGAACCAGATCAGCCGCGAGAACGGCAAGCGCCTGGTGATTGTCAGCGCCAACGTGCGCGGGCGTGATATCGGTTCGTTCGTCGAACAGGCCGAGTCTGCCATCAGCACTCAGGTGAAGGTCCCGGCGGGTTACTGGACCACCTGGGGCGGCCAGTTCGAACAGCTGAAGGAGGCCTCCGAGCGCTTGCGTATCGTGGTGCCGGTGGCGTTGCTGCTGGTGTTCGGGCTGTTGTTCATGATGTTCAACAACCTCAAGGATGGCTTGCTGGTGTTTACCGGGATTCCGTTCGCGTTGACCGGTGGGATCATGGCGCTGTGGCTGCGCGATATTCCGTTGTCGATCTCTGCGGGGGTGGGGTTTATTGCGTTGTCCGGTGTGGCAGTGCTTAACGGACTGGTGATGATTGCTTTCATCCGCAACCTGCGCGAGGAGGGGCGTTCACTGTCGGTGGCGATCCACGAAGGGGCGCTCACACGTTTACGCCCGGTGTTGATGACCGCGCTGGTGGCGTCCCTGGGGTTTATCCCCATGGCCTTGGCCACCGGCACCGGCGCCGAAGTACAGCGCCCGTTGGCGACGGTGGTGATCGGCGGGATTATTTCCTCTACGTTGCTGACCTTGCTGGTGCTGCCGGCGTTGTATCAGTGGGCGCACCGCAAGGAGGAATGACGCGGGTGGGGTGAGCAGGCTGTCTATGGCGAGCCCGCTTACTGTGGCGAGCGGGCTTGCCCCGCGTTGGGTGGCGAAGCCGCCCCAAATCTTTCGCCACGGTATATCGGGGATACCGAGGTGGCCTTGATGGGGCTGCTGCGCAGCCCAACGCGGGGCAAGCCCGCTCGCCACAACAGGCCCGCTGCCACAACAACGCCGCTGCCGCAACAAGTGCGCTTGGCACAACAAGCAGGCTCACCCTCAATGGGCTTACACCTGAGGAAACACCAGGCGAAACACGGTGAAAGCGCCGGGCGAACTGCGCACGTCGGTTTGCCCCTGGTGCAGGGTCATGATCGATCGCACGATGGCCAGTCCCAGGCCGGTGCCGCCCTCGGTGCGCGCGCGGCTGCTGTCGACACGGTAGAACCGCTCGAACAGGTGTGGCAGGTGGTGCACTTCAATCCCCGGGCCTGGGTTGCTGACAGACAACGACACGCTGTTGCCGTAAGCCTCCACCCGCAACGCGATATGCGCGCCCGCCGGGCTATGGCGGATTGCATTGGACAGCAGGTTGGAGAGGGCGCGTTGAATCATCAGGCGATCGCCCTGCACCTGGGCCTCGCCACTGAGGGTCAGGGTCAGTTGTTTGTCTTCGGCACTCAGGGCGAATAAATCCATGACCCGATGAGCTTCGTCCGCCAGCGATACTGCGGCAAACGAAGCTCGCGCTGCCGGGTGGCTGACCTGGGCCAGAAACAACATGTCGGAAACGATGCGTGCCAGGCGCTCCAGCTCTTCGGTGTTGGATTCCAGCACTGCTTTGTATTCGTCCGGTGGGCGTTGGCGCGACAATGTGAGCTGGGCTTTGCCCATCAGGTTGGTCAGCGGTGCACGCAATTCGTGAGCAAGGTCGTCAGAGAATTGCGAGAGTTGCTGCACCCCGGCGTCCAGGCGGTTGAGCATCACATTGAAGCCTTGCGCCAACTCGCCCAGCTCCTTGGGCAGGTTGTTGACGGACAGGCGATGAGTCAGGTCCTGAGTGGTGACTTTGGCCGCCACATGGCTGAACTGCTTAAGCGGCGCCAGCCCGCGCTGCACCAGCCACCAGGCCCCCATGCCGATCAGTATCAACAACATGGGCAAGGCGATCACGGTGGCGCGCAGGTAGGCACTGAGCAGCGCCTGATCGTCCCTGCGGTCCAGCGACAACAGCACGCGTACGCGCTCGCCACTGGCCAGACGCATCAGGCTGGAGGCGCTGAGCACCTGGTTGCCATTGCTGTCGGCCCAATTGAGGTAGCCGAGCGTTTCTCGCGGTGTGAAGTTTGTCAGCAGCGGCTCCTGAGGCTTGGCACCGATGCTCAGCAGCACCGTTTCATCGGGCGCGGTGCCGACGATAGTGAGGTAAAAATTGTCATGGCCGATCACCAGGTCCATCAGCGAATGCGGACGTGCCCGGATGGCGTGGGCGTCGAGGCCTTGAGACAGGCTGTGCTGGATCTGTTCCATCTTGCTTTCCAGGCCTTTGCGCGCCAGTTTTTCCAGTTCGTGGGTCAGGGCCAGGTACGCCAACGTCGCCAGCAATAGCACCAGGCCGGCGCCCATGAGGCTGACCGTCAACCCCAGACGCATCGACAGGCTGCCGGTTTTCATGGCCGTGCTTCCAGCACGTAACCCACGCCGCGAATGGTGTGGATCAGCTTGACCTCGCTCTGATCGTCCACCTTGGCCCGCAGGCGGCTGATGGAAACTTCCACGACGTTGGTGTCACAGTCGAAATTCATGTCCCACACCAGCGAAATGATCTGCGTGCGGGTCAGCACTTCACCGGTCTGGCGCATCAGCACCTGCAGCAGTGCGAACTCCTTGGTGGTCAAGTCAATGCGCCGTGTGCCGCGGTACGCGCGATGGCGGCGCGGGTCCAGTTCCAGGTCCGACACGCTGAACACTTCCGGCTGTGGGATGTGCTCGCTGCGCCGCAACAGGGTGCGCACCCGCGCCAGCAATTCGGGAAACTCGAAGGGTTTGACCAGGTAATCATCGGCGCCCATGTCCAGGCCCTTGATCTTGTCGGCCAGCCGGCCGCGGGCGGTCAGCATCATCACGCGCTGGGTGCCGTTGCGACGCAATTGCTCCAGCACTTCCCAGCCATCCTTGCCCGGCAGGTTGACGTCAAGAATCACCAACTCATAGGCGTGCTGCTCAGCCAGGTGCAGGCCATCAATGCCATTGGACGCGCAGTCCACGACGTAGCCACTTTCATTCAGGCCTTGCTGCAGGTAGTCAGCGGTTTTTTGCTCGTCCTCAACCACAAGGATACGCATGGGGATTTACCTTTTACTGAAAGAGAAGGGTTCCATTTCCCTATGGAATCAGGTGTGTTGTGAGTAGGAAAATTCTGAAGTGTGAAGCAGCTTCAGGGTCAACTGCGGCAATGGGTCGCGACTAAGCCTGCGCCCAAAAAAAACGCCCCAGAGGGGCGTTAAAAAAATCATCTCTTTCCAAAGGAGCTAAAAAAAGCTTCAGAGACGAATGTTGCTCGGTGCTGACAAGTTGAAGCGAGTATAGGAAGTTCAACTTAACGGGAAGCTGGGGCCAATGTTACAGTTTTGATAGATAGCAATTTGTGAGCAGATGTTAGTCAAGCGCGAACGAATGTAAGCACTCAACTGGGCAATTGTTCAAAGTGCGACCAATGGGTATTCCGCAATCAGGCGAACTTCTTCCAGGTCCGACTCAAACGCACTGGAGCGCACGGTGGCCTGGCGCAAGCGCAATGACAAATCCTTCAGGCTGCCACTTTGCACCACGTACTTGGCCTCGACATCCCGCTCCCAGCGGCGTTGATCGGTCAGCGGGTTGCCGGTTGCATCGCGGCGCATGTACACCGCGTTGGCGTGGCTGTAATCGGCGCCGGTGCCCTTGGCATAACGGGTCATGAACGACAGGCCAGGTATTCCGAACGCCTGCATGTCGAGGTCGTAACGGGCCATCCACGAACGCTCCTTGGGCGAATTGAAGTCGCTGTACTGGATCGAGTTATTGAGGAAAATCGAGTCCGATTGGCGCAGGTAATCGAAGTCGTCATCGCCGTTGTTGCGCTGGTGCGAGAGGGCCACGCTGTGGGCCCCGACCTTTACCCCGAGCCTGGCACTCCAGATGTTGTTGTCGAATTTGCCCAGCAGCTTTTTGCCTTCGTCCACGGCCTTGTAATAGTTGAAATCGCCGAATAACGACACGTCGTCGGTCAGTGGGTAACTGGCGGCACTGCCGACGTAGTACTGGTCCCAGGCGTCCTTCAGGCGGCTGCTGTAGAGGCTCACGTTCAGGTGTTTGTTGACGGCGTACTCTGCGCCGAAATAGCCGATCCAGGGTGAGTCGACCTTGCCCGCGTAAAAGGTCGCAAAGCCCTTGTTCATCCCGCTTTCGCTTGGCTGGCTCATGCCGCTCAGGCGTCCGCCTTGCAGGCTCAAGCCCTCAAGGCTGGTGTTCTGCGCGGTGACGCCGCGAAAGCTTTCCGGCAACAACCGCGAATCGCCGTAGGCCACCACCGGCGTGAGCGGGAACACATCGCCGGCCTTGATAACCGTGTCCAGCACGCGCAATTTCGCCGCGCCACCGACTTTGCTGTAGCTGCCTTCGGGGTGATTGTCGCTGTCCACCGGCAGCACGCCGAACGAACCCTTGCCGCCGCTGCGACCGCTGCCCGAGTCGAGTTTCAGGCCGTACATGGCAAACGCATCCAGGCCAAAGCCTACGGTGCCTTGAGTAAAACCGGATTCGAATTTGCCGATCAAACCCTGCGCCCAGGCTTCGGAATACCCATTGCCGGTCGGGCTGGACTGGCCCTTGCGGTCATCGCGATTGAAGTAAAAGTTGCGCGCCAGCACGGTTACGTTGCTGCCTTGGATAAAACCTTCGGGCGTGTCTTCCACCGCCACGGCTGCCAGAGGCAGTGCGGCAATCAATGAAAAGGGAAGGGTGTAGTAAGTAATGTTCATGTTTCGCTCCTGGGTGTTGGCAGTTTTCAGCTTCTTATAGGTAGGGGCGTTTTTATTGATCTGGCCCGGGCTGATAGTTGCAAACAGTGGATAACGGTCAGGTGGCGCGAACATTACAATTCTGGAAGCTCAAGGCGATCTAACAGATAAGTAATCTTTTGGTGAACATGGCGACAGGGTTGGTTGATTAGTCTCGTGACTGAACTTATCAACCGAGGAACCTGTAATGACATTTTATAAAATTGGCTTGGGTGTATTAGCTGCAGTCCTGTCACTGGGGGCGATGGCCGAAGGCGGAGGCGACCGCACGTTTGCGTTGATGATGGAACGTAATCAAAAAGCCATGGCGGCTTACGCGGAAAAAAACGGCCAGCCAGCACCCCAGGTACAGGCGTATCGCTATGGCATGGCGCTGGATATTGCCAAGGTCGTCAACGTTACGCCGCCGATCAGTTCGTGCAATGCCGTGCCTTCACGCATGACCTATGAAGACTCCAGCGGCAAGCTCAATACGGTGGAATACAAGGTGATGGGTGTTTGCCGAAACAACGGCAGTTAATGGATCCAAAAAACAGTTGGGCACGCCACAAAAAAGCGCTTCAGAAAACCTCGCCAGCGCCGATGCAGGTCAGATCCATCTCCCCCAAATGACCATCGGTGCCCCATGTTCAACACCCGTTTGAAGCAGGAGCTGTCGGCTCTTCGCGAAGAGTTGTCCAGCTTGCAACAGGTCAGGGAGAGCCTGGAAAGCGAAATGCTGTGCCTGACGCTGGACGCCAAAGGCCGGGTGGAGTGGGCGAATGCCAACTTCCTGCAAGAGCTGTCGTACCAGGCCTCCAACATCGTGGGGCGGCACATGGAAGAACTGGTGCCTGCGCACCTGCGCCAGGACGAATTCCAGCAGCGTTTTCACAATGCCCTGGTGCGCGGCGAACACTTCGCCGGCACCGTGCGCCTGATGCGTGGCAATGGCAAAGAGGCATGGTTGCGCTCGATCCTGCAGCCTGTGCGCAGTTCTGACGGGCGCATCAAGCATTTTTCGATTTACTCCAGCGACCTCACCCGCACCATCGAGGGGTCACGCGAGCATGAGAACCTGATCACCGCGCTGGTGCGTTCCACTGCGGTGATCGAGTTCGACCTCGGCGGCCATGTGCTGACCGCGAACGACCGGTTCCTCGGTGGCATGGGCTACAGCCTGGCGCAGATCCAGGGCAAACATCACCGTATGTTCTGCGAGCCGGAGGAATACAACAGCGCCGAGTACCAGCATTTCTGGAAACGTTTGAACGCCGGCGAGTTTGTTGCGGCGCGCTTCAAACGTGTCGACAGCCATGGCCGTGTGGTGTGGCTGGAGGCGACCTACAACCCGGTGCTGGACGCCAATGACCGCCTGTACAAAGTGGTCAAATTCGCCACGGTGATCACCGACCAGGTTAACCAGGAGCAGGCCGTGGCGGAGGCCGCAAACATTGCCTACAGCACCTCGCTGCAAACCGACCACAGTGCCCAGCGCGGCACCACTGTCGTGACGCAGGCGGTGGATGTCATGCGTGATCTGGCCAGGCACATGCAGCAGGCCGGTGATGGCATCGAGGCGCTGAACGCCCAGTCCCAAGTGATCGGCACCATCGTCAAGACCATCAGCGGCATCGCCGAGCAAACCAACTTGCTGGCGCTCAACGCGGCTATCGAAGCGGCGCGGGCCGGCGAGCAGGGCCGTGGCTTTGCGGTGGTGGCTGATGAAGTGCGGCAATTGGCCTCGCGTACCAGCAAGGCCACCGATGAAATTGTCGGCGTGGTGCGTCAGAACCAGGACATGGCCCGCGATGCGGTGTCCGTGATGAACGAGGGCCGTTTGCAGGCCGAGCAAGGCTTGGCCCTGGCGGCCGAGGCGGGCACGGTGATTGTGGAAATCCAGGACGGTGCACAAAAGGTGGTGAGCGCGGTCGGGCAGTTTGCCAATCAGCTGTCGAGCTGACCCGCAGGGCTTGTGCTTGAGGTATCGTAGGTTTTTTCTTGCTTGAAGAGCCGTTCCTCCATGAGCCCTACCCACCGTCGCCCCGTACCGTTGTCCAAGGCCTACCGTTTGCTCAATCACGGGCCGACCGTATTGGTGAGCGCGGCCCACGCTGGCAAGCGCAATATCATGGCCGCTGCCTGGGCCATGCCGCTTGATTTCGAACCGCCGAAGGTCGCCGTGGTGCTCGACAAGGCCACCTGGACCCGCCAACTGCTGGAAGCCGCCGGCACCTTTGTGCTGCAGGTGCCTTGTGTGGCCCAGGCCGATCTGGTGCAGACGGTCGGCAACACCACGGGCGCAGACACCGACAAATTCGCCACCTATGGCTTGCAGACATTCAACGGTGAACACACCGAAGCGCCGCTGCTGGACGGTTGCGTAGCGTGGCTGGAATGCCGCCTGTTGCCCGAGCCCCACAACCAACAGACCTACGATTTATTCCTCGGCGAAGTCGTCGCGGCCTATGCCGACGCGCGCGTGTTCAGCGATGGGCACTGGCACTTCGAAGGCCATGACGAATTGCGCACCTTGCACCATATCGCGGGTGGGAATTTCCTGAGCATCGGCGAGCCGGTGGTCGGGCGCCAGCTGTAGGCCTTACCAGCGGGCGTTTGCCAGTGCATCGGCAAACGCCATCAGCTTGGGCGAATACTGCCGGGACGGCGGATAGACCAGTGAGATCGCGCGACTGCGCCCGGCAACGTCTTCCAGCAACGGCACCAGGCGCCCGGCGGCCACGTCGTCGCGCACCGCAAAATCCATCACCTGGGCGATGCCGAAACCACCCACCGCGCCGTCTACCAGCGCATCGCCAATGTCGAAAATAAGCCGCCCTTCGACGCTCACGTCCTGCACTTTGCCCTCCTTCATGAATTGCCAATCGACCATGCGCCCGCTGCGCAAGTTACGCACAGTGAGGCAGCTGTGGTCCTTGAGTTCGTCCACCGTTTGCGGCGTGCCCCAACGCGCCAGATAAGCGGGCGAGGCCACCGTGACCCAGCGCAACGGCGGCAGGGCACGGGCGATCAGGCGTTGATCCTGGATTTCGCCCGTGCGCAGCAATGCGTCGAAACCTTCGTCGACGATATCCACCAGGCGGTCAGTCATCACCGCTTCGATGCGCAATTGGGGATAGCGCAATGTCAGTTCGCCGATCACCGGCATCACCACCTTGCGACCGAACAACGACGGTGTGCTGATTTTCAACAGGCCGGACGGGCTGCTGCGCCGGTCGAGCATCAGCTTTTCGGTTTCAGCCAGTTCTGCCAGTAACGGCGCGCTGCGCTCGTACAGCATCTGACCGTCGGGCGTGAGGCTCACGCTGCGCGTGTTGCGTTGCAGCAGGCGCACGCCCAGCTGGCTTTCCAGGCGCGAGATTGCGCGGGACAGCCCGGACTGCGTCAGCCCCAATTCACCGGCCGCGCGGGTAAAACTGCGCGTTTCGGCCACGCGGACCAAGAGTCGAACGGCGTTAAGATCCATGATTAAAGTCATTACTGAAAGAGTGATAGCGCTATTTATCATCTGTCAGGCATGAAAGAAACTGGCACCTCTTATTTTCGGACTGGACGCTGTGATGTCTTCCTCTCGACCCTCTGGCTGGATGCTTCTATTGCTGGCCACCGCACAACTGATCATCGCCCTGGATGCCACCATTGTGTTTGTCGCGCTGCCGCAGATTGGCGCGCACCTGGATTTTTCCGCGCAGCAATTGCAATGGGTGGTGAGCGCCTACAGCGTGGCGTTTGGTGGCTTTCTGTTACTGGGCGGCAGGGCGACGGACTTGCTTGGCAAGCGCCGTTTTTACCGGCTGGGCCAGTCGCTGTATGCGCTGGCTTCCCTGGCGGCGGTGCTCGGCGGCAGCGCGGTGTTGCTGGTGCTGGCGCGGGCGATACAAGGCGTGGGCGGGGCGTTGTTGTTCCCGGCCACGTTAGCGTTGATCAACACACACTATGCCGAAGGGCCTGCACGCAATCGAGCATTTGCGGTGTGGAGCGCAGCCTCGGCAGCGGGGTTGGCACTTGGCGCATTATTGGGCGGCGTGCTGACTCAGGTGTGGGGGTGGGAGGCGGTGTTTTTGGTGAATGTGCCGTTGGCGGGCGGCTGCGCGTGGGCGGCGCGTTACTGGATTCCAGCCGATGGCGAGCGTGTGCGTGGGCGCAAATTCGACATCGGCGGCGCTTTGACTGTGACCGTCGGCGGCACGCTGCTGGTGTTCGCGCTGGTGCAAGGCCCCGAGTGGGGCTGGTCGGCGCCGCAGACACTGGGCTGCATCGCCTCGGCGCTGGCGCTGCTTGGGGTGTTCGCCTGGATCGAGCATCGCGGCAGCGATCCACTGATGCCGCTGCGCTTGTTCGCCTACCGCGAACTGCGCATGGCGATGGTGCTCACGGCGGTGTTCATGAGCAGCTTTGGCGTGCAGTACTACTTCCTGGCGCTGTATTACCAGCAGGTCTATGGCTACAGCGTATTACAAGCCGGCTTGGCGTTTTTACCGGCGACCCTGGTGTGCACGTTTGGCATCTGGTTGGCAGAGCGTTCGCTGGCCAGGCTGGGGTTGCGCAACACCTTGGTTAGCGGGCAACTGGCGGGCGCGCTGGGCATTGCACTGGTGTGTTGGGCATTGCCGACGGGCGTGGGGTTTTGGTCGCTGTTGCCGGGAATCTTCATTTTGAGCATCGGACAGGGCATGACCTGGACAGCGATGTGGGTGGCGGCGGGGCTGGGTATTCGGCCTGGGGAGCAGGGCGTGGCGGCGGGGATGGCGTCTACCAGCCAGCAGATCGGTGGCGCGTTGGGCCTGGCGGTGCTGGTGTCGGTGGCGAATGCGGGCGGGATCGAGCTGGCGCTGTGGTGGAGCGCGGCAATTGCCTTGGTGGGCGCGGTGGTGGCGCTGCGGCTCAAAACGCAAGCGCCCGAGCCGAATGCGATAGTGGAAACAACATAGAACCAATGTGGGAGCGGGCTTGCTCGCGAAGGCGGTGGATCAGTCACTCATAAGTCGACTGACACTGCGCTTTCGCGAGCAAGCCCGCTCCCACATTTTGATTGCGTTTCACATCAGCGCCCGAGCATCTTCACCCAGCGCGATGGCGGCATGCCGTAGGTGCTGCGAAATTGCCGGGTCATATGGCTCTGGTCGGTGAAACCGGCGGTCAGCGCCGCGTCCACCAGCGATTGGCCCTGGGCCAGCAAGCCGCGCACCAGGTCCAACCGTCGCATGGTCAGGTACCGATAGGGACTGGTGCCGAACAACAAGCGAAAATCCCGCGACAGCGCCCACCGATCACGACCGCAATGGTCGGCCATTTCATCCAGGGTAATGCTGCGGCCCAAGGCGCTGTGGATAAATTCCCGCGCGCGCTCGGCGGCGACGTAATCGAAGGATTTACGGCTGATGATCACCCCCGAGGCAGCGCTCAGTGCTTGCGCCAGGTCGTACAGCGCGTCCTGTTCCTGCATCGGGTCAATCGGGCAGTCCAGGCTTTGCAGCAACACTTCGCTGGCGCGGAACAGCCGCGGGTCAGTCGACAGGCCGTTGTGGATAAACGGCAACGGCCGGCCGCCGAGAATCTGCTGGATCAGCGCCGGCTCCACATAAATCATGCGGTACTTGAAGCCTTCCACACTGCTGGCGCGGCCGTCATGGGATTCGTCAGGGTGAATCACCATGGTCGTACCCGGCAGGCTGTGCGTCATGCAGCCACGGTAGTGGTAGCTCTGCACGCCAAACAAGGTGCGCCCGATGGCGTAGGTGTCATGGCGATGCGGGTCGAATGCAAAGCCGGCGAAATACGCTTCGATGCGGTCCAGCCCGCTGGCGTGCGGGGCGCGGTGCAACCAATCGAGGGTGGAAGTGGGTTGGCCCATGGTGACTTGTCACAAATAGAGGTGGGAAACACGTTAACCCAGTCTGGCATGTCGTGTCTGTCGAGGTCTTGAACGATTGTGCGTGCTCGGACGAAGGCTTTCAGTAGCGTAAATGTTGAATTAGGTTAATAAATGATTGTTTTACGATAATTAATCTATTATTTTTGCGGCCTCACTTACTGATCGAGGTTACTTATGAATACCCAACGTCTGGCTCAGCTCAGCCAGCGCATGTCGCTGCTTACGCTCCTGCTGATGGTCGTCATGCTGGTGCTCAACACCGGCGTCTGGCTGTTTCCGGTGCTGGGTTCTTCCGCCGATGGCCTGGGCCTGAGCTTTTCCTTGAGTAACCGGATCCAGGACAGCGGCGTGCAAATTGCGCTGCTCCCTTGGTGGCAAAAACTCGGCGGGATCATTTTTTCCAGCATCCCGCTGGTGGCCTTGGTGTCGGGCTTGAACCATCTGCGTCAGCTGTTTCGCAACTACGCGCGGGGCGAGTATTTCTCCAGCGCGGCGGCGCAGCATCTGGGCAAAGTCGGCCGAGCTGTTGCATTGTGGGTACTGCTGGACTTTTTATGCGAGCCGTTGCTCGGCCTCTGGGTCTCGATGAACCAGCCGCTGGGCCAGCGATTTTTCACCTTGAGTCTGACCCCGCCGAGCTTCGTCGCGTTGTTTCTCGCTGCGTGCATTGCGGTAATCGCGCGTATCCTGTGGCAGGCCAGCGAAGTGGACTCTGAAAACCGCACTTTTGTTTGAGATCGAAATGCCCATTGTGATTGAACTGGACGTTATGCTTGCCCGGCGCAAGGTCAAATCCAAAGACCTGGCAGCCGCCATCGGGATTACCGAACAGAACCTGTCGTTGCTCAAGCAAGGCAAGGTCAAGGGCATACGGCTGGGTACGCTGGATGCGATCTGTACCTACCTGGACTGCCAGCCTGGCGACCTGTTGGTGCACACCCCTGAACCTGCGGGCGAATAGGTTTAACCACTTAAGAACAAGAGGGATCGTCCAATGCTGTTCTCCGACTTGCCGTACGTTGCGCCGCTGCTGTCGCTGGGGCTGCTTTGGACCGTCGCGGTGGTGACGCCGGGCCCGAACTTCTTCAATACCGCCCAACTGGCGGCAAGCTGTTCGCGTCGGCATGGCGTGGTGGCGTCTGCCGGAGTAGCCACGGGCACGGTGATCTGGGGGCTGGCGGGCGGTTTGGGCATCAAGTCGCTGTTCACTGCGGCGCCCATGCTCTATCTGGCATTCAAGATCATCGGTGGCTGCTACCTGATCTACCTGGGGCTGAAACTGTTCAAGCGTTCGGCGCCAACCGCGAGCCAGACCGTGTTGCCCGACGAACCCAAGCGCTCGCTGTTCTCCGCCTGGCGCTTCGGTCTGCTGGGCAACTTGTCCAACCCCAAGGCCGCGCTGTTCGTCGCCACGGCCTTCGCGTCGACCATGCCGCCTTCACCGTCGCCGACATTGCTGGCCCTGGCGGTGATTACCATGGCCACCTTGTCGTTCAGTTGGTACACGAGTGTGGCCCTGGTGTTTTCCAGTGAGCGCATGGCCAACCTCTACAGCCGTTCACGCAAGTGGCTCGATCGGTTTGCCGGTGGGTGCTACCTGTTGTTCGGCGCACATCTGGTAGCGAATCGCTGACCGCTCATGGTAAGAAGCCTTACTTTCAACAGTGAGGCCGAGTCATGAGCAAGGTGCGGGTAGGTATTATTTTTGGTGGCCGTTCGGCCGAGCACGAGGTCTCGCTGCAGTCGGCGCGCAACATCGTCGATGCACTGGACCGCTCGCGCTTCGAGCCGGTTCTGATCGGCATCGACAAGGCCGGCCACTGGCACCTGAACGAAACCTCGAACTTCCTGATCAACCAGGAAAACCCGGCCCTGATCGCCCTCAACCAGTCCAACCGCGAACTGGCGGTGGTGCCGGGCAAGGCCAGCCAGCAAGTGGTGGAAACCTCCGGGCAGAGCCTGCTGGAACACATCGATGTGATCTTCCCTATCGTCCATGGCACCCTTGGCGAAGACGGCTGCCTGCAAGGCCTGCTGCGCATGGCGGACCTGCCTTTCGTAGGCTCCGACGTGCTCGGCTCGGCGGTGTGCATGGACAAGGACATCAGCAAACGCCTGCTGCGCGATGCCGGTATTGCCGTTACCCCGTTCATCACCCTGACGCGTCGCAACGCGGCGCGCAGCGGTTTTGATACAGCAGTGAACAAGCTTGGCTTGCCGATGTTCGTCAAACCCGCCAACCAGGGTTCTTCGGTGGGTGTGAGTAAAGTCAGCAACGAGGCCGAGTACCATGCCGCGGTCGAACTGGCCTTGGGCTTTGATGAAAAAGTGCTGGTGGAGTCCGCTGTCCAGGGGCGTGAAATTGAATGCGCCGTGTTGGGCAACGATGACCCTGTCGCCAGCGGCTGCGGCGAGATCGTGGTGGGCAGCGGTTTCTATTCCTACGACAGCAAATACATCGACGCCCAGGCCGCTCAAGTGGTGGTGCCGGCTGATATCAGCCTTGAGGCCAGTGAGCGTATTCGCCAACTCGCCATTGAAGCGTTTGAGGTTTTGGGCTGCGCCGGGTTGGCGCGAGTCGACGTGTTCCTCACCGACGACGGCGAAGTGCTGATCAACGAAATCAACTCACTGCCCGGCTTCACCCGCATCAGCATGTACCCCAAGCTGTGGCAGGCGGCGGGCATGAGTTACAGCGAATTGGTAAGCCGCTTGATTGAGCTGGCGCTGGAGCGACATGCGGGGCGCAAGGGGCTGAAGATCAGCCGCTGATTGTTGTGGGGAGCTATCTTTTGTGGCGAGCGGGCTTGCCCCGCGTTGGGCTGCGAAGCAGCCCCGTCAGGCTCACCGCATTGTGTCAGACAGAAATGAGTTGGGTGGTTTTGGGGCTGCTGCGCAGCCCAACGCGGGGCAAGCCCGCTCGCCACGACAAGCTTGCTCCTCAGGTTTTGCGGGCGATCCACGAATAGATCAGCGTCTTTGGCTCTTCAGGGTGGTGGGTTCTTCTGCGGTAGCTGGCGAAGGTCGGTGATGTGCAATACGTGCACACCTCGCTGACGTCGATCTGCTCGCGCTTAAGGCCCGCCGCTTGCAACAGCATCACCCCGTAACCACTCAAGTCGAACCACGCACTTCCCGCTTGCCGCGCGTGGGGCGGTGCAATCTGCGGTGACAGCTGTGGCGTCGGTTGCTCGAAGTGCCATGGCGCCTGAGCGTCACGCCATACGTGCCCCTGGTCCGCCTGAAATTGCGCGATAAATTTGGCGCTCACTTCATAACAACACGGCTTGATCGACGGCCCGATAGCCACTCGCAACTGGTCAACGGCAATGCCCTCGGCAGCCAATTGTTTCACCGCATTGGCGATGATTCCCCCTTGCAGACCCTTCCAGCCGCCATGCACGGCGGCCACCCGTTCACCACTGTGTGCGGCGATCAGAATGGGCAGGCAGTCAGCGGTGATCACGGCGATTGGCTGAGGCGCGCGCGTGAACACGCCGTCTGCCTCAATGGTGTTGCTCACCTGCTGCGCCTGCCATTCAATCACCGAAGCACTGTGCACCTGCTTGCAGATGAACACCTCGTGCGGCCGCAATGGATCATTGATCGAACAAAAACCGTGGTCGACGCCGGGGATGGCGCCGAGATTGTTTGCCTGTTGCAAGGGGCTCTCTCCGCTCAATAAAGTCAGTCGCCGACCGCTTCGCCTTCGCGCCGAGGGTCGGCGCCGCCGCTCAGCGACGCTTTACCCTGGGCGTCTCGCGTGCGCACGATGGCCTGGATGCCGCTGGTCATATCAATCTCGCTCAGTGCATGGCCTTTGTCCCTCAGCGCCTGCTTCAACTCGGGGCTGAACATCCCAGCCTCAAGCTCGGTGGCGCCGTTACGGCTACCAAAGTTGGGCAAGCTGATGGCCGCTTGCGGGTCGAGGTTCCAGTCGAGCATCGCCACCAGGGATTTGCTCACGTACTCGATGATCTGCGAACCGCCTGGCGATCCGACGGTGGCCAGCAACTCGCCGCTCTTGCGGTCGAACACCAGTGTCGGCGCCATGGCCGAACGCGGGCGTTTGCCCGGCTCGACGCGGTTGGCCACCGGCTGGCCGTTTTCGGCGGGGATGAACGAGAAGTCAGTCATCTGGTTGTTCAGCAAAAAGCCCTGAACCATCACGTGCGAACCAAACGCCGCTTCCACTGTGGTGGTCATCGACACGGCGCCGCCCAGGTCATCTACCGCCACCACCTGCGAGGTCGAAATGCGCAACGGCGAGCGGTCCGGCGCGTACGCCACCTGGATGCCCGCAGGCGTGCCCGGCTTGGCGATGCCCATGCTGCGGTCGCCGATCAGTGTGGCGCGTTTGGCCAGGTAGTCCGGGGCGACCAGGCCTGCGGTCGGCACCGGCACGAAGTCGGCGTCGGCCACGTACAAACCACGGTCGGCGAAGGCCAGGCGACCGGCTTCGGCGAGCAGGTGCACGGCTTCAGGTGTGGGCTCAAGGCCGGCAGGCGATGTGCTTTTCACCGGCTTCATCGGGGCGATGGCCAAGCGCGGGTCGTGGGTTTCCAACGCCTGCAACGTACCGAGGATCTGCGCGACAGCAATCCCGCCCGATGACGGCGGTGGCATGCCGCACACCTTATAGCGCTTGTAGTCGGTGCACAGTGGCGTGCGCTCCTTGGCGGTGTAGCCCTTGAGGTCCGCCTGCGACAGGCTGCCCGCGTTGCGGTTGCCCTGGACCTTGCGCGCGATCTCATCGGCAATCGGCCCCTGGTACAACGCGTCCGGCCCTTCCTTGGCGATGCGCTTGAACACGCTGGCCAGCGCCGGGTTTTTCAACAGCGTGCCGGCAGCTTTAGGTGTGCCGTCGGCATTCAGAAAATACGCCGCCATCTCGGGCGATTGCGCGATGTAACGGTCGGCAGCGATCAGCGCGTGCAGGCGCGGGGAAATCGCGAAGCCTTGCTCGGACAGCCGAATCGCCGGTTCAAACAGCTTGGCCCATTGCAGGTGGCCGGTCTTTTTGTGTGCCATCTCCAGCGCGCGCAACACACCTGGCGTGCCAACCGAACGCCCACCAATCTGCGCCTCGGCAAAGGCCATCGGCGTGCCGTCCGCTTTAAGGAACAAGCGTTCGGTGGCGCCCGCGGGCGCCGTTTCTCGGCCGTCATATGCGTGCACGTTTTTGCCATCCCACAGCATGATGAACGCGCCGCCGCCGATGCCGGATGATTGCGGCTCCACCAGGGTCAACACCGCCTGCATCGCAATCGCGGCGTCAATGGCCGAGCCGCCCTGGCGCAGCATCTCGCGCCCGGCTTCGGCAGCCAGCGGGTTGGCGGCGGCGGCCATATGGCGCTCGGCGTGGCGGGTGGTGAGGTCGGTGCGATAACCCGAACCCAGCTCCGGCGCGGGCGGTTGTTCATTGACGGCGGTATGGCAGCCAGCCAGGGCGAGGGCGGCGGCAATCATTGACAGTTGACGGCGGGAAATCGAAAACACGCGCTGAACTCCGTTCATTTTGAGAATGATCTGTTGTCCTTGGGTTACGGCTTTTTACAGGTATATCGTGCCTTGCAGGTAAAGCACCGCGTGGCCGGAGATAATCACGCGGTCGTCCTTGAGCTCGCAACGCAGTTGCCCACGGCGCTTGCCGCCCTGTTCAGCAGTCAACTGCGACTTACCCAAACGCTCGGCCCAGAAGGGCGCCAGCGAGGTGTGTGCGGAACCGGTGACCGGGTCTTCATTGACGCCCACGTTGGGGCCGAACCAACGGGATACAAAATCAAACCGCGTGCTTTTGGCCGTCACCGCAATCCCGCGTTTGGGCAGGCCCTTGAGGCGCGCGAAGTCCGGCGTCAGGGCGGCGACTTGAGCTTCGTCGTCGACCAGCACGAGGTAGTCGTCGGTGGCAAACACCTGGGCATGCTCAATCCCCAATGCGCTCAACATGCCGCTTGGCGGCTCGCAGCGTTGGGGCTGTTTGGCCGGGAAATCCATCGCCAGTTCGTCGCCATTGCGCGTCACGCGAAGCTCGCCGCTGCGGGTGGCAAAACGCAATACGTCGGGTGCATCCGCCAATTGGTGAATCAACACCCAGGCTGCGGCCAGCGTGGCATGGCCACACAGGTCCACTTCGACCTCCGGGGTGAACCAGCGCAACTCGTAGAAATCGCCACGGGGTACGAAGTAGGCGGTTTCGGAGAGGTTGTTTTCAGCCGCGATGTTCTGCAGTTGTTCGTCGGGCAGCCACTCGGTGAGCGGACAGACTGCCGCCGGGTTGCCGCCAAAGGGGTGTTGGCTGAAAGCATCGACTTGATAGATATCCAGTTTCATCGAGGGCACTCCGAGTAGGGAGGCTGGACACTAACAGTGGGTCTTTAAGGCGTCAAAATACAGATACGGAGTTTTTTTGAGCGCATGCTTCTTGCTCATCCCAGGCGCAGCACCATCGCCCCGGCGGCAATCACACACGCGGCCACGATGCGCACGCGCGTCAGACGCTCTTTGAGCACCCAGGCCGAGATCACCACGCCAAACAGGATCGACGTTTCGCGCAGGGCCGAAACGGTCGCGATGGGGGCTGCGGTCATGGCCCACAGCGCCAGGCCATACGAGGCGATCGTGCCCACGCCGCCGACGACGCCCAAGCGCCAGTTACGCGCGAGGTAATCACAGAACAGCGTGCGCCGGGAAGCTAACGCCCACGTCGCCAGCGGGACGCCGGTCAGCAGGAAAATCCACAGCGTGTAGGCCACTGGCGCGCCGGATTTACGCACGCCCAGGCCATCGATAAGGGTGTAGCCGGCGATCACGCCGGCGTTGATCAGGGCCAGAATCAGGCCTTTTCTTTGCCCTGAAGAAGGCGCCAGGGCCATGCTCAAAATGCCCAGTGAGATCACCGCAATGCCAAGCCAGGCGGATGTCGACAGTGGCTCGGCCAACACAAACACGCTCACCGTCGCGACCAGCAGCGGCGCTGTGCCGCGCATGATCGGGTAGGTCTGGCTCATGTCGGCAATGCGGTAGGTCGAGGCCACCAGCACGAAATACAGCACTTGGAGAATCACCGACGCGCCGATGAACGGCCAGCTCTCTCTTGCCGGCAGCACCAGAAACGGGGTGGCGGCCAACGCGATCAACGAGGCGACGGAGGCGATCATGCAGGTGGTCAACAGCTTGTCGGCGCCGCCTTTGACCACGGCGTTCCAGGTGGCGTGGAGCGTGGCGCCCAAGAGGATGATAGCGAATACGCTGAGGCTCATCAGTTGCTCTGCGCATGGTTGATCAGCGACATCAGCACGTGGTCCGCCCACACGCCGTTAATCTTGAGATAAGCCCGCGCTTGACCCTCGCGCTCAAACCCCAGCCGTTCCAGCAGACGTGCACTGCGTGCATTTTCGGGGCGGTAGTTGGCCATGATTCGATGCAGTTTCATGGCATCGAACACATAGGCAATCGCAGCCTTCAGCGCTTCGTGCATCAGCCCCTGGCCCTGAGCCGATTCGTCCAGCGCGTAGCCCAGGTGGCAGGCTTGAAATGCACCGCGCACGATGTGGGTGAAATTGCACGCGCCGATGATCTGACCGTCGCGCCGTATCAGCAGGTGCAGCGCTTCGCCGCTGGCGGTTTTCTCGGCCATGGTTTCGAGGCGTTGGGTGATGGCATCGAGTGCAAAGAAGTCATCGTCGCGCGTGGGCTCCCAGGGTCGCAGGTAAGCGCGGTTTTGCAGCAGATAGGTGTGCAGGGCCTGAGCGTGAGACGGCTGGGCGGCTTGCAGTATCAGCCGTTCGGTGGCAATGCCGTGGGTGGGGAAGTGCGGGTTCACGAATCGCCTCCTTGTGGTTGGGGGCGAGTATGCCTGAGGGCTTTTATTCAGGCATAAAAAAACGGCCTACCTTTCGGTAAGCCGTTTTTAGTACTTGGTACACAGTCATTTGAACCTGATGTCTAATTAATTGATTATAAAGAGTTTTATTGTTTGTTTTTTTCTAGGCATACAGGCAGGCATACAAGCGTGCTGTTGCTGTGGTCGTTACTCTTGTGCACCTTGGATTTACTCCCAGTATTGCTTTGACATAAATTCACTAAATGTAGGAACTCTTCCTTTCGCTGACTGGGGACTGCGTTTTGACAATGGATGAAAAAGACGATCGTTCTGAAAGGTCTCGGCACGCGACCACACTAGACAGGGCAGACACGTTATCTGGAACCATGCCTGTGCTCGATTACCTGTCGGCATCAGAAAAAATGTTAGCGCCTATGCGCGAACTTCAGGAGAAGATTGATCGGATAATGGCTCCGTCCCGAAAGTATCAGGAGGCGATGGACGCAATGCTCTCGCCGTCGCGTAAGCTCCAGGCGGCGATGGAAGCCATGGACAAAATGCTAGCCCCCACGCGCAAGTATCAATCCACAATGGAGGCGATGGAAAAGTTGCTAGCTCCTTCGCGTAAGTTTCAGGCGACGATGGAGGCGATGGATAAGCTGCTTATCCCTACGCGTAAATACCAGATGGCGATGGATTCAATTGGTAAAGCGCTAGCCCCAACGCGTGAGTATCAGGCCGTGATGGAAGCGCTGGAGAAAAGATTAACAATTGCGCGGAGCCACGAAGTTTGGAATGGGGCACTGGGTGCAAGCCAAGCTCTGTCAAATACCTTTATGGCTTTGTCGTCCGTTGCGAATTTCAATCAAGCATCTCCGTCCTTAAAGTCAATATTGGCGGGATATGAGTCGCTTCAGTCGTCTCCGATTTTCAAGTTACTGGTATCGACAGAGCCTGAAAAAGTTGAGTCGTTGATTGGTACGATCGAGCGTACTCCTGTTGATCCTGAGCTGCGTATTACTGACGCTCACCCAAGTACCCAGGCCGTCGAGGACGAAATTGTCCAATCATTGCAGAGCGGCAACCGTGAGCAAACTCTCAGCCTGCCCGCGATTGCCTTCCTCATATTTTTCTTGAGCGCATTACACGCGTTCTATTCCGAAGTAGCAAAATGGAATGACTTCCGTGAGTCAGTTTGTGACATTGAGAGGCGCCTTCAGGGATTTGACTCACTCGCTCAGGCGCGAAAGCTGGTGCGTGTCGCGTTATGTGATGTGCCTACAGGTGTTAAGAAAAGTTACCGCCTGACGAAGTCCGAGGGTGTGAACATTCGCGTGGGGCCCGGAATCAAATCTGAGGTCATTATGACGCTTCCAAAATTTGCTGTTCTTGAAGTGATCGACTCGGAAGATCGAGATTGGCTACAGGTCACATACAAACACCAGGGGATAGAAATCGAAGGCTGGGTTTCAAGAAAGTTCGTCGGCCCGATCTCACGATCCTGATGCGCCCCGCCATAGAAGCGAGGGGCCTCTGGAAATTTACGCTCAACACGGGGCATGAAACCCGCGGGATCGTGGTAGCGGCAACCACACCAGCTTACTGAAATTTCAATGTTGAAATTGAAAAAGGATCTTGAAGAAAAAACGGCATCGTTACCGTATTGGTAACGGTACTCGCAGATGGCTGAAAGGGTAGGGTATATGCACTGGTGAACTGGAGTTCACCAGGTTCACCTGTTCACTAAGCTGGGTGCCCTTCCGCTAACACGATCCGGCGGGTTTCATGCCCCGTGCTGAGAGTAAATCTCCGGGGGCTCCGCGATGTTTTTCGTCATGGAAGCGACCGCGTTTTCTCGCTGGAGGAAAAGCCGTTGAGGGGCTAGGGGCGGACCTCGTCAAAAGCCATGTTACTGGTGTTACGCTTGTTACTGTTTATGTTAACTATTTGTTTTTAAATGATATTTTTTAGTTGCACGGCTTTGATCCGTTAGGCGGTAGACGTGCTACCCGCCTCGTGGTATCGCAAGGCTGCTGAGCAAGGTAACGCAAGGTGCCAGTTCAACCTGGGGCTGCTGTATGTGAAAGGTGGAGGTGTCGAAAAGGATTATTCCGCCGCTGCTAAATGGTTTCGTCTGTCTGCTGAGCAGGGCCAGGATGGAGGACAGGCAAGTTTGGGAAATCTTTACTTCATGGGTGAAGGAGTACGTAAAGATCGAGCCCAAGCCCTTTTCTGGTGGAAAAAGGCAGCGGATCAGGGGAACAAGGAGGCTCAGGCTAGCCTTGAAAGGTTTTGATGGGTAAGTGATGCGCCAGGCGACTCCGTGACGGAGAACCCGGTGGCAGATGGTAACCAATCGGGGTGATTGCTTTTGGTGGTTACTGGAGTGGTTACAACCTTGGTACCCGACCAGGAACAGCCTTATCGGTGGATACCAAGGTGTATACCATCAGCTAAACCACTTTTCTGGAATAGGCAGCGTCTGGGCACATCCAGCGGATGTTAATCGTCTAGGTTGCCCATAGCCGTCGTATTGAAGCCTCCGTCGACGTACATGATTTCCCCGCTTATTCCCGATGCCAAATCGGAGCAAAGGAAGGCGCCAGCGTTGCCGACTTCCTCGATTGTCACATTGCGACGTAGCGGAGTTTGTGCCTCGTTGGCTGCCAGCATCTTGCGGAAGTTCTTGATGCCGGAAGCGGCGAGGGTGCGAATTGGGCCTGCCGATACCGCATTCACTCGGGTGCCTTCTGGGCCAAGGCTGCCAGCCAGGTAACGCACACCAGCTTCCAGGCTAGCCTTGGCCATACCCATGACGTTGTAGTTCGGCATCGTACGCTCGGCGCCTAGATATGAGAGGGTCAGCAGGCTACCGTTACGACCTTTCATCATGGGGCGACCAGCTTTTGCCAAGGCGACGAAACTGTAGGCGCTGATGTCGTGGGCAATGCGGAAACCGTCACGGGTGGTGGCTTCAGTGAAGTCGCCGTCCAATTGGTCGCCTGGCGCGAAGCCCACAGAATGAACGATGCAATCTAGCGCGTCCCATTGCTGCCCCAGTTTTTCGAACACCAGACTGATGTCCTCATCGCTGGCCACGTCGCAGGGGAAGCACAGAGCTGGGCTGGAGCCCCATTCGGCCGCGAATTCTTCCACGCGTCCTCTGAGCTTTTCGTTTTGGTAGGTAAAGGCCAGTTCTGCGCCTTCGCGATGCATTGCCGCAGCAATACCCGAGGCTATCGATAGCTTACTGGCGACACCGACGATCAGAACGCGCTTACCTGTGAGAAATCCCATGTGCTGCTCCTTGATATCTGACAATCCATAACCGAGTCACGCGCCTCCTGAAAGGTCATTAACAGCGGCATATTTTCGAAAACGTGAAATCAGACCTATGTTTGCCTGTTAATTTCAGAAGGAGGAAAACCTGCTTCAACTTTGCTAAATCGACCTTCTGATGGGCCGAACACTCATGAGTGGCAATGCCTCAACGGTGATGTGACGCGGTAAATTCTCGCCAAGGTACACGCGCACGTCCTCAAACACTCTGAGGGGAGAGATTTGTTGGTAGTTCTTGTAGCCGATATCTACTGTTTGGTCAGCGCCGGCGACCTGTAAAAACCTGTCATCAAGCGCGCACCAGAACCTGACAAAACCTGACATTGGATCGAGTGCGAGGCCAGGCGCGATGTTGAAAAATGATGACATCAGGCCGGCCTGGAGCCGATGGCAACGCTCGCGTCCTGTTAGCAAAAGTTAGTCCCGTGAGGGGGGCGGAAATTTGGCGACTCTGTGACGGAGATCCCTTTGATGGTTGGTAACCAGGCGGCTATCGGAAGCATTGAGTCATGAATTGAACGGTGATACACCCTTTACACTCCATTCATCTAGCAATGCGGGCAACAATATCGCTGCGGATGAGGCCTTCCGCGGCCAAGCCCTGGAGCTTTTTCACCAACACTCCTCGCTCAATTCTCGACGTTACCGGGTCGACAATTTGATATTGACGATCGCACCACAGCTCAACTTGACGAAGCCAGAAGGCCTTCACAACGGGTTCTGTGTCCAGCCGCTCCAACAGATATGCCACCTGTTGCCATCCCGGCTTTAATTGAAGTATCGCTTGGCGGCGGGCTGTCGACAGTTCATGCCAGTCCAGATCTAACTTTTTGTCTAATCCCGCGCGCACGGAGTTCCATGGTTGTTTGTCTAGCGCCGTCACCGCAGCGCGAAACACTTTGTCCGACGGATCATCAAGCGCCTCAAACAGTTCGGGCAATTGGTCATCCCCGAGCAGGCGCACAGCCGCATGGCGTACGGTGGAATAACTAGAACGTAGCGCTTCTGTCAGCCATCGCTCATCGAGTTCGGCGTTAAGCTCTGCTGCCAGGCCAAGAACACCGAGCCAATCACGTTTCCCTTTGGGCACATCTTGGTTCACCCGTTCTGATAGCACCGCTAGTGTGTCGACGTTATTACGTGGTGCCTCAAAGCGTGCCAGGCTACGGATCGAGGGCGATGCATCCAGCAAGGCCTGGCGTAAAAGCTGCCTTGGATTGTCGAGCAATGGGAGCAGCGCTCGTAGTACGCAGACCCGCACTTTGGCTCCCGACTGTGACAGCGCTTCAAGCAGCAATGGCGAAGCTTGCGCAACTGGCAGCTCTTGGCATGCAGACACGGCTGCTAGCCTTACGGTCAGCTCACGATGAGCCAGGGCGCTACGGAGAAGGGTTTCTGGGGCGGTATTTTTTTCCAGCAAAAGCGCAAACAGATAGCGCGCAGCTTTTCCTTGCCGAGTAAGGAAATTTGCGTAGACCTCATCTTGGATTTCGGGCGACTGGAGTACATCGCATACGGATATTAACGTGGGGCCATGATCGGCTCTCTGCCGCGCAGCCAGCGCCATAAGAGGCTCCAGCGCAAATAACAACGCTTGAGTCTGCGAGGTCGACAGATAGTGATTCATGCCTACTAACGCCAAATCGCGAATCTGTGGAACCCAATCATTCAGCCGATTTATCAAAGCCACTAACGCTTCTGGGGAAGGGTGGCTGCACAATTCCCTGACTGCGACTTCTCGAATGAAACCGTTGTAGTGGGTGCTGAGTTCTACCCAGGTCTCTTTACTCTTGGCATTTTTGAGTAGTTCTAAGGCTTCGTTGCGTCGATGCTCAGACCATGAGGAAGCAGGTACTTGTTTGTTCCTAAGTCTATCTAGCCACTTCTCTATGGAGGTCATGCTTCAACCCTTTCTATACGCTTGTGCGGGCGTTTTGATAAATGCTAACCATACGAGGTGGTTACTTTTGGTGGTTACCAGCGGCACGGCAAAGCGGCCAGCGAGACAGACAATTTGGTCTGAGTGAGACCATATCGTCTGTTTCGATCAGTCAGTTAAATGGAGCTTGGGCGTATATCCGTTCCATTCTGAGTACCCGAAATCCTGAATTTTTGGGTTCCTCCTGAGCTGATCTCGGCTGCCGTTGCCTTCGTCATCGCCGGCAATGCCAAGCGCTATTGTGTGCGTGAACATCCCGCCAGTAGTGCGAAGGTGACGGTGGCGAGCAAAATCTTGGGGATATTTCTACCTCTGGGGTTGATGGGGGCAATTTACACCAGCACCCCCTACATCTGGTCTTTGGCGTAAATGGCAGAACTAATGATTGCTCCGCCTACCTGCCGGTTGCCGTGACAGAGAGGCACCGGGTTGCCAATGGCGGTGGTGTTCTAAAGGCTTACACAGGGAGTGTTCTCGAGCGCGGCGTTAGACTTCAAACCCTGGACTTGCGGGCTCAACGTCTGAATTACGCCGCCCGGGGGCCAAGGCGATACCCGGCGCAAGATTTGCCCCATTTGCGAGAGGCTCATAACCATCAGTACAGCCCCTATGATTGTCTGCAAGATAACCGCTAAGTCCAACTCATGACCACTTGCTGTATGGATTCTTGTATCGAAGCTGCCAGGACTTTTGGCCGTTCGGCTTCACGCGGAAATTAGGCCGCTCCCGTCCAGCTCGCGATACTCGTTGACATCAGGCTCCAGGCCGGCCAATGCCGTATCGGAAAGGGGGCGGCGTTTTATCTCGGCGCGCTTCATTTGGGCTTGTATCCCGGTTCAACTAGTTATCGAGGATATTCGGAGGGAAGGTATAACGGGATACGAGGAGAGATAGCCAGAAACAAGAAAGCCCGCACTAGGCGGGCTTCTTGAGGTGATTCATAGACTGCTGTAGACATCTATGGATCGGTACTTGGTGGCTACACAGGGACTTGAACCCCGGACCCCAGCATTATGAATGCTATGCTCTAACCAACTGAGCTATGTAGCCAAGTGGCGCGCATTATTCGCGTAGAACGGGAATGCGTCAAGCACTTTTATCGAAATTTTTTCTACGCTTTCAATTGTTTAACCGGAATCGTCAGTTCTGACGACGAGTGGCTTGTCATTCGTCCGCCTGTCGGGCCGTGTGTGGGAGCAGGCTTTCAATTAAGCGATCAATCACGGTCGTGGTGATTTTCTGCAGATGCCATCCGGCGTTGATCGTGACGCTGCAAGAGGGCGCCGCAGTCGAGAACGGTAGCGCAAGCGCTGAGCATCAGGTGGGAAAGGCAGGGCTGGGCGTCTTCGCCGCTGAGGTGGTTATTGGCGCTGAGGCAGTCGGTAGGGTATGGGGTGTTCGGGCGGTTGGTGAACGCGTCGCGGTGAATGAAAGGAGCAAAATTCGGTTGGGCAGATATCCCTGCCGCCCAACGATTACCCGCTAGAGGACCTTACGGTTGCGACGGGTTATGCGTGACGCGCTTGAGGTGTTCGCGCGCGCGTGACAAGCGCGAGCGAACGGTGCCGATGGGTATGTCCAACACGTCGGCGGTGTCCTGGTAGCTGCCGTCGGTCTCCAGTGAGGCGTACAACGTCTTGCGCATTTCTGTGGGCAGGTGGTCGATGGCGGTCAGGGTTTTCTCCAGTCGGCGGTTGATCTCGAACTGCCAATCCAGGTTCTTGGTTTCCTCCTGCCCATGCCACAGCGATTCATCGAATTCGCAGTGCACAGGCTTGGCGTACAGGCGGCGGAAGTGGTTGCGTACCAGGTTCTGAGCAATCCCGCACATCCAGGTACTGAGGCTCGCCTGACCACTGAAGCGCTCCCTGTTGCGCCAGGCTTCCAGGTAAGTCAGTTGCAGTATGTCGTCCGCATCTTCGGGGTTGAGTACGCGTTTATGAATAAAACGCCGGAGTTTTTTCTGTTGGTCGTCCGTCAGTTGGAGCATGAATTGAGGCGAGCTGCCAACCAGGTGCGCTAAAGCTTCAATTGGGATATTCACGTTTTTTTCCTCAGGGTAGACGCTATCGAAATAAGTTCGATGGAAACCCCTTTAGCACTGGGTGTGCCAAATGGAAAAGTCGCGTAACTAGCTGATTATTAAAGGTAAATATCTTGAAATGGAGAGGTATTGCGCAGTAGTTTGCAAAAAGCGCCGAGGCTTTGTGCCGGTCTTGTCAAACGTCTCGATAGTCGCGTTCTGATGGAACCGTATCGGCAGGCATTGCCACATAGGGACACACTCTTCCCGTCTTGGCATGCTTATGAAAGTCGAATCCCCTAAAGATGCGCCCTCTGCCCAGCGCCTGGATCAATCTGCCGTTGCGCCTGTTTCCACGCCCGCACCCGCGAAGGTTGATGAGCTTGCTTCGCTCTTCGACCAGGAAGTGATTGCCCAACAACCGCGCTCAGCGCTCGGTGTCGATTCGCGTGCCCCCCACCGAACAGCTTGCGCAACTTTATGAGCAGTTGGGCCATCCTGCTCAGGAGTCCCTGGCGACTATTTCGCGGCGGTTCAGGCAGCAATTGCAGCAGCATCCCAGTGTCGACAAGCTGGTAGAGCTTGCCGAGGGCGACCCCGCACGTGCCTACGTGGTGCTCAAACATCTGGAAGCCCAGGCGGACAATGATGTGCGCCCCACCGAAGCCGCCTTGGCGCGGGATGCTATTGGCATGCTGGCGGTGGGCTTTAAAGGGGAGATCCAGGCGGGCCTCAAATTCGCCACGGCGTTGATGGAGGCCGGTGGTGATCCGCAGGAGCGCCAGGCGTTGCGCGCGCTTTATTACGCCAGCGTGGCCACGCGCCAATCCCTGGCGACGATGATGCAGGCGCTGTTGGGCGTATACGGCGGCGATACGTTTTCCGTCAGGCTCATCAGCATGCGCAAAGCCTTGGCTGACGACATCGCGGTCCTGGTTTCGTCAATGACCACGCCGCGATTGCGCACGTTGTTGCTGGCCCTGCAAAGCTGTGGGCAACTGAGCACCGTGTTGGCCGGTTGCCACGCGTTGATCCAGCGCCTGGGCATCGGCTACGACGCCGTCAGTCTTTTGCAGCGCCTGCTGGGGTATGCCGGCAGCGGCATCGACGCGGGCGAAATCCTGCGACTTGGGCATGATCTGGGCAGTGGCCCGAGCCCCCGGCAAGTGATTGTTCTCAACGCGCTTTACCCTCTGGTCCGGCAGTTGCCTTTGGCCTTGTGGCCCGACAGTCGAACCCGCCAGGGCGCGCTGGACAGCTTTTTGGCCGTGATGGGGGAACTGGAGCGGATCGAGCGCGGCCCGATCAAGTTTGCCGGCGACCTGGGGGCGTCGGCGTGACTGCACTGTCAGCCATCAACGCTGTACTGCTCAAAATGGCACAACGTGCCGAAGTCCTGGGCGCAGTGGTGATCCTGGGCATCGTGTTTATTTTTATCGTGCCGTTGCCCACCTGGCTGGTGGACATTCTGATCGCACTCAACATTTGCATATCGTGTCTGTTGATCGTGCTCGCGCTGTATTTGCCAGGCCCCTTGGCGTTCTCGTCGTTTCCATCGATTTTGCTGCTGACCACCATGTTCCGTCTGGCGCTGTCGATCGCCACGACGCGCTTGATTCTGCTGGAACAGGACGCCGGCGACATCGTCGAGGCCTTCGGCAATTTCGTCGTGGGCGGCAATCTGGCGGTGGGGATGGTGATCTTTCTGATCCTGACCCTGGTCAACTTCCTGGTCATCACCAAGGGTTCGGAGCGGGTCGCCGAGGTGGCGGCGCGGTTCAGCCTGGATGCGATGCCGGGTAAACAGATGTCCATCGACAGTGACCTGCGTGCCGGGCTGATCGACGGCACGCAAGCGCGGGACAAACGTGAGCAACTGTCCCGCGAGAGCCAGTTGTTCGGTGCCATGGACGGTGCGATGAAATTCGTCAAGGGCGATGCCGTCGCCGGTTTGATCATCGTTGTGGTCAACCTGTTGGGTGGTTTCACCACGGGCATGTTTCAACACGACTTGAGCGCCGCCGAGTCGATACGGCTGTATTCGGTGCTGACCATCGGCGACGGCCTGATTGCACAGATTCCGGCGCTGCTGATTTCCCTGACCGCCGGCATGATCATCACCCGCGTGGCTCCGGATGGGCGCAAGGGGATCAGTAACATGGGCGCCGAAATTGCCCGGCAAATGACCAGCGAACCCAAGAGCTGGATGATTGCGTCGGTGGGGATGCTCGCGTTTGCAGCGGTGCCTGGCATGCCCACTCTGGTGTTTATCCTGATTTCGATGGTCACCGGCGGCCTGGGTTATTACTTGATGCGCCAGCGTCAACGACAAGAACAGCCGGCCGCCGAAGCCGCGGACGCCGTGCGCCCGGAGCAAAACGGTGATGAAGACTTGCGCGGATTTGATCCGTCGCGACCTTACTTGCTGCAGTTTTCCCCGGTTCTGCGCGGAACCCCCGAGGTCACCGAGCTTATCCACGGGATACGCCAGGCCCGAAACACACTGGTGGCCAATATCGGTTTGACCTTGCCGCCGTTTGAAGTCGAACTGGATGACGCCCTGGCCGCCGATGAAATGCGCTTTTGTGTGCATGAAGTGCCGATGGTCAAGGCCTCGGTCGTTAACCATTTGGCCGTGGACCGCAAGGCGCTGGCGGTTGAACCCGAGCACGCAATACCCGGCAAGGCCGACCGCGATGAACAGGATTGGGTGTGGTTGGCGCCTGATGATCCGCTGCTCGATGACCCGCAGCTGGAACGCTTTACCGCGACGAGCCTGATCATTGAGCGCAT
Organism: Pseudomonas sp. N2-3-1-14; assembly: GCF_041228395.1. NCBI lineage: Bacteria > Pseudomonadati > Pseudomonadota > Gammaproteobacteria > Pseudomonadales > Pseudomonadaceae > Pseudomonas > Pseudomonas sp. N2-3-1-14. The sequence continues at coordinate 911,327 of NZ_CP166199.1, forward strand.
GAGGCAGGCGATGATGCTCAGCGGGCCGCAGTTCCTGGGGATCCAGGAGAGTAAATCGATCCTCAGTTGGCTTGAGCACAACCAGCCGGAACTGGTGCAGGAACTGCAACGCATCATGCCGCTCTCGCGGTTTTCGGCGGTCCTGCAACGCCTGGCCAGCGAAGGCGTTCCACTGCGTGCCGTGCGGCTGATTGTCGAGTCGCTGATCGAGTACGGCCAGCATGAGCGCGAGCCCGAAGCGCTGGCTGACTACGCGCGCATTGCCCTCAAGGCGCAGATTTTCCACCAGTACAGCGAGGAAGACGGCCTGCACGCCTGGCTGTTGTCGCCCCATACCGAAAACATCCTGCGCGAGGCGTTGCGTCAGACGCAGACCGGGGTTTTCTTTGCGCTTGATAACGAAAGCAGCGCCGCGTTGATCAACCTCCTCAACCAGGCCTTCACCTTACGCGCCAAAAGCAAAAGTGTGATGTTGGTGGCACAAGACCTGCGCAGTCCCTTGCGCACCCTGCTTCTGGAAGAGTTCAACCATGTGCCGGTGTTGTCCTTTGCCGAGTTGGGAAGCACCTCCAAGGTGAAAGTGCTGGGGCGTTTTGACCTGACCCAGGATGAGCTGGCGCGCGGTGCGCTGGCATGAATCGCCAGTCAGCTTCAACGCGCCGGAGCGCTCCATAATGTTTGAGTTACGGGTGCTCAATGGGCTGCGCCAGGGCGCTGCGTTGCCGCTTTTTGGCGAGCAGTGGAGCATCGGCGCTCACCCTGACGCTGACCTGATGCTGAACGATCCTGGCATCGCCCAGCAGCACGCGCGGTTGCGGCTGATCAACGCAAACTGGTCAGTGCAGGCCGAAGCCGGGCTGCTGCACGGTGATGAAGGGCAGGTGCTGGCCCAGATTGCGAGCCTGGCGCTGAACGTACCGTTTTCGGTTGGGGCTGTGCGGCTGTGTGTCACCTGGGCCGATCAGCCATGGCCCGAGGCGCCCGCCCCAGCGGCCCCGGCCCCTGAAGCGCCGCGGGCGCTGCAACTTTCGTCCATCTCGCACGCGCAGCGAAAGCGTCTGATCAGCGTGGCGCTGGTGGTTGCGATCATCGTCGTGGTGGTGGGCATCGCGTCCACGGGTGAGCGTGAGGCCCAGGCCTCATTGATGCCTGCTGTGGTGGTCAAACACGAGCTGGCCACGCCGTTTGAAGTGCGCCAGCAGTTGCTGAAGATGCTCAATGAACGCGAATTGAGCCAACGGGTCAGCCTGCAAGTGATCAATGGCCAGGTCGCGCTCAACGGCGACGTGTCGCAGGACGATGTGGAGCTGGTGTCGCGCATGCTCAGCCGTTTTGTCGAGCTGTTCGACAGCGCGGTGCCGGTGATCAGCCGTGTGCGTGTCAGCGACGGCGCGCTGCCATTCAAGATCGTGCAGATCGTCGGCGGCCCCAATGGCCATGTCGTCCTGGAAGAGGGTAGCCGGGTGTTTGTCGGCGATGAAGTGGACGGCCTGCGCCTGGTGCTGATCGACAACAGCAAAGTGGTGTTCGATGGCGCGCGGCGTTATGAGGTGCGCTGGTGAACGAAGAACTGAACGCACGTCTGGATGCCTGGCAGCAGCGTCAGGCCCAGGCGCTGGCCAACCTGATGCCGGTGACCCTGCGCGGTCGGGTTCAGCGCGTCAACGGCATGTTGTTGCAATGCCGGTTGCCGAGCGCGCGTATTGGCGACTTGTGCCAGGTCGAGAAATCTGCCGACGACTACATGCTGGCGGAAATCATCGGCTTCGATCAGCAGGATGCCGTGCTCAGTGCCTTGGGCAACCTTGAAGGGGTGCGCGTGGGCGCCAGTGTGCAGCGTCTGGGTGTCTCGCACCGAGTGCGCGTCAGTGATGCGTTGCTCGGCCAGGTGCTGGATGGGTTCGGCCGGCCGATTACGGGCGTTGGCCCCAATGCCTTCGCCGAGACCGACAGCCCGGATGCGAGCATGGTGCTGTGTGAGGCGCCGTTGCCGACCGAACGGCCGAGGATCCACCGGGCCCTGGCGACCGGGGTGCGCTCGATCGATGGTCTGTTGACGCTTGGCGAAGGCCAGCGCGTGGGCCTGTTTGCCGGTGCCGGCTGTGGCAAGACCACGTTGCTGGCTGAGATTGCCCGTAACGTCGAGTGCGATGTGATTGTGTTCGGCCTGATCGGTGAGCGCGGCCGGGAACTGCGCGAATTTCTCGACCATGAACTGGATGATCAGTTGCGCGCCAAGGCCGTGCTGGTGTGCGCGACATCCGACCGCTCAAGCATGGAGCGCGCCCGCGCAGCGTTCACCGCAACGGCGCTGGCTGAGGGCTATCGACGCCAAGGCAAGCGGGTGTTGCTGCTGATCGACTCCTTGACGCGTTTCGCCCGCGCGCAGCGAGAAATCGGCCTGGCCGCCGGCGAGCCCTTGGGGCGCGGGGGCTTGCCGCCTTCGGTGTACAGCTTGCTGCCGCGTTTGGTGGAACGCGCCGGGTTGACCCGCGACGGCGTCATCACCGCAATCTACACCGTGCTGATCGAACAGGACTCCATGAGTGACCCCGTGGCCGACGAGGTTCGCTCGCTGCTGGACGGCCATATTGTGCTGTCGCGCAAGCTGGCCGAGCGCGGTCACTACCCGGCGGTCGATGTGCTGGCCAGCCTGTCGCGAATTCTGAGCAATGTCGCCACGCCTGAGCACATCCAGGCGGGGACCGGGCTGCGCCGTTTGTTGTCGGCGTATCAGCAGATCGAACTGATGCTCAAGCTGGGTGAATACCAGGCCGGCAATGATGCCCTGACCGACCTGGCGGTGGACAGCCGTGCCGCGGTGGATGGCTTTTTGCGCCAGGACTTGCGTGAGCCTTCACCGATGGCGGCGACCCTGGATCAGCTGACGGAGCTGACCGCCTATGTTCCTTTCTGAATTGGAAACCCTGAGGCGTCTGCGCAAACACCGCGCGGACCGGGCCGAGCGCGCATTGGGTGAGGCTAAAAGGCATCAGCGTGCACTGCAGTTGCACGTTGAGCAGGCGCAGCAGCGCCTTGAGGACACTCGCCTGCAGGAGGCCGAGGAAGCGGCGCAGCTATTGAGTAAGCATCAAGGGCACGTGCTCTCGTTTCAGGAGCTCAAGTCGTGGAATACCCAGGAGCGCTCATTGTCCGCCAGTACGCAGCGTGAAGAGGCGCAGTTACAGGCGTTACAGGGGCAGCAGGCGCAGCAAGTGATGCATATCGACAGCATGCAAAAGCAGGCCAGCCAGTATTTGCGCGAGGTCGAAAAACTCTCGGAATTATCCCAGTTACTGGTGCAGGAGCGTCATGAAACGATTACCTGTGAGCAGGTCTGAGCGGCCGCGCATTCGCGAGCCCAGGGAAGACCGTGAGAGAGGCGTTGAGGCCGTGGTGCCGTGGGTTCATGTGCAGGTATTCGCGCAACTGTTTGCCAAGGACGATGGCCAGGGCGGTTACGTTTCCAGCCTGCCTGCGCAAAGTGTGGCGACGGATAAATTGATGATAGAGGCATTGGCGGGGCAGTTGGCGCTTCGCGTTCAAGGCGCCACGCAATGGCCGTTGCTGGCGGTGCTTTACCTGCCACGGCTGGGGCGAATCAACGCCAGTGTGCAGCGGCAGTCGGGCGCGTGGAACATCGAGTTGGACGCCGAAGAACCGCGCACGGCGCATTGGCTCGCCACGGTGCAAAAACGCTATCAGAACAGGCTGACCGAGGCGTTGGACCAGCCTGTCGATATCCACATCAACAGCACGGGGTCCGCATGATCATGTTGGCGGTGACACCGCCCCTGGTTGAGGCGGCAAGGGTTGCGGCGTTGCAGCGGCTGGGGCGCGGATTACGCATGCCGTTTCAGGTTGGTGATCAGCAGGGCGCGTTTGTGCTCGAGCCCGGCCGCGCGCCTGAAGGGCGAAGCCCGGTGTGTTTCGAGAGTGCCGTCGGTGTGCTGGGGTTCTCGGAACCCGAGGCGATGTTCAGCCTGATGGGCGAATGCCCGGTCACCCTGGCAGAAGCCGGCAATGACTCGACGTCGTGGTTCTGGGAATTGTTCCAGCATCACCTCAGCCCCCAAGTGGTGGCGTTGTTCGGTTATCTGCGCTTGCTGCCGTCACCCAAAACGCCGGGCTTTGGTTGCCGCTTCACCGTGCTGTTGGGGGCCTCCAAGGTCGATGGTTACCTGTGGCTGGCCCCGCAGAGCTTGCTGGAGATGTGTGCGGCGGGCGCTTGGCGGTCGACGGCCAGCTCATTACCCGCATCGTTTCCCTTGGCAATCGCCGTGACCGTGGGCCGTTTTAGCTTGCCTGTCGGGCAGTTGCGCAGCGTGCGTGCGGGTGACGTGCTGATGGTTGAACACGCCTTTTTTGATGTGCAGGGCCGTGGCCACTTGTCGATCGGGCGTCGCCGTCTGCAAGGGCGTATTGACGATGAATCCGGGCCGTTGTGCCTGAACCTTATTGCGATTGAGGAAGCGTCCATGGACGAGAACTTTGTAATAGAAGAATACCCGGGGCCTGAACAGGATCAGCCGGTGGAGGATATCTTTGGCCGTGAGCCCTTTGATGAATTGAGTATGGCGCTGACGGTGCGCTGTGGTGTCCTGAGCCTGACCCTGGGCGAACTGCGCAATCTTGCTCCCGGAGCGGTGCTGGGCATTACCGGGTACGCCCCGGGCATGGCCGGCCTGTATTACGGCGAGCGGCCCATTGGCCAGGGGCAACTGGTGGAAGTGGATGGGCGACTCGGCTTGCAAGTGTCTCGCGTGGTGTTTTCGCGATGATATTCCAGGGCGTCGACCCGGTTGTCCTGGCGCTGTTTTTCGGGGCGTTGTCGTTGCTGCCGATGCTGCTGATCATCTGCACCGCGTTCTTGAAGATCGTCATTGTGCTGATGATTACCCGCAACGCTATCGGCGTGCAGCAGGTGCCCCCGAGCATGGCGATCAATGGCATCGCGTTGGCCGCTACGCTGTTTATCATGGCCCCCGTGGGTTACCAGGTCGCCGAAAATCTCAAGGGCGCGCCCCTGGACATGAGCACGGTGCAGACCCTTCAACAGACGGGGCTTGTGGCCATACAGCCGCTGCGCGCGTTTATGAAACGCAACACCGATCCGGATGTGTTGACCCACATGCACGAAAACACCGCGCGCATGTGGCCGCCTGAAATGGCGCAAAGCACCCAGCGCGATGACCTGATCCTGTTGGTCCCCTCCTTTGTGCTGTCGCAGTTGCAGGCCGGGTTCGAGATCGGCTTCCTCATCTACATTCCGTTCATCGTCATCGATCTGATTGTGTCCAACCTGCTGTTGGCGCTGGGGATGCAGATGGTCTCGCCCATGACCATTTCCCTGCCGCTCAAACTGCTGTTGTTCGTCATGGTCTCCGGATGGTCGCGATTGCTCGACAGTCTTTTCCTTTCCTACCTTTGAGTGCCCCATGGAACCGATCGTACTGTTCAAGCAGGGCATGCTGCTGGTGGTGGTGTTGTCGGCACCGCCGTTGATTGTGGCGGTGATCGTCGGCGTGCTGACGTCGTTGGTGCAAGCGCTGATGCAGATACAGGATCAGACCCTGCCCTTTGGCATCAAGCTGGTTGCGGTGGGCATCACGCTGATATTGACGGGGCGCTGGATTGGCGTGGAGCTGATTCAACTGATCAACCTGATGTTCGACATGATCGCTCGCTCGGCACTGAACTGAGGGCATGCACGTGCTGCTTTATCTTGAATATCTACCCAGCCTGCTGGTGGCCATGGCGCGTATTTATCCGTGCGCGATCCTGGTGCCGGCGTTCTGTTTCCAGCATCTGCGCGGCATGCCCCGGCATGTGATCGTGATGGTCATGGCGTTCATTCCGGCTCCCGGCATCCATGCGGTACTGGCGGGCCAGGACTATTCGGCGCTGATGATCATCGGGCTGATGCTCAAGGAGGTCACCCTGGGCATTTTGCTCGGGGTTTTGCTGGCCATGCCTTTCTGGATGTTCGAGTCGGTTGGCGCGCTGCTGGATAACCAGCGTGGCGCCCTGGCAGGTGGCCAGCTCAACCCGTCATTGGGGCCGGATGCAACGCCCGTGGGGCATCTGTTCAAACAGCTGGTGATTTACTTGCTGATCGCCGTCCTGGGCTTGAGCGTGCTTACCCAAGTGATCTGGGACAGTTATCTGCTATGGCCGGCCACCGCTTGGGTGCCGCTGCCGGCAGTCAATGGTTTCAGTATTTTCCTGGGCCTGGTCGGCGATACCTTTACCCACATGATGCTCTACGCTGCGCCGTTCATTGCGGTGTTGATGTTTCTGGAGTTCGGCATCGCGCTGTTGGGGGTCTACAGCCAGCAGTTGCAGGTGAGCACGCTGGCGCCGCCGGTCAAATGCCTGGCGGGTATCGGGATTCTGTTGCTGTACTTTGCGTTGCTGCAGGACCTGATCGTCGGACGATTGAATGTGCTCGGCGATCTTAAACACTCGCTCGGGCTGATGTTTCAGGTCTCGACGCCATGAGTGACTCCGGTGAAAAGAAGCACCCGGCCTCAGCCAAGAAACTGCGCGATCAGCGCAAGAAGGGCCAGGTTTCCCAAAGCCAGGATGTCAGCAAGCTGCTGGCGCTGACGGCCATCAGCGAGGTGGCGTTATTCACCGCAGAAACCAGTTTGCAGCGCTTTCAGCAACTGATGGTGTTGCCAATGTCGAGTATGGCTCAGCCGTTCACGCGGGCGCTGGAGACGGTGCTGTTTGAAGGCGCGATGATGTTTTTCGCGTTCGCCCTGTTGATGGCCGGATTGGCCATTGCCGCGAAGCTGATCAGCAGTTGGATGCAGTTCGGGTTTCTGTTTGCTCCCGAGACCTTGAAGCTCGATTTCAATCGGCTCAACCCCCTCAAGCAGCTCAAACAGATGTTTTCGGCGCAATCGGTCATGAATCTGTTGATGAGCATCACCAAGGCAGTGCTACTGGGCGTGATTTTGTACGTGGTGATCAAGCCGTCTTTGGGCACGCTGATTAACCTGGCCAGCAGTGACCTGCAAACGTACATCCTGGCGCTGATCATGCTGTTCCGTCACTTGTTGCATGCCTGCCTGGGGCTGTTGCTGGTGCTGGCGCTGATCGACCTGGCGTTGCAAAAACACTTCTTCGCCAAGCGCATGCGCATGACCCAGGTCGAGGTCGTCAAAGAGTACAAAGACATGGAGGGTGACCCGCATGTGAAGGGGCAGCGCCGTTCGCTGGCCCAGCAGCTGGCCCAGGAGGAACCGAAGGTCAAGCTGCCCAAGCTGGAAGAGGCCGATATGCTGGTGGTCAACCCGACGCATTTTGCCGTGGCGCTGTATTACCGCCCGGGTGAGACGCCGCTGCCCATGCTGGTGTGCAAAGGCACGGATGACGCGGCGCGCGACTTGATCCAACAGGCCAAGGCCGCTGAGGTGCCGGTGATTCAGTGCGTGTGGCTGGCGCGCACGCTCTACACGAACAAACTGGGCGCGAGCATCCCCCGCGACACCCTGCAGGCCGTGGCGCTGATCTATCGCACGTTGCGTGAGCTGGATGATGAGGCCAAGCGCGAAACCCTGGAGTTGCCGGCGCTGGAGGTGCGCTGATCAGCGCACCGAACCTCCGCGAAGCCAGGGCCAGGTGAGCCGCCGCGCTGCTCACCTGACGGCCCGACAACAGCCGGCGTTGATCGCGGAACACTCAGCGTTCCAGCGAAATTGTCTGGTAATCCGCGCGCTCTCCGGAAGGGCCGGGCTCGACGCGCATCTGCGGTGGCCACCAGATTACCAAGGTGTCTTTGGTCGATTGCGGGCGTGAGCAGGAGTCGCCTTTGCACGTGGGAGCGCAGCCGGCGATGAGCAGCACGGTGCCGATCAGGGTGATGCACAACAGGTGGCGTTTCATGGGGCAACCTTCTTCTGAGTGGGCGTGATCAAGGAAGGGCGGGGCACGCCGATGTGTTCATCCTTCACCACCGGGCGCATGGCGATAAAGACCTCGGCTTCTTCACCCGGTTTGAGCCAGGCACGTGGCCATACCGTGACGGCCAGGGTCTGCGAATTGCTGCACTCCTTTTCGTCGATGCGCACATTGCGCTTGATCTGATTGCGCACCACCACCACCGCCACATTGAACTGCGGGCCGGCATACCACTGGCTGCGCTCGGTGTTCATGGCCAGTAGATCGCGGGTGTTGCACAGGGTGTCCAGGCCCAATGGCATCGGTGCTGCCTTGAAGGCCAGGGGCACTTGCCCGGTCACCAGATTGGCCAGAGTGCTGGTGATGTCACTGCGCTTGATGACCGGCGGGTGTTCGGCGTAACGCCTGGCCAGAGGCTTGAGCGCGGCCTGCAACTCCACTTGATCTTCCTGCGGCAAATACCGTGAAGGGTCCGCCTGATCGCCGATGACGCGTGGCGTCAGGATGAACAAGCGTTCGCGGCGATTATTCTGGCGTTCGCTGGAGGAAAACAGCGCCTTGCCCAGCAGCGGTATGTCGCCCAGCAGGGGAACCTTGTTGCGCTTGTCGGTGCTTTCGGTGACATGAAAACCACCGACCACCAGCGAGCGTTTTTCCGCCATCACCGCCTGGGTGCTGACATTGCCCCGGCGCACGTCGGGACCGATGCGATCCGGGTTGGATTCATCGAAGTTGCCGTCCTCGATATCCACCATGAGGTGCACCTGATGAGTGCCACGGGTGGTAATCACCCTGGGGATCACTTGCAGGCTGGTACCTACGGTAATCGGCAGGATCGTCGCGACCTCCGTGCCTGCGGTCAGGTATTGGGTGCGGTTGAAGTCAATCACCGAGGGCTGGTTTTCCAGGGTAAGCACCGAGGGGTTGGACACCATGGTTGCCAGGCCGCGCTGCTCCAGGGCGCGTATCTTGGCAAAGAAGCGATCACGGTTCTCGATCGACAGCTGCGATGAACTCCCAGGCGCCATTCTCATGTCGCTGCTGAAATGGCTGTTGCCCCAGTTGACCCCGAATTCGCGCAGTTGGGAGCGCTCTATGTCGAGGATGATTGCGTCGATCTCCACCATTTTGCGCGCCACATCGAGCTGGGTAATCAGCTCTCGGTACATGGCCTGCCGTTCCGGGAGGTCGTAGATCAGCACGGCGTTGTTGCGCACGTCGGCCTCTACGCGGATTTTGCCTGCCGACACCGGCGCGCGCGGGGTGAGCGTGGCGCCAGAGGCCAACTGGCCTGGGTCCGCTGTCTGGCCGAACATTTGCCCGAGCATGGGATTGCTCAACCGGGGAACGTTCGGCGTGATGGGCGAGGGCTGCGAGGAGGGGCGCGGGGAAAGCGTCGACAGGGATGACGTCGCCCGAGGCTCCAATAAGCCCCGCAGCATGCTGGCAACGCCAGGGATGACTATTTTTTCGCCGCGGTAGTCGATCTGGCGATCTCCCGCGTTGGCGAATTTCAGCGGGTAGCTGAGCACGCTTTGTTTTTCGTCGGGTGACTTACGCTGGCTGCTGAATTGCTTGATCTGTTCGATGTAGCGCTTGGGGCCAGAGACCAGCACCACGCCGTCATCGGGCAGCTCACCCCAGCCGAAACGACTGTCGAGCAAGCCGATATCGGTCAAGGCCCGTTTGAGGTCGGCGACGGTCTCGGAAGAAACCTCCAGGCGCGCGGACTCTTGCAGGTCCAGGGTGCTGATATAGAGGGTGTTGTTGTACAAGTACCATTGAAAACGGTGTTCAACGCCCAGCCTATCGAGTAACGACTGCGGGGTATTGGCGCGTATCTTGCCATTTACGATGCCCTCCAGCAGACCGTCGACTTGCAGTTGCGTGCCAAACGTTTGAGCAAAGTCCTCCAGCACATCCCGCAGGGGCTTATGCTCGGCTTCATAGGCGTAGGCGGTGTTTTTCCATTCGGAGGGAATGGCGGCGAGGGGGCTGTGCAACGGCGCCAACAACAAGGGCAGCGCAAGCAAACAACGCCAGTGGGCGCGTTTTGCCAGAGCCGCGGGCGAGTTTAAACGCAAGCCGGTGTGCTTGTTGATCTTGCTATACATGACAGGTTCTCTGTTTCAGTGCGAAAGCGTCGTAATGAAGTGGGCCGGATTTGCGCCCAGCCGTTGTCAGGCGCGCCGTTGCGCCGCGCCAGGTGTCACGTTGGTTGAGAGGGACTTCAAGGGTTTGCAATCAAGTGGCAGGCATTGCACCCACCAGAGATGGCGCGTGGCGCGAACCTGGGCAAGTGCTGACTTGCGGTTCGAGCCGCCTATTCTGTTCACGACCGCCCAAGCCAACAGTCAGCGTTTGCTGCCAGCCACTAAACGACATTGATGGCCGATTTAACCGTCTCATGTTTGTAGCTGAGGTAGGTCGAACTCACGGCAAAGTTGTTAACCAGGGCGGACTTTTCCTCAATGAGTTGTTCGAAGATCCGCGCGCTGTCTTCGCTTGCTTCGCTGTACGGAATGTCGGCGCTGATCTGGTCGAGGTTCTTTTCGGCTTGGGATTGCTGCCTGTAGAGACTGCTGAGTACGCGTGAGTCAGTATTCATGGCGTTATCTCCAGTGGGTGTGTATCCCTGTGTGGCGGCAGATTGCTCACCAGTTCCAACAACAGGCCTTGTGGTTAAAAAGAACAGCGTTTACCCAGCAAAGGTGTCACTTGATTTGGCCAAGGGTGGAATCGCCACCAGGTTGTCCAGGGCATGCGCCCAGTTGATATGAAACCCGCCATCTTCTGTCTCAAGCAGCAGCGACTGGGCGGCGATCCCGTCTTCGACCCGAAGCGTCCAGGGCACGCTGCTGTGAAGGTTTAGCCATAGCTCGACGTGTTCACGGTCCTGCGGGTTGCACACCAGGTGCGCCTCAACGGTGGGCAGTTGCGCCTCCAGCAGTTTGTTGAGCAGTGTCGTGAGGCGTTGAACGGGCACAGTCTCCTCCAGCAGGGTTTGAATGGCCGCGTTGATGACTGAGCTTGCGACCTGCTCCAGACTCGCCAGCATTGCCTGGCGCTCTGACTCCCAGCGGTGGAGCTGGGCATTGGCGCGTTGCCAGAACTCATCGCTGGCACGTTCGAGTATCTTTTCGCATTGGGCCTGGGCCTGGCTGATGCGCGTCTGCGCTTGAGTTTCTGCGTGTTCCAACAGCTGACGGGCCTGGGTGTAGTCAGACAGCATTTCCCTGGGGATCAGGGCCGTGGGCAGTGCGTGGGCGGGGGTGTTCAGCTCAATCGTGTGGGCGCAAAACATAGTCGGGTTTCTCGCGAGGGGCGGGCGGCGCGTCATCGACAGCGGTGGAGGTTGCGCGCCAGATCGTGGCTTTCCACAGGGTATCCAGCCGGCCGTGCGTGTCCGCCAGGCGAGGATGCTGCTCCAACGCCAGCACCCTTGGGCGGGCAAAATTCAGGCGTAGCCGCTGCCAGACATTGGGAGCGACCCACGCGCGCAGGTAGTGCAATGGGTCGTCGACGTTCACCGGTGCTGAGCCCGTGGGCAGTGCCTTGGCCAGGCGCTGGCACCACAGCAGCTGCTCTTGATTCAACCGGTTGTCGTGGGGCGCGTTGTACACCTCATTCACCAGTGTCAGTGCGAGGTCGCGTTGTTGTGCGCTGCTCAACACCCATTGCAGGAGGGCTGGAGACGCGGGAGGCGCGAGCTCGGGCGCGATGTCGAACAGGCTGCTCACGCGGCGATGATAGGCGCGTGAAAGCGCTGCGGTTTCCACAAAACCCGTTTGCGTGAGCCAGTCGATGTGGGCGTTTTTCCATGGGAAAGCCCACCATTTTACCCAGCTGAGGTCGTCACTCATGGGCGTGTGCCGGCGTGCTTTCGGGTGTGAGTGTGGAGACTTTCCTGCGGCGCCAGAACAGCCAGGCGATGCCTCCTGACAGAGCGATGATCAGCGGCGCAATCAGGCTGGCGCGCCAGAAACCAAGGTCTTGCTCGGGCACCAGAAAAGGGCCGAGGTAGGTCAGCTGTTGCTGCTCGGTGTAGGCGGTGGCCGGTACAAAAATGACGGTCAGTTTTGTCGTGTTGTCTATGGCCGAGGCCATGCCCGGGATGCTGCTGGCCACCAGTCTGCGCACGCGCGGATTGATATTGTCCGGGTCCAGCCGCGGGTCGTGCTTGATGAAGACCGAGGCGGAGGCTGGCTGTACCGGCTCGCCTGGCGCGACGCGCTCAGGCAGTACCACATGCACACGCGCGACGATCACCCCGTCTATGTTGGACAAGGTCGATTCCAGCTCCTGGGACAACGCGTAGATGTAGCGTGCGCGCTCTTCCAGCGGGGTGGAGATGACGCCTTCCTTGCGAAAGATATCCCCCAGCGTCGACCGGGCCGTTTTGGGCAGCCCCGCCGCGTCCAGGGTACGCACAGCTCGGCTGATGTCACTGGCCTTGACCCGAACAGCGACACCGTCTTTGCCTGGCACCTTCTGGGCCCGGATTTGCTTGTCTGCCAGCTCCGCGATGACTTCGTTGGCTTCCTGCTCAGAAATATTGCGATGCAGCTCTACGCTGTCACCACAACCGGACAGCATCAACGCTAATGACAACAAGAATGGGGCGGTTAGACGGCGGTACATGCAGCTATCCCATGCTTGAAATTTTGTCGACGCCTTTCGCGACGGCGCCGATGACCTTGACGCGTGACATCACGTCGATATGCGCTTCGGCGAGCGACTGGGGGAACTCGTTCGCGTCCTTGGTCTTTTTGTTCAGGCTCGCGTCACGAAAGCCTTTGGATACGCGTCTGGATAAAGCGTCCGACGCTGTCGCGCTCCACGCCTGAACGGGGGACGCCACCGCAGGCACGATGCCTTTCACGGGCGACTCGGTCTGGCTGAGTTGGGCGTTGAAAAAGTTGATGTCAGACGCCCGGTTGATCGCGCCAGGCGCCTCGGCTTGAGAGAGGATGCTGCTGTTTTCCGGTTGCCCTGGGGTGGTGATGTACATGTGAACCTCCATCGAACGTATCGAGTGTTACGTGCCTCGTGACGATGAAAAACCTCCTCGACCGGGGCAGAGGAGGTCGGTCTGACTTACGCGAATCGCAAAGACTTAATGCGGCCCGCTTTCGCGGTAGTCAGTTCTTGTTCAGCAGTCTTCTTGGCCTCTTCGACGACTTTCCTTTCTTTATCTGCGTTGATTGCGTCCAGTTGCGCCTGGTTACCCGCGCTGGAACCACCAATACCTGAGATTGAGGACATAGATCACCTTCTTGATTTCAAATGAAGTCTGATAGCGAGTGTTAGCTACCGTCACGTGTTGAGTGGCTGTGAAGTCACCCACTTATAAGTGGTGGAGGGAAATAAATCGTTCCAGTATTTATATGTTTAAAATTATTTCTAGTGCGGTTTTTTGTGAAGTCATTGTTGTAATGCTTAATTGTGCGCATGCGCTAAAGTGCCCAGGCGGGTGCGAATGGCTAAGTTCTGCCACAATGCGCCGAACTACACCATTCGGTTATAGGTCGAGTTGTTTAATTCGGTGGTAGAGCGTGCGTTTGGCGACGCCTAATTCAATTGCGGTGATATCCACGCAATGATCATTGCGGCGCAACGACTCTTCAATCAGTGCTTTTTCGATTTGTTGCAGGCGTTCCTTCAGGCTCAGTTCGCCATCGTGCGGGTTGCTCATGGGCGTGGAGAACGGTGGCAGGCCCAGCACGAACCGCTTGGCGGACGAACGTAATTCGCGAATATTGCCCAGCCAGGCGTGGCACAGCAGTTGTTGCAACAGCGGGCCGGGAACCGTCGGAGCGGGGCATTTGAAGTGCTCGGCTTCTTCCCGGACCATCTTCATGAACAGCGGAATGATGCGTTCCCGCTGGTGCCGCAAGGCCGGAAGTTCGAGGCTGACGACATTCAGGCGAAAGTACAGGTCACGCCTGAAGGTGCCTGATTCGACCATGTGGTGCAGTGACTGCTGGGCCGAGGCAATGACGCGCATGTCCACCGGGATGAAGCGGGTTGAACCCAGCCGCTCCACGCCCCGCGACTCCAGCACCCGCAGCAGTTTGGCCTGCAAGCTCAATGGCATGCTGTCGACCTCATCGAGGTACAAGGTGCCCAGGTGAGCCGCCTCGACAAAGCCGGCCCGCGATTGCATGGCCCCGGTAAAGGCGCCACTGTTGACCCCGAACAATTGGCTCTCCGCGAGGCTTTCCGGAATAGCGGCACAGTTCACGGCAATGAAGTTACCGCGCCGCCCCGACAAGCGATGGACCCGTTGGGCCAAGGTGTCTTTCCCTGTGCCGGTTTCCCCTAATAGCAGAATGTCGATATTGAGTGACGCTGTGCTGTTAAGGGTGTTTTCGATACCTGAGGTGTCACTGATTGAGATGTCTGTTTCAACTTCCCTATGGTAGGCATCCGACATCAAGTAAGTGCTCCATTATCACTGTGCATCATTCAGGCAACGGTCGACAGGCAAAGGCCAGCAGGGCGCAAATTATAGTTTTTTTATTGTTGTTCTGAAGTAGGAACTTACGCGCAAGGCGTAGGAGAAATGAGATAGGTTTGGGGGTTATTTTGCTTGGAGGTGCAGTCAGTAAAATATTGAGGGTTAATAGGAGGAATCTTAAGTTGCGGAATGTTCGGATGAACGTCGATAAGTAGTCGCCCACAAAAAAGCCGATGCGGTGCATCGGCTTTTTGTTTGCGGCAATGACCGCAAGGTTTACTTATACGTTGAAACGGAAGTGCATGACGTCGCCATCTTTGACGATGTATTCCTTGCCTTCAAGGCGCCACTTACCGGCTTCCTTGGTGCCGGCTTCACCCTTGTACTGGATGAAGTCGTTGTAGGCGATGACTTCGGCGCGGATGAAGCCTTTTTCGAAGTCGGTGTGGATCACGCCGGCAGCCTGTGGCGCGGTGGCGCCGACTTTGACGGTCCAGGCGCGGACTTCTTCGACACCGGCGGTGAAGTACGTCTGCAGGTGCAGCATTTCGTAGCCGGCGCGGATCACACGGTTCAAGCCAGGCTCTTCCAGGCCCAGCGCCTCGAGGAACATGTCTTTTTCTTCGCCGTCATCCAGCTCGGCGATTTCGGCTTCGATCTTGTTGCACACCGGCACCACGATCGCGCCTTCTTCCTCGGCGATGGCCTTGACCACGTCGAGCAACGGGTTGTTCTCAAAGCCGTCTTCAGCGACGTTGGCGATGTACATCACCGGCTTGGTGGTCAGCAGGTGGAAGCCTTTGATCACTGCTTTTTCATCGGCATTCATGCTCTTCATCAGGCTGCGCGCTGGCTTGCCCAGGGTGAAGTGAGCGATCAATTGCTCCAGCAGGCCTTTCTGGACCACGGCATCCTTGTCGCCGCCCTTGGCGTTACGCGCGACTTTCTGCAGTTGTTTCTCGCAGCTGTCGAGGTCGGCGAAGATCAGTTCCAGGTCGATGATCTCGATGTCGCGCTTCGGGTCGACGCTGTTGGAGACGTGAATCACGTTCTCGTCTTCAAAGCAGCGGACCACGTGGGCGATGGCATCGGTTTCACGGATGTTGGCCAAGAACTTGTTGCCCAGGCCTTCACCTTTCGACGCGCCGGCCACCAGGCCTGCGATGTCGACGAATTCCATGGTGGTCGGCAGGATGCGCTTTGGATTGACGATAGCCGCCAGCTCCTGCAAGCGCGGGTCCGGCATGGCCACGATACCGCTATTGGGTTCGATGGTGCAGAAGGGGAAGTTCTCCGCCGCAATACCGGACTTGGTCAAGGCGTTGAACAGGGTGGATTTGCCGACGTTGGGCAGGCCGACGATGCCGCAATTGAATCCCATGGTGTTTCCCCTCGGTAAGAGTCAGGCCTTCTGGCTGTGCAGGTTTTTCATCGCACGGTTCCATTCACCGGCGAAGATATCCGGCAGCACGCCGAGGGCAAAGTCGATGCTGGCATCGAGTTTTTCCTGTTCGGCGCGTGGCGCACGACCCAGGACGAAATTTGAAACCATACTGGCAACGCCTGGGTGGCCAATGCCGAGCCGCAGACGGTAAAAATTATTCTGATTGCCCAGCTGCGCGATGATGTCGCGCAGGCCATTGTGCCCGCCATGCCCGCCGCCCAACTTGAGTTTGGCAACGCCGGGTGGCAGGTCCAGTTCGTCATGGGCCACCAGGATTTCTTCGGGTTTGATCCGGAAGAAGCCCGCAAGCGCCGCGACGGCTTGGCCGCTGCGGTTCATGTAGGTGGTGGGAATCAGCAGACGAACATCCTGACCTTGATGCGAAAAGCGTCCGGTCAGGCCAAAATATTTGCGATCGGCCACAAGGTTTACGCCTTGGGCGTGGGCGATACGCTCAACAAAAAGGGCCCCCGCGTTATGCCGGGTCTGTTCGTATTCGGCGCCTGGATTTCCCAGGCCAACGATCAGTTTAATGGCAGTCACGACAGGGGCCCTTCCTTTGGAGTTGTGGATAACATCGCCGCAACCTGCGTGCGGCGAAAGTGGACGACAAGAGATCATTTACTCAAGAGTAAACGCCGCGTTATCGCCCGCTTTCTCGCTACGTTTCGGTCCGCGATGTTTCCTCAAGCTCCGGCAATACAGAGTGAATTACTCTGCAGCGCCTTCTTCTTCAGCTTCTGGAGCAACGCGTGGAGCGTGAACGTTGGCAACAGCTTTGTCATCACCGTGAGCCAGTGCGACAAACTCAACGCCTTTAGGGGCCTTGAGGTCGGACAGGTGAACGATGGCGCCGATTTCCAGAGCCGACAGGTCGACTTCGATGAACTCAGGCAGGTCTTTCGGCAGGCAGGTCACTTCGATTTCGTTCAGGACGTGCGAGATCTCGCCGCCTTTCTTGACCGGAGCTTCTTCGCCAACGAAGTGCACTGGAACGATAGCGGTCAGTTTCTGACCGGCTACAACGCGTACAAAGTCAGCGTGCAGCACGTGGCCTTTGGCCGGGTGACGTTGCAGAGCTTTGATGATCACGTTTTGCTTGGTGCCGCCAACGTTCAGTTCGATAACGTGGCTGTAAGCAGCATCGTTTTCGAGCAGTTTGGCGATTTCTTTAGCCAGCATGCTGATGGATTCAGGGGCTTTTTCGCCACCGTAAACTACAGCTGGAACCAGGCTTGCGAGACGACGCAGGCGGCGGCTCGCACCTTTCCCCAGGTCGGAACGCAGTTCAGCATTCAAAGTAAAATCGTTCATGTTGTATCTCCAAAATAACCACATTCGCCCCAGCGTTTGCGACCAGCGCTAAAGGCGATATGGGCAAAAAAGCCCCGCCCCAACAGTATGCTGGGGCGGGGCGCTTTTCGTCAGGTTGATGTCGCTAAGGTGTGAACCTTAACGGAACATCGCGCTGATCGATTCTTCGTTGCTGATGCGGCGAACCGCCTCGGCAACTACCGGTGCGATATCCAGTTGACGGATACGCGAACAGGCTTGAGCTGCTGCGGACAACGGGATGGTGTTAGTCACCACCAGTTCGTCCAGCATGGAGTTCTCGATGTTCTCGATCGCTCGGCCCGACAGCACAGGGTGTGTGCAGTAGGCGAAGACTTTTGCGGCACCGTGCTCTTTCAGGGCTTTCGCCGCGTGGCACAGTGTGCCGGCGGTGTCGACCATATCATCAACCAGAATACAGGTACGCCCTTCGACATCACCGATGATATGCATCACTTCAGAGTGATTGGCTTTTTCACGGCGTTTGTCGATGATCCCGAGGTCAACGCCCAGGGATTTGGCAACGGCCCGTGCACGCACGACGCCACCAATGTCCGGGGACACGATCATCAGGTTTTCAAAGCGCTGGTCTTCGATGTCATCCACCAATACTGGGGAGCCGTAGATGTTATCTACCGGGATATCGAAGAACCCCTGAATTTGGTCAGCGTGCAGGTCAACCGTGAGAACACGGTCGATGCCTACCACGGTCAGCATGTCAGCAACGACTTTCGCGCTGATAGCCACACGTGCGGAACGCGGACGGCGATCCTGACGGGCATAACCAAAGTAAGGGATTACAGCTGTGATTCGAGTCGCTGAGGAGCGGCGGAAGGCATCAGCCATCACGACGAGTTCCATCAGGTTATCGTTGGTCGGAGCGCAGGTCGGCTGAATAATGAAGACATCTTTACCGCGGACGTTTTCATTGATCTCGGCTGTAATTTCGCCGTCGGAGAACTTACCGACAGAGATGTCACCGAGAGGGATATGCAGCTGACGTACGACACGTCGAGCCAGATCGGGGTTGGCATTCCCCGTAAAGACCATCATCTTGGACACGCGCAGTACCTAGAGGCTGAGGGTAACCTGGATGAGTATTAGAAAATGGCAGGGGCGGCTGGATTCGAACCAACGCATGGCAGGATCAAAACCTGCTGCCTTACCGCTTGGCGACGCCCCTGTATCTGTTGCAACGAGTACCCAGTACTCGGTTCCTTTAGAGCAGACTTTGCAGCTTGCGATGCAACATCGAAACGTTGCTTCCCTTTGCTACAAACCCTGTAAGGGTCTCTGTAAGAAGGGCCGAGACTTTATCAGCTTCAGCTTTGCTTGGGAAGCCCCCAAACACACAACTTCCAGTTCCGGTTAATTTTGCTTCGGTAAATTTACCTAGCAAATTCAAAGCGTTACGTACCTCTGGATAACGCCTTGCTACAACCGGTAAGCAGTCATTTCGACTGTTTCCCTTGGGAACGGGGCGCACTTTAATGGGAGGAGAGTTACGTGTCAACAGTGGATCTGAAAAAATTTCTGCTGTACTTACAGATACTTGCGGAACAAGCACGACATACCACGGCTCTTCGGGGTATTCCGGGGTGAGTTTCTCCCCCACGCCCTCGGCAAAAGCGGCGTGCCCATGCACGAAAACCGGGACGTCAGCGCCCAGCGTCAGGCCCAGCGTAGCCAGGCGATCATGGTCCCAGCCCAGTTGCCACAAGTGATTGAGGCCGAGCAACGTCGTCGCAGCATTTGAGCTGCCACCACCAATGCCACCGCCCATAGGCAAAATTTTATCGATCCAGATGTCGATGCCCAGGGGGCAACCGGATTGTTCCTGAAGTTTTTTTGCGGCCTTCACAATCAGGTTGCTGTCGTGGGGCACGCCTTCGAATTCGGTGTGCAACTGAATCACGCCATCATCGCGCACGGCGAAGGTCAGTTCGTCGCCGTAGTCCAGAAATTGAAACAGCGTCTGCAGCTCGTGGTAGCCGTCTTCACGGCGACCCAGAATGTGCAGCATCAAATTGAGTTTGGCGGGGGAGGGCAGCGTCAGCGTTGTAACAGTCACGTTTATTGCCCCAGCTTGCGCGGTTGCCAGTCCTTGATCACCAGCGTGACGTCAAGGTCGGTGCCATGCAGCTTGATGCGCTCGGGCAGCCAGTAACCGCTTTGTTGCACGTAGCTGAGGTACTCCACCTGCCAGCCATCCTGTTCCAGCGTGGCCAGCCGACTGTCGCCATTGAGGCTCAGGCGACTTTTGCTGTCCGGCGCGGGCAAACCGCGAACCCACCACACCAGGTGCGAAACGGGCAGCTTCCAGCCCATTTGCTGCTCCAGCAATTCTTCTGGCGACGCCGCTTCATAGCGTCCCTGGTTGGCCACTTCCAGGCTGACTTGCCCCGGGCGTCCCGTCAGACGAGCCGCGCCGCGGCCCAGTGGGCCGGACAGGCGAATGTCGTAATAGTCCTGGCGCTGCAGCCAGAACAACGTGCCGCTGCCGGAATCTTTTGGCGCGCGAACCCCGACCTTGCCTTCGATCTGCCAGCCATCAATGCTGCTGAGCTGATCCTTGTGTTGTTTCCATTGCGCCGGGTTGCCCTGGCCTTCAACGGATTCGCGGGCGCCGAAACCCGCGCAACCGGCGAGCAGGGCGATGAAGCTGAAAACAATGACGTGGCGCAAGAACATAAGCTTAAAGGGTCTCGGATCCGGTCAGGCGCTTGATGGTGCCGCGCAGGATAGGGCTTTCGGGTTGTTCCTTGAGGAATTTTTCCCAGATTTGTCGCGCTTCGCGCTGCTTGCCATTGGCCCACAGCACTTCGCCTAGGTGGGCGGCCACTTCCTGGTCGGGGAAGCGTTCCAGTGCCTGACGCAGCAAGCGTTCGGCTTCGTCCAGGTTGCCCAGGCGGTAATTGACCCAGCCCAGGCTGTCGAGCACGGCCGGGTCTTCCGGGTTGAGCTTGTGGGCTTGCTCGATCAGCACCTTGGCTTCGGCGTAGCGCGTCGTACGGTCGGACAAGGTGTAACCCAGGGCGTTCAGCGCCATGGCGTTGTCCGGGTCACGCTTGATGATCAGGCGCAGGTCTTTTTCCATCTGCGCCAAGTCATTGCGTTTTTCCGCCTGCATGGCGCGGGTGTACAGCAGATTCAAATCGTCGGGGTATTGCAACAAGGCTTGTTGCAGCAATTTCCAGGCGCGTTCGCCCTGCTTGTTGGCCGACAAGGTTTCGGCCTGGATCAGGTACAGCTGGATCGCGTAGTCCGGTTCGGCATCGCGCGCTGCGGCCAGGCGTTTTTCCGCCTCGTCGGTGCGGCCGTTGCTCATCAGGATGTCAGCTTGGCGCAATTGGGCCGGCAGGTAGTCGTTGCCAGGGCCGACCTGAGCGTACTCGAGCAGGGCCGCCTGCGGGTCGTTGCGCTCTTCAGCGATACGGCCGAGGTTCAGGTGCGCCGAGTCCACATGGCTTTCGCGTTGGATCAGCTCTTCCAGATAGCCCTTGGCCTCGTCCCATGCCTTGGCTTCCAGGCATACCAGGGCCAGGGAGTAGCGCAATTCATCGTCGTCCGGGTATTGCTGGACCAGATTGGCGAACTGCACCTTGGCGTCTTCCATACGGTCCTGCTCAACCAGCGTGCGCGCATAGGTCAGGCGCAGGCGCTTGTCGTCCGGATACTTCTTGATGCTCTTTTCCAGCAGAGGAATCGCTTCCTTGCCGCGATTGAGGTTCTGCAGCAGGCGCGCACGCAGCAAAATCGGTGCGATCTCGCCGTCTTCCGGCGGGTTCTGCTCCAGCAGCTTGAGTGCGGCGTCGGCTTCATCATCCTGTTGCAGCAGTAACGCCTTGCCGAAAATCAGCTGGCTGTTCTTTGGGTGTTTTTGCAGCAGGCGGTCGAAACTCTTCATCAGGCCATTACGCGTGTCCTGGTCGGTGTCGGCAGCCGACAGCGCGAGGAAGTCGAAATGCGTGTCGCCCTTGCCCAGCAGGACTTTCTCCATATAGACCATGGAGTCGTCATAGCGCCCCGCGCGCGCCAGTTGAATGGCCGCGGCCCGCTGCGCTTCCAGGTCGTCCGGTGCGTTTCTCGCCCAGATCAGCGAGGTGTCCAGCGCAGCCTGGTCAGCGCCCAGGTATTCGGCGATGCGAAACGCGCGCTCCGAAATCCCCGGATCCTGGGTGTTGATGGCCTGGGTCACGTAGTTATCCAGGGCAATATCGAAACGATTGCGCTGGCCGGCGAGTTCCGCGGTCAGCAGGCTGTAGATCGTTTCTTCATTGAACGAGGAATAAACCTTGGGCTTTTCAGGGGCGGGGGTGCTGTCTTCAACCGGCGGCGTACCGTCCGGCGACACGGGTGCCAAGGCTTGGCAGCCGCTGAGGAAGACAAAAGCAAGGAGCAACGCGGAAGATCTATTCATATAGGAAGAGGACGACTAACCTGCGGTCGGATCATCATGACACAAGCCTTCGGCCAAACATAACCGAGTCTCAGTTGGCGCCTTTATAGGCATAAGCTACTAGGACAATAGACGACGGTGGTTGTTCTGGATCTTTCGAAGTAGGACAATTGTCGGCTTCCCGACATCATCAGCGATATTGAATGGCCTTCCTCGCACTCGGTATTAACCACAAGACTGCTTCCGTAGACGTGCGCGAGCGCGTGGCGTTTACGCCAGAGCAGTTGGTTGAGGCCTTGCAGCAGCTCTGCCGGCTCACCGACAGCCGCGAAGCTGCGATCCTTTCGACCTGCAATCGCAGTGAGCTTTATATAGAGCAGGAACATCTTTCAGCGGATGGGGTGCTGCGCTGGCTGGCCGATTATCACCATTTGAGCCTCGATGACCTGCGCGCCAGTGCGTATGTGCACGAAGAGGATGCGGCAGTTCGTCACATGATGCGCGTCGCCTCAGGGCTCGACTCGCTGGTGTTGGGCGAACCGCAGATCCTTGGCCAGATGAAATCCGCCTATGCCGTGGCCCGCGAGGCCGGCACCGTGGGGCCACTGCTGGGGCGGCTGTTCCAGGCCACTTTCAACTCGGCCAAGCAGGTGCGCACCGACACTGCCATCGGTGAAAACCCGGTGTCCGTAGCGTTTGCCGCCGTCAGCCTGGCCAAACAGATTTTCAGCGACTTGCAGCGCAGCCAGGCCTTGCTGATCGGCGCCGGTGAAACCATCACCCTGGTGGCACGCCATCTGCACGACCTGGGTGTGAAGCGCATTGTGGTCGCCAACCGAACCCTGGAACGCGCGAGCATTCTTGCCGAGCAGTTTGGCGCCCACGCCGTGCTGCTGTCGGATATCCCGGCTGAACTGGTGCGCAGCGATATCGTCATCAGCTCCACCGCCAGCCAGTTGCCGATTCTTGGCAAAGGCGCGGTCGAGAGCGCGCTGAAGCTGCGCAAGCACAAACCGATCTTCATGGTGGATATCGCCGTTCCCCGCGACATCGAGCCAGAAGTCGGCGAGTTGGACGACGTTTACCTCTACAGCGTCGACGATCTGCACGAAGTGGTTGCCGAAAACCTCAAGAGTCGCCAGGGCGCCGCCCAGGCCGCCGAGGAAATGGTCAGCACCGGCGCCGAAGACTTCATGGTGCGCCTGCGCGAACTGGCGGCGGTCGACGTGCTCAAGGCGTATCGTCAGCAGGGCGAACGCCTGCGTGACGAGGAATTGATCAAGGCCCAGCGTCTGCTGGCCAACGGCAGCAGCGCCGAAGAGGTGCTGATGCAACTGGCGCGTGGCCTGACCAACAAGTTGCTTCACGCCCCCAGCGTCCAGTTGAAAAAGCTTACTGCCGAAGGCCGCCTTGATGCGCTGGCCATGGCCCAGGAACTCTTTGCCCTCGGTGAGGGCGCGTCAGATAGCTCTTCGGATAAAAAACCGCAATGAAAGCGTCACTGCTCAATAAACTGGACGTGCTCCAGGACCGTTTCGAAGAACTGACCGCCTTGCTCGGCGATGGCGAGGTCATCTCCGATCAGACCAAGTTCCGCGCCTATTCCAAGGAATACGCCGAAGTTGAGCCGATTGTGGCCACCTACAAACACCTGATGAAAGTGCAGGCCGACCTCGAAGGCGCCCAGGCGCTGCTCAAGGACAGCGACCCGGACATGCGCGAAATGGCCGTGGAAGAAGTTCGCGAGGCCAAGGAAAAACTGGCCGAGCTGGAAGGCGACCTGCAGCGCATGCTGCTGCCCAAAGACCCCAACGACGGGCGCAACGTGTTCCTCGAAATCCGTGCCGGCACCGGTGGCGACGAGGCGGCGATCTTCTCTGGCGACCTGTTCCGCATGTACTCGCGCTACGCCGAGCGTCGTGGCTGGCGCGTCGAGATTCTGTCCGAGAACGAAGGCGAACACGGCGGCTATAAAGAAGTCATCGCCCGGGTTGAAGGCGACAACGTCTACGGCAAACTGAAATTCGAATCCGGCGCACACCGCGTGCAGCGGGTGCCGGCGACAGAATCCCAGGGCCGTATCCACACCTCGGCGTGCACCGTGGCCGTGTTGCCAGAGCCCGACGAGCAGGAAGCCATCGAGATCAATCCGGCGGACTTGCGTGTCGACACCTACCGCTCATCGGGCGCCGGTGGTCAGCACGTCAACAAGACCGACTCAGCGATCCGCATCACGCACTTGCCGTCGGGCATCGTGGTGGAGTGCCAGGAAGAACGCTCCCAGCACAAGAACCGTGCGCGGGCCATGTCCTGGCTGTCGGCCAAGCTCAACGACCAGCAGACCAGCGCCGCCGCTAACGCGATTGCCAGCGAGCGCAAGTTGCTGGTGGGTTCGGGCGACCGCTCCGAGCGCATCCGTACCTACAACTTTGCCCAGGGCCGGGTCACCGACCACCGGGTCAACCTCACGCTTTACTCCCTCGACGAGATTCTTGCCGGCGGTGTGGATGCAGTGATCGAACCGTTGCTCGCCGAATACCAGGCCGACCAATTGGCGGCGATAGGTGAATAAATGACCATCATTGCCAGCCTGCTGCGCGCCGCAGACCTGCCCGACTCGCCCACTGCGCGTCTGGATGTGGAGTTGTTGCTGGCCGCGGCCTTGGGTAAATCGCGCAGCTACCTGCACACCTGGCCGGAAAAAATCGTCAGCAGCGAACATGCGCTGACCTTTGCCGACTATTTGCAACGTCGTCGTGGCGGTGAG
Organism: Pseudomonas sp. N2-3-1-14; assembly: GCF_041228395.1. NCBI lineage: Bacteria > Pseudomonadati > Pseudomonadota > Gammaproteobacteria > Pseudomonadales > Pseudomonadaceae > Pseudomonas > Pseudomonas sp. N2-3-1-14. Next base: position 935,637 of record NZ_CP166199.1, read on the forward strand.
CCGGTGGCGTATATCCTCGGCCAGCAAGGCTTCTGGAAGCTGGACCTGGAGGTCGCGCCTCACACGCTGATCCCACGTCCGGAAACCGAGCTATTGGTGGAAGCCGCGCTGGAACTGTTGCCCGCCACGCCTGCCAAGGTTCTGGACCTGGGCACCGGCAGCGGCGCCATCGCCCTGGCCCTGGCCAGCGAACGTCCGGCCTGGCAGGTCACGGCGGTTGACCGCGTGCTCGAAGCCGTGGCCCTGGCTGAACGCAATCGCCAGCGCCTGCACCTGAAAAACGCCACGGTGTTGAACAGTCATTGGTTCAGCGCCCTGCAAGATCAAACCTTCGACCTGATCATCAGCAACCCGCCGTACATTGCCGATAACGATCCCCATCTGGTGGTCGGCGACGTGCGTTTTGAACCGGCCAGCGCGCTGGTGGCGGGGCATGATGGCCTGGATGACTTGCGGTTGATCATCGCCGAATCTCCCGCCCACTTGAATGCGGCTGGCTGGCTGTTACTCGAACATGGCTACGATCAGGCGGCGGCCGTGCGTGACCTGCTGCTTGGCGCAGGCTTTGAAGAGGTGCACAGCCGCCTTGACCTCGGTGGACACGAACGCATCACCCTGGGGCGCCGGCCGTGCTGACCGACCAGGAGCTGTTGCGCTATAGCCGACAGATTCTGTTGCAACATGTCGACATCGACGGCCAATTGCGCCTGAAAAACGCCCGCGCGTTGATCGTCGGCCTGGGCGGGCTGGGCGCGCCGGTGGCGCTGTACCTGGCGGCAGCCGGTGTAGGCGAGCTGCACCTGGCGGACTTTGACACCGTTGACCTGACCAACCTGCAACGCCAGATCATCCACGACACCGAGAGTGTCGGGCAGACCAAGGTCGATTCGGCCCTGCGTCGTCTCGCGGCGATCAACCCTGAAGTCAAACTGCTTGCTCACCGCGCAGCGCTGGATGCCGATTCACTGGCCGCGGCAGTAGCGGCGGTGGACGTGGTGCTCGATTGCAGCGACAACTTTTCCACCCGTGAAGCGGTGAACGCCGCCTGTGTTGCCGCCGCCAAGCCATTGATCAGCGGCGCGGCGATTCGCCTGGAAGGGCAATTGTCGGTGTTCGACCCACGTCGCGCCGACAGCCCGTGTTACCACTGTTTATATGGGCACGGCAGCGACACCGAACTGACCTGCAGCGAAGCCGGCGTCGTCGGTCCGTTGGTTGGCGTGGTCGGCAGCCTGCAAGCACTGGAAGCCCTGAAATTGCTGGCCGGTTTCGGTGAGCCGCTGGTAGGCCGCTTGTTGCTGATTGATGCGTTGACCACACGTTTTCGCGAACTGCGCGTCAAGCGCGACCCCGGTTGCAGCGTGTGCGGGACGCAGCATGGTTAAGAGCGCGCCCATCGGTGTGTTCGATTCCGGCATCGGCGGCTTGACCGTGCTGGACGAAATTCAGCAGTTATTGCCCCATGAGTCGCTGCTGTACGTGGCTGATTGCGGGCATATCCCCTACGGCGAGAAAACCCCGGCATTCATTCTTGAGCGCTCCCGGCGTGTCGCCGAATTTTTCCGCGAGCAAGGCGCCAAGGCGTTTGTGATTGCCTGCAACACGGCGACCGTCGCCGCCGTTGCCGATTTGCGCCAGGACTATCCCGATTGGCCCCTGGTAGGCATGGAGCCCGCCGTCAAACCCGCCGCCGCCGCCACTCGCAGCGGCGTGGTCGGTGTACTCGCCACCACTGGCACCCTGCAAAGCGCCAAGTTCGCTGCTTTGCTCGATCGCTTCGCCACCGACGTGCGTGTGATCACCCAGCCATGCCCGGGCCTGGTGGAGTTGATTGAAAGCGGCGACCTCGACAGCCCCGAACTGCGCCAGATGTTGCGCGGCTATGTCGAACCGCTGCTCAGCGCCGGCTGCGACACGATTATTCTCGGCTGCACCCACTATCCCTTCCTCAAGCCGCTTCTGGCGCAGATGCTTGCCCCGAGCATCATCCTGATCGATACCGGCGCTGCCGTGGCACGCCAGCTCAAGCGTTTGCTGGGCGAGCGTGACCTGCTGGCCAGCGGCAACCCTGAGCCGGCCCGGTTCTGGACGAGCGGTAACGTCGATCATTTAAGAAATATCCTACCTACACTATGGAAACATTCCGGAGTTGTGCGAAGCTTCGACGCGTGAAAAATTCGTGAAATACCGGGGTTAGACGCTGAACTTCTGGCTATGCGCGCGCTTCTATAGCGAGTTAGCTTGTACCAAACCATACAACTTCGTTCTCAAGGACTGTTTCTTATGAAGCGCTTGTTCTGTTTGGCTGCGATTGCGGCCGCCGTGGTAGGACACTCTGTTTCGGCCCAGGCCGCTGGCCTGGAATTTGGTGTGGGGAGCACCAGCGATTCGACCATGACCTATCGGTTGGGGCTGACATCGGATTGGGATAAAAGCTGGTGGCAGAGCGATACCGGCCGGTTGACCGGCTACTGGAGCGGCGCGTACACCTACTGGGAAGGCGACAAACGTGCGGGCGCCAGCAGCCTGTCGTTCTCGCCGGTATTTGTGTATGAGTTTGCCGGGGCATCGGTAAAACCTTACATCGAGGCCGGCATCGGCGTGGCCGCGTTCTCGCGCACACGCCTGGAAGACAACAACATCGGCCAGTCCTTCCAGTTTGAGGACCGCCTGGGCTTTGGTTTGCGTTTCACAGGTGGGCATGAGGTGGGCATTCGTGCCACGCACTATTCCAACGCGGGCATCAGCAGCAATAACGATGGGGTAGAGAGCTACTCGTTGCACTACACCTTGCCGTTGTAAATCATCAGGCACTTGCTGACTAATGTGGGAGCTGGCTTGCCTGCGATGCAGACACCTCGGTCTATCAGTTACACCGAAGTGATGCTATCGCAGGCAAGCCAGCTCCCACATTTTGATTTTCATCTACCTCAGGATCAGCGATACGCCGTCGCAATCCCTTCACGCTCGGTGAGGCATTCCGGCGCACCCATCTCGAACTCCCGGCAGATCAGCGGCCGTCGCTCGTAAATCGTGCACATCATCGTGTCCCGGTCCAGCGCCGCACACCAGCCATCATCCAGGCGCAGCATCACTTCGCCGCCCCAATCGTCCGTATCGATATAGCGCTCCGGCACGCCGGTGTCGGTGATCAGCATCACTTCCAATTGGCAACAGCAGGCCGCGCACGTCGAGCAAGTGACGGCGGGTTCGGTGATTTGAGTGTGGGGAATGTTGGTCATAGGCGCGCAGTGTAAGGCAAGCGTGTCAGGTAGGTGTGAAAGCTCTGACGGACGTCAGTGCCCCAGTTGTCGGGCGATCCAGTGCAGCATCGGGAACACCAGCGCCCAAAGCAGCGCCAGGCCAATCAGGGTTGGCGCCGTGCCGTAACCGAAACCCACGCCGGCCAATTGGCTGCCCGCGTAATAAGACAACGGCCCGCCGACCGCGCCCAACACGCTGGCGCGCCACCAGGGCTGGGCACTCCAGGCCAGGCAATGGCGTAGCGTGGTGGCGAGCAACGCCCACAGCAACACCAGCCAAAACGGGATCAGTGGCCCCGGAAAACTGAAATGAAAGACGCCAAAGGTGCGCAATGCGGTATCCACCACAGTGCCAAACAACGTGACGGCGAGGATCACCTGGCCTTCCCGCGACCATGAACTTATCCACAGCAGGTGGATGGCCAGTACTGCACCGACCACCAGCAACCATTCGCTGTCGCCCCCCAGCACACAGGCAAACCAGCCGCACTGGAACAGTACGGCGTTCGCCAGCGATTTAAGCACTGAAGCGCCCAAGCAAGGGTGGGTTGATTGCCGCCGGTTTGGCCAGCAGCAACTGCGCGGTGCCTATCGTTCGTTCCAAGAACCCACCTTCGCAGTAGCACAAATAGAATTCCCACAAGCGCAGGAAGTATTCGTCGTAGCCCAACTCGGCAAGGCGGCCATGGGCGCGGCGGAAGTTCTCATGCCACAGGCGCAGGGTTTTTGCGTAGTGCAGGCCGAAGTCTTCCATGTGCAGCAGGTTCATGTCGGTGTCGCGGCTGACGATGTGCAGCATGTTCTGCACGCAGGGCAGGGCGCCGCCGGGGAAAATATAGCGCTGGATGAAATCGACGCTGTTCTTGGCCTGCTCAAAACGCTGCTCGCGAATGGTGATGGCTTGCAGCAGCATCAGGCCGTCGCTCTTGAGCAAATGCGCGCACTGCTTGAAGTAGGTCGGCAGGAAGCGATGGCCCACCGCCTCGATCATCTCGATGGACACCAGCTTGTCGTATTGACCGGTCAGGTCGCGGTAGTCCTGCAACAGCAGGGTCACCTGGCCCTGCAGTCCCAGGGCATCGATGCGCTTTTGGGTGTAGGCAAACTGCTCTTTGGACAAGGTCGTGGTGGTGACTTTGCAGCCGTAATGCTGCGCTGCGTACAGCGCCATGCTGCCCCAGCCGGTGCCGATTTCGAGCAGATGGTCGGTGGGCTTGAGTGCGAGCTTTTGGCAGATGCGTTCCAGCTTGTTCAATTGCGCCTGTTCCAGGGTGTCATCGGGCGTCAGAAATTGCGCCGCCGAGTACATCATGGTCGGGTCGAGGAATTCTTCGAACAGGTCGTTGCCAAGGTCATAGTGGGCGGCGATGTTTTTCTGCGAGCCCTTGCGCGTATTGCGGTTGAGCCAGTGCAGGCCTTGAGTGAAGGGGCGTGCCAGGCGCGCCAGGCCACCTTCCATGGCGTCGAGCACCTCCAGGTTGCTGACCATCACGCGCACCACGGCGGTCAAGTCCGGGCTGGTCCAATAACCGTGGATAAACGCCTCGCCGGCGCCGATCGATCCGTTGGCCGCCACCAGGCCCCACACCGCCGAGTCGAGGATCTGGATTTCCCCCAGCAGGTGCGCTTCGCGGGCACCGAACACTTGGCGTTCGCCGTCCTCGATCACCACCAGCTGGCCGTGGCGCAGTTGGCTGAGTTGGCGCAGCACGGCCTTGCGCAGCAATGCGCTGGTCATGCCGTTGACGTTCAGGCGATTGGTCTTGACCGATAAGCTAGGGGATTTCATGGCGGCGATCCTTGGTATACCCGACTGCGGTGCGAGAGGCGCCATCGGCGGCCTGATGGGAAAAAATCGGTGTGCGTTTGAGCAACAGGCGCATGGCCTGCCAGTAAATGGCCAGGCACGTCTTGGCGGTCATCCACGGGAAGCGCCACAAGTAGCGATGCAGGCTGGCGCGGTTCAACGCTTCCTTGTGCAGGCTCAGCGTGGCGTCGAAAACCTTCAACTCACCTTGCCAGTCGGCCATGTGCACGCCGAGCTTGGCGGCGGGCGGGCTGAAACTCATGCGGTATTCCAGGTCGCGTGGCAAAAACGGCGACACATGGAAGGCCTTGGCCACGGCGAAGTGCTGATGCTCATCGGCGCCGAGCGCCTGGGCCGGCAGCACGTAGTGATAGCGCTCGCGCCATGGGGTGTTAGTCACTTCACACAGGATCGCGGCCAGTTGCCCATCGGCCTCGAAGCAGTAGAAGAAACTCACCGGGTTAAAAGCCAGGCCCCAACTGCGAGCCTGGGTCAGCAGGCAGATAACGCCCTGGGGCTCGCGTCCCAGCGCCTTGCCAACTTCCTGGCGCACGGCATCGCTCAAGCTCATGCCGTGGCGCGTGAATTCACGCAGGTAATCCTGCTGGCGAAAGCCAAAGGGCGCCAGGCGACCAGCGCCGGCCAGGGGCGACAGCCCGAGCACTTCGTCTTGTTCGCTCAAATCCAGGTACAGCAGGCCGATGCGGTAGCGAAAGGCGTGAGCCTTGGGCGCAAACCGGCGATGGGCGATCCAGCCGCTGTACAGGGCGCTGTTCACAGGGTTTCTCCAAAGGCTTGAGCCACGCGCAAAGCGCTGACCACGCCGTCTTCGTGGAAACCATTGGCCCAGTAGGCGCCGCAAAAAAAGGTGTTGCGCGTGCCTGCCAATTCTTCCCAGCGCGCTTGGGCAGCGACCGCCGCGAGGCTGTATTGCGGGTGCGCGTAGGTGTAGCGCGCGAGGATCTTCAGCGGGTTGATCATCGGCGTCTGGTTGAGGCTGACGCAAAAGGTGGTGGCGCTGTCGATGCCTTGCAGAATGTTCATGTCGTAAGTGACGGCGGCCTGGGTTTGGGTATCGCCGGTCAGCCGATAATTCCAGCTGGCCCAGGCGAGCTTGCGGTCCGGCAGCAGGCGCGTGTCGGTGTGCAGCACCACATCGTTGTCGGCGTAAGGCAGCGCGCCGAGGATTTCCTGTTCCGCCGTGCTGGGGTCGGCCAGCAAGGCCAGGGCCTGGTCGCTGTGGCAGGCCAACACGACCCGGTCAAACGTCTCGCTGCCGGCGGCGCTGTGGATCACAACGCCCTCGTCGGTACGCTCGACGTTATGCACCGGGCAATTGAGGCGCACCTGTTCGCGAAAGCTGCGCGTCAGCGGCTCGATGTAGCTGCTCGACCCGCCCTCGATCACGCACCACTGCGGCCGGTTGTTCACCGAGAGCAAACCGTGGTTCTTGAAAAAGCGCACAAAGAACTGCAACGGAAAGCCGAGCATGTCGGCCAGGGACATCGACCAGATCGCCGCGCCCATCGGCACGATGTAATGCCGGATAAAGCGTGGGCCGTAGCCGCCGGCTTCGAGGTAATCGCCCAGGGTCATCTCGGCGCTGATGCGTTGTTCCTGCAGGTCCAGCGGCGCCTGGCGATTGAAGCGCAGAATGTCGCGCAACATGCCCCAGAACCCAGGCGACAGGATATTGCGGCGTTGGGCAAACAGGCTGTTGAGGTTGTTGCCGTTGTACTCGAATCCGGCGCTTTGATCGCACACCGAAAAACTCATTTCGGTGGGTTTGAAGCTGACGCCAATTTGCCCCAGCAAGCGAATGAAGTTGGGGTAGGTCCAGTCGTTGAACACGATAAACCCGGTGTCCACCGCGTAGCTTTTGCCCTCAACCGTGACGTCGACCGTGTGGGTATGCCCGCCAATGCGCTCGCCCGCTTCGAACACAGTGATGTCGTGGCGACGGCTGAGCAGGTAAGCGCTGGTCAGCCCGGCGATGCCGCTGCCGATAATGGCGATCTTCACAGGTCGTCCTTCTTCGGTGGCGGGCTGCGCAACATGCGTTTGCCGATGATCAGTTGCGCACGGTTGGGCAGCTTCGACAGCGGCCACAAGGTGGCGATAAACATGGCGGGAAAGGCGATTTCCAGCGGACGTTTTGCCAGCTTGGCGAAGATATGCCGCGCGGCCTTGTCGGCGGACCAGCTCAGGGGCATCGGGAAGTCGTTGCGTTCGGTCAGCGGGGTGTCGACAAAGCCCGGGCTGATCACGGTGACGTCAATATTTTCGGGCGACAGGCTGATGCGCAGGGATTCGAACAGGTAGCGCAGCCCGGCCTTGGACGCACCATAGGCTTCGGCGCGGGGCATGGGCAGGTAGGTGACGGCGCTGGCTACGCCGACCAGGTGCGGGGAATGCCCGGCGCGCAACAGCGGCAGCGCAGCTTCGATGCAATAGCTGCTGGCCAACAAGTTGGTGCGCACCACGTACTCGACAATCGATGCATCAAATTGCTTGGCATCGACATATTCACAGGTGCCGGCGTTGAGAATGACCGTATCGACGGAGCCCCAGACCACGCCGATATGCTCGCCGATCTCACGCACGGTCTGGCTGTTGGTCAGGTCGCCGGCCACCACCAGCACTTGGCCCGGATAACGTTGGGCGAGGGCTTCCAGCGGGCCTTTCGTGCGTGAGCTGAGCGCCACGTGGGCGCCGCTGTTGAGCAGCTCCACGGCCAGCGACGCGCCGATGCCACTGCTGGCGCCGGTCAGCCAATATCGGCGGGGCGGTGTAAAGCTCATCCCATTCTCCTTTTCAGCCAACTGATGACGCGGCCGAGTACTGGCACGTGTTCGTAGAGCAGAGCGCCTGCATCGAAATAATCCCGGTGCCGGTACACCTTGTCGCGCCACATCAGGTGTGAGCAGCCTTCAACCCGGATCACCTTGCCGCTGTTCAGGCGCGGGTGGCAAAAACTCATCTTCCAGCGCAGGTAGCCTTCGCCTTCGGCCACCTGGTCGAAGCCGTGAAAGTCAAAACGCAGCTGGCTCACATTGCCATACAGCTCGGTGAAATAGCGGTGCAGCGCCGTCAGCCCGTGCACTTCATGCAGCGGGTCGGTGAAGGCGATGTCCTTGCTGTACAGGCTGTCGAGCAGGTGCAGGTTGTGCTTGTCCAGCGTCGCAAAGGCTTGGGCGAACCGGTGCAGGAAGTCACTCATGTTCGGCAACCCCCTGGCGCGAGGGCAGGCTGCGGAAGGCGGCCAGGGCGCGCGCGCGGGACTTTTTCAAGTCGACGATAGCGCGTGGGTAATCGGCCACGCCAAACAGGCCGCCAACCGCCTCGGGGTTGTGCACTTCCTTCTTGTTCAGCGCCGCCAGTTCCGGCAGCCAGTGCTTGATGAACACGCCTTCGCTGTCGAATTTTTCCGACTGGCTCAGCGGGCTGAAAATCCGGAAATACGGCGCCGAGTCGGTGCCGGTGGAGGAGCTCCACTGCCAGCCGCCGTTGTTGGCGGCCAGGTCGCCGTCGATCAGGTGGCGCATGAAGAAGCGCTCGCCTTCGCGCCAGTCGATCAGCAGGTTCTTGGTCAGGAACATCGCGACCACCATGCGCAGGCGATTGTGCATCCAGCCGGTTTCGAGCAACTGGCGCATGGCGGCGTCGATGATCGGCAAGCCGGTGCGCGCTTGCTGCCAGGCGGCGAGGTCCTTGGGCGCATCGCGCCAGGCCACTGCTTCGGTCTCGGGACGAAACGCACGGTGGCGCGACACCCGTGGATAGCCGACCAGAATGTGCTTGTAGAACTCGCGCCAGAGCAGTTCGTTGATCCACGTGATCGCGCCGATGTCGCCACTTTCAAACTCGCCCTGGTTGGTTTGCAAGGCGGCATGCAGGCACTGGCGGGGCGAAACTACGCCGGCGGCAAGGTAGGCGGACAGTTGGCTGGTGCCGGGTTTGGCCGGGAAGTCGCGCTCATCTTTGTAGTAGCTGATTTGTTGATCGGCGAAGGCGTCGAGACGGCGGCGTGCTTCGTCTTCACCGGCCGGCCAGAGCGCGCGCAAGGCTTCGCTGGGCGGCTCGAACCCGTCGACCTGTGCAGGTATCGGATCGCTTTTGAGCTTGATCGGCACCTGGACTTTAGGTGTTGCCACCAAACGGGGAAGGGCGCTGTGCAGGCGGCTGTAGCAGACCTTGCGGAACTGGCTGAAGACCTGGAAGTACGTGCCGCTTTTGGTCAGCACGCTACCGGGCTGGAAGAACAATTGGTCCAGGTAGCTGTGGAACGTCACGCCCTGGGCTTCCAGAGCCTGAGCCACGGCGGCATCGCGGCGGGTTTCGTGGATGCCGTATTCCTCGTTGACGTGGACCGACTCGACCGACAGCTCCCGACACAGCGTGCCGAGCACGGCGGGCGCCTGGTCCCAGGTCGCGGTGGTGCGGATCAGCAGGGGAATGTTCAGCTTGCCGAGCGCCTGGTTCAAGTGCTGCAGGTTGCGCAGCCAGAAGTCGACTTTGCACGGTGCGTCATCGTGGGCCAGCCACTGTTCGGGAGTGATCAGGTACACGGCCGCAACCGGGCCTCGCTGGCAGGCGGCGGCCAGGGCGGTGTTGTCGTGTAGGCGCAGGTCGGTGCGCAGCCAGATCAAATGCATTTAAAGAAGTCCACGCTGGATCAGAATCAAGTGGGCCGACAACGGGTCTTCGGCCACGAACAATTCAGGGGTTTCACGGGTTAATACGGCCAACTCGGCCTGGTGGATGCATACCGTTGGTCCGGCAATCAGCGTCGGGCAACCGACTCCGCCCAGCAGCTTGGTGAGTGTCGACACCTGCAGGGCCTTGCTCGAATACAGCAGCACGGCCCGCGGTTGCAGGTGCTCCACCGCTAACGCCAGCTCACCGACCGGCAACGGCCAATCGAAGACTTCCACTGGGCAATCGGCGCTGCTGGCCAGCCAGGCGCTGAGCCACAGATGCGGCTCCAGCGGCAGGTCCGAGTGGTTGACCAGCAGCAGCGGGGCGCCTTGCAGCTGGCGATTGTTGTGATAGATGCGTGCGCCGAACTTGCTGCGCAGCCAGGACAGGAAAAATACCCGCTCCATCTGCGCGCCGAACTGGCCTTGCCAGCGCTGCTCGAGTTCCTGGAGCAGCGGCAGCAGCAACTGTTCGCACAGGGTACGTGGCGGGTACAACGCCATGGCTTGGTTGAACGCGTCGTCGACCCGGCGTTCGGCCAACGCGCTGATGGCGCCCACCAGGTTCTGGCGCAGGGCGTGCCATTCGTTTTCGACGGTGTCGGGGCTGACCTGGGCAGAGTCGATCAAGCCTTTGACCTGACTGACCGGCACACCGCGGTTGAGCCAGGTCAGGATGGTGTGGATGCGTTGCACGTGTTCGGCGCTGAACAGCCGGTGGCCCTTGGGCGTGCGCTGGGGCACGATCAGGCCGTAGCGGCGTTCCCAGGCGCGCAGGGTCACGGCGTTGACGCCGGTCTGGCGCGCCACTTCGCGAATCGGCAGCCAGCCGTCTTGGAGGGCTTGGGCGATGTCTTCGCCGGGTTCGTCTTGCAGGGCAGCTTTCATAATGTACTTTTCATGGGTCAGATCGCATTACGCAGGCTGAGGTTTTCCGGGTGCGGTTGCAGGTAAGCCTGCTGCGCGATGTAACGGTCCGGGTGTTGGCGGAAGTGGTGTTTGAGCAGGGTCAGCGGCACCACCAGCGGCACGATGCCGGTGCGGTACTGGCCGATGACGGTTTGCATTTCCTGCTTGTCGTCGGCGCTGATCGCCTGCTTGAGGTAGCCGCTGATGTGTTGCAGCACATTGGTGTGAGTGCCGCGGGTGGCGCATTTTTTCAGGCCGGTCATCAGCTCGCTGAAATAGCCGGCGGCCAGTGCGTCGAGAGAGGTGTCCTTGCTCATGCTGCCCAGCAGGTGGCCGAGGCTTTTGTAATGCACCGGGCTGTGGGCCATCAGCAGGTATTTGTAGCGCGAGTGAAACGCCAGCAGGCGGTGGCGGGTCAGGCCCTCGGCCAGCAGTTGCTGCCAGCTGGCGTACACAAAGACGCGGGTCAGGAAGTTTTCCCGCAACACCGGGTCATTCAGCCGGCCGTCTTCTTCCACCGGCAGGTTGGGGTGGCCCGCGCAGAACGCCTGCGCGTAGATGCCGCGCCCGCCGCCGTCCACCGGTGTGCCGTTCTCACGGTAGACCTTGACCCGTTCCAGGCCACACGACGGGGACTTTTGCATGAAGATGTAGCCGCACAGATCGGTGTGTTCCAGGGCCATCTGCTGGCCGTATTCGTCCAGTGGCTGCGTAACGTTGAGTTCACGGCGCACCGTGCCGACGGCCTGCGGCTGGGCAGGGTCGCCCACCAGGCGGATCGGTTCGCGGGGGATGCCCAGGCCGATGGCGACTTCGGGGCACAGCGGCACGAAGTCGAAGTAGTCAGCGAGCGTCTGGCTGCACAGCAGGGATTGTTTGTGTCCGCCATTGAAGCGCACGTTCTCGCCTAACAGGCAGGCGCTGATAGCGATCTTCGGTTTTCCAGTGCTGGACATGTTCAAACCTCTCCGAGATTCCTGTACAAACTCTTAAGTCTGTACAACTAAATCTCATCATAGGTTTGATGCTGTACAAGTCAAATATTTTGTACAAGTATTTTCGGGCAACCTACTTCCAGCCGATTCGCCAGTCTTCGGCGTTCTGCAGGGTTTGCCAGGCCAGGCGTTCAGCACGGCGAGTCATGACGGCTTGCAGCTCGATTTCCAGCACAGTGCCTTCCTCGTCACGAAACAATTCGGTGACCAAGAAGTGTTTCTCCTTGTTGCGAGGACGCGCTGCTGTCCACTTCGACAGCAGCAGTTTGGCGGGATTGATGCGGTTCATTGCAGGTGCTCGATCAGGCGTCGCGCCGCTTCCTGGCCGCTGAGCCATGCGCCTTCGACCCGACCGGACAGGCACCAGTCGCCGCACACATACAAGCCCAGGTCAGCATCGGCCAGTACCCCGAATTCATGCGCGCTGGAGGGTCGCGCGTACAGCCAGCGATGCGCCAGGCTGAAAGAAGGCGCGGGCATGGCGCTGTGCAGCAGTTCTGCGAAGGCGCCGTGCAGGTGTTCGATGACGGCTTCTTTGGGCAAGTCCAGGTGCGCCTTGCTCCACGCGCTCGTGGCGTGCAGCACCCACGTGTCGAGGGTGGTATCGCGCCCGGGTTTGCTGCGGTTGCGTGCCAGCCAGTCAAGCGGGCTGTCCTGGACGAAACAGCCTTCCATCGGTGTATCCAAAGGTTTGTCGAAAGCCAGCGCGATGGCCCAGGTCGGGTCCATTTTCACCCCAGCAGCGGCACCCGCCAGCTTGGGCGCGGCGGCGAGCAGCGCGGTGGCCTGGGGCGCCGGCGTGGCAATCACGACGTGGCTGAACGGGCCGTGATTGCCGCCGTCGGCGTCCAGCAGGTTCCAATGCTGTTTGCCCTGGAACACTTCGGTGATGCGGCAACCGAATTCCACCGGCAAATCGTCCAGCAGCGCACGGGTGATAGCACTCATGCGCGGCGTACCGACCCAGCGAATTTGCTCGTCGGGAGAGGGCGTGAGCTGACCGGACTTGAAGTTGTACAGCTGGGGTTTCCACTGCTCGGCCCAGCCGTTGCTTTGCCAGCGTTGCACCTCGTTGACGAAGCGCCGGTCGCGGGCGGTGAAGTATTGCGCACCCATGTCCAACGCGCCGGCGTCGCTGCGCTTGCTGGACATGCGGCCGCCGCTGCCGCGGCTTTTATCGAAGAGTTGTACAGCGTGCCCCGCGTCTCGTAACGCTCGGGCGGCGGAGAGACCGGCGATGCCGGTGCCGATGATCGCGATGGGAACAGTCATGGGAGGCCTCGTTTTACCGTTGGGTACAGACTACGCCGACACCAATAGCTGTACAATATTGTTTTTTGGTATAAGTTTTGGCGTACCTGTTCTTACGGCGTGGCCTATGGTTAAAGCTGAGGCTTAACCAACAGCCGCGCCCGATTGCAATTGATCCCTGCTTATAAAATAGACCAGTGATCGGCGGCGAACGTTACATGAGGAGTGTCCCATGCATATTTTGCTGACCGGCGGTACCGGCTTGATCGGTCGCCAGCTTTGCCAACGCTGGCTTGCCCAAGGGCATCGCTTGACCGTCTGGAGCCGTGAACCGGACACCGTTGCCAAGTGGTGCGGTGCGCAAGTGTTGGGCGTTGGCCGCTTGCAAGACGTGATCGGCAGCGTGGATGCGGTGGTCAATCTGGCTGGCGCGCCCATTGCTGATCGGCCCTGGACCAAAAGGCGCAAGGCCCTGTTGTGGAGCAGCCGCATCAGCCTCACCGAAACGCTGTTGGCGTGGATGGAAGGCCAGGCGCAAAAACCGCAGGTGCTGATTTCCGGTTCGGCGGTCGGTTGGTACGGCGACGGCGGCGAGCGCGAATTGACCGAGGCCAGCGGCCCGGTGCAGGACGACTTCCCGAGCCAGCTGTGTATCGCCTGGGAAGAAACGGCCCTGCGCGCCGAAGCCATGGGCATCCGCGTGGTGCTGGTGCGCACCGGCCTTGTGCTGGCGGCGAAAGGCGGCTTTTTGTCGCGGTTGTTATTGCCGTTCAAGCTGGCGCTGGGCGGGCCGATCGGCGATGGTCGGCAGTGGATGCCGTGGGTTCATATCAAAGATCAAATCGCCCTGATTGATTTTCTTCTGCACAAGGCGGACGCCAGCGGTCCTTATAATGCCTGCGCGCCACACCCGGTGCGCAACCGCGAATTCGCCAAGACCCTGGGCCAGGTGCTGCACCGTCCCGCGTTCATGCCGATGCCGGCGTTTGCATTGAAGGTCGGGCTGGGTGAGTTGTCCGGGTTGTTGCTCGGCGGGCAAAAAGCCGTGCCCGAACGGCTGTCGGCGGCCGGTTTCACTTTTCAGTTCACTGAGTTGCACGCGGCCCTGGAAGACTTGTCCAGCCGCCTCTAGCCATAGGATGTTGCATGACGGATCACGCGTTGTTACTGGTCAACCTGGGTTCACCGGCCTCCACTTCGGTGGCCGATGTGCGCAGCTACCTCAATCAGTTCCTGATGGACCCTTACGTGATCGACCTGCCGTGGCCGGTGCGGCGGTTGCTGGTGTCGCTGATCCTGATCAAGCGCCCCGAGCAGTCGGCGCATGCCTACGCGTCGATCTGGTGGGACGAGGGTTCACCGCTTGTAGTCTTGAGTCGTCGTTTGCAGCAGCAAATGACCGCGCAGTGGACGCAGGGCCCGGTTGAGCTGGCGATGCGTTATGGCGAACCGTCGCTTGAAACGACGCTGACGCGCCTGGCCGCCCAGGGGATTAAGAAAGTCACCCTGGCGCCGTTGTACCCGCAGTTTGCCGACAGCACCGTGACCACCGTGATTGAAGAAGCCAAGCGTGTGGTGCGCGACAAAAAGCTCAACGTGCAATTTTCGATCCTGCAGCCCTTTTACGATCAGCCGGAATATCTCGAGGCACTGGTTGCGAGCGCCCGGCCGTATGTCGAGCAGGATTACGATCATTTACTCCTGAGTTTTCACGGCCTGCCCGAGCGTCATCTGAAAAAGCTCGACCCCACCGGCGGGCATTGTTTCAAGGATGCGAACTGCTGCCAGAACGCGTCGCCCGAGGTGCTTGCCACCTGCTATCGCGCGCAATGCTTCAGCGTTGCACGGGAATTTGCCGCGCGCATGGGCCTGCCGGATGGCAAGTGGTCGGTGGCATTCCAGTCGCGCCTGGGCCGGGCGAAATGGATCGAACCCTACACCGAAGCCCGCCTGGAAGCCCTGGCCCAGCAAGGCGTGAAAAAGCTGTTGGTGATGTGCCCGGCGTTTGTTGCCGATTGCATTGAGACGCTGGAAGAGATTGGTGATCGTGGGTTGGAGCAGTTCCGCGAAGCAGGGGGCGAGGAGTTGGTGTTGGTGCCGTGCCTCAATGATGATCCGCAGTGGGCTGCGGCGCTGAACACGTTGTGTGAAAGAGCGCCGCTGGCACTCTAGGCAGATTGTCGAAACGATAGAGCTCAACTGTGGGAGCGGGCTTGCCCGCGAATGCGAGGTGTCAGTCAACGAATGTATTGACTGATGCAGCGCCTTCGCGAGCAAGCCCGCTCCCACAGTGTTTTGTAGGGTTTATTCGTGATGCGGTTCACCCAGGAACGTCAGCGAACTGAACAGCCCGCGCGTCGCCACATCGGCATTGTCCTTGAGCGGGATCTCCACCTGCGCCGCGATCACATTCAACCCTTCGTTACGCACCAGCACCTGGGCGCGACCGTCTTTGTCGGTCTCGGTGCTCAAGGTGTTTGGTGCATTGCGATAGTCGCCCACCAGCTTGATCCCCGCCGCAGGCTTGCCATCCAATAGCACACGCACCGGCAGTGACCGGCCAGGTCCTACGGTCAGCGGATCCACTTCAGGCAGGATCAGCAGCTTGATCTGATCCAGCTTCGGCAACTTCGCCCCCGGCTGATAAATCGCCAGGCTGTACTTGAAGGTCTGGGTCGATGCAATCGCCCCCGGCACATGGCGGCGGCCCTGGTTGATCCACTTCTTGTCCGGCGTCTGCGACCACATGCCGTTATCCAGGGCGACCGCTAAAACGGCGGGCGATTTGAGCGGCTTGAGGCGTGCGTGGTCGGCAAGGCGTTCTACGCTGACCGGGATCATCCTGGCGCTGGCGTCATACGCCCAGGCGCCACTGATTTTCTCGGCCTTGAAGGCGTTGTCCTCGGCGCCGTGGCCGTAGATCACTTCGATATTGCCGCGCCGCTGTTCGGTCCACAGGCCGTGGGCAGAAACTTGGCTGGCAAACAGCAGGCCGAGCACGGCCAGGGATTTCAAGGCTTGCATGGGAGCGTCCTTTTACAGGTTGAGGGTCAGGCTGACGGTGACGTTGCGCGGCTCACCGGGCGTGACCCAGTAGTTGCTGTAGGAGCGCTCGTAGTACTTTTCGTCGAATACGTTGTTGAGATTCAGGCCCACGGTGACGTTGTCGCTGGCTTTGTAATGCGCCAGCAGGTCGACGGTGTGGTAGGCGGGCAGTTCGAAACGACTGCCGGCCTCGCCGGAGCGGTCACCGACGTAGGTGAACGCTGCGCCCAGGTCCGAGCCGCGCAACACGCCATTCTGGAATTCATACACGCTCAGCATGCTGGCGCTGCGCTTGGCCACGCCGAGAATTCGGCTGCCGGTGGGGATGGCTTTGTCGCCCTTGGTCACTTCGGCGTCGATGTAGGCGAAGGCGCCGATGACGCGTACGGCGTCGGTCACTTGCCCGCTCAGTTGCAGGTCTACACCCTGGCTGCGCGCCTTGCCCATGGCGCGCTGGGTGTCGGTGGCGGGATCGAGGGCGAGGACATTTTTCTTTTCGATGTGGAAGGCGGCGAGGGTGGTGCTCAGGCGATCGTCGAACAGCTCGCTCTTGAGCCCTATTTCATAACCGACGCCTTCTTCTGGCTCGAAGGATTTACCGCCGGCATCCAGGCCGTTGTTCGGTTTAAACGACGTTGACGCGTTGGCGAACACGCCGACCTGCGGCGTGAGCTGGTAGAGCAAGCCGGCGCGTTGGGTCAGGGCATCGTGGGTTTGCCGGCCCTTGGCGTGGTTGCGGGTGAAGTCATCGGTGCTTTGTTCGACGTGCTCGAAGCGCGCACCGAGCATGCCGCGCAGGCGGTCGGTGAAAACGATCTGGTCCTGCAGGTTCAGTGCCTGGCTCTTCACCTGTTCGAAAACGTCGGTGCCGGAGCGCGCGCCGTTGGGTTTGGTCTGGCCATAGATCGGTTTATAGATGTCGATGGGGTAGAGGCTGCCGGCAATCGCCGTCACGCGTTCTTTTTTGCGGTAGTCCTCGTACTCGCTGCCGATCAGCAGTTCATGCTGCCAACTGCCGATATCGAACAGGCCGCGCAGTTCGAGCTGGGTAATGCTGTCATGCCAGCCGGTGGAGCGTTGGCGGTAGCGGCGGTTGACGGTGTGGCCGTCGGCATTCAGCGCGCGGCTTTCCGAGGCGTCGCCCCACAGGCTGCCCTGTTTATAGTGGCTGGCGAGGCGCAGTTGCCAGGCGTCGTTGAGGTGGTGTTCCACGGCGGCCTGGAGGCGGTTGTTGTGGTTGCGGATGTTGCCGTCGTTGGGCTCGCCGAGGAAGGTGGAGCGGGACATGCCGTGCGGCGCGACGATGCCACGGTCGAAGGTTGAGCTGTGGCGCACGAACTCGCTTTCCACAAGCAGGTGGGTGTCCGGGTCCAATTGCCAGCTGAAAGACGGCGCGACGAATACGCGCTTGGCGTCAACGTGATCGCGAAAGCTGTGATTGTCTTCCACCGCCAGGTTCACGCGCGACAGCATGCGGCCGTCGCTGTCCAGTGGCGTGTTCACATCAAGGGCTGTGCGGTAGCGGTCCCAGCTGCCGGCACTGGTTTGCACGGTGGTGAAGGCTTGCGGCTGGGGTTTTTTGCTGACGATATTGACGGTGCCGCCGGGATCGCCACGCCCGTAGAGGCTGGCGGCGGGGCCTTTGAGCACTTCAATGCGCTCGATATTGGCCGCATCTGGCGTGCTCGGGTAGCCACGGTTGGCGCTGAAACCATCCTGGTAGAACTGCGAAGTGGTGAAGCCGCGCACGCTGTACTCATAAAGCGTCAGGCCGCCGAAGTTGTTTTGCTTGGACACGCCGCCGGCGAATTCCAGGGCGCGCTCGACATTGGTGCTGCCCAAGTCGTTGAGCACCGTGGCGGGAATCACGCTGATCGATTGTGGGATGTCACGCAGGGCCGTGTCAGTTTTGGTCGCGCTGGCAGAGCGGGTGGCGCGATAGCCTTTGACGGGGCCCGTGGCAGATTCATAGGTGTCGCCGGTGACGCTGATGGTGTCCAGTTCGACAGTGTTGTCTTTGGCGTAGCTGTTTTCGGCGTAGGCGGGGTCGAGCAACAATCCCAAGGCCAGACCAGCCAGTGGGGTAAATCTACGAGGCGGCATGATAGAGCGTTCCAATGTCTATATTGAAACAATATAACATGCCTAATGAGAATGGATTTCTTTTGAAATATTAGGTTACAGGAGCCCGCGAACGGGCTCCCAACCCCGTTATTCCTCTTCTTTCACCGGCGCCGGCGGTGGGCGCAGGCCGATTTCTGCCAGCAGTTTGAGCTCTTTGCCGTTGCGCATTACCTGGATTGCCACCTTATCGGTCGGCTTGATCCGCGCGACCTGGTTCATCGACTTACGGCCATCACCGGCCGGTTCACCATCGATGCTGAGGATCACATCGCCCAGTTGCAGGCCGGCTTTCTGCGCCGGGCCGTCGCGGAAGATCCCGGCGACCACGATGCCCGGGCGTCCGGTCAAACCGAACGACTCAGCCAATTCCTTGGTCAGCGGCTGTACTTCGATGCCCAGCCAGCCGCGAATTACCTGGCCGTGCTCGATGATCGACTTCATCACTTCCATGGCCAGCTTCACCGGGATCGCAAAACCGATGCCCTGGGAGCCGCCGGATTTGGAGAAAATCGCCGTATTGATACCGGTCAGGTTGCCATTGGCATCCACCAACGCGCCGCCGGAGTTGCCCGGGTTGATCGCCGCGTCGGTCTGGATAAAGTCTTCGTAGCTGTTGAGCCCCAGCTGATTACGCCCGGTGGCGCTGATGATGCCCATGGTCACCGTCTGGCCGACGCCAAACGGGTTGCCGATCGCCAGTGCCACGTCACCGACGCGCAGCCCTTCGGAGCGCCCGATGGTGATCGAGGGCAGGCTTTTCAAATCGATCTTCAACACCGCGAGGTCGGTTTCCGGGTCGCTGCCAACCACGCGGGCCAGGGTTTCGCGGCCGTCGCGCAGGGCCACGACAATCTGGTCGGCACCCGTGGTCACGTGGTTGTTGGTGAGGATGTAGCCTTCGGGGCTCATGATCACGCCGGAACCCAGGCTGGATTCCATGCGGCGCTGCTTGGGGCCGTTGTCGCCGAAATAGCGGCGAAATTGCGGGTCTTCAAACAGCGGATGCGCCGGTTTGTTGATGACCTTGGTGGTGTACAGGTTGACCACGGCGGGTGCGGCGATGACCACGGCGTCCGCATAAGTCACCGGACCTTGCACCACCGAACTGGTTTGCGGTGCCTGTTGCAGGTTCACATCAAGGCTGGGTAAGCCCACCCACTGGGGATAACGCTGAATAATCAGCATCGCGATCAGCACGCCAGCCAACAATGGCCATCCAAAAAAACGCAGTGCCTTAAGCATCAAGTAAGTCCTGACAGGTTGCAGGGGGCGGGAGAGCGCCCATAATGTCGCGCATTATACGAGGCTGCGAGCGCCTCGGAACGGGATATTTAGGAGTCTTTTATGGCCGTCCCCCTTACCACCCTCGTCGAGGAAGCGGACCGCTACCTTGGCAGCGCAAAAATTGCCGATTATTGCCCCAATGGCCTCCAGGTCGAGGGCCGTCCGCAGGTGATGCGCATCGTCAGCGGCGTGACCGCAAGCCAGGCGCTGCTGGATGCCGCGGTCGAAGCCCAGGCCGACCTGGTGCTGGTGCACCACGGTTATTTCTGGAAGGGCGAAAACCCGTGCATCACCGGCATGAAACAGCGCCGCCTGAAAACCCTGCTCAAGCACGACATCAGTCTGCTCGCCTACCACCTGCCGCTGGACCTGCACGCGGACGTGGGCAATAACGTGCAACTCGCCCGGCAGCTGGACATTACCGTCGAAGGCCCGCTGGACCCGAGCAACCCCAAAATCGTCGGCCTGGTCGGTTCCCTCGCCGAGCCCCTGTCGCCCCGCGACTTTGCCCGCCGTGTGCAGGACGTGATGGGCCGTGAGCCGCTGCTGATCGAAGGCAGCGAAATGATCCGCCGCGTTGGTTGGTGCACCGGCGGCGGTCAGGGTTACATCGACGACGCGATTGCGGCAGGCGTCGACTTGTACCTGAGCGGCGAAGCTTCCGAGCAAACCTTTCACAGCGCGCGGGAAAACGACATCAGCTTTATTGCCGCCGGGCACCACGCCACCGAGCGTTATGGCGTGCAGGCGTTGGGCGAGTACCTGGCGCGGCGTTTCGCGCTGGAGCATCTGTTCATCGATTGCCCGAACCCGATCTAAGCCTCGCCGCAGGCCCAATGTGGGAGCGGGCTTGCCTGCGATAGCATCACCTCAATTTACCTGACTGACCGAGGTGCCTGTATCGCAGGCAAGCCAGCTCCCACAAAAGCCAGCTCCCGCAGTTGACCGGGTTTCACGCCAAACCAGGTGGCATATTCATATACCGTTTCGATCTAGCCAGCTCCCTGAATAGAAGAAGGTGCTGTGCTAGCATGCCCCGCTCGAACACGGCCCGCTGGCCGTCCATAAGATCGTTTTTCCGTGAGTAGCCATGGTCGACAAACTGACGCATCTGAAACAGCTGGAGGCGGAAAGCATCCACATCATCCGCGAGGTCGCCGCCGAGTTCGACAACCCGGTGATGCTCTACTCGATCGGTAAAGACTCCGCCGTGATGCTTCACCTGGCGCGCAAGGCGTTCTTCCCGGGCAAGCTGCCGTTCCCGGTGATGCACGTCGACACCCGCTGGAAATTCCAGGAGATGTACAAGTTTCGCGACAAAATGGTCGAAGAGCTTGGCCTGGACCTGATCACCCACGTCAACCCGGACGGCGTGGCGCAGGGCATCAACCCGTTCACCCACGGCAGCGCCAAGCACACCGACATCATGAAAACCGAAGGCCTCAAGCAGGCATTGGACAAGCATGGTTTCGACGCAGCCTTCGGCGGTGCCCGTCGCGATGAGGAGAAATCCCGCGCCAAAGAGCGCGTGTACTCGTTCCGCGACAGCAAGCACCGTTGGGACCCGAAAAACCAGCGCCCGGAGCTGTGGAACGTCTACAACGGCAACGTCAACAAGGGCGAGTCGATCCGTGTGTTCCCGCTGTCCAACTGGACTGAGCTGGACATCTGGCAGTACATCTACCTGGAAGGCATTCCAATTGTGCCGCTGTACTTCGCCGCCGAACGCGACGTGATCGAGAAGAACGGCACGTTGATCATGATCGACGACGACCGCATCCTCGAGCACTTGTCCGACGAAGACAAAGCCCGAATCGTCAAAAAGAAAGTACGTTTCCGTACCCTGGGCTGCTACCCGTTGACGGGCGCGGTGGAGTCCGAAGCCGAGACGCTGACGGACATCATTCAGGAAATGCTCCTGACGCGAACTTCCGAGCGCCAGGGCCGTGTCATCGACCACGATGGCGCAGGCTCGATGGAAGATAAAAAACGTCAGGGTTATTTCTAAGGGGCTGTCACCAATGTCGCATCAATCTGATTTGATCAGCGAGGACATCCTCGCCTACCTGGGCCAGCACGAGCGCAAGGAAATGTTGCGCTTCCTGACCTGCGGCAACGTCGACGACGGCAAGAGCACCCTGATCGGGCGCCTGCTGCACGACTCCAAGATGATCTACGAAGATCACCTGGAAGCCATCACCCGCGATTCGAAGAAATCCGGCACCACCGGCGATGACATCGACCTGGCCTTGCTGGTCGACGGCCTGCAGGCCGAGCGCGAGCAGGGCATCACCATCGATGTGGCCTACCGCTACTTCTCCACCGCCAAGCGCAAATTCATCATTGCCGACACCCCCGGCCATGAGCAGTACACCCGCAACATGGCCACCGGCGCCTCCACCTGTGACCTGGCGATCATTCTGATCGACGCGCGTTATGGCGTGCAGACCCAGACCCGTCGCCACAGCTTTATCGCCTCGTTGCTGGGCATCAAACATATCGTGGTGGCCATCAACAAGATGGACATCAACGGCTTTGACCAAAGCGTATTCGAGCAGATCAAGGCCGATTACCTGAAGTTTGCCGACGGTATCGCGTTCAAGCCAAGCACCCTGGCCTTCGTGCCGATGTCGGCGCTCAAGGGCGACAACGTGGTGAACAAGAGCGAGCGTTCGCCCTGGTACACCGGCCAGTCGCTGATGGAAATTCTCGAAACCGTCGAGATCGCCAACGACCGCAACTACACCGACCTGCGTTTCCCGGTGCAGTACGTCAACCGTCCGAACCTGAACTTCCGTGGTTTCGCCGGCACCCTGGCCAGCGGCATTGTGCACAAGGGCGACGAAGTCGTGGTGCTGCCGTCGGGCAAGAGCAGCCGCGTCAAATCCATCGTCACCTTCGAAGGTGAGCTGGAGCACGCAGGCCCTGGCCAGGCCGTGACCCTGACCATGGAAGACGAGATCGACATCTCCCGTGGCGACCTGTTGGTGCATGCCGATAACGTGCCGCAAGTGACCGACGCCTTCGACGCCATGCTGGTGTGGATGGCCGAAGAGCCCATGCTGCCGGGCAAGAAATACGACATCAAACGCGCGACCAGCTACGTGCCGGGTTCCATCACCAGCATCGTGCACCGCGTGGACGTGAACACCCTGGCCGAAGGCCCGGCGAGTTCGCTGCAGTTGAACGAGATCGGCCGGGTCAAGGTCAGCCTCGACGCCGCCATCGCGCTGGACGGTTACGACAGTAACCGCACCACCGGTGCGTTTATCGTCATCGACCGTTTGACCAACGGCACGGTGGCCGCGGGCATGATCATCGCGCCGCCGGTCCAACATGGTGGTTCAGCACAACACGGCAGCCTTGCTCATGTCGCCACTGAAGAACGCGCTCTGCGCTTCGGCCAGCAGCCGGCCACCGTGTTGTTCAGCGGCCTGTCGGGCGCGGGCAAGAGCACCTTGGCCTACGCGGTTGAGCGCAAGCTGTTCGACATGGGCCGTGCGGTGTTCGTACTGGATGGCCAGAACCTGCGTCACGACCTGAACAAAGGGTTGCCGCAGGATCGAAGCGGCCGCACTGAAAACTGGCGTCGCGCTGCTCACGTGGCGCGCCAGTTCAACGAAGCCGGCCTGCTGACCCTGGCCGCGTTCGTTGCCCCGGACGCCGAGGGCCGCGAACAGGCCAAGGCGCTGATTGGCGCCGACCGCCTGCTCACCGTCTATGTGCAAGCGTCGCCGCTGGTGTGCGCCGAGCGTGATCCGCAAGGCCTGTACGCGGCGGGTGGGGATAACATCCCTGGCGAGTCTTTCCCGTACGACGTGCCGTTGAATGCCGACTTGGTGATCGACACCCAGGCCACGTCGCTGGAAGACAGCGTCAAGCAAGTGCTGGAGCTGTTGCGTCAGCGCGGCGCGATCTAAACCTCGCCGCCACAAAAAAAGCCCGCCACCGATGACTCGGTGGCGGGCTTTTTCATGGAGTCTTGAAGACAACTCGGCCAACTGTGGGAGGGGGGCAAGCCCCCTCCCACAGTTGATTATTGTTTGCCTGGGAAATCGGTGTGCAGCTTGTCCAGCAACGCATCCTTGTCTTCCCACAGCTGGTTGATCCAGCCCTGAAACGCCAACCGGTACTCGCCGTCCTGCTCATAATTCTTGCCGATAAACCCGGCCGGAATCTGCACTTCTTCAAAGTGCACCACCACATCCTTCACATTCCCACACAGCAAGTCCCAGTACCCAGGGCGCCCGGCAGGGTAGTGAATAGTCACGTTGACCAGGGACTTCAACTGCTCACCCATGGCGTCCAGCACAAACGCAATGCCGCCGGCTTTAGGTTTGAGCAAGTAGCGAAATGGGGATTTCTGCTGCGCATGCTTGCCCGGCGTAAAGCGTGTGCCTTCGGCAAAGTTGAAAATGCCCACCGGGTTGTCACGAAACTTCGCACAGGTCTTGCGGGTGGTTTCCAGGTCTTTGCCTTTCTTTTCCGGGTGTTTCTCGAGGTACGCCTTGGTGTAGCGCTTCATGAACGGGAAGCCCAGCGCCCACCACGCCAGGCCAATCACCGGCACCCAGATCAGCTCCTGCTTGAGGAAGAACTTCAGCGGGCGAATCCGTCGATTGAGCACGTACTGCAACACCATGATGTCCACCCAGCTCTGGTGGTTACTGGTCACCAGGTACGAGTGCTCGTAGTCCAGCCCTTCAAGGCCGGTCAGGTGCCAGCGCGTGCGCCGTACCAGGTTCATCCAGCCCTTGTTATTGGTGACCCAGGCTTCGTGGGTGTGGTTCATCAGCCATTCGCTGAAGCGCTTGGCAAATGGCAGCGCCTTGAACAGCGCGACGATAAACAGAAACGAGCACAACACAATCGTGTTCAGCGCCAACAACAAGGACGCGATCACCCCGCGCACGGCGGCAGGTAGAAAATCCAGCATTTAAATATCCATAGGTCGGTTGGCGGCTTGAATCGCAGTCAGGGCGATGGTGTACACGATGTCGTCGACCTGAGCGCCGCGCGGCAGGTCGTTCACCGGTTTGCGCAGGCCTTGCAGCATCGGCCCCAGGCTTACGCAATCGGCGCTGCGCTGCACGGCCTTGTGCGTGGTGTTGCCGGTGTTCAGGTCTGGGAACACAAACACCGTGGCTTTGCCGGCGACCAGGCTGTTGGGCGCCAGTTGCCGGGCCACGGTTTCGTTGGCGGCGGCGTCGTATTGCAACGGCCCGTCG
Organism: Pseudomonas sp. N2-3-1-14; assembly: GCF_041228395.1. Classification (NCBI taxonomy): domain Bacteria; kingdom Pseudomonadati; phylum Pseudomonadota; class Gammaproteobacteria; order Pseudomonadales; family Pseudomonadaceae; genus Pseudomonas; species Pseudomonas sp. N2-3-1-14. Next base: position 960,240 of record NZ_CP166199.1, read on the forward strand.
ATCAGCAGCGAGCTTTGCTGTTCGTGGGCGAGCAGGGTGGCTTCGCGGACTTTTTCCACTTCCTCGCCACTGGCCGAATCGCCGCTGGAATAGCTGATCATCGCCACGCGCGGGGTGATGCCGAACGCGGCGGCCGAGTCGGCGCTTTGCAGGGCGATTTCCGCCAGTTCCGCCGCGCTCGGGTGCGGGTTCATCACACAATCGCCGTAGACCAGCACCTGCTCCGGGAACAGCATGAAGAACACTGACGACACCAGGGTGCAGCCCGGCGCCGTTTTAATCAGCTGCAGGGCAGGGCGGATGGTGTTGGCGGTGGAGTGGATGACGCCGGAGACCAGGCCATCCACTTCATCCAGCGCGAGCATCATGGTGGCGATCACCACGGTGTCTTCCAGTTGCTGCTCGGCCATCGGTGCGTTGAGGCTCTTGCTCTTGCGCAGCGCGACCATCGGTTCGACATAACGCTGGCGAATCAGGTCCGGGTCGAGAATCTCCAGGCCTTCGGGCAGCTCGATGCCGTGGGCGCGGGCCACCGCTTCCACATCCGCCGGTTTGGCCAGCAACACGCAACGGGCAATGCCGCGCGCCTGGCAGATGGCGGCAGCTTGCACGGTCAACGGCTCGCTGCCTTCGGGCAACACGATGCGTTTGTTGGCGGCCTGGGCGCGTTGGATCAACTGGTAGCGGAACACGGCCGGCGACAGGCGCATCTCCCGTGGCGTGCCGCAACGTTGGTGCAGCCAGCGTGCGTCGAGGTGGCTGGCGACGAAATCGGTGATGATTTCTGCGCGCTCGCGGTCATCAATCGGGATTTCTTTGTTAAGGCTGTTGAGCTGGTTGGCGGTGTCGTAGGAGCCGGTGCTCACCGACAACACCGGCAGCCCGGCCTGGAACGCGCCCCGGCACAGATCCATGATGCGCGGGTCGGGCAGGGTGTCGCTGGTCAGCAGCAGGCCGGCCAGCGGCACGCCGTTGATCGCGGCCAGGCTGACGGCGAGGATGATGTCGTCGCGATCGCCAGGGGTAACCACCAGCACGCCGGGCTTGAGCAGCTCCACAGTGTTACGCATGGTGCGCGCGCAGATGATGATTTTGGTCATGCGCCGGGTTTCGTAGTCGCCGGCATTGAGGATCTGTGCGCCCATCAGGTCGGCCACGTCGCGGGTGCGCGGCGCGTTGAGTTCGGGCTGGTACGGGATGCAGCCAAGCAGGCGGAAGTCACCGCTGCGCAACAGTGGCGAATGCTCTTTGAGGCGCGCCGAGAACGCTTCCATGCTTTCGTCGGTGCGCACTTTGTTGAGAATCACGCCCAGCACTTTCGGGTCTTTGGGGCCGCCGAACAGTTGCGCCTGCAATTCCACGCGGCCAGAGAGCTCGGTGAGCACCTCGTTTTCCGGCGCCGAGACCAGGATCACTTCCGCATCCAGGCTCTTGGCCAGGTGCAGGTTGACCCGCGCCGCATAACTGGCGCTGCGGGTTGGCACCATGCCTTCGACGATCAGCACGTCCTTGCCCACGGCGGCTTGCTGGTAAAGGGTGATGATTTCTTCCAGCAGCTCGTCCAGCTGGCCGTCGCCGAGCATGCGCTCTACATGGGCCAGGCCCAAAGGCTGGGGCGGTTTCAGGCCGTGGGTGCGGGCCACCAGCTCGGTGGAGCGCTCGGGGCCGGTGTCGCCCGGGTGCGGCTGGGCAATGGGTTTGAAGAAACCGACTTTCAGCCCGGCCCGTTCAAGGGTACGCACCAGCCCAAGGCTGATGGAGGTCAGACCCACACCAAAATCGGTGGGCGCGATAAAAAAAGTCTGCATGCGAATTCTCTGGAGGTGCATGGCTTCGGTGGCGCTCTATGGTTGAGCGCCTACCGGGAATCAGACGCCAAGGTTATCGTTATTCGAGCGCTTGCGCACACCAGCCACACGCAAAGGGTTGGCCTATTTTTTCAAGGCGTTGCGCGGGGTCCAGTACCCAGGCGCGCGACTGCCATGGCGGTTGGTGGCGCAGGTGCTGGGTGTGGCCGCAGGACAGCTCGGCGACCCAGTGCCGGTCGTCATCCTGGTGGAATCCGAGGATGAAGGATGCCGTTGATCGGTCCCGTCTGTCCGGGTTGTGTTCGCTTTCGGGCAAATCCTTGTTTAGACTTGTCCGTTCTTCATTCTTATGCAAAAGGTCTCGCCCCATGACGATCGCCGCTAACAAGGCTGTCTCCATCGACTATACCCTGACCAACGACGCTGGTGAGGTCATCGACAGCTCCGCCGGCGGCGCGCCGCTGGTCTACCTGCAAGGCGCAGGTAACATCATCCCGGGCCTGGAAAAGGCTCTGGAAGGCAAGAGCGTCGGTGACGAACTGACCGTCGCCGTAGAACCTGAAGACGCTTACGGCGAATACTCCGCCGAACTGGTCAGCACCTTGAGCCGCAGCATGTTCGAAGGCGTTGACGAGCTGGAAGTGGGCATGCAGTTCCACGCTTCCGCGCCGGACGGCCAAATGCAGATCGTCACCATCCGCGATCTGGACGGCGATGACGTGACCGTTGACGGTAACCACCCTCTGGCTGGCCAGCGCCTGAACTTCCAAGTGAAGATCGTTGCCATCCGCGACGCTTCCCAGGAAGAAGTGGCCCACGGCCACGTTCACGGTGAAGGCGGTCATCACCATTGATTGTGGTTTGATCAATAGGTAGCAAAAACGCCCCGACTGGTTCGGGGCGTTTTTTTGTGCATTGAAAATGTCCCCCAGTCCAAATGTGGGAGCGGGCTTGCTCGCGATAGCGGTGTATCAGCCAAGTATTCGGTGACTGACACGCTGTAATCGCGGGCAAGCCCGCTCCCACATTGCACTGCGCACGCCCTATATGCGGCACAAACAAAAATGCCCCGCACCTTTCGGTGCGGGGCATTTCTTAACTGTTACGCGGCCTGGGCTACGTGGCAGTTTTTACCACTTAGGCTGCTGCAGCGACGTTCAGAGCCTTGATGTGGCCATTCAGGCGGCTCTTATGACGAGCGGCCTTGTTCTTGTGGATGATGCCTTTATCGGCCATACGGTCGATAACTGGCACGGCCAGAACGTAAGCAGCTTGGGCTTTTTCAGCGTCTTTGGTGTCGATGGCTTTAACTACATTCTTGATGTAGGTACGAACCATGGAACGCAGGCTGGCGTTGTGGCTGCGACGCTTCTCAGCCTGTTTTGCACGTTTTTTGGCGGAAGGTGTGTTGGCCACCGTCGAGCTCCTCGAAAGACTTTTTAGGAAATAGCAAACAAAATAGGCCGCGAATCATGCCGATGACTTGATGGGTTGTCAAGGGCGGCTGATGCGAACTGCTGAGTGGTCGATCTGAAGAGGCGGGTGATTTATTTCCGGCGCTTGACCTGTAAACTCGCGAGCTTTGGCTCTGTGCTGTTGCAGGCGCGCAGTATCGCATAAGTGGGCGCTTTGTTCGCCTGCTCTTTATCTATAGGCGCAAACTCTTTCAATGAATCTGCTCAAATCGTTGGCTGCCGTCAGCTCTATCACGATGATCTCCCGGGTTTTGGGGTTCGTGCGCGACACCCTGCTGGCGCGCATTTTTGGCGCCAGCATGGCCACGGATGCGTTCTTTATTGCCTTTAAACTGCCCAACCTGCTGCGACGCATCTTTGCCGAGGGGGCATTTTCCCAGGCCTTCGTGCCAATTCTGGCCGAGTACAAAAACCAGCAGGGCGAAGAAGCCACCCGCACCTTTATCGCGTACGTTTCGGGCCTGCTGACGCTGGTGCTGATGCTGATCACCATCGCCGGCATGCTCGCCGCGCCCTGGGTGATCTGGGCCACGGCGCCGGGTTTTGCCAATACCCCGGAAAAATTCGCGCTGACCACTGATCTGCTGCGCGTGACCTTTCCTTATATATTGCTGATTTCCCTGTCGTCCCTGGCTGGGGCGATCCTCAACACCTGGAACCGCTTCTCGGTGCCAGCCTTCGTGCCGACGCTGCTGAACGTCAGCATGATTATTTTTGCGCTGTTCCTCACGCCGTACTTCGATCCGCCGGTGATGGCCCTGGGTTGGGCGGTGCTGGCGGGTGGCCTGGCGCAATTGCTGTACCAGCTGCCGCACCTGAAAAAGATCGGCATGCTCGTGCTGCCGCGCCTGAACCTCAAGGACACTGGCGTCTGGCGCGTGATGCGCAATATGTTGCCGGCGATCCTCGGGGTCTCCGTCAGTCAAATTTCGCTGATCATCAACACCGCGTTCGCCTCGTTGCTGGTTTCAGGCTCAGTGTCCTGGATGTACTACGCCGACCGTCTGATGGAGCTGCCATCCGGCGTGCTCGGGGTGGCCCTGGGCACCATTTTGCTGCCAACCTTATCGCGCACTTATGCGAGCAAGGACCGCCAGGAGTATTCGCGGATCCTCGATTGGGGCCTGCGCCTGTGCTTTATGTTGGTACTGCCGTGTTCTCTGGCCTTGGGCATCCTGGCCGAACCGCTGACCGTGTCGCTGTTTCAATACGGCCAATTCAGCGCGTTTGACGCCTCGATGACCCAGCGTGCGCTGGTCGCCTACTCCGTCGGGCTGCTCGGCATTATTGTGATCAAGGTGCTGGCGCCGGGGTTTTACGCCCAGCAAAACATCCGCACACCGGTCAAGATCGCAATCTTCACTTTGATCGTCACTCAACTGCTTAACCTGGTGTTCATCGGTCCGCTGGCTCACGCCGGCCTGGCCCTGGCCATCAGCGCTGGTGCCTGCATCAATGCCGGCCTGTTGTTTTACCAACTGCGTAAACAACAGATGTATCAGCCGCAGCCGGGCTGGGGCATGTTCGCCCTCAAGCTGCTCGTGGCGGTGGCGACCATGTCGGCCGTGTTGCTGGGCCTGATGCACTTTATGCCCGCCTGGGACCAAGGCCATATGCTGGAGCGCTTCATGCGCCTGGGCATTTTGGTGGTTGCCGGCGTGGTGGTGTACTTCGGGATGTTGCTGCTGCAAGGCTTTCGTCTGCGTGATTTCAATCGCAAGTCCCTGGGATAGAGAGTTTGCCGCGATAAAACGATGGTTTTATCGATTCGATCCATTTGGCCTGCGCTGTTGCCTGTCGTCCGGGGCCGGGTGTGGTTATAATCGACCACTTTATGAGCAAGAAGCGCGTTATGCAGCTGGTTCGAGGTCTCCACAACCTGCGCCCCGAGCATCGGGGCTGCGTCGCCACTATTGGCAACTTTGACGGTGTTCACCGTGGCCACCAGGCTATCCTGGGCCGGCTGCGTGAACGTGCGGTCGAGTTGGGCGTGCCCAGCTGCGTGGTGATTTTTGAGCCGCAGCCACGGGAATTCTTTACCCCTGAAACGGCACCGGCACGGTTGGCACGTTTGCGCGACAAGCTGCAGCTGCTGGCCGAAGAGGGCGTGGACCGTGTTCTTTGCCTGGCCTTCAACCAGCGTCTGCAAAGCCTCAGCGCCGCCGAGTTCGTCGACCGTATTCTGGTAGATGGCCTGGGCGTACAGCACCTGGAGGTCGGCGACGACTTCCGTTTCGGTTGCGACCGCGTCGGGGATTTCGACTTCCTGCAACACGCCGGTGTGAATCAAGGTTTTACCGTCGAAGCCGCGCAAACCGTCGAACTGGACGGCCTGCGCGTGAGCAGTACCCAGGTGCGTAACGCCCTGGCCGCTGCCGACTTCGCCTTGGCCGAGCGTTTGCTCGGTCGCCCGTTCCGCATTGCCGGGCGGGTACTGCACGGCCAGAAGCTGGCGCGCCAACTGGGCACGCCAACCGCCAACGTGCAACTCAAGCGCCGTCGTGTGCCACTCACCGGGGTTTACCTGGTGAGCGTCGACATCGACGGCCAATCGTGGCCGGGAGTCGCCAACATAGGCGTCAGGCCCACGGTTGCAGGTGATGGCAAGGCCCACCTGGAAGTTCACCTTTTGGATTTTGCCGGTGATTTGTATGACCGGCGTTTGACGGTGGTTTTCCACCAGAAGCTGCGTGAAGAGCAGCGTTTCGCCTCGCTTGAGGCGTTGAAAACGGCGATCAATGCGGATGTCGCCGCCGCCCGTGCACTAGCCGCACCTAGCGCCCATCGCTAACCGAAGAGCCTTAAATGACCGACTATAAAGCCACGCTAAACCTTCCGGACACCGCCTTCCCAATGAAGGCCGGCCTGCCACAGCGCGAACCGCAGATCCTGCAGCGCTGGGACAGTATTGGCCTGTACGGAAAGTTGCGCGAAATTGGCAAGGATCGTCCGAAATTCGTCCTGCACGACGGCCCTCCTTATGCCAACGGCACGATTCACATCGGTCATGCGCTGAACAAAATTCTCAAGGACATGATCCTGCGCTCGAAAACCCTTTCGGGTTTCGACGCGCCTTATGTTCCGGGCTGGGACTGCCACGGCCTGCCGATCGAACACAAAGTCGAAGTGACCTACGGCAAAAATCTGGGCGCGGATAAAACCCGCGAACTGTGCCGTGCCTACGCCACCGAGCAGATCGAAGGGCAGAAGTCCGAATTCATCCGCCTGGGCGTGTTGGGCGAGTGGGACAACCCGTACAAAACCATGAACTTCAAGAACGAGGCAGGGGAAATCCGTGCCTTGGCTGAAATCGTCAAAGGCGGTTTCGTGTTCAAGGGCCTCAAGCCCGTGAACTGGTGCTTCGACTGCGGTTCGGCCCTGGCCGAGGCGGAAGTCGAGTACGAAGACAAGAAGTCCTCGACCATCGACGTGGCCTTCCCGATCGCCGACGACGCCAAGCTGGCCGAGGCCTTTGGCCTGGCAAGCCTGAGCAAACCGGCTGCCATCGTGATCTGGACCACCACCCCGTGGACCATTCCGGCCAACCAGGCGCTCAACGTGCACCCGGAATTCACCTACGCCCTGGTGGACGTCGGTGATCGCCTGCTGGTGCTCGCTGAAGAAATGGTCGAAGCCTGCCTGGCGCGTTACGAGCTGCAAGGTTCGGTGATCGCCACGACGACCGGTACCGCGCTGGAACTGATCAACTTCCGCCACCCGTTCTATGATCGTCTGTCGCCGGTGTACCTGGCTGACTACGTTGAGCTGGGTTCGGGCACGGGTGTGGTTCACTCCGCACCGGCCTACGGCGTTGACGACTTTGTGACCTGCAAAGCCTACGGCATGGTCAACGACGACATCCTCAACCCGGTGCAGAGCAATGGCGTTTACGCGCCGTCGCTGGAGTTCTTCGGCGGCCAGTTCATCTTCAAGGCTAACGAGCCAATCATCGATAAGCTGCGTGAAGTCGGTTCGCTGCTGCACACCGAAACCATCAAGCACAGCTACATGCACTGCTGGCGCCACAAGACCCCGTTGATCTACCGCGCCACTGCGCAGTGGTTTATCGGCATGGACAAAGAGCCGACCAGCGGCGACACCCTGCGTGTGCGCTCGCTCAAAGCCATCGAAGACACCAAGTTCGTCCCGGCCTGGGGCCAGGCGCGCCTGCACTCGATGATCGCCAACCGCCCGGATTGGTGCATCTCCCGTCAGCGTAACTGGGGCGTGCCAATCCCGTTCTTCCTCAACAAGGAAAGCGGCGAGCTGCACCCACGTACCGTCGAACTGATGGAAGAAGTCGCCCTGCGTGTTGAGCAGGAAGGCATCGAAGCCTGGTTCAAGCTGGACGCCGCCGAGCTGCTGGGCGACGAAGCGCCGCTGTACGACAAGATCAGCGACACCCTCGACGTGTGGTTCGACTCCGGCACCACTCACTGGCACGTGCTGCGCGGTTCGCACCCGATGGGCCACGAGACCGGCCCGCGTGCCGACCTGTACCTGGAAGGTTCGGACCAACACCGCGGCTGGTTCCATTCCTCCTTGCTGACCGGCTGCGCCATCGACAACCACGCGCCATACCGCGAACTGCTGACCCACGGTTTTACCGTCGACGAGACGGGCCGCAAGATGTCCAAGTCGCTGAAAAACGTGATCGAGCCGAAGAAGATCAATGAAACCCTGGGCGCCGACATCATGCGTCTGTGGGTAGCCTCGACCGATTATTCGGGCGAAATCGCCGTGTCGGACCAGATCCTGGCCCGTAGCGCTGATGCCTACCGCCGTATCCGTAATACCGCACGCTTCCTGCTGTCGAACCTGACCGGTTTCAACCCGGCCACCGACCTGCTGCCGGCCGAGGACATGCTCGCCCTCGACCGTTGGGCAGTGGACCGTACCCTGTTGCTGCAGCGCGAGTTGCAGGAACACTACGGCGAATACCGCTTCTGGAACGTGTACTCCAAGATCCACAACTTCTGCGTGCAGGAGCTGGGTGGTTTCTACCTCGACATCATCAAGGACCGCCAGTACACCACCGGCGCCAACAGCAAGGCACGCCGTTCGGCGCAGACCGCGCTGTACCACATCTCTGAAGCGCTGGTGCGCTGGATCGCTCCGATCCTGGCCTTCACCGCCGACGAGCTGTGGGAATACCTGCCGGGCGAGCGTAACGAATCGGTGATGCTCAACACTTGGTACGAAGGCCTGACCGAACTGCCGGCCGACTTCGAACTGGGCCGCGAGTACTGGGAAGGCGTGATGGCCGTCAAAGTGGCGGTGAACAAGGAGCTGGAAGTGCAGCGTGCGGCCAAGGCCGTCGGTGGCAACCTGCAAGCCGAAGTCACCCTGTTTGCCGAGGAAGGCCTGAGCGCCGACCTGGCCAAGCTGAGCAACGAACTGCGCTTCGTGCTGATCACCTCGACCGCCAGCCTGGCACCGTTTGCCCAGGCACCTGCGGACGCGGTGGCTACCGAAGTGCCGGGCCTCAAGCTTCAAGTGGTCAAGTCGGCCTTCCCTAAGTGCGCCCGTTGCTGGCACTGCCGTGAAGACGTTGGCGTGAACCCCGAGCATCCGGAAATCTGCGGTCGTTGCGTCGACAACATCAGCGGTGCTGGCGAGGTTCGCCACTATGCCTAACACCAGCCGTTTCGGACGTCTGGGCTGGCTCGTACTGAGCGTGCTGGTGCTGGTCATTGACCAGCTCAGCAAGGCTCACTTCGAAGGCGCCTTGCAGATGTACCAGCAGATCGTGGTCATCCCTGACTACTTCAGCTGGACCCTGGCCTACAACACCGGCGCTGCCTTCAGCTTCCTCGCTGATAGCTCCGGCTGGCAGCGCTGGCTGTTCGCGTTGATCGCGGTCGTGGTCAGTGCAGTCCTGGTGGTCTGGCTTAAGCGCCTGGGTCGCGATGACACCTGGCTCGCGATCGCCCTGGCCCTGGTGTTGGGCGGCGCGCTGGGCAACCTCTACGACCGCATTGCCCTGGGCCATGTGATCGACTTTATCCTGGTGCATTGGCAGAACCGCTGGTACTTCCCGGCGTTCAACTTTGCCGACAGCGCCATCACCGTCGGTGCAATCATGCTGGCGTTGGACATGTTTAAAAGCAAGAAAACCGGAGAGACCGTCAATGACTGATCAGGTATTGGCTGAGCAACGCATCGGCCAGAACACGGAAGTCACTTTGCATTTCGCACTGCGCCTGGAGAACGGCGACACGGTCGACAGCACGTTCGACAAAGCCCCGGCGACCTTCACGGTCGGCGACGGCAACCTGCTGCCGGGTTTTGAAGCGGCGCTGTTCGGTTTCAAGGCCGGCGACAAGCGTACCCTGCAGATCCTGCCGGAAAACGCCTTTGGCCAGCCCAACCCGCAAAACGTGCAGATCATCCCGCGTTCGCAGTTCCAGGACATGGACCTGTCGGAAGGCCTGTTGGTGATCTTCAATGATGCGGCGAATACCGAGCTGCCTGGTGTGGTGAAAACCTTCGATGACGCGCAAGTGACCATCGACTTCAACCACCCGTTGGCCGGTAAAACCTTGACGTTTGACGTTGAAATCATCGACGTTAAAGCGCTCTGATCAACGACGCTGGCTCCTGTGGGGGCTGGTTTATGTGGGAGCTGGCTTGCCTGCGATAGCATCACCTCGGTGTACCTGATACACCCAGTCGTCTGCATCGCGGGCAAGCCCAGCGCCCACTTGGGCTCACTCCTGTAGAGTTGAGTTGATCCAATTTCTTGCCCTGCAAGACACGAGGCACAGCATGCAAATCAAACTCGCCAACCCCCGTGGCTTCTGCGCCGGTGTGGACCGGGCGATCGAAATCGTCAATCGCGCCCTGGAAGTCTTCGGGCCGCCGATTTACGTGCGTCATGAAGTCGTCCACAACAAATTTGTGGTCGAAGACCTGCGCGCACGCGGTGCCATCTTTGTCGAAGAGCTCGATCAGGTGCCGGACGACGTTATCGTCATCTTCAGCGCGCACGGTGTTTCCCAGGCCGTGCGTACCGAGGCTGCCGGCCGCGGCCTCAAGGTATTCGACGCCACCTGCCCCCTGGTGACCAAGGTGCACATCGAAGTCGCGCGCTACAGCCGTGACGGCCGTGAATGCATCCTGATCGGCCATGCCGGCCACCCGGAAGTCGAAGGCACCATGGGCCAGTACGACGCCAGCAATGGCGGCGCGATTTACCTGGTGGAAGACGAAAAAGACGTTGCCAACTTGCAGGTGCAAAACCCCGAACGGCTGGCCTTTGTCACGCAGACCACCTTGTCGATGGACGATACCAGCCGTGTAATCGATGCCTTGCGCACGCGATTCCCGGCCATTGGTGGCCCGCGCAAAGACGACATCTGCTATGCCACACAAAACCGTCAAGACGCGGTCAAGCAATTGGCCGATGAGTGCGATGTCGTGCTGGTGGTCGGCAGCCCCAACAGCTCCAACTCCAACCGCTTACGCGAACTGGCCGAGCGCATGGCCACGCCGGCCTACCTGATCGACGGCGCTGAAGACATGCAGCGCAGCTGGTTCGACGGTGTCGAGCGTATCGGCATTACGGCGGGCGCGTCGGCGCCGGAAGTGCTGGTGCGCGGTGTGATCCAGCAGCTGCAGGCATGGGGTGCCACCGGTGCCGATGAATTGGCTGGCCGTGAAGAGAACATCACGTTCTCCATGCCCAAGGAACTGCGGGTTCGCTCGCTGCTCTGAGTGCCAAGGTGCCGGCGTCATTCCGGCATAACGCCTGCTCAGTGGTGTCACTGCGCAGGCTGATGCGCCCGCTGGGGGCAAGTACCACTTGAAACAGGCTTTGTGCCTGATCCGCGTCGCACACGTGCACAGTGCCTGCACGGAACCCTCCCGCTGAAAAAATCGGCTCGCCCAATCCGCTGAAGCGTACCTCGCTCTTAACGGGCCCATTGCCTACGATCGGTACCTGCCCGCTGTCCTGTCGTTCCAGCAGCACCGGATTGTTCTCGTCCAGGTGGCCGCGTCCGCTTTCGTCCAGTATCACTCGCCATCCTTGGCTCCAGTTTTCATCCCGCGCGTGAATGACCACCGCACGATTGCGCGCAATGGCCTCGGTGCGCGCATAGCGCATGCCGCTGGCCAAGGCCTGCGCAGCTGTTTGTCGTTGCTGTGACTCGAGCAAGCCTTTGAAACCGGGTACTGCGAGATTTGCCAGGATGCCGCTTAGCAACAGGGTCAGCAGAAGCTCGACCAGGGTGAATCCGCGTTGCTTCATGTGTCGTCCCTCCATGGACGGGTTCACTGTTTCAGGTGACAGGCATAGGTATAGCCGCCAGTTCCTAGCGTGGAGTGATGGCCTTTATGTCCAAAGTATTTCCCTTTGTTCCGGCAGCAGCGTCAGCCGAAAACCGGCGCTAGTCTTGGGCCGCACAGCAGGTTTTTCCTGCTTTTCTCCGGCCTTCGACAGGGATGACGACGGTGATGCTTGTTTGTCCGAACCTAAAATTTGCCTGCGTCTTACCTCGCCACCAATCCGGCATGACGCTGATCGAGGTGCTGGTGGCCGTGCTGATTCTTGCGGTCGGGTTGCTGGGCGCGGCGGTGATCCAGCTCAACGCACTCAAATACACCGACAGCTCAAGGATGATCAGCCAGGCCAGTTTCATTGCCTACGACATGCTGGACCGGGTTCGCGCCAACTCGAGCGTCGACTATTCATGGAGCCGAACCGAAGGCGCGCCGCTCGGTACGGCCAGCGACAGCGTGCGTGACCTGGACCTGCACGACTTCGAAGCAAATATCGTCGGGTTTGCCGGAGCGAGTGCAAAAGGCTCCGTCGTGGTCAGTGGCAGCGAGGTGACCGTCAGTATCAGCTGGGACGACGCCAGGGGCGCGAACCGCAGCGGCGCACGGGAAACCTTCACCCTCGCCAGTCGCATTGCCAGCGAGCCTGGGGTGGCGAAATGAATCGCTTTGCACGGGGATTCAGCCTGGTGGAGCTGTTGCTGGCGCTGTCTGTCGGGTTGGTGCTGATCCTCGGGGTCAGCCAAGTCGTCATCAGCGTTCGAGCCACCCACGCCAGCCAGCAGGCAGCCATGTTGCTGCAGGATGATGCGCGGTTTGTGCTGGGCAAGATGATTCAGGACATTCGCCAGGCGGGTGTGTTTGGCTGCCTGGCGACGGCCTCTATCGATAATGCGCCGGCGGCCTTTGATCGACCGGTCGGCTGGAGCACCTCGGGCAGCTCGAGGTCACTGACATTAGTCACCGCGGATGCAAGTGGAGAGGGTGGCAGGCCCGACTGGACGGTACTTTCCGACTGCGTGACCACGGCCCAGGCCTATGCGGGCAACTCGCCGACGCCCGCGCCTGGCCAGAGCCGGTTTGCGATACGCCAGCTCACCTACACCTTTGAAGCGGGCCAACTGAAAGTCAGTACACCGGCTGCGCCGGCCAAGGCGGTTCTGGTGGATAACGTACAGGCGTTCGACCTCAGTTTCGGTGTGGCAGCCAAGCCCGGCTCGGCTCGCGTTGCGCGCTATGACCCCACCCCGGCCGACGAATCACTGATACGCAGCGTGCGTATCCGAATGACGCTGCGAGACCCGACGGGGCGCGTTCAGGATCAGGCCTACAGCGTCGTGGCAGCGCTGCGCAACCGGTTGGAGTAGAGCGATCATGCGCAACTTTGACGGCTTCCATCCACGGCAGACGGGCATGGTCCTCTTGATCAGCCTGGTGTTTTTGCTGGTGTTGTCACTGATTGGCCTGGCCTCGATGCAAGGGGCCGTGTCCCAGCAAAGGATTGCCAGCGGCGTCTGGCATCGCAATCAATCATTTCAAAGTGCCGAAAGCGGCCTGAGGTTGGGGGAATCAATGGTCCGGCGCGCGGGGTCGGTGTTGCCGTTATGCCAGTCGATCAGCGCCTGCGCACCGTCACCGGAATCGTTTTCTGTGGTTGGCACCGGGCAGCGTTCTGTTTCAGCGGTCAGTTGGGTTGCCTTCAAGGGCGGCCTGTACGGCATTCAGGCGCTGGGGCAGGGCACAGGGCTGACGGGTTTACCTCTGCACACATCTGCCAGGTTATACCGCGTGACGGCGGTGGGCTTCAGCGGCCAATCGCGCACCGTTCTGGAGACGGTCTATGCGCAGGTCAACGAAGCAGCAGGGGCGAGATTTCGTCGGACTTTATGGCGGCAACTTCAATAAGGAGCGTATCAGTGGGCAAGGATTGCCGGGGTTTTACCTTGATCGAGTTATTGATCGCTGTCGCGATCATCGTGTTTCTGGCCGGGATCGCTTACCCGGCGTATACCGGGCATGTAAAAAAGGTCTATCGCGCAGAAATCGTTGCGTTGTTGTCCGAGCAAGTCCATTACCTGGAGCGCTTTTACACGCGCAACGGCACTTTTATTGATGCAAGCGGCGTCAGTGCGGGCAATGAACGCTATAGAATCGGCGCTGCATTGAACCCTCAGGACTTCACCCTGGTGGCCACGCCTGCCGTCGGCTCAGTCATGGCAGGCGACCCATGCGCTGAATTCAGCCTGAGCAGCTCCGGCGTGCGCAGCAACCCGGGCGCGGCACCTGGAATGTCGCGCAAGGCGTGCTGGGGGCAATGATGAGAGTGCTGGATGAGTGGGCGCCCGGTGCGCTTTTCCCTTTTTATCGGCTGGATCAAATGATGGCTAAGCAACAGCAAGTGGTGATTGTCGGTGGCGGAGTAATCGGGTTGTTGACGGCGTACAACCTGGCCACCCAAGGGCAGGCCGTCATACTGCTGGAGCGCTCCGGGCTTGGCCAGGAGTCCTCCTGGGCCGGCGGCGGGATCGTGTCGCCGCTGTACCCGTGGCGCTATAGCCCGGCGGTCACCGCGCTGGCGCATTGGTCCCAGGATTTTTATCCGCAATTGGCCGAACGTCTGTTCGCGGCCACGGGTGTTGATCCAGAGGTTCATACCACGGGCCTTTACTGGTTGGACCTGGAAGATGAGGCCCAGGCGTTGGCCTGGGCTGCCCGCGAGGGACGGCCGCTGAGCAAAGTGGATGTGTCGGCTGCGCACGATGCGGTGCCGGTACTGGGCGGCGGGTATTCCCAGGCGATTTACATGGCGGACGTGGCCAATGTGCGCAACCCGCGCCTGGTCAAATCCCTCAAGGCGGCGCTGTTGGCGCTGCCTGGTGTGACCCTTCATGAGCAGTGCGAAGTACAGGGTTTTGTACTTGAAGGCGAAGACGTAGTGGGCGTGAATACCGCTGCGGGACCGATTCTTGGCGACCAGATAGTGTTGGCTGCGGGTGCCTGGAGCGGTGAGTTACTTGGCAAGTTGGGCTTGGCGCTGCCGGTGGAACCGGTCAAAGGCCAAATGATTTTGTACAAATGCGCCTCGGATTTCCTCTCGAGCATGGTCCTGGCCAAGGGGCGTTATGCGATCCCACGGCGTGATGGGCACATTCTGATCGGCAGCACGCTTGAACACGAAGGGTTCGACAAGACCCCGACCGACTCAGCGCTGGAAAGCCTCAAGGCTTCGGCTGTGGAGTTGATTCCTGCCTTGGCGGACGCCGAGGTCGTGGGGCATTGGGCCGGTTTGCGGCCCGGCTCACCGGAAGGTATCCCTTATATCGGGGAAGTCCCGGGCTTCAAAGGGTTGTGGCTCAATTGCGGGCATTACCGCAATGGCTTGGTGCTTGCGCCGGCATCCTGCCAGTTGTTTGCCGACTTGTTGCTGGGGCGTACGCCGATCATTGACCCGGCGCGTTATGCGCCCGCAGGTCGAATCAACGCTGGATAGACTTCGGCCCCTGTTCCAGGTGTGCCTGAGTGCAATACCACTCCTGGCGTGAGCTCAGCGCGCGATCCTGCGGCAAGTGCACGCCGCAGTGGGCGCAGCGCACCATCATGGCTGCGTCAGGCTCGCTGGCGCGTTGCTGCCGGGCGGCCGGGCTTTTGAATTTGCGCCAGAACCATACCGCGGCAGCAATGACGGCAATCCAGAACAGTAGACGAAGCATGATGGGCAGTTTCTCGACAAGGAATGCGCCAGTTTAGCCAAGGTCGTGGCAGGCGCACAGCGCAATAACGCCGGGCAATAAAAAAGGAGCCTCGAAAGGCTCCTTCTTGATGACGCTGGGTGCAATCAGTCGAATACGCCGAACGTCATGTAGCTGAACCACGAACGATCTTCGTTGTTGCCAAGGGCCTGCGGCTCTTGCTCTTCGATCACATCGCCATTCTCGTCATGCGGCTTGAGCTCCGACGGAATTGCTTCCTTGGCGTCCTGGAACTGTTTGATCACGTCCTGGTTGGCGCGGGTTTCGCCCGGCGGCAAGGGTGGACGGGAACTGATCAGGCCCAGGGTGTACTTGCTCAGCCACGAACGGTTGTCTGTTTCGGCAACCCGAGGCACAAACTGGCCGTCTTTCAAGCTTGGCGAGTCTGGGTAGTTGAGCTTCAGGGTTTCCAGGCTGGTGGCTGCCAATGCATCCAGGTGCAACGCCTGGTAAGCCTCGGTCATCACCGCCAGGCCGTCACCCACGGAAGGGGTTTCCTGGAAGTTCTCCACTACATAGCGCCCACGGTTGGCGGCAGCCACGTATGCCTGACGGGTCAGGTAGTAGTCAGCCACATGAATCTCGTAGGAAGCCAGCAGGTTGCGCAGGTAGATCATGCGCTGCTTGGCGTCCGGCGCGTAGCGGCTGTTGGGGTAGCGGCTGGTCAGCTGGGCGAACTCGTTGTAGGAGTCGCGGGCAGCGCCGGGGTCACGCTTGGTCATGTCCAGCGGCAGGAAGCGCGCCAGTAGGCCCACGTCCTGGTCGAACGAGGTCAGGCCCTTCATGTAGTAGGCGTAGTCCACGTTCGGGTGCTGCGGGTGCAGGCGGATAAAACGCTCGGCGGCGGATTTGGCAGCTTCCGGCTCGGCGTTCTTGTAGTTGGCGTAGATCAGCTCGAGCTGTGCCTGGTCGGCGTAGCGACCGAACGGATAGCGTGACTCCAGGGCCTTCAGCTTGGCTGTGGCACTGGTGTAGCTATTATTGTCCAAGTCTTTTTGAGCTAATTGATACAGCTCGACTTCGCTCAGGTTTTCGTCGACGACTTCCTTTGTTGACGAGCAAGCAGCAGTCATGGCGAGGATGGCGATCAGCAGCAGGTGTTTCACTTGCATGGCGGCTTGCGTCCCTATGACGGCCGCTGTCTTGGGCGGGGCCGTCCTGTTATGATGAGCGCCCCGTTGAAAGCCTCGGGGCAAAAGACGCCGTATTTAACCACAAGCGCGCAGCCGAAACCAAAGGCTGTGCCACGCCTAGTCTGAGCATGTCCGATAAAATTGAACTTCGCGCAGAGGTGCCGTCCGAATTGGGCGGCCAACGCCTCGATCAAGTCGCCGCACAATTATTCGCTGAGCACTCGCGCTCGCGCCTTTCCGCCTGGATCAAAGACGGCCGCCTGACTGTGGATGGAGCGGTTATCCGCCCGCGAGACATAGTCCATGGCGGTGCGATTCTTGAGCTGACTGCCGAGCAGGAAGCCCAGGGAGAATGGGTCGCCCAGGACATCGAGCTGGACATCGTCTATGAAGACGATGACATCCTAGTCATCAATAAACCCGCAGGCCTGGTGGTTCACCCGGCCGCCGGGCACGCTGATGGCACCTTGCTCAATGCCTTGCTGCACCACGTGCCGGACATCATCAATGTCCCGCGCTGCGGCATCGTGCACCGCCTGGACAAGGACACCACCGGCTTGATGGTGGTGGCCAAGACCATCCAGGCCCAGACGCAACTGGTCACACAGTTGCAGAGCCGTAGCGTCAGCCGCATCTACGAGTGCATCGTGATCGGCGTGGTGGTGGCGGGTGGCAAGATCAACGCCCCTATCGGTCGCCACGGCCAGCAGCGTCAGCGTATGGCGGTGATGGAAGGCGGCAAGCAGGCCGTCAGCCACTACCGTGTGCTGGAGCGTTTCCGGTCCCACACTCACGTGCGGGTCAAGCTGGAAACCGGCCGTACGCACCAGATCCGCGTGCACATGGCGCACATTAACTTCCCGTTGGTCGGAGATCCGGCCTACGGCGGTCGCTTCCGTATTCCGCCGGCGGCGAGTCAGACCATGGTTGAATCGCTGAAATCTTTCCCGCGTCAGGCACTGCATGCACGTTTCCTGGAGCTGGATCATCCGACGAGCGGTAAGCGGATGAGCTGGGAATCGCCTCTTCCAGACGATCTGGTCTGGTTGCTGTCGCTGCTCAAGCAGGATCGCGAGGCGTTTATCGGATGAATGACTGGCTGATTCCTGACTGGCCTGCGCCGGCTCAGGTTAAAGCCTGCGTCACCACCCGTGCGGGCGGCGTCAGTCTGGCGCCGTTCGACAGCCTCAACCTGGGCGATCATGTTGAGGACAGCCTTGAAGCCGTCCTTGAGAATCGCCGTCGCCTGACCGATACCTTTGATATTCAGCCCGCGTGGCTGCGCCAAGTTCACGGGGTGACCGTGGTCGAGGCTGACCCCTCGCGCATCGCCGAAGCCGATGGCAGCTGGACCAGCACGCCTGGTATTGCCTGCACATCCATGACTGCCGATTGCCTGCCCGCGTTGTTCTGCAACCGCGCCGGTACTCGCGTGGCGGCAGCCCATGCCGGTTGGCGTGGGCTGGCAGCGGGTGTGCTCGAAGCGGCTTTCGAAAGCCTGGGCTGCGAACCTGCCGATGTATTGGTCTGGCTGGGCCCTGCCATTGGCCCGCAAGCCTTTGAAGTCGGCCCGGAGGTGCGTGAAGCTTTCATGCAGCAGCTGCCGACGACCGCCGAAGCCTTCGTGCCAAGCCACAATCCCGGCAAGTACATGGCCGACATCTACCAGTTGGCGCGCCTGCGGCTCGCCGCACGTGGAATCACCGCTGTCTATGGTGGCGGTTATTGCACCGTGACTGACCCGCGCTTCTTTTCTTACCGTCGCAGCCCTCGCACGGGTCGATTTGCCTCCCTTATCTGGCTTGAGCGCTAGACTCTCTTGACTTGGGTCAACGCTGATCCACATCCACGATAGCCCGCTTGAATCTTGCAGAATCCACCCCATCTATAGGGGTATCTGGCAGGTTTCTTCATTCAGGATGCGTTTTTCGCGAGCAAGCTCGCTCGCACATAGCTCCGGCCTGCTCAAAAGGAAGGTGACTAATGCGTATTGATCGTTTAACCAGCAAATTGCAGTTAGCTCTATCGGACTCCCAATCCCTGGCGGTCGGCCTCGACCATCCGGCCATTGAGCCTGCGCACTTGATGCAGGCGCTTCTGGAACAGCAAGGTGGTTCTATCAAGCCCTTGCTGATGCAGGTGGGCTTTGACGTCAACAGCCTGCGCAAAGAGTTGAGCAAAGAGCTCGACCAACTGCCAAAAATCCAAAACCCTACCGGCGACGTGAACATGTCGCAGGACCTGGCGCGCCTGCTTAACCAGGCAGATCGCCTGGCTCAGCAAAAAGGTGATCAGTTCATCTCCAGCGAACTGGTACTGCTCGCCGCGATGGACGACAACAGCAAGCTTGGCAAATTGCTGCTGGGCCAGGGCGTGAGCAAAAAGGCCCTGGAAAACGCCATCAACAACCTGCGTGGCGGCGAGGCGGTGAATGACCCCAACCACGAGGAGTCGCGCCAGGCCCTGGACAAATACACGGTCGACCTGACCAAGCGCGCCGAAGAGGGCAAGCTTGACCCGGTGATTGGCCGTGATGACGAAATTCGTCGCACCATCCAGGTGCTGCAACGCCGCACCAAGAACAACCCGGTGCTGATCGGTGAACCTGGCGTGGGTAAAACCGCGATTGCCGAAGGCCTGGCCCAGCGCATCATTAATGGTGAAGTGCCGGACGGTCTTAAAGGCAAGCGTCTGCTGTCTTTGGACATGGGCTCGCTGATCGCCGGCGCCAAGTTCCGTGGCGAGTTCGAAGAGCGCCTGAAATCCCTGCTTAATGAACTGTCGAAGCAGGAAGGGCAGATCATTCTGTTCATCGACGAACTGCACACCATGGTCGGCGCCGGTAAAGGCGAGGGCTCGATGGATGCCGGCAACATGCTCAAGCCAGCACTGGCGCGCGGTGAGCTGCATTGCGTTGGCGCCACCACGCTGAACGAGTATCGCCAGTACATCGAAAAAGACGCAGCCCTTGAGCGTCGTTTCCAGAAAGTGCTGGTGGAAGAACCCAGCGAAGAAGACACCATCGCGATCCTGCGTGGCCTGAAAGAACGCTATGAGGTCCACCACAAGGTGGCGATCACTGACGGCGCGATTATTGCGGCGGCCAAATTGAGCCATCGCTACATTACTGACCGCCAGTTGCCGGACAAGGCCATCGACCTGATCGACGAAGCGGCCAGCCGTATTCGCATGGAGATCGACTCCAAGCCGGAAGTGCTCGACCGTCTGGATCGACGCCTGATTCAACTGAAGGTTGAATCCCAGGCCTTGAAGAAAGAAGAAGACGAGGCCGCGAAGAAACGCCTGGAAAAACTCCAGGAAGAAATCGTGCGTCTGGAGCGTGAATATTCAGACCTCGAGGAAATCTGGACTTCGGAAAAAGCCGAGGTGCAGGGTTCTGCGCAGATCCAGCAAAAGATCGAGCAGTCCCGTCAGGAGCTGGAAGCCGCGCGCCGTAAAGGTGACCTGAACCGCATGGCCGAGTTGCAGTACGGGGTGATCCCGGACCTGGAGCGCAGCCTGCAAATGGTCGACCAGCATGGTAAGCCCGAGAACCAGTTGCTGCGCAGCAAGGTGACCGAGGAAGAAATCGCCGAAGTCGTTTCGAAGTGGACCGGTATTCCCGTGTCGAAAATGCTCGAAGGCGAGCGCGACAAGTTGCTGAAGATGGAAAGCCTGTTGCACCAGCGCGTCATTGGCCAGGAAGAGGCCGTGGTGGCTGTGTCCAACGCGGTACGGCGTTCCCGGGCCGGCTTGTCCGACCCGAACCGTCCGAGCGGCTCGTTCATGTTCCTCGGCCCAACCGGCGTGGGTAAGACCGAGCTGTGCAAGGCTTTGGCCGAGTTCCTGTTTGATACCGAAGAGGCCATGGTGCGGATCGATATGTCCGAATTCATGGAGAAACACTCGGTGGCTCGCTTGATCGGCGCCCCACCAGGCTACGTGGGCTACGAAGAGGGTGGTTACCTGACCGAAGCCGTGCGTCGCAAGCCTTACTCGGTGATCCTGCTGGACGAGGTCGAGAAGGCCCACCCGGATGTGTTCAACATCTTGCTGCAGGTGCTGGAAGATGGCCGTCTGACGGACAGCCACGGGCGTACCGTGGATTTCCGTAATACGGTGATCGTGATGACCTCCAACCTGGGCTCGGCCCAGATTCAGGAGTTGGTGGGGGATCGCGAGGGCCAGCGCGCTGCGGTAATGGATGCACTGACCACTCATTTCCGTCCGGAATTTATCAACCGGGTCGATGAAGTGGTGATCTTCGAGCCTCTGGCGCGGGATCAGATTGCGGGCATCACCGAGATCCAGTTGGGGCGCCTGCGCGGCCGCTTGGCCGAGCGCGAGCTCGACCTGGAGCTGAGCAGCGAGGCGTTGGACAAGCTGATCGCGGTGGGTTACGACCCGGTGTATGGCGCACGGCCACTGAAACGTGCGATCCAGCGCTGGATCGAGAACCCATTGGCGCAGTTGATCCTGTCGGGCAGCTTCATGCCGGGCACCAGCGTCACGGCGACTGTGGAAAACGACGAAATCGTCTTCCACTGAGTCCAGCCTGTATGGCTATAAGAGGAGGCCTCGCATTGCGGGGCCTTTTTTTTCGATAGGGCGTTGAACTGTAAGGCAAAGGCTTGTAAAGTGCGCCCCGCAGCAACGTCAGCCCACGGGTTTCTTCTCCCCAAGAAGAAATCAGAAAGAAGCGCAAATCATTGTCTTAAAAGCAATTTAAAGGGTTGACAGGGGTTTTTAAGATTGTAGAATAGCGCGCCTCAGAGACATGAACGTAGCGATACGGACAAGCCGAAGAGAACGTTTCAACGCAGTAAAGTTACACATTTGAAATATGCAGTTCCGTGATAGCTCAGTCGGTAGAGCAAATGACTGTTAATCATTGGGTCCCAGGTTCGAGTCCTGGTCACGGAGCCAATTTCAAAACCGGGGTATAGCGCAGTCCGGTAGCGCGCCTGCTTTGGGAGCAGGATGTCAGGAGTTCGAATCCCCTTACCCCGACCATTTTTGGGTCGTTAGCTCAGTTGGTAGAGCAGTTGGCTTTTAACCAATTGGTCGTAGGTTCGAATCCCACACGACCCACCATTTTTGAGACCAGTTAACGCTGGAATCAGATCTTAAGATCAGAGGTCAAAAGCCCTGGTCGCAGAAGGCGACTGAAAGGTCGCCTTTTTTTTACCGGGGTATAGCGCAGTCCGGTAGCGCGCCTGCTTTGGGAGCAGGATGTCAGGAGTTCGAATCCCCTTACCCCGACCATATTAAAAATCCTCGTATCGAAAGATACGGGGATTTTTTTTGCCTGTTGTTTGGCCTCACTTGTGCGAATTCCAAACAGATATTGTGCTGATGGGTGCGTTGGTGCACTGGTCGCGGCCTCCTAGACTGGGCCTCGTCCATTCACTCGCCTCAAGGAATCTGCATGATGACCCTCACCCCAGCCGCTCACCCTGTCCGTTCGCTATCTGCCGTACTCAAGTCCACGCTTGTTGGCTTCGGTATGATGGTGGGCCTCGGCCATTACGCTGTCGCCGCCGAAACAGCCACACACCCGCAGCCGACCATTCGCGCGATGTTGGGGGCGAAGCCGACCGACCGTCTTGACCCGAAAACCACCGCGTTGGTGGTCATCGACTTCCAGAATGAATACTTCACCGGCCGCATGCCGATCCCTGACGGCATGAAAGCCCTGGAAAACACCCAGCGTCTGATCAAGTTTGCCGACAAGGAAAACATCCGGGTCATTCACGTGCAGCACATCGCCCCGGACGACGCGGCGGTCTTCGCCAAGAATGGCAAAACCGTCGATTTTCACCCGCTGATGAAGCCACGTGCACAAGACACGCTTGTGCAGAAGACCACGGTCAGCGTGTTTGCCAGCACCGACCTGGATGCGCAATTGAAGAAGACCGGCGTCAAAACTCTGATTATCAGTGGCCTGATGACTCACGCCTGTGTCGCTGGTGCCGCCCGTGACGCCGCGCCGTTGGGCTATGACGTTGTGGTAGCATCCGATGCCAGTGCCACACGGGCTATTACCCGCGCCGATGGCCGTTCGGTAACCAAGGATGAGTTGCACAACTCGGCACTGGCTGAAATCGAAGACACCTTTGGTTCGGTGCTGACCACCTCGCAAATTATCGCTTTGCCGGTTAACTGATTCCCCTGACCACCTTGGGATCGCCTGCTTCATGAACCAGTTATCTGCCATGCGCGCCTTTCGGTGCATCGTCGAAGCCAAGGGTTTTTCTGCAGCCGCAGAGCGCCTGGAGACCACGCATTCGACGATATCCCGGCAATTGCAGCAATTGGAGATTGGGCTGGGCGCCCAACTGATCAACCGCAACACGCGACGCTTCAGCCTGACGGGTGCCGGGGAGCAGTACTACGCAGCGTGCGTGGATATCCTTGATCGTCTCGACGCCGCATCCCAGGCCATCGCCCACGGGCACCAACGCCCCGAAGGCCTGCTGAGAGTCAGTGTGCCGCTGGTGGTGGGCACACTGGATCTGCCGCACTGGCTACCGGGTTTTCAACGATGCTATCCGGATATTGAGCTGCAGCTGTGCTGTGATGATCAGTTCGTCGACCTGGTGGCCGACGGGTTTGATGTCGCGATACGCATTGCCAGCGCCCTGGCGGATACGTCATTGATTGCCCGCACGTTGACGATTTCCAGCCAGGTTCTGGTCGCGTCGCCGAGCTACATCGGCCGCCATGGGTTGCCCCGTTCGGCGCAGGAGCTCGACAACCATCACTTGCTGACTTTCATTGGTGCGTCGTCGGATTGGCAACTGAGCGCGGCGCGTGGCGCGGTGGTTACGGTCACCCCATCGGGGCGGTTCAGCACCAACACCATCAGCGCGTTGCACGCGGCCACGTTGGCGGGGGCGGGCATTGCGTGTTTCACCCAGGCCACAGTGCACAGCGACTTGGCGCACGGTCAGCTTGTGCGAATTCTGCCCAATTATTCATTGGGCGAGCGGCACTATTACGCCCTTTATCCACAGTCCCGGCACCTGGCGCCGAAGGTGCGGGCGTTTGTCGACTATATGGCTGAGTTCTACCAGCAGCTCTAGCCCAATAAAAAATCCCCCTATCGTGAGATAGGGGGATTTTTTTTTGCTGCCGTTCAGTCAATCAGTGCAGCTTGAGCCTCGGCTCGGTCCCGCGCCCGATCTTGCTGCCGAGCATCAGCATGGCCGTGCGGAAGAAACCGTACAACGCCATCTGGTGCATGCGGTACAGCGATACATAGAACATCCGCGCCAGCCAGCCTTCCAGCATCACGCTGCCGGTCAGGTTACCCATCAAGTTACCCACCGCCGAGAAACGTGACAGCGAGATCAGCGAGCCGTAGTCGGTGTACTTGTAGGACGGCAGGTCCTTGCCTTCAATCCGCAGTTTCAGCGACTTGGCCAGCAACGAAGCCTGCTGGTGAGCGGCCTGTGCGCGGGGCGGTACGTTGCGGTCGGTGCCTGGTTGCGGGCAGGCGGCGCAGTCGCCAAAGGCGAAGATATTTTCGTCGCGGGTAGTCTGCAGCGTCGGCAACACCTGCAATTGGTTGATGCGGTTGGTTTCCAGGCCATCGATGTCCTTGAGGAAGCCTGGCGCGCGAATCCCGGCGGCCCACACCTTCAAGCTGGCCGGAATGACCTGGCCGCTGCTGGTGATCAGGGCGTCGGCCGTCACTTCGCTGACCGCCGAATTGGTCAGCACCGTGACCCCGAGTTTCTCCAGGGTTTTATGCACCGGCCCGCCAATTCGTTCCGGCAGCGCAGGCAATACCCGTGGGCCGGCTTCGATAAGGGTGATGTGCATGTTTTCCGGTTTGATCTTGTCCAGGCCGTACGCTGCCAGCTCGTGGGCGGCGTTATGCAGCTCGGCGGCCAGCTCAACGCCGGTGGCGCCGGCGCCGACGATAGCGACGCTGATCTGTTCAATGGTATCGGTCTGTCCGGCATGGGCGCGCAGGTAGTGGTTGAGCAACTGCTGGTGGAAACGCTCGGCCTGTTTGCGTGTGTCGAGGAACAGGCAGTGTTGCGCTGCGCCCTCGGTGCCGAAGTCATTGGTGGTACTGCCGACTGCGATCACCAGGCTGTCATAGCCCAGCACGCGCGCAGGCACCAGTTCGCGGCCTTCTTCGTCAAGGGTGGCGGCCAGCTGAATCTTTTTCTGTTCACGGTCAAGCCCGCTCATGCGCCCCAGCTGAAACTCGAAGTGGTTCCATTTGGCTTGGGCGACGTAGTTGAGTTCGTCTTCCGAAGAGTTCAGCGAGCCGGCAGCCACTTCGTGCAGCAGTGGCTTCCAGATATGGGTCAGGTTGGTGTCCACCAGCGTGATGTTGGCGGTGCCGCGCTTGCCCAGAGTCTTACCCAGGCGGGTAGCCAACTCCAGGCCGCCGGCGCCGCCGCCGACGATAATAATACGATGGGTCATGGGGATATCTCGCAAGGCTAAAAGAAATCGGAGCAGTTACCCTCGCGAGCGCCAGGCAGCTCATAGCGTCAGGTAACTCAAAAGGCGGCTCAGCAGACCGAGCCCGATCACCGCCACCAGCACCACACCAAGGAGCAGCCACGGCCGGAAAGGCTTGCGCTCGACTCGGTTCTGGGAGAGTTGCAGGTACTCTTCGACATGCTGTTGGTCATCGGGGTTCAGGCGGCTGGTCATAAAGGCCTCGTCAGGTAGACGTTGCAAAAGGGCGCCACGTTACAGTCGGGAGATTGGCGGTATCGCCACAAGCGTAGCCTGTGCCTGCGTCACAGGCTGATGCCCACGTCGAATACTATGCTGCGGCCCAAGTTGTTGCGCAAGAAATCCGGGGCATCAGGATGGGCGAACAGCACGCGGGCAAAGGTCGGCCCGACCAGCGACAGCGAGCGCCAACCCTGGCGCAGGTATTCGGTGGGCGGCGGGAAATGGCTGTTGAGGTCCAGCACTTCGCGCTTGAGACTGGCGAAGCCGATGAGGTCCAGCTCACCCAGGTCAATGCCACGTTCTTTGTAGTTGTGCGCTTTTTTGCGCAGCGTCGGCGCCAGGCGCAACAGGAACTCATGGGCGGGGATACGCCGCGGCTTGGCTTCGCGCCGGACCAACTGGCTCAGGGAAAATGCGCTGCGTCGGCGCAGCAACTCATCGCGCCATTCGTCGTTCAGGCGTCGGCCTTCATCCAGTACAAAAAACACCTCGAAACTGGCGTCGCGAAACAACACATCCGGCGGTTCTTGACCGGCGGCATGAAACTCCTCGGCCCGGTAGGGCACATTCAAGCCTTGCAGCAGGCGCTGGCAGACCCAACGCTCACGCTCCCATTTGCGGGCATTGGACAGGAACGCATTGGCTTGTTCGGCCGCTACGGTGAGCAGGCGCAAGTAATCTGAGTCATCCATATTTGCAGCTTAGCGTCCAAATGATGACCGCAGGAAGTCTTGCTTTAAACGGCCGGTGTAGACTGGCTACTCGACCCTCATCCGAATCAAGGAGTCTGCGGTGAAGTTTTTCGTGGTGCTGTTGCTGAGCCTTTTACCGTTGTGGGCCCAAGCTGTTGAGGTGGGTGAGCGCGTGGCGCCATGGACCCTGCTCGACCAGTTCGACCAGGCCTACACCCTGGATGACCAGGCGCAGATTCTGCTGGTCGCCCGCAGCATGGACGCCGCCAAGCGGGTAGATGCCGCGCAGCAAGGCCAGCCCAAGGGCTACCTCGAAGCGCGCCACGCGGTGTTCATCGCCGATATCCAGCGCATGCCCCGGCTCATCGCCAAGCTGTTCGCCGTGCCGGCGATGCAGGCCTACAACTACCGGGTCATGCTGGACCGTGATGCGCGTATCGCCCCGCGTTACCCAGGGGCTGTGGATAAAGTGCTGTGGCTGCAACTCGATAGCGGCAAGGTGATTGCGCAGCACGAATACAGCTCCGCTGACGAGCTGCGCCAGGCACTGGAGCAGGTGAAGCCGTGATCAGTGCCGCCGTGCTGGCGCCGCAAACCCTCAGCATCGGCTGGCTGTTGTATGCGCCCGTGGTGATGTGGGCAATCCTGCGCTCGCCATGGGTCGAGCTGTTTGCCGACCGGCGGCGTCAGCATCTGCTGTTTGGTACGGTGTTCGCGCTGTTCATGTTGTGGCTGGTGCGGCGCGATTTCGATACTGGCGTTTCCTACCACTTTATCGGCATGACCGCCGTGACCCTGCTGCTCGACTGGCCTCTGGCAATCGTCGGCGGGTTGGCGGCGCAGTTCGGGTTGGTGCTGCTGGGGCGTCAGGACCTGGCCGCTGTCGGGGTCAATGGCCTGCTGCTGATTGTGTTGCCGGTACTGATCACGGAAGGCTGTGCAGTGCTGGTAGAGCGCGCCCAACCCCGCAATCCCTTTGTGTATATCTTCTGCTCGGGCTTCTTTGCCGCCGCGCTGTCGGCGCTGCTCTGCTTGCTGGCTGCGCTGGGGTTGCTGTGGTTAGACGGCCGTTTCGCGATGCCGGAGTGGCTGGAAGACTTCATCGGCTACCTGTGGCTGATCATCTTCCCAGAAGCCTTTATCAACGGCATGGTCATCAGCGCTCTGGTGGTGTTTTGCCCGGAGTGGCTTGAGACCTTCAACCGTACGCGCTACCTCTCTGCGCCATGGAAGGACGACGATTCGCGGCGTTGACCCAGATCAAATCCCGGCCGGTCACACAGGCCCATGCTCTGCGAAATTTATGAAGGAGCGTGGGGCATGAGTGTGTACGAATGGGCACGGCAGGAGTTGCGCAGAAGTCAGGACGCCGCACAGGAAATCGGTTTCGACCCGGGCTTGACCTTGCGCGCCATGCTCAGCGCCGTGGTGCAGCAGAGTAAAGGCGTACGCAGTTTCGAAGACCTGGCCGACGAGCTGCAATACCTTGCAGAGAACCTCGACGACCAGCAGGAATACGCCTTTATGCGGCCTTAGTGCTTAGGCTGAAAGTCTTCGGAGAACAGCTCGTCTTCGGCATCCGGGCTGACCGGAATCTTGTGCTCTTCCGACGCCCAGGCGCCCAGGTCGATGAGTTTGCAACGGTCCGAGCAAAACGGCCGATTGAGGTTGTCTGTTTTCCATTCCACGGGTGCACCGCAGGTTGGGCAGTCGACGGTCATAGGTTGGCTCATGATCGGCCTCCACGCAAAGTAAGGTAAAAGTGGTGCAGTCGCTCGACCTCGCTGTGCAGCCAGGCGAGGTCCTGGTCATTGACCAGTACGTCATCGGCATGGTTCAGGCGGTCTTCACGGCTGGACTGGGCCTTCAGAATCGCCTGCACTTGCTGTTCGCTGATGCCGTCGCGCTGCAGGGTACGCTGAATCTGCAGTGATTGCGGCACGTCAATCACCAGGATGCGCTGGGTCATGCTGTACTGGCCGGACTCGATCAGCAGCGGTGACACCAGGATTGCGTAAGGCGACCGCGCGCGCGCCAGATGGCTGCGAATCTCCTCGCCGATCAGCGGGTGCAGCAAGGCTTCCAGCCAGCGGCGTTCTTGCGGGACCTCAAAGATCAGTTTGCGCAATGCGGCGCGGTCCAGTTGGCCGTCGGGTAACAGCACGCCTGCACCGAAGTGCTCGGCGATTTGCGCCAGTGCCGGGCGGCCGGGCTCAACCACCCAGCGAGCGGCATGGTCGGCGTCGACCAGGTCGATGCCCAAATCCATGAAGTGCTGGGCGGCCGCGCTTTTGCCGCTGCCGATGCCGCCGGTGAGGCCAAGAATCCAGGGTGTTGCAACAGAAGTGGTCATTTGAAACCGACAGACTGCAAATAGAAGTCGGTTATTTGACCACCCCAGAGCAATGCAATCCAGCCGGCAATCGCCAAACACGGGCCAAACGGCATTGGGGCCGACGCCTGGGGCTTGCGCAAGCGCAGCAGGATCAGCCCGGCAAGCACCCCGAGCAACGAAGACATCAGCAGTGTCATCGGCAGAATCTGCCAGCCACCCCAGGCGCCGAGCAAGGCCAATAACTTGAAGTCGCCATAGCCCATGCCGTCCTTGCCGGTGATCACCTTGAACAGCCAGAACACCGTCCACAGGCTCATGTACCCAATGACCGCACCCCAGAGCGCATCCGGCAGCGTCACCAGCAAGCCAACACTGTTGAGGATCAGCCCCAGCCATAACAGCGGCAGCACCAGAACGTCGGGCAGCAGCTGATGATCCACATCGATCAGGCTCATCGCCAGCAACCCCCAGCTCAGCAGCATCACCGCGCCGGCTTGCCAGCCGAAGCCGAAATGCCAGGCCACCGCCGCCGAGACCAGCGCGCCGGCAAGTTCGGTGAACGGGTAGCGGGCACTGATAGGTTCTCGACAATGGGCACAACGGCCCTTGAGCAGCAGGTAGCTGAGCAGAGGAATATTTTCCCACGCGCGAATCGGATGATTGCATCCGGGGCAGCAGGAATGGGGGCGCATCAGGTTGTAAGCCGGGCCCGCAGGGTCAGCAGGCAAACCGAGCACCTCCTGGGCCTGGGCGCGCCATTCGCGCTCGAGCATTTTCGGCAGGCGCCACACCAGCACATTGAGGAAACTGCCGACAATCAGGCCCAGCACCAGCGCCATCCCGACAAAGAGCCACGGTTGTTCATTCAGCAACGGGTTCAAAATGCCGACCCCAGCTGGAAAACTGGCAGGTACATGGCGATCACCAGTGCGCCGACGATGCCGCCCAATACCACCATGATCAGGGGCTCCATCAGGCTGGTGAGGTTATCGACCAGGTTTTGCACATCGGCCTCGTAGTGATTGGCGACTTTTTCCAGCATGCGATCCAGGGTTCCCGATTCTTCCCCGATGGCCGTCATCTGGATTGCCATACTGGGAAACAGGCGGCTGTTGGCCATGGATTGGTGCAACTGCATGCCAGTGGATACATCGTGACGCATATGCTCTATCGCCTGTTTGAACAACCCATTTCCGACCGCCCCCGCCACGCAATCCAGCGCCTGCACCAACGGCACGCCCGCGGCGAAGGTCGTTGAGAGTGTGCGGGCGTAGCGGGCAACCGCGGTTTTTTTCAGCAGTGTGCCTGCCAGGGGCGCGTTCAACAAACCGAGGTCCAGCCAACGGCGAAAACCGGAAGATGCCCGATAGGCGTGGCGCAGCCCGATAATTGTCGCGGCCAAACCCAGTGCCACCATCCACCAGGCACGCTGCAGGAACTCGGACAAGGCAATGACACTCAGGGTGAAGCCCGGCAGTTTGCCATCGACGCCGGCGAACAGGTTCTGGAACTGCGGCACCACGTGGATCAGCAAGACCGTGCTGACCAGGCCTGCAACCACGATGACGGCGATGGGGTAGGTCATGGCTTTCTTGATGCGCGCCTTGAGCTGCTGGCTTTTCTCCAGATGGATGGCAACGCGCTCCAGCAGTGTTTCCAGGGCACCGGCGTGCTCGCCGGCGGCAATCAGGTGGCAATACAGGTCATCGAAATAGCGCGGTTGTTTTTTCAGCGCTGCCGCCAGGTTGTTGCCGGCAGCGATTTCCTGTTTCAAGTCCTTTATCAGCTCGCGCATCAGGCGGTTGTCGAAGCCTTCGCCAATAATGTCGAACGCTTGCAACAGCGGTATGCCAGCCTTCAGTAATGTCGCCAGCTGGCGGGTGAACAGGGCAATATCGGCGGGTTTTATCGGCGGGGCGAAGCTTGGCAGGCGTGGGGTTTTCTTGCGGATTCGGCCGGGGCAAATCCCTTGCTCACGCAGTTGTGCCTTGATCAGCGCCAGGTTCTGGCCTGTGGTTTGCCCGCAGACTCTGCGTCCTTTGCGGTTGATGCCTTCCCAGGCGTAGATCGTTGCAGCGTCATTCATGTCACGTTTCCGCACACAGGTCGTTGAAGATTTATAGCTTAGTCAGGTGAGGGATTCGGACAGGCTGGCGAGGAAGGATAAAATGTCAGATTGTGCGTCTTGCAGGCGATTGGTCGTGCGTGGATGAGTACACTGGCGCCGTTGCACAATGCGGGGCGCAGGACGCGCCTTGTGAGGGTTTCTATTCTGGAGAGTGAATGTGATGCGTCAGAAAGGCTTTACCTTGATCGAGCTGTTGATCGTCGTGGCAATCATCGGCATTTTGGCCACTATCGGTTTGCCCATGTATACCAAGCACCAGGCCAAGGCCAAGTTCACCGCGGGGTTGGCTGAAGTCTCCGCGCTGAAGGCAGGTTTCGAGGACACCCTCAACCAGGGCACCGTACCGACCCTGGCCTTGATCGGTGGCACCAGTCCCACCGCCAATTGCAAGATCGACGTGGCAGGCGACGTGGCCACCGGCGCGGGCTCCATCAGCTGTGAAATTCTTGATGCGCCTGCGCCCGTGCTGGGCAAGACCATCACGTTGACGCGCAGCGCCACCACGGGCTGGAAGTGCGCGACCACGGCTGAAGCGCAATACGTTGCCAAAGGCTGCGGCGCCGACGGGGCCTGACGGCCGTCGGGCGGTAGGCGAGTTAGTTGCCGCCTGCCCAATGCGGTGCTAGCTTTAGCCCACCGCCCGTGTAGCTCAGCCGGTAGAGCAGCGCACTCGTAACGCGAAGGTCGCAGGTTCGATTCCTGTCTCGGGCACAAGGCAACACTGTTGAAAAAACGCAACACTGTTTTAAAAGGCAGCACTGTTTTCAGATGATCCCAGAATGGTTCTGAAGGCCAGACGAGCCGGCATTCATGCTTGCTCTTTCGTATCTGCGCAACCTTGATGACCCAGATGCATCCCCCTTCCTCGATCTAAGAGAACAACATGACCACACCAGAAATGACCCAGGAAGCGCGGCACGAAGCAGCCCTCAAAAAGTACGTTGCGGAGTCGCCGGAACTGCTGGATGAGATCAAGGACCTGAGCGCCGATGATCAAAGGGACCAGATCCAATGGTCATTTGAGGATGAGGCCGAGGCCCAGGGCCTGCAGCCATGGGAATTGACCCTCAAGTACACGTCGACGCCGGAAGAGTTCGAGGCCGCACGTCTGGCCTTGCACAAGGAGGCTGCTGAGGTGCTGGGTGTCGACTGGAACGAGTATTGCGGGATGAACAACCTCGCGATCTGAAACACTGTGCAGGCGCCGGCTTGCCGGCGCTTACATTAAAACCTCAGATGCTCAGCCGCATCGACAAGTCCACCGCCTTCACATCCTTGGTCATCGCGCCGATGGAGATGTAGTCCACTCCGGTTTGGGCGATGGGCAGCAGCGTGGTTTCATTGATCCCGCCGCTGGCCTCCAGCTTGGCCTTGCCCGCATTCAGGCGCACGGCCTCGCGCATGTCATCCAGGCTCAATTCGTCGAGCATGATGATATCGGCGCCCGCCGCCAGCGCTTCGCGCAGTTCCTCCAGGCTTTCCACTTCGATTTCCACGGGCTTGCCCGGCGCGATCTTGTGCGCGGCGGTAATCGCCTGCGCAATCCCGCCGCACGCCGCGATATGGTTTTCCTTGATCAGGAAGGCGTCATACAACCCGATGCGGTGGTTATGACAACCGCCGCAGGTCACGGCGTATTTCTGCGCCAGGCGCAGGCCCGGCAGGGTTTTGCGGGTGTCCAGCAGCTTGACCTCGGTCGTGGCGACGAAATCCGCCAGGTACTGAGCGCGCGTGGCGACGCCTGACAGCATCTGCAGAAAATTCAGCGCGCAGCGTTCGCCGCTGAGCAGTGAGCGGGCAGGGCCCTCAAGGTGGAACAGCGCCTGGTTGGGGCTGACACACTCACCGTCGGCAACCTGCCAATGCACCGCGACCCGCGGATCGAGCTGGCGGAACACCGCATCGACCCAGGCCGTACCGGCGATGACGGCCGCATCGCGGGTGATGATCGTCGCCTTGGCCAGCCGTTCGGCCGGAATCAATTGCGCAGTGATGTCGCCGCTGCCGATGTCTTCCAGCAGTGCACGGCGCACGTTGGCTTCGATTTCGGCGGTGAGGTCGGCAAGACGGAGATTCGGCATAACAGGCTCCACAAACAAAGTGCCACGGATTATAGGGGCAGCGCGCCTGTGAACCCAGACTCAACACTCATTTACAGAGCAATGGCAGAGTTCACTGGCGCAACTACCCTTATTTGCAAGATAATCCTGCGCCTTGCAATTGGCGTCATAGCTTTGACGTCCTGGTGACAACCGGTTTTCGCAGCCCCCATCGGACCTGTAGCTGATCGCTCCCCACCCCAACACCGCCGTTTCAGGAGGCCAGGATGCACAATGACGGAAAGGTGGTGCCAATCAACAAGGCGCACCCCACGCCATCGCCGCTTGCGCGCCTGCCGGTGGTGTTGCTGCAGGTTCGCGACAAGGCTGCCCAACAGTTGCAGCAAGGTCTGCAGGAACTGTTCGATAACGCCGATGACACGCTGTTCGAAATGGCCGACAAGGCCCGCAGCAATGTTGACCATCACATCTTCTTTGAAGCGATGCGTGACTTGCGCCTCAAGCGCAAAAATTTTGAGCGCGTGTTCATGGCGCAGTTGTTCGCCGCTTTCGCCAGTCTGGGCCATGCAGAGCCAGGCGAGGCGCATTTGGTGCCGGTGGTGTCGTATGAGGCGGCGCCCGGCACGTCCAGCGACGAACTGGAAAAGGCCGTTGCGCTGGAGGCCATGCTCGGACGGGTGCGACATCGCGATGGTCTGGCGCTGGACCAACTGACCGCGCGCTTGAGTGCATTGCTTGGCAAGCCTCTGAGCGAGTGCGCCAACCCGTTGGGTCCGGCGCTGCTTTGCGAGTTCTTTTTGCGCGCGGGGCGCAGCCTGGGCGTAGAGATTCGCGTCAAGCTGATCATGCTCAAACTGTTTGAAAAGTACGTGCTCAGTGACGCCGACCAATTGTTCGGCGAAGCCAATCAGTTGCTGGTCGCCACCGGGGTTTTGCCCGAACTCAAGGCCGTGCCCTCGCGTCGCCCTGGCGGGCGTGCCGCCCGTGACCAGCAGCGAGAAGGCAACCCGCCAGCCATCGACCCGCCCCTGGATGAGAACGGCCAGCAAGCCTTCGCCGCCTTGCAGGTGTTGTTGGCGGCGGTGCGTGGCAGCGTGGCGCCGACCCTGGAAGCCTGCGCCGAACCGCAACCCATTGCCTCGCGCGACCTGCTGCGCCTGCTCTCGCACCTGCAACAATATGTGCCTGAACCTGAGGCCGAAGACGACTTCGACCTGCGTAACCAGCTTGAACAACTGTTGACCCGCGTCAGCGTCAAGAGCGGCAAGTCGCGTGTGGTGGAAGGCGCCGATGAAGACGTGATCAATCTGGTCGCCTTGCTGTTCGAGTTCATCCTCAATGATCGCACCGTGCCTGATGCGTTCAAGGGCTTGATCGCGCGCTTGCAGATTCCGATGTTGAAAGTGGCGGTGCTGGACAAGAGCCTCTTCAGCCGCGCCTGCCACCCGGCGCGTCGACTGCTCAATGAAATCGCCTCGGCTGCCATGGGCTGGAGCCCGCACGAGGGCTATCAGCGCGACAGCCTGTACCTGCATATTGAGCAAGTGGTGCAGTGTTTGTTGAATGATTTCGTCGAAGACCTGACGATTTTTTCCCAACTGCTGGCGCAGTTCACTGCGTTCACCTCGGATGAACAACGCCGTAGCGCGTTGCTTGAACAACACACCCGTGAGGCCGAAGAAGGGCGCATACGCACGCAAGCCGCACGTGACCGTGTGGCCGATCTGCTCAATCGGCGCTTGCTCGGCAAGGTCTTGCCGCAATCGGTGGTGCGGTTTCTTCAGCAGGCCTGGAGCCAGGTGCTGTTGTTGGCCTGCCTCAAGCACGGCGAACAGTCGGTGCAGTGGCAGGCGGGTGTGCGCACCATGGACGAGTTGATCTGGAGTGTGGGCCTGCAGACAGACACCGAGGCCGGCCGGCACCTGCTGGAGCAACTGCCCGGGCTGCTCACGGCTTTGCGCAACGGCTTGACCAGCGCAGCGTTCGACCCTTTCAGCACCCGTGAGTTTTTTGTTCAATTGCAGGCCATGCATGTTCAGTCGGCCGAAGGCGAGTGCATCGACGCGCTGATCAAGGTGCGTGAGCCGTTTTCGTTCAGTGTCGGGTTGCCTGATTCAATACAGCACTTGCCGAGCGATGACCCGGACCTGCTCAAGGCTCACCAGCTGCGTGTCGGTGGCTGGTTTGAGTTCCAGCAAGACGAAAACACAGCGTTGCGCTGTAAGTTGACGGCGATCATGGCCCCGGCCAATAGCTACATTTTTGTCAGCCGTACCGGCCTCAAAGTCCTTGAAAAAAGTGCCGACCAGCTGGCCATGGCATTCAAGCGCGGGGCCTTGCGTACCTTGGACGACGGGCTGCTGTTCGACCGCGCACTGGCGTGCGTGGTGGGCAACCTGCGTCAACTCAATCGCGGCAAGTGATCGCAACCGCAGGCCTGAACGCGGCATACTGGTAACACCTCGTCTCATTCAAGGAACCCGTATGCAGTTGGACCCCACCAGCGGTTGGTGCCAGGGCATTCGCCATTGCCCTTCGCCCAACTTCAACGAGCGCCCCGCCGGCGAGATCTCCCTGTTGGTGGTGCATAACATCAGCCTGCCACCGGCACAGTTTGCCACCGGCAAGGTGCATGAGTTTTTCCAGAATCGCCTGGATGTCACGCAACATCCTTACTTTGAAGGCATTGCCGACTTACGGGTGTCTGCGCATTTTCTGATTGAGCGCGACGGCAGCGTGACGCAATTTGTGTCGTGCCTGGACCGCGCCTGGCATGCCGGGGTATCGAGCTTCGAGGGGCGCGAGGTGTGTAATGACTTTTCTCTGGGAATCGAGCTGGAAGGAACGGACGAGCTACCGTTTACCGAGGCTCAATATGTTTCGCTGATTGACCTCACGCGACAGCTGCTGGCGGCTTATCCAGACATCACCCGACAGCGTATTTGTGGTCACAGTGATATCGCACCGGGTCGCAAGACCGACCCGGGCCCGGCTTTTGATTGGACGCGCTTTCGCAGCGCCCTGCAGGATGGAGGACACGCACGATGAGTTTCCTGGTGTTGGTGTTGGCGGTCTGGATCGAGAAATTCTCGGCCTTGCGTCAGCGGTTACAACGCGACGGTGGATGGCTGCGTGAGCTGGCCAAGCTGGAATCCAGCCCGCGCATGGGGAAGCGGCCCTGGCTGATTCTTGTCCTGTTGGTGTTACTGCCGGTGGCCTTGCTGGCGCTGTTGCTGTTGGTGCTGGAACCGGTGGCTTATGGCCTGCTGGCGCTGCCGGTGCATCTGCTGGTGGTGATTTACAGCCTCGGGCGCGGCGATCTGCTGGCTGGGCTTGGGCCGTTTCGCGATGCATGGCGACGCGGTGACCTGCAGGCCGCCGAGCATGTGGCCGAACGAGACCTGAAGGTGGTGGCTGACAATGGCGAGCAACTGCTGGAGCGCGTTCAAGGCCATTTGCTGTGGCAGGCCTATCAGAGCTTTTTTGCAGTGATTTTCTGGTACTTCCTGTTGGGGCCGGTGGCGGCGTTGGCATATCGCCTATTGGCATTGGCCAGCGAATACAGCCAGAACCCGCAGGTCGCCGAGCGTGCCGGACAATTGCGTCACGCGTTTGACTGGGTGCCGGTGCGCCTTCTGGCGGCAAGTTTTGCCTTGGTGGGTAACTTTGTCGCGGTTGGGCGGGTGATGTTGCATGAGTTGTTGAGCTGGGACATCAGCGCTGCACAACTGGTAGAAAAAGTCGGCCTGGCGGCGGCTGAAATCCCATCGCCCGTGGTGGGGCCCGAGGGTATCAACAGCCTGGATCGGCTGTGGGAACTGCTGCTGCGCGCGGCGGTGCTGTGGTATGCCGGGTTTGCGATCTGGACCGTACTGCCCTAGCTAGCCAGACGAGCGGGTTTTTGTGGCGAGGGACTTTGCGCCCCCGCCACAAAAAACCGCTCAGCGCAGGTCGTTAACCTTACGTTACAAAACTCCCTTTCAAATTGAGCTATACAGACAGAGCGCCAAATAGTGGCTATCTGCCGCTTCCCCCTGCGCCTCAATAAAAATAATAGAAAGGGAGTACACCTTTGAAGAGCTTGCTCTATCCCGCCATCGCGCTGATGAACCGTCTGAGTTTCGGCATGAAATTCAGCCTGATCAGCGTGCTGTTCCTGCTGCCGATGCTGGCCACCAATTATTTCCTGGTGCGTGATTCCTGGTCGCAATTGCAGGGCACTCGCATCGAACTGCAAAGCCTCGATCTGCTCGGCAGCAGCCTGGCGCTGCGCCGTGACCTGGAAACCCTGAATAACCAGGTGCAGATCAACGCGGTGCTGGGGCAGTCCGGCAAGGCCGGTGATCTGGAGGGCAAGATCAGTGCGTTGGAACAGAGCGTGTTGAGCCGCCTGCAAGGCCTCAACGCGATGACCGGCGACCCTGAACACACCCGTGTTTTTGATGGCAAGCGCGACGAAATGGTCGCCGCATTCAAGGCTCAGCAACAGGAAACCTCGCTGCTGAGCAAAAGCGCGCTGATTGGCAAATTGCTCAACAAGGCCCAGATGCTCAGCCAGATCATCGCCAGCCAGTCCGGCTTGAGCCGTGACCCTCAGGGCGATTTGCGCCAACTCAGCGAGCTGGTCACCAGCGTCACCCCGCAAGTCACCCAAACCCTGGGTGAAGGGCGGGCCATGGGCGCTTACTCCTTGGGCCAGGGTTTTCTCAATTCATCCTCCAGTACGCGCTTTGAGGAACTGCTGCAGCAATTGGAAAAACTCCAGGCCGAGTACGCCCTGAAGTTGCAGG
Source organism: Pseudomonas sp. N2-3-1-14 (assembly GCF_041228395.1). Classification (NCBI taxonomy): domain Bacteria; kingdom Pseudomonadati; phylum Pseudomonadota; class Gammaproteobacteria; order Pseudomonadales; family Pseudomonadaceae; genus Pseudomonas; species Pseudomonas sp. N2-3-1-14. Next base: position 997,396 of record NZ_CP166199.1, read on the forward strand.
ACGCACTGGGCGCCAGCACCGCCGCGCATGCGGCGCTCGACCCTCTGGCCACGGCCAGCAGTGCGAGCCTCAAGCACGGCAGCGAGTTGTTTGAAGAGCAGGTGGTGATGGCCGAAACCCTCGATGCGCCGTGGCAGGGTTTTTATGAAAGCGTCAGCCAGTTGATGGCCCAAACCTACCAACTCAATGAAGCGACCCTGACGTTTCTTGAACAGCAACTTGAGCAGCGCCTGGCCCAAAAACGCACGCACATGATGGTGCTGGTCTCGGCGCTGGTGGCGGTGTTTGTGCTGATCTTTTATCTGTATGCCGGTTTCTACGCGTCGACCCGCACCACGTTGCGTCGCCTGGGGGCGATGATGAACCAGGTCGCGGGCGGCGACATGACCGTCAGCTTTGTTGCCCACAGCCGCGACGAACTCGGGGAGTTGGGCCAGGTATTCAACGGCACGGTGGCCAGGATTCATGACTTGATCGAGCGCGTCGGTCACACCGTCAGCCAGGTCGAGTTGCAAGCCGGGCAAGTGCAAGCCGTGTCGGCCCACAGCAACCAGACGGTTTCCGGGCAGCGCAGCCAGATCGAGCAGGTGGCGACGGCCATGAACCAGATGTCGTCCACCGCCCAGGAAGTGGCGCGCAGTGCGGCGGCGGCGGTCAGCAGTGCCCACAGCGTCAACGACGAAACCGTCAGCGGCCGAGGCCTGGTGCAATCCCAGCAGGGCAGCATCGCGAGCCTGGCGTCGGAGATAGAGGCGTCAGTGCAGGTCATCAACCAATTGGCCACCGACAGCCAGTCGATCAGTGGCGTGCTCGAGGTGATCAAGAGCATCGCCGAACAAACCAACCTGTTGGCGCTGAATGCCGCGATTGAGGCGGCGCGCGCCGGCGAGCAGGGCCGCGGTTTTGCTGTGGTGGCCGACGAGGTGCGCACCCTGGCCCGACGCACCCAGCAGTCCACTGAAGAAATCGAACAGATGATCAGCCGACTGCACAGCGGCGTCGGCGCGGCCGTGAAGGTCATGGGCACCAGCCATGCCATGGCCAATGGCACCGTGGGGCAGTCGGAAAAGGTCCAGCAAGCCCTGGAAAATATCCTGGGCGCCGTCGGAATGATCGTCGATCAAAACCAGCAGATTGCCGCGGCCGTGGAGCAGCAAACCGCCGTGGCCCACGATATCGACCAGAACATCGTTGCCATCAATCGTGCGGGCGAGCATGCCGCCGAGGGCGCGCATCAGACCGAAACGGCCAGTCGGCTGCTGTCGGTGCAAGTCGTCGAGTTGAAGCAATTGATCGGCGCGTTTCGTGTGTAGGGCCGGCGCGTAGGACTTGGTCTTCGTGGGCCGTGGTGCCCGTCCTGATTTCGCTGTGTGGCTTTTTTGAATGCCTGAATGGGTGAGAATTTGTTTCAACCCGTCACGGTTCAAGGGAGGCACAGCGATGGCCACTGCCATGGGGATCAAAGGGCATTGCGCCCATTGCGACATCACGTTTGAACTCAAGCCCTGGCAAGTGAATGCGATTGCCATCCACGAGCCCTTTGAATGCCCCTATTGCCAGCGCACCCTGCAGTTGATATGCCCCAGGCAGTTGCGCCAGTTCAAGGCGCTGGACCACTGGGCCATGGTGGCCCCGAGCATGGTGGTATTGACCTGCTCGGTGCTGATTGTGGCGCTGGTGGCGGAGTGGGTCGGGTTGCTCAGCGTGGTCGGGCAACTCAACGTTTCGCTGGTGGCGGTGCTGATGCACTTTCTAGTGCTGCGTTACGCCCGTCATCGGCAACGGCTGACGTTGAACTTGCAGGCGGTCAAACCGCTACCAGTTGAACAGCTCGCGCGCATTGCGTGTGCTCGTCTCGGCCAGCAATAAAGGGCTGATCGCCATGCGTTCGGCCAAGTCGGTGCAGATGTCCGGCAGGTGTTGCGGGCTGTTGCGCTGGCCCGGGTACATGGCGGGCGCCATGTCCGGTGAATCGGTTTCCAGCACCACCGCGTCAAGGGGCAGTCGCGCGAGTACTTTGTGCATGCGCAGCGCCTGCGGCCATGTGGCGGCGCCGCCCAGGCCGAGTTTGAAACCCAGCTTGATGTACTCGCGGGCTTCCTCAAAACTGCCGGCAAACGCATGGATGATGCCGCCGCGTGGCAGGCGAATGCGCTTGAGGGTGGCGATCACTGCTGCGTGGCTGCGGCGCACGTGCAGTAGGGCCGGGAGCTGGAAGTCCGCTGCCAGTTTCAGTTGCGCTTCAAACAGGCGCTGCTGGCGCTCGCGGTCCAGCTGTTCGAGAAAGTAATCCAGGCCGATTTCACCGACGGCGCACAGTTGCCGGTGGCCCTTCAAGCGCGTCAGCCAGTCGCCCAGCTCCGTCAGGTCGGCGGGGCGATGCTCATCGAGGTACACCGGGTGCAGGCCGAAGGCGGCGAACAAGCTTTCGTCTTCCTGCACCATATCCCACAGCCGTTGCCAGTTTTGCTGATACACGCCCAACACCACCATGCGCTGCACGCCGAGTTGGCGGCTGTGGGCGAGGACTTGCCGGCGATCAGGGTCGAAGTCCGGGAAGTCCAGGTGGGTATGGGTGTCGATCAGCTCCACGCTCAAGCCTCGTGAATACGCTGCTTGAAGGTCCGGCCGATGGCGTGCACGCCCGGTTGGTACTGTTCTTCTTCGATGGCGGCCAACGCCAGGCGCAGGGCGGTGTCGGCAATCAATTGGTGTTGCTGGGCCATGGCGTTGACCGGCAGCGGCAGGAAGTCCAGCAACTGGGTGTCACCAAAGGTGCCCAGGCGCAGCGGCCGGGATTTGAGCGGGAAGTCGTGCAGCGCGTCGAACACACCTTGCAGCAGTACGTACGAAGTGGTCACCAGCGCGTCAGGCAAATGCCCCAGTTGTTGCAGAAGTTGCTCCATCAGCTGTCGGCCGCAGTCTCGGCTGAAGGCTTCGCCCTGTTCGACGATGACCTCACCCGTGAAGCCTTTCAGCGCTTCATGAAAGCCGGCAGCGCGCTCCTGGCTGATGCCCAGCTCGGGACGCGCACCGATCAGCGCGATCTGCTTGGGCAACGGTTGCAGCAGGCTGCTGGTCAACTGCTGGCAGGCCTGGCGGTCATCGCTGACCACCGAGCAAAACTGCTCAGTTTCCATCACCCGGTCGATCGCAATCACTGGCAGGCCTTTGGCTTGCAGTTCGCGGTAGCTGTCATCGCTGGCCGGCAGGCAACTGGCCACAAACAGCGCATCGCAGCGCCGCGCGCGAAACAGCTGCAGTAATTGGCGCTCGCTGTCGGCCTCATCGTCGGAGCTGGCAATCAGCAACTGATAGCCGCGCGCCCGTGCGCCTTGTTCCAACAACTTGGCGATCCGTGCGTAACTGGGGTTTTCCAGGTCCGGCAGGATAAAGCCCAAGGTGCGCGTGTGCCGACTGCGCAGCCCGGCCGCCTGAGGGTTTGGGGTAAAGCCATGGGCTTCAACCACCGCGCGCACCCGCTCGACGGTTGCGCTGCTGATGCGTTGTTGCGCGGCCTTGCCATTGATGACGTAGCTTGCGGTGGTCACGGACACACCGGCCAGACGTGCGATATCACTGAGTTTCAAACCGGGATTTCCTTGTTTTTTAGAGCTTGCCCCGACATTTTGTCCAATCGTAACCGATTACTGCACACGACTATTGGCTGAGCTCAAGCGCCGAGTGGCGCTTCAAGCTTGCATAATTAGCGCGTAATCTGCCATAAATTCTAGATTAAACGTTTCAGCCAGCGTATTTTTACGACGTTCGCGACTGACTGGCTACTGCCAATTGACCACTCAGTCAGCTATTTTTGAACGCAGCCACGCTGATTTATTCAAAACAATACCTAGTGCGCCCACCGCACTAACTAGGAGAACGGCATGCTTGAGCTCACTGTAGAGCAGATATCCATGGGCCAGGTGGCTGTGGATAAATCTGCTGCCTTGCACCTGCTCGCTGACAAACTGGTGGCCGACGGCCTGGTCGCCGAGGGTTACCTCAGTGGCTTGCAAGCGCGTGAAGCCCAAGGTTCGACCTTTCTCGGCCAAGGCATTGCCATCCCTCACGGCACCCCGGAAACCCGCGACCAGGTTTTTTCCACCGGCGTACGCCTGCTGCAGTTCCCCGAAGGGGTGGACTGGGGCGATGGCCAGATCGTCTACCTGGCCATTGGCATTGCCGCCAAATCCGATGAACACCTGCGCCTGCTGCAATTGCTGACCCGCGCCCTCGGTGAAACCGATCTGGGCGAGGCGCTGCGCCGTGCCGGTTCGGCCGACGCCTTGCTGAAGCTGCTGCAAGGCGCGCCGCAGGAACTGGCGCTGGACGCGCAGATGATCAGCCTTGGCGTGTCCGCCGATGACTTCGAAGAGCTTGTCTGGCGAGGCGCACGCCTGTTGCGTCAGGCTGATTGCGTGAGCAATGGTTTTGCTGCCGTGTTGCAGCAAGTCGACGCGTTGCCGCTGGGCGATGGCCTGTGGTGGTTGCACAGCGAGCAGACAGTCAAGCGGCCGGGCCTTGCGTTCGTCACGCCGGACAAACCCATGCGCTACCTCGGCCAGCCGCTCAACGGTTTGTTTTGCCTGGCCAGCCTCGGCGAAGCGCACCAGAGTTTGCTCGAACGCCTGTGTGCGTTGCTCATTGAAGGACGCGGCCAGGAACTCGGCCGCGCCACCAGCAGCCGCGCGGTGCTCGAAGTGCTCGGCGGCGAACTGCCGCCTGACTGGCCCAGCGTGCGCGTCACCCTGGCCAACGCCCATGGTTTGCATGCGCGGCCGGCGAAGATCCTCGCGCAATTGGCGAAAAGTTTTGATGGCGATATCCGCGTGCGCCTGGTCGATGGCCCGGTGGGCGCCGTGTCGGTGAAAAGTTTGAGCAAGTTGCTGAGCCTTGGCGCCCGTCGCGGTCAGGTGTTGGAGTTTGTCGCTGAACCGACAATTGCCGGCGATGCATTGCCCGCGTTGCTCGCGGCGGTAGAAGAAGGTCTGGGCGAAGAAATCGAGCCGCTGCCGACCGTAAGTGCCCAGCCTGCCAGCGTCGAGATCGAACCGGCCATCAGCGCACCCGCAGCCGGCAGCCAGATCCAGGCCATCGCTGCCGCGCCGGGCATTGCCATCGGGCCTGCACATATCCAGGTGCAGCAAGTCTTCGATTACCCCCTTCGCGGCGAGTCCTCGGCCATTGAGCGCCAGCGCTTGCAGAGCGCCCTGGCCGATGTGCGCCGCGATATCCAGGGCCTGATCGAACGCAGCCAGGCCAAAGCCATCCGCGAGATCTTCATCACCCATCAGGAGATGCTCGACGACCCGGAACTGACCGACGAAGTCGACACCCGCCTCAAGCAGGGCGAGAGCGCCGAAGCGGCGTGGATGAGCGTGATCGAGGCCGCCGCCAAGCAGCAGGAGGCGCTGCAGGACGCCTTGCTCGCCGAGCGCGCCGCCGACCTGCGCGACATCGGCCGTCGGGTGCTGGCGCAATTGTGCGGCGTCGAAACCGCCCAGGAGCCGAGCGAACCCTACATTTTAGTGATGGACGAAGTCGGTCCCTCCGACGTCGCGCGTCTGGACCCGGCCCGTGTCGCCGGCATTCTCACCGCGCGTGGCGGCGCCACGGCGCACAGCGCCATCGTCGCGCGCGCCCTGGGCATTCCCGCCTTGGTAGGCGCAGGCGCGGCGGTGTTGCTGCTCGCGTCCGGCACGCCGTTGTTGCTCGATGGCCAGCGCGGTCGCCTGCATGTCGACCCCGACGCCACCACCTTGCAACGCGCCAGCGTCGAGCGCGACACCCGCGAACAGCGCCTGCAAGCGGCTTCGGCACAGCGCCACGAACCGGCGTTGACCCGTGACGGTCACGCCGTGGAAGTGTTCGCCAATATCGGCGAGAGCGCCGGTGTTGCCGGCGCGGTGGAGCAGGGCGCCGAAGGCATCGGCCTGCTGCGCACCGAGCTGATTTTCATGGCTCACCCACAAGCGCCGGATGAAGCCACTCAGGAAGCCGAATACCGCCGCGTACTCGACGGCCTTGGCGGTCGCCCGCTGGTGGTGCGCACCCTCGATGTGGGGGGTGATAAACCGCTGCCGTACTGGCCGATCGCCGAGGAAGAAAACCCCTTCCTCGGTGTGCGCGGTATTCGCCTGACCTTGCAACGCCCGCAGATCATGGAAGCGCAATTGCGTGCGCTGCTGCGCTCGGCGGACAACCGACCGCTGCGCATCATGTTTCCCATGGTCGGCAGCGTCGATGAATGGCGCGCGGCCCGGGACATGACCGAGCGACTGCGCCTGGAAATCCCGGTCGCCGACTTGCAGCTGGGCATCATGATCGAAGTGCCGTCTGCCGCCCTGCTCGCGCCGGTACTCGCCAAGGAGGTCGACTTTTTCAGCGTCGGCACCAACGACCTGACCCAGTACACCCTGGCCATCGACCGTGGCCACCCAACCTTGTCGGCCCAGGCCGACGGCCTGCACCCGGCGGTGCTGCAACTGATCGACATCACCGTGCGCGCTGCCCACGCCCATGGCAAGTGGGTGGGCGTGTGCGGCGAATTGGCGGCGGACCCGCTGGCGGTACCGGTGCTGATCGGGCTGGGGGTGGACGAGTTGAGCGTGTCGGCCCGCAGCATTCCCGAAGTGAAGGCGCGGGTACGCGAATTCAGTCTGAGCGAGGCCCAGGGCCTGGCGCAAAAAGCCCTTGCGGTGGGTTCGCCCGCGCAAGTGCGAGCCCTAGTGGAGGCCGTGTAAATGGCGAAGATTCTGACCCTGACGCTGAACCCGGCGTTGGACCTCACGGTACGCCTGGCACGCCTGGAGCCGGGTGCCGTCAACCGCAGCGAAACCCTGCTGACCCACGCTGCCGGCAAAGGTGTGAATGTCGCCCAAGTGTTGGCGGACCTTGGTCATCACGTCACCGTCGGCGGCTTTCTGGGTGAAGACAATCCGCAAGCCTTCGAGGCGTTGATTGCCCGGCGTGGTTTTGCCGATGCGTTTATTCGCGTACCGGGCGAAACCCGCAGCAACATCAAGATCGCCGAGCAGGACGGCCGGGTCACCGACGTTAATGCGCCGGGACCGCAGGTCAGTGAGCAGGCCCAGCAGGCGTTGCTCGATCAACTGACGCGGATTGCGCCAGGGCACGACGCGGTGGTGGTTGCCGGCAGTTTGCCGCGCGGCATCAGCGCACAGTGGTTCCAGGGCTTGCTGGAACACCTGAAAAGTCTCGGTTTGAAAGTCGCCCTCGACACCAGCGGCGAAGCCTTGCGCGCCGGTTTGCAGGCGGGCCCGTGGCTGATCAAACCCAATACTGAAGAGTTGGCCGAGGCCTTGGATTGCCCCACGGACTCCATCGCGCAACAGGCCCAGGCCGCCGAGCGTCTGCACGCCCAAGGCGTGGAACATGTGGTGGTGTCCCACGGTGCCGACGGCGTGAACTGGTTCAGCCCGGGCACCGCGCTGCACGCCACGCCGCCCAAGGTCAGCGTCGCCAGCACGGTGGGCGCCGGCGATTCGCTGCTGGCCGGGATGCTTCACGGTTTGCTCAAGGTTGACCTGCCGCAAACCACCTTGCGGCGCGCCACGGCAATTGCCGCGATGGCCGTCACACAGATCGGGTTTGGCATCAGCGATGACGCGCAGTTGGCGCGTCTCGAAAGCGGCGTCCATGTGCGCGCGCTGACAGAACAATAAGAGGGTTTGTGATGAAGTTAGCCATTGTTACCGCCTGCCCGAACGGCATGGTCACCAGTGTGCTGTGCGCCCGCTTGTTGGACGCCGCCGCGCAGCGCCAGGGCTTGCACACCAGCGTCGAAGTGGTGGACGTGCAGCACCCGGAACGCCAGTTGTCCCAGGCCACGCTCGATGACGCCGATTGGGTGTTGCTGGTCAGCAGCACGCCGGTGGAGATGCAGCGCTTTGTCGGCAAGCGCGTGTTCCAGAGCACGCCGGCCCAGGCGTTGGCGGATGTGGACGCAGTATTGCGTCGCGGCGCCGAAGAGGCTGAGGTCTATGTGGCGACGCAGCAGGCAGCCAAAACCGCGCCGCGTATCGTCGCGGTCACGGCCTGCCCAACCGGCGTAGCGCACACCTTTATGGCGGCTGAAGCCTTGCAGCAAACCGCCAAGCGCCTGGGCTACGACTTGCAGGTCGAGACCCAGGGCTCGGTGGGCGCGCGCACGCCTTTGAGCCCGGAGGCCATCGCCAATGCCGACGTGGTGTTGCTGGCGGCCGACATTGAAGTGGCCACCGAGCGCTTCGCCGGCAAGAAGATTTACCGCTGTGGCACCGGCATTGCCCTCAAGCAATCCGAAGCCACGCTCAACAAAGCCTTGGCCGAAGGCGCGGTGGAAAGCGCGGCCGGCAGCGCGGTGGCGAAAAAATCGGAAAAGACCGGCGTGTACAAACACCTGCTCACCGGTGTGTCGTTCATGTTGCCGATGGTGGTGGCCGGCGGGTTGCTGATCGCCTTGTCGTTTGTGTTCGGCATTCATGCCTTTGAAGAAAAGGGCACCTTGGCGGCGGCACTCAAAACCGTCGGCGACCAGGCCTTTATGCTGATGGTGCCGCTGCTGGCGGGCTATATCGCCTACTCGATTGCCGACCGCCCCGGCCTCGCGCCGGGCATGATTGGCGGCCTGCTCGCGGGCACGTTGGGCGCAGGGTTTATCGGCGGGATTTTCGCCGGTTTCCTCGCCGGTTATTGCGTCAAGTTGATCACCCGCGCGGTGAAGTTGCCGCAGAGCCTGGAGGCGCTCAAGCCGATCCTGATCATTCCATTGCTGGCGAGTTTGTTCACCGGCCTTGCGATGATTTATCTGGTCGGCCCGCCGGTTGCGCGGCTGCTCACCAGCCTGACCGACTTTCTCAGCACCATGGGCACCACCAACGCGGTGCTGCTGGGCATCCTCTTGGGCGGCATGATGTGCGTCGATTTGGGTGGGCCGATCAACAAGGCGGCGTATGCGTTTTCCGTCGGCTTGTTGGCCGCTTCCAGCGGCGCGCCGATGGCCGCGACCATGGCCGCTGGCATGGTGCCGCCGATTGGCATGGGCATCGCCACGTTCCTGGCGCGGCGCAAGTTCGCCCAGACCGAGCGCGAAGCCGGCAAGGCCGCGATGATTCTGGGCCTGTGCTTTATCTCCGAAGGCGCGATTCCGTTTGCGGCCAAAGACCCACTGCGCGTGATCCCGGCCAGCATCGCCGGTGGCGCCTTGACCGGCGCGCTGTCGATGTATTTCGGCTGCAAACTGGCGGCGCCTCATGGTGGCCTGTTTGTGCTGATCATTCCCAATGCGATGAACCATGCCCTGCTGTACTTGCTGGCGATTGTTGCCGGCAGCCTGTTGACGGGGTTGGTGTATGCGCTGATCAAGCGCCCTGAGGCGCTGGAACTCACAGTAGCTCCGGGAAAGGCCTGACACCGGCCAAAAATTTGGGAGCGGGCTTGCTCGCGAACGCAGTGTGCCAGTCAATGTATTCGTTGATTGACACTGCGCTTTCGCGGGCAAGTCCGCTCCCACATTTGGGGCTCCAGGGTTGCCGAGTCGGGTGTCACATCCGCTTCATCCCCGCGTGCTTTAGTTGACCTTTTGATACTCAAGAGGGCACCTGCATGAGCCACTTCGATCTCGGCCGTCGCCGCGTGATGCAAGCCGTCGGCGCCGGCCTGCTGCTGCCGGGCCTGGCGCCGGCGGTGATCGCGTCGGTCAAGGACCGGCCGCAACTCACCGATGGCGTGCAGTCCGGCGACCTGCTGGGCGACCGCGCGATGATCTGGAGCCGCAGCGACCGCCCGGCCAAGATGGTGGTGGAATGGGACACCCGCAGCGTGTTCAGCAACCCGCGAAAATTCATCTCGCCACTGGCCGACAGCCGCACCGACTTTACTGCCCGCGTCGAACTCACGGGGTTACCGGTCGACCAGGCGGTCTTTTACCGCGTGCATTTTCAAGACGCCCAGACCGGCGTCGCCAGCGAGCCGTGGTTCGGCCACCTGCGCAGCGTGCCGCAACAACGCCGTGACATCCGTTTTGTGTGGAGCGGCGACACCGTCGGCCAGGGCTTTGGTATCAACCCGGACATTGGCGGCATGCGCATCTACGAAGCGATGCGCTTGCGCCTGCCGGACTTTTTTATCCACAGCGGCGACACCATCTACGCCGACGGCCCGGTGCCGGCGCAACTGAGCGTTGAAGACGGACGCATCTGGCGCAACATCACCACCGAAGCCAAGAGCAAAGTCGCCGAAACCCTGGATGAATACCGCGGCAATTACCGCTACAACCTGCTCGACGAAAACGTGCGCCGCTTCAACGCCGAGGTGCCGCAGATCTGGCAGTGGGACGATCACGAGGTGGTGAATAACTGGTCGCCGAGCAAGCAACTCGATGAGCGCTATCAGACCAAGGACATCAACATGTTGGTCGGCCGCGCACGTCAGGCCTGGCTGGAGTATTCACCGATGCGTCGGCAAAGCGCCGATGGCGGCGGGCGGATTTATCGCAAGCTCAGCTACGGCCCGCTGCTGGATGTGTTCGTACTGGACATGCGCAGTTACCGCGGCCCCAACGACGACAACCTGGGTGGCGAAAAACCGTTCATGGGCCGTGAGCAACTGGACTGGCTCAAGCGCGAACTCAAGGCCTCAAAAGCGCAATGGAAGGTCATCGCCGCCGACATGCCCATCGGCCTTGGCGTACCGGATGGCGAGGTCAGCCCCGGCGTGCCGCGTTGGGAAGCGATTGCCAATGGCGACCCTGGCCCGGCCCAGGGCCGTGAGCTGGAGATTGCCGAACTGTTGGGGTTTTTGCGTGCCCAGCAGGTGCGTAACCACGTGTGGCTGACGGCGGATGTGCACTACTGCGCGGCGCACCATTACCACCCCGACCGGGCGGCGTTTCAGGATTTCGAACCGTTCTGGGAGTTTGTGGCCGGGCCTTTGAATGCAGGGAGTTTTGGGCCCAACCCGTTGGATAAAACCTTTGGCCCACAGGTGGTGTTCGAGAAGGCGCCGCCTGCGCAGAACACTTCGCCGCTGGCTGGGTTTCAGTTTTTTGGTGAGGTGCAGATTGACGGGCAAACGGCGGAGTTGACGGTGATCTTGCGCGACTTGGATGGGGTCTCGGTGTTCGAGCAAAAGCTGCAGCCTGCCTGACCTGCAATGCACTTAAACACTGTGGGAGCTGGCTTGCCTGCGATTGCATCACCCTGGTGTCACTGATACACCGAGGTGCCTGCATCGCAGGCAAGCCGGCTCCCACATTTGATCCTCGGTGTTTATGAGGGCTTAGTACACATCCCGGCGATAGCGCCCTTGCTCGATCAGGCGCTCGACTGCTTCGCTGCCCAGCACCTCATGCAGCACCTGGTCCACGCCCGTCGCCATGCCCTGCAAACTGCCGCAGACATAAATGGCCGCGCCGTCCGCCAGCCATCGACGCAGCACGTCCGCCGACTCGCGCAGGCGATCCTGTACGTAGATTTTTTCTTGCTGATCGCGGGAAAACGCCAGGTCCAGCAGGGCCAGATCGCCGCTGGCCAGCCAGCCTTGCAGCTCGTCCTGGCACAGGTAGTCGTGGGCGATATTGCGCTCGCCAAACAGCAGCCAGTTGCGCTGCTGGCCAGCGGCAATGCGCGCCTTGAGCAAGCTGCGCAGGCCGGCAAGGCCAGTGCCGTTGCCCAAAAGGATCAGCGGCACTGGCGCCTCAGGCAGATGGAAACCACTGTTGCGACGCAGGCGCAGGCTGATGCTTGAGCCGAGGGCGGCGTGTTCGGTGAGCCAGCCGGAACCCAGGCCCAGGCTGCCGTCGGGGTGACGTTCCTGGCGCACGATCAGCTCCAGCACGCCGTCGCTGGCAATCGAGGCGATGGAGTATTCGCGCATGCCCAGGGGCACCAGGGCGTTCACCAGTGCCTGGGCATGCAGGCCGACCAAGTGCGCGCGGTTGTCCGGCAGTTGGCGGGTTGCCAGGGCTTGGTTGAGGGTTTGCGCAAGGCCCTCGATCAACACGCCGTCGCTGCCGGCCAGGCCCAGGCCGGCGAGGAAGTGTTCAATGGCCCACGGGCAATTGCGCGGCAGTATTTCCACCAGATCGCCGGCCAGCCAAGTGTGTGGCGCAGGCGGTGTGAGGCCGAGCAAGTAGATGTCCGAGCCGACACTGTCGCGGTTGAGCAGGGTGCGTCGGGTCAGGGTCCAGTTTTCGTACTGGGCGGTTTGCCAGGCGGATGCCGGCGCATGGCCGGTGAGCTGGCCCAGTTGCTGTTGCCAGGTCAGCAGCGCGTCGGTGTCGCCGCTGTCGACTTCCACAGGCGCGAACAACGGGTTGCCGCCTTGATGGGTCAGCCAGAAATGCAGGCGCCGGGCAAAGCCGCAGAAGTGTTGGTACTGGCGGTCACCCAGGGCCAGCACCGAGTAGTTGAGGCCTTTGAGCGACAGGTCCTGGCCGAGCACGCTGCGTTCGAAACCGCGGGCGCTGTCGGGCGCTTCGCCGTCGCCGAAGGTGCTGACCACAAACAGTGCATGTTCTGACTCACACAGGTCTTGCTGGCTGACACTGCCCAACGGCTGCACCTTCACCGGCAGGCCGGCGGCCTGTAATTGCCCGGCCGTCTGCCACGCAAGCTGTTCGGCAAAGCCGCTCTGGCTGGCAAAGCCGATCAGCCACGCCGGGGTGTCGCTGTGGTTGGCGCCGAGGCCTTTGCGGGCATCGCGTACCTGGCGCTTTTTGCGGCGGCGGTCGAGGTACAGCAGCCAGCCGGTAATAAAGAACAGCGGCATGCACAGCGCACTGACGGTCAGGATGATGCGGCCTACCAGGCCGAAGTAGCTGCCGGTGTGCAGCGCGTAGACACTGGTGAGCAATTGCGACTTGAAGGTCTTGCTCGCGTAGCGGTCATGGGACTTGACCTCGCCGGTGGCCGGGTCGAGGTTGATCTGGTTCAGCGCGCGGTCATGCGGCGATGTGTTGAGCAGGTAATACACAATGGCCGGCTGCCCGGCGACGGCCGGCATGCGGATGTTGTAGGCGCTCAAGCCGGGGCCGGCGTTTGCGTAGATGCTGCTCCAGATCGCGTCGTAGTCGGCCACTGGCGCCGGGCCTTCGGGCGGCGGGCCGCGCTTGCGCATGCGTTCATTTTGCGGGGCGTCGGAGAGCAGTTTGGTCACGCCCTGGTTGTACCAGTCATACGACCAATACAGGCCGGTGAGCGCGGCCAATAGATAAAACAGCAGGCACCAGGTGCCGAACACCGAGTGCAGGTCCCAGTTGAAACTGCGGCCCTTTTTGCGCCAGTCCAGCGTCAGCCAGGCGCGCCAGCTTGCCACCTGGCGCGGCCAGCGCAGGTACAGGCCCGACAGGCAGAAGAACACCAGGATCAGCGTGCAGGCGCCAGTGATTTGCCGGCCGGTATCGCCAGCCGCCAGGAAGCGGTGCAGTTGCAAGATGAAACCGAACACGTCCTGGCCGACGGCGTCGCCCAGGTAGTTGCCGGTGTACGGGTCGAAGTAGCGCATCTGGCCACGCCGCTCGCCCGGCGGTGCGGTGAAGAACACGCGCGCAGCGTTGGCGCTGTCGCTTTCCACCCACAGCATCGACACGGTCTTGCCTTCGGTGGCCTCCAGCTTGTGCACCAGTTCGGCAGGCGGCAGCACGCCGGCTTCGCGTTTTTCGACGCTCAATACGGTCGGATTGAGCGCGCGCAGAATTTCATCCTGAAACGAGACCGCAGCCCCGGTAATCCCCATCAATGCCAGCACCAGCCCGGCGGTAATGCCGAAGAACCAGTGCAACTGGAACAGGGTTTTCTTCAACACGTCGGACCGCCTCGCTCATCTGGATATATAAGTCACGGCGCGCATTATGCCGTGGGCTAACGAGAAATCTTCTGTTTTACACGCAAAAGCCCCACGCATCCGATGCGTGGGGCTTTGGGCCTGAAGTTTGCCGCGTTTAGAAGTGGAAACTGGTGGTCAACAACGCCGTACGACCGGCCGCCTGGTTGGCGAAGTGCGCCGCGTAAGCTTTGTCGTAGTAGGTCTTGTCGGTCAGGTTTTGCACGTTCAATTGCAGGTCGACGTTCTTGGTCAGCTTGTAGCTGGCCATGGCGTCGTAGCGCGTGTAGGACGGCACGTAAACCGTGTTGGCCGCATCACCGTAAACCTGGTCGACGTAGAACGCGCCGCCGCCGATGGTCAGCTTTGGCGTGATGTCATAGGTGGTCCACAGGCTGAAGGTGTTTTTCGGCGTGTTGGGCATTTGGTTGCCCTGGTTGGAACCGGCAGTGACGACACCCTGGCGGTTGCCGTTTTTGCCGGGGTCAACCAGCTCGCTTTTCAGGTAGCTGTAGCCGGCGAACACTTGCCATTGTTCGGTGAGCTTGCCGCTGGCGGACAGTTCGATGCCGTCCACTCGCGATTCGCCCGCGGTCTCGTAGGTGTTGGAGTCCACCAGAATGCGCGTGTTTTTCTTCTCGGTACGGAAGATCGCGCCGGTCAGGGACAGGCGGTTGTGGAACAGGTCCCACTTGGTGCCCAGTTCGTAGTTGACGGTTTCTTCGGGTTTCAGGTCGCTGGTGTTGATGCCGGTGACGAAGCCGTTGGTTTCCTGGCCTTCACCGACCATGCCGCCGGCAGGCGATGCCGAGGTGGCGTAGGAGGTGTAGATGCTGCCGTTCTCCAGCGGCTTCCAGACCAGGCCCGCCTGCCAGTTGAAGAACTGGCTGTCGTCCTTGATTTTGCTGCGCCCCGCGGCGGCGTTGGTGTTGGCTTCGGTGTCGAAGGTGTCGTAGCGCAGGCCCAGGTTCAACAGCCATTTCGGGTCCAGCTCAATGGTATCGAACGCGTAGGCGGCGCGGCTGGTGGCCTTGGTGTTGGTGCCGTAGTAGTTGCGCGCGACGCTGCCGGTCCAGGCGTCGTCTGGCGTCGGGTTGCTCAGTGAGGTGCACTGCCCGCCCAGGCTGCCTTTGGCCACGGTGCAGGTCGGGTTGGCGTTCGGGCTGACCGTGTAGCCACTGACGCGGGTTTCTTCGCCGGTGAATTCCAGGCCGGTGGAGTACGAGTGCTTCATGCCCGCCAGCTGGAAATTGCCGAACAGGTCGGTCTGGTTGGTGGTGGTGTCGGTGGTCGACACTCGCGTGTTGGCACGGCGCCACACGGTGCCGAAACGGCTGACGTTGCGCTGGCTGTCGTCCGGTTGAGTGAGCACGTAGTCCTGGCCGGTGCTGCCATGGCGAAGGGTGTTTTTCAGCGTCATGTTGTCGTTCAGGTCGTGCTCGATGGAGAACGTGCTGATATCGGCGCGGGTCTTGCGGAAGTCGCGGTCTTTCAAACCATAGAAGTTGTTGCTGTCGCCGCCATCGGTGGGTTTGTCGTGCCCGTGGGCAGTGGCGGTCGGCGAGCTGTAGCCGTAGGGAATGCCCGAGTCCGGCAGGTCGTTGCTTTCCATGTGGTAGTAGCTGAAGTTGACGCGCGTCGGCGTGCCCAGGCCGAAGGTCAGCGACGGCGCAACACCCCAGCGGTCATAGTCGATGACATCGCGGCCAGCCACGTTCTGCTCGTGGCTCATCAGGTTCAAGCGAAACGCGGCGTTGTCGAGGAACTGGCGGTTCACGTCGAGCACGTAGCGGCGGGTCTGGTCGGAGCCGTAGGTGAAACCGCCGTTGGTGAAGTCGCGCGCCTGTGGCGTTTTGCTCACCAGGTTGATGCTGCCGCCCGCCGAGCCGCGACCGCCGAACGAGGAGTTCGGGCCTTTGCTGACTTCAATCGATTCGATGTCGAAGATCTCGCGGCTCTGGCCGCCAGTGTCGCGCACGCCGTCCAGATAAGTGTCGCCCTGGGCATCAAAGCCGCGAATGAACGGACGGTCGCCCTGAGGGTTACCGCCTTCACCGGCACCGAAAGTAATGCCCGGTACAGTGCGCAAGGCGTCCTGCAACGAGGTGGCGGCGGTGTCCTTGAGCACTTGTTGCGGCACCACGGTCACCGAGCGCGGGGTGTCTACCAATGGCGCGGTGTACTTTTGCGAAGCGGCTTTTTCCACCTGGTAGGACGTGTTGTCCTGCTCCTGGCCGGTAATGCTGGTGGCGCCCAGGGAGATGCTGTTGCGCTCGCCTTTCTGTTCGGTGCTCTCGGCCGCTTGTGCCAATTGGGCGGCAGAGCTGGCGCTGAGTGCGACGCCGATGGCCGAAGCCAGCATGCGTGGTGAACTGGCTGGTGTTTTTAGCAGTGTGCGCGACATTGACGTGTCCCTTCCCCAAGGTTGTAAGGCCGCGGAATATAGGGTCAACAAGAGTTTCTATCAATTGCGATACATTACTATTCGCACTGAATTTACATTCTTTACACTTTTTGCTTACGGTTTTTACCAACTCGTTCGTCACCCGCGTTTTACAGGGCGGATAAGAATCAATACCATTGGCGCCTCTCTGCCTTCAGGTACTGCCCCATGCTGCTGCACATTCCCGGCCTGTTCTCTCGCGAGGAGGTGCTGCGCATTCGCCAAGCCTTGGAAAGCACCGAGTGGGCCGACGGTAAAATCACCGCCGGGCATCAGTCCGCCAAAGCCAAACACAACCTGCAATTGCCCGAAGGCCACCCGCTGGCCAAGGAAATTGGCGCGGCGATGCTCGAGCGTTTGTGGAAAAACCCGCTGTTTATGTCAGCGGCGTTACCGCACAAGGTCTTCCCGCCTTTGCTCAATTGCTACACGGCCGGTGGCAGTTTCGACTTCCATATCGACAACGCCGTGCGCCAGGCGCGGGGCAGCCATGAACGGGTGCGCACGGACCTGTCGTCCACGCTGTTTTTCAGCGACCCCGAGGAATACGACGGCGGCGAGCTGGAGATCCAGGACACCTTCGGCCTGCAGCGGGTCAAACTGCCGGCCGGCGACATGGTGCTGTACCCGGGTTCGAGCCTGCACAAGGTCAACGCCGTAACCCGTGGCGCGCGTTACGCCTCGTTCTTCTGGACCCAAAGCCTGGTGCGTGAAGACAGCCAGCGCACCTTGCTGTTCGAGATGGACGGCGCCATCCAGCAACTGACCCGCGATGTTCCTGACCATCCAGCGCTGATCCAGCTCACCGGCACGTACCACAACCTGTTGCGCCGCTGGGTCGAGGTCTGACATGGGCTTTTTACTGCACCGTGAAGAAGTGCTCAACGTCGAGCAACTGCAAAGCATGCTCGACGATTCCCCGGTGCGCGCCGCCCAGGCGATTTTGATGGCCGCCAAGGAGGGCGTGGTAGACGCCCAGGCCTTGCTGGGGCAAATCCTGCTGGAAGGGCGCGGCATTGCGCGCGATGAAGCGCTGGCGCTGCGCTGGTTCCAGATCGCCGCCAACGGCGGGCAGTTGATGGCACGCAATATGGCCGGGCGTTGCCTGGAACATGGCTGGGGCTGCGCCGTCGATGAAGCGGCAGCTGCGCGGGAGTATCGCCTGGCGGCAGAGGCCGGGTTGGATTGGGGCCAGTACAACTATGCCAACCTGCTGGCCACCGGTCGTGGTGTCGACGAAGACCGACCGCAAGCGCTGGGGTTTTATCGGCTGGCTGCAGAGCAGGGCCATGCCAAGTCGATGAACCTGCTGGGGCGTTATTTGGAAGACGGCCACTCTTGCCCGAGGGATTTTGAGGCGGCTGTCGAGTGGTATCGGCGTTCAGCCGAAGGCGGGGATTTTCGCGGGCAGTTCAGCTATGCCGCGATATTGGCTGACCGAGGCCGAATAGACGAGGCATTGGCGTGGCTGCGCAAGGCGCTGGCGGGCGGCAATCTGAAGTTTTTGCGAACGGCTCACACCGCGTTGGCCGCAGCCAGTGACCCGCAGGTCCGGGCGATGGCCGAGGCCTACCAACAGCGCGCCGCGAGCCTGTCCTGACCAAAAAAAACCCATGACATGTCATGGGTTTTTTGTGTGCGAATTGCTTACACGTAGTAAGACTTCAACGGCGGGAAGCCATTGAATTCCACAGCGCTGTAGCTGGTGGTGTACGCACCGGTCGACAGCCAGTACAAACGGTCACCAATCGCCAGGTTCAGCGGCAGGCCGTACTTGTAGTTTTCGTACATGATGTCGGCGCTGTCGCAGGTAGGGCCGGCGATGACCACTTCTTCCATCTCGCCTTTTTTCTCGGTCCAGATCGGGAACTTGATGGCTTCGTCCATGGTTTCGATCAGGCCGGAGAATTTGCCCACGTCGGTGTACACCCAACGCTCGACGGCGGTGCGGGATTTACGCGCAACCAACACCACTTCGCTGACCAGGATGCCGGCGTTGGCGATCAACGAACGGCCTGGTTCCAGGATGATTTCCGGCAGGTCGTCGCCGAAATCTTCCTTGAGGAAACGGATGATTTCTTCGGCGTAGGTTTCCAGGCTGTTGGTGCGGGTGATGTAGTTGGCCGGGAAGCCACCGCCCATGTTGATCAGCTTCAGATGAATGCCGTCTTCTTCTTTCAGGCGTTCGAAGATCACTTTGACCTTGGCGATCGCCGCGTCCCACACGCTGATGTCGCGCTGCTGCGAGCCGACGTGGAAGGAGATGCCGTATGGCACCAGGCCCAGGTCACGGGCGAGGATCAGCAGGTCCATGGCCATGTCGGTCTGGCAGCCGAATTTGCGCGACAGCGGCCAGTCAGCCGTGGTCGAGCCTTCGGTGAGGATACGCACATAGACTTTCGAGCCCGGCGCGGCCTTGGCGATGTTGCGCAGGTCGGCTTCGGAGTCGGTGGAGAACAGACGCACGCCCTTCTCGTAGAAGTAGCGGATGTCCTTGGATTTTTTGATGGTGTTGCCGTAGCTGATACGGTCGGGGCTCACGCCACGGTCCATGACCTTGTCCAGCTCGTAGATCGAGGCGATGTCGAAGCTCGAACCCTTGTCTTTCAACAGGTCGATGATCTCGACGGCAGGGTTGGCCTTGACCGCGTAATAGACTTTGGCGAATTCGAAACCGGCGCGCAGGTCATCGTAGGCCTGGCTGATCATCGCGGTGTCGATCACCACGAACGGGGTTTCTTGCTTGTCGGCGAACGACTTCATTTTGTCAAACGTGGCGCGCGCGAAATAATCTTCGACGTTGATCGACATGCTGGGAACTCCTAAGGGCAAACTAATTTGATCAATGGGTGCAAATGAACGTCCTCCGTATCCCCACTTTGGTTCGCCTACTTCCCAAGGCATGTCGCCGAAAGCAAAAAGGCCATGGGATCACTTGCGTCCCTTGGCCTTGCTGTCTCGTCGTCAGTACTTGAGCCGGATGGATCGTTTCCAGCATGGACGTTCGGCGCGAACTTTAGGACGTGAGGGGCCATAGATCAACTAAAAATGTCGCGTTTTTGCACGCGTTCGTCGCAGGACCTCGTGCAGCTACTTATGTAACCGACAGGTGTGACGGATTGATGTTCCCCGGATGGGCTAAATCGGCGGGATTTCAGCGAGCAAATGTGGGAGGGGGCTTGCCCCCGATAGGGGTGGATCAGTGACTGATGAAGTGACTGACACACCGTCATCGGGGGCAAGCCCCCTCCCACAGGTTGACCTGGGTTGTTTCAGATCAGGCCAGGGCGGTCTCGGCAGGGGAGACAATACTGGTCTTGCCGCCACGCGACTTACCGGAACTCAGGTACTCGGCAATCGATTCCTGAGTCACTTCACCCAGGAACACACGCTCCGCGTCCATCACCGGCAACCACGAGCGGTTGAACTCGTACATGCGCGACAACAGGATGCGCAAGTGCTCGTCATACGCCGCCGTGGCGTTGAACTCGCGCAAGTACTGGCCGCAGGTACCGGTCTGACGGTGCAGATCGCGACGTCGTACATAACCCAGCGCCTTGTTCTCGGCACAGGTGACCACCACGTAGCGACGGTCCGTTTCGTCCATCAGCTCCAGGGCCTCGGCCACCGGGGTTTCGGGGCTCACCGACGGGGCGTTGTCCGCCGCGTCTTCGGCTTTCACCAGCAGCAGGCGCTTGAGGGTGCTGTCCTGGCCGACGAAATTGCTCACAAATTCATCCGCCGGATGCGCCAGCAGCGTGTCCGGGTGGTCAATCTGCAGCAGTTTGCCGGCACGGAAGATGGCGATTTTGTCGCCCAGCTTGATCGCTTCGTCGATGTCGTGGCTGACCATGATCACGGTCTTGTTCAGCGCGCGCTGCATCTCGAAGAATTCGTTCTGGATCATCTCGCGGTTGATCGGGTCAACCGCGCCGAACGGCTCGTCCATCAGCAGCAGCGGCGCATCGGCCGCCAATGCACGGATCACGCCGATGCGCTGTTGCTGGCCGCCCGACAGTTCACGCGGGTAGCGATGCAGATACTGCTTGGGCTCCAGCTTGATCATGCTCATCAACTCGCGGGCGCGGTCGTGGCATTTCTGCTTGTCCCAGCCGAGCAGCTTGGGCACGACCACGATGTTTTCCTCGATGGTCATGTTCGGGAACAGGCCGATCTGCTGGATCACATAACCGATGTTGCGACGCAGGGTCACCTCATCGAGGTCGGTGGTGTCTTCGCCGTTGATCAGAATCTTGCCCGAGGTGGGCTTGATCAGGCGGTTGATCATTTTCAGCGTGGTGCTTTTGCCGCAACCCGATGGGCCGAGGAACACGCAAATCTCGCCTTCATTGACGGTCAGGCTTACGTCGTTCACGGCAGATACGGTTTTGCCGTTGCTTTGAAAAGTCTTGGTCAGGTTTTGAAGTTCGATCATTTGAGCAGTCCTTTTGGAGTCAGCGAGCGTTGCAGCCATTGCAGAAGCAGGTCGGCGAAGATGGCCAGAAGACTGACCAGCACGGCGCCAACGATCAGCATCGACATGTCGCTGCGGCTGATGGAAGCCAGAATAAGTACACCCAGGCCACCGGCACCGATGGTGGCGGCGATGGTCATTACACCAATGTTCATCACCACGGCGGTGCGCACACCGGCAAGGATCACGGGCACGGCGATGGGCAGTTCAACCATGCGCAGGCGCTGGCCGAAGGTCATGCCGATGCCTTTGGCGGCTTCGCGGATGCCCGGTTCCACGCCCGTCAGGGCCAGGTAGGTGTTACGCATGATCGGCAGCAGCGAGTAGAGGAACACCGCGGTGATCGCCGGCATCGGCCCCAGGCCCTGGCCGAACTTGGAGTAGAACGGAAGCAGCAGGCCGAACAGCGCGATCGACGGCACGGTCAGCAGCACGGTGGCGCTGGCTTGCAGCGGGCCGGCCAGGGTCGGGAAGCGCGTCATCAGCACGCCCAGCGGCACGCCCACGACGATTGCCAGAATAACGGCGATGCCGACCAGGGTGATGTGCTGCCAGGTCAGGTGCAGGACCTGGGCCCAATCAAGATGGGAAAAGGCGTTCAGAAATTCCATGTCTTCTCCTCTTATTGGCTGATGGGATGTTGGCGCAGGAAGTCTGCGGCCACGGCGGAGGGGCTTTCATGGTCAACGTCGACCCGTGCGTTCAGCTGGCGCATGGTGGCGTCGTCGAACAGCGCGGCCAGCGGTTTCAGGTCGGCGGCCAATTGCGGGTGAGCGTCGAGATAAACCTGACGCACCACCGGCGCAGCGGTGTAGTCCGGGAAGTAGTGTTTGTCGTCTTCCAGCAGCTTCAATTTGAAGGCATTCAGGCGACCGTCGGTGGTGTAGACCAACCCGGCAAACACCTGGCCATTACGCAGCGCGGTGTAGACCAGGCCGGCGTCCATCTGCCGGGTGTTTTTGCGGGTCAGGTTCATGTCATACAGCTTGACCATGCCGGCCATGCCGTCGGAACGGTTGGCGAACTCGGTGTCCAGGGCCACCAGGCGCGTGCCTTTGGTTTTCTCGGCCAGGGCTTGGGTCAGGTCGCTGATGCTGTTGATCTGCGGGAACTCCTTGGCCACGTTTTCCGGCAACGCCAAGGCGTAGGTGTTGCTGAACTTCGACGGGGAGAGCCAGACCAGGCCTTTTTTCGCATCGAGTTCTTTGACTCGGGCGTAGGACTGTTCGCTGTCGAGCTTCTCGTCCACATGGTTGTAGGCCACCAGCGACACGCCGGTGTATTCCCAGATCAGGTCCAGTTGCCCGCTTTCCTGGGCACTGCGCGCCAGGTTGCTGCCCAGGCCGCCGGTCACGCGGGTGTCGTAACCCTTGGTGCGCAGGTACTGGGAGGTGATTTCGGCGAGCAGCGTCTGTTCGGTGAACACCCGTGCGCCGATGCGGATGACGGGTTTTTCAGCGGCTTGCGCAAAACCTGCGAACAGCAGGACGCAGCTCAATATCAATGTCAGTTTTTTCATGTGAATTCCTTTGCCAAGCCTTAAGACGGACGCAACCCGCGTTCCAGCCAGAGGCGGCTGGCCATGGTCACCAGACCGTCAAGCAGCAATGCCAGCAGCGCGGTGCACGCGGCGCCGAGCAGCAGTTGCGGCTGATTGTTCAGGGCGATGCCGGGGAAGATCAGGCTGCCCAGGCTGTTGGCACCAATCAGGAACGCCAGCGGTGCGGTGCCGACGTTGATCGCCAGGGCTACGCGCACACCGCCGATGATGATCGGCACGGCGTTGGGCAATTCCACGCGAAACAGCACCTGACGCGGCGTCATGCCGATGCCGGTGGCGGCTTCTTTCAGCGAGCCTTGAACGTTTTTGAGGCCTTCGTAGGTGTTGCGCACAATGGGCAGCAACGAGGCGAGGAACAACGCGAAGATGGCCGGGCCACTGCCGATGCCGAGGACGCCGAGGGCGATGGCCAGTACGGCCAGGGGAGGGACGGTGTTGCCGATGTTGAAGATCTGCATGAAACGTTCTGCACGCCCGACCATGTTCGGTCGGCTGAGCAGGATACCGGCGGGGATGCCTACAACGAGGGCAGCCAGCATGGAGACAAGAACGAGGATCAGGTGTGCTTGCAGGTAAAACAACAAATCGTCGCGGTACAGTTCGATCGTGTTGATGCCGATCCAGTGGACCAGCAGGGCCAGGAGAGCGACGACAACCGCTCCTCCTATCAGCCCTTTGCCATAGCGAATAGCCACAGGCGGACTCCTTTTTTTCTTTTGTCGGCGAACACATTTCCGAGCGGCAATGCCATTCCTGGCTGTCGGCGAATGAGTTCGCGAAAAGCAGCTCGCCGATACCGGCAACGCGGTATGCGATCAAGCCATGAGCGCAGCCTCGTCAGGCTAACTTGCTGATTTTTCAGCCCCTGGTACGAGTGCGGTAGCAGGGGAGTGGACGTCTCTACCTTTTAAAAGGTTCCACACTTGGCAGCATTTAGCCACCCCCAATCGGGTGAACGGTGGTCTGGCTCCCTGGGTTTGCGCTATACTCGCCGCCCTTTTTTGACTCACCTGCCAGGCGATTTCCCATGACCCACCAGGCCGCCGAAGTCGCGAAACGCCGCACTTTCGCCATTATTTCCCACCCCGATGCCGGTAAAACCACCATCACCGAGAAGCTCCTGCTGATGGGCAAGGCAATCGCAGTGGCCGGCACGGTGAAATCCCGCAAATCCGACCGCCATGCCACCTCCGACTGGATGGAAATGGAAAAACAACGGGGTATTTCCATTACCACGTCGGTCATGCAGTTCCCGTATCGCGACCACATGGTCAACCTGCTCGACACCCCGGGCCACGAAGACTTCTCCGAAGACACCTACCGCACCCTGACCGCGGTGGACTCGGCCTTGATGGTCCTCGACGGCGGTAAGGGCGTTGAGCCACGTACCATTGCGCTGATGGACGTGTGCCGCCTGCGTGACACGCCAATCGTCAGCTTCATCAACAAACTCGACCGCGATATTCGCGACCCGATCGAGTTGCTCGATGAAATCGAAGCGGTCCTGAAGATCAAGGCTGCGCCGATCACCTGGCCGATTGGTTGCTACCGCGACTTCAAGGGCGTGTACCACCTGGCCGACGACTACATCATCGTTTACACCGCTGGCCACGGCCACGAGCGCACCGATGTGAAAATCATCGAAAAGCTCGACTCCGACGAAGCCCGCGCCCACCTGGGTGACGAGTACGACCGCTTTGTCGATCAGTTGGAGCTGGTGCAGGGCGCCTGCCATGAGTTCAACCAGCAGGAATTCCTCGACGGCCAGCTGACCCCGGTGTTCTTCGGTACTGCGTTGGGCAACTTCGGTGTCGACCACGTACTCGACGCCGTCGTGAACTGGGCGCCGAAGCCTCTGGCCCGGGTTGCCAATGAGCGCACCGTAGAACCGGTCGAAGAGAAATTCACCGGCTTTGTGTTCAAGATCCAGGCGAACATGGACCCCAAGCACCGCGACCGTATCGCCTTCATGCGTATCTGCTCCGGCAAATACGAAAAAGGTATGAAGATGCGCCACGTGCGCACCGGCAAGGACCTGCGCATCGGCGATGCCCTGACGTTCTTCTCCTCCGAGCGTGAGCAGCTCGAAGAAGCCTACGCCGGCGACATCATCGGCTTGCACAACCACGGCACCATCCAGATCGGTGACACCTTCACCGAGGGCGAAGTGCTGGGCTTCACCGGTATCCCGCACTTCGCCCCGGAACTGTTCCGCCGCGTACGCCTGCGCGACCCGCTCAAATCCAAGCAACTGCGCCAGGGCCTGCAGCAATTGGCGGAAGAGGGCGCCACCCAGGTGTTCTTCCCCGAGCGCAGCAACGACATCATCCTCGGCGCCGTCGGCGTGCTGCAGTTCGATGTGGTCGCCAGCCGCCTCAAAGAGGAATACAAGGTCGAGTGCTCCTACGAGCCAATCACCGTGTACTCCGCGCGCTGGATCGATTGCAGCGATAAGAAGAAGCTGGAAGAGTTCTCCAACAAAGCCGTGGAAAACCTGGCAGTGGACGGCGGTGGTCACCTGACCTACCTGGCCCCGACCCGCGTGAACCTGGCATTGATGGAAGAGCGCTGGCCGGATGTGAAATTCCGCGCGACGCGTGAGCACCATTAAGGTCTGAGCGGTAAAAAAAGGGCGAAGCTGTCATGGCTTCGCCCTTTTTTGTGGGCGCGCCGCTGACTCAATGTGGCAAGCCAGCTCCCACATTTGATCCTCATCTGTCAGCGGCATTGGCGAGAAGTCCGCATCCGGTCTAGCGTTTCAAATAATTCACCCAATCAGCGACGGATCAGGAGGCGACCTTGCGTATAACTCAACGCGCCATTCATGTGGTGCTGCTGGGCGCCTTGGGGCTGTCCACTGCTTTGGCTCACACCGCGGCGCTGGCGGATGCCGGAACCCCCCAGTGGAAGGACACCGGCCCCGTCAGCAAAAAAAAGCAAAAGGAGGTCAACTCCGGCAGTTGGCAACCCCAAGCCCAACCCGCGCCGAAGGAAGACGCAGAAAACCCTTATAACGAAGGCGAGGACAGCGACACCTACGACGATGGCGACACCTGAAGCCTGGCGCAAACCCGGCATTGGGACTAGCTTCTAACCTGGCGACGGTAAAACGCTGTCGTGCAGGATTCATCTACTGACTGGACGGAAATCGACCATGAGTATTTTTCAACGTGTAGTGCTGTTGATAAAAGTGCTGGTGCTGTTGTCGTTGGGGATGTCGACGGCCTGGGCGCATAACCCGGTGCAGGGCAGTCAGACGGGCTTTTCGGCGGTGCAGACAGCGCAGGGCAAGGGCCTGCAGCTGGCCAAGTCGGAAGCCGAACCAGGCGATGAGGACCAAGGCGGTTCCAAGGATGATGACGACCAGCAAGCCCCGGATGACGATGATAGCGATCAAGGTGACAGCGATACCTGATTCGGCCTGAAGCACGGCCCCTCCCGTCAGGTATGCACCGCCTGACGGGAGGGCTGTATCCCCCTAAACCAGCTCCCTTTGAATCACGCGATATCGTTGAAGTATTCGCTGTCCACTATCTTGTCTATTGAAAGTCCCTGTCCTGGCAGGTAATCGGTGCCGCTCGCGGCGGTGAATTTAATATCGCTGCTGCCCTTGGTAATGCTGCGCTCACCTGCAGTCGACGTGCGGGTGGTGTAAACCGTATTACGCATCGCCACGTACCCGCTCAAATCATTATTCATTTTTGTAAGACGGTCATTTATCTGGCCGGGCGTGAGGTTGAGTTTCTTTTCCAGGCGCACACCCCATCGCGTCAGGCAAGTTTCTGCAAAGTGGCGAACAATCTCGCCGGGTTCGGCATACACCTTGGCACCCTGGTTTCCGTCGGGGCAGCATTACCCACCAAGGTCGCGTGGCGCCCGGGCATTGGATAGATATGAACATGGGTACTTTTATCAAAGGTGGGCACGACACATGCGAAGCCGGAAGATCGCTCGTCCCTTGCGTAAAAACCGACGTACTCTTTGACGTTGCTGCCGAGCGTTACTCGACTGCTCTGGAAGTTCAAGAGTCCCGGAACCGGGTCGACAGCGAAGATATTGACCGGCACATTCTTCAAGACGCTGTCGTTGAGCATGGCGTTGGCCAGCATGTGGCAGCTGATCCCGCCGCGGCTCCAGCCGACCAGGTTGACGCGCGTGGGAATGATGCCGTCTTTTCGGAAGGTCTTGATAATCTGCTCTTGCAACTGCTGCTGCGTTACTTTGCGCGTACCGTAATCGTAAGTGCGCCAATACCAACTACCGGTGACTTTGACGTCTTCAATCGGAATGCCAGCTTTCTGCAGTTGGGTGTAGTTTTCCTCCGTCAGTTTTTCGCGCTGCCAGCTAAACGTGCCCTTCATGATGTTAACCGCGTGAGCCACATTTTCTTCCCAGCCGGAGCCCAGGGCGGTGCCCTTTAACTGAAGATAATTGCCAGACTCGGAGAACATCTCATCGGCCTGCAAGTTGCCGCTGCCGGGGCCGTCGATAACAATCCATTCGGCAAACTCCTTACTGACGCTTTGAGTGTTTTGCGCCAGCGTGGAAATCAACTCACCGTTCCAATAACTTGCGTGAGTATCGTCAAACTTGGTTGAGCCAGTGCCGCAGAAAAAAACAGTGAAGGTTGTCATGAGCGATTACCCGTCCATTGGATAAAGGGGGTGAACTCATAACAATGCAAAAGGCCGTGGCTGGCTACTGTGAGAACTGACAGGCAGTTAGATTGGTTTCGAATACTGAAAGGGATTTGGTCATCAAAAGCGGGTGGTGATCAGCCAAAAAAAGCCCCTCCCAACAGGCTGATGCGCAACCTGATGGGAAGGGCTTGTAGAACACCTGTCATGCCCTGGCGCTATCGCCAGGGCATTTTTTGTTGCAGCAGGCTCAGGCCACGAACTGCTCCGCGTAGTGGCAAGCCACCTGGCGGTTGTCCAGCGGCCGCAACAACGGCTCCTCGCTGCTGCAACGCGCTGTCGCATACGGGCAGCGCTTGTGGAACGCGCAGCCAGATGGCGGGTTCAGCGGGTTGGGCAGTTCGCCGACGATCTTGATCTTCGGCTTGTTCGGGTCTGGGTGGATGGTCGGGGTGGCCGACAGCAGCGCCTGGGTGTACGGGTGCAGCGGACGGGCGTAGATGTCTTCCTTGGGGCCCACTTCCACCGGGCGGCCGAGGTACATCACCATCACGTCATCCGCGACGTGTTGCACCACTGCCAAGTTGTGGGAAATGAACACGTAGGCGGTGTTGAATTCCTGCTGCAGGTCCATGAACAGGTTAAGCACCTGGGCCTGGATCGACACGTCGAGTGCCGAGGTCGGTTCGTCCGCCACCAGCACTTTGGGTTGCAGCATCATCGCGCGGGCCAGTGCAATACGCTGGCGCTGACCGCCGGAAAACATGTGCGGGTAGCGCTGATAATGCTCAGGGCGCAGGCCCACTTGCTTCATCATCGCCTGCACTTTCTCGCGGCGCTCGGCGGCGGACAGGTTGGTGTTGATCAACAGCGGCTCGCCGAGTTGATCACCGACTTTCTGGCGTGGGTTCAGCGAGGCATACGGGCTCTGGAACACCATCTGCACGTCTTTGCGCAGTTGCTTGCGCTGGGCCTTGTCGGCACCGGCGACTTCCTGGCCGGCGATTTTCAACGAGCCCGACGACGGCTCTTCAATCAGCGTCAGCGCGCGGGCCAGGGTGGATTTGCCGCAACCCGACTCACCCACCACGGCGAGGGTCTTGCCGGCTTCCAGTTCAAACGACACACCATTAAGCGCGCGTACCAGCGCGTGGCCCTTGAACAAGCCACGGGAGACTTCGTAGTGACGGGTCAGGTCGCGGGCGGTAAGAACGACGGCCATTACGCCACCTCCTGGTTCAAGGGGTAGAAGCAGCGCGCGAGGCTGTTGGTTTTCGGGTCAAGGCCAGGCCGCTGGGCACGGCAGGATTCCTGCACATACGGGCAGCGTGGCGACAGCAGGCAACCCTGCGGGCGGTCATAACGACCGGGCACGATGCCCGGCAGCGTGGCCAGGCGCGTGGCGCCCAGGCTGTGCTCGGGGATCGCCTTGAGCAGCGCTTCGCTGTACGGGTGCGCCGGGATGTCGAACAGTTGCGGCACCTGGCCGACTTCCACGGCTTGGCCGGCGTACATCACGCACACGCGCTGGGCGGTTTCGGCCACCACGGCCAGGTCGTGGGTGATCAGCACCAGGCCCATGTTCTGCTCTTTCTGCAGGGCCAGCAGCAGCTCCATGATCTGCGCCTGAATGGTTACGTCCAAGGCCGTGGTCGGCTCATCCGCGATCAGCAGTTTCGGTTCGCCGGCAATCGCCATGGCGATTGCGACACGCTGGCTCATACCGCCGGACAGTTGGTGCGGGTAAGCATCCATACGGCTGGCGGCGCCCGGGATTTCCACTTTTTCGAGCAGTTCGATCGCACGTTTGCGCGCTTGCTTGCCGGACATTTTCAGGTGCAGGCGCAGCACTTCTTCGATCTGGAAACCCACGGTGTAGCTGGGGTTCAGCGCGGTCATCGGGTCCTGGAACACCATCGCCAGGTCTTTGCCGACGATTTGGCGGCGCTGACGGTTGCTCAGCTTGAGCATGTCCTTGCCATCGAAGTTCAGGGCGTCGGCGGTGACGATGCCGGGGTGCTCGATCAGGCCCATCAGCGCCATCATGGTCACGGATTTACCCGAGCCCGACTCGCCAACGATCGCCAGTACTTCGCCTTTGTCGACGGAAATGTCGAGGCCATCGACCACCGGCACGGCGGTCGCGTCGCCGAAGCGTACGTTGAGATTCTTGATTTCTAACAGTGACATGGGAATCTCCTCAGGCGGCGTTCTTGAGTTTCGGGTCCAGCGCATCGCGCAGGCCGTCACCCATCAAGTTGATTGCCAGCACGCTGAGCAAAATGGTCAAACCCGGCAAGCTCACGACCCACCAGGCGCGTTCGATGTAGTCACGGGCCGAAGCCAGCATGGTGCCCCACTCTGGGGTTGGCGGTTGTACGCCAAGGCCAAGGAAGCCCAGGGCCGCGGCATCGAGAATCGCCGAAGAGAAGCTCAAGGTGGCCTGTACGATCAGCGGCGCCATGCAGTTGGGCAGCACGGTGATGAACATCAGGCGTGGCAGGCCGGCGCCGGCGAGGCGGGCGGCCGTCACGTAGTCGCGGTTCAGTTCGCCCATCACCGCAGCACGGGTCAGACGCACATACGAGGGCAGCGACACGATCGCAATGGCGATCACGGTGTTGATCAGGCCAGGGCCGAGGATCGCGACAATGGCCACCGCCAGCAGCAGCGACGGCAGGGCCAGCATGATGTCCATCAAACGCATGATGGTTGGGCCAAGCAGGCGCGGGAAGAACCCGGCGAACAGGCCCAGCAGGATGCCCGGGATCAGCGACATCACGACCGACGACAAGCCGATCAGCAAGGACAGGCGCGAACCCTGGATCAGGCGCGAGAGCAGGTCACGGCCCAGTTCGTCGGTGCCGAGCAGGAACTGCATCTGCCCGCCTTCCAGCCAGGCTGGAGGGGTGAGCAGGAAGTCACGGTATTGCTCGCTCGGGTTATGCGGCGCAACCCAAGGGGCGAAGATCGCGCAAAACACCACCAGCAACATGAACAGCAGGCCGGCGACGGCGCCTTTGTTCTTGGAAAAGGCTTGCCAGAATTCTTTGTACGGGGACGGGTACAGCAGGCTTTGATCGACTGCTACCGCGGAAGTAGGTGTGGTCATGGTCATGATCTCAGCGCTGGTGACGGATGCGTGGGTTGGCGAAGCCGTAGAGGATATCCACCACGAAGTTCACCAGAATCACCAGGCAGGCGATTAACAGGATGCCGTTTTGCACCACGGGATAGTCCCGTGCGCCAATGGCTTCGATCAGCCATTTGCCGATGCCGGGCCACGAGAAGATGGTTTCGGTCAGAACCGCACCGGCCAGCAGAGTGCCCACTTGCAGGCCGACCACGGTGAGTACCGGGATCAGCGCGTTACGCAGGCCGTGGACGAATACCACGCGCGCCGGCGACAGGCCTTTGGCCTTGGCGGTACGGATATAGTCTTCGCGCAGGACTTCGAGCATCGACGAACGGGTCATCCGCGCGATAACCGCCAGCGGGATGGTGCCGAGCACGATGGCCGGCAGGATCAAGTGGTGCAGGGCGTCGAAGAACGCGTCCGGCTCGTCAGCCAGCAGCGTGTCGATCAGCATGAAGCCGGTGCGCGGCTCGATGTCGTAGAGCAGGTCGATACGCCCGGAAACCGGGGTCCAGCCCAGGCTTACCGAGAAGAACATGATCAGGATCAGGCCCCACCAGAAGATCGGCATCGAATATCCCGCCAGGGAGATGCCCATCACCCCATGGTCGAACAGGGATCCTCGTTTCAAGGCCGCGATCACCCCGGCCAACAGGCCCAGGATACCGGCGAACAACAGGGCGGCCATGGACAGTTCCAGGGTCGCAGGGAAGAGGGCGGTGAATTCGGTCCACACGCTGGTGCGCGTGCGCAGGGACTCACCGAGGTCGCCGTGGGCGAGTTTGCCTACGTAGTCCAGGTATTGCGCGTACAGCGGCTTGTTAAGGCCGAGGCGTTCCATTGCCTGTGCGTGCATCTCGGGGTCGACTCGTCGTTCGCCCATCATGACTTCGACAGGGTCGCCGGGGATCATGCGAATCAACGCAAACGTCAGCAACGTGATGCCGAAAAACGTGGGGATCAATAACCCCAATCGGCGGGCAATAAAACTAAACATCTTGTTGTGTACCTCAATCAGCCGGTTAGGCAGGTTCGGCACCGTCAATGGCGACGGTGCCGAGCGTCTTCTCTTATTACTTCACCTGGGTGGTGGCGAAGTTATTGGTCGTCAGAGGGCTTTGGGTATAACCCTCGACGTTTTTGCGCATGGCGGTGAACATTTTCGGGTAAGCCATGGGAATCCATGGTTGGTCCTTCTCGAAAACGTCCAGTGCTTGTTCATAGAGTGCAGCGCGCTGGGCCGGTTCAGCGATAGCGCGTGCCTTGTCGATCAAGTCTTGAAACTCTTTGTTACACCAGCGGGCGTAGTTTTCGCCGTTTTTGGCTGCATCGCAACTCAGGTTTGGTGTGAGGAAGTTATCCGGGTCCCCGTTATCCCCCGCCCAACCGGCGGACACCATGTCGTGCTCACCGTTTTTGGCACGCTTGAGCATTTCGCCCCATTCCATGACCTTGATGTTCACTTTCAGGCCGATCTGCGCCAGATCCGCCTGCATGCGCTGGGCGCCGAGCATCGGGTTGGGATTGGTCGGGCCGCCGCCGTTACGGGTGAACAGGGTGAACTCGGTGCCTTCCGGTACGCCGGCTTCCTTGAGCAGGGCGCGGGCCTTGTCCAGGTCACGCGGTGGGTTTTTGAGCTTGTCGCTAAAGCCCAGCAGGGTTGGCGGGTACGGGCCGGTGGCGTCGATTGCGTTGCCTTTGCCGTACAGGGACTCGTTGTAGCCTTTTTTGTCGAACGCGATGTTGATCGCGTGGCGCACGCGCGCGTCGCTCATGTACTTGTGGGTGGTGTTCAAGGCGGTGTAGCTGGTGGTCATCGCCGCCAGTTCCGCGACTTTCAGGTTGGGATCAGCCTTGGCGCTCGGCACATCATCGGGCTTGGGATACAGCGCGATCTGGCATTCGTTGGCCTTGAGCTTTTGCAGGCGCACGTTGCTGTCGGTAGTGATGGCCAGGATCAACGGGTCAGCCGGCGGCTTGCCACGGAAGTAGTCCGGGTTGGCCTTGAAGCGCACTTGGGCGTCTTTGGCGTAACGGTTGAAGATGAACGGGCCGGTGCCGATGGGCTTGGCGTTCAGGTCATCGGTCTTGCCGGACTTGAGCAACTGGTCGGCGTATTCGGCGGAGTGAATCGAGGAAAACGCCATGGCCAGATCGGACAGGAACGGTGCTTCAGGACGGGTCAGGGTGAAGACCACGGTGTGGTCGTCGGTCTTCTCTACGCTCTTGAGCAGTTCCTTGAAACCCATGCTTTCAAAGTACGGGTAGCCCACGTTGGACTTGTTGTGCCACGGGTGATTCGGGTCCAGCTGGCGCTGGAAGCTCCAAAGCACGTCGTCGGCATTCATGTTGCGCGTGGGTTTGAAGTAATCGGTGGTGTGGAACTTGATGTCGTCACGCAGGTGGAACGTGTAGGTCAGGCCATCGGCGCTGATTTCCGGCAGGTCTTTGGCCAGGGCAGGCACGACTTCGGTGGTGCCGGGCTTGAAGTCCACCAGGCGGTTGAACATGGTTTCTGCCGCGGCGTCAGCGGTGACGGCGGTGGTGTACAGGACCGGGTCAAAACCTTCCGGGCTGGCTTCGGTGCAGACCACCAACGGTTTGGCCGAAACGCCGATCGCAACGCTCAATAGCGCAGCGGCAATGGCAGCTTGTAACGGGAGCATTTTCATTCAGAGCCCTCTGCAATCGAGTGAACCAGACAAGCGTAGACCGCGGGCTCGTCCTGAGCCCGCCGTCTACCTGGCGCTAATTAAAGAATGTTGAACGGGATGGTGGTGACCAGGCGGAACTCACGCAGGTTGCCGTCAGCCTGGTTGGCGCTGGCACGGTGAGTCACGTAGGTACCACGAATGGTGGTGGCCTTGAGTGCGCCGCTTTGAATCGCGTAGGAAGTACCCACGCCGTATTCCTGGTGTTTCTCGCCGTCCTGGGTCTGGATACCGTTGTAAGCAAAGCCGGCACGGCCGCCGTCGCCGGTGTAGTGAGTGCCGTCGATGCCCAGCCGCGAGCCGAGTAGATGTTGAACTTCAGGCCTGGCACGCCGTATTCGGCCATGTTGATGCCGTAAGCGATCTGGAACGATTTCTCGTTCGGACCGTTGAAGTCGGACGTCAGGGAGTTGGCCAGGTAGATACCGTTGGTTTCGTGCAGGTAGTCGAAGTACTCGTTACCGTTCACTTCCTGGTACGAGAAGGTCAGGCTGTGAGCCTGGTGAGTCAGGCCGAGCGACAGCGAGTAAGTGTCGTTGTCGATCTTGCCCATCAACTTTTTGCCTTCGTCGACGGTTTTGTAGTAGTTCAGGCCGGTGGTCAGGCTCAGTTGCTGGCTGTCACCCAGTTCATGGGTTGCGCCGAAGTAGTACTGGTTCCAGAAGTCTTTGACTTGAGCGCCGAAGAAGCTGGTTTTCAGGCTCTTGAACGGCTGGTAGTTCACACCCGCGGTGTAGACGTGATCCGCTTCCTGGCCATTGCCGTATTCGCTGCGGAATTTCGACAGGCTCTGTTCGGTACGTGGCGACACGCGGTCGAAGTAAGCGCCCTGGAACGACAGGTTGCTGAACTCTTCGCTGTTGAGGGCAAAACCTTCAAAGCTCGACGGCAGTGCACGGTTGCCGATGGTGTCGACGATGCCGCTGCTGAAGTTCTGGCGACCGGCGGTCAAGGTGGTGTTGGACACACGGAACTTGACGTTGGCCAGACCCAGTTTGCTCCACTGGCCTACTGCATCGCCGTCGGAGTCGGCCAGGGTACGGTTGGAACCGCCCTTGATGTCACGCTTGCTCTGGTCGAGCGCGATGACGTTGTAACCCGCTACTTCGGTTGCTACCCCAACAGTGCCTTGGGTGAAGCCCGAGGAGTAGTTAAGGATGGTGCCTTGCAGCCAGTTGGTACGGTAGGCGTCGGTGCGAGCCTCGCCGTGCTTCTGGTAAGTGAACTTGCTACCACGGAAACGCTGCTCGTTGGAAAACCAGTTACGGGTGGTACCGCCCAGGCTTTGACCGTCGATAAAGCCTTTGGCCTCGCTTTGGGCGCTGGTGCCGGCCAACGTGGTAGGGACGAAGTCCTGGCTTTGGGTTTCAGCGAAGGCGGTTGCCGTGATGCTGCTGATGGCCAGGGCCAGAAGCGCTTTGCTGCTCAGTTTCATGGGTGAAGCTCCTTTGGTTCTCTTTTTAATGCCGGTCTTTTTAGGTGAACCGGCTATTGGGTGTGTAACTCGTTCAAGCCTTTGCAAACGTTTGCTGTAGGAAATTTCGCAACAAAAGGCTGCACGTTTGCCAGGGAGCCAACGTCGCTCCCTGCAATCCGGTTATTTTTTTATGGGTTGATACTGACGCCCGAGAACACGTTGCGGCCGAAGGGGCTGACTTTGAAACCTTCGACTTTGGCGCTTAACGGCTGGTTGACCGTCGAGTGGGCGACGGGCGTGATCGGCACCTGTGCTTTAAGCAGTTGCTGCGCCTGTTTGTACAGAACAGTCCTTTGTTCGCGGTCGGTGACGACCTTGGCTTGCTTGATCAGCTTGTCGTACGCCGGGTCACACCACATGGAGTAGTTGTTCCCGCCGATGGCGTCGCAGCTGTAAAGAGTGCCCAGCCAGTTGTCCGGGTCACCGTTGTCGCCGGTCCAGCCGATCAGGCTGACGTCGTGCTCACCGTTCTTGGTGCGCTTGATGTACTCGCCCCATTCGTAGCTGACGATCTTGACCTTGAGGCCGATCTTGGCCCAATCGCTTTGCAGCATTTCGGCCATCAGCTTGGCATTGGGGTTGTACGGACGTTGCACCGGCATCGCCCACAGGGTGATCTCGGTGCCTTCCTTGACACCGGCGGCCTTGAGCAATTCCTTGGCTTTTTCCGGGTTGTAGGCAGCGTCCTTGATGGTGTCGTCGTAGGACCACTGGGTCGGCGGCATGGCGTTGACCGCCAGTTGGCCGGCGCCCTGGTACACGGCGTTGAGGATGCTTTGCTTGTTCACCGCCATGTCCAGCGCCTGACGCACTTCGAGCTGGTCGAAGGGTTTGTGGCGCACGTTGTAGGCGATGTAACCCAGGTTGAAGCCGGGTTTGGTCAGCAGTTGCAGGTTCGGGTCGGCCTTGAGGGCGTCGACGTCGGCCGGGCGCGGGTGCAGCGTGATCTGGCATTCGCCGGCCTTGAGCTTCTGTACCCGTACCGACGCATCGGTGTTGATGGCGAAGATCAGTTGGTCCAGCTTGACCCGGCTTGGGTCCCAGTACTGTTTGTTAGCCACGTAACGGATCTGCGAGTCTTTCTGATAACGCTGGAACACAAACGGGCCAGTGCCGATCGGCTTCTGGTTGATGTCGCTGGGCTTGCCTTCCTTGAGCAACTGCTCGGCGTACTCGGCCGACAGAATCGAGGCAAAGCTCATGGCGATGTTTTGAACGAACGCGGCGTCAACCGTATTCAAGGTCATCACCACGGTGTGCGGGTCGGTTTTCTCGACCTTGGCAATGTTCTTGTTCAGGCTCATCCCGTTGAAGTATGGAAACTCGGTGGGGTAGGCCTTGCGAAACGGGTGGTCGGGGTCAAGCATGCGGTTGAAGGTGAACAGCACGTCGTCGGCGTTGAAGTCGCGCGTCGGCTTGAATTCCTTGTTGCTGTGGAATTTCACCCCTTCACGCAAATGAAAGGTGTAGGTCAGGCCGTCTTCGGAAATATCCCACTTGGTTGCCAACCCAGGTACCACATTGGTCGCGCCTTTTTCGAACTCAACCAAGCGGTTGTACAGCGGCTCGGCCGCATCGTTGTCGGTGGCGGTGGTGTACTGCGCGGTGTCAAACCCGGCCGGGCTGCCTTCAGAGCAGAACACCAGGCTCTTCTTGTCGGCGGCTTGGCCCATCGTGGCCACAGCCAGCAGGCTGGTGCCAAAAATTGCGGATAGAACAGTGGTATGGCGCATGACGATCCCGATCCTTGTTTGTAGTTGTCATCAGCGAGCAATCACCCAGGCTCGAAGCCTGGGAGACATCACTGATCCCACACACGGCAGGTGCCTTTCCGATATTGGTGCCTCTGCTGTCGTACGACGGTATGGGCCGTGGACTTCGCAGTAAATGCGCCAAAACGGATTGACCTTGTAGGCAACAGACGCACCTATCGCAGTTCGTTGCCGTAGGACGGTAACGGTTGCAAAGGTGGTCTGATTCCTACGGTCCAGGCGGATGCAATAACGGCGACGTTATGAAACGTCGCCGTTATTAATCCTTACTTGCCGCTTACGCTTACGCCGTAGAAAGAGTTCAAGCCAAACGGGCTGATCTTGAAGTCCTGCACGGTGTTGCGCATGGGTTGATACACCGTCGAGTGCGCGATAGGTGTGTAAGGCAATTCATGTTTCAGGAGTTGTTGCGCCTGCTTGTACAGTTCGGTGCGCTTGGCCACATCAGTGGTCGACTTGGCCTGACTGATCAGGTCGTCGTACTGCTTGTTGGTGAACTTGGAGAAGTTGTTACCGTTCAAGGCCGAGGAGGCAAAGAGGGTACCCAACCAGTTGTCCGGGTCACCATTGTCACCGCTCCAGCCGATGATCATCGCCTGGTTCTCGCCGCCTTTGGAGCGCTTGATGTACTCGCCCCATTCGTAGCTGACGATGTTGACCTTCAGGCCGATCTGTTTCCAGTCGCTCTGCAGCATCTCAGCCATCAGCTTGGCGTTCGGGTTGTACGGACGCTGAACCGGCATGGCCCACAAGGTGATCTCGGTGCCTTCCTTGATACCGGCTTCCTTGAGCAGTTCCTTGGCTTTGGCCGGGTCGTACTTGGCGTCTTTGATGGTGGTGTCATACGACCATTGGGTCGGCGGCATGGCGTTGACGGCCAGTTGGCCTGCGCCCTGATACACGGAGTCGATGATCTGCTGCTTGTTGACCGACATGTCCAGCGCCTGGCGAACCCGCAGGTCTGCCAATGGGTTTGGCGTGGTCTGGCCCTTAAGCACAGGCATGACGTTGTAAGCGATATAACCCAGGTTGAAGCCCGCCTGGTGCGGCATCTTCATGTCCTTGTCCGCTTCCAGTGGCTTGATGTCCGCTGGGCGAGGATAGGCCGTGATCTGGCACTCGTTCTTCTTGAGTTTTTGAATGCGTACCGAGGCGTCAGTGGAGATCGAGAAGATCAGGTTATCAACCTTGACGTCTTCAGGCTTCCAGTAGTCCTTGTTGCCGGTAAAGCGGATGTTGGAGTCTTTCTGGTAGCTCTTGAAGACGAACGGCCCGGTGCCGATTGGCTTCTGGTTGATGTCGCTGGCTTTGCCTTCCTTCAACAGCTGGGCAGCGTATTCGGCCGACTGGATCGACGCGAAACTCATTGCCAGGTTCTGGATGAAAGCCGCGTCCACGGTGCCAAGGGTGAACTTGACGGTATGGTCATCAACTTTTTCGATGTTCTTGATGTTCTTGTCCATCTCCATGTCCGAGAAGTACGGGAACTCGGTTGGATAGGCTTTGCGGAACGGATCGTCCTTGTTGATCATGCGATTGAACGTGAACAGCACGTCATCGGCATTGAATTCACGAGTCGGCTTGAAATACGGGGTGGTGTGGAACTTGACGCCTTCGCGAAGGTGGAAGGTATACGTCAGGCCATCCGGGGAAACGTCCCAACTGGTGGCCAGGCCTGGAACAACGGCGGTGCCGCCACGTTCAAATTGGCTCAGGCGGTTGAACACGGTTTCGGCCGAGGCATCGAAGTCTGTTCCGGTGGTGTACTGGCCTGGGTCAAAACCGGCCGGGCTCCCTTCGGAGCAGAACACCAGGTTAGTCGCCGCTTGGGCGAAAGGGGCTGCGGCCATAAGGCCAGCGCTAACTAAAAGCGGAAGGACTGCGTGTTTAAGCATGTTGGCCTCATGATTTGTTGTCATTTTTGGTGTTGAGGGCGACCTCGTGAGTCGGCCTGCGGATACTTATGCAGGGGCCATACCCATTGCAAGATGCTGAACCGTCGTGGAGGCCAAACAGTGGTACGAACGTACAGGAATGTCGCATTTATGAAAGTTTGTACATAAATGCATATATATAGAGGGTTTTTTCGGTGCATTTGACGCACCAAAAAAGCCCAACCGAGGCGTCTGGCGCACTCGGTTGGGGCGCGGCTGTTACTTATCTAGACTGACACCATAAAACGGCGTCAGGCCAAAAGGACTGATCTTGAAGTCCTGCACTTCTTTTCGAATAGGCTGGAAAACCGTCGAGTTTGCGATAGGCGTTATAGGTACTTGTTCCTTAAGGATTTTTTGTGCCTGCTGATACCACTTGATGCGCTGGTCGCGGTCATTGCTGACTTTGGCTTGCTGCACCAGCTTGTCGTAGGCCGGGTTACACCATTTGGCGTAGTTGCTGCCTTTGACCGCGGCACAACTGTAGAGCACGCCGAGCCAGTTATCCGGGTCGCCGTTGTCGCCGGTCCAGCCGTAAATCATCGCGTCATGTTCGCCATTTTTGGCGCGTTTGATGTATTCGCCCCATTCGTAGCTGACTATGTTGGCTTTGATACCCACCTTTTCCCAATCCTGCTGAATCATCTGCGCCGACATTCGCGCGTTGGGATTGGAGGCGCGCTGCACGGTCATCGCCCAAAGATTGATGGTGGTACCTGGTGCAACCCCTGCTTCTTTTAGTAGCGCCCGCGCCTTGGTCGGGTCGTAGGGCGCGTCCTTGATGGTGGGGTCATAAGACCACTGGGCAGGTGGCAATGCGTTCTGCGCCAATTGCCCGGCGCTCTGGTACACAGCCTTGATGATTGCCGGCTTGTCGATGGCCATATCCAGGGCCTGACGCACTTTGAGTTGGTCGAGCGGCGGGTGAGTCACGTTGTAAGCAAGAAAGCCCAGGTTGAAACCGGCCTGTTGCAGCACGCGCAGGTTTGGGTCCTGTTTCATCACCTCGATATCGGCCGGGCGTGGGTAACCGCTGACCTGGCATTCGCCGGCCTTGAGCTTCTGCAAGCGCGAAGCGGCGTCCGGAGTGATGGCAAACACCAGGTTGTCGAGCTTCACATCCTCGGGTTTCCAATACTGTTTATTGGCGACGTAACGGATCTGCGAGTCTTTCTGGTAGCGCTTGAACACAAACGGCCCGGTGCCGACGGGTTTCTGGTTAATGTCTTCAGCCTTGCCCTCTTTCAACAGCTGGGCGGCGTATTCGGCCGATTGCACCGAGGCAAAACTCATGGCCAGGTTTTGCACGAACGAGGCATCGACATTGTTCAGGTTGAAACGCACGGTGTGATCGTCGAGTTTTTCGACGTTTTTGATCGTGGTGTTCAACCCCATGTCGGTGAAGTACGGCGACTCGGACGGGTAAGCCTTGCGAAATGGGCTGTCGGCATCCAGCAGGCGGTTGAAGGTAAACAGCACGTCATCCGCGTTGAAGTTGCGGGTAGGGGTGAAGTAGTCGGTGGTGTGGAACTTGACGCCATCGCGCAGATGGAAGGTGTAGCTCAGGCCGTCATTGGATACCTCCCAGCTCGTGGCCAGGCCGGGTTCGACTTCGGTGCCGCCACGCTTGAACTGGGTCAAGCGGTTGAACACGGTTTCGGCGGAGGCATCAAAATCGGTGCCGCTGGTGTACTGACTGGGGTCGAAGCCGGCAGGGCTGGCTTCGGAGCAGTAGACCAGGGTGCTGGCCGCCTGGGCCATCGGCATGAACGCCAGCAGGCTTGCAGCCAGGAGTAGCGGTTTGAAAGCGGTTCTTTCCATGGAAACTCCTGAAGTGGCAGGCCTATACAGCCGCCCAAACAAAAACGGCGGCAACCGAGGTTACCGCCGTTCAGGTTTGTCAGGTAGAGGTCACTGCATCTGTACTTCGATCACGCCGTCGGCGCTCATGTTGACCTGGCTGGTACCCGCTTCTACTTCAGGCGTCGGTGCCGAATCCGCCATCGCCGCTTTCATCATCATGCCGGCGCCGCGCGCGTAAGGCATCGGGTAGCCATTGGTGTTGAAGTTCAGGTTGACGATCTTGTAGCCCTTGCCGCCCAGCGCATCGGTGGCCAGCTGCGCGCGCGCCTTGAAAGCGGCGACCGCGTCTTTAAGCAGGGCATCTTCGCTGGATTTGCGCGTGGCGTCGGCGATGGCGAAGTCCATGTTTTCCATTTTCAGGGTGTTCAGCAGATCGCCGGTGAGCTTGGACAGCGCCGGGAAATCCGCGCTTTCCAGGCGCAGTTCGGCACGCTCGCGCCAGCCGGTGATCTTCTGGTTCTTGTTGTCGTAGATCGGGTAGCTGTTACGGCTGCCCTGGCGCAGGGTCACGCCTTTGACTTCGCGCGCTTCGCCCAGGGCCTTGTTCAGGGTGGTGGTGATTTCGGCGGCGAGCTTGGCCGGGTCGGTGTTTTGTGACTCGGTATAAAGGGTGACGATCATCTTGTCGCGAGCCACTTCCTGGCTGACTTCGGCACGCAGGGAGATCTGGTTGTAATGCAGTTCATCGGCGGCCATGGCCGGCAGGCTGGCCAGGGCGCTGGCGCTGAGAGTGAGGACAGCTGCACTGCGAGTGAAACGAGACATGGAAGCTCCTTGGGATGGTCGTGTTGGTATAACCGTGTTCGGTAAGACTGTAGACGGTGCTATCGGGTTCTTCGGGTTTACACATTCGCTACAAGTGGCGCGGTGCCGACGAACGGTCATCTGCCCGGCCTGCGTCAAAGAGCCACACGCGCCGTGCCAGCGGGTCTGCTTCGTTTATACTCCTGCCGATCCGCCTGCAGCGCTCACCGGGAGAGCTCATGCTCGCCGCCGTAAAACTGACTTCCGCCACCCGCCAGAACCTCTGGCGCCTGACGTTCATTCGTACCTTGGTACTGGCCGCACAGGCCGGCTCCGTCGGGCTCGCGTATTGGTTCGACCTGCTGCCGCTGCCGTGGCTGCAGCTGGCCGTGACCCTCGGCTTTTCCATCGTGCTGTGTGTGTTCACCGCCATTCGGCTGCGCACCACGTGGCCGGTGACCGAGCTGGAATACGCGCTGCAATTGGCCTGCGACCTGTTTATCCACAGTGTGTTGCTTTATTTCTCCGGTGGTTCCACCAACCCGTTCGTGTCTTATTACCTGGTGCCGCTGACCATTGCCGCCGTGACGTTGCCATGGCGCTATTCGGTGGTGCTGTCGGGCATCGCGCTGACGCTGTACACCTTGCTGCTGGCGCAGTTTTACCCCCTGAAGACCTTCCCTATCGCCCGGGAAAATCTGCAGATCTACGGGATGTGGCTGAGCTTTGCGCTGTCTGCTGCGGTTATCACGTTTTTCGCCGCGCGCATGGCCGAAGAGCTGCGCCGCCAGGAAGAATTGCGCGCCATTCGCCGTGAAGAGGGCCTGCGTGACCAGCAGTTGCTCGCCGTCGCCACCCAGGCCGCCGGCGCCGCCCATGAACTGGGCACACCGCTGGCAACCATGAGCGTACTGCTCAAGGAAATGACCCAGGACCATCACGACCCGGCGCTGCAAGATGACCTGAGCGTGTTGCAGGAACAGGTCAAGCAGTGCAAGCAGACCTTGCAGCAACTGGTACGCGCCGCCGAGGCCAATCGCCGCCTGGCGGTGGAGATGCAGGACGTGACCCAGTGGCTCGACGAAGCCCTGAACCGCTGGCACCTGATGCGCCCCGAAGCCAGTTACCGTTTCAACCTGCTGGGCCAGGGCAGCGTGCCGCGCATGGCGCCACCACCAGACCTGACGCAGGCGTTGCTCAACCTGCTGAACAACGCCGCCGATGCCTGCCCTGAAGGGTTGGGCGTGCAGCTGGACTGGGACGCGGAAAACGTGACCATCAGCATTCGTGACCACGGCGCGGGCGTGCCGCTGGCCATTGCCGAGCAGATCGGCAAACCCTTCTTTACCACCAAGGGCAAAGGCTTCGGCCTCGGCCTGTTTTTGAGCAAGGCCAGCGTGACCCGCGCGGGCGGCTCAGTGAAGCTCTATAGTCATGAGGAAGGTGGCACGCTCACCGAGCTGCGCCTGCCCCGTGTCGCACGAGGAGATATCGATGAGTGACGAGATCCAAGTCGAAGGCGAAGAACTGCCGCACCTGCTGCTGGTAGATGACGACGCCACCTTTACCCGCGTGATGGCGCGCGCCATGAGCCGCCGTGGTTTTCGCGTGAGCACCGCAGGCTCGGCCGAAGAAGGCCTGACCATCGCCCAGGCCGATTTGCCGGACTACGCCGCGCTCGACCTGAAAATGGACGGCGACTCCGGCCTGGTGCTGCTGCCCAAGTTGCTGGAACTCGACCCCGAAATGCGCGTGGTGATCCTCACCGGTTACTCGAGCATCGCCACCGCCG
The DNA here is from genome assembly GCF_041228395.1 of Pseudomonas sp. N2-3-1-14. Lineage (NCBI taxonomy): Bacteria > Pseudomonadati > Pseudomonadota > Gammaproteobacteria > Pseudomonadales > Pseudomonadaceae > Pseudomonas > Pseudomonas sp. N2-3-1-14. The sequence goes on from NZ_CP166199.1 coordinate 1,039,764, forward strand.
TCGAGGCCATCAAGCGCGGCGCCTGCAATTATTTGTGCAAGCCGGCGGACGCCGACGACGTGCTGGCCGCGCTGCTCTCCGAGCATGCCGACCTCGACACCCTGGTGCCGGAAAACCCGATGTCGGTGGACCGTCTGCAGTGGGAGCATATTCAGCGCGTGTTGACTGAACACGAAGGCAATATCTCCGCTACCGCCCGTGCCCTGGGCATGCACCGGCGTACCCTGCAACGCAAGCTGCAGAAGCGTCCGGTACGGCGCTGAACAAAGTCTGAACAATCTGCTTCAGGCTGCACGGAGCCCTGAACCGATCGTCTATGATCGGTTCAAACGCCTGTCACTTTTTCCTACCGAGCCTGAACGATGAATCAGAACGCTGAGTACTCCGCGGTCAACGATGCGGTGCGTGGGCACTTCTTTCGCCGAACCTGGGCGATGATCACGCCCTATTGGCGCAGCGAAGAGAAGGGCAAGGCCTGGTTGTTGCTGGCTGCAGTGATTGGCCTGTCGCTGTTCAGCGTGGCGATCTCCGTGTGGATCAACCACTGGTATAAAGACTTTTACAACGCGCTGGAGAAGAAGGACACCGCCGCCTTCTGGCAGCTGATCGGCTATTTCGGCGGGATCGCCGCCGTAGCGATTCTCGGCGCGGTCTACCGCCTCTACCTGACTCAGATGCTGACGATCCGCTGGCGTGCCTGGCTCACCGAAAAGCATTTTGCACGTTGGCTTGCCCACAAGAATTACTACCAGCTGGAGCAGGGCGGTTACACCGATAACCCGGACCAGCGGATTTCCGAAGACCTCAACAACTTCACCTCCAGCACCTTGAGCCTTGGCCTGGGCCTGCTGCGTAACGTGGTCAGCCTGGTGTCGTTCTCGATCATCCTGTGGGGTGTGTCGGGCAGTATCGAAGTGTTTGGTTTCACCATCCCCGGTTATATGTTCTGGTGCGCATTGGTGTACGCGGGCGTCGGTAGCTGGCTGACCCACCTGATCGGCCGCCGTTTGATCGGCCTGAGCAACCAACAACAACGCTTTGAAGCAGACCTGCGTTTCTCCATGGTGCGTGTGCGTGAGAACGCCGAGAGCATCGCCTTGTACAACGGCGAGCCGAATGAAAACCAGCGCCTGAGCGCACGCTTTGGCAAGGTCTGGCACAACTTCTGGGACATCATGAAAGTGTCCAAGCGCCTGACCTTTTTCACCGCTGGCTACAGCCAGATTGCGATCATCTTCCCCTTCATTGTCGCCGCGCCACGCTACTTCACCGGCAAGATCGAGCTGGGCGAGCTGATGCAAATCAACTCGGCGTTCGGCAACGTGCAAGAGAACTTCAGCTGGTTTATCAACGCGTATTCGGAGCTGGCTTCATGGCGCGCGACCAGTGATCGTCTGCTCAGCTTCCATCAGGCCATGAGTGACAACGAGCAGCGTGTGCCCGCCATCGATGTGCACCCCGAGGGCGAGCGCCTGGTGGTGAAAAACCTGGGCATGGATTTGGCTGACGGTCGTCACTTGCTGACCGACGCCGACATGACCGTAGAGCCGGGCCAGCGCGTGATGCTCAGCGGGCGCTCAGGCAGCGGCAAGAGTACGCTGCTGCGCGCAATGGGCCACCTCTGGCCAGCGGGCCACGGCAGCATTCGTCTGCCGGCTGCGCGTTACCTGTTTCTGCCGCAAAAGCCTTACTTGCCCATTGGCACGCTGAAGGCTGTGTTGAGTTATCCACAAGACGACAGCGCGTACTCGGCCGAACGTTATGCACAGGTCCTGGAAACGTGCCGCCTGCCGCATCTGGTTGCGCGCCTGGACGAAGCCAATCACTGGCAACGCATGCTCTCGCCGGGTGAGCAGCAGCGGCTGGCTTTTGCTCGCGCGTTGTTGTTCGCGCCGCAATGGCTGTACATGGATGAAGCCACCTCGGCGATGGATGAGGAAGACGAGGCCACGTTGTATCAAGCATTGATTGACGAGCTGCCGGGACTGAGCATCGTCAGCGTCGGCCATCGCAGCAGCCTCAAGCGCTTCCATGGGCGGCATGTACGGATTGACGGTGGGTTGTTGCAGGAGCAGCAACCGGCTTAAGGTCGTATGCGGTCAATGTGGGGGCGGGCTTGCTCGCGAATACGGTCTGTCAGTTAGCGATGTGCTGACTGACCCAACGCGTTCGCGGGCAAGCCTGCTCCCACAGTGGATCTCCAGTGTTATGGAAAGTGAAGCCCAATAAAAAGCCCGGCTGATCATCGATCAGCCGGGCTTTTTGTTGCTTGCAGAAGACTTACTTCTTCAAGCCGTAATGCTCATCCAGCATGCCTGGGGCGTCCGGCGTTTTTGGCGCGTAGTCCCGTGGTGGCTCCTGGTTTTCCCGCGGAGGCGTCAGGCGCTCCCGTGGCGCGTGCGGTGCATCGGAATGCAGCGCGGCCAGCAGACGCTGGCGGGTGATGTCGTCGAGGGCCAGGCGGTTAGCGCCATCGGCGAGGTGATCCTGTACGTCCTGGTAGCTCTGGGTAAGCTTCTTGACCAGGGTCGCGGTGCTGTTGAAGTGGGTAACAACCTCGTTCTGATAACTGTCAAAACGTTCCTGAATGTCATCCAGCTGACGCTGCGTGCGGTTAGGCGCGGCATTTGGCAGCAGGCGGGCAACCAGGAATCCAATGGCGACACCGGCAACCAAGGCGAGAGTCGGCAACAACCAAACTAAGAGCGAGTGTTCCACGAGTCCTTCCTCTATAAACGGCTTTGCTTTACGTTAACGGCTCGGACCTGCGCTGTATACCGCGATTAAGCTCGCAATGATGCCATGCACAGACTTTTAGCTAGACGAGTCGACCCTTTGTGAGGTCACGGAGTTCATTCCTTGCTCATGCGTGAAACCCCCGTTTTGATCGATGGCCCGGTTGGCCAATTGGAAGCCCTGTACCTGGATCACCCCGAGCCACGTGGCCTGGCGCTGATCTGCCACCCTAATCCGGTGCAGGGCGGGACCATGCTCAATAAAGTTGTCTCGACCCTGCAACGCACCGCTCGCGATGCCGGTTTGATTACTTTACGTTTCAATTACCGTGGCGTCGGTGCCAGCGCCGGTACCCACGACATGGCCACCGGCGAAGTGGACGATGCCGAAGCGGCCGCCACCTGGCTGCGGGAAAAACACCCCGACCTGCCGATCACCCTGCTCGGGTTTTCCTTTGGTGGTTACGTGGCCGCCAGCCTCGGCGGCCGTCTGGAAGCCAAGGGTGAAAAGCTCGCGCACCTGTTCATGGTGGCCGCCGCCGTGATGCGCCTGCGTGATACCGACGTGCTGCCCCAAGGCTGCCCATTGACTTTGATCCAGCCGGAAACCGACGAAGTGGTCGACCCGCAGGTGGTCTACGATTGGTCCGCTGCCTTGAAACGCCCCCATGAGCTGCTGAAAGTGGCAGAATGCGGGCACTTTTTTCATGGCAAGCTCACCGATCTCAAGGATCTGGTGCTGCCGCGCCTCTCGAATTGATAGCAGTCTGATAAGCGATTACCCATGACGACTCGTACCCGTATTCTCACCGGCATCACCACCACCGGCACGCCGCACCTGGGCAACTACGCCGGTGCGATCCGCCCGGCGATCCTCGCCAGCCAGGACGCGAATGCCGACTCCTTCTACTTCCTGGCCGACTACCACGCCCTGATCAAATGCGATGACCCGCAGCGCATCCAGCGCTCGCGTATGGAAATTGCCGCGACCTGGCTGGCCGGTGGCCTGGATGTGAACCGGGTGACGTTCTATCGCCAGTCCGACATCCCGGAAATTCCTGAACTGACCTGGCTGCTGACCTGTGTTGCCGCCAAGGGCCTGCTCAACCGCGCCCACGCCTACAAGGCCTCGGTGGATAAAAACCTGGAAACCGGCGAAGACCCGGACGCGGGCATCACCATGGGCTTGTACAGCTACCCGGTGCTGATGGCGGCGGACATCCTGATGTTCAACGCGCACAAGGTGCCGGTCGGTCGCGACCAGATCCAGCACGTGGAAATGGCCCGCGACATTGGCCAGCGTTTCAACCACCTGTTTGGCAACGGTAAAGAATTCTTCACCATGCCTGAGGCGTTGATCGAAGAAAGCGTCGCCACCTTGCCGGGCCTGGATGGCCGCAAGATGTCCAAGAGCTACGACAACACCATCCCGTTGTTCACAAGCGCCAAGGACATGAAGGAGGCGATCTCGCGGATCGTCACCGACTCGCGTGCCCCAGGCGAAGCCAAAGACCCGGACAACTCCCACCTGTTCACCCTGTTCCAGGCGTTTGCAACCAAGGCCCAGGAAGAAGAATTCCGTGCCGAGCTGCTGCAAGGCCTGGGCTGGGGCGAGGCAAAGAGCCGTCTGTTCCAACTGCTCGACGGCCAACTGGGGGAGGCGCGCGAGCGTTATCACCAACTGATGTCGCGCCCCTCGGACATGGAAGACCTGTTGCTGATCGGTGCCCAGAAAGCCCGCGCCGTGGCGGCGCCGTTCCTGGCTGAGCTGCGTGAAGCGGTGGGCCTGCGCTCGTTCGTCAATCAGGCCGCCGCGCCGGTGGCAGCCAAGAAGAAAGCCGCCAAAGCTGCGCGCTTTGTGAGCTTTCGCGAAGACGACGGCAGCTTCCGCTTCCGCCTGCTGTCGGCCGACGGCGAGCAACTGCTGCTGTCGCGCAATTTCGCCGACGGCAAAGCGGCCGGTGCGGTGACCAAGCAACTGCAAAACGGCGACGCGCTGGATGTACGCACTGAGGCCCTGAGTTTCAGCGTATGGCTCGATGGCGCGGTGGTTGCCGACAGTGCTGCGTTCGCCGACGAAACGTCGCGCGATGCCGCCATCGCCGCGCTGCGCGTTGCGTTGACCCCAACCGAGGATTAACCCGACCAAGGGTTGATTGCCATTATCCAGGGCCGTCGTTACAGTGACGGCCCGTTTTTGTTGCCTTGCTAACGAAATTATGACGCCCCTAGAACGATATCAAGCTGATCTGAAGCGCCCTGAATTCTTCCATGACGCCGCGCAGGAAAATGCGGTGCGTCATTTGCAGCGCCTGTACGACGACCTGGTCGCGGCCTCGCAAAACAAGCCAGGGATGTTCAGCAAGCTGTTTGGCAAGAAAGACCATACGCCGGTCAAAGGCCTGTACTTCTGGGGTGGCGTGGGCCGCGGCAAGACTTACCTGGTCGACACCTTCTTCGAAGCGCTGCCGTTCAAGGAAAAGGTGCGTACGCACTTTCACCGCTTCATGAAGCGCGTGCACGAAGAAATGAAGACGCTGCCGGGCGAGAAAAACCCGCTGACCATCATTGCCAAGCGTTTCTCCGACGAGGCGCGGGTGATTTGTTTCGACGAATTCTTCGTCTCCGACATCACCGATGCCATGATCCTCGGCACCCTGATGGAAGAGCTGTTCAAGAACGGCGTGACCCTGGTTGCGACCTCGAACATCGTGCCCGATGGCTTGTACAAGGACGGCCTGCAACGCGCGCGCTTCCTGCCGGCCATCGCGCTGATCAAGCAGAACACCGAGATCGTCAACGTCGACAGCGGCGTCGACTATCGCCTGCGTCACCTTGAGCAAGCGGAGCTTTACCACTACCCGCTGAACGAGGCCGCGCTGGACAGCCTGAAAAAAAGCTTCCGCGCGCTCACGCCGGAATGCACCAAGGCGGTCGAAAACGACAAGCTGATGATCGAGAACCGCGAAATCATCGCGCTGCGCACCTGCGATGACGTGGCCTGGTTCGAGTTCCGCCAGCTGTGCGATGGCCCGCGCAGCCAGAACGACTACATCGAACTGGGCAAGATCTTCCACGCGGTGATCCTGAGCGGCGTGGAACAGATGAGCGTCACCACTGACGACATTGCGCGCCGGTTTATCAACATGGTGGACGAGTTCTACGACCGCAACGTCAAGCTGATCATCTCGGCGGAAGTCGAACTCAAGGACCTCTACACCGGCGGTCGCTTGAACTTCGAATTCCAGCGCACGCTGAGCCGCTTGCTGGAAATGCAGTCCCACGAGTTCCTGTCGCGCGGGCACAAACCCTAACAGCGACACGCATAAATGGTGGGAGGGGGCTTGCCCCGATAGCGGTGTGTCAGGCCAGGTGTACTGACTGACCGACTGCTATCGGGGGCAAGCCCCCTCCCACATTTTTTACGGTGTTTGACCCTGCTTAAGCGGCTTGCTGGAACTGCTGCCGGTATTGATTCGGCGACAGCTCGGTGTGCTGGCGGAACAGCCGCGCAAAGAAGCTCGCATCGTCGTAACCCACCTCATAGCTGATGGTCTTGATGCTTTTGCGGCTGCCCGAGAGCAAGCCTTTGGCGGTCTCGATGCGCAGGCGTTGCAGGTAGTGCAGCGGCTTGTCGCCGGTGGCGGTCTGGAAACGGCGCATGAAGTTGCGGATGCTCATGCCGTGTTCGCGGGCGACGTCTTCGAAGCGAAACTTGTCGGCAAAGTGCTCTTCGAGCCAGTGCTGGATCTGCAGGATGATCACGTCCTGGTGCAGCTTCTGCCCACCAAAACCAATGCGCCCCGGTGCGTAGCTGCGTTGCACTTCGTAGAGGATGTCGCGGGCCACGGCCTGGGCGATGTTGGCGCCGCAGAAGCGTTCGATCAGGTAGATATAAAGGTCGCACGCCGAGGTGGTGCCGCCGGCGCAATACAGGTTGTCGGCGTCGGTCAGGTGCTTGTCCTGGTTGAGCTGCACCTTGGGGAAGCGTTCGCTGAAAGCATTGAAGAAACGCCAGTAGGTGGTCGCCTCCTTGCCATCGAGCAATCCGGCCTCGGCCAGCCAGAACACCCCGGTGGCCTCGCCGCAGAGTACAGCGCCGCGTGCGTGTTGCTGGCGCAGCCAGGGCAGCACTTGCGGGTAGCGTGTGCATAACGCGTCGAAGTCGTCCCAGAAGGCCGGTAGCACGATGATGTCGGCGTCTTCCAGGCCGCCGTCCACCGGCATGATCACATCACTGAAGCTGCGCACCGATTGCCCGTCGGGGCTGACCAGACGCGTTTCAAACGCCGGGGTCAGGCCCAGGCCTTGTTGTTTGCCATAACGCAGACTGGCCAGATGGAAGAAATCCTTGGCTTGCATGAGGGTGGAAGCGAATACCCGATCAATGGCCAAAATGCTGACGCGCCGCAAGGGCGTGGAGATTTGGTTAGACATAATTTCATTTATTCTTATAGGGGAAAGTGGTCACCAGACGGCTGGATCGTCTTATTTTTTGTCGCATGTGTCCAGTGTCCCGTGACGGCTTCGCGGCATAGGCTCTGTGGTCTGGCCTTTGTCCGACAATCCACGCAGGTGACCCATGATCCCCAGAACCTTGTTCAGCTCGGAGCACGAACTCTTTCGCGAGAGCGTGCGCACCTTCCTTGAAAAACACGCCGCGCCGTTCCATGGGCAATGGGAGAAACAGGGCTATATCGACCGTGCGTTGTGGAGCAAGGCGGGGGAGGCGGGGATGCTTTGCTCCCACTTGCCGGAAGAGTATGGCGGCCTGGGCGCCGACTTTCTCTACAGCGCGGTGGTGATCGAAGAGGTCAGTCGCCTGGGTTTGACAGGCATCGGTTTCTCGCTGCATTCGGACATCGTCGCGCCGTACATCCTGCATTACGGCAGCGAGGCGCTGAAGCAGAAGTACCTGCCCAAATTGATTTCCGGTGAAATGGTGACGGCCATCGCCATGACCGAGCCAGGGGCGGGTTCCGACTTGCAGGGCGTGAAGACCACCGCGGTGCTGGACGGCGATGAGTACGTGATCAACGGCTCAAAAACCTTCATCACCAATGGCTTTCTCGCCGAGCTGGTGATCGTCGTGGCCAAGACCGATCCCAAGGCCGGCGCCAAGGGCACCAGCCTGTTTCTGGTGGAAGCCGACACGCCGGGCTTCGACAAGGGCAAGCGCCTGGAGAAGGTGGGCATGAAGGCCCAGGACACCTCGGAGCTGTTTTTCCAGGACGTGCGTGTGCCCAAGGGCAACCTGCTGGGGCAGGCGGGCATGGGCTTCGCCTATTTGATGCAGGAGTTGCCGCAGGAGCGTTTGACCGTGGCGATTGGTGCGCTCGCATCGGCGGAGGCGGCGCTGCAGTGGACCTTGGAATACACCCGTGAGCGCAGGGCGTTCGGCAAGGCGATTGCCGATTTCCAGAACACCCGGTTCAAGCTGGCGGAGATGGCCACGGAGATTCAGATCGGTCGCGTATTTGTCGACCAGTGCATGGCGTTGCACCTGGAAGGCAAGCTCGACGTGCCTACTGCCGCGATGGCCAAGTACTGGGCCACGGACCTGCAATGCAAGGTGCTCGACGAGTGTGTGCAGCTGCACGGCGGTTACGGTTTTATGTGGGAATACCCGATCGCGCGGGCCTGGGCGGATGCGCGGGTGCAGCGGATTTATGCGGGGACCAACGAAATCATGAAGGAGATTATTGCGCGAGCGCTTTGACTTTCGGTGGTGCTCAGGGCCTCATCGGGGGCAAGCCCACTCCCACATTTTGATGTGTGAATACAGTCAAATGTGGGAGCTGGCTTGCCTGCGATAACGCTTTGGGGATCAATCAAGGCGCTGGATTCGGATGATCCTTCTGAATCGCTTCAATCCCTTCCAGTACCTCTTTCGACAGCTTCAAGTCAGCGCTGGCGATGTTGCTATCCAGTTGCTCCAAAGACGTCGCACCAATGATGTTGCTGGTCACAAACGGCTGTTGCGTCACAAACGCCAAGGCCATCTGCGCCGGGTCCAGGCCGTGTTCACGCGCCAGCGCCACATAGCGGCTGCACGCCGCTTCGGACTGCGGGTTGAAATAGCGGCTGAAACGGCTGTATTCGGTCAGGCGTGCCTTGGCCGGGCGTGCGCCGTTCTCGTACTTGCCGCTGAGCATGCCGAACGCCAGGGGCGAATACGCCAGCAGGCCGCACTGTTCACGAATCGCCACTTCCGCCAGGCCCACCTCAAAGCTGCGGTTGAGCAGGTTGTAGGGGTTCTGGATCGACACCGCGCGGGGCCAGCCACGGGCTTCGGCCAGGGCGAGGAATTTCATGGTGCCCCACGGGGTTTCGTTGGACAGGCCGATGTGGCGGATCTTGCCGGCTTTTACCTGCTCGTCCAGCGCTTCGAGGGTTTCTTCCAGCGGGGTGAGGTCGTCTTCGTCCTTGTGCTTGTAGCTCAGTTGGCCGAAGAAGTTGGTGCTGCGTTCCGGCCAGTGCAACTGGTAGAGGTCGATCCAGTCGGTTTGCAGGCGCTCGAGGCTGGCATCCAGTGCTTCGACGATGTGCTTGCGGTTGTGGCGCAGGTGGCCGTCGCGGATGTAGTCGATGGTGTTGCCGGGGCCGGCGATCTTGCTGGCGAGGATCCAGTCGGCACGGTCGCCGCGGCTTTTGAAGTAATTACCGATGTAACGCTCGGTAGTGGCATAGGTATCGGCCTTGGGCGGCACCGGGTACATTTCCGCCGTGTCGAGGAAGTTGATCCCCGCGGCCTTGGCCCGTTCGATCTGCGCGAAGGCCTCTGCCTCGCTGTTCTGCTCACCCCAGGTCATGGTGCCCAAGGCTATCGCGCTTACGTTCAGATCGGTTCGGCCCAGCTGTCGATAATCCATCGGGTACTCCTTCAGGGAAAACAATCATAAAAGCAGGTTGAATTTTTTTTCGCAATCTGCATAATTGCCCACCTCTTTCTGCAGTGGAAGTGATGCGCCGCCTGCCGAAGAATCTTGCCGTTGAACGGACGCGCCGACCCGAGCCCCCGATAGCGTCTGTATCCGGCTGCCTTTGACTTGTCAAAGTACGCACTATTCAGTAAGATCCGCCGTCTAATTTACAGGGCGGCCCCTGAGGCTATTAAAGAATGACAACTTTTACTGCAAAACCGGAAACAGTTCAGCGCGACTGGTTTGTCGTCGACGCCGCTGGTCAGACCCTGGGTCGTCTGGCCACTGAAGTCGCCAGCCGTCTGCGTGGCAAGCACAAGCCTGAGTACACCCCTCACGTTGACACCGGTGACTACATCGTGATCATCAACGCTGAGCAGGTACGTGTTACCGGCAACAAAGCGCAAGACAAAATGTACTACCGTCACTCCGGTTTCCCAGGCGGTATCAAGTCTTCGAACTTTGAAGGCCTGATTTCCAAGAAGCCTGAAGCCCCGATCGAAATCGCGGTCAAAGGCATGCTGCCGAAGGGCCCACTGGGTCGCGATATGTTTCGCAAGCTGAAAGTCTATGCGGGCGCTGTACACCCTCATGCTGCTCAGCAGCCCCAAGAACTGAAGTTTTAACGGAATAGTTCATTATGTCGGCGACTCAAAATTACGGCACTGGCCGTCGCAAAACCGCAACCGCACGCGTTTTCCTGCGTCCGGGCACTGGTAACATCTCGATCAACAACCGCACTCTGGACAACTTCTTCGGTCGCGAAACTGCCCGCATGGTAGTTCGTCAGCCGCTGGAACTGACCGAGACTGTTGAAAAGTTCGACATCTACGTCACCGTTATCGGTGGCGGTGTAAGTGGTCAAGCTGGCGCAATCCGCCACGGTATCACTCGCGCTCTGATGCAGTACGACGAAACCCTGCGTGGCGCACTGCGCAAAGCTGGCTTCGTAACTCGCGATGCTCGTGAAGTTGAACGTAAGAAAGTCGGTCTGCGTAAAGCGCGTAAGCGTCCGCAGTACTCGAAGCGTTAATTCGCTTTACGTTCCACAAAAACGCCCAACTCCTCACGGAGCTGGGCGTTTTTTATTGCCTGCGATTTATGCACAAATTTCGCCGTGACAACTTGCCACATCCGTAGACCCCCTATACTACAAGGCCTGGAGAGGGAGCCCCGGGCAATTCCCTTGTCATACGTGGGGCTTTTCATTACCATTCGGCAAAATTTTTATAAGTAAAGATTCAACACTTAGTAGACGCCTGATTTAACAGGCCAAAAAGCTGATGGGAGAGGACTGAATGAGCAATGACGGCGTGAATGCAGGCCGGCGTCGCTTCTTGGTAGCAGCCACATCCGTGGTGGGTGCTGCAGGAGCGGTGGGGGCTGCGGTCCCGTTCGTGGGGTCATGGTTTCCCAGTGCCAAGGCGAAAGCCGCAGGTGCACCGGTGAAGGTGAATGTCAGCAAGATCGACCCAGGCCAGCAGATGATTGCTGAGTGGCGCGGTCAGCCGGTCTTCATCGTTCGTCGTACTGAGGAAATCCTGGGGAATCTGAAAAAAATCGAAGGTCAGCTGTCTGATCCCGACTCGAAGAATTCCGACCAACCCGCCTACGTCGATAAGGAAATCCGTTCGATCAAGCCAGAGATTCTGCTGCTGATCGGTATCTGCACCCACCTCGGCTGCTCGCCTACCTTCCGCCCTGAAGTTGCTCCTGCCGACCTGGGCAAAGACTGGGTGGGTGGTTACTTCTGCCCTTGCCATGGCTCTCATTACGACCTGGCCGGCCGCGTCTACAAGTCACAACCCGCACCACTGAACCTGCCAGTTCCGCCACATCACTACGAGACTGACAGTGTCATTGTCATTGGCGTCGACGAGGGGGAGAAAGCCTGATGAGCAAGTTCATGGATTGGGTGGATGCGCGCTTCCCCGCTACCAAAATGTGGGAAGACCATCTCAGCAAGTATTACGCACCAAAAAACTTCAACTTCTTCTACTTCTTCGGCTCCCTGGCGCTGTTGGTGCTGGTCAACCAACTCGTCACCGGCGTCTGGCTGACGATGAGCTACACACCTTCGGCTGAAGAGGCCTTTGCGTCCGTTGAAGGGATCATGCGCGACGTCGAGTACGGCTCGATTCTGCGTTTGCTTCACTCCACCGGCGCCTCGGCGTTCTTCATCGTGGTCTACATGCACATGTTCCGTGGCTTGCTCTACGGCTCATACCAAAAACCCCGCGAGCTGGTGTGGGTGTTTGGCATGCTGATCTATCTGGCGCTGATGGCAGAGGCCTTCATGGGTTACCTGCTGCCGTGGGGGCAGATGTCGTACTGGGGCGCTCAGGTGATCATCTCGCTGTTCGGCGCGATTCCGGTCATCGGCAACGACCTGACCCAATGGATTCGTGGTGACTACCTGATTTCCGGCATCACCTTGAACCGCTTCTTCGCCTTGCACGTTGTGGCCCTGCCGATCGTGATTCTCGGCCTGGTGGTGCTGCACATCCTGGCGCTGCACGAAGTGGGTTCGAACAACCCCGATGGCGTCGACATCAAGAAGCACAAAGACGAAAACGGCATCCCTCTGGACGGCATTCCGTTCCACCCGTACTACACCGTGAAAGACATTGTCGGCGTGGTGGTGTTCTTGTTCATCTTCTGCTCGATCGTGTTCTTTTTCCCGGAGATGGGCGGGTATTTCCTCGAGAAGCCTAACTTCGAACAGGCCAACGCCTTCAAAACGCCTGAGCACATTGCACCGGTCTGGTACTTCACGCCGTTCTACGCGATCTTGCGGGCGATTCCAGACAAGCTCATGGGCGTTGTTGCCATGGGCGCCTCGATTGCGCTGTTGTTTGTCCTGCCGTGGCTTGACCGCAGCCCGGTCAAATCGATGCGCTACAAGGGATGGTTGAGCCGAATCTGGCTGGTCGTGTTCTGCATCGCGTTCATGCTGCTGGGCTGGACCGGCGTCCAGGCACCGAAGCCTGCGCTGACGTTGCTGTCGCAGGTCTGCACCTTCCTGTACTTCGCCTACTTCATTCTGATGCCGTTCTACACCCGGCTCGAGAAGACCAAACCGGTTCCGGAAAGGGTGACTGGCTGATGAAAAAGTTATTCGTTGCTTTGATGCTTGCGGCACTGCCGCTACTGTCCTTCGCGGCCGAGCAGGGCCCGGAACTGGAAAAAGTCGATATCGACGTCTCTGACAAAGCTGCAATGCAAGATGGCGCGCGTACCTTCGCCAACTACTGCATGGGCTGCCACAGCGCCAAGTTCCAGCGCTATGAGCGGGTTGCCGATGACCTCGGTATCCCTCATGAGCTGATGCTGGAGAAACTGGTGTTCACCGGCGCCAAGATTGGCGACCACATGAACATCGGCATGCAGCCTGCCGACGCCAAAGCCTGGTTCGGTGCTGCCCCGCCTGACCTGACTCTGGTGGCGCGCGTGCGGGGTACCGACTGGCTGTATGGCTACCTTAAATCCTTCTACGAAGACCCGACGCGCCCTTGGGGTGTGAACAACAAAGTCTTCCCGAACGTCGGTATGCCTAACGTTCTGGTCGGCCTGCAGGGTCGCCAAGTGGTAGGATGCAAGCAGGTTCAGGTCGTTGAAGACGGCAAGAAGCAATATGATCCGTTGACCGGCACGCCTCTGACGCATGAAGCGTGTGATCAACTGACCATAGTGCCCAAGACCGGTACGCTGAACGAAGAGCAGTTCGACGAGAAGGTCAAGAATCTGGTGACCTTCCTGGCCTACTCGGCCAACCCGGTCAAACTGCAACATCAGCGCATCGGTACCTATGTATTGCTGTACCTGGCCTTCTTCTTCGTATTCGCCTATCTGCTCAAACGCGAATACTGGAAGGATGTGCATTGATCCAACCGTAAGCAATTGCTGTTAATCTTGCGCGCCCAGCGGCATCTCTGAACACGTAGCGGTCTGGTTGAACCAGGCACTGCAGAGATGCTCTCTGGGCGCGCTCGTTTTTGAGCTTTCGATAATTTCAACAAGCGAGGAGGACCGCCATGGGCGTGACCAATCGGTTGGCCTGTTACTCCGACCCCGCCGACCACTATTCCCACCGAGTACGCATCGTGCTCGCAGAGAAGGGTGTCAGCGCCGAGATCATCAGTGTGGAGGTGGGACGTCATCCGCCGAAACTGATCGAAGTGAACCCTTACGGCAGCTTGCCCACCCTGGTCGATCGTGACCTGGCGTTGTGGGAGTCAACCGTGGTGATGGAATACCTGGATGAGCGTTACCCGCATCCGCCTTTGTTGCCGGTGTACCCGGTGGCGCGTGCCAACAGCCGCCTGCTGATCCATCGGATCCAGCGTGACTGGTGCGGGCTGGTGGATGTGATTCTGGATTCACGCAGTAAAGAAGCCGTTCGGGTGCAGGCGCGCAAGGAATTGCGTGAGAGCCTGACCGGTGTTTCGCCGCTGTTCGCCGACAAACCTTTTTTCCTCAGCGAGGAACAAAGCTTGGTGGATTGCTGCCTATTACCCATACTCTGGCGCTTGCCGATCCTGGGCATTGAACTGCCACGGCCGGCCAAGCCGTTGCTTGATTACATGGAGCGCCAGTTTGCGCGTGAGGCTTTCCAGGCGAGTCTGTCTGGTGTCGAACGCGATATGCGCTAAGGCTTAAGGAGCCGCTGATGAACTCCAGTCGACCCTATTTGGTCCGCGCGCTCTATGAGTGGATTGTGGACAACGATTGCACCCCGCACATGCTGGTCAACTCCGAATTTCCCAAGGTTGACGTGCCTCAAGGCTTTGCCAGTGACGGGCAGATTGTGCTGAACGTATCACCCAGTGCCGTGCGCCACCTGCACATGGACAACGAGGCTGTCAGCTTCGAAGGGCGTTTCGGCGGCGTGCCCCATACGCTGTTCGTGCCGATTGGCGCGATTCTCGGGATCTATGCTCGCGAGAATGGCCAAGGCATGGTGTTCGATCTGGAGTCGCCTTTCGAGGACGACGAATCGATTGAAGGCGAAGACGGTGATGATGTACCACCACCGGAATCCGAGCCACCGCGTCCAAGCGGCCGGCCGAGCCTGAAAGTGGTGAAGTAAGCGGCTTTCACCCTCGGGTGAGCCTGAAAAATGCCTCGACATGCGTCGGGGCATTTTTTTGCGCGAAGGATGTGGATGAAAGTCGCGACACAACAGTGATCGTACAACCGCCATGGGCTATGATGCGGGCTCAAGTTCGCCGAGAAAGATGGTTCATCATGGAAAACGCCAACACCGCCCCTCGTCTTCCCCGCAAGCGCCGCAGCCTTGCCCAGGAATTGGTCACGGTGTTGTCTGAGCAGATCCGCGACGGTCAACTCAAACGTGGCGATAAGTTGCCCACCGAGTCGGCCATCATGGAAGCCCATGGCGTCAGCCGCACGGTCGTGCGTGAGGCCATCTCGCGCTTGCAGGCGGCGGGGCAGGTCGAAACCCGTCACGGCATCGGCACCTTTGTGTTGGACACGCCAAGCCCGAGCGGTTTCCGGATTGATCCGGCCACGGTGGTTACGCTGCGCGATGTGCTGGCGATTCTGGAGCTGCGGATCAGCCTGGAAGTGGAGTCCGCCGGCCTTGCCGCGCTACGTCGCAGCGACGAGCAACTGGCCGCCATGCGTGCGGCGCTCGATGCCCTGAATGAAAGCGCGGCCCACGCCGGCGATGCGGTGGCGTCAGACTTCGCGTTCCACCTGGAAATTGCGCTGTCCACCGGCAACCGCTACTTCACCGACATCATGACCCACCTGGGCACCAGCATCATTCCGCGTACGCGCCTGAATTCAGCACGCCTGGCTCACGACGATCAGCAGCACTACATGGGCCGCCTGAGCCGCGAGCACGAAGAGATTTATGAGGCAATTGCCCGCCAGGATTCGGACGCTGCACGCGCCGCCATGCGCTTGCATTTGACCAACAGCCGAGAGCGACTGCGCCATGCCCACGAAGAGGCAGAAGCGCAGCGCGTTTAACCGGGCAACCGAGTGGTGTCGGGAGTAAATCGATCCAAGTGTGGGAGCGGGCTTGCCCGCGAATGCGGTGTGTCAGTCTGCACATGCATCAACTGAAAAACGCCTTCGCGAGCAAGCCCGCTCCCACATTTTGATCTCCTTGGCCTGGAGTTTTGCGTCTACTTAATTAGCCGGCTGATTGGGCTTGTAGTCCTTGAGCAGCAGATACGTACTCCAACCCCACCAATCATTGGTCCAGTGTTTGTCGTTCAAGTCATTCACGTCCTTGCGGCGCAGCACCTTGTCGCCTTCCATCTTGAACAGCGGCGAAAAGTTATTCGCCGGGTTCTGCGCTGCGTTCAAATCCGGCACATACAGCGGCGCCTTGAAGTTGGCCGGGGAGGGCGCCACGCCGCTGATAAAGGTCTCGAAGACCTCATCGGCCGAGGCCTGTACCGCCCGTTTGACCATCGCCCGATTGTCCGCGTCGATGGCATCGAAGTAGCGTTTATCCCCATAGGCATGCCATTGATCGCCCTTGGCGTTGCGCACCTTGAGCCCGAACTTGCTGTCCTCATCGTGCATGAAGCGGCTGATCAGCGAGCCCAGTTCGCCAGGCGTCACCACCGCCGCCAATTGCTTGCGCGGCACGCGCAAGTGGCCGGCGGAAAACAGGTCGGTCAAAAAGTGATCAGCAAAGCTGTTCATGGCGTAGGCCAATTCCAGTGCCTGATCGGTGCCGGTTTGATGGGCCGCGACCGCCTGTTGCAGTGCCGCCGTATGGCCAGCCAGATACGCTGACAGCGCCCATTCGCCGAAGTGGTCAGCGTTATCTGCGGCCAATTTCAGGTAGCGCCCCAGCGGAATCAATGCCGAAACGGCACTGCCGCCGCCGGTGATGCGGTTCCATTCCTCGGACAACGTATCACCCAGCGCGTCATAGGCTTCGTGCGGTTGTTTGCCGTCCTTGATCGCCTGGTTCACGGCGTTGATCTCCTTTTGCATCACCGCGAGGATTTTCCCGGCCTCTTCCCGCGAGGCTGGCAGCACCGCCAGCGAATTGAACGCTGCAGTAAAGCGCTGCACGCGATCGGCGGCGGACGCGCCGTCGCTGATCGGCTGGCCAGGAATGCCATAGAAGTCGCCGCCCAGCGCGATCACCTGACCATAGGTGAGCGCCAGCCCGTTGGGCAGGTGCAACTCGACTTGGTGGGCGGGAATCGCCGGGGCGTCTTTGACGAAACGCAACAGCGTGTCATCACCGATGGCGGTGTGCTCACCGCCTTCGAAGCGCAGGGTGGGTGGGTTTTTCTCGGGTGCTGCGAGTTTAAGACCTGACATGTTAGCTCCTTGCTATGTCGTAGGAATCTTCCGCAATAACTGTATGTATATACAGTTAAGCGGAGCATAGAGGATTAATTTCCTACGTCAAGAAAGCGCGTTTAAACACAGGGCTGGATGAAGCCCGATGAATTGCAGTTGACGAATCTTTTTATAGTTGTACGATGACGTACGACATCAACAAACCAACAACAACCTTTCGACAGAAAGTCTTCGCCCAGGGTGTTCGAATAATGAATCCACAAGAACTGAAGTCCATCCTCTCCCACGGTCTGCTGTCTTTCCCCGTGACCGATTTCAATGCGCAGGGTGACTTCCACCAGGCCGGCTACATCAAGCGTCTGGAATGGCTCGCCCCCTACGGCGCCACCGCCTTGTTCGCCGCCGGTGGCACTGGTGAGTTTTTCTCCCTGGCTGCCAGCGAATATTCCCAAGTGGTGAAGACCGCTGTTGATACCTGCGCCACCAGCGTGCCGATTCTCGCCGGTGTGGGTGGTTCGACCCGCCAGGCCATCGAGTACGCCCAAGAGGCTGAACGCCTCGGTGCCAAAGGCTTGCTGTTGCTGCCGCACTACCTGACCGAAGCCAGCCAGGACGGCGTCGCCGCCCACGTGGAAGCGGTGTGCAAGTCGGTCAAAATCGGCGTGGTGGTCTACAACCGCAACGTTTGCCGCCTGACTGCGCCTCTGCTGGAACGCCTGGCCGAGCGCTGCCCGAACCTGATCGGCTACAAAGACGGCCTGGGTGACATCGAGTTGATGGTGTCGATCCGCCGTCGCCTGGGTGACCGTTTCAGCTACCTCGGCGGCCTGCCGACTGCAGAGGTTTACGCCGCTGCCTACAAGGCCCTGGGCGTGCCGGTGTACTCCTCGGCGGTATTCAACTTCATCCCGAAAACTGCGATGGACTTCTACCACGCGATTGCCAAGGACGATCACGCCACCGTCGGCAAGATCATCGACAACTTCTTCCTGCCTTACCTCGACATCCGCAACCGTAAGGCGGGCTATGCCGTGAGCATCGTCAAGGCCGGGGCAAAAATCGCCGGCTATGACGCAGGCCCTGTGCGCACGCCGCTGACCGACCTGCTGCCGGAAGAATACGAAGCCCTGGCCGCGCTGATCGACAAGCAAGGTCCGCAGTAACTTATCAACAAGGCCGCTGAGAGATCAGCGGCCTTTTGCGTCAGGAGAAGATTTGTGTCCCAAGCCAAACGTTTTGAGAACTACATCAACGGCGAGTGGGTGGCCGGTGCCGATTACTGCAACAACATCAATCCGTCGGAGTTGTCCGATGTCATCGGCGAATATGCCAAGGCTGACGTAGCTCAAGTCAACGCCGCCATCGATGCCGCGCGTGCCGCCTTCCCGGCCTGGTCCACCTCCGGCATCCAGGCTCGCCACGATGCGCTGGACAAAGTCGGCAGTGAAATCCTCGCCCGCCGTGAAGAACTCGGCACCCTGCTGGCCCGTGAAGAGGGCAAGACCCTGCCCGAAGCCATCGGCGAAGTGACCCGCGCCGGTAACATTTTCAAGTTCTTCGCCGGTGAATGCCTGCGCCTGTCCGGTGACTACGTGCCGTCCGTGCGCCCGGGCGTCAATGTGGAAGTCACCCGTGAAGCCCTGGGTGTGGTCGGCTTGATCACCCCGTGGAACTTCCCGATTGCGATCCCCGCCTGGAAAATTGCCCCGGCCCTGGCCTACGGCAACTGCGTGGTGATCAAACCCGCCGAACTGGTGCCGGGCTGCGCCTGGGCCCTGGCCGAGATCATCTCCCGCGCCGGCTTCCCCGCCGGTGTGTTCAACCTGGTGATGGGCAGCGGCCGCGTGGTTGGCGACGTATTGGTCAATAGCCCGAAAGTCGATGGCATCAGCTTTACCGGTTCGGTCGGCGTGGGCCGTCAGATCGCCGTCAGCTGTGTGTCGCGCCAGGCCAAAGTGCAGTTGGAAATGGGCGGCAAGAACCCGCAGATCATCCTCGACGACGCCGACCTCAAGCAGGCCGTCGAGCTGTCGGTACAGAGCGCGTTCTACTCCACCGGCCAGCGTTGCACCGCCTCCAGCCGCTTGATCGTCACCGCCGGTATCCACGACCAGTTCGTTGCGGCCATGGCTGAGCGCATGAAGTCGATCAAAGTCGGCCACGCGCTGAAAAGCGGCACCGACATCGGCCCGGTCGTTTCCCAGGCCCAGCTGGACCAGGACATGAAGTACATCGACATCGGCCAAAGCGAAGGTGCGCGGCTGGTCAGCGGTGGCGGCCTGGTGACCTGCGACACCGAAGGCTACTACCTGGCGCCGACGCTGTTTGCCGACAGCGAAGCCGCCATGCGCATCAGCCGTGAAGAGATCTTCGGCCCCGTGGCCAACGTGGTGCGCGTAGCGGATTACGAGGCGGCGCTGGCCATGGCCAACGACACCGAATTCGGCCTGTCGGCGGGCATTGCCACCACCTCGCTCAAGTACGCCAACCACTTCAAGCGCCACTCCCAGGCCGGGATGGTGATGGTCAACCTGCCGACTGCCGGTGTGGATTACCACGTGCCGTTCGGTGGCCGTAAGGGCTCCTCGTATGGTTCGCGCGAGCAAGGTCGCTACGCGCAAGAGTTCTACACCGTGGTGAAGACCAGCTACATCGGTTCGTAACTCGTAACACCCGTGGGAACCGGCTTGTGTGGGAGCTGGCTTGCCTGCGATAGCGTTGATACACCGCTATCGCAGGCAAGTCAGCTCCCACAGAAAGCGGTTCCTGCACTTAAAACAGAAATGCTTACCCGCAAAAAAAATAATTAGTGGGAGTACATCTTCATGCAAGCGACCAAGCCGACCCACGTCCGCTATTTGATCCTGCTCATGCTGTTTCTGGTGACCACGATCAACTACGCCGACCGGGCCACTATCGCCATCGCCGGCTCCAGCCTGCAAAAAGACCTCGGTATCAGCGCGGTCACCCTCGGTTATATCTTCTCCGCATTCGGTTGGGCCTACGTGGCCGGGCAAATCCCCGGTGGCTGGTTGCTGGACCGGTTCGGCTCGAAAAAAGTCTATGCCCTGAGCATCTTCACCTGGTCGCTGTTCACCATTCTGCAAGGCTATGTCGGCGAGTTTGGCGTTTCCACCGCGATCGTCGCGCTGTTTATGCTGCGCTTTCTGGTGGGCTTGGCGGAAGCGCCGTCGTTCCCCGGTAATGCGCGCATTGTGGCCGGCTGGTTCCCCACCGCCGAACGCGGTACGGCTTCGGCGATCTTCAACTCGGCGCAATACTTCGCCACGGTACTGTTCGCGCCGCTGATGGGCTGGATCGTCTACACCTTCGGCTGGCAGCACGTGTTTATCGTGATGGGCGGGATTGGCGTGCTGTTCTCGCTGATCTGGCTGAAAATTATCCACAGCCCGCGCCAGCACCCGATGATCAACGAGGCCGAACTCAAGTACATCTGCGAGAACGGTGCAATGGTCGACATGGATCAGGAGAAGACCAAGGGCCAGAAACCCGACGGTCCGAAGTGGGACTACATCCGCCAGCTGCTGACCAACCGCATGATGCTCGGTGTGTACCTGGGCCAGTACTGCATCAATGGCATCACCTATTTCTTCCTGACCTGGTTCCCGGTGTACCTGGTGCAGGAGCGTGGCATGACCATCCTCAAGGCGGGGTTCATTGCTTCTCTGCCGGCCATCTGCGGGTTTGTCGGCGGGGTGTTGGGTGGTTTGATTTCCGATTACCTGCTGCGCAAAGGCCATTCCCTGACGTTTGCGCGCAAGGCGCCGATCATTGGCGGGTTGCTGGTGTCGTGCAGCATCGTGGCGTGCAACTACGTGGATATCGAATGGATGGTGGTGGGCTTCATGGCGCTGGCCTTCTTCGGTAAAGGCGTTGGCGCACTGGGTTGGGCGGTGGTGTCTGACACCTCGCCGAAACAAATCGCCGGCCTCAGTGGCGGTCTGTTCAATATGTTTGGCAACCTGGCCTCCATCAGCACACCGATTGTGATCGGCTACATCATCGCCACCACCGGCTCGTTCAAGTGGGCCCTGGTGTTCGTCGGCGCCAACGCCTTGCTGGCGGTGTTCAGCTACTTGGTGATCGTCGGCCCGATCAAGCGTGTGGTGCTCAAAGAGCCGCCCAGCAGCAAAGGGCCTGAGCTGACCCAATTTATCCAAGCGCATTCCTGAGGGGCGATGTAATGCAGTTGATTGAACATGCCGACTCGCCGCGCTCGATCCGTTTGCACGAGCGCGACAACGTAGTGATCGTGGTCAACGATCAAGGCGTACCGGCCGGGACCGAGTTCCCGGACGGCCTGGTGACTGTGGACTTCATCCCGCAGAGCCACAAGGTGACCCTGGAAGATATCCCTGAAGGCGGTCAGATTATTCGCTACGGGCAGACCATTGGTTACGCCCTGGCGCCGATTCCACGTGGCAGTTGGGTGCAGGAAGACCAACTGCGCATGCCCACCGCACCACCGCTGGACAGCCTGCCGCTGTCTACCGAAGTGCCTGAAACCCAGGCGCCGCTGGAAGGTTTTACGTTTGAGGGTTACCGCAACGCCGACGGCACCGTGGGCACGCGCAATATTCTGGGCATCACCACCACGGTGCAGTGCGTCACCGGTGTGCTGGACCATGCGGTCAAGCGCATCAAGGATGAGTTGCTGCCCAAATACCCGAACGTCGATGACGTGGTGGCGCTGACCCACAGCTACGGCTGTGGCGTGGCGATCACGGCAACAGACGCGTACATCCCGATCCGCACCGTGCGCAACCTGGCGCGCAACCCGAACCTGGGTGGCGAAGCGCTGGTGATCAGCCTGGGCTGCGAGAAGCTGCAGGCCGGGCAGGTGATGCACGACAACGACAGTTCTGTCGACCTCAGCGAGCCGTGGCTGTATCGGCTGCAGGATTCCAGCCATGGGTTTACCGAGATGATCGAACAGATCATGGGCCTGGCCGAAATCCGCTTGAAAAAACTCGACCAGCGCCGTCGCGAAACCGTGCCGGCATCGGAGCTGATTCTGGGCATGCAGTGCGGCGGCAGTGATGCGTTTTCCGGCATTACCGCCAACCCGGCGCTGGGGTTTGCCTCGGATCTGCTGTTGCGGGCCGGGGCGACGGTGATGTTTTCCGAAGTGACTGAAGTGCGTGACGCCATTTACCTGCTGACCGCTCGTGCCCAGAGCAAAGACGTGGCCCAAGCGCTGGTCAGGGAAATGGACTGGTACGACCGCTACCTGGCCAAAGGCGAGGCGGACCGCAGCGCCAATACCACGCCGGGCAACAAGAAGGGTGGGTTGTCGAATATCGTCGAGAAGTCCCTGGGCTCCATCGTCAAGTCGGGCAGCAGCGCGATCACTGGCGTGCTTGGCCCGGGCGAGCGTTTCACGGGCAAAGGCCTGATCTTTTGCGCCACGCCAGCCAGTGATTTTGTCTGCGGCACCTTGCAACTGGCGGCCGGGATGAACCTGCATGTGTTCACCACCGGGCGTGGCACGCCGTATGGGCTGGCGATGGCGCCGGTGGTGAAGGTCTCGACGCGTACGGAATTGGCGCAGCGCTGGCCGGACCTGATCGATATCGACGCCGGACGCATCGCCACCGGGCGTGCGAGCATTGAGGAACTGGGCTGGGAGTTGTTCCACTTCTACTTGGATGTGGCCAGCGGCAAGAAGCAGACGTGGGCGGAGCAGCATAAGCTGCACAACGACATTACGTTGTTCAACCCGGCGCCCATCACCTGAGACCGACGCGGCCCCTGTGGGAGCAGGCAAGCCAGCTCCCACATTTGATTTGTGAATACCTTCAAATGTGGGAGGGGGCTTGCCCCCGAAGGCGGCCTACCAGACGCCGCACAGCCGCATGGCTTATCATTAGCCACCTGACGACACCCACCAAGGTTCTCCCCGGCATGCTGGCTATCTTCCTCACCACCCTCACCATCACCGCGCCGGTGTTTGCCATGCTGTTTCTGGGTGTGCTGCTCAAGCGCATCAACTGGATCAACGACAACTTTATCCACACCGCCTCCTCCCTTGTTTTCAACGTGACCATGCCGGCGCTGCTGTTCCTGGGCATCCTGCACGCCGACCTGCACGCGGCGCTCAAGCCGGGTCTGCTGATCTACTTTGCTGTCGCCACCTTGCTGAGCTTTGCATTGGCGTGGGGCTGGGCGATCTATCGTTGCCCGCGCGTAGACCGCGGTATCTACACTCAGGGTGCGTTTCGCGGTAACAACGGCGTGATCGGCCTGGCGCTGGCGGCCAGCATGTATGGCGACTACGGCATTTCCCTGGGCGCGATCCTCGCGGCGCTGGTGATTCTGTTCTACAACACCCTGTCGACCATCGTGCTGGCGGTGTACAGCCCGGTGATCAAGTCCGATCCGTGGAGCATCTTCAAAAGCGTGGTGGCCAACCCGCTGATCATCAGCGTGATTGCGGCCGCACCGTTCGCGATTTTCAAGATCGGCCTGCCGGGATGGCTGGAGTCGTCCGGGCAATACCTGGCGGACATGACCTTGCCGCTGGCATTGATCTGCATCGGCGGCACCTTGTCGCTGGCGGCCTTGCGCAAAAGCGGAAGCATGGCCCTGAGTGCCAGCCTGGTGAAGATGATCGGTTTGCCGCTAGTTGCGACGCTGGGCGCATGGCTGCTGGGCTTCAGGGGCCCGGAGCTGGGGATTCTGTTTTTGTACTTTGGCGCACCGACCGCGGCGGCGAGTTTTGTCATGGCCAGGGCGGCCGAGGGCAATCATGAGCTGGCGGCGGCGATTATTGTGATTACGACCTTGATGGCGGCGGTGACCACCAATATCGGGATATTTGTGTTGCAGGCGGGTGGCTGGATCTGAAGGTTGTGGTGGGGTTGAGGGCCAATCGCAGGCAAGCCAGCTCCCACCGTTTGATCTGTGAATACAGTCATAAGTGGGAGCTGGCTTGCCTGCGATGACTATCCAGCCGTCACGGCTTATCCGCCTGATACGCCTCAATCACTTCCTGCGCCGCCCGAAACGCATCAATCGCTGCCGGCACGCCGGCATACACCGCGCAATGCAGCAGTGCTTCGCGAATCTCTTCCACTGTGCAGCCATTGTTCAGCGCGCCGCGCACGTGGCCCTTGAGTTCCTGCGGGCACTTGAGGGCGGTGAGGGCGGCCAGTGTGATCAGGCTGCGCGTCTTCAACGGCAGGCCTTCGCGGTTCCACACGCTGCCCCATGCATGCTCATTGACGAAATCCTGCAGCGGTTGGGTGAACTCGGTGGCATTGCCCAGGGCGCGGTCGACGAACACATCGCCCATGACCTGGCGACGCATTTCAACCCCGGACTTTTTCTGTTCGGTCATTGCGATTCCCTCTTGTGTTGGCGGCGCCAGGCTTGCAGCGAGGTGAACAACACAAACGCGACCAGCGCTGGCAGGACGTAATACAGCATCAATTGTTCAAGCCGGGTGGCCAGCGGCATGCCGAAGGTGAACGACACCACATGCAGCCCGTACGCCAGATACAACCCCAGAAACACCAGGCCTTCAGCGCGCGTGACACGGTAGCCGCTGTAGAACACCGGCAGGCATAACACCACCACGCCGAGCATCACCGGCAAGTCGAAATCCAGTGCGTTGGGCGACACCGACAAAGGTGAGGGCGCCACCAGCGCGGTGAACCCCAGCACGCCGAGCAGGTTGAACAGGTTGCTGCCGATCACGTTGCCCACGGCAATTTCGCGCTCGCCGCGCAATGCGGCAATCAGCGAGGTAGCCAGGCACGGCAGCGAGGTGCCGACACCGATCAGCGTCAGGCCGATGATGCGTTCGGACAGGCCCAGGTCGCTTGCCACATCCACCGCTGCGCCCAGCAGCAAATGCCCGGCCAGCACCAGAATCAACAACCCGCCCAGCATCAACAACGCGCTGCTCAGCCAGGGCGCGCGGGCCACCGTGTCCAGCGTGCGCGGACGGCGAGAATGGCGGGTCTGGTAGTGCAACACACCGAGGTAGGCTATCAGCGCAACCACTAAAAAGAGGCCGTCGAGCGGTGTCAGTTCTTCATTGGCGGCCAGGGTAAACACCAAGAGGCCGGCGAAGATCATCACCGGAATGTCCAGACGCACCAGCTGCCGAGAGACGCGCAGCGGAATGATCAACGCCGCCAGGCCCAGGGTGACGAGGGTGTTGAAGATACTGCTGCCGATGACGCTGCCCACGGCGATATCGGTATTGCCGGCCAGGGTGGCCTGCAGGCTGACGGTCATCTGCGGCGCACTGCTGCCGAAAGCGACGATGCTCAAGCCGATAATCAGTGGCCGCACCTTGAGGCTGGCTGCCAGGCGCACGGCGGCACGCACCAGGATTTCGGCGCCGACGATCAGCAACACCAGGCCGCTGATCAGTTCGATCAGGCTCCAGGGCGAGAGGGCGGTTAATCCGAAAATGGCCAGGGCTCCTTTATCAGTTGCTCAGCGCCTGCACGCGAACCCGTGCAGTGCCGCTGCCCAGCATACCGAGTTGTTCGGCAGCCTTGCGTGAAACGTCGATCAGGCGCCCACGGGTATGCGGGCCGCGATCATTGATGCGCACGACCACGGATCTGTTGTTGTTGAGATTGGTCACCTTGACCTGAGTGCCGAAGGGCAGACGCCGATGGGCGGCGGTCAGGGTGTTCTGGTTGAAGGGTTCACCGCTGGCAGTCTTGTTGCCATGGTGCTTGGCGCCGTAATAGGAGGCGGTGCCGGTTTCGTCGTAGCCGTTGGGGTCGATGAGGCCGCTGGCGCAACCGGCCAGCGCAGAGAACAGGGCCAGGAGGCCGAGTAGACGCTTCACTTTAAGTAAGTCCCCATTATAAATGTGGGAGCTGGCTTGCCTGCGATGCAGGTACCTCGGTGTTTCAGTTGCACCGAGGCGATACTATCGCAGGCAAGCCAGCGCCCACATGGGTCCGAGTTGGGTAGGAAATCCCGCCCGGACCCTTTCACCGCGAATCAGCCTTCGAGCTTGCTTTTCAGCAATTCGTTCACCTGTTGCGGGTTGGCCTTGCCTTTGGAGGCTTTCATCGCCTGGCCGACAAAGAAGCCGAACATTTTGCCGCGCTTGGCTTCGTCTGCGGCGCGGTATTGCTCGACCTGTTCGGCGTTGGCCGCCAGCATTTCATCGAGCACGGCCGAGATCGCGCCGCTGTCGGTGACTTGCTTGAGGCCGCGCTTCTCGATGATCTCATCGGCGCTGCCTTCGCCTGCGGCCATGGCTTCAAACACGGTCTTGGCGATTTTGCCGGAGATGGTGTTGTCCTTGATGCGCAGCAGCATGCCGCCCAGTTGCTCGGCGGTGACAGGGGCTTCGTCGATTTCCAGGCCCTGTTTGTTCAACAGGCTGCCCAGCTCAACCATCACCCAGTTGGCCGCCAACTTGGCGTCGCCGGCAATGCTCACGACTTTTTCGAAGTAGTTGGCTTGCTCGCGGCTGGAGGCCAGCACGCTGGCGTCGTAGACCGACAGGCCGAACTGCGCCTGGAAGCGCTCGCGTTTGTGCTGCGGCAATTCCGGCAGGGTGGCGCGGATGTCATTGAGGAACGAATCCTCAAGCACCACCGGCAACAGGTCCGGATCGGGGAAGTAACGGTAGTCGTTGGCTTCCTCTTTGCTGCGCATGGCGCGGGTTTCGTCTTTGTTCGGGTCGTACAGGCGGGTTTGCTGGATGACCTTGCCGCCGTCTTCGATCAGGTCGATCTGGCGACGCACTTCGCTGTTGATCGCCTTTTCGATGAAGCGGAACGAGTTGACGTTCTTGATCTCGCAGCGGGTGCCGAACTCGACCTGGCCCTTGGGGCGGATCGACACGTTGCAGTCGCAACGCAGCGAGCCTTCGGCCATGTTGCCGTCGCAGATGCCCAGGTAACGCACCAGCGCGTGGATCGTCTTGACGTAGGCCACGGCTTCCTTGGCGCTGCGCATGTCCGGCTCGGACACGATTTCCAGCAACGGCGTGCCGGCACGGTTCAAGTCGATGCCGGTAGCGCCCGGGAATTCTTCATGCAGGCTCTTGCCGGCGTCTTCTTCCAAGTGCGCGCGGGTCACGCCGACACGTTTGATGGTGCCGTCTTCCAGTGGGATGTCCAGGTAGCCCTTGCCGACAATCGGCAGTTCCATCTGGCTGATCTGGTAGCCCTTGGGCAGGTCCGGGTAGAAGTAGTTCTTGCGCGCGAACACGTTGTGCTGGCCGATCTCGGCATCAATCGCCAGGCCAAACATCACCGCCATGCGCACCGCTTCCTGGTTCAGCACCGGCAGCACGCCGGGCATGCCCAGGTCTACCAGGCTGGCCTGGGTGTTGGGCCCTGCGCCGAACGTGGTGGCGCTACCGGAGAAAATCTTCGATTGGGTGGCGAGCTGGGTATGAATCTCCAGCCCGATCACAACTTCCCATTGCATAGTGTTCTCCTCAGAAGCCGGTAGGGGTGCGAGTGTGCCAGTCGGTGTTCAACTGGTACTGGTGCGCCACATTGAGCAGGCGGCCTTCCTGGAAATACGGGGCGAGCAATTGCACACCGACCGGCAGGCCATCGACGAAACCGGCGGGCATGGACAAGCCCGGCAAGCCCGCGAGGTTGGCGGTGATGGTGTACAGGTCTTCCAGGTACTCGGCGATCGGGTCGCCGGTCTTGGCGCCGATCTTCCAGGCCGGGTTCGGCGTGGTTGGGCCGAGGATCACGTCGACTTCTTCGAAGGCGGCCATGAAGTCGTTCTTGACCAGGCGACGGATTTTCTGCGCCTTGAGGTAGTACGCGTCGTAGTAGCCGGCGGACAGGGCGTAGGCACCGACCATGATCCGACGTTGGACTTCGGCGCCGAAGCCTTCGCCGCGCGAGCGTTTGTACAGGTCTTCGAGGCCTTTCGGGTTTTCACAGCGATAGCCGAAGCGCACGCCGTCGAAACGCGACAGGTTGGAAGAGGCTTCTGCCGGTGCGATCACGTAGTAGGCAGGAATCGCGTGCTGGTTGTTCGGCAGGCTGATTTCCTTGATCACGGCGCCGAGCTGTTCCAGCGTCTTGACGCTGTTGTGCACCAGTTCGGCAATACGCGGGTCGAGGCCGGCGCTGAAATACTCTTTCGGCACGCCGATACGCAGGCCTTTGAGCGAGGTATTGAGGCTGGCGCTGTAGTCCGGCACCGGTTCGTCAATGCTGGTGGAGTCCTGCTTATCAAACCCGGCCATACCTTGTAACAAAATTGCGCAGTCTTCAGCGGTGCGTGCCAGCGGGCCGCCCTGATCCAGGCTGGAGGCGTAGGCGATCATGCCCCAACGCGAAACACGACCGTAGGTCGGCTTCAAACCGGTGAGGTTGGTGAACGCGGCGGGCTGACGGATCGAGCCGCCGGTGTCGGTAGCGGTAGCCGCCGGCAGGAAGCGCGCGGCAACGGCGGCAGCCGAACCACCGGACGAACCGCCTGGCACGTGATCCAGGTTCCACGGGTTTTTCACGGCGCCGTAGTAGCTCGATTCGTTGGCAGAACCCATGGCGAATTCGTCCATGTTGGTCTTGCCCAGGGTCACTGCGCCCGCGGCGGCCAGCTTGGATACCACGGTGGCATCGTAGGGCGCTTTGAAGTTGTCGAGCATCTTCGAGCCGCAGCTGGTGCGAATGCCCTGGGTGCAGAACAGGTCTTTGTGGGCGATTGGTGCGCCCAGCAGTGCGCCATTCTCACCGTTGGCGCGACGTACGTCGGCGGCCTTGGCCTGGCTCAGGGCCAGCTCTTGGGTGAGGCTGATGAAGCTGTTGACCTTCGGATCAAGCTCGGCGATGCGCGCAAGCAGGGTCTTGGTCAGCTCTTCGGAAGAAAACTTTTTGTCGGCGAGACCGCGGGCGATCTCGGCCAGAGTCATGTGATGCATGAAAGGCTCTTTCCCTTTAGTCGATGACTTTCGGAACCAGGTACAGGCCGTTTTCGACCGCTGGCGCGATGGACTGGTAGGCCTCGCGATTATTTCGCTCGGTCACAACGTCTGCGCGCAGGCGCTGGCTGGCTTCCAGCGGGTGAGCCAGGGGCTCGATGCCGTCGGTATTGACGGCCTGCATTTGGTCAACCAGCCCGAGAATGCTGTTCAGGGCTGCGGTGGTCTGTGGAAGATCGGCTTCATTCAGGCCAAGCGAGGCCAGATGAGCGATTTTTTCCACGTCGGAGCGTTCAAGCGCCATGGGATTCTCCAGTGGAAAACAGAACGGAGGGCGTCCGTGTGTTAGATTGTCGGAACACTACCGCATTTCTACGGTCATATGGCCGCGATTGTGGGGGTTGGTGCACAGAAAGTCGGCCAATTTAGCACATTGGCGCCTTGCCCAAAATCCCTGTCGTTGTTAGAGTTTGCCGCACTTTTTTACCCACGCGTTGCCTAGGGTCCTTTCCCCATGTTCAAGAAACTGCGTGGCATGTTTTCCAGCGATCTTTCCATTGACCTGGGCACTGCCAACACCCTTATTTACGTGCGCGAGCGCGGTATCGTTCTGAATGAGCCATCGGTTGTGGCCATTCGGACCCATGGTAATCAGAAAAGTGTCGTTGCCGTTGGCACCGAGGCCAAGCGCATGCTCGGCCGAACACCAGGCAACATCGCTGCCATTCGTCCGATGAAGGACGGCGTGATCGCCGACTTCAGCGTCTGCGAGAAGATGCTGCAGTACTTCATCAACAAGGTTCACGAAAACAGTTTCCTGCAGCCCAGCCCTCGTGTGCTGATCTGCGTTCCGTGCAAGTCCACCCAGGTTGAGCGTCGTGCCATCCGTGAATCGGCCCTTGGCGCCGGTGCCCGCGAAGTATTCCTGATCGAAGAGCCTATGGCTGCCGCTATCGGCGCCGGCCTGCCGGTCGAAGAAGCGCGTGGTTCGATGGTGGTGGATATCGGTGGTGGTACCACTGAAATCGCCCTGATTTCCCTGAACGGTGTGGTGTACGCCGAATCCGTGCGCGTAGGCGGCGACCGTTTCGATGAAGCGATCATTACCTATGTGCGTCGTAACTACGGCAGCTTGATCGGCGAATCCACCGCCGAGCGCATCAAGCAAGAAATCGGCACCGCTTACCCGGGCGGCGAAGTTCGCGAAGTTGATGTTCGCGGTCGCAACCTGGCCGAAGGCGTTCCACGTGCTTTCACCCTGAACTCCAATGAAGTGCTGGAAGCTCTGCAAGAGTCCCTGGCCACCATCGTTCAGGCAGTGAAGAGCGCTCTGGAACAATCGCCTCCGGAGCTGGCTTCCGACATCGCCGAGCGTGGCCTGGTGCTGACCGGTGGTGGCGCCTTGCTGCGCGACCTCGACAAGCTGCTGGCCCAGGAAACAGGCCTGCCGGTGATCGTCGCCGAAGACCCGCTGACCTGCGTCGCCCGTGGTGGTGGCCGTGCACTGGAAATGATGGATAAACACACCATGGACCTGCTTTCCAGCGAATAAGATTGCCGGAATGGTTCATGCTTCGCCCGCAGGCAGCACTTTGCAGTGCTGCCTGTTGGCGTTTATCTTCTTCAATCTGCATCCAGGCCGGTTTGATGCCGTATGAATAAAGAGAACATTTGCCCGGGAGGAGCGGCTTATTAAACCGCTTTTCGCCAAAGGCCCCTCATTGGGCGTGCGCTTATTGGTGCTGGTCGTGCTTTCGGTCGCGCTGATGGTGGTCGATGCCCGCTTTGCACTGCTCAAGCCCGTGCGTAGCCAGATGTCGCTGGTGTTGATGCAGACTTACTGGATCACCGACCTGCCGCAACGGCTCTATCAGGGCGTGGCCAGCCAATTCGGCAGCCGCACCGAGCTTGTCGCCGAGAACGAAAAACTCAAGACTGAAAACCTGCTGTTGCAGGGGCGCATGCAAAAGCTGGCGGCCCTCACCGAGCAGAACGTTCGGCTGCGCGAGTTGCTTAACTCTTCGGCATTGGTCAACGAGAAGGTCGAAGTGGCCGAGTTGATCGGCATGGACCCCAACCCCTTTACCCATCGCATCATCATCAACAAGGGTGAGCGCGACGGTGTGGTCCTGGGTCAACCGGTGCTCGACGCCCGTGGCCTGATGGGCCAGGTGGTCGAGTTGATGCCCTACACTTCGCGCGTATTACTGCTGACGGACACCACCCACAGCATTCCGGTGCAGGTCAACCGCAACGGCTTGCGCGCGATTGCCAGCGGTACCGGTAACCCGGAGCGTCTTGAGTTGCGCCATGTGGCCGACACTGCCGACATCAAGGAAGGCGACCTGTTGGTCAGTTCCGGCCTGGGTCAGCGGTTCCCCGCGGGTTACCCGGTAGCGACGGTCAAGGAAGTCATCCACGATTCCGGCCAGCCGTTCGCCATTGTGCGTGCGGTACCGACGGCGGCCTTGAACCGTAGCCGTTACCTGTTGCTGGTGTTCAGCGACAACCGTACGCCGGAAGAGCGTGCCAACGACGCTGCCCAGGCGCAGGAAGCAGAAGACAAGCAGAACGGCACCGCGCCGGTCATTCCTGCTACGGTGCCAAAACCAGCTTTCGTGGGGCCGCCTGCACCTGCGGCGACCTCGGTCGCGCCAGTGGCGACGCCCGTCAAACCTGCGGCCCACAGCGCTCGCCCGGCCAAACCGGCTGCGGCCAAGCCATCGGTCACCACGCCGGCCGCCACCGCGCCAGCGGCTAAACCGCCTGCCACGTCGGCAACCCGACCAGCGGCCGCAGCGCCGGCAACCACGCGGCAGAGGGAGGAATAATGGCCGGTACGCATTCGCGCAATGGCTGGATCGTCTGGCTGACCTTCGCCATCGGCTTGCTGCTCAGCGTTTCGCCGTTGCCGCAGTTCATGGAAATCCTGCGACCGCTCTGGCTCGCCTTGCTCCTGGCGTTCTGGTCGCTGACCTTGCCGCACAAGGTAGGCATGGTCACGGCGATGTGCCTGGGCTTGGCGGAAGACGTGCTCTATGGCACCTTGCTGGGCCAGAACGCGCTGATCCTGACCCTGATTACTTTCCTGGTGCTGTCATTGCAGCAGCGGTTGCGCATGTTCCCGATGTGGCAGCAGTGCCTGGTGATCCTGGTGATCTTCGGCCTGGCGCAGTTGGTGCAACTGTGGCTCAGCGCCTTGACTGGTAACCGCCAGCCGACCCTGGCCCTGGTGTTGCCGGCCCTGGTCAGTGCGTTGCTGTGGCCTTGGGTCAGCTTCGGCCTGCGTGGTTTACGTCGCCGCTATAAAATCAATTGAATGGATTGCGAGGCTCTGCCTGGTTATCGAACCCTACAGGGAGAGTCTGCAATGAATTCGCTTTATCTGGCCTCGGGCTCCCCAAGGCGGCGTGAACTGCTGACGCAGATCGGTGTGCCTTTCACCGTGGTCAGCGCCGCCATTGATGAAACTCCTCTTACAAACGAATCCGCCGTTGCCTACGTCGAGCGCCTTGCGCACGGCAAGGCCACGGCGGGTTTTGCTGTGCTTGAAAAGACTGCCGGCGCCTGCGTGCTGGGCGCCGACACGGCCGTGATCGTTGATGGTCAGATCCTTGGCAAACCGGTTGACCAGGCCGACGCCCTGGCGATGTTGATGGCCCTGTCGGGACGCGAGCATGAAGTTCTCACCGCCATTGCCGTCACCGACGGCGAGCGCAGCGAAACTCGATGTGTGAGCAGCCGGGTACGTTTTCGCGCTATTTCTGTCGAGGAGGCTACAACCTACTGGCGCAGCGGCGAACCTCAGGACAAGGCGGGCGGCTATGCTATCCAGGGGCTTGGATCAGTGTTTGTCGCCGGGCTCAATGGCAGCTATTCCGCCGTGGTAGGCCTGCCTGTGTGCGAAACCGCGCAACTGCTTGGTCAATTCGGCATACCCTGTTGGCAAAACCTTACCGCGCGCTGAACGCCGTATTCCAGCGCCAAGCCTTAAGCGATCGGTCACTATTGTGAAAACGCCTGAACGAGACCCAGCCATGAGTGAAGAGATTCTGATCAATATCACGCCGATGGAATCGCGCGTGGCGGTGGTAGAGAACGGTGTTCTGCAAGAAGTGCACGTCGAGCGCACCCAGAAGCGCGGCATTGTCGGCAATATCTATAAAGGCAAAGTGGTGCGCGTGTTGCCGGGCATGCAGGCGGCATTCGTCGACATCGGCCTGGACCGCGCCGCGTTTATCCATGCATCGGAAATCTCCCTGCGCGAAGGCCCTGCGGTTGAAAGCATCAGCGCGCTGGTACACGAAGGGCAGAGCCTGGTGGTGCAAGTCACCAAGGACCCGATCGGTTCCAAGGGCGCGCGGCTGACCACTCAACTGTCGATTCCTTCGCGTTACCTCGTGTACATGCCGCGCACTGCGCATGTCGGTATTTCTTTGAAAATCGAAGACGAAGCCGAGCGTGAGCGCCTGAAAAAGGTGGTCAGCGACTGCGTGGCTGCCGAGGGCATTAAGGAAGCGGGTGGTTTTATCCTGCGCACGGCCGCAGAAGGCGCCGGCGCCGATGAAATCCTCATGGACATCAGGTACCTGCGGCGCTTGTGGGACCAGATCGGCGCACAGATCAAAACCATTGGCGCGCCGAGCGTGATCTATGAAGACCTTGGCCTCGCGCTGCGTACGTTGCGCGATTTGGTCAGCCCGAAAATCGAGAAAATTCGCATCGACTCGCGGGAAACCTTCCAGCGCACCACACAATTTGTCGCCGAATTGATGCCGGAAATAGCCGACCGCCTCGAGCATTACCCCGGCGAGCGGCCGATCTTCGATCTTTATGGCGTCGAAGACGAAATCCAGAAAGCCCTGGAGCGTAAAGTGCCGCTCAAATCCGGCGGCTATCTGGTCGTGGACCCGGCAGAGGCCATGACCACCATTGACGTCAATACCGGCGCGTTTGTCGGCCACCGCAATCTCGAAGAGACCATCTTCAAGACCAACCTCGAAGCCGCCACCGCGATTGCCCGCCAACTGCGCCTGCGCAACCTGGGTGGCATCATCATCATTGACTTCATCGACATGGAAGACGAAGAGCACCAGCGCCAGGTGCTGCGTACCCTCGAGAAGCAACTGGAGCGCGATCACGCCAAAACCAACATCATCGGCATCACCGAGCTGGGCCTGGTGCAGATGACCCGCAAGCGTACCCGCGAAAGCCTTGAGCAAGTGCTCTGCGAACCCTGCAGCAGCTGCCAGGGGCGCGGCAAGCTGAAGACCCCGGAAACGGTTTGCTACGAGATTTTCCGCGAAATCTTACGGGAGGCACGCGCCTATCAAGCCGAAGGTTATAGAGTGCTCGCCAACCAGAAAGTCGTCGATCGGTTACTGGATGAAGAGTCTGGTAACGTCGCTGAACTGGAGGGTTTTATCGGGCGCACGATTCGCTTCCAGGTCGAAACCATGTATTCCCAGGAACAATATGACGTGGTGCTGCTCTGATCCCCAATCGCTTAATTTCTTCGAGAACGGCAGACCTTGATCTGCCGTCCGTCCACTGCTTTGAGGGTCGCCTGACATGGAGCGTCTGATACGCTTTTTTGCCGCTTTGACCCGTTGGGGCCTGGGCTTGTGTGCCTTGCTGCTGGTGTTGGCTGCGGTGTACGTGAGCCTGGGTCGTGAATTGACCCCGCTGGTGGCTGAATACCGCGCCGAAATCGAAGCCAAGGCTCAGGCTGCGGTGGACATGCCCGTGCAAATCGGCAGCCTTGAAGGCCGCTGGAGTGGTTTCGCTCCTGTGTTGCTGGCCCACGACGTGATGGTCGGCGAGGGCAGCAGTGCCTTGCGCCTGGACCAGGTTGAAGTGGTGCCGGATATCTGGGCCAGCCTGATGGCCCGCGAAGTGCGCATAGCCCACCTGGAAGTCAGCGGGCTACAGTTGAGCGTCAAGGAAGACAAGGACGGCCACTGGGCGCTCCAAGGCCTGCCGGTGCAAGATGATCAGCCGTTGGACCCTGAGCAGTTGCTGACGCGCATGCAGATGGTCAAGCGCGTGTCCTTGCTCGATAGCCAGGTCACGCTGCAACCGTTCGGCCAGGCGCCGCTGACCCTGACTTACGTGGGCCTGAGCCTGCACACCGGCGCCAATCGCCAGCGCCTCGATGCGCGCCTGACCCTGCCGGATGGCCAGCCACTGGCTGTAAACCTGCGTACCCGTATTCGCGCCAGCGCTTGGAAAGACGGTGAAGTCCAGGCTTACCTGAGCCTGCCGCAAAGCGACTGGGCCAAATGGATACCCGGCAGGCTGACCCAGCAATGGAATGTCACGCAGTTCAAGGCCGGCGGCGAATTCTGGCTGACCTGGGCCAAAGGCACCGTGCAAAGTGCGGTGGCGCGTCTGAACTCACCCCAGCTCAAAGGCAGCTACGCCGACCGCAAGCCGGTCCATATCGAAAACCTTGCCCTTACGGCTTACCTGCAACGCAGTGAAAGCGGCCTCAACGTGCTGTTTGACTCGCTGGCGATGAACATTGGTGAAACGCGCTGGGAGTCGCGCCTGCAATTGCAGCAAAGCCTGGCTACCGACAAGGATCTGGAAGTCTGGAAACTGCAGGCCGACCGCCTTGACCTGACGCCGATCACGCCGCTGCTGAATGCCTTGGCGCCCCTGCCGGAAGGCTTTGCCAAAACCGTCGAACACCTCAAGGCCACTGGCATGCTACGCAACGTGCTGGTGGATTTCCGTCCCCAGGATACGAGCGATCAGAAGGTCAGTTTTGCCGCCAACCTCGAGCGCATCGGGTTTGATGCCTACTTCGGCGCACCGGCTGCGCGCAACGTATCCGGCAGTATCCGCGGCGACTTGGGGCACGGTGAGTTGCGCATGGACAGCAAGGACTTCTCCTTGCACCTGTACCCGATCTTTGCCAAACCGTGGCAGTACATCCAGGCCAATGCACGCCTGACCTGGAAGCTGGATAAAGAAGGTTTCACCCTGATCGCCCCCTACATCAAGGTGCTCGGCGAAGAAGGCAAGGTTGCGGCAGACTTCCTGATTCGTCTGCATTTCGACCATAGCCAGGAAGACTATATGGACCTGCGGGTCGGCATGGTCGATGGCGATGGCCGTTTTACACCCAAGTATTTGCCGGCGGTATTGAGCCCATCGCTGGATGAGTGGTTGCGCACAGCGATTCTCAAAGGCGCGGTTGACCAAGGTTTCTTCCAGTACCAAGGTTCGCTGAACCATGACGCGCTGCCGGCTGCACGCAATATCAGCCTGTTCTTCAAGGTGCACGATGCCGAACTGGCGTTCCAGCCAGGCTGGCCGCATGTGAGCAAGGTCAATGGTGAAGTGTTTGTCGAGGAGAGC
The DNA here is from genome assembly GCF_041228395.1 of Pseudomonas sp. N2-3-1-14. Lineage (NCBI taxonomy): Bacteria > Pseudomonadati > Pseudomonadota > Gammaproteobacteria > Pseudomonadales > Pseudomonadaceae > Pseudomonas > Pseudomonas sp. N2-3-1-14. The sequence goes on from NZ_CP166199.1 coordinate 1,075,985, forward strand.
GGCGTGCGCATCCTGGCGAGCAAGGGCCAATTGCTCGACACCAAGGTCAAGGACGTTTACGTCAATATTCCTCACGCGCCAGCCGGTAAAGACAGTCATCTGCTGATCACCGGTGGATTCGCAGGTGGCCTGGGGGATGGCTTGAAGATCCTTCAGGACGCGCCGATCGGCACTGGCTCGACGTTTGCCGGCTGGAAAGGCGAGGGCGACCTGCAAGGCAAGCTGGACCTGGATATTCCGCTGGTCAAAGGCACCGAACCCAAGATCGTGGTGGACTTCCAGACCGACAAGTCCCGCCTGCAATTGGCCGAGCCGACTCTGGACTTGAGCCAGCTCAAGGGCGATTTTCGCTTCGACAGCACCAAGGGGCTGAGTGGCCAGAACATCTCCGCCCAGGCGTTTGATCGTCCGATCACGGCGCAGATCGTTGCCGATGGCAAACCGGGCACTATCAGCACGCGTATCACCGCCAAGGGGCAGGTCACGGTCAAGCGCCTGACGGACTGGTTGAAAATTAGCCAGCCGCTGCCGGTGTCCGGCGATATCCCCTACCAATTGCAAGTGACACTGGACGGCGCCGACAGCCAACTGATGGTCAGTTCCAACATGAAAGGCGTAGCGGTCGATCTGCCCGCACCGTTTGGCATGCCCGCCAGCCAGGGGCGCGACAGCGTGTTCCGCATGACCTTGCAGGGGGCCGAGCGCCGCTACTGGTTCGATTATGGCGAGCTGGCGAGCTTCACCTTTGCGTCGCCTCCGGACAAATTCAATGAGGGTCGCGGGGAGTTGTTCCTGGGGGACGGTGATGCCGTGCTGCCAGCTGCCAAAGGCTTGCGCATTCGTGGCGTGCTGTCGGAGCTGGATATAGACCCGTGGAAAAAACTGGTCGACCGTTACGCCGGCAATGACCCGGGCGGCAATGCCAAGCAACTGCTCAGCGGTGCTGATTTCAAGGTGGGCAAGTTGAGCGGTTTTGGTACCCAATTTGACCAGGTCAACCTGCAACTTGACCGCAAACCGGCCGCATGGGGGTTGCAGTTCGACAGTCAGCAAGCCAAAGGTGCTGTGAACCTTCCGGATGCCAAGGGCGCGCCTATTGCAATCAACCTGCAGTACGTGAAATTGCCGGCGGTGGATCCGAAGGCACAGGCCGACGAAAACGCGCCAGACCCGTTGGCGGATGTCGACCCCAAGGACATTCCAGCACTGGATATCTCTATCAATCAACTGTTCCAGGGGCCGGACTTGGTGGGCGCCTGGTCACTGAAAGTACGGCCGACGGCCAAAGGCCTGGCCTTCAACAATCTGGACCTTGGCCTCAAAGGCATGCAGCTCAACGGCGCTGGTGGTTGGGAAGGCGCGCCGGGTGACAGCAGCAGTTGGTACAAAGGACGCCTGGATGGCAAGAACATCGCCGATGTGCTCAAAGGCTGGGGGTTCGCGCCGACGGTAACCAGTGAAGACTTCCATCTGGATGTGGACGGTCGCTGGCCGGGCTCGCCGGCTTGGGTCGGTCCCAAGCGTTTCTCCGGTAGCCTGGATGCAGCGTTCCGCAAAGGCCAGTTCGTTGAGGTCGAAGGTGGCGCGCAGGCTCTGCGGGTATTTGGCTTGCTGAATTTCAACTCCATCGGGCGCCGTTTGCGTCTGGACTTCTCGGACTTGCTTGGTAAAGGCTTGAGCTATGACCGGGTCAAAGGCTTGCTCGCGGCCAGCAATGGCGTGTTCGTGACGCGTGAACCCATCACCATGACCGGGCCTTCCACCAACCTGGAGCTCAACGGCACGCTGGACCTGGTAGCCGACCGCGTCGACGCCAAGCTGCTGGTCACGTTGCCGGTGACCAATAACCTGCCGATTGCCGCTTTGATTGTCGGTGCACCGGCCATTGGTGGCGCGCTATTTTTGATCGACAAGTTGATTGGCGATCGTGTTTCGCGTTTCGCCAGCGTGCAGTACAAGGTGCAAGGGCCATGGAAGGATCCAAAAATCACCTTCGACAAGCCATTTGAAAAACCAAACTGAGAGGCTGTGGAGTAGCATGGCCGCATGCCCTTTTCGGAGTGTCGGCCTATGTCCTTTGCGGTAATTCAGATGGTCAGCCAGAGCGATGTTCTGGCCAACCTGGCCCAGGCCAGGCGCTTGCTGGAGCAAGCGGCGGCGGGCGGCGCGAAGCTGGTGGTACTGCCGGAGAACTTCGCCGCCATGGGCCGTCGTGACGTAGCCGATCTCGGCCGCGCCGAAGCTTTGGGCGAAGGCCCGATCCTGCCGTGGTTGAAACAGACCGCTCGCGACCTCACCTTATGGATAGTGGCCGGTACTTTGCCGTTGCCGCCCAAGGACCAACCCAATGCCAAGTCCAACGCTTGCTCGCTGCTGATCGATGATCAGGGCGAAATCGTCGCCCGTTACGACAAGCTGCACTTGTTCGATGTGGATGTAGCGGATGCGCGGGGTCGTTATCGCGAATCTGACGACTATGCTTTCGGGAGCAATGTGGTGGTAGCGGACACGCCGGTGGGGCGATTGGGCCTGACGGTGTGCTACGACCTGCGGTTCCCCGAGCTGTACAGCGAATTGCGCGCGGCCGGGGCTGAATTGATTGCCGCGCCCTCGGCCTTTACCGCGGTGACGGGCGCTGCACATTGGGACGTACTGATTCGGGCGCGAGCCATTGAAACCCAGTGTTACTTGCTGGCAGCTGCCCAAGGCGGCGTACACCCAGGCCCACGGGAAACCTTTGGCCACGCAGCGATTGTCGACCCTTGGGGGCGCGTGCTGACACAACAGGATCAGGGCGAAGCGGTGTTGTTGGCCGAACGCGATAGCAATGAACAAGCGTCGATACGGGCGCGCATGCCGGTGGTCAACCATCGGCGCTTTTTCTCGCAGGGCGCGCAGCGGCCTGCTTCGGAACGATGAATTTAAGGCCAAACCTATGAGCGAGTTGTTGTCCTCAGTCAGTGAACACCTCCTGGCACCCGGTGGCGTGACCATCGAAAGCTTGCAAACCGTGCTCGGCGACCTAGCCGGGCCAGGCATCGACGCGGCGGACCTGTATTTCCAGGGGCAGATTTCCGAGTCATGGGCCCTCGAAGACGGCATCGTCAAGGAAGGCAGTTTCAACCTTGACCAGGGCGTGGGCGTGCGTGCGCAATCCGGTGAAAAGACCGGGTTTGCCTACAGTAATGCCATCACTCTTGAAGCGCTGGGTCTAGCGGCCCGCGCAGCGCGCTCGATTTCCCGCGCTGGCCAGAACGGCACGGTGCAGGCGTTCAGTACCCAGGATGTGGCGCAGTTGTACGCGCCGGATAACCCTCTGGAAGTGATCAGCCGTGCGGAAAAGGTCGATTTGCTCAAGCGTATCGACGCCGCTACCCGTGCCCTCGACCCACGCATACAGCAAGTGACCGTGAGCATGGCCGGTGTGTGGGAACGCATTCTGGTAGCGTCCACCGACGGCGGGCTGGCGGCGGATGTACGGCCGTTGGTACGGTTTAATGTCAGCGTGATCGTTGAGCAGAATGGTCGCCGCGAGCGCGGTGGCCATGGCGGCGGCGGGCGTACCGACTACCGATATTTCCTTTCTGACGACCGCGCCATGGGCTATGCCCGCGAGGCGCTGCGCCAGGCGCTGGTTAACCTGGAAGCCATCCCTGCACCCGCCGGTACCTTGCCGGTGGTGTTGGGTTCGGGCTGGTCGGGGGTTTTGCTGCACGAAGCGGTGGGCCACGGCCTGGAAGGCGACTTCAATCGCAAGGGCAGTTCGGCCTACAGCGGGCGCATGGGCGAGATGGTCGCGTCCAAACTGTGCACCATTGTCGACGACGGCACCTTGGCGGGTCGCCGTGGTTCGTTGAGCGTTGATGACGAAGGCACGCCGACCGAGTGCACCACGCTGATTGAAAACGGTGTGCTCAAGGGCTACATGCAAGACAAACTCAATGCTCGCCTGATGGGCGTGGCGCGCACCGGTAACGGCCGTCGTGAGTCCTACGCGCACTTGCCGATGCCACGTATGACCAATACCTACATGCTCGGTGGCCAAAGCGATCCGGCGGAAATCATCGCCTCGGTCAAACGCGGGATCTACTGCGCCAACCTCGGCGGCGGCCAGGTGGATATCACCAGCGGCAAGTTTGTGTTCTCCACCAGCGAGGCGTACCTGATCGAAGACGGCAAGATTACCGCGCCGGTCAAAGGGGCGACGTTGATTGGTAACGGGCCGGAAGCCATGAGCAAGGTGTCGATGGTCGGTAACGACCTGTCGCTGGACAGCGGCGTGGGCACATGCGGCAAGGATGGGCAGTCGGTGCCGGTCGGCGTTGGCCAGCCAACCTTGAAGATTGATGCGATCACCGTGGGTGGCACGGGGTCGTAAGCGGTGGAGCTTCGGGTGGCCCAGAACGCCACCCGGGGAAGAGGATCAGCGCAGGCCGCGTTGAGTCTCGTCCAGCTCACGGATGTACTTGAAAATTTTACGGCTGGTGGCCGGAGCCTTGTTTTGCGCCAGTTCGTGCTGGGCCTGACGGATCAGGGAGCGCAGTTGCTGGCGGTCCGCGTCCGGGTAGTCCACCACGAATTTCTCCAGTACAGCGTCATCGCCCGAAATCAGGCGGTCACGCCAACGTTCCAGGTTATGGAAACGTTCGTTGTACTGGCGAGTGGAGGCATCGAGTTGATCGAGCAACGTCAGAATGGCGTCAGTGTCCTGATCGCGCATCAATTTGCCGATAAACATGATGTGCCGTTTACGCGCGATATTCGCGGTGTGCTTGGGCGCATCCGCCAGGGCCCGGCGCATTTCGTCGGTCAGTGGCAGTTTTGCAACCAAATCCGGCTTGAGCGTTGTAAGGCGCTCGCCAAGGTCAACCAGAGCATGCAGCTCGCGTTTGACCTGGGTTTTGCTTTTCTCCCCATCGAGGGAGTCGTCGTAAGAATCAACCATGGTGGCAGTCCGCAAAGAAACGCCGCCATGATAACCAGTCGGGGGCCGCTTGTCCGGCCCGGTCGCTCGATGGCCTTAACCGAAAGCAGAATTTGAGTGGAGAAAACCATGAGTGCAGCCCAAAGCGTCGGTCCGCAAGCGTTACCGGCACTGCAGGAACAAGTCGAGCAGATCCTTGCCGAGGCCAAGCGTCAGGGTGCAAGTGCCTGTGAAGTGGCCGTATCGCTGGAGCAGGGGCTGTCGACGTCGGTGCGCCAGCGGGAAGTGGAAACTGTCGAATTCAATCGCGATCAGGGTTTTGGCATCACCTTGTATTCGGGGCAGCGCAAAGGCTCGGCGAGTACGTCGGCCAGCGGTCCGGAAGCGATTCGCGAAACTGTCGCTGCTGCATTGGCCATTGCCAAGCACACGTCCGAAGATGAAAGCTCGGGCTTGGCCGACAAAGCGCTTATGGCCAAGGACTTGAAGGATTTCGACCTCTTTCACGCCTGGGACATCACGCCTGAGCAGGCTATCGAGCAGGCGCTGATCTGCGAAGCTGCGGCGTTTGATGCCGATCCCCGCATCAAGAATGCTGATGGCACCACCTTGAGCACCCATCAGGGTTGCCGTGTTTACGGCAACAGTCACGGTTTTATCGGCGGTTACGCTTCTACTCGCCATAGCTTGAGCTGCGTGATGATCGCCGAAGCCGATGGCCAGATGCAGCGTGATTATTGGTATGACGTAAGCCGCCAGGGTGAATTGCTGGCGAACCCGGTCAGTATTGGTCAGCGCGCTGCGCAGCGCGCGGCGAGCCGTTTGGGCGCGCGTCCGGTGCCGACGTGTGAAGTGCCGGTGCTGTTCTCGGCCGAACTTGCCGGAGGCCTGTTTGGCAGCTTCCTGGGGGCGATTTCCGGTGGGAATCTGTACCGCAAGTCCTCGTTCCTTGAGGGCGCAATCGGCCAGAAGTTGTTCCCTGAGTGGCTGACCATTGATGAGCGTCCTCATCTGATGCGTGCCATGGGCAGTTCCGCCTTCGACGGTGATGGCCTGGCGACCTATGCCAAGCCGTTCGTCGAGAAGGGCGAGCTGGTCTCCTACGTGTTGGGCACTTACGCCGGTCGCAAGCTGGGGCTGCCGAGCACGGCCAACTCCGGTGGCGTGCATAACCTGTTCGTGACCCATGGCGACGAGGACCAGGCTGCGCTGCTGCGTCGCATGGGCCGCGGCCTGCTGGTGACCGAATTGATGGGCAGTGGCCTGAATATGGTCACGGGTGACTATTCCCGCGGCGCCGCCGGTTTCTGGGTGGAAAACGGCGAGATTCAGTTCGCCGTCCAGGAAGTGACTATCGCCGGCAACATGCGCGACATGTTCAAGCAAATCGTTGCCGTCGGTAACGATCTTGAGCTGCGCAGCAATATTCGCACGGGGTCGGTGTTGATCGAGCGAATGACCGTCGCCGGCAGCTAAACACTCAACGTCTCAAAAAGGCGCGCCATCTACAGATGGCGCGCCTTTTTTATGCCCGCGTCACGGGTGGATTCACGTGCCGCCCTTGTTTTGATTCTCAATATCATTTAATAATAAATATCATTACCGAATGAGTGTGGATCATGAGTTCTGTCCTGCATGAGGATCCGTACCTGGAAAGCTGGCGCTGGATGAGTCGTCAGATTCGCTGCGGCCTCGATCCCAATGAACCTCGCCTGATCGAACATTACCTCAATGAGGGTCGATACCTGGCGTGCTGCACCGCGACCCATCCGTGGACGATCGCTGAAACATCATTCCGTTTGTTGATCGACACCGCCAGCGATGTCGCCTTGCCCTGGCATTGGCGATCCATATGCCTGGACCAGGCGTGGCGCCCGCTGCGTGACCTGGAAAAACTCTCTCACTGTGCCTGCCGCCTCAAGCGCTGGCAGACCTTTGCCTGGCAATTGGCGACCTGCGAATTGCTGCCCTCCATTTCCGTTTCTGACCTGGTGCAAGGATCTTCCGATGAGTAACACCCGTATCGAACGCGACAGCATGGGCGAACTGCAAGTGCCTGCCGGGGCCTTGTATGGCGCGCAAACTCAGCGCGCGGTGAACAATTTCCCAATCAGCAACCAGCGTATGCCGGCGCAATTCATTCGCGCCCTGATTTTGGCCAAGGCCGCCGCCGCCAAGGTCAACGTCGACCTCAAGCAGATCAGCGAAGCGCAAGGCAAAGCCATTGTCGACGCCGCTCAGGGTTTGCTGGAAGGTGATTACATGCCGCACTTTCCGGTGGATATCTTCCAGACCGGTTCCGGCACCAGCTCCAACATGAACGCCAACGAAGTGATTGCGACCCTCGCCAGCCGTTTGTTGGGCGAAGCGGTCAACCCCAACGACCACGTGAACTGCGGCCAAAGCAGCAACGACATTATCCCGACCACCATTCACGTCAGCGCCGCATTGGTGTTGCACGAGCAAACGCTGCCGGCCTTGCTGCACCTGGTGCAGGTGATCGAACACAAGGCCGAGGAGGTCCATCCGTTTATCAAAACCGGCCGCACCCACTTGATGGACGCCATGCCGGTGCGCATGAGCCAAGTGCTCAACGGCTGGGCGCAACAACTCAAAGCCAATATCGGTCACTTGCAGGACTTGCTGCCGAGCTTGCAAGCCCTGGCCCAGGGCGGCACGGCGGTCGGCACCGGGATCAACGCACACCCGGAATTCGCCGCGCGTTTCAGCCAGCAACTGAGCACCCTGACCGGCGTGAAATTCACACCGGGCAAGAACCTGTTCGCGTTGATTGGCTCCCAGGACACCGCTGTGGCCGTCTCCGGCCAGCTGAAAGCCACCGCCGTCTCGCTGATGAAAATTGCCAACGATTTGCGCTGGATGAACTCCGGACCGCTCGCGGGCCTGGGTGAAATTGAACTGGAGGGCTTGCAGCCGGGCTCTTCGATCATGCCTGGCAAGGTCAATCCGGTGATCCCCGAAGCGACTGCGATGGTTGCTGCGCAAGTCATTGGCAATGACACCGTGATCACTGTTGCGGGTCAGTCCGGCAACTTTGAACTCAACGTGATGCTGCCGATCATTGCCCAAAACCTGCTCAGCAGCCTCGAACTGCTGGCTAATTCCAGCCGATTGCTGGCGGACAAGGCTATCGCCAGCTTCAAAGTCAACGAGGCCAAGCTCAAGGAAGCGCTGTCGCGCAACCCGATTCTGGTCACGGCCCTCAACCCGATCATTGGTTACCAAAAAGCCGCTGAAATTGCCAAGAAGGCCTACCAGCAAGGCCGTCCGGTAATTGATGTCGCCCTCGAGCACACCGACTTGTCACGTAGCCAACTCGAGATCCTGCTGGATCCGGAAAAGCTCACGGCCGGCGGCGTGTAATCACCGACTCTGCTTTGGAGGCTCACCATGGAGCACTGGAAACGCACGATCGAACGAGCCAATCGCTGTTTTATGCAGGGCGAATTGGTTGACGCTCGCGAGGCCTATTTGCAAGCCCTGGCCCTGGCTCAAGTGTTATTCGAGCGCTGGGCGGATGCCGACGAAGCAGTGGCGGCTTGCGTCATCTCCCATCACAACCTGGCGGACTTGCACCTGCGCCTGAACCAGCCTGAGGAAAGTGCGGAATACCTGTGCGCTATCCATCAACGCCTGTTGCAGACCATGCAGGACCCGCGCCTGAGCCCGCAATTGCGCGAGGCGGCGCTGCGCCAGAGCAGCAAGACCTACGTCGAACTGTTGAACTTCATCAGTGATCACGGCGAGTACCCGCGGACCCATCGCTTGCTGGGTGGCACTGCGGCGCAACCGCAAGCGTCGACCCGCAACAGTCCCTATTACGGAGCACATTGATATGTCCTACACCTTGCCTGCCTTGCCCTACGCCTATGATGCCCTGGAGCCGCATATCGATGCGCAGACCATGGAAATCCACTACACCAAGCATCACCAGACCTACATCAACAATCTGAATGCGGCGGTCGAGGGCACCGAGTTTGCGGGCTGGCCGGTTGAAAAGCTGGTCTCCAGCGTCCAACAACTGCCGGAAAAACTACGCGCAGCGGTGATTAACCAAGGTGGCGGTCACGCTAACCATTCGTTGTTCTGGGCGGTGATGTCTCCCAAAGGCGGTGGCAAACCTGAGGGCGCGCTAGGCACAGCGATCGAGACGCAACTGGGCGGTTTCGACAGTTTCAAGGACGCTTTCACCAAGGCGGCCTTGACCCGATTCGGCAGCGGCTGGGCCTGGTTGAGCGTCACGCCGCAAAAAACTCTGGTGGTCGAAAGCAGCGGCAACCAGGACAGCCCACTGATGAACGGCAACACGCCGATCCTCGGTCTGGACGTCTGGGAGCACGCTTACTACCTGCTCTACCAGAACCGCCGCCCGGAATACATCAACGCCTTCTACAGCGTCATCAACTGGCCGGAAGTCGCCGCACGCTACCAGGCCGCCGTGGCCTGATATTCATCCAATAACAAGATCTAAGGCCGACTATGGGCACTGAAACACTGGCGATCAGCAGCGGACGAATGTTTCGTTATGCGTTTGGTTCGCTGCTGCTATTGGCAGGTACTGCATTGCTGGTGGCCCACGGGCTGGCCTGGCTGGATCTTGAACCGCGCATCCTGCGCGCCTTACAGGGCGGGGCGATCTGCGCGCTTGGCACGGCACTGGGCGCAGTCCCGGTGCTGGTGATTCGCCGGATGCCGGTAGCGCTCAGCGATACCTTGCTGGGATTTGGCGCCGGTGTGATGTTGGCGGCGACGGCCTTTTCGCTGATCGTGCCTGGTATTGCGGCCGCTGAAGGCCTTGGGCTATCGCCTTGGGGAGCCAGTGGTTTGATCAGCTTCGGCATCATGCTCGGTGCGTTCGGGTTGTACCTGGTTGACCGCAAGGTGTCCGGCGCCAGCCCGGAAATGCTAGTGGGCACGCCGGACAAACCGGTGATTCCACCGCGCATTTGGTTGTTCGTGTTTGCCATCATTGCCCACAACATTCCGGAGGGCATGGCCGTAGGTGTCTCGGCGGGTGGCGGCATGCCGGATGCCGACAGCCTGGCCATGGGCATCGCCCTGCAGGATGTTCCGGAAGGTTTAGTGATTGCGCTGGTCTTGGCCGGGGCAGGGATGTCGCGGATCAAAGCGTTCCTGATCGGCGCTGCGTCAGGGTTGGTCGAACCCATATTTGCGGTGCTATGTGCCTGGCTGGTGAGCCTTGCGGAAATTTTGTTGCCGCTGGGGCTCGCACTCGCAGCTGGGGCGATGTTGCTGGTGGTGACGCACGAAGTGATTCCCGAATCGCGCCGCAATGGTCACGAAAAGCTTGCCAGCCTGGGACTGTGCATCGGGTTCTGCTTGATGATGGTGATGGATACTGCTCTGGGATAAACCTCGGCCCATTATTACAAGCCAGGCTTGGCAACGGTGGCGTCCGCCCGGTGACGGCAAGACTTGAGGGCGTCCCGCCAGCGAGCCGATGCCTGGACGTGGTTATTCGCCTTCGTCAAAGAAGTTATTGATCAGCTTTACCAGCGCGTCCATCGCTTCCTGTTCTTGCTCGCCTTCAGTCTTCAAGTGAATCTTGGTGCCCTTGCCGGCAGCCAGCATCATCATGGCCATGATGCTCTTGCCGTCGACCATGGATTCAGGAGTGCGCCCGGCCCGGATCTGGCAAGGGAACTGCCCGGCCACACCGACGAATTTGGCGGAAGCGCGAGCGTGCAGGCCCAGCTTGTTGATGATTTCAATTTCCAGAGCGGGCATCGAACAGGTGTTCCTTTCAGCTAAGGTCGCGGTGGCGAACCTGGACGTTCTTGAGGGTTTGTTGCAGCACCTGGCCCAGGCGTTCAGTCAGGTAGACAGAACGGTGATGGCCGCCGGTGCAGCCGATGGCGATGGTGACATAGGCACGATTACTCGCGGCAAAACGTGGTAACCATTTGAGCAGGTAGCTGGAAATGTCCTGGAACATCTCTTCGACATCCGGTTGCGCAGCCAGGTACTCGGCCACCGGCTGATCCAGCCCCGACTGATCACGCAGCTCCGGCTTCCAGTAAGGGTTGGGCAGGCAGCGAACATCGAACACCAGGTCGGCATCGACCGGCATGCCTCGTTTAAAGCCAAACGACTCGACGAGAAATGCCGTGCCAGGCTCTGGTTGATTCAGCAGGCGTAGTTTGATGGCGTCGCGCAACTGATACAAGTTCAGGCCGGTGGTGTTGATCTTGAGATCGGCGAGGTCGATGATCGGCCCCAGCAGCGTGGTCTCGTCCTCAATGGCCTCGGCCAGCGAGCGGTGAGGGCTGCTCAGAGGGTGACGTCGACGGGTTTCAGAGAAGCGCTTGAGCAGCGTCTCTTCGTCGGCATCCAGGTACAGCACGTCGCAATGGATGTGCTTGGCCCGCACTTCTTCGAGCAATTCAGGAAATCGCGAGAGGTGGCTGGGGAGATTACGTGCATCAATTGAAACGGCAACCAGCGGCTGCGCCAACTCAGTGTGAATCAGCGCACGCTCGGCCAGCTCCGGCAGCAGGCCGGCGGGCAGGTTGTCGATGCAATAGAAGCCATTGTCTTCAAGGACATTGAGTGCGGTGCTTTTACCCGAGCCGGAACGGCCGCTGACGATGATCAAACGCATGATTACTGCCTGTTTTGTTCATCCAGGACAACCTGATAGAGCGCCTCGTTGCTGCTGGCACTGCGCAGTTTGTCGCGTACTTCCTTGCGGTCGAGCATGCTGGCGATCTGCCGGAGCAATTCCAGGTGTGCATCGGTAGCAGCTTGTGGGACCAGCAGAACGAACAGCAGGTCGACCGGGGCGCCGTCGATGGCATCAAAATCGATTTTTTCTTGCAGGTGTAAAAGTGCACTTACGGGAGAAGTACAGCCTTCAAGGCGGCAGTGAGGAATGGCGATGCCGTTACCAAAACCGGTCGAACCCAGCTTTTCACGGTCAATCAGGGCCTTGAACACAACTTGCTCATCCAGCTCAGGCACTTCACGGCTGATCAGGTTGGCGATGTGTTCGAGGGCTTTCTTCTTGCTGCCGCCCGGCGCGTTCACGAGTGAACGGCCGGGGGTCAGGATGGTTTCAAGTTGGATCATGGGGGAGAGTTAACGACCTGTACCTTGCATCAGGTGCAGATACTTTTCCTTATGCTTTATGAGTTGGCGGTCCAGCTTGTCGTAGAGCGAGTCAATCGCTGCGTACATGTCTTCATGCTCCGCATTGGCGACGAGCTTCGCATTCGGTACGTGCAGGGTGGCCTCGATTTTTTGCTTGAGCTTGTCGACCTCCATGATGACCTGCACGTTGGTGATCTTGTCAAAATGCCCCGCAAGCTTGTTCAGCTTGCTCTCGGTGTACTCACGCAGGGGCTTGGTAACTTCCAGTTGGTGTCCACTGATGTTGACTTGCATACAGCTTCTCCTTCGTTGCCAGTGCATAAAGCGGCAGGCAAAACGCCTGCCACTGGAACGCTATGGCCCGCCCGTCACATCAAACGCTTACGCTCGCTGGAAGGCGCGATCCCGAGGGACTCGCGGTACTTGGCGACGGTTCGACGGGCGACCTGAATGCCTTGTGCCTCCAGTAAACCAGCGATCTTGCTGTCACTCAACGGCTTTTTCTGATTTTCCGCAGCAACCAGTTTTTTGATGATCGCGCGGATCGCCGTGGACGAGCATTCGCCGCCTTCGGAGGTGCTGACATGGCTGGAGAAAAAGTATTTCAACTCATAAATACCCCGTGGGGTATGCATGAACTTCTGCGTGGTCACCCGGGAGATCGTTGATTCGTGCATGCCCACCGCCTCGGCGATGTCATGCAGCACCAACGGTTTCATTGCCTCGTCGCCATATTCCAGGAAGCCGCGCTGGTGCTCGACGATTTGGGTGGCCACTTTCATCAGGGTTTCATTGCGGCTTTGCAGGCTCTTGATGAACCAGCGCGCTTCCTGCAACTGGTTGCGCATGAAAGTGTTATCGGCACTGGTGTCGGCGCGGCGCACAAAGCCTGCGTATTGCGGGTTGACGCGCAAGCGTGGCACTGATTCCTGGTTAAGCTCCACCAGCCAGCGCTCGTTGTCCTTGCGCACGATCACGTCGGGAACGACGTATTCGGCTTCGCTGGACTCGATTTGCGAGCCGGGGCGCGGATTGAGGCTCTGTACCAGCTCGATGACCTGGCGCAGGTCGTCTTCCTTGAGCTTCATGCGGCGCATCAGTTGGCTGTAGTCGCGGCTGCCCAGCAGGTCGATGTAGTCGGTGACCAGGCGCTGGGCCTCTGCGAGCCAAAGCGTCTTGGCGGGCAGTTGACGCAATTGCAGCAGCAGGCACTCGCTGAGGGTGCGAGCGCCGATGCCGGCGGGCTCAAACTGTTGAATGCGGTGAAGGACGGCTTCGATTTCGTCCAGCTCGATGTCCAGCTCCGGGTCGAAGGCCTCGAGGATTTCATCAAGGGTTTCGTCCAGGTAGCCCTGGTTATTGATGCAGTCGATCAGAGTGACAGCGATCAGGCGATCGGTGTCGGACATCGGCGCGAGGTTAAGTTGCCACAACAAATGGCTTTGCAGGCTTTCGCCAGCGGACGTGCGGGTGGTGAAATCCCATTCGTCATCATCATTGCTGGGCAGGCTGCTGGCGCTGGTCTGGTAAACGTCTTCCCACGCGGTATCCACGGGAAGATCGTTGGGGATGCGTTCGTTCCATTCGCCTTCCTCAAGGTTATCCACCGTTGGGGCGGTTTCCTGGTAGGAGGGTTCCTGCACGTCGGAGTTGGGTTTTTGCTCGATGTTGTCGGCCAGCGGGTCTGCATTATCGAAGTCGTCGCCTTCTTCCTGGCGTTCGAGCATCGGATTGGACTCCAGGGCCTCCTGGATTTCCTGTTGCAGGTCCAGGGTCGACAATTGGAGCAGGCGGATGGCCTGTTGCAGCTGAGGTGTCATCGTCAGCTGCTGGCCCATTCTCAGGACTAGCGATGGTTTCATGGCAGGGGCTTAACACCTTATTCGCCGGCGCAATGCGCCATCCACGACAGGGCGCGTGAGCGCCAAACATAAGCAAATTATATGCCTGATGTCGGGGGCTTTGCCTAGAGCGCGGTAACAATAAAAAAAAGAGGTTTTTATTGACTCCCGCGCGCCTTGGCGAACAGCCGTGACACCACGGTGCTTACAGGCGGAACTCGTGGCCCAGATACACTTCCTTGACCAGTTCGTTAGCCAGGATTGTGGCTGAATCGCCCTCGGCGATCAGCTGGCCATCGTTGACGATATAAGCCGTTTCACAGATATCGAGGGTTTCACGGACGTTGTGGTCAGTGATCAACACGCCGATTCCCTTGGCTTTGAGGTGGTGGATGATCTGTTTGATGTCGCCGACCGAGATCGGGTCAACGCCGGCAAACGGTTCGTCCAGCAGGATGAACTTCGGTGCGGTTGCCAGTGCACGTGCGATTTCCACGCGACGGCGCTCACCACCGGACAGGCTCATGCCGAGGTTGTCGCGAATGTGGTTGATGTGGAATTCCTGAAGCAGGCTTTCCAGCTCCTTGCGGCGGCCGTCACGGTCGAGTTCCTTGCGGGTCTCGAGGATCGCCATGATGTTGTCCGACACCGACAGTTTGCGAAAGATCGACGCTTCCTGTGGGAGATAGCCGATACCTGCGCGTGCGCGGCCATGCATCGGCTGGTGGCTCACGTCGAGGTCGTCGATCAATACACGGCCCTGATCCGCCTGGACCAGTCCGACGATCATATAGAAACACGTGGTTTTGCCGGCACCGTTAGGGCCGAGCAGGCCGACGATCTGGCCACTGTCGATCGACAGGCTGACGTCGCGCACGACCTGACGGCTTTTGTAAGCCTTGGCCAGATGCTGGGCTTTGAGGGTTGCCATTAGTTCGCCTTCTTCGCAGCGGGTTTAGGCGCAGGCTGAGCGGCAGCGTCTTTCTGCTTGGGCTGGATAACCATGTCGATACGCGGCTTCGGCGTGCCGATCTTCGCGCCGGTGGCGCGACCCGCCTGAGCGATCTGCTTCACGGTGTCATAGGTGATTTTCTCACCGTCCGTGGTGTTGCCATCGCTGCTCACAACCCTGGCCTGATCGATCAGGATGATACGGTTTTGCTGGGCGTGATACTGGATGGTCTTGCCGTAGCCCTTCATCGGAGCAGGGTCTGCAGCAGCCTGCTTCTGTTCGAAATAGGCCAGGTTACCCACCGAAGTCACCACGTCGATGTCACCCGCAGGCGTACGCGTGAGCGTCACCGTGTTGCCGGTAATTTTCATCGAACCTTGGGTGATGATCACGGCACCGGTATAGGTTGCAACGCCTTGCTTGTCATCCAGCTGCGCATCGTCAGCCTGAATGTGGATCGGTTGCTGGCTATCGTTCGGCAGAGCCCAGGCGCTCACGCTTCCCAGTGCTGCGCCCAGACCGAGCAAAATAGGGAGGGTTTTAACGAGCCTCATACTGTCCTCTTACGTTCGATAGCAGGTGTATCCTGCTTTCTTTCAAATACGCTTTCATTCCCTTGCCAGTCGATACACCGCCAGCGCCGTCGATTCTAACGTCTTGCTCGGTCTGCGCATATTGCTGTTGTGGGAAAACGGTCATGCGACTGCTGGTAATAATAGTGTCGCGGTTCTTATCGTCAGTACGTGCAACACGTACCGAGTCGATCAGTTCTACCTGAGTGCCGTCCGGGTTGACCTCGCCGTGCTTGCTGGTGACATGCCAAGGAAACTCAGTGCCGCGGTACAGGTTCATGTCCGGGTTGGTCAGCAACGTGACTTCGGACGACTTCAAGTGCTCGACTTTGTCCGAGTTCATCTCGTACTGAAGCTTGCCATCCGGCAGGAACTGCACGCTGTAGGCATTGATGGCGTAATAGTCGATAGCACCTTCGTCAACCTGCGCGCCAGATCTGTCGAGAAAGCGTTCGGGGCTGATATTCCAGTAGCCTACCGCCAGAAACAGTGCGGCGATGACCCCGAACAGCAGGAAATTGCGAATCTTTTTGCTCAGCATAAAACGCTCTATAAGTAGGCGGCGTGTGCCGCTTCAAGGCTGCCCTGGGCACGCAGGATCAATTCGCAGAACTCGCGGGCGGCACCTTCGCCGCCACGGGCTGTGGTGATGCCATGGGCGTGCTCGCGAACAAAAGTCGCCGCATTGGCGACGGCCATACCCAGGCCTACGCGGCGGATAACCGGGAGGTCAGGCAGGTCATCGCCCAAATAGGCGACCTGCTCATAGCTTAGGTTGAGTTGGCCAAGAAGCTCGTCCAGAACCACCAGTTTATCCTCACGGCCCTGATACAGGTGAGGAATACCCAGGTTTTGTGCACGGCGTTCCACAACCGGTGTTTTTCGACCGCTGATAATCGCAGTTTGCACGCCCGCGGCCATCAACATTTTGATGCCTTGGCCATCGAGGGTGTTGAACGTCTTGAATTCACTGCCATCTTCGAGGAAGTACAGGCGGCCGTCGGTCAGCACGCCATCGACGTCGAAAATTGCCAGTTTGATGTTTTTACCGCGTTGCAGCAGGTCGCTGGTCATTTACATCACTCCCGCACGCAGCAAGTCGTGCATGTTCAGGGCGCCAACCGGGTGATCGTCGCCGTCGACGACTACCAGCGCAAGAATCTTGTGGTCTTCCATGATCTTCAACGCTTCGGCCGCGAGCATTTCCGGGCGTGCGGTCTTGCCGTGAGGGGTCATGACTTCATCGATCGTAGCCGTTTGAATGTCGAGATTGCGGTCCAGCGTGCGGCGCAGGTCACCGTCAGTGAAAACGCCGGCCAGACGCCCGTCGGACTCCAGAATGACAGTCATGCCCAGGCGCTTGAGGGTCATTTCCATCAGCGCGTCCTTTAAAAGGGTGCCGCGCTGGACGTGGGGCAGTTCATCCCCCGAATGCATGACATTTTCCACTTTCAGCAGCAGGCGACGGCCGAGAGCGCCGCCTGGATGCGAAAACGCGAAATCTTCAGCTGTAAAACCGCGAGCTTCCAAGAGCGCCACGGCCAAGGCATCGCCCATGACCAGTGCGGCGGTGGTCGAGGAAGTCGGCGCCAGGTTCAGCGGGCAGGCTTCGTGGGCTACGTGAACATTCAAGTTCACTTCCGCGGCCTTGGCCAGCGTCGAATCCGGGTTGCCGGTAATGCTGACCATCTTGATGCCCAGGCGCTTGATCAGCGGCAGCAGGGTCACGATTTCGTTGGTGGTGCCGGAGTTCGACAAGGCCAGGATGATGTCATCCTTGGTGATCATGCCCATGTCGCCGTGGCTGGCTTCGGCCGGGTGTACGAAAAAAGCCGTGGTTCCGGTGCTGGCCAACGTGGCGGCAATCTTGTTACCAACGTGGCCTGACTTGCCCATGCCAACCACGACAACGCGGCCTTTGCTGGCCAGAATCATCTCGCAGGCACGTACGAAATCCGCGTCGATATGGGCCAGCAAGCCCTCTACGGCTTCTAGCTCGAGGCGGATGGTGCGTTGTGCGGATTGAATAAGGTCGCTGGATTGGCTCATGTCTGAAATCGTATAGCCTGACGAAAAGTCGGCGATTATAGCGGTAATGATCAATTCCCTCACGCAAGTTCGTCAGGGTTTATTCTGCTAGTGCACGAGAATCATGCCCAGCAAGGTTTTTTGCCTGTCCCGAATCTGAACGAGCGCTGTTCCGGCCTTGGGGGCTCTGTACCACCAGTGATATAGTTCGCCGCCAGTTCGGTCCGCCCAACCCATGTGACTAATGAATGCGCACCTGTTGCAAACTATTGCGCACCCATTGCAAACGAATGTCGCAAACATGGTGTCTGAGTGAAAGGCTGCATCCCAAGGAGATTAGATGAGTGCCGATAACGCCTACGCGGTCGAGCTGAAGGGCCTTACCTTCAAGCGCGGGACGCGCAGCATCTTCAATAACATCGATATTCGCATTCCCCGCGGTAAAGTCACGGGCATCATGGGGCCTTCCGGTTGCGGCAAGACCACCCTGTTGCGCCTGATGGGCATGCAATTGCGCCCTAGCGCCGGCGAAGTGTGGGTCAACGGCCAGAACCTGCCGACACTGTCGCGCAGCGATCTGTTCGATGCCCGCAAGCATATGGGCGTGCTGTTCCAGAGCGGCGCCTTGTTCACCGACCTCGATGTTTTCGAAAACGTGGCGTTTCCGCTGCGGGTGCATACCCAGCTGTCCGATGAAATGATTCGTGACATCGTGTTGCTGAAACTGCAGGCCGTGGGCCTTCGCGGTGCCATCGACCTGATGCCTGACGAATTGTCCGGCGGCATGAAGCGCCGTGTCGCGTTGGCGCGTGCCATTGCTCTCGATCCGCAGATCCTCATGTATGACGAGCCCTTCGTCGGTCAGGACCCCATTGCCATGGGTGTGCTGGTGCGGCTGATCCGCCTGCTCAACGATGCGCTCGGCATCACCAGTATCGTGGTGTCCCACGACCTGGCTGAAACCGCGAGCATCGCCGACTACCTCTATGTGGTAGGCGATGGCCAGGTGTTGGGGCAGGGCACGCCTGAAGAGCTGATGAATGCTGACAACCCGCGCATTCGCCAATTCATGACCGGCGATCCCGATGGCCCGGTGCCTTTTCATTTTCCGGCAGCGGACTACCGCTCAGATCTTCTGGGGAAGCGCTGATGCGCAAGACATCTCTCATCGAAAAGGTTCGCCTTTTCGGTCGCTCGGGCATCGACATGGTCGAAGTGCTTGGGCGTTCGACGATTTTCCTGTTTCACGCGTTGCTCGGTCGCGGCGGCATAGGGGGCGGCTTTGGCCTGCTGCTAAAGCAACTGCACTCAGTAGGCGTGATGTCCCTGGTGATCATCGTGGTTTCCGGGATTTTCATCGGCATGGTGCTGGCGTTGCAGGGGTTCAATATCCTCTCCAGCTACGGCTCGGAGCAGGCAGTGGGGCAGATGGTCGCCCTGACGCTGTTGCGTGAGCTGGGCCCGGTGGTCACCGCCTTGCTGTTTGCCGGGCGCGCAGGTTCTGCGCTGACTGCCGAGATCGGCAACATGAAGTCCACCGAGCAGTTGTCCAGCCTGGAAATGATCGGCGTGGACCCACTCAAGTACATTGTTGCCCCGCGCCTGTGGGCCGGCTTCATTTCCCTGCCACTGCTGGCGATGATTTTCAGCGTGGTGGGCATCTGGGGCGGTTCGTGGGTGGCGGTCGACTGGTTGGGCGTCTATGACGGCTCGTACTGGGGCAACATGCAAAACAGCGTGACCTTCAGCGGCGACGTGCTCAATGGCATCATCAAAAGCATCGTTTTCGCCTTTGTAGTGACCTGGATCGCCGTATTCCAAGGCTATGACTGTGAGCCCACTTCAGAAGGGATCAGTCGCGCCACCACCAAGACCGTTGTGTACGCCTCGCTGGCGGTACTGGGCCTTGACTTCATTTTGACCGCCTTGATGTTTGGAGATTTCTGATGCAAAACCGCACTGTGGAAATCGGTGTCGGCCTTTTCTTGCTGGCTGGCATCCTGGCTTTACTGTTGCTGGCCCTGCGAGTCAGTGGCCTTTCGGCCAGCCCGACCGCCGATACTTATAAACTTTACGCTTACTTCGACAATATCGCCGGTTTGACTGTCAGAGCTAAAGTGACCATGGCCGGTGTAACCATCGGCAAGGTCACGGCAATCGATCTGGATCGCGACAGCTTCACCGGGCGAGTGACCATGCAGGTAGACAAGAAGGTAGATAATCTGCCGACTGACTCCACTGCATCTATTCTCACTGCGGGTCTGCTGGGCGAGAAGTACATCGGCGTCAGCGTGGGCGGGGAAACAGCCCTGCTCAAGGATGGTTCGACAATCCACGACACACAGTCGTCGCTGGTGCTTGAAGACTTGATCGGTAAATTCCTGCTCAATACGGTCAATAAAGACGCCAAATGAGGAATCTGTTCATGATCTCTACCTTGCGACGTGGCCTGCTGGTGCTGCTTGCAGCGCTGCCCCTGATGGCCAACGCGGCGGGTTCTGCGCACGATCTGGTGCAGGACACGACCAACAAAATGTTGGCTGACCTGACCGCCAACAAAGAGCAGTACAAGCAAGACCCAAGCAAGTTCTACGATGCGCTCAACACCATTGTTGGGCCAGTGGTTGATGCCGAAGGCATTTCCCGCAGCATCATGACGGTCAAGTATTCGCGCAAGGCAACGCCTGCGCAGATGCAGACCTTCCAGGAAAACTTCAAAAAGGGCCTGTTCCAGTTCTACGGTAATGCCCTGCTGGAATACAACAACCAGGGGATCACCGTTGCTCCGGCCGGGGATGAGTCAGGTGATCGCACCAGCGTCAACATGACCGTCAAGGGCACCAACGGCGCCGTCTACCCTGTGCAGTACACGCTGGAGAAGGTCAAAGGCGAGTGGAAACTGCGCAACGTGATCATCAATGGCATCAACATTGGCAAGCTGTTCCGCGATCAGTTCGCTGACGCCATGCAGCGCAATGGCAACGACCTGGATAAGACCATCAATGGTTGGGCCGGTGAAGTCGCCAAGGCCAAGGAAGAAACCGACAAACAAGCTGCCGGGAAGCCTGCGCAATGACCGAGTCGGCTGTTCGGCTTGGTGACGCCGGCGAATTATTCCTGAGCGGCGTGCTTGATTACCGCTCCGGGCCTGACCTGCGCAAGCAGGGCCAGGCGCTGATCAACAGCAGCAACGCGCCTGCGCTGGTGCTGGATTGCTCGGCAGTGACCAAGTCCAGCAGCGTCGGTTTGTCATTGTTGCTGTGCTTCATGAGGGATGCCGAGGCGGTCAAGAAACCGGTCAGCATCCGTGCGTTGCCTGAGGATATGCGCGAAATTGCCGAGGTTTCCGGTCTGACCGAGCTTCTGGCGCATCCTTAATAGCCAATATCAAGGAAGCCCCCCGTCAGAGTCCTGCTATGCGGGGTTCGCAGGCGCGGGGCTTTTTTGTATGATGTGCGACCCGTGCGCACTGGGCGCCGATAGAGGTTGAGCATGCAGGCCCTAGAAGTTAAAAGCTTCCTTGAAGGAAAGCTGCCCGAAACGAACGTAGAAGTTGAAGGCGAAGGCTGCAATTTCCAGCTGAACGTGATTAGCGATGAACTGGCGGCACTGAGCCCGGTCAAGCGTCAACAGCAGATCTATGCCCATTTAAACCCGTGGATCACCGATGGCAGCATCCACGCGGTCACTATGAAATTTTTCAGCCGCGCGGCCTGGGCCGAGCGCACCTGAGCCCCCAAGGCGTCGAGATTCTTATGGATAAATTGATTATTACCGGCGGTGCCCGCCTTGATGGCGAGATCCGCATTTCCGGTGCGAAAAACTCCGCCTTGCCGATTCTGGCAGCGACCCTGCTGTGCGATGGCCCGGTAACTGTGGCCAACCTGCCGCACTTGCACGACATCACCACCATGATCGAACTGTTCGGTCGCATGGGCATTGAGCCTGTGATCGACGAAAAACTGTCCGTCGAAATCGACCCGCGCACCATCAAGACCCTGATCGCTCCGTACGAGCTGGTGAAAACCATGCGCGCGTCGATCCTGGTGCTGGGCCCGATGGTTGCCCGTTTCGGTGAGGCCGAAGTGGCACTGCCTGGCGGTTGCGCCATCGGTTCGCGTCCGGTCGATTTGCACATCCGTGGCCTTGAAGCCATGGGCGCAACCATCGACGTCGAAGGCGGCTACATCAAGGCCAAGGCGCCGGAAGGCGGCCTGCGTGGTGCCAACTTCTTCTTTGATACCGTCAGCGTGACCGGTACCGAGAACATCATGATGGCCGCCGCTCTGGCCAACGGTCGCAGCGTCCTGCAAAACGCCGCGCGCGAGCCGGAAGTCGTCGACCTGGCCAACTTCCTGATCGCCATGGGTGCCAACATCACCGGCGCCGGCACTGACACCATCACCATCGACGGTGTTAAGCGTCTGCACTCGGCCACTTACAAAGTGATGCCGGACCGTATCGAGACCGGCACCTACCTGGTGGCTGCTGCCGTTACGGGTGGCCGCGTCAAGGTCAAGGATACCGATCCGACCATCCTTGAAGCCGTCCTGGAAAAACTCAAGGAAGCCGGTGCTGAAATCACCACCGGTGCCGACTGGATCGAGCTGAACATGCACGGTAAGCGGCCTAAAGCCGTCAACGTGCGGACCGCTCCTTACCCGGCGTTCCCGACCGACATGCAAGCGCAGTTCATTTCCTTGAACGCGATTGCCGAAGGCACCGGTGCCGTGATCGAAACCATCTTCGAAAACCGCTTCATGCACGTGTATGAACTGCACCGCATGGGCGCCAAGATCCAGGTCGAAGGCAACACGGCCATCGTCACCGGTATCGACAAGCTCAAGGGCGCGCCAGTGATGGCCACCGACCTGCGTGCGTCGGCCAGCCTGGTCATCTCGGCGCTGTGCGCTGACGGCGACACTTTGATCGACCGCATCTACCACATAGACCGTGGTTACGAGTGCATCGAAGAAAAACTGCAGATGCTCGGCGCCAAGATCCGCCGCGTACCGGGCTAGGTCCAGTAGCTGTAAACACCGTCACTGTGGCGGGCGGGCTTGTCGAGTCGTCGTACCGCCCGCGTAGCGACCCCCAAAACGGGACGCTATGCAGTCCAGCGCTGGGCAAGCCCGCTCGCCACGGGATGGTGTTTTGCTGTTAACTGAGCGTGTCCCTGCTGAACTTGTTTCAAATCGAGGCTGTAATGGCCTCGATCTGTGTCTGGCGCCGTTTGCGACCGGACAGCAATAGCCTGATGAAGGACTGACGTTTCCCATGTTGACCATCGCACTGTCCAAGGGCCGCATCCTTGACGACACTTTGCCGCTTCTGGCTGAAGCGGGCATCGTGCCGACCGAGAATCCGGACAAGAGCCGCAAGCTGATCATCCCCACGACCCAGGACGACGTTCGCCTGCTGATCGTGCGTGCCACTGACGTGCCGACTTACGTTGAACATGGCGCGGCCGACCTCGGTGTCGCGGGCAAAGACGTGTTGATGGAATACGGCGGCCAGGGCCTGTACGAGCCGCTGGACCTGCGCATCGCCCTGTGCAAGCTGATGACCGCCGGCCGTGTCGGTGACGTCGAGCCCAAAGGCCGCCTGCGCGTGGCGACCAAGTTCGTCAACGTTGCCAAGCGTTACTATGCCGAGCAAGGTCGCCAGGTCGACATCATCAAGCTTTACGGCTCGATGGAGCTGGCACCGCTGATCGGCCTGGCCGACAAGATCATCGACGTAGTCGACACCGGCAACACGCTGCGTGCCAACGGTCTTGAGCCTCAGGATTTCATTGCCGACATCAGCTCGCGACTGATCGTCAACAAAGCTTCGATGAAAATGCAACACGCCCGAATCCAGGCGTTGATCGACACCCTGCGCAAGGCAGTGGAGTCTCGACACCGCGGTTGACTCACCTGCGCGGCCGTAGGTCGCGCCCGTCTATCCGCCTCATAGCCAGAATTCTCAGGTGCCCAAGCGGAAACGACTGCTAGTTTAGGGCGCCTGAGTTTTTGCCAATTCTATTGAGGCCCTCGCTATGACCACGTCCACTGCAATTGCCCGACTCAACGCTGCCGACCCGGATTTCGCCCATCATCTGGATCATCTGCTGAGCTGGGAAAGCGTGTCCGACGACTCGGTCAACCAGCGGGTGCTCGACATCATCAAGGCGGTGCGCGAGCGCGGTGATGCGGCGCTGGTGGACTTCACCCGCCAGTTCGACGGCCTCGACGTCGCGTCGATGTCCGATCTGATCCTGCCGCGCGAACGCCTTGAGCTGGCGCTGACGCGCATCACCGCGCCGCAGCGTGAAGCCCTGGAAGTCGCAGCGGCACGCGTACGCAGCTACCACGAAAAACAGAAACAGGATTCCTGGAGCTACACCGAGGCCGACGGCACCGTGCTGGGCCAGAAGGTCACGCCGCTGGACCGCGCTGGGCTGTACGTGCCGGGCGGTAAAGCCTCGTACCCGTCGTCGGTGTTGATGAACGCTATCCCGGCCAAAGTGGCGGGCGTGACCGAAGTGGTCATGGTCGTGCCAACGCCGCGCGGCGAAATCAACGAGCTGGTGCTGGCTGCCGCGTGCATCGCCGGGGTTGACCGCGTGTTCACCATCGGCGGCGCTCAAGCTGTCGCGGCCCTGGCCTATGGCACCGAAAGCGTGCCGAAGGTCGACAAAGTGGTCGGCCCAGGCAACATCTATGTCGCCACTGCCAAGCGGCACGTGTTCGGCCAGGTCGGTATCGACATGATTGCCGGCCCTTCGGAAATCCTGGTGGTGTGTGACGGCCAGACCGACCCGGACTGGATCGCCATGGACCTGTTCTCCCAGGCCGAGCATGACGAGGACGCCCAGGCGATCCTCGTCAGCCCCGATGCCGAGTTCCTCGACAAGGTCGCCGCCAGCATCGACAAGCTGCTGCCCACCATGGAGCGCGCCGAGATCATCGAGAAGTCGATCAATGGCCGTGGCGCGCTGATCCTCGTACGCGACATGGAGCAGGCCATTGAGGTGGCCAACCGCATCGCGCCGGAGCACCTGGAGTTGTCCGTGGCCGACCCACAAGCCTGGCTGCCGTCGATTCGCCACGCTGGCGCGATCTTCATGGGCCGCCACACCAGTGAAGCCCTGGGCGACTACTGCGCCGGCCCGAACCACGTGCTGCCGACCTCCGGCACCGCGCGTTTCTCGTCGCCGCTCGGCGTGTATGACTTCCAGAAGCGCTCCTCGATCATCTTCTGCTCGCCACAAGGCGCTTCCGAGCTGGGCAAGACCGCCTCGGTACTGGCCCGCGGTGAATCGCTGAGCGCGCACGCTCGCAGCGCCGAATATCGCATCCTTGAAGACAAGAAGGGGAACTGAGACATGAGCAAATTCTGGAGCCCCTTCGTCAAGAACCTGGTGCCGTACGTGCCCGGCGAGCAACCCAAGCTGACCAAGCTGGTCAAGCTCAACACCAACGAGAACCCCTACGGCCCATCGTCCAAGGCGCTCGCCGCGATGCAGGCCGAGTTGAACGACAACTTGCGCCTGTA
Source organism: Pseudomonas sp. N2-3-1-14 (assembly GCF_041228395.1). Lineage (NCBI taxonomy): Bacteria > Pseudomonadati > Pseudomonadota > Gammaproteobacteria > Pseudomonadales > Pseudomonadaceae > Pseudomonas > Pseudomonas sp. N2-3-1-14. Next base: position 1,100,972 of record NZ_CP166199.1, read on the forward strand.
CCCGGACCCCAACAGCGACCTGCTCAAGCAGGCGGTGGCCAGGTATTACGGAATCGACGCCGGCAAGGTCTTTCTCGGCAACGGTTCCGATGAAGTCCTGGCGCACATCTTCCACGGCCTGTTCCAGCACGATTTGCCGCTGCTGTTTCCGGACATCAGCTACAGCTTCTATCCGGTTTACTGTGGCCTGTATGGCATCAAGTCCGACCCGCTGCCGCTGGACGAGCAGTTCCAGATTCGTGTGGCCGACTACGCCAAGCCCAACGGCGGGATCATCTTCCCCAACCCGAACGCGCCCACCGGCTGCGTACTGGCGCTGGACGCGGTGGAGCAAATCGTCAAGGCCAGCCCGGATTCGGTAGTGGTCGTCGATGAAGCCTATATCGACTTTGGCGGCGAAACCGCTATCAGCCTGGTGGACCGTTACCCGAACCTGCTGGTGACTCAGACCCTGTCCAAGTCGCGCTCACTGGCCGGTTTGCGTGTGGGCCTGGCCGTGGGCCACCCGGACCTGATCGAGGCGCTGGAGCGGGTCAAGAACAGCTTCAACTCCTACCCGCTGGATCGCCTGGCGATTGTCGGCGCGGCGGCGGCGTTCGACGACCGTGAATATTTCGAGAAAACCTGCAAACAGGTGATCGACAGCCGCGACAAGGTGGTCGCGCAGTTGCAAGCCAAGGGCTTTGAAGTGTTGCCATCGGCGGCCAACTTCATCTTTGCTCGTCACCCACGGCACGACGCTGCCGGCCTGGCAGCCAAGTTGCGTGAGCAAGGGGTGATTGTGCGGCACTTCAAACAGGAGCGGATTGCCCAGTTCCTGCGGATCAGCATCGGTACGCCAGAGCAGAACCAGGCGCTGATTGATGGGCTCGGCGAGCTCTAAGCCACACTGAAGATAAAAAAATGTGGGAGCTGGCTTGCCTGCGATAGCGGTGTAGCAGTCGACATATCCGTCGTTTGATACACCGCCATCGCAGGCAAGCCAGCTCCCACACTGCTTTGCGTTGGGTCAGTTAGAGCAACGGCTCATCCGGCTTCTTGTTCTTCCAGCCATCATTGCCCGGCAGCAGCAGGTTCAAACTAATCGCTACCACCGCGCACAGGGCAATGCCCTTGAGGCCGAAATCATCCGGACCGGTGCCGGTGCCGACCAGCACACCGCCAATCCCGAACACCAGGGTCACCGACACAATCACCAGATTGCGCGCCTCGCCGAGGTCGATCTTGTGGCGGATCAGCGTGTTCATGCCCACCGCCGCAATCGAGCCGAACAGCAGGCACAGAATGCCGCCCATCACCGGCACCGGGATGCTCTGCAGCAGTGCGCCGAACTTACCGATAAACGCCAGGCTGATGGCAAATACCGCCGCCCAGGTCATGATTTTCGGGTTGTAGTTCTTGGTCAGCATCACCGCGCCGGTCACTTCGGCGTAGGTGGTGTTCGGCGGGCCGCCAAACAGGCCGGCGGCCGTGGTGGCAATGCCGTCACCCAACAGCGTGCGATGCAGGCCAGGTTTCTTCAGGTAGTCGCGACCGGTCACGCTGCCCACCGCGATCACACCGCCGATATGCTCGATCGCCGGGGCCAGGGCCACCGGGACAATGAACAGAATCGCCTGCCAGTTGAACTCCGGCGCGGTGAAGTGGGGCAGGGCGAACCAGGGTGCAGCGGCGATCTTCGCCGTGTCGACCACACCAAAGTAGAACGACATGGCAAAGCCCACCAGCACACCGGAAATGATCGGCACCAGGCGGAATATGCCTTTGCCGAACACCGCCACGATCAACGTGGTCAGCAGCGCTGGCATCGAGATCAGCATCGCCGTCTGGTAATGGATCAGCTCGCTGCCATCCCCGGCTTTGCCCATCGCCATGTTGGCGGCAATCGGCGCCATGGCTAGGCCGATGGAAATGATCACCGGGCCGATGACCACGGGCGGCAGCAGCCGGTCGATAAAGCCGGTGCCTTTGACCTTCACCGCCAGGCCGAGGAAGGTATAAACGAAACCGGCCGCCATCACCCCACCCATGGTCGCCGCGAGGCCGAACTGGCCCTTGGCGAGAATGATCGGGGTGATAAACGCAAAACTCGATGCCAGGAATACCGGCACCTGCCGCCCTGTCACCACCTGGAACAGCAACGTGCCCAGGCCAGCGGTAAACAGTGCGACGTTTGGATCAAGACCTGTGATCAGCGGCATCAACACCAACGCGCCAAATGCTACGAAGAGCATCTGTGCGCCAGACAGGATCTGGCGCCAAAGCGGGTCGTTGAAATCATCCTGCATGCTCACGCGTCCTTCTGCTTGGTGCCGAAGATCTTGTCACCGGCATCGCCCAGGCCTGGAATGATGTAGCCGTGTTCGTTCAGGCGCTCATCGATGGACGCGGTGTAGATCTGCACGTCCGGATGGGCCTTCTCGACGGCAGCAATGCCTTCGGGCGCAGCCACCAGCACCATGGCGCGGATGTCTTTGCAGCCGGCTTTTTTCAGCAGGTCGATGGTGGCGACCATGGAACTGCCGGTGGCGAGCATCGGGTCGATGATCATCGCCAGGCGCTCGTTGATTTCCGGAACGAGTTTTTCCAGGTAGGTGTGGGCCTGCAAGGTTTCCTCATTGCGGGCCACGCCAACGGCGCTGACTTTGGCGCCCGGGATCAGGCTGAGGACGCCTTCAAGCATGCCGATACCGGCGCGCAGGATCGGCACCACGGTGATTTTCTTACCGGCGATTTTCTCGACCTGGACGGGGCCGGCCCAACCAGGAATCTCGTAGGTTTCCAGGGGCAAATCTTTGGTTGCTTCGTAAGTGAGCAGCGCTCCGACTTCCTGAGCAAGCTCACGGAAGTTCTTCGTGCTAATGTCGGCACGGCGCATAAGGCCGAGTTTGTGTCTGATCAGCGGGTGGCGGATCTCGCGAGTGGGCATGGGAAAAGCTCCGGCGGCGGGCAAAAAAACCGGCCTAGATTAATCTATCCGAGGGTGTTGTCCTATAGACATCTAGTACGTTAGTCCATTAAGGCTTGAACGTTGCGCCTCACATGCGTACCTTTGCCCGCTTTTCTTGCCACAGCACCCCCTTGGAGAGCGACATGTCCGCTGATCTCGAGCATATCCGTCAAATCATGCGCGAGGCTGACTGCCTGTACACCGAAGCGCAAGTCGAAGAGGCGATCGCCAAGGTCGGCGCGCACATCACCCGCGAAATGGCTGACACCAACCCGGTGGTCTTCTGCGTGATGAACGGTGGCCTGATCTTCGCCGGCAAATTGCTGACTCACCTGCAATTCCCGCTGGAAGCCTCCTACCTGCACGCCACCCGTTATCGCAACGAAACCAGCGGCGGCGACCTGTTCTGGAAAGCCAAGCCGGAAGTCTCGTTCATCGACCGGGACGTGCTGATCATCGACGACATCCTCGATGAAGGGCACACCCTGGGCGCGATCATCGACTTCTGCAAACACGCCGGCGCGCGCAAAGTGCACACCGCCGTGCTGATCGACAAAGACCATGACCGCAAGGCACGCCCGGACCTGAAAGCCGATTACGTCGGTCTGCCATGCATCGACCGCTACATTTTCGGTTACGGCATGGACTACAAAGGCTACTGGCGTAATGCCAATGGGATCTTCGCCGTCAAAGGGATGTAAGCCATGGTCCGCTTTCTTGATCAAACACTGTTCACCGAACTGGCCGAGAAAGCGGCCGCCAGCCCCCGTGGCCGGCACCATCATAACTTTCATCAGATGGAAGAGCCTTGCCATCGCCTGGCCGTTGGCATGCAACCCGACACCTATGTGCCGCCGCATCGGCACCTGAGTGCGGACAAGGCAGAGACCCTGATGGTGCTCAAGGGCACCCTGGGCCTGCTGGTTTTCAGCGAAACCGGTGAGGTGATCGCCAAGCGCGTCCTGCAGGCGGGCGGCGAGTGTGCCGGTGTCGACCTGCCGCCCGGTGTATTTCACGGCCTGGTGGTGCTGGAGCCCGACAGCGTGTTGTTTGAATGCAAGGCCGGGCCGTATCGACCCGTAGGTGAGGGCGAGTTGGCTGACTGGGCGCCACACGAAGGCGATGCCGGCGTTGCCGAGTATCGACGCTGGATGCTCGCCCAGTTCGATTGAGCTACAGTGCTCGGCCATCTCTCTCGGAGCGGCCCATGAGCCTGTTGAAACGCACCTGCGCCGCCTTGGCGTTGACCCTCAGCTTGCCGCTGGCTGCGGCGCCTGCGCCGATGCACAGCCAGTTCCTGCCACCCGACGACCTCACCTTGCGTGCCGCCACGCCCGACCAGCAGCAACTGCTGCAAATCACCGAGTATGCGGTGGTGGTCGGCAATCAGCGTCAATCGACCCAGCAGCCGATCCCGGTGACGTCGCCGCTGATGATTCGCCTCAAGGGCAAACCCTTGAACAAAGGCGCGACCATCGCCCAGGTGGTGCTCAATTTTGATGCCGAAAGCAAAAGCCTGAAAAAGCCGGTATTCGATGAAAGCAGTAAGACCCTGACCTTGTCTTACCCGGTGGCCCAGTACCGCGTGATCGTTGACCTGCTGCGCAACGACACGGTGTATGTGCAGTTCCTCAGCTATGCCAACGGGCACATTTGGGCGGACCTGCACACCGGCGCCGTTCGCGCTAAATAGTGAGACCGCAGGTATCTACACAACTGCTGGCGAACACAAAATCTGTAGCAGGCGAGCTTTTGTGGTGAGTGGGGCAAGCCCGCTTACCACAGGGGATGTGGCGGCCTTTTATGCTGCGATGGTGGCGGGTCAGTGGGCCCAACTGTCACTGATGCACCGCCATCGCAGGCAAGCCAGCTCCCACATAGGTTCTTGGTCGCTTCCGAAGCGTGTGTGCCGCAGGTAAACTGCGTTTCCCGTGTAAATGTCTGCAGGCTGGAGTCGGTAATGCGTAAAGATAAGAAACAGGTGATTGGTGACGAGATTGGCGACGACCAGATCAAGTTGTTCCTGGACTTCGAGCCGGTTGACGCGACTTCACCGTCCCTGCACAAACTGATCAAAGCCTACCGTGGCTTGCGTATCGACGACTTCGCGCGGTTCCTGGGCTTTTTCAAGGAAGCCGGCCTGGATCTGGATGGCAAGGACGAGCATGGCCAGACCTTCGTTGACCTGATCAAGGATCAGCGCAACGCCGATGAGTACATTGAGTTGATCAACGCTGCCCGCAACTGAGTGCCCGAGACCTAAAAAAACGCCCCGTTCTCATGCCGAGAGCGGGGCGTTTTTATTGCGTCAAAGCCTTATGCGTAGCTTTCGGCTTCGTTGCTTTGCTCAACCAGTTCCAGGCTGATGTTGTTCTGCGTATTGATCTTGCGATACAGCTCGGCATCGGTCTCCAGGACTTTCTCGCGCGCCGGGAAGATCTCGTGCAGTTTGGCCGCCCACTCGCCCGCAGCCTTTTGCGGGAAGCAGCGCTCGATCAGTTCCAGCATGATCGACACGGTCACCGAAGCACCTGGAGACGCGCCCAGCAGGGCGGCCAGCGAGCCGTCTTTGGCCGCAACCAGCTCGGTGCCAAATTGCAGCACGCCGCCTTTTTTCGGGTCTTTCTTGATGATCTGCACCCGCTGGCCGGCGACTTCCAGGCGCCAGTCTTCGGCTTTCGCCTCAGGGTAGAAGCGGCGCAGGGATTCCAGGCGTTGCTCCATGGATTGGCGCACTTCGCTGACCAGGTACTTGGTCAGGTCCATGTTGTCGCGAGCCACGGCCAGCATCGGGCCGATGTTGCCGGCGCGAATCGACATTGGCAGGTCCAGGAACGAGCCGTGCTTGAGGAACTTGGTGGTAAAGCCGGCGTAGGGCCCGAACAGCAGGGATTTCTTGCCATCGACCACACGGGTGTCCAGGTGCGGCACGGACATCGGCGGCGAACCCACGGCGGCCTGGCTGTAGACCTTGGCCTGGTGGTGCTTGACCACCTCCGGGTTGTCGCAACGCAGCCACTGGCCGCTGACCGGGAAGCCGCCGAAGCCTTTGCTTTCTTCGATGCCCGAGGCTTGCAGCAGCGGCAGGGCCGCGCCACCGGCGCCGAGGAACACGAACTTGGCGTCGACTTCGCGGCTGTTGCCGCTGTTGACGTCCTTGATGCTCACGGTCCAGCCCGCGCCGTTGCGCTTGAGGCCAGTGACGCGCTTGCAGTACTTGACCTGAGCATCCGGTGCGCTGGTCAGGTGCGACAGCAGTTGATTGGTCAGGGCGCCGAAGTTGACGTCGGTGCCATTCATTACGCGGGTGGCAGCGATTTTTTCGTCGAGCGGGCGGCCCGGCATCATCAGCGGCATCCACTCGGCCATCTCGCTGCGGTCTTCGGTGTAGTGCATGTCCGAGAACGCGTGGTGCTGGCTGAGGGTTTCAAAGCGCTTTTTGAGGAAGGACACGCCTTTGTCGCCCTGCACGAAGCTCAGGTGTGGCACCGGGCTGATAAAGGATTTGGACGAGCCAAAGGTGCCTTTTTTGGTCAGGTACGCCCAGAACTGCTTCGACACCTCGAACTGGGTGTTGATGTGCACGGCTTTCTTGATGTCGATGGAGCCATCGGCGGCCTGCGGCGTGTAGTTCAGCTCACACAGCCCGGCGTGACCGGTACCGGCGTTGTTCCACGGGTTGGAACTTTCCGCGGCACCCGAATCCATCAGCTCAACGACTTCCAGCTTGAGGCCGGGGTCGAGCTCTTTGAGCAGTACGGCCAGGGTGGCACTCATGATGCCGGCCCCTACCAGTACTACGTCGACTGCTTCGTTATGCGCCATTTAACGCGTCTCCAAAATCTGCAGCACCAAATTGACGGCATGGCTGCCAGGAGTGACGGGGCGGTTCACGTGTTGCCCCAGGTTACCCATGGCCAGGATCGCCATGTCCGATTCGCAATTCTTTGCAACTTCAGCACACGCTTCCTGCCGGGCTAATCTGCCTATGAACGCATTCATAGGCGCCTGTGGCAATTCGACTTATGGTCAAAGCGTGCGATTTGTGCAACCAATCCGTAGCGGACAGGCTCAAGCTCCGGTGTTTGAGGAGTGCTCGGTCCTGTGTGGTTGGGCTGTTCCAGACGCTGATGGTGCTTGTACAAACGCCAAACTATTCATTTGCTCGCCACACTCTTGTGAAGTTGTGAAAACCCGTTTTTTCACGCTCTTTTGAAGACGTGAACCTCAAAAAAGGGCTGCCCCAGCCTGGCACCTGGCCCGCAAACCTCTGCCGACACGCGGCAAAACGGGCAAACAACTCAAGTGGCCGAGCGCAATGGCAGCTCTGGCAGATTCGGTAAGGCGGGTGGGTTGCAAAGAAAACAGCAAGCGCGCCAGCTTCACTCGATCTGTGTGGGCGGCTCTCTGTGGGCGATTGTTGGGTTAATACCGAGGCATTAACGATGCTGCGAGGCCCGATCAGGAGACGTCCTTATAATCGGGGGGAGATTGTAGCGAAGAACGCCGGGGAAATGGGCGTGTTTTATGACTTTTATTCGTGTCTTGGTCAGGAGGCCAACGCATGCCGCGGTTGTGCGTGCGTAACCTTCGGGCTGACCCGCGCGCTTGCCGGCAGCGGGCGGTGCATCCAGCCCAGGTGAGTCTCCGACACTTCTACCCAACCTTCGCCGACAGGCGGCAGGCTGCACTGCTTGAACGCCAGGCAATGGCCGTGCGCATCAAGCAGCGCATAGTGGCGATGACGGGCGTGTTGCATGAACAATGACTTGAGAAGGCGCATGGCTTTGTACCTGTTGCGTTACATGCTTGAAGGTTGCCAGTGTGGCATGACATTGGAATGACGGATTTATGCGAAATTGTAATTTGAGCATGCCTTCAGCTGCCGTTCAGGATGGCTGGTGAGTGGCGCGCATGCACCGTTATACTGGCGCCCTGTTTGCATCTAGTCCTGGAGAAATGAGTATGTTGCAACGCCTGTTGTTCGGTTTGATCACTGTGACCAGTTTGACCCTGGTTGGCTGCGCCAACAGCCCGCAACAACTCAGCCCGCAACCTAAAGTCACCGCGCAGCTGGCGCCTGTCGGTCACGGCCAGCCGGTATCGGTGCGTGTGGTGGACGGTCGTCCGTCGCCGACGCTGGGTTCGCGTGGCGGGCTGTACCCTGAGACCGCGCTTATCTCGGTCACCGGTCAAGACGTGCTGCCCAAGCTGCAGGCCCAGGCCGAAGCCGCCGTGCGCCTGTTGGGCTTCACACCTGCCAACTCGCCGGGCGCGCCTCAGCTGACCATCACCCTGGCCGAACTGAAATACCAGTCGCCCAAAGAAGGCTTGTACGTGACTGAAGCTTCCATTGGCGCGACGTTCAAGTCCGACGTCAGTGCTGGCACCCGTCGCTACAGTGGCCGCTACGGCGCATCGCTGAATCAGCGTTTCGGCATGTCGCCCAACCAGGAGACCAACACGAAGCTGGTCAGCGACGTCCTCAGCGACGCCCTGACTCGCCTGTTCAAAGACCCAAGCATCGGCCAGCTGCTCAGCGCGCAGTAACCCTGCATAAAAAAACCGGGCTCAGCGATGAGCCCGGTTTTTTTACGCCTGTCGCTTTCACGCCGCGGTTTCGACATAAAAGTCCAGCACACTCACACCGGTGAGCAGGTCCAGCTCCGGCAGGTCGGCGTGCTGGTGCCCGCCCAGCGCGCAATACACCAGCCAGTGGCGATCCTGGACATTGAAGGCCAGTGCGCCAACCAGCGCCTCTTGCTCATCGTTTGGGGCGATCAAATACAGCCGATCCTGGTTTTGCGCATGCAGCATGACAAGCTCCCGGGTGTTCGAAGGGCAACAGAGTGGCTTGTTAAGGTGACGTTCAGGTGACGCTGTAAATTAATGGATACATTAATCGTACTTGGGGGACGGAACGTTTCAGCGGCAGGAGGCCGATATCACTCAGGTTTGTATCTGAATTGATACCAGCACACTGTACGACTGAGGTTTGCGATGGCGCTGCCTGCACTGCTGATCAATGTTGTGGCTCTACTGGTGGCCTGCCCGGGCGCAGCGCTGCTGTTCATTACCCGTTTGCGCGAGCAGCGCGCACTGGCCGATCTGACCGCGCAAAGCGAAGATCGCGCGATTGACCAGCCGATGTTGTTTCTGGATGTGCGCACCGAACGGGCGCATCGTCTGGCTTACCGCGTCGGGTTTGCCTGCCTTGGGCTGGCGCTGGCCACGTCCTGGCTCAGTACTCACCTCTAAAAAACACCACAAAACAAATGTGGGAGCGGGCTTGCCCGCGAATGCAGGGGCTCAGTCGATACATCCTTGACTGAACCACCGCTTTCGCGAGCAAGCCCGCTCCCACATTTTGCTTCGGTGTTTACAGTGGAATCCCGGCTTTAACCCGATATTGATTCCTCACCGGCGTCGCGTACTGCACCACCAGGTACGGTCGATGCTCGGCCGGGCACTCACTCAAGCGCCGCTCCCACTCCGCTTGCGCCTTGGCCAGCTCATCGGCCGGGAACACCTCGGCCGCCGTCGGCACCTGCAATTGCGGGTCGGCGTCGCTCCACTGCGCGTACGCCAGGTAATGCACCGGGAACAGGCGATAGCCGCCGAGAATCTGCCGGTCCATTTCCACCGCCAGCAGCTTGGTGTCCTCGAAACGCTCGGTGATCGGCGGCGCAAAGTTCACATGCACACGGCCCTTGTAGCCGGTGATGCCCAGAGCGATGCTCACATCATCCTCGCCCGGCGCTTTGCTGTAGGTGCCAGTGGTGGCGCGGATATACAGTTCACGGGCCTTGGCCGTGTCGCAGGGGTCGTATTCGTAGCTGATCGACACCGGCGTCAGGTTCAGCGACTGGATCACCTCGGCAAACGGCTCATCCTTGCGGCTGACGTGAAACATCTTGAGGATCGCCGATTCGGTGCGATCATCGCCATCCTTGGCCCGGCCTTCGGCCTGGGCGATCCAGATCGACTGACAGTCGTTGCGGATCGAATGGTTGATGTAGGCCGACAGCAGGTTATACGCCGCCATCTTTTCCTTTCGCCCGGTGATCGAGCGGTGCACGATGAAGCTCTTGTTCAGGCGCATCAGGTCGCTGACAAACGGCTTTTGCAGCAGGTTGTCGCCAATGGCAATGCGCGGCGTCGGCAGGCCGGCGTGGTACACGGCGTAGTTGACGAAGGCGGGGTCCATCACGATGTCGCGGTGGTTGGCCAGAAACAGGTAGGCAGTGCCCGACTTAAGCTGTTCGACGCCGGTATAGGTAACGCCATCGGTTGCGCGGTCAATGGTGTGGTCGACGTAATATTCGACTTTGTCCTGCAGCGTGGCCACGGTGGTGACACCGGCGAACTCGCGGCGCAGCTTGCGGGCGATCATCGGCTTGAGCAGCCAGCCCAGGGCGCCGGCAAAGCGCGGGAAGCGGAAGTGGGTCAGGATGTCCAGAAAGGCCTTGTCACTGAACAGACGCGCCAGCACTGCCGGGACTTCGCTGTCGTTGTAAGGTCGGATGGTATCGAATTCGCCCATCATGCTCTCTTGTTAGAAACGGCTAGTGTAAGTAAAGGAAATATCAGGGTGCGGCCGCAATATTGGCTCTGCCGTGAATAGCCCTGTAAATAGACCGGCGATTATACGCACAAGTCACCTGGGAGACCGCGATGCTGGAAACCGAGTCGTACGATTGTCCTTATTGTGGTGAGCCGGCTGAGGCCGTGCTGGACCTTTCCGGCGGCGATCAGTCATACATTGAAGACTGCCCGGTGTGTTGCCGGCCGATAATCTTTGATCTGCAGGTACACGGTGACGAATGGATGCTCACGGTCCGCAGCGAAAACGAGTAACAGGTACGCCCATGCAGCGAATCTATGAACCGGAAAACCTGATGGAAGGCGAGTTGCTGCAACAAATGCTCGCCAGCGAGGGCATCGAGGCGCACCTGGTGGGGCGCCATTTACTCGGTGGTACCGGCGAATTGCCGATTTTCGGCCTGCTGGGCCTGGAGGTAGACAACGACCAGGCCGTTTACGCCCGTGAGCTGATTACGGCCTACATCGGCGCGCAACCGCTGCCCGGCGATGAACCAGACAGCTTTCCCGACGTATTGGTCTGTTAGGCTGTCGGTCGGTTTACCCAAGAGTCGTGTTGCCCCATGTGTGGACGTTATGCCCTGTTTCGCTGGAACCCTACGTTTGCTGCCTTGCCGGGCTTCCCGGCCGACCAGCAGGCGCAGTGGAACATCTCCCCGAATGATTCGGTGCTGATTCAGCGCTTGAGCGAAGGCCAGCACACCCTGGCGCGCGCGCGCTGGGGCCTGACGCCGCCCTGGCTGACTGACCTTTCCCGCACCCCCGCCCACGCCCGCGCCGAAACCCTGGCCGAACAACCGATGTTCCGTGAAGCCTTCCGCCAGCGCCGCTGCCTGCTGCCCGCCAACGGGTTTTACGAATGGCGCGGCACCCAGCGCAAGCGCCCGTACTGGCTGACGCCGGGCGAGGGCTCGACCCTGTTTTTTGCGGCGATCTGGGAAGCGTATCCGGTGCAGGAGCAGGTGTGGCTGAGCACCGCGGTGGTGACGCAGGCGGCGCAGAGTCAGCGGCGGCCGTTGATTCTGGATGCGGCGGGGCAGGAGGCGTGGCTGGATCCACAAACGCCGTTGCCTGTGTTGCAGGGTTTGCTGGCCAGTGAGCCGGCTGCGTTGCGCGAGCGGGTCTTGGCCAATATGGTCAATGACCCAAAACTGAATGGGCCGGAGTGCCTGACCCCTGGCTGAGGTTGGAGCCACTGGCCCCTTCGCAGGCAAGCCAGCTCCCACATTTGACGGTATTCACCCATCCAAATGTGGGAGCTGGCTTGCCTGCGATGGCGGCCTCAAACCCGCCACAAATCCCTAAACCTTGAACTGATTGATCAACCGCCGCTGCTGCTCCGCCAGCTTGGTCAGCTCCGCACTGGCTGCGCTCGATTCATCCGCGCCGCCCGCCACTTCATTGGCCACCTGGCCGATATTGATCACATTGCGATTGATGTCCTCGGCCACCGCGCTCTGCTCCTCGGCGGCGCTGGCGATCTGGGTGTTCATGTCGTTGATCACCGACACCGCCTGAGTAATTGTCTCCAGCGCCTCGGCCGCCTTCGCCGCATGCTGCACGCTTTCATCGGTGCGGTTCTGGCTGTCTTCCATCACCTTAACCACATCGCGCGTGCCTTGTTGCAACTGCTGGATCATGGTCTGGATTTCTTCGGTGGCCTTCTGCGTCTTCTGCGCCAGGTTACGCACTTCATCGGCCACCACCGCGAAACCACGGCCTTGCTCGCCGGCCCGCGCTGCCTCGATGGCGGCGTTGAGGGCCAGCAGGTTGGTCTGCTCGGCAATCCCGCGAATGGCTGTGAGGATCGCGTTGATGTTCTCACTGTCCTTGGCCAGGGTTTGCACCACGCCCACCGCTTTACCGATTTCCTGCGCCAATGCGCCGATAGACGTAGAGGTGTCGCGCACGATGAGCATGCCCTGGCTTGCGGCCTGGTCAGCGTGGCTGGCGGCTTGCGCGGCCTGGGTGGCGTTGCGCGCCACGTCCTGGGCGGTGGCCGTCATCTCATGCACGGCGGTGGCCACCTGGTCGATCTCGACCATCTGTTTGTGCACGCCCTGGTTGGTGCGAATGGCGATGTCGGCGGTGTGCTCCGACGAATCGCTGACCTTCTGCACCGAACTCACCACTTGGGTGATCATGCCCTGCAGCTTGATCAGGAAAGTGTTGAAACCGGTGGCAATCGCGCCCAGTTCATCGGCGCGGTCACTGGTCAGGCGGCGCGTCAGGTCGCCTTCGCCCTGAGCGATGTCATTAAGCATGGCCACCATTTGCTTGAGTGGGCGGGCGATGCCGTGGCCCACCAGCCAGATCACCAGCAAGCCGATGCCGGCAATCAACAGGCCCACCATGGCCATGCCGAAGGTGTCGGTCTTGCGCTGGGCTTGCAGGTCGCTTTGCAGTTTTTGCGAATCGGCCATCACCGCGCTCAGTGGCAGCTGCATCATCAAGGTCCAGCGTGCTTCGGCCTGGCCGATGTTGAAGGGCAGGAACAGCTCGATGTGCCCGTGTTCCTTGTCGATGTCGTAGCGCACTTCGCCGACTTTCAACTGGCCGAGATTGGCCAGCTCGTTGCTGTCGAGCAAGTCAGTGGCTTTTTCGCCCAGCTTGCTCGCGTCCTTGGTGTAGGCCACCAGGCGACCATTGTTGGAAATCAGCGCCAGTTCGCCAGCGCCGTTGTAGAGGTTCTGGTCGGCGCGGGTGAGCATGTCCTGGATGAAGTTCACCGACAGATCGGCGCCGACGATGCCCTGGAAGGTGCCGTCGATCATGATCGGTTCGATAAACGAGGCCAGCATCACCATCGCATTGCCGACCTTGTAAGGCGCAGGGTCGATGGCGCAGGGCTTTTTGCTTTCTTTGGAGCACAGGTAGTACTCACTGGCGCGCACGCCGGTGGCGAGGATGTTCTGGTCGTTGACGTCGGCGAGTTTATCCAGGCCCAGGCTGCCATCGGCGTTGCGGTACCACCACGGCAGGAAGCGCCCGTCGGCGGCCATGCCGACGATCGGCGTGTTCACGTAGGCGGCGTCATTGTGGTCGATCGCATTGGGCTCCCAGCCGATATAGGCGCCGAGGATTTTCGGGTTGCGCACCACGGTTTCGTGCAGCAGGTTGATCAGTTGTTCGCGGCCCACCTGCAAGGCCGGTTCGCCCTTGGCGTCTTTCATGCCGAGCAGGGCGTTGGCTGTGGCCAGGCCTTTGGCGGTCACCAATGGCGCTTCCAATTCACGCTGGATCAACGTGGCCTGGGTTTGCGCCAGGGCGGTGAGCCGTTGCTCGATGATCTGCTCGAACTGCGCCTGGGTGCGTTGCTGCACCAGTTCCTGGGTGCGCGCGCCGGCGAACACCGCGTAGAGCACCAGGACAGCGACCACACTCAGCACAATGGCGCCGGTCAGTGCTGCGACAGAAAACTGAATCGACTTGAATTTCATGAACGCTCCGGGCGCAAGGGCAGGTGGGCTGCCTTTGTGTATCGGCCACGGGCTCGGGAGGCTTAAGGCTTGGCGGGCGAAATAGTGCCGAATGTCGCAAATGGACTGGTGGCCGCCGCTGTGGGCATGTGGGATGTATCTGAAAGTTAGCGGTTACACGTCTGTTGTATCTGGCGCCGATACACATGAGCGCCTAGGATACGCGCCATGTTTTCAGGGAGCGTGTTCATGAAGAAGTCATTGGCGGTAAGTGGTTTGTTTGCGGCAATGCTGCTGGCGGGTTGCCAGTCGGTAAACACCACCAGCGGCGGCGCCGTCGGGGTAGAGCGCAAGCAGTACATGTTCAGCATGTTGTCGAGTCAGGAAGTCGACCAGATGTATGCCCAGTCCTACCAGCAGACGCTGGGTGAGGCGAGCGGCAAAGGCATGCTCGACAAGACCAGTGCCAACGCCAAGCGCGTGCAGGCCATTGCCAATCGACTGATCGCCCAGGCGCCGACCTTTCGCCCGGATGCGGCGCAGTGGAAGTGGGAAGTGAACCTGATCAAAAGCGATGAGATGAACGCCAACTGCGGGCCTGGCGGCAAGATCTTCGTGTACAGCGCGTTGATCGACAACCTCAAGCTCACCGATGACGAACTGGCCGCGGTGATGGGCCATGAAATCGCTCACGCCTTGCGCGAACACGGCCGTGAAGCCATGTCCAAGGCCTACGGCATCGAGATGGCCAAGCAGGGCGCCGGTGCCTTGTTCGGTCTGGGCCAGGACAGCCTGGCGCTGGCCGATACGGTGGCCAACTACGGCATGACGCTGCCCAACAGCCGCGCCAATGAAAACGAAGCCGACCTGATCGGCCTGGAGCTCTCGGCCCGGGCCGGCTACAACCCGAACGCGGCCATCACGTTGTGGAACAAGATGGCCAAGGCTTCGGAAGGTGCGCCGCCGGAGTTCATGAGCACACACCCGGCCTCCGACAGCCGAATCGCCTCGTTGCAGGCGGCGATTCCGAAAGTAATGCCGCTTTACCAGCAGGCCAAAAAATCCTGAGTTAACGCGGACCCATGTGGGAGCTGGCTTGCCCGCGATGCAGACGACTCGGTCCTTCAGACATACCGAGTTGATGCTATCGCAGGCAAGTCAGCGCTCACATCGGATTGGGGTTACAGGTCTAGATCCAGCCGCTGCTTTGCATGGCCTTGTACACCGCCACCACCGCCAGAACGAAGAACGCCGTAGCCGCCAGTCGACGAATCAGGGTCAATGGCAGTTTCTCCGCCGCAAAATTCCCCGCCAGAACCACCGGCACGTTGGCAATCAGCATGCCCAGGGTGGTGCCGATAATCACCAGCCACAGCTCAGGGTATTGCGCGGCCAGCATCACCGTGGCGATCTGCGTCTTGTCACCGATTTCGGCGAGGAAGAACGCAATCAGCGTGGTCAGGAACGGCCCGAATTTGCGCGTGGTACTGGCTTCGTCGTCGTCAAGTTTGTCCGGCACCAGGGTCCACAGCGCCGTGGCGCAGAAGCTCGCCGCGAGGATCCAGTGCAACACCGCATCCGAGAAGAAGCTGCCGAACCAGGCCCCCACGGCACCGGCGGCTGCATGGTTGGCCAGGGTCGCGGCGACGATGCCGGCGATGATGGGCCAGGGCTTGCGGAAGCGAGCAGCAAGGATGAGCGCGAGCAGTTGCGTCTTGTCGCCGATTTCGGCCAGGGCAACGATTGCGGTAGGAACGAGTAATGAATCCAGCATCAGGTAAGTTTCCAGGGGCGGGTCGACACGGCTATGACACGTACAGCCTTCCCGCCCCGGGTAAGGTGTGCGTGTCATAGGTCTTGTCAAACCCCGGTCCGTCTGTGCGGACTCCTGGGTCGCATACGCCATGGTCTGCTGACCAAGTATGTTGACGTATGCCGGACGAGCATGGCGCTCGTGGGAGACTACTCCCCTAGGACGGAGCGGATTCTGCCTAGGCAAAACCCATTCGGCAAGCCTTCTTTTTCAAAAAGCCATCAGCCGCGTTTGGCACGATAAATGCGAAAACCATTGCCTTCGGCCTTGATTGCACACACGCCCAAGTGCTCTTCGATCAGCGGTTGGTACTTGAGGAAACTGTTGGCCACCAAGCGCAGTTCGCCGCCTTTTGCCAGGTGTTTCGCCGCTTTTCGCAGCAAGTTTTCCGTGGCGAAATAGTCGGTGTGCACGCCGACATGGAACGGCGGGTTGCTCAAAATCGCGTTCAAACCCATCGGCGCAGCGTCGATGCCGTCACCGGTCAACACCTCGGCTTCCAGGCCATTGGCCGCCAAGGTCAGGCTGCTGCTGGCGGCGGCGAACGCATCCACGTCAAGCATCGTCACCGTGTTGTGCGGGTAGCGACGCTTGACCGCAGCGCCCAGCACGCCGGCGCCGCAGCCAAAGTCGAGCAAGTGCCCGCTGGGCAACTTGTCCAGGTGTGCAAGCAACAGCTCGGTGCCGCGATCCAGGCGACCGTGGCTGAACACGCCCGGCAGGCTCACAACCTTGAGCGGCCCTTCGGCCAGCGGCACGTCAAACACCTGCGCCAGGCTTTCCAGTTCGACTGCTTGCGGGGCATTGGCCACGGTGACCTGCCACAGCTGGCAGTGCCGCGCGTTGTCGAGCTTGCGGGGCTTGCCGAACGGAATCATCTGCTTGGCGGCGCTTTCGATACCGCCTTTTTTCTCGCCCACCAGAAACAGCTCAGCGCCGGGCAGGCGTGCGGCCACGGCGTTGAGCAGGTAGTCGGTGAGGTCCTTGGACTTGGGCAGGAAAATCACCGCCGCATCAAAATCGCGCTCGGGCGCGTTCACGCCGAAATGGCTGCGCTCGGGGAAGCGCGCATCGAGCGCCGCCTGGTCGCCGGCATGCCAGCTCCAGCCGTGGGCATTGGGCAGGCGGCCGAGCAAATCGTCGGCGGGCAAACCTACCAGCAGCAGGTTGCCTTGAAAAAGTTCGGCCTGACGAAGCAGTACTTCACTGCGCGGATCCATGGTCTGCTCCTTGAAAAGGGGCGCAGTTTATCAACTGACGACGCGCAGCGGGGTGCCGTTGAAAAAGCCGCGGGCGTTTTCCGCCAGTTGACCAACGATGCGCTGCCGCGCTTCGCGACTGCCCCAGGCGTTGTGGGGCGTCACGATCAAGCGAGGAATATCGCCGGCCAGCAGCGGGTTGCCATTGACCGGTGGCTCCACGCTCAGCACATCGGTGGCCGCACCGCCCAGATGGCCGCTGCGCAACGCGTCTGCCAGGGCTTGTTCGTTGATCAAGCCACCGCGCGCGGTGTTGACGATAAACGCGCCGGGCTTGAGCAGTGCCAATTCGCGGGCGCCGATAAAGTCGCGGGTGTGTTCATTGAGCGGGCAGTGCAGGGTCAGCGCGTCGACTTGCGCGAGCAGTTCATCCAGGGGCACGCGGTCAGCGCGGGCAGGGCGGCCCGGAATCGCGCCGAGCACCACGCGCATGCCGAAGGCTTCGGCCAGGCGCGCGACGGCGCTGCCCAGTTCGCCATGGCCGAGCAGGCCGAGGGTTTTGCCCTCCAGCTCGACAATCGGGTAGTCCAGCAGGCAGAACTGCTTGGCTTGTTGCCATTTGCCCGCGCTGACGTCGCGTTGGTAGTCGTTCAGGCGTGTCGCCAGATTCAGCAACAGCATGATCGTGTGCTGCGCCACCGACGGCGTACCGTAGCCCTGGCAGTTGCTCACCGTAATGCCATGGGCACGGGCGGCGGCGAGGTCGACGTTGTTGGTGCCGGTGGCCGAGACCAGGATCAGCTTGAGTTCGGGGCAGGCTTGCAGCGTTTCGGTATTCAGCGCGATTTTGTTGCTGATGACCACTTGGGCGCCTTGCAGGCGTTCGACCACATTCTGCGGCGTGGTGTGCGCGTAAAGTTGCAGGTCGCTGAAGCTGTTGCGCAATTCGCTGAGGTCCAGGTCCCCAAGGTCCAGGGACGGGTGATCAAGGAAGACGGCGCGGCGATTGTTCGTCATCAACTGTACCTTTTGCGACAGGGTTCGAAGGCGTAATCTGCCGAGCCTATCAGATGAAATAATCAGTTACTTAATGGAGTGAGTATGTACGCCGCCGAGTTTTTGACCGTAGCCCTGATTCACTTATTGGCGGTGGCCAGCCCCGGCCCGGATTTCGCTGTTGTGGTGCGCGAGAGTGTGACCCATGGGCGTCGCGCCGGCACCTGGACCGCGCTGGGGGTGGGCTCGGCGATTTTCCTGCACGTGGGCTACTCGCTGCTGGGGATTGGTTTGATCGTGTCGCAGTCCATCGTGCTGTTTAACGCGCTGAAGTGGGCGGCGGCGGCGTACTTGTTGTACATCGGTTTCAAAGCGTTGCGCGCGCAGCCGGCCAAGCCGGTTGCCGAGGGTGAGTTGCAGCCTGAAGTGGGTGAGCGCACTCCGCGCGCGGCATTTACCGCGGGGTTTGTGACCAATGGTTTGAACCCCAAGGCCACGCTGTTTTTTCTGTCGCTGTTTACGGTGGTGATCAACCCGCACACGCCGCTGGCGATCCAGGCTGGATACGGTGTGTACCTGGCGGTGGCGACGGCGTTGTGGTTTTGCCTGGTGGCTATGTTGTTCAGTCAGCAGCGGGTACGCGCGGGATTTGCGAGGATGGGGCATTGGTTTGATCGGACCATGGGGGCGGTTTTGATTGCGATTGGTGTGAAGCTTGCGTTTACGAGTATGAAGTGAGGGGTGGGGTTTGGTTTGTGCTGTGGGAGGGGGGGACATATCCGTTGCTGCGGTAACGGCGGCTGGTGGTTCCGCTCTTACAGCGGGTCACTTTTGGCAAACGCCCCAAAAGTAACCAAAAGGTCTTTGCCCCACCACTCGGCACCTCGCCTAGGCTCGGCATTCCCTCACTCCGGCTTGAATCCGTGGGCCGCCGCGACGGGCCTTCCATGGCCCAACGCGGCTAACCCGGCGTCCTGCCGGGTTACCCACGGATTCAAGCCTGCGTTCGGCCAGCGTGGTTGACGGGGCCTGTCAGATCACAAGCAAGATCAAAAGCAAAAGCACGGCGGCCTGGTAGCCGACCTGAGTGGTAGAAGCAAAAGCGGATCAAAAGCACAGCAACACATTTCTATCTGAAGCACAGAGATCCAAATGTGGGAGCGGGCTTGCCCGCGAATGCGGTGTGTCAGTCAGCTCATGTATAACTGACCCACCGCCTTCGCGAGCAAGCCCGCTCCCACAATTTCACCGAGTTCAGCCTCCACCACCGCACTGCTTTGCTTTTCTGTGGGAGCTGGCTTGCCTGCGATGCAGACACCTCGGTGTGTCAGGCATAACCAGTTGATGCCATCGCAGGCAAGCCAGCTCCCACATTTGATTGAGTTCAGGTTCCAGAATCAGGTCGGCTGTCAGGCCGCCTCGCTTTTGCTTTTGATCTAACCACTCAGGTCGGCTACTAGGCCGCCGTGCTCTGCTTTTGATCTTGATCTGCTTTTGACTTTGATCTTAGGCGCCCCGTTAAACCACGCTGGCCGAACGCAGGTTTTGGAGCGTGGGTAAACCGGCAGGACGCCGGTTTAGCCGTGTTGGGCCATGGATGGCCCGTCGCGGCGGCCCACGCTTCAAAGCCTGCGTGAGGGCACACCGAAGCGTGAGCGAGGTGCCGAGTGGTGGGGCAAGAGCCTTTTGGTAACTTTTGGGCTCTTTTCAAAAGTGACCCGCCGTAAGGGCGGAACCCCAAGCGGCCATCACCCAAATAACGGATATGCCCCCAGCCGGCAGCACCTGGATGATGGCGCAAAGCTAGTATTCATCGGCCTCTGCAAATCATTCCTTTGGCTGATTTAGCTGACACATAAGCTCTCTAAAGTGCAGGTCTTCAAGCCAAGACCGTGCAGTCAGATAAGGGATTCGTATGTTGCAGACCCGTGTTATCCCACCCGCCGAAGGCGCTTACCAATACCCACTGTTGATCAAACGCCTGCTGATGTCCGGGACCCGCTACGAAAAAACCCGGGAAATCATCTACCGCGACAAACTGCGTTACACCTACCCCACCCTCATCGAGCGCGTCGCGCGCCTGGCCAACGTGCTGACCGAGGCCGGGGTCAAGGCCGGTGACACCGTCGCCGTGATGGACTGGGACAGCCACCGTTACCTCGAATGCATGTTCGCCATCCCGATGATCGGCGCGGTAATCCACACCATCAACGTGCGCCTGTCGCCCGAACAAATTCTCTACACCATGAACCACGCCGAGGACCGCTTCGTGCTGGTCAACAGCGAGTTCGTGGGGCTTTACCAGGCCATCGCCGGCCACCTGACCACGGTCGACAAAACGCTGCTGCTCACCGACGGCGACGAAAAAACTGCCGAGCTGCCCAACCTGGTCGGCGAGTACGAAACACTGCTGGCGGCCGCCAGCTCCACGTACGACTTCCAGGACTTCGACGAAAACTCCGTCGCCACCACTTTCTACACCACCGGCACCACCGGCAACCCCAAAGGCGTGTACTTCACCCACCGCCAACTGGTGCTGCACACCATGGGCGTTGCGACGATCATGGGCAGCGTCGACAGCGTGCGCCTGCTGGGCACCAACGACGTGTACATGCCGATCACGCCGATGTTCCACGTGCACGCCTGGGGCTTGCCGTACGTGGCAACCATGCTTGGTTTGAAGCAGGTCTATCCGGGCCGCTACGACCCGGAATACCTGGTGGAGTTGTGGCGCAAGGAAAAGGTCACCTTCTCCCACTGCGTGCCGACCATCCTGCAAATGGTGCTCAACGCCAAGGCGGCGCAAGGCGTGGATTTTGGCGGCTGGAAAATCGTCATCGGCGGCAGCGCGCTTAATCGCACGCTGTATGAAGCCGCCAAGGCGCGCGGTATTCAACTGACTGCCGCGTACGGCATGTCCGAGACCGGGCCGCTGGTGTCGTGTGCCCACCTCAACGAAGAACTGATGGCCGGCACCGAGGACGAGCGCACCACCTACCGCATCAAGGCCGGCGTGCCCGGGCCGTTGGTGGAAGCGGCGATTGTCGACAGCGAAGGCAACTTCTTGCCCGCTGACGGCGAGTCCCAGGGTGAGCTGGTGCTGCGCGCACCGTGGCTGACCGAGGGCTATTACAACGAGCCGCAAAAGGGCGCCGAGCTGTGGGAGGGCGGTTGGATGCACACCGGCGATGTGGCCACGCTGGACGCATTTGGCGTGATCGACATTCGCGACCGCATCAAGGATGTGATCAAGACCGGCGGCGAGTGGATCTCCTCCCTGGCCCTCGAAGACCTGGTCAGCCGTCACCCGGCGGTACGCGAAGTAGCGGTGGTGGGCATCGCCGACCCGCAGTGGGGCGAGCGCCCGTTTGCGTTGCTGGTGGTCCGTGATGGCCATGTGATAGGTGCTCGCGAGCTCAAGGAACACCTCAAGCCTTTTGTCGAACTGGGCCATTTGAGCAAGTGGGCGATTCCAAGCCAGATTGCCGTTGTTACGGAAATTCCCAAGACCAGTGTCGGCAAGCTCGACAAAAAACGTATCCGTATCGACATCATTGAATGGCAGGCCAATAACAGCACGTTCCTGTCCACCCTCTGATGCCCCTCGCCGCGCCCGATCGGGCGCGGCAATGCTCTATCTCAAGCCTTCACTTGTGATTTGCCAATTTTCAGCCATCCTTGCCGCGCCGGCCTTCGTCGGCGTGGCGAAAGGACTGTGGCAGACGGGTTGGTGATGCAAATCACACTTTAGAGGGATCAAGCGGTACCCCCTGCTGGCTATAGTCCATCTCAGAGTTTTTCAAGGATGTTGCGCTTCGGGCCATGGGGGCTCGGTTGCCGTTCGGCATTGGAATCGTTGTATTCCGGCCGTTACACGCATCCAGAAGAAAGAACTCACTGCCATAACAATAATGCACATGGAGTAGCGTCGATGACCTCAGTAAACCAGTTCTGGCGCCGGGCAAGACTGCCCCTGGCCGTCAGTCTCGCTTCTACGCTCGCCGGGCCCGCATTCGGCGTCAGTTTCAACATCGGTGAAATCGAAGGCAGCTTTGACTCATCCCTGTCGGTGGGGGCGAGCTGGTCGACTGCGGGTCGCAATAAAGACCTGATTGGTGTCAACAACGGCGGCAAGGGGCTTTCACAGACCTCCGATGACGGCCACCTGAACTTCAACAAGGGTGATTCCTTCTCGAAGATCTTCAAGGGTATCCATGACCTTGAATTGAAATACGGCGACACCGGCATCTTTGTACGTGGCAAGTACTGGTACGACTTCGCGCTGCAAAACGAAGACCTAGACTTCAAGAACGTCAGCAACAACAACCGCAAAGAGGGCGCCAAGTCCTCGGGCGGGCAGATTCTCGATGCGTTCATTTATCACAACTACACCGTTGCCGATGAGCCAGGCAGCGTGCGCTTCGGCAAGCAGGTAGTGAGCTGGGGCGAAAGTACGTTCATTGGTGGCGGTATCAACTCGATCAACCCGATCGACGTGTCTGCATTCCGTCGTCCGGGCGCCGAGATCAAGGAAGGCTTGATTCCGGTCAATATGTTCTACGTGTCCCAGACCCTCACCGACAACCTTTCCGCAGAGGCGTTCTACCAGTTGGAGTGGGACCAGACCGTGGTGGATAACTGCGGCACGTTCTTCTCCCAGCCAGACGTGATTGCCGACGGTTGCAGCAATAACCTGCGGGTCTTGAACAAGCGTTCCACCATCCCTGGCGCGGCCTTGCCGACATTGAACGCGCTGGGTGTGGACGTGAACAATGAGGGCGTGCTGGTAAAACGTGGCGGTGACCGTGATGCACGGGACAGCGGCCAGTTCGGCGTGGCCATGCACTACAACTTCGAGCCACTGGACACGGAGTTCGGTGCGTACTTCATGAACTACCACAGCCGTGCGCCAATCTTCAGCGCCACCGGCGCGCCAAACTCGGCCTACACCCGTCCGCTGGGGCAACTGGCGGCTTTGCGTCCGTTGATCGTGGCCGGCAGTTCCCAGTACTTTGTCGAGTACCCGGAAGATATCCGCCTCTACGGCCTGAGCTTCTCCACCACGCTGCCTACCGGCACCGCCTGGAGTGGTGAATTGAGCTACCGGCCAAACGCGCCGGTACAACTGAGCACCACCGATATTCTGTATGCGGGCGTTACGCCGATTCGGGGCTATGAAAATGCATCGGTGCTCAAGGGCACACCGGGCCAAGACCTGCACGGCTACAACCGCAAGGAAGTGACCCAGTTCCAGACCACCTTCACGCACTTCTTCGACCAGGTGATGGGCGCGACCCGCCTGACCACCGTGGGCGAAATCGGCGTAACCCATGTGGGCGGCTTGGAAAGCAAAAACACTGCGCGTTATGGCCGTGATCCAGTGTTCGGCCCTGGCACGCTGCCGGGTGGTTTCTGCAACGCGCTGAACAATTCGACCGCTCAAGGTGCGGGCCTGCCGAATGCATCCGGCTTGAACACCAACTGCAACAACGACGGCTACACCACCGCGACGTCCTGGGGTTATCGCGCCCGGGCGATCTGGGAATATCCGGATGTGTTTGCCGGTGTGAACCTCAAGCCCAACGTGGCCTGGTCTCATGACGTCAAAGGGTATTCGCCAGGCCCTGGCGGCAACTTTGAAGAGGGTCGCAAGGCCGTCAGCCTGGGCGTCGATGCCGAGTACCAGAACACCTACACCGTCGGCCTGAACTACACCAACTTCTTTGGTGGCCGGTTCACCACGGTGGACGATCGCGACTTTATCGCCTTGAGCGCCGGCGTGAACTTCTAAGACTTTCTTTTTCAGATGCATGCATTTCAGGAAGAGCCAGAACATGAAAATAACTAAAAGTCTGTTGCACGTGGGTGTGCTTGGGCTGTCGATCATGGCGGGTAGCGTCATGGCGGCAGTCTCGGCCGATGAAGCCGCCAAGTTGGGCACGACCCTAACCCCGATGGGCGCCGAAATGGCGGGCAACGCGGCCGGCACCATCCCCAAATGGTCGCCGCTGCCCACCAATGCCGGCGCCGTGGATGCCCGTGGTTTCCTCGCCAACCCGTATGCCAGCGAGCAGCCGCAATTCACGATCACCGCGCAGAACGTCGAGCAGTACAAAGACAAGCTGGCGCCGGGGCAGTACGCGATGTTCAAGCGTTACCCGGACACCTTCAAGATGCCGGTTTACCCGACCCATCGCGGCGCCACCGTGCCGGCTGATGTGTTCGCGGCCATCAAGAAGAACGCCACCAACACCAACCTCGTGTCTGGCGGCAACGGCCTGGAGAATTTCGAAACCGCGGTGCCGTTTCCGATCCCGAAAAGCGGCGTGGAAGTGATCTGGAACCACATCACCCGCTATCGCGGCGGCAGCGTGACGCGTCTGGTCACCCAGGCCACGCCGCAAACCAACGGTTCGTTCAGCCTGGTGTACTTTCGCGATCAGTTTGTGTTCCGCGACAAGATGAAGGACTACGACCCAAAAAACCCGGGCAACGTGCTGTTCTACTTCAAGCAGCAAGTGACCGCTCCGGCACGTCTGGCCGGTGGTGTGCTGCTGGTGCACGAAACTCTCGACCAGGTGAAGGAGCCGCGTTCGGCGTGGGTCTACAACGCCGGCCAACGCCGTGTTCGCCGGGCGCCGCAAGTGTCCTATGACGGGCCGGGCACCGCTGCCGATGGCCTGCGTACCTCCGACAACCTCGACATGTACAACGGCGCACCGGACCGCTACGACTGGAAGCTGGAAGGCAAAAAAGAAATCTACATCGCCTCCAACAGCTACAAGATCGACGACCCGAAGCTCAAGTACGTCGACATCATCAAGGCCGGCCACATCAACCAGGACCTGGCACGTTATGAGCTGCGCCGCGTCTGGCACGTGGTCGCAACCTTGAAGGAAGGCCAGCGCCACATCTATGCCAAGCGTGACTTCTTCATCGACGAAGACACCTGGCAAGCCGCGGTGATCGACCATTACGACGGCCGTGGCCAACTGTGGCGCGTGGCTGAAGCTCACGCCGAGAACTACTACGACAAACAAGTGCCGTGGTATGCCCTCGAAACCCTCTACGACCTGCAGTCCGGCCGCTACCTGGCCCTGGGCATGAAGAACGAAGAGAAGCAGGCGTATGACTTCGGCTTCACCGCCACCACCAGCGACTTCACCCCGGCGGCCCTGCGCCAGGATGGTGTGCGCTAAGCAACACTCACTCGACAATGTGGGAGCTGGCTTGTGTAAAGCTGGCTTGTGTGGGAGTCGGGCTTGCCCGCGATGCAGGCGCCTCGGTCTATCAGTTACACCGAGTTGATGCTATCGCAGGCAAGCCAGTCCCACACAAGCCAGCCTTGCACTAGGCAGCTCCCACATTTTTTGTCGTAGTTCTTTTTCAGGTAAATGTTGCAAAGATCTACAAACCCGCCGCTTTTACCGCTAGTCTGCGGACATCTGCAATGCCGACAACAGCCTTCTACAAGAGCCCGGCGATGACTGATCTGTCCCGAATCCAAGGGCCTGCAAGCGCAGTAATTCCGACGCTGGAAGCGCGCTTCTACAGGCCACCTTTGCCTGACGGCTATGTGCTGCGCCCGCGCCTGTGCGAGCGGCTGAGTGCTGGTCTGGAGGGGCGACTGCTACTGGTCAGCGCTCCGGCGGGGTTCGGCAAGAGTTCGCTGGCGGTGGAGTTCTGCCAGGGGTTGCCGGCGCATTGGCAAAGCCTGTGGCTGGGCCTGAGCCCACGCGATAACGACCCGGGCCGTTTCCTCGAGCGCCTGCTCGACGGTTTGCAACAGTACTTCCCGCAACTCGGCGCCCAATCCCTGGGCCTGCTGAAGATGCGCCAGCGTCACCAACCCTTTGCCTTTGAAGAATGGCTCGACGGCCTGCTCGATGAGCTGACGTTGCACTTGTCCACGCGCGCGCCCTTGTTGCTGGTACTGGATGACTACCATCTGGCCCAGGGCCCGGTGCTGGATCGCTGCCTGCAGTTTTTCCTGAATCATTTACCCGATGGGCTGGTGGTCATGGTCACCAGCCGCCAACGTCCCGACTGGCACCTGGCGCGCCTGCGGCTGTCCCGGCACCTGCTGGAGCTGCATGAACAAGACCTGCGCCTGACCCACGACGAATCGCTGGCCGTGCTGGCTCGGCACAGCAGCTCGTTGCGCGGCGAGGCGCTGGACAACCTGATCCGGCGCAGTGAAGGGTGGGTCGCCGGCCTGCGTTTCTGGCTGTTGGCCATCGCCGAAGCGGGCAATGAAAGCGCGTTGCCGCACAGCTTGCACGGTGGCGAAGGGCTGATTCGCGATTACCTGCTCGAAGAGGTCATCGACTGCCTGCCGGTTGAAGTGCAGGCGTTCCTGTACGACACGGCGCCTCAGGATCGTTTCTGCAGCGAGCTGTGCGACGCCGTGCGCGAGGCCCATGACAGCGCGGAAATCCTGCGCTATCTGCAGGCCCATCAGGTGTTTTTGGTGCCGCTGGACGAACAGGGCCATTGGTACCGTTACCACCATTTGTTTTCCGATTTGCTGCGCACGCGCCGCGCGAGCAATGCCACCTTGCCGATTGCCAGCCTGCACTTGCGGGCCTGTCGTTGGTTCAACGCCCAGGGTTTTATCGACGAAGCCGTGGAGCAGGCGTTGCGCGCCGGCCACCTCGATGTGGCGGCAAACCTGGTGCAGAACCTGTCAGAGGAGCAACTGCTGGCCGAGCAGAATGTGGGCATGCTGCTGCGCTGGAAGATGGACTTGCCCGACAGCCTGCTGATCAGCACGCCGCGCTTGATCGTGCTCTACAGTTGGGCGCTGGGGTTGGCGTGCCAGTTGGATGCGGCGGAAGAATTGTCAGGCTACCTCAGTCGCTTCCTGCCGGCGCCGTCGGCCACTGCGCAAAAGTCGATGCTGGCCCAATGGCTGGCGCTGAGCGGGATCATCGCCCGCGGGCGAGGGGATCGTGAGTTGACCCAGCGTTACTGCAGCGAGGCGTTGGAAAGCCTGCCGCACAAACGCTATGGCCAGCGCCTGATGTGCCTGTCGACCCTGTCCAATTTGGCTATTGTGGATGCCGACCTGTGGCGCGCGCGTGGCCTGAATCGCGAATCCCTGGAGCTGGCGCAGCGCGTCGGCAACCCGCTGTTCGAGGCCCTGGCCCATTACGACCGCGCGCGCGTATTGCAGGCGCGCGGCGAAATTCTGCGTTCTCTGGACGAAGTGCGCCAGGGGTTGCAACGCCTGCAAGGCCTTGCGCCCCAACGGCTGTACGCCGTACGCGCGCGGTTATCGCTCTACGAAGGTTATTTGCTGCTGGTGCGTTATCAGTCTGACGCTGGCCTTGCCCGTTTGCGTGCCGGCCTGAGCGAAGCCCGTGCCTGCCGCGATATCAGCGTACTCATCGGGCATTGTGTGATTGCCAATTTCGAAGGGCGGCGCGGTGATTTCGCCAAGGCCTTCGCCGAACTCGCCGAAGCCGAGCGCCTGATGCATATCTGGGACGTGCCGCCGATCTATTACCTGGCGATGATCACCCTGATCAAATGCGAATTATGGCTGGCCCAAGGCCGCACCGACCTTGCCGACGCCTGGCTGACCCGCCTGGGGCAGACCTATAACGGTGAGCACGCCGCCGCCGCACCGGAGTTTCATCCACACCTGGCGCAACACATCGGGCTGCAGCAGGCCGCACTCGATGCGATCCGCCATCAACCGGCTGCGGCCCTGCAGCGCCTCGAAGAGCTGGCACAGCAGGCGCAAAGCAGCGGGCGCCAGATGATTGCCCTGATGGCCCTGACCCAGCAGGCGCATGTATTGCTGGAGTGCGGCCAGGAAGCCAAGGCGCGGCCAATCGTGGCCCAGGCGCTTGAGACGGGCGCTGGTGGCGCACTGCAACCGTTCCAGCGGCTGCTGGAGCGTTACCCTGACTGGATGCGCGAACAACTCGGCAAGACCCCGCATGCGTTATTGAACCAAAACCTGTTGGCGCTGCTGCCGGTGGTTGCCGCCGCCGAGGCCTTGCCCACCCACGAAACCCTCAGCACCCGCGAACTGGCAGTGCTGCAACTGATCGCCCAAGGCTGCTCAAACCAGGAGATCAGCAACCAGTTGTTTATCTCTCTGCACACGGTGAAAACCCACGCCAGCCATATCAACAGCAAGCTGGGCGTGGAGCGCCGAACCCAGGCGGTAGCACGGGCGCAGGAGATGGGGTTGTTGGGGTAGGGAGCAACGCATTTGTGCCAAAATCGCTGACTTACAAATGATCGAGTTCGCTCTGATGTCTCAGCTACCAGCCCTGATTCGCGAAACCTTCCCCGTCGGCCCGTTGCAGTGCAACTGCACCATCATCGGTGACCCGATCACCAAAAACGCCATCGTGGTCGACCCCGGCGGCAATCATGAGCTGATCCTGGCTCGCCTGGAGGCGTTGGGCCTCAAGGTGGTGAGCATCATCCATACCCATGCGCACCTCGATCACTTCCTGGCCTCCGGCCAATTGAAAGAGAAAACCGGCGCCACCTTGCATCTGCACAAGGACGATAAATTCCTGTGGGATAACCTGGAAATGCAATGCCAGATGTTTCGCGTGCCTTATACGCCGGTGCCGTCACCGGATCGCTGGCTGGAAGATGATGAGGCGTTGGCCTGCGGTTGCGGCGTGGCCTTGCACACGCCAGGGCATACACCGGGTTCGATGAGCTTCTGGTTTGCCGATGCCAAGTTGTTGATTGCCGGCGACACATTGTTCAAGCGCGGCGTGGGGCGCACCGACCTGTGGGGCGGGGACCAGGCGACCATCGTGCGTTCGATCAAGCAGCGTTTGTACACCCTGGATGAGGGCGCAACGGTGGTTACCGGGCACGGGCCGGACACCCGGTTGGGCGATGAGATGCGTGAGAATCCGTTTGTGCGGGCGTAGGGAATAACCACGGGGCTGGGGCTGTTCTATACAAAGAATCGTCGTCGCAGCTTGCGTTCAGCCTGGGTCTGCTACGGTTTGCTTAGCGGTGAAACTGGCCCGCCTTTGTCACAGCAGGGGCGATGGCCACGGAATTTTTACCGTTTGTCGCGTTCAAAACCCGGCACAGGTCCATTGCCAATGTCCTTTGCACCACAGAATGCAAAAGTAGGAGCTCCCTTCATGTTTACTCCGCGTCGTCTTCTTGTTGTTGCCACCGCCGTAGCCCTGTTGTCCGGTTGCGCCTCGCCTAATCCTTACGACGGCAGCCAGGGGCAGGCAAATGATGGTTCGCAAGGCGGTATCAGCAAAACCGCCAAGTACGGCGGCCTGGGTGCGCTGGCTGGCGCATTGGCCGGTGCTGCCATCGACCATAACAACCGTGGCAAGGGTGCACTGATCGGTGGTGCAATCGCCGGTATCGGCGCCGCCGGTTACGGTTATTACGCCGACCAGCAGGAAAAGAAACTGCGTGAAAGCATGGCCAACACCGGTGTTGAAGTGCAGCGCCAGGGCGACCAGATCAAGCTGATCATGCCGGGTAACATTACCTTTGCCACCAACTCGGACGCGATCGCCAGCAGCTTCTATACGCCGCTGAACAACCTGGCGAACTCGCTGAAGCAGTTCAACCAGAACACCATCCAGATTGTTGGGTACACCGACAGTACCGGCAGCCGCCAGTTGAACATGGACTTGTCTCAGCGTCGTGCGCAGAGCGTAGCCAACTACCTGACCTCCCAAGGCGTGAGCCCGACCAACCTGAGTGCACGCGGTGCCGGCCCGGATAACCCGATTGCCAGCAACGCCGACGTGAATGGCCGTGCCCAGAACCGTCGCGTAGAGGTCAACCTCGGCCCGATCCCTGGCCAGCAATACGGCCAGCCGGGTCAGCAGCAACAACAGCAACAGGCGCCGCAGCAGAACAACCAGTTCCAGGGCAACCCGTACCAGCAGTACCAATAAACGCAGGCCACTAAAAAGGGCGCCGTGCAGTCAATGCACGGCGCCCTTTTTTGTGGCTGCGAATGACATCAGTCGATGTATTCGAACACCTTTACGATCTTCTGTACGCCGGACACACCCTGAACCAGGTTGGACGCGCGGGTGGCTTCCGCCTGGGTCAGCAGGCCCATCAGGTAAACGATGCCGTTATCGGTGACGACTTTGATGCGCGAGCCCGGTACGGCGCTGTCGGTAAGCATCTGCGCCTTGATTTTGGTGGTCAGCAACGCATCGTTACTGATGGCCAGCAGGGTAATAGGGTCCATGACCTGCAGTTCATTGTGGACCTTCTTGACCCGCTGAACCGACGAGGCGGCTTGTTCTGCCTGGGCCTTGAGCTCCGCACGCGGCGTCTGGCCGGCCAGCAGTACCACGCCGTTGAAGCTGGTTACCACAATGCGCGAGGCGCCATTGCCCAAGTCTGTAGCGGCCTTGGCGACGTTGACCTTGACCTTGGTTTCGATGAGCGAGTCATCGATTGTGCTGCCGAAAGTACGCGTGCCCCGGTCATCCTGAATGGGTGTGTCACGTGTCGCGGTGATTGCCGTGCTGCAGCCGCTGATGGCAAGGCACAGCGTGATGGCCAAAAGGCTGAGGCGGTTAACGGTCATTCTTCACTCCCGAACAGTTGGCTGTCGATCAGATCGCACAGGCAGTGGATCGCCAGCAGGTGGACTTCTTGAATGCGTGCAGTGACATTGGCCGGGACGCGAATTTCAACGTCCTCCGGCAACAGCAGCGAGGCCATGCCGCCGCCGTCACGGCCGGTCAATGCTACGACAATCATTTCGCGATCATGTGCGGCCTGGATCGCTTGAATAATGTTCGCCGAGTTGCCGCTGGTGGAGATCGCCAGCAGCACGTCGCCGGGTTGGCCCAGGGCGCGAATCTGTTTGGAGAAGATTTCGTTGTAGCTGTAGTCGTTGGCGATCGAGGTGATCGTCGACGTGTCGGTGGTCAAGGCAATGGCCGGCAGGCTCGGGCGTTCGCGCTCGAAGCGGTTGAGCAGCTCGGAGGAAAAGTGCTGGGCATCACCGGCCGAACCGCCGTTGCCGCACGAAAGCATTTTGCCCTCGTTGAGCAAGGCATTGACCATGACCTGACTGGCTTGCTCGATGTGCGGTGCAAGTACGTCCATCGCCTGTTGCTTGGTGTCGATGCTGGCCTGGAAAAGCTGGCGAATTCGGGATTGCATGTCCATCTGTGTGACCTTAAGTAGCGCGGCTGTTTGGCACAGGAATGTGCAGCCCGCAAAGCAAAGAGCAAAAGTGTGTGGTGAAGATGTCCGGTGAATCAGCTGTCGAAGGCATTTTTAAGCCAATTCAGATCAGCGGGGCCAGACGGTGTGCTTTCTATGGCAACCACATCGAAACGGCAGGGGGAGTCAGCCCAGCGATGCTCTTTTTGCAGGAAAAACTGCGCGGCGAGTATCAGCTTCTGACGCTTGCGCCCGTCGATACTGGCGAGCGCGCCACCCCATTGTGCGTGTTTTCTGTAGCGGACTTCGACGAATACTACTGTATCGCCGTCAAGCATGACCAGATCAAGCTCACCGCGTTTACACAACCAGTTCTGCGCCAGAAGGCGCAGACCCTGTTGTTGCAGATACTGGAGGGCTTGAAGTTCGGCATCCTTGCCGCTTTGTGCGCTGGACCGCTCGGGCATCAGCGCGAGGTGTCCGGCAGGCGCTGGATGTCGCCGCCAACGAATTTCGCCCACGGCATCTGGCGGTCAACACGTTGGTTGGCGCTGATGCCCAAGCTGCCGGAGAGACCGTCAACGCGCGTATCCGGCAGCGCCTTGAGCTGGCCCAGGCGCGGAGCCAGACGGTAGGCGTCGGCGCCCATCGCGTACAGGCGGCCCAGGCTGCCATTGGCTTGTGGCCATTGCGCGGCAACCTGGTTGCGCAGCGGGTCGGTGGTGTTGAGCAGCCAAGGGGTTTCACAGAACATGACGTTGGTCATGTCCAGGTACTGGTTTTTGTCGCCGCTGGCGCTGAACACGTGGGACGTCGCATACACAGGCACGTCGCCGGCGTACTGGAAGTTCAGGGTTGGCTTGATCTGCTGGGCCAATTGTGGCGTCACAGCCAGGAAGATGAACTCGATGTCCTGGCGTCGCGACGGTTGTGCAGCTACATCAGTGCCAACGGCGCTTTGCAGGCTCTTGGCGCGACCTTCGCTTTTGCGCAGCTGGAACAGGTCGGCAATCTGCTGGGCGAGGGCGACCGGCTGGTCAACGTACTCGACGCCGACGACGGTGCCGCCATTGGCTTCCCAATCCTGGCGGAAGGCTTTGTAGACACGCTCACCCCATTCGCCACGCGGCACCATGGCGGCGGCGCGGTGCAGGCCGTCGGCGCGGGCACGGCGCGAGACTTCGCGGGCTTCGTCTTCAGCGGCCAGGCCGAACTGGAACAGTTGCGGCGGGTTTTCATTCAGTTCGCTGTAGTTCAGCGCCAGCGTCGTGATCGGCAGTTGCGGGCGAGCAGCGAGTTGTTTGACCAGCGGTTTTTCCAGCGGGCCGACAACCAGTTGTACGCCGGCGGCCTGGGCCTTGGCATAGAAGTCGTCGAGGGAGGTCAGGCGCGAGCTGTCATAAAACTCGATGACCGGCGGTTTCTGCCCGGCTTGTTCGGCCTGGTAGTGAGCCGCCATGAAGCCTTCGCGCAGTGCCTTGCCGACCGCAGCCAGCGGACCGTCCTGCGGCAGTAGCAGGGCGATCTTGTTCAGCGGCTGGCTGGCCAGTTCCTTAAGCTTGGTCAGCGGCGTCGGCAGTTGCACTGCGGCCGGGTGCCCAGGGTTCTGCGCGCGCCAGGTGTCGATCGCGGCTTGTTGTTGCTCCAGAGTGCCGGCGCCTTTGACGGCTTTGGCCAGGCTGATCCAGCCATCAAGCGTCGGGTTGCCGCTGGCTTGCAACTGGTCAGCCGGCAGCGCGGCAATCAGCGCCCAGATGGCTTCGTGGTTGCTGTTGGCAGCGTCGCCCGTCAGCAGCGGAGCCATGGCGACACGCTCACGCGCGGCGGCCAGGGTCTGGCCATCGGCTTCATAGGCGCGGGCATGCACGGTGCCGGTACGGATCTGCTGGTCTGTCGGCAGCTCCTTCAGGCTTTGCAGGCTAGGATGGTTCAGGGCTGCCAATGCAGCCTTGGGCTGATTGCGCGCCATGGCCAGTTCGGCGGCCAGGGTGCTGGCAAAAACTTGCGCGGCCGGCTTCAGGACATCCAGGGGCACCTGCGCGAGAATCTGCGACGAACGCCCAGGGTTGTTCTGGTGGTAGGCCAGGTCAGCCGCACTCAGGCGCAGCATTGCGGCCTTTTCTGGCGTGTTGGCGGAGGTAGCCTGTTCGAGCAGTTGCTCGATACTGGCATCCGGGGTCCGGGGGAGGTCGCCAAGGCTGGACGAGGGCGAGCTGGCACAGGCAGCCAATAAGGCAGCGAGGCAGAGGGCGGAGAGCAGCCGCAGGCAAGCGATCATGTAAGTGTTCCTGATACCGATCAAATTAGCGTGGAAGTGTACCCAAGCACTGGCCCAGGCGCGATGTTACTGGCGTGAAACCGTCGATTTAGGTCGTGCAAATGCTGCCAACAGCCATCGACGGCCGACCTTGAGGGCATATTATCGAGGCGCCTACGCGCTACAATGCGACTTTTCCCAACCATCGAGGTGTGCGTTTTGACTGCTCCAGGTCCTTTGAATTCCACTGCAGGCTCGCTTTTTGTCGTGGCGACGCCCATTGGCAACCTGGACGACATCAGTGCCCGGGCGCTGAAAGTGTTGCGCGACGTAAAATTGATCGCGGCGGAAGACACGCGGCATTCCCAGCGGTTGATGCAGCATTTTGGTATCAGCACGCCCCTGGCCGCTTGCCACGAACATAACGAACGCGAAGAAGGCAGCCGTTTTATCACGCGCCTGCTGGCCGGTGACGATGTGGCGCTGATCTCCGATGCCGGTACGCCGTTGATTTCCGATCCCGGCTACCACTTGGTCCGCCAGGCGCGAGCCGCTGGTATCAATGTAGTGCCTGTTCCGGGAGCGTGCGCGCTGATTGCTGCATTATCGGCTGCCGGGTTGCCGTCGGATCGTTTTATCTTTGAGGGCTTCCTGCCAGCCAAGACCGTTGGGCGCCGCGCGCGTCTTCAGGCGCTCAAGGAAGAACCGCGTACGTTGATCTTCTATGAAGCCCCGCACCGCATCCTTGAATGCCTGCAAGACATGGAGCTGGTGTTTGGCGGCGAGCGCCTCGCGCTGCTGGCGCGCGAGCTGACCAAGACGTTCGAAACCCTCAAGGGCCTGCCGTTGGAAGCGTTGCGTGCCTTCGTCGAAGGCGACAGCAATCAACAGCGTGGCGAGTGTGTGGTGCTGGTGGCCGGTTGGGCAGCGCCGGAGGATGAGGATGCTGTGGGCAGCGAGGCCATGCGCGTACTCGATCTGCTGCTCAAGGAAATGCCCCTCAAGCGGGCTGCGGCGCTGGCCGCCGAAATTACCGGCGTGCGCAAGAATGTGCTGTATCAGGTTGCGCTGGATAAACAGAAAGCCGAATAGTTCCGGGGGCGAACCGGCATTCCGTCCGAACGTGATGGCATTGCTGCACTTTTAATACTTGTCCTCAGCCCGCCGTGCCGTTAACCTGCGCGGCGGAGAGTCGATTGGACAGTCGCTGCCTTCTATGAAAATTAGGGGGGGAGGAAAGTCCGGGCTCCATAGGGCGAAGTGCCAGGTAATGCCTGGGAGGCGTGAGCCTACGGAAAGTGCCACAGAAAATAACCGCCTAAGCACTTCGGTGCCGGTAAGGGTGAAAAGGTGCGGTAAGAGCGCACCGCACGACTGGCAACAGTTCGTGGCTAGGTAAACCCCACTTGGAGCAAGACCAAATAGGGTCCCAAGGCGTGGCCCGCGCTGGGACCGGGTAGGTTGCTAAAGATGTCCAGTGATGGCCATCGTAGACGAATGACTGTTCAAGACAGAACCCGGCTTACAGATCGACTCTCCACCTTTTTTCCTTCTGTCCGAATCTCGTGCAGAAACCCGGTAGTAACGCAAGAATCCCTCCCTGCCAAATCATTGGCAGATGCATCTTCGTAATACCAAAAAAATCTTACTCTTAATAAATCACTTTAACTTTAAGCCATAGCTCCATGAGCTATTTGCGGTTGTTGAGTCAAAAACATCGCCGAACTCGCGTTTCTCCTCCTTTTACACTCCTAAATCTCCGTTCTGTAAGGCTTTTCCTTGAATCCGCGCCTTGACGGTGTGGTGGGCGCATTCCTATAGTGTGCGCAAGTGGCGGAAAGTGGCACAAAGTGGGTTTTTTGAACGTAAAACGCTAAAATTTGGAGAAACGCATCTGTGTTTCGCGGAGCTAACGCTATCAGTCTCGATGCAAAA
Organism: Pseudomonas sp. N2-3-1-14; assembly: GCF_041228395.1. Classification (NCBI taxonomy): domain Bacteria; kingdom Pseudomonadati; phylum Pseudomonadota; class Gammaproteobacteria; order Pseudomonadales; family Pseudomonadaceae; genus Pseudomonas; species Pseudomonas sp. N2-3-1-14. The sequence goes on from NZ_CP166199.1 coordinate 1,136,295, forward strand.
GGCCGTCTCGCCATGCCGAGCCGGTATCGTGACGAGCTCATTTCGCGAAGTTCAGGCCAATTAATCATCACGATTGATGCCGTTGACCCTTGTTTGTGTGTTTACCCGCTCGATGAGTGGGAGTTGATCGAAACCAAGTTGCGCGCTCTGCCTTCATTGCGTGAAGAAAACCGCCGCCTGCAGCGTTTGCTGATTGGTAATGCCGTCGACCTTGAACTCGATGGCAGTGGGCGTTTTCTGGTGCCGCCGCGTTTGCGCGAGTACGCCAAGCTGGATAAGCGCGCAATGCTGGTGGGCCAACTGAACAAGTTCCAATTGTGGGACGAAGATGCCTGGGATGCTGTTTCTGCAGCGGACCTGGCTGCTATTCAACAACCGGGCGCGATGCCTGATGAACTGCGTGATTTGATCCTGTGACTATTGATAGCGGCTTTAACCACATCACCGTACTGCTTGACGAAGCCGTTGAGGCTCTCGCCGTACGCGCGGATGGCTGCTATTTGGATGGCACCTTCGGCCGGGGCGGGCACAGTCGGTTGATACTCAGCCAGCTCGGGTCCGACGGTAAGCTCCTCGGGTTCGACAAAGACCCTCAAGCGATTGCCACCGGGCAAGCGCTAGCGGCCGAAGACGGCCGCTTTGTCGTTGTACAGCGCAGCTTTGCCGAGCTGGGTGCCGAAGTCGCCGAGCGCGGCATGGCAGGCAAGGTGGCCGGGGTTTTGCTCGATCTGGGCGTGTCCTCGCCGCAGCTCGATGACCCGGAACGTGGCTTCAGTTTCATGAACGACGGCCCGCTCGACATGCGCATGGACCCTACCCGTGGTGTCAGTGCCGCACAGTTCATCGCCACCGCGCCGGTGGAAGAAATTGCCCGCGTGTTCAAGGAATACGGTGAAGAACGCTTCGCCGGCCGCATGGCCCGTGCCGTGGTCGAACGCCGTGAAATCCAGCCGTTCGAACGCACCGCTGACCTGGCCGAAGTGCTGAAAGTCGCCAACCCTGCCTGGGAAAAGGGCAAGAACCCTGCGACCCGTGCGTTCCAGGGCCTGCGCATTCACGTCAACAACGAATTGGGCGATCTGGAAGCCGGCCTCGAAGCCGCACTGGAAGCCCTGGAAGTGGGCGGTCGCCTGGTGGTGATCAGCTTCCACTCCCTGGAAGACCGCATCGTCAAACTGTTCATGCGTCGTCTGGTCAAGGGCGAGTCCGATAACCTGCCGCGCAACCTGCCGGTGCGTTTCGAAGCCTTTGTGCCGAAAATCAAAATCCATGGCAAAGCGCAGTTCGCTTCCGAAGCCGAACTCAAGGCCAACCCACGTTCCCGTAGCGCCGTCATGCGCGTTGCGGAGAAGTTGCGGTGAGCAAGCTTTTCGCCAAGCCCCTTCCGGGCGGCAGCTTCTTTATGTTGCTGCTCTTTATCGGCGTGCTGGTGTCCGCGATTGCGGTGTCCTACAGCGCCCACTACAACCGCCAATTGCTCAATACCCTGTACGGGGAATTGAGCGTGCGTGATAAAGCGCAGGCGGAGTGGGGCCGGTTGATCCTCGAGCAAAGCACCTGGACCGCCCATAGCCGCATCGAAGTGCTGGCGACCGAGCAGTTGAAGATGCACATTCCGGGCGCGGCCGAAGTTCGGATGGTGGCGCCATGATGAAACTTGAAGGCGCACTCTACCCTTGGCGTTTCCGCCTGATGCTGGGTTTGCTGGCATTGATGGTGGGCGCGATTGCCTGGCGGATCATCGACCTGCAAGTGGTTGACCGTGACTTCCTGATCGGCCAGGGCGACGCCCGGAGCCTGCGGCATATCCCGATTCCTGCGCACCGCGGTCTGATCACCGACCGTAATGGCGAGCCTCTGGCCGTCAGTACCCCGGTAACCACACTGTGGGCCAACGCCAAGGAATTGCAGGTTGCCAAGGACAAGTGGCCGGAACTGGCCGCCGCCCTGGGCCAGGACCCAAAAGCCTTGTCCGAGCGCCTGGAAGCCCAGGCCAATAAAGAATTCATCTACCTGGTTCGCGGCCTGACTCCTGAACAGGGCCAGCAGGTGCTCGACCTTAAAGTCCCCGGTGTCTATGGCATCGAGGAGTTTCGTCGTTTCTACCCGGCCGGTGAAACCACCGCGCACATGGTTGGCTTTACCGACATCGATGACCACGGCCGTGAAGGTGTGGAACTGGCCTACGACGAATGGCTGGCCGGGGTTCCCGGCAAACGGCAGGTCATCAAGGATCGACGCGGCAGACTGATCAAGGATGTCCAGGTCACCAAAAACGCCAAGGCCGGTAAGCCCTTGGCGTTGTCGATTGACCTGCGCCTGCAATACCTGGCCAACCGCGAGCTGCGTAACGCGATCATCGAGAACGGCGCCAAGGCTGGCAGCCTGGTAATCATGGACGTGAAGACCGGCGAGATCCTCGCCATGGTCAACCAGCCGACCTACAACCCGAACAACCGTCGCAACCTGCAACCGGCGATGATGCGTAACCGCGCAATGATCGACGTGTTCGAGCCGGGTTCGACCATGAAAGCCATCTCCATGAGTGCGGCCCTGGAAACCGGGCGCTGGAAGCCGAGCGACAAAGTCGAGGTTTACCCAGGCACCTTGCAGCTGGGCAAATACACCATTCGTGACGTGTCCCGCACTGAAGGTCCGGTGCTGGATTTGACAGGTATTCTGATCAACTCCAGTAACGTCGGCATGAGTAAAGTGGCCTTCGATATCGGCGGCGAAACCATCTATCACCTGGCGCAAAAAATCGGCTTGGGTCAACCCACCGGCCTGGACTTCCCAGGCGAGCGCGTGGGCAACCTGCCGAACTACCGCGACTGGAAAAAGGCCGAGACGGCGACACTTTCCTATGGCTACGGCCTGTCGGTGACCGCGATCCAGCTGGCTCACGCTTTCTCTGTATTGGCCAACAATGGTCGCATGGTTCCACTGAGCCTGATCCACGTCGACGAAGCACCGAAAGCCACCCAGGTGATCCCGGAAAACGTCGCCAAGACCATGCAAGGCATGCTGCAACAAGTGATCGAAGCGCCGCGTGGCGTGTTCCGTGCCCAGGTGCCGGCGTATCACGTGGCAGGCAAGTCCGGTACTGCACGTAAAACGTCGGTCGGCACCAAAGGCTACGCCGAGAACTCGTACCGCTCGCTGTTCGCCGGCTTCGGCCCGATGAGTGATCCGCGCTACGCCATCGTTGTTGTGATCGATGAGCCAAGCAAGGCCGGCTACTTTGGTGGCCTGGTATCGGCACCGGTGTTCAGCAAAGTGATGTCCGGCACCCTGCGCCTGATGAACATTACGCCGGACAACCTGCCGCCGACTCAACAAGCGAACGCCGGTCCACCGGCCGCTGCTGCCAAAGCCAATGGAGGGCGCGGCTGATGTCTCTTAGCTTGAACAAGATTTTTGCCCACGCCGGACGCGATCTGCTGATCCGCGAGTTGAGCCTGGACAGCCGTAACGTACGCGCCGGTGACCTGTTCCTGGCCGTGCCTGGCGGCAAGTTCGATGGTCGTGCGCACATCGCCGATGCCCTGCAACGTGGTGCGGCAGCCGTGGCGTACGAAGTGGACGGTGCCACGGTGCTGCCGATCACCGACGTGCCATTGATTCCGGTCAAAGGCCTGGCTGCGCAGCTCTCGGACATCGCCGGGCGCTTTTATGGCGACCCAAGCCGTCAACTGAACCTGATCGGCGTGACCGGCACCAACGGCAAGACCAGCGTGACCCAGTTGGTCGCCCAGGCGCTTGACCTGCTGGGTCAGCACTGCGGCATTGTAGGCACGTTGGGCACCGGTTTTTATGGCGCGCTGCAAAGCGGCCTGCACACCACGCCAAACCCGATTGCCGTACAAGCGACCCTGGCTGACCTGAAAAAGGCCGGTGCCAAGGCGGTTGCCATGGAAGTCTCCTCACACGGTCTGGACCAGGGCCGTGTTACCGCGCTGGCCTTCGACGTGGCGGTGATGACCAACCTGTCCCGCGATCACCTTGATTACCACGGCACCATGGAGGCGTACGCCGCCGCCAAGGCCAAGCTGTTCGCCTGGAATGACCTGAAATGCCGGGTGGTGAATCTCGATGACGCTTTTGGCCGCCAGCTGGCTGCCGAGGACAGCGAATCGCGCCTGATCACCTACAGCCTGGAAGACTCCAGCGCCTACCTGTATTGCCGCGAAGCCCAATTCAATGACGAAGGCGTGCTCGCCACGTTGGTCACGCCGCAGGGCGAGCACCACTTGCGCAGCACCTTGCTCGGCCGTTTCAACCTGAGCAACGTGCTGGCTGCCATCGGCGCGCTGCTTGGCCTGGATTACGCGCTGGATGAAATCCTGCGCGTGCTGCCCAAACTCGAAGGCCCGGCCGGTCGCATGCAGCGTTTGGGCGGTGGCTCGCAGCCGCTGGTGGTGGTCGATTACGCCCACACCCCGGACGCTTTGGAAAAAGTCCTCGAAGCCCTGCGCCCACATGCCAAGGGCAAGTTGCTGTGCCTGTTCGGCTGCGGCGGTGACCGTGACCGCGGCAAACGTCCGTTGATGGCCGAGATCGTCGAGCGTCTGGCCGACGGCGTGCTGGTTACCGACGACAACCCGCGCAGCGAAGACCCAAGCCAGATTTTCGACGACATCCGTGTCGGCTTTAAAGACGCGTCCAAGGCTACTTTCGTGGCCGGTCGCGGCGCCGCCATTGCCCAATTGATTGCCAGCGCCAGTGCTGACGACGTGGTGGTGTTGGCCGGCAAAGGCCACGAGGACTACCAGGAAATCAACGGCGAGCGCCATGCCTTCTCCGATCTGGTCGAGGCCGACCATGCCTTGACCGCCTGGGAGGTTGCCCATGCTTAAAGCGATGACGTTCAGCGAACTGACCCAGGCCCTGTCGGCCCGCGTAGTGTCGAGCGATTGCAGCTTCGACGGCGTCAGTATCGACAGCCGTAACATCAAGCCTGGGCAATTGTTTGTGGCCTTGGCCGGCCCGCGTTTTGATGGTCACGACTACCTGAACGACGTCGTTGCCAAAGGTGCCGTGGGTGCATTGGTGCAGCGTGAAGTGACCGATTCCACCTTGGCGCAACTGCTGGTTGCAGATACCCGTTTGGCCTTGGGCCAGTTGGGTGCATTGAACCGCGCCGCCTTCGATAAGCCGGTTGCAGCCATCACCGGCTCCAGCGGCAAAACCACGGTCAAGGAATTGCTCGCCGGTGTCCTGCGTACGCGCGGGCCGGTGCTCGCCACCCGTGGCAACTTGAATAATGATTTCGGCGCGCCGCTGACCCTGCTCGAGCTGGCCCCGGAACACACGGCGGCGGTGATCGAGCTGGGTGCTTCGCGCATCGGCGAAATCGCCTACACCGTGGCGCTGACCAAGCCTCACGTGGCGATTATCAACAACGCCGGCACCGCCCATGTTGGCGAGTTCGGTGGCCCGGAAAAAATCGTCGAAGCCAAGGGCGAAATCCTTGAAGGCCTCGATGCATCCGGCACCGCTGTATTGAACCTCGATGACAAGGCCTTCGAGACCTGGCGTGTACGTGCCGCCGGACGCAAGGTGCTGACGTTTGCCGTGGCCAATGCCGCCGCTGATTTTCACGCCTCCAACATCACCGTTGACGCCCGAGGCTGCCCGTCCTTCACCTTGCACACCCCGCAAGGCGACGAGCACGTGCAATTGAATCTGCTCGGCAACCACAACGTTGCCAACGCCTTGGCCGCCGCCGCCGCCGCGCATGCCCTGGGTGTGTCGCTGTTCGGTATCGCTACCGGCCTGGGCGCAGTGCAGTCGGTCAAGGGCCGTACCGTCGCGCAGCTGGCGACCAACGGCATGCGCGTGATCGACGACACCTACAACGCCAACCCGTCCTCCATTAATGCCGCTGTTGACCTGTTGAAGGGCTTTGCCGGGCGCAAGGTTCTGGTGCTGGGTGATATCGGCGAATTGGGCGACTGGGCAGAGCAAGGTCACCGCGAAGTCGGTGCCTACGCCAGCGGAAAAGTCGACGCGCTCTACGCCGTCGGCCCAAACATGGCGCACGCCGTCGATGCCTTCGGCCTCGGCGCGCGGCATTTCGCAACCCAGGCCGAGCTGATCCAGGCGCTGGGCGTGGCTGAACAAGACAAACACACAACCATTTTGATCAAGGGATCGCGCAGCGCGGTGATGGAAAACGTCGTCGCGGCCTTGTGTGGCTCAAGTACGGAGAAACATTAATGCTGCTGCTGCTGGCTGAGTATCTGCAACAGTTCCACAAAGGCTTCGCGGTCTTTCAGTACCTGACCCTGCGCGGGATTCTGGGTGTGCTGACCGCGCTGTCTCTGTCGCTGTTCCTGGGGCCGTGGATGATCCGCACCCTGCAGAACCTGCAAATTGGTCAATCGGTTCGCAATGACGGCCCGCAGTCGCACCTGTCCAAATCCGGCACCCCGACCATGGGCGGTGCGCTGATCCTCTCGTCCATCGGCATCAGCACCTTGCTCTGGGCCGACCTGCATAACCGCTACGTGTGGGTGGTGCTGTTGGTGACCCTGTTGTTCGGCGCCATCGGCTGGGTCGATGACTACCGCAAAGTGATCGAGAAAAACTCCAAGGGGCTGCCAAGCCGCTGGAAGTATTTCTGGCAGTCGGTATTCGGTCTTGCCGCCGCGATCTTCCTGTACACCACTGCGCCAAGCGCAGTTGAAACCACCTTGATCATTCCGATGCTCAAGGACGCCAGCATTCCACTGGGCATCGGCTTCGTGGTGCTGACCTACTTTGTGATCGTCGGCTCCAGCAACGCGGTGAACCTGACCGACGGCCTCGACGGCCTGGCGATCATGCCGACGGTGATGGTCGGCGGTGCGCTCGGCATCTTCTGCTACCTGTCGGGTAACGTGAAATTCGCTGAATACCTGCTGATCCCGTATGTACCGGGCGCGGGCGAACTGATTGTGTTCTGCGGTGCGCTGATCGGCGCCGGCCTGGGCTTCTTGTGGTTCAACACCTATCCCGCACAAGTCTTCATGGGCGACGTCGGCGCACTGGCGCTGGGCGCAGCTCTGGGCACCATCGCGGTGATCGTTCGCCAGGAAATCGTGCTGTTCATCATGGGCGGTGTGTTCGTGATGGAAACCCTGTCGGTGGTCATCCAGGTGGCTTCCTTCAAATTGACCGGGCGCCGCGTGTTCCGCATGGCGCCGATTCACCACCACTTTGAACTCAAGGGCTGGCCCGAGCCACGCGTGATTGTCCGTTTCTGGATCATCACCGTGATTCTGGTACTGGTCGGCCTTGCCACCCTGAAACTGAGGTAGAAACGAGTGTCCCTGATCGCTTCAGACCACTTCCGCATCGTTGTCGGCCTCGGCAAGAGCGGCATGTCCCTGGTTCGCTTCCTGGCGAACCGGGGCACGTCGTTTGCCGTCGCCGATACGCGGGAAAATCCACCGGAGCTGGTCACGCTGCGCCGTGACTACCCGCACGTGGAAGTGCGTTGTGGCGAGTTGGATGTCGAGTTTCTGTGCCGCGCCGATGAGCTCTACGTGAGCCCCGGCCTGGCCCTGGCGACACCGGCTTTGCAAGCCGCCGCCGCACGTGGCGTGAAGCTCTCCGGCGATATCGACCTGTTCGCGCGTAACGCGAAAGCGCCGATTGTGGCCATCAGCGGCTCCAACGCGAAAAGCACCGTGACCACCCTGGTCGGCGAGATGGCGGTTGCGGCCGGCAAGCGCGTGGCCGTGGGCGGTAACCTCGGCACGCCGGCGTTGGACCTGCTCAGCGACGACGTCGAGCTGTACGTGATGGAACTGTCGAGCTTCCAGCTCGAAACCACCCACGACCTCGGCGCAGAAGTCGCCACCGTGTTGAATGTGAGCGAAGACCACATGGACCGTTACAGCGGCCTGCCGGCCTATCACCTGGCCAAGCACCGGATTTTCCGCGGTGCCCGGCAAGTGGTGGTCAACCGCCAGGACGCCCTGAGCCGTCCGCTGATGGGCGAAGGCCTGCCGTGCTGGACCTTCGGCCTCGGCAAGCCCGACTTCAAAGCCTTCGGCATCCGCGAAGAGAACGGCGAGAAATACCTGGCCTTCGAATTCCAGAACCTGATGCCGGTGCGCGAGTTGAAAATCCGTGGCGCGCATAACCAGTCCAATGCCCTGGCGGCGCTGGCACTCGGTCACGCTGTTGGCCTGCCGTTCGATGCCATGCTCGCAAGCCTGCGCACATTCGCCGGGCTTGAGCACCGCTGCCAGTGGGTCCGCGACCTCAACGGCGTCAGCTATTACAACGATTCCAAGGCCACCAACGTCGGTGCCGCCTTGGCTGCCATCGAAGGCCTTGGCGACGATATCGAAGGCAAGCTGGTGCTGATCGCCGGTGGCGATGGCAAAGGCGCCGACTTCAAGGACCTTAAAGGCCCGGTGGCTGCCCATTGCCGCGCCGTGGTGCTGATGGGCCGTGATGCTGATTTGATCGCCACTGCCCTCGGTGACGCCGTGCCGCAAGTGCGCGCGACGTCCCTGGACGACGCCATCGCTCAGTGCAAAGCCTTGGCCCAGCCGGGTGATGCCGTGCTGCTGTCGCCAGCGTGCGCCAGTTTCGACATGTTCAAGAACTACGAAGAGCGCGGCCAGCTGTTCGCTCGCGCCGTGGAGGCCTTGGCATGAATTTCAGAAATATCATCAAACCTTACCCGTCGCCGATCATTACCGGGCGTGGCGTCGACCTTGATTTCCCGATGCTCGCCGGTTGCCTGGCGCTGCTGGGCCTGGGCCTGGTGATGATCACCTCGGCGTCCTCCGAAGTGGCCGCCGTGCAGTCGGGCAACACTCTTTACATGATGATTCGTCACTTGGTGTACCTGGTAATCGGCCTTGGTGCGTGCATCGTCACCATGATGATCCCGATCGCCACCTGGCAGCGCCTGGGCTGGATGATGCTGATCGGTGCGTTCGGCTTGCTGATCATGGTGATCCTGCCCGGCATCGGCCGCGAAGTGAACGGTTCGATGCGCTGGATCGGCTTCGGTGCGTTCAACGTGCAGCCGTCGGAAATCGCCAAGGTGTTCGTGGTGATCTACCTGGCCGGTTACTTGGTACGCCGTCAGAAGGAAGTGCGCGAAAGCTGGATGGGCTTCTTCAAGCCATTCATCGTGCTGCTGCCAATGGCCGGCCTGTTGCTGATGGAGCCCGACTTCGGTGCCACCGTCGTGATGATGGGCGCGGCCGCCGCGATGCTGTTCCTCGGTGGCGTCGGCCTGTTCCGCTTCACCTTGATGGTGGTGCTGGCCGTGGCCGCCGTGACGGTGCTGGTGCAGGCGCAACCCTACCGGATGGCCCGTCTGATTACCTTTACCGACCCGTGGTCCGACCAGTTCGGTTCCGGCTACCAGCTGACCCAGGCGTTGATCGCCTTTGGTCGCGGCGAGTGGCTGGGCGTGGGCCTGGGCAACAGCGTGCAGAAGCAGTTCTACCTGCCCGAAGCGCACACCGACTTCGTGTTCTCGGTACTTGCCGAAGAGCTTGGCGTGGTGGGTTCGCTGTGCACCGTCGCGCTGTTCGTGTTCGTGTGTGTACGCGGCATGTACATCGGCTTGTGGGCCGAGAAGGCCAAACAGTATTTCGCCGCGTATGTGGCGTACGGCTTGTCGTTCCTGTGGATCGGCCAGTTCCTGATCAACATCGGTGTGAACGTCGGCCTGCTGCCGACCAAGGGCTTGACCTTGCCGTTCCTCAGTTACGGCGGCAGTTCGTTGGTGATTTGCTGCGCGTGCCTGGGGTTGCTGCTGCGCATCGAGTGGGAGAGTCGAACCCACTTGGGCAGCGAAGAGATGGAATTCAGCGAAAGCGATTTTGCCGAGGAGCCGAACCATGGGCGCTAACGTGCTGATCATGGCGGGCGGCACCGGGGGCCACGTGTTCCCGGCCCTGGCGTGCGCGCGTGAATTCCAGAACCGCGGCTACACCGTGCATTGGCTCGGCACGCCGCGCGGCATCGAAAATGAATTGGTCCCGAACGCTGGCTTGCCACTGCATTTGATCAACGTCGCCGGCTTGCGCGGCAAGAGCAAGTTGTCCCTGCTCAAGGCGCCGTTCGTGTTGCTCAAGGCAGTGTGGCAGGCGCGCAAAGTCATGCGTGCAGTGAAGCCGGTATGCGTGCTGGGTTTTGGCGGTTATGTGACCGGCCCTGGCGGCGTTGCCGCCAAGCTGGCTGGTGTACCGGTGATCGTGCACGAGCAGAACGCCGTCGCCGGTACCGCGAACCGCTTGCTGGTGCCGTTGGCCTCGCGTGTGTGTGAAGCGTTCCCGAAAACCTTTGCGGCCTCGGACAAGTTGCGCACCACCGGCAACCCGGTGCGCACCGAACTGTTCATGGCCATTGCCCGTGAGGCATTGGCCGGGCGCAAGGCGCATCTGCTGATCCTGGGCGGAAGCCTGGGTGCCGAGCCACTGAACAAATTGCTGCCCGAAGCGTTGGCTCAACTCCCCGTGGAGTTGCGCCCGGAGATCTTCCATCAGGCCGGCAAGAATCACGATGAAATCACCGCTGCCCGCTACCGCGAGGCCGGTGTCGAGGCGAATGTGCAGCCATTCATCAAAGACATGGCCCACGCCTATGGCTGGGCCGACCTGGTGGTTTGTCGCGCTGGTGCGCTGACCGTCAGTGAACTGGCCGCCGCCGGTCTGCCGTCCTTGCTGGTGCCTTTGCCCCACGCGATTGACGATCACCAGACCCGCAACGCCGAATATTTGGCCGGGGAGGGCGCTGCCTTCCTGCTGCCGCAAAGAACGACTGGCGCCGCCGATTTGGCCGCACGCCTGACCGAGGTTTTGATGCAACCGGAACGACTCAACAGCATGGCGAGCACCGCAAGCCGCCTGGCCAAACCTGACGCAACCCGCACCGTGGTCGACATCTGCCTGGAGGTGGCCCATGGTTGAGAATCAGAAAGCCATGCCACAACCCGAGATGCGCCGCATCCGTCGCATCCACTTCGTCGGCATCGGCGGCGTGGGCATGTGCGGGATTGCCGAAGTGCTGCTGAACCTGGGCTACCAAGTGTCCGGCTCTGACTTGAAAGAGTCGCCGGTCACCGAGCGCCTGAAGTCGTTCGGTGCGCAGATCTTTATCGGCCACCGCGCCGAAAACGCTGCCGAGGCTGACGTACTGGTGGTTTCCAGTGCCGTGAACACCTCCAACCCGGAAGTGGCCACCGCCCTTGAGCGCCGTATTCCGGTGGTGCCGCGCGCCGAGATGCTCGCCGAACTGATGCGCTACCGCCACGGCATTGCCGTTGCCGGTACGCACGGCAAAACCACCACCACCAGCCTGATCGCTTCGGTGTTCGCGGCCGGTGGCCTGGACCCGACGTTCGTGATCGGTGGCCGTTTGAATGCAGCTGGCACCAATGCCCAGCTCGGCACCAGCCGCTACCTGATCGCCGAAGCCGATGAAAGTGACGCGAGCTTCCTGCACCTGCAGCCGCTGGTCGCGGTGGTTACCAACATCGACGAAGACCACATGGCAACCTACGACGGTGACTTCAACAAGTTGAAGAAAACCTTCGTCGAGTTCCTGCACAACCTGCCGTTCTACGGTCTGGCGGTGGTGTGCCTGGACGATCCGGTGGTGCGTGAAATCCTGCCGCAGGTCAAGCGTCCGACCGTGACCTACGGCTTCAGCGAAGACGCTGACGTGCGCGCGATCAATGTGCGCCAGGAAGGCATGCAAACTTTCTTCACCGTGCTGCGCCCTGACCGCGAGCCGCTGGATGTCTCGGTGAACATGCCGGGCAACCATAACGTGCTCAACTCCCTGGCGACCATCTGCATCGCCTCCGACGAGGGCGTCAGCGATGAAGCCATCGTTGAAGGCCTGTCGCGTTTTGCCGGTGTTGGTCGTCGCTTCCAGGTCTACGGCCAACTGCCGGTAGACGGCGGCGACGTGATGTTGGTCGACGACTACGGTCACCACCCGACCGAAGTGGCCGCCGTGATCAAGGCCGTGCGCGGTGGCTGGCCGGAGCGCCGCCTGGTGATGGTGTACCAGCCGCACCGCTACAGCCGTACCCGCGATCTGTACGACGATTTCGTCAATGTATTGGCCGATGCCAACGTGCTGCTGCTGATGGAAGTCTACCCGGCCGGTGAAGAGCCGATCCCCGGCGCCGACAGCCGCAAGCTGTGCAACAGCATCCGCCAGCGTGGCCAGTTGGACCCGATCTACATCGAGCGCGGTGTGGACCTGGCGCCCATCGTCAAGCCGCTGCTGCGTGCCGGCGACATCCTGCTGTGCCAGGGCGCCGGTGATATCGGTGGCCTCGCGCCTAAATTGCTCGCGAGCCCCTTGTTTGCAGCCGTGCAGGGGAAGTCGAAATGACCACGAACTACGACGCCCTGTTTTCCACGATCACGCCTGCCGACTTCGGACGCGTAGCGGTGCTGTTTGGCGGCAAGAGTGCAGAGCGTGAAGTCTCGCTCAAGTCCGGCAATGCCGTGCTTGAGGCACTGCAAAGCGCCGGCGTGAATGCGTTCGGTATCGACGTGGGCGATGATTTCCTCGCCCGCCTGCAGGCCGAGAAGATCGACCGTGCCTTTATCATCCTGCACGGTCGCGGCGGTGAAGACGGCAGCATGCAAGGCTTGCTCGAGTGCGCTGGCATCCCTTACACCGGCAGCGGCATTCTTGCCTCGGCACTGGCGATGGACAAGTTGCGCACCAAGCAGGTGTGGCACAGCCTGGGTATTCCAACCCCACGTCACAGCGTGCTGTGCAGCGAAGACGATTGTATTTCTGCAGCCAAGGAACTGGGCCTGCCTTTGATCGTCAAACCAGCCCATGAAGGCTCCAGTATCGGCATGGCCAAAGTGAACTCGGCCGCCGAATTGATCGACGCATGGAAAGCGGCAAGTACCTACGATTCGCAAGTGTTGGTGGAACAGTGGATTTCCGGTCCCGAGTACACCATCGCCACCCTGCGTGGCCAGGTATTGCCGCCTATCGCATTGGGCACGCCCCACACCTTTTACGATTACGACGCCAAGTACGTGGCTTCCGATACTCAGTACCGGATCCCGTGTGGCCTTGACGCAACCAAGGAACAGGAATTGATGGACCTCACGGCGAAAGCCTGTGAGGCGCTGGGTATCGCCGGTTGGGCGCGGGCAGACGTGATGCAGGATGACCAGGGGAATTTCTGGTTCCTTGAAGTCAACACTGCGCCGGGTATGACCGATCACAGCCTGGTACCTATGGCAGCCCGTGCAGCCGGTCTGGATTTCCAGCAGTTGGTGCTGGCGATCCTCGCTGACAGCATTGAGCCAAGAGGCTAAACACATGAACGGCGCATCGCTTCGTCATCAGCCCCCACCAGCACCCGGCCGCAAGCCGGTGCCACGGGGTGCCAGCCGGATGGTGGCTAAAGAGCCGATGTCGGCGCGCCTGCCGAAAGCCAACTTTGGTTTCCTCAAGGCGCTGTTCTGGCCGGTGCTGCTGGTGGCGTTGGGCTTCGGCACATACGAGGGTGCGCAGCGCCTGTTGCCGTATGCCGACCGGCCGATCACCAAGATCAGTGTGCAGGGCGACTTGAGCTACATCAGCCAGCAAGCGGTACAGCAGCGCATCGGCCCGTACCTGGCGGCGAGCTTCTTTACCATCGACCTGGCCGGAATGCGCTCGGAGCTGGAGCAGATGCCGTGGATCGCCCATGCCGAAGTGCGCCGCGTGTGGCCGGACCAGGTGACGATCCGCCTGGAAGAACAACTGCCCGTGGCCCGTTGGGGCGATGAAGCGCTGTTGAACAACCAGGGCCAGGCGTTCACCCCGCGTGAGCTGGCCAACTACGAGCACCTGCCGCAGCTGTTCGGGCCGCAGCGGGCGCAACAGCAAGTGATGCAGCAGTACCAGGCCTTGAGCCAGATGCTGCGGCCACTGGGCTTCTCCATCGCACGCCTGGAATTGCGTGAGCGGGGCAGCTGGTTTTTGACCACCGGGGCAGGCAGTTCCGGCCCGGGCATCGAGTTGTTGCTGGGACGCGACCGCTTGGTGGAAAAGATGCGCCGCTTTATTGCCATCTATGACAAGACCTTGAAAGAACAGATTACGAACATTGCGAGCGTCGACCTGCGTTACGCCAACGGCCTGGCCGTCGGCTGGCGTGAACCAGCTGCGCCGACGACAGCCAAACCCGCTGTCGCGAAGAATTAAGAAGAGGCAGGACCCATGGCAAACGTGCAAAGCGGAAAAATGATCGTCGGTCTCGATATCGGCACCTCCAAGGTGGTGGCGCTGGTCGGCGAGGTCGGGGAAGACGGTGTTATCGAAATCGTCGGTATCGGCACGCATCCGTCCCGGGGCCTGAAGAAGGGCGTGGTGGTGAACATCGAGTCCACCGTGCAATCGATCCAGCGCGCCATTGAAGAAGCGCAGCTGATGGCCGGCTGCCGGATTCACTCGGCGTTTGTCGGCGTGGCCGGCAACCATATCCGCAGCCTGAATTCCCACGGCATCGTGGCCATCCGCGACCGTGAAGTCAGCTCGGCGGACCTTGAGCGTGTACTCGACGCGGCCCAGGCCGTGGCGATCCCGGCTGACCAGCGCGTGCTGCACACCCTGCCGCAGGACTATGTGATCGACAACCAGGAAGGCGTTCGCGAGCCGCTGGGCATGTCGGGCGTACGTCTGGAAGCCAAGGTTCACGTGGTGACCTGCGCCGTCAACGCTGCACAGAACATTGAAAAATGCGTGCGCCGCTGCGGTCTGGAAATCGACGACATCATTCTCGAGCAGCTGGCTTCGGCCTATTCGGTACTGACCGACGACGAAAAAGAGCTGGGCGTGTGCCTGGTCGACATCGGCGGCGGCACCACCGACATCGCGATCTTCACCGAGGGTGCGATCCGTCACACCGCCGTGATCCCGATTGCTGGCGACCAGGTCACCAACGACATCGCCATGGCGCTGCGTACACCGACCCAGTACGCCGAAGAAATCAAGATTCGCTATGCCTGCGCCCTGGCCAAACTGGCCGGTGCCGGTGAAACCATCAAGGTGCCAAGTGTCGGCGACCGCCCACCGCGTGAGCTGTCGCGCCAGGCCCTGGCCGAAGTAGTCGAGCCACGCTACGACGAGCTGTTCACCCTGATCCAGGCTGAGCTGCGCCGCAGCGGTTACGAAGATTTGATCCCGGCCGGCATCGTGCTGACCGGTGGCACCTCGAAGATGGAAGGCGCGGTCGAACTGGCCGAGGAAATCTTCCACATGCCCGTCCGCCTGGGCGTGCCCCATGGCGTCAAAGGCCTGGGCGACGTAGTGCGCAACCCGATTTATTCCACCGGTGTGGGCTTGCTGTTGTACGGGCTGCAAAAGCAGACCGACGGCATTTCCCTGTCGGGCCCAAGCATCCGTGACAGCTACCGCGGTGGCGACGACGAAGCCAAAGCGCCGTTGTTCGAGCGCTTGCAGGCTTGGGTGAAAGGCAATTTCTAAAGATTTACCGCAACACCGTAATAAGCAGTAGGCGAAAAAACTAGAGAAAACGAAAGGAGAGGGAACATGTTCGAACTCGTAGACAACATCCCCGCAAGCCCGGTTATCAAAGTAATCGGTGTCGGCGGTGGCGGCGGCAACGCTGTCAACCACATGGTCAAGAGCAACATTGAAGGCGTTGAATTCATCTGCGCCAACACTGATGCCCAGGCGCTGAAAAGCATCGGCGCGCGGACCATCCTGCAATTGGGCACAGCTGTGACCAAGGGCCTCGGCGCTGGCGCCAACCCGGAAGTCGGCCGTCAAGCCGCGCTGGAAGACCGCGAGCGTATTGCTGAAGTGCTGCAAGGCACCAACATGGTGTTCATCACCACCGGCATGGGCGGCGGTACCGGTACCGGTGCGGCCCCGATCATTGCCGAAGTGGCCAAGGAAATGGGGATTCTGACCGTTGCTGTCGTAACGCGTCCGTTCCCGTTCGAAGGTCGCAAGCGCATGCAGATCGCCGACGAAGGTATCCGTCTGCTGTCTGAAAGCGTTGACTCGTTGATCACCATTCCCAACGAGAAGCTGCTGACCATCCTGGGCAAGGACGCAAGCCTGCTGTCCGCATTTGCCAAGGCTGACGATGTTCTGGCCGGTGCCGTTCGCGGTATCTCCGACATCATCAAGCGCCCAGGCATGATCAACGTCGACTTTGCCGACGTACGTACCGTGATGAGCGAAATGGGCATGGCGATGATGGGCACTGGCTGCGCCAGCGGTCCGAACCGTGCACGTGAAGCTACTGAAGCGGCGATCCGCAACCCATTGCTCGAAGACGTGAACCTGCAAGGCGCACGCGGCATCCTGGTGAACATCACCGCCGGTCCTGACCTGTCCCTGGGTGAGTACTCCGACGTGGGTAGCATCATCGAAGCCTTCGCTTCCGAGCACGCGATGGTCAAAGTCGGTACCGTTATCGATCCGGACATGCGTGATGAACTGCACGTGACCGTGGTTGCTACCGGCCTGGGCGCAAAAATCGAGAAGCCTGTAAAGGTCATCGACAATACCGTTCACACCGGCCACAACAGTCACGCCAGCCAGCAAGCTGCCGCTCCAGCGCCTGCGCGCCAGGAACTGCCGTCGGTGAACTACCGTGATCTGGACCGTCCGACCGTGATGCGCAACCAGGCTCAGGCCGGTGCTGCGGCGTCCCGTAGCCCGAATCCGCAAGATGATCTGGACTACCTGGACATCCCGGCATTCCTGCGTCGTCAGGCCGATTAATGGAATGTATCAGGGCTATGAAGGTGATTGGTGTTCAGCAAAGGTCTGGTCTGTTATTATCGCCAGCCTTTGTTGATACCAGTTCGCAATTTGCGCTGAAGCGGTCCAAGCCATGATTAAACAACGCACCCTGAAGAATATTATCCGTGCCACAGGTGTAGGTCTGCACTCCGGGGAGAAGGTATACCTGACCCTCAAGCCCGCACCTGTCGACACCGGCATCGTGTTTGTTCGTGCCGACCTGGACCCTGTGGTGCAGATTCCTGCTCGCGCGGAAAACGTTGGCGAAACCACTATGTCGACCACACTGGTCAACGGTGACGTCAAAGTGGACACGGTGGAGCACTTGCTCTCGGCCATGGCTGGCCTGGGCATCGATAACGCCTACGTCGAGCTCTCCGCGTCCGAAGTCCCTATCATGGATGGCAGCGCTGGACCCTTCGTATTCTTGATTCAATCTGCCGGCCTGGAAGAACAGGACGCAGCCAAGAAGTTCATACGCATTCTGCGGGAAGTGACAGTAGAAGACGGCGACAAGCGCGCCACCTTCGTCCCGTTCGAAGGCTTTAAAGTGAGCTTTGAGATCGATTTCGATCACCCGGTATTCCGTGACCGCACACAAAGTGCAAGCGTGGATTTTTCCAGCACTTCGTTCGTAAAAGAAGTCAGCCGCGCCCGTACCTTTGGTTTCATGAGTGACATCGAGTACCTGCGCAAGCACAACCTCGCACTCGGCGGCAGCGTTGAAAACGCCATCGTGGTCGACGCGGATGGTGTACTGAACGAAGACGGCCTTCGCTATGAAGACGAATTCGTGAAGCACAAGATCCTCGATGCAATCGGTGACCTCTACCTGCTGGGCAATAGCCTGATAGGCGAGTTCAAAGGCTTCAAGTCGGGCCACGCCCTTAACAACCAGCTTCTGCGCAAGTTGATTGCACAGACAGACGCTTGGGAAGTCGTGACCTTCGAAGATGCCAGCACCGCACCGATCTCTTACATGCGTCCCGTTGCGGCGGTGTAAGTAACAACTCTCTTCTTTAGTTTTGAAAGGCCACCTTCGGGTGGCCTTTTTTTATGCTTAAAAAATAGCAAGTTGCGCGGTAATGACATTGTCGTGAAACGTGTTGCAACTTTCGACGGTGTTTTTGTAGGAACTGATACTTTTTCGTGTACCACACAGTCTTCGTGAGGCCGTTGAATAAAGTACCAATAGCTAAACGAGTTTTGAATTAACGCGAGATCAGTGAATACATACCTATTACTGTTGAAGGAATACCGATCATGAACGCTATCGCTCCAGCCGCTGTATATCGCAGCCCTGACCCTCAGCAACAAAACGTCAACAATAACCCACCCGAGCGCTCTTTTGCCGCGCCCTATACCGCGAATGTGTTCGGCGGTGAAGCGAAGTTTCAGCCGATCCCCACGGTGTCTTTTTTTCCGCGAACCTATGCCACCATCGCCGCCAGGGTCACCCCGATAGCTGGCGGCCCGAGCGCGGGCGTGAGCGCAACGGCACGGTTTGATCCCGTCATCAGCTTACGGCCCAATGACAGCGGCGGCCTCACCGTCAGCTTCGCACCCAAGATGCAGCTGGAAGTCGGCGGCAGTCTGAGGGCCGGCATTCCCAATATTTTAGGCACGGGCGTGGGTTTTAATGTGGGGGGCAGCCTTTCACAGCGATTTACGTTTGGCGCACCGGAATTCAGCGCCACTGTCCATCCAAGTGGAGAGTTCAACTTTAACGCTAATTTGAAGCCTTCAATTGTCAGCCAGCAATCACTGAGTGTGAATGGCGGTCTTGAGGGCAGCCTTGCCAGTTCTGGCGTTAGTGTGGGCGGTGGCGTGAACCAAAGTGTTACGCATATGACCGGGCAACATATAAACGTCGGCGGGGCGGGTCTTCAATTCACACTGTCTCCCACTGGTAAACCGACTATCACGCAAAACGCCGACAACACATTATCCATCGCCAATAGTTATACCTTTTTCCCCCGGACAAGTATTAACGCGAATATTCGAGCAGGGCAGGTGGGCGCCAATGGCGGAGCAGGCGTGTCACCGTCATTTACCCTTCAACACAAAGTTACTTTCAGTACCGACCTGACCAGCAAGTCCCCGCCAAAACACGAGTTTTCCGCAACATCGGGCGTTTCGGTCGATGGCTCCTTCGGTTTAAGCGTGTCTCTATTGCCACCGCAGTTTCCATTGAGTGTTACAGCGCAAGTGGGCGCTGACCCGAGAGTCTCGGTGTCAGGAGGTGGCAGCTACACGCTGTAAAGGCCGCCCCTGTGAAAAATGTACTGACTCACTGTCATCAGCAGGAGGCACCGTCAGCGTCGGGATCAAACCCAAGCTGACGGTGCGGCGAGCGGTGACTGAGTGGCCCAGGTGGCAGACTCTTCAGGGAAGGGCTGCGGCATCCACGATGCGGTTGCGCCCGCTGTGTTTGGCCTCATACAGCGCCTGATCCGCGCTCAGCAACAATGCCTCCAGCGATACGCGGCTGCGTTTGTCCCAGGTACTCATGCCGATACTCACCGTAATCGGCCGTTCGGCGCCGGCATACCGTGGCAAGTGCTCGACGCTGCTGCGGATATGCTCGGCGATCACCCAGGCGCCCTTGGCGTCGGTGTGCGGCAGCACCACGGCAAACTCCTCCCCGCCATAACGCGCCGCCAGATCAGCCGGGCGGCGGATGTTGTCTTCGATGACCCTGGCCACCGTGCGCAGAGCCTCGTCACCGCCGTGGTGACCATGGCGGTCGTTGAAGGCCTTGAAGTGATCCACGTCGATCATCAGCAGCGTCAGCGGTTCGGTTGAGCGTTGCGCGCGTTCCCATTCCAGGCGCAGGCGCTGATCGAGGATGCGACGGTTTGCCAAGCCGGTCAGCGCATCGGTGGCTGCCAGTTCTGACAGCACTTGCTCGGCGCGGTGGCGGCGACGCAGCTCGTTGCTGAGCATCCAACTCAGCCACAGCAGACCGATGCACAGCACGCCCGTCGCCAGGCTGATCAGCAAGGCTGCGCGTTTCCATTGGGCAAATACCTCATCGGTGGACAGTGCCACCGCGACGATCAGCGGCAAACTGCCGACCGTTGAAAAGCTGTAGAGCCGCTCTCGGTGGTCAACACTGGAGACGCCGCGAAAGCTGCCATCGCGCTCCTTGAGCATGCGCCCGACATTTGGCTGCTGGCTCAGGTCCTTGTCGATCATGTCCAGTTCGAGCATGGGATGCTGCGCCAGCAGAATGCCCTGCTGGTTGATCAGGTTGATGGTGCTGTTGCTGCCGATATTCAGGCTGCTGAACAGCTGGTGAAAATAAGACAAGCGCATGGAGGCCACCGCCACCCCCTGAAAGCGCCCGTCCGGCCCGGAAACGCGGCGGCTGAACGCAATGCGCCATTGGTCGTCGCACACGCAGCGCGCCATGAACGGGCGGCTGATGTACAGCCCGATGTCGGGGTCTTTGCGCTGGACCTGGAAATAATCGCGATCAGCGAAGTTGCCGGACTTGGGCGTGAGTAAGGACGAGTCGGCGATCACCTCGCCATTGGCGTCCAGCAGCAGGATGTCGCCCTTGTAGGGCGCGGCCGCGGAGCGGTCGAACTGCACCAGATGGCGGATATCGGCGGAGACGCTTTGCAGGTCGTTGCGCTCGGTGGCGGCGATCAGGCCCTTGAGGGCCATGTCATAGAGCTCGACGTTGCGCAGTACATCGGCGTCAATCAGTTGGGTGATGTTGTTCGCGGTGCGCGTGGCGGTCTGCAGGGTATTGGCGTGTTCGCGAATCAGCAGCACCGCCACGATCGCCACGATCAGCAGGGCCGTGAGGACACTGCCAAGGATCAGCAGGCGTTCCGGGCGACGTGTAGAGCGAGAAAGGCTCGGGCTCATCGGGCGTACTTTTGCGTCGAGGATGCCATTAGCGTAGTCCGTGTACGGCGTTGCAGCAGGTCAGGGCCCGGTGGCCTCCACAATCCGGTTTCGCCCAGTGTGCTTGGCCTCATACAGTGCCTGATCCGCGTGCAACAGCAGCGTCTCGAGTGACAGGTGACTGCGTTTATCCCAGGTACTCATGCCGATACTCACGGTGATCGGCTGTTCAGCGCCGGCGACGCGCGGCAGGTGCTCGACGCCGCTGCGGATATGCTCGGCGATCACCCAGGCGCCCTTGGCGTCGGTGTCCGGCAGCACCACCGCAAACTCTTCCCCGCCATACCGCGCAGCCAGGTCCGCGGGACGACGGATGTTGTTGGCGATCACCTGGGCGACCGTGCGCAGTGCCTCATCACCGCCGTGGTGGCCGTGGCGGTCGTTGAAAGCCTTGAAGTGGTCCACGTCGATCATCAACAGCGTCAGCGGCTCGGTGGAGCGCTGCGCGCGGTCCCATTCCAGGCGCAGGCGCTGGTCCAGGGTGCGACGGTTGGCCAGGCCGGTCAGGTCATCGGTGGCGGCCAGCTCCGACAGCACTTGCTCGGCGCGATAGCGACGGCGCAGTTCGCGGCGCAGCATCCAGGTCAGCCATAACAGGCCAATGCAGAGCACGCCGGTGGCGCCGCTGGTGAGCAGCGCGGCGCGTTTCCACGGGGCGAACACGTCTTCGCTGGCCAGCGCCACCACCACAATCAGCGGTAATTCACCGACATTGGTGAAGGTGTACAAACGCTCGGTGCCAGTGATGGCCGAGATCGCCCGAAAGCTGCCTTCGCCTTCGCGCAGTATGCGTTTGAAGTTGGGCCGATCGCTGAGGTCCTTGTCGATCATGTCGCGCTCCAGCAACGGCTGCTGGGCGAGAAGAATCCCCTGGTTGTTCAGCAGGTTCACCGAACTGCCATTGCCGATGGTGAGGCGGTTGAACAATTGATCGAAATACGCCAGGCGCATCGTTGCCACGGCGACACCGGCAAACTCGCCGTCCGGCCCCGTGACGCGACGACTGAATGCGATGCGCCAGACTTGATCGCAGTTGCAGCGAATCCTGAATGGGCGGCTGATAAACAGGCCGGCCTGGGCATTCTGTCGATGCGCCTGGAAGTAATCGCGGTTAGCGAAATTGCGTGGCGTTGGCCACAGCGTCGAGGAGTCGGCAATCACTGCACCTTTGGCATCCAGCAACAGCACTTCGCCTTTGAAGGGCGCCGCGGTGGACTGGTCAAACTGCACCATGTGCCGGATGTCCGGTGACGCCTGCGCCAGGTCCTTGCGGGTGGTGGCCTTGATCAGACCCTCCAGCGCCAGGTCATAGAGCTCGACGTTACGCAGCACATCGGCATTGATCAGTTGGGTGATGTTGGTGGTCGCGCGCTGGGCGGCCTGGACGGTGCTGGCGTGTTCGCGGTTCAGCAGCGCCGCGACGATAATCACAATCAGGGTGACGGTCAGGCTACTGCCCAGAATCAGCAAAAGCTCCGAGCGTGCAGGTAAAGAAGGAGGGCGGAGTTGACTCATCGCGCAGACTTCAACAGATAAGATACTGGCAGTTTAGTTCTACGCGATGAAAATTAGGGCATGGGCTAAAAAAGAAAGATTGGCGGGTTAGAACACATTGATCGGGTAGTCCACGATCACCCGGTATTCGTCCACATCCCGATCCACTGCCGCGTAGCCATTTCCGCCGCGGTTGGTCGCCCATTGCAGGCGCACGGCCAGGTCCTTGGCTTTGCCGCCTTGCACCACGTACTTCAAATCGATGTCGCGCTCCCAGTGTTTGGCGTCCTTGCCATCGGCGCTGTACCAGGCGCTGTAGCCACGGCTGTTGGGGTCGACCTTGGTCAGGTCGGTCTTGCCGCTGATGTAGGAAACGGCAGACGTCAGCCCTGGCATGCCCAGGCCTGCGAAGTCGTAGGCGTACTTGAGTTTCCACGAGCGTTCGTTGGGGCCGTTGAAGTCCGAGTATTGCTGGGAGTTGTCCAGGTAGACGCTGTCGCCCTGGCTGATGTAGTCGAACGGCGTGTTGCCGTTGACCCGCTGGTAGGCGGCGGTGAGGCTGTGGTTGCCCACGCTTACGGTGAAATGCAGGCTGTAGGTGTTGTTGTCGATGCTGCCCAGCAACGACCGGCCGGTGTCCTGGGTGTGGTAGTAGTGCAGGCCGGGGTTGAGGCTGACCAGGTCGTTCAGCGCGTAGGTGTAATCCAGGTCGTAGTAGTACTGGTGCCACACGTCCTTGAGTTCGGAAGCGTACAGGTTGCTGGTGACGCCCGGGATGGCGCTGAACGACACACCGGCCCAGTTCAGGTGCTGGCTGTCGGCGTGGTCTGGCAGCGCGCCGTAGCTGGTGCCGATGCGCCGGTGGCCGCTCTGGTTGTAGAGCTTGGTGAAGCTGGCCTGGCCGCCTTCAAGCATCCAGCCGTCGAAGCTGTGGTTGGTCAGGCTTACGCCGCGGAAATCCTGCGGCAGCATGCGGGTCATGCCGCCGGCGATTACCGGGTTGTTGAGGAACAGGTCGCCGGCTTTCAGCTCGGTGTCGAAGGCGCGCATTTTCAAGGTGCCGCCTGCGGTGGAGAACGAGCCGGGCGCTTTGCCGTTGCCGCTGCCATACGGCAGGATACTGGAGCCGTCGGTGCCGCCACCGCCGTCGAGCTTGAGGCCGAGCATGGCGTTAAGGTCCAGGCCGAAGCCGACGGTGCCTTGGGTGTAGCCGGATTCGAAGGTGCCGATGAAGCCTTGGCCCCATTCCTTGCTGTCATCGGTGTGGATGTCGCGACGGTCGCGGTTCATGTAGTAATTGCGGGTGTTGATCTTGAGGCTTGCGCCGTCGACGAAACCGTCGGCGGGGGTGGTATCTGCCGCTTGGGCCAGGGGGGCGATCGTTGTTGCAATCGCTAGGAATAGCGGGGTGAACGTCAGCGAGTTCTTCACCGGTGGAGCTCCTTTGGTCAATCGTAAGCGGCCAATGTCGTGGGGGTGTGCCTGGCCTTTTTTTACCGCAAAAAAAAGCCGCTGAAGTCAGCGGCTTTGAACAGATTCCCAGTGTAGAGCCCTGGAAATAAGTCGAGGGAAATTTGGGTGAGCGGGAAGCTGTGTTGGCCGTCGCGCTCATCGGTGCGTCAAATTAGCGCAGGTGAGCGGTGCGGTACAGAGTGTAACAAGATAATGACTGTTGCCCAAATTGCAACAGTCGCGGGGGGCTTTTGTAGGGGGAGTGAGTACATATCCGTTGCTGCGGTAACGGCGGCTGGCGGTTCCGCTCTTACAGCGGGTCACTTTTGGCAAACGCCCCAAAAGTAACCAAAAGGTCTTTGCCCCACCACTCGGTGCCTCGCTTAGGCTCGGCATGCCCTCACTCCGGCTTGAATCCGTGGGCCGCCGCGACGGGCCATCCATGGCCCAACACGGCTAACCCGGCGTCCTGCCGGGTTACCCACGGATTCAAGCCTGCGTTCGGCCAGCGTGGTTGACGGGGCCTGTCAGATCAAAAGCAGAGCACGGCGGCCTAGTAGCCGACCTGAGTGGTAGAAGCAAAAGCAGGGCAACAGCAGATCAACACACCTCTATCTGATGTACTGAGCTCCAAATGTGGGAGCGAGTGCAGTCGCCACCACCGCACTGCTTTGCTTTTCTGTGGGAGCTGGCTTGCCTGCGATGCAGACAACTCGGTGTGTCAGGCATAACCAGTTGATGCCATCGCAGGCAAGCCAGCTCCCACCTTTGATTGAGTTCAGCTTCCAAAATCAGGTCGGCTGTCAGGCCGCCTCGGTTTTGCTTCTACCACTCAGGTCGGCTACTAGGCCGCCGTGCTCTGCTTTTGATCTTGATCTGCTTTTGACTTTGATCTTAGGCGCCCCGTTAAACCACGCTGGCCGAACGCAGGTTTTGGAGCGTGGGTAAACCGGCAGGACGCCGGTTTAGCCGTGTTGGGCCATGGATGGCCCATCGCGGCGGCCCACGCTCCAAAGCCTGCGTGAGGGCACACCGAGCCTAGGCGAGGTGCCGAGTGGTGGGGCAAGAGCCTTTTGGTTACTTTTGGGCTCTTTTCAAAAGTGACCCGCCGTAAGGGCGGAACCCCAAAGCGGCCATCACCCAAATAACGGATATACCCCCCAGCAAACCACCCCCTACACCGGCAGGGTTATGCCAAACGTATTCCCCCCACCCTCACTGCGCACAAACACATCCCCGCCGTGCATCAAAGCGATCGCCTTCACAATCGCCAACCCCAGCCCATGATTCGCCCCGCTGTTGCTGCGCGACGCATCCACCCGATAAAACCGCTCGAACAGCCGTGGCAAATGCTCACTGGCAATCGCATCCCCAGGGTTGGTCACCCCAATCGCCACCTGATGCTCCTGCACCTGAATATCCACCTCGATAACCTGCCCCGCCGCGGTGTGCTGCACGGCATTACTGAGCAGATTAATCAACGCGCGGCGCAAGTGAGCTTTCTCGATCTGCACCAACGCATCGCCACGCACCCGCACTTGAACCTGGGCGTCTTCGAGGATGAAATCCAGGTAGTCGAGCGTGGTCGCCACCTCATCCGCCAGGGAGCTTTCGATCAGCCTGGTGGCCTTGCTGCCCTGGTCAGCACTGGCGAGAAACAGCATGTCATTGATGATCGAACGCAGCCGCTCCAACTCTTCAAGATTGGATTGCAGCACCTCGAAATAATGCTCGGCCGAACGCCCGCGCGTCAGTGCCACCTGCGTTTGGCCGATCAGGTTGGTCAGCGGCGAGCGCAGCTCATGGGCCACATCGGCATTAAACGATTCCAGGCGCGAATAAGCCTGTTCCACCCGATCCAGCGTGGAGTTGAATGAATTGACGAACTGGCTCAGCTCCGGCGGCAACGGCGACAGTTGCAAGCGCCCGAGAGCTTGGGCGGCGCAAGCTTCTGCGCTTCATCCGAGAGTTTGCCCAACGGCTTGAGGCCGATGCGCGACACCCAGAACCCCAACAGCGCCGCCAGCACCACGCCGACAAACGCCAGGCCGATCAACGCCACCAGCAACTGGTGCTGAGTCGCGCGGAAGTTTTCAGTGTCGATGGCGATCATAAAGCGCAGCGGCGGGCGCTGTTCTTTCGCCGCGAACTGGCTCACCAACACCTTGAACGGGTACTCGCGCCCCGGCAGGCGCAAGTCGCGCTTACCGGTCGGCCCTGCGGCGAACGCGCGGATCTGCGCATCCGGGTTGCCGTACTCGTAGTTCGGATCGCTGCTCACCACCCAGAAGCGGATGCGCTTGTCTTCCTCGCCGAGCAATTTCAGTTTGGCGGTGATTTTCGCCCAGTGGTCCGGCGTGCCAAAGCGGTTCACCGAGGATTCGAGCACGCTGTAGCGCGCATCCAGCTCGGCGCCCGGCAACAACCCAAGGCCGTGGTCCACTTGCTGGTACAGCGCGCCGCCGATCAACACGAAGATCAGCAGCGCCACCAGCGTGAACATGCCGCTCAGGCGCAAGGCGATGGAGTTAGCCGACACTGCGGTTCTCCAGCACATACCCCATGCCACGAATGGTGTGCAGCAGTTTGTGCTCGAACGGCCCGTCGAGCTTGGCGCGCAGGCGCTTGATCGCCACTTCGACAACGTTGGCATCGCTGTCGAAATTGATGTCCCAGACCATCTCGGCAATTGCCGTTTTCGAGAGGATTTCACCCTGGCGCCGCGCCAATACGCTGAGCAGCGAGAACTCCTTGGCGGTCAAGTCCAGGCGCAGGCCGTTGCGGCTGGCCTTGCGGCTGATCAAATCGATCCACAAGTCAGCGACGGTGACCTGCACCGGCTCATGCCCGCCGCTGCGGCGGGTCAGCGCCTGCAGGCGCGCCACCAGTTCGAGGAACGAAAACGGCTTGCCCAAGTAATCGTCGGCGCCTTCGCGCAAGCCGCGAATGCGGTCTTCCACGCGCTCGCGTGCGGTGAGCATGATCACCGGTGTTTGCTTGCGCGCCCGCAGCGCGCGCAACACGCCGAAGCCGTCGAGGCCGGGCAGCATCACGTCGAGCACGATCACCGCGTAATCGTTTTCCAGCGCCAGGTGCAAGCCCTCGACACCTTCACGCGCCACATCGACGGTGTAGCCTTGTTCCGTCAGGCCGCGGTGCAAGTAGTCCGCCGTTTTTTCTTCATCTTCAATAATCAGGACGCGCATGACCCCGCCTTCAGTGTGTGGTCGCCAGCGCCAGCGCTGGTTTGGGCCTGTGGAAAAACTTCTCAAGGTACAAGTATATGACCGGCGTGGTGAACAGCGTCAGCGCCTGGCTCACCAGCAAGCCGCCGACCACCGCAATCCCCAGCGGCTGGCGCAACTCCGCGCCCGGGCCGGAGCCGAGCATCAGCGGCACCGCGCCGAGCAAGGCGGCGAGGGTGGTCATGATGATCGGCCGGAACCGCGTGACGCAGGCTTCATAAATCGCCTCCTCGGGCGGCAGCCCGCGCACGCGCTGGGCGTCCAGGGCAAAGTCGATCATCAGGATGCCATTCTTCTTCACGATACCGATCAGCAACACCAGGCCGATCAGGGCCATGATCGAAAAGTCCTGGCCCAGCAGCCACAGCATGATCAGCGCGCCCAAGCCCGCTGAAGGCAAGGTCGAGATGATCGTCAGCGGGTGCACGAAACTCTCGTACAACACACCCAGAATAATGTAGACCGCCACCAGCGCCGCGAGGATCAGCCAGGGCTGGCTGGCCAGCGAACTCTGGAACGCCTGGGCCGCGCCCTGGAATGTGCCGATCATGGTGGACGGCATGCCGATTTCGTTCTTGGCCTGGTTAAGCATGATCACCGCATCGCCCAACGCCACGCCTGGCGCGAGGTTGAACGACAGGTTGGCGGCCGGGAACATGCCGTCATGGCTGATCGACAAGGGCCCCACGGTGGGCGGGTCGACCTTGGCCAGCGCTGACAGAGGCACCATCTCGTTGGTCAGCGGCGAGCGCAGGTAGAAGTAGTTCAGGCTCTCGGCCTTGCCGCGTTGCTGGGTGTCGAGTTCCAGCACCACCTGGTACTGGTTGATTTCGGTCTGGAACTCGTTGATCTGGCGCTGACCGAAGGCGTCATACAGCGCCTGGTCGACATCGGTGGCGGTCAGGCCGAAGCGCGCGGCGGCCTGGCGGTCGATGCTGATGTGGGTGATGCTGCCGCCCAGTTGCAGGTCGTTGGACAGGTCGCGAAAGGCCGGGTTGGCGCGCAGTTTTTCAGTCAGGCGCTGGGTCCAGGTGTTCAGCGTCGGGCCGTCGTTGCTCTTGAGCACGTATTGGTACTGGGCGCGGCTCGGGCCGGAGCTTAAGTTGATGTCCTGACCGGCGCGCAGGTACAGCACAATGCCCGGCACCTTGGCCAGTTTGGGGCGGATGCGGTCGATGAACTGGCTGGCGGACACATCGCGGTCACCGCGGTCTTTCAAGGCGATCCAGAAGCGGCCGTTGGCGATGGTCTGGTTGCTGCCGGTCACGCCCACCGAGTGGGAAAACGCTTCCACCGCCGGGTCGGCCTTGACGATCTCGGCCAGGGCTTTGTGCTTGGCGACCATGTCCGGGTACGACACGTCGGCCGCGGCCTCGCTGGTGCCGAGCACGAAGCCGGTGTCCTGCACCGGGAAGAAACCCTTGGGGATAAAGATGTAGCCGACCACGGCCAGGGCCAGGGTCACCATGAAGATCGCCGCCATCGTGCGTTGATGGGCCAACGCGCGACGCAGGTTGCGCGCGTAGCCGGCCAGCAGGCGTTCGCTGAAACCGGGTTTGTCGTGGGCGTGATGAGTGGGCGCGCGCATGAACAGCGCGGCCAGCGTCGGCGCCAGCGTCAGTGACACCACCACCGAAATCAGGATGGTCGAGGTGGCCGTCAGCGCAAACTCCTTGAACAGCCGTCCGACCACGCCGCCCATGAACAGCAGCGGAATAAACGCCGCCACCAGCGAGAAGCTGATGGACACCACCGTAAAGCCAATCTCGCCGGAACCCTTGATCGCCGCTTCGCGTTTATCGAGGCCCGCCTCCAGGTGGCGGTGAATGTTCTCCACCACCACGATGGCGTCGTCCACCACAAAGCCCACGGCGATTACGATCGCCACCAGCGTGAGGTTGTTCAGGCTGAAACCCAGTACATACATCAGCGCAAAACTGGCGATCAGCGACACGCCGAGCACGCTGGACACAATCATCGTCGCCGACAATTGACGCAGGAACAGCGCCATCACCGCCACCACCAGCAAGATGGCAATCAGCAACGTCACTTCCACTTCATGCAACGAGGCGCGAATCGTCTTGGTGCGGTCGGTCAACACGCTGACCTGCACCGAGGCCGGCAACATGCCTTCCAGGCGCGGCAGCTCGGCTTGAATGCGGTCCACGGTTTCGACAATGTTGGCGCCGGGCTGGCGCGAAATCACCAGGTTCACGCCGGGCGTGTCGCCCGACCAGGCCTGTACGTAGGCGTTTTCCGAACCGTTGATGACTTTGGCGATATCACGCAGTTGAACCGGTGCGCCGTTCTTGTAGGAAACAATCAACTGGCCGTATTCATCCGGGTGAAACAGCTGGTCGTTGGTCGACAGGGTCGACACGCTGTTCTCCCCGTAAATCGCGCCCTTGGCCAGGTTCAAACTCGATTGCTGAATGGCCAGACGCACGTCGGCGAGGGTCAGGCCAATCGCCGCGAGTTTGTCGGGCGAAGCCTGTACGCGAATCGCCGGGCGCTGCTGGCCGGTGATGTTGATCTGGCCGACGCCGTCGATCTGGCTGATCTGACGGGCCAGCAAGGTCTCTACGTAATCGCTGAGTTCGGTGCTGGGCATGCTGTCGGAACTGACGCTGAGGATCAGCACGGGGCTGTCCGCCGGGTTGACCTTCTTCCAGGTCGGCAGGCTAGGCATATCGCTGGGCAGCTTGCCGGAGGCGGTGTTGATCGCCGCTTGCACTTCCTGCGCAGCGGTATCGATGCTTTTGTTCAGGGTGAATTGCAGCGTCAGCAGGCTGGAGCCCAAGGCGCTGCTGGAGGTCATTTGCGTCATGCCGGGGATGGCGCTGAATTGCACCTCCAGCGGGGTGGCCACCGACGATGCCATGGTGTCCGGGCTGGCGCCGGGCAGCTGCGCGGTGACCTGGATCGTCGGAAATTCCGCTTCTGGCAGTGGGGCGACGGCCAAGCGCGGGAAGGCAATTAACCCCAGCAGCACCAAGGCGAAGGTCAGCAGCAGGGTGGCGACCGGGTGGTCGACGCACCAGGCCGACGGCGAACGGCTGCCGCTCATGGCTGCACCTTGGCGTCTACCGTCTGGATGGCTTGTGGCGGCTCTTTGAGCACCTCGACCTGGGCGCCGGCCTTGAGCCGCGACTGGCCGTCGCTGACCAATACATCCCCGGCCTGCACGCCCTTGATGATGTTCACGTCGCTGTCCTGATAGGCGATTTGCACCGGCACAATCTCGACCTTGTCACCGTTGACCCGGTACACGAAATGCGCATCCAGGCCGCGCTGCACCACGGTCGGCGGTACCACCAGGGCGTTCTTGTCGAGGGCGGTCTGGATCTTGATGGTCACCAGTTGCCCCGGCCACAGGCGCTGCGAAGCATTCTTGAACTCGGCCTTGGCGCGCAGCGTGCCGGTGGTGGAACTGATCTGGTTGTCGATCAGGCTCAGGTGGCCTTCACCGAGCAAGTCGCCGGTCTGGCCGTCGGTGTCGGCGCCCATGTAGGCATCGACGCTGGCTTGAGTCGGCGATGCGATCAGGCCTTGCAGGGTCGGCAGCATTTGTTGCGGCAGTGAGAACTCCACCGCAATCGGGTCGATTTGCGTCACGGAGAACAAGCCCTGGGTATCGCTCATGCGCAGGAAGTTGCCTTCATCCACCGTGCGAATGCCGACGCGACCTGTCACCGGAGAGCGAATCTGGGTGTAGGAAAGCTGTACCTGAGCGGAGTCGATGGCAGCCTGGTTGCCTTGCGCCGTGGCTTTGAGCTGGTTGACCAAGGCTTGTTGCTGGTCGTAGGTCTGCTTCGACACGCCGTCGTCGATGCTCAGTTCCTTGTAGCGCTTGAGGTTGACCAATGCCACTTGCAGTTGCGCCTGACTTTCCCCCAGTTGCGCCTTGGCCTGGTCGAGGCTCGCGCGGATCGAGCGGTCATCGATGGTGGCGAGCAGGTCGCCGGTTTTGACCAGTTGGCCTTCCTTGACCAGCAACTTGGTGAGGATGCCGTCGATTTGCGGGCGGATCACCACGCTGTGCAACGAAAGCACCGAGCCGATGCCGCTGACAAAACGGGGAATGTCCTGTTGCACGACGCTCACCACCCGCACCGGGATTGCGCTCGGCGCCGCCAGTTTGGTCTTGGCGGGCCGGGTCACGGCCCAGGCTGCAATCGCCACTACCACGAGGACACCCACGGTCAGGGCGGTTTTTCGTTGAATGTGCATGGGGTGAGGCGCCGGGGCAAAGGGGTGGGAAAATTAAGATGCTTTCTTTATAGCCCGCCGACCCGGTCAGCACGGTGACTGCTAACTGACAGCGCTGTCAGTAAAGGCAGACCATTCGTACAGGCGGTGGTTAAAGATCCGGGGCGCGCAGGTATACTGCGCGCCAGCGCGGCCCGCAAGCCGGCCGCCGCCTCATTTTCTGCATGCCCCGGAGCTTCCATGACTTCCCCGACACAATCCCCTGTTGAAGCGACCGATCTCGTCGATCCGGCCAGCGCTGAAAGCGTTGAAAAAGCCGAGATCCCGGCGTTCAAGTTTCCGTTCAAGCCGGGTGAACTGGCCGGGGCCAAGAATGCGGCCCAGCCTTGGTACAAAAATGGCGCCAAAAACGGCCATACCAAGTCGCCAGGTATGGCACCGCCGGGCACTCGTCGTTCGATGGGTAAACGCTGAGAGTAATCGGTCACGTATTTGTCGGCATTGCCTTACATCGCTCGCTGACGTTTCTGATTGCAGGTGCACGACCGTTTCTTGAAAGCTTGCACAGCATTTGCTTCGCCCAGGTGGATGGCGCCGGGGCGTGGTGAGGCTGGACTTTCCGGAAAAGGACGCACCTTGTGGTTTCGATACGTGTCTGTGTTGCGCCTGCCTTATCCCTGCTGGTCGCTGTTTTCTGCACACCTGCAACAGCTGACGAACCACGGCGCGAGATCCGTTTCGCGGTCGCCGCGCAATTCCCGCCGTTCCAAAGCCGCAACCAGCACGACCAACTGGTGGGGCTCAATATCGACCTGGGAAACGCGTTGTGCCAGCAACTCGGTGTGCGTTGTACCTGGGTTGATCAGGTGCTGATGGAGAGTTTTCCTGCGCTTGAGGGCCGACGGTTCGACGCGATCATGGGCATGGCGCCCACCTCCAGGCGGCGCCAATGGGTGAACTTCACGGATACGCTGTACCCGTTCACCACCCGGCTGGTAGGACGCAAGACCTCCGGCCTGATGCCGACGCTGCAGTCGCTCAGGGGCAAGCGGGTCGGCGTGCTGCTGGGGAGCAACCGCGAAGCCTTTGCTCGAATCAAGTGGGCGCCAGCGGGCGTCATCATCAAGAGTTTCTGGCTCAATGACGAATTGACGCGCAGCCTGGTGGCCGGCCATATCGATGCGACGCTGCAAGGCACGGTGGAAATCCGCACGGCACTGCTCGACACCGCGCAGGGGCAGGATTTCGACTTCCTGGGTCCCGTTGTGTCGGCCGAACTGCTGGGTGACGGCGCGGCCATCGCGGTGCGCAAACCGGACACCGCCTTGCGCCAGGACCTCAACCGTGCGCTTGAACAACTGCGCCAGAGCGGTGAATACCAGCGCATCGTGCAGCCCTACAATCTGAGCGAGCCGCCTTCCGACCAGTGATGGCTAATTAATTGCGCGGAACATGAGCGGGATCAGTGTTCGCCCCATGGGCGCGCTTAGCGTCGACGACCTGCCGACTCCTCCAATAATTACGAGCGCGCTTATGCCACGCCGGTGACCCGGGAAGGGGCGACGGTGGAGTATCAGTCACTGCGCACCAAGCCGGACCCGCGCGCGATTGATCGCTGACACAGCGCACCCAGCAATCGACCAATGAAATCCAGCGCATGATCAACACCCTGCAAGGCGCAGCCCGCGATGCGGTGCAAGCCATGGCACACAGCAGAGCCAGTGCAGCTCAGGCGACGTGGCGGCGCTGGCGCAAGATTTACGTCTGCTTGCGCAGGCGTTCTGGGGCCAACGGCGCTGACGTCAAAAAGCGTCTAGGCTGAATTTGGGAATTCTCCTATGAAACAAACAGGCGTGTCGTAGTTAAAGACCAGTCAGTGCTTGTTAGAACGTCGGGTGCGTTCGGGCCGTGAGTGATAGAGCACGGACGTCTCACACCACTTTTGAACAGGACAGGTCTATGACTACGGCAAAAAGAATATTGGCGCTGGCGCTGATAATGTTGGCCGGGAGCGGATGCGCGGTGGCTCCCCCTCCCGTAAACCCGTGGAGCGAAATTCGCTTCGGGGTCGAGGCGGATGTACCGCCGTTTGAATATCGCAATGAGCAAGGCGAACTCGTCGGATTGGATATCGAGCTGGGCAACGCCTTGTGTGCTGAACTCAACGCGCGCTGCGTGTGGGTCGATCAGCCTTATGCAACCAACCTTGCGGCGCTCCAGGCCGGGCGTTTTGACGCCATCATGCCGATGACCGCGACGCCGCCACGGCGCGAAACAGTCGACTTCACCCATCCGCTCTATGCCCTTGAAAGCCGATTGGTCGCGCCCACAGGTTCCAGCCTTTTGCCAACCCCCGGTTCGCTCAGAGGCAAACGCGTGGGCGTACTGACGGGCACCAGTCGAGCCGCTTTTGCGCTGGCACGGTGGGCGCCTCAAGGCGTGCAGGTACGTCAATTCAACCTCAATGCCGAGCTGATCAAGGCCTTGAAGGCCGGTGAGTTGGACGCGACCTTGCAAGACACGGTTGAAATCACCCAGGCGTTGCTGAACACCCCTCAAGGCAAAGGGTTTGCCTTCGCGGGGCCGGTGATCAATGACGAGTTGTTGGGCAGCGGCCCGGCCATAGCGGTGCGCAAAACCGACCCGCAATTGACTGCGGCGCTGAACACGGCGCTGCAGCGCTTGAAGGACAGTGGCAAATACGCGGCCATTACCCAGCCTTATCTGGCACCGGCTCCGGCTGAATCCGCAGCGGCCCGGATGATTTACACACCGGCGCAAGGTGGTTTTCCTTACTCGGAGGTGGTGCAGGTTGGGCACACTCTGTATCTCGCCGGCGTGTTGGGCCTGGATGAAAAGGGCAAGCTGGTGCGCGGAGGCATTCGCGCAGAAACCGCCCAGGCCCTGGAAAACTTGCGTGGCACGCTCAAGACAAAAGGCTTGGCGATGGACAGGGTAGCCAAATGCACGGTGATTCTTGCCGATGTCAAAGATTTCGCGGCAATGAACGAGGTGTACGCCAGTTATTTCCCCGCAGGCCGGCTTCCTGCCCGAACCACCTTTGCGGCCGGCAAGCTGCTGTTGAATGCGCGGATCGAAATCGAGTGTATCGCCAGCCTGTAAGCCCTCGCAGGCTGCGGGCCCAAGACGCCCGCAAGGAAATAAACGCGTAGTTGGCCGGCACCTGGGTGGCGATCCTGGTGCCGGCATCCAGTAGATGTTGCAGCGGTTGTCTTCGTCAAGGTTCCGGCAGCGCCCGGCGTCGTAGGCGGCAAAGGTGATCGCCACAAACGCTTCGGTATTGCCTCTATGCACTGTTCTGGCTCTGCGAAGCAAGTCATGCGCCAGTGCCTGTCAGTCCTCGGGTACCCGGTCGCGCAGCACAAAAACCATGCCCGCGCTTTCATACAGTTGTCGGGCACGCAGGTTGCTTTCGCGCACCTTGAGGTCGACGTAGGGTTCGCCGCGTTGCTTGAACACCTGAAAGCTGTGCAGCAATAACGCGCGGCCCAGCCCCTGGCCTTGGGCGCAGGGATGCACGGAAAGGTTCTTGATAAACGCGCTGGTCCAGCACTGGGCTACACCAAGGATGCCCTCGGCGTTACTGGCGACCAGGCACAGCGTCGGGTCGAACTCGGCATCGGTGACGAACTGCTGGCGCCATTGCTCCAGACCGGCGACGCGGCCGCCGCCCTGGTCCTGGGTCATGCGCAGCACCGCATGAATCGCCGGGGCCAGTTCATCACGGTAATGGCCCAGCCGAGTATCGGCCGGCCACTGCGGGGCGGGCAGGCTGCCGGTCAGGTCGCGGCGCAACAGGTGGAAGTATTGCGTCACCGGTTACAAGCCCTTTTGCGCCACGGTCTGGGCGGCAACCACCAGGCACTTGGTCAGTTCGGGCGAAGAGAACTTGGTCAGCACCGCGTCGGCACCGGCCAGGCGGGCCTTTTCGCTGTTCATCGCGCTGTCCAAAGAAGTGTGCAGCAGCACGTAAAGCTCCTGGAAATCCGGGGTTTCGCGCAGCGTACGGGTGAGGGCGTAGCCGTCCATTTCGGACATTTCGATGTCCGAGACCACCACGTTGATCTGCTCGGCCGTGCCTTGCAGCTCCAGCAGCACGTCGATGGCCTCCTTGGCGCTGCGTGCGGTGTGGCAGGTCAACCCGAGATTGCGCAGGGTGTGCACCGATTGCTGCAGGGCGACCTGGCTGTCGTCCACCACCAGAATCCGCGCATTGCCGAGTACTTCGGCCTCTTCCATGGTCAGGTCGGTGGGCGCCGCTTCAACCGGTGCCGGGGCGATGCCGTGGATGACCTTTTCGATATCCAGCACCTGCACCAGCCCGCCTTCGACCTGGGTGACCCCGGTGATAAACGAGCGGTTGCCACCGGAGCCATACGGCGGCGGACGAATGTCGGTGGTCAGGCAATGCACGATCTTGCTCACCGCCTGCACATGCAAGCCCTGCTTGGAACGGCTGACGTCAGTGACGATCAGGCAGCCGCCGTTCGGGTCTTGCAGGGGCATTTCGCCCAGCGCGCGGCTCAGGTCGATCACCGACAGCGACGCACCGCGCAGCGTGGCGATGCCTTTGACGTGAGGGTGAGACTCCGGCAGCTTGGTCAGCGGCGGGCAGGGGATGATTTCGCTGACTTTCAGCAGGTTGATCGCCATCAGCTTGCCGCTGCGCAAGGTAAAGAGCAGAAGCGAGAGTGAATCTGCGCGGGCTTTGGTGGTGGACATAAAAACCTTCTGTGGATCAGGAATGACGATCTATAGAGGGTTATCGACTCGGGCGCGCCAGGCTTTAACCGGATTTATGCAGGGCTGGCGTGTGTGGGAGCGAGCAAGCCCGCTCCCACAGGGGGGGATGTGTCAGCCCTTCCAGACCTGTGGGTTCACCAGGTCCTGTGGGCGCTGGCCCAGCAGGGCGCTGCGCAGGTTGTCCAGGGCGCGGTTGGCCATGGCTTCGCGGGTTTCGTGGGTGGCCGAGCCGATGTGCGGCAGGGTTACGGCGTTGCTCAGTTGGAACAGCGGCGACTCGGCCAGCGGCTCCTGCTCATACACATCCAGGCCGGCACCCCGAATCTTCTGGGTTTGCAGGGCGTCGATCAGCGCCGGCTCGTCGACCACCGGGCCACGGGAAATATTGATCAGGATCGCGCTGGATTTCATCAGGCCCAACTCGCGGGTGCTGATCAGGTGGCGGGTCTTGTCGCTCAATGGCACCACCAGGCAGACGAAGTCCGACTCGGCCAGCAATTGGTCGAGGCTGCGGAACTGGGCGCCCAATTCCTGTTCCAGCGCGGTCTTGCGGCTGTTGCCGCTGTACAGGATCGGCATATTGAAGCCCAGGCGTCCACGCCGGGCCACGGCGGCGCCGATGTTGCCCATGCCGACGATGCCGAGGGTTTTGCCGTGTACATCGCAACCGAACAGTGGCGCGCCGACGCTGGCTTTCCACTGGCCGGCCTTGGTCCAGGCGTCCAGTTCGGCCACGCGGCGTGCGCTGCTCATCAGCAGGGC
This sequence comes from Pseudomonas sp. N2-3-1-14, assembly GCF_041228395.1. Lineage (NCBI taxonomy): Bacteria > Pseudomonadati > Pseudomonadota > Gammaproteobacteria > Pseudomonadales > Pseudomonadaceae > Pseudomonas > Pseudomonas sp. N2-3-1-14. The sequence goes on from NZ_CP166199.1 coordinate 1,172,906, forward strand.
GAAGGCCAGGTCGGCGGTGCTTTCGGTGAGTACGTCGGGGGTGTTGGTGAGCATGATTCCGCGCTCGTTGAAGTAGGGCACGTCGTAGTTGTCGTAGCCTACTGACACGCTGGAGACCACCTCCAGTTTGCTTGCGCCTTCGAGCTGTGCGCGGCCGAGCTTGCGGCCTACGCCGACCAAACCGTGGGCGTGGGGCAGGGCCTCGTTGAATTGAGCGTTGATGTCGCCCAGCTTGGGGTTGGGGGCGATGACCTCGAAATCCTGTTGCAGGCGTTCGATCATTTCCGGGGTGACACGGCTGAAGGCGAGGACGGTCTTTTTCATTGCAGGCGGGCTCATCGACTACGGAAGAATGCCAAGCACGCTAACATTCTTGGGGGGGATTGGGGGGAGCTTTTTGGTGTTGTTTGGTGGGTGAGTGAGTACATATCCGTTGCTACGGTAACGGCGGCTGGCGGTTCCGCTCTTACAGCGGGTCACTTTTGGCAAACGCCCGGAATGCCGGCCCAGCCAAAAGTAACCAAAAGGTCTTTGCCCCACCACTAGGTGCCTCGCTTAGGCTCGGCATGCCCTCACTTCGGCCAGCGTGGTTGACGGGGCCTGTCAGATCAAAATCAAGATCAAAAGCAGAGCACGGCGGCCTGGTAGCCGACCTGAGTGGTAGAAGCAAAAGCGGATCAAAAGCACAGCAACACATTTCTATCTGATGCACAGAGATCCAAATGTGGGAGCGGGCTTGCTCGCGAAGGCGGTGGTTCAGTCAGCTCATGTGTCACTGGCCCACCGCCTTCGCGAGCAAGCCCGCTCCCACAAGTTGACCGAGTTCAGCTGCCAGCACCGCAGTGCTTTGCTTTTCTGTGGGAGCTGGCTTGCCTGCGATGCAGGCACCTCGGTCTATCAGTGACACCCAGTTGATGCCATCGCAGGCAAGCCAGCTCCCACCTTTGATTGAGTTCAGGTTCCAGAATCAGGTCGGCTGTCAGGCCGCCTCGGTTTTGCTTCTACCACTCAGGTCGGCTACTAGGCCGCCGTGCTCTGCTTTTGATCTTGATCTGCTTTTGATTTTGATCTTAGGCGCCCCGTTAAACCACGCTGGCCGAACGCAGGCTTGAATCCGTGGGTAACCCGGCAGGACGCCGGGTTAGCCGTGTTGGGCCATGGATGGCCCGTCACGGCGGCCCACGGATTCAAGCCGGAGTGAGGGCACACCGAGCCTAAGCGAGGTGCCGAGTGGTGGGGCAAGAGCCTTTTGGTTACTTTTGGGCTCTTTTCAAAAGTGACCCGCTGTAAGAGCGGAACCCATACCCGCCATCACCCAAATAACGGATATGCCCCCAAAGCCCAAAGCCCAACCCCAAAGCCCAGTCAGTTAGCCAACCGCGCCCCGCTAAGGCTCCCACTCAACTCATACGCCACCAATTCCGCCTGATGCGCCGCCAGAATCTCGGGCAACGACCCGCGCAGATATTCAACCCACGTCTTGATCTTCGCATCCAGGTACTGGCGCGACGGATAGATGGCATACAAGTTCAGCTCTTGCGAACGGTAGTTAGGCATCACCCGCACCAGCGTGCCGTTACGCAACCCCTCAATAGCCGCATACACCGGCAACAGACCCACGCCCATGCCACTGGTGATCGCCGTTTTCATCGCATCCGCCGAATTGACCAGAAACGGCGACGTATTGATCGCCACACTTTCCTGGCCTTCCGGCCCGTTGAAGGTCCATTTATCCAGCTGGATCACCGGGCTCACCAACCGCAGGCACGCATGGTTGAGCAAATCCTGCGGCCGTTGCGCGCAGCCCTTGGTCTTGACGTAATCCGGCGACGCACACGCGATGCTGTAGGTAATGCCCAGCCGCTGGGACACAAACCCCGAATCCGGCAATTCACTGGCCAGCACGATCGACACGTCGTAACCCTCATCGAGCAAGTCCGGCACGCGGTTGGCCAGGGTCAGGTCGAAGGTCACGTCGGGATGCGTACGGCGGTAGCGGGCAATCGCGTCAATCACGAAATGCTGGCCGATACCGGTCATGGTGTGCACTTTCAACTGCCCGGCCGGCCGCGCGTGCGCGTCGCTGGCTTCGGCTTCGGCTTCTTCCACGTAGGCGAGGATCTGCTCGCAACGCAGCAAATAGCGTTTACCGGCTTCGGTCAGTGCGATGCGGCGGGTGGTGCGGTTGAGCAAGCGGGTTTGCAGATGGGCTTCCAGGTTGGAGACCGCGCGCGAGACGTTGGCCGTGGTGGTGTCCAGTTGCACGGCGGCGGCGGTGAAGCTGCCAGCTTCGGCCACGCAACTGAACGCGCGCATGTTTTGCAAAGTGTCCATGGAGTGTTCTCAGGGGAGATAGCAAATTGTGACAGAAAGTTACGCCGTCCAGTGATCCCTACCAACGGATTATCGCTTGAACGGTAACAAAGATTCACAGGAATGCCAGCTTATCGTTCCCCATGGCGCCCCCTAGAATTGCGCCACCTCTTGCGCAACACCACCTCAGGAATACGCTTGCCGTGCCGCGTCGCATCATCAGAGAGCTGAAGACTCTCAGTGTTTGGGCCTTATCGTTAGCAATCAGCGGCTGCATCGGAACCGGAGGAATCGCCCCCCAAGGCCAGGCCCTCAACGCCAATAACCTGGCGACCGACGAAGCCATCCAGAGCGCCGCCCACGACGCTCACTGGCCCACCACGCAATGGTGGCAAGCCTATGGCGATCCGCAACTCAATCAGTGGGTGCAACTTGCCACGCAAAACAGCCCGAGCCTGGCTATGGCCGCCGCGCGGGTGCATGAGGCGCGGGCCATGGCCGGCATCGCCGAGTCGGCTGAGTCGTTGCAGATCAACAGTGACACCACCCTCAAACGCCACAACTGGCCGAAGGATCAGTTCTACGGCCCCGGCGAGTTGAGTGGAACAACCACCTGGGACAACAATTCGTCCCTGGGCCTGAGCTATGCCCTCGACCTGTGGGGCCGCGAAAGCAACGCCAGCGAACGCGCTGTCGACCTGGCGCATATGAGCGCCGCCGAAGCGCGCCAGGCCCAGCTCGAATTGCAGAACAACGTGGTGCGCGCCTACATCCAGTTGTCGTTGCAGTACGCCAACCGCGACATCGTCGCCGCCACCCTGGCCCAGCAGCAGCAGATTCTCGACTTGGCCAATAAACGCCTGAACGCCGGGATCGGCACGCACTTGGACGTCAGCCAGGCCGAAACGCCGTTGCCGGAGACCCATCGCCAGCTCGACGTGCTCGACGAGGACATCGCCCTGAGCCGCAACCAACTGGCTGCTTTAGCGGGCAAAGGTCCGGGCGAGGGTGCACAACTGCAACGCCCGAGTTTGTCCCTCGCCGCGCCGCTGAAATTGCCGTCGAGCCTGCCGGCGCAATTGCTTGGCCAGCGCCCGGACGTGGTCGCCGGGCGGTGGCAGGTCGCCGCGCAAGCTCGTGGCATTGACGTCGCGCACGCCGGCTTCTACCCCAACGTTGACCTGGTCGGCAGCCTCGGCTACATGGCCACCGGCGGCGGCCTGCTGGAGTTTCTGGCGGGCAAGAAATTCAACTACAGCGTCGGCCCGGCGATCACCTTGCCGATCTTCGACGGCGGTCGTTTGCGTGGGCAACTGGGCGAAGCCAGCGCCGGTTATGACCTGGCCGTGGCCAAGTACAACCAGACGCTGGTCAACGCGCTCAAGGGCATCAGCGACCAGTTGATCCGCCGCGAATCGATGGACAAGCAGGCGTCCTTCGCCGCGCAGTCCGTGGCCTCTGCGCAGAAAACCTACGACATCGCGATGATCGCCTACCAGCGCGGCCTCACCGATTACCTCAACGTGCTGAACGCCCAGACCTTGCTGTTCCACCAGCAGCAAATCGAACAACAGGTGCAAGCCGCACGCCTGAGTGCCCACGCCGAACTGGTCACCGCCCTGGGCGGCGGGCTCGGCGCCGGCAACGATGCGCCGCCAGACACCAAGACCCTTCCGAGCAAGACCCCGGCGGCGCTTGCCGTGTTTGATCACTGAGTAGGATTTGATGACGCCCTTGCCTGCACCGCTGCGCTGGTTGCACTCCCTGGAGTGGCGCCGTGGTTTTTTCGACTGGGCACGCAGCGATGGCGTGACCTGGGTCTATATCTTCAAGGTGCTGATCGCCGCGTTCCTCACGCTGTGGCTGGCGATGCGCCTGGAACTGCCGCAACCGCGCACCGCGATGATCACCGTGTTTATCGTGATGCAACCGCAGAGCGGTCAGGTCTTCGCCAAGAGTTTTTACCGCTTCCTCGGCACCCTGACGGGGTCGGCGGTGATGGTCTTGTTGATCGCCTTGTTTGCGCAGAACACCGAATTGTTCCTCGGCGCGTTGGCGATCTGGGTGGGCATTTGCACGGCCGGTGCGACGCGTAATCGCAACTTTCGCGCCTATGGGTTTGTGCTGGCAGGCTACACCGCGGCGATGGTGGGTTTGCCCGCGCTGGCCCACCCGGACGGGGCCTTTATGGCGGCGGTGTGGCGGGTGCTGGAAATCTCTTTGGGGATACTGTGCTCGACGTTGGTCAGCGCCGCGATCCTGCCGCAAACCAGCAGCGCCGCGATGCGCAACGCCTTGTACCAGCGCTTTGGCGTGTTCGCGCTGTTTGTCACCGACGGCCTGCGTGGGCGCAGTCAGCGTGAAGGGTTCGAGGCTAGCAATGTGCGCTTTATCGCCGAGGCCGTGGGCCTGGAAGGGCTGCGCAGCGTCACCGTATTTGAAGACCCGCACATGCGGCGGCGCAATGGCCGGCTGAGTCGCCTCAACAGCGAATTCATGAGCATCACCACGCGCTTCAACGCCTTGCACCAGTTGCTTGAGCGGCTGCGCACGGATGCAGCCGACCACGTCGCCGCGGCAATCAAGCCCGGCCTGCAAGACCTGGCCGAAGTCCTTGACGGTTTCTCCGGCCGTGCGCTCACCAGTCCCGACGCGGCGCGCCTGGTCAATCAATTGAGCGCCTACAAGGATGGACTGCCCGCCAAGGTGCGCAGCCTGCGTGCGAATTTTCAGCAAGGCAATCCGAGTGAAGCCGAGCAGCTGGATTTTCATACCGCCTACGAGCTGCTATACCGCTTTGTCGATGACCTGCACAACTACGCGCAGACCCACGCATCACTGGCCGATCACAGCCATGAGCGCGAGCAGTGGAGCGAAGCCTACACGCCGAAAACCAACTGGCTGGCCTGCGCCGCTTCGGGGATTCGCGCGTCCTTTATCCTAGTCGTGCTGGGCAGTTACTGGGTGGCCACCGCCTGGCCCAGCGGCGCGACCATGACCCTGATCGCCGCCGCCACCGTCGGCCTGTCCGCCGCCACGCCCAACCCGAAACGCATGGCCTTTCAGATGGCTTGCGGCACCTTGATCGGCGCGTTGGTGGGCTTCGTCGAAATGTTCTTTGTGTTCCCGTGGATCGACGGCTTCCCACTGCTGTGCGAGATGCTTGCGCCGGTGATTATCTTTGGCTCGTTCCTCGCCTCCCGCCCGCGATACGCCGGCGTCGGCGTGGGCTTGCTGATCTTTTTCAGCACCGGCTCGGTGCCGGACAACCTGACGGTCTACAACCCTTACAGCTTTATCAATGACTACATCGCCATGGTCATTGGCATGCTGGTGTGCGCGGCGGCTGGCGCGATTATCCTGCCGCCGAACAGCCGCTGGTTGTGGCGCCGTCTGGAGCAGGACCTGCGCGAGCAGGTGGTGTACGCGATCAGCGGCAAGCTCAAGGGCCTGGCGTCGAGTTTTGAAAGCCGCACCCGCGACCTGCTGCACCAGGCCTACGGCCTCGCCGTCGGCCAGCCGCACGTGCAACGCGACTTGCTGCGCTGGATGTTCGTGGTGCTGGAAGTCGGCCACGCGATCATCGAGTTGCGCAAGGAGCAGGCGATATTGCCGGTGCACCCGGCGTATGCCGAGTCGCAACCCTGGCGCCAGGCGATCCGCGTGATGGGCCGCTCGCTGGTGCGGCTGTTCCTGCAACCGAGCGCCAGCAACCTGGAGCGCGGGTTGATTGCCGTCGACCATGCGATCAGCCGCGTGCAGGCCACCGATGAACCCTTCGCCCCGCACTTCGACACCTCGGCGTTGCGCCGGGTGAAAAGCTACCTGCACTTTATCCGCACGTCGTTGCTGGACCCGCAATCGCCCCTGGCTGCCCTCAAAGGATCCCCGAATGCCTCGTGAAATCGCATTCCACGGCGTCTATATGCCGACCATGACCCTGATGTTTTTTATCGCCGCAGGGCTGGCCTGGGCCTTGGACCGCTTCCTGGCCGGGTTCGACCTGTACCGTTTTTTCTGGCACCCGGCGTTGCTGCGCCTGAGCCTGTTCGTTTGCTTGTTCGGCGCCCTGGCGCTGACCGTCTACCGTTGAGAATGCCCCGATGAAAAAGTTTTTCAGCCTGCTCGCGACCTTGCTGGTACTGGCTTTGGCGATCTGGATTGGCCGCACGTTGTGGGTGCACTACATGGAGACACCGTGGACCCGCGATGGCCGCGTGCGCGCCGACATCATCAACGTGGCGGCCGACGTCACCGGCGAAGTGGTAGACGTACCGGTGCGTGACAACCAGTTGGTGAAAAAGGGCGACCTGCTGATGCAGATCGACCCCGAGCACTACCGCATCGCGGTCAAGCAGGCACAATCGCTGGTGGCTTCGCGCAAGGCCACTTGGGAGATGCGCAAGGTCAACGCCCACCGCCGCGCCGACCTCGACGCCCTGGTGATCTCCAAGGAAAACCGCGACGACGCGAGCAACATCGCCGACTCGGCGTTGGCCGATTACCAACACGCGCTGGCGCAGTTGGAAGCGGCTGAGCTGAATTTGAAACGCACTCAAGTGGTGGCGGCGGTGGACGGTTACGTCACCAACCTCAACGTGCACCGGGGCGACTACGCGCGCATCGGCGAGGCAAAAATGGCGGTGGTCGATATGAATTCGTTCTGGGTGTATGGCTTCTTTGAAGAAACCAAGCTGCCCCACGTCAAAGTCGGTGACGAGGCCGATATGCAATTGATGAGTGGCGAGACGCTCAAGGGCCATGTGGAAAGCATCTCGCGCGGCATCTACGACCGTGACAACCCCGAGAGCCGCGAACTGATCGCCGATGTGAACCCGACCTTCAACTGGGTGCGCCTGGCCCAGCGCGTGCCGGTGCGCATTCACATTGATGAAGTGCCGGAGGGCGTGTTGTTGGCGGCGGGCATTACTTGCACGGTGATCGTCAACCCAACACAACACTAAACTGTGGCAACTGGCTTGTGTGGGAGCTGGCTTGCCTGCGATGCCGTACTGTCAGTTGAAGTATGTATGGCTGACCCACCGCTATCGCAGGCAAGCCAGCGCCCACAGTTTGGACGGTGTTAAGCCTTGATAAAGGTTTCGTGCAGATGGCGCCACAGCAACGCCCCGCTGGCCTGCTTCTCGAACACCACGGTGGCGCGTCGATCAGTCTGTGTGCCGCTGTCATCAACCTGATGTTCGCGGTAAGTCACCGTGGCGCCGCGTGCATGGCGGTCGATCCCGGTCATCTCGCTCAAGGTGATTTTCAAGCCCGGGCGCATACCGCCAAGGCGCGTGAACAGTGCTTTCACCCCGGCCGCATTTACCCGCGTGCCGGTGGCGGGTGCGACCATGCTGAACTCGGGTGAGAAGCGCGCCAGCAAGGTTTCCAGTGTGCCTTCAGGCGCAACGCCGGCAAACCATTGCTCGATCTCGACGTGGGTCTGGATCACTTCCTCAAAAAAATCGCTGTAATCAATCATGGCTGGGCTCGTTGGCTGGGTGAAGCAGTGTCCGTACTCTGGAAGCGTCCAGGCGCAGCACTGCAAAAAGGGGCAGCAGTGTCAGGGCTGCCGCTATCGTGAAGGTTATGGCGAAGGAATCCAAGGCCGACAACAACGCACTGAGTGCCGCCGCGCCGAGGCAAAAACTCACTTGTCGATTGATATTCCACAACGCGCTGGCGTCGCCCATGTGCTCGGCGGGAATGTCGAGAAACGCCAGGGTCTGCGCGGTGCTGCTGCACAGGCTGCCGCCCAGGCCCATCAAAGCGTAGGCAAGAATTACTGAGGCCGGCTGGTTCAGCAGCAGGATGCCGATGCATTGCAGGGCCATGCCCGCCAGCAACAGCGGTTTTGGGCCGCAACGGTTAAACAGTTTTTTGCTGAGGTAAATCGCCATTGCTGATGCCAGTGCCCACGGCAACATCAATGCGCCGGTGCGTGTGGCGTCGTAGCCCAGGCCGCGCAAGTAAAGGATGGCGATCAGGCTGGTGCCGATAAAGACGCCGGGGATGAACAGATAGACCAACATCGCCAGGCGCAGCATCGGGCTACGGATCTGCGTGAAGATGCTGCCCACGTCCAGGGCCGGGCGCACCGTGGCAGGCGCGTCAGGTTTTATCCACAGCAGTGCCAGCAGCAACGTGAGCAACGCCAGCGGCAGGTTGGCATAGAAGATCCAGCGCCACGACAGGCTGTCGACGATCAACCCGCCCAGGGCCGGCGACAGCGCCGGCACCAGCAGCGCCACCGACATCACCCGCGCCGTCAACTGGCTGCGTTCTGCCGCTGGAAAATACCGGTAGGCCATGGCCTGGCCCACGGGAATCAGCAGTCCGCCGCCCAAGCCTTGCAGCGCCCGCCAGCCAATCAGGGTTTCGATAGAACTCGCCTGGCCGACCATCAGCGAAGCCCCCGCAAATAACAGCAGGCTCGCCGCGATCAGCGTTCGCTCGCCCATCAGTGCCGCCAGCCACACGCTCAGGGGAATGATCACGGTCAGCCCAAGCATGTAGGCATTGCTGATCCAGGCCAATTGTGTGACCGAGGCGTGCAACTCGCGGGCGATGTCCGGGTAAGCGACCGTGGCGACAAACATGTTCACCAGGTCCAGGGCAAAGCCGAATAAAAAGATCCAGGCGACTTTCGAGCGGTAGGTCATGGACGCGATCCTGCGAATGAAGCGCGCAGGGTAGGCCGCCAGCAGGGTTTGGGCTACGCCGGTTTGCCTGTTAGTTTGTCAAAAATATTTTGACAAAGGAGGGCGCGGCCGATGGTCAGCCTGGACCGATTCGACACCTTCAAGGCTGTGGTAGAAGCCGGTTCGCTTACCGCAGCGGCTGATTTGCTGGGCCAGACCCGCGCCGTGGTCAGCTTCAACCTCAAGCGCCTGGAAGCAGAGCTGGGCGTAACCCTGCTGACGCGCAACACCCGCCAACTGGCGCTGACCGATGCCGGCGAGCGTTTTTACCTGCGCTGCACACGCATGCTTGAAGAAGCGCGCCTGGCGGTGGAAGAGGCGCGCTCCGAACATGCCCAGCTCAAAGGCACGTTGCGCATCACCACCACGGTGGAATACGCGCTGGCGGTGGTTGCTCCTGCAATCGAGGCCTTTCGGCGCTTGCACCCGGACCTGAACATTCACTTATCCACCTCCTCGACCCACGCCGATTTGATCTCGGAACGCTTTGATGTGGCGATTCGACTGGGACGTCTGCTCGACTCCAATCACCGTGCGGTGCAGTTGTCGACCTTCGAGGTGTTTGCAGTGGCAGCACCCGAGTTTGCCGAGGTTCAAACGCTGGATGCGTTGGAACAGGTGCCCAAGCTGGGCCATGGCCGTTTGACGGAACTGAGCCTGACCGACCCGGCCGGTGGTGAGCATCAATACCGTGCCGGCCCGACTGCGCTGGTGGCCGACAGTGCGGCCGTGCTTCAGGCGTTTGCCGTGCGCGGCCTCGGCGTGGCGGTGCTGCCGCAATGGTTGGTGCAGGATGACCTGGCGGCGGGGCGCTTGGTGCGCTTGTTGGCGGACCATCGTTTTGCGCCACAGGGGATTTATGCGATGTACCCGGACACGCGGCATTTGCCGCTGAAGGTGCGCGCGTTTATTGATTTCATGAAAGGCTAGAGCGAGCCCGACAGGCCGAAGCGCTTCTTCAAGACTTTTTCCAACAGGGCCTTGGGCACCAAGGCCGCCATCAGTGGCAGCGCCCGGCAGCCATTGCCCGCGCGCAGCAGCCGTGGCGGCGTTGGCTGTTGCACCGCCTTTAACACCTGCGCCGCGAATTGCTCGGCTGAGGTCGGGTTGTTCTGCGAGGCCTGGGAGCGCGCACGAATGCCTTCGCGCAACGGCCACCACGGTGACTTTTCGTTGATCAACAGCTCGGCTTGGGCGCCGGCGTTTTTCGCAAAATGCGTGTCGATAGCGCCTGGCTGCACTTCCATCACGCGCACACCAAATGGCGCCAGCTCCATGCGCAGTGCGTCGCTCAACGCGTGCACTGCCGCTTTCGAGGCGCAGTAGGCGCCGGCAAACGGTGTCACCAATACGCCGGAGACGCTGCCGATGTTCACCACCAGGCCTTTGGCTCGACGCAGGGCAGGAAACAGCGCCTGGGTCACGCCGACGATGGAAAACACATTGGTTTCGAACTGGCGTTGCATGGCCTCGGTGCCGCCGTCGAGCAGCGGGCCCATGGCGCCATAACCGGCATTGTTGATCAGCACGTCCAGCCCGCCGATCTGTTCGGCGAGCGCCTTGAGCGCCATGGCGTCGTTGACGTCCAGTTGCACGGCCTTGAAACCGGCGGCAGCCAGGGCGCTCACATCATCAGGCTGGCGGGCGCTGGCCCACACTTCATGGCCTGCGGTTTTGAAGGCATCGGCCAGGGCGCGGCCGATGCCGCTGGAGCAGCCGGTGATCAGTACAGTGGGCATGAATCAATCCTTTGTCAGTCCGAGAAACTGCCTTGCAGGTGCTCGGCGCGAAATTCCAGGGTTTGCGGGCGGTAGCCGGGGCGCAGCGGTGGTGTGGGGAGGCAGTCGTCCCAGGTGGCGCCGGCCTGCAACTCGCCGGGGCCGCGATAGCGTGGAGCGGCGTAGACATTGTCGGCCAGGTTGACGGAGTCGCCCGGTGCATAAGCTGCAACGCGCCAGCGCAGTTCGGTCAGCGGTACGTCGTTGCCGTTGCTCAGGACCAGTTTCAGCGGCCGGTCTGGCGGGCATTCCTGCGGCGCATAGCTGATGCGCAGTTCCAGGCGCGACAGTTGCGAGGCTTCGCGGCTGTCCAGCCACACCACCCAAATCGCCACGCAGCCCAGGCCGACAGCGGCGGCCAGCGACACCGGCAACGCCTTGGCCGGGTAGCGCAGCAGCAGGATCAGCCAGGTGATGATCAGGAGAACGCCGAAGAACATGGAGACCACCTCGAATAGGGAACGAGCATCCTAACTTAAGCGTAGGTGGGATTGGCGAGCTTGAGATAAGTGTTGATTGGGCGGCCGCCATCGCAGGCAAGCCAGCTCCCACCTTCGACGGCATTCACAAGTCAAAAGGTGGGAGGGGGCTTGCCCCCCGATGACTGACTTACTGAGCAGAAGAATCCGCCTGCAACCCTCCGATGCAAGCCTCTCGACCAAGACCAAACTGGTCTCGGCCCATTGCAGGCAAGCCAGCTCCCACAGTTGACCGGGTACGTCCGTTGGAATGCGGTCAACTGTGGGAGCTGGCTTGCCTGCGAAGAGGCCTTCAGCAACACCCCAAGGCCCCACAAAAAAAGCCCCCACCCAACCCACTGCGGATAGGGGACGCAATGGGCTGGGTGAGGGCTTCTTTCTACGACTGTATTACTGCGCGATAGTTTTCACCGACACGCCACGTTCAACCGGCGTGGAGCGTCCGTAGATATCTTCGAAACGCTCGATATCGTCTTCGCCCAGGTAGCTGCCCGATTGCACTTCGATGATTTCCAACGGGATCTTGCCCGGGTTGCGCAGGCGGTGCACCGAGGCGATCGGGATGTAGGTGGACTGGTTCTCGCAGAGCAGGAACACGTTCTCGTCACAGGTGACTTCGGCCGTGCCGCTGACCACGATCCAGTGCTCGGCGCGGTGGTGGTGCATTTGCAGGGACAGGCACGCGCCCGGCTTGACCGAGATGTGCTTGACCTGGAAGCGACCGCCCATGTCCACCGAGTCGTAAGAGCCCCACGGACGATAGACTTCGCAGTGGTTCTGGGTTTCGCTGCGGCCCTGGTCGTTGAGGGTGCTGACCATCTGCTTGACGCCCTGGACCTTGTCCTTGTGGGCAATCATCATCGCGTCCTTGGTTTCCACCACCACGATGTTGTCCAGGCCGATCACCGACACCAGCTTGCCGTTGCCGTGAATCATGCAGTTGCGGCTGTCCTGGATCACCACGTCGCCTTTGCTGACGTTACCGTGGATGTCTTTGTCGTTGACCGCCCACAGCGAGGCCCAGCAACCCACGTCGCTCCAGCCGGCACTCAGCGGTACCACGCAGGCGCGCTGGGTTTTTTCCATCACGGCGTAGTCGATGGAATTGTCCGGGCAGCAGGCGAAGGTGGCTTCGTCGAAGGTCACGGTGTCGGCGGTCTGCTCGCTGCGTTCCAGGGTCAACAGGCAGGTGTCGTAGATGTCCGGATCGTGTTTTTTCAGCTCTTCGAGGAAGCGGCTGGCGCGGAACAGGAACATGCCGCTGTTCCAGAAGTAACCGCCGCTTTTGACGAACTCGACGGCGCGTTTTTCATTGGGTTTTTCGACGAACTGTTCAACGCGGCTTACGCCTTCGGGCAGCAGCGAATCGTTGGTGGACTTGATGTAGCCATAACCGGTTTCCGGACGGGTGGCCGGTACGCCGAACAGCACCATCTCGCCACGCTCGGCCGCCACGGTGGCCAGGGCCAGGGCGCGTTGCAGGGCTTTCTGGTCGTCGATCACGTGGTCGGCGGGTAGCACCAGCATCAGCTCGTCGCGGCCTTCATTGACCAGCATCATCGCTGTCAGGGCCACAGCCGGCGCAGTGTTGCGACCGAACGGCTCCATCAGGATGCGCTGGCATTCGAGTTTACGCGTGCTCAGTTGCTCGTTGACGATGAAACGGTGGTCTTTGTTGCAGACCACGATCGGTGAGTCCATGCCTTCGAACACCAGACGCTCCAGGGTTTGCTGGAACAGCGTGTGCTCGCCGGTCAGGGCCAGGAATTGTTTCGGGAACTGTTTACGGGAAAGCGGCCAAAGACGTGAGCCGCTACCACCGGAAAGGATTACTGGGATCATGTGTTTCTCCTTGAATCAATTTGGGTCAGAGCTACGAAGGTTTGTCGTTTCACTCTTGTTTTTGTCTCGGTCTGAACTGACACCCTGGTCCTTGTGGGAGCTGGCTTGCCTGCGATGCAGACGACTCGGTGTTTCAGTTACACCGCAGTGATGCCATCGCGGGCAAGCCCGGCTCCCACAGGGAGCATGGGTCAGTTCAAGAATCTAATCAGCGGGTCGATACCGGGCGTTTTACCCAGACTGGCGAGAGGCTCGAACCGGAACCGGTCACATACAGCACCGCCGCTTCACCGCGCTCCAGGGCCACTGGCTTCACGTCGCCGACCTTTTTGTCGCCGTCATACAGGGCCAGGCTTACCTTCACCGGGTTGATTTCACGCTCGCCACGGCCTTTGGCGGCCACCGACTTGACCACGTCGGTCTTGCCGTCGGCGGTTTTCAGGGTCAGGGCCTTGTCGCTGAGGTTCTGCACGCGCACCAGGGATTTCTGCTTGTTCTTGAACGGCGGTTCTTCGATCAGCTGAGGCTGGCCGCTGCCGCTGTTGACCAGGGTGTAGTAGTGGTCGGCGGCGAGTTTGACCGGCACGGTCTGGCTGCCGACTTTAGCGCTGTAGTCGCCGCCCGGCATGAAGCTGAAGTCACTGCTGGCCAGTGGCGCAACGTCGCTCAGGTTGGTGGCGCCGACGGTGGCGCTGACTTCCTGGTTGCTGGCGTTGTACACACGTACAAAGCTTGAGCCTTTCGGCGCGGTTGGGCCGTAAAGGGCGGCGTCGCCCCCGGCGAAGGCGGACATCGATACGAAGCTCAAGCCGGCAGCAATGGCCAGGGTCTTGGCGAGACGACGCGGAGTAGTAGTGAAAGTCATGTGAGTTACCTCTCTTTCAGTTTTGCGCCCGGTCGGGCGTCTCGGATTTTTGGGTTTTAGCTGGGGTGTTCAGTGCCATGTTCTGTTGGCGCGAACCGGCTTGTTTAAGCTGCGCAACCCACTGCGGGTCGGCATCACCGATTTCGTTGTTGACGGGCAGATAACGTTCAGGGAACTCCCAGATCAGCACCTGTGGCGGGCTGTTCTTGAAGTCGTCGCTTTTGAGGTAGCTGAGCATCGGCAGAATCGGGCCGTGGCCGTCTTCGGAGTAGTTGATGACGTCGCTGTGCAAGGCTTGCTTGAGGGCGCCGACGAAGTTCCAGTTCGGGTTGGCGCTGTAGCTGGTGCCGACCAGTGCCACTGGGGTTTCGCTGTCGCTGAACAGGCCGTCGTCACCTTTGTTTTCAGCCAGGTGCGTGACGCGTTTTTGCAGCGGCTCTTTGGGCGGCATCAGGTTTTCGAACAGCGGGTCCAGCGGCAGGAACAGACGCAGGTCGCCTTTATGCGGCTCGGTTTTTTCCGCTTCGGTGACAAAGCGCTGCGGCTCACCGCTGAGCGGGGCCTTTTCGCTGATCACCTTGGCCAGTTGCTTGGCGGCAATTTCGGCGCCGTCCGGGGTCCAGTGGGTGTCGGTGCGCAGGAACACTTGCGTGCCGCCCAGCTTGGCCTGTTGCAGCGGGCCTAGCAGGTCGGGCGCGATGATCTTGTCGGCGGCGACACGGGCGTGGAAGTCCTGATACAGGTTGGCGTGGATGCTCGCCGGTTTCACTTCGCCCAGGTGTTCCGGGTACAGGCGCACCTTGGCCGGCACAATCGCCATGACCAATTGAATGCCCTGAGCCTTGAGCTTCTGGCGCACGCCTTCGACCAGCGCGTAGTTGCCCTCAAGGTTCTGGTCTTCGTTGACGATGGGGTTGAACTCCTCGTCGCTGTACAACCAGTGATCACGGCCCAGCACCACGCCAGGGCGGCCTTCGTTGAACAGCTTGTAGTCCAGCGCGGCCCATAGGTTGGTGCCGATGCGCTTGATCGGGAACTGGTCGTCGTAGTGCGTTTCGACGGCCTTGGTCCAGCGACCGTTGAGCACGGTCGCGTCGGCGTTGGTGCTGAAGCCGAAGAAGCTGCGCATCGACCAGGCGCCCAGGGCCAGCAGCACCAGCAGGAACAGCGCGATGTAGAGGACGCGAAATGAACGGGTCATGGTCGGCTCCCCTCAGAATTGGAAGTAAAGGAACGGCGAGAAACTCTGCGCCGACAGTTTCAGGATTGACGCCACGAACAGCAGCAGTACAGCGCCGCGCATGGCGTAGCGTGGCCAGTCAGCGGTCCAGTAGGCCGGCTGCACGGCGGCGTCCTGGCCGACGGTGAAACCTGGCTGGTGGATGCTGCCCGGGTTGTCGCCCGGCACGGCCTTGATCAGGCTCGGGTCGGCCGGCTTGGCTTTCTCGGCAGGGCGGTTGGTGTAGAAATCGCGCAGGCCGAAGAACGCCAACGTTGCGTACGCCACCACCAGGGTTGCCACTTGCAGGCCGGTGAGGCTGGCGCGGTTGAGTTCCGACAGCGACCATTCGCCAAAGCTGAACATTGCGCCGTACATACGGCCGGCGACGTGCAGGTTCTCTGAGCGGAAGATCACCCAGCCCATCACCACCAGCAGGAAGGTGAAGGCCCAGCGCACCACGTTGAAGCTGCGCGGCGCGGTGTTGAGGCCGATGGCTTTTTCAATCGCCAGCCACATGCCGTGCCAGGCACCCCACACGATGTAGGTGATGTTCGCGCCGTGCCACAGACCACCGAGCAGCATGGTCAGGAACAGGTTGCGGTAGGTGATCAGCGTGCCTTTACGGTTGCCGCCCAGGGTGATGTACAGGTAGTCACGCAGCCAGGTGGACAGGCTGATGTGCCAGCGACGCCAGAACTCGGTGATCGACTGGCTGATGTACGGCTGCTTGAAGTTTTCCATGAAGCGAAAACCCATCATCAAGCCCAGGCCGATGGCCATGTCGCTGTAGCCGGAGAAGTCGAAGTACAGCTGCGCGGTGTACGCCAGCGCACCCAGCCAGGCGTCGCCCGTGGTGGGGTTTTGCAGGGCGAAGCAATGGTCGGCGACCACCGCCAGGGTGTCAGCGATAAAGACCTTCTTGATGAAACCCTGCATGAACCGCGTGCAGCCCTCGGAGAACTTGTCGAGGGTGTGCGTGCGGTTGTTGAACTGGTCGGCCAGGTCGCGAAAGCGCAACACCGGGCCGGCAATCAGGTGCGGGAAGATCGCCACGAACGCCGCAAAGTCGATGAGGTTGCGGGTGGCCGGGGTGTCGCCGCGGTACACGTCGATGATGTAGCTGATGGACTCGAAGATGTAGAACGAGATGCCGATCGGCAACAACACGTGGGTAAGGATGAACGGCTCCAGACCCACCGACTTCATCATCACGTTGATGCTGTCGACACCGAAGTTGGCGTACTTGAAGTAGCCGAGGATGCACAGGTCGACCGCCACGCCCAACAGCAGCCAGCGCTGGGCCGGCTTGGTGCGTACGCCTGCCGCACCGACCTTGAGGCCGATCCAGTAATTCCACAGCGTTACAGCGGCGAACAGCGCCAGGAAGTCCACTCGCCACCAGGCGTAGAACACGTAGCTGGCAATCAGCAGCAGCAGGTTGCGATAGCGTTGCCCGCTCAAGTAGTACAAGCCGAGAAAGATCGGCAAGAACAGAAACAGGAACACATTGGACGAGAAAACCATCCCGATCTCTCCATGTTTAACAGACAGTCAAGGGCCAGAGCCCCCCAAACCCCCCCCACGATTTCGGGGGGAGGCCGTACAACATTCCTACTGATGAAACCGGCTCAAACTGTGGGAGGGGGCTTGCCCCTCCCACCTTTCCAACCGCGTTGCGTCAGATTCCTTTGTTGCCCTTTTCATGCGTCGGGTCGTAGACCTTGGTCAGGTCACCGCCGAGCCGGAAGGTCTTGAACGGCTGCATGCCATGCTTGCGTTCGAGCACATCCGGCGCGCAGGTGTAGAGGGTGCAGAAAGGTTCAAGCCAGGCAAATTTCATGTCTTCCTTGAGGTCCTTCATGTCCTGCTCTTTGCCGTTCTTCTTCTCGAAGATCTCCGGGTCTTTGACCCCGGCCAGCACTTTGTCGCCCAGGCGTTTGAGCGCGCCGTTGTTTTCCTGGCGCAGATCCACGCCGTTGACCAGGGCAAAGCTGGCGATCATCGACAGCGGCGGCAACGCGTAGTTGTGGTACGACAGAGCCCGCTGCTGACGCTTCAATTCGTTGGGCAAAAAGCCCTGGTCATCGACCTGGTTGGCGCCGACTTTGTATTCCTTCACGGCCCAATCAAACAGGTCGCGGCGGTTGGTGGCGACGGAGGTTGCCATCACCGACCAGGCGGCCCAGTAGGAGTGGTTGTTAGTTTTTTCCAGCGGCAGGTTGTCCCAATCGCTCACCACCTGATCGGCCAGCTTGTTGAACCAGGCTTCGATCACCTGCGACTCCTGCTGGTGGTTGGCCAACGGGTGGGAGTCGGAGAACTTCAGGCGCACATAGGCCGAGGCCATGCTGCCCAGCGCCCATTTGCGCATGGACTTGCCGGTGTGGTTGAAGTCCTTGGACATCAACGCATCCGCCTTGGCCCAGCTGGTCAGCCAATTGAGCGTGCATTCGAGCTGCTGCGGACGGCCGTCGCGCATGAACTGCATCACGCGCTTGCTGGTGTCTTTTTCCAGCTTGGTGATGTCGGCCGTGCTGTCGCGAAAGGCTTTTTCGGATTGCACATTCAGGGTGGAACGGGCTTTGTCCGAACCTTCGTACTTGCTACGAAATTGCAGCGAGCCGGTGTACGGCGCCGGCATGGCGTCGCAGTCATTCTTGAAGTCGCCGGTCTTGAACGCTTCCACCGGGGCGAAATAGCCCTGAGGTGGACGCAGTGGCGCGGCGGCGTTGACTGAACCGGCGAACATCGCCAGGCCAAGCAGCGTTGGAATCAATAACTTCTGCATAGGTAACCTCATTGCCCGGCCAAAGCAGTCTGTTGACCACCGGCGGGGAATACGTTGCGTGTGCAAATTTTCGCTTCGACTTTCTGCGCAGCAGCGCCCGCTTCGGGACCCTGCACTTCCACGGCCAGCAAGTTCTGCGAGGCCCAGTCTTCGTCGGTGCGCAGTTCAAAGGCGAAACGCCCGTCTGTATCGGATGTTTCGGGTTTCTCGATCTTGATGTCCTCGTGGCGCCCGTTCATGTACCAGAGGGTGGCTTGCAGGGTTTTCACCGACGGGTCGGCGAAGCGGATGTCGACCTGGTGACTGCTGTTACGCAGGTCTTTGTTCGAACTGTTGACCAGCAATTCGTTCTTGCCGGGTTTGAGCGTGGTGCTGGCGCTCATCTGCGCGGTCTTGCCTTCACAGCCGTTGTCGAGCAGCGACATCATCTGGCGGTAGATGGTCTCCTGGTCGAGGCGGTACAGCGGCGAGAATTCCCAGATCAGAATTTTCGGCGGGGTTTTCTGGAATTCATCGCTGCCCAGGTACTGGATCATCGAGCCTTCGAGGCCACCGCCGGGGAAGGCGACGTTGAGGATGTCGGCGCCGATTTCCTGCTCGAGGAAGCCGGCGAAGTTGTAGTTCTTGCCGCTGTGGCTGGTACCGACCAGAGTGATCTGCGGGTTGCCCGAATCGCCGAACAGGTCGCCGTCACCGGCTTCGCCTTTGGGCTCGGTGGTGAACTGGTCCATGTACTGGATCGCGTAGCTGGTGCCGCACAGTTGCCCGGCCATGTTGTGCAGGGTGCCGGTCTTGCCCATGCGCCCGGAGCGCTTGGTTTCGAATTCGCGCTTGGGAATATCCGCAAACTCAGGCATCGCACGCACTTTGGCACCGACGATTTTCGCGGTGCGCTGGGCGCCGTATGGGGTCCAGTGTTGGTCGCCGCGAAAGTAGAAATCGTGGGCCGGCAGTTCATCCGGCAGTTGCTCGTTGGTCAGCGGCGACAAGTCCGGCACCACGTAGCCCATCTTGGCAAAACGGCCGAGCATGGTTTTGTAGTTGCCCAGTGCCTTGTCGAAATCGAACTTGGCTTTCTCTTCGGGGTTGAGCTTGTTGCGGTTCACCAGGCCACGGGTCGGCTGGTAGACCACCACCAACTCCACACCCTTGGCCTTGAACGCATCGTGCAGCTGTTGCATGCGTTTGTAGCCGGCGGGGCTGGTGTCAAATTCGGTGCGCAGGTCTTCCTGGGTACGGAACAGCCAGTCGCCCTGGGCTTGTACCAGGGTGGTGAAATTCTGCTGATAACGCGTGGTGTAGTTCTTCGCGTCATGGGCCGCGGGGCACAGGCTGCAGCACGGTTCGGCGGTAAAGGTCGGCGCCTTGACGTCATCGGCGCGTACGCCTTGGCTGGCCGCCAGCAGGCCGAGGGTCAGACCCGAGAGGCTCAGCAGTTTGATCATGTGTGGGTGCATAAGGGTCATCCTCAGTCCTGCATTTCGGTCTGGCGTTCGACAGGGTCGATCAGCACGGCTTTCTGTTGGCGCACCAACAGGTCGAGAATTTCTTCCTGCCGATCACCCAGCACGCCGTTGAAGCTGATGCCGCTGGATTTGGTCGGCGCCAGCATCGACACGCGGTACAGCTCGACACTCAAGGGCGAGTCAATGGACAGCGGCCCGCTGCCGTTACCCGCCAGTTCACCGCCGACCACGATCAGCGAGACCTTGGCGTCGAACGGGTCGAGGGCGATGTCGCGGTCGGTGTCGGTCAAATCCTTGATGTGGCCGTACACGCCGGTCAGGCCGTTGGCCATCGAGGTGTTCTCGTACAGGCGGATGTTCACGCTGTTACGGATGCGAATGCCGTGGCGACGGTTGCTGATCACCTTGTTGCCCCACAGCAGGTTGTCAGCGCTCTCATAGAGCGTGATGCCGTCGGTGTGGTTGCGGTAGATCTCGTTGTCGGCGATCAGGTTGTTGACGCTGTTACGGTCGATCACCAGGCCCGACAGCTTGTTGTCGTAGCTGCGGTTGTTGAAGATGAAGCTGTCGTTCACTTCCCGGGAAATGATGATGCCGTGCTTCTTCTTGGTGCCGTAGACGGTGTTGTCCGCAATGATCAGGCCGTGGGAACGGTCGTGCGGGTCAATGCCGTAGACGATGTTGTCTTTGTAGGTATTGCCCTTGAGCACAAAGCCGGTGGTTTCGTAGCAGTAGAAGCCGTACCACATGTCCGAGAACTCGGAATCGACGATCCAGCCGGTCGGCTCAGGGCGCTTGAGCACCTTGGCCATGTTCGGCGTGTACTGGGAAATACTCACCCCGTACGACTTACTGTTGGCGTAGCCGAAGCTGGCCATCTTGCTGTTGGCGACGTAAGTCTCGGTGCCGCCCCAGGCCAGCAGGAACGGGCGGAACTCCTTGGGCGACTGAAACAGCGCCGGGCCATTGGTCTTTTCATTCCAGCCGGTGATCTTTGTGTCACGCACAAACAACTGACCGTCGTTGATCAGGAACGAACCGGCTTGTTGGGACAGGCGCAGCTCCTGGGTCTTCTTGTCGATTTCCAGAATGCCCTTGCGCCCGACCACTATTGGCAGCTTGGCCAAAAACACGCCCGGCGAGGTTTCGCTCAGGTACTGCTTGGGCACTTTGCCGAGCAGGTCCTTGAGGTTCAGGTAGCCGTCGTCGACAAAGATCGCCTGGGGAATGCCGTGCTGGCGCACCACCCATTCGGCCATCTTGTTATCGCCGCCGATAAAGTCCTTGAGCGCGTCTTCCTGCATCATGCGGCGGATGCTGATTTTGCCGGGCTTGCTTCTGACGATCTTCTTTTCCATCGCCGCGGCGGTGTAGCCCGACAGGTCCGGCAGGGCAGGCTTGGCCATTTCCAGCGGCGCGGTCGGCGGGCTGGAGATGGTGTAGGTCTTGGCCTGTTGCAGTTCTTTGGCGATGGTCGGCGCCTTGCCCTGCTGCGGGGTGTCGGCGAAGGCTGTGGCACTGGCCATCAGCATCGCGGCAACCAGCAATTTTTGAGGAATCATTGCGCAGGCTCCCATCAGAACTTCCAGATCACGTCGACAAAGGCGCGATGCATGTACGAGTCGACCTGGCTGCCATAGGCATCACCCGGCTTGAACACGCCGGCACGCAAGCGCACCAGCGCCGACGGTTCGTCGATCGACTGGCTGAGCGCGGCCGGCAGCAGGCCTTTCTTGAAGTACTTGGTGACCACCAGGTCCATCTCCTGGCCCAGGTCTTTCTTGCCGTCTTCAAGCGGCAGGGAAGTGCTGGACAGGATCGCGCCGGTCACGTCATCGGTGTTGTTCTGCACGGCATCGATGCCGTTGCTGCCCACCGGCTTGTTACCGTCCACGCGCCAGAATTTGTGATAGACCAGGCTGGCGTCATAGTCCTCGCGCAGCTGCCAGGAACCGAACAGGCTCATGGACTGCATGTTGTTCATCTCGCCACGAAACGCTTCGCCGAAGCGGTGCACGCGGGACTGGGTGCCGGTCCAGTTCGAACGGTTGCTTTGCAGGCCGTTCTGTTCGTAGTTGGCACTCGCGCGGGAGTAGGCCGCGCCGACTTGCCATTGCGGGTCCAGACGCAGGCGCACACCCAGGTCGGTGGCCCAGCCACTCACGTCATCGCTGCGCTTGGCTTCGGTTGGGCGGGTGCCGTCTTTGTTCAGGGCGTTGACCGTGTCGCGGTCGCCTTTCATGCCGGTGACGCTGGCCCAGTAGTTGACGGTGTTGGTGTTGCGCCAGTTGTAGGCGTCGCTGTTGGCTTCGATGCCGAGCCAGGTCAGGTCGCCATTCTCGCGTTTGTCCAACGGGTCGGTGGCCACGCCCGGTTCGGCGTAGTCGAGCTTGCCGTCGTCATGGGTGTGGTGACCGCGCAGGCCGATCCACTGCCCCGGCGTCCACTGGTAGGCGGCGTCAGCGTAGAAGTGCTGGCGGTCCTTGTCCTTGGGCGACAGTTCCTTGAGGTCGGTGCGGTATTCGCTGAAGCGTTCGGCAGCGCCGACGTTGGCCTTGAGCAACGTGGTGTCGAAGGTCCAGTTCAGCGCTTCGATGTTGGTGTCGCGCCATTGGCCGTCGTCATTGCGCAGGCGCTGGCGGCCGAACTTGAGGATCTCGCCAGGGTAGGGCGTAAAGCCGCTGTAGCCGACCCAGAACTCGCGCAGGGCCAGGTAGTTCTTCTTGGCTTTGCGGTCGTCGTTGCTCGATTGTTCGGTCGTGTCATCGGAGGACTGTTGCAGCGTGTCGGTCTCGATGATGTCGCTCGACACGACGGCTTGGCCCATGGCGTAGGCGCTCCACGCGCCGCTTTCGCCGTAGATCCACGGGCGCAGGTCAAGGCCGATGCCATTGACGTCGCCGCCTTTCTGCGTGCCGAGGTCGCGGTCATCTTCCGATTGCGCGGTGGCTTTGACTTCCAGGCCGAAGTTCTTGGCTTCGGTCAGCGCGGCCAGGGTCGGGCAAGACCACAGCAGGGCGAAGGTCAGACCGATGCCGGCCTTGACGAATGGGTTGAGCTTCATAGGGATTCCTCGCCGTCTTCTTCTTGCAGGGCGTGCAGTTGCAGCGTGCTCTGGGCCAGGGTGCCGCGCGCGGCCAGTTCCTGTTGCACCAGGCGTTGGCCTTCGGCGCGTTGCTCTGGCGTGAGCGGGGCTTCGAGCTGCGTGGCCAAGTCATTGGCCTCTGGCGTGTCCTGGGCTTTAGCCAACTGGCTGAAGACGTAGGCGTTCAATGGGTCGGGCTTGGTGCCCTTGCCTTGGGAAAACAATTGCGCGATGGCGAAGTCGGCGCTGTTCTGGCCGTTGCGCGCAGCCGTCAGCAAATGGTCGAGGGCTTTTTGCGAATAGACCTTGCCCAGGTAGCCACGGCGGTAGATCTGGCCGAGGTAGTAATCGGCGGCCACTTCCTTGCCCACGGCTTTTTCGAAATGCGCTTCGGCGGCCTTGGCATCTGCCGGGACCCACTTGCCTTCGTAATAGAGCTTGCCCAGCAACAGCTCGGCGCGCGGCTGGTCGGCGGCGCGGCCGTTGTCCAGGTACTTCATCATCTGATCGACGTCGCCCAGTTCGGGGAAGTCGTAGAGCAGTTGCGCCAGGCTGACCCAGGACGCCGGGTAGCCGGGGGCGATTTTTTCCAGCAGGGCCTGCGCGGTTTTCTCGTCGGTCTTGCCCAGGGTCGCATCGCCCAGCACGCGGGCCACGCTGTCGACACGCTGCGCGGTGACGGTGCCACGGCTGTAGCCGGCTTCCATCTGCTTGAGCAGTTCGGCCTGTTTTTCCGGCTCGGCTTTTTTCTGGTAGACCGTGGCCAGCTCGACGTAGCAGATGTCGGTGGTATTCAGCGCGGCTTTGCAGATGCGCTCCACGTCATCCAGATGCTGGTCGTAGGTGTCCTGGGTGCGATACAGCAGCACTTGGGCCAGACCTGCTTCCGGGTAACCCGCGGCCTGCCATTTGCTGATCTGCTGTTGGGCATTCACGTTGGGGAAACTGTGCGGGTACTGCAGGTACAGCATCGCCAGCGGAATCAGGGTATTGCCTTCGCCATTGGCAAAGGCTTTTTTCAGCAGGCCTTCGGCCTCGTGTTGCTCGGCCTCTGTGGCACCGGGCTTGGCCACCAGCAGGCGACCCAGGCGGGCCTGGGCGCGTGGCGAGGTATCGGCCGCCGCGCGGTAGGTGGCTTCGGCCTGGCGGATTTGCTCGGGGTCACGGGTGGTCACCTGGATATCGGCCAGGCCCACTTGGGCCTCGCTGTAACCCAGGTCTGCCAGCTGCTGATAGTTCTGCTGGGCGGTCACCGTGTCGCCACGTTTCAAGGCTTCGTTGGCCAGGCGCTGGTCGGGCAGGCCGGCGCAACCGGCCAGGCTCACCGCCAATGCCAGCGCGCAGAACGCAGAGGCTGAGTGAAATCGGCTCTGTGTGGGAGCTGGCTTGCCTGCGATGGCGTCGCCTCGGTGCATCTGAAAAACCGAGTCGCCTGCATCGCGGGCAAGCCCGGCTCCCACATGGGTCAATGCTGTTTTTGAAATAGGGTTCACAGGCATGTCCTCGCTTACAGACCGTGAGCCATGGCTTTGTCGATCAGCCAGTTCAGCGATGGGCCACGGTCGCTGGTCACTTCTACCGGGCGACCGGCGTAGGTGCTGTCCAGCGGCGCATCCGGCTTGATCTGCACGCGGATGTCGGAGGACAAGTCGGCGCTGTTCAGGCTGGTGCTGCTGACGATGGTGCCGGTGCGGATCTGTTCTTCGTCGGCAACCTGGAAGCTTACTGGTGTGCCTGGGCGAACGTCGGCGAACTGGCGGTAGGTGAAGCGCGCTTCCACATTGGCCAGGCTGCCGCGTGGCACCAGTTGGAAGATCACATCGCCTTTGCTGGCGTACTGACCGTCGGCGACCAGTTGCTGGGCCACCACGCAATCGCAAGGCGAGGTCAGGGTGCCGGTCATTTGCTTGCCGAACAGCTCTTCGACCTTGGCCGGTTGCAGTTGGTCTTCGTCCAGATGGCCCTTGAGCACATCGAGCATGCTGGTGCTGAAGGTCGCCAGTGGCGCGCCTTTGGCGGCAACCGCGTCACCTTTGAGCAGGCTTTGCACGGTGCCGTCGCGCGGCATGGTCACGTTCATGCCTGGCACGCTGACGAGGCCAGCCTGAGCGTGGCTGACGAAGTACATGCCGTAAATGGATTTGAGGACGAAACCGAACGCTGCCAGGCCGACGATGAAGATACCTGCGCTGAACACCACGGCGCGCAGGCGGCCCGCGGCGCTCATGTTGCTGCCGCCGTCCTTGACCTTGCGCGCCTTGGTGAAGTTGTCGCGCTGCAGGGTCGCCAGCACGTCGCCCATGGTCACGATGTCGCCGGACAAGTGCGAGGTGATCAGGTGGCGCAGGGTGGAAATATCCTGGGCGTCCAGGTTCTGGAACTGGCAACCGGTGCGGCCGGTCTGGCGGTCGTAGGAGCGAATCTGCAGCTCTACGTCCATCGCCAGGCCGAGGTTATCGATGACAAATTGCAGGCGGCCCTTGTGCACTTCACCGACGGTCAAAGGCTGGGTAGCGGTGAACGCCAGGCCGCCGGCGGACAGGTCGATCACCCGTGCTTCGGTCTGGGTGCGGTCGGTGTTGAAGAAGCGCAGCTTGGCCGGGATTTTCACCCGGGCATGTTGGCGCTGGGCTTCGGATTCGTGGACAACGTTGGCGTTTACTTGGCTATTCATGGTGTGTAGTTCCTAGTTAATTCAGGCTTGGCAGGGTCAGACCATCATCAGCAACACGGCGACGAAAATGCTGCCGGCGGAGAAGGTCATGGTCCGAGACGACCAGGTGTTGAACCAACGTTGAAAGCTGGCCAAATCGCGGGTCAGTTTGGTGTCCTGGCGGGTCCAGGACTGTTGATCAAGGCGGAAGAACACGTAGATCTTCACCAGCGCGCCCATGATCTGGTTGTAATAGAGAATCACCGGGTAGGCCGGGCCGATCTTGTGGCCGGAGCACGACAGCAGCAGGGTCAGAATCAGGCGGGTGATACCGATCCACAGCAGGTACGCGAGGATGAATGCGCCGCCGTACTTGAAGGTGGCGATGATTGCCACGGTCAGGCCGAGCAGGGAGGTCCACATCGACACACGCTGGTCGAACAGCACCACGCTGGTGAACAGGCCGAGCCGGCGTACGCCCAGGCCCAGGGCACGCGAGTTCTGGCGCAGGTTGTTGCCGTACCAGCGGAACATCAGTTTGCGGCTGGCTTTGATAAAGCTCTTTTCCGGCGGGTGTTCCACGGTGTTGATCGCAGCGTCCGGCACGTAGAACGTGTCGTAGCCCAGGCGCATCAGGCTGAACCAGCTGGATTTGTCATCGCCGGTCAAAAACTTGAAGCGGCCCAGGCGCCAGTGTTGCAGCGAGTCGCTTTCCACGTCGGCGATAAAGCCCGGGTCGGTGACCACGCTGGCACGGAACACCGACATGCGCCCGGTCATGGTCAGCACGCGCTTGGACAGGGCCATGGAGCACATGTTGATGTGGCGTTGGGCGAAGCGCAGCTTGTGCCATTCGCTCATGATGTAGCCGCCGCGCACTTCGCAGAACTCGTTGGTGGTCAGGCCGCCGACATTGCCGAACAGCTGGAACCACGGCACGGTCTTGCGAACCACGCCTTCGGCGAGCACGGTGTCGCCATCGATCACCGCAACCACGGCACGGTCATCCGGCAGGTGGCGGGAGATGGCGCGAAAGCCGAAGGCCAGACCGTCGCGCTTGCCGGTGCCGGCGATGCGCACAAAATCAAGCTTCACATGGTCCGGCGGGTTCATGCGTTCCCACAGGCTTTTCACCAGCAGCTCATCACTCATTTCCACCAGCGAGCAGACCACGGTGGTCGGGAAGCCGCATTCGATGGCCTCGCGAATCACCGAGCTGTACACCTGGGCGGTGGTCAGCGCGTCGATACGAAAGCTTGTGACCATCAGGAATACATGGGATGGGTCGGCGGCTTTGCCCAGCTTGCGCACTTTGCGGCGCAGGTGTGGGTAGACCACGTACAGGAACAGCATGCCGCGAAAGAAATGCGTAGCACCCATCGAGTAGCGCCAGATACCGACGGCGCCAATCAGGAAAATAAAATTCTTCGACTCGGAGTCGAACGTACTCGCCGGTAACAGCAGGGCGAGTCCCATCAGCAGGCTCAAAAACAACAGCCAGCCGGCGGATTGGAGCAGTACGTGTTTTAACTTGGACATAAGCGTCATCCGAAGGTGAAGAAGGCTCCAGGCTGCAAGCGCTGGGGATTGGTACGCTTGCAGTCCGGAACTTGCTGTTGCTGTTACCAGCAAATGCCTTCGGTGCGGCCGCTCACGCTGGTGGCCTTGGACATGAAGCCCACCAGGTCGACCACTTGCTTGCCGTGTGGTGCGTTATGCGCCAGGGCACGGAATTTCTCGTCACGGTTGCCGAGGATGATCACGTCGGAGTTGTTGATCACCGCGTCGAAGTCCGAGTTGAGCAGGGACGACACGTGCGGGATCTTGCCTTCGATGTAGTCTTTGTTCGCACCGTGAACACGGGCGTATTCGACGTTGCTGTCGTAGATGCTCAGGTCGTAGCCCTTGCCGATCAGCATTTCCGCCAGTTCCACCAGCGGGCTTTCACGCAGGTCATCGGTGCCGGCCTTGAAGCTCAGGCCCAGCAGGGCGACCTTGCGCTTGTCGTGGCTTTCGACGATGTCAAAGGCGTTCTGCACTTGGGATTCGTTGCTGCGCATCAGCGAGTTGAGCAGCGGCGCTTCCACGTCCAGGGAGCCTGCGCGGTAGGTCAGGGCGCGCACGTCTTTGGGCAGGCACGAACCGCCGAAGGCGAAGCCTGGGCGCATGTAGTACTGGGACAGGTTGAGGGTTTTGTCCTGGCAGACCACTTCCATCACTTCGCGACCATCGACGCCGACCGCTTTGGCGATGTTGCCGATTTCGTTGGCGAAGGTGACTTTGGTGGCGTGCCACACGTTGCAGGTGTACTTGATCATTTCGGCAACGGCGATGTCCTTGCGGATGATCGGCGCGTCGAGTTCTTCGTACAGCGACTGCAGGACATCGCCGGAGGCTTTGTCGAACTCGCCGATGACGGTCATCGGTGGCAGGTCGTAGTCGGCGATGGCGGTGGATTCACGCAGGAATTCCGGGTTGACCGCGACACCGAAGTCGACGCCGGCCTTCTTGCCGGAGCAGTCTTCGAGGATCGGGATCACCACATTGGCCACGGTGCCCGGCAATACGGTGCTGCGTACCACGATGGTGTGGCGGGTGGTTTTGTCACGCAGGACAAAACCGATCTCGCGGCATACCGATTCGATGTAGTTGAGTTCCAGGTCGCCGTTTTTCTTGCTGGGCGTGCCCACGCAGATCATCGACAAGTCGGTATCGCGGATGGCCTCGGCGAAATTGGTCGTGCCGCGCAGCCGCCCGGTCTCGATACCCTGGCTCAGCAGTTCGCCCAGACCCGGTTCAACGATTGGCGATTTGCCCGCATTGATCAGGTCAATCTTTTCCTTGGAGATGTCCACGCCGACCACTTCGTGGCCACGGGCAGACAGGCAACCGGCACACACTGCGCCAACGTAACCCAAACCAAATATGCTGATGCGCATCGCATTTACCTCTTTGTCATTGAAGACGATATTAATCATGCCAATTAGATGGCCGGAGTTCATGTTTGCAAGCGTCACTGATGCCGCGAAAGTTAGGCGAATAGACGCCGACTTGCCGCGTGCAGGCATGTTGAATAACGAGTGACTAACTATTGCACTCAAGTTGTGCGAAACGTGGCCTTGTTATTGGTGCTTGCCCTGTAATGCAGCCGGCCTTCCTGGGAGAAGGGCCTGGCGCCAGTGCCGCAGAGCCTTGATAGAGGCTTTAAGCCTTTAAATATCAATGCCTTGGGTTATCTCACTGACCCATTAAGGGAAGCTGAGCCTTGGCCTTATAGTGGGTGGCAATGCATCCTTATCGCCGCTCTCAACTAATCGGTTTGTAATATGACCCCTGAGTCAAAGTTAAATGTGACAACTTTGCTACTTCCGTTGGTCGCCATGTAAGTCATCTCTTACAGCAACAGAGAATTTCGTTACCGGTGGTATGAGCGGTGCTTTAGGGTGAAGTTCCTGGCCACTCATCCTGTTTTCGGAAATTTCTTGAAATATTAGAAAAGATGGCACTGGTACTATATTGATAGCACTTGCTATTTGGGCCAGTAGTTACAGGTAGTTGGCGCGAAGGGATAGTTTTGTGCCACTAGTGTTTTAAAAAAGTGGTGCCACTACGAAAAAAATTCAGAAATGTCGAGTGAAAGATTCGTTAGGAATGCGACAGGATGTTTTTTGGCGCCAGATTAATGACGATCGTCAGCCTCAAATGCGCACAAAAAATGTGGGAGCGGGCTTGCTCGCGAAGGCGGTCTGTCAGTAACAGATGGTCTGACTCAAACACCGCCTTCGCGAGCAAGCCCGCTCCCACAGTTGGATTTCAGTGTTTTTTAGACCGGGTACGGCCTTATTCCGGTGCGTGATCGCGCAGGAACACCAGGTTGTCCGGCTTGGACTGCTCTGCATTGAAGCGATAGCCCTGCAGATCGAACTGCTTGAGCTTGGCCGGATCGTTGATGCGCTCTTGGATCACAAAGCGGCTCATCAGGCCCCGGGCTTTTTTGGCATAGAAGCTGATGATCTTGTACTGGCCGTTTTTCAGGTCCTTGAACTCGGTGTTGATGATCCGCGCGTTCAGGGCCGTGCGCTTGACCGCCGAGAAGTACTCGTTAGAGGCGAGGTTGAGCAGCACGTCATCGCCTTGTTCGGCAAGGGCTTCGTTGAGCCACTCGCTGATGCGGGTGCCCCAGAAGGCGTAGAGGTCCTTGCCGCGGGCGTTGGCCAGTTTGGTGCCCATCTCGAGGCGGTACGGCATCATCAGGTCCAGCGGGCGCAGCAGGCCATACAGGCCCGAGAGCATGCGCAGGTGGTCCTGGGCGTAGCTGAAGTCGGCGTCGCTGAAGGTTTCGGCGTTGAGGCCGGTGTAAACGTCGCCCTTGAAGGCCAGCAGGGCCTGCTTGGCGTTTTCCGGCGTGAAGGCTGGGGTCCAGCTGCCGAAGCGCGCGGCGTTGAGGCCGCCGATCTTGTCGGAGACGTGCATCAGGTCGCTGATTTGGGCAGGGCTCAGTTCACGCAGTTGTTCGATCAGCGCCTGGGAGTGGTCCAGGTATTGCGGCTGGGTGAAGCGTGGGGTGACCGGCTTGGACTCGAAGTCGAGGGTTTTGGCGGGGGAAATCACCATCAGCATGAAGTTGGCTCCTGTAATCGTGGGGGGATTCTAGGGGGTCGCGGGGTTTGACTCCACCTATGATGGTGATAGAGGGCTGCTGTGGGTGTGTATCCGTTGCTGCGGTAACGGCGGCTGGCGGTTGCGCTCTTACAGCGGGACACTTTTGGCAATCGCCCGGAATGCCGGCTCAGCCAAAAGTAACCAAAAGGTCTGTGCCCCACCACTCGGCACCTCGGCCAGCAGATCTACACACCTCTGACTGATGCACAGAGATCCAAATGTGGGAGCGGGCTTGCCCGTGAAGGCGGTGGTTCAGTCAGCTCATGTGTCACTGACCCACCGCCTTCGCGAGCAAGCCAGCCCCCACATTTGATTGAGTTCAGCTTCCATCTCAGCCATCACTCAAATAATGGATATCCCCACCAACCCGATAACCCAGCCCGGACGATCGGCTATAGTGCCCGACAACTCTGGAAAGGGAGACCCCGTGTGCGAATTGCGTTTTTACTGTCAGCTTGTTTGCTGTGCCTGGGCGCCCAGGCGGCGCCGGTTGACGTAGCCAGCCTGGACCGCACCACCTGGCCCGAAAAACTCAGCAGCCCCGCGCTGTTCGATGTCGCCTCACGCGCCGAAATCCTGATGTTCGCCCACAGCTTAATCGCCAGCGAAGCCCAGGACGAAGCCGCGCTCAAACAACGCCTGGGCCTGAAGATCATCAACCTGGCCGCCATCGACGACCTGCGCCGCCAGCTCTGGCAGCGCCTGCTGGAAAACTACACCTTCGCCCAACAAAGCTGCGAAGAAGACGCCTCATTCTGCTACCTGGTCGAAAGCATGGACGACCTGCGCGAGCAAGCCGGCAAATTCCAGGTCAGCGACAACTCCTTCTATATAGGCTGGGCCAACCCCAGCCACAATTTCCACGAACGCTACCTCGACGAACTGTTGCGCAAAGCCGCACTGTTCCCACAAATCAGCAGTGAAGTCCTGCGTTTCGGCGACCACGAACGCAATGGCGATGAACTCAACGACCGCCTGTTCCTGCTGACCTTCGACGGCGGCCCTGCGCCGGTCAGCGGCAATACCGACTGGCTCACCGACTACCTGCGCAAGCAAAAGATGAACGCCACCTTCTTCGCCCTCGGCAGTAGCCTGCAAACCCGCGTGGAGCGCAGTTCCGCCGCCGATGTGCAGGCGCTGTACCAAGGCCAGTGCGTAGGTACTCAGGGTTGGCAGTACCGGTCCCACAGCCATTGGGTCGACTGGCAAAGCTCGATCACCCGCAGTGCCGCGTTGGCGCAGAACCTGATGCCGGAAAACTACGTGCCGCTGTTTCGCCCGCCCTATGGCCAGCGTCGCGCCGACAGCCAGGGCTTCTTCCAGGCGCAAGGTTTACAGGTGGCGTTGTGGGACATCGATTCCCAGGACGAACCGGGCAAGCTCAAGGCTGACGAGTCCGCGCAGCGAGTGCTGACATTGATGTTGCTGTGGCGCAAAGGCGTGATTGTGTTTCATGACACCCAGGACAAGGCACGGGTCGCCTTGCCGATGTTGCTGCAGGCAACGGCGCAAAGTGGGCTGGGTTGGCAGGACTGCCGGGAGGCGTTTCGCTGAAAAAGCGCAAGTGCCCGGCCCTGTTGGGGATGAGGCATTTTTGGGGTGATTTTGTGCGACATTTCGATGCAGGCGGACTTCCGACTTTAACGGGGTGGCTGGCACTCGGCTAGTGCTATTCGTCATCCTGAAAAATAAACTTCAAAAAAGCGTCAAAGTGCTTTTTCCTGTCATCGTTTTTGCGGTATTACGAAGTCAGATCGCCGAAACCTGCAACACAGGTGGCGTCTTCCAAGACTCCTCATGTGGGCACTGCACTTGACGTCACTGCGGTGCAGTCGGTGGTCGAATCGAGGCGCAGCACTGTTGTGGTATTGCGTCGACTGGCTCCCACAAAGGTGACCGAGTATGGATGATCATGGACGTAACCCTTCTTCCGACCAGCCAATCCTTTATGTGCTTGATACCAACGTATTGATTCACGATCCAAACGCACTGCTCAACTTCGAAGAACACCACGTCGCCATTCCCATGATCGTGCTTGAGGAGCTCGACAAACTCAAAAGTGGCCACCACAGCGTTGCCGCTGAATGCCGCCAGGCCATTCGCCTGATCGACAAAACCCTGGGTGAAGCCTCGCCTGAGGACGTTGAAGTCGGCGTGCCGATCCAGCGTGGCAAAAGCGGGCCCAAGGGCTTGTTGTCGATTCTGATGAACAAGCGCAGCGAGCCCAACAGCCTGCTGCCGGAAAACCTGAACGACAATAAAATCATCAACCAATTGATCGACCTGCATGCGCGTGACAAGGACTTGCGCCTGGTGCTGGTGACCAAAGACATCAATATGCGCCTCAAGGCACGAGCGTGTGGGATCGCTGCCGAGGACTACAGTACCGACCAGCTCGTCGACGACGTGTCGATGCTGTCGCGCGGTTATCACACCATGACCGGCTCGTTCTGGGACCGCGTCAGCAAGGTTGAAACCCGTCAGGACCACGGCCGCACCTGGCACCAGGTACAGCTGACCGATAACCTGCCGGCCGTGCATATCAATGAATTCATCATCGACGAACAGGGGTTTGTGGGCTGGATCAAAGAAATCCAGGTCGACAAACTGCTGATCCTCGACCTGCATCAGGAACCCCTGTTGCACCAGGAAGCCTGGGGCCTGAAACCGCGTGACATCTACCAGAGCCTGGCGCTGTATGCGCTGCTCGACCCGGACATCCACCTGGTCAACCTGACCGGCGCCGCAGGTTCGGGGAAAACCATCCTCGCCCTGGCCGCCGCCATCGAGCAGACCATGGTGACCAAGCGCTATCGCCGTATCATCGCCACCCGCAGTGTGCAGGGCCTGGACCAGGAAATTGGCTTCCTGCCCGGCACCGAAGCAGAAAAAATGGAGCCGTGGCTGGGCGCGATCACCGACAACCTCGAAGCCTTGCACATGGATGACGAAAACACCCATGGCAGCGTCGATTACATCCTCAGCAAAGTGCCGTTGCAGTTCAAATCCCTCAACTACATCCGAGGTCGCAGCTTCCAGCAAAGCCTGATTTTGATCGATGAATGCCAGAACCTCACGCCGCACCAGATGAAAACCATCATCACCCGTGCCGGCGCCGGTTCCAAAGTGGTGTGCCTGGGCAACCTGGCACAGATCGACACCCCTTACCTGTCCGCGACCAGCTCCGGGCTGACTTACCTGACGGAACGCTTCAAGGACTTCCCGAACGGCGTGCATATCGCGCTGCAAGGGGTGCCTCGTTCGATCCTGGCCGAGTACGCCGAGTCCCACCTGTAAAAACATAACCCTGTCGTAGTTGGTGGCTAAATGCCACGAACCACCCCGGATTTCTCACGAAGTCCGGGGTTTTTGTTATGTGCGACATTTGCCTGCGATTTAGCGCCGTGGGTGCTTGTGGACTTTGTAATTATTTTGTTACATTTTTTCTCGCCGCAAAAACCATAAGAACACTGCGTGACCCCCGTCGGAAATCCACCTCATTGATTCGACGACGTTTTGAAGACCCGTGTGGGTTTTCTGCGTGACCCTGCCTATTACAAAAAGCCCGATACATCGCTCATTGACGACGCACATATCCAAAGGGAAAGGAACATGGAAGTAGCAGGTAATGGCTCCACTTTGTCTCAACGTAAACGCGCCTCAGGTTTCAGGTCGATACCTCTCACGCCCATCGCACTCGGCCTGGCCTTATGGCTGGGTCAGGGTCCAATGGCCTGGGCAGATGACAGCAACCCTTACACCGCCCAGGTGTTGGAGTCGGCCTTCAGGAAAGCCGTGGCATCGTTTGGCCCCAACACCGATGTCTACAAGAACCTGCGCTTTGCTTACGCCGACATCGTCGATCTGGCCGCCAAGGACTTCGCCGCACAGTCCGGCAAGTTCGATTCAGCCCTCAAGCAAAACTACGAACTGCAACCCGAAAACCTGACCATTGGCGCCATGCTCGGCGACACCAAGCGCCCGCTGGATTACGCCTCGCGGTTGGATTACTACCGCAGCCGGCTCTTCAGCAACAGCGGACGTTACACCACCAATATTCTCGATTTTTCCAGGGCCATCCTCGCCAACCTGCCGGCTGCCAAGCCCTACACCTACGTAGAGCCGGGCGTCAGCAGCAACCTCAACGCGCAACTGAACGCCGGCCAGTCCTGGGCCGCCGCTACCCGTGACTGGAGCGCCAACGCGCAAACCTGGAAAACCCCCGAAGCCCAGGTCAACTCCGGCCTGGACCGCACCAACGCGTACTACGCCTATGCCTTGGGCATGACCGGCAAAGGCGTGAATGTGGGCGTGCTGGACTCGGGCATTCTCACCGAGCACTTCGAGTTCCAGGGCAAGAATGCCCAGGGCCAGGATCGCGTGCAGGCGGTGACGTCCACCGGCGAGTACTACGCCACGCACCCGCGCTACCTCCACGACACCCCGGACGGCGAGTTTCAAAAAGGCGAACACTTCAGTATTTCCGGTGAGTACGACCCGACCATCAACGACGGCCACGGTACGGAAATGTCCGGTGTACTCGGCGCCAGCCGCAATGGCACCGGCATGCATGGCATCGCGTTTGACGCGAACATTTTTGTCGCCAATACCGGCGGCACCGACGACAACCGCTTCCAGGGCTCCAACGATCTGGACTACAACGCGTTCATGGCCAGCTACAACGCGCTGGCCGCGAAGAATGTGTCGATCGTCAACCAGAGCTGGGGGCAAAACTCGCGCAACGACGTTGAAAACCACTTCGGCAATGTCGGCGACAGTGCGGCGGACAACTTGCGCGACATGAAGGCGGCCTATCGCCCGTTCTGGGACAAGGCCCTCGCCGGGCAGAAAACCTGGATGGACGCCATGGCCGACGCGGCGCGGCAAAACACCTTTATCCAGATCATCTCGGCAGGTAACGACAGCCACGGCGCCAACCCGGACACCAACGCCAATCTGCCGTTTTTCAAGCCGGACATCGAAGGCAAATTCCTCTCGATCACCGGTTACGACGAGACCAGCGCGCAGGTCTACAACCGTTGCGGCACCTCCAAGTGGTGGTGCGTGATGGGCGTCTCGGGGATTCCGTCCACCGGGCCAGAAGGGGAAATCATCCCGAATGCCAACGGCACCTCGGCCGCTGCGCCGAGCGTGTCCGGGGCCTTGGCGTTGGTGATTCAGCGCTTTCCCTACATGACCGCCAGCCAGGCCCGCGATGTGCTGCTGACCACCTCCAGCCTGCAAGCGCCGGACGGCCCGGACACCCCGGTGGGTGACCTGACGGGTGGCCGCACCTACGACAACCTGCAACCGGTGCACGATGCCGCGCCAGGCACCCCGCAAGTACCGGGCGTAGTCAGCGGTTGGGGCTTGCCCAACCTGCAAAAGGCCATGCAAGGGCCGGGGCAGTTCCTTGGTTCGGTGGCGGTGGCATTGCCCACCGGTACTCGCGACATCTGGGCCAACCCGATTTCCGATGAAGCCATTCGTGCCCGCCGTGTGGAAGACGCCACCGAGCAGGCGACCTGGGCGGCCACCCAGCAACAAAAGGGTTGGCTCAACGGTCTGCCGGCGAATGCCTCTGACGATGATCAGTTTGAATACGAAATCGGCCATGCGCGCGAACAGGCAACGCTGGCACGCGGCAAAGACTTGCTCACCGGCAATACCTATGTCGGCAGTCTGGCCAAGTCCGGCGATGGCGAACTGGTGCTGGAAGGCCAGAACACCTACTCCGGCAGCACTTGGGTGCGCGGCGGCAAGCTGTCGGTGGACGGCGCGTTGACCTCGGCCGTGACGGTGGATGGTAGCGCCGTGGGCACAGTCAACGCCGATAACGGCGTGATGACCACGCTTGGCGGCACACTGGCCGGCAACGGCACGGTGGGTGCCTTGACCGTCAACAGCGGTGGCCGTGTGGCACCGGGTCACTCGATTGGCACGCTGCACACGGGCGACGTAACCTTCAACCCGGGCTCGGTGTATGCCGTCGAAGTCGGCCCTAACGGGCGAAGCGACCAGATCCAGAGCAGCGGCGTCGCCACCCTCAATGGCGGTGTGGTGACCGTGTCTCTGGAGAACAGCCCTAACCTGTTGTCCGCCACCGAGGCGCGCAGCCTGTTGGGCCAGCCGTTCAACATCCTCACCGCCACCCAGGGTATCAACGGACAGTTTGCGGCGATCTCGCCTAATTATCTGTTCATCGGGACTCAGCTGAATTACCAGCCTAACGCGCTGACCCTGGCCGTAGACCGCAACCAGACGACCTTTGCCAGCGTTGCGCAAACCCGTAACGAGCGCGCCGTGGCGACGGCGGCCGAGGCATTGGGCGCGGGTAGCCCAGTGTATGAAAGCCTGCTCGCTTCAGACTCGGCCGCCCAGGCGCAGGCTGCGTTCAAGCAACTGTCGGGGCAACTGCACTCGGATGTGGCGGCAGCGCACATGGCTGACAGCCGCTACCTTCGTGAGGCGGTCAACGGCCGTCTGCAACAGGCTCAGTCACTCGACTCCAGCGCGCAGATCGACGCCCGCGACAACGGCGGCTGGGTGCAACTGCTGGGCGGTCGCAATAACGTCAGCGGCGACAACAATGCCAGTGGCTACTCTTCGTCCACCAGCGGCGTGCTGCTTGGGCTGGACACCGAGGCCGGCGACGGCTGGCGTGTGGGCGCAGCGACCGGCTACACCCAGAGCCACCTCAATGGCGAGTCGGCTTCGGCGGACAGCGACAACTATCACCTGTCGGTGTACGGCGGCAAACGCTTCGACGCGATAGCGTTACGCTTGGGCGGCGCCACCACCTGGCATCGTCTGGACACTTCGCGCCGCGTGGCTTACGCCAACCAGTCGGACTACGACAAGGCCGACTACAACGCGCGGACCGACCAGGTGTTTGCCGAGATCGGCTACACCCAATGGAACCTGTTCGAACCCTTCGCCAACCTGACGTACCTGAACTACCAGAGTGATTCGTTCAAGGAGAAGGGCGGCGCCGCCGCTTTGCATGCCAGCAAGCAAAGCCAGGACGCCACGCTGTCCACCCTGGGCCTGCGCGCGCATACCCAATTGCCGATCAGCTCGACCTCGGCCGTCACCTTGCGCGGCGAGCTGGGTTGGGAGCATCAGTTTGGCGATACCGATCGTGACGCCTCGCTGAAGTTTGCCGGCAGCGACACCGCCTTCGCCGTCAACAGCGTGCCCGTGGCGCGTGATGGCGCGGTGATCAAGGCCAGCGCGGAAATGGCCTTGACCAAGGACACGCTGGTGTCCTTGAACTACAGCGGTTTGCTGTCCAACCGCGGTAACAACAACGGGATCAATGCCGGATTCACCTTCCGCTTCTAACCTGGTGTTGTCATGCATAGAGGGGCGCACTGCGCCCCTTTATTCATGGGATAAACAGCCCTGCGCAAATTTGACTCACGGGTTTACAATTGCCGCTCCTGATCAGGAGTATCCCTGTGCTGACTCATCTCGATTCCCAAGGTCGCGCCCATATGGTCGACGTCACCGACAAAGCCGTGACGTTCCGCGAGGCCGTGGCCGAAGCGCGGGTGCGCATGCTGCCCGACACCCTGAAAATGATTGTCGACGGCGCCCACCCCAAGGGCGACGTGTTTGCCGTGGCCCGTATTGCCGGGATCCAGGCGGCGAAAAAAACCAGTGATCTGATTCCGCTGTGCCACCCGCTGATGCTGACCGGTGTAAAGGTTGAGCTGCGCGCCGACGGCGTGGACGCCGTGCATATCCTTGCGCGCTGCAAGCTCAGCGGCCAGACCGGCGTAGAGATGGAGGCGCTGACCGCCGCCAGCGTCGCGGCGCTGACGATCTACGACATGTGCAAGGCAGTGGACCGCGGCATGACCATCGAAAGTATTCGCCTGCTGGAAAAGCTTGGCGGCAAAAGCGGGCATTTCAAGGCGGACCAGGCATGAGCATCAACGTATTGTTTTTTGCCCGCTACGCCGAGGTGGTGGGCTTTGATTCGCTGGAGATGGAGGGCGATTTCGCCACCGTCGATGCCGTGCGCCTCGCGTTGGCCAATGACCCGGCGTTTGCCGTGCTCAATGAGTCCAGCCTGATGTGTGCGCGTAACGA
This sequence comes from Pseudomonas sp. N2-3-1-14, assembly GCF_041228395.1. Classification (NCBI taxonomy): domain Bacteria; kingdom Pseudomonadati; phylum Pseudomonadota; class Gammaproteobacteria; order Pseudomonadales; family Pseudomonadaceae; genus Pseudomonas; species Pseudomonas sp. N2-3-1-14. Next base: position 1,210,860 of record NZ_CP166199.1, read on the forward strand.
AGAGCTGTGTTCGCTGGATGAGCCGCTCGTCGAGGGTGACGAAGTGGCGTTTTTCCCGCCCGTGACCGGAGGCTGAGCATGGCCATTCGCGTACAGGCCGAGCCGTTTGATCCGGGCTTGGAAGTCAATGCGATGCACGCGGCCAATGTCGGCGTCGGCGCGGTGGTGAGTTTTGTCGGCTATGTGCGCGACTTCAATGAGGGTCGCGAGGTGTCGGGGATGTTCCTTGAGCACTATCCGGGCATGACCGAAAAAGCCTTGGCCAAGATCGCGGTCGAAGCCGAACAGCGCTGGCCGTTGCTCAAACTTGAGATATTGCACCGGATTGGCGCACTTGAACCGGGCGAGCCGATTGTGTTCGTGGCAGCCGCCAGCGCGCATCGCCAGGCCGCGTTTGATGCCTGTGCGTTTGTGATGGACTACCTGAAGACCCGAGCGCCGTTCTGGAAGAAGGAAAACACGCCCGAAGGGCCGCGCTGGGTGGAAGGGCGGGGCAGCGATCACGCGGCGGCGGATCGCTGGAAGTAAGGTTGATGCAAAACCCAATGTGGGAGCGGGCTTGTGTGGGAGCTGGCTTGCCTGCGAAAGCATCACCGCGGTGGGACTGACTCACCGAGGTGTCTGCATCGCAGGCAAGCCAGCTCCCACATTGCCCGCGCCCACATTTTTTATCGCATTCGGCTTATGGGCGTTTGCGTTCTACAGCGCGCAGCAAATGCGTCGGCGGCGTCTCGCAGCTGATCTTGCGGCCCAGCAACGTCTCGATCGAAGGCAGCTGATACGAGTCATCCTCGCCCGCAAAACTGATCGACACACCCGCAGCGCCGGCACGCCCGGTACGGCCGATACGGTGCACGTAGTCGTCCGGCACTTCCGGCAGGGTGAAGTTGATCACATGGCTGATGCCGTCGATGTGAATCCCGCGCCCGGCCACGTCGGTGGCCACCAGCACGCGAATCTTGCCTTCGCGAAAGCCTTCCAGGGTCTTGATGCGCTTGTGCTGCGGCACGTCGCCCGACAGTTGCGCGGCGTTGACGCCATCGCGTACCAGGCGTTCTTCGATGCGGCGCACTTCGTCCTTGCGGTTGGCAAACACCATCACGCGCTCCCAACCGTTGTCATTGATCAGGTTGTAAAGCAGTTTGTACTTGTCGGCGCCGGCCACGGCGTAGATGTGCTGTTCGACGTTTTCGCTGGCAACGTTCAGCGCCTCGATCTCGACGATGGACGGATCGGTGGTCCACTGCTTGGCGAGGTTCATCACGTCTTCGGTGAAGGTCGCGGAGAACAGCAGCGTCTGGCGCTCGTTTTTCGGCGGGGTCTGACGAATGATCTGACGCACTTGCGGGATGAAGCCCATGTCGAGCATGCGGTCGGCTTCGTCCAGCACCATCACTTCGACCATGTCCAGGTGCACATCGCCACGCTGGTTGAAGTCGAGCAGGCGGCCCGGGGTGGCAACCAGGATGTCGCAATGGCGGGCTTCGAGGTGCTTGAGCTGCTTGTCGAAGTCCATGCCGCCCACGAACGTCATGACGTTGAGGCCGGTGTACTTGGTCAGGTCGGCGGCGTCCTTGGCGATCTGTACCACCAGCTCGCGGGTCGGCGCGATGATGAGTGCGCGCGGTTCACCCATGTAGCGCTCTTTGGGCGGCGGCGTCTGCAGCAGCTGGGTGATGATCGAGATCAGGAACGCGGCGGTCTTGCCGGTGCCGGTCTGTGCACGGCCGATGGCGTCTTTGCCGGCGAGGGTGAAACCCAGCACTTGGGCCTGGATCGGCGTGCAGTACGGGAAACCCAGGTCCTGGATGGCGTGCATCAGTTCCGGAGCCAGTTTGAAATCGTGGAAGCGGGTTTTGCCTTCCTGCGGCTCGACGACGAAGTCTTCAAGTTTCCACGGGATCACGGGCGCTTTGGGCGCGCGTTCGCGGCGGGGTGCCTTGGGCGCAGGTGCAGGCTTGGCCTCGGCGGATTTTGCCGGTTCAGGCGCGATCACCGGGGGCTTCTTCGGTGAGGCAACAGGTGCGGTCCGGTCTGGCTGTTTACCGTCATTGCGGCTGCCGGATGAGGGGACAGGAGCACTGGGAACAGGCGCGAGCGGCTCAGCCTCGCTTTTGCCGAACATCTTCTTAAGTGCTTTGAGCACGGTCATCTCATTAATTGGTTAAGGAATGTACGCCGGCCAGTGTAATGCAAGAATCGGGCGCGGCGTAGTGCGTTGGTCACACGGCTACATAATGTGCAGTTTTCAGCCCAGGCGAGCGGTCAGCCAGGTTCCGATGTCGTGTATCTCCTGGGGTAACACTTCGTGCCCCATTGGGTATTCCTGCCATGTCACGGTGACACCACGGCTCTTCAGATGCTCGTAGGCGCTGCGGCCCATGGCGTTCTGCACCACATCATCGTACTGGCCGTGCAGGCACAGCGCGGGAATGCGTTGTTGGCTGGCGGATAATTGCAGCTCATCGCCAAAGGTGGGGGCGTAAGTGGAGAGGGCAATGACGCCGCCCAGCGGGCCCTGCCATCTAAGGAAGGCGGTGTGGAATACCACGGCGCCACCCTGGGAAAACCCGGCAAGGAAAATACGCGAGGCGTCTATTCCGGTTCTCTTCTGCTCCTCGATCAGGTCCGTGACCATGGTGGTGGATGCTTCCAGCTCTTGCAGACTGATCGAACGGGCCGGGCTCATGGCCTTGATGTCGTACCAACTGGGCATCTCGTAGCCGCCATTGATGGTCACCGCACGCGTCGGCGCCTGAGGCAATACAAAGCGCGTGGTCAACAATGTTTCCTGCAGCGCCTCGGCCACCGGCAGGAAGTCGTAGCGATCGGCACCCAGGCCATGCAACCAGATTACGCAGGCGTCTGCGGGCTTGGCGGGCTGAAGAATCAAGGGTTCGGTCATGTCTGCTCCATTAATGTGCGTGCGCTCCGATTGGGTGCGTCGGAACGGTGCGTGATGGGTTGATCTGTTAAGAGAATGTCGCAAGGTTGAATCTTTTCCTATTGACCATGGGCTGAAACGACTCAGCCATCACTCTGGTACGGGCCTTGCTATGTGTAGGTCGATGTCAGGACTAACTCACGACGGTAACACTATCAGTGACTGCCGCTTGTGGGATAGCAACTGGAATTACTGCGACAACTTCATGCCGCTTGACCCTAAAAAAAGCCAACACGGGTCGATATCGCCTCATAAGGGTGCGCTGAGGTTCGAGCTCCGACACAACAAGAGCAAAACTGGAGGTTTGAATGAAGGTATTGAAATCCACCCTGGCCATCGTGTGCGCGGCCGCCGTATTGGGTGTCAGTGGTTTCGCCCAAGCCGGCGCAACCCTGGACGCTGTGCAGAAGAAAGGCTTCGTGCAATGTGGCGTGAGTGACGGCCTGCCGGGTTTCTCGGTGCCGGATGCCAGCGGCAAGATCCTGGGGATCGACGCTGACGTGTGCCGCGCTGTGGCAGCTGCCGTTTTCGGTGATGCGACCAAGGTCAAATTCAGCCAGTTGAACGCCAAGGAGCGTTTCACCGCGCTTCAATCCGGCGAAGTCGACATCCTGTCGCGCAACACCACCATGACCAGCTCTCGCGATGCCGGCATGGGCCTGAAATTCCCGGGCTTCATCACCTACTACGACGGTGTTGGCTTCCTGGTTAACAACAAGCTCGGCGTGAAAAGTGCCAAGGAACTGGACGGTGCAACCATCTGCATCCAGGCCGGTACCACCACTGAGCTGAACGTGTCCGACTACTTCCGCGCCAACAACCTCAAATACACCCCGATCACCTTCGACACCTCCGATGAAAGCGCCAAGTCGCTGGAATCCGGTCGTTGCGACGTGCTGACCTCCGACAAATCCCAGCTCTACGCACAGCGCAGCAAGCTGGCTTCGCCGAAAGACTACGTGGTGCTGCCGGAAACCATTTCCAAAGAACCACTGGGCCCGGTCGTACGTAACGGCGACGACGAGTGGCTGGCCATCGTGCGCTGGGTTGGCTACGCCATGCTCAACGCTGAAGAAGCCGGTATCACCTCGAAAAACGTCGAAGCTGAAGCCAAGTCCACCAAGAACCCGGACGTTGCCCGTCTGCTGGGTGCTGACGGCGAATACGGCAAAGACCTGAAAGTGAAGAAAGATTGGGTTGTACAGATCGTCAAGCAAGTCGGTAACTACGGTGAAGTGTTCGAGAAAAACCTCGGCAAAAGCACACCACTGGAAATCGACCGTGGCTTGAACGCACTGTGGACCAACGGTGGCATTCAATACGCACCCCCTGTGCGCTGATCGTTGATGGTTCTATCACCCGGTGGGCCAACCACCGGGTGATGTTCTGTTCCATTATTTGCGGGGCACTTCATGCAAAATCAAATCGGCGCACCCAAGCAGAAGCTCAGCTTCAGCGACCCTAAAGTGCGTGCGTGGCTCTTCCAGATCATCACGATTGTGGCGGTCGTCGCGCTGGGCTGGTACCTCTTCAACAATACGCAGACCAACCTTCAACACCGGGGCATTACCTCGGGGTTCGACTTTCTTGAGCGCAGTGCCGGCTTCGGCATCGCTCAGCACTTGATCGACTACACCGAATCGGACAGCTATGCCCGCGTCTTTGTGATCGGCCTGCTCAACACCTTGCTGGTGACCGTGATCGGTGTGGTCCTGGCGACCCTGCTCGGCTTTATCATCGGCGTGGCGCGTTTGTCGCCCAACTGGATGATCAACAAACTGGCGACGGTGTATGTGGAAGTATTCCGCAACATCCCACCGCTGCTGCAGATCCTGTTCTGGTACTTCGCGGTGTTCCTGACCATGCCGGGGCCGCGCAACAGCCATAACTTTGGTGACACGTTCTTTGTCAGCAGCCGTGGCCTGAACATGCCGGCAGCGATTGCCGCCGACGGTTTCTGGCCGTTTGTGGTCAGCGTCGTTGTCGCCATTGTGGCAATCGTGCTGATGGCTCGCTGGGCCAACAAGCGCTTTGAAGCCACCGGCGTACCCTTCCATAAGTTCTGGGCGGGTCTGGCGTTGTTCATTCTGATCCCGACGCTGTGCGCCCTGATCTTCGGCGCGCCACTGCACTGGGAAATGCCCACGCTGCAAGGCTTCAACTTCGTGGGCGGCTGGGTACTGATCCCCGAACTGCTGGCATTGACCCTGGCGCTTACCGTCTACACGGCCGCGTTTATTGCCGAGATCGTGCGTTCGGGCATCAAGTCCGTCAGCCACGGCCAGACCGAAGCCGCGCGCTCCCTGGGCCTGCGCCCTGGGCCGACGCTGCGCAAGGTCATCATCCCGCAAGCCCTGCGGGTGATCATTCCGCCGCTGACCAGCCAATACCTGAACCTGGCGAAAAACTCGTCGTTGGCCGCCGGTATCGGCTACCCGGAAATGGTGTCGCTGTTTGCCGGTACGGTGCTCAACCAGACCGGCCAGGCCATCGAGGTTATTGCCATCACCATGAGCGTGTACCTGGCGATCAGCATCAGCATTTCCTTGCTGATGAACTGGTACAACAAGCGCATTGCGCTGATCGAGCGGTGAGGAAACGCACATGACTTCGCATACTTTCAAACCTGATATGCCGCCGCCGAACAAAGTCTTCGGGCCGATGGCATGGATGCGCGCCAACCTGTTTTCCAGCTGGCTGAACACCTTGCTGACCTTGTTGGCGTTTTACCTGATCTACCTGATCGTGCCGCCGATCCTGCACTGGGCCATTCTTGACGCGAACTGGGTCGGGACCACGCGCGCAGACTGCACCAAAGAGGGCGCCTGCTGGGTGTTTATCCAACAGCGCTTCGGGCAGTTCATGTACGGCTACTACCCCGGCGACCTGCGCTGGCGCGTGGACCTGACCGTGTGGCTGGCCATCGTTGGCGTGGCGCCGTTGTTCATCTCGCGTTTTCAACGCAAGGCGGTCTACGGCCTGAGCTTTCTGGTGCTGTACCCGATCATTGCGTACTTCCTGCTGCACGGCGGCGTCTTCGGCCTGACCAACGTAGCCACCAGCCAGTGGGGCGGCCTGATGCTGACCCTGGTCATCGCCACGGTCGGTATTGCCGGCGCCTTGCCGCTGGGCATTGTGCTGGCGTTGGGGCGGCGTTCGAACATGCCGGCGATTCGAGTGGTCTGCGTGACCTTCATCGAGTTCTGGCGCGGCGTGCCGTTGATCACCGTGCTGTTCATGTCCTCGGTGATGCTGCCGTTGTTCCTGCCCGAAGGCATGGGCATCGACAAACTGCTGCGGGCGCTGATCGGCGTGATCCTGTTCCAGTCGGCCTACGTGGCGGAAGTGGTGCGGGGTGGTTTGCAGGCGATTCCCAAGGGGCAGTACGAAGCCGCTGCGGCGATGGGCCTGGGTTACTGGCGCAGCATGGGCCTGGTGATTTTGCCGCAGGCCTTGAAGCTGGTGATTCCCGGCATCGTCAACACGTTTATTGCGCTGTTCAAGGACACCAGCCTTGTGATCATCATCGGCCTGTTCGACCTGCTCAACAGCGTCAAGCAAGCTGCCGCCGACCCGAAATGGTTGGGCATGGCCACTGAAGGCTACGTGTTCGCCGCCCTGGTGTTCTGGATTTTCTGTTTTGGTATGTCGCGCTATTCCATTCATTTGGAACACAAGCTCGACACAGGCCACAAGCGTTAGGAGTTGTTGTTATGAGCGAAGCGATCAAACAGCCTGTGAGCCCTGAAGGCATTATCCAGATGCAGGGCGTCAACAAGTGGTACGGCCAGTTCCATGTGTTGAAAGACATCAACCTCAACGTCAAGCAGGGCGAGCGTATCGTGCTGTGCGGCCCGTCGGGTTCGGGCAAGTCCACCACCATCCGCTGCCTCAACCGTCTGGAAGAGCATCAGCAAGGGCGCATCGTGGTCGATGGCGTGGAACTGACCAACGACCTCAAGCAGATCGAAGCGATCCGCCGCGAAGTCGGCATGGTGTTCCAGCACTTCAACCTGTTCCCGCACCTGACCATCCTGCAGAACTGCACGCTGGCGCCGATGTGGGTGCGCAAGATGCCCAAGCGCAAGGCCGAAGAAATTGCCATGCACTACCTGGAGCGCGTGCGCATTCCGGAGCAGGCCCACAAGTTTCCGGGGCAACTGTCCGGCGGCCAGCAACAGCGCGTGGCGATTGCCCGTGCGCTGTGCATGAAGCCGAAAATCATGCTGTTCGATGAGCCAACGTCGGCACTCGATCCGGAAATGGTGAAAGAGGTGCTGGACACCATGATCGGCCTGGCCGAAGACGGCATGACCATGTTGTGCGTGACCCACGAAATGGGTTTTGCGCGCACCGTGGCCAATCGCGTGATCTTCATGGACAAGGGCGAGATCGTCGAACAGGCGGCGCCGAATGACTTCTTCGACAACCCGCAGAATGATCGGACCAAGTTGTTCTTGAGCCAGATTTTGCATTGATCGATGTTTGAAACGATAAACCCGGCCTGGTGCCGGGTTTATTTTTGCCTGTCTAGGAGGCCTTGAGGGCTTGCCGCGTTTCGTTGTTGAGGCTGTAAGTGAAGGCGTTGCGCAGGTCTGCGCCTTCGGCCAGTTCGGTGGCGTCGGTGAGCAAGTGGGGGTAACGATCCAGCAGGCGCATCAGCACCATCAACGGTTTTGGCGGCGTAATTTCGCCGCGTTCGTAGCGTGAGAGTGCGTTGTGCCCGCCACCGGAAAGCACCGCTACGGTTTGTTTTTGCGTGAGGTGCAGCTTGCGGCGGATACGCTTCAATTCGGCGCCCATCATGCGCCGGGCGGCGTGGAGCAGATCATCACCGGCCTTGGCATGGCGTTCGCAGCTATCGGGGTCGTACATGCCGTCTTCGCACACCTGGCATTCCCAGCCCGAGAGATCATCAATGCGCCGCTCCATACCTTTTACGCACAGGGTTTCGCTGCGGCCTTCAAAGCGTGTCATGGCGTCGGGGGCGCCACAGATATAGCAATGTTGGGTGTTCATGGGTTCATCCCTTTGAAGGAGATCACCGGTGGGTTACTGCCGGAGCAGTAAGTGACCTTGATGTAAATCTCCAGACCATGTGAATGGATGTGGTAGACGTCATGCCAGACGCGGTGATCGGCATAGGTGGTCATCGATTTGTACAACATCCTGTTGTGCAGTTTGAAAACGATCGCTTGCATCTCAGTGAGATCAAGGTCGAGAGCCTCTGCGGTTCTCTTTGCCGCCCGTGTGAAAGCCTTGGCACCAAGCCGCCTCACATCCGCCTTTATCACCGCCAGATCGTAATGAGGTGTGTACTTTTCCATAAGACACCTGAGTCCAATAATTACCCTATAAGGGTAATTTTACTAATCGAAAATTCAGTTCTTTTTGCCGCCTACGAACCCTAGTGCGTTGCCTTTGTAGGCAAGTCTGAATAGGCTGTAGGAAAATTCATCCTATGATTGGACGAAAGCGCAAAATCCATGACAGACATCGCCCCTCTGATCAAACGTTCCCTGGTTGACCAAGCCCTGGAGCAACTGCGTCGACGTATCACTGAAGGCAAATGGGCCATCGGCGAGCGCCTGCCCACCGAGCCTGAGCTTTCCGCCGAGCTGGGCATCAGCCGCAATACCGTGCGCGAGGCCATGCGTGTATTGGCGTTTTGCGGCTTGATCGAAATTCGCCAGGGCGACGGCAGTTATTTGCGCTCGATGACCGACCCGCTGGGCGCAATGCGGGCGTTGTCCCATTGCACCCTGGAGCAGGCGCAGGAGACCCGGCAGATTCTCGAAGTGGAGGCCATCGGGCTTGCGGCGTTGCGCCGTACTGAGGCCGATCTGAGTGTGTTGCGCGACGCACTCAAGGCCAGCGCCGAGCTGTACCACGGCGACCTGGAGGCTTATATCAGCGCCGACCTGGTGTTCCATAAACACTTGGTGGACGCGGCGCACAACCCGGCATTGAGCGAGCTGTACCAGTACTTCTCTGCCATCGTCGCCGCCCAGTTGCGCCAGACCCTGAACATCTCACCGCGTCGCCAGGCCGTGTTTGACCTGCATATCGCCTTGCTCGACGCCGTGGAACAGCAAGATCCGGAACGCGCCAAATCCCTCTGCCGGCAGTTGATCAATGAACCTTGAAACCAAACGCCCGACTGAACTCGAAGAATTATTAATCGACGCCGAAGCCGATGACGACGTGGTGCAGCACACCCCGCCGGTCGTCGCGCGGCCGTGGCTGTTACTGCTGGGCCTGATTCTGGTGGCACTGAACCTGCGCCCGGCATTGTCGAGCATGTCGCCGCTGCTGGCTGAAGTCTCCCGGAGCCTGGGGTTGTCGGCAGCCAAGGCGGGTTTGCTGACCACCTTGCCGGTGCTGTGCCTGGGCCTGTTCGCACCAATGGCGCCGATCCTGGCGCGGCGCTTCGGTGCTGAGCGCGTGGTGCTGGGGATTCTGTTGACGTTGGCTGCCGGGATCATTTTGCGCAGTGCCTTCGGCGAGGTCGGGCTGTTCGCCGGTAGCCTGATTGCCGGTGCAAGTATTGGCATCATCGGCGTGCTGCTGCCGGGCATCGTCAAGCGTGATTTCGCCAAACAGGCCGGCACCATGACCGGCGTGTACACCATGGCGCTGTGCCTGGGCGCCGCGTTGGCTGCCGGCTCGACGGTGCCGCTGAGCAAGCATTTCGGTGACAGCTGGAGCATCGGCCTGGGCTTCTGGATTCTGCCAGCGTTGGTGGCGGCGGCGTTCTGGTTGCCACAGGTCGGGCAAAAACACGGTGCCCATCAAGTTGCGTATCGCGTGAAGGGGCTGCTGCGTGATCCGCTGGCCTGGCAGGTAACGGTGTACATGGGCCTGCAATCGTCGCTGGCCTATATCGTGTTCGGTTGGTTGCCATCGATTCTGATCGGCCGCGGCCTTAGCGCGACCCAGGCGGGCCTGGTGCTGTCCGGCTCGGTCATCGTGCAGTTGGCCAGTTCCCTCGCCGCACCTTGGCTGGCCACCCGCGGCAAGGACCAGCGGCTGGCGATTGTGGTGGTGATGCTGTTGACCCTCGGCGGCTTGTTCGGCTGCCTGTACGCGCCCCTTGATGGCCTGTGGGGCTGGGCGATCCTGTTGGGCCTCGGCCAGGGAGGCACTTTCAGCCTGGCGTTGACCTTGATCGTGCTGCGCTCGCGCGACTCACATGTCGCGGCCAACCTGTCGAGCATGGCCCAGGGTTTTGGCTACACCCTGGCATCCCTCGGGCCGTTCGCGGTCGGGCTGGTGCATGACTGGACGGGCGGCTGGACGGCCGTAGGCTGGATCTTTGCCGTGATCGGCGTGGGCGCCATCGTCGCCGGGTTGGGCGCGGGCCGTGCGGTGTACGTGGGCGTGCGCAGCGAGAAGGTATAGCGAGATAGCCTGTGAGGAGCAGTAAACCTGCTCCCGTGCCAGGCAAGCTTGGGCGCTACCCCAAGCGCTGCGCTTTTCAGGCGTTACAGGTACCGCATTTCCAGGGTGGCCGAACCGTCGATGGGCGCTTCGTTACTCAGGTCCATCCCGTCGGTGCGGTTGATGAGGGTTTGCACCTCCAGGTCGGCGACCAGGTCTTTGGTCGGCAGCGGTTGGCTGGCGTCGTTCATGGCGGCGATGGACATGTACAGGCCCGGATCGAGGAACCTTTCCTTGTTCCACGAACTTCCCTGGTCAGTGGAGCCAATGGTCTGCACCGGCACATTGTCGGCGAGCGGGTTACTCAGCATCAAAATGTAATGCCCAAGCTTCTGATCGCCATTGATCAAGCCCAGGCCGTAGTCGCTGGGGTTGTCGGTTGAGCCGACGCGGTTATCCACGCCATACAGGGCGAACGCCGTTGCGGCCTCACAGGTGACGGTCAGGCTCAGCGTATGGTTGCCGATGATGGTGTATTTGGCCGGGTTCAGGTCCTTGGCGGAAATCTTGCCGTGGTCGATCACCCCACCATTGGACAGGCTCGGCGTGCACGCGCTGGGCGTGATCAGGCCCTTGACGGTCAGCTCGGCAGTGGATGCCGCCGAAGCGCCTGTGGAAGTGGCCAGTAATAGCGCAGTGGTCAAGACAGGGAAAAGCTTGTTCATTTAGCGGGTACTCCTAGGGTTGGAAAAGGTGGTGTTACAGATAAGTCACTTCCAGGGTGGCGGAGCCATCCATGGGAATGTCGGTGCTCAAGTCCAGGTTCTGCTTGGCGTTGATCACTGCTTCCAGGGTCAGTGTGCTGTTCAGGGTCTGGATGCCGGAGGGGCCTGCGGTGCTGCCTTCCAGATCGGTAAAACCCAGCAGGCTTTTGGCGCCGATGTCGATTGGGTTGCGGTTGGAGGTGCGCCAGGCCACGCCGCCGGTGGTGGACTCGGTGCCGTAGATGTACGGCACGGCATCGGCCACGGTCTGCTTGGGGTCGAACTTGAGCGAGTACACACCGACCTTGTTGCCGCTGCCGTCCAGGCCCAACCCGTAGTAAATCTCGCTGTTGACGTGCGCCGTGCCGTCGCGGTTGTCGCGCATGCGCAAGGCGTAGCGGGCGGCGCCGTTGCACGTGACGGTCAGGTTCAGGGACTTGAGCGGCAGCCGTGTGCCGGTTGTGAGGTTAAGGTCTTGCTGGGAGATTTTGCCGAAGTCGACCAACCCTGCGGCTGACAGGGTTGGCGTGCAGGCCATCGGCGTAATCAGCCCATCGACCCTCAGTTCTACGCTGGAGGCGGCGAGGCTCAGCGGGTTGAAGAAGATGAAGGGCGCGAGAATCAGATATCGAAGGGTCATGAGGGCTCCGGGAGCGCTTACAGGTAGGTGATTTCGAGCGTGGCCGAACCGTCGAGCCGAACCTCAGTGCTCAGGTCCAGGCTGTCGAGTGGTGCAACAAATGCCTGCAGGCTCAGTAAAGCGCTCAGGTTTTGCAGGGCCTCGGGGCCCTGAGTGCTGCCGGCCGCCGGGGTAAACCCCAGAAGGCTGCGTGCGCCAACGTCGATGGGACTGCTGTTGGCAATGCTCCAGGCCGAGCCGCCCGTGGTGGAGTCGGTGCGATACACCTGGGAGAAGCTGTCGGCGCTGACCTGGGCAGGGTCGACCGTCAGGTAGTAGCGCCCGATTTTCTGCCCGCGTGTATCCACGCCCAAGCCATAGGCGGTTTCATCCAGGCCGCCGGTGGCGGAGCCGTCGCGGTTGTCTTTCATGACCAGGGCAAACGGGGTCGGCCCGTCACAGGCCACCGTGAGCGTCAGCGGCCGGGCCGGCAGGCGTGTGTCCTGATCGTGGCTCAAGTCGTTGATCGACAGCTTGCCAAAGCTCACCGTCCCCCCGTTGGACAGCCCGGGCGTGCAGGCCGCCGGCGCAAAGTGCGCTTGCAGGCGCAGCGCCCGCGAGCGCCCGGAGCCGGTAGCCTCAATCCGCCCGGTGGTGTCCCAGGTGACGGCATCGCGCACAGGCGTCGCACGCTCCTCGGCATAGGCACTGACTGCCAGTTGCAGGGAGAAACTGCGGCCATGCGCGGGCAGGCCGTTGAGCATTGGTACGATGCCATGCTCGGGGCGCCAGTCCAGGGACTGGGCGCTGGCAATCGGCGGCTGGCCGCTGGCCGCCAGCAAACCCAGCGCTACAGCGCGGCCGTCCAGCAGGCCACCGTGTACGTGCACGCGGTAGCTGCCGCCCTGGGTGAAGCGCAAACGCTCGGCGCTGGCGGCCAGGCCGCGGTAGAACACGCTGAGGTCGCTGGTCTGCGGGCAGTCCAGGGTCATGCTCAGGCGCCGTTCACCCAGCAGTCGTTCTGGGCCGTGTGCCGGGTCAATGGTGCGACGAATCGAGCCAAAATCCAGCAGCGACTCACTCACGTCCAGTCGGCAATCGTTCTGGGCCTGGGCGGTGCCCGTCAGTAGCAGGGTGGCGAGGCAGTAATGACGTTTCAAGAGAGTCCTCACAGGGGCAGGCAGCGGGCGGTGGCGGTTTCGAAATACACGTCGGGGTCGGCCTTTTGCGGCAGCTCAAAACGCAGGGCGCAACGCGGCTGCCCAGGGCCCTTGATCCATAGCGGCCGAGGGTCGAGCACATTGGGCAGGAATACCTGGTTGCCCTCCTGCACCAGCGTGACGAACTCGCCGCCGTCGGTGGTGACCGTCGCGCCACGCGGCACCGGCCGGTCAAGGGTCAGCAAGGCCCGACGTGTGAGGGCGACGCCGAACTCAAGCCGGTCGACGGCGCCGCGCCCTGCCGACACCACGGCCAGGCCATTGCTGATGTCGGCATTGCGCGGCAACGAGCGCGTCTGCACTTCCACCGGGCTACGGTCATAGGCGCTGATCTGCGGCACCACGGCCTGGCCTTGCCAGTCGGTCCACACCGGGCCGCTAGGCGTACTGACTTTGACGCCGGACATCTGGCCCACCGACAGCAGCGCAAACGTGTCGCGCACCGGGTAGGGCGACAAGGTCACGCCGTCGCCATGCACCACCACACCGCCGCGCGCGCCGCCCTGGTAGCTGGAACGCGCGTCGCTGGAGCGGCTGTAGTTGAAGTCCAGCTGACTGTAGAACGGCAGGGCGGAAACCCCGAGGGACGACTCGACCTCGCGGTCGCGGCTGTCATGTTCAACGCCCACCCGATAGGCCAGTTGGTCGTTGAGCGGTTCGTTGAGGCCGACGCCGATGCGGTGCTCGCCCCCGGAGTTACGCACCCAGGTGCGGCCTCGACGGTTCTCGCCCAGGGGCAGGCTGAGGTTCAGGTACAGGCTGTCATCGTTGTAACGGCGGCCGCCCATCTGCCATTCGGCGGTGGCGGACAGCGATACGCCGCCCACTTGCGTGCCCCACGACGCCAGTGCCCGGCTGCTGCTGTCGCCGGCAAACGAGGCGGCGCGCGACACGCCGAGGCTGAATGCTCCCAGCCATGGATGCGCCCAGGAGACCGTGGCGCTTTGCTGATCGCGGTAGCGTGAGCGCTGCTGCTCGCGGGTATGGGCGGCGTAGGTCGATTCGCTGAGGTCGCGATAGCCCTCGCTGCGCCAGGCATTGGCGGCGCTGATGGCCCAGCGTTCACCCACTTGCTGAGACCACGAGAGGTCCACCTGCACGCCGCGCGCTTGCGTCTGGCGAGTTGCCTCGGCGACCACCACAGCCCCTTGCAACTGGCTGTTCTGCCAGGGCAGCACACCCAGGTTGGCCCCGGCCGAGCGATAGTTTTCGGCCGCCAGCAGGCCGCTGCCCAGAGTGATCAGTGGGTGGACCGCAGCCGTCCACCCGGCGCTGACCACCCAGGGTTCGGCGCCATTGCTGTCGCCGAGGTTGCGCACCGTGCCTGCGGCCACGGCGTAACCCGGTGCCGGCAGACCCAGTCCCAGCATCGCCGCCGGCACGCTGAAGCGCCGTTCTTCGCCGGAGGCTTCCTTGACCGTCACTTCCACATCGGAGCGCCCGTTCAGGCGCGGCACATGGCTCAGGGAAAACGGCCCCGCGGGAACCACTGTGGAGTGAACCAACGCACCGTTTTGCCGCACCTCTACCTGGGCCGGGCCGTTGGCGATGCCATCGATCGTCGCGCCCTGATCCTGGTCTTGCAGCGCCTGCTCGGTGAGCACTTGCACGCCGGTGATCGGGGCTCCCGCCAGCACCGGGTTGTAGAGGTTGATCTGCCCGGCCTGCAACACCGCCTGCTGGCGGGCAAAGGTCCGCTGGGCGTAGGCGTCCAAGTGGTTGCTGCGCGAGGCGCCATCCTGCCAGGTCTGTACCTGGCGGCTGCGCACGATCCAGTCGCCGGCGTTAAAGCCGACTTCGGTGTTGGCCGAGCCGAACCGGCTGCTGCTGTCGCCGAACTCGTTGTGCAGGCCGGTCACATCGTAGTTGAGCAAGGCTGCGAAACCGCCGGTGCTGTAGCCGGAAACGTCCTGTGGCGCAACGCGCAACGCCTGCGTGGGCACTACCAGCGACAGAGCCAGGCTGGCCGGGTCGGATTCGATCACCGTCTGGGGGTAGTGCTCGACAAAGGCGTGGCAGGCGTCAACGCGGCGTGGCGGCGCGACCAACTGACCGGCTTGCAACAAGGCGGCGTCAAAGCACAATGCGCCGTGGTCATCGAAGCTGACGTCGACCCGACCGCGCCGTTGGCCGTTGACCTGCAGGTTGACGGCGTGGCGGCCGCGGGTAAAGCGCGGCGTGTCCAGCAGCAGGCTGGCCAGTTGCGGGTCGATGCCACGCTGGTGCAGGGTCTGGTGGTCGAACGAACCGGTTGACGGCGCGTCGTCTGCCCAGGCCTGTTCGGCCAGCAGCAGATGGCTGAGCGCCCATGCGATGCCGCCCAGTTGCACGAGTGACGGGCGCGGCATAACGCCGGACAGGGCTTCGCCGTCACGGTAATTCATGACTGTGTTCACACAATTACACTCGTTTGATGGAAGCCCGAGGCGAGGGTTTCGGACGCGCCAGGCGGTCTTCCCGGTGACCTTCGCAGGAGGTCACTTCGTTTTATAGAGGCGTCGCCGCGGGTCGACGCGGTGGGATCAAGGCGTGATGGGGGCCTCGTAGGGCGCGACAGCAAAGCCATACACCGTGGCCGGCTGCAGGCGTACTGACGTCGCCCCCGTACCCTGGGCCGCGACCGTCAGGGTTTCTCCCGGCAGCACGTACGTGCGCGGCAGCAAGGTCGAGCCGTTGCCGGGCAACAGCCGCACCGCCTGCGCAAGGCGCACCACGTACGGTGTGGGGTTGCGCACGCTGAGTCGGTCGCCGTCCAGGTGCCAGGTCAGGCCCAGCCACGGCTCACGGTTGGGTGCCAGCCCCTTGGGATGCAGGATCACCGGCAGGTTCTGGCGCACCGTGACGCCCACTTGGGCGCGCGCGGCCTCGGCGCCGGCACGTTGCTGGGGCATGCCTTCGAACACCACCCGTTTGAGCCGTTGGGTTTTAAGCGGCTCGTCCGCTTGCAGGATGAACCGCACCAGCTGACGCTTGCCGGGCTCCACCCGCGACAGCGGCGGAGTGACGAACAGCAAGGTGGCCTGGTCTTCGGGGATGTCTTCGAGGGTCACGTGCAACAGGGCCAGTTTGCTGTCGGTATTGGTCACGGACACGGCCGCTTCGCCGTCCGCCTCGTGCACGATGACCACCGAGGTGTCCGGCACCATACCGTCGGCCAGCGCCGCGGCAGAGCACCATAAAGCGAGGCCGGCACAACCGGCGCGTATCCAGGAAACATGCATCGTCATCTGAGGACTCATTCACTAAGGGTTACAGGTACTTGAGGTCCAGGGTGATCGAACCTTGCAAAGGCACTTCTTGCTTCAGCGTCAGGCTATTGGCCGGGCTGATGGCGGTGTCCACCCGCAGGCTGGCGACCAGTTGCCTGATGGGGATGGGCACCAGCGTGTCGAAGTGGGCAAAACCCATGGCGTGCCTGGGATGTGCATTGGGCTCGGGGTACCAGGTGCTCCCGCCGTCCGCGGAGCTGATCACCTGCAGGGCGCCGCCGTCGCCCACCGGCCCGCGCAATGACAAACCCACCGACCCCAGGCGTTCGCTCGGCGCATGAACGTTCATGCCCAAGCCGTACAGAACGTCGGGCTTCACAGAGGAGTCCGGCTGATTGTCGATACCCACCAGTGCAAACAGCGTCGGCCCTTCACAGTTGATGCTCAGGCCCATTTGCCGGCTGGGCAGTGAGGTGAATTCACTCGGTCTCAAGGTGCGCGCCGGGATCTTGCCGTAATCGATCAGGCCGCTGTCGGACAGCGACACGGTGCAGGCCTGGGGTGTGATCCGGCCGGTAACGCTCAGGTCCACGGTTGAGGCGGCGAAGGCCGGCGTCAGGTGCAAGGCGAACAGCGTGAGCGCCCGGGTGATGATCGATGGGTTCATTGCGTCGTTATCACAGTGGGGGGTGGGTGCCGCCAGTTACAGGTACAGCACTTCAACGGTGGCATCGCCATCGATGGCCACTTCGTGGGTAACGTCATCCTGCTGGTGTGGGCGATGACGCCGCCCACGCAAGGGCGGGCTTACCAGTACTTCACTTGCAGCGTGGCATGACCATCGATGGGCATTTCATCCACCAGGTTCAGGTCGGTGCCTTTTACCAGGGTGGTGAAGGCGCTGAGTCGGGCGGTCAACACCTTCACGGCGATCGGGGCGTTGAGGTTGTCGGCGGCGGCGAAAGCGGTCAGCCCGGCATGGCCCAGGTACGTCGAAGGACGCCAGTCGGCACCGCCGTTGCTGGATAAGAGGGTGCGCACCGGCACGTTGTCGGCGACCGCATCCAGTACGCTGAACGCCACGCTGCCCAGCATCTGGTCGTCATTGACGCTGCCCAGGCCATGGCTCGCCGGGTGGATGGCCGATGTGCCGGAGCGGTTGTCGACGGTGGTCAGGGTGAACAGGGTTTCTGCCTCGCAGGTGACCTCCAATTGCAGGTTGACGGTCTCCAGGCGGGTAGGCAGTTGGGGATCGAGGTCCTTCACCGTCAACCTGCCATGATCGACGACGCCACCACTGGACAGGTTGGGCAAGCAGGCGCTGGGCGTGATCAGGCCGGTGATCCTAAGGTCAGTGGCGCTGGAGGCAAATGCCTGGGGAATGACGGCCATCAGCGCCGTGAACACTGGGGCGAGGGTGCGATGGTTCATGTAAAACCTCCAAGTAGGGCGATGCGCGCGAGGCTGATCCGATGCGTCATGGCATCGGGTCAGCGAGCCTTGTTTACAGGTACTTCACTTCGATCGTGGCGGAGCCGTCGAGGGGCACTTCATTGCTAAGGTTCAGGTCTTGCGCAGGCACAATCTGGGTCATGACGGCCAAGTCAGTGATCAGGTCCTGAATAGGCACGGGGACATACAGGCCACCGGAAACACCGCCGAAACCGGCCAGGTTGCCGCTGTACCAATATTCACCATCAATCGCGCTCCAGGTTTGCCCGCCGTTGTTGGACTCAAGGGGTATGACGCCGACGTTGTCCGCAACCGGGTTCACCAGCTCAAGGTGGTAGGTGCCGATTTTCTGCGTGTTATCGATCAAGCCCAGCCCATAGCCCGTCGCAACGACGGCTGAGGACGCTCGGTTGTCGTTGCCGTTCAAGCCAAACAAGGTCTGTGCATCGCAGTTCACACGCATCTGCAAGGTCACGGCTGGCAGATCAGTGGGGGTGCCTTGATTGAGGTCCTTGGCGGAAATCTTGCCGTGATCGACGATGCCGTTGGCGGACAAGGTTGGTGTGCAGGCACTCGGGGTGATCAGGCCTTTGACGATCAACTCCACCGAGCTTGCGGCAACAGCCGGGCCTTGATGAGCGGCCACTAAAAAGAGGGCGAGTGCTGCTAGGGACTTATTCATGTCGTGAGGTTCCGGTGCAAGGATTGCTGACTGTGCCTCAGGGCAAACAGCCATGTGTGTTGCGACCGTGGGGAGGACAGGCCGCGCCCCTTGTTGGGGTGCGGCGAATTTATAGAGGGGGGCGAGGCGGGGAAATACAACAAATACGAGAGTAGGCGGATAGCGCAAAGGCGCATTCGCTTATGTCAGAACCGGCTGTTGTTTACGTAGGAATTGTGAAGTTTCGTAGTTTTTGTATCGTCCAGGCGCAGTCATTCGAATACGTTTTGCGCCGCTGAGCCGTCATAAAAAAATCAAAAAGATGGTTCAGAATGCCGCGCCCGATCGGCCAGAGCGCGGCCGTTTCCTGCACGCATGGCGTGCCATCATCGTCCGTCGATACGGTAAGTTGAGGTAGTCATGTCATCAGGCATTCCCCCAGGCAGCAGGGGTGGGGATGACTCGCGGGCGTTGACCACCGCGCCTGCCTGTTGGCAACGGCTCAAGGTGTTGGTTGTTGACGACCATCCAGCCTACTGCCTGCTGATGAGCGGAACCCTTGACCGCCTCGGCCTGGGTCACCAAGCGTGCAGGGACGGGCGAGCTGCGCTGGCCGCCCTGGACGTGCAGCACTTTGATCTGATTCTGACCGACTGCCAGATGCCGCTCATGGACGGCTATGCCATGACGCGCGAAATCCGCCGCCGCGAACGTGAGGCGCTGTCGACGCGACTGCCCATCATCGGCCTGACCTCAAACCTGGGCCCTGACGAAGTCCGCCTGTGCCTGGAAGCCGGCATGGACGCGTGGCTGATCAAACCGCTGACTTTTTTGCAGCTGCACCACGTCTTGGTCTATTGGCTGGACCAAGCCCACGTGGGCGCATTCGAGCAGGGCACAAAGGCACAGGCATTGGTCGGGCAAAAAGGCTGGCCAACCCGTACGACGCTGGTGCAAATGTTTGGCCGCAGCGAAGTGGTGGACAGCATGCTTGGCAGCCTGATCCATGAAGCTCGCCAAGACCTGCGCGCGCTGTCGGGCGCGGTGATGCGCCTTGATGGCGCCGAAACCGTTCAACACCTGCACCGCTTGATTGGCAGCGTGGCCTTTCTGGGCGTCACCTCGCTGGAAAAACGCGGCCTGCAACTGATGACGCGGGTAAGTGGCGACGGTGTGGCCACGCATGCCCGCGACTTGATCCGGTTGCGCCAGGACCTGGTGCGTTACCTGGCGTACTTGTCCGCGCTTTGATGACGCAGGCTTTCATCGGGTGTGAAGGAAGATTTCGCCCTGAGCTGTAGCTTCTTTCTGACGGCCTGCTCTGTTTGTTTTGTAGGTATAACTCTCGACAGCCACGAATGCTGCACGGGCTGCCCTGGCTGGTTTTCTTGGCGGTTGTTGCCGGCCACATCCGGCGCTATTTTGCGTAGGTCAAGTTGCCATCATGGTGGGTCTCATGCTTCGCGTAATAATTGCTGACGATCATCCGATTGTGCGTATCGGCCAAAAAGTCGTGATCGAGGCCAGTGGAAAGTGCAAGGTGGTCGGCGAGGCCGACGGCCCCGATCAACTGCTGGCGGTGCTCGACAGCACGCCTTGTGACCTGCTGGTGACCGACTTTGCCATGCCGGGCAATCAGCAGGCTGATGGGTACGGCCTGTTGAGCCTGATGCAACGCCAATACCCGCGATTGCCAGTGATTCTGGTGACCATGTTCGCCAACATCGCCACGCTGCGCGCTTCCTTCGCACAAGGCGCGCGGGCCATCGTGGCCAAGAGTGCCTCAGCCAGGGAGTTGCCGCAGGCCATCAAGGCCGTGAGCGAAGGCCATACCTTCGTCAGCGAAAGCCTGCGGGTGCAGTTGGTGGAAGCTGGCACCGGCGACCAGCAAGCCGTGCCGCAGTTGTCCGGCAAAGAGCGTGAAGTGGTGCGCATGCTCGCCAGCGGTATGACCGTCAGCCAGATTGCCGCCCGGGTCAATCGCAGCATCTCGACCATCAGCAAGCAAAAAAGCACGGCCATGAGCCGGTTGTGCATCTCCACCGACGTGGATTTGTTCGCCTACGCTCGCAGCAGTGGCATGGTGCCGTAAGCGTGGTCATTTGCGCGGCGAATGTCGGTAGCCTTACCGGCGCTGGCGGCTTATCGTGCGCCTACCTTTTCGATGCCTGCGGAGCCTGCCCATGAGTGATGCCCACAACGCCCTGATCACCGAGTTCTACAGTGCCTTCCAGCGCCTGGATGCCGAAGCCATGGCCGCCTGCTACACCGACGATGTGGTGTTCAGCGACCCCGCGTTCGGCGAGCTGCGTGGCCGTGACGCAGGTGACATGTGGCGCATGCTCACCACCCGCGCCAAGGATTTTTCCCTGACCTTCGACCACGTGCGCAGCGATGAGGCCACCGGCAGCGCGCATTGGGTGGCGACGTACCTGTTCAGCGCCACCGGCAACACGGTGGTCAACGATATCGGCGCGCGGTTTGTGTTTCGCGATGGCAAGATCTGCGAGCACCACGATCACTTCGACCTGTGGCGCTGGTCGCGCCAGGCACTGGGCCTCAAGGGGTTGTTGCTGGGTTGGTCGCCTGCGTTGAAAAACGCCGTGCGCGCCCAGGCGCTTAAAGGCCTGAAGGCATTTCAGGCCGGTCGTTGATAAGATTGGCGCTCCTCTGGTTTGCCGAAACGACCTGTGACTGATCTTCCTGAACCCAAACCCTGGTTTGTCTACCTGGTGCGCGCGGCCAATGGCTCGCTGTATTGCGGCATCAGCAATGACCCGGTGCGCCGCTTTGCTTCTCACCAAAGCGGCAAGGGCGCGCGGTTCTTTTTGTCCAGCCCCGCGGTGGCATTGGTGTACACCGAGCAATGCGCGAGCAAGGGCGAGGCGCTGCGCCAGGAGCGGCTGATCAAAAAGCTCAAGAAGAGCGCCAAGGAGTGCCTGGCGGCGAGCGGTTCATTGATTTGACTGATGGGTTCCCATCGCCCGCATGTGGGGCGTTGCAGGCTAAGCTAGCGGCTCACTTACTTGAGCTGAGCCTGGCATGTCTGAGTTGATCCTGCACCACTACCCGCAATCCCCCTTTGCTGAAAAAGCCCGCCTGATGCTGGGCTTCAAGGGCTTGTCCTGGCGCTCGGTGTTTATCTCGCCGGTGATGCCCAAGCCTGACCTCACGGCCCTCACCGGCGGTTATCGCAAGACGCCGGTGCTGCAAGTCGGCGCCGATATCTACTGCGACACCGCCTTGATCGCCCACCGCCTCGAGCAGGAAAAGTCCGCGCCAGCGCTGTTTCCCCAAGGCCTGGAGCTGGTCACGCAAAGCTTCGCCGCGTGGGCCGATTCGTTGGTGTTCTCGCATGCCGTTGCGCTGGTGTTCCAGCCCGAATCCCTGGCCGTCAAGTTCGCCAAGGTGCCGCCGCAGATGCTTGACGTGCTGGTGGCGGACCGCGCCAAACTGTTCAGCGGCGGCACTGCCACCCGCGTGCAATTGGACCGGGCCAAGCACCAATGGCCGACGATCATCAGCCGCATCGATCAGCAATTGCAGCACCAGGCAGGTGACTTCCTGTTCGGCGAGCCGTCGATTGCCGACTTTGCCCTGGCGCATCCGTTGTGGTTCCTCAAAGGCTCGTCAGTGACGGCGCCGCTGGTGGATGCCTATCCCGCTGTCGCTGCCTGGCTGGACCGTGTGTTGAGCTTCGGCCATGGCACTGCCAGTGAGATGAGCGCCGAACAGGCCTTGGAAGTGGCGCGTAACGCGACGCCTGCGGCCTTGCCGGATGAACTGTTCGAGGACTTGAACGGCTTCAAGCCGGGCCAGCAGGTGAGCATTTGCGCTACCGACTACGGCACCGATCTGGTGGCCGGCGAGTTGCTGTTCGCCGGGCGTGAGGAGTTGATCCTGCGGCGTACCGATGAACGCGGCGGCACCGTGCATGTGCATTTCCCACGGTTGGGGTTCCGCATTCAGGCGCAGTAAATAAAATTATTTTCAAAACAATGTGAGGTAAATCCACCGCCCATCCGTGTAGTGCTTGAAACTGCGATCTATTCGCATTAACAGCGTTTTCTACACGGGTTCTCACAGCATGAAATCGACGGCGGGCGGTTGGGTAAAACAGTGGCTGGGAGCCTCGGTACTGGCGGTGTCGGGGCTGGCGTTGCTGCCCCTGGCCGTGGCGCAGGCGCAGGAGCAGCAAAGCGCCCAGTTCAACTTTGCGCTGGCAGCCAAGCCGCTGCCCCAGGCCCTGAGTGATTTCAGCCGCGTCACCGGGATCAGCGTGATCTATACCGATGAAGCGCCCTACGGTCTCAGTGCTCCTGCCGTCAGCGGGCAAATGAGCGCGACCCAGGCCCTGCAACGCCTGCTCGGCCATTCAGGCTTTACCTTCCGCCAGATCGACGCCCACACCTTGGCCCTTGAACCTGTGCCCACCGACGGCGCGGTCAACCTCGGCGCCACCACCATCAGCGGCACCGGCCAGGCCCAGGACAGCACCAGTTACCAGCCACCGCCCACCAGCTCGGTGATGCGCTCCCATGGCCTGTTGCTGGAAACCCCGCAAACCGTCAACGTGGTGCCCGCCCAAGTGCTGCGCGACCAGACCCCGCGTAACCTGGATGACGCCCTCGCCAATATCAGCGGCATCACCCAGGCCAACACCTTGGCCAGTACCCAGGATGCGGTGATGCTGCGCGGGTTTGGCGATAACCGTAATGGCTCGATCATGCAAGACGGCATGCCCGTGGTGCAGGGGCGTGCGTTGAACTCCACCGCCGAGCGCGTTGAAGTGCTCAAGGGCCCGTCGTCATTGTTGTACGGTATTCAAGACCCGGGTGGCGTGGTCAATATCGTCAGCAAAAAGCCGGAACTGACCCAATCCACCTCCCTGACCGCACGTGGCTCGACCTTCGGCGATGGCAAGAACGGCAGTGGCGGTAACCTCGATACCACCGGCCCGATTGGCGACAGCGGCCTGGCGTACCGGCTGATCGTCGACCATGAAGACGAAGATTACTGGCGCAATTTCGGCACCCACCGCGAGACGCTGGTGGCGCCGTCCCTGGCCTGGTACGGCGACACCACCAAAGTGGTCTTCGCTTACGAGCACCGCGAATTCCTCTCGCCGTTCGACCGTGGCACCGCCATCGACCCCAAGACCAATCACCCGCTGAACATCCCCGCGACCCGGCGCCTGGATGAGCCGTTCAACAACATGGAAGGCCGCTCCGACCTGTATCGCCTGGAAGTCGACCACGACTTGAACGACGATTGGAAGGCGCACTTGGGCTACAGCTGGAACCGCGAGACCTATGATGCCAGCCAGGTGCGCACGGTTTCGGTCAATTCCAACGGCACCCTGACCCGCAGCATGGACGGCACGCGGGGTGCGCTGACCACCGATCGTTTTGCCACGATGAGCCTGGAAGGCAGCGTCAACGTCGGTGGCATGCAGCATGACCTGGTGTTTGGCCTGGACGATGAGTACCGCAAGATCTACCGCGCCGACTTGATCCGCCAGGCGCAACGCAGCGCCTTCAGCTACCTCGATCCGGTCTATGGCAGGGACGTGCAAGGCACCACCGTCAGTGCCAAGGACAGCGCCCAGACGGACCTGCTGCGCAGCGACTCACTGTTTTTCCAGGACGCCATTCACCTGACCGATCAGTGGATCCTGGTGGGCGGTGTGCGCTATCAGATGTATGACCAGTACGCCGGCAAGGGTGTGCCGTTCACGGCCAACACCAACGGCAATGGCCAGGCGTGGGTGCCGCGCGCCGGCCTGGTGTACCGCTACACGGATGAGTTGTCGTTCTACGGCAGCTACACCGAATCGTTCAAACCCAACTCCACCATCGCCGCCTTGGCTGACGGCAGCACCTTGACCGGCGACCTCACGCCTGAGGAGTCCAAGTCGTGGGAGCTGGGCGCCAAGCTCGACATCCCGGGGCGTATTACCGCCAGCGCGGCGTTGTTCAATATCGATAAGCGCAACGTGCTGGTCTCGGTGGGATCAGGGGCCAACACCGTTTACAGCATTGCCGGCCAGGTGCGCTCCCGTGGCCTGGAACTGGACGCCACCGGCCAGTTGACCGACCAATGGAGCGTGATCGGCAGCTACGCCTACACCGATGCGCTCGACACCAAGGACAAAGACCCGACGCTTGAGGGCAACCGCCTGCAAAACGTGGCCAAGCACACGGGCTCGCTGTCGGCGGTCTATGATTTCGGCACTATTTTCGGTGGCGACCAACTGCGGTTGGGCGCAGGCGCCCGTTATGTGGGCGAGCGCGCAGGCGATGCCGCCAACGATTTCAACCTGCCGGGCTACACCGTCGCCGACGCGTTTGCCACCTATGACACCAAGATCGAAGGGCAGAAGGTCAAGTTCCAGCTCAACGTGAAGAACCTGTTCGACCGCACGTACTACACCTCGGCCGCGAGCCGGGTGTTTGTGTCGCTGGGCGATGCGCGGCAGGTGTCGGTGTCCAGTACGCTTCAGTTTTAATCTGTCAGACGGGCTGCTGTGGTGGCGAGCCCGCTCGCCACAACGGCATTGAGCTGGTAGCGTTGCCGCCACTGAAGACTTCGCGGGAAAACGCTACTGATGCACTTGGGCAGATGGATACACACCAGCGCGATGCTGGTCGGCTTGAGCTTTTTACTGGGCGGCTGCGCGAGTGTTTCGCAGACTTCCAACTCCCTTGATCAACTGCTGGCCGACCCGACGCTGCACGGCGCCACGGTTTCGCTGACGGTGCGTGACGCGCGCAGTGGCGCCACGCTTTATCAGCACAATCCGCGCACGCGTCTGGTCCCCGCGTCCAATCTCAAGCTGCTGACCACGGCAGCGGCGATGGACGTGCTGGGCCCGCAATACCGGTTCTCCACGCAACTGCTGAGCAATGGCATACGCCAGGGCGATCGCCTGACTGGCAACTTGTACCTGCGAGGCCTCGGCGACCCGACGATTCAGTTCGCCGACTACCAGGCGCTGGCCGCGCAACTGGCCAGCCAGGGCGTGCGCCAAGTGCAGGGCGACATCGTGTTCGACGACACCTGGTTTGACGCCGAGCGGCTCGGTGTCGATTGGTCCCACGATGATGAAACCACCTACTATGGCGCGCAGGTTTCGGCGCTGACCGTGTCACCCAATGCGGATTTTGATGCGGGCAGCGTGCTGGTCACGGCCAAGGCCCCAGCGCGTGTCGGCCAGCCAGTGAGCGTCGAGATCTTCCCGCCCACCGATTACCTGCAATTGAGCAACCGCGCGGTCAGTGGGCCGGGCAACACCTACGGGATCAACCGCCGCCATGGCACCAACCTGTTGCAGCTCAGCGGTGCGGTGGCGCCGGGCAGGCAGAGCCCGCAACTGATCAGCGTGTGGGAGCCGACGCAACTGGTGGCCAATCTGTTTGAACAGGCCCTCAAACAGCAGGGCATTACCGTGCTTGGGCGTCGAGTGGTGGGGGCTGCAACCCCTGCCGGCGTGACCGTGCTGGCCGAGCATCAATCGGCGCCGTTGCAGGAGTTGATCACGCCGCTGCTCAAACTTTCGAACAACAACATGTCTGAAGCCTTGCTCAAGGCCATGGGCCGTCAGACCGCCAATAGCGGCACGGCGGCGGCGGGTGTGGTGGCAGTCGCCGATTTCCTCAAGCGTCAGGGCCTGGATACCGCGGCGCTGCACCAAGTCGACGGCTCCGGGCTGTCGCGGCAGAACCTGGTGTCGTCGCAAACCCTCACCGACCTGCTGCTGGCCGCGCGCAAACAGCCGTGGTTCAACGCCTGGTACAACGCGCTGCCGATTGCCGGCAACACTGACCGCATGACCGGCGGCAGCCTGAGCTATCGCTTGCGCGGCACGCCGGCTGAAAACAACCTGCATGCCAAAACCGGCTCCATGGGCGGCGTCTCGTCATTAAGCGGCTACATCACCGACGCCCATGGGCGCACGTTGGTGTTCTCGATGTTGAGCAATAACTACGTGGTGGCCGGCGCGCAGGTCAAGGCGCTGGAGAACCGCGTGGCCGTGGCCCTGTCACGCTGGGACGATTGATTCAGGGCTGATAGCCCATCCGCCAACTCACGGCCCGGGTCGCCGCCAGCAAGCGCTGCGCCGCCGGGCCATCTTCATCGGCGTGGAACAGTGAGGTCGGGCCGACCACGGTCATCACGGCCGCCACCTGGCCGACCGCGTTGAATACCGGCGCCGACAACGCGTCGACGCCGGGCATCAGCAAGCCGTGCACAAAGTGCAGGCCACGGCTGCGGATCTGCTCGCAGGCGGTGGCGTAAGCCTGATCGTCCGCCAAGGCATGGGCGACACCGGCCTGAATCTCGCGCTCGCGCAATTCCACGGTTTCCCGCGACGGCAGGTAAGCGCTGAACACCAGCCCGGTGGACGAGCTGAGCAGCGGCAACACCGAACCCAGCTGCGTCACCACCGTGATCGCGCGCACTGCCGGCTCGATGTGCACCACGGTCGCGCCCTGGTTGCCCCACACCGCCAGAAAGCAGGTTTCATTCAACTCATCGCGCAGTTCCGCCAGGGGCAGGGCGCCGACTTTCAGCACATCCATGCTGCCCAGCGCGGCCAGCCCCACGCGCAACGCCTCGCGACCCAGGCCGTAGTGGTTGGTGGCGGTGTTCTGTTCAGCAAAGCCCGAGGCGATCAACGCCTGTAAATAGCGGTGGACCTTGCTCGCCGGCATCTGCACATGCTCGGCCAGTCGCGACAGCGACGTGGCCGGCGACAGTTCGGCGAGGGCCTTGAGAATATCGGTGCCCACTTCGGCCGAGCGGACTTTCTGTTTACCGGTGTCGCGGGGCTTTTCCATGGAGGAGCGAGAATCCGAAAGGGGGAATGGGCGTCTTTATAGCTTGACGGTCGACAGTGATCAAATTACGTTATGCGTAACTGGATTACGATAAAAACAACTTCCGCTCAGAGGATGCTCCATGAACCTCGAATACCAATCGGGCTTTGGCAATCAATTCGCCAGTGAAGCCCTGCCTGGCGCGCTGCCCGTCGGCCAGAACTCCCCGCAAAAAGCCCCGTACGGCCTGTACACCGAACTGTTCTCCGGCACAGCCTTTACCATGGCGCGCAGCGAAGCCCGTCGCACCTGGCTGTACCGCATTCAGCCGTCGGCCAATCACCCGGCGTTCGTCAAGCTTGAGCGACAACTGGCCGGTGGGCCGTTGGGCGCAGTGACGCCCAACCGCTTGCGCTGGAACCCTCTGGATATTCCGAGTGAGCCCACCGATTTCATCGACGGCCTGGTGGGCATGGTTGCCAACGCCGGGTCGCAACAGCCGTCTGGCATCAGCATCTACACCTACCGCGCCAATCGCTCGATGGAGCGCGTGTTCTTCAACGCCGACGGTGAACTGTTGATCGTCCCCGAGCAGGGACGCCTGCGCATCGCCAGCGAATTGGGCGTGCTGGACGTGGAGCCGCTGGAAATTGTCGTACTGCCGCGTGGCCTGAAATTTCGCGTCGAACTGCTGGACGCGCACGCACGCGGCTACATCGCAGAAAACCACGGCGCGCCGCTGCGCCTGCCGGACCTTGGCCCGATCGGCAGCAACGGCCTGGCCAACCCGCGTGACTTCCTCGCGCCGGTTGCCCACTACGAAGACCTCAAAAAGCCGACAACGCTGGTGCAGAAATTTCTCGGCGAACTGTGGGCCTGCGAACTCGATCACTCACCGCTCAACGTGGTCGCCTGGCACGGCAATAACGTGCCGTACAAATACGACCTGCGCCGTTTCAACACCATGGGTACCGTGAGCTTCGATCATCCGGACCCGTCGATTTTCACCGTATTGACCTCGCCCACCAGCGTGCACGGCCTGGCCAACCTCGACTTCGTTATCTTCCCGCCGCGCTGGATGGTGGCCGAGAACACCTTCCGGCCGCCGTGGTTCCACCGCAACCTGATGAACGAATACATGGGCCTGATCCAGGGCGCCTACGACGCCAAGGCCGAAGGCTTCCTGCCCGGCGGTGCCTCGCTGCACAGCTGCATGAGCGCCCACGGCCCGGACGGTGAAACCTGCACCAGGGCGATCAATGTCGAGCTGGCGCCGCACAAGATCGATAACACCATGGCCTTCATGTTCGAGACCAGCCAAGTGCTGCGCCCCACACAGTTCGCCCTGGAATGCTCGCAACTGCAACCCGCTTACGACGCGTGCTGGGCCTCACTGCCTGCCACCTTCAACCCGAACCGGAGATAACCCATGACTCAACCAACGCTAGCCCGCAGCTGGGTGGCCTCCGCCAACGGTCACCAGGACTTTCCCCTGCAGAACCTGCCGCTGGGCGTGTTCAGTATCAACGGCTCGGCACCGCGCAGCGGCGTGGCGATTGGCGACTGCATTCTCGACCTGCACGCGGCCCTGGATGAGTTTGACGGCGAAGCCCGCCGCGCGGTGGAGGCGACTGTCGGCGGCCAGTTGAATGCGTTTTTCGAGCTTGGCCGTGGCCCGCGTTTGGCCTTGCGCGAACGCCTGCTGGAACTGCTTGCCGAAGGCAGCAAACTGCAAACCCGTGAGGCGCAAGTGCTGCACTTGGCCGCTGATTGCCAGATGCACTTGCCGGCAAAAATCAGTGACTACACCGACTTCTACGTCGGCATCGAACACGCGCAGAACGTCGGCAAGCTGTTCCGTCCCGACAATCCTCTGCTGCCCAACTACAAATACGTGCCGATCGGTTATCACGGCCGTGCCTCGACCATTCGCCCGTCCGGCACCGAGGTGCGCCGCCCTAAAGGCCAGACGCTGCCGGCCGGCCAGACCGAGCCAACGTTTGGCCCTTGCGCGCGCCTGGATTACGAACTGGAACTGGGCATCTGGATCGGCCAGGGCAATGCCATGGGCGACGCGATCGCGATTGGCGATGCGGCCGAGCATATCGCCGGTTTCTGCCTGCTCAATGACTGGTCGGCGCGCGACATCCAGGCCTGGGAATACCAGCCACTGGGCCCGTTCCTGTCGAAAAGTTTCATCACCAGCATTTCGCCCTGGGTGGTGACGGCCGAAGCATTGGAGCCGTTCCGCAAAGCCCAGCCGGCACGCCCCGAGGGCGATCCGCAACCGCTGCCGTACCTGCTGGATAAGCGTGACCAGGCCGCAGGCGGTTTCGACATTGAGTTGGAAGTGCTGCTGACCACCGCCGCGATGCGCGAGCAAAACCTGCCGGCCCATCGCCTGACCCTGAGCAACACCCAGCACATGTACTGGACCGTGGCGCAGATGGTTGCGCACCACAGCGTCAACGGTTGCCAATTGCAGGCCGGTGATCTGTTTGGTTCGGGCACCTTGTCTGGCCCGCAGCCGGGGCAGTTCGGCAGCCTGCTGGAGATTACCGAAGGCGGTAAAAAGCCGATTGAACTGGCCTCGGGCGAGGTCCGTAAGTTCCTCGAAGACGGCGACGAAATCATCCTGCGCGCGCGTTGCAGCCGCGAAGGGTTTGCCTCCATCGGGTTCGGCGAATGCCGTGGCACCGTCGTCGCGGCGCGTTAAGAGGGCAGGGCGATGGAACTCTACACTTACTACCGCTCCACCTCGTCATACCGCGTGCGTATCGCCCTGGCGCTCAAGGGGCTGGACGTCACCGCGGTGCCGGTCAACTTGCTGGTACCGCCGGGCGGTGCCAATCGCCAGCCGGACTACCTGGCGATCAACCCGCAGGGCCGCGTGCCGGCGTTGCGTACGGACGAAGGTGATCTGTTGATTCAGTCGCCGGCAATCATCGAGTACCTGGAGGAGCGTTATCCACAGGCGCCGCTGCTTTCCAAAGACCTGGCCACGCGCGCCCATGAGCGCGCAGTGGCGTCCATCATCGGCTGCGATATTCACCCGCTGCACAACTCCAGTACCCAGAACCTGTTGCGCAAGTGGGGGCACGACGAGGCGCAATTGCTGGAGTGGATCGGGCATTGGATCAGCCAGGGCCTGGGCGCGGTGGAGCAGCTGATTGGCGATAAAGGCTTTTGCTTTGGCGAACAGCCGGGGATGGCGGATGCGTTTCTGATTCCGCAGTTGTATGCGGCGGAGCGTTTCAAAGTGCCGCTGGCGGCGTACCCGCGCATTGCGCGCGTGGCGGCGTTGGCGGCGCAGCATCCGGCATTTGTGCAGGCGCACCCGGCTAACCAACCCGACACCCCGGACACACCCTAAATCAATGTGGGAGCGGGCTTGCCTGCGATAGCGCAGTGTCAGCCAGTGATGGCGCACATGACAGGCCGTCATCGCAGGCAAGCCAGCTCCCACAGTTGATCAGCGTTACCCTTATAAAAATAATAGGTACCTTGCGATGCACAATCAGATTGCCAGCTTTCGTGCGGCACTCGACGCCCGTCCGGTGTCGCGCTATCAGTGGTTGATCCTCGTGTTGCTGGCGTTGCTGCTGGTCACCGATGGCTACGATGCCCAGGTACTGGGTTATGTGGTGCCGGCATTGGCCAAGGATTGGGGCCTGGAAAAAGCCGCGTTCGGCCCGGTGTTCAGCGCCAACCTGCTGGGCCTGACGCTCGGCTCGCTGTTGGTGACGCCATTGGCCGACCGCTTCGGCGTGCGCCGCATCCTGCTCGGCTGTGTGCTGATCTACGCCAGTCTCACGGTGCTGATGGTGTTTGCCAATTCCCTGACCACGTTGATGGCCGCGCGGTTTATCTGCGGCATCGGCATGGGCGGCGCGATGCCGAGTGCCATGGCGCTGATGTCGGACTATTCGCCCCCGCGTATGCGCACCTTGATGGTGACGCTGGCCGCGTGTGGCTTTTCGTTTGGCGGCGCAGCCGGTGGTTTTGTCGCCGCCGGGTTTATCGAAGGCTACGGCTGGCAGGCGGTGTTCCTGGCGGGCGGCGTGACGCCGTTGCTGCTGTTTCCTTTCCTGATGTGGCTGTTGCCGGAATCCCTGCCGCGTCTGTTACGCGATGCACCGCCGTATGCGCGCTTGCGTAAAGTCACCGCGCGCATGCTGCCGGGGTGGCAACCGCCGCTGGCGAGTGAAGCGCAGAACCTTCAGGATCAGGGCAGCAAGCTGACGGTGGTGGAGCTGTTTCGCAACGGTTACGCGCGCCCGACGGTGCTGATCTGGGCAACCTTTTTCGTCAGCCTGATCCTGCTGTATTTCATGATCAGCTGGTTGCCGTCGTTGCTGCTGGAAAGCGGCCTGCAATTGAAGCAAGCCAATCTGGTGACCTCGATGTTCCTGTTTGCCGGCACCTTGGGCGCCATCGGCATGGCTTGGTTTGCCGATCGCTTGAAGAGCAAAGTGCGGCTGTTGTCCGGCGTGTTGGCCGCCGCTGCGGTGTGCACCATCCTGCTCGGCCTGAATCACGATAACCCGCGTTATCTGGTGGCCTGTGTGTTTGCGGCCGGGTTCTGCATCATCGGTGGGCAACTGACCCTCAATGCCTTCGCCAGCAATTTCTACCCGGCACACGTGCGCGCCACGGGCACCGGCTGGGCATTGGGCGTGGGGCGATTCGGGTCAATTCTGGGGCCGCTGTTTGGCAGCATGCTGTTGGCCATGCATATTCCGGTGCAGCAGATTTTCTTCTTCTGCGCGATTCCGGCGGTGATTGCAGCGCTGTTGATCATTCAGGTGCGTTCGCCTGGATCAGCTGCGGCGAAGGGGCCACTCCACAGCGATATTCTCAAAGCACCGGCCAAGCACTGATGGTGTTGGCTTGGCAGACTTTGTAGCGAGCTGGCGTGTTGTGCCGAGCGGGTTTGGCGTGGCGAGCGGGCTTGCCCCGCGTTGGGCTGCGAAGCGGCCCCAAAAACCTGCCACTGCGGTTTGTCTGGAGAAATGCGGTGACTGTATTGGGGCTGCTGCGCAGCCCAACGCGGGGCAAGCCCGCTCGCCACGATAAGCCATACAGCCCGGAATAACCCGTTCAATGCACCACTGAATTGGGCGGCAAGTGCCCCAGCCGCTCTGTCAGGCGCAGGCGCTGGATCGGGTCTTCGCTGAGCAACAACGCGTGCTCCAGGTCGAAGCGTTCGGCGCTGGGGCAATCCAGGCGCTGGTACAGGCTGGCCCGGGCCAGGTAATCGGCGGCACTGGCATTGCCCAATTCCAGCACGCGCTCGGCGTCGATCAACGCGGCCAGCGGGTTGTCGTTGGAGAGATGCAGTTGGCGCAGGTTGCGTGACAGCCGTTGCAGGATCGAGCGCGGCTCGGCGGTGAGCAAGTGGTCGGCCTGTAACTTGAGGTTCGGGCCGTACTGGCGGTGCAGCAACTCACGGCAATCATTGGGGTACAGACGCCGCCCGCCGCATGGGTCCAGCAGGTGATCGGCACCGGGCACGCGCAGCAGGAAATGCCCCGGGAAATTCACACCGACCATCGGAATGTCCAGGCGCCGAGCCATCTCCAGTGCGATCAAGCCCATCGCCAACGGCTGCCCGCGTTTACGCTGCAGCACCTTGTCGAGAAGGGCCGCGGCGGGGCGCAGTGGGGTGAAGTCATCCTGAGCGAAGCCCAGGTCATTCATGCGCCGCAGCAGCGGCTGGCCGAGTTCATCCGCCGGCAACAAGGGCATGCCCACGCTGACCTGTTGTTGCAGCAGCATCAGCGCTTGCAGGATCAGCAGCGGCTGTACGGCCGGGTCGTGTTCGGCAGCAATCCACAGCGCGGCTTCAAACAGCGCTGGGGGTGAACGGTCCAGGCAGGCGAAAAAGGCTGTGCGGGGATTCATTGCGTTCTCCGGCGGATGCCCCCGTTTTAGCCTTGCTGCGAATTTTCGTCCAGTGACTTAAGAAATATCCGGCCTGCTTATGTCGCGGGATCTGTGAATTGAGTCGGCTTATTCCAGCGCACTTCGGCAGTTTCCTACCGTCAGCCTATACTTGGGCCTCTACCAGAAGTGATCCGGGAGCTTGACGATGTTTGCTCTCATGCACAGCACCCGCCTTGAATCGCTGCACCTGAGCGTCGATCCGGTGACCGGGCTGAAGGCGATCATAGCCATTCACAACAGCCGCCTGGGCCCTGCCTTGGGCGGTTGTCGCTACCTGTCTTACCCCGACGATGAAAGTGCCGTGGCCGATGCCGCGCGCTTGGCCCAAGGCATGAGCTACAAGGCCGCCCTGGCCGGTTTGCCGGTGGGCGGCGGCACGGCAGTCATCATCCGCCCCGTACATGTGGAAAGCCGCGCAGCGTTGTTCGAAGCGTTTGGCCGCTGCATCGAAAAGCTCGACGGCCGCTTCATCACCTCCATCGACAGCGGCACTTCGGTGGCGGACATGGATTGCATCGCCCAGCACACCCGCTTCGTCACCAGCACCACTGCCGCGGGCGACCCGGCGCCGCATGCGGCCATGGGCGTGTTCACCGGCATCCGCGCCGCCGCCATGGCCCGGCTGGGCAGCGACAACCTGGAAGGTTTGCGCGTGGCCGTCCAGGGCCTGGGCAATGTCGGTTACGCCCTGGCCGAGCAACTGCACGCGGCCGGCGCCGAACTGCTGGTCAGCGATATCGATAACGGCAAGGTGCAACTGGCGATGGAGCAGCTCGGCGCGCACCCCATCGCCAATGACGCCTTGCTCAGCACGCCGTGCGACATTCTCGCGCCTTGCGGCGTCGGCGCCGTGTTCAATCGACACAGCGTCGGCCAGCTTCGCTGCGCCGCCGTGGCGGGTTCGGCCAGCGCGCAGCTGACCACCTTGGACATCGCCGATCAGTTGGAAGGGCGCGGCATCCTATACGCGCCGGACTACGTGATCAATTCCGGCGGCCTGATCTATGTTGCCCTCAAACATAGTGGTGCCGAGTTGCCGGGCATCACCGCGCACCTGGCGAACATCGGCACGCGCCTGACGGAAATCTTCGCCCACGCCCAAGCCGAAAAACGCTCGCCTGCCCGGGTGGCAGATGAGCTGGCCGAACGCTTGCTGTACCCATAATCGGGCATTAAAAAGGCCCTGAATCAATGATTCAGGGCCTGTTCAATTCGGGCTTTATTCTGCCGTTGGGTTCAGCAACTCGGACAATGCGTCCGGTTGGCTCTTGAACGCCTTGGCAAATACATCGCGGTTCTTCGCCATGTAGATCCCGGCTTCTTCCACCTGCTGCTCGCTCAGGGACGGCACGGCTTTTTGCAACACTTCTGCCAGCAACTCAGCGAGTTCAAGCATTTTGTCATGACGGTCAGCTTCGGCTTTATCCATGAACAAACGCTC
This sequence comes from Pseudomonas sp. N2-3-1-14, assembly GCF_041228395.1. Taxonomy (NCBI): domain Bacteria; kingdom Pseudomonadati; phylum Pseudomonadota; class Gammaproteobacteria; order Pseudomonadales; family Pseudomonadaceae; genus Pseudomonas; species Pseudomonas sp. N2-3-1-14. The sequence goes on from NZ_CP166199.1 coordinate 1,245,315, forward strand.
CAGATCTCGGCTGCTGCGGTATACCACTTCGACGGCCATTCACCACCTCACATGCCTTCACGATAGTTGTCTTTTGCGACTACTGTATTTATATACAGCGAAAAGGGTAAGCCAAACCGCGGGGTTTGGGTAGCAGTTTTTTAATGTAGTCGGGAAATAGGCATTGAGCACTGCAGGAAGGCGCACGGATTTGAGGTTAGCGACTTACCTGTGACGACCTTGTGCCTCATATCACGCGGCCACCATCTCAACCCTTAGTGTCTGGCCTTTTTTCTGCATGCAGAACAACCGTCACGTCCAACCCGCATTATCCGGTCGAGCCGACCTAAGGAAGCATCATCGTGAAAATCAACTGGGCCGAAAAACTGCGCCAGAACGTCCATGGGCTGGCTGAGTCGTTGGGTAATTTGTTTGTCGAGACATTCCACTACCTGGCGCTGTTCGCCATTGGTGCGGTGACCGCGTGGGCGGCGGTGATGGAATTTCTGGGGATGCTGGAAACCGGGCACATCAAGATCGATGACATTTTGCTGCTGTTCATCTACCTGGAATTGGGTGCGATGGTCGGGATTTATTTCAAGACCAACCACATGCCGGTGCGCTTTTTGATCTACGTGGCAATCACCGCGCTGACGCGCCTGCTGATCTCCAACGTCTCCCACCACAACCCGCCGGACATCGGCATCATCTACCTGTGCGGCGGGATTCTGCTGCTGGCGTTCTCGATCCTGGTGGTGCGCTACGCCTCGTCGGCGTTTCCTTCGGTGAAGGTTGAAGGCCCGCGTCGCAAAGGCGAGGCGAGCCTGGAAACCGAGAAGGGCGAGCTTTAAAGCCCGACGCTGAAGGGCAGGGCGCGAGCGGGCGGTTGCTGCAGTACTTTATGGTCGCCGTCCGTCATCACCGTCAGAATCTCCATGGCGCTGTGGCCCTGCTCGATGGCGATGCCGAACTGAATGCTTTGCACCAGCCGTTTGAGCCGTTGCGGGTCGTTGCGCTGTTCGGCGCTGATCATGCGTTTGGCGACCACGCCATCCTCGTTCGAGAGGGTGAGCATGATGCTGCCATCCAGCCGTTGGATGCTCAGGTTGACGCGGTATTTGGGCGTAAAGGTGTCGGTGATGATCTGAAAAGGATTGTCCATGGTGCGTTACCGCCTGATAAGAACATGCAGTCATTGACGACCGGCGTCTGGATTAGTTCGCGTTGCCTGACTACCGGCCACTCCGTCGCTGAGGTTTTCACAAGGTCCGTTTTCCTCAAGAGCTGTACAGCAAGGGGCGTGCCGTACAGCGATCTTCGCGCCAGTGAAGTCTGAATGTGCGAGCGGGCTTGCTCGCGAAAGCGGTGTATCAGCCAATAGATACTCGGCTGAAAGACTGCATTCGCGGGCAAGCCCGCTCCCACATTTGTTTTGTGCTGTGCTTGAGGTCAGTGGGCTATTTCAGGGCAATACCGAGAAAACGATCGCAGACAGCGCAATCAGACCGATCACCACCACAAACACATTCGACAGCTGGCCCGAATACTGGCGCAGAGACGGCACGCGTCGGATCGCGTACATCGGCATCAGGAACAGCAGGCACGCGATGATTGGCCCGCCCAGGGTTTCGATCATGCCCAAAATGCTTGGGTTGAACGTGGCCACGGCCAGCAGGTGAGCACCATGAACAGCGCGGTGCAGCGTTCCAGCCCTTTGGACGACATCGCGCGGTTACGCCCGCGCAGGGATTTGACGATCAAGCCCTGGAAACCTTCGCTGGCACCGATGTAATGGCCCAGGAAAGATTTGGTAATAGCCACCAACGCGATCAACGGCGCGGCGTAGGCGATTACCGGGGTCTGGAAGTGGTTGGCCAGGTACGACAGGATCGAAATGTTCTGCGCCTTGGCAGCCGCCAAGTCAGCCGGCGACAGGGCCAGCACGCAACTGAAGCAGAAGAACATTACGGTCAGCACCATCATGCCGTGCGCAGTGGCGAGTATGCCGCTGCTCTTGCGCTCGGCCTGGGCGCCGTACACGCGCTTTTGGTCGACGGCGAACGCGGAGATGATCGGCGAGTGGTTGAAGGAAAACACCATCACCGGGATTGCCAGCCACAGCGTTTTGAAGAAAACCGGCAGCGGCATGCCTTCGCTGGCGGAGGCGAAGAACGCGCCGTTCCAGTTGGGGATCAGGCTCACGGCCAGCAACAGCAGGGCAGCGACGAAGGGGTACACCAGCACGCTCATGGCCTTGACGATCACGCCCTGGCCGCAGCGCACGATGGCCATCAGGCCGAGGATCAGCACCAGCGAGAGGATCGCCCGAGGCGGCGGGGCCATGTGCAGTTGGTGTTCCATGAAGCTGCTCAGGGTGTTGGTCAGCGCCACGCTGTACACCAGCAAAATCGGGAAGATGGCGAAGAAGTAAAGCAAGGTGATCAGCTTGCCGGCACCGACGCCGAAGTGTTCTTCGACCACGTCAGTGATGTCGCCGGATTTGCCTGACAGCACAAAGCGCGTCAGCCCACGGTGAGCGAAGAAGGTCATCGGAAAAGCCAGCAGCGCCAGCACGATCAGCGGCCAGAAGCCGCCGACGCCTGCATTGATCGGCAGAAACAAGGTGCCCGCGCCGATGGCCGTGCCGTAGAGGCCGAGCATCCAGGTGGTGTCGTGTTTGGTCCAGCCGGTGGTCACGGTTTTTTCTGAAACAGGGTTTTCAGCAGCAGGTGTACGTACATCGGTCATCGATATTGCCTCGTTATTATTTTTGCGCGGGCTCACGTTCAGGACGGGTTGCAGTGCTCCGGTCAGCACTCCACCCAGCTGACCGCCAGGCCGCCCCGTGAAGTTTCTTTGTATTTGTCATGCATGTCGGCGCCGGTGTCGCGCATGGTGCGGATCACCCGGTCGAGGGAAATGAAGTGTTTGCCGTCACCGCGCAGGGCCATTTGCGTGGCGTTGATCGCCTTGACCGCGGCGATGGCATTGCGCTCGATGCACGGCACTTGCACCAGGCCGCCGACCGGGTCGCAGGTCAGGCCGAGGTTGTGTTCCAGGCCGATTTCGGCGGCGTTTTCCAACTGCTCCGGGGTGGCGCCGAGGATATCGGCCAGGCCTGCAGCGGCCATTGCGCAGGCGGAACCCACTTCGCCCTGGCAGCCGACTTCGGCACCGGAGATCGAGGCGTTTTTCTTGCAGAGGATGCCGACGGCAGCGGCAGCCAGGAAGAAATTGACTACATCGTCATCAGACGCGTCGGCGTTGAACTTCATGTAGTAATGCAGCACCGCCGGGATGATCCCCGCCGCGCCATTGGTTGGCGCAGTGACCATGCGCCCGCCGGCGGCGTTTTCTTCGTTGACGGCGAGGGCAAACAGGTTGACCCATTCCATCGCCGACAATGTTGAGGTGATGACATTCGGCTTGCCGATTTCCAGCAGGCTGCGGTGCAATTTCGCCGCGCGGCGTGGCACGTCCAGGCCACCCGGCAAGATGCCTTCATCGCGCAGGCCTTGCTCCACGCATTCGCGCATGACTGACCAGATGTGCAGCAGGCCGCTGCGGATGTCTTCATCGCTGCGCCACGCGCGTTCGTTGGCCATCATCAGCTCGGAAACCCGCAGACCGTGCTTGTTGCACAAGGCCAGTAGTTCGACGGCGCTGGAAAAGTCGTAGGGCAATTCAACATTGCTGGTCGGCGCTATGCCGGAAGCGGCTTCGGCCGCTTCGATGATGAAACCACCGCCGACCGAGTAATAGGTCTGTTCGCTCAGTAGGCCGTTGTCGCCATAGGCGTGCAGGGACATGGCATTGGGGTGGTAGGGCAGGCTTTCGTCCAGGAGCAGGAGGTCGGTGTGCCAGTTGAAGGCAATTTCCTGCGTGCCTGCGAGCAACAGTTGGCCGCTTTCGCGCAATTGCTGGATACGCGCGTTGATCGACGTCGGGTCGACTTTGTCTGGCCATTCGCCCATCAAGCCCATCACGCAGGCGCGGTCGGTGGCGTGGCCGACACCGGTGGCAGACAGCGAACCATACAGGCGCACCTCGACACGGCGCGTTTCGCTCAGCAATTGTTGGTCGGTGAGGGTCTGGGCAAAGGTCGCCGCCGCCCGCATCGGGCCCACGGTATGGGAGCTGGAAGGGCCGATGCCCACCTTGAATAGATCGAAAACGCTGATAGCCATGCTAAAGCCTTACAAGTAATGGAGTAGGAATCGCTGCCATGTTTTGTAGGACAAGCGGAATTGGCGCGATACTGAGCCTCTGGAACGGCAGTGACCAACGAATTATCCTAAGACACCCTTTAGCAGGACTAAACCCTATGACCCGGCCCCTTCATGGCCAGACCTATGTCTGGTTGCACGTTTTTTCCTGTGCTGCGCGGCATTTGTCGTTCACCCGTTGCGCCGAAGAACTGCACATCACACCGGGGGCGGTGAGTCAGCAAATCCGCCAGCTGGAGGAGCGTTTGGGGTTTCGCCTGTTTCATCGACGCGCGCGCGGCGTAGAACTGAGCGCCGAGGGGCAGCGGCTGGCGGCGACGGTGGGCGAGGCCTACGGCAGCATCGATGCCGAGTTGCAGCGGCTGGACGCGGGAATGATCAGCGGCACCTTGCGCTTGCGCTCCATTCCGTCCTTTCTCGGTAAGTGGCTGACCCCGCGTTTGCCGCGTCTGCAGCAACGGTTTCCGGATATTCAGCTGCGCTTGGTCGCGGAAGACAGCAGCGTCGCCCTGCATGAGGGCGATTTCGACTTGGCCATCGACTTGAACGACGGCAGCTATCCCGGGCTGTTATCCACAGCCTTGCTCGATGAGCAGATTTTCCCGGTGTGCGCACCCAGCTTGTTGCGCGGGCGTCCGCCGTTGCATGGCCCGGCCGACCTTGTGCATTTTCCGCTGTTGCACGACATCACCGCCTGGCGTGGGAGTTATGAATACGCTGAGTGGGAGTTTTACCTGAATGCCATCGGCTACCACCACGCCGACGTACGGCGCGGGCACACCTTCAACCGCAATCACCTGACCATCGAGGCCGCCATTGCCGGCATGGGCGTGGCGATTGCGCGGCGCACCTTGCTCAACGACGAGCTGGAACGTGGCACCTTGATCGTGCCGTTCGGTCTCGCGGTGCCGAACCACAAACGCTACGTGCTGCTGTATGCGCCGGGCGCGCTGAGCCATCCGGGCGTACGCGCGGTGCATGACTGGCTGGTGGAGGAAGCGGGGATTTTTCGCGGATTGCACCCGTTGGGAGAGGGGCAATTGTAGGGTTGGCTAAGCGTAAGAAGATGTAACTAACTTCCCACCCTAACAGCGTTTTTGCTTGTCGTCAGGCTTAATTTGTAATGTGGAATTTATCTTTGCAAAGGGGTTGAATTGTTCTTCTGAGTGCTCAATTGTGTAAACAAGAGGTCATGGTTTCACCACCCCGGTGTTGCAGTTTGTGACCTCCTGCGAGCTAGCTGAAATAAGGGAAGAACTATGCAAATCCAAGTCAATAGCGATAACCATATTGAAAGCAGCATCCGACTGGAGGAGTGGGTACGTACTACCATTGAGAGCACGCTCGAACGTTACGAAGAAGACCTGACCCGCGTCGAGGTCTACCTCAAAGACGAAAATGGCGACAAGCCCGGTCCCCACGATTTGAGTTGCCGCCTGGAAGCACGGCCAAAGGGCCATCAACCACTGTCGGTATTGCACAAGGCCGACACCCTGGAACAGGCAATCGATGGCGCAGCTACCAAGCTTGAGCACGCGCTGGAGCATCTGTACGGAAAATTACGCGGCAAACCACGCGCCGCCGGGCAAGCTCTGCCTGATACCAAGGCCGATGAGGCCGAACTCGAAGAGGAATTTCTGGAAAACGAACAGGCTGCGCTTAACGGCTGATAGCTGAGTGTTTTTTCAATCCAATCAAACGGGCCTGCATCTGCAGGCCCGTTTTCGTTTAGCTGCCGCGTCGAAAGAAATACCTGCTTAGCATTGCCAACCCGCCAGCGCCAAGGCCTGCAAAGAGCATCGCCCAACCGGCGCCGTGGCGCAGGGCCGCCTGGGCATCTGCGGGTGCGAGCATCGGCGTGTCCAACTTGCCTGCGGCGATGTTCTGGCTGATCGCGGGCCAATCCAGGACCGTGGTATCGGGCAACAGGCCAGAGAGGTGATGACCGATGCCGAGCAACAGCACCAGGCCCATCAGTGCGATGTTAAGTGCCAGCGTGATCAGTCGCGCGCTCAGGTCAATGCCCGAGGCCATGCCCGCGCGGTCGGCCGAGACGGAGCCGGTGGTGGTGTTGGTGGTTGGTGAGTTGGTCAGTGCCAGCCCCATGCCGGCCGTCACGCAGCTGAAAAGCACGAGTACGACGCTCGGATGTTCGGCTCCATTGGCCGCCGCCATCCCCATAAAGCCTGCACCCATCAGGCCCAGGCCCAACGGAATGATGCGGTCGGCGCCATAGCGCAGGGCCAGGCGTTCAGCCAGCGGCGGCACCAGCAAGGTGGGCAAGGTGTAGGCGAGCAGGGCGCCGCCGGTGGTCATGGTGTCGTAGCCCAGGCCCGCCTGGAAGTAGAGCGGCAGGTAGATCATGAACGGCCAGAAGCTGAAGTTCATGCCAATCGAACCCATCAAGGCGCCGTTGAAACGCTGAATACGAAACACCGAGAAATCGAACATCGGGTGAGCGCTGCGGCGCTCGACAGCGATGAACAGCAGCAGCGCCATCAGCGACAAGCCCGCCCAGCCCAGCATGGCCGCTGAGCCGAAGCCGTGCTCGCTGCCCTGAGTGATGAAGTAGACCAGGGCGAACACCGACAGTGTCAGGGTCAGCATGCCCGCAATATCCAGACGATGGCCGGCCGGGTCGCGCGACTCCTGCACGCTGATGCGCAGCAGCACCAAGGTCAACAAGGTCAGTGGCGCATGGACCAGGAACACCCAGCGCCAGTCCGCGACTGCCAGAATCAACGCCCCCACCATCGGCCCGAAGCCAAGGCCCACGCCCGCGATCACGCCCCAAATCGCGAAGGCACGCGCCCGCGTCGTTGGTTCACGGAACTGGTGCGAAAGAATCGCGAACTGGCAGATCATCATCGCGCCCGCGCCCACGCCCTGAACAAAACGCGCTGCGATCAGCGTAGGCGCATCGTTCGCCAGGCCACATGCCAGCGAGGCCAAGCCAAACAGCCATAAGCACAGCACCAGCATGCGCCGCCGGCCAAAGCGATCAGCCAGTGTGCCGGCTGCCATCAACACGCTGGTACAGGCCAGGGTGTAAGCATTCATGATCCACTGGGCATCCTGAAAACCTGTGCCCAGCTGCTGTTCCAGGGTCGGGAGGATCACCGGCACGCTGGAGATTTCCAGGCCGAACATCAGGGCGACGAGGCAGACGGCGGTGAGGGCAAGGCTATCTCTGGCGGTGCGCGGGGCGCTGACGGCCGATACAGCGGCGGCGGGCGGCATGGGGTGTTCCTTACGGTTGAGTGGAAACGCTATTCTCGCGGGAACAGATTTCCTTATTCGTGATAATTTTTCCTTTGATAAGGGAATCAAGAGCGACAATAGAATCATGGCCACTCCGCGTTTTGATGGCGTTGAACTCTTTCTGCAAATCGTCGAAAGCGGCAACCTGACCGAGGCCGCCGAGCGGCTCAACCTCACGCGCTCTGCGGTGGGTAAAGGTTTGGCGCGACTGGAAGCTCGCCTGGGCACCTGCCTGTTGCAGCGTTCCACCCGCCGCCAGCGTCTGACCGAGGACGGGCAGGCGTACTACGAGCATTGCTTGCGCGCACTGGCCGAATTGGAGGCCGCCGAGTCGGTGTTGGAGAGTGGCCGGCAGCAGCCGCGCGGGCGGTTAAGGGCGAGCCTGCCGCTGGCGTTCGGTCACCACTACGCGGCGCCTGCTTTGTGGGGCTTGATGGACCGTTATCCGCAATTGGAGATCGAGATCTCCTTCTCTGACCGGCTGATAGACTTGGCACAGGAAGGCTTCGACGTGGCCGTGCGCATTGGCCCGCTGCCGGACACCGACCGCCTGAGCGCACGCCGTTTGGGCGAGCAGTCCGTGGGGTTGGCCGCGTCACCTGCGTACTTGCAACGTGTCGGGCCAATTGAGTGTATTGATGACCTCGCCAGCCACCGAGGCATTGCCTACCGTTGCAACAATTCGTATCGCTCGGGGATGACCTCGCCTTTGGTGCTGGACGACCTCCAGGCCGTGGCCGATGCCGCCATTGCGGGCGTGGGCCTGGCGTGGTTGCCGAGCTGGTTGATTGCGCACTATGTGCTGCGCGGCCAACTGGAAGCGGTACTGCCGAGCTACCGCGACCAGCCTGCGCCGATCCATGTGATTTGGCCCACGGCCGCACACATGCCGGCCAAGACACGCTGCGCAATCGATGCCTTGGTCGCCGGCACCCCAAGTTGCCTGGCGGGTAGCTGACCCTGACCAACAAAGCCGATCCCCCTGTGGGAGCTGTCGAGCTTCAGCGAGGCTGCGAAAGCGGCAGGTCAGGCAACTTGGACAGCGCCTGTGCCGCCGCCTTCGCAGCCTCGCCGGGGCTCGACAGCTCCCACAGTTGATCTTCATAGCGGGTGAGATTTGTGCATCGTCGCGATGCTTTTGCGAGCCGCGATCTGACCGAGAAAAGCCGATCCCCTGTGGGAGCTGTCGAGCTTTAGCGAGGCTGCGAAAGCGGTGGGTCAGGCACCTTGGATAGCGCCTGTGCCGCCGCCTTCGCAGCCTCGCTGGGGCTCGACAGCTCCCACAGTTGATCTTCATAGCGGGTGAGATTTGTGCTCGTCCCGATGCTTTTGCGAACCGTGATCTGACTGACAAACCCGATCCCTTGTAGGAGCTGTCGAGCTTTAGCGAGGCTGCGAAAGCGGTGGGCCAGGCAACTTGGACAGCGCCTGTGCCGCCGCCTCCGCCTTCGCAGCCTCGCCGGGGCTCGACAGCTCCCACAGGGTTTTGCATCGTTTGTAAGACCCCAGTTCTTGGCTGGAGCTTTTATGACTCAGGCAATCAGAACGCGATGGACGTCTGCACATACACCGTGCGTGGCTCACCGACGTATTTGCCTTTGTTGTTATCGTCGAACGAGCGGGTGTAGTACTGCTTGTTGAGGATATTTTTCACACCGACTGCCACGTTCAAATCCGACAGTTGTGGGCCGAAGTCATACGCCGCGCGGCTGCTGAACAGCATGTAGCCTGGGATGCGTCCGGTACTGCCGTCGACACTTTCCGCCTGGGTGTTGGCGTTGTCGGCGAACTGGCTGCTCTGGTAGCTGCTGTCCAGGTTGAGCTTCCAGCGGCCTTCGGTGTAACCGACGCCCACGGTGCCTTTGTGCTTGGAGGAGAAGGGCACGCGATTACCCTTGTTCGGGCCGTCTTCGCGGATGGTCGCGTCGACGTAGGCGTAGGTGGCGTACACATCAAAACCGGCCAGCGCCGGGCTCAGCCCGTCGAGGGCGTAGTTGAGGCTCGACTCGATGCCTTGATGGCGCGTTTCGCCGCGGGCGATCACCGAGTCGTTGGTCTGGTTGCTGTCGTACTGGTTGTCGAAATTGATCAGGAACGCGCCGATTTCCGCACGCAAGGTGCCGTTGTCATACCGCGTGCCGAGTTCCCAGGTGCGGGCTTTTTCCGGCTTCACTTCGCCGCTGGTCACGCGGTTGGGCATCTGGCTGTACTGCACGCTGCCGAACGAGCCTTCGGTGTTGGCGTAAAGATTCCAGTCTTCGGTCAGGTGGTAAAGCACGTTCAACGCCGGCAGCGCGGTGTTGTAGTCGCCCTTGTATTTGACGTTGGTCAGGTTGTTGGTCTGCTGGGACTCGATCATCTCGTAGCGGATCCCTGGGGTGATGGTCCACTTGCCGATATCGATGCGGTCATCGACAAAAAACGCGTTGGCCTCGGTGGCGCCACGCGTGTCGCGGTCGTTGCGGCTGTTGGTGTCGGGCAGTTGCTGGTTGGCGCTGATCGGCGTGCGGTAGCGCAACTCGTGCCCGGCTTCGTTGATGTAGCGGTAGCCGACGCCCACTTCGTGGCTGGTGGGGCCAAGGTCGAAGCCCTGGGCGAAGCGGGTTTCGAGGCCGCGTACCCAATACTCGCGCGGCGACAGCGAAAGGAAGTTGCCCTGATCCAGGTAGCCATTACGCAACGTGGTGGTGAAGAAGGTGTTGGCGGTGAATTCGCGGCGGTCTTCCTGGTAGCGGTAACCGGCGTTGAACATCGTACGGCGACCCCAGAATTTGTCGTAGGGGCGGGTGGACTGATACGGATCAGCCTTGTAGTCCTTGACGTTCAAGCCACCGGGCATATCGGCCTGACCTTCGTAGTACTGCGCCATGGCGTTGAAGCTGTTGGCGTCGTCCAACTGGTATTTGCCTTTGAGGATCAAGTCGTCAATGCGCGTGTTGCTGTTTTCGCGCCAGTCGCCGCCACGGGTTCCGGAGTACAAGATTGCGCCGCCCAGGCCGTTATCGGCCGTGCCGCCCGCCAACAGGTTGCCGGTGGTCTTGAAGCCGTCATGGCTGGAGGACGGGCTGGTCTCGGTCTGCAAGCCGCCTTTGACGGTGGGGGCGTCCGGGATTGCGCGGGTCACGAAGTTGACGATGCCACCGACGTTTTGCGGGCCGTAACGCACCGCGCCGCCGCCGCGTACCACGTCCACGGCGTCCATGTTGCCCATGCTGATCGGGGCGAAGGACAGCTGCGGTTGGCCATACGGCGCGAAGGGCACCGGGATGCCATCCATCAAGACGGTGGAGCGCGAGGCGAGGCGTGGGTTGAGCCCACGAATGCCGAAGTTCAGCGCCATGTCGTGGCTGCCGGTGCCGTTGTTTTCCGGGGCGTTGACGCCGGGAATGCGGTTGAGCACGTCACGCGCCTGGGTCGCGCCCTGGCGCTCGAACTCGTCGCGGCGGATCACATCACGCGCGCCGGGGTGTTCGAACACATTGGTTTGCGCCGCGTCGCCGAGCCAGTCGCCGACCACGTTTGACGTTTGCAATTGGAGAGTGGCCGGGGCGCTGGCCGGTTGCAGGCTGTAGGCGTTATCGCCCTCGGCGCGGGCTTGCAGGCCAGTGCCTTCCAGGAGTTTTTGCAAGCCTTCGTCGGCGCTGTAGTTGCCCGACAAACCCCGACTCTGCATACCCGCTGTGACCTCGGAGCCGAACGAAATCAGCACGCCGGCCTCGCGACCAAATTGGTTCAGCGCGGCTTCCAAGGTGGCCGGGGCGATGTGATAGGGCTTGGCGTCTGCCGCCAACACATGCGGGAGCACGGTAAGACTCAGGCTGGCGCCCAGTAGGAATTGGCGCAAGGTGCGGGCAAGTAGCGTCGGTTGCTGGGGCATGAAGGGCGGTCCTGAGAAGGTAGGATCAAGGTGGCTTTCCTTCTCTGTCACGCGAGGTGTGGAAAACGGCTCATGTTTTTTAAAAATAATTTACGCGCGTGCCTGGACGGTCACCCAGTAGCGGGTAAAACGCCGCACTTTCACCGGCAGGCTGACTTCCAACAGGTCGAGAATGCGTTCGCTGTCGTCCAGCGGGTAGCTGCCGGACAGCAGCAGGTTGGCCACTTGCGGGTCGCAATTGACCTGGCCTCGGCGATAGCGGCCCAACTCGGCGAGGAAATCGCCCAGGCGCATGTGGGCGGCCACCAGCATGCCGTCGGCCCAGGCGCCGCTGTTGGCGTCGGTCGGGCGCGGGGTGTCCCAGCCTTTGCGGGTGAAATTGACTTGGCGCGAGGCCTCGACGGTCAGCGGCAGGCCGCTGTAGTGGTTGGGCATTACCTCGACATGGCCATCGAAAACTGCCAGTTGCGTGTGGTCGTTGAACTGACGCACGTTCAGCCGCGCCGCCTGGCTGCTGAGCAGGCCTTGGCCGGTCAGCACGTGCAGCGGCGTATCGCCGGGGCGGGCAGTCAGCAAGATCTCGCCTTCGAACAAGCGGACCAAGCGTTGGCTGCCGTCAAAGTGCACATCCACTGCGCTGCCGGTGTTGAGCTGCAACTGGCTGCCATCGACCAGCTGCACCTTGCGTCGTTGGCCCACGGGGCTGCGGTAGTCGGCGCTCAGCGGCGGCAGAATATGTTGCTGGCGCAGGCTCCAGGCCGCGGCCGAACCGGCGCCGAGAATCAGCAGTAGCTTGAGGGCCTGGCGCCGGCTGCTGGATTTGGGCGCGTTCAAGGCGGCGTGCGCCAAGGGCGAGGGCATGCCGCGCAGGCGTTGGTTGACGCGCTGGATATGGTCCCACGCGCGCTGATGTTCGCTGTGGGCGTCCAGCCATTGCTGCCAGGCCGCTTGCTGGCGCGGGTTGAGTGCGCCTTGCTGCATTTCCATCAGCCAGTGCACGGCTTGTTCGGCGACTTGCGTGGAGAAGTTCATAGGGCGAAGTAGCAGCGCATGGCGGCTTTATTCAAATGGCGTTTGACGGTGGCGATGGAGATACCCAGCTCGGCGCCGATTTGCGCGTAGGTCAGGCCGTCGAGCTGGGCCAGCAGGAAGGCGCGTTTGACCTGAACGGGCAGGCCGTCGAGCAGTTGGTCGAGCTCCAGCAAGGTCTGCAGGATGATTGCGCGTTCTTCTTCCGACGGCGCCACGTGTTCGGGCATTTGCGCCAGTGCGTCGAGGTAGGCGCGCTCCAGGTCCTGACGACGGTAGAAGTTGAACAGCACGCGCTTGGCCACGGTGGTGAGGAAGGCGCGGGGTTCGATCAGCGTTGGCGCTTCCCGCGCGGTGAGCACACGGATGAAGGTGTCCTGGGCCAGGTCGGCCGCGCTCTCCGGGCAGCCGAGCTTGCGTCGCAACCAGCCGGTGAGCCAGTGGTGATGGTCGTTGTACAGAACTTCAACGGTGGTGGACGGCTGCAACGCGATCACTCCATAAGCATCGGCATGCTTTAGAGAACAAGAATTGTTCGCATTGTAGGGCGCGTGACGGGGTTCGGCAATCCGCCAGGACCGGTGATTCATCCGTTCTCTTTTGCTTATGAGAATATTTATCATTAATATTGCGCGCTGATGACCCTGGCGCCTCCCGTATGAAAAGCAAACCCTCACTCCCCGTTGCCTATCGCCTCGCCGTAACCTCGCGCGTGCTGGCTGCCGTGGTCGGCGGTTACCTGATGGCGTCCCTGGCGGCCGTCTGCCTGGCGTTGTGGATGCCCGTGTCCCGGGCCGACGCGGTGATCACCGGGATGATGAGTTCGTTTGTGTTCTACCTGTTGGCGGTAATCTGGTGCTTTGCCTGCCGCACGGCAGGGCGAGCCTGGTTTGGCGTGATGCTGCCGAGTGCGATGTTTGCCACGCTGGCGGGCATCGGTTTGTGGATGACGCGCACATGAAAGAGGGCTTTCGCCAGGCGATGGCCTGGTTGCACACCTGGGCTGGACTGATCTTTGGCTGGCTGCTGTTTGCGATTTTCCTGACAGGGACCTTGTCCTATTTCAAGGACGAAATCACCCACTGGATGCAGCCCGAAGTGCAGGCTTATCCATTGGATGACGCGCGTAGCCTCGCCGCCGCCCAAACCTATCTGCAGCAACAGGCGCCCAACGCCGCGCGCTGGTTTATCACCCTGCCGGACAGCCGCGATCCCGGCCTGTCGGTGATGTGGCAAGACAAAGTCGACCCCGGCAAACGCGGCAACTTCATCCAGAAAGTCCTCGATCCCGTCACCCGCCAGCCCGTGCAGGCGCGTGAAAGCATGGGCGGCGAGTTCTTCTATCGCTTCCACTTTCAGCTGCAGATGCCTTACCCGTGGGGGCGCTGGCTGTCGACCATCGCCGCGATGGTGATGTTTGTGGCACTGATCACCGGCATCATCACCCACAAGAAAATCTTCAAGGACTTCTTCACCTTCCGCCCACGCAAAGGCCAGCGCTCCTGGCTCGACGGGCATAACGCGGTGGGCGTGCTGGTGCTGCCGTTTCACTTGATGATCACCTACAGCAGTCTGGTGATCTTCATGAGCATGGTGATGCCCGCGCCGATCGTGGCTTCCTACGGCGACGACAGCCGTGCGTTTTTCAATGAAGTGTTCCCCAATACCAATAACGCGCCGGCGCTCGGCCAGCCGGGTGCATTGCTGCCGTTAGGGCCGATGTACGAGCAAGCGCGCCAGCAATGGGCGGGTGGGCATGTTGGCCGTCTGGTGGTCAACAACCCTGGCGATGTGAACGCCTCGGTCAATGTGGTCCGCGCAGGTGCCGACCGCGTGGTGCACGATTTCGGCAGCAGTGTGTCGTTCAACGGCACCACCGGCGAGTTGTTGCGGGTCAGCGGTGAACAGTCGTTGCCGGCGGCGATTGGCGGCAGTTTCTACGGCTTGCACATGGGCCATTTCGCCGGCCCGGTGCTGCGGTGGTTGTACTTTATCTGCGGCCTGGCGGGCACGGCGATGATCGGCACGGGCCTTGTGATTTGGCTCGGCAAGCGCCAGCTCAAGCACGCCAAAACCGCTGTGATGCCGTTTGAATTGCGGCTGGTTGAAGTGCTGAACATGGCCAGTATGGCCGGGCTGATGATCGCCATCGCGGCGTTTTTCTGGGCCAACCGGTTGTTGCCGGTGAGCTTCGCCGAGCGGTCCGACTGGGAAGTGCAGGCCTTCTTCATTGCCTGGGGCCTGAGCCTGTTGCATGCCGTGCTGCGTCGAGGCCGCCAGGGCTGGGTTGAGCAACTGAGCCTCGGCGCCTTGCTGTTTGTGGCCATTCCACTGCTCAACGCATTGACTACCTCGCAGCACTTGGGCGTGTCACTGGCCAGCGGTGATTGGGCCATGGCCGGTTTTGATCTGACGTGCCTGGCCAGCGGCCTGTTCCTGACCTGGGCGGCCTGGAAGATGCAGCGCCGCGCGGCGCCGCAGCCCAAGTCCGAACGCGCACGTGGACTGACGCTCAAGCAGGAGGCGAACTGAATGCTGCTCGCCCTGTTGATGTGCTACGCCGGGTTTACCGCGCTGTGCCTTTCCACCGACCGCCATCACGGTGAACTGCTGCACAGCAAACCCTCACCACCGCGACGCCTCACATTGCGTGTGGTCGGTTGGCTGCTGCTGGTGCTGTCGATATGGCCGGCCGTGGCGGCCTCGAATTGGGCGCAGGGGTTGGTGGAGTGGTGCGCCGTATTGATGCTCAGCGCACTGCTGCTGGTGTTGCTGTTGCCGTATCGGCCAAGGCTGGCCTTGATTCTGGCGGGCGTCGGCCTGCTGGCCAGCCCTGTTGCGGCGTTCGCCTTACTCTGAGCTTCCCATGATGATCAGCACCCCACCCGAACCCCAGGACAGCCAGCACGCCGATGCGGCCGGTGGGCGTGCGCATTTCCTGCAGGTGTTTTTGTCGCAGCGCTCGCAGATGGAAGCGCTGGTCAGCCGACGCGTAGGCTGCCGGGCGACGGCGGCCGACCTGGTGCAGGACCTGTTCCTGCGCTTCTGGCGGCGGCCGCTGGTGCAGGTCGAAGAACTCAGCACCTACTTGTTGCGCTGCGCCGGCAATATCGCCATTGATCACTTGCGCAGCGAAGGCGCCCGGGTGCGCAGCAGTGAGGGCTGGTTGCCGGAGCAGCAAGACAACCAGGGTTCCGAGCCCCAGGCGGCGTTTGAAGCAGGCAATGACCTGCGCCATGTCGAAGCCGCCCTGCGTAGCCTGCCGGAGCGCACTCGGCAGATTTTCCTGCTCAACCGCATCCACGGCCGCAAATATGCGCAAATTGCCCAGGCCATGGGGCTGTCCCAAAGTGCCGTGGAAAAACATATGATGCGTGCCCTCGAAGCCTGCAAAGCCAGCCTTCGTGAACCCTCGTCCCCACGCACGCCAGGGAAAGCACCGTGAACGTCACCCCCACGCCCGCCCAGGAGCAGGCCGCACTCGAATGGTTGAGCTTGTTGCATGACCAGCCCAGCAGCGGTGACCAGGCCACGTTCAGCCGTTGGTTGCGTGCCGACCCCGCGCACGTCGAGGCCTATGCTCAGGCCCAGGTGTTGTGGGAATTGAGTGAGGTGCCGGCACGCAAACTGGCGGACGAAGACGCCTTGGCCTTGCAGGGCTACCTCAACGCGATGAGTACCTCGAAGCGCTCGCGTGCGGTGCGTTGGTCCGGCGCCCTGGCCGTGGCCGCGTGCCTGCTGGTGATGGTGTCGATGGGCGCCGGCTGGCAGCCATCGCGCTGGGTCGATGACTTCGGTGCTGATTACGTGACGGCGCCGGGGCAGGTGCAGACCGTGACCCTGGCCGATCAATCCCAAGTCACGCTGGATGCCGACAGCGCCATTGCCGTGGACTTCAGCCACGGCGAGCGCCACATTCAGTTGCGCCGCGGGGCGGGGTTTTTCAGCGTGACCCACACCGGCCAGCCCTTTGTGGTGGAGGCTGGCAGTGGCGAAGCGCGAGTGCTCGGCACGCAGTTTGAAGTGCGCCTGCAACCGGCCGGCGCTCAGGTGACGGTGCTGTCCGGCCGCGTGGGTGTCACGCCGTCACGCCAGGGCCAACAGCAAATTCTTACGGCAGGCCAGCAAGTGGCCTACGCCGACGGTGTGGCCGACACCCTGCACGCGGTCGACAGCGAATCACGTCTGGCATGGCGCGATGGCTGGCTCAACTACTACAAGGTGCCGTTAGCGGATGTGGTCAAGGACCTTGGCCGTTACTACCCGGGCCGGATCTTGCTGATCAACGACGAGATGGGCGCCAAGCGCGTCAGTGGCAGTTTTCCAAGCAAGGATCCCTTGGCAGTTTTGAGCGCCTTGCAGGCCGTTCTGGGTTTTGAACAACATGCTGTGCTGGGTCGCATGATTGTATTGCGCTAGACACGAATGCTTCGATCGCTACCCTCCGCGTGGCGACTTTTTCAAAAAAATCCCCTTGCCGGTTTTTTACATGGCGCTATAGGCCAGGTATCCCGGTGCCTGTAGAGCGTTCATTTAACCTTCATCCCAATTGCCAAAACCTGTCACCAAACCGTTACACGGGCCAAGGATGATCCCCGGATTCCTGAGCAGGTGGTCAGGAAGATTGGCGTCGCCGTTCACCCGGTTCTGACAGCCAGTACCTCCCTCCATAACAACAGATAGATGCACGTAAGGGATCTACTTGTGAAGATCAACACACTCTCTGCCCTGCTTTTAGCATCGGGCCTAGGTAGCTTTGCGCCGCTGGTTTTGGCAGACACCACCCAGGATGTCGGTTCGGTGAATGTTGCCGGCAAACAAACCCTGGGCAATGGGCACATGATTCGCGAAGAAAGTGCCAAGGCGCGGTCGACGGTAACCAAGGAAGCCATGGACGAAATGTCCGCGACCGCCAACGCCATCGACAAGCTTAAATACACGCCGGGCATCAACGTATCCAGCGACGACGCCAGCGGCACCAGCGGCACCAACTTCACCATGCGGGGCATGAGTTCGGACCAGGTCGGGGTGTCTGTCGACGGCGTGCCGATCAACGACTCGGGCAACTACAGCGTGTATTCAAACCAGCTCGGCGACCCGGAAAACCTCGCCGAAGTGTTTGCCACCCAGGGCTCCTCCGAGGCGGACGGCCCGCATATCGGTTCCAGTGGCGGCAACATCGGCATGATCACGATTCGCCCGACCAAAGAGTCCGGGCTGTTCGCCAAACAGATCGTCGGCGCCAATGACCTGCGCAAGACGTTCGTGCGGGTGAACACGGGCGATTTTGGCGGCCTCAAGAGCTGGGTGTCGGCCTCTCACCTTGAGGGTGACAAATGGCGCGGCAAAGGCACGCTGCGCAGTGACAAAGTCGAGTGGAGCAGCCTGTTCGAAGACGGCAATGGCAACTCGACCCTGGCGACAGTGAAATACAACAACCAGGAAAACTACAACTACAACACCCTGAGCAAGTCGCAGTTCGAGACCGAGGGGCGCCGCAAGGACTACTCGGAAACGCCGGTGTACAAGTCGGGTTTGCTGTCGTCGTCCTACAAGCTCAATCGCAACCCGTTCGAAAGCGTCAACGCCACGCTCACCCAGCGCTGGCAGTTGCAGGACAACCTGGCGCTGACGGTCACGCCCTATTACTACTGGGCCAACGGTGGCAGCTTCAGCGGCCAGACCGCATCGAACCTGGGGCCAAAGTCTGATAAAGCCGGCAACTACAACCTGAGCAACCTGCAATCGGCCAACTATTACCGGCCATCATGGACCGAGACCTGGCGCCCTGGCGTCACCGCGAAAATGAAATGGGACATCAACGAAGAACACAGCCTGGACTACGGCTACTGGTATGAACGCGCGCGCCAGCGCCAGACCCAGCCGTTTATCGGCATCAACGGCGAAGGCGCGCCCGATGATGTGTGGGGCGATTACAACAGCGGCGGGCAGGTCGTCGACAAGAACGGCGCGACTGTCCAGGGCCGCCACTACTACACCGTTACCCCGTCGCAGAAACTCTGGGTGCAGGACAGCTGGCAGGCCACACCGGACCTGAGTTTTGTCGGCGGCGTGGCGTACCAATACGTCGAGCGTGACGGCAACAACCTGGGCAGCCTGTACGACAAACCAGAAAAACGTAACACCCGTTATCACCAGTTCCTGCCGAGTTTCAGCGCCAAGTACCAGGTCGACGAAAGCAACCAGACCTTCTACAACGTCACACGTAACATGCGCACGCCGCCCAACTATGTGCTGTATAACAAGGGCGACTCGGTCAGCCTGAAGTCTGAGTTGAGCTGGAACCAGGAGCTGGGCTGGCGCTACACCGAAGACGACATGGCGTTGAGCGCGACCCTGTTCTACATCAGCTTCAAGGATCGCCAGGTGTCGACCACCGACGCTGCCGGCGACTACATGGTGCTCAACGTCGGCAGCGTGGATAACAAGGGCCTGGAACTGGAGTGGAGCGGTTTGTTGCCGCATCACTTCAACTACTACGCCTCGTACACCTACACAAAGTCCGAGCAGCAAGACGATTTGCTCAGCAAGAATGTGCTGTTGCCGACGGCGGGCAAGCAACTGGCCAACGTGCCGGAAAACATGTTCAACCTGGTGTTCGGGTATGACGACGCGCGTTTCTACGGCAACATCGCGGGCAAGTACGTCGGCAGCTTCTATGGCGATTTGACCAACAAGGAAAAAATCGAAGGCCGCACGGTGTTCGACCTGAACGCTGGTATTTACTTGCCGGTGGACAAGAAAGTCATCAAATCGGCGACCCTGCGGTTTTCGATGCTCAACGTATTCGACAAGGAATACCTGAGCTCGGCGCGCACTGTGGCGTTCAACTCGGCACCGGTGAATGGCCTGGCGCCGAGTACGGCGTATTACAACGTGGGGGAAGAGCGCACGGCGATGGTGTCGTTGGAAGCCAACTTCTAACTAAGGCTGGCGCAGAGCAAAATGTGGGAGCGGGCTTGCTGGCGAAGGCGGTGGATCAGTCAATACCTGTAGCAACTGACACTGCGCTTTCGCGAGCAAGCCCGCCCCCACATTAGTTCTGCAGTGTTTTGCAGATTAGCTATTTCAACGCGGCCATGATCGCATCCGGGTTGAACTCGCGAATCAGCGTGCCGTTCACGTCCACAAACGGAATCCCGCCGCCGCCCAATGCCTCATAGGCTTTGCGCGCCTGGGCATCCTTCTCAATGTCCAGCGCCTGGTACGGAATGCCTTTCTGGTCCAGAAAACGTCGGATCTGCTTGCAGTAGCCACACCACTCGGTGGCATAGAGCACCACACGCGCCGATGTGCGTATCTGCTCCGAAACCACCTGCGAGGGGTTGAACAGCCGCTCGATCTTGCCCCAGTTCTGGATCACCACCACGACCAGCAACACCAACAGGACTTTCTTGAAGACCCCGCCGAGCATCAGTTGCGGCGCTTGAGCTGGTCAGTCAGTTGGGTCGGCAGGCCTTTGATGATCAAAGTGCCGGCGGCTTCGTCGTATTCGATCTTGTCGCCCAACAGGTGCGCTTCAAAACTGATGGACAAGCCTTCGGCGCGACCGGTGAAGCGGCGGAACTGGTTGAGGGTGCGTTTGTCGGCCGGGATTTCCGGCGACAGGCCGTAATCCTTGTTGCGGATATGGTCGTAGAACGCTTTTGGCCGGTCTTCATCGATCAACCCCGACAACTCCTCCAGGCCCATGGGCTCGCCGAGTTTGGCCTGGCTGCTGGCGTAGTCCACCAGGGTTTTGGTTTTTTCGCGGGCAGATTCGTCGGGCAGGTCTTCGCTCTCGACAAAGTCGCTGAACGCCTTGAGCAGGGTACGGGTTTCGCCCGGGCCGTCGACGCCTTCCTGGCAGCCGATAAAGTCGCGGAAGTATTCCGAGACCTTCTTGCCGTTCTTGCCTTTGATAAACGAGATGTACTGCTTGGATTGCTTGTTGTTCTGCCACTCGGACACGTTGATCCGCGCCGCCAGGTGCAGTTGGCCCAGGTCCAGATGGCGCGAGGGCGTCACGTCCAGCTCATCGGTCACTGCCACGCCTTCGCTGTGGTGCAGCAGGGCGATCGCCAGGTAGTCGGTCATGCCTTGCTGGTAGTGGGCAAACAACACGTGGCCGCCGGTGGACAGGTTGGACTCCTCCATCAGCTTTTGCAGGTGCTCGACCGCCGTGCGGCTGAAGCGGGTGAAATCCTGACTGCCGTCGAAATATTCCTTCAACCAGCCGCTGAACGGGTGCGCGCCGGACTCGGCGTGGAAGAAACCCCAGGCCTTGCCTTGTTTGGCGTTGTAGCTCTCGTTGAGGTCGGCAAGCATGTTCTCGATGGCGGCCGACTCGGCAAGCTCCGAATCGCGGGCATGTAGAACTGCGGGTGTGCCGTCGGGTTTTTTGTCGATCAGGTGGACGATGCAGTGACGGATCGGCATAGGCTTCTCGGCTGGTTGAAGGGGAGTGGTAAGCCTCCCCAAAAAGTCGCCAGTGTACCGCACCCATTGGCCATGACGCGCTTGGAAGGCTGTTTTGGGCGACCTCCCACGGGCTATATGCCTTTTTTTCACGGTTTAGAGCGATAAAGCTGACCAAATGGGTATGTTGAGGCGGATATTTCCCCGTCTCTGTGCTAGTTTTGCCCCGTCTTACGCCAAGACTCGGCGTTAAGCGTGCATTCAGCATCTGTCAGGTCGAACCAATCCCCGTTTCAAGCATCTATAACCCCGATCCCGTGGTTATGGCCGGGGGTGCCAGGCCTTGACGGTCAGGCTCGACGGCTGACACTGCACTCTGCAATCCATATGAATTTGATAGGGAAGGAACACCACAATGGCTATTACTAAAGACCAACTGATCGCTGACCTGGCTGAAGCAGTAGACGCACCGAAAACTACCGTGCGCGCTCTGCTGGACCAACTGAGCCAAGTTGTTGCTGATCAGCTGGAAAACGGCGGCGAAATCACTCTGCCAGGCGTTGGCAAACTGAAAGTGACTGAGCGTCCAGCCCGTACTGGCCGTAACCCTTCGACTGGCGCTGCCATCGAAATCGCTGCCAAGAAAGTTATCAAGCTGGTTGTGGCCAAAGGCCTGACCGACGCTGTTAACAAGTAAGACGCAGCAAAAAAAACCGTGCTCCGGAGCAATCCGGGCACGGTTTTTTGTTGCCTGCGATTTGACTGCAGTGGCGGCTCAACCGTGGCGAGGGAGCAAACGCCCTCGCCACCGTTTCAGTCGCGCACCCAGCGCTGACGCCAGATCTGCTGCTCGTTCTTGGTCTGGAAGGTCCAGGCCACGAAGCGGCTTTGCTTCTGCCCTTGGGACATTTCCACCACCTGGCTCTCAAGTACGCCGGCTTTTTTGAGGGCTGTCTGGATCGCGGGCAAGTTCGACGCTTTTGACACCAGGGTGCTGAACCACAGCACCTTGTGGGCAAAGTGCGCACTCTCGGCGATAAGCTGCGTGACGAAGCGCGCTTCACCACCCTCACACCACAGCTCCGCCGACTGGCCACCGAAGTTCAGGACCGGCAACTTGCGCTTGGGATCGGCCTTGCCCAGGGCGCGCCACTTACGCTCGCTGCCCTTGGTGGCTTCTTCCATGGACGCGTGGAACGGCGGGTTGCACATGGTCAGGTCAAAGCGTTCGCCCGGCTCCAGCAGGCCCAGCAGGATCTGCTTGGGGTTGGGTTGCTGACGCAGTTGGATAACTTTGCTCAGGTCGTTGGACTGTACGATGGCCTTGGCGGCGGACACCGCGATAGGGTCGACCTCCGAGCCGAGGAAGTTCCAGCGGTACTCCATGTAGCCAATCAGCGGGTAGACGCAGTTGGCGCCCATGCCGATGTCCAGCACCTTGACGATTGAACCGCGCGGGATCTTGCCGTCGTTGACGCTGGCCAGCAGGTCGGCAAGAAAATGCACGTAATCGGCACGCCCCGGCACTGGCGGGCACAGGTAGTCCGCCGGAATGTCCCAATGCTGGATGCCATAGAACGCCTTCAACAGCGCCCGGTTGAACACCCGCACTGCGTCCGGGCTGGCAAAGTCGATGCTCTCTTTGCCGTACGGGTTGATGATCACAAATTGCGCCAGTTCCGGCGTGGTCTTGATCAGCGCCGGGAAGTCGTAACGGCCTGTGTGGCGGTTGCGCGGGTGCAGGGTTGCCTCTTTGCGCGGTGCCACGGGCTTGGCCGGGGCGGCGGATTTAGGCTTCTTGCGCGGAGGTTTAGGTGTGCTGGGGGCGGTCATGTTGATTCTGGTGTTGGCTCAAAGTGGTGGGCATTGTCACACATCCTGAGACCCTCTCGGGCAAATGTGGGAGGGGGCTTGCCCCCGATTGCGGTGTGAGAGGTAAAAATATTCAGACTGATACACCGCCATCGGGGGCAAGCCCCCTCCCACATTGACTGGATTGCCAGCAAGGATTGGAAAATTCCAGGGCAAAAAAAAGAGGCCCGAAGGCCTCTTTCTTACACGGGGGTCACCTTACAGACTGGAAATCCGTGCATGTTGCTCCGCCAGCTTGCCCAAGGCCTGTTCAGCCTCGGCCAGCTTGGCGCGTTCTTTGTCGATCACCTCAGCCGGCGCCTTGTCGACGAATGCCGCGTTGGACAGCTTGCCGCCCACTCGCTGCACTTCGCCTTGCAGGCGGGCAATTTCCTTGTCGAGACGGGCCAGTTCCGCGCCCTTGTCGATCAGGCCAGCCATCGGCACCAGCACTTCCATGTCGCCGACCAACGCAGTCGCGGACAGCGGTGCTTCGGCGCCGTCAGCCAACACGGTGATCGACTCCAGTTTTGCCAGCTTCTTGAGCAGGGCGTCGTTCTCGGTGAGGCGACGCTGATCTTCGGCGCTGGCATTCTTCACGAACACCGCCAATGGCTTGCCCGGCCCGATGTTCATTTCGGCGCGGATGTTGCGCGTGCCGAGCATCAAGGTCTTGAGCCATTCGATATCGCTTTCGGCTGCTTCATCAATGCGCGCTTCGTTGGCCACCGGCCAAGGCTGCAGCATGATGGTCTTGCCTTCGATACCGGCCAGCGGCGCGAGGCGCTGCCAGATTTCTTCGGTGATGAACGGCATGAACGGGTGCGCCAGGCGCAGGGCCACTTCCAGCACGCGCACCAGGGTGCGACGGGTGCCACGCTGACGTTCGACCGGCGCGTTTTCGTCCCACAGCACAGGCTTGGACAGTTCCAGGTACCAGTCGCAATACTGGTTCCAGATGAACTCGTACAAGGCTTGTGCGGCCAGGTCGAAACGGAACTGGTCGAGTTGGCGGGTCACTTCGGCTTCAGTGCGCTGCAGCTGCGAGATGATCCAGCGATCAGCCAGGCTCAGCTCATAGGCTTCGCCGTTCTGGCCGCAGTCTTCGCCTTTATCCAGCACGTAGCGCGCAGCGTTCCAGATCTTGTTGCAGAAGTTGCGATAGCCTTCGACGCGGCCCATGTCGAACTTGATGTCGCGACCGGTGGACGCCAGCGAGCAGAAGGTGAAACGCAGGGCGTCAGTGCCATAGCTGGCAATGCCGTCGGCGAACTCGTCGCGGGTCTGCTTCTCGATCTTCTTCGCGAGTTTCGGCTGCATCAGGCCCGAGGTGCGTTTTTGCACCAGGGTTTCCAGGTCGATGCCGTCGATGATATCCAGCGGGTCCAGGACGTTGCCCTTGGACTTGGACATTTTCTGGCCCTGGCCATCACGCACCAGGCCGTGCACGTACACGGTCTTGAACGGCACTTGCGGCGTTCCGTCTTCGTTCTTCACCAAATGCATGGTGAGCATGATCATCCGGGCAACCCAGAAGAAAATGATGTCGAAGCCGGTGACCAGCACGTCGGTGGAGTGGAATTTTTTCAGGAACTCGGTCTGTTGCGGCCAGCCGAGCGTGGAGAATGTCCACAGGCCCGAGCTGAACCAGGTGTCCAGTACGTCGTTGTCCTGTTGCAGCGCCACGTCCGGGCCGAGGTTGTGCTTGGCGCGTACTTCGGCTTCATCGCGGCCAACGTAGACTTTGCCCGACTCGTCGTACCAGGCCGGAATCCGGTGGCCCCACCACAGCTGACGGCTGATGCACCAATCCTGGATGTCACGCATCCACGAGAAGTACATGTTTTCGTACTGCTTTGGCACGAACTGGATACGGCCGTCTTCCACGGCGGCAATCGCAGGTTCAGCCAACGGCTTGGTGGACACGTACCACTGGTCGGTCAGCCACGGCTCGATGACGGTGCCGGAGCGGTCGCCTTTCGGCACTTTCAGTGCGTGGTCGTCAACGCTCACCAGCAAACCGGCAGCGTCGAACGCCGCCACGATCTG
Organism: Pseudomonas sp. N2-3-1-14; assembly: GCF_041228395.1. NCBI lineage: Bacteria > Pseudomonadati > Pseudomonadota > Gammaproteobacteria > Pseudomonadales > Pseudomonadaceae > Pseudomonas > Pseudomonas sp. N2-3-1-14. Next base: position 1,270,005 of record NZ_CP166199.1, read on the forward strand.
CTTGCGCGCTTCAAAACGGTCGAGACCGGCGTATTCGGCCGGGATCTTGCCGTCGATGCTTTCGTTCAGCGTACCGTCGAGGTTGAACACCTGGCACGCCGGCAGCACGGCGGCGTTCTTGTCGAAGATGTTCAGCAGCGGCAGATTGTGGCGCTTGCCGACTTCGTAGTCGTTGAAATCGTGAGCCGGGGTGATTTTCACGCAGCCGGTGCCGAATTCAGGGTCGCAGTAGTCGTCAGCGATGATCGGAATACGACGGCCAACCAGCGGCAGCTCAACGAACTTGCCGATCAGCGCCTGGTAGCGTTCATCGTTCGGGTTAACGGCCACGGCGGCATCGCCGAGCATGGTTTCCGGACGTGTCGTGGCGACGATCAGGTAGTCGTTGCCCTCGGCGGTCTTGGCGCCGTCGGCCAGCGGGTACTTGAGGTTCCACAGGAAGCCTTTCTCGTCGTGGTTTTCCACTTCGAGGTCGGAAATCGCCGTGTGCAGCTTGGTATCCCAGTTGACCAGACGCTTGCCGCGGTAGATCAGGCCGTCTTCGTGCAGGCGCACGAAGGCTTCTTTCACGGCTTCCGACAGGCCGTCGTCCATGGTGAAGCGCTCACGGCTCCAGTCTACGGACGAGCCCAGGCGACGGATCTGACGGCTGATGTTGCCGCCGGACTGGTCTTTCCATTCCCAGATCTTCTCCAGGAATTTCTCGCGACCCAGGTCATGACGGTTCTGGCCGGTGGCTTCGAGTTGGCGTTCCACCAGCATCTGGGTGGCGATACCGGCGTGGTCGGTGCCCGGTTGCCACAGGGTGTTGCGGCCCTGCATGCGGCGGAAACGGATCAACGCATCCATGATCGCATTGTTGAAGCCATGGCCCATGTGCAGGCTGCCAGTGACGTTCGGTGGCGGAATCATGATGGTGTAGGCATCACCCGCGCCTTGCGGAGCGAAATAATTCTCGGACTCCCAGGTCTCGTACCAGGAAGTTTCAATAGCGTGCGGCTGGTAGGTCTTATCCATGCGCGGCGGGACCCTAGTTGGCATTAATTCAGGAAAGCCGGCAAGTATAACGGGGGATAGGGCGCAGGGCGAGGCGAAGACAGGCTAGAGACGTACGCAGTGCAAATGTGGGAGGGGGCTTGCCCCCGATAGCAGTAGGTCAGTGACTGATAAGCTGGCTGACCCAGCGCTATCGGGGGCAAGCCCCCTCCCACAGTAGATCCAGGTGTGGCTCAGGACTGATATTGGCTGAGCAACCGCTCCATGCGCGCATCCATTCGCCGTTTGATTTCGGCTTCGATATGCGGAGCAAAGTCGTCGATCACATCCTGCATGATCAACTGCGCAGCGGCGCGCAACTCATTGTCCAGATGCAGCAGCAGGGCGTCGGGCGCTTTTTCTGCGGCGGGTGCGGGTTGTGCCACGGGAGCGGCAGCGACAGGCTCGGGTGCAACAGGCTTGCCACTGACCATGTCGAACAGCAGCGGAATCTGTACCTCGGCGTCGACCGTTTCGGTCAGCAGCGGCGGTTGCAAGCCATCATCACCGAGCAACTGACGGATCGACTCGAGGTCCTCCAGCAGGTGGTCGTCTTTTTTTATAGGGTTTGGCGTGTCCATCATGTACTCAAAGTCGTTGTAGCCGGTGATCCTGCAGAGAATAGCCCTGTTCGCGGTAGAAACGGAAACTCTCCCGCGCGGCCTGACGAATAGCCGGATCTTCCACCACCACTTCTGCCACACGGGCAAATGCCTTGGCGAAGGCGGGTACTTTCAGGTCCAGGTTGACCAACAGGTCGTTGTGATCGCCGCAGCTGTCACCCAGGCCCAGCACAACCAGGCCTTCGGGTTCGGACTCGGCAGGGCCGTGCGGCACGAAGCTTTCGCCCTTGAAGCGCCATAAGCGCGCGTTGAGGTCATCACGTTGGGCAGCATCGCTGCAATGCAGGTAGATGCGGTGGCCCATGCGCCAGGCTTTTTCGGTGAGCTTGCAGGCAAAGTCCAGGCGCGCGGAAGGATCGGCGCTGGGCAATATATAGAAGTCGACTTGGGTCATTGCGGTTCCTGAGACCAGGGCGGCAAGAGGGCCGCCCCGGAATCTTCAGTTTCAGGCTTTGGCGCGATCCAGCAGGTACTGGGTCAGCAGTGGCACCGGACGGCCAGTGGCGCCCTTGTCCTTGCCGCCGCTGGTCCAGGCCGTGCCGGCGATGTCCAGGTGAGCCCAGTTGAGGTTCTTGGCAAAGCGCGACAGGAAGCAGGCTGCGGTAATGGTGCCGGCTTTCGGGCCGCCGATATTGGCGATGTCGGCGAACGGGCTGTCCAGCTGCTCTTGATATTCATCGAACAGCGGCAGTTGCCAGGCGCGGTCGTCGGCAGCCTTGCCGGCGCTGAGCAGTTGCTCGATCAACTCGTCGTTGTTGCCCAGCAGGCCCGACGTGTGGGCGCCCAGGGCAACCACACAGGCACCGGTCAGGGTGGCGATGTCGATCACGGCCTGTGGCTTGAAGCGTTCGGCGTAGGTCAGCGCATCGCACAGCACCAGACGGCCTTCGGCGTCGGTGTTGAGGATTTCGACGGTCTGGCCGCTCAGGGTAGTGACGATATCGCCCGGACGGGTCGCGCCGCCGCTCGGCATGTTCTCGGCACACGCCAGGATGCACACCAGGTTGATCGGCAGCTTGAGTTCCAGCACGGCACGCAGGGTGCCGAACACGCTGGCGGCGCCGCCCATGTCGTACTTCATCTCATCCATGCCTGCGCCCGGCTTGAGGCTGATGCCGCCGGTGTCGAAGGTGATGCCTTTGCCGACCAGCGCGTAAGGCTTCTCGGACTTCTTGCCGCCGTTGTATTGCATCACGATCAGGCGTGGCGGCTGGTCGCTGCCCTGGCCCACGGCATAGAAGGAGCCCATGCCCAGGTCCTTGATCTTTTTCTCGTCCAGCACCTCAACCTTCAGGCCCTTGAATTCTTTGCCCAGCGCCTTGGCTTGTTCGCCCAGGTAAGTCGGGTGGCAGATGTTCGGCGGCAGGTTGCCCAGGTCGCGGGTGAACGACATGCCGGCGGCGATGGCCTGGGCGTGGGTCACGGCGCGCTCGACTTCAGCCTGGGCGGCCTTGATGGTCAGCAGGGTGATTTTTTTCAGGGCGCGCGGTTCGGCTTTCTGGCTCTTGAACTGGTCGAAGACGTAGGTGCCATCCACCAGGCTTTCGGCCAGCAGGCGGGTCTTGCCGTAGCTGTCACGGCCTTTTACGACGATTTCATCCAGGGCCAGTGCTGCATCGCTGCCGCCCAGGCCCTTGAGGGTGTTGAGAATGCCGCTGATGATCTTGCGGAACGGACGGTCGCCCAGTTCGGCGTCCTTGCCCACGCCCACCAGCAATACGCGGTCGGCTTTAAGGTTGGGCAGGCTCTGCAGCAGCAGGCTTTGGCCGACTTTGCCGGCCAGGTCGCCGCGCTTGAGCACGGCGCTGATGGCACCACCGCTGAGTTCATCCAGTTGCTTGGCGGCGACGCCGAGCTTGCGGCCTTCGCCGACAGCGACCACGAGGGTGGCGGTTTTCAACGTTTCGGGGCTAACGCTTTTTACAACCAATTCCATTTTCGGGTCCCTTATAAAGGTCTGTGAGCCTGAGTCTGTACCCAGGCTTTAAAGCGTGGCAGCTCTGTAAACCGCCAGCGACAAAGGCCGCAGTTTGAACCTCGCCAGCGGAGCCTGACAACCCTTGCCGCGTGCTTTGTGCACGCGTATGAGCAAGCACCGTGACAGGCGCGGTCAATCACAGGATAATGCGCCATCTTTTTAGCCGGCCCGTGCAAACGGGTCGACTCGGTATGCTTGCTTGTTTGGCCGCCTTAGCCTGACAACCCTGGAGTGTCTGGTTTGATCGTCTTCCGTTATCTGTCCCGCGAAGTCCTGTTGACCCTGAGTGCCGTGAGTGCGGTATTGCTGGTCATCACCATGAGTGGTCGTTTCGTCAAATTCCTGGCTCAGGCCGCTTCGGGCGCTCTGGATCCGGGCTCGCTGTTCCTGATCATGGGCTTTCGCCTGCCAGGCTTTTTGCAACTGATCCTGCCACTTGGCCTGTTTCTCGGCATTTTGCTGGCCTATGGCCGGCTGTACCTCGAAAGTGAAATGACCGTGCTGTCGGCCACCGGCATGAGCCAGCAGCGTCTGCTGGCCATGACCATGGTGCCGGCCACCGGCGTTGCCCTGGTGGTGGCATGGCTGAGCATGAGCCTGGCGCCTCAGGGCGCCATGCAGTTCCAGCTGCTGCTGAACAAGCAGGATGCGATGACTGAGTTCGACACCCTTGAGCCTGGGCGCTTTCAAGCGCTGAACGATGGCACGCGGGTGACTTACACCGAGACCATGACGGATGACCGTGCCAACCTGGGCGGCGTGTTTATTTCGCAGAAAAATCTCGGGCAGAACCAGAAAGACCGTGGCATCTCGATTCTGGTGGCCAACAGTGGTCGCCAGGAAGTGCGTCCGGATGGCAGCCGTTACCTGATCCTGGAAAATGGCTACCGTTACGACGGCAGCCCTGGCCTCGCCGATTATCGGGCGATCAAGTACGACACTTATGGCGTAATGCTGGCCAAGCCGGACATCAGCGAAGAGGTCACTGACCGCGATGCGCTGCCGACATCGTCGCTGTTCAACAATAAGGAACTGCGCTCCGTCGCCGAGCTGCAATGGCGGCTGTCGCTGCCGCTGCTGGTATTTATCGTGACGTTGATGGCCGTGCCGCTGTCGCGCGTCAACCCGCGTCAGGGTCGCTTCCTCAAGCTGTTGCCGGCAATTCTGTTGTACATGGCCTACCTGACCCTGCTGATTTCCGCCCGTGGTTCCATGGAGAAAGGCAAGTTGTCGCCGGTCCTCGGCCTGTGGGGCGTGCACGGGATCTTCCTGTTGATCGGCCTGGGGCTGCTCTACTGGGAACCTATCCGTTTGAAAATGAAGAGCCGTCGTGGCCTGAAGGAGTTGGCTCGTGGCTAAGCTCGATCGCTACATTGGTAGCAGCGTACTGATCGCCATTCTGGCGGTATTGGGCATTATTCTCGGCCTGGCCTCGTTGTTCGCCTTTATTGACGAAGTGGGCAACGTCACCGACACCTACACCGTCATGGATGTGTTGAGTTACGTGGCGCTGACCGCACCGCGCCGGCTCTACGACATGATGCCGATGGCCGCGCTGATCGGTTGCCTGATCGGGCTGGGCAGCCTGGCCAGCAGCAGCGAACTGACCATCATGCGCGCCGCCGGTGTATCCATCGGGCGCATTGTCTGGGCGGTAATGAAACCCATGCTCCTGCTGATGGCCTGCAGCGTGCTGATTGGCGAGTACGTGGCGCCACCGGCCGAGGCCACCGCTCAGGCCAATCGCGCCCTGGCCCAGGGCTCGGGGGATGCACAAAGCGCCAAGCACGGCCTGTGGCACCGTCAGGGTGATGAGTTCATCCACATCAACGCCGTGCAGCCGGGCGGTTTGTTGGTGGGTGTGACGCGTTATACGTTCGACAAGGAACGGCATATGCTGACCTCCAGTTTCGCCAGGCGCGCGCAATACGATGCCGAGAAATGGACGCTGAGTGACGTCACCACTACGTACTTCCGCAATGTCGGGCAGGGCACCAAGGCCAGCACCGAAGTGATCAATGTGCCGAGCGAGCAATGGGATATCGCCCTGAAGCCGGAACTGCTCAACACGGTGGTGATGATCCCGGAGAGCCTGCCGATTACCGGTTTGTGGAGCTATATCCACTACCTCAAGGATCAGGGCCTGAATAATGGCCGCTACTGGCTGGCGTTCTGGGTCAAGGTGCTGCAGCCGGTGGTCACCGCCGCGCTGGTATTGATGGCGATCTCGTTCATCTTCGGCCCGTTGCGTTCCGTGACCCTCGGTCAGCGGGTGTTCACCGGCGTACTGGTGGGCTTTACCTTCCGTATCGCCCAGGACTTGCTCGGTCCGTCGAGCCTGGTGTTCGGTTTCTCGCCGCTGTTTGCGGTGCTGGTGCCGACAGCTATCTGCGCCCTGGCCGGGTTCTGGCTGTTGCGCCGCGCGGGTTGATACTGCGCTTATGAACAAAAAATGCCCCGTTCGAGAGATCGGGGTATTTTTGTTCTGGTCAGCAAAGATGACGTCTGGCCTGAGCATCAGGTACAATTCCCGGCTATTTTTCAGCGGGCAATCTGCCTGCAGCCTTTTTGAGTGTTGATCCGTGAGTGATTTGAGTCATATCCGCAATTTCTCCATCATCGCCCACATTGACCATGGTAAGTCGACGCTGGCCGATCGATTCATCCAGATGTGCGGCGGCCTTGCCGAGCGTGAAATGGAGGCCCAGGTACTGGACTCCATGGACCTCGAGCGCGAGCGCGGGATCACCATCAAGGCCCACAGCGTTACCCTGTACTACACCGCCAAAGACGGTATCAAGTACCAGCTCAACTTCATTGACACCCCGGGCCACGTTGACTTCACCTATGAAGTCAGCCGTTCCCTGGCGGCCTGTGAAGGTGCGTTGCTGGTCGTGGACGCGGGCCAGGGCGTCGAAGCCCAGTCCGTGGCCAACTGCTATACCGCCATCGAGCAAGGCCTTGAGGTCATGCCGGTGCTGAACAAGATCGACCTGCCTCAGGCCGATCCGGACCGTGTCAAAGAAGAGATCGAGAAGATCATCGGCATTGACGCCACCGACGCCGTCGAGTGCAGCGCCAAGACCGGCCTGGGCGTCGACGAAGTGCTCGAGCGCCTGGTCAAGACCATCCCCGCACCTACCGGCAACTACGAAGATCCGCTGCAAGCGTTGATCATCGACTCCTGGTTCGACAACTACCTGGGCGTTGTTTCCCTGGTACGTGTACGCCACGGCCGTGTGAAGAAGGGCGACAAGATCCTGGTCAAGTCCACCGGCAAGATCCACCTGGTGGACAGCGTCGGCGTGTTCAACCCGAAACACACCGCCACCACCGACCTGAAAGCCGGTGAAGTGGGCTTCATCATCGCCGGCATCAAAGACATTCACGGTGCACCGGTCGGTGACACCCTGACCTTGAGCTCCACCCCTGATGTAGACGTGCTGCCGGGTTTCAAACGCATCCAGCCGCAGGTTTACGCCGGCCTGTTCCCGGTCAGCTCCGACGACTTCGAAGACTTCCGCGAAGCCTTGCAGAAGCTGACCCTCAACGACTCGTCGTTGCAGTACACCCCGGAAAGCTCCGACGCGCTGGGCTTCGGCTTCCGCTGCGGGTTCCTGGGCATGCTGCACATGGAGATCATCCAGGAGCGCCTTGAGCGCGAATACGACCTGGACCTGATCACCACCGCGCCAACGGTTATTTTTGAGCTGGCGCTGAAAACCGGTGAAACGATTTACGTCGACAACCCGTCCAAGCTTCCGGATCTGTCCTCCATCGAGGACATGCGCGAGCCGATCGTGCGGGCCAATATTCTTGTGCCGCAGGAACACCTGGGCAACGTCATTACCCTGTGTATCGAAAAACGTGGCGTACAACACGACATGCTGTTCCTTGGTACCCAGGTGCAAGTGACCTACGATTTGCCGATGAACGAAGTGGTCCTGGACTTCTTCGACCGTCTCAAATCCACCAGCCGCGGCTATGCTTCGCTGGATTACCATTTCGATCGTTACCAATCGGCTAATCTGGTGAAACTGGATGTGCTGATCAACGGCGACAAGGTAGATGCACTGGCGCTGATCGTGCACAAGGACAACGCGCACTACAAAGGTCGGCAGTTGACCGAAAAGATGAAAGAACTGATTCCGCGTCAGATGTTCGACGTCGCGATCCAGGCCGCCATTGGCGGGCAGATCATTGCACGGACCTCCGTCAAGGCTCTCAGAAAGAACGTACTGGCCAAATGCTACGGCGGTGACGTAAGCCGTAAGCGCAAGCTGCTTGAGAAGCAAAAGGCCGGTAAAAAACGCATGAAGCAAGTGGGCAACGTGGAAATTCCACAAGAAGCCTTCCTTGCGGTGCTCAGGTTGGATAGTTAGGTCCTATGTCACTAAATTTCCCGCTGTTGCTGGTCATCGCCGTTGCCGTTTGCGGTCTCCTGGCGTTGCTCGATCTGGTGTTCTTCGCCCCGCGTCGGCGGGCGGCTATCGCTTCCTATCAGGGCAGCGTCAGCCAGCCCGATGCGGTGGTGGTCGAGAAGCTGAACAAAGAGCCTCTGCTGGTTGAATACGGCAAGTCGTTCTTCCCGGTGTTGTTCATCGTGCTGGTGCTGCGTTCGTTCCTGGTGGAGCCGTTTCAGATCCCTTCGGGGTCGATGAAACCGACCCTGGACGTGGGCGACTTCATCCTGGTGAACAAGTTTTCCTACGGGATCCGCCTGCCGGTGCTCGACAAGAAAGTCATCCCGGTCGGTGACCCGCAGCGCGGCGATGTGATGGTGTTTCGCTACCCAAGCGACCCGAACGTCAACTACATCAAGCGCGTAGTCGGGCTGCCGGGCGACGTGATTCGCTACACCAGCGACAAGCGTCTGTTCATCAATGGTGAGTCGGTGGCCGAGAAACTGATCGGCGCCGAACCGAACACCTTGGGCAGCGCCGAGCTGTACCAGGAAAAACTCGGCGCGGTAGAGCACGAAATCCGTAAGGAAATGAGCCGCTACCGTGCGATGCCTGATGGCGAGTGGAAAGTGCCTGCCGGGCACTACTTCATGATGGGCGACAACCGCGACAACTCCAACGACAGCCGTTACTGGGATGACCCCAATATTCCCAAGGACCTGCTGGGCATGGTTCCCGACGAGAACATTGTCGGCAAGGCCTTTGCGGTCTGGATGAGTTGGCCGGAACCCAAACTCAGCCACCTGCCGAACTTCTCGCGGGTCGGGCTGATCAAGTAATACAGGCGGCGCTGTGAACACAGCGCCGAATGCTTTTCTGGGGTTCGGACAATGCGTCGTCCGGCCTCATGCGGCACCAACCAGGATTTGAATTTGAACACTGCGTCAATCGTCGATGGCCGCCGGTGCCACCAACTAGATATGGATAAACCGTGACCGTTTCTCTAAGTCGTCTCGAGCGTCAGCTCGGCTACACCTTCAAGGACCAGGAATTGATGGTCCTTGCACTCACACACCGCAGTTTTGCAGGGCGTAATAACGAACGCCTGGAATTTCTCGGTGACGCCATCCTCAACTTTGCCGCCGGTGAGGCGCTGTTCGAGCGTTTCCCGCAAGCGCGCGAAGGCCAGCTGTCACGCCTGCGTGCACGGCTGGTGAAAGGCGAGACCCTGGCCGTGCTGGCCCGCGGTTTCGGCCTGGGCGAATACTTGCGCCTGGGGTCCGGTGAACTGAAAAGCGGTGGCTTTCGTCGTGAGTCGATCCTGGCTGATGCCCTCGAAGCGTTGATCGGTGCGATCTACCTGGATGCAGGCATGGAGACGGCCAAGGAGCGCGTGGTGGCCTGGCTGGCTTCGGAGATCGAGAGCCTGACGCTGGTCGACACCAACAAAGATCCCAAGACCCGCTTGCAGGAATTCCTGCAGTCGCGCGGTTGTGAACTGCCACGCTACGAAGTGGTGGATATCCAGGGTGAGCCGCATTGCCGCGTGTTCTTCGTGGAATGTGAAATCACCTTATTGAATGAAAAAAGCCGAGGTCAGGGTGTGAGCCGTCGTATTGCCGAACAGGTAGCGGCCGCTGCAGCACTGATTGCCCTGGGCGTGGAGAATGGCCATGACTGATTCAACCGCAACACGCTGTGGCTATGTTGCCATCGTCGGCCGCCCGAACGTGGGCAAGTCCACGCTGCTCAACCACATCCTGGGCCAGAAGCTCGCGATCACCTCGCGCAAGCCGCAGACCACCCGCCACAACATGCTGGGCATCAAGACCGAAGGCAGCGTCCAAGCCGTCTACGTCGACACCCCGGGCATGCACAAAGGTGGCGAAAAGGCACTTAACCGCTACATGAACAAAACCGCTTCGGCGGCGTTGAAAGACGTCGACGTGGTGATCTTCGTGGTTGACCGCACCAAGTGGACCGACGAAGACCAGATGGTTCTCGAGCGCGTGCAGTACGTCACCGGCCCGTTGATCGTCGCGCTGAACAAGACCGATCGCATCGAAGACAAAGCCGAGCTGATGCCGCACCTGACCTGGCTGCAGGAGCAACTGCCGAACGCCCAGATCATGCCGATCTCGGCCCAGCACGGTCACAACCTTGAGGCCCTGGAGCGCGTGATCGCGGGTTACTTGCCCGAGAACGAGCACTTCTTCCCGGAAGATCAGATCACCGACCGCAGCAGCCGCTTCCTCGCCGCTGAACTGGTGCGCGAGAAAATCATGCGCCAGATGGGCGCCGAGCTGCCCTACCAGATCACCGTCGAAATCGAAGAGTTCAAGCAGCAGGGCAAAACCCTGCATATTCATGCGCTGATCCTCGTCGAGCGTGACGGCCAGAAGAAAATCATCATTGGCGACAAGGGCGAGCGCATCAAGCGCATCGGCACCGAAGCGCGCAAGGACATGGAATTGCTGTTTGATTCCAAGATCATGCTCAACCTGTGGGTGAAGGTTAAGGGTGGTTGGTCCGATGACGAGCGCGCACTGCGCTCCCTGGGCTACGGCGACCTGTAGGGTCTTGAATACACCACAGGGCTGAAAATGTGGAAGGGGGCTCGCCCCCGATAGCGGTGGGTCAGTTAACAGATAAGTGACTGACACACTGCCATCGGGGGCCAGCCCCCTCCCACGTTAGATTTGTGCAGTTTTCAAAAATGCATTCCAGCAGTGAGCATCCATGTCCCAACCCACCAGCCAACTCGCCTACGTCCTGCACAGCCGCGCTTACCGCGAGACCAGCGCCCTGGTGGACTTCCTCACGCCCCAAGGCCGCCTGCGCGCAGTCTTGCGCAGCGCCCGAGGCAAGGCCGGCACGCTGGCCCGGCCGTTCGTGGCCCTGGACGTGGAGTTTCGTGGCAAGGGCGAGCTGAAAAACGTCGGCCGTCTGGAAAGCGTCGGCAATTCCGCCTGGCTCAACGGTGAAGCCCTGTTCAGCGGCCTGTACCTCAACGAGCTGCTGATCCGCCTGCTGCCTGCCGAAGACCCGCACCCTGCGGTCTTCGATCACTACGCCGCGACGCTCATTGCACTGGCCGAAGGCCGCCCGCTGGAACCGCTGCTGCGCGCCTTTGAATGGCGACTGCTCGACGACCTGGGCTACGGCTTCGAACTGAGCAACGACCTGCACGGCGACCCTATCGCCGCAGACGGCATGTACCGCCTGCAAGTCGACGCCGGCCTGGAACGCGTTTACCTGCTGCAACCCGGCCTGTTCCAGGGCACCGAGTTGCTGGCCATGAGCGAAGCCGACTGGACTGCCCCAGGCGCCTTGTCCGCGGCCAAGCGCTTGATGCGCCAGGCGCTCGCCGTGCACTTGGGCGGGCGGCCGCTGGTCAGTCGCGAGTTGTTTCGAAAGCCCTGACAACCCCGTGTATGCTGTGCGGCGTTTCTTTCCCTTTTCAGGAGCGCTTCCGTGAGCACCAGCAATCGCATTCTTCTTGGCGTCAACATCGACCACGTCGCTACCCTGCGCCAGGCCCGGGGCACCCGTTACCCTGATCCGGTCAAGGCCGCGCTGGACGCCGAAGAAGCGGGCGCCGACGGCATCACCGTGCACCTGCGCGAAGACCGCCGCCACATCCAGGAGCGCGACGTGTTGCTGCTCAAGGACGTGCTGCAAACCCGCATGAACTTCGAAATGGGCGTCACCGAAGAAATGATGGCGTTCGCCGAACGCATTCGCCCGGCGCACATCTGCCTGGTGCCGGAAACGCGCCAGGAGCTCACCACCGAAGGCGGCCTCGATGTTGCTGGCCAGGAAGCGCGGATCAAAGCCGCGGTGGAACGCCTGTCGAAGATCGGCAGTGAAGTCTCACTGTTCATCGACGCCGACGAGCGTCAGATCGAAGCCTCGCGCCGTGTTGGCGCGCCGGCCATCGAACTGCACACTGGCCGCTATGCCGATGCCACCACGCCCACCGAAGTCGCTGACGAACTGCAGCGTATTATCGACGGCGTACAGTGCGGCCTCAGTGAAGGCCTGATCGTCAACGCCGGCCATGGTTTGCACTACCACAACGTCGAAGCCGTGGCTGCGATCAAGGGCATCAACGAACTCAACATCGGCCACGCGCTGGTGGCGCACGCGCTGTTCGTCGGTTTCAAAGGCGCAGTGGCCGAGATGAAAGCCCTGATCCTGGCGGCTGCCAGCTCCAAGTGAGCACAGTCTAAAAATCACTGAAGATCAAAATGTGGGAGGGGGTTTGCCCCCGATAGCGGTGTGTCAGTCAGCCTATCTGTAGCTGACCCACTGCAATCGGGGGCAAGCCCCCTCCCACAGTGATTTTCGGTGTATCCAGAGTTGTAGTTACCCAGCCAAACCCATTGAATTGAGCCATGCGGCAATGCGAAGCCTTACTGTTTAGCCGGGTCAGGTGTATCGTATCTGCCCTTTGCGGGCCTCTGGCCTGTGGCAGATACGTGAGGTTGTTGTGTCCCGATCCTTTTCCCGTCGACAAATCCTGGGGGGTCTCGCAGGCCTGGCCGTAGTGGGCGTCGGTGCCGGTGGCGGCTATCGCTACTGGCTGGGGAAAGTTGCCGAGGCTGAAGCCGGGCACGATTACCAACTGATCGCCGCGCCGCTGGACGTGGAACTGGTGCCGGGCCACAAAACCGAAGCCTGGGCATTTGGCCCCTCGGCGCCGGGCACCGAGTTGCGTGTGCGCCAGGGTGAGTGGCTGCGGGTGCGCTTTATCAACCACTTGCCGGTCGCCACCACCATTCATTGGCACGGCATCCGCCTGCCGCTGGAAATGGACGGCGTCCCTTACGTCTCGCAGTTGCCGGTATTGCCCGGCGAATACTTCGATTACAAATTCCGCGTGCCGGACGCCGGCAGCTACTGGTATCACCCGCACGTGAACAGCAGCGAAGAACTCGGCCGTGGCCTGGTGGGCCCGCTGATCATCGAAGAGCGCGAGCCCACCGGTTTCAAACACGAGCGCACCCTGAGCCTGAAAAGCTGGCACGTGGACGAAGAGGGCGCCTTCGTGGCCTTCAGCGTACCCCGTGAAGCCGCGCGTGGCGGCACGGCCGGGCGGTTGTCGACGATCAATGGCGTGTCCCAGGCGGTGATCGATTTGCCCGCCGGGCAAATCACCCGCGTGCGCTTGCTGAACCTCGACAACACGCTGACCTATCGCATCAACATCCCCGACGTCGACGCGCAAATCTACGCGCTGGACGGCAACCCCGTGGAGCCGCGCCCCTTGGGCAAGGAATACTGGCTGGGCCCGGGCATGCGTATTTGTCTGGCGATCAAGGCACCGCCTGCCGGTGAAGAACTCTCCATCCGCAACGGTCCGGTGCGCCTGGGCACCTTCCGTTCCGTCGCCAATACCGATGCGCCCACCGAATGGCCACCGGCGCTGCCCGCCAACCCGATCGCCGAGCCGGACCTGGCGAATGCCGAGAAACTCAACTTCAATTTCGAATGGGTCGGTACCGTGTCGGTCGATGACGGCAAACCGCCGAGCCTGTGGCAAATCAACGGCAAGGCCTGGGACATCACCGACAAGACCTGTGCTGACCGCCCGATTGCCAAGCTTGAGAAAGGCAAAAGCTACATTTTCGAATTGAAGAACATGACCCAGTACCAGCACCCTATCCACCTGCACGGCATGAGTTTCAAGGTGATCGCCTCGAACCGCCACAAGGTGATCCCGTACTTCACCGACACTTACTTGCTGGGCAAGAACGAGCGCGCGCGCGTGGCGTTGGTGGCGGATAACCCGGGGGTGTGGATGTTCCATTGCCACGTGATCGATCACATGGAAACCGGCCTGATGGCCGCCATCGAGGTGGCGTGATGCGCCAGATTCGCCCCACGGCGATTATCGACCGCAGCCGCGACCAGGACTTCATGCGTGAAGCCCTGGCCCTCGCCGCCCAAGGCGCCGCCCTTGGCGAAGTGCCCGTTGGCGCGGTGCTGGTGCAGGACGGTGAAATCATCGGTCGGGGTTTCAATTGCCCGATCAGCGGCAACGACCCCAGCGCCCATGCCGAAATGGTCGCCATCCGCGCCGCCGCGCAGGCGATCAGCAACTATCGCCTGGTCGGCAGCACGCTGTATGTAACGCTGGAACCGTGCAGCATGTGCGCGGGCCTGATTGTGCATTCGCGCATCGCGCGGGTGGTGTACGGCGCGCTGGAGCCCAAGGCGGGGATCGTGCAAAGCCAGGGGCAGTTTTTTACCCAAGGGTTTCTCAACCATCGGGTGCTGTTTGAAGGCGGGGTGTTGGCTGAGGAATGCGGGACAGTGTTGAGTGAGTTCTTTAAGGCCAGAAGAGCCAAGCCCACACTCTAAAGAACACTGAAAACCAATGTGGGAGCTGGCTTGCCTGCGATAGCGGTGCATCAGTCACTGATCAATTGACTGACAGATCGCTATCGCAGGCAAGCCAGCTCCCACAGTTTGATCTCCATTTATTCAGGGAGATTGCAGGTTATTTCTTGGCGATGATCACCGCGCGCATCGGCGCCGGCAGCCCTTCAACGGTCTTGCTGTGATCATCCGGGTCCAGGAAGTCGCTCAGCGACTGGTACTTCATCCACTCCGTGCCGCGCTGTTCCTCGACCGTGGTCACGCTCACATCCACGCAGCGCACGTCGCTGAACCCGGCGCGCCGTAGCCACAGCATCAAGGCCGGTACCGAAGGCAGGAACCACACATTGCGCATCTGCGCATAGCGGTCTTCCGGCACTAGCACTTGCTGCTGATCGCCTTCGACCACCAGCGTTTCCAGCACCAACTCGCCGCCTTTGACCAGGCAGTCTTTCAGTGCCAGCAAGTGCTCGATCGGCGAACGGCGGTGATAGAACACGCCCATGGAAAACACCGTGTCGAAGCCTTCCAGGTTCGGCGGCAGGTCTTCAAACGGGAACGGCAAGTGCCAGGCCTTCGGCTCGTTCAGGTAGCGCTGTACGGCCTGAAACTGGCAGAAAAACAGCCAGTTCGGGTCCACGCCAATCACGCTGTCGGCACCCGCGCCGAGCATGCGCCACATGTAGTAGCCGTTGCCGCAACCCACGTCGAGGATGCGCTTGCCGTTCAAATTCAGGTGCGGGGCAACGCGTGACCACTTCCAGTCCGAACGCCATTCGGTGTCCACATGCACGCCAAACAGGTTGAACGGGCCTTTGCGCCACGGGCTCAGGCCCATCAGCGCGGTGCGCATCTGTGCGCGGGTGGCGTCGTCGCAATCGGTATCAAGGGTCAGGCCATTGAGCAAATCGACTTCGCTGGGCTGGATCTGCGGCAGCGCATCCAGCGCACTCTGCCAACGCTCCAGGTCGCCATGACCCTTTTCCATCTTGCTGTCGAGTTGCGCTTGCAGGCCTTGGGCCCATACGGCCAACGGAGTACCGACCAAGTGGCGGGCGAGGGGAGAGAGATCAATCATGGCAAGGCAATCAACGAGGCAAAGTTAAGACACTGGAACCACGGCACGACTTTCGAGAACCCGGCCGCCAACAGGCGTTCGCGGTGTTCTTCGAGGCTGTCGGGCTTCATGACGTTTTCGATGGCGCTGCGCTTCTGGGCGATTTCCAGTTCGCTGTAGCCGTTGGCGCGTTTGAACGCGATGTGCAGGTCGGTGAGCAATGCGTGTTCTTCAGGGTCGTTGAACCGCAGCTTTTCCGAGAGGATCAACGCGCCGCCCGGCAGCAGCGACTGGCGGATACGCGCGAGCAATGCCAGGCGTTGATCGGGGGCGATAAATTGCAGGGTGAAATTCAGCGCCACCACCGAGGCCGGTTGGAACTGCAGCGCGAGGATATCGCCCTCGATCACCTCAACCGGCAGTGCGAGTCCTGGCCATTGAGGTATTCGCGGCAGCGCTCGACCATCGCCGCCGAGTTATCCACGGCGATTACCCGGCATCCGTCGGTGCGCACATGGCGGCGCAGCGCCTGGGTGACCGCGCCGAGGGACGAGCCCAGGTCGTAGAGCACGCTGTTGGGTTGCGCAAACTGCGCGGCCAGCACGCCGAGGTTCTCGACGATGGTCGGGTAACCGGGCACCGAGCGCTTGATCATGTCCGGGAACACCCGCACCACGTCCTCGTTAAAGGCGAAGTCCGGCACCTGGGGCAGGGGCTGGGCGAATAGGCGATCGGGTTCTTTGCTCACGGTTGTTCCGGCGACGAGGGGGGAAAGGCCGGCATTTTAGCCAAATTGGCCCTCGTGTGCGCGGGTAGTCTGATGGAAAGCCGAGGCGGTGATGCCCCACTGACCCAGCCAATACGTGCTGATCAATAAATACGGCGCCGCCTCAAAGGCGACCACGAACCGATTGATACCAATCAGCGTGTCGGAAAACACAAACGACACCGCGCCCGCCGCCGCCAGCAGGGCCGAGCGCTTGGGCACCTCACTGCCCAGTCGCGCCAATGCACGCCAGAGCATGGCGCTGATCACCAGCGCATACACCACCACCGGAATCAGCAACTCGCCCAGGCCATGGGCAATCAGAATGCTCAGCAGAATCGCGCCCACGCCCAGTGCCAATACCAGCGGCAACAACGCCAGGCGCCGGCAATCGCTGAAATAGGCTTTCAGATACGCCAAATGCGCAAACAGGAAGGCGCCCAGGCCGAAGATAAACAGGTCGCCTGGCCACGCGAGCAAGACGTCGCCCACTAGGGAAAAAATCAGCCCCAGGCTGATCCAGCGTCGATAGTCGGTGGGCGGCGCGTCATGCAGCCAGCCCAGCAACGCCAGCACCGGCAACGGTTTGACCAACAGGCACAGTAACGCCGCGTGGGTGCTCAAACCGTAGACAAAGGTGCCGGCGCCCATCAACGCAAGAATCAGCCAAGGCATATCAGTTCACCGTGATGGCGCAGTCGAAGGTTTCGGCAGGCTCGGCTTCCGGTTCCCAAGGTTGCTGGGAGGTCAGGCGCAAACGGCCCTGGCCGGCCGCGAAGGCCTGGAAGCGCCAAGTGGATTGGCCGCCACCGCCGATCACACCGGACTCGGTGCTGCTGTAAACCTCAGGGCTGAGTGCACGCAGCACGCCGCCGGCAGAATCCTGGATGGCCCAGCGATAGCCGGTGGTGGGGTTGCTCGGCAAGGTGAGGATCAGGTTTTGCCCTGTTTTAAGCTGGAGCGGGCAGGCGCTCTGGTTTTCCACGGTGACGTTTTGCTTGGGGGCACTGGCGCAGGCGGCCAGCAGGGCAAGGCTCAAGGGGAGAAGCAGGCGGGCAGCGGTCATGGGGGCTCCGTTGTTTGACGACGAAGGGCGAGCATAACCGAAGATGAGACAAGGTGTGACAAGGCGGGCTTTTGTGTTGGCAGGTCTGGCCTGATCGGGGGCAAGCCCCCTCCTACAGTTGACCGAGTACATCCTTTGGAATGCAGTCAAATGGTGGGAGGGGGCCTGCCCCGATGAGGCCAGTTCAGGCACTACACAATGGTCAGAACAGCACCTTCGCCACATCGGCAAAGCGCTTGGCAAAGTGCACCGTCATGCCTTCTTTCAGGTACTCCGGCAGCTCTTCAAAGCTGCCACGGTTGGGCTCTGGCAAAATCAGCTCATGAATCTTCTGGCGCCGCGCCGCAATCACTTTCTCACGCACCCCGCCAATCGGCAGTACATGCCCGGTCAGCGTCAGCTCGCCGGTCATCGCCACGCCTTTTTTCGGTGGCTGGTTGCGCGCCAGCGACAGCAACGCACTGGCCATGGTCACGCCGGCACTCGGGCCATCTTTGGGCGTAGCACCTTCCGGCACGTGCAAGTGCACGAAGGCTTCGTCGAAGAACTTCGGATCGCCGCCAAATGACTTGAGATTAGAGCTGATGTAGCTGTAGGCAATCTCGGCGGACTCTTTCATCACCTCACCCAACTGCCCGGTGAGCTTGAAGCCACGATTGAGCGTGTGGATGCGCGTCGCCTCGATTGGCAGGGTCGCGCCGCCCATGCTGGTCCAGGCCAGGCCTGTGATCACGCCGGTACCGGACAGCACTTGCTCATTGCGAAACACCGGCATGCCCAAGGAGCTTTCCAAATCCTTGTTGCCGATCTTGATCACCGAGTCCGGCTCGTCCAGCAGCTTGACCACGGCCTTGCGCACCAGTTTGCCCAGCTGTTTTTCTAACTGGCGCACCCCGGCTTCGCGTGCGTAGCCGTCGATCAGCGCGCGCAGGGCGCCGTCACTGATGGTCAGGGTGTTTTTCGACACACCGGCCTTTTCCAACTGTTTTGGCCACAGGTGGCGCTTGGCGATGGCAACCTTTTCTTCGGTGATATAGCCCGACAGGCGAATCACTTCCATCCGGTCCAGCAATGGGCCCGGGATCGAATCAAGCGTGTTCGCCGTGCAGACGAACAACACCTTGGACAGGTCCAGGCGCAGGTCCAGGTAGTGATCGAGGAATTCGACGTTCTGTTCCGGGTCGAGGGTTTCCAGCAAGGCCGACGCCGGGTCGCCCTGGAAGCTCTGGCCCATCTTGTCGATCTCATCGAGCATGATCACCGGGTTCATCACCTCCACATCTTTGAGCGCCTGCACCAGCTTGCCCGGCAGGGCGCCGATGTAGGTACGGCGATGGCCCTTGATCTCGGCCTCGTCGCGCATGCCGCCGACACTGAAGCGATAGAACGGCCGGCCCAGGGACTCGGCGATGGATTTACCCACGCTGGTCTTGCCCACGCCCGGCGGGCCGACCAGCAGCACGATGGAACCGGCGACTTCACCTTTATAGGCGCCCACCGCGAGAAACTCGAGGATGCGGCTCTTGATGTCATCCAGGCCCGCATGGTGCTTGTCCAGCACCTTGCGGGCGTGTTTCAGGTCGAGCTTGTCTTCGCCGTACACGCCCCACGGCACTGAGGTGGCCCAGTCCAGGTAATTGCGCGTAACGGCGTATTCCGGCGAACCCGTTTCCAGGATCGACAGTTTGTTCATTTCTTCGCTGATGCGTTTTTGCGCCTGGGTCGGCAGTACTTTGCCCACCAGGCGTTGTTCGAACTGCTCGACATCCGCGCTGCGGTCGTCCTTGGTCAGACCCAGCTCCTGCTGGATGACCTTGAGCTGTTCCTTGAGGAAGAACTCACGCTGGTGCTCGCCGATCTTGCGGTTCACCTCGGCGGAGATTTCCTTTTGCAGGCGCGCGACTTCAACTTCCTTGCGCAGCATCGGCAGGACTTTTTCCATGCGCTTGAGCATGGGCACACAGTCCAGCACTTCCTGCAGCTCGTTGCCGGTGGCCGAGGTCAACGCAGCGGCGAAGTCGGTGAGCGGCGACGGGTCGTTGGGGCTGAAGCGGTTGAGGTAGTTCTTCAACTCTTCGCTGTACAGCGGGTTGAGCGGCAGCAGTTCCTTGATCGCATTGATCAGCGCCATGCCGTAGGCCTTAACCTCGTCGGTCGGCTCGGTCGGCTGGTGCGGGTATTCGACTTCCACCAGGTACGGCGGGCGGTGGTGCTTGAGCCAGGTTTTGATGCGCACGCGGGTCAGGCCCTGGGCGACAAATTGCAGCTTGCCGTTTTCGCGGCTGGCGTGGTGCACCTTCACCAGCGTGCCGTACAGCGGCAGGCTAGAGGTATCGAAATGGCGCGGATCTTCTGGCGGGGTGTCCATGAAAAACAGCGCAAGGGAGTGGTGGTCGGATTTGCTCACCAGCTCCAGTGTCTCGGCCCACGGTTCTTCATTGACGATGACCGGCAGCACTTGCGCCGGGAAGAACGGCCGATTGTGGATCGGGATGATGTAGACCTTGTCCGGCAGGTTTTGCCCAGGCAGGGCCAGGCCGGTGTTGGACGAAGCTTGGTGTTCAGCGTTTTCGGGGTCGGCGTAATCGTTCAGGTCGATGTCCGGGAATTCTTGCTGGTCGCTCATGGGGCACCTGCATAAGGAAGTATGCAGCTTAGATGGGGCGGGGCAGCGGTGGTTTCAATGGCGGGGCGCAGTTAGCAACAAATTGCATAATATTTTCGAAACACCGCTTTCCCCCTGTGGGAGCAGGCAAGCCAGCATTGTGTACCGAGCGCCGTCAGCTGATTTTGTGAAGATAAGCCGGCAATGGCTGTTCTGGCAGCACCGACAACACCTTCAAGCGCTGCAGCATTCGCTGGCGTGCCCGCTGCAAATGCTCACGCAAATTCAGCGCCGCCGCGTCATATGCACCGTGCAGCAGCAGCTCCAGAATCAAGCGGTGTTCGGCGAGCATGGCGGGATCGGCGCCGATCCCCAGTAAACGGTAGAAAATCCGGCTGATGATCATCGGGCTCTGGCCCTGGCGAATCAGCGCGGCGATCTTGCGGTTTTGCAGGCCGGCGAGGCAGCGCTGGTGCAAGTCCTCTTCGATCTGCTCAATGGCTTGCAGGCTGCACTGTGGGCTTTCTTGAGCCGCCAGCACGCGCTGCAACATGGCTTCGAGCATGTCGCGGTCGAGGTTCGGCGCGCTCTGGCGCAGGGCTTCTGGTTCCAGGCAGGCCCGCAGTTCGTAGTCTTCGGTCACCTCGCGCGCGGTCAGCGGCCCGGCCAGCCATTGGGAGTAGGGCTCTTTTTCCACCAGGCCACGGTCGCGCAAGCGCATCAGTGCTTCACGCACCACGGCGCGGCTGACGCCGTAATGGTCGGCGGCGGCTTGCTCATCCAGGCGGTAATGGCCGAAGGCAATGCAGGTGGACAACGCCGCGCCGATTTCCTCGACGATCCGTTCGCCGAGCGGCCGGGTGTCTACCAACTCGTCATCGCCGTTGAGGCCCAGGTGCGCAGGGCTCAAGGGCAGGCGCAGCGGCTCCATGGCCAGGCCTTCGGGGTTGATCAGGTACCCGCGGCCATTGAAGCGGCAGATCAGGCCTTCGTCGTGCAGCAGGTCCAGCGCCTTGCGCACCGGCACGCGGCTGGTGCCGAACAACTCGGCCAGCGGCGCTTCCAGCAAGACCAGCCCATGGCGGGCGGTGCCGTTGACGATCGCATCACGCAACAGCGTGTGAATCATCGCGTAACGGGAGGCCGAGGCGGACACTGCTTTCATCTGCTTCTCTAGGTAAAGAGTTGAAGGGCTTGTAGGAAAGTGGTCGGGGATTCTCTCATAGTTACCCTGTCACTCTGCGCCACGCTGCTGGCACTTTTTTGGGGCCTTGGCCGTCACCCTGTTACTTTTCTGCACCAAAATGTACTTATTAATAAAAGATACATTATTTCATTCAAGGCCCGTGCCCACGCCTTTGCCAATCTTTTTGTTTCCTAAAAAACCATCTAGCCCGTAGCTCAAGGGCAGAAACGCGCTCGTGCAAAAATGGCGATACCAGAGACTGGCACGAAAGCTGCCTTTGTAAAATGTACATTTTATTAATATGTACGTTTTATGAGGTGCATCTTGATGTCAGACGCCACATCAATGGCCGAAGCGTTCGCCAGCGGTCGCAGCGACCCGGTGCAAGTCCTCGAACAGGCGCTGCTGCACGCGAGCATGGCGCCCACCGTGTTTATTTCCCTGACGGCCGAGCGCGCCCGTCGCGAAGCCGAAGCCGCCGCAGCCCGTTGGCGTGCCGGGCAACCGTTGAGCGTGTTCGATGGTGTGCCGCTAGCCTGGAAGGACCTGTTTGATGTCGCCGGCAGCATCACGACCGCCGGCGCCGCTTACCGTCGCGAGGCGCCAGCGGCGTTGCTCGATGCGCCTAGCGTGGGCCTGTTGTGTCGCGCCGGGATGGTCAGTCTCGGCAAGACCAACCTCAGCGAACTGGCTTATTCCGGCTTGGGCCTGAACCCGCATTTCGGCACGCCGTATAACCCGAACGGCAGCGATCAACCGCGTATTCCCGGTGGCTCGTCATCCGGCTCGGCCGTCGCCGTGGCCGGCGGCATTGTGCCAATCGCCATGGGCACCGACACCGCCGGCTCGATCCGCATTCCGGCCGCGCTCAACGGTGTGGTGGGCTACCGCAGCAGCAGCCGACGCTACAGCCGCGACGGGGTATTCCCGCTGGCGCACACCCTCGACAGCCTCGGCCCGCTGACCCGCAGCGTGCGCGATGCCCTGGTGATCGACGACCTGCTCAATGGCCGCACGCAAACCCATGTTGCCCGCAGCCTCAAGGGGCAACGCTTTGTGCTCGAGCAAGGCGCGCTGGAAGACATCGAACCGGCCGTACGCAATAACCTGCTACGCGCCATGGACCTCATCAAGGCCGCAGGCGCGCTGATCGAGGTGCGCCCGTCTGCCACCTTCCAGGCCACGCTCAACCTGATCAAGCAGGACGGCTGGCTCGGCTCATTCGAAGCCTTCGCGCTGCACGAGGCCTTGCTCGACAGCCGCGACGCCGACCTGCTCGACCCGCGCGTACGCCGCCGCCTGGAAGCTGCACGTTCGTTGCCCGCCAGTCAGTTGCTGCACCTGATCGACGAACGCCGTCGCCTGCAGTGCCAACTGGTCGACGAGCTCGACGGCGCCGTGCTGATTACCCCAACCGTTGCCCATGTCGCACCCCCGTTGGCCCCGCTGGAAGCCGACGACGAGCTGTTCGTGAAAACCAACCTCGCCACCCTGCGCCTGACCATGCCCGGCAGTCTGCTCGACATGCCAGGCGTCAGCCTGCCCAGCGGCCGCGATGCCCTAGGCCTGCCCACCGGGCTGCTGCTCAGCGCCCCGTCGGGGGAAGACGCACGCCTGTTGCGCGTGGCGTTGTCCGTCGAATCCGTAATGACTATTTAAGGAGACACATCATGGCTAAAGACATTCTCTGTGCATTTGGCGTCGACGTTGACGCCGTCGCCGGCTGGCTCGGCTCCTACGGCGGTGAAGACTCGCCGGACGACATCTCGCGCGGCCTGTTCGCCGGTGAAATCGGCGCGCCGCGCTTGCTCAAATTGTTCGAACGCTATGGCCTGCGCACCACCTGGTTTATTCCCGGCCACTCGATGGAAACCTTCCCCGAGCAGATGAAGGCGGTGGCCGACGCCGGTCACGAAATTGGCGTGCACGGCTACAGCCATGAAAACCCGATTGCGATGACGGCCGAACAGGAAGAAATCGTCCTGGATAAATCCATCGAGCTGATCACCCAGGTCACCGGAAAACGTCCGACCGGCTACGTCGCGCCGTGGTGGGAATTCAGCAAGGTCACCAACGAGCTGCTGCTGAAAAAAGGCATCAAGTATGACCACAGCCTGATGCACAACGACTTCCACCCCTACTACGTGCGCAAGGGCGACAGCTGGACCAAGATCGACTACAGCCAGCACCCCGACACCTGGATGAAACCGCTGGTGCGCGGCGAAGAAACCGACCTGGTGGAGATCCCGGCCAACTGGTACCTCGACGACCTGCCGCCAATGATGTTCATCAAAAAAGCCCCCAACAGCCACGGCTTCGTCAACCCGCGCCACCTGGAAGAAATGTGGCGCGATCAGTTCGACTGGGTTTACCGCGAACACGAACACGCGGTGTTCACCATGACCATTCACCCCGACGTGTCCGGTCGCCCGCAAGTGCTGCTGATGCTTGAGCGCCTGATCGAACACATCCAGAGCCATGCGGGCGTGCGCTTCGTCACCTTCGACGAAATCGCCGACGACTTTATCCGCCGCCAACCGCGTTCCTGACCCTTAGCCCACCCCCCCGAGGCGCGATTTATGTCCATCTACAACAAGCTTGACCTGACTGGCTGGAAACCCCGGCAACTGACGTCCCAGGAAGTGCGCTTCGCCACCTGGATCGCGTTTTTCGCCTGGGTGTTTGCGGTGTATGACTTCATCCTCTTTGGCACCTTGCTGCCGGAGATCGGCCGGCACTTTGGCTGGGGAGAAGTGGAGCAAGCTGAAATCGCGACCTGGGTGGCGGTGGGCACGGCAGTGGTTGCCTTTGCCATTGGCCCGGTCGTGGATAA
Source organism: Pseudomonas sp. N2-3-1-14 (assembly GCF_041228395.1). Lineage (NCBI taxonomy): Bacteria > Pseudomonadati > Pseudomonadota > Gammaproteobacteria > Pseudomonadales > Pseudomonadaceae > Pseudomonas > Pseudomonas sp. N2-3-1-14. The sequence goes on from NZ_CP166199.1 coordinate 1,293,941, forward strand.
GTTGGGGCGGCGCAAAGGCATTATTTTTACCGTGGCCGGCTCCGCGCTGTGCTCGGCACTCACCGCGATTGGCGGGGCGTGGGGCAAGTCGCCGCTGATTCTGATCCGCTCGTTGGGTGGCCTGGGCTATGCCGAGGAAACCGTCAACGCCACGTATCTGAGCGAGCTGTATGGCGCCTCTGAAGACCCGCGCCTGACCAAGCGGCGCGGGTTTATCTACAGCCTGGTGCAGGGCGGCTGGCCGGTCGGTGCGTTGATCGCCGCCGGGTTGACCGCGCTGCTGTTGCCGGTCATCGGCTGGCAGGGTTGCTTCATCTTTGCCGCGATCCCGGCCATCGTGATTGCGATCATGGCGCGCAAGCTCAAGGAGAGCCCGCAGTTCCAGATTCACCAGCGCATCAGCGAACTGCGTAAAAGTGGCGCGGTGAAAGAGGCGCAGAACGTCGCTGTGACCTACGGCGTCGACTATGACGAACACAGCAAGGCCGGCCTCAAAGCCGCCTTCCGTGGCCCTGCCCGCCGCGCCACGCTGGTGATCGGCGCCGCGCTGTTGCTCAACTGGGCGGCCATCCAGGTGTTCAGCGTGCTGGGGACTTCGGTGATCGTCAGCGTGCACCATATCTCGTTCGAGAATTCGCTGATCATCCTCGTGCTGTCGAACCTGGTGGGGTACTGCGGTTACCTGACTCATGGCTGGATGGGCGACAAAATCGGCCGTCGCAATGTCATCGGTCTGGGCTGGATGCTCGGCGGCCTGGCGTTTGCCGGGATGCTGTTTGGGCCAAGCAATATGGCGATGGTGGTGGGGCTCTACAGCCTGGGCCTGTTCTTCCTGATCGGGCCGTACTCGGCGGCGCTGTTTTTTATCAGCGAGAGTTTCCCCACCAGCATCCGCGCCACCGGTGGCGCGATCATTCATGCCATGGGCCCGATTGGGGCGGTGGTGGCCGGTTTTGGCGCCACCCAAGTGTTGTCCGCCGGCAGCGACTGGCAGACCGCCGCGCTGTGGTTCGGCGCGCTGCCATGCTTTTTATCCGGTGCGCTGATGTTTGCCGCTCGCCATGTGCGCCCGGAAACCGTTCAGTGAGGAGTGTGAGATGAGCCGTAAAGTTGCCCTGATTACCGGTGCCGCCAGCGGCATCGGCCAAGCCCTGGCCGTGGCCTATGCGCGCAATGGCGTGGCGGTGGTGGGCGGGTATTACCCGGCCGATCCGCACGACCCGCACACCACCGTGGCGCTGGTGGAAGAAGCCGGTGGTGAGTGCCTGATGCTACCGCTGGACGTGGGCGACACCGCCTCGGTGGACGCGCTGGCCGCGCAGGCCGTGCAGCATTTCGGCCGCCTGGATTACGCAGTAGCCAATGCCGGTTTGCTGCGTCGCGCACCGTTGTTGGACATGACCGATGCGTTGTGGAACGAGATGCTCAATGTCGACCTGACGGGGGTGATGCGCACCTTCCGCGCGGCCACCCGGCATATGGGCGAGGGCGGCGCGCTGGTAGCGATTTCGTCGATTGCCGGCGGCGTGTATGGCTGGCAGGAGCACAGCCATTACGCGGCGGCCAAGGCCGGCGTGCCGGGGTTGTGCCGGTCGCTGGCGGTGGAGTTGGCGCCCTTGGGCATCCGTTGCAACGCAGTGATTCCGGGCTTGATCGAGACGCCGCAGTCGCTGGATGCGAAGAACTCGTTGGGGCCTGAAGGGTTGGCGAAGGCGGCGCGGGCGATTCCGCTGGGCCGGGTAGGGCGGGCGGATGAGGTGGCCTCGTTGGTGCAGTTTTTGACCAGTGAGGCATCCAGTTATCTGACTGGGCAGAGCATCGTCATCGACGGCGGCTTGACCGTGCGCTGGCCTGACTGACCGCACGCGGTGCAAAAAATGGGGACCGTGTTTGTTTAAGGAGATTTTGTATGCCTCAACTGAATAACCGCCGCGCCGTCATCACCGGCGCTGGCAGCGGCATCGGTGCCGCCATTGCCCGCGCCTACGCCGCCGAGGGCGCTCGGCTGCTGCTGGCCGACCGTAACGCCGCCAGCCTTGCCGAAACCGCCATCACCTGCCGCAACCTCGGCGCCGAAGTGTTTGAATGCCTGGCTGACGTCGGCACTGTCGAAGGTGCCCAGGCCAGCGTCGACCGCTGCGTCGAGCACTTCGGCGGCATCGACATTCTGGTCAACAATGCCGGCATGCTCACCCAGGCCCGCTGCGTCGACCTCTCCATCGACATGTGGAACGACATGTTGCGCGTCGACCTCACCAGCGTGTTTGTCGCCAGCCAGCGCGCCTTGCCGCACATGCTGGCGCAGCGTTGGGGGCGCATCATCAATGTGGCCTCGCAATTGGGCATCAAGGGCGGCGCCGAGCTGACCCATTACGCCGCCGCCAAGGCTGGCGTGATCGGTTTCACCAAATCCCTGGCGCTGGAAGTGGCCAAGGACAATGTGCTGGTCAACGCTATCGCGCCGGGCCCTATCGAAACGCCGCTGGTGGGCGGCATCAGCGACGACTGGAAGCGCGCCAAGGCCGCCGAATTGCCCCTGGGCCGTTTCGGCCTGGCCGATGAAGTCGCGCCCACCGCCGTGCTGCTGGCCAGTGAGCCGGGTGGCAACCTGTTTGTCGGCCAGACGCTGGGCCCGAACTCCGGCGATGTCATGCCATGAGTGAGGTGTAACCATGTGCGGACTCTGCGGATTACTCGGCGAAGACCTGCACTGGAGCGACCCCTTGGGCGATGAACTGCCCCGGCGCCGCGAACGCCTGCGCCGGATCGCCGCGATCAACCAGGTGCTGGCGGTGTTCCGGCTCAAGGTCGAAGACTTCCAGGGCGCGTCCTACCTGTTGTTGGGCGCCACCGGCAAGCAGGCATTGGCCAGTGGCCTGGATCAACTCTGGCAAGCGGCTGAAAACATGCTCGGTCGCCCGCTGGATCCGCTGGACCCCCGCTTGCTTGATCACCTGGAGTCATCATGAGCATTGCCCTCAACGTCATCACCGGTTTCCTCGGCAGCGGCAAGACCACCTTGCTCAAGCGCCTGCTGCAAGGTGAAAGCCTGGGTGACACGGCGTTGCTGATCAATGAGTTCGGCGATGTCGGCATCGATCATCTGCTGGTCGAAGAAGTTGCGCCGGACACCGTGCTGCTGCCCAGCGGTTGCGTGTGCTGTTCGATTCGCGGCGAGCTCAAGGAGGCGTTGCTCGGCCTGTTGCAACGGCGCGAGCGCGGTGAAGTTCCGGCGTTCAAACGGGTGATCCTGGAGACCACCGGGTTGGCCGATCCGGCGCCGATCCTGGCCACGCTGAACAACGATGTGCAACTGCGCGGGCGTTTTCATATCGGCCTGGTGATCACGCTGGTCGATGCCAGTCACGCCACGTTGCAAGAGCGCCTGCACCCGGAATGGCTGGCCCAGGTTGCGGCGGCCGACCGCTTGCTGCTGAGCAAGACCGACTTGGCCGGCGACTGTGAAGCGTTGCGCGCGCACTTGCGGGCACTCAATGCGGGGACGCCGATTCTCGATACCCATGAGGTTCACAGCGGCGATCAGTTGCTGCTTGGCGAAGGCTTGCGCAGCGCCGAACCGGCTGTTGAAGTCAGCCGCTGGCAACTGCATCAGACCACCACTGCGACCCACGGCGCCGCGCAAGTGTGCTGCCTGAGCTTCGACCAACCGCTGGACTGGGTCGGCTTCGGGGTCTGGTTGTCGATGCTGTTAAGATGCCACGGCGAACGAATCCTTCGCGTCAAAGGACTGCTCAACGTGAACGCAAGCTCGGCCCCCATCGTCATTCATGGCGTGCAGCACTGCCTGCACGCCCCGGTGCATTTGCCCGCGTGGCCCGGCACCGACCGCCAGTCGCGCCTGGTGTTTATCCTGCGCGGCCTCGACCCGGCGCTGTTGCGGCGCTCCTTCGAGGTGTTCTCACGGCGCTTCGCAGCATGATCACATTACGTGTGCTCGGTACGTCCGTGACCCTGCTGGAATGCTTGCGCGTTCGCGCCGAAAAAGAGCTGGGTATTCGCCTGGTCTATCAGGTGCACGACGTGGCGCAGGCCCAGCGCATCGCCGTGATGCAGCCCGACAGCTACGACCTCTACGACCAATGGTTTCACAACGTTGATTTCGTCTGGCCGGCGCGGGCGATCCAGCCCATCGACACACGGCGCATCGCCTTGTGGCACGAGATCAATGATTTGCCCAAGCGTGGTCGCTTATCGGCCAACGACCGGTTGGGTGGCGGCAGCGTGCCCAGTGAGCGGCTGTTCGTGCAGCACGACGGCAGCCTTGGCAGCAGCGTCACCGAGCGCATTAGCATGCTGCCGTTGACCCATAACGCCGACAGTTTTGCCTACCGCCCGGAGCGTTTGCCCGAAGGCTTCAGCCACGGCAATGAAAGCTGGGGCTGGCTGCTCGACCCGGCCTGGAGCGCGCGCACTGCGCTGCAAAGCGATGCCGCGATAGGTGCGCTGGATGCCGCGTTGGCGGTGCAGGGCGCGGGGCTGGCGCAGTTCAAAGACATCGGCAATATGAGCATCGAAGAGATCGATGTACTGGCTGACATTCTGGTGCGCAAGCAGAAGGAGGGGCACTTTGCGGCGTTCTGGTCGGATGATGAAGAGGCCGCGCAGTTGATGCTGAGCCCCAGCATCGATATCCAGAGTCTGTGGTCGCCGACCCTGATGCGCTTGCACCGGGCAGGCGTGAAGTATCGGCTGGCGGTGCCCCGTGAAGGGTACCGCGGATGGTTTGGTGGGTTGTCGCTGTCGCGCCATGCCCAGGGGCCGGTGCTGGATGCGGCTTATGCTTATCTGAATTGGTGGTTATCCGGCTGGCCGGGGGCGGTGATGGCGCGTCAGGGCTATTACATCGGTAACCCGGCGCGCACCCGCGATCATTTGAGCAGCGCCGAGTGGGATTACTGGTATGCCGGCAAACCCGCCCGTGAAGAGCTGCTCGGCAGTGATGGCTTGCCGTTGATCGACGTCGGCGAGGTGCGTGATGGTGGCTCCTATGAGCAGCGCATGGGCCACATTGCGGTGTGGAACTCGGTGATGGATGAGCACAATTACCTGGTGCGGCGGTGGGGGGATTTCATGCGCGCGCGCGTGTGATTGCGTACGTCCCCGTTACCCAGCTTGGGGCTATGCCCCACCAGCCCTCCGAGCCAAGCGTTTGCCGCCAATAAACTGACAGACACATCCCCGTCCCTATTGGGTGTACATATTCCAGCCCCCAGCTAATCTGGTTGAACCAACCATTCGTTAAAAACGAATGTTTTTTTGACGCCAGGTCAGCAGCCGCCAGGAATGCGTATGACAGAGGGACGGATCGGCACAGAGAGGCGCGTGCTGCCAGAGGCCACGGCAATGAAGTGGCGCCACACATTTCAGACCCGCATTGCCGGGGTGTTGGCGCTATTGCTGCTGGTGGTGGTGGCTGCGACTTACTTCGCCGTCAAGGCCGCCACCACCCGCGCCGTGGAGAAACAGGCCCAGGTTCAGCTCAGCACCGGCAGCCAAGTGTTCGAACGTTTGCTCGACCTGCGCGGGCGTCGGCTGCAATACGGGTTGGATTGGCTCACCGCCGACGGCCCCTTCAAACAGGCGGTGGCCGAGGGCAACCCCGAAACGGTAATGGCCGCGCTGCGACGGCATGGCACCGGCCTGCGTTCCAGTGAAGTGTTCGTGCTGGGCCTGGATGGCAAGGTGATGGTCAGTACCTTGCCGGTACTGACACACGGCCAGCCCTTCCCGTACGACGAGGCCTTGCGGCATGCGCGACGCAGCGGGCTGCAGATGCTTATCGTCGCGATGGACAGCCTGCCCTATCTGCTTGTGCAGGATGTCGTCCTCGACCCGCAGCCCATTGCCCGCGTGGTGATGGGCTTCCCCATGGACAGGCAGTTCGCCAACGAACTGCGTTCCATGAGCAACCTTGAAGTGTCGTTCCTCAGCGTGCAGAACGGCCAGGTCGGCGAGTTGTTCAGCACCCAGCCTGAGGCCTACCGGGCCACCATCATCGATACGCTGCACCAGGCGCAACTCAACCCTGATGCGCAGATCAACCTGTTCTACGGGCAACGCGTGCTCAGCCAGGTGCTGCCGCTGGCCAACACCGGCGAGGGTAATGAAGTGCGCGTGTTGCTGCAAAGCCCGCTGGACCATGCGCTTGAGTCTTTTGCGCCGCTGGACCGGCAGTTTCTCGGGATCGCCCTGGCGGTGTTGTTGGTGTCGCTGGCCGCCGCGTTGTTGCTGGCGCGCCGCGTGTCACGCCCACTCAACGCCCTGGTGGAGGCGGCCGAGCGGATCGGGGCCGGTGATTATCGAACCCCGGTGCGGGTGCGCAGCCACGATGAATTCGGCTTGCTGGCCCAGGCCTTTAATGCAATGCAAAGCGGCATCGCCGTGCGCGAGCGGCAGTTGGCCCATAACGCGTTGCATGATCCGCTCACCGGCTTGCCCAATCGCGCGTTGGCCATGGAACGCCTGGGCAGTGCGATCAGTGCGCAGCGCCCGGTGGTGTTGCTGTACCTGGGGATCGAAAACTACCGGGTGATCAACGAAGGCTTCGGGCCACAGGGCGTCGAAGAAATGTTGCGTGAAGCCAGCCGGTGCCTGTCCATGTGCCTGTTGGCCAGTGACACCGCTGCGCGTATCGCCGGCAGCGAGTTTTTGCTGTTGCTGGAAAACACCGAGATCGACCGCGCGGTAGCCCGCGCCGACCGCCTGTATGGGCTGCTCACCGAGCCCCAGCGCATTGGCAACGACGAAGTGCGGCATGAAGTCAGCATCGGCATTGCCGCCTACCCGGCCGACGGCCAGCAGGTCGAAGAACTGATCAGCCGCGCCGCCATCGCCCGGCATGATGCGGCGAGCCTGCCCGGGCACCTGCAGATCTACCAGCAAGACCGCGACCTGGCGCACCAGCGCCAGATCACGTTGATCCGCGACCTGCGCCGCGCGGTCGTCGAAGGCGAATTGTTCCTGTGCTACCAGCCCAAACTCGACCTCATGCATGGTCACGTACGCCAGGCGGAAGCCTTGCTGCGCTGGCAGCATCCGACGCTGGGCCAGGTGTCGCCCGCCGAATTCATTCCCTTGGCCGAACGCACCGGCAGCATGCGCAGCATGACGTTGTGGGTGATCGAGGAGGCGATCCGGCAGATCGCCGAGTGGGCAGGGCGCGGTTTGCACATTCAACTGTCGGTCAACATTTCGGTGGACGACCTGGCCGATGACGACCTGGCCATTCGCGTCACCGCCTTGCTGATGCAATACGCTGTCGCGGCGCAGCAACTGACCTTCGAGATCACCGAGAGCGCGATCATGCACAACCCGCAACAGGCGCTCAGCGTGCTGGAGCAATTGCGCGGCTGTGGCATCAGCCTGTCGGTGGACGACTTCGGCACCGGCTATTCATCCCTGGCGCAGTTGCAGCGTTTGCCGGTACAGGAATTGAAGATCGACCAGTCGTTCATCCGCAACCTCGACAGCGCCAGTGGAGACGGCGTGATTGTGCGTTCGACCATCGAAATGAGCCACAACCTGGGGCTCAAGGTGGTGGCTGAGGGTGTGGAGTTCGAGCCCAGCCTGAAGTTGCTCAGGCAATGGAAGTGCGACACGGCGCAGGGTCACCTGATCAGCCGGCCGTTGAACGCCATGGCGTTTGAGATGTGGATGCGCCGCGCGCGGGTTGCCCTGTAAATCCACTCGCCTGAACACCGCTAAACCCTGTGGGAGCGGGCTTGCCCGCGATGGCCGTGTGGCCGTCAAAGAATCTGTTTCTGTTGCACCGCCCTCGCAGGCAAGCCAGCTCCCACATTGAGTGAACACGGGCACAAAAAAGGCGGCTACCCATCAGGTAGCCGCCTTTGTTTTACCGCCGGTTAACACTTAGTCCGGCAGTTTGAACGCCATCACATAGTCACCCTGCTTGGTGCCCAGCGAGCCGTGACCGCCAGCCATGACCAGCACGTACTGCTTGCCGTCCTTGCCGGTGTAGGTCATCGGTGTGGTTTGCGCGCCTGCTGGCAGGCGGCCTTCCCACAGCTGCTTGCCGTTTTTCACGTCATAGGCACGCAGGTACTGGTCGAGGGTGCCGCTGAGGAAGGACACGCCACCGGCGGTGGTGAATGTCCCGCCCAGGCTAGGTACGCCCATGGTCAGCGGGACCGGAACGGGCGAGCTGTCGCGCACGGTGCCGTTCTTGTGCATCCAGATGGTCTGGTGGTTGGTCAGGTCGACCGCCGCCACATAACCCCACGCCGGCGCCTGGCACGGCAGGCCCAGAGGCGACAGCAGCGCTTCGAGGATCACGCCGTACGGCGCGCCTTTGTTCGGCTGTACGCCTTCAGTTTCGCTGACGCGCGGACCTTGCTTGGCAATGTCGGCCGCCGGGATCAGTTTCGATTTGAACGCCATGTAGCTCGGGTTCACGAAGGCAATCTGGCGAACCGGGTCGACGGAAATGCCACCCCAGTCGAACACGCCGAAGTTACCTGGGTAAACGATCGAACCTTGCAGCGATGGCGGGGTGAACGGGCCGTCGTAGCGCATGGATTTGAAATCGATCCGGCACAGCATCTGGTCAAACGGTGTCACGCCCCACATGTCGCGTTCTTTCAACGGCGGCGGCATGAAGTTCAGGTCGGATTTGGGTTGGGTCGGGGAGGTGTGATCACCGGCCACTGCGCCTTGCGGTACAGGGATTTCGTTGATCGGCACCACAGGCTGACCGTTGGTGCGGTCCAGCACGTAGATGCTGCCTTGCTTGGTCGAAGCCATCACCGCTTGCTTGACGCCCTGTGCGGTCTTGATGTCGATCAGGCTAGGCTGGCCGCCCACGTCCATGTCCCACAGGTCGTGGTGAGTGAACTGGAAGGTCCACTTCACGTGGCCGCTGTCGATGTCCAGAGCAGTCAGGCCGGCGCTGTATTTTTCCGAATCTTCGGTACGGTCGCCGCCGTATTGGTCAGGCATCTGGTTGCCCATCGGCAGGTAGAGCATGCCGAGTTTTTCATCGACGCTGAACATGGACCACATGTTCGGCGAGTTGCGGGTGTAGGTCTTGCCCTCGGCCAACGGGGTGGTGTCGTCCGGGTTGCCGCTGTCCCAGTTCCATACCAGCTTGCCGGTGTGCACGTCGAACGCGCGGATCACGCCGCTAGGCTCGTCGGTGGAAACGTTGTCGGTCACGTGACCGCCGATCACGACCAGGTTCTTGGTCACGGCCGGTGGCGAGGTGGAGTAGTAACCGCCTGGGGCGAAGCTGCCGATATTGGCACGCAGGTCGACCTGGCCTTTGTCACCGAAGTCTTCACACATTTTGCCGGTGTCGGCATCCAGGGCGATCAGACGGGTGTCGGCAGTCGGCACGAAAATGCGTTTCGGGCAGACGGCGCTGACCGGAGCAGCGCTGGCGCTGCCGGTAGGGCTTTGTTCGGAAGCGTATACGGCGTCATCGTGATACGACACGCCACGGCAGGTCATGTGCGCCCAACCTTTGAAGTTCGCCGCACCTTCGGTGCTGATCTTCGGGTCGAAACGCCAGATTTCCTTGCCGGTGTCCGGGTCCAGGGCAATTACTTGGCTGTGCGGGGTGCACACGTAGAGCATGCCGTTGACTTTCAGCGGGGTATTTTCCGCGGTGGTTTCACCGGGATCGCCTGGGCCAGGAATGTCGCCGGTGCGGAACGTCCACGCCGGCACCAGCTTGTGGGCGTTTTCCGGAGTGATCTGCGCCAGTGGCGAGTAACGATCACCGAAGGCCGAACGACCGTAGGAGTTCCAGTCGCCATCGGCCTGGGCCGGTGCAGCGCTGGCCATGCCAGGCACGGCGTCGCGGTCGAGCTGACCGGTCTTGACCATTTCACCTGGGTTGGTGAATTGGCTGGCCAGGGCGGCAGCGCCCGCCAGCACCACGGCCACGCTCAGCGCGCCAGTGCCCAGCGGCGCAGGCTGGCCGCGCAATAACGGACGGCGAAACCACGGCAGCAGCAAGACGATGCCCAAGGCGAACAGCAGGGCCAGGCGCGGCACCAGCTGCCACCAATCCAGGCCGACTTCCCACAGTGCCCACACGGTGCTGGCGAACAGCACCAGTGCGTACAGACCCAGCGCGGCGCGGCGGGTGGCCAGCAGCAAAACGCCGGTGAGGGCGATGCCAATACCGGCCAGCAGGTAGTACAGCGACCCGCCGAGCATGCTCAGCTTGACGCCGCCGGCCAGCAAGGCCAGCCCCATGATCAGCAGCAAGATCCCCAGCAACCTGGGCAGCAGGCGGCTTGGGCTTGAAGCACCATCAGTGCTCATAGTGTGTTTCTCCGTGACGTTGGAATTATGTAACCCCGTGCTTCACTGTAGATGACGATTCGGCGCGGGCTTGGTTCAGCGTTAATTCGGTTTTTCTGGGGATAAGAGGGTTATCCACAGGCGGGCGATTTACTCCCGTGCGCAGGTCGGTAGAAGACAGCGCTGTCTCTGAAGAGGGGTAAGTTTGGCAAGGTGGGATCGACCGCAGGCATGAAACGTTTCAGTTTGTTGCGGCAAGGATAAAGCGCCTGCTCGTATTGAGAAAGACTAAATCGAGAGATGCATCATTTCAGTTCTGGTAACAGTGACAGAACGTCGCTGCAAAAATGTCTGTGGAAACCCAATTCCAGGTTGGATTGAGGGTGTGGTGGCGAGCTGGTTTGTTGAGGTGAGCGGGCTTGCCCCGCGTTGGGGCGCGAAGCGGCCCTGATCAATGAGAAATGCGGTGTATCAGGTACAGCTCATTGACTGATTTCAGGGCCGCTTCGCGGCCCAACGCGGGGCAAGCCCGCTCGCCACAGGAAGTACTTTTGCTACAAAAAACTGATTCCAAAGGCGGGCGTTAGAAAGTGGTACGCACACCCAATTGCACACTGCGCCCCGGCGCCGGCGCAATATCGCGCAGGATCGAGCTGGCATACCGCACGGTCTGGTTGGTCAGGTTTTCGCCATTGACGAACGCCAGCCACTGGCTGGCGCCAACGTTGAAGTGATAACCCGCACTCGCGCCCAGGGTGGTGTAGCCATCGGTGCCGCTCTCGTTACTCGGCACACGCCCCTGGCCCGCCGCATGTTCGACGTCGATCCGCGCCTGCCAGCGGTCCAGTTCCCACAGCAAACCGCTGTTCACGCGCAGCGGTGCGATGCGCGGCAAGGCCTCGCCGGTGTCCAGGTTGGTTGCGCGGGTGTAATCGCCCGACAGCTCCAGCGCAAACTTGCCGTAGGCACCTTCGCCGAGTTTCCAGTGATCCTGGGCTTCGAAGCCGGCGAAACGTGCACGCACGCCCGAGTACCTGTACTCAGGGATGCCGCCCGCGTCCTCTTCGCCGTCATCGTTCAGCGTATGCCCGGTGTCCAGCAGCCCGATGTAATTGGAGAAGCGGCTGTAGAACACCCCGAAGCTGCCCTTGTGGGTGCCATTGTCGAAACGCAGCGCCAAGTCGCTGGACACGGCTTTTTCTTTTTTCAGGTTGGCATCGCCCAACTCATAAGTGCCGGTGGCGACGTGGGCACCGTTGGCGTACAGCTCGTAGAAGGTCGGCGCGCGCTCGGTGTAGCCCAAGGTCGCGGCCAGGGACCAGACCGGCGTGAGGCTGTACACCGCGCCGGACGAAAGGCTGCCGGCGGTGAAGTCATTGGTTTGGTCGGCATTGGCGAAGCGCGCATTGCCCTTGGCGTCCGGGTCGACGCTGGTGTGTTCCAGGCGAGCGCCGAGGCTGAGTTTGAGGCGCTCGGTGGCCTGCATTTCTTCGAGGATAAACAGGGCGCCGGCGTTGGTGTCGGTCTGCGGCACGAAGGCTTCTTCGCCCAGGGCCGAGAATTCGTTGCGGGTCACCTGCGCGCCGACCACGCCATCGAATGGGCCAATCGGCTGATGGCGAGCTTCTACGCGCGCCTCGTAACCCTTGTTCTTGAACACCGTGCCGGTTTCGCCGCCTTCGATTTCGCGGTGTTGGTAGTCGGTGTAGCCCGCGTCGAGTTTTACCGAGGTGAACGGGCCCTGCAGGTTGCGGATCTCGGAGGCAAAGGCGTAGTGATCCTGCTTCATGCGGATGCGCACGTCCTGCTCGGCAGGTGAGCCGTAGTTTGCATCGTAGTTGCTGTAGGACAGGCCGGCGTAACCATCGTCCCAGGTGTAGGAGCCGCCCACCGCGCCGCCGTCCTGGCGCCCGTCGCTGTTGCCCAGGCGGCCGTTTTTGCCGGGGCCATCTTCGGTGTCCGGGGCGTGGCGGCTGCGCGCAAAACCGGGGATTTTCAGGTCGTTGAACTCCCGCGCGTTCGCGTCCAGGTGCAAGGCGAAGGTGCCGTTGCCGGCCTCCAGTTTGCCGGCGCTGCTGCGGGTGGTGTCGGCGCCGCCGTAGCGCAATTCACCGGCACCGTGGATGCCTTCGATGGCTTCGGTGGGGATGCGGTTGTCGAAGGTGTTGACCACGCCGCCAATGGCGCTGCCGCCGTACAGCAAGGCGGCCGGGCCGCGTACGATTTCAATGCGCTCGACGTTGACCGGGTCCAGCGGCACGGCGTGGTCGTAGGACAGTGACGAGGCATCCAGCGCGCCCACGCCGTTGCGCAGGAGGCGAATGCGGTCGCCATCCTGGCCACGAATGATCGGCCGGCTCGCACCCGGACCGAAGTAGGACGAGGACACGCCCGGCTGCTTGTTCAGGGTTTCGCCGAGGCTGCCTTTTTGTTGCAGGGTCAGATCATCACCTTCCAGCACGGTGGTCGGTGAGGCGAGCTGTTCGCTGCCCAGTGGATTGCCGGTGATGACTTGGGGTTGCAGTTCCAGGGCGTGGGCTTCGGAGCAGATCAGCAAAGCGGCGGCAAGCGGGGTCAAGCGCCAGAGAGAAGAGAGGGACATCGAACATTCCTTGGCAAAACGGCACAAAAAAGAGAAGGCTGAAACGGTATCGGGTCAGTTACTTTTGATATTTATCGTTACAATATAACATCTCTTTTTTCGCTGAAAAGGGGAACTTTTCTCCGACGTCTATATTCAATGCAGTGCTTCCACCTGTACGCCCCGTCGGCTAAGGTGCGCGGCTGTGTTTCCTCTTATTGCAAAAGGCCCGGCATGACCGCGACAAGCAACGACCCGCTCCACGGTGTGACCCTGCAACACGTCCTCACCACCCTGGTGGAACACTACGAATGGGCAGGCCTGGCCGAACGCATTGATGTGCGCTGCTTCAAGAGCGATCCGAGCATCAAGTCGAGTCTGACGTTCCTGCGCAAAACCCCATGGGCGCGGGAAAAAGTCGAAGGGTTGTACGTGAAACTGATGCGTACCAAACGCCCACTGGACTGAGCCCATGAAGCGTTTCATCGCGGCTGCGGCACTGGCCGGCTGGGCAGGGTTGGCGATTCAGCAATACCTGATTTTCGATTCGCGCTGGACGGCGGGCGCCAGCCTGCTGGGCGGGTTGATCAACTTTTTCAGTTTCTTCACGGTGCTGACCAACACGTTGGTGGTGGTGGTGCTCAGCTACGCGCTGGTCAGTCGGGATTCAGCCGCCAAGCGGTTTTTCCTGGCGCCCAGGGTCAGTAGCGCGATCGCTGCGAGCATCGTCGTGGTGAGCCTGGCGTACAACCTGCTGTTGCGGCATTTGTGGAGCCCCACAGGCTTTCAGTTCGTCGCCGATGAATTGCTGCACGACGTCATGCCGGTGCTGTTTGTGATTTATTGGTGGCGGTGTGTGCCCAAGGGCACGTTGCGTTTCAACCACATCGGCGCCTGGGTGATCTACCCGTTGGTGTACTTCGGCTATGTGCTGCTGCGCGGGCATTTGCTCGGGCAGTATCAGTACCCGTTCATTGATGTGGACACGCTCGGTTATCCACAAGTGTTTGTGAATGCCGGGGGAATTCTGGCGGGGTTTATCGGGATTGCGTTGGCAGTGGTGGGCCTGGATAAGTGCTTAAAGCCACCGCGAAACTAAATGTGGCAGCGGCGAGCCCGCTGCCACATTGTCGACCTCGATCGGCTTACTCTTCTTCGCTGCCTTCTGCACGCCAGTAACCCACAGCCTTGAGGAACGCTTCATTGACCTGATGGGTGTCCAGCAGCACGCGGCGCACTTGGCGCGACAGCTTGGTTTCTGTCGCCACGAAGCAGTACAGCGAGCCGCTCGGCAGCGTCAGTGTGCGAACAGTCTCAAGCAGGTCGTCCTGGCCGCGTATCACCCAGATCACCTGCACATCCGCGGCACTGTTCAGCGTCTGCTGTTCTGCGGCATTGGCGATTTCAATCACCGCCAGCACCTTGCGACCCGCCGGTAATTCTTCCAGGCGCCGGCCAATGGCGGGCAGGGCGGTTTCATCGCCGATCAGCAGGTAACTGTCGAACATATCCGGCACGATCATCGAACCGCGTGGCCCACCGATATACAGGTGCTGGCCGACCTGCACCTGCTCGGCCCACGTGGAGGCAGGGCCATCGCCGTGCAGCACGAAGTCGATGTCCAGTTCACCGGTGTTCAGGTCGAACCGCCGTGGCGTGTAGTCGCGCATGGCCGGCTGTGGGCCCTCGCCCTTGATGCTGAAGTTCGGGCTTTCCAGCGCGGCCTGTTCGGCGGCGTTCTGCGGGAACAGCAGCTTGATGTGGTCGTCGCTGCCCAGGCTGATAAAACCTGCCAGCTCGGGCCCACCCAGGGTGATGCGGCGCATGCGCGGGGTGATGTCGGTCACGCGCAGCACTTCCAGGCGGCGGCGCTTGATCTCGTGGGTGACGCGGTGGATGGCTTGCGTATTCATTGAGCTTTCCCCTGGACTGGTAGAACGGCCGGGCCGTCGACAATGGCTTGGGCGGTGCTGTTGAGCAGGGCCGCGACACGCGCGATTTCTTCCGGGCTCCAGCGCCCGTGGTGCAGCTGCAAGGCATGGCGCAGGTTGTGCACCGCCTCATGGATTTCGGGCGGGCGATCATGGCCGCGCAGCGAGCGTTTGCTGACGTCGATGCGCATGCGCACGCCTTCCAGGGCAATCGCCTGCTCGCTTAAGGAAAGACGACCGGCGTCGGTGATTGTGTAGCGTTTTTTTCCGCCTTCGGTATCGCCGGTCACCAGTTCGCTTTCTTCCAGAAAGGTCAGGGTCGGGTAGATCACCCCGGGGCTGGGGCTGTAGGCGCCGTCGAACAGGCCTTCGATCTGGCGGATAAGGTCGTAGCCGTGGCAGGGCTGTTCGCCGATCAACGCCAGCAGCAGTAATTTCAGGTCGCCGGGGGCAAACACGCGTGGACCACGGCCGCCGCGTTCACGGCCGGGGCGTTTTTCAAAACCATCACGGCCATCACCGTGGTTGCGTTGGTGGGGATGCTCTCTCATTTTCGCTTTCTCCGTTTGGGTTAAGATAGAACTTAAGATATATCTTTAGACGGCGAAAGGCCGAGGCGACCAACGGTCGGTGAACAGCCGTTTGGTCTTTTCAAGAAAGCGTTCAGATGTGTGAATTATATTTAGAGTTGATGCTCAACTTTTTTTGCGCCGATGTTTATCCGGAAAGTTACTGTTGTGGTACTGTTCTGACGGACTTTATTCCACAGCAAAGTTTCGAATGTAGATGTGTAGTCCTGTTCTTACAGATCAATTAAAAGTTTTGGCAATGTGCCATCTTTTTCCCTCAAGCCATACTAATTAAAGCCACAGCTCTATAAGAAATAGCGGGCATCCTGGTTATTTGAATTGCTTGATCATTACCGTGCTTTTCAAACATTGATGAGCGCGTAATGCCCTTCGCACGTTGTGCAGTGTCTTGTGTTCAACGTTCAGCGATATAACTCAATGCAAATAACAGGTGTCGACTATGTTCAAGAAGTTCGCAATTGCTGCCCCTTTGGCTGCCATGGCGCTGTCCTCCATGGCGTTCGCGGCCGGTGAGGCCAATCACACTGTCAATATCAAGGCGAGCATCCCGACCACCGTGTTCCACGTGCAGCCGCGCGACCCTAACTGGGGCCGTGACGAGGCCATGTCGTATAACCTGGCCAATGGTGAGTTGGCGTCGTTGTCCGCGGTCTACGACATGCGCAACACCAACGGGTCTATTCACGCCTATATCGACGGCGGCCCGGCAGTGCTGTTCAACGGTGATGCCACGCAAAACATTCCGCTGACCGCCACCTTGAATGGTGTAGTGCTCAGTGGCACGCCTCAGGAAGTTGTCAACGAAGCTGATTCCACACCGGGCCTGGGCGCCGTACTGCGTATCGACGCCGCCAAACCTTCGGCGAATCAGCGTGGCAATTACACCAGCGTTATGCCGCTGGTATTTGACGCGGTGCTGCCAGCTCTTTGACGTCAATGAGTGCCCCTTGAGCCTCGCGCTCGTGGGCATCGCGTCAGCAGGCCGGCCGGTTGTTCAGGGGCCGCCGGCCTGATTTTCATTCTTGTCATTTGGCATTCAGAGTATGTGTTCATGTTCCCGATGACTCCCATCGCGGCGGCGCTTGCGCTTTTTTTTTGTATGGGTGCCCTGGCGGCGCCGAATTCCGGTGTTGAAAATCCTGGCAGTCTGATCGCTCAGGCCCAAGGCTTGCCCACCGGGTTCAGTGATCACTTCTTCGATGTACCGCTGGCCGTGCGGGTCGACCTTGACCAGCAGTTACTCGGCGAGGCGTTAATCGTGTTGTCCCGGGATGACCGCGTAACCCTGCTCGAATTTACCGACGTGGGTGATAGCAAAGTCCCACTGGCGACCCGCGACACCTGGCAGGCCATCCTTGAAAAGGGTGTGGCGCTGGGCGCGTGCAGCCAGGCGTGCCCCGCGCAGATGCTGTCTACCCACTACAGCCTCGAGAGCTCGCAGCTTTCGATCATCACGCAAAACGTCGAACGCGCCGATGACGCCCCGCGCTACTACGCGCAGCCGGAAGGCGGCAGCCGTGGCTTGATCGTCAACAATCAACTGAACCTCAACGGCGGCCAGGACGAAGACCTGGGCGGGCGTTACGGTTTGCAGGCGAGCGCCAGCCTGGGCAATTGGAGCCAGGTGTTCAACCTGCAGCTGGCCCGCCAGAGCGGCGACGAAGAGCACCTGCGCCACGCGATCCACGAGCTGTATACCCAGCGCGAGCTTGAAGGGCGTTTTCTGCGCCTGGGCCATTTCACGCCCAACTCCGATGGCCTGACCCGACAGCTGCGCAGTTTTGGCGCCAGCCCCGACACGGCCCTGGGCGTGATGTACGGCAGCTCCGACACGTTGGCGATCAACAACGCCAAGGCCAGCGTCTATCCGATCTACGTCACGGCCAACCGTCAGGCGTCCGTGGAGATCTACCGCAATGGCTTGCTGCTCAATAGCCAGTCAGTGGCGGCCGGCCTGCAGACGCTCGACACCCGCCCACTGCCCGGCGGTATCTATGAGGTGGAAGTGCGCCTGGTGGAAGACGGCGTGACGGTCAGTACCTCCCAGGAGCTGGTGTACAAACCGAGCAACTGGCGCAATGCCGACGACCGCTGGCGCTACAACGTGTTTGCCGGCAGGGAAACCAAATTATTCAGCAACTGGGACGACCAGGCCTCAGGCGCCATCACCACCGGCGCTTCCGTCAACTACCTGTTGCACCCGCGGGTGATTCTCGGGTTGTCGGCACGTGAAGTGCGTGAGCAATTGCAATACGGCGGTTCGGTGGACTGGACCGTCGCCAACAACACCAGCGTCTACGCCAACGTGTATGAGACCCAGGAACACGGCACCGGGATGGACCTGCAGGCGCTTTATACGCTGGGCACCACCAACCTGGTGTTCAGCCACAACCGCAGCTGGCTCGACACCCGCGACACCTATGACACGCTGCCCGACGGCACGCGGTTGCGGCGCAATACCTTTGTCGGCGAAACCAGCAACACCGCGTTGTCGGTCAACCACCGTGTCGATGCGCTCAACTCCTGGAACGTGCGCCTGTCCCACAGCCAGGGCAATGTCGTGGGCGCCGGCCTGGACCTGGGCTGGAACCGGCGCAGTACCTTGATGGGCAGCGACGCCAACTGGCGCTTCTCGGCGTTCGACCGGCCGGGCACCAACGGCACTGACGATCAGCGCAACCGTGGCATCGACGTCACCTTGAGCCTGGCGCTGGGCACCGACGGCCGCCAAGTGTCCGGCAGTGTCGGCACTCGCACGGCGCGTGATGGCGGCCGTGACAACAATGCCTCGGTCACCTTTCGCCAGGACCTCACCGACCACCTGCTGCAAAGCGTTTCGGCCACTGCCATCACCGACACTTATGGCGTTGGCCTGTCGAGCACGGCCAGCTTCAGTACCGACACGGTCAGCGGCGACGGCTTCCTGCAGCGCAGCTCGTTCAACAACAAATTCACTGGCGGCCTGAACCTCAACAGCACGTTCGTGGCCGGCGCCGACAAGGCGTTGCTCACCAGCCAGTACCACGGCACGGGCGCGGGCATGATCATCGATGTCGAGACTGACCTCGAGGCCATCACCCTGCGCGCCGATGACTTCAGTGGCGGTGGCGCGGTCTTGCGCCCCGGTCGCAATTTTGTGCCGCTGGCCGCCTACAAAAGCAGCAGCGTCAACTTCGATTTCGACGGCAATCACCCGCCCGCCGCCAACATCCAGCCGGCGCGCACTACCTATCACTTGAACAAGGGCGGGGTGGACTACCGCAAGGTCACCGTGCTGAAAACCGTGTCGGTGCTGGGGCGTCTGCTCGATGCCCAGGGTCGGCCGCTCAAGGGGCATCACGTGATCAACCACGCCAGCCGTGGGGTCAGCGAGGTAGACGGGTTCTTCTCGATGGAAATGAGCGCCAGCTCACCCACCCTGCAAGTGCGCTACCAGAACCAGTTGCTTTGCCAGTTCCGCCTCGACCCGGCCAACGCCCCGAATGAAAACGACGTGCTGATGATCGGCGACCTGCGTTGCACCCCCGACACGCTGGCCGAAGCCAACTTCAACGTGGAAACCGCCGGCTGATGGCTGCCCGCACTTTTGAACCGGAGAATGTATGAAGTCAGTCGCTGCAACCAGAAGCGCCTTGGGGCCGTGCCGTGCGCTGGCCCTGATCATGGGTTTGTTCAGCACACCGGCGCAGGCGTTTGTCGAGGAAATTACCGCCGTGTTCCGTCCCGACCCGGGCAACCCGATGGTCAACAAATTCGAGAACACCACGCCGGAAAGCGGGATTTGCCCCGGGCATATTCCCGCGCGGTGCAAGGAGATGAATATTTTCACCATTCGCAGGCCCTTCTCGGCGGCGTCAAGCGGGCCCGTCCTGGCTTATGCCGAGCCGCGCAAAGGCGCTTATTTCAAAGTGCCCTCGGCCTGGCGAGACCTGCAGGTCACCCACCAGGCGACTGGTGAAACCGAGACGGTCCAGATGCGTATTGCCGGTGTGGGCGCGCGCTGGGATGTCACCTACCCACCGGGAGTCAGTGGCTGGGCGACGACAGACATGCCTCAGTGGTCTTACTACTGGCAGCATGCGCCAGCGCCTTGCCAGGGCGTAAATTACCTGGCGGCCTCGCCGTCCTTTGCGTTGTTTTTCTGGATCGTTCCCGAGAATGCCGGTGCCTGCAGTGTGACGGCCGGCACTGACATACCCTGGATGTACTACAGCAATTTTGAATACGCCTACGAGCTCAGGACCCCGAACCCGCTCAACATGAGGTCCGGTGATTACGCCGGCAGCCTCACCTACACCTTCGGGCCAGGCGGGGATTTCGACATCGGCGATGTGATGCAAACCAGCGAAACCGTCGCCACCTTCAATTTTCGGCTGAGCGTGGAACACGCGCTCAAGGTCGATATCCCGCCCGGTGGCAACCGTGTCGAATTGATCCCCCAGGGCGGCTGGCAAGCCTGGCTCAACCAGGGGCGGGCGCCGGCGCGTTTGTACCGCGACCAGACGTTCCGCATCGCCAGCAGCTCGCGTTTCAAGATGCAGCTCGAATGCTCGATCGTCATGGGCAACACCTGCGGGCTGCGCAATGCCGAGGGTGATGAAGTGCCGCTGCAGGTCGCGGTGACCTTGCCCAGCGGCCTGGTCGATCAGTACGCCCAAACCGTGAACAAACTCGCGCTGCGCCTGGATGGCGTGGGCAGCGAGCTGTTTCAGCCGTTGCATTACATCAATGACCGGCCCGGCACCCTGCACTTCGAAGTGCAGCGAGACGACATGAGCGAAATGCTCAAACGGCCCGGGAGTACCTATTCGGGCGTGGTAACCGTGGTCTGGGATTCGCAGGTCTAGACGGCCATCCGCATTCCCGGCTCGTGGGTATCGCGCGGGCCGTGTTCAATTAACGAGGCGTAATCAAACATGAAACAGGCAGTGTTATCGATCGGGTTGTTGCTTTGTGCTCTCGGCGCCCAGGCGGCCCCGGCGATCAACGTCGGGGTGGTGTATGACTACCTCGAGCAGGATCGCAGTTCCTATCTCAAGCGCGTGTCCAACACCGGCACGAGCACGGCGTTCATCCGCGTCGATGTGCTGGAGATCGTCTACAACGCCGATGGCACCCATCGCGAGGTGCCGGTTGCATCGCTCACCGACAGCGATGGCAATACCACCCGGCGCGACGGCCTGATGGCGAGCCCGGCGCGGCTGATCGTGCCGGCCAACGGGCGCCAGGGCACGCGCCTGTTGTACATGGGGCCGAGGGACAAGGAGCGTTATTTCCGCGTGCGCTTTATTCCCGTAGTGCCGGAGAAGGACGATAACTTCGCGATCACCGACGAAGAACGGGCCGACTACAAGGACAGCCTCGCGGCCGGAATCAACGTCATGGCGGGTTACGGCACGGTGTTTTTCGTGCGGCCCAAGGCCACGCGTTTCGATACGCAGATCAACCAGACAGGCAACCAATACCAGCTGCGTAACAACGGCAACAGCGTGGTGGTGCTGGATGAGTTTCGTGACTGTTCGCTCACCGCAAAAAGCGACTGCCTGCCGACCACCAAGCATCACATCCTGCCCGGGCGCCAGTTGGTGTTCGAGAAAAAAACCGACCGCACCTACGGCTTTCAGCTGATTGAAGGGCAGAACAAAAAACCGGTCACGGTCAACAGCAACGGGTGATGACGATGTTCAAGCAACTCACAAGGCTGACGCTGTTTGCAGTGCTGCTATTGGTGGCCGCCCAGGCCTGGGCGATTGAGTCCCGTCACGCGTTCGATGTCTCGGTGACGATTCCTGTGCACGAGGCCTACGTGCTGCCTTCCGAGCCCGATTGGATGGGGCATGATCAAGTGCTTGCCTGGAACCTGGTGACCTCTGAGCTGAGCCGCCTGCGCAAGAATTTTGATGTTAAAAACCTCACCGGCGCGGTTGCCGCGCGGCTGGGGGCCGAGCCCTATCTGCAAAGCGGCCACCAGCGGATTGATCTGCAGGTGCTGTTCAACCAGGTGCCGCTGACCCTTGAGAGTACCGAAGTCGTCAACGCCGCCGAGGCGCGCGTGGGCCGGCGCGCGGAGTTGGAAATCGCCGCGATAAAGCCCGTCGGCGGTTACGTGGCCGGGGAGTATTACGGCACGGTGCACATCGTGTTCGACTTCCTTGCACCTTGAGTTGACCTTGCACCGGTAACGGTTGACCGCCACTTGCCCAGAGGCACGCATTCGCTGGCTGGTTTTATCGAGTCACCGACCCGTTTCAAGCGTCGAGACGGTGGACGGAAAAACCTCCCCGCGCCACCGTCACCTTCTTCAACGGGAACGGTTGCTGCGCCCCGTCGCGTCGTTGAGCGCCCGGCGGGTCAGACGGCGCATCCATTCCTGTTCGTTGTAGCCCAGGTCATTGAGCAACCGGTTGTACTGCGCGTCGTCCATCGGCTCGGCGGTGAACACCACGCTTTCGGGCACTTGCACCGCCTCGGCCAAGTGCTTGAGCGCTGCGCGAAGGCGCTCGCGTTCGGGCTCCGGCAACGCCTGGGCATTGGCCCATTGCGCCTGCGCCGTTTGCAGATCATCCAGCGCCAGGAAGCGCTCGCCGAACTCACGCTCGTTGTCACGGTACTGGCTGTCGTAAGTGTCACGCAGGTGCTGTTCCCACCAGGGTTCGAGCAGTATCTGGTTGACCAGGCCGTCGCCCTCATCCAGCTCCAGCACCACGCTGTAGGCTTGCTCGATCTGGGCAGCGCTGACAGCCGCGTTGACCCGGTAAAGCATGTGATCACTCAGCCAGGGCAGGTCGAGACGGCGGGCGAGCGCGGTTTGATAGGCCAGGTGAATATCCACCTCATCAACCTCGCCGGGCACCCCGTCGCGCACTTGCGATCTGAAGCGCTGCCCAAGGCCCCCTTCGGCCACCGGGCGCAGGCGCCGGGCGATTTCCTGGCCCACGGCCTTCGCCAGTTGTTTGAGGTGGGCGCTGCCTTTGGCCAGCGTGACGAGGCGGCTTTCCAGCTCAGCAGCGGTTGCGGTATCACGGCGGATCTCGCTGACCATGACCTCGATCCCCATTTCATTGAAAATCTGCGCCCCGGCATCCGGGCACAGGCCGGGAAAGCTCGCCATCTTGAACAGGCGCTCACGCAGTTCGGTGTCTTCATGGGCTGCCCACAGCAGGCGCCATACCTGCTGGGTCAGCAGTGGGCGGTTGACGGCGTAGCGTTGGCGGTCGGCGTCAGTCTCAAAAACGCCCTCAATCTCCAGCGCTTCAATGACTTCGAAAAAGCCCTGGGAACCCTGTTCCTGCTCCACTGCCTGCCACAGGGCTTGAGCGTCCTGAAGATCGGCGTCTTGCAGGCCCTGCGTCCAGAATGCGTTGTGACCGAGCGGCTCATACGTGCGGTTGGGATCAAGGCCTGCGGCCACGCGCAAAGCTTCATAGCGCAGGCGTTGCTCGTCCGGCAGGGTGCGCCGATCCAGGCGTGCGCGGGCCACCACTCTGCCTTGCGCGGAACCGGCTGCGACCTCGGGCAGGCGGTTGATCCGGGTGCCGCGCAGGTCGAGCACAAAGGCGTCATTGCGCGGGTGTGCGAACAACCCTTGGGGCCAGGTAGCCAGGCGCGTGCCGCTGAGGTAAAGCAGGTGCAACCCACGCATATGGCTGATGTCGGGCGCCAGGGTCAAAGGGTTGTTGCTCAGGTCTAGGCTCTTCAGGCGCCGCAGTTTTTTTAACCGCGTCACGTCCTCCGCCGTCAGTGCAAGTCTGTTGCCTGCCAGTTTCAACGCCTTGAGAAAACGCATCTGTTCCAGCGCCTTGGGCACCTGCGTGAGGCGATTGTCAGCCAGGTTGAGGCCGCGCAAGGAGGGGAAGTGCTTGAGGAAATCACTGTGGCGTTCGCCGAAGCCGCACTGGCTGGCGTCCAGAAATGTCACGTGCTCGAAACTGGCGCTCAGCGTAGGGAGCCTGGGCGGCAGGCGCAGGCCTTTGAAGTTGAGTGTGGCACCTTGCTGGACGGCACCGCGGCCGTCCGTGAATTCAGCAAACCGGTCACCCCAGCAACGCATGATCCGATGGGCCAGGTGCTTTCTGGACACCCTCGCTTCGTAGTCATCGGCGGCGTCCGCGACGCCGAGGATGAGCGAGTTCTGCCAGTTCATCAGGTCCACATGCAGTTGCTGTTTTTCCACCACCAGCGTGTTCAGGGTATGGCGCAGTTGTGCCTGGGGAATGTCCTCCAGAAATCGGTTCAAGCGTGCTTCGCTCAAGTGCGGAAACAACAGTTGCAGGGTTTGCCGGGCGTGCTCGGTATGGGTTTGGGCGGGTAACGCCGAGCAGCGGCTGGCCGCCGGGCCACCCAGCAGGCGGCTGGTTTCGCGGCCTTGGACCATCGGCACGGGCGGTTGCGCGAGGACTTTGCGGCGCTCGGCCAGGGACGCCATGCGCTGTTTGAGCCATTGCTTGAGCGCTTGACCTTCGCCCGTTTGCATACCCAATGCGTCGCGCCGGTCAGCGGGCAGGGCTTGCAGGATCGCCTCGTAAAGGTCGATGAGCGCTGACGGCCGTGAAGTCAAAGGGTCGAGCACTTCATAGCCGCGCGCCTTGCGAATCAGCACGCGTGTGGTGTCGGCAGTCGCCGGCCCGGCTTCACACAGCACGCGACCTGTCACCGCCTGTTCGCGGATTTCAATGCGCAACCGAGCAAAGGTGTCGCTGTGAAACTTTAAGGTGTTGAGCACCAGTCTTTCGGTCGGGGTCGGCAACGGCGAAGGCCAGTCAAACCCCTGGAAGGCCAGCACCGACTGGTTGGCAAAGCCCAATTCACGCGCCTGGTTATGCAGGCGCAGCGGCAGTTGTCGTTGCGCGAGCGCCTGGCGTTCCTCGCTGGTGGCGCTGCCGAGCAAGGCAAGGGCTGCGTTGGAGTCCAAGTACTCGAAGGGCTTGCGCAGGGTCGCAAGGCTGGGCTTGTCGGTGATTTCGCGGGTTTTGTAGACCTTGTCGGCAATCTCGGGGGCGTAGCTGAGCACCCGGTCGGCCAATTGATCGCGCAGGGCGGTGAGCCGAAGGTCCTTGGGGACATCGCCGTTGAGCAAGTTGCGTATTGCGGCGTCGTCGAGAAAAGCCAGTACTCGTTCAGGCAGGGTCCCGGACAACGTCTGAGACAGGCTGAGGGTCAGGGTGCCGGCCTGGGTTGCGTTGACGTTGCCGAAGGTGAGGGCCGGTCCCGACAGATCATCATTGAGGCAGACCTTCAGGGCGTTGTCCTGCGGCCAGCCGGGCAACTCGGTGATGAGCTGCGGGAACCAATCCGATGATGGTCCGTTTGGCAGTGGCGTGCCGGCACGAACCTTGCGGCTGATGGCTTCGGGATAGCGCTGGGCTTCAAGGCGGCCAAGGCTGGCGGCGAGCAAGGGGGGCAGGGGCTCGTTGTAGAGGTGCATCGCGCGCAGCACGCCTTCATCGGTGCCACTGGCAATGCGCAAGTCGGCCAGTTGCTGGTCGCTGAAGTCTTTTACACGCGGGCCAATACGGCGCATCAGGGTCTGGCTGTCCCAGCGTTGCGGCTGTTCGCCTTCGTGCAAAAACGCGCCGTCGGCATTGAACCTTACCCAGGGCTGATACGCCTGTTCACGTGTCGGGTGCACCACGCGATGCTCGTCGGCCTGGGCATCGTGGCGCACGTGATAGTGCCGGTCCTTCAGCGGCAACAGGGTTTTGTCCGTGGGCCCCTGCGGGCTGGATTGAGCGTAGGGCGCAAGGTCCGGGTTCCACAATTTGAGCGTGCCGTCGGCCTGTTGCACCGGATGCAGGTCTTCGACAAACGCCGACAGTTTAAGGCGCGCGACCTCGCCGATTTTTCCCGCACCGGCAAACAAGGCGAGCTGAATCAGGTTTTCAGCTACGCCCAATACATGCTCGCCAGCTTCCTGCACATTGCCCTGGGCCCAATCGAGGAGGCCTTCGAAAACGTCGTCGCACAGTTGATAGGCGCTGTAGGCCAGCATCAATTGGCCCACCACCGGCACGAACGGTGTGACCACCAGCAAGGCCGCATTGAGGACGTCCGAGAGTATCTGCTCGAGGTTGTCCCACCAGGCCCAGCGTGCCAGCCGGTCGACGTAGGCAGTGGATACCGCCAGCTCCCGGGCGTCGTTGACGACCTTGTTGAGCTTGACCCGGTGCAGGTAGTTCCACGGGTCGTCTCGCGCCGGGTTAGCGGCGCGGTTGGGGTGATCCCGGTCAATGTCCACCAGGCGCAATGGCAGATGTGCACGCGACTGCAACCGCGAGAAAAACACGCCGCGCTCGGCGTGCGCCACAAATTGACTGAAAAACGCCTGATACGCCGGGCCGCTGTGCAACTGACGCGTCAGCTCCTCCACGAAGGCAATCGGCGACGGGTACTGCTTGAGCGGATGCTCGGGGTCCTGGGGCACCCAGGCAATCAGCCGCCCACGGGCGGAGCCGTGCTCTGCAGGCGTGGCGAACAGCATAATCCCGCTCAGTTCGCACTCAGCCAGGCTCAGCGTATGACACCTCAGGGTGTGGCCATCGAGTGACAGGCCCAGTGGTGTGTCGATGAACTTCAGCAACGCGTGATGGGCGTCGTTTGCCAGATGACCGCTGTGCAGGCCCAGGTGCGCACTGCTGCGCAAATCCGCCTTGAGCTGGCTGACCACTTCGTCGCGCACGGTGCGGGCCAGCGCCGGCTGATCGAACCCCAGCGCGCTTTGGAGCCGGGCCTGGTAAAGGCCGCCGATGTCCAGGGATCGACACACGGCCTTGAAGCGCTGCGCCGTCAGTATCGGCCCACCGGGCCGGCCACGTATCGTCAGGCTGTCGCGCTGACCACGGGCGTCTTCCGGGCCCAGGAAGGCGTGGTCGACGAAAGTGTCGCCGGCGGCGAAGTTATGCAGGGCCATGTCCAGCAACGACAGGGTTTTGCTTTGTACGCCTCGTTTGACGTTGATCACCCACCAGGCATTGGACGCGTCTACGTACACCCGCAGCCAGGTGTTGCGTACATCGACCTCGCCGTAGTGCGTGAACAGCGCTCGCTTGAGCAGCGGCTCGGCAAAGGCGCGCAAGTCGTTGAGCGGGCCGAGGCGTTTGTCCAGCGGTGCCTGGGCGTGCCAATGGTCAGCGACGGCGCGCTTGAGTGACACGTGCTGCGCCGGCGAGGTCTCGAGGTAAGGCGCCGCAGATGGAAGACCCTGGCGTTTGAGCGCGCCAATTCGCGCTGCTGTGGTGCCCTTTACCCAGTCGGGCAACGCGTTCTGGATCAACTCGAAATGACGGCCCTGGAACGGCAGGGCGGAGGAATCGGTAGGCATGGTGTGAACCTGAACAGAGAGTGGAGACTCCCTGAGTCTATTCACGCGTCGAGGCTAAAATAAGCTTTAAAAATAGCGGCTTACGCGGGGTTTAAAGCGCGTAACAGTCAACAATTCGAGGGTGAAAAATACATAACTGACACCCTGGATTCAGCGCGCCACACACAGCGTCTGCGTGCCCGGCTGCAGGTACGGCGTCAGGATCGGCGCCATGCCTTTGAGCACTTGCACCGGCAATGCCGACGTGAAGGTGAAATGCTCGGCCGAGGCCCGGGGACGAAGGCGGTCAGCGTGCCGAAGTGATGCTCGCCGATGTAGAACACAAACGTTGCAGTACGGTTGATCGATTTGGAACTGAGGATGCGCCCACCCGCGCCCATGGCTTCGATGCGGTTGTCGCCGGTGCCGGTCTTGCCGCCCATGGCCAGCGGCGCGCCATCGGCCAGTTTGAAACTGCCGGCCACGCGTTTCGCCGTGCCTGCGTCCACTACCTGCGACAGCGCACCGCGCAGCGCCGTGGCGACTTCGCTGGGCATCACGCGCTTGCCACGGTTGGGGTCGTTGATCACGAGCGTTTCATACGGCGTGCCGGCGGCAAAATGCAGGCTGTCGATGCGCAGCACCGGAATGCGCACGCCATCGTTGAGGATGATCCCCATCAGTTCGGCGAGGGCGGCGGGGCGGTCGCCGGAGCTGCCGATGGCGGTCGCCAGCGACGGTACCAGGTGGTCGAACGGGTAGCCGACAGCCTGCCAGCGTTGATGGATTTCCAGGAACGCTTCGATCTCCAGCATGGTGCGGATACGGCTGTCGCGCGCGCTCTGGTGCCGGCTCTTGAACAGCCAGCTGTAGACTTCCTGGCGTTCGAATTCGCTGGCCTTGACGATCTCGCCGAAGGTCGCGTCGGGGTGGTTGAGCAGATAGCCCAGCAGCCACAGGTCGAGTGGGTGCACCTTGGCGATGTAGCCTTGGTCCGGCAGGTCGTAGGCGCCGGGGCCGTAGCTTTGGTAGAGCTTTTCGAGGCGCTCGTCCGTGAGCTTTTCGGGGGTCCTGGGGGTCTTCAGATGCGAGCGCACAAAACGGTTGAAGCTCTCCTGGCTGGCCTGGGGCAGCAGGTAGCGGTGCACGGCAGCCAGGCGAATCGCGGTGGGGTGCAGGCCGTCCATGAAGGTGTCGAGGCGTGTCTGAGTGTCTTTGTTGCGGTACTTTTTCCAGAACTTGAGCAGGAACGCAGTGCCTTCGTGGTCGGCGAACTTGGCCAGGTATTCCTGACGGCGCGGATCGTTGTCATCTTTGAGCAAGCGCGCGCTGTTGTCTTCGCCGGAGTAGGTGGTGTAGCGCACCAGGTCGCGCATCAGGCGAATGAACGGCAGGTTGATCGACTCGCGCAGCGCATCGCGCAGGGTCGGGCTGCGGCCATTGTCTTCATTGCGAAAATTGTGGAAGTGATGCAAGCCGCCGCCGGTGAAAAACGCTTCGCCGGGGCTGGCCGAATAGGTGCGGTTGAGGGCCGCGTCGAGCATCTTCGACAGGTCGCGGTCGGGGGTCTGGATCAGGTAATCCAGCGCCCAGCGTGACAGTGGGTCCTGTTCGGGGACCTCGACTTTTTTCAACTCGGCGGGTGTTTGCGCGCGGTAGCGATCATGCAACTCGGTGATGATTTGCAGGTAGGTGGTCAGCACCCGCAACTTGGCGGTGGAGCCCAGTTCCAGCTTGCTGCCTTCGTTGATATCAAAAGGTTGGTCGGTGTTGTCGGTTTGCACCCGTACCCGTGCGCCATCCGGCGTCAGTTCGAACAGGGTAAAGCTGTAACGCACTTGAGGTGTGCTTTGCGGGGTGAGCAAGCGCGGGCCGAGCAGGCCCATTTGCCCTGCGAAGGCGGGGTCGGCCAGGTGCTTGAGATACTCGGTGGCCTGGGTTTGCAGGTCGTATTGCAGCGTGCTCGTGGCTGACAGGTCGAGGCGATCAAGGTCATACAGCGGGCGATTGAGCAGGCTGGCAAGGCGACTGCGCGCAACGTTGATCGCCTTGTTGGTTTCCACCGGCTGGAGCGTCGGTTGTTGCTGCCAGTCGCGGTAGGTGACATGGCTGGCGAGGGCGGCCTTGGCCAGCGCCGGATCGATCACGTTGTTCTGTGCCAGCAGGCGGATATGGCTGTCGGTCAATTGCGCCAGCTCATCGCGGCCCTTGGTCAGGTAATGCGAAGGGCGGCGCTGGGCGATCATCAGCGACAGCACTTCGCGCAGCGCCAGGCCTTTTGCTGGAAGGTCCTTGGGCGTGTTGCCGCTCAACAGCGCATTGCTCTGGTTGAAGTCGGCGCCGTACCACACGCGTAAACCTTCGGCCATGCCGTGCACTTCACCATGGCCCGGTACCGCCGACAGCGGCACGCTGTTGAGGTAGTCGCGCACGATGTTCTGCCGGCTGTCCAGGGTCTGCGGTCCCGGTTGGTAGGCGCGGACGCTGGCAGACATCATCTGGCGGATTTTTTCGCCACCGGACAGCGTCAGGCCGTCGGGCGAATGGCGATACTTTTCAAGCTGGGTGGCCAGGGTGCTGCCGCCGGCGGTTTGCCCTGGCAGATGCAGCAGTTTGGCCACCTGCGACCAGGCGGCCTTGGCAAAGCGCGGCCAATCCACTGCCGGGTTGGCCATTGGACGCTTGGGGTCCAGCAGGTCGCGGTCTTCAATAAACAACAGACTGTGTACCACCAACGGTGGAATGGCAGCAAAGCTTGCATAGAGTTGCTGTGGGTAACTGAAAGCGTACAGCGGCGCCGCGCGGCAGTCGGTGATGGTCAGGCCGGCCTGGACTTTCTCGGCGTAGGGCACGAACAGGCCGTGCTCGGCGTAGCTCATCAGCGCCGGGGAAAACCGCGACTGTGCCTGGATCACGTAATTGCGTTTGAGCAGGCGTGGCAAAAATTCATTCAGCGCGCTGTAGCCCAGGCGCCGGTCAAAAGGACCCTCGCCGGGATACACCATCGCATCACTCGCGCCAGGTTCCACCCGGTAGCTCAGTGACGCGGCAAAAGGGCTCAGGTGTTCAGCCTGCAGGCGCGAGGTGCGTATCTCCCGGCTGGCGGCCCACCCCAGGGCCACCAACGCGAGCACCAGCACCAGCCCGATCAGCCGCCACCACAGGCGTCGAGAGCGGGGGCTTTGTGGCAATGGCGGTGGATCCGCACTGTCGGTCTGGACCACAGCGGGTTTCGAATCGGTCTGCCATAAAGCGCCCATAGTCGATTGATCCATTCACGCAGATTGATCGGACTTGGTTCAAGCTTAGTCGCTGGTGATGCGCCGTGAAGATTTTGTGTGC
The DNA here is from genome assembly GCF_041228395.1 of Pseudomonas sp. N2-3-1-14. NCBI lineage: Bacteria > Pseudomonadati > Pseudomonadota > Gammaproteobacteria > Pseudomonadales > Pseudomonadaceae > Pseudomonas > Pseudomonas sp. N2-3-1-14. The sequence continues at coordinate 1,323,968 of NZ_CP166199.1, forward strand.
GGGCTTGCTAGCTCCATGAAAGTTTCAGGCCGCGGTTCCAGTCCGCCAGCCAGCTGGAGTTTTCGATTCGCTCCCACTGGCCCTTGTAGTAAACCGACATGTGCTGGCCGGACCAGTCACGCACCCGTTCGTTGAACGCGTTCGGGTACTGATTGGCCGGGCAGGCAATTCGGGCCCAGGGGTCGCAGATCCACAGGCCTTGCCAGTCGTCCTCCTTGAAGTCCTGGGTCTCGACCAGGCTTGACGGCGTTTTGCCGACCACCACAAAGGCATGGGTAGGCGGACGCGAGCCCCATATCTGCGAGACACCGCCGTTGGTGCGGATCAGTTCATGGGCAACATGGGCCATCTGGTCGCAATTGCCGGCGCCGGTCTTGAGGATGATCTCGGTGTAGTCGGGCTGCCCGACCAGGGAGTATTGCCACAGCACCACGGGGGCCGCGATCCGCAACCGCGCCAGGTCGTCAACGGCATCGGTAACGAGGTTGGCGGCGCCGACTCCGGTTCTTTCGACCAGTGCCAGCGTGCTGGCGTGGGCTTTCTGCGCGAGGTACTCGTTGATCTGCGCGGCGCTGGGGCCGCCGGCTACTAGCGGGCGTGGCGGCCATATATCCAGCTGCAAGGGTTTGGCGGCGACATGCACATCCAGACGCTGTCCCTGGCTGGACGCGTTCAACAATAATTCCCGTTGTTTAAGGGGGGTCAGGGTACTGGCGGTATGGCGCAACCTTGCCAAGGTGCCGTCAGAAAAACCGCGGGCCGCCAGTTGCCGGTACAGCACCTCCAGCGTCGGCAGCGCCACCAGTGGTTGCGTGGGCATGAGTTCGGCGATGTCCAGGTAATCGCGCTTGTAATCGCAGAAGGCGTGGATCAGCCGCGCGTGCTCGCCGCCCTGGCTGAAGTCCAGGTAATCGAAGACCAGTTCTGGCGGGTTGGCGGTCTGGATCACTTCATAGAACACACCGGTGTCGGCCTCGACAACCCAGCGTGGGCCGGGGATCGGTCCAGGTCGGGAGAGTTCGAACACCATGGCCCGCAGGATGCGCGTGTCATCAATGCCTTCGGCGATGCCTTGCAGTTCCACCACCCGGGTTTCATGGCCCAGCAGGTTGTCCAGTTGGTCGTCGGGCAGCCCGAATTGCGGTTCATCGACAAGCGTGCCCAGCGTGCGGCGGCGATAGATCAACGGCGGTGCCGCGACCTGGGTCAGCTCAAAGGCGACGTCGTCACGGCTGACTTCGTAAACGGTGTGGTGATACGCCAGTCGCTGTTTTGCACCGCCCTGGCCGGGCGCGGGAATGATCCGGATATGTTCCAGCGCTTGCACGCGGCGTTGATGAATGGAGTTGGCAAACGCAGACAGCCGTTTGGTGAAGCATATGAAGGGGGGCGCATTGCGTTTTCTTCGGGTGGGCGTGCAGCGGGTGTCGAAATGGTGCTCTACGCGAAAATGGGCGGGCGATGCCAGGTCGTCCAAGTGGGTCGGGGCACTGTGTTCAAGGCGCATGACCTTGCCGTCAACCAGTAAATCCGTGGCGGTGGCGCGGGGAATCAGCAATGGCGGAGTGTCAAACAGGCGCTCGGTGACGCGCGCCTGGTAACCGTTGACGCAGTGCACCGGTGTCACGCTCAGGGCGCTGTCCAGACGAAAGCTCGCCAGCGGTGGCCCATAGGGCCTCGCGCTGAAAGGGTCGAAGGCGTACCACTGCTTTTCGCGCATCACCGCGACAATGCGCGAAAAATCGCTCCCGCCCAGCACGGCACCGATGCCGATGTCGGCCCTGGACAGCCAGCGCACGTACTCGCGCAGCGACGTGTTGGCGGTCCAGCGTTGGGTTTGCTCGATGGCTTGCCTCAGGGTGTGCCACGCGTCCATGCCCAGCCTGACCAGGCCGCTGCGGGCCACTCTGGCAAGTCGGGGAATGTGGTCGAGGGGGTTGAGGGTTGCGTGCAGCAGGTGCGTACTCGCTTTGCCCAGTTGCAGCAGTTTTATTGGCAGCGGGGCAGTGCTTTTCAATACCGCCAGGCCGGCCGACGAGTAGGCGCGGGCGGGCATCAGCAGGCTGAACAGGTCGAGCAGGCACTGGTAGCTGCCATAGGTCATGCGGTGTGGATCGCCCGAAGCGATGTCCTGGCCGCACGACCACAACGGCACGAGGATTTTGAGACGCTGCGTCAACGCTTCGTGGTGGCGTTCAAACTCCTCTTCGGCGGACGCGCCATGCGCCTGTTGTCGTGCGGCTTCGACGTCGAGAAAAAAATGCCGCTCGACAATGGCCTGGGTGATGCTGCGCAGGACCGCCGAACCGAACCGCGGGGCGCCGCTTTCATCGGGTGTGGGGCCCTGCTGCCATAGCTGCTCGACGACCACGGTGGAGAACACGTTCGGCCGCGGTGCGCTGCCGGTTTCGTAGGCTTGCCAGTCGACGGCCAGTTGATTGCCGGTGTGCAAGCGGCTGACGGGTTGAACCGAGCCTGGTCGGCCGGTGGTGACCGACAGGGGCTTGCCGCCCAGGTCAAACACCAGGGCGGGCCCGCTGCGTTTATGCAGGCGGTTGAGCAGTGGGAACAACTCGTAATCGTGGGTCGCGTGGGGCAGGGTGCAGCGCAGCAGGATGCCGAAGCGCCCGACGCGGGCACTTTTTTCCTCGCGGGTTTCCAGGGCTTCTGGCTTGGTGGCCGCCTTGCTCAGCACCAGCAGTTGCAGCTCGCCGATGGGCAGCCGGGCACGCTCGGCCAGCGGTAATTGTGCCAACAGGTCCTGGAGGGTGGTGGCATACGCCTGTTTAAGGCGACCAATGTGGGCGTCGAAGGCGGCCTCGAACAGCGTATTCACATGCCCCAGACGGCTGAACGCGCTGCGCATCAGGTTCAGGTTCAGGTGTGGGTGAACCGATGCCCAGTGGCGCGAAAAAGGCTGCAGCCAGCCCTGGCTGTGCAAGTCCACCAGGGAGTGCTCGCTGAGGTAAGGCACGTTATGCCAACGGGGTGGGCCGTTGGACGCCAGGCCGAGGTTCAGTTGCAAGCGCGACCCCAACGCCCAGCGCAGGTCGGGCGTATTGATGCGGGGGTGGCCCGGGAAGACTTTTCGCAGGTCGTCGAGCGCCACCGACCGGCGCGTCGGAAGGTCGCTGGCGAACGTCATGAACGCGCTTTTCAGTGCCTCCAGGCGCGCTTGCAGTCGGGCTTTCGCCGCGTCGATCTCGCTGATCGGGTAGCGGCCGTCGGCCTGTTGCGTCAGCTCACCCTGGGCGACAGCCCAATCGAGCAGGCCTTGGGTTGCGGTGTATTCGCGCCATTGTTGCTGCTCGGGCGAGGTGTCCTCCCGTGACGCCAGGGCGATGACATCGTTGTAGCTCAGCTGCTGCGGTGAGCCCGGCGCGACCCTGTGCGCCATCGCCACGCCTTGGCTGAACACCAGCCAGTGGGTGGAGGTCATGAAGCGCAACGTGGCCGGCAGTTCCCGCACCAAAAACTCCGGCGCAGCCCCCGCGAGCAGCAGGTGGGCGGCCAGCGGCGTGGCCTCAGCCGAGACGGCGCCGCTGCGTATCAGGTGCAGTTCCAGGTCTTCACGCAGGGCCGCATGGGAGCGGCCCCATTGGCTGCTTTCGGCGAGGTCGAACCCCGCGACGACGTAACGCTGTTCATCCTGCCGCGGGTCGAGTTCGATCATCAGCGCGGCCAGCACCAGGTTTTCAAGGCTGGCGCTATTGGTGTGTTCGTGCGGATGTTGACCGTACCCGCCCAGTGCTTCCAGCAACCGTCGGCCCAGTTGCCGGGCAGGAGGGCGCCTGAGCATGAGCTTGAGCAACCGGTCGGCCTGGGTGCGAATCGCGCTTCGCGACAGCTCGGCCAACAAGGGCCCCGCCAGATATTCCAACAGCCTGCTGCTCGTGCGCGGCAGCCAGGCGTTGACCGCATTTCGCACGGTCTCGCGCTGGCCTGGCGTTAAGGGCAGGCCCTGTCGATAGTCAGCGTGTTCAGTGCTGCGCGGCAGGGTCATTTCGAGGATTTGCAGCGTACCGAGGGCGTCGCCAGCGGTACGTGGAACGGCAAGACCGTGCCCTTGCAGAAGCTGGGCGAGGCTGCGCGCTTCGGTGCGCGGCGCAGGTGCGAGTGCCGGATGCAAATGGGCGTCGCCGGCCGAGGCCTGCAGCAATGGCGCGTGCGTGGCAATCACGGCGTCAGCGGCTTTGCCCTCGAGCAGCGTGCGCAAAGCCGCCGCGGCATGGTCGCGGTCATGGTCCAGGCGCTGCCAGTGCCGTTGCTGCATCAGCGCAATATCGGCACCGGCGAAGTCGCAGACAGGCAGCACGTGCAGGGACTGCGACGCGCGCAGGCGCAGGCTCAGCGCCCTGGCCGCGTCTGGCGTGGCGGGCACTGCCAGGTTATGGCACTGCAGCAACTGCGCCACGCTGAACTGGCCGCTCTGGTGAATAGAGGTGCCGAGCTGTTGCGCCACACTGACCAGTTGTTCGAGACGGCCTGCCAGTGGCAGCGGCAACAGCCATTCGATGCCGAGTGCTACCTGTGTGCCATTGGCGCGCTGGCCGGTGAGCTGGCGGGTATCGGGATCGAATGTGTAATGGCCGGGCTGCAGGCCGTGAACCGGCTCCAGCGCCAGGAAGTCCTGATGACGGGTGATGTAATCCAGCAGCGCTGCGCCGGTTTGTTGGGCGTTGGCTGCAAAAGAGCCGGAGTCGAGGGTCAGCCTGTGGCGGTGAGCGGTTTGCGGGTTGAAACCCGCCTCGCTCGCAGCAGCCTCCAGGCTGTCGGCCAGCTGCAGCAGGTCTTGGTTCAGCCGCTCGAAATCATCCGCCAGCGTTGGGCTGGCGCTGGCGAAAGGGTTGAGCTGATCGAGGGCCTGGATGACGATCATTCGCTGCCCCCGGGTCTGCGGCTGAGGGTAACCGTAGAACCGCAGCACCTGGCTGGCGGGCAATTGCAGCGTGTTCTCGCCGGCAGTCATCGGCCCGTACGGCAGGCCGGTGGCCGCGGGGTCGAGTATGTCGGCGATGGTCAGCAGGGGAAGGGCCAGGGCGCGCCCTGGCGCGTCGTCCCACAGGGTCCAGGTGTGTCGCGTCCGGTCTGTCAGGGTGCCATTGGCCAGGGTCAGGCTGGCGAGGTCGATGTTCCGTTGCCGGGCCCAGGCGATGAAGCGCGGGCGGTTAATGGCCTGGCGCCAGAGTTGCAGCCAGCAACCTGGCGACGAATGGGGCGGTATCAGCAGCGGCTCGGCGCTGGTGGAATTCAAATGATTGATCAGGATAGTGACCATGTGCTGGTCACCCTCCTGGCGTCGGGTGCGGCCCTGCTCGAGGCGCTCGGTAGGCGTGTCCATTGATTTTCCCTGTGCATGGATGCAATTGCATCATCCTGAGGGAGTGCCGTTGGCGGGGGGATCATGACGTTTCCGATTTGCCTGTGGCCGAGCTCGAAGCCTTGGGCCAGAGCCTTCGTTGATGGCCAGACGGCGTCGGCCCAGGCATGACGCTGCACCATCACTGTGCAATACTCGCGGCCCTCGCGATGACCTGATAAATGCGTAAAGGCAGGTAATGCTTCCTTGTAAAAGGCGTATTTACCAAGATTTATCGCTGAATTTAGTCATTTTTAGAGTGAAAGACCCTAGTGTCGGCTTTTTATACTGCACCCCCGCCGATCCCGCAGGCTGTGCGCTGCCGGACGTGCCTGTCCACGAAACAGGCCTGGTTGAAGTTCGCCCCCGGCTTACCGGCCTGGCGTGCGCAACGCTCGGTGGTTCATATCCAATAACAAGACGAGGTTGTACCCCTATGCCAGTTGGCAATCAGCTGCCCCATGGCGAGACCGCTCAGGGCGGCCCGCTGAAACGTGAACTGGGCGAACGGCATATTCGCCTGATGGCCCTCGGCGCCTGTATCGGTGTCGGCCTGTTCCTGGGTTCCGCCAAGGCCATCGAAATGGCCGGCCCGGCGATCATGCTCTCCTACATCATTGGCGGCCTGGCGATCCTGGTGATCATGCGCGCGCTCGGCGAAATGGCGGTGCATAACCCCGTCGCCGGTTCGTTCAGCCGTTATGCCCAGGACTACCTCGGCCCGCTGGCGGGCTTTCTGACCGGCTGGAACTACTGGTTCCTGTGGCTGGTGACCTGCGTGGCAGAAATCACCGCCGTTGCCGTCTACATGGGCGTCTGGTTTCCCGATGTGCCGCGCTGGATCTGGGCGCTGGCGGCGCTGGTCAGCATGGGCACGATCAACCTGATTGCGGTCAAGGCATTCGGTGAGTTCGAGTTCTGGTTCGCGCTGATCAAGATCGTCACGATCATTGCCATGGTGATCGGCGGCGTCGGCATCATCGCGTTCGGCTTCGGCAACGACGGTGTGGCGCTGGGGATTTCCAACCTGTGGGCCCACGGCGGCTTTATGCCCAATGGTGTGACCGGTGTGTTGATGTCCCTGCAAATGGTGATGTTCGCGTACCTGGGCGTCGAGATGATCGGCCTTACTGCCGGTGAAGCGAAGAACCCGCAGAAGACTATCCCGAGCGCCATCGGCTCGGTGTTCTGGCGCATCCTGCTGTTCTACGTGGGGGCGTTGTTCGTGATTCTGTCGATCTACCCATGGAATGAAATCGGCACCCAGGGCAGCCCGTTCGTGATGACCTTCGAGCGACTGGGCATCAAGACCGCCGCCGGCATCATCAACTTTGTGGTGATCACGGCTGCGTTGTCCTCCTGCAACGGCGGCATCTTCAGCACCGGCCGTATGCTCTACAGCCTGGCGCAGAACGGTCAGGCCCCGGCCGCCTTCGGCACCACCTCAAGCAACGGCGTACCGCGCAAGGCGTTGCTGCTGTCGATTTTCGTGCTGCTGCTGGGCGTGTTGCTCAACTACATGGTCCCCGAGAAAGTCTTCGTCTGGGTGACGTCCATCGCCACCTTCGGCGCGATCTGGACCTGGCTGATGATTCTGCTGGCTCAGCTTAAATTCCGCAAAAGCCTGAGCCCGGCCGAGGCAGCCGGCCTCAAGTACCGCATGTGGCTGTACCCGGTCAGTTCGTACCTGGCGCTGGCGTTCCTGGTGCTGGTGGTTGGGCTGATGGCGTACTTCCCGGACACGCGCGTGGCGCTGTATGTCGGCCCGGTGTTCCTGGTGCTGCTGACCGTGCTGTTCTACGTGTTCAAGTTGCAGCCCATCAATGCTGCGGCGCGTGCTCAAGCCTGACGTTCAGGCGCACAACAAAAAGCCCCGGGATCGGGGCTTTTTGTTGTTCAGGCGGTGGCCACGCGCTGCGATTGGCTCAGGCGTTGGTTGAATTCCAGCCAGGCCCCCAGCGCGGCCATCAGGGCGGCGCCAACCAGTGCGGTGACGATTTGCATAGTGAAGGCATCGCCAGCCAGGGCGTTGAGCATATCCGCCAGCGGCGCCAGTAAGACGCCCAGGCAAAATACTTCCAACGAATAACGCCCCATCCGGCAGGTCTGTTGGGCCAGCCAATTTTGTGTCCAGGCACGCCCGGGCAACAGTTTGGCGGTGACGTAGGCCAGCGCCAGGAAGTGCAGCAGTCGCACCGGTGACAGGTCGGTCTTGCTGATTGGGTAGAGCAGTTCGCTCAAGGCCGCTGGTATCAACGCGTCGTGCACCTCAGGCCAACGCCAGGCGAGGGTGAGCACACCCGCCGCCAGTGCGTAGACCGCCGCCGTGACGAACAACGGCTGGCGCAGCAGTGGCCGATTATCCTGCGCGCGGGGTTGTTGCCCGTGAATGGCCGCTGCGCCACCCAGGATAAACAGAAACTGCCAGGTGACCGGGTTGAAATACCACACGCCGTCAGCGATGGCGGCCAGGTTCCAGCCCAGGTGCGGCGCCAGCAGGTACACCGCCATCGACACCGCGACCACCGCCCAGGTCTTGCGCAGCAGCAGCGGCAGTACCAGCGGCAAGCCCGCCAGCAGCACGATATACAGGGGCAACGGGTCCATCAGGTTCGGCTTGAAGCGCAACAGCAATTCATCCACCAGCGCTTGCTGCGGGTGGGTAACGAAATGCGTCAGGCCCATCTCTTCGACCAGGTCGCGGGTTTCCACATGGCTGTTGGCGAAAAACACGATGCCCATCAGCATTGCCAGCAGGAAGATGTGCACCACGTACAACACCCAGGTACGCCGCAGGATCTTCAAGCAGGCCATCCAGTAGCCTTCGCGCTGCAGGACCTTGCCGTAGGCCAGCACCGAGGCGTAGCCGGCAAGGAACACGAAGACTTCAGCCGCGTCGCTGAACCCGATATTGCGCAGGGTGATCTGGCCGAGGGGGTTGTGGGGGACGTGATCCCAGAAAATGAAGATCAACGCCAGGCCCCGAAAAAAATCGATGCGCGGGTCGCGTCCGTTCAGCATGGCAGCGGGCTCTTGAACAAATAGTTTAGTAATGACAGGTGCACGGCGGCGTTGTCGCACGCCGCACGTCGGGCGGGCGCAGGTTGGCGGTATTTGTAAGCAATTGCAAAGGCTGGGTATTACTGAATGTCTCTAGACATCAATGATCACCAAGGTGCCTTGGCTACCGGCAAGGACGGCGTGGGCGATACCGGCTTCGACGAGGTACATCTGGCCGGCTTGCACGCGGATTTCCTCGTCGCCGATGCTCAGGCGCAACTGGCCGCTGATCACCAGCAGGCCTTCGTTGTAAGCGTGGGTTTCTTCTTCGTAGGCCTGCTCATCCATGCGCAACACCTTGATCCGCGCCGGGCCTACCTGGCCCAGGCGCGTGGATTTCCAGCTGTCGGGCAGTTTCCCGGCGAGGGCGGCGAAGTCGAGTAACGGCATGTGAATCTCCTGGTTTCAACGATGCCGTCGGTGGTCCGGTTCAGCAGCAATAAGGAATTTAGAACGCATCCATCAACACGAACCGGCAGGGCTTGGCCTGATGTGCATTGATCTGCGGCACCAGCCGGGTGAAGTGTTCGGTCTGGCAGTGAGCATCCAGCGCGGCCTGATCGGGCCATAGCTCGATGAACACGAAGTGCCCGGGGTCTTTCTGATCGACAAACAGCTCGTAGGCAATACACAGCGGTTCCAGGCGGGTTTTTTCCACCAGTTCGGCATACCACGGGCGCACGGTTTCCACGTGTTCGGGCTTGATGAAATCTTCAGCGATGACTTTGAGCATGGCCGGTCTCCTCACGCAGCTTCGACGTCATTCGGCTCAAAACTGTCCGCGCGTGCCATCTGCCACATGCGCGAATAGAACTGGCCATTTACTTCACCGGTGAGCAATTCACCGGGCTTGAGGAACACATGCAGTTGCGAGAACAGTTTGATTTCAGTCGCCGACATGCGTCGTACCAGGTGCTTGGCCGACAGCTGCGAGGGATGATCCAGACCGGCTGCGGCGAGCATTTCCGCCAGGGCCTTGAGGGTGTTGCGGTGAAAGTTGAACACGCGCTGGGCTTTGTCCGGGACCACCAGCGCACGTTGGCGCAGCGGGTCCTGGGTGGCGACGCCGGTCGGGCACTTGTTGGTGTGGCAGCTCTGCGACTGGATGCAGCCGATGGCAAACATGAAGCCGCGCGCGGCGTTGGCCCAGTCGGCGCCGATGGCCAGGACGCTGGCGATATCGAACGCGCTGACGATCTTGCCGCTGGCGCCGAGCTTGATCTTGTCACGCAGGTTCAGGCCCACCAGCGTGTTGTGCACAAACAGCAGACCTTCACGCAACGGCACACCGATGTGGTCGGTGAACTCCACCGGCGCGGCGCCGGTGCCGCCTTCCTTGCCGTCGACCACGATAAAGTCCGGGAGGATGCCGGTTTCGAGCATGGCCTTGGCAATGCCCATGAACTCCCACGGGTGGCCCAGGCAAAACTTGAAGCCCACCGGTTTGCCGCCGGACAGTTCGCGCAGTTGGGCGATGAACTGCATCATTTCAATCGGCGTGGAAAACGCGCTGTGGCGCGACGGCGAGATGCAGTCTTCGCCCATCATGATGCCGCGGGTCTCGGCAATTTCCTGGGTGACCTTGTGCTTGGGCAGGATCCCGCCATGGCCGGGTTTTGCGCCCTGGCTCATCTTGATTTCGATCATGCGCACTTGCGGGTTCTGCGCCTGCGCGGCGAAGCGTTCCGGGTCGAAGCGGCCATCGCTGGTGCGGCAGCCGAAGTAGCCGCTGCCCAGTTCCCAGGTCAGGTCGCCGCCGTTTTCGCGGTGGTACGGGCTGATGCTGCCTTCGCCGGTGTCGTGGGCAAAGTTGCCGAGCTTGGCGCCCTGGTTCAACGCGCGAATGGCGTTGGCGCTCAACGAGCCGAAACTCATGGCCGAGATATTGAACACCGACGCCGAGTACGGCTGCTTGCACTGCGGGCCGCCGACCATCACGCGGAACGCGCTCGGGTCACTCAACGGCGCTGGGCGCATGGAGTGGCTGATGAATTCGAAGCCGGATTGATACACGTCGATCAGGGTGCCGAAGGGTTTGTCGGCGGTTTCGTTCTTGGCGCGCGAATAAACCAGTGAGCGTTGTGCGCGTGAGAAGGGCAGCGCATCGCTGTCGGATTCAAGCAGGTACTGGCGGATTTCCGGGCGGATGGCCTCCACCAGGTAACGGATATTGCCCAGTATCGGGTAGTTGCGGCGCACCGCGTGGGGGCTTTGCAGCAGGTCGAGCAGACCGATCAGGCTGAGCACGCCGGTGACCACGGTGATCGGCCACAGCCATTCATGTTCGATAAAGGGGAGGCTGGCGAGGGTGAAAATGACGCACACGGCAAAGAAGGCGTAACGGCTTAGTAACGACAGGCTCATACGGTTTTCCTTGGGTTCACTCATCGGCTAGGCGTTTTGCGCCTGTAGAAAGATCGAGAACAGCTCCGACTGGGATTTGATCCCTAGCTTGCTGTACATGTGTTTCTTATGGACTTTCACGGTTTCAACAGAGATTTCCAGCTTACGAGCGATTTCCTTGCTGGAGCAACCGCTGAGCATCAAGCGGCCCACATCCAGCTCGCGGGCGGTGAGTTGCGCGCCCCAGTCATCCGTTTGCACCGGCGGCTGCGGGGCGCTGACCTGATTGAGTTCATAGGGCAGGCGCTGGCGCAGCAAACTCAAGACCCAGGGCTGGATCAGCGACAGCAGGGCGATCTGCTGCGGGTCAAACCGCTGTTTGGAGCCCAGGGACAGGCACAGGGTACGCCCATCCGGCAGGTGGCAATTGAATTGGATTTCATCGGCCACCACGTTCAGGCGGAAGTAGCGCTGGTAGTACTCGGTGAGTTCAAAGTGCTCCGGCGCGACTTCGGCCAGGCGAAACAGCCCGGTGCGTGAGTGTTCGCGGCTGGCGATGTAGAAGGGGTCGAGCAGGTACAGGCCGTTGAGGTAGTCCTGGAACAACTGGTCCGGCGTGCCGTCGGCGCCCGGGCATTCGGCGAATACCAGCGGGCGGTGCGCGTTGCTGAACAGCAATACCACCCAGCTGTCGAACGGCACGTAGTTGTCCAGCAAGCGCACGAGCTGGGTCCAGAAGTTGGCCTGGTCGAGGGCGTCTATCATTTGCCCCACCGAACGGTGCCAGGCGATGTCTTGCAGCGAGACTGTCATTCGTCTACCCCCATAGGGTTACCCCGGCGGCGTGATTTCCCCGACGGGTGTGGCTGCGCATACTGCGCCACAGATAAAACAACAGGACTTCCCATGAAGGTCGAATTTGCCCAGTTGGCAGGTCGTGATAACGGCACAGCTTACAACCTTGAGCGCGCCTTGGCGGCAATTGCTGCCTGCGCCGCCGACACGCAACTGATCGTATTTCCGGAAACCCACCTGATGGGCTTCCCGTCAGCCGAGACCGTCGCCGACATCGCCGAGCCGGTGGATGGCCTGACCGTGCAGGCCGTTATCGAGGCGGCCCGCGCACGTAATATCGCCGTGGTGATCGGCATGGCCGAGAGCGACGCCGGCCAATTCTATAACACCACGTTGCTGATCACCCCCGAAGGCATTGCCCTGCGGTATCGCAAGACCCACCTGTGGGCCTCGGATCGCGGCGTGTTCACGCCGGGTGACCGCTATGCCACTTGCCTGTGGAACGGCGTGCGCGTCGGCCTGTTGATCTGCTACGACATCGAGTTCCCGGAAACCGCCCGCGCCAACGCGCAACTGGGCGCCGAACTGCTGATTGTCACCAACGGCAACATGGACCCCTACGGCCCCACGCATCGCACCGCAATCATGGCGCGCGCCCAGGAAAACCAGGCGTTTGCGCTGATGGTCAATCGGGTGGAAGAGGGTGATGGCGGCCTGTTGTTCGCCGGCGGCAGTGCCCTGGTCGATCCGATTGGCACGCTGTTGTTCGAAGCCGGGCGCGAGGAAGGGCAATTTACCGTCGAGCTGGATCTTGACCAACTGGTGGCGGCTCGCAAGGACTACCGCTACCTCGACGACCAGCGCTTGAAATTGCCGGGTGAGGTGATCGAGCGCACGGACGGGACGCGTGAACTGCTGATTCCACACAATTAAGGCTGACCCTTTTTGTGGCGAGCGGGCTTGCCCCGCGTTGGGGCGCGAAGCGGCCCTAAAACCTGCAACCGCGGTTTGCCTGGAGAAATGCAGTGAATGTAATGGGGCCGCTTCGCAGCCCAACGCGGGGCAAGCCCGCTCGCCACATCAAGCCCGCTTGATCATAAGAAAAATGACATCTGCTTCACCGACTTCAGTTCTGCCATAAATCTAATAAATCAGCGGAGAATCGCTCATGGCTCGTTTGCAACGCACCCTGTCGTTAGGGTCGGTGGTGCTGTTTGGCATCGCCTATATGACGCCGATCATTGTGCTCGGCACCTTCGGCATCCTCGCGCAATCCACCGGCGGCATGGTACCGGCCGCTTACCTGGCCGCCCTGGTGGCGATGTTCTTTACCGCCATGAGTTACGGGCGCATGGCATCAGCCTTTCCGGTGGCCGGTTCCGCCTACAGCTATGTGCGCAAGGCCATCAGCCCGAAACTGGGCTTTATCGCCGGTTGGGCGGTGTTGCTCGACTACCTGTTCTTGCCCATGGCCATCTGGTTGATCGGGGCGGCGTACCTGCATTCGGCATTCCCTGCGGTGCCGCAATGGATCTGGGTGCTGGCGTTTATCGGCGTCACCACGGCGATCAATATCATCGGTCTGAAACTGGCCAATGGCATTAATGCGCTGCTGATGTTGGTGCAGTTCCTGGTGCTGATCGCGTTTGTCGCGCTGTGCATCCATTACATCGGGGGCGATGCGAGCAAGCCGCTGTGGACCGTCGCGCCGTTCTTCAACGGCCAGATGCACATGCCGCTGATCATGAGCGGGGCGGCGATTGCCTGCTATTCGTTCCTGGGCTTTGACGCGGTCAGCACGCTGACCGAAGAAACCCGCGACCCACGCCGTACCATTCCACGTGCGATCATGCTGATCACCTTGATCGGCGGGTTGATCTTTGTTGGCGTGTCGTATTTCGTGCAGATCGCGCATCCGTCGTTCGAGTTTGCCGATGTGGATTCGGCGGCCTATGAAATTGCGCGCAATGTTGGCGGTGACCTGTTTGTGTCGATCTTCCTGATTGGCTTGATCGTCGGCCAGTTCGCCTCGGGGCTGTCGGCCCAGGCCAGTGGTTCGCGTTTGTTGTTCGCGATGGGGCGCGACGGCGTGTTGCCCAAGTCGTTTTTTGGCACCTTGCATGCGCGCTTCGGCACGCCGGTCAACAGCATCCTGTTGTGTGGGGTTGTGGCGTTACTGGCATTGAAGCTGGATGTGACCACCTCCACCTCATTCATCAACTTTGGGGCGTTCCTGGCGTTCAGCCTGGTGAACCTGTCGGTGATCTTTCACTACTGGATCGGCGCGAAAGCGCGTGGCGTGCGTGAGTTGATGCTGTTCCTGCTGTTCCCGGCCATCGGCCTCGCGGCGGACTTGTGGCTGATGGTCAGCCTCGATCATCTGGCGATTTACCTGGGCGTGGTGTGGTTGGCGATCGGCCTGGTTTACCTGGGTTTCCTGACGCGCGGCTTCTCGCAACAGCCGCCGGAAATGGACTTCCAGGAAGCTGCATAGAAGCGACAGGTCTATTCTTATTGCAATCGGTTCTCGTTTGGGTGCATGATTTTGTGTTACTGTGTAACACATTAATTGCACTCAAACGCCCCGGAGGCACTATGAAAACTGGTATCCATCCCGACTACCGCACCGTGCTGTTCCACGACACCGCCGCCGACGTGTTCTTCCTGATCGGCTCCACGGCCGACAGTGAGCGCACCCACACACACAGCGACGGCAACACGTACCCTTACATCCCGCTGGACGTCTCCAGCGCCTCGCACCCGATCTACACCGGCCAGCAGCGCAAGACTCAGGCCGAAGGCCGGATTGCCGGGTTCAACAAGCGTTTTGCTTCGTTTGGCACCAGCCCGAAAAACGCCGAGGCGTGAGGGATTCACGTTTCACCTCAAAGGCCGCTCCAGCATTGGGAGCGGCTTTTTTTATGCGTTGATATCGCAAGGCCATCACCTTGTAAAAACCAACTAAACTACCTGGTAATCGCCAGGAGGCATTGTCCCAGACCGTAAGGAACGCAGATCGACGATCCGAGGTGTCCCATGGGAGAGTCAGTGACCTTTATCGATGCCAACCGTCCAGTGCTGCTGTTGATCGACGCCCACCCGGATGTTTTGCACAGCCTCAAGCGATTGCTCAGCCTGGAGCCCTTCGAACTGCACAGCGCCACCTGCGCCGCTGATGCCCTGGGCATTCTCGCCACTCAACCCATTGACCTGGTGATGAGCGCCGCGCGTCTGCCGGACATGGATGGTGCCTCGTTGCTGGCGCACATCCACCAACACCACCCGCACACGGTGCGCATCCTGCTGACCGGCGAGACCGACCTGACGCTGATCGTCAAAGCCATTAACGAAGGCCAGATCTATCGTTACCTGAGCAAACCCTGGAACGATGAAGAGCTGCTGCTGGCCCTGCGTCAATCCTTGGCCCATCAGCATTCGGAGCGCGAACGTGGGCGCCTGGAGCTGCTGATCCAGGCGCAGAACGATGAACTCAAGCAGCTCAACGCCACCCTGGAAAAACGTGTTGCCTCTCGCACCAGTGAATTGCAGCAAACCGCCGATATGCTCGACCTGGCCTACGAAGAGCTCAAACACAGCTATGCCACGGGCACTGAGGTGTTCTCGTTGCTGGCCAACCTGCGCTTACCGCGGGCCAAGCAAACCAACCGGCAAATCATCGAATTGGTGCGCACCTGGTGTGTGGCCCATGGCGTAGATGAGGCCAGTAACCGCGACCTGACCATGGCTGCCGCGCTCTACAACATTGGCAAGTTGAGCTGGAGCGACAGCATGATGGCCTCGCCTTCAGACCTGTTGCACAGCAGCGACCGTGAGCGTTATCGCGCTTACGCCACCCAGAGCGAATCGTTGCTGATGACCCTGGAACCGATGAAAGACGCAGCGCGGCTTATCCGCCATCATCAGGAACGCTGGGACGGCAGCGGTTTTCCCGATCACCTCAAGGGTGACGCGATTCCCGCAGGTTCGCGCCTGTTGAAACTGGCGGTGGACTTTATCGAGCTGCAAAAAGGCCTGATCCTTGAACGCCAGATGAACAGCGACGAAGCGCTGCTCTACATCCGCAAATACGCCGGTCGCCTTTACGACCCTGACATGGTCGAAGATTTTGTTTCAGTCTGCGCCACGTACCTCAATGATGTGACCCTGGGCGACCCCAGCGTCAGGGTGCTGGGCACCCGCGAGCTGGAGGAGGGCATGGTGCTGGCGCGCAACCTCAACGCCGATAACGGCATGCTGTTGCTCAACGCCGGCAAGGTGCTGAACCTGCCGCTGGTGGACAAGTTGATTGCCTTTGAGACGATGGAAGGCGCCAGGTACAGCGTGTTTATCAAAGCAGGGCATGAAGGATTGCTTTGCGAATAACGCGCTTTCTGTGATCCTTGCACCTTTGCATTCAAGGCGGTTTTTACATGACATCCACTATCCGCATCGCCGCCGCGCTGTTGATTGGCAGCGACGGCCAAACCCTGCTGGTGCGCAAGCGCGGCACCCAGGCGTTCATGCAACCGGGCGGCAAGATTGACGCCGGCGAACAACCGGCCCAAGCCTTGGCCCGTGAGCTGTTTGAGGAACTCAACCTGCGCATCGAGCCAAGCCAAGCCGTCTACCTTGGTCACTTCTCGGCCCCTGCCGCCAATGAGCCTGGGTTCACCGTGAACGCCGAGCTGTTCCAGGTGCACATCGATGTAGCGGTGACGCCCGCGGCCGAAATCGAAGAAGTGCGCTGGATCGACCCAGCCGGTGACGGCGGTTTGCAACTGGCGCCGTTGACGCGCGACGTGATCCTGCCGTTTTACCGCGCGTCGCTGACCTGCGACGCATGATGGTACGCACGCTTGGCGCCAACGACGCCGAGGCTTATCGGGCGTTGATGCTTGAGGCGTATGGCGCTTATCCGCAGGCGTTCACCTCCAGCGTGGCGGAGCGCGCGCTGATGCCCTTGAGCTGGTGGGAAAAGCGCGTCGACAGCCCGCTGGATCGGCTGCTCGGGGCTTTTGAGGGGGACGCATTGGTCGGCATTGTCGGCCTGGCGTTCGAGCCCCGTGAGAAAGCGCGGCACAAGGTGACCTTGTTCGGCATGTACGTGAACGAGGCTTATCAGCAGAAGGGCGTGGGCCGCCAGCTGGTAGAAGCAGCGCTCAGCGAGGCGCGCCGCCACTCACGCCTCAAGTTGATTCAGCTGACGGTGACCGCTGGCAACGACGCCGCCTTCGCGTTGTACCAGCGCTGCGGCTTCATCCAGTACGGCCTGGAGCCACTGGCGGTGCGCGTGGGCGAGGATTATTTCGACAAGATCCACATGTGGCGTGAACTGAACGACGGATGATGGCCAATGTGGGAGCGGGCTTGCCCGCGAAGGCGGCGGACCCGTTAAAGATAAGTTGACTGACACACCGCTTTCGCGGGCAAGCCCGCTCCCACATTTTTAATCTGTGTCGGCTAGCGCACTGCGCTGACGCCATCGAGGGTGGAAAACGACGTGTCCTTGGCCGTCAGCAAAAAGTCGCGCATGTACGGCGCGTCCAGCATGTCTGCACGAATTCCCGCATACAACGTCGCAAACAAACCTTTCTCGCCCAACCGCTTGGCCTTCACGTAACCGCGCGAGCTGTACTCATGCAGCGCCCAATGCGGCATGCCGCACACACCACGGCCGCTGGCCACCAGCTGCATCATCATGACGGTGAGTTCCGAGGTGCGCACCTGGGCCGGTTCCACGTCGGCCGGCTCTAAAAAGCGCGTGAAGATGTCCAGCCGATCACGTTCCACCGGGTAGGTGATCAAGGTCTCGGTGAGCAAATCTTCGGGCACGATGTACGATTTGTTCGCCAGTGCGTGCTGGTTGGCCACGGCCAGCATGGCTTCGTAAGTGAACAGCGGCACGTAGGTGATGCCCGGCAATTCCAGCGGGTCGGAAGTCACCACCAGGTCCAGGTCGCCCCGCGCCAGCGCCGGCAGTGGCGCGAAGGCGAAGCCGGACGCCAGGTCCAGCTCGACTTCTGGCCAGGCATCGCGGAACTGGTCGATAGTCGGCATCAGCCACTGGAAGCAGCTGTGGCACTCGATGGCCATGTGCAAACGCCCGGCGGTGCCGCCGGCGAGCCGCGCAATATCGCGCTCGGCGCCGCGCAGCAAGGGCAGGGTGGCGTCGGCCAGTTGCAGCAGGCGCAGGCCGGCGCTGGTAAAGCGCAGTGGCTTGGTCTTGCGCACGAACAGCTGCATGCCCAGGCGCTCTTCCAGCTCCTTGAACTGATGGGACAGCGCCGACTGCGTCAGGTGCAGGCGCTCGGCGGCTTCGACCAGGCTGTCGGCTTCGCGCAAGGCGTGCAGGGTCTTGAGGTGACGGATTTCGAGCACGGGCTCTCCATGAAGACGATTTGTGAAAAACAGCAATGGCGTGAGTTTGTCTCATGTTGCAAGGCGTGTCGATCATGACCGCTGGGCGCCGTTCATCAAACTGTCACGCAACTGTGGCAGCGCGCTTGAACAAACTTCATCAGACTCGCGCTCTACTGGGGTTCTGTGTTTCGGTGTTTTTCATGCGCGTGTTGTGTTTACTGGCCGCTCTATTGTTCGGCCTGCCGTCTTTTGCGGCTTCTCGATGTGACGTCAACGTCCCGACGCAAACGGTCGACCTGGCTCAGGTGAGCATCGCCTACCAGAGCATCGGCCGTGCGTCCGACCCTGCATTGCTGCTGGTGATGGGCCTGGGCGGGCAGTTGATCCACTGGCCGGACGAAGTCGTCGTGGCGCTGTGCGAACAAGGGTTTCGGGTGATTCGCTACGACAACCGTGACGTCGGCCTGTCCACGTGGCGCCAGGCGCCGGCCAGTGCCAACCTGACCTTCGAAGTGCTGCGCTACAAACTCGGCCTGCCGGTGGCGGCGCCCTACACCCTGACCGACATGGCCGACGACGCCCTGGGCTTGATGGACGCTTTGCAGATCCGCCAATTCCACGTGCTGGGTGCGAGCATGGGCGGCATGATCGCCCAGCACCTGGCGGGCATGGCGCCGCAACGGGTCGAGAGCCTGACGCTGATCATGACCAGCTCCGGCGCCGAAGGCCTGCCGGCGCCGAGTGCGGCGTTGGTGCAGTTGCTGTCGCGGCGCAGCGCGCCCAACCGTGAAGTGGCGCTGGAGCAACAGGCCGACTTGCTGGCGGCGTTGGGCAGCCCGCTGGTGAAGGACGATCGCCAGGTGTTGCTGCATCAGGCCGCGCTGTCCTACGACCGCGCCTTCAACCCGGACGGGGTCAAGCGCCAGATCATGGCGATCCTCGCCGAGCCCAGTCGTGTGCCGCTGCTCAATCAATTGCGTGTGCCAACGCTGGTGGTGCATGGCACTGCCGACCCGTTGCTGCCGGTGATGCACGGTGTGCATTTGGCCGCGCATATCCAGGGCAGCCAATTGAAGTTGATTCCCGGCCTGGCGCATCGTTTTCAGGAGGCGTTCAAGGCGCCGTTGCTGGCGGCGGTGTTGCCGTACCTGCAAGCCCATCGCGAAGATGCCGCGCATTGGGCGCAGATTGATGTGGGGCAGCCTTCGAAGGTGTTGTGAAGTTGGTGTATCGTGCAACGTTTACGGCGCATCAATGCCAGCGAGGTTGCCCACCATGAGTACTCCCCTGAAAATCGATTTCGTCAGCGACGTGTCTTGCCCCTGGTGCATTATCGGCCTGCGCGGGCTGACTGAGGCGTTGGACCAGCTGGGCGCTGAGGTGCAGGCCGAGATTCATTTTCAGCCGTTTGAGCTGAACCCGAATATGCCGGCTATCGGGCAGAACATCGTTGAGCACATCACTGAAAAATACGGCTCCACCGCAGAGGAATCGCAGGCTAACCGTGCGCGTATTCGTGACTTGGGTGCGGCGTTGGGCTTTGCGTTTCGCACTGACGGGCAGAGTCGTATCTACAACACGTTTGATGCGCATCGCTTGCTGCATTGGGCCGGGTTGGAAGGGTTGCAGTACAACCTGAAGGAAGCGCTGTTCAAGGCTTATTTCAGCGATGGGCAAGACCCGTCCGACCCTGCGACCTTGGCGATTATTGCTGAAAGTGTTGGGTTGGATGTCACCCGTGCTGCGCAGATTCTGGCCTCCGATGAGTACGCCGCAGAGGTGCGCGAGCAAGAGCAGCTGTGGATTTCCCGAGGGGTGACTTCGGTGCCGACGATCGTGTTCAACGATCAGTATGCGGTCAGTGGGGGGCAGCCGGCTGAGGCCTTTGTTGGGGCGATTCGTCAGATCATCAGTGAGGCCAAGGGCTGATGGGGCTTCGGGGCCTTGTGTACCTGTCCTGAGTGATTGAAGCAAAAGCAGATCTGCTTTTCTGTAGGAGCTGGCTTGCCTGCGATAGCATCAACTCGGTGTGCCTGATGTACCGAGGTGCCTGCATCGCAGGCAAGCCAGCTCCCACATTTGACCGAGTACACCTGATGCACTGAGCTTCAAGTGTGGGAGCGGGCCTGCTCGCGAAGGCGGTGGGCCGGCCGCCAGCCACCCACATCCAGCCCATCACTCAAACTTGTAACTGATCGCCGTCTGCACCTGCCCCTGGTTCACATCACCCGTCTGCTTGACGATGGTGCTGTTGGCCGCCGACCCCACCAGGTGCGTCCAACTGGCGCTGGTCAACAATGACCAGTGCGTATCCAGCGGGAATTCAAAACTCTGGGTCAACGTCAGGTTCTGGAAACCCGCACTGGCGTTATAGGCCCGAATGCCCGAAGCCGCAGACTCCTTGTCATCCACACCAAAAAAGGTCTGCGTCTGGCGCGCATCGGCAAAGTGCGCCATCAGGCCCGTGCTGCCGATGATGCCGCCACCCAACGGGTAACCCAGCTCGCCGCCGAGTTTGCCCAGCACGCCACTCTGATCACGCCCGCCGCCCACGGCCTGGCCGACCTGCGCGTACACGCGCCAGAACTCGGCCGGGGCGTATTGGATGAAGCCGCCGATTTCCGCCATGTCCGACACATCGCGCAAGCCGCGCAGCGAACCATTGGCCGTTCGGCCCGGCAGGTAATTGATGTAAGGGCCGGCAGTAATGCCGTTGGTGTTCAGCGCGCTCCAGGTCAGGCCGTCGTCGGTGCCTAGGCTGACACTGCCCCAGTCCAGATCGAAGTAGGGAATCGGCCGGGTTTCGTAGCGGCTGCCGGTAGGGTCGTGGGGTTGATAGCTGACACCCGCGCCCACTTCGCCGGTAATGCCGTCGGCCAATACCGTGCTGGAAAAACCCCACAGCCCGAGCAAACCGGCGAATACAGCAGAAGTAACCTTGAACATGGAGCCATTTCCTTATCTGAACATGCGCGCATTCACGCGCGAAGGGCGTCCCTGACGCAAGCACTCATCTTGTTTGTAGCAAGCTACAAAAATTGTAGCTCCTGCGACACAAAACACTCGGGCCATCGGCCAAAACCCCGGCCCTGCGGGCTTTTAGCCAGTTGGCACAATCCCTGCTCTACCCCTCCTGCAAGCGCAAAGAGCGCGATTTTCTTCAAGCCCTCCAACTCAAGGAAAGGCAATGATCCACTGGCATATCGTGTGTGACTTCGACGGGACCATCACCCCAACCGACGTCATCGACAACGTCCTCCAACGCTTCGCCGGCCCCGAGTGGGAAACCATCGAACAGGAATGGCTGGATGGGCATATCGGTTCCCGCGAATGCCTGAGCCGCCAACTGGCGCTGATCAAAGCAACCCCTGCGGAACTGCTGGCGTACTTCGACAGCGTCGAGATCGACCCGGACTTCCCGGACTTCGTCGATCACGTCATGGGCCTGGGCGCGACCATCGAAGTGGTCAGCGACGGCATCGAACAAGGCATCGCGCGCATCCTGTCGCGCAACTACGTGACCTTGCTGCCGATCCTCGCCAACCGCCTGCGCCAGGTCGACCAGAACAGCTGGCGCATCGACTTCCCGTACTCCAGCGATGCCTGCCGTGCCGCCTCCGGCAACTGCAAGTGCAAATCCACCCCGCGCAACAAGCGCGTGCTGGTGATCGGCGACGGCAAGTCCGACATGTGCGTGGCCTCCACCGCCGACTTCGTCTTTGCCAAAGGCAGCCTGGCCGACTATTGCCAAGCCAACAACATTCCTCACGCGCGCTTCGACACCTTCGCCGAAGTGACCGCATTGCTGGCCAAGCTGCCTCAGGGCATCGCGGCCAACGCCACCACCTTTACTGCTGACAACCAGGAACTCTTCCACCATGTCTGATATCCGTATCGCCACTGCCGAAGACCAGATCCTTCTGGATAAAGAAGCCAAGTACTGCTCCTACGGCGACACTGTTCACTACATCGAGCCGCCGCGTATTTTCAGTCGTTGCGAAGGCTCCTACGTGTGGGACACCGAAGACCAGGCCTACCTCGACCTGCAAATGTGGTACTCGGCCGTCAACTTCGGCTACGCCAACCCGCGCCTGAACAACGCGCTGAAACAGCAGATCGACACCCTGCCGCAAATCGCCAGCCAGTACCTGCACAAAGGCAAGATCGAGCTGTCGGAAATGATCGCGGTCGACGCCAAGAAGAAGTTCGGCCTCGACGGTCGCGTGCACTTCAACGTCGGCGGTTCGCAGTCCATCGAAGACTCCCTGAAGGTTGTGCGTAACGCCACCAACGGCAAGAGCCTGATGTTCGCCTTCGAGGGCGGCTACCACGGCCGTACTCTCGGCGCGTCGTCGATCACCTCCAGCTACCGCTACCGTCGCCGCTACGGCCACTTCGGCGAGCGCGCGCAGTTCATCCCGTTCCCGTATCACTTCCGCGGCCCCAAAGGCATGACCAAGGAAGAATACGGCAGCCACTGCGTGCAGCAATTCGCCCGTCTGTTCGAGACCGAATACAACGGCGTGTGGGACCCGAAAGTCGGCCAGAGCGAATACGCAGCGTTTTACGTCGAGCCGATCCAGGGCACCGGCGGCTACGTGATCCCGCCGATGAACTTCTACCGCGAACTCAAGCATGTACTGGACCAGCACGGCATCCTGATGGTGTCCGACGAAATCCAGATGGGCTTCTACCGTACCGGCAAACTGTGGTCGATCGAGCACTTCGACGTGCAGCCGGACGTGATCGTCTTCGGCAAGGCGCTGACCAACGGCCTGAACCCGCTGGGCGGCATCTGGGCCCGTGAAGAGTTGATCAACCCGAAGATCTTCCCACCAGGTTCGACCCACTCCACCTTCGCCTCCAACCCACTGGGCACGGCGGTAGGTTTGGAAATGTTCAAGATGACCAGCGAAGTCGACTACGGCGCGATGGTCATGGCCAAGGGCAAATACTTCCTGGAAGGCCTGCAAGACCTGCAGAAACGTTTCCCTATCATCGGCGACGTCGATGGCCTGGGCCTGGCCCTGCGCTGCGAAATCTGTGGCCCGGATGGCTTCACGCCAGACAAGGCGACCCTGGACTACATGGTTGAAGAAGGCATGAAGGGCGACATGGTCGTCGATGGCCAGAAACTCGGCTTGATCCTCGACGTGGGCGGCTACTACAAAAACGTGATCACCCTGGCGCCGTCGCTGGAAATCAGCTACCCGGAAATCGACCTGGGCTTGAAGCTGCTCGAGCAACTGCTGGTACGGGCGACCAAACGGTGAATGCCTCCGGGATCGACCTCGGTGAAGGTGATGCCGGCTTCGTTCTCGGTGAAGGTCCGGTCGGGATCCTGTTGATCCACGGCCTGACCGGCACCCCGACGGAATTGCGTCAGGTCGCCAAAGGCTTGGCCAAGGCGGGTAACTGCACGGTGTACGTGCCCACCCTGGCCGGGCATTGCGGCGACAACAGCGACCTGCAAGCTACCGGCTGGCTGGACTGGTACGAAGGCGTGCGCAACACCTTCGTGCAGGTCAAGCAACGCCACGAGCAAGTGTTTGTCGGTGGCTTGTCCATGGGCGCGGTGATGTCGATGTACGTGGCCGCCGAACACCCTGGGCAAGTCGCCGGGCTGTTGATGTATTCCACCACCTTGAAGTACGACGGCTGGAGCATTAACAAACTGGCATTCCTGACGCCGTTGTTAATGAAGATTCCATTCGGCGTACACATCTGTCGCTTCGAAGAGAAGCCGCCTTACGGCATCAAGAACGAGCGCCTGCGGGCCATCGTCGAGCGCCAGATGAAGGAAGGGGAGAGCAGTGAAGCCGGTTTGCTGACCATGGAAGGCATTACGGTGCGCGAGTTGCACCGCATGAACGCCGTGGTCAAGAAACGCATGCCCGAGGTCAAGGTACCGGCGCTGGTTTTGCACTCCATTGAGGACGACATCACCAGCCGCTGGAACGCCGACTACGTGGAGCGCCATTTGGGCGGCCCCGTGACCAAGATTCTGTTGGACAACTGCTACCACATGATCACCGTCGACCTGCAATACCGACGCGTGATCGAGTTGAGCGCCGAGTTTGTCGAGCAACATGCCGAGGCTATCCAGGCGCCCGTAGACTATCGACAGCGGGCTTAAGCCTAAGGACGCGACGTGATCACCGCTCAAGCCTTCTCGACTATCCGGGCCATCCAGCGCAGTGCCTGGAACGACTGTTTTCCCGGTGCTCTGGAGGATTGGGATTTTTACGTCGCCGTGGAAAACGCGGCCATTGATGACTTCAAATGGCGCTACCTGGCGGTTTACGAAGATGAAACGCTGGTGGCAGTGGCCGCCGCGTTCATCACGCATTATCGCCTCGACACCACGGTGTCGGGCGCCGGCAAGCGTTTTACCGAACGCCTGGAGCGACTGTGGCCGGGTGTTTTACGCTTGCCGCTGTATGCCATTGGCTCGCCGATAGCCGAGCGTTGCGATGCAGGTATTGCAAGCGGCATACCCCAGACGCGACGCCCTGTGTTGCTCAAGCAGTTGCTGAAAGCCGCGCGACAGGATGCCAGTGCCTTCGGGATTGGCCTGGTGGCGGTCAAAGATGTACCGACCGACGACTCGCACTGGGCGACCAGTTGCCGCAGCGCAGGTTTCCAGAGCATGCCGAGCTTGCCCAGCGGTCTGCTCTCGGTGCCCTACGGTTCGGTAGACGCCTACCTTGGCTCGTTGTGCAAATCGACGCGCAAGGACCTGCGCCGTAAACTGCGTGCGCCGGGCCCGCGCGTAGAGTGGCGGCGCAATATTGATGATGTGTTGCCGGATGTCATGCGCTTGTACGAGGCCACGCTCGAACGCTCGCAGCTGCAGTTCGAACGTTTGCCGGCGCGTTACTTCACCGGCATCCTCGAACGGCTTGAAGGGCGTGCGGTCTGTGTTCTTTATTGGGTGGACGAGCACCTGGTGGCGTTCAATCTGATCCTGCTGGACCAGCACCGCCTGATCGACAAGTTTTTTGGGCATGACATGGCATTCAGCCGCGAATACAACCTGTACTTTCGCAGTTGGCTGACCAACGTCGACTACTGTATTCAGCACAATATCCCTGTGTACGAGTGCGGTCAGGAAGGGTATGCCAGTAAGCTGCGCCTGGGGTGCGAGTTCCAAGGCAACAGCATGTTCTTCCGTCACCGTAACCGGCTGGTCAACAGCCTGCTCAAGCTCGTGAAAATGTACCTGAGACCGGACCGTTCCGACCCTGCCATGGCTGCTGCGATAAGCGAAACCTGATGATCACCAAAACCCGCCAGAAAGCCCGCCCCTTTGCCATTTCGCGCTGGAGCGTCCAGCGCAAGCTGGTGCTGGCGTTCTGGCTGGTCAGCGTTATTCCCACCATGATCGCCGCCGAGCTGGCGGCGACCACGCTGTCGCAGATTTTCGACAGTAACGTGCGTATCTGGCTGCAAGAGTCGACCAAGATCGTCAAGGACGAAATCGGCGACATCCTTCATGACAACGCGCGCATGGCCAAGTTGTTCCTGCGCTACACCAGCCCGCCTTCGAACAAGCAGGCCGCCAAGCACGACCGGCTGACCGCCGACATTGCCGACGCCACGGACATCGACGTGGTCGCGCTGATTCGCGTGAGTGATCACAAGGTCGTGTTCAGCACGGCCTCCGACGATGTGGTCAAGCAGATCGACCTGACCAGCAACGCGGTGCTGCAAACCGTGCAGGTGGCGGGCGTGAGTACGGGCCTGGTGGTCTCGACCTTCGAAACCACCCAGGAAGGCGTCGACTACCTGCTGTTGGTGGCGACGTACCTGGACAGCAGTTTCCTCACCAGCGTGGCCGATGTGCATTCCCTCGACCTGCGCCTGTACCTGGCCAACCCGTCGGGATTTAACGAAATCTTCTCGACCCAGCGTTTCGAAAACCACCCCTCGCGCATTCCCAAGGACGTCGAAACGGCCATGCGCGCCACCAAGCAGCCGAGCGAGCAGTTCACCAACAACTACAGCGGTCTGTATTGGCCCATCTTCAATGATGCCGGCGACCTGCAAGGGGTGATCTTCAGCGGCCTGCTACGCCATACCAGCCTGGTCGGGCTGGTGAATCAGAGCAACCTGTTCGTGCTGATTTTCCTGCTCAGCTCGGCGTTGTCCCTGGGCGCCGGCGTGCTGGTGTCGCGGCGCCTGACCAAACCGCTGCGTGATTTGTCCCAAGGCGTGGACGCGGTGATCTCGGGGCATTACGAACACCGCGTATTGGTGAGTGGCGGCGATGAGCTGGCGCAGTTGAGCAGCACCTTCAACCACATGACCGAGCGCCTGGGCGAACTGCATCACCTTGAAGCCCAGTTGCGCCGTCGCGATCGGCTGCACGCCCTGGGCGAAGTCGCCATGGGCCTGGCTCACGAGATCCGCAACCCGCTGGGCATCATCAAGACCGCGACCCAACTGTTGCACCGTCGCGCCGACCTGGCGGAAACCGACAAGCGCCACCTGGAATACGTGATCAGCGAGGTCAGCCGCATCAACGACCTGATCACCGAATTCCTCGATTTCGCCAAACCCAACCCGCCGCTGCGTGTGCTGCAGCCGGCGCGGGCGCTGGTCGAAGAGATTCTCGGTTTCTGCAGCCCGGAACTGTCCACGCATAACATTGACGCGCAGATTGACGACCAGGCACCCGGTGCGACGATCTATGCCGATGCCAAACAGCTCAAGCAGGCGTGCCTCAACCTGATTCTCAACGCCATCGACGCGATGCCCGAAGGCGGACGCCTGACCCTGGGCATTCGCAGTGTCGACGGCAACACGGTGATCAGCATCGCCGACACCGGCCAGGGCATTCCGGCGGATATGATCGAGCGGATCTTCACACCGTTCGTCACCACCAAGGCCTCGGGCACGGGCCTGGGCCTGGCAAAAGTCTATTCGATCATGGAGAGTCACGACGGCAGCATTGAATGTGCCAGTGAGAAAGATGCCGGCGCCACCTTCAGCCTGTACATTCCGGCCCAGGGTGATGACGACGGCGATGATGAGGATGGTCATGACGCATAACGTATTGGTAGTCGACGACGAGCCCAAGCTCTGCGACTTGCTGTCGTCGGCCTTGAGCCAGAACGGCATTCAGGTATTCACCGCAAGCAACGGCCTGCACGCGCTCAAGGTGCTGGAGCAGGAAGACATCGACCTGGTGATCAGTGACTGGCGCATGCCAGGCATGGACGGCCCGGCGCTGCTGGCCGAGATCAAGGTGCGTTTCCCGGATTTGCCGGTGATCGTGATGACCGCCTACAGCACGGTGAAAAACGCCGTGCAATCGATGCGCAACGGCGCTTATGACTACATTGCCAAGCCGTTCGACATCGACGAACTGGACATCACCGTCGCCAAGGCGTTGCAGTTTCGCGACATCATGCGCGACAACGCGCGGCTGCGCGCCGAACTCGATCACCATGCGCAGTTCGACAGCCTGGTGGGTGACAGCCCGGCGTTTCGCCAAGTGCTGCATGCAATCGATTCGGTGCGTGACAGCAACGCCACCATCCTGCTGACTGGCGAAAGCGGCACCGGCAAGGAAATGGTCGCGCGCGCGATCCACAAACACGGCAGCCGTGCCGACAAGCCATTTGTAGCGGTCAACTGCGCGGCGATTCCGGAAGGCTTGCTGGAAAGTGAAATGTTTGGCCATCGCAAGGGCGCCTTCACCGGCGCCGTGGCGGATCGGGTCGGGCGCTTTATGCAGGCCGACAAGGGCACGCTGTTTCTGGATGAGGTGGGCGACATGCCCCTGGCGTTGCAGGCCAAGATTCTGCGCGCGTTGCAGGAGCGGGTGATCGAGCCGGTGGGCGACCCGCGCGAGCGCAAGGTGGACGTGCGGGTGATCGCCGCCACCAACAAGAACCTGCTGGACGCGGTGGCCAATAAAGAGTTTCGCGAAGACCTGTATTACCGCCTGAATGTGTTTCCGATCCCGCTGCCGGCCCTGCGCGAACGCGCCGAGGACATCGTGCCCCTGGCCCGGCACTTCGCCCAGACCCTGAGCGCCACCGCTGGCAAACGCATCACTGGGTTCAGCCCGGAGGCCTTGCAGGCCATGGCGGCTTACAACTGGCCGGGGAATATCCGCGAGCTGCAAAACTGCGTGGAGCGCGCAACCATCGTCGCCGCCAAACCGGTGATCGAAGACATCGACCTGCCGGCGTACCTGTTTGCTTCAAAACCGGCAGAGGACGGCGTTACGGCGCTGCTCGGTGACAACCCTGGCGTGCCTGCGGACCTGGACGCGGCGCTGGCGGACGTCGAGAAAACCTACATCCTGGCGGCGTTGCACGAGAGCAACGGCGTGCAGGCTGCGGCGGCGGCGAAGATCGGGATTTCCGAGAGAAGCTTCTGGTATCGGTTGAAGAAGCTGGGGATTCAAGTGGACAAGATCGTGCGTTGATCTATCAGGCTCACCACTGATCCAAATGTGGGAGCTGGCTTGCCTGCGATAGCGGTGTATCAGCCAACTCAGCTGGCACAGACAGACCGCTATCGCAGGCAAGCCAGCTCCCACATTTTTTACCCCGGTGTGTCAGGTATGGAGGCGAACCCACACACTCACCAACACCGTCGCCGCCATCAGCCACGCCACCGCCGCCACGGCGAGTGACGCCTCCAGGCGCAGGCGGTCGACCATCACATACAGCGTCGCCAAATACACAAAATACGGAATGATCGACCACATCCCAAACACGATGGTGGTCTTCAGGTCCTCCACCGAGCGGCCCTTGCCGACGATGTAGTGCGCAATCAACGCAAAGGTCGGAAACAGCGGCACCAGCCCCGCGATGTAATAGTTTTTGGTCTTGGCCAGCGCCGCCAGGATCAACACCACCGCCGCGCCAATGGCGGCCTTCAAGAGTAGATCCATCAGTGGCTCAACCCGTATTTCTTGACCTTGTCGAACAGGGTGGTCTTGGCCATCCCCAGTTCCAGGCTGGCCTGGGTCAGGTTGCCGCCGCTGCGCTGCAGGGCATCGTTGAGCAGGTTGCGCTCGAAGGCTTCCACCGCTTCGGTGAAGGCCAGGCCGTGGTTGCTGTTGCCGCTGCCGCTTTTCTTGAAGGCGGGCAAGCCCAGGGCAAAGCGCTCGGCGACGTTGCGCAGTTCGCGCACGTTGCCTGGCCAGTCGTGGCTCATCAGCGTCGACACGGTCTGGTTGTCCAGCTCCGGCGCGGTGCGATCAAAGCGCAAGGAGGATTGCTGCAGGAAGTGCTCGAACAACTGCAGGATGTCTTCGCGACGTTCGCGCAACGGCGGCAGTTCCAGGGTCACCACGTTGAGGCGGTAGTAAAGGTCGCTGCGAAATTGGCTGGCGCGGCTCAGCTCATCGAGGTCGGATTTGGTGGCGGCGATCACCCGGCAATCCACGGCCACGCTCTGGTTCGAACCCAGCCGTTCAAGGGTGCGTTCCTGCAGCACCCGCAGCAGTTTGATCTGCAGGTTGATCGGCATGCTTTCCACTTCATCGAGAAACAGCGTGCCTTCGTGGGCGTGCTCGATCTTGCCGATGCGCCGTTTGCCGGCGCCGGTAAAGGCGTTGGCTTCGTGGCCGAAAATCTCGCTTTCGAACAGGTTTTCCGGCAGGCCGCCGCAGTTCAAGGCAACGAACTGGTGGGCATGGCGCCGGCTGAAATCATGCAGGCAGCGCGCGACCAGTTCCTTGCCGGTGCCGGTCTCGCCTTCGATCAGCACGTTGGCCGAGGTGTCGGCGACGTTGGCGATCAGTTCGCGCAGGTTCTGCATCGCCGGCGAGCGGCCGATGATGCGGCCCTCCAGCGAGTCACGCTCGGCCAGTTGGCGGCGCAGCGACCACACTTCTCGCGCCAGCCCGCGTTGCTCCAGGGCGCGGCGCGCCACGTCGACCAGGCGTTCGGGGGAGAAGGGTTTTTCCATGAAGTCGTAGGCGCCATTGCGCATGGCCCCGACGGCCATCGAAATATCACCGTGCCCGGTAATCAGCACCACCGGCAGGCTTTTATCCAGCGCTTTGAGGCGGGTCAGCAGCTCGATGCCGTCGATGCCCGGCAGGCGAATGTCGCTGATGACGATGCCGGCAAAGTTCTCGCCAATGCGCTTGAGGGCTTCTTCAGCACTGCCCACGCCCACGCTGGGAATGTCTTCCAGCGCCAGGGCCTGTTGGCAGCCGAGCAGCACATGGGGATCGTCCTCGACGATCAGAACGGTGAGGTCGTCTTTTGCGGCTGGGGTGTCTGTATTCATGTCGACTCAGCTTTTTGAGTGCCCACCAGCGGCAGGCACAAGACAAAGGCAGTACCACCGCTGGCCGGGTGTTCCACGGCAAGGTTGCCGCCAGTGGCCGCCGCGAGGCTGGCGGAAAGGGTCAGGCCCAGGCCCAGGCCTTGTTCGCCGGGTTTGGTGGTGAAGAACGGTTCGAATAAATGCTTGCGCGTTTCGGGGTCGATGCCATGCCCGTTGTCGCGTACGTGCAGGCGGTACCTGCCCTCAAGCACGTGGCCATCCAACCACAGTTCGGGCGCAGGTTGCGCCTGCATCGCGTCCAGGGCGTTGCCGATCAGGTTGACCAGGATCTGCTCCAGGCGTGTCTGGTCGATCTGCAATTGAGCGTTGGCGAAGTCGCGGTGCACGGTCAGCGGCAGGCCGTCGAGACGAGCGCCGAGCACCTGGAACGCGGCGTCCACAGCCTTGCCAAGGTTGGCTTCGCCCTGGTCATCACCGCGCCGTGCAAACGAGCGCAGGCTGGCCGTGATGCGGCCCATGCGGTCGATCAGTTCATTGATGGTCTTGAGGTTGGCACTGGCGGTGTCGAGCGCGCCACGTTCGAGGAAGCGCACGGTATTGCCCGACAGTGTGCGCAGCGCCGCCAGCGGCTGGTTCAACTCATGGGCGATGCTGGTGGACATCTGGCCGATGGCGGCGAGTTTGCCGGCCTGCACCAGTTCGTCCTGGGCGCGGCGCAAGGTTTCTTCAGCCTGGCGCCGTTCGCGAATCTGGCCCTTGAGCCGTTCGTTGCTGGCACGCAGGTCGGCGGTGCGTTCGGCAATCCGCCGCTCCAGCTGGCTGTTGGCTTCCTGCAAGGCTTCCCGCGCGGCGAGGCGGGTGGCGATCACCTTGCGGCGTTCGTTCCAGGCGATCAGCAAAAACGCCACCAGGCCGAATGCGACAGCGACCAGAATGCCCTGATTGATCGCCGCGCGGCGCAGCTCATTGAGCGGCGTCAGCAGGGTGAAATTCCACGGCGTGTCGTTGAGCGGGCGGGTTTGCGCGAGGTAGCTGACTTCGTGCTCGTCGTTGACCACTTCGCTGTTGGCCGGGAAGGTCAGCTTTTCGGTGCCCTCATTGAGTCGCTCACGGGCCAGCGGCTCCAGCTCGTTAAGCGTCGCCCAGTAATATTGCAGGCTGTGGGCCAGGCGTTCTTTGGTGTCGTCGCTCAGCGGGCGCACGGCCTTGAGCCGGCGGGCCGGGTCGCTGGAGAGGATGATGATGCCGTTCTCGTCGCTCACGAACGCTTCGAGGCGCGCACGCTGCCAGCGCTCTTCGAGGGCTTCGAGGCGCACTTTGACCACGGCGACGCCGATGATCTTGCCGTGTTCTTCCAGGCCGTGAGCCAGGTAGTAGCCAGGCTCGCCGTTGGTGCTGCCGATGCCATAGAAGCGGCCCGGCTGGCCGCGTACGGCATTCTGGAAATAGGCGCGAAAGGACAGGTCTTCACCCTGGTAACTGTCGGCATCGCGCCAGTTACTGGTGGCCAGCACCCGGCCGGTGGTGTCCATCACGTAGATGGCCCGACTGCGACTGCGTCGGTTCAGGCCTTCGAGGTAATCATTGACCGTCTGCCGGGTTTCCTGGTTCGGGTCGGCCAGCAGCGTGGAGACGCTGGATTCGAGCTCCAGCAGACTGGGCAGGTAGGTGTATTTGCTCAGTTCGCTTTCGACGGTGCGCGCGTGCAGCTCCAACTGGCGTTCGCCGTTGTCGCTGAGGGTGCTGATGCCGTAATACTCACTGACCCAGAAGCCGATATAACCCAAGCCGATCATCAGGGCGATGATCAACGGCGGCAGGAACAGTTGGCGAATCAGACGAGGTTTCACGGCAAGTGATGGCGGTGCGGCGCGAAATTGGTTGGGGTCGCATTTCATCACAGTTGCCTTGGGTCAACCAGAGCTGTCAGCCCTGCCGCGAACCGGTTCATGTGGGAGCTGGCTTGCCTGCGACAGGATCTCCTCGGTGTCACTGATAGACCGAGGTGTCTGCATCGCAGGCAAGCCAGCTCCCACACAAAACGGTTCCCACAGAGAAAACGAAGCCGGTTTTAGTGCTGCAGGATTTTCTCAAGGAAGTGCTGCGCGCGTTCGGAGCGGGCGCTGATGTCGCCGAAGAACTCCTCCTTCGGGCAGTCTTCGATGATCTTGCCGGCGTCCATGAAGATCACGCGGTCGGCCACTTTGCGCGCAAACCCCATTTCGTGGGTGACGCACATCATGGTCATGCCTTCGTGGGCCAGTTGCACCATCACGTCGAGCACTTCGTTGACCATTTCAGGGTCCAGTGCCGAGGTCGGTTCGTCGAACAGCATGACGATCGGGTCCATGGCCAGGGCGCGGGCAATCGCCACACGTTGTTGCTGGCCGCCGGAAAGCTGGCCCGGGTGCTTGTGGGCGTGTGCCGAAAGGCCGACGCGCTCAAGCAGTTGCAGGCCCTTTTTGGTGGCTTCTTCCTTGCTGCGGCCGAGCACCTTGATCTGCGCGATGGTCAGGTTTTCGGTGATGGTCAGGTGCGGGAACAGTTCGAAGTGCTGGAACACCATGCCCACGCGCGAGCGCAGTTGCGGCAGGTTGGTCTTCGGGTCGGCGATGGAGGTGCCATCCACCACCACGTCGCCTTTCTGGAACGGTTCCAGTGCGTTGACGCACTTGATCAGGGTGGATTTACCCGAGCCGGACGGCCCGCACACCACGATCACTTCGCCTTTTTTAACCTCGGTGCTGCAATCGGTCAGCACCTGGAAGTCGCCATACCACTTGTTGATGTTCTTGATAGAGATCATACGGCAAACCTTTTTTGCAGACGCTTGACCAGCAGCGAGGCGGAAAAGCTGATGATGAAGTAGACGACACCGGCGAAGATCAGGAACTCATTGGAGCGGCCAATGATGTCGCCGTTGGAGCGGGCGGAGTTGAGGAAGTCCACCAGGCCCACGGTGTAAACCAGCGAGGTGTCCTGGAACAGGATGATCGACTGTTGCAGCAGCAACGGGGTCATCTTGCGGAACGCCTGGGGCAGGATGATCAGACGCATGGTCTGGCCATAGGTCATGCCCATCGCCTGTGCGGCGGCCATCTGGCCCTTGGGGATCGACTGCACGCCGGCCCGCACGATTTCACAGAAGTACGCGGCTTCGAACATCATGAAGGCCACGACGCAGGAGGTGAACGCACCGATCGGGGTGTCTTCGCCTGTGATCCAGCGCAACACGAACGGCACCGCCAGGTAGAACCAGGTGATCACCAACAGCAGCGGGATCGAGCGGAAGTAGTTCACGTAGGCGCCGGCCAGACGCGACAGCAGTTTGCTGGACGACAGGCGCATCAGCGCCAGCATCGTCCCCAGCGCGATACCGCCGATCACACCCATGACCATCAACTGCAAGGTCATGACCATGCCGTTCCACAGGCCGGGAATGGCGGGGATGATGCCGCTGAAATCGAAGTCCATTATTTACCCCCCACGGAGATCAGGCCGGGCACCGCGACTTTCTTCTCGACCACGCGCATCAGCAACATCAGGCTCATGTTCAGGGTGAAGTAGATCAGCGTGGCCAGGGTGAAGGCTTCAAACAGGTTGGCCGAGAACTCGGCAGTCTGTTTGGTTTGCGCCAGCAGCTCCATCAAACCGATCAAGGACGCCACGGAGGAGTTCTTGAACACGTTGAGGAATTCCGAGGTAAGCGGCGGAATGATGATGCGGTACGCCTGAGGCAGCAGCACGTTCCAGTAGATCTGCGGCAGCTTGAAGCCCATGGCGCGTGCGGCAGATTCCTGGCCGCGTGGCAGCGCCTGGATGCCGGTACGCACTTGTTCACACACACGGGCGGCGGTGAACAGGCCCAGGCACACGACGACGCTCAGGTAGGCCGAGGTAGTCGGGTTGAGGTCTTGTTTGTACCAGTCCTGCAGGTTTTGCGGCAGCAGATCGGGTATCAGGAAGTACCAGATAAACAGCTGAACCAGCAGCGGCACGTTACGAAACAGTTCCACGTAGCAGGTTGCGATGCCCGATACGATGCGGTTTGGCACGGTGCGCATGACGCCCAGAATGGACCCCAGCAACAAGGCGATAATCCATGCCACGACAGCGATGGCGATGGTCCAGCCCAAGCCGGCGATGTACCAGTCGAGATAAGTCTCGCTGCCCACGCCAGTGGACTTGAAGAACACGCCCCAGTCCCAGTTGTAATTCATTAGGGTCTCCCCTCGAGATCGATCGATGTACAAGCACCCGCTTGGGGAAGATCCTTTCCCGCCCGACGTTGAACGCCAGGCACACGCGATCGGCTCGAAAACCGCCAGGTCGAGTGTTCCAAATTAAAGCCAGCAGGTAGTAACAGACGCCTGAGGGAGGGTTGGCTCCCTCAGGAGATAAGCTTAGTCAGGTATCAGATTTTTACGTCAGGGGCTGGTTTGTCGCTTGGGTTAGCGATCAGCTCCTTAACCTTGTCGCTCATCGGGAAGTTCAGGTTCAGGCCTTTTGGAGGAATCGGGCTCTCGAACCACTTGCTGTAGATCTTGTTGATTTCGCCGGATTTGTACAGACCGACGATGGCGTCATCGACAGCCTTTTTGAAGGCTGGATCGTCTTTACGCACCATGCACGCATAGGCTTCGAAGGACTGTGGCGTACCGGTGATGACCCAATCGTCCGGCTTCTTGGCCTTGGCTTCTTCGCCTGCGAGCAGGGCGTCGTCCATCATGAAGGCGACGGCGCGGCCGCTTTCCAGCATCTGGAAGGATTCGCCGTGGTCTTTGGCGGAGATGACGTTCATGCCCATTTGCTTGTCGGCGTTCATCGCTTTGATGATGCGCTCGGACGTGGTGCCGGCGGTGGTCACGACGTTTTTGCCTTTCAGGTCGGCAAAGTCAGCGTAGGACGGCTTGCCATCCTTGTCTTTCTTGACCAGCAGGCGGGTGCCGATTTCGAACATGTTGACGGTGAAATCAACTTGTTGAGCGCGTTCGGCGTTGTTGGTGGTGGAGCCGCACTCGATATCCGCGGTGCCGTTCTGGATCAGCGGGATACGGGTTTGCGAGGTGACCAGGTTGTACTTGACCTTCAGATCGGGTTTGTTCAGGTCTTTTTTCAGGGCTTCAACGATGGCCAGTTGAATGTCGTGGGAGTAGCCCACGGGTTTGCCCGAGCCATCCGCGATGTAGGAAAACGGAATGGAGCTGTCGCGGTGAGCGAGAGTAATAGTGCCGGAGTCGTTGATTTTCTTCAGTGTGCCGGTGAGTTCGGCGGCGAAAACTGGAGTGCTGATCAGAGCAGCAGCGATAGCTGCGCCCAGGATATGGGGAACGATGCGCATCAATACTTCCTCGACATTTGTTTTTTTTATGAAGCCGGCTAAACGGCTCTCTTTTGTACAGCGAATGCCCGTGACGGCTCCTGAAGCGTCGCAGGCAATCGTCAGGGAGTGTAGAGCATGAGTCGTGCCATACCAGGGATAAAAGGTTATCTGGTTGATTTATATGGGGATTAAGTTTGCGTGACGGGAGGGGTTTGGTGGTTTGGTCCGGCAAACCGAATGGTTCGGGGTGTGGTGTTCGGAAAACCGAATGGCTGTGGTGGGGAGGGTGTATATCCATTGCTGCGGTAACGGGGGCTGGCGGTTGCGCTCTCACAGCGGGTCACTTTTGGCAAACGCAGAACACGGCGGCGTGGTAGCCGACCTGAGTGGTAGAAGCAGCACAGCAACACACTTCTGTCTGAAGCACAGAGCTCCAAATGTGGGAGCGGGCTTGCCCGCGAATGCGGTTTGTCAGTCAGCTCATGTGTCGCTGACCCACCGCCTTCGCGAGCAAGCCCGCTCCCACAAGTTGACCGAGTTCAGCCTCCACCACCGCACTGCTTGGCTTTTCTGTGGGAGCTGGCTTGCCTGCGATGCAGACAACTCGGTGTATCAGGCATAACCAGTTGATGCCATCGCAGGCAAGCCAGCTCCCACATTTGATTGATTTCAGGTTCCAGAATCAGGTCGGCTGTCAGGCCGCCGTGCTTTGCTTTTGATTTTGATCTTAGGCACACCGAGCCTAAGCGAGGTGCCGAGTGGTGGGGCAAGAGCCTTTTGGTTACTTTTGGGCTCTTTTCAAAAGTGGCCCGCCGTAAGGGCGGAACCCATATCAGCCATCACCCAAACAACGGATATACCCCCCAAAACAACCCCCCAATCAGAACGTATAGTCAGCCGAAACAACCGCCGCACGCCCATCACCCGGCACCGCCCAGCCATTGTTACGGATGCGCGTCAGGTATTCCTTGTCGAACAGGTTGTTGACGTTCAACTGCAGGTTCAGCTGTTTGTTGACCTTGTAGCCAAGCATCGCGCGCTGCACGGCGTAGCCCGGCGCAGTCGGTGCCCCGGCGGCGCTGGCCAGGTACTGCTTGGATTGCGCCGTGATGCCGTAGCCCACCTGAAAGTCGTAGGGCAGGTCGTACACCGTCCAAAGACTGGCCGCATGTTTGGGCGTGAACGGCAGCGGTTCGCCTTTCTGCGCGTCGAAACCGGTGGTGGCCAGGGTGAAGTCGCTGACGCTGCGCAATACGCGGGTATCCAGGTAGGTGTAGTTGGCGAAGACCTTCCACTTGTCCGTGATCGCACCGCTCAGGCCGAGCGCCACGCCGTCTGCACGTGCTTTCCCGTCGAGCGACTGCGTGCCGCTCAGGTTAGTCGGGTCGGGATCGGCGACTTTATAGTTGGTGCGGTCATTGCGAAAGATCGCGCCGGTGACCGACAAGGCATTGTCGAGGAAGTCCCATTTGGTGCCGATCTCATAGCTGACGGCGGTTTCCGGGGCGACGTTGCAGTTGTTGGTGGGCGCGCTGGACGTTTTGGCCGGGGTGAAGCAGCCACCATTGACGCTGGCTTGCGACGGCGTCTTGCTGTTGCCATAGGCGATATAGAAACTGCCGTTTTCCACCGGTTTGTACACCAGTGCC
Source organism: Pseudomonas sp. N2-3-1-14 (assembly GCF_041228395.1). Classification (NCBI taxonomy): domain Bacteria; kingdom Pseudomonadati; phylum Pseudomonadota; class Gammaproteobacteria; order Pseudomonadales; family Pseudomonadaceae; genus Pseudomonas; species Pseudomonas sp. N2-3-1-14. The sequence goes on from NZ_CP166199.1 coordinate 1,361,118, forward strand.
AGGCGATAGGACGTCAGGTCGTCCGCTTGGCCGTAGCGAACGCCGGGCGTTTCCACGCCGGTGCTGGAGTAGGCATTGGTGACCGAGCTGCCGGCGTTGTGCTCGTAACGCAAACCGCCGTTGATTTCCCATTGCGGGTTGAGTTTGAGCGTGTCGAAGGCGTAGGCGGCGCGGTTGTTCAGCGCACCGTCGACGTGGGCCGCACGGGTGAAGTTGACGGGGCCGGTCCAGTCCGAGTTGGGGTCGCTGAAGCTGACCGGCGGCGGAACGATCGTGCTGCCGTTGCTGTTGGTCAGCCATTTGCCGGTATCCGCCTCGTATTCCTCGCGGCTGATGGCGATGCCGGTCACCAGTGTGTGGTCGATGAAGCCCGTGCTGAAGTGACTGGTTACGTCAGTCTGGTTGGTGAACATTTTGTTCTGAGTGTTGCGCTCGTTGCCCAGCGAACCGCCGCTTGGCTGGAAATAGCCAGGCTTGAGGCCGGCGGCGCAGGGCGCGCCCGTTATCTGGGTGCCGCTGGCCAGGCAGCCGGCCTGGGCACCTTCGGGGCCGGAGGCGCGCAAGTCCTGGCGCACGCGCTCGACGCGGGTGAAGTTGCGGACTGACACGGCGTCGTTGAAGTCGTGTTCGAGCTTCAGGCTGAACGCGTCCGAGGTGATCTGCTGGTCATTGATGTTGTGATAACCGTAATAGTCGCTCCAGCCCACACCCGGCATCGGTTTGCCGTTGTAGATGGGGATGCCGTACTGCGGCGTGTTGTCATCTTTCTGGTGTTCATAACTGACGGTAACGCGCGTCGGCGTGCCCAGGCCAAAGGCGATGGAGGGCGCAATGCCCCAGCGCGAGTAATCTTCATAATCGCGGCCCGGCACATCGTTACCATGCGCCATCAGGTTGAGCCGGAACGCCGTGGTGTCGTTGAGTTGCTGATTGGTGTCCAGCGTGGTGCGCTTGTAGTTATCGGTGCCGATGCCGGCGCTGATCGTGGTTTTGTCGCGTAATTCCGGCTGCTTGGACACCAGGTTGATGGTGCCGCCGACTGCGCCGGAACCTGAATACACCGAACTTGCGCCGCTGACGACTTCGACCTGTTCCAGGTTGAACGGGTCGGTGCGGCTGTATTGCGCGCTGTCGCGCACGCCGTCGACGTAGATGTCGCCGCTGGCCGAGAAGCCGCGCAGGTTGATGCTGTCGCCGTAACCGCTGCCGCCTTCGCCGGCGCCGAAGGTAATGCCCGGCACGGTGCTGAGCACGTCGCGCAGGGTCAGCAGGTTTTGATCATGAATGACTTCCTTGGGCACCACGGTAATCGTCTGCGGTGTATCACGCAGCGCCTCGGTGTACTTGGGGGAGGAAGGCGCTACGGGGTTGTAAGCGCTCTGGCTTGGGGCCTGACCTTCGATACTGGTCGCGCCGAGCTCAATTACACCTGTGCCGTCATCTGCAGTCTGCGCTGCATAGCTGAATCCTCCTTGCGCAGCCACTGCCAAGCCCACCGCCGACGCGAGCAAATGCCGCGATGAATGAGGGGCAGAAGTGATCCCGGTAGCCATTGAATAGTCTCGTATTGTTGGAATTGAGAGGTGATCGTAATTGATAAACGATCTCAAATGTAATACTTTGTAACAGGATGATTCATGAAATTTTTGTCAGTTTGAGAGAGTGCAGACGAGCATGCAGAGCACGCAGCCAGGCAATGAATCGGGTGAGATCGGTGATAACCCGCGCGCGTATGCGCGTTGGGTGATGCAGGCTGCGCAACTGGGTGATGCCGATGCGCAGGCGACCTTGGGTCAGTTGTTGCTGGATGGTCGGGGCATACAAAAGGACGAAGCGTTGGCGCTGAGCTGGTTTCGCATCGGCGCACGTCAGGGCCACCCGATGGCGATCAACATGATCGGGCGCTGCCTGGAAAATGGCTGGGGCTGCGAAATCGACCTGCCGGACGCCGCCGTGCATTACCGCAAAGCTGGCGACCTTGGGCTGGATTGGGGGCTGTATAACTACGGCCAGTTGCTGACGCGCGGTCGCGGTGTCGAGCGCGACCTTGTCGCAGCGTATGAGTTGTTCGGGCAGGCGGCCGCTAAAGGGCACGCCAAATCGATGAACCTGCTGGGGCGGTTCCACCATGAGGGCGTCGTGGTGCCCAGGGATGTGCAACTGGCGCGGCAGTGGTATCAGCGCTCAGCCGAGGCGGGAGATTTTCGCGGGCAATACAACCACGCTGCCGAGCTGGCCGAAACCGGCGATGAGCGCCAGGCCTGCCTGTGGCTGGAGCGCGCGCTGGCAACGGCAACACCGGGTTTTTTGCAGGCGGCTTATCCGGTGTTGCTGGGCTCCACTCTCGGCGGGATTCGTGACATGGGCCTGCGGTATCAGCGCCAGGCGCTGCAGGCATAAAAAAAGCCCCTGGACCTTTCGGCGCAGGGGCTTTTCACAACGGACTGATCAGGCCGCTTCGATCTTCGCGCGGTTCTGCTCGACCTTGGACAGGTAACGCTGCACGTTGGCCTGTTCCTCTGGGGTGGTGAACAGCCCGAGCTTGGTGCGGCGCCACAGCACGTCCTGCGCTTGCGTGGCCCATTCCTCGGCGCACAGGTAATCGACTTCGCGGGTGTACAGGCCGCCACCCAGGTGATCGCCCAGGTCAGCCAGCGACTGCACACCTTCGAGCAAGCGCCAGGTGCGGCTGCCATAAGTGGTGGACCAACGACGCGCGATCTCGGCCGGCACCCAGTTGAACTTGGCGCGAATGGCCTCGGCCAGCGCTTCTGGCGTGGTCATGTTCTCGCCACCCGGCAGGCTGGCCGTGGCCGTCCAGCTCGGACGCATCTGTGTGAAGAACGGCGCCAGCTGCGCCATCGCCGACTCGGCGAGTTTGCGGTAGGTGGTCAGCTTGCCGCCGAACACCGACAGGATTGGCGCCTCGCCAGTGCCGCCAGACAGCGACAAGGTGTAATCGCGGGTAATGGCCGACGGGTTATCCGACTCGTCGTTGCACAGCGGGCGCACGCCGGAGTAGGTGTGGACGATGTCGTCGCGGCTCAACTGCTTCTTGAAGTGGGCATTCACCACCTTAAGCATGTAGTCGGTTTCACCCTCGGTAATCGCTACTTTCGCCGGGTCGCCGGTGTATTCGCGGTCGGTGGTGCCGATGATGGTCAGGTGGTTGAGGTACGGAATGGTGAAGACAATGCGCTGGTCCTCGTTCTGCAGAATGTGCGCGTGGGCGCCTTCGTACAGTTTCGGCACGATCAGGTGACTGCCCTGGATCAAGCGGATGCCGTAAGGCGAATCCAGCTTCAGGTCTTCCTTGATGAACTTGGCGACCCATGGGCCGGCGGCGTTCACGAGGGCGCGGGCACGGATCGAGAACAGGCTGCCATCGGCGCGTTCCATGTTCATTTCCCACATGCCGTTGTTGCGGTGCGCGCTGATGCAACGGGTCTGGGTGTGGATATGCGCGCCTTTTTCGCGGGCGGCCATGGCGTTCAACACCACCAGGCGGGCGTCATCGACCCAGCAGTCGGAGTATTCGAAGCCTTTGGTGATTTCGCTTTTCAGCGGGCTGTCAGGGCCGAACTTGAGGCTCTTGGAACCGGCGAGTTTTTCACGCTTGCCCAAGTGGTCATACAGGAACAGGCCAGCACGGATCATCCACGCCGGGCGCAGGTGCGGGCGGTGCGGCAACACGAAACGCATTTGCTTGACGATATGCGGGGCCTTGGCCAGCAGCACTTCGCGTTCGGCCAGTGCTTCGCGCACCAGGCGGAATTCGTAATGTTCGAGATAACGCAGGCCACCGTGGATCAGCTTGCTGCTGGCCGATGACGTGTGGCTGGCCAAGTCGTCTTTTTCGCAAAGGAATACCGACAAACCGCGACCGGCTGCGTCTGCTGCGATGCCGACGCCATTGATCCCGCCACCAATTACGGCAACGTCATAGACTTCGGCAAGCGGTGGAGCAGGCAAGGTGGAAGGGTTCATCGGCTAGCCTCGCGATCTTTTCGTCTTGGAATTCGAACATTAATGTTCATTTGCGAAAATGGTAGCTGATAAACGCGCGCACAGCCAGCCGACTTCGATTGAAAAAACTCATCGAAGGGCTGGAAAAGGAAAATTTGTAAACATGAGGGTGTTAGATAGATCGCCTTCGGGGGCACGCCTCCTCCCACAGGTTGATCGCATTCCAATGTGGGAGGGGGCTTGCCCCCGATGGCGCCGGTAACGGCGCTAAACGACTTCCAGCCGAACCTTGTGCTGGTTCAACAACTGCACCAACGCTGGCACCGGCTGTTGATCGGTCACCAAACAGTCCACCAGGCTGATCGGCCCCAAACGAATCATGGCATTGCGCCCGAACTTGCTGGAGTCGGCGGCCAAAATCACCTGGCGTGCATTGGCAATGATCGCCTGGGAAACCCGCACTTCCTGATAATCAAAGTCGAGCAAGCTGCCGTCTTCATCGATGCCGCTGATGCCTACCAGTGCAAAGTCGACCTTGAACTGGTTGATGAAATCGACGCTCGCCTGACCGACCACGCCGCCGTCACGGCGCACATTGCCGCCGGTCAACAACACATCGAAGTCGTCCTTGGCACTGAGCATGGTGGCGACGTTGAGGTTGTTGGTGATGATTTTCAGGTGATTGTGATTGAGCAGCGCACGCGCGATCGATTCGGTGGTGGTGCCGATATTGATGAACAGCGAGGCATGATCAGGAATTTGTGCGGCAATGGCTTCGCCGATGCGTTGTTTCTCATCGCGCATCTGGTCGGCACGCATGGCGTACGCGGTGTTCTCGACACTGGAGTCATAGGCCGCGCCGCCGTGGTAGCGGCGCAGCAGATTGGCGTCCGCCAGTTGGTTGATATCGCGGCGGATGGTTTGCGGGGTGACAACGAATAGCTGCGCCATCTCCTCGATACTGACATAGCCGCGTTCGCGGACCAGTTCGAGGATTTGTTGCTGGCGGGGAGGCAGATTCATGGGGCGTCCTTTGGGCTGCCATACAAAAGTGGCCCATGATGACGCAGCACGCCGCTCCCCGCCAGTTACAACCCTATGTGGGTCCGGCGCTTGGCTTATTCAGCGCCTTCGTGCGGTTCCCAATCGCGGGTACGGCTCACCGCTTTCTGCCAGCCGGCGTAGAGTTTCTCTTTGGCGGCTTCGTCCAGCGTGGGTTCGAACTCGCGCTCGATCACGGCCTTGCCGCGCAACTCATCCAGGCTGCCCCAGAAACCACAGGCCAGGCCGGCCAGGTAAGCGGCGCCGAGGGCGGTGGTCTCGCGCATTTGCGGGCGCTCGACCCGAGTGCCGAGAATGTCGGCCTGGAACTGCATCAGGAAGTTGTTGGCGACTGCGCCGCCGTCCACACGCAGGGCTTTGAGGCGTTCGCCGGAGTCCTGTTGCATGGCGTCCAATACGTCGCGGGTCTGGTAGGCAATCGACTCCAGGGCTGCACGAATAATGTGATCAACCCGTACGCCACGGGTCAGGCCGAACAGCGCGCCACGCGCATACGGGTCCCAGTACGGAGCGCCCAGGCCGGTGAAGGCCGGGACCAGGTACACGCCGTTGCTGTCTTTGACCTTGCCGGCGAAGTATTCGGTGTCGGTAGCATCGGCGATGATTTTCAGCTCGTCACGCAGCCACTGTACGGTGGAACCGCCGTTGAATACCGCGCCCTCCAGGGCGTAGGCCACTTCGCCGCGGGGGCCGCAGGCGATGGTGGTGAGCATGCCGTGCTGGGATTTGACGGCCTTGTCGCCGGTGTTCATCAGCAGGAAGCAGCCGGTGCCGTAGGTGTTCTTGGCCTGACCCGCTTCTACGCACATTTGGCCGAACAGGGCCGCTTGCTGGTCACCGGCGATGCCGCCGATGGCGATGCCGCTTTTGGTGCGGCCGTAGATTTCCGAAGACGATTTGACTTCCGGCAGCATTTCGCGCGGCACGTCGAGAATCTCCAGCATCTTCGCATCCCACTCCAGGGTGTGGATGTTGAAGAGCATGGTGCGCGAGGCGTTGGTGTAATCGGTAACGTGGGTTTTGCCGCCGGTAAATTTCCAGATCAGCCAGCTGTCGATGGTGCCGAACAGCAGCTCGCCATTGCGCGCACGCTCACGGCTGCCTTCGACGTTGTCGAGGATCCACTTGAGCTTGGTACCGGAGAAGTACGGGTCGGTGACCAGGCCGGTGGTGTCGTTGATGTATTGCTCGTGGCCATCACGCTTGAGCTGCTGGCAGATCTCGGTGCTGCGCCGGCATTGCCAGACGATCGCGTTGTAGATCGGGCGGCCGGTGATCTTGTCCCAGACCACGGTGGTTTCACGCTGGTTGGTGATACCGATGGCAGCGACCTGGTCATGGTGCAGGCCGGCTTGTGCCAGGGCCTCGACCATCACCGCGCTTTGGGTGGCGAAAATTTCCATCGGGTCATGTTCGACCCAGCCGGCTTGCGGGTAATGCTGAGTGAATTCGCGCTGGGCGGTGCAGACCACGTTGGCGTCACGGTCAAAGATGATCGCCCGTGAACTGGTGGTGCCCTGATCAAGGGCAATGATGTAGTTCTTATTCTGAATGTCGGTCATGTCGATTGCCTTGGACGGAAAATAAGAGAGTAAGGAATCAGCCTGGGCCGCAAAGGGGCAGTGGGACCAGGCTGGCGCTATCAGGAAATACGCGTCTTGCCGTTGACAGCCGTGTCAGGTGTTTCATCTATAGCAGGTGCGGCGCTCGGCAGATGGCGGGCAATCAGCCCGCGATAGGCCGCAGCACCGAGGCAGGCGCCGACAATCGGCGCGAAAATCGGAACCAGGAAGTAAGGGATATCGCGGCCCCGGTAAAGGCGATTTCACCCCAGCCGGCGAAAAAGGTCATCAGCTTGGGCCCGAAATCCCGCGCCGGGTTCATCGCAAAGCCGGTCAGTGGGCCCATGGCACTGCCAATCACGGCGATCAGCAGACCGATCAGCAGCGGGGCCAACGGGCCGCGTGGCAGGCCGTTGTTGTCGTCGGTAAGGGCCATGATCACGCCCATCAGGATGGCGGTGATGACCATTTCCACCAGAAATGCCTGGGCTGTGCTCAGCAGGGCATGCGGGTAGGTGGAGAACACCGACGCCAGCTCCAGGCTGGCCTGGGAGCCGCGAACCATGTGGTGGGTTTGTTCGTAATCGAAAAAGAGATTGCTGTACAGCGTGTACACCAGCGCGGCGGAGCAAAAGGCGCCGGCGACCTGGGCGAGGATATAGAAGGGCAGTTTGCGCTTTTCGAAATCGGCAAAAATGCACAGGGCGATACTCACCGCCGGATTGAGGTGAGCCCCGGAAATACCGGCGCTCAGGTAGATCGCCATGCTGACGCCGACCCCCCAGATGATACTGATTTCCCACAACCCAAAGCTGGCACCCGCGACCTTGAGCGCAGCGACACATCCTGTACCGAAGAAGATCAGAAGCGCAGTCCCCAGGAATTCGGCCATGCATTGGCTCGAAAGTGAAGGCTGTTGAAGAGCAGTTGTCATGGCAAACCTCGATTGTTGTTCTTGTTTGGCGCGCGGCCTCAACGGGCTGTTGCGCGATTTTCACCGTGGCGAGGATCCCCATCCAGGCCATGGCTTGTTGCTGGAGTACCGCAGGTGCTATTCCTACAGTATTCGGAAACGAAAAAATATAGACAAGAATGACGGCTGTCAAAGGTCGAAAGTGAACCATCGGTCATTTTCGAACTATTGGTCTGATGAATGATCACGCTTGCGTCTACCAGACGCCTCGCGGGAGTGGCGCACTAGAGCGTTTTGCTCAGGCTTGGCCTAGAATTGGCCCTCTGTTTTCCACGCCCGGAGTAGCCATGACCCCCGCACTGGACCTGTTGAAAAAAGTTCGTGCCGAACATCATATCCACAGTTACGAACATGATCCCAAGGCAGCCTCCTATGGGCTGGAGGCTGCGGAAAAGTTGGGGCTCGACCCCGCGCAGGTGTTCAAGACCTTGCTGGCCAGCAGTGAGAAAGGGGAATTGTTGGTGGCGGTAGTGCCGGTCGTCGGAAGTCTGGATTTAAAGGCGCTTGCCCATGCGGCTGGGGTGAAAAAGGTCGAAATGGCCGACCCTGCAGCGGCGCAACGCTCCACCGGTTACCTGTTGGGCGGCATCAGCCCGTTGGGACAGAAAAAGCGTTTGCGCACATTTATCGACGTGACGGCGCAGCCGTTCGCAACGATTTTTGTCAGTGCCGGGAGGCGGGGATTGGAAGTTGAACTGCCGGCGACGGTGTTGGCTGAGCATACCCAGGCCGCATTTGCGCCGATTGGCCGGGCCTGAATTTCACTGTTGAAGATCATGACGCCACTGTGGGCGTCGGGCTTGCCCGCGATGCAAGCGCCTCGGTCTTTCAGTCAGACCGAGGTGATGCTGTCGCAGGCAAGCCAGCTCCCACAGAAGCCAGCTTCTACATGTTGAGTCGGTTTCGTCAGTTAACGGGGCTGTAACGCCTTACCCCGGACTCGGACTGCGCAACCTGCGCCGCAACGCTGCCTGACGCCTGGAACAACACCAGATGTTCAGCCGCCACACGAATTCCTACATCCGCACCCACTTGATGGTCCGCATGGCTAGGGAAAATCGACTCCAACTGTGCACCGGTCGGCAATTGCAGGCGGTACAAGGTCGAGGCGCCGAGGAACGTCTTGCCGACAATCCGCGCTTTCAACGCGCTGTCCGGTGCATAAACGATGTCATCCGGGCGCAGCAATACATCCACCGCGCCGCCCGTGGGCCATGTGTAAGCACGGTTACCGCGCAGGTCGCCGAGTTCGGTGCTGACCGATTCCGGCGAGCTCAACTGGCCACGGATGAAATAACCCTGGCCGATAAAGCTCGCGACATAGGGCGTCTGCGGTTCGTGATAGAGGTTGTAGGGCGTGTCCCACTGCTCAAGGCGGCCTTCTTTGAACACGCCGACCTGATCGCTCACGGCGAAGGCTTCTTCCTGATCATGGGTGACCAGAATCGCACTGGTGCCGCGCGTCTTGAGAATGTCGCGCACCTCGTGGCTGAGCTTGCGCCGCAGTTCGCCGTCGAGGTTGGAGAACGGCTCATCGAGCAGCAACAGTTGCGGCTCCGGCGCCAGGGCGCGGGCGAGGGCGACGCGTTGTTGCTGACCGCCGGAAAGCTCGTGGGGAAAACGCTTGCCCAAGTTCTTCAGGTTGACCAGTTCGAGCAACTCAGCAACCACGCGATCTTTTTGTGGGTGCTTGCGAATGCCGAAGGCGATGTTGTCGGCCACGCTCAAGTGCGGGAACAGTGCGTAGTCCTGGAACACCATGCCGATCCGGCGTTTCTCCGGCGCGAGGGTGAAGCCGGCACTGGAGATCACGTCGCCGGCCAGGCTGATTTCACCTTCGTGCACCGGTTCAAACCCGGCAATCGCGCGCAAGGTCGTGGTTTTGCCGCAACCGGATGAGCCGAGCAGGCAGCCGATGTCGCCGGCGTTGAGGTGCAGGTTGAGGTTCTGCACCACGCGTTGGTCTTGATAGCCGCATGCCAGATTGCGCAGGTTCAGCAGTAATGGCTGGCTCATGCGTGGTGGTACGACGGCGGGACGAGAAATTCAAGCAACGCTTTCTGGGCGTGCAAGCGGTTTTCGGCCTGGTCCCACGCGACCGAACGCTCATCGTCGAGCAGGTCAAGGCTGATTTCTTCGCCACGGTGGGCGGGCAGGCAGTGCATGAACAGCACGTCCGGTGCGGCCAGGTCGAGCAGGGCGCGGGTCACTTGGTACGGTGCGAACAGGGCCAGGCGCTTGGCGGTTTCTTCTTCCTGCCCCATGGAGGTCCACACGTCGGTGCTCACCAGGTGCGCGCCGATCACCGCGTCACGCGGGTCGCGCACGACGGTGACACGGTCGCCGGCTTGAGCCAGGAAACGTGCATCAGGCTCGTAGCCTTCCGGGCAGGCAACACGCAGTTGGAAGTCGAACTGGATCGCCGCTTCTATATAGCTGTTGCACATGTTGTTGCCGTCGCCGATCCAGGCCACGGTCTTGCCCTGGATCGAACCGCGGTGCTCAAGGAAGGTTTGCATGTCGGCCAGCAACTGGCAGGGGTGCAGGTCATCGGACAGGCCGTTGATCACCGGCACCCGGGAGTTGGCGGAAAATTCGGTCACGGTGCTGTGCGCGAAGGTACGGATCATCACCGCATCGAGCATGCGCGACATTACGCGGGCAGCGTCGGCAATCGGCTCGCCGCGGCCCAGTTGGGTATCGCGCGAAGACAGAAAGATGGCTTGGCCACCCAGCTGGATCATGCCGGCTTCGAACGACACGCGGGTGCGGGTCGACGACTTCTCGAAAATCATCCCGAGCACACGGTTTTTCAAAGGCTCGAACAGTACGCCGCGGTTACGCAGGTCTTTAAGCTCAATGCCTCGACGGATCACGCTGACCAGCTCTTCGGGCGTGCAATCCATCAGGGAGAGAAAGTGCCTTGCGCTCATCATTAACTACCTTTTTGCAACAGACCGCAGATACTCAAAGCCTTGTTTATTGTGACAACGGGCGAGACCTGCGGCGAAAGCCGCACGGGGCGACGAAATGGGGGAAGGCGCGATCTTATAATTAAATGTCGCGTCTTACCAATAGGGCTACGGTTTTTAAGGGTGTTCAAGAAGGGCGCTGAAGCGCTTTTGAAGACTGATTCCTGACAGCAGCGGGCCATTTGTACACTGGCGCTGAGACCTTTTGCAATGCGTGGGGGCGGGCTCAGGCCAGGCTGCGTCGGTTTCGGTGGCTCTTCGCAAGGTTTTGAAACATTTGCTCATGGTCTGGCCTGATGCCTGTCGATTCACGGGGCGAACCTTACTGGTGCGCGCTCAGGTGAGGGGCCATAGTTGGGCCAAAGCCCAATAAAGAGACTGGCCATGACCAAGACTCTCCACCACCGTGCCTGCCATCTGTGTGAAGCCATCTGCGGCCTGACCCTGGAAACCACCCAGGCCGACGACGGCAGCCTGGCGATTACCTCGATCAAGGGTGACCCGCTGGACACCTTCAGCCGTGGGCACATCTGCCCCAAGGCCGTGGCGTTGCAGGACATCCAGAACGACCCGGACCGCCTGCGCCAGCCCATGTTACGTGTGGGCAGCGAATGGCGGCCGATCCCATGGGACGAGGCGTTCACGCTGGTCGCTGAGCGCCTGGCGGGCATCCAGGCCCGGCACGGGCAGAATGCAGTGGCGGTGTATCAGGGCAACCCCAGCGTGCACAACTATGGGTTGATGACCCACAGCAACTACTTCCTTGGGCAGCTCAAGACGCGCAATCGGTTTTCCGCGACCTCGGTGGACCAGCTGCCACATCACCTCACCAGTCATCTCATGTACGGCCACGGCCTGCTGCTGCCGATTCCGGATATCGATCACACCGATTTCATGCTGATCCTGGGCGGCAACCCGCTGGCGTCCAACGGCAGCATCATGACCGTGCCTGACGTAGAGAAGCGCCTCAAGGCCATTCAGGCGCGGGGCGGCAGTGTGGTGGTGGTTGATCCACGCCGCAGCGAGACGGCGGCGATCGCCGATCAGCATCTGTTCGTGCGCCCTGGTGGCGATGCGGCGCTGTTGTTCGGCTTGCTCAACACCTTGTTTACCGAGAACCTGACGCGTGAAAGCCACTTGCCGGTCGAAGGCCTTGAAGACGTGCGCCGCGCGATTGCCGGGTTCACCGCTGAAGCCATGAGCCGCCAATGCGCAGTGCCTGCCGAACAGATCCGCCAGCTGGCGCGGGACTTTGCCGCAGCGGACAAGGCGGTGTGTTACGGGCGCATGGGCGTGTCCACCCAGGCCTTCGGTACGCTGTGCCATTGGCTGGTGCAATTGATCAATCTGGTGACCGGCAATCTGGACCGTGTCGGCGGCGCCTTGTGCACCTCGCCGGCCGTGGACCTGGTGGCGTCAACCGGTGGCGGGCATTTCAATCGCTGGCAGAGTCGCGTGTCCGGACGCCCGGAATATGGCGGTGAGTTGCCGGTGTCCGCCTTGGCAGAAGAAATGCTCACCGAAGGCGAAGGCCAGATCCGCGCCTTGGTGACCGTGGCCGGCAACCCGGTGTTGTCGACGCCAAACGGTCGCCAGTTGGAGCAGGCGCTGGACGGGCTTGAGTTTATGGTCAGCATCGACCTCTATATCAACGAGACCACGCGATACGCCGACCTGATCCTGCCGTCCACGTCGGCGCTGGAAAACGATCACTACGACACCACCTTCAACATGTTCGCCGTGCGCAACGTCACTCGGTTCAACCGCGCGATCCTGCCCAAGCCCGCAGGCGCGCTGCACGACTGGGAAATCTTTGTCGGCCTGGCCAAGGCCTTTGCGGCGCAGACAGGCGTGGCGCTCAAACCGACCATGGCGCCGGCGCAGATGATTGACTTTGGTTTGCGTGCCGGGGCTTACGGTGACGCCTCTGATCACAAACTATCGGTGTCGATGCTGGCGGACCATCCGCACGGCGTGGATCTGGGGCCGCTCAAGCCCAATCTCGCCACGCGCTTGAAGACTGCCAACGGCCAGGTGCAGGCGGCGCCGGCGGTGATCCTTGCTGATTTGGTGCGGTTCGCGGCGCACCCTGTGCCGGTGGTGGACGAACTCCTGCTGATTGGCCGTCGTCACGTGCGCAGCAATAACTCGTGGATGCATAACTATCACCGTCTGGTGAAGGGCAAGCCTCGGCACCAGTTGCATATGCACCCTGATGACTTGGCCAGTCGGCAATTGCGCGATGGTCAGCGGGTGCGCGTCAGTTCGCGCATCGGCATGATCGAAGTGGAGGTGGTGGCCAGCCTGGACATGATGCCCGGCGTGGTCAGCCTGCCTCATGGCTGGGGGCATGGACGCCCAGGCGTGCAGATGAGCATCGCCAGCGGGCAGCCGGGGGCGAGTGCGAATGACCTCACCGACGAGCGGCAGTTGGACGAGTTATCCGGCAACGCCGCGCTCAACGGTGTGCCGGTGCAGGTAGCGGCTGCCTGAGGCGCCCGACCACCGGGCTGGAATTTTGCGTTACAATGCGCCACCGTGCCGACCTGTGAGTCGCAAAGTTCCAGCCGAGGTGTTCCATGGATATCATCGAAACGATCAAAGAGCAGATTGCCAACAACACCATTCTGCTTTACATGAAGGGCGCGCCAAACGCTCCTCAGTGCGGTTTCTCCGCGAAGGCTTCCCAGGCCATCATGCAGTGCGGCGAGAAATTCGCCTACGTGGATATCCTGCAAAACCCTGAAATCCGCGCCAACCTGCCGAAGTACGCCAACTGGCCAACGTTCCCACAACTGTGGGTAGCCGGTGAGCTGGTCGGCGGCAGCGACATCATCACTGAGATGGCTGCGGATGGTTCTCTGCAAGCGCTGATCAAAGAAGCAGCGGCAAACGCCGCCGCCAAGACCGACGCGTAATCCTGCAGACGCCGGCGAGCCGGCGTCTGCAATGCGTCAGTCAATAAAAAGCCCCGCTTCTCGAAAGAGAGCGGGGCTTTTTATGGCCTGTTGGCTACGGGTTATTCACCCATCTGCGATTGCAGGTAGTTTTCCAGACTGACTTTGTCGATCAGGCCCAGCTGGGTTTCCAGCCAGTCGATGTGTTCTTCCTGGTCTTCCAGAATGTCTTCGAGCAGTTCACGGCTGCCGAAATCGCCCTTGGTTTCGCAGTGTGCAATGGCGGCCTTGAGGTCGCTGTGGCTTTTCTGTTCGAACTTCAGGTCGCTGATGATCATTTCCTGGGTGTGCTCGCCGATGTTCAGCTTGCCCAGGTCCTGCACGTTCGGCAGGCCTTCCAGGAACAGGATGCGCTTGATCAGCGCGTCCGCGTCTTTCATGGCCTTGATGGATTCTTTGTATTCACGCTTGCCGAGCTTTTCCAGGCCCCAATCGTCATACATGCGTGCATGCAGAAAGTACTGATTGATCGCGACCAGTTCATTGGCAAGGATTTTATTGAGTTGCTGGATGACTGAGATGTCGCCTTTCATGACTGGGGTCCTGCCCTGTAATAGCTGTATATAAGGCGGAGTTTGAGCGGCGAAATCCCTAGTGTCAAACCTAAGTTATTGAATAATAAATGAAAATTAATCGGAATAAGAATGTTTGTGTTCCGCGTCTTGACGCTAACTAATTGAATTACGGGCATAAAAAAACCGGACACTAAGTCCGGTTCTTCAAAACACGCTATTTAAGCGTGTGTAAATTCTGCTGAGTAGGGCAGCGCCGACTGAGCGGTTTGCAGCTGCGTCAGGGTTTCCCGTACCACTTGCTTGGCGAGGCAAGCACATTTACCGCACTGGCTGGCAACGCCGGTGGTTTCGCGTACTTCCTTGTAGCTGCAGCAACCTTCGTAGATTGCTTCGCGGATTTGTCCGTCGGTGACGCCAGTGCAGAGGCAGACATACATAAGGGAGAACCATCGCGGGTTTAAGGCTTAAGTGCGATGGATCTTAATGTTAACGAGAATGATTGTCAAAGTAGATTCGTAGGGTATTGCCCTGGCCTGGCCGCCCACTGACGAACGGTTTTTTCAGTGTATGATGGTCGGTCTTCACGAAGCGTGACTGCGTCACAGGGCTGTCGCTTATCTGCGCCAGACTTGGGCCGGTCCTTTTACTTCAATCGTCACCCCTGCATCAGGAGATAACCAATGAGCGTACTCGTCGGCAAACAAGCCCCGGATTTCGACGTACCTGCCGTCCTCGGCAATGGCGAAATCGTAGACAGCTTCAAACTGTCTGAAGCCATCAAAGGCAAATACGGCCTGGTGTTCTTCTACCCGCTGGACTTCACCTTCGTCTGCCCGTCGGAGCTGATCGCTCTGGACCACCGCATGGACGATTTCAAGGCGCGCAACGTTGAAGTGGTAGCCGTTTCCATCGACTCCCATTTCACTCACAACGCCTGGCGCAACACCGCCATCAATGATGGCGGCATCGGCAAAGTCAAATACACCATGGCTGCCGACATGAAGCACGACATCGCCAAGGCCTACGACGTTGAATCCGAAGGCGGCGTGGCTTTCCGTGGCGCGTTCCTGATCGACGACAAGGGCGTTGTGCGCTCGCAGATCATCAACGACCTGCCGCTGGGCCGTAACATGGAAGAGCTGATCCGTCTGGTCGACGCGCTGCAATTCCACGAAGAGCACGGCGAAGTTTGCCCTGCCAACTGGAAAAAAGGCGACAAAGGCATGACCGCTTCCACCGAAGGTGTTGCGGCTTACCTGACCGAGAACGCCGGCAAGCTGTAAGCCACGTTCGAAGCAAAAAAACCGGCCTGAGAAGGCCGGTTTTTTTATGCGCGGGAAATGACCCTGTGGCCACTGGTGTTCAGTGGCTGGAGGGCTGTTGTGGCGAGTGGGTATGTTGTGGTGAGTGAGTATGTTGTAGCGAGCAGGCTTGTGGTGGCGAGCGGGCTTGCCCCGCGTTGGGCTGCGCAGCGGCCCCAATTAGACCACCGCGATTCATCTGGCGAACCGCGTTGCCTGGTTCTGGGGCCGCTGCGCAGCCCAACGCGGGGCGAGCCCGCTCGCCACAGTAAGCCGGCTCGCCACGACGAGCCAGCTCGCCACAACAGCGCTCGGGCAAACCTCAGTCGTTGAAGTCTTCCCAGCCGCCCATCTGCTTCCAGCGGTTGACGATGCCGCAGAACAACTCGGCCGTCTTCTCGGTGTCGTAGCGAGCCGAGTGAGCCTCACGACCGTCAAAGTCGATGCCGGCTGCCTGACAGGCTTTCGCCAGTACAGTCTGGCCATACGCCAGGCCCGCGAGGGTAGCAGTGTCGAAGCTGGAGAACGGGTGAAACGGGTTGCGCTTCATGTCCAACCGCGTCACGGCGGCATTCAGGAAGCCCAAGTCGAAGCTGCTGTTATGGCCGACCAGGATCGCGCGTTTGCAGCCATTGGCCTTCAACGCCTTGCGCACACCACGGAAGATATCGGTCAGCGCCGCTTCTTCACTCACCGCCATGCGCAGCGGGTGGTCGAGCTTGATCCCGGTGAACTCCAAAGCGGCTGCTTCAATGTTCGCGCCTTCGAACGGCTCGACACGAAAGAAGTGGGTGTGCTCCGGAAACACGAAACCCTGCTCGTCCATGCCGATGGTGGTCGCGGCAATTTCCAGCAAGGCGTCGGTGGCGCAGTTGAAGCCGCCGGTTTCAACATCGATGACCACTGGCAGATAGCCGCGAAACCGCTCGGCCATCGGGTGACGGGAACCGCCACCACTGTGCTCGTGTTCGTCATCGTAATGGTCTTCACTCACTTGCTTTCCTCCAGCAGGCGCCAGCGCAGTGTTTCACCGGCGCGCAGCGGGATAACAGTCAGCTCGCCAAACGGCAGGCTGGCAGGGGCGGTCCAGTCTTCACGAACCAGGGTAATGCGGTCGGTATTCGCCGGCAGGCCGTAGAAACGCGGGCCATTGAGGCTGGCGAAGCCTTCAAGCTTGTCCAGGGCATTGCGCTGTTCGAACGCTTCGGCGTACAGCTCGATCGCCGCATACGCGGTGTAGCAACCGGCACAGCCACACGCGGCTTCTTTGGCGTGTTGGGCATGCGGCGCGGAGTCGGTGCCGAGGAAGAACTTCGGGCTGCCGCTGGTGGCGGCGTCCAGCAAGGCCACTTGGTGAGTGTTGCGCTTGAGGATCGGCAGGCAATAGAAGTGCGGCCGAATCCCGCCCACCAGCATGTGGTTGCGGTTGTAGAGCAGGTGATGCGCGGTGATGGTCGCACCGACATTGGCCGAAGCCTCGGTCACAAACTGCACGGCGTCGGCGGTGGTGATGTGTTCAAACACCACTTTCAGCGTCGGGAACAGTTCGACCACACGGCGCATATGCTCGTTGATGAAGATCTTCTCGCGATCAAACACGTCGACATCGCCACGGGTGACTTCACCGTGAATCAGCAGCGGCATACCGACTTCAGCCATGGCTTCGATGGCCGGCAGGATCTTGTCGATACTGGTCACGCCGGAGTCGGAGTTGGTGGTTGCGCCGGCTGGGTACAGCTTGGCGGCGTGCACGAAACCAGTCGCTTTGGCGGCGCGAATTTCGTCAGGCTGGGTGCGATCAGTGAGGTAGAGCACCATCAGCGGTTCGAAGCGGCTGCCGGCCGGCCGTGCAGCGAGGATGCGCTGGCGATAGGCGTCGGCTTCAGCGGCATTACGCACCGGAGGTACCAGGTTAGGCATGATGATGGCGCGGCCAAACGTGCGCGCTACATCGGCCACAGTTTGGGGTAACGCAGCACCATCGCGAAGATGAATATGCCAGTCGTCGGGACGCAGCAGGGTCAGGCGGTCGGACATTGGGGATTCCAGGCGGGTCAATCTGGTGGGAATGCTACCGGAAAAGACTCTTGCAGGCACTCGCTATCAAGTTTTGCAGGACGCTACCGATATCCCTGGGTATGCCTTAACGACGTATGACGCTTTGAAGTGTTGTAGAAACCAGTGGAGCCTCCCGTGCGCCAGCATTATCTAGCCCTGCTCAGTGTGTTCGCCAGCCTGCCTGCGATGGCCCTCACGTTCCAGACACGTCTGGAGAATATTGAGTGGAAGGTGGAAGGCGATCAGTTCGAGTGCCGACTCACCCAACCGATCACCGATTTCGGCTCGGGTGAGTTCGTGCGCCGGGCCGGCGAGCAAGCGACGTTTCGCCTGAAAGCCTACAACGGCGCGCTGGGTGCGGGCTCGGCGACCTTGTTGGCCGCCGCTGCGCCCTGGCAGCCGGGCCGTGGTGACATCAACCTTGGTGCCGTGCGTGTCGGCAGTGGCGACGTATTGTTCAACAGCTCCCAGGCCCAGGCCGGGCGGCTGTTCACCGGTTTGCTGGAAGGGCGTAGCCCGACCGTGCGGCATTACGGGCGCGAGGGCGGCTACTCGGAAATTCGTCTGTTGCCGGTCAAGTTCAACAAGGCCTTCAACGACTATCAACTGTGCACCACCAAGCTGCTGCCGATGAATTACGACCAGGTCAAACAGACCGAAGTCGGCTTCCCAGGGGGCGGCATCGAGCTGGACGCAGCGGCGAAGAAGAAGCTGGACGTGATTCTGGCGTTCATGAAAGCTGACCCTACCGTCAACCATATCGAGTTGAATGGCCATTCGGACAACAGCGGCAATCGCCTGACCAACCGTGACGTCTCGCGCCGTCGAGCCCTGGCAGTCACAGACTACTTCAAGGCCAATGGCATCCCGGAATCACAGATCACCATGCGTTTTCACGGCGAGAGCTACCCACTGGCGCCCAACACGAATGCCGCCAACCGGGCGCGCAATCGCCGCGTGAATATCCAGCTGGAACGCGTGGCAGCCCCCGAGAAACCGGCACCGCAGGCCACTGCACCGAGCAACCCGGCACACACGTCTTAAGGTGCGACCCTTGGTCGCCCGTTCGACATAATCTGTCGCTTTATCTTCATTTGCTGTCGCGCCTCTGTAAATTCACGGTTTTGGTCGGTAGAATCGACGCCTTTCCGTACAACCCCGTGGAGTGATGGCATGGCCGACGTAAACAAGGTCGTTCTCGCGTATTCCGGCGGCCTGGACACTTCGGTGATCCTCAAGTGGCTGCAGGATACTTATAACTGTGAAGTGGTGACCTTCACCGCTGACCTGGGTCAGGGCGAAGAGGTCGAACCTGCACGTGCCAAGGCGCAAGCCATGGGCGTGAAAGAGATCTACATTGACGACCTGCGCGAAGAATTCGTCCGCGATTTCGTCTTCCCGATGTTTCGCGCCAACACTGTCTACGAAGGCGAGTACCTGCTGGGTACTTCCATCGCACGTCCGCTGATCGCCAAACGCCTGATCGAAATTGCCAACGAAACCGGCGCCGACGCCATTTCCCATGGCGCGACCGGCAAGGGCAACGATCAGGTGCGCTTCGAACTGGGCGCCTACGCGCTCAAACCAGGCGTGAAAGTGATTGCTCCGTGGCGTGAGTGGGACCTTTTGTCCCGTGAAAAGCTGATGGATTACGCTGAAAAGCACGCGATCCCGATCGAGCGTCATGGCAAGAAGAAGTCCCCGTACTCGATGGACGCCAACCTGCTGCACATCTCCTATGAAGGCGGCGTGCTGGAAGACACCTGGACCGAGCACGAAGAAGACATGTGGAAATGGACCGTCTCCCCGGAGAACGCTCCTGACAAGCCGCAATACCTGGAACTGACCTACCGCAACGGCGACATCGTCGCGCTGGACGGCGTCGAAATGACCCCGGCCACCGTGCTGGCGACTCTGAACCGTATCGGTGGCGAACACGGTATCGGCCGTCTCGACATCGTCGAGAACCGTTACGTGGGCATGAAGTCCCGTGGCTGCTACGAAACCCCAGGCGGCACCATCATGCTGCGCGCTCACCGCGCCATCGAGTCCATCACCCTGGACCGTGAAGTGGCTCACCTCAAAGACGAGCTGATGCCCAAGTACGCCAGCCTGATCTACACCGGCTACTGGTGGAGCCCTGAGCGTCTGATGCTGCAACAGATGATCGACGCCTCCCAGGCCCACGTGAATGGCGTTGTGCGCCTGAAGCTGTACAAGGGCAATGTGATCGTCACCGGCCGCAAGTCCGATGAATCGCTGTTCGACGCCAACATTGCTACCTTCGAAGAAGACGGCGGCGCCTACAACCAGGCGGATGCTGCGGGCTTCATCAAGTTGAACGCACTGCGCATGCGCATTGCTGCCAACAAGGGTCGCAAGCTGTTCTGAGTGATCTGCGCTGTTAAAAATGGCCCCTGTTAAGGGGCCATTTTTTTTGCCTGCCCATTAAGTCGCGAGCCTTGAACCGAACACAATGTTTAAAAACACAGGGGAATGTTTAAGTTTTGTCGGATATGAAAGTTGATGGGTTTATTTTTTTAGGTTGAATTTAACTTTTGCGTTGTTGAATGAATTTTTAACACCTGCCTAGGAACTATGTCTTACAGAAAATTCACTACACAAGTAAGAAAAGTATGTAAGACGCGGAAAGTTCTGTAGGAAACAGGGGGTGTAAATGAATATGTTCAAAGGAACTAATGCAGGCGGTTTTTTTGCGTCTGCTCATTCGCTTGTGGGTGATGAGCAATGGGTATTTCCTGAAAGTCCTGTGCGGCACGTTTACCTTGAAGCCCTTGTGCGGCGGTTATTTCACTCAAAACATGTCAGCCCCGGAAAGGTCTGAAAGGCTCCATAAAGCCCAAACTGTCCGAGTTAATGTTTTTTTGTAGGTTAATTCCTATATCGCTGTGGGGTGGGTCTCTGCTTGCTGTTGCTTGGGGGGTAATGCTATGCCAACTAGGAAACGACTACGCTATTGTGCTTGCTCTAAATAATTCGAACAGCGAAATTGGACTTTCTCATGAATAAAGTGCTGATCGTGGATGATCATCCCGTCATTCGTCTTGCTGTGCGCATGCTAATGGAGCGTCATGGTTATGAAGTCGTTGCCGAGACTGATAACGGTGTCGATGCGTTGCAACTTGCACGGGAACATGTACCGGACATTGTCATACTGGATATCGGGATTCCCAAACTCGATGGGCTGGAAGTTATTTGCCGTCTGGCGTCTGCCAAGCAGCCCGCGCCTTTCAAGGTGTTGGTGCTGACGTCCCAGGCGCCCGGGCATTTTTCCATGCGCTGCATGCAGGCGGGAGCGGCGGGCTATGTGTGCAAGCAGCAGGACCTGACCGAGTTGCTGAGCGCGATAAAGGCCGTGCTCTCCGGCTACAGCTATTTCCCCAACCAGGCGCTCAACTCCGTGCGTTCAACCATGGGCAACGCCAGCGAAGCGGACATGGTGGAGCGCTTGTCGGGGCGCGAAATGATGGTGCTGCAGCAGTTGGCCCGTGGCAAAACCAACAAGGAAATCGCCGACGGCATGTTCCTGAGCAACAAGACCGTCAGTACCTACAAGACTCGCCTGTTGCTCAAGCTCAATGCCCGGTCCCTGGTGGACCTGATCGAGTTGGCTCAACGCAACGGCCTGGTCTAGCGCGGGGCGCAGAAATAGTCGGCAAAAAAAAGCCTCCATCAGGGAGGCTTCCGGTCGTGAACGGGCTGATCAGAGGTCGAAATCGTAATCGGCCAGTTGTTTTTGCAAGCGTCGCTCTTCCAGAAGGTTATCGATAGTGCGGCGTTTGCTCAAATTGGTCTTGGCCACCTCTACAACAGGTGCGTCCCCATCGTCATCCGACTCTGCAACAAGGTCGTCTTCTACATCCAGTTGTTCTTTGCCAGTGCTCATAAGGTTCACTCCAGGCTAAGACTGCCATTGGCGCTCCTTATAACGATAATCCATGAACGGGTAAAAAAGATTTTTTCAATCGACTGATCGAGAAAACCAATGATCGCTCAATCGTCGGACGTCTTGTCCTTGTATTCGCACAGGTCTTCGATACGGCAGCTCCCGCAGCGAGGCTTGCGGGCCTGGCAGACGTAACGTCCATGAAGGATCAACCAGTGGTGGGAATCGAGAAGGTAGGGCTTGGGCACGAACTTCATCAGCTGTTTTTCCACCTCAACGACGTTTTTGCCGCGAGCGATACCGGTTCGGTTGCTGACACGAAAAATATGCGTGTCCACCGCCATGGTCAGTTGTCGGAACGCCGTGTTGAGCACCACGTTGGCCGTCTTGCGACCCACGCCCGGCAGCGCTTCCAGGGCTTCGCGAGTCTGCGGCACTTCGCTGCCATGCAGCTCGACGAGCAGGCGGCAGGTCTCGATGACATTCTTGGCCTTGCTGTTGTACAAGCCGATGGTCTTGATGTACTCCGACAACCCGTCCACACCCAGTGCGTAAATAGCCTCCGGCGTATTGGCCACCGGGTACAGCTTGGCTGTGGCCTTGTTGACGCCAACGTCCGTGGATTGGGCCGACAGAATCACCGCAATCAGCAACTCGAATGGCGACGAGTAGGCCAGTTCGGTTTTGGGCTCAGGATTGTCTTCGTGAAACCTGCGGAAAATTTCCAGGCGTTTTGCGGCGTTCATGGGGCGGGTGTTTCCTTGCAGGCTGTCGTCGTAGTTTCAAAAGTGCAGGCGTTGCAGGATAAACCATCGCCACCTTGCCCGGCAGCGCCTGTCGCGGATCAATCGCCGGTATGCGCGTCCACTTGGCGCTGCGCTTGCTCCAGCGTGTGTTGTGCGGCTTTCAGCTCATCCGCGGTGGTATGCGGTTGGCGTTGTAACCTGCTGACGTCTGCGCGCGCGTAAGCCAAGGCGGTTTTCAGCTGGCGCAGTTGAGTGTCGATGGGGCGTTTTTCCACACGCTGCAACTCAGGTCTTGGCTGTTCACTGACAGCCTCGGCGTCATGCAGGGTTTGCTCTGCGGTGGCCAGCGCGGCACTCAAGGTTGCCAATTGCTGCTCGTCAGCATTGCGGTCCTGGGCCTTCTTCAATTCGGCGCGGCGCATCGCCAGCTGGATTTTTGCGCGCTTGAGTTCAGGGTCTTTGGCGGTCGGCGGTGGAGGTGGACTGTTCGCCTCCAGTGCGCTGAGCGCCTGCTCTGCCGCTTCGAACTGCTGCTGCAGGACGATCAGTTGCGACTGTTGCTCAAACGTCGGCGGATGACCAAATGCCTTCAAGGATTTATGCAACTGGGCGCGACTCATCGCCACGGTGATTTTGGCTTTCTTGACCGCTGCATCCTGGGCTGCCTGAGCACTGTCGGTGTGCGCAGGCACACTCGGCGTCGGGCGTTTGGCTCGCGCCAGGCGTTCGGCGAGTTTATGTGCATCCTCGCGTTGCAGCCGCGCGTTGCGTTGCTCATAGCGCCGCCGCGCCCGGTCGCGCTTGAGGGCACGCGCATGGCGCTGCTGATCATTGGCAGCCAGGCCGCCAACAATCGGCAGCACGCTCGTGGCTGGACGCATCTCAATGCAATCGACAGGGCAGGGCGCCACACACAGGTCGCACCCGGTGCACTCATCAATGATCACGGTGTGCATCAACTTGGCGGCGCCGACAATCGCATCCACCGGGCACGCCTGGATGCATTTGGTGCAGCCGATGCACTCGGCCTCGCGAATATAGGCGACCTGGGCGGGAGCCTCGCCTCGGCTGGTGTCCAGTTCCAGCACCGGCACGTGCAGCAACTGCGCAAGGCCGGCGATGGTTTCCTGCCCACCGGGCGGGCACTTGTTGATTGCCTCGCCCTGAGCGATGCCCTCGGCGTAAGGCTTGCAGCCCGGGTGCCCGCATTTGCCGCATTGGGTCTGCGGCAGCAGCGCGTCGATACGTTGGATCAGGGTCATGGGGTGATCATTGGCATGCCGGTTAGACAAACAGGGCGTGTAGGGGTGAGCCCGCTGGTTGTGGGTGGCGGCTTTTTTGTGGCGAGCCGGGCTGTCGTGGCCAGCGGTCTTGTTGTGGCGAGCGGGCTTGCCCCGCGTTGGGCTGCGAAGCGGCCCCACCAAGGCCACCGGGTTTCCACAGGTAGAACCGGGTGTTTGGTTTAGGGGCCGCTACGCGCCCCAACGCGGGGCAAGCCCGCTCGCCACAATAAGCCTGCTTGCCACAACAAGGCTGCGCGCCACATCGTTTTACTTGATCCGTTGACCCGGTTTGGCACCGCTATCAGGGCTCAACAGGTAGATCTCTTCACCGCCAGGGCCCGCCGCCATCACCATGCCTTCGGAAATACCGAACTTCATTTTCCGTGGCTTGAGGTTGGCAATCATCATGGTCAGGCGACCATCGAGCTTGGACGGGTCCGGGTAAGCGCTCTTGATCCCGGAGAATACGTTGCGTTGCTCATCACCGATGTCCAGGGTCAAGCGCAGCAGCTTGTCGGCACCTTCCACGGCTTCGGCCTTGATGATCAGCGCAACGCGCAGGTCAACGGCGGCAAAAGCATCGAAGTCGATTTCCGGGGAGAGCGGGTCTTTAGCCAACTCGCCATTGCCGGCCGGTGCCGATTCGCCGGTGTCGGTCTGGCTGGCGACCAGGTCTTCTTTCGAAGCATCGGTCATCGCCTGCACCTTGACAGGGTCGATACGGGTCATCAGCGGCTTAAACTCGTTCAATTGATGGTTGCTGAGCAAGGTAGCGTGGTCATTCCAGGTCAGCGGCGCGACATTCAGGAACGCCTCGGCGTCAGCGGCCAGCAATGGCAACACCGGCTTGAGGAAGATCACCAACTGGCGGAACAGGTTGACGCCCGTGGCGCAGATCGCCTGCACTTCAGCTTGCTTGCCTTCCTGCTTGTTCAGCGACCACGGCGCCTTGTCGGCGATCCAGGCATTGGCACGGTCGGCCAGGCCCATGATTTCGCGCATGGCGCGGGCGAAGTCGCGCGCTTCATAGGCGTCGGCAATGCTTGGCGCGGCGGCCAGGAAGGCCTCGGTCAGTTCCGGTGCGGCGTTCTCGGCCACCAACAAACCGCCATTACCCTTATGGATAAACCCGGCGCAACGGCTGGCGATGTTGACGACTTTGCCCACCAGGTCCGAGTTGACCTTCTGTACGAAGTCTTCCAGGTTCAGGTCGAGGTCGTCGACGCCACGGCCCAGCTTGGAGGCGTAGTAGTAGCGCAGGTATTCCGGCGACAGGTGGTCCAGGTAGGTGCGCGCCTTGATAAAGGTGCCACGGGACTTGGACATTTTCTGGCCGTTGACCGTCAGGTAACCGTGCACGGCGATGCCGGTTGGTTTGCGGTAGCCCGACCCTTCAAGCATCGCCGGCCAGAACAGGGCGTGGAAGTTGACGATGTCCTTGCCGATGAAGTGGTACAGCTCGGCGGTGGAATCCTTGGCCCAGAACGCATCGAAGTCCAACTCCGGCGTGCGGTCGCACAGGTTCTTGAAACTGGCCATGTAACCGATCGGCGCGTCCAGCCACACGTAGAAATACTTGCCCGGCTCGTCCGGAATCTCGAAGCCGAAGTACGGCGCATCGCGGGAGATGTCCCACTGCTGCAGGCCGGCATCCAGCCATTCGGCGATCTTGTTGGCCACGGCGTCTTGCAGGGTGCCGCTGCGCGTCCAGGTTTGCAGCATCTGCTGGAAGTCCGGGAGCTTGAAGAAGAAGTGCTGGGAATCCTTGAGCACCGGAATGGCGCCAGAGATGGCCGAGCGCGGGTTCTTCAGGTCAGTCGGTGCATAAGTGGCACCGCACTTCTCGCAGTTGTCGCCGTACTGGTCCTCAGTGCCGCATTTCGGGCAGGTGCCCTTGATGAAGCGGTCGGCCAGGAACATTTTCTTTTCCGGGTCGAAATATTGCGTGATCGATCGCGTGGCAATGTGCCCGGCGTCGCGCAAGCGCGTGTAGATCAGGCTCGACAGCTCGCGGTTTTCGTCGGAGTGGGTCGAGTGGAAATTGTCGAAATCAACCAGGAACTCGGCAAAGTCGGCGCTGTGTTCAGCCTGCACATTGGCGATCAGTTGTTCCGGGGTGATCCCTTCCTTTTCGGCGCGCAACATGATGGCCGATCCGTGGGCGTCGTCTGCGCAGACATAAATGCATTGATTGCCGCGATGCTTCTGGAAGCGCACCCACATATCGGTCTGGATGTACTCAAGCATATGGCCAAGATGGATAGAACCATTGGCATAGGGCAGGGCGCTGGTGACGAGGATCTTGCGTGGCTCGGACATGGGGCTCGGCTACTTGATGAAACGGAGGTCGGCCACTATAAAGCGCCGGGAAATATATTTCACCCCGTGGCGCTGTTTCTGAATCTTCCCGGGGCGCGAAAGCATGCCGCTTGGCGGCTGGAACGGTTAGGATAGCCGCCTGTTTCAGTCAGTCTTTTTTCGGGAGTAGCCCATGAGCGCCGTCAATCGCGCAGCGGTGGAAGCCGTTCTTCGCCAATACACCGACCCCTATTTGAACCAGGACCCGGTCAGCGCCGGCTGTGTACGCGCCATCGATGTGCTGGGCGAACAGGTCTCGGTCCAGATGGAGCTGGGTTATGCCGCCGGCCTGTTCAAGAGCGGTTGGGCGCAGATGCTGCAAATGGCCATCGAAGGTCTCGACGGTGTGCGTTCGGCCAAGGTCGACATTCAGTGCGTGATCGCCGCGCACAAGGCCCAGGCGCAGGTTCCAGGCTTGGCCAACGTCAAGAACGTGGTCGCCGTGGCATCCGGCAAGGGCGGCGTGGGCAAATCCACCACGGCCGCCAACCTCGCACTGGCGCTGGCCCGCGAGGGGGCCCGCGTTGGCATTCTCGACGCCGACATTTATGGCCCAAGCCAAGGCGTGATGTTCGGTATCGCCGAAGGCACCCGGCCCAAGGTCAAGGATCAGAAGTGGTTCGTGCCGATTGAATCGATGGGCGTCGAGGTCATGTCCATGGCCTTCCTCACCGATGACAACACGCCGATGGTGTGGCGCGGGCCGATGGTGTCCGGCGCCTTGCTGCAATTGGTCACCCAGACCGCCTGGGGCGACCTGGATTACCTGGTGATCGACATGCCGCCAGGCACCGGCGACATTCAACTGACCCTGGCGCAGAAAGTCCCGGTGGCCGGCTCGGTGATCGTGACCACGCCGCAGGATCTGGCGCTGCTGGATGCGAGAAAAGGCGTCGAGATGTTCCGCAAGGTCAACATCCCGGTGCTGGGCGTCGTGGAAAACATGGCGGTGCACATCTGCTCCAATTGCGGGCATGCCGAGCACCTGTTTGGCGAAGGCGGCGGCGAGAAGCTGGCGACCCAGTATGGTGTTGAGCTGTTGGCGTCGTTGCCGCTGGCGATGGAGATTCGTGAACAGGCTGATGGCGGCAAGCCTACCGTGGCGGCTGAGCCCGATGGGCAGATCGCTATGATCTATCAGGAGTTGGCCCGTCATGTAGGCGCGCGCATCGTCCTGCAGGAAGCGGCTGCGCCGGCAATGCCGACGATTACGGTCAGCGACGACTGATCAGCCTGAAGGAAAAGAAGCCTCGACAGTGTCGGGGCTTTTTCTTGTCCGCAGGAAGGTCAACCGGGTGCTGTTGCGCTTTTACGCATTTGCGCGTGTAAGCATTCGCTTACTTTTTCGTAAGTGTTTGGGTTTTTTACCGGGCGTGGACATCTCGAAATGGCGAGAGACTTTTCTATCTTGTTGAAATATAACAATTATTTATTTTCGTTTTAGCGATGAAGCTCTTCAACCCAACCGTTGGATCCCGTTGAACTTCCCTTGGAACTCTCTAACATCAGCCCTGTGTCCACGGATTGACACAGCCATCAAGGAACGATGGTTGAAGGAACGTCGCAGGATGCGATTCATCAGGATGATGAAAAAGGAATACAGGGACTAGGGAAAAAATGTGGGCGGGTCATACCGCCCCTTTTTTTGCCTGTAGAAAAGTAAAACCCGCCCCGCAGAAACGCAAAAAGGCCCGCAAGGGGCCTTTTTTATTG
Source organism: Pseudomonas sp. N2-3-1-14 (assembly GCF_041228395.1). Taxonomy (NCBI): domain Bacteria; kingdom Pseudomonadati; phylum Pseudomonadota; class Gammaproteobacteria; order Pseudomonadales; family Pseudomonadaceae; genus Pseudomonas; species Pseudomonas sp. N2-3-1-14. Next base: position 1,388,491 of record NZ_CP166199.1, read on the forward strand.
GGCGACGGCGCTTCAGCGCTCGAGGTCTGCAATCTTGCCCTTTTTGCCATCCCACTCCGCTGCATCCGGCATCGGATCCTTGCGTTCGGTGATATTCGGCCAGATTTCCGCCAATTCGACGTTCAACTGAATGAATTCCTGCATCTCTGCCGGGACTTCGTCCTCGGAGAAAATAGCGACGGCCGGGCATTCTGGTTCACACAGGGCGCAGTCGATGCACTCATCCGGATGGATAACCAGGAAGTTCGGGCCTTCGTAGAAGCAGTCCACCGGACACACTTCGACGCAGTCGGTGTACTTGCACTTGATGCAGTTGTCGGTAACGACGAAGGTCATTTCTAATTCTCTCCTCAGGCGGCGGCAGCGAAACCCCTTGTGGTGGGGCTCGCGAGGTTCGGGAGCGATAGTCTGCAGGCCAGGCTAAAAGCCCGCAGCATCCCAAACCGCGCGAGATTCTATCAGCTTGCAAGCGTCTGCGTTATATCCGAACTTGCAGTGCATATAACATTTCTAGCGCTTTACGCGGGGTCAGGCCGTCCAGGTCAAGCTTGGCCAGTTCATCCAGCACCGGGTGAGGCAGGCTGGCGAACATATCACTCTGGTGCGGCGCGGCCGGTTTGCTGCTGGCTTTTTTCGGGCTTGCCACCACGGTTTCATGGGGCAAGGCCGTGGTTTCCAGGCGGCTGAGGTGCTCGCGAGCGCGGGTGATCACATCGCCTGGTACACCGGCCAACTGCGCCACGGCCAGGCCGTAACTCTGGCTTGCCGGCCCTGGCAGCACGTGGTGCAGAAACACGATACGTTCGTTGTGCTCAGTGGCATTGAGATGCACGTTGGCCACCAGCGGCTCGCTTTCCGGCAGCACGGTCAGCTCGAAATAGTGCGTGGCGAACAATGTATAGGCGCGCAAATGCGCCAATCGCTCGGCCGCCGCCCAGGCCAGCGACAGCCCGTCGAAGGTGCTGGTGCCGCGGCCGACTTCGTCCATCAGCACCAGGCTGCGTTCGGTCGCGTTGTGGAGGATGTTGGCGGTTTCGCTCATTTCCACCATAAAGGTCGAACGGCCACCGGCCAGGTCATCGCTGGAACCGATCCGCGTGAAAATGCGGTCGACCAGCGACAGCTCGCAACTGGCCGCTGGCACAAAGCTGCCGATATGCGCCAGCAGTACGATCAACGCGGTCTGGCGCATGTAGGTGGATTTACCGCCCATGTTCGGACCGGTGATCACCAGCATGCGGGTGTCGTCATCCAGCGACAGGTCGTTGGCGACGAACGGCGTGGTCAACACCTGCTCCACCACCGGGTGACGCCCCTGCACAATGCGCATGCACGGCTCGCTGACAAACCGCGGGCAGTTCAGGTCAAGGTTCAGCGCGCGCTCGGCCAGGTTGCTCAACACATCCAGTTCCGCCAGGGCCGCGGCGGTGTCCTGCAGCGGCGCCAGACGGCTGATCAAGTCTTCGAGCAGGGCTTCATAGAGCATTTTCTCGCGCGCCAGGGCGCGGCTCTTGGCCGACAGCGCCTTGTCTTCAAATTCTTTGAGCTCCGGCGTGATGAAACGCTCGGCACCTTTGAGCGTTTGGCGACGCTGATAGTCGATTGGTGCCGACTCGGCCTGCTTGCTCGGCAACTCAATAAAGTAGCCATGCACGCGGTTGTAACCGACCTTCAAATTGGTCAGGCCAGTGCGGGCCTTTTCGCGAGCTTCCAGGTCGATCAGGAATTGCCCGGCGTTTTCGCTCAGCGATTGCAGTTCATCCAGCTCGGTGTCGTAACCGGTTTTCAGCACGCCGCCGTCACGGATGATGGCCGGCGGGTTGTCGATAATGGCTTTTTCCAACAGCGCCGCGAGGTCCGGGTAAGTGCCGGCGGTCACGGCCAGTTGTTGCAGGTGCGGCGTGTCGAGGTGGGCCATCGCCGCTTGCAACTGCGGCAGCGCGCTCAAGGCATCGCGCAGACGCGCCAGGTCGCGCGGCCGCGCATTGCGTAGGCCGATCCGCGCCAGGATGCGCTCGATATCGCCGATTTCCTTCAACTGCGGCTGCAGCGTTTCAAAGCGATAGCCATCCAGCAGGCAGGTAATAGAGGTTTGGCGCGCTTGCAGCACGGTCAAATCCCGCAGCGGCCGGTTCAGCCAGCGGGTCAGCAAGCGGCTGCCCATGGCGGTCTGGCAACGGTCCACCACCGATTGCAGCGTGTTGTCGCGGCCACCGGCCAGGTTGGTGTCCAACTCGAGGTTGCGACGGCTGGCGCCATCAAGCACCACGGTGTCGTCCAGGCGCTCATGGCGCAGGCTGCGCAAATGCGGCAGGGCGGTGCGCTGGGTTTCCTTGGCATAACCAAGCAGGCAACCGGCGGCGCCGATGGCCAGGGTCAGGGTTTCGCAGCCGAAACCTTTAAGGTCTTGCACCGAGAACTGCTGGCACAGACTTTTCAGCGCTGAATCACGCTCAAAGTCCCACGGCGCACGACGCTTGGTCCCACGACGCTTTTCTGCCGGCAAGTCCTTCGGCCAATCATCCGGAATCAACAACTCCACCGGGTTGATGCGCTCAAGCTCCGCCAGCAGGTTCTCCCAGCCCTTGATCTCCAGCACGCTGAAATTGCCGCTGGTGATGTCCAGCACCGACAGGCCGAACAAACGCTCATCGCCCAGCACCGCCGCGATCAGGTTGTCACGGCGCTCGTCCAGCAACGCCTCATCACTCACCGTGCCCGGCGTAATAATGCGCACCACCTGACGTTCCACCGGCCCTTTGCTGGTCGCCGGGTCGCCGATCTGCTCACAGATCACCACCGACTCGCCCAGCTTCACCAGCTTGACCAAGTAGCCTTCCAACGAGTGGTAAGGAATCCCACACATCGGAATCGACTGCCCCGCCGACTGCCCGCGCGCGGTCAAGGTGATGTCCAGCAACTTGGCAGCCTTCTTCGCGTCTTCGTAGAAGATCTCGTAGAAGTCGCCCATGCGATAGAACATCAACTGATCAGGGTGCTGGTTTTTCAGACGCCAGTACTGCTGCATCATCGGCGTGTGGGAGGACAGATCGGAGGTGTTTTTACTCATTGGATAGTAGGCAAATTCGTTGAAAGTGATGGGGCAAAGGGGGCGCGTGGTCCAGTGTCGATCAGTTAAAAGTGCGGACGTCCAAACACAGCAGGTCAAAGGTGGGAGCTGTAGCTCGACAGCTCCCACATTTATCTTCGGTGTCTGCCCAATCGTGGTCGCACAACTGATCGGCATCGGGCGCTTGGCCCAGCATTTGTTGCGATGGGCGCAAGGTTAACACGTGAAGTCGGCCCTTCGCAGGTCGCAAACGGCCAGGTAAAACACAAAAAAGGGCGGCGCCTTTATATAAGCGCCGCCCTTTTTTACGGTTGCCCGATTTACTGAATGTTACCGGGCGAATCCAACACCTTCACCACATCATCCACCACCGCTTTCGCCATCTCCTGCAAGTAATGCGACGCCCAGGCGTAACGGTCCGTCTCCTTGGTCATCGCCGCATCTTCTGCAAGCTGCTTGGCAACGTGGAGGAGGTCGGAGGCGTGGTTCAAGGCTTCGTGCAGGGCAACACCGCTGTTGACGCGCAATAGAGGTTGGTCGGAGTGGAAGGAGAAGGGGGTGACGCCCAGGGTGGTTAATGCAGACGGATTTGTAGCGGTCATCGGTAAAACTCCCATATCAATTGAGAGCTACCACGTTCGTTATCAGGCGAATTGGGTGGCAGCTGTGCGCAGGCTGATAAACCGGAGATACAGGAACCCGGCAGACCCGAAGGTCTCCCACGCACAGCCGCCATTGCACGAATTGTGAGGCGAAAAAAAGCGCCTGCAAATCGGGTTTGGGGGCGCTTGGTGCGCCTGCATCTTGCCGGGTTATCAGGCCCGATCGCTGAATTGGCAGCGACGGAGGGGAGGGTAGCGTGGTGGTGGGGTGGGTGCAACTGGGAAAAAGGGGAGCCTCTTTGCTTTGCCAGTTGCCAGCGGACCCATGCGGGAGGATACGCCCCGCAAATGATCACCTAACGATAAGAGCCCTGACCTGTGGCCACTTGAAAAGGTTTGGCTGCGCTACTCAATCACCGCGCTCGAAAAAGCGGAGACCCAATTATTGGATCTAACGCAGTTGCTGCCAAAAGTGCCTGGCCAAAAAGCTGTCCAGCATGGCAGCAAAAAAGCATACGTTTCGTCGATTAAGTATCACCGCCGCAAGGTTACACATGCTGAGAGTCTTTGGTCTGAGCATTTGCCCCGTGTAAGGCTATGACCAAATACGGGGCTCGGTCTTCCAACATGGCTGCTCAGCCTGAAGCCGATCTAAACGCTAACGGTCCGACTAAGCACTCAGGCGTGCCGTCACTTCGTTCAACTGCCCTGACAACCCGTGAAGGTTGCGGCTTGCCGCTTCGGTGCGCTGCATGTTGTCTAGGTTGGTACTGGCAATCGTGGTGATTTCGGTGAGGTTGCGCGAGATGTCTTCCGCCACCGAGGTTTGCTCTTCGGCGGCGGTGGCAATCTGGCGGTTCATGTCGCGAATGGCTTCTACGGCATGGGTGATGCGCTCCAGCATGGCGCCGGCCTCATTCACTTGCGCGACACTTTCTTCACTGCGCGACTGGCCACTTTCAATCGCCTGAGCCGCGTCCACCGCGCCGGTTTGCACCGTTTGGATGATCTGGTTGATTTCGATGATCGACGCCGCCGTACGCTGGGCCAGGCTTCGTACTTCGTCGGCCACGACCGCAAAACCGCGTCCGGCTTCACCGGCACGGGCCGCTTCGATCGCCGCGTTCAGCGCCAGCAAATTAGTCTGTTCGGCGATGCCGCGAATCACTTCCAGCACCTTGCCGATGCGGCCACTGTCGGTTTCCAGGCGACGGATGACCGTCGCTGTGTTGGCGATCTCGCCACGCATTTGGGTGATGGTGTGAATGGTGCACCGCATGACTTTTTCGCCCTGCTGTGCGGATTGGTCGGCATCATCGGCTGCGCGTGCGGCATCGGCTGCGTGACGGGCCACTTCCTGGGCGGTGGCGGACATTTCGTTCATCGCCGTGGCCACCTGATCGGTACGGTCGAACTGCTCGTTGGTGCCGCTGGCCATGAGACCCGCGATGGTACTTAACTCGCTACTTGCGCTGTCCAGATCCTTGGCGCTGCGCTGCAAGCGGTTGAAAGTTTCGGCTAGAAAGTCGCGCAAAGTGTTGGCGGCCATGGCCAGTTTGCCCAACTCGTCTTCACGGCTACTGGCCACGCGTTCGGCAAATTTGCCTTGGCTCAGTTGCGCCACGTAGTCGATCAGCTTGCGGATGGGGTCAACCAAGTTACGGTTGATGAGCCACAGGCTCAACAGGCCGATCAACAGACCCGAGGCGAGCATTACGATAATCCCCAACATCACCGTGCGCTTTGCACCCGCGCTGATCAGCGTCGATTGCTCGGTACCCTGCTTGCGCAGTTCGCCGACAAGTTCGCTCATCTGGTCGCTGGTAGCACGGTCGACGCCTTTAACGGCGGCGTCGCCTGCGCTGGGGTCTGCACCCGCGGCGATATAGGCATCGCGACCTTTCTGGTAAGCGCTGCCCAGCTGACGGTGTTCGTCACGCAGGCGTTCGATGCGGGCCTTGAGTTGGCCGTCCAGGCCTTTCTGGTTAGCCAGTTCGCCGAGAATCCCTTGTACATCGCGCTGACGTTCTTCGAATTGCTTCCAATATTTATCCAGGTCTGCCGGCTGCTTGCCCCTTAGTAATACGTTTTTCCATTCCTGCACCTGCACCTTGAATTGCAGGTTGGCCTCGTCGATCAATTGCGAAGTGTGCAGCGGACCTTCGATTAGGTTGGCGTAGTTTTGCACGCCGTTAGACAGGAAATGAAAGCATGCCAAAGCAATCAGCAACATCGCCAACAGGCTGCCGCTCAGCAGCGCGAGGATTTGGGTTCTTAGGGATCTTTGCAGCATCGGATGATACTCATGACAGGAATTAGGTACGCCTGGTTGGGCGTAAAAGACGTCCAAACATCCCTGTCTGCGGTTCCGGTTTGTAGCCGGAGCCGCGCAAACTAACACCTGTGGTATCGGCCTTCCAGAGCGGTGCTTGAGACGAGTCCGACCGTCGGTGCCTCATGAATTCTCGGTTATCGTCCTCCCTATAAACATCCTCTTGTTTGAACGTGAGATGAATGACTGCTTTTGGCTGATAGCAGCCTCTCAGACTTTGAAAATGACGAGTGCTTAGGCCCCATTACTTACCGACGTGTTGGATTACGTTTTCTGATTTTGCATAAGTTATGCAAATTAGCATTTGCCAACCCCCAAAACACCCGGCACTATCCGCGTTATGCAAAAACGCAACGTTTCTACCGTCTTAAGAGAACTGCTGGACCGCGACCGGATCTCCCCCACGGAGCTTCACCGGCGTACCGGCGTGCCTCAATCCACACTCTCGCGGATCCTCAGCGGCAAGATCGTTGATCCGTCGGACAAGCACATCTCGCGCATCGCCGAGTACTTTCGCGTCAGCACCGACCACTTGCGCGGGCGCGCGGCGGCGGGGGTTTTGCGCGATGACGGGCGCGACCCGATGCATTCGGAACTCAAGGACATAAGCCTGTGGGATGACGACACGCCCGTTAATGATGACGAGGTGTCGATCCCCTTTCTGCGCGAGGTTGAATTGGCTGCTGGATCAGGAAGATTCGTCATCGAGGAAAGCGAGAAGGCCAGCTTGCGGTTCGGCAAGCGCAGCCTGCGGCATAACGGTGTGCAGTTCGACCAGGCCAAGTGTGTGACGGTGCGCGGCAACAGTATGTTGCCGGTGCTGCGCGACGGCGCCACGGTCGGGGTGAACGCAGGCAAGAGTGGCATTGGCGACATCGTCGATGGCGACTTGTATGCCATCAACCATAATGGCCAGTTGCGGGTGAAACAGCTCTACCGCCTGCCTTCCGGGATTCGTCTGCGCAGTTTCAATCGCGATGAGCACCCGGATGAGGACTACAGTTTCCAGGATATCCAGGATGAGCAGATCAGTATCCTCGGCCATGTATTCTGGTGGGGCATGTACGCCCGTTAACCTCCTTACGTAAGACAAAGCCCGCCAGTGCGCGGGCTTTTTTTCGTCTGCAAAAAACCGGCAAACCCTTCACCCGCAAGGCTGAAAATGCATCCGTGCATTTCGCGCAGAAAAATAAATGCATTTGTGCATTGACTGTATATGCATACATGCATATTCTTCATCTCAAGCCAGCCAACAAGGTGGTGGAGGCGGCAAGGATGCTGCCAAGGAAGACAAGGAAGGCACGCAACATCGGCAAGGACGCCATCGAAGCGATGGCAGGGATGCCAGGCAACACCGGCAAGGATGCCGACGCTCTTTAGTTTCAACGCTTCAAAAACAGGCAGCGATGAACCGGCCTAATAACGGTTCAGAGGGTTGGCAACTGACCCGGGTGTGCAGCGTAAAGCACCAGAAGCAGTTATCCGGCAGACAGGGATCGTGGTCGGAAAAACATCTTAGGAAAGGTCCGTACCGCGCCAGTAGCGCCGAAAGACCGAATCTGGACCGCATTACTGAAAAGCCCGGGCGACCGGGCTTTTTGGAATGCCTACCTATCGAAGCATTTGTAAATGAAAAACGGACTATCTATTGCTCAGCCAGGAGGCGTGACATGACAAATGAACAGCAAGCGTTAGCGGAAATGCCTATCTGGCTGGTCATCGTATTGGCAGTGATCGGCGGGGTATCCGGCGAAATGTGGCGCGCCGACAAAGAGGGCGCACGGGGTTGGTCGCTGATCCGCCGTCTGGCCCTGCGCTCCGGAGCCTGCATGGTGTGCGGCGTTTCAGCGCTGATGCTGTGCTACGCCGCCGGCATGTCGATCTGGACGGCCGGCGCCATCGGTTGCCTGACTGCCATGGCCGGTGCCGATGTAGCCATCGGTCTGTATGAGCGGTGGGCGGCCAAGCGCATCGGGATCAACGAAAACTCCCGTCAGGACCCGCAGTAACTGTTGCAAGGACGCTACTTAAAATGACGCTCATCGAAAAGCCCTCTCAACTGCCCCTCGCCATTGGCGAAGCGCTAAAAGCGGCCTTCCCGGACTTGAAGGTCGGCAATCACCAAGACTTTAACGGCGCCGGGGACAAAACCGGCGTACTGATTACTGTCGAGGGCAATGGCCCCGGCATTCGCTCTCGCGAAGGGCGCAAGGCTCACGCGTTGACCCTTTCGCTCAAGGCCATGGTTGCGCCCGGGGCATTGCCATTTGATGCCTGCGACCTGGCCAGCCAGCTTATGGACCTGGTGCTGGATAACCGCTGGAAGCTGCCGCAGGCACAGTGTGATTTGCCGATGAATATCGTCGCCGCGCCGTCTGTGCGCACCACGGCGGAAACGGACTACGACACCTGGACCGTTTCCTTCACCCAAACCCTTTACTTGGGACCTGTATTACTCACCGATCCCACAGGCCAACCGCTGTTCGCCCGCACCTGGGAAGTCTCGAACATCAACGACCCCGATCAATACAAACCACTGGCGGAGTAGCCCATGTTCGACGCGCTGTTACGCATGCAACTGGGGCCGATCGTCGAGCGCCTGGTGGAAATGGAAACCCAGCTTGAAGACCTTTACCGACGTGCCGAAAGCTTCTGCCGCATTGGCGTGTGTCAGGAGGTCGACGCCGCCAACAGTACCTGCAAGGTCAGCCACGGTGAGTTGCTCACGCCGGCCATCCGCTTTTTCAACCCCAGCGCCGGTGCACAGACTGAAACGCGCATTCCGTCCGTGGGCGAACAATGCCTGTTGCTCAACTACGGCGGCGGCGAAGGCGGCGGCCAGTCTGTGGCCTTGTTCGGCCTGAACAGTAGCCAGTTTCCGCCGGTCTCCAGCGTTGCCAGCTTGACCCGGCGCCGCCATCAGGACGGCACTCAAAGCGACTACGACGACGCCAGCCACACGTTCAACTGGGTCAACGGCCCCACCACATTTACCGGCTCCCGCGAACAGGTAGACATCAAGGTCGGCGCCGCCAGCCTGACCATGAGCGCCCAGGGCATCACTCTGCAAATCGGCGGCACCCGCCTGTTGCTCGATGCTGGCGGCGCACACTTCAGCGGCCCCGTGGTGGACCACCAAGGACGCGTCATCAGCCCCCGATAAGGACACCGCATGATCGGAATCGACAGGAACACCGGGGCAGCCGTCGATGACTGGCTGCAATTCGTGCAGCGCGCCACCCGAGCGCTGACCACCCCCGTGGGCACTCGCCAAAAACGCCCGCTGTACGGCTCGCAGATCCCGCAACTGCTCGGCCAGAACCTCGGCGACGACCTGCTGATCCTCGCTCAAAGCCACGCCGCCCAAGCGTTCTATAACGCGCAGAACGGCATCGGCGACTTCCAACCCCAGGTCATCGTCGCAACCCGCCAAGGCGCGGGCCTGCTGCTGCGCTTTGCCGGCACCTGGAAAAACCGCCAACAATCCTTTGAGGTCGTGACATGAGCATGCTGATCCCCGGCCAGAACCAACTGGCGGAACCGGCCATCATCGCGGTGGATGAGTTCGAACCGTTGCTGGCCGAATTCAAGGCGTTTGTTGTCGATTACGTCGCCACCCGAGCGCCGCAAAGTGCGGCCAAACTCAAGGCCAGCCTCGACAATGAAAGCGAGCTGCTGACCTTGGCGCTGGAAGCGTTTTGTGTGCGGCTGCAAACCCACGAGCGCAAATACAACGCGCGCATCAAACAGATGCTGGCGTGGTGGGCCACCGACAGCAATTTGGATGCGCGCCTGGCCGATATGGGCTTGGAGCGCCAAGTGCTCGATCCCGGCGACCCGGCCGCGTTCCCGCCGGAGCCGCCGATCTTGGAGAGCGACGACGACGCTCGCCTGCGCTATTACCTGGCGCCACATGCCCCGGCGGCGGGCTCGCGCATGCAATATCGTCGCGAGGTGTTCACCCTTGGCGAGCGGCCGTCGGTCAAGGTGCAAAGCGCCACGCCGGGCGTGGTGACTGTCAGCTATACCTTTGATCCGGACGGCTATGCGGCTCAGGTCAAGGACGGTAACGGCCGACGTACCGCCCCCGGCGAAGTGATGGTCACTGTGCTTTCAAGGGAGCGCGATGGCACCGCGTCTGCCGATTTGCTGGACGGCGTACGGCGACATTTCGCACGACCAGATGTAAGGCCGGAAACGGACCTAGTCACTGTTCAAGGGGCGCAGGTTCAGCACTACAAGATTCGCGTAGTGGCCTGGATCAACGCCGGCCCGGATTCGGGGTTGACCCAGGTTGCCGCGCAGCAGCTGCTGCAGACCTACGCCGACTCCTGTCATCGTCTGGAAGGGCGAGTCGACCCAAGTTGGATCGACTACGCCATCCACAGCGCCGGCGCCGCCCAACTGCAGATCCTCGAACCGCTGGAGCCGATTGTCAGCACTGCGTTCCAGGCCCCGTACTGTACGGGCGTCGAGGTGGAGGTGCGCACGCTATGAGTGAACCCAAAGCGAGCCTCTTGCCGGCTAACAGCTCACCGTTGGAGAAGGCACTGGACCTGGGCTTCGGGCAGTTGCTGGAGCGGGTTGTACCGCCGTTTCCGGCCTTGATGAACCCGCTGCAGACGCCAGCCGAATTTCTTCCTTACCTAGCCGCCGACCGTGGTGTCAGTGAGTGGGATGCGCACGCCAGCGAGACCGAAAAGCGCCTCACCACAGCCTTGTCCTGGCAGATCCAGCGCCAGGCGGGTACGCCCAAGGCGTTGAGCTACGCAGTGGAGTCGCTGGGGTTCACCCCCAACATCAGCGCCTGGTATCAGCAGCGGCCATTGGGTGTCCCCTACACCTTTGATGTGCAGGCGATCATCGGGCGCAGTTGGTCCAGCGGCGATCATAACCGGCTTATTCGCCGGATCAATGCGGCGCAGAGTGAGCGGGACCTGGCGACGATCACCATCGTGCATGAAACCTCCCAGGGTCTGCGGCTCACCGGTGCCGTTGACCCCGGTTTGAGCATCGGCGAGGACAACCCTCCTGGCGCACTGCCCGAAGCGAAGCTTCACGGTGCCGTCTCCTTCAACAGCGCAGCCCACACCCCATTGAGCGATGGCGAGTTGCAGCTTGAAGGTGCGTTACCTGAATTCGGGCTTGCCGCCCGGCTAACCAGTGCCGGGCTGGCCCGGCACTACACCATTAACGACTACGACCTCAGGGCGCAGCCATGACAGATGACATTACGCGCCTGGTGCGCTTCACCTCCAAGGGTTTGGATGAAGTGCTGCAGGCAAAGAACCAGGGCCTGAAAGGCGAAATCACGCACATCGGCGCCGGCACCGGTCGCTACAACCCGGACGGCACGGAGGTGGCGCTGCGCGATGAGCGCCAACGGGTCGCGATTGTGGATTACGAGGACCTGGGCGACCGGCAACTCAGGATGGCCGCGCTGTTTGATGGCGAGGCCGAATATGAAATTGGCGAGTTCGGGTTTTATCTCGCCAGCGGGACTTTGCTAGCGGTGTATTCCGTGGCAGGGAAGTTGTTGACGTACAAAGCGGCAGCGGCGCGAGTACTGCAAAAATTCACGCTGGATATTTCGCCGTTGCCGGCGGATAGCGTGACGATTGTGGTGGGGAGTGAAAACCTTAATGTGTTGCTGGTCGATGAGTTGGCGAGTCTCTCGGCTGCCACTGTTGACAATATGGCCAGAGGTGTCGGGCTCTTGTTTCGAGTAATGCAACTTGAAAGTAAGGGGGGTGTTTGACGGTGAGTTTTTTTAGTGTCGGCCATTGAGTTTCACTCAGTCATCAAAACAGATAAGGAGTTTATATTTTGAGTACAGAACAGCAATTGGCTTCGGTCGTTAGCGCGGCGAATAGTCTTACCAGTGTCGTCACTGACAAAGTCGGTGAGATAGATAAGGCGATTGCGGACGCTCGTCGTGCCTACGATGCACAACTTTTAGATCTGAAAAGCCGTTTGCCAAGGCTTGCAGTGACTAAAAACTTTAACTTGTATCCTAGTGCCGACGGGAAGCTGATCGACAACTGGGGGGTTCACAGCGAGGTTACCAGCAATAAGCTTCGTTCAATCACCACTGCCTCTCAAGCCACAGGGCGCCCGCAAGCAGACGTGGACTTTTTGCTTCAAGTCCAGGCAGATGTGCGCGAGCAATTTCCTCGCTTTGATATCAGGGCCAGTGAGTATTGGCGCACTACTGTCAATGTGTGGCAATTGAAGTGGGCAATCGCAGATGTCAGTCCTTGGCTCGCGTTTCCTTATACGGTTGATACTGCGCTTGCTGATAGAACGGGCGCGGTTCCGCTCAATTCCTATATCACGGTGGGTGCTTTTGTCCGGGTAGTGGAGGGTTCCATTACTGGTGCCTGGAGCACTGGGGCAGAAAAAGGTAAATGGCGCTGGTGCTCTACGGTTGTTGCCCCGAGTGACCTGTTTGGCGCCTATTACCACCTTCATCCAGTGCGGACGTCTGCTTCCGGTATTGTTGAAGTCATGTTGGCAGGCGCGTGCACGGGTGTTGTTACCAGTCCAGGCGACTGGGGAACTATGTTGGCTTTGAGCTAAGGAGAAACCATGAAACCAATTTTTGTGCCTGCAGAACTTCACCCACTTATTAAGTGGCAGGTCATTCGTAGTGCTCGTGATCAGGATTTATCTACCAGTGATTATGCGGCGATGCCCGACTATCCAATGTTGGATGAAAATAAAGCTGCGTTTGCGGTTTATCGTCAGGGGCTTCGTGATATCCCTGATCAAGGCGCTGACCCTGATGCGGTGATTTGGCCGGAAAAGCCCGACTTCCTGAAATAACCCACCGCGAAAGCGGTTTTTTTTCGCCCCCCCAAAGCCCCTGCCCGCAGGGGCTCTGGCGTTTTCCACCCGGAGAATCCCACTCATGGCCAACCGCCAAACCTACACCGTCCTCATCCCATTCCCCACCGGAGGTGGCCACTGGTCCACCGCCGGCGAAGAACTGGAATTGCTCGACGTCGAAGCATCCGCCCTGCGCACCGCCGGCCGCCTGGAACTGACCAGCGTCCTCAACTCCACCCCCAAGAAGGCTGACTAACCATGGCTGAGGTTCTTAACTTCGAGCACAACGGCATCACCGTGAATGCCACCGAATCCCCCGAGGCCATGGGTGGCCTTGGCGATAACGTCATCGGCCTGGTCGGCACTGCGCCGAACGCCCACGCGTCGATCCCGAAAAACGCGCCGTTTCGCATCAACAGCTTTACTACCCAAGCGCTGCTGGACCCCACCGGCGCTGAGTCGGGCACGCTGTTCCAGGCCGTCTACCAGATCCTCAAAGTGGTGAAGGTGCCGGTCTACGTGGTGATCGTGGAGGAGGGCGCAACCCCGGCCGACACCCTCAACAATGTGATCGGCGGCAATGAGCCGACCACTGGCCGCAAACTGGGCCTGGCTGCCCTGAGCAGCGTCCCCGAAGACCTGACCATCATCGGCGCCCCTGGCTTCACCGGCACCAAAGCCGTGGCCGGTGAGTTCGCCGCCTTCGGCAAGCGCATCAAGGCCCGTGTGGTACTGGATGGCAAGGATGCTTCGGTTGCTGACCAAGTGACCTACAGCGGCGAGCTGGGCGGGGCCGACCTCGGTTTCGACCGTTGCCTGCTGGTGCACAACATGCCGTCGGTGTACTCCAAGGCGGCGAAAAAGAACGTGTTTCTGTCGCCATCGTCGCTGGCCATCGCTGCACTGGCCAAGGTCAAGCAGTGGGAAAGCCCAGGCAACCAGGTGACGTTCGCCGAGGACGTTTCCCGCGTGGTCGAGTACAACATCCTCGACACCTCCACCGAAGGCGACCTGCTCAACCGCTACGGCGTGAGCTACTACGCGCGCACCATCCTTGGCGGTTTTTCGCTGCTGGGTAACCGCTCTATCACCGGCAAGTTCATCAGCTACGTCGGCCTGGAAGATGCGATCAGCCGCAAGCTGGTCAAGGCCGGCCAGAAAGCCATGGCCAAGAACCTCACCAAGTCCTTCATGGACCAGGAGGTCAAGCGCATCAACGACTGGCTGCAAACCCTGGTCGCCGACGAAACCATCCCAGGCGGCAGCGTGTACCTGCACCCGGAACTCAACAGTGTCGAGAAGTACAAGAACGGCACCTGGTTCATCGTCATCGACTACGGCCGCTATGCGCCGAATGAACACATGATTTATCAACTCAATGCCCGCGATGAAATCATCGAGCAGTTCCTGGAGGACGTTCTCTAATGTTTACCAACCGTGTAAGACAGGCCATTGCGGCCACCCTTCAAGGCCTGCCGTTGTCCGCGACGGTAGAAGAGTTCACCCCGCCGAAGATCGAATTCGACATGGAATCCATGTCCGGCGGGCGCTTCATCGCCGAAGAAATGGCCAAGAGCGGCAAGGTGCTCAATGCCAAGTTGGTTCTGCAAGGTGCCGGGCCGGAAATCATGCTGGCCCTGGGCGTGCGTCAGGGCGACGATATTCTGCTGAACGTGCGTGAAGCCGGTCAGGACCAGGATGGCAAGACCTATTTCACCTACCACACCGTCGGCGGCAAACTTAAATCCCTGGAGGAGGCGAAGCTGAAGATGGGCGACAAGGCCACTACCACCCTGGAGTTGTCGTGCCGTACCTACAACCGTCTGGAAAACGGCATTCCGGTGATCGACATCGACGTGCGTACCCAGAAGTTCATGCTCAACGGTGTCGACATTCTCGGCGATGCCCGCCGCGCTGTGCTGATGCCTTAAGGGCTACCGTGACCTGAAGTGAGCACAGTCAATGTGGGAGCCGGGCTTGCCCGCGATGCAGGCGACTCGGTGTGCCTGGTGTACCGAGCTGATGCCATCGCAGGCAAGCCAGCTCCCACATCGACCGCGCTCAGCTTTAGATTTGCGCTGCTTTCAACAACGCTTAAACAAGGAATTGCCCCATGGCCTGGATGCCACCGCTGCACATTCTGCTGTCTCCGATCACCGCCGACACTGGCGCGACGATCCAGCAGATTCAACTCAAGCCGCTGTTCTACGCCGCGCAAAAGGCTGCGCTGGCCCGGGCCGGTGATGACGAGGACGACCAGTTTTTTGAACTGGCGAAACTCGCCACCGGCCTGTCGGAAAAAGAACTCGATCAGCTCAAGCGCCCGGACTACGTGAGTATTGCTCAGTACGTGCACGAAATGTCGACGCGCCCAGCGTCGTTCTTCCTCGGCGAACGCGATGAACCGTCGCAGCATGAACAGGTGCACCTGCTGCTGCCCCTCGACGCCGCCGGCCGCAACCTGACCGCACTGAGCCTGGAAATGCCTGCCCTGCGCGCTACCAAGGCCATGAAGAAACTCGCCACCAACAAAGAACGCGCCGAATTCATCACCGCTCACTGCACCGGCCTGATGATTCCGGACCTGGCCGGGCTGACCGTTCCCGACTGGACGGAACTGCAGGAGCGCATCGACGATTTTTTAAACAAACCGGCGGACTTCTTTCGGAGCGCGACATCGAAGTGATCCTCGATGTGGTGCCACTGATTTACTCGGTCAATGAGGCGGAGATCCTCGACTGGGACGCCGGAAAAGCATTGCGCCGCTACGACATCGCGATCACTCGCCTTGGCGTCAAACAGGAGTAGAGCGGTATGGCAGGCAATAACCATGCAAGCCCGTCAGCCATCGCCACGGAAGGCGAGCTGACGCTGGGCTCACGTGACACCGCAGTGGCGCAGGCCAGTATCAAACCCATTGCGTCAACACTCGCCGGGTCCTCGGGCATGATGCCGGTAGAGGCCGCGAGCCTGGGGTTGGCCCTGGCGACTGCCAGCCTTGAGATCAATCTCCTGGCGGCGGGGCAGGATCGGCTGGTGAATACCCTCGAGCTGTTCAACGCCTCACTGCTCAAGATGATGGACGCCCGGCAAGTTGAAGCTGGCGAAGGCGCGGGAGCAGCAAAAGCTGCAGCCCCCGCTGAGGCGCGCAAACCCTCGCAGGCACTGGATGCCGCGATGACTGACCTGGATCAGTTGTTGATGTTTGTCGGCCGCCAGCGCAAACAACTGCGCGAAACCAACTTGGCCATGGCGTCGGAACCGATGGTAGCGGCGAGCGGTGCAAGCGCCGTGGAGCTGGCACAGGTCGAGTATGTGGCCGCCCGGTCCGGCATCGGCAGCGACCGCAAGGATGCCTCGGGCAATATCGACCGCGCGGCTCGTCAGGACGACCTGACACAGTTCGCCCGCGACGCAGCCATCATGGCGACGGCCTTCAAGGTCGACGTCAAAAATGCCGGCGACATGATGGGCGGCTGGCGCGAGTCGATGAAAATCGACCGCGAGCAAACCCGGGACCTGGCTGACGCGACCAATGTGTTGGGCACCCACGTTTCGCTCAAGGCAGAAGCGGCGGATATCGGCGCTATTGTGCAGCGCGCAGGGGGGACGGCCACCGCCGCTGGCATGAGCCCCGAGCAGGCAGCGGCGCTTTCGGCGGCGTTGCTCAGTGCCGGCAACAGCAAGAGTGCAGCCGGTGTCGGGCTGGAGAAAATCAGCAGCACCCTGGCCAAAGGCGACGGCGCTTCTGAAAGCCAGCGCAACGCGTGGGCGGCGCTCAAGCTTGATCCCACGTTGCTCGCTGGCGGGATGCAGCAGGATGCGCCCCAGACCCTGCTCACGGTGCTCGAAGCGCTCAAGGCGCAACCGGCTGAGAAACAAGCGGCGTTGGCCACTCAATTGTTCGATGGCAACCAGTCGATTCTGAGCCTGGTGCCCGCCATCGATACGGTAAAGCAGGCGTTTACGCTGGTGGCCGACAAGTCGGTGTACGCGACGTCGGCACTTGGCGAACAAGGCTCGGTCCTGCGTTCGGCAGCGGTTCGCGCAGACTCCACACAAGCACGTCGTCAAGCCTTCGAGGCCAGCACCACGCGTCTGGATACCGCCAAGGATGCCGCGCTGGCGCCGATCGTGGACACCTCGCTAAGCGCGATGACCGGGCTGGTGACGGGCGTGGGCTGGTTAGCCGAGGCGCTGCCCAAGACCACGGCCGCTGTAACGCTGGCTGGCGCGGCGCTGGGGCCGGTGTTTTCTGGTGTGTTCGATGCGGTGAAGGACAAGGTGTTCGAGAAGGTCGCCGGCAAGATTCTCGGAGGCGGCGATCCCACACCAGGCAAGGTGAGCGCGCCAGCCAGCCAGAACACACCCAAAGGCAACGAAACGCCGCGCGGTGATCGCTCCGCAGACAAGCCTTCACGAACTGCGAGAGCCAGTAAGGTCGCGCGAAGAGGCTCCCTTGGCGTGGTGCTGGCGGGTGCTGGCATTGACCTTGTCCAGGGCGCGATGTCGGGGAACCTGGGTAAAGCCGTCGGCACCACGGTAGGGTCAGTCGGCGGCGGCGTTGCCGGTGGCGTTGCTGGCGAATTTGCGGGCATGGCCGTTGGCCGCGCGCTCGGCACGCTCGCCGGGGCGGCGATCGGTTCGGTGGTGCCGGGGGCTGGCACAGTGCTGGGCGGGGTCATGGGCGGTGTCGCTGGCGGTGCCATCGGCAAAGTGGTCGGGGGTGCGCTGGGTACGTTTGCCGGCAGTGATATCGGCGCCTGGCTGAGTGAAAAACTGATGGGCTCCGATGACCGTCTGCCATCACCCGGCGAGACCAGCAAAAACCTCAGTAGCGCTCAAGCCGACAACCGCCAAGTCAACTTCGCGCCGCAAATCACCATCAACGCACCCGAGCAGGCCAACCCACAACAACTGGCCGCGATCGTGGTGCAACAGATCGAAGCGCAATTCTCGCCGCTGTCGATGGACAGCCTGCTGGCGACGCGACGTGACTCGGCCCTGACCGATACAGGAGTGGTGTGATGCGACAACAAATGGCGTTGGGCCCGTTTATTTTCGGGCTGTCCCGTGGGTTCGCCTACGACACCCTGGACCGTTTGAGCAGTGGGGGTTGGGGCAGCCTGGATATCGTTTCCGGCAAGCCCAAATCCACCCAAGTTGGCCAGGCGCTCGAAACGCTGTCATTCGGCGGCAAGGCTGCACGCGCGCTGGGCATGTCGCGGATGGACGAATTGCGTGCGCTGCAAGCCCAGCGTGTGCCGTTGCCGCTGGTCGATGGCGTAGGCCTGAACTGGGGGCTGTGGACCATCAAATCGGTGGACGAAAAACAGTCCTGTGTGATCGATGACGGCACGGCCATGGTGGTCAATTGGGTGTTGGTACTGGAGGAGTTCGTCAATGCGTAAGGTTCGAAGTATTGCCGGTGACTCGGTCAACCTGTTGCTCTATCGCGAGCTCGGTCGCTGTGATGATGCCGCCGAAGAGGTGCTGTGGCGCTTGAACCCGCAGTTGGCCGAACAGGGCGCGGTATTGCCGGCAGGCGTCAATGTGATTGTGCCTGAGCTGGATACCCAGCCCGTGGCCAGGCAGCCGGTTACGGCCTGGGATTAAGGAGCAACCATGACACTTGGATTTACACCCGTGGTGGAGATTTACGGTGCCAATGCCGCGCTCCTCAATGAGCGGCTATTGGAGTGGGAGCATACCGACATGGCCGGGTTTACGTCCGACCAGCTCAAGCTGACACTCGACATCGAGGGCCTTGAAGGGCTGCCCAGCCTGGGCGGGCGTATCGGCCTGCGCATCGGGTATCGGGAGTCGGGCCTGGTGGACAAGGGCCGCTTC
Source organism: Pseudomonas sp. N2-3-1-14 (assembly GCF_041228395.1). NCBI lineage: Bacteria > Pseudomonadati > Pseudomonadota > Gammaproteobacteria > Pseudomonadales > Pseudomonadaceae > Pseudomonas > Pseudomonas sp. N2-3-1-14. Next base: position 1,407,173 of record NZ_CP166199.1, read on the forward strand.
AAAATCACCCAGCGCACACCGTCACTGTTCCCGCTGCGTCTGGTGCTGGTGGCGACGGCGGCGCCCTTTGATGAGCCCGAATTCAAGAAGCGGCGCACCGCCAGTCACGGGCCGATCAGCCTGGGTGCGCTGTTTCGCCAATTGACCACGCGCTACGGTTTTTCACCGCGCGTGGCGCCTGATCTGGAAGGCGAGCATATCCCGCACATCGACCAGACCAATGAAAGTGACATGGCGTTTCTCACGCGTCTGGCCAATCGCTTCGATGCCGTGGCCAAGCCTGTCGACGAGCTGTATGTGCTGGGCCGCAAAGGGCAGACAAAATCGCTGTCGGGCAAGGTCTTGCCGGTCGTGCCGTTGTCGATCACCCGCGACAATCGTCCGGGTGATCGCGCGTTTATCACCGCCAGCTTTACCCAAACCAGCCGTGCTACTTACCTGGGCGCACAAACGTCCTGGTGGGACGCGGCAGCCGGTAAACAACGGGTGGTGCAGGTGGGCATCGCGCCGTTCAAGGTGGTGACGCAGCGTTACCAGAACGAGGCTGAAGCCAGAACCGCTGCCGAGGGCGAGATGCGCCGAGTGGGGCGCGAAGGGATGCAGGTCAATGTGATCTGCCCCGGAAACCCCTTGTTCGGCGCTGAAGGCCTGTTGCTGCTGGACGAGTCGTGGCCCGACTTCATGCGCGGCCGTTGGTCGATCAAGACGGTGACCTCCAGTGGCAAGCGCAGCGAGAGTTATCGATGCACGATTATGGCCAACGGTTTATCCGCGGCCGAGTGAGGACCCATGGCTATAACGCTTTCTCAACTGGTTCAAATCCTGCCCGGAGCCCGCCCTGTTGCGGGCCTTTTTTTGTCCGCATTGAACACTGCAATGTCCAGGTTCGAGATCGGCCAAACCAAGCGCATCGCTGCGTTCCTCGCGCAAGTCGGCCACGAATCTGGTGAGCTGCGCTACGTGCGCGAGTTGGGCAGCGACCAATACCTCAGCAAATACGACACCGGCATCTTGGCCGCACGCCTGGGCAACACCCCCGAAGCGGACGGCGATGGCCAGAAGTATCGGGGCAGGGGACTGATCCAGATTACGGGTCGGCGCAATTACCTGGCGTGCAGCCAGGCGCTGTTTGGCGACGATCGCCTGCTGCGCCAGCCCGAGTTGCTGGAGCAGCCGCAGTGGGCGTGTGAATCGGCGGCGTGGTTCTGGCAAAGCAACGGTTTGAATGAGCTGGCCGACAAGGACCAGTTCACCACCATCACCCGACGCATCAACGGTGGGGTGAACGGGCTGGAGCACCGTCTGCAATTGTGGGCCCGGGCGAAGGCGGTGTTGTGCGCTTCTTAGGCGGGTTACGGCTGATCGGCGTGTGCTTGCTGGTGGTTGCGGTTTGGCAGGTGCAGGCGTGGCGATATGGTACGCAGCTTGAGCAGCAGGCGGATCTAAACGCTCAGGCGGCCTCGCTTCGACAGCAGGCAGAGCAGAAAAAACGGCTGGCGCTGGAGCAGCAACTCAGTGCCAGCGACCGACAACATGCCCAGGAATTGATTGATGCCCAGCGTAATCAAGCTGCTCTGCGCGACCGCCTGGCCACTGCTGATGTGCGGTTGTCAGTCCTTCTTGACGCCACCGACCGTACCCTCGGCTGCCCAATGCCAGCCGCCGCCACCTCCGGCGGCGTGGTTCATGCAGCCCCGCGAGCCCGACTTGACCCGGCGCATGCTCAACGAATTATCGCCATCACCGACGACGGCGATAACGCCCTGATCGCCTTACGTGCCTGCCAAGCGTACGTGCGCGCCGTCGGGCGTTAGCATCTTGATCCAGTCTGTCGCTTGCGCGTGCGATTTGCTCCTGTAGGGTAGGCAAATCCCCCGCCTACTTCTGGAGTCGACCGTGAAGGAAATCACTCAACTGGCCGCTGAACTGGGTCGCCGTTTGCAGGTGCTCAATGCCCACGTCACTACCGCCGAGTCGTGCACCGGCGGCGGTATTGCCGAAGCGATCACGCGGATTCCGGGCAGTTCGGCCTGGTTCGAGGCGGGATATGTCACCTATTCCAACCGGCAGAAGACCCGGCAGTTGGGCGTACCGGAGAAGCTGTTCGGCAAAGTCGGCGCTGTCAGCCAGGAAGTGGTGGAGGCGATGGTCCGTGGTGCACAGGAAAAAAGCCTGTCGCGCTTTGCCGTGGCGGTCAGTGGTGTGGCAGGGCCGGATGGTGGTTCGCCGGACAAACCGGTCGGCACCGTCTGGTTGGCGTTTGGGGTTGGCGAAGAGGTGACGGCCGAGCTTGCGCACTTCCCCGGCAACCGCGACGAGGTCCGCCGACAAACGGTAAAAGCCGCGCTTGAGGGCTTGTTGCGACGAGCTGCACTAGAAATAGAAAAACAGGGGTAGGCGATCTTCGATCTTTGTGGAACAATACTGTCTACTTATACAGGTGTTGGCCGTCAGGCCTTATTGATTACGTGAGGACTTTAATGGACGACAACAAGAAGAAAGCCTTGGCTGCGGCCCTGGGTCAGATCGAACGTCAATTCGGCAAGGGTGCCGTAATGCGTATGGGCGATCACGACCGTCAGGCGATCCGGCTATTTCCACTGGCTCTCTGGGTCTGGACATCGCGCTCGGCATTGGCGGCCTGCCAAAAGGCCGTATCGTCGAAATCTACGGTCCTGAATCTTCCGGTAAAACCACTCTGACTCTGTCGGTGATTGCCCAGGCGCAAAAAATGGGCGCCACCTGCGCGTTCGTCGACGCCGAGCACGCCCTCGATCCTGAATACGCCGGCAAACTGGGCGTCAACGTAGATGATCTGCTGGTTTCCCAGCCGGACACCGGTGAGCAAGCCCTGGAAATCACCGACATGCTGGTGCGCTCCAACGCCATCGACGTGATCGTGGTCGACTCCGTGGCAGCCCTGGTACCGAAAGCTGAAATCGAAGGCGAAATGGGCGACATGCACGTGGGCCTGCAAGCCCGCCTGATGTCCCAGGCGCTGCGTAAAATCACCGGTAACATCAAGAACGCCAACTGCCTGGTGATCTTCATCAACCAGATCCGTATGAAGATCGGCGTGATGTTCGGCAGCCCGGAAACCACCACTGGTGGTAACGCGTTGAAGTTCTACGCTTCGGTCCGTCTGGATATCCGCCGTACCGGCGCGGTGAAGGAAGGTGACGAGGTTGTCGGCAGCGAAACCCGCGTTAAAGTCGTGAAGAACAAAGTGGCTCCGCCTTTCCGTCAGGCTGAGTTCCAGATTCTCTACGGCAAGGGTATCTACCTGAACGGCGAGATGATCGACCTGGGCGTGTTGCACGGTTTCGTCGAGAAGTCCGGCGCCTGGTATGCCTACAACGGCAGCAAGATCGGTCAGGGCAAGGCCAACTCGGCCAAGTTCCTGGCGGACAACCCGGATATCGCCGCCACGCTCGAGAAGCAGATTCGCGACAAGCTGCTGACCGCAGCGCCAGACGTGAAAGCTGCTGCCAATCGTGAGCCGGTTGAAGAAGTCGAAGAAGCTGACACTGACATCTGAAGCAAACGATGACTGTTGTACTGGATACACTCGTCGCCGTTCGGCGCACTGCGATGGACCTGCTCGCTCGACGCGAGCATGGTCGAGTCGAGCTGACGCGTAAATTGCGTCAGCGCGGTGCAGAGTCCGAGATGATCGAAACTGCCCTCGACCGCTTAACGGAAGAAGGGCTTCTGTCGGAAGCGCGTTACCTGGAAAGCTTTGTCTCCTACCGCGCGCGCTCCGGCTATGGCCCGGCGCGAATTCGCGAAGAGCTGAGCCAGCGCGGTCTGCAACGCGCTGATATCGACCTCGCCCTGCGTGAGTGCGGTATCAGTTGGCAGTCGCAGTTGGAAGATACCTGGCGCCGCAAGTTTGCCGGCCATCTTCCGATTGATGCCAGGGAGCGTGCTAAGCAAGGTCGCTTCCTGAGTTATCGCGGGTTTTCGATGGACATGATCAGCCGCCTGTTAAGCGGCCGAGACATGGAAGACTGAGTTTTCTAGCTGCTGAAATTTAGAATCCGGGCGCTGGCTTGACTGCGATGTGGACACTTCGGTTTCCCAGTAGGATCGCGATGATGCCATCGCAGGCAAGCCAGCTCCCACATCGAATCTGCTGCATCTGATCGAACTCGGTAAATTAAAAAGGCCCACTATGAAAATAGTGGGTCTTTTTTTTTGCCTTCAAAAAATCATGCTGGCTCGGGCGTTACTCGCTGCTGCGCTTTCCCCTGAGCCTGTGCCCAGTTTTCCGGCAGATTGATGTAATCCACCAACTCTCGCAGTCGGCCTTGATCGCGGCCATTGAAGTTGAACACCAAGCGCGTCAAATGGCTGAACCTCGGCTCATCGTGTTCCTCGCCGGTATAGGCAAGCTGCTGGAACTCACCACTCAGCCGCAGGCTGGCAAACTCGCTTTGCAAATGAACCAGCGCCCGTTCACTGAGCGGATGGTTCATGCGCACCACAAACTCACGCTTCAACCAGCGCGTGGAGTGAAAGTTGGCATAGAACTGGTTGATTTCGTCCACGGCTTCTTCAGCACTGTGTACCAGTCGGACCAGCTTGAGGTCGGTGGGCAGGATATAGCGATTGGCTTCCAGCTGGCTGCGGATAAAGTCCAGAGCGCCTTGCCAAAAGCCGCCGCCCGGAGCATCCAGCAGTACCACTGGCACCAGTGGGCTTTTGCCGGTCTGGATCAGGGTGAGCACTTCAAGCGCTTCATCCAGGGTGCCGAACCCGCCCGGGCACAACACCAGCGCATCGGCTTCCTTGACGAAAAACAGCTTGCGGGTAAAGAAGAAGTGGAAGGACAGCAGGTTCTCAGTGCCGTCGATGGTCGGGTTGGCGTGCTGCTCAAACGGCAGGGTAATGTTGAACCCCAGGCTGTGTTCCAGGCCGGCGCCTTCGTGGGCTGCCGCCATGATGCCGCCGCCACCGCCGGTGATCACCATCAGGTCCGATTGCGCTAGCTGGGCGCCGACTTCCCGGCCAGGGCGTACAACGGGCTTTCAACCGGTGTGCGTGCCGAGCCGAACACGGTCACCTTGCGGCGGTCCTTGAACTGTTCGAGCACGCGGAAGGCATTGTCCAGTTCGCGGATCGCCTGCAAGGTGATTTTGGCGTTCCAACGGTTGCGATCGTCCTGGGCCATGCGCAGAACGGTGAGGATCATGTCGCGATAAAGGGGAATGTTCGGGCTGCTGGGCGCGACCAGCTGGAGTTGCGCGTCGACCTGCTGAGTGAGGTCGGTCCCGTGTTCTTCAAAATGACGGAGCAGACGGTCATTCGATTCGTAAGGCATTCAACTTCTCCTTCTTCACAGAACCTGGGCCCTCGGCGAGGTATTCGTCCGCGGCCACGACACTGCATGTGTCGCTGCACGCCAGGGGCATTGCACGGTATGCACCGAGCGGCGAAGCGGGCTCTGTATGTTCCTTGTGATTTGGAAACCTTTGCACTGCAAGTCGCAGGAGGGCAACCCTCTTTTGCCCTGAAAATGTTACAGAACGGCGTGGAAAATGCGCGGGGCAGGCGGTCGGGATGACTTGATCATGAGCCGAAAAACCCTTGGCTGGCAACCGGTTATTGGCCGCACATCAAGCAGTTTAGTCGTCGGCAAGCATAGGCAGCGAGGGAAGTGCGCGCCACAGGACAGCAGCGCGCGATGGTCGAGCAATCGTTACTTTTTCTTCTTCGCTGCGGCAGGTGCCGGGCAATCGGCTTCGACAAACTTGACCGACGCCACCGGGCGGTTGGTCTTGTTCTCGGAGATGTCATAGCGCATCACGGCGCCCTTGGCCATCAACTCGCGGTAACCCTTGTTCAGGCACACGCTTTGACCCAGCTGGAAATACACGGCCTTGGGGTTGGCGCGCATCTGTTCGGCACGGTCAGGCTGCACGCTGAGGTGATCGATCAGCTGCATGCCTTCAACGGTGTAGGCCACTTCCAGGGTTTTTTCATCGATTTCCCGGGGCAGGTCCTTGTTGCTTTCGGCCGCGACGCTTTGCAGCTTCCTGTTCATTTGGGCCTCCAGCAGCGAGGCCGCGTGGGCGCCCATGGGCAATACCAGCGCGAGGGCGACGGATGGGGCAACAAGGCGCAGCATGGAACGCAGCATGAAAATCTCCTGATTCGGTTACTGGTGCATAGACCAGCCACTGCGCTGTGCGTTCAGTGGCGCGCAATTATAGGTGAGCGCCTGCCACTACAGCCAGGCGTATCGCTCAGAAGTGCCGGCGGCTCTGGTAAACTGCCGCCACTTAAGCCTGTCTCGAGTTCCCCCAGTGTCGATTTTGCCTTCTACGGGGTGCACCCGATGAGCCATGCCGTTTCCCGCTTGCGTACCCAGCGGCTGGCGCGGGCCGTGCGCCCGTTCCTCAACCGAGGTTCGCGCGCCGAACGTTGCCCCGGCTGCCGGGTGATTCCCGAATATTGCCTGTGTGCCTGGCGGCCGCAGGTAGAAGCGCGTTCGGCGATGTGCCTGCTGATGCACGATGTTGAACCGATGAAGCCGAGCAACACAGGCTGGCTGATTGCCGATGTGATTGACGACACCACCGCGTTCGCCTGGTCGCGCACCGAGGTTGATCCTGCGTTCCTGACCCTGCTGGCCGACCCGCAGTGGCAACCCTACATCGTGTTTCCCGGCGAATTCGTCGCGCCAGAGCGGGTTGTCAGTGAGGTGAAGGTGGAGGAGGGCAAGCGCCCGTTGTTCATCCTGCTGGATGGCACCTGGAGCGAAGCGCGCAAGATGTTCCGCAAGAGCCCCTACCTTGAGCACTTGCCCGTGTTGAGCCTGGCGCCTGAACAGCTGTCGCGCTACAAGCTGCGCCGCTCCAAGCGGGATGATCATTTTTGCACCGCCGAAGTCGCGGCGCTGTGCCTGGAGCTGGCCAGCGATCAGGCGGCCAGTGAAGTGCTGGATGCTTACCTTGACGTATTCAGCACCCATTACCTGGCGGCCAAGTTCCTGTTGCCGCTGGACCCGTCGGACAGCGTTCATGCGCGCCTCTCGCCCCACATCCCGGCGGTATGACCAGACGACGTTTGCATGATGGCACTGTAAACCTGCAACTCGCTAAAATGCCCACGGGCGTAGTGCTTGACCCCCCAGGCTACGCTGGGCATGCTGGGCGCCGATTGGGGCGTAACCGTGAATTTTCAGCGTCGTTGCAGGTGTTTTTGACGCTGAGCCTGCCCCGTGGCGGTGGCTGCCTGGCCGTTGCCTTGTGTACTGGCGAACCCTGAACCCGTCAGGGCTGCCATAAAAAACAGGATCATTTAATCAATGGCCACATACGAAATCCTGATAGCCGATGACCACCCGCTGTTTCGCAGTGCGCTGCATCAGGCGGTAACCCTGGGCCTTGGGCCGGACGTGCGACTGGTTGAAGTGGCCAGCATTGCCGAGCTGGAAGCACGACTCACCGAAAAATCCGACTGGGACCTGGTGCTGCTCGACCTGAACATGCCCGGCGCCTACGGTTTTTCCGGGCTGGTGCTGTTACGCGGGCAATACCCGCAGATCCCGGTGGTGATGGTTTCGGCCCAGGAAGAAGCTGACGTGGTGGTGCGCTCCAAGGAGTTTGGCGCCAGCGGTTTCATTCCCAAGTCCAGTTCAATGGAAGCGATCCAGAAAGCCGTGAGCACCGTGCTTGACGGCGATGTGTCCTGGCCGCCGCAAGCGTTTGACGAAATCAACGTGTCCGACGAAGCCAAGGCTGCCCGTGATGGCCTCGCCAGCCTGACGCCCCAGCAATTTCGGGTGTTGACCATGGTCTGCGAAGGTTTGCTGAACAAGCAGATTGCTTACGAATTGAGCGTGTCGGAAGCGACCATCAAGGCCCATGTGACGGCAATTTTTCGCAAGCTGGGCGTGCGCACGCGCACTCAGGCGGCGCTGCTCTTGCAACAACTTGAGTCAATTTCGCAGCACTAAGACATTGCCGATTCACGCTTTTTTGACTTTGCGTGATCTAGTTTCCCCACTTCTTTGGTTCAGTTGCCTACATCTATGTCGCCTTTCAAGGGTCAAACCGGTATCAAACGTATCTTCAACGCAGGGGGCTATTCCCTGGATGGCCTGCGTGCGGCTTTCACTGGCGAGGCGGCATTCCGTCAGTTGGTGTTGCTCAACGTGATCCTGATTCCGCTGAGCTTTTTCCTGCACGTCAGCCGCGTTGAGCGCGCCTTGCTCATCGCGGTGTGCCTGCTGGCCCTGATTGTCGAACTGCTCAACTCCGCGGTGGAAGCGGCCATCGACCGGATTTCCCTCGACCTGCACCCGCTGTCGAAAAACGCCAAGGACATGGGCAGCGCTGCGCAATTCGTGGCGCTGACCATGATCACCCTGGTGTGGGCCGTGATTCTGATCTAAAGCATCAGGCGATGCTCGGCAGCACGATTTCGTCGCTGCGCTGAACCCCGGCTGTAAAGGCGCGGCACAGTTCCAGAAACTCGCGCATTGCCGAGGTCTGGTACTTCTGTTTATGCCAGATGAAGTAAAACTGCCGGGCCAGATCCAGGTCCGGGGTTTCCACCGGCACCAGGCTGCCACGGCGGAACGCATCGCGCAGCGCCAGCCGGGAAATGCAGCCAATCCCCAAGCCCGATTCCACCGCACGTTTGATCGCCTCGGTGTGTTCCAGCTCCAGGCGGATATTCAGCGCGCTGCGATGATGTCGCATCGCCTGGTCAAAGGTCAGCCGCGTGCCGGAGCCTTGTTCGCGCAGGATCCAGGCTTCATGGGTCAACTCTTCCATGGTCGCCACGCCGCGTTTGGCCAAGTGATGCTGCGGCGCACAAAACACCACCAGCTCATCTTCCACCCAGGTTTGCACTTCGATGTCCGGGTGGCTGCAGTCGCCTTCGATTAGACCCAGGTCAATTTCGTAGTGCGCTACCTGATGCACGATATGTGCAGTGTTCTGCACATGCAGCTTCACCTGGCTTTCGGGATGTTGCTGCATGAAGCTGCCGATCAACAGCGTGGCCAGGTAATTGCCGATGGTCAGGGTGGCGCCAACCGCCAAGGAGCCAAAGCCCGACTTGCCGTTGAGCAGGTCTTCGATCTCCTTGGCCTGGTCCAGCAGTGCCACCGCCTGCGGCAACAACTGATGGCCGAGGGCGTTGAGGCTCAGGCGTTTGCCCGCGCGGTCGAATAATTGGCAGCTGGATTGGCGCTCCAGCTCGGTGATCGAGGTGCTGGCGGCAGATTGAGATAAGGCCAGAAGGCCAGCAGCGCGTGAGACGCTTTCCTGCTGGGCGACGGCGACGAAGACTTGCAGTTGACGGAGAGTAAATCGCATATCGATATAACCGATAACCCTTATCTTAATAATCCAGTTAACAGATATTGTCGCCGCCATTAGAATGCTGTGCAATTGCGCACCTCAATCTTGGCGCAGACCCATTTCCAGGAGTCCCCCGTACATGAGCAACATGAACCACGAGCGTGTCCTCAGTGTTCATCACTGGAACGACACTCTGTTCAGCTTCAAGTGCACCCGCGATCCGGGCCTGCGCTTCGAGAACGGTCAGTTCGTGATGATCGGCCTGCAACAGCCAAATGGCCGCCCGCTCATGCGCGCATACTCCATTGCCAGCCCGAACTGGGAAGAGCATCTGGAGTTCTTCAGCATCAAGGTGCCCGATGGCCCGCTGACTTCCCAATTGCAGCACTTGAAGGAAGGCGACGAGATCATCATCAGCAAAAAACCGACGGGCACCCTGGTGCTTGACGATTTGAAGCCGGGCAAACACCTGTACCTGCTCAGCACCGGTACTGGCCTCGCGCCGTTCATGAGCGTGATCCAGGACCCGGAAACCTACGAGCGTTTCGAAAAGGTGATCCTGTGCCACGGTGTGCGTTACGTCAACGAAGTCGCCTACCGCGAATTCATCACCGAGCACCTGCCGCAGAACGAATTCTTCGGCGAGGCCCTGCGTGACAAGTTGATCTACTACCCGACCGTGACCCGTGAGCCATTCGAAAACGAAGGCCGCCTGACCGACCTGATGCGCAGCGGCAAGCTGTTCAGCGACATCGGCCTGCCACCAATCAACCCCGAAGACGACCGCGCCATGCTGTGCGGCAGCCCAAGCATGTTGGACGAAACCAGCGAAGTGTTGAACAGCTTCGGCCTGAAAGTTTCGCCACGTATGCGTGAGCCGGGTGATTACTTGATCGAGCGTGCGTTCGTCGAGAAGTAAAACAGTCAGGGCAACAAAGAAGATCTAAATGTGGGAGGGGGCTTGCCCCCGATGGCGCCAAGTCAGTCAACAGAGATGTTGAATGTACCACCGCTATCGGGGGCAAGCCCCCTCCCACATTTTTTCCGGTTTATCCAGCCGCAAGAACTTCCAGCACACAGATCAAGCCTGCCTCGGGATAGTGCCAGCGCACATCCACATCCCAGAACTGCGCACCGTATTCGCGCTCCGGCCCCGGCGTTTGATATGCCGGTCGTGGATCCTGCGCCAAACACTGCTCGATCAACGCCACCAAGGGCTCGTCAAGGCGCTCAGCATGGCCTTGTGCCTGGAACAGGGCAGTCTTCAGCCACTGCACCGGAATCAGCGGCGGTGCGCTGCTGGCGATGCTGTTGGTGGCGCCCTCGATAATGTCGGCATACGGCACATACGGCTTGATATCCAGCACCGGCGTGCCATCGAGCAAATCAATCCCGGAAATCCACAACCGCCCCGGCTCCACCTTGTCCAGCTTGACCACTGACTGACCAATGCCGTTCGGGCGATGGGTGGCGCGGGTGGCGAACACGCCCATGGACGTGTTGCCGCCCAGGCGCGGCGGGCGCACTTTGAGGCGCGGCTTGTCTTCCAGGGCCTGGTGGAACAGAAACAGCAACCAGACATGGCTGACCTGCTCCAGGCCCTGCACGGCCTCACCCCCGTCGAACGGCGTCACCAGTTCCAGCACGCCGCGGGCGGCAGGCGCCAGTTGCGGTTGACGTGGGATGGCGAACTTCTCCTTGAAGCAGGAGCGCACGAAGCCGACGGGGGAGACGTTGTAGCTCATGGTTTACGCACGAACCCGCAGCGTCAGGCCCTTGAGGAAGTTACGCAGCAACTGGTCGCCACACGTGCGGTAGTTGGTGTGGCCAAACTTGCGGAACAGCGCGCTCAGCTCAGGCTTGGACACCGGGAACTCGGCGGCCTTGAGGATCGCGTGCATGTCGTCTTCCTTCAGTTCGAAGGCCACGCGCAGCTTCTTGAGGATGATGTTGTTGGTTACCGGGGTTTCGATCGGCTGCGGCGGACGGCTTTCGTCCTTGCCGCGCTTGAAAATCACCAGGCCGTCAAGGAAGTGCGCCATGACGTCGTCCGGGCAGAACACAAAACCTTCTTCCTCATCTTTCTTGAGGTAGGTCAGCAGGTCTTCCTTGGTCACGTCCATGCCGCCGAGCTTGATGATCTCGACCATCTTGTTGTCGCTGATGTCGAGCATGTAGCGCACGCTGCGCAGTACGTCGTTGTGAATCATGGTGGGCAATCCTGGTATTCAACTGAGGACACCGCCCACTCAGGCGGCGTCGAGAAAGGGGCAGCGGCTTAGAACTTCTCTTTGCCGGACAGGTAACGCCATTGGCCGACCGGCACTTTGCCGATGGACACGCCGCCAATGCGGATGCGGCGGATGGCGATGACTTTCAAGCCAACGGCTTCGCAGAACAGCGCGATCACGCCCGGCTGCGGGTTTTTCATCGCAAAGCGCAGGCGGTTTTCGTTCTGCCAGCTGGCTTTCACGGCGGGCAGCTCTTTGCCTTTGTAAGTCAGGCCGTGGTTCAGGCGATTGAGGCCGTGGGCGACCATGTCGCCTTCAACCTCCACCACGTATTCCTGCTCGATCTTGGCGGCATCGGCGGTCAACTTGCGCAGAATCTTCCAGTCCTGGGTGAATACCAGCAGGCCGCTGGCCTTGGCTTGCAGGTCGGCACTGGCGGTCAGGCGCAGGAAGTGGCCCTTGAGCGGGCGTTTGCTGAAGCGGTGTTCTTCGGACAGGGTTTCGGCGCTGATCGAGGCCATCGCCGTTTCCGCGTCCACGCCAGCCGGCGCGTGCAGCAGAATGGTCACCGGCTCCGGTGCAGTGGCTTTGGCCTCTGGGTCCAGCTCGACCTTCTGGGTGGTGACCTTGAACTGCGGTTCGTCGATCACTTCGCCGTCCACCGAGACCCAGCCGCCTTCGATAAACAGCTCAGCCTCCCGACGGGAGCAACCGACCAGTTCGATAAGGCGTTTGGAGAGGCGTATGGGGTCAGTCATGACAAGGGCCGTAGCAAAATGGGGGAGCTATTGTACCTGCCTGGCGCGGGTTAATCCCGGCTCCATTTCAGCGCAGGAGCTTTATTGGTCAATACACGGTTCAAAATGTGGGAGCGGGCTTGCTCGCGAAGGCGGTGTATCAGCCAAGGTGTGCTGATGGGGCCACCGCGTTCGCAGGCAAGCCGGCTCCCGCATTTTATTCTGTGTTGCGTCAGCCTCTGCGCAGTTGCTGCTGGCGCAAACGCATGTGCAGCAACGGATACGGCTGGCCCAGCCCGTCATGCTCCGCCCGTCCGATCACCTCAAAGCCCTGCTTGAAGTAAAAGCCCAGGGCCTGCGGGTTCTGTTCGTTGACGTCCAGTGTGTCGGCGTTCATGTGCTCGATCGCATAACGCAGCAGTTGCCGGCCAAGGCCCTGGCCACGGTGCTGCGGGTCGATAAACAGCATCTCGACCTTGCCTGACGCCACGCCGGCAAACCCGGTGATGCGTTGGCGCGCGTCCTTGGTGCAGATCAGCATCACCGAGTCGAGGTAGCGCGTCAGCACCAGCTCCTTGAGCAACACGATGTAGCTGTCCGGCAAAAAGTCGTGGGTCGCCCGCACCGAGTCTTCCCACAGTTGCGCCAGGTGCGCGAAGTCGCTGAGTTTGGGTGTATGAATTGCCGAAAGCTGACGCATGCCCGCTGCCCCTCGCCTGTTTCTACGCCAATGGGCAAACGATAGACCTAAAAAAGCCCCGCATCTTGTCCAGATGCGGGGCTTTTAAGGTTTTTTTGATCAGTCGCGCTTGACGGCCCACAGGTCGTATTCGTCGGCGTCGGTCACGGTGCACCAGACCTTGTCGCCCGGCTTCAAACCGCTGGCATCGTCGATAAACACGTTACCGTCGATTTCCGGCGCATCGAAGAAGCAACGGCCTACGGCGCCTTGCTCGTCGACTTCGTCGATCAGCACTTCGATTTCCCGGCCGATGCGCAGTTGCAGACGTGCCGAGCTGATGGCCTGCTGGTGCGCCATGAAGCGCTCCCAACGGTCTTGCTTGACCTCATCCGGCACGATGGCTGCGTCCAGCAGGTTGGCGGGTGCGCCTTCGACCGGCGAGTACTGGAAGCAACCAACGCGGTCCAGCTGCGCTTCGGTCAGCCAGTCCAGCAGGTACTGGAAGTCTTCTTCGGTTTCGCCGGGGAAGCCGACGATGAAGGTCGAGCGGATGATCAGCTCCGGGCAGATCTCGCGCCAGTTCTTGATGCGCGCCAGGGTCTTGTCTTCGAAGGCCGGGCGTTTCATGGCCTTGAGGATTTTCGGGCTGGCGTGCTGGAACGGGATGTCCAGGTACGGCAGGATCTTGCCGGCGGCCATCAACGGGATCAGTTCGTCCACGTGCGGGTACGGGTAAACGTAGTGCAGGCGCACCCATACGCCCAAGCTGCTCAAGGCTTCGCAGAGTTCGGTCATGCGGGTTTTCACCGGCGCGCCGTTCCAGAAACCGGTGCGGTACTTTACGTCGACGCCGTAGGCGCTGGTGTCCTGGGAAATCACCAACAGCTCTTTGACGCCGGATTTGACCAGGCGCTGAGCCTCGTCCAGCACATCACCGACCGGGCGGCTGACCAGCTTGCCGCGCATCGACGGGATGATGCAGAAGCTGCAGCTGTGGTTGCAGCCTTCGGAAATCTTCAGGTAGGCGTAGTGGCGCGGGGTCAGCTTGATGCCTTGCGGCGGCACCAGGTCGATCAGCGGGTTGTGGTCCTGACGCGGCGGCACCACGTCGTGCACGGCGTTGACCACCTGCTCGTACTGCTGCGGGCCGGTCACGGCCAGCACGCTTGGGTGCACGTTGCGGATAGCGCCTTCTTCCACGCCCATGCAGCCGGTGACGATGACCTTGCCGTTTTCCTTGATGGCTTCGCCGATCACTTCCAGCGACTCAGCCTTGGCCGAGTCGATGAAGCCGCAGGTGTTGACCACCACCACGTCGGCGTCCTGATACGTGGACACGACGTCATAGCCTTCCATGCGCAGTTGCGTAAGGATGCGCTCGGAGTCGACCAGAGCCTTCGGGCAACCCAGGGATACAAAGCCGACCTTGGGGTTGGCTTTTGCGATGGTGGTGGACATGTCTAACCTCGGTATTGAATGGCGCCGCCAGTCGGGCACGACACGGCGGTAGACGGGCGCTTGGTGCGCCTCTGATCAAAAAGTGCGCAATTCTAGCGACGGGCAACGCACTTGACCAGCTTTATGCGGGGAAATGCGACGAGTGCTGCAGTGGCGGATTCGCACAATCCTTACCAGGCTCTTAAGCCCGGACGTCTTGCTCTGCGCGGTGCGCTACAACTTTAGACATGCCCACACCTAACGCCTGAAGCACTTTCAAGAGAGTCGAGAGCTTCGGGTCGCCGCCGACGGCGATGGACCGGTAGAGATTCGCCCTATTAAGCCCTGTGTTTTTCGACAAGCTGAGCATTCCGCCACGAGCCTCCGCCACTCGACGGATAGCAACAAGGAAGGCGTCTTCACCACCCGCTTCATCGATTTCTTCAAGCGCGACAGACAGATATTCGAGGGCGAACGCTTCGTCGTCTCGAAGCATTTCAAGAACGCTGTCTTCATGAGAACGAGTACGAATGGTCATTTTTGCTGCACCTTATAAGATTTCCAGAGCGCCTTAGCCTGATCGATATCGTTCTGCTGCCTGGCTTTTGATCCACCACCCAACAGAAAAACAATTTGCCGATCGTGGATTGCGTAATACACGCGAAACCCAGGTCCGAAATCGAGTTTCATCTCAAAGACCCCACCACCCACTGGCTCGGTAGCGCCAAAGTGACCAAGGGACGCGCGGTCCACTCTGGTGGTGATTCTTGCTTTTGAGCGCGTGTCCTGCACGGTGTCCAGCCAGGCCTGGTAGATATCCACGCCATTGACTGACAGTACGTGTTTCACTTCGTACATGAGAAATGTACCTTAAAAGAGACAGGCCGATCATTGAGTTTCTATATCGGCTGCGCGCGCCATGTAGGGGCATGGTTTATTGATCGGGTAAGCCGGTCAGGAATCTTTCGCTTACACCGCGAAGGCGGCACTACTGGGCCGGGCCAAAAATATACGGGTGGCCGTAAATGTGATCAATGCAGGCAAAAAGGCTGCAAATTGCCGCTTCCTCTCTGACTGACTGCATTCCCTGAATCACTTGAGCAGCGAAATGCGACGAGTGCTGCGCTATGCTTCGCGCCGTTGCGCATGGGTAAAACCCTTGGGTCAATAAAACGTCTGTTACGAGAAGTAAAACAGCGCATGCTACGGTCAGCTTAGGCGCGTTGTTTATAAAAGACCTTGGGTCAAAGGGCAGGAGTGGTTGATGGGTCAGGCAAATAGTCAGGCGGCAGGTGCCGAGCATTCCAATGCAAAGCCGATTGGCATGCTGGTGGCGGCAGTCGGGGTGGTTTACGGCGATATCGGTACCAGCCCGCTCTATACCCTTAAAGAAGTGTTTACCGGTGGTTACGGTGTTCAGGTCAACCATGATGGTGTGCTGGGGATCCTGGCGCTGATCTTCTGGTCGCTGATCTGGGTGGTGTCGATCAAATACATGCTGTTCGTGTTGCGCGCCGACAACCAAGGCGAAGGCGGCATCATGGCGCTGACGGCGTTGGCGCGACGAGCGGCAGGGGAGCGCAAGAAGTTGCGCAGTTTCCTGGTGGTGTGTGGCTTGTGCGGCGCGGCACTGTTCTACGGCGACAGCATGATCACCCCGGCGATTTCGGTGTTGTCGGCTATTGAAGGCCTGGAGTTGGCGTTCGATGGCCTCGACAAATGGGTCGTACCAATCGCACTGGTGGTGCTGGTGGCGCTGTTCCTGATCCAGAAACACGGCACCGACCGCATCGGCAAGCTGTTCGGGCCAGTGATGGTGACGTGGTTTCTGGTGCTCGGCGGCCTCGGTGTGTATGGCATCACCCTGCACCCTGAAGTGCTCAACGCATTGAATCCGATGTGGGGCGTGCGTTTCTTCGAGGCTCACCCTGGTATTGGTGTGGCAATCCTCGGTGCGGTGGTGCTGGCATTGACGGGCGCCGAGGCGTTGTACGCCGACATGGGCCACTTCGGCCGCAAACCCATCGCTCGCGCCTGGTTCATTCTGGTGCTGCCGGCGCTGGTGCTTAACTATTTCGGTCAGGGCGCCATGCTGTTGGGCGATCCGGAAGCCGCGCGTAACCCGTTCTACCTGCTGGCGCCGAGCTGGGCGCTGATCCCGCTGGTGGTGTTGTCCACCCTGGCCACGGTGATTGCCTCCCAGGCGGTGATTTCGGGTGCGTTCTCGTTGACGCGCCAGGCGATCCAGCTGGGTTATATCCCGCGCATGCACATTCAACACACCTCCAGCGCCGAACAGGGCCAGATCTACATCGGCGCGGTGAATTGGTCGCTGATGGTCGGCGTGATCCTGCTGGTGATCGGCTTCGAGTCCTCCAATGCGCTGGCGTCCGCGTACGGCGTAGCGGTGACCGGCACCATGCTGATGACCACCATCCTGGTGTCGGCGGTGATGCTGCTGTTGTGGAAATGGCCGCCGATACTCGCCGTGCCGGTCTTGGTTTGCTGCCTGTTGGTGGACGGCCTGTACTTTGCGGCCAACGTGCCGAAGATCATCCAGGGCGGCGCCTTTCCGGTGTTGGCGGGGATCGTGCTGTTTGTGCTGATGACCACCTGGAAGCGCGGCAAGCAATTGTTGGTGGACCGCCTCGACGAGGGCGGCCTGCCGTTGCCGATCTTCATCAGCAGTATTCGCGTGCAGCCGCCTCATCGCGTGCAGGGCACGGCGGTGTTCCTTACCGCGCGCCCAGACGCCGTGCCCCACGCGCTGTTGCACAACCTGCTGCACAACCAGGTGCTGCATGAGCAGGTGGTGATGCTGACGGTGGTCTACGAGGACATCCCGCGTGTGCCGGCCTCGCGGCGCTTTGAGGTGGACGCCTATGGGGAAGGGTTCTTCCGGGTGATCCTGCACTTCGGGTTTACCGATGAGCCGGACGTGCCGGAGGCACTCAAGCTGTGCCATCTGGACGATCTGGATTTCAGCCCGATGCGCACCACCTACTTCCTCAGCCGCGAAACGGTGATTGCCTCGCGCATCAAGGGCATGGCCCGTTGGCGTGAAAGCCTGTTTGCCTTCATGTTGAAAAATGCCAACGGCAACCTGCGCTTCTTCAAACTCCCGGTCAACCGGGTGATCGAGCTGGGCACCCAGGTCGAAATGTAAGCCGCTGCTGCACGGGAGCCGGCAATCGGCTCCCGTTTTCCATCTGAACCCTATGCAAGCCACCGTTGTCGACTAGGCTCTAAGCACTGTTTGAATAGTGCCCACAGAACCCAGAAGAGGTGCGCCATGAGTCAGCTGCTCGAACCCTACACCCTCCGTCAATTGACCCTGCTCAACCGGATTGCCGTCTCGCCGATGTGCCAGTACTCATCCGACGATGGCCTGGCCAATGACTGGCACCTGGTGCACCTTGGCAGCCGCGCCGTGGGCGGCGCCGGGCTGATTTTCACCGAAGCCACCGCCGTGACCGCCGATGGCCGCATCACTGCCCAGGACCTGGGCCTGTGGAACGACGCACAAATCGAACCGTTGCAACGCATCACGCGTTTCATTGCTGCCCAAGGCGCAGTGGCGGGCATTCAACTGGCGCACGCTGGGCGCAAGGCCAGCACGCACCGGCCGTGGATCGGCAAGCACGGCAGCGTCAAGCCGGAAGAGGGCGGTTGGGTGCCGGTTGGGCCTTCGCCGATTGCCTTTGATCCCAACCACACCCAGCCCAAGCCATTGGATGATGCGCAGATCCAGCAAGTGATCGCCGACTTTGTCGCCGCTGCCAAACGCGCGCTTACGGCTGGTTTTGAAGTGGTGGAAATCCATGCGGCCCACGGTTACCTGCTGCATCAATTCCTGTCGCCCATCAGCAATCAGCGCCAGGACCACTACGGTGGCTCGTTTGAAAACCGCATACGCCTGGTGCTGGAAGTGACCCAGGCTGTGCGCGAGGTCTGGCCACAGGAATTGCCGCTGTTTGTGCGCGTGTCGGCCACCGACTGGGTCGAAGACGGCTGGAACCCGGATGAAACCGTGGAGCTGGCGCGCCGCCTCAAAGACTTGGGCGTAGACCTGATCGACGTGTCGTCCGGTGGCACCGCCGCCAACGCCGAGATCCCCACCGGCCCCGGCTACCAGACGCGCTTTGCCGAGCGTGTGCGCAAAGAGTCGGGCATCGCCACCGGCACGGTCGGCATGATCACCGAGCCGGCCCAGGCCGAGCACATTCTGCGCACGTGCCAGGCCGATATCATCTTCCTGGCCCGTGAGCTGTTGCGTGACCCGTACTGGCCGTTGCATGCCGACGATGACTTGGGCGGCCGCCAGGCCACCTGGCCGGCGCAGTACCAACGGGCGACCCATCGTGATCAGCCGATTCATGAGTCTGATCTGCGGGACTGACCAGCGCCTGATTCACCGAAACCCACCCTGACCCGGTGGGTTTTTTCTTGCGCGCGTTTCTGACGACTTCCAGCGCTGGCGGTTGCCGCGTGCGAAAGGGCTGTAGGTCTTTGTTACCTAAGCGAATTATTTAAGTTAATACTCTAAAAAAATCCCACACGTGCCGAGATTGTTTCTACGCTTAAGGTAAGTCTGATTTCTGGCCCAGGGAGTCAGTCGGTGTGTCCGCGAAGGCATTGCGCCTCAGGGAAGGTGGGTGATGGGCGACAGGAGTCTTAGATCGATATCAGGAGAAACAGTCCATGGCCAAGTCCTATGGTGTAGCGGGTGTGGTGGCGTCTTTTCTAACCCGCAGGATGTTCTTGCGTGGCCGCAGGTTGAGTTCGGATGAAGCCGAATTGCTGGCGCAATATCGCGCCCTGACCGAAAACGATCAGGTCGCGATGCGGTATCTGATAGGGGCGATGAAGAGTGTGTCGCGGTTTTAGACAGCGCGCTGACCGTGTGGGCGCAGGCTAGTCAGCGCCCACTTTGTGGGTCAGGTGTACTTGCGCTTGTCCGGTGCAGGCGGGAAGTACTGGTACAGCCAGGTTTCACTCAAGGTGCGGTCCTGGGTGCGGATAAACAGCCGCAATTCCACCGGCTCCACGCTGTCGCTGGTCGGGTACCAATCGAACAAAATGCGATAGCCCTTGATGTTGTCGAGCACCAGCACGCTGAAGTCTTTCACTTCACCGTGAGAGCAAGTCACCACAGGCTCGATGCCGGTGCCAGCCGGCAGACGGTCCAGGCCGCCGCCCTTGAAGTCCACGGCAAAGCGGCGCGCCCACACATCGGGGTAGTGCTCGCCCGGTGCCCAACCTTCGGTAAAGCCGCCCATGCCTGAACGGGTGGCATCGACTTGGGCCAGCGGTGTGCTCACGGGTGGCAATGCGCTCCAGTACAGCTTGTAGCCATAGTTGAGTGAGTCGCCGGCGGCCACGGGCTTTTTCGGGGTCCAGAAGGCCACGATGTTGTCCAGGGTTTCGCCGGTGGTGGGGATTTCCAACAGGTCGATCGAGCCTTCGCCCCATGCGGTCGTCGGTTCAACCCACAGGCTTGGGCGCTTGCTGTACCAGTCGACGGTGTCCTGGTAGCTGGCGAACTCATGGTCGGTCTGCACCAGGCCGAAGCCTTTCGGGTCGGTGTCGGCGAACGCGTTGAATTGCAGTGTGGCCGGGTTGTTCAGCGGGCGGCAGATCCATTCGCCGTTGCCGCGCCACATCGCCAGGCGGTCAGAATCGTGGATCTGCGGGTGGATGGTGTCGCACATGCGGCGCTCAACGGTGCCGCAACTGAACATGCTGGTCATCGCCGCGATGCCCAATTGTTCGATGGCGGTGCGCGCATTGATGTTCGCGTCGATGGCCATCACCACCTGAGTGGCCTGGCAATCAATGTCGAAGCGGTAGGCACCGGTGGCGCTCGGCGAGTCGAGCAGGGCATAGACCACAAAACGCGTGGCGTCCTTGGCCGGGGTTTCGAACCAGAACTGCGTAAAGTCGGGGAATTCTTCGCGTTTTTTCGCGTAGGTATCAATCGCCAGGCCGCGTGCGGAAAGGCCGTACTGGCCGGTGGAATCCACCGCACGGAAGTAGCTGGCGCCAAGGAACGACAGCACGTCATGGCGATCCAGCTCCGGCGCCTTGAACAGCTTGAAGCCGGAGAAACCCAAGTCGCCGGTCAGTTGCTTGGTGTCCACCGTGGTCTTTTCATAGTTGAACAACGACGGGCGGAAATGCACCTCGCGGGCTTCACGGGTCTTGGGGTCGACGCTGTGCATGCGCACCGGCGTCTTGAAACCCATGCCGACGTGGAAGAACTGCACGTCGAGTTGGCCGTTCAACTCCTTCCACAGCGAATGGTTGCCGTCGTAGCCGATGGCATTGAAATTCTGCGGCGTCATGTTTGCCAGGGTCGGCGGCAGCACCTGCCTGGTGTCTTTATACGCGGTGCCGGCGAGCTGTTTGGCCTGGGCTTTGAGTGTTTCAAAGTCAAACGCCACGGCCTTGCCATCGGCGGCACGGTTACCGGCCCAGGCCTGCGCGGCCAGCAGGCCACTGGCCGATAAACCGGTGTAAGCCGCAATGGCCATGGACGCTTTAAGCAAATTCCTGCGGTGCATAGAGACAACCTGTCGTGAGCAAATCCCGCGCCGTTCCTGGCACGTGCTGGATCAGAAATAACGGTTCGGACATGCCTTCGGCCAAACGCAACGGACTATAAACAGACGCCGGATAGCTTAAGCGGTTCGGCGACGCAGGAAAATTGATTGATGGCGGCGTGATGGCCTTGCATGTGAAACAAGTTATGTATCAGTCAGCTTATCGCTAGCTGACTCACCGCCATCGGGGGAAAGCCCCTCCCACATTTATTTGCATTCTGTGCACGCTACATCAAATCCCATTGATAAATGAGGCCATCCGCTCAGCTATACTCCCCTCCATTTGAATGGCCCTTCGAGGAATTACTGTGAAGAACTGGACCTTGCGCCAACGGATTTTGGCGAGCTTTGCGGTCATTATCGCGATCATGCTGTTAATGGTCGTGGTCTCTTATTCACGGTTGCTGAAGATTGAGGTCAGCGAGACGGCTGTCCGCGATGACGCGGTGCCGGGGGTTTATCTGAGTTCGATGATCCGCAGTGCCTGGGTCGACAGCTACCTGCAAACCCTGGAATTGCTCGGTCTGCGTGACGACAAGGGCCTGACTGACGCCGACAAGGCCGATTTCAAATCCTTCGAAGGGCGCATCCTGACGCAGATGGCCAACTACCAGGCAACCATCAATGGACGCGAAGACCAAGCCGAATTCGACAAATTCGAAGGCCTGCACCAGGCCTATAACAAGAGCCTGGCCACCGTGCTCGACGCCCTGCAGCGCAATGACCTGGTCGCCGCGCGCAAAGAGTTCAACGCCAACCTGACGCCCGCCTGGACGGCAGGACGCATGAAGCTCAACGACATCATTACCGAGAACAAAGACGTCGCCGACCGTGCAACCACGGCGATTGATGACGCGGTGTCGGCTGCCAAAGTCAGCATGTTCGTATCGCTGACCCTGGCCATTCTCGCCGCCGGCCTGTGTGGCCTGCTGCTGATGCGCGCGATCATGGCGCCGATGCAGCGCATCGTGGCGATCCTCGGCACCATGCGTGACGGCGATTTGAGCAAGCGCCTGAACCTGGAGCGCAAGGACGAATTCGGCGCCGTCGAAACCGGCTTCAACGACATGATGACCGAGCTGACGGCCCTGGTGTCCCAGGCCCAGCGCTCGTCGGTGCAGGTGACCACTTCGGTCACCGAAATTGCCGCCACCTCCAAACAGCAACAGGCCACCGCCACCGAAACCGCGGCAACGACCACCGAGATCGGCGCAACGTCGCGGGAGATCGCTGCCACGTCCAAAGACCTGGTGCGTACCATGACCGAAGTGTCCACTGCTGCCGACCAGGCCTCGGTCGCTGCCGGTTCTGGCCAACAGGGCCTGGCGCGCATGGAAGAAACCATGCACTCGGTGATGGGCGCCGCCGACCTGGTCAATGCCAAATTGGCGATCCTCAATGAGAAGGCCGGCAACATCAACCAAGTGGTGGTGACCATCGTCAAGGTCGCCGACCAGACCAACCTGTTGTCGCTCAACGCTGCCATCGAGGCCGAAAAGGCCGGTGAATACGGCCGCGGTTTTGCCGTGGTTGCCACCGAAGTGCGCCGCTTGGCCGACCAGACCGCCGTGGCCACCTACGACATCGAGCAAATGGTGCGCGAGATTCAGTCGGCGGTGTCGGCCGGTGTGATGGGCATGGACAAATTCTCTGAGGAAGTGCGCCGCGGCATGTTCGAAGTGCAGCAAGTCGGCGAGCAGCTGTCGCAGATCATTCATCAGGTGCAGGCGTTGGCGCCACGCGTGTTGATGGTCAACGAAGGCATGCAGGCCCAGGCCACCGGTGCCGAGCAGATCAACCACGCACTGGTGCAACTGGGCGATGCCAGCAGCCAGACCGTCGAATCCCTGCGCCAGGCCAGCTTTGCCATTGATGAATTGAGCCAGGTTGCGGTCGGTCTGCGCAGCGGCGTGTCGCGTTTCAAAGTCTGATGAGCGACCTCGCGGCTAAACGCGGCGCCGTCCCGGCAGCGAAAAAGGCGTTGTTTCTGGTGTTTCACATCGGCGGCGAACGTTATGCCCTCAAAGCCACGGAAGTGGCCGAGGTGCTGCCGCGCCTGCCGCTCAAACCCATCGCGCATGCGCCGGTCTGGGTGGCGGGGATTTTTGCCCACCGTGGCGCGCTGGTGCCGGTGATCGACCTGTGTGCGCTGACCTTCGGCACGCCGGCCCAAGCCCGCACCAGTACGCGGTTGGTGCTGGTCAACTACCAGCCGCAACCGTGGGTTGAAGCGCGCTGGCTGGGGCTGATCCTGGAACAGGCCACCGACACCCTGCGCTGCGGCCTTGGGGAGTTCAAGCCGTATGGCCTGGACAATCGCGAGGCACCCTACCTGGGGCTGGTGCGTGAGGACGCCTTGGGCTTGATGCAATGGATTGGTGTCAACGAATTGCTCACCGAGCCCGTGCGCACCTTGCTGTTTTCTGCCGAGCTGAGTCTATGAGCAACGACCCGCGCTTCTTTGCCTTCTTGAAGGAACGCATCGGCTTGGACGTCGCGTCTGTGGGCGAGGCGATCATCGAGCGCGCGGTACGCCAGCGCAGCCAGATTGTGCAGGCGCAGACGCCAGAGGCTTACTGGAGGCATCTGCAGAGCTCGCACGATGAGCAGCAGGCGCTGATCGAAGCCGTGATCGTGCCCGAGACCTGGTTTTTCCGTTACCCCGAATCCTTTGCCACCCTGGCGCGGCTGGCCAAGGCGCGGCTGGCCGAGATCAAGCAGATGCGCGCGCTGCGTATTCTGAGCTTGCCGTGTTCCACCGGCGAAGAGCCGTATTCGATTGCCATGGCCCTGCTCGATGCGGGCCTGGCGCCGCATCAATTCAAGGTGCTGGGCCTGGATGTCAGCCCATTGTCGGTGGAGCGCGCCAAGCGTGGCGTGTATGGCAAGAATTCGTTTCGCGGCAGCGACATCGACTTTCGCGAGCGCCATTTCACCGAGGAGGCCGATGGTTTTCGCATCGCCGACCGGGTGCGCGAACAAGTGCGCCTGCAAGTCGGCAACCTGCTCGATCCGGGCCTGCTGGCCAATGAGCCGAGCTACGACTTCGTGTTTTGCCGCAACTTGCTGATCTACTTTGACCAGCCGACCCAAAAGCAAGTCTTTGATGTGCTCAAGGGCCTGACTCATCAGGACGGCGTGCTGTTTATCGGCCCGGCCGAAGGCAGCCTGTTGGGGCGCCATGGCATGCGCTCGATTGGCATACCGCAATCTTTTGCCTTCAGTCGGCATGTCGAGCCGATCAAGCCTGAGCCGGTATTCGTGCCCGTGCCTGCGCCGGTTCCGCAGCGCAGTGCCGCACCGATTCCGGTCAAGCCGCGGCCGTTCAGCACGGTCAGCGCGCAGGTGGTGCCGATCAAGGCGCCGCAGACGGATGCCGGCGACTTGCTCGGCCGTATCGCCACGCTGGCCAATGAAGGCAAGAGCGCCGAAGCCCGCGCCGCCTGTGAGCAGTATTTGAGTAACCATCCGCCGGCCGCCCAGGTGTTTTATTGGCTGGGGCTGCTCAGCGATGTGGCCGGCAGCGCCCTGGAAGCCCAGGGCTATTATCGAAAAGCCTTGTACCTGGAACCGCAGCACCCGCAGGCCTTGATGCACCTGGCGGCGTTGCTTGAGTCCCAGGGCGACAGTGCGGGGGCGCGCCGTTTGCAGGCGCGGGCCGCGCGTAGTGAGCGAGCTGACAGTGAGTCCAAACGATGAGTAGCACCGACGCGCTCAACACCGCAAGCCTGGACCTGACCCTGGCCGACACCCAAGCCATTGACGACTGCTGGAACCGCATCGGCATCCATGGCGACAAGTCCTGCCCGCTGTTGGCGGAGCATATTCACTGCCGCAACTGCTCGGTGTATTCCGCTGCCGCCACCCGTTTGCTCGACCGTTACGCCCTGCAGCAGGGCGATGAGCGCGCTTATGCCGTGGCCGAACTCGACGAAGACATCGTTACCCGTTCCCTGTTGATGTTCCGTCTTGGCGAGGAATGGCTGGGCATCGCCACCCGGTGCCTGGTCGAAGTGGCGCCGCTGCAACCGATTCATTCGCTGCCGCACCAGCGTTCCCGGGCGCTGCTCGGCGTGGCCAATGTGCGAGGCGCCTTGGTGGCATGCCTGTCGTTGGTGGAACTGCTGGGGTTGGACGCGACCAGCAACGGTGCCAGCGGCGGGCGCATCATGCCGCGCATGTTGATCATCGCCGCGCAGGACGGCCCGGTCGTGGTGCCGGTCGATGAAGTCGACGGCATCCACGCCATCGACGAGCGTACCTTGAAGGCCGCATCGGCCTCTGGCACCCAGGCGAGTGCGCGCTTCACCCAGGGCGTGTTGCAGTGGAAAGGCCGCAGCCTGCGTTGGCTGGACGAGGCGCAATTGTTGTCCGCCGTGACCCGGAGCCTCTCATGACCCCCGAGCAGATGCGCGATGCCTCGCTTCTGGAGCTGTTTAGCCTGGAAGCCGATGCGCAAACCCAGGTGCTGAGCGCCGGCCTGCTGGCGCTTGAGCGCAACCCGACCCAGGCCGACCAGTTGGAGGCGTGCATGCGCGCCGCGCATTCGCTCAAGGGCGCGGCGCGGATTGTCGGGGTGGACGCTGGGGTCAGCGTGGCCCACGTCATGGAGGATTGCCTGGTCAGCGCCCAGGAAAGCCGCCTGTACTTGCAACCCGAACATATCGACGCGCTGCTGCAAGGCACCGACCTGCTGATGCGCATCGCCACGCCCGGCAACGACGTTGGCCCGGCGGATATCGAGGCTTATGTGGCGTTGATGGAGCGCTTGCTCGATCCGTCGCAGCCGACCGCCAACATCGCGCCACCGCCGCCTGCGCAATCTGCACCGGCGCCGATTATCGAAGAGCCGCCGCCGGAACCCGAGCCTGCGCCGCCCGTGACCAGCGAGCCGCCACGCCAGAACAAACGCATGACCGAAGGCGGCGAGCGTGTGCTGCGGGTCACCGCCGAGCGCTTGAACAGCCTGCTCGACCTGTCGAGTAAATCCCTGGTCGAAACCCAGCGGCTCAAGCCTTACCTGGCGAGCATGCAGCGCCTCAAACGCATTCAAAGCAACAGCGCCCGCGCCCTGGACACATTGGACGGCCAGCTCAAGGCCCTGGATTTGAACCTCGAAGCCCAGGAAGCGCTGGCCGACACCCGGCGTCTGTTAAGCGAAGCCCAGGCCTTGCTGGCGGAAAAAACCGCCGAGCTGGACGAGTTCGGCTGGCAGGCCGGGCAGCGTGCCCAAGTGCTTTACGACACCGCGCTGGCCTGCCGCATGCGCCCGTTTGCCGATGTACTGGCTGGGCAAGTGCGTATGGTCCGCGACCTGGGGCGCAGCCTTGGCAAGCAAGTGCGCCTGGAAATCGAAGGCGAAAAAACCCAGGTTGACCGCGACGTACTGGAAAAGCTCGAAGCCCCGCTCACGCACCTCTTACGCAATGCCGTCGATCACGGTATCGAAATGCCCGAGCAGCGCATGCTGGCCGGTAAGCCGGCCGAGGGCCTGATCCGCCTGCGCGCCTCGCACCAGGCAGGTTTGCTGGTGCTGGAATTGAGCGACGACGGCAACGGCGTCGATCTTGAGCGCCTGCGCGGCACCATCGTCGACCGGCACCTGTCGCCACTGGAAACCGCTCAGCGCCTGAGTGAGGAAGAATTGCTGACGTTCCTGTTCCTGCCGGGGTTCAGCCTGCGCGACAAGGTCACCGAAGTGTCCGGGCGCGGCGTCGGCCTGGATGCGGTGCAGCATATGGTGCGCCAACTGCGCGGCGCGGTGGTGCTGGAGCAGGCGGCGGGGCGCGGCAGCCGCTTCCACCTTGAGGTGCCGCTGACCCTGTCGGTGGTGCGCAGTCTGGTGGTGGAAGTCGGCGAGGAAGCCTATGCGTTCCCGCTGGCGCACATCGAACGCATGTGCGACCTGGCCCCCGATGACATCGTGCAACTGGAAGGCCGCCAGCATTTCTGGCACGAGGGCCGCCACGTCGGCCTGGTCGCCGCCAGCCAGTTGCTGCAGCGCCCGCCGGGGCAGAGCAATGAGGAGACGCTTAAAGTCGTGGTGATTCGCGAGCGCGATGCGGTGTATGGCATCGCGGTGGAGCGCTTTATCGGCGAGCGCACGCTGGTGGTGTTGCCGCTGGATGATCGCCTCGGCAAGGTTCAGGATATTTCTGCCGGCGCCTTGCTGGACGACGGCTCAGTGGTGTTGATCGTCGACGTTGAGGACATGCTGCGTTCGGTGGACAAGCTGCTCAATACCGGCCGCCTGGAACGCATCGCCCGGCGTAGCCAGCAGGCCACCGAGGCGCCGCGTAAACGCGTGCTGGTGGTGGACGACTCGCTCACCGTGCGTGAGCTGCAACGCAAATTGTTACTTAATCGCGGTTATGAAGTGGCTGTCGCGGTCGATGGCATGGATGGCTGGAACGCGTTGCGTTCCGAAGACTTCGACCTGCTCATCACTGACATTGATATGCCTCGCATGGACGGTATTGAATTGGTCACACTCTTGCGCCGTGACAGTCGCCTGCAATCGTTGCCGGTGATGGTGGTGTCGTACAAGGATCGCGAAGAAGACCGGCGTCGTGGACTGGATGCCGGCGCCGACTATTATTTAGCTAAAGCCAGTTTCCATGACGATGCCTTGCTGGACGCCGTGATGGAACTGATCGGAGGCGCACGGGCATGAGGATTGCGATCGTCAATGACATGCCCATGGCGGTGGAGGCCTTGCGCCGCGCCTTGAGTTTCGAACCTGCGCACCAGGTGGTGTGGGTGGCCAGCAACGGTCTGGAAGCCGTGCAGCACTGCGCCGAGGTGGTCCCGGACCTGATCCTGATGGACCTGATCATGCCGGTGATGGATGGCGTGGAGGCCACTCGGCGGATCATGGCCGAGACTCCGTGCCCGATCGTGATTGTCACCGTGGACCGCCAGGCCAATGTCAGCCGCGTGTTCGAAGCCATGGGCCATGGCGCCCTGGATGTGGTGGATACGCCGGCGCTGGGCGTTGGCAATGCCAAGGATGCGGCGGCGCCATTGCTGCGCAAAATCCTCAATATTGGCTGGCTGGCTGGTCGGTCAGCGCGGCAGCCGGGTGCGCACCGAGACGGCGCCCCAGCGCGGCACCGGCAAACGTCAAAGCCTGGTGGCGATTGGTTCGTCGGCCGGCGGGCCGGCTGCCCTGGAAATCCTGCTCAAGGGTTTGCCACGGGACTTTTCGGCGGCCATCGTGCTGGTGCAGCATGTGGATCAGGTGTTCGCCGCGGGCATGGCCGAGTGGCTGAGCAGCGCGTCCGGCCTGCCGGTGCGCCTGGCGCGTGAGGGCGAGCCGCCACAAAGCGGTGTGGTCCTGCTGGCCGGCACCAACCACCACATCCGCCTGTTGAAAAACGGCACGCTGGCCTATACCGCAGAGCCGGTTAACGAGATTTACCGGCCTTCCATCGACGTGTTTTTTGAAAGCGTCGCCAGCCATTGGAACGGCGACGCCGTCGGCGTATTGCTGACCGGCATGGGTCGCGACGGCGCCCAGGGGCTCAAATTGCTGCGTGAACAAGGATATTTGACCATCGCCCAGGATCAACAGAGCTCGGCGGTGTATGGCATGCCCAAAGCGGCGGCGGCCATTGATGCCGCTGTTGAAATTCGCCCACTGGACAGAATTGCGCCCCGATTGCTGGAGGTCTTTGCAAAATGATCAAACCCTCCGCGGTGCCGGCATGCAGGAAAGTAATTCAGGTGACTGCACATGAATGATTTACAGATCGACGACATCAAGACCGACGAAAATGCCGCCATGGTGTTGCTGGTCGACGACCAGGCCATGATCGGCGAAGCGGTGCGGCGCGGCCTGGCCCATGAGGAAAACATCGACTTCCACTTTTGCGCCGACCCGCATCAGGCGATTGCCCAGGCAATTCGCATCAAGCCCACGGTGATCCTGCAGGATCTGGTCATGCCGGGCCTTGATGGCCTGACGCTGGTGCGTGAATACCGCAACCATCCGGCCACCGCGAATATCCCGATCATCGTGCTGTCGACCAAGGAAGACCCGCTGATCAAGAGCGCGGCGTTCGCGGCCGGCGCCAACGACTATTTGGTCAAGCTGCCGGACAACATCGAGCTGGTGGCGCGCATCCGCTATCACTCGCGTTCGTACATGACGCTGTTGCAGCGGGATGCGGCGTATCGGGCGCTGCGGGTCAGCCAGCAGCAGTTGCTGGACACCAATCTGGTGCTGCAACGGTTGATGAACTCCGACGGTCTTACCGGGCTGTCCAATCGCCGGCATTTCGATGAGTACCTTGAGCTGGAATGGCGTCGCGCCATGCGTGACCAGACTCAGTTGTCGTTGTTGATGATCGATGTGGATTTCTTCAAGACCTACAACGACAGCTTTGGCCATGTCGAAGGTGACGAAGCGTTGCGCAAAGTCGCTGCGACGATCCGCGAAGCCAGCAGTCGTCCCTCCGATCTGCCGGCACGTTATGGAGGTGAAGAGTTTGCGCTGGTGCTGCCAAACACCTCGCCGGGCGGCGCACGCCTGGTGGCCGAAAAGCTGCGCATGGCCGTGGCGGCGCTGAAAATCCCGCACATTGCCCCGGCCGAAGGCGCCAGCCTGACCATCAGCATTGGCCTGTCGACCCTGACGCCGGTGCAGGGCACGGATTGCCGGCAGCTGATCATGGCGGCGGATAAAGGCTTGTATACGGCCAAGCACAATGGGCGCAATCAGGTCGGTATCGAGTGACCTGAGCTCGTGCCCCATTCAATGTGGGAGGGGGCTTGCCCCCGATAGCGGTGGGTCAGTCACAACATCATTGACTGACAGGCTGCCAGCGGGGGCAAGCCCCTCCCACATTTGGATCTTCATGGGGCTTGGATTGTGTACAAATCCGGCCTTTTCGCCAAGCGGGCTGCCGTTCCCGCTGGTTTGTCGTTATACTCGTCGGCTTTCAAAAGTTCGCCAACGAGTGCTGCCCGCCATGGAAATCAACCCGATCCTTAACACCATCAAGGACCTGTCCGAGCGCTCCGAAACTATTCGGGGGTATCTTTGACTACGATCAAAAGCATGAGCGTCTGACCGAAGTCAATCGTGAGCTTGAAGATCCGGCTGTCTGGAACAAACCTGAATACGCCCAGGAACTGGGCCGCGAGCGCGCTGCGCTGGCACAGATCGTCGACACGCTCGACGAACTGAACACCGGTCTGGGCGATTGCCGCGACCTGCTGGACATGGCCGTCGAAGAAAACGACGAAGGCGCAGTGGGCGATGTCGTCGCCGAGCTGGCCCGTCTCGAGGAAAACCTCGCCAAGCTTGAATTCCGCCGCATGTTCAGCCACGAAATGGACCCGAACAACGCCTACCTGGACATCCAGGCCGGTTCCGGCGGCACCGAGGCCCAGGACTGGGCCAACATCCTGTTGCGCATGTACCTGCGCTGGGCTGACAAACGCGGTTTCGACGCGACCATCATGGAGCTGTCGGCCGGTGAAGTCGCTGGCATCAAAGGCGCGACCGTGCACATCAAGGGTGAATACGCCTTTGGCTGGCTACGCACCGAGATCGGCGTGCACCGCCTGGTGCGCAAGAGCCCGTTCGACTCCGGCAACCGTCGCCATACCTCGTTCTCGGCGGTGTTCGTCTCGCCAGAGATCGACGACAAGGTCGAAATCGAGATCAACCCGGCCGACCTGCGGATCGACACCTATCGCTCCTCCGGTGCCGGTGGTCAGCACGTAAACACCACCGACTCGGCCGTACGTATTACCCACGTACCGACCAACACCGTGGTCAGCTGCCAGAACGAACGTTCCCAGCACGCGAACAAGGACACCGCCATGAAAATGCTGCGGGCCAAGTTGTACGAGCAGGAAATGCAGAAGCGCAACGCCGCGTCCCAGGCGCTGGAAGACACCAAGTCGGATATCGGCTGGGGTCACCAGATCCGTTCGTATGTGCTTGATGCGTCGCGGATCAAGGATCTGCGCACTAACATCGAACGCAGTGACTGCGACAAGGTGCTCGACGGCGACATTGACGAATACCTGGAAGCCAGCCTGAAATCTGGCTTGTAACACATGCAATGCGGGATTGGCTGACACCCCTCGATCCCTGTGGGAGCGGGCTTGCCCGCGATCCCCAGCCACAGGCTGGGGCAACGAACCTGATGGAAAATTTAAAGACATGAGCGACCAACAACTCGACCCGCAAGCCCTGCAACAGGAAGAAAACTCCCTGATCGCCCTGCGCAAGGAAAAGCTTGCTGCCGAGCGCGCCAAGGGCAATGCCTTCCCCAACGACTTCCGCCGCGAAAACTACTGCGATGCCTTGCAGAAGCAATACGCGGACAAGACCAAGGAAGAGCTGGCAGAGGCTGCAATCCCGGTCAAGGTTGCCGGTCGCATCATGCTCAACCGTGGCTCGTTCATGGTGATCCAGGACATGACCGGTCGCATCCAGGTCTACGTCAACCGTAAAACCCTGCCGGAAGAAACCCTGGCCTCGGTGAAAACCTGGGACATGGGCGACATCATCGCCGCTGAAGGCACCCTGGCCCGTTCCGGCAAGGGCGACCTGTACGTCGAAATGACCAGCGTGCGCCTGCTGACCAAATCCCTGCGCCCGCTGCCGGACAAGCACCACGGCCTGACCGACACCGAACAGCGCTACCGCCAGCGCTACGTTGACCTGATCGTCAACGAAGACGTGCGCCAGACCTTCCGCGTGCGTTCGCAAGTCATCGCCCACATCCGCAGCTTCCTGATGAAGCGTGACTTCCTGGAAGTGGAAACGCCGATGCTGCAAACCATCCCCGGTGGTGCCGCAGCCAAGCCGTTCGAAACCCACCACAATGCGTTGGACATGGAAATGTTCCTGCGTATCGCGCCGGAGCTGTACCTCAAGCGTCTCGTGGTTGGCGGCTTCGAAAAAGTCTTCGAGATCAACCGCAACTTCCGTAACGAAGGCGTCTCGACCCGTCACAACCCAGAATTCACCATGTTGGAGTTCTACCAGGCTTACGCCGACTACGAAGACAACATGGACCTGACCGAAGAGTTGTTCCGCGAGCTGGCGCAGCTGGTTCTGGGCAGCACCGACGTGCCGTACGGCGACAAGGTGTTCCACTTCGGCGAGCCGTTCGTGCGCCTGTCGGTGTTCGATTCGATCCTCAAGTACAACCCTGAGCTGACCGCCGATGACCTGAACGACATCGACAAGGCCCGCGCCATCGCCAAGAAAGCCGGCGCCAAGGTGCTGGGTTTTGAAGGCCTGGGCAAACTGCAGGTGATGATTTTCGAAGAGCTGGTCGAGCACAAGCTGGAGCAGCCGCACTTCATTACCCAGTACCCGTTCGAAGTGTCGCCGCTGGCCCGTCGCAACGATGAGAACCCGAACGTCACCGACCGTTTCGAGCTGTTCATCGGCGGGCGCGAAATCGCCAACGCTTATTCCGAGCTTAACGATGCTGAAGACCAGGCCGAGCGCTTCATGGCCCAGGTGGCCGACAAGGACGCTGGCGACGACGAGGCGATGCACTACGACGCCGACTTCGTCCGCGCCCTGGAATACGGCATGCCGCCAACCGCCGGTGAAGGTATCGGCATCGACCGGTTGGTGATGTTGTTGACCAACTCGCCGTCGATCCGCGATGTGATCTTGTTCCCGCACATGCGGCCACAAGCGTAACCGTAGTGAAATCCGAAGCCGCCTTTTATAAGGCGGCTTTTTTATGTGGCGTATTCAGCCGTCAAGAGAACGGCGCCAGGTGATCGTTCCCACACTGTGCGTAGGAACGCAGCCCGTGACGCTCCGCGTCACCCTTTAAAGGAAGATCTGTCGTGAACCGCGTAATGGCTCAAGAAGGTGCCGCCGGCATTGCTGCTGCCGTGGCTGAAAGTGTTCAGTACCAGGGCCGCAAGGCCAGTCGGCGGGGCAGCGAGCAGCGCAGGCAGGATATTCTCGATGCGGCCATGCGCATCGTCGTGCGCGATGGGGTACGTGGCGTTCGCCACCGCGCCGTGGCGGCAGAGGCGGGCGTGCCGTTGTCGGCCACCACCTATTATTTCAAGGACATCGATGACCTGCTCACCGATACCTTCGCCCAATACGTAGAACGCAGCGCCGCCTTCATGGGCAAGCTGTGGGTGCGCAACGAAGGCCTGCTGCGCGAGATGGTCGCCTATGGCGATGGCAGCCCGCAGTCGCGCTCGCAATTGGCCGATGACATTGCGCGGCTCACCGCCGACTACGTGATGCGCCAACTGACCAACCGCCGTGAACACCTGATGGCCGAGCAGGCCTTTCGCCAGGAAGCCTTGCTCAACCCGCGTCTGGCGCAACTGGTGCGCTCCCATCAGCAGATTCTGTTGCAGGGCACCGGGCAGTTTTTCCAGGTCTTGGGTTCTCGCGAGCCGCAACAGGATGCCAAAGTGTTGACGGCGATAATCGGTCGGATGGAATATCAGGGCCTGCTTGGCGGCCCAGAGCCTCTGACCGGTGAAGAGATGCTTGAGATCCTCAAGCGTTATATGCATTTGGTGCTGGCTTCGGTCTAGCACACCCTGTGCGCTATCCGCTTTATGTGGGGGCTGGCTTGCCTGCGATAGCATCGCCTTGGATTACCTGATGCACTGAGGCGCCTGTATCGCAGGCCAGCCAGCTCCGACACTTGATGGAGTACGCAATGAAAGCCTGGCATGTCGCGTTGATCGCCTTGTCGTTCCTGTTGCTCAGCGGTTGCCTGGTGACCTTCAAGGACCCGCTGCCGGCGCGCGACGCTGCGCCGGCCGCCTTGCTTGGCCATTGGTCGAGCAAGAATGCCTGGGGCGAGCCGCTTAACCTGCAGATCACGCGCGTCGGTGAGCACCGCTATAAAGCCGTGAGCTACCCTAAAGCCAAGCCGGCTCAGCGCGATGAGTACCTGTTTACCGTGGTGCGCCATGGCAACCGCTGGTATTTGTCGGCGCCGTTGCCGGACAAGCTGGGTGGGCATTTCATCCTCGCCGGCTTTGACTTTGAAAGCGAAGGCGACAAAAAGCCTGAATTGGTGGTCTACAACCTCGACCTTGAGCAGATCCACCAAGCCATCGGCCAACACGTGTTGCACGGCAGCACCGTCGACACGGTCGAAGGCGCCGGCGTGCTGGTGGACAGCTCCATGGACCAGGTGTTTGCCTACCTGGATGACCCGGCCAATGCCGATGTGTTCGTTGAAGCCGTGCGCTACCAGCGCGCGGGCAAATAACGTTTAAAGAGGAAGCACCGGGTGGACGATTACCAGCAGACGATACGCACCTTGTCTGATCGCATTGTGCTGGCGCAAACACCGATTCGCGTCCTCGACGCCGTGAAGTGGGACGAGAACATTCGTCAGGGTTTCCTCAAGGCCAAGGGCAAGGCGATGCCGGCCGTGGACCGCGACTACTACCTGAATCGGCCACTGTCGTTCGATTCCAGCGCAGTCAAGCTGGAGTTCCAGAACATCGAGCGCGACATCACCCGCCGCCTCGGCCAGTTCAGCCCGGTGGGGCAGATCATGCGGCGCATGTGCCGTGAATACCGCATGGTGGTGCGCATGCTCGAAGCGCGCGGCACCGAGGATTTCGGTCTGATCTCCCAGGAGCTGTATGGCGCCGCCTCCGATGCGTTCCACGCCGGCGACCCGACCCTGGCCGACTTGGGCCTGATGCTGTCTGACTACCTGAACAACATCGACGGCCGTGGTGACCTCAAGGACGAAGCCAAGACCCTCACCGCCAAGGATGCAGTGGCGTTGCTGCAAACCCGCCTGAACAAGGTGTTTGGCGAAGCCGAAGAAACCATCCGCGTGTTTGAGTCCGACGGGATTGTCGCGGACGCGGCGGCTGGCGCCGACTACATCAAGATTCGCGCCGATGCGATGTTCAACGACCGCGATGTGCGCGCCCTGGAAGTGCATGAAGGCCTGGTGCACGTCGGCACCACGCTTAACGGCCAGAACCAGCCGATCTGCACCTTCCTGTCCAAGGGCCCACCGTCGTCCACGGTGACCCAGGAAGGCTTGGCGATACTGATGGAGATCATCACCTTCGCCTCCTACCCGAGCCGCTTGCGCAAGTTGAC
Source organism: Pseudomonas sp. N2-3-1-14 (assembly GCF_041228395.1). Classification (NCBI taxonomy): domain Bacteria; kingdom Pseudomonadati; phylum Pseudomonadota; class Gammaproteobacteria; order Pseudomonadales; family Pseudomonadaceae; genus Pseudomonas; species Pseudomonas sp. N2-3-1-14. The sequence continues at coordinate 1,442,274 of NZ_CP166199.1, forward strand.
CAACCGCACCCGCGCGATCCATATGGTCGAGGAGGGCGCCGATTTCCTGCAGGTGTTCGAATTCTTCCGTGAGCAAGGCTTTGAGATGGCCGAAAGCTACGGCAATGCCAGCCGGGTTTTCCGCGGCTCGACGCCGACCGGTCTGCCGTTTACCAAGGATTTGTCCTACCTCAAGGGCTTTATCATGGTCTACAACTACATCCAGCTGGCCGTGCGCAAAGGCAAACTGGAACAAGTGCCGCTGCTGTTCTGCGGCAAGACCACGCTGGAAGACATGCGCACCCTGCGCCAATTGGTCGATGAAGGCCTGGTGGTGCCGCCCAAGTACCTGCCCGAGCAGTTTCGCGACATGAACGCGCTGGCGGCGTGGATGTGCTTCTCCAACTTCCTAAACCACTTGAGCCTGGACCGGATCGAGGCGGATTACTCGAATATCCTGTAGGCGATAGTCCTGAAAAAACCGGATCAAAAGGTGGGAGCAGGCAAGGCAGCTCCCACCTTTGATCTCTATTGATCTTAAGACTGACTTCCAACCCACTTACGAGGCTTCAACGGATGAGAATCCTCGGCATTCTTTGCCTGCTACTCACATTGAATGGCTGCAGCTCGCTGCTGTTCTACCCTGAACCCGGCCTGCCGTTCACGCCGGAAAAAGCCCATCTGCAGTACCGCGATGTCACCCTGACCACCGCCGACGGGGTAAAGCTTCACGCCTGGTGGCTGCCGGCCAAATCCGGCGTGCCAGTCAAAGGCACGGTGCTGCACTTGCATGGCAATGGCGGCAACCTGGCGTGGCACCTGGGGGCAGTTGGTGGTTGCCGGAACAGGGCTATCAAGTGCTGCTGCTGGACTACCGCGGGTACGGTTTGTCGGAAGGCAAGCCGTCGTTGCCGGCGATCTACCAGGACATTGATGCGGCGTTCAACTGGATCGACAAGGCGCCCGAAACCCAGGGTCAACCGTTGATTGTGTTGGGTCAAAGCCTGGGTGGCGCGCTCGCCGTGCATTACCTGGCGGCGCACCCGCAGCGCCAGCCGCAGCTCAAGGCGCTGGTATTGGACGGGGTGCCCGCCAGTTATCGTGACGTAGGACAATTCGCCCTGAGTACGTCCTGGATAACATGGCCGTTTCAAGTGCCCCTGTCCTGGCTGGTGCCCGATGCTGACAGTGCGATCAACGCCATGCCGCAACTGACCGGCGTACCCAAGCTGCTGTTTCATAGCCTGGATGATCCGATCGTGCCGCTGGCCAATGGCATTCGCCTGTATCAGGCCGCGCCGCCGCCCAGGGTGTTGCAGTTGACGCGTGGCGGCCATGTGCAGACGTTTGCCGACAAGACCTGGCAAACCGTGATGCTGCGTTATCTGGACGACCCGCAGCACTTCAATGGCCTGCGCCGCCTGGGGGAAATCCCCAACTACCCGAACCCTAACGTTGACACGTCAGAGAGCCCGCAATGAGCGAAGAACGCAACATGATCCCGCTGATCCTCACCGGCGTCGGCACCATCATCGGCACCGTCGGGTGCCTGTGGTACTACGGCTACCTGCACTTCGCCAAGCCGGAAGATGCGTTGCTGCTCAGCGACTTCACCCTGCTCAAGACGGTGCCGGGCGAGGACTACAAAATCTCCCTCACGCCAGCGGCGCAAGTGGCGCAGTGCGTCGACGGTGTGTTGGTGATGTTTGATACCGAACAAAAAGGCTTGAGCGGCGTGCTGGTGAACAACAAGAAGCAGGCCGTGCGTTGCATGGGCCAGGAGACGCCGCAACTGCAGGAGTGACCTGCGCTTCATCGCAGCCACATGATCACGGAAATATCTGGAACCGTATCGCGTAAGAAGCCACTGAATGACGTGTCAGTGTTGCTGATAGTTAACTTGCGTATATCGAATTCGGGAGAGTGATCATGGTTGGTGGAATTGGCGCGATCAGTAAGATGTTGGAAATGGCCCAGGGTGCAGCAAAGCTGGGGCAGGGCGGCGAGGACGGCGCTCAAGACGCCCAGAAGCAAGAGAAGCAAGACCCGATGAAGATGCTCATGGACATGCTGTCGAAGGCGGCGGGCGGGTCTCAGGGCGGCAGCGCCGAGGACCAGAAGGGCCCGCAGGAACTGGAGAAACTGATGGCGGGCCGACAAGGTATGGAGGCCATGATGCCCGCCGATGACAGCAGCCGTAAAATCGAAGTCTGAGGCATAAAAAAACCCACCGAAAGGTGGGTTTTTTTTACCGCTTCAATCGATCAATTAGCAACGGAAGAACGTGGCTTGACCGGCTGGTTGTCGTTGGAGATGGTCACTTCAACGCGACGGTTCATGGCACGGCCCGAGGCGCTGCCGTTGTCGGCAACCGGGTATTCCTTGCCGTAACCCTGGGTCACGATGCGCGAGATATCCACGCCTTGTTGAGCCAGTGCGCGCTGCACGGAAGCGGCGCGACGCTCGGACAGGCTCTGGTTGTACGAGTCGGAGCCGGTGCTGTCGGTGTAGCCTTCGACAATCACTTTACGGTCCGGGTTGTCACGCAGGAACTGCGCCAGCTTGGTGATGTTGACCAGGCCGCTGGATTTCAGATCGGACTTGTTGGTGGCGAACAGCACATCACCGAAAGTCACCAGGGTGCCGCGATCAGTTTGCTTGGCGTTCAAGCTGTCTTGCAGTTGCTTGATCTGGGCATCACGGGCTTGCAGCAGGGCACGAGCACGTTCGTCGCCAGCGTTTTTCAGCTTGGCTTCGGATTCACGCAGCACGATGGTGTCTTTGGCCACTTCAACGCGCTGATTTGTCAGGTAGGCCAGTTGGTCGACCTTCTTCTCGTCTTCCTTGTCGCGGTAGGCCTTGTCAGCCTTGTCCAGCCAGTCGCTGGCGTCCTTGGTTTCCAGCGCCGCAAGCTTGGTGGCTTGTGGGTTGGTCTGCAGGGCCGAGAAGTTGGTCCGTGCGTTTTCCAGGTTCGCGTTCGGCGGGGTGGAGCAGGCCGCCAGGGCAACGCTCATCGCCAGCAGAGCAGGGATCATCAATTGTTTACGCATAGTCGTGTCGTCCTTTCAATTCGATTTCGGGTGCAATGCAATCAGGGGCGTTGGCTTATTGCTGTTGGATAACAGCCGGGCGCATGCCTTCCTGACGCAGCTCCTGAACAGCTTTCTGGGAGTCCTTCACAGCCTGTTGGGCTTTGGCGGCCTGAGCTTTGCGCTCTGCAACGCGAGCGTCCCACTCGGCTTGTTCGGCCAGCTGACGAGCCTTGTCGTAGTTCTTGTCATGCATGGCGATTTCGGCTTCTTTGAGCTTGTCCTGAGCCGACTTCATTTCCACAGCTGCGTACTCGGTGCCGCCGGCGCTTACAGCGCTGTTGACCGCAGATTGGGTCACGGCGTATTGCTCGGTCGGTGGGTTGCCGGCGCAGCCCGCCAGAACGAAGCTGGTGCCGATTGCCAGCGCGGCCAATTTAAGCCCGCGCAGGTGGTTAAACGAGGTTTTGGCAGTGCTGGTCTTCATCGTCTTCAACTCCATTGGGTAACTCCTGAAAAACATCAAAATCCATGGCACTGGTCGGCGGTTCGGGTCTCGGCGGCAAGGCTCGAAACACTTATTCAAACGGCCGTTCCAAGTGATGGCTTACTGGTTGTGACCGGAGGCTTTTTTCAAAAGTTCAGAGAAGATGGCGAATTGCCTAAAAAAATATCTGACTGAATGGTCAGCGTTTAACAGTTGGAACTTTCGACGCGCGCAGAGGTACCCAGGGCCCGTGAAAGGCCCGGAATACTTGGGTCAAAAGAGGTTTTGCAGGTGTGTATCAGTGCTGCTGTTCGTCAGCACTGTCTGACAAATCATGCAGATAGCGCCGGGACAAGGTGAGAAAGCGTGGCGTCGGGCCCACGTCTTCGTACAGGGGATCACCCTCTTCATCGGTGGCAATCACGTGCTGGCCCTTGACGTAGGGAAAGCTCGCTTCCAGCTCTTCAAGGGCGGCGCCGATCAGCTCGCCGAGCAGTTCTTCGGTGTGGCGCTTGGGGTACATCTCGGCAATGGCGGCCAGCCGTGCAGCAGACTCCACATCCAGATGAATCGCGTACTCGGTCTTGGTCAGGCGACCCGTGGCGTTCTCTTCCCAATGCTGGGCCAGTTCTCGAATCTTCATGGCAACCTCAATGAGCCCGCAGTAGCAGGCGGTGATGAGTGTCCGGCCGCCGGCGCGGTTAACGCGGCGACTCACGGTTGAGACTAGCTGCAACTCACAAGGTTTAAAGTGTCTTGTCAGAAACCGACGCGGGCGGCACTCTGGAACCCCTGCGCGTCCCGGATTTTTGGCTGGAGATTGGCTGATGAGTGATATCGATGCACGCTTGCGTGAGGATGTTCACCTGCTGGGTGAGCTGTTGGGCAACACCATTCGAGAGCAGTACGGCGACGAGTTTCTCGACAAGATCGAGCAGATCCGCAAAGGCGCCAAGGCCGACCGCCGTGGAGCCGTAGCCGAGCAAGCCGCCGGCGAGGAGCTCAGCGCCAGCTTGAACCAATTGCAGGAAAACGAACTGCTGCCCGTGGCGCGGGCCTTCAACCAGTTCCTCAACCTGGCCAACATTGCCGAGCAATACCAATTGATCCACCGGCGCGATGAGTCGCAACCGGCACCGTTCGAATCCCGTGTGTTGCCCGAGTTGCTGGCCCGCCTGCAAAGCGAAGGGCACAGCAACGAGTCGCTGGCCCGCCAGTTGGCGCGACTGGAGATTGAACTGGTCCTCACTGCCCACCCCACCGAAGTGGCGCGGCGCACCCTCATTCAGAAATACGATGCGATTGCCGCGCAACTGGCGCTGCAGGACCACCGCGACCTCACCAGTGCCGAGCGCGAACAGATCCGTGAACGCCTGCAACGACTGATCGCCGAAGCCTGGCACACCGAAGAAATCCGCCGCGTGCGCCCGACGCCTGTCGACGAAGCAAAATGGGGCTTTGCGGTGATCGAGCATTCGCTGTGGCACGCCATCCCCAACTACTTGCGCAAAGCCGACCATGCCCTGCACGCCGCTACCGGCCTGCACTTGCCGCTGGAGGCAGCGCCGATCCGCTTTGCTTCGTGGATGGGCGGCGACCGTGACGGCAACCCGAATGTCACCGCACCGGTGACCCGTGAAGTGCTGTTGCTCGCACGTTGGATGGCGGCGGATTTGTACCTGCGCGACGTCGATCACCTGGCGTCCGAGCTGTCGATGCAACAGGCCAGCCCGGCGTTGCAGGCCAAGGTGGGCGACAGCGTGGAGCCTTATCGCGCCTTGCTCAAGCAACTGCGCGAACGTCTGCGCGCCACGCGCCAATGGGCGCACACCTCGCTGACCGCCAACACCCCTGCGCCGGCCGAAGTGTTGCAGAACAACCGTGACCTGCTGGACCCGCTGGAGTTGTGTTATCAGTCGCTGCACGCGTGCGGCATGGGCGTGATCGCTGATGGCCCGTTGCTCGACTGCCTGCGGCGTGCGGTGACCTTTGGCCTGTTCCTGGTACGCCTGGACGTGCGCCAGGATTCCAGCCGGCATTCGTCGGCCATGACCGAAATCACCGATTACCTGGGCTTGGGTCGTTATGAAGACTGGGACGAAGAGGCACGCATCAGTTTCCTGACCCAGGAGCTGACCAATCGCCGACCGCTGCTGCCGGGCTACTTCAAACCGTCGGCGGACACTGCCGAGGTGTTGAACACCTGCAAGGAAATCGCCGCCGCGCCCGCTGCGTCGCTCGGCTCGTATGTCATCTCGATGGCAGGTGCCGCCTCCGATGTGCTGGCAGTGCAGCTGCTGCTTAAAGAGTCGGGCGTGCAACGGCCGATGCGGGTGGTGCCGTTGTTCGAAACCCTGGCCGACCTGGATGACGCCGGGCCGGTCATGGAAACCCTGCTGCAATTGCCGGGCTATCGCGCGCGGTTGCAAGGCCCGCAGGAAGTCATGATTGGCTACTCTGACTCAGCCAAGGATGCCGGCACTACTGCCGCCGCCTGGGCACAGTACCGGGCACAGGAACGCTTGGTGGATATCTGCCGCGAACAACAGGTGGAATTGTTGTTGTTCCACGGTCGCGGCGGCACCGTCGGCCGTGGCGGCGGCCCGGCGCACGCGGCGATCCTGTCGCAGCCGCCGGGCTCGGTGGCGGGGCGTTTCCGTACCACCGAGCAAGGCGAAATGATCCGCTTCAAATTCGGCTTGCCGGACATCGCTGAGCAGAACCTCAACCTGTACCTGGCCGCCGTATTGGAAGCCACGCTGTTGCCACCGCCACCACCGGAGCCTGCCTGGCGCCATTTGATGGATGAATTGGCAGCAGACGGTGTCAGCGCCTACCGCGCCGTGGTGCGGGAAAATCCGCAGTTCGTCGAGTATTTTCGCCAGTCCACGCCAGAGCAGGAGCTCGGCCGCTTGCCGCTCGGCAGTCGCCCGGCCAAGCGCCGCGCGGGCGGGATCGAAAGCCTGCGGGCCATTCCATGGATCTTCGGTTGGACCCAAACCCGCCTGATGCTGCCTGCGTGGCTCGGCTGGGAAGCAGCACTCAGCAAGGCCCTGGAGCGGGGTGAAGGCGAGTTGCTGGGGCAGATGCGCGAGCAGTGGCCGTTCTTCCGCACGCGCATCGACATGCTGGAAATGGTGCTGGCCAAGGCCGATGCCGATATTGCCCGCCTGTATGACGAGCGTCTGGTGCAACCGGACCTGCTGCCATTGGGTGCGCACTTACGCGACCTATTGTCGCAGGCGTGCAGCGTGGTGCTTGGCCTGACTGGCCAGTCGCAACTGCTGGCCCATAGCCCAGACACCCTTGAGTTCATCCGTCTGCGCAACACCTACCTCGACCCGTTGCACTTGCTGCAGGCCGAGTTGCTGGCGCGCTCGCGTGAGCAGGAAGCCGCACAGGACAGCCCTCTGGAACAGGCGCTGCTGGTGTCTGTGGCCGGTATTGCCGCCGGTTTGCGCAACACCGGTTAAAGTTTTCTGCGTGTTCTCAACGGCTTGCACATAAACCATGACGACCGCCCCGAAAAGGGCGGTCGGCGTTTGTGGGGCAAGGTTGCACTCAGGCACACCCGAGCTGTGACGCATGCCGGGCGTGGGTTCCTGCGACTTTCGGCGGCTTGTATGGATAGAGCCCGCTGTGTATCTTGATCAGCCTTTGGCCGTTTGATCGGCCTGGACCCATATTTTTACGAGATTGGCCCCACGCGGCGAATCCGAGCGTCATCTCTATAAAAAATTGAGGAGCACATCGATGCGCGTCATTCTGCTGGGAGCTCCCGGGCCGGTAAAGGTACTCAGGCAAAGTTCATCACTGAAAAATTCGGCATTCCACAAATCTCCACCGGCGACATGCTGCGCGCGGCCGTCAAGGCCGGCACCGAGCTGGGCCTGATCGCAAAAAGCGTGATGGACAGCGGCGGCCTGGTTTCCGATGACCTGATCATCAACCTGGTCAAGGAACGCATCAGCCAGGAAGACTGCAAGAACGGCTTCCTGTTCGACGGTTTCCCACGCACCATTCCCCAGGCTGAAGCCTTGGTGAAAGCCGGCGTCGAGCTGGATGCCGTGGTTGAAATCGCAGTTGAAGACGAAGAAATCGTTCAGCGCATCGCCGGTCGTCGTGTTCACGAAGCCTCGGGCCGCGTTTACCACATCGTCTACAACCCGCCTAAAGTGGCTGGCAAGGACGATGTCACCGGCGACGACCTGGTGCAGCGTAAAGACGACACTGAAGAAACCGTGCGTCATCGCCTGTCGGTCTACCATTCGCAGACCAAGCCGCTGGTGGATTTCTACCAGAAGTTGTCTGCTGCCAACGGCAAGCCGAAGTACAGCCACATCCCTGGCGTCGGCTCCGTAGAAGCCATCACCGCCAAGGTGCTGCAAGCGTTGAGCTGATCCATCGATCGGCTTCACTGACAACGGCCCGCTTGCGGGCCGTTGTTGTTTATACTGGCGCACTTTTTTTCGACTTGGACACCGACACCCATGAGCACCCTGCTGGCCCTGGACACCGCGACTGAAGCTTGCTCCGTTGCCTTGCTGCACGATGGCAAGGTAACGAGCCACTACGAGGTGATCCCACGCCTGCATGCGCAGAAGCTGTTGCCGATGATCAAGCAACTGCTTGAGGACGCGGGCACCACGCTCGCGGCCGTCGACGCCATTGCCTTTGGCCGTGGCCCGGGTGCGTTCACCGGTGTGCGGATTGCCATCGGTGTGGTCCAGGGCCTGGCCTTTGCGTTGGAGCGTCCGGTATTGCCGGTCTCCAACCTGGCAGTGCTGGCCCAGCGTGCCTTGCGTGAACACGGCGCTTCGCAAGTCGCCGCGGCCATCGACGCGCGCATGGACGAAGTCTATTGGGGTTGCTACCGCGAGCACGCTGGCGAAATGCGCCTGGTGGGCGTCGAAGCAGTGCAATCGCCGCAGTCCTCTGTGTTGCCGGCGGATGCCAGCGGTGACTGGTTCGGTGCCGGCACTGGCTGGGGTTATGGCGAGCGTATCGGCGTAAAGGTGGTGGGCCAGGACGCTGCGATGTTGCCTCATGCCCAGGACTTGCTGACGCTGGCACGCTTCGCTTTCGAGCGTGGCGAAGCGATTCCGGCCGATCAGGCGTCGCCAGTTTATCTGCGCGATAAAGTCGCGCAGACCAAGGCTGAACGCGGGATTATTTGACGTCAAAAATGATGGCAATTTGGGGCAAAGTTCGCCAATCGTCAGAATTTGGCCCCGTTTTTAAACCTTTTACAAATTATGTGTTCTAGTTATCACCAGAGCATTTGCGCACCACGGAAAGTGCCGCTAAATTGCCATCATTGATACCGAGTCTGCATGTATGCGTATAGACGGCTTCTCCTCACAGTCCTACCCCCTCAAACGTAAGCTGCGCAAGGCGAACGTGACGGTAGACGATTCCGTCGAGGATTCGCCGGACTTCATCGAGGTCCAATCCGAGTCGCATGCCAGTTCTCATTCCAGCGCCCAAGGTTCAGCCGGCGCGCGTATCAGCGGTCTTCCCGCGCGTCAGCAGGACATGGTCTTCCCTCGCTCCATGAGCAAAAGCGTTGCTACCGCCCTGGCCAGCTACCTGACCACTGCCGGCTTTGTCGAATGGGATATGGAAGTGCTGGGTCTCGACATCCATATCTGATGCGTCTGCCTTACTTTATCGGTTGCCCGTCCTGGAGTGAAAACGCCTGGCGCGAGTACCTGTACCCAGCCGATGCACGCGCCAGCGACTACCTTTCGCTGTATGCCCAAGTCTTCAACGCCGTTGAAGGCAACACCACGTTTTATGCCCGACCCTCGGCCGCCACCGTGCAGCGCTGGGCTGAAATCATGCCCGCGGATTTTCGCTTCACCGCCAAATTCCCCGGCGACATCAGCCACAGTGGCGACCTGCGTGAGCAGTTGCCGGCAGCGGAAAGTTTTGTCGGCTTGATGAGCCCATTGGGTGAGCGTGTCGCGCCGCTGTGGCTGCAACTGCCGGCGAGCTTTTCGCCCCAACGCCTCGGTGAACTGGCCGGTTTTATTGATGGACTGGAGCGCCCGTTGGCGGTGGAAGTGCGCCATCAGGCGTTCTTCGCCAAGGGCGACGACGAGCGCAGCCTCAACCGTCTGCTGCGTGACCGTGGCGTTGAGCGAATCTGCCTCGACCCGCGCGCGCTGTTCAGTTGCACCTCTACCTCAGCCGCCGTGCTGCACGCCCAGTCGAAGAAACCCAAGGTGCCGCCGCGCCCGGCCGCGCTGACGCTGTTTCCCCAAGTGCGTTTCATTGGTCATCCGGAGCTGGAAGCCAACGACCCGTTCCTGGTGCCGTGGGTGGAAAAAGTCGCCGGTTGGATCGAGGAGGGCCGCACGCCGTATGTGTTCCTGCACACCTCGGATAACCGCCTTGCCGCGCAACTGGCGCTGCGTTTTCATCAACAACTGATGGCGCGTTTGCCGGGCCTGCCACCGCTGCCGACCTTGCATCGAGAACCCGCAGCGGAGCAACTGGGGTTACTCTAAGGCTCCTTTTTCCGCCAGGAGTCAGACATGGATGCCCAAACCCTTCGCGCCGAAACCTTCAAAGCCTTGCACGAGCGTGATCGCGCGTTCGTGATGCCCAACCCGTGGGACGCCGGCTCGGCCATCATGCTCGCCAGCCTGGGTTTTGAAGCCCTGGCCACCACCAGCGCAGGTTATGCATTCAGCCTGGGGCGGCCGGATGCGGAAGGTGCGTTGTCGCTGGAGGACACGCTGGGCAATGCGTCAGCCATCGTTCGGGCGACCGCACTGCCGGTGGCGGCCGATCTGGAAAACGGTTTCAGCGATACCCCCGAAGGCTGCGCCCAGACCATCCTGCGCGCGGCCGCCACGGGCATCGTCGGTGGCTCCATCGAAGACGCCACAGGCATTGCCGTCGACCCGATCTATCCGTTTGATTTGTCTGTTGAGCGCGTCGAAGCGGCGGTTGCGGCGGCCCGCAGTCTGCCATTTGCGTTCACCCTGACGGCCCGCGCAGAAAACCTCCTGCATGGTCGCCTGGATTTGCCTGACACCATTCGCCGCCTGCAGGCCTACGCCGAGGCGGGTGCCGACGTGCTCTATGCGCCGGCGTTGCGCAGTGCCGAAGACGTGTTGGCGGTGGTCAGGGCGGTCGCGCCCAAACCGGTGAATGTGTTGATGTCCGGTGGCTTGAACCTCAGCGTCGCGCAGTTGAGCGAGATGGGCGTGCGCCGCATCAGTGTCGGCTCGGCCATGGCACTGGCGGCGTATGGCGAGTTCTACCGCGCCGCGCAGGAGGTCTACCAGTTGGGCACCTTTACCTTCACCGAGCGCAAGATGCCATTCAGCCAGGCCAACCAATTCTTCAAGGGCTGAGCCGTGCGTTTTCTCAACGTGAGCGGTGCGTTGCTGTTGCTGGCGGGTGTGTTCGCAGTGGGCGTGTGGCGTGGCTGGGTGCCGTTGCCTGCCGAGTGGAACCCCTGGGCGCCGCTGGATGTGCGTGCCAAGCCGAACCTGCTCACGCGCTTCAAGCTCGGTCGCCTGCAGGATGATCCAGCGCTGTGCGATGAGGTGCTGAAAACCTCGGGCTTGCGCGTCAGCCATCAGGCTGACAGCCCGGCTGATGCCGCGTGCCCATTGCGCAATGTCTTGCGCGTACAAGGCGCTGACGTAGCCTTGAGCAGCAGCTTTCTCGCCAGTTGCCCGCTGGCCGTCGCCTTTGCCCTGTTCGAACGCCACCGCCTGCGACCTGCGGCGCAGGCGGTGTTTGGCCAGGCGGTGACGCGGGTCGATCACCTGGGCAGCTTCGCCTGTCGCAATATGTATAACCGTGCAGACGGGCGGCTCAGTCAGCACGCCTCGGCCAATGCGCTGGATATCGCCGGCTTCCGCTTGGCGGATGGGCGCAGCATCAGTGTGCTCAAGGATTGGCCGGGGACGGGCGACAGCGCGCGGTTTCTGCGCCAGGTGCGCGATGGCGCCTGCGATGATTTCAACGTGGTGTTGAGCCCGGACTACAACGCTGCTCATCGCAACCACTTCCATCTGGACATGGGGCGTTGGGGAGTGTGTCGTTGAGCCTCAGGCGGCCAGGCGCAGGTTGTTGAGGATCAGTGGGCGCGCCCAGTGGTAGTCGAAGTCGAGCGCTTTCTGTTGCGCCACCAGCTCTTCCTTTGGATAAGGCACGGCGGGCGGCGGCAGCAAGTCCAGTTCGAACTCGGCGATGGGCAGGTGCAGCGGCTGCGGTTCCGGCGCCGGCCCAGGCTCAGGCAGCGGCTGGCCGGCATTCAGCACCAGCGGGCGTACCCAGCCACTTTCGAAGTTCTGCTGGCGCTGTTGGGCAACGATTTCTTGCGCCGGGAATGGCGTAGCGGGTGGCGGCAGCAACTCGGTTTCGAATTCGGCGATCGGCAGGAACAGCGGTTCTGGCGGGGCGATCTCGGTGTCTTTCACGTCGCATTCACGCTGGGTGAGGATCTGCGACAGCAGGTCGGCGCCTTCGCTGGGTTCTACCGCCGGGTCTCTGGGGGCCGGTGCTTTGGCGGCGCGCGCGTCCGGCGTGTCGCCGAGCTGCTCGGCCAACGCCCGGGCGAAGAAGTCCTGCCACACATGACTCACCCCGGCCAGCGCTTGAGTATTGCGCAGGCCGTAGTGGTTGTGGGTCGGCAGTACACCGATGGTTAGGGGAAGAATGTCTGACATTTTTCTCGGTCGACGCTCAGCTCTGGCAAAATACCTGACTGTTGTTTTTATCGGCCGCTGTTTGCCGATCCTTAATATTTTTGAGCGTAGCGATTGATGAGCGAACAACCAGCGGCCAGCCGCATTCGGGTCGAGGCTTTGGCCGAAGGTTTTCAGGCGCGTGCCGAGCAGTGGGCGTCGCAGCTCGGCCTGCCTGTGCAACTGGAGGAGGCGGACTTTTCCCTGCAAGTGGGCGAGCACGGCCTGCAACTGCAGCAGCTCGGGCCCGATGCACCGGGGCCGGTGCGCGTGGATTTTGTCGAAGGTGGCGCGGCGCACCGGCGTCTATACGGCGGTGGCAGCGGGCAGATGATCGCCAAGGCGGTGGGCATTGCCCAAGGCGTGCGCCCACGCGTGCTGGACGCCACGGCGGGGCTGGGCAAGGACGCGTTCGTGCTGGCCAGCCTTGGCTGCGAGATGAGCCTGATCGAGCGCCAACCACTGATCGGCGCCTTGCTCGAAGACGGCCTGGCGCGTGGCGCGGATGACTTCGAAGTGGCGTCGATTGTGGCGCGCATGAAGTTGCTCAAGGGCAACTCCATCGACGTGATGCGCAATTGGGAAGGTGAGCCGCCGCAGGTGATCTACCTGGACCCGATGTTCCCTCATCGTGAGAAAACTGCGCTGGTGAAGAAGGAAATGCGCCTGTTCCGGCCACTGGTGGGCGATGACCCGGACGCACCGGCGTTGCTCGCCGCGGCCTTGGCCTTGGCCAGTCACCGCGTGGTGGTCAAGCGTCCACGCAAGGCGCCGTGCATTGAAGGGCCAAAGCCGAGCCATGCGCTGGATGGCAAGTCGAGCCGGTATGACATTTATCCGAAGAAAGCGCTCAAGCCTTGAGGGCCCCATCGCAGGCAAGCCAGCTCCCACAGTTGACCGTGTTCTCATGCTGGAATGCATTCTCCTGTGGGAGCTGGCTTGCCTGCGATTGCGCCAGTCCAGACACCACCCAGCGTCAGGGCTTGTAAGCCCGCATAAACAACCCCACCACCTCCTGCACATGCGCCTCGGCGGCTTCTTCGCTCAGTTGCCCGCCGCAGCCATACAGCAAGCAGAAATTCGCCGTGCCCTTGAGCAGGCAAAAGAAGTGCTCGGCTGCCGTAAACGGTTTGTCGATGCTCAGCGCGCCGCTCTGGTGGATGCGGCTGAGCAGGCGCTCCATACCCTGCAGCATGCGCATCGGCCCGGCTTCAAAGAAGATCTGTGAGAGTTTCACGTCCTGATTGCCGGTGGTCATCATCAGGCGATGCAGGTTCACCGACTCCTCGCTGTTGATCAGCCGATGAAAGCCCCGTGCGATGTTCAGCAGCACGGTTTCCACCGGCATGCCGGCGGGCAGCTCGAAATACATCACCGGCAACTGTTCTTCGCATGTGGCCACGACGGCGGCGGTGAACAGCGTCTCTTTGTCGGTGAAGTGGCTGTAGACGGTCAGTTTCGACACGCCGGCCTCCATTGCCACGGCATCCATGCTGGTGCTGGCGTAGCCATTGCTCAAAAACAGATTTTTCGCGGCTTCGAGGATTGCCTGGCGTTTTGCCATGTCCTTGGGACGCCCGGGGCTATTGGTGTTTACAGGATTGTCGGACATTTTCACCTTTAATACTGGACTGGTGAGTTTGGTATTAATAACATACCGGCCAGTATAATTATTCCTAGCTCCATTTGCGAAAGGTCCTACAGCATGAGCAGCACTTTCCTGCCCCTTGCGTTGCCTGTCAGCCTGATCTTCCTGTTGGCCGCCTGCGGCCATGAAGAAGCGGCCCAAACCACCCTCCGTCCAGCCATGGTGGTGCAACCGCAGCCCTCGGCGCAGGCGATGGACAGCTTTCCAGGCGAGGTGCGTGCCCGTTATGAGCCGGACCTGGCCTTTCGCATTGGCGGCAAAGTCAGTAAGCGCCTGGTGGAGGAGGGCGAGCGGGTCAAGGCCAACCAACCGCTGGCCGAACTCGATCCGCAGGATGTGCGGCTGCAACTGGAAGCCACCCGCGCCCAAGTGGCCGCCGCCGAAGCCAACCTGAGCCTGGTGCGCGCCGAGCGTGATCGCTACAAGACCCTGATGGACCGTCAGATGGTCAGCCGTTCTCAGTACGACAATTCCGAAAACCTCTACCGATCCGGTGAAGCACGCCTCAAGCAGATCAAGGCCGAGTTCGACGTGTCCAGCAACCAGGCCGGTTACGCCGTGCTGCGCGCGCCCCAGGACGGTGTGGTCGCCAAGCGCGCGGTGGAAGTTGGCCAAGTGGTGTCGGCCGGCCAAACCGTCTTCACCCTGGCCACCGATGGCGAGCGCGAAGTGCTGATCAGCCTGCCGGAGCAAGGTTTCGGCCGGTTCAAGATCGGCCAGCCTGTGTCGGTTGAATTGTGGAGCCAGCCCGACCAACGTTTTGCCGGGCGTATCCGTGAACTGTCGCCCGCTGCTGATCCAAAATCGCGCACCTTTGCCGCCCGCGTTGCCTTCACCGGCGGCAAAGTCCCGGCCGAGCTGGGCCAGAGCGCCCGCGTATTCATACAGGCTGACGGCGTGATTGCGCTGGCGGTGCCGCTGTCAGCGCTGAGTGCAGAGAATGGCGCGTCCTACGTCTGGGTGGTGCAGCCAGACAACACGCTCAAGCGCACGCCGGTGCGGATCGGCGCCTTTGGTGAAAAAACCGTGCCGGTACTGGAAGGCCTAGCCCCCACCGATTGGGTGATTGCGGCCGGTGTACATGTGCTCCATGAGGGCCAGCAGGTGCGCCCGGTGGATCGCTCCAACCGCGTGGTGAATCTGGCGGCCAACAAGGAGTAGTCCCCGATGGGTTTCAATCTTTCCGAATGGGCGTTGCGTAATCGCCAGATCGTACTGTTCCTGATGATCCTGCTGGCGGTCGTCGGTACGCTGTCCTACACCAAGCTGGGGCAAAGCGAGGACCCGCCGTTTACCTTCAAGGCCATGGTGATCAAGACCAACTGGCCCGGGCCACGGCCCAGGAAGTCTCGCGCCAAGTCACCGAGCGTATCGAGAAAAAGCTCATGGAGACCGGCGACTACGAGCGCATTGTTTCCTTCTCGCGCCCCGGTGAATCCCAAGTCACTTTCATAGCGCGCGACGCGATGCACTCGGCGCAGATTCCGGACTTGTGGTACCAGGTGCGCAAGAAGATCAGCGACATCCGCCAGACCTTGCCGCCGGACATCCAGGGGCCGTTTTTCAACGATGAATTCGGCACCACCTTCGGCAATATCTACGCGTTGACCGGTGACGGTTTCGACTACGCGGTGCTCAAGGACTACGCCGACCGCATCCAGATTCAACTGCAACGTGTGCCGGATGTGGGCAAGGTCGAGCTGCTTGGCCTGCAGGACGAAAAAATCTGGATCGAATTATCCAACCTCAAGCTCGCCACCCTCGGCCTGCCATTGGCCGCCGTGCAGCAGGCGTTGCAGGAGCAGAACGCCGTCTCTACCGCCGGTTTCTTCGAAACTCCGACCGAGCGCGTGCAGTTGCGCGTGTCCGGCAACTTCAAGACGGTGGAGGAGATCCGCAATTTCCCGATTCGCGTCGGTGACCGCACCTTTCGCATTGGCGACGTGGCCGACATCCACCGGGGTTTCAACGACCCACCGGCACCGCGCATGCGCTACATGGGCGCGGACGCCATCGGGCTGGCCGTGGCCATGCGTGACGGCGGCGACATTCTGGTATTGGGCAAGGCCCTCGAAGGTGAATTCGCACGCCTGCAGAAGAACCTTCCGGCAGGCATGGAGCTGCGCAAGGTGTCGGACCAACCGGCCGCGGTGAAAACCAGCGTCGGCGAATTCGTCCAGGTACTCGCCGAAGCACTGGCGATCGTGTTGTTGGTGAGCTTCTTTTCCCTCGGTGTGCGCACCGGCATGGTGGTGGCCCTGGCGATTCCGCTGGTGTTGGCGATGACCTTCGCCACCATGTATTACCTGGGCATCGGCTTGCACAAGATCTCCCTCGGCGCATTGGTCCTGGCCCTGGGCCTGCTGGTCGACGACGCGATCATCGCCGTGGAAATGATGGCGATCAAAATGGAGCAAGGCTACGACCGGCTCAAGGCCGCCAGCTTTGCCTGGACCAGCACTGCGTTCCCGATGCTCACCGGTACGTTGATCACCGCTGCAGGGTTTCTGCCGATAGCCACTGCGCAATCGAGCACCGGTGAATACACCCGCTCGATTTTCCAGGTCGTGACCATCGCGCTGCTGGCCTCATGGGTGGCCGCCGTGGTGTTTGTGCCGTACCTGGGGGAAAAACTCCTGCCGGACCTGGCGAAAATTCATGCCGCCAAGCACGGCACCGATGGACCAGATCCCTACGGCACGCCGTTCTATCAGCGTGTGCGACGTTTGGTTGAATGGTGTGTGCGTCGGCGCAAAACGGTGATCGTGCTGACGTTGCTGTTGTTTATCGGCTCGGTCGCGCTGTTCCGCTTTGTGCCGCAACAGTTCTTCCCGGCCTCCGGCCGCCTGGAGTTGATGGTCGATCTCAAGCTGGCTGAAGGGGCGTCCCTGAGCAACACCGCCGAGCAGGTCAAACGCCTGGAAGCGCTGCTCAAGGAACACGCCGGCATCGACAACTATGTGGCGTATGTCGGCACCGGTTCGCCGCGCTTCTACCTGCCGCTGGACCAGCAATTGCCGGCCGCGAGCTTCGCGCAATTTGTAGTGCTGGCCAAGACCATCGAAGAGCGTGAAAGCCTGCGCACCTGGCTGATCGAAACCCTTGACGAGCAATTCCCCGAACTGCGTTCGCGGGTCACGCGCCTGGAGAACGGTCCGCCGGTGGGTTACCCGGTGCAGTTTCGCGTGACCGGCGAACACATCGAAGAGGTCCGTGCCCTGGCCCGCAAAGTGGCGGCCAAGGTTCGTGAAAATATCCACGTGGTCAATGTGCACCTGGACTGGGAAGAGCCGAGCAAAATCGTTTACCTCAATATTGATCAGGACCGCGCCCGCGCCCTGGGTGTAAGCACCGCCAACGTGTCGAAGTTCCTGCAGAGTTCGCTGACTGGTGCAAGCGTCAGCCAGTACCGCGAGGACAACGAGTTGATCGAAATCCTCCTGCGCGGCACCGTGCACGAGCGCACCGAGTTGTCGTTGTTGCCAAGCCTGGCCGTGCCGACCGACAACGGCAAAAGCGTTGCGTTGTCGCAGATTGCCACCCTCGAGTACGGCTTCGAAGAGGGCATTATCTGGCACCGCAACCGCCTGCCGACGGTGACAGTGCGCGCCGACATCTATGGCAAGGAACAACCGGCGACCCTGGTCCAGCAGATCCTGCCGACCCTTGAAGGCGTGCGCGCCGAACTGCCGGAAGGTTACTTGCTGGAGGTCGGCGGCACCGTTGAAGACTCTGCGCGTGGCCAGAATTCGGTCAAGGCCGGTGTGCCGCTGTTTATCGTGGTTGTCCTGACCTTGCTGATGCTGCAACTGCGCAGCTTCTCACGCACTGCGATGGTGTTTCTGACGGCTCCGCTGGGCCTTATCGGCGTGACTTTGTTTCTGCTGGTGTTCCGTCAGCCCTTCGGGTTTGTCGCCATGCTCGGGACTATCGCCTTGTCGGGCATGATCATGCGCAACTCGGTCATCCTGGTCGATCAGATCGAGCAAGACATCAAGGCCGGCCTGACACCCTGGCAAGCGATCATTGAAGCGACCGTGCGACGCTTCCGCCCGATTGTGCTGACGGCGCTCGCGGCGGTGTTGGCCATGATTCCACTGTCACGCAGCGTGTTCTTCGGGCCGATGGCCGTGGCGATCATGGGCGGGTTGATTGTGGCGACGGCGTTGACCCTGTTGTTCCTGCCGGCCCTGTATGCTGCGTGGTTCCGAGTGAGGAAGGACGTCGCGTAATCATGCTGGCCACTGTTTCAGCCTTACTGTTGTTGCTGCTTGCCCCTGGCCCGACCAACACCCTGTTGTTTCGTGCCGGGGTGTTGTTCGGCTATCGGGCGTCGTGGACGCTGGCGCTGGTCGAGTGCCTGGCGTACCTGTTGCAGGTCTCGGTGTGGGGCGTGGCGTGGCTGTATCTGGCGGCGCATTCGCCGTGGGCGTTGAAAACCACGCAACTGGCGGCGGGCTGCTACCTGCTGTATGTCTCGTTCAAGCTGTGGCAACGCAAACACAGCGCTATCGATTCGACCCGTGACCGCTTCTCTGGCGTGTATTTTTTCTGGCTCACTGTGATGAATCCCAAGGGCCTGTTGATCGTTTCGTTCATCGCCCCGCTCAGCGCATTTGCATCGTTGCAAGGCTATGCCGGGTTCATGGCCACGCTGGCGTTGGTGGTGGTGCCGGTTGGGTCTGCCTGGATCGTGCTGGGCAGCCGCTTTGAAGGGATTCAGAAGACGTGGCTCACGCCCCTGAAGATCAACCGCGCGGCATCCGTGGCGATTTGTTGTTTTGCCACGCTCATGCTTGGGCGGTTGGCGCAGGCGGTTATCCAGGGCTGAAACAACTGCGCCAAGGCCCGTGAACAGCGGCCTTGGCGCAGTGATTGAAGGTTTACTGTCAGCGTTTACAGGGCGCCGAACACCTTCTTCGCCAGGCTGGTGGCAGCCGCGGCCGGGTTCTTGCGGATGGTTTCTTCCTGCTGCGCGATCATCTTGAACAGACCGTCCAGCGCCTGTTCGGTCACGTAGCTTTCGACGTTGGCACTTTTGGCATCAACCGCGCCAAACGCTGCGGCCTTGCCGGCCAGGGCGTTGTATTGCTGGGCGACGCCGACCTTGTCGGTGGCGGCCTTGACGATCGGCAGGAACTTGGCACGAATCTCTTCGCGGCTGCTTTTGTTCAGGTATTGAGTGGCCGAGTCCTGGCCACCGGTGAGGATGCCCTTGGCGTCGGTCACGCTCATGTTCTTCACCGCATTGACCAGGATCGGCTGAGCCTGGGTCACGGCGGTTTCTGCCGCTTTGTTCATGCTGGTTTCGAGCTGCGTGACCTGATCACCCATGCCGAACATTTTCAGCTTGTCGGCGACTTTGCCGAGTTTGCCGGGCAGGCCGATTTTCACTTGCGGGTTGTTGCTGAAGCCACCGGGCGCGCCCAGTTGTTTCACGGCGATTTGTGCGCCTTGGGTCAGTGCATCCTTGAGGCCGCCGCTGGCGTCGCCCTGGGACAGGCTGCCAAGCGACACCGCCATGGCGTTGGCGCCAAGCAGCAGGCCGGCGCACAGGGCGGTGAGGCGAAGAGAATTACGGAGCATGGGCGCTTCCTTTTTCAAGCTGGGAATAATCAGTGTGAGACCGCATCAACCCGCAGACGCATTGGTTGTGGGTCTTGGCCGTTGAGTTGCACGGCGTGCCGCTCGGTGGTGATAAACAGTAGCTTGCCATCGAGCTCGATGCGAGCGCTGACCGAGTACGTGTGGCCCGGTTTGATCTGGGCCGGGTCGTAGCTCAGGTGAAATGGCAGCGGCACCTGGCCTTTGACCGGGCCTTTCTGTTCGGCGAGGGTCACGGCCGGAGCGTCCATCAAGGACACGTCCTGCAGGCTGACGCTCAAGGTGGCGGCGGGCGGCAGCGCGATGCGTTGCAGGTAGAACACTTCGCCGTCGAGGCTGGCCTTGGGGGTCATGGATTGGCAGGCTCCGAGCAGGGCGGTCAGGCCCAGGAGGATGATCTTTTTCATGGTACAGCTCCTTTTCAACGGCGCCGGAAACCGCCCGGCGCCTCGTTCAATCTAGCGGCGTTCTTCAGCGTTTACCGGCTCGGGTTCGGCCGGCGTTTCGGCTGCGCCATCGACGCGGTGCAACGCCACTTGGCGAATCGACAAACGAATGTCGGCGGGCAGCACGCGCTTGGCTGCACCTTCGGCCAACTCACCGAGCAGGTCGTGATAACTCAACTTGCCGGCTTCATCGCGACGCAGCACATCTTGCTCCAGCAACGTCTGGATAAAATGTCGGAAAAGGCTCTTGTCGAAGAACTCCGGGGCATTGAGGCCATGCAGGATCGACAGGCGCTGAGCCATGATCGTGCACAGGTCTTCCAGCTCTTCGGCGCTGATGGTGTTCTGGCCGCTGTTGAGCAGCAGCGAGATCGCCATGTAAAAGCGTTGCAGAGTCTGGGCGATGCTCTTGGACAGCAGCGTCAGCAGCACAAAATGCCGCGAGCTCGGTGCCGGGCGCAGGTACACCTCATTCTCGAAGCGCAGCAGGCCTTGTTCGACAAACGCCTCCAGCCAGTGGTCGACCACCGCGTCCAGCTCATCCAGCGACCAGCGGATAAACAGCTCCGATTGCAGGTACGGGTACAGCGCACGGGTGTAGCGCAGGATTTGTTCGCGGCTCATGCGCGAGCTGCTCTGGAAGAAACTCGCCAGCAACGCCGGCAGGGCGAAGATGTGCAGCACGTTGTTGCGGTAGTAGGTCATCAGGACGGCATGTTGCTCGTCCAGGTACAAAATCTTACCCAGGGCGTCGCTCTGCTCCGACAGCAGGTGCATGTCCTTGACGTGCTTGATCAGCGCCAGGCCATCGCCTTCCGGCAAGGTGGTGTGCGGTGAGTAGGGCACGCGGCGCAGCAGCGCCAGGTACAGGTCCAATTGGCGCGCCATGGCCTGTTCATCCAGCGCCAGGCGTGTGGTGGACAGCAACGCCAGGGCCACCAGGTTTACCGGGTTGACCGCGGCGGCTTCGTTCAAGTGGCGCGCCACCAGCTCGCCAAGGCGGTTGGTGGTTTCATTGAGCCACGCCGGTTTGTAGTTCGGGCCCAGCTCCTGGGCGCGCCAGTCGGGTTGCTCGGCGTCGAGGAACTCGGCCAGTTTGATCGGCTCGCCAAAGTTGACCGCGACCTGGCCAAAGCGCTGCTTGAGCGCGCCAACCACTTTGAAAATATCGAAGATCGACTCTTTTTTCTTGCTCGCGCCGCGCAGCTCGCCGAGGTAGGTGCGGCCTTCCAGCACGCGTTCATAGCCGATGTACACCGGCACGAAGACGATCGGCATGCGTGAGGAGCGCAAAAAGCTGCGCAGGGTAATCGCCAGCATCCCGGTCTTGGGTTGCAGCATGCGCCCGGTGCGCGAGCGTCCGCCTTCGACGAAGTACTCCACCGGAAAGCCCTTGGTGAACAAGGTGTGCAGGTATTCGTTGAACACCGAGGTGTACAGCGGGTTGCCCTTGAAGGTGCGGCGCATGAAAAACGCACCGCCCCGGCGCAGCAGGCTGCCGATCACCGGCATGTTCAGGTTGATACCGGCGGCGATGTGCGGCGGGGTCAGGCCGTTTTTGAACAGCAGGTAGGACAGCAGCAAGTAGTCGATATGGCTGCGGTGACACGGTACGTAGATCACCTCGTAACCCTGGGCAACCTTTTGCACGCCTTCGATGTTATTGACCTTGATGCCGTCGTAGATCTTGTTCCAGAACCAGCTGAGCACCACTTCCAGGAAGCGAATCGCGGTGTAGGTGTAGTCCGAAGCGATCTCGTTGCCGTAGCGCAAAGCCTGGGCCTTGGCTTTTTCCGGGGAGATTTTCTCGCGTTCGGCCTCTTCGCTGATGGCTTGGCGCACCAACGGCATGTTCACCAGGCCTTTGACCAGGTTGCGCCGGTGCGACAGGTCGGGGCCGATCACGGCGGTCTTCAGGTTGCGAAAGTGCACCCGCAGGATGCGCTGAGCCATACGTACGGTGCGTTCGTGACCTTTATTGTGCTCGATCAATTCACGCAGGTTGATAGGCGCGGAGAATTGCACGCGGGTCTTGCGACCCAGGATCAGGATGCTCAGCAAACGGCGCAGACGCCCGGTGACGGCCCAGCTGTCGGCAAACAGCAGTTTCCACGGGCTGGACTCGCTCTCGGGCGACTGGCCCCAGAACACGCTGACCGGAATGATTTGTGCATTCTCTTCGGCGTGTTCGGTCAGGGTGTTGACCAGCCGGGTCAGGGTCGGCGGTGCGCCGCGCTTGTCCTGGCGGCCGAGCCAATCCGGCTCGGGCGTGAGGTAGAAGAACGCGGCGGGTTCGATCTGCGGGCCTACCGAGACCGGCAGCACCGGGCGCGGCAAGCCGGCCTTGGTGCACTCGGTATCGACCACGGCCAGTTCGGTAAGGGAGGGCGATTGCAGGACGTAAAACACCGGCCGGCTGCGGTCGAGGTTAAGGGTTAGGGACGACTGGTTGATCGTCTCCGAGCGAACCCAGAGGTACAACAGTCGGCGCAAGGTGCCAAACACCAGACGGCGGAACGGAGAGCGGGTCATAGGCGTGCTGCTTCAAGTGGAAAAAACCGAGCAGGCGCTCGGGCGGGTAGTGTGCCGTATTCGCCGAAAATCGGCAAAAAAGCGGCGATGTAAACTTGAGTTGATCGTTTTTGAGCCTGTCTTATACTCGGCAGTTCAATGCGACTGACTCAACAATAAAAAGCATGTGGGAGCAAAACAGATGGCAACGCGCGAAACCGGCAATGTGAAGTGGTTCAACGATGCAAAGGGCTATGGCTTTATTCAACGCGAGGACGGCAAGGATGTGTTTGTGCACTACCGCGCCATTCGCGGTGATGGTCACCGCTCACTGGCCGAGGGCCAGCAGGTGGAATACGCCGTGGTGACCGGCGAGAAGGGGTTGCAGGCGGAGGATGTGGTGGGGTTGTAACCTGATTTTGCTACACAGCTGAACCCCTGTGGGAGCGGGCTTGCTCGCGAAGGCGGTGTGTCAGTCACAATAAAGGCGACTGACCCACTGCTTTCGCGAGCAAGCCCGCTCCCACATTTTGATTGGGTTCACACTTCAGGTTCAGGCCGTTTTCCAGGTGATTTGTTCTTCACCGTCCACGCTGATGCGAATCCAGGTGTCGGCGCTTTCCTCACCTTCTTCCTCCACCCAGGTACCCGGCGCACAGCGCACTTCAACGTTGAGTGCGGCGAAGGCTGCGCGGGCGCAGGCGATGTCGTCGTCCCACGGGGTCTGGTCGCTTTCCAGATACAGGCTGTTCCATTTGCCTACGGCCTTGGGCAGCCAGGTGACGGGCACATTGCCGGCCTTGCACTTGTAGGTCTGGCCCTTCTGGACCCAGTCGGTGCACGGGCCCAGCGCGGCGCCCAGCCAGGCGGCGATGGCTTTGTGGTCGACGTCGGCGTCCTTCAGGTAAATCTCGATATCAGGTTGGCGCATGGATGTTCCTCGTTGCGGGATTCGAAAATCCATTCGCGGATGCTTAAAAGTCGGTTATTGAAGCACGAAATAATCGTAGCGCATCGACACCGTGACCTGCAGCGGCTCGGCGGCCTCGATCACCTCGGCGCGGCGTTCGGCACTCGCGCGCCAGCCGTGCGGCGTCATCGCCAGCAGGTTGGCGCGGTCATTGGGCTCGGCCAGGCTCAAGGTGAATTCCAGGGTTTCGCTGTGTGCCAGGCTCATGCCATCCGGCACCAGGGCCAGATGTTTGTCGTCGGTGTACTCGCGCACTTCGTCGTACAGGCGTTCGCGCAGTTCCATCAGGTGGCCGGCCGTCGGGCCGACTTTCATCAGACCGCCGCCGGGGCTGAGCAGACGCTTGGCCTCTTGCCAATCCAATGGGCTGAAAACGCTGGCGAGAAATTGGCAACTGCCCGAGGCCAGCGGTACGCGCGCCATGCTGGCAATCAACCAGGTCAGCGCCGGGTTGCGCTTGCACGCACGTTTGACCGCTTCCTTGGAGATGTCCAGCGCATAGCCGTCGGCGTGGGGCAGGGCCTCGGCGATTTGCGCGGTGTAGTAACCCTCGCCACAACCGATGTCCACCCAACGCTGCGGTGCGCGGTCAGCGGCCAGTTCAGCCAGGCGCTTGGCCACCGGCGCGTAATGCCCGGCGTTAAGGAAGTCGCGGCGCGCCTCGACCATGGCCAGGTTATCGCCCGGGTCGCGGCTGTTTTTGTGCTGCACCGGCAGCAGGTTCAGGTAACCCTGGCGCGCGCGGTCGAAACGGTGCCCGACCGGGCACGCCACGCCATTGTCCACCGCGTGGAGCGGTGCGCTGCAAATGGGGCAAGCGAGCATCAGGCGAGCAACTTGATCAGGGTCTGGTAATAGATTTCGGTCAGCACATCGAGGTCGCTGGCCAGAATGCGCTCGTTGACCTGATGGATCGTCGCGTTGACCGGGCCCAGTTCCACGACCTGAGTGCCGAGGGTGGCAATGAAGCGCCCATCGGAGGTGCCGCCGCTGGTGGAGGCTTTGGTTTCGCGCCCGGTGATCGCCTTGATGCTGGCCGACACCGCATCCAGCAACGCGCCGGGTTCGGTGAGGAACGGCAGGCCCGACAGCGCCCACTCCACGTGCCAGTCCAGGCCATGTTTGTCGAGAATTGCCGCAACGCGCTGTTGCAGGCCTTCGACGGTGGACTCGGTGGAGAAGCGGAAGTTGAATACCGCCGTCAGGTCACCGGGGATCACGTTGGTGGCGCCGGTGCCGGAATTGAGGTTGGAAATCTGGAAGCTGGTCGGCGGGAAGAAGGTGTTGCCGTCGTCCCAGTGCTCGGCGGCCAATTCGGCCAAGGCCGGGGCGGCGAGGTGGATCGGGTTCTTCGCCAAGTGCGGGTACGCCACGTGGCCTTGCACGCCGCGCACGGTCAGGGTGGCGCCGAGGGAGCCACGGCGGCCGTTCTTGACCACATCGCCCACCAGCGTGGTGCTCGACGGTTCGCCGACGATGCACCAGTCCAGGCGTTCCTTGCGGGCTGCCAGGCGTTCGATCACGGCTTTGGTGCCGTGGTGCGCCGGGCCTTCTTCATCGCTGGTGATCAGGAAGGCGACCGAGCCTTTGTGGTCCGGGTAGTCACTGACGAAACGCTCGGAGGCCACCAGCATGGCTGCCAGGCTGCCTTTCATGTCTGCCGCGCCACGGCCGCAGAGCATGCCGTTTTCGTCGATCAGCGCGTCGAACGGGTCGTTCTGCCAGGCGCCCACCGGGCCGGTCGGTACCACGTCGGTGTGGCCGGCAAAGCACAGCACCGGGCCGTCGTGCTTGCCGTGGGTGGCCCAGAAGTTGTCCACATCTTCGATACGCATCGGCTCCAGCGCAAAGCCGGCGTCGCCCAGGCGCTGCATCATCAGCTTCTGGCAATCGGCGTCGATCGGCGTCACGGAGGGGCGACGGATCAGGTCGATAGCGAGTTGAAGGGTCGGCGAAAGGTCGGCATGGGCCGTCATGGGGGAACTCCGGAAGCGTGTTATGGGCGCAGGACGAATGTGGAATACACAACCTGAATGGGCGCAGATTCAATGTGGGAGCTGGCTTGCCGGCGATGCAGACGCCGCGGTCTGGCAGGTACGCCGCGGCGATGCCATCGCAGGCAAGCCAGCTCCCACAGAAAGCAGGGCTAGGCCAAGTCTCACAAAACGGCCGTTATCTTATAGCAAAACGGCGGCCAAGGGCCGCCGTTTAGTGCATTGCGCAAGTTTTTACTCGGCCGTTACCGGCTCAACCTTCGGCGCAGGTTTTGGCAGCGACGAGAGGAACGCCATGATCAACGCCGCCACGTACGGCAGCGATTGCACCAGCAGCATCACCACCCAGAAGCGCATGTCATTGCTCGGCAGGCCCTGCACCAGGTAGATCCCCAGCGCCGCGCCCCACAACAGCAGCATGATGAACATTTCTTCGCGGGCTTCGGAGATCGCTACCCAGAAGCCGTGGTTATCCGCGTTTTTCGGGGTTCGAAAAAACGGAATACTGGTGGTGAAGAAGCCGTAAAGCACCGCCTTGGCGATGGTGTGCGACAACGCCAGGCCGGCCAGCGCCGCGCAGAACGCATCTTTCAAGTTCACACCCACCGCACGGCGGTAGAGGAAAATGATCTTGCCCACTTTGAACACGAACAGCGCCAACGGCGGAATCGCGAAAATCAGCAGCGGCGGATCAACCCGCGTTGGCACGATGATCATCGCCGCCGACCACAACAGGGCGCCGACGGTGAAGAAGATGTTCATGCCGTCCGCCACCCACGGCAACCAGCCTGCGAGGAAGTGGTAGCGCTGGCCACGGGTCAGCTCAGTGCCCTTGCCGCGCAGCAGGCTGGCGGTGTGGCGCTTGATGATCTGAATCGCGCCGTAGGCCCAGCGGAAACGCTGCTTCTTGAAGTCGATAAAGGTATCGGGCATCAAGCCTTTGCCGTAGCTGTCGTGGTAATACGCCGCCGACAGGCCTTTCTCGAATACGCGCAGGCCCAGTTCGGCGTCTTCGCAGATGCACCAGTCAGCCCAGCCAAGTTCTTCGAGCACCGAGCGACGGGTCATGGTCATGGTGCCGTGCTGGATGATCGCGTCGCGGTCGTTACGGGTGACCATGCCGATATGGAAGAAGCCTTTGTATTCCGCATAGCAGAGCTTCTTGAAGGTGCTTTCGTTCTGGTCGCGGTAATCCTGCGGCGACTGCACCACGGCGATTTTCGGGTCGGCGAAGTGCGGCACCATGTGCTTGAGCCAGTTGGGCGATACGCAGTAGTCCGAGTCGATCACCGCGATCACTTCGGCGTCCTTGGCGGTGTGCGGGATCAGGTAGTTCAGCGCGCCGCCCTTGAAACCGGCCAGGGGCGAGACGTGGAAGAACTTGAAGCGCGGGCCGAGGGTTTCGCAGTAGTCGCGCACCGGTTCCCATACCGCCGGGTCCTTGGTGTTGTTGTCGATGATCAGGACTTCATAGTCCGGGTAATCGAGGGCGGCGAGGGCGTCGAGGGTCTGTTTGACCATCTCTGGCGGCTCGTTGTAGCACGGCACATGGATCGACACTTTCGGGCGGTAGTCCGAATCGCCTTCCACCGGCAGGAATTCACGCCGGCGCTTGTGGGTCCACACCGCTTCCGCCAGTTCGTGGGCTTCGGTCAGCAACACGATAAACACGCCGAGGGCGCCGAGTGCCAACAAGATCCCCACGGTCACGCTGAACCAGGTGCTGTATTGCTGGCTATAGTCGTAGCCGATCCACACCAGCACCGAACCGCACAGGAACGCGATAAAGGTCAGGAACGTACGGCCACGCTGGCGCAGGGCCGAGCCGTCGATCATCAGCAAGGTCAGCGACAGCAGCGCCAGCACCACCGAGCCGATGGCCAGCACGCGCCATTGCGGGATCGCGACCACCGGGCCTTCAAAGTTGAATTTCTGCTGGCGCGCGGCGTTGTACACGCCCCAATAGGCGCCGGCCGAGCCTTCGTCACTGACTTTCCACGGCTGGTCGAACGCCTCGATCACGAAGTAGTTGTAGCCCTGGCGGTTGAGCTTATTGACCAGCGTACGCAGGTAAATCGCCTGGTCGGCGGGCGAGGTTTCATTGCCCCCGCGCATACGGCCGTTACTCGGCCAGCCAACCTCCGACAGCAGCAGCGGCTTTTTCGGGAACAGTTTCTTCAGATCCCGGGCGCGGTCGAGTACGTATTGGCCGGCCTTGTCCATCGGAATAAATTCCCAGAACGGCAGGATGTGCGCGGCGATCAGGTCGACGTGCTTGGCCAGTTGCGGGTTCTTTTCCCAAATGTGCCATTGCTCGGACGTCGTCACCGGCACTTTCACGGCGGCGCGCACGCGGTCGAGCAGCGCAATCAGCGCCTCTGGGGTGATTTCTTCACGGAACAACGCTTCGTTACCGACCACCACGCGCACGACGCTGCGTGAGCTGTTGGCCAGTTCGATGGCCCGCTGGATCTCGCGTTCGTTACGCGCAAGGTCCGGGCTGATCCAGATGCCCAGCGTCACGCGCAGGCCGAACTCTTCCGCCAGCTTGGGGATGTCGCCCAGGGTGCCGTCGACCGAGTAGGTACGGATGTTGTCCGTCAGCTTGCTCATGATCTCGAGGTCACGACGCATTTCTTCGTCGCTTGGGTACTGGTCTTTCTGCGGGAACTGGCCTTGCTGGAACGGCGAGTAGGAGAACCCGGAGATCTGTTCAGGCCAGTTGGGTGTGGTGACCGGGCGGTTGATCAGCGCCCAGAAACCGGTGAACAGCGCGGCAATTGCCAGCACCACCACCAGGTTGAGTCCAAATTTACGCGATGACATGGCTATTTCGGGTTCCAAAGGGTGTGGAACGAAAAGAGGTGTCGGCTTACGCCGAACGGCGCGCATCCTACACTGGCCTTTCCCCGAGCGTACAGCAGACAGAGAAAAGCCGGACGTTAGTCCGCGAATGTTCACCTAAGTTCTTTACTTGTAGCTGGAAGCTTCGAACTTGTCGCCGCGTAGTCCATAATGCGCGCCGGTTTTTGGGGTAATGGTCATGAGCACAGAAGATCCGCGGTTTGCAGGCGTCGCCCGCTTGTATGGCATTGAAGGCCTGGAACGCTTGAAAGCGGCCCATGTGGCGATCGTCGGCGTCGGCGGCGTAGGCTCGTGGGCGGCTGAAGCCATGGCCCGTTGCGGGGTGGGCGAGATTTCGCTGTTTGACCTGGACGACGTCTGCGTCAGCAACAGCAACCGCCAGTTGCACGCGTTGGACAGCACCGTGGGCAAGCCCAAGGTCGACGTCATGGCCGAGCGCCTGCGCGCTATCAACCCCGATTGCACCGTGCATGCGGTGGCGGACTTCGTGACCCGCGACACCATGGCCGAGTACATCACGCCGAATATCGATTGCGTGATCGACTGCATCGACGCCGTCAACGCCAAGGCTGCGCTGATTGCCTGGTGCAAGCGCCGCAAGATCCAGATCATCACCACCGGCGGCGCCGGCGGGCAGATCGACCCGACGCTGATCCAGGTGTGCGACCTGAACCGCACCTTTAATGACCCACTGGCCTCGAAGGTGCGCTCCACGTTGCGCCGCGATTACGGTTTCTCCCGCACCGTGACCCGCCATTACAGCGTGCCGTGCGTGTTTTCCACCGAGCAGCTGCGCTATCCCAAGCCGGACGGCAGCATTTGTCTGCAAAAAAGTTTCGTTGGGGATGGGGTGAAGCTGGACTGCGCCGGCGGGTTTGGCGCGGTGATGATGGTGACCGCGACCTTTGGCATGGTCGCGGCCACCAAGGCGGTGGACAAGATCGTGGCTGGGGTGCGCAGGCCGTCGGAGCGGGTCAAAGCCAGCTAAAAATCTTACAGACGAACAGAGATCGAAATGTGGGAGCGGGCTTGCTCGCGAATGCGGTGGTTCAGTCAATGATGTATTGACTGACACTCTGCCTTCGCGAGCAAGCCCGCTCCCACATTTAGTTTCGCGTATGGCTTAGTTCGCGCATGCGCTGCAGGACGGCATTCAAGCCATTACTGCGCGAAGGTGACAGCTGCCGTGACAGGCCAAGCTGGGCAAACCAATCGGGCAGGTCAACGGCCTGCAATTGCGCCGCCGACAGCCCATTGACCCGCGCCAGCAGCAACGCCACCAACCCGCGAATCATCCGCGCATCGCTGCTCGCGGCGAACTGCCAATGGCCGTTCTCAAGACGCCCCACCAACCACACCAGGCTCTCGCAGCCCTGCACCAGGTTGGCGTCGACTTTGTCCTCATCGGCCAAGGCTGGCAGGCGTTCGCCCCATTGCATCAGCATCCGCGCGCGCTGCTCCCAACTGCCGACCGCCTGAAAGGCGTGCAGGGCAGCGGCGGCTTCGGCCGGCAAGCTCATCGCAACATATCCAGCGCCTGGTCGAGGGCTTCAAAGAAGCGCTCCAGGTCATCGGAGTCGTTGTACAGCGCCAGGGACACGCGGATCGCCCCGGACAAGTGCATCGCCTTGAGCAACGGCATCGCGCAATGGTGGCCGGCGCGCACGGCGATGCCCTGTTCGGTCAGCAGGTGGGCGAGGTCGGCGTTGTGTATGCCTTCCACCACAAAGCTGGCCAAGGCTACTTGGGGCGATCCCAACACGCGGATGCCATTGCGTGCTTTGAGGCCGCGCAGCAGATAGTCGTGCAGCGCCGCTTCATGGGCGACCACGGCGGGCGGGTCCAGTGAGCTCAGGTAATCCAGGCTGGCCCCCAGGCCGATCA
Source organism: Pseudomonas sp. N2-3-1-14 (assembly GCF_041228395.1). Classification (NCBI taxonomy): domain Bacteria; kingdom Pseudomonadati; phylum Pseudomonadota; class Gammaproteobacteria; order Pseudomonadales; family Pseudomonadaceae; genus Pseudomonas; species Pseudomonas sp. N2-3-1-14. The sequence goes on from NZ_CP166199.1 coordinate 1,472,402, forward strand.
CGCTGGCGATTGGTGGCGTACCCGCTTCAAAACCCAGCGGGGCAGGGCGGAAACTGGCGCTGTGGTAGTCCGCCTGTTGCACCATCTCGCCGCCAAACTGCCAGTGGCGCAGGTGATGCAGGGCTTCGTTGCGGCCAAACAGCACGCCGACGCCGTCCGGGCCGTACAGTTTGTGGCTGGAAAACACGTAGAAGTCGCACCCCAGCGCCTGCACGTCATGGCGGCCATGCACGATGCCCTGGGCACCGTCGACCACGGTCAGTGCGCCGTGTGCCCGCGCCATCGCCAGCAAGGCGTCCAAGGGCTGCCAGGTGCCAAGCACATTGGAAAGCTGGCTCACCGCCAGCACCCGCGTGCGCGGGCCGATCAATTCGCCAGCGGCGTGCAGGTCAATCACGCCGTCGTCACCCAGTGGCAACACCACCAGCGTGAGCGCGCGACGTTTGGCCAGTTGCTGCCAGGGCAGCAGGTTGGCGTGGTGTTCCAGGGCGCTGATAACAATTTCATCGCCCGCATTGAATAAGTGCTCAAGGCCATAGGCCAGGAGGTTCAGCGCAGAGGTTGCGCCGTGGGTAAAGATGATTTGCCCGCTGTCACCTGCGTTAAGCCACTGCGCGACCTTGCTGCGACTGTCTTCAAACGCCTGGGTCGCATGGGCGCCCGGCAAATGTTGGGCACGGTGCACATTGGCTGCGCCATTGGCGTAGTAATGGCTGATGGCATCCAACAGGGCCTGGGGTTTTTGCGTGGTGGCGGCGTTGTCCAGGTAAGTCTGGTCTTGCCGTTGCAGGGTGGCGATGGCCGGAAAGTCGGCGCGCCAGGGAGAGGGCACAAGCATGGTGTTCAAGACTCGTATAAGCGGGCCGACCCGAAGGCGCGACCCGCTAGTGGCATCGAGTGGCTGCTTAGTTGTGAGCGTGCAGCGCTTCGTTCAGTTCGATGGCCGATTTGTGGGTTTTGCACTCCACGGCACCGGTCTCGGAGTTACGGCGGAACAGCAGGTCCGGTTGGCCGGCCAACTCGCGCGCCTTGACCACTTTGACCAGTTGGTTCTGCTCATCCAGCAGCGCGACCTTGGTGCCGGCGGTGACGTACAGGCCCGACTCCACGGTGTTACGGTCGCCCAACGGGATACCGATACCGGCGTTGGCGCCGATCAGGCAGCCTTCGCCCACCTTGATCACGATGTTGCCGCCGCCCGACAGGGTGCCCATGGTGGAGCAACCGCCGCCCAGGTCCGAACCCTTGCCGACGAACACGCCAGCGGAGACGCGGCCTTCGATCATGCCCGGGCCTTCGGTGCCAGCGTTGAAGTTGACGAAGCCTTCGTGCATCACGGTGGTGCCTTCGCCCACATAGGCGCCTAGGCGGATACGCGCGGCATCAGCGATACGCACGCCGGCCGGGACCACGTAGTCGGTCATTTTCGGGAACTTGTCCACCGAGAACACTTCCAGCAGCTCGCCACGCAGACGCGCTTCCAGCTGGCGTTCGGCCAGCTCATTGATGTCGATCGCGCCCTGGCTGGTCCACGCCACGTTCGGCAGTTGCGGGAACACGCCGGCCAGGCTCAGGCCGTGCGGCTTGACCAGGCGATGGGACAGCAGGTGCAGCTTGAGGTAAGCCTCAGGCGTGGAGGTCAGTGCAGCGTCTTCGGCCAGCAGGGTGGCGACCAGCGGGGTATGGCTTTCAGCCAGGCGGCTCAGCAGGGCAGCTTGGGCAGCGTCGACGCCTTTGAGCGCGTCAGCCATTTGCAGCGCCTGGGAGACGGTGAAGGTGATGGCCTGGTTGCCTTCGGTGTAGCCCAGGATCGGCGCAATGGCTGCGACGATGTCGGCCGACGGGTTGAGCAACGGTTGTGCGTAAAACACTTCCAGCCAAGCACCTTGGCGGTTCTGAGTGCCGACGCCGAAGCCCAGGCTGAACAGGGAATTGGACATGCTGTTACCTCTACAAAAATGGAAGGCTGGCCTACTTGAGGGCCGCCGAATAACTATCTGGCTTGAAGCCAATCAGGGTTCTGTCTCCGAGATCGAGCACCGGGCGCTTGATCATCGAGGGTTGTGCGAGCATCAATTCAATGGCCTTCGACTGATCGAGATCGGCTTTGCGTTCGTCTTCGAGTTTGCGAAAGGTGGTGCCCGCACGGTTCAAAACCACCTGCCAACCGTGCTCGTTGCACCATTGGGTCAAGTGTTCGCGGTCGATACCGGCCGTTTTGTAGTCGTGAAACTCATAGCTCACAGCGTGCTCATCGAGCCAGGTGCGCGCTTTTTTCATGGTGTCGCAGGCTTTGATGCCGAAAAGGTGCAACGTTTTGCTTGAAGCGGTCAAGGAATTGCCCCCCTTTGGACCAAGTAGAAACGAAAGGTCACGGATTATGCCATGACCAGCAGGTTTGGGTGCCGCTCGTCATGCTTGCTGATGGCGCAGTGCGACTTTTGTGCAAACGCCACGGCGCGCCATGGCCGCGTAACATGGCTGGCTAACATAGCCGAGTAATATGGCACTTCAACGGCCAGCTGTTGCCTGATGGGTGTCGTTGCAAGTCGATTGTCCGGGAAACCCGCTTTATGCAAACCGCCTACACCGTTCTTATCCTGCTGATGCTGGTCAGCGTTTCGCGCCTGGTCGGGCGCATCATTCCTCTGCCGTTACCCCTGGTGCAGATCGCCGCCGGCGCCTTGCTGGCTTGGCCCACCCTGGGGCTGCATGTGGCGTTGGACCCTGAGTTGTTTCTGTTTCTGTTCCTGCCGCCGCTGTTGTTCTCCGATGGCTGGCGCATGCCCAAGCGCGAGCTCTGGCGATTGCGCGGCCCGATTCTGACGTTGGCGGTGGGGCTGGTGCTGTTCACCGTGGTGGGTGCTGGCTATTTCATTCATTGGATATTGCCTACGATTCCGTTGCCGGTGGCCTTCGCCCTGGCGGCGGTTTTATCGCCGACGGATGCCGTGGCGGTGTCGGCCATTGCCCAGAATCGTCTGCCCAAGCCGTTGATGCACATGCTTCAGGGCGAAGCGTTGATGAATGATGCCTCGGGCCTGGTGACCTTCAAGTTCGCTTTGGCGGCGGCGCTGACCGGCGTGTTCTCCCTGGCGGATGCCAGCCTGACCTTTGTGCTGGTCGCCGTGGGTGGTCTGGCGGTTGGCGTGGCGCTGAGCTGGCTGGTCGGCCGCTTACGCGCCTGGATGATCGCGCGCGGTTGGGATGACCCGGCCACGCATGTGGTGTTCATGTTGCTGTTGCCGTTTGCGGCCTATGTATTGGCGGAGCGCCTGGGCGCATCGGGCATTCTCTCGGCGGTGGCGGCGGGCATGATGCAAAGCTGGCTCGACCTGTTGCCGCGCCAGACCAGCACGCGCTTGCTTAACCGCAGTGTCTGGTCGCTGCTGGAGTTTGCCTTCAATGGCCTGATCTTCCTGCTGTTGGGCCTGCAACTGCCGGACATCATCAAGGCTGTGGTCAGCCACGAGACAACGTTGTGGCCCACCCTGCTGTATCGCTGCCTGGACGTGATTGCGATCTTTGTGGTGCTGGTGGTGTTGCGCTTTATCTGGGTGCAGAGCATCTGGCGCCTGTCGGGTTTACTGCGCCGCCTGCGTGGCAAAAGCGAACTGACCCTGGTGCCGACCGCGCGCTCCTGCTGGCTATTGACGGTCGGCGGCGTACGCGGTGCGGTGACCCTGGCCGGTGTGATGTCGGTGCCCCTGCTGCTGGCGCCGGGCGCGGCCTTCCCTGAGCGCGACCTGCTGATCTTCATCGCTGCCGGGGTGATTCTGCTATCGCTGATCGCCGCTTGCATCGCGCTGCCGTTGCTGTTGCGCGGCATCGAGCAAAGTCCCGACGAAAAGCGTCATAACGAAGTGCGCGAGGCGTGGAAAAAGACCGCCGTGGCGGCGATCCATGCCCTTGAAACGGAAGAACCCGCCGAAACCGAAACCTCGGACGCCGCCCAGGCCGCACTGGCCACTGAGCTCAAGGCGCGGCTGATGTCGGAATATCGCCATCAGTTGGAAGTGTTCAATGACTCCGCCGACGCCCAGGCGCTGGCGCTGCAGATGGACCAGCTGGAGCGCAAATTACGCCTCAAGGCCCTGCGAGCGCAGCGGTTGGAGTTGTACAGCTTGAGCCGTCATCACCAGATTGGTGATGACGTTTTGCGTGAAGTGCTGGCGGATCTGGACATGAGCGAGGCGAATCTGGGTCATGTGAAATGACCCATAAGTGTCAGCGGCGGCGCTGAATGAAGTCGCGAATGCGCTGGGCCGCTTCAACGCATTCCGCCAACGGTGCAACCAGCGCCATGCGCACGCGCCCGGCGCCTGGGTTGACGCCGTCCACGTCCCGGGACAGGTACGAACCTGGCACCACGGTCACGTGTTCTTCCACGAACAGGTCACGGCAGAACGCGGCGTCGTCGCCATTCACGTTCGGCCACAGGTAAAACCCGCCGTCCGGGCTTTGTACGTCCAGCACTGGCTTGAGAATGGCCAGCACGGCGTCAAACTTCTCGCGGTACAGGTCACGGTTGGCCAGCACGTGGGCTTCATCCTGCCAGGCCGCGATGCTCGCCCGTTGGGTTTGCACCGGCATCGCGCAGCCATGGTAGGTGCGGTACAGCAAAAAGGCCTTGAGGATGTCGGCATCGCCGGCCACAAAGCCCGAGCGCAGGCCCGGCAGGTTGGAGCGCTTGGACAGGCTGTGGAAGACCACGCAGCGTTTGAAATCCTGACGGCCAAGCTCGACGCAGGCACTGAGTAGGCCGGGCGGCGGGGTTTGTTCGTCGAAATACAACTCGCTGTAGCACTCGTCGGCGGCGATGACGAAGTCGTACTCGTCGGCCAGGGCGATGAGCTTTTTCAGGGTGTCGACCGGAATCAGGGCGCCGGTGGGGTTGCCCGGCGAGCACAGGAACAGGATCTGGCAGCGTTTCCAGATGTCCGGCGACACGGCGTCAAAATCCGGGTTGAAACCGTTGGCGTCCAGGCACGGCAGGTAATGCGGCTTGGCGCCGGCCAGGAACGCGGCGCCTTCGTAGATCTGGTAGAACGGGTTCGGGCTCACTACCAGCGCGTCGTCAGCGCGGTTGACCACGGTCTGGGTGAAGGCAAACAGCGCTTCACGGGTGCCGTTGACCGGCAGAATATTGCGCGCCGGGTCCAGCCAACCCTTGGGCACGTTGAAGCGGCGTTCGCACCAGGCGCCGATGGCCTCGCGCAATGCCGGAATGCCCAGCGTGGTCGGGTACACGGCCATCTGGTCGAGGTTGTCAGCCAGCGCCTTGGCAACGAATTCCGGCGATGTGTGCTTGGGCTCACCGATGGACAGCGCAATCGGGCGTTTGTCCGGGTTTGGCGTAACGCTGCCGAGCAGGGCGCGCAGTTTCTCGAACGGGTAGGGCTGCAGCTGGTTCAGGGCGTTGTTCATGTAAGCCTCTATTGCAATGGGCACGAACCCTGTGGGAGCTGGCTTGCCTGCGCTGGCATCGCTGCGGTGTACCAGACACACCGCAGCGTGCGCATCGCAGGCAAGCCAGCTCCCACATGAATCGCGTTCACACAGTTAAGAAATCAAATCGTCAGCCGCGTCAGCTCGACGCCGGGTTCCTGGGTCACGCTCAGTTGCTGGACGATTGCGTCCTGCAAACGTCGGCACAGTTCAGGGTCGGACAGCGGCTGGTTGTCGGCGTCGGTAATGAAGAACACGTCCTCCACGCGCTCGCCGAGGGTCGCAATCTTGGCGTTCTGCAACGACAGGTCGAACTCCAGGAAAATCCCGCCGATGCGCGCCAGCAAGCCGGGGCGGTCCGGCGCGCTGAGCTCCAGCACGGTCACCGGGCGCTGGGCGTCGTTGGAAATGGTCACCTGAGGCGCAAAGGCAAAGTGCTTGAGCTGACGCGGTACCCGACGCTGGATGATCGTCGGGTAATCGTCCGGGTTGCGCAGCGCTTCGGTCAGGCCTTCGCGGATCTTTTTCACGCGCACCGGGTTATCGCCGATGGAGTCGCCGTCGGTGTCGAGCACGATGTAGGTGTCGAGGGTGAACTGGCTGCTCGAGGTGATGACCCGCGCGTCATGGATGTTCAGGTTGAGCTGGTCCATGGCCGCCACGGTCACGGCGAAGAAGTCGTGCTGGTCGGGCGCATAGATGAAGATCTGCGTGCCACCCTCGAATTCACGCTGGGTGGTTTCCTTGATCAGTACCAGCGGGCCACCATCGGCGGGCTGCTGCAGGATCGCGTCACTGTGCCAGGCCACGTCGCCGGCAGTGTGGCGCAGGAAGTAATCGTCGCCCAGCTGCGACCACAACTGCTCAACGTCGTCCGGGTCATTGCCGCCGCGCACTAGGATATCCAGGGCCGCGCTTTGGGTGCGGCGGATCTGCTCCTCGCGGTCTACCGGGTTTTCCAGGCCGCGGCGCAGCGCGCGCTTGGTCTCGGTGTAGAGCTGGCGCAGCAGGCTGGCGCGCCAGGAGTTCCACAATGTCGGGTTGGTGGCATTGATGTCGGAGACGGTCAGCACATAGAGATAGTCGAGGCGGGTTTCATCACCGACGATGCCGGCGAAGTCGTGGATCACCTGCGGGTCGGACAAGTCCTTGCGCTGGGCGGTGGTCGACATCCCCAGGTGGTTCTGTACCAGCCAGACGATCAGGCGGCTGTCCCACAGCGGCAGTTGATGGCGCTGGCAGAACGCCTCGGCATCGACTGCGCCGATTTCCGAGTGGTCGCCGTGCCGGCCCTTGCCGATGTCGTGGTACAGGCCGGCCAGGTAGATCAGTTCCGGTTTGGGCAGCTTGGCCATGAGCTTGCTGGCCAGCGGGAATTTCTCTGACACCTGGGTGTACTGCAACTTACGCAGGTGCTTGATCAGGTTCAGCGTGTGGGCGTCTACGGTGTAGATGTGGAACAGGTCGTGCTGCATCTGCCCGACGATGAAGCCGAACTCCGGCAGGTATCGCCCGAGGATGCCGTATCGGTTCATACGCCGCAGGTTGCGGTGGATGCCGATTTTGCATTTGAACAGCTCGATAAACAGGCTGGTGTTGCGGATGTCATTGCGAAAATCATCATCGATCAGATGACGGTTTTCTCGCAGCAGGCGGATGGTGTCGGCGCGCACGCCTTTGATTTCCGGCTGCTGGGCCATCAGCACGAAGATTTCCAGCATGGCGAACGGGGTGCGGCGGAACACGTTGTCGTTGCGCGCCTCGATGTAGCCGTCGTGCAGTTGGAAGCGCGAGTTGATCGGCTGCGGCGGTGCTTCGTCTTCGGGGGCCAGGATCACTTCTTCGAAGTGCTGGATGATCAGGTCGCTGAGCTGGGCGATGCTCATGACCACCCGGTAGTACTGCTGCATGAAGCTTTCGATGCTGGTCTTCGCGTCCTCGCCCTCAAACCCCAGGAGGGTGGCGATGGAGCGCTGGTGGTCGAACAGCAGGCGGTCTTCGGAGCGCCCGGCGAGCATGTGCAGCGCATAGCGCACTTTCCACAGGAACTCCTGGGACGAGGCCAGCAGGGCGTTTTCGCTCTCTACCAGAAAGCCTTCGCCGGCCAGGGCGCGCAGGTTCAGGGTGCCGTATTGGCGACGCGCGACCCACAAAATGGTCTGGATATCGCGCAGTCCGCCCGGTGAGCCTTTGACGTTGGGTTCCAGGTTGTATTCGGTGTCGTTGTACTTGTGGTGCCGGGCCTTCTGCTCGGCACGCTTGGCCAGGAAGAACTCCTTGCTCGGCCACATATGCGCGGTGCTGGTGACTTCCAGCATGCGCTTGCGCAGGCGCTCGGGGCCGGCAATGGTGCGGCTTTCCATCAAGTTGGTGATGACGGTGAGGTCGGCGCGCGCCTCTTCGGCGCATTCGTCTACCGAACGAACGCTCTGGCCGACTTCCAGGCCGATGTCCCACAACAGCGTCAGAAAGCGCTCGATGGAATCGCGAAAGATCTCATGATCGGCGCTGTCCAGCAGGATCAGCAGGTCGATGTCGGAGTAGGGGTGCAGCTCACCGCGACCGTAGCCGCCGACGGCCACCAGGGCGATATCGGCGTCTTCACTCCAGTTGAACTGTTCCCAGGCCTTTTGCAGGATGCTGTCGACGAACCAGGCACGGTCCTCGATCAGCCGACGAATGTCCCGGCCACTGCGAAAGCGCGCATCGAGCACTTCGCGGGCCTGGCGAATAGCCTTCTTGAAGGCGAAGATCGGGCTTGCCTTCAAGGCCAGTTCAGCCTGGAACTGGCCACGGTCGAAGAGTTCGGGATCCACCTGGGGCATCGATCGGCTTTCCTTTCTATCTATCAGTCAGTCACAACACCGTTGGGGGAAAACCCAAGCAACCTTTACGCTGAAACGCGTGGAATCGTGTCGTCTGCGCGCAAGGTGAAGATCTCGTAGCCGGTTTCGGTGACCAGCAGGGTGTGTTCCCACTGTGCCGAGAGCTTGCGGTCCTTGGTGATGGCGGTCCAGCCGTCGCCCAGCACTTTGGTGTCGGCCTTGCCCTGGTTGATCATCGGCTCGATGGTGAAGGTCATGCCCGCCTTGAGTTCCATGCCGGTGCCGGCGCGACCGTAATGCAGGATCTGCGGTTCTTCGTGGAATACTTTGCCGATGCCATGGCCACAGAATTCGCGGACCACCGAGAAGCCGTTCTTTTCAGCGTGCTTCTGGATCACTTCACCGATATCGCCCAGGCGGCAGCCGGGCTTGACGATTTCGATGGCCTTGTACATGCATTCCTGGGTGACCTGCGACAGGCGTTCTGCCCAGACCGGCACGGTGCCGACGTGGAACATGCGGCTGGTGTCGCCGTGGTAGCCGTCTTTGATCACGGTCACGTCGATGTTCAGGGTGTCGCCGTCTTTCAACGGCTTGTCGCCCGGAATCCCGTGGCAGACCACGTGGTTGATCGAGGTGCAGATGGACTTGGGGAAGCCCTTGTAGTTCAGCGGCGCAGGAATGGCTTTTTGCACGTCGACAATATAGTCGTGGCAGATGCGGTCCAGGGCTTCGGTGGTCACGCCTGGCTTGACGTGTTCGGCAATCATTTCCAGCACGTCGGCAGCCAGTTTGCCGGCAACGCGCATGCCTGCGATGTCTTCGGCGGTTTTCAAGGTAACGGTCATACAGGCTCTCTCTAGCGCGACGCGCTGAAATCAATACGGTTTACGGGCGTGCGACAAAAGGTTGCAGAATTCGCACAAGCCCCAAAAAACGCGATTCTACCAGACGCGGGCGGCAAACCATGAGCGTCTGACGATCGCTTCTCTCTATAAGGTAGGGGTATGTTGGCTCTATTCAAAGGCTTACGCAAAAGCCGATCACGGCAAATGTGATTGCGGGTTTCGTTTTTGTCCTTCGTGTGGTATAAAATGCGCCGCTTTCCGGGGATACCCCGCAAAGCTTAAATCCACACACGTGTCGACACGATGACCTGGGTGCCGGAGGCGAATGCCGCTGGTTGGTCATTGGGATACGTGGAGGCCAAACCCGACTTATTAAGGAACTATCATGTCCCAAGTCAACATGCGCGATATGCTGAAGGCCGGTGTGCACTTCGGTCACCAGACCCGTTACTGGAACCCGAAAATGGGTAAATACATTTTCGGCGCGCGTAACAAGATCCACATTATCAACCTTGAAAAAACCCTGCCAATGTTCAACGAAGCGCTGACTTTCGTAGAGCGTCTGGCCCAGGGCAAAAACAAGATTCTGTTCGTCGGCACCAAGCGTTCCGCTGGCAAGATCGTTGCTGAAGAAGCAGCACGTTGCGGTTCGCCGTACGTCGATCACCGCTGGTTGGGCGGCATGCTGACCAACTTCAAAACCATCCGTGCTTCCATCAAGCGTCTGCGTGACCTTGAAGTGCAAGCCGAAGACGGTACTTTCGCCAAGCTGACCAAGAAAGAGGCGCTGATGCGCACTCGCGACCTGGAAAAGCTCGATCGTTCCCTGGGTGGTATCAAGGACATGGGCGGTCTGCCTGACGCACTGTTCGTTATCGACGTTGATCACGAGCGCATCGCGATCACCGAAGCCAACAAGCTGGGCATCCCTGTTATCGGCGTAGTCGATACCAACAGCAGCCCGGAAGGCGTTGACTACATCATCCCAGGCAACGATGACGCAATCCGCGCTATCCAGCTGTACATGGGTTCGATGGCTGACGCTGTAATCCGTGGTCGCAACCACGTTGCTGGCGGTACCGAGCAGTTCGTTGAAGAAGCTCCGGTAGCTGCCGCTGAGTAACTGACGCCCTGGCGTTGACTCAGTAAGCAAAAAGGGGGCTTGGCCCCCTTTTTGCCACCTCGAAAACCATTTGTCGGCAGCGCAGCTACATCTTCTGTAACGTGCAGCGGCCTACAAGGGTGATTCGGGAAGAATTGATCGCCCGTTTGATCGGGTGGAATGGTTGAAAACCTATCCAAGAGGATTTTGAAATGGCAGAGATTACTGCAGCGTTGGTTAAAGAACTGCGTGAGCGTACCGGCGAAGGCATGATGGATTGCAAAAAGGCCTTGACCAAGGCCGGCGGCGACATCGAAAAAGCCATTGATGACATGCGTGCTTCCGGCGCCATCAAGGCTGCCAAGAAAGCAGGCAACGTAGCTGCTGAAGGCGCTATCGCTCTGAAAGAAGACGGTAAGTCCGCTGTTCTGCTGGAAGTGAACTCGCAGACCGACTTCCTGGCTCTGCAAGACGACTTCAAGGCATTTGTTGCTGCTAGCGTTGAAAAAGCGTTCGCCGACAAACTGACCACTGTTGAGCCGTTGATCGAAGCTCAAGAAGCTGCTCGCCTGGTACTGGTCGGCAAGGTTGGCGAAAACGTCAACATCCGTCGTCTGGCGCGCATCGAAGGTGATGTGGTTGGCGGTTACCTGCACGGTAACAAAATCGGCGTTGTGGTTGCCCTCAAAGGCGGCGACGTTGAGCTGGCCAAAGACATCGCTATGCACGTAGCGGCCAGCAACCCAGAGTTCCTGCTGCCGTCGGAAGTGTCTGCTGACGCAATCGAGCGCGAAAAAGCTGTGTTCCTGAGCCTGAACGCTGACAAGATCGCCGGCAAGCCAGAAAACATCGTTGAAAACATGATCAAAGGCCGTATCAGCAAGTTCCTGGCTGAAGCGAGCCTGGTTGAGCAAGCGTTCGTGAAGAACCCTGAAATCAAGGTTGGCGAACTGGCCAAGAAAGCCGGTGCTGAAATCGTTTCCTTCACTTACTACAAAGTAGGCGAAGGCATCGAGAAGCCGGTCGACAACTTCGCTGAAGAAGTTGCTGCCCAGCTGGCTGCCGCCAAGCAATAAGACAGTTTTCAACTGTCGCCCGAAAGAGGCTGCCCGCTCACGCGCGCAGCCTCTTTTCAAATGGGAAGACCAATTTTTATTTGGTTTCCTCTCGGAACTGGCTTACAAAGCCGTGTTCCGATGGCGCTGAGACAGCGTCCAGCTAGAGTGAACGCAAGCCGTAAACGGCTCGCCAAGAATTTTTAAAAAATACGCCGCAGGAGAGATTCGCAATGGCTCAGCAGGGCAGTGGTTATCAGGCTCGCTATAAACGCATTCTACTCAAGCTTAGCGGCGAGGCCCTGATGGGCTCGGAAGAGTTCGGGATCGATCCCAAGGTGCTCGACCGCATGGCGCTGGAAGTCGGCCAATTGGTCGGCATCGGTGTTCAGGTCGGCCTGGTGATTGGCGGTGGTAACCTGTTCCGTGGTGCGGCGCTGAGTGCGGCCGGCATGGATCGGGTGACTGGCGATCACATGGGCATGCTGGCCACTGTGATGAACGCCCTGGCAATGCGTGACGCCCTGGAGCGTGCCAATATCTCGGCGATCGTGATGTCGGCTATTTCCATGGTTGGCGTGACCGATCACTATGATCGTCGCAAAGCCATGCGTCACCTGAACGCCAAAGAAGTAGTGATCTTTGCTGCCGGTACCGGCAACCCGTTCTTCACCACGGACTCGGCTGCCTGCCTGCGCGCCATCGAAATCGATGCCGACGTCGTGCTCAAGGCCACCAAGGTGGACGGTGTCTACACCGCAGACCCATTCAAAGACCCGCATGCCGAGAAGTTCGATCATCTGACCTACGATGAAGTACTGGATCGCAAGCTGGGCGTGATGGACCTGACGGCTATTTGCCTGTGCCGTGACCACAAGATGCCACTGCGCGTATTTAACATGAACAAGCCCGGCGCCCTGCTGAACATCGTACACGGCGGCGCGGAAGGGACTCTGATCGAGGAAGGCCAACAATGATCAACGAAATCAAGAAAGACGCTCAAGAGCGTATGCACAAATCCCTGGAGTCTCTGGCCCATGCTTTTGGCCAGATTCGTACCGGTAAGGCTCACCCAAGCATCCTGGGCAGCGTAATGGTGCCGTACTACGGCACTGACACCTCCATTACCCAGGTCGCCAACATCACCGTAAAAGACTCGCGCACCCTGCAAGTCGTGGCCTTCGAGCGCAACATGCTCGCAGCCGTCGACAAAGCCATCCAGAGCGCCGGCCTGAACCTCAACCCGACCAACCTGGGCGAGTTGTTGCTGATCTCCATGCCTGCCCTGACTGAAGAAACCCGCAAGGGCTTCACCAAGCAGGCGCGCAGCGCTGCTGAAGATGCGCGAGTTGCCGTGCGCAACATTCGTCGTGATGCGTTGGGTGACCTCAAAAAACTGGTCAAGGACAAAGAAATCAGCGAAGACGAAGAGCGTCGCGCCGTAGCTGATATCGACAAACTGACCAAAGACGCCGAGGCCCAGATCACCAAGGCCACGGAAGAGAAAGAAAAGGACCTGATGGCCGTATAAGGGGTCAGGACGCCTTCATGGAAAAGACCAAGCAGACTGTGCCCTCCGTGGTGCCGCGCCATGTCGCGATCATCATGGATGGGAATAATCGCTGGGCGAAAAAACGCTTTATGCCGGGTGTCGCCGGGCATAAGGCGGGTGTCGATGCGGTGCGCGCTGTTATTGAGGTGTGTGCCGAGGCCAAGGTTGAGGTGTTGACTCTGTTTGCCTTCTCCAGCGAGAACTGGCAACGGCCCGCCGAAGAAGTCAGCGCCTTGATGGACCTGTTCTTCAAGGCGTTGCGTCGTGAGGCCAAGCGCCTCAACGACAACAACATCAGCCTGCGCATCATTGGTGATCGCTCGCGGTTCCATCCGGAACTGCAAGCGGCCATGCGCGAAGCCGAGGCTATCACCGCCGGCTCCAACCGTTTTGTGCTGCAGATTGCAGCCAACTACGGTGGTCAGTGGGATATCGCCCAGGCTGCACAGCGGCTTGCCCGCGAAGTGCAGGCCGGGCATTTGCGACCCGACGACATTACGCCCGAATTGTTGCAAACCTGCCTGGTAACCGGTGATCTGCCGTTGCCGGACTTGTGCATCCGTACCGGTGGTGAGCACCGCATCAGCAATTTCCTGCTGTGGCAGCTGGCCTACACCGAACTGTACTTCTCCGACCTGTTCTGGCCGGACTTCAAACACGATGCCATGCGCAATGCGCTGGCCGATTTCGCTTCCCGTCAGCGTCGCTTTGGTAAAACGAGCGAGCAGATCGAAGCTGGAGCCCGGGTTTAAATGCTTAAACAACGAATCATCACAGCACTGATCCTGCTGCCGATTGCCTTGTGTGGTTTTTTTCTGCTCGACGGTTCCGGCTTTGCGCTGTTTATCGGCCTGGTCGTTACCCTGGGTGCTTGGGAGTGGGCGCGCCTGGCCGGTTTCAACGAGCAGTTGCCGCGCGTGGTTTACGCCGCTGTGGTGGCCCTGTTGCTGTTTCTCATGCATACGCTTTCGAGCATTGTCGTGCCTTGGGTGTTGGGAGCGGCGGTACTGTGGTGGGCGCTTGCGACCTTCCTGGTGCTGACCTACCCGCGCACCAGCGCCCAATGGTCCAGCGTGGCCAGCAAGTTGGTGATTGGTCTTCTGATTTTGCTGCCGGCCTGGCAAGGGCTGGTGGAAATCAAGAATTCGCCGATGGGCAACTGGCTGATCATGGCGGTGATGGTGCTGGTGTGGGGCGCTGACATCGGTGCCTACTTCTCCGGCCGGGCGTTCGGCAAGCGCAAGTTGGCGCCAGCCGTCAGCCCGGGCAAGAGCTGGGAAGGCGTTTACGGTGGCTTGGCATTGACGTTGTTGATCACGCTGGTGGTCGGTGTAGTGCGCGACTGGTCGGTGAAGGAAATCCTCTTGGCCTTGTTGGGCACCGCCGTTGTGGTGTTTATCTCCGTGGTGGGTGACCTCACCGAAAGCATGTTCAAGCGCCAGGCCGGGATCAAGGACAGCAGCAACCTGCTGCCGGGTCATGGCGGCGTGCTGGACCGAATCGACAGCCTTACCGCTGCCATTCCCATCTTCGCCGTGCTGTTGTGGATGGCGGCTTCGTGAGCCGCCTGCAACAGGTGACCGTGCTGGGTGCAACCGGCTCGGTCGGGCTCAGCACGCTGGATGTGATTGCTCGCCATCCAGATCGCTACCAGGTGTTTGCGCTGACCGGCTTCTCTCGCTTGAACGAGTTGCTGGCCTTGTGCGTGCGTCATACGCCTAGATTCGCCGTTGTGCCAGAGGTGTCGGTAGCGCGCGGCTTGCAGGACCAGTTGAGGTCTGCAGGCCTTGCGACGCACGTGTTGGTGGGCGAGGAGGGCTTGTGCCAGGTCTCGGCAGATCCTGACGTCGACACTGTAGTGGCAGCCATTGTCGGAGCGGCAGGGTTGCGCCCGACGCTGGCCGCCGTCGATGCCGGTAAAAAGATCCTGCTGGCCAATAAAGAGGCGCTGGTGATGTCCGGCACGCTCTTTATGCAGGCTGTGCGCAAGAGTGGTGCCGTGCTGCTGCCTCTGGACAGCGAACACAATGCGATCTTCCAGTGCATGCCCGGTGATTTTGCCCGAGGCTTGAGCCAGGTTGGCGTGCGGCGGATTCTCCTGACGGCTTCCGGTGGCCCTTTCCGGCAAACTCCGCTGGCTGATCTTGAGCATGTCTCGCCTGATCAGGCGTGTGCACACCCAAACTGGTCGATGGGGCGAAAAATCTCCGTGGATTCGGCGAGCATGATGAACAAAGGCCTGGAGTTGATCGAGGCGTGCTGGTTGTTCGATGCGCGGCCTGATCAGGTCGAGGTGGTGATTCACCCGCAAAGTGTGATTCATTCTCTGGTCGACTATGTCGATGGTTCGGTCCTGGCGCAGCTGGGCAACCCCGATATGCGCACGCCGATTGCCAATGCACTGGCCTGGCCGGAGCGGATTGATTCCGGCGTTGCACCGTTGGACCTGTTTGCCATTGCGCGCCTGGATTTCGAAGCGCCGGACGAGCAGCGCTTCCCGTGCCTGCGTCTGGCCCGGCAAGCGGCGGAGGCGGGCAACAGTGCGCCGGCCGTGCTCAATGCGGCCAACGAGGTGGCGGTGGCGGCGTTTCTTGATGGGCGTATTCGCTTTCCGCAGATCGCGAGTATCATCGAGGACGTTTTGAGCCTTGAGCCCGTTGTGGCAGTGGATGATTTGGGTGCAGTTTTCGAGGCCGATACAAAGGCCCGAGCCCTGGCCCAACAGTGGTTGAACCGCAACGCGCGTTAGTCTGTGGGCAGGTTTGAGCCCTCAGGCACTGGATTGGAATGCGGAGAAATTAGATGAGTGCGCTCTACATGATTGTCGGCACCCTGGTTGCTCTGGGTGTGCTGGTAACCTTTCACGAATTCGGCCACTTTTGGGTCGCGCGTCGTTGCGGCGTCAAGGTGCTGCGCTTTTCCGTCGGTTTCGGCATGCCGCTGCTGCGTTGGCACGACCGTCGGGGCACTGAATTCGTGATTGCGGCCATTCCGCTGGGCGGCTACGTCAAGATGCTCGACGAGCGTGAAGGCGAGGTGCCTGTCGATCAGTTGGACCAATCCTTCAACCGTAAGACCGTTCGTCAGCGTATCGCTATTGTCGCAGCCGGCCCGATCGCCAATTTCCTCTTGGCAATCGTGTTCTTCTGGGTCTTGGCCATGATGGGCAGCCAACAGGTGCGCCCGGTTATCGGCGCAGTTGAAGCGGACAGCATGGCGGCCAAGGCCGGGCTGATCGCCGGTCAGGAAATTGTTTCCATTGATGGCGAGCCCACCACCGGCTGGGGCGCTGTCAATTTGCAGTTGGTTCGCCGCATGGGCGAGAGCGGCACTATTAATGTGGTGGTGCGCGAGCAGGATTCCACCGCTGAGACGCCGCGTGAATTGTCCCTGGACCATTGGCTCAAAGGCGCAGAAGAGCCTGATCCGATCAAGTCCCTGGGCATTCGTCCGTGGCGTCCGGCCCTGCCGCCGGTGCTCGCCGAGCTGGACCCGAAAGGCCCGGCGCAGGCCGCAGGTCTGAAAACGGGCGATCGCCTGTTGGCGCTGGATGGTCAGGCGCTGGGCGACTGGCAGCAAGTGGTGGATCTGGTGCGTGTACGGCCTGATACCAAAATTGTGCTGAAAGTTGAGCGCGATGGTGCTCAAATCGACGTCCCAGTGACCCTGGCTGTTCGCGGGAAGCCAAGGCGGCCGGGGGTTACCTCGGTGCCGGGGTAAAAGGTGTCGAGTGGCCGCCATCGATGGTGCGCGAGGTCAGCTTCGGGCCTTTGGCGGCAATTGGCGAGGGTGCAAAACGCACTTGGACCATGAGTGTGCTGACGCTCGAATCGCTCAAGAAAATGTTGTTCGGCGAGCTCTCGGTAAAAAACTTGAGTGGACCGATAACCATTGCTAAAGTGGCGGGCGCTTCTGCCCAGTCGGGTGTCGCGGATTTCCTGAATTTCCTGGCTTATCTGAGTATTAGCCTTGGAGTTCTGAATTTGCTGCCCATTCCAGTATTGGACGGGGGGCATCTGTTGTTTTATCTGGTCGAGTGGGTGCGTGGTCGCCCCTTGTCGGATCGGGTGCAGGGTTGGGGGATACAGATCGGTATCAGTTTGGTGGTCGGAGTGATGTTGTTAGCTCTGGTCAACGATCTGGGACGACTGTAACGCTTCGCTGAATTGCGAATCTGCCGCATTTTGCGGCAGTTTGTTTATTGCCAGTTGGAATAAGAAAGGACTTCATGAAACGTCTGCTGCTAACTGCGGTTCTCACCGTATTGATGATCGCCGAAGTTCACGCCGAGTCCTTCACTATCTCCGATATTCGCGTCAACGGCCTCCAGCGGGTTTCCGCGGGTAGCGTCTTTGGTGCCTTGCCGTTGAACGTCGGGGAACAGGCGGATGATCGTCGCCTGGTGGAATCCACTCGTGCGCTGTTCAAAACCGGGTTCTTTCAAGATATCCAACTGGGTCGCGAAGGCAACGTCCTGGTCATCACTGTCGTCGAGCGACCTTCTGTCGCCAGTATCGAGATCGAAGGTAACAAGGCGATCTCCACTGAAGACTTGATGAAGGGGCTCAAGCAATCCGGCCTTGCCGAGGGCGAGATCTTCCAGCGCGCCACCCTTGAAGGTGTGCGTAACGAATTGCAACGTCAGTACGTTGCCCAGGGCCGCTACTCCGCGACCGTGGAAACGGAAGTGATCCCGCAGCCTCGTAACCGTGTTGGCCTCAAGGTCAAGATCAACGAAGGCACCGTGGCGGCCATTCAGCACATCAACGTGGTGGGTAACACCAAGTTTGCTGATGACGACCTGATCGACCTGTTCGAACTCAAGACCACCAACTGGTTGTCGTTCTTCAAGAACGATGACAAGTACGCCCGTGAAAAACTCTCGGGTGACCTGGAACGTCTGCGCTCCTACTACCTGGACCGTGGCTATATCAACATGGATATCGCTTCGACCCAGGTGTCCATCACCCCGGACAAGAAGCACGTCTACATTACTGTCAACGTCAACGAAGGCGAGAAGTACACCGTTCGTGACGTGAAACTCAGCGGCGACCTGAAAGTGCCTGAAGACCAGGTCAAGGCGCTGCTGCTGGTACAGAAAAACCAGGTGTTCTCGCGCAAGCTGATGACCACCACGTCCGAGCTGATCACCCGTCGTCTGGGTAACGAAGGCTATACCTTCGCCAACGTCAACGGCGTTCCGACTCCGCACGATGATGACCACACTGTGGACATCACCTTTGTCGTTGATCCGGGCAAGCGCGCCTACGTGAACCGCATCAACTTCCGTGGCAACACCAAGTCTGCGGACGAAGTGCTGCGTCGTGAGATGCGTCAAATGGAAGGTGGCTGGGCGTCGACTTACCTGATCGACCAGTCCAAGACCCGTCTTGAGCGCCTGGGCTTCTTCAAAGAAGTCAACGTCGAAACCCCGGCCGTACCGGGCGTGGATGACCAGGTTGATGTGAACTACGCCGTCGAAGAACAAGCGTCGGGCTCGATCACCGCCAGCGTCGGTTTTGCACAGAGCGCCGGTCTGATCCTCGGTGGTTCGATCACCCAGAACAACTTCCTGGGTACCGGTAACAAGGTTTCCATCGGCCTGACCCGAAGCGAATACCAGAGCCGCTATAACTTCGGTTATGTCGACCCCTACTGGACGGCTGACGGTGTGAGCCTGGGCTACAACGCCTTCTATCGCACCACCGACTACAAAGACCTCGACGTTGACGTTGCAAGCTATGCGATCGACAGCCTCGGCGCCGGTGTGAACATCGGTTACCCGATCAGCGAGACTTCGCGCCTGACCTTCGGCCTGACCGCGCAACAAGACAAGATCAAGACCGGTGTGTACACCGTGGACGAAATCTTCGACTTCGTGCGCAAAGAGGGTGACCAGTTCCTGAACTTCAAGGCTTCGGCTGGTTGGTCGGAATCGACCCTGAACAAAGGCGTACTGGCGACCCGTGGTCACTCCCAGAGCCTCACGGCAGAAGTGACTACGCCGGGCAGCGACCTGTCGTTCTTCAAGCTCGACTACCGTGGTCAGTTGTTCCAGCCGTTGAGCGATAACTACACCATGCGCCTGCACACTGAGCTGGGTTATGGCGACGGTTATGGTTCGACCAGTGGCCTGCCGTTCTACGAGAACTACTATGCCGGTGGTTTCAACTCGGTACGTGGCTTCAAGGACAGCACCTTGGGTCCGCGTGGTACGCCGAGCCGTGGCGCCAGCGTGACGGGTAACCAGGGCACTCTGGCTGACTCGGACAACGATCCGCTGCCATTCGGTGGTAACGTTCTGATTCAAGGTGGTGCGGAGATTCTGTTCCCGCTGCCGTTCGTCAAGGATCAGCGTTCCCTGCGTACTTCGGTCTTCTGGGATGTGGGTAACGTGTTCGACTCCAAGTGCGAACAGGTTAAAAACCCGGCACCTGGTTCCGTGTCCAACACCCAGTGCAACGACGTGAGCCTCAGCAACCTGGCGAGCTCCGTGGGCGTTGGTGTGACTTGGGTGACCGCGCTTGGCCCATTGAGCTTTGCTCTGGCCATGCCGATCAAGAAACCGGATAACGCTGAAACCCAGATTTTCCAATTCTCCCTCGGCCAGACGTTCTAAGCGTCTGACCCAAGATAACGACAACGGATTCTGTAGGAGTACATCGTGCGCAAGTTGACTCAATTGGTTCTGCTGGCCACCGTGCTGGTGACCACCCCGGCCTTCGCCGAAATGAAAATCGCCGTCCTGAACTATCAGATGGCTCTGCTGGAATCCGATGCGGCCAAGCGTTACGCAGTGGATGCCGAGAAAAAATTCGGTCCGCAACTGACCAAGCTGAAAACGCTGGAAAGCAGTGCCAAAGGCATCCAGGATCGTCTGGTAGCCGGTGGCGACAAAATGCAGCAAGGCGAGCGTGAGCGTCTGGAGCTTGAGTTCAAGCAAAAGGCCCGTGACTACCAGTTCCAGTCCAAGGAACTGAACGAAGCCAAAGCTGTTGCCGACCGTGAAATGCTCAAGCAGCTCAAGCCGAAACTCGACAGCGCTGTGGAAGAAGTCATCAAGAAAGGTGCCTTTGACCTGGTGTTCGAGCGCGGCGCCGTGATCGACGTCAAGCCTCAATACGACATCACCCGCCAGGTGATCGAGCGCATGAACCAGCTGAAGTAAGCCATGACCGCGACTATCAAACTCGGCGAGTTGGCCGAGTTCCTTGGAGCCACCTTGCGTGGTTCCAAGGAGAAAGAAATCACTGGGCTAGCCACCTTGCAGGAGGCTGGCCCAGCTCAGTTGAGCTTCCTCGCAAATCCCCAATACCGTAAATACCTGGTCGACAGCCAAGCCGCAGCCGTGTTGCTGAAGGCCGCTGATGCCGAAGGGTTTGCCGGGGATGCGCTGGTGGTGGCCGATCCTTACCTGGCTTATGCCCGGGCGTCGCACCTGTTCGATCCAAAGCCAAAGGCTGCTGGCGGTATTCATCCGTCTGCGGTCATTGCTGATGATGCCTGGGTTGACCCTGCGGCAAGCATTGGCGCGTTTGCCGTGATCGAGAGCGGCGCGCGCATTGCCGCCGGCGTCACAGTAGGTGCGCATTGCTTTATCGGCGCACGCTGCGAGATCGGTGCCGATGGCTGGCTGGCTCCGCGTGTCACCCTGTACCACGACGTGCGTATCGGTGAACGTGTGGTCATTCAGTCAGGTGCTGTGATTGGTGGCGAAGGTTTTGGCTTTGCCAATGCCAAAGGCATCTGGCACAAGATTGCCCAGGTCGGCGGCGTGCTGATCGGCGATGACGTGGAAATCGGCGTCAATACCGCAGTGGACCGTGGCGCCTTGGCCGATACCGTCATCGGTAACGGTGTGAAGCTCGACAACCAGATCCAGATTGCCCACAACGTACAGATTGGCGATCACACCGCCATGGCCGCGTGCGTGGGGATTTCCGGCAGCACCAAAATCGGCAAGCATTGCATGCTCGCCGGTGGCGTCGGGTTGGTGGGGCACATCGAGATTTGCGACAACGTCTTCATTACCGGCATGACCATGGTGACGCACTCGATTACCGAGCCCGGTGCCTATTCTTCCGGTACCGCCATGCAGCCCGCGGCTGAATGGCGCAAGAGTGCAGCACGTTTGAGGCAGCTCGACGACATGGCTCGACGCCTCAAACAGCTGGAAAAGCGTGTTGGGGACGTGACCCCTGGCGGTAATGCTTCATCAGAAGGCTGATACCATTTCCATATCAAGTGTGCACAGCCGCTAGACTGCCTCCTTGATTTGCTAGCGGGGCGTGCGTTTTGTCCGCCCGCCCCCAATCTTTATTACAGGCTTCCCCCCGAAATGATGGACATCAACGAGATTCGCGAATACCTGCCTCACCGTTACCCGTTCCTGCTGGTGGACCGTGTAGTGGACCTCAACATTGAGGAAAAGCGCATTCGTGCCTACAAGAATGTCAGCATCAACGAACCGTTCTTCAATGGTCACTTTCCGGCGCATCCAATCATGCCGGGCGTATTGATCATCGAAGCGATGGCCCAGGCTGCCGGTATCCTTGGTTTCAAAATGCTCGACCTCAAGCCTGCCGATGGCACGCTTTACTATTTCGTGGGCTCCGACAAGCTGCGTTTTCGCAACCCGGTCACACCGGGTGACCAGTTGATCCTGGAAGCCAAGTTCATCAGCTGCAAGCGCCAGATCTGGAAGTTCGAATGCCAGGCCTCGGTGGACGGCAAGCCGGTGTGCTCTGCTGAGATCATCTGCGCGGAACGCAAACTATGAGTTTGATTGACCCTCGCGCAATCATCGATCCGTCGGCCGTTCTGGCCGCCGACGTTGAGGTCGGCCCTTGGTCGATCGTCGGCGCAGGTGTTGAAATCGGCGAGGGGACTGTCATCGGGCCACACGTGATCCTTAAAGGTCCGACCCGCATTGGCAAACACAATCGTATCTACCAGTTTTCCTCGGTAGGCGAAGACACCCCGGACATGAAGTACAAGGGTGAAGAAACGCGCCTGGTAATCGGTGATCACAACATCATCCGTGAAGGCGTGACGATTCACCGCGGCACCGTGCAGGATCGTGCCGAGACCACGCTGGGGGATCACAACCTGATCATGGCCTATGCCCACATCGGCCACGACAGCGTCATCGGCAACCATTGCATCCTGGTCAACAACACTGCGTTGGCGGGCCATGTGCATGTTGATGACTGGGCGATCCTGTCTGGCTTTACCCTGGTGCATCAGTATTGCCATATCGGCGCCCACAGCTTTTCCGGCATGGGCACTGCGATCGGCAAGGACGTTCCGGCATTCGTCACGGTATTCGGCAACCCGGCTGAAGCGCGCAGCATGAACTTCGAAGGCATGCGCCGTCGCGGGTTCAGTGAAGACGCGATTCACGCCCTGCGCCGTGCCTATAAGGTGGTTTACCGCCAGGGTCTGACGGTTGACCAGGCCTTGGCCGAACTGACCGAGCCGGCAGCGTTGTACCCGGAAGTTGCGGTGTTCCGTGACTCTATCCAGGCATCGACTCGCGGCATCACCCGCTGATCATGGCTAATCTGCGTATCGCGTTGGTGGCCGGAGAAGCTTCCGGCGATATTCTCGGCGCAGGCTTGATGCGGGCCCTCAAAGCCCAGCATCCCGCGGTGGAATTTATCGGTGTGGGCGGCCCGCTCATGCAGGCCGAAGGGCTGACGTCCTACTTCCCCATGGAGCGTCTTTCCGTCATGGGGCTGGTGGAAGTGCTGGGTCGTCTGCGCGAGCTGCTGGCTCGCCGCAAGCTGCTGATTCAAACCTTGATCCAAGAAAAGCCTGACGTCTTTATCGGAATCGACGCGCCGGACTTCACCCTCAATATCGAACTCAAGTTGCGCCAGGCCGGGATCAAGACCGTGCACTACGTCAGCCCTTCGGTATGGGCGTGGCGGCAGAAGCGCGTGCTCAAGATCCGTGAAGGCTGCGACTTGATGCTGACACTGCTGCCGTTCGAAGCCCGGTTCTACGAAGAGAAGGGCGTGCCGGTGCGGTTTGTCGGGCACACCCTGGCCGATACCATTCCATTGCAAGCTGATCGCGCGGCTGCGCGTGCCGAACTGGGCCTGCCCGCCGGCCCGCTGGTAGCCTTGATGCCAGGCAGTCGCGGCGGGGAAGTCGGTCGTCTGGGGGCGCTGTTTTTTGACGCCGCCGAACGTCTGCAGGCGTTGAAGCCCGGCATTCGTTTTGTGTTGCCATGTGCCAGCCCGCAACGTCGTGCACAAATCGAAACGCTGCTGGAAGGGCGCACGCTGCCGGTCACCTTGCTGGACGGTCAGTCGCACCTGGCCCTGGCAGCATGTGATGCGGTACTGATCGCCTCAGGCACCGCCACCCTGGAAGCGTTGTTGTACAAGCGTCCGATGGTCGTGGCCTATCGCCTGGCGCCGCTGACGTTCTGGATTCTCAAGCGCATGGTCAAAAGTCCTTACATCTCCTTGCCCAACCTGTTGGCCCAGCGTCTGCTGGTCCCGGAATTGTTGCAGGACGATGCAACGCCCCAGGCACTGGCGCAAACGCTACTACCCTTGATCGACGGCGGCGAAGAACAGACCCGTGGTTTCGACGACATCCACCGGACCTTGCGCCGTGATGCGTCGAACCAGGCGGCAGACGCCGTGCTGACCTTGATTGGCCACAAACAGGAAGCCCTATGACGACGCAAATGGGCCTGGACTTCAGCCTCGTCGCGCAAGTGCACGAGCTGGTCGCCGGGGTTGACGAGGTGGGGCGCGGCCCGCTGTGTGGCGCCGTCGTCACGGCGGCGGTGATTCTCGATCCAAACCGCCCGATCCTGGGCCTCAACGATTCGAAAAAACTCACCGAAGCGCGTCGCGAAAAGCTTTATGACGAGATCTGCGAAAAAGCCCTGAGCTGGCATATTGCCCGGGCTGAAGTCGAAGAAATCGACGAGCTGAACATCCTTCACGCAACCATGCTGGCCATGCAGCGTGCGGTGGAAGGCCTGCATATCACGCCCAAAATGGCGATGATCGACGGTAACCGTTGTCCAAAACTGGCGATGCCTGCAGAAGCGGTGGTCAAGGGTGACAGCAAGGTTCCGGCTATTGCTGCCGCCTCGATCCTGGCCAAAGTCAGTCGTGACCGTGAAATGGCCGCGTTTGAGTTGATCTACCCCGGCTACGGCATGGGTGGCCATAAAGGCTATCCGACGCCCGTTCATCTGGAAGCCCTCGCTCGCCTCGGCCCCACGCCGATCCATCGCCGCTCGTTCGCCCCGGTCCGCCAGGCTTACGAGCTGCGCGAGCGCCTCATCGAGGTTTAGTCGCGAGGCTGATGTTTTGCTCAAGGCCCGGTACAATCCGGGCCTTGTTGTCTCCACGTATTAGAACAGGATCACTATGCCGGCTTCATTCGTTCACCTGCGCCTGCACACTGAATACTCCCTGGTCGACGGCCTGGTACGGATCAAACCGCTGGTCAAAACCCTGGTGGGCATGAACATGCCTGCGGTAGCGGTGACCGATCAGAACAACATGTGTTCCCTGGTCAAGTTCTACAAAAACGCCATGGGCGCCGGTATCAAGCCGATTTGCGGTGCCGACCTGTGGCTGTCCAACAAAGACCCGGATAACCCCCTGAGCCGCATCAGCCTGTTGGCGATGAACGGCGTCGGTTATCGCAACCTCACCGAATTGATTTCCCGTGGCTTTATCGACGGTCAGCGCAACGGTTCGATCATCATCGAGCGCGAGTGGGTGGCCGAGGCAAGCGAGGGCGTGATCATGCTCTCGGCCGCCAAAGAGGGTGAGATTGGTATTGCGCTGCTCGGCGGCAACCCGCAGGAAGCCGAAGTGCTGGCCCGCGAGTGGATGCAGGTCTTCCCTGACCGTTTCTACCTGGAAGTCCAGCGCACCAATCGCCCCAATGATGAAGAGCATCTGCACGCCGCCGTGGCCCTGGCCGACAAGCTGGGCGCGCCGCTGGTTGCAACCAACGATGTGCGCTTTATCAAAAAGGAAGATTTCGAAGCCCACGAAACCCGCGTGTGCATCGGCGAAGGCCGGGCTCTGGACGACCCGCGTCGTTCCAAGAACTACAGCGAAGAGCAGTACCTCAAAAGCGCCGACGAGATGGCGGAGCTGTTCAGCGACCTGCCCGAGGCCCTGGAAAACTCCGTCGAGATCGCCAAGCGCTGCAATATCGAAGTGAAGCTGGGCAAGCACTTCCTGCCCAACTTCCCGATTCCCGATGGCATGACCATCGATGAGTATTTTCGCAAAGTGTCCTTCGATGGCCTAGAAGAGCGCCTCAGCGTGCTACTGCCCAAGGACACCACCGAGGACTACGAGGCCAAGCGCCAGGTCTACGTTGACCGACTGAATTTCGAGCTGGATATCATCATCCAGATGGGGTTCCCCGGTTACTTCCTGATCGTGATGGACTTTATCCAGTGGGCCAAGAACAACGGCGTACCGGTAGGTCCTGGCCGGGGGTCAGGTGCCGGTTCGCTGGTGGCTTACGTTCAGAAGATTACCGACCTTGACCCGCTGGAATATGACCTGCTGTTCGAGCGGTTCCTGAACCCGGAACGGGTCTCCATGCCCGACTTCGACGTCGACTTCTGCATGGACGGCCGCGACCGCGTGATCGAGTACGTGGCCGAGAAATACGGCCGCAATGCGGTAAGCCAGATCATCACGTTCGGTTCCATGGCGGCCAAGGCTGTAATCCGTGACGTGGCGCGGGTGCAGGGCAAGTCCTACGGCCTGGCGGACCGCCTGTCGAAGATGATCCCGTTCGAAGTCGGCATGACCCTGGAAAAAGCCTACGAGCAGGAAGAAATCCTGCGCGACTTCATCAAGGTCGATGAAGAGGCCGCCGAAATCTGGGACATGGCGCGCAAGCTCGAAGGTGTGGTGCGTAACGTCGGTAAACACGCCGGTGGCGTGGTGATCGCACCGACCAAGCTGACCGACTTTTCGCCGATCTATTGCGATGAAGAAGGCGACGGCCTGGTAACCCAGTTCGACAAGGACGACGTTGAAGCCGCCGGCCTGGTGAAGTTTGACTTCCTGGGTCTGCGGACCCTGACGATCATCGACTGGGCACTGAAGACGATCAACCGCGACCGCGCCAAGGTCAACGAAGCGCCGCTGGATATCGCCTTTATCCCGCTGGACGACAAACCGACTTATACCTTGCTGCAAAAAGCCGAAACCACGGCGGTGTTCCAGCTTGAGTCGCGCGGCATGAAAGAGCTGATCAAAAAGCTCAAGCCCGACTGCCTGGAAGACTTGATCGCACTGGTGGCACTGTTCCGTCCCGGCCCGCTGCAGTCGGGCATGGTGGATGACTTCATCAACCGTAAGCACGGCCGCGCCGAGCTGGCGTACCCGCATTCGGATTATCAGTACGAAGGCCTCAAGCCGGTACTGGCGCCAACCTACGGCATCATCCTGTATCAAGAACAGGTGATGCAGATTGCCCAGGTGATGGCCGGTTACACCCTCGGCGGCGCGGACATGCTGCGTCGCGCCATGGGTAAGAAAAAGCCCGAAGAAATGGCCAAGCAGCGCGGCGGTTTCATTGAGGGTTGTGCCACCAACAACATCGACGCCGACCTCGCCGGTAACATCTTCGACCTGGTAGAAAAGTTCGCCGGTTACGGCTTCAACAAATCCCACTCCGCCGCCTACGGCCTGGTGTCGTACCAGACTGCCTGGCTGAAAGCCCATTACCCGGCGCCGTTCATGGCCGCGGTACTCTCGGCGGATATGCACAACACCGACAAGGTCGTGACCTTGATCGAGGAAGTGCGCACCATGAAGCTGCGGCTCGACGCGCCGGACGTGAACGCCTCCGAGTTCAAGTTCACGGTGAACGACGAAGGCCGCATTATCTATGGCCTGGGCGCGATCAAAGGCGTGGGCGAAGGCCCGGTCGAGGCCATCACCGAAGCGCGCCAGGACGGGCCGTTCAAGGACTTGTTCGACTTCTGCGCGCGGGTTGACCTCAAACGCATCAACAAACGCACCCTCGATGGCTTGATCCGCAGCGGTGCGCTCGATCGCCTTGGCCCGTATTTCCATGATGAGCCCAAGGCTTATCAGGCCAATATCGACCGCAACCGCGCGGTGCTGCTGACCGCCATGGAAGAAGCGATCAAGGCGGCCGAACAGACCGCCCGCACCCACGACAGCGGCCACGCCGACCTGTTTGGCGGCTTGTTCGTCGAAGAAGACGCGGACGTTTACGCCAACCACCGCAAGGCCAAGGAGTTGACCCTCAAGGAACGGCTCAAGGGCGAAAAGGACACCCTGGGCCTGTACCTCACCGGTCACCCGATTGACGAATACGAAGGCGAAATCCGCCGTTTCGCTCGTCAGCGCATCATCGACCTGAAACCGGCGCGCGACACTCAGACGGTCGCCGGCATGATCATCGCCCTGCGCGTGATGAAAAATAAGAAGGGCGACAAGATGGGCTTTATCACCCTCGACGACCGCTCGGGGCGGATCGAAGCGTCGCTGTTTGCCGACGCTTTCCACTCTGCCCAGTCGTTGCTGCAGACCGATGCCATGGTGGTCGTCGAAGGGGAGGTCAGCAACGACGACTTCTCCGGCGGCCTGCGCCTGCGGATCAAGCGGGTGATGAGCATGGAAGACGCGCGCACCAACCTCGCCGAAAGCCTGCGCTTGAAGGTCAAGACCGAAGCTCTCAAAGGCGATCAGCTACGCTGGTTGGGTGACCTGCTCAAGCGTCACCGTGGCGCGTGCCCGGTGACCATGGAGTACACCGGCAATGACGCCAAGGCGATGTTGCAGTTTGGTGAGACGTGGCGAATTGATCCCGCCGATGGCTTGATTCAAGCTTTGCGTGACCAGTTCGGGCGAGACAACGTCTTCCTCCAATACCGTTGACGGTCAGATACGTCTGATCTCGACTGAACATTTAATCTCGACCTAAACGCGCCTCTCCCTTAAGGTAGGGCGCGAATAGACAACCGGCTGGCCAGGCACTCCTTGGCCGTCGACCCAAGACGGACGCTTATGAACCCGAATTTTCTTGATTTCGAACAGCCGATCGCTGACCTGCAAGCCAAGATTGAAGAATTGCGCCTGGTCGGCAATGACAACTCGCTGAATATCGGCGATGAGATCGCTCGCCTGCAAGACAAGAGCAGCACGCTCACCGAGGACATCTTCGGCAAGCTGACCAGCTGGCAGATCGCGCGTCTGGCACGCCACCCGCGCCGTCCGTACACCCTGGATTACATTCAGCACATCTTTACCGAGTTCGACGAGCTGCACGGCGACCGCCACTTCTCCGACGACGCGGCCATCGTGGGCGGTATCGCTCGCCTGGACGACCAGCCGGTCATGGTGATCGGTCACCAGAAAGGCCGTGAAGTGCGTGAAAAAGTCCGCCGCAACTTCGGCATGCCGCGCCCCGAAGGCTACCGCAAGGCTTGCCGCCTGATGGAAATGGCCGAGCGCTTCAAGATGCCGATCCTGACCTTCATCGACACGCCGGGTGCCTACCCGGGCATCGACGCCGAAGAGCGCAACCAGAGCGAAGCAATCGCCTGGAACCTGCGTGTGATGGCGCGCCTGAAAACCCCGATCATCGCCACCGTGATTGGCGAAGGTGGTTCCGGCGGGGCACTGGCCATTGGCGTGTGCGACCAGCTGAACATGCTGCAATATTCGACCTACGCGGTGATCTCGCCGGAAGGTTGCGCTTCGATTCTGTGGAAAACCGCCGAAAAGGCGCCGGACGCTGCTGAGGCCATGGGCATCACCGCTGATCGCCTCAAAGGCCTGGGCATCGTGGACAAAGTGATCGCCGAGCCATTGGGCGGCGCCCACCGTGACCCGGCTGCGGCTGCTGCCACCCTGCGCGCTGAGCTGGGTTCGCAACTGGCGATGCTCAAGAAGTTCGATAACGAGGCGCTGCTGGCCCGTCGTTACGAGCGCCTGATGAGCTACGGTCTCTGATCAAACACTGATCGTGAAGACAATGCAGTACTAATGTGGGAGCAGGCTTGTGTGGGCGCTGGCTTGCCTGCGATAGCATCAACTCGGTGTAACAGATAACCCGAGTTGCCTGCATCGCGGGCGAGCGCGGCGCCCACACAGGCCCGCTCCCACATTTGCTTTGTGTATGCTGGGTTATCGCGTTCCAGATCGATGGCGGTACTGTGTTATGAAGCCGGCTCTACCCGCCAACCTCCTGCAAACCCTGGCACCCTGGCGCAATGCCCCGGCCTGGCACATCGCATTCTCGGGTGGTCTGGACTCCACCGTCCTGCTGCACCTGTTGGCCACCCTTGCAACCACCGAAAGCCTTCCACCGCTCAGTGCTGTCCACGTCCACCATGGCCTGCAAGCTGCCGCCGACGCCTGGCCCAGCCATTGCCAGGCGGTGTGTGACGGCTTGGGCGTGCCCTTGCAGGTGATGCGCGTGCAAGTGCAGTCGGGCGCCAGCCTTGAGCGTGCAGCGCGTGACGCGCGTTATCAGGCGTTTATCGAGGCCACCGGGGCAGGGGAGGTGTTGCTCACCGGGCAGCATCGCGACGATCAGGCTGAAACCCTGTTGTTTCGGCTGATGCGCGGTGCAGGGGTGCGCGGGCTGGCGGCAATGCCTGTGCATCGCCAGCTCGCGAATGGTCACGTGGTGCGGCCGTTGCTGGAGGCCTCGCGTGCTGAATTGGAAGCCTACGCCCACGAGCACCAGTTGACGTGGATCGAAGACCCTTCTAACGCCGACCCACGTTTCTCGCGCAATTACTTGCGCCATCGTGTGCTTCCCGTGTTGACGCAGCGATGGCCTCAGGCCGTTTCCAGCCTGGCACGCACCGCCGATCACCTGGGTGAAGCCCAGGGCCTGCTCGACGAGTTGGCGAGGATGGACTTGCAAGCCGCCGATCAGCCATCGCCATTTCCCTGGTTGCCTCTGCCCTCGTTGGTTCTGGCTCCACTAAGCGAACTTTCCGACGCTCGCCAACGTAATGCCTTGCGCCACTGGCTGGCGCCTCTGACCCGTTTACCCGACAGCGACCACTGGGCCAGCTGGCATTCCCTGCGCGACGCCAAAGCTGACGCACAACCGCTGTGGCGCCTTGCCGACGGCCAGTTGCATCGTTGCGGCGAGCGCATCTGGTGGCTGCCCGCAGCATGGTTGGAGTTTTCCGACGCCGCGGTGAGCTGGCCGCATCCGCAGAACCCACTTGCGTTACCCGGCAATGGCCAGCTGAAATTTATCGGCGAGGCTCCCCAAGGTCCGCTTGAGGTGCGTTACCGTCAGGGCGGCGAAATTATCGAAGTGCCCGCTCGAGGCCGGCGCGACTTGAAGCGCTTGCTTAACGAATGCGGGCTGCCGGGCTTTGTCCGTGGCAGATTGCCGCTGGTGTATCAGGGTGAGCAATTGCTGGCTGTGCCAAGCCTTGCAGGGCTGTGGGCCAGGCTGCCGGGTGACGGACAATTGGATTGGATGCCACAGACTTGCGATCAAGGTTTGAGCTGATAGAGCCTTTCCGGTAGACTACGCTCCCTTCTTGATACAACTTCTGTGGATTCGACTGAATCGCAGCAGTTGCCGATTACCAAGCAGTCTTTGCTGGGCGATTCCAAAAAATGTGTAGCGATCAACGTACCGGTGTTTCATTGCTGGTCTGTCACAACGCGGCGGTTTTTTTGAAAGGTGCACTGTGATTAATGCAGGTGATCGGGGGCTTCGGCCTTCCTTCGCTTTCCCCGGCGGCTCGGACCGCTTTAACGCAGACTTCTAGGGTTTTTCATGACGCGCTACATATTCGTCACGGGCGGTGTTGTTTCTTCATTGGGGAAAGGCATTGCCTCCGCTTCATTGGCGGCCATCCTGGAGGCGCGGGGACTTAAGGTCACCATGCTCAAGCTGGACCCGTACATCAACGTTGACCCGGGCACCATGAGCCCGTTCCAGCACGGTGAAGTGTTCGTCACACACGACGGCGCCGAGACCGACCTGGACCTGGGCCACTACGAGCGGTTCATCCGCACGACCATGACCCAGAACAACAACTTCACCACCGGTCGTGTCTACGAGCACGTGCTGCGCAAGGAGCGCCGTGGTGACTACCTGGGTGCAACCATCCAGGTGATCCCGCACATCACCGACGAAATCAAGCGCCGCATCATCAAGGGTGCAGGCGATGCCGACGTGGCGATGGTCGAGATCGGTGGCACCGTGGGTGACATCGAATCCCAACCGTTCCTCGAAGCCATCCGCCAGCTGCGTTTCGAAGTCGGCGCCAAGCGCGCGATGCTGATGCACCTGACGCTGGTGCCCTACATCGCCACCGCCGGCGAAACCAAAACCAAGCCTACCCAGCACTCGGTCAAGGAACTGCGTTCCATCGGCTTGCAGCCGGACGTGCTGGTATGCCGCTCCGATCACCCGATCGACATTTCCTCGCGTCGCAAGATTGCGCAGTTCACCAACGTTGAAGAGCGTGCGGTGATTGCCCTGGAAGACGCCGACACCATCTACAAGATCCCGGGCATCCTGCACTCCCAGGGCCTGGATGATTTTGTGGTCGAGCGTTTCGGCCTGCAGTGCAACGGCGCGGACCTGTCCGAGTGGGAAGCTGTGGTGGATGCCAAGCTCAACCCTGAGCATGAAGTCACCATCGCCATGGTCGGTAAGTACATGGAGCTGCTGGACGCGTACAAGTCGCTGATCGAAGCGATGAGCCACGCCGGTATCAGCAACCGTACCAAGGTCAACCTGCGCTACATCGATTCCGAAGACATCGAGAACCAGGGCACCGCGCTGCTCGAAGGTGTTGACGCGATCCTCGTACCCGGCGGTTTCGGCCTGCGTGGCGTGGAAGGCAAGATCACTGCGGTCCAGTACGCTCGCGAAAACAAAGTACCGTACCTGGGCATCTGCCTGGGCATGCAAGTGGCAGTCATCGAGTTCGCGCGTAACGTGCTGGGCTGGAAAGACGCCAACTCCACCGAGTTTGATCACACCAGCGGCCACCCGGTCGTGGGCCTGATCACCGAGTGGGAAGATGCCACCGGCGCCGTTGAAACCCGTACCGAAAGCTCCGACCTGGGCGGCACCATGCGCCTTGGCGCGCAAGACTGCCTGCTGGAGCCGGGCTCGCTGGTTCACGATTGCTATGGCAAGGACGTGATCGTCGAGCGTCACCGTCATCGCTACGAAGTGAACAACAACCTGCTGCCGCAGATCAAAGAAGCCGGCCTGAAAATCTCCGGTCGCTCCGGCGATGGCAAGTTGGTTGAAGTGGTTGAAGCACCGGATCATCCGTGGTTCGTGGCTTGCCAGTTCCACCCGGAGTTCACCTCGACCCCGCGCGACGGCCACCCGTTGTTCAGCGGTTTCGTTAAAGCAGCACTGACGCAACATCAGAAGAAGGCGTAAACCTGATGGCCCAGAAGATCATTCGCGTTGGCGACATCGAGATTGCCAACGACAAGCCCATGGTGCTGTTCGGCGGCATGAACGTGCTGGAAAGCCGCGACATGGCGATGCAGGTCTGTGAAGAGTACGTGAAGGTCACCGAGAAACTCGGTATCCCTTACGTGTTCAAGGCCAGCTTCGACAAGGCAAACCGTTCGTCCGTGACTTCCTATCGCGGCCCGGGCCTTGAAGAAGGCATGCGGATCTTCCAGGACATCAAGCAAGCCTTCGGCGTGCCGATCATCACCGACGTCCACGAGCCGGAACAAGCGGCCGTGGTCGCCGAGGTGTGCGACATCATCCAGTTGCCGGCCTTCCTGTCGCGCCAGACCGACCTCGTGGTCGCCATGGCCAAGACCGGCGCTGTGATCAATATCAAGAAGGCCCAGTTCCTCGCGCCCCAGGAAATGAAACACATCCTGAACAAGTGCGTGGAGGCGGGTAACGACCAGTTGATTCTCTGCGAGCGTGGTTCGAGCTTCGGCTACAACAACCTCGTGGTGGACATGCTCGGTTTCGGCATCATGAAACAGTTCGAATACCCGGTGTTCTTCGACGTAACCCACTCGCTGCAAATGCCCGGTGGTCGCGCCGATTCCGCCGGTGGGCGCCGTGCCCAGGTGCTGGACCTGGCCAAGGCGGGCATCAGCCAGTCGCTGGCGGGCCTGTTCCTGGAAGCCCACCCGGACCCGGACAACGCCAAATGCGACGGCCCATGCGCCTTGCGCCTGGACAAGCTGGAGCCATTCCTGGCCCAGCTCAAGCAGTTGGACGAACTGGTCAAGAGTTTTCCGACGGTAGAGACCGCGTAAGCGCCATTTCTCCGGTAGACTTTCCCTCGCTTTACGCTCAGGCCTGCGGGCCTGAGCCTTGTCGCCTGCAAGCCTGCCCCGTTGTTCCACCCTTGCGGTCGGTCAAAAGATTTCCTTCAGCTGCGTCGTTTTCGTCAACTTTGGAGTGTTTACAACAATGGCAAAAATCGTCGACATCAAAGGTCGTGAAGTTCTCGACTCCCGTGGCAACCCTACCGTCGAAGCCGACGTGCTCCTCGATAATGGCATCATCGGCAGCGCCTGCGCGCCGTCCGGTGCTTCCACAGGTTCCCGCGAAGCACTGGAACTGCGTGATGGCGACAAGAGCCGTTACCTGGGCAAGGGTGTACTCAAGGCTGTAGCCAACATCAACGGCCCGATCCGTGACCTGTTGCTGGGCAAGGACCCGCTGGACCAGAAAGCCCTGGACCACGCAATGATCAAGCTCGACGGCACCGAAAACAAAGGCAGCCTGGGCGCCAACGCGATCCTCGCCGTGTCCCTGGCAGCTGCCAAGGCCGCCGCACAGGACCAGGACCTGCCGCTGTACGCACACATCGCCAACCTGAACGGCACCCCGGGTGTTTACTCGATGCCGGTGCCGATGATGAACATCATCAACGGTGGCGAGCACGCTGATAACAACGTCGACATCCAGGAATTCATGGTGCAGCCGGTTGGCGCCAAGACCTTCTCCGAAGGCCTGCGCATGGGCACCGAGATTTTCCACCACCTCAAAGCTGTCCTGAAGGCCCGTGGCCTGAGCACTGCCGTGGGTGACGAAGGTGGTTTCGCACCGAACCTGGCGTCCAACGAAGATGCACTCAAAGTGATCTCCGAAGCCGTGGCCAATGCGGGCTACAAGCTGGGCACCGACGTGACCCTGGCCCTGGACTGCGCCGCCAGCGAGTTCTACGAAGACGGCAAGTACAACCTGTCCGGTGAAGGCCACGTGTTCACCTCCGAAGGTTTTGCCGACTACCTCAAAGGCCTGACCGAACGCTACCCGATCATCTCCATCGAAGACGGCCTGGACGAGTCCGACTGGGCTGGCTGGAAAGTCCTCACCGACAAGATCGGCGAAAAAATTCAACTGGTCGGCGACGACCTGTTCGTGACCAACACCAAGATCCTGAAAGAAGGCATCGACAAAAAGATCGCCAACTCGATCCTGATCAAGTTCAACCAGATCGGCACCCTGACCGAAACCCTGGAAGCCATCCAGATGGCCAAGGCTGCGGGCTACACCGCCGTGATCTCTCACCGCTCCGGCGAAACCGAAGACTCGACCATTGCCGACCTGGCCGTGGGCACCTCGGCTGGGCAGATCAAGACCGGTTCCCTGTGCCGTTCGGACCGCGTTTCCAAGTACAACCAATTGCTGCGTATCGAAGAGCAATTGGCAGGTAAAGCCAAGTACAACGGTCGCAGCGAGTTTCGCGGCTGATTGTTAAATGGTAAAAGGTCAGCGGATTACGTCGGAAAAATCACGGCAGCGTGAATTTCGACGCTAATCTCATGGCTAACAAGCACAAGCCTGGTTCATCCAGGCTTCGTGCTATCAGTTGCTTCAAAAGTTTTGCATGGCTGTCTTTTTTTACTGGATACCCGGATTTCGATGCGCAGTCCCAATTGGTTGTTCCTCGTCTTGCTCTTGTTGCTGGCTGGCCTGCAGTACCGCCTATGGGTGGGTAATGGCAGCTTTGCGCAGGTGAAAGAGTTGACCCAGCAAATTGCCGACCAGCACGCCGAGAACGAACGCCTGCTGGAGCGCAACCGCGTCCTCGATGCCGAAGTGCTTGAGTTGAAAAAAGGCACAGAGACCGTTGAAGAACGGGCGCGTCATGAGCTGGGCATGGTGAAAGAGGGCGAAACCCTCTACCAGTTGGCCCAATGAGTAGTGTGTTACCGGCCTTCTGGGCCGTGATTCCTGCCGCGGGCGTTGGTGCCCGTATGGCTGCGGACCGTCCCAAGCAATACTTGCAATTGGGCGGGCGCACAATTCTCGAACACAGCCTCGGCTGTTTTCTCGACCATCCAGGCCTCAAAGGGCTGGTAGTCAGTTTGGCTGTCGATGACCCTTATTGGCCGAACCTGCCTTGCGCCAACGACCCACGCATCGTGCGTGCGGACGGCGGTGATGAGCGCTCGGGCTCGGTACTCAACGCGCTGCTGCAACTCAATGCGCTGGGTGCCAGCGATGATGATTGGGTGCTGGTGCATGACGCCGCGCGGCCTAACCTCAGCCGTGATGACCTCGATAACCTGTTATCAGAACTGTCGGATGATCCCGTCGGCGGGCTGCTGGCCGTGCCCGCTCGCGACACGCTCAAGCGCGTCGACAAGCACGCACGTGTGGTCGAAACCGTTGACCGCAGCCTGATCTGGCAAGCCTATACGCCGCAGATGTTTCGCCTCGGCGCTTTGCATCGAGCGTTGGCTGATAGCTTGGTGGCGGACGCCGTCATCACCGACGAAGCCTCGGCAATGGAATGGTCCGGCCAGGCGCCGCGCCTGATTGAAGGGCGTTCGGACAATATCAAGGTGACCCGTCCCGAAGACCTGGAGTGGTTACGGTTGCGGTGGGCGAACCGCAGGTAGTCAGTTAAACCGCGTCGACTTCATCGCAGGCACGCCAACGTCCACAGTTGAAACGCGATTAGCTGTGGGAGCCGGGCTTGCCCGCGATGAGGCCCAGGCAGGCGCTCCAAATTATTCGCTGTACTCCGGCCGCTCAGCCAACCCCTCCTTCAAGAAATCCACCAGCTTTCTAACCTTCGGCGATAAATGCCGCTGCTGTGGATACAGCGCCCACACCGCCGTGTTTGGTGGCTGATGCGCCTCCAGCAACGACACCAGCGCGCCAGTGTGCAAATGCTCCAGCACGTAATAGTCCGGCAACTGGCACAGCCCAACCCCTTGCAACGCCGCATCCAGCACCGCCTGCCCACTGTTGCAGCGCCAGTTTCCCTGCACCCGCTGGGAAAATTCGCGCCCGTCCTGGGCCAGTTGCCAGATATCCGAGCTGCCGATCAGGCAGTTATGCCGAGTTAATTCCGACAGACTGTGTGGCCGACCATACCGCGCCAGGTAGGAAGGTGACGCGCACAGGTACATGCGCCGCGGGGCCAGGCGACTGGCGACCATGCGCGAGTCTTGCAGGCGGCCCAGGCGGATCGCCAGGTCGAGGCCTTCATGCACCAGATCCAGCTGGCGATTGCTCAACTCGATATCCACGCGCAATTGCGGGTAGAGGCCCATGAATCGTGTGACCAGCGGCACGATAAAGCGCTCGCCGTAAGCCACCGCGCAGGTCATGCGCAACATGCCCTTGGGTTCACTGGCGAGGTCGCCGACGGCGCGCAATGCTTCTTCGCGACCGTCCTGCAAGCGTTGGCAGTGTTGCAGGAAGGTCTGGCCGGCTTCGGTCAGCGTCACCTTGCGCGTGCTGCGATAGAGCAGCCGGGTTTGCAGCCGTTCTTCCAGGCGCGCCACCTGCCGGCTGATGTGCGACGAAGACACGCCAAGTCGCTCGGCCGCCGCGGTGAATTGGCTGCACTCGGCCACCGCAACAAACTCGTCGATGCCTTCCCAGCGGTTCTCCAACATGGTGATTATCCCTGTACAGCAATAAAGTTTTGCTTTCGCTCGGATTATTAATCAATGGGCCATGTTTTACACTCAGCGCTTCAGTTTTTAATTTCCTGGAGAAACCCGGATGATCAAGTCCCGCGCCGCTGTAGCCTTCGAAGCGAAAAAGCCCCTTGAGATCGTCGAAGTCGATGTCGCCATGCCCAAGGCCGGCGAGGTGCTGCTGCGGGTGGTCGCGTCCGGCGTGTGCCATACCGACGCGTACACGTTGTCGGGCGCCGACCCGGAAGGCATCTTTCCGTCGATCCTCGGCCATGAAGGTGGCGCGGTGGTTGAAGCAATCGGCGAGGGCGTGACTTCGGTGGCCGTCGGCGACCACGTGATCCCGCTGTACACGCCGGAATGCGGCAAGTGCAAATTCTGCCTGTCGGGCAAGACCAACCTGTGCCAGGCCATTCGGTCCACTCAGGGCAAAGGCCTGATGCCGGATGGCACCACACGTTTTTCCTACAAGGGCCAGCCGATTTTCCACTACATGGGTACCTCGACCTTCTCCGAGTACACCGTGCTGCCGGAAATCTCCGTGGCAAAAATCCCTAAAGACGCGCCGTTGGAAAAGGTCTGCCTGCTCGGTTGCGGCGTCACCACCGGCATCGGTGCGGTGATCAATACGGCCAAGGTCAAGCCAGGCGATACCGTGGCGATCTTCGGCCTCGGCGGTATCGGCCTGTCGGCCGTGATCGGCGCGGTGAAGGCCAAGGCGGGTCGCATCATTGCCATCGACATCAACCCGGCCAAGTTCGAAATCGCCAAGCAACTGGGCGCCACCGACTGCATCAACCCGAAAGACTACGACCGCCCCATCCAGGACGTGATCGTCGACTTGACCGATGGCGGCGTGGACTTTTCCTTCGAGTGCATCGGCAATGTGCAACTGATGCGCGCGGCACTCGAGTGCTGCCACAAGGGTTGGGGCGAGTCGGTGATCATTGGTGTGGCCGGCGCTGGCCAGGAAATCGCCACCCGTCCATTCCAGCTGGTGACCGGGCGCGTCTGGCGCGGTTCGGCGTTCGGCGGCGTGCGTGGCCGTACCGAATTGCCAAGCTACGTGGAAATGGCCCAGACCGGCGAGATCCCGCTGGACACGTTTATCACCCACACCATGGGCCTGGAAGACATCAACAAAGCGTTTGACCTGATGCATGAAGGCAAGAGCATTCGTACCGTCATTCACTTTTGAAGCAGCTGCAAGTTGCACGCTATAGGCTGCAAAAAGGTGAACGCCCGCCTGCAGCCTGAAGTTTGCCGCTTGCCGCTGGGAGCATTCCCATGACCCTGGAAAATATCTCCTGCCAAAAGAGTTTTGGCGGCTGGCATAAACGCTACAAACACAGCTCCCACGTGCTCGGTTGCGACATGACCTTTGCTGTCTACCTGCCGCCGCAAGCGGAGCAGGGCGGCAAGCTGCCGGTGGTGTACTGGCTGTCCGGCTTGACCTGCACCGACGAAAACTTCATGCAAAAAGCCGGTGCCCAGCGTGTGGCCGCCGAGCTGGGGTTGATCATCGTTGCTCCGGACACCAGCCCGCGTGGGCCCGGTGTGCCGGGCGACCCTGACAATGCCTGGGATTTTGGCCTGGGGGCCGGCTTCTACCTGAATGCCACGCAGGAACCTTGGGCCAAGCACTATCGGATGCATGACTACGTGGTGCAGGAATTGCCTGCGTTGGTTGAAGCGCATTTCCCTGCATCGGCAAAGCGCGGCATCAGCGGCCACTCCATGGGCGGCCACGGTGCGTTGGTGTGTGCCTTGCGCAACCCCGGGCGCTATCTATCAGTGTCGGCGTTTTCG
This sequence comes from Pseudomonas sp. N2-3-1-14, assembly GCF_041228395.1. Lineage (NCBI taxonomy): Bacteria > Pseudomonadati > Pseudomonadota > Gammaproteobacteria > Pseudomonadales > Pseudomonadaceae > Pseudomonas > Pseudomonas sp. N2-3-1-14. The sequence continues at coordinate 1,510,956 of NZ_CP166199.1, forward strand.
CCGATCAACAACCCGATGGATTGCCCGTGGGGCCAGAAGGCCTTCTCGCGTTATTTGGGCGAAGAACGCTCGAAATGGCGTGAATGGGACGCCTGCGCGCTGATCAGCGAGGCCTCGCAAAAGTTGCCATTGCTGGTGGATCAGGGCGACCGCGACGATTTCCTCGCCGTGCAGCTCAAGCCCGAGGCCCTGCAGCAAGCGGCCAAGGCGGCCAACCATCCGCTCGAACTGCGCCTGCAACCCGGCTATGACCACAGCTACTTCTTTATCGCCAGCTTCATCGAAGATCATTTGCGACATCATGGGCGTGCTTTGCTCGGTTAATGTGAGGCAAAAGTAGGTAGAATCACGCCCTGAATTAAATCGGGGCGTTTTTTTATGCGTATTGGCCACGGCTACGATGTGCACCGTTTCGCTGAAGGCGATTTCATCACCTTGGGCGGCGTGCGCATTGCACACCACCATGGGTTGCTCGCTCATTCCGACGGCGACGTTGTATTGCACGCCTTGAGCGATGCCTTGCTCGGCGCAGCGGCGTTGGGCGATATCGGCAAGCACTTTCCAGACACCGACCCTACCTTCAAGGGGGCGGACAGCCGCGTCCTGCTGCGCCATGTGATCGGCCTGATCCACGCCAAGGGCTGGAAGGTCGGGAATGTCGACAACACCATCGTGGCCCAGGCACCGAAAATGGCCCCGCATATCGAATCGATGCGCGCACTGATTGCCGCGGATCTGCAAATTGAATTGGATCAAGTCAACGTGAAAGCCACCACCACCGAAAAACTCGGGTTTACCGGACGGGAAGAGGGCATCGCGGTGCACTCCGTTGCCTTGTTGCTGCGCGCATGAATGACTTGCAACTGTTGGGCCCGCGGGCCTACGGCGAGGCTTTGGGCAGCGCGGTATTAAAAGCGACGGCTGAAGATTTCCAGGTAGACGAAGTGCTGGATATTCCGCTGACCGGCGACGGCGAGCACCTGTGGCTGTGGGTCGAAAAGCGCGGCTTGAATACCGAAGAAGCCGCGCGGCGCATCGCCAAGGCCGCCGGCGTGCCGCTGCGCACCGTCAGCTATGCCGGGCTCAAGGATCGCCAGGCGTTGACGCGCCAGTGGTTCAGCGTGCAACTGCCGGGCAAGGCCGACCCGGACATGAGCGTTGCGCAGAACGACACCCTCAAAATCCTCAAGATGGCCCGTCACAAACGCAAGCTGCAGCGTGGCGCGCATTCGGCCAACGGCTTTACTCTGCGCCTGACCCAATTGGCTGGCGACACCGCCGCCATCGACGCGCGTTTGCAGCAGATTGCCCAGCACGGCATCCCCAACTACTTCGGCGCCCAGCGCTTCGGCCACAACGGCGGCAACGTGGCGGACGCGCGTGAATGGGCGGCCCGCAAGGCCTTGCCGGAGCAGCGCAATGTGCGCTCGCGGCTGCTGTCTACCGCGCGTAGTTTTCTCTTCAATAAAGTCCTGGCGGCACGTGTTGCAGACGGGTCCTGGCAGCGCGCCCAGGTCGGCGACTTGCTGGCGTTTACTGACAGCCGCAGTTTTTTCCCGGCGGGGGAGGCTGAATGCAGCGACCCGCGCCTGGCGATTCTGGACCTGCACCCGACAGGGCCTCAGTGGGGCGAAGGCGATTCGCCGGCGTCGGGGGCAATCTTCGCGCTGGAACAGGCAATCGCCGACGGTGAAGCCGACCTGCGCGATTGGCTGGTGAATGCCGGCATGAGCCAGGAACGTCGCATTCTGCGACTGCCCATTGGCGGGTTGACGTGGCATTATCCCTCGCTGGACATTCTGCAACTGGAATTCGTCCTGCCGGCCGGATGCTTCGCCACTGTCTTGGTGCGCGAGCTTGTTGATCTGGTGCCGGTGGGGCAGACGGACAGCCCATGCGTATTCTGATATCAAACGATGACGGTGCCACCGCACCCGGCCTTGCCGCGCTTTATGCTGCGCTGGAAGATTACGCCGAGTGTGTGGTGGTTGCCCCGGACCAGGACAAGAGCGGCGCCAGCAGTTCGCTGACGCTCGACCGTCCGTTGCACCCGCAGGTTCTGGCCAATGGCTTTATCAGCGTGAACGGTACGCCCACCGATTGCGTGCACCTGGCGATCAACAGCTTGTTGGAGCAGGAGCCGGACCTGGTGGTGTCGGGCATCAACCTCGGCGCCAACCTGGGCGATGACGTGCTGTATTCCGGTACGGTGGCGGCAGCGCTTGAAGGGCGTTTCCTGGGCCGCACCTCGTTCGCCTTTTCCTTTGCCTCGCGGCAGCTGGACAACCTGGCGACGGCGGCGTATTTCGCCCGCAAGCTGGTGGAGGCCCACGGGTCCCTGGACCTGCCGCCGCGCACAGTGCTCAACGTCAACATCCCTAACTTGCCCCTCGACCATATTCGCGGCATCCAACTGACGCGCCTGGGCCATCGCGCCCGTGCGGCGGCGCCCCTGAAAGTGGTCGATCCGCGCGGCAAGGAAGGTTATTGGATTGCGGCAGCCGGCGACGCCGAGGACGGTGGCCCGGGCACAGACTTTCATGCGGTGATGCAAGGTTATGTATCGATTACCCCGTTGCAGCTTGATCGCACTTTCAGTGATGCCTTCAGTAGTCTCGATGGCTGGCTCGAGGGGCTGCGTTGATGGCGCGTGAACAAGACGACCTGCTGCGCCGTGGCATCGGGATGACCTCGCAGCGTACCCGCGAGCGTTTGATCCAGCGCCTGTACGAAGAAGGGCTGTCGAACGCCCAGGTGCTGGAAGTCATCCGGCGCACACCACGCCACCTGTTTGTCGACGAAGCCCTGGCGCATCGGGCCTATGAAGACACCGCATTGCCCATCGGCCACAACCAGACCATTTCGCAGCCTTATATGGTCGCGCGCATGAGTGAGCTGTTGCTGGCGGCGGGGCCGTTGGACAAGGTGCTGGAGATCGGCACCGGTTCGGGTTACCAGACTGCCGTGCTGTCGCAACTGGTGGAGCGGGTGTTCTCAGTGGAGCGCATCAAGGTCCTGCAGGACCGCGCCAAGGAGCGCCTGGTGGAGCTCAACCTGCGTAACGTGGTGTTTCGCTGGGGCGATGGCTGGGAAGGCTGGCCGGCGCTGGCGCCGTATAACGGCATCATCGTTACCGCCGTTGCTACCGATGTACCGCAGGCGTTGCTGGATCAACTGGCACCTGGCGGGCGGTTGGTTATCCCGGTGGGCTCCGGCGAAGTGCAACAATTGATGCTCATTATTCGGGAAGACGAGGGCTTTTCCCGGCACGTACTGGGCGCCGTGCGCTTTGTACCGTTGCTCAATGGCCCGCTGGCCTGATCATTTATTCGCAAACAGTGAATTCTGTGGGTGGGGATGTGTCTTACAGCGGGGCTTATAGAGTCAACATGATGGGAAACCGGGTTTAAACATGATGAATTTTTCGTTTCAGTCGTGTGCCGGTAAAAATCCAATGCCCAGTTATACTTGCGTCATATTTCAAGCCTGATACAGGCGTTCATGTTCAGCCACCACAAAGGGAGCGGCGGGTGAGTCTCACAGGTCCTGCGCAGCGTATGAGTAAAACAAGCTTTCAGCGACTGGTGCTTGGCCTTGTCTTGAGTTCCTTATTGGCGGCCTGTTCGAGCACGCCATCGAGCGGTGCGCGGGTGGTTGACCGCAATAAAGCAGCGCCGCAAAAACCGACGGTCACCACCGGGCAGTATGTAGTGCGAAAGGGGGACACGATGTTCTCGATCGCCTTCCGTTACGGCTGGGATTACAAGGCGCTCGCAGCTCGTAACAATATTCCTGTGCCCTATACGATACATCCAGGTCAGACCATTCGTTTCGATGGGCGCACCGGTTCAACGCCTACGACAGTTGTGACAAATTCCGGATCTTCGCCGTCGTCTTCGAGCAAAACCACGATCATTACCCGGCCTGCAGGCACCGCCGCGCCTACTGTTGCGAGCAAACCGGCGCCTGCGCCGTTGCCGCCTGCAGGGCCTGCCCCGACCGGTTGGGGATGGCCTTCAAACGGGGTGTTAATTGGAAAATTCTCTTCAAACGGTAGTTTGAATAAAGGCATTGATATCGCCGGGGATTTGGGACAGCCTGTTTTAGCTGCGTCTGATGGGACAGTGGTGTACGCCGGGAGTGGTTTGCGGGGCTACGGCGAACTGGTCATCATCAAACACAGCGATACCTACGTCAGTGCTTACGGTCACAACCGCAGGCTGTTGGTTCGGGAGGGGCAGCAAGTCAAAGTCGGACAGACAATTGCCGAAATGGGGTCAACTGGTACAGACCGGGTGAAACTGCACTTTGAGATTCGCCGCCAAGGGAAACCTGTAGATCCGCTGCAATTCCTTCCCCGTCGTTGATGTGTTGCACAGCCTGTTCCCTCACGTAGAAGGAACAGGCTCCAGCGTTGCCAAGGATAGAGGCGTCGCTTGAGCTTGAGGTCGAACTCACCAAAGGACTATAACAATGGCTCTCAGTAAAGAAGCGCCGGAGTTTGACATCGACGATGAGGTTCTCCTTGAAATGGAGATACTCACCGAAAAGGAATCGATGTCGAATGATGAAGGGTCTGCTACACCTTCAGTTCGCACCAAATCCAAGAACTCCACCGCGTTAAAGCAACACAAGTACATTGACTACACGCGGGCGCTCGACGCAACGCAGCTGTACCTCAATGAAATCGGCTTTTCCCCTCTGCTCACTCCCGAAGAAGAAGTCCATTTTGCGCGCTTGTCGCAAAAAGGCGATCCGGCTGGGCGCAAACGCATGATTGAAAGTAACTTGCGCCTGGTGGTGAAAATCGCCCGACGCTACGTCAATCGTGGGCTGTCGCTGTTGGACCTGATCGAGGAGGGTAACCTGGGCTTGATCCGGGCGGTGGAGAAGTTCGACCCTGAGCGGGGCTTCCGCTTTTCGACCTATGCCACTTGGTGGATTCGTCAGACCATCGAACGGGCGATCATGAATCAGACCCGCACGATCCGGTTGCCGATCCATGTGGTCAAGGAGCTCAACGTCTACCTGCGGGCGGCGCGTGAGCTGACACAAAAACTCGATCATGAACCTTCGCCTGAAGAGATCGCCAACCTGCTGGAAAAGCCGGTAGGCGAGGTTAAGCGCATGCTCGGCCTGAACGAGCGCGTGTCTTCGGTCGATGTCTCGCTGGGTCCGGATTCGGATAAAACCCTGCTGGACACCCTGACGGATGATCGTCCGACGGATCCTTGCGAACTGTTGCAGGACGATGATCTTTCCCAAAGCATTGACCAGTGGCTGTCTGAGCTCACGGACAAGCAGCGTGAAGTGGTGATTCGCCGCTTCGGCCTGCGCGGCCATGAGAGCAGTACCCTGGAGGACGTAGGTCTGGAGATCGGTCTGACTCGTGAGCGGGTGCGGCAGATCCAGGTAGAGGGCCTCAAGCGCTTGCGTGAGATCCTGGAGAAGAATGGCTTGTCGAGTGAGTCGTTGTTCCAATAAACGACGCGGGACTAAGTGTGGGAGCGGGCTTGCTCGCGAATGCGGAGTGTCAGTCGACAGATGTGCCGACTTATCCATCGCATTCGCGAGCAAGCCCGCTCCCACATTTTTTTGTGTCCGGGATTGCGTGAGTGTTGCGCCAAATCCCAGGCATAAAAAAACCCCGCTTTTGAGGGCGGGGTTTTTTCGACTAAGTCAGTACAAGTTAGATAACTTGAACTTCTTCAGCTTGCATGCCTTTCTGACCGCGGGTAGCGATGAAAGAAACCTGTTGGCCTTCTTTCAGGCTTTTGAAGCCGTCGGATTGGATAGCTTTGAAGTGAACGAACAGGTCGTCACCGGATTGTGGAGTGATGAAGCCGAAGCCTTTTTCATCGTTGAACCACTTAACGGTACCAGTTTGGCGATTAGACATGGTGTATCTCCTTGGACAAAGTTAACTGCGACTCAGGAAAAGCCCTGGCCGAGACTGAGTGCAAAGAGCAGGAAAAATTCTTGGAGATGGTTGGATCGAAATTCAACATATCGTGTAGAGATTCTCAGTGACACAAGCAGCACAGTGGCGCCACCTTAACCCTTTTTCCGGAACGTGCCAATGGTATTTCCGAAGGTTTCTCTATTTTCGTGACTGGCGGTGGTATTTACAGTCACAGGGGACCGCACTATAAGCCCCGGCCCTGTTGGCTGCGACTTGCAGCAGCCGGTGCATTCATCAAGAAAAGCCCCGCGCCCTTTGAACCCCGCAGCCGGCCCCGGTAAGATGCCCAACAGAATTTTTCCACCTCGCTATTCAGGACACCCGCCATGAGCATCAAATCGGACAAGTGGATTCGCCGCATGGCGCAAGAGCACGGCATGATCGAACCGTTCGTTGAACGCCAGATCCGTGGCGCCGGCGACGCTCCGGTGATTTCGTACGGTGTTTCCAGCTATGGCTACGACGTGCGTTGCGCCGATGAATTCAAGGTGTTCACCAATATCAACTCGGCGATCGTCGACCCGAAGAACTTCGACGAGAAGAGCTTCGTCGACGTCAAGAGCGACGTGTGCATCATCCCGCCAAACTCCTTCGCCCTGGCGCGCACTGTGGAGTTTTTCCGCATCCCGCGTGACGTGCTGACCATCTGCTTGGGTAAAAGCACCTACGCGCGCTGCGGCATTATCGTCAACGTGACGCCGCTTGAGCCCGAGTGGGAAGGTCACGTGACCCTGGAGTTCTCCAACACCACCACGTTGCCGGCCAAGATCTACGCCAATGAAGGCGTGGCACAGATGCTGTTCCTGCAGTCCGACGAGGCTTGTGAAGTCTCCTACAAGGACCGTGCAGGCAAGTATCAGGGCCAGCGTGGCGTCACACTCCCACGCGCTTGATCGAAAGGTCTTACACGTTAAGGGAATTAGTCTGCGGGAAGTGACTCTATTGGGTGTACTGCCTCGGTGCGTGCAAAACGCGCCGAGCCACGCTTGAGGAGTACTTTATGAAGATCGACCCGCGAATCAGCGCCGAACTCGCCCGGCTTGAACCCAACCAGATTGGTGTTCTGGCCTGGTCCCTGATGGCCGACCCTGCGTATGCAGGCGGCATCCCCGGTCAACCTGATCAAGATTGGCCGCAACCGCCCACCGAGCCTGGTGAACCGACGCTCCCCGATGAGCCGCCACCCGCGCCTGTCGCCTGATCGTTCAGGGCAGGAGACATGGCCGGTTCTTCAGCACGCCGGCCATACGTCCTCATCGCCGATCACAAAGATCTGCCGATCGTCGCGCTGTTCCACTGAATAACCCCCGGTAAAGGCGCCAAACGCCGGCAGCAGGCTGATCTGCGACCCGAGCTGAAAGCACGGCAGGCGCAAGCTCTGACGGCCCCTGCCGCGCAATCGATAAACTGGGTGCACATGCCCCGCCAGTACATGGTGGCTGGCATGCGCGTCCGGTTCGTGTTGCAGGGCGAACGGCCCCATCAGCAAAGGCTCCTGCACCACCTCAATGCCCAAGTCGGCCGGTGGGTCACCTGCGCGTTTATCGTGATTGCCGCGAATCAGCGTCAGGCTCAGGTCGCGATTGCGCTCACGCCAGGCTCTCAAGGCGCTCAGCGTGCCGCTGGCGTGAGAGCCGGGGCCGTGCAGGAAGTCACCGAGAAAGATCACCTGCTCGCACGGCAAGGCCGATAACAGCCGGTCCAGGCGTTGCAGGTTTTCAGTCGTGGTGCCTTGGGGCACCGGTTGCCCAAGGCTGCGGTAGGCGGAGGCCTTGCCAAAATGCACGTCGGCAATCAGCAGGCACCGACGTGATGGCCAGTACACGGCCTTTTCCGGCAGCAGCCACAGCTCTTCCCCCTCAAGCATTACCGAACAGTGCATCAGCGTTTCCCGTTATCTGCGACTTTTTCCAGGTCCTTGACCATCCGTGCAATGCGCTCCGAGAGTTTCTCCGAACTCATGCTCTCGCGCATCCGCTCAACCAGCAGTGGGAAGGCCAGCGGTGTAGGCCGTTCGATCAGGTGCAGGTCCAGTTTCAGCGCGGCCAGATGGCGCAATGTCTGTTCCAGCCGACGAATATCCAACTCATCACGCAGGACTTCTTCCCCCGCCTGGGTCAGCAGCAGGTTCTGCGGGTCATATTGCTTGAACACTTCAAAAAACAACCCGCTGGAGGCCTGAACCTGCCGCGTGCTTTTTGGCGCCCCGGGGTAACCCGCGAACACCAGCCCGGCGATGCGCGCGATCTCGCGAAAGCGCCTGAGGGCCAGTTCCCCGGCATTCAGGCTGGCTATGACGTCGGTCAGCAAATTTTGCGGACTCAACAACGCTTCGTTCAGCAGCAATGGCCAATCCACCGGCGTGGCGCTCAACAGCTCCAGCCCGTAATCATTCACCGCAATCGAAAAGGTCACCGGCTGCTGTTGGCTGACCCGCCACGCCAGCAGGCTGGCCAGGCCCAGATGCACTTGGCGTCCGGCGAAGGGGTAAAGAAACACGTGCCATCCCTCCCGCGACTTCAGGGCTTCGGCCAGCAAATGCGTGCGCGTCGGCAGGCCCGACCAGCGCAACTGGGTTTGCAGCAAAGGCTGCACTGCCTGCATTTCCGGGCCGTCAAAATGCCCGTGCGCCGCCGCATCAAAACGCTCGACCACCGCCTGCGCCAGCTCGTTGGAAAGCGGCATGCGCCCGCCATTCCAACGCGGCACGGCGGCTCTTTTCGCGGTGCTGCGACGCACGTAAGCAGTCATGTTTTCCACGCGCACCAGTTCCAGCAAACGCCCGGCAAACAGGAAACCATCACCGGGTTTGAGCCGTGCGATAAAGCCTTCCTCGACACTGCCCAGGTTCTTGCCACCGCCGCCCTTGCTCCAGAATTTCAGCTGGATACTCGCATCACTGACGATGGTGCCTACGCTCATGCGATGGCGCCGCGCCAGGCGTGCATCCGGCACGCGCCACACGCCGTGCTCATCGGGCTCCACGCGGCGGTAATCCGGGTAAGCCGTCAGCGACAATCCGCCATGGCGCACAAAACCCAACGCCCAGGCCCAGTCGGCTTGCGTGAGGTCACGGTAAGCCCAGGCCCCGCGCACTTCCGCCAGCAGCGCGTCCGGCGTAAAGCCTCCGCCCAGCGCCATGCTCACCAAATGCTGTACGAGCACGTCCAGCGGCTTGTAAGGCGATTCACGCGCTTCGATGCGCCGCTGGGCGATTGCGTCCTGGGCGGCGGCTGCTTCCACCAGCTCCAGGCTGTGGGTCGGCACCAGCGTCACCCGGGACGGCCGCCCTGGCGCGTGGCCGGAGCGTCCGGCGCGCTGCATCAAGCGCGCCACGCCTTTGGCCGAGCCGATTTGCAGCACGCGCTCCACCGGCAGAAAATCCACGCCCAAATCCAGGCTGGAGGTGCACACCACCGCTTTGAGCTGGCCGTCTTTCAAGGCTCGCTCCACCCAGTCGCGCGTTTCGCGCGAGAGTGAGCCGTGGTGCAGCGCGATCACGCCCGCCCAATCCGGGCGCGCCTCGAGCAACGCCTGGTACCAGATCTCCGACTGCGCCCGCGTATTGGTGAACACCAGGCAACTGCTGCTGGAGTCAACTTCGGCGACGACTTGCGGCAACATCTTCAAACCAATATGCCCGGCCCAGGGAAAACGCTCGGTGGTAGGCGGTAACAAGGTATCGACCTGCAGCGTTTTGGCCGTTTGCCCCTGCACGTTGATCCCGCCACCTTGTGGGACCAAAACCTCCAGTGCGTGAGCCTGATTACCCAGCGTCGCCGAAATTCCCCACACCATCAGTTCCGGATGCCAACGCCGCAAGCGCGCCAGCGCCAGTTGCAGCTGCACGCCACGCTTGTTTCCGATCAGTTCATGCCATTCATCCACGATGACCATGCGCAAGTGCGCCAGGCTCGATTCACTGTCGGCACGCGCCAGCATCAACGTAAGACTTTCCGGCGTGGTAACCAGCGCGGTGGGCTGGCGGCGGGTTTGACGTGCGCGTTCGCTGCTGCTGGTATCGCCGGTGCGCAGGCCGACGCTCCAGGGAATCTGCAGGGCCGCCAGCGGCGCTTCAAGGGCGCGTGCAGTGTCGGCGGCCAGCGCGCGCATGGGTGTAATCCACAGCACCGTCAGCGGCTCAGCCGGCGGTTTGCGTTTGCCGGTGGCGGGCGGGCGAGTGATGGCGAAACGGTTGAGGGCGGCAAACCACAGTGCATAGGTTTTACCCGCGCCGGTGCTGGCATGCAGCAAGCCTGACTGACCCTGCTTGACCGCCGCCCATACCGCTTTCTGAAAGGCGAACGGTTTCCAGCCCTTGGCGGCAAACCAGTTTTTTGCGAAGTCGAGGGGTTTTGCCATGGATGGGCTGACGCTCTGGAGGCTCTCATTCAGAGACCCTCCAGGCGCCGCAAAGGTTTACTTCAAATTGCCGCTCAAAAACTGCTGCAGGCGCTCGCTCTTCGGATTGCCCAGCACATCCGCAGGCGCACCTTGCTCTTCCACCAGGCCCTTGTGCAGGAACAGCACCTGGCTCGACACCTTGCGCGCAAAGCTCATTTCGTGGGTGACCATGATCATGGTGCGGCCTTCCTCGGCCAGCCCCTGGATCACCTTCAATACTTCACCGACCAGCTCCGGGTCGAGGGCCGAGGTCGGCTCGTCGAACAGCATCACCTCCGGCTCCATGGCCAGGGCGCGGGCGATGGCCACCCGTTGCTGTTGGCCACCAGACAAAAACGCCGGGTATTGATCGGCCACGCGCGCCGGCAAGCCGACTTTGTCGAGGTAGCGACGGGCGCGGTCTTCGGCGTCCTTCTTGCTGCAACCCAGCACCCGACGCGGCGCCATGGTGATGTTTTCCAGCACGCTCATGTGGCTCCACAGGTTGAAATGCTGGAACACCATCGCCAGCCGTGTGCGCAGGCGTTGCAGCTCGGCGTCGTCGGCCACGCGCATGCCGTGGCGGTCGCTGACCATGCGGATTTGCTGGCCGTCGAGGGTCATCGCGCCGTCGTTGGGGGTTTCCAGAAAGTTGATGCAGCGCAAAAAGGTGCTTTTGCCCGAACCGCTGGCGCCGATCAAACTGATCACATCACCGGTCTTGGCCTTGAGCGAGACACCTTTGAGCACTTCATTGTCGCCATAGCTTTTATGCAGGCCTTCAACGGTCAATTTGTACATGGGGCGTGCATCCTCAAGGCGAAAGTAGGTAGCCGCTGCGGTAGGCTTCATGGCCTGCGACATGGCTGATCACCATGCCGGCCGTGGCCATGCGCCGCAGCGAACGGGCGTAAAGCAGGCCGGCGCTTTTACAGTGCACGGGCGTTACGCGGTCAGTAAGGGGGTCGATGATTTCGGCGATCAATTGCCCGGCTTCCAGGTATTCACCGGGCAAGGCGCTGAAGACCAGCAAACCGCCAACGGGCGTGGTCACAGGCTCGACGCCCGCCAGTGGGGTGGCCGGGTAGGGCAATGGGGGCAGTGGCGCCGCGGTGCCGTCAATCGCGCCGAAGTGGATCAGGTAGTCGATGATCGCCTGGCAGTCGAGGCGGGCCAGGCCGTGGTTGACGTCGCCCTGGCCGCGCAGTTCGACGGTCACCGAAAAGCTGCCCATGGGAATCGGGAAGCGCTCGCCAAAGCGTTGCTGCAACTGCCACCACACCAGGGTGAAACATTCATCGAAGGACTGCCCGCCGGAATCGGTGGCAAGCAAGTTGGCTTCCGAGCCGATGTAGCGTGCCAGCGGCTCCACCTGCGGCCAGGCTTCGGGCGTGGTGTACAGGTGCGCCACGGCTTCGAAGTCGCAATGCAGGTCAAGCACCATGTCGGCATCGCAGGCCAGGCGTTGCAGCACCAGGCGTTGGGATTGCAACTGGGTGTCGGCCGCTTGCCGGGCGAGGGCATTGGACAGCGCGGCACGGATCAAACGGGCGTTGTGCTGCGCGTCATCCCCCAGCAAATACTCGACCTGGTTACCCACCTCTTCACTGAGGTCGACAAACCGGCGGTTGAAATTCTGTCCGCTTTCCAGCTCGTAGCGGCCCAGCGGAATATCCATCAACACTTGCTCCAGGCCCACCGGGTTGGCAATTGGCACCAACACGATTTCGCTGCGCAGCCTGCCGGCCGCCGCCAACTCGGCGAGGCGGGCCTTGAGGTGCCAGGCCACCAGCATGCCCGGCAGTTCGTCGGCATGCAGCGATGACTGGATGTAGACCTTGCCTTCAGCCTGTTCCGGGCCGAAGTGGAAACTGTGAATCTGCCGCGCCGTGCCTGGCACCGGCGCGATCAGATCATGTACCTGATGACGCATGACGACTCCTTAATGGCTCGGCCCGAGAAAGGCCAGCCAACGGCGCTCCGCCAGACGAAACAGCCCGACCAGCGCAAAGGTCACGGTCAGGTAGATCAGCGCAGCGATGCCGAATGATTGAAAGGTCATGTACGTGGCCGAGTTGGCGTCCCGGGCCACCTTGAGAATGTCCGGCACCGTCGCGGTGAATGCCACGGTGGTCGAGTGCAGCATCAGGATCACTTCATTGCTGTAGTACGGCAACGAGCGGCGCAGCGCCGACGGCATGATCACATAGGCATAGAGCTTCCAGCCGCTCAGGCCGTAAGCCTTGGCTGCCTCGACTTCGCCATGCGCCATGCTGCGGATCGCCCCGGCGAAAATCTCGGTGGTGTAGGCGCAGGTGTTCAGGGCGAAGGCCAGGATGGTGCAGTTCATCGCATCCCGAAAGAACGCGTCCAGCACCGGTTGCGCCCGCACGGCCGCAATGCTGTAGATCCCGGTGTAGCAGATCAGCAGCTGGATATAGAGCGGCGTGCCACGAAACAGGTAGGTGTAAAACTGCACCGGCCAACGGATGTAGCGTTTGCGCGACACGCGGGCGATGGACAGCGGGATTGACACCACAAAGCCAATCACCAGCGCTGCGCTGAGCAGCCACAGGGTCATTGCCAGCCCGGTGATGTGCTGGCCGTCGCTATAAAGGAAGGGGCGCCAGTATTGCTGCAGAAGTTCGATCATCGCACGGCCTCCCGGGACCCAGCGGAGTAGCGGCGCTCAAGCCAGCGCAGGACGACATTGGACGCGCTGGTGATCAGCAGGTAGATCAACGCGGCGATGACCAGGAAGTAAAACAGTTGGTAGGTGCTCTTGCCGGCGTCTTGAGCGGCCTTGACCAGGTCCGCCAGGCCGATGATCGACACCAGCGCCGTGGCCTTGAGCATCACCATCCAGTTGTTGCCGATGCCCGGCAGGGCAAAGCGCATCATCTGCGGGAAGGTCACGAAGCGAAACCGCTGCCCGCGCGTGAGCCCGTAGGCGGTCGCCGCTTCCAGCTGGCCCCGCGGCACGGCGAGGATCGCACCGCGAAAGGTCTCGGTGAAGTAGGCACCGTAGATGAAGCCCAGGGTGATAACCCCAGCGCTGAATGGGTCGATCTCGATGTAGTCCCATTCCATGAAGTCGGTAAAACCGGTCAGCCAGATTTGCAGGCTGTAGAAAATCAGCAACATCAGCACCAGGTCGGGCACGCCGCGAATCAAGGTGGTGTAGAGCTGGGCGGGGACGCGGATCAGGCTGACGCTGGACAGTTTCGCGCTGGCGCCGAGCAAGCCGAGCAGGACGCTGACGGCCAGGGAGGCGACCGACAGTTTCACGGTCATCCACGTACCTTGCAGCAACAGCGGGCCGAACCCCTTCAAACTGAAGGCACTCAGCCCCAGGGTTTGCAAAAGATCTTCAAACATGAATTCAGGACCTATGGCGATAAAAAAGCGCCCACCTCAAACAGGTGGGCGCCAGGGTGTTATTTACCGCTGTACAGGTTCAGATCGCCGAAGTGTTTCTTCTGGATGGTGGCGTAGGTGCCATCATCGTGTAACGCTTTGATACCTTTATCGAGCAAGGCCTTGAGGTCTTTGTTACCTTTTTTGATACCGACCGCCGTTTTGGATGGCAGCAATGGGTCGTCGATGGCCTTGCTGACTTCGTAGTCAGCGCCTGCCGGCGACTTCAAAAAGCCCAGCTCGGCTTGCAGCATGTCTTGCACCGAAGCGTCGAGACGACCGGACGTCAGGTCGGCATACACCTGGTCCTGGTTGGCGTAGGCCTTGGTGGTCACACCGGCTTTGTCCAGCACCGCCTTGGCGTAGGCTTCCTGGATGGTGCCTTGCTCGTAGCCCACGGTTTTGCCCTTGAGGGACTCAGGCGTGGAGAAGTTCGCGCCTTTTTTGAACACCAGGGACGTCGGGCCGGAGAACAGCTCGTTGGAGAAGTCGATCGCCTTTTCACGGGCTTCGGTCACGGTCATCGACGAAATCACGCCGTCGAACTTGTTGGCGTTCAGGCCTGGAATCATGCCGTCGAAGTCACTTTCAACCCACTTGCACTTGACCTTCAGCTCGGCGCAGATCGCATTGCCCAGGTCGATATCGAAGCCTACCAGGCTGCCGTCAGCGGCCTTGGATTCGAACGGCGCGTAGGAAGGATCGACACCAAAACGCAATTCCTTGTATTCCTTGGCTGTGGCAACACCAGCAGCCATGCACAGAGCCAGTGCAGAAAGGGTCAGCAATGCTTTTTTCATTATGTAATCCCTGGAAACCAAGATAAGCGCTTGTGGCGCGTTTAGGACTGTTACTGAACGGTGTCAGACGGATCACGAGTAGCAATTTCTGCACCATAGTTCCGAATGACTGTTTTAAAAGGTGGGATAAGGGAGATGAGAGTGTAGGAGATGCCCGAAAATGGGCATTGATTTTTCAGTGCACCATTTTGGATCTTGACGCGAATCAGACGTGGGAGCGGGCGTGCTCGCGAATGCGGCGGGTCAGTCAATTCATCTGTCACTGGCCCACCGTATTCGCGAGCAAGCCCGCTCCCACATGAGGATGTATTTCAGGTCAGGAGGTCCTGCAGCGTGGCCAGGTTGTCCGCCTCATCCACCGCCTTATCCTGGCGCCACCGCAGCATTCTGGGAAATCGCACCGCTATCCCGCTCTTGTGGCGCTTGGACAGGGCAATGCCCTCAAAGCCCAGCTCAAACACCATGCTTGGCGTCACGCTGCTGACCGGCCCGAATTTCTCCACCGTAGTTTTGCGCACAATCGCGTCGACCTTGCGCATTTCCTCGTCGGTCAGGCCTGAATAGGCCTTCGCAAACGGCACCAGCGTGCGTTCGGTGCCGGGCGGGCCGTCCCACACCGCAAAGGTGTAGTCGCTATACAGGCTGGCGCGGCGCCCATGGCCACGTTGGGCGTAGATCAACACCGCGTCGACGCTGAACGGGTCGACTTTCCATTTCCACCACACGCCCATGTCCTTGGTGCGGCCCACGCCGTACAGGCCGTCCTTGGCTTTGAGCATCATGCCTTCCACGCCCAACTGGCGAGAGGCCTCGCGTTGCTGCGCGAGGTCTGCCCAAGAGGTCCCCGTCAGCGAAGGAGATGGCAGCAGCACAGGCTGGTTGCACTGGGCAATCACCTGCTCGAGCTGGGTGCGGCGTTCGGCCTGGGTGTGGTTGCGCCAATCGTCGCCCTCGAACTCCAGCAGGTCGTAGGCGAGGACGGCGACCGGTGCATCTTCAAGCACCTTTTTGCTCAAGGTCTTGCGGCCGATACGCTGTTGCAGCAGCGCGAAGGGTTGCACCGCGTCCTTCCACACCACGATTTCGCCGTCGATCACCGTGCCATCCGGCAGGCCGCTGACCAGGCTGTGCAGTTCGGGAAAACGCTCGGTGACCAGCTCTTCGCCCCGCGACCAGACCCACAGCCGGCCTTCACGCTTGACCAGCTGCGCGCGAATGCCGTCCCACTTCCATTCCACCTGCCAGTCGGCGGGAGAGCCGAGCAGGGCGTCGAATTGCTCCACCGGCTGCGACAACCCATGGGCCAGAAAAAACGGATAAGGCTGCCCGCCGCGTTGCGCATGTTCGTCGGACGATTCGGCAGCGATCAGCTTGAGGTAGCCTTCAGGCGTAGGGCGATTGGACAGGTCGGTGTAGCCCACCAGGCGTTGCGCCACGCGCTTGCTGTCGAGGTCGGCCATTGCGGCGAGGGCGCGGGTGACCAGCAGTTTGGACACGCCGACGCGAAAGCTGCCGGTGATCAATTTGATACAGACCATCAGGCTCGGCTGATCCAACTGGGCCCACAGCGCGGGCAAGCGTTCGGCGAGTTCCAGAGGCGGCAAACCCCGCAGGGGCAGCAGCTTTTCTTCGAGCCACACCGCCAGGCCATCTTCCGAGGTATAGGCGGATTCGGGTAACAGCAGGGAAATGGTCTCGGCCAAATCGCCGACCGACTGGTAGCTCTCTTCGAACAGCCATGGCTCGATGCCCGAGGCTTCGGTGGCCATGTCGCGCAGTAAACGGGTGGGCACCAGTTGCCGAGGCCGCCCGCCGGACAGGAAATACACGGCCCACGCTGCATCGTCGGGCGGGGCTTGGCGAAAGTACGCCTGCAACGCGGCGAGCTTGGCATTGCTGGACGTGGTGGCGTCGAGGTTGGCGTACAACTCGGCGAAGGCTTTCATGCGCTGGCCTCCTCTTCGTCATCGCCGTATTCGGTGGTGAAACCCTGGGCATCCAGGCCTTTTTCCCGCAGGTGACGCACCAGAACGCCGACAGAACCGTGGGTGACCATCACCCGCTCGGCGCCGGTCTGCTCGATGGCCCACAACAGCCCCGGCCAATCGGCGTGGTCCGAGAGCACAAAGCCACGGTCCACACCGCGGCGCCGCCGCGTGCCGCGCAGGCGCATCCAGCCGCTGGCGAACGCGTCGCTGTAGTCGCCGAAACGCTTGATCCAACTGCTTCCGCCTGCGGACGGCGGGGCGATGATCAGCGCCTGGCGCAGCAACGGGTCGGTCTTTTTGAAGTCGCCGGCGTAGAGGGTTTCGGGGATGTAGATGCCGGCTTCGCGGTACACGCGGTTCAAGGGTTCGACCGCGCCATGGCTGAGGATCGGGCCAATGCTGGCGTCGATGCCATGCAGGATGCGCTGGGCCTTGCCGAACGAATAACAGAACAACACGCTGGCCTTGCCGGCGGCGATGTTGGCCTGCCACCAGTCATTGATCCCGGCAAAGATCTGCGCCTGGGGCTGCCAGCGGTAGATCGGCAGGCCGAACGTGGATTCGGTAATAAAGGTGTGGCAGCGCACCGGTTCGAAGGGTGCGCAGGTGCCGTCGGGCTCGACTTTGTAGTCGCCGGAGGCGACCCAGACTTCGCCCTGGTACTCCAGCCGCACCTGGGCTGAACCCAGCACGTGCCCGGCAGGGTGAAAACTCAGGGTCACGCCGTGGTGCACGAGTTTTTCGCCATAGGCCAGGGTTTGCAGATTGATGTCCTGGCCCAGGCGCGAGCGCAAGATGCCTTCACCGGGCGCAGCGGCCAGGTAGTGCTCGTTGCCGGTGCGGGCGTGGTCGCCGTGTGCGTGGGTGATGACCGAGCGTTCCACCGGCCGCCATGGGTCGATGTAAAAATCTCCGGCGGGGCAGTAGAGGCCTTCGGGCCGGGCGATGACAAGGTCCATGGGCGTGCCGGGGGCGATGGGCTTATCAGGTATGAGGGGACGGTGGGGCGAGAAGTTCTATCGGAATGCATAAGGTCAATGTGGGAGCGGGCTTGCTCGCGAAGGCGGTGGTTCAGCCAACTATTCAGTGACTAATCGACCGCCTTCGCGAGCAAGCCCGCTCCCACATTTTTGATCCGGTTTCTTCAGTGAAAAACCGGGTTACTTGCCGGGTGTGAGGGTCAAGCGGGTTTTCCCATACACCTTGTCAAAGTTCTGCGGCTGCATCGGGAAGCTCAGGTATTGCGCCTTGAGCGAGGGGTCGATGCCGTTCGCATAATTCGGGCTGGCCGGGTTGCCGGACTGGCCAATGCCGCCCTGGCCCATCATCGGTTCAATCTGGCCGAAGTCGACAATCATGCGCAGCGCCGGCACCTGGGTGGTGGTGAAGTCCTGGCCCCAGCGGTAGGGCGCCGGATTCAGGGTGTTGTGGTCGCCGCCGCTGGCGAACGGGCCGCGAATCACCTGGCCGTTGGTGTTTTTCCACGTGGTGGTGTGCAGCTTGCCCCACTGCCAGGCCTTGTGGTCAGCGCCCAATTGGCTGTCGCCGGCCGTGATCGCGGCGGCCAGGCTGCGGGCCAGGATCGCCGGTTTGTCTTCTTTTTGCGCCGTGCGCGCGTCGTCCCAGAACGGGCTGTCTTCGCGGCCCAGCAGGTGGTCGGCGTTGGCGGAGTAGGACAGGTTGGCGTTGCTGATAAAGGCTTTCCAGCTGGCGCTGTTTTCCGGGCCGAGTTCGTCGAGGAAGATCTGCTTGGTGCTTTCCTGCAGGAACAGCTCGTAGATCGCCGCGTCGGCAGACGTTGGCGCCAGTCGGCCATCAAACGCCATCAGGCGATTCAGCGCCTCGCGGGCCTTGGTCGCGTCGGCCGCCGGTAATGCATCAATCGCCTGTTTCAGCGGCTGGGCCATGCCCGGCGCCTGGAACATGGTCTTGAGTTTGCCGGCAAAGAGGGTGGTCTGGTCGTACTGCATGGCGATCATGCTGCGGCTGTCATGCTTGCCGGCGTTGGCCAACTGCGCCAGGCGTTCGCTGCGCTCCGGTGCGTCCCAGGAGTTGGACAGCTGCATGCCATAGCCGCGTGGCGCGGTGCGCTGGTTGGCGGTGCCGATCCAGCCTTGGGCCGGGTCCTGATCGTACGGGTGCAGCATCGCGTCGGCATAGCCGTCCCAGTCAAAGCGCGCGTCCCAGCCCGGCGACGGCAGCAGGCCTTGGCCTTCGCGGCGGTTGGGAAAGCGGCCGGTGACTTGCCAGCCGATGTTGCTGGCGTCGGCGAAGATCATGTTCAGGGCGATGGCGCGGATTTCCCGGGTCGCGTCCGACGCCTTGCCGGCGTTTTGCGCACGGGACAGGTCGAAAAACGCGTCCAGGCTCTTGTCGTCCTTGAAGTCGGCGGTTTGCAGGGCCAGGCCGAAACCGCTGGTCAGCGCCTGACTGCTGTTGAGCAGGGCGCCGTGGCGAGTTTCGTAGACCACTTCACGCAGTGGCCGCTGGCCTTTGGCGAAGTAGGTTTCGTTACGCACGGTGGCCGGCAGCCATTTGCCGTTGTTCTCGTAGTACAACGCGTTGCCTTGGCGTTTGACCTTTTCCAGGAACAGGTCCTGGGTGTCGCCCTTGACCGCGCTCATGCTCCACGCGACTTTGCCGTTGAAGCCGGACAACAGGGTCGGCAGACCGGCAATCGAGGCGCCGACTGCCTGGTATTTGGGCGCACGGATCTGCACGTAATTCCACGGCGACGGCGCTTGCGGCTGGGCGGCAAGGTCGCTGGCCAGCAGGCTTTTGCCGCTGCGGCTGCGTTGCGGGCCGATGGCCCAGTTGTTGGAGGTGGTGACCGCCAAGGCGTTGAGGCTGTTCAACTGCTGGCCGACGCTTTCCAGGCCCGCAAGGCCGGTGATCTGGCCCAGGTTCACGCCCTTGAGCTTGTCGGCCTCGTCCGCCGGGATTGGCTCATCCGGCGCGCTTGGCGTGAGCCAGGCGAGCTTGTCGACGCCGACTTTCTGCGCCAGCACCAACGAGGAGAGTTCTTCTTGCAGGTTGCTCGATTCGCTGAAGTTCAACAGGCAGAACAACAGCGCCGAATCTTCCGGTTTCCAGTACTCGGGCTTGTAGCCGGTCTGGGCCAGGTCCGGCGGCAGCTTGTCGCGGTAGCGGAACAGGTAGGCGTTGACGCCGCGGGCATACACTTCAAAGAAGCGCTTGAGGCGCGGCGACGACGCGTTGTACAGCTCGCCGGCGCTTTTTTTCAGGTTGACCGCGCGCATGAAGCGGTCGACATCCAGCACCTCCGGCCCGGACATTTCCGCCAGACGGCCCTGGGCCAGCAGGCGCAAGGTGACCATCTGGGTGATGCGGTCGCTGGCGTGCACATAACCGAGGCTGAACAGCGCGTCATGGAAGGTGTTGCTTTCGATCAGCGGCATGCCCTGGGCATTGCGGCGTACCGACACGTTCTGGGCCAGGCCTTTGATCGGCTGCACGCCGGCAACGGGCGGCAGGGTGTCCTGGGTGCTCTGGAGCTGGCAACCGGCCAGGCTTAATGCACTGGCCACTGCCGCGGCAACGCCGAACCGGGGAAGAAAATGTGAGAGGGCTGGCGAGGCCATGGCAAAGCTCCTGCGGGGGGTAGCGTCATTAAAGGCGCTACGTTAGTGAGCGCGGCGAAACGACGCAAGCAGGAGTTTGAGTCTTGCGCAAATCAACTGTGGGAGCGGGCTTGCTCGCGAATGCGGTGTGTCAGTCAACGAAGGTCTGACTGAACCACCGCATTCGCGAGCAAGCCCGCTCCCACATTTTGACCGAGTAAGACTTCAGATCAGGCTTTGGGTGGATTCACTTTCTGCACCAGCTCATACGCCCGAACCGTCGCCGGCCGTTCCTTGATGCTGTTGAACCAACGCTGCACATGAGGGAAGTCCTCCAGGCGCTGGCTCTGCCACTTGTGGGAAACAATCCACGGGTAGATCGCCATGTCGGCAATGCTGTAGTCCTCGCCCGCCACGAAGGCGCGGTCCGCCAGGCGCCGGTCCAGCACCCCATACAGGCGCGCGGTTTCATCGACGTAGCGCTTGATCGCGTAGGGGATTTTTTCCGGTGCGAACTGGCTGAAATGATGATTCTGCCCGGCCATTGGCCCCAGCCCGCCCATTTGCCAGAACAGCCACTGCAATGCCTCTTGGCGACCGCGCAGGTCTTTGGGGAGGAACTGGCCGGTTTTTTCCGCGAGGTACAGCAAGATGGCGCCGGATTCAAACAGTGAAATCGGCGCGCCGCCGTCGCTCGGGCTTTGGTCGACGATGGCCGGGATACGGTTGTTGGGAGCAATCTTCAGGAAGTCTGGTTTGAACTGGTCGCCCTGGCCGATGTTGATCGGGTGCACCTTGTAGGGCAAACCGGCTTCTTCCAGGAACAGTGAAACTTTGTGACCGTTGGGGGTAGTCCAGTAATACAGGTCGATCATGAAGCTCTCCAAATGAGCGAATGCCTGCAGGTATAGGTGATGATCCAAGGGCAATAATTCAATCAAACATTTGCGTCTAACCTTAGAAGCGTTTTACACAGCCCCATCGACCAGCACCTGCAACGACTGCTGTGAGCACCGTTCAATGCGCACTCGCACGCCGTAAACGTCGGCAAACAGCGCCGGGTCAAGCACCTCATCCGCCACGCCACTGGCGTACAAGCGGCCCTGGCGCAGCACGGCAATGTGGTCGGCAAACCGCGCGGCGAGGTTGATGTCGTGCAGCACCACCACGGCGATCAGGTTGTGTTCGCGCACCAGCCCACGCACGCAGTCCATGACCTTCAACTGGTAATTGAGGTCGAGGGCGCTGGTGGGTTCGTCGAGCAACATCACCTGTGGGCGGCGCGCGATGAGTTGGGCGAGGCTGACCAGCTGGCGTTGGCCACCGGACAAGGTGCTTAACAGTTGATCGGCCAGGTGTGCGATGCCGATGCGTTGCAACGCCTCAAACGCTTCACGCAGACAGGCCTCGCTGGACAAGGGAATGCCTTCGACATGGGCCACGCGCAATGCGGCGATCACGCTTTCCATCACGCTGAGGCTCAGGCCCGGCGGCAGGTTTTGCGGCATGTACGTGACGCGGCGCGCCCGCTCGGCCACGGACATGGCCGAAAGGTCCAGCTCACCCAGCCTTACCACGCCTTGCATCTTTTCCAGCCCGGCCACGGCGCGCAGCAAGGTCGACTTACCGGCGCCATTGGGGCCGATCAGCGCGGTCAGGCTGCCGTGGGGCAGGGTAGGCAAGTTCAGGTCATGCACGATTTGCCGCCGGCCATAACTGACGTTGGCGTTGTGCACCGATAAGCCCTGGTTCATAGCTGCCTCCCGCGCTTGAACACCAGCACCACGAAAATCGGCACGCCCACCAACGCGGTGACGATGCCGACCGGCACGATCACGCCCGGCATGATCAGCTTGCTGGCAATCGACGACAGCGCCAGCAGCAATGCGCCGGTCAAGGCGCTGGCGGGCAGCAGGAAGCGTTGGTCTTCACCCACCAGAATCCGCGCGATATGCGGACCGACCAGACCGATAAAACCGATCGTGCCTACAAACGCCACGGCGGTGGCCGACAACAAGCTGATGCGCAGCAACGAGAAAAACCGCAGGCGCTTCACGTCCACGCCAAAGCTTTGCGCGCGGTCTTCGCCCATGCGCAGCAGGGTCAGGCGCGGTGCGGCGGCGAAAGAAAACGGCATCACCACCGCCACGACCAGGGCGAGGATGCCGAGTTTGTCCCAGTTGGCCCGGGTCACGCTGCCCAAGGTCCAGAACACCAGTTGTTGCAAGACATCTTCAGTGGCAACCAGTTGCAGCAGGGCCACGACCGCATTGCAACTGAACACCAGCGCGATGCCGAACAACACCAGGCTTTCCACGCCCGCGCCGCGCAGGCGCGACATGGCTTGCAGCAAAAATACCGAGGCCGCCGCGAAGATAAAGGCCGAGATGGAAATCGCCGTGTTGGCCGACACCCACAACGTGGTCACCGGAAACACGATGACCAGCGATGCGCCCAATGCGGCGGCCGACGACACGCCGAGGGTAAACGGGCTGGCCAGTGGGTTATTCAGGATCGCCTGCATCTCAGCCCCGGCCAGCGACAACGCGCAGCCCACCAGCACGGCCATCAGCGCGTAGGGCAAGCGCACATTCCAGATGATGACGTGGTCGGTGGCGCTGAGGTGCGAGGGGTGCAGGATGCCGTCGAGCAAAGCCGGCAGGCCCATGCCCGACGGGCCACTGGCCAGGTCCACCAGCATCGCGCAGACCAGCGCCGTGCCCAGCAGTGCCAGCAGCCAGGCGCGGCGTGCCAGCAAGCGGCGGTAGCCGTGAGTGGCAGTTGCGAGGTCGAGGGTTTGAGTGGTCATTTGGCTCACACACATTTAACAAACGATGAACATCCAGGTGTGGGAGCTGGCTTGCCGGCGATAGCGGTGTATCAGTCGACTGATTCAGTGGCTGACACTCTGCTATCGCCGGCAAGCCAGCTCCCACTGACTGCGTTCCAACAGGGCGATAAGTGTTACTGGGTTTTTGCGTCAATCCAGTAAGC
Source organism: Pseudomonas sp. N2-3-1-14 (assembly GCF_041228395.1). NCBI lineage: Bacteria > Pseudomonadati > Pseudomonadota > Gammaproteobacteria > Pseudomonadales > Pseudomonadaceae > Pseudomonas > Pseudomonas sp. N2-3-1-14. The sequence goes on from NZ_CP166199.1 coordinate 1,534,081, forward strand.
ACCCTGCAACGGCATGCCCAGGAACTGCTGGTTGATTTGCTCCATGGTCGCCTGCGGGTCAAGCGTGGCGAACAGCTGCGGGTGCACCCACTTGGCCAGCGCTTCGATCGCCAGCAGGTTGTACGGCGAGTTGTAGAAGTCATGCCACAGGCCGTGGGCATTGCCTTCGCGGATGGCCCGAAGATTGGCGAATTCCGGCCGCGCCAACACCCGATCAAACGCCTCACGTGCTTCGTCAGTGCTTACGCCAGCGCCCAGGATCAGCCCAGGCTTGTGGTTGCCGGTGGCCACGTACACGTCCGGATCGGCTTTCAGCGCGTACTCGACGCTGATATCGCCCAGCGCACCCGGCACCACATCGGCGGCGATATTGCGCCCGCCGACCAGCTTGATCACTTCACCCATGCCGCTTTTGCCGGTGGTGTGCCCAGGTGCCTGCCAGGCACCGGCCAGCAGTTCCAGAAACACGCTCGGGCGCGGCCCCGCCGGCAGCGTGGCGACGGCGTCGGTGATGACTTTGATGTGCTGGTTATAGAAGGCCAGGAAGGCTTTAGCCTGGGCTTCACGCCCCAGCGCCTGGCCCAGCGCGATCATGCTGGTGTGGGTGCCTTGCACCGGGTTGATACGGAAATCGACGAACAACACCGGGATGCCCGCCTTGGCCAGCACGTCAGCCACTGCGCTGTGTTCGGTCGGCCCGTGGCCAGAGATGCTGAACACCGCCAGGTCAGGTTTGAGCGAGAGAATTTCCTCGGCGCTGACGCTTTGCTCGGAGGCTTGCCCGATCAACGGGATGTCTTTGACTGTCGCAAACTTCGCCACATAGGCGTTGTAGGTGTGCGGGTCCAGCAGCTTCAAGTCGTTCTGCCAGCCAACGATGCGCTGGAACGGCGCGTCCTTGTCGAGCAAGGCAAATGCCGAAATCAAGCGACCTTCGCCGAGCACCACGCGTTTGACATCATCCTTTACCTCGACCTTGCGGCCCAGCACGTCGGTGACTTCATGGGCGGCGGCGGTTTCGGCATGGCCGAGCACCAGCGCGGCGAACAGCACGCCGAGCTTGAGCACGTTTCGGGGTTTGAACATGGCGGAGGCTCCTGATGCGGGAAAGTTAGAACTCATAATCGACACTGGCGGTGAGGGTGCGGCCGGCGCCCGGGATGCGCGCATCGGCCCAGACAGTCGGTGCGACACTGCCGGCAGCGAGAAAGCCGAACATCGGTGCCAGGGTGGTGTGCAGCGTGTGACGGTGCGGAGTGGGCAGTGACATGGGCAGTGATCCGAGTCTAAATTACAATTACTCTCATTTAGCTTCGGTAGTCTAAAGAGCGATTCGGCCCGCCATGCCCCGGGTTTGTATCGCTGATGCGTGATTATGGTTTCCCACAACATTCCATTACATTTGCGCTTACCACTGGCTGAGCTTTCGGCTATCTCCTGCGTTTTGAGTTTTCGGATTGACTGCCCATGGCAAAGCTTGACCACCTGTTGATCGTTGATGACGACCCGCAAATCCGCCAACTGCTCTGCGACTATTTGAGTGACGCGGGCTTTCAGGTGTCCACCGCCGCCGACGGCAAGGAAATGCGCCGCCGCCTGGCGCTGAACGTGATCGACCTGATCGTGCTCGACCTGATGCTGCCCGGCGAAGACGGCCTGAGCCTGTGCCGCGAGCTGCGGGTCAGCTCCAACACGCCGGTGGTGATGCTCACGGCCAAGGGCTCGTTGATCGACCGCATCGTCGGCCTGGAAATCGGTGCCGACGACTACCTGCCCAAACCCTTCGACCCGCGTGAATTGCTGGTGCGCATCAAGGTGGTGTTGCGCCGGGTACAGAGTTTTCCGGACCGTGCGCGCCTGGATGAAGCGCCGAGCATTCGGTTCGCGGGCTGGCAACTCGACACCCGGGCCCGGCAACTGCTCAGCCCCGAAGGCGTGGTGGTCAGCCTGGGCAATTCGGATTACCGCGTGTTGCGCCTGTTGTTGCAGCACCCGAACCGCCCGTTGAGCCGCGACTTTCTGCTCAACCATGTGTTCGACAAGGACAGCACGCCGTTCGACCGCTCCATCGACGTGTGCGTCAGCCGCCTGCGCTCGCAGCTGCCGGCGGGGCTGATCAAGACCGTGCGCAACGAGGGTTACATGCTCACCGCCGATGACGTGGTGCTGGGCGCGTGAGGCTGCTGCCGCGTTCGCTGTTCGGGCGCCTGGTGCTGATTTTGGTCAGCGGCATGCTCGCGGCCCAGGCGCTGACCAGCAGCATCTGGTACGACCGGCGTCATGGCCAGGTGCTGGAAATCCCCGCACGGCTGATCGCCACGCGTTTGGCGGACGTGGTGCGCGTGATGCACAGCGACCCGCAGCAGGCCGAGCAGTTGATCCAGCTGCTTGATGCGCCGCACTTTCGGCTGACCTTGAGCGACCAGGCCAGCAACACGCCCAGCACGCTCAACGACAGCGACCGGCCTACCGAACGCCTGATCAAGCAGGTGTTGGCGCAGAAAACCGGCTACGCGCAAACCTTGAGCCTTTTACGCCTGTCGCTGGTCGACGGCGAAGGGCAGACCGCCGGGCTCTCGACCTTACTCAGCTCCAAGCCGGTGGTTGGGCAGTTCCTGATCGACCTGCGCCTGCCCGATGGGCGCTGGTTGCACGTGGACGCCAGTGAAGAGCAGGGCTGGACCAGCACCTCGCCGCTGGACCTGTTGTTCGATTACGTGATGCGCATCTATTTGCTGCGGGTGCTGGTGCTGGTGGTCATCGCCCTGGTGGCGGTGCGCCTGGCTATCCGCCCGCTGAATGCCCTGGCCAAGGCCGCCGAGGCGCTGGGTCGGGACATCCAGCGCCCACCGTTACCGGTGGATGGCCCGACTGAAGTGCGCCGCGCCGCCCAGGCGTTTAATGCGATGCAGCAGCGGCTGATCGCCAACATCGCCGAGCGCACGCGGTTTCTTGCGGCCATTTCCCACGACCTGCGCTCGCCGATCACACGCCTGCGTTTGCGCACGGAAATGCTCGAAGACACGCGCACCCAGGAGCGTTTTCGCAGCGACCTGGAAGAAATGGAACACATGGTGGCCAGCACCCTGGACTTTGTCAGCAGCGGTGAGATCAACGAAACGCGACAGAACATCGACATCAATGCCTTGCTGCAAAGCCTGCAGGCGGACCTGGAGGACGTGGGCGAAAGCGTGACCATCATTGGCCGGGCGAAGCAGCCGCTGCCGGGGTATGCGCGCAGTCTCAAGCGCTGCGTGCAGAACTTGCTGGAAAACGCGGTGCGCTATGGCAGCGAGGTGGTGGTGCGGGTCGAGGATCAGGCGGACAGCTTGCAGATCGTCATCAGCGACCGCGGACCGGGGATTCCCCAGGAGCAGTTGGAGCAGGTGATGGAACCGTTTTACCGGGTGGAAGGTTCACGCAATGCCGAGACGGGCGGGTATGGGTTGGGGTTGAGCATTGCGCATACGATTGCGCGGGCGCATGAGGGGCGGTTGAGTTTGAGTAATCGGGAAGGCGGCGGGTTGGAAGTGGTGCTGCTGTTGTGGCGAGCGGGCTTGCCCCGCGTTGGGGTGCGAAGCAGCCCCAAAACCTGACATTGCGTTTTGTCTGAGCGAACGCGTTGATCTTATTGGGGCTGCTGCGCAGCCCAACGCGGGGCAAGCCCGCTCGCCACACCAAGCCAGCTCGCCACACCAAGCCAGCTTGCCATAGCAAGCCGGCTTCTGCGGGGGCAGGGCATCAGGCCCCGTGGCACTTCTTGAATTTTTTCTCGCTGCCGCATGGGCAAGGATCGTTGCGGCCGACGTCTTTCAGGGCGTTGCGCACCGGCTCCTGGTGAGCGTGGCCGCAGTTCGGGCCGTGGACATGGCCGTGGTCATGATCATGATCATGATGATCATGGTGGTCGTGATCGTGGTTGCAGTCAGGACCATGGACATGGGGTTGCTGAGTCATCGATGTCGCTCCGGAATAAAATCGCCGGGGATTATCTCGCCATTGTGGTTCACCTGCACGTCATTACCGATGAATAATCCGGTTTTCAGCTCGCCTTCCAGGCGATAGGGCACGGGTTTGCTCGGGTTTTTAAGCATCTGTACCACATCGCGTATCTGCGGCCAGAGGTTGGTCCGCACCTTCACCCGAAAAAAAGCATGGCCGCGCGGTGGTACGGTCAGCCATTCGTTGGACTCGCCCTCGGTCAGCACAAAATCGCCCAGGCTGACTTTGTAGATCAGGCCGCGCACCGTGAGGTCGGCGTCGTCGCGGTTATCCACGCGAAAGTACAGCTTGAAGCGCTGCTCGAGCAATTTGGCGCGCACCACTTCAACCTTCACCAGGGAGACATGAGGCGGGGGCGCGCTGTCCTCGAACCAGGACGCGCACCCGGTGAGGCCCAGGGTCAACGCCAGCATCAAGCTGTACATCCGGAGCATGGCGTTTTCCCTGTCAGTTGATTAGAGGTAGCTGGAGCAACACTTCTTGAATTTCTGCCCACTGCCGCACAAACATACATCATTGCGCCCGGCCTTCACCTCCACTGTCGGGTCGATGAAGTACCAGCGCCCCTCATTCTGTACGAAAGAGGACTGCTCGCGGTGGCTGTGTTCCCCGGTGCTGTCATGCCAGCGAGCGGTGAACGTCACGAACGCATGCTCCGGCTGGCCGCCAAACACTTCGGAGCTTTCCACTTCAAGGCCGAGCCAGGTGCTCTGCGCACTCCAGGCGCCGATGGCGGCGCGGTCCAGTCCGGCTTGTTGCGCGGGCAAAGTAGTGGCTACCAGGTAGTCCACCAACCCCAGCACGTAGGCGCTATAGCGCGAACGCATCAACGCGGTGGCGCAGGGCGCCGGGTGGCCGGCGTGATAATGGCCGCAGCACGCATCCAGCAGATTGCCGCTGCCGCACGGGCAAATGGGTGTACTCATGGTTACCACCAATACTTTCCGAAGTTTTCCGGGTTGGCCCAGAAGCGGGCGTTGAGCCAGTCCGGCACTTGTTTATAGTCAAGCAGATCATAGGTAAACAGCGTCAGAACCTGATCATCACGCTGGAAACGCTCACCGGCTTGCAGCGCCAGAGAGAAAAAATCGGTTTCCTTCCAGCCGCAGGCGTTCAGGTCTGCCAGCACCGCAATGCGACTGGCATTGAGGTTGCGAATGCCGCCGAGCAGCGTCAGGCCTTGCGGTTTTGACAGGTGCTCCAGGCAATCGACCACCAGCGCCAGGTCAAAACGCTGCGCCGCAAGTTCTGCCGGTAACGGCCCGGGCGCGGCAATCGCTACCTGGGTGTCCGGGTGCTCGGCCTCGAAGGCCTCCAGCGCCGGGAACTGGCTGGCACCCAACAACAACAGGCGTTTGGGCTGGTGCAAATCCAGCAAGGCGGCCAGCGCTTGCTGTGGCGTACGGGAAGAAATACCAGCGGTCATCAGAGATCCTCACATCAGGACCCTAGAGACTAGCGCGGCTGAGCGTGCGGGCCTAGAGCGGGCGGCGTGCAAAAGTCCTGCACACAGGGCGATCTCCAATAAACACGGGGGTGCGGCGCAGTGGCGCAGATGAAAAGAGCGGTCTTTACTCCACCCGTCGGCCCCCGCCGATCCCCTCAGGAGAAATCAGATGAGCATCATGCGGACAGCTCTACCCTTGGTTCTGCTAACCGGAGTATTGACAGGTTGCGCAGGTTTGCAAAAAACCGATTGGCCCACCTGTGCAGCCGTCGGTGGTGTGACCGGCGCAGCGATTGGCGCCACTCAAAGTTCGGCATACGCGGGTTATGGCGCGCTGCTGGTCGGCGGCATGGCTGGCGCCTATTGCTGGGTGCACGGTGATGGCGACGAAGATGGCGATGGCGTGCCGGACAGCCGCGACAAGTGCCCGGGCACGCCCAAGGGCGTGCAGGTTGATGTCAACGGCTGCCCACCTGTGCCGGTGGCGGCCGTGGTGGAAGAGGTGGTCGTGGTCAAGGAAGAAACCATCGTGATCCGCGATGTGCACTTTGAGTTCGACTCGGCCAGGCTGACGGCGGCGGATAAAACCAAGCTCGACACCATCGCCACGCGCCTCAAACGTGAAGCCCCGAGCGCGCAGCTGCGGGTCAGCGGGCATACCGACAGCGTCGGCAAAGACGCCTACAACCAGAAACTCTCGGAAAAACGCGCGCACTCGGTCACCGATTACCTGGTGAGCGCGGGCGTGCCGCGCAGCAACTTTGTATCGGTGGTGGGCGCGGGCGAAAGTCAGCCGGTGGCCGATAACAAAACCGCTGACGGTCGAGCCTTGAACCGTCGTGTGGAAATCAAAATCAACCGCTGACGGCCTTTGCTCCTGTGGGAGCCACAGGGGCATTGCTGGCGATCCTCGCCGAAACCGCAAGCAAACCGTGCCTTTATCAAGTTTTTTCATCCTTCACTGGCAAATCGCCTGCAGAAGTCGGTACTGTGCGCCCAAAGAATAATAGGCAGGGGCATGCAGGATGAAGGTGTTTTGGGGGCTGGGAAAGTTTTTGACGTTGCTGTTCTGGGTTGTGGTGGTGGTCAATTTATTCCGGCCGCTCGCCAATCCGTTTCACCTGTTGGTCAGTCTGGCCGGCAGTCTGCTGTTGCTTACTCATCTGTTGGAATTGCTGTTGTTCAACAGCAGCCTGAAACACCGTGCCCACCCCTGGCGTGACCGCCTGCAGATTCTGCTGGTGGGGATGTTCCATGTGCGGGGCCTGTCGGCACCTGCCGTTATTGATGAAGCAAACAAGGAGGCCAATCATGCGTAAGGTTTTTCTGTTGGCCCTGTTGGTCAGCCCCATTGCCCTGGCGCAGAGCGTCAGTGTTGAAACCAACTCGCTGATGCGCCTGCCCAGCAGCACCAACGTTTTGCAGCTCGAGCGCCTGGATGTGGCGGATTACGGCACGTTGCTGGTTCCGGCGACCATCAGCCAAGTGACGGTGGATGAGCTGCATTTGGGCCGTGAAGCGCGGATCGCCATCGCCCCCGGCAATACCGCGCTGCAGTTGCAAGTGCGTAATGCGCAACTGGAACATGGCAGCCAGATCACTTCGCGCGGTGCTCCCGGCACCCACGAAAGACCCGCCAAGGCGGGGCGTGACTTGGTCCTGCGCATCAACGTGCTGACCGCTGATGAACTGTCGGTGGACGCCCGTGGCGGCGCCGGGGCCCAAGGCTATGCCGGCCTGGATGGCGCCAATGGCGTGGACCCGGGCTGCACCTGGGGTTCAGCCGGGCGCGGCGCCAATGGCGACAATGGCGGTGATGGCCTGCCAGGCGCAGCGGGCGCGACCGTACGCGTCGAGCTGCCGCAGAGCTTCCCGGCCGAGCAGATCAAGGTCTGGGTGGATGGCGGTGCGGGCGGTTTGGCAGGCACGGCCGGTAAACCGGGCAAAGGTGGGCAATCCAAGGGCTGCCTGGTGTACCGCGCCGATGGTGGCCAGAAGGGCCGGCCAGGGCTGGAAGGGCAACCGGGGCCGGCTGGGCCTGCGGGTGCTGTGACTATTCAAAGGCTCTAACGCCTCATTGTGGCGAGCGGGCTTGCCCCGCGTTGTGCTGCGAAGCAGCCCCAATAAGGCCACCGCGTTTTTACAGATGTTACGCGCCGTCTGGTTTCAGGGCTGCTTCGCAGCCCAACGCGGGGCAAGCCCGCTCGCCACCGTAGTCGGCAGCTTCAGAACACCGACCGAGCCGAAGCAATCGCCACCACCACCAGCCCGATAATCAGGTTAATCCCCACCAGCTTGCGAATCTGCCCCAGCGCAGCCGCACCCGCCGGCCAGTCCTCGGCCGCTACCGCTGTGCGCAGTTCCGGAAATTTCAACGCCTGGATACGGATAAACAGCGCGGTCATCACCAGATACAAGCCCATCATCACCTGCACATAGCGCGGTGCGGTCTCAAAACCACTGAAGCGCAGTTGCAGCAGGCCGATGCCGCTGATCGGCAAAACCAGCACCGCCACCCAGACCCACACGAAAAAACGTTGAAACACATTCGCCCACAGCTTGAGCCGGGCAGGGCCCTCAAGTGCCGCCATGGCGGCGGGGCGCAGGATCATCCAGGCGAAAAACATACCGCCGACCCACACCAGGGCGGCCAATACATGCAGGGTGTAAGCGAGGCTAAACGCGGTCATTGTGGTACTCCGTTCTGCGCGGGATTAATTAGCGGGGTATGATAGCGGCCGATCCGAACCACTGAAAATTTATCCAGCGTTTTTTGCGCCCGACTATCCATGATCAGCACTGAACTCAAAACCACGATCCAGGGCGCCTATTCGCGTTTTCTCGAAGCCAAGAGCTTGAAACCGCGCTACGGCCAACGCCTGATGATCGCCGAAGTGGCCAAAGTCCTCGGGGATATCGACACCGACGACGAAGGTCGGCGCAGTGGCGACCCCGCGGTCGTGGCCGTCGAGGCCGGCACCGGTACCGGCAAAACCGTGGCCTACAGCCTGGCCGCGATTCCTACCGCCAAGGCCGCCGGCAAGCGCCTGGTGATTGCCACCGCCACCGTCGCCCTGCAGGAGCAGATCGTCTACAAAGACCTGCCCGACCTGATGCGCAACAGCGGCCTGAATTTCACCTTCGCGCTGGCCAAGGGCCGTGGCCGCTACATGTGCCTGTCCAAGCTCGACGTATTGCTGCAGGAAGGTCACGCCCAGACCGCCACGGCATCGCTGTTCGAAGAGGAAGGCTTCAAGATCGAGGTTGATGAAGTCAGCCAGAAGCTGTTTACCAGCATGATCGAGAAACTTGCCGGCAACAAATGGGATGGCGACCGCGACAGCTGGCCCACCGCCCTGGAAGACGCCGATTGGGCGCGCCTGACCACTGACCACAGCCAGTGCACCAACCGGCATTGCCCCAACTTCGGCCAGTGCGCCTTCTACAAGGCCCGCGAGGGCATGGGCAAGGTCGACGTGATTGTCACCAACCACGACATGGTCCTGGCTGACCTGGCCCTGGGCGGCGGCGCTGTGTTGCCGGACCCGCGCGACACCCTTTACGTATTCGACGAAGGGCACCACTTGCCCGATAAGGCCATCGGCCATTTCGCTCACTACACCCGTTTGCGTTCCACCGCCGACTGGCTCGAAACCACCGCCAAGAACCTGACCAAATTGCTCGCCCAGCACCCGTTGCCCGGCGATCTGGGCAAGCTGATCGAGCAGGTGCCGGAGCTGGCGCGCGAGATCAAGACTCAGCAGCAATTCATGTTCAGCGCCTGCGAGCAGGTCGCCGACTTCAAACCCGGCGAAGACGTCGAAGGCCGCGAACGGCCGCGTCATCGCTTCGTCGGCGGTTTGATCCCCGAGCACATGCGTGAAATGGGTATCGAGCTGAAGAAAGGCTTCTCACGGCTGACCGACCTGTTCACCCGCCTTACCGACCTGCTCAAGGAAGGCATGGACGGCGAGGTCAACATCGGTATCGCCAGCAACCAGGCCGAGGAATGGTACCCCCTGTTCGGCAGCCTGCTGTCGCGCGCCCAGGGCAATTGGGAGCTGTGGACCGCCTTTACGGTCGAAGACCCGGAAGACAACCCGCCCATGGCGCGCTGGCTGACCTTGTCCGAAAGCGGTGCGCTGTTTGATATCGAGGTCAACGCCAGCCCGATCCTCGCCGCCGAAATGCTGCGCCGCAACCTGTGGAACGTGGCCTACGGCTGCCTGGTAACCTCGGCCACGCTGACCGCGCTGGGCACTTTCGACCGCTTCCGCATGCGTGCCGGCCTGCCGAAAAAGGCCGTCACCGCCGTGGTGCCGAGCCCGTTTCACCATGCCGATGCCGGTGTGCTGCGAGTGCCGGACCTCAAGGCCGACCCTCGCGACGCGGCCGCGCACACCGCCGCGATCATCCGCGACTTGCCGGACCTGGTGGAAGGTTCACGCGGCACCCTGGTGCTGTTCTCCTCGCGTAAACAGATGCAGGACGTGTTCGACGGCCTTGACCGCGACTGGCGCAAGCAGGTGTTCATCCAGGGCAACCTGTCCAAGCAGGAAACCTTGAACAAGCACAAAGCGCGTGTTGATGGCGGTGATTCCAGCGTGTTGTTCGGCCTGGCCAGTTTCGCCGAAGGCGTGGACTTGCCCGGTGCCTACTGTGAACACGTGGTGATCGCCAAGATCCCGTTCTCGGTACCGGATGACCCGGTCGAGGCGGCCTTGGCCGAATGGATCGAAGCCCGTGGCGGTAACCCGTTCATGGAAATCTCGGTGCCGGATGCTTCCCTGAAGCTGGTCCAGGCCTGCGGGCGCTTGCTGCGTACCGAGGAAGACCGGGGCACCATCACCTTGCTCGACCGCCGTTTGGTCACGCAACGCTATGGCAAGGCTATCCTCAATGCTTTGCCGCCTTTCAGGCGCGAAATTTCTTAAACCACTGTGGGCGAATTCGCCCACTTCGTGGTCTATCTCACTGCCAACGCTTTACGTCATCAGGCCATTCACCGGCCGTTTGGGAGAACCTTGTTCGTATGATTCGCACGCTGCCCGCTCTGTTTGCCTTGTTGTTCGCCGCGCCCTTGATGGCCGCGCCTGCCGGGCAACAAACGCTGTTCAATTTCGTCCGGCCTGCCGATGTGGTCAAGGTCGCGACCCAGGACGCGAGCCTGCCGCAATACAACGCCGAACAAACCGCTGAGGGCGAGGTGCTGCGCCGCATTACCTTCAACCCGGCGGCCGAACCGAGCCTGGTGCTCAGCCCGCAGACCGGCGTGTGGGACTGGTCGCAGTCCGGCGCCATGAGCCTGCGTATCCAAAGTGCCATGGACTGGGCGCTGACCCTCTACGTCAAGGTGCAGAGCACCGACGGCCAGACGCTGGTCAGCCGCATCGACCTGCCGGCCGGCCCCGCCCAAACCCTGCTGATTCCGCTGCAGGCCAACTCGCCACTGAGCCAGGGCATGAAGGCCGGGCCGCCGATGCCGATTACTGTGGAGGGCCAGCGTGTGCTGTTGGCCAGCAGCGCCGGGGCAATCGATCGTAGCCAGGTGGCGTCGGTCACCCTGTCGATGATCAAGCCCAATGCGGCCCAAAGCATCCTGCTGGAACGCTTTGGCGTGCAGGAAAGCGAGTCGGTGCTGAAGGCTGCCTACAGCGCACTGGTAGATGCGTATGGTCAGTCCACGCGCGCGCGTTGGCCGGAAAAAGTCAGCAGCGATGAACAACTCAAAGCCGCTGCGGCCAAGGAGCAGCAACAGCTCAAGGGCTGGCTGGCTGAGCGCGACAAGTCTGCCCTGGACCAATATGGCGGCTGGAACAAAGGCCCCGCGTTCGAAGCAAGCGGCTTTTTCCGCACCGAGAAGCGCGACGGGCGCTGGTACCTGGTGACGCCGGAAGGCCATCCGTTCTACTCCCTGGGCGTCAATACGGTTGCTCCGGACGATAACCAAACCTACGTGGCCGGCCGCGAATGGATGTTTGCCGCGCTGCCCAAGTCCGGTGAGCCGTTCGACAAGTATTACGGCAGTGCGGATAACCGTGGCGGCAACGGCGCTGACCAGGGCCGGGGCTTTAATGTGGGGCGTTGGTACGACTTCTATGGCGCCAACCTGCAGCGCACCTATGACACGCAGGGTTTTGATCACAAGCGCTGGGTCACGCACACGCTGGACCGCCTGCAAGCCTGGGGTTTCAACACCGTGGGCAACTGGAGCGACGAGGATTTGGCCAGCGCCGACCGCGTGCCGTACACCTTGCCGCTGTCGATTGTCGGTGACTACGCCAGCATCAGCACCGGCACTGACTGGTGGGGCGGCATGCCCGACCCGTTCGACCCGCGTTTCGCCATGGCCACCGAGCGCGCGGTGGCGATCGCGGCCCGCGATCACCGCGACGACCCGTGGCTGATCGGCTTTTTTGCCGACAACGAGCTGGCCTGGGCCGGCCCTGGCGACGATCCAAAATCGCGTTACGCCCTGGCCTACGGGACCTTGCGCATGACCACCGACGTGCCGGCCAAACGTGCGTTCCTTAAACAACTGCGTGACAAATACCGTAACGAAGAAGGACTCTCCAAAGCCTGGGGCATTCACCTGTCGGGCTGGGAGCTGATGGAAGACCCGGGCTTCGAGCCGCCGATGCCGAGCCCTGAGCACCCGGAAATCGAAGCGGACTTCAAATACTTCCAGAAGACCTTCGCCGATGCCTATTTCAAGACCATCTCCGATTCGTTGAAGTGGCACGCGCCCAACCAGCTCCTGCTGGGTGGCCGCTACGCCGTCAGCACCCCGGAAGCCGTGGCGTCGTGCGCCCAGTATTGCGATGTGCTGAGCTTCAACATGTACACCCTCAAGCCTCAGGACGGTTACGACTTCGCCGCCCTGCGCGCGTTGGATAAGCCGGTACTGATCACCGAGTTCAACTTCGGCTCGGCGGATCGCGGTCCGTTCTGGGGCGGCGTGACTCAGTTGGCCAAGGAAGAAGACCGTGGCGTGGCGTACAGCAACTTCCTCAAGCAAGCCATGGCTGAGCCGTCGATCGTCGGCGTGCATTGGTTCCAATACCTGGACCAACCGGTGACGGGGCGTCTGCTGGACGGTGAAAACGGCCACTTTGGCCTTGTAGGCATCACGGATGTGCCGTTCCAGGGCTTTGTCGACAGCGTGCGCAAGAGCAACCTGGCGGCCGTCGACCAACTGGGCAAGGAAGCCGAAAAAGCCAAGGCCGCCAGCGGGGTGCGTGAGAGCGAAGCCGGCAAGTCGGGGCACGACGGCAGAGGCGCGGGGCAGGGCGCCGGGCATGCTGGCGGTCACTCTGGAAATGGCCATTGATTCATATTTGACGGGTTCACAAAACCGCCAATGACTGGAACAATGTCGGCCACTTATTACGGTGTTTTCCGAGGCGGCTTAGGTGCAGATTCAGGGTCATTACGAGCTCCAGTTCGAAGCGGTACGTGAGGCATTCGCCGCGTTGTTCGATGACCCGCAGGAGCGTGGTGCCGGGCTGTGTATCCAGATCGGCGGCGAAACCGTTGTCGACCTGTGGGCCGGCACCGCCGACAAGGACGGTGCCGAGGCCTGGCACAGCGACACCATCGTCAATCTGTTTTCCTGCACCAAGACCTTCACCGCCGTGACGGCCCTGCAATTGGTGGCCGAGGGCAAGTTGCAACTCGACGCCCCTGTCGCCAACTACTGGCCCGAGTTTGCCGCAGCCGGTAAGGAAGCCATCACCCTGCGCCAGCTGCTCTGCCACCAGGCCGGGTTGCCGGCGATTCGCGAAATGCTCCCCGCCGAAGCCCTCTATGACTGGCAACTGATGGTCGACACCCTGGCGGCCGAAGCCCCATGGTGGACGCCCGGCCAAGGCCACGGTTACGAGGCCATCACATATGGGTGGCTGGTCGGTGAATTGTTGCGTCGCGCCGACGGGCGTGGGCCCGGTGAATCAATTGTTGCGCGGGTTGCGCGGCCATTGGGGCTGGACTTTCATGTTGGCCTGGCGGACGAAGAGTTTTATCGCGTTGCGCATATAGCGCGCGGCAAAGGCAATATGGGCGATGAAGCCGCTCAACGATTATTGCAAGTTATGATGCGCGAACCTGCGGCCATGACTACGCGTGCATTTGCCAACCCACCGTCTATTCTGACAAGCACTAATAAGCCCGAATGGCGGCGCATGCAGCAGCCGGCGGCAAATGGTCACGGTAATGCGCGTAGCCTGGCGGGCTTTTATAGCGGATTGTTGGACGGTAGTTTGCTCGAAGCGGACATGCTCGAACAATTGACCCGCGAACACAGTATCGGGCCGGATAAAACTTTATTGACACAAACCCGTTTCGGCTTGGGCTGCATGTTGGATCAACCGCACTTGCCCAATGCGACGTTCGGCCTTGGCCCACGTGCGTTTGGGCATCCGGGGGCGGGTGGTTCGGTCGGTTTTGCCGATCCGGAACATGATGTAGCATTTGGTTTCGTGACTAATACACTGGGGCCTTATGTACTTATGGACCCGCGTGCACAGAAGTTGGTCGGAATATTGGCCGGTTGTCTGTAAAGAGCTTGCTGTTTCACGTTTTTTTGTTACAAAGGCAACTATAAGAAGGCGCTGAACGAAATTTTGTAACTTTAATGTTCTGTAAGCGTCTGTTTAACGGGTCAATCAGACCCTCCGGTTTTTTCTCATTTTGTGGATATCTCATGTTATCGAACAAGTCCTTGGCACTGGCGCTGTGCCTCACAATTACGGGTTGCGCACAAACTCCACAAAATGATGCCGAAGGTGGGCATTGGTGGTCATTTGGATCAGACAAGGCTGCTACCAAGGACGCAGTAACCAAAACCGACGCCATGCCGGATGCAAAACCAGCCGCTGGCGCCAAGCCTGCAGCCCCGGTTGCCGCCGCCGCTGCTCCAGCGCCTGCCGCTGCTGCCGCCCCTGCGCCCGTAGCCAAGGCCGAGACCGGCTCCAGCTGGTGGCCGTTCGCTTCTAAAAGCGCCGATGAAAAAGCAGCTGATGCCAAAGCCGATCTGAAAGCCGACCTCAAGGCTGCAGACCCGACGACCCCGGCCGTCGCCAAGACCGACACCGACACCAAGTGGTGGTGGCCTTTCGAAAGCAAGCCAAAACCATTGGCCAAGGTCGACGTGACCAACGTGCCGATGCCTGACCCGAAAATCACTCAAGCCTGGCTGGACGACTATGAGCCGCGCCTGCGTGCGGCCATCAAGGACAGCAACCTGCAATTGGAGCGTCGCGAGAACGTATTGGTCGTGATCGCCCCGGTTGATGGCTCTTACAACCCGAAACGCCCGGCAATGCTGCTGCCGGTTACGTTGGGCCCGTTCACTCGCGTGGCCAAGGCGGTTGAAGGCGATCCGAAGACCGCTGTGTTGGTCTTAGGCCACGTCGACACCAATGGTGCCGAGCCCGCGAGCCAGGCGTTGACCCGCGAGCGCGCGCAGTCCATCGCTTCGATTTTCAGCCTCAGCGGCTTGAAGCAGGATCGCCTGATGATGCGTGGCATGGGCGACCTTATGCCGCGGGCTGCCAACGATAGCAATCAGGGGCGTGCGCTGAACCGTCGCATGGAAATCATGTTCACTCAGCGTACAACGATGTTGGCGTTGTTGAGCAAGTACAACTCGGGCAAGCCACCGGTTGCGGAAATGGTTGCCGTGCAGACCGCACCCGCTCCCGTACCGGCGCCTGCTGCGAAAAAAGCCGCCCCGGCGAAAAAGGCTCCGGTCAAGAAAGCCGCTGCCAAGCCCGTTGCGAAAAAAGCGGCCGCCAAGCCGGCCGCGAAAAAAGCCGCACCCAAGGCCGACGCTCCAGCGACAAACGACCAGGCGAAAAACTGATCTGCTGAACCAGAAGGATAAAGCCGCATGACCCAGGCACTGGCCGATATGCGCCGTGACTACACACGGGACGGTTTGAGCGAGGCCCAGGCCCCGGGCGAGCCGTTTGCATTGTTCCACCAGTGGTTTGCCGATGCGGTGAAAACCGAGCAGCCACCGGTGGAAGCCAATGCCATGACTCTGGCCACGGTCGACCAGGACGGTCGTCCGCACTGTCGTATCCTGCTGCTCAAGGGCCTGGATACACAGGGTTTTACCTTCTTCACCAATTATCAGAGTGCCAAAGGCGAACAGCTTGCGGCACAGCCGTTTGCAGCCATGACCTTCTTTTGGCCCACCCTGGAGCGCCAGGTGCGCATCGAAGGGCGGGTGGTCAAGGTCACGCCCGAAGAGTCGGATGCTTATTTTCAGGTCCGCCCGTTGGGCAGCCGTCTTGGGGCTTGGGCGTCGCCGCAGAGCCGGGTCATCCGTGATCGCGAAGAGCTGCAAGACTTGCTCAAGGCTACAGAGCAGCGTTTCAGCGACATCCAACCCGATTGCCCTGAGCATTGGGGCGGGTATCGCCTGCTGCCCGAGCGCATCGAGTTCTGGCAGGGTCGCGCCAGTCGCCTGCATGATCGCCTCAACTACCGCCTGCAAGCCGGCGAGTGGACTCGTGAGCGCCTCGCGCCCTGAGTTTCACCTTTCGTCACCTCGTTCGAATGTTGCCCGCCACGGCGAAGTCTTTATCCATAAGTCTTCGGCGTGTGCTGCTGCGCGACTACAATAATGATGAACGCGTCCATGACATTCTTCGGAACAGTTGAGTGCAACCGTTCGTCTATTTTTCTGGTGCTGGCAGTCTGTACTAAGGCTGAATGAAAGCAATTTTCTGCGGTGCTCGCCGTGACAGGCGCCAAGCCGCAGCGTCTAATGAATACCTGTCCTTTGGAGTTGATGCTATGCGTAAGTCCGTTTTACTAGTTGCCTGCTTTACCACCCTGTCGTTGCTGTTGGGTGGCTGCGCCTCGAGTCTGACCGGCGACTCGTACTCCCGTGACGAGGCGCGTCGTGTACAGACCGTTCGCATGGGCACCATTGAATCCCTGCGTCCAGTGAAAATCGAAGGCACCAAGACCCCAATTGGCGGCGCTGCTGGCGCAGTCATCGGCGGCGTTGGCGGCAGCGCCATCGGCGGCGGCCGTGGCAGCATTGTTACCGCCGTGATCGGCGCCGTAGCCGGCGGCCTGCTGGGCTCGGCCACCGAAGAAGGCCTGACCCGCACCCAAGGTGTGGAAATCACCGTTCGCGAAGACGACGGCAGCATGCGTGCCTACGTACAAGCCGTGCAGGAAAATGAAATCTTCCGCATCGGCGACCGTGTACGCATCATGACCGTTGACGGTACCAGCCGCGTTACTCGCTAAACGCCGGCCCTGAAATACAAAACCCCAACCGAGTGATCGGTTGGGGTTTTTTATTGCAGGCGCGGCGTGCCGCGCACGCTGCGTGACGTCAAACCTGGAAGTGCTTGACCATCGTGTTCAACTCATGCGCCAGGCTGGCGAGGGATTGCGAGGCTGCAGTCGTTTGAGTCGAGCCCTCTGCCGACTGAATCGACAGCTGCTGAATGTTCAGCAAGTTGCGATCGACTGCTCGAGCAACGTCGGCTTGTTCCGCCGCCGCCGTGGTAATCACCAGGTTGCGGTCATTGATCTCATCGTTGGCAGCCAGAATGTCAGCCAGCGCTTGTTGCGCCAGCTCGGCCAGCCCCAAGGTTTGCTGAGTCATGGCGCTGCTGTCGAGCATGGTGTTGACGGTGCTGGCCGTGTTGGCCTGAATGCTGCCGATCATCTGCTCGATTTCCTGGGTCGATTGGGCGGTGCGATGGGCCAGTGCACGAACCTCGTCAGCGACCACGGCGAAACCACGTCCGGCCTCACCGGCACGCGCAGCTTCGATGGCGGCGTTAAGCGCCAGCAGGTTGGTTTGCTCGGCAATGGTGCGGATCACATCGAGTACTTTGCCGATGCCTTTAGCCTGTTCGGCGAGGCCGCCAACTTGCCCTGAGCTGACCTCGACCCCACGGGTCAGCGCCTGGATCGAATTCAATGCCTCGCCCATGCGCTGTTGGCCCTTCAACGCAATGCTGCGCGATTCCTGGGACAGGTCGGAGGTCGATGCCGCGTTTCGCGCAACCTCCTCAATCGCGGTGGTCATCTGAGTGACAGCCGTGGCTGCCTGCTCGATTTCGCCATGTTGCTGTTGCAGGTCGCGGCTACCCTCGGCGGTGACGGCATTCAACTCTTCGGCCGCAGCGGCTAGCTGGCTGGATGAGCCGGTGATTTGCCGCAAGGTCTGCACCAGGTTGTTTCGCATGGTTTCTTGCGCCCGCAGCAGGCGGGTGGCTTCGTCATTGCCCGTAGGGTTTATGGGATGGGTGAGGTCGCCCTTGGCGATGGTTTCGGCCACCTGCACCGCTTCAATGATGGGGCCGGTAATGCTGCGGGTCAGTAACCAGGCCACCAGCACTGTGCCGGCACTGACCAGCAAGATGACGATGGTGATGCCGCTCACCGCATGTTGGTAAGAGCCTACGGAGGTTTGGCCGGCCTGTTCGGCGCCTTTGTTGGCGAGGTCGATCAACTGGTCGAAGTTCTTGGTCATCTGCTCGTAGCTTTCTCGAATGCTGTTGAGAAAGTCGCGGGCGCCGGCTTTGTCGCCCGAGCGCGAGCGCTTGAGCATTTCGGTATGGTTCTTCGCGTAGGCATCCAGGCTTTGGTTGAACACATCCAGTCGCGATTTTTCCTCGGATGTGCGTAGCAGCGCGGCATATTGGGTCAGCTGTTCCTTGACGCTTTTCAGGCGGCCAGCGGATTTGTCTTCATAGGTCTGCATCTCCGCATCGCTTGCCGACAGGATGTGCGCCATTTCGCCCAAGCGAAAACGGTCGAGCGACGCGTTGGCCAGGGCCAGAATCCTGACACGCTGCATCCAGTTGTTCTGGATGTCGGCAGCCTGGGACTGGACTTCGCCAATCTGCTTGAGGGCGAACAGACCGAGAAACACACTCAGCGACGCAATAGCTGCGAAGCCAATGAAGGCTCTGGCAGCGATTCTTATATTTCTCAGGAACATGGGATTTTCGCTCGGGCTGGATACGCGTTGGAGAGCTGTGTCGGCGGGTGTCCCTGGCAGGAACAGTGCTAGCGACACAATCACTAGTCGGCGGCGCGCGCAAAGTCTTTAGGCGTTTGAGGCAAGTGTCCTCTTCAGAAAGAGAAAAACCCCAATCGGGCTCACCGATTGGGGCTTTTGGGTGCCTTCAGAACCCTTAGGCTTTCTTGCGACTCGCCATCGCGGTCACGGCATAACCCATACACGCGGCCAGGATCGACCCGGTCAGAATGCCCATTCGATCCTCCCCGGCGAATTCGCTGGCACCCGGCACGAACGCCAGTGAGCCGACAAACAGGCTCATGGTAAAGCCGATACCGCACAGGATCGCCACCCCGAACACCTGGCCCCAGTTCGCGCCGCTGGGCAGCGCGGCAAGGCCGGTCTTGATGGCGAGCCAGGTGAGGCCGAACACGCCGATGGTCTTGCCGATCAACAGGCCGGCGGCGATGCCCATTGGCACATGGTGAGTGAAGCTTTCCAGGCTCACGCCGGCCAGGGAAACGCCCGCGTTGGCGAAGGCAAACAGCGGCAGGATGGCGTAGGCCACCCACGGGTGCAGGGCGTGTTCCAGTGTCTTCAGGGACGAGGGCTCGGCATTTTTGGTGCGCAGCGGGATGCAGAAGGCCAGGGTCACGCCGGCCAGCGTGGCGTGCACGCCACTTTTGAGCACACACACCCACAGGATCAGACCAATGATCAGGTAGGGCCCGAGTTTGATCACGCCCAGGCGGTTCATTGCGATCAAGGCAATCAGGCATGCGCCTGCACCCGCCAGAGCAGCGCCGGACAGGTCCGCAGAGTAGAACACGGCGATGACGATGATTGCGCCGAGGTCATCAATGATAGCCAGGGTCATCAGGAACAGTTTCAGCGACACCGGCACACGCTTGCCCAGCAGGGCCAGCACGCCCAGTGCAAAAGCGATGTCGGTGGCCATGGGGATCGCCCAGCCGGAGAGTGCGGCAGGGTAGTCCTTGTTGATCGCCCAGTAGATCAGCGCCGGCACCACCATGCCGCCAATGGCTGCGGCGCCCGGCAGTACCACTTGCGAGGGTTTGGACAGGTGACCATCGAGCAGCTCGCGCTTTACCTCCAGGCCGATCAGCAGGAAGAACAAGGCCATCAGGCCGTCGTTGATCCACAGCAGGGCAGGCTTGGCGATTTTCAGCGCGCCAATCTGTGCCACCACTGGTACGTCGAGAAAGGCGTTGTAGAGGTGCGACAACGGTGAATTGTTGATGATCAGCGCCAAGGCCGCAGCGGCGATCAACAACAGACCGCTGGCGGCTTCCAGCTGGAAGAAACGGGTGAAAGTGCTACGCAGAGGCAAGGGATGCTCTCCAATCCAGGTTCAATAGGTGGGTACCCTAACCCGTACCGTTAGTTGTTAAAACAAAAGTTATATTCTTATTTGTTATAAGGGGCGGGCAGAGTCGGCGTTGCGCCAGAGCCTAGCAATTGTGTGTCTATTTGAGTCGCCACTGTATCTGTGTGCAGTGTAGGAAACTCCCTAAAATTGGCGCTGAAATCTTTAGAGACGCACCTTATGAGCGACCACCGTACCTGGGCCCGCGAAGCCATTCGCATCATTGAAGCGGACTTCCAGCGCAGCGCCGACACGCACCTGATCCCTTTGCCGTTGCCGGGGTTGCCGGGTATCGAGTTGTACTTCAAGGACGAGTCCAGCCACCCCACCGGCAGCTTGAAGCATCGGCTGGCCCGTTCATTGTTTCTGTACGCGCTGTGTAATGGCTGGCTCAAGCCTGGCGCGCCGGTGATTGAGGCCTCCAGTGGGTCGACGGCCATTTCGGAAGCGTATTTCGCGCGCCTGCTTGGCCTGCCGTTCATTGCGGTGATGCCGGCCACCACGTCACAGGAGAAGATTGCCCAGATCGCCTTCTACGGCGGCAAGAGCCATCTGGTGAAGGATCCGACGCAGATTTACGCCGAGTCCGAGCGGTTGGCGCAGGAAAGTGGCGGTCACTTCATGGACCAATTCACCTATGCCGAGCGCGCGACGGACTGGCGGGCGAACAACAATATCGCCGAGTCGATCTTTCAACAGATGCGCTTTGAGCATTACCCCGAGCCGAGCTGGTTGATTTCCAGCCCTGGCACCGGCGGCACCACCGCGACCCTGGGGCGTTACGTACGCTATCGCCAGCATTGCACCCGCGTGCTGTGCGCCGACGCCGAACGCTCGGTGTTCTTTGACTATTACCAGACGGGCGACGCCAGCTTGCGCCTGGATTGCGGATCGCGGATCGAAGGGATCGGTCGTCCACGCGTCGAGGCGTCGTTTTTGCCCAAGGTGATTGATGCGATGGTCAAGGTGCCGGATGCGCTGTCACTGGCAGCCATGCATTACCTGGCCGAGCGTCTGGGGCGGCGGGTCGGTGGTTCCAGCGGGACTAACCTGATCGGTGCCTTGGTGGCGGCCCAGCACATGCAAGCGGCGGGGGAATCAGGCTCGATCGTGGCGATTTTGTGTGACGGGGGAGAGCGGTATGCCACTACTTACTACGATCAGGCGTGGCTCGCCGGGCAAGGGTATGCGTTGAGCGGGCTGATTGCGGCCGTTGCGGCCAGTGTTGAACGCGGTGAGCCGTTGCCGCAGACAATCCTGCGCGCAAACATCTGAACACCGGCAAAAACCAATGTGGGAGCTGGCTTGCCTGCGATGGCAGAGTCTCAGTCGCCGAACTTATCGACTGAACCACCGCCATCGCAGGCAAGCCAGCTCCCACCTTTGATCGGGGTTGGCTGTAACAGCGTGCTTAGGCCTCGATGCCGAGCATATCCCGCGCCAGCGCCTCGGCAATCCGAATTCCGTCAACGCCCGCTGACAGAATCCCACCGGCATAACCCGCGCCTTCACCGGCTGGGAACAAACCTTTCACGTTCAAGCTCTGCATCGACTCGTTACGGGTAATCCGCAGCGGCGAGGATGTGCGCGTCTCGATCCCGGTCAGCACCGCATCGTGCAACGAGTAGCCTTTGATCTGCTTCTCGAACGCCGGCAAGGCTTCACGAATTGCTTCGATGGCAAAGTCCGGCAAGGCCAGGGCCAAGTCACCCAGCGACACGCCTGGCTTGTAGGACGGTTCCACGCTGCCGATGGCCGTGGACGGCTTGCCCGCGATGAAATCCCCCACCAGTTGCGCCGGGGCCTCGTAGTTGCTGCCGCCGAGGATGTAGGCGTGGGACTCCAGGCGCTCCTGCAACTCGATACCCGCCAGCGGGCCACCCGGGTAATCCACCTCCGGCGTGATGCCGACGACGATGCCGGAGTTGGCATTGCGTTCGTTACGCGAGTACTGGCTCATGCCGTTGGTTACCACGCGGTTCGGCTCGGATGTGGCCGCCACCACCGTGCCGCCCGGGCACATGCAGAAGCTGTAGACCGAGCGGCCGTTCTTGGCGTGGTGCACCAGCTTGTAGTCGGCCGCGCCGAGTTTCGGATGCCCGGCGTATTTGCCCAGGCGCGCCGCGTCGATCAGCGATTGCGGATGTTCAATCCTGAAGCCCACCGAGAACGGCTTGGCCTCCATGTACACGCCACGCCCGTGCAGCATGCGGAAGGTGTCGCGGGCGCTGTGGCCCAAGGCCAGGATCACGTGCTTGGAGAGCAGTTGCTCGCCACCGTCGATAACCACGCCGTTCAGCTGGCCGTCTTCGATCAGCACATCGGTAACGCGCTGTTCGAAACGCACTTCACCGCCCAGGGCGATGATCTGCTGGCGCATGTTTTCGACCACGCCGGTCAGGCGGAACGTGCCGATGTGCGGCTTGCTGACGTAGAGGATCTCTTCCGGCGCACCGGCCTTGACGAACTCGTGCAGGACCTTGCGACCGTGGAATTTCGGGTCCTTGATCTGGCTGTAGAGTTTGCCGTCGGAGAAGGTCCCGGCGCCGCCTTCACCAAACTGCACGTTGGACTCGGGGTTGAGCACGTTTTTGCGCCACAGGCCCCAGGTGTCTTTGGTGCGCTGGCGCACTTCCTTGCCGCGCTCGAGGATGATCGGCTTGAAGCCCATCTGCGCGAGCAGCAGCCCGGCGAAAATCCCGCACGGACCAAACCCCACCACGATTGGCCGTTCGACCAGGCCTTCCGGCGCCTGACCCACCACCTTGTAGCTGACATCCGGCGCCGGGTTGACGTTGCGGTCATCGGCGAACTTGAGCAACAGGGCGGCTTCGCCTTTCACATTCAGGTCGATGGTGTAGATGAAGCACAGCTCCGACGACTTTTTGCGGGCGTCATAGCTGCGTTTGAACAGGGTGAAATCGAGCAGGTCATCACTGGCGATGCCCAGGCGCTGCACGATGGCAGGCCGCAGGTCTTCTTCGGGATGGTCGATGGGCAGCTTGAGTTCGGTGATTCGTAACATGACGGGATCCGGTAGGCGGCAGACAAAAAGGCCGGCTGTTTTGCAAACCGGCGATTATAAGCCCCAAAGGCGGTTTTCCGACACGTTAAAACAGTGTTGGGCCGAATCAGTCGTCGCGAGAACCGCCAAATGCCGCACAACCACGCTGCACTTGGCCGTTGACGCGCAACTCGGCGGTCATGTGTTGCAGGCTGCCGCTGACGCTGTCGATGCAACGCTGCGGCGCGACCCAGAGTTCGATGTGCTGGTTATTGGCTTCGGTCATCAGGTTGAAACGGCCGTCGCCCAGTTGCTCTTCCACAAAAGGCACCGCCAAGGGTGGCTGACCTTCGCGCTCCAGCACCATGCCCTTGGCGGTCACATTCATCGCCCAGGCGGGTTTATGGCCATTGGCGCGCAGCACCATGCGCTTGAAGTCCGGGTCGTTGCACGCCGAAGTCGAACGCTCCATGCGATAAAGCTGTTGCAGCTCTACCGACCCCTGGGTGCCAGTGGCAACCCCGGAGAACTTGCCGCGCAAGTCGGCAAACAGTGCGCCCTGTTGGCCAGCCAGTGAGGCGGCTTCCTGCAGGATGCTGGTGCCGCCGGCATCGTTGACCACGTAGTTGCGTTTGTCACCGCAAGGCTGGAACAACAGCTTGCCGTCAACGGCCGTCAATTCACCCTGCATGCGGGTCAACCCGGCGGTAGACGGCTTTGCCGGCTCGCTCTCGAACATCTGGCAAGCGGTGAACAGAGGCAGCAGGGCAAACAGAACTAGGGTACGGGCGGCGCGCATTTATCGGGTCTCCAAACAAGTGCCGCCACGTTACGCAGGCTGACGCCGCACCACAACCCCAGCGCCCTGCTTCAGGCAAATCTGACAGACGCCGGATTCAGCCGACGATAAACGTCTGACCGGTCTGCAAGCCTTCTACGCTTTTGGCGTAGGCCAGTGCCACGTCGGCACCCGGAGCCGGTTTGTAACCGCGGAAATACGGGGCATAGCTGCCCATGGCTTCCAGCAGAACGGTCGGGCTCACGGCGTTGACGCGCAGGCCGCGTGGCAATTCGATCGCCGCGGCTTTGACGAAGGCGTCAATTGCGCCATTGACCAATGCGGCCGAGGCGCCGGTACGGATCGGGTCACGGTTGAGGATGCCGCTGGTGAAAGTGAACGAGGCGCCATCGTTGGCATATTCGCGGCCGATCAGCAGCAGGTTGACCTGGCCCATCAGCTTGTCGCGCAGGCCCAGTTCAAAATCGCTTTCGCTCATTTCACCCAGCGCCACGAAATTCACGCTACCGGCCGCGCAGATCAGGGCATCGAACTTGCCGGTCTGTTCAAACAGCTTGCGGATCGACGCGCTGTCGCTGATATCCACCTGAAAGTCGCCGCGTGTGCGACCGATGCTGATCACGTCGTGACGCTGAGCCAGTTCTGCCTTGACTGCCGAGCCGACCGTGCCGCTGGCGCCAATCAATAGAATTTTCATCGTGCTGTTCCTCCACGGGTAAGTGAAGGTTCAGTCTAGTGTGGCTTTTCAGGTGGATAAACGTGCTAATAGGCAACCTTTGGTTTTCAAATGGAAACAATCCATGAGCGAGATGGATGACCTGGCGGCCTTTGCCGTTCTGATCGAAGCCGGCAGTTTCACCCTGGCGGCCGAGCAACTGGGGTGCAGCAAGGGCCAGTTGTCCAAGCGTATCAGCCAGTTGGAGGCGCAGTTTTGCGTGGTGTTGCTGCACCGCACCACCCGCAAGCTCAGCCTGACCGCAGCCGGTGCAGCGCTGTTGCCCCAGGCTCAGGCGCTGGTGGTCCAAGTGGAACGCGCCCGTCAGGCATTGGCGCGGCTCAAGGACGATTTGGCCGGGCCTGTGCGTATGACGGTTCCGGTGTCATTGGGAGAAACCTTCTTCGATGGCTTGCTGCTGGAGTTCTCCAAACATTACCCCCAGGTGCAGATCGAACTGGAATTGAACAACCGGTATCGAGACCTGGCGCGGGATGGGTTTGACTTGGGCGTGCGTTCCGGCGCCAACGAAAACGAGCGCCTGGTGGCCAAACCGCTGCTGGCCTGGCATGAAATGACCTGCGCCAGCCCGGCCTACCTGGAGCAACACGGCGAGCCGCTGACCCCGGCAGACCTGGCAACGCACACCTGCCTGCTCAACAGCCACTACAGCGGGCGTGAAGAATGGCTGTATCACCAGCAGCACGAACTGCTGCGAGTACGGGTCAGTGGCACCTTTGCCTCCAACCATTACAACCTGTTGAAAAAGGCCGCACTGGTGGGCGCCGGGATCGCCCGCCTGCCGTCCTACGTGTTACCCGCGGAACTGGCTGACGGGAGATTGCGCTGGCTCCTGCGCGATTATCAGACGCGGAGCATGCCGATGTACCTGGTTCACCCGTATCAGGGTGGTTTGCCGCGTCGCACCCAGGTGCTGGCCGATTACCTGGTGGATTGGTTCAAGCGCGGCGGCGAGGCCCTGGACCGTCTTCAGCGGTAGCGGCGTGCAATCAAATGGTCGATGGACAGGCAGCCCGGGCCCTTGGCGACCAACAGCAGCAGCACTGTGATCCAGGTGCCGTGGGTCGGGTAGGCGTCCGGATAAACGAAGAGTTGAATGGTCAAGGTCATGCCGATCAGGGCCAGGGCCGAGAACCGCGTGGCAAAGCCCACCAGGATCAGCACCGGGATGAAATGCTCGGCAAACGCCGCCATGTGCGCGGCGACTTCCGGTGACAGCAAGGGCACGTGGTATTCACTGCGAAACAGCGGCAGTGTGGACGCCGCAAGACGCGGCTCGCCGAATTGGAACGTGCCGCTGATCAAGTCGATGGCAAAGCCCTCGACCTTGGTCTGCCCGGATTTCCAGAACACCGCGGCAATGGAAAATCGTGCGAGAAAGGCGATCAGGCTGTAGGGGATTTTCTCGAACAGTGCGATGACCCGATTGACCAGACTCGAAGGGAATGTGTTCATGGCAATACCTTTTGTTCCAGGTGCAAATGAGTGATGGCGTCGTGGCTGATCAACAGGGCCAGGCATTGGTTCAGGTCGAACTGCGCCGACGCTTCAAGCGCGTGCTGCACCGCCGTCTCCAGTGCCGCGCCGTGATTCAGGCTGTCGATGAACGCGACCGAGCCGCTGTCGATGGCGAATACCTTGACCGCCAAGCCTTGGCGTAACACCAGCGCGCTTTGGGCGTGCCAGGGATTCAGAGTGGCCAGGCCACTTTCGGTCTGGTGCGCAGCCCAAACGGCCACCACCGCATAAGCGCTATTCAGGGTGGCCAGGGATGGATGCAGGTGCAGGCGCAGGTTGCCCAGGACTGTCTGGCCTTGCAGCGTTTGGAGAATGGCTTGCTGGTCCAGCGGCTGGGTGTCTGCCGCGTGGTAGGCGCAAACCCGCAAGCGCTCGAGCCTTGCGACGTCAGCCAGGTAAGGCACGCTGGCCGCTGGTTCAAAGGCCTGAATAAACCCTGCGAACGCGCTGCCGTACTCGCTCATCAGTGGGCTGGTGGGCGGGTTCGCCTGAACAAAAAGGCCAGCCATGGCGCGAAAAAACTCATCGCCGACCAACTGCAAGGTCACCGGGTAAGCGGTCGCCAATGCGTTGATCAATGCGCTGTGGACATTGTTGCGATACACCGCAAAACGGCTGGCCGGGTCGGCGCCATTGCGGCTGAACAGGCCGTCGGGGCACGCCAGGTCGGGATCGATCAAGGCGTCGGCAAACGCAGCGTGATGGCTCATACGTTCACCTGCGACAGATGCCAGTCGGCGTGTTGAGCTTCGGCATGCAGCACACTGAACGCAGGCACCTGGTTATCCCGCTCGATCAGCGTGGCCATTGGGCCCGTGCGCGTGAGTACCTGTTCGTATAACTGCCATACCGCGTTATCGATGGGCGCGCCATGGTCGTCGATCAACAGGCGATCGCCCAGGCTGTCAGTGTCTTCGGCAAAACCCGCCAGATGTATCTCCCCAACGGCGTGTAATGGCAGCGCGTCGATGTAGGAAAGCGGCTCGCGCTGATGATTAATGCACGACACATAAACGTTGTTGACGTCCAGCAGCAGGCCGCAGCCCGTGCGGCGGATGACTTCGCTGATGAAGTCCGTTTCGTCCAGGGTGGAGCGCTCGAATTGCAGATAGGTCGATGGATTTTCCAGCAGCATCGGCCGCTTGAGCGTGCTTTGCACCTGGTCGATGTGCTGGCACACCCGGTTCAGTGTGGCGGCGTCGTAGGCCAGGGGCAGCAAGTCATTGAGAAACACCGGGCCGTGGCTCGACCAGGCCAGGTGTTCGGAAAACGAGTGGGGTTGATAGCGTTCGATCAGCAAGGCCAACCGTGCCAGGTGCTCACGGTTGAGCGGGCCTTCACCGCCGATGGACAGGCCCACGCCGTGCAGTGACAGCGGGTACTGCTCGCGGATCAACCCCAGGTAGTGATGGAACGGCCCGCCGGCCACCATGTAGTTTTCGGCGTGCACTTCAAAAAAACCGATATCGGGCGAGGTCTCGAGCACTTCAACAAAGTGCTCGGTCTTCAGCCCCAGCCCGGCCCGATAGGGGAGGCCGGGCACCTGAGCCGGTGAGACGGTGTGCTGGGGAAAAAGCGTCATCATCAGTACTCAGGCTGCGGGCTGTTTCAGGACTTGGCGGTGAAGGCGGCTGCCTGGCCGAAACCGGTCGGCGAGGTGGAGCTTGGGGTTTTAGCGCAAGTGCCGGCCGGGACCAGTTTCCAGGCATTGGCCTGGTCTTTGACTTTCGAGGTGCCGGCGCAGGAAGTGCCGGCGCCCGCAGCGCAATCGTTCTTGCCGGCTTCAGCGACGCCGAAGCATTTGTCCATCTTGGCGTCGTCGGCGTGGGCCATGTTGGACATTGCGGACAGGCTCAGAGCAGAGCCGAGGGCCAGGATCAGGGTAGTGGCGGACAGTTTAGTGGTCATGGTGTAACTCCTGCGGTGGGTTGAGGTAGCGAGCTTGATTGCCTGCTTACTCCACTAGAGGCGGCAGGGCGAATTTCGTTACAAGTCCGACGACAATAATTTCAAGAAACGCAAAATTTAAGCGTCACACAAAGCAAATGTGGGAGCGGGCTTGCTCGCGAATGCAGTGTGTCAGTCGATAGAAACTTGACTGAGACACCGCATTCGCGAGCAAGCCCGCTCCCACATTTAGATCCAGTTCATACAGCAACCGGATGGTATTAGCCCCCGAGGTAAGCCTCCCGTACTTTCGGATCCGTGAGCAACTGCTCCCCGGTGCCCTGCATCACCACCCGGCCGTTTTCCAGCACGTAGGCGCGGTCGGCGATTTTCAGCGCCTGGTTGGCGTTTTGCTCGACCAGGAACACCGTTACACCGTCCTTGCGCAGCTGTTCGATGATGTCGAAGATCTGCTGGATGATGATCGGGGCCAAGCCCAGGGACGGTTCGTCCAACAGCAGCAGCTTGGGCTTGCTCATCAGCGCACGGCCGATGGCGAGCATTTGCTGCTCGCCGCCGGACATGGTGCCGCCGCGCTGGCTGAAGCGTTCCTTGAGCCTGGGGAACAGGTGCAACACCTTGTCCATCTGCTCCTGGTAGTCGCCCTTGTCGGTGAAGAACCCGCCCATGGCCAGGTTCTCCTCGACGGTCAGGCGCGAGAACACGCGGCGGCCTTCGGGCACCACCGCAATGCTCTTGCGCATGATCTGCGAGGACTGTTGCCCCACCAGCTCTTCACCCATGTAGCGGATGCTGCCGCTGTGGGCCTGCGGCGAACCGCACAAAGTCATCAGCAAGGTCGATTTGCCGGCGCCGTTGGCACCGATCAGCGTGACGATTTCACCTTGGCGCACTTCCACGTTGACGCTGTGCAGGGCCTGGATCTTGCCGTAGAAAGTGGAAACGTTTTCGAATTGCAGCATTTTACGCTTCCCCCAAATAGGCTTTGATCACTTCAGGATTGTCGCGGATCTGTTCCGGTGTCCCGTCGGCCAGCGGCGTGCCCTGGTTGATCACCACGATGTGGTCGGAAATGCTCATGACCAGTTTCATGTCGTGTTCGATCAACAGCACCGTGGCGTTGTTTTCCTCACGCAACACGCTGATCAGCGCCTTGAGGTCCTCGGTTTCCTTGGGGTTCAGGCCGGCAGCCGGTTCGTCGAGCATGAGGATCCGCGGGCGGGTCATCATGCAGCGGGCGATTTCCAGGCGACGTTGCTGACCGTAGGCCAGGGTGCCGGCAGGACGGTTGGCGAACTCGGTGAGGTTGACCTTGTCCAGCCAGTACTCGGCGTATTCCATGGCCTCGCGCTCGCTCTTGCGAAACGCCGGGGTCTTGAACAGGCCAGCAAAGAAGTTGGTGTTCAGGTGACGGTGCTGGGCAATCAACAGGTTCTCGACCGCCGTCATGTCCTTGAACAGCCGCACGTTCTGGAAGGTGCGTACCACGCCCTTGCGAGCGATCTCGTGGCCGGCCAGGCCCTGGATCGGCTGGCCGTCCAGCAGGATGCTGCCACCGCTCGGTTTGTAAAAGCCGGTGAGGCAGTTGAACACCGTGGTTTTGCCGGCGCCGTTGGGGCCGATCAGCGCCACCACCTGTTTTTCTTTCACGGTCAGGGCCACGCCGTTGACCGCCAGCAAACCGCCGAAGCGCATGCTCAAGTTTTCGACTTTCAGGATCTCGCGGCTCATTTGCGCAGCTCCATGTGTGGGCGTTGCATCGGCAGCAGACCTTGGGGACGCCAAATCATCATCAGCACCATCATGGCGCCGAACATCAACATGCGGTATTCGCTGAACTCTCGCATCATCTCCGGCAGCAGGATCATTACGATGGCCGCCAGGATCACGCCCAGCTGCGAGCCCATGCCACCCAATACGACGATGGCGAGGATGATCGCCGACTCGATAAAGGTGAACGACTCCGGGGTCACCAGGCCTTGGCGCGCCGCGAAGAAGCTGCCGGCGAAACCGGCGAATGTTGCCCCGAGGGTGAAGGCCGAAAGTTTGATGACGGTCGGGTTCATGCCTAACGCTCGGCAGGCGATCTCATCTTCGCGCAACGCTTCCCACGCCCGCCCGATCGGCATGCGCAGCAGACGGTTGATCACGAACAGTGCCGCCAGCGCCAGCAACAAAGCCACCAGGTACAGGAACACCACTTTGCTCACCGGGTTGTAGTCGATCCCGAAGTACTCGTGGAAAGTCTGCATGCCCTCGGCGGCGGTGCGGTCGAACGACAGCCCGAAGAACGTCGGCTTGGGGATGCTGCTGATGCCGTTGGGGCCGCCGGTGATATCGGTGAGGTTACGCAGGAACAGTCGGATGATTTCACCGAAGCCCAGGGTCACGATCGCCAAATAGTCACCGCGCAGGCGCAGCACCGGGAAGCCCAGCAGGAAGCCGAACGTGGCCGCCGCCATACCTGCCAGCGGCAGGCAGATCCAGAAGCCCCAGCCCAGGTAATGCGAGAGCAACGCGTAGGTGTAGGCACCCACGGCGTAGAAGCCCACATACCCCAGGTCGAGCAGGCCGGCCAGGCCCACCACGATGTTCAGGCCCAGGCCCAGCAACACGTAGATCAGGATCAGTGTCGCGATATCCACCGCGCCGCGTGAGCCGAAGAACGGCCAGATCAACGCGGCCACGATCAGGCCGATGATGATGTAGCGCTGGGTGCGCGGCAGGGTCAGGAACTGGCTGACCTTGGGTGATACCAATGGCCCACGGTTGCCCTTGAACAACGCACCGACCTGCTGGGTGAACAGCACGCGCAGGAACATCAGCACCGAGCACAGGGCGATGATGGTCAGGGTGACGGGACCGGTGCCATGCACTTCCAGGTTGATGCCGACAATGCTCAGCTTGAGGCCGAGTACCGGAAAGGCCACGGCCCATACCAGCAAGGCGCTGAAAAACGCCGATTTAAGATATCTGCTCATACTTTCTCAACCTCCGGACGGCCCAGAATGCCGGTCGGACGGAACAACAGCACCAGAACCAACAGGCCGAACGCCACCACATCCTTGTATTGGTCGCCGAAAATATCGGCACCGAAGGCTTCAGCCACGCCCAGCACCAGACCGCCGAGCATGGCGCCCGGAATACTGCCGATGCCGCCCAATACCGCCGCGGTAAAGGCCTTGAGGCCTACCAGGAAACCGGCGTTGGGGTTGATCACGCCGTACTGCATGCTCAGCAGCACCGCCGCGACGGCCGCCAGCGCAGCACCGATGACGAAGGTCAAGGCAATGATGTTGTTGGTGTTGATGCCCAGCAGGTTGGCCATCTTGATGTCTTCGGCGCAGGCCCGGCAGGCGCGCCCCAGACGGGAGCGGGAAATGAACAGCGTCAGACCCAGCATCGCCACCAGCGTGACGACGAACACCAGGATCTGCATGTAGGAAATCAGCACTTCTTGTGCGCCACCTGGGCCGAAGGAGATGCTCCCCGGAATCAGGTTGGGAATGGACTTGTCCTTGGAGTCCTGGGACAGCAATACCGTGTTCTGCAGGAATATCGACATGCCGATGGCGGAAATCAGCGGGATCAAACGGTTGCTGCCACGCAAGGGACGATAGGCAACCCGCTCGATGCTGTAGCCGTAGGCACTGGTTACAACAATCGACGCGATAAACGCGGCGGTCATCAACAGCGGCAGGGAGTGGATACCCATCATGGCCAGCCCGGCAAGGGCGATGAAGGCCACGTAGGAACCAATCATGTACACCTCGCCATGGGCGAAGTTGATCATTCCAATGATGCCGTAAACCATTGTGTAGCCAATGGCTATCAAGGCATAGGTGCTGCCAATGGTCAGGCCATTAACCAGCTGTTGGAAAAAATGATAGATCTCAGGCATTACAGCGCTCCTAAAAACCCGATACGCATTTCACTGGTGGAGTCATGTTCCGGCCCTGCGCTGTGTTCTATGAGCACATTTGCACAAAGCGTTTGCCAGCGAACCGCTGGTGACGGTTTTAAGATTTTCAGGTGAGCCAGCGCCCGGATCGCGGGTGACAGGCCCATAAACCTCGTAAAACAAAGCCCACTGCTCTCACAGTGGGCTTGTTGACCAGTAACGCCTGGCTTACTGAGGGGAAACTTCGGTTTTTGGTTTACCGAAGTGCCATTGGTAGACCACGAACTTGAAGTCCTTCAGGTCGCCCTTGGCGTCAAAGCTCAGGTCGCCAGTAGGGGTCTTGAAAGTGCCTGCGTGGATGGCAGCTGCCACCTTGGCGGTGTCTTCGCTCTTCGCGGCAGCGATACCGCCGGCGATGACTTCAACCGCAGAGTAAGCCGGGAACACGAACGGACCGGTTGGGTCCTGTTTGTTCTTGGCGAACTCTTCAACAATGGCTTTGTTGGCAGGGTCGGTGTCGAAGGATTTAGGCAGGGTTACCAGCAGGCCTTCGGAAGCGTCCTGGGCAATTTGCGAGATGGAGTCGTTGCCGACGCCTTCCGGGCCCATGAACTTGGCGTTCAGGCCTTTTTCCTTGGCTTGGCGCAGGATCAGGCCCAGCTCTGGGTGGTAGCCGCCGTAGTAGACGAAGTCGACGTTGGCTTGCTTGAGCTTCTGGATGATCGAGGAGAAGTCTTTATCGCCGGCGTTCAGGCCTTCGAAGACAGCGACTTTCACGCCTTTCTTCTCAAGGGTCTGTTTAACGGCAGTCGCGATGCCTTCACCGTATTGCTGTTTGTCGTGCAGTACGGCAACCACCTTTGGCTTCACGAAGTCGGCGATGTAGTTGCCGGCTGCCGGGCCCTGGGCGCTGTCCAGGCCGATGGTACGGAATACCAGTTTATAACCACGGGCGGTGATTTCCGGGCTGGTAGCTGCCGGAGTGATCATGATCACGCCTTCGTCTTCGTAGATGTCGGTTGCTGGCTGAGTGGAGCTGGAGCAAAGGTGACCGACTACGAACTTGACGCCGTCGTTGACCACTTTGTTGGCTACGGCAACGGCTTGTTTTGGATCGCAAGCGTCGTCGTATTCTTTGGCTTCAAGCATTTTGCCGTCGACGCCGCCCTTGGCGTTGATGTCGGCGATTGCCTGCTTGGCACCCATGAATTGCATGTCGCCGTATTGCGTCACAGGGCCGGTTTTTGGACCTGCGATACCGATCTTGATGGTGTCGGCTGCGAACGAATGGCCGGCAACCCCAGCCAGGACCATAGCGGCAAACAGTTTGGAAATCTGCTTAGTAGCCTTATTCATAGTGCTCCACTCTTACTGTTGTATTTTTTATAGTTCTAGCGGCCTTGTGAGCTGCAGAACCGGATTAGATATCTCGGATATCCCCCCGGCATTGCCCTGGCAACTGTACCGGTACAGTGTAGAGCGCCGGTTGATCGCTTGAAAAGCTGGCTGCTGGGGGCAAACGCCGGGGGTGTCGCTTTAATGAAAGAAAAAGACAGAATTGCGGCGGGGTGCTGCCGGAGTTTCGGGCAATCCTTGGCTTTCCTGACACTTTCGTTCGGTGCCTCATTTGCAACTGGGTTTTTCTGCCTGACGCCTGACGCTATGATTGCGCCGATTTTTTATTCAGGTGAATTCCCATGACGCAAGAACCTAGCACCCTCTATGCCAAGCTGCTCGGTGAAACCGCCGAAATTTCCTGGAAGGAGCTCGAGCCGTTCTTTGCCAAGGGTGCCCTATTGTGGGTCGACGCCGGCCTGGATTTGATCGAAGCCGCCAAGGGGATGGCCGAGGATAAGCGTGACAAAGTCGCTGCCTGGCTGGCTGCAGGGAGCCTTGGCGAGGTGTCTGCGACGCGGGCATTGGACCTGGTCGAGAGGGATCCAAGCCTGTGGGCGGTGGTGGTTTCGCCGTGGATTCTGATCCAGGAAAGGGCGGCGTAAGAAACGTGCGCACTAAAAAGGTGCGCTGCTCGGGCCCTTGGAAGTGTGTAGCGGAGTAACCGCCGGCGCCGTGATGGCACCTTGCCGTAGAGAAAGGTCACAGGTGAGGGTGACGTGCGCGTCACGGGAACAGTTGTGCGCGGGGCCGAAGGCTCAAGGAATTGTTTCTGGGTGTGGAAAAGATGACGGTCTGACGTGACTGGCAGACCGCTATCGCAGGCAAGCCAGCTCCCACATTTGACATGCATTCCAAGTGTGGGAGCTGGCTTGCCTGCGATGGCCGCGACTCGGTCTATGCAGTCTTGCCAGTATGGTTATTCAACGAAATAACCTTGGTCTTCCCCATCCGATGAGCAACGCCACGTGGACGTTGATGAACCGCTCGTTCGTCGGCCTTCTTCAGGCAAATGATGGCTAAATGCCAAATATTCGGCGTTAACGAATTGGCCTGACGATCGAAGGTGGGCCGATACGGCCTGTGACAAGGTCTTTGGGCGGCGTGGCGTCTTTGCTGCCTTCCACGCTGAAAGGGTAGAGCGGGTTACGCATCTGGATGCCCTGGATCACGCCGACCACATCGCTCAAAGGCACCGCTGGGCTCAGCAGGTAGCCCTGAATGAAGTCACAGCCATGGTTGAGCAGCAGTTCGAATTGCGCCTGGGTTTCCACGCCTTCGGTGACAACGTGCAGGTGCAGCGTGTGGGCCATGCCGATAATCGCCTGGACGATTTCGATATCGGCAGTCGATTTGGGAATGTCCTGGATAAAGGAGCGGTCGATCTTCAGCGTGTTGAGCGGCAGGCGCTTGAGATAAGCCAGTGACGAGTAGCCAGTGCCGAAGTCATCAATCGCCAGCGACACGCCCAGTGCCCGGATTTGCCGCAACAGCGCGAGCGTGCTGCTGATGTTGCCCATCAGGGCGTTTTCGGTGACTTCCAACTCCAGGCGCCCGGCGGCGATGCCGGCGAAACGCAGGGCGTCTTCGATTTCATCCGCCAGTTCGTCACGCGCCAGGTTGAGGGCCGAGCAGTTCACGGCCATGGTCAGCTCGGTATAGCCGCGGTCAGACAGCAGGCTCAAATCGTGGCACGCCTGGCGTAATACCCAGTGGTCCAGTTCGGCAATCAGCCCGTTGCTTTCGGCAATGGCGATAAACCGGTCCGGCGCCAGCAGACCGTGTTGCGGGTGTTGCCAGCGCACCAGGGCTTCCAGGCGGGTAACCTTGCCGAGTTTCATGTCGAAGATCGGCTGATAAAACAGGACCAGCTGGTTGCGCGTGCGCAGGGCGGCGCGCAGCTCTTCTTCCAGTTGCAGTTCCAGAAACGCGCGGGTTTTGAGGTTGGAACTGAAAAAGTTCAGGCTGTTGCGCCCGGTGTCTTTGGACTGGTAAAGCGCCAGGTCGGCGGTTTTCAGCAGCTCCTCACAGGTCAGGCCGTCATCGGGAAACAGGCTGATGCCGATGCTGGTGGTCATCACCATGCGCCGGCCGGCCAGCTCGATCGGCTCTTTCATCTTCTGCATGATGCGCTGCGCCATATGCCGCGCTTCGTCGCGATGGTGAATGCTGATCAGGATGCAGAATTCATCGCCGCCAAAGCGCGCAACCACATCGTCATGGCTGCGCACCGACCCTTTGATATGCCCGGCCAACACGGTGAGTAACTGGTCGCCGGCATCATGCCCAAGGCTGTCGTTGATGCGCTTGAAGTGGTCGATATCGAGGAAGATCACCGCCATCATGCCGTGGCTTGCAGTTTTTTCGGCGACTTTCTCCGCGAAAATCTGATTGAAACCGCGACGGTTGAGCAGGGTGGTCAGCGCATCAAAATGCGCGACCTGTTGCAGCGAGGCGCGGGCCTGGTCCAGTTCGCTGAGCAGCGCGTTGACCCGGCGCAGGTCGCGTTCCTTGTGCTGCAGTTTTTTGTCGGCCAGTGCTGCACTGACGCTGCTGCCAATCACCAACAGGGTGATCACGGCCACGGATAAGCCAAGCTGAATGGGGTTGTTGTCCAGTGGCAACGCGAGGTCCGCACCGTTGGGCACCATCATTTGCATGGCAGCCATGCCGGTGAAGTGCATGCTCAGGATGCCGGCGCCCAGCACCAGGCTGGCGGCGTATTTGAGCAATTGATGGAACACCCCGGTGCCGTTGCGCAGGTAGCACGACAGCAGCAACGCGGCCAGGCTGGCGCCAATGGCGATGCCCACCGACGCCAAAAACAGCCCCGAGTCGAAGTACACCTGGGCCTGGGAGCGCATGGCCGACATGCCGACGTAGTGCATCAAGGCAATGCCCAGCCCCATCCATACCGATGCCAGCAGGTATTGATGAAAGCGCAAATGAGCGTGACTGAGGGTTTGCATGGCAAACAACGAGGCAATCAGGGCGATCACCAGCGAGGCGAACGTCATGAGCAGTTCGTAATGAATGGCAATAGGTGCCTGGAAGGCCAGCATGCTGATGAAGTGAGTCGACCAGATGCCGCCTGCCAGGCATCCCGCCCCCAGCCAGCGCCAGTGGCGGCGGGCAGTAGGGTCTTCCACGTGGCCGACGCGCTCGGCCATGTCCAATGTTCCGAACCCTGCTGCACACGCGACCAAGTACGCCAGCAGCACCAGAAAGGGGTTATGACTGCAATTGAGTAATAAATGCCCGTTATCTGGAAGCTCGGTAAAAAAATACATACCTCGCCATTCCATAGCATGTCCCGTCAAAGTCAGTACGTCATTGCCTACAGCAATGGCTTATGACCTCGAGTATAGAAGCCTTGCGGGATTTGCCAGGAATAATGGCACTTTGCTCTGAATGATTTTGGCATGCTCGCCATAGCGTTTGCTGCTAAGCGCTGATCGGCAGGTCGAACTCGAAAGGCGCCTCGAGGGGCGGCAAGCCAAAGGCGGCGCGTGCCGTGTCGCAATCGACGTTCTGTTCGCCCTGGCTCCACGACGCGTCGAACTCGCGACACGGGCTCGAACGCTGCTCATAGATCGTGCAACGGGTGCCTTTGCCGACTTCACCCTCAAGGCTGCAGCAACGCGCGGGTTTCTGGTCGGTGCCGATCATCGCCACGCGCGTGGGATTGATCTGCACCACCAGGTCATCGGGCACGGTGCCCCCCGATGAGGCGCACTCACCCCAGAAGAAAGACACACGAAAGTGTGAACAGCAGGCACCGCAACTCAGACACGGACTGGCTTCGGACATGGGCGTCATCGATAAGAAAAGTAGGATGTGGGTGTTACGGAAGGCTCGCCATTCTATCCTTGGCGTTGCCGTTGGGAAGGGGGGCGTGAACTTATATTTTTGTAGGCGAAGTCCCGTGATACCGGGCGAAATCATGCCCTATCAGCTTTACGAATCATTACAGACAACCGGCACCTGCCTGACTATGTTGCAGGTACCGGGCAGGATGCATCGGGCATCGCAGCTCTCATAACAATAAAAGAGACGGACCCATGCAGAACTCGACCCAAGCGGCGAATGCCTGGCGCATTCTGTTCCTGCTGTTCCTGGCCAACCTGTTCAATTTCTTCGACCGCACCATCCCCGCGATCATCATCGAACCCATTCGTATGGAATGGCACCTGAGCGACTTTCAGCTCGGCATCATCGGCACCGCCTTTACCATCGTCTACGCCATTGCCGGTTTGCCGCTGGGGCGCATGGCCGACACCGGTTCGCGCAGCAAACTGATGGGCTGGGGCTTGTTTGCCTGGAGCGGGCTGACCGCACTCAACGGCCTGGTCGGCAGTTTCTGGACCTTCCTGCTGGTGCGCATGGGCATCGGCATTGGCGAAGCCAGCTATGCGCCGGCGGCCAACTCACTGATCGGCGACCTGTTTCCCGCCCACCGCCGCGCCCGCGCCATGGGTATTTTCATGCTCGGCCTGCCGTTGGGCCTGCTGCTGGCGTTCTTCACCATCGGCGCGATGGTCAAGGCGTTCGACAGCTGGCGCGCACCGTTCTTTATCGCCGCCGTACCGGGGCTGATCCTCGCCGTGTTCATGTTCTATATCAAGGAGCCCAAGCGCGGCGCGGCCGAAACCGTGCAGGTCTCGCAGGAACGCGCCGATCGCCCGATCCGCCGCGTGCTGGCGGTGCCGACCTTCCTGTGGCTGGTGCTGGCCGGGCTGTGCTTCAACTTTGCCACCTATGCGTGCAACTCGTTTCTGGTGCCGATGTTGCAGCGCTATTTCCTGATGCCGTTGCAGGAGGCGGCGGTTGCCACTGGCGTAATCGTTGGCATCACCGGCCTGGTGGGCCTGACATTGGGCGGCTGGATTGCCGACAAGATCCATCAGCGAATCGCCAATGGCCGACTGTTGTTCGCCGCCTGCAGCTTGATCATCTCCACCGTCACCACCGCGTGGGCGTTGCACGCCGGACGCATCGAGATTGGTGTGTTTGTGGCGCTGTTCAGTGTGGGCTGGTTGTTCGCCTATAACTTCTATACCTGCGTGTACACCGCCATTCAGGACGTGGTTGAGCCGCGTCTGCGGGCCACGGCGATGGCGCTGTTCTTCGCCGGGTTGTACCTGTTGGGCGGCGGCATGGGACCGATTGTGGTGGGTGGGCTGTCTGATCACTTTGCCCATTCGGCGATGTATGCCGATGGGGCGGCGCAGATGACTGAAGCCTATAAAGCGGTGGGGCTGCACGACGCCATGTACCTGATTCCGGTGGCGCTGTTTTTGACCCTGCTGTTTCTGCTTCAGGCGTCGCGCAGTTTTGTGCGCGATGCCAAGCGCATGAAGGATGGGTTGGGGGCGGTGGAGGTGCCGGCTGCGGCGGCTACCGCTTGAGACCGAGTTGACCCTATCGCAGGCAAGCCAGCTCCCACATTTGAAGGTATTCACACATCAAAATGTGGGAGCGGGCTTGCCCGCGATGAGGCCCCCAAGCCAAACAAAAAAAGGCCCGCATTGCGCGGGCCTTTTTTTAGCAGGACAGGGCGGCAATCAACCCGCCACCAGCACCCGAATCGCTTCCAGTCGCAGCGCCGCTTTGTCGAGCATGGCCAAACCTTGCTCGCGTTGCTGACGCAGGGCCACCAGCTCGCTGTCACGCACGGTCGGGTTGACCGCTTGCAACGCGGTCAGGCGCGCCAGCTCTTCGTCGGTGTCCGCCGCCAGGCGGCGCTTGGCCTCGGCCACACGCTCGGCGTGGCGCGGGGTGATCTTCTCTTCACCGGCATTGATGCGCGGCGTGAGTTGGTCACGCTGAGCCTGCACGAACTTGTTGGCGCTGGCGCGTGGCACGCTTTCGAGCTGGTCGTTCAGGGTTTCAAACGACACGCGACCGGACAGGTCATTGCCATTGGCGTCCAGCAGGCAGCGCAAGGCCGCCGGTGGCAAGTAGCGGCCCAGTTGCAAGGAGCGCGGCGCAACCACTTCACTCACGTACAGCAATTCGAGCAACACGGTGCCCGGCTTGAGCGCCTTGTTCTTGATCAGCGCCACGGCGGTGTTGCCCATCGAGCCGGACAGCACCAGGTCCATGCCGCCCTGCACCATCGGGTGTTCCCAGGTGATGAACTGCATGTCTTCGCGCGACAGCGCCTGGTTACGGTCGTAGGTGATGGTCACACCTTCGTCGTCGCCCAGCGGGAAGCTGGCGTCGAGCATTTTTTCGCTGGGCTTGAGGATCAGCGCGTTTTCCGAATGGTCTTCGCTGTCGATGCCAAAGGCGTCGAACAGGGTTTCCATGTAGATCGGCAGGGCGAACTGGTCGTCTTGCTCCAGGATGGCCTCTACCAGCGCATCGCCTTCACCCGCGCCGCCGGAGTTGAGCTCCAGCAAGCGGTCGCGACCGGTGTGCAGCTCTTGCTCCAGACGCTCGCGCTCGGCGCGGGCCTCGTCGATCAGGGCTTGCCATTCGCCATCGTCGGCGTTTTCCAGCAACGGCAGCAGACGCGGGCCGAACTGATGTTGCAGGGCGTTGCCGGTCGGGCAGGTGTTGAGGAACGCGTTCAGCGCCTCGTGGTACCACTGGAACAGGCGCTCTTGCGGGCTGGTCTCCAGGTACGGCACGTGCAATTCGATCACGTGCTTCTGACCGATCCGGTCCAGACGCCCGATCCGCTGTTCCAGCAGGTCAGGGTGGGACGGCAGGTCGAACAGCACCAAGTGGTGAGAGAACTGGAAGTTGCGGCCTTCACTGCCGATTTCCGAGCAGATCAGCACCTGGGCGCCGAACTCTTCGTCGGCGAAGTAAGCGGCGGCGCGGTCACGCTCGAGGATGTTCATGCCCTCGTGGAACACCGTGGCCGGAATGCCGGAACGCACGCGCAGGGCGTCTTCCAGGTCCATGGCGGTTTCGGCGTGGGCGCAGATCACCAGCACTTTGGTGCGCTTGAGCATTTTCAGCTGGTCGATCAGCCACTCCACGCGTGGATCGAAGCGCCACCAGCGGTTTTCTTCATCCACGTCCGGCTGCGACTGGAAGCTGACTTCCGGGTACAGCTCGGCGTGTTCGCCCAGCGGCAACTCGAGGTATTCGTCCGGGTTCGGCAGCGGGTAGGCGTGCAGTTTGCGCTCCGGGAAACCTTGCACGGCAGCCCGGGTGTTACGGAACAGCACGCGGCCGGTGCCGTGGCGGTCAAGCAGCTCACGCACCAGGCGCGCACTGGCTTCGGTGTCGCCATCGTTGACGGCGGTGAGCAGCGCTTCACCTTCGTCGCCGAGGAAACCCTGGATGGTCTTGTGTGCGGTCGGCGACAGGCGGCCTTTGTCCAGCAGCTCCTGCACGGCTTCGGCCACCGGGCGATAGTTTTCGCTTTCGGCGCGGAAGGCGTGCAGGTCGTGGAAGCGGTTCGGGTCCAGCAGGCGCAGGCGCGCAAAGTGGCTGTCCTGGCCCAGCTGTTCCGGGGTGGCGGTCAGCAGCAGCACGCCAGGAATCACCTCGGCGAGTTGCTCGACCAGCGAATACTCCGGGCTGGCCTTGTCTTCATGCCAGACCAGGTGGTGGGCTTCGTCGACCACCAGCAAGTCCCAGCCGGCCGCGAACAGCGCGTCCTGGGCCTTCTCGTCGTCCACCAGCCATTCCAGGGCCACGAGGGCCAACTGGGTGTCTTCGAACGGGTTGGTGGCATCGCTTTCGATGAAGCGTTCTTCGTCGAACAGCGCAACCTGCAGGTTGAAGCGGCGGCGCATTTCCACCAGCCACTGGTGCTGCAGGTTTTCCGGCACCAGGATCAGTACGCGGCTGGCGCGGCCGGAAAGCAGCTGGCGATGGATCACCAGGCCAGCTTCGATGGTCTTGCCCAGGCCCACTTCGTCAGCCAGCAATACCCGCGGCGCGATACGGTCAGCGACTTCACGGGCGATGTGCAGTTGGTGAGCAATAGGTTGCGCACGCACGCCACCCAAGCCCCACAGCGAGGACTGCAGTTGGCGGCTGGTGTGTTCCAGGGTGTGGTAACGCAGCGAGAACCAGGCCAGCGGATCGATCTGGCCGGCGAACAGACGGTCGCTGGCCAGGCGGAACTGGATGAAGTTGGACAGTTGGGTTTCCGGCAGGGTGACCTGCTCGTTCTGCCCATTGAGGCCGT
Source organism: Pseudomonas sp. N2-3-1-14 (assembly GCF_041228395.1). Lineage (NCBI taxonomy): Bacteria > Pseudomonadati > Pseudomonadota > Gammaproteobacteria > Pseudomonadales > Pseudomonadaceae > Pseudomonas > Pseudomonas sp. N2-3-1-14. Next base: position 1,575,333 of record NZ_CP166199.1, read on the forward strand.
GGTAAACCAGCAGGCCATCGACGTCGTCGACTTCCTGTACGGTCATTTTCCAGCCTTCGAAATGGGTGATGGAATCACCCGGCGAAAACCTCACGCGAGTGAGGGGCGCATTCCGTAGCGCATACTGACGAGTGTCGCCAGTGGCCGGATAGAGCACGGTCAACAAGCGGCCGTCCTGTGCCAGAACGGTGCCTAACCCCAGCTCTGCTTCGCTGTCACTAATCCAGCGTTGCCCCGGTTGATACTGCTGCGCCATGCTGCCTGACTCCCGCCGTGAAAAAGCCGACTATCTTAACGGAACAAGGCCCTCAGCCAAAGGACTCTGACAAAAACTACTCCGTTAACGCGCGGGTTCGAAAGCTGGATCGACGGGTGGCGGGCACTTGCGAGTGTCGACTGGGTCACAGCTTGGCGAGCTTGAGCTCAAGTCGCCCTGCAACCCGCCGACAGCCTGTTGATCAGGAGAATAATTATTATGCTGCCACCCATGCTGCCCGTCAGCGTTGTGCCGGTCACGTCACAACTTGACCCGGTGCGTCAGAAGCCGGATATCCCGCCCGTGGTGCCAGTGCAAGCGGGCTCCAACGAAAGCACGATCGACCTGAAAAAGGGCGATGCCGAGCAGTCAACCTTGCTGCTGCGCGAGGAACAACGCCGTCAGCAGGAACAGCAGAAGCGCCGGCGTGAAGCCGACGAAGACCCCGAAGCGCACCTGGCGATCCCCGGCGATGTGCTCAACGCCGACAACACCGTGCCAGTGGTGCCGCTGATCGAAGATGCGCCGCGCCAGGGCCTGTGGGTGGACGTCGAGGTTTAGTCACGCAATTCGCGTAGCGCGGTGATCAGCCGTTCAATGTCATGTTCGGTGTTGAGCGGGCTGACCGACACCCGCGCAACGCTCGTCAGCCCTCGCGCCTGCATGTCCAGCGGCGTGTAGGCCACACCATTTGCGCCGATGTTGATTCGTTTCAACCCCAGGCGGCGTTTGAGCTCGAAGGCGTCCCAGCCTGCGAGGTTGAAGGCGATCAGTCCTGAGTGCGCCGTGCCCAGGTCGTGCAGGGAGACCCCCGGCAGCTGACGCAATGCTTCACGGATTCGCTCACTGAGTTGTAAGACCCTTTCCCACGTGTGCTTCACGCCCAGTCGATTCACCTCCTGCAACGCATTGCCCAAGCCAGCCAACAAGGCAAAAGATACCTCGCTGGTTTCAAAACGCCGGGCGTCATCGCGCAGGTCGAAGCCTTCGGCGGTCCAGGGTGCGGAAAACACATCGCGCTGGGCGGGATTGAGCTGCGAGAGAAAATCCGGTCGCACATACAGTAACGCCGTGCCGCGGGGCCCACGCAGGTGTTTGCGGCCGGCCGACTTGAGCACATCGCAGTGCAGCGCCTGCACATCCACCGGCAGTTGGCCGACCGCTTGGCCGGCATCGATGAAATAGGGAATGGCGTGGCGCCTGGCCACTGCGCCGATCGCCTGGGCTGGGTTGATCAGGCCGCCGTTGGCCGGCAACCAGGTCAAGTCGATCAGCTTGACCCAGGTATCAATCATCGACTCCAGCGCCACCGGGCAGACTGCGCCGGTTTCATCGCTGGGAATGACTTCTATCCGTGCGCCGGCTTGCACCGCCTGTTGCATGCTCGCCAGGTTGCCGCCCCATTCGTGGCGACCGACCAGAATGCGCTCCCCAGGTTGCCATGGGCCCAGGGCCTGGAAGGCCATGCTCCAGGCGCTTGAGCCGCTGCTGGCAAATGCGATCGACGAGGTCGGCGCATTGAGCAATTGCGCGGCTGCGCGCCGGGCTTTTTCTACCAGCACTTCACCCTGCTCGCCGGCCTCCATCGGGCCGTCGCGGGCTTCGCGTTGCAACTGGTCGATGATTGCGTCCAGCGTGGCCTGGCTGGGCAGCGAGGCACCCGCGTGGTTAAAGTGCACGATGCCCGACTGGCAGCCGGGTGTTGCGTCGCGCAGCTGCTGAACTTCGAGCGGGCTCACGGCTGCAACTCGAAAATCGCATCAACCTCCACCGCCACGCCGGCCGGCAAGCTGGAAACCCCGACGGCAGTCCGCACATGCCGGCCTTTGTCACCCAGGGCGTTGACCACCAGGTTCGATGCGCCGTTGGCGACCACGCTTTGGCGCTGGAAGTCGCCGCTGCTGGCAATGAATACACCCAGGCGCAGAATGCGCACCACGCGCGACAGGTCATCACCGACGGCATCGCTCAATTGCCCCAACAGGCCCAGCGCCGCCAACTCTGCCGCCTGGGCGCCTTCTTCATCGCTGAGGGTTTCGCCTAACCGGCCGATGTAGGCGGGTTTGCCATCGATCATGGGAATTTGCCCAGAGATAAACAGCTGGTTCTGGCTGATCACATGGCTGATGTAGTTGGCCGCCGGCTGGCTGGGCGTTGGCAGCGTCAGGCCAAGGGCTTGCACGCGTTGGCGAAGGGAGTCGCGCATGTTGAATCCTCTAAGGGCAAGAAGGTTTCAGCATGTTGGCTGGGCCGTCGGGCGACAAACGGATAGATCTCACCTGACGTATCGAAAAAACTCACGCGTCGCGGCAGGCGTTCTTCAACCACTGGCTGAAGCATTCGGCCGCGTCGCTGGCGGGGCCTTGGGGCGCGATCAGCCAGTAGCCGATTTCGCTGTGATAGGGCGGCCAGTCGAAGGCTTCCACCAGGCTGCCGTCCTGCAGCTTGCGCTCGATCAAGCGGTGCCGGCCCATGGCGATGCCCTGGCCGGCCACAGCCGCTTCGACCACGATGTTGTAGTCGTGCAGCATCACGCGGGGGTGGTGCTCGAGGTCGACGTGATAATGCGCGGACCAATCCGTCCATTCGAAGGGCCGGTGCGAGGTGGCCATCAATAACGCGCCGTTGTGCAGTGGGCCGGCCTTGAAGGCCGGGCTGCACACCGGCGAGATCACTTCGGGCATCAGGCGGGTGGCTTGTACGTCCGGCCAATCGCCTTTGCCATAGCGGATGGCCAGATCCACTTCGGCCGCAGCGACGTTGGCCAATTGAATCGCCGGCAGCAACTCGACCTGGATATGCGGGTAACGGTTGAGAAAACCAGCCAGGCGTGGGGCCAGCCACAGGGTGGCGAAGGATGCCAGCAGGCCGACGCGTAGCACCGTGGTAGTGGGCACTGTTTTTTGGCTGCGCGTGGCGGCGGCGATGGCGTCGAGGGCGGGGCGGATTTCGGCGTAGTAACGTTGGCCGTCGGCGGTCAGGTCAATCGCGCGGGTGCGTCGGATAAACAGCGGTTTGCCCAAATGCTGTTCGAGTTTGTGCACCTGGTGGCTCAAGGCACTTTGGGTGACCGACAGCTCGTTCGCCGCCTTGATGAAACTCAAGTTCCGCGCGACGGCTTCGAAGGCGCGCAGGGCCAGCAGCGGCGGAAGGTCCTTGTGCAGTGCCACCTGAGTGCGCCTCCGGGGTCGAGTGGAAAGGGCCGATTTTGAGCGATGCCCTGCATTTTGTCGCCCGCTGATTTGCCGTTGGGCGGGGGAGGCCGCATTATTGAGCCATTCCCGCCACGACGTAAGCCAAGCCATGAGTGATGACGACAAGCTGATTGACCTGAATGCCGAACGCGCCAAACGCGTGCATGACCTTAACGACAAGCGCCTGAATGAAGTGCGCCAGGCGTTTGAGCAAGCGATGCCACTTGGCAAAGTTAAGAAAAAGTCGAAGAACAAGCCGAAAAAACGTTGAAACAACCTGCATCTGTTGATGCAGGTCAGTTATTACCCTTCTTTACGCCCCGTTGCGGGCGACATTGATCTCCGTCAATTTTCCCATCCGCCTTCTCCATTAACTTAGTCCTATCGCAACAGGGCACGTGCAGGAGGCCGGTCATGTTTTTCGATAATGTGGTGTTTGCCGGAGTGTTGACTGTCAGCCTCATGGTGTTGTTTTTTGTAGGATTTGGAATTTTTATCTGGAAGGACGCTAATAAGCGTAAAGAACCGTAAGTTCTTCTGGGTTATATGAGCACGCAAGGCATTTTGGGCGACTTCGGTCGCCCTTTTTTTTGGCTGCGGTTTTAGGGTGTATATCCGTTGCTGCGGTCAACCCTGCGTTCTGCCAGCGTGGTTAACGGGGCCTGTCAGATCAAGATCAAAAGCAGAGCGCGGCGGCCTAGTAGCCGACCTGAGTGGTATAGGCAAAAGCGGATCAAAAGCACAGCAACACATTTCTGTCTGAAGCACAGAGAGCCAAATGTGGGAGCGGGCTTGCTCGCGAATGCGGTGTGTCAGTCAGCTCATATGTCACTGGCACACCGCCTTCGCGAGCAAGCCCGCTCCCACAAGTTGACCGAGTTCAGCTGCCAGCATCGCACTGCTTTTGCTTTTCTGTGGGAGCTGGCTTGCCTGCGATGCAGGCACCTCGGTCTATCAGTGACACCCAGTTGATGCCATCGCAGGCAAGCCAGCTCCCACATTTGATTGAGTTCAGGTTCCAGAATCAGGTCGGCTGTCAGGCACACCGAAGCGTGAGCGAGGTGCCGAGTGGTGGGGCAAGAGCCTTTTGGTTACTTTTGGGCTCTTTTCAAAAGTGACCCGCCGTAAGGGCGGAACCCATTGCAGCCATCACCGCAGCAACGGATATACACACTAAACCCCAGCCCAAAAAAAAGGCGCGACCCCCATCAGAGATCGCGCCTTCTTTATATCAGCCGCAGCCTAGTAGCCTATCAACTACCCAACGCCTTGGACGCCAACCAGAACAACCCGGCCGACAAGCCCACCGTCGCTGGCAAGGTCAACACCCAAGCCATCAGAATGGTCTTCACCGTACCACCCTGCAGGCCGCTTTTATTGGCGACCATGGTCCCGGCGACACCGGACGACAACACGTGGGTAGTCGAAACCGGCAGGCTAAAGATGTTGGCCAGGCCAATCATGCTCGCCGTGGTGATCTGCGCCGACATGCCCTGGGCATACGTCATGCCCTGCTTGCCGATCTTCTCACCGATGGTCAGCACCACACGCTTCCAACCCACCATAGTGCCCAGGCCCAAAGCCAGTGCCACTGCCAGGATCACCCAGAACGGCGCGTACTCGGTCGTGGCCGTCAGGTCTTTACGCAGCTTGTCCAGGTCGGACTTCTCACGCGCATCCAGGCCCGGCAGCTTGCCGACTTTCTTCGCGGTGTCGTCCAGGCACAGCAGGTAGCGGCGCACTTCGATACGGTGCTCGGAGGTCAGCGAGTGGTAGTCCGAGACACCCTTCAAGGTGTCCATCAGCGCGCTGATGGTGGGCTCGGTCTGCTGCGGGTTGCACTGGAACTTGCCCGGCAGGTCATCCTTCACGCTTTTGCCCAGCGCCAGAAACTCGCCGAGGGTGGCGTTGTTACGCTGGTAGAACTGGCTCAAGTGCACGGTGGCGTCACGGGTGCGCTCGATCTGGTAGGTGGTGCTGCCCAGGTCGAGTACGAACTGCGCCGGCACGATACCGATCAGCACCAGCATGATCAGGCCGATACCTTTCTGACCATCGTTGGAGCCGTGCACGAAGCTTACGGCCATCGCGGAAATCACCAGCACCAGGCGGTTCCAGAACGGCGGGTGTTTCTTGTCGTCAAGCTTGCGGCGCTGGTCCGGGGTCTTGTGCATCTTCGACAGCGGGCGCCACCATTTCAGGCCGAGCAGCACCAGGGCTGCGACCAGGAAACCGGCCATCGGCGAGAACACCAGAGACGCGCCGATATCGATCGCTTTCTGCCAGTTCACACCATCAGCCAACGGGATATCGTTGATCAGGGCATTGGCCAGGCCGACACCCAGGATCGAGCCGATCAGGGTGTGGGAACTGGAGGCCGGAATACCGAAGTACCAGGTGCCCAGGTTCCAGGTGATCGCCGCTGCCAGCAAGGAGAAGACCATAGCCAGACCATGGCCGGTGTTCACATTGATCAGCAACTCCACCGGCAGCAAATGCACGATGGCGTACGCGACACCGACACCACCGAGCAACACGCCGAGGAAGTTGAACACCCCGGAGAAGAACACGGCCAGGTGCGGCGGCATGGCTTTGGTATAGATGACTGTGGCCACCGCGTTAGCAGTGTCATGAAAGCCATTGATGAACTCGAAGGCGAGGACAAAGGCCAGGGCGAGCAATAGGCTCACTAGAACCCACGCATCCAGTCCGCTGAATAAATCGATCATGAAGGTTTTCTGACCCGGTCGTAAGGGGGCGCGATTATGCCAGAAAACCTCAGTAATCGATGCACTAGCTGCTCATCGGTAACAATCTTCATTGAAAAAAAACCGGGCAGAGGTGCGCATCCCAAGGTTTTCGGGGCTTTGGCAAGTCTTTGATTTATAAAGCTGGGGGCGAAAACGCGGGGTTTTTTTGACCGAATTGTCACATTTGAAACATTTGTACGAAATTTCGTTCAAGGCTGTAGGAGCCTGATTAAATCAGGTTGCCCGCCGCTGGCAATGCGCCAGCGGCGGTGGCAAAACCTTGAAGCTCAAATCCAAGTGCTTATGGCTCTTCGGTTTTGAGTTCCTGTTCAATCTTTTGGATTTCCTGGGCAAATGCCTGATCGAGCAAACTGGCGCGTTTGCGCCAGGGCTTGCGCTCGGGCTCAGGCTGGGCGGCGTAAGTGGTGATTTCCCCGCCGTAAACGTCCTTGTAACGTTGCTCCTGGCGCTCAAGTTCCGCGCGCAGTTCGTCTTTCGTCACAGTCTTACCTAAATGAGTTGAGTGTATTGAATGTGCAGCGCCGCGCTTGAAAGTCGTTCTCGGGCTGTTTCAAGTTGAACAGGCGAACTGTTCAAGTTTGAAAGAAGCACAAGGGGCAAACGTTTAAGCGGATACGTGTGACCGGCGATGCTCGAACGCTGCAAAGCCTGGCGAGCTCCAATCCCGATTATTGTTACCGGGCCGACCTCTGCACAGGTTGCATTATAGCGACGTATTTGAATAACACTATCGTCGTGAAGTTAAAAAGCGTCAACGTTGCGTGAGGGTTTTGTTACATACAGGTGTCAGTCTTTTCGAAAAAACGTGTCGACGTTCTGCACTTTTATAAATGGCGGATGGTTGCTCAAACTTAAGCGATTCCTTCGGCACTTCCGTGAAGTGTGCTGGTTCGTTGAGCGCCATTGCGCGGCCGGAAAATTGCGATAATCGCATGATCGTCCGATAATCGCCCAAAGTTACTGACCCCGCCTTGTGCATACTGGCCAGCGCGGCTTGTAATAGCGGCCAACCCTCCCAGCGGTTGAAAATAAGAGAAAGGACCCTGAAATGAACGATCAATTGCGCAACTCCTTCGCGTCAGTGGCGCCGCCGATCGTGGCGTCCCCGGCCAAGCGCATCCAGGCGTTTACCGGTGATCCGGACTTCATGACTTCCCTGGCCCGTGGCCTGGCCGTGGTGCAAGCCTTCCAGGAGCGCAAGCGCCACCTGACCATCGCCCAGATCAGCCACCGCACCGAAATCCCCCGCGCCGCCGTGCGCCGTTGCCTGCACACGTTGATCAAGCTCGGCTACGCCACCACCGACGGGCGTACCTATTCACTGTTGCCCAAAGTCCTGACCCTGGGGCACGCCTATTTATCCTCTACGCCACTGGCGGTGTCGGCTCAGCCTTACCTCGATCGCATGAGCGAGCAACTGCATGAAGCCTGCAACATGGCGACGCTGGAGGGCGACGACATCCTCTATATCGCCCGTTCCGCCACCACCCAGCGCCTGATTTCCGTGGACTTATCGGTGGGCGGGCGCTTGCCGGCGTACTGCACGTCCATGGGCCGCATCCTGCTCGCGGCACTCGACGATGCTTCGCTGCAGGACTACCTCGACCACGCCGACCTGCAAACCAAGACCAGCCGCACCCTGACCACGCCCGACGCCTTGTTCGAATGTCTGCAGCAAGTACGCCAGCAGGGCTGGTGCATTGTCGACCAGGAGTTGGAGCAGGGCCTGCGTTCCATCGCCGTGCCGGTGTACGACGCGTCCGGCCAAGTGCTGGCCGCGCTCAACGTGAGTACCCACGCCGGTCGGGTCAGCCGCAGCGAGCTGGAGCAGCGTTTCCTGCCCAGCATGCTCAGCGCCAGCCGTGAGCTGAGTGCGCAACTGTTTGCCTAAGTGTTCGATGACCGCACAGATCCCGGCTTGATCAATTGACGGTGTTTCCCCTGGCTTATTAATGTGCGGCAGCGCTGTCAGCGCCGCCCAATAATAATGACGACCTCAGGTCGTTCGCCCGCCCATCGGTGTGGAAATAACAATAATGAATCAGCCCTCTGTCGGTACTAACCTGGACGTGCAGTCCTTTATCAATGCCCAGCCGTTGTCACGCTATCAATGGCGCGTGGTGATCCTGTGCTTCTTGATTGTCTTCCTCGACGGGCTCGACACCGCCGCCATGGGCTTTATCGCGCCCGCACTCTCGCAGGACTGGGGCATCGACCGCGCCAGCCTCGGCCCGGTGATGAGCGCCGCGTTGATCGGCATGGTGTTCGGCGCGCTGGGCTCCGGCCCGTTGGCCGACCGCTTCGGGCGCAAAGTGGTGTTGGTGAGTGCGGTGCTGGTGTTTGGCGCGTTCAGCCTGGCCTCGGCCTACAGCACTAACGTTGACCAATTGCTGGTGTTGCGTTTCCTCACCGGGTTGGGCCTGGGCGCGGGGATGCCGAATGCCACCACGCTGCTCTCCGAATACACGCCCGAGCGTCACAAGTCGCTGCTGGTCACCAGCATGTTCTGTGGGTTCAACCTGGGCATGGCCGGTGGCGGATTTATCTCGGCCAAGCTGATTCCAGCGTTCGGCTGGCACAGCTTGCTGATGATTGGCGGCATCCTGCCGTTGATCCTGGCGGTGGTGCTGTTGGTGTGGCTGCCGGAATCGGCGCGCTACCTCGTGGTGCGCAATCGCGGCACCGACAAGGTGCGCAAGACCTTGTCACCCATCGAGCCCAACCTCGTCGCCCACGCCACCAGCTTCAGCGTGCCCGAACAAAAAACCGTCAAGGCGCGCAACGTGTTCGCGGTGATCTTCTCTGGCACTTACAGCGCCGGCACCTTGTTGCTGTGGCTCACCTACTTTATGGGCCTGGTGATCGTGTACCTGCTGACCAGTTGGCTGCCGACCCTGATGCGCGACAGCGGCGCCAGCATGGAACAGGCGGCGTTTATCGGCGCGCTCTTCCAGTTTGGTGGCGTGTTGAGTGCGGTCGGCGTGGGCTGGGCGATGGACCGGTTCAATCCGCACAAGGTCATCGGCACTTTCTACCTGCTGGCAGGGGTGTTCGCCTACGCGGTGGGGCAGAGCCTGGGCAATATCACGTTGCTGGCCACCTTGGTGCTGGTTGCCGGGATGTGCGTCAACGGTGCGCAATCGGCGATGCCGTCACTGGCCGCACGCTTCTACCCGACCCAAGGCCGCGCTACCGGCGTGTCGTGGATGCTCGGCATCGGCCGCTTCGGCGCGATCCTCGGTGCGTGGATGGGCGCAACCTTGCTGGGGTTGGGCTGGAACTTCGAGCAGGTGCTGACGGCGCTGGTGATTCCGGCGGCATTGGCCACGGCCGCTGTGGTCATCAAGGGCATGGTCAGCCATGCGGACGCGACCTGAGGTCTGACACGATTTTGTAGCAGCCACGAGGCGATGTGGGAGCTGGCTTGCCTGCGATGCAGACGACTCGGTCCAGCAGGCAAATCGAGCTGATGCAATCGCAGGCAAGCCAGCTCCCACATTGACAGTTGGGCAGCTGAACTGGCTGCTTTGCACGAAAGATTAGCTAGACAACAATCCGTTCGATAATCGAACGCTGAGTCGATTATCGGATTGTTCGACCCCTTTGCCCGGCTTAATCTTCAGGCACTTGGGCGCCACCTCAGCGCCTTTTTCGATCAACACCGGGAGCCCGAACCCCATGGCTGAAATCCTTGCGCTGCGCGACGCGGTGAAGCAATTCGTGAATGACGGCGATACCGTCGCACTGGAAGGCTTCACCCACCTGATCCCTACGGCAGCAGGTCATGAAATCATTCGTCAGGGCAAGAAAGACCTGACGCTGGTGCGTATGACGCCTGACCTGATCTACGACCAGTTGATCGGTGCCGGCTGCGTCCGCAAGTTGATTTTCTCCTGGGGCGGCAACCCCGGCGTAGGCTCCTTGCATCGCCTGCGCGACGCGGTCGAGAAGCAATGGCCGCAACCTCTGGAGATCGAAGAACACAGTCACGCCGACCTGGCCAATGCCTACGTCGCCGGTGCATCCGGCCTGCCGTTTGCGGTGCTGCGCGCCTACGCCGGTTCTGACTTGCCCAAGGTCAACCCGCTGATCAAAACCGTGACCTGCCCGTTCACCGGCGAAGTGCTGGCGGCGGTGCCGTCGGTTCGCCCGGATGTCACCGTGATCCATGCACAGAAGGCTGACCGCAAGGGCAACGTGTTGCTCTGGGGCATTCTCGGTGTGCAGAAAGAAGCGGCCCTGGCGGCCAAGCGCTGCATCGTCACCGTCGAAGAGATCGTGGACGACCTGAACGCGCCGATGAACAGCTGCGTGCTGCCGACCTGGGCGCTGACAGCGGTGTGTCACGTACCGGGGGGCGCGCATCCGTCCTACGCCCACGGCTACAACGAGCGTGATAACCGCTTCTATCAGGCGTGGGATCCGATCGCTCGCGATCGTGGGACCTTTACCGCCTGGATCGACGAATACATCCACGGCACTGCCGACTTCCGTGAATTCCAGGCCAAGCTGGCCACCGCGCAGGAGGCCAAGTGATGGCTTACTCGACCAACGAAATGATGACCGTCGCCGCCGCGCGTCGCCTCAAGAACGGCTCGGTGTGCTTCGTCGGCATCGGCTTGCCTTCCAAGGCTGCCAACCTGGCGCGCCTGACCTCGTCGCCCGACGTGGTGCTGATCTACGAATCGGGCCCGATTGGCGCCAAGCCCAGCGTTTTGCCGCTGTCCATCGGCGACGGCGAACTGGCAGAAACCGCTGACACCGTGGTGCCGACCGGCGAGATTTTCCGCTACTGGCTGCAAGGCGGGCGCATCGACGTCGGTTTTCTCGGCGCGGCCCAGGTCGACCGATTCGGCAATATCAACACCACCGTGGTCGGCGATTACCACCAGCCCAAAGTGCGCCTGCCGGGTGCTGGTGGCGCGCCGGAGATTGCCGGCTCGGCCAAGAGCGTGCTGATCATCCTCAAGCAGTCGGCGCGGTCGTTTGTCGACAAGCTGGACTTCATCACCTCCGTCGGCCACGGCGAAGGCGGCGACTCACGTAAACGCCTGGGTCTGCCAGGCGCCGGCCCTGTAGGGATTATTACCGACCTGTGCATCATGGAGCCGGAAGAGGGCAGCCATGAATTTGTGGTCACCGCGCTGCACCCCGGCGTCACCCGCGAACAAGTGGTCGCGGCCACCGGTTGGGCGATTCGGTTTGCCGATCAGGTGAGCACCACCGACGCACCGACTGACATCGAACTGAAGGCCCTGCGTGATCTCGAAGCCCGCACTGCCGCCGCCCATGGCCAAGCGCCAGGAGAAGCCTGATGCGTGACGTGTTTATCTGTGATGCCATTCGTACGCCCATCGGCCGCTTTGGCGGTGGTTTGTCCACGGTGCGTGCCGATGACTTGGCGGCCTTGCCGATCAAGGCGCTGATCGAGCGCAACCCTCAGGTTGAGTGGGCGGCGGTGGATGAAGTGTTTCTCGGTTGTGCCAACCAGGCCGGCGAGGACAACCGCAACGTCGCGCGCATGGCCCTGCTGTTGGCGGGCCTGCCGCAGAGCATTCCCGGCGTGACCCTCAACCGTTTGTGCGCCTCGGGCATGGACGCGATTGGCACGGCATTCCGTGCCATCGCCAGCGGCGAAATGGAGCTGGCGATTGCCGGCGGCGTTGAGTCGATGTCCCGTGCACCCTTCGTGATGGGCAAGGCTGATGCGGCGTTTTCACGCAACATGAAGCTTGAAGACACCACCATCGGCTGGCGTTTTATCAACCCGTTGATGAAGGCCCAGTACGGTGTGGACGCGATGCCGCAGACCGCCGATAACGTCGCCGACGACTACAACGTGTCCCGCGCCGATCAGGACGCTTTTGCCCTGCGCAGCCAGCAACGTACCGCCGCTGCGCAAGCCGCCGGGTTTTTCGCTGAAGAAATCGTGCCGGTGCGCGTCGCGCATAAAAAGGGCGAGACCGTGGTCGAGCAGGATGAGCATCCACGGGACACAACCCTGGAAGCCCTGGCCAAACTCAAGCCAGTCAATGGCCCGGACAAGACCGTCACCGCCGGCAACGCCTCGGGTGTGAATGACGGCGCAGCGGCGCTGATTCTGGCCTCGGCCGAGGCCGTGAAAAAACATGGCCTCACCGCCCGCGCCCGTGTGTTGGGCATGGCCAGTGCCGGTGTCGCACCGCGTGTGATGGGCATCGGCCCGGTGCCGGCGGTGCGCAAACTGGTGGAGCGCCTGGGCCTTGCGGTCACCGACTTTGACGTCATCGAACTCAACGAAGCCTTCGCCAGCCAAGGCCTGGCGGTGCTGCGTGAGTTGGGCATCGCCGACGACGCCCCGCAGGTGAACCCGAACGGCGGCGCCATTGCCCTCGGCCACCCGCTGGGCATGAGCGGCGCGCGGTTGGTGTTGACGGCGTTGCACCAGTTGGAAAAAACCGGCGGCCGCAAAGGCCTGGCCACTATGTGTGTGGGCGTCGGCCAGGGTTTGGCCCTGGCGATTGAACGCGTTTAATAAGAGAGGATGGCTCCATGAGTGACAAGCCCGGATACCGGCGCCCGCAAGCGGGCACTCAACCCGATTACCTGCACCCGGCCTACCAGTCGACGAACTTGCGTTCGCCGTCTCAGCCGTTGGTGTTTCTGCCGCATTCCTTGTCAGAGATCACCGGCCCCAGCATCGGTGCCGAACGCGTCAATGAGAAGGACAACGACCTGACTGCCCAGCACGAGGGCGAGCCTCAGGGCGAGCGCATCATCATTCATGGCCGCGTGCTGGATGAAAACGGCCTGCCGGTGCCGGGCATTCTGGTGGAGATCTGGCAAGCCAACGCCGCCGGTCGCTACAACCACAAGCGCGACCTGCATGACGCGCCACTGGACCCGAACTTCACCGGCACCGGCCGCACCGTCACCGACGCGGATGGCTGGTACCAGTTCCAGACCATCAAGCCCGGCGCCTACCCGTGGGGCAACCACCACAACGCGTGGCGCCCGGCGCATATCCACTTTTCGCTGTTTGGTCCCAGCGTGCTGACGCGGCTGGTCACGCAGATGTACTTCCCCGGCGACCCATTGCTGGAGTACGACCCGATCTACAACTGCGTGCCGGACACCTCGGCCAAGCAGCGCCTGATCGCCAGCTTCGACCTGGAAAAAACCATTCCTTCCTATGCCCTCGGCTACCGCTGGGACATTGTCCTGCGCGGCCGCGACGCCACGCCGATGGAGAAATGAGATGAGCCTTTACGCAACCACGTCCCACACCGTCGGGCCGTATTACCACATTGGCCTGACCTGGCTGAACCGCGAAGACCTGACCGTGCCGGCCACCCTTGGCGAACGCGTGGCGATCAGCGGGCAAGTGGTGGACGGCAACGGTGATGTCGTCAACGACGCCATGCTTGAAGTCTGGCAAGCCAATGCTGCGGGCAAATACGACCACCCGGAAGATGACCAGGCCAAAGCCGTCGATCCCAACTTCGAAGGCTTTGGGCGAGTGCCGGTGGATGCCGAAGGGCGCTTTCGCTTTACCACGATCAAGCCGGGCAGCGTGCCAGGGCTTGCGGGTACGACCCAGGCGCCGCACTTGGTGGTGCTGGTGTTTGCGCGTGGGCTGGTAAAGCACTTGCTGACCCGGATTTATTTTGACGGTGAAGCGTTGAATGGCGATGACCCGTTGCTGGCGTGTGTGCCGGCTGAGCGTCGCGGCACCTTGATTGCCAAAGCGGATGCGGGTGGTGTGCACCAGTGGAATGTGATTTTGCAGGGCACAGATAAGGAAACGGTGTTCTTCGATTACTGAGATGGCTTAAAACCTGTCGCAGGCAAGCCTGCTCCCACATTTAAAGGTGTCCCCAATCAAAATGTGCGAGCGGGCTTGCCCGCGATGAGACCCTTCGAGGCGACAAGTATCCAAAAGTCTGCTTGCGGAACATGGTTGTTGCAAAGTATGTCTAGGCTATAACCGTTCCCACTGAGTGAAAAACACATGACAACAAAAACGATTCACTACACCGGAGAAGAACGCAGCAAGCGGATTTTTGCAATTGTCGGGGCCTCGTCCGGCAACCTTGTCGAATGGTTCGACTTCTACGTTTATGCCTTCTGCGCCATCTATTTTGCCCCGGCATTTTTTCCGTCGGAGAGCCCCACCGTACAACTGCTCAGCACCGCCGGCGTGTTCGCTGCCGGCTTCTTGATGCGCCCTATTGGCAGCTGGGTGTTCGGCAGTCTGGCCGACAAGCACGGCCGCAAGAATTCGATGATGATCGCGGTGCTGATGATGTGCGCCGGCTCGCTGGTTATTGCGTTTTTGCCGACCTACAAGGACATCGGCATCTGGGCGCCGATCCTGTTGTTGGTGGCGCGCCTGTTTCAAGGCTTATCGGTGGGCGGCGAGTACGGCACCACCGCCACCTACATGAGTGAGGTCGCCCTCAAGGGCCAGCGCGGGTTCTTTGCCTCCTTCCAGTACGTGACCTTGATCGGCGGGCAATTGCTCGCGGTACTGGTGGTGGTGATCCTGCAGCAATTTCTCAGCGAAGACGAACTGCGCGCCTGGGGCTGGCGGATTCCATTTGTGGTCGGTGCCGTCGCGGCGGTCATCTCCTTACTGCTGCGCCGTACCTTGAAAGAGACCACCACCAAGGAAATGCGCGAACACAAGGACGCCGGCAGCATCACCGCGCTGCTGCGCAATCACACCGCGGCCTTTATCACGGTGCTGGGTTACACCGCCGGCGGCTCGCTGATTTTCTACACGTTCACCACGTACATGCAGAAGTACCTGGTGAACACGGCCGGGATGCATGCCAAGACCGCCAGTTACATCATGACCGGCGCGCTGTTCCTCTACATGTGCATGCAGCCGTTGTTCGGGATGCTGGCGGACAAGATCGGCCGACGCAATTCCATGCTGTGGTTCGGCGCCTTGGGCACGCTGTGCACCGTGCCGATCCTGCTGACCCTGAAAACCGTCAGCAGTCCGTTCCTGGCCTTTGTGCTGATCACCCTGGCCCTGGCGATTGTCAGCTTCTATACCTCCATCAGCGGCCTGGTCAAAGCCGAAATGTTCCCGCCCCAGGTACGTGCATTGGGCGTGGGCCTGGCGTACGCGGTGGCCAACGCGATTTTCGGCGGCTCGGCTGAAGTGGTCGCGCTGGGCCTGAAATCCATGGGCATGGAGAACGGCTTCTATTGGTACGTCACCGTGATGATGGCGATTGCTTTCCTGTTCAGCCTGCGCCTGCCCAAGCAGGCGGCGTATCTGCACCACGATCTGTAAGGAAGAGTTATGACACTGCGCACGAGCAATCAACTGTTCGACGCCTACTTCAGCGCTGACAGCATGGCCGATGTGTTCTGTGACCAGGGGCGTTTGCAGGGCATGCTGGACTTTGAAGCCGCACTGGCCCGCGCCGAGGCCCAGGTCGGCTTGATTCCCCAGGCCGCCGTCGCGCCGATTGCCCAGGCGTGTCTGGCGTCTTTGTACGACGTGGATGCGCTCGGCGTGGCGATTGCCACGGCGGGCAATTCGGCGATTCCTTTGGTGAAAGCGCTGGGCAAATTGATCGCCAGTGAAGACGCTGGCGCCGAACGTTATGTGCATCTGGGCGCGACCAGCCAGGATGTGATGGACACCGGCCTGGTCCTGCAACTGCGGCGCGCGCTGGCGTTGATCGACGCTGACCTGGCGCAATTGGGTGAGACGCTTGCCGTGCAGGCCCAGCGTTATGCGCGCGTGCCATTGGCCGGGCGCACCTGGTTGCAGCATGCGACACCGGTGACCCTGGGCATGAAAATCGCCGGGTGGCTGGGGGCGGTGACGCGCAATCGTCAGCGTCTTGCCGAGCTCAAACCGCGCCTGCTGGTGCTGCAGTTTGGCGGCGCGTCCGGAACGCTGGCGGCGCTGGGTGAGCAGGCAATGCCGGTGGCCGAAGCCCTGGCTGCGCAGTTGCAATTGAATTTACCCGAGCAACCCTGGCACACCCACCGTGACCGGCTGGTGGAGTTCGCCAGTGTGCTCGGCCTGATCGCCGGCAGCCTGGGCAAAATGGGGCGTGATATCAGCCTGTTGATGCAGACCGAAGCGGCGGAAGTGTTCGAGCCCTCGGCGCCCGGCAAAGGTGGTTCATCGACCATGCCGCACAAGCGCAACCCCGTGGGCGCCGCCGTACTGATCAGCACGGCGACCCGCGTGCCGGGCCTGGTGGCGACGATGTTGAGCGCCATGCCTCAGGAACATGAGCGCAGCCTTGGCCTGTGGCATGCCGAATGGGAAACCCTGCCGGACATTTGCCGGTTGGTGTCCGGCGCATTGCAGCAGGCGCTGCTGGTGGCCGACGGGCTGGAGGTCGACCCTGAGCGCATGGCGCGCAACCTTGAGTTGACCCAGGGCCTGGTGCTGGCCGAAGCCGTCAGCAGCGTGCTTGCCCAGCGCCTGGGCCGGGAAACCGCGCACCATCTGTTGGAGCAATGCTGCAAACGCGCCGTTGCCGACGGGCGCCATCTGCGTGCAGTGCTGGCCGACGAACCGCAGGTCACCGCCGAGTTGTCAGCCGCTGAACTGGACCGCCTGCTCGACCCGGCCCACTACCTCGGCCAGGCGCACACGTGGGTCACCCGCGCGGTGGCCGATCATTTTTCCTTGACCGCGTAAGGAGACCGCTGTGCCATTTGTACAACTCGCCGAGGGCGAACTGCATTACCAACTGGACGGCCCGCTCGACGCGCCGGTGCTGGTGCTGTCCAACTCCCTGGGCACCGACCTGCATATGTGGGACATCCAGATCCCGGCCTTCACCGAGCATTTTCGCGTGGTGCGTTTCGACACCCGTGGCCACGGCAAGTCCTTGGTCACCGAGGGGCCGTACAGCATTGAGCAACTGGGCCACGACGTGATCGCGCTGTTGGATGCGCTGCAGATCCAGCGTGCGCATTTTTGCGGGCTGTCCATGGGCGGCCTGATCGGTCAGTGGCTGGGCATCCATGCCGGTGACCGTTTGCAGCGGCTGGTGGTGTGTAACACCGCGGCCAGGATCGGCACGCCGGAGGTGTGGAACCCGCGTATCGAGATGGTCCTGCGCGATGGCCCGGCCGCCATGGTGGCGCTGCGTGATGCGTCTATCGCCCGCTGGTTCACCGCCGATTTCGCCGCCGCCAACCCGCACCAGGCCAGGCAGATTACCGACATGCTCGCCGCTACGTCGCCCGAGGGTTACGCCGCCAATTGCGCCGCCGTGCGCGATGCGGATTTTCGCGAGCAGCTGGCATCGATCAAGGTGCCGACCCTGGTGATTGCCGGGACCGAGGACGCAGTGACACCGCCGGCCGGCAGCCACTTTATCCAGAACCACGTGAAGGGCGCCGAGTACGCCGAGTTCTATGCGGCCCACCTGTCCAACGTCCAGGCCGGGGCTGATTTCAGTCACCGGGTGCTGAGGTTCTTGCTGGCTGAATAAACCGTGTGACGAGCGCGCTTGCCACCACCACCGGTGATCGAGCCGAGATCCAATTGAACCAGGAGCTTTTTTGTGGACGAGAAACACCGTTACGCCGCCGGCCTGCAAGTGCGCCGCGAAGTACTGGGCGACGCACATGTCGACCGCAGCCTGAATGCCCTGACCGAATTCAACAGCGAGTTCCAGGAAATGATCACCCGCCACGCCTGGGGTGATATCTGGACCCGCCCCGGCCTGCCGCGGCACACCCGCAGCCTGATCACCATCGCCATGCTGATCGGCATGAACCGCAGTGAAGAACTGAAACTGCACCTGCGCGCCGCTGCCAGCAACGGCGTGACCCGCGCCGAGATCAAGGAAGTGCTGATGCAAAGCGCGATCTATTGTGGGATTCCGGCGGCGAATGCGACCTTCCACCTCGCCGAGTCGGTATGGGATGAGCTCGGCGTGGAGTCGCGCCAACAGGATTGATTTGAAAGGCACTCAAGTGTGGGAGCGGGCTTGCCCGCGAATGCGGTGGATCAGTTAAAGATAAATTGACTGACCCACCGCATTCGCGAGCAAGCCCGCTCCCACATGGGTTTCAGTGGGAATCCGCATCCCATACCCAGTTCCACACCCCCGGCAGGTGCACCACTTCATTCACATCCTTGACCGTGCGCGCCAGCGCCGCGCGTTCCAGCACGGCGCGGTCGGTGTAGAACGGCTCGGCCGCAGTCTTCATGCCGTTGATCCGAGCGCTGTCCATCAGGATCTGCAAGTACTCCTGCAGGTGCCGCGCGGTGTAGCGGTTGATGTCATGGAAGGTCACCACCACCGGTATTACGCCGTCCACTGTCGGTAACTCGCCCAGCGCGATGCGCTCGCGTACCACCGAAAGCTGCCGATACAAATTCGCCCGGCGCCGTGGGCTGCCGTTGAAGCCCCAGATCTTGCCGTCATTGGCACTCAGGTCGGTCAGCAATACGTGCATGCCGTGGCGCTGGTAGGCGGCGAAGGTGCGCTTGTCGTAGTTCCAGAAGGGCGGACGTACCAGCGCGGGTGAGGCGCCGGTGATGGCGGCGATATCGGCCGCGCCCTGGCTGAGGGTGCTTTCAAGCTCGGCGTCGCTCAACCAGCGGTGGTTGGTGTGAAACCCGGTGGCGGTGTGGAAGGCCAGCACGTGACCCGCCGCGTATTCACGCACCATGGTCTTGCGGCCCCGCGGGCTGCCGCCTGAGCGGGAGGCTTCGGTCTGCAGGAAGAACACCGCCTTGATGCCCGGCAATACCGGGTTATTCGCCAGGTCAGCCACCACCGAGCGGCTCGGGTTGTTGTAGCCCGAGGCGCTGGGGCCGTCATCAAAGGTCAGCAGAAAACGGATCGGCGCCTGGGCTTGCAGGCGTTGTTCGGTCTGCGGCGTCAGCGCGATAGGCGCGCCGATGCAGCCGGTGAGCAGAATCGACAGAATGACAATCAGGTATTTCATGGCGGCCTGGGTTCAGAGCTGGTCATCCGTGTCGTTGAGTCCCTGTGCCGGGTGATGGGCGCGTGCACGATACAGCATGAGCGCGGCTGTCATCAGCGGTAAATCGTGCCGCCTGTCTTGAAGGGGCGGGCTGGCTTCACGCGTAAGGGGTTCGGGTCGTCGCCGCCATTGCCTTGTGCATGACCCACGCCGCTGCCAAGACGGATATGGTCATTGCCGTGCGCGCGTGAGTTTTGAGGTATTGGCGGGGAACGTTCCCGCTCCCATTGAGGCAACTTGCTAGAAAACAGCCGCGACCAATCAAGTCGCGGCTGCCATTCGCACTGACGGACGCCTACAGCAGGCTGATCGGGTAACTGACGATCAGGCGGTTCTCGTCGAACTCATTGTTGCTGTAGTCGCGGCGCATGCTGGAGTTGCGCCAACGCACGTTCAAATCCTTGAGGGCGCCGCTTTGCACGGTGTAGCCCAGTTCGCTCTCACGGCCCCACTCCTTGCCGTCGGTGATGGCCCCGGTGTGCACGTTGCTGCCGCTGATATAGCGGTTCATCAGGGTCAGGCCCGGGAGGCCGAGGACGACAAAGTTGAAATCGTGGCGCACCTGCCAGGATTTTTCCTGGGCGTTATCGTAGCTGGCGTTGTAGCTGTCGTTGGCAAGGGTGCCGCCGCTGGTACCGTTGACGCGCATCCACGCGCTGTTGCCGGTGAGTTTTTGCAGGCCGACGTAGAAGGTGTTGCCACCGTAACGCGCAGAAAACAGGCCGGACCAGGTCTTGTTGTCCAGCTCACCCGCGCGGGCGCTGCCGTCATCCTTGCCGTAGAAGAACCCGAGGTTGGCGCCCAGGGTCCAGTCACCCACGGGCTGGCTGTGGATCAGGTTGACGTACTGCTGGCGGTAGATGTCCTTGAGCTGGGCATTCCATATGCCGATCTGGGTGCGTTTGTCGTTGAACGCATATTCGCCGCCCTGGAAGTTGAAGCGGTCGGAGGTGAAGGCGGTTTTACCGGACATCGACATGTCCGTCATGCTGCTGTCATCGCGCGGGCTGTTGGCGCGGAACTGACCGCCGTAGAGCGTGAGGCCGTCGATTTCCTTGGAGGTGATCTGCCCGCCGCGCAGGGTTTGCGGCAGGGAACGGCCGTCGTCGGCGCGCAGGATCGGCAGCACCGGCATCCACTCGCCGACCTTCAGTTCGGTCTTGGAAAGCCGCGCCTTGAACGCCACTCCCAGGCGCCCGAAGTTATCGGCCGGGCGGCCGTCGTGGTCCAGCGGCAGCAGCTGGGTGCCACCGGTGCCGCGCCCGCCATCAAGCTTTTGTGAGTACAACCCCAGCACATCCATACCCAAACCCAGCGTGCCCTGGGTGAAGCCGGAACGGGCGTCGAGAATGAAACTTTGCGTCCATTCCTGCGCGCCGCCCTGGGCTTTGGTCGGGTTGGTGTAATTGCGGTTGAAGAAGAAATTGCGCAGGTTGAGGTTGGCGCTGGCGTCTTCGAGAAAGCCGTGTTCTTCGGCGACGACAGGGAGTGCAAGACTGGCGACAGCGGTCGCCAGCCACAGCTGGCGCGGTTGGAAAATGCTCATGGTGTTGGACCTGTTGTTATTGGGGTTATGCAGGTGCCGGCCATGGTGCTTGGCGGTATGGATGTGATGAAAGTGGGGCAGGGCGGTTTGTGGGCGATGATCGAACGCAAGTTGGCGGGCATGCCTGCATCGGCTGCCCGCCCTTGGGAAAGTTACAGTCGAGATTCAACCAGGCGGGTCAACGGAAAGGCAGGCAGGTACAGCTGGAACGCGAGCGTCAGTACCACCATGACCACCAGAAACACCAGTTGCCAGGGGCTCCAGTAACTCCAATGCAGGCCGCTGATCCACGGCCATTTGGCATTGAAGGATTCGTCGACCGTGCCCATGCGCCGGTGGCTGAACAAGTGGATCAGGATCATGCCCAGGTACGTCACTATGCCCATCACGCCGAGCAAAAAGCCGAACATCACCAGCATCCCCACTTGCGGAATACCGTGGCGCAGGACCAACCAGTATTGGCGTGGGTTGAAGCGTTGGGGCAACAGCCTCTCGCTCAGCCATAGGTCGGCAACGAGGAATCGCGAGGTGATGGCGGCCCAGCCCTGAGTGAGGCGTATGGCGACGACGGTCGGCAGGAAGGTCATCAACATGAAGATGAAGAGTTCGAGCGGCACCGGGCCTTTTTTCAGGTGAATGGAGGCCACGCACGTGGCAATGGCCAGCCCGCCCCACACCCTGCCCCAGGTTTGTCCGGAGACCGGGCGCGGCAAAAATGTTCGCCAAAAAAATACATCGGGTTGCGGCAGGCGCTCCAGTAACGACGGATAGCGCCAGGCAAACTTTTGCGACAGTTGCTGGCACGCGTTCCACTGATCATCACCAAACTGGGACACCAAACGGAGCTGTTCGGCAGTCGGCATCCGCGTCAGCAGCAAGCGTGCGGGCAAGGTGTCGGGTGCGTTGCGCGGGCCGTTGTGGGCTTTTTCCAACAGGGTGTCGTAGAAACTCTCCTGTTCGCAGCGTTCAACCAGGCCCCGCCACATCCACTCGGGCTCGGGGTGCAGGCCTTTCTGGTCATCCCAGCCAAAGACCTGGCAGACGCGCTCAAACAACGGCACGCTCCACGTGGTGTCGTGGAGCAATTGCAGGACGATGCGCTGCCATTGTTGTTGCAGGTCGAACACGCGCAGCCAGGGTTGCTGGTTGTAGGCTTTAAGCAGGTTGACGAACTCGCGCTCGGCCTTTTGCTCCAGCTGTTCCTGCAGCGCCTGGCGATACGCCTGCAGCTGCTCGCCGCTTAGCGCCTCATGTTGCCAGGGGCTCATCGCCACACGTTGCCAAGGCGTCAGCCATTCCAAGTGCTGCACCGCCCAGGCGGCAATTGCCGCACGCTCACCGGGGGCATCGAAACAGTGGCGCAGCAGAGCTGCCTGGAACGCATCGGCGCAGAGTTGATGCTGGGCCTGTTCCCAGCGCTTGTCGAGGGTGTGAGCGCCCAGCCCGTTGATCAGCGCTTGCGCGCGCGTTTGCTCGGGCGGCAGGTCGAACAGGGCAGGGCTGACGAGGCGAGTATCGTCAAACTGCGCGTATTCATGCGGGTTGCCGTCGGCCAGTTCGGCCACTGGCGCGTCGATGACTTCGACCTCTTCGTCCTCATGCTCGGCCCGCCAGCGCGCGATATGCAGCGCTTGTTCGTAAGCCTCACGCAGGCGCTGGAAACCCTCGGCGTCGTCGTCCGGGCGGCAGCTTTTCAGCAGTCGCGCGTAAGCACGCTTGATGGTGCGCTCGTCGGCATCGTCCGCCAGTTGCAACACTGTCCAACAGTCCATGTCGTTCTCTCTCAGCGCCAGAACCCGTTGTCGAGTTGCTCAAGTTGGCGGGTAAGTTCGCTGCGGGCCTCACGGATGCGGCGTTCGTCCTGGGTGTCGAGCACTTGCTGGAACTGCGCGGCCCAGTGCCCGAGTTGTTCGCGCAACTCGCCGAGGTTTTCCTGGTAGAGCCGTTCGAGGCGGGCGGTCAGTACGGTGTTGACCTGCTGGTCGCGCGGGTGGATTTTCAACAGCGCCAGGGCTTGCAGGCGTTGCTGGATCTCCTGCGGGCTGAGCACGCCGGGGTTGTTCTCGATCACCAGTGAATGCTGCTCGCCGGTCAGCGGAATGTTCACCTGGGCCTCGAGCAAGCCGTTGTTGTCGTAGGTGAAGCGCACGTCCAGCGAGACCTCGCCGGCCTTGCGCTTGGGCACGGGAATTTCCAACTGGCCCAGTTCGATGTTGTCTTTCACCAGACGGCTTTCGCCTTGGTAGATTTTCAACAGCACGCGGGTCTGTTCGTCGTGGAGGGTGACCACACTCTTGACCCGGCTGACCGGCACGCTGCTGTTGCGCTCGATCAGCGGCAGGTAATGCCCGCTTTCGATATGGCCGCCATATTGGTTCGAGGTTTCGATGCCCAGGGTGTACGGGCAGACGTCGGTCAGCACAATCTCTTCCAGCGCTGCCGAACGGGCCTTCAGCGCTGCCTGAATCGCCGCGCCGTGGGCGACCACTTGGTCTGGATCGAGGCTGATGGACGGGAAGCGCCCGAACAAGCCAGCGGCCAGTTTGCGCACCAGCGGCATGCGCGTGGTGCCGCCGACCAGCAGGATTTCATCCAGATCGCCGACCCGAATCCGCGCATCGCGCAGGGCGCGCTCAATCGGCGCGCGCAGGCGTTCCAGCAAGGGCGTGTAGAGCTTGGCGAGTTCAGCCTGGGTGAGGGTTGTGGCCCATTGCTGGCCGTCAACGCGCAGGGCGAACTCGGCGCTGTCGTCCTGGCCCAAGGCTTTGCGCACCCGCTCGGCTTCGCGGCGCAGGGCTTGCAGCACGGTGCTGGTGGGCGGGAAGCCCTGGGCATTGCGCTGGCTGTCGACGAAGTGTTCGAGCAATAAGGTGTCGAAATCTTCGCCGCCCAGGAAGTTGTCGCCGGCGCTGGCGCGCACTTCCATCACGCCGTCGAACAGCTCGATGATCGACACGTCAAAGGTGCCGCCGCCGAGGTCGAACACCAGGAACGAGGTTTCCTTGTCACGCTGGTGCAGGCCGTAAGCCAGCGCAGCGGCGGTGGGTTCGTTGATGAGTTTTTCAACGTTGAGCCCGGCCAGTTCACCGGCGATGCGCGTGGCCTTGCGTTGGCCGTCGCTGAAGTAGGCGGGCACGCTGATCACGGCTTCGGTGACGGTTTGGCCGTAGGTGCGCTCGATGTCTTCTTTCAGGCTTTTGAGCACCAGCGCCGAGAGTTCTTCGGGGCGGAACGAGCGGTCGCCCAGGCGCACTTCGGTGGCACTGCCCATGTAGCGCTTGAACAGCGAGGTGGTCAGGTGCGGGTGGGTGTGCAGGCGTTCCTTGGCGGCTTGGCCCACCAGGATGCGGCCTTGGTCATCCAGGCCGACCACACTCGGGGTCAGCAACTGGCCAAGGGCATTGGGCACCATTTCGGCAGCGTCACCGCGCCAGACGGCGGCCAGGCTGTTGGTTGTGCCCAGGTCGATTCCTACGATCATTACGACAAGCTCCCTTTGTGGTCTGTAAGAATCTGTAACCAATTTTACCCTGAAAGGTTCCGCAGAAAGCAAGGCAAGCCCGCTTCCTGTAGTGAGCGGGCAGGTTGTGGCGAGCGGGCTTGCCCCGCGTTGGGTGGCGAAGCCGCCCCAATTCAGGCGCCGCGTAGTGCCAGATGGAAATTGGGCGCCTGGTTTGGGGGCCGCTTCGCGCCCCAACGCGGGGCAAGCCCGCTCGCCACGAAAATAGGAGGCTGATCGCCAGGCATAAAAAAACCGCTTCCGGTGAGGGAAGCGGTTTTCTCTACAACAGCACGATTAGAACAACTTCAGTGCCGGTGCTTCTTCTTTCACAGGCTCGTTCTTCGCGGTCTGCTCGTTCCAGCCACCACCGAGGGCCTTGTACAGGTTGACCTCGCTGTTGAGCTGCGCCAGACGGTCGGTGATCAGCGATTGCTGGGCACTGAACAGCTGGCGCTGGGCGTCGAGGAACGTCAGGTTGCTGTCGACACCAATGCGGTAGCGACGCTCGGCCAGGCGGTAGTAATCCTGGTTGGCCGCGACGAAGCCACGCTGGGCGTCCAGTTGCTGCTTGTAGGTCGCACGCGCGGCGAGACCGTCGGAGACTTCCTGGAAACCGGTCTGGATGGCCTTCTCGTAGTTGGCCACGTTGATCTCTTTCTGGATCTTCGAGTAGTCCAGGCTTGCGCGCAGGCTACCGGCGTTGAAGATCGGGATGTTGATCTGTGGCGCAAACGACCAGGTGCCCGAACCGCCTTTGAACAGGCCGCCCAGGGTTGGGCTGGCAGTACCGGCACTGGCGGTGAGGCTGATGCTTGGGAAGAACGCTGCACGCGCCGCGCCGATGTTGGCGTTGGCGGCCTTGAGGTTGTACTCGGCCTGCACAATGTCTGGACGACGTTGCAGCAGGTCCGATGGCAACCCGGCTGGCACTTCGCTGAGCAGGTCATCCGACAGCGGCTTGCTGGCGATATTGGCCGGCAAACCGGTGCCGAGCAGCAGGGTCAGGCTGTTTTCGTCCTGGGCCACCTGGCGTGTATAGCGCGCCAGTTGCACACGGGCGTTTTCCACCGAGGTGCGCGCCTGGCTGAGGTCGAGGGCCGAGGCCACGCCGACTTCGTTGCTGCGCGAGGTCAGCTTGTAGCTCTGCTCGAATGCACCGAGGGTGTCCTGGGTCAGCTTGAGCAGTTCCTTGTCGGCCTGCCAGGTCAGGTAGGCGTTGGCCACACTGGCCACCAGGCTGATCTGGGTGCTGCGCCGCGCTTCTTCAGTGGCGAAGTACTTTTGCAGTGCTTCTTCGCTGAGGCTGCGCACGCGGCCGAACAGGTCCAGCTCATAGGAGCTGATCCCCAGGCCCGCCGAGTACTGGCTGGTGATGCCCGCTTCGCCGGTCTGCGACAGCTTGGCCGGCGTACGCGTGCGGCTGCCGCTGCCAGTGGCCGAGATGGCCGGGAACAGGTCGGCACGCTGGATCTGGTACTGCGCCGCATAGGCGTCGATGTTCAGGGCCGCGACACGCAGGTCACGGTTGTTGACCAGCGCGGTCTGGATCAGCTGCTGCAGGGCAGGGTCATGGAAAAACTGCTTCCAGCCTTGCTCGGCAGCGGCCTGGCCCGGCGCCTGGGCCGACGAATACGCCGGCCCCTGCGGGTACTGCGCTGCCACCGGCGCTTCGGGGCGCTGGTAGTCAGGTATCAGCGAGCAGCCACTGAGCACGAATGCCGTGACGGCTAGGGAAAGTAGCGACTTGCTCATTGGCCAGCCTCTTTAGGAGTTTCAGTAGTGTCCGTCTTTTTGTTGCGCTCGCCAGCAGACGACACGGTTGCAAAGAACAGTGGCACCCAGAAGATCGCCAGGACGGTGGCGGTGATCATACCGCCAATTACGCCGGTACCGATCGCGTGCTGGCTGCCTGAGCCTGCGCCCGAGGAGATGGCCAGCGGCAATACGCCGAGCATGAACGCCATGGACGTCATGATGATCGGACGCAGACGCATACGAGAGGCTTCGATGGCCGACTCGACGATGCCTTTGCCCTGTTCGTGAAGCTCTTTGGCGAACTCCACGATCAAGATGGCGTTTTTCGCCGCCAGGCCCACCGTCACCAACAGGCCTACCTGGAAGAACACGTCGTTGGACAGCCCGCGCATGCTGGTGGCGATCAATGCACCGATCACACCCAGCGGCACCACCAGAATCACCGCAATCGGGATCGACCAGCTTTCGTACAGTGCCGCCAGGCACAGGAACACCACCAGCAGCGACAGGGCGTACAGCGCAGGTGCCTGGGAGCCGGACAGGCGTTCTTCATACGACAGGCCGGTCCACGCATAACCGACACCCGCCGGCAGGTCCTTGGCAATGCGCTCGACTTCTGTCATCGCATCGCCGGTACTGTAGCCAGGCGCCGGAGTACCGAGGATTTCCATCGCGGCTACACCGTTGTAGCGCGAGAGCTTCGGCGAGCCGTAGATCCACTTGCCCGACGAGATGGCCGACATTGGCACCATCTTCCCGGAGGTGCTGCGCACGAACCATTTATCCAGGTCTTCCGGGGACATCCGGCTGAAAGCATCGCCCTGCACATACACTTTCTTCACGCGACCACGGTCGATGAAGTCGTTGACGTAGCTGCCACCCAGGGCGATGGCCAAGGTCTGCTGAATGTCTGACAGGCTGATGCCCAGGGCGCTGGCCTTCTCGTCGTCGACGCTGAGCTCGTACTGCGGTTCATCGTTCACGCCGTTGGGACGCACACCTGCCAGGATCTTGCTTTGTGCCGCTGCACCCAGGAACTGGTTGCGCGCAGCCATCAGCTTGTCGTGACCGACGCCGCCCTGGTCTTGCAGGAATACGTCGAAACCGGTGGCGTTACCCAACTCCAGAACCGAAGGCGGCACGATGGCATACACCATGGCGTCCTTGAACGTCTGAGAGAAGTAAGTCTGGGCGCGCTTGGCAATTTCGAATACCGAGTTGGATGCGTCGCGCTCCTCCCATGACTTGAGCATCACGAAGGCCAGGCCAGAGCTTTGGCCACGGCCCGCAAAGTTGAAGCCGTTTACGGTAAACACCGATTTTACGCCTTTGCCTTCGCCTGGCTCGCCTTCCTTGTCGTTCAGCAGGTAGGCACGCATGTCGTCAATGACGGTTTGCGTGCGCTCCGCCGAAGAACCGACCGGCGTCTGTACCTGAGCGAAGATCACGCCCTGGTCTTCATCGGGCAGGAACGCGGCGGGGATGCGCATGAACAGCCAGATCATGCCGGCCAGGATCAGCGCATAGACCAGGAACGCCGGAATCTTATGCTTGATCATATTGCCGACGCCGCGCTCGTAGCTCAGTACGCCACGGTCGAACGTGCGGTTGAACCAGCCGAAGAAACCGCGCTTGGGTTGGCCGTGCTTTTCCGGGTCGATCGGCTTGAGCATGGTTGCGCACAAGGCCGGGGTGAAGATCAGGGCAACCAGTACCGACAACGCCATCGCCGAAACAATAGTGATGGAGAACTGTTTGTAGATCACACCGGTGGAACCGCCGAAGAACGCCATCGGCAGCAGTACTGCGGACAACACCAGGGCAATACCCACCAGGGCGCCCTGGATCTGGCCCATGGACTTGACCGTCGCCTCTTTAGGCGACAAGTGCTCCTCGGCCATCACTCGTTCGACGTTTTCCACCACCACGATGGCATCGTCCACCAGCAAGCCGATGGCCAGGATCATGCCGAACATGGTCAGGGTGTTGATGGTGAAACCGAACGCAGCGAGGATCCCGAAGGTACCCAGCAATACCACCGGTACGGTCATGGTGGTGATGATGGTGGCGCGGAAGTTCTGCAGGAACAGGAACATCACCAGGAACACCAGCACGATCGCTTCGACCAGGGTGTCAACCACACCGGAGATCGATTCGGTCACCACCGGGGTAGTGTCATACGGCACCACCGCCTTCATGCCTGGCGGAAAGAACGGTTCCAGGGACGCCACGGTGGCGCGGATGGCCTTGCCAGTGTCCAGAGCGTTAGCACCGGCCGCCAGCTTGATCGCCATGCCGGATGCCGGTTTGCCGTTGAACTGTGCCGCAATGCTGTAGTTCTGACCGCCCAGCTCGATACGGGCGACATCCTTCAGGCGTACCTGTGAGCCGTCGGTATTGACCTTCATCAGGATATTGCCGAACTGCTCTGCAGACTGCAGGCGGGTCTTGCCGATGATGGTTGCGTTCAACTGGGTGCCGGGCACGGCAGGCAAGCCGCCGAGTTGGCCGGTAGCCACCTGCACGTTCTGTGCGGAGATCGCGGTGCTGACATCCACTGGCGTGAGCTGATAGTTGTTCAGCTTGGCCGGGTCGAGCCAGATGCGCATGGCGTACTGCGAGCCGAACACCTGGAAGTCACCTACACCGGCGGTCCGCGAAATCGGGTCCTGGATGTTGGACACGATGTAGTTGGACAGGTCGTCCTTGGTCATGCTGCCGTCTTCCGACACCAGACCGATTACCATCAGGAAGTTCTTCACCGACTTGGTCACGCGGATACCCTGCTGCTGCACTTCTTGCGGCAGCAGTGGGGTCGCCAGGTTCAACTTGTTCTGCACCTGAACCTGGGCGATATCCGGGTTGGTACCCTGGTTGAACGTCACGGTGATGGTCATGCTGCCGTCGGAGTTACTGTCCGAGGAAACATAACGCAGGTTGTCGATACCGTTGAGCTGTTGCTCGATCACCTGCACCACGGTGTCCTGCACGGTTTGTGCGGACGCGCCTGGGTAGGTCACCTGGATGTCGATGGCGGTCGGCGCAATGGCCGGGTATTGGTTGATGGGCAACTTCAGGATCGACAGTGCCCCGACCAGCATGATCACCAGGGCAATTACCCAGGCGAAAATGGGACGGTCGATAAAAAATTTCGACATGGATTACTCCCCTTTACCAGCATCGGCAGCAGGCGCTGCGGCAGTGCCGGCGGGTTTGGCGTTGTCTGCGTCCTTGACCTTGACTTCGATGCCCGGCTTGATGAATTGCAGGCCTTCGGTGATCACGCGGTCACCGGCGTCCAGGCCTTTTTCCACCAGCCAGTAGGCGCCGGCAGTACGGTTGGCGACCAGCTGACGTTGCTCGACCTTGTTGTCCTTGTTCACGATCAGCGCAGTCGGGATGCCCTTGAGGTCACGGGTCACGCCTTGCTGCGGGGCCAGAATGGCCTTGCTGTTCACACCCGCTTGCAGTTGGGCGTGGACGAACATGCCCGGCAGCAGGGTGTGATCAGGGTTCGGGAACACGGCGCGCAGAGTCACGGAACCGGTGGTCTGGTCGACCGACACTTCAGAGAATTCCAGCTTGCCGTCCTGGCCATAGGCGCTGCCATCTTCCAGGGTCAGCTTGACCTTGGCGGCATTTTCGCCGGCCTTTTCCAGCTGGCCGCTTTCCAGGTCACGGCGCAGTTTCAGCATTTCAGCCGAAGACTGCGTGACGTCGACATAGATCGGGTCCAGTTGCTGGATGACGGCCATGGCATCGGCCTGGCCATTGCTGACCAGTGCGCCTTCGGTGACCGAAGAACGGCCAATACGCCCGGAGATCGGCGCGAACACTTTGGTGTAGCGCACGTTGATCTGGGCGGTTTGAACGTTTGCTTCGGCAGTCATGCGGTTAGCGACGGCAGTGTCGTATTCCTGGCGGCTGACGGCTTGCTCATCGACCAACTGCTTGTAGCGGTCGGTGATGGACTTGGTCTGGGTCAGGCTGGCTTGTGCGCTTTTCAGGGTCGCGTCATACACCGACGGGTCGATCTGGTAGAGCTGTTGCCCTTCCTTCACGTCGGCGCCTTCCTTGAACAGGCGCTTGAGAATGATGCCGTTGACCTGTGGCCGAACTTCCGCAATGCGGAAGGCGGTGGTACGCCCCGGCAATTCGGAGGTCAGGGTAAAGGCTTGCGGTTGAATGGTGACCACGCCGACCTGAGGGGTTTGAGCGGGCGGAGCCGCTTCTTCCTTTTTACATCCGCTGAGCAGCGATGCCAGGGCGACGGCAGTGACCAGAGCGGTAACAGCTGGCTTAAGTTGCATGAAGATCCTCGGGTCAGGCGCGCAGAATGCGCACAAGAAGTGTGGAAGGGTAAAAAACAAGCTGTGAGTAGATAAGTAGCTTGCTACGCAATATACTTACGTTCATGGTTGTTTGTAAACTCTTGACAGGCTTCGCGGAATGCTGACAAAGCAGGTCCAAAAGCCTCGATTTTAGTACGTTCGGCGCCCATGACGGTGTCGTCCCACAATTATTTAGATGATCGTTACCGTCTATTAAAGCTGCGTTATCGATAGTCCCAAGTGTTCTGATTGAGGTTTTACTGCCATGGTTCGTCGCACCAAAGAGGAAGCTCAGGAAACGCGCAGCCAGATTCTCGAAGCCGCCGAACAGGCCTTTTATGAGCGCGGCGTTGCGCGCACTACGCTGGCGGATATCGCGGCGCTGGCCGGTGTGACGCGCGGTGCCATCTACTGGCATTTCAGCAACAAGTCCGATTTGCTCCAGGCACTGCTGGACACGCTGCACGAACCCCTGGACGAACTGGCCCGGGCGAGTGAAAGCGAGGATGAAGTCGATCCGCTTGGCTGTATGCGCAAGCTGTTGATTCATTTGTTTCATCAGGTGGCCCTGGACCCGAAAACCCGGCGCATTAATGAGATTTTGTTTCATAAGTGCGAGTTCACCGATGAAATGTGTGACATGCGCCGCCAGCGCCAGACCCATAGCCTGGAATGCAACCTGCGTATCGGCCTGACATTGCGTAACGCGGTCCATCGCGGGCAGCTTCCGGAAAATCTCGACACCACCCGTGGTGCGGTGTGCATTCATGCCTACATCAATGGGCTGATTGGCCAATGGCTTCTGGTGCCCGACAGCTTTCAGTTGCATCAAGAGGCCGAGCGCTGGGTTGATGCAGGGCTGGACATGCTGCGCCTGAGCCCCAGCCTGCGCAATTAAGACAAAATGCGTAATTGCGTCCAGTTGTGTCAACAGCAAAGACAAGCGACAGTCGATCGTCCTTGCGCCTGAAAGGTGGGGTGACTTTATATACGGGCTGGCGGCCGGTTGATAGGTAGCCGCCTAAGTATTTTGTAGCAATATTGTTGCAAGCCTGTGAAGGAATGTTTCTAAAGCTGGCGCAAATCAACATGTTGGGGCGGCTTGGGTGGGAGCCGGGCTTGCCCGCGATGCAGCCACCTTAGTGCGCCAGAGGCACCGCAGCGATGCTATCGCAGGCAAGCCAGCTCCACACAAGCCTGCTGCCACATTCAATCTCCGGTATTCCAGCGCGCAGTAAAAAGCCCCGGTTCCTGCGAACCGGGGCTTTTGCGTTTCAGACGATCAAAGCGCCAGGGTTGGGTAGTCGATGTAGCCGACCGGGCCCTTGGCGTAGAAGGTTTCCGGGTGCGCTTCGTTCAGCGGCGCGTCGGCCTTCAGGCGGGCTGGCAAGTCGGGGTTGGCAATAAACGGTACGCCAAAGGCCACCGCGTCTGCCTTGCCCGAGGCCAGCCAGGCATTGGCGCTGTCCTTGGTGAAGCGTTCGTTGGCGATGTAGGGGCCACCGAAGGCTTTTTTCAGCTGTGGACCGAGGCTGTCGCCGGCTTCTTTTTCACGCGAGCAGATGAACGCGATGCCACGCTTGCCCAGTTCGCTGGCGACGTAGGTGAAGGTTTCGGCCAGGTTGTCGTCGCCCATGTCATGGGAGTCGGCACGCGGCGCCAGGTGCACACCCACGCGGCCGGCGCCCCAGACGTCGATGGCGGCGTCGGTCACTTCCAGCAGCAGGCGCGCACGGTTTTCCAGGGAGCCACCGTAGTTGTCGGTGCGCTTGTTGGTGCTGCTTTGCAGGAACTGGTCGAGCAGGTAACCGTTGGCGCCGTGGATTTCCACGCCGTCAAAGCCTGCGGCCTTGGCGTTTTCGGCGCCGACGCGGTAAGCGTCAACGATATCGGCGATTTCAGCGGTTTCCAGCGCACGAGGCGTCGGGTAGTCGGCCAGCGGACGCACCAGGCTCACGTGGCCCTTAGGCTGGATCGCGCTGGGTGCCACTGGGGTTTCGCCGTTCAGGTACGACTCGTGGGAAATACGTCCGACGTGCCACAGTTGCAGGAAGATCTTGCCGCCCGCGCCGTGCACGGCCTTGGTCACATTGGCCCAGCCGCGTACCTGGTCGTTGGACCAGATGCCCGGGGTGTCCGGGTAGCCCACGCCCAGCGGCGTCACGGAAGTGGCTTCGCTGAGGATCAGCCCGGCAGACGCGCGTTGCACGTAGTACTCGGCCATCAGCGCGTTGGGTACGCGGCCTTCATCGGCACGGCAGCGGGTCAGCGGCGCCATGATGATGCGGTTGGACAATTGCAGGTCGCCCAGTTTGATCGGATCGAAAATAGTCGTCATGGGATAACACCCTTCTGTTTAAGTGGATTGATCAGTTGGTCGCAGGAGCCAGGTCGGCATCGCCGCTCTGACGGAAAGTAATCAGGGTCACCAGCAGGGCCAGGATCGCCAGGGCCGCAGCCGCCAAAGGCACGCTGGTCAGGCCGAAACCATGGGCAATCACACTGCCGCCGACCCAGGCGCCGAGGGCGTTGCCGATGTTGAAGGCGCCGATATTCAGAGTGGACACCAAATTCGGTGCGGCCTTGCCGAAGGTCACCACGTTGATCTGCAGCGCCGGTACGGCGGCGAACGAGGCGGTGGCCCACAGGAACAGGGTGATTTCAGTCGGGATCACCGCGACGCTGGTCCAGGTCAGCACCGTGGACACCACCGCCATGCTGATGAACACACCGATCAAGGTGGCCGCCAGGCGTTTGTCCGCCAGCTTGCCGCCGATGATGTTGCCCACGGTGAGGCCCAGGCCGATCAGCAGCAGGGTCCAGGTCACGCCTTTGGGCGACACGCCGGTGACGTCGCCCAGCAGCGGCGCGACGTAGGTGAAAAGGGTGAACATGGAGGCGGCGAACAGCGCGGTCATGGTCAGCGACAACCAGATGCCGGCACCTTTGAGGGCGGCCAGTTCGGCGCGCATGTCGAGTTTTTCTTCGTCACGCTTGGCCGGCAGAAAGCGGATCAGGCCGATCAGCGCCACAACGCCGATTACTGTCACGGCCCAGAAGGTCGAGCGCCAGCCGGCTTCCTGGCCCAGCGCGGTACCCAGCGGCACGCCGAGTACGTTGGCCAGGGTCAAGCCGGTGAACATCAAGGCGACCGCGGATGCTCGTTTGTTGGCCGGCACCAGGTTAGCGGCGACCACCGAGCCGATACCAAAGAACGCACCGTGGCACAGCGCGGTGACCACACGGGCAAACATCAGCACGTTGTAGTCACTGGCCAGGGCGCAGAGCAAGTTGCCGACAATAAAGATGCCCATCAACGCTACGAGGGCGGCCTTGCGTGGCAGCTTGGCGGTGGCCAGTGCCATGAAGGGGGCGCCGATGGCCACGCCCAAGGCGTAGCCGGTGACCAGCCAGCCGGCGCCGGGAATCGACACGCCCAGGTCCGCCGCCACATCGGGCAACAAGCCCATGATGACGAACTCGGTGGTGCCGATGGCGAAGGCGCTCAGGGCCAGTATGAGTAGCGAGAGGGGCATTTGCGTTTCCTTGGTTACAGCGGTTCGATGATTTCAGCGCTAAGTTCAGTCGTAAGCGCCGTGAGAAAGGCTTGGATCACTTCCTCATTGCGTCTGAAAAAGTGCCACTGCCCGGCCTTCTGGCTGCTGATCAAACCTGCCCGTTGCAAGGTCGCCAGGTGGGCCGACACGGTCGACTGGGACAAGCCGCAGCGCTGGTCGATCTGCCCGGCGCAGATGCCGTATTCGTGGTTGTGCACTTGCTCGGGGAACTGCACTTTCGGGTCTTTCAGCCAGGTGAGGATGTCTCGTCGTACTGGGTGCGCCAGGGCTTTTATTATTTCGTCGAGGTCGATGGACATGGCAGATGCTCGTTTTCGTAAAACGTTATATCGCGATGAGGCGAACTTTAAATCGTTACATCCCGATACACCAATATGCTTTTGGTCTTAAGACCGGCTATTTCGGTATATCGGGTTATAACGATACATGGATGGCAGTGGTAGACTGCGCGCCATGAATTATCTCGCACATCTGCACCTGGGCGGCCAACTTCCTGCGCAATTGCTGGGCAGCCTCTATGGCGACTTCGTCAAAGGCCGCCTGCAGGGCCAGTTCAGCCCGCAAATCGAAGCGGCGATCCAGTTGCATCGCTCCATTGATCGCTTCACCGACAGCCACCCATTGGTGGGCGAGGCGTTGTCACGCTTCAGCCTGACCCGCAAGCGCTACGCCGGGATTGTCCTCGATGTGTTTTTCGATCACTGCCTGGCGCGGGACTGGGCGCTGTATGCCGACCAGCCGCTGGAGCGCTTCACGGCGCAGGTGTACCGCGTGCTGGCGGCCGAGCCGCAGTTGCCGGGACGGCTGGCGCAGATCGCACCCTATATGGCGGCGGATGATTGGTTGGGTTCGTACCGCGAGTTCGCGGTGATGGAACAGGTGTTGCGCGGGATCTCGCGGCGTTTGACCCAGCCCGAGGAATTGAGGCATGCCATGCAGGAGTTGCGGGTGTTGTATGAGCCGTTGAGTGAAGACTTTCGGCTGTTCTATCCAGAGTTGCAGGCGTTTGCACAAGCTTCTCTGACTACTGATATCTAAATGTGGGAGCGGGCTTGCCCGCGAATGCGGTGTATCAGTCAGTACATTTGTTGCTGACAGACCGCATTCGCGAGCAAGCCCGCTCCCACATTTTTTTGAGCGTGCCCGCTTTAGGCAGCAAACGCCGGCCGAGCATCCACTTGCTTAGCCTCCGGCAACGGCCCAAACAACGCCTTCTGCACCGCCTGCTGCGCCTGGAACGCCAGCGCCGCGCGTTCCTGCCCGGCACACGCAATCGGCTGCAGCACATGAATCTCCACATCGCCCTGGTCATTGGCAAACAGGCGCGTCAGGTGCGAGAGCAAATCGTCGTCACCAATAAACGGTGCCAGCGGGTCCACTTGCCCATCACGCAAATAACGAATCGCCACCGGTTGCAGCGACACATCGGCATCAATCGCACTGGCCAGCAAACGCCCGTGGAAGGTGCGCAGGCTGCGCCCGTCCGTGGTGGTGCCTTCGGGGAACATCAGCAGCGGGTGCTGTTGCTCCAAGTGACGGGTCATCTGCTTGCGGATCAACTGGCTGTCGCCCGAACCCCGGCGGATAAACAAGCTGCCGGCTTTGGCCGCCAACCAGCCGGCCACCGGCCAGGTGCGCACTTCGGCCTTGGACAGAAAGGACATCGGCGCCACAGCGCCCAGCAGTGGGATATCGGTCCAGGACACGTGATTGCTCACCCACAGCATCGGCGTTTTCGGCAACTCACCGTGCACCGTCACGCGAAAGGGCAGGGCGTGGGTCAGCCGCGCCATAAAGAATCGCGACCAGCGCTGGCGGCGCACCATCGAGTTGGCCACGCCCAAACGCTCGAACACGCCAAACACGCTGGCCATGCTCAGCCCCAGCGCGACCACCAACAGCACCCGGGCGATGCGCCCGTACACACGCAGGCGGGCCATCACATGGCCGCCTTGAAGTGGCGGGCATAACGTGGGCACAGCTCGTCACGCTTGAGCAGAATGAACACGTCGGCCACCTGGAAGTCTTCATCCCAGCACGGCTCGCCGCAGATCTTCGCACCCAGGCGCATGTAAGCCTTGAGCAATGGCGGCATTTCGGCGATCACGTTGGACGGCAGGTCCAGTGCCGGCAGTGGCTTTTTCGGCTCGGCGCGCAGGTGTTCGTTGCACAGGTAGCGTTCGCGCAGGCGCTGCATGATCGCGTGGGCCTGGATGCCACCGTCGTGCATCGGGATGCTCGCGCAGCCCATCAAGTAGCTGTAGCCGCCCTGGTTCAAGACCTCCGCCAACTCGCCCCACAACACGGCAATGGTGCCGCCGTTGCGGTAGGCCGGGTCGACGCAGGTGCGACCGATTTCCAGGATCGGGCCTTGCAGGTGCAGCAAGCCGTGCAGGCTGAATTCTTCTTCGCTGTAGAACCGGCCCAGGGTGCTGGCGGCCTGGTGGTCGAGCAAACGGGTGGTGGCGACCAATCGACCGCTGTTCAAATCCCGCACGCCGATGTGGCTGCAGTGAACATCATAGTCATCCATGTCCAGACCCAGTTCCGCGCCTTTCAGCTTGGCGTTGAACTCGCCGCTGAACACGTTGAACCGCAGGGCCTGGGCTTCCTGCAAAGCCTTGGCGCCAATCAGGCGTTCGGCTTGCAGGCGGCGTTCATTGCCGGTGTCGCTGATGCGGGCGATCTGAGTCATGGCGAATCTCCGAGTGCCAGCCACATTTCGGCCGGTCGACTTGTTTGTCCAAACTCAGGCTATGTAGGCTCGGTGTCAGCGCCATGAAGTTACGGTGACGCTTAGATGACAGCCGTTGATGTCGCCAATCTGTCATGCGCCTCGGCTA
This sequence comes from Pseudomonas sp. N2-3-1-14, assembly GCF_041228395.1. NCBI lineage: Bacteria > Pseudomonadati > Pseudomonadota > Gammaproteobacteria > Pseudomonadales > Pseudomonadaceae > Pseudomonas > Pseudomonas sp. N2-3-1-14. Next base: position 1,612,078 of record NZ_CP166199.1, read on the forward strand.
GGCTCGCGGGCTTGAATGCCCCCCTTGAGTTCGCGTCCATGGTCCGAGGCTTGTTGTGCGTTGCCCTGCTGTTTGTCACCGTTGCCGCCCACGCCGACACCTGGCCTGACAAGGACTGGGCACATGGCACAGCACTCGCCGGCCCCGCTGTCGATGCTCTGACTGCCTATGCGTTCCCAACCCGTGACGACGCCACCCGCCAAGGCATTCGCACCGACGCGCTGCTGGTGATCCGCGACGGCGAGATTATCTATGAGCGCTACGCCGCACCCACTACCGCGAGCACGCCGCACCTGACCTGGTCGATCAGCAAAAGCCTGATGGCCACCGTGCTCGGCGTGGCCTATGGCGAAAATCGCTTCAAACTCACCGACCCCGCCGCACGCTTCTACCCGCCGATGAAGCAGCACCCCAAAGTGACGATGGCCGACCTGCTGCACTGGGCCTCGGGCCTGGACTGGCAGGAAGATTACGAATACGCCCCGCTGAAATCCTCGGTGGTGGCGATGCTCTATACCCGTGGCCGCGCCGACATGGCCGAGTTCGCCGCCGACACCGAGGCCGTAGCGGCACCTGGCCAAGCCTTCCGTTACTCCAGCGGCGACAGCAACATCCTCTCCGCCACCCTCAAAGGCATGCTCGGCCACAAGGCCTATATGAGTTACCCGTGGGACGCGCTGTTCAAGCCGCTGGGCATTCACGACGCCACCTGGGAAACCGACGCCGACGAAACCTTCGTCGCGTCCTCCTACGCCTACCTCACCGCCCGCGATTTGGCGCGCGTCGGCCTGTTGATGGCGCGCGACGGTCGCTGGGGTGAGCAGCAGTTGCTGCCCAAGGAATGGGTCGCCTTCAACCGCCAACCCTTCGACAAGTACAAAACCGGCCAGGACGAAGCCGTGCCCGGCGGGCAATGGTGGCTCAACCGGGGCGCTCCAAAACCATGGCCCGACGCGCCCGCCGACACCTTCGCCGCCCTCGGCCACTGGGGCCAGGCGCTGTACGTGCTGCCCGATGAACACCTGGTGATCGTGCGTTACGGCGATGACCGCGACGGCACGTACCGCCACAACGAACTGCTCAAACGTGTGCTCGCGGCGGTGCAACCATGATCCGTCGTCACCCGTTCATCAGCCTGTTTCTAGTGCTGTTGCTCGCGTTGCTGGGCTGGGTCTGGCATGAGCGCGTCAACCTGCAAGCCTTCCCCGACATCATCGCGGCGTACACCGCCAAGGAATATTGCTCGTGCCGGTATGTGCAGAACAATCCGGCCGAGTATTGCCTGGGCTATGTGAAGCAATACGTGCCGACCAGCGCCTTCAGCGACAACCCGGAGCGCAGTGAAGTGACGGCGAGTGGGTTGGGGCGCACGCATACGGCGCGCTGGATGGGTGATCGGCAAGGCTGTCGCCTCAACCCCTGACACACCCAGGATTCCCTGTGGGAGCTGGCTTGCCTGCGATGCAGGCACCTCGGCACATCAGGCATAACCAGTTGATGCCTTCGCAGGCAAGCCAGCTCCCACATTTGACCGAGTACACGCGTCTACCTGATGTACTGAGCTCAAAATGTGGGAGCGGGCTTGCTCGCGAATACGGTGGGCCAGTTATATATAAGCCGACTGACGCACCGCCATCGGGAGCTAGCCCCCTCCCACATTGGATTTGCATTAATCATTGGAAATGAGAGAGGTCCAGGCAGGCGCCCGATGCACTGCACCGGGCGCGAACGACTTACTGCGGGGTTGGGCTGCCAGGCTGCATAGCCAGCAGCAGGTCATCAATGATGGCCTTGCCCATTTCTCCCAGGTAATGCGAGGCGAATGCAAACTTCTCCGCCTTGGGATCCATGGCCGCTTCAAGGGAGAGCATTTTTGCGTAATAGAGCACGTGGGATGCGTGTTCGAGGGCTTCTACGAGTGGAACCCCGGCGTTGACGCGGAACACTTTCAAATGGCTTTTGTTTTCTCCGCAATCTGCGAAGGTGGCGGCGCCGATGGTTTCGGCTGAGGGTATTTCGTACGGCATAAGCTTGCTCCTTTGGGGCAACCAAAAAGAGCTTCTTTTCTCGGGATTCCACGCCCGGTCGCTGATGAGCAGCTACAGGAAGGAGACTAACGCGATGGCTTATGGGCCGCAATCCTCGAAGCCGGTAGGATCTATCTGATTGAAACGAAGGCCATTGAATCCATGGCCTCATTACGCAGCCCTCCAGTGTTTAAAAGCAACTTTATGTTGCATGATTTCGCCCCTTTGTTCGGTTGAGCATGCAGGCTATAGAGCGCGCAGTACATGACTCTACGGTGTTTGGGTAGGGTTGCTTTCAGTACAAAAAACGCGCATGTCCAAGTGTTGCAGAGGGAGTAGATGCCTGCGTTATATAGTAATCTGACGACGGTCAGAGGGCTTTTAAGGTCAGCTACAGGTATGAAGGACGGATTTGACGCTCGCACATGCTGGGGAAAGGTTGATAGATATGGATAGGAATTATTTTTTAAAAAATTTGGCCATTGGTTTGGTTATGTTTTTCATCTGTGCGTTTATTTCCAGGGGCGACGATAACGCTGAGGTTGTTTTTATAGTTGCAGGCGCAAATGCACTGTTGTTTCCCTTTGCAAAGCGTGCAGTAGAAAATGTAGTGTTTCGTTATACTCGCAAGGATTTTTGGAGTTCGGGGCCAGTATTGACTGGAGCTGCAAATGGTGGTTATACACTCGTGTATGGGTTTTATTTTGCACTTGCTATTCCCATTGGCTTGCTCTTTTTAATAAGTTTATACGTTAAAAGAAAGGCCGCCACGTAGGCGGCCCAATATTACAGTTCCATAATGAAATTATTCAGACTTTCGACGCGTGCGTCATTAATCAATACACCGGTTGCAGCGATCAGCAAAGCAAATGCCAGTATGCCTAGCGGAGTGACTGCGATGAATCCAAACATAGCGCTAACCAATGCTGTTGCTGAAATGCCAAGAGCAATAGCTTCGACCTTTACAAAAAATGGCTTCCAATTATCTGACTTGCTAGCTTTTTTAAATTCAATATAAGCATCTTTAAAGTCTATCGCGTGCCCAGCATATCCAAAACCTTTGCTGAATTTAGCTGACGCCTTACCGATAGCTTCAAAGTCCATTGAATCGATGTATTTTGCTGCCGCGGCTCTGTCCTTGGCGCTGAATTTTTTATCCAGAGCATCTTTGTACTTATCGAAAGCATTAAAAGCTTCATCCGCACTACGGATCTTTTTCCCTTTAGCGCTTTCTGCCAACTCAACTGCGAGCACTGATGATTTATCGCCGAATTTTCTCGCCAACTCGCCATTAAATGCGATGGTAAATTTTATGGCGTCGTCTATGTTAGCAAGTTTTGTAGCCGCTTCTGCGTTAATGCGTGCTTCTTCAATTTGCGCTCTCGACCACGCTTTTTGTTTATTTGCCAGTTCAGCTACATCATTAAGTCGTTTGATTTCATAAGCTGCTTTAAGCGATTTTTGCCAATCCTCAAAGCTTTTTTTGGAATCGGCGAGACGGTAGGCCAATCGCGCGGCGGCCACCGTAATAAACGCATTGATAGGCTGATCGAAAAAATTACGTTTATAAAAGCTGTTGGCCACTGATTGAAGTGAAATAGTCTCCAGAGCTGTTTGTGAAATAATCGTGTCCATAGACCCGATTTCACTCCACAGGTTAGCGATACGGTCGTCTACTTTCATATCACTGGTGCGCTTGTCTTCTTCGATTTTTTTCTGAAGTTCCTCCGGTATCAATTGACGTTTCGCTGCGTAATCAGCTTCTTGAGCGGCGACCGCGTTATTGATAGGTACTTTATAGTTTTCACTGACCTCTTTGCGAGCATTCGCCGCGACTTTTCTTCCTATCGTGCTGTTACTAAAATCATCACCGTAGCCACCGCCGCTCACTGGGCCGGTGCCGAAGACTGTTGGCTCATAAGCTCTGATTTCGGTCAGGCCGAGTTGGATCGTAATACGATCGCTCATAGCAACGTTCCCTTTTTGATATTAATTGGCATGACGTGTTGTTGCTTGAGGACCGTGTCTGTTGGCCGGCGGTTAGGAGTCGGCGAATTGTTTAGTGGGGCGCCTGACCTATCAGGGCTACTCATCGCCATCACTGTGTTAGGGTGTTTTGAAGTGGTCATAATTTATATCCTTATATTAGACTCGATGTTTGTTTGTCTTTCTGTTTGGGGCGTTCCTTGCTTTTTGGTGTGATGGGTTTTTGTGGTTTGTATTGCGCTTGGGGAACTGCTGGGAAAGCATGTGGTAAAAAACTGTATGTATGTTCGGGCTTTCAAACAATAAACATTATGCGCAAATCTATGTCTTGTTACATAAGTGGCTTTTGTCGTTATGGCCGCTGTTTTTTGATTGGACGCAGACGTCGGAGGGCGCAAGGAGATGGGATAACTACGCAGTTTTGAGCAGACTTCAGATAAGGAGTATCGCGCGCTGGCCAAGGCAATTTACTACCGTAACGGGTTGAGCTTTACGGCTTCCTGGCTGTCGTCGGCTTTTGGGGTCGCTTCGCACCCCAGCGCAAGCAAGCTTGCTCGCCACAGGGTTATTAGGTGTCCGCCTCAGGTTCCACCCAGTGGAACCACCTTTGATTGTCCTCCCGCCCACATCGCGGTTAGCTGGCGATGTGTCGCCAACAAGAACGGGAACACCCGCCTGTGAGGAGAATCACCATGCGCCCACACCAGCACATTCTGGATTGGCTCAGCGACGTCGCCAGCGACTTGCACGCCGTGCGTCAAGACATCCACGCCCATCCCGAACTCGGTTTTGAAGAAAACCGCACCTCAGCGCTCGTCGCGCAATCCTTGAAAAATTGGGGGTATGACGTGCACACCGGCATCGGCAAAACCGGTGTGGTCGGCGTGCTGCGCAATGGCAGCAGCTCACGTACGTTGGGCATTCGCGCCGACATGGACGCCTTGCCCATCATCGAAAATACCGGCGCGGCCTACACCAGCCAGCACGCCGGTTGCATGCACGCCTGCGGGCATGACGGCCACACCACCATGCTGCTCGGCGCCGCACGTTATCTGGCGGCGACGCGGCAATTCGACGGTACGTTGAACCTGATTTTCCAACCCGCTGAAGAAGGCCAGGGCGGCGCCGAGGCGATGCTGGCCGATGGTTTGCTCGAGCGTTTCCCCTGTGACGGCTTGTTCGGGATGCACAATATGCCGGGCTTGCCGGCTGGGCATTTGGGCTTGCGGGTCGGCCCGATGATGGCTTCGCAAGACTTGCTCACCGTGACCCTTGAAGGCGTCGGCGGCCACGGGTCCATGCCGCATTTGACGGTGGACCCGTTGGTGGCGGCGGCGAGTATGGTCATGGCGTTACAGACGGTCGTGTCGCGCAACATCGACACCCAGGAAGCCGCCGTGGTCACGGTCGGCGCGCTGCAAGCAGGGCAGGCCGCCAATGTGATTCCTCAACAAGCCCTGTTGCGCCTGAGCCTGCGCGCACTGAACCCCAAGGTGCGCGAGCAGATGCTGGAACGCGTCAACGCCATCATCCAGACCCAGGCCGCCAGCTTCGGCTGCACTGCACACATCGAACACCGCCCGGCCTACCCGGTGCTGGTCAACCACGCCGAAGAAACCGAGTTCGCCCGCCAGGTCGGCGTGGCCTTGCTCGGCACCGAGGCGGTGGACGGCAACACCCGCACGCTGATGGGCAGCGAAAACTTCGCCTGGATGCTGCAACGCTGCCCCGGCAGTTACCTGTTTATCGGCAACGGCGTGTCGCGGCCGATGGTGCATAACCCCGCCTATGACTTCAACGACGACATCCTGCTGACCGGCGCCGCCTACTGGGGCGCGCTGGCCGAGAGCTGGCTCAAGCCTGCCTGACGACCGCCTTTTTTCTGCCGCTGGCCCCTTTCCCTTATCGGTTGAATGGAGTGTTCCTCATGCAGATTTCAAAACCCGGTGTTTCGCGCACCCGCCAGGTGGTGGCGGCGGTGATCGGCAATGCGCTGGAATGGTATGACTTCATCGTTTACGGCTTTCTGGCCAGCATCATCGCCCGGCAGTTTTTCCCCTCGGAGGACGAGTACGCCTCGCTGTTGATGGCCTTGGCCACCTTCGGCGTGGGCTTTTTCATGCGCCCGGTGGGCGGCATCCTGCTGGGCATCTACTCCGACCGCAAAGGCCGCAAGGCGGCGATGCAGCTGATTATCCGGCTGATGACGGTGTCCATCGCACTGATCGCCTTTGCGCCCAATTACGCCGCCATCGGCATGGGCGCGCCGTTGCTGATCGTGGTGGCGCGCATGCTTCAAGGCTTTGCCACCGGCGGTGAATACGCGAGTGCCACGGCGTTTCTGGTGGAAAGCGCTCCGGCCCATCGCAAGGGTTTGTATGGCTCCTGGCAGTTGGTGGGGCAGTGCCTGGCGGTGTTTGGTGGCGCGGCGATGGTGGCGATGGTCACGCATTTCTTTGCGCCGCAAACCCTCGACCTGTGGGGCTGGCGTGTGCCGTTCGTATTGGGTTTGCTGATCGGTCCGGTAGGGCTGTGGATTCGCCGGCACATGGAAGACCCGGAAGAGTTTATCCAGGCACGCAAGCTGGCCACCGGCCCGGCGCCGAGCCTGATGGACGTGATTCGCGAGCATCGGCGCAGCATCCTGGTGTCGATGGGCCTGGCTTGCGGCGCGACGGTGTCGTTTTACGTGGTGCTGGTGAATATGCCGACCTTCGCCCACAAAAGCCTCGGCCTGCCACTGGACCAAGTACTGATGGTGCAGATGTTTGCGGTGGCGCTGATGACCGTGGTGATTCCGCTGTCCGGCCTGCTCTCGGATCGCCTCGGGCGGCGGCCGGTGTTGATGGCTTTTACCCTGGCCTTCTTCGTGATGGTCTACCCGTTGTATGTGTGGGTGGCCGCCGCGCCATCGATTGAGCGTTTGCTGGTGATGCAAGTGCTGCTCTGCACGGCCATCGGCGGTTTCTTTGGCCCGGCGCCGACGGCCTTGGCCGAGCAGTTCCCTATCGAGGTGCGCTCGACCGGCGTGTCGGTGGCCTATAACGTGGCGGTGATGGTGTTCGGTGGCTTTGCGCCGTTGATCGTCACCTGGCTGACCAAAGTGTTGGGCACGCCAGTGGCGCCATCGTTTTACGTGCTGTTCGCTTGCGTGCTGACGCTGCTGGGCACTTACTGCATGCAGGAGGCACCGCGGGCAAACAAAGCGCTGCCGTTTTCAAGTGAGGTGAAGCCTTGAGCATTGTTGAGTGGGACGCGACTGAGCTGTCGCGGGCGATTCATGCGCGGCACGTGTCGTGTGAAGACGTGATGCACGCGTACCTGGCGCAGATCCAGCGCTTTAATCCGCGCGTGAATGCGCTGGTGTCGTTGCGCGACGCCGACGCCGTACTGGCCGAGGCCCGGGCCTGTGATCGCGAACTGGCACAGGGCCAATCGCGCGGCTGGATGCACGGCATGCCCCAGGCGATCAAGGACCTGGCCGCCACCAAGGGCCTGCGCACCACCTTGGGCTCGCCGTTGTTTGCCGAGCATGTACCCAGCGAAGATGCCATTAGCGTGGCGCGGGTGCGGGCCAGCGGCGCGATCATTATCGGCAAGACCAACGTGCCGGAATTCGGCCTCGGCTCGCAGACCTACAACACCCTGTTCGGCACCACCGGCAATGCGTATGACCCACGCCTGGTGGCGGGCGGCAGCAGTGGCGGGGCGGCGGTGGCCCTGGCGCTGCGCATGCTGCCGGTGGCCGATGGCAGCGACATGATGGGCTCGCTGCGCAACCCGGCCGCGTTCAACAATGTGTTCGGCCTGCGCCCGTCGCAAGGGCGCGTGCCGCACGGGCCCTTGCCGGAAGTGTTCGTGCAGCAACTGGGTACCGAAGGCCCGATGGGCCGCAGTGTGACCGATGTGGCGCGGTTGCTGAGCATCCAGGCCGGTTACGACCCGCGGGTGCCGTTGTCATCCCAAGACGACCCGACAGTGTTCGGCGAACCCTTGCAGCGCGACTTCAAAGGCGCGCGTCTGGGTTGGCTGGGGGATTACAACGGCTACCTGCCAATGGACGACGGCGTGTTGAGCCTGTGCGAATCGGCCCTTGGTGATTTCGTCACGCTGGGGTGTGAAGTAGAACGCTGCCAGCCGGAGTTTTCCCTGGCGCGGCTATGGCGCAGTTGGTTGGTGCACCGCCATTGGCTGGTGCACGGCAATCTCGGCGCGGCCTACGCCAACCCGCAAAAACGTGCGTTGCTCAAACCTGAGGCGCAATGGGAAGTGGAGGGCGGCCTGGGCTTGAGTGCCCAGCAGGTGTACCAGGCGTCGGTGGATCGCAGCGAGTGGTATCGCGCCTTGGCCAAGTTGTTCGAACGTTACGATTTCCTGTTGCTGCCCACCGCTCAGGTGTTCCCTTTCGATGCACAACAGGCGTGGCCGCGCCTCGTTGGCGGGCGCGAAATGGACACGTACCACCGCTGGATGGAGGTGGTGATCGGACCGACACTCGCCGGTCTGCCGAGCATGAGCATCCCGGTGGGTTTCAACCCTGGCGGCTTGCCCATGGGCCTGCAGATCATCGGCCCGGCCCAGGCCGACCGCGCGGTGCTGCAATTGGCATACGCCCATGAACAGTTGACGCAATGGGTGCAGCGCCGGCCACCGGCGTGCCTCGAATCAGGTGATTGACGCGCAACCGGGCCTGTATCTTGCTGTGAAAAATGATCATCCACCGGCAACAAGGAGATCGAACATGGGCAGCCACGCCGAGACAGGCACCGTACGGTCGGTTGAGCGCGCACTGGCAATTGTCGAATTGCTCGGTGAACACCAGGCGTTGGGGTTGGAGGAGCTGCATTATCTGACGCGTTTGCCCAAGGCCACTGTGTCGCGCATGTTGCTGACCCTGCAGGAGCAGGGTTGGGTCTATCGCGGCCTGAGCGATCGCCGTTATCGCCTGCGCGCCCAGCGCTTGTTCGGCGACACCCAGCAACGCTTCAAGCGCCAGGTGGTGGAAAGCGCCGCTCCGTGGCTGCTTGAATTGAGCGAACGCACCGGGCTGGTGGTGGATTTATCCTGTTTTGATGGCGAGCGCCTGGAGGTCATGGAAAGCGCGATCCCCAGCGTGCTGCGCAAGTTGTATCCGAACAATTGCCAGATCGTCGGCCAGCACGCCAGCCTGTTTCACTCGGCGATGGGCAAGGCCTGCCTGACGCAGCTGCCCGCCGAAGAGGTGCAACGCCTGGCGGGCCGCGATCACGTGGCGGCCGATGAGCAGTTGCACACCTGCGAGCAAACCCAGCACCGGGGGTTTGGCCAGCGCACCGAAGGTTATTGGGAATACCCGGTGCGCCTGCCATTTCTGATTCGTGCAGTAGCCTTGCCGGTGCAGGCCAATGGGCGGCTGGTCGGTAGCATGGCGTTGCACTGGCCAATGCATCAGGCGCCGGTGGAGCGCGTACTGAACCTGCACATGGCCAGCCTGGAAGCGACAGTGCGCGATGTGCAGCGGGCGCTGGCCTGACAGTCACCGCTGAACAAAAATGTGGGAGCTGGCTTGCCTGCGAAAGCGGTGTGTCAGTGAATGAATCTGCTGACTGATACACCGCAATCGCAGGCAAGCCAGCTCCCACCTTGATCGGCTTTGTCAGTTACATTGCGCCCGGCACCCGGCACAGTTAAGGTTCGCCCAGGTTTTTTGCCTCATGAGTCTTTATGTTCAACGTCAAACCCCTGGCCTTCGCGCTGCTGACCTGTGCCGCCATGCCTGCCCACGCCGACTGGTACCTGGATAACGAATCCTCACGCCTGTCGTTCGTCACCACCAAGAACACCGAAATTGCAGAAGTGCATCGCTTTCTGGTGCTGCACGGCAAGGTCGACAGCCAGGGCGCGGCCCAGTTGGAAGTGGAGGTGGAGTCGATCAACAGCGGCATCCCGCTGCGCGATGAGCGCATGCGCAATGACCTGTTCGACATCAAGACCTTCCCCGAAGCGCTGATCAGTGCGCAGATCAACCTGCAACCCATCAACGATCTGGCCCCCGGCGCGCAGCTGGAATTGCGCCTGCCGTTGAGTGTGACGTTGCACGGCAAGACCCAAACCTACAGCGCCGAACTGCTGGCCACGCGCCTGGATGACCGACGCTTTCAGGTGGTGACCCTGGAGCCGGTGGTGTTGCATGCCGAAGACTTTGACCTGGCGCCGGGCGTGGCGACCTTGCGCAAAGCGGCGGGGCTCAAGTCGATCAGTTTGTCGGTGCCGGTGGGTGCGGTGCTGATTTTTACGGCGCGCTGACGTGAGCGGCGCAGTCTTCCCATGGCGCAGCGCCAACCGTTTCGAGTTGCTGATCGACGGCCCGCGTTTCTTTCCGCAGATGCTGGCGGGCATTGCCCGCGCTGAGCGGCAAGTCGAGTTGGAGTTGTACCTGGTGGAAGCCGGCGCCTGCGCCGACGCCATGGTGCAGGCGCTGGTACTCGCCGCCGAGCGCGGCGTGCGGGTGCGCTGCCTGTTTGATGATTACGGCAGCCTGGCGTTTACCCTGGGTTTGCGTAAGCGCCTGACCGACGCGGGCGTGGAGCTGCGGTTCTACAATCGCCTGAGCTGGCGGCGCTGGATGCGCAATCTGTACCGCGACCACCGCAAGCTGTTGCTGATTGACCAGAGCGTTGCCGTGATCGGCGGCACCGGCGTGACCGATGAATTCTGGACGCCAGGGCAAGACACGGCCGAATGGCATGAAGTGATGGTGCAAATCAGCGGCCCGCTGGTGCTGGACTGGCAAGCGCTGTTCGAGCGGCAATGGCATGCCAATGCCGCTCGCCGTGAATGGAAGCCCGCTACCCATTTTGGTTTGCCGCGCCTGCCCAAGGTGCCGGCCACCGGGCCAGGCCTGGGGCGCGTTGCCTATGCCGACGCGCGTCAGCACCGCGATATCCTGCAGTCGCTGATCCGCGCCTTGAACAGCGGCCAGCAAAGAATCTGGCTGGCCACGCCGTATTTTCTGCCGACCTGGAGCGTGCGCCGTGCCTTGCGCCGCGCGGCGGGGCGTGGGGTGGATGTGCGTTTGCTGCTCACCGGCCCGCGCACTGATCACCCGTCGGTGCGCTATGCCGGGCACCGTTATTACCCGCGTTTGTTGCGTGCCGGCGTGCAGATTTTCGAATACCAGCCGTGCTTTCTGCACCTGAAAATGGTGCTGGTGGACGATTGGGTGAGCATCGGCTCGTGCAATTTCGACCACTGGAATTTGCGCTTCAACCTGGAAGCCAACCTGGAAGCGCTGGACCCGCAATTGACGCTGGCCGTGGCCGGCAGTTTCGAACGCGATTTTGCCAAGAGCCAGGCCGTGAGCCTCGAAGCGTGGAAGTCGCGGCCGTTGTGGCGGCGGGTCAAGCAGCGGGTGTGGGGCTGGATTGATCGGTTGGTGGTGAATCTGTTGGATCGGCGGGGGTAGGGCGCCCCCGCCCTTTGCTGACTAAAACTGCAACCTGTACTGCGCCGTAAGGCTTTGGTCGCGCGTGCGCTCACCGCGCTGTTGGCTGAAGCCGAAGTCCAACGTGCTGTCGCGGCTCAGGCGCGCGGTGGCGCCCAGTTCGAGGCGGGTGCTGAGGCGATCCAACGGCGCGCCGCTGACGCTCATCACGCGGCCGCCGTCCCAGGCGGCCTGAGTGGTCGGTTGCAGGTCGCCGCTTGCATGGGTATAAGCCAGGCCGCCACGCAGGCTCAGCCATGACGGGCCGATCTGCGCCTTGCCCAGGTCGAGGTTGACCCGCACGCCACCGGTGGTCAGGTTGACGTTTTCCTTCGAGCGTTTGCCCTTCAGTGCAGCCATGCCGCCGCGCTCTTTGAAGCCTTCGCTGCGCTGTTGCACATTGGCCAGTTGCAGATACGGCTGCCAGTCCCAGAAGGCATGGCTGAACCTATAGTTGGCCTCGGCAAACGCCTGCACGGTGCGGCTGGCGTATGTGGCGGTCAGGCGGTTGTCGACGCCGGGAAGCTGACGCGGCGTGTTGTCTCGATCTCATGTTGCGCATAGGCGATGCCGCCATACACGCCGAACGCGTCCCATGTGTGGCCGGCATGCAGGGCCAATTGGTAGGTGTCGACGCTGGCTTTGCCACGCGAACCGGCCCTCACCTCCGTGCGGCCGCTGCCGGCAACCACGCCCACGCGAGTGCCTTGCTCCAGCGTGTGGTCGAACCCCAACAGCAGGCCCGTGCCGTTGTGGTGAGTGCGCGTGGTGTTGTTGTCGCCTGCGAGTTGGCCGGATTGACGCGGCAGTTGCACCCAGACGCCTTGGTTCTTGGCGTCGAGTGCGGCGTCGCGGCTGTCTTGCGCCAGGCGCTGACGGTCGAGTGCGGCCTGGCGCACGACACGGCTGTTTTCAATCAGCACCGCTTGGGTGCTGGCATGCAGTTCGCCGCTCAACGAGTCCAGGGCTGCAGGTGCCTGCTCGGGAAACAGCGCGGTCAGGCGTTGCAGCAGCGGCGAGGGTTGGGTTTCAGCATCCGCAGCATTGGCGACGGCGCGTTGGTTGGCAGTCTGCGCCGCTGATGCCAGTGACTGACCGCGGCCAAACTCCACCAGCAAGTGATTGCCTTGCTTGACCTGGGAAACGCTGAGGAAAGGCGAGAACTCGCGGCGGTCTACCGAGGTAAATTCGCCATTCAACTCACTTTGGGCTTGAAGGATGCTGTAACGCTGGCCCAGGTAATAGTGGTTGGGTTGCGCACTCAGGTACAACGAGCCGCCGTTGATGGACGCCTGATTTTGGACCTGCAATCTGGCCTGGGCCGTTTGGCTGGTCAGCCCGGTCATCAGGATTGAACCGGCGGCCTGTTGGTAGTTGCCCTCGACGGCCAGCAAACCATTCAGGCGCAGCAGACCGCCTTCGAGGTTAACGTCACCCTTGAGGTTATTGGTGGCGTCCAGCTCCAGAACACCCGCTTTGAGCGTGACGCCGGCAAAGCTGTTGTTGCCGCTCAGGCGCAGCCAGCCGATGCCGGTTTTTTCCAGGCGCCCCGGGCCGCTGATGTCGTTACGCCAGTCGTCCCAGGCGCCGCCTTGCCAGACCCTGGCGCCGCCGGCGGGGCGGTCCATATTGACCACGGTGTCGACCCGCAGTTGGCCGGGGCCATCGATGGCTTTTTTCAGGTTCATCAGGCCCCAGCCATAGACGTCGTCTACGCCAGGCTCGCCCAGGTCGGTGGCGGTGGTCAGCAACACGTCGCGGATTTGCGGGTTGTCGAGGTAGGGGAAGCGTTCCATCAGCAGAGCCAGCCCGCCGGTCACGTGCGGTGCGGCGATGGAGGTGCCGGAGGCGGTGAGGTAGTTGAACGCGGGATTGTCGCCGGTCACCTTGAAACCATCGACTTCGCCGTCGGCGTCATGGTGGTTTTCGGTGGTGATCGAGCCCGACACCCAGGCTGAGGTGATATTCGTTCCGGGTGCTGCCAGGCACCAGTCTTTGCTGAAGCCGCAACGGTAGGAGCGATCGCTCAATGTCAGGCTTTGATCGAGGTTGACCACGGTCAGCCAATAGGGCTCCAGCGCCTTGATTGCGCGGGGCAGGCTCGAATGGACGCCGGTAAACGGTGCTGTTTGGGGCGAGGCGTTGGCCGTGTCGGTATTGCCCGCTGCCCATACCTGCAGCATGCCGTATTTGATCGCACCCTCGGCTGTGGCCTTGAGCTCTTGATATTGATTTATCTCGGCCAGGAAGGCGTCGAGTTCTGCCTCGCCCGCCAGGGGCGTAGGTGTGCCCCAACTGTGATTGACCACGCGTACCTGCTGTTCGTGCAGTTGCGCGTAGGCCATGCTCACGGCCGCAGGCGTCACGTTGGTGACGCTGAAAGGGCTTAAACCCGGCCCGCCAAGGTAACTGTTACTGAATTTGCGCACCGCACTCATGTGGGCGCCGTAGGCCACGCCCTGGATGCCAGAGCCATCACGGTTGGCGACTATCCTGCCGGCAACGTGAGTGCCGTGAGCGTTGTACTGAGTGCTCACATTTTTCAGATAGTTATCAAGCTCTTCGCGGGTGATGTCGCCATTGGCAATGGCCTCCTCCAGGCCAAGCAAGGCTTCGGGAGGCAGTGAGTCGATGACGTTCACCGCGGAACGCTCACCCTCGCTGAAAAAGCAGCCATCGGCCAGCACCGTCTCACTCATGCAGCCAGGGTCGGCCAGGCGCACGCCGGAATGGGGCTTGCCGGCAAATTCAGGGTGGCGCACATCGGTTCCAGAATCGTAAACCCCCACCCGCACGCCTGTGCCGCTCAACCCCCTGGCGTAGGCGTGGTCGGCACCGATTGCACCCAGCCCCCAGTCTTTGTTGAACTCTGGACTGTGCCAGCTGGCTGCATCGTGCAAGCGGCCTTGTTCGACGTAGCTGGTTGCTTGAACCGACAGGCTCGACAGGCATCCGAGCACACAGAGGGCGACAGCCGCTGGCTTGAATGGTGATTGAGCGGGCGCCTGTGTTGCGGGCGCTCGAACGGTTTTCGGGGGCGACATGGTCCACACACCTGCACAGTTATTTCGGGTCAATAGCGTGCGTGAGTAGGCCGGGAGCGTGATGTAGGACTTGGCTTGAAGCGGGGAGGGAACGCTGACTTTTTACTGACTGAGACGGGGAAGGGCGCAAGCCCCCTCTCCCACGAAGAGGGGGCTGCACGTATTACAGCAACTCGAACGTCTGCTGCTGCACATCCTGGGAGTCCAGCCCGATCTGCACATTGAACTGGCCCGGTTCCGCGGCGAATTTGAGTTGGGTGTTGTAGAACTTCAGGTCCTCTTCGGTGATGGTGAAGTGCAGCGTGCGCTCTTCACCGGCCTTGAGCATGACCTTCTGGAAGTTCTTCAGCTCCTTCACCGGGCGGATCATCGAGCCGGCCACGTCCTGGATATACAGCTGCACCACGGTTTCGCCATCGACCTTGCCGGTGTTCTTCAGCGTGACGCTGGCGTCGAGCTTGCCGGTCTTGTTCAGGGTCGTGGACGACAGCGCCATGTCCGACAGGCTGAACGTGGTGTAGCTCAGGCCATAACCAAACGGGAACAGCGGCCCGGTGACGTCATCGAAGTATTGCGAGGTGTAGTTGCCCGGCTTGCCCGGCGTGAAGGGCCGGCCAATGCTCAGGTGGTTGTAGTAGGTCGGAATCTGCCCCACCGAACGTGGGAAGGTGATCGGCAGCTTGCCCGACGGGTTGTAGTCACCGAACAGTACGTCGGCAATCGCGTTGCCGCCTTCGGTGCCGGCGAACCAGGTTTCGAGGATCGCGTCGGCTTGTTGGTTCTCGTCGAGAATCGACAGTGGGCGGCCGTTCATCAGCACCAGCACCAACGGTTTGCCGGTGGCTTTGAGGGCCTTGATCAGGTCGCGCTGGCTTTGCGGGATGTTCAAATCGGTGCGGCTCGAGGATTCGTGGGACATGCCACGCGACTCACCTACGGCCGCCACCACCACGTCAGCATCCTTCGCCGCTTTCACCGCTTCGTCGATCAGCACTTGGGCTGGGCGGGTGTCATCCACCACTTCCGGCGCATCGAAGTTGAGGAAGTTGAGGTAGTCGACCACGGCCTTGTCGTTGGTGATGTTGGCGCCACGCGCGTAGATCACTTTGCCTTTTTCGCCGATCACGGCATTGATGCCGTCGAGCAGGGTCACCGATTGTTCAGGCTTACCGGCGGCAGCCCAGCTGCCCATCATGTCGATAGGGGCCTTGGCCAGCGGGCCGACCAGCGCGATGGTCGCGGATTTTTTCAGCGGCAGGGTGTCGTTCTGGTTTTTCAGCAGCACCAGGCTGCGCCGCGCGATATCACGGGCGTCGGCGCGGTGCAGGCGGCTCTCGGCATAGGTGTCGGCCGGGTCATCCTCGGCCTTGCCGATGCGCAGGTAAGGGTCGTTGAACAGGCCCATGTCGTACTTGGCACCGAGCACTTCGCGCACGGCGTTGTCGATGTCGCTCTGTTCGATTTCGCCGGACTTGAGCAGCCCGGGCAATTCCTTGCCATACAGCGAGTCGTTCATGCTCATGTCGATGCCGGCCTTGATCGCCAGCTTGGCCGCTTCACGCCCGTCCTTGGCCACGCCGTGCTTGATCAGCTCGAAGATCGCGCCGTGGTCACTGACGGCCAGGCCTTTGAAGCCCCAGTCCTTGCGCAGCAAGTCGTTCATCAGCCAGGTGTTGGCGGTGGCGGGCACGCCGTTGATCGAGTTCAACGCCACCATCACGCTGCCGGAGCCGGCCTTGATTGCCGCGTGGTACGGCGGCAGGTAGTCCTGGTACATCTTGACCGGGCTCATGTCGACCACGTTGTAGTCGCGACCGCCTTCTACCGCGCCGTACAGGGCGAAATGCTTGACGCTGGCCATGATGCTGTCGGCATTGGCGGGGCTGGCGCCCTGGAAGGCCTTGACCATGACCTCGGCTATGCGCGAGACCAGGTAGGTGTCTTCGCCAAAGCCTTCGGACGTACGGCCCCAGCGTGGGTCGCGGGAGATGTCGACCATCGGCGCAAAGGTGATGTCGAGGCTGTCGGCAGCGGCTTCCTGGGCGGCGATGCGCCCGGAGCGGCCGATGGCGTCCATGTCCCAGCTGGAGGCCAGGGCCAGGCTGATCGGGAAGATCGTGCGGTGGCCGTGGATCACGTCATAGGCGAAGAACATCGGGATCTTCAACCGGCTGCGCATGGCCGCGTCCTGCATCGGACGGTTTTCCGGGCGGGTGATCGAGTTGAAGGTGCCGCCGATGCGGCCGGCGGCGATTTCCTTGCGGATCAGCTCGCGGGGCATTTCGGGGCCGATGCTGATCAGGCGCAATTGGCCGATCTTTTCATCCAGGGTCATCTGCTTGAGCAGGTCGCTGACAAAGGCGTCCTTGTCTTTAAGCGCAGCAGGCTTTGTTTCTGCCCAGACGGGGTGAGTGGCCAGCGTGGCAACAAGGCCGAGCAAACACAGCTTCTTCATGAATATCCTTTTTCGGCTACTGCACAGCGAAAATGCGCCGCTCTGCCAAAATGTGGGGAACATATGTTGTTGTTCGAGTGTTATTGCACTAAATGCACGACACTTATGAACTCTTATTCGCGCTGGGCATCTTTTTAGCTGATTGGCTCAATGCAATCCAGTGGTGGCGGCGGATTATGCCCCAAGCGCGTGGTTTAAAGGGTTAGTCGTCAACTTCCATCAAGTTTGGGCAGGAGAAACACCATGCAAGCAGCACAAGGTTACCGCTGGGGCTTGAAAGCCGCCGCTTTGCTATTGATCAGCACTGTGCTGAGCGGTTGCGGCATCAACACCATTCCGACTCTGGATGAACAGGCCAAGGCGGCCTGGGGCCAGGTGCAGAACCAGTACCAGCGCCGCGCCGACCTGATCCCCAACCTGGTGGAAGTGGTCAAGGGCTACGCAGCCCATGAGCAAGATACCCTCACCGCCGTGATCGAAGCGCGGGCCAAGGCCACCTCGATTCAGGTGGATGCCAGCACCCTCGACAATCCGGAAAAACTCAAGCAGTTCCAGCAAGCCCAGGATGGTTTGAGCGGCGCCCTCAGCCGTTTGATGGTGGTGTCCGAGCGCTACCCGGACCTGAAAGCCAACCAGAACTTCCTGGCCCTGCAATCGCAACTTGAAGGCACAGAAAACCGCATTGCCGTGGCTCGCCGTGACTTTATCCAGGCCGTGCAGGCTTACAACACCGAAATCCGTACCTTCCCTGGCCGCCTGTGGCACAGCGTGATGTACAGCGACTTGCCGATCCGCGCCACGTTTGAAGCCACCAGCGCCGATGCCGATAAAGCGCCGCAAGTGAAGTTCAAATAAGGCTTCTCTGAGGTGTCGATGCGTTTATTACGGATAGGCTTGGCGCTGTGGTTGCTGGCCTGCGTGGGTGCCGCCCAGGCGGCATTGACGTTCCCGGCCTTGACCGGACGGGTGGTGGACAGCGCCCAGATGATCGACCCGGCAACCCGCGCGCAGATCACCCAGCAGTTGCAGACGCTGGAGCAAACCTCGGGCGACCAGATCGTGGTGGTCACCGTGCCCGACCTGCAAGGCGTGCCCATTGAAGACTACGGTTACCAATTGGGTCGCCAGTGGGGCATCGGGCAGAAGGGCAAGGACAATGGCGCGCTGTTGATCGTCGCCCGTGATGAGCACAAGTTGCGCATCGAAGTCGGCTATGGCCTCGAAGGTGTGCTGACCGATGCGCAGTCGTGGGTGATCATCAACCAGGTGATCGCGCCCAAGTTCAAGGCCGGCAATTACAGCCAGGGCATCAGCGACGGTGTTGCGGCGATGGTGCAGGTGGTGGGTGGCGAGCCGCTGGCCGTGCCGGCGCATGTGGCGGATGCAAATTTCGCCAAGGATAATCCGGGGTTTTCCATCGGCTTGTTCATCCTGTTGATCGGTGTGTTGTGGCTGTGTAATCGGCTGGGCCTGCCCGTTGGCGCTATCCTGCTGGCGATTCTCAGCAGCAGTGGGCGCGGCGGCGGTGGCGGGGGCGGCGGTGGCTTCAGAGGCGGCGGCGGTGGTTTTGGCGGTGGCGGGGCCTCGGGTGGCTGGTAATGACAATAACTAGAAAGGGGCATCTACAACCATGGCACTACTGAGTGAACACGAGCAACGCCAGGTCGCTGAGGCGATCGCTCGGGTCGAAAAAACCACCGATGCCGAACTGGTCACCGTGCTGGCGGCCCGTGCCGATGATTACGCTTACATCCCGTTGCTCTGGGCCAGTCTGATCGCCTTGGTGGTGCCTGGCGTGGTGCATTACTTGTCGGGCTACCTGACCATGTACACCTTGCTGCTGGCACAGTGGGCGACGTTTATCGTGTTGTGCCTGGTGTTTCGCCTGCCGAAAGTCACCACGCGTCTGATCCCGCGTTCAGTGCGGCATTGGCGCGCGTCGAACCTGGCGCGCCGCCAGTTTCTGGAGCAGAACCTGCACCACACGCTGGGCGGCACTGGGGTGCTGATTTTTGTCAGCGAGGCGGAGCGCTATGTGGAAATCCTGGTGGACGAGGGCATTTCCAAGCGGATGGATGACAGCAGTTGGGACGCCATCGTCAAGGCGTTCACCCAGCAGGTGAAACAGGGGCAGACGTTGACCGGGTTTATTGCGTGCATCGAGGCCTGCGGCGAGTTGCTCAAGGTGCATGTGCCGGTGACGCAAACCCGTAATGAACTGCCCAACCGCCTGGTCGTGCTCGAATAACCCAAACTCCACTGGAGCAAAAATGTGGGAGGGGGCTTGCCCCGATGGCGGTGTATCAGCTCCAAATGAGTTGCTTGACACACTGCCATCGGGGCAAGCCCCCTCCCACATTTGGAGCTGTGCAGGCTGGACGAGTCGACCGTTGATCAAATAACCCCGTGCCCTAAACCTTCATCCCCCTAAAATGCCCGGCATTCCCAGCCCGAGGCGTTTTTGTTCATGTCCGTCACCGCTCAACCTGCCCGCCCTGCGCCGGATCATCACGCCCAGTTCATCGAACTGCTGAGCGCAAGCCTGGCGCAGAATGCGTTTATCAAGCTGGTGCTGGCCAAATACGTGGGTGAAGAAGCCGAGTTGCAACGGCTGATCATCAAGCCGGTCGAGGTCAAGGAGCAGGCCTGCCTGTCCTTCGTCTACCGCTACAAGACCCGCGATATCACCAAGAACTTGCCGCTGGCCGAGGGCGTGGCAGCGATTGCCGCGCTGCTGCCCACCTCGTTCAAGAATGCGCATTTGCTGGCGCTGACCGACGAAGCCCAGCTGGAATACAGCAAGAAGAACAAAAGCTCGCTGTTCAAAAGCAAGCCCCAGCAACTGCGTGAGGCGCCGTCCGCCGAGCACAACCGCGAGAAAAATCGCTTTCTTGACCTGAGCCGGCCATTCCTCGCCGACCTGGGCGTGACCGACGCCAAGCAGGCGCTGATCCCGTCGATGTCGCGCAAGTGGAAACAGATCAACAAGTTCATCGAAGTGTTCAGCCATGCGCTGACCTCGTCGCCGCTGAAACTGGACCAGCCGGTGCGCGTCGCCGATTTCGGTTCGGGCAAGGGTTACCTGACCTTCGCCATCCACGATTACCTGCGCAACACCCTCAAGGCCGAGGGCGAAGTGACTGGCGTGGAACTGCGCGAAGACATGGTGACATTGTGCAACAGCGCGGCCGCACGCCTGGAACACCCGGGGCTGGTGTTCAAGTGCGGTGACGTGCGCAGCGTGGCGCCGAGCGACCTGGACGTAATGATTGCGCTGCATGCCTGTGACATTGCCACCGATTACGCGATCCACACCGGTATTCGTTCGGGCGCGTCGATCATCATGTGCTCGCCGTGCTGCCACAAACAGATTCGCCTGCAGATCCAGAGCCCGGTGCTGCTCAAGCCGATGCTGCAATACGGCCTGCACCTGGGCCAACAAGCGGAAATGGTCACCGACAGCCTGCGTGCGCTGTACCTTGAGGCCTGCGGTTATGAGACCAAGGTGTTCGAGTTCATCTCGTTGGAACACACCAACAAGAACAAGATGATCCTGGCGATCAAGCGCAGCGAGCCGGTGGACAACGCGCAGTTGCTGGAGAAAATCCAGGCGCTGAAGGCGTTCTACCAGATCAGCGAACACTGCCTGGAAACCCTGCTGCGCGCGGATGGGTTCTTGAACTAAACACAGAGCTCCTGTGGGAGTGAGCTTGTGTGGGAGCCGGGCTTGCCCGCGATGGCGTCACCTCGGTTTTCTGATAGACCGAGTTGTCTGCATCGCAGGCAAGCCAGCTCCCACACAAGCCTGCTTTCTCATTAGATTGCGTTCACCTTGGCGGCAGGCGCTGGCTGCACCGCCGTCTTGCGCCCCAGCATCACCGTCACGATCACCCCGCAGGCAAACAGCCAGGTGATCGGCTCGATATGCTCGCCAAAAAACAACGCCGAAAACGCGATGGTGAAGAAGATCTGCAGCAACTGGATCTGGCTGACCCGCGCAATGCCGCCCATGGCCAACCCGGCGTACCAGGCGAAGAACCCCAGGAACTGCGAGAACAGCGACACGTAACCAAACGCCCACCAGGCACGCGTGGAAATCGCCCCTTGATGCTGCGCCGCCAGGTACCACACCGGGCCGATCAAGACCGGCGTCGACAGCACCAGCGCCCAGCAGATCACCTGCCAGCCACCCATTTCCTTGGCCAGGCGGCCACCTTCGGCATACCCCAGGCCGCCCACGGCAATCGCGCCGAGCATCAGCAAATCACCGGCCTGGACACTGCCGGCACCGGTGATCAACGCGTAACTCAACACCAATGCACTGCCCAGCGCCGCACAGGCCCAGAAGGCTTTTGACGGCCGCTCATGGGACAGCCACGCCGCATACAGCGCCACGCACAGCGGCTGCAGGCCGTTGACCAGCGCGCCATGGGAGGCTGGCAAGGTTTGCATGGCCCAGGCTGATAGCACCGGGAAACCGAGGATCACGCCAGCTATCACCAGGCACAGCCCGCGCACCTGGCGCCAGGTGGGCCAGCGCTCGCGGCGCCACAGCAACAGCGCCGCCGCCGGAATCGCCGCGAACAAGGCGCGGCCCAGGCCGTTGAGCAACGGATGGACTTCCTGCACGACGATGCGGGTGAACGGCAAGGTGAGGCTGAAGATGATGACGCCCAGCAGGCCGAGGGCCATGCCGGTGTTTTCGCGCGAGCTCATGATGGGGACCCGAATCGAGAGGGCTTCAAGGGAAGCCCATCTAGCCACAACCCTCGCCGATTGCTGGCCTACAGCTGGGTGCGGATTTATCCGTACAGTTGCAAACGCTCTGGTTGGCAGTGCCGCCGCCTTCGCCGCCTCGACAGCGCCCACAGAAGATCGCGAGCAACTGGAGATCCATGTGGGAGCTGTCGAGCTTTAGCGAGGCTGCGAAGGGCTCGCCTCGGTCGTGCAGACTAACCCAGACACCCGCAGCGCCTACCTTAGAAGAACCGCGTAATGCTGATCTTCGCATCGCGCCCTTTGGTGTAGGCACGGTCGCCACTCAGGGCCGGGCGGAAGTTGTTGTTGAGCAGGTTGTCCACGGTGAAATTCACCTCGGTGCCTTTCAGGTAAGCCTGTTGCGGTTTCCATTTGGCGAACAGTCCCTGGGTGTTGTAGGCCTTGTTACCGTACTGGTCGTAGAACAAGTCGCCCACGCTGCTGCCCGGCCCGCCGGAATATGTGTCGCTGGGCAAGCGGTCGGTGGCGCCGACGAACTGGCCTATCCAGCCCACCTGGGCATCCCAGGCCGGGATATTGGTGCCCAGCACCAGCACCCATTTGGTCGGTGGAATGTCACGTGCCGCCACATCCGGCCCCCATGGGTTGGTGTAGGCGCCTTGGTGATCACCTTTGGCGTAGGCGAACGACACCGAGCCGAACAGGTAGGTGGAGTTATAGAACGATTCGAGTTCAAAGCCCTTGATGGTCAGGCCGCCGATGTTGCGGTAATTGGGCATCGCCCCGGCCGGGCAGGCGCTGGAAATCGTGCCGCCGTTGATGGCCTGGTTCTGGCAGCCGACGCCGGTGGCCTTGAAGATTTCGTCTTCGACTTTGTTGTGGAACAGCGTGGTGCGCACTTGCAGGTTGTCGTCGTGGGCGATCAGGTTATCGAAGCTGACGACGCTGCCCACGGTGATCGATGTGATGCGCTCCGGGTCGAGGTCGACGCTGGTGGCAGTGCGGCTGCCCAGGCCTTGCACTTCATACTGTTCGTCGATGACCGGCGCGCGCCAGGTTTTGCTCCAGTTGGCGAACAACCCCAGGTTCGGCGTGACGTTCCAGAACAACGCCAGGCGTGGCGACCAGCCGGTGTAGGTGCGGCCGCTGTAATCGTGGCCGAACGACGGGTCCGGGTTGTTGTAGTACGGCGCATCGTTGCCTTCGCCGCGGTTGCGCACGTGGTCGTAGCGCAGGGACGGGGTGATGGTCACGTCGCCCACGGTCACCGCATCCTGGACAAAGAAGCTCTGGGTATCGACCTTGCCGTGGGGCATGAAACCCGGCTGGAAATGCCCGTAGTTGTAGCGCGCCGTGTTGTAGGTGGTGCCCGGCATCCACATCTCGGTTTCGCGGATGTGCTTGCGGATCTGCCCACCCACGGTGACCGCATGCTGCAAGGGCCCGGTGTCAAACAGGCTGACGTTGCGGATGTCGAGGTTTTTGTCGGTGTAGGACGTGTCCATCTTGCGCCCGCCGGTGGCCAGCTGGAAAAACGCCGTGGCGTCGCGCTCGTCGGTCTGGTCGGTGTTGGACTGGGAATATTTGACGGTCAGGTCCACCAGCGGGTTGTTCACGGGCTGGTATTCGTACTTGCCCGACCAGGTGGTGTCGACGGTGTCACGTTGGGCTAAAAAACGCTTCAACGCCCCTTCGTAGCCGTAGCGATCGATGTTGGCCTGGGTCGGCGGCGTCGGATAGCTGGCAGCAGAAAAAGGTGTCCAGCGGTTGCTGTGGGAACGCGAGTAGGAAAGCCCGACACTGTGCTCTTCGGTCAAGTGGGCGTTGACCTTGAACAACTTGCCGTCCACATCCTGGGCGCTGTTGGGCAGGCGTTGCGGGTTGACCGGGTATTCGTTGTTGTCGTTGGGCAGCTTGGCGGCCACTTTCATGTCGCCGCCGTCGCGCTGTGTCAGGTAGGCCAGCGCGTCGAAACGGCCGTCGTCGGTGCGGCCATACACAGCACCGCTGTAAACCTGTTCGTGGTCGTTGCTGGAGTAGCCGTACTTGAGCATCGCGCCGCTGTTGCGACCGTCCTGGAGCAGGTCCGGGGCATCTTTGGTGGTCATGTTGACCGTGCCGCCAAAGCCGCCGTTGCCGGTGAACGGTGAGTTGGGGCCTTTCTCCACCTCAATGCTCTTGATCAGCTCGGGCTCGATAAACACCGTGCCTTGCTGGTAGCGCTCAAAGCCGCTTTTGGTGGCACCGTCGACGGTCATGGGCACATCTTCGGCATCGCCGAAACCACGGATGTTGATGGTCTGGCCACCGGGTTTGAGCGAACCGCCCTGGCTCACCCCGGGCAAGGTCTGCAACAGGCTGGGGATGTTATTGGACTGGTAGCGGTCGATGTCGGCCTGGCTGAGGGTGGAGCGGTTGACGGTGCTTGAGTCGACTTCGTTACCGGTGCCGATCACGCTGAGTGCGTCCAGCTGAATGGCGCTGCTCTGGGTGGTCTTGCCCTCGTCGGGGCGCACCACGTAGGTGGTGCCGACCTTGATCAGGGTGAACTCGCCGTTTTTGAGCAGGCTGCGAATCGCCACTTCAGGGGTGAAGTCGCCATTGAGCGCCGGCGCTTGCACGTTCTTGAGCAGTGTTTCATCGAACAGCAGCTGGATTTTCGCCTGCTGCGCCACTTGGCTCAGGGACGTGGCCAGCGACTGGGCGGGCAGTTGCAGCTTGAAGGATTCGGCCTGGGCATTGAGGCTGAACGCCAGGCAGGTGGCAATCAGCGTCGGTCGAACAAACAGGTGCGAAGCGTGGCAAGGCGCGCGAAACATGAAATCCCCCGGGGTGGCTAAATAGCCAAAAAGGTGTGCGTATCAAACACAGTCGGGAGGAAGACGGGGCAGGCCAAAAAAACCACACATGCGAATGCAAAATATTCTCAAGTGTGGCTATACCAGTCTTACTTGATGGGTTCGATTCTCACCACGCCATCGGCCGAGGCCACGGTTTTCACCGGCAGCAGGGCAGGCAGTGCGTTGAGCAGGGCGTCCGGGTCATTCACATCCAGATTGCCCGAGACCTTCAGGTGTGCCACTGATTTGCTGACCTGCAGCGGTGCCTGCGGCCGATAAAGGCTCAGTTCGTCGATCAGGCTGGCGAGGTCGCGGTTGCGAAACGACAGGTGCCCGCTGCGCCAGTCCGCCACTTCTTCAGCACTCAGGGTTTGTTGTTGCACTGTGCCCTTGGCGTAGCTGTAGATAGCGCGTTGTTGAGCGCCGAGCACGCTCACCGGGCTTTTGCGGTCGGGCTCGAACGCCACCTGGCCATGGGCGACGCTGACCACCAGCTGCTGCTGGCTGCGCCGCACATCAAAACCGGTGCCGACCACCCGCACATTCGCCTCGCCGGCTTGCACGTACAGCGGCCGTTCCTTGTCGGCGGCGACGTCGATGTAGAGCTGGCCCTTGTCCAGGTGAAGGATGCGTTGGTGGGCGCTGAAATCCACGCGCAGGCGTGTGTTGGCATTCACGTAGAGAGTGCTGCCATCGGGCAGGTTCAGGGTGCGCATGCCTTTGGCATGCGCGGCAACCTGGCTGTGATAAAGCTCGCGCGGTGCGCCGATAGGTGTGGCCAGCACGGCGCACACCAGCGCGGCCGCCACCGCCAGGGCAGGGCGCCAGAGCGACGGCTTGCGCTTGGGCAACGGCACCGGTTTGTTCAATTGCTGCAACTGGGCGAGGTCGGCCCACAGTTGCTCGAACTCAGCATAGGCACGCGCATGGGCGGGTTCGGCCTGCCAGGCAGCAAAGGCCCTGCGGTCGGCGCGCCCCATGTGACTGCGGTTGCGGGCAAACCAGCTGGCGGCTTGGGCATCGATGGAGTCGCTCGCTTCGATGTCCAGCGCGTCAAGGTCGCTCAGGCGGTTCATTCTGGCTGCTCCGTGCCGGGTTCGTGTTGAAGGCGTCGCTTGCAATGCAGCAGGGCCAAGGCGATGTGCTTTTCCACCATGCTGGTCGAAATGCCCATGCGCTCGGCGATCTGCGCCTGGCTCAGGCCTTCGAAGCGGTGCAGCATAAGGGCTTCTCGCCTGCGGGGCGAGAGCTCGGCGAGGACTTCTTTCAACTGTTCCAGGCGTTGCAAGCGTTGCGCGGCGGCCATGGGGTCGTTTTGCTCGTCGGTGACCGGCTCGGCGTCCCTTGCGGCCGGGTCTGAGTGGACGCTCTGCCGTACCTTCTGTTTACGCCAGTGATCGCGCAGCAAATTGCGCGCCATTTGGAACAGAAACGCCCGTGGCTGCTCGACCTTGGCGCGGTCGCGGTAGTCCAGCCATTGGGTGAAGACATCCTGGGTCATGTCCGCCGCGTCGCTGGCGTTGTCCGTGCGTTTGCGCAGGAAATACAGAATGTCTGCATAAAACCCGCGAAAGGCATCGGCCGACAACGGGTCGGGCTTGGGACGAGACATGGATATCCTTCTTGACGAAGCACGACGTAGAAAAGCCGCGAATGATATCGAGAACTATTGTCATTTGTCTCTAGGTAACCGATGCACTCAGTCAAAATGTGGGCGCTGGCTTGCCAGCTCCCACGGGGACCACTGCTCTAGCGCAGCAGTGTCTTCAACTGCTCGATCCCCGCTTCACTCAGCGGGAACACCGGCAACCTAGGATCACCCGCCTCCAGACCGGTCAACCGCAACCCGGCCTTGATCGTCGCCGGCAAACCGCCTTTGAGGATGAATTCCAGCAGCGGCAACTGGCGATAGAACAATTCCCGCGCCAGTGTCAGGTCATTGGCCAACACCGCGTTATACAAATCCAGGTTGAGCTTCGGGATCAGGTTCGGCGCCGCCGTTCATCATCTACCCGCCGGCGCAGTTCACTGACAAGACCTTCAAGGAGCATGTTGGGGAGGAGTTTTTGTTCGTGCATGAAGGCCAGGTCGAAGTGGATTTCATGAGCGAACGGGTGATTCTGGCGCGCGGCGATGCGCTGCATTTCAATGCGCAAAAGCCCCACCGGATTCGCTCGGTGGGCGAGGTGCAGGCGCAGTTGTTGGTGGTGGTGCACAGCTCAGAAGACTAAGTGCAATCGCTATTTGAAATGCGATCAATGTGGGAGCTGGCTTGCCTGCGATAGCGGTGTATCAGTGACAAATATGCAAGCTGACCCACCGTTATCGCAGGCAAGCCAGCTCCCACATTTTGATCTTCTTTGTTCGGGGGATCAGCGCTCGACCGGCACCGAGAGCGCCGAATTACCCAACGGATGGGTGCGTGCCGCAAAAAACTTCAACTCCACACCGCTGCCCTCAAACAACTCTGAATACCGGCGCTTCTGCTGGCGAATAAACCCATCGCTGCGCCCCGACACCGAGATCGCCAGCGTCGTCAGACTGGCCTGGCGCAACGCATCCACCAAGTGCTTATCCTGCGGCCCAAGGTCATGGCCGAAGATGCACAGCGCCCCTTCATGGGCGAGCAACTGCTCATAACAGAACGACAAATAGTCCGAACTGCGGATGGTCTTGAGCTTCTCTTCCACCTTGCCTTCGCTGACAAACAGCGGCACGTCGTCCAGGGTCTTGATCGTGTTGTTGATCGCAAAACTGCTCAGCAACGTGCTGTCGGTGGACGGCAATTTGCGCGCCGTACCGTCGAGGTTGCGCACCAGGTGCAGGCCGCCGTGCAGGTACAGAATGCGCGTGGCATCGGTGCGGGTGTTACGCAGGTCGAAGCTTGAGTCGGCGCTGCGAAACAGGTCATCGATGCCCGGCGTGTGCAGGATGGCCCAGTAGTTGAGCAGGTCGTAATTGCTGGTGAAAACGGTGGGGTAGCGGGCCAGTTCCGCGTTGATCGTCGCCAGTGTGGATGGCTGCATCAGGCGCCACGGAATATGCACGGCGTGGATGGTATTGATCAGCGCTTCCTTGATCGCGTAATAGCGATTACGCGGCGCCGCCGAGCTGACCGCCAGCGCCTTGTTGACCCGGCTGGTGGTTTTCAGTGCGCCCAGCGCTTGCTCGAAGCTGCGGGTTTGCAGGGCGTCAAACACACTCAGCTCGGATTGGCTGAGGGGTTTTTCTTCGACGGTGCGGGCGTTTTCAAACAGCGAGTCGTAGGCAAAGTCTTCCCAAATCACCCGGCTCGCGCCGTTGCCGATCAGAATCCCACTGAAGTCGACAGCGCTGCGCAGCGCGCTCCAGTCTTCAAGGTGGGCGTCAATATCCTGGAAATCCTTCATTGCGGCGGGTCTACTCGAAATCGGCTGGGTGGTGACTTTATCACGAGCTGGCGTTGATCCTGATCAAGATGCCGCGGCCAACTCAGGTTGATCCTGTAGACATAACGCCTCTGAGGATTTGCCATGAGCAGCACCTTCTTCATTCCCGCCGTCAACATCATGGGCACCGACTGCCTCGACGAAGCCATGAATGCCATCCGCAATTACGGCTTTCGCAAAGCGCTGATCGTCACCGACACGGGCCTGGCCAAAGCGGGCGTGGCCAGCATGATCGCCGAGAAGCTGGCGATGCAGGACATCGAATCGGTGATCTACGATGGCGCCAAGCCCAACCCCAATGTGGAAAACGTCGAGAAAGGCCTGGCGCTGTTGCAGCACGGCCACTGCGATTTCGTGGTCTCCCTGGGCGGCGGTTCGCCCCATGACTGCGCCAAAGGCATCGCCTTGTGCGCCACCAATGGTGGGCATATCGGCGACTACGAAGGCGTTGATCAATCCAGCAAGCCGCAACTGCCGCTGGTGGCCATCAACACCACCGCCGGTACTGCCAGTGAGATGACGCGTTTTTGCATCATCACCGACGAAACCCGCCACGTGAAAATGGCCATCGTCGATCGCAACGTCACGCCGCTGCTGTCGGTCAACGACCCGACGCTGATGGTCGGCATGCCCAAGGGCCTGACCGCCGCCACCGGCATGGACGCGTTGACCCACGCCATCGAGGCCTACGTGTCGACCGCCGCCACACCGATCACCGACGCCTGCGCGATCAAGGCAATCGAACTGATCAGCGCCAACCTGCGCCTGGCGGTACGCGACGGCAGCGACAAGGTCGCGCGGGAAAACATGGCCTATGCGCAATTCCTCGCCGGGATGGCGTTCAACAATGCGTCCCTGGGGTTTGTGCACGCCATGGCCCACCAACTTGGCGGCCTTTACGACCTGCCCCATGGCGTGTGCAACGCGGTGTTGCTGCCCCACGTACAAAGCTTCAACGCCAGCGTCTGCGCCAAGCGCTTGAGCGACGTGGCGCGCGCCTTGGGTGCCGACATCAAGGGCATCACGCCCGAAGAGGGCGCCCAGGCCGCCATCGCCGCCATCCGTGCGTTGGCTCAGGAGGTTGAAATCCCGGCCGGCTTGCGCGAGCTGGGGGCCAAGCTGCAAGACATTCCGCTGCTGGCCACCAATGCGTTGAAGGACGCCTGTGGGCTGACCAACCCGCGGCGCGCCGATCAGCGCCAGATCGAGGAGATTTTCCGCAGCGCGTTCTAAAGAGGGCGGTCGCACGCGGCAAGCGATAAGCTACAGGCTCAACTGCATTCAACTTGAGCACGAAGCTTGCGGCTTGCCGCTGAGGTCCCCCCATGAGAGTTCTGTTATTCGGCGCCACCGGCATGGTCGGCCAAGGCGTGCTGCGCGAGTGCCTGCTGGCCGCAGATGTGCAGGAAGTCGTCGCCGTTGGCCGCACCCCCTTGACCCAGGAACACGGCAAGCTGCATCAGGTGCTGCACAGCGACATGCTGGATTTCCAGCCGCTGGAAAACTTGCTGCAGGGGTTTGATGCGTGCTTCTTCTGCCTCGGCGTTTCGTCGGCGGGCATGAATGAAACCAAGTACACCCACCTCACCTATGACCTGACCCTGGTCGCCGCCAGTACCCTGGCGCGGCTCAATCCGCAGATGACCTTTATCTACGTGTCCGGCGCCGGCACCGACAGCTCCGAAGTGGGCAAGTCGATGTGGGCGCGGGTCAAGGGCAAAACCGAAAACGCCTTGCTGCGCTTGCCGTTCAAGGCGGTTTACCTGTTTCGGCCGGGGGTGATCCAGCCGCTGCATGGCGTGCGCTCGAAAACGCCGTTGTACCAATCCTTTTATTCCGTGCTCGGGCCGCTGCTCACGTTTGTGCGTCGGCTCAAACCCGCCTGGGTAGTGAGCACCGAGACCGTCGGCCAGGCCATGTTGGCGGCCGTGCGCCATGGCGCGCCAAACGCGGTGGTGGAGCAGGCCGAGATCAATCGACTGGCCGCCGAGCGCAGCTGATGTTGCACAAGAGCCTGGTGCGTCGCCTGGATCTGATCACCTTGCAGCTGTTCGTTGCGGTGTTTGAAGAGGGCACGTTGACTCGCGCGGCAGCCCGTGAAGCCATCGCGGTGTCGGCCGCGAGCAAGCGGCTGATGGAGCTGGAACAGGTGCTGGGCGTCAGCCTGTTTGTGCGCCGGGCCAAGGGCATGGACCTGACGGCGGCGGGCGAAACCCTGCTGCACCATGCGCGGCAGATGCTGTTCAACGTCGAAAAAATGGGCCTGGAACTGGGCGAGCACAGCCATGGCGTGCGCGGATATGTGCGCATGCTGGCCAATCTGTCGGCGATCATTCAGTTTCTGCCGGAAGACTTGCGGGACTTTTGCGCGCTGCACCCCGAGGTGAAAACCGACCTGGAAGAACGCCCCAGCAATGGCGTGGTACAGGGCGTGCTGGACGGCGTGGCCGACCTTGGGATCTGTTCCAGTG
This sequence comes from Pseudomonas sp. N2-3-1-14, assembly GCF_041228395.1. Taxonomy (NCBI): domain Bacteria; kingdom Pseudomonadati; phylum Pseudomonadota; class Gammaproteobacteria; order Pseudomonadales; family Pseudomonadaceae; genus Pseudomonas; species Pseudomonas sp. N2-3-1-14. The sequence continues at coordinate 1,642,510 of NZ_CP166199.1, forward strand.
ACGCTGACACCAAAGGCCTGCCCAGCGTGACCTATCGCCACGACAAACTGGTGGTGCTGATGCCGGCGGCGCATCCGTTGGCCGCACGCGAAACCCTGGCGTTCGCCGAAACACTCGACAGTGATTACGTTGGCCTGCATGCCGCCAGCTCGATCAATATGCGCACCCACGCGGCCGCGCGCGAGGCCGGCAAGATGCTGCGCCTGCGCATCCACGTGCCAGGGTTTGATGCGATGTGCCGGATGGTTCAGGCGAACATGGGCATCGGGATCCTGCCGCAAAAAGCTTACGAGCTGTTCGGCCGCGCGTTGGGGTTGCACGCGGTGCCGCTCACGGATGCCTGGTCGGATCGCAGTTTGATTGTGGTGATACGTGACCAGGCGCAGCTGTCGCCAGTGAGTCGCCTGTTGTTTGAATACCTGCGCGGGACGCAAGCGTAATTCAGACACGCACGGCCTCACCGCGAGCAAGCCCGGCTCCCACAGGGAAACCCGCTCATCTGTGGGAGCCGGGCTTGCCCGCGAGAGCGGATCTGATGGGCGCCGACAGGGCGTAGCCGTTCGCAATCCACGAACGCTGCTTGCCAACTGACGGTTGGATTTCTCCCACGGCTGTCCTCTAGCCTTGGCCACACATTCCAAGAATAAGAGGCACACCCCATGACGGCTCCATTGAGCGGTATCAAGGTGATTGAGATCGGCACCCTGATTGCCGCGCCGTTCGCCGCCCGGCTGATGGCCGAGTTTGGCGCCGAGGTGATCAAGATCGAAGCCCTGGGTCAGGGCGACCCGCTTCGTAAATGGCGAAAGCTGCACGAAGGCACTTCGCTGTGGTGGTACCTGCAATCGCGCAACAAGAAGTCCCTGGCGTTGGACCTCAAGTCACCGGAAGGCCTGGGTTTGATCAAGCAATTGCTCGGCGACGCCGACGTGCTGATCGAAAACCTGCGCCCCGGTGGCCTGGAAAAACTCGGCCTGGGCTGGGACGTGTTGCACGCCCTCAACCCCAAGCTGACCCTGGTGCGCATCTCCGGCTATGGCCAGACCGGCCCCTACCGCGACCGCCCAGGCTTCGGGGCCATCGGCGAGGCCATGGGCGGCATCCGCTACACCACCGGCAACCCGGACTCGCCACCGGCGCGGGTGGGCGTGAGCCTGGGCGATTCCCTCGCGTCACTGCACGGCGTGATCGGCGCGCTGATGTCGCTGCTGCGGGTCAAGACCGGGCAGGGCGATGGGCAGATTGTCGATGTGTCGCTGGCCGAAAGCGTGTTCAACCTGATGGAAAGCCTGGTGCCTGAATACGACATGCTCGGCCACGTGCGCGAGCGCAGCGGCGGCGCCTTGCCCGGCATCGCGCCGTCCAATACCTACCTGACCGCCGACGGTGCCTATGTGGTGATCGCCGGTAACAGTGACCCGATCTACAAGCGTTTGATGACAACCATCGGCCGCGCCGACCTGGCCGACGCGCCGGAGTTTGCCCACAACGATGGCCGCGCGGCGAAAAGTGCTTTGCTAGACGCGGCGATCACCCACTGGACCAGCAGCTTGCCCATCGACCAGGTGCTCAGCGCCCTGGAGGCTGCCGAGGTGCCGGCCGGGCGCATCTATTCGGTGGCCGATATCGTCAGCGACCCGCATTACCAGGCGCGCGACATGCTGCTCAATGCCGAACTGCCTGGCGGCGTGTCGGTAAAAATGCCCGGCATCGTGCCCAAGCTGTCCGAAACTCCCGGCGCGGTGAACTGGCAAGGCCCGACCCTGGGCCAGCACACCGACGACATCCTCGGCAGCCTCGGCCTGACCGATACCGATATCCAACGCCTGAAAACCTCGGGAGTGGTGCAATGATCACCGATTATTCTGACCCGCTGATCGTGCAGGAAGTGTCCCCGCGCGATGGCCTGCAGATCGAGCCGACCTGGGTCGAGACAGCCGACAAAATCGCGTTGATCGACCAGCTGTCGCTGGCCGGGTTTTCGCGGATCGAAGCCGGTTCATTTGTCTCGCCCAAAGCCATTCCCGCATTGCGTGATGGCGAGCAGGTGTTCCAGGGCATCGCGCGCAAGCCCGGGGTGATTTATGTGGCGTTGATCCCCAACCTCAAGGGCGCCCAGCGCGCCATCGAGTCCCGCGCCGATGAGTTGAACCTGGTGATGTCCGCCAGCCATACCCACAACCTGGCAAATATGCGCATGCGTTGCGAGGCCTCGTTGGCGGCCTTTAAAGACATCGTCAGCTTCGCCGCCGACTACCCGGTGCGCCTCAACGGCAGCATCGCCACCACCTTCGGTTGCCCGTTCGAAGGAAAGATTGATGAAGACCGCGTGCTGCAAATCGTCGATGCCTATCGCGCGTTGGGCATCCAGGGCATCACCCTGGCCGACACCACCGGCATGGCCAACCCGCGCCAAGTTGAGCGCCTGGTCAAACGTGTATTGCAGCATGTGCCAGCCAGCGATCTGACCCTGCATTTTCACAACACCCGTGGCCTGGGCTTGTGCAATGTGCTGGCGGCTTACGAGGCCGGCGCCCGGCGTTTTGATGCGGCCCTGGGCGGCCTCGGCGGTTGCCCGTTTGCGCCGGGGGCGTCGGGCAATATCTGCACCGAAGACCTGGTCAACCTGTGCGAGGAGGTTGGGATTGCTACCGGGATCGACCTGCCGCACCTGTTGCACATGTCCCGCCGACTGCCGGCGCTGCTTGGCCATGAGCTGCCAGGCCAGGTGGCCAAGGCCGGGCGCAACGGCGACCTGCAACCGCCGCCCGCTTACATCGCCACGCTGTAACACCGCACCAGACAACAAAAACAATCGGGCGCCGTTGAGCAGCCCGCTGGAGAGAAAGCATGAGCACTAATACGTTAGAGGCCGGCGCGCGCCCGGCCGCTGAGATCGATGCCGAAAAAGCCCTGGTCAGCAAGGTCGCCTGGCGCCTGATGCCGCTGATCATGGTGTGCTACCTGTTCGCGTTTTTTGACCGCATCAACATCAGCTTCGCCAAGTTCCAACTGCAAACCGACCTGAGCCTGAGCGACACCGCTTATGGCCTGGGTGCCGGGCTGTTTGTGGTCGGCTATGTGATCTTCGAAGTGCCGAGCAACATGATGCTGTACAAGGTCGGCGCGCGGCGCTGGATCGCGCGGATCATGATGTCGTGGGGCCTGGCCACGGCGGCCATGGTGTTTGTCACCGCCGAGTGGCAGTTCTACGGCCTGCGTTTCATCATCGGCGCCATGGAGGCTGGCTTCGCGCCGGGCGTGCTGTATTACCTGACCTTGTGGTTCCCGCAACACTTTCGTGGGCGCATCACCTCGCTGCTGTTCCTGGCTTCGGCCTTCGCGGGGTTGGTCGGCGCGCCGTTCTCGGGGCTGGTGTTGGAACATCTGGACGGCGTGTTGCAGATGCGCGGCTGGCACTGGTTGTTTCTGCTCGGCGGCTTGCCCTGCATCGGCCTGGGGTTTCTGGTGCTGACGTTGCTCAAAGACCGTATTGAAGACGCGCAGTGGCTGACGCCTGCAGAGAAGACCTTGCTGTCGAGCAAAATCGCCAGGCATGAGCCGAATCAGCACGGGGGTTCGCTGCTGTCGGCGATCCGCATTCCAGGCTTCTTGATGCTCGGCTTTATCTACTTCCTGATCCAGATCGCGTCCTACGGGCTCAACTTCTGGGCACCGCAGTTGATCCGCAGCGCCGGCACCCAGAGCCCGGTGATGATCGGCCTGCTCACCGCGATTCCCTATGTGTGCGGCGCGATCAGCATGATGGTGATCGGGCGGCTGTCGGACGCCACCGGCGAGCGGCGCAAGTTTGTCTGTGGCCTGGTGGTGTTGGGGGCGATTGGTTTTTTCAGCGCCGGGATTTTTGCCGACCACACCACGTTCCTGATCATCGCCCTGGGCATGCTGGGCGCGGGCATCATCGCCTCGATCCCGACCTTCTGGACCTTGCCGCCCAAACTGCTGGCGGGCGCGGGAGCCGGTGCGGCCGGCGGCATAGCGGTGATCAACACCCTCGGTCAGTTCGGCGGCATCGTCAGCCCGGTGATGGTGGGGCGGATCAAGGACCTCACCGGCAGCACCACCCCGGCGCTGTATGTGATCGGCATGTGCGCCCTGTTGGCCGCGGCATTGTTGTTGTGGGGCTTGCCACACAAGCTGCGTACGCTCGACAAGGCCTGATCATCCTGTCGCTGCCAACGTTCGGGCAGGCGTGCTGCTGAACTGAATCAACACCACGCCGCCAATCAACAACAGCGCCCCCAACACGCGGGGCGTTGTCAGTTGGCGCTCCACCAGGCCGAACAGCCCGAAGTGATCGAGCAACAGTGAGGCAAGAATCTGCCCGGCCATGGCCAAGGCAATGAACCCCGACGCGCCGAGCTTGGGCAACAGCATCAGCGCCAGGGAAATAAAGCACACGCCAAATGCCCCACCGGCCCACATCCACAACGGCGCTTGAGTGATGAACGCGAGGCTCGGCAGCGGTAAACGCAGCGCCAGAATGACCGGCAGCAGCACGATAATACTCACCAACAGTGACGCCAGCGTGGCCCACAACGGGTGACCGAGCCCGCGCCCGAGGTTGGCGTTGATTGCGCTTTGAAACGGCACCACGGCCCCGGCGATCACCGCCAGCGCCAGCAAACCCAGCCAATGCAACGTCGTCATTTCGAATCTCCCAGAGGTTTTGCTGGACTCTAGGCTATTCGTCGCGCAAATTTAAATTCCAAATTCGTATGCTGAGCATGCAGCCGATGAATGATCTGCGTCGCATCGACCTCAACCTGCTGGTGATTCTGGAAGCCTTGCTCAGCGAGCAACATGTCACCCGCGCCGCCGAGCGTCTGCACCTGAGCCAGCCGGCAGTCAGCCATGCATTGGCGCGTTTGCGGGATCTGCTGGGTGACCCCTTGCTCGTGCGCCAGGGCGGAACATTGGTGCCGACGGCGCGAGCCCTGGAGTTGGCGACGCCTTTGGCTGAAGCCCTGGCCCAGGTGCAAGCACTGTTGGCGCCGAACCGGTTTGACCCGGCGTCGGCCAAGCGCAGGTTTCGCGTGGCGATGTCGGACTACAGCGCGGCGATTTTCCTGCCGGGGCTGGTCCGCGTTCTGCGCCGTGAAGCCCCTGGCATCGACCTGCAAATCGTCCAGGCCAGCCGTGAGGGCATGGTAGACGCCGTGCTCAACGGCGATATCGACCTGGCCGCCGGGGTATTCCCCGATATGCCCGCCGAACTGCGCACCACGCCTTTGTTTGAGGAGCATTACAGCTGCCTGGTCGACCGCAACAGCCTGCCGCCCAGTGGCGTGCTTGACCTGCCCACCTATTTGTCGCGCCCGCACGTGCTGTTGGAAATGCGCGGCAGCGGCACGCCGGAAATCGAGCGGGCGTTGACGGCGATTCGTGAACGGCGCCATGTGGCAATCAGCCTGCCGCATTGGGGCGTGGCGCCGCAGCTGATCCAGGGCACCGACCTGATTTTGACGGTGTCATCCAGGGGCTTGCTCAACATCGATCAACAGCATCTGCTGGCCGTGCCGCCACCGTTTCATATCCACTCGTTTGCCGTTGAACTGGTGTGGCATGCACGGCGGGGCGGCGATTCGGGGTTGCAGTGGCTGATTGGGCAGGTGCAAGGTGTGCTGTCCTAAGGCTATCGATCACAGGAAAAAACACTCATGCTCTCAGGCTTCAACCACCTGACCCTTGCCGTTACCGACCTGAACCGCAGCGTCAGCTTCTACCATGAGCTGCTGCAGCTTAAGCTCGACGCCACCTGGGACCAGGGCGCCTACCTCTCATTGCCCGGTTTGTGGCTGTGCCTGTCGCTCGATCCTTCACGTTCAACCACACCTGCGGCGGATTACACCCATTACGCGTTCACCGCCGCCGCCCACGAGTTCGCCGCGCTGGTGGCGCGCTTGCGAGACGCCAAGGTGCAGGAGTGGCGCGACAACCGCAGTGAAGGTGCCTCGTTCTACTTTCTCGACCCCGATGGGCACAAGCTCGAGGCGCATGTCGGCGACTTGGCTTCGCGCCTTCACGCCTGCCGCGCCAAGCCTTATGCAGGCATGCAGTTTTACCCGTAGCGCCAGAACGTGCAGAATCGCTGCACCTTCAATCGCCTGTCAGAGTCGCGTCCATGACCCCCTCCTTGCTGCTCGCCGTTCTTGCTTCGGGTTTTATCTATGGGATTACGCCTGGGCCGGGCGTCCTCGCGGTATTTGGTATCGGCGCGTCTCGTGGCCGTCGCGCCGGGGCGGGTTTTCTGTGCGGGCACTTGCTGGGTGATGTGGTGTGGTGCAGTACGGCGCTGGTCGCCATTGTGGGCGCGCGGGAAGTCGGCAGCAGTGCCTTTGATGTGCTGGGCGTGCTCAGCGGTGGGTACTTGTTCTGGCTTGGCTGGCGGGCGATTCGCACCCAGCGCCGCAGCAGCGATGCGCCTCAGGGCGCGGCGCGCCATCCGTTCTGGCACGGCATTCTGTTCGGCTTGACCAACCCCAAGGCCTACCCGGTGGCGGTTGCAACCTTTACGGCGCTGCTGTCCAGCCGTGCCGAGTTGCTGACATGGGCAATGCTGCCGTCGTTGATCTTGCTGAGTTTCATCGGCGGCCTGCTGGCTTACGCGATTCTGATCGGCGTGGTGGGCGCCCAGCGCGTGCGCACGGTGTACCAGCGGCATGAAATCCTGATCACCAGGCTGTGTGGCGTGATGTTTATCGGCTTCGCCATTAACGCCCTGGCGCACGCGTTGCCGGGCCTGTTCGCCAGCAAACCGGCCTGAGGCGACGAAGACCGTTCGTCGCACTGGCGAGTTTTTTCTAAACCTTTGCCGCCCTGAAAATTCGAATTCAGGGCGGGGCGTATTTTCCCGCGCCTATTTTTGCCCTGGAGGAACCTATCATGAGCCGCATGGCTATCCGGTTACGCACCGCCAGTTTCGCGATGCTGCTGGGCCTCGGCGCCAGCAATGCTTTCGCCCAGTCGCCTGCTGAATTCATCGAGCAGGCTTCGGCCAAAGGGATGGCCGATATCGAAACCAGTCGCATGGCCCACGCCAGGACGTCGTCCCAGGAAATCAAGGACTACACCATCGAGGTCATCAACGAACGCACCCTGGCCAACCAGCATTTGGCGGCCATCGCCAAGAAGCTCGACTTGCCCGTGGCCCCGCGCGAGAAGATCGTCGACAAGGCCGAAACCCTGATGCCTGAACTCAAGGACGGCGACTCCTTCGACGCCGCCTACACCGCGCAGCAGGTCAAGGAAAACGAAGACGCCATCGCCCTGTTCAAGAAAGAAGGCGCGGCGTCGGATGTGCCAGAGATAAAAGCGCTGGTGGACGAGACGCTGCCCAAGCTCGAAGAGCGTCTGCAAAAAGCCCGTGCCCTGGCCTCGACTTACGGTAAAGGTCATCAAGGCGACGGTTGATTGCGTCACCTGAAATGAAAAACGGCGGTTGGATGATTTCCAACCGCCGTTTTTTTTCAGGCTTGATTCAAGTCGGTTTTGTTGGGGTGCGCATCGTCGACCCTTTCACCACAACTGGAGCTCAAGCTGACCGTGCCGGTGTCACCGATGCTGCGGTATTGCTTGCGCAGTTGTTCCAGTTCTTTGCGGTCCAGGCCATCCAGGCTCAACACGGCGTTCTGGGCGTCCTTGGAGACGCGCAGCAGTTCGTCGATCTTGATATGCAGGATGTCGTTGTCGCGGTTTTGTGTGTTCTGGATCAGGAAGACCATCAGGAAGGTGATGATGGTGGTCGAGGTGTTGATGATCAGCTGCCAGGTGTCGTTGTAGTGGAAATAGGGTCCGCTCAGGCTCCACAGGAAAATCAACGCGACGGCCGCATAGAACGTCCGGGCGCTGCCTGCCCAGCGGGACAAGGATTGAGAGACTGCGGAGAATTTCATGACCGTTTTTCCTTAAGGGGTGGGTGATGAAATTATGGACCGCAGCAGTTCTTTGAAATTTCTTTTTACAAAAGCGCCGGTGAACAAAGTTGTACGTTTTTGTCGCGGTTCGCCTCACAAGCCCAGTTCTGCCTGGCGTCCACCTTCCAGCGCGAGCAAATATTGTTTGGCGCCAAGCCCTCCGGCGAACCCGGTCAGCCCACCGGAGGCGCCTATTACCCGATGGCAGGGCGCAACGATCGAGATGGGGTTACGTCCGTTGGCGGCGCCCACCGCGCGCACGGCCTTGGGGTTGCCGATTTGCTCGGCGATCTGGCTGTAGCTGCGGGTTTCACCAAACGGGATGGTCAGCAGCGCCTGCCAGACCTGCTGTTGAAAAGGCGTGCCGTTGAAGTCCAGTTCCAGCTCGAACTGGCTGCGTGCGCCGGCGAAATACTCGCGTAGCTGGCGCGCGGTTTCCATTAGCACCGGGCTGTCGTTGGCCTCGCGCAACTCGCCCAGGCGTACGCGGTTGGCGCGTTCTTGTTCCCAGAGGATCGCGTTGAGCTTGCCGTCGCGGGCCACCAGGGTGAGCTGGCCGACGGGGGAGGGCATGAGCGTGTATTCGTAGGGCATGAGCGGGCTCCTCGAAGGGCGGGTGTTAAAAGCCAGGACGCTACTGTAATGCCATCCGCCTGGTTGGAAACTGCGTTTCTTGCGATCAAATTCCTCAAGGGCTGGCCGTTCAATTGGCGCCAGTCGGGCCAATTGAAATCCCCGTAATCGCGAGACGAACACGCCGTCTGACGACGGTCGATGGTCGGTGTTGAATGAGCGTCTCGGCGTGTTGTTGCATCGAGGTCTTACGGTGTTTTCCAAGGCATTACCGGCTGTGTAACACCTGCGCAAGGATGGCGAGAAATGCATCAGCCAATACATTTTTCCTTTGCGCGGGCGTCAATACCAACAATTGCGCGCACGCATCCGCCTCCACCAGCGGCCGATACGTCACGCCCTTGTTCATCAGGCTTTGGGTGCAGGCGGGCACCAACGCCACGCCTTGCGCGGCGGCCACCAAGGCAATGATCGAGGTGATCTGCCGCCCGGTTGGCCCCGCGCGCAAAGGCTGGGCGTGGCGGCGGTAAAGGTGCTCGATGGATTGGTTCAGGCCCGACCCGTAGTCGGCCGGGAACAGAATCAGCGGATACGCACTGAGTTGCGTCAAGCTGACCTGTGCCAGCTTGGCCAGCGCACTGTCGCTGGACACCGCGGCCACCAGCCGCTCCTCGCCCAACGACAACGCGTGAACGTCTGCTGTCTGCGGCAACAGCCGACTCAATCCGATATCCAGCCGGCCGTCTGCCACCTGCGCGCCGAGGCTGCCAGAGGCGCACTCCACCAAGGTCAACTGCACATCGGGCAAGCGCTGGGCGAAGGCCTGGATCGCTTGGCTGAACAGGTCCGACAAAGCGATCGAGCTGACATACCCGAGCGCCAATTGGCCTGCAGTGCCCGCTGCCAGTTTGCCGGCGATGACCTGTGCCAATTCAACCTGCTCCAACACGCCGCGCGCGTAGGGCAAGAACGAACGACCCTGGGCGGTAAGAGAAACCGTGCGGCTGGTGCGATCAAACAGCTTGAACCCCAGCTCTGTCTCCAGCGCTGAAATCTGTCGGGTCAGCGGCGGTTGGGCCAGGTGCAGGCGCAGTGCCGCGCGGCCGAAGTGCAATTCTTCGGCGACCGTCAGAAAGTAACGCAGCTTGCGTAGGTCGAGCATCCTGATCCTTGGGTATTGATCGGTTCGAAATCGGTATTGGTTTAAGACCCGACGGCCATTCTATAAAGGCGTTACAAAATAAAACGAGAGGTTTCATGAAACCGCGCCTGCATTGTGCCCGTCTAGCCCTGTTCCTGTGTGGCTGCGCGGCGTTTCTGAACCTCTACGCCACCCAGAGCATCCTCGCGACCTTTGCGGCGCAGTTTCATATTAGCGCCAAGGACGCGGGCTGGAGCATCACGGTCACCACCCTGGCGGTGGCGATCACCGCGCCCTTTGTCAGCCGGCTGACCGGGCGCTTCGAACAGCGCACGGTCATCGCTGTGGCCGCGCTGCTGCTGGCCGTTCCTGCGCTGATGACCGCCTACGCCAGCAGTTTTGCCGAAGTGCTGGTGTGGCGGTTTGTGCAGGGCATGTTGATCCCGGTGGTGTTTGCCACCAGCGTGGCTTACATCGGCGACCGTTGGCGTGGCGCGAGGGTGACCGAGGTCACCAGCCTGTACGTGGCGGGCACGGTACTGGGCGGGTTCGCCGGGCGTTTCGTCACCGGTGTGATGACGCAATACGTGGGCTGGCGCGAAGCGTTCGAACTGCTGGCGGTGTTGAGCCTGATGGTCGGTGGGTTTATTCAGTTTCTGTTGCCCGCCAGTCGACCGCGCGGCGAACGGCCTGGAGCGGTTTCTTCAGGTGTTTTTCGCCGACCTTTGCTGGCGGCATACGGCGTAGGTTTTTGCGTGTTGTTCTCCCAGGTTGCGGCATTTACTTACGCAGGTTTGCACCTTGGCCTGCCACCGTTCAACCTGGGGCCTGCGGCGCTGGGCACGCTTTACATGGTGTTTTTGCTGGCGTTGATCGTGATTCCCATCGCCGGGCGCCTCAGCAAAGCCAGACCTCACGCCGAACTGCTGGCGGTCGCCGCCGCGCTCGGTATGGGTGGTTCGGCGCTGACCCTGGCGCCGTCGCTGTGGTGCATTGTGGTGGGCCTGGCGCTCAGTTCCACCGGCGTGTTCCTTGCCCAGGCCGCCGCCAATGCTTTCATCAGTGCCACCGCCGGTGAGAGCAAGTCTGGCGCCGTGGGGGTTTACTTGACGTGCTATTACCTGGGCGGCAGTTGCGGTGCCATCGTCCCGGCATTGATCTGGGAACGCTGGGACTGGGCCGGCTGTGTGGCGCTGATAATCGGTTTTCAACTGCTGACCCTGCTGATCGCCCTGACGGGCTGGAAGCCCCTCAAACCTGAGCCGGTCCCGACACCATGAATGACACTGTTGCTGTGCCTGTGCGCGAAACCTCCAGCCGGCGCCGCGCGCTGATCGCCGGTTGCAGCGCTCACGCCGTACACGATGGCCTCACCGACGTTATCTATGTGTTGCTGCCGATCTGGCAGGCGCAGTTCGCCTTGGCCTACGCCCAGATCGGCCTGTTGCGTGGCGCCTACTCCGCAATGATGGCCGTGTTCCAACTGATGGCCAGCCGCGCCGCCCGACGCTGGGGCCGTTTGCCGTTGCTGGTGGGTGGCACTGCGCTTGCGGGTGTCGCTTATTTATTGGTGGGGCAAGCCACATCGCTGAGCCTGTTGCTGTTGGCGTTGCTGCTGGGCGGTTTGGGCGCCAGCACCCAACACCCCTTGGCCTCCTCGATGATCACCGACGCTTATGAGGATGGTGGTGGCGTCAAGCAGGCGCTGTCCCAGTACAACTTCAGCGGCGATATCGGCAAAACCCTGATTCCTGGGGTGGTGGGCCTGCTGCTTACCGTCGTCAGTTGGCGCGCCAGCGCCACACTGCTGGGGCTGCTCGGTCTGGCGGCAGCGGGATTGCTGTGGTGGCTAGTGCCGGCTCAAGTTCGCGAGTCCGGTGCCACCGAAAAAGCCCGGCCGCCCGGTGGCACGGGCTCGGTCGCAGGCCTGCGTGCGCTGATCCTCACCGGTACGCTCGACAGCGCCGTGCGCATGGGCTTTCTCACGTTTCTGCCGTTTCTGCTGCAAGCCAAAGGCGCTGGCACGGCGGGCATTGGGCTGGCGCTGACGATGCTGTTCATTGGCGGTGCGTTCGGCAAATTGCTTTGCGGCTACCTGGGGGCGCGCATTGGCATGATGAAAACCGTCTGGCTGACCGAAACCAGCACCGCGCTGTTGATCGTCACGGCCGTGTACCTGCCGCTGAGTGGCTTGATGGTGATGTTGCCGCTGCTAGGCTTGGCGCTGAACGGCACGTCTTCTGTGCTCTACGGCGCCGTCCCGGACCTGGCGAGCGCAGGCAAACGTGAGCAGGCCTTTGCGGTGTTCTACACCGGCACCATTGGCGGCGGAGCGCTGGCGCCGGTGGTGTTCGGCGGGGTCGGCGATGCGCTCGGTGTGCCGATGGCGGTGATGGTGCTGGCGGTGATGTTGCTGGTGACCTTGCCGTTGGCGTGGGTGGTGCAGCGTGGGATACGTGATGGGGTTTAAAGGGGCGAGGCCAGCGTAAACGGTATACGCAACGCGCCGATCGGCCCTTCGCGGACACCGCACATTTCATCGTGCACGCTGTGCTGCACCAGCACACACGGAAACGGCGGAACCCGCTGCAGCAGGTCGCGCAAGTGCGTGGTGGAGCCGATGCGCATGGGCTTGGCGTCATCGTCCACCAGCGTCATTTCGACATGATCCAATCTGACCCGCGCGATGTAGAAGCCACCCTCCAGCGACAGCAACTCCAACTCGCGTATCTCGCCTTTCTCGGCCAATTCAGTGAGCATTTTTAGGTTCATGGTTCACCCTCGCGGTGGGTTGTTTCATTGGCGACGAAAGAACAGCGTGACCTGGCCCCATTCGACGCCGAGCTTGGTCATGCTGGAGCGGTTGATCAGCGTGTCTTCGTCCATCAAGTACATCCAGTCATCAAAACTGACCTCGTAGACCGAACCGTCCACCGGCAGGTTGAGCCGGTAGCGCCAACGCAGTGCGTTACCCGCGACTTCGCCGATCGCTTCGCCGACCACGTCACCCGCTCGACCGCGCCAGCGCCCCGGGCCATCCGGGGTCAGCGTCCATACGCGCTGCTGACGCGTGCCATCGCTGTACAGAAAGCGCTCGTCGAGAATCAGCGCGTTGCCCTCGCGCCGGCTGGCGATATTGACCTCAAAGCGCTTGGCCACTTCGCCCGAACGCTTCTGGAAAATCCCCCAGGCCTTGACGGGCTTGCTGAAGAAACGCTCCAGGTCCAATGGCGGTTTCTGGTCGGCGTAGTGGGCGACCTCGACGTTGCCGCAACTGCTCAAACTTAACGCCAGCAACAATGAAATCAGCAGACGTGTCATCGCCGGGCTCCGTGATCGTAATCGTGCGCGGCGAAGCGCCAGCGCTTGGTATTTATACTTGTACAAAAATATTGATTTGTACAGGTTTGCGCGCGGCAGGTGACGAATGCACAGATCGCGCCCATAAAAAAACCGGCCGCAAGGACCGGTTTTTTGTGCACCTGCGTCGTAACTGACGTAGGCGCGAAATGTGAGTGGAGCGGGTAGAGGGAATCGAACCCAAATCCACATGTCACGTAAGCCATTGAATTATAGGAATATTCAGCATGAATTGTAGGAGGGATTTGTAGGAGTGAGAAGGTGCAATCAGTCTTGCTCATGCGGGATCTGGGAAGGTCAAACCCTTAGAAACAGTGGGGTGGTGTGATGGCATTGCATTCCTTCTCTGCTTCGTCTTTTGATCAATCCTTATAGCTGAGTTTGGCGGATATAAATGTTCGGAAAGTTGGAGCGGGACAATTTCTCGCTTGATTGGAAATGTGATTTTTGGTATACATTTCGGGTCTTCACTTCGTGCTCTATCGGCGTCCTTACGTTCGGGCACGATTCTAATGCAGTGACACGCAGCAGGCCTCAGAAGGAACGCGGCATAGAGGTCGTCGGTAGAGATGCCCGGAAGGGTGGCTGAAGCCGAGTCGCGAGCAGCCCCATGTGAAACCTAACCTGCCTTAGCATGGGCGTTGTGATAATTCAGCCACAGGCCGGAAGCAATCTATACGGAAGGTGAGTCCTTTCGGTAGGCTGAGGTTCCTCTAACTCCGCGTCAGCGGGGTTGGGGAAATGCAACCTCTCTCTACCGGAAGGTATTTGAAACACAGCGATACATGGGTGGTTTAATTGGCTAGCACCCAAGCCAGAGCTGATTTTCCTATGAGCTTTACTGATTCCAGTGTCAGCTCAATGCCCTTTGATTTTGCCGTCGACTTGATGCGCTCCCACACGGCTTGGCTTCGAATGGTTTCTAACAGTTCGTGCCCTTCCCACGTCAGCTTTGGGCCGATAATTGCTGGTCCATCCATAGAGCCAGCATCAATTCCAGAAATGAACCCGCCTTCCCACAGCAGCAACGCGTGTTCCGCTTCGCTAGTATCTTCGTCCTGCTGTGCATAGCTGAGTTCGTAGCCGAAATGGTCACGGTCACTGAAGCTGAGGGCTTCGACCTCGATCAATACATCCCTGATCACATCCCAATCACGTTTCATATTTCCTCCATGATTCTGCTTTGAGTGTTTGATCTTAAGCTGCGTTACCTGCTTGGTGGCGGCGTCTTATGAGATCGAAAACGCAACGTAAGTAGAGCGTAAAGCAACAGATTGACGTCCGTTGTTGAGCTAGCGTGAAAGCAGGCTCCACCTCGTTGATGTAACGAGTCCCCAGTTACCGCTCTTGTTGGGTCTTCTCCACTTCGCTACCGGCATCGTCCTCAAATATGCCAACGCCTCTTCAAACGAACCAAAGCGAAGCTCTGCGGATTTTTCCCCAACGCGGAATGAGCCGTCTCGCGGGCTTGCTAGCCCGGGATGAAAGCACGTCCCGTCTGCGGCGTAGGGCACCTCTACTGCGGCTTCGTATGGCGCTGGTGGCTCAACGATCTCAAACAGCTGGCTCGGATCTACACCTAAAGCATCTGCAAGGCTCTCTACGGCATCTAAAGAGGGGTTAGCCATACCGCGTTCGATGCGGCTCATGTAGCTGCGGGCTATAGACGCATGGTCCGCAAATGCTTCTTGGCTTAAACCGGAGGCGAGCCTCAATGCTTTGACTCGCAAGCCGAAGCGTTCTCGTAGTGGAGTTTTCATACCTCGAATGTCGCCGCGATGTAGACTAATCGGCCACGCTCTATTCGGAACATTTTAAGCATGGTCAGAATTTCGTAGCAGTGTTGCTATGCCGGAGCTAACAGGCGCAGGTCCCTACGTGCATGTCTCGTAAGCGCACGTTTGGGCGAGCGAAAACCATAAAAGGATGTGTGCGATGCAGTTTGTTATGAAGCTGGCGGGGTGTGTCGGGATTGTGTTTTTGATAACGCAAGGAGTTAGCCGGTGTTCGGAGGGCGAAGACGGCGCCGAGATCGTTACGAAACCTGTTATCAGCGAGACTCAACAAATCAGTGCCCTAAAGGCGAAAGAAGATTCTGCACCTGAATCGCTGCTTTCGGATGAAGGTATCGCAACGGCCGACCAAGGCTCTGAGTGCTACAGCGATGTATCCCCTAAGCTCAGGTCTCTGATTGATGATATTCGTGCCTGTGAAGTTGAAAATGCTTTGGGAAATCACGACAGTTCGTCCCTAAAGATCATTCCTGCACGGGGCTACAAAAATGGTGCCGCCGGTGTCTTCAAAAAGTATCGCCTGCATGTCAATCAGAATGCCGATGTAACTTGCCGAGATGAGCCTTGGCCGGATACGGGCGCTGCTGGCTGTAAGGTTGGCGTTTACGTAAGCCGTATCAGGAAATCGAATCAATACTCGGACTCTGCTGGCTGGACTGCGGTCTGGTTTCGTGGAGTTAATGACTCCTCATTCCGCCCCGTGAGTCCTTTTGCAGAACACATATCAACGGTCAATGACTCCATCCTGCGAGTCGGCGGTCTTATGGATGTTTCTGATCGGCCTTGACCCCGGCGATGGTCGCCCTTGAGACCGCGTATAACTTCGATAGAGCGCTGATACTCATGCCCTCGTCGAGAGCTGTCGTGATTTCGGAACGCTGTCTGTGCGTGAGCTTGGGCGGCCTGCCAAGCTGTTTTCCTTGTGCCTTGGCTCTTACCAGTCCCGCCTGAGTGCGTTCGATTAGTAAGTCCCGTTCCATTTCAGCAACTGCCGCAAGCATTGATAGCAATAGCTTTCCTGCTGGAGAGGTTAGGTCGGTGGACCCTAGCTGTTGCACAACGACTCGGATGCTGCGTTCGCCGAGCATTCGAACGGTCTGAAGAATATCAATCGCATCTCTCCCTAGCCGGTCTAGCTTGGACACTACGAGTGTTTCCCCATCCCGAATCTTACTCAACAGCTCTCGGAATGCCGGGCGCTGAGCTGCGTGGGTTTTCCCGCTCACTGTGTCTGAGAACCAGAAATCTATGACCCATCCGGCGTTCTCTAGCTCTAGACGTTGGTTGAGGGTCTCTTGCAGTCCTGTTGATACTCTGCCATAAGCGAAAGTAGTAGCCATTTGCCCGTGTCCCTTGAGGTGTCAGAAAACGGTGTCGAAAATAGGACGCCATGCCAGGAAAGCCAAGGCTAATTTTCTGACAGGTCTTGTGCGAGGCTGTTATGGATGCCAGAAAACGGTCGTTTGTTGGCATAGTTTGCAGGATGTATAAATTACAACTGAAGAGAGCACACTCTCCCCAGATTATAAAATACACCCTGCACGCGATTCCCGTAGGGTGCGAGCGAACAGATATCAAGGAGTATCAATCATACTCAACAAATGGAAGATCATCAGACACTGCCTGTCCTGGAGTAGTCAGCCATTGCCAGAGCTGCATCTGAGTCAAATAACCTTGCCTTAAACGCAGCAAAGCCTCCGCTAAGTCATGGCTTTCGACTACGCTTAATCTTGTGCATGAGTTGATTGCTAAGGGCACGCTTGGATCAACACCGGGATGGCATAAGGTCACGCAAGAAGTGTCCTTGTAGCCATGTATTTCAGACGCTGAAAGAACCTCAGTTGCGTCATTGTAATCAACGAGTTTGTCTCCTTGTTTTGACTTTAGCTCAAAGATAAGGTGTGGCGAGCCTTCAAGGCTTATCAAATAGTCGGGCGCACCTGTAGTTTTGTTGGAGTCCAATTTTGTATGGTTTATACCCAAATGCGTTAGTAGTCGCTCAAACGCAAGTTCGAAAAAGTCTCCGAGTGACTCGTAATAGTCTTTAAAATAAACAACGCTATCTAAGTTCATTGCGCGTTTGATATGATATTTTGAAGCTTTTTTGCGAGACTCCGTCTTCCAATCGCGCACGGCATCTCTAAGCCAGTTTGCCTTTACTACTGGTGCGGGTTTTGCTTTTATAAAAACTTCCTTGCGGCAATCGTCAGCTTCTTGCGACCCAAGCATCAGCTTTTGAGGACTTGAATAGCCAGCAGCACCAAGGGCAAGTATTTCTTCACGCTGGAGCTTATACTTCTCAGAGTCGGCATTTAGCTCCATAAGCCAGAGCACATTGTCCGGCAAGCCAAATGTGAGGCGCATAATAACCCGTCTGATGACCCTTGGAAGCCTCGCCAGCTTTCTAAGGTCGGGCATAGTGTCTGTGATAACCGATGGAAGTAGTTCAGTAGGTGTTCTGCGATCAACAACAGCTGTTAAAATAGAAGCTAGCCCCTGAAGCACCCAGCTAAGATCACAAATTAGGCTTCTAATTGCACCAGCTCTGAGGTCAGGTGCTAATCCTTCTAAATCCTTTAGCTGAGCTCCTTTCGCCCACATCGAGCAAATATGAGCGCCGTTAACAGGTTTAAGGTTTGCTCTCCATACTGTTTCAGCCAAACTGTCCTTGTAAATATCAGCGTTGAAAAGAGGGTGTTTTTCTAAAGCCCACGGTAGGTTTCGAGTCACCCCTTTTCCGTTCATAGGCACAAACTCCGGGCTGTTCAATGCAGCGGAAAAAAGAAGAAAAATTAACTTATCCATGTCGCCCAGGTTGTCAATCTTCGGCAGGCAGGATGTTAGCGAGTCTTGTTTTTCACAAATATATTTTAGTAGGTAGGTGGATGTTTCAGGTGTCAGGCCGCTTAGGCCAACTGCCTTTCCTACGACTGTAGCCGACAGTTGTTTTGAGTCTGACAGTAGCAGGTAGCCTTGCGCTACAAGTTCCCCTACAGCTAGAGATATCCGGTGCGGCCAACGTTGATATGCTACGGGGTTTTTTTCTAACTCTCTTATCGCGCTAAATGTGCCTAGTATTAGCTCTGCTACCTGCCCCTCGGTTACACATAGCCCAGACGAGACTAACTGTAGTGCGAGTAGGTTGAATCTGTCAGGGCTTATTCTAGCTTTGATCAACGGCATGGAGCCAAAGTTAAGATATTTTCGCGCATCTATGGCTTCGGACTGGGACTTGGCAAAATAAAATATTTTCCCACTTACTCCCTCATATCCCATTCTGCCAACCCTGCCTGCCATGTTGTGGAACTCGGCAGAGTCAATCGGGATATATGCTTTTCGGGGGAAATTATATCTTGAGAATTTTGAGAAAATTGCAGACGCTAGTGGAAAATTAACGCCTGCTGCCAGGGTCGTAGTGGCGAATACAACATCCAGGTCTTTACTCAAAAGCTTGGCTTCAACAACTCCACGTTCATCGTCTGTTAGGTCAGCGTTGTGAATTGCAATTCTCTTACCCATGGATCTAGATAGAAACTCATTTGCAAATGTGGCGGGTAAACCGTCAAAATCCAGGCTGCCCTGTCCGGGGGCAATAGGACCCAAGAGCAATTCTGCTAGAGTGTAAGTGTCCTTCACGGTCATGCAGAACACTATTAGGGGGAGGCTACCGGGCTCATGCTTTACCACATGTTTAACGAGGGCGATGGCATCTAGTATGTTAGGGGTCTGTTGTATTGGTCCAATAAGAAGGTCTAGCTGGCCTGTATTTGCCGTAATCAGCCCGCTTGGAGTATGGCAGCTGTATTCTATATGTTTTTCGCGGGCAGGGCTCAATAGTAACTTAACGCCCAACCAGTCGCTCAACTCCCTAGCATCTTTAGTGTCGAGAACTGCCGAGAGACCAATAAACTGCAACCATCCAACTCTCCTAAGTAACGAAAGCAAAACTTCAACGCTTTGCCCACGACTCTCATCTGCAATAATTTGTATCTCATCGCATACGACTACAGTATTGCGCATATCAGATGGGATGCCGGAGGCAGACAGCAGAGCTAGATATTTTTCATACGTAGCAACTAAAACACGGGCCCCCAAAGGATCTGCACAATTTTCACCAGCCGCGTCTTTGACAGAGTCTCCTGTAGCGAGCACCAAGGAGGAATGATCACCATTTAGGAAGTCGTTGAGTAGCTGACTACGGAAGTCTGACATTTTTTGCTGTGCTAATGCACGGTGCGTGACCAAGTAAACCGCGTTAGCACCTCGTTCAAGATTCTGCGCGATACCCCAGAGCCCAATCAGAGTCTTGCCAGTCGAAGTCGGTGAGACTACGAGTAGACTCTCCCCTCTTCCCACGCCGCAGTCTAGGGCCCCAAATTGAGCATCCGTAAAAGATACCTCACCGTCAAACAACGATAATTTGGTTATAACGTTCTGTGTAAGGCAGTGATTATCAGGAAACTCATATTTCATCTGTGCGTCCTTGACGTTGTTCCGGCTTAGATCGGCCTGGGTATGAATACGAAATACCACATGTCAAGTCATTTTGCCACCATATTGCCGGCGAAATGTATCGGTTACGGGGAGCCTAGGAACGTAGCTATTAAGGCTAGATGACCGATAGCCATAGAGGATCCGGAAAAGATGGGGTGTGATATTCCTCCATATTCCAGTTTTTCTGCATACAATATTTAGCTCAACCAATAGTTTTTTGCTATTGGGGTGCATGCGACTTTCGTCGCAATGCATCAGTGATCGCATCCAGGCCATCTGTAATAACAAAAGGCTTTACTTGGGGAAGCTCATAATTAAGTAGCTTGACGTAAGTTAACAATCGGTCAGCTTCGGCATCTTTCCTGTAACGGCCTGCGGTCTCTGTTGAACCTCTGATATGACCTGCCATCTGAGCAATGATGTCCGACGGAACCTCTTGTTCGTTCAAAGCAGTAATAAAATTGTGCCTGAAAGAGTGGAAGGTTCGCTTTCCGTCACGGGTGACAAGCAACTGTTTACCAAGGAAGCGCTCGTTGAACCAGCTCCCTGCTGGTTTGCCGTAACCTTTGATGGCATCGCGCTTGAGTTCTGGGAACAGGCGATTATGGCCAGCTTTAGATAACGCTTTGACATAAGCCGGGAATCCTAGCTCTATCACGTGAGGGTGAAGGGGTATGATTCGTTTGGAGTTGACAGTCTTTAAGGATTTATCTGATCCATCAGTCACTACGCCATCGCGCACGTCGGCATCCATCTTGTCGGGGGTGTCGAGATTGAAGTCAAGATAATATACTCCGGATTCGGAGATTTTTAAGTCGTCAATATAAAGTTGGCAGAGCTCATTTATTCTGCCGCCTGTGTAGAGTCCGAGCAATGGTAGCCAGTAGAAGTGAGGACGGAATTGATAGAATCTTCCTTGCTTGTTTCTTTCACCTGTTCCTATTGAAAACCAAGGTGCAGAAAAAATCTTGTCAAGGTATACCTTTTCAAATAAGAAGCGATCATCTTGATTTCGTGTGGTTTTTTTCGATTTTTCAATCACTCTTTTTGCCGGATTCAGAGTGAGAATCATATTGTCGACCGCCCATGCGAACATACTCGACAGTGAGTCCATGTAGCGTTCAACACTCGCAGATGAAAGGCGAGTTTCTCCATGTTCCTCGGCCATTGCTAGTAGCTGATTTGCGTCTTGGGTTTTATGGCGACGAGCTGCGCTATACCTATTTTCTGGCATTTTCCGGAGTTTTGCCTCGTAGTCCCAAATCAATTGTCGGTTTAGGGCCCCCAATTGAGGATCGTTCATGAGCTCTACAAATGCGCCACATTGTGTAGCCATCCTCTTCTGCTGATCGGGCTTCCACTTGAGCTGTTTCCTTTTCAGGAATTGAACCATTAAAGATGAAACGGATTCTTTGGCTCGATCCGGTCTACAGCATTCATAACTTAGTGATTGTGGGGCTGAGGTGGCGGAAATGAATGCCGTTGGGGTTGAGGTGGCGGCTAGCAACGCCGCTTTGTCCGCTAAGGCTTTTACCCATGGAGCCCTAATTTTTTCGGCTTGAATCTTTGTGATAAAGACCGAGCTGGTAGTAAACCGTATACCGGGTAGGTCACAGAAGGCTGCTGTCCGAGTATTTAGCTTGAAGCGAAACGCGGTTTCGTCGGAGTAGCCACATTCAATTATATTTGCAATCGTATGGCTGCGATGGAAAGGTCTGAGGTGTCCAGTGAAGGTTTGCGGTATGCCCAACTCAAATGCACTGTCCAGGACAAAGCCGCCGGTATCTTCTTGTCGGTCCACTATTGTGTAATCGTCAACCCAATATATTGGATGGGCATTCAGCCTGCACGCGATGGGAATTTTGTGGTTCAGAATCTCTCTTAGCACCAGCGCAGGCTCGACCTCAAAGGTCTCGCAGAAATCTTGAATGCTGATTAGCCCGGGTCCTGCTAGCAGAGGGCTCCCCTCAATCACCTTCGTCTCATTCACTTTTTTCAGCTCACTTATGCATGAATGCCACCGCGCCATTAGGTGCGATGCTACAGCTTTCGCTGAGCTGAGATCAGTGGTTTGGGTAGACGTGTGAATTTCTCTTTGCCCCAATTGAACGCGATAGCGAGCCGGGACGGTGATGCGAAGGACGTAGATTCCGCTCGAACGGCGGTAGAGGTTGTTGCGTTGCGTCACGTTGTAGGAGTCCTTAGTAGGAGGACTACGTGACAATCTCGCTTTCTGCTCGTTAGATTTGAGGAAAATCAATGAGTTAAGAGAGAAGTGGAGCGGGTAGAGGGAATCGAACCCTCGTCGGAAGCTTGGGAAGCTACTGTTCTACCATTAAACTATACCCGCTCAGAGCGGCTGACTTTGTACCAGATGTTCATCGGGATTTGAAGTTTTTCTTCGAAAAATGTGTGGGTTGCGTCGCTCAAGCTCACTTGGAAGCTGGCTTGCCCGCGATACATCACCTGGGTGTGGCTGACACACAGGTGCCTGCGTCGCGGGCAAGCCCGGCTCCCGCCCAAGCGGGCGTTTATGCAGTGCTTTCATTTCAAATCGCAAAGGCATGCTGTGTCTGGCCCTGGTGGTAGCGCAAACGACTGACCTGTCGCTGCGGTTTCAAAAAGCCCACCACCGCGTCCCGGCTGTCCCGACACGCCGCCTTGTGCTCCATATCCAGAAAATGCCCGGTCGCCTGAACAGTGCTGAAGCTGCTCTTGGCCACATGCTGGCCAAACAGCTTGGCATCCTCGGCACTGGTGTACTCGTCCCATTCACCATTCAAAAACAGCACTGGAATGTCGATTTGCCGCGCTGCCTTGAGGTAGCACAGGCGGTCGCTGTTGAGCACGTGGCTGATGTGAAAATGCATCTGCCCGTATTCGTGCTCGGCCAGGCTGCTCACGTGTTTGTAGTTGAAGCGCTTGAACAGCGACGGCAGGTGTTTGCCGATAGTGCTGTTGACCAGGTGGCCGACGCGGTCGCGGTCGAGATTGCCGAGGTAGTCCACACCGCGTTCAAGGTAATCGCGCATCGGCGCGTTGATCACCGGGGAAAACGAACTGATCACAGCCTTTTCCACGCGACGCGGTCGCGCAGCGAGGGCGACCAGGGTGGCAGCGCCGCCCCAGGAAAATGACAGCACGTGCTCGGCGGCGAAGTGGTCGATGAGTTCCAGCAGAATCTGGCCTTCGACTTCTTTGGTCAGCATCTGCTCGTGGCGGTTGTGGATTTTGGAGCGGCCAGCGTAGGGCTGGTCGTACAAAACCACGTTGAACTGCGGGTACAGGCTTTTCACGGTTTGGGCGAAGGACGCCGTGGTGGCCATGGAGCCGTTGACCAGGATGATGGTCTTTTCAGCAGCATCCGCGCGATAGAACTCCGTGTAAACCCGATACTGACCCTGTATATCCAACACAGCGATTTCTGGCCTCATGTCGTAAGACTCCTGGCAAGCGGGTAGGGCGCGCAGATCACTCTGCACGAGCTTTATGACAGGTAGGCATACGCCTGGAAGAGGAGCACCCATGTCGGTCCGATGACGGCTGGCCGACGGCTGTTGTTAGGGCGGGCTGTTTGCCTGAGGGGCCCGTAAATCAAGCGCGGGCGGGGCAAGGTGTTTCTTGGAGGTTATAGGCGACTCGCCAGTCATAATTTGGCTGACGTCTTGATTCAAGCACCACAGACGCCAGGTCGCAAGCCAACAAGCTGGTTTATTGCCAGCATCGGCCGAACGGTCGTCAGACCGCGAGGATTTCGTTTTCAGTCAGTGCCCGATATTCGCCCGGCGCCAGCGAGTCATCCAGCACCAATGGCCCCATCCGCTCACGGTGCAGGCCGATGACCTTGTTATCAAAGTGCCCGAACATGCGCTTGACCTGGTGATAGCGGCCTTCAATGATGCTCAGCCGCGCAGTCGTTGGCCCCAGCAGTGCCAGCTCGGCGGGCTGCGTGGTGAGGTCTTCAAACGCGAAATACACACCGGCTGCGAAAGTTGCCGCGTACGCCGGGGTGATGGCCTGTTCGGTTTCCACGCGATAAACCTTGGGCAGCTTGGTCTGCGGTTGGGTCAGGCGCCGTGACCATTGGCCGTCGTTGGTGATCAGCATCAGCCCGGTGGTGTTGAAATCCAGACGACCGGCAATGTGCAATTCATCTTTGTCCGGCTCATCGAGTAAGTCCAGCACGGTCGGGTGCTGCGGGTCCGCTGTGGCGCTGACACACCCCTTGGGCTTGTGCAGCATGAAGTAGCGCGCCGGCTTGCCGGCTTGCAGCACGTCATTGTCGACACACACGCGGCTGAACTCACGCACCTCATGGTGCGGATCGCTGACCGCCACGCCATCGACAGTCACCCGTCGCTCAACCAGCAGCAAGCGCACTTGCTGGCGATTGAAGCGCGGCAGGTTACTGAGGAAACGATCAACCCGCATTACCTCGGCTCGACTCCGCGCAACTGCGCATCGACGTGGGCACATCGGGGGCACAGGCAGGCCTTGTTGCGCAACGCGTCGGGCAGGGCTTGCAGTACTGCCGGGTCGATGGTGACGCTGTAACACCAGCAGGCCTGGTCGACCGTACGTGGGTCAGCCAGGGCGCAGCCGTTGCGGGCGCCGCAGGCGGGGCAGAGTGATGGCGTGGTCATGGGCAGGTTCGGGCTGGATCGGACAAGTTTGCGTAGAGTCTCGGTGTGCGTTGTACGATACAGGGCCGACCCTGCCCAGGCTACTCAGAGCTGGAACTTGCTGACCAATACTTTAAACGAAGTGGCCAGGCGCGACAGGTCCTGGCTGGAGGCGTTGGTCTGATGGGCGCCGGCGGCCGTCTGGGTGGACAGGTCCTGGATGTTCAGCAGATTGCGGTCGACTTCGCGCGCCACCTGGGCCTGCTCCTCGGAGGCGGAGGCAATCACCAGGTTGCGTTCATTGATCTTCGCCACACTGGCGGTGATCCGTTGCAGCGCCTCGCCGGCATTCTGCGCCAGGGCCTGGGTGTCGGTGGCCCAGCTCAGGCTCTTGTTCATGGCTGCGACCGCATCGTCGGCACCGGTCTGCACTTCACCAATCATCTTCTCGATATCCACCGTGGACGTCTGCGTACGGTGGGCCAGCGCCCGCACTTCATCGGCGACCACTGCAAAACCACGCCCTTGCTCGCCCGCACGGGCGGCTTCAATGGCCGCGTTGAGGGCCAGCAGGTTGGTCTGGTCGGCGATGCCACGGATCACATCGATGACCTTGCCGATCTCTCGCACTTGGCTGGCGAGGTCTGCAACCGATTGGGTGGAGTCGTTGATCTCGACCACCATCGAACTCATGCCGGACACTGCCTGTTCCACTTGTTGGCGGCCATCTTCGGCCTCGGAGGTGGCCTGGCGCGAGGCTTCAGAGGTCGAGACCGCGTTGCTGGCCACCTCGTCCACGGCTGCGGTCATCTGGTTGACGGCGGTGGCCGCTTGTTGGATCTCATCATTCTGGCGGGTCAGGCCACGGCTGCTTTCATCGGTGACCGCGCTCAGTTCTTCGGCTGCCGACGCGAGCTGATCGGAGGCGTTGGCGATTTCCAACAGGGTGCTTTTCAGGCCGCCCTGCATATCCGACAGCGCCATCAGCAATTGCCCGGCTTCGTCGGTGCGTTCGGTGACGATTGCCTGGGTCAGGTCACCCTTGGCAATGCGCTGTGCGCTTTCGACCGCCTGAGCGATGGGCCGGGTGATCAGGCGGGTGATCAACATGCCAACGATGATGGCAATGAGGAAGGCCAGCACTATGCCGCTGATCATCCACGTCAACGCGCTGTTGCGCAGCTCCTCGGCAGCGATCGCGCCTTCTTTGATCTGGCGGTTATTGGACTCGATCATCACGCGGATCAGCTCGCGCGCCTGGCGGAAGAGTTCATTGTTGGTGGTGTTGAGCAGGGTGCGGGCCTGATCGCCCTGGCCACTGTCGATCAGCGCCATGATGCGTTCGGAACTGCTGATGTAGGAGGGCCACATCTGGTCGAGTTTATCTCCGGCCGCCCGTTCGTCATCTTCCAGTGGGGTTGCGCGATAGGTGGCGTAGGACGCCTGGCTGCGCTTGAGTTCCTGGGCGATGTCCTGGCGCACACGGTCACGATCCTGGGGGGAAACGTCGCCTTTGCTGGCATCCATCAAGCGGTACAGGCCGCGGTTATGGGCGACCAGGCCGTTGAGGGTGGCGGCCGTGTTGCTCACCGACACCAGGTTATTGGAGAAGGTGAGCTCCAGTGCCGAAGAGAGGCGAACCACCCCTTTGATTCCCAGCAGGCCGACCCCTAGGGTGACCAGCGCACACAAGAGAAAGGAGAGCAGCAGTTTGGTTGAGATTTTCATGAGTCGAGTCCGGACGGGGTGGCGATGAGTGCATGCTAGGGCCTCCCTGGCGCCATGCGATGTCATAGTGACATTATGGTAATCAACAAAGTTGCGATCCAGATTAATTTACTGAATCGATACAGCCTGAGTAGATGTATCAAACCGTTACGAAAACGCACCAGATTCCGTTTTTGATGTCAGATGTTTCGTCATTCAGTGAAAGCTGAATGCCGCCTTCCCGCGTCGCTGGAGGTGCTCTTCCGCGGTCCAGGAGGCCGCCATGTATCGACGACTGCTGCTCAGCGCTTTACTCGGTCTGACCCTTTGCGCCTGTGTGCCTTATTACGATGGAGGTGCTACTTACTATCGCTCCGAGGTCTACACCGCGCCGGCACCGGCCTATTACTACGGTGGCCCTGCCTACTATCAATATGGGCGCAGCTACTATGCGCCGCCGCCACGTTACTATTCGGCGCCGCGCTATTACCAACCGGCCCCGCGTTATTATCCACGGCCCGCTTACCGGCCTTATCCAGGCCAGGGCTGGAACAATCGGTGGGGCAATGGCGGGCCGGGCCATGGTGGCGGACGCGGCGGCGGTGGCGGCCATCGTTGACAGGTAATGCCCCCAAGCGGCGCCCCAGGCGCCGCTTTTTTATGCATGCCGTTCGTCGGCACTGTCATTTCTAACAGCTATCGCAAGCGTTTGATCTGCATTCCACTGCTGGGGACGCCGTTGTGCGTCTCTGAGGAGGCGGTGGGTTTATGGAATGCTCTTTGATCAAACGTGTGTGCTGGTTCTTATTGTTAGCGGGTGGCATGGCGCAAGCGAATGCGGAACAGGGCTGTCCCTACCCTTCATCGGTCAAATACGTGAGCGGCTATTTTCAAGCGTCGGATAAACACTCTCATTGGCGAAGCCCGAAGGTCGACGCCGATGACTTCGCGGATCGGTTTATCGGTGCGCTCTTCACCCCCGGCCAGGGCAAGGATCGCGAGAACGGCTACCTGGACCGCTGCGTTTATCGGATGGGCAGCGGGCGAAGCCTGGCGTTGCGGTATGACATGCCGGGGGCCCTCAGCACGATGTCGCTGACGAAGTCCCTGCATTGGGAACTCGCCACCGATCCACTCGAACAAGATGTCTACATTTGTCAGGACAGCCAGCCGGACAATTGTGCATTTACGGTCGGGCGCCAGAATTGATTGCCTGTCAGTAGTCGGACAAGTCCGCCAGCGGGTGCCTGCCTTCCCACACCTTGGTGAAGTGCGCCTGCACCACAGCCTCCGGCACCGTGTTGATCTCGGGCCAATGCCAATGGGGTTGTTGATCCTTGTCGATCAACCGTGCGCGTACGCCTTCGGCAAATTCCGGGTGACGGCAGCAATTGAGGCTCATGGTGTATTCCATCTGGAAGACCTCGGCCAATGACAAGTGCCGGGCGCGCTCGACCTGTTCCCACACCAGATGCGCAGTCAGCGGGCAGCCTTCGGCCAGCGTCTTGCCGGCACGGCTGAACAGCGGGTCGGCGTGGTCGCGCAACAGGTTCAAGGCGCGCCAGGCACAGCGCACATCGCCCACATCCAACCATTCATCGATCTGTGCGCGGCGGGGCAGCCACTGCGCCTGCGGTTGCTGGCTGACGGCTTCCTGGGCCAGTGCCTTGAGCAGGCTGTTGAGCTGCATCGGGGTCTGTTCCTGCCAGTTCAGTTGCAGCAAGCCTTCGATCAGTTCGTCTTGCTGGTCATCGCGCAGGAAACGGTCGGCCAGGCCCAGGTCTACGGCATCGCGGCCGTTCATATGCGCGCCGGTGAGGCCCAGGAATAACCCCAGCTTGCCGGGCAAGCGTGACAGGAACCAGCTTGCGCCCACATCCGGGTACAGGCCGATGCTGATTTCGGGCATCGCCAAACGGCTGCTGGGGGTGACGATGCGTATTGCAGCGCTTTGCAGCAGGCCCATGCCTCCGCCCAGCACATAGCCGTGGCCCCAGCAGATCAGCGGTTTCGGGTACGTGTGCAAGCGATAGTCGAGGCGGTATTCCGCCGCAAAAAAATCGGCGGCCAGTGCCGGCACAACGCCGGGTCGTTCACGGCAGGCCTGGGCCAGGCTACGTACTTCACCCCCGGCGCAGAAGGCCTTTGGCCCGTTGCCGCGCAGCAGTACGCAGACGATATTCGGGTCTTTGGCCCAGGCATCCAGACGTTCGGTCAGGGCCAGGATCATCGGCAAGGAAAGCGCGTTGAGCGACTTTTCAGCGTCCAGGCTGGCGATGCCAAGGCGGGCGCCGTCGCTGCCGGTCAGCTCTTCGAAGTGCAGGTTCATCGTGACCTCAATCGAGAAAGTGAAGGATCAGTATGATCGGTCCAACGGAAAGTGCCGGTGGTGTGTCAGATCAATTGACAAGCGGGGCCTGCTTTCCTAGGGTTCGCCCATTCTTTTTCTACGCGACGAACACACCATGACCGACGGCGACCGTATCAAACTCGAACCCAGCTGGAAACACGCCCTGCGGGATGAGTTCGAGCAGCCCTACATGGCCCAACTGCGCGAGTTCCTGCGCCAGGAACACGCTGCTGGCAAAGAGATTTACCCGCCAGGCCCGCTGATTTTCAATGCGCTCAATTCAACGCCTTTGGACAAGGTCAAAGTGGTAATTCTGGGCCAGGACCCGTACCACGGGCCCGGTCAGGCCCACGGGTTGTGCTTCTCGGTGCAACCGGGCGTGCCGACGCCGCCCTCGCTGGTCAATATTTATAAAGAACTCAAGCGCGACTTGAACATCGATATTCCCAACCACGGTTGCCTGCAAAGCTGGGCGGATCAGGGCGTGCTGATGCTCAACACCACCATGACCGTTGAGCGCGCCAATGCCAACGCCCATGCGGGCAAGGGCTGGCAGTTCTTCACGGATCGGATTATCGAAGTGGTCAGTGAACATCAGCCGCACTTGGTGTTCTTGCTGTGGGGAGCCCATGCGCAAAGCAAGCAGAAGCTGGTGGACGCGACCAAGCACCTGGTACTGACGTCGGTGCATCCGTCACCGTTGTCGGCGTATCGCGGGTTTCTGGGCTGCGGGCATTTCAGCCGTGCCAATAAATTTCTTGAGCAGAATGGCGAGACGCCAATCGAGTGGCGGTTGCCGCCGGCTTAAAGCCTGCCGCAATCCATTTTGATTTGCGTCAGGGTTTAGGATTTTTCTGGCTGGCGGTTCCAGTGCCGGAACAACGGCTCTGCCAGAAACAGCACGAACAACAAACGCATCACCTGCATCGCCGTTACCAATGGCACCGACAGCTGCAGGGTTTCGGCGGTGAGGCTCATTTCGGCGATGCCGCCGGGCATCATGCCCAGGGTCAGTGAGCGCAAATCCAGCTGCGTCAGCGCGCTCAAGCCCACAGCCGCCAGTGTTGCAAGCGCCATGGTCAAGGCCGTGCCGATCAAGGTGCGGCCCATGAATGACGGCGCCCGGCGAAAGAACTGACGGTTGAAATGGCAACCCAAGCCGCTGCCGATCAACCATTGGCCGATCTGGCTGCCGCCGTCGGGCAGGCCGTAGTGCAAGTCCCACACAACGCTGGCAGTTGCGCTGACCAACAAGGGCCCAAACAGCCACGGGTTCGGCTGACGTAAACGCTGCCAGCCCCAGGCGACCAGGGCTCCTATCGCAAACAGCAGCGCCAGCCAGCTCCAGCTCACCGGCGCCGGATGAAACTGCGGCGCGCCGCCTTCCAGCCAATACTTGAAGATCGCCGGCACGCACAGCACCACCACCAGCACCCGCAGACTCTGGCCCGCCGCGACACGGCTGAGCACCGCGCCATTGCGTGCGCCGAGGTTGACCATCTCACCGGAACCGCCCGGCATGCTGGAGAAGAACGCGGTGGCGCGGTCTTCACCGCTGCGGCGCATCAACCACACGCCGACAATGCTCGACAGGCTGGTGATCAGCGCGCCGAAGAAGATCAGGCCGAAGTGGCTCATGACTTGCTCGATCACCACCGGGGTGAAGTGCAGCCCGATGCCGATGCCCACCACCCATTGGCCGCATTTGCGCCCGCCGGGAATCTCCGCCAACTGCCACGGCGTGAGGCAGCGCACCAGGATAATCGCCAGCAACGAGCCGACCATATAAGGCAAAGGCCAGCCGACGAGGCTGGCCAGGTAACCGCCGGCCAGGCCGACCAGCGGTGTTGCCCACCATTGCTTAAAGGTGACCTCAGACATCGGCCAGGGCACGACGCTGCAGGGCACGTTTGCGGTAGATGCGCACCAGCGGGAAGGCCAGCATCAGCGCGGTCAGCACCCACACACCAAAGGTGATCGGGCTGGACCAGAGGATGTCCAGCGCGCCGTTGGAAATCGACAGCGCGCGGCGCAGGTTCTGCTCCATCAGGCCGCCGAGGATGAAGCCCAGCAGCACGGGCGACAACGGGAAGTCCAGCTTGCGCAGGATGTAGCCGAAGATGCCGATGCCGACCATCAGAAACAGGTCGAAGGTGGTGGCGTGAACCGCATACACACCGATTGCGGTGATGATGGCGATCACCGGCACCAGCGCCCAGTTCGGCACGGCGAGGATGCGCGTGAAGATGCGGATCATCGGGATGTTGAGGATCACCAGCATGATGTTGGCGATAAACAACGACGCGATCAGGCCCCAGACGATGTCCGGTTGCTGTTGGAACAGCAGCGGGCCCGGGGTGATGTTGTACAGCGACAATGCGCCGATCATCACAGCGGTGGTGCCCGAACCGGGTACGCCCAAGGTCAGCATCGGCACCAGCGCGCCGCAGGCGGAGGCGCCGATTGCGGTTTCCGGAGCGGCGAGGCCGCGCATGTCGCCCTGGCCGAATTTACCGCTGGCACCGGCCAGGCGTTTTTCGGTCATGTAGGCAACGGCCGAGGCGAGTGTCGCGCCGGCACCCGGCAAGACGCCCATGATGAACCCCAGCAAGCCGCAACGGATGTTAACCACGAAGACTGCAGACGCTTCCTTCAGGTTGAACATCATGCGTCCGGTGGCTTTTACCGCTTCCTGGCCGCGGTGGGTTTTTTCCAGCAGCAACAGGATCTCGCTGATGGAGAACAAACCCAGGACCAATACGACAAACTGAATGCCGTCGGTGAGGTGGATGTTGTCGCCGGTAAAACGGTACACGCCGCTGTTGGCGTCGATGCCGACGGCTGAGAGGAACAGGCCGATCAGCGCCGCCACGAACGTCTTCAGCGGTTTGTCTCCGGCCATGCCGCCGAGGCAGACAATCGCGAACACCATCAGTACGAAATATTCCGCCGGGCCGAAGGCAATCGCCCATTTAGCCAGCAGCGGCGCAAACAGCACCATGCCGCAGGTGGCAATGAACGCACCGATGAACGAACTCCACGCCGACAACGACAGTGCCACACCGGCCAGGCCTTTGCGGGCCATCGGGTAGCCGTCGAGGGTGGTCATTACGGTGGACGCTTCGCCGGGAATGTTCAGCAGGATCGAGCTGATACGGCCGCCGTATTCGCAACCCAGGTAGACGGCAGCGAGCAGGATCAGCGCCGACTCCGGCGGCAGCCCCAGGGCGAACGCGATGGGGATCAACAGCGCCACGCCGTTGATCGGGCCAAGGCCCGGCAGCAGGCCGACCACCGTGCCGATCAAGGTGCCGCACAGGGCAGTCACCAGGTTGTAAGGGGTCAGTGCAACGCCGAAGCCCTGGCCCAAGTAGCTGAACGTGTCCATATCAGTTCTCCAGAACTTCAAGCAGGCCGAGGGGCAGCGGTACATCCATGGCTTTGTCGAACAGCAGGTAAAGACCGATTGCCATCAAGGTGACGATCACCACGCTGGGTAACCAGCGGCCGCCATACAGGCGCGCCATCGGGATGCCGATCAGCATGCTGCTGAGGATGAAGCCCAGAGGCTCGAACGTGCCGGCAAACACGATCAACAGCGCCACGCAGATGCCGATCTTGATCAGCGTGTCGCGGTCCAGGGCCGGTTCTTCTTCGGTGTGCTTGGTGGGCTGTGGGCGAAACAGCATGTAGATCAGGCCCAGGCTCATCAGCCCGAGCATCAGCAGCGGGTAGGCGCGAGGCCCGACCGGCTCGTAGGAAAACGCCGCCTGATACGGCCACGCCATCAGCGCGAGGCCGGCGCAGACCAGCAGCATGACTGAGGCGAAAATGCGTTGTAAGAGCATGTGAAACTCCTGGGCCGCGCCGCCCGTCGAGGAGGGCGCGGCCGTCCAAAAGAGGGGCGATTACTGGATCAGGCCGAACTCTTTGGCCAGCACTTTGTAGTCAGCCACCTGTTTCTTCACGTAGGTGTCCAGCTCCGGGCCGGTCATGGCGAACGGGAACAGCTCACGCTGGTCACGCAGCTTGGCGAACTCTTCGGAGGCCAGCAGTTTGTCGAACGCGTCTTTCCACCAGGCGTAGTCGGCATCGCTGACTTTTGGCCCGAGGTAGAAGCCGCGTACCACCGGCCAGACGATGTCGTAGCCTTGCTCTTTGGCGGTCGGAATATTCTTCATTTCCGGCTCGTCCAGGCGCTCTTCGGCAAACACGGCGAGCAGGCGCATGTCGCCGCTGAGGATGTGCGGCATGGAGTCGGAGATGTCGGTGCTGCCCACCTGGATATGACCGCCGAGCAGTGCGGTGGCGATTTCACCGCCGCCTTCGAGTGCCACATAACGCAGGTCGCGCGGGTTGATACCGGCAGCCTTGGCGATCAGTGCGGTTTGCATCCAGTCCTGGCTGCCGACGGTGCCGCCAGAACCGATAACGACGCTGCCCGGATCTTTCTTCAGGGCTTTGACCAAATCGTCGAGGTTTTTGTAGGGCGAATCGGCTTTCACCGCGATGGCGCCGTAGCTGGTGCCGACGGCGGCGAGCCAGCGCACGGCGTTTTCATCAAAGCGACCGAACTTGCCTTGGGCCAGGTTCAGCAGCGAACCGCTGGACCACGCTACCAGCGTGCCAGCGTCCGCCGGGCGCTGAGCGACCACCGCGTTATAGGCCACCGCGCCCACGCCACCTGGCATGTAGGTGACGCGCATCGGCTTGCTCAGCAACTTTTCGTTGACCAGCGCGCTTTGCGCCAGTTTGCAGGTCAGGTCAAAGCCACCGCCGGGCGAGGCCGGGGCGATGCACTCCGGGCGCTTGGGTTCGTCGGCGGCCAGCAGTTGGCCGGCGAACAGCATGCAGCCGGCGGCGAGGGCCAATTTACGCAGTGAATAGGTCATGTTTATCTCCGTCGTTGTTGTTATGAGTTGCGACTACCAAAGCGCAATGCTGTAGCTCACCAGCACGCGCACTTCGTCGGCATCACGTGCCGAATAGTTGGAGCGGTAGGTGGCGTTACGCAGGCGCAGGGCGACATCCTTGAGCGTGCCGCTTTGCACCACGTAGCGGATCTCGCTGTTGCGCTCCCACTCCTTGCCGGTCTCGCCGTTGCGAAGCCTGATGTTGTCACCCGACAGGTAACGGCTCATGAAACTCAGGCCGGGAATGCCCAACTTGGCGAAGTCATAGTCGTAGCGCGCCTGCCAGGAGCGCTCTTGTGCGCCGGCAAAGTCGTTGATCTGTACGAAGTTGACCAGGTACGGGTCGCTGCCATCCACGTAGGGAAAGGCGCTGTCGCCGGACATGTGCTGGTAGCCGGCGCTGAGCTTATGGCCATTGAGGGCATAGCTGAACAGGCCGTTGAGGGATGTGTTGTCGATGTTGCCGCCGCGGGCGCTGCCGGTGTCATCACTGATGGCCAGGCGCAGGTCGGCGCCGAAAGTGCCGGGGCCCACTGGGCGTGAGGCCACAAGGCCCAGGAAGTGCTGGCGGTACACGTCGTCGAGCTGGGCGAAGTGGTAGCTGCCGGTGATCTTGTCGGCAAACGTGTAGTCCACGCCGCCGAAGTTGAAGTGCTTGTCAGTGGCGCCGCTGACGAAGCGGCTGTTTTTGTTGTTGAGGGCGATGTCTTCGTAGCTGGTGTCGTCACGGTCCTTGGCCTTGTCCAGACGGCCGCCGGTGAACACCAGGTTCTTGAATTCTTTGGAGGTCAGCAGGCTGCCGTTGAAGGTCTGCGGCAGGATGCGCCCGTCGTTGGGCTTGAGGATCGGCAGTTCGGGGATCAGCGCGCCGATTTTCAGTTCGGTGGCGGAGATCTTCACTTTGCCGGTCAGGCCCAGCTTGGAGTATTCGTTGGCGGCGCGGCCGTCGTCGTGGGTCGGCAACAGGCCGGTGCCGGTGCGGTCGGGGCTGGAGTCGAGCTTGACTCCAAGCATGCCCAACGCATCCACGCCAAACCCGACAGTGCCATCGGTGTAGCCCGATTGCAGGTTGAGCATGAACCCCTGGGCCCATTCGTCACGCTTGGATTGCTGGGCACTGGTACCGTCGCGAAAGTCGCGGTTGAAGTACATATTGCGGGTTTCAAGGGTGGCGCTGCTGTCTTCAAAGAAGGCAGCCTGGCTCAGTGGTGAAAAGCCGGCAAGGGCGGTGGCACTGGCAAGGGCGGTCTGGGCAAGGCGAGAAAAACGAACAGGCGGGCAAGCCTGTGGCTGTGTCGACAGCATCGTTGTGTACTCCGTTATTGTTCTTATTTTTGCGAAAACGCTTCGAGGCGTTTTTCTGGCGCTACGGATCAGGTAGCTCGGCGGGCATGACCCACCGTGGCTGGATGCTAAAGGGCGAAGCTTTCACTAACCTTTCAGTTGCCTTTCAATGTTTTCGGGCTTCACAGGGCAGGTGGCGCCTGTAAACTGCCCCGCAAAGCGTGGCGTCGACCATGCCCGAATGAGGTGAAAATCCATGCGTGTCCTCCTGGTTGAAGACCATTTGCAACTCGCCGAAAGTGTCGCCCAGGCGCTCAAGAGCACGGGTTTGACTGTCGACGTGTTGCACGATGGCGTGGCCGCGGACCTGGCCTTGAACAGCGAGGAATATGCGGTGGTGATCCTCGACGTGGGGCTGCCGCGCATGGACGGTTTTGAAGTGTTGGCGCGTCTGCGCGCGCGTGGGAAAAATCTGCCTGTGTTGATGTTGACGGCGCGCAGTGATGTGAAAGACCGCGTGCACGGCCTGAACCTGGGCGCCGATGACTACCTTGCCAAGCCATTTGAGTTGACCGAGCTGGAAGCGCGGGTCAAAGCGCTGTTGCGCCGCAGCGTCTTGGGGGGTGAGCGCCAGCAAGCGTGCGGCGTGCTGGTCTACGACCTCGATACCCGGCGTTTCACCGTGGGTGGTGAACTGCTGACGTTGACTTCCCGCGAGCAAGCGGTGTTGGAAGCGCTGATCGCACGCCCTGGTCGGGTAATGAGCAAGGAGCAATTGGCGTCGCAGGTGTTCGGCCTGGATGAAGAGGCCAGCCCCGACGCCATCGAAATCTACGTGCACCGCCTGCGCAAGAAGCTCGACGGCCAGCCTATCGCCATCGTGACTTTCCGTGGCCTTGGCTATCTGCTGGAAGCCCGCGATGCATAAGCCCAGCAGCCTGCGCTGGCGCCTGCTGTGGAACCTGGCGCTGTTGCTGGTGGTATTGATGCTCGCCAGCGGCATGAGCGCCTACTGGAATGGGCGCGAAGCCGCCGACACCGCTTACGACCGCACCTTGCTGGCGTCTGCGCGCACCATCGCCGCCGGATTGACCCAGGTGGACGGCACACTGAGCGCGAATGTGCCTTATGTGGCGCTGGACACCTTTGCCTACGACAGCGCCGGGCGTATTTACTATCAGGTCAATGACATTGATCGCAAGCTGATCTCCGGTTACGAAAACCTCCCCGGCCCGCCGCCGGGCACGCCGCGCACGGACGACTACCCGGCGCTGGCGCGGTTTTACAACGCCACCTACCAGGGCCAGCACGTACGCGTGGTGAGTTTGCTCAAGGCTGTCTCCGAACCGAACATGAATGGCATGGCCGAAATTCGCGTTGCAGAAACCGATGAAGCGCGCGAAAGCATGGCCCGTAGCCTGCTGGCCGACACCTTGCTGCGCCTTGGGATGTTGGCCGTCGGCGCATTGCTGCTGGTGTGGTTTGCCGTCAGCGCGGCGCTGCGTCCGCTGGAGCGCTTGCGCACTGCCGTGGAGGAGCGTCAGCCCGACGACTTACGGCCATTGCCGTTGGTTGAAGTGCAGCATGAGTTCGGTCCCCTGGTGCGCTCCCTCAATCACTTCACCGAGCGCCTGCGCGGCCAGTTCGAGCGCCAGGCGCAGTTTATCGCCGACGCCGCCCACGAATTGCGCACCCCGCTGGCGGCACTGAAGGCGCGTTTGGAACTCGGCCTGCGCAGCGACGCCCCGGCGACGTGGCGCAGCACCCTGGAAACCGCCGCCCAAGGCACCGACCGCCTCACCCATTTGGCCAACCAACTGCTGTCGCTGGCACGCATTGAAAACGGCGCGCGGGCGATTGCCGAAGGCGGGGCGCAATTGCTCGACCTCAGCCAACTGGCGCGGGAATTGGGCATGGCCATGGCGCCGCTGGCGCATGCGCGCGGCGTTGCGCTGGCGTTGGAGGCGGATGAGCCGGTGTGGCTGCGGGGCGAGCCGACCTTGTTGAACGAGTTGCTGAGCAACCTGGTCGATAACGCCCTGGCCCACACACCGCCCGGAGGCAACGTGATTTTGCGGGTCACGGCGCCCGCGATCCTGGAGGTGGAAGATGATGGCCCGGGCATCCCGCTGGATGAGCGGGACCGGGTATTCGAGCGTTTCTACCGCCGCAGCCAACAGGGCATGGGCTCAGGTTTGGGGCTGGCGATTGTCGGTGAGATCTGCCGCGCACACTTGGCGCAGATCAGTCTGCATGACGGCGAGTTGGCGGGATTGAAGGTGCGCGTGAGTTTTATCGCGGGTTGATCAGTAAAACATCGAGCGCGCTTCTTCCAGCTCGGCACGCAGGGCATTGCTGTAGAGGTCGACGCGCAGCTTCTGGATCGCCGGCAGGCTGGCAACCGATACATTCGCCAGCGGATGATCGGTGCCCCGGTGGCAATACAGCACGGCGACTTGCACCAGGTCGATGTAGTCCAGGCTCGCGGAGTCGCGTTCCAGGTCCAGGTATTGCCCTGGCAGCTTCGCGAGCATCTCCGGAAAATCCCAGTCACCCAGCAGTTTGTCGCCCAACAGCGGGTGAATGCTCTCTATCACATGGTTGAGGCTGACCGGGTCGGAGAGCAATTCGTAACGGTCTTCGGCATAGGCGAGGATCGGCAGCACGCCAATCTGATGCACCAGACCGCCGAGCGCTGCCTGGTCAGGTTTCAGCTGGCTGTGGCTGCGGCACAAGGCATAGCTCACACCTGCTACTTCCAGGCTGCGGCGCCACACTTCGCGCATTTTCAAATCGACGACTTCGGAGCGGGCGTGGAAGATCTGCTCCATCACCAGGCCAATGGCCAGGTTGCTGCTGTAGTTGGTGCCCAGCCGGGTGATGGCGGTATGCAGGTCGGTGACTTCCTGGGTCGCGCGCATCAGCGGGCTGTTGACCACTTTGATCAGGCGTGCCGACAGGGCGGTGTCGCGAGCGATCACTTTGCT
This sequence comes from Pseudomonas sp. N2-3-1-14, assembly GCF_041228395.1. Lineage (NCBI taxonomy): Bacteria > Pseudomonadati > Pseudomonadota > Gammaproteobacteria > Pseudomonadales > Pseudomonadaceae > Pseudomonas > Pseudomonas sp. N2-3-1-14. The sequence continues at coordinate 1,679,671 of NZ_CP166199.1, forward strand.
CAAGTGGCTGATGCTGATTTCCGGGTCTTCGGCGGCCTGACGTATGTTCAGGGCCACTTCCGGTAATGTCGGCAGAACCAGGTCATCGTTGTCGATGGCCGTCACTAAAGCCTGTTGGACTTTTTCCGCCAGCTTGTTCATTCATGTTCTCTAGGGTGCTGCAAAAAAGTGCGGCGATTAACGCTGGATCTCTTTATCGCGATCCAGTTGGTAAGGCAGATCGAGCAACTGCAAGCCCGGGCCTTCCAGGGTGCCTAAGTGCACATCGCCACTGTCGGCAGCTTCGGCCTGCAGCACGGCCAGAAGTTCCACGCATTGGTCAGCTTTTGCTGCAATCACCACCTCACCGATAGCACTGTTGTGGCTGGGCGCGAACAGCGGGGTGCCTGGCTCGGGCAATTCGGTTGCATCAAGGCTCAAGCGATACAGGCGACGCTTGAGTTTGCCCAGGTATTGCATGCGCGCGACGATTTCCTGGCCGGTGTAGCAGCCTTTCTTGAAGCTGACGCCGCCGACGGCCTGCAGGTTGAGCATCTGCGGGATAAACAGTTCGCGGGTCTGAGGCATGACCTGGCCGATGCCGGCGCGGATCTGGCCCAGCAGCCATTGATTCAAGTCAGCAGGTTGCAGCTGTGTGGCCAGCTGAGCGCGCACGGTTTCGGCGTGTTCGACGGGCACCCAGAGTTCGCTGCGGCCAGGGGAGACGCGAATGGCGATCAATGTGTCGCTGCGCGTTACGCTGTCGGTTTCGGCAGGCAGCTCAAGGCCAAGGGAGGCGAGGGCCTGATCCGCGTTCGACAGGCCGAAACGCACCCAGGCGGCGCTTTCGTCGGTGAGTTTGGATTTGGAGAACACCGCGTATTTTTTTAAATCTGCCAGTTGCGGTTCGAGCAGTTCGCTGGCCATGGCCAGGAGCACGCCGTCGCCTTGCAGCAGGATGCGAAAGCTCGACTGCATACGGCCTTTTTGCGTGCAGCGAGCGCCGAGGCTCGCCTGGGTGTCACTCAGGTAATTGAGGTTGCAGGTCAGTTGCCCTTGCAGGAACTTGGCAGCGTCGGCGCCGCGGACGGCAAGAACGCCTTCGTGTGACAAGGGGCAAAAAAAAGCGGAGTCAGCCATGGGTCATCGCAGGTCAAAAAGTCATGGGTGCATCATAGAGGGGCGTCCGGCAAATGGATAGTTTCCGTATGGTGCGACCAAAGCCGACTGGTCCGGTGCTGTCGGGCCTGTATACTTGCGCTCTATTTGAGGAGCGCTCCATGGTCGAAGATGTAGAAATCAATCGCCTCTACTGGCACAGCCGTCGCGGCATGCTGGAGTTGGATGTGTTGCTGGTGCCTTTCACCAAAGAGGTGTACGCGACGCTCAATCAGGTGGACCGCGACCTCTACGTCAGGCTGCTGACTTGCGAAGATCAGGACATGTTCGGCTGGTTCATGGAGCGCGCCGAATCTGAAGATCCGGAGCTGCAGCGCATGGTTCGGATGATTCTGGATCGTGTCCAGCCCAAGTAATCGCTTCGAATGCCGCTGGCAGGCCTCACGGCTATTGCTGGCGGCCTATCTGCTTGCCCAGCTGTTCGCGTTGGGCGCCTTGCTGCTTGGGGATCTACCGTTCTACGGCCTCGGCATTCTGTTGTGTCTGGCTCACGCCGTGTGGGTTTTGCCGCGTCATATCCTGTTGAACCACCGTTCGTCGATTCGTGGCCTACGCCGCGATGAAGACGGCTGGCAGCTATTCTGTGATGAGCGCGGCTGGCACCCTGTGCAACTGCGTCCCGACAGCCTGGCATTACCGTTGATCGTGGTGCTGCGCTATCGGGTGCAGGGAGAATGGCGGGTGCGTTCGATCTGCGTGCCCAGGGACGCGCAGGCTGCCGACGTGCATCGGCGCCTGCGGGTTCGCTTGAAGTTCAGCCGCCGTAGGTGGCTGGCACCAGAATAGTGTCACGGGCCTCGGGCAGCATCTGCGGGTAGTCGAGGGTGTAGTGCAGGCCGCGGCTCTCCTTGCGCGCCATGGCAGAGCGGATCATCAGTTCCGCCACCTGCGCCAGGTTGCGCAATTCGATCAGGTCACGGCTGACTTTATAGTTGCTGTAGAACTCGTCGATCTCGTCCAACAGCAACCGCACGCGGTGTTGAGCGCGTTGCAGGCGCTTGTTGGTGCGCACGATCCCCACGTAGTCCCACATGAAGCGGCGCAGCTCGTCCCAGTTGTGGGCGATGATGACGTCTTCGTCCGAGTCGGTGACCTGGCTGGCGTCCCAGCGGGGCAGGGCGGCGGGTACCGGGATGCGGGGCAGTTGTTCGAGGATGTCGGCGGCGGCGGAGCGGGCGTAGACGAAGCATTCGAGCAGCGAGTTGCTGGCCATGCGGTTGGCGCCGTGCAGGCCGGTGAAGCTGGTTTCGCCTATCGCATACAGGCCAGGCACGTCGGTGCGGCCGTGTTGGTCGACCATCACACCGCCGCAGGTGTAGTGCGCGGCCGGCACTACCGGGATCGGGCCTTGGGTGATGTCGATGTTGAACGCCAGGCAGCGCTCGTAGACGGTGGGGAAATGGGCCTTGATGAAGGCTTCGGGCTTGTGGCTGATGTCCAGGTAGACGCAGTCGATGCCCAGGCGCTTCATCTCGTGGTCGATGGCGCGGGCGACAATATCCCGCGGCGCGAGCTCAGCGCGAGGGTCGAAGCGTTGCATGAAGCGCTCGCCATTTGGCAGTTTCAGGTGCGCACCTTCACCGCGCAGGGCTTCGGTGATCAGGAAGCTCTTGGCCTGCGGGTGATAAAGGCAGGTGGGGTGGAACTGGTTGAATTCCAGATTCGCGACGCGGCAGCCCGAACGCCACGCCATGGCAATGCCATCGCCGCAGGCACCGTCGGGGTTGCTGGTATAGAGATAAACCTTGGCCGCGCCGCCCGAGGCGAGAATGGTGAAGCGCGCGCCGTAGGTGTCGACTTCGCCGCTGGCGCGGTTGAGCACGTAGGCGCCGAGGCAGCGTTCGCCTGCCAGGCCCAGGCGCTTTTCGGTGAGCAGGTCGACGGCTACCCGTTGTTCCAACAGCTCGATGTTGGGGCGTTGGCGGGCCTGCTCGAGAAGGGTTTTGAAAATGGCGGCACCGGTGGCGTCCGCCGCATGGATGATGCGGCGGTGGCTGTGACCGCCTTCGCGGGTCAGGTGGAATTCAAATCCGCCGTCGTCGCTGCCGGCATGCTCGTCGCGGGTGAACGGCACGCCCTGGTCGATCAGCCATTGGATGGCTTCGCGGCTGTGCTCGACGGTGAAGCGTACGGCGTCTTCGTTGCACAGGCCGCCGCCAGCGTTAAGAGTGTCTTCGACGTGGGATTGCACGGTGTCAGTGTCGTCCAGAACTGCCGCGACGCCGCCCTGGGCCCAGAATGTCGAGCCGTTGGCCAGATCGCCTTTGCTCAGCACCGCAATGCGCAAGTGGCTGGGGAGCGTCAGCGCCAGGCTCAAGCCGGCCGCGCCACTACCGATCACCAGGACATCGTGTTGAAACTGTTGGCTCATTAGCAGGATTCCGCAAAAAGCGATCCAAAGGGGTGGCGCGAACAGGACGCCTGGATCGGCGAATCAAAGGGTCACACGGGCCACTAGTATATAGAGGGGGGGAGCGGCACAATAGCCGGGCATTCGTGGCAATGTGAGATTACGGTGCGCAGCTTGGGTAAAATCGGCTGGTTATTGAGACGGGAACTTTTTGCATAAGCCCTGACTCAATAGCAGGTTGCCCGAAAGCTGGGAAAACGTTGAGTTTATTGGCCCGTCGGGAGCATTGGACGCGTCAGAAAACCGGCGACAAGATTATTCGCGCAGCCGGCAATGCCCGTGCTGCGTTTTTCGTGTGTGCCAAATCAGTGCGCGCCGGAAACTTGCTTGGAGGGGGAGAACTTTTGCGAAAAGTCCGAGTCTATGTTTGCAAGCCTGATCGTTTAGTTATGCAAGCCTCCTCCAAGTACAACGAGGAGTGTTCATGCTAACCCAGGAAGAGGATCAGCAGCTGGTCGAGCGCGTTCAACGCGGCGACAAGCGAGCATTTGATCTGCTAGTGCTGAAATACCAGCACAAAATTCTCGGGTTGATCGTGCGTTTTGTGCACGACACCCATGAAGCGCAGGACGTTGCACAGGAAGCCTTTATCAAGGCATACCGTGCACTTGGCAACTTCCGCGGTGATAGTGCGTTTTATACGTGGCTATACCGCATCGCCATTAACACGGCGAAGAACTATCTGGTGTCTCGCGGCCGCCGCCCACCAGACAGTGATGTAAGTTCAGAAGATGCAGAATTTTATGATGGTGATCACGGCCTCAAAGATCTCGAGTCGCCGGAGCGTGCATTGCTGCGCGACGAGATCGAAGGCACCGTTCATCGCACAATTCAGCAACTTCCAGAAGATTTACGTACGGCGTTAACTTTACGTGAATTCGATGGTCTGAGTTACGAAGACATTGCGAGCGTCATGCAGTGTCCGGTGGGGACTGTGAGGTCACGGATTTTCCGGGCCCGGGAAGCCATCGATAAAGCCTTGCAACCGTTGTTGCAGGAAAACTAAAGACAGCGGCGACAGCCAAGAGAGGAACCGCCATGAGTCGTGATGCCCTGCAGGAATCGCTGTCCGCAGTGATGGATAACGAAGCGGATGAACTGGAACTTCGTCGAGTGCTCAATGCATTTGATGATGCCGAAACCCGTGATACCTGGTCTCGTTACCAAGTCGCTCGGGCGGTGATGCACAAGGATCTTCTAATCCCTCGTCTGGATATTGCTGCGGCCGTTTCTGCTGCGCTGGCTGATGAAGCCGTTCCGGCAAAAGCTGCTCGTGGTCCATGGCGTAGCCTGGGTCGTTTGGCAGTAGCTGCTTCGGTAACTGTTGCCGTGCTGGCCGGTGTTCGCCTGTACAACCAGGACGAAATAGCCGGTGCCGAACTGGCCCAACAGACTCAGCAACCGGTCATGGCCGGTCCGCAAGTCAAAGGTCCAGCAGTGCTGGCCGGCTATAAGGAAAGCTCCGATACCACCGGCCCTATGGCTAACGGTGTACTTCAAGGGCAATCCGGCTGGCAGGATCAGCGTCTTCCAGGCTACCTGCGCCAACACGCACAGGAATCGGCTTTGAAAGGCACTGAAAGCGCTCTGCCATACGCTCGTGCAGCAAGTCTGGAAAACCGCTAAACCGTTAAGGAGCCCTATGCGCGCCATACCGCTCCTTACGCTTTTGCTCAGTGGTTGTTTTGCACTATCCGCCCATGCCGACGAAGCCCAAGACTGGCTGACTCGACTTGGGCGTGCAGAGCAGCAGCAAAGCTTCGAAGGTACGTTCGTCTACGAGCGTAACGGCAGTTTTTCTACCCACGATATCTGGCACCGTATTCAAGACGGGCATGTCCGTGAGCGGCTCTTGCAACTCGACGGATCAGCTCAGGAATTGGTGCGGGTAGACGGTCGAACCCAATGCGTCAGTGGCGCTCTGGTTGCCGGCCTGGGTAATTCGCCCGAAGCGCCATCGCGCGCCCTTGATCCGCAAAAACTCACTCAACTCTACGAATTGGCCGTCATTGGCAAATCTCGCGTGGCCGGTCGAAATGCGGTGATTATCTCGATCACGCCGCGCGATCAGTATCGGTATGGTTTCGAGTTGCACCTTGATCGTCAAACTGCGTTGCCGCTCAAATCCTTGTTACTTAATGAACAGGGACAATTGTTGGAGCGTTTCCAGTTCACTCGACTGAACACGTCGGTCGCGCTCTCTGACCGAGACTTACAGCCCAGCGGTGATTGCGCACCTATCGCGCTTGCCAATAGCAAGGCGCCTGAAATCCCCGCCACCCATGCGTGGCACTTGGATTGGCTGCCTCCGGGGTTTCAGCTCACCAGCAGTACTGCACGCAAAGATACCCAGACCAAGTCTACTGTCGATAGCCTGATGTACGACGATGGGCTGGCACGTTTTTCGGTGTTTCTTGAGTCGACCGATGGCGCCAGCGTGAGCGAAACCCGTACTCAGCTGGGCCCGACCGTTGCCGTATCGCGCCGCTTGAACACGGTAGAGGGTGAAGTGATGGTGACCGTTGTGGGCGAAATCCCCATCGGCACTGCCGAACGCATCGCGCTGTCGGTGCGCGGTGAAAAAACCGCTGCCGCAAAGCCGTGAGTTGTTAATCCTATGTTCATCCTGACCTTTCAATGTGAGCCTGTGCTTGGTTGGAGGCTGGAAGCATGAAACTTCAGGATCAGTATTTTCACTTGCAAAAAATCCCCATGTTTTTTATAGGTCAGGGCTTGTCGGCCCTGGCCTTGTTTTGTTCGCGGAACAAAGATGTCGGTCGCACTTTTCGGCGTTTCTTGAACCCTGTCGCTCAACCCTGCTCGTCGTAACGGGAGCTGTATGTCGATACCACGTTTGAAGTCTTACCTATCCATAGTCGCCACGGTGCTGGTGCTGGGTCAGGCCGTGTCCGCGCAAGCGGCCGAATTGCCTGACTTCACCCAACTGGTGGAGCAGGCCTCGCCTGCCGTGGTGAACATCAGTACCACGCAAAAACTGCCGGATCGCAAAGTCTCGAACCAGCAGATGCCCGATCTGGAAGGCCTGCCGCCAATGCTGCGCGAGTTCTTCGAGCGTGGCATGCCGCAACAGCGTTCCCCGCGTGGCGGCGGCGGTGGCCAGCGTGAGGCACAGTCCTTGGGCTCGGGCTTCATCATCTCGCCTGACGGCTACATCCTCACCAACAACCACGTGATTGCCGACGCCGACGAGATTCTTGTGCGCCTGGCGGATCGCAGTGAGTTGAAAGCCAAGCTGATCGGCACCGACCCACGTTCCGACGTGGCCTTGCTGAAAATCGACGGCAAAGATTTGCCGGTACTGAAACTGGGTAAATCCCAGGACCTGAAAGCCGGCCAGTGGGTAGTAGCGATCGGTTCACCGTTCGGCTTCGACCATACCGTCACCCAGGGCATCGTCAGTGCCATTGGTCGCAGCCTGCCAAATGAAAACTACGTGCCATTCATCCAGACCGACGTGCCGATCAACCCGGGTAACTCCGGCGGTCCGCTGTTCAACCTGGCGGGCGAAGTGGTCGGGATCAACTCGCAGATTTATACCCGCTCCGGCGGCTTCATGGGCGTGTCCTTTGCTATTCCGATTGACGTGGCCATGGACGTTTCCAACCAGCTCAAGAGCGGTGGCAAGGTCAGCCGTGGCTGGTTGGGCGTAGTGATCCAGGAAGTGAACAAGGACCTGGCTGAGTCGTTCGGTCTCGATAAGCCGGCCGGTGCCCTGGTCGCCCAGATCCAGGACGACGGCCCGGCTGCCAAAGGTGGCCTGCAAGTCGGTGACGTGATCCTGAGCATGAATGGCCAACCGATCATCATGTCGGCAGACCTGCCGCACTTGGTCGGTGCACTCAAGGCCGGCAGCAAAGCCAAGCTGGAAGTGATTCGTGATGGCAAGCGCCAGACCGTTGAGCTGACCGTTGGTGCGATCCCGGAAGAGGGCGCCACCCTGGACGCTCTGGGCAACGCCAAACCGGGTGCCGAGCGCAGCAGCAATCGCCTGGGCATTGCCGTGGCTGAGCTGACTGATGAGCAGAAGAAAAGCTTCGACCTTAAAAGCGGCGTAGTGATCAAGGAAGTGCAGGACGGCCCTGCCTCTCTGATTGGCCTGCAGCCAGGTGACGTGATCACTCACCTGAACAATCAGGCCATCGACTCCACCAAGCAGTTCACCGACATCGCCAAGGCGCTGCCGAAGAACCGTTCGGTGTCGATGCGTGTCTTGCGTCAAGGGCGTGCGAGCTTCATTACCTTCAAGCTGGCCGAGTAACTTCCAGGCCAATAAAAAGCCCCGCGAAAGCGGGGCTTTTTTGTGGGCGATGTATTTAGCTCATCATCCCTTTTACCAAGCGTTCCTGCTCGATCAGCTCACGCTGGCGCGCGTCGATACGAGACGACAGCGGGAAGTTGTTGCCGGCCCGGCGTTTGGCAAAATCCAGTTGCTGAATGGCCTGCTGGAAGTCGCCTACCAATGCAAAGTACTCGGCGCGGGCTTGATGCAAGCCAATGATGTTGCCGGACAGTCCGCGTGTCTCGGCGACCTGGTACCAGACGTCGGGGTCATCGGGACGGGATTTGAGCAAGGCATCCAACGCTTTCTCCGCATCGGCGGTTCGGTTCTGCTTAAGCAACAAGTCCACGCGCACCTGGTTGAGCGGGTAGTTGCCGGGGTACTGGGTGAGCATCCGGTCAGTGCGTTGCTGGGCATCCGGCAAGCGGTTGTTGGTGATGTCCAGCTCGATTTGCGCCAAGTTGTACGTGATGTCGTTGGGCGCTTTGGCCAGCAGCGGTGCGAGGGTTTCCCGCGCTTCCTTGAGTTGAGTGCCCTTGATCTGGGCGATGGCCAGGCCATAGCGCGCCACATCGTTTTTAGGGTTCTCGTCCAACTGCGCCTGGAAGCGTTTGGCCGCAAGGCCGGGCGTGTCCTCGTATTGCAACTGCACGCGCGCGCGAATCAGTTGATAGCGCAGACTGTCTTCCTTGCCGCCGGGTTTGGCTTGCTCGGCACGGTTACGGGTGTCGGCGATCCGTGATTCGGTAACCGGGTGAGTCAGCAGGAACTCCGGTGGCTTGGCGTCGAAGCGATATTGACGCATCAGCCGTTCGAACATGGTCGGCATGGAGCGCGGGTCGTAACCGGCTTTTTCCAGGTTAAGAATGCCGATACGGTCAGCCTCTTGTTCGTTCTGACGGGAGAACCGACGTTGCTCCTGGATGGCTGCCGCCTGGCTGCCGGCAATCGCGGCAATGCCGGCATCACCCGCACCCGCTGCTGCAGCGATGATGCCGCCGAGCAAAGCGGCCATCATCGGGATCTGCATGCGCGACTGCGCTTCCACACCGCGGGCGAAGTGGCGCTGGGACAAGTGAGCCAATTCGTGGGCGAGTACCGAAGCATATTCGCCTTCGGTTTGCGCGTTGAGGAACAAACCGCCGTTGACCCCGACAATCCCACCGGGGGCGGCAAAAGCGTTGAGTTGTGGGCTGTTGATCAGGATGAACTCCAGGCGCCGGTCATTGACCTGACTGGTCTCCACCAGCTTGTACACGCTGGTTTCCACGTAATCCTTGAGTTGTGGGTCATTGAGTTGCGAGACCTGGCCGCGCAGGTAGGCAAGCCAAGCACGGCCCAACTGGTATTCCTGTTGTGGCGAGACAATGGCAGAACTGGCGTCGCCAAGTGACGGCAGGTCGTCAGCGAAGCCCGGAGAGGCCAGCAGGCAGGCCAGCGTCAGCAGGGTAGGGCGCAAAAAAGTCATGCACAGAGCCTTTCGACAAAGAGCTTACTGTAGCCGGACACTGAGCTTCGGACCAGATATTCTAAGCACCCCAAACGCGTGCCCGGAGTAAAACCATGACCGACGCTGTAGCCTTTGATGCCGAACTCGATGCCAGCGGCCTCAATTGCCCGTTGCCGTTGCTTAAGGCCAAGCTGGAACTCAATCGATTGGCCAGCGGCGCAGTGCTCAAGGTGATCGCCACGGACGCAGGCTCCCAGCGTGATTTCCGCACGTTTGCCAAGTTGGCTGGCCACACCCTGTTGCATGAAGAAGATGCCGCCGGTGTATACCACTATTGGTTGCGCAAGGCCTGAACCGTTTGCCCCTACCGCCCGAGGTTGATTGATGTTCAAAGTGTTACGAGACTGGATTCAGCGCTACTTCTCCGATGAAGAAGCCGTGGTGCTGGCGGTCCTGCTGTTCCTGGCCTTTACCGCCGTACTCACCTTGGGCGGCATGTTGGCACCGGTGCTGGCCGGGATGGTGTTGGCGTACCTGATGCAAGGTCTGGTCACCACGCTGGAGCGTATGCGTTTGCCGGGAGGGGTCGCGGTAGGGTTAGTGTTTGCGTTGTTCATGGGGTTGTTGGTGGTGTTCATCGTGGTGGTGCTGCCCTTGCTGTGGCATCAGCTGATCACGTTATTCAACGAGTTGCCGGGCATGCTCGCCAAGTGGCAATCGCTGTTGCTGCTGTTGCCGGAACGCTATCCGCACCTGGTGTCGGACGAGCAGGTGCTGCAGGCCATCGAAGTGGCGCGCGGCGAGATCGGAAAGTTCGGGCAATGGGCGTTGACCTTTTCCCTGTCGAGCCTGCCGTTGCTGGTCAACATCATGATCTACCTGGTGCTGGTGCCGATCCTGGTGTTCTTCTTTCTCAAGGACCGCGCCATGATCGGCCGCTGGGTAAGCGGTTACCTGCCGCGTGAGCGAGCGCTGATTACCCGGGTGGCGGAGGAAATGAACCGGCAGATTGCCAATTACATCCGCGGCAAGGTCATTGAGATCGTCATCTGCGGGGGCGTCACCTACATCGCTTTCGTCGCACTCGGCCTGAACTACGCGGCATTGCTGGCGTTGCTGGTGGGTGTGTCGGTGGTGGTGCCCTACGTCGGCGCGGTGGTGGTAACGGTGCCGGTGATGTTGATTGCGCTGTTCCAGTGGGGCTGGAGTGATCAGTTCATCTACCTGATGGCGGTGTACGGCATTATCCAGACCCTGGACGGAAACGTACTGGTGCCGTTGCTGTTCTCGGAGGCTGTCAACCTGCACCCGGTTGCGATCATCTGTGCGGTGTTGTTGTTTGGCGGGCTGTGGGGGTTTTGGGGTGTGTTCTTTGCGATTCCCCTGGCGACACTGTTCAAGGCCGTACTGGATGCGTGGCCGCGGCAAGAACCGGCGGTGGCGCCTTTGTTGTAACGATGGGGGCGAACACCCGGTGTTCGCCCCAACGATTCAAGCCTTGCTCAGCGCCTGCGCCGCCGCCAAAACGGCGTCCACATGCCCTGGCACTTTCACGCCACGCCATTCCTGACGCAGCACGCCATCCTTGTCGATCAAGAAGGTGCTGCGATCAACGCCCAGGTATTCCTTGCCGTAAAGCTTCTTCAGTTTGATCACATCAAACAGCTGGCAAACTGCTTCGTCCTTGTCGCTGATCAGCTCGAAGGGAAATTCCTGCTTGGCCTTGAAGTTTTCGTGGGACTTCACGCTGTCGCGCGAAACGCCAAACACCTCGGTGTTGGCGGCCTTGAACGCTGCGTACTGGTCCCGAAAGCCCTGGCCTTCGGTGGTGCAGCCCGGCGTGCTGTCTTTCGGATAGAAGTAGATCACCACTTGCTTGCCCTTGAGGGCTGCGAGGCTGAAAGTCTGGCCGCTGGTGGCCTGGGCTTCGAAATCGGCCACGGGTTTATCGATGACTACCGGCATGGATAGATACTTCCTTACATTGGGTTCTGTGGGCGCCATGGCTCGATCAAGGCGTCGAGGTTCAGGGCATCGGCGAAATCCAGGAACTGGTCACGCAACCAACTGATCTGCACGCCCGCCGGCAAGGTCACGGTAAACGTGGCGTTGAGCATGGTGCCGCCGGTCTGTGGCGCCTGATAGGTGTCGCAGGTCAGGTTCTCGAGCTCGACGTTGTGGTCGATAAAGAACTGGCACAGTTCGTTGACGATGTCCGAACGGTAAGCCGAGCTGACGTATGCCACGTAAGGCAGAGCCTGGGGGCGGTTTTCCAGTGCGGCGCTGCGCACTACGTTGACGGTGAAGTCATGCTTCTTGGCCAGGCCCGGCAGGCCGGTTTCCAGACGCGCCAGGGCGTCCCAGGTGCCGGAAATCTGCAGCACCAGCGCGCTGCACTCGCCATGGCGCGTGAGGCGGGAGGTTACGACGGCGCAGCGGTTTTCATGGCTGGCGCGGCACAGGACGTTGGTCAGCTCCATGGGGTTGGCGCCGAGGGCACTGATAACAAGGAATTGTTCGCGAACTGTGGGGGTGGACATGCAGCCTTCCTAAAAACGATGAGCGGTCGATACGGTCAGGGCTGTATCGATCAAAGGATGAAGGGTAGCGAAAACCGCCGCCAAGGGATAGGAGGTGGCGTTTTCATTGCGTGATCGGTCTGATTTCAGCGTGCTTCAAGGCACGCTTTGAGCCAATGATGGCATTGCCCATCGTTTAGTTGCCCCAGAACGCATCCTCAGGCGGTACTTCGCTTGTACAAGCATCTTGGCGCCAGTACCATTACGGCTCTCTTTTTCCGGCAGGAGCGGTTGCATGATTGCGGGCAGTATGGTGGCACTGGTCACACCCATGGATGCACAAGGTCATCTCGACTGGGATAGCCTGGGCAAACTGGTGGACTTCCACCTGCAAGAGGGCACCAACGCCATTGTGGCGGTCGGCACCACAGGTGAGTCGGCCACACTGGATGTGGAAGAACACATTCAGGTGATCGAATTCGTGGTCAAGCGCGTCGCGGGCCGTATCGCCGTGATCGCCGGTACGGGCGCCAACTCGACGCGTGAAGCGATCGAGCTGACCAAAAACGCCAAAAAAGCCGGCGCCGATGCCTGCCTGCTGGTGACCCCGTACTACAACAAGCCGACCCAGGAAGGCCTGTACCAGCACTTTCGCACCATTGCCGAAGCCGTTGATATCCCGCAGATCCTGTACAACGTACCCGGCCGCACTGCCTGCGACATGAAGGCCGAGACCGTGATCCGCCTGTCCACCGTGCCGAACATCATTGGCATCAAAGAAGCCACTGGTGACCTGCAGCGCGCCAAGGACATCCTGGCCGGCGTGAGCAGCGACTTCCTGGTGTATTCCGGTGACGACGCTACGGCTGTCGAGCTGATCCTGCTGGGGGGCAAAGGCAACATCTCGGTGACCGCCAACGTCGCCCCGCGCGCCATGAGCGAATTGTGCGCCGCCGCCATCGCCGGTGACGCCGTGACCGCCCGCGCGATCCACGAGAAGCTGATGCCGCTCAACAAGACACTGTTTATTGAATCCAACCCTATTCCCGTGAAATGGGCGCTGTTTGAGATGGGCTTGATGCCGGACGGTATCCGTCTGCCGCTCACCCGGCTCAGCGAAGCCTGTCACGAACCGCTGCGACAGGCCCTGCGCCAGTCCGGCGTCCTGGTTTAATTGAGGAAGCACTACGCATGAAGCGATTGGCCGGACTTTCCGCACTTGCCTTGATTATCTCCAGCACCAGTGGCTGCGGTTGGATTTGGGGCCCGGATGGTTACTTCCGTGACCGCGGCAGCGATTACCTGGAAGCACAAGCAACCAAACCGATGCAACTGCCGCCGGACGTCAATGTCGCCAAGCGCCTTGACCCGTTGCTGCCTATCCCGCGCAACGTTGCCGACGACACCACCAAGGGTGAATACGTGGTGCCACGTCCACAGCCGATCTCGGCCGTGGCTGACGCCAGCGACTACAGCCTGCAGAAGAGCGGCGACAACCGCTGGATTATCGCGCAGCGCCCACCTGCCGAAGTCTGGCCGGTGGCTGTGCAGTTCTTCCAGGACAACGGTTTTCGCATTGACCAGCAACGCCCGCAGACCGGTGAATTCACCACTGCCTGGCAGCGCAGCAGCGAACTGTCCGCCAACATGGCCCAGCGCCTGCAGGCCGGCGGTGTAGCCGCCGACAGCGAAGCCCGTGTGCGTGTGCGCATCGAGCCGGGCGTGCAGCGCAACACCAGTGAAGTCTACGTGGTCAGCGCCGAGCGTCCTGCCGGCAGCACCGCCGCTGTCGATTTCACCCCACGTTCGGTCAACATGGGCGTGGACGCCGCGCTGGTCGACGAGATGCTGGCCAGCATGAGCCGTATCTCCGAGAAGGGCGGTTCGGTGTCGCTTCTCGCTGCGCGTGATTACGACACGCCTAACCGCGTCAGCCTCACCGAGGACGGCAGCGGCAACGTGGTGCTGAACCTGGGTGAAGACCTCGACCGCGCCTGGGCCAGTGTCGGCCGCGCGTTGGAGAAAGGCCCATGGCGCGTTGAGGACATCAACCGTAGCTTGGGTCTGTACTACATCAACGTGGCTGAAAAAGCCGAGAAGAAAGACGACGAGCCAGGTTTCTTCGGCAAACTGTTCGGCAGCAAGCCGACCAAGGAAGAAGTTGAAACCCGTGCCGAGCGCTACCAGATTCGTTTGAGCAAAGTGGGCGAAAGTGTGCAAGTCACCGTCGAGAAAAACATCAACACCGTTGCGCCGGCTGAAACAGCGCGCAAAGTGTTGGGCGTGATTCAGGACAACCTGGGCTGATCCAATGCGTTTTGCCGTTCTCGGCAGCGGTAGCCAAGGGAACGGCACGCTGGTCGCCCACGACGACACGTACGTGCTGGTGGATTGTGGTTTCTCGTTAAAAGAAACCGAGCGGCGCCTGCTGCGGCTGGGGGTTCACCCCGCGCAGCTGAGCGCGATTCTAGTGACCCACGAACATGCCGACCACGTGCATGGCGTGGGTTTACTGTCTCGGCGCTACAATCTTCCGGTGTACCTGAGTCGCGGCACACAGCGCGGGATGCGCAAACCCATAGAACCTGCAGGTTTCCTGGCCGGTGGCGAGCAGCTGCAGATTGGTGCGTTGAGCATCGATGTGATTGCCGTTGCGCATGACGCCCAAGAGCCCACGCAGTACGTATTCAGCGACGGGGAGCGACGTTTTGGCGTGCTCACCGACCTGGGTTCTTACTGTTCCAAGGTGCTGGACGGATACCGCAACCTCGATGCATTGATGATCGAGTCCAACCACTGTCGAGACTTGCTGGCGCGCGGTCATTATCCGTACTTCCTCAAGCAGCGGGTGGGCGGCGAGCTGGGACATTTGAATAACCATCAGGCGGCGTACCTGGTGTATGAGTTGGGCTGGCAAGACCTGCAGCACTTGGTCCTGGCCCACCTGAGCAGCAAGAACAACCTGCCGCAGCTGGCCCGGCAATGTTTTGTCGACACCCTCGGGTGCGACCCGGACTGGCTGCAACTGGCCGATCAAGATTCAGGGCTCGACTGGCGACACATCGCCTAGCCCACCATTTAGCAAGCGGAGCCCATCATGGAAAAACGTGAAGAACTCTACCGCGGCAAAGCCAAGTCGGTGTACAAGACCGACGACGCCAACCGCCTGATCCTGCTGTTTCGCAACGACACCTCGGCGTTCGACGGCAAGCGCATCGAACAGCTCGACCGCAAAGGCATGGTGAACAACAAGTTCAACGCTTTCATCATGCAGAAACTTGAAGCGGCCGGCATTCCGACCCAATTCGACAAGCTGCTGGGCGACAACGAATGCCTGGTCAAGAAGCTCGACATGATCCCGGTTGAATGCGTCGTGCGTAACTACGCCGCCGGCAGCCTGGTCAAGCGTCTGGGCGTGGAAGAGGGCCTCAAGCTCAACCCTTATACGTTTGAGCTGTTCCTGAAGGACGACGCCAAGGGCGACCCGTTCATCAACGAATCCCACGTCGTGGCATTCGGTTGGGGCACCGCTGAGCAACTGGCACGCATGAAAGAACTGTCGCTGAAGGTCAACGAGGTGTTGAGCAAACTGTTCGACGACGCTGGCCTGCTGCTGGTGGACTTCAAGCTGGAATTCGGCGTATTCCACGACGGCTCCATCGTCCTGGGCGACGAATTCAGCCCGGACGGCTGCCGCCTGTGGGACAAAGACACCAAGAAGAAGATGGATAAAGACCGCTTCCGCCAGGGCCTCGGTGACGTCATCGAAGCTTATGAAGAAGTCGCCAATCGTCTCGGCGTACCGCTTTAATCGACGCAAGCATCTGATAGCACGGAAAAAAATCGTTTTTGGGGTTTGCTTCCGCGAAACACACTGTTATGATGCGCGCCGTTGGAGAGATGCCAGAGTGGCCGAATGGGACGGATTCGAAATCCGTTGTACCTTCACCGGTACCTAGGGTTCGAATCCCTATCTCTCCGCCATTACATAGAAAAAGCCCCGTAGCTGAATAAGCTACGGGGCTTTTTTGCGTTGGCTGACAAATCTGCCGCAGGCTCAATCGCTCAGTTGCTTTCCGGTAAACCTGATCACGATCTGGTTTATCAACGGCCGCTCCAGCGACGGTGATTTTCTGATCAGCCACCTGAAAAATTAGCCTGGCTGCTGCGTCGCTTGAGCTGTAGCCCTCAGGCATTTCATGCAGGCGGTTAGCGTCAATCCGGAGATCTTCAGTACTTACGCGTGAGCGACTGACGAGCGGTATCGCCAAGTTTTTGCCATTCCTTCAATGGCTTGATCTTCCTCGGTCATCAGAACACCCGAGGACAACTGCCACCCAATCCTGTTTGAAAGCAGAGATAGGTAACTTCTTCATGGCGTGTAGTTACATCGTGAAAAGGCTAATCCCCGACCTACCGATGCGATCAACGCCATTCATGACGACGACAGTGCGCTGAAATCAGAAGTCTCAGATTTTTCTGAGAATCGGACGCGTCCTACACGTGCAGCCTTGATCGCTGTAATAGTCTACTCAGCCGAATGGTTGAGTACGAGAAGGTTACCCATGGCGAACACTGGTTATATGTCGATCACCGGTAAGGTTCAAGGATTGATTTCAGCGGGTTGTTCAAGTCAGGAATCGATAGGTAATAAGTGTCAGTCGGGCCATTTAGATGAAATCATGGTGCTCTCATACAGCCATAACATGGCGAATATAGGCAACGTGAACAAGCCGACGCATCGCCCAATTGTGCTCACAAAAAATGTTGATAAATCGTCACCCTTACTCGCTCAAGCGCTTTCAAGTAGAGAGGAAATTGAATGTACAATTAACTTTTATCGAATATCTTCTTTTGGGCAGCAGCAAAAGTTTTACTCAATCTCCATTGAAGGCGGTGTTATCACAGACCTGACGCTGGATATGCCGCATGTCATTTTACAAAACGATGCCGAACCACAGGAACATTTAGCGATTCGTTATCGGAGCATCACGTGGGCTCACCACCTTGCTGGCACAACAGGCTATAGCGCTTGGGGAGGCGATGAGTGAAACCCTTGACGGACAGAGTGGATGGCGACAGGTTCGGTAGTTGCGATTTTTGGCAGGTCAGTCGTGCTGGGAGCATTCTGGCTAACCAGGCGTGTACCGTAAGCGCACGGCATATCAAAGATGGAGTTCTGCGACTGCAGTTCAACCGTGAGGTAGCGTTTTTCGCGAGAAGCATCGTCCGCGATGTGGAGCAGGGTAAAAAGTCCTCAGTGCAGGGTATGAGGGAGCTGGAAAGCGAACAAAAAAGCCTGATTGAGCAAGCACGGGATGTCGCACAAAAAGGTGTCGGGGTGATTGCCGGTGCACTGCAGTTCGCGACAGGGGCAGGCATTTGCTACGTGTCCTTCGGCACGCTATGCCTGGTCGCTGGAGCGCCGCTGATCGCGCACGGAGCGAACAACGTCTATGAGGGGGGACGAAATTTGTGGGAGGGCCGCTCGGACACTCAAGGGCCGTTACGCAAGGGATACCATGAAGTTGCCAAAGCAATGGGCGGTGGTGAGTTTGAAGGAAATATGGCGTACGGAGGCGCAGATTTATTGATGTCAGCATATGGTGCAGGTCGATTGGTGTTGAAGCCTGACTCCTGGCGTCTGTTTCGTTATGTTCGAGCCGATTACCAGCGTGGATACGTCGACGCAAGTAAAGCCGCCTTGGTACTCGATGCTGCAGCTGATATAAGCACCATAAATGTCTTATATAAAGAGTATAAAGAAAATGGGCGCTGACCAGATTCTTGTCACTACCATTTATTTTTTTATTTCTTTTTTAGGGTTTTTATTCTGGCGTTCAATCAGTAAGCATTATTCTGGTGATAACTTTACTGTTAAGTCGTTTTGGATATGCCTTGTTGGTGTTTTACTGTGGGGGGCGGCTCAGTCTAGTGTGGCGCGCCATGGCTCGTTATTATTTTTTTCTTCACCCTTGGAATTTCTGGAGCATAACGATTTGGTTCGATGGATTGCTTTCATTAGTTGGCTTCTTCAGGGGATATGTATTCCTAGCAAAACAATGCGCAACCCTTAGCTTGCATGCGTTCTGATCCAGCTTGTCTGAGCGACTGAGAAGGATTCGAGCCTATTGCCCGCAGCTATTCGCATCGAAACAACCCTTGCCAACAAGACCCGGACAACATCCACTCACCGGTGATCATGCACCTCGCTTAATTGAACGAGAACACCCAGGCGCTAGTGGAAGCTGTGTTGGAGCGCAATTCCCCGACAGGTACACCCACCCAATAATCCGCTACCTCAGAAACTAAAAAAGCCTGCTGAGCTCAACGCCCAGCAGGCTTTTCCGTCATTACTCCATGGTCAGCCGGGCTGCGCCACCAAGCTGTTGCTCACATTGCGCCCCAGTACCAACACCGTCACAAACCCACAGCCGACCAACGCCGTCGCCAAACTCAACAACACCGCGCTACCCATCTGATCGACGATCCGCCCGCCAAAGAATGAACCCAAGGCAATGATCACTTGGAACAAGGCAACAAACAGGGGCATGCCGCGTTCGACATCCTTGGGTGCCACCACGAACATCCAGATACTGGCGCAGGCCGGGAAGGCGCCGAAGGCGAAGCCCCACAGCCCGATCAACATCGCGGCGCCGGTCATGCCGGTGGCGAAGTAGGGGAACAGCGCGGTGCTGGTGCCGATCATCAGCGCGACCAGCAGCAAGGTGTAACGGACGCTGCGGTTGGCGGCGAAACCGGCAAAGACATTGCCCATCACCCCGGCCACACCATAAAGCAGCAGCAGTGAGCCAATCGTCGGGCCGTCAAAGCCGGAGCTGTTTTTGAAGAAGGGCGCCACATAGGTGTAAGCCGCAAAGTGCGCCAGCCCGATCAGCAAGACTGCGATCAACCCGACCCGTGCTTGTGGGTTGATGAACAAGGCCGGCAGGTCGCGGACCTCAATGGCTTTTTCCGGGGTAAGGCGTGGCAGCAGGAGGACCTGCGCCAGCAACACCGGCACGCCCACCAGCGCGGTCACCAGAAAGGTCATGCGCCAGCCCATCAGGCCACTGAGCCAGGTGCCAACGGGCACGCCAAGTACGGTGGCCAGCGTCACTCCCATCATGATGATCGACGTGGCCTTCGCTACGCCCACACCCTTGGGTGCCAGGCGTCCGCTGAGGGCGATTGCCGTCGCCCAGAAGCCGCCGATGCTGATACCCAGCAGTACGCGGCCGAACAACAGCACGCTGAAATCGCTGGCGTAGGCCACCACCGAGTTGGCGATGATCATGATCAGCGTCAGGCCGATCAGCAGGTAACGACGGTCCATGGCGCCAATGCTGACAGATAGCAACGGCGCGGCGAGGGCGGCCATGATGCCGGGCAGGGTCACCATCAGGCCGGCGTGGCCGGCGCTGATGCCGAGGTCGCTGGCAACGTCGTTGAGTACGCCCACCGGCAGAAACTCACTGGTCACCAAGGCGAAAGCGCCCACGGCGACTGAGAGAATCGCCAGCCACTGCTGTTTGACACTCTGTTGATTATGTTCGGGAAGGCCGCTGGGGCCGGGCTGGCGCTTGGCATGGTGTTGGGTTCCATAGGGACATGTCGCCTGAAACAGGCGAAGGGAAGGGAGAGTGGAGGCGATTATAGGAAGCGGGTTGGGCAATCACACAGGCGAGCGTTTCGATAATAACCATCAGTGCAATCGATTAGACGCCTTACATCACGCTTGCGCCTTTCGTACCGGTTTCCCAAACGTTGCCTACAGGCAGCGCGTTGCGACCCGTTCTGCAACTCACTATCGTGGTCCAGCGATTTTCAGGTAGGAAATCCCACTCAGCAAAGGACCTGCATCATGAGCAAAAACACCAAGAAAACCTCCGGCAAGATGGCCACTTTGGCGGCGCAAACCCTCAATAATCCAAACGCCTCGGCCCTTGCCAAAAGCCTTGCCGCGTCGGCCTTGGCCCAGAGCAGTACAGACAAGCAGACGAGCGCCGAGATGGAGGAGAAAGCAGCGAAGGCGCTTCAGAGCGATAAATACAGCGACCAGACCAAATCCCTCGCTGCCTCGGTCCTCTCCCAGGCCAATAGAGAACGCGGAAGCTGAGTTAACAACGCCGCCAAGGTACAAGCCCTGTAGCTGAACACGCTACGGGGCTTTTTCGTGTCCAGCGTTTTGTCCCAGCAGCTTGAAGCGGGCTTAAACCACGAACTTCGCAATCATCGTGTTCAGGTCAACCGCCAGGCGCGAGAGCTCCTGACTGGCGGCGGTGGTCTGGTTGGCCCGGCGGCCGTCTGGGCCGACAGATCGCGGATATTCGTCAGGTTGCGATCCACCTCCCGGGCCACTTGCGCCTGCTCTTCGGAAGCGCTGGCGATGATCAGGTTGCCTTCGGTGATGCGTGTGATTGCATGGGTGATGCGCTCCAGCGACTCGCCCGCACAGTGGGCCACGGTCAGTGTCGAGCGCGCGCGTTCATTGCTGCTGTGCATCACCGATACCGCCTGGGTCGAACCCTTCTGCACCCCGCTGACCATCTGCTCGATTTCCTGGGTCGACTGCTGGGTTCGATGTGCCAGGGCCCGGACTTCGTCGGCCACCACGGCAAAACCGCGTCCGGCCTCGCCGGCGCGGGCGGCTTCGATGGCCGCGTTCAGCGCCAGCAGGTTGGTTTGTTCGGCAATGGCGCGGATCACGTCCAATACTTTGGTGATGTCTTGAACACTGTCGGCCAGGCTCTGGATTTCTTCGGTCGCCGACGTCACTTCCTCGGCCAGCAAAGAAATCGATTCCACGGTGTCCATCACGTGGCTGCGACCGTTGCCTGCCATGGCATCACCGTCTCGGGAGGCGTCGGCAGTGCTGATGGCGTTGCGTGCGACCTCATCCACGGCTGCGGTCATCTGGTTGACCGCTGTGGCGGCCTGTTCGATTTCACCGTTCTGTTCGTGCAACGCCCGTGTGGATTCCTCAGTGACCGCCGAGAGTTCTTCCGCCGCGGATGCCAGTTGATTGGACGAGTCGGTAATCTGGTGGATGGTTTCGCGAAGGTCCGACTGCATGGTTTCCAGCGCATGCAACAGCTGCCCAGGCTCGTCGTTGCCGTCCACCACAATCGACACGGTCAGGTCGCCCTTGGCTACTTGCTCGGCGATACGCACCGCCTGGTGCAACGGCAGCACGATGCTGCGGGTAAACAGCGTGGCCAGCAGTGCGGTGAGGAATGTCGCCAGTGCCATGGCGACGAATACCCATTTCACTGCGCCGTGGTACGTGGCGTCGGAGCTCGTGGCCGCGTCGTCGGCTTCCTGAATATTGATCGACAGCAGGTTCGCCAGCTCGGTCCCAAGCTTGTCGCCCAGGGCAATCAGTTCGCCATTGAGCAGCGCGATAGCCTGTGGGCGTTCGCCGTTGGCGGCCAGGGCCAATACCTGTTGCTGGACCTGCAGGTATTGTTCCTGGGCCGACCTGAAACGTTCGAACGTGACTCGCTCGGCGTCCACTGTGAGCTTGCTTGCGTACTGCGCGTTGTCGGCCTGAATCTGTTCGCGCAGCTGCGAAAAAGCCCGTTGGCTGGCCTTTACCTGCTCGGCGCTGTCCACCAGCATCACCCGGTAGGTCGCGGCGCGGATCTCGGACACGGCGGTTTGCAGGTCGCCCAAGGCGAGGATGCTGGGCAGCCAGTTTTTGTCGACTTCATCCGACTGGCGAGCCATGTCACGCATCTGGCTCAGAGAGAACAGGCCCAGCAATACCACGAGCAGCCCGACCAGGCCGAAGCCAAAGGCCGAACGCAACGCTATTTTCATCTTTCTTAAACTCATGAACTCCCCCGGTGACAGGAAAAAAGAGCGGTTGCAGCCTGCGGTTGTCCACGCGAAAGCGCAGGAGGCACCGGCTGCACCCCTCCGTTGGTTTGAATGTTTTCTAAGGCGCCAGTCAGCGGTGGTGACCGGTGTTGAGCGTCATCACAAGCGCTGCGTGATGGCGTTTCTGCCGATCAGCCATGGCAATAGGGTGTGTGCAGGCATTGGGCGAGCAAGCAGGTAGCCCTGGCCGGTTTCACAGCCCAGGGTTATCAGGATGTCGCGCTGTTCAACGGTTTCAATGCCTTCAATCACCACACCAATGTTCAGCTCGCGCGCCAGGGACAAGACGCTTGAGATCGCTGCACGGCTGCGCGGCTCCGAAGACAGGTCGCGAATAAATTCGGCCTGTATTTTTATTTCGTTGAACGGCAGGCTGCACAGGCGCTGCAATGACGAATAGCCGCCGCCGAAGTCGTCGATGGACAACCCGCAGCCCATCATGCGTAGGCGCACCATGTTTTCCAGGCTGATGGAGCCTGGGTCGAGCGTGCCGGTCTCGGTCATTTCAAACGACAGGCTGCAACCGGGCGCGTCGAAGCGCTTGAGCAGCAGGGCCACGTGCGCACTCATCTGCGGGTTGGCAAATTGGCTCGCGTTGACATTCACTGCGAAGGTGAGTGACACCTCAGAAGCCAGTGCTTCCTTGCGCAGCGTCAGGCATTGATCGATCTGGCGATACAGCAAACTGTCCATCAGGCCGTGCCGTTCCAGTACCGGAATAAATGACGCGGGCGCCAAGATGCCCCGCTCAGGATGATTCCAGCGTGCAAGCGCCTCCACGGAGGTGACCTGCAATGTCCTGATGTCGAATTTGGGTTGATAGAAGACCTCCAGCTCGCCGTTCTCCAGTGCGTTGAGCACCTGATGTTCGTTGGTCTCACCGGCAATATGCAGCGGGCAGGCTGGGTGCGAGTCGTCGTCCAGGTACTTGCCTGCCAGTCTTTTCAACTCGTGCTCGTGCAGCGGTTTGCACAACTGGCCGAGTACCCGCAGACCGAGCAGTGTCGCCATATGACTGATGGCTTGGCGCAAGTCCAACGCGATGCTGCTGGTGATAACCACCGATTTCAGCGCGTGCCGTTGGCTTGCGCGGCGCAGGAAGGTAATGCCGTCCATGCCCTCCATGCAGATATCGCAGAACGCGATGTCTACCGGCCCGTTGCTTTCCAGCAACTGCAGCGCCTCCCAGCCGCCAGAGGCTTCAAGAATGCGGGTACAGCCCAGATGAGCGAGGAGCATCACGGCGTAACGGCGCTGTACTGGCTGGTCCTCCAGGATCAGGACGCGAAGGGTGGACAGTGGCATCTGAATGGCTCATCGAAATTCTCAGACACTAGCTTGCCAAAAGGGGGTGGCCTTTTAATGGCGAAACCCCTTACGTCTTTGCAAGAAATTTCTTAAGCGGGTGGGCGCTTACGCCTGCGCAGAGTCCTCCTGCAGCAGCGCCAGCAGTTGCCGCATGCACGTTTGCACGGCGGCGGTCGAGGCAATCAGGTCGGCTCGCTCTGCGCCATTCGCGCAGTGGGCCTCAAGGTTTTCGCAGGTGAGGATCAGCTGTTCGTAGCGGATAAGCCTTGCCCCACCTTTGACCCGATGAGCCACGTAAGCCAAATGCTGTCGGTCGTCGCACGCCAGCAGCTCGGTGAGCTGTTGCAGGTCGGCGCGGGTGCTCGACAGCAGCTCTTCACGCACGGTTTGCAGCGCCGATAACTTGCCCGGAACCAGCGTTTTCAAATGGGCCTCGAGTGAGGCGGGGGTCAGCTCCGTGCTCGCCTCGTTGTCGAAGTACTCGGTTTGCAGTGGCTGCAGCCGTGCACTCAGTTGCTCCAGGCTGATGGGCTTGAACAGGCAGTCGTCCATGCCGGCCTCCAGGCAGCGCTGTTTTTCTTCGGCGACGGCGTTGGCGGTGAACCCCAGCAACAAGCAACCGGGTTCGCCTCTGGACTGCTCCGCCTGGCGAATCGCCTGGGCCAATTGATAGCCGTTCATGCCTGGCATGTCGCAGTCTGTCACCACCACATCGAACGGCTGCGCGTTCCACAAGGCCAAGGCCTGAACGCCGTCGCTGGCTTGCTGAACGTCGTGGCCCAAATAGGACAGTTGTTGTGACAGCACCAGGCGATTGGCGGCGTAGTCATCCACGATCAATACGCTTAGCGCCAGGCCCGACGTCATCTCCAGCGCCACGTCGGCCGGCGGCGAAGGAAGGTCTGCGGCAGGCAGAGCGAGCTTGACCGTAACCTGCGTGCCTTTGCCGGGGGCGCTGGTTAACACCAGGCTGCCGCCCATCATTTCGATCAACGACCGGCTGATGACCAGCCCCAGGCCGGAGCCTTGCTGCTGATTGCCGGCCTGGCTGAACGGCGCGAACAACTGCTGCTGATCGGCCGCGCAGATGCCCACGCCGGTGTCCACGATACTCACCGATAACTGCATCGGTTGGTTGGCGTCAGCCGGTTGCGCGTGGGCGCTGATGCGCACTTCGCCCACGGCGGTGAACTTGATCGCATTGCTCAACAAGTTGGCAATAATTTGTTTGAAGCGCAGGGCATCCATCAGCACATTGCGGTTGACCGCCGGATCAATCTCCAAGGTCAGCGTGATGGCCTTTTCACGCGCCAGGCCGTCGAACACGCGCGTCACCGCGTTCAACAACAGGTGCGGGTTTGCGCTCTCGAGCGTCAGGCTTTGCCGGCCGGATTCGATGCGGGCAATGTCCAGTACGTCGCCGATCAGCGCCAGTAATTCCTTGGCAGCGCCCGACGCTACATCGATGGCGGCGCGGTCGAAAATGCCGTGTTCAGACTTGCGCGCGGCCATTTCCAGCATGCCGAGCACGGCGTTCATCGGGGTGCGGATCTCGTGGCTGATGGTCGCCAGAAACGTGGTTTTGGCCCGGTTGGCGTTATCGGCTTCCTGCTTGGCGGCGTGCAGTTGTTCGACCAGGCGCTGGCGGTCACTGACGTCGACCCAGCCACCGATCAGGCCGTCGACACGGCCTTCGCTGCCGCGAAAAGGCAGGATCCAGTGATAGATGGTGAGCACTTCGCCACTGCGCAAGACGATCTGCCGGTCACGCAGCAAGGGTTCGTCGGCGTCCATGACGGCGAGGTAGTCGCGGTGATATTCCAGGGCCTGCTCCTGGCTGGAGAGCAGGCTTTGCATCACGGTGGTGCCGAGCAACTGTCGCTCGTCCTCAACACCAAAAACCTCGCGATAAGCCTTGTTGCACATCAGCAACCGTGCCTGGCGATCCCTTACATAAGTAGGGTGGGGCATGCCGTTGATCAGCACTCGATCAAATTCAAGCCTGGCACTGAGTGCCCGCTCGGCAAGCTTGCGGCGCAGCACTTGGCGGCGCAGCAACACAATCCATACACACGCACTCAGCAGCAGCACGGCCGCCAGCGCGAAGCCCTGCAGGATTGCTGCCCGGTGTTTGCTCCAATAGCTGTCGTCGAGCACCACCGGGCTGCGCCAGCGATTGGTCAGTTCGTCCATTTCCTCAGGCGAGATGCTCAGCAGCGACTTGTTGAGGATCGAGAGCAATATCGGCGAGGTGTGATCCACCGCAAACGCCAACTGCGCAGCACGGGCGCCGACGGTTGCGCTGATCTTCAATTGGTCGGGGTAGTTTCGGGCAATCAGATACCGTGCGCTGACCAGGGTGCTGACACAGGCCTCGACACTGCCTTTGGCGAGCATTGAAAACGCATCGGCGAGGCTTTGCGCTTCGACAATCCGCACCTGCGGAAACTGCCGTTCAATCAGCTCCCGGCTGGCGTTGCCCTTGATGATCGCCAGGCGTTTGCCCGACAAATCCTGCAAGTTGTTCGAGCTGTCGGCGTGGTTGCGCGTGACCAGCACAAACGGGGTGGACAGGTACGGCCGGCTGAAACTGACGCGTTGTTCGCGATCAAGGCTTGGGGTCAATGCCGCCAGCATGTCAGCCTCCCCGTGGTTGACACGGGTAATCATCGCATCCACCGAGCCGCCTTTTTGCGGGTCGAATTTCAACCCGGTCCTGAGGCTGATTTTGGCCATCACGTCGGCACTCAGGCCGCGGAAACGGTCGTGCTCATCAAAAAAGGTGAACGGCAAAAAGTCTTCATTGACCACCACTTTCAGGCGCGGATGGTGCGCCAGCCAGCGTTGTTCCTCGACGCTGAACTGTACCTGGTGAGTGCCCGAGATGCTCACGCCGCCAGCATTCCAACGGCGCGCAATGGCCATCTGTTCACTGGCGGGGATGGCTTGCAGCGCCGCATTGATCAGGTGCAGGAGTTCACTGTTCTGGCGAGTGGCGGCGAACGAGAAGTTATTGACTTCCATGCGCGAGAAATCCACCAGCTGCACGTTATTCAAGTAACTCTTGTTGATCAGGTAACTGGCGCTGACCGAGTCCCCCAGGTAAACGTCAGCCTTGGAAAAAGCCACTGCGCCTACCGCGTTGAGGATCGAGGGATACAGCTTGAACGTCGCGTCCGGATAGAACGCCTGAACCGTACTCAGCGGCAAATAGTGTTCGACCATGGCCACTGTTTTACCCGCCAGGGTGGGATCGACCAACGGCGAATCATGGGTGCGCGCCACCAGTGTCGGCTGGTCCAGGGTGTAGGGTTCGGACAGGCGAAGGTCCGGGTCTGCGCGTTCAAAATCGTTGGCCGAGGCCAGCAGGTCGATCTCACCGCGTTTGAGCGCCTGGATAACCGCGCCGCGGTTGGGGTAGCGCTGCACCTGGATTTGTACCGACAGCAGTTGGCCGATCAGCGCCAGGTAGTCCGCACTGATGCCCTCGAATTCGTTGCTGTGGTTGTTGATATCAAAGGGCGGATAGTCGGGCTCGGACGTGCCGACACGCAGCTGTTTTTGCGTACTCAGCCACGTCAGATCGGCGCGGCTCAAATGCGCTTGGCCCTCCTGCACGCTGGATCGGCCCAACACGGTTAACGTGACGGGCGAATCGGCCGCCCATGCCATGTGAGCACTCGCCCATAACACCAGCAGGGCTGCGAACAACTTCAAATCAAAGGTCCTTAATGCGTAAAAGAGAGGGCGCAACGGCGGCGCTTTATGCGCGCAGCGCCATTGTCCACCCACTGAGTAGCCTGTCCGGAATTGGGTAGTGGCACTAAAGCACTATGGTACATTGTCGGCATTATTGCCGACAAAGCCCGACTAATTCCCGAGGAAAGCTGCAGATGTATAAAGTCCTGGTGGTCGATGACCACCCTTTTATCAGGACCGCGCTGCGTACGCTCGTGAGTGAGGAAGGTTATGAAGTGGTGGGCGAGACCGACAATGGCGTCGACGCCATCAGCCAGGTCCGTCAACTGGCCCCGGACCTGGTGTTGCTGGACATCACCATGCCGCGCCTGGACGGCATTGCGGTGATCGAAAGAATCCGCGCGCTTGAGTTGAACACCCGGATCATCGTCCTCACCTCGCTTTCCTCGGAGCACTACGCCACGCGTTGCATCAGCGCCGGGGCCTCGGGGTTCATCAGCAAGACCGATGAACTGAGCGTACTGGCCCAGGCCATGAAAACCGTGATGAAGGGCTATGTCTATTACCCGGAAACGGTGGTGGCGTTTTCGCGCAAACGCGCATTGGCCGTGGATGAGGCGCAGCTGATTGCCTCGCTGTCCAACCGTGAACTCTCGGTATTTCAGCAGTTGTCCCGAGGCATGAGTAACAAGGACATTGCCCAGAATATTTTGCTCAGCAGCAAGACGGTGAGTTGCTATAAAGCGCGTTTGCTGGCCAAGCTCAATGTGAAATCGGTGGTGGACCTGGCTGACATTGCCAGGCGCAATAATCTGATTTAGCCCGCGATGCTCGTCAGCGGTGACGGCTATGCACCCTGCAAAACGCCGGCGCCGCTTCGTCCCTGTACACGGCCAAAACCCTCGCCACGTCCTCTTCGAATAAATTTTTCGCGCCTCACCGAATAACCTGCGCCGCTGCGGTGTTCACCTCACAGACCACCCAGGGAACGCCCATGAACCGCCATGCCGACCGCTACGACCGCCTGACCCGCACTTTGCACTGGCTCACCGCCGCCGTGGTGATCTTCATGTTTGCCAGTGCGCACATCTGGGAAAACCTCGAAAAGGGCACGCCGCTGCGCAAGGGCCTGCAATCGGTACATATCTCGCTCGGCATCGCCATGGCCCTGTTGATCGTCGTGCGGATTGTATGGCGTGTGTTCGGCGGCAATCGCCCGAAGGCCGACAGTCACCCGACGCTTAACCTGTTCGCAAAAATGGCGCATGGTTGCCTGTACCTGTTGTTGCTCGCGCAGATTGCCCTGGGCTTTTTGTTTCGCTGGGCTCAAGGCGAACCCTTCAACTTTTTCGGACTGTTCGCGGTTCCTGCGCCTTTCGTGATCGATCACGAATGGCGCAGCACCCTTGGCGGCCTGCATAACAATGTGGCCTGGGCGATCATCCTGCTGGCGGGCCTGCATGCCGCGGCTGCGCTCTGGCATCACTATGTACTGGGCGACAGCACGCTGCGCCGCATGCTGCCGGGTTCACGCAATGTGTTTCAAAAGTGATGTTTCCTCCCTATCGCTACGGAGCATGACCGCCATGAAAAACCGTCACCCACACCCCGTCACTTACCGCACCGCGCTGTTCTACGGTGCGTGCCTGGCTGCCGCGTTACTCGCGGGCCAGGCCCATGCCTCCGGTGACGAGTCGGCACCGCCCAAGCCCAATTGCCCCAAAGGCCAGGTCTGGGACACCAAGACCGCAAAATGCGTGCTGCAAACCAGCAAAGCCACCTCGGATGCCGACCGCACCGATTACGCCTACCGCCTGGCCAAAGATGGGCGTTACGACGAGGCCCTGGCCTTGCTCGACACCCTGCAAAACCCGAACACCGCCAAGGCCCTCAACTACCGCGGTTACGCCACGCGCAAGCTTGGGCGTACCGATGAAGGCATCGGTTATTACCTGAAGTCGGTCGCGCTCGATCCCAACTACGCCCAGGTTCGCGAATACCTGGGTGAGGCTTACGTGATCAAGGGGCGCGTCGACCTGGCGCAGGAGCAGTTGGTGAAAATCAAAGCCCTGTGCAGCACCACCTGCGAAGAATACGAAGACCTGGCCGAAGCGATTGCCGCTGCGCCACAGGCTTGAATCCACTGAGTGCGCGAGCAGGGGGCAGCCATTACCCACGAGGCTGAATTTCGTCGCGAGTTAGGCCTGCTGTTGCCGCGTTTGTGGCGATACGGGTGGGTGCTGTCGCGCCAAAAGCACCTGGCCGAAGATCTCGTGCAGGCCACCTGCGTCCGCGCGCTGGAGCGTGCCGGCCAGTTCGCGGCCGGCACGCGGCTGGACCGTTGGCTGCTGGCGATCATGCATTCCATCTGGCTCAACGAAGTGCGCTCGCAGCGGGTGCGTCAGGGCCAGGGTTTTGTTGATGCGGAGCAGGCGTTGTCCTTCGATGGCGAGCGCCAGGCGCAGGAGCAGGTATTGGCCGCGCAGGTGATCAAACGCGTCAACGGCTTGCCCGAGGCGCAGCGCGAAACGGTGTTTCTGGCGTATGTCGAAGGGCTTTCCTACAAGGAAATTGCCGAGGTACTGCGCATTCCCGTGGGCACCGTAATGAGCCGGCTGGCGGCCGCGCGTTTGAAGCTGGCCGAGACCGCCCCTGCAAAAAACCGGCAGGATCAAGCCAGCGGAGAACGGCGATGACTCACATAACCCCAGTGTCCGATGAACTGTTGGTGGCTTACCTGGATGGCGAGCTGGAGGCTGGGCAGCATCGGCTTATCGCCGATCAGGTCAGCACTGACCCGGCACTTGCCGCACGCCTTCAGGCCTTGCAGTGCGCCGATTTACCCTTCAAGGCCGCGTTCGACGCGGTGCTGGACCAAGCCCCCAGCGAACGCCTGCAGGCCATGCTCAACGCGCTGCCCCCGGTACAGGCGCCCACCTTGAGTCGCCGGCGTTTGCTGGCTGTGGCGGCGGGGTTTGCCGTGGCCGGTGTGGTCGCCGACCGCGTGTTCATGAGCTGGCCACGGGCGGAGTCCGGCCAAGGCTGGCGCGCCTCGGTTGCCGAGTACATGGCCTTGTACACGCCGCAGACCCTGGAAAACCTCAGCGCCGACCCCGCGTTGCAGGCCGCCCAACTGCGTTCCGTGGGCGCACAACTGGGCCTGCCGTTAACCGCTCGCGCGGTAGACCTGCCCGGCGCCGAGTTTCGGCGTGCGCAGATCCTCGATTATGACGGCGTTCTGATTGGTCAACTGACCTACCTGGACCCGCGCCACGGGCCATTGGCCTTGTGCATAACGATTAGCAAAAAAGGCGCGCAGCCCGTCGCGACCGAGCAGCGCCGAGGCCTGAATGTGGTGTATTGGGCCAACCTGTCCCATGGGTTCATGCTGATCGGTAGAAACCCTTTCGACGATTTGCAGGCCATGGCTGGCAGCGTCGAGCGCGCGTTGGCGGGTTGAAATCAGTGACTGGCATCCTCAGCAGCATCTGCCAGCCGAGCCGAAAGACGCTCGATAAACACCGTCTCCGCCCGGCTCATCTTCTGCTCGCGATTCCACAGCAGATGAATGTCCACATCGGCGATCCCGTCATCCGGCGGTAGCCGCCACAGCAGCCCGTGCTTCACATCGTCGGCCACCACATGAATCGGCAAACAGCCCAAGCCAAAACCGGCAATCACCAGGCGCCGCACCTCTTCCAGGCTTGACGACGACGCCACGATGCGCCCGCTGAACCCTTGCTGGTCACGAAAGATCGTCAGCGGCGACAACATGCCGCCAATCTGGTCGCTGGTAAAACTGACAAAATTCTCCGACTGCAAATCGCCTTCCGCCAAGCCGCTGCGCCCAAACAGCGGATGGTGACGCCCGCAAAAAAACGCATAGCGCTGGCGCAGGAACAGGTGCTGTTCCAGGCGTGGCTGTGGCCGGCGATTAAGGCTCAGGCCCAGGGTTGCGGTTTTTTCCAGCAGGGCGGCGACGATGTCCGAGCTGCGCATCACTTCAACCTCCAGGTCCACGCGCGGATGCTCACGGTGAAAGGCGGCGAGGAAGTCGTCGAAGGTCTCGGAGTTGATCCGACTGATCATCAGCAAACGCACTTTGCCGAGCACTTCATCGCCGGGTTTTTGCAGCGCATTGCTCATCTGCGACACCTGGCCATACATCTCGCCGGCGATGGTGAAGATCTGTTCACCCGCTTCGGTGAGCGCGAAGCGCGGGCCACGGCGGGCGATGAGTTGGCAGCCAAGCTGTTCTTCCAGGCGCTTGAGCGCCTGACTGATGGCCGGCTGGGTCAGGTGCAGGCGCGCAGCGGCGCGGCTGATGCTCAGTTCCTGGCCGATGACACGGAAGGTGCGCAGCAGGTTCCAGTCCAGTCGATCGTTGAGCAGAGGGTGACTGTCGCGGCGAAATTCGGGCATGGCGCAGCTCGATAATAAGCAGGATTTATAATCGGAATAATAAATAGAAAATTGACTAATCATAGCCCCGCGACGATAAATCATCCTTACCAAGCGCCATCAGAGCGCGTGCGTTCGACATTCTCCTGCCAAAAAAATAACCAAAGGAGCCAGCCCCATGAAGCCTTCCGCTTCGCCGCAGCCGCGCCGTGCTGCGGCCGCCGCTTTTATCGGCACCATGATCGAGTGGTACGACTTTTACATCTACGCCACCGCCGCCGCGCTGGTGTTCGGCCAACTGTTTTTTCCTTCCGACGACAAACTGTTCAGCACCATGGCGGCGTTCGGCACGTTCGCCGTGGGCTTCTTCGCGCGGCCGTTGGGCGGCATTGTGTTCGGGCATATCGGTGACCGCATCGGCCGCAAGAAATCCCTGGTGATCACTTTGGTGATGATGGGCGTGGTCACCGTGTGCATCGGCCTGTTGCCGACCTACGCTCAAATTGGCGTTGCGGCGCCGGTATTGCTGGTGCTGCTGCGCGTGGTGCAAGGCATCGCCGTGGGCGGTGAGTGGGGCGGTGCGGTGTTGATGGCCGGCGAACATGCGCCGAAAGGTCGTCGAAACTTCTTTGCGTCTTTCGCTCAACTGGGCAGCCCGGCGGGTTTGATCCTGTCGCTGCTGGCATTCAGCGCGGTCACCCGGTTGCCGGAAGAGGACCTGCTCAGTTGGGGTTGGCGCCTGCCGTTTCTGGCCAGCGCTTTGCTGTTGATCGTCGGCCTGGTGATTCGCCTGGGGGTCAACGAGTCACCGGAATTCCTTGAAGACAAGGCCATTGCCGAGAAAGCGCGGGCGATCCAGAAAGACCAGGCACCCGTGATCGAAGTGCTGAAAACCGCCTGGCGCCCGTTGCTGTTGTGCATCGGCGCCAACACCTTGGGCATTGCCGGCGTGTATTTCACCAACACCTTCATGATTGCCTACAGCACTCAGCAACTGGGCCTGCCGCGTTCGCTGATTCTGGAATGCCTGTTTGTCGTCGCCATCATCCAGTTCTGCATTCAGCCACTGGCTGCCTGGGTGGCCGAGAAGGTCGGGGCCACGCGTTTTCTGTGCGCCATGACCGTGCTGGCGATGGCCTCACCTTATCCGATGTTCGTGCTGGTCAGCAGCGGGCAGGCGCCGTTGATCATCCTCGGCATCGCCCTGGCCGTGGTGTGCATGGCCTCTTTCTACGCGGTGATCGCCGGGTTTGTCAGCGGCTTGTTTGAAACCCGCGTGCGCTACACCGCGATCTCCCTGGCCTACCAGGTGTGCGGCGCGCTGGCCGGTGGCCTGACGCCGTTGATCGGTACGTGGCTGGCCCACGAATACCAGGGCCAATGGTGGCCCATGGCAGTGTTTTACAGCCTGATCGCTGCGGTCTCGCTGGTGTGCGTACTGGCATTGTCGCGCCGCCACGCCACGGCTCACCGTCTTGAAATGGCCCACAGCGTTTAATGGAGTGTGCGTAATGTTAAAGATTAATGGCCAACGCCTGTGGGCGAGCCTGATGGCCATGGCCGAGATCGGCGCCACGGCGCGTGGCGGCAGTTGCCGCCTGGCCCTGAGTGCCGAGGACCAGGCGGGTCGTGAACTGTTCAGCCATTGGTGCAACGCCGCCGGGCTGACATTGAGCGTGGATGCGATCGGCAACCTGTTCGCCCGTCGCGCCGGCACCGACAAAGACGCCGCCCCGGTGATGATGGGCAGCCACCTCGACACGCAGCCGGAAGGCGGGCGGTTCGACGGGGTTTACGGCGTGCTGGCCGGCCTGGAAGTGCTCCGCAGCCTTGACGATCACGGCATTCAAACCCGTAAGCCGCTGGAAATCGCGGTGTGGACGAATGAGGAGGGCGCCCGTTTCACCCCGGCCATGCTCGGCTCGGCGGTGTTCACCGGCAGCCTGGCACTCGACCAGGCGTTGGCCACCACCGATGGCGCCGGCATCACCGTCGCCGAGGCGTTGCGCAGCACCGGCTACAACGGCGAACGGCCCTTGGGTGGCGTGGTGGACGCGTATTTTGAAGCCCATATCGAGCAGGGCCCAATCCTGGAGGACAACGCCAAGAGCATCGGCGTGGTGACCGGTGGCCAGTCGATCCGCTGGCTCGACGTGCGGGTCGAAGGCGTGGCCGCGCATGCCGGCACCACGCCAATGCCCCTGCGCAAGGACGCGCTGTATGGCGCAGCCAACATGATCCAGGCGCTGGAAAACCTCGCCGCCGATTTCGCCCCCGAAGGCCTGACCACGGTCGGCGAGTTGAGCATCAGCAAGTCGTCGCGCAACACCATTCCCGGCTTGCTGACCTTCACTGTCGACCTGCGTCATCACCGCGACGCCGACATTGAAGCCATGGAGCAACAGGTGCGCGCGCGCCTGCACGCCATTGCCGAGAAGCGCGGCCTGACGGTCAGCATCAGTGCGCACTGGATCAGCCCGGCAACGCCGTTCGATGCCGATTGTGTGGCGTGCGTGCAGTCCTCGGTGGATGCCTTGGGCTACAGCCAGCAGCGCATCGTCAGCGGCGCCGGCCACGATGCGATTCACCTGGCACGGTACTGCCCGACGGCGATGATTTTTATCCCGTGTGTCGGTGGGCTCAGCCATAACGAAGCTGAAGACGTACTGCCCGAGGATGTGCGCCAAGGCACCGATGTATTGCTTAACGCCGTGTTGCAGCGCGCTGGCCACGCTGATTAACGACTCAACGCCAACACCTGGCTTGATTCGACTGCAGGCGCTGGTACGCCAGCGCCCAGAGGTTGGGTGTTTATACAGGAGCATCTCATGCGTACGTTTTTCCACCCCGAACAACTCTTGCACCACCCGCGCAGCTACTACTCCCGCGGCCAGATGCGCACGCCGCAGGAAGTCCCCGAGCGTGCGCGCAACTTGCTGGTGGCCGCACAGACCTTGGGCTTCGATATCCAGCCGCCTGCTGACTACGGCCTTGACCCATTGCTTGGCGTGCACGGCGCGCCTTATCTGACGTTTTTGCAGGAAGCCCATTCACGCTGGAAGGAGATCCCCGAAGACTGGGGCGACGAAGTCATGTCGAATATCTTCGTGCGCGAACCCAACGCCCTGCGCGGCATCCTTGCCCAAGCTGCGCGTTACCTGGCAGATGGCAGTTGCCCGGTCGGCGAGTTGACCTGGCGTTCGGCGTATTGGTCGGCGCAAAGTGCTGTCGCCGCCGCTAAGCACATCCTTGACGGCGCGCCGGCGGCCTACGCGCTGTGTCGCCCGCCGGGCCACCATGCTCGTTACGATGCGGCGGGTGGTTTCTGCTACATCAACAATGCGGCGGTGGCCGCCCAGGTTCTGCGCGAAGGCTTTGCGCGCGTGGCCGTGCTGGATACCGACATGCACCACGGCCAAGGCATCCAGGAGATTTTCTACGACCGCGACGACGTGCTCTATGTGTCGATCCACGGCGACCCGACCAACTTCTACCCGGGCGTCGCAGGCTTTGCCGACGAGCGCGGCGTGGCTGGCGGTGCAGGCTTTAACCTCAACCTGCCCATGGCCCATGGCGCCAGCGAAGCGGTGTTCTTCGAAAAACTCGAGTTGGCCTTGGCGGCGGTGAAGCAGTTCTCAGCGGATGTGCTGGTGTTGTCCTTGGGGTTCGATATCTACGAACTCGACCCACAAAGCAAAGTGGCGGTGACCCGTGAAGGGTTTGCGCGCCTGGGCGAATGCATCCGGCAGTTGGGCTTACCCTGCGTGATTGTGCAGGAGGGTGGCTATCACCTGGAAACACTGGACAGCAATGCGCAGGCGTTTTTCAGCGGCCCCAAGGCGTGGGTGTAATGAGCAGGCGATAACTTCCGTGGATGCGTGATATCTTTGTGACATCACGCGTCGTGATCGTTACGGAGGGTCGCATGAAAAAGCTTTCGTTGGTTGGGTTGCTGGTGGTTTTGATGGTCACCCCGATGTTCGCGGCGGCATGCCCCAAGGGCACGCATCCGGTGGGCGGCACGGGCTCGCACCACAAAGGCGGCACTTGCCAGTAGGCGTTGTTCGGTCTGTCGCGGGGCGGCGTCAGGGCTACTTGCCGTCGCTGGTCGCCGCCAGCGCGTCGTTCACCAGTTTGAGTACCCGGTTGCGCCCACCTTCGGCCACCAGGTAAGTGCCGTCTGCGGTTCGCACAATCGATTGCGGCGCCTTCAAAAACGACAGGATCGTGTGCTGGCGTCCCTGTTTGTCGATCAGCAACAAGCGTGCGCGGTGGGTGGCATCTTCATTGACCCACAGGCCTCGCTCATCGCACATCAAAAAGGTCGGCTGGTTAAGTTTGGCCAGCACCACCGGGTCACTGCCGTCGGCGCTCAGTTCGCGCACCCTGCCTTCTTTCTTTTTGGTGTAGAGCATGCGGCCATCCGTGCAGCGGATGATCGACTCCGCCTGGTCCAGGCCCTCGCGTATTACGCTTATGCTCTGGTCACTCCAGCGATAGCGCAGCAGGCGTCCTGCATGGCTGCGGTCTTCGATGGCATACAGGTAGTCGCCGTCATCCCACAGGCCTTGCACGTTTTCGCCTTTGAACAATTCGGTGACCGCGCCGTCCTTGAGAAAGCTGACGGGGGCGTTGCCGGTTTCCTGGCTGAACACCCAGCCGCCCCGCGTGGCCAACATCCCGTCGGGTTTGGACAGGTTGCCGAGCACGACATCGCGCGTTCCATCCAGCCGGATGTGCACGATGCTGCCCAGCCCGTCCTTGAGTTCCTGGGTGACCATCAACGAGCCGTCAGCCATGGGCATCAACGACGCGGCCTTGGCCACATCGGTGTGCAAAACCTGATAACTCCACGAATCGGCGGCGCGCACCGGGTAAAAACTTTGCCAGGCAAAAAAGCCCAGGGTGGCGGTGCACAGCAGGCCGAGCGCCCACGATGCGAGGCGCAGGGGCCGATAGTTGTTATTGGGTTGAGTCATTGTTCGGTGCCGGTAGCCGATTGCAAGGCCGGTCACGGTACCAAGCCTGTCACCGCACAGCATCCTGCAATTTAGCCCGGGCGGCCTGCGTGTCCCCCTTACTGGGTGCCTGGCAGGCCGTCCAGCCCGCGGCGGATCTTCTCCAGCAACTCGTCGATATGGAACGGTTTGGAGATCAGGTCCATGCCTTCCCCCAGGAAGCTTTGGCGATTCGCCGCGTTTTCCGCATACCCGGTCATGAACAGAATCGGCAGCGTGGGACGCAAGCCTCGGGCGACATCGGCCAATTCCCGCCCGGTCATGTAAGGCAGGCCCACGTCGGTAAGCAACAAGTCGATGCTGGTGTCCTGGTTCAGGGTGGCGATCGCTTCATCACCGTCGGCCGCCAGGCTGCAGCGGTAACCGGCGTCGACCAGCACCTCGGCGACGAAGCTGCGCACCGAAGGCATGTCCTCGACGATCAGCACGTGTTCGCCGCTGCTGAGCCCGGGCGCCGCAACGGGCTTGGTGGTTACGCTCGCCGGGCCCGAGGCAGCGGGCAGCATGATGGTGACCTCGGTGCCCTGGCGGGTGACGCTGCGGATTTGTGCGTCGCCGCCGGACTGGCGCGCAAAGCCGTAGATGGTCGACAGCCCCAGCCCGGTGCCCTGGCCCAGCGGCTTGGTGGTGAAGAAAGGGTCGAACACCTTGTCGATCACACTGTGTTCGATGCCCACGCCGTTATCGCGCACGGAGAGCGCGATGTAGGCGCCGTTTTCCAGTTTCAGGTTGCCGTTGGAGTAAGCAGGGTAGGTGGTCACCCAGATATTGCCGCCTTTGGGCAGCGCATCGCGGGCATTGATGACCAGGTTCAGCACTGCGCTTTCCAGTTGGATCGGATCGACCAGCGCCACGGCCGGGTGGGTCGTCAGCTCGAGTTTGAGCGCGATATGTTCACCGATCGTGCGCACCAGCAGCTCTTCCAGTGAGCGGATATGCGCGTTGATATCCACCGGGCGTGTGTCCAGAGGCTGCTGGCGGGCAAACGCGAGCAGGCGATTGGTCAGGCCGGCGGCGCTCAGGGCCGAGCTCAATGCGGCGTCGGCATAAGCCTTGACCTTCTCGGTATGCTGAGTGTCGAGGCGTTTTTTGATCAGCTCAAGGCTGGTGATAATCCCGGTCAGCAGGTTGTTGAAGTCGTGGGCGATGCCGCCGGTGAGTTTGCCCAGCGCGTCCATCTTCTGTGCCTGCAGCAACTGCGCCTCGGTGCGCGCCAGCTGCGTGGTGGCGTTGGTCAGCTCGGCCAGCTGATGGCGCTCGCGATGGCGATGCTCGGTGACGTCTTCGACAAACACCAGGCTCAGTTCGGCCCGGCGATAGGGCGAGATTTGCCACTCGGTTTCGCGCACCTGGCCGTCGACTTGCATTTGCAAGGTGCCTTTCCAGCGCTCTCCCGCGGCGAGACGCAGGCACAACTCCTGGATGACGGCGTGCTGATCGCTGGCGAAGCATTCGAGCAAGGCGTCAGGGTTCAGGTTGTCCTGGATCAGTTGGGCGAACGCGTGGTTGCATTCATGCACCTTCAACTGCGGGTCCATGACGGCTATCGGCGCGCTGATGTTGAAGAAGATTTCGCGAAAGCGCGCCTCGCTCTCGCGCAAGGCGTATTCGGTGTCACGCACGCGCAGCAAGGTGCGCAGGGTCGCCAGCAGCACGTCCGGGTCCACCGGGTGGATCAGGTAGGCATCGGCGCCGGCGTCCAGGCCGGTGATGATGTCGCCTGTCTCGATGGACGCAGCCGAGACATGCACCACCGGTAGCAGGGCGGTCGCCGGGTCGGCGCGCAGCGCGCGCACGATGTCGAAGCCACTCATGTCCGGCAGATTGACGTCGAGGATGAGCCCGTCGATCTTCTTGCTCGCGATCAGGTCCAGGCCCTCTTGGCCGGTGCCGGCTTCGAGCACGCGGTAGTGATGGCTTTCCAGGCGCCGGCGCAGGGCATAGCGGGTGGCGGCGTTGTCGTCGACGATCAGCAGCTGGATGTCACGATTCATCGGCAGGCCCGCCCGCGATAGACAGAGGAATGATCACAAAAAACATCGACCCAACGCCTGGGGCGCTTTGCACCCCGACCCGGCCACCGAGCAACTCGGCAAAGCGCTTGCACAGCGAGAGCCCCAGGCCGGTGCCGCGCAGGCGCTTTTGCAGCGGTGAGTCGATCTGGGAAAAGTCTTCGAACAGGTTGTTGTGCAGCTCGGCAGGAATGCCCAGGCCAGTGTCCTGCACCGCAAAGCGGATCTCGTGCGCGCTTTCCATGCGTGCCGACACGCGCACCTCACCTTGCAGGGTGAACTTCAGGGCATTGGAGATAAAGTTGCGCAGGATCTGCGCCAGCTTCTTGTCATCGGTGTAGAGCTTGGGCAAGCCCGAGGGCTCTTCAAAGATGAGGTCCACCGACGAGGCGTCGACGATCGGGCGGAACATCCCGCGCAATGCCGAGAACAGGTCGAACATGTCAAACCAGGCAGGCGAGATGGTAATGCGCCCGGCCTCGATCTTGGCCAGGTCGAGCAGGTCGTCCACCATCTCCCGCAGCTCGCGCGCCGAGCTGCGGATAAAGCCTACCTGGGTCTGCTGCTCGGGGCTCAAAGGGCCGTCGAGTTCATCGGCAAGCAAGCTGGTGATGCTCAGGATCGAGCCCAGGGGCGTGCGAAATTCATGACTCATGTACGACAGGAAGCGGCTTTTCAGGTCTGATGCCTGACGCAACTGGTCGGCCTGCATATCCAGTTCGGCATACAGTGCCAGCACACCCTGGTTGGTCTCATCCAACTCGGTACGCAAGGCGTCGGCTTCCTGGTGCAGGCGTTGCACTTGCTCAGTGAGCGAAGCAATGGTGTCAGCCATCAATGGCCTCCAGGGCAATCACGAAGACGGTAACGTCATCCCGGCCGCGACAGAAATCACGGTGAAGGATGGCGGCGATCAGGGCGGGGTGGCGGTGGCAAAGCCCGGGATAATCCGCAAGGTTCCAGCGTGACTGCAGCCCGTCGCTGTAAAGGATCAGCAGTTGGCCGCTGACCTGAGCGTAGTCGAAGGGTTGCGCCTTGCGAAACTGCACGCCGACGATGCCCGGGTGGGAAGCCAGCCCGCGCGACTTGCCGAAGCCAATCAGGCTGGCGCCGATATTGCCCACGCCGGTGAAACGCAGTCGGTCGGCCACGGCGTCGTATTGCGCCACGGCCACTGCGCCGCCCCGGGTGCCATTCATGCCGATATGCATGTCGTTGAACAGTGTGGTCGAGTCCTGGAAGGGGTCTTGGGCGAACATCTCTTCACCCGCGCGCGCCGCGCGCTCGGCTTCGCTGCCATGGCCCAGGCCGTCGGCAACCATCACGCTGAACTGGCCTGCTTCGATTGCCAGGTGCCAGGCGTCGCCACACGCCGGATCGTTGTGCAAGGAATGCTGGCTGACGCCATAGCGGATATCCCGCGCGTTCGAGGTGCGAGGGTAGAGCCGCGCCAACATCGCCGTGCCCCGATGATCGGCATGCACATCAAAGACCTGGGCCACGCGCGAGATGGCGCCCATGCCGATGCCTTGCGTGCCGCCCGTGGAGAACCCATCCACCAGGCAGCTTTCCAGGTCGAAGCCCTGGCCACGGTCGACGGCGATCATTTCGACACCCTGGTTGCCCGTGGCGCGCAGGTGCAGCTCGCCATGGGCGGCATGCTTGAGGATGTTGCTGGCAAGTTCGGTCGCTACCAGGGCCACGCGCCCGGCGTCGGTTTCATCAAAACCCAGCAGCTCGGCAAGCTGCTGGGCGCTGCGCCGGGCATAGCCGATTTGGCTGACATCTTCGATCAAAAGCACTTGGGTCAAGGCGCTGGGAATATTCAGGTCCATCGGGTGATCGTCACGCGTGTGCCCTTGCCGGGTGCGGTGTCCAGTTCAAACTCGTCCACCAGGCGCCTGGCGCCGGTCAGGCCCAGGCCCAGGCCGCTGCCGGAGGTCCAGCCGTCGGTCAGGGCCAGCTTGAGGTCGGGGATGCCGGGGCCTTCATCGCGAAAGGTCAGGCGCAGGCCGGGGCGATGGTCTCTTTCGACGACGCTCCAATCCATGTACCCGCCACCGCCGTAGACCACGGTGTTGCGCGCCAACTCACTGACGGCCGTGACCAGCTTGGTCAGGTCGATCAGGCGCATGCCGCAGTCCTGGGCCAGCCTGCGTACTAATTGTCTGGCCAGCACAACGTCCTGTTCGATCAGCACGGGATGCGTGCCGCTGCTGGCTTGGCTCATAAGTGTTCTACCCGGTCACGCAGCAGTTTCATGCCGCGCTCGACGTTCAATGCGGTCGCTACGCCGGGCAGGGTCATGCCCAGTTCCACCAGGGTAATGGCCACCGCCGGTTGCATGCCCACCAGCACGGTCTGCGCGTCCATGATGCGCGACAGGCCGGAAATGGTGCCGATCATGCGCCCGATAAACGAGTCCACCATGTCCAGCGCCGAAATGTCGATCAGCACGCCGCGCGCCGAGGTGCGGCTGATGCGTTCGGACAGGTCGTCCTGCAGCGTCATGGCCAGCTGGTCGTGCATGTCGACCTGAATGGTCACGAGCAAAAATTCGCCCATCTGCAAAATAGGGATGCGTTCCATGCTTAGACAGCCTTGCTGATGGTGACGCCCAGGCGTTTGAGCGCCAGCGCCAGGGCATCCGCCAAGTTGGCTTTGGTCACCACGCCTTGCAGGTCCAGACCCAGGTGCACGATGGTCTGGGCAATTTGTGGGCGTACGCCGCTGATGATGCAGTCGGCACCCATCAGGCGGATGGCGGTGACGGTTTTCAGCAAGTGCTGGGCCACCAGGGTGTCGACGGTCGGCACGCCGGTGATGTCGATAATGGCGATTTCCGAGCCGGTGTCGACGATGCGTTGCAGCAGCGACTCCATGACCACCTGAGTGCGTTGCGAGTCCAGGGTGCCAATCATCGGCAGGGCCAGCACGCCGTCCCACAGCTTCACCACGGGGGTGGACAACTCCAGCAATTCTTCCTGCTGGCGTTTGATGACCGACTCACGGGACTTCTGGAAGGTGCGGATGGTGTGCATGCCCAGCGAATCGAGCAGTTCGGACACTTCCCAGAGTTGCTCGGCCAGTTGCGCCGGTTGTTCGGCGTACTCCCGTTGCAGCAAGGTGAACACTGGGCCTTTAAGGGCGAAAATGAAGCTGGCGGTTTGTTGCGAGTCCTGGCCGATCAAGGCGCGGCTGTGCGACAGCTTTTCCAGGAAAACCCGGGTCTCAGCCCAGTTTTCATGGCTTATCTGCTGTGAGCCGCCTTGCAGAAGCGCGTCGATCAGCAGATTAAGAAAGTCGCCAGCTTGCTGTTTGACGTCATCACCCTTGACGTTTCGCGTGGCTCCCGAAGCCTCGAGGCTCGTAATCCATTCGGTCAGCAGGGCAGGGCGTTGGGTTTGCAGCGCCTGGATTGTATGAGCTTGAAGAGTTGCCACGAGAGTCTCCTTGAACGGCTTTGGTTGTTCGCGTGCAATTTATACTAAGTTGGGTTGTTTTAAATTGTTTCGTGGATTTTTCGTGTTGAAATCCCACGGTATTGCTAACTTTCGGGGTTGGTATACAAGCCAATCAGTTCCCGTCCTGGCTTAAGCGCGCGGCGTCGGCGCTGCCCTCGCTTGAACACTGTGTGTATCGACACCTGTCTCACGGGTTTTATCCACCGTATCTGCGAGTGGCGCCGATAAGGCGTCATACGCAGTGAAGGTAGCAGGTCGCTGCGGTGCGGGCGCACATAACGCGCTTATATCACTGGCTTGATCGTTGTAGCCGGGTTATCAATTCAAACCCGTGCAGGCATACATGGCGCGTCACCACAGCCCATACGATAATGCCCCCCAAATCGACCACACTGGCCCATCCCGTGATCATCAACTTCGACCTCAACGACCTCCAGGCTTTCCGCGCCGTGGTAGACAAGGGCAGTTTTCGCGGCGCCGCCGAGGCCATCCGCATCTCGCAGCCGGCGCTGAGCCGACGCATCGAAAAGCTTGAGTCCGCCCTTGAGGTGAAGTTGTTCGAGCGCACCACGCGGCGGGTCAGCCTGACCATGGTCGGGCGGGCATTCCTGCCGCAAGTGGAGCGCATGCTCGACGACCTTGATGTCGCCTTGATGGGCATCAGTAACGTCGCGTCCACACGCATGGGCAACGTGACCATTGCCTGTGTGCCGTCCACCGCTTACTACTTCATGCCTCACGTGATCTCCGAATTCCATAAGCTGTACCCCAAGATTCGTCTGCGCGTGCTGGACGCCAGCGCCGGCGAGGTGTGCAACGCGGTGGAAAGTGGCGAGGCGGATTTTGGCGTGAGTTTCAGTGGCAGCCTGGCCGACGAAGTGGAATTTGAACTGTTATTGCAGGAGCGCTACGTACTGGCCTGTCGGCGTGATCATCCGTTGGCCGAGCGCGAGAGCGTGACCTGGGCCGAGGCTTACGAGCACGACTACATCACCGTGGACAAAACCTCAGGCAACCGCTTCCTGCTGGACCAGGCGCTGCGTGGGGTGCGGGTGAAAAAACCGAGTATTTGCGAGACCCACCACGTGACCACGATGATCGGGTTGGTGGAGGCGGGGTTGGGCGTGGCGATGGTGCCGTCGATTGCGATGCCGGCGGGCACGCACCCGATTCTGGTAAGCGTGCCGCTGGTGGAACCGCAGGTGATGCGCAATGTGGGCTTGATCAAGCGCCGCGGGCGGACGTTGCCACCGGCGGCGCTGGAATTGGAACGGTTGGTGCGGGAGATGCCGTTTCGGTCAGTGTGACACCGAGTCCAACCCGGTGGATTGCACCAGCGGTTGCGCCTCGGGCGAGGCCAGGTACTGCAACAGTGCCTTGGCCTGCGCCGGATGTTGAGCGTTGACCGGAATGCCCGCCGCAAAGCGCGTCACCGATTGCACGTCTTCCGGGATCTTGCCGACGTAAGTCACGCCCGGCACCGGCAGCAATTCCGCCACCTGCTGCAGGCCCACCTCGTATTCACCCTTGGCGACCACCGAAGCCACCGGGATGCGCTCGATCATCTTGCCCTTGGCGGGCATGCCGAGCTTTTTGAACAGCTCCTTCTCGACATACACGCCGCTGGCGCTGTCCGAATACGCCACGGATTTGGCCTGGCTGAGCACCGCTTTCAACTCGGCATCGGTGCCGATCGCCGGCTTGGCGGCGCCTTGCTTGACCACCAGGCCGATGCGTGAATCGGCCAGCTCCACCCGCGAGGCCTTGTCGACCTTGCCCTGTTTGATCAAATCATCCAGGGCATAGCCCACCATGATCACCACGTCGGCGTGTTCGCCACGGGCCAGGCGGTTGGGAATCGCTTCCGGCGCCTTGCCCATGGACGGGCCGAGGATGGTGTCGAGGGTGTCGCCGCTTTGCTGGGCGTATTGCGGGCCCAGCAGTTTATAGGCGGCGGTGAAGCCCCCGGAGGTCATCACCTTGAGCTCTTCGGCCTGGGCCGTCAGCGCCAAAGCGCCGAGGGCCAGGGCGGTCAGGGTTTTGCACAGCGCCTTCATCATGCGGCCCCCTGCATCACCTGCCCGCGGGTATTGGCGCGGCGGTACAACGCGAGGGTCGAGCACAACGCGCACAAGGCGGCAAACATCATCCAGTAGGCCGGCGAGGCCTTGTCTTCGGTGATGTGAATGAACCAGGTGGAGATCGCCGGCGTGAAACCGCCAAAGATCGCTGTCGCCAGGCTATAGGCCAGCGAGAAGCCCGCCACGCGCACTTCCACCGGCATGATTTCGGTCAGCGCCGGAATCATCGCGCCGTTGTACATGCCGTACAGGAACGAGAACCACAGCAGGGTTTCCAGCATGTGGCCGAAGCTCGGTGCGTTGACCACAAACGACAGTGCCGGGTAGGCGGTGATCACGGTCAGCAGGGTCATCGCCACCAGCACCGGCTTGCGGCCGAAACGGTCACTCAGGGTGCCGCCGATTGGCAGCCAGACAAAGTTCGACACGGCCACCAGCAAGGTCACCAGCAGGGCGTCGGAGGTGCTCAGTTGCAGCACGGTCTTGCCGAAGGTCGGGGCGTACACGGTGATCAGGTAGAACGCGGTGGTGGTCATCGCCACCATCAGCATGCCGCCGATCACCACGGTCCAGTTCTTCACCAGGGTCGCCAGCACTTCGCGCATGGTCGGGCGATGTTTGCGGTTGGCGAACTCTTCGGTTTCCTGCAGGTTGCGCCGCAGTACGAAGATGAACGGGATGATGATGCAACCGATGGCGAACGGAATGCGCCAGCCCCAATCGGCAACCACGGCCGGTTGCATCCACACGTT
Organism: Pseudomonas sp. N2-3-1-14; assembly: GCF_041228395.1. NCBI lineage: Bacteria > Pseudomonadati > Pseudomonadota > Gammaproteobacteria > Pseudomonadales > Pseudomonadaceae > Pseudomonas > Pseudomonas sp. N2-3-1-14. Next base: position 1,724,125 of record NZ_CP166199.1, read on the forward strand.
CAGGCCGTAACCCAACGCGGCGGCCACCACGATGGAGATCTGTTGGCTGCCCGACTGCCAGCTGGTGTAGAAACCTTTGCGGCCCGGGGTGGCCATTTCGGAAAGGTAAACCGACACACCGCCCAGCTCCGCACCGGCAGAGAAGCCCTGCAGCAAGCGGCCCAGCAGCACCAGCAATGGCGCCCACAGGCCGATGGTTTGATAACCCGGCACCAACACGATCAACAGCGTACCGCTGGCCATGATCGACAGGGTCACGATCAACCCTTTGCGGCGACCGACGTCATCGATATAGGCACCCAGGATGATCGCGCCCAACGGTCGCATCAGGAAGCCTGCACCGAACACGGCGAAGGTCATCATTAATGACGCAAACTCATTAGCGGCGGGGAAGAACGCGGCGGCGATATAGGTGGCGTAGAAGCCGAACAGAAAGAAGTCGAACTGTTCGAGGAAGTTGCCCGAAGTGACGCGGAATACCGCACCCACTTTCGAGCGGGCAGAGTCGGGCCGGGAAGGGCTAGTCATGGTTTTGTGTCTCCAGCGTTCTTTTTAAAGTGCTTGTTTCGCTTAAGACCGCGGATAGTGGCTGACACATTTAGAAATGATAAGTGAGTAATTTGGATACATTGATGCGCCATGGCTATCAATCGCCGTGCGCGTCCAAAATTTCGCCACTGTTCTATGCTTGAAGCGGTGACCAATTCTTACGGATGGGAGGTGGCAATGCCTGACAAACACGAGCACCGGGATGAGCACGCGCATGAGCAACCTCGGCGACAGCCCGAAGAGGAAAAGCCGCAGACCTGGAAGCATCCGGACGATGGTACGGAGCTTTCCGAGCGAGATCAGGAGCGGCCGCTCAAGCCCTGATTGAATGAGCGAACGCAGTCTAAAGGTGGTAGCGGGCTTGCTCGCGAAGGCAATGTGTCAGTAACCAATGGGCTCACTGATTCACCGCCTTCGCCAACAAGCCCGCTCCTACATTGGCGCCACGATCAGCCTACGATCGGCGTACACAATTCCACCAGCGTGCCATCCGGGCAACGCACATACGACACCACCTGGCCCCAAGGCTTGGTGGCGGGTGGCGCCAGCTCTATCGCGCCGTGGGCCAGTGCTTTGGCATGGGCGACGAACACGTCTTCGGTCACAAACCCGACCTCCATCCCCAGCGGCCTTTTAGAGGCATGCGCCTGGACATGACCACCGTCGAAATTCAATTCGCCCAACTCATGCGCTGCAAACGAGAGCGTGGTGTCGCCGGTTTCAAGCTCGCCGTAGGTGCCCGATTCATGCAGGAAACGGCGACTGAAGCCGAAGGCTTTCTCGAAAAACATCAGAGAGGCGGCAACGTCGGGTACATAGATGATGGTGTAGGCAAATTTCACGATCAGGCGGTCCTTGCTGAGAGTGGATGAATGCAACGGCTCATGAAAGCAGCACGGAGACGGGAACCCCCCACGCCAACACCACAAACGCGATCACGGTTGCCAGGCACAGGCCGACAAACACCCGCGTCAGCGTCCTCACCGTGGGGTTGGCGATCCCCTTGACTACCCAGAGACAAAACCCGGCCACCACAATGGCCAGGGCAATAATGAACAGCACGATGGTGTTCCTGCGGCCTTCAAGCGCTGATTTATAATCCCAAAGCCGCCGGATGAACAGTGTTCACATAGACGCAGCCCCGCGGGCTTTCTAAACTGCGGCTTGTCTTGGGGAAAGGGGCAGGTGCCGATGAATCGCAATGAATTACGCAAGGCCGACATCAACCTGATGGTGGTCTTCGAAGCACTGATGCTCGAGCGCAATGTCACGCGGGTGGCGGAGAAGCTGTTTCTCGGTCAACCGACCATCAGTTCGGCCCTCAACCGTTTGCGCACCTTGTTCAATGACCCACTGTTTATTCGCGTCGGCCACCGTATGGAACCCACCGCGCGCGCCGAGGAGATCATTCAGCACCTGTCGCCGGCCCTGGATTCACTGTCGTCGGCCCTGAGCCTGACCCACGATTTCGACCCCACCCAGAGCACCATGACCTTTCGCATCGGCTTGTCCGATGACGTCGAGTTCGGCCTGCTGCCGCCCTTGCTGCGGGCGTTGCGCCAGGAAGCGCCGTTGGTGGTGTTCGTGGTGCAGCATGTGGATTACTGGCGCATTCCTGATCTGCTGGCGTCCGGCGATATCACCGTCGGCATCACCCAGACCCGCGGCCTGCCGGCGAACGCCAAACGTAAACTGCTGCGGCATATCCGCCCCTGCCTGCTGCGCGCCGACGCCTCGGACAAACCGCTGACCCTCGACGAATATTGCGCACGCCCTCATGTGCTGGTGTCCCACACCGCCAACGTGTCCGGGTTTGCCGATGAATGGCTGGCCGAAATTGGCCGCAAGCGCCATGTGGTGCTGTCGGTGCCGCAATACAGTGCGCTGCCGGCACTGCTCGCCGGCACTGACATGATCGCCAGCTTGCCGGACTACACCGCCCAGGCCATGGCCGCTGGCGGCAACCTGTTTTGCGAGCCCTTTCCGTTCGAAACGCCGACCCTGGACTTGTCCATGGTCTGGCTCAGCCACGTCGACACCGACCCGGCGGAACGCTGGATGCGCTCGCGGCTGGAGGCGTTCATGAGTGAGCGCGACATGCTGCCGGTGCTCGCGACAAAATCTTGAGATAACCCAATTCAGGGAGTGCCACCGATGATTCCATACCGTTCCTTGCTGCGTGGGCGCGGCAGTCATGACAGTGGCAAAGTCGGCATGGTCGAGCTGTTTTTCGACTTGGTGTTCGTGTTCGCCGTGACCCAATTGTCCCATTCGCTGTTGGCTCACCTGACCCTGGACGGGGCGGTGCTGGTGGCGCTGATGATGGTCGCGGTGTGGTGGGTGTGGATCTTCACGTCGTGGATCACCAACTGGCTCGATCCGGAAAAAATCCCGATCCGCCTCGGCCTGTTCGGGTTGATGGTGGCCGGTCTGCTGCTGTCTTCCTCGATTCCCAAGGCTTTTACCGACCGAGGTGTACTGTTTGCCGGCGCCTACGTATTCATGCAGGTAGGACGCACGCTGTTTGCGTTGTGGGCAGTGCGCGGCGAGTCGCTGAACATGATTCGCAATTTTCAGCGAATCCTGGCGTGGATGTTGTGTTCCGGCGTGTTCTGGATCACCGGCAGCCTGCTCGACGGTCAACAACGGCTGGCCTTCTGGGCGCTGGCGCTGTTGATCGAACTGATATCGCCGTCGGTGTATTTCTGGGTACCGGGTCTGGGGCGTTCGACCCTGGCGGACTGGAACGTCGAAGGCAACCACATGGCCGAACGCTGCGGCCTGTTTGTGATCATTGCCCTTGGCGAATCATTGCTGGTGACCGGCGCCACTTTTGCCCAATTGCCCTGGAGCATGGAAGGCCTGGGCGCATTCCTGGTGGCGGTGGTGGGCAGCATTGCGCTGTGGTGGATCTATTTCGACAGCGGCGCCGAGCGCGCCCATCACCGCATTGCCAGCTCTGCCGACCCGGGCCGCCAGGCGCGGATTGCCTATACCTACCTGCACGTGTTGATTGTCGCCGGCATCATTGTCAGCGCGGTGGCCGACGAACTGGTGCTGGTGCATCCGGGCCACGCCAGCCAGGCCAGCGTGGTGGCGATCATCGCCGGCCCATGGTTGTTTCTATTGGGCAGCGCGTTGTTCAAGTGGGTCATGAGTGACCGGTCATTGCCACCGCTGTCGCACCTCGGCGGGTTGTTGATGTTGCTGGTGGTGTTGCCGCTTGGGTTGCAGCAGGTGTTTTCGGCCTTGGTGCTGGGCGCGCTGACCACGGCGGTGCTGGTGATCGTAGCCGTGTGGGAAAACCGTGCGCTGCGCAGCCTGATCGAAGTTTCACACTGAAAGCGTTCTGATTCGGTTCGGCTGCGTGCTATATGTATCGCTCTTTTTCCTACAACTATTCGGAGCTTTTCATGCCGCATCTGCACCTGGAATACACCGCCAATCTGACCGGCCTGGCCGTCGAGAAAACCCTGTTGCGGCTCAACAATGTGCTGATGGCGTCCGGGCAGTTCGGTTCCGAGTTCGATATCAAAAGCCGCGCCGTCAAGGTTGAGACGTTTCAGGTCGGCACCTCACTCAACCCGCGCGGGTTTATTGCGCTGAAGCTGTCACTGCTCAGCGGGCGCTCGCCGCAGGTCAAGAAGCAGTTGTCGGAAAGCCTGTTGGCGGCGTTGCAGGACCAGGGCGAATGGCCGGCGGATATTCAAGTTCAACTCAGCGTCTTGCTGGTGGATATGGATCGCGATTCCTACAGCAAGGTCGCGATTGGCTGAGGGCTACAACAACCCCTGATCGGCGCACACCTTCACCACTTGCTCACGAAACCAGGTATTGGCGCTGTCCTGGCCGCTGGTTTCGTTCCACTGCATGTCCAGGGTGAACCCCGGCAGCCCGTTGGGCGCCTCGCAATGGCCAAACACGCTGGCGGGCGCCAAGAGCTTTTGCACGCGGCGCGGCAGGGTGACGATGAAGTCGGTGCCGGTGATCATCTTCAACGCGGCGCTGTAACTGTTGGCCCTGGCGACCACTTGGCGCTTGTGGGCCTGGCGGGCCAGCCAGCCGTCGATCATGTTGGTGTGGGAGGTCCAGGGCGTGGGGAACACGTGGCGCCGCTCGACGAAGGATTGCAGGCTGAACGCCGGCTCGCGCGGGGTCGCGCGTTTATCGAACACACACACCAAATCATCTTCCAGCAGCATCTGGGCCTTGAAGTCTTTGTGGGCGCGGTGAAAGTTCGGGCCGAAACAAATCACCAGGTCGAGACGACCTTCGCGCAAGTCCTCGGCGGGAATCTCGGTTTCCAGCTTTTGCACATTGACGATCACTGGCAGGTCGGCGCGGTCGAAGTTCTTCAGCAGGCGCGGCAGGATCAGTTGCTCAAAGTACTCCGGCGCACACACATTGAAGGTCACGGCCTTCTGCGTCGGGTCGAAGGCCTGGCCACCGGCGTGGCACAGGTTGATGCTCTCGAGGATCTTCTGCACATGCCCGTACATGGTCGTGGCTTTGTACGTAGGCCGCATGCCTGCCCGCGTGTTGATAAACAGCTCATCCTCAAAACTGGTGCGCAGTTTCTTCAGGCTGTAACTCACAGTGGACTGGCTGACGAACAGCGTTTCAGACACCTCGGTAACGCTGCTCTGGTCGTAGACGGCGATGAACACCATCAAGTCCTGCATATCGAGCTTTCTGAGCAAATTACTGTTTAGCATCCGTTCCATCCGGTAAGCCTTGGCACTGAGGCAGCGCGCGACAAGGGCAAAAGCTTAACGGAACGGTCGTGCCAATAGAAAGCTCTGTAGGGCGTTTCTATGTTTGGTGTGGGACAAAAAATGTTGGCAATACGACGTCAGCGGATATGTCGTGCGTAATGCTTTGGATTGAACCGCGTGACGATCAGCAGCATCACCCCTATCACGGCGGTCAGTGACCACCAGGCCCATTCGAAGCTGCCGAGTTGGTCGCGGATCATCCCGGCAATAAGTGGCGACAGGCCAGCAATCAGGTAGCCGATGCCTTGCACGAACGCGGTCAGGCCACCGGCGCGGCGCGGGTTGTCCAAGTGGTCGAGGGACAGGATCAGGCTCATCGGAAACAGACCGCCAATGCCCAGGCCCAGCAGGCAAGGCCACAGCAGGCTCAGGGATTGAGGGCTGAGAATAAGGCCGCAGAAACCGCAGATGATCAGCACCAGCAACACCGCGACTACCCCGCGTTTATCCTGGCGGCGGTTGGCGATGGCCGGGGTGACCAGGCCGGACACGACTTCCATGGCGGTCAAGAACCCCAGCAGCAAGCCGGCATGTTGTTCGCTCCAGCCTTGCTCCACGTAGTAGGGCGCCAGCCACGCCAGCACACAGGTGTAGGAGGCGGTGCCCAGGCCAAAGAAGATCGCCAGCAACCATGCGCGACGATTGCCGAAAAACGATTCTTGCGCGCCGGCAGCGGCCTGGGGCAGTGGCGGCATCGCCGAACGCTGGGCGTACCAGAACACCAGCGCCAATAGCGCGAGTGCCGCCCAGATGGCCAGGCCGATGCGCCAGCTGCCGGTCTGCATCTGCACCAACGGCGCGAACGAAGCGGCCAGTGCCGCGCCCCCCATGATGGCGGTGACATACAGGCCCATGAACAGCGAGACGTTGGCGCTGAAGCGTGTCTTGATCAGCGCCGGCATCAATGCCTGGATCATCGCGATACCGACGCCGGCAGCGATGGCGCTGACGATCAAGCCTGGCGCCGAATCCAGAAACAGTCGCGACAGCGTGGCCAAGCCAATCACCAGCAGCGACAGCACAATGCTGCGGTGCTCGCCAACGCGTTTACCCAGGCCCATGCCAAAGAACATCGCCAGGCCCATGGCCATGACCGGCAGCATGGTCAGCAGGGCGGCGCTGCTGAAACTCAACGGCACATCGCCGCGAATCGATGACAACAGCGGACCGACGGCAGCCATCGACGGGCGCAGGTTAAGGGCGACCAGTACGACGCTGATCATCAGCCAGACGGCGGTGGTGGGCGTTGCGCGAACGTTTTCCATGGGCGGACCTTGAAGAGGCAAGGGCGAATCAGGCCACGCAGGGGGGAGGGGAGCAAATCAGAAAATCGTTGGGGCTATCTAAAAATTGCAGGTGACTGGCACACAGCGATTCAAAATGTGGGAGCGGGCTTGCTCGCGAATGCGGTGTGTCATTCGCAGATTCATTGCCTGATGCGCCGCTTTCGCGAGCAAGCCAGCTCCCACAAGGGATCTGCGTCGCTAGAGGGCGCGGATCACATGCTTGATCTCCTGAAACGCCGCCAAGCCCCAAGGCCCCAACTCGCGGCCGATGCTGCTCTGCTTGTAACCACCCCACGCCGTTTGCGGGAAGATCACCTGCGGCGCGTTGATCCACACAAGCCCGGCCTGCAAGGCATTGGCCACGCGTTCGGCGGTGTCGACATCGGCGCTCACCACACTGGCGACCAGGCCGAAATCGCTGTCATTGGCCAGGGCGATGGCTTCCTCGGCAGTGGTAAAACGTCGTACACACAGCACCGGCCCGAAGATCTCTTCGTTCCACAACGCACTGCTCAACGGCACATCGGTAAACACGGTCGGGCGAATGAAATAGCCCTTTGCCAGGTCGGCCGGTCGTTCACCGCCGCACAGCAAACGCGCGCCGTCTGCGATGCCACGCTGAATATGCCCCAGCACCCGCTGATACTGGGCACGGTTGATCAACGCGCCCATTTCCACCTCATCGGCAAACGGGTCTGCCACGCGAATCCCTTCGGCCCGTGTCTGCAAACGCTGCAGGAATGCGTCCGCCAAGCTGTCAGCCACCAGCACGCGGCTGGTGGCCGAACACATCTGCCCGGCGTTGAAAAAACCACCCCCACAGGCCAGCTCCACCGCCAGGTCAAGGTCGGCATCCGCGAGCACCAGCAACGAGGATTTACCGCCCAGCTCCAGGCTCACACCCTTGATGGTTTCTGCCGCGCGTTGCATCACCTGCACGCCGACGGCGTTACTGCCGGTGAAGGACATCTTCGCCACGCGGCGGTCTGCGGCCAGCGGTGCGCCGACCGCCAGGCCGGTGCCGCAGACCAGGTTGAACACACCCGCCGGCAGCCCTGCCTGGGCAATAATTTGCGCCAGTTGCAACTCCGCCAACGGCGTGACTTCCGATGGCTTGAGCACCACGCAACATCCGGCCGCCAGGGCCGGGGCGAGTTTCCAGGCGGTGGTCACCATCGGGAAATTCCACGGCACAATCAGCCCGACCACACCACAGGGCTCACGGCGCAGGCGTGCGCTGAAGTCCTCGCCGGGCAATGCCACCGGGCGGTCTTGCGCGGCGTCCATGTCGTCGCACATGCCGGCGTAGTAGTCGAAGGTGGCGATCACATCGTCCACATCAATGCCGGCCTCAAACAGCGGCTTGCCATTGTTGCTCGACTGCAACTGCATCAGCTGCTCGCGCTGGGCGCTCACGCCCTGGGCGATCTTGCGCAGCACGGCGGCGCGGTCACGGCCGGTGCTTTTCGACCAGTCGATGAACGCCGCGCTGGCCGCCTCCACCGCGTGGGCCACGGTGCTCGCATCGCCCACGCTGACGTGGGCCAGGCTGGCTTCGGTGGCAGGGTTAATCACCTCGATGACGTCATGGCCTGCACGCCATTCGCCCGCAATAAGCACACCGCTCAATACTGCGCTCATACCGCGACCTCCTGCATCCACAGCCCCTGGTCGATTTCTATCAGCGTCGGCCCCTGGCGATCAGCGGCGGCGCGCAATGCCGTGCGCAGCTGCGCGATACCCTGAATGCTCTCGGCGGCGCAGCCCAAGGCTTTGGCCACACCGATAAAGTCCGGGGTGTAGATGTCCACACCAACCGGCTCGATGGCGCGGTTGAGCATGTACTTCTTGATCTCCTCGTAACCCTGGTTATTCCACAGCAGCACGATGACCGGCACGCGCGCCTCGACCGCGCTGGCCAGTTCCGGCAGGCTGAATTGCAGGCCGCCGTCGCCGATCAGGCACACCACCGGTTGCCCGTCGCCGCGTCCCAGCCAGGCGCCAATCGCTGCCGGCAGGGCGTAGCCCAAGGTGCCGTAGCCGGTGGAGGAATTGAACCAGCGGCGTGGGTGGTCGAGGTTCAGGGTCAGGTTGCCGCTGTACACCGGTTGGGTGGAGTCGCCCACCAGCACGGCGCCGGGCAGTTCCGTTAGTACGGTGTTGAGAAACAGGGTTTGCGCGCGGGTGGCGGCGTCCCAGGTGGGCGTCAATTCAGCCCACAGGCGCGCGACGCGTGGGTTGCCCCAGTCGGGGTCGCGCTCGCCCAATACCTGGCTGTCCAGCGCGGCCAACAACGCTTCGGCTGCGATCTGCGCATCGGCCACCAGTGCGACCTGAGGCGGGTAATTGCGCACGGTCTGGTCGGGGTCGATGTCGATGCGCAGCAGCGCGCCGGGGATCTCGAACCCCCCGGCGAAGGTCACGTCGTAATCGGTTTCCGCCAGTTCGGTGCCGATGGCCAGCACCACATCGGCTTCGGCGACCAGGGCGCGGGTGGCGACCAGCGTCTGGGTCGAGCCGATCAGCAATGGGTGCGCGGCCGGCAGCATGCCTTTAGCGTTGATGGTCAGGGCCACCGGTGCGCCAAGCCGTTCGGCCAGGCGGGTCAATTCGGTGGCCGCCTCGATGGCGCCGCCGCCGGCGAGGATCAGCGGGCGTTTTGCTGCCGCCAGCCACTGGCTCATCTGCTTCACCGCCGCCGGCGCGGCACCGGCGCGCGCCACGCTGACCGGCTCGCTGCCGAGCAGGGCATCGGCGTTTTCGACCAGCACATCCAGCGGAATCTCGATGTGCACCGGGCGCGGTCGCCCGGCCTGGAACAGCGCAAACGCGCGCGCCAGCACGCCAGGCAACTCCGCCGCCGACATCAAGGTGTGCGAGAACGCCGCCACGCCCGCGATCATCGCGCTCTGGTTCGGCAGCTCATGCAGTTTGCCGCGCCCGCCACCCAATTGGCTGCGCGATTGCACACTGGAAATCACCAGCATCGGGATCGAGTCGGCATAGGCCTGGCCCATGGCGGTGGTGATGTTGGTCATGCCGGGGCCGGTGATGATGAAACACACGCCAGGTTTACCGCGGGTGCGCGCATAGCCGTCGGCCATGAAGCCTGCGCCCTGTTCGTGGCGCGGGGTGACGTGGCGGATGCTCGAGCGCGCCAGGCCACGGTACAACTCGACGGTGTGCACGCCGGGAATGCCGAACACCTGGTCTACGCCGTAGCGTTCCAGGAGGTTGACCAATACTTCGCCGCAGGTCGCCATACATGTCGCTCTTGTTGTTGATTCGAGGCGCTATTGGAGCGGCAGGCCGGTAGCGCCAACAATCGATAAAAAGTCATACTAGCCATGTCCCCACGTCATGGCTGCGCCCGATGAAACGCTTGCCACCGCTGCCCGCGCTGCACACCTTCTGGGTCACGGCCCAGTGCTGCAACTTCACCCGCGCCGCCGAGCAACTGCACATCACCCAAGGTGCGGTGAGCCGGCAGATTGCCGGGCTCGAAAGCCATTTGGGCTATGCCTTGTTCCAGCGCCAGGCGCGGGGCTTGAGCCTGACCGAAGAGGGCCGCGAGTGGTCGCTGCGGGCGCAGCAGGTGTTTGGCTTGATCGGCGACGCGGTGGAGCAGATCGGCAGCCGCCGCCAGACCCTGCAACTCAAGGCCTCCACGTGTGTGATGCGCTGGCTGCTGCCGCGCCTGATGCAGTGGCAAAAGGAACGCCCGGACGTGCCGGTGGAACTCACCACCACCGTGGCCTACACCGTGGACTTTCGCCGCGAGCAATTCGACGCGGCGGTGATCTATGCGCCCATCGCCGAGCAGTCGGCGCAGGCGCGGCATTTATTCGATGAACAACTCACCCCGGTCTGTGCGCCAGCGTTGCTCGCCAGCCTGCACACACCGGCTGATTTGCAGCGCCAGGTGCTGCTGCACCCCACGCGGGACGAGCGCGATTGGGCGTTGTGGCTGAAGGCTGCGAACACGCGCTTGAGCAACCTGGCCCAGGGGCATCATTTTGAAACGCTGGACCTGGCAATGACGGTGGCGTCCCAGGGTTCGGGAGTGGCGATTGGCGACAGTGCGTTGATTGGCGAGGATGTGAAGGCGGGGCGGCTGGCGACACCGTTTGAACTGCGCGTGCCGACCGGGATGGGGTATTACCTGGTGTACCCGCCAGGCACTGAGCCTTCGGCCGGGCTTGAAGCGCTGATGGAGTGGCTGGTGAGCCAAGCCCAACCGTTGTAATACCGCAGATCCAAAAGTGGGAGCGGGCTTGTGTGGGAGCTGGCTTGCCTGCGATGCAGGCACCTCGGTGTGTCAGCCATACCGCGGTGATGCTATCGCAGACAAGCCAGCTCCCACAGGGGGCGTCAGTAGCCGACGGTGAAACGCTGGCGCGAGTGCTTCGGCGTTTCTACTTCATCGATCAACGCGATGGCGTAGTCGGCAAAGCTGATCCAACTGCGCCCTTGCGCGCTCACCAGCAAATCATCCTGGCCCACGCGGAATGTTCCGGTGCGCTCAGTCTCAACGAACTCCGCTGACGGCGACAGGAAGGTCCAGTCCAGCTCTTTTTCCTGGCGCAGCGCATCAAGAAACTCAGCGCCGGCGCTGGCCTCGGCCTTGTACTCCGCCGGGAAGCCAGGGCTGTCGATGACTCGGCTGCCATCCGGCAACAACAACGAACCTGCACCGCCGACCACCAGCAGGCGTTTCACCCCGGCGTTCTTCACCGGGCCGATCACCGCACTGGCCGGCAGTGTGGCGAAGTGCGCCGCACTGATCACCACGTCGCTGCCGCTGACAGCCTGTTGCAGGGCGTTGGCATCCAGGGCGTCGACCTGTTTGACGGTGACGCCCGGGCGTGCGGTCAGCGTGCCGGTATTACGCGCAAGGGCGGTGACGGTATGCCCACGACGCAGCGCTTCTTCCAACAGTTGGCTACCGGCGCGGCCGGTGGCACCAATGATTGCGATCTTGCTCATGACGCTCTCCAGTACGTTAAGGTTTAAAACCATTCACCACTTCATTTCGCCCTTGGCGACTTTGGCACCGAGTTCCAGGCTGCTCTCATCTTCAAGTTTCGGGTAACGCTTTTTCATGGCCGCGATCAGCGCAGTGGAATCCTTGGCCTTGGCGGTTTCCTCATCGAACGCTTTGATATAGCCCGCGGTGAATGCCACGGACTGCACAGTGGGTGTACCCAGGTAGTGACCCGGAATCACGGTGCGCGGTTTCAGGTCTTCGATGCGTTGCAAGGTTGCCAGCCAGTCAGCGTGGGACTGGGCGGTTTGCGTATCGGCCATCCACACGTGGGTGTTCTCGAACACCACAACGCCGCCCACCACGGCCTTGATCGATGGAATCCACACGAACGTGCGGTCCGGCTGCGGGCCGTCCAGGCCGACCACTTCCAGCGTCTTGCCTTCCAGGCTCAGGCTATGGCCTTGGAGCACCTGCGGGATGATGGCTTTGGCCGGTTTGTCGGCACCCAGCTTAGGGCCCCAGAACGCGAGTTTCTGCTCGGCGGTGGCCTTGATATGGTCGACCACCGGCTGGGTGGCTACCACCTTGGCGGCGGGGAACGCCTTCGTCAGCACTTCAAGGCCGAAGTAGTAATCCGGGTCACCGTCACTGACGTAGATGATGGTCAGGCGCTTGCCGCTGGCGCGAATCTTTGTCACCAGTTGCTCGGCTTGGGCATTGCCGAATTGCGCGTTCACGAGGATGACGTCGTGCTCGCCGCTGACCAGTACTGAGCTGACGGGCATCATTGCCGAGGTACCAGGGTTATAAGCATCCAGCGTCAGATCGGCTGCCGCGGCATGGGCGGCAAATGCCAGGGCGGCCATGGCCATGGCCAATCGTTTAAGCGTCGAGATCATGTGCAGCTCCAGCAGCAGGTAAGTGATGCACAGAGCTTAGTTGCACTAAACGTCACAAAAAATGCCATGCTTGAACATAGTTTGTTTCTGAAAGCGTGCAAATCATGGATCGTCTTCAAGCAATGCGGGTGTTTGTCACGGTCGTTGACCTGGGTAGCCAGTCGGCGGCGGCAGATCAGCTGGACCTGTCGCGGCCGGTCGTTTCACGTTATCTGGCAGAACTTGAGGATTGGATGGGCGCGCGGCTGATGCATCGCACCACGCGCAAGCTCAGCCTCACCGCGGCGGGCAGCGAAATGCTGCCTCGAGCGCGGCAGTTGCTGGAGTTGTGCAACGACATGCAGGCCGCCGTCAGCGAGCCGGACGAAGCGCCGCGCGGCCAGCTACGGCTGAGTGTCAGCAGCTCATTCGGCCAGGCGCAATTGGCGGACGCCGTGGCCGAGTTCGTCAAGCGCAACCCGTTGGTCAGTATCGATCTGCAGATGCTCGACCGTACGGTGAACCTGGTGGATGAGCGGATCGACCTGGCGATTCGCACCAGTTTTGAGCTGGACCCCAACCTGATCGCTCGCAAGCTGACGCTCTGCCGCTCGGTCATTTGCGCGTCCCCGGCCTACCTGCTGGAGCACCCGCGTCCGCAGCACGTGCACGACCTGGCGAAGCACAACTGCCTGACGCACACTTACTTCGGCAAAAGCCTGTGGCACTTCACCGAAAACGCAGAGCCGGTGTCGGTGGCGGTACAGGGCAATATCAGCGCTAACGAGGCGACCGCCCTGTTACGGGTGACATTGGCGGGGACAGGGGTGGCGCGGCTCCCCAGTTATCAGGCGGGGGATTACATCCGCAGCGGCGAACTGATCCGTTTGCTGCCCGAGGCGGAGCCCCAGCAAATGAATGTCTACGCGGTGTACGCCTCGCGCAAGCACATGCCGTTGGCGCTGCGCAGCCTGCTGGATTTTCTGGTGCTGCGCTTTCCTGAGGAGCCGGTGTGGGATGTCGGCCTTTGAACCCGACATAAAGATCTTGAATGGCGTCCAATAATGGCAACTCTTGCTGGCTGACCTATGCTTTAAACAGCACCGAGTCGATCAGTTCAGAGGTGTGCCATGACTCTAAAAATCAGAAAGTACCTGATGATTTTCATCCTGTGCGCCCTGGCTACCGCGCTGTACGGCACTGCCGCGTACCGGGTTGAACAGACCCGCATGCAGCCGACCTTTGCGGTCAGTTGCCATCAGGACATGTGCCTGCCGCGTACCGGCAGTTTCAGCGCGCTCAGGTAGGCTGTTCGGCCTTCAACTGCTCGCGGAACGCTTTGGGCGAGAACCCGACCCGGCGACGGAACAGTCGCGAGAAGTTGGTCGGGTCAGAAAACCCCAGCACCTCCGACATCTCATTGATGGTCATGCTGGTGTAAGTCAGCAGGCGCTTGGCTTCCAGCAACTGGCGGTCATGCATGATCTGCAGCGCAGGTTGCCCACCCAATTCCCGACACGTGCCGTTCAGGTGTGAGACCGAGATGCCCAGCTTGTGCGCCAGGTCTTCGATCTTGGGGTGCTCGCGGTAATGCTGTTCGACCAGTTGGGTAAACCGCCGGAAATATTCACGCCCTCGCGGTGCGCGCGCGTGGCGGCGCTGGATGGCTTGGCGGCTGATCCACACCAGCAGCACGCTGACCAAGGCGTGCATCATCATGTCGCGCGCCGGTTGCTCATCGGCGTATTCGTCCTGCAGGCGCGCAAACAGGCTGTTGAGGTAGTCGCTGTCCTTGCCGGCCGGGTAGTTGCCCAGGGCTTGCAAGCCGTCCACCGTCGAGCCCAGCTGCGTCTGCAAATGGCTGACCAGCGGCGCTGACAGCGTCACGATGAACCCTTCGACATCTTCGGCAAACCGAAACCCATGCACACACAACGGCGGCAGCACCTGCAAGGTCGCCTCGTCGAGCGTGGTGCGCTGGCCTTCGATTTCCAGTTGCGCCTGGCCTTTATGCACGTACAGCAACTGGCACAGGTCCGCGTGCCGGTGGGGCTGGATTTCCCACTGGTATTCCCGACTGCGCCGGGAAATGGTTTCACAGTGCAACAAATCGGGCGTCGGCCATTGCTGGCTTTCCCCGTAAAGCTTGAAGACCGGAATCGCGGTACTGGCAGTTTTGGTCATGGTTTCAATCCGATACTCAGGATAGTGGTTCGGTAATCGCCCCGATTGGCAAAAAGCGCAGGCTTTGTCTCAGTTTTCACCTTCTTATGGCGGTCACTCAAGTGAAAAATGTCAGCAACAAGATCAATGACAACTCTTTCACCTCATCCGTTCGGGTGAGCCTTGCGGACCCTAAAAATAATGAAAACGCTGAAAACCCAAGTCGCCATTATCGGCGCCGGTCCCTCCGGACTGTTGCTCGGTCAACTGTTGCACAACGCGGGTATCCAGACCCTGGTGCTAGAGCGCCAGCGGGCCGATTACGTGCAAGGCCGCATCCGTGCCGGGGTGCTGGAGCAAGGCATGGTCGACCTGCTGCGCGAAGCCGGTGTCAGCCAGCGCATGGACGCCGAAGGCCTGGTGCATGACGGTTTCGAGCTGGCGCTCAATGGCCAGCTCAGCCATATCGACCTCAAGGGCTTGACCGGCGGCCGGTCGGTGATGATCTACGGCCAGACCGAAGTGACCCGCGACCTGATGCAAGCGCGTGAAGCCGCCGGCGCCCTCACGCTGTACGAAGCGCACAACGTGCAGCCCCATGACCTTAAAAGTGATCGACCGTGGCTGACCTTCGAGCATCAGGGCGAAGCCTTTCGTGTGGAGTGCGACTACATTGCCGGCTGTGATGGTTTTCATGGCGTGGCGCGCCAGTCCATTCCGGCTGATTCGTTAAAGGTTTTCGAGCGCGTCTACCCCTTTGGTTGGCTGGGCGTCCTTGCCGACACGCCACCGGTGCATGCCGAACTGGTCTACGCCAAGCACCCGCGCGGCTTTGCGCTGTGCAG
This sequence comes from Pseudomonas sp. N2-3-1-14, assembly GCF_041228395.1. Classification (NCBI taxonomy): domain Bacteria; kingdom Pseudomonadati; phylum Pseudomonadota; class Gammaproteobacteria; order Pseudomonadales; family Pseudomonadaceae; genus Pseudomonas; species Pseudomonas sp. N2-3-1-14. The sequence continues at coordinate 1,739,608 of NZ_CP166199.1, forward strand.
CATGCGTTCGCCGACCCGCAGCCGTTATTACCTGCAAGTGCCGGCTGAAACGGCGCTGGATGAATGGTCGGATGAGCGTTTCTGGGATGAGCTGAAAACCCGCCTGCCCAGCGCCCTGGCCGCACAGTTGGTGACCGGGCCGTCGATCGAGAAAAGCATCGCGCCGCTGCGCAGCTTTGTGGTGGAACCGATGCAATACGGGCGCCTGTTCCTGCTCGGGGATGCGGCGCATATCGTGCCGCCGACCGGGGCCAAGGGGCTGAACCTGGCGGCCAGTGACGTGAATACGCTGTTTCGCATCCTGCTCAAGGTGTATCGCGAGGGGCGCGTGGACTTATTGCCGCAGTACTCGGCGATCTGCCTGCGCCGGGTGTGGAAGGCCGAGCGGTTTTCCTGGTGGATGACCTCCATGCTGCACCAGTTTGCGGACGCGGATGGCTTCAGCCAGCGCATCGCCGAGAGTGAGCTGGCGTATTTCGTCGATTCGCAGGCCGGGCGCACAACCATTGCAGAAAATTACGTCGGGCTTGCTTACGAAGCTATCGAGTAGCCTGCTATCGTATCGAGCATTCCCGCGGGCCCTTTCTGCCCGTGGGCCTTGCTCGAAGGTTCTGCCGTGACCAACCTCAATCAGCCCACCCAACCCGTTCCCGCCGTGCGCAGTGTGCTCGCCGCCTTGATGATGGCGATCTTCCTCGGCGCACTGGACCAGACCATCGTCGCCGTGTCCATGCCGGCCATCTCCGCGCAGTTCCATGACGTCAACCTGCTGGCCTGGGTAATCTCCGGCTACATGGTGGCGATGACGGTGGCGGTGCCGATTTACGGCAAGCTCGGTGACTTGTACGGGCGTCGCCCGATGATGCTGATCGGCATGGGCGTGTTCACGCTGGCGTCGCTGTTTTGCGCCATGGCGCAAAACATGGAGCAACTGGTGCTGGCGCGCATTCTGCAGGGCATCGGCGCCGGCGGGATGATCTCGGTGAGCCAGGCGATCATTGGTGACATCATTCCACCGCGCGAGCGCGGGCGTTATCAGGGTTATTTCAGCAGCATGTACGCGGTGGCCAGCGTGGCCGGGCCGGTGCTGGGCGGGTACATGACCGAGTATCTGTCCTGGCGTTGGGTGTTTCTGATCAACCTGCCGCTGGGCGCTGGCGCCTGGTATGTGGCGCATCGCACCCTGGTCGGGTTGCCGGTGCCGCAGCGCAAGCCGATCATCGATTATGTCGGCACCTTGCTGATGATCATCGGCCTCACGGCCTTGCTGCTGGGCATCACCGAAATCGGCCAGGGCCATCATTGGCGCGACCAGCAAGTGCTTGGGCTGCTGGTGTGTGCGGGGGTGGCGCTGACGGTGTTTGTCTGGCATGAACGCCGCGCGCGCGAGCCTTTGCTGCCGATGCACCTGTTTGCCAATCGCAGCGCCGTGTTGTGCTGGTGCACGATTTTTTTCACCAGTTTTCAGGCGATTTCCCTGACGGTGTTGATGCCGCTGCGGTATCAGACGGTGACCGGTTCGGGGGCGGACAGCGCGGCGCTGCACCTGCTGCCGCTGGCCTTCGGCCTGCCGGTGGGGGCTTATTTTGCCGGGCGCATGACCTCGGTGACCGGGCGCTATAAGCCAATGATTCTGACCGGCGCGTTGCTGAGCCCGTTCGCGATTCTGGGCATGGCCTACAGTGCGCCGCAGGCGGTCGGGATGACGGCGATGTTCATGTTGCTGTGTGGGATTGCGGCGGGGATGCAGTTCCCGACGTCGCTGGTGGGGACGCAGAATTCGGTCGAGCAGCGCGATATTGGCGTGGCGACCAGCACCACCAACCTGTTCCGCTCCCTTGGCGGGGCCGTAGGCGTGGCCTGCATGTCGGCCTTGTTGCTGGCGCTGTTGCAGGATTCGAGCTTTGCGCATTTGGCCAGCGGCGCGCTGGTGGCCGAAGGCAGTTCCGGCAACGTCTTGCTGGACGGCTTGAACGCCGCGCCCGGCCCGGCGCAGGATGCGCTGCGCGGGGAGTTGGCGGTGACGTTCCGGCATTTGCTGATGGTGAGTGCGGCGGTGTCGTTGCTGGGGTTGGCGGCGGCGATTGCGATGCCTAACCGAGTGCTGCGTGGGCGTGAAGACAAGGCCAAGTAACTGACCCGATGATGATCAAACTGTGGGAGCTGGCTTGCCTGCGAAAGCGGTGTATCAGTGCCGGCTATGCAAACTGACCCACCGCTTTCGCAGGCAAGCCAGCTCCCACAGTGGATTGCATTCCAAGCCTGATCAGGGGCTGTAATACCCGACCGCCACCATGAAATGTCCGGTCTTGCGCAAGTAGGCGTGCTTGTTCTCAACCTTGTTGGTCACCGGGTTTTTCCAGCGGTACTTGTACTCACCCTGATCCTGCTCGGCCATCAGCTTCAAAATCGGCTCGCCCACCGGCTTGCCGTCCGGGTCCCTGATCTTGGCAAAATCGGTGTCCACCAGCCGCAGGTTGGTGCCGTGGGCCACATAGCGCCCGGTATTCAGGTCGACCACGAACACGTACAGGTCATCCTGCAGGAAGTCGCCCTGCAACGAATTGATCGCCTTGAGCGTGCCGGCTTCATCCTTGACCAGTGCTTTCACCGCCTTGTCGCGCAAACCGCGAGCCTGCTCTGGCGTGGCGCGTGGCAGGTAATACCCGACGGCCAGAATCCGCTCGCCGATCCGCTGATAAAACACGTGCTTGTGCTCAACCTTGCCGTCGTTCCAGTTCTGCCAGCGATAATCGGCCTGCTGGATGCCTTGGCCTTCGGGCGCCGCCAGCGCTTGTTTGAACGAGGCTTGCAAGTCGGGCCCGAGCAACTCGGACACATCGCGGCCGATCAAGGCCGAGGAGGGCCCGCCGCTGGCCAGCAACACGCCCTGGGTGTCGACCACAAACACATAACGGTCATGGTCGACAAACTCCCCTTGGCGACTGAACGCGGCAAACGCCTTGTCGCCGTTGCTCTGGTAATAGGCCAAGGCCTTGGTCAGCAGCGCCTTGGCGGCCTGGGCGTCCTCCTCCTGAGTGGCCGCGTGCACCTGGCTGCAACACAACAGCAGCAGCCAGGTGATTCGGAGCAGTCCCTTCATTACTCATCCCTCGTTATTGTTTGATGTGAGCACAGCGTAGACGGCTGCGGCTCAGGGCGCCGCCAGCCATTGATTGACGATGGCGTCGTACGCCCCGGTGGCGACGCTCAAGTGCAACCACTGGTCGACATAGCTTTTCCACGCCACGTCATCGCGGGGCAGCAGGAAGGCTTTTTCGCTGTACTGCATCTGCTGCTGCGGGTTGACCGCGCACAGCCCGGGCTTGAGCTTTTGCTGGAAGCGCGCCTCGCTGGCGTCGGTGATCATCACGTCCGCCTTGCCCGCCAGCAACTCGTCGAAGATGGTCACGTTGTCATGCAGGCGGATCTGCGCCTGGCCCAGGTGAGCGCGGGCAAACACTTCGTTGGTGCCGCCGGCCGGCTCGATCACCCGCACCTGCGGCTGGTTGATCTGCTCGACGCTCTGGTAGCGCTGCACATCGGCGCATCGCACCAGCGGGATTTTGCCGTCCACACCCAGTGCCTGGCTGAAGAAGGCCTTTTTCTGGCGCTCCAGCGACACCGAAATACCGCCCACGGCGATGTCACAGCGCTGAGCCAGGAAGTCCGGCATCAGGGTTTTCCAGGTGGTCGGCACCCACGTGATCGTCGCATTCAGGCTTTTGGCCAGCGACTCGGCCATGGCAATGTCGATGCCTTCATAACGGCCATCGGCTCGCAGCGACGTGTAAGGCTTGTAGTCGCCGGTGGTGCAGACGGTGAGCGTGCCGCGCTGCACCACCTCATCGAGGCGCGAGGGCGCGGCATCGGCCAGGGCGGTGGTTGCCAAACCCGCCAATACACACAGGGCCAGGGGAGCTTTCATGCGGTCGAGTCCTTGGGGCAAGATCGGGGCGGCCATTATTTCCAGGAGCGCGCCGAGGTAGCAAGCGGCGCGATTGTTTAGCCAAGCTGCAACCAAACTCCGTCAACCCTGAATTTAAACCCCCTGTGCAGGCGTGTGACGCTGCCGGGCATCTACCTCACTGTGAATCCCGCATGGACGGTTCCCCCGACACTCATCCCGCGACATTGTCTGGCGCTTTAGTGCCCAGCTGTACCGCGGTTGTCGAGGCCCTTCCTTCCGAACTGGCCTTCTGGGCCTTGTTCCACTGCCGACACGCGCGCCCACCGGATACCGCTCTCCTACGTTGATCTTTCCCATAAACCCAGCGCCCCTGCGCGCGGTGCCTATGTTCCTGCCTGACGCAAACGTATGAGACTTGCCATGAGTGATTTCGCCTGCCTGCACGAAGCCCGATCTTTCCTTGAACAGCACCCGGACATCGAGATGTTCGAGCTGTTTATCCTCGACAACAACGGCGTGCCGCGCGGCAAATGGCTGCACCGCGATGAGCTGCTGGCGGTGTACGAAAGTGGCCGGCCGTTGCCCAGCACCATCCTCGGCCTGACGATTAATGGCGATGACGTGGAAAACTCCGGGCTGGTGTGGGAGGTCGGGGATATCGACTGCCGCGCCTACCCAATCAGCGCGAGCTTGCAGCGCATGCCGTGGCGCCTGATTCCCACGGCCGCCGTGCAAGTGAGCATGCACCCCAACGAGGGCATGCCCGCCACCGTGGCCGACCCGCGGCATTTGCTCGCCAAGGTCATCGACGGGCTGAAAGCCGACGGTTACTACCCGGTGATGGCGGCCGAGCTGGAGTTTTACCTGCTCGACCAGACACCCGACAGCAATGGCCGCCCACAACCGGCGCGGGATGTGGACGGCAATCGCCCGCGCTCGACCCAGGTGTACGGCCTGCGCGAGCTGGAGCAGATCGAGCCGTTCCTCGCCGATCTTTATAGTGCGTGCAAACTGCAAGGCATCCCGGCGCGCACGGCAATCTCCGAATACGCCCCGGGCCAGGTCGAAATCACCCTGGAACATCGCGCCGATGCTTTGCAGGCCATGGACGAAGCCGTGCGCTACAAGCGCCTGGTCAAGGGCGTGGCGCATAAACACGGGATGACCGCCTGCTTCATGGCCAAGCCGTTCGACGACCTCGCGGGCACCGGCATGCACATGCACGTCAGCCTGGCGGATGCCCACGGCAATAACCTGTTCGCCAGTGAGGCTGCCGACGGCACGCCGCTGCTGCGTCAGGCCGTGGGTGGCATGCTCAGCACCTTGCTCGATTCATTGCTGATGTTCTGCCCCAACGCCAACTCCTATCGCCGCTTCCAGACCAACAGCTATGCACCGCTGGCCGCCACCTGGGGCGTGGACAACCGCACCGTGAGCCTGCGTGTGCCCGGCGGGCCGGCCAATTCCCGACACATCGAGCACCGCATCTGCGGCGCTGACGCCAACCCTTACCTGGCGGCCGCCGCAATCCTGGCGGGTATCCATCGCGGCATCCGCGAGCAACGCGATCCCGGCGCCCCGGTGGAAGGCAATGGCTATGCGCAAGCCAAACAATTGCTGCCCACCGACTGGCTCACCACCTTGCGTGCGCTTGAAGGGTCAAGCTGGGCGCGGGATGCGTTCGGCAGTGAGTTCCTGGGTGTGTACCTGGCGGTCAAGCGTGCCGAATATCGGCAGTTTATGGGCGAGGTAGGCGAGCAGGACTGGCGCTGGTATCTGCACCAGGCGTAATCCACTGTGGGAGCCGGGCTTGCCCGCGATAGCGGTGTGTCAGCCAGTGATGGGTTGCCTGGCCCACCGCCATCGTAGCCTCGCTAAAGCTCGACAACTCCCACAATGGATCTTGGGTGTTTGGTGGCCGTGACGGCTTCGACCTTTTTTTCACGTTGCAGTGGGTAAGCTGCGGTTCAAGGTCGTTCACTACCGTTCCACACACATGAGCCCGTGATGCCGTCACAACCACCTTCCGCCATCGAAATTGAATTCACCGAGCGCTGTGACCGTGAGCATGCCAGGGTCTGCGGCGACACACGCCCGCCGCGCCTGCGCCAGCGCGTGGCGGCGTGGCGCGATGAGCGGTTGGTGCGCCAGGCATTGAAAGTGGCCGGCGAGCCGGGGCTGATCCTCGACCTGGCTTGCGGTTCCGGCCGGTTCTGGCCGGTGTTGGCAGAACACATCAACCGCGTGATTCTGGCCTCTGACAATTCCCAGGCGATGCTCGACCATGCGCGCACTCATCACCCGGCAGCACTGCTCAAGCGCGTCAAAACATTCCAGGGGTCGGCGTTTTCCATCGGCTTGTCGGCCAATGCGGTGGACTGCATTTTCTGCATGGAACTGTTTCGCCATGTACCCAGCAGTGAAGGGCGTTTGGCGCTGCTGCGCGAGTTCCATCGGGTCAGCCGCGACACCGTGATCGTTTCTGTGAACGCACACACACCTGTCGAGGGCGAGTTTCGCCAAGCCGGTTTCAAAATACTCAACCATCAGGAATTCCTGCCGGGCTCCAAGCTGTGGCGGGTTTACGTACTGCGTAAGAGAAGCTAACTCCCGTCCGTCGGACTATTCTTCCTGTCTTGTCGGAGTTTTCATGAAGGCGTGTGCACTGCGGATGCTCGCAAGCGTCTTTCGCGATATATACTGCGCGCCATTCTTCAAGGGAGAGCCGTGTGGCCATCGATATTCACTGGATCTGCGACAACGATAGCCTCGGCCAGCATTGCGCCGAATGGCAGCAGTTGCCATTCGTCGCCCTCGACACCGAATTCATGCGGGTCGATACCTTTTATCCCATTGCCGGGCTGATCCAGATCGGCGATGGCGTACGCGCTTACCTGATCGACCCTCTGACCATCGACAATTGGCAACCCTTGGCCGCCTTGCTGGAAAACCCGGCGGTGATCAAGGTGGTGCACGCCTGCAGCGAAGACCTGGAAGTGTTGCTGCGCCTGACCGGCAGCCTGCCGGTGCCGTTGTTCGACACCCAATTGGCGGCGGCTTACCTGAACCTCGGTTTCTCCATGGGCTATTCGCGCCTGGTGCAGGCCGTGCTGGATATCGAGTTGCCCAAGGGCGAAACCCGCTCGGACTGGCTGCAGCGGCCGTTGTCCGAGACCCAAGTGAGCTACGCCGCCGAAGACGCGGTGCACTTGGCCGAGGTCTACATCCGCCTGCGTCCGCAGCTCTCAGACGACAAATACGCCTGGGTGCTGGAAGACGGCGCCGAGTTGGTTGCCAACCTGCGCCGCGAAGTCGACCCGTACGAGGTGTACCGCGACGCCAAGCTGGCGTGGAAGCTGTCCCGCGCCCAGCTCGCCGTGCTGCGTGAACTGTGCGCCTGGCGCGAGCAGCAGGCCCGTGCCCGCGACCTGCCGCGCAACCGCATTATCCGCGAGCACTCGTTGTGGCCCCTGGCCAAATCCCAGCCGGACAACCTTGCCGCGCTGGGCAAAATCGAAGACATGCACCCGCGCACCGTACGTCAGGACGGTCAGTTTTTGCTGGACCTGATCAAGCGCGCCGGCAGCGTGCCCATGGACCAGTGGCCGCCGGCGGTTGCCGAGCCGCTGCCGGTGGACGCCGCCACGCTGATCAAGCATCTGCGGGCCTTGGGCCAGGCCGAAGCCGAACGCCTGAACATGGCGCCGGAACTGATGCTGCGCAAGAAAACCCTCGAAGCCCTGGTCAAAAGTGGCTACCCCGATGGGCCTTATAAATTGCCAGACTCGCTGCGTGGCTGGCGCCGCGAGTTGATGGGCCAGGCGCTGCTCGACAGCCTGGCCACTGCCGGAGAACAGCCTTGAAACGTATTTGCTCCATCTACCGCAGCTTGAAAAAAGACGGGATGTACCTCTACGTGCTCAAAAGCGACGCGTTGGAGCGTGTGCCCGAACCGTTGATGGCGGCCTTCGGCAAGGCCCATCTTGCGTTCGAGATGATCCTGACGCCGGAGCGCAAGCTGTCCCGCGAGGACATCAGCGTGGTCCTGGAAAACCTCGACAAGCAGGGCTACCACCTGCAAATGCCACCGGCCGAGGATGAGTACATCGAACACTTGCCCGAAGAGCTGCTGCGCCGCAACGACCCGATGTGATCGGTCAGTGCCCCAACCCGGGCACCTTCTTCAATGCAAACGTATTCGTTGGCGGTGGCCGTAAGGATGCGGGCGGCCGTCTGCAGTGTTTTTGAAAGGTTTGAACCATGCGTGTTCTGATTGCTGAACAGGATTACCCGCTCTACGCCAAGCTGCTGAGCGAAGCGGCACCGGACCTTGAGGTGCTGACCAGCGGCGACTCGGCCGAACTGTCGCGCCTGGCCGCCGATTGCCCGGTATGGCTTGGCCAGCCGGATCTGCTCGCCACCCTGTTGCGCCAAGGCCACCAGCCGCAATGGCTGCAATCGACCTGGGCGGGCATCACGCCGCTGCTGGCCGATGGCTTGCCACGCGACTATCGCCTGACCCGTGCGGTGGGCATTTTTGGCCAGGTCATGGCCGAGTTTGTGCTCACCTACATGCTCGGCCACGAGCGCGAAGTGCTCGCGCGGCTGGTCAGCCAGGTTGAGCGCAAGTGGGACAACCGCATGGGCCAGAGCCTGGCCGGGCGCAAGGCGTTGATCGTCGGCACCGGCGATATCGGCCAGAGCGTTGCCGATTTTCTGCTGCCGTTTGGCGTCAAGCTCTACGGCATCGCCAGCACCGCGCGTGAGCAGGCGCCGTTTATCGAAGTGGCCGGGCTGGATCAACTGGGCCGTCTGGTGGGCGAGGTGGACTACGTGATCAACCTGCTGCCCAACACGCCAAACACGCACGATTTGTACGATGCGGCGTTGTTCAAGCAATTCAAACCGACCGGCTTGTTTATCAACGTTGGCCGCGGCGTGGCCGTGGTTGATGCTGACCTTGTCGAGGCGCTGAAAGAAGGGCACCTGGCCGGCGCGGTGATCGACGTGTGCCGCCAGGAACCGCTGCCGCAACGCCATCCGTTCTGGACCGCGTGGGGGCTGCTGCTGACCGGGCACAGCTCGGCGCCAACCTCGCCGGGCATGATGGTGGAGTTGTTTGTGCAGAACCTGCGGGCGTATCAAGCCAAGCAGGCGTTACGCGCAGAAGTGAGCTTCGAACGCGGTTACTGATGTGGGAGCGGGCAAGCCCGCTCCCACAGGGGATATCAGCAAGGCTTACAGGCTGAAGTCGCCTTCGGACACCAGCTCGCTCAACGGCTTGCGTGGGCTGGGCGCTTCACGGCCCTGCAGGTACTCCGGCAGGCTCGACTTGTCGCCCAGCTTGCCCACGGCCACCGCCGCGTGCAGCGCGTAGCCTTCAGGAATCTTCAGTTCTTTGCGAGTCAGTTCCTGATCGAAACCGGCCATGCCGTGGGTGTGCCAGCCGCTCAGGCTGGCTTGCAACGCCAGGTGGCCCCAGGCCGAACCGGTGTCGAAGGTGTGCCACAGCGCCGGGGTTTCTTCGCTGGCGCCGGGGGCGGTGAAGTCGGTTTTTGACGCGATGATCACCAAGGCCGACGCATGCTGCGCCCAGGTACGGTTGAATTCATTCAGCAGGCCCAGGAAGCGTTCCCAATCCGGCGTGTCACGGCGCGCGTAGAGAAAACGCCAAGGTTGCGAGTTGTAGGCCGATGGCGCCCAGCGCGCGGCCTCGAAAAAGCTCAGCAGGGTGTCTTTCGGGATGCTCTCGCCGGTAAAGGCGCGAGGCGACCAGCGTTCGGTAAATTGGGTGTGGATCGGGTAGTCGGCAACGCGTGTCATGGGCAGTTCCTGAGGTGCGATTCGGCGTTCAAAGCTACTGCGCGCCCACTGCACTGACAAGTGTTGTTACACCGCCAGTCGCAAGCGCTTGGCCCCAGAGGCCTTGGGCACTAGACTGGCGGCCTTTTCACCGACCGATACTGATGTAGAGCCATGGCCGCTAAAGTCGAACCTTTCTGGATACGCAAAACCCTTGAACACCTCGACCAGGAGGAGTGGGAGTCGTTGTGCGACGGCTGTGGCCTGTGCTGCCTGCAAAAGCTTGAGGACGAGGAGGACAACAGCGTTTATTACACGCGCATTGCCTGCAAACTGCTCGACCTGAACACCTGCCAGTGCACCGATTACCCCAACCGCCGCGCTTCGGTGCCCGACTGCATCCAGCTCACGCCGGGCCAGGCCGACCAGTTCAAGTGGTTGCCGCCAACCTGCGGCTATCGCCTGGTCAGCGAGCGCAAGGACCTGCCGCTGTGGCACCACCTGGTCTGCGGCGACCGCGATGCAGTGCACCACGAACGCATATCCCAGTCCGGTCGCATGCTCGCCGAAGGCAGCGTGCCCGAAGACGACTGGGAGGATTACCTGATCTTCCGCGCAGGCTGAAAAAGGAGTGTGTATGACGGTGGCAACCAAGCTGGCGGCTTCTTTTGTGTTGCTGGCGCTGAGCCTGCCCGCGTGGTGCGCGAAGAAAGTCGACCTCGACTATCACGTCAAACTGTTGCCCCAGAGTGATCAAGCCGAGGTGCGTGTGAGCCTGTCCCAAGGCTCGGCGGTGCGCAGCCTGAACTTCGACCTGGGCCGCGACGGTGATTACAGCGACTTCAAGGCCGATGGCCAGTGGACGGTCACCGGCAACCGGGGCCTGTGGCAACCCAGCGCCGACAAGGCCAGCCTGAGCTACCGGGTACGCCTGACTCACGCGCGCAAACCTGGCGTGTATGAAGCGCGGATGACGCCGAGTTGGGCGTTGTTCCGAGGCGAAGACCTGGTGCCGGCTGCACGGCTCGACCAGCAGGACGGCGTCGAGCTGGTCTCGCGCCTGGCGTTCGAGTTGCCGGCAGGCTGGAAAAGCGTCGAAACCGCCTGGCCGCGCATCGGCAAGTACAAATTCCGCATCGACAACGTTTCCCGCCTGTTTGATCGGCCTACTGGCTGGATGCTCGCCGGCACCCTCGGCAGCCGTCGTGTGCGCCTGGGCGAAACCGAGGTCACCGTGGCCTCGCCCAAAGGCCAGGCCATGCGCCGCATGGACGTGCTGACGCTGCTGACCTTCGTCTGGCCTCAAGTGGAGGCCGCGTTTCCGCGTCACCCGGCCAAGCTGCTGGTGGTGGGCGCCAGCGACCCGATGCGCCGTGGCGTGTTTGCGTCACGCGACTCGGTCTACCTCAACAGCCGCACGCCGCTGGTCAGCGAGAACGGCAGCAGCGCGTTGATCCGTGAGGTGGTGCAGGCGATCGGGCGCTTCAACGATCACGACACCAGTGACTGGATCAGCGAAGGGCTTGGCGAGTATTACGCCATCGAGCTGCTACGCCGCGCGGGCGGGATCACCGATGAGCGGTATGCCGCGATTCAGGCGCGCTTGAGCAAAGAGGGCAAGGACGTGACCACGTTGCGTGGCGAGCACGTCAACGGCGCGACCGTCGCGCGGGCGGTGGTGGTGTTGCAGGAGCTGGACCGCGAGATTCGCGTGAAGACCCACAACAAGCGCTCGCTGGATGACCTTGCACAGGCGGTGATGCGCGCGAACAGCATTACGACGGCGGAGTTTGTGCAGTTGGCCGACAGTGTGATCGGCGAGTCGTCGGTGGTGTTGGATAGCAAATTATTGCGCTGAGCTTAGGCCATACACAAAGCCAAAATGTGGGAGCGGGCTTGCCTGCGAATACGGTGTGTCAGCCAAATACTTGGCGACTGATTCACCGCTTTCGCGAGCAAGCCCGCTCCCACAATTAGCTCTCCAATAGGTTGGAGAGGGGCGTCAGCCGGTGGTTTTGGTGGCTTTTTCAGCGGCGACTTCGGCTTTGGTCTTCAGGTTTTTCAGCTCTTCGCCCGCGCGCTCGATTTTGGTACGCACGCTGTTCATTTCCTGGCGGCCCTGTTCCAGCTTGTCTTTGAGCGAGCTGCGCCCGGTCACGCCGCGCACCAGCGCCACGCCACCAATCGCCACCTGGATGAGCCCGAAGATCCCGCCACGGCGCAGGCCTTTGCCAACCATCATCACGCCACCGGCCACCGAGCCAATGCGCTCCCAGCCGTGCACGTTTTGAGGCGGTTGGGTTTCAAATGGCGTGTGTTCGATGATAGGTCGCAGGATTTTGCTGTCGCTCATGATCTGTCTCCAACAAGGCAAGTGATATGTAGCTGACTGCCTGCAGGCGCCGGATGTTCCCAAAAAATCAGTACTTGGGGCCCGAGCGGGTGTTGTTGCCCTTGGCCATGCGATCGTAGAGCACCACGTTGACAGTGGCGGCGAGGTTCATGCAGCCGGTGGTCGGGATGTACACCACGTCTTCACACCAGTCGCGAATCTCCTTGTCCAGCGAGCCGTCTTCGGGGCCGAAGATGTACAACGCGCGATCAGGATGGGTGTATTCGGGCAGCGGGCGGGCGCCTTCGACCAGCTCCACGGCGACCGGGATACAACCCAGCGGCAGGATTTTTTTCAGGTCGTCGATGCCGATCAGCGGAATGTCGTGATGGACCTTCTTGGTGTCGGTGATGAAATCCCGGGCGCGCTCGTAACGCACGCCGGTGTAGAACACCGAGGCCACGCCGTAGCAGCCGGCGGCACGCATCACCGAACCGACGTTTTCGGGGGATTTGGGGTTATACAGACCGATGCAGCTGTAGCGTTTATTGCCCACGGGGAAGGGTGCCTTGGAGAAAAACGGCGATTATACGGGGAATGCTCGGGCTGCGGTCGGTCGCCAATTGTGTGTCGTTACAGCTGCCGCCTTCGCGAGCAAGCCCGCTCCCACATTCGACCGCATTTCAAAGCATGTACGCGGACAAATGTGGGAGCGGGCTTGCCCGCGAAAAGGCCGTAACAGGCAACGACGAACCTCAGTCGTCTTTTTTCATCAGCCCGGCCAACGCCGCAAACGGGTTGTGCGTGGCCTTGGCAATCGTCGGGCTGCTGGTGGAGCCTTCGCCGAAGTACTGCTGGTCGGTGTAGCGCGAGTGCTCGTTGTCGTGGCAATACAGGCACAGCAACTCCCAGTTGGAACCGTCCTGGGGGTTGTCATCATGGTTGTGGTTGCGGTGGTGCACGGTCAGTTCGCTCAAGCGCTTGCCGGCAAATTCACGCGCGCAGCGGCCACACACGTGCGGGTACATCTTCAAGGCTTTGTCGCGATAGCCCATTTCCCGGTCACGCTGGGCATCGGCGAGGATGCGGTCCAGCTTGGCGGTGTGGGAGGGCGGGTTGGTCGAGCTCATCATGGCTCCTGGCTATTTGGGGGTTCACGGATAGCGTTGATTCTAGCCGCTTGCGGGGTAAATGACTGCTGGCTTTTTCAGCTGCGGTACAGCCTTGCAGTGGCAATCGTTTGTAGTATCGGCTCACTTCATTCTCAAGGATCTGACACCAATGCGTTTATACACATGGACCGCAGCACTGCTACTCAGCGTCCTGGCGGCCCAAGCCCAGGCATTCTCCACGCCCAAGCCTGGCCAGATCATCGAGGTGGCCCTTGAACAATTGCACCCGACCCAGGCCGTCGTGGGCTTTGACCAGATTTACTACAGCCTGGGCCTGTTTGCCGACAAGCCGGCCAAGGTCTTCGACGAATACTGCGAAACCAACGGCCAGGGCGCGGCCGACAAAGTGCCCAAAAAGGCCGACCTGCACCAACCTGCCAGCTTCAGTTGCAAGGACCCGGTGGGCACGCATCCCGATGACATGAAAACAGTCGTGGTCGGCCCTGGTGGCCAGTTGTACCTGACCGACGGTCACCACAGCTTCACCACCTTGTGGGAAGTCCAAGGCGGCGGCCCGCAGCTGAACATGTGGGTCAAGGTGACCGATGATTTCAGCAACAGCCCCGACATGGCCACCTTCTGGCAGCGTATGCAAGCAGCGCGCAAGGTCTGGCTCAAGGGCGATCACGGCCAACCGCTGTCACCGCAGCAATTACCGGCGCACCTGGGCTTCAAGAACCTGCAGGACGACACCTTCCGCAGCCTGGTGTATTTCACCCGCAAGGCCGCCTACGGCAAGCCGGACGATGGCGCCGTCGCGCCGGAATTCCTGGAGTTTTACTGGGGCAACTGGCTGCGCACGCAGATCGACCTGAGTGCTTTCAACCTGAACAAGAAGGGCGGTTACAAGGACGCGATTGAAGCCGTTGCCCAGCGCATGGTCAGCCTGGCGCCGGGTTCACAGGTAGGCGATAGCGGCTTCACGGCCCATCAGTTGGGCGGCATGGCCTCGTTGGATCAAGCCGAGTTGAAGAAGACTGTCGAGAAAAAAGTGCCGTATGTGATCGATTACCGCAAATCCCGAAGCTGACTCAGGACAAAAATGTGGGAGCGGGCTTGCTCGCGAAGGCGGTGGTTCAGTGACTGATGCAGTGACTGACACTCCGCTTTCGCGAGCAAGCCCGCTCCCACATTAGATTTGTGGTGTTTTGGGGGATGTTGCTCAGCCCTTGAGTTTTTCGGCAATCCAGATGGTGTGCCGGGTGCCTTTGTTGCCATGGGCAAACACCTGCACTTCCTCAGCCTTGAAACCCGCCTTGCGCAGTTTGTCGCTGAACAGCTTGTCGGCACTGGCCGACCACACGGCCAGTACGCCCTTGGGGCGCAGGGCTTTGGCGCAGGCAGCCAGGCCGCCAGCCGAGTAGAGCCAGCTGTTGGCCTTTTGCGTAAGGCCTTCGGGGCCGTTGTCGACATCCAGCATGATCGCGTCAAAGCCTTGAGGCTCGGCTTGCAGCACCTTGGCCACGTCTTCCATGCGGATCACGGTGCGTGGGTCGAGCAGCGGGCGGCCGGACTTTTCACCCAGGGGCCCACGGTTCCATTCCACGACGCCGGGCACCAATTCGGCGACCACCACTTCGGCCGTCTTGCCCAGATGTTTGAGCGCCGACGCCAGGGTAAAGCCCATGCCCAGACCGCCGATCAACACCCGCGAACCCGGGCGCCCGGCGACTTTGCGGCAGGGAATTTCCGCCAGCGCGTCTTCGGAGCCGTGCATGCGCGTATTCATCAGCTGGCCGCCGTCACCGCCCTGGATCTTGATGACAAAATCCTCGCCGTATTCGAACAGGCACAAGGCACCGCCGTTATCGGGGATGGGAGTGGTGTCGAGCAGAACGAAACGTTTCATTGAAATCTCATTGGGAAGGGCATTCTTGCGCGGTTGGGAGTAGCCTTACGACATTCCGGTCAGGCCATGGAGCCATCGATGAAGTGCAGCATTCTAACGGTCATTGTGCTTGGCGCGCTCACATTGGGTGCGGCCCAGGCTCAGGAGGTGCAAACCGTTCCGGTCGCACCCGCGCCAACGCCCGGTGCGCCGGGTACGCCGACACCGACGTTGTACCCGCAAGTCACACCGCCTGTGGCGCCCAAAGCCACCGCCAACGGTTCACCCGCGCTGGTGCCGATTGTGTTGCCAACGCCGCCCAAGGACCAGAGCGTCCCTGGCCTGCTGCAAAATGACAGCAAGCCGAAGACGCCCGGCGGTTAAAACGGTTGCGAGAGCAATTGCCCGTCGGCCATGCGCAGGCGTTTGGACAAGGCGATCGCAATCGCGCGGATGATCTTGGCCGCGATCCTGGGCGCTTCGTTGAGCATTTTTTCCAGGGAATCCTTGCCCAGGTTCAGCAGCACGCAATCACTGGCCGCCAGGCAACTGGCAGAGCGCCGCTCGCCATCGAGCACCGCCATTTCGCCAAACGCCCGCCCACTGCGCAGGGTAGCGATGGTCAGGCGCTGGCCTTCATGGTTGGTTTTCTGCACGGCCACCTGGCCGCTGTGGATGATGCACATGAACGTGCCGGCATCGCCCTCAACGAAGATCACTTCACCCTGGGCAATGCTGCTGATGTTGAAGTAGCCGGCGGCGACGTGAAAATCTTCCGGCAGCAAAGGGTCGAACAGGCCGCAGTCCATGAGCATGTCGCGGATTTCATTGTTCAATAAAGTTGGTTGAGGCATAGCTGCAATCTTGGTCCATCAATCAAGTAGGCGGTCTGTGTGTTCAGACAGGACCGCCGTCCTAAGTTCCTTAAATCAAGCCCAGCGCCTTGAACACAAATGCGTATTCGAGCGCTACATCACGTAATCCCTGATAACGCCCGCTCATGCCACCATGGCCGGCGCCCAGTTCGGTCTTGAGCAGCAGCAGGTTGTCGTCCGTTTTGGTGTCGCGCAGCTTGGCCACCCACTTGGCTGCCTCCCAATACTGCACGCGGCTGTCGTTGTAGCCGGCGATCACCAGCAGGGCCGGGTAGGCTTGGGCGCTGACGTTCTCGTACGGCGCGTAGGCCTTGATGCGCTCGTACACCTCTGGTTCTTCAGGGTTGCCCCACTCGTCATATTCGGTGATGGTCAGCGGCAGCTCCGGGTCGAGCATGGTGTTGAGCACATCGACGAACGGCACTTCGGCAATCGCCGCCTGGAACAGCTCCGGGCGTTGATTGAGCACCGCGCCGATCAACAGGCCGCCGGCACTGCCGCCGCTGATGGCCAGTTGTTTGGAGGTGGTCAGGCCCTCGGCGATCAAGTGCTCGGCGCAGGCGATAAAGTCGCTGAAGGTGTTCTGCTTGTGTGCCTGCTTGCCGTTGCGGTACCAGGCTTCACCCAGTTCGCCACCGCCGCGTACGTGCGCGATGGCAAACGCCACGCCACGGTCCAGCAGGCTCAGGCGCGCGTGCGAGAACCAGGGGTCAAGGCTGTGGCCGTAGGCGCCGTAGCCGTAGAGGTACAGCGGCACCGGTTTGCCCAGCTGGTCGCGTTTGACCACCAGGCTGATCGGCACCTGGGTGCCATCGGCAGACGTGGCCCACAGGCGTTGGCTGACGTAGTCATCGGCGTTGAACACGCCGAGTACCGGCGTTTCCTTGAGCACAGCTTGCGCGCCGGTCGCCAATTCCAGCTGGCGCACCTGGGCCGGACGGTTCAGCGCTTCATAGCGCAGACGGATTTTGTCGCTCGGGAATTCCAGGCTGTTTTGCACATAAAGGCTGTAGGCGGCGTCGGGCAATTCGACGCGATAGGCCGGCACGTTCTGAGGGTGCACTTCGATCACTGGCAGGCCGCCGATACGCAGGCTCAAGGTCATCGCGCTGGCATTGAGGCTCACGCCGTCGAGCATCACTTCGTCGCTGTGCGGGATCAGGTTTTGCCATTGATCTTCGGTGGGCACGCTGCCGGTGTCGGCGGCGACGAACAGCGCGTAGTTGATACCGTCGCGGTTGCTGCGAATAAACCAGGTCCACTCGCCGTTGCGCTGGCCGTGGTCGACATCGTATTCGTGGTCTTCGACCCGTGGCGCCAGGCAAGTGAAGTCGAGGTGCGGCTGGTTGGCGTCCAGCGCCCAGATTTCACTGGTGGTCTTGCTGCCCAGGGCCAGCAGCAACTGGCGCTCGGAACTGGAGCGGTAGCAATGCAGGAAGAAACGTCCGTCAGGCTCGTGGAACACTTCCTGCGCCGCCGTGCCATCCAGGCGGTAGCGATACAGTTTGTGTGGGCGATGGGTGTCGTCCAGTTCGCCGAAGAACAGGGTCAGGCTGTCATTGGCCCAGGTCATGCTGCCGTCGCAGTCCTGAAACTCCAGTTCGCTGACTTTGCCGTTAGCCAACTCCTTCACGTACAGGGTGTAAATCTCTTCACCGCTGGTGTCCAGGCTGTAGGCCAGGCGCTGGTGGTCGGGGCTGATGCTGAACGCACCCAGCGAGAAAAAGCCGCCGTTGGCGAGTACGTTGGGGTCGAGCAGCAATTCTTCGCTGCTGTCGTCCACTGTGTTGCTGTCATCTGCCGGGCGGCGGCAGCGGTAGTGGCGGGCGTATTCGTCACCAGCGGTGGTGCGCGTGTAATACAGGTAAGGGCCCCACGGCGAGGGCAGGGACAGGTCGGTTTCGAGAATGCGGCCCTTGATCTCGTCGAACAGGGTGTCGCGCAGCGCCTGCTGATCGGCGAGTTGCGCCTCCTGCCAGGCGTTTTCGGCTTTGAGGTAATCGAGGACTTCAGCCGTGTCACGCGCTTGCAGCCAGGCGTACGGGTCCTGGCCTTCGGCCTTGCGGGCAATCGGGGCGGCAGTGATGTGGGTCGATGAAGGCATGGATCGCTCTCTGTCTGGCGGATGGTGGCAGGCATTGCAGCCGAGACACGCAAAAGCCGTTATCATAGCCGCCTGTTTGCCTACCTTGCCATGGACACCATGACCGAGAACGACTATCTGACCGCTTGGGGCCTTTACGCCTTCGCCGCTTTGGGCTGCCTGTTGGTGTGGTGGCGCATGACCCGCTGGATCTGGCGCTGGCTGCGCGAGCCGCTGCAGTTGCTGATGGCGGTGCTGCTGTTCAGCCCGACCATCGTCGATCCGGTCAAGACCCAGTTCGCGCCGGCTGTGGCGATCACGGCCCTGGACCTGGTGCTGCATGTCGGCAATAACGCCTGGCGGGCTATTTCCGATCTGTTCATGTACACGATGATCGCGTTTGGCGTGTATATCGTGTTTGTGCTGATCCGCTGGCCCATCGAGCGCGCTGCCAACGCCCGGCGTGAGCGCAAGGCCGCTGTCGACGCCGCCCTGGCTGCCGAGACGGTTGACGAGGACGACGAGCCGTTCAGTCGCCCGGCGCCTGCCAGCGGAATGCGCGTCGAACCGCGCCTTTGACGTCGTCCGCCCTGCAGCGAGAGCCCTGGCATGTGTGAATTATTGGGCATGAGTGCCAACGTCCCCACCGACATCGTGTTCAGCTTTACCGGGCTGATGCAGCGGGGCGGGCGTACCGGCCCCCACCGCGACGGTTGGGGCATCGCGTTCTATGAAGGCCGTGGCCTGCGCCTGTTTCAGGACCCGGCCGCCAGCAGTGAGTCGGAAGTCGCGCTGCTGGTGCAGCGTTATCCGATCAAAAGTGAAGTGGTGATTGGCCATATCCGCCAGGCCAACGTGGGCAAGGTGAGCCTGGCCAATACCCACCCGTTCGTGCGCGAGCTGTGGGGCCGCAACTGGTGTTTTGCCCATAACGGCCAGCTGGCGGACTTCAACCCGCGTGCCACCTTCTACCGGCCGGTGGGCGATACCGACAGCGAAGCAGCGTTCTGCGACCTGCTCAACCGTGTGCGCGAAGCCTTCCCCGAGCCGGTGGACATCGAACAAGTGCTGCCGGACCTGATTGCCGCCTGCGCCGAATACCGCAGCAAAGGCGTGTTCAACTGCCTGCTCAGCGACGGTGACTGGCTGTTTTGCTACTGCTCGACCAAGCTGGCGCAGATTACCCGGCGCGCACCGTTTGGCCCGGCGCGCTTGAAAGATGTCGACGTGATCGTCGATTTTCAGGCCGAAACCACGCCAAATGACGTGGTCACCGTGATCGCCACCGAGCCGTTGACCGACAACGAAAACTGGACCCGCTACGAACCGGGCCAATGGAGCCTGTGGCGACGCGGTGAATGCGTCAGCCAGGGCATTACCGAGTAAGGATATCGACCATGCTGCTCAGTTATCTGCGGTTGGTGCTGTTTGCCATTGGCTTGTTGGTCGGTGTGCAGGTGCCGGGTTTCATCAACGACTACGCCAAGCGCGTCGAGGCCCACCTGATCGAGGCCCAGACCGGCCTCAGCGGGTTTGAAAGCACTGCACGGCAGTTCTTCAACGGTGATTTGCAGGCATTGGTGGCGCATTACCGCGCCAGTGATGATCCGGTGTTCCAGAGCGACGCCAACAGCCTGGGCACCCTGCTTGATCGCCAGGTGGCGTTGGACAAGCAATTCCAGGCCATGCAAGGCCCGTGGTACATCCGCGCCCTGCAGGTGGCGGTGGCGGCGGACCCGGCGATTCGCCTGGAAACCTGGAATGGCTACAGCTATCAGATCCTGCTGACGCCGGAGGCGATGGGCTGGGGCCTGGGCGGGGCGATGCTGTTGTCGTTCGGCATTGAATGCCTGTTCCGCTTGATCGACTGGGTGGTGTTGGGCGGCAAGCGCCTGCGCCAGAGCCGGCCGATTGAAGAGCGAGACCTGAAGGGGCTCTAAAACTCAGCTTGGTCAACTGTGGGAGCTGGCTTGCCTGCGATAGCGGTGGGTCAGCTTGCCCATCTGCCACGGATACACCGCTATCGCAGGCAAGCCAGCTCCCACAGGTTTAATCCGGTTTCGTCAGAACCATATTCGCTTCGCCGACCTCTTCGGCATAGCGGGCCACCACCTTCTGGCACAGCCCGACAATCTCCTCCACCAACTCCACGCCCACCCGCCACGACACCACCACCTGCAAATTCGGCAGCTTCTGCCCCATCGGCAGCATCACCAACTCCCCGCGCGCCAGTTCCTCGCTGACCAGCACCGGCGGCAGTGCGCCGATGCCGAAGCCATCGCGCAGCAGGCGGGTAATCGCCGACACCGAATTCACACAGTTCATGCGCGGCGCGGCGACGCCGCTGGCCTGCATCAGGCTCAGCACGTCCTGGTGTGGGTGGGAGTTTTTCGAGTAGGTGATGATGCGTTCCTGGGCCAGTTCGGCGAGGGAGGCGTAGTCGCGGTTGTAGAGGGAATGGCTGGCGACGATCCAGGCCATCGGGTGGCTGGCCAGTTCCAGGCTGCGCACGGTTTCCAGGCGCAGCAGGTCGGTTTGCAGGATCAGGTCGAGGAAGCCTTTTTGCAGCTGATCGCTGAGGTTCAATGCGGTATCGGCGACCAATTCGATTTCCACCAACGGAAAGTGGCCCATCAATTCGGCCACCAAGGGGCTGAGCCAGGTGTGAATCACCGTGTCCATCGCGCCGATGCGAATCCGCCCGACCTTGCTGCTGGTGGTTTCCAGTGACTGCTTCAAGCCCTGCATGGTCACCATCATCAGCTCGGCGTAATCGAGCACCTTCAAGCCTTCCGGGGTCAGGCTCACGCCGCGTGAGTCGCGTAGAAACAGCTTCACACCCAACTCGCTCTCGAGCACGGCAATGCGGCTGGAAATCGAGGCCTGGGTGGTGAACAACTTCTCGGCGGTCAGGCGAAAGCTCTTGAGCTTGGCCACCCAGACGAAGGTTTCGAGGAACTTCAAATTCATGGGATCAACTTTTCTTATGCATGGATCGGTTTTTATTAGTTGGACGCCGCACCGGGCAAACGCCAAAAATCGAGCTATTCCACGATAAGCGTCGTTGGGGTGTGAGGACAAGTTGCCAGTTCTGTACGAAAAATCCCACACTACAAAAAATACAACGCCTGAAAAACAACGCCTGGAGGAGCACCCACCGTGAGCCGTCTGCTATTGAATTGCGACATCGGCGAAAGCTTTGGCAACTGGACCATGGGTCTGGACGCCGAGGTCATGCCGTTCATTGATTGTGCCAACGTGGCGTGTGGCTTTCATGCCGGCGACCCGAGCATCATGCGCAAGACTGTCAGCCTGGCCTTCAAGCACGGCGTGCAAGTGGGGGCGCACCCGGCGTACCAGGACCTGCAAGGCTTCGGCCGCCGCTCCATGGCCTACACACCGCAGGAAATCCAGGACCTGCTGCACTACCAGATCGGCGCCCTCGACGGCATCTGCCGTGCGCAAGGCGGGCGGGTCAGCTACGTCAAACCCCATGGCGCGATGTACAACGACATGATGGCCAACCCTGCGCAATTGCGCGCAGTGATCCAGGCCGTGGCCGCTTATGGCGACCTGCCGCTGATGCTGCTGGCCACCCGCGACAACAGCGCCGCCCAGGCCTTGGGCGATGAGTACGGGGTGACCTTGTGGTTCGAGGCCTTTGCCGACCGCGCTTACGACCCCAAGGGGCATCTGGTCTCGCGCCAGTTGCCGGGTGCCGTGCACCATGACTCCGAAACCATCGTGCAGCAGGCCCTGACGATTTCCCGTGGCGACGCCCTGACCGCCAGCGATGGCAGCGCCTTGGTGTTGCAGGCCAACACCTTGTGTGTGCACGGCGACAACGCCAGTTCGGTGGCCGCCGTGAAGCGTATCCGCGAGGCGCTGAAGTCAGCATGAAGCCACGCATTGAAGTGGTGGCGATCGATTGCCTGATGGTGCGTCTGTTTGATGCCATTGCCGAAGCCAACATGCCGTGGATGCTTGCTGCCACTCAACGCCTGCGCGAAGGTTTTGGCCCAGCGTTGGTGGACCTGGTGCCGTCCTACACCACGCTGATGGTGCATTACGATCTCACCGCGTTGAGCCCGGCGCAGGCCAGGGAGTTGATCGGCCAGGCGCTGACCGACCTGCAGCCTCAGGCCCACGGCAGCGGCCAGTGTCACGTGTTGCCAGTGTGGTACGACCTGAGTGTCGGCCCGGAACTGAGCTTGCTCAGCCAGCGCAGCGGTTTGTCGGTTGAGGACGTGATCCGCCGCCACAGTGCCCATGAATACCAGGTGTTCGCCCTCGGCTTTGCCCCCGGTTTTGCGTTTATGGGGTTGGTGGACGAAATCCTCGCGACGCCGCGCCTGAATACCCCGCGAAAGCGCGTGGCGGCTGGCAGCGTCGGCATCGCCGAGCGGCAAACCGCCGCGTACCCGGTGGTCTCGCCCGGTGGCTGGAACCTGATCGGTCGCACTCCGGCCAAGCTGTTCGACCGCGAACGTGACGGTTACAGCCTTATGCAGCCCGGCGATACGGTGCGTTTCGAGGCGGTCGGTCACGCCGAATTTATCAACCTGGGTGGCGATGACACGCCGTTGGAGGCGCAGGCATGAGCCGCTTGTTGATCGAGGCCAGCACGCCGCTGTGCCTGTTGCAGGATGCCGGCCGCTTTGGCGTGCGGCACCTGGGCGTGACCCAGGGTGGCGCGCTGGACTGGGTGTCGATGTCCTGGGCCAACTGGCTGCTGGGCAACGCGCTGGATGCGCCGGTGGTGGAAATCACCTTGGGCGGGTTCACCGTGCAGGCCGAGGCGTATTGCTTGCTGGCATTGGCCGGCGCGGATCTGGGCGCGTACATCGATGAGCGTGCGATCAGCCCGGGACGCAGCTTTATCCTGCAAAAGGGCCAGCGTTTGCGCTTTACCCAGCCGTTCAATGGCGCGCGGGCGTACCTGGCGGCGCCAAGCGGGTTTGATGCGCCGCAGGTGCTGGGCAGTTGCGCCACGGTGGTGCGAGAGGAATTGGGCGGGCTTGACGGTTTCGGCAAGGCATTGGTCGAAGGCGGGCGGTTGATGTATTCCGGAACGGGCGGTGCGATGAAGGTGTTGGGTAGCGCGGATTTGCAACCCGCTGCACCACTGGAAGTGATAGTCGGCGCACAAATCGGTCAATTCAGCGGCCAGAGTTTGTTCGATGCCTTTAATACCGAATGGGCGCTGGACAGCCGCGCCGACCGCATGGGCATGCGTCTGCTGGGCACGCCGTTGCAGTATCAGGGGCCGTCGTTGATCTCCGAAGGGATTCCGTTGGGGGCCATCCAGGTGCCGCCGGATGGGCAGCCGATTGTGTTGCTCAATGATCGGCAGACCATTGGCGGCTACCCGCGTTTAGGCGCGTTGACGCCCTTGGCGCTGGCGCGGCTGGCGCAGTGTTTGCCGGGGGAGAAGGTGCGCTTGGCGCCGGTGGTGCAGGAGACAGCGCATCGCCAGCATGTGGACTTTTTGCAGCGCTTCAGCGAAGGCTAACAATGTAGGAGGAGGCTTGCCCCCGATGGCGGTCTTTGAGTGCCAGTTGCATTGACTGAGGCGCTGCTATCGGGGGCAAGCCCCCTCCCACATTGGATTTATGGTGCATGTGAGTTACTTGGAGAGAAAACGCATCCCTTCTTCCAGGCCCCGCAGCGTCAGCGGATACATCTGATCTTCCACCAACTCCTGCACAATCCCCGTCGACGCCGTATACCCCCACGTGTCTTTCGGGTACGGGTTAATCCAGATCAGCTTCTTGTACTTGGCCATGAAGCGCTGCATCCACACGTACCCAGGCTCCTCATTCCAGTGCTCGACGCTGCCGCCGGCCTGGGTGATTTCATACGGCGCCATCGACGCATCGCCGATAAAAATCACTTTGTAATCGGCGCCGTATTTATGCAGCAAGTCCTGGGTGGAGGTGCGTTCGGAGGTGCGGCGCTGGTTGTTCTTCCACACCGACTCGTACACGAAGTTATGGAAGTAGAAGTACTCCAGGTGCTTGAACTCGGTCTTGCACGCGGAGAACAGCTCTTCGCAGATCTTCACGTGGGCGTCCATTGAGCCGCCGATGTCGAACAGCAACAGCAGTTTGATGGTGTTGCGCCGCTCCGGACGCATCTGGATATTCAGCAGCCCGGCATCGCGGGCGGTGTGGTCGATGGTGCCGTCGATGTCCAGCTCTTCGGCCGCACCCTGGCGCGCGAACTTGCGCAGGCGGCGCAGGGCGATCTTGATGTTGCGCGTGCCCAGCTCCACCTGATCGTCGAGGTTCTTGTACTCGCGCTGGTCCCAGACTTTTACCGCCTTGCCCTGGCGCTTGCCGGCGTCACCCACACGGATGCCTTCCGGGTTGTAGCCGCCGGAGCCGAACGGGCTGGTGCCGCCGGTGCCGATCCACTTGTTGCCGCCGGCATGGCGCTCTTTCTGTTCTTCCAGGCGTTTCTTGAATTCTTCGATGAGCTTGTCCAGGCCACCGAGGGACTGGATCTGCGCACGCTCTTCATCGCTCAACGAACGTTCGAATTCCTTGCGCAGCCACTCTTCGGGAATCAGCGCCTGCAGGTGGTCGTCGAGCTTTTCCAGGCCGTTGAAATAGGCACCGAACGCGCGGTCGAACTTGTCGAAATGCCGTTCGTCCTTGACCAGAATCGCCCTGGCCAAGTAGTAAAACTCGTCCATGTCGGCGAAGACCACGCGCTGTTTCAGCGCGTTGATCAGGTCGAGCAGCTCGCGCACCGAAACCGGCACCTTGGCGGCGCGCATCTCATTGAACAGGTTGAGCAACATTATCGATTACCGCGACGGCTCATGAAGGCCAGACGTTCCAGCAACTGCACGTCTTGCTCGTTTTTCACCAGGGCACCGGCCAACGGCGGAATGGCTTTGGTGGGGTCACGTTCGCGCAACACGGCTTCGCCGATGTTGTCGGCCATCAGCAGCTTGAGCCAGTCGACCAATTCGGAGGTGGACGGCTTTTTCTTCAGGCCTGGCACCTTGCGCACGTCGAAGAACACGTCCAGCGCTTCGCTGACCAGGTCTTTCTTGATGTCGGGGTAGTGCACATCGACGATCTTTTGCAGGGTGGAGCGGTCGGGAAAGGCGATGTAATGGAAGAAGCAGCGGCGCAGGAACGCGTCCGGCAGCTCTTTCTCGTTGTTGGAGGTAATGATGATGATCGGGCGTTTCTTGGCCTTGATGGTCTCGTCGATTTCGTAGACGTAGAACTCCATCTTGTCGAGTTCTTGCAGCAAGTCGTTGGGGAACTCGATGTCGGCCTTGTCGATTTCATCGATCAGCAGAATCACCCGCTCCTCGGACTCGAAGGCTTCCCAGAGCTTGCCCTTCTTCAGGTAGTTGCGCACATCGTGGACCTTGTCCACGCCCAGTTGCGAGTCGCGCAGGCGGCTGACCGCGTCGTACTCGTAGAGGCCCTGATGCGCCTTGGTGGTGGATTTGATGTGCCAGGTGATCAGCTTGGCGCCAAAGGATTCGGCCAGTTGCTCGGCAAGCATGGTCTTGCCGGTGCCGGGCTCGCCCTTGACCAGCAACGGCCGCTCCAGGGTGATGGCGGCGTTGACGGCCAGTTTCAGGTCATCGGTAGCCACATAGGCCTGGGTGCCTTCGAACTTCATCGGTCATTCCTCGAATTCATCAATGCCCGGACTATACCGCGCGGCCCCGGCGACTGTGAACGCAGACGGGTTATTCAGTCTCTGAATGGCCGGTCACACGCGACCCTTGGCGGCTTTCTCCAACGCGTACGCCCGCGCTTCCGCTTTGTCCCTGAGCTTGCTGCCGCCCCACAGGGCCAGCGCGGCTAACACCAGCGTGCCGATGCCGGCGAGGATCATCATGCCGGCGAGGGGGCCGCCGTGCATGGCGAACCCCACTATTTTCACGAAGCCTGAATAGGCCAAGAGGTAGCCAAGAATTGTCAGTATCCAGCCTGTGATGCGCATGCTCAGTGTCCTTACTCGTTGTTGTCATTGATCCGTCGGCACGCTAACCGATACCCCGTCTCCCGGTAGGGCGTGCGGCTCAGTTTGCACTGGGCTTGGGTTGTTCATACCGGGCATTGAATGCCTGGATAAAACCATTACGCAAAATCGCCAAAAATGCCGAGAACGCGCTGATATTTTGCTGGTGCACGCTGCCGCTGAGTTCCACGCGGGTGGCAAACTGGTTTTTGTTCTGGTTCTTTAATACGGTCTCGCTGGCGCCGACCACGGCTTCCCAGATCGAGCGGAAGATATTCTTGTCCTTGTTTTCGACATCCTGTTTCCAGTCGAACACCTCTACGTCACGCAGCAGCGGCTTGATATAACCGCTCAGTTGGCCTTTTTCGGCCTGGGCTTCGACCACCACATCGCCCGTGCCGGCCTTGAAGTCGAACTTGCCGTACGCCGACGCGAAGTCATTCAGGCGTTTGAGTTGAATATCCTTGGCGCGAAAGCGGAATTCGAAGTCTTCGAAGTTGCTCAGCGGGTCGAAAGCAGCGGTGGCTTCCAGTGGCGCCTGGCCGAGCAATTGCGCCTTGCCTTCAAAGGTGGCGTCCCGCTTGCCTTTGATGTCCACCACATTGGTCAGGTTGTAGAAGCTGGCGTTGACCTGGGTGGCGTAGATATTCACCGCGGGCTTGGAATTGAAGTTGTGGAAGGCGATCTTGCCGTCCTGAATGCGGACTTCGTTGAGGGTGATCGGCAACAATTTGCCCAACTGTTCACGCCAGTCGGTGCCTTTACCGGTCTGCGATGCCTGTTGGTTGCCACCGTCGACGAAGTTCAGCTCGGGCTGGAAGAACTGCACCTCGGCCACCACCGCATGGTCGTACCACAACGAATGCCAGCTCACCGACACGTCGATCACCGGCGCTTTGACGAACGGAACCGGCACTTTGCCGTCGACTTTGACGATCTGCAGGCCGTTGATTTTATAGGCCCCGCGCCACAGCGCCACGTCCACATCCGTGACCTGGCCGCGGTAATCACCCATGTCGGCGAGCTTGTCGTTCAGGTAGTTGCGCACCAGGTAGGGCAGGGCGAGGTCCAGAGCAATCAGTACTAGCACCAGTACGGCGACGATCCATAGCAGCCCACTGTAGCGACGTTTCATGTGCAGGTTCTCCAACGTTATAGGCGATGGACCGCGCGCACCGGCGCAACGTTCCTCTGACTGGACGCCTACCAGCCTGAGGCATACCCTTGTGGCCTTGTTGAAATTGCCTTAAGGACCCGTCATGAGCCGTATCTTTGCAGACAACGCGCACTCCATCGGTAACACGCCCCTGGTGCAGATCAACCGCATCGCACCACGTGGCGTGACCATCCTGGCCAAGATCGAGGGGCGTAACCCGGGTTATTCGGTGAAGTGCCGCATTGGCGCGAACATGATCTGGGACGCCGAAAGCACCGGCAAACTCAAGCCGGGCATGACCATTGTAGAACCGACTTCCGGCAACACCGGCATCGGCCTGGCGTTTGTCGCCGCCGCCCGTGGCTATAAGCTGCTGCTGACCATGCCGGCGTCGATGAGCATCGAGCGGCGTAAAGTGCTCAAGGCGCTTGGCGCCGAGCTGGTGTTGACCGAGCCGGCCAAAGGCATGAAAGGCGCGATCGACAAGGCTGGCGAGATCGTCGCCAGCGACCCGGCCACCTACTTCATGCCGGCGCAGTTCGAAAACCCGGCCAACCCGGCGATCCACGAAAAAACCACCGGCCCGGAAATCTGGAACGACACCGATGGTGCCGTTGACGTGCTGGTGGCGGGCGTCGGCACGGGCGGCACCATCACTGGCGTGTCGCGTTATATAAAGAACACGGCGGGCAAGCCGATTCTGTCGGTGGCGGTCGAGCCGATCGTTTCGCCGGTGATCACCCAGGCGTTGGCCGGTGAAGAGATCAAGCCGAGCCCGCACAAGATCCAGGGCATCGGCGCCGGGTTTGTGCCGAAAAACCTCGATCTGTCGATGGTGGACCGCGTAGAGCGGGTGACCGACGAGGAATCCAAGGCCATGGCCCTGCGCCTGATGCAGGAAGAGGGGATTCTGTGCGGTATTTCCTGTGGCGCCGCAATGGCCGTGGCCGTGCGTCTGGCCGAGAAACCGGAAATGCAGGGCAAGACCATCGTGGTGATCCTGCCCGACTCCGGTGAGCGCTACCTGTCGAGCATGCTGTTCAGCGATTTGTTCACCGACCAGGAAACCCAGGCCTGATCGGTTCTTCGTGGCAAGAAGGCTTGTTGTGGCGAGCGGGCTGGTTGTGGCGAGCGGGCTGGTTGTGGCGAGCGGGCTTGCCCCGCGTTGGGCTGCGAAGCAGCCCCCAAAACCTGATGCCGCGGTTTATCAGTTGCACCGCGGCGTCTGAAGTGGGAGCGCTGCGCGCTCCAACGCGGGGCAAGCCCGCTCGCCACAACAAGCCCGCTCGCCACGACAGCCTGCAAGCCACAACCAGCCCGCAGGCCACGACAAACCCG
The DNA here is from genome assembly GCF_041228395.1 of Pseudomonas sp. N2-3-1-14. Taxonomy (NCBI): domain Bacteria; kingdom Pseudomonadati; phylum Pseudomonadota; class Gammaproteobacteria; order Pseudomonadales; family Pseudomonadaceae; genus Pseudomonas; species Pseudomonas sp. N2-3-1-14. Next base: position 1,768,099 of record NZ_CP166199.1, read on the forward strand.
CCAGCCACAAGGCCCCCAGGGTGTTGATTTATGTCAGCCGGTCGGCCTGGGCCTTCTGCATAATGGCCCAAGTGTTTATCATGGCCGGCTGCTACGTCTGGTTCCCGTCGACGGGAGGCTGTTGGCCAGGCGCTTATTTCCAGGAGTTGCTGCATGACCTTTTCTTTGGCCGCCAAACTGTCGGTGTTGCTGTTGTTTATCGGCAGCACGCTGTATGTGCACCTGCGTGGCAAGGCGCGTTTGCCGATGTTGCGTCAGTTCGTCAACCATTCGGCGCTGTTCGCACCCTATAACGCCCTGATGTACCTGTTCTCGGCCGTGCCGTCCAAACCGTACCTGGACCGCAGCAAGTTCCCGGAGCTGGATGTGCTCAAGGACAATTGGGAAGTGATCCGCGAAGAGGCCATGCACTTGTTCGACGAGGGTTACATCCGCGCCGCCGAAAAGAACAACGACGCCGGTTTCGGTTCGTTCTTCAAGAAGGGCTGGAAGCGTTTCTACCTCAAGTGGTACGACAAACCGCTGCCATCGGCCGAGGCGCTGTGCCCGAAAACCGTGGCCCTGGTCAGCAGCATCCCCAACGTCAAGGGCGCGATGTTCGCGCTGTTGCCGGGCGGCAGTCACCTCAACCCGCACCGCGACCCGTTTGCCGGTTCCCTGCGCTATCACCTCGGGCTGTCCACGCCAAACTCCGACGATTGCCGCATCTTCGTCGATGGTCAGGTCTATGCCTGGCGTGACGGTGAGGACGTGATGTTCGACGAAACCTACGTGCATTGGGTGAAGAACGAAACCGACCAGACCCGCGTGATCCTGTTCTGCGACATCGAACGCCCGCTGAGCAATCGCCTCATGACCCGCGTCAACCGTTGGGTCAGCATGCAGTTGGGCCGCGCAACTGCGCCGCAGAATCTGGATGATGAACGTGTTGGCGGGATCAACCAGGCGTATGCCTGGAGCAAAACCTTCAGCGACAAGTTCAGCGGCGTGGTCAAGCAATGGAAACGCAAGCACCCCAAGGCCTACCGCATTGCGCGGCCGGTGCTGGCGGTGGTGGTGCTGGTGCTGCTGTGGAAGTGGTTGTTCAGCTGATTTGAAAGGTTAAACACAGGTTGATATGTGGGAGGGGGCAAGCCCCCTCCCACATTGGTTTTGCAGTGTTGCTTAAGAGGCGATCAACTGGCGCAGCACATAGTGCAAGATGCCGCCCGCCTTGAAGTATTCCACTTCATTGAGGGTGTCGATCCGGCACAGCACCTCGACCTTCTCGCTGCTGCCATCCTCGCGCGTAATCACCAACGTCAGGTTCATGCGCGGCTCGATCTCGGCATGGGTCAGCCCAAGAATGTCGATCTTCTCTTTGCCGGTGAGTTTGAGCGCCTTGCGGTTCTGATCCAGCTTGAACTGCAACGGCAGCACGCCCATGCCTACCAGGTTGGAACGGTGAATCCGCTCGAAGCTCTCGGCGATCACCGCCTTGACCCCCAGCAGGTTGGTGCCCTTGGCTGCCCAGTCGCGGCTGGAACCGGTGCCGTATTCCTGGCCGGCGATCACCACCAGCGGTGTGCCCGACGCCTGGTATTTCATGGCCGCATCGTAGATCGGCATCTTCTCGCCGGTGGGGATGTACAGCGTGTTGCCGCCTTCTTCGCCGCCGAGCATTTCGTTGCGGATACGGATATTGGCAAACGTGCCGCGCATCATCACTTCATGGTTGCCCCGGCGTGAGCCGTAGGAGTTGAAGTCACGCGGCTCCACGCCCTGCTCGCGCAGGTAGCGCCCGGCGGGGCTGTCGGCCTTGATGTTGCCAGCAGGGGAGATGTGGTCGGTGGTTACCGAATCGCCCAGCAAGGCCAGTACATTGGCGCCTTTGACGTCCTCGATCACCGGCAGTGGCCCGGCGATGTCGTCGAAGAACGGTGGGTGCTGGATGTACGTAGAGTCTTTCTGCCATACGTAAGTCGCCGCTTGCGGCACTTCAATCGCTTGCCACTGCTCATCGCCGGCAAACACCTCGGCATATTCCTTGTGGAACATGCCGGTGCTGACTTGGGCCACGGCGTCGGCGATTTCCTGGCTGCTTGGCCAGATGTCTTTCAGGTACACCGGCTGGCCGTCTTTGCCTTCGCCCAGCGGCTCGCGGCTGATGTCGATGCGCACCGTGCCGGCCAACGCGTAGGCGACCACTAGGGGCGGCGAGGCCAGCCAGTTGGTTTTCACCAGGGGGTGTACGCGGCCCTCGAAGTTACGGTTGCCGGACAGCACCGAGGCGACGGCGAGGTCGGCTTTCTGGATGGCTTTTTCGATCGGTTCAGGCAATGGCCCCGAGTTACCGATGCACGTGGTGCAGCCGTAACCCACAAGGTCGAAGCCCAGTTGGTCAAGGTATTGGGTGAGGCCCGCTGCCTTGTAATAGTCGGTGACCACTTTGGAGCCAGGCGCCAGCGAGGTTTTTACCCAGGGTTTGCTGGTCAGGCCTTTTTCCACGGCTTTTTTTGCCACCAGGCCTGCGGCCATCATTACGCTGGGGTTGGATGTGTTGGTGCATGAGGTAATCGCGGCAATCACCACGGCGCCGTTTTTCAGGCGATAGGTGTGGCCGTCGTATTCATAGTCGGTTTCGCCCACCAAGTCGGCGTTGCCCACGGCGACACCGCCGCCGCCTTCGCTTTCCAGGCGGCCTTCTTCTTTGCTGGTTGGTTTGAATTGCAGGTCGAGGAAATCGCTGAAGGCCTGGCCCACATTCGGCAGCGACACACGGTCCTGCGGGCGTTTCGGCCCGGCAAGGCTGGCTTCGACGCTGCCCATGTCCAGCGCCAGGGTGTCGGTGAACACCGGCTCCTGGCCGGCGTTGCGCCACAGGCCCTGAGCCTTGGTGTAGGCCTCCACCAGCTTGACGGTTTCGGCAGGGCGGCCGGACAGGCGCAGGTAGTCCAGCGTCACTTCATCCACCGGGAAAAAGCCGCAGGTGGCGCCGTATTCAGGAGCCATGTTGGCGATGGTGGCGCGGTCGGCCAGCGGCAGGTCGGCCAGGCCGTCGCCGTAGAACTCGACGAACTTACCCACCACGCCTTTTTTACGCAGCATCTGGGTCACGGTCAGCACCAGGTCGGTGGCGGTGATGCCTTCCTTGAGTTTGCCGGTGAGCTTGAAGCCGATCACTTCCGGAATCAGCATCGACACCGGCTGGCCGAGCATCGCCGCTTCTGCTTCGATGCCGCCCACGCCCCAGCCGAGTACGCCCAGGCCGTTGATCATGGTGGTGTGCGAGTCGGTGCCTACCAGTGTGTCCGGGAAGGCGTAGGTGCGGCCGTCTTCGTCCTTGGTCCACACGGTGCGGCCCAGGTATTCAAGGTTGACCTGGTGGCAGATGCCAGTGCCCGGTGGCACCACGCTGAAGTTGTCAAAGGCGCTTTGGCCCCAACGCAGGAAGGCGTAGCGTTCGCCGTTGCGCTGCATTTCTATGTCGACGTTTTGCTCAAACGCGCTGGTGCTGCCGAATTTGTCGACCATCACCGAGTGGTCGATGACCAGGTCCACGGGGAGAGCGGGTTGATGCGCTGCGGGTCGCCACCGGCCTTGGCCACGGCGGCGCGCATGGCGGCCAGGTCGACCACGGCGGGCACGCCGGTAAAGTCTTGCATCAGCACGCGGGCCGGGCGGTATTGGATTTCGCGGTCGGACTGGCGCTCTTTGAGCCAGGCGGCGATGGCCTTGAGGTCGGTGCCGGTGACGGTTTTGCCGTCTTCCCAGCGCAGCAGGTTTTCCAGCAGCACCTTGAGGGACATCGGCAGCTTATCCAGGTCACCCAGGCTCTTGGCGGCTTCGGGCAAGCTGAAGTAGTGGTAAGTCTTGTCGTCGATTTGCAGGGTTTTAAGGGTTCTCAGGCTATCAAGGGATGACATTACATGACTCCTTATGGTCCGCACGGCTACGGACCTGACGGGACGAACAGAGCTTTCAACTTAGCCCTGTTTTCATTAGCAGGCTAATAACTGGACTCTATCGTTAAGTCCAAGGTTCCGAACTCGGCTATCATGCGCGCGTTTTCATGACAGGTAGTGCGATAGCGCAATGCCGGTTGATTCACCAGGAGAGTTGATGAACACCCTTTTTATGCACTGCCGGCCGGGTTTTGAAGGCGAAGTCTGTTCCGAGATCGCGGAACACGCCGCGCGCCTGAACGTTTCCGGCTATGCCAAGACCAAGACCGGCAGCGCCTGCGCCGAATTTGTCTGCACCGTCGAGGACGGCGCCCAGCGCCTGATGCACGGCCAGCGCTTTGCCGAGCTGATCTTCCCGAGGCAGTGGGCGCGCGGGGTGTTCATCGACCTGCCGGAAACCGACCGTATCAGCGTGATCCTCGCGCACCTGCAAGGCTTCCCGGTGTGCGGCAGCCTGTGGCTGGAGATGGTCGACACCAACGACGGCAAGGAACTGTCGAACTTCTGCAAGAAATTCGAAGTGCACCTGCGCAAAGCCTTGTTGAATGCCGGCAAGCTGGTCGATGAACCGAGCAAGCCGCGCCTGCTGCTGACCTTCAAGAGCGGCCGCGAAGTGTTCATGGGCCTGGCCGAGTCGAACAACTCGGCGATGTGGCCGATGGGCATCCCGCGCCTCAAGTTCCCGCGTGAGGCGCCCAGCCGCTCCACCCTGAAGCTGGAAGAGGCCTGGCACCACTTTATCCCCCGCGACCAGTGGGATGAGCGCCTGCACAGCGACATGACCGGCGTCGACCTCGGCGCAGCGCCCGGCGGTTGGACCTGGCAACTGGTCAACCGTGGCATGCTGGTGACCGCCATCGACAACGGCCCAATGGCCGAAAGCCTGATGGACACCGGCCTGGTTCAGCACCTGATGGCCGACGGCTTTACCTTTGTGCCCAAGCAGCCGGTGGACTGGATGGTCTGCGATATCGTCGAGAAGCCGGCGCGTAACGCGGCCCTGCTGGAAACCTGGATTGGCGAAGGCTATTGCCGTGAGGCGGTGGTGAACCTGAAATTGCCGATGAAGCAGCGTTACGCCGAGGTGAAGCGTTTGCTGGAACGCATTGAAGACGGCTTCAAGGCGCGTGGTATTCGTGTTGAGATCGGCTGCAAGCAGCTGTACCACGACCGTGAGGAAGTGACCTGCCACTTGCGTCGGCTGGTGGATGTGAAGAAGCAGAAGTCCCGCTGACACCTTGAGGTAACCACAAGACCAATGTGGGAGCGGGCTTGCTCGCGAAAGCGGTATAACAGTCGAAATTTATGTTGAATGTGCCCGCGTCTTCGCGAGCAAGCCCGCTCCCGTATGTTGAGCGGCGCCCGTTTCAGGAGTGATGTATGAATCAGCCCCTCGATTTGCCGGCAGACGCCGTGCTCGACGCCACCGGCCTCAACTGCCCGGAGCCGGTGATGATGCTGCACCAGCACATCCGCGACTTGCCGCCCGGCGGCTTGCTCAAGGTGATCGCGACCGACCCGTCCACCCGCCGCGATATTCCCAAATTCTGCGTGTTCCTTGACCACGAACTGGTGGATCAGCAGGAACAGGCTGGTACGTACCTGTACTGGATTCGCAAGAAGGCCGATTAAACCAGGCGAATCCGCCGGCGCGCGCTGCGTGTCAGGCGGATCACCAGCATCGCGGCGGCGCAGCTCAAGCCCACGATCAGTCCCTGCCACAGGCCGCTGGGTCCACTGGCGGCGCCCAGCCAATCGGTCAGCCCCAGCGCGTAACCCACCGGCAACCCCACGCCCCAATACGCGAACAAGGTCAGCACCATGGTCACCCGTGTGTCCTGATAACCCCGCAGCGCGCCAGCGGCCGTGACCTGGATCGCGTCCGAAAACTGGAACAGCGCCGCAAACACGATCAGCATCGACGCCACGTGGATCACCGACGGGTCAGGCGTATAGATCGTGGCAATCTGCTCGCGAAACAGCAGCATCAGGCTGCAGGACAGGCACGCGTAAGTCAGTGCCGTGCCCATGCCGACCCCAGCGGCAAAACGCGCTTCACGCGGCTCACCACGGCCCAGGGCCTGGCCGACTCGCACGGTAACGGCCATGCTCAGCGAGTAAGGGATCATGAACACCAGCGAGCTGAAGTTCAGCGCGATCTGGTGCCCGGCCACTACGCTGGCGCCCAGGCTGCCGATCAGCAGGGCGATCACCGCAAAGATGCTCGATTCGGCAAACACCGCAATGCCGATCGGCAGGCCAATGCTCAGCACACGCTTGATCACCGACCATTTTGGCCAGTCGAAATGCTTGAACAACTCGCTGCTCTGATAGGCCGGTGCCCAGCGGGTCCAAGCGGCCAGGCCGAGCATCATCACCCACATCACGATTGCCGTGGCCCAGCCGCAACCCACGCCGCCCATGGCCGGCACGCCGAAGTGGCCATAAATGAACACGTAGTTCAGCGGAATATTCAGCGCCAGCCCGCACAGACCCATGACCATGCTCGGCCGCGTGCGACCCAGGCCGTCGCTGAAGCAGCGCAGCACGTAATACAGGGCGATGGCCGGCATGCCGGAGGCGATGCCGTGCAAGTAGGCCATGCACGGTTTGATCAGCTCGGGGTCGACATTCATCGCATGCAGGATCGGCTCGGCGCTGACCAGCATCAGCAGCGCGGTGAGCCCGACCACCACGGCCAGCCACAACGATTGACGCACCAGCGGGCCGATCTCGGAGTAGTGGCCGGCACCGAAGCGCTGGGCGACCTTGGGCGTGGTGGCCAGCAAAGTGCCGGTCATCAGCAGGTACACCGGAATCCAGATCGAGTTGCCCAGGGCCACGGCTGCCAGGTCTCGCGGGCTCACACGCCCGGCCATGACCGCGTCGACGAAGCCCATGGCGGTGGTCGCGAGTTGGCCGATCATGATCGGCAGGGCCAGGGTCAGCAGGCTGCGCACCTCGCGGCTGACGCGGGCGGGGCGGGAGAGGGCGGTGGTGGCGGTGTTCACGTGCGAGTGTCCAGTAAAAGTGTTGCAAAGGACGGCGCAGTCTACGCGCTGACGCACCGGTCAGGAAAAAACCTGTGTTAGCGATTTGTAAGCGCTCCTGCGGCAGCCGCATTAATCCTGTGTGGACTGGCTTATGTGGGAGCTGGCTTGCCTGCGATGCAGACGCCTCGGTCTATCAGCTGTACCGAGGTGATGCTATCGCGGGCAAGTCTGGCTCCCACATCAGCACTGCTCACCCGGCATCTGCGGTGTTACACAGATCGCATCCCTGTACACTGCTGGTCCGCGAAAGGAGCCTGCCATGCTGATTGTTGCCGACGAAAATATCCCGCTGCTCGATGCATTCTTCGAAGGGTTTGGCGAGATTCGCCGGGTGCCAGGCCGGTCCATCGACCGCGCCACGGTCGAGCAGGCCAACGTGCTGCTAGTGCGCTCGGTGACCAACGTCAATCGCGCGTTGCTGGAAGGCACACAGGTTCGGTTTGTCGGCACCTGCACCATCGGCACCGACCATCTGGACCTCGACTACTTCAAGCAGGCCGGCATCACCTGGTCCAGCGCGCCGGGCTGCAATGCGCGTGGCGTGGTGGACTATGTGCTGGGCAGCCTGCAGACCCTGGCCGAAATTGAAGGCGTCGACCTCAATCAGCGCACCTACGGCGTTGTCGGTGCCGGTGAAGTCGGCGGGCGGCTGGTCAAGGTGCTCAAGGGCCTGGGCTGGAACGTGCTGGTGTGCGACCCGCCGCGCCAGATCGCTGAAGACGGCGATTACGTCAGCCTCGAACAGATCATCCAGCAGTGCGACGTCATCAGTCTGCACACGCCGCTGACCAAATCCGGCAACGGCTCCACCTGGCATTTGTTTGACCGCGAGCGCCTCAACCGCCTCAAGCCTGGCGCCTGGCTGATCAACGCCAGCCGTGGCCCGGTGGTGGACAATGCTGCCCTGCGTGAAGTGTTGCTGGAGCGTGAGGACCTGCAAGCGGTGTTGGACGTGTGGGAAGGCGAGCCCGAAGTGGATGTCGATTTGGCTGACCTGTGTGTGCTGGCAACCCCACATATCGCCGGTTACAGCCTCGACGGCAAGCAGCGCGGCACTGCACAGATTTATCAGGCGTTCTGCGCCCATCTGGGCCAGGCGCCGAGCATCCAGCTAAGTGATCTGCTGCCGCAGCCGTGGCTGGCCGAGGTGCACTTGAACGCTTCGACCGACCCGGCCTGGGCGTTGGCGACCTTGTGCCGCAGCGTGTACGACCCGCGCCGTGATGACGCGGATTTGCGCCGTAGCCTCGTAGGCTCTGTGGACGAGCAGCGCAAGGCGTTCGACCTGCTGCGCAAGCATTACCCGCAGCGCCGAGAGATTGACGGCTTGAAGGTGCGAATCAATGGCGACTCTGCCGCGCTGTCGGCGATCGTCACCGCCCTGGGCGCCGAACTGCTCTGACGCGCGGCGCCGGCAAGGGGCGTGCGCATACGCGCGGCATAAAAAACCCGGCCACAGGGGCCGGGTTTGAAAGAGCTCGGGCGTATCAGCCTTGCTGCGCAGGCTTGACCAGGCGCTGTTCCAGTTCGCGGCACGCTTGCTGGATCATCTCTTCGGTAATCTGCACTTCGCGGCCTTGAGCGTCGATCACGGAGCAAGGCAGATGCTGCGGTTGGCGGATCACTTCAATCTTGGCATCGCTGCTGTTTTGCAAGGTCATGGCCTGTCTCCTCATCAGGTTGTGTACCTACTGTGTTTCTTACATTAAGCCCCCCCCGCGTGACCAAGCTATTACAACTCCTTACAAAGTCACCGGTTCGAACAACCAGTCCACCAGAAAGCGATACAAATTTCCAGCGGGGGGTTAGACCGATAACCTCTAGGGATCAGCATCGGCGGGCATAATTAACCTGACTCATTGTTATTTACTCAAGTTCCCCCAATGTTGTGGTGTAGATACTTATCTCCCCTGCGCAGGTGATGCCCTCCATGTTCTCAGTCCGTCAACGCCGTGCGATCCGCTTGGCCAGCCGCTTTATCGCGCCCTACCGTTGGCAGGCACTGGGTGCCTTGCTGGCGCTGATCGTCACGGCGGGCATCACCTTGTCCATGGGGCAGGGCATTCGCCTGCTGGTCGACCAGGGCTTCATGACGCAATCGCCACACCTGCTCAACCAGTCCATCGGCCTGTTCATGATTCTGGTGCTGGGCCTGGCCGTGGGTACGTTTGCGCGGTTTTACCTGGTGTCGTGGATCGGCGAACGGGTGGTGGCGGATATTCGCCGGCAGGTGTTCAACCATTTGATCTACCTGCACCCCGGCTTTTACGAAAACAATCGCAGCTCGGAAATCCAGTCGCGGTTGACCACCGACACCACCTTGCTGCAATCGGTGATCGGCTCCTCGCTGTCGCTGTTCCTGCGCAATGCCCTGATGGTCATCGGCGGCATCGTGCTGTTGTTTGTCACCAACCCCAAGCTCACCAGTATCGTGGTGATCGCGCTGCCACTGGTGCTGGCGCCGATCCTGATTTTCGGCCGGCGTGTGCGCAGCCTCTCGCGCCTGAGCCAGGACCGCATCGCTGACGTCGGCAGTTATGTGTCTGAGACCCTCGGCCAGATCAAGACCGTGCAGGCCTACAACCATCAGGTCCAGGACGAGCAGCGTTTTGCCGTTACCGTGGAGGAGGCCTTTGCCACGGCGCGCAAGCGTATCGTGCAACGCGCCTGGCTGATTACGCTGGTGATCATGCTGGTGCTCGGCGCCGTTGGCGTGATGCTGTGGGTGGGCGGGATGGACGTGATTGGCGGCCGTATTTCCGGCGGTGAGCTGGCCGCGTTCGTGTTTTACAGCCTGATCGTCGGCAGCGCGGTCGGCACGTTGAGCGAAGTGCTTGGCGAACTGCAACGCGCCGCCGGTGCTGCCGAGCGGATTGGCGAGTTGTTGCAGTCGAGCAACGAAATCCAGGCCCCCGCCGATGGCACCGTACAGTTACCGGAGCGCGTCAGCGGCCGCATGGAACTGCAAGACCTGCGCTTTTCCTACCCGTCGCGCCCGGACAGCTACGCCATCGATGGTTTGAGCCTGACCATCCATCCCGGCGAAACCCTGGCACTGGTCGGCCCATCCGGCGCCGGTAAGTCCACGATCTTCGACCTGCTGCTGCGTTTCTATGACCCCCAGCACGGCCGCATCCTGCTCGAAGGCCACCCGCTGACAGCGCTCGACCCGATGGACCTGCGCCGCCACTTCGCATTGGTGTCGCAAAGCCCGGCGCTGTTTTTCGGCAGCGTCGAAGAAAACATCCGCTACGGCAACCCGTCCGCCACCACCGCGCAGGTCGAGGCCGCGGCGCGCATCGCCCATGCGCACGACTTCATCCTGCAAATGCCCCAGGGCTATCAGACCCACCTTGGCGACGGCGGCATGGGCCTCTCCGGCGGCCAGCGCCAACGCCTGGCCATCGCCCGTGCGTTGTTGGTGGACGCGCCGATCCTGCTGCTGGACGAAGCCACCAGCGCACTGGATGCCCAGAGCGAGCATTTGATTCAGCAGGCGTTGCCGCAACTGATGCAGGGCCGCACCACCTTGGTGATTGCGCATCGATTGGCAACGGTGAAAAACGCCGACCGCATTGCGGTGATGGACCAGGGCAAACTGGTGGCGGTTGGCACGCATCAGCAGCTGATCGCGAGCAATCCGCTGTATGCGCGGTTGGCGGCGTTGCAGTTCAATGAGGGTGATGAGGTCGCGAAAAGCGAGGGCTAGCCGGCCTGCATTGTGCTGTTTTTGTGGCGAGCGGGCTTGTTGTGGCTAGAAGGCTTGGTGTGGCGAGCGTGCCTGTTGTGGTGAGCGGGCTTGCCCCGCGTTGGGCTGCGTAGCAGCCCCAAAACCTTTGTACTCGGTTTGAGCGGTTATACCGAGGCGCCTGAATGGGAGCGCTTCGCACTCCAGCGCAGGGCAAGCCTGCTCGCCACATCAAGCTTGCTCACCACAACAGGCCTGCTGGCTACATTTACCCCGCTGGCCACACCAAGCCCCCGCACCAGAAAACCCGCCACAGGCTCTTCGTCAGTCAGCCTTACTGATCATCAAAATACCGCTCATGCCAATCCACCAGCGGCTGCGGTGAGTTGAGCTTTTGCCCGTAGATCACCGAATAAGACAGCACGTTCTGCACGTACTGGCGGGTTTCGTCGAACGGGATGCTTTCCACCCACACATCAAAACTCAGGTGATCAGCACCGCGCAGCCATTGGCGTACGCGCCCTGGGCCCGCGTTGTAGGCGGCGGAGGCAAGCACGCGGTTGCCGTTGAACTGGCTGTGCACCTGGCTCAGGTAGGCGGCGCCAAGCTGGATGTTTTTGTCCGGGTCCAGCACTTGGGCCGGGGAGGCCAGCGGGATGCTGAACTTGCGCGCGGTTTCCTTGGCGGTGCCGGGCATCAGTTGCATCAGGCCGCTGGCGCCGACGCCGGAGCGTGCGTCGTCCATGAAGGCACTTTCCTGGCGGGTGATGGCAAACACCCAGCTGGAATGCAGGCCACGCACCTTGGCTTCGCGCACCAGGGTGTCACGGTGGGCCATCGGGAAGCGGATATCCAGGTCATCCCAGTATTGGGCCTGGCTGATGGTGCGGATCGCCGGGAAGTACCACTTCATGTCGTAGGCCAGCTTGGCCTGGGCGACCATTTCATCGCGGTTGAAGTGGCGGCTCACGTGGTACCACTCGCGGCGGCCATCGACAATCTGGCCACGTGCATAAAACTCCAGCGCGCGGCGTACACCGGGCGTGTTACGGACCTTGTTGACCAGCGCCTGGCTCATCACCAGCGGCTTGTTTTTCAGCTGATAGGGCGCTTTGGAGCGGTCGGCGGCGAGGAAACCGTAGAAATCCCGTTCCTGCGCGAGGTTTTTGTACAGCACCAGCGGCTGCGGGTTTTTCGGCTCGGCCAGCTCCAGGCTGCGCGCTTGCCAGTAACGCCAGCGGTTGGTGGTCGCCAGGTCTTGTGGGAGTTTGCGGGTCAACTGGTAGGCATCTTCCCAGCGTGCCAGGCGCAGCAGCAGGCGCAGGCGCCATTCAGAGACGGTGTTATCACGCAGCTCCGGGTCGTATTTGGTCATCACGTCCAGCGCGCGCGGGTCGTAGCGGCGTGCCAGGGTCAAGCCGATTTCGCGGGCGATCGACACTTTTTCGTCACGGGAGAAGTGCATGCTGCTGGCGTAGCCGTCGAGCAGCGCCATGGCCTTGTCCGGGTCCTGGCGTGCCAGGCGACGCAGGCCCAGGCCGACGGCGTCAGACATCGCCTCGTTGGCCGGCAGGAAGCGCGACGGGTCGCTGAGCATGTCCGGCTTTTGCGCCACGTCGACCATCAGGCGGCCTTGGGCGCCGAGGGTTGGCAGGGTTTTCACCAGGCTGTTGGCCAGGGCGTAGTTGCGTGCTTCGGCGGCGAGCTTGGCGCGGTCCCAGATTTTTTGTTCAGTGAGTTGACCGTCGGCGGCCCACTGGCCGAACGTGGCATCACACGCGGCGGGTTGGGATTTGCCGGTCAGCCAGAGTTTTTCGGTGGTCTTGTAGCCTTCGGCTTTCAAGTTATGGGTGAGCTGGTACTGACCATGCAGGCAGTCCAGTTCGACGAAATTGAGTTTGGCGTCGTAGTACTTTTCAAACGTCTGCCAGTCGCCACGGTCGGCCAGCCAGCGCAACCAGCGCAGCTTCATCCAGTTGGCCTGGGCAGGTCGCCGTTTTTAGCGAGGAACTGTTCGATTTCCTCGTTGCTCGCGGTTTTCAGGCGCGCGGTCAGCTCGTCATAGGCCAGGTACGGCGTGAGCGGGTAGTCGGCCAGGGCCTGGCTGTATTGCATGTAAGGCCCGCTGTCGCCTTTGGCGAGGGCGCGTTTGGCTTCATCGTAATATTGACGTTGGGTGGTGAGGTCCACGGCCTGGGCGGATTGAACGGCGGTGGCGGAAAGAAGCAGACAAGATAAAAAGTTGAAAAGGCGACTGCGCATGAGACGTCCGTGCAGAGAAATCACGACTAGCACCGGCACCGCCGACACTGATTGCCCCTAGCTTAGCCTTTTGCCAGCGACCGGCGAAAGCTTTGCCGGCCGGCTGGCTGAAGTTCATCGTAAATGTCCTGCAGAACGTGTCGCCAGCGAAAATGCCGGCCGCATCCCACCCTCAAGTCAGGTAGAATGCGCGCCCAGTTTTTGGAGAAGCGTATGACCCTGCTCAAATTCAGCGATGTGTCCCTTGCTTTCGGCGCTATGCCGTTGTTGGACAAGGTGTCCTGGCAGATCGCCCGTGGTGAGCGGGTGTGCATCATCGGCCGCAACGGCACCGGCAAGTCCAGCATGATGAAGCTGGTAAAAGGCGATCAGAAGCCCGATGACGGCTCTGTTTGGCGTGCCCCGGGCCTGAAGATCGGCGAATTGCCGCAAGAATTGCCGGTGGCCGACGGACGGACAGTGTTCGACGTGGTCGCCGAAGGCCTGGACGGCGTCGGCGAGTTGCTCGCGCAATACCACCACCTGGCGCAGAACTGCGTCACCGAAGAGGACCTGGACAAGCTGATGCACGTCCAGCAAGACCTCGAAGCCCGTGACGGCTGGCGCTTGCAGCAACTGGTCGACAGCACCCTGAGCCGCCTGCAACTGCCGGCCGACAAGACCCTCGCCGAGTTGTCCGGCGGCTGGCGTCGTCGCGTGCTGCTGGCTCAGGCGCTGGTGTCCGAGCCGGACTTGTTGCTGCTCGACGAACCAACCAACCACTTGGACATCGGCGCAATCGCCTGGCTGGAAGAAGCCCTCAAGGATTTCCAGGGCGCCGTGCTGTTCATCACGCACGACCGTTCCTTCCTGCAGAACCTGGCCACGCGCATCCTCGAACTGGACCGTGGCGGCCTGATCGACTGGAACGGCGACTACGCCAGCTTCCTGGTGCACAAAGAGGCCACGCTGGCCGCTGAAGAAACTGCCAACGCGCTGTTCGACAAAAAGCTGGCCCAGGAAGAAGTCTGGATCCGCCAGGGCATCAAGGCCCGGCGCACCCGTAACGAAGGCCGTGTACGCGCCTTGAAAGCCCTGCGCGTTGAGCGCAGCGAGCGCCGTGAACGCACCGGCAAGGCCAATATCCAGCTGGATACCGCCGATAAGTCGGGCAAGCAGGTGATGGTCCTGGAAAACGTCAGCTTCCATCACCCGGACGGCCCGTTCCTGATCAAAGACTTCTCGATGGTCCTGCAGCGCGGCGACCGTATCGGCCTGCTGGGCGCCAACGGCACCGGCAAGACCACCTTGCTCAAGCTGATGCTCAATGGTCTGCAACCGACCAGCGGTACGGTGGAAGAGGGCACGCGCATCGACGTGGCCTACTTCGACCAGCTGCGCCATCAGTTGGACCTGGAAAAAACCGTGATCGACAACGTCGCCGAAGGCCGCGACTTTATCGACATCGACGGCCAGAGCCGCCACGTGCTGAGCTACCTGGGCGACTTCCTGTTCAGCCCACAACGCGCACGTACGCCGGTGAAAGCCCTGTCCGGTGGTGAGCGTGCGCGCCTGCTGCTGGCCAAGCTGTTCAGCAAGCCGGCCAACCTGCTGGTGCTCGACGAGCCGACCAACGACCTCGACGTGGAAACCCTCGAATTGCTGGAAGAGGTCTTGCTGACCTTCAACGGCACCGTGCTGATGGTCAGCCACGACCGGGCATTCCTCGACAACGTGGTCACCAGTACGCTGGTCTTCGAAGGTGAAGGCAAGGTGCGTGAATACGTCGGTGGTTACCAGGACTGGCTGCGTCAGGGCGGCTCGCCGCGCCTGCTGGGCGTGACCGAGAGCAAGTCCGGCAAGGCCGACCTGACCTCCGCCGTCGTTGCGCCAGTGGCTGCCGCTGCTGCTCCGGCCCAGGACGCTGCACCGTCGACCAAGAAGAAGCTCAGCTACAAGCTGCAACGTGAGCTGGAAGCCTTGCCGGGCGATATCGACGCCAAGGAACAGCAGATTGCCGCAGTAGAAGCAGAAATGGCTGACGCAGGTTTCTACCTGCGTCCGGCGGCGGAAACCGCCAAGGTCATTGCGTCCCTGGAAACGTTGAACCAGGAGCTGGAAGTGTTGGTTGAGCGTTGGGCCGAGCTGGATGCCTGATTGATTCAAGCGCACTAAAAAAGCCCGGCGCCCATCTGTATGAACGCCGGGCTTTTTATATGGAATGCGATTAAAAATGTGGGAGCGGGCTTGCTCGCGAAATCGGTACATCAGTCGCCAGATGCGTCAACTGACAGAATGCTTTCGCGAGCAAGCCCGCTCCCACAGTTGTTTGGCGCCGTTCTTAAGTATTTTTTACCAGTTTTACCGCCAGCACATCACACGGCGCGCCGTGCAGTACGTCATTGGCGGTCGAGCCCAGCAGCAGCGCCAGGCCATGACGGCCGTGGCTGCCGACCACGATCAGGTCGCAGCCCTGTTCCTTGGCCAGGTGGTGGATTTCCTGACGAGGCTGGCCGTAGGTGAGGTGGGAGTTTTCCTTGGTCACTTCCGGGTACTTGAGGATCAACCGGTCCAGGCGCTCTTTGGCCTGGTCAAATTGTTGTTGCTGCAACTGGGAAAGGTCCATCGGCACGTCGCCACCAAACGCCATGGCCATAGGCTCGACGATATGCACGAGTG
This sequence comes from Pseudomonas sp. N2-3-1-14, assembly GCF_041228395.1. Classification (NCBI taxonomy): domain Bacteria; kingdom Pseudomonadati; phylum Pseudomonadota; class Gammaproteobacteria; order Pseudomonadales; family Pseudomonadaceae; genus Pseudomonas; species Pseudomonas sp. N2-3-1-14. The sequence continues at coordinate 1,783,704 of NZ_CP166199.1, forward strand.
ACAGCTTGGCGCCGTTGGCGATTGCTGAAGCCTGCGCGCGCTTGATCACTGGGTCGCACTCTTCGGTCAGGTCGACAGCGACCAGGATATGTTTGTAGGAGTGTTCGTTGGACATGGCGCGTTCCTCCAGGGGACTGCAATAAGTTCAGTATGGCTGCTTTCAAGCGGATGGGGTTGCGTCAGGTCAAATCCGCTCATCTAGAAATTCGGGAGTACACATATGACGGTCTGGATAGTGGTGTCAATCCTTCTCGTGGTACTGAGCCCTCTGGCATGGTTGCGCCCCTCGCGCCATCAGAGCGGGCGCATGGCCCTGCGGATGGAGGCGCGCCGCATCGGCCTGGCCATGCAATTGGCGCCGCAGGACTGGCCGTACTGGCTCAAGCACGAGCCGCCAAGCCCTTGCGCGCAGTACTGCCGACCGCGCCGCGCAAGTGCGCCGGCCCTTTGGTGTTACTGGCAGCTGGAGCCCGGGGTTTGGGTCAATCAGTGGCGCGAAGTGTGCGTCGATGAGACGTTGTTGGCGCACTTCGCGACCCTGCCGGATAACGTCTACAAGGTCGAGGCGGACAAGCAGATGATCGCCCTGTACTGGGGCGAGAAGGGCGAGGCGAGTGTGTTGAAGGACATTGATGCGCTGCTCAAGGCCCTGGCTTGATGCCTGTCGGATAAAACGCAGGCAATAAAAAGCCCGACATCATCATCGGGCTGGAGTTGGCCAGGCAGGCCGGTAAATCTGTGATGCATGCGTCGGATGTTCATCCAGGCGCATTAAGGTTGTCGCTAGCCTAGCGGCATATCCTGTTCTGTACAGCCTTTTCCTACAAAATTTCCATTATTGATTTCGTGAATAGTTGAATATTGGCCAGGCGTAAGCCGTGGGCCTGGGTTCTGAACTGACTGGAAAGTCGCGTTTTTCCTAGCCTTTCGAGCGATTGACAATTGCCCGGAATTGGATGAAGGTGACGTACCCAAATCAAACGGGCGTATGAATTGAGCGTTTGTCTGTCAGACCGCTCATACAGAACCCCGACTAGCGCGTTGGCGGGTGTGCCTGGCGGATTGGCATGAGCATTGACCCAATAATCAATGTCCAACCAGAGGCCAGCGTCCAATGTGTACTGTTCAGCTTCCATATCGTGGAGATCAGTTGATGATTTACGAAGGTAAAGCCATCACGGTTAAGGCTCTTGAAAGTGGCATCGTCGAATTGAAATTCGACCTCAAGGGTGAGTCCGTCAACAAGTTCAACCGTCTAACCCTGAATGAATTGCGTCAGGCCGTAGACACCATCAAAGCAGATGCTTCGGTCAAGGGCGTGATCGTCTCCAGCGGCAAGGACGTGTTTATCGTCGGCGCTGACATCACCGAATTCGTCGACAACTTCAAGCTGCCCGATGCCGAGCTGGTGGCTGGCAACCTCGAAGCCAACAAGATTTTCAGCGATTTCGAAGACCTCAACGTGCCAACCGTTGCCGCGATCAATGGCATCGCGTTGGGCGGCGGCCTGGAAATGTGCCTGGCCGCAGACTTCCGTGTCATGTCGGCGACCGCCAAAATCGGTCTGCCTGAAGTCAAACTGGGCATCTACCCAGGTTTTGGCGGCACCGTGCGCCTGCCGCGCATCATCGGTGCCGACAACGCCATCGAGTGGATTGCCGCCGGCAAGGAAAACAAAGCCGAAGACGCGCTGAAAGTCGGTGCCGTCGATGCTGTGGTTGCCCCGGACAAACTGGCCGGAGCTGCACTGAACCTGATCAAAGGCGCCATCAGCGGCGAATTTGACTACAAGGCCAAGCGTCAGCCAAAGCTCGAAAAACTCAAGCTCAACGCCATCGAACAAATGATGTCGTTCGAAACCGCCAAAGGTTTCGTGGCAGGCCAGGCCGGCCCGAACTACCCGGCGCCGGTTGAAGCGATCAAGACCATCCAGAAAGCCGCGAACTTCGGTCGCGACAAAGCCCTGGAAGTGGAAGCTGCAGGCTTCGTCAAACTGGCGAAAACCTCGGCTGCCCAGAGCCTGATCGGCCTGTTCCTGAATGATCAGGAGCTGAAGAAAAAGGCCAAGGCCTACGACGAAATCGCCAAAGACGTGAAACAGGCTGCCGTACTCGGCGCCGGTATCATGGGCGGCGGTATCGCCTATCAGTCGGCCTCCAAAGGCACGCCGATTCTGATGAAAGACATCAACGAACACGGCATCGAGCAAGGCCTGGCGGAAGCCGCCAAGCTGTTGGTGGGCCGCGTTGATAAAGGTCGCATGACCGCAGCGAAGATGGCTGAAGTGCTTAACGGCATTCGTCCTACGCTGTCCTACGGCGATTTCGGCCACGTCGACCTGGTGGTCGAAGCGGTTGTCGAGAACCCGAAGGTCAAGCAAGCCGTACTGGCCGAAGTAGAAGCCCAGGTTAAAGAAGACACCATTCTGGCCTCGAACACTTCGACCATTTCCATCAGCTTGTTGGCCAAGGCCCTCAAGCGTCCGGAAAACTTCGTCGGCATGCACTTCTTCAACCCGGTGCACATGATGCCGCTGGTGGAAGTGATCCGTGGCGAGAAGTCCAGCGAGCTGGCGATTGCTACTACCGTTGCCTACGCCAAGAAAATGGGCAAGAACCCGATCGTCGTTAACGACTGCCCGGGCTTTTTGGTCAACCGCGTGCTGTTCCCGTACTTCGGCGGTTTCGCGAAGCTGGTCAGCGCCGGTGTGGACTTTGTGCGTATCGACAAGGTCATGGAAAAATTCGGCTGGCCCATGGGCCCGGCGTACCTGATGGACGTGGTCGGCATCGACACCGGCCACCACGGTCGCGACGTCATGGCTGAAGGCTTCCCGGACCGCATGAAAGACGACCGCCGTTCGGCGATCGACGCGCTCTACGAAGCCAAGCGCCTGGGCCAGAAGAACGGCAAGGGCTTCTACGCCTACGAGGCCGACAAGAAGGGCAAGCAGAAGAAAGTGGCCGACCCTTCGGTGCACGAAGTGCTCGCGCCGGTCATCTACGAGCAGCGTGAGGTGTCCGATGAGGACATCATCAACTGGATGATGATCGCCCTGTGCCTGGAAACCGTGCGTTGCCTGGAAGACGGTATCGTTGAAACCGCCGCCGAAGCCGATATGGGCCTGGTGTACGGTATTGGTTTCCCTCCATTCCGTGGTGGTGCGCTGCGTTACATCGATTCGATCGGTGTGGCCGAGTTCGTTGCCCTGGCTGACAAATACGCTGATCTGGGCCCGCTGTACCACCCGACCGCGAAGCTGCGTGAAATGGCCAAAAATGGCCAGAGCTTCTTCGGTTAAGCGCCCAGACGACTAGAGCGAGAATATTTATGAGCTTGAATCCAAGAGACGTGGTGATTGTCGACTTCGGTCGCACACCGATGGGCCGCTCCAAGGGCGGCATGCACCGCAACACCCGCGCCGAAGATATGTCGGCGCACCTGATCAGCAAGTTGCTGGAACGTAACGTCAAGGTTGACCCGAACGAAGTCGAAGACGTGATCTGGGGCTGCGTCAACCAGACCCTGGAGCAGGGCTGGAACATCGCGCGCATGGCGTCGTTGATGACCCAGATCCCGCACACCGCCGCTGGCCAGACCGTCAGCCGCCTGTGTGGCTCCTCGATGAGCGCGCTGCACACCGCTGCCCAAGCGATCATGACCGGTAACGGCGATGTGTTCGTGGTCGGCGGCGTGGAGCACATGGGCCACGTCAGCATGATGCACGGCGTCGACCCTAACCCGCACATGTCGCTGTACGCGGCAAAAGCCTCGGGCATGATGGGCCTCACCGCAGAAATGCTCGGCAAAATGCACGGCATTACCCGCGAATCCCAGGACGCGTTCGGCCTGCGCTCCCACCAGCTCGCCCACAAGGCGACGGTGGAAGGCAAGTTCAAGGATGAAATCATCCCGATGAACGGCTATGACGAAAACGGTTTCCTGAAACTGTTCGACTACGACGAAACCATTCGTCCGGACACCACCCTGGAAAGCCTGGCGGCCTTGAAACCTGCCTTCAATCCAAAGGGCGGCACCGTGACAGCCGGTACTTCGTCGCAAATCACCGACGGTGCTTCGTGCATGATCGTGATGTCGGCGCAGCGTGCCCAGGACCTGGGTATCCAGCCGATGGCCGTGATCCGTTCGATGGCCGTGGCGGGTGTGGACCCGGCAATCATGGGCTATGGTCCAGTACCGGCCACACAAAAAGCCTTGAAGCGCGCGGGCCTGACCATCTCCGATATCGACTTCTTCGAGCTCAACGAAGCTTTCGCCGCACAGGCCCTGCCAGTGCTGAAAGATTTGAAAGTACTCGACAAGATGAACGAGAAGGTTAACCTGCACGGCGGTGCGATTGCCCTGGGCCACCCATTCGGTTGCTCCGGTGCACGTATTTCCGGCACTTTGCTTAACGTGATGAAGCAAAATGGCGGCAACCTTGGGGTTGCAACCATGTGCATTGGTCTCGGCCAAGGCATTTCCACCGTCTTCGAACGCGTCTAAGCGTTGGGTTGACGGAAGCCGGGGCCCAGTGCCCCGGTTTTTGTTTTTTGGAATTTTTAATATTTTTTTTCAACAAATTTTACAAGAGGGCCAGAGCATGAAAGTCGAACCAGGGCTCTACCAACATTATAAGGGGCCGCAGTACCGCGTTTTTAACGTGGCGCGGCACTCCGAGACCGAAGAGGAAGTGGTGTTTTACCAAGCACTGTATGGCGATTACGGCTTTTGGGTGCGCCCATTGAGCATGTTCCTGGAGACTGTCGAAGTTGACGGCGAGCAGGTCCCGCGCTTTGCTTTGGTCCAGGCCGAACCCAGTCTTTTTTCAGGGCAATAACGGCAGGTCGCGCAGAATGCTGCGCTTGACCTCACCTTGTTGCCACTATATATAGCGTTGCCGCGACAGGCGCCAACTGCCTTTCACTTCTCGAATTCAGGAATTTTCCGATCCATGGGCAAATCGCTGGTCATTGTGGAATCCCCGGCTAAGGCCAAGACCATCAACAAGTACTTGGGCAACGAGTACGTGGTGAAGTCGAGTATCGGCCATATCCGAGACCTGCCCACCAGCGGTTCGGCTAGCGCCAGCAAGGAGCCTGCCGCCAAGCGCGGCAAGGCGGCTGCGGGCGAAGGTCCGGTGCTCACGCCTAAAGAGAAAGCGCGCAAGCAGCTGGTCTCGCGCATGGGTGTAGACCCGGAACATGGCTGGAAGGCCAAGTACGAGATCCTTCCCGGCAAGGAAAAGGTTATCGAAGAGCTGCGCCGGCTCGCCAAGGATGCTGACACCATCTATCTCGCGACGGACTTGGACCGCGAAGGGGAAGCCATTGCCTGGCACCTGCGCGAAGCCATCGGCGGTGATGACAGCCGCTACAAGCGTGTGGTGTTCAACGAAATCACCAAAAAAGCCATCCAGGAAGCCTTCTCCAAGCCGGGCGAACTGGACATCGACCGTGTAAACGCCCAGCAGGCCCGTCGTTTCCTCGACCGCGTCGTGGGCTACATGGTCTCGCCACTGCTGTGGGCCAAGATCGCCCGTGGCCTGTCGGCCGGTCGTGTGCAATCGGTGGCGGTAAAGCTGGTGGTGGAGCGTGAGCGCGAGATTCGTGCGTTCAACCCCGAAGAATACTGGGAAGTCCACGCTGACCTCGGCACCGCCAAGGGCGCCAATGTGCGCTTTGAAGTGGCCCGCGAGAAAGGCGAGGCTTTCAAGCCGCTGAACGAAGCCCAGGCCATGGCCGCGCTGGAGAAGCTCAAGGCTTCCAGCTACAGCATCGTCAAGCGTGAAGACAAACCGACCAGCAGCAAGCCGTCGGCGCCGTTCATCACGTCCACCCTGCAACAGGCCGCGAGTAACCGCCTGGGCTTTGGCGTGAAGAAAACCATGATGATGGCTCAGCGTCTGTATGAAGCTGGCTACATCACGTATATGCGTACCGACTCCACCAACCTGTCGCAAGACGCGGTGGCGATGGCGCGTACTTATATTGAAACCGAATTCGGCAAGAAGTACCTGCCGGAGAAGCCGAACGTCTACAGCAGCAAGGAAGGCGCACAGGAGGCTCACGAAGCGATTCGTCCTTCCGACGCCAATACCGAGCCAAGCAAGCTGACCGGCATGGAGCGCGACGCTGAGCGCCTTTACGAGCTGATCTGGCGCCAGTTCCTGGCCTGCCAGATGCTGCCGGCGCAATACCTGTCCACCACCGTCAGTGTCGGTGCGGGCGACTTCGAGCTGCGTGCCAAGGGCCGTATCCTCAAGTTCGACGGCTACACCCGCGTAATGCCGCAAATCGCCAAGCCAGGCGATGACGATGTGCTGCCGGACATGGCCCAGGGCGACACGTTGAAGCTGATCAAGCTCGACCCGTCCCAGCACTTCACCAAGCCGCCGGCGCGTTATTCGGAAGCCAGCCTGGTAAAAGAGATGGAGAAACGCGGTATCGGTCGTCCTTCGACTTACGCGGCAATCATTTCGACCATCCAGGACCGTGGCTATGTCGCGCTGCACAACCGTCGCTTCTACTCGGAAAAGATGGGCGACATCGTTACCGAGCGCCTGTCCGAAAGCTTCTCCAACCTGATGGACTACGGCTTCACCGCCGGCATGGAAGAGAACCTCGATGACGTGGCCCAGGGCGAACGCGACTGGAAAAACGTACTGGATGAGTTCTACGGCGACTTCAAGAAGAAGCTCGAAGTAGCCGAAAGCCCTGAAAGTGGCATGCGTGCCAACCAGCCGGTGATGACCGACATCCCGTGCCTGACCTGCGGCCGTCCGATGCAGATTCGTACCGCGTCTACCGGCGTGTTCCTCGGTTGCTCGGGCTACAGCCTGCCGCCGAAAGAGCGCTGCAAGGCCACCGTCAACCTGGTGCCGGGCGATGAAATCGCTGCTGACGACGAGGGTGAATCCGAGTCGCTGGTATTGCGTGGCAAGCACCGCTGCCCGATCTGCAGCACGGCAATGGATGCCTACCTGCTCGATGAGAAGCACAAGTTGCACATCTGCGGTAACAACCCTGACTGCGACGGCTACGAGATCGAAGAGGGCAGCTACCGCATCAAGGGCTACGAAGGCCCGAGCCTGGAATGCGACAAGTGCGGCAGTGAGATGCAGCTCAAGACCGGCCGTTTCGGCAAGTTCTTCGGTTGCACCAACCCGACGTGCAAGAACACTCGCAAACTGCTGAAAAGCGGTGACGCGGCGCCGCCGAAGATGGACCCGGTGAAGATGCCTGAACTCAAATGCGAGAAGGTCAACGACACCTACATCCTGCGTGACGGCGCCTCGGGCTTGTTCCTGGCCGCCAGCCAGTTCCCGAAAAACCGCGAGACCCGTGCGCCGCTGGTGCTGGAAATCGTGCCGCACAAGGACGAGATCGATCCCAAGTACCACTTCCTGTGTGAAGCGCCGAAGAAGGATCCCGACGGTCGCCCGGCCGTGATCCGCTACAGCCGCAAAACCAAGGAGCAGTACGTGCAGACCGAAGTGGACGGCAAGCCTACGGGCTGGAAAGCGTTCTACGACGGCGGCAAGTGGAGGGTCGAGGACAAGCGCCAGGGCGCTTGATCGACTACGTTGCGAAATACAAAGGCCGCCTGCATAGGCGGCCTTTTTTTGCGCTTGCAGGAGTCTCGGCTGATCCGTGACACTGTTGAGCCAGCATCCGGCTTATTTCGTTGTGGAGACTGCCGTTATGGCCAACGAACTCTATACCCGTACCAATCAGAAAATTTACTTCGCGGGTTTGTCCCTGGAAGCCCTTGGTCGTGCCGAGGTAGGGAAGGAGATGAATGCCATCGCGCTGGTGCAGGCGGGACGCGAGGCTGCATTGTTCCATCTCTACGGCGCTCTGTTGGGGCTGTGCCATGAAATCGCCGGGTTCTACCGTTTGCCCCAGGCCGGTTCGCCGCGTGCAGAACTGATCATGAACCGCGAAGTGCTGGAAAGCATGGCCATTCCTGAGCTGGCCGAGCTGGTGGAAATGGCCCAAAGCCCCGACAGCTGGGTGGCCCGCCTGCTCAAGGCACATGCCGACATGTTCCAGCCGCCACGCGTGCCGCATGTGCCCAAGGGGGACGTGACGCAGCCGCTGATTGTCGCTGTTGCGGTGGAGGAGGATGAGCCCAAGCCGTTGAGCCGCGAAGAACTGGAGAGCTGGCGCCAAGAGCTGAAGAAGATGGCGTTGCGGTTTCGCGAAGGTTTGAACGAGTGCTAAGAAGCCGTCACTGACGTATGCGATCAAAAATGTGGGAGCGGGCTTGCTCGCGAAAGCGGTCTATCAGCTGGCCTATGCATCAACTGACAGATTGCTTTCGCGAGCAAGCCCGCTCCCACAGTTGAACCGAGTTGCACAGAAAGTCCAGCACGCGGCTCAATGAGCACCATTCATCAAGCCGTAGAGAAACCTGTTCAGATCCTCTGCGAGGCTGGGTGGATGACTGATATAATCCCGGCCTTTCGTGGAGAACAGACTTTTATGCCAACGTCCTTTCTGGAAATTGTTGAATTGCCTGACGGCCGAATCGAGCTGCGTCGGGCTGAGGACGAGGGTTCTCTGGTTATCTTGGATTTTTCCGAAGACGCAAAAGCATTCCTGCAAGGCCAGCACGTGGAAGTGGCGAAAGCCATGTTGAGCGTCGGTGTGCAGATGGCGGGTCGCCTGGCAGAAGGCGAACCGGAGAAGGACGACGGGCCGCGGGTTCTGCACTGAGTTTTGCAGTTAAGTGCACTTTTCGTTGTAGGCGGGCTTGTTGTAGTGAGCAGGCCTATGCAGCAAGCAGGCCTCTGAGGTGAGTGGGCTCGCTGTTGTGGGCGGGCTTGTCGTGGCGAGCGGGCTTGCCCCGCGTTGGGGCGCGAAGCGGCCCTGATGGATTAACGCGGTATATCAGGTATTCCACGGTGCTTGGTTTTGGGGCTGCTTCGCAGCCCAACGCGGGGCAAGCCCGCTCGCCACAACAAGCCCGCTCGCTACATAAGTCCGTTTTGCCACAGAAGCAAGCTCTGCACAGATACCTGTCTGTCACCTACGCAATCAGCCAGTTCCCTGTTACCCCAATCGAATATTCAAGCTCTGCGCATCGCCCGTCCGTGCAGCGCTGATCAGTTGTTGCTTGGCCGCAGTGTTCAGCGGGTTCAACCAGCTCACCACCGTATGGCTACGGCCCAGACGCAAGGCTTCGCAGGTCAACTGTTGAGCACTTTGCGCGCCGCGCGGTTGCAGCAGCAGGATACGCTCGCGGTTGAGGCCGGCGTCTCGCAGCCAGGCCTGGGTCAGGCTGGCAGGTGGAGCGATCAGCGTCAGCCAGCGTGCGTCCTGCTCCTCGCTCAGTTCACGAAGGATCGGCGCCAGCAGGCTCAGGCAGCTTCCAGCTGCACCGCGCAACGACAATTCACTGAACGCCTCAGGTTCGGAGCCCCACGGGGCCTCGACCGTTTCCTTGAGGATAGGCGCAAGAGGTTGAGCCATGAAGGCCTCGAACAGCGACAGTTGTGTGTGTTGTGGGGTGTGCACGAGCTGCATGGTGCCTCCTTTAGCGGCGAATGACGCCGACGCTCAAGCCTTCGATCACCAGGTCCTGATCTTTCAGGTTCACTTCAATCGGGGCGAACTCAGGGTTTTCGGCCATCAGCCAGACCTTGCTGCCTTCGCGCTTGAAGCGTTTGACGGTGACTTCATCGCCGATACGCGCAACGACGATCTGGCCATTACGGGCTTCACGGGTGGTGTGGACGGCCAGCAGATCGCCGTCGAAAATGCCCACGTCCTTCATACTCATGCCGTGTACACGCAACAGGTAGTCGGCGCGCGGATGGAAGAAGGTCGGGTTGATGTTGCAGGATTCCTCGACGTGCTGTTGCGCCAGAATCGGCGCACCGGCGGCGACGCGGCCAATGATCGGCAGGGTCGATTCGTCGGCCTTGGCTTCAAAGCCAGGGATGCGAATACCGCGAGAAGCCCCTGGGGTCATCTCGATCGCGCCTTTGCGAGCGAGGGCCTTGAGGTGTTCTTCAGCAGCGTTTGGGGACTTGAACCCCAGCTCCAGCGCAATTTCTGCTCGTGTCGGCGGGTAGCCGTTGTCATCGAGGCAGCGCTTGATAAAAGCCAGAATCTCAGCTTGGCGTGGCGTCAGTTTTAGCATGTTGATCGCTCTGTCTTTTTATACAGTGACTGGGATTATATACAGTGAACTGCGCTTGGCAATCATCCTTTTTGAGCACACCGCTGGACGGTCATTCGTCAGCCGTCCTACAAGGCAGAAACAGCGCTGCCTACAGACCAGGAAGGATGTGATTAAATAGCGGTTAAATAGATGACTGCCCGGCCGGAAAACGGACTCGCAGGCTTGACAAGACACACACTGAAACGTATGTTTCAAACAAGTGTTTGTCAGGCGGAGTAGCCATGGCCCAGTCGGAAACCGTTGAACGCATTCTCGATGCTGCCGAGCAATTGTTCGCGGAAAAAGGATTTGCTGAAACTTCATTGCGGCTGATCACCAGCAAGGCTGGGGTTAACCTTGCCGCAGTGAATTACCATTTCGGCTCAAAGAAAGCCCTGATCCAGGCGGTGTTTTCGCGCTTTCTGGGGCCGTTCTGCGCCAGCCTCGACCGTGAGCTGGAGCGCCGCCAGACCAAGCCTGATAACAAGCCGAGCCTGGAAGACTTGCTGGAAATTCTGGTTGAGCAAGCGCTGGTGGTTCAACCACGCAGCGGCAATGACCTGTCGATCTTCATGCGTTTGCTCGGCCTGGCGTTCAGCCAGAGCCAGGGTCACTTGCGGCGTTATCTGGAAGACATGTACGGCAAGGTGTTCCGCCGCTACATGTTGCTGGTCAACGAAGCCGCCCCGCGTATTCCGCCGATCGAACTGTTCTGGCGCGTGCACTTCATGCTCGGTGCTGCGGCGTTCAGCATGTCCGGGATCAAAGCCTTGCGCGCAATTGCCGAGACCGATTTCGGTGTGAACACCTCCATCGAACAAGTGATGCGCCTGATGGTGCCGTTCCTTGCCGCCGGCATGCGCGCCGAAACCGGTGTGACCGACCAGGCCATGGCGGCCGCGCAGTTGCGCCCACGCAGCAAATCCACGCCGGCCGTCGCCAAGGCGTGATTGCCCCGGGTGTGCGCGGCCGCTTGCATCCGCTAAGCTAGCCGCCATGCCGATTTCAGCTATTTACTCGCAACCCGTTGTGCTCACTGCGCTTATCGCGCCAGGTGAGGGCAACGGGTTGTGTGCGTTATTTAAGGAAGGTTTATGACTGCTGCCCTGCAAGGTTCTTTGATGGTTGATGTGGCCGGTACCTGGCTGACGGCCGAGGATCGTCACCTGTTGCGTCAGCCGGAAGTGGGCGGCCTGATCATTTTCGCGCGCAACATCGAGCACCCACGCCAGGTGCGCGAGTTGAGCGCGTCGATCCGTGCCGTGCGTCCCGACCTGCTGCTGGCCGTTGACCAGGAAGGCGGGCGCGTGCAGCGCCTGCGCCAGGGCTTTGTGCGTCTGCCGGCCATGCGTTTGTTGGCGGATAAGCCGAATGCCGAATACCTGGCCGAGCAGTGCGGCTGGATCATGGCCACAGAAGTGCTGGCGGTCGGCCTTGACCTGAGCTTCGCCCCGGTACTGGATTTGGATTACCAGCGCAGCGCCGTGGTCGGCACCCGCTCGTTTGAAGGCGACCCCGAGCGCGCCGCCGTGCTTGCCGGTGCCTTCATTCGCGGCATGAACAGCGCGGGCATGGCCGCCACCGGTAAACACTTCCCGGGTCACGGCTGGGCTGAGGCCGATTCCCACGTCGCCATTCCCAATGACGAGCGTAGCCTGGAACAGATTCGCGCAAATGACCTGGTGCCTTTCGCACGGCTGAGCAAGCAATTGGCCGCCGTCATGCCCGCACACGTCATCTATCCGCAGGTGGATGCCCAGCCGGCTGGTTTCTCGCGGCGCTGGCTGCAGGACATCCTGCGTGGCGAGTTGCAGTTTGATGGGGTGATTTTCAGTGATGACCTGTCCATGGCCGGGGCGCATGTGGTCGGTGATGCGGCCAGCCGGATCGAAGCGGCGCTGACCGCGGGTTGCGACATGGGCTTGGTGTGTAACGATCGTGCAGCTGCCGAGCTGGCACTGACGGCGGCGCAGCGCATGAAGGTTACGCCTTCGGCGCGGATTGCGCGGATGCGTGGGCAGGCGATTGCTTCGACGGACTATAAGCAGGATCCGCGTTGGCTGGCGGCGCTTACCGCGTTGCGGGATGCTCAATTGATCGGCTGAAAACCGTGGTGCGCCTATCGCAGGCAAGCCAGCTCCCACACTTGAATGTATTCACACATCAGAATGTGGGAGCGGGCTTGCCCGCGATAGCAATCTGAAGGTCAGCGCTTCTCTTGCTTATTGGGCAACGGCGCAAACAACGCCTCGATATCCTCGTTGCCCAGCTGCCAATCTCCCGTCGTACGCCCATCCAGTACGCCCGCCGCCAGGTCGGACTTTTCCTTTTGCAGGTGTTGGATTTTCTCCTCCACCGTGCCCCGCGCAATCATTTTATAGACGAACACCGGCTTCTCTTGACCGATGCGATACGCGCGGTCAGTCGCCTGGTTCTCCGTGGCCGGGTTCCACCATGGGTCATAGTGGATCACTGTATCGGCTTCTGTCAGGTTCAAGCCCACACCGCCAGCCTTCAAGCTGATCAGAAAAATCTGCAACTTGCCGCTCTGGAAGTCCTTCACCGGTGTGCGGCGGTCGCGGGTCTGGCCGGTCAGCAGTGCGTAGGCCACGCCGCGCTTTTTCAGTTCGACTTCGATCAGGCTCAGCATCGAAGTGAACTGCGAGAACAGCAGAATCCGGCGCCCTTCGGCAAACAGCTCTTCGAGCATTTCCATCAGGCTGTCGAGCTTGCCCGAGCTGCTGCCGCGCGCGGGCAGGGCGGCGTCGTTGACCAGGCGCAGGTCGCAGCACACCTGGCGCAACTTGAGCAGCGCTTCAAGAATAATGATCTGGCTACGCGCCACGCCCTTGCGGGTGATTTCGTCGCGCACCTTCTTGTCCATGGCCAGGCGCATGGTTTCGTACACATCACGCTGGGCTTCGTTGAGATCGACCCAGTGGATGATTTCAGTCTTGGGCGGCAATTCCGTGGCCACCTGTTCCTTGGTACGGCGCAGCAAGAAGGGTTTGATCCGACCGTTGAGGTGCTGCAGTCGTACATCACTGGCGCGCTTTTCAATGGGCACGCGGTAATCGCGGTTGAAGCTTTTTACGTCGCCCAGCCAGCCCGGCAGCAGGAAGTGGAACAGCGACCACAGCTCACCCAAGTGATTTTCCAGCGGTGTACCACTCAGGCACAGGCGCTGGCGCGCATTGAGCTCGCGCGCGGCCTGAGCGGCCTTGCTGTTGGGGTTCTTGATGTACTGGGCTTCGTCGAGGATCAGCACGTGCAAGGGCAGGGCGGCGAGTTGCTCGATGTCTTTGGGCAGCAGCGCATAAGTCGTCAGCAGCAAGTCGTAGTCCTGCAGGTTGGCGAAGTGCTTTTTGCGTGTCGCGCCATACAGCGCCACTACCTTGAGTTGCGGCGTAAAGTGCGCGGCTTCGTCGAGCCAGTTCGGGATCAGGCTGGTAGGCATCACCACCATGCACGGACGATCCAGGCGCCCGGCGATTTTTTCACTGAGGATATGCGCCAGCGTCTGTAGGGTTTTGCCCAGGCCCATGTCATCCGCAAGAATCCCGCCCACGTCGAGTTGGCGCAGCGACTGCATCCAGCTCAAGCCTTCGAGTTGATAAGGGCGCAGTGTCGCGTTCAAGCCTTCGGGCGCCATGCAGGTGAAGTCCTTGATGTCGCGCAGGCGCTGGGCGAAGTTGCGGATCTTCTCGCCGCCTTCCCATTGCAGCGGCAGGTCTTCCAGCGGGTTGAGGCGAATCGCATCGGCCTTGGCCAGGCGCAAGGTGGTGGTGCCCGCTTCCTGCAGGTAAAACTCGCCAAGGGTGGCCAGCACCGGTTTCAAGCGGCCGTAGGGCAGCGCCACTTGCAGCGGCCCGTGGCCGTTGGGCAGGCCGGGGATGTTCACCAGGATCAGCTCGTCATCGCGGCGCCGGGCGAGCTTTTCCGGGTTGAGGATCTCGGTGTGCGAGCGCATCAGGTTCAACAGAATCGGCAGCAGGCTCAGGCGCTCGCCGTTGACGATGATGCCCAGTTCCAGGTCAAACCAGTCGCGTTCCGGGCCTTCATCGACGGTCGCGTACCAGTCATCGACGGCGCTCAAGTCGAAACCGAAATCCTCATCGATCTGCAACTCCCAGCCCTCGGCGCGCAAGGTCGGCGAGGCGTTGAGGGTGAAGTTCAGCCAGGCGCTGTCGTTGACCATCTCGAACAATTCGCCGGCGCTTTCCGGCAATGCCTTGCTCTGGCGCGTGGCGATCTTGAAGCCGAGCAGGCGCAGTTGCTCTCGGTACGGTTGCTCCAGCTCCGGATGGCGCTTGATGCGCAGGCTCTGAGTTTCCTGGCGCACGACGATGTCGGCATTTTTTTGCCCGCTGACATAGTTGCCCAGGTAGTTGAACGACAACGCCGCACGGTGCTGGATGTAACGCTGCATCTTGCCATTGCGCGGTTCAAACGCGCTGAACTCGACACTCGCCAGCCACAGGCGCGGCACCGGTCGCACATCCTCCATCACCACCTGCGGCAGCACCACGCGGTTATCCAGCACGGCCTGAAGTTTTTCCAGCAGCTCGGCATCTTGCGCAGCCGCCGGGTAAGCCAGGGTTTCCTGGACCTTGAGCAGCACCGCCGCGATGTGCTTGCAGTTGGTGTGCACCGGGCACGTGCAGCGGCTGTCCACCAAAATCAGCATGCCCTTGGCTGATTCGCGCAGCGAGATGGTCTGCCGGTAAACGTTGCCGGCCGAGCCTTCGCAGCTGGCAACAATGGTGCTGTCGCCGGACTCGACGATACGCACGCGGTTTTCCAGGGCGTAGCGGCGCCCGCGCTCAAGGCTTTGCTCTTTAAAGCGATTGGCCCACGAAGGGGCCAGGGGTTTGGTCAGTGACGATGTCAGGGGCATGGCGCTGGATCAGTCCTGAGCGTCGGGCGGTGGTGCGCTGGGTGGTTTGGCGGTCAGCGAGGTGATCTTGATCAGCAGGGCCAAGTGGCCGCCGTCCAGGTAGTTGAGCTGGTTGTTCTTGGTGCGCACGCCTTGCTGGCTCAAGTGTTCGCTGGCGATGACGCTGCCGTTGGCGTCGAACTGGTTGATCCAGAAGTCTGCGTCGATATCGGTAAAGCGCCCCAGTTGCAGGTTCAGCGTGCCTTCGATGGGAAACTGGCCAAACTGCTCCTGGCCATCGCTGATGGCCAGCTTCACCGGCTGCTCGCCCAGGTTCTGGTCCCAGGCCCGGTGCAGCAGCACCGTGTAACCGGTGTCGGCACTGAGCTTGTCGACGATGTTGCCCAGCCGCGGCGGGCTGATTTTGTCCGCCGGCAGCCGTGGTGCCCCGGCGTCCCAGTTTTCCGGCGCCGCGCGGCTATTGATCACCGGCTCGGCGTTCTGGCGCACCAGAATCATTTCCACCAGATAGGGGCTGTCGGCAAACGCCGAAGGAGCAACGACCACCAACAACAAGCTCAAAATGCGGAACAGGCGCATTGGGGCGTCCTTCAAGCAGATTTCGGGATGAGGCGCTCAAACAGCGCCTCTAATGTATTAAAGCGTTCTTCGGCACGTTCCATCGGCACCATGAACTTGAACAGCGTAGCCCCTTCGAACTTGTAGCGGTTGGGCTGGCCCTGAATCAGCTTGATCAGCACCAGTGGGTCCACCGGCGTTTGCGCTTCGAACTCGATACGCCCGCCTTGCGGCCCGGCGTCGACCTTCTTGATGCCCAACTGCTCGGCCTGCAATTTGAGCAGGGTCAGGCGCACCAGGTTCTTGGTCGGTTCCGGCAACAGGCCGAAGCGGTCGATCATCTCCACCTGCAGGTCCTTGAGACCTTCTTCGTCGGTGGCCGAGGCGATGCGCTTGTACAGAATCAGCCGCGCGTGCACATCCGGCAGGTAGTCTTCGGGAATCAATGCCGGCAAGCGCAGATTGATTTCCGGGCCGCCACCCAAGGGTTGATCGAGGTTCGGTTGTTCGCCCTTGCGGATGGCTTTCACTGCACGCTCGAGCATCTCCATATAGAGGGTGAAACCGACGGCCTGGATCTGCCCGCTCTGGCCGTCGCCGAGCAGTTCGCCGGCGCCACGGATTTCCAGGTCGTTGGTGGCCAGCACAAAACCGGCACCCAGGTCCTGGGTGTTGGCGATGGCTTCCAGGCGCTTTTCAGCGTCGGAGGTAATCTGCTGGCGCGGCGGCGTCAGCAAGTAGGCATAGGCCTGGTGGTGACTGCGCCCGACGCGGCCGCGCAACTGGTGCAGCTGCGCCAGGCCGAACTTGTCGGCGCGCTCGATGATGATGGTGTTGGCGCTCGGCACGTCGATGCCGGTCTCGATGATGGTTGAGGCGATCAGCACGTTGAAGCGCTTGTGGTAGAAGTCGCTCATCACCTGTTCGAGTTCGCGTTCGCGCATCTGCCCGTGGCCAATCGCGATGCGGGCTTCCGGCACCAGTTCGGCGAGGTCGGCGGCGCATTTCTCGATGGTTTTGACGTCATTGTGCAGGTAGTACACCTGGCCGCCGCGCAGCAGTTCACGCAACAGCGCTTCCTTGACCGTGCTTTTGTTCTGTTCCATCACGAAGGTGCGCACCGACAGGCGACGTGCCGGCGGCGTGGCGATGATCGACAGGTCACGCATGCCCGACACGGCCATGTTCAGCGTGCGCGGAATCGGCGTGGCGGTGAGGGTGAGGATGTCGACTTCGCTGCGCAGGTTCTTCAGCTGTTCTTTCTGACGCACACCGAAGCGGTGCTCTTCGTCGATGATCACCAAACCGAGGTTTTTGATCTTTACATCGTCCGACAGCAGCTTGTGGGTGCCGATCACGATATCGATCTTGCCTTCGGCCAAGTCGGCGACGGCGGCATTCACTTCCTTGGCGGACTTGAAGCGGCTCATCACTTCCACGCTCACCGGCCAGTCGGCAAAGCGGTCGCGGAAGCTGTTGTAGTGTTGTTGGGCGAGCAGGGTGGTCGGCACCAGAATCGCCACCTGCTTGCCGCCATGCACCGCGATAAAGGCGGCGCGCATGGCCACTTCGGTTTTGCCGAAGCCCACGTCGCCGCACACCAGGCGGTCCATCGGCTTGGGCGCGAGCATGTCGGCGCGCACGGCTTCGATGGTGGTTTGTTGGTCCGGGGTTTCTTCAAACGCAAAGCCGGCGCTGAAGGTGGCGTAGTCGGCTTTCGGGTCGGCAAACGCGTAGCCTTCGCGGGCTGCGCGGCGTGCATAAATGTCGAGCAGTTCGGCGGCGACGTCGCGCACCTGTTCGGCGGCTTTGCGCTTGGCTTTCTGCCAGGTCTCGGAGCCCAGGCGGTGCAACGGCGCCAAGGCGTCGTCGCTGCCGGTGTAGCGCGCGATCAGGTGCAGGCTGGCCACCGGCACGTAAAGCTTGGCGCCCTCGGCGTATTCCATGGTGAGGAATTCGGCGGCCTGGTTGTCGATCTCCAGGGTTTGCAGCCCGAGGTAGCGACCCACGCCGTGGTCGATATGCACCACCGGCGCGCCTTCGCGCAGCTCGGTCAGGTTCTTGATCACTGCGTCGTTGTTGATGTCGGCGCGTTTTTCACGGCGGCGGCGCTGCATCACGCGCTGGCCGAACAGCGGGCTCTCGGCGATCAGCGCCAAGGCTGGGTCATCCAGCAACAAACCTTCATCCAGCGGCGCGATGGTGATCGCCAGGCGGTCTTTGCTCTTAACAAAGTCCGGCCAGCTGTCGACGGTTTTCGGGCGCAGCTTCAGGCGTTCCAGCAGTTCCAGCAGCACTTCGCGACGGCCGGCGGATTCGGCGGTAAACAGCACGCGGCCGGGGAAGTCGCCGAGGAAGTTGGATAACGCTTCCAGCGGCTGCGTGGCTTTGGCCTGGATCGCCAGGTCCGGCAGTGTGCTCGCCGGGAAGCGCTCGCGGCCGCTGCCGGCGTCCACGTCCTGTTGGCTGGCGACGACGCGCGGCCAGTTTTTCAAGCGGGCGAAGCAGTCTTCCACCGGCAGAAACAGCTCGGCTGGCGGCAATAAAGGCCGCGATGGATCGACGCGGCGCTCTTCATAGCGATTGCGCACATCGTTCCAGAAGTTTTCCGCCGCCTGCTCAATACCTGGCAGCGAGAACACCTGGGTGTCCTGAGGCAGGTAGTCGAACAGGGTGGAGGTTTCGTCAAAGAACAGCGGCAGGTAGTACTCGATACCGGCCGGTGTAATCCCGCTGCTCAGGTCCTGAAAGATCGGGCAGCGCCGGAAGTCCACGTCGAAGCGTTCGCGAAAGCGGGCCTTGAAGCGTGTGACGGCGTCTTTTTGCAGCGGGAATTCCCGCGCCGGCAGCAGCTTGATCGACTCGACTTTATCAATCGAGCGCTGGTTCTCCGGGTCGAAGGTGCGCAGTGTCTCGATTTCGTCGTCGAACAGGTCGATGCGGTACGGCAGTTTGCTGCCCATCGGGAACAGGTCGATCAGCGCGCCGCGCACGGCGAACTCGCCGTGTTCGTACACCGTGTCGACGCAGCGGTAGCCGCTGGCTTCAAGGCGCGTGCGCATCTGTTCCACATCGAGCTTCTGGCCGATATCCAGCACCAGGCTGCTGCCCAGCAGAAACTTGGTCGGCGCCAGGCGATGCAGGGCCGTGGTGATCGGCACCACCAGCACGCCGTGGGCCAGTTCCGGCAAGCGGTACAGGCTGGCGATGCGCTGGGAAATGATGTCCTGGTGCGGCGAAAACAGGTCGTAAGGCAGGGTTTCCCAGTCGGGAAAGTGCAGCACCGGCAAATCGGGGGCGAAGAAGCTCAGCTCCTGCTCCAGTCGCTCGGCGCTTTGGCTGTCGGCGGTGAGCAGCAGGGTAAAGCGCTTGGCTGCGCTGGCAGCCTCGGCGATGGCCAGGCTCAGGGCGGCACCGGGCAGGTTGCCCCAGTGCTGTTTACCTGCCGCAGCAGGGAGAATCGGTAGACGCAGAACGGGCACGGAAGGTTGAGCTCCAAGCGTTGCGACAAAGTCGGTAATTGTAACGGCCCGAGGTGCCGCCTGTCAGTTGCTGACTGAGCCTATTACGGTTTGCAGGAAATGTAGTGGCTAAGACAAACAATGGTGGGTTTTGACTCAATATGTAGTGCCAAAAAGTGCGGATGTTTCGGAGGGTTACGGACAAGTTGGCGGCGTGGCGCCATTGGTGGCCTTCTGGAACCCGCGTATTTACTGGGCTGTAGCGGGGTGGTGTTTTTTTGCAAGCGCTTTTTGTTGTGGTTGGCGCATTGCTCAACGGCCGGTCGGACGACATAATGTAGCCCCTTTTTTCTGCCCCTACATGTGGAAGGTTCCCGTGACTCAGAAGCCCGACCAGTGTCTTGGTGAATGGATCGACCGTGAAGCACTCGCTGAAGCGATGATTCCGCTTATCGGTCAGCTGTACCGCAATAACAATGTGGTGAGCTCGATCTATGGCCGCAGCCTGATCAACCAATCAGTCATCGCGATTCTCAAGGCGCATCGCTTTGCTCGCCATCGTTCCGCCGACGACAGCGAACTCTCCGTCCACGAAACATTCCCTCTGCTTAAAGCCATGAGCGAGCTCAAGCTCGGCGCGGCCTCGGTAGACCTGGGCAAGTTGGCTTACAAATTCCGCAAAGAAGGTGCTGGCCGTACCGCCGAGCAGTTCGTGCGTGAAGAAATGGCCGATGTGGTTGGCCAGCAAAACGCCGCTGCCCGCAAAGGCACCGACGTTGTGCTGTACGGCTTTGGCCGTATCGGCCGCCTGCTGGCGCGCATCCTGATCGAAAAAACCGGTGGCGGCGACGGCCTGCGCCTGCGCGCTATCGTTGTGCGCAAAGGCGCCGAGAACGACCTGACCAAACGCGCCAGCCTCTTGCGCCGCGACTCGGTACACGGTCCGTTCAACGGCACCATCGTCATCGACGAAGAAAACAACACCATCACCGCCAACGGTAACCTGATCCAGGTGATCTACGCGAAGAACCCGTCTGAGGTGGATTACACCCAGTACGGCATCAAGGACGCCCTGCTGGTAGACAACACCGGCGTATGGCGTGATGCCGAGGGCCTAGGCCAACACCTGGCCTGCCCGGGTATCGACCGCGTTGTGCTGACGGCGCCTGGCAAAGGCAAGCTGAAGAACATCGTTCACGGTATCAACCACGGCGAAATCACCGCTGACGACAAGATCGTGTCGGCCGCTTCCTGCACCACCAACGCCATCGTGCCGGTGCTGAAGGCTGTGAATGACAAGTTCGGCATCGTTAACGGTCACGTTGAAACGGTTCACTCGTACACCAACGACCAGAACCTGATCGACAACTTCCACAAAGGCGATCGCCGTGGCCGTAGCGCCGCGTTGAACATGGTCATCACCGAGACCGGTGCTGCCACCGCTGCTGCCAAGGCCCTGCCTGAGCTGGCCGGCAAGCTGACCGGTAACGCGATCCGCGTGCCGACGCCGAACGTGTCGATGGCCATTCTCAACCTGAACCTTGAGAAAGCCGCTACCCGTGAAGAAATGAACGAGTACCTGCGCTACATGGCGCTGCACTCCGACCTGCATAAGCAGATCGACTTCGTTAATTCGCAGGAAGTGGTGTCGACCGACTTCGTGGGCTCGCGCCACGCCGGTGTGGTGGATGCCGAGGCGACCATCACCCAGGACAACCGTGTTGTGCTGTACGTCTGGTACGACAACGAGTTCGGTTACAGCTGCCAAGTGGTTCGCGTGATGGAAGACATGGCTGGGGTTAACCCGCCTGCGTTCCCGCGCTAAGCATTAGCGGTCAATGAAAAAGCCCCGACTGGTTCGGGGCTTTTTTATGGCTGCTGTTTTTGTGGTGAATGTTCGGGCCTCATCGCGGGCAAGCCCGGCTCCCACAGTGTTGACGTGTGAATACAGTCAAAGGTGGGAGCTGGCTTGCCTGCGATAGCGGTCTATCAGGCGCCGCCAACCACCGAGGCCTGCGCAGTGCGCAGTTCATGCCGATTGCCCTTGAACAGTATCAATGTAGCGATCAAGCCGAGTATCGCCGCACCACTGAGCCAGATCCCAGGCGCGGCCTTGTTGTCCAGCACATGGATCAGGTAGGTGCACGCCGCTGGCGTAAACCCACCAAAGGTCGCCGTCGCCAGGCTGTAGGCCAGGGAAAACCCGGTAGTGCGCACTTCCACCGGCATGATCTCGGTAAGCGCCACCACCATCGCACCGTTGTACGAGCCATACAGGAACGACAGCCACAGCAGCACGATCAGCAGATGGCTGAAGCTCGGATTGGCCACCAGCCACGACAACGCCGGATACGCGGTAAGAATCGCCAGAATCGTCGCGCCCAGCAGCAGGGGTTTGCGGCCGATCTTGTCGGACACCGCGCCCATCACCGGCAGCCAGATGAAATTGGAGATGCCCACGCACACGGTCACCAGCAACGCGTCGAAGTCCGACAGGTGCAGCTCGGCCTTGCCGAAAGTCGGGGTGTAGGCGGTGATCAGGTAGAACGACACGGTGGTCATCACCACCAGCGCCATGCCGGCGATGACGATGCCGAAGTTCTGACCGATCGAGCGCACGATTTCCTGCAGGGTAGGGCGGTGCTTACGCGCCTGGAACTCAGGGGTTTCTTCCAGCGAGCGGCGAATCACGAAGATCACCGGCACGATCAGGCAGCCGATCAGGAATGGCACGCGCCAGCCCCAGTCGCCCATCTCCTGCGGGCTGAGCCAGTGGTTCAGGCCCACGCCGAGCAACCCGGCGAACACCACCGCGGCTTGCTGGCTGGCGGACTGCCAACTGACGAAGAAGCCCTTGCGCCCGGGTGTGGCGATCTCTGCCAGGTACACCGACACACCGCCCAGCTCGACGCCGGCGGAGAAACCTTGCAGCAAGCGACCAAACAGCACCAGCAACGGCGCCGCCACGCCCAGGGTGGCATAGCCTGGGACGCAAGCGATGAGGACGGTGCCGGCGGCCATCATGGCCAGGGTGATGACCAGGCCTTTCTTACGGCCGTGACGGTCGATGTAGGCGCCGAGGAAGATCGCGCCCAAAGGCCGCATCAGGAAGCCGGCGCCGAAGGTCGCCAGGGACAGCATCAGCGAGGCGAAGGCGCTGTCGGTGGGAAAGAAGGTTTTGGCAATGGCCGTGGCGTAGAAGCCGTAGACCATGAAGTCGAACATCTCGAGGAAGTTGCCGCTGACAACGCGAAAAATCGCCCTGCCTTTGCCCGTGGTAGTGGACATGTCATGCACTCATTTTGGCTATCTTATTAGTGATCCCTGGTCATCACTCGTCCTTGCTGCGCTTTTGTAACCATATGTGTATTAGCCACTACCGGCAATAGAAAGCGATAGCAAGCTGACTAAATGCGCA
The DNA here is from genome assembly GCF_041228395.1 of Pseudomonas sp. N2-3-1-14. Lineage (NCBI taxonomy): Bacteria > Pseudomonadati > Pseudomonadota > Gammaproteobacteria > Pseudomonadales > Pseudomonadaceae > Pseudomonas > Pseudomonas sp. N2-3-1-14. The sequence continues at coordinate 1,806,208 of NZ_CP166199.1, forward strand.
GGTGTCTTGGCGGGTAAAAATCACTGTGGGAGCTGGCAAGCCAGCTCCCACAGGATTTTGTGTTGATCAGTTGAGGAGGGAGTTGCGCAAGCTGTCGGACAAGCCCTTCGGCGCCAGCCAAATGCCGAGATAGGCTTTTGCCAATTCCTCATCGCGGCTGCTGAACACCACCTTGTCGTTGATCTCCAGATTCAACCCACGCCCAGGCCGAACGTCGAGGGCATACCGATCGCCACTGCGGATATCGCGGAAGCTCGCGTGCAGCCGATCCAGTTCGGGCTTCAAGCGGGCGAGGGTGGCGCTGCTGTGCTGGCGCTCCAGGGTCGTGGTGGCCGCCTTGATCACGTCATTACGGTCGATGTCGCGAAAGTAATACAGCGCCAGGCGCAGATTCTTTTGCTGATCCCAGGCGGCTCTCGCACTGGTATCGGCGGGGGCATACACCGCTGCCGCATACACATCCGCCCAGAGATACACCAGCACCGCCTGGTTTTTCAGCACCAGGTCATGAGATTGCGCAGCAAAACCGGCCTGCTTCAGGCGCTCCGCCTCACTGGCCTGCACTGCCACGCAGAAAATCAGCAATAAACAGAAAACGACATGCCGCATAATGGCTCTTCCTGCAAACGGTGCGTGTCAGCAGTCTAATTGCAATTTGCGGGTTCTGTAGTTAAGGCAAGACTGGCCTACGACGCGACCAAGGGTTAATGTTCGCGGCGTTGAGCCTTCTATAGACTGTGCCCCGGCTCACACACTTGAGCCAAATTGTCCTTCATGCCCGCTGGCCGCGGCATGATTTAGCCAGGCGTCCAACCGTACGCCTGGCCTGTTCTGAGGAGTACGCATGGCTGTCTACAACTACGACGTGGTGGTACTGGGTTCCGGCCCGGCTGGAGAAGGTGCGGCGATGAACGCCGCCAAAGCTGGGCGCAAGGTGGCGATGGTCGATAGCCGTCGCCAGGTCGGCGGTAACTGCACCCACCTGGGTACCATCCCGTCCAAGGCCTTGCGTCACTCGGTGCGCCAGATCATGCAGTTCAACACCAACCCGATGTTCCGGGCCATTGGTGAGCCGCGCTGGTTCTCGTTCCCGGACGTATTGAAAAGCGCCGAAAAAGTCATCTCCAAGCAAGTCGCGTCGCGCACCGGCTACTACGCCCGTAACCGCGTCGACCTGTTCTTTGGCACCGGCAGTTTTGCCGACGAGCAAACCGTCGAAGTGGTCTGCGCCAATGGCGTGGTCGAGAAGCTGGTGGCCAAGCACATCATCATCGCCACCGGTTCGCGCCCGTATCGCCCGGCCGATATCGATTTCCACCACCCGCGTATCTACGATAGCGACACCATCCTGAGCCTGGGCCACACCCCGCGCAAATTGATCATCTACGGCGCCGGCGTGATCGGCTGTGAATACGCCTCGATCTTCAGCGGCCTGGGTGTATTGGTGGAGCTGGTGGATAACCGCGACCAGTTGCTGAGCTTCCTCGACTCGGAAATTTCCCAGGCGTTGAGCTACCACTTCAGCAACAACAACATCACCGTGCGCCACAACGAAGAGTACGAGCGGGTCGAAGGCCTGGACAACGGTGTGATCCTGCACCTCAAGTCCGGCAAGAAGATCAAGGCCGACGCCTTGCTGTGGTGCAACGGCCGTACCGGCAACACCGACAAGCTGGGCATGGAAAACATCGGCGTGAAGGTCAACAGCCGTGGCCAGATCGAAGTCGACGAGAACTACCGCACCTGCGTGACCAATATCTATGGCGCCGGCGACGTGATCGGCTGGCCAAGCCTGGCCAGTGCCGCGCATGACCAGGGCCGTTCAGCGGCCGGCAGCATTGTCGACAACGGCAGCTGGCGCTATGTGAACGACGTGCCAACCGGTATCTACACGATTCCGGAGATCAGCTCGATCGGCAAGAACGAGCACGAACTGACCAAGGCCAAGGTGCCTTATGAGGTCGGCAAGGCGTTCTTCAAGAGCATGGCGCGTGCGCAGATCGCCGGTGAGCCGCAAGGCATGCTCAAGATCCTGTTCCACCGCGAGACCCTGGAAGTCCTCGGCGTGCATTGCTTCGGCTACCAGGCCTCGGAGATCGTGCACATCGGCCAGGCCATCATGAACCAGCCGGGTGAGCAAAATACTCTCAAGTATTTTGTGAACACCACGTTCAACTACCCGACCATGGCCGAAGCCTATCGGGTAGCAGCTTACGACGGCCTCAACCGGCTTTTTTGAGCGGCTCCGGCCGGTGGCCTGAGCCGGCCGGGGAGACCGATTTCAGTAATTCTCGAGGGTGGCAGTGGCCAAACCGGGAAAGTCTGTAATCAGGCTATCTACGCCGAAGTCAGCGAGCCTGCGCATCAGCGCCGGTTCGTTGACCGTCCACACGGACACGTGCAAACCCTGGCGCTGGGCTTTTTCCAGACGCTCGGGGGTGCACAGCGTCCAGTTCAATGCCAGGTATTCACAGCCGTAGTTTTGCGCGACCTTCAGCGGGTCGAGCCAGGCGTATTCGGCGACCAGGCCGCGTGACAGATCCGGGGTGAGTTCAACCGCCGCTTTCAAGACTTCCCGCGAACTTGAGGTCACGGTGACCTTGTCCATCAGGCCATGACGCACAGCCATCTCGCGGATTGCCAGTACGGTCGTCGCGGCGCGGGTGCGCGAAGCGCTTTTGACTTCGAGCTGCCAGTGATCGAAGTCGCATTTTTCGAACAACTCTTCAAGGCGTGGGATCGGGCAGGGGCTGACCCAACCCGGGCCGCCTTTGCGCGCGTCCATCTTCACAAGGTCGGCTGCCGAATACTCGACGACTTTGCCGCGCCGGTCGGTGGTGCGTTTGAGGGTCGGGTCGTGGATGACCATCAACTCGCCGTCCATGGACAGGTGCAAATCCAGTTCGCAGCGGCGTACGCCGTGCTTGAGGCACTCCTGAAAGCTGGTCAGGGTGTTTTCCGGTGCTTCGCCTTTGGCACCGCGGTGGCCATAAATCAGGGTCACAGTTGCTCCTTTGCGCCAGATAGCCCGGCGGGGTCATACGAGATTCAGGTGTCTTGGGCGTCGCTTTGTTCCCGCGCCAGGCGTCGTTCCTGGGCTTGTTTCTGCAGGATGTAGCGCGCCAGCAATTGGCGTTGGGCATCGGTCATCGATTCGAATTCCGTGCCCACGTCAAAGCCGTCGCCCTTGGCGTCGCAATGCGTCACGCGGGCACGCAGCAGCAAGCCGAGCGCCTGGGGCATCAATACCAGCTTGACCGCCAGGTGCGTGTCGGGCGCCAGCGGCGTTGGGTGCTGGAAGTCGATACCGCCTTCGGAAAGGATCACCGGCTGCGGCGCGCCCACCTCATCGAGCAGGCCGCGGGCCATGATCTGGCTGAGCAGGTCCACGCGTTTGTTCTGGACTTTGAGGAAGGCGGCCAGGCTGCGATCTTTCTCGCTGATCTGGCGCAGCAGGTGCTGGGCTTCGAATTCGCTGAGGTGCAATTCGCTGAGCAGGTTGAACAGCGGCGAATCATCCAGCAACACTTCCTTGCTCGCCGCTTCGGGGGCAGAGAGGGTGCTGATTTGAAGTGCGATCATGTCGTCGATACGGTAGTATTCGCGGCGCTCTTCTTCATCTAATGTCGACATGGCGAACCCAAAGTAGCGGTAATGGTCTGAGTGTAAAGCTGCTTACCTGACCCCGCCACCGGGACGTCTTCTTTTCCTCCGAACAAGCCCCGACATGTTCAGACCTCTCTTCGTATTTATCGGCACGCGTTATACCCGTGCAAAGCGTCGCAATCATTTTGTGTCGTTCATTTCCCTGACCTCGATGATCGGGCTCGCCTTGGGCGTGGTCGTGATGATCGTGGTGCTGTCGGTGATGAACGGCTTCGATCATGAGATGCGCACCCGCGTGCTGGGCATGGTGCCGCACGCGACCATCGAGGGCGATTCGCCCATCAGCGACTGGCCAAGCCTTGCCGACAAGGTCAAGCAGAACCCCAAGGTGGTGGCCGTTGCGCCGTTTACCCAGATGCAGGGGCTGCTGACCAACGACGGCAAGGTGCAGAAAATCCTGCTCAATGGCATCGACCCGGCCCAGGAACGTAACGTGTCGATCATCGACAAGTTCATGTTGCAGGGCAAACTCGACGACCTGGCGCCTGGCAGCTTTGGCATCGTGATCGGCGATAAGGCGGCGGCCAAGCTCGGCGTGAACATCGGCGACAAGCTGACCTTCGTCGCCCCGGAAGTCACCGTGACACCGGCCGGCATGTTCCCGCGCATGAAGCGCTTCACTGTGGTCGGCACCTTCCACGTCGGCGCCGGCGAGATCGATGGCTACCTCGGCCTGACCAACCTCACCGACCTGGCGCGCCTGCATCGCTGGAAGCCGGATCTGGTGCAGGGCCTGCGCCTCAAATTCAACGACCTGTTCGACGCCCCGCGCGGCGCCTGGGAAATCGCCCAGCACCTGGGTGAATCCCAGTATTACGCCCGCGACTGGACCCGCACCCACGGCAACCTCTACCAGGCCATCCGCATGGAAAAAGCCATGATCGGCCTGCTGTTGCTGCTGATCGTCGCCGTGGCCGCGTTCAACATCATCTCCACCCTGGTGATGGTGGTGAACGACAAGAAAGGCGACATCGCCATCCTGCGTACCCTGGGCGCCACGCCGGGGCAGATCATGGCGATCTTCATGGTGCAGGGCACCGTGATCGGCGTGGTCGGCACCTTGATCGGCACCGCGGTCGGCATCCTGGCCGCGCTGAACGTCAGCGCCGCCATCGCCGCGCTGGAAAAAGTCATCGGTCACAAGTTTCTCAACGCCGACGTCTACTTCATCGACTACTTGCCGTCCCAGGTTCAGGCCCAGGACGTGTTGATGGTAGGCGGCGCCGCGTTGGTATTGAGCTTCCTTGCCACCCTGTATCCAGCCTGGCGCGCGGCACGTACCCAGCCAGCACAGGCCTTACGTTATGAGTGAATCGGGCATGAGTGAAAAAGCAATCCTGAGCTGCCGCAACCTGGGCAAATCCTACGAGGAAGGTCCGGAGTCGGTAGTGGTGTTGTCCAACCTGCAACTTGAGCTGCACCCGGGCGAACGCGTGGCAATCGTCGGCAGTTCCGGCTCCGGCAAAAGTACCTTGCTCAACCTGTTGGGCGGCCTGGATACGCCGTCCCAGGGCAGCGTGTGGCTGGCTGGCGAAGAGCTGTCGGCCCTGGGTGAGAAGGCGCGTGGCCAACTGCGTAACCGCTCGTTGGGTTTTGTGTACCAGTTCCACCACCTGCTGCCGGAGTTCACCGCGCTGGAAAACGTGTGCATGCCGCTGCTGATCGGCAAGACCGCGATCCCGGAAGCCCGCCAGCGCGCCAAGGCATTGCTGGAGCGCGTCGGCCTCGGTCATCGCCTGGAGCACAAGCCGGCCGAGTTGTCCGGTGGCGAGCGCCAGCGTGTAGCGATTGCCCGTGCCCTGGTCAACAACCCAGGCCTGGTGATGCTCGATGAGCCAACCGGCAACCTCGACTCCCACACCGCCCAGGGCATCAAGGATTTGATGCTCGAACTGAGCACCCAGATGCGCACCGCGTTCCTGGTGGTGACCCATGACATGAGCATGGCCCGCCAGATGGACCGCGTGCTGCACCTGCAGGAAGGTCACTTGGTCGCCATCTGACCCGTTTCAAGCCCGGCGCCTGGCGCTGGGCTTTTTCATTTTTTTAAACGGTGCCCGCGAATGTTCAGACCGTTATCGATTTTCATCGGCACGCGCTATACCCGCGCCAAGCGCCGCAACCGTTTTGTTTCGTTTATCTCGATGACCTCGATGATCGGCCTCGCCTTGGGCGTGTTGGCGATGATCGTGGTGCTGTCGGTGATGAACGGCTTCCAGCGCGAAATGAGCTCACGCATCCTCGGCATGGTGCCCCATGTGACCATCGTCGGCGTGAACCCGATTGATGACTGGCAGCCGGTGGCCGCCGCCGCCATGAAGAACCCGCAAGTGACTGCCGCCGTACCATTCACGCAGATGGACGGGATGTTCTCCTACAAGGGCGCGATGCAGCCGATCGAGATCAGCGGCGTAGACCCGGCCCAGGAAGGCAAAGTTTCGATCGTGGCCCAGCACATCGTGCGCGGCAAACTGGACGACCTGAAGGCCGGCGAGTTCGGTGTGGTCATCGGCGACATCACTGCACGGCGCTTCCGCCTGAACGTGGGTGACAAGCTGACCCTGATCGTGCCGGAAATCAGCACGGCGCCGGGTGGCATCACCCCGCGCATGCAGCGGCTCAACGTGGTCGGTATCTTCAAGGTCGGCGCCGAGCTGGATGGCTCCATGGCCCTGATCCACATGGCCGACGCCGCCGAAATCCAGCATTGGCAGCCGAACCAGGTGCAAAGCGTGCGCCTGGCGGTGAAAGACCTGTACGCGGCACCGAAGGTCTCGGCAGACATCGCCGCCAGCCTCGGCGCGGCCTACAAGCCGGATGACTGGACCCACACCCAGGGCAGCCTGTTCAGCGCGATGAAGATGGAAAAGACCATGATCGGCCTGCTGCTGCTGATGATCGTCGCCGTCGCCGCGTTCAACATCATCGCCACCTTGATCATGGTGGTGAACGACAAGGGCGCCGACATCGCGATCTTGCGCACCATTGGCGCCACGCCACGGCAGATCATGGCGATCTTCATGGTGCAGGGCACCGTGATCGGCATCGTCGGCACCTTGATCGGCGGCGTGCTGGGCGTAATTGCGGCGCTCAACGTGAGCGAACTGGTGGGTTGGCTGGAGCGCGTGACCGGGCAACATATCTTCAGTTCGGACGTGTATTTCGTCAGCAACCTGCCTTCGGAACTGCAGGGCGGCGACGTGCTGCTGATTTGCACGGCCGGGTTTGTGTTGAGCTTTTTGGCGACGATTTACCCGGCGTATCGGGCGGCGAAGATTGAGCCGGCGCATGCGCTCAGGTATTCGTAAGGTCTGAGACCGCTATCGCAGGCAAGCCAGCTCCCACATTCGAATGTATTCACACATCAAAAATGTGGGAGCGGGCTTGCCCGCGATAGGGCCGGAGCAGCTTGCATCAATCCCCCTTGGGCAACTCAATCACAAACCGCGTCCACCCAGCTTCAGACTCACCATAAATCCTCCCCCCATGCGCCCGCACAATCGACTGGGTAATCGCCAGCCCCAGCCCCGCATGCTCACTGCTGCCTTCACGGCGCGCCGGGTCCGCCCGATAAAACCGATCAAACAACCGCGGTAACAACGCCTCCGGAATACCTTCGCCCGTATTCTCCACGGTCAGCGTCACACCCCGCGCGGTTTCAGCCATCCGCACCCGCACCTCGCCGCCGGCCGGGGTAAACCTGAGCGCGTTATCGAGCAAATTCGACAACGCCCGGCGCAACATGCCGCGATCACCCGCCGTATGCGCCGTGCCCTCGCGCACCAGGCTGACGTGCGCGTCCTCGGCCAGCAACGCGAAGAACTCGATCAACGCTTCCACTTCATCGTCCAGCACCAAAGCTTCGCGCTTGGGCATCAGCAGGCCGTGGTCGGCCTTGGCCAGGTACAACATGTCATTCACCAGCTGGGCCATCCACTGCAACTCTTCCAGGTTGCTGTGCAGCGCCTCGCGGTAGTCCTCCAGCGGGCGCGGCTGGGTGAGGATCACTTGGGTGTGGGTGAGCAGGTTGGAGAGGGGCGTGCGCAGTTCGTGGGCGATATCGGCGGAGAAGGCCGAGAGGCGCTGGAAGGCGTCGTCCAGGCGCCCGAGCATGGCGTTGAAGGCCTGGGCCAGTTCAGCCAACTCCACCGGCATGTGCTGTTGCGGCAGACGTTGGGTCAGCGAGTGCGCCGACACGCTGGCGGCCACTTCACCCATGCGCCGTAGCGGCCGCAACCCGCTGCGCGCGGCCCAGGCGCCGAGCAGCGCAGTGGCCAGGGCCGAGAGGCCGACGGTCAGCCAGATCAGGTGCTGCATGCGTTGCAGGAAGTGCTGGTGATGGGTGATGTCGAGCATCAGCGTCAATTGCGGCGAGCCGGGTTGGCCGGCGACCAATGGCGCGTTATACACGCGATACTCAGTCCCAGCGTTTTGCAGGCTGTGCAAGCCCGGTGCTTCAGGCAGGCTGATGCCGGGCGCGCCGTCAAACCAGCGCTGGCCTTGGGCAGTAACGCGCAGCGCCAGTTCGGGTTGGCGATTGAGCTCGGCGCGCAGTTGCGCTTCGCGTTGCGCAAATAATTGTGGCGAGTCGACCCCCTGCAAAGTGCTGCGCAGCGCCACCAGTTGGCTGTCGAGTTGTTGCTGGTCCAGCTCGATAAAGTGCGCCTCACTGGCGTGGTTGAACAGCACGCCGGCGAGCAACGAAACCACGGCGGTGCACGCCGCAAACAGCAGCGCCAGACGGCTGGCCAGGGACAGGCGCTTGATCAATTGCACCGCTCCTCCAGCACATACCCCATGCCGCGCACGGTGTGGATCAGTTTGTTGGGGAAGTGGTCGTCGACTTTCAGGCGCAAACGGCGGATCGCCACTTCGATGATGTTGGTGTCGCTGTCGAAGTTCATGTCCCACACCTGCGAGGCGATTAGCGACTTGGGCAGTACTTCGCCCTGGCGGCGTAGCAGCAGTTCCAGCAGGGAAAATTCCTTGGCGGTGAGGTCGATGCGCTGGCCGTCGCGTTCGACACGGCGGCGGATCAGGTCCAGGCGCAGGTCGGCCAGTTGCAGCGCGGTTTCCTGTGGCGCGCTGCTGCCCCGGCGTAACAGGCTGCGCACGCGGGCCAGCAGTTCGGAAAAGGCAAAAGGCTTGACCAGGTAATCGTCGGCGCCCAGTTCCAGGCCGTGCACGCGGTCTTCCACGGCATCGCGGGCGGTGAGGAACAGCACCGGAATGTCCAGGCCGGCGCTGCGTACCGCTTGCAGGATTTGCCAGCCGTCGCGGCCCGGCAGCATCACGTCGAGGATCAGCAAGTCGTAATCACCGGTCAGTGCCAAGTGTTGCCCGGTGGTGCCGTCGGCCACCAGCTCGGTGGTAAAGCCCGCCTCGCTCAGGCCCTGGCGCAGGTAATGGCCGGTTTTCGGTTGGTCTTCGACGATCAGCAGTTTCATGGGCGACTCTTGGCAGCGGTGAGCAACGGGCTTTATACCGTGGGTGCCAGGGCAGGGGCGCAACCTGACAAAGTTGTAATCTAGCAGTCAGCTGGCTGGCAGCGGCGCCATCTTAGAGTGCTGACAGAGCTGTTCACACACTTTTGGAGAATCGAGATGGCGCTGCGTACACCTCTGATATTGGCGGGTTGCCTGTTGGCATTGAGTTTTGATGCGCTGGCGGACACGGCCCACACCTTTGCGTTCGGCCAGCCGGCAGCTGCCGATAAAGCCACGCGCACGGTGGAAGTGGTGCTGCAGGACATTTCCTTTTCGCCCAAGGCGTTGGACGTAAAAACCGGTGAGACCGTGCGCTTTGTGCTGGTGAATAAAGGCCAGCTGCTTCACGAATTCAACCTGGGCGACGCGGCGATGCACGCCGAACACCAGAAAGAAATGCTCAAGATGCAAGCCAGCGGCATGCTCACCGCCACCGGCATGGGCAAGATGGACCACAGCGCGATGGGGCACGGCGATATGGCGGGCATGCGGCATGACGATCCCAACAGCGTATTGGTCGAGCCGGGCAAGACCGCTGAGCTGACCTGGACCTTCACCAAGGCCACGGGGCTTGAGTTTGCCTGCAATATTCCGGGGCATTATCAGGCGGGCATGGTCGGCACGCTGACCGTTGAGTGAGGCGATTCTTAAGGGCGGGAGCAAAGGCTGGTAGACTGGCGCGGTTTATTTAGCCAGGTTTCCGCCATGCATCCCGCAGCCGAACATTCGCCGCTGGGCAAGTCCAGTGAATACATCTCCACTTACACCCCATCGTTGCTGTTCCCGATCCCTCGCGCCGCCAAATGGGCCGAGCTGGGCCTGAGCGCCGACACCCTGCCTTACAAGGGTGTGGATTTCTGGAACTGCTTCGAGCTGTCCTGGCTGCTGCCGTCGGGCAAGCCGGTGGTGGCCATCGGTGAGTTCAGCATCCCGGCCGACTCGCCGAACATCATCGAGTCCAAGTCTTTCAAGCTGTACCTCAATTCGCTGAACCAGACCGCGTTTGCCGACACGGCCAGCCTGGAAGCGACACTGCGCACCGACCTCAGCGCTGCCGCTGGCAAGCCGGTCAGCGTGCGTATCCGCAGCCTGGCCGAGGTTGAGGCCGAAGGCGTGCAAGCCCTGCCGGGCGCGTGCATTGACGACCTCGACATCAGCGTCAGCAACTACGAACACCCGCGCCCGGAACTGCTGCGTTGCGATGACTCGCGCATCGTCGAGGAGAGCGTGCACAGCCACCTGCTCAAATCCAACTGCCCGGTCACCAGCCAGCCGGATTGGGGCAGTGTGGTGGTCGAGTACCGTGGCCACGCGCTGGATCACGCCAGCCTGCTGGAATATATCGTCAGCTTTCGCCAGCACTCGGACTTCCATGAGCAATGTGTGGAGCGGATCTTTCTCGACCTGCAGCGCTTGCTCAAGCCGCAGAAGCTGACCGTGTATGCGCGCTATGTGCGCCGCGGCGGGTTGGATATCAACCCGTATCGCAGCACTGAGGCTGTGCAGTTCCAGAACCTGCGCCTGGCCCGCCAGTAGCCTTCACGCAAAACAACTGTGGGAGCGGGCGTGCCTGCGATAGCGGTCTTTCAGTCATACATCTGGCGACTGATACACCGTCATCGCAGGCAAGCCAGCTCCCACATTTTGGTTGTGTGTTCGGCTTGGGCTCGGGTTAGATCCCGATATTGCCCAAGGTCACCACAATATTGCGCAAGGTCCCGGCAATGCCCGGGTGGTCCAGCTCGAAGCGTTCCACCGCCAGGTTCACGCCATCGGCAATGCTGGGGTCCTGAATCGCGCCTTCCAAAGGCTCTTGAACTTCAAGTTCGGCAATCAATGCTTCGAGTTCGTCGCGTTTCTCCGCCGACATCAGCAGGTCGCTATTCAATTGCTCGCGCAATTCTCTGACTTGGTCTTTCAGCTGTTCGCGGGCAGGCATGGCGTTCTTCCTTTTATCGATAGGCACTGGCATAGACCGCGGCACGCCGGGAAAGGTCTACGGGCTGACCAGTAGATTAATCCACCGGCGCCGACCGTGCATGATCTCGATCAGGGCTTCTCGCCTTTGAGCTGGCGCAGGCTGATGTCCGCCAGGCAGGTGCCGAGCTCGCCGAGGTGATCGATCACCGAATGCACGCCCAGCCCATACAGCGCCACCGTGGCCTTGCCGCGCTTGTGCTCGCGTTGCTGCTCGGTCAGCGCCTGCCATTGTTCGGGCGCCAGGCCGCACAGTGAGCCGCAGGACGCCAGGCCAATGGTCCACAACCCGGCATTCAGGCCCGATTGCAGCAGGCGCGGTTCGCCGCTGACCAGCACGCAGCCTTCAAGGCGTTCGATGTTCAATTCCATCAAGGCCTGCCAGCACGCATGCGGCGCCGGCCAGCGAATCGAGGAGGGCGATGCTGCTTTGAGCCAATCAGGCAGCACGGCGGCCAGAGGGGTGGTGACCGCGGCAGGCAGTTCATCCAGCCAGGCGCAGGGCACGCCCTGGTCTTTGAGGCTGCGCAGAATCTTCAGCGCGCCAGGTGTGGCGTGAGAGTCGGGGCAAGGGCTGTCGGTGCGCGCTTGGGAACCAAAATCCACCAGGCAGCCACTAAGGCCAAACAGTACGGCAGTCAAGGCGGGTGCGCTGGCGACGGCAATCTCGGCGTGAGGCATTTTCAACATCCCTGAAATAGCTGTGACGCTATCGAGGCTGGATGACAAGCGCGTGACATCGGCCGTAATTGTAGGAAATTTGTGCATTTCCTATGAGAGCGATCCTACTGGATGCCTTATTCGACACTTCCGTCATATACTGACGGCCTTATTCAGGGCATAGCGCCCATGACAGACCATTCAAGGAGCAAAAGCTATGCGCTGGAGCCACTATTTCGCTCAGCTATCTGTGTGTGCCACTGTTCTTTTGGCCCCGTTCGCCGCTAACGCTGCGTCCGAAGACGATCCATGGGAAGCCGTTAACCGTCCGATCTTCACCTTCAACGACACCGTTGACACTTACGCGCTCAAGCCATTGGCCCAGGGCTATCAGTTTGTCACCCCGCAATTCGTCCAGACCGGCATCCATAACTTTTTCCGCAACATCGGTGATGTCGGCAACTTTGCCAACGACGTTTTCCAGCTCAAGCCACACGCGGCTGGTGTCGACACCGCCCGTTTGCTGATGAACACCACCTTTGGCGTGTTGGGCTTTATTGATGTCGGCACCAAAATGGGGCTGCAACGCAACGATGAAGACTTCGGCCAGACCCTCGGTTACTGGGGCGTCGGCAGCGGTCCTTACGTGATGCTGCCGCTGCTCGGCCCAAGCACCTTGCGTGATGCGCCGTCCAAGTACGTCGACAGCTACACCCAACCGTACCGCTACATGAACGACATCGGCTGGCGTAACAGCACCTTCGGCCTGAACATTGTCGATACCCGTGCCAGCCTGCTCGACAGCGAGAAGCTGATCACCGGTGACAAGTACACGTTCATCCGTAACGCTTACCTGCAAAACCGCGAGTTCAAGGTTAAAGACGGCAAGGTCGTCGACGATTTTTAAGCCGTGACGTTTTGAAATGAAAAAGGCGACCCGAGCGGTCGCCTTTTTTGTGCCCGGCTTTTAGTGCATTTTCAGGATCTTGAGGCCCAGGTGCTGGCGCTCGCCCTCGTTTTTGGTCCACACCACTTCGGTATCTGCCTCCAGGCCCGCAAGGGCGGCGTGCTCTGAGTCAATGCGCACGGTCAGCCGGTCGCCTACCTGAAACTGGCGGGGTGCCTCAACCTGCATGCCGGAGCTGGAAAGGTCCACGCAGACCCCGGCAATCTCCTGTCCAGCGTGGATCAGCGACACATCGGCATCTACTCGCATGCGGATGAAATCGCGTTTTTCGGCGTAGTCGCGCTCGTGTTCGCTCACGGGTTCCATCCTTACTTTGTGTTGTGGTCGTGGGTGTTCTTATAACTCCCGGTGATTTGCGGTGTAAAGACGCCCGGCGACCATCGGCATGAGCTTGAAACCCCTGACGGATGGGAGTACCGTCTGCGCCTTAGAAGGGCACCTCTGCTTTACCGTTGTGCATGGGCAAAATCCCAATGCTTTGTAGGACAGAGTGGCTAGAAAGCGAATCCAGTACGTGAGCCCGGCCATTGTCGAGCCGCCTACGCCAACCTAATTCTGGCGCCGTTTGCCCACATGCAAAAAACCAGTGCCACGCTGCTGATAATCGATGACGACGAAGTAGTGCGCGCGAGCCTCGCGGCCTATTTGGAAGACAGTGGCTTCAGCGTCCTGCAGGCCAGCAATGGCCAACAGGGTCTCCAGGTATTCGAGCGCGACAAGCCCGACCTTGTGATCTGCGACCTGCGCATGCCCCAGATGGGCGGCCTCGAGCTGATTCGCCAGGTGACTGAGCTTGCCCCGCAGACGCCGGTGATTGTCGTGTCCGGTGCCGGCGTGATGAACGATGCCGTCGAGGCCCTGCGCCTGGGCGCCGCCGATTACCTGATCAAGCCCCTGGAAGACCTGGCCGTGCTGGAGCACTCGGTGCGCCGCGCACTCGACCGTGCCCGCCTGCTGCTGGAAAACCAGCGCTACCGCGAAAAGCTCGAAACCGCCAACCGCGAACTCGAAGCCAGCCTCAACCTGCTTCAGGAAGACCAGAACGCCGGTCGCCAGGTGCAGATGAACATGCTGCCGGTGAGCCCCTGGACCATTGATGAGTTCAAGTTCGCACACCAGATCATCCCGTCGTTGTACCTGTCGGGTGATTTTGTCGATTATTTCCGTGTGGATGAGCGGCGCGTGGCGTTCTACCTGGCCGACGTTTCCGGCCACGGTGCATCCTCAGCTTTTGTGACCGTGTTGTTGAAGTTCATGACCACACGGCTGTTGTTCGAATCCAAGCGCAATGGCACCTTGCCGGAGTTCACCCCCTCCGAGGTGCTGGGCCACATCAACCGAGGCCTGATCAGCTGCAAGCTGGGCAAGCACGTGACGATGGTCGGCGGCGTTATAGATGAAGAAACCGGTCTTTTGACTTACAGCATCGGCGGTCACCTGCCGATGCCGGTTTTATACACTCCAGACAGTGTGCGTTACCTGGAAGGCCGTGGTCTGCCGGTGGGCTTGTTCAATGAAGCCACCTATGAAGACCACATCCTGGAACTGCCGCCGACCTTCAGCCTGACGCTGATGTCCGACGGCATCCTGGACCTGCTTCCAGAGCCTACACTCAAAGAGAAAGAAGCCGCCTTGCCTGAAAAGGTCAGGTCGGCGGGCGGCAGCCTGGATGGCCTGCGGCAGGTTTTTGGATTGGCCACGCTAGGGGAGATGCCGGATGATATCGCCCTATTGGTGTTGAGCAGGAATCTTTGATGAGTACCGGAAGAATCCAATTCGCCGAGCAAGACGGGACCTTCGTCCTGAAGTTTGTCGGTGAAGTGCGCCTGACCTTGTGTTCGGCGCTGGATGCAACGATTGAGCGGATTTTCACTGCCCTGAATTTCTCGGCGATCGTGATCGATCTGACCGAAACCCGCAGCATCGACAGCACCACCCTGGGCCTGCTGGCCAAGTTGTCCATTCTGTCTCGGCAGAAGGTCGGCCTGTTGCCGACTGTGGTCACCACCCACGAAGACATCACCCGGCTGCTGCAGTCCATGGGTTTTGACCAGGTGTTCAACATCGTTGACCGCCCGATCCCGTGCCCGGAATGCCTGACCGACCTGCCATCGCAAGACCAGTCTGAAGAAGTGGTACGGGTCAAGGTGCTCGAAGCGCACAAGATCCTGATGGGCCTGAACGAGTCCAACCGCGAAGCCTTCCACGACCTCGTGAACGCCCTGGAACGCCACTAAGCCTCCAGTCGACACCGCTCAAATGTGGGAGCGGGCTTGCCCGCGATAGCGGTGTATCAGCCACCTATTCATTTCTGACCCACCGCTATCGCAGGCAAGCCAGCTCCCGTGTGACCGGCATGAGATCAGCGAAAGGCACAAAAAAGGGCGGCACCCGCGAGGGTGCCGCCCTTTTTGCTACCGCCGCTTTTACAGCTTGGCAGTCAACAGCGCCTCAAGCTTCTCCTGGTCCCGAGCAAACTGACGAATCCCCTCCGCCAGCTTCTCAGTCGCCATCGCGTCCTCGTTGGACTCCCAACGGAACTGCGCTTCGGTCAAGTGCACGCGCGCTTCACCGGCATGGCCTGGCGCCAACTTGCGCTCCAGCTTGCCTTCATCGGCCGCCAGCTTCTCCAGCAGGTCCGGGCTGATGGTCAGGCGATCACAGCCGGCCAGCTCTTCAATCTGGCTCAGGTTACGGAAGCTCGCACCCATCACGACCGTTTTGTAGCCATTGGCCTTGTAGTAGTTGTAGATGCGCGTCACCGACTGCACGCCCGGATCATCCGAGCCGGTGTAGTCGTTACCGTTGGCCTTCTTATACCAGTCGTAGATACGGCCCACGAACGGCGAAATCAGGAACACCCCAGCCTCGGCACAGGCCACGGCCTGGGCAAACGAGAACAGCAGCGTCAGGTTGGTTTGAATGCCTTCTTTTTCCAGCTTCTCTGCCGCGCGGATGCCTTCCCAGGTGGAGGCGATCTTGATCAGCACACGGTCACGGCTGACGCCGGCTTTGTCGTACAGGTCGATCAGACGGTGCGCACGCTTGAGAATAGCGGCTTCATCGAACGACAGGCGCGCATCCACCTCAGTGGAAATACGGCCCGGCACGACTTTCAGAATCTCTTGACCTACCGCCACCGCAAAACGGTCGCTGGCCAGGCCCACGTCGCCGTTGCAGTCCTTCACGCACTCATCCAGCAGCTTGGCATAGCCTGCGATCGACGCGGCCTTGAGCAGCAGGGAAGGGTTGGTAGTGGCGTCTTGCGGCTTGAGCTTGGCGAGGGTTGAAAAGTCGCCGGTATCGGCTACAACGGTGGTGAATTGCTTGAGTTGTTCCAGCTTGGAAGTCATGGGCGTGCTCTGTCCTGTGGGTCTGATGACATTACCCGAGCGCCGGCAGGCGCTCAAGGGCGCAAATGCGTTCGATCGTTTGCGAGGGCAACAACCTGAAAACAGCCGTTTGAATCACCGGCCGTACTGCTAACTAGGAGACCAAAACCGCCGACAGGTTCAACCCAACTGCCCTACGGACAACGCGGCCCTATAGAAGCCGCCTTCCTGTGGCTAACTGGCGTGGTGTGGAGAGTGAGCTTCCTGTGGAGAGCAAGCTTGGTGTGGAGAGCAGGCTGCCTGTGGCGAGCAGGCTTGCCCTGCGTTGGGGCGCGCAGCGGCCCCAGTAAGGCTGATGCGACTTTTCAGTTAAAACGCATTCATAGGTTTAGGGCCGCTTCGCACCCCAACGCAGGGCAAGCCTGCTCGCCACAACAGCCCAGCCACCCTGACACCCATCACCCAAAACTGTGGGAGCGGGCTTGCTCGCGAAAGCGGCCTGTCAGCCCCAAATAACCCAACTGACACTCAGAAACCATCACCGCCCCTCCAACAACTCCCCAGCCTGATCCAACAACGCCAGCGGATCACTCGCCTTATGAATATCCACCGACAACAACTGCCGAAACTTACGCGCCCCCGGAAACCCAGTCCCCAGCCCCAGCACATGCCGGGTAATGTGATGCATCACCCCACCACTGGCCAAATGCTCCGCAATATAAGGCCGCAACTGCGCCAACGCCTGCGCCCGACTAATCACCGGCGCCGCACTGCCAAACAACCGCTGATCCACCTCCGCCAGCAAATACGGATTGTGATAGGCCTCCCGCCCCAACATCACCCCATCAAACACCTGCAAATGCGCCTGGCACTGCTCCAGCGTCTTAATCCCGCCGTTGAGATTAATCTCCAACTCCGGAAAATCCTGCTTCAACTGCGCCGCCACGTCATAGCGCAACGGCGGAATGTCGCGATTCTCCTTCGGCGACAACCCCTCCAGAATCGCAATCCGCGCATGCACCGTAAAACTGGTGCACCCCGCATCCCTCACCGTCCCAACGAAATCACACAACTCGGCATAACTGTCGCGCCCATTGATCCCGATACGATGCTTCACCGTCACCGGAATCGACACCGCATCACGCATCGCCTTCACGCAATCCGCCACCAGCGCAGGGTGCGCCATCAAGATCGCGCCGATCATATTGTTCTGCACCCGATCACTCGGGCAGCCGACGTTCAAGTTCACTTCATCGTAACCGGCTGCCTCGGCCATACGCGCGCAGGCAGCCAGGTCAGCGGGGACACTGCCACCCAACTGCAACGCGAGTGGATGCTCAGCTTCGTTGTGACGCAGGAAGCGCTCGTGGTCGCCATGCAGGATCGCGCCGGTGGTGACCATCTCGGTGTAGAGCAGGGCGTGCTTGGAGAGCAGGCGCAGGAAGAACCGGCAGTGGCGGTCGGTCCAGTCCATCATGGGGGCAACGCTAAAGCGCCGAGACAGTGCGGGGCTTGATTCTGCTGGGCTAAAGCTGTGTTTATCTAGCATTTTACTCAACGTGTTCTGGGCGTGTTTTTGGGCGTTTTCCGGCGTTTTTACAGCCTCGGTGGTACGATGTACCACTCAAAAACTGACGCGTACCACTTTCTTTATGGCGACCATCAGGGCAAGAAAACTGGCAGATGGGACGGTGAGCTACACGGCTCAAATCCGCATCAAGCGCGATGGAGTGCAAGTCTACCAAGAGAGCCAGACCTTCGCCCGAAAACAGGCCGCCCAGGCTTTGGCGCGGAAGCGAGAGACGGAGTTGGATGAGCCTGGTGCGTTTTAGCGGGCGAGCTGCAAGGGCGCGACGGTTAAAGAGATGAATGCTCAGTATCTGGTGGAGGTTGAGAACCTGCCACGCGACAGCTCGTTGTGCCCGGCCCAGCGCTGTACCACTTACGTCACTGTTCGCACCTCATAGCCATAGGTGAAGGCGAACTGACGGAAATTACTGCCGCGCTCGATCGGTCGCGCTTGGATCGGGCGCTTTTCAGTGGCTTGGCTAATGGTTGATGTGTTCCTAGTTGGTTAAGATCTACTCATTACCCATAAGCGTATTTATTCAAAATGCAGAAAAAGTCTCTCGACGCCGTGCTTGAACGCTTGATGACGGTTTTTGCAGTTGACATTGATGACGAGTTGGCACGCAAGCTGGACGTTAATCGGCAGACCTTAGGGGGCTAGCGTAGGCGGCAATCAATTCCTTATGCGTTATGCGTAAACGTGAGCGAAATTGAGGGCGTTTCCTTGGCTTGGTTGCTTACAGGGGAAGGGACGATGATACGGGGCGCTGCGTCTCCGGCGTCCCCCGGGCCTGTTGCGAGTCCGCAGGAGGACGCAATTCTGGCTTTATTCAGGTCTTTGGAAGAGACCGAAAGGCGGGGGATACCGTGCGCTGCTGAGGAAAAGAAACGCATAAGGGGTATCGAGCAGCGTCTAAAGGATTTGACCGAGGTCCTCGCAGCCACTAAAAGGCCAGCATGGTCTGTACCTATTAAGTACACTGGTGTTAAAGTAAAAAAACCGTTTTAGGCTTGTTTAGATTGCGGAATGCCAATTTTGACATGCTTAGAAATTTAGTAATTGCATAGGAGTGCGAACTTGTCTCGGGCAAACAGTAAAGATGCTCTAATTAAAAAGGATTTGAATGTTGCCGATCTTCAGTTTGATCCAGCAAATCCTAGATTTGCAATTGAGCTCGCTTCAGGGCCGTTGGACAAGCTGTTAGAACGAATGATTCGAGACGAGCGTTTACAGGAGTTAATGCAGAGTATTGGCCTTCAAGATTATTTTGATGGCGAACCACTGCTTGTCACTGACGCTGGAAAAGGCAAGTATTATGTTGTCGAGGGCAATAGGCGATTAGCTGCACTAAAGCTTCTAAATGGTGAGCTAAATCCTTCAAAGCCTTTGCCTACAATTAATGCTATTCGGACGGAAGCGGTCCATAAGCCAAAAAAAGTTCCTTGCATAATTTTTCCAGAACGCAAGCAGATTTTACGATATTTGGGGTTTCGGCATATTACTGGTATTAAGGCTTGGGGGCCATTAGCGAAAGCCAGATATTTGGAGCAGTTGAGGACTGACTGGTATCCTGACCTAGACGAGAATGAACAACTGCGACAACTTGCAAAGGAAATTGGCAGTCGTTCTGACTATGTTGGCCAGATGCTTGCTGGTTTGAATTTATATAACGTAGCAAAAAACAATGATTTTTTTGACCTTCAGCACGTTACAGAAGAGAAAATCGAATTCACTCTACTCACGACTGCTCTAAGTTATACAAATATAGTTGAGTTTATTGGTCTTGAAAGTAGGCAAGATCTTGAAGCTGAAAATTTAGTTCGTGATAATCTTAAGGATTTGTTTACATGGTTGTATGCTCAGGATCAAAAGGGCGACACAATTGTACCGAACTCACGAAACCTTAAGGAGTTAGCGAAAGTCGTTGCGAGTAAGCCAGCGTTGGCAAAGCTGAGAAAAACTGGCGATCTTGCTGATGCTTTTATTCTCACTGAGGGCCCTCAGTTGGCGTTCAGTAAGCTGCTTTCTGATGCAAATAAAAAACTTTCAGCGATATATAATGTTATACCGAGTGTGCCGGAAATTAACCCCCAACACGATGCGCAAATTGACGAAATAATATTGCTCACCAAGAGGATTAAGGCCCTTATTCTGGTAGAAATAAATGAATAAGCCTGAGTCGAAGAAGAAGCCCAAGCCCAAAAAAATCTTGGATAACCTTGCTGAGTATCCGAGGCTTAATGATATTTTCGTCTGGAGCGATTATGTGGAAATTAGATGCTTCGTCCATCCGGATGGTCTTTTTTCTAGGAGCTCTTTGTCTGAAACAACGGAGGAAATGGAAGAGGTAGTTGGTGATATAGATCTAGAAGTACCCGATGAAGAACTAGAAGAGGATGAGGAAGAAGCGCGCGACGATGAAGGTCTCGATGATTCTCCCCCCGAAAGACAGGACAGGAGATCCCGAAAGGCGGCAGAAGTTTTTTCCCATATTCGTGTTCGCTCCCATTTGTTCGGGGATGATCTATATCCTTTCATCATTGATGATGAGTCAAAATCAATTTCTTTGAAAGAAGAATTGACTGAGTGGCATCATGCTTATCTTCAACTCTTAATATCTTCAGCTTTGCGTTATGTGCCGCATACACGAAGACAAGAGGTTACCGATAAATTTGAAGTGGTAAGTCACGAAATATTCAAGCAATTGATGCCGACTGGTTGGGAAGTTCACCAGTTTGGCAAAAACTCTTCGGTCCGTTATACGGGTCATCTGTTTGATAAGCTCACAGCTTTGGCCGCTGATGTCCGAGGCATGATTACTTGCTTGCGGAAGGACTTCGATGAGAATGATCGAGGAGATGGCGGGCTTGATCTTGTAGCATGGCACCCAATGGGAGATTCCCGTAGATCAATGCCAATTGCCTTCGCACAGTGTGGCTGCACAGCTGATAGCTATGGCCCTAAAACTTTAGATGCGTCCCCAGCGATGTTAGGTAATAAAATTGCCGTAGCTCACAGTTGGGCTACATATTACTTTATGCCCCAGTCTTTGCATGATGGGGACGACTGGATTGGCTTCAAAAAGTTTGGAAGTGCGATCGTTCTTGATCGATACCGCATACTTATGCTCGCTCATCAGTATGCGGTTAACGCTTCTACTCTCTATGTACCTGCATTAATTACTGAGGCGAGAGCTCTGTCCTATTCTTAATCCCAGATATTAGGTAATGCACCTGCTACCGCTTCAAATAGTGGTGGCGGGACTGCATTTCCAACTACCGTATAACGCTGCGTTTGGGACGCGTACCTCGTCTCGGGAAAAACGAGATCTCCAAATCCTTGTAGTCTAGCGGCTTCTCTATAGCTAAACCTTCGTGCTGGTGCTTCGTGGGCGAATGTCCAAACGTTGTGCTCCAATTTAATCATTGGAGGGCTCATCGGGTGTAGGGGCATGTGCCTCGGGTTGGCCACTATGGTCCGTGATGCTTCATTCCAATCATTACGCCTATCTCTAGAGAGATAGTACCAGTGAAAAGGTAAATCATAGAACTCGCCTTCTGGCCAGGCGGGCATGTCCTGAATGGCGTCCCGAATTGTAACTACAGGCTGCGCACAATCATTACCATGAGTAGGCTTAGGAAACTCATATTCAATTCCGAAATCATTTCGTATGCCAACGATGAATATTCGGCGGCGCTCTTGGGCGACTCCAAACTCTGCTGCGTTTAACACGTTCGCTTTAACGTTGTAGCCAGCCTCTCTAAATACCCTGAGTTGATCCTCAAGTAGATGTCGAAAATTTTTACGTATCATTCCAGAGACATTTTCGACAATGAACGCTTTTGGCTTTATCTGTACTAACGCACGAGCGAATTCAAGATATAGAGTATTTATTTTTTTGTCAGGATTTCTGAGCCCACCCTGGCTAAAACCCTGACATGGATAACAACCAACTAATAATTCAGCGGCAGGAAAGTTTTCGATACTGGCTATATTGGCGCGGATATAGTCCGTTTCAGGATGGTTGGCAAGATAGACCTCACGCGCGTAATGCATGATGTCATTTGCCATGAGCACGTCAAAGCCTGCGCGAAGAATTCCCGCATCTGACCCACCACATCCTGAAAATAATGAAACAGCTGTTGGCATTCGTATTCCCCTTGAGCGCCGGCGATTATACGGATTCGCAACGGTTAAAACAGGCTGTGAGCAATATTAACCTGATTGATTACGACTGGCGATGTGCCTTCATATGACTCGATTCTCGCTCAGCGGCACGCTTGGCTGTCCTCTTGCTGGCATACAGCCAACGCGGTCGCCTACGCCATCAGGCGCAGTGCATTCAGGCTTAAAACGCTGCCGGCCAGCTCCGGGAGAATGATGCCGGGGAGGGTGATGGTGTCTTCGCCACGGCCTACAAACTGCATCGCTGGGGACTTACCGACGCGGCTGTTGGTGGCATGGCGCCAATTGGTCTGACGCTGCAGCTCTTGGTAGGTGAGGGTCGATAGGCTGAATACGAACATGCCGAGGCTGAGCATCATGGTGATTAATCTCAATCCGATAACTTACTGGGCTGACGGGCGCGCTTTTCGCAATCAATTTTGTTGAGCATCGCCCGTAGGCTTTTCTCCATCATTTGCATGTCCATGCCAGACGCCGCTGCAATGGTGATTTGGTAGGTGTCGTGGCTGTCGTAAACCGCCGATGCGCCCGCGATGCTAATCGGAGGTCGATCATCGACGGCCAGTGTCGGCATAACCGGCCTAGCGTCATCAATCAGCCAGGTGAGTTCTTGATACATCTCTTCGGTGATCCTGGTGTCGAGTACTCCGACCTTGATGGCGAAAGTACCCGGCACGCCCTGCTGGGTTGTCTGCCACCACTCCAGCACCTCAATCAGGTAGCCCAGCGGCTCTACGACGCGGCGCAGTGCCCCGATGGTGTCCTTGCGCGAGGGGTATCGGTGTCAGACCACGATATACGAGAGATATCGGGGTCAGACCATGATTTCGCTAGGAGCTTTCCCACATCCTTATAGGCTTGCCCGTCGGACTTTCTCTAGCTAACCTCCTCAAGCCGCTGCAAACCCCGCGGCCGGAGGTGGAAGTCCGTATTGCTAAGGCGTTTTAACTCCCGAAAGTATTTGGAGCTTCGCCCATGCCTAACAAATCACGCAATTCGTATGTCGATCACAACGCTGCACCTGTCGACGCCAAGCTTCACGCAGCGGCCGAACGAGCAAATCATCATTACTTGCCGCCATCTGATGACGACGCAATTTCTGAACTCGCGCCCGGCAAACTTTTCCGCGTCAGCCCCAACATCGACACCGAAACCCTCCTAGCCAACGCCGCCGAAAACCTCGACTCCGCCAACCAAATGGCCGCCACCCTGGCCTTCGACCTCGAAGACCCTCACCGCGCCATCCTCCTGGGCATCCAGCAACTCATCGACCTAAGCGCTCTACTCGTCGCCCGAGCCCAAGACCAAGTTGCGCCTGCCGCCACAGCCTGACCCTCAACCTCCGCCGCCTCACCCCAAGGCGGCAACCTGAACCCATCCTGTCACCCAGCAAAGTTTCATAATTCCCCGCACCTTTGAGGACTACGCTCCCATTTAAGAGAGGACCCCCGCACCTCCAGCCCACAGGGAATTGAAAACATGATCTCGAACCTGGTTAAAGTCGCGCTGATTGCTGGCACGTTGCTGTTGGGCGCTTGTTCGACGGGGTCGTCGGGCGGGAGTGGTGACCCTTGTTTCTCTGGCGGATGCCAGGCGTTTGGGGACCATAGCCCGAGCAAGGCTGCCAAGATGAATTTTGGCGGGAGTGGGTTGGGGAGTAGTTATGGGGAGTATGGGTCGGGATTGTTGCATGATGATTGATGGGGTGGTGGGGCAGTCATTTGTTGGTTGACTGACCCACCGCTATCGCGGGCAAGCCCGCTCCCACATTAGAGTTTCCACATTGGGTTGTGGTGGTGTGGGAAATATCAGTGGCCGCCCCTCATGCGGCGGGCCATCAGGTAGATGCCCAGGCCGACGAGTGCTGTGGCGGCGCCGATGTAGCCGGTGCTGGTCCAGCCATAACCCGCCGTGATCGCCATGCCGCCAAACCACGGGCCCAGCGCGTTCGCCAGGTTGAATGCCGCATGGTTGGACGCTGCCGCCAGGCTAGGGGCTTCGTGGGCGATGTCCATCAGGCGGATTTGCAGCGGCGCGGCCATGGCAATCATGGTGCCGACCAAACCGATGCCCAGCAGTACGCTCCACAGCGCACTGGCGGCGAAGGTGAAGAAGATCAGCACGGCCATCGACCACACCATAATCCAGCCCACGGCGCGAAATTGCAGGCGGTCGAACAGTTTGCCGCCGGCGATGTTGCCGATAATGCCGCCGACGCCAAACGCGGCGAGGCCGAAGGGAATCCACTGGGGCGAGACTTTGGTGACTTCGAGCAGGGTCGGGGCGAGGTAGCTGAACACGCAGAACATGCCGGCAAAGCCAATCGCGCCGATGGACAGGGCCATCCACACCTGCGGTTTGGTGAAGGCGCGCAGTTCTTTGCGCGGGTCGCTGCGTGGTTCGTCGTGGCGGTCCGGTACGAATTGCCAGACCAGCGCGATGGTGCACAGGGCGATGGCGCTGACCAGGGCGAACGCCGAGCGCCAGCCCAAGTGTTGGCCCAGGAAGGTGGCGATGGGATTGCCGAGCAGCATCGCCAGGGTGAGGCCCATCATCACCCGGGCCACGGCGCCGGCGCGTTTGTCGTTGGGCACCATGCTGGAGGCGACGACGGCGGCGATGCCGAAGTAGGCACCGTGGGGCAGGCCGCTGATAAAGCGGAAGGCCACCAGCGAGCCGAAGGTAGGGGTGAAGGCGGTGGCGAGGTTGCCCAGCGCGTACAGGCCCATCAGCAATAAGAGCATGTGTTTGCGCAGCAATTTGGCGCCGAGGATGGCCAACAGTGGCGCGCCGACCATGACGCCAAGGGCGTAGGCGCTGATGGCGTGGCCGACTTGGGGTTCGCTCAAATTCAAATTGTGGGCGATGTCGGGCATCAACCCCATGATGGCGAATTCGCCGGTGCCGATCGCGAAGGCGCCCACGGCCATGGCAGCTTCCATTTTGGCGGCGCTGCGCGCGGGCAGTACGTGCCCGGGTGTTTGCTGGATAGTCATGGGTAACTCGTTTGGAAGGATTGCACGAAGGACAGCCGCCGATGCTACGCAAGCAGCGGCGAAGGTGTCTAGAACAGCCGTTTGCAGCAGAGTTCAGTTTCATCTGGCCACCTGTGACGCCACGTCGCGCCTGCCTGGCTTGACAGCGGCGCGTTAAAAGCCGCGATTTAGAGCTGTCAATTGGCCAAACGGCGCATAAACGCTCTTTGGCGTGATATTCTGCGCGCCGTCTTGGTCTGGTCTTTCCCGGCACGTACACCCGTATACGTCCCGGCGATTGGCTGTCGCCCAGGTAGCTGAAGCCAATAATGATAAAAAGTCAGCGCAGAAGGGACATAAACAGTGAGGTCGATACGTCGGCCTTGTGTGCCCACCCTGCGGCTCTCTCGTGAATGTGCAAACCCCGCGGCGCGCTGCCTGGCGCGGCGTGATAAAGGGTTGCCCATGCTCAGGGGCGGTAGGGCGGATGGCGTTTTATCATAGGTGCTACTGATGTTTAAAAAAGTAAACACTGCCCTGCTGGGGCTGGCTTTGTCGATGGGGATCACCTCCGTTCACGCGGAAGAGGCAAAGAAAGTCGATGTGCTGCTGATCGGCGGCGGCATCATGAGTGCGACCCTGGGTGTATGGCTCAACGAGCTGCAGCCGGACTGGTCGATGGAGATGGTTGAGCGCCTGGATGGCGTGGCCGAAGAAAGCTCCAACGGCTGGAACAACGCCGGTACCGGTCACTCGGCTTTGGCTGAGCTGAACTACACCCCGGAAAACAAGGACGGCACCGTTGAGATCCCGAAAGCGGTCGAGATCAACGAAGCGTTCCAGATCTCGCGTCAGTTCTGGTCCTGGCAGGTCCAGCAGGGCGTGTTGAAGAACCCACGTTCGTTCATCAACTCCACACCGCACATGAGCTTCGTGTGGGGCGATGACAACATCAAATTCCTGAAAAAACGCTACGAAGCCCTGCAAGCGAGCCCGCTGTTCGCTGGCATGCAGTACTCCGAAGACCCGGCGCAAATCGCCAAGTGGGTTCCGCTGATGATGGAAGGGCGTGACCCGAACCAGAAAATCGCGGCCACCTGGACCCCGATCGGCACCGACGTGAACTTCGGCGAGATCACCCGCCAGTTCGTTGCCCACCTGCAAACCACCCCTAAGTTCGACCTGAAACTGTCGAGCGAAGTGCAGGACATCACCAAAAACGCCGACGGTTCGTGGCGTGTGAGCTACAAAAACCTGAAAGACGGCACCAAGACTGAAACCGACGCCAAGTTCGTGTTCATCGGCGCCGGCGGCGGTGCACTGCACCTGCTGCAGAAGTCGGGCATTCCAGAAGCCAAGGAATACGCGGGCTTCCCAGTGGGCGGTTCGTTCCTGGTGACCGATAACCCAACGATTGCCGAGCAGCACCTGGCCAAGGCCTACGGTAAAGCTTCGGTTGGCGCGCCACCGATGTCGGTTCCGCACCTGGACACCCGCGTGCTGGATGGCAAGCGTGTGATTCTGTTTGGCCCATTCGCAACCTTCTCGACCAAGTTCCTGAAAGAAGGCTCGTACCTGGACCTGCTGACCAGCACCACCACCCACAACATCTGGCCAATGACCAAAGTCGGTATTCGTGAATACCCACTGGTCGAGTACCTTGCCGGCCAACTGATGCTGTCGGATGACGACCGCTACAACGCCCTGAAAGAGTACTTCCCGAACGCCAAGAAAGAAGACTGGCGCCTGTGGCAAGCCGGTCAGCGCGTGCAGATCATCAAGCGTGACGAAGAGCAGGGCGGCGTCCTGAAACTCGGTACCGAAGTGGTCAGCTCCGCCGACAACACCATCGCAGGCCTGTTGGGTGCATCGCCAGGCGCGTCGACCGCGGCTCCGATCATGCTGACCGTGCTGCAGAAAGTGTTCAAGGACAAGGTCGCGACCCCTGAGTGGCAGACCAAACTGCACCAGATCGTGCCGAGCTACGGCACCAAGCTGAATGACAGCCCTGAGGCTGTTGCGAAGGAGTGGGCTTACACTGCCGGCAT
Organism: Pseudomonas sp. N2-3-1-14; assembly: GCF_041228395.1. NCBI lineage: Bacteria > Pseudomonadati > Pseudomonadota > Gammaproteobacteria > Pseudomonadales > Pseudomonadaceae > Pseudomonas > Pseudomonas sp. N2-3-1-14. The sequence goes on from NZ_CP166199.1 coordinate 1,833,074, forward strand.
CCTGCAACTGACCCCACCGCCTGCGATTCCGCAGTTGAACGCGCCAAAGGCGACCGAAGCCACCGAGGCTGCCAAGCCTGCGGCTGAGCCGAGCAAGCCGGCGTCTGACCTGGCGCTGTAAGCCAAAGGTCAAACCGCTGTAAGAAGCCCGCTGAACCGGTCACGGTCAGCGGGCTTTTTTGTGCGCGCGTGTTCAGCCGCGCACGCGTTCGACCGGCGGCAGTTCCACCGTGCGTTCGGCAGCTGCCAGCGCCGCAGTTAAACCCGCTTGGTCCAGCGGCACGCAGTACGCAGGTTTTGCCCGCTCAAAACGCCAGCTTTCATCCAGCCCTCCTGCGTCTACGGCGTCGAAACCGAGCTCGTCGAGCAGCTTGATTACTTGCGCCTTCGCTGCGGCGTCATCGGCGGCCACCGGCAGTGCACGGCGGGCGGGCACGCCGTGGGGGCGGGCGTCTTGCGTCAGGTCGGGGGCAAAAATCGCATTGAACACCTTGACCACGTGGGAATGCGGTAGATGCTCGGCGAGCAGCCGGCTGGTGGTGGTTTCAAAGCGGTCCAGCACGGCGATATGCCCGTCGCGGTTGGGGTAGTAATTGTTGGCGTCCAGCACCGTTTTGCCTTCCAGCCATTGCGCGGGCACGCTGCGGTAGTGTTCAAACGGAATGGCCACCAGCACGACGTCGCCAAACCGGGCGGCGTCCTCGGCACTGCCCACCTCAACGCCGAGTAGGCCGCTGAGCACGCTGCTCATGGTCTGCGGGCCACGGGAGTTGCTTAACATCACCTCATGCCCGGCGGCCAGCGCCAGCTGTGCCACGGCTCGCCCGATGAAACCTGCTCCAATCACGCCGATCTTCATGGTCTTGCTCCTCGTAAGTCATCGAGCAGTTATGATGATTGGCAACTAGCTGGCGATAAATGAGCGTTTTGGCGTGGGTGTTGTTACTGGGAGTAGGGAATGATGGACCGTCTTTCAAGCATGCATGCCTTTGTGATGGCCGCCGAGTTGGGCTCCTACGCCCGCGCCGCCGAGCGTTTGAACATGTCCGCGCAAATGGTTGCCAAGCATGTTGCCGCCCTGGAGCAACGCCTCGGCGCGCGCTTGCTTAACCGCACCACGCGTCGGCAAAGCCTGACGGAACTGGGGCACGCGTACTACGAACGCTGCAAACATATCCTGACGGAGGCTGAGGCTGCTGATTCGCTCGCCCAGATCATGAATGACACGCCACGCGGAAAGCTGAGAGTCACCGCTCCGGTCACCTTCGGTTCCTACAGCCTGATGCCGCTGATTACCGCGTTTTTGCGTGACAACCCGGACGTAGAAATTGACCTGCACCTCACGGATCGTTTCGTCGACTTGGTGGAGGAAGGCTATGAGGCGGCGTTCCGTATCGGCCCTTTGGCCACCACCGGTTTAACGGCCCGGCCCTTGGCACCTTATCGCTTGGTGGTGTGCGCGGCGCCGGCGTATCTGGCGGTGCGAGGGACGCCACAGTACCCGGCAGACCTGGCGCAACATGAATGCCTGGGCTACGCCTTTTGGTCACGCCCGGCGGACCGTGAATGGGTCTTCCACCAAGGCGCGACGCCCTACACGGTGCAGGTCGCCAGTCGCCTTCAAATCAACGAAAGCCGGGCGTTGATGTCGGCGGCACTGGATGGCTTCGGCATCGTGCTGGGCGCCGAAGACTTCCTGCGTCCGGCCTTGGCCCGGGGCGAGTTGGTGCGGGTACTGCCGGCATTTGAGGCGCCCAGCCGCCCCATGCACTTGGTTTACACCGCCAACCGGCAGCGCACCGCCAAGTTGCGGCGGTTTGTCGAGGCGGTGCTGGCGCGCTTCGGCCAGGCGTGAGGGCTCAAATGTGGAAGCCCTGTTTTACCTGCGCATACAGATGCAGGGCCAGTGCATTGCTGCTGTCGCACAGCAGGTACAGATGATGCACCGGCAGTGGGGGTAACTCGAACCCTGCAACCTTTTGCGTCAGCCCACTGCCCATGCGGCTTTCTTCGATCAACCCCACCGCCACGCCGCTGCGGATACAGGCCTCGACCGCCGTGGAATTGGGGCTCTCCAGCAATACCCGGTGGTAAATCCCGTGATCCTTCAGCGCCTGCAACGCCGCCGCACGGTACGGGCAGCCGGCAACCGGCACGGTGATCGGCAGCGCCGCATTCGGCGCGCAACTGAAGCCCTCGGCCGCCACCCACAACGGCTGCACCGGCCCCAGGCGTTCGCCCTGGGCCAGCGGTTGTGCGCTGACGGTGATGGCCAGGTCGAGCTGGTTGGCCATAAACATATTCAGCAGCTCACCGCTGGTGCGCGCTTCGACTTCCAGTTCCAGCAAGGGGTTGTCGGCGATCAAGCGCGGCAAAAACGCCTGCATGAACGCCGGCGCATAGGTATCGGGAATGCCCAGGCGAATCTTGCCCTGCATGCGCTGTGGCATCAGCGCGATCAGCAGGCGGTCATGGCTCTTGAGAAACTCGGTGGTTTCACCGAGCAGCTTCTGGCCATACAGGGTCAGCTCGACGCCCTGGTTGCTGCGGCTGAACAGGCGCTGGCCGATTTGCTCCTCGAGCTTTTGAATTTGTGTGGTCACGGTCGATGCGCTGCGGTGCACATGCTCGGCCGCCTCGTTGAAGCGCCGAAAGCGCGCCACGGCGTGAAAAGTGCGTAACAAGTCGATGTTCAGTTGTTTGGCCATGATTCCACTATTGCGAATTTGTGGTGCGAGTAATTCAAATATACGGAAGCATGCGCGGCCCTTAGCCTTTCAGTCAACGTGCACTGACGGGAGGCTTCATGACGCGATCAACCTTAAAACGGCTGCTGTTGCAGGTGGCATTCGTGCTGTCCTGGAGCTCCGGCTACATCGGCGCCAAGTTGGGTACGCAAGGCAGCGGCGCATTCAACCTGCTGTTCTGGCGCTTCCTGCTGGTGTCGGTGTGCCTGGGGCTGTTTTTGAACGTGAAGCTGTTGAAGGTGAGCTGGGCTCAGGTTCGCCACTACGCCGTGATCGGCTTCCTGTCGCAGTTCCTCTACCTCAGTTGTCTGTATGTGGCGATCCAAAATGGTTTGCCACCCGGCATTGCGGCCATCATCGCGGCGCTGCAGCCGCTGATGACGGCGGCATTGTCGACCGGCAGCGCTGCCGAGCGCAGCGGTGGCTGGCAGTGGATCGGGTTGATGATCAGCTTTATCGGCGTCTCCATCGTGATTGCCGGGCAGTACAGCAGTGGCGGGCAGAGCGTCGGCTTTGTCATGTACTTGTTGCCACTGGCCGCAGCGCTGGGGCTGACGCTGGCGACCTTGTATGAGCGCCGTACCGCGCAGCGCCAGCACGCGGGGCTGGTGTTGCCGCTGTTCATCCAGTCGCTGCTGACGCTGATCGGCTTTTCCGGCGCCGTGCTCTATACCGGCACCTTCAGTGTTCCTCATGACTCGGACGTGTTGATCTCAATCGTCTGGCTGACGGTGTTTTCCACATTCGTCGCTTATTTGAGCTTGTGGATGTTGTTGCGGGTAATGACAGCGACCCACGTGGCAGCGCTGGTCTATCTGGAGCCACCGGTCACCCTGGTGTGGGCGGCGTTGATGTTTGGCGATGCGATCCAGGGCTCAACCTACGCCGGTATTGCGGTGGTGGTGACGGGGTTGGTGCTGGTGCGTCTGAAACAACCGACCGTCGCCTGTGCTTCCTGAGGTCTGCAGGTTCAGCAAGCCGACAGACATCACCTGTTAAAAAGATCCCATAGCCAAGCAGGAGCGCGGCTGAAACATGGGGGCATTTTTTATTGGTGCAGGTGCTGGGCGTACGCGCCCGAGGGTTTTGTATGTTGCTACGTTATGCGGCATTGGCGGCGGTTGTCGTCGCAGCGTCCGGGTGTGTGCAAGAGCGTGTGGTGCATGAGCGCGGGCCGGTACAGCGTGAGTATGTCGAAGTGGTCGCGCCGCAACCGCCGCCGGTTCAAGTGATCGAGGTGGAACCTGCGCCGCGCTACGGTTATGTCTGGTCACGCGGCTACTGGCGCTGGGCTGGCGGGCGATACGTCGCGGTGCACGGCCATTGGGAGCAAGTGCGCGAAGGCTATCGTTATGTGCATCCGCACTGGGTGCAGCGCAATGACGGTTACCACTGGCAGGGCGGTGGCTGGGTTCGCTGAACCCTGGCCGAACGCCTGGCCGCAGGCGTGAGCGGGTTCGCGCCTGCAAAAAACCGCTAGGTCGGCTTTTGGGTGCCCAGCAGCCGAACCTCCCGCAGCAACGCGGCACCGAGCTGATCGGTGCCCAATTCCTTGTAGCCCACGGCCTTGATCTCACCGTTTTCTTCGGCCTGGATGATGATCACCGGCGTTTCCTTGCCGGTGGCTTCGTCCACATGCAGGGCGTACTGGGGAATATCCAGCTTGATCGGCGTGCCCGCCGCCTTGCCTTGAACATTGATCAGGAACGCCGCGCAGCCAGTGTCGACATCCACACTGGTGGCGGGCCGGCCGCTGACGAAGCAGGTTTTCGGCAGGTCGGGCCAGGCGATGGTGTCGGCCAGGGTAAAGGTCGGCGTCAGTGCCAAGGCTGCGAGCAAAAGCGTGCGCACGTTGGGTGTCTCTCGATCAAGGGTAGAGGCGGTTTTTACCAAAGCCCGCAATTCGCTGCAACGCTGCCGGTCAGGCCAAGCGCTTCATCCCGGTGGCCTTGGCCGCGTTGACGTCAAAGGTGGCGGTGTATTCACAGCCTGCCGCATGGGCACAGCGCTCTATCAGATAGTCGGCGAACTCGGCTTTGCCCGCCGTGAATCGTCGCAGTGCCTGCCAGATGAGCTCGGCATGTTCGACGGTCAATTCACGCGTACGCAGCAGCGTTTCCAGAACCGTCACCACATCACTCTTGGCCGATTGGTAGCAGCTTTGTAACACCCATACCAGTTCCACCACGCACACCAGGCTGACGAAACCCGGCGAAAGCGTGGTGAGCGATTCGATCAGCTCGGACGCCTTGGAGGACTGAACGGGATCATCCTGGGTGACATAACGCACCAGCACATTGGTATCCAGGCCGATCATTGCGCTTTTGCTCCCTGCGCAGCGATGGCGCGGTTCATATCGTCAATCGACACGGCCTGGGCGGGCTTGCGGATCAACCCTTTGAGGTCCTGAACGGTTTTGCTCGCGGCAATGATGGAAAACTTGCCGTCTTCCGTTTCGACAAACTCAACCCGGTCGCCGGTTTCCAGACCCAGTGCGGTCCTGACTTGGACCGGGATGGTGATTTGCCCTTTTGAAGTCAGTGTGGCGGTCGCCATAGTGAAGATCTCCATCGTAATGTTCCTTACCCTAAGGTAAGGATTGATGAAGGACAAGATCCGTTGGTCCATAGGTCGCTCGCTGGTAGACGTGGGTGGGAACAGGTAAAACCCTAGCTCGACGTTTTCACGTTCACACGCTTTTCAGAGACCCTAAGAGATACAAGCTATGACCGACCGCCACCGCATCATCCCGCCCGCCATGCAACCCATCGTAGAGCGCGCGGGCTACGTGCCTGCCGTAAAAGTTGGCAACACTTTGTATTGCGCAGGCCAGGTCGGCCGCACGCCGGAATTGGCCGTGATAGAAGATCCCGAGGCGCAATTCATCGCCGCCTGGGAGAACCTGCGGCACGTATTGGAGGAGGGCGGCTGCGGTTTTGAAGACGTGGTCGACATGACCACGTATCACGTTGATATGAGCCAGCACATGGCGGTTTTTCGCGAGGTGAAAAACCGCCTGTTCCCACGCGGGCATTGCGCCTGGACGACCATTGGCGTGTCAGAACTGGCGCATCCCGGGTTACTGGTGGAAATCAAATGTGTGGCGGTACAGCGCTAATTCATTGCACCACGCGATAACACGGCACATACGCGGCACCGCCCGGCAGCTTCATGCGGTGCTGGGCGACAAACGCCTGCAGCAGCTCGTCCAGCGGTTTCATGATGGCCGGGTCGCCGTGGATTTCGTACGGGCCGTGTTGCTCGATCAGGCGAATGCCCTTGTCCTTGACGTTACCGGCCACGATCCCCGAGAACGCGCGGCGCAGGTTGGCGGCCAGTTCATGGGGCGGCAGAGTGTGGCTCAGTTGCAGGCTGGCCATGTTTTCGTGGGTCGGGTCGAACGGGCGCTGGAAGCCTTCGTCGATCTTCAGCAGCCAGTTGAAGTGGAAGGCGTCGTTGCGCTCGCGGCGGAACTGCTTCACGGCCTTGAGCCCGGCCGTCATCTGGCGCGCCACTTCGGCCGGGTCGTCGATGATGATCTGGTAGTGCGCCTGCGCCGCTTCGCCGAGGGTGGCGCCGACGAAGGCATGCAGTTGTTGCAGGTACGGCGCCGCGTGTTTCGGCCCGGTGAGGATGACCGGGAACGGCACGTCGCGGTTGTCCGGGTGCATCAGGATGCCCAGCAGGTACAGGAACTCTTCAGCCGTACCGGCGCCGCCCGGGAAGATGATGATGCCGTGGCCGACGCGCACGAAGGCTTCCAGGCGTTTTTCGATGTCCGGCAGAATCACCAGCTCGTTAACGATCGGGTTTGGCGCTTCCGCAGCGATGATGCCCGGCTCGGTCAGGCCCAGGTAGCGGCCGCCGGTGATGCGCTGTTTGGCGTGGGAAATGGTCGCGCCTTTCATCGGACCTTTCATCACGCCGGGGCCGCAACCGGTGCACACGTCGAGGCTGCGCAGGCCCAGTTCGTGGCCGACTTTCTTGGTGTATTTGTATTCTTCGGTATTGATCGAGTGGCCGCCCCAGCACACCACGATTTTCGGCTCGACACCCGGACGCAACGTACGGGCGTTGCGCAGCAGGTGGAACACGTAGTCGGTGATGCCCTGGGAATTGCTCAGGTCGATGCGTTGACTGTCCAGCTCGTTCTCGGTGTAGACGATGTCGCGCAGGGCGCTGAACAGCATTTCGCGGGTGCTGGCGATCATTTCACCATCGACGAAGGCGTCGGCCGGCGCATTCAACAGTTCCAGGCGTACGCCGCGATCCTGTTGATGGATACGCACTTCAAAGTCTTTATAGGCGTCGAGGATGGTCTTGGCGTTGTCGATGTGCGCGCCAGTGTTAAGGATGGCCAAAGCGCACTGGCGGAACAACGTGTAGATGCTGCCGGTACCGGCTTCGCTCAGTTGCTGGACTTCACGCTGGGACAGGGTTTCGAGGCTGCCCTTGGGGCTGACGGAGGCATTGATGACTTGACGTTGGGGCATTCTGATTCCTTGAAAGCACAGCCACCGCACCCGCCAGGGGTGGCGATGGCTGGAGAATGGTGAGCGCCGAACTCGGTCGCACGAGACGCACAGTTTGGCAGGCATGAGGCCGTGCGCAAACTCCGTCCAGCACCATCATGCCGCAGAACTTACTGAATCAGCTTCCAGTTTTTGTAGAAAACCCGACGCAGGGTAAACACCAGCCCGGCAAAGCCCGAGATCACGGCGTTGAGCACGGAGGGCAGCAAGGTCGGCCGCACGATATCGATGAACAGGCAGTAACGCTTTGCGTCGTTCTTGTTGAAGGACGCGTGCATCAGCGTGTCATCGAAGATAAACAGCGGGTCGTCGTGCCAGTAATGCTTGTGTTTGCCCACCTGGATGTAAACACCCTCGTGGTGCGGCGCCGGTGCCATGTTGTAGAGCACCCGGAACATCATGCGCAGCGGGCCGAAGTGGAACGACGTCGAGCGGTTTTCGTTGAACACCGACACCCCGATGGTCTTCACGAACGGCAGTTTTTTGCGCAGCTGCGGGATGTCCAGCGTGGTTTCGATCGGGCGGCCGTACCATTGGAAAAACAACATGCCGCGCTTTTTTTCGGCCATGCGTTCGTCCAGGTAACCGATGATTTCGTCCTTGTGGGCCATGGCGTCGTCGATTACCTGTTGCAGGTCTTCACGCCAGGCGGGCGGCAGGTCGCTCATGGTGTAGACGTGGCGGTTGCGCAGGCTGAACAGGTCGAACAGGGTATTGAACGGCGCCAATATCCAGGTGTTGCGGCCGTTGCCAACGAAGTATTTCTTGATCGTGTCGCGGTCGTACAGGCCGTTGCGCAGGAAGTCATAAATGCCGCAGAACAGCACCAGCAACAGAAATACCAGGCTGGTGCGCGGGAAGCAGTACATGAACAACAGAACGCCCAGCACCCAGGCGGCTGAGACCAGCTTTTTTTGAACAGCACTTTTACTCATGAAGCGTGGCTCCGAACCTGAAACAAAGCGAAACAATGTTGCCATGATAGTGGGTTCCGGCGGCGCTGGGCGTTTTAAATATTGCGAAATTGTGAAGGCCTGGCACAGTTTTTAACCCGCGCGTTGGCGTATCCGGCCTTTTGTGGATTGGATTTTGTAAACAGAAGATTTGCGACTATCGTGACGCTTCGGTTTTTTGGACGTCATAGACCGGTACGATTAAGTTGAATGGCCACCATTGGCCTTCGGCACCTTGGAAGAGGCAGAAATTTTATGATCATCAAACCGCGGGTTCGTGGCTTTATCTGTGTGACCGCTCACCCTGTTGGCTGTGAAGCGAACGTCAAAGAGCAGATCGACTACGTCACCCAGCATGGCGTCATCGAAGGCGGCCCGAAGAAGGTGCTGGTCCTCGGCGCCTCCACCGGTTACGGCCTGGCCGCGCGCATCAGTGCTGCGTTTGGCTGCGGCGCCGATACCTTGGGTGTGTTTTTTGAGAAAGAAGGCGAAGAAGGCAAGCTGAGCTCCGCCGGCTGGTACAACAGCGCAGCGTTCGAGAAGTTTGCCGTTGAAAAAGGCCTGTACGCCAAGAGCATCAACGGCGACGCGTTCTCCGACGAGATCAAGCGCCTGACCATCGAAACCATCAAGAAAGACCTCGGCAAAATCGACCTGGTGGTGTACAGCCTGGCCGCGCCACGCCGTACCGACCCGCAAGGCGTGGTGCACACCTCCACCCTCAAGCCGATCGGCAAGGCCGTGACCCTGCGCGGTATCAACACCGACAAAGGCGTTGTGGTCGACACCACGCTTGAGCCTGCGACCCAGGAAGAAATCGACGGCACCGTGAAAGTCATGGGCGGCGAAGACTGGCAGCTGTGGATCGACGCGCTGCGTGACGCCGACGTGCTGGCGGAAGGCGCCAAGACCACCGCCTTCACCTACCTCGGTGAAAAGCTGACCCAGGATATCTACTGGAACGGCTCCATCGGCGAAGCCAAGAAAGACCTCGACAAGAAAGTCCTGACCCTGCGCGACAACCTCGCCGCACTCAAGGGCGACGCCCGTGTGTCGGTGCTCAAGGCTGTGGTCACCCAGGCCAGTTCGGCGATCCCGATCATGCCGCTGTACCTGTCGCTGCTGTTCAAAGTGATGAAAGAGCAGGGCACCCACGAAGGCTGCATCGAGCAGGTCTACGGCCTGTTCAAGGACAGCCTGTACGGCAAAGAGCCGAAGCTGGATGCCGACGGCCGCCTGCGTGCCGACCTGGCTGAACTGGAGCCCAAAGTCCAGGACGCCGTGGCGGCGCTGTGGAACCAGGTGACTGACGACAACGTTAACGAAATCAGCGACTTTGCCGGTTACAAGGCTGAGTTCCTGCGTTTGTTCGGTTTTGAAATCGACGGCGTGGACTACGACGCTGACGTAAACCCGACCGTGAAGATCAAAGGCCTGATCCAGGCCTAAAACACGGTCAAAAAAGGTGGGAGCGGGCTTGCTCGCGAATGCGGTATGTCAGTATCAAATACAGTGGCTGACACACCGCTTTCGCGAGCAAGCCCGCTCCCACATTTGCTTTGTGTGAAGTCAAAACCCTCCTGCAAGCCATCGCGCTCCCGCCACTGCCCTTAATCTGCCAGACTCCTACGGCTATCAAGCCACGCTAACGGAGGATCTGATGACGATTCGTGCAGTAGTTTTTGATTTCGGCGGTGTCCTGTTCGACTGGAACCCGCACCACCTGTACCGCCAGCTGATTGCCGACGATCACGAGCGGCAACACTTTCTCGACACCATTTGCACTCAAGCCTGGAACACCGAGCAGGACGCCGGTCGCAGCCTGGCCGAAGGCACTCGCCACCTGATCGAGCAGTACCCGGAACACGCACCCTTGATCCAGGCCTATTACGATCGTTGGCACGAAATGCTGCGCGGCGCGTTGCCCGAAGGTGTGGCGATTCTCGAGGCGTTGCATCAAGCCGATATGCCGCTGTTCGGGCTCACCAACTGGTCGGCTGAAACCTTTCCCTATGCGCGGGCCAATTACCCGTTCCTGCAGTATTTCCGCGACATTGTGGTCTCCGGCGAGTTGAAGCAAATCAAGCCGGACGCGGCGATTTATTACGCGAGCCTCGGCCAGGTGCGCGCCCATTTGCCGGATATTCAACCGGGCGAAGTGGTGTTTATCGACGACGTGGCGGGCAATGTCGAGGCCGCCGTGGCCCTCGGTTGGCAAGGCATCCACCACGTGTCGGCCGAGCGTACCGCGGCGCGCCTGCGGGCGTTGGGCGTGGGCTTCTAGCGCGCCCACTTTTCCATGGCGAAATCCACAAAGGCGCGCAGCTTGGGCAGGCGGTAGCGATCCTGTCTGTAAAGCAGGTGCATGGGGCGGCAGGGCAGCCTGTAGGCGGTTAACAAGGCTACCAACTTGCCGCTCTCCAGGTCCGGTTGCACCAGGGCGTCGGCCAGCATGATGATGCCCATGCCGTTTACGGCCGCCTGGCGCAGGCCCTGCGAGCTGTTGATGGTCAATGACCCGGACACCGGCACCTCCACCTCGCCTTCCTCGCCGGTCAGGCGCCACAGTTTGTCGGAGTCGCGCCAGTTATCGGTCGCCGGGTAGGCGAACGCCAGGCAGTCATGGTGCTGCAGGTCACTGGGTGTCTGCGGCGTGCCGCGGCGTGCCAGGTAATCCGGCGAAGCGCAGAGGGTGAGGGTGTAGGCCTGCATGGGCCGGGCGATCAGGCTGGAGGTTTCCAGCTCGCCAAGACGGATTGCTACGTCAAAGCCGCTGTCGACCAGGTCCATCCGCTCGTTGCTGAGCACCACGTAGAGGTTGATCAGCGGGTAGCGTTGGGAAAATTCGCTCAGGGCGGGCGTCAGGCGTTCGGTGCCGAATACCGGTGGCGCGGTGATGCGCAGGTTGCCTTTGGGCGTTTCGCTGTGGGCCTGCTCTGCCAACACTTCAGAGTCGGCTACCAGCCCCAGCACCTCCAGGCAGCGCTGGTAATACTGCCCGCCAAATTCGGTGAGGCTTTGCTTGCGCGTGGTGCGCTTGAGCAAGCTGACACCCAGGCGCTGCTCCAGGGCGCGCAAGTGATTGCCGACCATGGTGGTCGACATCCCGCACTCCTGTGCGGCAGCCGTCATGCTGCCAGTCTCGACCACTTTGACGTACACCGACATTGCCTGGAACAGATCCATTATCAAGCCTTGGTTTAAAGTCATTACAGGAATGCGCAGTTTATCCAGCTCGGGTGGCTAACGATACTGGTGCCATCACCATGATGCACTGGAGCTTGCCACCATGACCGCCGCCTGCCTGATGACCACGTATCAACCCTTGGCCCTGAGCTTCACCCGTGGCCTGGGCACGCGCCTGTGGGACCAGCAGGGCCGTGAATACCTCGACGCGGTGGCTGGTGTGGCGGTGACCAATGTCGGGCATTCCCACCCTCGGCTGGTGACGGCGATCAGTGAACAGGCGGGCCTGTTGCTGCACACCTCCAACCTCTACAGCATTGATTGGCAGCAACGGCTGGCCCAGCGCCTGGCCCAGTTGTCCGGCCTGGACCGTGCGTTCTTCAACAACTCCGGCGCCGAAGCCAACGAAACAGCGCTGAAACTCGCACGGCTGCACGGCTGGAAAAAAGGCATCGAAGAACCGCTGGTGGTCGTGATGGAGAATGCGTTTCACGGGCGCACCCTCGGCACCATGGCGGCCAGCGACGGGCCGTCGGTGCGCCTGGGGTTTCAGCGCTTGCCGGGGGATTTTCTCAAGGTCGGGTTTGGCGACCTGGCAGCGCTGGAAGCCATCACGCAACACTTCGGCCCGCGCATTGCCGCGGTGCTGCTGGAACCGATCCAGGGCGAAAGTGGCGTGCTGCCAGCGCCGCCTGGCTACCTGAAAGCCCTGCGCGAGCATTGCACGCGCCACGGTTGGCTGATGATGCTCGATGAGATCCAGACCGGCATCGGCCGCACCGGCGCCTGGTTTGCGTTCCAGCATGAAGGCATCGTGCCGGACGTGATGACGCTGGCCAAAGGCCTTGGCAATGGCGTGCCCATCGGCGCCTGCCTGGCCCGGTCCGCGGTGGCCCAGCTGTTCACACCCGGCAGCCACGGCAGCACATTCGGCGGCAACCCGCTGGCCTGCCGCGTGGGCTGCACGGTGCTGGACATTATTGAAGAGCAAGGCTTGCTGCAGAACGCCGCGCAACAGGGCGAGCGGCTGTTGGCACGGCTGCGTGTGGAGTTAAGCGAGCACCCGCAGGTGCTGGCGATTCGCGGGCAAGGCCTGATGGTTGGGATCGAACTGGCACAGCCTTATCGCGATCTGGCCTACCGCGCAGCGCACGAGCATGGGCTTTTGATCAATGTGACGCGCGGCAAGATCATCCGCCTGTTGCCGCCGCTGACGCTGGAGGCCAAGGAGGTGGAGATGATCGTAAGGGCCATCGCCCGCCTGCTGGATTGAACCCCGATCAAAATGTGGGAGCTGGCTGGCCTGCGATAGCATCACCTCGGTCTGACATTAAGACCGAAGCGCTTGCATCGCAGGCAAGCCAGCTCCCACACAAGTCCACATTGAATCGGTGTGACTTTCACAGATCTGGGCCATTGAGCCACTCCTGATTCATGGTTTCGGTATCGCCTAGGTACTCCAGCAACCAACTCATCGCCGGCGACAACTTGCTCTGCGCCCAGGCCACGCACGACGGGCTGGCCGGGAACGGCCGGCGCAATTGCAGCGCGACCAGCTCGCCGCGTTCGATCCACGGCAACACCTGATGCGCCGGCGCCATGCCGACGCACAGGCCATCGCGCAGGCAATCAAGCGCAGAGGACCAGTTGGGCACCACCAGCCGGCGTTGGTTATCCAGGGTCCAGGTGTCACGCTTGGGCAGGTTGCGCGAGGTGTCGGTCATGCACAGCGACGCGAACGGCCGCAGTTGATCGTCACTGAGCAAGCCGTCCAGCGCCGCCAGCGGATGCTTGGCGCTGACCACACACAGCCAGTTCAGCAGGCCCATGTCGCGAAAGGTGAAGTGGCTGGCCACCGGCACCGCACTGGTGGCGCCGATCACAATGTCGGTGCGTTCATCGGCCAGGGCATCCCATACGCCGTTGTACACCTCGTACTCCAACAGCAATTCCACCTCGGGAAACTGCCGATAGAAGTCCAGCACCAGCTGCCGACAGCGCTGGGGTTTGACGATGGAGTCCACCGCAACCTTCAATTGGCCGCTCCAGCCATTCGCCACCTGCTGGCACAAACGCCGTGTACCGAGCATTTTTTTCATCACGCCGCGGGCTTCGTCTATAAATAGACGGCCGGCCGGGGTCAGTTCCACGTCTCGATGGCGACGCACAAACAGCGGCACCGCCAGCCATTCCTCGAGCTGACGCACCGTATAGCTGATGGCCGAAGGTACGCGGTGCAGTTCCTGGGCGGCCGCACTGAAGCTGCCGTGGCGCGCCACGGCATCCACCACATCCAGCGAGTATTCGGACCACATGATGGTTGCCTTCAAAATATTTGATAGAGGTGTCCAATTATTATCGCTTCACACCCACACTGTCAGCTTCATAATGGGCGCCAGTCAGCAAATAGTTTGATGGCAAGATCAGCAAGGCTTCAATGAAAAATTCTTTTGGTTTCACGTGGTACCTGGCGGGGCTGAGCATGCTCGGTTATCTCGCCATGGATATGTACTTGCCGGCGTTCGGCGCCATGGGCGAGCAGTTGCAGATCAGTGCGGGCGCCGTGGGCGCGAGCTTGAGTATTTTCCTCGCCGGTTTTGCGGTAGGGCAGTTGTTGTGGGGGCCGTTGTCCGACCGCCTCGGGCGCAAGCCGGTACTGCTGGCGGGCCTGAGCCTGTTTGTAGTGGGTTGCCTGGGCATGTTCTGGGTCGAGACCTCGCCGCAACTGCTGGCGTTGCGTTTTATGCAGGCGATTGGCGTGTGTTCTGCGGCGGTGAGCTGGCAGGCGCTGGTGATCGACCGATACCCGGCCGACAAGGCGCATCGCGTGTTCGCCAGCATCATGCCGCTGATGTCGCTGTCACCGGCCCTGGCGCCGTTGCTGGGCGCCATGGTGTTGAATCACTTCGGTTGGCAGACGATCTTCGGTGTACTGCTGGGCGTGTCGCTGCTGTTGCTGCTGCCGACGTTGTTCCTGCGCAAAATGCCGAAACGTCGGGCAGAGGAGGGCGAGCCTTCGCGCCTCGGTTATGGGCAGTTGCTGACCTCTCGCGTGTTCACCGGCAACGTGATGATCTTCGCTGCCTGCTCGGCCAGTTTCTTTGCCTGGCTGACAGCCTCGCCCTTCATCCTGGGCGACATGGGTTACAGCCCGAATGACATCGGCCTGAGCTACGTGCTGCCGACGTTGGCGTTTCTAATTGGTGGTTACAGCTGCCGCAGCGCCTTGCAGCGCTATCAGGGCAAAACCCTGCTGCCCTGGTTGCTGGTGGCTTATTGCATCAGCATGGTTGCGTTGTACCTGGTTGCCACGTTGACCGTGCCCACCCTGACCACCTTGCTGATTCCGTTCTGCCTGATGGCGCTGGTCAACGGCGCCAGCTACCCGATTGTGGTGGCGAATGCGCTGATGCCGTTTGCGGAAAATTCCGGCAAGGCGGCGGCGCTGCAAAACACCTTGCAACTGGGGCTGTGCTTTCTCAGCAGCCTGCTGGTGTCGTCGATGATTGACCAGCCGCTGTTGATTACGGTGATTGTGATGCTGGCGACTGCGCCGTTGGCGGTGTTGGGTTATTGGTTGGCACGGCCGAAGACGGACAATTCGGAACTGGCAAACGCTTAAATCTGAAATGGGATCAAAAATGTGGGAGCTGGCTTGCCTGCGATGGCATCGACTCGGTGATGCTGAAGTACCGAGGTGTCTGCATCGCAGGCAAGCCAGCTCCCACAGTTGATTGGGTTTCTTCAGTGGCTAGAAGGTAACTTCCATATTCACTGTCGGCGTTGACGTCCGGGTCCCCCGGCCGCCGTCCACGCCGAATTTGTTGTGCCAGTACTCGTAACCCACGCCGAGATACAGGTTCGGCTTCACACTTTTACCCGGCCGTACCGCGACCATCAGCGCGGTGCGCATCAGCGTTTCTGGCGCGGTGTCGCGGCCATGGTAGTCCTCGCCTTTCTCCCCGACGTAATTGATAAAACCCTGGAATTTCGCCGCATGGTTGGCGATGTCGAACGGGCGCATCCACGTCAGGTTGAGCATGTAGGTGTCGTCAAACGTATGGTTTGACTCCTGCGCGCCGGGGATGCCGGTGTGGTTCTTTTCCTTGTAGTACATCAGGCTCAGGTCCAACACACCGACCGTGTTGAACTTCAACGTCGGGCCAATCACCACTGCGCGCTTTTTGGCTGAGGCGACGTTGTTGTTGCGGTTGGCATCAAAGCCCAGCGTCAGCGCGTAATCCTTGATCAGCCCGGTGCCGAGCGGCACATCAAACACCCGCGAGGCATACAGTTGATGCCGGTAAACGGCATAGACCTCACTGCCGCCATGGTCGGTGCCCTTGCGCGGGTCGTGGCTGTCGGACAGGAACACATCCAGGTTCAGGTAGTTGCTGCCGTATTGGTAGCCACTGGCGTGGGTGAAGCTGTAGATGCGTTTGCTGAAGTCATCGGGGTTATTCGGATTGGTGAAGTGTTGGCCGTAGCGAAATCCTACGCTGTTGTTCATCCATTCCACCGCGACGGCCTCCCCACCGCCGAGGAGGGTCAATGCAACGGTTGCGCCCTGTAATGCCTTTTTCATTGTTTTAGGTCCTTTGGCGTTCTGGCTCATGACGGCCGATTTGTTTTTGTAACGCCGATGGAGGGTATCTTGTTCGATTGATTGTATACAACTCTATGGACATACAGTCCAAACATTGCATACAGTGCTCGCACAACAAAAACAGAGAACCCCTCACCATGACTATCCCGAAGGCGTTACCGCAGCGGCCAGAAGATGAGAATCTTGGCGCCGCCGCCAACATGGCTTACGGCCTGCAGCATGTGCTCACCATGTACGGCGGCATCGTTGCCGTGCCGTTGATCGTCGGCCAGGCGGCCGGTTTATCGCCGGCGGATATCGGCCTGTTGATCGCCGCGTCGCTGTTTGCCGGTGGCCTGGCCACGCTGTTGCAGACCCTCGGTCTGCCATTTTTTGGCTGCCAGCTGCCGCTGGTGCAGGGCGTGTCCTTTGCCGGTGTGGCAACCATGGTGGCGATAGTCGGCAGTGATGGCGCCGGCGGGATACCGGCGATTCTCGGCGCGGTGATGGCCGCGTCGTTTATCGGTTTGCTGATCACGCCGGTGTTCTCACGGATCACCAAGTTTTTTCCGCCGTTGGTCACCGGCATTGTGATCACCACCATTGGCCTCACGCTGATGCCGGTGGCGGCACGCTGGGCCATGGGCGGCAACAGCCGCGCGGCGGACTTCGGCAGCATGGCCAATATCGGCCTCGCGGCGTTGACCCTGGTGCTGGTGTTGCTGCTGAGCAAGATCGGCAGCGCGACAATTTCGCGGCTGTCGATTCTGTTGGCGATGGTGATCGGCACGGTGATCGCGGTGTTTCTGGGCATGGCGGATTTCTCCGGTGTGGCCCAGGGGCCAATGTTCGGCTTCCCCACGCCGTTCCATTTCGGCATGCCGACCTTTCAGGTGGCGGCAATCATTTCCATGTGCATCGTGGTGATGGTCACCCTGGTGGAAACCTCGGCGGACATCCTCGCGGTGGGCGAGATCATCGACACCAAGGTCGATTCCAAGCGCCTGGGTAATGGCTTGCGCGCCGACATGCTGTCGAGCATGTTCGCGCCGATCTTCGGTTCATTCACCCAAAGCGCGTTCGCCCAGAACGTCGGCCTGGTGGCGGTGACCGGGGTAAAGAGCCGCTTTGTGGTGGCCACGGGCGGGGTGTTTCTGGTGGTGCTGGGGCTGTTGCCGTTTATGGGCCGGGTGATCGCGGCCGTGCCGACGTCGGTGCTCGGCGGCGCCGGGATCGTGCTGTTCGGCACTGTGGCGGCGAGTGGTATTCGCACGCTGTCCAAGGTGGATTACCGCAACAACATGAACCTGATCATCGTGGCCACGTCTATCGGCTTCGGCATGATCCCCATCGCTGCGCCGAACTTCTACGACCACTTCCCAACCTGGTTCGCGACCATTTTCCACTCGGGCATCAGCTCGTCGGCGATCATGGCGATCCTGTTGAACCTGGCGTTCAACCACTTCACTGCGGGTAACTCGGACCAGCAGTCGGTGTTCGTGGCGGGGACTGAGCGCAGCTTGTGCTTCCACGATGTGGCGGCATTGCGCGACGGGGATTACTTCAGCGGCGGCAAGTTGTTTGATGCCGACGGGAGAGAGATTCCGCTGGTGCCGGATGCGCCCAGGAAGGCCGTAAAACCTGAAACCACCGCAGTCTGAAACTGTAGGAGCGGGCTTGCTCGCGAATGCCGTGGATCAGTCGAACCCTTCATTGACTGACACACAGCATTCGCGAGCAAGCCCGCTCCCACAGGGGAAGTTAGCCCGCCTTGAGGACGTTGTGCGGCACTGAGCACACCTCATCCAGAAACTTCACCACGGTCCCCATGCACGCCTGGCGCTCTTCCACGTGGGGCATGTGGCTGGAATCTTCAAACAGCGCCCAGCGCACGTTCGCGATCTCATCCAGAAACGGCTTGACCACCAGCGGCGTCGCTTCGTCGTGTCGGCCGGAAATCACCAGGGTCGGCACATTGATCGCCGACAGGCGGCCAATCACATTCCAGTCCTTGAGGCTGCCAATCACGTGAAACTCGGTCGGGCCGCTCATGGCGTGGTACACCGTCGGGTCGGCGTCCACCGCTGCGAAGGTGCGGGCCACTTCTTCCGGCCACGGGATGACGCGGCACACGTGGTGGTCGTAAAAAATCCGTGAGGCGGCGAGGTATTCCGGGTCCTGGTAGGTGCCGGCCTGTTCGTGTTTGAGCAGGGTTTCATGCACGCCTTCAGGCAGCAGTTTGCGCAGGCGGTTGGCCTCGCTGACCCACGTGCGCATGCAGGTGGGCGAGTTGGCCGGGATAAACGCGCGCAAGCCCTTGGGCTGCAGAATCGCGTGCTCGCTGCCGAGCATGCCGCCCCAGGACTGCCCGAGGATCGCGTAGTTGTCGCTGATCTGCAGGTGGTCCAGCAGGTTGTTCAACTCTTCAAGGAACAGGCCAATGGTCCAGAACGACGGGTCTTTGTCCGGCAAGTGGGTGGAGCGTCCATTGCCCAGTTGGTCGTAGTGAATCACCGCATGGCCGCTGGCAGCCACGTCTTTAAAGGCGTCGACATAGTCATGGGTGCAGCCGGGGCCGCCGTGGATGATCACCAACGGTGTACGGCCGGTGGTCAGGTCGCCAGTGACGCGGTACCAGGTCTGGTAGGCGCCGAATGCCGCATAACCTTCGCGCACTTTCTCGATGAAGTCCATTTCGTACCCTGCTCTGAAAAAAAGGATCAGGGCTACGATAGTCCGCACGTGAAGTTTAAGTAACTAGCAAAACAGCTAGGTTTTGCCCACGGGTCAGTCTTCCAGCAAGCGGTAATGCGTGGCGCGAACCACCGCCTGCACGCGGTTCTTGGCCCCCAACTTGTGCATCGCCGAGGCCAGGTGCAGGGTGACCACCGCCAGCGAGCGGCTCAACTGGGTGGCGATTTCGGCAGCGGTCAGGCCGTCGGCAGCCCATTTCAGGCATTCACGCTCGCGTTTGGTAAGGTGAATATGCGGGTAAGTGCGCAGTTCTTTGCTGAACAGCGGGTAGGCCGCTTCCTGCAGGGCATGGGTAATCAGGCTGAAATCCGCCAGGGTCTGCTGCGCATCCTTCAACACTGTACTGGCCTTGCCGGTGCGCAAACCGGTCAGTGACGCGAAACCGCCGCGGGGCAGGTGAATCGGCACGCTGACGCCGCAGGTCAGTTGGCGTTCATGCAGGTAAGAGGACACGGGAGCGTGGCAGGGGTCGATGATTTTTTGCAGCACGGTCTGGGCTTTTGCCTCGTAGGACCATACGAACGGGGACACCGTGCTCAGGGCCAGGTGTTGCACCGGGTCGATCTGGTAAAACCCTTCGCTGCACCATAACGCATGCCAGTCGGGCGGCGTGTTGCGCAGCTCCAGCACCGAGGGCGTGATCAGCGAGCCGTCCTGGTCGATGGGCACCGGCGTGTAGTCGTACACCAGCGCGTCGAAGCCCAGTTGCTGGGCCAGGATAAAGGTATTGTCCATCTGCTCATCCAGGCTCCTGCCCGGCATCAGACGATTATTGAAGGCAGTCAGCCTGGTCAGCATCCGTTCTGCTCCCGAATTCATTTGAATCTCGACTTGCGGCAAGTAGAATGCCACGCCCCGGCGAAGGACTGCCAGGCCAAACCTATAAGAAATACTAGGTTATGGACGCACGGCATCCTCGGTAGTGTTGGCCAGATTAACGGCCGCTACCTGCCAGGCCGATACAACACAAGGAATGTATGCATGTGGCGTGAAGTTGCCCCCGACCAGCAGTACAACGTGCAAGTCGACGGCCATAACCTCGTGGTCTACAGCTTTGGCGCTGGCGATGAGGTGCTCTTGTGTCTCAATGGCGGCCCGGGCCTGCCGTGTGACTACTTGCGCGACGCCCATGGCTGGCTCAAAGAGCATAACCTGCGAGTGGTTGCATTCGACCAGCTTGGCACCGGCGCATCAGCCAGACCGACTGATGTTTCTTTGTGGGAAATCAGCCGTTATGTCGAAGAAGTCGAAACCGTGCGCAAGGCCCTCGACCTGGGCCGCGTGCACCTGCTCGGGCATTCCTGGGGCGGCTGGCTGGGCATCGAGTACGCCATCCATTACCCCGATGCGCTGAAAAGCCTGATCCTCGAAAATACCGTCGGCGACATTCCGCACCTGTCCCAGGAACTCGAACGCCTGCGCGGCGCCCTCGGCAGCGAAACCGTGGCCATGATGCAGCGTCATGAAGCCATGGGCACTCTGGACCACCCGCAGTACCAGGCCGCCATCACCTTGCTTAATTACCGCCACGTCTGCCGCCTGGACGAATGGCCAGACCCGGTCAAACGCTCGCTCGGCGACTGGAACATGGGCCCGTACGAAACCATGCAAGGCCCCAACGAATTCCTCTATATCGGTAACCTCAAGGACTGGAACCGCATCCCCGAGATGGCCGAGTTCAAGATGCCGATCCTGATCACCACTGGCCAGCACGATGAGCTCACGCCCGCCTGCGCCCATCGCATGAAGCTGGCCGCCAGGCATGCCGAGTTGCACGTGTTCCCCAACAGCAGCCACATGCCTTTTTATGAGGAGCCCCACGCGTACTTCCCGGTGCTGCTGGACTTCCTCGCGCGCCACCGGGCTGACGGATGAACCTGGCGCGCTACCGTTTTGTGCTGTCCCGGCCGCTGCAATTGCTGCCGGTGCTGTTTGGCATCAGCCTGATCACCTTTGTGCTGGTGCGCTCGATCCCGGGCGACCCGGCCCGGGCCTTGCTCGGCTCGCGCAGTACGCCGGATGCCTTGTTGAAAATCCGCGCCCAATACGGCCTGGATCAGCCGTTGTGGCTGCAATACTTCTACTTCCTGAAGAACCTGCTCAAGGGCGACCTCGGCCAATCGCTGCTGTACAAAGTCGATGCCTTGAAGCTGATCGTCACCCGCATCGAGCCGACCCTGGTGCTGGTGCTTGGTAGCGTGCTGCTGGCGCTGTTGATTGCGCTGCCGCTGGCGACATGGGCGGCGCGCAATAAAGGCGGCTGGGCGGACAACCTGATCCGCGTGTTCACCACCGTCGGCCTGGGCATGCCGGCGTTCTGGCTGGGCTTGATGTTGATTCTGTTGCTGAGTGTGAAGTGGGGCCTGTTCCCGGTGTCTGGCTACGGCCGCACCTGGCTGGACAAGGCCCACCATATGCTGCTGCCGTGCCTGACCATCGCCCTGGCGCTGTCGGCGGTGCTGGTGCGCAACCTGCGCGCGAGCATGCTGATGGAGTTGCAGGCCGATCACGTCACCGCCGCGCGGGCGCGCGGGCTGTCGGAGGCCGCCGTGTTCCGTCGGCATGTGTTGCCCAATTCGCTGGTGCCGGCGGTCAACCTGCTGGCGGTGAACATCGGCTGGCTGATCAGCGGCACGGTGGTGATCGAGAGCCTGTTCGCCATTCCCGGTATTGGCCAATTGCTGGTGCGCGGCATTTTCACCCGTGACTACATGGTGGTGCAGGGCGTGGCCATGGTGCTGGCCTGTGCGACGGTGGTGGTCAACTTCGTCGCCGATGTGGTGACGGTCGCCCTCGACCCACGGGTGAACATGCAATGAGCAGCCGCCCACTGATTGCCCCGTGGCGTTTGCGCCTGCGTTTCGGGTTTCGCAATGGCCGGCTGACGGCGGCGTGGGGCCTGCTGATCCTGCTGGTGTGGTTGGCCCTGGCGCTGTTTGCACCGTGGGTCGCACCGTTTGACCCGATCGCGCAGAACACTAACATCAGTTTGCTCGGACCTAGCCTGGCGCACCCGTTCGGCACGGATAACTACGGGCGGGACATCCTTTCGCGGGTGATCTGGGGCGCGCGCATCGACCTGCAACTGGCCATTGTCGGGGTAATTTTCCCGTTCATGATCGGCACCTTCATCGGCGCGGTTTCCGGCTACATCGGTGGGCGCTTCGACAGCTTCTGCATGCGCGTGATCGACGTGATCCTGGCATTCCCGTTTCTTGTGCTGATGCTGGCGATCATGGCGATTCTCGGCCCAGGCTTGAAAAGCTTTTATATCGCCATGGCGCTGGTGGGCTGGGTGTCGTATGCGCGGCTGATCCGCTCGCAGATCCTGGTGCTCAAGGAAAGCGAGTTTGCGCTGGCCGCCAAAAGCCTGGGCTTTGGCCATGGGCGCATTCTGTTCCGGCATTTGCTGCCCAATGCCATGTTCGGTTCGATTGTGTTTTCCATGTCTGACGCCGTGCTGGTGCTGCTCAATGGCGCCGCCGTGAGTTACCTGGGCCTGGGCGTGCAACCGCCGACCGCCGAGTGGGGCACGATGGTGGCCGAAGGGCAGGCGTTTATCACCACGGCCTGGTGGATTTGCACCTTTCCGGGCCTGGCCATCGTCACGCTGGCCATGGGCTTCAGCCTGCTCGCCGATGGCGTGGCGCAAGTGTTGGGGGATCGCGCATGAGCCTGCTGCAAGTGCGTGACCTCAGCGTGATCGCCAACAATGCCGGGCACGATGTCACCTTGGTCGACCGCGTGTCCTTTGACTTGGCCGAGGGTGAAATCCTCGGCCTGGTGGGCGAGAGTGGCTCGGGCAAGACCCTGACCTGTCGCGGGTTGATGCGCCTGCTGCCATCGCCCAACTTGCGCGTGCAAGGCGCTGCTGTGCGCCTGGCCGGGCAGGATCTTCTGACGCTGGACGATGCCGGCATGCGCGCCGTGCGCGGCGGGCAACTGGGCATGATCTTCCAGAACCCCAGCAGCCACCTGGACCCGTTGATGCGCATCGGCGAGCAGATCGCCGAGGGCATTCGCCTGCACCAGGGCGCGTCGAAAAAAGACGCGCGCCTGCAAGCCATCGACGTGCTGCGCCAGGTCGGCATTCCCGATCCCAAGGCGCGGGTCGACAACTACCCCCACGAGTTTTCCGGTGGCATGCGTCAGCGCGCGATGATCGCTGTGGCGCTGGGCTGCAACCCGAAAGTGCTGATTGCCGACGAGCCGACCACCGCCCTTGATGTCACCGTGCAGGCGCAGATCCTGCGCCTGTTACTGGAGCTGCGCGACCAGCGCGGCCTGTCGATCATCATGATCACCCACGACCTCGGTGTGGTGGCGCAAACCTGTGATTCCATCGCGGTGATGTACGCCGGGCGCCTGTGCGAGCACGGCAGCAAATACGAGTTGCTGGCCAACCCGCAACACCCGTACACCGCCGGCCTGATTGATTGCCAGCCCGCCCACAGCAGTGGGCACGCGTTGCTGCGCACGATTCCCGGCCAGCCGCCGTTGCTGGACGCACTGCCGCAAGGGTGTCGCTTCAACCCGCGCTGTGCGCAGGCGGGCGCCTTGTGCACGCAGTTGTTGCCGGAAGGCGCGCGGGTGGCGTGTCACTATCCCTTGGGAGACCGATCATGAGCCTGTTGCAGATCAAGGATCTTGAGGTGCGTTTCGCAGCGTCCGGTACCGGTGTGTTCGGCCTGAATAAACAGTGGGTGAGGGCGGTCAATGGTGTCTCGCTGAACCTGGCCGCCGGTGAAACCCTGGGGCTGGTGGGCGAGTCCGGCAGCGGCAAGAGCACGCTCGGCCGGGCGATTCTGCACCTCAACCCGATCAGCGCTGGCCAAGTGCTGTTCGATGGCGTGGACATGGCCCACGGCAGCGCTATTGATATCGCCCGCCTGCGCCATGAAACCGCGATGATCTTCCAGGACCCGTACGCCGCGCTGAACCCGCGCCACACCATCGGCGAAACCCTTGCCGAAGTGTTGCGCGTGCAGCGCAAAGTCGCGCCGCAGCAGATACCGGCCCGCGTGAATGAACTGCTCGATCTGGTCGGCCTGCGCCCCGAATTGGCCAGTCGCAAACCCGGCTCTCTAAGCGGCGGTCAGTGCCAGCGTGTGGGTATCGCGCGGGCGCTGGCGGTGGAACCGCGCTTGATCATCGCCGATGAATGCGTGGCGGCGCTGGATGTGTCGATCCAGGGCCAGATCATCAACCTGTTGCTGGAACTGCAGCAGCGCATGAACCTGGCGATCCTGTTTATCGCCCATGACCTGGCCATCGTGCGGCGCCTGTGCGACCGCGTCGCCGTGATGTACCTGGGCAAAATCGTCGAGGAAGGCCCGGTGGAAGCGGTGTTTACCGCACCGCGCCATCCGTACACGGCGGCGCTGATCGAGGCGATCCCCGAGATCGATCCGCATCGGCCGTTGCCTGCAGAACCTTTGCCCGGTGAGCCACCGAGCCCGCTGAATTTGCCCACAGGCTGTGCCTTTCACCCGCGTTGCCGGTACGCCCGAACGATGTGTTCCGTGGTGTTGCCGCCGACGCATTTCCTGCACGAGCATCGATACAGTTGCGTGCTTGAAGCGCCATTAACCCTTTCTGCCGTCCTAAACAAGGAGTTATGACATGCAATCCCGCCATTTGAAGTTGCTCGCCGCCGCTACGTTGACCGCTTGGTCCCTTACTGCCGGCCTGGCCCAGGCCGCCGGTGTGCTGACCATCGGCTGCCGTGAAGACAGCACCACGTTCGACCCGATCAAAAGCGCGCAAAACCGCGACACCTGGGTGTTTGCCAACGTCTACGACACGCTGGTGCGCGTGGATAACCTGGGCACCAAGATGGAGCCGGGCCTGGCAGAAAGCTGGGACATTTCCAAGGACGGCCTGACCTACACCTTCAAGCTGCGCGAGGCGAAGTTTTCCGACGGCTCGCCGATCACCGCCGACGACGCAGCGTTCAGCCTGTTGCGTATTCGCGACAACAAGGCCTCGCTGTGGAGCGACCCGTTCAGCCTGATCAACACCGCCAAGGCGTCGGACCCGCGCACCCTGGTGGTCACCCTGAAAACTCCGGCTGTGGCCTTTCTCTCGCAATTGGCGTCGCCGACGGTGTCGATCCTGTCGGAAAAAGCCATGACCAAGATGGGCGAAGACGCTTACTCGGAAAACCCGGTGACGTCCGGCGCGTTTACCGTGGACGAGTGGCGTAAGGGCGACCGGGTGATTTTGAAGAAGAACCCGAACTTCTGGCAGGCTAACAACGTGAGCCTGGATGGTGTTGAGTGGGTGTCGGTTACCGACGACAACACGCGCATGCGCATGGTGCAGAACAACGAGCTCGACACGGCGATCTTCGTACCGTTCTCCCGCGTGGAAGAGCTGAAAAAAGACAAGAACGTGGTGATCCACTCCGACCCGTCGACCCGCGAAGACCACTTGCTGATCAACCACGCCCACGGCTTGCTGGCCAAACCGCAAGTGCGCGAGGCGCTGGACATGGCCATCGACAAACAATCGCTGGTCAAGACCGCCACTTACGGTCAGGGCACCGTGGCCTATTCCTACATCCCGAAAGGCTCGCTGTACCACTACGCCAACAACCTGCAACGCCCGTATGACCCGACCGCCGCCAAGAAGCTGCTGGAGGAGGCCGGGGCCAAGGACTTGAAGCTCAACTACGTGGTCAACGCCGGCAACGAAGCCGACGAGCAGATTGCGGTGATCATCAAGGACCAGTTGGCCAAGGTCGGCGTGACCGCCAACCTGCAGAAAGTCGACCCGACCCAAAGCTGGCAGATGCTGGTGGACGGTGAGTACGATATTTCGGTGATGTACTGGACCAACGACATCCTCGACCCGGACCAGAAAACCACCTTCGTGCTCGGCCACGACACCAACCAGAACTACATGACCCGCTACAAGAACGACAAGGTCAAGGCACTCGTGGCGGCCGCGCGGATCGAGGCTGACCCGGTCAAGCGTGAGCAGATGTACGTCGAGTTGCAGAAGCTGGCGAAACAGGATGTGAACTGGATCGACCTGTACTACAGCCCGTACATCAATATCTCACGCAAGAATGTGAGCAACTTCCTGCAGAACCCGCTGGGGCGTTTCACCCTGGAAGAAGTGGTGAAAAACTAACCCCCCAAGATACACCGCAAACCAATGTGGGAGCTGGCTTGCCTGCGATGGCATCAACTCGGTATGTCAGATACACCGCGGTGATGCCATCGCAGGCAAGCCAGCTCCCACTTAAACCCGGTTCCACAGTTTGATTTGTGCTGTGTCAGGTTTTACTGCGCATCAAACGCCTGCCCATTAATGCCCGCACTGTCCGGCCCCATCAGGTACAGGTACACCGGCATGATTTCTTCCGGCGCCGGCCTTTCCATCGGGTTTTCCCCTGGGTATGCCTGAGCGCGCATGCTGGTGCGCGTGCCGCCTGGGTTGATGCTGTTGGAACGCACCGACGCGACATCCTCCAGCTCATCGGCCAGGGTTTGCATCAAGCCTTCAGTCGCAAACTTCGATACGCCGTACGCGCCCCAGTAGGCACGGCCCTTGCGCCCGACGCTGCTGGAGGTGAACACCACCGACGCATCCTGGGACAGCTTGAGCAGCGGCAGCAACGTGCTGGTCAGCATGAACATCGCGTTGACGTTGACGTGCATCACCCGCATGAAATTCTCACCGGACAGCTGCTCGATCGGCGTGCGCGGGCCGATGATCGAGGCGTTGTGCAGCAGGCCGTCGAGGCGGCCGAACGCCTTTTCGATCATCGCGGCCAGCTCATCGTATTGATGGGGCAGGGCGGTCTCGAGGTTGAACGGGATCACCACCGGTTGCGGTTGGCCTGCCGCTTCGATTTCGTCATACACCTGAGCCAGGTTGGCTTCGGTTTTGCCCAGCAACAGCACGGTAGCGCCATGGGCGGCGTAGGTTTTTGCCGCCGCCGCGCCAATCCCGCGACCGGCGCCGGTCACCAGGATCACCCGGCCTTTGAGCAGTTCTGGACGTGCGCAGTAATCAAACATAAATAGCCTCGACAGAATTCAAGATGTTGCAGCTCTTGAAGTGGAATCCATTTCAGGTGGGAGCTGGCTTGCCTGCGATAGCAGAGTGCCTGTCTCCAGATGTGCTGGCTGGCAGACCGCTATCGCAGGCAAGCCAGCTCCCACATTGATCTCAGTGTTGGCGAGATCGTCTAACAATCAGCAACTGCACAGTGCGTTATCCAGCACCTTGCGCAGTTCCAGCGGGTGGTCCACCACGACATCGGCGCCCCAGTTGCGGGGGTTGTCGTCCGGGTGGATGTAGCCGAACGTGACCGCTGCGGTACGGGTGCCGGCGTCGCGGCCGGATTCGATATCGCGCAGGTCATCGCCCACGAACAGCACGCTGGCCGGGTCCAGGTCGAGCATCTTGCACGCCAGGATCAGCGGCTCCGGGTCTGGCTTGCTGTTTTTCACGTGGTCCGGGCAGATCAGCAGCGCCGACCGCTCGGCCAGGCCCAACTGCTGCATGATTGGTTCGGCAAAGCGCAGCGGCTTGTTGGTGACCACGCCCCAGACCAGGTTGGATTTTTCGATGTCCTGCAGCAGTTCTTCCATGCCGTCGAAGAGCTTGCTGTGGATCGCGCAGCCCTTGAGGTAGCGCTCCAGAAACTCCAGGCGTAGCGCTTCAAAACCTGGGGATTCCGGGTCCATCGAGAAGGTCACGGCAACCATCGCCCGCGCGCCGCCGGAGATTTCATCGCGGATGTGCTGGTCGTTGATCGGCGCCAGGCCGCGGTCGGCGCGCATCGCCTGGCAGATCGCGATGAAGTCCGGCGCGGTGTCCAGCAATGTACCGTCCATATCGAAGAGAACCGCTCGCAACTTCACAGGCTTACTCCTCGCGCAGGGTCTGGATCATGTAGTTGACGTCAACGTCGTTGGCCAGCTTGTAGTGCTTGGTCAGCGGGTTGTAGGTCAGGCCGATGATGTCTTTGACGGTCAGCCCGGCCTGGCGGCTCCAGGCGCCCAGCTCGGAAGGGCGGATGAATTTCTTGAAGTCGTGGGTGCCGCGCGGCAGCAACTTCATGATGTATTCGGCGCCGATGATCGCGAACAGGTAGGCCTTGGGGTTGCGGTTGATGGTGGAGAAGAACACCTGGCCGCCTGGCTTGACCATGCGGAAACAGGCGCGGATCACCGAGGAGGGGTCTGGCACGTGCTCGAGCATCTCAAGGCAGGTGACCACGTCGAACTGCTCGGGCATTTCCTCGGCCAGGGCTTCGGCGGTGATCTGGCGGTATTCCACGTTTACGCCGGATTCCAACTGGTGCAGTTGCGCGACGGCCAGCGGGGCTTCGCCCATGTCGATGCCCATCACGGTGGCGCCACGCTGGGCCATTGCTTCGCTGAGGATGCCGCCGCCGCAACCGACGTCGAGTACCTTTTTGCCGGCCAGGTTGACGCGTTCGTCAATCCAGTTGACCCGCAGCGGGTTGATGTCGTGCAGGGGTTTGAACTCGCTTTCGCGGTCCCACCAGCGGTGAGCCAGGGCTTCGAATTTGGCGATTTCGGCGTGGTCGACGTTGCTCATGGTGAATCCTCTAAATCGGATAAATCGGTTTGCAGGTGTTCAAGCGTAGGTGCAAACCCTGCGTTATTCGCTGTGCCCGCTGATGCGTTGGCCCCAGGCAATGGCCGTGGCGGTCAACTGTTGTTCATCCATGCGGGTCAATTGCCGGTCGTCGAGCAACTGCTTGCCGGCGACCCAAAGGTGTTTCACGCAATCGCGTCCGGTGGCATAGATAAGCTGTGAGACCGGATCGTAGATCGGTTGTTGCGCCAGCCCCGAAAGATCAAAGGCCACGATGTCGGCAGCCTTGCCGACCTCCAGTGAGCCAATCTCGCTTTCCAGGCCCATGGCGCGCGCGCCATTGAGCGTGGCCATGCGCAGGGCGCGGTGGGCATCCAGGGCGGTGGCCGAACCGGCGACGGCCTTGGCCAGCATGGCGGCGGTACGGGTTTCGCCGAGCAGGTCGAGGTCATTGTTGCTGGCGGCGCCGTCGGTGCCGATCGCCACGTTGACGCCAGCCTGCCACAGACGCTCCACCGGGCAAAAGCCGCTGGCCAGTTTCAGGTTCGATTCCGGGCAATGGATGACGCTGGTGTTGCTTTCTACCAGCAAAGCCAGGTCGTCCTCGCTGATTTGGGTCATATGAACGGCCTGGAAGCGCGGGCCAAGCAGGCCGAGACGGCCCAGGCGCGCGAGTGGGCGTTCGCCGGTCTGCTCGACGGCCTGCTGCACTTCGAAGGCGGTTTCGTGCACGTGCATGTGGATCGAGGCGTCCAGCTCTTCGGCAATTATCCGGATCTTTTCCAGGTTTTCATCGCACACGGTGTACGGCGCGTGGGGCCCGAAGGTGATCCGGATGCGCGGATGGTGCTTGAGGTCGCCGAACAGCTCGATGCCCTGGCGAATCGCCTCGTCGGCCGTGCTGGCGCCGGGAATCGGGAAGTCGAGGATCGGAATCGCGATCTGCGCGCGCATGCCGCTGTTGTGCACGCAGTCGCTGGCGACCTTGGGGTAGAAGTACATGTCGCAGAAGCAGGTGATGCCGCCCTTGAGCTGCTCGGCGATGGCCAGGTCGGTGCCGTCGCGCACGAAGGCTTCATCGACCCACTTGGCTTCGGCGGGCCAGATGTGTTTTTCCAGCCAGGTCATCAGCGGCAAATCGTCGGCCAGCCCGCGAAACAGGCTCATCGCCGCATGGCCGTGGGCGTTGATCAAGCCCGGGCTGAGCAGCATGCCCGGCAGCTCGCGCACCTCGGTGGCGGCCAGCTTCAATGCCGCGGCCCGTGGCCCGATAAAGGCGATGCGACCATCACGGATGCCCAGGCCATGTTCCTTGAGCACCACGCCGGCAGGTTCGACAGGTACCAGCCAGGTCGGCAGCAGCAATAAGTCGAGCGGGGCGGCAGTGGAGGTCATCGCAGGCTTCTTCCCGGGCAGCTATAAAAGAAGGGCGAAGTATACCCGAGCGTCCTGGCTGGCGGATCGCTATAATCGGCGGCTTTTGTTCATGAGTGCGGGGTAAGGGATGCGCGAGCGACTGTTAGCAGCGGAGAAAGTGAAAGCCATCGAATGGCGTGATGGCGCGCTGCACCTGCTCGATCAGCGTGCCTTGCCGTCTCGGGAAACCTGGGTTGCCTGCACCTCTGTGGCTGAAGTGGCCGATGCCATACGCACGATGGTGGTGCGCGGCGCGCCGGCCATTGGTATCAGCGCCGCCTATGGCCTGGTGCTCGCCGCGCGTGAACGCATCGCTGAAGGCGGCGACTGGCAGGCCGCGTGGGAAGAAGACTACGCGCTGTTGGCTGATAGCCGTCCGACAGCCGCGAACCTGTTCTGGGCCTTGAAGCGCATGCGCGATCGCCTGGACCGCATCAAGAAGCACGCCGACCCGGTGGCGGCGCTGGAGGCGGAAGCGATTGCGATCCATGAAAGTGATCGGGAGGCCAATGTGGTCATGGCCCAGTTGGGCCTCGAGCGGATTCGCAAGCACCAGGGCAACGCCCAGGCGATCCTGACCCACGGCAATGCCGGCGCACTGGCCACAGGCGGCGTCGGCACGGCCCTCGGGGTGGTTCGCGCCGCGTTTCTGGAGGGGTTGGTCGAGCATGTCTATGTCAACGAGACGCGCCCTTGGCTGCAAGGTTCGCGGCTGACGGCGTGGGAGCTGGCAGGCGAGGGTATTGCGGCGACGGTGAATGCTGACTCGGCTGGCGCGCATATCCTCAAGACCAAGGGCGTGACCTGGGTGATCGTCGGCGCCGACTGCATTGCTGCCAACGGTGATGTGATCGGCACGATCGGCACGTACCAGTTGGCCGTGTGCGCGATGCACCATGGCGTGCGCTTTATGGTGGTGGCGCCAAGCTCGACACTCGATTTGATGATGGCCACGGGTGAAGACGTCGCCCTGGAGGAGCGTGATCCCGGTGAGTTGCTGGAGGTCATGGGGCAACGGTTGGATGTGGCTGCTTTGAATTCCGTGTTCGACGTAACCCCGGCTGATCTGATTGA
Organism: Pseudomonas sp. N2-3-1-14; assembly: GCF_041228395.1. NCBI lineage: Bacteria > Pseudomonadati > Pseudomonadota > Gammaproteobacteria > Pseudomonadales > Pseudomonadaceae > Pseudomonas > Pseudomonas sp. N2-3-1-14. The sequence goes on from NZ_CP166199.1 coordinate 1,863,903, forward strand.
TGTGATCGTGACCGAAAAAGGCATCGTTGAGCGCCCGGACACCGCCAAGCTGGCCAAGTTGATGTGCCGTAAGCGCCTGCATTGAGGGGTTGGCGACTGTCAGACGGCTATCGGGGGCAAGCCCCCTCCCGCATTTTGATTGTGTTCACACTTCGAGTGTGGGAGGGGCTTGCCCCCGATTGGTCTTATAAGTCAATAAAACCCTTGGATCTGCCCTCAAAAAACAGCACCACCCTACCTCTGAGCCCCTCTCGTCGCCCTCAGGCCCGTCATCCGTCAACTAACTATGCTCCATGCGCATCTGGGGGATAGGTGCGTGGCGGCGATTGTGATAACATCCGGCGGTTTCCAGGGCTGCCTCAAGGGGCTGCCCATAACGTGCAGATCCGTGTCATAACTCGTTGATTTGTCGTAAGTCGTTGTCAGGCACTCTGCCGGCAGCGGCGAGCTTCGTTCGTCCCATAGGATGTGACGAGGTTTCACCCGAAAAAGGAATCAGGCTTCTCATGGGCGAACTGGCCAAAGAAATCCTCCCGGTCAATATCGAAGACGAGCTGAAACAGTCCTACCTCGACTACGCGATGAGCGTAATTGTCGGTCGAGCACTGCCTGATGCGCGCGATGGCTTGAAGCCCGTGCACCGGCGTGTGCTGTTCGCGATGAGCGAGCTGGGTAACGACTGGAACAAGCCGTACAAGAAATCTGCCCGTGTTGTCGGTGACGTGATCGGTAAGTATCACCCTCACGGCGACACTGCGGTGTACGACACCATCGTTCGGATGGCGCAGCCGTTTTCCCTGCGCTACCTGCTGGTAGACGGCCAGGGCAACTTCGGTTCGGTCGACGGCGACAACGCTGCGGCCATGCGATACACCGAAGTGCGCATGACCAAGCTGGCGCACGAGCTGCTGGCCGACCTGCACAAAGAAACCGTGGACTGGGTGCCGAACTACGACGGCACCGAAATGATCCCGGCCGTCATGCCGACCAAGATCCCCAACCTGCTGGTCAACGGCTCCAGCGGTATCGCCGTGGGCATGGCCACCAACATCCCGCCACACAACCTCGGTGAAGTCATCGACGGTTGCCTGGCGCTTATCGACAACCCTGAGCTGACCGTCGATGAGCTGATGCAATACATCCCCGGTCCGGACTTCCCGACCGCCGCGATCATCAACGGTCGCGCCGGTATCATCGAAGCCTACCGCACCGGTCGCGGCCGCATTTACATGCGCGCCCGCTCGATCATCGAAGACATCGACAAGGTCGGTGGCCGTCAGCAGATCGTCATCACCGAACTGCCTTACCAGTTGAACAAGGCGCGTCTGATCGAAAAGATCGCCGAGCTGGTTAAAGAGAAGAAGCTGGAAGGCATCACCGAGCTGCGCGACGAGTCCGACAAAGACGGTATGCGCGTGGTGATCGAGCTGCGTCGTGGCGAAGTGCCTGAGGTGATCCTCAACAACCTCTACGCCCAGACCCAGCTGCAAAGCGTGTTTGGCATCAACGTGGTTGCACTGATCGACGGCCGTCCGCGCATCCTGAACCTCAAGGATCTGCTGGAAGCCTTCGTGCGTCACCGCCGCGAAGTGGTTACCCGCCGTACCGTGTTCGAACTGCGTAAAGCGCGCGAACGTGGTCACATCCTGGAAGGCCAGGCCGTTGCCCTGTCGAACATCGACCCGGTCATCGCCCTGATCAAGGCTTCGCCGACGCCGTCGGAAGCTAAAGAAGCGCTGATCAAGATGCCGTGGGAATCCAGCGCCGTTGTGGCGATGGTTGAGCGTGCCGGCGCCGATTCGTGCCGCCCCGAGACCCTCGACCCGCAATACGGTCTGCGTGACGGCAAGTACTTCCTGTCGCCGGAACAGGCCCAGGCCATTCTGGAACTGCGCCTGCACCGCCTGACCGGTCTGGAGCACGAGAAGTTGCTGGCCGAGTACCAGGAAATTCTCAACCAGATCGGCGAGTTGATCCGCATCCTCAGCAGCGCCGTGCGCCTGATGGAAGTGATCCGCGAAGAACTGGAAGTGATCCGCGCCGAATACGGCGATGTGCGTCGCACCGAAATCCTTGATGCGCGCCTCGACCTGACCCTGGGTGACATGATCCCGGAAGAAGAGCGCGTGGTGACCATCTCCCACGGTGGCTATGCCAAGACCCAGCCGCTGGCTGCGTACCAGGCCCAGCGTCGTGGTGGTAAAGGCAAATCGGCTACCGGCGTGAAGGATGAGGACTACATTGCTCACCTGCTGGTCGCCAACAGCCACACCACGCTGCTGCTGTTCTCCAGCAAAGGCAAAGTGTACTGGCTGAAAACCTACGAAATCCCGGAAGCCTCGCGTGCCGCCCGTGGTCGCCCGTTGGTCAACCTGCTGCCGCTGGACAGTGATGAATACATCACCACCATGCTGCCGGTCGAGGAATACACCGAAGGTCACTTCATCTTCATGGCTACCGCCAAAGGCACCGTGAAGAAGACCCCGCTGGAATCCTTCAGCCGTCAGCGCAGCGTGGGCCTGATCGCCCTGGAGCTGGACGAAGGCGACGTGCTGATCTCCGCTGCCATCACCGACGGCGAGCGTGAAGTCATGCTGTTCTCCGACGGCGGCAAAGTAACGCGCTTCAAGGAATCCGACGTGCGTGCCATGGGCCGTACTGCCCGCGGTGTGCGCGGTATGCGTCTGCCAGAAGGGCAGAAGCTGATTTCGATGCTGATTCCGGAAGAAGGCAGCCAGATCCTCACCGCTTCGGCGCGTGGTTATGGCAAGCGCACTGCGATCACCGAGTTCCCGGAGTACAAGCGTGGCGGCCAGGGCGTTATCGCCATGGTCAGCAACGATCGCAACGGCCGTCTGGTCGGCGCGGTCCAGGTGCTCGATGGCGAGGAAATCATGCTGATTTCCGACCAGGGCACCCTGGTGCGTACCCGTGTGGCCGAAGTGTCGAGCCTGGGCCGTAACACCCAGGGTGTGACCCTGATCAAGCTGGCCAAGGATGAAAAACTGGTCGGCCTGGAGCGTGTGCAGGAACCGTCGGAAGTTGAAGGCGAAGAGCTGGAAGAAGGTGAAGAGTTCGACGGCGAGGTGATCGCAGCTGGCGATGACAACGTCGACGAGCCAACCCTCGATGCTGCCGCAGACGAAGAAGAACCGCAGGAATAAGCGGACACACAGGGGGCGGATGAAGATTCGCCCCCTTGTTGTTTGTCCGAACGGAAATATCGACAGCTGTGGAGATCGAGTGTGGGAGCGGGCTTGCTCGCGAAAGCGGACTGACATTCACCAGAGATGTCGCCTGTTGGATCGCTTTCGCGAGCAAGCCCGCTCCCACATTGGATTGGGTGTCGGCTGATATGTTTGTGTGACTACCACCAGATCAGAGTGAGATTGGATGTGAGCAAGAGAGCCTATAACTTCTGTGCCGGTCCCGCGGCGCTTCCTGAAGCAGTCCTGCAGCGCGCGCAGGGTGAACTCCTCGACTGGCATGGAAAAGGCCTCTCCGTGATGGAAATGAGCCATCGCAGCGATGAGTTCGTGTCCATTGCCACCAAGGCCGAGCAGGATCTGCGCGACTTGCTGGACATCCCCTCCCACTACAAAGTGCTGTTCCTGCAAGGCGGCGCCAGCCAGCAGTTTGCTCAACTGCCGCTTAACCTGCTGCCCGAAGATGGCACGGCCGACTATATCGACACCGGTATCTGGGGGCAGAAGGCCATTGAAGAGGCCTCGCGTTACGGTCACGTCAACGTGGCGGGCACTGCCAAGCCTTACGACTACTTCGCCATCCCTGGTCAGAACGAGTGGAAGCTCTCGAAAGACGCGGCCTATGTTCACTACGTAGCGAACGAAACCATCGGCGGCCTGGAGTTCGACTGGGTGCCGGAAGTGGGTGATGTGCCGTTGGTGTGCGACATGTCCTCGGACATCCTCTCGCGTCCGATCGATGTGTCCAAGTACGGCATGATCTACGCCGGGGCGCAGAAGAACATCGGCCCGAGCGGCATCCTGGTCAACATCATCCGTGAAGACCTGCTGGGTCGCGCCCGTTCGGTGTGCCCGACCATGCTCAACTACAAGGTCGCGGCCGATAACGGCTCGATGTACAACACGCCGCCGGCGTTCGCCTGGTACCTGTCTGGCCTGGTGTTCGAGTGGCTCAAAGAGCAGGGCGGTGTCGCCGCCATGGGCAAGCTCAACGAAGAGAAGAAGCGCACCCTGTACGACTTCATCGACGCCAGCGGCCTGTACAGCAACCCGATCAACCTGACCGACCGCTCGTGGATGAACGTGCCGTTCCGTCTGGCTGATGATCGCCTGGACAAGCCATTCCTGGCCGGCGCCGACGAGCGCGGCCTGCTGAACCTCAAGGGCCACCGTTCGGTCGGTGGCATGCGCGCCTCCATCTACAACGCTGTCGACATCAACGCGATCCACGCGCTGGTTGCCTACATGGCAGAGTTCGAAAAGGAACACGGCTAATGTCTGAGCAAGAACTCAAGGCCCTGCGTGTACGCATTGACAGCCTGGACGAGAAAGTCCTGGAGCTGATCAGTGAGCGCGCGCGGTGCGCCCAGGAAGTGGCACGGGTAAAAATGGCGTCCCTGGCTGAAGGCGAAGTACCGGTTTTCTACCGGCCTGAGCGTGAAGCGCAGGTGCTCAAGCGCGTGATGGAGCGCAACAAGGGGCCATTGGGCAACGAAGAAATGGCGCGGTTGTTCCGTGAAATCATGTCCTCGTGCCTGGCGTTGGAGCAGCCGCTCAAAGTGGCTTACCTCGGCCCTGAAGGCACCTTCACGCAAGCGGCGGCCATGAAACATTTCGGGCACGCAGTGATCAGCAAGCCAATGGCGGCGATTGACGAAGTGTTCCGTGAAGTGGCGGCCGGTGCGGTGAACTTTGGCGTGGTGCCGGTGGAAAACTCCACCGAAGGCGCGGTCAACCACACGCTGGACAGCTTCCTTGAGCACGACATGGTGATTTGCGGCGAAGTCGAGCTGCGTATCCACCATCACCTGCTGGTGGGCGAGAGCACCAAGACCGACAGCATTAGCCGCATCTACTCCCACGCCCAATCCCTGGCCCAGTGCCGCAAGTGGCTGGACGCACATTACCCGAATGTCGAGCGCGTGGCGGTGTCCAGCAACGCCGAAGCGGCCAAGCGGGTCAAGGGTGAGTGGAATTCGGCGGCAATCGCCGGCGATATGGCAGCGGGCCTGTATGGCCTGACGCGCCTGGCCGAGAAAATCGAGGACCGCCCGGACAACTCCACGCGCTTCTTGATGATTGGCAGCCAGGAAGTGCCGCCGACCGGCGACGACAAGACTTCGATCATTGTCTCCATGAGCAACAAGCCCGGTGCGCTTCATGAGCTGCTGGTGCCGTTCCACGACAACGGGATTGACCTGACGCGAATCGAGACACGTCCTTCGCGCAGCGGTAAATGGACTTATGTGTTCTTTATCGACTTCATCGGCCATCACCGCGACCCACTGGTCAAGGGCGTGCTGGAGAAAATCAGTCAGGAAGCCGTGGCACTCAAGGTGCTGGGCTCTTACCCGAAAGCGGTTTTGTGAGGCTTTAACATGAGTGGCAACTTCCTCGCCCTGGCTCAGCCGGGCGTGCAACAACTGTCGCCTTACGTTCCAGGCAAGCCTGTGGACGAGTTGGCGCGTGAGTTGAACCTGGACCCGTCGAAGATCGTCAAGCTGGCCAGTAACGAAAACCCGCTGGGCCCGAGTCCCAAGGTATTGGCGGCGATTCGTGATGAGTTGGCTGAGCTGACCCGCTACCCGGACGGGAATGGTTTTGCCCTCAAGTCTCTGCTGGCGCAAAACTGCCGGGTCGAGCTGAACCAGGTGACCCTGGGCAACGGCTCCAACGACATTCTTGAATTGGTCGGCCGTGCTTACCTGGCGCCTGGCTTGAATGCGGTATTCAGCGAGCACGCGTTTGCCGTTTACCCGATCGTCACTCAGGCAGTCGGCGCCGACGCACGTGTTATTCCGGCCAAGGACTGGGGGCACGACCTGCCGGCCATGCTGGCGGCCATCGACGCCCAGACCCGCGTGGTGTTTATCGCCAACCCGAATAACCCGACCGGCACCTGGTTCGATGCGCAAGCGTTGAACGACTTCCTGCAAGACGTGCCGGAGCATGTGCTGGTGGTGCTGGACGAGGCCTACATCGAGTACGCAGAAGGCAGCGACCTACCGGATGGTCTGGATTTTCTCGCGGCGTACCCGAACCTGCTGGTGTCGCGCACTTTCTCCAAGGCTTACGGCCTGGCGTCGTTGCGGGTTGGCTACGGCTTGTCGACGGCGGTGGTGGCCGATGTGCTGAACCGCGTGCGCCAACCGTTCAACGTCAACAGCCTTGCCTTGGCGGCGGCGTGTGCGGCGGTGAAAGATGCCAAGTACCTGGAAGAGGGTCGTCGCATCAACGAAAGCGGCATGCTGCAACTGCAGGAAGGTTTTCGTGAGCTGGGTCTGGGCTGGATTCCATCCAAGGGCAACTTTATTTGCGTCGACCTTGCTCAAGTCGCCGCCCCGGTATTCCAGGGGCTGCTGCGCGAAGGCGTGATCGTGCGCCCGGTGGCCAACTACGGCATGCCGAACCACCTGCGTATCACCATCGGATTGCCGGCGGAAAACAGCCGCTTCCTGGAGGCGTTGGCCAAGGTTCTGGCTCGTGGTTGATGTCACTGCATTGCAACCTGCTGTGCCTATGATCGGTCGCCTGGTGGTGGTGGGTCTGGGATTGATCGGCGGCTCGTTTGCCAAAGGCCTGCGTGAAAGCGGGCTGTGCCGCGAAGTGGTCGGTGTGGACCTGGACCCGCAATCGCGCAAGTTGGCGGTTGAGTTGGGCGTGGTGGATCGCTGTGAAGCAGACCTGGCGCTGGCTTGCCAGGGTGCGGACGTGATCCAGCTCGCGGTGCCGATTCTGGCGATGGAGAAGCTGCTGGCCTTGCTGGCCGGCATGGACTTGGGGCAGGCGATTCTCACGGATGTCGGCAGTGCCAAGGGCAACGTGGTGCGCGCGGCGCAACGGGCGTTTGGCGGCATGCCGGCGCGTTTTGTACCGGGTCACCCGATTGCCGGCTCCGAGCAGAGTGGTGTCGAGGCGTCCAATGCGCAGTTGTTCCGTCGTCATAAAGTGATCCTGACGCCGCTTGAGCAAACCGATCCGACCGCTTTGGCTGTGGTCGATCGCCTGTGGCGTGAACTGGGTGCGGATGTCGAGCACATGCAGGTCGAGCGTCACGACGAAGTGCTGGCGGCGACCAGCCATTTGCCGCATTTGCTGGCTTTTGGCTTGGTGGATTCGCTGGCTAAACGTAACGAGAATCTCGATATTTTCCGCTACGCCGCCGGTGGTTTCCGCGATTTCACGCGTATTGCCGGCAGTGATCCAGTGATGTGGCATGACATCTTCCTTGCCAATCGCGAGGCGGTGTTGCGCACCCTGGACACCTTCCGCAGCGACCTCGACGCCTTGCGCGACGCGGTGGATGCCGGGGACGGCCATCAATTACTGGGCGTGTTCACCCGTGCGCGGGTGGCGCGTGAGCACTTCAGCAAAATTCTGGCGCGCCGGGCCTATATGGAAACTGCTGTGAACGCCGATGAGCAGACCTTCCTCGCCAACCCGGGTGGCCGCCTGAGCGGACAGATTCGGATGCCGGGCGACAAGTCGATCTCCCATCGCTCGATCATGCTCGGCTCACTGGCTGATGGCGTGACAGAGGTTGAAGGTTTCCTTGAGGGCGAAGATGCCCTGGCGACCTTGCAGGCGTTTCGCGACATGGGCGTGGTGATTGAAGGGCCGCACCATGGGCGCGTGATCATCCATGGCGTTGGCCTGCATGGCTTGAAGCCGGCGCCGGGGCCGATCTACCTGGGCAACTCCGGAACGTCGATGCGCCTGTTGTCCGGCTTGCTGGCGGCGCAGCGCTTCGACAGTGTGTTGACCGGCGATGCTTCGCTGTCCAAGCGCCCGATGAGCCGCGTGGCCAAGCCACTGCGCGAAATGGGCGCGGTGATTGAGACCGGGCCGGAAGGGCGTCCGCCGTTGACTATTCGCGGAGGTCAGGCATTAAAAGGCTTGACCTATACGCTGCCAATGGCCAGCGCGCAGGTTAAATCCTGCCTGTTGCTGGCGGGTTTGTATGCTGAGGGTAAAACCTCGGTGACCGAGCCTGCACCGACCCGTGACCACACCGAACGAATGCTGCGCGGCTTCGGTTATCCGGTGCAGGTGCAGGGCGCTACGGCGTCGGTTGAGTCGGGCCATGCGTTGACCTCCACGCATATTGAGGTGCCGGGGGACATTTCTTCTTCTGCATTCTTTCTGGTCGCGGCGTCGATTGCCGAGGGTTCCGAGCTGTTGCTGGAGCATGTGGGGATCAATCCGACACGGACCGGTGTGATCGATATCCTGCGGCTGATGGGCGCGGACATCACGCTGGAAAACCTGCGTGAAGTCGGCGGTGAACCAGTCGCCGATTTGCGCGTGCGTGCTGCTGCGCTGAACGGCATCGAGATTCCTGAGGCGTTGGTGCCGCTGGCGATTGATGAGTTTCCGGTGTTGTTCATCGCGGCGGCCTGCGCTCAGGGCCGTACCGTGTTGCGCGGCGCTGCAGAGCTGCGCGTGAAGGAGTCCGACCGTATCCAGGTAATGGCCGACGGTCTGCTGGCGTTGGGCGTGAAGTGTGAACCGACACCCGATGGGATTATCATTGACGGTGGCCTGATAGGCGGCGGCGAGGTGCATTCCCATGGCGATCACCGAATTGCCATGGCCTTTAGTGTGGCGTCCCTGCGGGCGACAGCGCCGATTCGTATCCGTGACTGTGCCAATGTGGCTACATCTTTTCCGAACTTTCTTACACTGTGTGCCCATGTCGGCATTCGTGTTGCCCAAGAGGCTCAATTGTGAATATCAAAGCACCGGTGATTACCATCGACGGGCCAAGCGGCTCGGGCAAAGGCACGATTGCCGGCATTTTGGCCAAGCGCCTGGGCTGGTGCCTGCTGGATTCCGGCGCGCTGTACCGTTTGCTGGCCTTTGCCGCGCGTAACCACGGCGTCGACCTGACCAACGAAGAATCCTTGAAGCTGCTGGCGGCGCATCTTGATGTGCAGTTCGTCGGCGCGACGGAAGGTCATCCGCAACGCATCATCCTCGAAGGCGACGATGTGACCGATGATCTGCGTAACGAACAAGTTGGCTCCTGGGCCTCCCAGGTTGCCGCGCTGCCGGCCGTGCGCGACGCGCTGCTGCAGCGCCAGCGGGCGTTTCAGGAACCGCCGGGCCTGGTCGCGGATGGTCGCGACATGGGCACCGTGGTGTTTCCAGACGCGCCGTTGAAGATTTTCCTGACCGCCAGCGCCGAAGAGCGGGCGCGCCGCCGTTACTTGCAGTTGAAGGGCAAAGTCGATGGTGTTAGTCTGTCGAGTCTGCTAGATGAGATCCGTGCACGCGATGAGCGTGATACCCAGCGTGCGGTAGCCCCGCTCAAGCCGGCGGCTGACGCCATACAGCTGGATTCCACGGAGTTATCCATCGAGCAGGTGCTGGAACGCATCTTGAGTGAAATCGCCATTCGCGATATCACCGGGTGACCAAGAAGGCTGCAGGGGACCAGTCATAGTCCTGCGGTGCTTCTTTTAATTGAAACTGACCCACACCGTCTGGGGTGTGGAGATGGGCGTATTCTTCGCCCTTATCAACAGGAATTAAAATGAGCGAAAGCTTTGCGGAACTCTTTGAAGAAAGCCTAAAAACCCTGAACCTTCAGGCAGGCTCCATCATCACCGGTGTTATCGTTGATATCGATTACCAAGCTCGCTGGGTAACCGTTCACGCTGGTCTGAAGTCTGAAGCTCTGATCCCGCTGGAACAGTTCTACAACGATGCTGGTGACCTGACTATCAATGTCGGTGACGAAGTTCACGTTGCTCTGGACTCGGTTGAAGACGGTTTCGGTGAAACCAAGCTGTCCCGTGAAAAAGCCAAGCGCGCTGAATGCTGGATTGTTCTCGAAGCAGCCTTCGCAGCTGAAGAAGTGGTCAAGGGCGTTATCAACGGTAAGGTTAAAGGCGGCTTCACTGTCGACGTTAACGGCATCCGTGCGTTCCTGCCAGGTTCTTTGGTCGACGTTCGTCCAGTGCGCGACACCACGCACCTGGAAGGCAAAGAACTCGAATTCAAGGTCATCAAACTCGACCAGAAGCGCAACAACGTTGTCGTTTCCCGTCGCAGCGTCCTGGAAGCAGAGAACTCCGCCGAGCGTGAAGCTCTGCTGGAATCCCTGCAGGAAGGCCAACAAGTCAAAGGTATCGTCAAGAACCTCACCGATTACGGCGCATTCGTCGATCTGGGTGGCGTCGATGGCCTGCTGCACATTACCGACATGGCTTGGAAGCGTATCAAGCATCCTTCTGAAATCGTCAACGTTGGCGACGAGATCGATGTCAAGGTTCTGAAGTACGATCGTGAGCGTAACCGCGTTTCCCTGGGCTTGAAGCAGCTGGGCGAAGATCCATGGGTTGCTATCAAAGCTCGTTACCCAGAAAGCACTCGCGTAACCGCGCGTGTTACCAACCTGACCGACTACGGCTGCTTCGCAGAGCTGGAAGAAGGCGTGGAAGGCCTGGTACACGTTTCCGAAATGGACTGGACCAACAAAAACATCCACCCTTCGAAAGTCGTACAAGTCGGCGACGAAGTGGAAGTTATGGTTCTGGACATCGACGAAGAGCGTCGTCGTATCTCCCTGGGCATCAAACAGTGCAAATCTAACCCATGGGAAGATTTCTCTGGCCAGTTCAACAAGGGCGATAAAATCTCCGGCACCATCAAGTCGATCACCGATTTCGGTATCTTCATTGGTCTGGACGGCGGCATCGACGGCCTGGTTCACCTGTCCGACATCTCCTGGAACGAAGTTGGCGAAGAAGCTGTTCGTCGTTTCAAGAAGGGCGACGAGCTGGACACCGTTATCCTGTCGGTTGACCCAGAGCGCGAGCGCATCTCCCTGGGTATCAAGCAACTGGAAAGCGATCCGTTCTCCGAGTACGTTCAAGAGAACGACAAAGGCGCAATCGTTAAAGGCACTGTGAAAGAAGTTGACGCTAAAGGCGCCATCATCACTCTGGCCGACGATATCGAAGCGACTCTGAAAGCCTCCGAAATCAGCCGTGACCGCGTTGAAGACGCACGTAACGTTCTGAAAGAAGGCCAGGAAGTAGAAGCCAAGATCATCAGCGTTGACCGCAAGAGCCGTGTAATCCAGCTCTCCATCAAGTCGAAAGACGAGATCGAAGAGAAAGAAGCCATTCAGAGCCTGCGCGACAAGCCAGCCTCTTCTGAGCCTTCTGCTGGTCCTACCACTCTGGGCGACCTGCTGCGTGCACAGATGGAAAAACAGAACTAAGTTCTGTCAGACCATAGAAAAAGGGCGACTTCGGTCGCCCTTTTTTGTGCCTGAAATTCGTTGAATCAATACCGAGAACCAAGGTGCGCAGCACAGTGTCAGAACTGGCTATAGTTTTATTAAAAGCACGGTTGTCAGTGATGTTGTTTCAATAAGGATTTCGATGAACAAGTTTATTTTAATCTTCGCCGCAGTCATGCTTGCCGGCTGCTCTACCACCAGCGCCAAAACTCACGTCAAGCGCGGTGTCAGTGGTATCGAGGTCGACTGCTCGGGCCTCGGTGGCAATTGGAGCAAGTGCGAGAAGCGCGCTGCCCGCGAATGCAAGATGCAAGGCTATAAGGTCATCACTCGATCCAGCGATGCGAAGGACGAAGAGGGCGACTATCCGTTCGGCTGGAATCCCGCCGGCGCTGTAACTCGCACTATGCTGGTGATCTGTAATTGAGGCTCAAAGGCGCATGTTGCGGGTGTCCGCCTGTGCAGCAGATAAGTTGTCGAGTGGGCTGTTCAAATTCATCAAGTCATGCTAAAACCTTTGAAGCGCTTTTCCTAGCTGCTTGAAAAAGAAGGGAAAAATATGACGAAGTCGGAGTTGATCGAACGAATTGTCACCCATCAAGGGCTGCTTTCATCCAAGGATGTAGAGCTGGCTATCAAGACTATGCTTGAGCAAATGTCCCAATGTTTGGCTACTGGGGATCGGATTGAGATTCGTGGTTTTGGCAGCTTCTCCTTGCATTACCGCGCACCGCGCGTCGGCCGTAACCCAAAAACCGGGCAGTCGGTCAGCCTTGATGGCAAGTTTGTACCTCACTTCAAGCCTGGAAAGGAATTGCGGGACCGGGTGAACGAAGACGAGGAAGAAGGCGTCTGAGTCTTTTTGGGGTAGGAGAAATTTATGCGTGGGGTAAAGCGCGTTGTTCTGGTGCTGGCGGCATTGATTGTTGCGCTAGTAATTTTAGGCTTTGTGCTGGAAAACCAGCAGGGCATGGCCCTTTCATTCCTGGGCTGGACGACTGTACAGATGCCAGTGTCGGTGTTTGTAGTGGTCGCGTTGATCATCGGGATGTTGATCGGTCCACTGTTAGGGGTTGGGCTGGCGCGTAGCCGGCGCCATAGGTCGACCTCGGCAGTGCGCGGTTAACCTCCTATCCTGGATGCCAAAGGTGTGCGGTGAGGTCGTTGTCTAACCGCTAGAGCTCTATCACGTGGGCTTACGGGTCTGTAGTGCTGTAGTTAGATATCTTGAGGTATTAGCCATTCTAATGCTTCTTCTTTGGGTATTCAGTGCGCCGCACTCTGATTACTCGGATATGTACTACACATATGTCTGACCTGTTAGGCGTTAGATTCAGGGTGAGCGGGAAATGCTGCTGAAAGATGGCGCATAGCGCACCCTCATTTGGTAGAAGCACCAGGTCATAGATAGTGTAACAACGCCTGGAAGTGAAAAACTCTACACTCTTCTTGCAAAACTGCCCTCTGCGCAGCTTCAACTCGTTTTACCTCAAAGAAAATCTCGGTCGTTAGTGTCTCGGATGGCGGCATCTGCGGTCGCCAGTATTCCTTGTGATCGCCCTTGAATACGAAGCAAGTAGCGACTATTGCTCTGGAACGATTAACGAATCCACCGCCTTCGATCGAGCAACGGGCAAAGGAGCAGGCGTCTGGAGCGAAGACTCGGTGAGCGCGCCGTTTGGTGTGCGTATTTTCTGTAGGCTCATTATTGAAAGCTGTTGAAAGTCTTATACACCTAATAAGTTAGCGAGCTATTTAATTGGTTGCGCACTAATGGGGTGTGGCAGATCAGTACCATTGTGGGCAACTCTTTCAGCATTAGTCGCTTTTTCATCATTCAGTTTTGTTGAATTAGAGAATAGGCGCTGTATCATCAACGCCCCAGCGTTTTGTTAACACATACGCGCCCAGTTAAAGACGGAAAGTTTTGCGGATCCGATCGATCAAGCGTGACGCTTTGGAGAGATCAGGTATCGCAGCCCGGATTTCCGATCCTAGTCGGATCAAAGAGGGCATGAATTTGTGGTGGTGCAGAGACCTTCTGTGCCTTCACGCACCTAATAACGAAGCACCTACGTCAGGTATTTTTGATGATTCAATTTCTCGATCTAAAGTCATTGAACAAGGCTCTCCGTGAAGAGCTCGTCGAGGCGGCCACACGTGTCATCGACTCGGGCTGGTACATTCAGGGTGAGTTCCTCAAGCGCTTCGAGGAAGAGTTTTCCATTTATACCGGCGCCAGCCACACCGTCGGCGTTGCCAACGGCCTTGATGCTCTGACACTGACTATTCGTGCCTGGAAAGAGCTGGGAAAGCTCAAGGATGGCGATGAAGTCATTGTTCCGGCCAACACCTACATCGCAACGCTACTGGCTGTAACGGAAAACAACCTGAAGCCGGTTTTGGTCGAGCCTGACGAAAGCACCTACAATCTTTGTCCTGAGAATCTCGAGCGTGCGCTGACGGCCAAAACTCGGTTGATCCTGCCGGTCCATCTCTATGGGCAACTGGCCGATATGCGCGCAATCAATACGATTGCCAAGCGTGAGAATCTACTGGTACTCGAGGACTGTGCCCAGGCTCATGGTGCGCAGATCGACGGCAGAAGTGCCGGCAACTGGGGTGATGCGTCCGGTTTCAGTTTCTACCCAGGTAAAAACCTCGGAGCGTTGGGTGACGCAGGCGCGATCACGTCCAACGATGCTGAGTTGGTGAACATGATTCAGGCTCTGCGAAACTACGGCTCACACGAAAAGTATAAGAATTTGGTGCAAGGCGTAAATAGCCGTCTGGATGAGATTCAAGCCGCAATGTTGAGCGTCAAGCTCAAGTATCTGCAGGCACAGACAGAGGCTCGTCGTCGTGTGGCAAGCCTTTATATGAATGGAATTAAAAATCCCTTGATTAAACTGCCCTTGGGCAGCGACGTCGATGTAATGAAACATTTTTCCCACGTCTGGCATCTGTTCGTGGTGCGCTCCGAGGTTCGGGAAAAGCTGGTACGTCATCTCAACGCGTCGGGTATTCAAACATTAATTCACTATCCGATTCCACCTCATCAGCAACAGGCCTATGCGAGCGCCGATTTTTATAACCAGTCGCTTCCTGTTACGGAGCGCATCCACAGCGAGGTATTGAGCCTGCCGATGAGCCCGATCATGACCGATTCAGAAGTTCACAGTGTCATTGAGGCCTGCAACGCTTTCTCTATAGACGCCTGAATATGACGCTGCTCAGAACAAGCTTCCTCAACGGTATCGCGGTCGTTATCAAGATGCTCACCTTGCTGGGCATCAATAAAATGTTGGCCATCTATGTAGGTCCATCGGGCTACGCTGCCTTAGGGCAGTTTCAGAACGCCGTGCAGATGGTAACGACGTTCTCGACAGGGGCCATCAGTACTGGCGTTACGAAGTACACTGCTGAATATCAAAATGATGAAGATGCGCAGCGCCGGGTATGGCGCACGGCGGGTACGATTGCCTGTATAGGATCTGTATTGACATCGGTGCTTATCGTTATATTCAGCAAGCCGTTGGCTGTGTGGTGTTTTAATGATGAGGCCTTATATAGCGTATTTGTCTGGTGCGCAGCCACCGTCATATTCTTTTCATTTAATACATTGCTGCTTGCGATCCTCAATGGCAAAAAAGAAATTAATCGATACATACTGGCTAATATTGGTGGAAGTCTCCTTTCTCTACTAGTCATTATCATTATGGTGAGGCAGTTTGGTCTATATGGTGCGCTGATTTCATTGGTGCTGTATCAGTCTATCGCTTTCTTCGTGACATGCCTGCTGTGTTACAAAACCGAATGGTTCCGATTTTCCAGTCTGCTCGGCAAGTTAGACAGGCAAATTGCGATCAACCTGACAAAGTTCACGGCGATGGCGCTCACGACTGCTGCATGCGTGCCCGTTAGTCATATCCTGGTGCGTAATTATCTAGGTGCGGAGTTCGGCTGGGAAACCGCCGGGTATTGGGAGGCCATGTGGCGTCTGAGTACCGCTTATCTTCTGTTAGTGACTACAACGCTGGGCTTGTATTTTTTACCCAAGTTGTCAGAGCTGGTCAATCCGCTGGATATCAAGAGAGAGATTCTTCAAGGTTATAAACTGATTCTTCCTGTCGCGATGGTCTGTGGGGTGGTGATCTATAGCTTGAGGGATTTTATTATCGGCTTGCTTTTCACCCAAGCGTTCAGTCCGATGCGGGATTTTTTCGCATGGCAGATGCTGGGAGACACACTTAAAATTGCCAGCTGGATACTTGCTTACCTGATGCTGGGTAAGGCAATGGTTAAAATGTATATTCTCACAGAGATATTTTTTGCACTCAGTTTTTACGTGCTTACGGTGTTGCTGACGAAAGTGGGCGGTCCGGTGGGTGTTACGTGGGCTCACGCAGCTAATTACGGTATGTATTTGATAGTCATGTACTTTCTTATTTATAGAAAACTAAATAAAAATAACGCAGGATGAGGATGTTTTGCCCATGAGTCGCTTGCTATCTTCAATCCGCGATTTAATTCTAATGCAAAAAGATGTTAACAAGAGCGTCGATTTAGCGGAGGTGTATGGGGCAATATTGTGGGCGGTTGATAAAGGTATTTACGACGATCCCGAACTGGAGGAAATATTAACTGCTCGATGCATGAGTGTGTTGTCAGTTGGCGAAATTCACTCGCCGTCGAAGGATTGTATCCATCTGATCTCTGAGCCGTATCTCATTGGTGGGCACACGCGGCTTATGGAACAGCTTTCGACAATGCATACGGAAAAGCCTGCTCTGCTGATAACGCGTAAAAGTGCCGAGCGTGCGATTGAGCGAACTCAAGGTTTTTTTTCCAAAAGCACCCTGATCAGTGCTTACACACCCATCGAAAAAATTGCTGAAATCATTCAGTACCTAAAACCGTATAAAAGAGTGGTGTTGCATATTCACCCAGATGATATGGTTTCTGTCATCGCATGCAAGATTCTAAAGACTGTCAGCACGACGAAGATCTATTTCGTAAACCATGCTGATCATGTGTTTACTTACGGCAGTTCGGTAGCAGATATATACTTTGAACTGAGCACGTTTGGCCGTCGTCGAGACCTGAAGAAAACGATCTTTGGAAGCAAGTCTTTTCTAGGGATTCCGTTGACTAGTAAGTTGTTATCAAAGCATCACAGCCTGCCCAATAAAAATAGCACATTAAACTTTTTCAGTGCGGCGTCGCCCTTCAAGTTTAAACCGGTCAAAGACTATGATCTCAGGCCAGCTATACGCAAAGTGCTAGCTGAGTTTAAACACTCAACCTTCTGGGTCGTCGGCGCCAACCCGCTTACCAATACGTGGTGGTGGCCAATAAAATTGCGGTATTGGAATAGGTTTAAAGTAGTTTCCTCGTTGCCTTACGAAAGCTACCTGGCACTCTTGGAGCGCGCAGATTTTTACGTCGACAGTTACCCCACGCCGGGCGGGACTGCCTTTGCGGAGCAACTCTTCAATGGCCGCCGTTGTGTCGGGTTACGCGCGCCTATACAAGGTTATTCACCGGCCGATAATTTGAAGCGTGACAGTGTAGAGGCGTTTATTAACAGCATTTTTCAGGGGAGCAATGATAGAGCTGTTATTGCGTCAGTGCTGGCTGTTAACGGGTATGAGGCAGTTAAGTCCCGCTATCTGGCTTGTCTCTACGAAGATATCATGTGTGCCAACGAGATGGAGAAGCACGTGGCGTGGACGGGAGATATTAGCGTCTACGAGCAGCCGGGAAAAATAACCTCGGCAATTCCGCCGGAGGTCGTTTCCAGATTAATTGAATTTGATAAAAAATTTATGCGTGCTCTATTTCTCGAACTCAGCGCCACGCAAAAAATCAAAGTAGCCCTTAAGCTGGCGCGTTTGAAAATCAACGAACTTCGCTTTAAAGAAAGCCGGACGGGTAAAGCATGAGGGCGTTAGGTATACGCTTACTTCTGATAATGCTCATACTCTCGGACTACGTCATTTTAACGCTTCACGCCCCTAGTGTCGTTGGAGCCTGGCGCGAAGGTATTGTGCTAGCGTATGTTCTTCTCACTGTGCTAATCACTTTTTTCCAAGTGGGAACCCGGTATACGATTCCTCGACGGTATAAAGAACAGCTTCTGATCATCCTGTTTTTTGTAATATTTTATTGCATCTGCGGCGAGTTTTCCGAAGCATCGTTCCGAATATTCCGATCATTCGCCATGCCGATTCTCTTTGCGCTGATGATCAATGCAGTGTGCCTGGGTCTGGCGCTTGAAACAAAGTTGCGTATTATATTTTCCACGCTCGTCGTAATGACTTTTGTCTCAGGCGCATATGCTATTTATCAATACCTGACAATCAGCGATGCGGGACAATTCTGGTATTGGCCTCTACTGTCCGAGAAAGGTTTCGAACTGGAGATCTATAATTCGATGAGAGATGGAAATCCGAGGATGTCAGGTTTCTTCACGGGCACCCTTGAGTTTTCGGCCTTTATTTTGAACACCACGCTCTTTGCGTGTTGCCTGCTTGTGCAAGCCTTCAGGAAGAGGACCTATGATCGAAGCTTTTTCCTGTATCTGTTGGTGGCCCTGTTTTCCACTGTGCTGATTATTTATGGTTCGGTGAGGACGGCAGCTATCGGTATGGTTTCAGCTGTTTTTTTCCTGGCAGTGTTACAGTTATTACGTCGAAGCATTTTTATCGGGCTTCTAGGATATAGTTATTTTATTTGCGTGACGGGCTC
This sequence comes from Pseudomonas sp. N2-3-1-14, assembly GCF_041228395.1. NCBI lineage: Bacteria > Pseudomonadati > Pseudomonadota > Gammaproteobacteria > Pseudomonadales > Pseudomonadaceae > Pseudomonas > Pseudomonas sp. N2-3-1-14. The sequence continues at coordinate 1,882,110 of NZ_CP166199.1, forward strand.
TATTTTTCTATACCTGGCACTCGGATATACAGAGGATCTCTCCGCTCTTGACAGGGTTCGGCAGTGGTCGGTGGTACTTGAATCGCTCAATACAATGCCGTTGGGTCTTGGTTTCGGGGCTATTGGGCCAGGTCAGACATATTGGTTTGACTCGCTGTGGTTGAATCTGCTGGCGTCCTCTGGTTATCTGGGCGTTGCTTTAATGCTCGGGTTGATCTGTTTCTATAGCAAGATTGTCATCGCTACTCAACAGCTGCGTATCGGGGGGAATGTATTTATCAGGGGAGTGGCTGATTATATGGTAATCAGCTACCCTTTTTTCCTTAGCAGCTTTTTCTTTCAGTCATATACAAATAGCGTAGTGCTGTACCTGTTCGCGTCAATTACAGTGGTGGTGATGTATGAGTCGAAATATCGTGCAAACTAAGATTTCGATATTGATCGTTCTTTATAAAAGGCATTATAAAGAATCTGCTGCCATCACAACATTATTGAGTAATGTCGACATCTTCGATGCGCAAGGTATCAGCGTTGAATTTTTCGTGTGGAATAATACGCCTCAATGCTCGCCGGCGTTGTCGAGCGAAAATTTGACGTGGTTTGAGGGTGATAATAACGGTTTGGCTTATATTTATAATCGCGTTGCGGACATAGCTTTTGCAGGGGGCGCAACGCATTTCATGATCTCGGATGATGATACGGATTATTCAAACCAGAATTATGTTGAGGCGATTTCCCGAGCGCTTGAATATGAAGCCGCGTCGGCAGTTGATTTGTTTGGCGTCATGTTGCCAAAAATTTATTCAAGAGAGAAATTGGTAAGTCCGGGACTACGCTTCTGGTTCTTCGGCCGATTGTCCGACCACGTTGACAGTGGCATTAATTCATCACGTAATAAGTTGGCTATCAATAGTGGTGTGATTTTCAATAAGTCTTGTTACGAAAAAATGTCGCCGCTGTTTGATGAGCGTCTTAAGTTTTACGCGACGGATACCGCATTCTTTGTAAGGTACGAATCCTTTTATCCTCATTTTTATGTGTTGGACACTTGCCTGCAGCACGACCTTTCCGAACATACATCGGACAGCGCTGAACGAGCCATTTTTCGCTTTCAAGAAATGATCCGGGGGCTGCGCGTCATCTTTGAGCATAAGGGTTACCTCTTTCGTTGTGTCATGGAGGCCTATTTGCTTGTCTCATCGTTAAGAAAGAGCTTCTCGTATAAGAACGCAGGATTTTTCCATTCCTACTATTCGTCGTTTAAAGGAAAAAATAATGCTGATAGAATTAGTTGAATTTCTTTCTTTTAGAGTGAGAAAGCGTGGCATCAAAATTGACAAGCGTATTTCTGATGCCTATCTTTTGAATTTCGTTGTTTCAAAAGCGCTAATGGCATTTAACGGGTTTTTAAAATTCAGGAGGTTGTCAGTTATTCTTGTAGGAAAAGGCGTCACTTTAAAGGCCCGATCAATGATCACTGCAGGTAAAGGCTTGGTCATTGACGATGGATGCTTTATCGACGCATTAGCGGTCAAGGGCATTGTCTTTGGGCGGGGGGTTTCCTTAAAGAAAAATGTTACTATCGAGTGCACGGGTAGTTTGACCCAATTAGGCGAAGGACTCTCGGTAGGCAATGATGTAGGCATCGGCAGCGGTAGTTTTTTGGGTTGCGCCGGGGCGTTACTATAGGGAGTGACACAATTATCGGGAATTATGTTTCGTTTCATTCGGAGAATCATAATTTTTCTGATCCCGCACTACCTATTCGCCTTCAGGGCGTTAACAATGAAGGGATCCACATCGGCAATAATTGTTGGATAGGGGCTAAAGTGACTGTTCTGGATGGTGTTGTACTTGAGGACGGGTGCGTTGTAGCCGCAGGAGCAGTTTTGAAGGCTGGACGATACGCTGCCAACTCCATATACGCGGGCGTTCCGGCAAAGCGTATAAAAGAACGCAGTTAAAGGACTTGCAGTGAAAAAAATTATATTTTTCCATTTGTTGAATGACTATAGCGGGAGCCCAAAGGTTCTTTTGCAGGTTATTGAGGCAGTGGCAAAGAAAGGCTTCGAGGCCGAATTGTATGTGGGAGGAGGCGCGGAAGGTGGTTTTCTCTCCTTAGCGCCATGCGTACAAAAGCGCTATTTTTATAAAAGATTTGAAAATAAGTATTTGACGCTGTTGAGTTATACTCTTTCGCAGTTGATTCTGTTTATAAAATTATTACGCTATCGTCACGCCTCTGCGATTTTCTATGTCAATACGCTACTTCCCTTCGGCGCGGCGTTAGCAGGGAGAGTGCTCGGCATACAGGTTATTTATCATATTCATGAAACCTCCATCCGCCCTAAACCACTAAAGCTGTTTTTGCGGTGGATGGTTGAAAGGTGCTCCAGCAAAAATATTTTCGTCTCGCGCTTTCTAGCCAAGGCTGAATGTTTTTCAAACATAGAAAGCCGTGTGATTTATAATTCGATTCCACAGGATATGGCGAGTAGTGGTGCGAGTCACGTATATCCCTACGCGTCGGATAATAAATTCTGTGTGCTGATGATCTGTTCCTTAAAGTCTTACAAAGGTGTGAATGAGTTCGTACGTATAGCTGATCTGTTAAACGATCAAAAAGATATTGAATTCAGTCTGGTGCTCGGTGCCAGCGATTCTGAAGTGGACGATTTTTTTTCGACGGTCACATTGCCTGATAACTTGACTATTATTTCCCGGTGCAAGGATGTGATTCCTTATTATCAGAGGGCGAGTGTTTTACTGAGCCTTTCGAAGCCGCAGGAGTGGGTGGAAACGTTTGGCTTGACGATTCTCGAGGCGCTTTCCTTTGGCGTACCCTGTATTGTTCCTCCGGTAGGTGGACCTGTCGAACTGGTGTCGGAGGATAAGGAAGGTTATCTCATTGATTCAAATCGTGTGGAGGACATAGCCGCCAAACTGGCGTTTCTTCATAAAAATCCTGAGGTGTGCTTTCGCTTGTCTGAGGCTGCGAGAGTGAAGTCACTTAGTTTCTCAGTTGATAACTTTGAAAGTGACGTGATTGAGGTGTTTAATGGAGTTTAAGATAGCAGTGATCGGCACGGTCGGTCTCCCAGCCCAGTATGGTGGGTGGGAAACGTTATCGGAGCAATTGGTCACTTACCTGGATCGTGAATACGGGATCTCGGTCTATTGCAGCGCAACGTCATATCCAACGCGGCCTGCAAAGTATCGCAATGCCGATTTGATTTACCTTCCGCTAAAAGCTAACGGCGTGCAAAGTATTCCTTACGATATTGTCAGTATGTTACATGCCTACCGAAAGAATGATATTTTGGTGTTGCTGGGCGTTTCGGGTTGTATTGCGCTTCCTTTTTTAAAGCTGCTTACCAAGAAGAAAATTGTAGTCAATATTGACGGGTACGAGTGGAAGCGCGCCAAGTGGTCGACCCTGGCGAAAAAATTCCTGAAATTTTCAGAAGCCATGGCAGTTAAATACGCCGATGCGATTGTTACCGATAATAAAGTGCTTCAGGACTATGTCCGCGATGAGTATTCATGTGAAAGTACTCTCATTGCCTACGGCGGCGATCAGGCGGCTACCAGTGCACTGGGAGAGGCGGACTTTGAGCATTATCCGTTCCTTCGTAAGCCTTACGCATTCTCAGTCTGTAGGATCGAGCCGGAGAATAATATTCATATTATTCTCGAGGCCTTCAGTATGGGTTGTTTGCCGTTGGTGATTGTGGGGAACTGGAAACAAAGCGAATACGGTGTAGCGCTGCAGGATAAATACGCGAGCGTTGGACATCTTCACTTATTGGATCCTATCTACAAAAGTGAGGAACTAAGCCCGCTGCGCAGTAACGCGACCGTCTACATTCACGGTCATAGTGCCGGTGGCACCAACCCGTCTTTGGTTGAGGCCATGTGGCTGAGCTTGCCTGTGATTGCATTCGACGTGTCTTTCAATCGTGCGTCTACCGAGGACGGTGCAAAGTTTTTTTCGTCCAGCGAGGCACTGGTCGATTGCGCGTCACGTCTTTTTGCAAATGAAACCGAGCGCGCTGAGCTGGGCGTAAAAATGCATGAGATTGCGGTGCGTCGTTATCGTTGGGAAGGCGTCTCTTCTCAATACGACAAGTTATTTAAAACGCTTCTTTCATCTGAGAGGACTTAACAGTGTTGGATGAAATTAGCGTTGGTTCCGCTGCAGGCGCGCCCACAGTGCTTCTTACGGGCGGAACGGGTTTTGTAGGGCGCTCAGTGCTGGATGCGTTGGTTAAGGCTCAGTATCAAGTGGTGAATGTAACCCGCAAGACGAACACTTCGCCGCGCCCTGGCGTGCAGGATTTTGTTATTGAGTCGTTGACCGGGGACATTGACTGGACAGCGCCCCTGTCGGATGTTGACGTAGTCATTCACTCTGCCGGTCGAGCGCACATCATGAACGAAACCCATAGCAATCCGTTGCAGGCGTTTCGGGAAGTTAATGTGAACGCTACGCTCAATCTGGCTCGGCAAGCAGCTGACGCCGGCGTGCAGAGATTCATTTATATAAGCTCTGTTAAAGTCAATGGTGAAGAAACCAGCGCTGGCCGTGCGTTTACGTCAAAGGATGCCCCTGCGCCGCTTGACGATTATGGAGTGTCCAAGCTGGAGGCTGAGCAAGCGCTTTTAGAGCTGGCGCGTCACACCTCAATGGATGTCGTCATCATTCGGCCTGTCCTGGTCTATGGGCCTGGCGTGAAAGCCAATTTTGAACGAATGCTTTCTGTCGTTAACAGGAAGCTGCCACTTCCTTTTCGCACGATTGATAACCGAAGAAGCCTCGTCTTCATTGATAATCTGGTCGATCTGATTTGCGTATGCATCAAACATCCTGCCGCGGCGAACCGTGTGTTCCTGGTAAGCGATGGTCACGATCTGTCTATTGGACAGATTCTGAAAAAGCTTGCCGTGGCGATGAACAAGCCATCCTATGTTTTTGCTTTTCCTTATACGTTGTTGAATGTTGCAGCAGCGTTAGTGGGCAAGAAAGAGTTTTTGCAACGGTTGTGTGGTTCGCTTCAGGTCGATATCACGGACACGCGGGAATGTTTAGACTGGACACCTCCAGTCAGTATTGACGAGGCTTTTGCAATCACGGCTCGGCATTATCAAGAAAAACAGAGCGGACCGTCGCATGGGTAATTTGGCTGAGCTGCTTAAGTCCAGAGATAATAATTTCAATTTTATCCGGATGGTTGCGGCATTTTTCGTGTTGGTGTCACATTCGTTTCCGCTATCCCGAGGCGCTACCGAAGTTGAGCCGTTGATGGCTCAGCTCGGAATAACACTCGGCGGCTTGGGCGTATTCACTTTTTTTTGCATATCCGGATTTTTCATATCGCTGAGTTATGAGCGGTCCAAGACAAAGATTGATTTTGTCGTGGCCAGGTTTTTAAGGTTGTACCCTGCGCTGTTGGTGGTTTTGGTATTAAGTGCTTGGGTAATCGGTCCGTTGTTCACCGATTTTAGCTTGCATGATTATTTTTCTTCTAAAGAAGTACATAAATACATCACAGGAAATCTGAAGCTGAAGGATATTCACTTTCAGTTGCCAGGCTTGTTTCAGGACAATCCCTACCCCGGAATCAATGGTTCGCTATGGACGTTGTATTATGAGGTGCTGCTGTACGCGATGGTGTTCGCGCTCGGTGTAATCGGTTGTTTGACACATACTCGCCGGGTTTCGATATTTTTCGTGCTGTATTTTGTGTTTTATGCAGTATTTAACCTGTTGCAAAAAAATGAATACTTGATTGCAGGTTTTCAGTTTCGCACGTGGGTGCAGTGGAGCTTTGCGTTTGTTATTGGCATGGTATTTTATGCCTACCGAACCAAGGTTCAGCTGAGCGTCTGGATGTTAACCCTCAGCTGGTTGGCCGCGCTGTGTTCCTACAAGTCCCCTTTGTTCGTAGAAGTGTTCGTGATCGCATGGAGTTATTCCGTCTTTTTCGTTGCCTTCAACACCCAGTGGTTCGCACGCCAATACAATAAGCTCGGGGATTACTCTTACGGTCTGTACATATATGCTTTTCCTACCCAGGAGATCCTTGCGCACACGTGGAAAGGAATATCGCCTGTTGAAATGATTTTCGTGGCGCTTCCCGTTGCACTGGTTCCGGCTGTCCTGTCGTGGCATTTGATAGAACACCCTTGTATTCTGCGCAAAAAAGCGCTGGCGTCCTGGTTGTCCGTTTCAATCGCCAAATATTCAGGAAAGTTCGCTAAATATTCGTCTAAACGGTTGTGAATTGAAAGGTTGGTGGAAACATGAAGCGTTTTTTTGATCTAGTACTGAGCCTCTTTGCCTTGCTCATACTTTTGATCCCGATCTTGCTTGTTACGGTGGCGGTTAAATTGACGTCAAAAGGACCCGCACTGTATTGGTCTGACCGCGTAGGGGTGAACAACGTATTGTTCAGGATGCCAAAGTTTCGCTCGATGCGTATTGGTACGCCTGCTGTGGCCACGCATTTGCTGCTCGACCCGTCTAAATACTTGACGCCTATTGGCAACTTTTTAAGAAAGTCCAGCCTGGATGAATTGCCTCAGCTGTGGAGTATCATCGCAGGTGATATGAGTTTTGTAGGGCCCAGACCCGCGCTTTTTAATCAGGCCGATTTGATTGAGCTGCGTACCGAGCAAGGCGTACACCTTATCCGTCCAGGTCTTACGGGGTGGGCGCAGGTCAACGGCCGTGACGAGTTGCCCATACCGGTTAAGGTTGGCTATGATGCTTTTTACGCGAAAAACATGAGTGTTCTTTTCGACCTCAAAATCTTGTTTTTAACGGCCTTGAAGGTCATCAAACGTGATGGTGTTTCACATTAATACCGTAGCAAGTGTTTGATTGGCCGATTCAGGTTGATTATACAAAGTATGTTTTTTGTTCTGCGTTGTAATGCGATCAAGAAATTTTTTGATCTGACGCATAGGCGATAGGTGAATCATGATAAACCGGTTGCGTACGTGGCTATTGAAATTGCCTCGTCATCAAAAACGACTGATTCAAGTATTGGCGGACGTCATACTCGTATTTTTGGCACTGTGGATGGCGTTTTTAGTCCGTCTCGGAATCGACGAAATGATCAACCCGGTCAAAATGCACTTGTGGTTGTTCCTGGCGGCGCCGGTGGTTGCGATACCCCTGTTCATTCGCTTCGGTATGTACCGCGCTGTCATGCGTTATTTTGGCAACGATGCGTTGGTCGCAATTATCAAGGCCGTCAGCCTTTCTTCTTTAATCCTGGGTGTGGTCGTTTATTGGTATAGCAACCATCAGAACGTGGTGCCCCGGTCGATCATTTTCAACTATTGGTGGTTGAGTTTGATCATGGTCGGTGGCTTGCGTTTGACCATGCGTCAGTACTTTTTAGGCGATTGGTTTGCCGCTGCCCAACACGTCCCGTTTACCAGCCGTGACGATGGTCTTTCACGTGTTGCCATCTATGGCGCCGGTGCGGCGGGGAATCAGCTGGTGGCAGCGCTTCGCATGGGCCGAGTGATGCGCCCGGTTGCGTTCATTGACGATGACGCGTCTATTTCGGACCGTGTCATCTCGGGCCTCCAGGTCTATAAGCCCAAGCATATCCAGAGGATGATCGACGCTACGGGAGCACAGGAAATTCTCTTGGCAATCCCGTCCTCCAATCGCGGGCGGCGCCGGGAGATTCTCGGTTTTCTCGAAGGTTTTCCGCTACACGTTCGTAGCGTCCCGGGTTTTATGGACCTGGCCAGTGGACGGGTCAAGGTTGACGATATTCAAGAGGTCGATATTGCGGACTTGCTGGGACGTGATTCGGTGCCTGCGCAAGGCGATCTGCTTGAGCATTGCATCAAGGGGCAGAGTGTCCTGGTCACGGGGGCGGGTGGCTCGATCGGTTCAGAACTCTGTCGGCAAATTCTGGAGCTTAAACCTAAAACCTTGCTCTTGTTTGAGCACAGCGAGTTCAATCTCTACAGTATTCTTTCAGAATTGGAACAGCGTATTACTCGTAAATCGTTACCGGTAAAACTGCTGCCTATCCTGGGTTCAGTGCGGGACCCGTCAAAGCTGCTGGATGTCATGAAGGCCTGGCGGGTAGATACCGTTTACCACGCTGCCGCCTATAAGCATGTACCCATTGTCGAGCACAACATCGCAGAGGGTGTGCTGAACAATGTTATCGGCACGCTGAACGCGGCGCAGGCGGCGGTTCAAGCGGGCGCATCGAATTTTGTGTTGATTTCCACCGACAAGGCCGTGCGTCCAACAAACGTGATGGGCAGCACCAAGCGTCTTGCCGAGTTGACCCTGCAGGCATTGAGCCGCGAACCTGCCCCCGTGCTGTTTGGGGACAAAACCAACGTGTCGCGGGTGAATAAAACCCGTTTTACGATGGTTCGATTTGGCAATGTATTAGGCTCCTCCGGTTCGGTGATCCCGCTGTTTCACAAGCAGATAAAGTCTGGTGGACCGCTGACGGTCACGCACCCGAAGATCACCCGCTACTTCATGACCATTCCTGAAGCGGCTCAGTTGGTCATTCAAGCGGGTTCCATGGGGCTTGGCGGAGATGTGTTCGTGCTGGACATGGGTGAGCCCGTCAAGATTGTCGAACTGGCTGAAAAAATGATCCATCTCTCAGGGCTGAGTGTGCGGTCCGACAAAAATCCTCACGGCGATATTGCCATTGAGTTTTCCGGTTTGCGCCCGGGCGAGAAGTTATATGAAGAGTTGCTTATCGGGGACAATGTTGTTGCAACACAACATCCGATGATCATGAGCGCTAACGAGGACTACTTGCCGTGGGAAGTGTTGAAGGTCAAGCTTTCTGAGCTACTCGCCGCAATTGATCAAGACGATTTCAGTCGGGTTCGCCAGTTGTTGCGCGACACCGTCAGCGGTTATACGCCGGATGGGGAAATTGTTGACTGGATATATCAGCAGCGTCGACTTGAACCATGAGTTTAAAAGTTACAAATCTACGAGTGAGTCGTTCTGCCGGAATAGAAAAACACACGCTGTAACTGACTCACTTTTGACTCCCTCCAAACATCACCTAAGTTAGAAAGGCAGCTTCGGAAAAGCTGCTTTTCTTCTACCGATGTCATGGAGCGTCACCTATGCAAAACACCTATATCTCTTCCCTGATCTTTGCCTTCCTCGCGAGTGTCTCCGTCGCCACCACCGCAGCCCCATCCGCCAAACCCGAAGCCCCTACGCCCATCGTCGCCCAGATGGCGAAAGTTGAAGAAACGACCAAGGTCAATCTCAACACCGCCGACGCCGACGTCCTGCGCCGCGATCTGTTCGGCATTGGTGCCGCCAAGGCCAAGGCGATTGTCGCCTATCGCGACAGCAATGGGCCTTTCACTGCAGTAGACGAGTTGCTGGAAGTCAAAGGCATCGGTAAGGCATTGCTGGAGAAAAACCGCGACAGGCTGGCTATTAATTGAGTCTGTAAACGTTGCCCAAGAGGCCGGTCATTGACCGGCCTTTTCTTTGTCTGAGATCTGATCTTTCAAGTTCTCGCGCACGACTTTCATGATCCGCATTGCCAATGACTGGCTCTCTACGCTCCTGGCCAGCACCAATGCCCCTACCAACGTCGACATCAGTACCAGGCTTCGTTCGTCGGCATTCGCGTGATCCAACGTTGATTCAACCTGCCTCAATCGCGCTTCAAGCACAGCATCCGTGGTCGGACTCTGCTTTCCCCTCTGGCCCAATTCCGAAGACATGGTCGGCAGCGGGCAGCCTTCAGCGGGAGAGGTCTGGTGCCAGTCAGACAGATAGTTGTCTATGAATGCATCCAGCGGCCGCTCCTGGCTGAACAGAGTTTCGCAATGTGCATCCAGTTCTGCAGCGGCAGCCTGCAGGGCCTTTTCCACCAGATCATCCTTGGATTTGAAATGCGCGTAAAAGCCACCGTGTGTCAGATTGAGTGCTTTCATCAGGGGTTGCAGGCCGGTCGCGCTGATGCCGTCGCGGCGAAAGCGCACTGAGGCTTCCTTGATGATGCGTTGATGGATCTGGGCTTTATGGTCTGCTGAATAACGCATGGGCGGCCTCGTGGACGAGCGGGCATGTTAACGGAGTTAAGCTTTTTTACCCATCCACACATCGTTCAGCGGTACTGGCATGAAAAGTGATTACATCTGGTTCAGGGATTGTTCAACAATCGTGAGGTGATGATGACGCTCAGCTTGTCTCTGGCGGATCAGATTGCACTTGAACTGCGTGCCGACATCATTGGCGGGCGGCTGTTGCCCGGCATGGCGTTGGTCGAGGTGGACCTGGTCAAAATTTATAACGCATCGCGCAATACCATTCGCGAGGCCTTGCACCGTTTGGGGCAGGAAGGGCTTACCCGTTATGTGCGCAACAAAGGCGTGGTGGTGCGGCGGCTGGATCGAGATGAGGTGCGTGACCTGTTCGTTGTACGCCGAACCCTCGAATTGCAGGCTATCGCCCAGAGCGGTGGGCTGACGGATGCTCAGTCCGAGCACATGCAAAACGCAATCGAAGCCACCTCCCTAGCCAGGGAGCGCGAGGACTGGCGCGCAGTGGCGACTCACAGCCTGACGTTCCACCAACGGATTGTCGGGCTGATGCGCAGCCCACTGTTTGATGAGTTTTTTGCCCAGGTCATAGCTCAACTGCGGCTGGTGTTTTGCGCGGCACCCGATGAGCAGCGTTTCCAGTCGCCCTGGCTGGAGCGCGACCAGGAGATCTATGCGTTGCTGACGTGCGGCAACAAAGCGGCTGCGCAGGAGGCGATGAGTCTGTACCTGGACGATTCCGAACGCCTTTCCCTGGCCTTGTTTGATCACCCCTGATGGAGGATTGCCCCATGTATAAAGACTATCCGGCCGCGTACCAGGTCAGTAAAGGTTCTGCGCTGCAGGTTGATACCGCGTTCTATGAGCGCATTCGTGATCGTGCGGACCAACGCACATTGATCGAGCAGTTCGACGTGCCGATTCGCACGGGCAGGGCGTGGAAGGTGCCGGCCGGGCAAGTGTTCCGGGTTACCACGCCGGTTGGGCCACAAGTGGGTGACTTCAACGTGTGGAATGCCAACGATCCTCGCGAACGTCTTTGGGCCGCACGTACCCGCCAGTTACAAGGCGCACATGTCAGCACTCATGATCGACTGTGGTCGAACCTGCCGTTTCTGCGGCCGCTGGTGACCATCACCGATGACAGCCTGGCGAGTTATGGCATCGATGAGCATGGCGGGCGCCTGCACGACTTGCTTGGCACACGCTGCGATCCGTATGTGAATCGCATGCTCACCGGCGAAGACTTTCATCACCATTGCCACTCAAACCTGACACGCGCGGTGCTGCCCCACGGTCTGACGGAATTCGACGTGCACGACGTGCTGAATATTTTCCAGTGCACCGGCCTCAATCACGATGACATGTACTTCATGAAAGCCTGCCCGGCGCAGAAGGGCGACTACCTGGAGTTTTTTGCCGAGATTGATTTGCTCTGCGCGCTGTCGACGTGCCCGGGCGGGGATTTGTCGCTGCCGATGTGGGGGCCTGACGCGCAGGATCCGTTGACGGTGTGTCGCCCTTTGGGTGTGGAGATTTATCGTCTGGAGGAGGAGTTGCTCAATGGCTGGAGCCAGCCCGAACGTGCGGCCTATAAAGGCCAGCACGGGTTGCATATCGCCAAGGCGGCGTGGGAGTAGCGCCAGGTTCAGCGGTCCTGGGCGTCCTTTGAGTCTGCCTGGGCGTTGCGCTCGGCCACGCGTTTGCGTTGTTCGTCGGTGAGTTCCACCTTGTTGGCGCTGTCACGCAGCATCAATAAACCACCGACGATCGAACCGATCGCGACCACTAAAATCAACCAGGCATACCACGGCATAGGGCTCTCCTTGAGGCAGCAAACCGTGGGGAAATTTCCCACGGTAATAGCTGCTTTGAGTCACGGGCTTTCTTAGTAGTTCATTGTAGGCCCGTTCTGCCCCAGTAGCCTCACAGCCCCGTCAACATCGCATCGGCCGGTGCGTCGGCGCGGTCCTGCGCGGTCAGTTGGAAGTACACAAAACCCACCACCATGAAGCCCAGGAAAATCAGCCCGATCAGCGCGTTGAACCAGGCCATGGCCACCAGGCAGACCACCGCCAGCACCAGCGCTATGCCGGGCACGATCGGATAGCCCGGTGCACGAAAGGTGCGCTCCAGCAGCGGCTCGGTCTTGCGCAGTTTGAACAGGCTGAGCATGCTCATGATGTACATCACGATGGCACCGAACACCGCCATGGTGATCATCGCGGCGGTCAGCGTCATGCCGCCCAGGTTGATCAGGCCGTCTCTGTAGATGGCGGCGATGCCGACCACACCGCCGGCAATAATTGCCCGGTGTGGTGTCTGAAAACGCGACAGTTTGGCGAGGAAAGAGGGCAGGTAGCCGGCGCGCGCGAGGGCGAAGAACTGGCGCGAGTAGCCGAGGATGATGCCGTGAAAACTCGCCACCAGGCCGAACAGACCGATCCACACCAACATGTGCAGCCAGCCGGAGCTGTCGCCCACCACGGTTTTCATCGCTTGCGGCAACGGGTCATTGATATTCGACAGCGTGCGCCAGTCGCCCACGCCGCCGGCAAAGAACATCACGCCCATGGCCAGCACCACCAGCGTCAGGATCCCGCTGATGTAGGCTTTTGGGATGGTGCGCTTGGGATCCTTCGCTTCCTCGGCAGCCATCGCTGCACCTTCGATGGCAAGGAAGAACCAGATGGCGAAAGGAATGGCCGCAAACATCCCGGCTATCGCCGGCGCGCCGAAGGTGTCGGACCCGGCCCAGCCATTGAGGGCGAAGTTGCTGAAGCTGAACGCCGGCGCTACCACGCCCATGAATACCAACAGTTCGGCGACGGCGAGCACGCACACCACCAGCTCGAAGGTGGCCGCGAGTTTCACCCCGAGAATATTCAGGCCCATGAAGACGATATAGGCACCGACGGCCGCGTGTTTGGGGTCGAGTGCCGGAAACTGCACATTCAGATAAGCGCCGATGGCCAAGGCTATCGCAGGCGGGGCAAAGACAAATTCGATCAACGTTGCCAGGCCGGCGATCAGGCCGCCTTTCTCACCAAAGGCGCGACGGCTGTAGGCAAATGGGCCACCCGCGTGAGGAATCGCCGTCGTCAGTTCGGTGAAGCTGAATATAAAGCAGGTGTACATGGCGGCGACCATCAGCGAGGTCACCAGAAAACCGAGCGTGCCTGCGACGCCCCAGCCGTAGCTCCAGCCGAAGTACTCGCCGGAAATCACCAAGCCGACGGCAATGCCCCACAGATGCAGGGTGCCCAAGGTGGGTTTGAGTTGTGTGTTCATCGTGTTGCGCTCCCTGAACGGTTTGGAATATTTCAGGGTGTTGCAGCGGCCATGCCAGTGCGCCATTCATTGTCGTAAAGACGCCGAACTGTCGTCGAGGAGACGGTTTGGCGTTTGAAATCTTCTGTCATTGCACCAGTTGAGTGCAGGGGCGTTTGAGCTGCCGTCATCGCGGGCAGGCCCGGCTCCCACAGGGGATTGCGGTTACCTGTGGGAGCCGGGCTTGCCCGCGATGAGGCCCCAACAGCCACCACCGACCTCTGTAAACCCCGCATAAATCCACTCTTTACGCCGTCTTTACGCCCGGCCCCCAGCGTCGCTCTCGTTCCTTTACGCCACTCCTGCGGACAATTGCCTCACACGCGGCAATCGCCGCAAAACGGAGAGACTTCCATGAGCGTTCTGGACGGGGTGTCACTGCTATTGGCCGTGGCGCTGTTCATTTATCTGCTGGTTGCGCTGTTACGCGCGGATCGGCACTAGGAGCAGGCTATGCACAGTTATGACTATTGGCTGATCATCGCCTTCTTTGCCGTGGTGCTGGTGCCGGCACCGTTCCTGGGAAGGTTCTATTACAAGGTGATGGAAGGCCAGCGCACCTGGCTCACGCCGGTGCTCGGCCCGGTTGAGCGCGCGTGTTATCGCCTGTCTGGCGTGGACGAACACCAGGAACAGAGCTGGCAGAAGTACACGCTGGCGCTACTGGCGTTCAATCTGGCCGGTTTCGTGTTGCTGTTCGCTGTGCTGTTGTTCCAGGAGTATCTGCCACTCAACCCGCAGAAATTGCCAGGTCAGGAATGGACGCTGGCCTTCAACACCGCGGTCAGTTTCATGACCAACACCAACTGGCAGAACTACAGCGGTGAAGCCTCCCTGAGCTACCTCAGCCAGATGATTGGCCTCACCGTGCAGAACTTCGTCAGCGCCGCCACCGGCCTGGCTGTGCTGGTCGCGCTGTGCCGTGGTATCGGTCGCAAATCCACCAAGACCCTGGGCAACTTCTGGGTCGACATGACCCGCGCTACCCTCTACGGCTTGTTGCCGTTGTGCCTGGTATTCGCGTTGTTCCTGGTGTGGCAGGGCGTGCCGCAAACCTTCGCGCACTACGTGAATGCCGTGACGATGCAGGGCGTGGACCAGGTGATCCCACTCGGCCCGGCAGCCAGCCAGATTGCGATCAAGCAACTGGGCACCAATGGCGGCGGCTTCTTTGGCGTCAACTCGGCGCACCCGTTTGAGGACCCGACGGCCTGGGCCAACCTGTTCGAGCTGTCGGCAATCATCCTGATCCCGGTGGCGTTGGTGTTCACCTTCGGTCACTACGTGAAGGACCTGCGTCAGAGCCGCGCGATTCTCGGCTGCATGCTGGCGCTGTTCCTGATCGGCGGCGCGACGTCGCTGTGGGCCGAGTACCAACCCAACCCGACCCTGAACAACCCGGCCGTTGAGCAAACCGCACCGCTGGAAGGCAAAGAAGCGCGCTTCGGCACCACCGGCACGGTGTTGTGGTCGGTCACCACCACGGCGGCGTCCAACGGTTCGGTCAACGGCATGCACGACAGCCTCAACCCGCTGAGCGGCATGGTGGCGCTGGTCAACATGATGGTCGGTGAAGTGATCTTCGGCGGCGTCGGTGCCGGTATGTACGGCATGTTGCTCAACGTGTTGATCGCGGTGTTCCTCGCCGGCTTGATGATCGGCCGCACCCCGGAATACCTGGGCAAGAAGCTTCAGGCCAAGGAAGTGCAATTGCTGGTGGTGACCTTGCTGGTGATGCCGGTGGGCACGCTGGTACTGGGCGCCATTGCCGCCAGCCTGCCAGGCCCGGCAGGTGCCATCAGCAACCCTGGGCCGCACGGTTTCAGCCAGTTGTTGTACGCCTACACCTCGGCCAGTGCCAACAACGGTTCGGCGTTCGGCGGCTTCAGTGGCAACACCGCGTTCCACAACCTGATGTTGGGCCTGGGCATGTTGATCGGCCGCTTCGGCTACATCCTCCCGGTACTGGCTCTGGCTGGCAGCCTGGCAATGAAAAAGACCGCTCCGATTGGCCAGAACAGCTTCCCCACGCATGGCCCGCTGTTCGTGACCCTGTTGACCGTGACCATTTTGCTGGTGGGCGGCCTGACTTTCCTGCCGACACTGGCACTGGGCCCAATCGCTGAACACCTGAGCATGGGCTTCTAAGAGGGGATATGAAAATGAATATGCCTGCAAAAAACGCCGCCCCTGTGACAACTCAGGAGTCGCCAAAAACCGCCATCTCTTCGCTATGGCGCCCGGCGCTGGGCCAGGCGTTCGTCAAGCTGGACCCGCGCCAGCTGCAACGTTCGCCGGTGATGCTGGTGGTCGAACTGACCGCCATCCTCACCACCGTGTTGTGCTTCGTGCCCGACACCGCCGTGCCGACGTTCGTCGCCGTGCAGATCGCCGTGTGGCTGTGGTTCACCGTGCTGTTCGCCAACTTCGCCGAAGCCTTGGCCGAAGGTCGCGGCAAGGCCCGCGCCGACAGCCTCAAGGCTGGCAGTGAAGGCCTCAGCGCGCGTCGCAAGGAGGCCGACGGCAGCTTCAAGGTCGTGCCGGCCACCAGCCTGCGCAAAGGCGACGTCGTACGCGTCGCCGCCGGAGAAATGATCCCTGGTGACGGCGAGGTCATCGAAGGCATCGCGGCAGTCAACGAAGCGGCGATCACCGGCGAATCCGCACCGGTGATCCGTGAGTCCGGCGGCGACCGTTCGGCCGTCACCGGCAACACGCGGCTGGTGTCGGACTGGTTGCTGATCCGCATCACCGTCAACCCGGGCGAGTCCACGCTGGACCGCATGATCGCCCTGGTGGAAGGTGCCAAACGCCAGAAAACCCCCAACGAAGTCGCGCTGGATATCCTGCTGATCGGCCTGACCCTGATCTTCCTGCTGGTGGTGGTCACCCTGCAGCCGTTCGCGCACTTCGCCAATGGCAGCTTGCCGCTCGTGTTCCTGGTCGCACTGTTGGTGACGCTGATTCCTACGACCATCGGCGGCTTGTTGTCGGCCATCGGTATCGCCGGCATGGACCGTCTGGTGCGCCTCAATGTGATCGCCAAATCCGGGCGCGCGGTGGAAGCGGCGGGTGACGTGCATGTGTTGCTGCTGGATAAAACCGGCACCATCACCTTTGGTAACCGTCGCTGCGCGGCGGTGATCGCCGCGCCTGGCGTCAGTGGTCGGGATTTGGCCGAGGGTGCGCTGCTCGCATCGCTGGCAGACGACACCGCAGAGGGCAAATCCATCGTCGAATACCTGCGCGCCTTGCACCCGCAGGCTGAGCCGACCCTGGATCAACTGACCTCGGTGCCCTTCAGTGCTGAAACGCGTTTGTCCGGTGTCGATTACGAAGGCCGTGTGTTCCGCAAGGGCGCGGTGGATTCGCTGCTGGCGTTTATCGGCCAGCAACGCCGCGACCTGCAACCGGCACTGTCGCGGGAAATCGACAAGATCGCCCAAAGCGGCGGCACACCCTTGCTGGTGTGCGCCGACGGCAAATTGCTCGGTGCGATCCACCTCAAGGACGTGGTCAAGCCTGGCATCCGCGAACGTTTTGCCGAGCTGCGCAAACTGGGGATTCGCACCGTGATGGTGACGGGCGATAACCCGCTGACCGCTGCGGCGATTGCTGCCGAAGCCGGCGTGGACGATGTGCTGGCCGAAGCCACGCCGGAGAAAAAACTCGCGCGCATTCGCCACGAACAGAACGACGGTCGTCTGGTTGCCATGTGTGGCGACGGTGCCAACGACGCGCCGGCACTGGCCCAGGCCGACGTCGGCATGGCGATGAATGACGGCACCCAGGCGGCTCGCGAAGCGGCCAACATGGTCGACCTCGACAGCGACCCGACCAAGCTGCTGGACGTGGTGCAGATCGGCAAGGAGTTGCTGGTGACCCGCGGCGCGCTGACCACGTTTTCCATCGCCAACGACGTGGCCAAGTACTTCGCAATCCTGCCGGCGCTGTTCGCCTCGATCTACCCGCAATTGGGCGTGCTCAACGTGATGCACTTGCAGAGCCCGCAGAGCGCGATTCTCTCGGCCATTGTGTTTAACGCGTTGATCATTGTGGTGCTGATCCCGCTGGCGCTGCGCGGTGTGCGCGTGCAGGCGGCGAGCGCGGCTGCGTTGCTGCGTCGCAACTTGCTGATCTACGGGCTGGGCGGGATTGTGGTGCCGTTCGTGGGCATCAAGGCGATCGACATGCTGCTGACCGCGCTGCACCTGGTTTGACCCGATTCCTGGGGGCGCCACGTCGGTGCCCACAGGTTGCAATGACTCACGTGAGGAATCTGAAATGTCCACCATGATCCGCCCGGCCTTGAGCCTGCTGGTACTCATGACCCTGATCACCGGCGTCGCCTACCCATTGGTAGTGACCGGTGTCGCGCAAGTCGCTTTTCCTGACCAGGCCAACGGCAGCCTGGTGCGCGATGTCGACGGCAAGGTGCGCGGTTCCAGCCTGATCGCCCAGGATTTTACCGGCGATCAGTGGTTCCATCCGCGCCCGTCGGCTGGCGCATTTGCGACGGTTTCCAGCAGCGCGAGTAACCTGGGCCCAAGCAACCCGGCGTTGGCCACGCGCGTCTTCGATGATGCCAATAAACAACTGGTGCCAGGCCAGGGGCCGGTGCCGTTGGCCTCGCTGACTACCTCTGGCAGCGGTCTTGATCCACACTTGCCTCCACCGGCGATTGCCTATCAACTGGCGCGGGTGGCAGCCGCACGAAATGTGCCGGTGGCAACCCTGCAGCGCTTGCTGGATGAGCACATCGAAAGCCCGCTGGTGGGGCCGCCGGTGGTGAACGTGTTGGCGCTGAACATGGCGCTGGAAAAGTTGTAAGTCGTGGTGCCGCCATCGCGGGCAAGCCCGGCTCCCACAGGGGAATGCACTCCAACTGTGGAAGCGAGCTTGCCCGCGATGGCGGCCTGAAGGACTCCAAATAAACACCTGAAGGAACCGCAACGCATGAGCGACTCCGGCCGCGCCGACGCCCTGTTAGCCGATCTGCCCCGGGACGGCCGTGGCCGGCTCAAAGTCTTTCTCGGCGCCGCGCCGGGCGTGGGCAAGACCTACGCCATGCTCCAGGCCGCCCACACCCAGCTGCGCCAGGGCGTGCGGCTGATCGCCGGGGTGGTCGAAACCCACGGCCGCGCCGAGACCGAGGCCTTGCTCAGCGGCTTGCCGCAGCAACCGTTGGTGCGTACCGAATACCGCGGCGTGATGCTCGAAGAAATGGACCTGGACGGCCTGCTCGCCGCCAAGCCCAAGCTGGTGCTGGTCGACGAACTGGCCCACAGCAACGCCCCCGGCAGCCGGCATGAAAAACGCTGGCAGGACATTCAGGAACTGCTCGCCGCCGGCATCAATGTGTTCACCACGGTCAACGTCCAGCACCTGGAAAGCCTTAACGATCAAGTGCGCGGGATCACCGGCGTGCAGGTGCGCGAAACCCTGCCGGACTGGGTGCTGCAAGAGGCAGACGAGTTGCTGCTGATCGACCTGCCATCACGCGAACTGCTGGAGCGTCTGCGCGAGGGCAAGGTGTACGTGCCGGAGCAGGCCCGTGCGGCCATCGACGCGTTTTTCACCCAGACCAACCTGATGGCCCTGCGCGAACTGGCGATGCAGACCGCCGCCGCTCACGTCGATGACGACCTGGCCCAGGGCTATCGGCAACTGGGCCAGGCTGCGCCGGCGGTGCGCGGCCGCTTGCTGGTGGGCGTGGATGGCGATGCGCAGGCCGAACGCCTGGTGCGTCATGCCAGCCGCGTCGCTCAACGCCGACATTTGCCCTGGAGCCTGGTGCATATCGACAACGGCCGCGCGCGCGATGAGCAAGCGCGCCTGCGCCTGCAAAACGCCCAGCAACTGGCCGAGCGCCTTGGCGGCGAAGTGGTGTTGCTGCGGGCGGGCGAGGTGGCGAAGACGCTGATCCAGCATGCCGCCGAACGCCGCGCGAGCCTGCTGCTGGTCGGGCAATCGCGCATGCGTTGGCGGCGTCGGTTGTTCGGCGGTGGGCTGGCGGCGCGCTTGCTGCGTAATGCGCGCGGTCTGGAAATCAACGTCCTCGACAGCGACGACATGCCCGCACCGCCGCGACTGCCGGATGTGCGCGGGTTGGTGTGGTTCGATTATGGCCTGGCAGTCGTCGCGACGATCGTGGCGGCGGCGCTGGCCTGGGCGGTTGCCAGCGTGTTGCCGTTGCCGAATATCTCGCTGGTGTTTCTCGCGGCGGTATTGCTGGTGGGCGTGCGCAGCAGCCTGGGGCCGTCGCTGGTGTGTGCGGCGCTGTCGTTTCTGACCTACGATTTTCTGTTTATTCCGCCGAATTTCTCCTTCGCCATCCAGCGCGAAGAGGACGTGTTGACGCTGCTGTTCTTTCTGCTGATGGCGGCGTTGACCGGCAACCTGGCCGCGCGTCAGCGTCGGCAACTGCAGGCCTTGCGCGATACTCAGGAAGAGACCAGCGAACTGCTCGATCTGTCGCGCAAACTCACCGCCGCCACCGATCGCCAGGCGGTGATCAGTGCGGCGGCCCATCATCTGGAAGGCTGGAGCGATCTGGAGCTTTGCCTGGTCAATCGGGACGCGCATGGCGATTGGCAGGTCGAGACCGGTTCCCCGCTGAACCTCACAGAAGCCGAACGCGCCGCCGCCGATTGGGCCTGGCAGCACGATCAGCCGGCCGGCATGGGCACCGGCACGTTGCCGTTCGGGCGCTGGTGGTGGTGGCCGCTGTCGGGCGAGGAGGGGCCGCTGGGTTTGCTTGGCGTGAGCGCCAAACCGGGCCTGGAACTGAGCGGGCAGCGTCGTCGCCTGCTCACCGCATTGAGCCAGCCGCTGGCCCAGGCCTTGGCTCGGGCGCAATTGGCGCAGGAACTTGAATCCGCGCGCTTGCATGGCGAAACCGAGCAACTGCGCAGCGCCTTGCTGGCCTCTGTGTCCCACGACTTGCGTACGCCGTTGACGTCGATGCGCGGCAGCATCGACAGCCTGTTGGCGCTCGGCGAGGCGATTCCTCTGGAGGATCGCCGCGAATTGCTCGAGGGCACCCGCGATGAAGCCGAGCGCCTGGACCGCTATATCCAGAACTTGCTGGACATGACGCGCCTGGGCCACGGTGCGCTGAAACTGGCGCGTGATTGGGTTTCGCCCGGCGATATCGTCGGCAGCGCCCTTGGCCGTTTGCGCGCGGTGCTGGCGCCGCTGCAGGTCAAGACTGACGTGCCGGCCGAGTTGCCGTTGCTGTATGTGCATGCCGCCTTGATCGAACAGGCGCTGGTCAACGTGCTGGAAAACGCCGCGCGTTTCTCACCCGCCCAAGGCCGTTTGGAGGTGAGCGCGGGCGTGGCGGATGACCAATTGTTTTTTGCGGTGGCCGATGAAGGGCCGGGGATTCCCGAAGACGAGCGCGCGAAGATTTTCGATATGTTCTACACCGCCGCCCGCGGTGATCGCGGCGGGCAGGGCACGGGCCTGGGCCTGGCGATTTGCCAGGGCATGGTTGGCGCACACGGTGGGCGTATCAGCGTCGCCGAGGGCATTGAAGGGCGGGGCACGTGCATCACCTTGTTCCTGCCATTGCCGACTCAGCCTGGCCTGGAACGCGAGGCTTGAGCTACCCTCTTTTTTCCACGGATTTTGATTGGACACCATGAGCCAGACCGCGACGATTTTAGTCATTGATGACGAACCGCAGATTCGCAAATTCCTGCGCATCAGCCTGGCCTCCCAGGGCTACAAGGTGATCGAGGCCGGCACCGGTAACGAGGGCCTGGCCCAGGCGGCATTGAGCAAACCGGATTTGCTGGTGCTCGACCTCGGCCTGCCCGACATGGACGGCCAACACGTGCTGCGCGAGTTTCGCGAGTGGTCGACGGTGCCGGTGCTGGTGCTGTCGGTGCGCGCCAGTGAAGTGCAGAAGGTCGAGGCCCTGGATGGCGGCGCGAATGATTACGTGACCAAGCCTTTTGGTATTCAGGAATTTCTCGCCCGCGTGCGCGCATTACTGCGCCAGGCACCGGCGGGGGAGGCTCAGGAAGCGGCCTTGAGTTTTGGCCCGCTGACGGTGGACCTGGCCTATCGCCGCGTGCTGCTGGACGGTGCCGAGGTGGCGCTGACCCGCAAGGAGTACGCGGTACTGGCGCAACTGGCGCGGCATCCGGGGCGGGTAATCACCCAGCAACAACTGCTCAAGGATATCTGGGGGCCGACCCACACTGAAGACAGTCACTACCTGCGCATTGTGGTGGGGCATTTGCGGCAGAAGTTGGCGGATGACCCGACTCAGCCACGGTTTATCGTGACCGAGGCGGGGGTTGGGTATCGGTTGTTGAATGCCTGAGTTTGGCGGCGCCCGTGCAGGCCTCATCGCAGGCAAGCCAGCTCCCACCATTGAATGTGTTCACAGATCAGAATGTGGGAGCGGGCTTGCCCGCGATAGCGCCATCAGCCACAGCACACATTTCAGCCCTGCTCACTCTCATACTTGTCCAACGTATCCCTGGCAATTTCCCGTCCCAAAGCGATCAACTCCGGCGCTTTGTAAAACTCGAAAAACCGGCACACCCGCTTTGGCACGTTGATCAGCACATCCGGCGGGTAACCGGCGATCTTGTACTGCGCCAGCGATGTCTGCATCACCTCGAAACTCTGGTTGATCAGGTCCAGCAGGGACGCCGGGCCGACGTTGTCGATGATGAACGAACCGGTCGCCGACTTTGGCGCCCCGGCTTTCTCCGGCGCCGCCGCGGGTTGCTGGGATTCTGGTTCGGCCGATTCCAGCCATGGGTTGATCTCAGCTGTCTGAGCGTGCAAAGCCTCCTGCTCAAGCTTCATTAACTGTTCAGCTTGTTTGCGGCGAAACGGCAGGTGTGAACCCAACGACTTCGCCAAGCTGTTGAAGCGACTCTTGAACGCCGGCGGACGCTGGATCACGGGCAGTTGGTAATGTTTTTGGTTGGTGGCGTTGAGGTTGACCGCGATGATCAAGTCGCAGTGGCTCGACACCACCGGCACGATCGGCAGCGGGTTGAGCAGGCCGCCGTCCACCAGCATACGGTTGCCCTGCATCACGGGCGTGAACAGGCTTGGAATCGCCGCGGAGGCGCGCATGGCCTGGTGCAGGCAACCTTCCTGAAACCAGATTTCCTGCTGGTTGGTCAGGTCGGTCGCGACGGCGGTGTAGGGAATGCGCAGTTCTTCGATGTTGATCTCGCCGACGATCTTGCGGATCTGGCCGAAGACTTTTTCGCCACGAATCGCACCCAGGCGAAAGCTTACGTCGACCAGGCGCAGTACATCGAGGTAGTCGAGGCTTTCGATCCAGTTGCGGTACTCGTCAAGCTTGCCGGCTGCATAGATCCCACCCACCACGGCGCCCATGGAGCAACCGGCGATACAGGCAATGTCGTAGCCGCGCCGTTCGATCTCCTCGATCACGCCGATATGGGCATAACCGCGGGCTCCACCGGAGCCCAGCACCAAGGCAACACGTTTCTTCATGGTCCATGTCCTTCACAAAGCAGGTGCCCACAATGCACCCATTGAGGGGCAAGCTTCAATCTTCGCCGGGGGCTGTAATATTTTTCCAGGATCAGCGCAGTGCTCGGGTATGCTCTGACGATAGGCGCTCTGATTTCAGGCTGCGAACAAGGCACTTTTCCTTGTAGGCAACGTCTACACCCTACGACTGTTTTTCTTTATTTGAGGTGTCATCGATGAAAGCCTGGATGTGTGTGCCTGTGATTGTGTTGGCCCTGGCCGGCTGTGCCGGGAAAACCGCATACCGCGACAGCTGTGGCACGCAACTGGATGCCGCGTGGCACGAGCTGGACCTGGCCAAGGCTGAAGGTTTTGCCGGCACCGTGAGCTACTCCAAGGCATTGTCCTTGTTGACTGGCGCCAAGACCCAGCAGCAATTCGAAGCGTTTGAAGGCTGCTCCAACAAGGCCGAAAAGGCGCGGTTCTATATTCGTGAGTCGCGCGCCGGACGTTAATTTCTAGCGCCAAACAGGATTTTCATCGTCAAGGGAGGAAGGCATGTCAGCTTTGGTCGATCAGTTAGTCGCTCAGGTCATTGGCCTGGAAGTAGGGTTACTGAGCTGCCAGGCTCGCCTCGCCGCCGTCACCGACGATGAAGCCCTGCACGACCTGCGCACCACCGTGCGGCGCCTGCGCAGTTTGTTGCGCCCGTTGCGCGGGTTGCCGGGAGTCGAACAACTCGAATTGGCCGCCAGCACAGTCGGCCAAATGACTACGCCGCTACGCGACCGCGAGGTCCTGGCGGCGTATCTGCATCAGCACGGCTATCACCAGGCCGCTGAACGGCGCCTGCGCCTGCAACCCGACGCCTATCGCCAGGTGGCGCAGAGCCCGGAAGTGGCGCACCTGCTGCAGATTCTCGATGCGTTCCCACGCTTTATCCGGGCTTCGCAGCATCAGAAACTGCTCAAGGGCCTACGCCCGCGCATCGAGAAGCGCTTGGGCAAGCAATGGCACAAACTCGGTGATGCCCTCAAAGACCCAACCCATGATCGCCACCGCCTGCGGTTGCTGATCAAGCGTGTGCGTTACGCCGCCGAGGCCTACCCCGAACTGGACAAACTGCCTGCCAAAGCCATGTCGCGCCTCAAACAAGCCCAAGGCGCTCTGGGCGATTGGCACGACTGCTGGCAATGGCTGGCGCAGGCCGGGCACCAAGCGGATTTGCAACCGTGCGTGCCCGTGTGGCATCGCACCATGAGCAAGGCAGAAGGCCAGGCGGATCGGGTGCTGGACAAACTCAGCGCGGATTGTTTCTAGGCCGGTCCGGTTTTTGGCCGGAATGGGCGCTGTACCTCACCGGCTCGATGGTTAAGATCCCTCATCGGTTTTCTTGATGTGAGGTCGCCATGCGCTTTAGTGATTTGCTCGACGCAGCCCGTAACAACCCGTTGGACGTGACCATCCCCGCCGAATGGGCTCAGGGCCGCGCGACCTTTGGTGGCCTGGTTGCCGCGTTGCAGTACGAAGCCCTGCGCGCCCAAATGCCGGCAGATCGACCCCTGCGATCTTTGGCCATTACCTTTGTCGGTCCCGTTGCGCCGGATGTGCCGGCCAGTTATCAAGTCGAAGTGTTGCGCGAAGGCAAGGCCGTCAGCCAGTTGCTTGGCCGCGTGGTGCAAAACGGTGAAGTGGCGACGCTGGTGCAGGCCAGCTTTGGCGCGCCGCGTGAGTCAGTGATAGATGTCGCAAGCGAGGCGTCGCCTAGGTTCAAACACTGGGATGAATGCCAGGAACTGCCCTACATCAAGGGCGTGACACCCGAGTTCATGCGCCACTTGGCGATGCGCTGGAGCGTCGGTGGATTGCCGTTCACCGGCAATAAATCCCGCGACATGGGCGGTTGGGTGCGCCTGCGCGGGGACGTCAAGGAAGAGCCGTTGACCGAGGCGCATATCCTCGCATTGGTCGATGCCTGGCCCCCGGCCTTGCTTCCGCACCTGACCCAACCGGCGCCGGGCAGCACGCTGACCTGGACCATTGAATTTATCCAGCCGCTGCAAGATCTGACCACCCTCGACTGGTGCCAGTACTACGTCAACATCGAACACGCCCGCGACGGCTACGGCAATGCCGCGGCCGCGCTCTGGAGCCCGGCCGGCGAGTTGATCGCCATCAGCCGCCAGACCGTGGTAGTTTTCGCCTGAACCTCAGAACCGCTGGCTGCCTTGCGCTTCCAGTTTGCGACCGTGGCGCTGAAGCGCCACGCCTGCCAACACGCCGATCACGCCGACGGCAAAACTGGCCAGGCTCAGGCTGAACACGCCGGATGCCATCAGCAGAAAACCGATGATCAGCAGCGGCACCGCAATTAACTGCAGCCCCAGGTTGGTCGGGTGCTGATGGGTTTGTGGGTGAGTGCGCCATTGCCAGGCGGGGAAGTTGGGGTGACGTTTGCCCATGATGATGAATCCTCTGTCCGTTGAAACAACTTGAACAAAGTTTAGATCGCGGGCGGGCGGGGCGGCGAATCAAGGCTGGCTATGGGGGCTATAGCCAACCTTGTTTGGTTTACAACTTCAACTGCCCAATCGCCTTGCTCAATTCCCCGGCCAACGTCGCCAGCTCATTGCTGGTGGTCGCTGAATCCACGGTCTGCTGCACCGTGTTTTCGGTCACATCACGAATGCTCACCACGGCGCGGTTCATCTCTTCGGCGACATGGCTTTGCTGTTCGGCGGCCACGGCGATCTGGGTGTTGCTTTCGCGCATCTGCGCCACGGCGCCGGTGATTTCGGCGAGAGCCGCGCCGGCTTCCTGGGCTTGCTGTACGCAGTCGTCGGCCTTGAACGAGCTTTCCTGCATGAAGTCCACCGCGTCGCGGGTGCCGGCCTGCAGCGCCGAGACCATGTGGGTGATTTCGTCGGTGGAGCTTTGCACGCGTTTGGCCAGGTTGCGTACTTCGTCGGCGACCACGGCGAAACCACGGCCCATTTCGCCGGCGCGGGCGGCCTCGATGGCGGCGTTGAGGGCGAGCAGGTTGGTCTGTTCGGCGATGCTGTGGATCACGCCGACCACGCCGTTGATTTTCTGGCTGTCCTCGGCGAGCTTCTGAATCATCTCGGCAGTCTGTTGCACGCCGGTGGAAAGCCCGGCAATCGAACGCTGTACCCGGCTGACCACTTCCTGGCCGCTGCCGGCGAGGGTGTCGGCGGTTTGGGACAGGTCGCGAGTGGCGCCGGCGTGCTGGGCGATGTGGTAGACGGTGGCGGTCATCTCATTGATCGCGGTAGCGGCCTGATCGGTTTCGCTTTGCTGGCCGAGCATGCCGTGTTGCACCTCGTTCATGCTGCTGGCCAGGCGCGCGGCGCCATCGTCCAATTGCTGCGCGGTGTGTGCCACGGTGCTGACAACCCGCTGGTAGCCGGCTTGCATGGCGTTGAAGGCGCTGGCCATCTGGCCGACTTCGTCCTTGCAGGCCAGTGGTACGCGGGCTGACAGGTCGCCGGTTTTCTCGACGTGCAGCATCACATCCTTGAGGGTGTTGAGTTGGCTGAGCAGAAAGCGGATCAGCAGTTGCGAGGCACCGAGCATCGCCAGCATCAGGATCAACACCGCCACCGCGTAGTTGGCGAAGCGTTCGCCGAACACTTGGCTCAGGCTGCGTCCGTAGGCCAGCACGGCGACCTGCTGGCCGTCGGCACGCGCGATCACGTCGGCACCGATCAGCGGGTTTTCACCGAACAACGGCATGTGATTGAGCTCGATCCAACCGCTGGCGTTGCCCAGGGCTGACAGATCCTGATCGGCCAGCTGTGGGACTTGTCCACGGGTAAACGTCAGCCAATGCTCGCCCTTGGGCAATGGCTTGTCGGCGGGCCAGGCACTCAGCAACCGCGCCTGCGCCTGTGCCGAAGCCTGGGAGGCATCGTTGCGCGCCTGTTGCTCGAGTTGCACGGCGTAGAGCACGAGCAACAAGGTGGTGATGAAGGCGACCGCGTTGACGGCCCAGAATTTGTATTTCAGCGAGATATTGCTAAGCCAGGCACCCATGGAAGGTTTTCTCTGATAGCGGAAACAGCATTGGCAAGGTGCCATTATTGTGCCGCTACTCAGGAAGCCGGTTTTGACATGGGTCAATGCGCCGCATTAATCCACTTGAGGCAAACCAAAAAACGCGCGCGAACAGGCGGTGCTGTGTGCAGCCAAGTCTTCCAGGGTTTCGTTGCGGTGCAGGGCGACTTCGCGCAGTACTTCCGGCAGGTAGGCCGGTTCATTGCGGCCGTTTTTCGGCTTGGGTCGCAGCGTGCGCGGCAGCAGGTAGGGCGCGTCGCTTTCCAGCATCAGACGGCCACGTGGGATTTCCCTGACCAGCGGGTGCAGGTGCGTCCCACGGCGCTCGTCGCATATCCAGCCGGTGATGCCGATATGCAAGTCGAGGTCGAGGTAGCTTAACAGCGCCGATTGTTCGCCGGTGAAGCAATGCACCACGGCGGCGGTCAGGTGGTCGCGGTAATCCTTGAGGATCTCCAGCAAGCGCTGGTTGGCGTCGCGCTCGTGAAGAAACACTGGCAGTTTCAGCTCGACGGCCAGTGCCAGGTGTTCTTCGAGGACTTTTTCCTGTTGTGGGCGCGGGGAAAAATCGCGGTTGAAATCCAACCCGCATTCGCCCACTGCACGCACGCGGCTTTCGCTGAGCAAACCCCGCAATTGCCGCGCGCTGTCGCCGTTCCAATCGCTGGCGGAGTGGGGATGAATGCCGGCGGTGCTGAACAGGCGCTGGCCGCTGTCATCGAGTTTTATGCAAAGCTCCAAAGCCTGCTCACTGCCTTCGACACTGGTGCCGGTGAGCACCAATTGCTGCACGCCGGCGGCATAGGCACGGTCGAGAACGGCCTGGTGCCTCTCGTCGAAACTGGGGTTGGTCAGGTTGACGCCGATATCAATGAGTTGCATGGTGCTATCTCCGCCTGCGGCCGGAAAGCATATCAGAGCTGTAGATTTATAAGAAAAACGAAGAACTACAACGAGTTATAGCTGTCTTTGAACGTCGCAAGTGACATTGTGGTCGGTCGTACGCCTTCCTCCATGCCACCGTTGCGCGCCTTGCCAGCGCATAAAGCGCTCTGTTTCTGACCTCCAGCCCTTCGCCTTTCGCGAGGGTGCTGGCCAGTATTCTTTCCGGAGAGCGGATGATCCGACCCTCGGCGTTGCTTGTGTTGTGCCTGACGTTACTGCTGCCCATGGCGGCGGTCGCACGTCTGGATGGGCCGCTGGAAGTGACCAAGCCCGGCAAGGTACGCGACCTGGCGCAGATTCGCTCCAGTCGCACGCTGCGTGTGCTGGTCAACCAGAGCCGTAACAGTTCCGGTGAGGTTCAGGGCCAGGCCATCGGTGTTGAGTACCATCGCCTGCGCGCCTTCGAGCAATACCTGAACGGCCACGCCCGTGACGGGGAAGAAATCACTCTCAAAATTATCCCGAAAGCCAAGGACCAACTGCTCGGCGCGTTGGCTCGTGGTGAAGGCGACCTGGTGGCTCCCGGTGAATTGCTTGATGTGAAGGCTGCGCACAAGATCAGCACCAGCGACCCGATTGCCAGTGATGTACCGTTGTGGCTGGTTGGCGTGAAGGGCGAGCGACGCTTTACCAAGTTGGAGCAGTTATCCGGGCGCACGCTGGCCCTGACTACCGGCAGTGCAGCGGCGGATGCGATCAATCAGGTCAACCAGCAACTGGCCCTGCACAAGCGACCGCCGGTGAAGGTGGAGTGGGTCGATCCGACGTTGGCGGTAGAAGATGTATTGGAGATGGTCCAGGCCGGGATCTTCCACCTCACCATCGTCGAGAAACCCATTGCCGAACGCTGGTCGAAAATCCTGCCCAAGCTGCGCTTTGATCGGCAAGTGGCAATCAGCGAGCCGGGCGATGAGTACTGGTTTGTGCGCCAGGATGCCTCAATGCTGCGGGCAAGTATTGACCGTTTCCTCAAGACCTACCGAACCCCGGCCGACCAGGACGTGGCATTCCAGCGTATCTACCGACGCCTTTATCAAGTGCGCAACCCATTGGCTCGCGCCGACCGTCAGCGCCTGGAGAAACTGCGCCCGGTGCTGCAAAAGCATGCGCGAGAGCAGGGCATGGACTGGCTGAACCTGGCGGCGCTGGCGTTCAAGGAGTCGGCCCTGGACCCCGGCGCGCGCAACAGTGGTGGCCCGACCGGGCTGATGCAGATCACGCCTTCGGCGGCGCAGCGAGTGGGCGTCAACAATATCGAGAGTCTGGACAGTAATGTGCAAGCGGGCGCCCGGTATCTGGCGATGATCCGTCGCAAGTTCTTTGCCAGCCCCAAGCTTAACGAGCGCGAGCGTATGGCCTTCGTGCTGGCGGCTTACAACATGGGGCCGGAGCGGGTGCAAGGCATGCGGGCCGAGGCTCGGCGCCGCGGTCTGAACCCCAACCAATGGTTCTTCCAGGTCGAGCGTATTGCCATGGAGCAAGTGGGCATGGCTGGCGTCAGCTATGTTAATAGCGTGAACAAGTACTACTTGGCGTTTGATCGGGAGCGGGAGTCTCTGGAACCGTCAACGCCAAAACTTGCTTCGCGTAAATGATCGGGTTTATAGATTATTATTAAGCGATTTTTGCGCTTTTATCATTGCTTTATCCGATTAATATAGCGGCCAACCCATCCCCTACCTGGAAAAGGATTAGCACCATGAGCCCACTGATCAACCGTATCCTGTCTACCCGCGCTGGTTATGGCCTGACCATCCTGCGAATTTTTGTCGGCATCATCTTCGCTGCCCATGGTTCGCAAAAACTCTTTGGCTGGTTTGGTGGCTACGGCCTGGCGGGCACTGCGCAGTATATGGAAAGCCTTGGGCTGACTCCGGGCACCTTGATGGCGGTGTTGTCGGGCGGCACGGAATTCTTCGCCGGCCTGGCATTGATCATCGGTTTGCTGGCGCGCCCGGCGGCCTTGGGCCTGACCTTCCTGTCGCTGGTGGCAATCTTCTCGGTGCATATTCATAACGGGCTGTTCATGGCTAACAACGGTTATGAATTTGCCCTCGCCTTGCTCGGCGGCTCTTTGGCGGTGCTGCTGGAAGGGGCGGGCAAATTGTCTGCCGACCGCGCCATCGCCCGCTGATACCCAGTTAAAACCCGGAAAAAGCCCGCCCTGTGCGGGCTTTTTCGTTGCTCGGGATTCTTGACACTGCCCCACCGGCTTCTCTAGGATGCTGCTCATGCGCCGATTTAAACAGCTAATTGCGGGGCGCCACTGGGCTCGATACAGCCCGACAGAAGCATGCACTCATCGAGAGGCAGGCTTCGAAATACCGCTAAAGCGCTGGTTCGGTGTTGCCTCTCACCTGCCCGCAGACTTTTGAGGCAGAGACACGACACGATGAATGCACTTCGCCCCCTCATACGCCTGGCCCCGATCACCGCGGACCTGACTCAACGCAATCCGAAAATCCTCCTGGGTGGCAAGCACCAGCCTACGCTGCTGCGTTACCTCGATGGCTGGCCGCGTCGCACCGGGCGACCTTCGGCGTTCCTGATCCAGTTTGTGGAAGATGGCGACTCCCTGGCCCGCTTTGCCGCCAACAGTTTCGACCTTGCAGTGATTCAGGCGCCCAGCGCCGCTGATGCCGATGAAGTCATCCGTCAGCTGACGCGCATTGCCCGTCAGGGACTGATCGCTCGTCGTTGAGTGCTTAAAGCAGGTTGGCGGTCACGGCTGATCGACGTCGCCGGTTGTAAAGCGATACTGTCCACGCGATAAAGCACACCAGCAGCGGTACGGCGCCGATCAGCAGCAGTTTCAGGGTTAGCTCCACTTGATGCACTGATGCGTAAGCCTCGACCTTGAGCGCCTGTAACTCCATGGGCAGTCGCAGGCGTTCCTTGTTCAGTGCTTGCAACTGGGTATTGGTATTCACCGCTTGGGTGCCGAAGCCGGTGTCCGGCGGTTTCAAGCGTTGCCATTCGTGCTCGGTTCGCTCAAGCCGTCGTTCAAGTTCCCCTGCCTTTTGGGCGTAGGCCTGTGCAGCGGCTTCGCGCCTGTCTGAAAGCGGGTTGGGTGATTGGCTGGCCATTGCACGGGGCCGAATGCTCGCGAGAACATCAGGAGCCGCCAGGTTATCCAGGGTATTCAAGACAAACGTAACGTTGCCGTTGGCGGCTGAGCTGATGACAGAGTCCATGAGTAAATCAGTGTCGGCGACCACCACCACCTGAATGTCTGCAGCCTTTTGCAAACCAGCGGGCTGCCCGTCGACACCGTCTGGAAATGCCGAATAGGCGGGGCCGCCAAGGCGAGCCGCAATCACCTGGCGTTGGCTGACAGCAGACGGTTGATCGATTTGTGAGTCGAGTGCGCTGGCTGATGCAAAGCGCGCAGCGTCCAATAGCGCAGACTGCGTGGAGCTTTGCAGCAGCGGGGTGAGCAGCGTGCGGCTTTTCCTGAGGCGAGAAAGTGCGCCACTGCTCGAGACAATCACCGTATTCAGTTTCCACGCGCTGACGTCGTCCGCCGTCATCGCCTGGCGTGGCAGGCTCAATCTGGCCGGATGGAAGACGGTCGGCTCGCCAGCGCCGGAAGACGCGGACGACGCAAAGAGATTATCCACCAGCAGCTTGTCCGTCGGCATCTGTACGCCCCACGCGGCAAGCAGCCCGTCCAGCGTGGGATTTGCCGGCGCGGCGTCTGCCGCGCTCTCGCTCAGAGGGTCGAGAAAGATCATCAACTTTCCGCCCCTGAGTACAAACTGTTCGATCGCGTACAGGGTTCGATCCGGCAGTGCACGCGGGTGGACGACCATCAGCGTCCCGATCGATTCAGGCACCTGTGGAATGTTCGATGCCAGGCTTTCGAGGGTGAAGTGCTGACGCATTTTCGTCAGTAACTGCCCAGCGGACTCGTTCAACGCCAGCCCTGTCAGCACGCCAACAGTG
Organism: Pseudomonas sp. N2-3-1-14; assembly: GCF_041228395.1. Taxonomy (NCBI): domain Bacteria; kingdom Pseudomonadati; phylum Pseudomonadota; class Gammaproteobacteria; order Pseudomonadales; family Pseudomonadaceae; genus Pseudomonas; species Pseudomonas sp. N2-3-1-14. Next base: position 1,913,955 of record NZ_CP166199.1, read on the forward strand.
GGTGGCGCTGGGTGCCCCAGTGTGTAGATCAAGTGGCTTATTTCGTATTCGAGCACCGGCTCGTCATCCAGGCTGAATGCGTCAATACGTTGTGCGGCCTGGCCTGCACGCACGCCTATCAGACCGAGGAACCCATGGGTGTCGTCCAGCCCGAACAGGCCCGCTTTATAGGCCTCTTCTGAATAAGGCGCCGGATCAATAACGTGCAAGTTAATCCTGCCCTTGGCGGCTTTTTCGAACTCTTCAAGCAGGTCTCCCACACGCTCGCCATAGCGTTTCAACGCCTGGCTTTTTCGCGGGTCATGGCGTGAGTTGAAGTAATACAAATCCACGGGGGCCTCAAGTGAGGCGAGCAGATGCCGTGCCTGCGGCGACAACGTATGGATTTTGTGTTGTGAAAAGTCCCAACGGATATCGGGAAGGTTGTTTACCCAGACTAGATTAAAGGCCAGAAAGAGTAACGATATGACCGTAAGTGTCATACCCGTGCGAATAGCGGATCGCATGCGGTGCTTTCCTTCTCAACGGGCTTTGTAATTGAGTGTGACTGCTGTTGCCGCAAGAAAGGCAAGGATCACGCTGACGAAGTACAGGCAGTCATGGAGTGTCAGTTTGCCGTTGTCGAGAGCGCCAAAGCGTAAGATCGGGTCAAGCGCGATCAAACTGTCTACTACCCAAATAGGCGCCTGGTGCTCAAGGGCGTCCAGTGCTGAAGAAAGCATGCTGACGGTAAGCAGCAAACCGAGCGTTAGTAGGAAAATAACGATGCGCCGGTGGGTCAGCGCGCAGATAAAGCATCCCACCGATAGATAACTTCCCGCTAGCAACCCGCTTGCCAGAAATTGTGACGTGATAACGGCGTTGTCCGCGGCGCCCAGGTAGTTGGCGACAACCACCAGAGGAAAGGTCAGGGCCAAGGCAATGCCACACACGACCCATGCGGCGAGAAATTTTCCCAGCACGCGTTCGACGGTCGTGATGGGCAGCGTTTTCATCATGTCGCGCATGCCAGGGTGATGTTCGTCCGACCACAGCTGCGTTGACAAGGTTGGAATCAGCAGCAGGTAGAGCCAAGGGTGTAATTGGAAAAACACTTGTAAGTCAGCGCCGCCTTCTTCGAGCCACGGGCTCGTATTCAGCCCCAGTGCCGCGCACAGCAGCACAAACGCAGCAACACTCAAGTACGTGCCTGGCGTACGGGCATAGCTGATGAGTTGACGCTTGAAAATCACCGGCAGCAGTTTCACAGAGATACCTCATGACTCAAATGGCGAACGACTTCGTTCAGGCGCCCTGTTTCCAGTTTCAATGACGTTATGTTCCAGCCGCGGTTGGCGATCAGTGCGTTGATAGGGGGATAGATGCTGTGCCCGGGCAGGGCCAGAACGGTCACGGTGCCGGGTGTATGCCGGTCTTCTTCTATGCCTGCGACGCCGGGTAAGACGGCCAGTGCGAGTAAATCCAAAGGAGTTTCTGCTGCCAGGGTGACTGCCCGGTAGTGTCGGGATTTGCGCTGAAACTCGGACAGCGGCGTGTCAGCCACCAACTGGCCGCGCGCGATGACCAGCGCCCGCGTGCAAAGGCTGGCCAGTTCGTCGCAATGACGCGAGGCGATAATCACCGCCATTTCTTCGGTCAGGGACTGGACCAGTGTTCTGAATTTGAGCCGTTGATTCGGCGCCAGTCCTTCGCTCGGTTCATCCAGCAGAAGCAGGCTGGGTGAATGCAGGATGGCTTGGGCGATGGCTACCTTGCGCTTCAAACCTACGCAAAGCGCACCGATAGGAACGTTGAGCACACGCGACAACTCCAGGCGCATGGCTGCTCGATCCACCCTGCTGCGTTTTTCAGCCCCGCTGAACCCTCGCACGTCGGCAATGAAATTGAGAAAGCCTTTAACGGACATCGTCTGATGGCTGAGCCCGGCCTGGAGCTGATAACCGAGGACTTTGCGTGCTTGAAGTGGATGGGTCTGGGTGTTGAACCCATGGACGGTGATGGACCCGGAGGAGGGGTTAGCGATACCGGAGATCAAGTTCAGCAAGGTTGTTTTGCCGGCGCCGTCTTCCCCGAACAGACCGATACACTCCTGGCGCTGAGCAAACAATGAGAAATTGTTGATTACATTACTTTTGCCCAAGTGCTTAGTCAGGCTGCTTATCTCGAGCATGTTGTTACCGATTAAGTTTGGCTGAGCGAAGGAGAACGTGCGTGTTGTGGTTGGATGAACTTTAAAAAGGTTACGGTTAATCAATACGCTTGGGAACGCGCGGGCGAAGTTATAAGAAAACTCCTACGTCAAGCCGGATAACTTACTGAAACAATTGCGCTGTTTCGAGAATGGTTAACGGTCGGATTTTTTATCTGGCGTTTATGTAAGGTTTGCTCTTTTGTAACGAGACCTGATTATCATGATGCTTCTACGTACCCTTGTTCTTGAACGCAGTGGCCAGGACGCCCCGGTTAACGGTGCGCTGCTCTGCGGGTTTGCTGTTGCCCAGATCGACTGCAACTTTCTCGTCTATAGCCTTGATGAAGAGACTGAGCCGGGCAACTCCAGGGTTTACATCGCTGCGTTGCGTAAAAAACTTGATCGGCATTTTCTGGGCAGTATCGAGTCCAAAGAAGACCTGCAAGTGGCTATGCAAGTCTTCAAGCAAATCCTGATGGCCGCGGCAGCCTCCGGCACTAAAGCCAGCGCAGTGAACGACAGTTCGATTGCATTCCATTTTATTGATTTGAAAGGCTGCAAATTACCGCCAGCCAGGCCCGAGGATCATCATTCGATGATCATCAAGAAGGCATTGGTAATGAAGGTGATTACCCTGGGCATGTCTGCGCCTGTCTTGCCTGCGATCGAAAGTGCTTCCTTGATCGTGCCGTCCATTCGCTTCTCATCACAAATGATCCCGCCCGCCAGAACTTCAAACCCACCCACGCCCGTCGAGCCGCCGGTACTTGAGCCTGTGGTTGCTGAGGCGTTGGATATTCCCGTCGCAACTGCACAGAAGGAAGCGCTGGCAGAGCCCGTTGCACAGCCGGCTCAATTGACACCCAGTGAACCCGCGCCATTGCAGCGCCCCGTTGAAATGGAACATGCATTGATGCCTGAACTGGACAGTACGCTGACCAATCTTGCCAAGGTCGCCCAGGACCTGACGCAACAAAAAAACGCGGTGATTGAGCGAGAAAAAGTGCTTGAGCAGTGGCAGGCCCGACTGCAACAAAAACAGGGCGAACTGGATGAAAAGGATCGTCAGTTGGAGCAGCACGCGACGCAACTGCAGGAGCAGCAAGCATACGTCAGCCAGAAGGCCCAGAAGCTGGCGCTGGCGATGTCTCAGGTGTCGGGTATGCGACAACGTTTGCAGGGTGTGCTGCTTGAGTTGGATCAAACCCTGGAAGGCTAGAGGTGACGCAATGTGCTTGCCGATCTGGCTACTTTTCATAGTTCATTTATCATCACCCCTGCCAGTCGACGCCAAGGCATGATGCTGTGGCGTTTCGGCACCATTGGACATTGTCTGGGGATGCAAGCGTTTGAGTACCAAGCTGATTACCAAAGAAGGTCATGAGGCGCTAAAAAAAGAGCTGGATTATCTGTGGCGTGAAAAACGTCCGGACATCACGCGTAAAGTGACCTGGGCAGCGTCTCTGGGGGATCGCAGCGAAAACGCGGACTACCAGTACAACAAGAAGCTGCTGCGCGAAATTGACCGGCGGGTGCGCTACTTGCGCAAGCGGCTGGAAGATATGCGCGTGGTGGAATACATGCCTGAGCAGGAAGGCAAGGTGTTCTTCGGCGCCTGGGTTGATATCGAAAACGAGCAGGGCGAGACCAAGCGTTTTCGTATCGTTGGCTATGACGAGATTTATGAGCGCATGGACTACATCTCCATCGACTCACCGATGGCCCGGGCGTTGCTCCGTAAGGAGGTCGACGATGAGGCCATCGTGCAAACCCCGACCGGCGAGGTGTGCTGGTGGATTACCGGTATCGAGTATGTGAAATAAACGCTGCTGGCCCGTACTCCGAATAGCGTACGGGCCATCAATGTTTCAACCTTCGCGCAATACCGTCAGTGGGCTGGCATTTAACGCACGGCGCGTGCCGAATACGCCGGCACCGCCGATCAGCACGGCACCGATCACCGGCAGCAGCAACAGCCACGGGTGAGGGTGCCAGGCCAGGTCGAACGCGTAGCGGTACAACACCCATGTCACCAATTCCGTACCCAGCGCTGCCAGCAGGCCGCTGACTGCGCCGAGCAAGCCGAACTCGATGCGGCGTGCCTTGACCAGCAACTTGCGCTCTGCACCCAGTGCACGCAGCAGCGCCCCCTGGCGAATGCGCTCATCCAGGGTGGCCTGCAAGCCGGAAAACAGCACCGCCATGCCGGCCGCCAGTACAAACAACAGTACGTATTCCACCGCCAGGGTCACTTGGGCGAGGATGCTGCGCAACTGCTCCAGCAATGCCTCGACCTGCAGGATGGTGACGGCCGGGAATGCCCGGGACAGGTCAACGATCTGCTGATCATGGCCTGGCGCCAGGTAGAAGCTGGTCAAGTAGGTCGCGGGCAGGTCCTTCAAGGTGCCCGGTTGGAAGATCATGAAGAAGTTGGGCTGGAAGTTATCCCAGTTGATGGTTCGCAGGCTGGTGACGCGCGCTTCACGATTTTCTCCGCCGACGGTAAAGATCAGATGATCGTTGAGTTTGAGCTTCAGGCTTGCAGCGACCTTGGCTTCCACCGAAACCCCGGGGACGTCATCGCCCGGCTGCTGCGACCACCAGGAGCCGGCTGTCAGCACATTGCCCGGTGGCAGGTCGGCGGCCCAGGTCAGGCTCAAGTCACGCTGCACCGCTCGGTCGCCGCTCGAGTCTTTGCTGACAATTTCCTGCACCGCTTCGCCATTGATGCTGATCAGCCGGCCCGGCACCACGGGGTACAACGGCGCCGATTGCGCCTGTACCTCCAGGAGTCGGGCGCTGAAGGCGTCCTTGTCGGCCGGCAGGATGTTCAGGGCGAAATAGTTGGGCGCATCCTTGGGCAGCTGGTTTTGCCAGATGTCCAGTAACTCGCCACGCAGCAGGGCGATCAAGCCCATGGACAGCAGGATAAGGCCAAACGCCAGCGACTGCCCGGCCGCCGCCAACGGATGACGCAGCAACTGCCCAAGACCCAGACGCCAGGGCAGCGTGGCGCGAGCCAACAAGCGCCGCAGGCTTTGCAGCAACAGCAGCAGCAAGCCGCCGAGGATCAGCGCAGCTACCACGCCGCCGCCCAGCAAGGCGAAGGTCAGCACCAGGTCGAGGCTAAGGCGCCACATAATCAGGCCGAGCGCGAACAGCGCCGCGCCATACACCATCCAGGTACTGGACGGGATCGGCAGCAGGTCACGGCGCAATACCCGCAGCGGTGGCACACGCCCCAGTGCCGCCAGGGGCGGCAAAGCGAAGCCGGCGAGGGCGACCAGCCCGGTGCCGATGCCTGCGACCGCCGGCAGCAGCCCGCCGGGCGGCACGTCCGCCGGCAGCAGGTCGTGCAGGAAATAGAACAGACCAAACTGCGCCAGCCAGCCCAGCAGGGCGCCGGCCAGGCTTGCCGCCACGCCCAGCACGCTCAGTTGCAGGGTGAACAGCAACATCGCTTCGCGGCGCGACAGCCCAAGGCAGCGCAACAGTGCACTGGCATCGAAGCGTCGGCTGGCGAAGCGATTGGCCGACAATGCCACCGCCACGCCGGCCAGCAAGACCGCCACCAGGCTGGCCATGTTCAGGTAGCGCTCGGCCTTGCCCAGCGCGCCGCCGATCTGCTGGTTGCCGTCTCGCGAATCCTGCAGGCGCTGGTTGGCGGCGAGGCCCGGCTTGACCAGGTCGCGATAGGTTTGCAGCGCCGTGCTGCCTTGAGGCGCGCGCCACAGTTCACGGTAACTCACGCGGCTGCCGGGCTGCACCACGCCGGTGGCATCGAGGTCGGCAAGGTTGATCATGACGCGGGGTGTAAGGCTATAGAAGTTACCGGCGCGGTCTGGCTCGTAGGTCAGTATGCGCGTCAGTCGCAGGGTCTTCATGCCGACATCGATGCTGTCGCCGACTTTCAGGTCCAGCGCCGTCAGCAGCCTTGCTTCCACCCAGGCCTCACCGGGCTTGGGTCCACCGCCAGGAGTTTCAGTGCCGAACGGTTCTGCCGCACTTTTGAGCTCGCCACGCAGCGGGTACTGCTCGTTGACCGCCTTGATGCTGGAAAGCTGAATGCCATTATCCGTGGCGATGACGCTGGAAAACTCAACGATGCGGGCATGATCCAGGCCCAGTTCAGTCCCGGACTTGATTTGTTCGGGACGGGCAGGCGAGCTGCCTTCAAGCACCAGGTCGGCGCCGAGGAACTCGGTGGCACGCAACAGCATGGCGCCATTGAGACGCGCACCGAAGTAACCGATGGCAGTGCTGGCCGCCACGGCCACCACCAGCGCGAAGAACAATACGCGCAACTCGCCGGCGCGGGCATCGCGCAGCAATTGACGCATGGCAAGGCTGAACAGGCGCAACAGCGGCAAACGGGCCATCAAGGCTCCAGGGGCGCGACCATCAGGCCGGCTTCAAGGCGGATCAGGCGTCGGCAACGGTGGGCCAGGCGCTCGTCGTGAGTGACGAGTACCAGGGTCGTGCCGCTTTCTTTATTAAGTTCGAACAGCAGGTCGCTGATGCGTTCGCCGGTGTGGCTGTCGAGGTTGCCGGTGGGTTCGTCGGCAAACAGCACATCCGGTTCGGCGGCGAAGGCTCGGGCGATGGCAACCCGTTGTTGCTCGCCACCGGAAAGCTGGCGCGGCGAGTGGGTCAGCCGTTGGCCCAGGCCGACGCGCTCGAGCAGGTGTTTGGCGCGCTCGCGGGCGTCCTTGCGGCCGTCCAGCTCCAGCGGCAGCATGACGTTTTCCAGGGCATTGAGACTGTCGAGCAGCTGGAATGACTGGAAGACGAAGCCGACGTGCTCGGCGCGGATGCGTGCGCGTTGGTCTTCATCCAGGGTGCTCAAGGCTTGGCCTGCCAGTGTGACTTCGCCACTGCTGGGCAGATCGAGGCCGGCCAACAGGCCCAGGAGGGTGGATTTGCCGGAGCCGGAGCTGCCGACGATAGCCAGGCTATCGCCCTTGTTCAGTTCCAGGCTAAGTTCGTGCAGGATAGTCAGTTCACCTTCCGCGCTGGGAACCACTTTGCTAAGGTTCCGCGCGGTGAGAATGCTTGCGCCCATGGAGAATCCGATGCGAATGTGGTTTTTGAGTGCTGGCCTGGCCTTGATGTGCATGGCCCAGAACGCAGCGGCGGGTACAGTCCTGATCGTTGGCGATAGTATCAGTGCCGGTTTCGGCCTGGATACCAGCAAAGGGTGGGTGGCCTTGCTGCAGCAGCGGCTCAAGCAGGAAGGTTTTGACGACAAAGTGGTCAATGCGTCCATCAGCGGCGACACCAGCGCAGGTGGCCTCGCGCGGCTGCCGGCGGCGCTTGCAGAGCATAAGCCGGACCTGGTGATTCTCGAGCTGGGCGGTAACGACGGCCTACGCGGTCAGCCGCCAGCGCAATTGAAACAAAATCTTGCGTCGATGATTGACCAGTCCAAGGCCGGCGGCGCCAAGGTGCTGCTGCTGGGCATGCAGCTGCCGCCCAACTACGGTCCTAAATACACCACGGCGTTTGCCGACGTGTATGGCGCCTTGGCCAAGGAAAAAAGTATCCCGCTGGTGCCGTTTTTCCTTGAGGGTGTGGGCGGCCATCCGGAGTTGATGCAGGCCGATCAGCTGCACCCGGCGGTCGGTGCCCAGGGCAAGTTGCTGGAAAATGTCTGGCCAACGCTAAAACCGCTGCTATGACGCTTTTATACCGGCAGGCTTTCGGCTAAGGTGGCGCCCCCCCGATCTGGAGCCCCCGATGTCGCGCCCTGCCTGGTCCCTGTTCAATTACCAACTGATCGAGCCTGACGAGCAGCTGGACCTGTTCGCCTGCCAGGAAGTTCGGGTGCATCTGGTCGCGCGTCAATTGGAGCTGGGCGGCTCGATCGATCGCACGCTTTGCGGGACTTTATTGCCCGCACAACCGCGTTGGTCATCTGTCGACCGCTCGATCTTTCAAGACCAGCGACTGTGCCCCCTGTGCCGAGCCATCCTCGAATCGCAGAAGCGTGGCACACCGCCGATCTGGCCGGAGCTGCGTTTCGAGCTGTAAAGGCTTGCGCACGGTCGCAGGCCCTCTGCCTTCCCCTCTGACACCCGTGTACAATCAGTTTTTTCCTACCCGTCGTTCTGCGAAGGATTTTTCGGATGTTGTCGCGCCTTTCCGTCGTTTCCTGCTGCCTGTCCCTCGCTGCGCTCTGTGCAGCCGGTTCGGCATCAGCGCTGCAGTTGCCCTTGCCGCCGCCCGGTGAAGACATTGTCGGTCAGGTTCAGGTGATCAAGGCCAAGTACGAAGACACCTTCGCCGACCTTGGCACCACCTACGACCTGGGTTATTCGGAAATGGTCGCGGCCAACCCTGGCGTCGACGCCTGGTTGCCGGGGGCCGGTACCGAGATCGTGCTGCCGACGCGCTTCATCCTGCCGCCGGGTCCTCGCGAAGGCATTGTGATCAACCTGGCGGAATACCGGCTTTACTATTACCCCAAGGGCCAGAATGTGGTTTACACGTTCCCCTTGGGCATCGGCCGTGAAGGCTGGGGTTCGCCGGTTGCGCACACCACCATCACCGGCAAGATCCCCAACCCGACCTGGACGCCGCCCGCGTCGATCAAGGCCGAGCACGCTGCCAATGGTGACCCGCTGCCTAACGTGGTGCCTGCCGGACCGGACAACCCACTGGGCCCGTTCAAGTTCACCTTGGGCACGCCGGGTTACTTGATTCACGGTTCCAACATGAAATTTGGTATCGGCACGCGTACAAGCCACGGCTGCTTCCGCATGTTCAACAACAATGTGCTGGAGATGGCCGACATGGTGCCGGTCGGCACATCGGTGCGCATCATCAATGATGCCTACAAGTTCGGCAGCAGTGGCGGCAAGGTCTACCTTGAGGCGCATACACCGCTGAACGATGACGGCACGCCGTCCGTGGTCGACAAGCACACGGCGGTCATCAATGCTTTGCTCAAGCGTGAAGACTTGGCCAATAACCTGCGGGTGAACTGGGATCAGGTGCGCGATGTGGTGGCGGCCGAAGACGGTCTGCCAACGGAGATTGGTGTACCAGGCGCCACTGCGCCGGTGGCGTCCAGCACGCCGGTCGATCTGCAGCAGTAAGCCTGCTCGATCCCTGGCCCGCCTCAGCCTTGCGCTGCGGCGGGCTTTTTATTGCGCGGGCTTCAGGGCCGAATCCCGGGCAATAAAAAGCCGACCCAAGAATGGATCGGCTTGATAACAACCCCGAAGGATTATTACTTGCGGCTTGCTTTTTCAAGCATGCGCAGAGCGCGCTCGTTAGCTTCGTCAGCAGTCTGTTGTGCTTTTTGAGCAGCAGCCAGAGCTTCATCAGCTTTACGGTAGGCTTCGTCTGCACGAGCCTGGGAGCGAGCTGCTGCGTCTTCAGTTGCAGTCAGACGAGCTTCGGTTTCTTTGGAGACGCTGCTGCAACCGGTAGCCAGAACTGCGGCCAGAGCCAGAGCAGAGAATTTCAGAACGTTGTTCATCGTGTTCCCCTTCAAGGACTTTCTATTAAATGGCTACTTTCTCAGAGTGAGCGGATAGCCGGCGTACATACTACTCATTACTTGTAGTAAGTAAACTGACGTAGCGCAAGAAGCAAAAAAAATTCTTGCGCCGAATCTGTTTTGGCTAATCTTTAGGAGGTTTGTATAAAAACCCTCCAGATTTTTTCATTTCCCTGGGAACTCGATCCAGGCTGAGAGGTCCGGCCCGCATGTGCCGGGTCCGGTAAACAGGTAAAGATTTATATATCGAGGTTGACACTTTTTTTCAGTGGGCCGTTACCGCCTCGCGCATCTTTTGCGTATGTAGAGGTGACTTTAAGAGCGGCAGTTCGTCTCAAGATTCAACTGCCGGCAATGTTCAGGCTATCGATCACTGATTGATCGAGGCCCTTTCTGTAACCGCCAGCGGCAAGGGATGACGAGTGCGCCTTGAGCTATTGCAGCATTGGTGACTACTATTCCCTACGTGCTGGTTGTGAGCGCTATAGGTTTTCTCGTTGTCGAAACCGGCACGGGGTGGCGTAGATGTTCCTTCGCCGGAAAAACATCGGTAAGGTAGGGGTCAAAATCCAAGACCCGCGAGGAGTAGTGATGAGCGAGGCGTTGTCCATCCACCATGACCAGGCAGGTCATCAGTTCGAGACCAGTGTGGACGGTCATCGTGCCTATCTGACCTATATGGACCTCGGTAAACAGACCCTGGATATCTATCGCACCTTCGTGCCCAACGCGTTGCGGGGCCGTGGCATTGCTGCGGCGTTGACCGAAGAAGCGTTGAAGTTCGCCGAAGAGGCCGGCTACACGGTGATCCCCTCGTGCTCTTATGTAGAGCGCTACATGGAGCGCCACCAGCGCCATGCCGCGAAGCTGTAACTGAGCGACCGCACCACGAAAAACGCCGGGCTAAGCCCGGCGTTTTTGTGTGCGCGATTCAGCGGTTCAAGTGCGTTTGCGTTTCGGCAATACGTCCTTGAGCTTGGCGTGCATGCTGCGCAGGGTGGTTTCGGTGGCGGACCAGTCGATGCAGGCATCGGTGATCGACACGCCGTACTGCAAGTCGGCCAGGTCTTTTGGAATCGCCTGGCAACCCCAGTTCAGATGGCTCTCGACCATCAGGCCGATAATCGACTGGTTGCCTTCGAGGATCTGGTTGGCGACGTTTTCCATCACCAGTGGCTGCAGGGCCGGGTCCTTGTTGGAGTTGGCGTGGCTGCAGTCGACCATGATGTTCGGCTTGATGTTGGCCTTGTTCAGCGCCTGCTCGCACAGCGCAACGCTGACCGAATCATAGTTGGGTTTGCCGTTGCCGCCGCGCAAGACCACGTGACCATAGGCGTTGCCCTTGGTGGTGACGATGGACACGCCACCTTCCTGGTTGATACCCAGGAAGCGGTGGGGGCTGGACACCGATTGCAGCGCGTTGATCGCGACGGTCAGGCCGCCATCGGTGCCGTTTTTGAAACCCACGGCCGAAGACAGGCCGGACGCCATTTCGCGGTGAGTCTGGGATTCGGTGGTGCGCGCGCCGATGGCCGACCAGCTGATCAGGTCCTGCAGGTACTGCGGGGAGATCGGGTCGAGGGCTTCGGTGGCGGTGGGCAGGCCCATTTCGGCCAGGTCCAGCAGCAATTGACGACCGATGTGCAAGCCGTCCTGAATCTTGAACGAGTCGTCCAGGTACGGGTCGTTGATCAAACCTTTCCAGCCGACGGTAGTGCGCGGTTTCTCGAAGTAGACGCGCATCACCAGGTACAAGGTGTCGGACACTTCAGCCGCGAGCACTTTGAGGCGCTCGGCGTATTCGTGGGCAGCCTTGAGGTCGTGGATCGAGCAAGGGCCGATCACCACAAAGAGGCGGTGGTCGGTGCCGTCGAGAATGTCACGGATGACTTCGCGGCCCTTGGTGACGGTCTGCAGGGCAGCGTCGCTCAAAGGGATTTCGCGCTTGAGCTGATCGGGCGTGATCAGGGTCTCGTTGGATTCGACGTTAAGGTCATTGATCGGTAAATCAGCCATCGTGTTACTCGTCAGGGTCACGGGTGCCGGCCGCCAGCCATCCCCGTGCGGCGGAGCACAGCATGATTTGAATGCAGGGGGGAGGAACCTTAGCGCGTAACACGGGCCCGCGACAATGGGCAAAACCGGCTTTAATCCAGCGCCGGCGCCACAAAAGTCTCGCGGGAGAACTCACCGGCATGGCGCGAGACCCACTCGCGAGCCATGGCTTCGAGTTGCGCAGGCGTCGGCTCGGCGTCTTCATGCAAGCGGCAGTAGCGTTCGATCTGGCACACTTGCTCGCCCATTCGCGCACCGAACAAGGCGTGCTCATCGGTAAAAGAGATGCCGATGCGATAGCCTTTTTCAAGCTTGCGACACCAGGCTACATAGCCCGGATAACGGGCGCTGGCGCCCAGGGAAGGGATGCGCAGATCAACCGCCGTACCCTGGCGCCAGGCACGCGGGCAATTGCAGGCGACGCCGCCCAGGCCGATAGTGTGCAGGCGTTGGCGGGGAATGGCAGGAGCGGGGCGTTGGATTAACTCGACAGCGACATCATCAGGGTGAGGTAAAAAACGACCCATGTACACGGACTCCGAGCACCGTCCAGTTGACGGCGGTGGCAGCAGTATAGTGAAGGAACTGGAATTGACCGACCTGGATATTGACCAGCAACTGCTGGGATTGCCAGGTATTTCGTTGGTGGTATTTACCAGTGTCGGTTGTTCCAGTTGCCGCTGGGCACGCCAGCAGCTGCCCGGCTGGCGTTTGCCGGTCGACCGCGTGTGCTGGGTGGATGCCGGGCACAACGGCGGTGCGGTCGAGCGCTACCAGATCTTTCATTTGCCCGCGTTATTCCTCGTGTGCGAGGGTCAATTTCTTGGGCAGTTGCACACCCGTCTTGCACTTGCCGACCTCACCGAGGCAGTGAATCAAGCACTTACCCGCACACCAGAGGATTTGCCATGACCGCAGTTGCATCCCCGTCGCCACGCATTGGCATTATCGGCACCGGTGCTATCGGTGGGTTCTACGGCGTGATGCTGGCGCGTGCCGGGTTCGACGTGCACTTCCTGTTGCGCAGCGAATACGCGGCGGTCAGCGAGCACGGCCTGCACCTCAACAGTACGCTGCATGGCAAGTTGCACCTGCACCCGGTGCAGGCCTACGCCCGCGCTGCGGACATGCCGGCGTGCGACTGGCTGCTGGTGGGCACCAAATCCACCGGCAACGTGGACCTCGCGCCGACCATCGCCCAGGTCGCTGCGCCGGACGCCAAGGTGGTGCTGTTGCAAAACGGCCTCGACGTCGAGGACAGCCTGCGCGAACACCTGCCGCCGTCGCTGCACTTGCTGGGTGGCCTGTGCTACATCGGCGTGCACCGCTCTGCGCCGGGCGTCGTCGAGCATCAGGCCTTGGGCCGGGTCAATCTTGGTTACCACAGCGGCACAGCGGCCAACGATGAATCGCGCCAGCAGGCGATTGTCGAAGAGGGCGCCGCGCTGTTTCACCAGGCCGGTATCGAGTCCCAGGCCATGGCCAATGTGCACCAGGCTCGCTGGCACAAGCTGGTGTGGAATGTGCCGTACAACGGCCTCTCCGTGTTGCTGGGCACTGGCACCACCGCGCTGATGGCTGATGAATCGAGCCGCGAGTTGATCCAGGCATTGATGGCTGAAGTGGTCAAAGGCGCGCACGCCTGCGGCCATGAAATCCCTGCCAGTTACGCCGAGCAGATGTTCGCCATGACCGAAACCATGGACGACTACCTGCCCAGCATGTATCACGACCATGTGCACAAACGTCCGTTGGAACTGGCGGCGATCTACGCCCGGCCATTGGCCGCGGCAAAAGCGGCGGGTTGCGAATTGCCACGCATGCAGGCGCTTTACCAGGCCTTGAGTTTTATTGATCGGCACAACCGCTGATTCGGGGGAAACACCATGGCGAAGGGATTGGGCGACAAACTGGTGCTGGCGATTTCGTCGCGTGCACTGTTCGACCTGAGTGACAGTCACAAGGTCTACCTGGCCGAAGGGGTAGAGGCGTACCGCAAGTACCAGATCGAGCACGAGGAAGAAACCCTCGAGCCCGGCGATGCCTTCCCTTTGGTCAAGAAGCTCTTGAGCCTTAACGCCAGCCTGGGCCGGGCCCGCGTCGAAGTGGTGCTGGTGTCGCGCAACAGTGCCGACACCGGCTTGCGCGTGTTCAATTCGATCCAGCATTACGGCCTGGATATTTCCCGCGCCGCGTTCGTTGGCGGGCGCAGTCCCTATCCTTACCTGGCCGCATTTGGCTGCCACCTGTTTCTGTCGACCCATGCCGAAGATGTGCGCAGTGCACTGGATGCCGGGTTTGCCGCGGCGACGATTCTGTCGGGCGGCCCGCATCGGGCCTCGAGTGAGGAATTGCGGATTGCGTTCGACGGCGATGCGGTGCTGTTTTCCGATGAGTCCGAGCGTGTCTATCAATCAGGCGGGCTGGAGGCGTTTCTGGCCAACGAGCGCGAGTCGGCGCGCCAGCCGTTGCACGGTGGTCCGTTCAAGGGGTTCCTGGCGGCGCTTAACGTGTTGCAGAGCGAGTTCGCAGACGAGGCGTGCCCGATTCGCACAGCGTTGGTTACCGCGCGTTCGGCGCCGTCCCACGAGCGGGTGATTCGTACCCTGCGCGAATGGGATATCCGTCTGGACGAGTCGTTGTTCCTCGGTGGCCTGGAGAAATCCGCGTTTCTGGAGGCGTTCGCCGCCGATGTGTTTTTCGATGACCAGGCCGGTCATTGCGAGAAGGCCAGGGAGGTGGTGGCCACCGGGCATGTGCCCCACGGCATCAGCAATGAGTTGAAAATCCACACCGAGAGCTGAGCCCCAGTCCCGCAGGCGCTGCTAAGCTCATTCAATCCCCGCCATCCTGGCCGTCCAGGAGGTTCTATGATTCGTTCGATGCTGTACGCCACGGACCTCGGTCTGTATGCGCCCTATGTCATGCAGCATGCGCTGGCACTGGCCCGAACGTTCAAGGCGGATTTGTATGTGATTCATGTGGTCGAGCCGATCGGGCTGTTCGCCGAATCGGTGTTGCAAAGCTACCTTGATGAGAAAGCCCTGAACGAATGGCAGAGCCAGGGGCTGACCACGGTGATGGCAACCATCGAGCAGCGGGTGCTGGACAGTTTTCGCGAGGAGCTGGGGGAAGGGGAGCAGGACCTGAAATTGATTCGCTCGGTGCGCGTGATCCAGGGCGACCCGTGCGAGGTGATTCTCGACCAGCTGCGAAAACTTTCCGTCGACTTGTTGATCGTAGGAAGTCACAGCCACGCAACGGCCGCTGCCACGCCGCTGGGGCGCACGGCCGCCAGGGTGCTGCAGTTGGCGACAGTGCCGGTTTATATGGTGCCCTCGCTGCAGCGCCGGCGCAGTGACGATGCCTGATCGGTAAAAACGATAAAAAGTTCTAGATTTATCCGTCTAACCTTTAATATAGTTATATACCGTCGCTGATACCCGTGGCGTCTATCTGCTTTGAGGGACACATATGAAGCTTCAACAACTGCGCTACATCTGGGAAGTGGCGCACCACGACCTCAACGTTTCCGCTACCGCTCAAAGCCTTTACACCTCGCAACCCGGTATCAGCAAGCAGATCCGCCTGCTCGAAGACGAGCTGGGCGTCGAAGTGTTCGCGCGCAGCGGCAAGCACTTGACCCGCGTCACCCGGCCGGCGAGCGCATCATCACCACCGCCGGCGAGATCCTGCGCAAAGTCGAAAGCATCAAGCAGATTGCCCAGGAATTCTCCAACGAGAAAAAAGGCACCCTGTCGATCGCCACCACGCATACCCAGGCGCGTTATGCCTTGCCGCCGGTGATCCGCGATTTCATCAAGCAATACCCGGACGTCGCCCTGCACATGCACCAGGGTTCGCCGATGCAGATCGCCGAGATGGCCGCTGACGGCACCGTCGATTTCGCCATCGCCACCGAAGCCCTCGAGCTGTTCGGCGACCTGGTGATGATGCCGTGCTACCGCTGGAACCGTTGCGTGGTCGTGCCCCAGGGTCACCCGTTGGCCAAGCTGCCGAAGTTGACCCTCGAAGCCCTGGCCGAATACCCGATCGTGACTTACGTATTCGGTTTCACCGGCCGCTCCAAGCTCGACGAAGCCTTCAGCCATCGCGGCCTTACGCCGAAAGTGGTGTTTACCGCAGCCGACGCCGACGTGATCAAGACTTACGTCCGACTGGGCCTGGGCGTGGGTATCGTGGCCAAGATGGCGGTCGATACCAACCTCGACAAAGACCTGGTGGTGCTCGACGCCAGCGAGCTGTTCGAGTCCAGCGTGACCAAGATCGGTTTCCGTCGTGGCACGTTCCTGCGTGGCTTCATGTGCGACTTCATCGAGAAATTCGCGCCGCACCTGACCCGCGAAGTCATGGCCAAGGCGATTCAGTGCCACAACAAGCAAGAACTGGAAGAGCTGTTTGACGGCGTAGAACTGCCCGTCCACTGAGTGGCTTATCGGGCCTCGGTAACCGTGAAGTGTTGCCGGGCGCCCGCCACCAGAATCTCCACCTCATCACCCTCGAACTTGCCCAGCAGGCTTTTGCCCAGCGGCGAGCGCGGGGTGATGACGGTCACCGGTTGCCCCACTACGTCGACTTTCAAGCCCGCCGCATCCGGCGCCAGGAACAGCCACTGCTGGCGACCGTTCTCGTCTTCCAAACCCAGTAGCGCGCCGACCTCTATGCCGCGCTGATCGTCGTAAGCACGCAACTGCAGGTTCTGGCACAGCGCCAGCGATTGCTTGATTTCTTCGACGCGCTTGGCTTGCCCGGCCGCGAGGTAAGACGCTTCCAGCCCCAGCGTGTCGTATTTGTTCTCGGCGATATTCTCTTCGTGGGTCGCGGTCTCGTAGGCGGTCTGCGCGGCGCGCTGGGCAATGTCGAGGTCGACGGTGAGTTTTTCCAGGATCAACTGGAGGACGGCGTGCTTATTCATGGGCATCAATCGCAGAATTGCAGGACATTCGCCTTGCTCTTTTCATTGGGCGCGTTCTGGTCCTGTTGCAGCCAGAACTGGCATTTGGGATTGGACAGGTTGCGCGCGTTGTTGCGCGCCTGGTCCAGGGTTTGCTGTTGTTCCTGCTTGCGAAGGTTTTCCTGGTACTGCTCGAACATACGGTTCGGCGGCTCTGACGCAACAACGCTGGCGGGCTTGCCCAGTTGCTGGACGGCCTGCGCCACCGGCGCCAGGCTTTGCGGGAACACGTAGCGCGACGCCAGCCAGGTGGTCAGCACAATGGCGATAAACCCCAGCCACAGGCCGAACGCCACTGCGATACTGAGCTTGAACAGCGACAACGAACGATCAGACATAGTGGCCTCCTGGCGGGCATTTGCGGCGTGGCGGCAATTGTCGCACAGCCACTGTGCAGAATAATCGCGATCAAGCCTTCTGCATCGGCGCATTTATGCGGACAATCGAGCCTTTGAGTGTTGGAGCCCGGAATGAAAGCCCGCTGGGATATTTTTTGCAGCGTCGTCGACAACTACGGCGACATCGGCGTGACCTGGCGCCTGGCCCGGCAATTGGTGGTGGAGCACGCCTGCGACGTGCGCTTGTGGGTCGATGACTTGCGTGCTTTTGAACGCATGTGCCCAGAGATTGATGTGCAACTGAACCAGCAATGGCAGGAGGGCGTAGAGGTGTGCCATTGGCCTGCACAATGGCGCGACACGCCTTGCGCCGATGTAGTGATCGCAGCCTTTGCCTGCCAGTTGCCACCTGAGTACATGGAAGCCATGGCCGCGCGCGACCGCACGCCGTTGTGGATGAACCTGGACTACCTCAGCGCTGAAGACTGGGTGGTGGGTTGCCATCGCCTGCCGTCGGTGAAGTTCAAGGGCGTACAGAAGTATTTCTTCTTTCCTGGCTTTCGGCCGGGCACTGGCGGGCTTTTACGCGAAGGCGGCTTGCTGGAGCAGCGTCAGGCTTTTCAAGAGGATCGCGCCGCACAGCGACAATTCCTGCAAGCGCTGGGCGTATTTCCGGCAGATGGCGCGCGTTTGATGTCGCTGTTTGCCTACGAAAACGCCGGGCTCGCCGGTTGGCTGGACGTGCTGGCGACGGACGGGCGTGCCACTCATCTGTTGGTGCCGGAAGGGCGCATCCTTGGCGATGTGCAGCGCTGGCTCGGCGTGGAAGGGCTGGCGGTGGGGGCGGTGCATCAGCGCGATGCCCTGACGGTGCAGGTGTTGCCGTTCGTACGCCAGGAGCAATATGACCGCCTGCTGTGGTGCTGCGACTTCAACGCCGTGCGCGGCGAGGACTCGTTCGTACGGGCCCAATGGGCCGGGCGGCCGATGCTGTGGCACATCTATCGCCAGGACGAAGACATCCATCTGGACAAGCTCGATGCCTTCCTGCAGCTGTACACCGGCGCCTTATCGCCCGCCGCCAAGGCAGCGGTGGTTGCCCTTTGGCAAGCCTGGAACGCTGATGGCGATATGGCACAACCGTGGAAAATGCTGCTGGAGCACTGGCCAGAGGTGTGTCAGAACGCCCAGGCGTGGTGTCTGGAACAAGGCTTGCAGGCTGATCTTGCGACGGCGCTGGTACAGTTTTATGAAAGTTGGATATGATACGCGACCTTGATTTTTGTAAATCCCATCCAAATTTCGGATATACGCAATGAAAACTGGTAAAGAACTGAAACCCGGTACAGTGATCCGTCTCGAAAACGACCCTTGGCTGGTTCAGAAAGCTGAGTTCACCAAGTCTGGTCGTAACAGCGCAATCATGAAGACCAAGCTGAAGAACCTGCTGACCGGTTACAAGACCGAGATCGTTTACAGCGCCGACGACAAACTGGACGACGTGATCCTCGACCGCAAAGAAGCGACCCTGTCCTTCATCAGCGGCGACACCTACACGTTCATGGACACCACCGACTACACCATGTACGAGCTGAACGCTGAAGATATCGAAGCTGTTCTGCCGTTCGTTGAAGAAGGCATGGAAGACGTCTGCGAAGCGATCTTCTTCGAAGACCGCCTGGTTTCCGTAGAGCTGCCGACCACTATCGTGCGTAAAGTTGCCTACACCGAAGGTTCCGCTCGCGGCGACACTTCGGGCAAGGTCATGAAGCCTGCCAAACTGGCTAACGGTACCGAGCTGCAAGTGGCTGATTTCATCGAAATCGACGACCTGATCGAGATCGACACCCGTGAAGGTGGTTCGTACAAAGGTCGCGCCAAGAAGTAATTCTGGCCCCGCCGATACGAAAAAAAGCCCGACCTTGAGTCGGGCTTTTTCATGGGCGCCTGTTTAGTTCAGGTGTTGCTTGAGCGCTTGAGAGGCCTGCTGCAAGGCTGAACGGACTTCCGGCACCTAGGGTCGCGCCTTAGGTCTGGTTGATCGCCACCGGGTAATGCGCTTGCGGCGAACGCGGTGTTGATCGACAGCGCGAGCAGGGTGCCGAGGGCTTTACCCATTATGTTCATGGCCTTCTCCAGTGGCGGCAAAGGGCATCAGACAGTCACGTGCAGGCGCACATCGACGTTGCCACGGGTGGCGTTGGAGTACGGGCAGACTTGGTGAGCCGCGTCGACCAGGCTTTGCGCATCATCCTGCGCCAGGCCCGGCAGGCTCACGTGCAAGTCGATGTCCAGGCCGAAACCGCCGGGGATTTGACCGATGCCGACGTGGGCAGTGATCGAAGCGTCATCCGGGATTTTGCGTTTGGTCTGGCTGGCGACGAACTTCAGCGCGCCGATGAAGCAGGCCGAGTAGCCGGCCGCGAACAGTTGCTCAGGGTTGGTGGCTTGGCCGCCGGCGCCGCCCAGCTCTTTGGGGGTGGAGAGTTTGACGTCGAGGATGTTGTCGTTGGAAACAGCACGACCATCACGGCCGCCGGTGGCGGTGGCTACTGCGGTATAGAGCGTTTGCATGGTGTCGTCCTCTTGGTTTTTTAGCGCTAAATGTTTGCGCGTTAAGTAGTTGGTGAGGGCGAATGTATAGCGCTAATGTTTAGTGCGCAAGGTAAATTTACAAAAATCTTTTCCGGACGTTATTTTCTGGCACACACCCAAACAAATGTGGGAGCTGGCTTGCCTGCGATTGCGCAGTGTCAGCCAATGTATTCATGACTGATGTACCGCGATCGCAGGCAAGCCAGCTCCCACCTTTTTACTGCGTGAATGCCTTTAAATGGCGTCTTGCAGATTTCCCCGCAAGGCAATCAAATCACTTTGCAACTTGCGCAACTGCTCCAGCTGTAACCCGCTGGCGCCGAGGATGCACTGCGGGATGCCCATGGCTTTTTCCTGCAACGCACGGCCTGCCTGGGTCAATTCCACCACCACCACACGTTCATCTTCGCGGCTGCGGGTCCGGCTGAGCAGGCCTTCGGCCTCTAACCGCTTAAGCAGCGGCGTCAGCGAACCCGGATCGGTCAGCAGGCGAGTGCTGATTTCGCCGACGGTCAAACCATCCTCTTCCCACAGCACCATCATCGCCAGGTACTGCGGATAGGTCAGGCCGAGGGCTTGCAGCAGCGGCTTGTAGACCTTGGTCATCAGCAACGAAGTGGAGTGCAGGGCGAAACACAACTGGTTATCCAGCATGAGGGATTCGCAAGGGTCGGGATTTTTGCGCATGACAGTGCCTCGAAAAAGCGTATATGGGCTGGAATCTAGCGATCAAACCTTTAATGCGCCAGATAATTCTGGCTATTGGGTCAGACCAGGCCGCTTTGTAATGCCAGATCCCAGGGCGGTACCGGGCTGAAGCGGGACTTGAGGTATTCCAGCAGCAGGCGGCTGCGTGCATTGGCCTGCTGTTCCAGACGCAGCGCGTAAATGCCGGTGGTTTCCGGGCTGGGCAGGCCGTTTTCGCAAAACAGCGGTAATAACTCACCACGCACCAGGTATTCACTGGCCAGCCACGTCGGCAAATGCGCGATGCCCAGCCCGGCGAGCGCGCCGCACAGCAGTGCTTCGGCATTATTGGCACTCAGACGAATGCGTTGCGGGCGATAGGTGGCGCGGCGCCCGTCCAGCTCGAAGCGCCAGGCGAACATCGGCGCCAGGCCGTCCCAGTCGAGGCCATCATGCTCGCTCAGGTCCCGAGGATGGGTCGGCGTGCCACGGCTTTTGAGGTAAGCGGGACTGGCGCAGGCGATGCGCACGATGCTGGCCAATGGCGTGGCAATCAAGCGGGTGTCGACGATGTGCCCGGCGCGCAGCACCAGGTCGACCTTGCCCAAGTGGGCGCCCTGCATGTCGACAAAGCTGTCGATCAAATGCAGGTGCACATCCAGCCCCGGATACACGTTCAGAAAGTCGGCAATCACCGGCGCCAAGTGCCGTCGGCCGAAGGCTGCCGGCGCGTCCACGCGGATCAGGCCCTCCGGCGCGTGGCTCAACGACACCGCCTCGGCCCGGGCCAGTTGCAACTCGCTGACAATCCGTCGCGCCCGTTCGGCAAACGCCAGGCCTGCCGGTGTTGGTACCACGGCATGGGTGCTGCGCTGAAACAAGCGGCTGCCGACCGAGCTTTCCAGGCTGTCAATGCGCCGAGCCACCGCTGAAGGGGTCAGCGGATGGCGGCGGGCGGCGGCGGAAAAACTGCCGGTTTCCAGCACATCAAGAAACAGGCTCAGTTGGTCGGTCAAGGTATTGGGGTTCATGAGGAGGCGCTTATGCGAGTTCGGCACAGCCATTGTGCGTTGCTGTGCGTTTCCACGCCACAGGCGACTGCGTAGCATGCTTCGCCTGGGCTTTTGGAGTGATGCGCGGTGTTGGATTTAGCGATTTACCTGGTATTGGGCGCAGCCCTGGGCACGGTCGGCGGCCTGTTCGGCATTGGCGGCGGGCTGATTGCCATCCCGGTGTTGGGCGTGTTGTTTGGGCTGGATCAACAGCTCGCCCAAGGCACCGCGCTAGTGATGGTGGTGCCCAATGTGATGCTGGCGCTTTGGCGTTATCACCAGCGTAACCGTATCGAATTGCGCCACGCGTTGCCGTTGGGTGTCATGGGTTTCTGCTTTGCCTGGCTGGGCTCCATCTGGGCGGTGGGCCTGGACGCCGGCGCGATGCGCATCGGTTTTATTGCATTCCTGCTGACGCTCTCCGCCTACAACTTGCTGCGCATGTTCACTCGCAATGCGCCGCCGACTGCGCAGATGCGTTATTCCTGGCCTTGGCTCGGCGTGCTCGGCGCCGCCTCGGGTTCCATGGGCGGCTTGTTTGGCGTGGGTGGCGCAGTGGTGGCGACGCCGGTGCTGACCAGTCTTTTCGGTACCACCCAAGTGGTCGCTCAAGGCTTGTCGCTGGCGTTGGCGCTGCCCAGCACCAGCGTGACCCTGGTCACCTACGCCTGGCATCAGGAGGTGGATTGGATGATCGGCGTGCCGTTGGCGGTCGGTGGCCTGCTCAGTATCAGTTGGGGGGTAAAAGTCGCCCACGCGCTGCCGGAACGGGTATTGCGCGGCCTGTTCTGCGGCTTTCTGGCGGTGTGCGCGGTGATGCTGACGTTTAAAGTCTGAAGCCTTCGAGGATGTATTCGGCCAGGCATTCGGTGATGGGCGAGGCCATCGCCGGGTTGCGCAGCAGGCGCAGGCTCATCGACGGCAGAGGCGGAAAGCCTTCATCGCTGCCCAGGATCCGTAAGTCGTCGGTCACCAGGCCTTCCATGCTGACCATCACCGCCAGCCCCGAGCCGACCACGGCCTGAATCGCCGCGACGTTGGAACTGTGGTACGCCAGGCGATAATCGATGCCGGCAGCATCCAGCGCGGTGCGGGTCCATTGGGTGCAAAAGCTGTCGACGCCGGAAATGGCCAGGGGCAGGGTCTCGTGCTCATCCACGCAGAAGCACGGCGCCGCCACCCAGACCATGCGCTCACTGCGCAGCAATTCGCCGATTTCATTGCCGGGCTCGCGGCTGATCACGGTCAGCGCCAGGTCGCGCCGCTGCATCAACACCGCCGACGACTCGCAGTGCATTTCGATCTGGATCAGCGGGTAGGCCTTGGAAAACCGTTTGAGAATCCCCGGCAGGAAACGCATCACGTAATCATCCGGCGTGCCGATGCGCACCAGCCCGACCATATGAGGTTCGCGCAGGGTGTTGAACACCTCACTGTGCAGTTTCAGGATGCGCCGCGCATAACCCAGCAATACCTGGCCTTCGGCCGTCAGCCGCACTTGACGACCGTCGCGCTCGAACAGCTTGCGCTGCAGCACGTCTTCTTCGAGGCGCTTCATTTGCATGCTCACCGCCGACTGTGTGCGGTTGACCAGTTCACCGGCGCGGGTAAAGCCGCCCTGATCGGCGATGGCGACGAAGGTGCGCAGCACTTCAGTGTCGATGCTTGGGTAGCCGGACAATTGATCAATCTCCGAGATGTATTACATAAGAAACATTCGTTGGATTGATCATAGTGCCAGGCACACACTCTCGTCATCCCCATTGGAGGGCGAGAAGATGAAAGGTCAGAAAGGTTTTGTGTTGATGACGAAACGTCCGTTTTCCGGATTTTTCCAGCGGGTTGCCCGGTGGCAGGCGCTGCACCATGAGCGCCAGGCGCTGGCGAGTTTGAGCGACGATGCGCTCAAGGACATCGGGCTTAATCGGGGCGATGTGGAGCAGGACAGTCACCTGCATTTCTGGCAAGACCCGCTGCGAAAGTAACCTGGAATGCAGTAGGGTTGTCGGCGAGCCCATACGGAGAGACTCATGCCCGCCGACCTGTCTTTTTCACTCAAGCACGCTCGACGCATGGCGCTGGCGGCCCAGGGTTTTTCCGGGCGCCAGGCGCCGGCACTGATCAAGGCTACGCATCTCAATCGTTTGATCGAGCGCTTGGGTGTGCTGCAGATCGATTCGGTCAACGCCGTGGTGCGCTCGCATTACCTGCCGCTGTTTTCCCGCCTTGGCCAGTACTCCCCGCTGATCCTCGAACAAGCTGCCTGGAGCCAGGGGCGGCGGCGCTCGCTCTTTGAGTATTGGGGCCATGAGGCCTCGTTGCTGCCCATGGCGCTGTACCCGTTGATGCGCTGGCGCATGGAGCGGGCCAAGCAGGGCCAAGGGATTTATGCGCAAATGGCGCGTTTCGGGCGTGAACAGCAGGCCACCATCCAGCGCGTGCTGCAGACCGTCGAGCAACAGGGCGCGGTGGGTGCTGGCAGCTTGTCCACCCGTGAGGAGCGCGCCGGCCCGTGGTGGGATTGGAGTGATGAAAAGCACGCACTGGAATGGTTGTTTGCCGCAGGGTTGGTCACGGTGGCGGGGCGGCGCGGGTTTGAGCGGCTCTATGATTTGCCCGAGCGCGTCATCCCCGCCGACCTCATTCTGGCCACCGTGAGCGAGGCCGAGGCCCAGCGCGGTTTGTTGCTGCACAGCGCGACTGCCTTGGGCGTCGGTACCGAAAAGGATCTGCGCGATTATTTCCGCCTGGACCCTGCCGACAGTCGTGGCCGCTTGGCCGAGCTGGTCGAGGATGGGCAACTGCGTGTGTGTCAGGTGCAGGGCTGGAAGCAACCGGCGTACTGCCTGCCAGAACCGAAGGTACCGCGCAAAGTACCGGCCAGTGCCTTGTTGTCGCCGTTCGACTCACTGATCTGGGAGCGCAGCCGAACCGAGCGATTGTTTGATTTTCGCTACCGTCTGGAGATCTACACCCCGCAAGACAAGCGGGTGTACGGCTATTACGTGCTGCCGTTTTTGCACAATGAGCGGATCGCCGCGCGTGTCGACCTGCGCGCCGAACGCGCCCATGGGCGGCTGGCTGTGCATGCGGTGCACGAAGAAGAGCCGGGGCTGGACGAGGAGGGGATGCAGGCGCTGGCCTTGAACCTGCGGCAGATGGCTGATTGGTTGGGGCTGGAACAGGTCCAGCTCAACTGCCAGCGGCCGAGTGCTGCCCGCTTAAGGGTGGCGATGCTGCAAACCTGAGTTGCAGCTGGTTTTTGTGGCAAGCGGGCTTGTTGTGGCGAGCGGGCTTGCCCCGCGTTGGGTGGCGAAGCCGCCCCAAAACCATCCACCTCATTCTTCCAGACACACCGCAGTGGTTGTAGTGGGGCGGCTGCGCCACCCAACGCGGGGCAAGCCCGCTCGCCACAGGAAGCCCGCTCGCCCAAATCTCAGCGTTTGACTTGCTTCAAGGTCTCGGCAATCAAAAATGCCAATTCCAGCGACTGATCGGCATTCATCCGTGGGTCGCAGTGGGTGTGATAGCGGTCCGACAGGCCATCTTCGGTGATCGGTCGCGCGCCGCCGATGCATTCGGTGACGTTCTGCCCGGTCATTTCGATGTGAATCCCGCCGGCATACGAGCCTTCGGCTTGATGCACCTGGAAGAACTCTTTCACCTCGCCAAGAATCTGCGCAAAGTCGCGGGTCTTGTAGCCGCTGCTGGCCTTGATGGTGTTGCCATGCATCGGGTCGGAGCTCCACAGCACCTGCTTGCCCTCGCGCTGCACGGCGCGGATCAGGTTGGGCAGGTGGTCGCCCACCTTGCCGGCGCCCATGCGCGCGATCAGGTTGAGGCGGCCGGGGTCGTTGTCCGGGTTGAGAATGTCGATCAGGCGGATCAAGTCGTCGGGGTTCATGCTCGGGCCGACCTTGACGCCGATCGGGTTGTTCACCCCGCGCAGGAATTCGACGTGGGCACCGTCCAGCTGACGGGTGCGGTCGCCGATCCAGAGCATGTGCGCCGAGCAATCGTAGTAGTCGTTGGTCAGGCTGTCGCGGCGCACGAAGGCTTGCTCGTAGTTGAGCAGCAGCGCTTCGTGGGCGGTGAAGAAGCTGGTTTCGCGCAGTTGCGGCGAGCTGTCCATGCCGCAGGCGCGCATGAAGGCCAGGGTTTCGTCGATACGGTCGGCCAGCTGGCTGTATTTTTCGGCCAGTGCGGAGTTGGCAATGAAGTCCAGGTTCCACTTGTGCACTTGATGCAGGTCGGCAAAACCGCCCTGAGCAAACGCGCGCAGTAGGTTAAGCGTGGCGGTGGACTGGTGGTAAGACTGCAGCAGGCGATCCGGGTCCGGAACGCGGCTTTTCTCGTCGAAACCGATGCCGTTGACGATGTCGCCACGGTAGGCGGGCAGGGTGACGCCGTCGATGGTTTCATCGTTGGCCGAGCGCGGCTTGGCGAACTGGCCGGCCATGCGCCCGACTTTGACCACCGGGCAGCCGGCGGCGAAGGTCATCACGATTGCCATCTGCAGCAGCACCTTGAAGGTGTCGCGGATTTTTGCCGCGGAGAACTCGGCAAAGCTTTCGGCACAGTCACCGCCCTGCAGCAGGAACGCGCGGCCCTGGGTCACTTCGGCGAACTGACGGCGCAACTCGCGGGCTTCCCCGGCAAACACCAGTGGCGGGTAGCTGGCCAGGTTCTGCTCCACTTGCAGCAAGTGTGCAGCGTCCGGGTACTGGGGTTGTTGCTGGATCGGCAGGGCGCGCCAGCTGTCGGGGCTCCAGGGTTGGCTCATCGTGAACTCGATTGGTTGATTGACGGTGGGGCGCCAATGTTATCAGCAATTAGTGCGTGACCTGTTGCCGCCGGTTGGCCGACAATCGCGCCTTTGCCGTGCGGTAAACCCTTTAGGAGTAGTGATGACCGAGGAGCGTGTCGAGCGCCTGCTGGCCGAAGTCCATGATGATTTCGGCATGATCCGCGTGCTTGAAGTGGCCGATTATCGCTTTCTCGAGTTTGGCGACGCCATCGAGCAAAGCTGCGTATTCACCGCTGACCCAAGTTGGCTGGAGTACGACTACACCCGCGCGATGCTGATTGGCGCGTTGTGCCACGAGCAACCGGAGAGTGCGCTGTTCCTCGGGCTGGGCGCCGGCACGCTGACCCAGGCGTGCCTCAAGTTTCTGCCGCTGGAAGACGTCGAAGCCATTGAGCTGCGCCCGGACGTGCCGCGCCTGGCCATTGAGTACCTGGGGCTGGATGACGATCCGCGCCTGTACATCCGTATTGGCGACGCGCTGCAGTTGCTCGACACCGCCGAATCGGCGGACCTGATTTTCGTCGACCTGTATACCGACGTCGGCCCGGGCGTGGGGCACCTGGCCTGGACCTTCCTGGAAAACTGCCAGAAAAAACTCAACCCTGGCGGCTGGCTGGTGATCAACCAGTGGGCCACCGATGATGGCAAGCCACTGGGTGCGGCGTTGTTGCGCGGGTTGTATCACCGGCATTACTGGGAGCTGCCGGTGAAGGAGGGCAATGTGATTTTGCTGGTGCCTTCGGAGCTGGATCAGGCACTGGACCTGGGTGCGCTGACGGCGCGTGCCGAAGCATTGGCGCCGCGGTTGGGGTACTCGTTACAGGCGTTGATCAAGGCGATTCGGCCGGCGACTTAGTTGCTTGTACTGGCGCCATCGCGGGCAAGCCCGGCTCCCACAGGGGATAGGCGATCAAATGTGGGAGCGGGCTTGCCCGCGATGAGGCCGACACTGTTCACTCAAATCCCTTTGAACACCCCCGGCCGCTTCTCAACCATCGCCCGCACACCCTCTTTGGCATCTTCACTGTTGAGCAGCTTCTCCACCACCACCTGCAACCCGGCGGCGGCAACGGTTTCGCCTTCCATCCGTGCCTGGCGCGCCGACATCAGCGTCGCTTGCACACCCAGCGGCGCCTGGCGGGCAATACGGCTGGCTAGCTCAATGGCGCGCGGCAGCAAATCTTCGCTGGCCATCACTTCCTGCACCAAGCCCAGCCTGAGCGCCTCGTGTGCATCAAATTCATCGCCGGTGAGCAACCAGCGCATGGCGTTGCCCCAGCCGGCCACCTGATGAAAACGTAAGGTCGCGCCGCCAAACGGAAAGATCCCACGCTTTACTTCCATTTGCGCAAAGCGCGTATTGCTCGCGCAAATATTGATATCGGCTGCCAGCATCAACTCGATGCCGATGGTCAGGCAGTAGCCCTGGGCCGCGACGATCACCGGTTTATTGACCCTCGGCCCGGCGAACACACCCCATGGATCGCAGCCGCCCAGTGGCGGTTGCCAGCCTCCGGACATCACGCCGCTGATATTGGCTAGGTCCAGCCCGGCGGTGAAGTGGTCGCCGTGGGCAAACACCACGGCCACCCGGGCCTCGTCGTTTCGATCAAATTCGCCATAGGCCAGGCTCAGCTCATTGAGCAGATCCAGGTCAAAGGCATTGCGCTTGGCCACTCGGTCCAGACCCAACAGCAGGACATGGCCCTGCAACTCACGGCTGACGCGACTGCTGCTGGCTTGATTCATCGGATGTGCCCTCAGGGCTTGGGTGGGTTTCAGACCAAAGGTCTTGATGGGCAGGTGAACCGTTTAAGCGTTATGACCAACAGGGCCGGGCCTTTGAAAAATAGACCCTGGCGCGGCTATCCGCAAAGGCTTTGATGCAGCGCGGTTTATCGGCGCTTTGCGATAAAAAAAGCTCCCTTTTTCAGCTATTTCCGGTATAGTGCGCGCCGGCCTTTAACCGGGCCGCGTTTAGGTAGCGCAATTCCCCGAAGTCAGCTTCGGCTGCACGTCCGCACAGCGGACTCTTCCTTGACGAATCTTTTTCATTCATTCGTTTTCGCAAATCCCCGCCGACAAAGCAGCCAGGGCGACTCTTGAGTCTCAACACGGCATGCGCAGCTTTGGAGCATGGGTCTTTGCGGATGCACTTAGAGGCAGACCCATGACCCAGGAAACCGGCGGCTTCGCCGCTTTTAATCTTAACCCGAACATTCTCGCTGCCGTCATCGCGACCGGCTACGAAGAACCTTCGGCTATTCAGCAGCAATCGATCCCGATCATCATGGCCGGCCAAGACATGATTGGCCAAGCGCAAACCGGTACCGGTAAAACCGCCGCGTTCGCCCTGCCAATCCTGCACTGCATCGATCCTGCCAAGCGCGAGCCGCAAGCCCTGATCCTGGCGCCAACCCGTGAGTTGGCGCTGCAAGTAGCAACCGCTTTTGAAACCTACGCCAAGCAAATGCCAGGCGTAACCGTTGTGGCCGTTTACGGCGGCGCGCCTATGGGCCCACAACTGAAAGCAATCCGTAACGGCGCACAGATCGTTGTCGCCACTCCGGGCCGTCTGTGCGACCACCTGCGTCGTGACGAAAAAGTCCTGTCGACCGTGAACCACCTGGTTCTGGACGAAGCTGACGAAATGTTGAAGCTGGGCTTCATGGATGACCTGGAAGTCATCTTCAAGGCGCTGCCACCAACCCGTCAGACCGTATTGTTCTCGGCCACCCTGCCACAGTCGATCCGTGCCATTGCCGAACGCCACCTGCGCGATCCGCAACACGTGAAGATCCAGACCAAGACTCAGACCGTTACCGCGATCGAACAGGCCCACCTGTTGGTTCACGCTGACCAGAAGACCTCGGCTGTATTGAGCCTGCTGGAAGTCGAAGACTTCGACGCCCTGATCATGTTCGTGCGCACCAAGCAAGCGACCCTGGACCTGGCCAGTGCCCTGGAAGCCAAAGGCTACAAAGCCGCTGCGCTGAACGGTGACATTGCCCAGAACCAACGTGAGCGCGTGATCGACTCCCTCAAGGATGGCCGTCTGGACATCGTTGTGGCGACCGACGTTGCTGCCCGTGGTCTCGACGTTCCACGTATCACCCACGTGTTCAACGTTGACATGCCGTACGACCCAGAGTCCTACGTTCACCGTATCGGCCGTACCGGCCGTGCCGGTCGCGAAGGTCGTGCACTGCTGCTGGTGACTCCGCGTGAGCGCCGCATGCTGCAAGTGATCGAGCGTGTAACCGGTCAGAAAGTTGCCGAAGTCCGCCTGCCGGATGCTCAGGCCGTTCTCGATGCTCGCATCAAGAAACTGACCAACAGCCTGTCGCCGCTGGTGGCTGACGCTGAATCGACCCACGGCGAACTGCTGGACCGCCTGACGGCCGATATCGGTTGCACCCCGCGTGCCCTGGCTGCAGCCCTGCTGCGCAAGGCTACCAACGGTCAAGCGCTGACCCTGGCTGCGATCGAGAAAGAACGTCCACTGGTGCCGAACAACGCTCCGCGCGGTGATCGTCCAGAGCGTACTGGCGACCGTCCAGACCGTGGTGATCGTGAGCGTCGTGCTCCGGTTCCATTGGCTGAAGGCCGTGCTCGTTGCCGTACCGCGCTGGGCGCGCGTGATGGCATCGCGGCCAAGAACCTGCTGGGCGCTATCCTCAACGAGGGTGGCCTGGCACGTGAAGCGATCGGTCGTATCCAGGTTCGTGACAGCTTCTCCCTGGTGGAGCTGCCGGAAGACGGTCTGGAAAAACTGCTGGCCAAGCTCAAAGACACTCGCGTTGCCGGTAAGCAGCTGAAGCTGCGTCGCTACCGCGAAGATTGATCCGCCCTTGGGCTGATTGATCGCACATAAAAAATCCCCGACTGGTTCGGGGATTTTTTTTGCCTGGATTTCAGGTTTGGATTAGCACTCAATCCCACATTTAGATCTGCGTTAGCCGAAGCGGTAGATGTCCATCCCGAGCGCACCCATGGTGAACCCCTGATGCGCCACGCTGAATGCGCCACCCGCGCCGCGCGCAAAATACAGCGGCAACAGGTGCTCGTCACTCGGATGGCTGCGCACGGCATGCGGCGCCTGGCGGCGATAATCGTGCAAGGCCGCCTCGTCGTTGGCGGCGAGTTTGTCCACTACCCAGTCGCGGAAATCGCGCGCCCAAGGCTCAATGCTCTCAGGTCCGGCATGCCAGTCCAGTTCGCCCAGGTTGTGGGTGATGCTGCCCGAACCGATCAACAGCACGCCTTGCTCACGCAAACTGGCCAGGGCATGCCCGACGCGGGTTTGCAGGGCAGGGCCCATACGGCTTGGCAGCGACACCTGCACCACCGGAATATCGGCGGCCGGGTACATCAGTGAAAGGGGCACCCAGGTGCCATGGTCGAACGGGCGCTGGTCATCGACGCGAGCCTCAAGGCCATCAGCCTTGAGCAGTTCGACTATCTGGGCTGCCAACTGCGGGTCACCGGGTGCGGGGTACTGCACGGCGAACAAATCCCGTGGGAAGCCGCCGAAATCGTGCCAGGTCTCGGGTGCGGCGCTGCCGGTAACCAGCAGGCCCTGGCTTTCCCAGTGCGCTGAGACCACCACAATGGCCTTGGGCCGTGGCAACTCGGCCGCCAGGCGCTTGAGTGCCGGGCCGCTGGCACCGGGTTGCAGGGCGAGCATGGGCGAACCGTGGGAGATAAACAGGCTGGGGAACATAAGTAGGGTCCTGAGCGTTAACATGGGCCCATCTTCAATCAGATCATTGATCTAAATCTAATATAAGTTTTAGCGCCTTTTGATCGAATTTTCAGGGTGATTCCATGGAGCCTAAGTTTTGGCAAGAGCGTTGGGCACGCAACCAGATCGGTTTTCATCTGCCCGAGGTCAACCCCTACCTGCAACGCCACTGGCCAAAACTGGCCTTGGTTGAAGGGGCAAAGGTGTTGGTGCCGCTGTGCGGCAAAAGCCTGGATCTGATGTGGCTGGCAAGCTTGGGTTATCGCGTGCTGGGTGTGGAGCTGTCCGAGCAGGCGGTGCAGGCGTTCTTCAGTGAGCAAGGGCTGGTGCCCAGGATCAGTCAGCGTGGCGTGTTCAAGGTGTACCAGGCGGATCTGATCGAGGTGTGGTGCGGCGATTTCTTTGCCTTGGACGCCGAAGCGCTGGCCGATTGCTCCGCGCTTTACGATCGCGCGGCATTGATCGCGTTGCCGCCGTTGATGCGGGCGCAGTACGCCGAGCATCTGAATGCCTTGTTGCGCCCGGGCTGTCAGGGTTTGCTGATCACCCTCGACTACGATCAGACACAAAAGGCTGGCCCGCCGTTTGCGGTAACCGATGATGAGGTGAAGGTGTTGCTGGGCTCGCACTGGACTGTGCAGGTGGTGGAGGAGCAAGACATCCTGGGTGAGAGTTGGAAGTTTGTGCAAGACGGTGTCACGCGGCTGGAAGAGCGCGTGTACCAACTGACAAAGTACTGACCCTGCTATAGCCATCGCGGGCAAGCCCGGCTCCCACATTGACCGCGTCGCTCACCGTGTATGTGAACCTGAGCAGATCCTTGTGGGAGTCGGGCTTGCCCGCGATGGCGATTCAAGCACTCAAAAAAAAGGGGCGATCAGATCGCCCCTTTTTTGTGTTACCGCGCAGCTATCAGCCCCGGCGACGCAATGCGTCGATCCGCTCTTCCAGCGGCGGGTGGCTCATGAACATGCGTGCAAAACCTTGCTTGATGCCACCGTTGATACCAAACGCGGTCAGGCTGTCCGGCATGTGCACGGGCAGGCCTTGTTCGGAGCGCAAGTGTTGCAGTGCCGCAATCATCGCCCCGGTACCGGCCAGGCGGGCACCGGCTTCGTCCGCGCGGAACTCGCGTTTGCGCGAAAACCACATGGTGATCGCGCTGGCCAGGAAGCCCAGCACCACCTCGGCAAAGAGGGTCGCCACGAAGTAGGCAATGCCGCGGCCTTCTTCGTTCTTGAAGATCACCTTGTCGACGAAGTTGCCGATGATCCGTGCAAAGAACATCACGAAGGTGTTCACCACGCCTTGTACCAGCGCCAGGGTGACCATGTCGCCGTTGGCCACGTGGCCGATCTCGTGGGCCAGTACCGCTTTCACTTCGTCGTAGGAGAAGCGTTCGAGCATGCCCTGGCTCACCGCAACAAGGGCGTCGTTCTTGTTCCAGCCGGTGGCAAAGGCGTTGGCCTCATACGCCGGGAAAATCCCGACCTCAGGCATCTTGATGCCAGCCTCGCGGGACAACTGCTCAACGGTCTGCAGCAACCATTGCTCATGGCGGGTGCGTGGCTGGGTGATGACCTGGGTGCTGGTGCTCATCTTCGCCATCCACTTGGAGATGAACAGCGAGAAGATCGAGCCGGCAAAACCAAAGACTGCACAGAAGACCAGCAGCTGATTGAGGTTCAGATCAACCCCGTTGGCCGCCATGAACCCGTTGAAGCCGAACAGGCTCAGGGTGATGCTGGCAATCAGCACGACCGCCAGGTTAGTGGCCAAGAACAGCAGGATGCGCATCATGGTTGTAGAATTCTCCTCATGCTTAATATGTCGCGTACTGCGGGGTATATAAGGTGCGGCCTGGGGCTATTCAACCGAGCGACTATTTCAAACTGTGTCCTACAGCCTGAATGTAGAGCCTTGAAAGGATTTTCCGAGCCGAAAAGCCAGCCGCGATCACCCCATTCAAGCCTTCGCGCCCTGCAATTATAGGAGGCTGACCGGTCCGTGGCGTGCAGCGGCAGGGAGGAGGGGACGGCGGGTAGAGAAGTGTTGCCAGATACTCGCCGTACGACCGAATGTCGATCGTACGGCGGCATGTGCGTTATTGGCGATAGGACTTGAGGAAGTTGCCGATGCGACCAATGGCCATGTCCAGGTCGTCCACTCGCGGCAATGTCACCACGCGGAAGTGATCCGGCCACGGCCAGTTGAACGCCGTTCCCTGTACCACCAGCAGCTTTTCCGACAGCAGCAGGTCGAGCACGAATTTCTCGTCGTTGAGGATCGGGCAGACTTTCGGGTCGATCCGTGGGAACGCATACAGCGCGCCCATGGGTTTCACGCAGCTCACGCCGGGGATCGCGTTGAGCAACTCCCAGGTACGGTTGCGCTGCTCCAGCAGGCGGCCCTGAGGCAGTACCAGGTCGTTGATGCTCTGGTAGCCGCCGAGTGCGGTCTGGATTGCATGCTGGCTCGGCACGTTGGCACACAGGCGCATATTGGCCAGCATGTCGATGCCTTCGATGTAGCTCTGGGCGTTGTGCTTGGGCCCGGAGATGGCGATCCAGCCAGAGCGGAAACCCGCCACGCGGTAGGATTTGGACAGGCCGTTGAAGGTCAGGCATAGCAGGTCCGGCGCCAGGGAGCCGGTGCAGATGTGCACGGCGTCGTCGTAAAGGATCTTGTCGTAGATCTCGTCGGAGAACACCACCAGGTTGTGCTGGCGTGCCAGCTCGAGCATGCCCAGCAACACTTCCCTGGAGTACACGGCGCCGGTCGGGTTGTTCGGGTTGATGATCACCAGGGCCTTGGTGTTCGGCGTGATCTTGGCCTTGATGTCGGCCAGGTCCGGGAACCAGTCGGCGCCTTCATCGCACAGGTAGTGCACCGGGTGGCCGCCAGCCAGGGTCACGGCAGCGGTCCACAGCGGGTAGTCGGGCGCCGGCACCAGCACTTCGTCGCCGTTGTTGAGCAAGGCCTGCATGGACATCACGATCAGCTCGGACACGCCGTTGCCCAGGTAGATGTCTTCGATGCCGACACCTTCCACCTGCTTCTGCTGGTAGTACTGCATCACGGCTTTACGCGCGCTGAACAGGCCCTTGGAGTCGCTGTAGCCCTGAGCGGTCGGCAGGTTGCGGATCACGTCCTGGAGGATTTCGTCCGGCGCTTCGAAACCAAACGGCGCCGGGTTGCCAATGTTCAGCTTGAGGATGCGATGGCCTTCCTCTTCCAGGCGTTTGGCGTGCTTGAGCACTGGGCCGCGAATGTCGTAGCAGACGTTGGCGAGCTTGTTCGATTTGCTGACCTGCATGGCGATGTGATCCTGAAAATGAACGATCCAGACGGCGTGGACACTACCGTACTGCGAATCCTGCGAGGCCTGCACCCATAAATACGTTTGAATGCCGGTAGCGCGGGTGCCAGACTGGCGTTTTTAAGAGGCGCAATCATACGTGCCGCCTGTTCCGTGGAAAAGATACAGATCAGGCTTTTTCAGTTGCCGAGGTGGATTGATGGATAAGTTGCAGAAAACCCTGGATGAGTGGCGGGACATGCTCGACCCCGCGCAGTATCAGGTGTGTCGTCTCAAGGGCACCGAGCGCCCGTTCAGCGGCAAATACAACGAAACCAAAACCGACGGTGTGTATCACTGCATCTGTTGCAATGAGCCGCTGTTCGATTCCAGCACCAAGTTCGACTCCGGCTGCGGCTGGCCGAGCTTCTACGCGCCGATCGCCGACAGCGCGATGATCGAGATCCGCGACGTCAGCCACGGCATGATCCGCACCGAAGTCACCTGCGCCAAGTGCGATGCGCACCTGGGGCATGTGTTCCCGGATGGTCCGCCGCCGACTGGTTTGCGCTACTGCATCAACTCGGTGTGCCTGGACCTCGTCCCGCGCTAGGGCCGGCAGCACCTTCCAAGTGTGGGAGCGGGCTTGCTCGCGAATGCGGTGTGTCAGCCAGCTTATTGGTAGCTGACCCACTGCATTCGCGGGCAAGCCCGCTCCCACTTTTGTATCGGACGTGAATGAAGGAATTGATGTGAGCAAATAGGGCCTCATCAATGCGGTCAATTAAATTGCACACAATTGAATTGCCTACTATCTTTTCAGGTCTTTCCCCTGTTTGAGGCACTGCCATGAGCAACAACCTGCTGAGCATCCCGTGCACCACCATCAAAGGTGAGCAAAAGACCTTGGCCGACTTCGCCGGCAAGGCCATTTTGGTGGTCAACACCGCCAGCAAATGTGGCTTCACCCCGCAGTACAAGGGGCTCGAACAACTCTGGCAGCAATACAAGGACCAGGGCCTGGTGGTGCTGGGGTTCCCCTGCAATCAATTCGGCAAGCAGGAGCCCGGCAACGAAGGCGCGATTTCCGAGTTCTGCGAGTTGAATTTCGGTGTCAGTTTCCCGCTGTTCAAGAAGATCGACGTCAACGGCAGCGAGGCCCACCCGCTGTTCGTGCAGCTTAAAAAACAAGCGCCGGGCTTGCTGGGTTCCAAGGGCATCAAGTGGAACTTCACCAAGTTCCTGATCGGTCGTGACGGTCAGGTGGTCAAGCGTTTTGCCCCGACCACCAAGCCTCAGGACCTGACCCAAGAGATTGAAGCCCTGCTCAAATGATCGATGTATCCGGCGTGTCCCTGGCACTGGACGACCAGCTGTGTTTCAAGCTCTACGCTGCCTCACGGGCGGTGACGCGTGCCTATAAGCCAATGCTTGACCGGCTGGGCCTGACCTACCCGCAGTACGTGGTCATGCTGGTGCTGTGGGAGTGGCACGAGGCAACGGCCCCGCAGCCGACCGTCAAGGCCTTGGGCGAGCGGCTGATGCTCGATTCGGGCACATTGACGCCGCTGCTCAAGCGTCTTGAGCAACTGGCTCTGGTGAGCCGCCAACGCAGCGCACGGGATGAGCGGGAAGTGCACCTGGGTCTGACTCAGGCCGGTGTGCAGTTACGCCACCAGACTCACCGCCTGAAAACCCGCTTGCTGTGTGACAGCGGCATCGACCTGAACCAGGCCGATGCCTTGCGCGAAGGCCTGGACCAGTTGCTGGCGCAGATCAAAGGGTTGTCGTCTGCGGCACCCACAGGTCCAGCAGAGCCTTGAGTTCTTCGCGGCGGAACGGTTTGGCCAGGTAGTCATCCATGCCCGCGGCCCGGCAACGCTCGCGCTCTTCCGAGAGCGCGTTGGCCGTCAAGGCGACAATGGGCAAATCGGGCCAGCGCCCGCTGCGGCGAATCTGCCGGCTGGCTTCGTAGCCATCCATTACCGGCATGTTGCAGTCCATCAGCACCATGTCAAAGCGCTGCTCTTCAAGAAACTTGAGCGCTTCGCCACCGTGCGCGGCCACCACCACTTCGCAGCCGAGCTTGCTGAGCATGCCTTTGGCCACCAGTTGATTGACCGGGTTGTCCTCCACCAGCAGGATGCGCGCCCGGTGCGTAAACGGCGCGGCTTCCATCTGGATCGGGTCGAGGATCAGTGGCGCGTCGCTGCGCAAATTGCGTTGCAGGATCTGATACAGCGCGTTGCGGCTCAAAGGGCGCGCCTGTTGCTGCAGCGGCGCCAGGGCTGCCACTTCCTCACTGGGCATAAAGTTGCCGTAGGCGGTGACCAGCAGAATGGGCGCCTTGATGGCTGGGCGCAGGCGGAACAGGCACTCCGGGCAATCGGTGATCAACAGGTCGGGATTTTGCCCGCTCAGGTCGTCGTCTTGAGAATAAACGCGCGGCGCCAGCCCCCAGTGAGGCAACAGGGTTGTGAGCAATTCCGTCAGGCCGCTGCCGGCGTTGGTGATGGCAATGACTTCGCCTGCCAGTGGCGCGTAACGCGTCGCGGGCAAATGCGTGGGCAGTGGCAGGTCGGCGCAGAACTGGCTGCCAAACCCGACTTCCGAGCTAATGCTCAGCCGGCCCTTCATCGCTTCACACAGATTGTGCGTCAACGCGAGCCCCAGCCCCGTGCCACCAAACTGGCGGGTGATGCCTGCGCCGGCCTGGGTGAACGGCTGGAATATTTTTACCTGCGCATCCTGAGCGATGCCGATACCGGTATCACACACTTCAATCTTCACCCGGCCCTCACTGGCGCTCAGGCGCACGTCGACTCGGCCAAAGCGCGTGAACTTCAAGGCGTTGGAGAGCAAGTTGCTGACGATTTGCCGCACGCGTGTCGGGTCGCCAATCACTTGGGCGGGAAACAGTGGGTCGATCAAGCACGTCAGTTCAACGCTCGGTGCTGCGTTCTGCGACAGCAGGTTGGCGGTGTCTTCCACCAGCGAGCTAAGATCGAACGGGATACGCTCCAGCTCCAGCTGGCCGGCATCGAACTTGGACAGGTCGAGGATATCGTTGAGCAATTCCACCAGCACTTTGCCGGAGTCATGGGCAATCGACAGTTGCTGGCGCTGCTCGGCATTCAACGGGCTGTCCAGCGAGAGGGCGATCATGCCCAGCAGGCCATTGAGCGGCGTGCGAATCTCGTGGCTCATGTTGGCCAGGAACGCCGCCCGTGCCTGGGCCATGCCCAGCGCCGTCATCTTCGCAGCCTCCAACTCATCATTGGACTGGCTCAGGCGTTGGTTGCTGGCCTTGAGCTCCAGCGTGCGTGCGGAGACGATATCTTCCAGTTGGCCCAGGTACTCGGTGAGTCGGTCCTCGGCGTGGCGGCGCTGCTGGATTTCGGTCTCCATGTTTTCGAACTGCTGGTTGGCGACACTGACCAGCACGCCGATTTCGTCGTTTTCGTGCCCTGGCGGGCAATCCAGATGCGCCTGCTTGCTGGTGCTCAGCGCGCGGATGATGCGCACCAGCGGCTGGGTCAGCATCACGTAAAACAGGCCCAACAGGATGCCGGTCAGCAGCAGGCTGCGGGCAAAGCCGTTAAGCAGTGTGATCTCGGCGCGGTGCAGGAAACGGCTGCCGAAGGCGTAAGTGTCGACGTCCAGGCGCAGAACGCCCAAAGAGTCATTAGGCATGTGGCTGAGGAACAACCGATCCTCAAACTGGCGGTTGGCGCCAAACAGAAAATCGCTGATGGGCCGGTACGTGCTTTCCTTGCGCGGGCGATCAACGTCGGCCAGGACCACGCCATTGTTGTCGACCAATTGCGCACGGGTGATCGCCGGGGAGTGCAGCAGGCCCAGCGTCAGTTCCTGGGCGAGTTCGGCGTCGATGTTGTAGGCGATACGGGAGGCGGGGTTATGGCTGATTTCGATCAGCGAGCGGATTTCACGGTTGATGGATGCGTCTTCGCTGGCATAATCAATGCCGATTTGGATCAGACTGAGCAAGGTTCCCAAGACGAAACCGACCAGCACAGTCAATCGAGCTTGTTTATAAGACAAGCGGTGGGCGAACTTGATATCCATCGGGTGTTGAACCACTTCACGTTTCCCTTCGCCCGGCAAGCATAGCTGAACATCCACCGGCTTTGGCTTGCTCGGCATAATCATTGATTTTTTTACAGGTGCAGCCCTGTCGCGGTCTGCCGCAGGGTTGCCAATACGCCATCTTTTGCAAGAACTTGCCAGAGGAATAGTCGTGGATAATCGATTGAATGCCTTTCTTGAGCGTGCCGACGCGGTACTTGCACGCCTGGAACCGTTGTTGCCGGCGCCCCGCCAAGCCATCGACTGGGACCAGTGCCTCGCCGCCCGCTGGCAGCGCGAAGGCCGCAGTGGCTTTTTGCTGCCCCTGGAAGTCAGCCTGGACATGCGCCTCAGCGACCTGATCGGTGTGGACAAGCAACGCGAACAACTGGCCCGCAACACCCAACAGTTTCTCGATGGCTTGCCCGCCAACCACGCGCTGCTGTGGGGGTCGCGCGGCACGGGCAAATCGTCCATGGTGCGCGCCTTGCTCGCCCAGCACGCCAAGGCCGGCTTGCGCCTGATTGAAATCGAGCGCGATCACCTGGCCGACTTGCCGCGCGTGGTCGAGCAACTGCTCAAGCTGCCGCAGCGGTTCATCCTGTTCTGTGATGACTTGTCGTTCGAGGCCGGCGAGGGCGACTACCGCGTGCTCAAGAGTGTGCTGGACGGCTCGCTGGAGCAGGCGCCAGAAAACGTGCTGTTGTATGCCACCTCCAACCGCCGTCACCTGGTGCCGGAAAACCAGAGCGACAATGACAACTGGAAACGCGTGGACGGCGAGCTGCACCCCAGCGAGGCCGTCGAAGATAAAATCGCCTTGTCCGACCGGTTTGGCCTGTGGTTGTCGTTCTACCCGTTCTCTCAGGAACATTTCCTGGACGTGGTCGAGCACTGGATTGGCGAACTGGCCAGCAAGGCCGGTTTGCAATGGCAGCGCGATGAAGCGCTGGATATTTTGGCCGTACGTTGGGCCACCGGGCGCGGCAACCGCAATGGCCGGTGCGCGTATCAATTCGCCCGTTACTGGGTGGGTCTCAAGTTGTTGGAGCGTCAACCATGATCGATTTGCAACAGGCCGGCACGGGCCTGGATGGCTATGCAATGCTGTGTGCGCAACTGGAATCGCTGCTGGCCGATGAACGCGACTTCATCGCCAACAGCGCGCAGTTCTCTGCGTTTCTGTTCAACCAGCTGGATGACCTTAACTGGGCCGGCTTCTACCTCAACCGTGACGAAGAGCTGGTGCTTGGCCCGTTCCAGGGCCAGATTGCCTGCGTGCGCATTCCGTTCGGTCGTGGCGTGTGCGGCGCGGCGGCGGCATCGCGGCAAACCCAGCGGGTGGAGGACGTTCACGCGTTCCCTGGGCATATCGCCTGTGACAGCGCTTCGAACAGCGAACTGGTGGTGCCGCTGATCAAGGACGGCCAACTGATTGGCGTCCTTGATCTGGACAGCCCGTCGCTGGCGCGCTTTACCGCGCAGGACCAGGCGGGCATCGAACAGCTGGCAGCGATTTTCCTGCGTCTGACCGACTGCTGACCGGTGGCGGCAGGGGGAGTGCAAACACTCGCCCTGCCTATTGCAAGACGTCCAGTTCATTAAGGCGCATCTGCAGCATCCTCTCCAATTCAAGCATGCATTTTTCCAGGCTCTTGATGCCGGTTTCGATCTTCGGCCGATCCTCACCCTGGGCGCAGGCGTGCTCCAGCGCTTCACATTCGCCGGCCAGCGCAGCGGCCTGCACGATGCGCGCAGCTCCCTTGATCTTGTGGGCCTGGTCAATGATGGCCTGGAGCGATGCCTGTTGCGCCAACATGGCGGTCAGTTCCTGACGGTCATGACGGCTGCTGTTGAGCAATTCTTCAAGCAGGCGGCGACTCAGCTGTGGGTCGCCGCCCGTCAGCGCCTCCAGGCTGCTGAGGTCGAGCCTCACACCGCCGGGTGGCTGGCCGATCTGCGCCAGTTGCCGCTCCAGCACCGTCAGGCTGATTGGCTTGAACAGGCAGTCGTTCATGCCCGCTTGCGCGCAACGCAGTTTCTCTTCCGGCTGGGCATTGGCGGTGAAGCCCAGCACGACGCAGGCCGGCAGCTGTTCGCGCTGTTCATACTCACGGATCGAGCGGGTCAATTCGTAGCCGTTCATGATCGGCATGTTGCAGTCGGCGATGACCAGGTCGAAGCGTTCCTGACGCCATGCCTTGAAGCCGGCGGCACCGTGCTGGGCTGCGGTGAACTGATGGCCCAGATAACCCAGTTGCTGACACATCAGCAGGCGGTTCGCGGGATGGTCATCCACCACCAGTACGTTGAGCACCGGCGCAAGCGCCGGGGGCGCGGGTTTGAGTTCGCCCACGGGCTGGACCGGCTGCAGGCGGGGCATTTTCAAGTTGACATGCACTTGGGTGCCCACCATCGGCACACTGCTCAGGCTCAGTTGCCCGCCCATCATTGCGCACAGGCTTCGGCAGATCACAAGCCCCAGGCCGGCACCGCTCCGGGCCAGGTGCCCGGAGTTGTCGGCCTGGGCAAACGGCTCGAACAGGCGCAGCTGGTCGTCGCGACTGATACCAATGCCGGTGTCCTCGACCACCAGTTTCATCTCGACCTGCTGCGGTTGATCGGTGGGTTGCACGTCCACTTTGATGTGCACCCGCCCGCGCTCGGTGAACTTGATCGCATTACTCACCAGGTTGGACAGCACCTGTTTGAAGCGTAACGGGTCGATCAGCACCTCGGTGTCATCCAGCTCGGGCTTGAACTCCAGCAGCAGGCTGAGGGTTTTCTGCCGTGCCAGGCCATCGAACACGCGCACCACCGACTCGATGACTTCGCGCAGGTTCACGCGTTCCGGCGCCAGGCTCAAACGGCCGGACTCGATGCGCGCGATGTCCAGAATATCGCCGATCAATTCCAGCAGGTCTTTGGCCGAGTTGTAGGCCACTTCAATGGCCGGGCGGTCGAGATGGCCCTGGTCAGCCCGCTTGAGGGTCAACTCCAGCATGCCGATCACGGCGTTCATCGGCGTGCGGATTTCATGACTCATGGTGGCGAGGAAAGTACTTTTGGCCCGGTTCGCTTCATCGGCGCGTTCCTTGGCGGCGCGCAACTCGTCGAACAGCTGGCGCCGCTCACTGATGTCGATCCAGCCCCCGATGATGCCCTGGACTTCACCAACGGAGTCACGGTAGGGAAGAATCCAGTGATAGATCGTCAGTTTTTTTCCATGCAGGTGCAGGGTGCGGTCGAGAATCAGCGTGTTGCCCTGCGCCACGACTTGCTGGTAGTCCGCGTGGTATTGCGCCGCCTCCGATTCCCGGGCCATGTCCATCTGGATCACGCTCTTGCCGATCACGTCTTCACGCTTGACGCCGAAGACCTGCAAGTAACTGTCATTACAGGTTTGCAACAGGCCGTTTCGATCACGCACATAG
This sequence comes from Pseudomonas sp. N2-3-1-14, assembly GCF_041228395.1. NCBI lineage: Bacteria > Pseudomonadati > Pseudomonadota > Gammaproteobacteria > Pseudomonadales > Pseudomonadaceae > Pseudomonas > Pseudomonas sp. N2-3-1-14. The sequence continues at coordinate 1,955,721 of NZ_CP166199.1, forward strand.
ATCGGGTGCGGGGTTTCGTTGACCAGTGCGCGCATGAACTCGAACTGATCGTTGAGGGCGCGCTCGGCCATTTTCCGATGCTTGATCTGGCGGCGCATGTGGGCGTTCCAGGTCAGTGAAATCAGCAGCAACAGCCCGGTGCCAACGATGATTTGCGCGATCAACTGGTGGTAGTTGCGCCAGTAACTGTCGGAGGCGGCGGTGTAGCCGCGCCAGCGACTGTTGATCACGCCCATTTCGTCCGGAGCAATGCTCAGCAGGGCCTTGTCCAGGATTGAGCTCAGTTCGACGGCGCGGCGTGGCGTCGCCAGGGCGAACGTGGCGGGAAGGGTGCCGATACTGGTGCTGATCTGCAGTTTGTCCTGGAAAACCTGCGAGGACAGGAAGTAGTTGGCGATCACCAGCGAGTTGACGGCACCTTCCACATTGCCTTGGGCCAGCATTTCGGATGCTTTGAAAGTGTCGCCGACCTCCACCAGGCGAATCTGCGGGAAGTCCTGCGTGAGGATTTTTTCCAGTGGGTTGCCCACGGTGATAGCCAGGCGCTTGCCTGCCATCTGCTCCAGGTTTGAGGGTGCGCCGGGCTCTTTGCGGGTGAGCAGGACGTAGGAGTTTTCCAGGTAAGGGCGACTGAAACTCAGCGAAGCCTCCCGTTCAACGCTGGGGACAATGGCCCCGATGATATCGGCTTTCCCGGTGGTGACCTGTTCGATCATCGCGTTGACTTCGCGACTGCGCAGGATCTTGAAACGTAACCCGGTGCGCAGGCGTATCAGTTCCAGCAAGTCTGCGGTGATGCCGCGAAAATTGCCTTCGGCGTCGAAAAACGTCAGCGGCGCGAAGGTCTCATTGACGACGACTGTTACCACCGGATGGTCTTTGAGCCAACGCTCTTCGCGCTGGGTCAGCTGCAGCTTCTTGTCGGTCAGCAAGATATCGCTGCCGGCGCTCCAGCGCTTGGCGATGCTGTCGCGCTCATTGATGGGGATGGCGGCCAGCACCGAATCGACGATGCTCAGCAAAGTGCGCTGTTCCTGGCGCAGCGCAAAGCTGAAGCCATAGGCTTCATGCTTGCCGAAGTTGGCCATGCGGATGTTTTTCAGGTAGCCCTTGTTGATCATGTAATGGGTGGAAATGGTATCGCCCAAAAACACGTCGGCCTGGTCGAACGCCACTGCATTCAAGGCGTTTTGGTACGAGGGATAGGCGCGGATGTTGGCCTTTGGGTACAGCTTCTGCACTTCATTCAACGGCAGGTAGTGGTAGACCAGGCTCAAGCGCAGTCCGGCCAGCCCATTGCCCAGATTGTAGTTTTCCCCCTCACGGGTCACGAGTACGGGTTGGTCCACCGCGTATGGCTGCGACAGGATGAGATTCGGGTTGGCGGCTTCAAAGCCGTTGGAGGAGCCCAACAGGTCGATTTCACCTGTTTCAAGCGCGTGGATCGATGCTTCTCGGGTGGGGTAGCGCACCACTTTCACGGGCAATGCCAGGGCTTGGGCCAACAGCCCTGCGTAATCGGCGGTCAGGCCCTCGTAGTCGCGGCCGCTGGAGGTCAGGTCGAAGGGCGGGTAGTCCGGTGCCGAAGTGCCGAGCACCAGCTCGCGTTTGTTCTGTAACCACTGGCGCTGGGCCTTGTCCAGTTGAACATCCAGTTGTACCGCACTTGCACGGCTCAACAGCGTGAAGTGTTCCGGGCCGGGAGCGGGGTCCGCAGGCACCGTCGTGCTGAAACACACACCGGCGATTAATATAATCAAATAGTCCTTTATACGGCTGGGCATCCGCTTTCTCACACTAGCGCGTTTCGTTTTGCCATCTCGATAAGTTCTACCAAGGACTTGGCTTTAAGTTTTTGCATTAGCCTTTTTTTGTAAGTGCTTACTGTTTTGTTACTTAGAAACATCCCTTTGGCGATTTCCTTATTGGTGCGACCTTGTGCGAAAAGTTGTAATACCATCAGTTCCCGGTCGTTCACTGTTTTAAACAGTTCAAGTTCCAGCGTGTCTGTGCCGTCTGCATTACCATTGAGGGCCTGGCTGGGAAAATAGTTATAACCCGACAGCACGGCGCGGATGGCACTCAGCAGTTCGCTGAGGTCGCCTTCCTTGCACACATAGCCATCTGCGCCCGAGCGCATGCAGCGGGTGGCAAACAGCGTCGGGCTCTGAGCGGTCAGAATCAGGGTTTTCATCGATGTGTTCATGGCGTTGAACCGGCACAGCACTTCGAGGCCGTCAAGTTTGGGAATGCTGATATCCAAAATGATCAAGTCCGGCAGGCATTCGCGAACCATTTGTATCGCATCACAACCGTTGTCCGTTTCACCGACGACTTTATAACCCTCATGTTCCAGCAACATGCGGATCGCCAGCCTGATAACGGGGTGGTCATCAATGATAAAAACCGTGTTCATAATCACATTCCATGCAAGTGCAAATAAAGCGGGCACATTAGCTCAGAAGGAGAGGGAGGAGCATGAACCATGGTGGGAACAGGTATAAAACAGGAGAATTCCTACATGAAAAAAGGTAGTTACCTACCAGTTGTTAAGGCTTTGTGACGCTGGATGTAAGCAAGTTTTAATTCGGTGCAGTCATTGACAGTGCCAGCGATTCAGCGATTGGCCCAGGTATATTTTCGTAGGTAGGCAGAGTTTAAAGTCCTACATTTATAATCGGATCAGGGGCGCAATCAACTTTGCAAGTTCGTCTTTATTCAGCGGTTTGGATAAATAACCAAGCAGCGGCAAACCACGCTGCAGGGCTTGGGTGGTCAGGTTGAAGAGTTCCGAGGAAGGCAGCCCGCTCAGCAGAATGGCGCCGGTTATAAAGTGTTGGCGACTGGCAATTTCCACCAGCTCCAGGCCGAGTAAATCAGGCAGGCATTGGTCGCACAGCATCAGGTCAAACGGCCTTTTGGATTCAGACATCGCGCGGATCGCCTGTTCGGCATTTTCTGCCAGCGTCAGGTGGTCGAAGCCGAAGGTGTTAAGCAGGCACTGAGTGGCCAGAAGCTGAAAGGGGTGATCCTCCACCAATAGGATTCGAAGAGGGTGTCTGGGCATAGGGGCACACGGGTCAGTCAAGCGTCGATGGGTGGCGCGTAGGAATTGCTCGCCAGGTCCGCCAGAAGCGGGCGTGATTATTCCTTGAATGAGTGTACGAATTCGATCAGGCAGCTCTGTTCCCGTCGTAGGCAGATTCTGTTCGGGGAACAGGCGGCGTGATCGCAAGCGTCATTGTGGGCTTGAACGCCCGGTCATCTCCCGCGCCATCTCGGTGGCGTAGCTGTCGGTCATGCCGGCAATAAAGTCGATCATGCGCATGAACGAGGCGTGTAACGGCCACGCCGGGTCCGGTGCGCTGTTGCCGAGCAGGTCGAGGATGCGCCGGTTCTTGAACGACGGCGTGCGCCCGCCATGCTGCTCCAGCGCGGCACCGCAAAACGCATTCAAGAGGATTTCCAGGGTGGTGTAGGCGCCGATTTCATGCAGGGTCTTGCGCTTGTCCTGGAAGATTTTCTTGCGGGCCATGTCCTTGGCATCCAGCACGCAACGCTTGGCGGGGCCATGCATGTGCTCCACCAGATCGCCCGGCAGTGTGCCGGCAAGCAACGCATCCTGCTGTTCCACGAAAGCCCGGGCGGCGGCATTGGTCAGGTGCTCGATGGCCTTGCCGCGCAAAATCGCCAGCTTGCGCCGGCGCGAGTCCTGTGCCCCCAGTTGCCGATAAGTCTGGGGCAGGTCGTCACCCACCAGGTCGAGCAACAGCGACTCGACCTCGGCGTATTCGAGCAACTCCATTTCCAGGCCGTCTTCGAGGTCGATCAAGGCGTAGCAGATATCGTCTGCCGCCTCCATCAGGTACACCAGCGGGTGACGGGCCCAGCGTTGTTCTTCCAGTTGCGGCAGGCCAAGCCTGTGGGCGATCTGTTCAAGAATCGGCAGCTCGCTCTGGTAACAGCCGAACTTATGCTTCTTGTACCCAAGCGAGTCGGCGTGGCGGGCGGTCCAGGGGTATTTCAGGTAGGTGCCCAGGGTGGCATAGGTCAGGCGAGTGCCGCCGTCGAACTGGTGGTACTCAAGCTGGGTCAGCACCCGAAAACCCTGGGCGTTGCCTTCGAAATTGAGGAAATCATTGCGCTCGGCACTGCTCATGTCGTCCAGCCAGCCGCGCCCGGCCGCCTGTTGAAACCAGTGGCGGATGGCATCTTCGCCGGAATGCCCGAACGGCGGATTGCCGATGTCATGGGCCAGGCAAGCCGATTGCACGACCATGCCCAGATCGCTGGGGTCGCACCAGTCGGGCAGGGCGCTGCGCAGGGTTTCGCCCACGCGCATGCCGAGCGAACGGCCGACGCAACTGACTTCCAGCGAGTGGGTCAGGCGCGTATGAATATGATCGTTGCTGGACACCGGGTGCACTTGGGTCTTGCGGCCCAGGCGGCGGAAGGCGCCGGAGAAAATGATACGGTCATGGTCTTTGTGAAACGGGCTGCGGCCGAGTTCTTCCGGGCTGTGCAGAGGCTTTCCAAGACGTTCGCGGGTAAGCAGGGTGGGCCAATCCAAGGCGGGTACTCTCCGTGCGGTGAATGACCCTCCCAGCTTCCCGGTTCAGCTGCACCGGGGCAAGCGAAAATCTACAAGCCGACCGCGTCTATATCGATTAACAGCAAACGCTGACCGTTATCGAAGAATTGTCCGGCGGTCAGGCAATACTGATTGGTGGTGGCGTCGCGGTAAGTCGAAGAGAGGGTCAGACGCCGCTCCTCCCAGCCTTCGGCCAGCAGGTGATAGAAGTAGGGGCGCCACGACCAGTTGTGCCCCAGGTAGCGGCTGTCGGCCTGCCAGGCGTCCTGGCGCCATTCGAAGTTGGGCGTCAGCTGGGTGCCATGCCGGTCGCACTGATAAAAGCGCAGCAGCCAGGGGAAATCCGGCAATTGAGGTAACTGGTCCAGCGGCGCCTGGCCCTGCGCCCAGTTCTGCAGGATCTTCATCAGTTCGGCCAGTTGCAGGCGCAACTGCATGATGCGGCCGCGTTCAGCCAGTTTCTGCTGCACGTAAACCGTACGCAGGCGAGCAAACTGCGGTACGAAGGCATCGGTGGCAAACCAGTCGAGTTGCGCCTGGGCAAACAGGTAACCCTGCACATACCGCGCGCCGCATTCCAGGGCGAAGCTCAGCTGCGCCTCGGTTTCCACGCCCTCGGCGATGATCCAGCAGCCAGTCTTCTCAGCCATTTGCGCCAGCGCACGCACGATCTCACTGCTCGGTCCGCCCTTGGCGGCTTCCTGGAACAGGCGCATGTCCAGCTTGAGGATATCCGGCTGCAGCGCGAGTACGCGGTCAAGCTGGGAGTAGCCGGCACCGAAGTCATCGATGGCAATGCGTGCACCGGCCTCACGATAGCGCGCCACCACCTCGGCCAGACGCTGGATGTCTCCGCCCAGTTCAGTGATCTCGAACACAATGCGCTGCGGATCGACGCCATGCGCATGCACCTGCTTCAGGCTGGGCAAGGCTTGGCCGGGGCGCAGACGGTTGATCCAGCGGGGCGAGATGTTCAGGCTCAAAAACCAGTCTGCGGGCGCTTCATGCAGGCGGCTCAAGGCATTGTCGCGGATCTGCCGGTCGAGGCAGCGCAAGGCCACGCCCGGTGTGCGCGGGTCGGCAAACAGCGGGCCGACTGACAGCAAGCGCCCATCAGCCTGGCGCAGACGGCCGAGTGCCTCGACGCCGGCGATGCGCCCGGTGGCAGTGTCGATAAATGGCTGGAAGCAGGCGAGCGGTTGCCCGTCGATCACGGGGCCTCCTTAAGAGAGCTGGCGAAAAAAGGCCCGGCCCTCAGTAACGAGGGCCGGGCCAATTCTGTTTGCAAGAATGCAGCCAGTCGCGCTTAACCCTTGCGCCCTGCCATGGCCAATTTGATCAACGGGATCAAACCGGCCCCCAGCCGCACCAGGCGCGTCACGCTGCTGATACTGCCGCCCTTGGCGCCCTTGCCGGTAAAAAAGCCCATCAGCGTCACTGCGGCCACGCCCCACAGCGGCGCGTGCTTGATGCCCAGGCTGTCCTGCCAGTTATGGCGCAGGTCACGCACTTTGTTCAGCGGGACCATCAGTTGATGGGATTCATGGCGGATTTCCTGACGGTGCATTTCCATGCGCAGGCGGATCAACGCCTTGCGCATTTCCCGACGGGAGGTGTTTTGCGGGATTTCAGTCATGCTCATGGCAGCAGGCGCTCCCGATCATTGGCCAGCTCTTCGAGGGTGGCGTGGAAGGGCGTGGATTCATCGAATATCGCCGCTTTCAAGCGCACTCCGCAAAACGCTGCGGCCAGGCTGTAGAACACGCAGAGGCTGATAATCCCGGTAAGACGGTAGGTGTCCCAGACCAGAATCATCACCAGCGCCGATAACCCCACCAGTAACAGTAGGGCAAATACCAGCGCCAGGCCTGCAAACAGCAGCAAGCTGACCGTGCGGGATTTCTGCTCCTGCAACTCGATGCCAAACAATTCGACGTGGCTGTGCAGCAAGCCCAGAACGGCCGCGCCCAGGCGTCGGGAAGTGGAGCTTGAGCTCGTGGACGAGCCGGATTCGCCGATAGACATGGTATTAGCGCCTTGTAGCCAGCAGACCGATCAGAAAGCCAACGCCGGCGGCAATGCCGACTGACTGCCAAGGGTTGGCTTGCACGTAATCTTCGGTGGCGGTGACAGCCGCCTGGCCGCGTTCACGCAGGGAATCTTCGGTCAGTTGCAGGGTTTCACGGGCCTTGAGCAGGCTGTCGTGGATCTTGGTGCGCAGCTCGTCGGCCTGGTCGCCGGCCAATACCGCTGTGTCGTCCAGCAACCTTTCAGTGTCACTGACCAGGGTTTGAAAATCCGCCATCAGTATTTCTTGAGCAGTCTTTGCAGTTCTTCGGGCCATGGTTATCTCCGTGATTGGCTGATCTGTGCGTCTGGTGCGTTACGTTTGTTTTCGAGTCACCGCTAACGGTGAAGGTTCACTGCAATTGTCTGGTACAGCTTTTGCTTTGCCTTGGTGCGCCTGCCCCAGGGTATGCGCTGAATCCGGGCGACCCGAGGCTAATGCCTTGAAAAACCTTACCCTAAATAAATAAAACCCGCGGAAAAACCCTGTCGGCAAAGGCCTTTTGTGTTGATCGCTGCGCTAAAGCGGTTCACACCTTCTGCACAGAGGTGGGGCCGGTGGTACCAATTTAGTGCGCGACACCCTGGCTTGAACCGCTTTGGTGCTTTTTGCCTTTAATGCAGGCCTGCCAACCTCCATGGAAAATTTGCAAAGTGCAGTGGACACGCTTGTTCACAGCTCCAACACCCTGTTCATCCTGATCGGTGCGGTCATGGTTTTGGCCATGCACGCCGGCTTCGCGTTCCTGGAAGTCGGCACCGTGCGCCAGAAAAACCAGGTGAATGCCCTGTCGAAGATCCTCAGCGACTTCGCCATCTCGACCCTGGCCTATTTCTTTATAGGCTATTGGATCTCCTACGGCGTGAGCTTCATGCAACCGGCGGCCGTGATCAGCGCCGATCATGGCTACGGCCTGGTGAAGTTTTTCTTCCTGCTGACGTTTGCAGCGGCGATTCCGGCGATTATTTCCGGGGGCATCGCCGAGCGCGCCAAGTTCGCTCCGCAGCTGTGTGCCACCGCGCTGATCGTGGCGTTTATCTACCCGTTTTTCGAAGGCATGGTGTGGAACGGCAACTTCGGCCTGCAAGCCTGGCTGCTCGCAACCTTTGATGCCAGCTTCCATGATTTCGCCGGTTCCGTGGTGGTGCATGCCATGGGCGGCTGGCTGGCGCTGGCGGCGGTGCTGCTGCTGGGACCGCGCAATGGTCGATACCGGGAAGGGCGCTTGGTGGCCTTTGCGCCGTCGAGCATTCCGTTCCTGGCGCTGGGCTCGTGGATCCTGATTGTCGGCTGGTTCGGCTTCAACGTGATGAGCGCGCAGACCCTCAATGGCGTCAGCGGCCTGGTCGCCGTGAACTCGTTGATGGCCATGGTCGGCGGCACCGTTGCCGCGTTGGTGATCGGCCGCAATGACCCAGGCTTCCTGCATAACGGCCCGTTGGCCGGGCTGGTGGCGATCTGCGCCGGTTCCGACCTGATGCACCCGGTGGGCGCGCTGGTCACGGGTGCGGTGGCAGGTGGTTTGTTTGTGTGGTTCTTCATCGCGGCGCAGGATCGTTGGAAGATCGACGACGTACTGGGTGTATGGCCGCTGCACGGCTTGTGCGGCGTATGGGGCGGCATTGCGTGCGGCATCTTTGGCCAGACGGCCCTTGGCGGCCTGGGCGGCGTGAGCCTGATCAGCCAGTTGATCGGTACGGCATTGGGCGTGTTGGTGGCGCTGGTCGGCGGGCTGGTGGTGTACGGCGTGATCAAGCGTGTACACGGGCTACGCCTGAGCCAGGAGCAGGAGTACTACGGCGCAGACCTGTCGATCCACAAGATTGGAGCGGTCAGTCAGGACTGAGCGGTTTTTCGGTCTGCGCATCAAAGCCGTGCAATAGGCGATAACGGCTCTGGCGCACCTCATCCACCCGCGCCTGCACCTGGTGGTCCGGCAGGCCCAGCAGGATCAAGGCGTGGGAGGCGAGCATCAGGCTCGATTCCAGTAGCTCGGGCACCACTTCGCTGGCGCCCGCCGTTTTCAACTCGGCCAGTTGGCTGTCATCGCGCGTGCGCACCAGCACGGGGACGTGCGGGTTGATCCTTCTGGCCTCTTTCAGGACCGTGAGGGCCACATCGCTGTTGTCCACGGCAATCACCACCAGCCGCGCGCGCTCCAGGCCGACCGCACTGAGCAGCGCCCCACGGCGGCAGTCGCCGTAATGCACGCTGCTGTCTTCGGTGGCGGCCTGCGTCACGCGCTCGGGGTCGTCATCCAGGGCGATGAATGCCTGATGTTCCCGACGCAGAAAGCGCCCGATGGATTGCCCGACGCGGCCATACCCGCAAATCACCGCGTGGCCACGTAAATCGGCATTGAGCGCGGTGATTTCCTCCAGTTGCACCTGTTGGTTGGGCTTGCGGTGCAGGCGCAAGGCGATGCCCGGTGCGGCGCGCAGCAACAGCGGGGTCAGCAGCATCGAGCAGAAGGTGGCGGCCAGCAGCAAACCGTTGAACTCGTCCGGGATCAGCCGGCTCTGTTGCATCTGCGCCATCAACGCGAAGCAGAATTCGCCGCCTTGCGCCAGGGCAAGGCCGCTTCGCCACGCGGTTTCACTGTCGCTGCCGCGCAGCTTGACCAGGGCTGCCACCACGCAGCCCTTGATCAGCATCAGCGCGAGGGTCAGGCCGAGGATCAGCAGGCTGTGGCTGACAAACAGTTGCAGGTCGATAAGCATGCCGATGCTGACGAAAAACAGCCCGAGCAGAATGTCGCGAAATGGCCGTATGTCCGCTTCAATCTGATGCCGGTAATGGCTTTCGCCCAACAGCATGCCCGCCAGAAAAGCCCCAAGGGCAGGGGACAGGCCGAGCAAATGCGTGAGCCAGGCGGTGAGCAAGACGATCACCAGCGCCAACAGCACAAACAGCTCAGCCGAATGGGACGCGGCAACTTCGTGGAACAGGCGGGGCAGCAACCAGCGACTGGCAAACAGCAGGCCGACGAACAACAGCACGGTTTTGCCCAGCGTCAGCGGCAGCGCCCAATACCAGGCGTGTTCGCTGCTGCCGGCAAACACCGGCACCAACGTGAGCAGCATTACCGCCACCACATCCTGGAACAGCAACACGCCAATCGCATTCTGGCCGTGACTGCTGAAGATTTCCCCAAGGCTGCTCAGCTCCTTGCTGACAATCGCGGTGGAGGACAATGCCAGCCCCGCGCCGAGCAACAGCGCGACGCTTGGCGACAGACTGAAGCCCATCAACAGGCCTCCCAGCAAGGCTGCGCACCCCAGCACCTGCAAACTGCCCAAGCCAAACACCACGCTGCGCAGGGCAAGCATCTTGGTCAGGGAAAACTCCAATCCCAAAGAAAACAGCAGGAACACCACCCCCAGTTCGGCAAGGTCGGGCAGCTCTTCGCTGTCATTCACCCAGTCCAGAGCGGTGGGCCCCACCGCCAGGCCCACGCACAGGTAACCCAGCACGGGCGGCAATTGCAGGCGTCGAAACAGCGCTATCACCACCAGGGATGAGGCCAGAATGATCAGCAAATTGGCAAACACGGGCAGCTTCCTTGCAGGTTGAGCGGACAAAAAGGCGCGAGAATCGCTGAATCAGTTATAGGCCATGGTGATCTGGGTCAGGCTTTCAATGCCCAGCGGGCGATTTGTAGCAAGCGGGCCTCCTGTGGCAAGCGTGCCTGTCGTGGCAAGCGGGCTTGCTGTGGCGAGCGGGCTTGCCCCGCGTTGGGGCGCGAAGCGGCCCTAAAACCTCCCACCCACGTCCATTCCGAACAAACACACCCGCTTCCTGAGCCCTTTCGCCAATCAACCCGGATCGCCCCGCTCGCCACCGGTATTTGGCAGGCTTAGAATGATTGCCTGTTTCCTGATCAGGCCCATTCGCCATGCTTCCTGAATGCCAGTTATTCGGCACCCTGGGTTGCCATCTTTGTGAGATTGCCGAAGTCGAAATCATGCCGCTCGTCGAACACGGGTTGCTGGTGGAACTGGTGGACATCACCGACCCCGATGACCTGACCGACGCCTACAGCCTGCGGATTCCGGTGCTTCGCCGGGTGGATACCGGGGCAGAGCTGGACTGGCCATTCGACACCGGACAGGTTGTTGCCTTCCTGTCCTAGGCTTTCTCCGATGGCGAGTTTCCAAATATTACGTTACTGTATGTTTGTACAGCGATTGAATAGAGGGAACGCCCGTGGTGAATGTTGAACAACTGAAAAGCAGCGTCAATCGCATGTCCGCCGACGTCGTGCGCGACGCGGTGAACGAGCTGCGCCTCGATGGCCTGGTCACGGAAGGCAAGACGCCTTTTAACAAAGTGCACTTCAATACCTGCTTTGCCGAGATCGAAGCGTTGTTCCAGCGCGCCGGTTATCACAAGCAGTTGGATGTGGTGGGTTACCAAGGGTTGTTGTACGCGCTTTACGATCCCGGTCGCTGGGAAGCGGTGGACGTACTGCGTTGGCTCAAGGAGTTCACCGAGGCGGCCAGCGCTTCGCCGATCCTGCGTGCGCAATTGGCCAAGGCCTGAGATCCGCCCTAGGCTCCATCGCGCTCCATGCGGGATAATGCCCGCCTGATTTTCCAGGCTTCGAGCATTGTCATGTCATCTTCCGGTTTTTCCGCGTCGCAACACCAAGCCAGCACGTTGTATTTGCCACCTGGCAATTGGGCGACGGTGCTGGAGTGTCTGTGCGAGCATTTCCCTGCAATCGGCCGCGAGCACTGGCTGGACCGCATCGCCCGTGGCCGTGTACTCGACATCAACGGCACGCCGATCAGAATGGATTTGGCCTACAAGCAAGGCCTGTGTATTTACTACTTCCGTGAAGTGCCGAATGAGAAGGTCATTCCGGTTGAGGAAACCATCCTGTATGCCGACGAGCACCTGGTGGTCGCCGACAAACCGCATTTTCTCCCGGTGACCCCAGCGGGCGAGTACGTTGAACAGACGCTGTTGCGCCGCTTGATCCGGCGCCTGGATAACCCTGCTCTGGTGCCCTTGCACCGCATCGACCGGCACACCGCAGGGCTGGTGCTGTTCTCGGCCAACCCGCACAGCCGTTCAGCTTATCAACAGCTGTTTCCAACACGGCGCATCGACAAATTCTACGAAGCCATCGCTCCAGCGTTGCCTGATTTGACCTTCCCCATGGTTCACAAAAGCCGTCTGGTGGAGGGCGAACCGTTCTTTCGCATGCAGGAAGGTCCCGGCGTCAGCAATACCGAGACGGCGGTGGAAGTCCGTGAGAAAAACGCCGACCTGTGGCGCTACGGCCTGTTCCCCGTAACCGGCAAGAAGCACCAGTTGCGCGTCCACATGACCGCGCTGGGGGCGAGTATCTGCAATGACCCGTTCTACCCCGACGTCATCAAGGACGCCGAGGACGACTACGCCAACCCGCTCAAGCTGCTGGCCCAGGGCGTGCGGTTTATCGACCCGGTCACCGGTGAGCAACGCGATTTCCGCAGCCGGATCACCCTCGACTGGTAAACCCCGGAAACGACAAGGCCCGCGCGAGGCGGGCCTTGTGGGTCCAGCGTTAAGACTTACAGGTCTTTAACGGTGCGAACCTGATCCTTGTTGATGCGGGTCTGCTTGCCGTCAAGTTGTTCGAACTCGTAGAAGCCCGAAGCCTTATCGAATTTAGGGGTGTCGACGGCCTGGATTTCGCGACCGTCATTCAGGGTGATCACTGTAGGCGAGGCGCAACCGGCGAGAGTAGCGAGGCCCAGTGCAAGCATGAGAGCGGCGATGGTCCGTTGAGTCATGAGTGTGTCTCCGAGAGAATGCTTTTAAATTGCTGACCTTGTGACGCGCTGCGCGTCGACAAAGTTCCTTGTGCGAGGTTCATTCTGACACGCCGAAGGCTGCGTGCAACAGTTCAGGTGTATTCAGGTTGGCCAGGCGCGGGTCATTCGCCGGGCACTCCAGGCCCACGCCGCCCAGTTGCAGCAGAATCTTGCGCGGGCTGCGTTCGCCGGCGTTCCAGGCCCGTTCTACTTCGGTTTGCAGGTGGGTCGGGATGATGCAGATCAAGGGTTCCCAGAATTCGCCCTGACGTACCATCACCGGCACCAGCGGTGTGCGGCGTGCAGTTTCACGCAGATCGGCGAGCAGCGCCGCGTCGATGTTTGGCACGTCGCAGGGCAGGATCAGCAGCTGTGCATGGCGCGCGGCGGCCAGCCCGGCGCGAATGCCTGCCAACGGGCCGGGAAAGTCCGGGCTGTCGTCGCTCACCAACTGGTCGGCGTAGGGCGCATACAGGTCATGGTTGCGATTGCACGAGATAATCAGGTCATCCGTCAGCGCCCGGGTCAGGCGCTGCAGGTGGGCAATCAACGGCTGGCCATGCCAGGGCAGCAGGCCCTTGTCCTGACCACCCATGCGCTGGCCGCGGCCACCGGCCAGCAGCAGAATCGAACAGGGCAGGGGCGAAGAATCGAGAGACATGGCGGTTCCGCTGCGGCAGGTAAATAGGGCCCTGTGATATAACATCGGGCTGTTCCTTCGACAACCGGACCGAGCCATGAAAGCCAAGGCTGATGCGCCCTTCGTACCCCTGAATATTGCTGTACTGACTGTCAGCGACACCCGCACCCTGGACACCGACACTTCAGGCCAGGTCTTCGTCGACCGCCTGACCGCCGCCGGCCACAACCTGGCCGAGCGCGCACTGCTCAAGGACGACCTCTACAAAATCCGCGCGAAAGTCGCCCACTGGATCGCCGAAGACGTGGTGCAAGTGGTGCTGATCACCGGTGGCACCGGCTTCACCGGCCGCGACAGCACGCCCGAAGCGGTGAGCTGCCTGTTGGATAAACAGGTCGACGGCTTTGGCGAACTGTTCCGCCAGATCTCCGTGGCCGATATCGGCACCTCCACCGTGCAATCGCGCGCGCTGGCCGGGCTGGCCAATGGCACGCTGGTGTGCTGCCTGCCGGGTTCGACCAACGCGGTGCGTACCGGCTGGGACGGCATCCTCGCCGAGCAACTGGACAACCGTCATCGCCCGTGCAACTTCGTTCCTCACTTGAAGCAGGCCGAACCCTGCGAATCCCGTGGATAAGCCCGGCAAAACTGGCGCCCTGATGCCAGTGGAAGACGCGCTGCGCCAACTGCTGGACATGGCCGAAGCCGCGCCTATCCGTGAGCCGCATGTGGTGCCGCTGGCCGACTGCGATGGCCGCGTGCTCGCGCACGACCTGATCTCTACCCTCGACTTGCCGCCCTGGCCCAACAGTGCCATGGACGGTTACGCCCTGCGCCAGGCGGACTGGACCGGCGAGCCCTTGCCCGTCAGCCAACGCATCTTCGCCGGCCAGGCGCCGCAGCCGTTGGCCGCTGGCACCTGTGCGCGCATCTTTACCGGTGCGCCAGTGCCCGAAGGCGCCGATTGTGTAGAGATGCAGGAAAATGCCGTGGTCCACGCCGATGAGCGCGTGAGTTTCAGCGAACCTTTGCAGGTGGGCCAGAACATCCGCCCGCAAGGCCAGGAAACCACCGTCGGCGAGTTGGTGTTGAGCGCCGGCACTCGCCTGGGCCCGATCGAGCTGGGCCTGGCCGCCTCCCTGGGGCACGACCGCTTGAGCGTGGTGCGCCGCGTGCGCGTGGCCGTGTTGTCCACCGGCGACGAGTTGATCGAGCCCGGTTTGCCGCTCGGCCCGGGGCAGATCTACAACAGCAACCGACGCGTGCTGTGCAGTTGGCTGGCGCGCATGGGCTGCGAGGTGATCGACGCCGGGATTCTGCCGGATGACCTGGAAAAAACCCGCAAACGCCTGGCGGACCTGGGCAGTGTCGACCTGATTCTGTCGACCGGCGGAGTGTCGGTGGGCGAGGCTGATTTTCTCGGCATCGCCCTGCGCGAAGAGGGCGAGTTGGCCCTGTGGAAGCTGGCGATCAAACCGGGCAAACCGCTGACCTTCGGGCATTTTCGCGGTGTGCCGGTGATCGGCCTGCCCGGCAACCCGGCGTCGACCCTGGTGACGTTTGCGTTGCTGGCGCGGCCCTATCTGCTGCGCCGCCAAGGCGTGCAAGAGGTGGAGCCGTTGCGTTTCGAAGTGCCGGTGGGTTTCACCTGGCCCAAGCCGGGCAACCGCCGCGAATACCTGCGCGGCCGGATCGAGCAGGGCAGGGCGATCATCTACCGTAACCAAAGCTCCGGCGTGCTGCGCAGCGCCGCGTGGGCAGAAGGGTTTGTGGAAGTGCTGGAAGGCACCACGCTGGCTATCGGCGACAACGTCAATTTCATTCCGCTGAGCGAAGTGCTGAACTGACAATAGCGATCTAAATGTGTGAGGGCTCCCTGTGGCGAGCGGGTTCGTTGTGGCGAGCGGGCTTGCCCCGCGTTGGGGCGCGAAGCGGCCCTGATAAAGCCACCACGTTTTTTCAGAAAGATGCAATCGGTGAGGTTTTGGGGCTGCTGCGCAGCCCAACGCGGGGCAAGCCCGCTCGCCACAACTAGCCCGCTCGCCACGACATGCCCGCTTACCGCAAGGGGCATGAGGTCTGCGTCTAGTAATCATCCCCGCGCTCAGTCACATCCCTTTCCACTGGCTCGGCGTTCGGGTCGTACCCCGCCGGAAACTTGCCCTTCAGCGTCCACGCAAAGGCAATGATCTCCGCCACCGTGCGGTACAACTCTTCCGGAATGCTGTCGCCCAGCTCCATGCGCGCCAGCAGCTTGACCAGCTCGGCGTTCTCATAGATCGGCACTTCATTGTCCCGCGCCAGCTTCAAAATGGCTTCGGCCAGGGCATCGTCGCCCTTGGCCGTCAGGGTCGGCGCTTGCTGGCCGTCGTACTTGAGGGCAATCGCCTGGCGTGGTGGGGCTGGATTTTTCATGCGGTTTCATCCACCCAGCGTTGTTCCAGGCCGGTTCTCGGGCCGCGCGGTGGCGTGCCGAGGTGGCAATCCAGGTCGCCGACGTTGAGGCCCGAGGTTACCAGGCGCTCGCGCAAATGGCCCAAATGGCTTTCGATCAAACTGGCGGTAAAGGGCCGGGTTGCCCACAGCTGGCTGGACAGTTTGCCCTGGGTCAGTTGCGCCTGAACCTGCAATGGCCCCAGCGGCTCCATGTCGAACGCCAACTCGACGCGCCAGAGCATCTGCTTGGGGTCTTTCTTGTCTTTGCGTTCGGGCTGATCCTTGTCCGGCGTCGGTTCCTCGCGCTGGAACTTGACCTGCAACGGCACAATGTCCTGCAAGGTGCGCATGGGAATTTCCAGTTGCCAGGTGGTTTGCAAGCGGCCATCGGCGGTGGTGCCGGTTTGCTCCAGGCTCGACAGCTGATGGCTCTGCAGGCGCGAAATCGCACCGGCGGCCAGGCGCAGCAGGTTTTCCAGGTCGCTTTCGCCTTCCAGGCGCTGCATCAGCCGATCCGGCAGCGGAAAGCCGGCGGGCGTCTGGCGCGCGCCGATCTGGCCGAGCGTATTCAGCGGGTTACGCACAAAATTGGGCAATACCTGGGCCAGGGTATTGGCGGCGAGGATGGCGTTGAGATTGGTGGCACTGGGCAGCGCCGGCAGCAAGTCGGCGACCAGGCGCAGCAACGCGCCTTTCATGTCCAGCGGCGGGATTTGCGGGTTTTGCCCGGCGAGCAACTTGGCTTCAAGAAACGCGCCGCTGTTCTGTACCAGCTGCGCCAACACCTTGGGATTGCTCACTTGTGCCAGGTCGGGCAACGCCGCCAGCAACCGCGCGGCCGCGGCGCGCAGGTCGGTGGACGTGCTGTCGTCGGTGGGCAGGTTTTGCAGGGCGGTGAAAACCACGTCCAGCGAGCCTTGGCGACTTTGCTGAGTAGAAAGCTGTTGGGCCACGGCCAATTGATCCTTGAGCCCGCTCAACGGCACGAAGTTCAAGGTCTGCGCATTTTGCACCACGGCGCTGAGCAAGCTGCCCACCCGCAGTGGCTGCGGGCTTTCCAGCGTCAGCGTGGTGCCGGCGAGGGCGTTGTTGAGCACCGTCACCAGCGAGCGGTAGATCGCCGGTTGCGTGGTGCCTTGCGGCAACATCTGGGTGGTCAGCACCTTGGCTTGCAACAGCGTGCCCACCGGCATTTGCGTGGTGTCGATACGGGTGAGGGCGGCCACGTTGGCGCTCAAGGCCTGCTGCAACGAGAGCGTCAGGTTGCCGGCTGGCGTCTGGCTCACCGCTACATTGCTGCCCAACGGCAGAGGCTGGGCGCTGCTGGCTTGCACCAGGGTCTGACGGCCGCCTTCAAGGGTCAATTTGAGCAGCAGCTGAAACGCATCGCCGCCTTGTTTAAGCGCGATCACCTCGGCGTTGGCGGTTTTCCCAGGGTCGATCAGTCCGGCCTGCGGCTCCAGCAGTTTGAGCAACTCGCCGGTCGGCGGCAGCGGGGCAGGCCCGGGCGCCGGGGCAGGAGGCAGCGTAGGAAGGTTGATCTCACCGGTCATCGTGCGCATCGTCTCTGGGGAAATTGCCCTCTTTAGAGTAGGGCATCACATGTATAATGCCGCCCGTCTGCAAAGAGAGCGGTAAAAACCTCACAACTATTTGATCCAGCTCTCTAAAATCGGTCGCCAAAGCCGTTATTGTGCATCTCTCTATAACGGCCGCTGCACCGCCGACTTGAACCGTAAAGGCCCGCGATCTCTTGACCAGCCCTCTTCTTGAAGCCGTAGCGCTCGCCTGTGAACGCGACCTGCGGATGCTGTTCGAACACCTCGAACTGCGTCTGACGGCCGGCGACATGGTGCAAATCAGCGGCCCCAACGGCAGCGGCAAGACCAGTTTGCTGCGCCTGCTGGCCGGCCTGATGCAACCGACGGCAGGGGGGGTGCGGCTCAACGGCCAGCCGCTCAACGAACAACGCAGCGAACTGGCCCGCAACCTGATCTGGATCGGCCACGCCGCCGGCATCAAGGACGTGCTCACGCCGGAAGAGAACCTCAGCTGGCTCAGCGCCCTGCATCACCCGGCCGCCCGTGATGACATTTGGCAAGCCCTGGCGGCCGTCGGCCTCAAAGGCTTTGAAGATGTTCCCTGCCATACCCTGTCCGCCGGCCAGCAGCGCCGCGTCGCCCTGGCGCGTTTGTACCTGCCGGGCCCGCCGCTGTGGATTCTCGACGAACCGTTCACTGCCCTCGACAAACAAGGCGTCGCCCAGCTCGAAGGACACCTGGCCCGGCACTGCGAGCAGGGCGGTTCAGTGGTGCTTACCACTCACCACACGCTGACGCGCATGCCCGCCGGTTACCGTGATCTGGATTTGGGCCGGTGGTCGCTATGAGTGTGTTCGCGCTGCTGGTCGCCCGTGAAGCACGGCTGTTGTGTCGTCGCCCGGCTGAATTGGCCAATCCGCTGGTGTTCTTTGCCATCGTCATCGCCTTGTTCCCGTTGGCGGTCGGTCCCGAGACTAAACTGTTGCAAACCTTGTCCCCAGGGTTAGTGTGGGTAGCGGCGCTTTTATCGGTGCTGCTCTCGCTGGACGGGCTGTTTCGCAGCGATTTCGAAGACGGTTCCCTCGAACAGTGGGTCCTTTCGTCGCACCCGCTGCCACTTCTGGTTCTGGCCAAGGTACTGGCACACTGGGCTTTTTCCGGCTTGGCGCTAGTCTTGCTCTCACCGTTGCTGGCGATGATGCTGGGCTTGCCCGTCGAATGCCTGCCGGTATTGTTGCTGTCCTTGTTGCTCGGTACGCCGGTGCTCAGCCTGTTGGGGGCGGTGGGCGCAGCGTTGACCGTCGGTTTGAAGCGGGGCGGCCTGTTGCTGGCCCTGCTGATTCTGCCTTTGTATATCCCGGTGTTGATCCTGGGCAGCGGCGCCTTGCAGGCCGCGCTCATGGGCATGCCGGCGACCGGTTACCTCCTGTGGCTTGGCAGCCTGACCGCCCTGGCGGTAACCCTGACACCCTTTGCTATAGCGGCTGGCCTGAAGATCAGCGTCGGCGAATAATGAGGTCTGGTTAAGCGTTATTAACCAGTAAAGACCCTGAGTTTCTCGCCAAGACGAGAAACCACCGTGATGGAAACAGCAATGAACTGGACCTGGTTTCACAAGCTCGGCTCGCCCAAATGGTTTTACGGCATCAGCGCCAAGCTGCTGCCGTGGTTGAGCATTGCCGCCGTGTTGCTGATCGGCATCGGCCTGGTCTGGGGCCTGGCCTTCGCCCCGCCGGACTACCAGCAAGGCAACAGCTTTCGCATCATCTATATCCACGTGCCCGCCGCGATGCTGGCGCAGTCCTGCTACGTGATGCTGGCCGTGTGCGGCGTGGTCGGGCTGGTGTGGAAGATGAAACTGGCCGACGTCGCCCTGCAATGCGCCGCGCCCATCGGTGCGTGGATGACCGCCGTGGCGCTGGTCACCGGCGCCATCTGGGGCAAGCCGACCTGGGGTTCATGGTGGGTGTGGGACGCGCGCCTGACCTCGATGCTGATCCTGCTGTTTCTGTACTTCGGCCTGATCGCCCTGGGCAATGCCATCAGCAACCGCGACAGCGCCGCGAAGGCCTGCGCGGTGCTGGCGATTGTCGGCGTGATCAACATCCCGATCATCAAATACTCGGTGCAGTGGTGGAACACCCTGCACCAGGGCGCCACGTTCACCCTTACCGAAAAACCGGCGATGCCCGTGGAAATGTGGGCGCCGCTGCTGCTGATGGTGCTGGGGTTTTATTGCTTCTTCGGCGCCGTGCTGCTGATGCGCATGCGTCTGGAAGTGCTCAAGCGTGAGGCCCGCACCAGCTGGGTCAAGGCCGAAGTGCAAAACAGCCTGGGAGCGCGGGGATGAGTTTCAACTCTTTCAGTGATTTTCTCGCCATGGGCCACCACGGCCTGTACGTCTGGACGGCCTATGGCATCTGCCTGGCGGTGCTGGCCCTCAACGTCACCGCGCCGATCCTGGCCCGCAAGCGTTACCTGCAACAAGAGGCGCGTCGTTTGCGCCGGGAGACCGATAAGTGAATCCGCTGCGTAGAAAGCGTCTGTTGATCATCCTGGCCATCCTGGTCGGTGTGAGTGTTGCCGTGGGCCTGGCGATGAGCGCCCTGCGGGAGAACATCAACCTGTTCTACACCCCGACCCAGATCGCCAACGGCGAAGCGCCGGTAGACACGCGCATTCGCGCGGGCGGCATGGTGGAGAAGGGCTCGCTCAAGCGTTCCGGCGATTCCCTCGACGTCACCTTCGTGGTCACCGACTTCAACAAGGCCGTGACCATCACCTATCGCGGCATCCTCCCGGACCTGTTCCGCGAAGGCCAGGGCATCGTCGCCCTCGGCAAGCTCAATGCCGACGGCGTGGTGGTCGCCGATGAAGTGCTGGCCAAGCACGATGAGAAATACATGCCGCCGGAAGTCACCAAGGCCCTGAAAGACAGCGGCCAACCCGCTCCAACCCCGGCAAAGGAGGGCTAAGTTGATGACGTCCGCACTGTTTATTCCCGAGCTGGGCCAGTTGGCGATGATCCTCGCCCTGTGCTTTGCCGTCGTCCAGGCCGTGGTGCCCTTGCTTGGCGCCTGGCGCGGCGACCGCCTGTGGATGAGCCTGGCCCAGCCGGCCGCCTGGGGCCAGTTTGCCTTTCTGCTGTTCGCGTTTGGTTGCCTGACCTACGCCTTCATGACTGACGACTTTTCAGTCGCCTATGTCGCCAACAACTCCAACAGCGCGTTGCCCTGGTACTACAAATTCAGCGCCGTGTGGGGCGCCCACGAAGGCTCGTTGCTGTTGTGGGCCTTGATCCTCGGCGGCTGGACCTTCGCCGTGTCGGTGTTCTCGCGCCAACTGCCGCAAGTCATGCTGGCGCGGGTGCTGGCGGTGATGGGCATGATCAGCATCGGCTTCCTGCTGTTCCTGATCATGACCTCCAACCCGTTCAGCCGCATCCTGCCGCAGATCCCGGTGGACGGGCATGACCTCAACCCCTTGCTGCAAGACATCGGCCTGATCGTGCACCCGCCGATGCTCTACATGGGTTACGTGGGTTTCTCGGTGGCCTTTGCTTTCGCCATCGCCGCCTTGCTCGGCGGGCGTCTCGATGCCGCCTGGGCGCGCTGGTCGCGGCCGTGGACCATCGTCGCCTGGGCCTTTCTCGGGATCGGCATCACCTTGGGCTCGTGGTGGGCCTATTACGAACTCGGCTGGGGCGGCTGGTGGTTCTGGGACCCGGTCGAAAACGCCTCGTTCATGCCGTGGCTGGTGGGCACCGCGCTGATTCACTCGCTGGCCGTCACCGAAAAACGCGGCGTGTTCAAGAGCTGGACCGTGTTGCTGGCCATCGCCGCGTTTTCCCTCAGTTTGCTTGGCACGTTCCTGGTGCGTTCGGGCGTGCTGACGTCGGTGCATGCGTTTGCGTCCGACCCGGCGCGCGGGGTGTTCATCCTGATCTTCCTGCTGTTTGTCGTCGGCGGCTCGCTCACCCTGTTTGCGTTGCGCGCGCCGGTGGTCAAGAGCCAGGTCGGCTTCAACCTGTGGTCGCGTGAAACCCTGTTGCTGGGCAATAACCTGGTGCTGGTGGTGGCCGCGTCGATGATCCTGCTCGGTACCTTGTACCCGCTGGTGCTGGACGCGCTGAGCGGCGCCAAGCTGTCGGTGGGCCCGCCATACTTCAACGCGTTGTTTATCCCGCTGATGGGCCTGCTGATGGTGGTGATGGCAGTCGGCGTATTGGTGCGCTGGAAAGACACCCCGGTGAAATGGCTGGCTGGCATGCTGATGCCGGTGCTGCTGGGCAGTGTGGCCTTGGCGGTGATCGCAGGCTTTGCCTACGGCGACTTCAACTGGGCGGTGCTCGCGACCTTCCTGCTTGCCGCCTGGGTGTTGCTGGCCGGCGTGCGCGACATTGTCGACAAAACCCGCCACAAAGGCCTGATCAAAGGCTTGCCGACATTGACCCGCAGCTATTGGGGCATGCAGGTGGCGCACCTCGGCATCGCGGTGTGCGCCCTCGGCGTGGTGCTCTCCAGCCAGAACAGCGCCGAGCGCGACCTGCGCCTGGCACCGGGTGAGTCCATGGACCTGGCCGGTTACCACTTCATCTTCGAAGGCGCCAAGCACTTTGAAGGCCCGAACTTCACGTCGGACAAAGGCACCATCCGCGTGGTGCGCAACGGCAAGGAAGTGGCCGTGCTGCACCCGGAAAAACGCCTGTACACCGTGCAAAGCTCGATGATGACCGAAGCGGGCATCGACGCCGGTTTCACCCGCGACCTGTATGTGGCGCTCGGTGAACCCCTGGGCGACGGCGCCTGGGCGGTGCGCGTGCACGTCAAACCGTTTGTGCGCTGGATCTGGTTCGGCGGGTTGCTCACCGGCTTTGGTGGTTTGCTGGCTGCGCTGGACCGGCGTTATCGGGTCAAAGTAAAAAGCCGCGTGCGTGAAGCCCTCGGCCTGCAAGGAGCGCCGGCATGAAGCGTTGGTTGATGGTGTTACCGCTGGCGGCCTTTCTGGTGGTGGCGGTGTTTTTGTATCGCGGCTTGTACCTGGACCCGGCCGAGCTGCCTTCGGCGATGATCGGCAAGCCATTCCCGGCGTTCAGCCTGCCGACGGTGCAGGGTGACAAAACCCTGACCCAGGCTGATCTGCTGGGCAAACCGGCGCTGGTCAACGTGTGGGGCACCTGGTGCATCTCCTGCCGCGTCGAACACCCGGTGTTGAACAAACTGGCCGAGAAGGGCGTGGTGATCTACGGCATCAACTACAAGGACGACAATGCGGCGGCCTTGAAGTGGCTGGCGGAGTTCCACAACCCGTACCTGATGGATATCCGCGATGAAGACGGCAACCTCGGTTTGAACCTCGGCGTGTACGGCGCCCCGGAAACCTTCTTTATCGATGCCAAAGGTGTGATCCGCGACAAATACGTCGGCGTGATCGACGAAGTGCTGTGGCGCGAGCAACTGGCCGCGAAGTACCAGGCGCTGGTCGATGAGGCCAAGCCATGAAGCGTCTGTTAGCCGCTGCTGTTCTCGCTCTCGGATTGGCCGGCGTAGCCCACGCTGCCATCGACACCTACGAATTCGCCAAGGACGGTGACCGTGAGCGTTTTCGCGAACTGACCAAGGAACTGCGCTGCCCCAAGTGCCAGAACCAGGACATCGCCGATTCCAACGCGCCGATTGCCGCCGACCTGCGCAAAGAGATTTTCCGCATGCTGGGGGAGGGCAAGGACAACCAGCAGATCATCGACTTCATGGTCGACCGCTACGGTGATTTCGTGCGCTACAAACCGGCCCTCACCGGCAAGACCGCGCTGCTCTGGTTCGGCCCCGCCGGGCTGTTGCTGGCCGGTGTGGTGGTCATGGCCGTGATCGTCCGCCGCCGCCGCGCCGCGCCTACCGATGGCTCCGACGCGTTATCCCCTGAAGAGCGCAAACGCCTCGACCAATTGCTGGACACCAAGACTGATGATTGATTTTTGGCTCGCAGCAGGGTTGCTGCTCCTGATTGCCCTGAGTTTTCTGTTGATCCCTGTGTTGCGCGGCCGCCGCGCCCAGCGTGAAGAGGACCGCACCGCGCTCAACGTGGCGCTTTACCAGGAACGCGTCGCCGAGCTGCAAGTGCAGCAGGACGAAGGCGTGCTGAATGCCGCGCAACTCGACACCGGCCGCGCCGAAGCGGCCCGTGAACTGCTGGCCGATACCGAAGGCGTGGAAACGCCTCGCGAATCGCGCCTGGGCAAACCGTTGCCGTTTTTGGCGGCGTTTCTGGTGCCGGTCCTGGGCGTTACGCTGTACCTGCATTACGGGGCCAGTGACAAGGTCGAGCTGACCCGCGAATTCTCCCAGCCGCCGGTGTCGATGCAAGACATGACCCAACGCCTGGAACGCGCCGCCGCTGCCCAGCCGGATTCGCCGGAAGGCTTGTACTTCCTCGGTCGCGCCTACATGGCCCAGGACCGTTCCGCCGATGCGGCGAAAGTCTTCGAGCGCACCGTGGCTTTGGCCGGCCGCCAGCCGGAACTGCTCGGCCAGTGGGCGCAGGCGCAGTACTTTGCCGACAACAAACAGTGGTCGCCCAAGGTGCAGGCGCTGACCGATGAAGCCTTGAAGCTGGACCCCAAGGAAGTCACCAGCCTTGGCCTGTTGGGTATTGCCGCCTTTGAAGGCCAGCGTTATCAGGACGCCATCGACTATTGGAACCGCCTGTTGGCGCAGCTGCCACCGCAAGACAATTCCCGGGTCGCGCTGCAAGGTGGTATCGACCGAGCGGCGGAAAAGCTCAGGGAGAGCGGTGGTACTGTCGCTCAAGCGCCCAAGGCTGTTCTGAAAGTCCGTGTGGATTTGTCCGCCGAGGTGAAGGCCAGAGCCCAGCCCACCGACAGCGTGTTCATTTTTGCCCGCGCCGTCTCCGGCCCGCCTGCACCCCTGGCGGCCAAGCGCGTGACCGTCGCCGAACTGCCAGTCACCGTCGAACTGGGCGATGCGGACGCGATGATGCCGCAGTTGAAACTGTCGAACTTCCCCGAAGTCCAACTGGTTGCGCGCATATCCCGGGCAGGTCTTCCGACCGCTGGCGAGTGGATCGGCCGCAGCCAACCCTTGGCCAGCACTACCACTGCGCTGCAGCAGCTGACCATCGACAGTCCGGACAAGTAAATCGAGGAAAACGCCTATGCCCGCATTTGCACGCATTACCCTGCTCAGCCTGGTACTCGGCCTGAGCGCTTGTGCGGTCCACCGGCCACCTCCGGCACCCACCGGCCCGACCATCCCACCGTCGGGCCCTTCGACCCAGCCGAGCACCCAACCGTCCGGCCCAGTGACCCCGCCGCCGAAACCGCTGCCAAGCAAATCGCCAACCTTCGCCCCGCCCCCGGGCGCCGCCAGCCACTGGGACGGCAAGATGCAGGTGTACGTGCTGGAAGAACAGCCCGACACCTTCTACCGCCAGCGCACCTATTACCGCTGGAGCAACGGCTGGAGCCGCTCCATCAGCCCGAACGGGCCGTGGGAAGAAACCGACGTGCACGGCGTGCCGCCGGGGTTGAGCAAGCAATACGCGCAATGAAAAAAGGCGACCTTCGGGTCGCCTTTTTCATGCGCGCTAAATGCAGTCTTGCATCCACTGAAGACCAACTGTGGGAGCGGGCTTGCTCGCGAAAGCGGAGTGTCAGCCAGCCTATCAATCACTGAACCACCGCCTTCGCGAGCAAGCCCGCTCCCACAGGAGACCTCTGTACAGCCCGCAAATGCATTCCCACCAACACCAAAGCCCAAGTGTGGGAGCCGGGCTTGCCCGCGATGGCGGTGTGTCAGGCGCCGACTCAATTGCAGTTATAGCGCCATCGCAGGCAAGCCAGCTCCCACAGGAATCACCGCGCTATCAAGCTACGGGACACTCCCGATTCAGCGCTTGATCCACCAACAACTGCGCAATCTCAATCATCTGCACCACCGCCAGCACCTGCTTGCGGCCTGTGCCCTTCAAGTGCTCGGCACAGTCGTACGCACACACGGTCGCCGATTCGAGCATCTCACTGGCATTGCTCAAGGCAACTTCGGTGCTGAGGCCTGGGCGGACGGTGAATATGAGGTTGGGCGGGGGTTGTGGGGTGTCATCCGAATGGGATGGCGGGGGGTTAGGCGTGACTTTTTTCATTGGGAAGCTCCTATGAATGAGCACCTCCATCTCGCTACCACACGATGTAAGGAGGCGACTGTACACGGGGTGGTAGACCGGTCATAGAAACCCGGCAGGCCGAAGCCTCCCGTGCACAGCCGCCACAAAGCAGCCCGCACAAAAAACGCCCTGGAGCGTTTTGGGGATCTATGAAAGAACCGGGCTACCACACCCGTTCGCTGATTTTGCAGCGACCCGCGAAGGTTAGCGGCGAGGTTACTCGGACGCAACCCGAAAACTGTGTAGGGCAGGTCCTAAAGGTCGAATGATTATATAGAGGCGAACCCTTGTGGCGAGCAGGCTTGCCCTGCGCTGGGCTGCGCAGCGGCCCCAAAACCTAACGGCGCGTTCTGCCTGAGTTCGTGGGTTGTCGGTGGCCAGCCACGACGACGCAACGTTGGCGCATGTTGAAGAGTCCGCGCGCTACGGCATGACCATCGCCGAATTCCCCACTACGCTTGAAGCAGCCCAGGGCTGCCAGGCGCTGAACATGAAAGTGTTGATGGGCGCGCCGAACGTGGTGCGCGGCGGGTCACACTCGGGTAATGTGGCCGCCGCCGGCCTGGCCCGCGCGGTCAAGATGATCAGCCTGGCGCGCGCGCGGCGGGCCTGACCGATCGCGGTGAAATTGCGGTGGGCCTGCGCGCCGACCTGGTCCAGGCCAAACGCCGTGAA
The DNA here is from genome assembly GCF_041228395.1 of Pseudomonas sp. N2-3-1-14. Taxonomy (NCBI): domain Bacteria; kingdom Pseudomonadati; phylum Pseudomonadota; class Gammaproteobacteria; order Pseudomonadales; family Pseudomonadaceae; genus Pseudomonas; species Pseudomonas sp. N2-3-1-14. The sequence goes on from NZ_CP166199.1 coordinate 1,981,654, forward strand.
GGGCTGCCCGTGGTGCAACAAGTGTGGCGACAAGCGAAGAGGGTGTTTTGATGGCAGGCAGGTTGATCTATCTCATCGGGCCATCGGGTTCGGGCAAGGACAGCCTGCTGGATGCCGCCCGCCCGCGCTTGGCCGAGCGCGGCTGCCGCATTGTGCGGCGGGTGATCACCCGTTCGGCCGAAGCCGTGGGCGAGGCGGCTCAAGGTGTGAGCCCGCAGCAGTTCGCCGCGATGCAGGCCGAGGGCGCGTTTGCCCTCAGCTGGCACGCCAATGGGTTGTCGTACGGCATCCCGCGTGTGATCGACGATTGGCTGGCGGCGGGGGACGACGTGCTGGTCAATGGGTCCCGCGCGCACCTGGCGCAAACCCGCGAACGGTATCCCTCGTTGCTGGTGCTGTTGCTGACGGTCGATCAAACCGTGTTGCGCCAGCGCCTGATCGCGCGGGGGCGTGAGTCGCTGGCCGATATCGAGGAGCGCCTGGCACGCAATGCGCGGTTCACCGCAGACCTGATCGCCGGCAATGGTGCGGGGCTGCTGGTGCTGGATAACTCCGGCCCGCTGGTGCATACCGTTGAGCGCTTGCTGTGCTGCCTGGACCACGGGCACTCGGCATGCGCCTGACCTTGCTTGGCACCGGTGACGCGCGGCAAGTTCCGGTGTACGGCTGCGAATGCGCCGCCTGCGCCCTGGCGCGCAGCGATGAAGGGTTACGCCGCCGACCGTGCTGCGCGTTGATCGAATGCGGCGACCAGCGCTGGTTGATCGACAGCGGTTTGCCGGACCTGACCGAACGCTTCCCGCCGCGCAGTTTCAACGGGATTTTCCAGACGCACTACCACGCTGACCATGCGCAAGGTTTGCTGCATTTGCGCTGGGGCCAGGGGCTGGTGATTCCGGTGCATGGCCCGGCGGATCCGCAGGGGTTGTCCGACCTTTACAAGCACCCGGGGATCCTGGATTTCAGCCAGCCGTTTGGCGCATTCGAAACCCGCGAATTTGGCGAGTTGCGCGTGACGGCGCTGCCGTTGCAGCACTCCAAACCCACCTTCGGTTATCTGCTGGAAGGCGAAGGTCGGCGCATCGCCTACCTCACCGACACGGTCGGCCTGCCACCTGCCACCCTGGCCTGGCTGCAACGCGCGCCGCTGGAAGTGTTGGTGCTCAATTGCTCCATGCCACCGCAGCCGCAGGCACCGCGCAATCACAACGACGTGACGCTGGCGTTGCGCAGCATTGAGGAGTCAGGTGCGCAATTGGGCGTGCTGACGCACGTGGGGCATACGCTGGATGCGTGGTTGCTGGAACATCGGCGCGAGTTGCCCAGGCATGTGACAGTGGCGTGGGATGGCCGAGTTCTTTGAGCACGGCATGACCCGTGTGGGAGCGGGCTTGCTCGCGAATGCGGTGTGTCAGTTGAGGGATTCTTCACTGACCCAGCGCATTCGCGAGCAAGCCCGCTCCCACAGTGTGATCTTTATTGTTTGCACGTCTCCATTCCAAATCGGCTTGCCAACGCCTTGCGTCCCTTGGCCGTTAACGCCAATGCGCGACTGTCCAGGTCCTGGGTCACCCATTCACGGCGGATAACGCTTTGCAGCAATGCCGCGCCCAAAGCACCGGCGAGGTGCGGACGGCGCATACTCCAGTCCAGGCACGAACAGGCGAAGCGTCGGCGCTGCGTGCGCAGTGCGGGCACATCGATGCCCAATTCGGTCATGGCTTGTTCACCCGCCGCGCTGAGTTGGTAAGCGCCGTCGCCGACCAACCAGCCGGATGCGATGAAATGGTCGTGCAGGTGCACCGCCAGGGTACCGGCCATGTGGTCGTAGCAGGTGCGCGCAAACTGCAAACGCGTGGGCGTGGTCGGGACGAAACCCTTGCTGGTGTTGCGGCTGATCACCATCAGGCCCTCGATGGCCTGGGCCACGTGCGGCCCAGCCAGGCTGTAATAGCGATGACGTCCCTGGGTGTGCAGCGTAAGCAGGCCATCGTTCTTGAGCCTGGCCAAATGGGCACTGGCGGTCGAGGCGCTGACCTGGGCAATCGCCGCCATCTCGGTGCTGGTACGTGCGTGACCATCCATCAGCGAACAGAGCATTTTCGTGCGCGCGGGCTCCGCAATCGCCCCCGCCACGTGTGAAAGCGCCGTGTCCTCGTCCTGAGCGTGCATATTTCGTTCCTGAGCGAATCGTTGCCGTGTGAGAGGGCAAATAGTAACGCTTCTTTTGCAAACAGGACGTGCCCGATGACACCGCTGCAAGCCGCTACCCATGCCGACCCTTACGCCTATTACGCGGCCCTTCGGCGTAACGATGGGCTGTCGTTCGATGCTGAACTGGGACTGTGGATCGCTAGCAGCGCCAGGACTGTCGAGGCCGTGCTGACGCACCCTGACTGCCGGGTACGCCCGTCACACGAGCCGGTGCCTGCGGCGATCGCGGACGGTGCGGCGGGGCAGGTGTTCGCCAAGTTGATGCGCATGAACGAGGGCGCGGCCCACCAGTGCCCCAGGGCGGTGGTCGAACCTGCTCTGGCCAGGTTGGACGCAGGGCATATCGCCAGGGTGGTGAGGCAAGTCAGCACGCGCCTGCAGAGCCTCGATGAGTGGATGTTCACGTTGCCGGTCGCTGTGGTCGGCTCGCTGCTGGGTCTGCCTGGCGAGCGATTGCACAGTGTCGCCGCGCTGACCCGGGATTTTGTCGCGTGTCTTTCGCCGCTGAGCAGCCAGGCTCACTTGCGCGCCGCCGATGCTGGCGCTGTGCAACTGGGGCAGGTGTTCAGTGCGGTGCTCGAGCAGACCGGGTTGCTCAAGCAGCTTCTCCACGGCGAGTGGGGTGACCCAAAGGCACTGACGCCTAACCTGATCGGCTTGCTCTCCCAGACGTGTGATGCGAGTGCCGGCCTGATTGGCAATACGCTGGTCACACTCGCCCGGCGGCCTGACCTGCTGGCGCACATCCTGCGCGTACCGGCCCTGGTGCCAGCGCTGGTGGAGGAGGTGGCCCGCTATGACTCGCCGGTACAGAACACGCGGCGATTTGCGGCCGGGCCCTGCTCGATTGGCAGTAGCCTTCTAGAGCCGGGCGATACCGTTCTCGTGCTGCTGGCCGCCGCGAACCGGGACCCCGAAGCGAACCCTGACCCAGACAGCATTCTGCTTGAGCGACCCCATCGACGCTTGTTCAGCTTTGGCGTTGGTAGGCACCAATGCCCGGGCCAAACGCTCGCGTTGAACATCGCGTCGCAAGCGCTGCGCGAATTATTGCGCCAGCCGAGCGCCTGGGCCGATGCTCGCCAGTGCGGTTACTGGCCGTCGCTGAATGGGCGAATCCCGCGGTTTGAATCTGCAGGGATATATCAGTAACGCGAGCCACTTCCAGACTATTAAGTGTGTAGGGTTTTGTTTCCATGCTGAGTTTAAAACGTGAGGTAATTCTAAACTTTATATGTTTTATAGTGTTTTAAAGTGCCTGTTTTCGGGCGAGGGTTTGATTGTGCAGTGCGCGTAAATGAATATTCTTGTGTGTGGATGTTAAGTTTATGTATCCAGTTGTTATATGTTTGGGTGTGAAACATTGTCAGGGCTGGCGCTCGGTTTTTTGATGTGGGAGGTTAGTTTGGCGGTTAAGTAAGTTGCCGCGTCTTGGGCCCTGTTTCGGGTCGACTTAACGTTTTCAAAGGATGTTATATGCGCGTTGCCACTTCATTTGTTGGTCATCATCCACATCACCCTCCATTAGCTGCGTCCAGTGCACCTGCTTTCACACACCCTGCGCACGTTGCCACGGCAGCGGCCCAGAAACCTGCTTTCGGCACGGATGAGGCTGCCAAACAGATCCTGCGACGAGGCTATCGCCATTACGATCGCGATGGCGACGGTAAAATCGAGTTGTCTTTTACCCTTGACGAAAAGTTCTCTGCACAACAAAAAGTGTCCATTCGCCAGGCACTTCAAATGTGGCAAGACGTGACTACTATCATATTCAAAGAGAATTCAACCTGCGCAGACGGCTCAATAACCATTGCAGCCGATCCTCGTACCAGTGGTGGCGTGTCACAGTTACCCAATCAGTATTACGGTGACATAAACGCCACCATTGGAACGCAGGGTGCTCGCGAAGTCCCCGCGCACGGCGATTACTTTTTATTTACCGCAGTTCATGAGTTGGGTCACGCCCTGGGCCTTGGTCACCCTGGCGAATATGGCAAGCAAGTGCACAACTATGCCCAGACCCCCTACGAGCAAGACACCAAGGCGTGCAGCGTAATGAGTTATTGGGATGAAACCAATCAGCCGGGCCATGACTTCCAACGGCGCCATCCGTGTGTGCCCATGAAAGATGACATTGCCGCGATACAAAAACTCTACGGCGCCAATTTCAATACGCGATCGACCGATACGACCTACGGGTTCAACTCCAACACGGGCCGTGATCACTTGAGCCTTGAGTCCGCGAACGATGCGCCGATCTTTTGCATTTGGGACGGGGGCGGCAATGACACGCTGGACGTTTCCGGGTTTTCCCAGGATCAGACCATCAACCTGCAAGCTGAGTCGTTTTCCAGCGTGGGCGGCCTGAAGGGCAATGTATCCATCGCCAAGGGCGTTACGCTGGAAAACGCTGTCGGCGGTTCGGGCGACGACCAAATCAACGGAAACGAGGTGGGCAACAGGCTTCGCGGTGGGGCGGGTGCGGACAGGTTGCGCGGCGGTGGCGGCGCGGATGTCTTTGTGTACGACAGGGCGAGCGACTCTACCCTGGGTCAGCCAGACGAGATTCTGGATTTCACCAGCGGTACCGACAAAATCGATCTTTCCGGCCTGTTGAGAAATACCTCCATCAGGCATTTTTACGTGGTTGAGCAGTTCACGGGACGGCCCGGCGAGATCGTCCTCAGCCATGACCAGAGCAGTGGCGCTGGCAGTTTGAGCCTTGACCTGACGGGCCAGGGCATAGCCGATTTGTTTCTCAAAAGTGCAGGGAGGATTCGCGCCAGTGACATTGTCACGGGTGCCGGGGCCGTGCGTGGGCTGACGAACCTCAAACGCCAACGCAGCTCCACGTCGGGGTTTGTATCTGGCCTCAAGGCGCACGATACGGTTTATGGCTTCAACGCCAACAGCGGTGATCGCGCAAGCAGCCTGCATGCCGGCAGCGGCGCGCCGCGCTTCCTGGTACAGGACGCGGGCGGCAACGATACCCTGGATTTTTCCGGTTTCGAGCATCACCAAACCATCGATTTGCGCCATAACTCCGCCTCCAGTGTGGGCGGTCTGCGCAACAACGTCGCCATTGCCAGAGACGTTGTCGTGGAGAATGCGATTGGCGGCTCCGGCCAGGACACGCTCATCGGCAACGCGGTGGACAACGTCCTCACTGGCGGTGCTGGCGGCGATGTGCTCTGGGGCGTGGGCGGTAGAAACACGTTCAAATATGACCAGGCCAATGACTCGACCTGTCACGATGCCGATGTGCTCATGGATTTCGCCAGTGGCGAGGACACTATCGATCTGAGGGCACTGGCCAAGCAGTACGCGACCCCCTTGCGCCTGGTGCAAGACTACACGGGGCGCGTTGGCGACACCGTGGTCAAATACCACCCACAGAGCGGCCGCTACTTTGTCGGCATCGACCTATTGGGCGACCGCCAGTCTGACTTCCTGATTAAGAGCCCGCGTTTGATCAAGCCCCAGGATGTACTTGGCCTGACTGCGCATCGGCGCTGATCAGGGTTTGCACGTACTCCACAAACGCGCGTGTCTTGGCACTCGCCATCCTGCCGGTGGGGAACACCGCCCATAAATCAATCGGCGGCAGTTGCCAGTCGGTCAGCACGGGCTTGACCTCACCACTGGCCAGTTCCGGGGCAAACATCCAGGTCGATGCCATGGTCAGGCCCAAATGGTTCAGCACCGCGGCGCGCACGCCCTCTGCGGCGGTGACGCGGATGCGGCCGCGGGCGACGACCGGGTAGTGACTGTCGCCCTGGCTGAACGTCCAGTTTGAGCCGCCGCCCAGGCTGTAGATGATTGCCTGGTGTTGCAGCAAATCCGCTGGCGTGGCCGGCTCGCCACAGCGTTCGAAGTAGGCCGGGGTGGCGAGGATTTGCCGCGGGGATTGGCCGATCTTGCGTGCGGTAAGGCCCGAGTCGCTCAAGTTGCCCATACGCAGGGCGACGTCGATGCCTTCTTCCACCAGGTTGAGGCTGTGGTCGTTGAGCACCACTTCGACGTTCAAGGCGGGGTATTGAGCCAGGAACGAGCCCAGGTGAGGAATGATGTGCAACCGCGCGAAGGTGGTTGCAGCGCTGATGCGCAAGTTGCCCGACAGCCCGGCGCCTGCACCGCGTGCGGCGTCATCGGCCTCGTTGGCTTCGTCGATGGCGCGCTTGGCCTTTTCGAAAAACGCCAGGCCCGCCTCGGTCGGTGTCAGGCCGCGCGTGGAGCGCAACACCAACCGCACCGCCAGGCGCGCCTCCAATTGCGCGATGCTTTTGGAGACAGCGGGCTGGCCTATCCCCAAGCGTTTGGCGGCAGCTGAGAACGAGCCGGTTTCGACCACGTTCACGAAGGTTTCCATGGCGGTGAGGCGGTCCATCGGGTGTCCTTGGGTTATTGGGTGAGGGCGTCGAGCATCGCCGACGGTTCTGGGCGTTGAGTGTAATCCGGGTTGACCTCGGCGTAACGAATCACGCTGTCCTGGCCGATCACGTAGCGCGCTGGCATCGGCAGGGTCCAGGCTGGGTCGTCATTGATCAGCGGCAAGTTGTTGCCCAGGGCCTTGTAGAGCTCGATCAGGTAGTCCGGCAGCTGAAAGCGCAGACCGAATGCATCGGCAACGTCGTTGTGGGTATCGCTGAGGATCGGGAAACCCAACTCGGTGATGCGTTCGGATTTACGGCTGTTGGCGGCAGTCTGCGGCGACAGGGCCAGCAGGCTTGCGCCGTGGCCTTTCAACGTCGGCAAAAAGGTTTGCAGCGCTTGCAGCTCCATATTGCAATACGGGCACCACACGCCGCGGTAGAACGTCAGCACCAAGGGGCCGTTGGCCAACAGATCGGCTGAGGACACCAACGTACCGTTGGCATCCTTGAGACTGAACAACGGCGCCTTGTCACCCACCTTCAACGCACGCTGTGCGGCGCCGGACGCGATCAGCTCGGCTGTGGCGCGTTCCATGATCGGATGGATATGCGCTGGCGCGTTGTAGGGAGGCTTGCCGGCTTTGAAGTCAGCACGGAAGGCATCAAGTGTGGCTTGAAGTGTCATGGTGATATTCCCTCAGGAGATGAGCCGAGTTGGCTGGAGGGATAATGGGTGTGGCAGAGCGGGCGAAGAAGCAGGGTAAGGCGCATATGAATTATGCCCTGCTGGAATAAACACCGTTTATTTCCAATATTTAGACATACAGCCGTCACTCCTGTTGAAGCAATCTGTGCTTGAGTAAATATAACTCTAGGGTTACTTTTATCAAGCCAGGCCAAGGAGGCTGAGGTGCAAAGCAGGTTATTGATCAAGGAGCTGCAAGAGGCGGGTTGGGTGCTGGATCGGGTTACGGGCAGTCATCATATTTTCACTCACCGCTATAACCCGTACACGATCCCGGTGCCGCACCCCAAGAAAGACTTGCCCCTGGGCACCGTCAGAAGCATCAGGAAACGCGCCGGGCTGTTTCAGTTTTAAGGAGAGCACTCATGCAATACCCAATGTGTATCGAATGGGGCGATGACTTTACCGCCACCGGTATTCAGATCCCCGATATTCCAGGCGCGGTCACCGCCGGGGACAGCTTCGAAGAGGCGTACAACGCCGCCGTGGAAGTCGCGCACATCATGCTGCAAGAGATCGCCGCCGAAGGCGGGCCGATTCCGATGCCCACCTCGGTGGCTAACCACCACGCGAACGAAGACTACGCCGGGATGGGCTGGGGGATGTTGGAATTGGACATCTCGCCCTATCTGGGCAAGACCGAGAAGGTCAATGTGACCTTGCCCGGTTATGTCATCCAGCGAATCGACCGCTATGTGCGCGAGCACAAGGTCAAAAGCCGCTCGTCATTTCTGGCGGATGCGGCCTTGGAGAAGTTGGTGCGCTCCTAGTCGCGATCAGGCCGTGGCAACGGCCACCGTGCGCGAAGCACTCAGGAACCGCAACAACGCCACCAGTGGGAACGCACTGCCCACCAGCATCACGCCCAGCCAGCCGCCGTGTTCATACACACTGCTGGCAATCGCCGAGCCGAAGGCGCCGCCGATGAAGATGCTGGTCATGTACAGCGCATTCAGGCGGCTGCGGCTGTTGGCGTCGAGCGCGTAGATGGCGCGTTGGCCGAGGACCATGTTCATCTGCACGCAAAAGTCCAGCACCACACCGGTGACGGCCAGGCCGATCACGCTGTACAGCGGGTGCACGAAGGCGGGCAAAAAGCTCAAGGCGGCAAACAGCATCGCCAGCAGTGAAGCGCGGTGCGTGTGGCCGGCGTCGGCCAGGCGGCCGGCGATTGGGGCGGCGATCGCGCCCAGTGCACCGACCAGGGCGAACAACGCGATCTCGCTTTGGCTCAGGCCATGATTGCGTGCCAGCTCAAGCGGCGCGGCGGTCCAGAACAGGCTGAAGGTGGCAAACATGCAGCCTTGGTAGAACGCCCGCTGGCGCAATACCGGTTGCTTGCGCAGCAGCGTACCGAGTGAGCGCAGCAGTTGGCCGTAGCTGGCGCTGTGGTCGGGCTGGCGCTTGGGGATGGTCATCAGCAAGACCACGCTGATGAAGGCCATCAAGGCCGCGGCGGCCATGAACATCGCGCGCCAGCCGAAGTGGTCGGCCACCACGCTGGACACCGGCCGTGCCAGCAGAATGCCAAGCAACAGGCCGCCCATGATGCTGCCAACCACGCGGCCACGGGATTCGGCGGGCGCCAGGTGCGCCGCCAGCGGGATCAGGATCTGCACCGAGACGGAACTGAATCCGATCAACAACGACACAAGCAGGAACAAATTCGGCTGCTCGGTGAAGGCGGCACCCAGTAGGCTGGCGATGGCCAATACGGTGGTGGCGATCATCAGCTTGCGGTTTTCCAGCAAGTCACCCAGCGGTACCAGGAAGAACAGGCCCAAGGCGTAGCCGATTTGTGTCAGCGACACGATCAGGCTGGCCATCGCCGGAGTCAGGCCAATGTCGGGTGCAATCAGTTCGATGATCGGTTGGGCGTAGTAGATGTTGGCAACAATGGCGCCGCAACAGAACGCAAACAGCATCACCATGCCTCGGGTCATGGTGCTTGAAGCGTGTGGGGTAGCGTTCATGGTGTTCTCGTTAAAGCGAAGGAAGATGGCGTGCGAGAGTAAAGACAACCGCACGGCCGGAGTAGGGCGCTATGGGTGATAACACTCATGCCGCAAATTAATGACTGAATCGTTAACTGTTGAGTCGAACGGCAATGATACATTCAGTCACAACTGCCGAAACAGGAAATCCACTTTCATGAAAATTTCGCTGAACAAGATGATCCTGGCTTCAACCTTGGCCGCCGCCATGGCCATCGGGTTGGCCAATGCCGCCGACGCGCCGCGGGTCGGTGTGCGCGGCGCTATTACGGCAATCGATGGCGACGCAATGCACGTCAAGGTCAACAGCGGTGAAGACGTCACCGTGCACCTGACCAAAGACACCCAGGTCCGCGCCGTTACCCTGGCCAAAATTGATGAAATCAAGCCCGGCAGCTACATCGGGTCGGCCGCCATGCCGAATGCCGATGGCACCCTGACTGCCCTGGAAGTTCACGTGTTTCCACCGGCCATGGCCGGCACGGGCGATGGGCACCGTGCGTTTGACTTGAAAGAAGGCAGCAGCATGACCAACGGCACCGTCGGCGACCTGGTGGTCAGCAACGGGCGCACCTTGACCGTGAAGTACAAAGGCGGCGAGCAGAAGATTGTAGTGCCGGATGATGTGCCGATCGTCAACCTGGAGCCAGGGGATCGCAGTTTGTTGAAGCCCGGCGTGAAGGTGGTGATGTTTGCATCGCAGGCGGCGGATGGGACGGTTACCGCTCAGGCGATTTCGGCCGGTAAGGACGGCGTGACACCGCCGATGTAACCGCCAAACACTCAACCAAATGTGGGCGCTGGCTTGCCTGCGATGCAAGCACCTCGGTGTTTCAGGCATTGCGAGGTGATGCTGTCGCAGGCAAGTCAGCTCCCACACTTGACTGCATTTCTTCAGTTAAAGCGGTTTACTGACCGCTGTAGATCTGATCAAAAATCCCACCATCATTGAAGTGGGTTTTCTGCACGGTGCGCCAGTCTCCAAAGGTCTTCTCCACCGACAGGAAGTCGACTTTCGGGAAGCGGTCGGTGTACTTGGCCAACACCGTCGGGTCGCGGGGACGCAGGTAGTTGTTGGCTGCGATTTCCTGACCTTCAGGCGACCACAGGTACTTCAAGTAATCTTCGGCCGCCACGCGGGTGCCTTTCTTCTCGACGACTTTGTCGACCACCGACACCGGTGGTTCCGCCTCGGCAGAGACGCTTGGGTAGATCACTTCGAACTGATCACGGCCAAATTCACGCGCGATCATTTCTGCCTCGTTTTCAAAGGTCACCAGCACGTCGCCAATCTGGTTGGTCATGAACGTGGTGGTGGCTGCACGGCCGCCGGTGTCCAGCACTGGCGCGTGTTTGAACAGTTCGCCAACGAACTTCTTCGCCTTGTCTTCATCGCCGCCGTTCTTGAGCACATAACCCCAGGCCGACAGGTAGGTGTAGCGGCCGTTGCCCGAGGTTTTCGGGTTGGGCACGATCACTTGCACGCCATCTTTGAGCAGGTCTGGCCAGTCTTTGAGGGCCTTGGGGTTGCCCTTGCGCACGATAAACACGGTGGCGGAGGTGAACGGCGCGCTGTTGTTCGGCAGACGGGTGACCCAGTTGTCCGGCACCAGCTTGCCGTTGTCCGCCAGGGCATTGATGTCGGTGGCCATGTTCATGGTGATCACGTCAGCCGGCAGGCCGTCGATCACCGAGCGCGCCTGTTTGCTGGAGCCGCCGAAGGACATCTGCAAGGTCAGCTTGTCGTTCGGGTGCTCGGCTTCCCAGTGCTTTTGGAAGGCGGCGTTATAGTCCTTGTAGAAGTCGCGCATCACGTCATAGGAGACGTTGAGCAGTGTGACGGGGGCAGCCTGGACGGCGCCCGCCAGGGCTAGGCCGGCGGCCAGTAAGGAGGCGCTAACGAGTTTTTTCACTGCTCATTCCTTGTTGTTCGAGAAGGTTGTCGATTGAGTGGGGGCATTTTGCCACCGACTATAGCCGCGCCCGTATAGACGTTTAAAGATTAAAACGAACTTTGCTTATTCCACTTTACGAAACAGGTTGCTGCCACAGCGCGAGCAAAACGCTGCGTTGGGCTCGTGGTTGTCTTTCTTGCACACCGGGCAATCGTGCTGCAGTTGTTCACCGCGCATGGCACTGGCCAACTCGGCGGTAAAAATCCCGGTGGGCACGGCGATGATCGAATAACCGGTGATCATCACCAGCGACGAAATGACCTGGCCCAGCGGGGTCTTCGGCACGATGTCGCCAAAGCCCACGGTGGTCAGCGTCACGATCGCCCAGTAGATGCCTTTGGGAATACTGGTAAACCCGTGTTCCGGGCCTTCGATCACGTACATCAGCGTGCCGAATACGGTCACCAGGGTGCACACGCTGACCAGAAACACCACGATCTTCTGCTTGCTGCCACGCAGCGCCGCCATCAAGTAGTTGGCTTGCTTGAGGTACGGGCTGAGCTTGAGCACGCGGAAAATCCGCAGCATCCGAATAATGCGGATGATCAGCAGGTACTGAGCGTCGCTGTAATACAGCGCGAGGATGCCGGGCACGATGGCAAGTAAATCCACCAGCCCATAAAAACTGAACGCATAACGCAACGGCTTGGGCGAGCAATACAGCCGCAGGCTGTATTCGATGGCGAAGATGACGGTAAAGCCCCACTCGATGTAGGCCAGCACGTCGGCGTAGTTGTCGTGGACGGTCTGGATACTGTCGAGGATCACGATCACAAGGCTGGCGAGGATGATCAGCAACAGGGTGCTGTCGAAGCGCCGGCCGGCCACGGTGTCGCTTTGGAACACCATTACATAGAGGCGCTGACGCCAGTCGTTGTTGCTACGCATAAATCCCGCCCGAATCGAATATCGGGCAAGCCTAGGGGGATTCGAACGGGCTGTCCACGCGGGCTTTGAACATCCGCTGGCTGGCGTGTACCAGCCAGCAGGCGAGGATAAACGGCGCCGTCAATGCGGGCAGGTGCAGGGCGGCGAAACCGGGCGTGAGCATGACCGCCAGAAGGATGCCGAGCAGCGGCTGCCAGGGTCGGCGGCGTGACTGGCTTAACGCCAGCGCGGCCAGCGCCGGGTTATAGCTGTGCAGGCCGAGGAGGGCGCTGGCGGGTTCGTCCAGCCACAGGGCGATCAACACGCCGGTAGCGGCGCCCGTGAGTGCCCACAGCGCGGCGCGGCGGTTGGCCAGCAACAGGCCAAGCGCAATCAGAGCGCCAGCCAACGGCTGGTCCAGCAACATGATTTGTGCGAGCCCGGTGAAGGGCGCGGTGAGCACGTCCAGGGTGTCGGGTTCGGTCAGCGTGAATGTGCTGTCAGGCACTGCGCCGATCAGCAACCAGCCGAGGCCGACAAAGGGCGCGGTGTAGGCGGGCAAGTCATCTGGTGCAGGGGCGTGTTTCAACCATTGCCGCGTGAGCATCGCACTCAGGCCGCCGCACGCCAGGATCAGCGGCGGCAACAACGCCGACCAGGCAAAGTGCTGGCTGATCAGCAAGCCCAGCAGCACGCCGTTGTAGCTGTAAAGGCCCGCTTGGCGTTCGGCCTTGGGATAACCCCGGCGCTGGGCCGTGAGCAAACCGGCGACGCCACCCAATAATGCGCCGCCGAATAAGGCCGGGGCGCCGATCAGGATGGCCAGCAGGCACAGCAAGCCACACAGTGGCTGGCGTTGCAGGAAGATCTGGCTGAAGCCATTGAGCAGGGCTTCGGCCCAGTCGGGGCAGGTTGGGTTGTGCATGGTGGTTTAGTCAGTGAGGCCGAGTCGTCCCCAATCGCAGGCAAGCCCGCTCCCACACTTGATCGGGTTCACAACAATCAAATGTGGGAGCGGGCTTGCCCGCGATGAGGCACTTACAGACGCTAAATCAACGTCTCGATGCGCAGCGAGTTGGTCGACCCCGGCTGCCCGAACGGCACCCCCGCCGTAATCACCAAGGTATCCCCGCGCTGCGCCATGCCTTGCGCCTGAGCAATCTCCAGCGCGGTGGAACACACCTCATCCACCTGGCGCAGTCGATCGTTGACCACCGAATGCACGCCCCACGCCACGCTCAAACGCCGCGCCGTAGAGAGGTTCGGCGTAAGGTTGAGGATTGGCGCCACCGGCCGCTCCCGCGCCGCGCGCAGGCTGGAGCTGCCGGACTCGCTGTAGTTGACCAGCACCGCCACCGGCAGAATGCTGCTGATACGCCGGATCGCGCAGCTGATCGCGTCCGACACCGTGGCGTCCGCCTTGGGCCGGCTGACGTCCAGCTGCGTCTGGTAGTCCGGGCCGTTTTCCACCTGGCGGATGATCTTGCTCATCATCTGCACGGCCTCCAGCGGGTATTCACCCGAAGCGGTTTCCGCCGACAGCATCACCGCGTCTGCGCCTTCGGCCACCGCGTTGGCCACATCCGTCACTTCGGCGCGGGTCGGCGCCGGCGAAAAGCGCATGGATTCGAGCATCTGCGTGGCCACCACCACCGGTTTGCCCAGCTGGCGGCAGGTGCTGATGATGTTTTTCTGGATCTGCGGCACGCTCTCGGCGGGCACTTCCACACCCAGGTCTCCTCTGGCCACCATGATTGCGTCACTCAGCTCAGCGATTTCCTGCAAGCGTTGGACGGCGGACGGCTTTTCGATCTTGGCCATCAAAAACGCCTTGTCGCCGATCAACTCGCGGGCCTCGCGGATGTCTTCCGGGCGCTGCACGAATGACAGCGCCACCCAGTCCACGCCTAGCTCCAGACCAAAGCTCAGGTCGCGGCGGTCCTTGGCGGTCAGTGGGCTGAGTTCCAGCAAGGCTTGTGGCACATTTACGCCTTTGCGGTCGGACAGTTCGCCGCCATTGAGCACGGTGGTGTCGATGGCATCGGCATGCTTGGTGATCACGCGCAGGCGCAATTTGCCGTCATCGAGCAGCAGGTCCATGCCCGGCTCCAGCGCCGCGATGATTTCCGGGTGGGGCAGGTTGACCCGGCACTGATCGCCCGGCGTTGGGTCCAGGTCCAGGCGCAACGCCTGGCCGCGCACCAGTTGCACCTTGCCCTCGGCAAACGTGCCGACGCGCAGCTTCGGCCCTTGCAGGTCCATCAGGATGCCCAGCGGGTAATTGAGCTGGCGCTCCACCTGGCGGATCCACTGGTAGCGTTGGGCATGATCGGCGTGGTCGCCATGGCTGAAGTTGAGGCGAAAGATATTCACCCCGGCCTCCACCAGCTCGCGGATGTCATCGATGCCGTTGGTGGCCGGGCCGAGGGTGGCGAGGATTTTGACCTTCTTGTCAGGCGTCATGTTTGGCAGTCTCAAGAATCAGGATGGCGCGCAAGTCATTGACATTGGTGCGGGTCGGCTCAGTGATGATCAAACCGTCGAGCGCGGCGAAATAGCCGTAGCCATTGTTGTTGTCCAGCTCGTCGCTGGCTGACAGGCCCAGGGCTTCGGCGCGGGCGTAGCTGGTAGGGGTCATGATCGCGCCGGCGTTGTCTTCCGAACCGTCGATGCCGTCGGTGTCGCCGGCCAGGGCGTACACGCCGGGCAGGCCCTTGAGGCTGTCGGTGAGGCTGAGCAGGAACTCGGCATTGCGCCCACCGCGGCCATCGCCGCGCACGGTGACGGTGGTTTCACCGCCGGAGAGGATCACGCACGGTGCCGCCAGCGGCTGGCCGTGCTGCACGATTTGTCGGGCGATACCGGCGTGTACCTTGGCCACGTCCCGCGCTTCGCCTTCGAGGTCGCCGAGGATCAACGGGCTGAAACCGGCCTGGCGCACTTTCACCGCCACGGCTTCCAGTGATTGCTGCGGGCGGGCGATCAGTTGGAAGTGGCTGCGCGCGAGCACCGGGTCGCCGGGCTTGACGGTTTCCGACGCCGGGTTCTGCAGCCAGCTGCGCACCGAGGCGGGCGCGTCGATGCTGTAACGCTTGAGGATTGCCAGGGCTTGCTGCGAGGTGCTTGGGTCGCCGACGGTGGGACCGGACGCGATGACAGTGGCCTGATCGCCCGGCACGTCGGAGATCGCGTAGGTGTAGACCGTCGCCGGCCAAGCGGCCTTGGCCAGGCGCCCGCCCTTGATCGCCGAGAGGTGCTTGCGCACGCAATTCATCTCGCCAATGGTCGCGCCGGATTTGAGCAGGGCTTTGTTGATGGTCTGCTTGTCGGCCAGGGTGATGCCTTCGGCGGGCAAGGCCAGCAAGGCAGAACCGCCACCGGAGAGCAGGAAGATCACGCGGTCGTCTTCGGTGAGGTTGCCGATCAGTGCCAGTACGCGCTTGGCCACCGCCAGGCCGGCGGCATCGGGCACCGGGTGTGCGGCTTCGACCACTTCGATTTTTTTGCACGGCGCGCCGTGGCCGTAGCGGGTGACCACCAGGCCCGAGACGTCGCCTTGCCAGCATTCCTCGACCACGAGTGCCATGGCCGCTGCGGCTTTGCCAGCGCCGATTACGATCACACGGCCGCTGCGGTCGGCGGGCAGATAAGGTTCAAGCACTTGCCGGGGGTGGGCGGCGTCGATGGCTGTGGCAAACAGCTCGCGAAGCAGGTGTTGCGGATCGACCGACATAAGCGGGCTCCCGGGGATTTTTTGTTATTAGATATGCATCAATTTCAGACTTGGAATGCGATCAACTGTGGGAGCGGGCTTGCTCGCGAATGCGGTCTTTCATTCAACATCCATGCTGACTGACCTACCGCTTTCGCGAGCAAGCCCGCTCCCACATTCGACCGCATTTCAAAGGGGGAACGGTGTTTCTTACTTATCGCGAATCGAAAAATTCGCCATATGCTCCAGGCCCTTGATCAGCGCCGAGTGGTCCCAATTGCCGCCGCCAATCGCCGTGCACGTACTGAACACCTGCTGCGTACCGGCGGTGTTCGGCAGGTTGATGCCTAGCTCCTTGGCACCGGCCAGTGCCAGGTTCAAATCCTTCTGGTGCAGGTTGATGCGGAAACCCGGATCGAAGGTGCCCTTGATCATGCGCTCGCCATGCACTTCGAGAATCTTCGAGGAAGCAAAGCCGCCCATCAGCGCTTCACGCACCTTGGCCGGGTCGGCGCCGTTTTTCGAGGCGAACAGCAGCGCTTCGGCCACCGCCTGAATATTCAGCGCGACGATGATCTGGTTGGCGACCTTGGCGGTCTGGCCATCGCCGTTGCCGCCAACCAGGGTGATGTTCTTGCCCATGCTCTGGAACAGTGGCAAAGCGCGTTCGAAGGTCTGCGGCTCGCCACCGACCATGATGCTCAAGGTGCCGGCCTTGGCGCCGACTTCACCACCGGACACCGGCGCGTCGAGGTACTGCGCGCCGGTTTCGTTGATCTTCGCCGCGAACGCCTTGGTGGCGGTGGGGGAGATCGAACTCATGTCGATCACTACCTTGTTCGGCGACAGGCCGGCCGCAACGCCATCCTTGCGGAACAGCACGTCATCGACCTGCGGGGTGTCGGGCACCATGACGATGATGAATTCGGCTTCCTGCGCCACTTGCTGGGGGTTGGCCAGGGCCACGGCGCCGGCGTCGATCAGGGCTTGCGGAGCCTTGCCGTGGTGTTCGGAGAGGAACAGTTGGTGACCTGCTTTCTGCAGGTTCGCAGCCATGGGTTCGCCCATGATGCCGGTGCCGATAAATCCGATTTTAGCCATGATCAAAATCCTCTTTTTATTAGATGGGCATGCCTGTCTCGGGCCTGCCAAACACCGAAGATCTACTGTGGGAGCTGGCTTGCCGGCGATAGCGGCCTGTCAGTTGATAAATAGTTGGCTGATACACCGCCATCGCAGGCAAGCCAGCTCCCACCTTGTTCTGTGGTGTGTCTGTTAGATAGCGTTGTGGGTTTTGAGCCAACCCAATCCCGCTTCAGTGGTGGTCAACGGCTTGTACTCACAGCCAACCCAACCCGCATAACCAATGCGATCCAGATGCTCGAACAGGAAGCGATAGTTGATCTCCCCGGTTCCCGGCTCGTTGCGCCCCGGGTTGTCCGCCAGCTGGATGTGGTTGATCTCACCCAGGTGCGCGGCCATGGTCCGGGCGAGGTCACCTTCCATGATTTGCATGTGATAGATGTCGTATTGCAGGAACAGGTTGGCGCTGCCCACCTGCTCGCGAATCGACAGGGCTTGCGCGGTGTTGTTGAGGTAGAAGCCCGGGATGTCACGGGTGTTGATCATCTCCATGACCAGCTTGATGCCCGCGGCTTGCAGTTTGTCGGCGGCGTATTTGAGGTTGGCGACAAAGGTTTTTTCCACGGTTTGGTCGTCAACGCCTTGTGGCCGGATGCCGGCCAGGCAGTTGATCTGGGTATTGCCCAGCACCTGGGCGTAGGCGATGGCCAGCTTGACCCCGGCGCGGAATTCCTCGACCCGGTCCGGGTGGCACGCCACGCCGCGCTCGCCCTTGGCCCAGTCCCCGGCCGGCAAGTTGAACAGCACTTGGGTCAGGCCGTTGGCGTCCAGTTGCGCCTTGATCTCGGCGGAGCTGAACTCGTACGGGAACAGGTACTCGACCCCCTGGAAGCCGGCATCGGCAGCCGCTTTGAAACGGGCGAGAAAGTCCTGCTCGGTAAACAGCATGGACAGGTTGGCGGCAAAACGCGGCATAGGGTTCTCCTTAATCGAGCAGGGAAATGGCAGTCGGTGCATCGTTGCCGACCAGGGCCAGATCTTCGAATTCGTTGACGGCGTTGATCTCGGTGCCCATGGAAATATTGGTCACGCGCTCCAGAATAATCTCAACAATCACCGGAACCTTGAATTCTTCGATCATTTCCTTGGCCTTGCGCAGCGCCGGGGCGATCTGGCCCGGTTCGAACACACGCAGCGCCTTGCACCCCAGGCCTTCGGCGACGGCCACGTGATCGACGCCATAACCATTGAGTTCCGGGGCGTTGAGGTTGTCGAAGGACAGCTGCACGCAGTAGTCCATTTCAAACCCGCGCTGGGCCTGGCGAATCAACCCCAGGTAGGAGTTGTTCACCACCACGTGGATGTACGGCAGCTTGAACTGCGCGCCCACGGCCAGTTCTTCGATCATGAACTGGAAGTCATAGTCGCCCGACAGCGCCACCACTTTGCGGCTCGGGTCAGCCTTGACCACACCGAGCGCGGCCGGAATGGTCCAGCCCAAGGGACCGGCCTGGCCGCAGTTGATCCAGTGACGAGGCTTGTAGACGTGCAGGAATTGCGCGCCGGCAATCTGCGACAGGCCGATGGTGCTGACGTAGCAGGTGTCTTTGCCGAACACCTGGTTCATCTCTTCGTACACGCGTTGCGGCTTGACCGGCACGTTGTCGAAGTGGGTCTTGCGGTGCAGGGTGGCCTTGCGCTCCTGGCAGTCGTGCAGCCAGGCGCTGCGGTCCTTGAGTTTGCCGGCGGCTTTCCACTCGCGGGCCACTTCAATGAACATCGTCAGGGCGGAGCCGGCATCGGAAACGATGCCCAGGTCCGGGGTAAACACGCGGCCAATCTGCGTCGGCTCGATGTCGACGTGGATGAATTTGCGCCCCTCGGTGTACACCTCCACCGAACCGGTGTGGCGGTTGGCCCAGCGGTTGCCGATGCCCAGCACCACGTCCGATTTGAGCATTGTCGCGTTGCCATAACGGTGCGAGGTTTGCAGGCCGACCATGCCCACCATCTGTGGGTGATCGTCTGGGATCGTGCCCCAGCCCATCAAGGTTGGGATTACTGGAATACCGGTCAATTCGGCGAACTCCACCAGCAATTCGCTGGCGTCGGCGTTGATCACGCCGCCACCGCTGACCAGCAATGGGCGTTCGGCCTGGTCCAGCAGCGCCAAGGCTTTTTCGACCTGGATGCGCGTGGCCAATGGTTTGGCCAGGGGCAGCGGCTGGTAGGCGTCGATGTCGAACTCGATCTCGGCCATCTGCACGTCGAATGGCAGGTCGATCAGCACCGGGCCAGGGCGGCCGGAGCGCATTTCATAGAAGGCTTTCTGGAACGCGTAAGGCACTTGGCCGGGTTCCAGGACGGTGGTCGCCCACTTGGTCACCGGCTTGACGATGCTGGTGATGTCGACGGCCTGGAAGTCCTCTTTGTGCATGCGGGCACGCGGGGCTTGGCCGGTGATGCACAGAATCGGGATCGAGTCGGCCGAGGCGCTGTACAGGCCGGTGACCATGTCAGTGCCCGCCGGGCCCGAGGTACCGATGCACACACCGATATTGCCGGCCTTGGTGCGGGTGTAGCCCTCGGCCATGTGCGAGGCGCCTTCAACGTGGCGAGCAAGGACGTGATCGATGCCACCGACCTTCTGCAAGGCCGAATACAGCGGGTTGATGGCGGCGCCTGGAATGCCGAAGGCGGTGTCTACGCCTTCACGGCGCATCACCAGGACGGCGGCTTCGATTGCTCTCATTTTGCTCATGGTTTTGGTGCCTCTTGCGTTTTGTAATTGTATACAAGTGGTTTTTGATCGAAGTGTATTCACGGCGAGCGGGGCAGGTCAATGCATTTTATAAACTGGCCTTTACGCGGGTCTGGATGGCTTTTTTCGACGTATGGAGCCTTTGTGCGCAAATATTGTATACAAAAAATAATTTCATTGTGTTCTATTTGTTTGATCGAGCTTCTCATCAAACAGACTTCAACCCTTTCCCAATAACAAAAGAAGGACGGCACCTATGAGCGCTTTAACCTTGAAACTCGCCACCCAACTGGCCAGTCAGGCCCTCACCGCAGGCCGCACCATTTGCGCCGCGCCGCTGACCATTGCGGTGCTCGACAGCGGCGGCCACTTGGTCACCCTGCAACGCGAAGACGGCGCCAGCCTGCTGCGCCCGCAAATCGCCATCGGCAAGGCCTGGGGCGCGATTGCACTGGGCAAGGGCTCGCGTTTGCTGGCGTTGGATGCGCAACAACGTCCGGCATTTATCGCGGCGTTGAACAGCCTCGGGCAGGGCAGCGTGGTGCCGGCGCCGGGCGGCGTGTTGATTCGGGATCAGGCAGGGGCGGTGCTGGGGGCGATCGGGATCAGTGGGGATACGTCGGATATTGATGAGCAGTGCGCGATTACGGCGATTGAGGGCGTGGGGTTGTTGGCGGATGCGGGGGTGTCTGCTTGATTTGAGGTGGCAGATAGATTGCCATCGCGGGCAAGCCCGCTCCCACATGAGTATGCATTCCAAATGTGGGAGCGGGCTTGCCCGCGATGGCGGCGACTCGGTCTTCAGTCAAATCCAAATCGCATCCCAAAGCGGATAATCGCCAAACTTCTTCACCAGGCCTGCTCGCAGGGGGTTGGCCACAATGTAGCGGGCTATACCTTCCAGGCTTTCTTCGCGCCGCACGGCATGATCGTGAAATCCAGGTTGCCAAAGACGTCCCTGACGCCCGGCAACTGCATTTACGACTCGAGTGCTTTTGGATTTCACCTGGCGCATCAAGTCGCAAAGGGAACCTTTCTCTAGTGAGATAAGCCAGTGGAAATGGTCAGGCATGACTACCCATGCCAACGACGTTGCCAAGCCTTGGTTCTGGGCGATTCTGAATTGTTGGACAACCAGTCGGCCAAGTTTGAAGTCCTTGAAAATGGGCGCGCGATCAAGGGTGTTGGTGGTGAGTAGGTAAATTCGGTTGGATTCGCTGTAACGACCGATGCGCAGTCGTTTTGATGCGGGGAGATCAGGCATTCCATGGCCTCTTTTCAGATGGTGTTTCGAGAGGCTAGGTGTTGAAAGCAGGGGTTGATCGACAGGCTTTTGGCAGGATGTGTAGGGGAGGGCGCTATCGCGGGCAAGCCCGCTCCCACATTGGCTTTGCGGTGTTCATACAGCGTGTGTCTGGCACAGTTCCAAAGGTGGGAGCTGGCTTGCCTGCGATGGCCATACTGCGGTCTCTCAGTCCGGCTCACACCCCTTAAGCACCAATCGAATAATTGTCTGCGCCGCCGCTTCATAATCGGCCTCATCCAGCTTGGCCTTGCCGGTCACGGCCGATATCTGCCAATCAAAGTCGGCATAGGTCTGCGTCGCCGCCCAGATGCTGAACATCAGGTGATGGGGGTCAATGGCGGCGATCAGGCCGCGATCCACCCAGCTCTGGATGCAGTCGATGTTGTGCTTGGCCTGGGCGTTCAGTTGCTCGACCTGCTGGCTGCTCAGGTGCGGTGCGCCGTGCATGATTTCGCTGGCGAATACCTTGGAGGCGAACGGCAGGTCGCGGGAGATGCGGATCTTGGAGCGGATGTAATTGCTCAGCACTACCGCGGGCTCGCCGTCTGGATTGAACGGCGTGGACGCCGCCAGGATCGGCTCGATAATGCTTTCGAGCACCTCGCGGTAGAGGTTGTCCTTGGACTTGAAGTAGTAATAGACGTTGGGCTTGGGCAGCCCGGCCTTGGCGGCGATGTCGCTGGTTTTGGTCGCGGCGAAGCCCTTGTCGGCAAACTCCTCGCTGGCCGCCCGCAGGATCATTTCTTTATTGCGCTCGCGAATGGTGCTCATAAACCAGGATTTTCCTTGCCAGGACAGGCGGTCGAACATGGTAGCACCGGCTCGACGCAGCGCTCAAGAATGCCGGCGCAGCCCTTGTACGGCGGGCGTTGCAGCTGACTTTATCTGTCTTGATGCTGAACGTATTCACGGTAGTACAGGCACAGGCTGGCCGCGCTGCTAGAGTTCAGAGCAAGGACGCGGCCATCTGGGCCGGCGTTCAGTCCTGTAGTCGGCGTTCGAGTGAGAAACCGTGGAGAAAAGCAGACGACGTACGTTCGCCTGGGTGGTTGGCGCGTTATTGGTGGTGGCGCTGTTGATTGGCCTGGGCATGCATTTGTTTGGCGGCGCCCATAAAGGCAAGCCCGTGTCCCCCGGCGAACCGGTAGCAGCAGTGCCGGTAGCCTTGCAGGATGTGCCGGTGTACATCGACGCCCTCGGCACCGTCACACCCACCCGCAGTGTCACGGTGGTGACCCAGGTCGATGGCATCCTCAGCAGCGTGGAATTCAAGGAAGGCCAGCACGTCAGCAAAGGCCAGGTCATCGCCCGTATCGACGACCGCGCGCTCAAGGCGCAGCTGGCCGTGGCCAAGGGCACCCTGGCGCATGACCAGGCGGTGTTGAGCAATGCCCAGCGCGACCTGGCCCGTTACCGCGACCTGGTCAAAGCCGGCTCCACCAGCCAGCAAACCCTCGATACCCAGGCCTCGCTGGTGCAGCAACAACAAGGCACTGTGGCCGCCGACCAAGGCAACGTACAAAACCTCGACGTGCAATTGAGCTACTGCACCATCACCTCGCCGGTGGATGGCGTGGTCGGTCTGCGCCTGGTCGATCCCGGCAACTACGTGACCACCGCCAGCACTACCGGCATCGTGGTCATCACCCAGATGAACCCGGCCACCGTGGTGTTCGCCGTGCCCGAAGATGACCTGGGCGCCATCAACCAGGCTCTGGCGCGCGGCAGCGTCACGGTGCTGGCCTACGACCGCAACAAGCAATCGTTGCTCGCCACCGGCAGCCTGCTGGCGCTGGATAACCAAGTGGACACCAGCACCGGCACGATCAAGGTCAAGGCGCAGTTCGATGACTCGGGCAATGCGCTGTTTCCCAATCAGTTCGTCAACGCCCGGCTCAAGGCCGACACCTTGAACCAGATCGCCGTGGTCCCGACCCGTGCGATCCAGCACGGCAGCAAGGGCGACTTCGTGTTTGTGGTCAACGGCAACAAGGCCAGCCTGCGCACGATCAAGACCGGCCCGCCCACCGGCGATGTCTCGGCGGTGCTCGACAATGGCGTCAAGGCCGGTGAGCAGGTGATCACCGAAGGCGCCGACAAGCTCGACGACGGCTCGGCGGTGAAGGTCGTCGCCCAGTGAGGAGCCGCCGAGCATGAATATTTCGCGGCCCTTTATCGAACGCCCGGTGGCCACCACGCTGATGATGGTCGCGGTGTTGCTGCTCGGCCTGTTGGGTTACCACTTGCTGTCGGTGTCGGCGCTGCCGGAGGTGGATTACCCGACCATCCAGGTGTTCACCCAATACCCCGGTGCCAGCCCGGACGTGGTCAGCTCGTCGATTACCGCGCCGCTGGAGCGCCAGCTCGGCGAAATGCCGGGGCTCAAGTCGATGAACTCGACCAGCTCGGACGGCGCTTCGGTGGTGACCCTGCAATTCGATTTGTCGCTGTCGCTGGACGTGGCCGAACAGGAAGTGCAGGCGGCGATCAACGCGGCGGGCACCTTCCTGCCGGCCAACCTGCCGTACCCGCCGGTGTACAGCAAGGTCAACCCGGCGGATGCGCCGGTGCTGACCCTGTCGTTGACCTCCGACGTGTTGCCGCTGACCAAGGTCGAAGACCTGGCCGACACGCGCCTGGCACAGAAAATCTCGCAGATCACCGGCGTCGGCCTGGTCACCATCAGTGGCGGCCAGCGCCCGGCGGTGCGGGTCGAGGCCAACACCTCGGCGCTGAACAGCCTCGGCCTTTCCCTGGATGACCTGCGCACCTCGCTCGGTACGGCCAACGTCAACCAGGCCAAGGGCAATATCGATGGCAAGTTCCAGGCCTATTCCATTGGCGCCAACGACCAACTGCAGTCGGCCGAGGAATACCGCGACCTGGTGATTGCCTACAAAAATGGCGCGCCGATTCGCCTGTCGCAGATCGCCAGTTCCACCCAGGGCGCGGAAAACCCTCGCCAGGCGGCGTGGACCAATGACACGCCGTCTATCGTGCTGAATATCCAGCGCCAGCCCGGCGCCAACGTGATCGAAGTGGTCGATCGTGTGCAGCAACTGCTGCCCAAATTACGCGCCAGCCTGCCGGGCACCTTGAAGGTCGCGGTGCTCACCGACCGCACCCAAACCATCCGCGCCTCGGTCACCGATGTGCAATACGAGCTGGGGCTGGCGATTTTGCTGGTGGTGATCGTGATCTTCATCTTCCTGCGCAATATCCCGGCCACGATCATTCCGGCCGTGACCATCCCGCTGACGCTGATCGGCACCCTGGCGGTGGCCTACGCGCTGGGCTTTTCCCTGAACAACCTGACGTTGATGGCATTGACCATCGCCATCGGTTTTGTGGTCGATGACGCCATCGTCATGATCGAAAACATCACGCGCTACCTGGAGGCCGGCGACACGCCGTTGCAAGCGGCGCTCAAGGGCGCGGAGCAGATCGGTTTTACCATCATCTCGCTGTCCATCGCGCTGATTGCGGTGATGATCCCGCTGCTGTTCATGGGCGATGTGGTCGGGCGGTTGTTCCGCGAATTCGCCATGACCGTGGCGGTGACCATCGTGATTTCGGCGGTGATTTCACTGACGCTGACGCCGATGATGTGCGCGCGCATGCTCAAGTCCAAGCATGAAGAGCGCCGCCCGGACTTCTTCGACCGCATCAACAACCACTATGTACGCGGCCTGGATTGGGTGTTGGCGCACCGCACCTTGACGCTGATCTCGGTGGTGCTCACCGCCGCGCTGACCTTGTTCACCTTGGTGATCATGCCCAAGGGCTTTTTTCCCGATCAGGACACCGGCCTGATCCAGGGCATTTCCCAGGCCTCGCCGACCATCTCGTTCCAGCAGATGCAGGTTGAACAGCAACGCCTGGCCGCACGTATCCTCAAGGACCCGGCGGTGCAAAGCCTGTCGTCGTTCGTCGGTATCGACCAGACCAACCCGACCATCAACCAGGGCAATTTGCTGATCAACCTTAAGGCGCGTGGCGAGCGAGACAGCGCCACCGAAGTGATCCGCCGCCTGGCCGATGCGAATGCCGACGACGCCGGCATCCGCCTCTACCTGCACTCGGTGCAGGATCTGACCCTGGACGCCACGGTGTCCACCACCAGTTACCGCCTGGGCCTGCAAGCCACCGACCCGGATGAGCTGGAGCAGTGGACCACCAAGTTGCTGGCCGCGATCAAGCAAGACCCGATGTTCACCGACGTGCAAAGCCAGGCTATGCAGTTTGGCAACCAGATCAAGCTGACCTTCGACCGCGCCACCGCCTCGCGCCTGGGGATTACCCCGCAGGCTATCGACGATGTGCTCTACGACGCGTTTGGCCAGCGCCAGGTCTCAACCATTTACACCCAGCTCAACCAGTACCACGTGGTGATCGCCACCGACCACCCGCCGCGCAATTTGCCGGACTTGCTCACCGGTTTGTACGTGGACATTCCCGGCGGTGGCGTGGCGCCGCTGTCGAGCATGGCGACCCTGGAGGTGGTGCGTTCGCCGGTCACCATCAACCGCCTGGGGCAGTTTCCCTATGCGGACGTGTCGTTCAACCTCGCGCCCGGCCAGACGCTGGGCGCGGCGGTGACGCGGCTGCAGGACATTGAAGCCAAAGTCGGCCTGCCATTGTCGGTGCAAGCCAATCTTGAGGGTGCGGCGGCGACGTTCCAGGCATCGCTGTCCAACCAGGTGTTTCTGGTGTTGGCGGCCATCGTGGTGGTGTACCTGATGCTGGGCATTCTGTACGAGAGCTTCGTGCACCCGGTGACCATCCTCTCGACCCTGTTGTCGGCGGCCCTCGGCGCGTTGCTGGCGTTGCTGGTGACGGGCACGCAGTTCGACATCATCGGCCTGATCGGCATTGTGTTGCTGATCGGCATCGTCATGAAAAACGGCATCATGATGGTCGACTTCGCGCTGGAGCTTCTACGTGAGGGCGGCTTGAGCCCGGTGGAAGCGATTCGCCAGGCGGCGGAACTGCGCTTTCGGCCGATCCTGATGACCAGCATGGCCTCGCTGTTCGGCGCGGTGCCGTTGGCGCTGGGCACCGGCATCGGCTCGGAGCTGCGCCATCCGCTGGGCATCGCGATCATCGGCGGGCTGTTGCTCAGCCAGTTGCTCACGCTGTTTTCCACGCCGGTGATCTTCCTTGCCATGCACGGCCTGGGGCAGCGTTTCAGCCGTCGTCCGGTGGCGCTGGAATGATGCGATGAACCTCAGCGCGCCGTTTATCCATCGCCCGATTGCCACCACGCTGCTGGCGGCCGGGCTGGCGTTGTTTGGTGTGCTGGCCTTCAACCTGTTGCCGGTGGCGCCGTTGCCGGAAGTGGATTTCCCCACCATCAGCGTCAGCGCCTCATTACCTGGCGCCGACCCGACCACCGTCGCCAGCTCCGTGGCCACGCCGCTGGAGCGCCAGTTCGGGCAGATCGCCGGGGTCACGCAAATGACCTCCGCCAGCAGCCTCGGCTCGACGCGCATCACTATGCAGTTTGATCTGAGCCGCGACATCGACGGCGCCGCGCGGGATGTGCAGGCGGCGATCAACGCCGCGCGCAGTAACTTGCCCAGCGACTTGTCCGGCAACCCGACCTACCGCAAGGTCAACCCGGCCGATTCGCCGATACTGATCATCAGCCTGACCTCCGACAGCGCCACGCCGGGGCAGATGTATGACGCCGCCTCGACGGTACTCGAACAACGCCTGTTGCAGACCACTGGCGTCGGCGACGTCACGGTGGGCGGCGGCGCATTGCCGGCGGTGCGCATTGAGCTGAACCCGGACCGGCTCAACCAGTACGGCGTGAGCCTGGAGCAGGTGCGCCAGGTCATCGGCGCCTCCAA
Source organism: Pseudomonas sp. N2-3-1-14 (assembly GCF_041228395.1). Lineage (NCBI taxonomy): Bacteria > Pseudomonadati > Pseudomonadota > Gammaproteobacteria > Pseudomonadales > Pseudomonadaceae > Pseudomonas > Pseudomonas sp. N2-3-1-14. The sequence continues at coordinate 2,008,519 of NZ_CP166199.1, forward strand.
CGCCAACTTGCCCAAGGGCAATGTGGCGGTGGGCGATCGCTCGTATGGCATTGGCGCTAATGACCAGTTGCTCGACAGCAACGATTACGGGCCGCTGGTGGTCAAGGCCAAAAACGGCGACCTGATCCACATTGCCGACCTCGGTTATGTGCGCGAAGACGTGCAGGACCTGCGCAACTTCGGCCTGTCCAACGGCAAGCCGGCGGTGCTGCTGGTGGTGTTCAAGCAACCGGGCGCCAACGTGATCGACACGGTGGACGCGGTGAAAGCGTCGCTGCCGTTTTTGCAAAGCTCGATCCCGGCGTCGATCAAGCTCAACCTGTTGATGGACCGCACCACCACTATTCGCGCGTCGTTGCATGACGTGGAAGTGACGTTGCTGGCCTCGATCCTGCTGGTGACGCTGGTGACCTTCGGCTTCTTCCGCGACTGGCGCAGCACCCTGGTGCCGGCCGTGGTGGTGCCGCTGTCGTTGCTTGGCACCTTTGGCGCGATGTACTTCCTCGGCTACAGCCTGAATAACCTGTCGTTGATGGCGCTGACCATTTCCACCGGCTTTGTGGTCGACGATGCGATCGTGGTGGTGGAAAACATCATGCGTCACCTGGAGCGCGGCAAGACGCGGGTGGAAGCCGCGCTGGCCGGGGCGCAGGAAGTCGGTTTTACGGTGCTGACCATCAGCGTGTCGCTGGTGGCGGTGTTTATTCCGTTGCTGCTGATGGGCGGGATTGTCGGGCGGCTGTTTCGCGAGTTCTCGGTGTCGCTGTCGGTGGCCATCGTCATCTCGATGGTGATTTCGCTGACGGTGACGCCGATGCTTGCCAGCGTGTTGTTGCGCGCACCCAAGGAAATCCGCGAAGGCAACGAGCACCCGGACTCACGCTTTCACCGCTTCTACGACCGCACGCTGGGCTGGGTGATCGAGCACTCGATCCTGATGGGCGTGGTGACGGTGCTGGTGATCGTGCTCGCGGGCGTGCTGTACGTGCTGGTGCCCAAGGGCTTCTTTCCCCAGGAAGACACCGGCCGCCTGCAGGGCAGCATCATCGCGGCGCAGAGTATTTCCTACGGGGCGATGCAAAAGGACTTCACCCAGATCAACCACAAGGTCATGCAAAACCCCAATGTGGAAACTGCTGCCGGGTTTGTCGGCGGCGGTGGCGGTGGCGGCGGGGCGGTCAACAGTGCGCAGCTGTTTGTGCTGCTCAAGCCGATTGATCAGCGAAAGGACAGTGCTGTCGATGTGATCGGCCAGATCCGCCGCAGCCTCGGCGATCTGCCTGGCACCAAGCTGTTTTTGCAGGCCGCCCAGGACATCACCGTGGGCGGCCGACAAAGCGGCGCGCAGTACCAATACACGCTGACTGCCGACGACCAGCAATCCCTGGATGAATGGGTGCCCAAGGTGGTGGAAGTGCTGCATAAGTTGCCGCAACTCACCGACTTGAACACCGACCAGCAAGACAACAGTCTATTGGCCAATGTGAGCATCAACCGCGACACCGCCGCGCGGCTCGGCGTGGGCATGTCGGCGGTGGACCAGACGCTGTACGACGCGTTCGGCCAGCGTCAGGTCTCGACCCTTTACCGCGCCGCCAACCAGTACCACGTGGTGATGGAAATCGCCCCGCAGTACTGGACTGACCCTCAAGCGCTCAAGGGGATTTACGTGCCCGCCGGCAACACCGCAGTGGCGGCCAAAGGCACCACCGTCGCGCCGAACCTGACCACGCCCACGACGTTGGTGCCGCTGTCCGCGCTGGCCGATAACAGCATTTCGCGCACGGCGATTTCGATCAGCCACCAAGGCACTTTTCCGGCCGTGACCGTCTCGTTCAACCTCGCCCCCGGCACCTCGATCGGCCAGGCCACCGCGCTGGTGGAGGACGCGGTAAAACAGCTGCGCATGCCGGCCAGCGTCACCGGCCAGTTTGCCGGCACGGCCCAGGTGTTCCAGTCGTCGGTGGCCAGCGAGCCGCTGCTGATCGTCGCCGCGTTGCTCTCGGTGTACATCGTGCTGGGCATCTTGTATGAAAACCTGATGCACCCGCTGACTATCCTTTCCACCTTGCCCTCGGCGGGCGTCGGCGCGTTGATCGCCTTGCTGCTGACCGGCACCGAACTGTCGATCATCGCGCTGGTGGGCGTGATCCTGTTGATCGGCATCGTGAAGAAGAACGCAATCATGATGATCGACTTCGCGATCACCGAACGGCGGGAGTTCGGCCTCACGGCCAAGGAAGCGATCCGGCGCGCCTGCCTGATCCGCTTCCGGCCGATCATGATGACAACGCTGGCGGCGATTCTCGGCGCGCTGCCGCTGGTGCTCGGCTCAGGTTATGGCTCGGAACTGCGCCGGCCGTTGGGGATTTCGATTATTGGTGGGCTGTTGTTCAGCCAGGTGCTGACGCTCTACACCACTCCGGTGATTTACCTCTGGCTCGACCGGGCGTCTCAGCGCCTGGGGCGGCACAAGGAAGCAAGGTCATGAAACTCAGATATAGCGTGCTGTTGGCCAGCCTGGTGCTGGGGGGCTGCATGGTCGGGCCGGACTACCAGAAGCCGGCGATGGAACTGCCACAGTCGTTCAAGGAGGGCGCGCAGTGGCAGCGCGCGGTCTCCAACCCTCAAGGGGCGTTGGACAGCCAGTGGTGGCTGGCCTATCAGGACCCGGTGCTCAATGACTTGGTGGCGCGTTCGGCCAAGGCCAACCAGTCGATCATTGCGGCTGAGGCAGCGTATCGGTTGGCCCAGGCGCAGGTGGCATCGAGCCGCGCCGGGTTGTGGCCGACGGTGGGCGTGGGCTTGTCCGGTTCGCGCGGCGAGGGCGGCGACGGCAGCACGTCCAGCACCACCACGGCATCGACCGGGGTGAAGAACAGTGTCAGCGCCACGTTGACCGCGAGCTGGGAGCCGGACTTGTGGGGTGAAGTGCGCCGGGGCATCGAATCGAGCCAGGCCACAGCCCAGCAATCGGATGCGTTGCTGGCCGGTGTGCGGTTGTCGATCAGTTCCAGCGTGGCGAGCAATTACCTGGCGTTGCGGCAGATGGATATCGATGTGCGCCTGTTGCAACAGCAGCAGACCATCAATCAGCAATTGCTCGACATGATCCAGGCGCAGTTCACCCAGGGCGTGGCCACTAATGACCAGTTGCTGGTGGCTCAGGATCAATTGACCACCTCGATAGCCGACTTGCAGACCTCGCTGCGTGATCGCGAGCAGTACGAGCATGCCTTGGCGGTACTGGTGGGCGTGGCGCCGAGTGAGTTCAGCATTGCGCCACGGACTGATTTTGCATTCGTGGTGCCACGGCCACCGTTGACCTTGGCCTCGACCTTGTTGCAGCGCCGGCCTGATGTGGTTGCGGCCGAGCGCTCGGCGGCGGCGGCGAATGCCAAGATCGGCGTGGCTGAGGCGGCGTTCTTTCCCACGCTGGACCTGACTGCTCAGCTGGGGTATCGCGGCAGTGCCTTGGGTGGGTTGTTCTCCCTGCCCAACCGCATCTGGACGTTGGGCCCGGCGTTGGCGGAGACGATTTTTGATGGCGGCGCGCGCGAGGCGGCGGTCAAGCAGGCTGAGGCGAGTTATGACCAGATTGCAGCGAATTACCGGGGCACGGTGTTGAGTGCCTTGCAGAATGTCGAGGACAATTTGTCGGCGATCAATCATCTGCAAACTCAGGCGGATGCCTTCCAGCAGGTGTACCAGCGCAATCAGCAGTTGTTCGGCAGTCAGCAAGCGCAGTTGCGTGCGGGCACTGTCAGTCGGGAGACGGTGTTGACCCAACAACTGGTGTTGCTGCAAGCGGAGCAGAATTTGCGTGATACGCAGGGGCAGTTGAGCCAGGGCAGTGTGGCGCTGATCCAGAGCCTGGGCGGTGGTTGGCAGGCGCCCTGATGAGTTGATTCACCGCAATCAAACTGTGGGAGCTGGCTTGCCTGCGATAGCGACCTCCGAGCTGCCCATTATCTTGCTGACCCAGCACAATTGAACTGTGGGAGCGGGCTTGCTCGCGAAGGCGGCGTGCCGGTTGGCAGGGATGTCTAGTCGGAGTACATATCCATTCCTTCGGTAACGGGCACTTAGGGTTCCGCTCTTACAGCGGCTCACTTTTGGAAGGACCGGAATGCCGGCCCAGCAAAAAGTAAGCAAAAAGTCCTCGCCCCACCACTCGGCACCTCGCCTAGGCTCGGAGTGCGGCCAGCGTGGTTGACGGGGCGACTCAGATCAAGATCAAGATCAACAGCCAGATCAACAGCAATCCTTCACGCAGCGGAAACCTATATTCCCTCACGGTCGCCGCGTTATATTCGCGGCACTTTACTTACAGGATGACCGCGTCATGGCAGGAAGCAGCTTACTGGTACTGATCGACGACATCGCCGCCGTCCTCGACGATGTGGCGTTGATGACCAAAATGGCCGCCAAGAAGACTGCCGGGGTGCTCGGCGATGACTTGGCGTTGAATGCCCAGCAGGTTTCCGGGGTGCGGGCCGAGCGGGAGATCCCGGTGGTGTGGGCGGTGGCCAAGGGCTCGTTTCTCAACAAGTTGATTCTGGTGCCTGCGGCGTTGTTGATCAGCGCGTTTGCGCCGTGGGCGGTCACGCCGTTGTTGATGCTGGGCGGGGCTTATCTGTGTTTCGAGGGCTTTGAAAAGCTCGCGCATAGCTTCATACACAAGCGCACTGAGGAGCAGGCGCACTTGGTCGAAGCGGTGGCGGACCCGGCGACTGACTTGGTTGCGTTTGAGAAGGACAAGATCAAGGGCGCGGTCCGTACCGACTTCATTCTGTCGGCGGAAATCATCGCCATCACCCTCGGCACGGTCGCCGATGCGCCGCTGATGCAGCAGGTAATCGTGCTGTCGGGCATCGCCATTGTCATGACCATCGGCGTTTACGGCCTGGTCGCCGGTATCGTCAAGCTCGATGACCTCGGTCTGTGGCTGACCCAAAAGCCCGGCCAGGCCGCGCGCAGCATCGGCGGGGCGATTCTGCGTGCCGCGCCTTACATGATGAAAAGCCTGTCGGTGATCGGCACGGCGGCGATGTTCATGGTCGGTGGCGGGATTCTCACCCACGGCGTGCCGGTAGTGCATCACTGGATTGAGACGGTGAGCCAGAGCGTCGGCGCCATGGCGTGGCTGATGCCGACGCTGCTCAATGCGGTGGCCGGGATTATTGCGGGGGCGGTAGCGTTGGTGGTGGTTCAAATCTTCGAGAAAATTTGGCACGCAGTAAGACATTGACAGGTGTTTGCCAGGGCGTGTGAGTCAGTCTAGTCGCAGCGCTTTAGGCTTTTCCCTACAGAGGACCAATTCAATCCTTCCTAAGATCTGCGGCTCTGTTTGGCCTATCCAGGCGTTTTACAGAGTCTGTTAATCAGGGAGTTTTAAATGAATTGGTATCTGGACGCACTGAAGAAATCATTTGTATTCGAGGGGCGGTCGAGCAGGAGAGCTTTCTGGTATTTTCAGTTGGTTGATAAGGTAATTGAAGGGGCATACATAGCTATTTGCTGGTGGTTTTTTGAAGATTGGATAAAAACTACCTTGGGTATTGGCTTGGGTTATTTGCTGCTGACGCTGCCTGCCAGGGTCACTCTGTTATGCCGAAGGCTCACCGATAACGGCATCAGCCAGGTCAACTCGTTCTGGACGTTGTTGCCTTTTGTCGGGTCGCTCTTCTGGGTTGGTTTTGGGTTATGGCCGGGCGCTAAAGAACAATCTGCCAGTCGCTCTGTGGATACGTCACGTACTGCTGAGTGATGTTGGAGCACAAACAAAAAAGCCACTCATTTAGGTGAGTGGCTTTTTCGTATCTGCAGGGCGTTTACTCGGCAATCTGCAACTTGCGCGATTCGGTGTAGATGTAGCGCACCTTTTCATACTCGAACGGCGAGTTCATCTGACCGTAGCGGAAGCTGGTCTGGTAGCGCTTGTCGACGGCGCGCAGGGCCCAGATTTCCGGGTGGTTTTCGCTGACCTTGGACACGTTGAGGAAGTTGATCTCGGTTTCCGCGCCGTAGTCGACGATCAGGCCGGTGGTGTCGCGCAGGTTCGACGGGCCGAAGATCGGCAGCACCAGGTAGGCGCCGCCAGGCACGCCGTAGAAGCCCAAGGTTTGACCGAAGTCTTCGCTCTGACGCGGCAGGCCCATGGCGGTGGCTGGGTCCCACAGGCCGGCGACGCCAATGGTGGTGTTGAGCAGCAGGCGCCCGGTGGTTTCCAGGGAGCGATGGCCCTTGAGCTGCAGCAGGCTGTTCAACAGGTTGGGCACATCGCCCAGGTTGTTGAAGAAGTTGCTCACGCCGGTGCGCAGGAAGCTCGGGGTGACATAGCGGTAGCCGTCAACCACCGGCAGGAACACCCACTGGTCGAAGCGATAGTTGAAGTGGTACACGCGGCGGTTCCACGACTCCAGCGGGTCGTACACGTTGAGCGCGGTCAGCGATGAACGCTCGAACTCGCGCTGGTCCAGGCCCGGGTTGAACTTGAGCTTGGTCAGCGGCTCTTTGAAGCCATCAGCGTCGACCTTGACCGGTTCATGCGCCTTGCTGTTGTCGGCATTGGCGACGCCCGCGCACATCAGGGCGGCGAGCAGCAGAAGATATTTAGCCACGGAAGAACTCCAGCATGGCGTCGGCGTTGACGCGGTAATTGAGGTTGCCGCAGTGGCCGCCCAGCGGGTAGACGGTCAAGCGATCGCCGAAGGTTTTACGCAGGAAACCGAGGTCGCCAGGGCCGAGGATCACGTCGTCGGCGTTGTGCATCACCGCGATTTTCGGGCTGCTGTGCAGGTAGTCCTTGAGCGCGTACAGGCTCACCTGATCAACCAGTTGCAGCAGGCTGCCGCCGTCGGAACGCGCGCGCCACATGGGGATCACTTGTTCGGTGAGGTAGCAGTCGAAGTCGCATTGCAGCGCACGCTTGAGGAACGGCGTGAGGCTGGTGCCTTCGGTGATCGGGTATTTAGGCGGAATGATCAGACCGCGGCGGTTGATCAGGTCCGAGGTAAAGGCAATGTCGGCCGCCGAGAAGCGGAACGAGGTGCCGATCAGCATCGCCATTTGTTCGTTGGTCAGGTGCTGCTTGGAGTTCTGGAAGTCGTAGAGCAGGGCGTCATTGAGGTCGATGTAGCCCTTTTGCTGGAAGTAGCGGGTCAGCTTGCTCAGCACCAGCTCATAGAAGGTGGTGGTGTTGTTGATGCCTTTGACCTCGGTCTGTACCAGCTTGTCGAGGTTGGTGATCGAGGTGTAGAGGTTGACCGGCGGGTTGAGCAGCAGCACCTTTTTGAAGTTGAAGCTGCGACGGGTCTCGTCGAGCTTGCTGACAAACGCCGCATCCAGGGCACCGAGGCTGTAGCCGGTGAGGTAGAAGTCGGTCACCGGCAGCGAGGCGTTCTGCGCGCGCACGGCTTGCATCACGCGGTACATGTCCTCGGCGTCTTCCTGGGTGATCCCCGGGGTGGCGAAGCGCGAAGCGGCGCTGATGAAATCGAAGCTGGTTGGCGACGACAGCTGCACCACGTGGTAGCCGGCCTGGTAATAGAGTTTTTTCAGGTATTCGTTGATGCTGCTGTCAAACCGCGCGCCGGTGCCCGCGATCAGGAAGATCAGCGGCGCGGCGTGGTCTTGTTTGGCGATGCGATAGGTGAGTTTCTTCACCGCCCAGAAGTTGTCCGGCAGGCTGAACTCGCGCTCGGGGCGCATGTTCAGCGTGTAGTCGGACTGGTTGATCTCGTCGTCGGTCGGCAATTTAGGCCGAAGGTCAGGCGGGGTGGTCGCAATGGTCGCTTCGAACGGGTTGGTCAAAGGGTAGCCATAGCTGGCTTGGTCGATGTCGACGGCCAGTGCTGACGCACTCAAAAATAGGCTGCCCAGCAAGGCAGCACAGCGCAAGGAACGGAGCATGACTTAATCCCTAAGAGGAAACGTGCTGAATGAAGTTCGCAGGCTATGACCACCGCGTTGCCACCGAAGTGCCAGCTCTCGGCACTAAAAGTCGGAAAAAAGCCACGGAATCGGGGTAATAGTAGCCAGAAGATACACTTTGCGAGGCATGGATGAATACTTATCTGTGCACACCGCTTGCTAACGGCCGCCGTGGGATTAAGCTGAGCGCCGTTTTTGTCTATCGGAGTGCCCCATGTCCCGTCGTTTGCCGCTGATCCTGCTGCTTATTGCCTTGCCTTTATGGCTGGCCGCCAGTTATGGCGCACGTTACGGTTTTATGGAGGATGGCCAGTGGGTCGGCATCTGCGCCGATGAGGCCAGCCGTTGGGAATGCCAGTTGCGTTCGAACCTGGGGTTGATGATTCACTTCAAGGTCTTGGGCTGGGCGGCGTTGGTTACATCGGTGCTGGGATTTTTTGTGCCGGGCCGTGCCGGATGGGGCCTGGCTGTGTTGGGGATGGTGTTCGGCTTGCCGGCGCTGGCGTTGTACAACACCACGTTTGCGGTGTTTGCGGTGGTGATTGCAGGGTTGCGGTTGGTCAGGAAGCCGCGGGCTGCCTGACAGGGTCTCTTCGCGAGCAAGCCCGCTCCCACATTTTGACCGCGTGAATCCGGCCTTAATGTGGGAGCGGGCTTGCCTGCGATGGCGCTCTTAGGCCTTGCGCACGCGCAAGCAACGCCACAAGGCTACAACCATCAGCACACTCACGATTACCCAACCCCACGCCTGCTGGTTCTGCAACCCTTCGCGATACAGCTGTGGCGCAATGCCTGCGCCGATGATGAAGGCCAGCAGCGCAATCTCCCGACGCGGGCCGGTTACCGGACGAACCAGGTAAACCAGCGCCGGCAACACCAGCGCCGCACTCGGGAAGCTGCGATAACGCGGGTCAAACACCAGCGCGAGCATCATTACCGCACCGGCAAACCCGGCGATTGCCACCAGCCAGCCCGCGCGTTGCTCCAGCCAGTTAAAGGCCCGCTCACGCCAACCGTCGCGCGCGCTCAGGGCCAGGGCGGCGTGGGCCAGCACCAGCAGGTTCAACACCACCAGCAAGCCTGCCCACACCCATTCATCGTTGAAGCGCGCAGTAACGCGGGTCAGCTCGGCCCAGGTGCCGATGGAACAGGCCGCTACGGCACCGAGCAATGGCAGCATGAGTGCTGCGCGCGTGCTGCGAACGCGCCCGCCAAGTACCAAGGTGCCCAGCAGGATAATCCCGCCCACGCTCAGCCACAGCGGCCAGTACGGCACATTGCTGACCGGCCCGGCGAGGATGCCCTTGTCCTGGCGATCAGCATCAAACAGCCCCCAGTAACCCCCGACCGCGCCTTCGCTGGCGCGTTTCCATGGCTGGTCAAAGGCTTCGATCAGGTTGTAATGCCAGCCATTGGCCTCGGCCATGGCGACAAAGCCGCGCATGAACTTGGCCTCATTGACCCGGCTCGGCACGGCGGTGTCGCGTTGGCGGCCTTCGCTGGGCCAGCCGGTCTCGCCGATCAGCACATCCTTGGGAGCGAACGTGTTGCCGAAAGTCTGACGTACATCACCCACGTGCTTGAGCGCCTGGTCGATGCCCGACGGGTCATCTTCCCAGTACGGCAGCAGGTGAATGGTCAGGAAGTCCACCGCCGGAGCGATTTCCGGGTGCTTGAGCCAGAACTCCCACACGTCGGCATAAGTCACCGGCTGCTTGATCTGGCTTTTGACCTTATGGATCAGCGTCACCAACTGCTTGGCGGTGACTTCCTTGCGCAGCAGCGCTTCGTTGCCGACGATCACCGAGGTGACCACGTCAGGGTTGGCGTTGGCCGCAGCGATCAACTCGGCGACTTCTTTTTCGGTGGCAACCGGGTCACTGCTGACCCAGGCGCCGGCCATCAACTTCAACCCATGCTTGCGCGCCAGGTCCGGCAAGGCTTCCAGGCCGGTCATGGAGTAGGTGCGAATGCATTCAAAGCGGGTGGCCAGCAGGGCCAGGTCGGCGTCCATGCGCTCGGGGCGCAGCTTGAAGGGCTGGTCGAACGGCGACTGGTCCTTGTCGAACGGCGTGTACGAGGCGCATTGCATTTTGTGGCTGGCGCTGGCCACGTCCGGCAACACCACGGGCCGGCCGAGGCCGTACCAATAGCCGACAAGGGCAAGTACGCCGAGGATCAGGGCGAAAATATAGGGCAGGGCAGGGAAGCGGGCAGTCGCGGGCATGGTCGGCTTATCTGGGGAGCAAAGGCGCGCATCTTACCCGGATTTAGCCCTTCCCAGTGGGGCCGCATAATTTAGACATGCAAAGTTCGGGCGGGATTTTGCTGCGATGTCCTACAAATCGTCCTGCTGGCGATGTGATGTCGTTTCTTGCTTACCTGAGGTCGCAGTCAGAGCAGGTCCAAGGTCCCGGCAGGTTGATGATCGAAGTGTCAGCACTCCACTGATGTCTGGGCCGCCGGATCGATGCGCGTGAAGGGGGCGCGGTGCACCACATAACAACAGGTTGACGTCGCTCGGCATCCGCCGGGCGCAGCACTTTCGGGGAAGTACTATGAAGATGCGACGACTCTTGGGCGCAGCTGCCACTCTGGTAGTTGCGATGAGCTCCACACTGGCCAGCGCCGACAGCAAAACCCTGAGCATCGGTTACGTAGATGGCTGGTCTGACAGCGTTGCCACCACCCACGTGGCGGCAGAAGTGATCAAGGAAAAGCTCGGTTATGACGTGAAACTGCAGGCCGTCGCTACCGGGATCATGTGGCAGGGCGTGGCCACCGGCAAGCTCGACGCCATGCTCTCCGCCTGGCTGCCCGTGACCCACGGTGAATACTGGGCCAAGAACAAGGACAAGGTGGTCGACTACGGCCCCAACTTCAAGGATGCAAAAATTGGCCTGATCGTGCCGGAGTACGTCAAGGCCAAATCGATTGAAGACCTCAAGACCGACACCACCTTCAAGAACAAGATTGTCGGCATCGACGCCGGTTCAGGCGTGATGCTCAAGACCGACGAAGCGATCAAGGCCTATGGCCTGGACTACAAGCTGCAAGCCAGCTCGGGCGCCGCGATGATCGCCGAACTGACCCGTGCCGAAGACAAACAGGAGTCCATTGCGGTCACCGGTTGGGTGCCACACTGGATGTTCGCCAAGTGGAAACTGCGTTTCCTGGACGATCCAAAAGGAATTTATGGGGCTGCTGAAACCGTCAACAGCATCGGCAGCAAGGGCCTGGAGAAGAAAGCGCCGGAAGTCGCCGCCTTCCTGAAGAAATTCCAGTGGGCCTCCAAGGACGAAATCGGCGAAGTCATGCTCGCAATCCAGGAAGGCGCCAAGCCTGATGCCGCGGCCAAGGATTGGGTCGCCAAACACCCTGAGCGTGTGGCCGAGTGGACTGCCAAATAAAGCACTAACTCTTTAGAAGCCCCACCACAACCTAATGTGGGAGCGGGCTTGCCCGCGAAGGCGGTGTGTCAGTCAGCCCATCTATTGACTGATGCACCGCCTTCGCGAGCAAGCCCGCTCCCACATTTTTTTGCCTGCATTCAGGCTGTTGTTTATTTGTTGGCTTAAAAACTTGCGAAGTTGCTATCTCGTTCTACTACTAAGGTCGTCTGGAACCTGATCCGCAGCCGCATACAGTGGATATGTTCCAAAATAATAAAAAGCTGTGCTGCGAGGATAAAAACAATGAACGACAGCATTTACCTCTCGATTCAAAACAGCCCGCGTTTCAAGGAGCTGGTGAGAAAAAGGGAAAGGTTCGCCTGGATTCTCTCGGCGATCATGCTAGGGCTTTACTCCGCTTTCATCCTGTTGATTGCCTACGGGCCACAAGTGCTGGGCGCCAAGCTCAGCCCCGGTTCCTCGATTACCTGGGGAATCCCGATCGGGGTCGGGCTGATTGTGTCGGCCTTCATTCTTACCGGCATCTACGTGCGACGCGCCAACGGCGAATTCGACGACCTGAACAATGCGATTCTCAAGGAGGCTGCGCAATGATCCGGCGTCTATTGGCTGTATGTGGCGCTTCGATCTTCGCGCCCGCCGTTTGGGCGGCGGATGCCTTGACCGGTGAAGTGCACAAGCAACCGCTGAATATCGCCGCGATCCTGATGTTCGTGGCGTTTGTCGGTGCAACCCTGTGCATCACCTACTGGGCGTCCAAGCGCAACAAATCGGCGGCTGACTACTATGCCGCCGGCGGCAAAATTACCGGCTTCCAGAACGGCCTGGCGATTGCTGGCGACTATATGTCGGCGGCGTCCTTCCTGGGCATTTCCGCGCTGGTGTTCACCTCCGTTACGACGGCCTGATCTATTCGATCGGCTTCCTGGTGGGCTGGCCGATCATCCTGTTCCTGATCGCCGAACGCCTGCGTAACCTGGGCAAGTACACCTTTGCCGACGTGGCGTCCTATCGCCTCGGCAAACCCAGATCCGCAGCCTGTCGGCCTGTGGCTCGCTGGTGGTGGTGGCGTTCTACCTGATCGCGCAGATGGTCGGCGCGGGCAAGCTGATCCAACTGTTGTTCGGCCTGGATTACCACGTTGCGGTGATTCTGGTGGGCATCCTGATGTGCCTGTATGTGTTGTTCGGCGGCATGCTGGCGACCACCTGGGTACAGATCATCAAGGCTGTGCTGTTGCTGTCCGGTGCCTCGTTCATGGCGCTGATGGTGATGAAGCACGTCAACTTCGACTTCAACACGCTGTTTGCCGAGGCGATCAAGGTTCACCCTAAAGGTGAAGCGATCATGAGCCCGGGCGGCCTGGTGAAAGACCCGATCTCGGCGTTCTCCCTGGGGCTGGCGCTGATGTTCGGTACTGCTGGCCTGCCGCACATCCTGATGCGCTTCTTCACCGTAAGTGACGCCAAGGAAGCGCGTAAGAGCGTGCTGTATGCCACCGGCTTCATCGGTTACTTCTACATCCTGACCTTTATCATCGGCTTTGGCGCGATCCTGCTGGTCAGCACCAACCCGGCGTTCAAGGATGCGGCAGGCGCCTTGCTCGGCGGCAACAACATGGCGGCGGTGCACCTGGCCAACGCGGTGGGCGGCAGTATTTTCCTGGGCTTCATCTCGGCCGTGGCGTTTGCCACCATTCTGGCAGTGGTTGCCGGCCTGACCCTGGCGGGTGCTTCGGCGGTGTCCCATGACCTGTATGCCAGCGTGATCAAGAAAGGCAAGGCCAACGAGAAGGATGAGATTCGCGTGTCGAAGATCACCACCATCGCCCTGGCGGTGCTGGCAATCGGCTTGGGTATCCTGTTCGAAAGCCAGAACATTGCGTTCATGGTCGGCCTGGCGTTCTCCATTGCCGCCAGCTGTAACTTCCCGGTGCTGCTGCTTTCCATGTACTGGAAAAACCTCACCACCCGTGGCGCGATGATTGGCGGCTGGCTGGGCTTGATCAGTGCCGTTGGCCTGATGATCCTCGGACCGACCATCTGGGTGTCGATCCTGCACCACGAGAAAGCCATCTTCCCGTACGAATACCCGGCGCTGTTCTCGATGATCATTGCGTTCATCGGCATCTGGTTCTTCTCCATCACCGACAAGTCGGCGGCGGCAGAGAAAGAGCGTGCGCTGTACTTCCCGCAGTTTGTGCGCTCACAAACGGGCCTGGGGGCGAGTGGGGCGGTTAACCACTAAGTGTCGTAACGGTTACAAAAAAAGCCCCGGTCGCGAGATCGGGGCTTTTTTTTGCTTTTATTGGTCACGAATACGACAAAACTGTTTCTTAAATCCTGCATCAATAAAAGTGGTTTTTCAGCGGGTGAGGGGGTGGAAGTGATTGGTGTTGGCGCGTGTTCGGCAGAAACAAATAAGGCCTCCAGAGGAGGCCTTATTCGGTGCAACTAAGCGGTTGGCTTACTTGCGGTCTTCCAGCTTGGTGATGTCACGCGACTCGTAGCCGGTGTACAGCTGGCGCGGGCGGCCAATCTTGTACGGGCTGGAGAGCATTTCTTTCCAGTGGGAGATCCAGCCCACGGTCCGCGCCAGGGCGAAGATCACGGTGAACATGCTGGTTGGAATGCCGATCGCCTTGAGGATGATCCCCGAGTAGAAGTCGACGTTCGGGTACAGCGAGCGCTCGATGAAGTACGGATCGGTCAGCGCGATCTCTTCCAGGCGCATGGCCAGTTCGAGTTGCGGATCGTTCTTGATGCCCAGTTCCTTCAACACTTCGTCGCAGGTCTGCTTCATCACGGTGGCGCGCGGGTCACGGTTCTTGTAGACGCGGTGACCGAAGCCCATCAGCTTGAACGGATCGTTCTTGTCCTTGGCCTTGGCGATGAACTTGTCGATGTTTGAGACATCGCCGATTTCATCGAGCATGGTCAATACGGCTTCGTTCGCACCGCCGTGGGCAGGGCCCCACAGTGCGGCGATACCGGCGGCGATACAGGCGAACGGGTTGGCACCCGAAGAGCCTGCCAGGCGTACGGTCGAGGTGGAGGCGTTCTGCTCGTGGTCGGCGTGGAGGATGAAGATCCGGTCCATGGCCTTGGCGAGCGTCGGGCTGATCGGTTTGATCTCGCACGGGGTGTTGAACATCATGTGCAGGAAGTTTTCCGCGTACGTCAGGTCGTTGCGCGGGTACATCATGGGTTGCCCCATGGAGTACTTGTAAACCATTGCGGCCAGGGTTGGCATCTTGGCAACCAGGCGGATCGCGGAGATTTCGCGATGCTGCGGGTTATTGATGTCCAGGGAGTCGTGATAGAAGGCCGACAGGGCGCCAACCACGCCGCACATCACGGCCATCGGGTGGGCGTCGCGACGGAAGCCGTTGAAGAAGGTCTTCAACTGTTCGTGAACCATGGTGTGGTTCTTCACGGTGCTGACGAACTGGGCTTTTTGCTCGGCTGTTGGCAATTCGCCATTTAGTAGCAGGTAGCAGGTTTCGAGGTAGTCCGATTGCTCGGCCAGCTGCTCGATCGGGTAGCCCCGGTGCAGCAGAATGCCATTGTCGCCGTCGATATAGGTGATCTTCGACTCGCAAGAGGCGGTCGACATGAAGCCTGGGTCGAAAGTGAAACGGCCCGTGGCCGTCAGGCCCCGTACGTCGATAACATCGGGACCAACGGTGCCGGTTAAAATGGGCAGCTCGACGGGGGCTGCGCCCTCGATGATCAACTGCGCTTTTTTGTCAGCCATGTGGCCTCCTATTTATGCTTCAAATCATCAGACAGACCCCCCACGCAGGGCCCGCACCACTATAGTGAGATAAATTCAGATGTCAATTTGCCTAAAGTCTTGCTCCAGAAGGCTTTAACCGTACTTTTTCGTCGAAATTGACTGCCATTTACGCCTTTTATCCCGCCAGCGCAATCAGCTATTAGGGTGAGGAGCGCGCGTTGTCATTAGTAACCTAACTGTCTATACTCGGCCACCGACCGCCAAGGGCTTTTGGGCTTGCTTTCATTGGGGGTCGCACTCCCTGGGTGGTGCTTACCTGACCAGTCGCACTCCCCAACAACTTTGCCCTGATTGTTAGGGGCTCTTCAGTGTGAAAAAAAGCCGTGAATAGCCAACGACCTGTAAACCTAGACCTAAGGACCATCAAACTCCCCATCACCGGCGTTACGTCGTTCCTGCACCGTGTTTCCGGCATCATCCTGTTCCTGGGCTTGGGCATCATGCTTTATGCATTGAGCAAATCCCTGGGTTCCGAGGAAGGTTTTGCCGAGGTGAAGGCATGCTTGACCAGCCCGCTGGCCAAGTTCGTAGCATGGGGCCTCCTGTCCGCTCTGCTTTATCATCTGGTAGCCGGCGTGCGCCACTTGATCATGGATATGGGCATCGGTGAGACGCTGGAAGGCGGCCGCCTGGGCTCGAAAATCATCATCGCCATTTCCGTGGTGCTGATCGTTCTGGCAGGAGTTTGGATATGGTAACCAGCGTTACGAACCTTTCGCGTTCGGGCCTCTATGACTGGATGGCACAGCGTGTGTCTGCGGTCGTTCTCGCGGCTTATTTCATTTTCCTGATCGGATACCTCGTCGCAAACCCGGGCATCGGCTATGAGCAATGGCACGGCCTGTTTTCCCACAATGCGATGCGAATCTTCAGTCTGCTGGCACTTGTAGCTCTGGGCGCTCACGCCTGGGTCGGCATGTGGACCATCGCGACTGACTACCTGACGCCAATGGCGCTGGGCAAGTCCGCGACTGCAGTCCGTTTCCTCTTCCAGGCAGTATGCGGCGTCGCGATGTTCGCTTACTTCGTCTGGGGTGTGCAGATTCTTTGGGGTATCTGATTCATGGCTAACATTCCAACTATTTCCTTCGACGCCATCATTATTGGTGGCGGCGGTGCTGGCATGCGCGCAGCGCTGCAGCTGGCCCAGGGCGGTCACAAGACTGCCGTGATCACCAAAGTGTTCCCAACGCGTTCCCACACCGTATCGGCCCAGGGTGGCATCACCTGCGCCATCGCGTCCGCCGACCCGAACGATGACTGGCGCTGGCACATGTACGACACCGTCAAGGGTTCCGATTACATCGGTGACCAGGACGCTATCGAATACATGTGTCAGGAAGGTCCGGCCGCCGTGTTCGAGCTGGACCACATGGGTCTGCCGTTCTCGCGTACCGAGCAGGGTCGTATCTACCAGCGTCCATTCGGCGGCCAGTCGAAGGATTACGGTAAAGGCGGCCAGGCTGCCCGTACGTGCGCCGCTTCCGACCGTACCGGTCACGCGCTGCTGCACACCCTGTATCAGGGCAACCTGAAAGCCGGCACCACGTTCCTGAACGAATACTACGCGGTTGACCTGGTGAAAAACGCTGACGGCGCATTCGTCGGCGTGATCGCCATCTGCATCGAAACCGGTGAAACCTCCTACATCCGCGCCAAGGCTACCGTTCTGGCGACTGGCGGTGCAGGCCGTATCTACGCATCGACCACCAATGCCCTGATCAACACCGGTGACGGCGTCGGCATGGCACTGCGTGCAGGCGTACCGGTGCAAGACATCGAAATGTGGCAGTTCCACCCAACCGGCATTGCCGGCGCCGGCGTACTGGTAACCGAAGGTTGCCGTGGTGAAGGTGGCTACCTGATCAACAAGAACGGCGAGCGCTTCATGGAGCGTTATGCTCCGAACGCGAAAGACCTTGCCGGTCGTGACGTTGTAGCCCGTTCGATGGTCAAGGAAATCATTGCCGGTAACGGCTGTGGCCCTAATGGCGACCACGTACTGCTCAAGCTCGATCACCTGGGCGAAGAAGTACTGCACAGCCGCCTGCCGGGTATCTGTGAGCTGTCCAAGACCTTTGCTCACGTTGACCCGGTGGTTGCTCCGGTTCCGGTTGTTCCGACTTGCCACTACATGATGGGCGGCGTGCCGACCAACATTCATGGTCAGGCGATCACTCAGAACGCCGACGGCGTGGACGAGATCATTCACGGCCTGTTCGCGGTAGGCGAAGTGGCGTGCGTATCGGTTCACGGCGCCAACCGCCTGGGCGGCAACTCGCTGCTCGACCTAGTGGTATTCGGTCGCGCTGCCGGCCTGCACCTCGAGAAGGCACTGTCCGACGGCATCGAATACGATGACGCGACCGACGCCAACATCGAAACTGCCCTGGCGCGCCTGAACGCTCTGAACGAGCGTACCGATGGCGAAGATGTGGCAACCCTGCGTCGCGAGCTGCAAAACTGCATGCAAAACTACTTCGGTGTATTCCGTACCGGCGAATACATGCAGAAGGGTATTGCCCAGCTGGCCGATCTGCGCAAGCGCATCGCCAACGTCAAGATCAACGATAAGAGCCAGGCGTTCAACACCGCTCGTATCGAAGCCCTTGAGCTGCAAAACCTGTTGGAAGTGGCTGAAGCGACTGCGATCGCCGCCGAGGTTCGTAAAGAATCCCGTGGTGCTCACGCTCGTGAAGACTTTGAAGACCGCGACGACGAGAACTGGTTGTGCCACACCCTGTACTTCCCGGGTGACAAGCGCGTGACCAAGCGTGCCGTGAACTTCTCGCCGAAGACGGTTCCGACGTTTGAACCGAAGATTCGGACTTACTAAGGGTGGCTGCCATGTTGAAAGTCAGTGTTTATCGCTACAACCCTGATCAGGACGCTGCGCCGTTCATGCAGGAATTCCAGGTTGATACCGGTGGTAAAGACCTGATGGTGCTGGACGTGCTGGCCCTGATCAAAGAGCAGGACGAGGGTTTCTCCTATCGTCGCTCTTGCCGTGAAGGTGTGTGCGGTTCCGACGGCATGAACATCAACGGCAAAAACGGCCTGGCGTGCATCACGCCGCTGTCTGCCGTGGTTAAAGGCAACAAGCTGATCGTTCGTCCTCTGCCAGGTCTGCCGGTTATCCGTGACCTAGTCGTCGATATGAGCATCTTCTACAAGCAATACGAGAAAGTTAAGCCGTTCCTGCAGAACGACACGCCGGCTCCGGCCATCGAGCGTCTGCAGTCCCCGGAAGAGCGTGAAAAGCTCGACGGTCTGTACGAGTGCATCCTGTGCGCTTGCTGCTCGACTTCGTGCCCGTCCTTCTGGTGGAACCCGGACAAGTTCCTGGGTCCAGCTGCACTGCTGCAAGCGTATCGCTTCCTAGCAGACAGCCGTGACACCAAGACGTCCGAGCGTCTGGCTTCACTGGATGACCCGTTCAGCGTATTCCGCTGCCGCGGGATCATGAACTGCGTCAACGTATGTCCCAAAGGCCTGAACCCGACTAAGGCCATTGGTCACATCCGTAACATGCTGCTGCAAAGCGGCGTGTAACCGACGTTGTAATAAAGCAGGACCGTTGTGCCCGTAAATGCTACGGCGCAGGCTTCAACCGGCGCCGTAGTTTTAACTTGAGCAGCGACTTACAAAGCCGCGGCTCTTATTTTGAAGAAATGAGACAAGCAGGGGCATTCGGGTTGGTACCCGAACTATCAGCGTGATCCTAAGTGGCTTGTTTTGGTCGCTGCACTTGGCCTTTTGCAAGCAAACTCGGTGTTTTCGCCGGTGGTGTCCCCAAATCGAGGGTGACCAAGCATGCAAGAAAGCGTGATGCAGCGCATGTGGAACAGCGGCTATCTTTCAGGTGGTAACGCTGCCTATGTGGAAGAGCTTTATGAGCTCTACCTGCACGACCCTAACGCTGTGCCAGAAGAATGGCGCACCAAATTTCAGACGTTGTCTTCAGACGGCAACGCTGCCACCGATGTATCGCACGCAACAATTCGCGATCAGTTTGTGCTGCTGGCAAAGAACCAGCGCCGCGCTCAGCCGGTTTCCGCCGGGAGCGTGAGCAGCGAGCACGAGAAGAAGCAAGTTGAAGTACTGCGACTGATCCAGGCTTACCGGATGCGTGGCCACCAGGCGGCCCAGCTTGACCCGCTGGGGCTCTGGAAGCGTCCTGCACCTGCTGACCTGTCGATCAATCATTACGG
The DNA here is from genome assembly GCF_041228395.1 of Pseudomonas sp. N2-3-1-14. NCBI lineage: Bacteria > Pseudomonadati > Pseudomonadota > Gammaproteobacteria > Pseudomonadales > Pseudomonadaceae > Pseudomonas > Pseudomonas sp. N2-3-1-14. Next base: position 2,027,876 of record NZ_CP166199.1, read on the forward strand.
CTTGACCAATGCCGATCTTGATACGACCTTCCGTGCCGGCGACCTGTTCATCGGCAAAGAGGAAGCGAGCCTACGCGAAATTCACGAAGCGTTGCAGCAGACATATTGCCGCACCATCGGCGCTGAATTTACGCACATCACCGATTCCGAGCAGCGCCACTGGTTCCAGCATCGTCTGGAAGGTGTGCGTGGCCGTCCGGTTTTGTCTGCCGACGTACGCAGCCATTTGCTGGAGCGCGTGACCGCAGCCGAAGGTCTCGAGAAATACCTGGGTACCAAATACCCGGGCACCAAACGTTTCGGCCTGGAAGGCGGCGAGAGCCTGATTCCAATGCTCGACGAGCTGATCCAGCGTTCCGGTTCCTACGGCACCAAGGAAATCGTGATCGGCATGGCTCACCGTGGTCGCCTGAACGTGTTGGTCAACACCTTCGGCAAGAACCCGCGCGAGCTGTTCGACGAGTTCGAAGGCAAGAAGAAGGTCGAGCTGGGTTCCGGTGACGTTAAATACCACCAGGGCTTCTCGTCCAACGTGATGACCACCGGCGGTGAAGTTCACCTGGCCATGGCCTTCAACCCATCCCACCTGGAAATCGTTTCTCCAGTGGTCGAGGGTTCGGTACGTGCTCGCCAGGATCGTCGCAACGATTCCACCGGTGAAAAGGTTCTGCCGATTTCCATCCACGGTGACGCGGCATTCGCCGGTCAAGGCGTGGTTCTGGAAACCTTCCAGATGTCGCAGACGCGCGGCTTCAAGACCGGCGGTACGGTTCACATCGTCATCAACAACCAGGTGGGTTTCACCATCAGCAACCCGCTGGACGCGCGCTCTACCGAGTACGCCACCGACGTTGCCAAGATGATCCAGGCGCCGATCCTCCATGTGAATGGTGATGATCCGGAAGCCGTGCTGTTCGTGACCCAACTGGCCATCGACTACCGCATGCAGTTCAAGCGTGACGTGGTGATCGACCTGGTCTGCTACCGTCGTCGCGGTCACAACGAAGCGGATGAGCCTAGCGGCACCCAACCGTTGATGTACCAGCAAATCACCAAGCAGCGCACCACCCGTGAGCTGTACGCCGACAGCCTGATCAAGGCCGGCGTGGTTGACGATGCGCGTGTTCAGGCGAAGATCGATGAATACCGCAACGCGCTGGACAACGGTCTGCACGTAGTAAAAAGCCTGGTTAAAGAGCCGAACAAAGAGCTGTTCGTGGACTGGCGTCCGTACCTGGGCCACGCCTGGACTGCGCGTCACGACACCTCGTTCGATCTGAAAACCCTGCAGGAACTGTCCGCCAAGCTGCTGGAAATTCCAGATGGCTTCGTGGTGCAGCGCCAGGTTGCGAAGATCTACGAAGACCGTCAGAAGATGCAAGCCGGCGGCCTGCCGATCAACTGGGGTTACGCTGAAACCATGGCGTACGCGACCCTGGCGTTCGAAGGTCACCCGATCCGCATGACCGGCCAGGACATCGGCCGCGGTACGTTCTCGCACCGCCACGCGGTATTGCACAACCAGAAAGACGCGGGCACCTACATCCCGTTGCAGAACCTGTACGAAGGCCAGCCACGTTTCGACCTGTACGATTCGTTCCTCTCCGAAGAAGCCGTACTGGCGTTCGAATACGGTTACTCGACCACCACGCCAAACGCGCTGGTGATCTGGGAAGCCCAGTTCGGCGACTTCGCCAACGGTGCTCAGGTGGTTATCGACCAGTTCATCACCAGCGGCGAGCACAAGTGGGGCCGTCTGTGCGGTCTGACCATGCTGCTGCCACACGGTTATGAAGGTCAGGGTCCGGAGCACTCTTCGGCCCGTCTGGAGCGTTACCTGCAGCTGTGCGCCGAGCACAACATCCAGGTGTGCGTGCCGACTACTCCGGCCCAGATCTACCACTTGCTGCGTCGCCAGGTGATCCGCCCGCTGCGCAAGCCGCTGGTAGTGCTGACCCCGAAATCGCTGTTGCGTCACAAATTGGCCATCTCGACCCTGGAAGATCTGGCCGACGGTTCGTTCCAGACCGTGATTCCAGAAATCGACACCCTGGACGCCGCCAAGGTCACTCGCCTGATCCTGTGCAGCGGCAAGGTTTACTACGACTTGCTGGAAAAACGTCGTGCCGAAGGCCGCGAAGACATCGCCATCGTGCGGATCGAGCAGCTTTACCCGTTCCCGGAAGACGACCTGATGGAGGCCATCGCGCCTTACACCAACCTCACCAACGTGGTGTGGTGTCAGGAAGAACCGATGAACCAGGGCGCGTGGTACAGCAGTCAGCATCACTTGCGTCGCAGCATCGGTAACCACAAAACAGGCCTTGGCCTTGAGTATGCCGGTCGTGATGCTTCTGCTGCACCTGCGTGTGGTTATGCGTCGATGCACGCCGAGCAGCAGGAAAAACTGCTGCAAGATGCTTTCACTGTTTAACGCCTTCGCGCTGACTGAAACCGAATTTTAAGGACCCACAGATAATGGCTATCGAAATCAAAGCCCCGTCATTCCCGGAATCGGTTGCCGATGGCACCGTTGCCACCTGGCACAAGAAACCAGGCGACGCCGTCAAGCGTGACGACCTGATCGTCGACATCGAGACCGACAAAGTCGTTCTGGAAGTGTTGGCTGAGGCTGACGGCGTACTGGGCGCAATCGTTGCCGAAGAAGGCGCTACCGTTCTGTCGAACCAGATTCTGGGCTCGATCGAAGAGGGCAGCGCTGCTGCTCCTGCTCCAGCCGCTGCCCCGGCCGCCGCTGCTGCACCGGCTGCTTCGGCGCCAGCTGCACCGGCTGCTGCTGGCGAAGATCCAATCGCTGCCCCGGCTGCGCGTCAGCTGGCCGAAGAAAACGGCATCAACCTGGCGTCCATCAAAGGCACCGGCAAAGACGGCCGTGTCACCAAGGAAGACGTTGTAGCTGCAGTTGAAGCCAAGAAAAACGCTCCAGCTGCCGCACCTGCCAAGGCTGCTGCACCGGCTGCCGCTGCGCCTGTGTTCGCCGCTGGCGACCGCACCGAGAAGCGCGTACCGATGACTCGCGTACGTGCCACCGTGGCCAAGCGCCTGGTCGAAGCACAGTCGAACATGGCGATGCTGACTACCTTCAACGAAGTCGACATGACCGAAGTCATGGCCCTGCGTTCGAAGTACAAGGACCTGTTCGAGAAGTCCCACAATGGCGTGCGCCTGGGCTTCATGTCGTTCTTCGTGAAAGCGGCCACCGAAGCGCTGAAACGCTTCCCGGCAGTCAACGCTTCCATCGACGGCAGCGACATCGTTTACCACGGCTATGCAGACATCGGCGTTGCCGTGTCCAGCGACCGTGGCCTGGTGGTACCGGTTCTGCGTAACGCCGAACTGATGAGCCTGGCTGAAATCGAAGGCGGCATCGCCGGCTTCGGCAAGAAAGCCCGTGACGGCAAGCTGACCATCGACGAGATGACCGGTGGTACCTTCACCATCACCAACGGTGGTACCTTCGGTTCGATGATGTCGACCCCGATCGTCAACCCGCCACAAGCTGCGATCCTGGGCATGCACAACATCATCCAGCGTCCGATGGCCATCAACGGCCAAGTCGTGATCCGCCCAATGATGTACCTGGCACTGTCTTACGATCACCGCCTGATCGATGGTAAAGAAGCCGTGACTTTCCTGGTGACCATCAAGAACCTGCTGGAAGACCCGGCTCGTCTGCTGCTGGACATCTAAAGACGCAGCGGCAAGTTGCGAGCTACAAGCTGTAGGAAAAAGCAGCTTGGCTTGCGGCTTGTCGCTTGAAGCTTGTCGCTGAATAGAGGAACTATTTTCATGTCGCAGAAATTTGACGTTGTTGTGATTGGTGCAGGTCCTGGCGGCTACGTTGCCGCTATCAAGGCCGCACAACTGGGCCTCTCGACTGCTTGCATCGAAAAATACACCGACAAGGAAGGCAAACTGGCGCTGGGCGGTACTTGCCTGAACGTAGGTTGCATTCCTTCCAAGGCGCTGCTGGACAGCTCCTGGAAATTCCACGAAGCCCAAAGCGGTTTCGCGATCCACGGCATCAACCATGCTGGCGTGACCATGGACGTGCCAGCAATGGTCGGCCGTAAAGCCAACATCGTTAAAGGCCTGACTTCCGGCGTTGCCACCCTGTTCAAGGCCAACGGCGTTACTTCCCTGCAAGGTCACGGCAAACTGCTGGCCGGCAAGAAAGTTGAAATCACCAAGCCGGACGGTTCGGTCGAGGTCATCGAAGCCGAGAACGTGATCCTGGCTCCAGGCTCGCGTCCAATCGACATTCCACCGGCTCCCGTTGACCAGAACGTGATCGTTGATTCGACCGGCGCCCTGGAATTCCAAACCGTGCCTAAGCGTCTGGGCGTGATCGGCGCTGGCGTCATCGGTCTGGAGCTGGGTTCGGTATGGTCCCGCCTGGGTTCTGAAGTGACCGTTCTGGAAGCCCTGGACACGTTCCTGCTGGCTGCCGACACCGCGGTGTCCAAAGAAGCGCTGAAAACCCTGACCAAACAAGGTCTGGACATCAAGCTGGGCGCCCGTGTTACCGGTTCCAAGGTCAACGGCGAAGAAGTCGTGGTGACCTACACCGATAAAGAAGGCGAGCAGACCATCACCTTCGACAAGCTGATCGTAGCCGTGGGTCGCCGGCCAGTGACCACCGACTTGCTGGCTTCCGACAGCGGCGTGAACATCGACGAGCGTGGTTTCATCCACGTTGACGATCACTGCGCTACCACCGTGCCTGGCGTGTACGCCATCGGCGACGTGGTGCGCGGCATGATGCTGGCGCACAAGGCGTCCGAAGAAGGCATCATGGTTGTCGAGCGCATCAAGGGTCACAAAACCCAGATGAACTACGACCTGATCCCGTCCGTTATCTACACCCACCCGGAAATTGCATGGGTCGGCAAGAACGAACAGCAGTTGAAAGCTGAAGGCGTTGAAGTTAACGTCGGCACCTTCCCGTTTGCCGCTTCTGGCCGTGCCATGGCAGCCAACGACACCGGTGGTTTTGTCAAAGTCATCGCTGATGCCAAGACTGACCGCGTATTGGGCGTCCACGTGATTGGCCCAAGCGCTGCAGAACTGGTTCAGCAAGGCGCGATCGGTATGGAATTCGGCACCAGCGCCGAGGACCTGGGCATGATGGTCTTCTCCCATCCGACCCTGTCTGAAGCGTTGCATGAAGCCGCGTTGGCTGTGAATGGCGGCGCCATCCACATCGCCAACAAGAAGAAACGCTAAGCGAGATAATAAGAAACCACGGCGGTTGCCCGTCGTGAGCCTTGCGCGCAAGACTCACCGCGGAATATCCGCTGGACGCAGTCTTGCGCAGCTTTACGGGCGTTAAGCCCTGCAAGTTGTGCAAGCAGCAGTCACAGGTGGCGCGGCACTCATAATGAGCGCAGCGCCGAATGCGCAGTACCTAACGAAGACGGTAAAAAGCATGAATCTTCACGAGTATCAGGGTAAGCAGCTGTTCGCTGAATACGGCCTGCCAGTATCCAAGGGTTACGCAGTAGACACCCCGGAAGCAGCAGCAGAAGCTTGCGACAAAATCGGTGGTACCGAGTGGGTTGTCAAAGCCCAGGTCCACGCTGGTGGTCGCGGTAAAGCGGGCGGCGTTAAGCTGGTTCGCAGCAAAGAAGACGCCAAGGCCTTCGCACAGCAGTGGCTGGGCAAGCGTCTGGTGACTTACCAGACTGATGCCAATGGCCAACCAGTCACCAAGATCCTGGTTGAATCGTGCACTGATATCGCTAAAGAGCTGTACCTGGGCGCTGTCGTTGACCGTTCGAGCCGTCGCATTGTGTTCATGGCTTCCACCGAAGGTGGCGTGGACATCGAGAAGATTGCTCACGAAACCCCAGAAAAAATTCTGAAAGCCACTATCGATCCACTGGTTGGCGCTCAGCCATTCCAGGGTCGTGAGCTGGCTTTCCAGCTGGGCCTGGAAGGCAAGCAAGTTGCCCAGTTCGCCAAGATCTTCGTAGGTCTGGCCAAACTGTTCCAGGATCACGATCTGGCCCTGCTGGAAGTGAACCCGCTGGTGATCAAGGCTGACGGCGATCTGCACTGCCTCGACGCCAAGATCAACATCGACGCCAACGCCATGTACCGTCAGCCTAAGCTGAAGACTTTCCACGATCCGTCGCAAGACGATCCGCGCGAAGCGCACGCTGCCAAGTTCGAACTGAACTACGTAGCGCTGGAAGGTAACATCGGTTGCATGGTCAACGGTGCTGGCCTGGCCATGGGTACCATGGACATCGTCAACCTGCATGGCGGCAAGCCAGCCAACTTCCTCGATGTGGGCGGCGGTGCTACCAAAGAACGCGTGACCGAAGCGTTCAAGATCATCCTGTCCGACTCCAACGTCGCTGCAGTATTGGTCAACATTTTCGGCGGCATCGTTCGTTGCGACATGATTGCCGAAGGCATCATCGGTGCAGTGAAAGAAGTCGGCGTTAAAATCCCGGTTGTTGTACGCCTTGAAGGTAACAACGCTGAACTGGGCGCTAAAGTACTGGCAGAAAGCGGTTTGAACATCATCGCGGCTACCAGCCTGACCGACGCTGCTCAACAAGTTGTCAAAGCTGCGGAGGGCAAATAATGAGCGTCCTGATCAATAAAGACACCAAAGTTATCTGCCAGGGTATTACCGGTTCGCAAGGTAGTTTCCACACCCAGCAAGCCATCGAGTACGGCACCAAGATGGTTGGCGGCGTAACTCCGGGCAAAGGCGGCACCGAGCACCTGGGTCTGCCAGTGTTCAACACCGTGAAAGACGCTGTAGCTGCCACTGGCGCCACCGCCAGCGTGATCTACGTTCCAGCACCTTTCTGCAAAGATTCCATCCTGGAAGCAGCATTCGGCGGCATCAAGCTGATCGTGTGCATCACCGAAGGCATTCCTACCCTGGACATGCTGGACGCTAAAGTTAAGTGCGACGAGCTGGGCGTAGTCCTGATCGGCCCTAACTGCCCAGGCGTGATCACCCCAGGCGAATGCAAGATCGGCATCATGCCAGGTCACATTCACTTGCCAGGCAAAGTCGGTATCGTTTCGCGTTCCGGCACCCTGACCTACGAAGCTGTGAAGCAAACCACTGACGCCGGTTTCGGTCAGTCGACTTGCGTCGGCATCGGCGGTGACCCGATCCCAGGCTCGAACTTCATCGACATCCTGAAACTGTTCCAGGAAGACCCGAAGACCGAAGCGATCGTGATGATCGGTGAGATCGGCGGTTCGGCTGAAGAAGAAGCGGCTGCCTACATCAAGGCACACGTGACCAAGCCGGTTGTTTCCTACATCGCTGGTGTGACTGCCCCTGCGGGCAAGCGCATGGGCCATGCTGGCGCAATCATCTCTGGCGGCAAAGGCACTGCAGACGAGAAATTCGCTGCACTGCAAGACGCAGGCGTTAAAACCGTGCGTTCGCTGGCAGACATCGGCAAAGCCCTGGCTGAGCTGACGGGTTGGGCTGTCAAGTAAGCCTCGCGCTTAGCTGACGCTTCACCCACACAAAGGCCACCTTCGGGTGGCCTTTGTGCGTTCTGGAGATTGTTGAAGATCAAAATGTGGGAGCGGGCTTGCTCGCGAATGCGCAGGATCAGTCGGTAAATTTGGTACTGACAGACCGCATTCGCGAGCAAGCCCGCTCCCACATTGTTCTGTATTAACAACGTTAAGTATGAAAACGCGACATTTGGATGTCGCTTATCGGACAGTTCGCCCCGCAACAGTGTGTTTGTCAGCCCAATTCTGTACTCTAGCCGCCTCTTTATGCGTCCGCATCCCAAAAGGAAGTCGCGCGCCAGATCGGTCGGTCCCCATAAGGACCGGCAGCAGTTCCCTCATCCACAGGGAATCCCTCTCTAAATTCCGATTCAGTAGTGTGGTATTTCCTGAAATGAAAGTGTTGAAAAGCCAGGATATCCTGGCGTTAGGCTTTATGACTTTTGCCCTGTTCGTGGGCGCCGGCAACATCATCTTCCCGCCTATCGTTGGTTTGCAGTCCGGGCCTCACGTCTGGATGGCAGCGTTGGGCTTCCTGATCACCGCGGTCGGTCTGCCGGTGGTCACCGTCATCGCCCTGGCCAAGGTTGGCGGCGGTATGGACGCGTTGAGCAGCCCGATCGGCAAGATCGCCGGCGGCCTGCTCGCGGCGGCGGCGTACCTGGCGGTAGGGCCGCTGTTCGCCACCCCGCGTACCGCGACCGTTTCCTTTGAAGTGGGCCTGGCGCCGCTGACCGGCGAAAGCCCGCTGGCGCTGTTCCTCTACAGCTCGGTGTATTTCCTGGTGGTGTTCTTCGTGTCCCTGTACCCGGGCCGCCTGCTGGACACTGTCGGTCGCTTCCTGGCGCCACTGAAAATCATCGCCCTGGCCATTCTGGGCATCGCTGCATTTGCCCTGCCGGCCGGTGATGTGGGCGTGGCGACACCGGAATACGTGGCCGCACCGTTCTCCCAAGGGTTCATCAATGGTTACCTGACCATGGATACCCTGGGCGCGCTGGTGTTCGGGATCGTCATCGTCAATGCCATCCGTTCCCGTGGCGTCGAATCGCCACAGCTGATCACCCGCTACGCAATCATTGCCGGGTTGATTGCCGGCGTGGGCCTGGCGCTGGTGTACGTCAGCCTGTTCCGCCTGGGTTCGGGCAGCCACGCCGTGGCCGCCGGCGCGAGCAACGGTGCGGCGGTGCTGCACGCTTACGTGCAATACACGTTCGGCTCCCTGGGCAGCGGCTTCCTCGCCGTGTTGATCTCCCTGGCATGCCTGGTCACCGCTGTGGGCCTGACCTGCGCGTGCGCCGAGTACTTCAGCAAAATCCTGCCGCTGTCCTACAAGACACTGGTCGTGATCCTGGCGCTGTTCTCGCTGTTTGTGTCCAACCTGGGCCTGACCAAGCTGATCGCCTTCTCGATTCCGGTGCTTACCGCGATCTACCCGCCGTGCATCGTGCTGGTGGCCCTGAGCTTCTGCAAAGACTTCTGGCTGGAGCAGGGCCGTATCGTTGGCCCGGTGATGCTGGTGTCGTTCATCTTTGGTTGCATCGATGCGCTCAAGGGCGCGGGCCTGGCCGATTGGTTGCCTGCCCAGCTGGCGCACCTGCCGCTGAGCGAGCAAGGCCTGGCATGGCTGGTGCCGTCGGTGATGACGCTGGTCGTTGCATTTGTGGTTGATCGCATGCTCGGCAAGCGTAGCGAAGCCATCGCGTAACGAGCGGTTTCACGCGGCATCGAAATGCCCCGTATCAATCGATACGGGGCATTTTTTATGCCTGTGAGACTACTACCCTCTAAAGTTGAAACGCGGTCGATGTGGGAGCTGGTTGCCTGCGGTTGCTGTATCGCCCGATCCAGCGCTATCGCAGGCAAGCCAGCTCCCACATTTTGAACCGCGTTCGTCTCCATCCATTGTGCATAAGGCCCCGCATGTCGTTCATCGAAACCAATCAGGTCCACCTGCTTGCCGCCCTCTGGTTCGTCCTGTGCTGGGGGGTTACACCCGATACGCCACTTGGAAAGCCCGCGACACCGCCTGCCTGGCCAGCGTGCTGCATTTGTATCGCGAAGACTGGATGCGCCGCATGTTGCTGCGCGACAACCGCATCGCCGACGCCAGCGTGATCGGCAACCTGGAGCGCAACGCTTCGTTCTTCGCCTCCAGCACGTTGATCATCCTCGCCGGCATTCTTACCGTGCTCGGTGCGTCCGAGCGGGCGGTGTCGTTGCTGGCGGACATCCCCATGGTGCAGCAGGCGTCCCAGGGCATGTCGGAAATCAAGCTGCTGTGCCTGGCGCTGGTGTTCGTCTACGCGTTTTTCACCTTCAGTTGGTGCATGCGCCAATACAACTTTGCCGCGGTGCTGGTGGGGTCGGCGCCGATGATCGGTGAGCGGCATGTGTCGGAGCAGGAGCGTAAAGCGTTTGCGCTGCGAGCAGCCAGGGTGATCTCGATGGCCGCCAACCAATTCAACTTTGGCCTGCGCGCTTATTATTTTGGCATGACCATGCTCGCCTGGTTTGTCAGCCCCTGGTTGTTCATGTTGATGAGCGGCGGGGTCGTGGTGGTGTTGTACCGTCGGGAGTTTCATTCCGACGTACTGCAGGTGATGGTCTATACCCCGACTGATACGCCGGCGTCCGAAGTGGCTAAAGACGCAGTGTCTTAACTAGGGCGTCCGGTTAGTCCAACTTTTAACCCACGGCTAAACAGCAGACAAAGAAAAGCCCGCTATGTAAGCGGGCTTTCTTTCGCAGCAATTGCCAGGCTATTAAGGCTTGGCAGGTGCTACTGGAGCAGCGGTACCGTCTTCTTTCGCTTTTTCAGCGTTTGCATCAGCCTGAGCTTTGGCAGCATCGGCGTTTTCTTTTGCAGCGTCGTTCACTTTATCCTGTGCTTTCGCCATGTCCTTCTGAGCTTGCTCAGAATGCGACTGTGCATCTTGGGCTTTGTCTTCGGATTTTTTATCGCAGGCAGCGAGGCCGAGGGCAGCGGCGAGCATCATGGAAATAGCTAAAGTCTTGCGCATGGGGTGTTTCTCCTTATTGAAGATATCTACTGGCCTTTCGAGCCTGGGGGGTCAGCATTAGTTCCTTTTATTCCCCAGATATATAAACACCGGTGATCAAGGAGCTTTCAACCGCACGACATACTCCGCGGATCAACACTAATAAGAGTCTAGACCACATGACCGAAAATCCCCTGTTAGCCCGTGCCACGCGCTTTGTTTCGGCGCTGCGCCATTGCCAGGTGCTGGGCATCACCGTCCATGCTGCCAGCGACGAAGGCATGACGCTGTGCCTGCCTTACGGCCCGCATATCGTCGGTGATCCCCAGACCGGCGTGATTCACGGCGGCGCATTGACCTCCTTGATGGACACGGCCTGCGGCATGGCAACCCTGTGTGTATTGCCCGAGTTCGAGGTGTGCCCAACCCTGGACCTGCGCGTTGACTACATGCACCCCGCCGAACCGCACAAACCTGTTTATGGCTTTGCGCACTGTTACCGGGTGACCACCGACGTGATCTTCACCCGTGGTTTTGCTTATCAGGAGGACCCGCAACAGCCGATTGCCCATGTGGTGGGCACATTCATGCGCATGGGCAAGCGCCTCAAGGGCACCCAAGGGCTGGGCAGCACCATCAAGGGAGAGCGGGCATGACACACCGATTCAAAACCCGCCTCGAACAGGCCCATGAGCGCGGTAACTATGAGGCGCTGCTCGACCTGATTCCCTACGCCAAGCTGATCGGCATTGAGTGCACGCGTCTGGGAGATGAATTGCTGTTTCGTATGCCGGCCAACAAGGACAACATTGGTAACCCGATATTGCCGGCGCTGCACGGTGGCGTGATTGCCGGGTTCATGGAGTTGTCGGCGGCGTTGCACCTGCTGGTGTTTACCGGCTCGCCCGGCATTCCGAAAATCATCGACTTTTCCCTCGATTACCTGCGTGCCGGCCAGTTTCGCGACACTTACGCCAAATGCCAGGTATGGCGCCAGGGCCGCCGAGTTGCCAATGTGGCGATCACCGCCTGGCAAAGTACCCCGGCCGAACCGATTGCCACCGCCCGCGCACATTTCAAGATTGAGGAATCGGCGCGCCCTTGAAATCCTGGTCTTAGCCCCCAACTTTGATGACAACCCGCCGCCAACCCTCAAGGGCGCGGCCACTGCCATCCAATTGGAGTTTGATGACCATGAGTGTGGAAACTCAAAAGGAAACCCTGGGCTTCCAGACCGAGGTGAAGCAGCTGCTGCACCTCATGATCCATTCGCTGTATTCCAACAAGGAAATCTTCCTTCGCGAATTGATCTCGAACGCCTCAGACGCTGTCGACAAATTACGTTTCGAAGCCCTGTCCAAGCCTGAGTTGCTGGAAGGTGGCGCCGAACTGAAAATCCGTGTGAGCTTCGACAAAGACGCCAAGACCGTCACCCTCGAAGACAACGGCATCGGCATGAGCCGCGAAGACGCGATCACCCATTTGGGCACCATCGCCAAATCCGGTACCGCCGATTTCATGAAAAACCTGTCGGGCGACCAGAAAAAAGATTCGCACCTGATCGGTCAGTTCGGTGTGGGCTTCTACTCGGCCTTCATCGTCGCCGACAAGGTTGAAGTGTTCAGCCGTCGCGCCGGCCTCGACGCCAGCGAGGGCGTGCACTGGTCCTCCAAAGGTGAGGGCGAGTTCGAAATCGCCACCATCGACAAGGCTGACCGTGGCACGCGCATCGTGCTGCACCTCAAATCCGGTGAAGATGAATTCGCCGACGGTTACCGTCTGCGCAACATCATCAAGAAGTACTCCGACCATATTGCTTTGCCAATCGAACTGCCTAAAGAACAGGCGGCTGTCGAGGGCGAAGAGAAACCTGCCCAGGAATGGGAAGTGGTCAACCGTGCCAGCGCCTTGTGGACCCGTCCTCGCACTGAGGTGAAGGACGAGGAATACCAGGAGTTCTACAAGCACATCGCTCACGACTACGAAAACCCGCTGAGCTGGAGCCACAACAAGGTCGAAGGCAAGCTGGAATACAGCTCGCTGCTTTACGTACCGGCCCGTGCGCCGTTCGACCTGTACCAGCGTGAAGCGCCAAAAGGCCTGAAGCTGTACGTGCAGCGCGTGTTCGTGATGGACCAGGCGGAGTCCTTCCTGCCGTTGTACCTGCGCTTCATCAAAGGCGTGGTCGACTCCAACGACCTGTCGTTGAACGTGTCGCGCGAAATCCTGCAGAAAGACCCGATCATCGACTCCATGAAGTCGGCGCTGACCAAGCGCGTGCTCGACATGCTGGAGAAACTGGCGAAGAACGAGCCTGAGCAATACAAGAGCTTCTGGAAAAACTTCGGCCAGGTCATGAAAGAAGGCCCGGCGGAAGATTTTGCCAACAAGGAAAAAATCGCCGGCCTGCTGCGCTTTGCGTCCACCCTGGGTGATGACGGTGAGCAGGTTGTGTCGCTGGCCGAGTACCTGGCGCGCGCCAAGGAAGGTCAGGACAAGATCTACTACCTGACCGGTGAAACCTACGCGCAGGTCAAAAACAGCCCGCACCTGGAAGTCTTCCGCAAGAAAGGCATCGAAGTGCTGCTGCTGACCGACCGTATCGATGAGTGGCTGATGAGCTACCTCAGCGAGTTCGACGGCAAAACCTTCGTCGACGTGGCCCGTGGTGACCTGGACCTGGGTAACCTGGACTCCGAAGAAGAGAAAAAAGAAGCCGAAGAAGTCGCCAAGGCCAAAGAAGGCCTGGTTGAACGAATCAAGTCCGCCTTGGGCGATGCCGTCAGCGAAGTGCGGGTTTCCCACCGTCTGACCGACTCTCCGGCGATTCTGGCCATCGGCGAGCAGGACCTGGGCATGCAGATGCGTCAGATCCTTGAAGCCAGCGGTCAGAAGGTTCCGGATTCCAAGCCGATCTTCGAATTCAACCCGGCTCACCCGCTGATCGAGAAACTCGATGGCGAGCAAAGCGAAGAGCGTTTTGGCGACCTGTCGCACATCCTCTTCGACCAGGCGGCGCTCGCCGCTGGCGACAGCCTGAAAGACCCGGCCGCCTACGTGCGCCGACTGAACAAGCTGTTGGTTGAACTGTCGGTTTAACACCGTTGTAGAAAAACCCGCTTCGGCGGGTTTTTTCGTTCTACGCATCTCAACTGGAGTAAATGATGAGCCAAGTCACTGTGCGTTCCGTGGTCTATCAGATTGATGGCCAGTCTTATGAAAGCCGCCTGGCGTTCGATGCCAGCCATAAGGGCCCGCTGCCGGGTCTGCTGATGGCGCCGAACTGGATGGGTGTGAGTGCCGGTGCTGAAGAGATCGCCAAAAGCGTGGCTGCCAAGGGCTACGTGGTGCTGATCGCCGACCTGTACGGCCAAACCGTGCGCCCCTCCAATGGCGATGAAGCCGGCGCGGCCATGATGCCGTTGAAGAATGATCGCCCGCTGCTGAACAAGCGCATGCAGGCGGCCTTCGAGCAACTGCAAGGCCAGAGCGAGGCGGCGGTGGATACCTCCAGGCTTGCGACCTTTGGTTTCTGCTTCGGCGGTTGCTGCTCCCTGGAGCTGGCGCGTACCGGCGCCCCGTTGAAGGCCGCCGTGTCGTTCCACGGCACCCTCGACACGCCGAACCCGGCGGATGCGAAGAACATCAAAGGCGCGGTGTTGGTGCTGCACGGTGCGTCCGATCCCTTGGTGCCGAAAGAGCAACTGCCAGCGTTTGAAGATGAAATGAACGCGGCCGGTGTGGATTGGCAACTGCTGAGCTACGGCGGCGCCGTGCATTCCTTCACCGACCCGCACGCCAATGTGCCGGGCAAGATGATGTATGACGCGAAGACCGCTGCGCGGGCGTTCCAGTCGATGCATAACTTGCTGGATGAAGTGTTCAAGGGCTGAATCTTCGGCGCCTGTTAGGGCCTCATCGGGGGCAAGCCCCCTCCCACATTTTGAATGTATTCACAGTTCAAGTGTGGGAGGGGGCTTGCCCCCGATGGCTATCTCCCAGGCAACTCAATTCTTTCAGTTTCCCCCGGCACCGTCGGCCAATCCCCGGCCGCCCATCGTTGCCGCGCTTGTTCGATCATTGCTGGGTCGCTCGCGACAAAATTCCAGTTGATCCGCCGTGGCCCGTCCAGCGGCGCGCCGCCAAACACCACCAGGTGGCAATCACTTTCAGCGAACAGCGTCATTTCCTGCCCGGCAGGCAGCACAACCAGGCTACGCACCGCCAAGGCCTCGCCGTCCAACTGCGCTTCACCCTCCAGCACATACACCGCCCGTTCCTCGTATTCATCCGGGATCAGCAGCGTCGTGGCCGTCTGCATCTGCACTTCGGCATACACGGTGGGCGAGAGCACCGGCACTGGCGATTTGAGGCAGAAGCCGGCGCCTGCGATCAGGCGAACCTGCACGCCCAGGTTGTCACTGATCGGTAAGCTCGCCGCCGCGTGATGGCTGTAATGCCCGGGTCCGGTTTCGTGGTCCTTGGGGGAGGCCAGCCACACTTGCAGCCCGTGCAGGCTGAATCCGTCGGCCTTGAGTGCCTCGGGCGTGCGTTCGACGTGGGCAATCGCGCTGCCGGCGGTCATCCAGCTGACGTCGCCGGCCTGCACCACCTGGTCCGAGCCGAGGCTGTCCTTGTGCTGCAGCGCGCCCTCAAACAAATAGGTCAGCGTGGACAACCCGATATGCGGGTGCTGGCGGATGTTCATGCCGGTACCCGGCGCATAGCGCGTGAGCAGCATGTGATCGAAAAACACGAAAGGCCCGACGCTACGGCATTCGCGCGACGGCAGCGGGCGCAGGATTGGCTGGCCCTCGACCTCTTCGGCGCGCGGGCGGATCACGGTGAGGATGGGCATGGTGCGTCCCTGTCTGAGCGGGTTGGATGACCAAGAGCATAACCCGCTCGACGGGAGGTTGGCGCTATTGGCTGAAAGCGCCTTCGGACAATGTGGTCTCGATGGTGACGTCGGCGGTGGTCATCAGTTTGTGTACCGGGCAGCGATCGGCGACGTGGTGCAGCTCATCGCGCTGTGCGTCGGTGAGCACGCCTTTGAGTGTCAGCTTGACGTTGAGCTTGTATTTGCCTTTTTGCTCCTCGGTGCTGTCGTGGGTGACTTCCACGGTCACGCCGCTCAGCGGGATGTCTTTCTTCTGGGCGTACAGCTTGACGGTCAAGGCCTTGCACGAGGCCAGGGCAGCATCGAAATAGTCGTGGGGGGAGGGCGCCGAGTCGTCGCCGCCCAGGCTCTTGGGCAGGTCGGTGAACAGTTCGTGGTTATTGATATTCACACTGTGGCGAAAGTTGTCGTGGTTCAGGGTGTTGACGGTAACAGGCATGGTGAACCTCACAAGGTTGGCAGGATGAAGGTCATGCAGTTATAGAACATGCTGGCACTTAGGTGTTCCGCGTTTTTGGCCGATGAACCGTGGCGCTTTGCACACGGTCTACCCGTATTAGCCGATACCGAGGTTCTACCGTGCTCCTGACCCGCCTGAGTCTCGCCCTGCTGTTCGCCGCCGCCAGCGTTGCGGTGCAGGCGCGCGACTATGCCTACAGCGACGCGCACCTGCACTACGTGGATTTTTTCCAGGAAACGGCGGGCATGGATGCATTGCTCAAGGCGATGGCCGACGCCCACATCGAACACGTGATGATTTCCGGTATTCCCGTCGCTAAAAAATGGCACGAAGACGAACCCAAGCGCCCGCGTTACTACGCCGGTGACGATGCCGATGCCTATTGGTACAGCGCCACTGACGTGATCGTTGCGGCTGCGGTGAACAAACTCACACCTGAGCAGCGTCGGCACTTTCACCCGTTTTTATCCGGCTTCAACCCTAACGACAAAAATTCCGCGGCCCATATCCAGCGCATGCTGGATCTCAACCCCGGGCTTTGGCAGGGCATCGGTGAGGTGTTCACGCGCCACGATGACCTCACGGCCTTGACCGCCGGCGACACCCCGCGCGCCAACAACGAAGCCATGAGGCGCATCTATCACCTCGCCGCCGAAAACGATCTGCCGGTGATGCTGCACGCCAACATTACCTCCAAGCGCGAGCGCAACCCGCTGTACCTGCCGGAGGTGGAAGAATCGCTGCGCAACCACCCGCACACCCGCTTTATCTGGGCCCATGCCGGCACCAGTAAAGAGATTCACCGTCATCAGGTGCAGATGGACTTTCTTCTGCCGACCTTGAACCGCCTGCTTGAGGCGTATCCCAATCTCTACATTGACCTGTCCTGGAGCATGCTCACGCCGTACTTGCTCGATGAAGCGGGCAAGCCTCGGCCCGAGTGGGTAGAGCTGGTAGAGCGCTTCCCGGAGCGTTTTATGCTGGGTTCGGATGTTGTAGGGCGCTTCAGCAAGCTCGGTAAGGAAATGCATCGCTTTGCACCCTTTCTCGACGCTCTGCCCGAGGAGGTAGCCCGCAAGGTGGCGCGAGACAACTTCCTGGCAGTTCTGCCGAAATCAGCTCGCGATGAGCAAGCACATTGATATCGCCTTTTCGTCTTACGCAATATTGAACACGGGCCGATACCTTTCAGGAGACCCGCTGCAGGTGGATGCAGCGCATTTGGAAGGAATCCAGGCAATGAGTATCCGTAGTCTGAATATCGCCCCCCGCGCCGGTTTGGGCTTTGGCGTGCTGGCATTGATGGTGTTCGCCTTGGGCGGCTTTGCCCTGTTGCAGATGGCCAATATGCGCCAGCAGTCGGATCAGGTCGAAAACAACTGGTTGCCCAGCGTGATGGCGGTGGGGGAGATGAGCCAGGACCTGTTGCGGGTTCGTGCGCTGACCCTGCGCTTGCTGGTCAATCGAGACCCACAGGCGCTGGCGCAGAACGAGCAGAAACTCACCGAGCTCAAAAGTGGCCTGCACCATGCGCAAACCCTCTATGAAGCGCTGATTGTGCTGCCCGAAGAGCGCACGCTGTTTGATCGCTTCAAGGCCGGGGAGCAGCAATACCTGCAGCGCCAGGAACAGGTCATGACGTTCTCCAAGGCCAATCGGTTGGAAGACGCAATCAAGGTGGTCAACGGCGAGATGAATCAACTTGCCGATGAGATGGCCGGAACGCTGCACGACCTAGTGGCCTTGAACAAGGCCAGTGCCAATCAGGCTGCGAGCCTGGCGCAACGGGTGTTCGCTCAATCTCGCACTTGGGTGGTCGGCATGATCGTGGTCACCGCGTTGATCACCATCGGGCTTGCGGTGTGGCTGACTCGCAGTATCGTGCTGCCGCTGGCACAGTCGTTGAAAATCGCCCAGGGCGTGGCCAGTGGCGACTTGACGGGTGAGATCAGCGTGACGGGCAGCGACGAGCCGGCGCGTTTGCAGCAGGCGCTCAAAGGCATGCAGGAGAACCTGCGCGACACCATTCGGCGCATTGCCGAATCGTCCAACCAATTGGCCTCGGCGTCCGAAGAGCTCAGTTGCGTCACCGAAGACGCTACTCGCGGCTTGCACCAGCAGAATCAGGAAATTGAACAGGCGGCGACGGCGGTTAACCAGATGACGGCGGCGGTGGAGGAGGTGGCGAGCAACGCCGTGGCGACGTCACAAGCCTCGCGTGAGTCTGACCGCATTGCCCAGCAGGGGCGTGAACAGGTGCACCAGACAGTCGAGTCGATCGAGGCCCTGGCCACGGATGTGACCGCCAATGCGACCCAGGTCGAGGAACTGGCGCAAAAGGTGTATGGCATCAGCAAAGTGCTGGATGTGATTCGCTCAATTGCCGAACAGACAAATTTGCTGGCCTTGAATGCGGCGATTGAAGCGGCCCGCGCCGGGGACGCCGGGCGTGGGTTTGCGGTGGTCGCCGATGAAGTGCGGGCCTTGGCCCACCGCACGCAACAGTCGACCCAGGAAATCGAGCAGATGATCAGCGCAATTCAACAGGGCACCGATCAGGCCGTGAGTTCGATGCAGCAGAGCAATACGCGGGCACGGTCCACGTTGGGCATCGCCAAGTCGGCGGGCACGGCGCTAGAAGAGATTGCGTCGGCGTTTACCCTGATCAACGAGCGCAACCTGGTGATTGCCAGCGCGTCGGAGCAGCAGGCCGCGGTGGCGCGCGAGGTGGATCGCAACTTGATGAATATTCGCGATTTGGCGCATCAGACGTCGACCGGGGCGAATCAGACCAGTGCGGCGAGCCAGGAGTTGTCGCGGTTGGCGGTGGATCTGAACACGATGGTGGCGCGGTTTTCGGTGTAGTGCCGTAAACCGAGTGGACGCTATCGCAGGCAAGCCAGCTCCCACACTTTGATGTGTGAACACAGTCAAATGTGGGAGCTGGCTTGCCTGCGATGCGGCGACTCGGTCTCAAATCCAGCCACGCATAAAAAAGCCCCGAACCAGTCGGGGCTTTTTCACATGCTCAGCCTACAGGTCTTACTTACCCTGCCAGCGTTTCAGCACCAGAGTGGCGTTAGTGCCACCGAAGCCGAAGCTGTTGCTCATCACGGTGTCGATTTTTGCGTTCTCGACGGTCTTGGTCAGGATCGGCATATCGGCGACGACCGGGTCGATCTCTTCGATGTTGGCCGAACCGGCCATGAAGTTGCCTTCCATCATCAGCAGGCAGTAGATCGCTTCGTGAACGCCAGCGGCGCCCAGGGAGTGACCGGACAGGCTCTTGGTGGAGCTGATGGCCGGAGCCTTGTCGCCGAATACCGCACGCACGCCTTCCATTTCCTTGGCATCGCCGACCGGGGTCGAAGTGCCGTGGGTGTTCAGGTAGTCGATTGGGGTATCCACGGTGGACATGGCCATCTGCATGCAACGGATAGCGCCTTCGCCGCTTGGCGCAACCATGTCGTAGCCGTCGGACGTGGCGCCGTAACCGACGATTTCCGCGTAGATCTTCGCACCGCGGGCCAGAGCGTGTTCCAGCTCCTCGACCACGACCATGCCGCCACCGCCGGCGATGACGAAACCGTCACGCTTGGCGTCGTAGGCGCGGGAGGCCTTTTCCGGGGTTTCGTTGTACTGGGTGGACAGCGCGCCCATGGCGTCGAACAGGAACGACTGGCTCCAATGCTCTTCTTCACCACCGCCGGCGAAAACGATGTCTTGCTTGCCCAGCTGAATCTGCTCGACCGCAGTGCCGATGCAGTGAGCACTGGTGGCGCACGCGGAGGAGATCGAGTAGTTCACGCCCTTGATCTGGAACGGCGTGGCCAGGCAGGCCGAAACGGTGCTGCCCATGGTCCGCGTTACACGGTACGGGCCAACGCGTTTCACGCCTTTTTCGCGCAGGATGTCCAGCGCTTCCATCTGGTTGAGGGTCGATGCGCCGCCGGAGCCGGCGATCAGGCCGGTGCGTACGTTCGATACCTGGTCTTCGCTCAGGCCGGAATCGGCGATGGCGTCTTTCATGGCCAGGTAGGCGTAGGCGGCAGCGTGGCCGACGAAGCGATAGATCTTGCGATCGATCAGTTCTTCGAGGGGCAGGTCGATGGAGCCGGAAACCTGGCTACGCAGACCCATTTCGGCATATTCCGGGTTGAAGCGGATGCCAGGGCGACTTGCACGCAGGTTAGCGGTGACGGTCTCTTTGTCATTGCCCAGGCAAGAAACAATGCCCAGACCAGTGATAACGACGCGGCGCATGCGGATAACCCTTAAAAGTTGTCAGTGGAAGTGAATACGCCGACCCGAAGGCCTTCGGCAGTATAGATCTCGCGACCGTCGACAGTGACCGAACCATCGGCGATTGCGAGGTTCAGCTTGCCCTTGAGGACGCGCTTGATTTGAATGTTGTAGGTGACTTTCTTGGCGGTCGGCAGGACCTGGCCGAAGAACTTCACTTCGCCCGAACCCAGTGCCCGGCCGCGGCCCGGCAGGCCTTGCCAGCCCAGGTAGAAGCCGACCAGTTGCCACATGGCGTCGAGGCCCAGGCAACCTGGCATGACAGGGTCGCCTTCGAAATGGCAGGCAAAGAACCACAGGTCAGGGGTGATATCCAGCTCGGCGACCAATTCACCTTTGCCGTACTTGCCACCCTCTTCGCTGATATGGGTGATGCGATCCACCATCAGCATGTTCGGGGCGGGCAGTTGCGCGTTACCTGGGCCGAACAGCTCACCGCGACTGCAGCGCAGCAGGTCTTCCCGAGTAAAGGCGTTTTGTTTGGTCATGCGAGCTCCTCAATAATCCCATGCGGCAGGGTAGGGCAAATCTTCCCGAACCGAATGAAGCGTTCATGCCTCATGTCGGCAGCCTACACATAGACTATTGCGTTGTAGTGAAAGTCACAGCGTCAAGGTACTGAATGTACACTTGTTCACTGAAATTTTAAACCGAGCCTGTTTATAGGCCCGTTCGGGTGCCTAAGACTGCCGCACTTTCGTGTTTCACGCCAGTCGCAGTTGGTTGATGGCGCAGCGCTATTGCACCCAACGTTGCAGTATTTGCTGCAAATCCGTGCGTTTGAACGGCTTGGCCAGGTAATCGTTCATTCCGGCTGCCAAACAGGCCTCGCGATCGCCCTGCAACGCGTTGGCGGTGAGCGCGATAATCGGCAGATTGGCGCAGCCGGGCAGTTGGCGGATCTGGCGGGTGGCTTCATAGCCGTCGATCAGCGGCAAGCGGCAATCCATCAGAATGGCGGTGAATATCAGGCTTTCGGCACTGCGGATCGCCTCGGCGCCGTCGGTGGCCAGGCTCACTTCAAAGCCCAGGCTGCGCAACATGGCTTCAACCACGGTGCGGTTGACCGGATTGTCTTCCACCAGCAACACGTGGCGGCCGTTACCGGCGCTGGTTTTGCCTTCGGCATGCAGGTCAATGGTCGGCAGGCTTTGCTGGTCGATGGCCAGCGGAATTTCCAGGGTAAACACCGAGCCACGGCCTTCTTCGCTCTGGGCGCGCAGCGTGCCGCCCATGCGTTCGGCGAGGGTGCGGGCGATCGGCAAGCCCAGCCCGGTGCCGCCGTAACGTCTTGAAATGGAACTGTCGGCCTGCTGGAACGCATCGAACATCAGTTCAAGACGCTCGGCGGAAATGCCGATGCCGCTGTCGCGCACGGTGCAGGTGAACCACACCAATTCATGGTCGAGGGTTTGCCAGTGAGGCTCGACGGTGACCGTGCCATGCTCGGTGAACTTCAGCGCGTTACCGATCAGGTTCACCAGGATCTGCCGGATCCGCGTCGGATCGCCCTGCACCCGCAAGGACTCCATGCCCGCCGGAATCGGCAACGCCAGCGCCAGGCCGCGTTGCTGGGCGCTATGCTGGAACGCCTGGGCACAGCTGCTGATCAGGTCCGCCAGATTGAACGGGATATGCTCCAGCTCCAGCGCGGCGCGCTCGATGCGCGAGAAGTCGAGGATGTCGTTGATCACCTTGAGCAAGTGTTCGGTGGACTCGGAGGCCAGCGCCGCGTACTCGCTCTGCTCCTCGGTCATCTCGGTGGTTTCCAGCAGTTGCAACATGCCCAGCACGCCGTTCATGGGCGTGCGCAGCTCGTGGCTCATCATCGCCAGGAAGTCCGACTTGGCATTGTTCGCGCGCTCGGCTTCTTCGCGGGTCTGGATCAACTGGGCCATGGCCTGGTGCTGCTCGCGGCTGGCCTGGTTGAGGCCCTCGGCGAGGTTGTTGATATGGCGCGACAGGTCACCGAGCTCCGAGTCGTCGACGATCGGCAGCGGCGTCTTGTAGTCGCCTTGCTGGATCGCTTTGACCGCGTGGCCCATGGCGCTGATCGGCTGCGACAGGCTGGCGGCCAGACGCCGTGCGAGCAGGAAGGTAAACAGCAGGGCGAACAGGGCGAGAATCCCGGCCTTGAACAGAATCTCCTGTTGGCGCTGGCTGAACGCGTCGTTGGACATGCCGACAATCACCCGGCCCAGGTAATCCGCCCGCGGCGCCTTGGGTTCGTTGAGATTGTCCTGGAAAAAGTCATTGCCCAGCTGGATATGTTGCAGACGGATCGGTGCCTGGAACACTTTCACCGACAGCGAATGGTCGTGCTTCTCCGACGGCTGTTCGACGTACAAGAGGATTTTCTCGGTGCTGTCCTGAATCTCCAGGAAGCGCACGTGCGGCGTGGCCAGTGTCGCGCGCAGCAAGCTGTCGAGCACATCGATGTTGCCGGAAATCACGCCGTATTCGGTGGCGGGGGCCAGTTGGTTGGCGATCAACTGACCGGTGTGGTCCAGCTCCTGGCGCAAATCCTGAATACGCACGAAGGTAAAGAAGCTGATCAGCAGCAGGGTCAGCAACAGCGCCGGGCCCAAGGTGATGAGCTGGGTGCGGGTATTGATGTCCCAACGACGACGCAAGGTCATGGGCGTTTTTCTCCTTCGGCCAGTCCGGCGGCGACGGCGACTTCGTCAACCTGTTCGATGCCCAGTGAGCGCGCGACTTGCGGGTTGCCCACGACTTTGAAGTGTTCCGGGTACAACGTGCGTGGCCAACTGGCCGGCGGATGGTTCAGCAGTCGGTCGAGCACGTCGAGCCAGTCAGCCTGGTCGCTGTAGGTGCTGGCCAGGCTGCCGGCCTTGACGAACCCGGCATTGGGGCCCACCAACGGCAGTTGCTGGGCATAGCTGCTGAGCAACAGGTTCTTCACGGTCTTGGGGTTGTACAACTGCGGGTCATCAAGGCCGAGCAACACATCACTGTTCTTGAACAGGTTCAGCAAGGGGCGACTGTCATTAATGTTGTCCCAGCGCTGCGGCACAATTTCCAGCCCCATGGGCGCCGCATACTGACGCAGCTCCTGCAGCAGGAATTCACTGTCGATGCCGTAAAGCACGCCGATGCGTCGGTATTGGGGCAGGATGCTGGCGATCAGCCTCAACTGGCGTTCCAGCGGCGGGTCGCTCCACAACAGGCTGATTCTGGCCGGATGTGTGCTGCCTAGCCGCTGGCGAGCTTGCAGGCGGCTGATGCGCAGCACCAGGGTCGGCGGGCCCTGAGCATCCTGCAGGCGCCAGTCAAGACCGGGCAGGTCCAACAGGATCAGGCGGGTGCTGGCTGGCAACTGGCTCGGCGCCGGCAAGTCTTTGAGCGGGGTGAAGGTCACATGGTCGTCGGGGCGGCGCTGGGCAAGGGCCTGGGCGAAGGCCTGGACGCCGGCACCGTCTTCGGCGGCGGTCAGCAGGATGTCGGCGCTCCACACCGGCGCACTCAGCAGCAGGCACGCCAACAGCACGCCTCGCCGCCAGAGCCGGGGAAAAAACCGCAGGGTCATCCGTGACTGATCGCCCATGTCAGAACTCTAACTCCGCGCTGAAGTAGAGCACGTGGCGACTGTCGTAATTGTTGTCGGCCCAGGTGGTGGGCTGGTTATCGAGGCGTTGTTGCAACATGCCGGCCAGCTCCACATTGGCGTTGCCCAAGGCAATGCGCTTGGCCACCCGCAGGTCGACCCGTTCGAAGCGATACCTGTTGAGCGCGTCGTCGCCATAGTAGAACAACGCACTGGACCAGCCCTGGCCCCATTCACGCAGCCAGCCGGCCGAGCCGCTGTTGCGTGCGGTTTGTGCCTTGTCCAGCGGGTTGCTTGAAGCGGCGTCGACGTAAGCATAGGTCAGCCGCAGGCGGTCGGCGTTGCTCATGCGCCAGTCGAACTGCGACTCGGCGCCGGTAAACCGTGCGCTGTTGGCGTTGCTGGCAATGTATTGGTTGTTGCGCAGTGGCGAGCTGATCATGTCGGTGATTTCGTCGTAGAACAGTTTCACGTCGACATTCAGCCCAAGGTCGGCAAAGAAGCCGTTGTAGCCCAGCTCGCGCGAGCGCATCAACTCTTTATCGAGGTTGCCGGGGCCTCGAGTCACCACAAAATATTGCCCGGAGTTTTGCCCATAGGCCGGGGAGCTGAGATTGGTGACGCGATAGCTCCAGTTGACGTTGTTCTCGAACATGTCCGGCGAGCGAATCGCCTCCGAATACACCGCGCGCAGGCCGTGGCGCGGGTTGATCAGGTAATTGACCGCCACCCGCGGCGTCAGCGAGTTGCCGCTCAAGTGGGTGTCTTCGTACATCGCGCCGCCTTGCAGCAGCCAGTGTTCGCTGGCGCGCCATTCCAGGTGGCCGAACAGGCGCCAGGTGGTGTCGTCGAGGGTGCCGTTGAAGTAAGTGTCGGAATCGGCGCGGTCGTAGCGATAATTCATGCCGCTGACCAGGCGCAGGCTGTCGGACAGGCTCAGGGTGTCCTGAAGCTCGATGTCATAGCGGCTTTCGCGGGTGCTTTGGTCGATATTGCCGCACACGCTCTGGCTGGCACCCTGGCGCCACTGGTCCAGCACCTGGTTGCCGAGTGCTTGTTCGGCGGCGGTGCCGGACGGGGCCGTGCCCTTGCTGTAGATGTCCATGTGGCGGGCCAACTGCTCGGCGTAGTTGGGGTTGAGCTGCCACAGTTGGGTCAGTTCCGGGCTGAACGACACCTTGGCGTCACAGGCTTTCCAGACCTGCTGGCGGTCCCATTGCTGGGCTGATCCCTGGATATACAGGCTGTGTTCGGGGTTGAACTCGACGTTCCAGCGCACGGAGCCGGCATAGTCCTTGGCCGTCACGTCGGAATTGGTGCCACCTTCGGTAATCCCGGCGAATACCGGGGTGTAGGTGTAAGGGCGCTGGTTGCTGCCTTCCTTGGCGTCGAGTTGCAAATCGAGGCTCTGCTGCGCGTTCAGGGTCTGGCTCACCGCCAGGCTGAAACGGCTGAGGCGGCGGCTGTCACGGCGGTCGGCGCCGACGGCGTCGCTGTCAAAACCATCGTCCTGTTGCCCGGACATCGACAGGCGCAAGTCACCGGTTTCCCAGCCCATGCCCTGGCTGGCATAGAAGTCGTTGATCCCACGTTCGCCACGGATCACTTTGACCCGCGAGCCGTGGCTGTTGGACGGCGAGCGCGTGAGGATATTGACCACCGCCATCAGCGCATTGGCGCCATAGCTGACTGTGTTGGGGCCGCGAAACACCTCGATACGCTCGATGTCTTCCATCGCCACCGGAATATCGCTCCAGTCCACCGTGGCCAGGCCCGCGCGGTACACCGAGCGCCCATCGATCAACACCTGCATGCGCCGCGCATCGCTGGCGCTGGTGCCGTGGTAGTTCACCGCCGCCTGGTTGCCGGTGGTGTAGCCGACCATCATCCCCGGCACCAGCCGCAGCAACTCGGCGATGTCCCGCGCGCCGCTGGCCTTGATCAGCTCGCTGTCGATCACGGTCATGCTGCCGGGCACGGCGGCGGCCGATTGCTTGAGACGCGTGGCCGTCAGCACCTGTGGCAGCGGCTGACTGTCCAGAAATAGGTCATCCGCCACGGCAGGCACACTGCACAACAGCATCAACCATAGAGATGAGCGAGGAGGAGGGCCCAGATACACGGCACGGCCTTGATAATTACGGATAGCCGCCCATGTTAACTGAGGTGGGGCCATTTGCCAGTCGTGGGCCGCGCAATTACTTCACCCAACGGTGGCATTTTCCGACAAGCGCGGGAATTGATACGGGGGCTGGCCGCAAGCGGGTCGCCCCGTATAATGCCGCCATCTCCACTGGTATGGATTAACGGATTGCATATGACTGAACAGCGCCCTATTGCGGTCCTGGGAGGCGGAAGTTTTGGTACCGCCGTGGCAAACCTGCTGGCCGAGAACGGCCACGCGGTGCGCCAATGGATGCGCGATCCCGAGCAGGCCGAGGCCATCCGCGTTCATCGGGAAAACCCCCGGTACCTTAAAGGCATCAAGATTCATGCGGCGGTCGAACCGGTGACCGATCTGCTGGCCACGCTGGCTGAATGTGACCTGTGCTTTGTTGCACTGCCTTCGAGCGCCTTGCGCTCAGTGCTGGCGCCTCACGCCGAACGCCTGGCGGGCAAGCTGCTGGTCAGCCTGACCAAGGGCATCGAGGCGCACACCTTCAAGCTGATGAGCGAAATCCTCGAAGAGATCGCCCCTCAGGCGCGCATTGGCGTGCTGTCCGGGCCGAACCTGGCGCGGGAAGTCGCCGAGCACGCGCTGACGGCTACCGTGGTCGCCAGTGAAGATGAAGCGTTATGTGAACGCGTCCAGGCGGTGTTGCATGGCCGCACCTTCCGCGTCTATGCCAGCGGCGACCGCTTTGGTGTCGAACTGGGCGGGGCGCTGAAAAACGTTTACGCGATCATCGCCGGCATGGCCGTGGCCCTGGGCATGGGCGAGAACACCAAGAGCATGCTGATCACTCGCGCACTGGCAGAGATGACCCGTTTTGCGGTGAACCAGGGCGCCAACCCGATGACTTTCCTGGGCCTGGCGGGCGTGGGTGATTTAATCGTGACCTGCTCGTCGCCGAAAAGCCGCAACTACCAGGTCGGTTTCGCGCTGGGCCAGGGCTTGAGCCTGGAAGACGCGGTCACGCGCCTGGGCGAAGTTGCCGAAGGCGTCAACACGCTTAAAGTGCTGAAGGCCAAGGCTCAGGAAGTCGGCGTGTACATGCCGCTGGTCGCCGGGCTGCACGCGATCCTGTTTGAAGGGCGCACCTTGAACCAAGTCATCGAGTTGCTGATGCGCGCCGAGCCCAAGACCGATGTCGACTTTATTTCCACCAGTGGTTTCAACTGAGGAACGCGCCATGAACGACCCCAAAGCGGCCCCGAAATACGAGTCCATTCTCCTGCGTATCCTGTGGATGCTGGTGTTTGCCCTGGTGTGGCAAGTCGCGCAGTTCCTGCTGGGCGCGCTGGTGGTGGTGCAGTTGGTGTACCGCCTGGTCTACGGCGCGCCGAACCTGGGCCTGATGAATTTTGGCGACAGCCTCAGCCAGTTCCTCGCGCAGATCGGCCGTTTCGGCAGCTTCCACACCGAGCAGAAACCCTGGCCCTTCGCCGATTGGCCAACCCCGCGTGCACCCGAGGGTGAAGCCGCCCACAGCGTGCCGCCGGCGCCGCACCCGGTGCGTGATGAAGAGCCAAAACTGTGAAGCTGTGGATTTTGCGTCACGGTGAAGCCCAAGGGCATGCGCGCACCGACGCCGAACGCAACCTCACCGAGCATGGCCGCGGCGAAGTGTTGCGCAGCGCCGCGCACCTGATCGGCCAGCCGATCAGCGCCATCCTCGCCAGTCCGTATGTGCGTGCGCAGCAAACTGCCCACTTGGTGCGTGACGCCTTGGGGTTTGAGCCGCAGATTCGTACCGTGCCGTGGTTGACGCCTGAAAGCAGTCCGTTGCAGGTCTTGGAAAAGCTCGACACCGATGACAACGTGCTGCTGGTCAGCCATCAGCCGTTGGTGGGCAGCTTGATCAGCTTTTTGCAGCATGGTCATTTGCGTCAGCCGCAACCGATGCACACTGCCAGCCTTGCGGAGCTTGAGGGGGATTTTCCGTTGGCGGGGTTGATGAGTCTGGTTGGTGTGAAGAACCCGTAGGGGCGGGGGGCATATCCGTTGCTGCGGTAACGGCTTCGTAGGGTTCCGCTCTTACAGCGTTCACTTTTGGCAAACGCCCGGAATGCCGGCCCAGCCAAAAGTAACCAAAAGGTCTGTGCCCCACCCCTGGGCACCTCGCCTGGGCTCGGCCAGCGTGTATCTGATGCTGAGATCCAAATGTGGGAGCGGGCTTGCTCGCGAAGGCGGCGTGTCAATGACACATAAGCTGCCTGACCCACCGCCTTCGCGAGCAAGCCCGCTCCCACAAGTTGACCGAGTGCATCTGCCGGCACCGCACGGCTTTGCCTTTCTGTAGGAGCTGGCTTGCCTGCGATGCAGGCACCTCGGTGTATCAGTGACACACAATAGATGCCATCGCAGGCAAGCCAGCTCCCACATTTGATTGAGTTCAGCTTCCAAGATCAGGTCGGCTGTCAGACCGCCTCGCTTCCGCTTTTGATCTAACCACTCAGGTCGGCTACCAGGCCGCCGTGCTTTTGCTTTTGATTTTGATCTTAGGCGCCCCGTTAAACCACGCTGGCCGAACGCAGGTTTTGGAGCGTGGGTAAACCGGCAGGACGCCGGTTTAGCCGTGTTGGGCCATGGATGGCCCATCGCGGCGGCCCACGCTCCAAAGCCTGCGTGAGGGCACACCGAGCCTAAGCGAGGTGCCGAGTGGTGGGGCAAGAGCCTTTTGGTTACTTTTGGGCTCTTTTCAAAAGTGACCCGCCGTAAGGGCGGAACCCATATCCGCCATCACCTAAATAACGGATATACCCCAGCAACCCGTAACAACCCCAAAAAAAACATGCGTAACCCCCAAAGGCTCCAAGGATAAATCACCCCCCAGTGTGTGCTATACAGTCAACCAAGCAAGTGCTTGGTTGGCTATGGCCGGATCACAAAGGAGCGCGTCCCATGCCCGTCGCTTTTCGTTTGCCGTTGCAGGTCTTCTTCGAACGTGAAGCGCGACACCCGCGCAAACCCTTTCTGGTGCAACCCATCGGCGCTGGCGAGGTGCAGACCCTCAC
Source organism: Pseudomonas sp. N2-3-1-14 (assembly GCF_041228395.1). Taxonomy (NCBI): domain Bacteria; kingdom Pseudomonadati; phylum Pseudomonadota; class Gammaproteobacteria; order Pseudomonadales; family Pseudomonadaceae; genus Pseudomonas; species Pseudomonas sp. N2-3-1-14. The sequence continues at coordinate 2,056,804 of NZ_CP166199.1, forward strand.
CTGGGGCGAGGTCGGCCACCAGGCCCGTTGCGCCGCGCATTGGCTGCGTGCCCGCGAGCTGCCGCAAGGTTCGCACATCGCGCTGATCTCAAAAAACTGCGCACACTGGATTATCGCCGACCTCGCGACCTGGATGGCCGGGCACGTCTCGGTACCGCTGTACCCCAACCTCACCGCCGACTCCGTCGCCCATGTGCTGACCCATTCCGAGGCGGCGCTGGTATTGATCGGCAAGCTGGATGACTGGCCTGCGATGGCGCCGGGTATCCCCGCCGGGCTGCCGACCATCAGCCTGCCCCTGTGCCCGGCCGGCGACTTCGATTACCGCTGGGCCGACCTGCAAGCCTGCTCGCCGATCCAGGACAACCCTGAACCTGGCACCTCAAGCCTGGCCACCATCGTCTACACCTCCGGCACCACCGGCTTGCCCAAGGGCGTGATGCAGACCTTTGGCGCCTTGGGTTTTGCCGCCACCCGTGGCACCGAGTTGTTCGGCCTGGGGGAGGGCGACCGGTTGCTGTCCTACCTGCCGCTGTGCCATGTGGCCGAGCGCATGTTCGTGGAATTGGCCTCGATCTACACCGGGCAAACCGTGTATTTCGCCGAGAGCCTCGATACCTTTTTGGCGGATCTGCGTCGGGCCCGGCCAACGGCGCTGTTCGGCGTGCCGAGGATCTGGACCAAGTTCCAGATGGGCGTCTACAGCAAGATCCCGCAAAAGCGCCTCGACCGCCTGCTGCGCCTGCCATTTATCGGCAAGCGCGTCGGCCATAAGGTCCTTGCGGGGTTGGGCCTGGATGCCCTGCGCATTGCGTTGTCCGGGGCGGCGCCCGTGCCCGAAGCGTTGCTGCGTTGGTATCAGCGCCTGGGGCTGGATGTGCTGGAGGTGTATGGCATGACCGAAAGCTGCGGCTATTCCCATGTGTGTCGCCCCGGCCAGCAGACGCTCGGCTGGATCGGCCTGCCGTGCCCTGGCGTTGAAGTGCGTATCGATGCGTCGGGCGAAGTGCAGGTGCGCAGCGGCGCGACCATGCTCGGCTACTTCAAGGACCCGCAGAAAACCGCCGAGACCCTGACCGATGATGGCTTTCTGCGTACCGGCGACAAAGGCGAACAGGACGCCGACGGCCGCCTGCGCCTGACCGGGCGGCTCAAGGAAATCTTCAAGACCAGCAAGGGCAAATACGTGGCCCCGGCACCGATTGAAAACCGCCTGGCCGAACATGCACGCATTGAGCAAGTGTGCGTGGTGGGCGATGGCCTGACTGCGCCGATCGGCCTGTGCGTGTTGTCCGCCGGGCCTCAGGACCGAAACGCCCTGGGCAGCAGCCTCGAACGCTGGCTGGAACAGGTCAACCAGGCACTGGATAAACATGAGCGCTTGCGCCAGCTGGTGGTGGTGAAAGACAGTTGGGCGGTGGAAAACGGCTTTCTCACGCCGACCCTGAAAATCAAACGCACGGTGATCGAGTCGACCTACGGTGCCGAGCTTGCAGTTTGGAGCGCGCGCAAAGAAGCCATTGTGTGGCAGGATTAGGGTCGTAATAAAACCAATAAGGACACCTTCATGAGTTTGTGGCGCACCCAACCGAATATCGAGCAACTCAACGCGAGCCAGAAAAACACCATTGGTGAACTGCTGGACATCCGCTTCGAAAGCTTCGACGACGAGTCCCTGACCGCCAGCATGGTGGTCGACCATCGCACCCATCAACCCTACGGCCTGCTGCACGGCGGTGCGTCGGTGGTGCTGGCTGAAAGCGTCGGTTCCATGGCGGCTTACCTGTGTATCGATGCCAGCAAGTTTTATTGCGTGGGCCTGGAGGTCAATGCCAACCACCTGCGCGGTGTGCGCAGCGGGCGGGTTACGGCGGTGGCCCGGGCGATCCATATCGGCCGTACCACTCAAGTGTGGGACATTCGCTTGACCAGCGATGAGGGCAAAGCCAGCTGCGTGTCGCGCCTGACCATGGCCGTGGTACCGCTGGGCGAGAACCCGCCGGCGCGATAGGCGTGGCGTGAGTGTCATCATTCCTGGCGGTTACAGTCATTGCTGTAACGGCCGGGCATGGTGACAATCAACTTCTGTTTTTGCAGATGGATCCGGTATGTCGCAGCACGTGTTTTTTGCCCACGCCAATGGCTTCCCTTCGGCCACTTACGGCAAGTTGTTTGCCGCCCTGGCCCCGGAATATGCCGTGGCTCACCTGCCGCAACACGGTCACGACCCCAGGTTTCCGGTGGACGACAACTGGCAGAACCTGGTGGACGAGTTGATCCACCATCTGCAGTTGCAGCCGGAACCGGTGTGGGGTGTGGGCCATTCCCTGGGCGGTGTGTTGCATTTGCACGCGGCCATGCGCTGTCCGCAGCTGTACCGCGGCGTGGTGATGCTCGATTCGCCGGTGCTGACCCGCGCTGACCGCTGGGTGATCCGTGCCGCCAAGCGTTTCGGCTTTATCGACCGCCTGACCCCGGCCGGGCGTACGCTGGGCCGCCGTGAAGAATTTGCCGACCTGGAGGCCGCGCGCAGCTACTTTGCCGGCAAGACGCTGTTTCGCGGGTTCGATCCGGAATGCTTTGACGCGTACCTGCAACACGGCTTGCAACAGGTGGGCGATCGCCTGCGTCTGCGCTTTGATCCGGCCACTGAAATCAGCATCTACCGCGGCGTGCCTCACACCAGCCCTGGCCAGGTTCGTCAGCTGAAGGTGCCGCTGGCGGTGGTGCGCGGCCGTCAAAGCCGCGTGGTGATGCGTCACCATGCCAGCGGCGTCGACCGCCTGCCGATGGGCGAAATGCTCACCATGCCCGGCGGCCATATGTTCCCCCTCGAACGCCCGCAGGACACCGCGACCTTGATCAAGAACCTGTTTTCCCGCTGGGCAGCCCGCGAGCGCAGTTGCGCATGAGCACGCCCGTCGAAGAAGTCCGCCTGAGCCTGCCGCACATCGAGTTGGCGGCGCATCTGTTTGGTCCCGAAGACGGTTTGCCGGTGATCGCCCTGCATGGCTGGCTCGACAACGCCAACAGCTTTGCGCGGCTGGCGCCGAAGCTGCACGGTTTGCGTATCGTCGCCTTGGACATGGCCGGTCATGGGCATTCGGCGCACCGTCCTGCCGGCGCCGGTTATGCCCTGTGGGATTACGTCTTTGATGTGTTGCAAGTTGCCGAACAGCTGGGCTGGAAACGTTTTGCATTACTTGGCCACTCCCTCGGCGCCATCGTCTCGCTGGTGTTGGCCGGTGCCTTGCCGGAGCGAGTCACGCACCTGGGGTTGATCGACGGCGTGGTCCCGCCCACCGCCGCGGGCGAGAGCGCCGCCGAGCGGCTGGGCATGGCGCTGCAGGCGCAACTGAACCTGCAGGACAAGCGCAAACCGGTCTACACCTCGCTGGATCGCGCCGTGGAAGCACGCATGAAAGGCGTGGTGGCGGTCAGTCGCGAAGCCGCCGAGCTGTTGGCCCAGCGCGGTTTGATGCCGGTGCCGGGCGGTTACACCTGGCGTACGGACAGCCGCCTGACGCTCGCCTCGCCGATGCGCCTGACCGATGAGCAGGCGATGGCTTTCGTGCGGCGCGTGGGTTGCCCTACACAGCTGGTGGTCGCGGCTGACGGCATGCTGGCGAAACATCCAGAATTGCTTTCTCAGCTACCTTTTACGGTGAACACGCTGCCCGGCGGCCATCATTTACACCTTAATGATGAGCCCGGCGCGCTGCTTGTTGCAGACTGTTTCAATCGGTTCTTCCACGCGCCTTGACTTGACGCGGGCAACTGCCGAGGCTGGGCGGATTGAAAGGGAGTCAACCATGAACGCTATGAACACTGCTGCGACCTCTAATGGCCAGGGCTCACCGATCCGATGAGCCTGCGCAAAGGATGTATCCGTGCCCTCGGGCTGTGCTGTTTCAGCCCTTTGGTGTTCGCCGCCGACCTGCCGGGAAGCCAGGATTTACCTGCCGTGGCCCGTCAGACCGATGCGCAAATCGTCGATTACCGCCCCGCTGAAGAAAAGGAACGCATCTACCCGATGGGCGCGATCCGCAAGATCAGCGGCCAACTGCGTTACGAAGGCCAAGCCACAGCGCGTGGCCAGACCACCGCCATCACCTATGAGCTGCCCGCCGAGCACACTTCCAGTGCCGCGTTTACCGCGACGCGCGAAGCGTTGCAGGCCAAGGGCGCGCAGCTGTTGTTCTGGTGCCAGGCTCGCGATTGCGGCGAAAGCAGCCTGTGGGCCAACGAAGTGTTCGGCAACGCCAAACTGGTCGGCGCCGATGGGCAGCAGGAATACCTGCTGCTGCGTCTGGCGGCGCCGCAGGACAATTCCCTGGTAGCGCTGTACGGCATCACGCGCGGCAACCGTCGCGCCTATCTGCATGTTGAACAGCTCGACGCCAGCGCGCCGCTGGGGAGCTTGCTGCCCACCTCGGCCACCTTGCTGCGTGAGTTGAAAAGCACCGGCGAACTGGACTTCCCGGCGTTGGGCGCCGAACCCGACGCCACCTGGCTGACCCTGATTTCCCGTGGCTTGAACCTCGACGCCACCTTGCGCGTCAGCTTGACCGGGCCGACCGCCGAAGCCTGGCGCCAGGGCCTGATCGACAGTGGCGTGCGCGCTGCGCGCATGGAAACCGGCAGCGGTGACGCTAAGGGTTTGCACCTGCATCTGATACGCTGACCCGCAACAGGGCGAACGGACCCGCGCCGTTCGCCTAAGCTCTCTTCCTACAGCCTTATTCTCGAGATACCCGATGCTCAATAACGATCGCCTACTGGTGCAAATCCTGCTGCTGGTGTTGTTTGGTGCCAGCTTCTGGGTGATGGCGCCGTTCTGGTCGGCGCTGTTCTGGGGCGCGGTGCTGGCGTTTGCCAGCTGGCCGCTGATGCGTTTGCTGACCCGCTGGCTGGGCGGCCGGGAATCCCTGGCGGCGGGCATTCTGACCCTGGGCTGGATGCTGCTGGTGGCGGTGCCACTGGTGTGGCTGGGGTTCAACCTGGCCGACCATGTACGCGACGCGGTGGGCCTGATCAAGGATATCCAGGTTGACGGTCTGCCGGCCGCGCCAACGTGGCTGGGTTCGATTCCATTGGTCGGTGAGCGCCTGGTGGCCACCTGGGACAGTATCGACCAGCAGGGCGCGGCGTTGATGGTCAGCATCAAGCCGTACCTGGGCCAGGTCGGCAACTGGTTGCTGGCGCGCAGCGCGCAGATCGGCGGCGGTATCCTCGAACTGACCCTGAGCCTGGTGTTCGTGTTTTTCTTCTACCGCGACGGGCCGCGCCTGGCGACGTTCGTGCATCGCCTGCTGGAACGCTTGATCGGCGACCGTGCCGGTTACTACATCGAGTTGGTGGCCGGCACTGTGCAACGCGTGGTCAACGGCGTAATCGGTACCGCCGCCGCTCAGGCGTTGCTGGCGCTGATCGGCTTCCTGATCGCCGGCGTCCCGGGCGCACTGGTGCTGGGCATCGTCACCTTCCTGCTCAGCCTGATCCCCATGGGGCCGCCGCTGGTGTGGATCCCGGCCACGGCCTGGCTGGCCTGGAAGGGCGATTACACCTATGCGGTGTTTCTCGGTGTGTGGGGCACGTTCATCATCAGCGGCGTCGACAACGTGCTCAAGCCGTACCTGATCAGCCGCGGCGGCAACCTGCCGCTGGTGATTGTGCTGCTGGGCGTGTTTGGCGGGTTGATCGCCTTTGGCTTTATCGGCCTGTTTATCGGCCCGACCTTGCTGGCGGTGGCCTACAGCCTGCTGACGGATTGGAGCGCGACACAGGCGCAAGTGCGTCGCGAAGACAAACCCCTTTAAGCCCTCGGCAACCGCATCACGGCGGTCAGGCCGCCGCCTGGGGTTTCCTCCAGGCTCAGGCTGCCGCCGAGGCGTTCCACCGCTTCCTTGGAAATCGTCATGCCCAGGCCGACGCCGCCGGAGTTGCGGTTGCGTGAGCCTTCCAGGCGAAAGAACGGTTCGAATACGGCCTCACGTTTATCCGCCGCAATCCCCGGCCCGTGGTCGATCACACGGATGACCAAGGCTTCGCGGCTGTCGCTCAGTTCCACCCGCGCCGTACCGGCATAACGCAGTGCATTGTCGATCAGGTTGTTGAGGCACGAGCGCAGTGCCATCGGCTGCACCTGCAACGGCGCGCAATTGCCCGCGAACTGCACATCAGAGCCCTGGTCCTGGGCGTTTTCGCTGAGGGATTCGACCAGCGCCTGCACGTCGAGCCAGTGCCGGGTTTCGCTGGTGCGCTGTTCGTGCAAGTAGCTCAGGGTGGAGTCGAGCATGTCGATCATGTCGTCCAGGTCCTGGCGCATCTGACCTTGCAGCTTGGTGTCTTCGATCTGCTCCAGACGCAGCTTGAGGCGTGACAGCGGGGTGCGCAGGTCGTGAGAAACGGCGCCGAGCATGCGTGCACGCTGGCTGACTTGCTCGCGAATGCGTTTTTGCATCAGGTTGAAGGTCGATGCAGCCTGGCGCGCCTCGCGAGGCCCTGACTCATTGAGGGGTGGGCTGTCGAGGTCGAGGCTCAAGCGTTCGGCGGCTGCGCTCAGGCGCTGGATCGGCCGGCTCAGCAATTTGGCGCCATACCAGGCGGCAATGATCAGCGAGATAAACTGAAACGTCAGTGGCACCATCGGGCCGCCGAACCAGGGGCGATGGTGCTTGGGCAGCGGCTTCATCGTTCCATCCGGCTGCTCGACAAAGGTTTCCTGAGGCGGCGGCGGTGGCGAGCCATAGTGGTGAAACCAAAAGAACGCCAGCACGTGGGCCAGCACAATGGCCACCAGCAATACGCCGAACAGCCTGCCGAACAGCGTATTGAAGGTGGCGCGCATCAGCCGATATCCCGCGCGTCAAACAGGTAGCCTTCGCCGCGGACAGTCTTGATCAACTGCGGTGCCTTGGGGTCATCGCCCAGCTTCTGGCGCAGGCGCGAAACCAGCAAGTCGATGCTGCGATCAAACGCCTCGATGGAACGGCCGCGCGCGGCATCGAGCAATTGTTCACGGCTCAGCACGCGGCGCGGGCGTTCGATAAACACCCACAGCAGACGAAACTCGGCGTTGGACAGCGGCACCACAAGGCCGTCGTCGGCCACCAGCTGGCGCAGTACGCTGTTGAGGCGCCAGTTGTCGAAACGGATGTTGGCGCGCTGCTCGGTACGGTCATCGCGTACCCGGCGCAGGATGGTCTGGATGCGTGCCACCAGCTCGCGCGGTTCGAAGGGCTTGGACATGTAGTCATCGGCGCCCAGTTCCAGGCCGATAATGCGGTCGGTGGGTTCGCACCGCGCGGTGAGCATCAGGATCGGGATGTCTGATTCGGTGCGCAGCCAACGGCACAGTGACAGGCCGTCTTCGCCCGGCAGCATCAGGTCGAGCACCACCACATCAAAGGTTTCAGCTTGCATGGCCGTGCGCATGGCGGTGCCGTCGGTGACGCCGACGGCGAGAATATTGAAGCGCGCCAGGTAGTCGATCAGCAGTTCACGAATCGGTAGATCGTCATCGACGATCAGCGCACGGGTGTTCCAGCGCTTGTCTTCGGCGATCACCGCGCCTTTTTGCTCTTCGTTTACAGAGACGGTAGGGGTATGCATAGTGCGATCATCTGCCTGGGTTGTTGCTGTCAGCATAGGCGCCCAGCTCCATGGCTGGAAGTGCTGGACGGGCGGTCATGTGCGCGAGGCTAGACGTGGTGCGTGTTGAGGGCATGTCGTGAATGTATCAGCCTTGACACAATTGCGCTAAATGCCGGGTTACGGGCGCTCGATCAGTATTTTACCGATCATCGGATCCCGCAACGGCGCCGCTTGCGCTACAATCCGCGCCGATTTCGACTTGCCTGAGAGCCCATTCCAATGTCCGTCTGCCAGACTCCTATCATCGTCGCCCTGGATTACCCCACTCGTGACGCCGCACTGAAGCTGGCTGACCAGTTGGACCCCAAGCTTTGCCGGGTCAAGGTCGGCAAGGAACTGTTCACCAGTTGCGCCGCCGAAATTGTCGGCACCCTGCGTGACAAAGGCTTCGAAGTGTTCCTCGACCTGAAATTCCATGACATCCCCAACACCACCGCCATGGCAGTCAAGGCCGCGGCTGAAATGGGCGTGTGGATGGTCAATGTGCATTGCTCCGGCGGCCTGCGCATGATGACGGCCTGCCGTGAAGTGCTGGAACAGCGCAGCGGCCCGAAACCGCTGCTCATTGGTGTGACCGTGCTGACCAGCATGGAGCGCGAGGACCTGGCCGGCATCGGCCTGGATATCGAGCCTCAGGAGCAGGTATTGCGCTTGGCAGCGCTGGCGCAGAAGGCAGGTCTTGATGGTCTGGTGTGCTCGGCGCTGGAAGCCCAGGCCTTGAAGACCGCTCACCCGTCGCTGCAACTGGTCACTCCAGGCATTCGCCCGGCGGGCAGTGCCCAGGATGACCAGCGGCGCATTCTGACGCCGCGTCAGGCGCTGGATGCGGGTTCGGACTACCTGGTAATCGGTCGCCCGATCAGCCAGGCGGCGGACCCGGCGAAAGCCTTGGCGGCAGTGGTCGCCGAAATCGCCTGATGACGGTGATTTAAAGCAGGCACTGCCACGTGTGGGAGCTGGCTTGCCTGCGATGCGAGCGACTCGGTGTCTCAGTGATACCCAGTTGTTGCTATCGCAGGCAAGCCAGCTCCCACATTGACTGTGCCCACATTGGGTTTGATGGTGTGTCAGTTAACTTTCAGCACCAACTTCCCGAAGTTCTCGCCGTTGAACAGCTTCATCAGTGTTTCTGGGAACGTCTCCAGCCCCTCGACAATATCCTCCTTGCTCTTGAGCTTGCCCTGCGCCATCCAGCCGGCCATCTCCTGCCCGGCTGCGGCAAAGTTTGCCGCATGGTCCATCACCACAAAGCCTTCCATCCGCGCACGGTTGACCAGCAACGATAAGTAGTTGGCCGGGCCTTTCACGGCTTCTTTATTGTTGTACTGGCTGATGGCACCGCAAATCACCACCCGCGCCTTTAACGCGAGGCGGCTGAGTACGGCGTCGAGGATGTCGCCGCCGACGTTATCGAAATACACGTCCACGCCTTTAGGGCATTCGCGCTTGAGGGCGGCTGGCACGTCTTCGCTTTTGTAGTCGATGGCTGCGTCGAAGCCCAATTCATCCATGAGGAATTTGCACTTGTCGGCGCCGCCGGCGATGCCGACCACGCGGCAGCCTTTGATCTTGGCGATTTGCCCGGCAATGCTGCCCACCGCCCCGGCGGCGCCGGAGATCACCACGGTTTCGCCGGCCTTGGGCGCGCCCGTATCGAGCAGGGCGAAGTAGGCGGTCATGCCCGTCATGCCGAGGGCGGACAGGTAGCGCGGCAGCGGCGCGAGTTTGGGGTCCACCTTGTAGAAGCCGCGCGGTTCGCCGAGGAAGTAATCCTGCACGCCCAGCGCGCCATTGACGTAGTCACCGACTGCAAATTTCGGGTTGTTCGACGCAATCACCTTGCCCACGCCCAGCGCGCGCATCACTTCACCAATGCCGACGGGCGGAATGTAGGACTTGCCCTCGTTCATCCAGCCACGCATGGCCGGGTCCAGGGACAGGTATTCGTTGTGCACCAGCACTTGCCCATCCCCTGGCGTGCCCACCGGCACTTCCTGATAGGTGAAGGTCTCCCGTGTCGCCGCGCCGACCGGGCGTTTGGCGAGCAGGAACTGGCGGTTGGTCTGGGCAGTCATGGCAAAGGACTCTTTAGAAATGAACCCCAAGTGATAGACCTCTAACGGCCTGAGAGCAAGGTTGCGCGAGAGGCGCGAATGCCCGCCGATAGGCCTGGTTGATAGTGAGGCTGGTGGCCTTATCACTGCGATTCATACACAGCCAACCGGCCTTCTGATAGTGCTGACGCGCCCGTCCTGCGGTTGGCTAGACTCGGCCCACGGCTATTTTCCCCACAGGACATCCCCATGAGCATGACGTTTTCCGGCCAGGTCGCCCTGGTCACCGGCGCCGCCGCCGGTATTGGCCGCGCCACCGCGCTGGCATTTGCCGCCGAAGGCTTGAAAGTGGTGGTTGCCGACCTGGACGTGGCGGGCGGCGAGAGCACCGTTGCGCTGATTCAACAGGCGGGCGGCGAGGCGTTGTTTGTGCGCTGCAACGTCACGCTGGAAGCCGATGTGCAGCAGTTGATGGCGCAGACTGTCGCCGCCTATGGTCGGCTGGACTACGCCTTCAACAACGCCGGGATCGAGATCGAGAAGGGCAAGCTGGCCGACGGCAGCCTGGATGAGTTCGACGCGATCATGGGCGTTAACGTCAAGGGCGTGTGGCTGTGCATGAAGCACCAATTGCCGCTGCTGCTGGCCCAAGGCGGCGGGGCGATCGTCAACACCGCTTCGGTGGCGGGGTTGGGGGCAGCGCCGAAGATGAGCATTTATGCGGCGTCCAAACATGCCGTGATCGGCCTGACCAAATCGGCGGCCATCGAATACGCGAAAAAGAAAATCCGCGTGAATGCGGTGTGCCCTGCGGTGATCGACACCGACATGTTCCGGCGTGCCTATGAAGCCGACCCGCGCAAGGCTGAGTTTGCCGCCGCCATGCACCCGGTCGGGCGCATCGGCAAAGTCGAGGAAATCGCCAGTGCGGTGCTGTACCTGTGCAGCGACGGTGCCGCGTTCACCACGGGCCAGGCGTTGGCGGTGGACGGTGGCGCGACGGCCATCTAGGACTCGGCGCCACTGCCTATTCGAAAAGGCCAGGGGCGCTGTGGGGCGTTTCCAGGGCTGGCACAAGGCCTCGTCAGAATGTGTATCAGTAGGTAAATAATTCAATAAAATCAATACTTTAATAAATTTCGGCGACAGGTCGAACCCGGCTTCTGTGCTTAACTGTTTGGGGTTGAATAACAGACAGTTGAAGTGAGTGGCTCATGGATTTAGGCATCGATCGACAGGCCCTTGTACCGGTGGTGCAGCAAATCGTCAGCGCGGTGGCGCAATGGATTCGCACGAGTGGGGCGAGCCCCGGGACGCGCTTGCCGTCCATCCGGCAATTGGCCCTCGACAACCTGCTCAGTCAATCCAGCGTCATCGAAGCCTTTGAGCGAATGGTGGCGCAGGGGGTGTTGGTGGCAAAACAGGGCGCGGGGTTTGTAGTGGCCCAGCCGCCGGTTTCCCTTGAAAGCCACTGGTATGAAGGCGCCGAGCTGGGCTGGGGCGCCTATGTCGATGGCCCGTTGGGCGAGTTGAAACTGGGTTGCGGCTGGCTGCCGGACGCCTGGCGCGAAAGCGATGACATTTGTTACGCCATACGCGAGGTCAGCCGCACCGACACCGCCGGGCTGTTCAACTACAGCACGCCGCTGGGGTTGCCGGCACTGCGTGAGCAACTGCTCAAGCGCCTGACGCAGATGAAAGTGCCCAGCAGTCTCGACTGTATCCTCACCACCCATGGCGCCAGCCATGCACAGGACCTGCTCATACGGACGTTGCTCAAGGCCGGCGATACGGTGGTGGTCGAGACGCCCGGGTATGCCAACCTCTACCGTCAGTTGGAGCGCCATGGCGTCACGCTGCTGCACGTCCCGCGCACGCTGGGCGGCCCGAATATCCCGGTGTTGGAGACGCTGCTGAAAAGCCATCGCCCCAAGTGCCTGTTCATCAACTGCCTGTATCACAACCCGACCGGCACCAGCCTGTGCCGCGTCGTGGCCGAGCGCCTGCTGCAATTGGCGAGCAGCGAAGACTTCCTGATTGTCGAAGAGGATGTCTACGGCGACTTGCAGCACGCCAGTTGCACAAGGCTGTCGGCGCTGCCCCATGACGGTCGGGTGATTTATATCTCGAGTTTCTCCAAGACCCTCAGCAGTGCCCTGCGCGTGGGGTATCTGAGCGCCAGCGCGGCGATTATTGCGCCAATGGTGACGCTCAAAACGCTGACAGGCATCGGCACGTCGAGGTTTGCCGAGGCGGTGCTGGCCACGCTGCTGGCCAATGGCACCTACCGGAAGTGGGTGCAGCGCCTGCGCAAGCGCTTGAACACACAAATGGCCGCGACCCTGCAGGTGCTGGAGGACGAGGAGTGGGAGGTGTTCGCCGTGCCCGCCGGGGGCCTGTTTGTGTGGGCCCGGCCCGGCAGGGGCGATCATTCACGCTTGCTGGCCTGCGCCCGACGGCTCGGTGTGTTGTTGTCGCCAGGGGCGCTGTTCAATCCCAAAGGCGAACACAGCGACTGGCTGCGCATCAACGTGGCCTATGCTGCTGACCAGCGGGCGCTGGCGTTGTTCCGTGCCATGGGGCCTGCCAGATCGACCTCGACCATTCTGAAAACGACGGGCATGTAGCTTTTTGCCATTATTGTGGCGCCAACGTCTTGTGCCGCTGGCTCGTCGTTGCGAATCTCGCTGCATGGAAACCGGGCTCGATGGCATCTGCCATTGCAAGAGGATTCAAGTGCAATGATTTCAGGCGTGCAACGACGTTTCGCCAACCTCGGTATGGCGAAGAAACTGGGCTTGGGTTTCGCTTTGGTGCTGCTGTTGACGGCGCTGGTGGCGGCCATTGGCGTGTGGTCCCTGCAAACCGTTGGCCAGCGTTTTGAAGGCCTCAAGGCCATGTCATCGCTCAACAGCGGCTTGCTCAAAGTGCGCCTGATCGAGCAGGACTACGCGCTGCACGCCGACCCCAAGTCTGTCGATGCCCTGCATGAAAGTGTCGATGCGCTGGCGGCGATGGCCGCCAGCCTCAAGGCTCGGTCAGCCACGAATGTGCCAGTGATGGGCGATGTCGAGCAGGCGTTGGCGGCGTATCGCAAGGCATTCGACGAGTTTGTCGAACTGACCCAGACCAAGGACCTGGCGCTGGAAATGGCCAGTTGGTCGGTGTCCAGTGTGGCCAATAACCTCGATGTGCTGCAGGCCGGCCTGGCCGACGATGGCGCCTATGGCCTCAAGGAAAGCCAGGGCAAGGACGGCGCCGAGTTTATCGAACAGGCCGGGCAGGTCAGCCAGGTCTCGCGGCTGATGTTGCAAGCCATGAATGAAGCGCACGTGCGCCTGGATCAGAGCCGCAAGGCCGATGCCGACAACGCCGAGCAAGGCAAGATCGAACAGGCTGACCAGGCTTTGGCGCAAGTCGAGCAGTTGAAAACCTCGGTCAAGGATGCGGGTTACCAGACCGTGCTCAATGAAGTCTCCGGGCATATCGCGGCATTCAGCGAAAAACTCGGCGAGTACACCGGGCTGCTGGCCCAGGAAAAAGTCGTCTACAAGCAGTTGCATGACCGCGCCGACCAAGTGGTCAGCCGGGTCAACCAGGCGTACGACGCCGAAGACCAGTCCATGCAGGCGCAATTGAAGAAAAGCGCGTTGTTGATCATCGGCTCCTCAGCCCTGGCGCTGCTGGTGGGCTTGATCGCGGCGTGGGTGATTACCCGGTTGATCGTGGCGCCGCTGCGCACGGTGATCGCCGTGGCCCAGCAGATTGCGTCCGGCGACCTGAGCGGGCGGATGGAAGTCAGCCGCCGCGATGAAATCGGCCAGTTGATGCAGGCGATGCAGCAGATGGGCAGCGGCCTGAGCCAGATGGTCAGCGGGCTGCAAGCGGGCATCGAACAATTGGCCAGTTCGGCGCATTCACTGTCCAGCGTCACTGAGCAGACCAATGTTGAGGTCAGCAGCCAGAAGGAAGAGACCGAACAGGTTGCCACGGCAATGAACCAGATGACTGCCACGGTGCACGACGTGGCGCGTAACGCCGAAGAGGCCGCGCAAGCCGCGCAGACCGCCGATGACAAGGTCGACAGCGGTCAGCAAGTGTTGCGCCAGAGCCTGCAACGGATTGAATTGCTCGCGTCCTCCAGCACCAGTGCCAGCGCGAGTATCGAAAGCCTGAGCGCGGAAATCCAGAATATCGGCACGGTACTGGGCGTGATCAAAAGCGTGGCCGAACAAACCAATTTGCTGGCCCTTAACGCCGCCATCGAAGCCGCCCGCGCCGGCGAGCAGGGCCGAGGGTTTGCAGTGGTGGCCGATGAAGTGCGGGCGTTGGCCAAGCGCACGCAGCAATCGACCGAGGAAATCGAGCGTCTGGTCAGTACGTTGCGCAGCGCGGCGCAGTCGTCGGTGCAGCAGATCCAGCAGAGCGGCGAGCTGGTGAAGTTGGCGGTCAGCGATGCGCTGGAAACGGAGAGCGCGTTGGGCAGCATTGCTGCGGCGGTGTCATTGATCCAGCAAATGAATCAGCAGATTGCCGCGGCAGCCGAGGAGCAAAGCTCGGTAGCCGAAGAGATCAATCGCAGCGTGACCAGCATTCGTGCGAGCGCCGATCAGTCGGCGTTGAGCATGCAGGGCAATGCCGCGTCGAGTATCCAGCTGGCGCAGTTGGGGGCGGAGCTCAAGGGCATGGTGGGGCACTTCCGCCTTTGATCGCAGCGGGTGAGCCGCGATCAAAGGGCAGGGCGCCGATCAGGCGTGGTTGGCGAGGAAGGTCAGCAGCGCTTCATTGACGAAGTCCGGGTTTTCCCGGGCCGAGATATGCCCCGCGTCGGGAATCAGCGTGAGGCTGCAGCCAATCAGTTCAGCCATTTCCTGTGATTCGGCGGGCGGCCGCGGTTTGTCCTGCTCGCCGCACATCACCAGCGTGGTGTCCGAGTCCAGGCGGGGCAACTGGTCCAGAATGTTCTCGCGGCTGAAGATCAGGCGGCCCAGTGGCACGATGCTGTTCAGCAGGCGCTCTTTGGGTAAGGCCTGCAACGCCTTGCGAAAATCCTGGTACAGGGCCGACTCGCGGTCGATGCCAGGGCGGAAGAAAATCGGTGCAACCACATCCAGCAACGGCTCGGGGATGGCGCCGGCGTCTTCGATCATCTTGAACAGCGAGAAGTAATACTGGCGCGTGGCGTCGGGCTCGGTGCCCAGGTAGGTGTCCATCAGCACCACGCTGTTGATGCGCGCCGGTGCCAGCAACGCCAGGCGCGCGCCCCACATGCCGCCGACCGACAGGCCGACCAGATTGATTTGCGCGATATCCAGCTGATCCAGCAGCGCCAGGGCCTGGCGCGCGAGGTCGTCGAGGGAGCGGGTTTGCGTCGGCAGCGGGCCGGACTCACCGTGGCCCCACAGTTCGGGCACGATCACGCGGTACTGTTGCGACAGGGCTTCAATTTGCGGGGCCCACATGTCGCGGTCCCACAGGTAACTTGAACCCAGCAGGACGACCGGGCCGGTGCCCTGGTCGACATAGTGCAGCGGTTGTCCATCAATCACGGCAACAGGCATAGCAGGCCTCTAACTTCACGGAGTGAGGGGCACTTTTTTACGCTAGTCGGGGGCGGGCGGATAGATGCAAAGTGATGGCATGTGGCGACCCGAGGCCGCCACATGGGGCAGGGGATCAGTCGTAGATGACTTTCTTCTTCCATTCGGCGTCGGCGTCGACGACTTTCAGGCCTTCGGTCAGTTCGTTGACTTCGTCTTCGGCCGGCTTGCTGTTGGTCAGCACCGTGGAGTTGGCGCGGGCCAGTTGCGATTCCAGCAGTTGCAGCTGTGCACTGTAGAGCACCGGCTCCGGCTGTTTGCGCAAATACTGCACGCCACGCTCGAACGCCAGGCGTGCCTGGCCAGGCTGGCCTTGTTGCAGGGCGTGCTGACCCAGGTTGTTGAAGAACTCAATGTGCAGCAACACCAGGATATGGCGAATTTCCTTGATCCAGTGCTTGGCTTCGTTGGTCGGCAAAAAACCGTCCTGGGCGGCACGGGTCACTTGACCGTGCAGCGCCTCGAGCAGGAAACGCACGTCCTTGGCCTTGGCTTCGGTCTGGATCGGCGCGGGCGGGTTGGCCACCGGGATCGATTCGCCCTGGCCGATCAGCGCGTTCAGCTCAGCGATCCGCGCCTTGAGCGGCGCGCTGGACTTTCTGAGGTTCAACAGGCGCTGGGTGACGTTGAGTTCCAGGCGAGTCAGCAACAGTTTGAGTTTCGGGGTCATCAACTGGCCGGGGAACGTTTCGGTGATCTCACCGCAACGACGCAGCCGATCGTTAAGCTCGATTTCGGTGCGCTGCTTTTCCAGTTTGTTGTTTTCCACCACGTGGTTCATGTAGCCAATGGCGATCAGTATTACGATCCCGGCTATTACCAGCAGGGTGATCATGAGTGGTGTCACCGGTGTGACCTCTTTATAGGGTTTGCTGTGGAGTGTAGTGACTGGGCCATCCGACGGATAGGATTGTTCGACCAGTTGCCCAGGTAGTTTCTTCTATATAGGTAAGCGTTCCCTGCGTGGATGCACATTGCCATCATTTGCCTGGGCGAACTATAGCGCCTTGTCGGGCGCCAGAATATAGGCGTCAAAGCCCGGACGGGCACAATGCCCGCAAAGGCCTGGAAAGCAGGGCGAAGTCATTGATTTAAATAAATTTATCCTTGGGGGTTGACGACCTTTCAATCCATCCATAGAATGCGCGCCACTTACAGCGTAAAGCACACAGCGAAACGCGGTAGGGAGTGAATGTTGTACGTGTGTCCCCTTCGTCTAGTGGCCTAGGACACCGCCCTTTCACGGCGGTAACAGGGGTTCGAGTCCCCTAGGGGACGCCATATGCGGGAATAGCTCAGTTGGTAGAGCACGACCTTGCCAAGGTCGGGGTCGCGAGTTCGAGTCTCGTTTCCCGCTCCAAATTTAAGCAGTGTGGCCTTCGGGCGACACTGAGTGAAACCAGGGCATAATCTTCGGATTTAATCTCTGGGCACTGAAATACACACCATGTGTTTCAGTAGCGTGTCCCCTTCGTCTAGTGGCCTAGGACACCGCCCTTTCACGGCGGTAACAGGGGTTCGAGTCCCCTAGGGGACGCCATTTGCGGGAATAGCTCAGTTGGTAGAGCACGACCTTGCCAAGGTCGGGGTCGCGAGTTCGAGTCTCGTTTCCCGCTCCATATTTAACGAAAACGCCGATCAGTGATGATCGGCGTTTTTGTTCGTGTCGCTTTTTTGCCTGCAAAACACACCACGCGTGTAGGCCATGTGCTGATGTGCGTAGGAATAGTCTGTAATCAATGTCGGGTAGCTGTGTACCTGTTCCGCTGTCTCTACTCTGGCCAGCCCATTTTCCTTGTTTACTTCAAAGGACTGTCCAGATGCTTCAGCTCGATTTCTATTCAACCCTGGTCGCTGCCTCCCTGGTGCTTTTATTGGGCCGTTGGCTGGTGGCCCGGATTGGCTTTCTACGTGCCTACAGCATTCCGGAGCCGGTAGCCGGCGGCCTGTTGGTTGCCGCTCTGCTGCTGGCGTTGCGTGCGCTGGCGGATGTCGAGGTTCGCTTCGACACATCCTTACAAACCCCATTGATGCTGGCGTTTTTCGCCACGATTGGCCTGAACGCAGATTTCGCCAGCCTGAAGCGAGGCGGGCGCGTGCTGGGTATTTTCCTGCTGGTCGTGACGGCCCTGTTGGTGGTGCAAAACGCCATGGGCATCGCGTTGGCCAAGGCGCTGGGGCTTGATCCATTGATGGGCTTGCTGGCGGGTTCCATCACCCTGTCGGGCGGGCACGGCACGGGCGCCGCATGGGGCGCGGTGTTCAGTGAGAAGTACGGTGTTGCCTCCGCGTCTGAGCTGGCAATCGCTTCGGCGACCTTTGGTTTGGTGCTCGGGGGCTTGATTGGTGGCCCGGTCGCGCGCTTGTTGATCAAGCGCGTCCAGGTGCCTGGCGTTGAACACTCGCAGCCGCGGCGGCCCAAAGGCTTTGAGCGCCCCGATCAGGAACGCATGATCACCTCGTTTTCCTTTATCGAAACCCTGGCCCTGTTGGCGATCAGCCTGCAGGTTGGCACGTGCCTGAATGGTGTTATCCAGGGCACCGCCTTCGAGTTGCCCACCTTTGTCTGCGTGCTGTTTGTCGGCGTAGTGCTGCGCAATGGCTTGTCGGCGCTGGGTTGGCATCAGGTGTTTGAGCGCGAAGTGTCGCTGCTGGGTAACGTCAGCCTGTCGTTGTTCCTCGCGATTGCCCTGATGTCGCTCAAGCTCTGGGACCTGGCGGCGCTGGCGTTGCCGATCGTCATCCTGCTGGCTGCACAGGCGCTGTTAATGGCCCTTTTCGCGATTTTCGTAACGTTTCGGGTGATGGGCAGCAACTACGATGCGGCGGTGCTGGCGGCCGGGCATTGCGGTTTCGGATTGGGCGCGACACCCACCGCCATTGCCAATATGCAGGCGGTGACACAACGCTTCGGCCCCTCGCAGATTGCCTTTCTGGTGGTGCCGATGGTGGGGGCGTTTTTCATCGACATCACCAATGCGGTGGTAATCAAGCTGTTCCTCGCGCTGCCGTTTCTCGGCACGGCGGGCTGAGGGCCGCGCCTTCAGCTCACCGCGTAGACGTCCTGTTTTGGCATGAAGAAACGCGCAAAGAGTTCGGACTGGGACTTGATGTTCAGCTTGGTGTAAATGTTGCGCCGGTGCACTTTCACCGTTTCTGTCGACAGGGACAGTTTGCCGGCGATTTCTTTGTTGGAGAACCCGCTCAACAGCAACTTGAGCACGTCCTTTTCACGCGTTGTGATCTGGCTGCCCAGTTGAACAATTGCCTGCGACCAGGGCGGTGTCTCATTGAGGTTTTTTTCAACGTCGATCTCAAAGCACATACGCTGGTGCATCAATGCCAGCACCCAAGGCTTGATGATATCCAGTGTGGTGATCTGTTCCGGGCTGTAGCGCACGTTACTGCCAAATGAAATACACAGCGTCCTGTCCTCATCGAGCTGAACGTTGTACTGCACCTCATCCACCGAGACGTACTGGGCGAAATACTGATGGTAATACTCGGTGGTCAGAAAGTGCTCCGGCGCTATGTCTGACAGGTGAAAAAAGCCACTCTGCGGGTTTTCCCGGTTGGCGATGTAGAACGGGTCCAGCAGGTACAGCCCTTTGAGGTAGCGCTGAGTCAGGGCATCCACGTCCTCGGCATCGGCCACTTCAGTAAAGCTGATGACGTTGACTTGTTGGTCGCTGAAAACCAGGACAACCCAGTTGTCGATCTGCACATATTCATTCAACACGCGAACCAGCGAGCTCCAGAAAGCCGGGCGATTGAGCTCCATGATCAACTTGCCGGCCGATCGGTGCCAGGCCAGGTTATGAAGGTCGAGTGACATGTTCTACCCCTTTAGGGTTAGGCGTTCATAGGCGCGAGCTAAGTACTTGTAGGTATTTACTATTCGACGACGCCGGGTATATTCACCTCCCAGCGGATGCAGGCCATGAAGGCCTGTCGTTTTTGACAAGGATAGTTATATGAGTCAATCACATTTGCGAGCCATTTTTTTGGCCTCGCTTGTCTGTGCGGGTATCAGCGCGCCCGCAGCGGCGGCGCAACCTCAGGTGAATCTGTACAACTGGTTCGGGTTGATCGCGCCAGAGACGCCCAAGGAATTCGAGCAAAAAACCGGCGCGCGCATGCACGTGGATGCCTTCGACAGCGCCGAGATCATGCAGAGCAAAGTCATGGCCGGGCGCACGGGCTATGACGTGGTTGTCGCCACCTCCAATGTCCTGCCCGGCCTGATCAAGGCAGGCGTGCTTGCACCGCTGGACCGCAATCAACTGAGCAACTTCTCCCATATCGACCCAGAGATGTTGGC
The DNA here is from genome assembly GCF_041228395.1 of Pseudomonas sp. N2-3-1-14. NCBI lineage: Bacteria > Pseudomonadati > Pseudomonadota > Gammaproteobacteria > Pseudomonadales > Pseudomonadaceae > Pseudomonas > Pseudomonas sp. N2-3-1-14. The sequence continues at coordinate 2,076,435 of NZ_CP166199.1, forward strand.
GCTGCTTTCGGTGAATGATCCGGGCAACCGCTACGCCGTGCCTTACCTGTGGGGCACCACCGGGATTGGCTATGACGTTGATAAAGTCAAAGCCGCGCTGGGTGACAACGCCCCGGTGGACAGCTGGGACCTGATCTTTAAAGAAGAAAACATCAGCAAGCTCAAGTCCTGCGGCGTGGCGATGCTCGACTCGCCCAGCGAGGTCATTTCGATCGCGTTGAATTACCTCGGCCTGCCGAGCAACAGCCAGAACCCTGAGGATTACCAGAAAGCCCAGGCGCTGCTGTTGAAAATCCGTCCCTATATCCTCTACTTCGACTCATCCAGAACCGACGCCGACTTTGCCGATGGCAATATTTGTGTGGTCGTGAGCTGGGCGAGCGGGGCGCTGACGGCGCAGGCCATCAATGAGAAAAACAACACCGGGCGCGAAATTGCCTACAGCCTGCCGCGAGAGGGTGGGTTGGTGTGGTCGGAAAACTTTGTGCTGCTCAAAGATGCGCCCCATGCCAAGGAAGGTCTGGCGTTCATCAATTACATGCTTGAACCGCAAGTGATTGCCAAGAGCTCGAACCACACGCTTTACCCGAACGCTAACAAGGACGCCACTGAGTTCGTCGAGCAGAAGCTGCGCGACAACCCGTGGATTTATCCTGACAAGCATACGGTTGCCACCCTTGTTCCGCTTGAACCACTACCGTTGAAGTTGGAACGAATCCGCACGCGCGTGTGGACCAAGGTCAAGAGCGGTACGTAACCCCGCTGGGTCTTCATCTTTATTGGCGGAGGGCTTACATGGCTATTTGCAAAAAAACCAAAGCCGACACTTATCAATTAGTGACGCTGATAAAGATGGTTGAGGCCTATGAGGCGCAAAGCACCCACGGCCTTACGTCACTGGGTAATCAAGAACAACTGCTGAACCGCATCGAGGCATTGCTCCATAAACATGATGGGGAGTCGCTCGACGAAAGTCGATCAGCGCCGGCGTATGCACGGGGTCATAACGTCCCAGCGTTATCCGTCGGCAGACCAAGGGGCTGTCGCAGCGTTTTCAGGGAGGAGAAAAATCATGCGCCAAGCGGCTGACCCATACGTTTTGAAGCCGGACGAATACCAGGCTTACAAGGACATCGAAGAACAGATCGGCCATTGCACGCCCGAGCAAGCCTGGGCGATGTATTACGTCTCGAGCGGGATGGTGCGCGAGTTCATCACGCTGGCGGTGATGGAGCATATCGGTCGCGGCAATCGGGCGCTGTTGCTCGAGTTTCCCGACCTTGCCCGGCTTCAAAACAGCGGCCATGGCGCGCTCTAGGTGGTGTTGATGCGTGCATGTGATCAACGCCTGCTCATCACCTTTGCCAACCGCAGTGTGGCTTCCCGGATCTCATCCCGATCAAGCGAGGCGAACCCCAGGCGCAGGGCATTTTCCGGCACATTCAGCGGTGAAAACTGACGCGCACTGCGCACCACCACGCCCTGGCCCGGGCTGCGGCGAGCAACTGATCGACGTCGGTTTCATCCTGGAAGCGAACCCAGAGGGCCAGGCCGCCTTCTGGCTCGCGCACCTGGATTCGATCGCCGAATGCGCTGTGCAAACAGCTGTGCAGCACCTCTCGACGCGCCACGTATTCTTTCGAAACACGGCGCAGGTGCTTCTTCAATTCCCCCTGATTGATCAGGTCCGCGAGCATTTTTTGTGCAACCGCGTCGGTGTCGCCTACCACCAGTGCTGCGCTGTTCTGCAGCACCTCAATCACGCTGGCCGGAGCCACCACATAACTGCAACGAAACGTCGACCCCAACGCCTTGGATAGCGAGCCGATGTAGATCACATGGCGTTGCGCGCCATCACTGGCCAGCGGCAAATAGGGCCGCCCGTTGAAGTGATATTCGTGGTCGTAGTCTTCTTCGATCACGCAGAAATTGTGCTGCGCCGCCAACGCCAGCAGGTGTTGCCGACGGGCCGCATGCAGGCTCACCGTGGTGGGAAACTGGTGGTGCGGCGTGAGGTAAATCATCCTTACATCATGTGCGTGACATAACTGCTCGATGTGGTCCGTGCGACAGCCTTCATCGTCCATATCGACGGTGATCAAATGCGCGCCGAGCTTGCGGAAAATTTCCCATGCCGGCGGGTAACTCAGGCGTTCCACCAACACCACATCACCGGGTTTGATCAGCAGGCTGGCCGTCAGGTACAGCGACACCTGTGTGCCGGGCGTGAGGCAGATATTCTCGGCGCTGACTGTCAACCCGCGATTGTTGCGCAGCATCTCTGCCAGCGCGCAACGCAATTCATAGCCGGTGCCTTCGCTGCCGTAGCGCACCGAGTTGGACGCAAAACTGCTGCGCAGGGCATTGCGGTAATAGCGGTGTAAAACGGCCTGGGGCAGCAAGCGGTGGTCGCAGGCACCGTTATCGAAAAACAGTGCGTCATGCCGATGCTGCAGCGCGATGACTTGGGCATTCTGCTCGAAATACGGCACCACTGGCTGCGCCAGCAGTGGTGGCGCAAAGGAGTGCTGCGCGCGGCTGGACGCGGGCGTTGGCGCCAATTGCGCATTGACGAACGTGCCCCGGCGCGGCTCGCTGATCAGCCAGCCTTTGGTCGATGCTTCCTCGTAAGCCAGGATCACCGTCTTGCGGTTGACGTCGAGTATCTGCGCCATTTCCCGTGTGCCCGGCAGCAGCGTGCCGGGCGGCAGCCGTCCTTCGAGGATGGCCTGCACCAGGCCTTCGGCAATCTTGCGATAGGACGCCTGGGGCGTGCGCTCGTCGAGCTTGAGCAGCGGGCGCCATTTACGCATCTGGACCATGTGAAGTATCCAAAACTGGAGGTTTTAATGGGCCTAGTCTAGCGCAACAATCAAGCCTCACTGACCCCCGAGGTGCTTATGAACACACGCCATGTCATCGAACTCGCCCCCTCGGGGAAAACTTTTGAAGCCGGAGATGAGCTGTTGCTGGACGCGATGCTCGCCAGCGGCCTGTCTGTGCCGTTCTCGTGCCGGCGCGGCGCCTGTGGTTCGTGCAAGGTGGTGGTCACGCAAGGCCACTACCGCGCCAAGCAGCTGGCGCCGGGCGCACCCGCGCCGTGCTACCCGCTGGCAGCGAATGAAATGCTCTTGTGCCAAAGCCACGCCTGCGCCGACATGCGCCTGGAGATTCCCGGTTGGTCGCTGGACACACCTGCGCTGGTGGTCGAGGCGACGGTGCTGAGCAAGCGTGCCCTGAGCCCCGACATTATTGAGTTGGTGGTGATGCCGGACAGGCCGTTGGCCGTGCGGCCGGGCCAGTACCTCAAGTTCCGCCTGGTCGATGGCGACTCGCGCTGTTTCTCGATCGCCAACCTGCCGGCCGACGGCGATGGGCGCCTGGTGTTTCAGATTCGTCGGGTGCGCGGCGGGCTTTTTTCCGAGACCCTCCTGGACAGCCTTGAGGCTGGCGATCTGTTGGCACTGGAGGGGCCTTTTGGCGCCTGCACCTGGCAGGACGATGACGATGCGCCTGTGGTGCTGTTCGCCACAGGCACCGGCTACGCGGGTATCAAACCAATCCTGCTGAGCGCGTTGAAGCAGGATGTGGAGGTGACGTTTTACTGGGGCGGCGCGCAGGCGGCAGACTTTTACGACCGCGTATTTCTGGATCAGGCGGTCATCGACCACCCGCGTTTTCACTGGCACCCGGTATTGGCGGCGCAGGGCAGGGTGCAGGAAGTGGCGCTCAGCCATGGGCACCGTTGGGAGTCGGCTCAGGTGTATGCCTGCGGTAACGGCGGCATGATCAGCCAGGCGCGTGCCGATTGCCTGGACGCGGGTTTGCCGAGCCATCGTTTTGTCGCCGAAGCGTTTGTACCCACTGGCCAGTCGAGCGCCGACACGCTGCTCAATGGACTGGATGAAACCTGGGAAAAAGTCGGCCCTCGGTACTCGCTGGACGGCATGCTCGCCGCGCGTGAAAAAACCATCCGCGCCCTGGCAGCGATTGCCAGCCAGCTCAAAGTCGGCATGACCACCGGGGAGGCCCTCGACATGGCCGCCGAGCAATTGCAGGCCATGGGCGCCTCCCACACCTGGCACCCGACGTACATTCGTTTTGGCGACGACACGGTTCGCCCGCCCAGGGAAGGCATTGACCCACTGCGCACGCTGCGTGCCACCGATATCGTGGTGGTCGACCTCGGCCCGGTGTGGGACGGCTACGAGGGCGACTATGGCGACACCTTCGTCTTCGGCGAGTCAGCGCTGCACCGCGATTGCTTCAAGGTCTTGCATGAAGTGTTCGATGAAACCCGCGAGGCCTGGATGCGCGGCATGACCGGCTGTGAGCTCTATGACTTTGCCGAGGAACGGGCCGTTTCCAAGGGCTGGCGGTTGTCGCGCAACCTGGCCGGCCACCGTATTGCGGATTTCCCCCACGCCTTGTTCGGCAACCAGGAATTGGCCGCGCTTGAGATCACGCCGAGTGAAATGGTGTGGGTGCTGGAGATCCAGCTCTGCCACCCCACCGAGCCGGTCGGTGGGTTCTTTGAAGATATCCTGATGCTTGAGGCTTGAAGGGCTACAGCGCAGCCCGCCATGGCCGCAGCCTGGGCATGCCCGAGAGCAACCGCCGGGTGGAGGCGCAAGGCTCGGTGCGTAGCGAACTGAAGGTGCCGGCGAACAAGCCTTTTGCCATGAACTTCCAGAGTGAGGGCTATGTGTCTGGCGGCAATGCCTATAGCTGCAGGCAAAGCTTTCACTTCACCCCCAAGGGCGGGGAGGATTACGAGCTGATCCTGCTGGACGGTGGCCAGTGCCTGATTGCGTTGCAGCGCCTGAACCCGACGGGCAAACCGGAGAACGTGCCGGTGGAGAAGGCCAAGCTGTGCAATGCGATGGATATGTTTTAGGCCGCAAGCCCGACCTGTTTAACCACAACGCCGATCAATCTTGATCGGCGTTGTGGTGTTTACCTTCGCGTATCAGAGCTTCGGCAGTTGCCCTACACGGCCCATCATTTCCGTGACGATCTGCAGGTCCAGCAAGAACTGCTCGACGGTCTTGAACTCACCGTCGGTGTGCCCGGTGTACTTCACGTCCGGCTTCGCCAGGCCGAATTGCACGCCATTGGGCAGTTCGTGTACAGAGGTAGCGCCGGCCGACGTGCCGAACTTGTGCTCCATGCCGAGGTTTTCGCTGGCCACCGCCAACAGGGCTTTGACCCACTCACCTTCAGGGTTGCGGTACATCGGCTCGGCCACCGAGTAGGTGACGTTCATCGCCACGTTGGTGTGCTTGTCCCAGGCGCTGATTTTCTCTTCGATTTCTGTCTTGAGCACCTCCGGCGATTTGCCTTTGGGGATGCGCAGGTTCACCGCCAGCTTGAAGGCTTTGTCATCCTGGCCGACAAACGTCAGCGAGGTGGTCAATGGCCCCATGAACGCGTCGGAGAAGCCCACACCCAACTTACCGCCCAGGTAATCCAGGCCCCAGTTGTCAGCCGCATAGTGTGCAGCGTCGGTGATGTGGTTGTGCTTCAGCGCGATCTTGCCGTCAATGCTGTGGATCAGCTCCAGCATGCGTGCGACCGGGTTGACGCCCGCTTCCGGCTCGGAGGAGTGAGCCGACACACCGGTGAGCGTCAACTTGACCTCTTTGCCGACCACCTTGGCCGTTACGTCGAAATTGCCGCCATTTTGCTTGACGTAGTCAGCACCGGCTTTTTGCAGGCTGGCGGCCAGTTCAGCAGGCTTGTCGCTGAGCAGGGTGGCGACCGAGGCCGACGGAATCTGGTTGGTGGCCATGCCGCCGGTCATCGAGATAATTTCCGCGCCTTTGCCAGTGCCTTTGCGCACCGGGAAGCTCGCCATGACGGTGCCGTAGCCTTTCTCGGCAATCACGACCGGGTAGCCGCCATCCAGCGCCAGGTTGTATTGCGGCACCGGGTTGTGTTCGAAGTAATAGGGGATCGCGTCGCCCATGGTTTCTTCAGTGGTGTCCACCAACAGCTTGAAGTTGCGCGCCAGCGGCAGCTTCTCTTCCTTGATCACCTTCATGGCATACAGGGCGACCACGATGCCGTTTTTGTCATCCTCGGTGCCGCGGCCATACATGCGATCGCCAATCAGCGTGACCTTGAACGGGTCGAGCTTGGTACCGTCCTTGAGCACCCAGTTTTCCGGGGTCACCGGCACCACGTCGGCGTGGGCGTGAATGCCGACGACTTCATCGCCGCTGCCTTCCAGCGAAATTTCGTACACGCGGTTGTCGATGTTGCGGAAGTTCAGGTTGAAGGCTTTGGCCAGGCTCTGGATCTTGTCGGCGATCTTGAGGAACTCCGGGTTCTTGTACTGCGGCAGGCCGTCGACGTTGAAGGTCGGAATTTCGACCAGCTCGCGCAGGGTTTCGAGCGCGGCTTTGCCGTATTTAACGCGGGTGTAAATACCCAGCAGGCGGTTGATTTCGTTCTGCTGGTCGGCGGTCAGGGTTTTGTTGGCCAGGAAGGCGTCGATGGCCGGGCCGACGTCATCGGTTTTCGCCAGGTCGCTCTTGGCCAGAGTGCCGAGGAAACCACGGAAATCGGTGGCTGGGGTTTCGCTGAAATGTTTGATAATGGTCGCGCTTTGTTCAGCGCTGATGTTGGCGAATGCGGGTGTGGAAATGGCCGAGAAGCTGGCCGCGAACAGGGTGGCAGCCACCAGTTTTTTCAGTGGGAAGTGCATGACTAGAGGCATTCCTTTGCAAAAGAGGAGTGGGGAAATTTCTGATCGAAATGTCAGAAACAATTTCACACACTACCATCACCAAGGAGTGGTAGGGGAGACCCGGATGAGGGAAATGTCCTACCTCGGTAGTTGAGCCACCAGGCATCAAACGTGGGAGCGGGCTTGTCCGCGAAGGCTGTGTGTCAGCCAGCGTCTATGTTGACTGACACGCCGCTATCGCGGGCAAGCCCGCTCCCACATTGTTTTTTTGCGTAGGAAAAACCGAGTTCAGCTCACGGCTTGCCAGGATGCGGCTCCGAGTACTGCGCCGCTACAGCCAGTGCCTTGGCATACGGCCCATCCCACAATTGCGCATGCATCACCACTTCCAATTTGAGCCACAAAAATTCAAATGTGGGAGCGGGCTTGCCCGCGAAGGCGGTGTGTCAGCCAGCGTCTATGTTGACTGACACGCCGCTATCGCGGGCAAGCCCGCTCCCACATTGTTTTTTTGCGTAGGGAGAACCGAGTTCAGCTCACGGCTTGCCAGGATGCGGGTCCGGGTACTGCGCCGCGACATCCAGTGCCTTGGCATACGGGCCATCCCACAATTGCGCATGCAGCTCGCCCACCCGCTTGGCCATCGATGCGTCATGCATCACCACTTCCAGGTTGCGCGAGTTATCCAGGTACCCGCCCAGCCAGTTGCTGGTGCCGATCCATGCTACTTGCCCGTCAATTTCCATGGTCTTGCTGTGGATCACTCGCGCGTAAGGGATAAACCCTTGCTTGGCCTGCGGCAGGGTGACGATTTTGACCTCTACGTTGGGCAGCACGGCCAGGCTTTTGAGGTAGGGCAGTTCCAGCGAGTCGGTGTTCCAGTTGGACACCATCAGCTTGATTGACACCCCACGCGCGGCGGCGGCGCGCACGGCGTTGTCGATCACCGCGTAGTAGGGGCGGGTTCGGTCCGGCCCGTAGGACAGCGGCGCGTAGTCGAGCAGTTGCACGCGCACTTCTTTCTTGGCCTCGCTCAACAGGCGCGGCAGTTCCAGCTGTGAATCGCCTACGCCGGGCGGGTTGTAGCGTTGCGGGCTGGCCACCAGATAGTTGCCGGTGCGTGCCGGCTCCTCGCCCGCAGCCGGCAGCGGCACGGCTTGCTTATCTGCAAGCGCGGCCTGGGCCTGCCAGTCCTGATTGAAGATCGCCTGCACTTGGTTGACCACGGTGGCATCACTGATGCGCAAGCCGGTCTCGTGGATATGTTCCAGCGAACGCCAGTCGAAATTCTGGCTGCCGATAAACGCCTGCTTGCCGTCCACCACCATGTACTTGGCGTGGATAATCCCGCCGCTCAGTTGCCCGTACGAGAGCACGCGAAAGGTCAGGTTAGGAATCGCGCGCAGGCGTTCCAGGGTAGAAGCCTCCGACAGCCGAAGGCCTTTTTCCTCAAGCAAAAAGCGAATCTTCACACCACGTTTACCAGCGGCTTCCAGGTGCTCAATCACCTTGTCCATCACCGAGCCGGGATGGTCGGCGGCGTAGAACTGACCGATATCAATGCTGTTTTTTGCGCCATCAAACAACGCGATCCACACCGGCCCCGGCTGGCGCAAATCGGCCGTGCCCAGCGTGGTATCCACCGGCACGGTATGCACCAGTTCAAAGCCTGGAATTGAAAAGTCCGCCTGGGCCAGCGGACTGAGGAGCAAGCCAGCGAGGCCTGCGATACGCAACTTTATCGATAGGGACATACACGTCTCACCGGACAAAAAGAATGGCGGGCGCATTGCGCGCCCGCCCAATGGTCACGCCGTGCGGCTGTGCAGTGGCGTGGGCACCAGGTGCGGCACTTCATTGTGTACGCGGGCACCGGTGGCGGCGCGGATCAGCAGGATTTTCAGCTGGTCGTTGATGCGCTCCAGGCTGTCCTGGAAGAAGTTGTGGAACACCACGCAGAACAGCGCGATGGCGATGCCCAAGCCGGTGGCGAACAACGCCGTCCCGATGCCACCGGAGATCTGGCCTGGGTCGGACACGCCGGCACTGGCCAGCGCCTTGAAGGTGTCGATGATGCCCAGGATGGTGCCCAACAGGCCGAGCAGCGGCGCGGCGGTGGTGATGGTCTCGATGATCCACAGGCTGCGCGACAGCGGCGCGCGGGTCTTCAGGTACTGGGTTTCGATCTCGTCGTCCAGGTCCTTGCGCGAACCCTGAGAAGCCTTTTGCGCCAGCACCGGCAGCACCATGTTCAGTGGCAGGCTGTCGCGACGGGTCAGGCTTTGCGGCAAGTCGCGCTCGCTGTGCACATTGGCGCCCAGCACCTCGGTCAAGGCCCGCGCCTGGCGGCGCACGTAGGCGAAGTAAATGCCGCGTTCGATGGTGATGAAAATCGCAATCGCCATGGCGGCGTACATCACATAAAAGGTGATGTCGTGAAGCAGGTTCATGTCCATGATCTATAGCCTCGCAGTTAGAAATTCGCTTCCAGGGAAACAGTGACTGTACGGTCCAGGCCAACGATGTAGGCCGGGTCGCCATCGCGGAAACCGCTGTAGTTCGCCGCGTTGGTTTTGGTGGTGTACACGCCGTCCAGGTACTTCTTGTCGAACAGGTTGTCGACGTTCAGGCGCAGGGTCGCGTCCTTGACGACTTTCTTGTCCACGGGCAGGTAGATACCGGCGCCGAGGTTGAAAATGGTGCGCGCAGAGATGGCTTCGTCGTTGGTCAGGTCGCCATAAAGTTTGCTGGTGAACTTGCCGCCGAAGGTGCCGTAGAAGCGCCCGTCGTCATAGCCGATGTTGGCCGCCAGCATGTTGGTCGGCACGTTGGCGAACTGCTTGCCGCTGGTGGGCAGCACGATGGGTCTGCCGGCGCTGAAGACAGTCAGGTCGTCCTGCTGCTTGGAGCTGGTGTAGGTGTAGGAGGTGTAGTAATTGAAGTTGTGCGCCAGCTTGCCGCTCCACTCCAGTTCCAGGCCTTTGTTGATCACGGTGCCGGCGTTGATGTCGGCCGAATCCCCGTTGCTGTCCAGGGACGTGAGCTGGCGGTTCTTGAACTGCATGTAGAACAAGGTGGCGGCGAGGGTCATGTCTTCGCCGGTGTAGCGCCAGCCCAGTTCCTGGTTCCAGCTCAGTTCCGGCTTGGAGTCCAGCGAGCCGACGCCTTTGTCGTACAGCACGTAGTTCTGCGGAATCCGCATGTTGCGCGACAGGCTGTAGAACAGCTGATCACGCTCGTCGAGCTGGTATTTCAGGCCGGCATTGGGCAGCAATTTGTTGTAGGTCTGGTCAGCTTTGCCCGGTTGCTCGGTGAGGCTGCCGTGGTTGGTGCCTTCGCGCTCGACATTCATGTAGGCAAGGCCGGCGATCAGGGTCCAGTCCGAATTGATGTACCAGGTGTCCTGGGCCCAGACTTTTTGCGCCGGCGTCACGGTGTAGCGGTCGCGGCCCTGTACGGTATTGCCGTTGGCATCGACCACCGAGTCGCCATCCGGCCAGGTGTCGCTCGGCTTGCCGCTGTTTTTGAGGGCAATGAACGGCTGGGTCTGGCTTTGGCGCGCGCGTTCGTACCAGTAGCCGAATTGCAGGCTGTGATCACCCAGGTCCCAGTTGAGTTTGGTGGTGATGCCAGGGCGCCAGGTCTGTGTGCGCGAAGGGCGGTAGTAGACGCCCGTGGTGGACGAACCGTCGGCGTTGTACTGGGCCTGCGTTGGCAGGTTGCCGAGGTCGAAAACGCCGCCCTTGTTCGAGCCGCTGTTGAGCGCATAAGCGGAGGAGCCCACGCCGCTGCCGTTGCCGTAGTAGTAATACGGGATCACCGACAGCGCCAGGTTGTCGCTCAGCTTGTACTGGGTGTTGAGCACGGCGGTAAAGGTCTGGAACGGGTTCTGCGCCAGGTCGTAGTAGCTGCTGATCTTGCCGTTGGCGCCCAGCGCCGGCTTGGCCGGGTACGGGTCATATTTGCGGCCGAACTGCTGGAACTGCGCCTTGGTCAGCTGGCTGTAACTGTTGTTGTCCTGCTCGTGGTACTTGAGGATCAGGTTGGCGGTGTTGCCGTTGCCGGCGTCGAAGAAACTGTTCCACTCCACCTTGTCCGCCCGCACGGCGCCCGAGCCACGCCACATCTGGCCTTCGGTGTGCGAGGCCGACAGCCAGTTGCTCAGGCCGTTGACCTCACCGGTGTTGAGGCGCGCAAAGGTCTTGCGCGTGGCATTGCTGCCCACCACTTGTTTGACGAAGGCCCCGGTTTCCTTGGTCGGGCGGATGGTCACAATGCCGATGTTGCCACCGCTGGAACCGATATGCGGGCCGTCGGCTTCCGACGAGCCTTGGGTGACGAAGATCTGGTCGATGTTTTCCGGATCGCCCAGCAGGTTGGAATACAGCGCGTAGTTGCCGGAGTCGTTGATCGGCATGCCATCGACCGACATGCCGACCTGGTCGGAGTTCATGCCGCGCATGGTGAAGCGAAAGCCCGACAGACCGGTGTTGTCCTCACTGGAAATGTTCAGGCCCGGCGTGTACTTGAGCTTGTCGATGGCGTTGCCGGTGGCGGTTTGCTTGTCCAGCGCTTCCTTGGTGATGGTCGAGCGGCCCTTGGCGCTCTCTTCCTGGACCATGTAACCGCCCCCCGCGGTTGCCTTGCCCCCCTGTATTCCAATCGTGCCGACGTCACTGTCATTGGTATCGGCCATGACCACTGCGTGGCTCATGCTAGTCGCGGCAACGAGTGCCAGATGAATACGGGTGAACCTCATCACTGTCGTCCTGGTGTCGGGTGCTTATTGCACGCTGTAGTTGAAGGTGGCGGTGAAGCGTTGCTCGTTACGTCCACCGAAGGCTTGTTCGGGGAACGGCTTGACCTGCTTGATGCGACGCAGGCTATTGGTAGCGGCTCGGTTGAGCAGCATGCTCGGCGCCGGGGTCTGGATTCCGGCATCGAGCACGCGGCCTTGTCGGTCCACCATCAACCAGACCACCACCTCGCCACTGGGGCGTTCGAGAGACGCCTGGCGCCCGGTGGGGTATTGCTTATACGTGTCCAGCTCGTTGCGCAGGCCTTTGAGGTAGCCGCCTTCCAGTGCCTGGCCATCTACTTTGGGCGGCGCCGGCGGGGCAGGTGGCGCAGGTGTCGGCGCAACGGCGGCCTGTACCGGCTTGGCAGCGACCGGCGCCACTGGCGCTGGCGTCGGTGTCGGTTTGGCGGCGACCACCGGCTTGGGTTTGGGCACCGGCTTGGGTTTGGGTTCAGGTTTTGGCAAGGGTTTGGGCGGTGGTGGCGGCGGGGCCGGTTCGGCCTCTTCATCCTCAATCACCGGCGGCGGTGGCTCCTGCTCCACCACGGGCTCGGGGACCACTTCGGGCTCGGGCTCGACCAGGGCAAGTTCAACCGCCGACTCGTCATACTGCGGCTGGATTTTCAGGGGTTGGGACTGGATACCCAGTGCAATCAGCACCAGGGCGATCAGGGCCGGGACACTGCCCAGCAGCCGACGCGCACGAAACAGGGCATACATGATCAGGACTTACGCGTGGCGATGGACACGGAGGTAAAGCCACCCAGGCGCAGGGTGTCCATGACTTCCACCAGGCGCGCAACTTCCACGCCTTTGTCGCTGTTGACGATGATGGTCGACTTGGTATCGGGCTTTTCAGCGGCTTTCAGCGCAGGGACCAGGGCGTCGACCGTGAGGTCCTTGCCGTCGAGTTGCAGCTGGCCTTGCAGGCCCAGGGTGAGGATGAATTTGTTCTGCGGCTTGAGTTGCTGCGAGCTGCTGGCGCTGGGCAGTTGAGTCTTCATGCCGAGTGCCGGAATCACGTTCAAACTCACCAGTACGAAAAACACCAGGAGGAACATCATCACGTCGATCATCGGGATCAGCTCGATGTGCGCCTTGCGTTTCTTGGGTTCATCCCAGGTTCTCATTCTGTTGCCCCGTCATTGAATTAGGGGCGACACGCTAACAACCAAAAATGACCGAATGGTTAACTTTAATTGACGTTTTGAAGGCTCTAGGACGAGTCTTTCAGGCGTTTTGCCTTGCGGTTTCATGACGTAATGAAACTGACACGAAGGGCGTACATTCTGAAAGAATTTACCTTGAGGGCTGCCCCGTATGCTGACTGCACTGCCTCAAATATCCACACCACGACTTCTATTGCAGGCGCTGGAAATGAGCCAGGCCGAGATACTTTTCAGCCTCGTCAACGAGCCCACCATTGCCGACAACACCGCGAACATTCCGTCGCCCTACACCTTGGAAGTCGCGCAGACGTTTATCGCGCAGATGCAGGAAAAATACCGTGCGGGCGGACTGCTGGGCCTGGGCATGCACCTGCGCGAAACCGGTGAATTGATCGGCATGGTCAGCCTGCGGATCAACGCCCGTCATCACTATGGTCACCTTGGCTACTGGGTGGCGGCCCATCGTCGCAACGCGGGCTACGCCGCAGAAGCGGCGCGTGCAGTGATGGACTTCGGCTTCACCGAACTGGGGTTGCAGCGCGTCGGCAGCCAGTGTTTTGGTCGCAACCAGGAATCGGCGCGGGTCATGCAGAAAATCGGCTTGTGCTACGAGGGCTGCATGCGCGAAGCGTTTCTCAAAAATGGCGTGTATGAGGACTTGCTGGGATTCGCCAGCGTGCGTGACGACTGGGAGCGTGCGTTGTGAAGGGCGGCGTGGACGCTGATCGGCGCCGCGTACTGAGCGGGCTGGCGGTTGCCACCGCGTTTTCGATCTTAAGCCCATTTGCGCGCAGTGCCGGGGTTGATTACCCGTTCACCCTCGGCGTGGCCTCCGGCGACCCGTTGCCCGATGGCTTTGTGATCTGGACGCGCCTGGCGCCGCTGTTCAATGCTGCGGACGGGCGCGGCGGGTTGAGCCGCGCCGTGCCGGTGCGTTGGCGCGTGGCCAGTGATGCGGCGATGACGCGTATCGTCAAGCAAGGCGATGTCATGGCGACTGAGCGGTTTGCCCATTCGGTGCATGTCGAGGTTGCCGGGTTGGAAGCGGGCAGGCCGTATTGGTATCAGTTCGACGGCCTCGGCGCACAGAGCCCGGTGGGCCAGGCACGTACCGCGCCGCCGCTGCACGCCATGGCGGCGGCCACCGTGGGGTTTGTCTCCTGCTCGCACTGGGAGCGTGGCTACTTCAGTGCCTACCGTCACCTGGCGGCGGAGCAACCCGATCTGGTGTTTTTTCTCGGCGATTACATCTACGACAGCTCGTATGCAGCGGACTCAGGCAAGATCATCCGCCCGCACGGCAGCGGCAATGCCGTGAGCCTGAGTGACTACCGCAACCGCTACGCGCTGTATAAAACCGACCCGGACCTGCAGGCTTTGCACGCGGCAGCACCCAGCGTGGCCACGTGGGACGACCATGAGGTGCAGAATGACTACGCCAACCGCTGGTCCCAGGACCCGAAGATTCCGGTTGAGCAGTTTTTAAGGCAACGGGCGGTGGCGTACCAGGCGTTTTACGAACATATGCCACTGCGTGTCAGCAGTGTGCCGAAAGGGCCGGACATGCGCATTTACCGGCGCCTCGATTATGGTCGGCTGGCGCGTTTTCATGTGCTTGATGGCCGTCAATACCGCTCCGAGCAGCCGTGTATTCAGGCTAACGGCAGTCACCAGGGGCATATCGCCGCCAACACCTGCAAGGACCTGCGCGACCCCGGCCGCACGATGCTTGGCTGGCAACAGGAAGCCTGGCTCGACCAGGGTTTTGCCCAGTCGAAAGCGCAGTGGAATGTGATCGCCCAGGACTTGCTGGTGGCGCCGCTGATCCAGCGTGACCTGACCAGCCATCAGGTCGGGCATTGGACCGATGGCTGGGACGGCTACATGGCCAACCGCTCACGCATGCTGGCGTCCATCACGCGCAATCAGGTCAAGAACCCGGTGTTCTGGGGCGGTGATATCCATTCGTTCTGGACCACCGACCTGCATGCCGACGGCAACAATCCGGACTCGCCCATCGTTGCCACCGAATTTGTCGGCAGCTCGGTGACCTCCGACGGCCCGCCCTTTGACGCCTTCAGCCAGATCTTGCCGCTCAATCCGCACGTGAAGTTCTTCGACAGTCGCCAGCGTGGGTACGTGTCGGTGAAGCTTGAGGCGTCGAAGATGCTGACGAACTTCCGGGTGATCACTGACCCACGTGACCCGGCGGCGACGGTGTCGACGCTCAAGTCGTTTGTGGTGGAGCCGGGGAGGGCGGGGGCGATTGCGGTTTGATGCACAGTGGGGGGCGTGCAGGTTGGGTGTGGCGAGCGGGCTTGGTGTGGCGAGCGGGCTTGCCCCGCGTTGGGCTGCGAAGCAGCCCCCAAAACCTGACAATTACCTCTTTCTGAAAAAATGCGGTGACTGTATTGGGGCCGCTTCGCGCCCCAACGCGGGGCAAGCCCGCTCGCCACAGGAGGCGCTGTCGCTGGGATTTTAGTCGAGGCTGTAACGCACCGACAGCGCGCCCTTTTTCTCCGACAGGGCCAGGATGGTCACCTTGCCCAGCTCGCTCAACGCTTGCACGTGCGTGCCGCCACAGGCGTAGGCCGGCAATGCACCGAAACCCACTTCGCGGGTGCCGTCTTCCAGTCTCATGTGGCGCGGGTAGTCGGCGGCGATCCATCGGTCGATTCGGGTTTGAAACGCCTCGGCGTCAACGGCTTGCGCCGCTTGCCCGCGGATAAAGGTGATTTTGCATTCGCCCGGCCAGTGATGGGCTTTGATCGGCATCCAGCCCAAGCTTTCCCCGGCATTGCCAATCAGATGCCCGGCCGAATGCAGGCGCGTGTACAGGGCGCGGCGCTGTTCATCGACCCGTGCGGTGATCAGGCCGGGCGCCACAGGGCGGTCAACATAGTGCACGACGCGATCGGCTTCCTGGGTGACGCGCACCACCTGGCTGTCGCCGAGCCAACCGGTGTCGAACGGTTGCCCGCCGCCCTGCGGATGGAAGAGGGTTGACTGCAGCGTGACGGCAAACTGGTCCTCGTGCGGCGTACAAGCCAGCACTTCAAGCTCGTCGGTCAGGTGGTCATGGGTGAAAAACAGGCGCTCGGTCATCATCTACATCCGCATCAGGGTTCTACGGGCAGTATAAATAGTGCGTAGATGGGTGATAATCCGTTCAATTATCAATGGACCTGTGCGTCATGAGCATCAATCTTCCTCTGCCTCTGCTGGGTGAAATGGCGATTTTCGTCAAAGTCGTGGAAACCGGCAGCTTCTCTGAAGCCGCGCGGCAACTGAGCGTTTCACCCTCGGCGGTGAGCCGCAGTATTTCGCGCCTCGAACAGGCCCTGGCCACGCGGTTGCTGCAACGCACTACACGCAAATTGCGCCTGAGCGAGGGGGGCGAAGAGGTGTTCAAGCGTTGCCAGGAAATGGTCAACGCGGCGCGTTCGGTGATGGAAATCAGCGGCCAGTTTACCCATGAGGCCGAAGGGCTGGTGCGGGTCAGCGTGCCCAAGGCGGTCGGGCGGTTCGTGGTGCATCCGCATATGCCGGAGTTCTTGCGCCGCTATCCCAAAGTGGATGTGCAGTTGATTCTTGAGGACCGGCACGTGGACTTGATCGATGACAATGTCGATCTGAGCATCCGCATCACCGACAGCCCACCGCCCGGGTTGGTCGGCCGACAATTGTTGCCCATCGAACATTTGCTGTGCGCGACGCCGCAGTACCTGGCCGAGCACGGCACGCCGGGCCATCCGCATGATTTGCTCGAACACAGTTGCATTTACCTGGGCGAAACCCCGGGCGATTCGCGCTGGAAATTCCGCCAGGGCGGCAAAGCGGTGACGGTTGGCGTGCGCGGACGGTATGCGGCGAATCACACCGGGGTCCGGCTGGATGCGGTGTTGCAGCATGTGGGCATTGGCAGCTTGCCGTACTTCACTGCGCGGCATGCGTTGGAGGAGGGGCGTTTGGTGCAGGTGCTGCCGGCGTGGGATTTTATTGCCTCTTATCATGGCGAGGCGTGGTTGCTGCATTCGCCGACGCGGTATCTGCCGCCGAAGTTGCGGGTGTTTATTGATTATCTGGTCGAGTGTATGGCACGCGAACCGACACTGCGTCGAAGGTAGGGAACGCGGTTAAAAGGTGGGAGCGGGCTTGCTCGTGAATGCGGTGTGTCAGTCGCCAAACATGTTGACTGATCCGCCGTATTCGCGAGCAAGCCCGCTCCCACATTTAGTTCGGTTGTGGCCTGCAGATCAGTGCTTGCTCTGGTCTTGCGGCATGGCCAGCAGCTGCTTTTCCTGGTTCCAGTCGAACGGTTCGTCGTTCTGTTCGGCCTCGAAGCGACGCTCTTCCAGGGCTTGGTACAGGTCCAGTTCTTCATCCGGCATGAAGTGCAGGCAATCACCGCCAAAAAACCACAGCAGGTCGCGCGGCACCAGGTGGGCGATCTGCGGGTAGCGCAGGATGACTTGGCTCATCAGGTCCTGGCCCAGGTACTGGCTCTCGATCGGGTCGATCGGCAGCAGGGCGCGCAATTCGTCGAAGCGCTCCAGAAACAGGGTGTGGCTTTCCTCGGGCACCTGTTCGGCTTCGCCGACGGCAACCAGGATGCTGCGCAAGTGGTCGAGCAAGACGAGATGATCGGCAACGACGTTGGACACGAGATAAGTCCTCTAAAGCAAAAACGGGCGCGAGAGTATATAGCTCAAGCGCCCGTTTTTATATGACCGCTGGTATCAGCGGACTTTACCCTCAGCCTGGGTCAGCTCTTCCTTGCTGAAATCATCCACGTCGATCACCTTGCGCCGTGCAGCTTCGGCGTCGCGCAGGGTTTGCGCTTCGCCCGGTTGCAGCACGCCGGCATGCAGGGCAGCGTCGATGGCGTGTTCGCCAGCGGTGGGTTTGACCTGACCGCTTTTGAGCGCCGCGTGGAGTTTTTTCTGCAGCGGGTGGCTGGCACCGAGCAGGTCGTAAGCGTGTTGCAGGGCGCCGACCGGATCTTCTGCCGATTGCGGGCGGTAGCAGCCCGCCAGCAGCTCTTCGAGGGTCGGGTCGCCTTTGGCACGCCCAATCACCGCGGCCACCTCGGCGTCCAGTGCATCGGAAGGCCCGGTGTGGCGGCGCCCGAACGGGAACACAATGACCCGCAGCAGGCAACCGAGCACCCTGTTAGGGAAGTTGCTCAGCAGCTCATCCAGCGCACGCTCCGACTCGCCAAGGCTTTCTTCCATGGCCCAGGCGAACAGCGGTTCCAGATGATCCGGCGAATCCAGGTCGTGGTAACGCTTGAGCGCCGCCGACGCCAGGTACATATGGCTCAGCACATCGCCCAGGCGTGCCGACAGGCGTTCGCGACGTTTCAACTCGCCGCCCAGCAGCATCATGCTCAAGTCAGCGAGCAGGGCGAACGCAGCAGCCTGACGGTTCAGTGCGCGGAAGTAACCCTGGCTCAGGCGGTTGCCCGGCGCTTTCTCGAAGTGACCCACGCCCAGGTTCAACACCAGCGTACTGGCGGCATTGCTCACGGCAAAGCCGATGTGTTGCATCAGCAGGCCGTCGAATTCCTTCAACGCCTGATCGCGGTCTTCGCGGCCGGCCAGGGCCATTTCCTTGAGCACGAACGGATGGCAGCGAATCGCGCCCTGGCCAAAGATCATCAGGTTGCGCGAAAGAATATTCGCGCCTTCCACGGTGATGAAGATCGGCGCGCCTTGCCAGTTACGGCCCAGGTAGTTGTTCGGGCCCATGATGATGCCCTTGCCGCCATGCACGTCCATGGCGTGGCTGATGCATTCGCGGCCGCGCTCGGTGAGGTGGTACTTGAGAATGGCCGACAGCACCGAGGGTTTCTCCCCCAGGTCGACTGCATTGGCGGTGAGCATGCGTGCGCTGTCCATCAGCCAGGCGTTGCCGCCGATGCGCGCCAGGGCTTCCTGGATACCTTCGAACGCCGACAGCGGCACGTTGAACTGCTCACGCACCTGGGCGTATTGGCCCGTTACCAGGCTGGTGAACTTGGCTGCACCGGTACCGACCGCAGGCAGGGAGATCGAACGGCCCACCGACAGGCAGTTCATCAGCATCATCCAGCCCTTGCCGAGCATTTCCTGGCCGCCGATGAGGAACTCCAGGGGGATGAACACGTCTTTGCCGGAGTTGGGGCCGTTCATGAACGCAGCGCCCAGCGGCAAGTGACGACGGCCGATTTCGACGCCGGGGGTGTCGGTCGGGATCAGCGCCAGGCTGATGCCCAAGTCTTCTTTATCGCCCAGCAGGTGGTCCGGGTCATGCGCCTTGAACGCCAGCCCCAGCAGGGTCGCGACCGGGCCGAGGGTGATGTAGCGTTTTTCCCAGTTCAGGCGCAGGCCAAGGGTTTCCTTGCCTTCCCATTCACCTTTGCAGATCACGCCGGTGTCGGGCATGGCGCCGGCGTCGGAGCCGGCCAGTGGGCCTGTCAGCGCAAAGCATGGGATGTCATCGCCACGCGCCAGGCGCGGCAGGTAGTGATTGCGTTGCTCGTCGGTGCCGTAATGCAGCAGCAGCTCGGCCGGGCCGAGGGAGTTGGGCACCATCACGGTGGACGCCAGGTCGCCGCTGCGGGTGGCGAGTTTCATCGCGACCTGCGAGTGGGCATAGGCCGAGAAGCCCTTGCCGCCGTATTCCTTGGGAATGATCAGGGCGAAGAAGCCGTGGGTCTTGATGTGCTCCCAGGCGGCGGGCGGCAGGTCCATGGCCTGGCCGATTTCCCAGTCGCTGACCATCGCGCAGAGTTCTTCGGTGGGGCCGTCGATGAAGGCCTGTTCTTCTTCGGTCAGTTGCGCCTTGGGGTAGGCCAGCAACTTGTCCCAATCGGGGCGGCCGCTGAACAGTTCGCCATCCCACCACACGGTGCCGGCATCAATCGCGTCGCGCTCAGTCTCGGACATCGGCGGCAGGACTTTCTGGAACCAGCTGAACAGCGGCTTGGTGAAGTATTGACGACGCAGGTCGGGCAGCAGCAAGGGCAGGGCCACGGCGGCGATCAATACCCAGAAGATCAGCAGCAGCCAACCCGGTGCGTGGCTCCAGGCACCCATCGCCAGCAGGTAAACGGCGACCACGCCCAGGGCGGGCAGGGGCGCGGTGCGGCGGTGTGCCAAGTAGGCAATGCCGACCACCAGAACCAGTATCCACAACAACAGCATATTCAATCCTCCGTGAAACCAGGGGCGAAACCACCATGGAGCTTAGTCGGCATCCGAAAAAGCGCGGTGATCAGGGTGTAACGAGTTGTACGCGAAGCACCGACCACCAGGCGCCGACATTTGGCCGAATCGTCGTTATCTCTGCGCCAGACCAGTCGTTAGACTCAAGGCTTCCTTCGGAGATAACGCGCATGGATACGTACCTGAGTCCCAGCCGCTTCATCGATAGTGACCACCCTGCGGTGGTGGAGTTCGCCGAAAAACATCGCGGCCCGAGCGCGGATTTACGTGACCAGGCAGTCAGTCTTTATTACGCCGTGCGTGAGGCGATTCGTTACAACCCTTACACCTTTAGCCGTGACCCAGGCACCTTGAGCGCCAGCTTTGCCCTCGCCGCCGGTGAGAGCTATTGCGTGCCCAAGGCCACCCTGCTGGCCGCCTGTGCCCGCCACTGCGGCATCCCGGCACGCATCGGCCTGGCGGACGTGCGCAATCACCTTTCGACACCGCGCCTGATCGCCCTGCTCAAAAGCGATGTGTTCGCCATGCACGGCTACACCGAGTTGTACCTGCGTGGCCGTTGGGTCAAGGCCACGCCGGCGTTCAACCAGCAGCTGTGCGAGGTGTTTGATGTACCGCCGCTGGAATTCGACGGTATCAACGACAGCGTGTTTCACGCCTTCAACCGCAAGGGCCGGCGCTCGATGGAGTACGTGCGGGACCACGGGCAGTTTTCCGACGTGCCGGAGGGGTTTTTCTTCGCGCATATTCAGCAGTGTTACCCGCACCTGTTTGCCGAGGACATGCCGACCCTGCTGGGGGACATGCAGAGCGATTTAAGCCGCGCCTGAACCGGCGTATGCTGCTGCGTTCATCAAGCCATGTTCATCAACGATAAGGCGCGGTCATGCTGAAAATCTGGGGTCGTAAAAATTCATCAAACGTCAGGAAAGCACTGTGGTGCGCCGAGGAACTCGGCCTGGACTATGAAGCAATTGATGCGGGCGGGGCATTTGGTGTGGTCGATACACCGCAATACCGCGCGCTGAACCCCAATGGCCGGGTGCCGATGATCGAAGATGGCGACTTTGTGCTGTGGGAGTCCAACACCATCGTGCGTTATCTCTGCGCCAAGCAGGCGTCGAGCTGGTACCCAAGCGACCTGCAAGCCCGGGCCAATGCCGAGAAGTGGATGGACTGGACCACCTCGACCCTCGCCGAACCGTTCAAGGCGGTGTTCTGGGGCATCCTGCGCACCCCGCCGGAAAAACAGAACTGGGACAGCATCAATGCCGGGCGCCAGGCCTGTATCGACGCATTGAGCACCGTGGATAAAGCCCTGGCAGAGCAGCCTTACCTGTCGGGCAACGAAATTGGCATGGGCGATATCCCGCTCGGCAGCTTTATTTATGCCTGGTTCGAAATGCCCATCGAACGGCCTTCGATGCCCCATCTAGAGGCCTGGTATCACCGTCTGCAGCAACGGCCGGCGTACCGTAAAGCGGTGATGACCGCGTTGACTTAATACCCACTATTAATACGGGTGACTGTACTTGTGCGGCGCGGGCAAGCACCATGCCTGTCATGCGCCGCCGTTGAACTACCTGGGCTGCGCCCTCATCTACTGTTTCTATTCCCTTCTTTGGTGCGTATTCCGATATGAGTTCCGCTCTGTCCATCCGGCAGCTAACCAAAACCTACGGCAACGGTTTCCAGGCCCTGAGTGGTATCGATCTGGATGTTGCTGAAGGTGACTTCTTCGCTTTGCTCGGCCCTAACGGCGCCGGCAAATCCACCACCATCGGTATCCTCTCCACCTTGGTCAACAAGACCAGCGGCACGGTGAATATCTTTGGTCATGACCTGGACAAATCCCCGGCGGCGCTCAAGCGTTCCATCGGCGTAGTGCCCCAGGAATTCAACTTCAACCAGTTTGAAAAGACGTTCGACATCGTCGTGACCCAGGCTGGCTACTACGGCATCCCGGCGAAAGTCGCCAAGGAGCGCGCCGAGCAGTACCTGACCCAGCTGGGCCTGTGGGACAAGCGCGACGTGCCTTCGCGTTCGCTGTCCGGCGGCATGAAGCGCCGCCTGATGATCGCCCGTGCGCTGGTGCACGAACCGCGCCTGCTGATCCTCGACGAGCCCACCGCAGGTGTGGACATTGAGTTGCGTCGCTCGATGTGGACCTTCCTCACCGAGCTGAACGAGAAGGGCATCACCATCATCCTCACCACCCATTACCTGGAAGAGGCTGAGCAGCTGTGCCGCAACATCGGCATCATCGACCACGGCACCATTGTCGAGAACACCAGCATGCGTAACCTGCTGGGCCAGCTGCATGTGGAAACCTTCCTGCTCGACCTGAAAAACAACCTGTCGGTGGCGCCGCAGCTGCTTGGCTACCCAAGCCGACTGGTCGATGGTCATACCCTGGAAGTCCAGGTGGACAAAGCCATGGGCATCACGGCGTTGTTCACCCAATTGGCCGCGCAGAACATCGAAGTGCTGAGCCTGCGTAATAAAACCAATCGCCTTGAGGAGTTGTTCGTGTCCCTGGTGGAGAAAAATCTGGCGAAGGTGGCGGTATGAGTTCCGAACTGCAACCCAACCTTGTCGCGCTGCAGACCATCGTCTACCGCGAAGTGAAGCGCTTTACCCGGATCTGGCCGCAGACGCTGCTGCCGCCGGCGATCACCATGGTCCTGTACTTCGTGATCTTCGGTAACCTGATCGGCCGCCAGATCGGCGACATGGGTGGCTTCACTTACATGGAATACATCGTGCCGGGCCTGATCATGATGTCGGTGATCACCAACTCCTACGGCAACGTGGTCTCCAGCTTTTTCGGCAGCAAATTCCAGCGTTCCATCGAAGAACTGATGGTGTCGCCGGTGTCGCCACACACCATCCTGATCGGCTACACCCTGGGCGGTGTGCTGCGTGGCTTGATGGTGGGCGTGATCGTGACCTTGCTGTCGCTGTTCTTCACTCACCTGCAAGTGCATCACCTGGGCGTCACCATTTTGGTGGTGGTGCTGACGGCGACGATCTTTTCGCTGCTGGGCTTTATCAACGCGGTGTTCGCGCGCAACTTCGATGATATTTCGATCATCCCGACCTTCGTGCTGACGCCACTGACCTACCTGGGTGGGGTGTTCTACTCCATCACTTTGCTGCCGCCGTTTTGGCAGACCGTGTCGCTGGCCAACCCGGTGCTGCACATGGTCAACGCCTTCCGCTACGGCATACTGGGCGTGTCGGATATCAAGATCAGCGTGGCGATCACCTTCATGCTGGTGGCCACCGTGGTGCTGTATGTCGGCTGCGCGCGGTTGCTGGTGAGCGGGCGCGGGATGCGTACGTAAGCAGTCAGTTGGAATAAAAAAAGGCCTCTTTATGAGGCCTTTTTTATGGAGTGCACGAAAACCGTGTGGGAGCTGGCTTGCCTGAGATGGCGGGCTTTAGGTACTTGTTTAGGTGGATATGAGTAAATATCCGTTGCTGCGGTAACGGCGGCTGGCGGTTCCGCTCTTACAGCGGGTCACTTTTGGCAAACGCCCCAAAAGTAACCAAAAGGTCTTTGCCCCACCACTCGGCACCTCGCCTAGGCTCGGTGTGCCCTCACGCAGGCTTGAATCCGTGGGCCGCCGCGACGGGCCATCCATGGCCCAACGCGGCTAACCCGGCGTCCTGCCGGGTTACCCACGGATTCAAGCCTGCGTTCGGCCAGCGTGGTTGACGGGGCCTGTCAGATCAAAGTCAAGAGCAAGATCAAAAGCTGAGCACGGCGGCCTGAAAGCCGACCTGAGTGGTAGAAGCAAAAGCAGGGCAAAAGCACAGCAACACATTTCTATCTGAAGTACAGAGATCCAAATGTGGGAGCGGGCTTGCCCGCGAAAGCGGTGTGTCAGCTACACATGAGTTGACTGACCCACCGCCTTCGCGAGCAAGCCCGCTCCCACAAGTTGATCGAGTTTAGCTCTCAAGATCGGGTGGTCTGTCAGACTGCCAAGCGCTGCTTTTCTGCAGGCGCTGGGCCCTTAGCCTTTAAGTGCCAGCTCGATCAGTTCATGCAGTTCTTCAACCGGCAGCGGCGCACTGGCAAACAGGCTGCGGTACACCGTGGGCGCGGCGATCAGGTTGAGCAACCGGTCCAGGCTCGGCAGTACGTCGTGGGTGCTCTGGTAGCGGTCGAGAATGACCTGCATCTGGCCCATCAGGATGTTGCTGCAGTAGTCCCGGGGATGGCTGCACTGCACGTCGCGCATCATGTTGCGCCCAAGCTCGGAACTCATTTCGTCCAGGTATTGCTCGCCCCACGCACGCAAATCGCCGCGCAGGCTGCCGGTGTTGGCGGGTTCACTGTCTGGGCGCAGGCGTTCCAGCGCCACGTCGGCGAGCAGCGCAGACAAGTCGCCCCAGCGGCGGTAGATGGTCGACGGCGTGACGCCCGCGCGAGCAGCGATCATCGGCACGGTAACGCTGGAACGCTCATGGGCTTCCAGCAATTCGCGAGCGGCGTTATGCACTGATTCTTGAACCCGGGCACTGCGGCCCCCGGGCGAAGGCCTTCTTTAATCGCCATGCGTAAAACCTTAACACAAAGAATTTGCTTTAAGCGCTTGCGAGTAGCACACTCTGCAAAAGCAAAATATTAGCTTTAGCGGAGTGTGCACATGTCTAGCGTCATTTCTCAACGTTCCAGCCTGGCGTTCCTGGTCATCACGATGTTGACCTTCCTGGCTGCGTCCAGCGCGCCGACGCCGTTGTATCAGGTGTATCAGGACAACCTGCATTTCTCCGCAGCAATGCTGACGGTGATCTTCGGGGTATACGCCGTGAGCTTGCTGGCGGCGCTGTTGACCGTCGGTTCGCTGTCGGACCACGTGGGGCGCAAGCCGGTGATTTTCGCCGCGCTGTTGCTGAATATTGTGGCGATGCTGCTGTTTATCAATGCTGACAGCACCGCCTACCTGATTGCCGCCCGGGCGCTGCAAGGTTTCGCCACGGGCACGGCAACCGCGGTGCTGGCGGCGACGCTGTTGGACACCGACCGCCTGCGCGGGCCGATGCTCAATAGCCTCGCGCCGCTGTTGGGCATGGCCTGCGGTGCCTTGGGCAGTGGCTTGCTGGTGGAATACGCGCCACGCCCGACCCAATTGATTTACTTCACGCTGCTGGGCCTGATGGTGCTTCAGGCGCTTTATGTGTGGCGCTTGCCGGAAACCGTCAGCCGCCTACCGGGTGCCTTGAGGTCGCTGGCGCCCACCCTGCATGTCCCCGCGCAGGCGCGTCGGGCCTTGTGGCTGGCGATGCCGCTGAATGTAGCGGTGTGGGCGCTGGGCGGGTTCTTTTCATCCCTGGCGCCTTCGCTGGTGCGGGCGGCAACTGGTTCGACCTCGCATTTGATCGGCGGCGGCCTGGTTGCAGTCGTGACCTTGAGCGGTGCGGTGATGATTTACAGCCTGCGCGAGCACCCGGCAGACAAGGTCATGCGTCTCTCCGCGGTCCTGCTGGCGGTGGGCGTGGCGTTGTTGCTGGTTGCGGTGCAGAGCGCCAGCCTGTGGCTGTTCTTTGTTGCCAGTGTGATTGCAGGCTTCGGTTTCGGCGGCGGGTTCATGGGCAGTGTGCGCAGTATCGTCAGCCTGGCGTTACCCCATGAGCGGGCCGGGCTGATGTCGGCTTTTTATGTGCTGAGCTACCTGGCGTTCTGCGTGCCGGCCCTGCTGGCGGGCAACCTGAGCCGCGTGTTTGGCCTGATCGCCACCACCGATGGTTATGGCGCAGTGCTCATCGTATTGGCGCTCGGCGCGCTGGCAGGCTTGCTGATCCAGGGGGCGGCGCGAGCCAAGGCAACGGTTTAGCTCGAGTGTCTATATTGGCAAAGTAGATAACAGATAGAGATATTACCCGTTATATAGATATTCAATCCGGTTCTATGATGGTCTCAACCTCATGCGAGGAAGAGGATTGCCAACATGACCTGCTCAACTGCCATTACCTACAAACCCTTCAGTCACCTGGCCCGTCCACGGGAAGTGATTCGTCAGTTCACGCCCAACTGGTTTGCCGCCACCATGGGCACCGGCGTCCTGGCCCTTGCGCTGGCCCAAGTGCCGACCCGCTTGCCCGGCTTGCACACCATTGCCGAAGGGCTGTGGATGTTCACCGTCGGCCTGTTCGTGCTGTTCAGCGTGTTGTACGCGGCCCGCTGGCTGATGTTTTTCCACGAGGCGCGGCGGATTTTCGGGCACTCCACCGTCTCGATGTTCTTTGGCACCATCCCCATGGGCCTGGCGACGATTATCAACGGCTTGCTGCTGTTTGGGCTGCCGCGCTGGGGCGCCGATGTGGTGCCGTTGGCCGAAGCCTTATGGTGGCTGGACGTGGCGATGGCCCTGGCCTGCGGCGTGCTGATCCCATTCATGATGTTCACGCGTCAGCAGCACAGCATCGATCAGATGACCGCCGTGTGGCTGTTGCCGGTGGTCGCCGCTGAAGTCGCTGCCGCCAGCGGTGGCCTGCTGGCGCCGCACCTGGCCGACGCTCACTCGCAACTGGTGATGCTGGTGACCAGCTATGTGCTGTGGGCGTTTTCCCTGCCGGTAGCCTTCAGCATCCTGACCATCCTGATGCTGCGCATGGCCTTGCACAAACTGCCTCACGCCAACATGGCCGCGTCCAGCTGGCTGGCCCTCGGCCCTATCGGCACCGGTGCATTGGGCATGTTGCTGCTGGGCGGCGACGCACCGGCGATCTTCGCGGCCAATGGTTTGCCAGGCGCAGGGGAGATGGCCAACGGCCTCGGCCTGGTGGCCGGCATTACCCTGTGGGGCTTTGGCCTGTGGTGGATGCTGATCGCCGTGTTGATCACCCTGCGTTACCTGCGCGCCGGCATTCCGTTCAATCTGGGCTGGTGGGGTTTTACCTTCCCGCTGGGGGTTTATGCCTTGGCCACACTGAAGCTTGCGAACCTGCTGCACCTGGGTTTCTTCAGTGTGTTCGGGTGCGTGCTGGTGGTGGCGTTGGCACTGATGTGGCTGATCGTTGCCACGCGCACTGTGCAGGGCGCCTATAAAGGGGAGCTTTTTGTATCGCC
Organism: Pseudomonas sp. N2-3-1-14; assembly: GCF_041228395.1. Classification (NCBI taxonomy): domain Bacteria; kingdom Pseudomonadati; phylum Pseudomonadota; class Gammaproteobacteria; order Pseudomonadales; family Pseudomonadaceae; genus Pseudomonas; species Pseudomonas sp. N2-3-1-14. Next base: position 2,103,382 of record NZ_CP166199.1, read on the forward strand.
ATGCATTGCAGGACTAGGGAATAAGTAAGCGGGATTAGGTAAAGTCCGTGGCCTGTCTTTTTTATAAAAAAACCGGCAATCAAGCCTACCAGGCCCACGCAGGAACACGGACGATGAGCCACCCCTCACAATTTTACCTTGCTGCGCACACGGCGCTTTCCTGCCGTTTTTTCATCACCCAGTTTGCTGGGCGCTTTTCAACGACAACATCTTCAAGCAATCGCTGATCCTGGCCATTCTCTACAAGCTCACCATCGACGGTGACCGCTCGATCTGGGTCAACCTGTGCGCGTTGTTGTTTATCCTGCCGTTCTTCCTGTTCTCGGCGCTGGCCGGGCAATTCGGCGAGAAATTCAACAAGGACGCGTTGATCCGCGCGATCAAGATCGGTGAGATTGTGATCATGAGCGTCGGCGCCACCGGGTTCCTGTTCAATCACCTGGAGCTGATGCTGCTGGCGCTGTTTGCCATGGGCACGCACTCGGCGCTGTTCGGGCCGGTGAAGTATTCGATCATGCCCCAGGCCCTGCACGACGATGAATTGGTGGGCGGTAACGGTCTGGTGGAAATGGGCACGTTTCTGGCGATCCTGGCCGGCACCATTGGCGCCGGGATCATGATGTCTTCGACCCATTACGCACCGGTCGTGGCCGTGGCAATTGTCGGTGTGGCAGTGCTGGGTTACTTGGCCAGCCGCAGCATTCCGCGCGCGGCGGCGTCTACCCCAGGACTGCGCCTGAACTGGAACATATTCAGCGAATCGTGGGCCACCCTGCGCCTTGGCCTGGGGCAGACCCCGGCGGTGTCGCGTTCGATTGTCGGCAACTCGTGGTTCTGGTTTGTCGGCGCGATCTACCTGACGCAAATCCCGGCCTACGCCAAGGAGTGGTTGTACGGCGACGAAACTGTGGTGACCTTGATCCTCACGGTGTTCTCGGTCGGTATCGCCCTGGGCTCGATGCTCTGTGAAAAGCTCTCCGGGCGTAAGGTGGAAATCGGCCTGGTGCCCTTTGGCTCATTTGGCCTGACAGTGTTCGGGCTGCTGCTGTGGTGGCACTCCGGCGGCTTCCCGCAGAGTGCTCAGGAGCATGACTGGCTCGGCGTACTCGGCTACGGCCAGGCCTGGTGGGTGTTGTTCGATATCCTCGGCCTGGGCGTGTTCGGCGGCTTTTATATCGTGCCGCTGTATGCGCTGATCCAGTCGCGCACCGCCGAAAACGAGCGTGCGCGGGTGATCGCGGCCAACAACATTCTCAATGCGCTGTTCATGGTGGTGTCGGCCATCGTGTCGATCCTGCTGTTGAGCGTGGCCAAGCTGTCGATTCCCGAGTTGTTCCTGGTGGTGTCGCTGCTCAATATCGCGGTCAACACCTACATCTTCAGGATCGTCCCCGAGTTCACCATGCGTTTCATGATCTGGCTGCTCAGCCATTCCATGTACCGCGTGGAGCACCGCAACCTCGAGCTGATTCCGGATGAGGGCGCGGCGTTGCTGGTGTGCAACCACGTGTCGTTTGTCGATGCGCTGTTGATCGGCGGTGCCGTGCGTCGGCCGATTCGCTTTGTCATGTACTACAAGATCTACCGTTTGCCGGTGCTCAATTTTATCTTTCGCACTGCGGGGGCGATTCCGATTGCCGGGCGTCACGAGGATATCCAGATCTACGAAAAGGCCTTCGCGCGGATTGCTCAGTACTTGAAGGAGGGCGAGTTGGTGTGCATTTTTCCGGAAGGCAAGCTCACCGGGGACGGTGAGATGAATGAGTTCCGCGGGGGCGTGACGCGCATTCTGGAAGAGACGCCGGTGCCGGTGATTCCCATGGCGTTGCAGGGCTTGTGGGGGAGTTTTTTCAGTCGCGATCCGAACAAGGGGTTCTTTCACCGGATCTGGTCGCGGGTGGTGCTGGTGGCGGGTGAGCCGGTGACGGTCGAGGCGGCGACGCCTGCGCAGTTGCAGGAACGGGTGGGGGTGTTGCGCGGGAGTGTCAGGTAGTTTTTTACTGACTGTCCGGGCCTCTTCGCGAGCAAGCCCGCTCCCACAGTTGACCGAGTTGTTCAAGCGAACGCGGTTTAATGTGGGAGCGGGCTTGCCTGCGATAGCGACAGTGAATTAGGCGCTAATCTTAAGGCCAATCAGCCCGCAGATAATCAACGCCACACTGGCCAGTCGGAACAACGCCATGGACTCGCCAAACAGGATGATCCCGGCGATCACCGTGCCCACCGCGCCGACACCGGTCCAGATGGCATAGGCGGTGCCCAGCGGCAGTTCTTTCATGGCAAGGCCCAGCAGGCCGAGGCTGATGGCCATGGCGGCAATCGTCAGGGCGGTGGGCAATGGCTTGCTGAAACCATCGGTGTACTTCAAACCGACCGCCCAGCCCACTTCAAACAGCCCGGCAAAAAACAGGATGATCCAGGACATGATGACCTCTCTTCTAAAAGTGGGGTCGTCCCCTGGAATAGCGCTCGACAGCGTCGCGGGGTCGTCCCCGCGAAGCTCGGTAGAGTGCCCAATATCGATCTGGTGATCAAGTTTGCGGCGTGTTTTCCAGTACGCGGCGGTCTTCCTTTTCGCTCATGCGGCGGAAGTAAGTCGACAGCAACGCCCCGGAAATATTGTGCCAGACGCTGAACAGCGCACTGGGTACCGCCGCCAATGGCGAAAAATGCGCACTGGCCAACGCGGCGCCCAGCCCGGAGTTCTGCATGCCGACTTCCAGTGCCAGCGACTTGCGCTGGGCCAGTGGCAGTTTGAACAACCGGCCGGTGAAGTAACCCAGCAAGTAGCCGAAGCTGTTGTGCAGCATCACCACGGCCATGATCAACAGGCCTGATTCAGCGATCTTGGCCTGACTCGCCGCCACCACGGCCGCAACGATGATCACGATGCTCACCACCGACACCAATGGCAGCACGTCCACCGCATGGCGCACGCGTTCGCCGAGCACCCGTTGCGCGACCACGCCGAGCACGATCGGCAGCAGCACCACTTGCAGGATCGACCAGAACAACTCCATGAACGACACCGGCAGCCAGGCCGACGCCAGCAGCCAGATCAGCGCCGGCGTGAGCAGTGGGGCGAGAAGGGTGGTAACGGCGGCAATCGCCACCGACAACGCCAGGTCACCACGGGCCAGCCAGGTCATCACGTTGGACGAGGTGCCGCTTGGGCAGCACCCGACGAGGATCACGCCGACGGCAATTTCCGCCGGCAGGTGGAAGGCCTGGCACAGCAACCACGCCACGCCCGGCATGATCACAAAGTGCGCGACCACGCCCAGGGCCACGCGCCACGGATGGCGGGCAACCTCGGCGAAATCTTCAAGTTTCAAGGTCAGCCCCATGCCAAACATCACCAGGCCCAGCAGCGGCACAATGGCGCCTTTCAGGCCAATGAACCAGCCGGGCTCGAGGAAGGCGAGCACCGCGAAAATCAACACCCAGTAGGCGAAGGTATTGCCGACGAAGCGGCTCAAGGCGGCGAGTGCGCGCATGGGGATGTCCTTGTTATTAGAGTGTTCGGGGGAGCAGCGCGATCAAATGTGGGAGCTGGCTTGCCTGGGATGCAGGCACCTCGGTTTGTCAGTAACACCCAGGTGATGCTATCGCAGGCAAGCCAGCTCCCACATTGACCGTGTCCGTAAAGGCCTGTGTTGCGTTTAGATGCCTTGTGGGGTTTCTTCGCCGCCCAGCGCTTCAACCAATGCCGGCAGAAATTCGCCGAACGTCAGCATCATCAGGGTAAAGCTGGCGTCCAGTTGGCCCAGGGCTTCGTCGCCGCCGTCCTGTTCGGCCTGGTCTTGCAGCAGGTCTTCGAACTTCAGGCGCTTGACGGTCATCTTGTCGTCGAGCATGAAGGACAACTTGTCCTGCCAGGCCAGTGACAGTTGGGTCACGACTTTGCCGGTGGTCAAGTGCAGCTGGATTTCTTCACCGGTCAGGTCCTGGCGCTTGCAGCGCACAATGCCGCCGTCTTCATGGGTGTCGCGCAGTTCGCATTCGTCGAGGACGAAGAAGTCATCGGCCGGTTTCTGTGTGGTGACCCAGTCGGTCATGATCGCGGTTGGCGCGGTTTTTACCGTGAGCGGGCGAACCGGCAGGGTGCCGATCACTTCACGCAGGGTCGACAGTAGGTCTTCGGCGCGCTTGGGGCTCGCTGAGTTGACCAGGATCAGGCCTTGCTTCGGCGCGATGGCGGCGAAGGTCGACGAGCGACGGATAAAGGCGCGCGGCAGGAAGGCCTGGATGATTTCATCCTTGATCTGGTCGCGCTCCTTTTTGTAGACCTTGCGCATTTGCTCGGCTTCGATCTCTTCGACTTTCTCTTTGACTGCGTCGCGCACCACGCTACCCGGCAGGATGCGTTCTTCCTTGCGCGCGGCGATCAGCAGGAAGTCACCGCTGACGTGAACCAGGGGAGCGTCTTCACCTTTACCAAAAGGGGCGACGAAACCGTAAGTGGTCAACTCCTGGCTTGCACAAGGGCGCGCCAGTTTGGTGGCCATGGCCGCTTCCAACGCCTCGGCATCAACAGGCAGATCTTGGGTCAGGCGATAGATAAGCAGGTTCTTGAACCACATGGGGTGAGTCTCTCCTTTATACAAAGGGGGGCATTATTCTCTTGATAGCGCTCGAGGCCAACCCTGCCTAAGCCATTGGAAGGGCTGAAAAAAAAGATTTAAGAAAGTGCTTGCCAGACCTAGGGTCGCTCCGTAGAATGCGCGCCACACCGAAACGAAGGGTGATTAGCTCAGCTGGGAGAGCATCTGCCTTACAAGCAGAGGGTCGGCGGTTCGATCCCGTCATCACCCACCATTCGCTTCAAGTGTTACGCGCAGCGGTAGTTCAGTCGGTTAGAATACCGGCCTGTCACGCCGGGGGTCGCGGGTTCGAGTCCCGTCCGCTGCGCCATATTCGGTAACCTGGAACGCTGAACGCCAGGTCACCACGGAAAGCCCGCTCATTGAGCGGGCTTTTTGCTGTCTGGGGTGTGCGAAACCTCAAAAAACGCCGCCGATCATTTCCGATGATCGGCGGCGTTTTTTATTGGCCGGTTAGAAATCCCAGCGCACGCCACCGCCGACGGTCAACTTGTCCAGGTTGCCCTTGAGTTTGTAGGTGGAGATTTTTGCGTCCTGGTCATCACGCACGATCTTGTGGGTATAGCCGGCCTGCAACTGCCAGCCCGGCGCCAGTTCGCCAGTTATTTCCAGCTCATAACCTTGGTCACCGCCTTCGATTGTTTTCGTGGATTTCGAAATAGGCCGCGCTGGCGCTCAGGCGTCCGTCGAAGAAATCTGCCTTGGGGCCTAACTCGCAATACACTTGAGTTTGCGGGCCAGAAGCCCGGTTTTCCGGGGCGTGCGCTGCGCTTGAGAAAATATTTCAAATAAAGTGCATTTAAATCAAGACATTGCGAATTTTTGGTGTATGATGCCGCCCACACCGAAAGTGAAGGGTGATTAGCTCAGCTGGGAGAGCATCTGCCTTACAAGCAGAGGGTCGGCGGTTCGATCCCGTCATCACCCACCATTCGCTTCAAAGTGTTACGCGCAGCGGTAGTTCAGTCGGTTAGAATACCGGCCTGTCACGCCGGGGGTCGCGGGTTCGAGTCCCGTCCGCTGCGCCATATTTGCTTCCACTAAGGCCCACTGAGCGCCTGGAAGCCACGGAAATAGCGGCCTTGAGCCGCTTTTTTCGTTTTCTGAATTCCACTGAATTCCACTGGAATCCATCCCCAGCCACGGTTTTTAAGTACACATTTAAGTACACCGCTGGCACAGCCTTTTAAGATTCCTTGCGCATCAATTTTCGTATTGGTCCGTCTACCGCTGAGTTGTATTCCCCTCCTTGATGCAAAAGGAGGTGTCTGATGGCGCTGACAGATACAGCGATCAAGCAAGCCAAGCCTGCCAGCAAGCCTTATACGTTAACCGATGGGGATGGCTTATCTATGCAAGTGCCACCGACAGGTTCGAAGCGCTGGCATTTCCGTTCTATTGGGATGACAAGCAATGGCGTATTTCCCTCGGCATCTATCCAGGCGTCAGTCTCAAGGAGGCTCGCCAGCGGAGGGAGGCGGCACGTGCGCTGGTGGCCAACAATATCGATCCCCGCTCCATCGTCGCGCCGAGCGGCAGAAAGCCTCTCACGCCGCCAACAATACGTTTGAAGCGGTTGCCTATCGCTGGCATGAGTTCCGAAGTAAAAAGTTGACGAAAAGTAAGGCTTCTTTATGTGTCTTCTTTGGCCAAGGGTCGACAGCTGACCTGCTATTGGATGCGGACATCACGTCGCTCTTTGATGGGCGCTGATATTTCTGGGACACCGGATTGCTGACCGACGGGTGCTCGGGCTAATTTGAACCTCAAAGGGGAATGTGGGTTGTCGACAAGACCTGGCGCAACCCCATGAACGAGCGAATCTGGCGAACCCCGGGCAGGTAAAGCAATTGCTCCGCATGGAGCCGGTTGAAACTGTTGCTGTCCTTGGTGCGCAGCAACATGAAGTAGTCGAACTCCCCTGTCACCACATGGCACTCCATGCAGCCGGACACTTTTTGTGCCGCCGCCTCGAATGCAGCGAAGGATTCCGGTGTGGAGCGGTCCAGTACCACGCCGATCAAGACCACCATCCCCGCATCCAGCGCTTCATTGTCCAGCAGGGCGACGATGCCCTTGATCAGGCCGGCCTGTTTGAGCCGTTCGACGCGCCTGAGGCAGGCCGGTGCACTCAATTTCACCTTCTCTGCAAGCGCCACGTTGGAGATGGAAGCATCTCGCTGCAGGGTCTTGAGAATGGCGCGGTCGGTTCGATCCAGCGGCTGCGGCAACGGGACTGTTTTGCCCTGCTTCACTTGAATATTTGTTGCGTTCATATGGATTTATACGCAATTAAAGTATGTTTAGTGTTTCTTATGAAAAATTATGTTTCTTTATCTAATAGAAATTTGCAACACATATTTTTCGAACTCTTCTTAATATTGAACTCATCGAAGCCCCCTGAAAGAGCCTGGAACGCAGCCTCTTTTGCCTTTCGGTCTGGCGCTTTGATACTCAATAAACAAGGAGCAGAGTCATGAACCTGAATCGTTTTAAACGTTATCCGCTGACCTTCGGTCCTTCTCCCATCACGCCCTTGAAACGCCTCAGCGAACACCTGGGCGGCAAGGTCGAGTTGTATGCCAAACGCGAAGACTGCAACAGTGGCCTGGCCTTTGGCGGCAACAAGACGCGCAAGCTCGAATACCTGATTCCCGAAGCACTCGAACAGGGCTGCGACACCCTGGTGTCCATCGGCGGGATACAGTCGAACCAGACCCGTCAGGTCGCCGCCGTCGCTGCCCATCTGGGCATGAAGTGTGTGCTGGTCCAGGAAAACTGGGTGAACTACTCCGATGCGGTGTATGACCGCGTCGGCAATATCGAGATGTCGCGCATCATGGGTGCGGATGTACGGCTGGACGCCGCCGGGTTCGACATTGGCATCCGGCCCAGCTGGGAGAAGGCCATGAACGATGTGGTGGAGCGGGGCGGCAAACCCTTTCCGATCCCTGCGGGGTGTTCCGAACATCCCTACGGCGGCCTTGGGTTTGTCGGCTTTGCCGAGGAGGTACGGGAGCAGGAAAAACAACTGGGGTTCAAGTTCGACTACATCGTGGTCTGCTCCGTGACCGGCAGTACCCAGGCCGGTATGGTCGTCGGTTTCGCCGCGGACGGCCGTTCGAAGAACGTTATCGGCATTGATGCCTCGGCCAAGCCAGAGAAAACCAAGGCACAGATCCTGCGTATCGCCCGGCACACCGCAGAACTGGTGGAATTGGGCCGCGAGATCACCGAAGAGGATGTGGTGCTCGACACACGCTTCGCCTATCCGGAATACGGTTTGCCTAACGACGGTACGCTGGAAGCCATTCGCCTGTGCGGGAGCCTGGAAGGTGTGCTGACCGATCCGGTGTACGAGGGCAAATCCATGCACGGGATGATTGAAATGGTCCGCCGTGGCGAGTTCCCCGAAGGTTCGAAAGTGCTTTACGCGCACCTGGGTGGGGCGCCTGCGCTGAATGCCTATAGCTTCCTGTTCCGCAACGGCTGATTAACGCCAATCACCTGTAGGAGCGAGCTTGTTCACGAAGCGGTGGGTCAGTCGGCATCAATATTGAATGTCACGACCTCATCGTCAGATCGCCGTCCGGAGCAAGTGGCTCCTACCAAACCGCCGGGAGTACCGCCATGCATGCGATATCGCAATCTGCAGTCTGGATCAAGCAACCTTCGGCGGATGCCGGAGTGGTCATCGTTACCAGCGCCGCGTTGCCCCAATACATGATCGACAAGCTGCACGTAGCGATAGATGACTGGGACCAGGTGGCTTACCTAGTCATCAAGCAATCCGAGGCGTTGAGGGTCGACTGGTTACGGGCGGGGTCTAGCCCGGAGAACTCTGCCGGGGGCGATGCGTGTTTCGTCAGCCAACTGTTGTGCTCCGTCTCCCACGGAAGCTTTTTACTGGATGTCGAAGTTGGCATGGTGTCTGGCCTGACCTGGCTGGGATCCGTCTGCGGCCACCCGCTGCGCGTCGTCGAACTTGGAAAAATAGCCTCATCCACGGCGGCGATGGATCAACAGGTTGAAGAGGTGTTATCGGCGGCCCGCAGCCTGGCCAAAAGCCTGCTGCAGGCGCGGGGCGTGATTTAACCAATGCCCTCGTCAACCCGCCTGTTGCAACAAGAAAGGCAACGCATATGAGCCAAGCTGCCGATTGCCGTACCCACGCAATGAAGTGGGTGCGCGAGCCTTCAAGTTGCACGCGTATCGTGGTCATCGTGTGCGGACTTGATAGCGACCATATTGATTTGATCCATCAGGGTTTCAGCTGTTTTGACAATGTTGCGCTGATCCATGTCGATACGGTGAACACCGCGCCTGGCAAACGCGTCGAAGTGCGAGTGGCCAAGAGTGACTACTGCTTTGTGGTACTCGGTGAACTTGATGAGCGTTTATTGCATGACCTTTCCATTGGTCAGTCATGCATCTACCCGATAACACCCGACGAGGCGGCTGAACGTTCCGTCATTGCGGCAGTAGAACAGGTTAAAAGCCTCGCCCGAGTGAGCCATTCGCGCCACCTTGAAGTGATACCCGACACCAGCAGAAGTTGCCTACGGGCCTGTCTGATACCCTGACCCCGGCGATTCGTAGAGACCCATTACCTCAAACGCTGTCGCCGACAGCCAGAATGGTCGCCACCAACGCCAGGGCGCGAGGCACCAGCGTGTCCAGTTCCAGGTATTCACGATCAGTGTGGACCTTGCCACCCACTGGGCCCAGGCCACACAGGGTTGGAATGCCCAGGCTGGCGGTGAATCCGGAGTCGGCGCAACCGCCGGTGAACTCGCCTTCGACGCTGAAACCCAGCGCCAGCGCTTTTTGCTGGTAGATGTGCAGCAGGCGTTCGCTGTGATGTGCTTCCATCGGTAGAAAGGTTGTCGCTTCCTTGAGGACGGCGCTGGTACCGATCAGTTCTTCTTCTGCGACGATGGCCTGGATTGCGGTGAAGATCTGGTCCCAGTGCTTGAGTTCGATGAAGCGCACGTCAAGCCGGGCGCAGGCGCTAGGCGCGACGGTGTTGCTGGAGGTGCCACCGGATATCAGGCCTACGTTCGTGGTGATGCCTGCCGGGTAATCGGTCAAGGCATGGAGCTTGACGATCTTGCGCGCCAGGGCCTCGATCGCGCTGGCTCCGTCGGCATGGTTGACCCCCGAATGTGCCGCGCGGCCGCTGACTTCGATGATCAGCGTGGCACCGCCCTTGCGTGCGCTGACCACGTTACCGCTGGCCCGGCCGGGCTCGGTATTGAGCACGGCGCGGGCGGCCCGGGCGGCCTTTTCGATATGGGTTCTGGCGCTGCCGGAGCCGATTTCTTCGTCACCGGTGTACAGAACCTGCACCGGATAGGGCAACCGACCGGCGCGCTTGAGTGCCTTGAGGGCGAAGCAATTGAGCACCAGGCCACCTTTCATATCGGCGACACCGGGGCCATAGGCGAAATGGGTGTCGCGGCTGTAGCCGCGAGTCGTGGTGGTACCTTTGGGGAAAACCGTGTCGCGATGGCCCAGCAGCAACACCGGCTTTCCAGATTCGCCTGGCACTTCGGCGAGCATCACGTCGCCAAAACCATCGACCGGTATGCGCTTGAGCAGGATGCCGTCGGCTTCCAGTTCAGCCGCGAGCAGCGCGCCCACAGCGTCAACGCCCGCCTTGTCATAGCTGTTGGAGTCGGTGTCGACGATGCGCTGCAGCAGCGTTTCCATGGCTTGGCGCTGGTCAGCCAGCCAGTCCAGCGCCTGTTGCGCAGAGGCGCTCATTGCGCCCGCTCCCGTAACTGATGTTCCTGGGTCAGGCGTGCCGCGTCGTTGCCCAGGTCCCAGAACAGCCCGGCCATGATTTGCAGGCTTTCCTTGACCACCGGTGCCAGCAAGTGCTCGTTCGGCGCATGTTGCGAGCATGCAGGGTACGAGTGCGGCACCCACAATGTTGGCAGGCCGAGCACGTCCGCGAACACGTCGTTGGGCAGCGAGCCGCCGAGGTTTGGCAGCAGCGCAGGCTTTTTGCCGGTGGTCTGTGCCAGGGAGCTGAGCGCCCAACTGACCCACGGGCTTTGCGGATCCAGCCGAGTGGCATGCATCACATCGATGCGGCTTTGCTTGACCTCGACATTGCTGAAACCATGAGCATCCAGGTGGGCACGTACAGCCGGGATAAAGGTCGTGTAGTCGCTGTTTACCACGAAGCGGATATGGCAGTGGGCGTTAGCCTTGCCGGGAATCGCATGCACGGGTGCGTCCGGGTTGCCGGTCTTGAAGGCGATGACGTCGAGGGTGTTCCAGCCGAACACCTTTTCGCTCAGCGAGAGCTGCGGGTTACCCCAGTCGGCGTCGATTTCCGGATCGCCCGGTCCGCCACCGACGTCAATATCGGCCAGTGCCTGCCGAACCGGCTCCGGCAGTGTCTCGGGCATCAGGCCCGCAACTTTCACCCGACCGTGTTCATCGACCATGCTCGCGATGGCATTGGCCAGAATAATGCCGGGGTTGGCCAGCAACCCGCCCCAGTTGCCGGAGTGATGAGCGCCTTCGCGCAAATTGACCACCAGCTCGAAGTTGAATACACCGCGTGAGCCGAGAAAAATCGTCGGGCGTGATGCCGCCAGGCGCGGGCCGTCCGAGGCGATGAAAACATCCGCCGCGAGCTCTTTACTGTGTGCGGCACAGAACGCATTCAAGCCCGGCGAGCCTTCTTCTTCGCCCATTTCCAACAGCAGCTTGACATTGAAACCCAGCTTGCCGTCGCGAGCCTTGAGCGTTTGCTCCAGCGCGGTCAGGTTGATCAGGTGCTGGCCTTTGTTATCCGCTGTGCCGCGGCCGTACCAGCGATCGCCTTCGACCGTGACTTGCCACGGCGACAAGCCTTCACGCCATTGCGCTTCATAGCCGCGCACCACATCACCGTGGCCGTAGCTGAGCACGGTCGGCAGTTCTGGATGTTCAATGCGTGTGGCGATCAGGAAGGGGCCGCGTTCTGCCACCGGGTTGTTATAGACCATGACGCTGAAGCCCATCGCCTCGACATGCGGGGTGATGAAATCATTGAGGTAGCGATACAGCTCGGGCTGGCTATCCGCTGCCTGGCTTTCGGTGTGCAAGGCGACGCTACGTTCGAGCAGATTAAAAAAATCGCCGTTGTCGAATTGCTCTGTGGTGTTGCTGATGGCCAGTGAACGACTCATGAGTGGATAAGCTCCAGTGTTTGGGCAGAATTGTCGTGAAGGTGGCAACGCACGTTGCCGCCGATAAGCGGACCATTGGCCGGATAGGCCGTTGTGCAGGGGGCGAAGCAGCTCGGGCAGCGCGGATGAAAGGCGCAACCGGACGGCGGTGACATGGGGTTGGGGAAGGTGCCGTGCAGGCCGATTTCAGGAATGCCCAGGCGCGGATCGGGCGTGAGCACCGAATCCAGCAAGGCGCGGGTATAAGGGTGGCCGGGGTTGGCGAACAACGATTCGCGAGTGCGTTCTTCGACGATGCGCCCCAGATACATCACTGCGACCCGGTCTGCGAGGTGTTCGATGACCGCCAGGTTATGGCTGATCAGCAGATAGGTCAGGCCGAATTCGCGCTTGAGGTCCTGCAGCAGATTGAGGATCTGCGCCTGCACCGACACATCCAGCGCTGATGTGGGCTCGTCGCAGATCAATACATCAGGGCGCATGATCAGCGCCCGTGCAATCGCCACCCGCTGGCGTTGCCCGCCAGACAGCTGGCTCGGGTAGCTGTCGATCACCCGCTTGGGCAGGCCGACCACATCAAGCATCTCTTCGGTCTTCTTGCGTCGCTCGGCGGTGCTGCCGATGTCATGCACGATCAGCGGCAGGGTGACGATTTCGCGCAGGGTCTTGCGTGGGTTCAGCGAGGAGTACGGGTCCTGGAAAATCGGCTGGATATGCCGGGACATTTCCTTGCGATCAGTCGCCGCCAGATGTTTGCCATTGACCAGCACATCGCCGCTGGTAGGCGGCAACAGACCGAGCAGCATCTTGGCCAGGGTACTTTTGCCGCAACCGGACTCGCCTACCAGACCGAGGGTTTCGCCACGCATCAGGCGCAGGGAAACGCCGTCCACGGCCTTCAGGGTGGCGGCGGGTTTGAAAAAGCCCTTGTTGATCCGAAACTCGCGGCGGATGTCACACAGCTCTAAAGCGATGTCTTTTTTCATGAGCTTGCACGCTCCTGAAGGCGAATCGGTGCCGGGTTCGGTGCGGCGAGCAGGCAGCGCGCCATGTGTCCGTCCTGTTCGACTTCGGGGATGTTTTGCGCGCAGTCCGGTGTCGCCTGGCTGCAACGATTGCGGAACGCACAACCTTGCTGTTCGCCTACCAGACTCGGCACAAGGCCCGGAATCGAACCCAGCGCCTCACCCGGTTTAGTCCGGCCAGGGATTGGAATACTCGCCAGCAGACCGCGGGTGTAAGGATGCTGCGGGTTCTCGAACAGTTGCAGGGCAGGGGCGGTTTCGACGATTTCCCCGGCATACATCACTGCGACCCGATCGGCGATCCGTGCCACCAACCCAAGGTCGTGGGTGATAAAGATCACCGCCAGGCCGAGTTCTTTCTGAATGTCGCGAATCAAGCGCAGGATCTGCGCTTGAATAGTCACATCCAGTGCCGTGGTTGGCTCATCTGCGATGATCAGGTCCGGTTCGCACATCAACGCCATGGCGATGATTACCCGCTGGCGCAAACCGCCAGACAATTGATGCGGATACTGACGCAAGCGCTCGGTCGCATTGCTGATACCGACTTTCTCCAACATCTGCGCGGCGCGAGCCAGGGCATCCTTGCGCGACACCTTGCGATGCTGAGTCAGTACTTCGCTGAGCTGATCGCCAATGCTGTAGGCGGGGTTCAGCGAGGTCATCGGTTCCTGGAAGATCATCGCCAGACGGTTGCCGCGCAGGTCGCACATGCGCCGCTCGCTCTGGTTTAGCATGTCGATACCGTCCAGCGTCAGCCGTGACGCGGTGCGTTTGGCCTTGCGTGGCAACAGGTCCATCAGCGCCAGTGAGGTCAGGGATTTGCCGCAGCCGGATTCGCCGACGATGCACAGCATTTCACCGCGCTCGACTTCAAAATTCAGACCGCGCACGGCATGCAGCATGTCATCCGGTGTCGGGCTGTTGCCCATTGGAATGTCCACGCGCAGGTTTTCCACATGGAGTAGTGCCATGTTCGGTACCCTCTTTAGTTACGGCCGTCTATCAGTTACGGCCGTCGGGCAGGATCAGATCGCGCAGGCCGTCGCCGACCAGGTTGATGCCCAGCACCAGAATCATCAGGGCGACGCCGGGAATGGCGATGACCCACGGGGAAAAGAACATGTAGGGTTTGCCTTCAGCGATCATCAAACCCCAGGACGGCGTCGGCGGCTGCACACCAACCCCGAGGAACGACAGTGCTGACTCCAGCAGGATCGCGTGGGCCATTTCCAGCGTCGCGACGACGATCAGTGCACCGACCAGATTGGGCAGAATTTCACTGACCAGAATGCGCAGGGTCGAGCAGCCAAGCGCCTGGGCCGACGCCACATATTCAGCATCGCGAATCTGTTGCACAGAAGCCCTGACCACCACCGCGAAGCGATCCCATAACAGGCAGCCGAGCAGCACGATGACCACTTTCAGCGAGCCGCCCATCAGCGAGGCCGAGGCCAGTGCGACCATCACGACCGGCATCGCCAGCCGGGTAGTGATCAGGTAGCTGATAAACGCATCGACCTTGCCGCCGTAGTAACCCGCCAACAGCCCCATGACGGTGCCGATAAAGCCGGAAATCAGCGCCGCCGCAATCCCGATGAACAGCGAAATGCGTGCGCCGTAGAGCAGTCGTGACAGGTAATCACGGCCCAGCTTGTCGGTGCCAAGGATGTATTCCCAGGTGCCGTGGGCCATCCATACCGGCGGTTTCATGCGCAGCATCACGTCTTGCGCATAAGGGTCGTAAGGTGCCAACCACGGCGCGAACAGTGCGCCAGCGAAGATGATGAGCAACAACACCGCGCCGATGGCGAAACCACGATGACGAAAGCTCTTGCCAAGTACTCGGCTCAGGCTGCTCGGTGGTGGCAGGTAGTCATTGATCGTGAGGGTAGTGGGGGTGCTCATGTAAGCCTCCTAGCGCACGCGAATGCGCGGGTCGAGCAGTGCGTTGAGCACATCGGCCAGCAAGGTGAGGATGATGTAGATCACCGCAATCAGCAGGACCACGGCCTGCACCACCGGGAAGTCGTCACGGGCGATGGCGTCCCAGGCGAGTTGCCCGATGCCTTGCAGGGAAAACACGGTTTCGATCACCACCGAACCGCCGAGCATGAAGCCGAACTCCACCGCCGCCAGCGCGACTACCGGAATCAAGGCGTTGCGCAGTGCGTGCTTGAACAACACGCGGGCAGGGCGCAGGCCCTTGGCGCGGGCGGTGCGGATGTAATCGGAACTGAGCACATCAAGCATGCCGGCGCGGGTCAGCCGCATGATTGCCGGAGTTGCGTAGTAGCCCAGGGCAATGGCCGGCATGACGAAGTGCAGCAGGGTCGAGTTGCCGGACACCGGCAGCCACTTGAGCGTCACTGCGAACACCACGATCAACATCAGCGCAAACCAGAAACTTGGCATTGCCTGACCCAGCACCGCAATGCTCAAGGCCAGTCGGTCAACCCAGGTGTCGCGTTTGACCGCGGCCAGCACGCCCAGGGGAATTGCCACCAGCAAGGCGATGCCCAATGCCATGGCGCCCAACCCGAGGGTAATCGGCAAGCGGCTGGCGACGAGGTTGTAGACCGACTCCTGAAAGAAAAATGAATTGCCCAGGTCCAGCCGTAGCAAATCGCCCAGCCAGTTGAAGTACTGGGTCGGTAGCGGTTTGTTCAAACCGTACTGCACGCGGATCTGTTCGATCTGTTCGCTAGTGGCTTCCGGTCCGCCAATGGCAGTGGCCAGGTCGCCGGACAGATGCAAAAGAGAAAAGCTGATCACCGACACGGTAATGGCAACGCAAATAGCGATGCCCAGACGGCGCAGAAGGAATCCAAGCATGGCGAGTTTCCTCATATCTATTGGGTGACATGTGTGAGGACGTGTCTGTGGCAGGGACGAGTCCAGGCGCTACGGCACCTTTGGATCAGTCCGCCAGCTTGCGCATTACTTCCACGTGGACTCGACGAAACGCGGCAGCTCATCCGGGTACGGGGTGAACGCGAGTTCGGAGGTGTAGGCGTAGTTCATCGAGTAGTTGAACAGCGGCGCCCAATAGGCCTGTTCGCTGATGCGCTGCAACGCCTTGCGGTAGTTGTCCTTGCGCACTTGCGGGTCGAGGGCATTGTCGGCGGTCTGCAACCAGCCCTGGACTTGTGGGTCCTTGATGTTGTCGTCCGGGTTGCCCTTGAACCAGGTACCGGCCGACGCCGAGGTGTCGAGGATCGAGAACGAGCCCCAGGCCTGAAACGACATGGGTACCTTGCCACCACGTTGCTGATCGCGCAGGGCGGCGTACTTCAAGTAGCGCAGCTTGGCGTTGATGCCCACGGCGCGCAGGTTGCCGATGATGGCTTCGACGTAATCACGGTCGCGATAAGCGAAGATTTCTGTCTCGAAGCCATTTGGGTAACCGGCTTCGGCGAGCAGCGCCTTGGCCTTGGCCGGGTCATAGTTGTAGACCGTGGCTGCGGTAGTATCGCAGCCGAACTGGCCTGGATAACAGGCAACCTGCAGGGGTTTGGCTTCGCCACCCACCAATTGCGTGGCCAGCGCATTGCGGTTGATCGCATGGTTGATGGCCTGACGCACCTTGAGGTTCTTCATCGGCGAGTTTTCAGTGGAGGTACCCCGAGCATCGAGAATCAGGAAGCCGATGCGCATGGTTTCGCCGCTGGTCACGGTCAGGTTCGGCATGCCTTTGAGGTCGACTGCCTGATCCGGGGTGACACGCCAGGTCCAGTCGACACCATCGGTCATCAGCTCGGCCAGGCGGGTTTCCGCATCCGGGATCACCCGGAACTTGAGGTGGCTGATATGTGGCTGGCCTTGTGGGCTGTCCGGGAAGTAGTCCTTGTTGATCTCCATGGTCACGCCTTCGCCGGCCACCACCGACACGGCTTTATACGGCCCGGTGCCAATGGGCTTGCGACTGAATTCGGCCAGGCCGACCTTCTCGAAATACTGCTTGGGAAACATCGGAACGGCGTTGGACAGGTATTCCAGTGCGGGAGGGAAAGGCTTCTTCAAATGCAGGCGAACGCTGTAGTCACCGGTTTTTTCGGCGCTCTTGATCCAGTCTACGTTTTGCACGGTAACGACTTTCGCTTCGGGCGACACCACGTAGTTGAGGGTGAACACCACGTCGTCGGCGGTGAACGCGTCGCCGTTGTGAAATTTGACGCCTTTGCGCAGCTCAAAGTCGATGGTGGTGTCGTCGACCTGTTTCCAGCTGGTGGCCAGCATGGGTTTGTATTCGCCGCTTTTGGGATCGCGGTAGATCAGGTTGTCCCAGATCAGCCGGCCGAGAATCACACCTTCGCGTAAATCGTTGTGATAGGGACTGATGTTTTCAGGCTCGCTGTCGGAAGCGTAAACCAAGGTGTCGTTGGCTTTACCGGCATGAGCCGGAAAACTGATGATGATGCCCATCAGCGCAATACTGCAGGCGAAACCTTTGATGCCCATGCCGTCGTCTCCGTTGGCGAGTGTGGTTGAATCAAAGGGCAGCGGGTCGCAAATGCGTAAGGAGGATGAAAGCTCAGGCAAGGTTTTTTTGGTCTGGACACGAATGTAGGGAAAGGCTATCAATGCCACAAGAATAATATTTCGATACTTCCTTTGCCGAAAAGGCAACCCTTGGAGGCGCCGATGCAACTGTATGGCGTGCAGTCCACAGCACTGCGCTATTTTCTCGAAGTCGCGCGATGCGGGTCGATCAGCGAAGCCTCATTGCGGCTGAATGTAGCGGCATCAGCGGTGAGCCGACAAATTTCCAAGCTTGAGGTGGCTCTGGATGCCAGCCTGTTTGAGCGTCGTGCCCGGGGCATGGTGCTCAGCGAGGCGGGGGCGCGATTGGCGGCCTATGCGCGCAAGTCGCAGCTTGAGGCCGAGCAGGTGGTGCTGGAAATTACCGAGCTGCATGGCTTGCGGCGGGGCCATGTGCATGTTGCTTGCTCGGAAGGATTTGCACTGGAATACATGCCCAGGAGCATCAGCGCGTTCAGGCGTGAGTATCAGGGCATTCATTTCACATTGGAGGTCTGTGCGCCTGCGCAAGCAACTGAGAAAGTTCGTTCCGGCGAAGCCGATCTGGCGATGACCTTCAGCCTGACGCCGCAAAAGGAAATCAAGGTTGAACATGTCCTGAGCGGGGCGATTTTCGCCGTGGTCTCCAATTCTCATCCCTTGGCCGGGCGTGAAGCGGTCACCCTCGCCGAGTTGCAACCCTGGCCCATTGCGTTACCCAAGGCTGACACCACCATACGGCAGCTGTTTGACATCTGTTGCGGCGTACAGGGGTTGTTGTTCGACCCGGTGTTGACCACCAATTACGTTGCCGCGCTCTACAGCTTCGTCCGCGAAGAAGGCGTTATCAGCCTGGCCAGCGAAATGACCTTGCACAAGCAGGTGGCGGACAAGGCGCTGCAATGCGTGCCGATCCTTGATGAAGGCATGCAGGCACGCCGCATCGAACTGCAGAGCATGGCTGGGCGCAATTTGCCGGCAGCGGTTTCAGCGTTCAGGGATTTTTTGATTGCTGAGCTGGTGAAAGCCAAACGTCGCTGAACACCATCAGTAGGGCGTTGCCGCCGAGTTCAAGGGCAACGCGATTGATGGGCTTGCCGACCGTGGCGATGCGTCCGGTGTTACGTCCCTCATCCGTAGATGACCTGCGCACAGGTCAGTCCAGAAGTTCTGCTCTGTGCGCCAGTGCGGTCATGAGTTGTGAAAGATTGTCGGCAAGGGTGAGGATCTGCTGGCCCTGCACTTCATCCTGTTCGCTGTCGCGTTGCGAGGTCGGGCGCACGCAACTGATGCTACCCACGACTTTGCCGTCGCCATCGAAGATGGGCGCCGCCAGGCCGAAGACGTCAGCATCCACTTCGCTGATGCTCAGCACATATCCCTGGCGGCGCAGGCGCTGCAGCGAGCGTCGGAATTGCTCCCACGTCTTACCCAGGTTGCTGGATTCGACATCACTCGGGTTTTCCAGAAATATCCGGCTTTGGTGTCGCGAGCCCATATTGGCCAGAATGACTTTGGAAGTGGCGCCCATGAACAACGGTCTTGGCGAACCTCGTGAATAGCTCACCTGATTGGACAGATTGCCGGTTTGATGGACGCAGACCACTTGATCCTTGAACGATCGGCACACCAGCCATGCTTGCTCGGCGCCCCACTTTGGAAAGCTGGGCTCGAGTGCATGTGCGGCACGAACCAGCGGATCACTGACGCGCAGTTGGCGATCCCAAGTGATGATTCTCGCGCCCAGAGCGTAGCGCCCGGCCTCGACCTGAAACAGCAAATTGGCCTCGGCCAGTTCACGTACGTAACGGTAGGCGGTGGAGCGTGTGAACCCCAGCGCATTTCCCATCCCATCGACCGTCCAGATTGGATGGCGCTCGGTAAACAGGTCCAGGATTCGCAACATCCGCTCCAGGCTGGAGCCTTTGCTGTCAGCCAGGTGCTCGGTGTTGTCTTCGCAATCAAACGGTTTTTGCATGTCAGCGCTCGTCTACATTACTGGTGCGCAGGATACCAATTCGCTCGATTTCGATTTTGACGATATCACTCGGCTTCATCCAGGCCGGGGCGGCCGGCCGGAATGAACTGGAGGGGAGCACTTTGCCAGGGCTGGCAATAACCGGCAGAAAGCCGATTTCACTCAACCCCTGGCGGGCAGGTCTTTGAGCGCATCAGCGCCCGTTCGCTTTGTGAGCGTGTTGGTTGTTGCTTGCTTGCGGGGTCCAGTCGCAGCAAGGTAATCGCCGTCAGCGCGATGGCGCCCGGGATCAACGCTGCGATGAGGATCTCTGTCAAAACCCAGCCGGCCGCCAGCATCAAGCCTCCGCAAACAGGCCCTGTAATGGAACCCACGCGCCCGACGCCTAATGCCCAGCCGATACCTGTGGAGCGTATTTCCTGTGGGTACAACTCGGCGGCTAAAGCGTTAAGACCGGCCTGCGCGCCCTGTACCAGAATGCCCAGCGCCAGCATCGCGGGGAAAAGCGAATAAAGCGAAACCGGTAATTGGCTGAGCGCCAGCACGACCGCCAGGTAGCCCATGAACTCGAGGGTCAGCACATTGACCGAGCCCCAACGGTTCATCAGCCAGCCTTGTATCACTGAGCCGATCACACCTCCCAGGCTGAACAGAATAATCGCGCGGATCCCCATGCTTAGCGGTGCATGGGCTGCCACCAGCAGTGTCGGGATCCAGCTCATGATGAAGTACAAAATCAGCAGGTTCATGGCGTACGGCAGCCAGAGTAACAGTGTGCGACGCCACATGCCGGCGGTGAAAAGACGGCTCAGGGAAGTAGAGGAGGTTGCCTGTTGACGCGGACGGCCAAGGCTGGCGGGCAGTTCAGCGAGATCGGGTGCGAGCCGCTTGATGATAGCGCTCAGGGCAGGGCGACTGCCGGGCTTGCGACTGAGGAACTCAACCGACTCCGGAAGCCGCCGTGCCACGACGCCGGCGACCAGCAAGGGCAGCGCGCCACCAATCAGGAAAAGGTTTTCCCATCCCCAGGTGGCGAGGAGTTGGTCGACTGTCAAACCTGCCAGCATCGCGCCCAGTGGCATGCCACAGAACAGCAGTGTGACGGCACTGCGCGCATAACGCCGTGGGCTGTATTCAGAGATCAGCGCCACCAGGTTGGGGATCGCGCCGCCAAGACCTATACCGGTCAGGAAGCGCACGACCAGCAATTGCGGAACGCTGTTAACAAAAGCGGTCAGTAACGCGAATGTGCCGAACAACAGGATCGACAGCACCAGAATCTTCTTGCGCCCCAGGCGGTCCGCCATAGGGGCAAGTAGCAGGGCGCCGAGCATCAAACCCAATAAACCTGCCGCGAACACCGGGGCCAGGGCTTGGGGCGTCACGTTCAAGGTCGAAGCCATGGCCGTCACCAGGAATCCGACGATCTGGGTATCGAACCCGTCAAGCACTGCAACCAGTACGCAGAGGGCGAGCAGCTCCCATTGCAAGCGACTGACAGGCCGGGCGTCCACTACGTCGCAGAGGATATTGCTGGGGGTAGGTGTGTGCATGAACGTACCTCTTATTGTTTTTATTGTCTGGGGCAGGCAGGTGTCCTCGACTACGGCCAAATCTATTACTAAGCAAAAATCCTGTAAAGACAAAATACTGCAAAATCCCAAATTGCAGGAAATATGTAGTTTTTTATTTGATGGCTCGACCGCGGGCGCCGTTCCTGGCGTGATCTGCCGCATCGGGCTGTTGCCCGAAGAGGGAGCGGTGTGGGAGTTGGCCCTGGTTATCGTGCTCTATAAATGCGAGCCAAAATCTTCACTCGGTTTTGAGGCGCGTTGAGGAACAGTGCATTCCTTCGCCCACCCTTTGGGCACTCCATGATGTGGACGAACTTTCTGGGTATGTCCATAGCCGCGTAGCTCTGATTGGCGATGCTGCTCACGCCATGCTCCCCCATCAAGGTGCCGGCGCAGGGCAGGGACTTGAAGATGCTTGGTTTCTCGCACGCTTACTGGCTGATCCGCAGGTTCAAAGCAGGTCACGAGGGGCGTTGGTGCGGTAACCCAACGACACCAACACGTCTAAAATGAGTGGAATGAGCGTAGATCGTGATACCGCAGTTTTCTTCGTTTACACCCAATCTATTTAAGTACCATCTCGTGGTTCGGACCTGCTGGAGTTTGCATTTCTCAGGCCGCAAAAGCGTTCTCATCCGCGCCCGTACTTTTTCTTGTACAAAGTCGTCCTCGATATGCCCAACTGTCGAGCTGTGGCACTTATGTTGCCGCCATTAACCTGCAAAGCACTTTCAATTGCGCGTTGCTGCGTCTGCCTCAGATCCATCGGCGCTTTTGTAGGCGATGGCGCAACCGACAGTAATAGGCCCTCAAGCATGATCATCATGTCATTGCCTGCAAGGGCACTCGCCAATCGAAGGGTTTGCTCTAACTGACGAATATTTCCCGGCCAGGCCTGTTCTTGCAGTGCCAGCAACGCATCTGGATGCAGTGGTGGGGCGTCGAAACGCTGGCGCAGCCGTTCCACTAACACGGCGAAATCAGTGCGCTCACGCAGCGCCGGTAGGGTAATAGCCAGGCCATTGAGGCGGTAATACAAATCTTCGCGAAACGCCTTGTGAGCGATGCGTTCAGCCAGATTACAGTGGGTGGCGCTGATCAGTCTGACGTCCAAGGGGGTGCGCACGGCGCTACCCAGACGTGATATTTCTCGCTCTTGAAGCACCCGTAGCAAGCGGGTTTGAAGGGCGAGCGGCATGTCGCCGATCTCGTCCAGCATCAAAGTGCCGCCGTTGGCGGCGGCAAGTTGCCCAGCGTAGCCGCCTTTGCGCGCACCGGTGAAGGTGCCTTCGGCATAGCCGAAGAGTTCGGACTCAATCAGGCTTTCCGGAATTGCGGAGCAATTGATCGCAACGAAGGGCGCTTCAGGATGCAAATGCTCGTGCAGCGCACGAGCGAAGACTTCCTTGCCGGTGCCGGTTTCACCCTGCAGCATAATCGGCACGCCAGCGGCGAACGCCTTGTGTGCTTGTGCCAGTTGCCGGTTAACAGTGGGGTCTGTGCCCATAGGGGTCGACAATTGCGGACTTGAGACGATGATCTTGGATTCCGGTAACAGCATCTTGGCGTATAAACGCGAGCCATCCGTGAGGGTTAGCTGTTGGGCGTGCTCCGCGCTGGCGACGGTTCGGGTTTCAAACAACTGCTCGATGTGGCACTCGATTGGGGCGAATTGCTCTAGCCCCAACAGGCGTTGTGCGGCGCGATTGGCGTTACAAATACGCCCTCTGGGGTCGATCGCGATCAGTCCTTGCAACGGGGTGCCCAGCAGACGCCGATCATGCTGGAGAGACAGGATCTGGCAGTTCTTTAGCGTGCCAAATAGCAGATTTTCAGCTGCCATAGCAGCATGGCTCAGCTGCTCCAGGACCGCTGCAATCTGCCGTTCGCCAGTGCCCGTGATATCAAGCCCGCCGATGAAGTCCCCGTTCAAGCCGCGAATGGGGACACTTGCGCAGAATATGTTGCCGAAGTCGTTGAGATAATGCTGGTTGCCAATCAGCACCGTCGGGGCACAGGTGGCAATGGTGCAACTGGGTGCCGTAGTTCCGAGATCCGCCTCCTGGATTCGCCGACCGACCTGCAGCTCGCGTAGAGGTCCATATAACTCAGGCGCCTGCCTGGCGTGGACGATAACCCCTTGCGGGTTGACGCAGAACAATGTCCACGAGGCCCCGCCTATTTGCTGCCATAACCGATCGATCTGAGGCCCGACATACTCAGCCAGTGAACGATCGTTGTCGTTCAGCGGGATCAGGCTCTCAGGGCCCGCTCGCCAATGGTCTGACGGCAGCAGGCCGCTTGCACGTGAGCGAAACCACGATTCGGCTACGACGGGGGGAACCAGACCGACAGGCAAGTCTGCGCCTTCACTGAAGCGCCTACGGGCATGGAAAAGGCGTTGCTGGTCGACCAAGGCGTGGGCATCCATTAAAGACACCTCTAATAATTATAGGGATTACTGCTCGGACCACACAGCATAGGCAGGGCCCGCGATAGCCACTGATTTATACCCAACGACCAGCAAGGTCAATATCTGCATAACAATCAGAACACCAACAGCGCACGCAAATTAATACCAACGTCCTCCTGAAAGCCACCGACAGCTCGCACGTCGTGGGTCAATTGCGCGCTAAGTTGGACGGTGCGTCCGACCATCTGTTGAAACTCCATTCGTACCTGCTGAACCTCGGTCTTCTGCCCTGTGTAATCACCGTCCAGATATTGCTTACCGCCGATGCTGGCGCTGTAGCCGAGGGCCATGCGCTGCGTCGGATTAAAGTCATAGCGCAGATTGCTCTGCACCTGGTAGGTAGGGTCCTGTTTGAGCGTCTGATTTCCAGTGCCTGCATTAGCGTTGTGACCATAGGCTACGACATCGCCGTACAGCTCCATGCCCAGTTTGCCCCACAGCGGTTCGACCCAGCCCAGCTGCAGGTCGCCTTTGTAACGGTTTTCGCCCAGGTTCAGCGCGTCGTGACGATCGTAGTTGCCCCAAGGCAGGTAGAGCAAAGGTGTAATGCCGAAGTAGCGACCGCTGACGCCGGCCTCTGGCTGGTTAACCAACCAGAAGGTCGCGCCCAAAATAGGGTCGGCCAAGCCACTGGCACTGCCCAGCGCATGCCCACCGATACGCGCGTCGTAGACATGTCCAAACGGCAGGAGAATCTGTGGGTCGACCGTGATTCCGCCAATCTCGGTGAAGTGGATCAGACGCAGGATGCTGATATTGGATTTCAGGCTGGTCTGACGACGGCTGTCTCCGGCCCCGTCCGTATCGTAGCGGTCGGAATGACTGTATTGCTGATACCAGGCCGCGACACTGGTGCCAGCGGGAAGGGCTGTATAATCGCCAACATTGACGTCGACTGCCCAGGCGGGGGTGGAACCCAGGGCGAGCGCCATGGCGCCCACGTAAACGCGAGATATAAGTCGCATGTTCGACTACCTTTCTTGTTTTTATTTGCGTGATATGGCCCGGAGCATCACTGCTCCGGGTCAAAAGGTTATGGCGCGATGCGAATGATCGGCTTGAGCGTTATGCCTTTCTCGCTGTCCTCAGCGGCCTGGTTGATCTCGTCGAAGCGGTAGAATTTCACCAGCTTGTCGAAGGGGAAGCGGCCCTGCAGATAAAGGTTCACCAGTTCCGGGATGAACTTCTTCGGCACGCTATCGCCTTCGACGATGCCGCGAATGGTCTTGCCGCCCAGCAGCAGATCATTGACGTCGAACTCGGCGGTGGTGCCTAGCGCGGGTGCGCCAACGACGCCGAGGCTGCCGCGACTGCCGAGTGCATCGACGGCTAGACGCAGCACCGCCGGACGCCCCGTAGACTCCAGGGCAAAATTGACACCGCCGCCCGTGATCTCGCGGATGGCCGCTACCGGGTCAGTGTCCTTGCTATTGATGACATGGGTCGCACCCAACTCCGTGGCCAAGGTCAACCGTGACGGCACCACATCCACGGCAATGATGGTGGTGGCGCCCGCGACCCGTGCAGCGAGTACTGCGCTCAGGCCCACCGCCCCCCGCCAAACGCGGCGAAGCTGCTGCCGGGGGTGACCTTCAGCGAGTTGATTACCGCCCCGGCCCCGGTCTGGATCCCGCAACCGAGCGGGCCGAGCAATTCAAGCGGTGCTTGGCGACTGACTTTGATCGCGTTGTTTTCACGACTCAGTGCAAAGCTGGCAAACGACGATTGGGCGAAAAAGTGATCGTTCAGACGGGATCCCGCCTCATCCTGCAACGCGCTGCCGCCCTCCGGATCGCCACCACTGAAGTTACGGCCAAAAAACTCCTGGCAGTAGGACATGTGCCCGGCACCGCAAGACAGGCATTGGCCGCAATAGCCGTAGGTGAGCACGACATGGTCGCCCACTTGCAGGCCCTGGACAAGCGGGCCGACGGCCTCGACGATGCCTGAGCCTTCGTGGCCCAGTACCGCCGGTAACGGCACGGGGTAGTACTGGTCGCGGACGATCATATCGGTGTGACACATGCCGGTGGCAACGATACGTACGAGTACTTCATCGCCCCGCGGTTCTCGAATCCGCGCATTTTCCAGCACGAAGGGCGCACCTTTACCACGGGTAATAGCAGCAGTTATGGGGCGGTAGACTTGGGTACTCATTATTTTTATTCTCCTGGTTTTAAAGCGGATAAGCCGGTGCTTCACCTTTAACGGTGAGCCACTGCCATTGTGTGAATTCTTCCCAATTGGCTGGCCCGCCAATACTGGTCCCGTTGCCGGAGGCGCCCACGCCACCGAACGGATTAACCACTTCGTCGTTTACTGTCTGGTCGTTGATGTGCAGGAGGCCGACTCTAAGCTGCTCGCCTAGTTTCAGCGCACGGCCAACGTTCTGAGAAAGAATGGCGGCCGACAGTCCATACTCGGTGTCATTGGCCAATTCGATGGCCTCGGCATCAGTGTCAAACGGCACGACCACGGCCACAGGGCCGAAAATCTCTTCGTGAAACGCCGGGTTGTCGCGGGTCACACCGCTGAGTACGGTGGGTTTGAAGAACAGTCCCTCCGATGTGCCTCCTGCCGCCAGCGTCGCACCTGCCTGCACGGAGGCATTGACGACATGCAGCGCATGGTCACGTTGCTGCTGATTGATCAAAGGCCCCAGATGTACCTGCCCACTGGCGGGGTCGCCAACCACAAGGCTGTTGGCCTTGGCCACCAACTTTTCCAGCAGGCGCTCGTAAATGCCCCGTTGCACCAGCAGGCGGCCCGTCGACATGCAGATTTGCCCCTGATGCAGATAGACGCCCCAGGTGGCATTGGCCAGGGCCAGCTCCAGGTCGGCGTCGTCCAGCACAATGAGGGCGTTTTTTCCGCCCAGTTCCAAGGAGACTTTTTTCAGGTTACGGCCCGCGGCCTCACCGACCTTGCGACCGGCACCGGTGGAGCCGGTGAACTGAATCATCGCCACGTGCGGATCGCTGGTGAGCGCGGCGCCGGCTTCCGCTCCTCCTGGTAAAACGTGCAACAGGCCCATCGGAAGACCTGCCAATTCGAAGATCCGGGCGATGACAAAACCGCCGCATACCGCCGTACGTAAGTCGGGCTTAAGCACCACACCGTTGCCTGTCGCCAGGGCTGGGGCGACCGCGCGGATGGCCAAGTACAAAGGGAAGTTGAACGGCGAAATAACCCCGACCACGCCTAGCGGTCGACGGCGAGCAATGCTTAAACGCCCAGCGCTTGAGGGCAACACCTCGCCTTGGCTTCGAGACGGCATGGCCGCGCTCTCATGGAGCACCTTGATGCTAAGGCTAGTTTCAAACTCCGCCTTGGGCCGCGTGGAACCACTTTCCTGAATCAGCCATTGCACGATGGCCTCAAAATTGTCCTCTGCGGTTTTTGCAGCCCGGCGTAGTACGGCCGAGCGCTCGTCGTAGTGCAATTGGAACCATGCGTTTTGCGCGAGGCTGGCCGCCTGGGCTGATTGCGCCACTTGGCGGGCATCAGCGCAGGCCAGGCTACCGAGCGTGTGGCCCGTCGCCGGTTCCAGCACATCTGCAGAGCTGGCCGTCGTCGTCCAAGTGCCCGTGAACAGCCTGTTATTCCACAGCGCCGCAGGGAGGAAATCACTTTGTAATTCGCTGCTCATATCGAGGGTGCCCTTGTCAGACCTGATTCGTGGGTGTGTGGTCATCTGACAGCAGGGGACGTGCCAAAACGATACTTAAATCGCAACTTATTGTTTTAAAAGGAAATTATTAAAATAAGTTTTACGTCTTACCGATCCACTGTTCAGAATCTGGACGCTTCGCTATGGGCATGCGTCCATTTTCTGAACACTCAAGCCAACTCAGAAATTCCAAGCAATTCCAGGCACGCCTTCAATACGGTCGATTTATCGCCTGCCCGATAACTGACGACGATTGGAGAGCTCACGCTGGCATCCAGCAGCGGTGTGTAGCCGATGTCGTCTCGGTGCAGGCGCTGCACCGAGGCAGGCACCAGCGTGATCCCCACGCCCGCGGCCACCAACCCAATTGCAGTCTGCAGTTCGTTGGCCATTTAAGCCAAATGGATGCTTAAGCCGCGCAGGGCAAAACATGGTCGGCATAACTTGGACGGGGGCTGCCGGATAGAGAATGAACGGTTCAGCGGCCAATTGCTGAAGGCTCACCGGCGCGCCCAATAGCGCATGTCCGGCGGGCAATGCTGCAACCAGCGGGTCTTGGTGAACCACTTGCTGAATAATGGACGGAGCATCGAACAGTAAGCGACCGAAGCCGATCCCTAGCCACCGCTTGCTGCCCGATGCGACACGGCGGGTGTCCTCGCACACGCGATCGAGTTGAGTAAGCAACAAGTTGGAGTGCTCCTGAAAAAACGCCCGGCCTCGGTCAATCGCAGGGGCCTGCTGCGGTCGAGTAACGCCACGCCAATCTCGCATTCCAGTTGCTGGATCTGCCGACTCAACGGTGGCTGGGCGATGTGCAGTTCTTCAGCCGCGCGGGTGAAATTCAGGGTGCAGGCCAGCACCCTGAAGTAACGCAAATGGCGCAGTTCTATGATACCTCCAAGGTATGGCGAGAGACTTATTCAATATTGGACGGGCCATTTAGCGGAGGTCAATCTTTGATGAAGAACAAACACAATGCACACGGAACGCTCATGACTGCTATCGCCATCGAACGCTTCGATACCCATATTGTTGATTTACCGACCCTCCGCCCGCACAAACTGGCCATGCACACCCTGCAAGGCCAGACCTTGGTGATCCTGCGCATCTACTGCAGTGACGGCATTGTCGGCGTCGGCGAAGCCACCACCATTGGCGGCCTGGCATATGCCGGAGAAAGCCTGGAAAGCATTAAGGTCAACCTCGACAAGTGGTTCGCACCGCTGCTGACCGGCCAGGATGCCAGCGCCAGCGTGCGCGTCGATATCAATCAGGCCTGGAGTGAAGCGGTGGCAGTACGCGCTTGCCATTTGCTGGCCGATGCCGGGGGCGACATTGTCGCGCCATGACCGGGCCGGCAGGGTGCGTCTGAGTGCCCATAGTCCTATTCCGTTGATGGCGGATGAGGCGATTGAGTCAGTGTCCGACAGCTTTGCCTTGGCCCAGATGGGCGCCGCCTCGATCTTTGCCCTGAAGATTGCCACGTATGGCGCGCTTTGCCCGCCGCTGATCATCTTCAAATAAACAGGAATCCACGCCATGCTTTTTCAGGTACGCATGACCGTCAAGCTACCTACCGACATGCCAGTCGAGAAGGTGAATAAGCTCAAGGCGGATGAAAAGCAATTGGCCCAGCACCTGCAACGAAAGGGCATCTGGCGCCATCTCTGGCGCATTGCTGGGCTTTACGCCAACGTCAGCATCTTCGACGTTCCGGATAATCAAGCGCTGCACGATACCCTGATGCAGTTGCCGCTTTACCCGTTCATGGAGGTCGAAGTCACAGCCCTGTGCCGACACCCATCTTCGATCCACACCGACGACCGCTGAGTTCATCCAGTCAGCAACACGTAAATCGACAAAAACAATGAATTGATGAGGGTAAGCACCATGACCGTACGTATTTCCCAAACCGCTGAAGTGCAGCAATTTTTCGAAGGCGCAGCGGGCTTTGATCAACCGGCTGGCAGTCAGCGAATGAAGAACGTGATGCATCGCGTGCTGAATGACACCATCAGGATCATCGAAGACCTACAGATCACCCCCGAAGAGTTCTGGAAGGCCGTCAATTACCTCAACGATCTTGGCAACCGTCAGGAAGCCGGGTTACTGGTCGCAGGCCTGGGGCTTGAGCATTACCTTGACCTGCTGATGGACGCCGAAGACGCGCAGGCCGGGCATGTCGGCGGCACCCCACGCACCATCGAAGGTCCGCTTTACGTGGCTGGCGCTCCCCTGTCGAAGCACTACGCGCGGCTGGACGATGGCCAGGATCCCGGCACGGTATTGTTCATGACCGGTCAGGTTCGCGGCACCGATGGCGCGCCGCTGAGCAACTCCACCGTCGACGTTTGGCACGCCAACACCGGGGGCACGTACTCATACTTCGACCCCTCGCAATCGGAGTTCAACCTGCGCCGTCGCATCCAGACTGACGCCGAAGGCCGCTACCGCTTCCAGAGCATCGTGCCGTCCGGCTACGGTTGCCCGCCAGATGGTCCGACCCAGCAATTGCTTGACCAACTGGGGCGCCATGGTCAGCGTCCGGCGCATATTCATTTCTTTATCTCGGCGCCTGGCCATCGTCACCTGACGACGCAGATCAATCTGGCTGGGGACAAATATCTGCACGACGACTTCGCCTACGCGACCCGAGACGAGCTGATCGCCGAGATTCGTTTCACCGAGGATGCCAACGGTCCGCGTGCAGATATCGAATTTGACTTTGTTTTGCAGCCGACCGCCGCGGCGGAAGATGAACGTCGGCATGAACGGGTAAGGGCATTGGAAGTCTGATCAGTCATTGCCGCCCGAGCCTGCGTAGCGTTTGCTGGCGGGGGCTTTGTGGCTTCTATCCGGCCTTGCATAAAAGAATAAGAGAGGCGCAGACATGACCGTGTTATTGACTGAGCGCAGTCAGATTTTCGACCGCGCAGATGCCTATGCAGTGTCCGACTACGTTAACCAGCATGTGGGCAGTCACCATATTCGCCTGCCGCCCAAAGGCCACCCCCGGGCGAGTATCAGCCATCGCAACTTTTCGAGTCTGGACTTGTGTCGCATCAGTTATGGAGCCCCGGTGCAGGTCATCTCTGAGGCGCTGGAGACGATCTATCACTTGCAGATCCTACTTCACGGTCATTGTCGATCGGTGGCCTGGGGAAGGGAGCAGATTTTCCGTGCGGGCGAGGTATTGCTGATCAATCCGGATGACCCGGTCGATCTGACCTATTCCGCCGACTGCGAGAAATTCATCGTCAAATTGCCTGTCAGGCTGCTCGAAAACGCCTGCCTGGAGCAGCACTGGGTGCTTCCCCAGCAGGGCATTCGTTTTGTTGCCGAGCGCCATCAACTCAGTGCCATGAGTGGCCTTTTACAACTGCTGGGTTTGATTTGCCACGAGGCCGAGAACACAACGCAAGGTGAGGTTCAGGCGCTGTACGAACGGATTGTCGCGAACAAACTGCTGGCGCTATTGGGCAGCAACGTTTTGCGGGTTGTCCCCCGAACTGAAGGCGGCGGCGGATTTGATCGGGTGCGACAGTTCATCGAAGAGCATCTGACCGAGGACATCAGCATCGAACAGCTCATGGTCGTGGCGCGGGTCAGCGAGCGTTCGCTGTATAAATTGTTCGAGCGTCAGGTCGGCCTGTCCCCCAGGGACTACATGCGCCAGTGCAAGCTGGAACGGGTGCATACAGAGCTGCAAATGGCAGCCGCGCGAAGCGTCACCGAAGTTGCGCTTGATTATGGTTTTCTGCATTTGGGGCGCTTCTCTGAAGCCTACCGCAAGCGTTTTGGCGAACTGCCTTCGCAGACCTGGCGGCGCCAGCGTCAGCAGGTTGCGCCAGGCGGATAGTGATTTGCAGTCATCGGATATTGTTGGGGTAGGCGAGCACGTAGGGTGAGGGGGCCTGATACAAGAATAACCGAGGGCCTACCCCATGATCAGCACTCTCGACAGACTCGCCCGTCAACTCAGCGAATCCGTTCAGGAAGATCCCGCTACTGGGGTTTTCCGTTGCCGCCGTGACATCTTCACCGACACCGAACTGTTTGCGTTGGA
This sequence comes from Pseudomonas sp. N2-3-1-14, assembly GCF_041228395.1. Classification (NCBI taxonomy): domain Bacteria; kingdom Pseudomonadati; phylum Pseudomonadota; class Gammaproteobacteria; order Pseudomonadales; family Pseudomonadaceae; genus Pseudomonas; species Pseudomonas sp. N2-3-1-14. Next base: position 2,134,483 of record NZ_CP166199.1, read on the forward strand.
GATGAAGCATATTTTTGAAAGTGGTTGGGTGTACCTGGCGCATGAAAGCCAGGTGCCAGAAATCAACGACTACTTCACCACCTACATCGGTCGTCAGCCCGTCGTTGTCACTCGCGACAAGCAAGGGGCACTGCACGGGCTGGTCAACGCCTGCGCCCACCGCGGCGCTATGCTGTGCCGCCGCAAGCAGGGCAACAAGGGTTCGTTCACCTGCCCGTTCCACGGATGGACCTTCAGCAACGCCGGCAAGCTGCTCAAAGTAAAAGACGCCAAGACCGGTGCCTACCCCGACAGCTTCGATTGCGACGGCTCTCACGACCTCAAACGTCTGGGCCGTTTCGAAAACTATCGCGGCTTTTTGTTTGGCAGCCTCAACGAAGCGGTTCCGGAACTGAGTGATTACTTGGGCGAAACCCGGGTCATCATCGACCAAATGGTCGACCAGGCACCGCAGGGGCTGGAGGTCCTGCGTGGTAGCTCGTCGTATGTATACGACGGTAACTGGAAGCTGCAGATCGAAAACGGTGCAGACGGTTATCACGTCAGCTCAGTGCACTGGAATTACTCGGCAACCATGGGGCGGCGTAATTATGAGGCCCAAGGCACGCGTGCCGTCGATGCCAATGGCTGGTCGAAAAGTCTTGGTGGCGTGTATGCGTTCGAGCATGGCCACATCCTGCTGTGGACCCGCCTGCTTAACCCCGAAGTCCGACCGGTGCATGCCCATCGTGCAGCGCTCGCCGAGCGCCTCGGGCAAGAACGTGCGGATTTCATTGTCGATCAGACCCGCAATCTTTGCCTGTACCCCAATGTCTACCTGATGGATCAGTTCTCCACGCAGATCCGTGTGGTGCGGCCAATCGCTGTAGATAAGACTGAAGTGACGATCTACTGCATGGCGCCCAAGGGCGAGAGCGCTCAGGAGCGCACAACCAGAATTCGCCAGTACGAAGATTTTTTCAACGTCAGTGGCATGGGCACGCCCGATGATCTCGAGGAATTTCGTGCGTGTCAGACCGGCTATCAAGGCGCGACGACCCTGTGGAACGACCTCAGTCGCGGTGCCAAGCAATGGATCGAAGGCGCTGACGACAATGCCCTGGCCATGGGCATGAACCCTCAGCTCAGCGGCGTGAAAACTGAGGACGAAGGCTTATTTGTGCGTCAGCACGCGTACTGGGTGACCAGCCTGCAACGAGCGATCGAGCTGGAAAAACAGGGCCTGATTGCGACTGACAAGGAGGCACTGTCATGAGCATTTCCCGTGAGAGCCTGCTGGCTTTTCTCTACCGCGAAGCGCGTTTGCTGGATGACCGCCAGTGGGACGAATGGCTGGAATGCTACTCGCCAAAGGCCGAGTTCTGGATGCCTGCGTGGGACGATCACGATACGCTAACGGAGGACCCGCAGAGCGAAATCTCGTTGATTTATTACCCCAGTCGCGACGGCCTGGAAGACCGGGTGTTTCGCATCAAGACCGAACGTTCCAGTGCCAGCACCCCAGAGCCGCGCACTGCACATTTCATCACCAACCTCGAAGTGCTCGCTGAAGACGCCGGGCATGTGGAACTGCGCTTTAACTGGCAAACCCTCAGCCATCGCTACAAGACCACGGATACGTATTTCGGCACCTCGTTCTATCACCTGGATATCAGTGCGCAACAGCCGCTGATCACGCGCAAGAAGGTGGTACTGAAAAACGATTACATCCATCAGGTCATCGACATCTATCACGTCTGAGGACAGACCCATGAAGTATTCCATAGCGCTCAATTTTGAGGACGGGGTGACCCGTTTCATCGACTGCAAAGTAGGTGAAAAGGTGCTGGACGCGGCCTTTCGGCAGCGCATCAATCTGCCCATGGACTGCTCGGACGGGGTTTGCGGTACCTGCAAATGCCGATGCGAAACCGGCGCCTATGACCTAGGTGACGACTACATCGAGGACGCGCTGAGTGAGGATGAAGCGCAAGAGCGGCAAGTGTTGACCTGCCAGATGGTGCCTCAATCAGACTGCGTTCTCGCCGTGCCGGTCCCTTCCAGCACGTGCAAGACCGGCACCGGCCGTTTCTCTGCCAGTATCACCCGCATTACTCGCCATGCCGATGCAGCGCTGGAAGTCAGTTTCGAACTGGATCAGGCGCCGGTTTTCCTACCCGGCCAATACGTCAACATTGACGTGCCGGGCAGTGGACAGACGCGCTCGTATTCATTCAGCAGTCGCCCGGGAGAAAAACACGCGAGCTTTCTGATCAAGCAAGTGCCCAACGGGCTGATGAGTAGCTGGCTGGAGCGCGCTCGGGAATCCGAGGAAGTCTCAATGACTGGACCATTGGGTAGTTTCTATCTTCGTGAGGTCACTCGACCGCTGCTGTTCCTGGCCGGCGGAACCGGGCTTGCGCCGTTTCTGTCAATGCTCGAAGTGCTCGCCGAACGTGATGAAATTCAGAAGGTATCGCTGATCTATGGCGTGACCCGGGATCAGGATCTGGTGATGGTCGAGGCCCTGAAAGCTCTCACTGAGCGCTTGCCCAATTTCAGCTTCGTCACCTGCGTTGCCGATCCTCAGACCTTCCATCCTCAGCAAGGCTATGTCACCCAGCACATGACCGCTGACATGCTCAACGGTGGCAACGTTGACGCGTATCTCTGCGGACCACCACCGATGGTCGACGCGGTGCGACAGTACTTCAAAGATCAGGGCGTCGTCCCAGCCAACTTCCATTATGAGAAGTTTACGCCCAATGCAATTGTTAGCGGCGACGCCGACCGAGGGCAGTGAAATGAACCCACGTTTCAAAGCAAAAGTTGCGCTAGTGACCGGCGCAGCCCAGGGCATTGGCCGGCGTGTCGCCGAGCGTTTGTTGGAGGAGGGCGCGTTCCTGGTCGCCGTCGACCGTTCTGAACTCGTTCATGAACTGCAGCATGACCGTGCGCTGACCTTGACCGCTGACCTGGAGCGGCACGCAGAATGCGCGCAGGTGATGGCCACGACCAAAGCGCGTTTTGGGCGCATTGATATCCTGATCAACAACGTCGGCGGAACGATCTGGGCCAAGCCCTTCGAGCACTACGCCGAGAGTGAAATCGAATCCGAAGTGCGCCGCTCTCTGTTCCCCACGTTGTGGTGCTGCCACAGCGCGCTGCCCTACATGCTCGAACAGGGCACCGGCGCCATCGTCAATGTTTCATCAATCGCCACACGGGGCGTGAATCGGGTGCCGTATGGCGCAGCCAAGGGCGGCGTTAACGCACTGACTGCCTGCCTGGCGCTGGAAACTGCCGGCAGTGGCATCCGCGTCAATGCTACCGCGCCAGGCGGAACTGAGGCTCCACCGCGCCGTATCCCGCGTAACAACCAACCGCAAAGCGAACAGGAGCGGATCTGGTACCAGCAAATCGTCAATCAAACCATCGACAGCAGTTTGATGAAGCGCTACGGGACCGTTGATGAGCAGGCGGGCGCAATTCTTTTCCTGGCCTCGGACGAGGCTTCCTACATTACGGGCGTGACGTTGCCGGTGGGAGGCGGCGACTTAGGCTGACTCAGCGGTAACATCTGCGGATCTCACATATACAACAAAAATAATGAGACTAACGCCATGAAAACTTATCTACGTACCTGGTTTTGCCGTAATTAAACTTTGCTATGGTTTTTTGGTGTTGTTCTATGCGCGTCGCAGGATGTATTTGCTAATAATGGCGTGATGTTGCCCGGCTACGGTTCACTCCCTAGAACTTTTCAGCGCGGATGAGGGCGTAGCCCAGGTAAGCGAACAGGCCCACGGCACATAAGCCGCTGGCGACATAAATGAAGGTCAGTGTGAGCACGGTGTAACTCCCCTTGTTGAAGAAGCGGGGGAGGTTATGCGCTTGGGTATCAAGCCCGGGCACTGATTACAGGGGGCGGTATTAAGACGGTATATAGATGAGTGATTGCCGGGCGAACGAAAACAAGGGATAGCCCGGGGGTGGGGTATCCCTTGAAAGTCTGGGGCTCTGCTGATTTCAGTGATCAGCTTATTTGGCTTTCTTTTTCTTTTCGCCGCGGGTGGCGAGGTGCTCGAAGCAAAACGCGGCGGTGCCGAAGAGCGCAATCATTGACAGGACGACCATGCCTAAAGTTGAACTTTCCACGATGACTTCCTACGGGTTTTGGGGGTAGGAATTGACGGTAGAGGGTGGGGGGGTAGTTGCTCAATAGGGACGACGGAATCGTTATGGGGAAGTTGGGATTTATACGGGTTCTTTACGGGCCGGGGGGAGGGTACATATCCGTTGCTGCGGTAACGGCGGCTGGCGGTTCCGCTCTTACAGCGGGTCACTTTTGGCAAACGCCCGGAATGCCGGCCCAGCCAAAAGTAACCAAAAGGTCTTTGCCCACCACTCGGTGCCTCGCTTCGGCCAGCGTGGTTGACGGGGCCTGTCAGATCAAAAGCAAAAGCACGGCGGCCTGAAAGCCGACCTGAGTGGTAGAAGCAAAAGCACAGCAACACACTTCTATCTGATGCACAGAGCTCCAAATGTGGGAGCGAGTTCAGCCGCCAGCACCGCACTGCTTTTGCTTTTCTGTGGGAGCTGGCTTGCCTGCGATGCAGACACCTCGGTCCAGCAGGTACACCGGGTTGATGCCATCGCAGGCAAGCCAGCTCCCACATTTGATTGAGTTCAGCTTTCAAGATCAGGTCGGCTGTCAGGCCGCCTCGGCTCCGCTTCTACCACTCAGGTCGGCTTTTGATCTTGATCTGCTTTTGAGCTCAGGCACACCGAAGCGTGAGCGAGGTGCCGAGTGGTGGGGCAAGAGCCCTTTGGTCACTTTGGGGCTTTTCCAACGTGACCCGCCGTAAGGGCGCAACCCATACCCGACACCTCACAAATTACGACTATGCCGATAGTCGCTCACAGCCTCATACACCGCCTTACGCAACCGATTAATCCCCCCAATCGGCCGGTGCGCCTCCAGCCCAAACCACGGATTAAACGACTGGTTATCACAAGCAAGATTCAACGCCGGCGTATCAAAATCCTGCGCCTCAACCCGCACGTTCGCCACGGTCTCATACGGCGCATCGCTCTCCTTCCATTCAATGCTGGTGTCTTCAATCGGCATGAATTTCTGTGGATTCTGCCGCTGAACCTGCAACACAAAACACGCCGGCACACGGTCGGTCGACAGCTGCTGGCTCAAGGCACTGCGCAGAAAGTTCGGCAGGTCCTGGTTCTGCTTGGGCAACACATACTCAGGGCAACTGAGCGGGTCAGGCGCTACGCGAAACTTGGCATTGGCTGCGCCGAACTTGTAGGGCGACACCGAAAAGTAAGTCGTCTGCGTCGGGCTGGCCGGGGCAGGCGACAGTGTGGCCAGCGCGATAAACAAATGGCGCACCTGCCAGCTGCGCGGGTCTGCCTTGGGAAAGAACGCCAGGACCTTCTTGCCGTCGGCCTGGGCGCCGATGTTTTGCGCATACTCCGCCACATCGCTGACAAAGAAATTCGGATGGCTGAACATCACGAAATCCTGTTCGGTGCGCGCCTGCTGATCCGCCATCAACTGTTTGCCCGGAACATCCAGCAACTTGATCGCCATGCCCCGCGCATCGCGGATGCTGTCGAATTGCGGATAAGCATTGCCATTGGACAGGCGCATCAGTGCCTGCCAGGTTTTGCCCGGCTCGGCGAACACCCCTTGGCGCAATGCCGGGTCAAGATCCGCCACTACGCTGACTTGCGCCTTCACGCAGCCGTGAGCCTTGGCATGCGCATCGCGCAGGTAGCGCGTGCCTTCGCGGTGCTGATCGACGATGCGCACGGCCGTCTGAATGATGCCCTGGGTCATGGCCGCTTCACCGGGCGGGATCTGCTCGTCCGTCGACACCGGGCCGCTGTGCTGCCAGGCAAACCAGGCGGCAGCGATCAGCCAGCCCAGCAGCCCCAGGCCCACCAGCCATAACAGGGTTTTACCCAGAAACGCGCCGAGGCGCAGCCACAGACGCGCGAGCATCGAAGATTCCTTGTAGTCAGATCGGATATTCATGGCAACTGTTGCTCCAGCGGGCCGCCCAGTACTTTGAGGTATTCCAGCAGCGCCCAGCGTTCCTGCGGTTGCAGGCCGCGGCCGATCACGCCATTGCCACGTTGGCCGGCGCGAAACTCGTGGCCGCTGTTGTGATTGCCGGTGACTTTGGTATCGAACAGGAAGCCATTCTTGAACGCCTGCGTTTCAAAGCCCAGGTGGCGCGGGTCGTAGGCGAACGTGCCTTTATAGAAAGTGGTGCTGCGCTCGTCCTGAGGCGAGAGCAATTGGTAGATCGTCGGCACCGAGCCGTTATGCAGGAAGGGCGGCGTGGCCCACACGCCGGCCAGTGGCCGCGCTTTGTAGGCACGCACCTCGCGCACACCGATAGGCAGGCCGAAACCGTCCAGGCCTGGCCGCTCGGCCGGGGTCACGCCGGCGGCGCGGTAAGCGTGGTCTTCGACAAAGGCGGTGACGTAGGCCAGGCCTTGCGCCACCGACATATTGTGCAGGTCCAGCGGCGCGGTCGGCGTGGGGTGCAGTTCGACGTTGAGCCTGGCCAGTTCCGCCGGGTCCCATTGCAGCGCGCTGAGGTCGTAGCGTTGGTCGGCGATGTTGCTGGCGGTGCCAGGGTCGGTGCCGATGTATTCAACGGGGAGCATTTTCAACTGCTGCACCGGGCGGCCATTGACCTGGCTGACGGCGGGCACATGGCAACCGGCGCAGTTCTCGGCGAACAACCCGCGGCCCTGGGCGGCGAGGGGTTTGTCGATGGCGCCGAACAAGTCTTCCGGCCAAGTGGGCGGCTTGAGGCGTTGCAGGGTTTCTTCGATCAGGTTGAGGTCACGCACGCGCACGCTGGAAGGGTAGCGCGCTTCGCCTTGAAGGGGCTGGCCGGCACTGTCGAAGAAGTCCAGTGTCGCGCCGACGCCGAGGGCTTCGCCGATGTTGCGCGCCATGGGTTGCTGGGCCGAACCGTTCCATTGCACCCAGTCGAAGGTCCAGATATCCCACAGGTGCGGGTAGTCCACCGGAGCATTGGCAACGCGGTAATTGTCCGGCGAGATTGCGTCGCCAAAGCTGGCGTTGGCGATGCGGCCAAACGCGTCGGTACGGCCCGGGCCTTCTTCGGTGGGGTAGAGGCCGCGGTGGGTGTCATTCCAGGCGACTTTGAGGAACTGGTTGAGCGACCGTTTGAAGTCCTGACGCAGCTGGCCATGTTCGGCGTCGTATCGTTCCCCCAGCACCTGGCGGGCAAAGCGCTCGAATTTCCACGGGTTGTAATAGGTGGCGGCCAGGCTGGCCACCAGTGCCTGGCCGAAGCTGCCGCCGCGCAAGGTGGGCACGCTGGAGGGCAGCACGTGCTGGGCCGAGCCACCATCAATGCGCAGAGCCTGGCCTTTGAAGTGCAGCTCGCCGGTGTGGCAGGCGGCGCAGGTGATATCCAGGTATTCAACCGCGCTGCCGGCATTCTGATGGCGGGCAAAACCGACTGGCAGATTGCCGGGGTTCTGCGCGGTGGGGACCTGCTTGGGGTCGACCAGAAAACCAAAGCGCGCCAGGTACTCGGGCGTGGCAAAACGCTGTTCGGAGAACGGCAGCTCCAGGGCGGTGAACCAGTCGTAGTGCAGGCCTTTCACTTGAGTGCCCTGAGGCGTGAAGTAGTAGGTCTGGCGATCGGCGGCACTCCATTGATCCTGGTAGCGCACCTGCTGCACGGGCACGTAGTCGGGCAGCTTGGGGTTGATGGTGTAATAGAGCACGACGGCCAGCAGCAGGCCGAGTGCGAGCAATATCAGAAGCAAAACACGGGAAAAAATGCGCAAGATAACTATCCTTGTCGAGTTGTCGCGTTGTTATGCCACTACGCCATAGGTGCGGCAAGTGGCCATGAGCCTGGTTGCAGGCAGTCCCGCGATCCGTCGCGGGCCTCCATCATGAATGAAAATGCTTTTAAACACGTGAACTTATCGGAAGTTTCCTGCTCACATGCCGGTAGCCATTGGTCGTGGCCGCCTGATAAGCTCGCGACTTTACTCGAATGCCCTTTTGGCGCACGAACAAGGAAATAGCATGAAACAGCATCGGTTGGCGGCGGCGGTGGCCCTGGTTAGCCTGGTACTTGCGGGTTGTGATTCGCAGACCAGCGTAGAGCTGAAAACCCCGGCGCAGAAAGCTTCCTACGGTATCGGCCTGAACATGGGCAAAAGTCTTGCCCAGGAAGGCATGGATGACCTGGACTCCAAAGCGGTAGCCCAAGGCATCGAAGATGCCGTCGGCAAGAAAGAACAGAAGCTGAAAGACGACGAACTGGTTGAAGCGTTTGCCGCACTGCAGAAGCGTGCAGAAGAACGTATGACCAAAATGAGCGAAGAGTCGGCAGCCGCCGGCAAGAAATTCCTCGAAGAAAACGCCAAGAAAGACGGCGTAGTGACCACTGCTTCCGGTCTGCAGTACAAGATCGTGAAGAAGGCCGACGGCGCTCAGCCTAAGCCGACCGACGTGGTGACTGTTCACTACACCGGCAAGCTCACCAACGGCACGACCTTTGACAGCTCCGTTGATCGCGGTAGCCCGATTGACCTGCCGGTCAGCGGCGTGATCCCGGGTTGGGTCGAAGGCCTGCAACTGATGCACGTTGGCGAGAAGGTCGAGTTGTACATCCCGTCTGACCTGGCCTACGGCGCTCAGAGCCCGAGCCCGGCGATTCCAGCCAACTCCGTGCTGGTATTCGACCTGGAACTGCTGGGCATCAAGGACCCAGCCAAGGCTGAAGCCCCTGACGCACCTGCTGCTCCAGCCGCCAAGAAGTAATCGGCGCCTGAACAGACAACGCCCCGTTTCGACGGGGCGTTGTCGTATCTGCGGCCCGGCAAATCCGCGTGATTCCACACCCCACGTAAATTCAAACGAACCCCTGCAAGCTGAAACAGTCTGATATAAGACTCGAGCACGGGTAGCCGCACATCAACGCCAAGTCAATGAAATCTTGGGTTTTTTTTATGTGCGCAAAAAACGCCCGATCTGACTGCAAGCCTTGTAGTCCGTGGCTTTCAGCCGATAAAACAGGCTCTGTTCACAAGGTTATCCACAATTTGTGTGGATAACCTTTTATGTCGCCTGGAACTGGAGTGACAGATGAAACCACCGTTCAATTTCACCCGTTTTTTGCCCATGGCCGCGCGTCTGCTTGGCCGTGGGCGTTTGCCAACCCTGCTGTTTGCCGTGGCCGCAAAAGGCTCAAGCCAGGGCAACCGCCTGGGTAAGCTCAAGGATGATCTCAAATTGCTTCAGGCCCTGTGCCTGGCCTACTGGCGCGGCGAATACCGGGCGATCAGCCCCAAGGCGCTGATTTCAGTGGTGGCGGGCTTGATGTACTTCCTCAGTCCGATTGACGCGATCCCGGACTTTATCCCGGTATTTGGCATGCTCGATGACATCGCGGTGCTGGCATGGGTCATGAAGACCCTGGACGGCGAACTGAGCGCCTTTCGCGCCTGGCGTGACGCCCAGCGCCCGGAAAAGCTCGCAGTGGTTGAGCGCCTGCCTGCGACGCCTGCGCTGCTGGCTGAGGAAAACCCGCAAAAAAACTGATCACACGGCTATCCCCCTGCGACCTTTGTGGCTGTTAGGATTACACTCCTAAGGAAAGAGCTTACTTAGTGAGTGTTGTTATCCTACGGGGCAGTCATGGATATTCAGATAATTTCACGCAATGGCGAACCCGAGTACGCGGTGTTGCCATGGGACCAGTATCAGGCGCTACTAAAAGCCGCCGGTCAGCAACAACCAGCACTCCCTCCTTCTTCTGACGCTCAGGTCGCTCCCGATCAGGCTTTGCGCCCGCTCGCGGACCTGCGCGGCCTGCGTGAAACCCGGGGACTGGCCATCGAAACCCTGGCCCGCACCGTGGGTATCAGCCCCTCGTATCTCGGATTGATTGAAAGTGGTGAACGCCAGCCGGATGCCGCCATTCGCCGCAGCCTGGCCTGGGAATTGGGCGTTGCAGGTTGGAGGGATGAATCTTGAGCCTACGTATCAGCCGTCAACACTGGGATGGACTACTCAACGAACTGGATCAGGCGCGCCGCCAGCGTCACCTGCTGACCTACCGCGCGTTGCTGGAGCGTCTGCAATTTCCCACGCCGGCCATGCAGACCCTGGCCGCCGCCCTTGAGCACCTGGCCGCGCTGGACGCCAAGGCCGAGCAGCCGTTGCGCAGCTCACTGGTGATCAGCCAGGGTGCCAGCCGCCTGCCGCGTACCGGTTTCTTCGAATGCGTGGAGCGCCTGGGGCGTTTCAGCGGGCCGTCCGATGGCGTGGCCGCCGCCTCCTGGCACGCCTCGGAAGTAGTGCGCGTGTTCGAATACGATTACCCGGAGTCTGCCGAGGCCTAAAGCGCCTGGGCCAGCATGTCCATGCTGTCGATCACATGAATGCTGTAGCCCGCCACATCCTTGGCGTGGTGCTTGGCCTGCGAGGCCAGCTCCGCCAACTGGCTGGCATCGAGTTGCCCACAGGCCTGTGGATATAAGTGAACCACGCCGATCGACAGCGACAGCAAGGCGAACTCCTGACGCGCGCCCTGGCGGTTCAATGCCACAAAGCAGCCGGCGTCGAGGTGTTCAGCGCGGTAGAAGCGTCGGCACTGGGTGTGAAAATCATCCAGCAACTGGTTGAGGCGCTTGCGCCAATCCTGTGGGCCGAGCACCAGCAAAAAATCATCGCCGCCGATATGCCCGACAAAGTCGCGGCTGGGGTCAACCCGGTCGTTGAGGCATTGCGCCAGGCACAGCAAGACCTCATCCCCGCGCCCGTAGCCGTAGATATCGTTGAACGGCTTGAAGCTGTCGATATCCACGTAGCAGATCACTGACTCTCGTTGTTGCTGCAACAGCCGCGTCAGGCATTGCTGGATCGGCACGTTGCCCGGCAGCAGCGTCAGTGGGTTGGCGTAACGCGCCTGCTGGATCTTCAGCTCGGTGATCAGCTTGAGCACATCGATCACCCGCCCCAGGCCCAGGTAATCGCCATTGAGCGTGATGATGAAATCCTCTTCAATTCGTTGCCGTGCGCGGCTGGTCAGCAGGCGGCTGACTTGCTGCAGCGATTGGCTCAACTCAACCGCCAAAAAGTCATCGCTCATCAAACGGCTGATGGGCTTGCGTGCGAACAGATCGGTGGCGAAGGGCTTGAGCAGTGCGTCCGATAACGAATGCCGGTGCACGATGCCGACCGGGTGGCCACGCCCGTCCAGTACCGCCAGCGAATTGAGATTGGCCTGGCGGCGGAACGACTCCAGCACCTGGGCGGTGGCCGTGTCCTGATCCACTGCCGGTTGCTCGTTCAGCAGGGCACTGAGGTCGCTGCCTTCTTCGCTCAGGGCGAGATTGGCGTTGTCCTGCTTGGGCAGCATCAGGCGTGCTTCCTGGGGCGGCTGTTCCTGCGGGCGGCAGAGCAGGTAGCCCTGGACCAGGTCCACGCCCATCTCGGTCAACACCGCCAATTCTTCGGGTAACTCAATACCTTCGGCAATGACCTGTGCCCGCGACGCCCTGGCGATTTGCAGGATGGAGCCGACGAACTCTCGCTTGAGCGCGTCCTGATGGATGCCGTCGATAAAATGCCGGTCAATCTTCACGTAGTCCGGGCGCAGCTCCGACCACAACCGCAGGCTGGAATAGCCGGCGCCCAGGTCATCCAGGGCGATGGCGAAGCCCATGTCGCGGTAATGGTGCAGTGCGGTTTGCAGCAGATCGAAGTCGTCGGTAGGGGTCTGCTCGGTGAGTTCGATCACCACTAGGCTTGGGGGAATGCCGACGTCGCGCAGCAGTTGCAAGGTGCGCCCCGGTTGATGCGCGGTCTCCATCAAGGATTCCGGCGAGATATTCAGGAACAGCTTGCCTGGCAGTTTCTGTTCGCTGAACCGTCGACACGCGCTTTCGCGGCAGGCCATTTCCAGTTCACTGAGGCGCCCGATATGCCTGGCCACGGAAAACAGCGCGACCGGGGAGTGCAATGGGCTATTGGAGGGGCCACGGCTGAGGGCTTCGTAGCCGAGGATGCGCCGTTCGGACAGGCAAATGATCGGTTGGAACAGGCTGTGCAAACTGCCTTGAGCCAGGATAGAGCCCAATGCATTCAGCTGTTCGGTCATGGTCATGGCGATCTCGATCGAAAAAAAAGGACCGCGGGCTTGGCGCCTGCGGTCCTTCATTTCACGACAGAATGATGTCTATATGATGACACTCCGAGGAGCATTCACATTAAACTGCCATCATTTACTGCTTGGCCACCTGCTTGCTGATCTTCAGGTAGTCGAGCAGGATCCGGCCTGTTTCAGACAGGTAGGCGTCGTCTTCCGGCTTGGTTTTTTCCGGCTCGGTCGGCAGCGCATCTTCATCTTCTTTCTTCAGTTCCTTGAGCGGGTCTTCGCCTTTGGCCTTGCGGCGGGCGTTTTCCAGTACCAGTTGCTGATTTTCGATGCTGGTGTGCTGCGCACGGCGATCGGCTTCGTTGAGGCTGACGGTTTTCTCTTCCATCAGCTTCTTGGCCAGGGCCAGTTTGTCGCGGATGAACACAAACTCGGCATCCTTGGCGGAGCGCGCGTCATGGTCAGCCTTCAACTGCGTCAGGAACGGTTTGAACGGGTCCGACGCCGGCTTGATCGCAGGGCGGATGGTGTCCCACGGCATGGCTTCAGGCAGGGCGCTCTCGCCGATTTCCTTGGTGTCGATGATCGACGGGAAGTCGACATCCGGCAGCACGCCCTGATGCTGGGTGCTCTGTCCGGAAACCCGGTAGAACTTGGCCAGGGTCAGTTTCAGCTCGCCATGGTTGAGCGGCTGAATGGTCTGCACGGTGCCTTTACCGAAGGTCTGGCCGCCGATGATCAGCGCACGGTGGTAGTCCTGCATCGCACCGGCGAAAATCTCCGAGGCCGAAGCCGAGAGACGGTTGACCAGCAGCGCCATCGGCCCTTTGTAGAAGGCACCCGGGTTCTCGTCTTCAAGCACGTCGACGCGGCCGTCAGCGTTGCGTACCAACACGGTCGGGCCTTTGTCGATAAACAGGCTGGTCAGCTCGGTGGCTTCCTGCAGGGAACCGCCGCCGTTGTTGCGCAGATCGATCACTACGCCGTCGACTTTGTCCTTCTGCAGCTCGGTCAGGATTTTCTTCACGTCGCGGGTGGTGGACTTGTAGTCCGGATCACCGGCACGAAACGCTTTGAAGTCCAGGTAGAAGGCCGGGATCACAATCACGCCGAGCTTGTAATCCTTGCCATCCTGCTTGAGGTTGAGGATCTGCTTCTGCACGGCCTGGTCTTCAAGCTTCACCGCTTCACGGGTGATGGACACGATCTTGCTGGTCTGGTCGTTCGGCGCATTGGTGTGCGGAATCACTTCCAGGCGCACCACGCTGCCTTTCGGCCCGCGGATCAGCTTGACCACTTCGTCCAGACGCCAGCCGACTACGTCGACCATCTCTTTGTCGGCCTGGGCCACGCCGATGATCTTGTCGGCCGGAGCAACCTGCTTGGTCTTGTCTGCCGGACCTGCCGGCACCAGACGCACGATCTTGACCTGGTCATTGTCGCTTTGCAGGACGGCACCGATGCCCTCCAGCGACAGACTCATGTTGATATCAAAGTTTTCCGCGTTATCTGGCGACAGATAATTGGTGTGCGGGTCGTAGGACATTGCGAAGGTGTTGATGTAGGCCTGGAAGATATCTTCGGCACGGGTCTGGTCCAGACGTGCCAGCTGATTCTTGTAGCGCTTGGTCAACAGCTCTTGAATGGCCTTGGGCTCTTTGCCGGCGATCTTCAAGCGCAGCACTTCGTCCTTGACGCGTTTGCGCCACAGGTCGTCAAGGGCGGCGCTGCTGGTCAGCCAAGGCGCGTCCTTGCGATCCACCAGAAGGGTTTCCTTCTGGGTGAAGTCGAGCTTGTCGACGCCTTTGTCCAGCTCAGCCAGGGCGAAGTCCAGACGCGCTTTGACACGGTCCAGGTAACGCTTGTAGATGGTGAAGCCGGGCTGCAGGTCGCCGCTTTTGAGGAAGTCGTCGAACTGGGTCTTCCACTTGTCGAACTCAGCGATATCGCTGGCCAGGAAGTAGCTGCGCGACGGATCCAGCAGCTTGAGGTAGCTGTCGTAGATGATCACCGAGCGCGCGTCGTCCAGTGGCGGCTTGCTGTAGTGATGACGCTTGAGCAACTCGACGACGTTAAGGCTTGCAATCACCTCATCGCGATCAGGCTGAAGGTTGTCCCAGCTGTTGGCTGCGAACGTATTGGTCGACATCGACGCGAAGCCGAGACCAATGAAAAAAGCGAGGGCGGTGCTGGGGAACAGATGCTTCATGCTGATTCGACGCGGGGGCAATTGATAACGCATATTAGGCCGTCTTTGAGGGAGCCGGTTCCATATGATCCGGTCGCATAATGCAAAAAGCCCGGCGCTACAGCTACGGGCTCAGTCCAGACTCACTATGGAGGCACTGTGAAAGCATTGCAAGGCGTTGAAGGTCATGTGGAGTGGCTGACAGAACCCAGCCCTACCTGCGATGTAGGCCAAGTTCGCATTCGTGTGGCGGCTGCGGGCCTTAATCGCGCCGATTTATTACAGCGCGCCGGGCTCTATCCGCCGCCGCCTGGTGCCAGCCACGTGCTGGGTCTTGAGTGCTCCGGGGTCATCAGTGAGGTCGGGCCGGGGTCGTCCTGGCAGGTCGGTGACCGCGTCTGCGCATTGCTCGCCGGTGGCGGCATGGCCGAAGAAGTGGTGGTGGATGCGCGCCACGTCCTGCCGGTGCCGGAAGGCTTGTCGCTGACCGAAGCGGCGGCATTGCCTGAGGTGTACAGCACCGCGTGGCTGAATTTGTTCCAGCTGGCGGGCCTCAAGCCCGGCGAAAAAGTCTTGCTGCATGCCGGCGCCAGTGGCGTGGGCTCGGCGGGGATCCAGCTGTGCAAGGCGTTTGGCAGCCCGTGCTGGGTCAGCGTCGGCTCGGCGCAGCGCCTGGCGTACTGCGAGGCACTCGGTGCCCAGGGCGGCGTGGTACGTACTGACGGCATTGAAGGGCTAAGCGATTTCGGGCCGTTCGATGTGATCCTTGACCCGGTGGGTGGCAACTACGCCGCGCTGGACCTCAAGCTGCTGGCCCTGGACGGCCGTTGGGTATTGATCGGCTTGATGGGCGGGCGCGATGCGCAGCTCGACCTGGCGCAGGTGCTGGGCAAGCGCATTCAGTTGCTCGGCTCGACTCTGCGCAGCCGCAGCGATCAGTTCAAGGCGGACTTGTTCAGTGACTTGAGCCAGCATGTATGGCCGCTGTTTGCCGAGGGACGCTTGAGCCCGCAACTGGCCAAGACCTTCCCGATCAAGGATGCCGAGGCGGCGTTTGCTGAGTTGGCGAGCAATCAGATTTCGGGGAAATTGGTGTTGGTGATTGACGAGACGTTGGCCTGATCTCAAGTTGAAATGCAGTGAGTGTGGGAGCTGGCTTGCCTGCGATAGCGGTGCCTCAGTGAAGAATGTTTCATCTGGTACACCGCTATCGCAGGCAAGCCAGCTCCCACCGTTGATTGCATTTCAATTAAATAGAGTCACACCCAGTGATGAATCGGCCAACCGGCCTTTTGCGCATGTTCACGCAACACCGGATCCGGATTCACCACCTGCGGGTGATCCACTTTCAGCAGCAACGGCAAATCATTGCGTGAATCCGAGTAGAAATACGCGCCGTCCAATGTCTCGCCTTCCTGCTCCAGCCATTCCAGCAACCGCGTGATCTTGCCTTCACGGTACGTCAGCACGCCCACGGTATGGCCGCTGTACACGCCATGGCTGACATCCAGGTCGATGCCCAGCACTTCATCAATACCGATACGTGCCGCAATCGGTTTGACCAAGTGAGTGCCCGACGCGGAAATCACCAGAATCCGGTCGCCATTCGCGCGGTGGCGGGCGATGGTCTTGGTGGCGTCGCTGTAGATCAGCGGCTCGATGACGTCCTCGACCCATGGCTCTACCAGGTGCTCGATCTCTTCCGGCGTGCGGCCGATCATTGGCTCCAGGCTGAAGTCCATGAAGTCTTCCATGCGCAGCTTGCCCTGGCCGTAGGCGTCCATCAGTTCGTTGTTCTTGCGCATGAATGACTCAGGGTCGACCCAGCCCAGGCGGCCCATCTGCTCGCTCCACAGCGTGGCGCAGTCGCCGTGGATCAAGGTGTCGTCCAAATCAAAAATTACCAATGCCATCCGTCATGCTCTCTGAAATAAATCGTGGCGTCAGGCTACTTCACACAGCGCACTGGGGTCGATGGAAAGTGCCAGGCGCTGGCCATCCGGGTGCAGGTCGTCGGCAGAACGGTTGAGCACATCCACCACCAATTCCACGCCGCGTGCCTCGATGCGGTAGCGAATCACGTTGCCTAGCAGGCTGTGGCTGCGCACCAGTGCGTCCAGTTCGCCGCTGCGGCTCAGTTCGATGGCCTCCGGGCGAATCGCAATGCGCCCACTGATCGGGCGCTGCAGCAATTGGCTGGCCTTGTCGGCGTCGAGCAGGTTGTAGTTGCCGATGAAACCGGCGGCGAACACATCCACCGGCGCGGTGTAGAGCGTCTCGGCATCACCGCTCTGCACGATCTTGCCCTGGTTCATCAGGAAGATGCGGTCGGACATGGTCAGGGCTTCTTCTTGGTCATGGGTGACGAAAATCGTGGTCAGCCCCAATTCGCGCTGAATCTGCCGGATTTGCTCGCGCAGGTGCTTGCGGATCCGCGCGTCCAGCGCCGACAGTGGCTCATCGAGCAGCAACAGGCGTGGGCGGGTCACCAGCGAGCGGGCGAGGGCCACGCGCTGGCACTGGCCACCGGACATTTGATGCGGGTAGCGGCCGGCGAGATCCTTGAGCTCCACCAGTTGCAGCACTTCCTGCACGCGCTTGTGGCTGTCGTCGGCGTTGACCTTTTGCATGCGCAGGCCGAAGGCAACGTTCTGCTCCACGGTCATGTTGGGGAACAGCGCATAGCTTTGGAACACCATGCCGATGTGGCGTTTCTGCGGGCTGAGGGGAACGATGTCCTGGCCATCCAGCAGAATTTTGCCGCTGTCCACCGACGTGAGGCCGGCGATGCAACGCAGCAAAGTCGACTTGCCGCAACCGGACGGGCCGAGCAGGGTGACGAATTCGCCCTTGGCGATCTCGCAGTTGATGTCACTGAACACCGGGGTGCCGGCGTAGCCTTTTTGCAGGTGTTGGACGCTGACGAAGCTCATTGGCTTTTGTCCTTGTTCAAGATATTGGCGGCCCAGGTCAGCACCAGCACAAAGAAGAAATAGGAAATGACGACAGCACTGGTGAAGTGGCCGCTGCTGTTGCGCATGTTGTTGAGGTACACCTGCAGGGTTTCGTAGCGGGTGCCCACCAGGATGTTGGCGAACACGAACTCACCGAACAGGAACGAGAACGACAGCAGCAGCGCCACCATCAAGCCCTTGCGCAGGTTCGGCAGCACCACCAGGATTGCTGCCTGCCAAGTGCTCGCGCCGAGCAATTGCGAGGCGTCCATCAGGTCGCGCAGGTTGATCGCTTGCAGGTTGTTGGTGATCGCGCGGTACATGAACGGCAGGGCCACGGTGAAGTAGCAGCCGATCAGAATCCACGGCGTGCCCACCATCGCCAGCGGCCCGGAACCGTAGAGTTGCAGCAGGCCCACCGACGACACCACCGGCGGCACCGCGAAGGGCAGCAGGATGAGGATGTTCATCAGCGCATCGAGCCGAGGGAAGTGGTAATGCACCACGAACAGCAGCGGCAGAATCAGCACCACCGACAGGATCAGCGCACCCACGCACACCAGCAGCGATTGGCCAAAGGCGGCCAGAAAGCGTGGGTCGCTCCACAGTTGCACATACCATTTCACCGTGAAGCCGGCGGGCAGGATCGTCGCTGACCAACTGCTGGCAATCGAGTAGACAAAGGTGCCCACCAGCGGCAACACCAAAATCGCAAACAACAGGTACACCACTACGCGATGGTAGAGGGAGGCCGAGCCGGCTTCAGCGCGAGACATGGTAGCTCCTCTTGAGCAGCAGTTGATGAACCACGGTGACCACGGTCATCAGCGCCACCAGCACCACGGCCAGGGCACTGGCCATGTTCGGGTCCAGGGAAATATCACCGGAGACCATCGCCGCGATGCGAATCGGCAGCACGTTGAAGTTGCCGGTGGTCAACGCGTACACCGTGGCATAGGCGCCGAGCGCATTGGCCAGCAGGATCACGAAAGTGCCGAGCAGCGCAGGGGTCAGCACCGGCAAGCCGATGTGCCGCCAGAACTGCCAGCCGCTGGCGCCCAGCAGCGAGGCCGACTCGCGCCAGTCTTCACGCAACGCATCGAAGGCCGGGTAGAGCAGCAGCACGCCCAATGGAATCTGAAAATAGGTGTACAGAATGATCAGGCCGGTTTTGGAATACAGGTTGAAGTCCTGAATGATCCCGGCCTGCTTGAGCATGATCGTGATGCTGCCGTTGAAGCCCAGCAGGATGATGAAGGCGAAGGCCAGCGGCACGCCGGCAAAGTTGCTGGTCATGTTGGCGAAGGCGGTGACGAAATTGCGCAACGGCCCATCGACGCGGCGCAACGAATAGCTGCCGAGCACCGAGATGATGATGCCGAACACGCTGGAGTAGAAGCTGATCTCCAGGCTGTACTGGATGGCTTGCAGGTAGAACTTCGAACTGAAGATCTTGATGAAGTTGGCCACGCCCCAGCCGGACTCCTCCGATTGCAGGCTGTTGATCAACACCCACACCAGCGGGGCGATTTCAAACACGATAAAGAACAGCGCAAAGGGCACCAGGCACAGGATCGCCAGCCATTTGCCACGGGTTAGGGAATTCACTTCAACAGCTCCCGGCATACAGGTTTGTCGTGGGGCACACCGAGCAGTTCGCAGACAGTGCCGCACAGTTCGGTTTGCTTGGGGGTAGCGGCAGGGTCGAAGTTGAAGGCCGAGCCCAGCACGAACAGCGGCACTTCACGCTCCTCGGGCAGCAGGCCGTTGTGCGAGCGATCGTTGTTCATGCCGTGGTCGGCGGTCACCAGCACCTGGTAGCCGGCGTCGAGCCAGCCTTGCAGGTAATCGGCGAGGATGATGTCGGCCGAGCGTGCGCTGTTGCGGTATTGCGAGGTATCGAGGCCATGCTTGTGGCCGGCGTCATCGATGTTCATCGGGTGCACCACGAGGAAGTTCGGCGCGTGTTTGCGGCGCAGGCTTTCGGCGTCGGCGAACAGGTGCGAATCCGGGTAGTGGTCATTCCAGTAGAAATGCCCGTGCTGGATCGCCAGCGCCGTGTCGTCGGTATGGCGATCACGTGCGGCAATAAAGGGCGTGCGGTTATACAACTCGCTGACCCAGTGGTAAGCCGCCGCCGCTGTGGTGAGGCCGGCGTCGGTGGCGTAATGGAAAATGCTGCGCTGGTTGGACAGGCGCGAGACATGGTTGTGGACGATGCCGCTGTCGATCGGGGGCACGCCGGTGAGGATGCATTCATACAACGGCCGGGACAGGGCCGGCAGTTCACAGTCCAGTTTGTAAAGCGCTGCGCGTCCTGCGCCGATATAGGCCTGGAGATGCCCCATGGCATGTCGGGCAACCTCGTAGTTCAGGCCGTCGAGCACCACAAGGATGACGTTGTGCTTCATAGGGGCTGGGGCTCCGCGACGGATTAATCTTGGCTCGGTTTTCTTGGAGGAACCGGGTAAAAATGTGGGAGCGGGCTTGCTCGCGAAAGCAGTGTGTCAGGCAGCACTTCTTTCACTGAACCACCGCTTTCGCGAGCAAGCCCGCTCCCACACAAGCCGCTTCCACATTGGATCTCCAGTGGAGAGCCAATGTGGGTTGAAGCCTTACTGCATATTGATGATGACTTCTTCCTGCCACTTCTGCGGCAGTGCCTTGGAGGTCTTCTCCCAAGCATCGGCATCCTTGATCGGCGTGACTTTCTTGTATTGCTCGTTCGGCAGCAGCTTGGCCTGCACGTCAGCCGGCAAGGTCAAGTGCTCGGCACGGATCGGACGGGCGTTGCCGCGCGCCAGGTTGGTCTGGCCGGCGTCGCTGAAGATGTACTCACGGGTCAGCTTGGCGGCGTTCGGGTGCTTGGCGTATTTGTTGATGATGGTGGTGTAGCCGGAAATCACCGAGCCGTCCGATGGGATCAGCACCACGTAGTCATCCGGGTTGGCCATCTTGGCTTTGTAGCTCAGGCCGTTGAAGTCCCAGACCACGCCCACTTCGACTTCGCCTTTTTCCATGGTGGCGATGGTCGGGTTGGCCAGCGACAGGCGGCCTTGCTTGGCGATGTCGGCAAACATCAGCAGCGCAGGCTGGATGTTCTTCTCGTCGCCACCGTTGGCCAGGGCTGCCGCGAGCACGCCGTTGGCGGCCTGGGCGGCGGTGCTCACGTCACCGATGGAAACCTTGTATTTGCCGGTTTTCAAGTCAGCCCAGCTTGTTGGAGCTTCGGAGCCGTGCAGCAGCTTTTTATTAACGATAAAGGCGATGGTGCCGGTGTAGGCCAGGGCCCAGTTGCCGTCTTTATCTTTTGCCCAGTCCGGCACTTGCGCCCAGGTGCTCGGCTTGTACGGTTGGGCCACGCCCTGTTTCACCGCAATCGGGCCGAAGGCGGCGCCGACGTCACCGATATCGGCGCTGGCGTTGTCTTTCTCGGCGGCGAACTTGGCGATTTCCTGGGCCGAGCTCATGTCGGTGTCGATGTGCTTGAGGCCGTAGGTCTTGGCCAGGTCTTCCCAAGTGCCTTTCCAGTTGGCCCAGTCATCGGGCATGCCGACGCTGTTGACGGCGCCTTCGGCTTTCGCGGCAGCTTCCAGAGTCTTTAGATCGGTATCAGCAGCCATGGCGGCGGTGCACATGGCAATGGTCGAGCCTAACAGTGATGCCAGGAAAAGCTTTTTCATCCGAAGCTCCTTTGGGCGTTTTCAACGCGGCGTTTTTATGAACGTTTGCGGTGGTGTTGGTCTAGGTCAGAGCAATACCTGAGCCAATCTAGGCTCGGTGCATGACAGTTTCATGTCGATGTCGTTTTTAAATCGCTTTTATCGCGCAGTGCAGGCTTAGCGTAGACCATGCTCAAGTGCCCGCAGGACCTGGACTTGGCCGATGTATTGCAGGGTGTGGTGCAGGGCGCGGACAGGGACTGTCATCTGTCGGTCATCTGTAATGCCTAGGCTGGCAAGCAGAAGCAAAAGCCCATTTACGGAGCGGTATGTGCACCTGAACGGTGCTGGTCTAGTCCAGATAGGTAACGTTGATGCGTGATGAGGCAATCAAGGCGGTGACATCCATCGGCCTGGCGCTGCAAGAGCAGATCGACCACGGCCTGTTGCCGCCCGCGAGTAAATTGCCCGCCGAGCGCAAGCTCAGCGAGTTGTTTGGTACCACTCGCATTACCGTGCGGGAAGCCTTGTTACAGCTGGAAGCCCAAGGGCAGATTTACCGTGAAGAGCGCCGTGGCTGGTTTGTCTCGCCGCCACGGCTGGCCTACAACCTGATGCAACGCAGCCACTTCCACGCGATGGTTGGGGATCAGGGCCGGGTGGCGTCCACCGAAGTGATTTCTGCGCGGCTGCAACCGGCGTCGGCGGCGGTGTGTGCGTGGTTGCAGTTGCCGGCGCTGTCGAGTGTGATCCAGATCTGCCGAGGCCGGCGCATTGATGGGCGCCTGGTGTTGTATGTGGAGCACTACCTGAACCCGCAGTATTTTCCGGGGATTCTGGCGTGTGATCTGAATCAGTCGATGACCGAACTGTATGCGCGCAAGTACGACCTGCACTATGGCCGCGTGCGCTTTGAAATCGTACCGACGTCACTGCCAGTGGAAGCCGCCGCCGCGTTGCGCGTGTCGGTGGGCAGCCCGGGGTTGCGCATTGCTCGGGTCAACTATGACCAGCACCAGCGGTTGATCGACTGCGACCTGGAGTTCTGGCGCCATGATGCGATTCATGTAGGTGTGGATGTGGTGTAACCCGGTGGCTGGCAGGTTGGGTGTGGCGAGCAGGCTTGCCCTGCGTTGGGCTGCGAAGCAGGCCCACAGGCTGCAAAGGGGATTTGCCTGAAAGAAACGTGGTGGTTTTATTGGGGCTGCTTCGCAGCCCAACGCGGGGCAAGCCCGCTCGCCACAACACGCGTGCGGTCAGTCCGGCATCAGCGTCTTGGGCGGCATGATGCGATTCATGTGGGGGGGATGTGGTGTGACTTGGTGGCTGGTGGGTTTGGTGTGGCGAGCAGGCTTGCCCTGCGTTGGGCTGCGACGGGGATTTGTCTGAAAGGAACGCGGTGGCTTTATTGGGGCTGCTTCGCAGCCCAACGCGGGGCAAGCCCGCTCGCCACACAAGCCTGCTCGCCACAACATGCCCGCTGTCAGTCAGGCGTCAGCGTCTTGATCACCTGATCCACATTGGTCTCCAGCTCCGCTACCGGGTCGGTACCGTCGACGTTCAACACCAATAGCTGCGCACCCGATGCCGTCACTGCTGCTTTCACCGCTTCGCTCGGTTGACGATGGTGCAGCACCACGGCCACGTCGCTGTCTTTCAAACTGGCGGTTAACCCCTGTAGCGCTTCGGGCGTCCAGTCTGCGTCCGGCCGTGCATCGGTGCTGACCACTTCCAGGTTCAAACTGCTGACCAGGTACGCAAAGTGATCGCTCAGGCTGACCACGCTCAGGTTATCGGCCTGCGCCAGTCGCGCTTCGCTGTCGGCGTTGAGTTTGAGCAGGCGTTGCTTGAGGGCGGCGAGGTTGGCATCAATCGTCGGTTTGGCATTCGGCGCCAGCCGGCTCAGGTCGGCGGCCATCACATCGGCCATGCGCCCCATATTGTTGCTTGACTGCCAGGGTTGGCTATTCAGCCCGTCGGTGCTGCCTGGTTGCACGGCAATGCCCGGCAGGCCGCCGTCCACCGGGCGCGCAGCGTCGATTTCAACGATGCGGATATTGCTGCGCCGCGCCACCGGATACAGCGGGTCATCCGGCCACAACGAGCGCAGGCCGATGGCGGCGTCGGCGTCCAGTGCCAGGCTATTCAACGCGGGTGCGCCACGGCCGGTGAAATAAGACACTTGCCGCGAGCCGGGCAAATTGGCGGGGGCGGCGCGTTCCAGTTTCACGCCGGTGCCTTTGAGCAGCACCTCGGCCAAGCCGTAAGTGATGGGCAGCGAGGCCAGCACCTTGAGCGGCTTGGTGGTCTTGGTCAGGGCGGCATGGCCGAGGCCTAGGTTGACTTTGAAGTCCCTGGGCTCAAAGCCGTCAACGGCCGCCAGCGCCGAGGTGCTGATCAAACAGGCGATGGCCAGGGCCAATGGGCGAAGTACAGGGCGCATTATCCAAGATTCCCTTTGAGGCTGGGCACGGTGCCGCGCGCGATGGCGGCGAAGGCGAAAGCGATACCGGCGACCAGAATGATCGCGGCGCCGGACGGGATAGGCAGGTCGAAGATGATCGGCAGCAAGATGCCGCACAGCGTGCTCACGGTGGCGATCACGACCGACACCCAGAAAAAACCTTTGAGCGACTGGCTCAGCAGGCGCGCCGCCGCGGCTGGAATCACCAGCAGGGCGCCCACCAGGATCGCGCCGATGACCTTGACCGCCGCCACGGTGATCAGCGTCACCAGAATCACGAACAGGTAGTCCAGGGTCTTCACCGCCACGCCGCGCACGGCAGCCAGTTGCGGGTTGAAGCTGGCCAGCATGATGCGGTTGTACAGCGGCAACGCCAGCGCCATCACCAGCGAACCCACCACGGCCAGTACCAGCAAATCATTGCCGTTGACCGTCAGCACCGAACCAAACAGCACGTTTTCCAGAATGTGCACGTTGATCTTGCCCGCCAGAATCAGCAACAGGCTCGCGCCCAACGCCAGCGACACGGAGAGGAACACGCCGATCAAGGTGTCCGGCGCCAGGCCGGTGCGGTTGCGCAGGTAATTGAGCAGGATGCCGAACAGCAGGCAGTAGCCGAACAGCGCACCATACGGCCCGGTATAGGGTTCACCTAACAGAATGCCCACGGCCACGCCGGTCAGCGCGGCATGCCCGACCGCTTCGGAGAAAAACGCGAAGCGCTTGACCACCACCAGCGTGCCCAGGCCACCCAGTACCGGGCCGATCAGCAAGCCGGCGAGCAAGGCATTGACCACAAACCCATAGGCCAGCGCTTGCGGCAGATAGCCGGAAGAGGCCCAGCCCTGGACCATCAGACTAAACGCTTCATAACTCATGGTGCCGGGCTCCGTGGGTGAGTGGAGAACAGGGTCAGCAGGCGATCGGGTGTCAGCGCCGCTTTCGGCGCGGCGTCGAACAGCACGCGACGGTTCAGGCCAGTCACACGGTCGGCCAGGCGGCCCACGGCTTCGAGGTCGTGCTCGATCCACAGCACGGTAATCCCGGCCAGGCGCCAGTCATTCAGCAGGCGTTCGAAAACCTGGATGCCGGCTTCATCGAGCGCCGACATCGGTTCATCCAGCACCAGCAGGTGCGGAGCCGGAATCAGGCCCTGGGCCAGCAACACACGCTGACGCTCGCCGCCCGACAACGCGCCCATGCGGCGTTTACGTTTGTCCTGCATGCCCACCCGCTCCAGTGCCTCGCCGATTGCCCCGGCGTAGTGCCTGGACAGGCCGAGAAACGCCGGGCGCCGTTGACACATGGCGGCCATGAAATCGTCGACGGTCATCGGCAAGCCACGGTCGAACTCCAGCGCCTGGGGGACATACCCGATGGTGCCGGGCGTGGCCTGCCAGTGCAGGCGCAAGTGGCCCTGATGCGGCATTTGCCCCAGCAGGGTCTTGATCAGCGAGCTTTTACCGCCGCCGTTCGGGCCTACCAATGCATGGATGCTGCCCGGCTCTACCTTCAAGCTCACACCGTCAAGAATGGTCGTGCGGCCCAGGGTCAGCGATACCGTGTCGAACTCGATCGTCGGGCCAATGCTGGCCACCTTCAGTTGCTCCGCCGCCGTCATGCCCCGGACTCCTGAATCGCCCGCACCACGGTGTTGAGGTTGCCGGTCATTTCCACTTCGTACTTCTCAGGCGTGTATTGGCCATAGGAAATATGCGACAGCGGGTAAAGTTTCACGCCGGATTCGCGCTGGATGGTCTCGACATAGGTGGACGGGAAATCCATCTCCGAGAAGATCACCTTCACATCCAGCGCGCGCAGTTCGTCGATGGTCTTTTTCAACTGGCTAGGGCTTGGTTCGATGCCGTGGGCGGGCTCGACCACAGCCGTGACTTCCAGGCCGAATTCGCGCAGCAGGTAGTCGTAGGCCGCATGCACGGTGGCCACGCGCAGGTCGGGGTTGGGCGCGCTGGTCAGCTTGGTCAGGGCGTCGGCGCGCATCTGGCGCAGGCGCTTGCCGTAGGCGCGGGCGTTCTGGGTATAGGTCCTGGCGTTGTCCGGGTCGAGTTTGCCCAGCTCGCGGGCGATGTTGTTGACCTGGGCAATGGATGCGCTGATCGACAGGAAGGTGTGCGGGTTGACCACCTTGCCTGCACCGCGCGCGGCATTGCCGGTGGCAGCCAGCAGTGGCACGTTGGCGTTGGCCTCGATCACCGGGATGTCCGGGCGCTCGCTGGTGGCGATCATGCGGTCGGCGAAATCGTCATGGCCGACGCCGTTGAGCACGATCACGTCGAGGGTGCCGATGCGCTTGATGTCTTCGGCGCGCGGCTCGTAGGCGTGCGGGTTGAAACCGGCCGGAATCAACGGCACCACCTCGGCCTTGTCGCCGACGATGTTGGTCACGTAGCTGTAATAAGGGTGCAGGGTGATGCCGATGCGCAGGCGTTTGGCCGCCTCGGCGTTCGCCAAAGGCGCCAGCAATAAACTGAACAGGCTGATCAGTAACAGGCGCAACAGGGGAGATGAAATAGACATGGGCACTCGGTCTTCTCGGGTCAGTGACGGTGCTGGCGCGTGACGCCGGCATCGAATTGCGCGACCACCTGCTGCCAGCCGGCCGCGATCAGCGCCTGGTCAGAGAGGTCGGAAGGGGCGGCGAGGTTGGCCTTGCGGTTGAGCCAGATATCCGGCTCGGCGCCGTGCACGCGCATCAGCAGCGAGCCGCTGGTGCTGGGCGTCTGGCTCACGCCCAAGTAGGCCGAGGGCTCCAGCAATTGCCAGCGATGGTCGCCACGGCTGACCGAACTGGCGTCCTGGGCAAACGGCGCAAACCCTTCTTCGGCCAATTGTTCAGGCGTCGGCAGGGCGCCTTGCTCCTGTTGCAGCAACTGGATTTCGTCCAGGGTCACCCGCAGGTCGGCGTAGATGCCTTGCTCGGAGGCGCTGAGGTCGCGGCGTGCATCCAGCTGGTGGCTGGGCAGCGCTGCAACTTCCTGGGTTTCACCGTGCAGGGCGACCACCGAGGCTGCCACCGCCAGGATGATCAGGCACAGCAATAGCACGTAGAGGGTTTCGTGGCCGGCACCGGCGGGGCGTACAACCTGTGTGGTGCTCATTGAGGTTGGATATCCGCTTGGTCGATTTCCACCACGTGACCGGGGCCTGCGTCAAACAGCACATAAAACTCGGCGGCGGGCTTCTTGAAAGTCAGGGTCGAGTCCTGGCCGAGCTTGCCGGGCAGCAGGATGGTTTCGTCGTAGCCGATCACGTCCAGGGTCACGCCCGGGGCGCCGCTGCCGTCGGAGAAACCGCCGGTGCACTGGATCTGCTCGCCGGGGATTTCCTTGCATTCGCACATCGGGTTGTGGGCGAAGGCGGTGGTACTGAAGCCGGCGCACAGCAACAGCGCTGCACCGGCGCGGGTCAGGCGCATCAACGTCATGGTTTGACTCCTTGCTTGTTCAGCCAGGCAATAGTGGCAGGCGAGGCCTGGCTCAGCGGGATGGAACCCTGGTGCATCGTGCCGTCCCAGCCTTCCATGGTGATCCACAGTTCGGCGTCGGCCAGCGTGCGTTCCGGCACCGGCAGGGCGGCGCCCATGCGGTACGGCGTGCCGAAGAAGATCACTCCGGCGGCGCGCAGGCTGCGGGGCTTGCCGATACGCAGGTAAGTGGCCTTGACCTGCTCGGCGCAGGTGTCGCACAGGGCGGCATTGAAAAATTTCATCGGGCCGGCCGGGTCCGGGCGCGGGCCTTCATTGCGGAATTCGGCGAGTTTCAGGCTCCAAGGCCCGACCTGCACGTCACCGACCACTCGCTCACCAATGCCGGTGTCGCCGCGAAACAACGCGGCATCGGCAAAGTACTTGGGCATGAACCCCAGCGGCACCAGCAACAGCAGGATGTTGATATGGAACCGCCATTTCAGCCAAAAGGCGCGCAGCGGCGAAGGCGGTGTTGCAGCACTGACCTTGCTCATTATTTGGCCTCCGAGGTTTCAGCCTGCCGGGCTGGAGCGGCAGCAGGCGCACGTTGGGTCTTGGCTTCGCGCTTGAGGGCATTGAGGGTCGCCAGCGCGGTGCGTTTGGTCCAGATCAGCAGGCCGCTCAACACCATCATGCTCAGCACCAGGCCGAAAAACGCCCAGATCAGCTTGATCCACAGCCCGCCAAAGTCGCCGGTGTGCAGCGGGCGCATGGATTCGGTGACGAACTCCAGCGTCGAGCGATCGGAGAGCAGGTGCGACACCGCGATTTCACCGCTGTAGGGGTTGAGTTGAGCGGTCTGGAACATCAACGGGTACCAGCCGCGCCCGCCGATTTGCAGGTGGCTGTAGGCGTTGAGCGGCAGGAACACGAATGTGGCGTCCAGCCCGGGAATGCGCTGGGTGGCGATTTCGATGGCTTCGTCCAGCGCGATCATCGGTGCCGGCACGCCGGGCGCAGACATCGGCACTTTCTCGCGGGCAATCACTGGGACGATCGGTTCGCTGGAGATGGAAATCTGGTTGTCGCCCAAAATCGCCTGGATCAAGAACCAGGTGCCGGTGATGGAAATCACCGCGATAAACCAGATCGACCAGATACCGCTGAGGCGATGGAAGTCGCCCCAGAAGATTCGCGCGCCGTGGCGGATGCGCAGGGTTGGGCGCAGAAACCCTTTCCAGAAGCGTTTGTAGACGACCAGCCCGGTTACCAGCGACGCCAGCAACGGCAGGCCGAGCGCCGAAACCAGGTACCAGCCCCAGCTGAAGCCGTTGGTGAACGGCACCAGCCACCAGCCATGCAGAGCGCGGGTAAATTGCTTGAAATCGAACGACGGGCTGATGCCTTGGATCGCCCCGGTGTACGGGTTGACGTAGACCTCCACGGAACGCCCGTCCGGGTAGCTGAGGTCGACACTCAGCGCAAAGTGCGTTTCGTCCGGACGGATGATCGATTGCACGATCACCTGGGGTTCTTCGCGCTTGATGGCGGCAATCACCTGGTCAAAGCTCAGCATTTGGGCATCATCCGACGGCTTGCTCGCGCGGATATCCGGGTTGGCCAGCCAGACGATTTCCTGGCTGACCACCGCCAGGGTGCCGGTGACGCAGACGATCAGTACAAAAAACCAGATGGGCAATGCCAGCCAGCTGTGTACGAGAAACCAGAGTTTTGAGCGTGACTTCTTCGACATGTGAATGCGGGTCTTGATCGGAGAGGGGCGAAGGAGGCCCGGAAAAGGCCGGTCGTAGCTTTTGCTGACGCGACGGGCTGTATCTAAGTTAAGACGGATGAGGTCTGGAAATCCCTAACCCGGATATGAAAGAAAATGTTTCAGGTTTCCATTCAAAGCGCTGACAGGGCCTTCATCGAACACGAAACATGTTCCAAGCCATCACCCGGTCGCCATTGATAGGGCCCAAGGGCTGCGTAGGATGGATTTATACCGTTGAGCCCGCCTCCAGAAACGTGAGCCCTGAGAAAAATGACTGCCAGAACCCTCTACGACAAACACATCGATTCCCACACGGTGTGCCCCCTGGATGACCAGGGCCATGTCCTGCTTTACATAGACCGCCAGGTGATCAACGAATACACCAGCCCCCAGGCCTTCAGCGGCCTGCGCGATGCCGGGCGTGAGGTGTGGCGCCCCGGCACGGCGCTGGCGGTGGTCGACCATGTAAACCCCACCACGCCCAAGCGCATCGCGGCGATGCCCGACGCCGGCGGGGCGCGGCAAGTTTCGTACCTGGCCGAAAACTGCCGCGATTTCGGCATCGAGCTGCTGGATATCCTCGACAAACGCCAAGGCATCGAACACGTGATTGCCCCGGAGCAGGGCTTTATCCTGCCGGGCATGGTGATCGCCGCCGGCGACAGCCACACCACCACCTACGGTGCGCTCGGCGCGTTCGGGTTTGGCATCGGCACTTCGGAAATCGAGCACCTGCTGGCCTCGCAGACGCTGGTCTACAAACGCCTGAAAAGCATGTGCGTGACGGTTGAAGGCGACCTGGCGTCAGGCCTCACGTCCAAGGACGTCATCATGGCCTTGATCGGCAAGATCGGCGCATCCGGTGCCACCGGCTACGCTATCGAATTTCGCGGTTCCACCATCGACGCGTTGAGCGTCGAGGCACGCATGACCATCTGCAACATGGCGGTCGAAGCCGGTGCGCGCGGCGCCTTCATGGCGCCGGACGAAAAAGTCTTCAGCTACCTCAAGGGCAAGCCCCGTGCGCCCAAGGGCGAGTTATGGGAGCAGGCACTGGTGGGCTGGCGCCAACTGCATTCGGACGCCGACGCCGTGTTCGACCAGGAAGTGCACCTGGATGCCCACACCCTGGAACCCATGGTCACCTGGGGCACCAGCCCCGACCAGGCTGCGCCGATTGGCGCCCGCGTGCCCGACCCGCAGGACGTCAGCGACCTGATCCTGCGCCAGGACATGCGCCGTGCCCTCAACTACATGGGCCTGGAAGCCGGCATGCCGCTGAGCGACATCGTCATCAGCCATGCGTTTATCGGCTCCTGCACCAATGCCCGCATCGAAGACCTGCGCGACGCCGCCAGCGTGGTGCGCGGCAAACACGTGGCAGAGCACGTACGGGCGATGATCGTGCCCGGCTCCACCGAGGTGCGCGACCAGGCCGAGGCCGAAGGGTTGGCGGCGATCTTTATCGACGCCGGCTTCGAATGGCGCCAGTCCGGCTGCTCGATGTGCCTGGCGATGAACGACGATGTGCTGGCCCCCGGCGACCGCTGTGCCTCCAGCACCAACCGCAACTTTGAAGGCCGCCAGGGCGCCGGCGCGCGCACGCACCTGATGAGCCCGGCAATGGTCGCCGCTGCCGCGATCACCGGCCGCCTCACTGATATTCGCCACTTTGGAGACCGTGCATGAGCCTGCAACCTTTTACTGTGGTCACCGGCAAGGCCGCGCCGATGCTGGCGGCCAATATCGACACCGACGTGATCATGCCCAAGCAGTTTCTCAAGGGCATCGACCGCAGCGGCCTGGACCGGGGGCTGTTCTTCGATCTGCGCTTTTTGGCGTCCGGCGAGCCCAACCCCGCGTTCGTGTTGAACCAGCCGGGCTGGCAGGGCGCATGCTTCATGGTCGTCGGGCCCAACTTCGGCTGCGGGTCCAGCCGCGAGCACGCGGTGTGGGGCTTGAAACAAATGGGCATTCGCGCGCTGATCGGCAGCAGTTTTGCCGGGATCTTTTATGACAACTGCCAGCGCAACGGGGTGTTGCTGATCACCCTGGACGAAGCGCTGCTGCACACACTCGCACAGGCTGTCAGCCAGGCAGACCAGGCGCAGATCAGTGTCGACCTGGAGGCTCAGCAGATTCGTCTGGCGGATGGCCAGGTCATTGCGTTCCAGATCGACACCTTGC
Organism: Pseudomonas sp. N2-3-1-14; assembly: GCF_041228395.1. Taxonomy (NCBI): domain Bacteria; kingdom Pseudomonadati; phylum Pseudomonadota; class Gammaproteobacteria; order Pseudomonadales; family Pseudomonadaceae; genus Pseudomonas; species Pseudomonas sp. N2-3-1-14. Next base: position 2,165,306 of record NZ_CP166199.1, read on the forward strand.
GCAAGACCGCACTGCTGCTGGGCCTGGATGCCATTGGCAGCACGTTGCAACGCAGTGAACACATCAAAGCATTTGAACGCGAGCATTTGGCTGCCAACCCTTGGCTCAGTTGATAAACACGTAGTTATATAAGTAGCCAACACAGCGCCCTCTTTAATAAGAGGGCGTTTTTGTGTGCTATTTACTTTTCAAATAACAGTCATTAAATGCCGGCTTCGCCCATTATTACGGGGGGCGTGGCCAGTTGAAAGAATAATCCCGGAAAACCCACAAGGGTATTGGGTTGACACCCCGCAGACCATCGGCTTAAGTGGGGGCTGGCTTGGAAAGTCAGCACATTATAAGAAAGGGAACTTAATACTATGACCGTTGAGTTAGTGAGTGGTTATGTCTCTTGGGTGTCGGTGATCACGTTAATAACCTGATTGCGCGCGCTCGCCTGTAAACGATTGTCTTTGTTGCAGATATTTATGTTGTTCCGGTCCAGGAATGGCAGGCATTTATCTGCCCTTAACATAAGTTAAAACACAGAGAGTACATACTCATGTCGATTTTTGATCAGGCCACCCATCGCTCGGTGCAATGGCAAGATTGGCGCTGGCAGCAAAAGAACGCCCTGCGCGATGAACCGGCCTTGCGCATTGCCTGCGGGGGGTGGAGTGAGGAAATAACGGCGCATATCGAGCACAACTTGCAAGACCGCAAGATGCAGATCACGCCTTATTACATTGACCTGATCAAGCGCTCACTCACCAGCGGCCCGATAACCGACCATCCGCTGTGGCGCCAGGTAGTGCCGTACTGGAGCGAGCAGGTGGCGGGCGATTACGACGGAACGTCGGAGAACTGGGAACTCGGGCATGAGATGAAAACGCCCATTTGCCAGCACAAGTACGACAATCGCGTGATCCTGCGCATGACCAACACCTGCAATGCCTATTGCCAGTTCTGCTTTGAGGCACTGCGCACCTTGCAGGTCGGCACGGACAAGCCCAACGCCAGCACCGACTCATTCAAGGATTCGGTGGCGTACATCCGCAGCAACCCGGCCATTGAAGAGGTGATCCTCAGCGGCGGTGACCCGTTGATGCTGGCCGACCGCAGGCTGGAAGAAAACCTCGCGGCGTTGCGTTCGATCCGCGACGACCTGCTGATTCGAATCCATTCACGGGCGTTGAGTTTCAACCCGTTCCGGGTAACCGATGAATTGGTGGCCATGCTCAAGAAGTACAACGTCAATGCATTTGGGGTGCACGTTTGTCACCCGCTTGAACTGACGGCTGATTTTGCGGCGGCGGTTAAACGTATTCAGAGTGCCGTGCCGATAGTGTTCTCCAACATGCCATTGTTGCGCGGCGTCAATGATGATGAAGCCACCTTGCATAAACTCTTTATTGATCTTTATCGTCTGGGCGTAAAACCGTATTACTTGTATCACTTCATGCCGTTTTCGCCGGGGCGTCCGAATATAAAGCCTCGATCAGCCAGGCGATCGCTATTATGGATCGTCTCAAACGGCGCGTGTCGAACATTGCCCTGCCCGAATATGTACTGCCGCACGCACAAGGCAAGTTTACGGTGCCGTTGCTGGACTTTGAAAAGCCTGAAGACTTGCCACATTTTGAAGTGCACGACGGGCAGCGCCATTATCGTTTCCGTAATTGGGAAGGGCACTGGTGCAGTTGGCAGGATGCCTGAATCAACTCACGGAAGAGGCAACGATGGTCATGAAGCAAGAGGCGGTTCTTTTTATTGATGTCGATGACAGTGCCACGGTGCGTTACAACTACCGCGAGCCGCACTTTGCGGTCGCCCGCGCACGAGGCCTGGCCTGCTTAACCGCCGGGGTTGCGGGGCGTCATCACCTGCAGCGGCTGCGCGACGACAGTGATGAAGTGTTCCTGCTCGACGCATTAAGCGAACAGTCGATTCTGGACCTGGTGGGCCGTCTGGACGGGCGTTACCAGATTCGCGCGATTTTCTGCCAGGCCGGGCACCCGTCTGCATTGGGCGAAGTGGGTTGCATCGTTGCAAACACCTGCAAGCGCCTGGGGCTGGTGCACAGCTGTGCCGAGGCGATTGCCGCGTGCAATAACAAGTACCTGATGCGCAGCGTGTTGCAAAAACACGGGCTGCGCTCGGTGCCGTATGCACTGTGCAATAACGAGCAGGCGCTTCAAGCCGGCGCCGAGCGGGTGGGCTATCCGCTCATTGCCAAACCGCCTTTTGGCGGTGCGTCGGCCTTTGTCAGGAAGTGCTCCAACTGGGCCCAGTTGCGCAGCCATTACGCGCAGTTCGTGAGCGGCCACGGCGCGGCGGCTTACGCGGATTTCTACGGTTGCGCGCACCGTTTGCCGGCAGTCGACGGGCAGGCACGCGAGTACATTCCGGGGCGTAGCATCCTGCTCGAAGGCTACATCCCAGGCATTGAAGGCAGCGTGGAGTGCGTGGTTGTCGGCGAGCGCATCCATGCGCTGCTGATCAACGAGAAACTCATGCTGACCGAGCGCAGCGGCACCGTGTTGGAGAACCTGCTGATTTCTCCGCCGACCTCTTTCACGGCCGAGCAGTGCGAGCAGATCCGCACGTACGCCATGGCATGCCTGCGCGCGGTCGGGCTGACCAACGCGGTGGTGCATTTTGAATTTCGCATGACCGATCAAGGCCCCGTGGTCATTGAGATCAACCCGCGCGTGGGCGGGCTGTATGTCAACGCGGCGTTCCGAGACCTGGCCGCGATCAATCCGTACCAACTGTATCTGTCGCTGCTGCTGGGCGAGCCGGACGTTAACGCGCAACTGGAGGCTGGCGCGCACAAAGTCGCCAACGGCAACCAGCACTACGCGATGCTGGCGATTTACCCGGAGCACAGTGGCCGCTTCAAGGGGATCGAGGGCGTGCAGTTTCTCGATCATCACGCCGCGGTGCTGGAGTACGCGCAACTGGACGCCGGCCACTGCCTCGACGCCGATATCGAGGAGCACTATTTGCTCAAGTGCTGGGCCAAGGTCGACGGTGCCGCCGACGCTCACGCCGTGCATGACGCGATCAGGCACAACCTGCACGTGATCATCGAGGATAAGGTTTAGCGCTATGGACATCCCACAGATCTCTGCGCATTTGCGCGACCATCACTACTGCCATCGCCGCGACTATGGCGCGTTGATCGGCGTTGAGCCCGGGCAGGAGCAGAGCTTTCGTGCCTACTGGGCCAACCTGGTGCGGGACGAGGCATTCAAGGCATACACCCACCGCGAGCGCCGCATCCTGCGCTATCGTTTATTGCCTTCGCGGCAGTTGCAGCTCGACCGCAACACCGCGTTTACGTCGCCGGTCACCTACGCCGTCAATTATCGGCAGGGCGTGAACCATTTGAGCTATTGCGAGGACGGTTTTATCGAGCACCCGCTGATGCAGAAGCTGTTGGCCACCGACCTTGCAGTGATTGCCCCGCACTTGGGCGAGCAGGCGTATACGATCGATATTCACCAGTTCCGCGTTCGCGCGGATGGGCAATCGAGCAGTCCGACGACCTCGGGGATTCACCAGGATGGCCTGGACTGGGTGTTCATGCACTTCATTGGGCAGAGCAACACGGTGCCGGTGGTTTCGGAGGTATTTACCTCGCCGGCCGAGCAAAGCCGGGTGCTCAACCTGGCGATGGAGGCGTTTCTGGAAACCATCGTGATCAACGACCGTGGGCTCTACCATCGCGCCGGTGATGTGCGGCCCCATGCCGATGCGGCGCCGGCCTGGCGCGACGTGCTGCTGGTGAGCCTGCGCGGCGTGCCGACCGACCAAGAGGCGCAACCTGCATGAGCCATGATCCGCAGCTGACCCTGTCGACCCGCAATGCCCGCTTGATCATCTTTGCCCGCGGCGTGTCGGATTTTGGCGCGTTCCTCAACCTGGTGGCGCTGTCCACTTACGTTTACTGGCTCAGCCAGAGCGTAGTGTTTGTCAGTGTGTTTCTGGCGTGCCGCGTCACCGGCGGGATAGTCGCCAGCCTGTTCGGCATTCCGTTTTTTCGGCGTTTTCCCGGACGCAGCACACTGGCCGGGCTGGACCTGGCCAGGGCATTGCTGCTGTTGCCGCTGCTGGTGCTGATACCGGCGTATCAGCTCCACGTGCTGCCCTTTATCGCGTTTGGCATTGGCTTGTGCAACTCGCTGTTTGCCATTGGCCTGAACAGCCAGCTGCCCACCTGGGTCGCGCTTGAGCAGCGGGTGAGCACCAATGCGTGGATCACGTCGGCGGCGGCTACCGGCGCGGTGTTCGGCAGCCTGCTCTCCGGGTTGTTGATTGCCACGGGAGGCTTCGAGGCGGTGTTTGCCGTCAACATTGGCACCTACGTTTTGGCGGCCTGCCTGATCCTGCCGTTGCGCGCGTTGTTCTCGGTCGCCGTTGCCGTGCACCGCGGGCTCGCGGCTGAATGGCGCGAGCTGACCCAAGGCCTGCGCGGCGCGCCCGTGCTGGCGGCGATGTTGCTGATCAGCATGCTCGACACCCTCGGCAGCGCTGCGCATAACGTCGGCTGGCCGGTGTTGTCGCAGTACATTTCGCCGGACACGGCCAAGACCGTCATGGGTTATCTGCTGGCGGTGTGGGCGTGCGGCAAGTTTGTCGGTGCGCGCGTTGCCAGTGCGCTATTGAAGGGCCGTGGCACTCAGGCCATGGAGCGCCTGTTCATGCTGGGCGTGGCGCTGATGTCCAGTGGCTTTATCCTGACCTTCCAGCAAACCGAGCTGTGGCTGGCGCTGCTGTTGGTGGTGTGGGCCGGGCTGGGCGATGGTGTGTCCGAGGTCGCGTTGGTCTCACGCGCGCAAAGCGAACCGGATAGCCTGCGCTTGCCGCTGTTCAGCCTGTTGACGCTGATTCAGATGGCCGGCTTCGGGGTGGGCATGCTGGTGGTGGGGCCGTTCTACCTGACGTGGACGCCGGCCCAGGTGATCGTGTTGTTCCATGGCCTGCCGCTGACCGCGTTGCTGGTCATGACGGTGTGGCTGGGTTACAGCGCCCACCGGAGCGTCAGATCGACAAGCCCTTGAAGTGCTCCTGCAAAAACTCCACGCAGGCTCTTAATTTTCCGGAGTAGGCCAACCGTGTCGGGTACACCGCCCACACGTTGGCACTCTGGGTGCAGTCGTGCAGCACCTGCACCAGCTTGCCTTGTTCCAGCAGTGGCTTCACATCCCACATCGAGCGCAGCAATACGCCGCGCCCATCCAGCGCCCATTGCAACACGATCTCGCCGTTGTTGGAGGACAGCGGCCCGCGTACGCGCACGCTTTCGGCGGCGCCATCGCGCTCCAGGTTCCAGATGCCGAAGGCGTTGTCGCGCTCCTTGAGCACCAGGCAGTCGTGCTGCTCCAGGTCACTCAACTGCTGCGGTGTGCCGCGCCGCTTGAGGTAGGACGGCGCGGCGCACAGCACGCGGCGATTGCTCACCAGACGTCGGCCGATATGCTGGCCGGGGATGTCATCGCCTACGCGAATTTCCAGGTCAAAGCCCTCGCTGACGATATCCACCACGCGGTCAAACAGGTCCAGGCGGATTTCCAGGTCCGGGTATTGCTCGGCCAACAAGGACAGGGCCGGCGCCACATGGTTACGACCAAAGCCGAAGCTGCTGCACAGGTGCAGATGGCCACGCGGGCTGTCGTGGGCGTCAGACAGCTCATCGGCCAGTTGCTGGAAATCTTCGAGGATGCGCACGGCCCAGCGCTGCACCCGTTCACCGTCTTCGGTCAAGGCGATGCGGCGGCTGGTACGGTGCAGCAGGCGCGTGGCCAGGGTGGTTTCGAGGATCTGGATGCGCTTGCTGACGTACGCGGGCGACAGCCCCAGTTCATCGGCGGCGGCGGCAAAGCCGGCCTTGCGGATCACGGTCAGGAACACCCGCAGGTCTTCGGGTAGGGGCACGGTATCTTTCTTATGGGTCATCAGAAACAGACGTGGCGGCATGAGCCGCCAGAATAGCACCGGATCGGCGCGCCTTCCGGCACGCCCAGGCGTTATTGCTTACTCGGCAGCGATCTTCGCCTGTGCCGCCTGGGCCGCCCGCGCATGGCGGCCGCGCTTGAGGGCGATGGGCGCCATTTTTTCGCGATCCAACTCACCTTCCCACGCTGCCACCACCAGGGCTGCGACGGCGTTGCCGATAATATTGGTCAGCGAGCGGCATTCAGCCATGAAGCGGTCAACGCCCAGGATCAGCACCATCGCCGCCACCGGCACCGTCGGCACCACCGCCAGGCTGGCGGCCAATGCCACGAAGCCGGCGCCAACCACGGCACCGGCGCCCTTGGAGGTGAGCATGGCCACCGCCAGCAAGGTCAGTTGTTGTTCCAGCGGCAGGGGTGTATTGGTCGCCTGGGCCAGGAACAGCACGGCCAGGGTCATATAGATGTTGGTGCCGTCGAGGTTGAAGGTGTAGCCGGTAGGCACCACGATGCCCACCACGCCTTTGGAGGCACCCAGGCTTTCAAGTTTCTGGATCAGTTGCGGCAGCGCCGATTCCGACGAGCTGGTGCCGAGTACGATCAACAGCTCCGACTTGATATAGCCCATCAGTTTGAAAATGCTGAAGCCTGCGTAACGCGCGATGCCGCCCAGCACCACTGCGACAAAAAAGAACGCGGTGAGGTAGAAGGTGCCGACCAGCTTCAGCAGCGGCAGCAGCGAGCCCACGCCATACTTGCCGATGGTAAAGGCAATGGCGCCGAAGGCGCCGATCGGGGCGACGCGGCTGATCATGCCGACGATGCGGAAAAACACCTCGCTGGCCTGGTTGATTACACCTACCAGCGGTCGTGCCTTTTCGCCGACCATCACCAGGCCCAGGCCGAATAATACGGAAATAAACAGTACCGGCAGGATCTCGCCCTTGGCGAAAGCGTCGAAAAACGTGCCCGGGATTACGTTCAGCAGAAAACCGGTGACGCCTTCACCGTGCTGCGCCTGGCCGACGAAACCGGCGATGGCCGAACCGTCCAGGGTCTTCACATCGATGTTGAAGCCCACGCCGGGGTGCAGCAGGTGAGCAGAGAGAATGCCGATCAGCAGGGCAATGCTGGAGACGATTTCAAAGTACAACAGCGCCTTGCCGCCGACCCGACCGACCTGTTTCACATCGTGCATGCTGGTGATGCCGGAGACCACCGTGCAGAAGATGATCGGGCCGATGATCATCTTGATCAGCTTGATAAACCCGTCGCCCAAGGGCTTGAGGTCGATGCCGACTTGCGGCCATTGATGGCCGATCAACACACCCAGTGCAATAGCGATGAGCACCTGCACATACAGGGTTCCCAGCAGTTTTTTGATTGTCATTGTTATTATCTCAATCGTTTTTTGGGCAAGCAGAACTCGTCGCAGGCCATCAGCAGCCTGCGAGGCGGGTCTTTCAGGTCACGGTGTTACAGCGTTCAGCGCAGGAAGGTCAGGACCTCGGCCAGTAACAGTTCAGGCACTTCTTCGGCAATGTAATGGCCGGCCGGCAGGGCCTTGCCACGCACATCAGTGGCGACTTTCTGCCACTCCTTGAGCGGCTCGAAACAGCGGCCGACGGTGCCTTCGGCGCCCCACATCACCAGCAAGGGCAGGTTCAGGTGATGGCCGGCGTCGATATCCGCCTGGTCGTGTTCAAGGTCTATACCGGCGGCGGCACGGTAGTCTTCGCAGATGCCGCGCGCAGTGCCCGGCAGTTGCAGGCAGCGCAGGTATTCGGCGAGGGCTTCTTCGGTAAACGGTTTGAGGCCCGCGCTGCGGCTGCCGATGACGCTGCGCAGGTAGAGCTCGGGGTTGGACTCGATGAAGGTTTCCGGGAGCGGCGCCGGGCGTATCAGGAAGAACCAATGCCAGTAGGCGCGGGCAAACGCTTCGTTGGTCTGGGCATACATGGCCAGCGTCGGCGCGATATCCAGCAGCACCATGCGCTGCACGGCGTCGGGATGGTCGAGTGCCAGGCGATGCGCGACGCGGGCGCCTCGGTCGTGGGCGAGTACCGAGAACTGCGCGAAGCCCAGCGCCTGCATCAGTTCGACGCCGTCGCGGGCCATTTCGCGTTTTGAGTAGTGTGTGTGCTGGTCATTGGCCGGCGGCTTGCTGCTGTCGCCATAACCGCGCAGGTCGGCAGCCACCACGGTGAAATGCTCGGCCAGTTGCTCGGCAACTTTGTGCCAGATGACGTGAGTTTGCGGGTGCCCGTGCAGCAGGAGCAGACCGGGACCTGTACCGCCTTTGCGGTAGCTGATGTCCACGCCGTTGACGTGGCATTGGTCTTTTTGGAATCCGGCGAACATGGAATGACTCCTTGTGATGATTGCCTGCATCCTGGAATCACGCGGCGTGCGGGGCAAGGGGGAAAGCGTGGAGGGGTTGTTCATGAAGTGTGTAGGAGCCTCAACCTTTCAAACACTGAGGACTCCTGTGGGAGCTGGCTTGCCTGCGATGCAGACACCTCGGTATGCCTGTCACACCGCGGCGATGCCATCGCAGGCAAGCCAGCTCCCACATTGATCGCATTCCCAGATCAGGGTGCAGTGGTGGGTTCCAGCAACTGGGCGCCCGGCCCGCGCTCGCCGAGCTGGTCATCCTGATTGCGCAGCGGGCACGCCTCCAGCGACAAACACCCACAGCCGATACACCCGCTGAGCTTGTCGCGCAGCAGCAACAATTTGTTGATGCGAGCGTCCAGGTCCTCTCGCCACAGCGCCGACAAGCGTTCCCAGTCTTCAGTGGTGGGCGTGCGCCCATCCGGCAAGGTTTGCAGCGCCTCGCCAATTGTCGCCAGCGGAATGCCCAAGCGTTGGGCGATCTTGATGACCACCACCCGGCGCAGCACATCCCGTGGGTAGCGCCGTTGGTTGCCGGCATTGCGCTGGCTCTTGATCAGTCCCTTGGCCTCATAAAAATGCAGGGCCGTGACCGCCACGCCACTGCGGGCGGCCAACTGGCCGACGGTGAGTGCTTTGTTGAGCATGAAAACTCCGAAACAATGCTTGACCTTGACTTAACTAGAGGTTTTACCCTGCGTGGCATCGAATCGCAAGATTTTGCCTACACCGAAAGGGGAGTGTTCATGCAGGTATCAGAGAAGAATCGCAGCTTCACTCAATTGATCGAATTTCAGATCGAGCCCCGGCAGCAACGCGCGCTGGTGGCGGCCTTGTCCACCCAAAGCGAGCGCCTGGCCCAGGGCCATGGCGGCTTTATCAATGCGAGTGTGCAGGTCAGCGACGACGGCCGGCGGGTGCTCAACTACCTGCAATGGCGCTCGCGCGAGGAGGGCGAGGCAGCCTTCAAATGCTTTGAGCATGGCGAGGAAGATTTCTGGACGCTGATCCGCGCCCACCAGGCCACAGCGGTGACGTTCGACTCGTTCCAGGTACTGCGCAGCTTTGAGCGCAGCCATGACAACGCGTTGCACTGTCGCCTAAATGGATAGGTGCAACATGCGCTCGCCTTGCACGTTTTCACCGGGCCTGCGCTTGTTTACCGCCAGCTCACCGATCTTGATCAGGCGTGTGCGCGTGACGTTGCGGCTCAGGCCCAGCAGGTTGGCGGTGTGCACCTGGTTGTAATGGCTGAAGCGGTAGGCGGCGCGCAATAACGCGTCCTCGACCTTCTCATGCAGGGCGCCGGCCTGTTCCTCGAAGAGCTTTTGAAACGCGCGCGCCAGCAGGGCTTCGGCGCTGTTGTCGGTGCCGTGCTGGCTGTCGTCCTGGCGCTCGATGCGCATGTTCGACAAGCGCAAATCATCGCGCTCGATCACGCCGTTGCGGCAGATCAGCAGGGTGTGGTGAATCACGTTCTCCAGCTCGCGAATATTGCCCGGCCAGCTGTAGCTTTTGAGTTTGTGCTCGGCCTCGCGGCTGATGGTGATCGGGCCGTAACCCAGGCGCTGGCTGTAGGCTTCGATGAAGTGCCGGGTCAGCGGCAGGATGTCGCCGGGGCGCTCGCGCAATGGGCTGAGTTCCAGGCTGACCACGTCGAGGCGGTAGTAGAGGTCTTCGCGGAAATGCCCGGCGTTGATGGCCTTTTCCAGTTGCACGTTGGTGGCGGCCAGTACACGCACATCAATAGGAATGCTCTTGCGTGAGCCCAGGCGCACCACTTCGCGCTCCTGCAACACGCGCAGCAACTTGACCTGGATCGCCATCGGCAAGTCGCCGATCTCATCGAGGAACAAGGTGCCGCCGTCGGCCTCCTCGAACCAGCCGGCCTTGGCGCTGAGGGCGCCGGTAAACGCGCCTTTTTCATGGCCGAACAATTCGGCTTCCACCAGCGACTCGGAGAATGCGCCACAGTTGACCGCCACGAACGGCCGGTTGCGGCGCGCGCTCAGGTTATGGATGTGGCGTGCCACCAGCTCTTTACCGGTGCCGGTCTCGCCGATGATCAGCACGCTCGCTTCGCTGGGTGCCACTTGCTGGATGTGGGCGAGCAGCGCCTGGGATTTGGGGTCTTCGAAGACCTGGGCCGTGGCGCGGATCGAGGTCGCAAGGGCGGGCGAGGGCGGTAAGGTTAAAAGCTGCATGGGCACCTCTCTTAGGAATAGAACGTGGGAATCGGCAGGGACTGGTTCAACGCCCAGTCCCCCAGCTCGTGAAGTTTGTAGTCCACCGGGTCGTGCAAGGTTTGTGTGCGCAGGTTGCGCCAGTGGCGGTCCAGGCGCAGTGAGGCGTGGGTGGAGCGCGCGCCGGTGACTTCAAACAGGCGGCTGCACAGCTCCAGGCCCTGGCGGGTGGCGGCAACCTTGGCGGTGGCAATCGCAATGGCCAGCTGGCCGCGCTCGTGCTCGCTGAGCTTGGCGCCTTTGGCCCAGGCCTGGTCGAGCAGATCGGTGGCGCGCTCGACCAGCAGGCGCACGCCTTCCAGCGCCACCCAGAACTCGCCGTAGTGGTGCAGCACGTAAGGGTCCTGGCGCACGTCGTCGGCCGAGGATTTGTGCCACGAACGGGTTTCGGTCAGGGTGTAATTGCGCGCTTCTTCAAACGCGCCTTCGGCAATCCCGAGAAACATGTGCGTGAACGTCAGTTGCGCGATCAGCGGGCGCAGGCAGGCGAAGGGCGTGCTCAGTGGGCCTGGATCGAGCAGCAGTTCCGATTCTTCGACACGCACCCGTTCAAAGCTGGCGCTGCCGCTGTCGGTCTGGCGCTGGCCGATGTTGTTCCAGTCATTGTGCAAGGTGATGCCGCTGCGCCCGCTGGGGATGGCCGCGATCAACAGCTTGCCGCCGGCACTTTCATCCACCGCCGAGGCGATGAGCATTTCCGAGTCGCTGGCGCCGGAACAGAAACTTTTTTTGCCCGAGAATTCGCGCCAGCCGCCGAAATCCTTGACCACCGTGCGGGTGTCCAGCGGGTTGAGGGCATTGCCCCAGAACCAGTTCTTGCGCGCGGTCTGTTCGAACCAGGGTTGCCATTGGTCCGGGCGTGCAAACAGGCGCACGGTGGCGAGCATCAAGTGGTGGAAGCCAAAGACATGGGCGATGGAGCTGTCGACCTTGGCGAATTCGCGCACGATGCCCAGGGTTTCGCTCCAGCGCGCGCCGAGGCCGCCGTACTGCGTGGGTATGCTCAGGGCCAGCAGGCCGCTGTGGCGCAGGGCGTCACGTTCGGCTTTCGGTGTACCGCCACGCTCGTCGCGCTCGACGGCCGTGAGGGCAAATTCGGCGGCCAGCAGTTTGGCGGTTTGCAGCGGCGATGGCAGGACGCTGTGGGGGTTGGCTGTCACGGGGTTTCCTCAATTGGCTCAGAAGCCGTGCGCTGTAGGTCTGGCAATGCAGCTCAAGTGTGGGCGCTGGCTTGTCGAGTCGTCGCACCGCTGCGATGGCATCAACCGGGGTTCACTGAAACACCGAGTCGCCTGTATCGCGGGCAAGCCGGCTCCCACAGAAAAGCAGTTGCCCTATCAGGCCGATTTCAGCGTGCTCAGGCCTTTGTTTTGGGCAGCACATCATTGGCAATCATTTCGCCAAACGGGCCGGTAAGGTTGGTGATGCCGCGCCGGCGAGGCTGGCGTAGGGTTCCGGCAACAGCGGGAACACCAGCTCAGCAAAACGATAGGCCTCTTCCAGGTGCGGGTAGCCGGAGAAAATAAAGCTCTCGATGCCCAGGTCGGCGTATTCCTTGATGCGCTCGGCGACTTGCTGCGGGTTACCGACCAGTGCCGTACCGGCACCGCCTCGGACCAGGCCGACGCCGGCCCACAGGTTGGGGGCGATTTCCAGGTTGTCGCGGCGCCCATCGTGCAAGGCGGCCATGCGGCGCTGCCCTTCGGAGTCAAAGCGCGAGAAGGATTTTTGCGCGGCCGCGATGGTTTCGTCGCTGATGTGCTCGATCAGTTTGTCGGCGGCTTTCCAGGCGTCTTCTTCGGTTTCGCGCACGATCACGTGCAGGCGAATGCCGAACTTCACGGTGCGGCCGTGGCGTGCGGCGCGTTCACGCACATCCGCGAGTTTTTCCGCGACGGCGGCGGGCGGCTCGCCCCAGGTCAGGTACACGTCCACCTGTTCGGCGGCGAGGTCGTGAGCGGCGTCTGAAGAACCGCCGAAGTACAGCGGCGGATAGGGCTTCTGCACCGGTGGGTAAAGGGCCTTGGCGTTCTGTACGCGCAGGTGTTTGCCTTCGAAATCCACCGATTCGCCCTGCAGCACACGGCGCCAGATCTGCAGGAATTCGTCGGAGACTTCGTAGCGTTCGCTGTGGTCCAGGAAACTGCCGTCGCCGCGGTTTTCGTCGGGGTCGCCGCCAGTCACCACATTGATCAGCAAGCGGCCGTTGGACAGCCGATCCAGCGTGGCGGCCATGCGCGCCGAGACGGTGGGCGAGATGATGCCCGGACGAATCGCCACCAGATAACGCAGGCGTTCGGTCAACGGCACCAGCGCCGAGGCGATGACCCAGGAGTCTTCGCACGAACGGCCGGTAGGAATCAGCACGCCGTAATAGCCCAGGTTGTCAGCCGCTTGCGCCACTTGTTTCAGATAATTGAGGGTGACCGGCCGTGCACCTTGGGTGGTGCCCAGGTAGTGACCGTCACCATGCGTCGGCAGAAACCAGAAAACATCCATGACAAATCCTTAAGCGATTTTCAGCAGAGAGGGGGAGTGCGCGGCAAACAAAGGTGCTGCGCGTTCTGCGGCAAGGCGTATGCGGCCCTTCAAGGGCTCGCTGGTTATTTGGTAGTCGGTGAAGTCGGCTTCGGTGGCGTACACACCGATCGGCAAGGTCAGTGCCTGGAAGAAGCTGAACAGCGGGCGCAACTGATGATCGAGCACCAGCGCGTGACGTTCGCTGCCGCCGGTGGCAGCGAGCAATACCGGCGTGTTGATCAGTGAATTGAGGCCGACCAGATCGAACAAGTGCTTGAGCAGGCCGGGGTAGGAGCCGCGGTACACCGGCGCGGCGACGATCAGCAGGTCGGCCTGTTCGATGGCCAACAGTTGCGATTCAACCTCGGCCGGCAGTTCGTCACGCGACAGAGCACCGCCCAATGGCCGGGCAATGTCGCCCAGTTCGATCAGCGTGGTCTGGATCGGCAGCAACGTCGCCAGCTCGGCCAACACGGCCTGGGTCAGCACCAGGGTGCGCGAGGGGCGCCAGGTTCCGCCGGAGAGGGCAACGACATTCAGGGGACGGGTCATGAACAGTTCCTTTATCAACAGGGGTACATAGCGGGTGCAGTGGAACGTGTTGAGCAAGAGCTGTACCAACGGCTGGAAGCCTTGATTGGCGTGGGCTTCAGGCTCACTGCTGAACAGTGAAGCTGTTGGCTGACTGGTGTTTTGTTGAATAGCTGTTGCTGGTGCAACAGTTGCGTGGCGAACAGTGTTGATTCGATATGGGGCTATTTATAGAGGGTTAGGTTTATTCCGTAAATGAACGTATTTCCATATTTATAGATCTTAAATGAATATGCATGGCTGGCTATCGCAGGTGTCTGAACGGTTGATAGCGACTATCACGGCGGGTGATTTTTCACCGTGCAGGGGCGGGAGTAGCCTGTGTTCATTGACTCGAAACCTCCTTCGCAGGGCCTCCACCATGAACCATTTTCTGGCTGTTTCCTTACTCGTTGTCAGCGCCGTCCTTGCTGGCTGTGCGACTCATCCATCACCTGAATCACGCCCTTACACGGCTGAAGAAACCAAGCAATTGGCCCTGGAAGCGCTGAGCCGTCGCGGCTTGTCGTTTGATGAATACCAACAGCAGCGCGCCGCACTGACCGCCCAGCCACAGAAGCCGTTCGGCTTTGATCACCAAGGCGAAATGAACGCCGAACGCAGCGTGGTGCTGCATGGTCGTCCCAGTTGAGCCGGCGCTCAGCAGCAAAAAGCCCGAGGATTCCCCTAAGGAACCTCGGGCTTTTTGTTTGCCATTGGGCTACTTCAGCCTGTTAAGCTGAATTTCAGGAGCGTTCCTACGCACATTTGCATAAAGTTGTTCTTCTTTAATGGCATTCGATCGGTTAAACCTGACGACCTCTGTTCCGGTTGATGCCCCTGAGACGTTGCTCTCGGGAATACGCTCTGCGAGTCTTAAACGTCATGAATAAACGTCCGTTGTATTTCGACTACGCCGCCACCACGCCGGTGGATGAGCGGGTCATCCAGGTGATGGTCGAGTGTCTGGGCTTCAATGCCAATTTCGGTAACCCTGCGTCCAGTTCCCATGCGTACGGCCAGGCGGCCCGGCAAACGGTTGAACAGGCGCGGCGCCAGGTCGCCGAGCTGGTCGGTGCCAGCCCTGAGCAGATCGTCTGGACCTCCGGTGCGACTGAATCCAACAACCTCGCGATCAAAGGCGTGTCCCAGGCGCGCGGCGTCGCGGGCGGGCACATCATTACCAGCCAGATCGAACACAAGGCCACGCTGGACACCGCGCGGCAGCTGCAGGAAGCCGGGGTGGCCGTCACTTATCTGGTGCCGGACGCCGACGGGCTGATCAGCGCCACCGCGGTGAGTGAAGCGTTACGTGACGACACCTTTCTGGTGTCGCTGATGCTGGTCAATAACGAATTGGGCACCTTGAACGACATCCCTGCCATCGGCGCACGGGTGCGTGAGCACGGCGCGCTGTTGCATGTGGATGCCGCGCAAGGTGCCGGCAAAGTCGCGATCGACCTGGCTGAATGGCCGGTGGATTTGATGTCGTTTTCTGCGCACAAGCTGTACGGCCCCAAGGGCATCGGCGCGTTGTATGTGGGCCCGCGAGCGCAGCAAAAGGTGTTGGCGCAGATTCACGGCGGTGGTCACGAAGGCGGCCTGCGCTCCGGCACCCTGGCGACACATCAGATTGCGGGCATGGGCACCGCGTTTGCCTTGGCGGCGCAGTCCTTTGCTGAGGAAAAGGCCAGCATCGTCGCCTTGCGTCAGCGTCTGCTCGACCAGTTGGAAACAGTGGCGGGCGTGCGCCTCAACGGCAGCGCCACACAGCGCATTCCCCATACGCTCAGCCTGACGTTCAGTGAAGGTGAGTTCAATTCCGCCGCACTCAGTGCCGGCATGGCGTTCTCGGCGACCTCGGCGTGTAATTCCGCGAGCAACGCGCCGTCCCACGTGCTTCTGGCCCTGGGCCATGACGCGCGCAGCGCTGGTCGTACCATTCGCCTGAGCCTGGGCCGGTTTACCACCGAACAGGACATCGATCAGGCCGTGCAGTTGATCAAAGCCGCACTCGGCAGTGCCCCGGCGTTCTGGGCGGTCTGATTTTTCATTCGCAACACATAACAATTATTAGTGGTTAGCAGGAGACACAATGAGTACGCAGCCTTTGACCCATGGAACGGTTCCCCAGCGCCTGGCGCACACCCGTGAACTGATGCGCCGCGAGGGCATCCACGCCCTGTTGGTACCGTCGGCCGACCCGCACTTGTCCGAGTACTTGCCGGGTTACTGGCAGGGGCGGCAATGGCTGTCGGGGTTTCATGGTTCGGTGGGCACGCTGATTGTCACTGCAGATTTCGCCGGTGTCTGGGCCGATAGCCGTTACTGGGAACAGGCGACCAAGGAACTCAAGGGCAGCGGCATCGAGCTGGTGAAGTTGCAGCCCGGCCAGCCGGGCCCGCTGGAATGGCTGGCCGAGCAAACCCCCGAAGGCGGCGTGGTGGCGGTGGATGGCGCGGTCATGGCCGTGGCCTCGGCGCGTACCCTGGGCGGCAAGCTGGCAGAGCGCGGCGCGCGCCTGCGTACCGATATCGATGTGCTCAACGAAGTCTGGCAGGACCGCCCGGCATTGCCGAACCAGCCGATCTATCAACACCTGCCGCCGCAGGCGACAGTCAGCCGCGGCGAGAAGCTCGCCGCGCTGCGTGCCAGCCTGAAAGAGAAGGGTGCCGACTGGCACTTCATCGCCACCCTGGATGACATCGCCTGGCTGTTCAACCTGCGTGGCGGCGATGTGTCGTTCAACCCGGTGTTTGTGTCGTTTGCCTTGATCAATCAGCAGCAGGCCACCTTGTTTGTGGCGCTGAGCAAGGTCGATGCCGAGTTACGCGCGGTGCTGGAGCACGAGGGTGTGACCCTGCGCGACTACAGCGAAGTGGCGGATGCGCTGCGGGCTGTGCCGTCGGGCGCGAGCTTGCATGTTGACCCGGCGCGGGTGACGGCCGGTTTGCTGGAAAACCTCGATGCCGGCGTCAAGCTGGTCGAAGGGCTGAACCCGACCACGCTGGCCAAGTCGCGCAAGAGCCTGGCCGACGCCGAGCATATCCGCCAAGCCATGGAGCAGGACGGTGCGGCGTTGTGCGAATTCTTCGCCTGGCTGGACAGTGCGCTGGGCCGTGAGCGCATTACCGAACTGACTATTGATGAACACCTGACGGCCGCGCGTACCCGTCGCCCCGGTTATGTGTCGTTGAGTTTCAACACCATCGCGGCCTTCAACGCCAATGGCGCGATGCCGCACTACCACGCCACTGAAGAAGAACACGCGCTGATCGAAGGCGATGGCTTGCTGCTGATCGATTCGGGCGGCCAGTACCTGGGCGGCACCACGGACATCACGCGGATGGTGCCGATCGGCACGCCGAGCGAAGAGCAGAAGCGTGACTGCACGCGAGTGCTCAAGGGCGTGATTGCCTTGTCGCGTGCGCAGTTTCCCAAGGGCATTCTGTCGCCGCTGCTGGACGCCATTGCGCGTGCGCCGATCTGGGCCGAAGGCGTGGACTACGGCCACGGCACGGGTCACGGTGTAGGCTATTTCCTGAATGTGCATGAGGGCCCGCAAGTGATTGCCTACCAGGCCGCCACTGCACCGCAAACGGCGATGCAGCCTGGGATGATTACCTCGATTGAGCCGGGCACTTATCGCCCAGGCCGTTGGGGCGTGCGCATCGAGAACCTGGTGTTGAACCGTGAAGCGGGCAAGACCGAGTTCGGTGAGTTTCTCAAGTTCGAAACCCTGACCCTGTGCCCGATCGACACCCGTTGCCTGGTGCCGTCGCTGCTGACGGCGGACGAGCGCGAGTGGTTCAACGCCTACCACGCCGAGGTGCGCGAGCGGCTTAGCCCGCTGCTCAGCGGCGCTGCGCTGGAATGGTTGCAGGTGCGTACAGCGGCGATTTGATCGGTTACAGTTCGGGCTCCTGGGCCAGGGCCTCGGCCATATAGTCGACGAACGCCTTGACCCGGGCCGACTGGCGGCGATTGGGCGCCGAGACCGCGTAGATGGGCAGTGACGGCGGGGTGTAGTCCTGCAACACCGATACTGGCCGACGCGGCCAGGTTGATCGATGCGGGCAAGCTCAAGCCGATCATGGACCCGCATCAATTCGACCTGCAGACGGCAAACGCCGCTTACGATTTGCTCGCAAGCGGCGCTTAGGGGCGATTGGCGATAGCGATTAGCTGAGGGCTTCGCGCACAAATTCCAGACGGTCCTGACCGAAGAACAGCTGGTTGCCTACAAACATGCTGGGCGCGCCAAACACGCCGCGCTGAACGGCCTGTTCCGTGTTGTCCTTGAGGGCGGCTTTCACGCTTTCGTCATTGGCCAGGGCCAGCACTTCTTCCGGGTTGAAACCGGCTTCGGTCAACACCGCGGCCACGACAGCGGGATCGCTCATATTCCGACCTTCGACCCAGAGGGCGTGGAAC
The DNA here is from genome assembly GCF_041228395.1 of Pseudomonas sp. N2-3-1-14. Taxonomy (NCBI): domain Bacteria; kingdom Pseudomonadati; phylum Pseudomonadota; class Gammaproteobacteria; order Pseudomonadales; family Pseudomonadaceae; genus Pseudomonas; species Pseudomonas sp. N2-3-1-14. The sequence goes on from NZ_CP166199.1 coordinate 2,183,409, forward strand.
AGGCAGTCGATGAAGCCTTGGAAGCGCTCGGGCTGGTGACGCTGCATGCCGGTCACTGCGCGCATCAGCATCAGGGTATTGATGGGGAAGTGCGGGTTGAACTTGAGCGTCACGTTGTAGCGTTGGGCATACCGCGCCAGGTCATTAAACATGTAACGGCCCTTGGCCGGGACGCTGATGGGGGATGCATTGCCAGTGGCTTTGAACACGCCTCCGAGCAACATCGGCTGGTACACCAGGGTCGCGCCGGTTGCGGCGCACAGGGCAGGCAGTTGGGTGTAGGCCAGGTACGTGGCGGGACTGCCTAGGTCAAAGAAGAATTCCAGGGTTTTACTCATGGTCGATGCTCGCTGCTTATTGTTGTGGAGGCGTGCTTACCAGGGTTCATTCCAGGGGCGCAGGTCCAGTTCGAAGGTCCAGGCGTCGCGTGGTTGGCTGTGCAGGTACCAATAGTTGTCGGCGATGTGTTCGGGGTTGAGGATGCCGTCCTGATCCTTCAGGGCGTATTTTTGCGGGAAGTTGTCGCGAATGAAGTCGGTGTCGATGGCGCCGTCGACCACTACGTGGGCCACATGGATGTTCCTGGGGCCCAGCTCTCGCGCCATGCTTTGTGCGAGTGCGCGGATGCCGTGCTTGGCGCCGGCAAACGCAGCGAAACCCGCGGCGCCGCGCAAGCCTGCGGTAGCGCCGGTGAACAGGATGGTGCCGCGGTTGCGGGTGACCATGCGCTTGGCCACTTCGCGTGCATTCAGGAAGCCGGAGAAGCAGGCCATCTCCCAGATCTTGAAGTACTTGCGCGCGGTTTCTTCAAGGATGCTGCAAGGCACGTTGGCGCCGATATTGAAGACGAACGCTTCGATCGGGCCCAACTCGCTTTCGATCTGTTCGATCAGCGCGATGACCTCGTCTTCCTTGCGTGCATCACAGGCAAAGCCGTGGGCTTGGCCACCGGCCGCCTGGATGCTGTCGACCAAGGGCTGCAGTTTGTCTGCGCTGCGGCGGGTGACGCAGGCCACGTAGCCTTCGCGCGCGAAGCGCTTGGCAATGGCGCCGCCGGTGGCATCACCGGCACCCACTACCAATACGATTTTGTTGTTTTCTGTCATGGGAACTCCGTTGCTCGATAGTCGAGCAGGAGTGTAGCCGCAGCGTCGCAAAGGGCCGGGTCGAGATCAGATTTTCAGAAAAGAGGAGCAGTCGGATGAAGACTGCTCGGGTGCTCACTTACAGATGACGATCATGCTGCGACTGGTGTAGCCGGCAGGGTTGAGGCCGAAGGGGTAGTCTCCAGGCTCCTCGGAGTTGTCACCGGACTTGGCGATAACCCGGTAGCCCTTGGCACCGCATGAATTGGCTGCGCTGGTGTAGCACTGGTCCCAGGAGGAGGACAGCCCCGAACAGTTGATATGCAGCCCTTTTTTGCCCCGTTTCACTTCTGTCTTGGTGGTCGCAGCACAGCCCGCAATGCCCACGACCATGAACAGTATCAATATTCTTTTCATCACTATCCTTAATAGCCGCTTCGCAAAAAGGCTCGATGCAGGCTTCACTCGCTCTCGATTGTAGCGTTCAGCTGTCCTTGTCGAAATTCTCCATGAAAGACATTCATTTACGGCCTAAACATGGCCTAAATAAGCGGCAAATACCAGAGCTACCTTAGATAGCGATCAATCGGCCGGCACCAGCGGTTTGGATTCATTGCGCATCGTCAGCGTAGCGCCTACAGAGGCCAGGATAATGCAGGTGATGGCCAGCCACTGTGCCAGCGACAAGTGCTCTTGCAGGAAGAACAGCCCGGAAAGCGCGCCGAATGCAGGCTCGATGCTCATCAGGGTGCCGAAGGTGCGGGCAGGAAGGCGGGTGAGTGCGACCATTTCCAGGGTATAGGGCAGGGCCGTGGACAAGATGGCGACAGCCAGGGCGACGGGGATCAGTGCTGGGGTCAGCAGCGCGGCGCCTGCGTGGACGATGCCAATCGGCGCGACAAACAAGGCAGCAATCATTACGCCGAGTGCTGCGGTCTGGACGCCATTGTCGTTGCCGGCTTTTTGGCCAAACAGAATGTAGAGCGCCCAGCAGATACCCGCGCCGAGGGCATAGGCTGCGCCCGTCAGATCGATACCGCTGCTGGCTTCGCCTATGGGTATGAGCAGTAGAAGGCCGGCGATCGCGAGGCCGATCCATAGAAAGTCCACCGCCCGGCGCGAAGCGTAGATCGCAACGGCGAGCGGGCCTGTGAATTCCAGCGCTACTGCGATGCCCAGGGGCACTGTGCGCAAGGACATATAGAAGAGGAAATTCATGCCACCCAGTGCCATGCCATAAATGACGACGGTACGCAGGGACTTGGCCGTGAGCTGGGCGCGCCATGGGCGTAATAGAAGCAGCATGATCACACTGGCAAATATCAGCCGCAGGGTGGTCGTGCCCTGGGCGCCGACAATGGGAAACATGCTTTTGGCCAGCGAGGCGCCGGACTGGATGGACGCCATGGCTATTAATAGCAGGCCGACCGGGAACAGTGCCGATGCCAGGCTGCGGGGTGGGGTGGTCATTGGGGGTGTTTGTCCAAAGTCGTGGTGGAGAGGCAGGGGGCATATGATGCTCAACTGGTGAGCTTTGAGCAATATATTGCTCAGTTGCTGGATTTTGGCCCTCTATATAAAAGGTGTCGTTAGGTTTTCGGGGAGTTTGATAGAAAATCCAAATTAAGGGTTGACGGCAGATTCTGGAAGTCTATAATTCGCCCCACTTCCGGCGCAGTCGAAACGGAAAACTCCTTGGTAAACAAAGAGTTACGCGAGATTCGACAGCGAGTTGCTTCAGTTCATCGAAGCCCAGAAGGAGTTGGTAGGGCAGTGTTGTTTGGCTCTATTAACGTTTCGATCCTCTCGGTCGAAAGCAGAAAAAGAGGTGTTGACAGCAGCGTGTAACGCTGTAGAATTCGCCTCCCGCTAACGAGAGATCGGAAGCGCAAGTGGTTGAAGTTGTTGAAGAAATCTTCGAAAACTTCTGAAAATAATCACTTGACAGCAAATGAGGCTGCTGTAGAATGCGCGCCTCGGTTGAGACGAAAGATCTTAACCAACCGCTCTTTAACAACTGAATCAAGCAATTCGTGTGGGTGCTTGTGGAGTCAGACTGATAGTCAACAAGATTATCAGCATCACAAGTTACTCCGCGAGAAATCAAAGATGTAACCAACGATTGCTGAGCCAAGTTTAGGGTTTCTTAAAAACCCAAAGATGTTTGAACTGAAGAGTTTGATCATGGCTCAGATTGAACGCTGGCGGCAGGCCTAACACATGCAAGTCGAGCGGTAGAGAGAAGCTTGCTTCTCTTGAGAGCGGCGGACGGGTGAGTAATGCCTAGGAATCTGCCTGGTAGTGGGGGATAACGTTCGGAAACGGACGCTAATACCGCATACGTCCTACGGGAGAAAGCAGGGGACCTTCGGGCCTTGCGCTATCAGATGAGCCTAGGTCGGATTAGCTAGTTGGTGAGGTAATGGCTCACCAAGGCGACGATCCGTAACTGGTCTGAGAGGATGATCAGTCACACTGGAACTGAGACACGGTCCAGACTCCTACGGGAGGCAGCAGTGGGGAATATTGGACAATGGGCGAAAGCCTGATCCAGCCATGCCGCGTGTGTGAAGAAGGTCTTCGGATTGTAAAGCACTTTAAGTTGGGAGGAAGGGCATTAACCTAATACGTTAGTGTTTTGACGTTACCGACAGAATAAGCACCGGCTAACTCTGTGCCAGCAGCCGCGGTAATACAGAGGGTGCAAGCGTTAATCGGAATTACTGGGCGTAAAGCGCGCGTAGGTGGTTTGTTAAGTTGGATGTGAAATCCCCGGGCTCAACCTGGGAACTGCATTCAAAACTGACTGACTAGAGTATGGTAGAGGGTGGTGGAATTTCCTGTGTAGCGGTGAAATGCGTAGATATAGGAAGGAACACCAGTGGCGAAGGCGACCACCTGGACTAATACTGACACTGAGGTGCGAAAGCGTGGGGAGCAAACAGGATTAGATACCCTGGTAGTCCACGCCGTAAACGATGTCAACTAGCCGTTGGAAGCCTTGAGCTTTTAGTGGCGCAGCTAACGCATTAAGTTGACCGCCTGGGGAGTACGGCCGCAAGGTTAAAACTCAAATGAATTGACGGGGGCCCGCACAAGCGGTGGAGCATGTGGTTTAATTCGAAGCAACGCGAAGAACCTTACCAGGCCTTGACATCCAATGAACTTTCTAGAGATAGATTGGTGCCTTCGGGAACATTGAGACAGGTGCTGCATGGCTGTCGTCAGCTCGTGTCGTGAGATGTTGGGTTAAGTCCCGTAACGAGCGCAACCCTTGTCCTTAGTTACCAGCACGTAATGGTGGGCACTCTAAGGAGACTGCCGGTGACAAACCGGAGGAAGGTGGGGATGACGTCAAGTCATCATGGCCCTTACGGCCTGGGCTACACACGTGCTACAATGGTCGGTACAGAGGGTTGCCAAGCCGCGAGGTGGAGCTAATCCCATAAAACCGATCGTAGTCCGGATCGCAGTCTGCAACTCGACTGCGTGAAGTCGGAATCGCTAGTAATCGCGAATCAGAATGTCGCGGTGAATACGTTCCCGGGCCTTGTACACACCGCCCGTCACACCATGGGAGTGGGTTGCACCAGAAGTAGCTAGTCTAACCTTCGGGAGGACGGTTACCACGGTGTGATTCATGACTGGGGTGAAGTCGTAACAAGGTAGCCGTAGGGGAACCTGCGGCTGGATCACCTCCTTAATCGACGACATCAGCTGCTCCATAAGTTCCCACACGAATTGCTTGATTCATTGAAGAAGACGATAAGAAGCAGCCCGAAATTGGGTCTGTAGCTCAGTTGGTTAGAGCGCACCCCTGATAAGGGTGAGGTCGGCAGTTCGAATCTGCCCAGACCCACCAATTTTGTGTGGGAAACGCCTGTAGAAATACGGGGCCATAGCTCAGCTGGGAGAGCGCCTGCCTTGCACGCAGGAGGTCAACGGTTCGATCCCGTTTGGCTCCACCACTACTGCTTCTGAAAGTTTTGAAAGCTTAGAAATGAGCATTCCATCCAGGTGATGGTGAATGTTGATTTCTAGTCTTTGATTAGATCGTTCTTTAAAAATTTGGGTATGTGATAGAAAGATAGACTGAACGTTACTTTCACTGGTAACGGATCAGGCTAAGGTAAAATTTGTGAGTTACTCGTAATTGAGTATTATCGAATTTTCGGCGAATGTTGTCTTCACAGTATAACCAGATTGCTTGGGGTTATATGGTCAAGTGAAGAAGCGCATACGGTGGATGCCTTGGCAGTCAGAGGCGATGAAAGACGTGGTAGCCTGCGAAAAGCTTCGGGGAGTCGGCAAACAGACTTTGATCCGGAGATGTCTGAATGGGGGAACCCAGCCATCATAAGATGGTTACCTTACACTGAATACATAGGTGTAAGGGGCGAACCAGGGGAACTGAAACATCTAAGTACCCTGAGGAAAAGAAATCAACCGAGATTCCCTTAGTAGTGGCGAGCGAACGGGGACTAGCCCTTAAGTGGCTTTGAGATTAGCGGAACGCTCTGGAAAGTGCGGCCATAGTGGGTGATAGCCCTGTACGCGAAAATCTCTTAGTCATGAAATCGAGTAGGACGGAGCACGAGAAACTTTGTCTGAATATGGGGGGACCATCCTCCAAGGCTAAATACTACTGACTGACCGATAGTGAACTAGTACCGTGAGGGAAAGGCGAAAAGAACCCCGGAGAGGGGAGTGAAATAGATCCTGAAACCGTATGCGTACAAGCAGTGGGAGCAGACTTTGTTCTGTGACTGCGTACCTTTTGTATAATGGGTCAGCGACTTATTTTCAGTGGCGAGCTTAACCGAATAGGGGAGGCGTAGCGAAAGCGAGTCTTAATAGGGCGTCTAGTCGCTGGGAATAGACCCGAAACCGGGCGATCTATCCATGGGCAGGTTGAAGGTTGGGTAACACTAACTGGAGGACCGAACCGACTACCGTTGAAAAGTTAGCGGATGACCTGTGGATCGGAGTGAAAGGCTAATCAAGCTCGGAGATAGCTGGTTCTCCTCGAAAGCTATTTAGGTAGCGCCTCATGTATCACTGTAGGGGGTAGAGCACTGTTTCGGCTAGGGGGTCATCCCGACTTACCAAACCGATGCAAACTCCGAATACCTACAAGTGCCGAGCATGGGAGACACACGGCGGGTGCTAACGTCCGTCGTGAAAAGGGAAACAACCCAGACCGTCAGCTAAGGTCCCAAAGTTATGGTTAAGTGGGAAACGATGTGGGAAGGCTTAGACAGCTAGGAGGTTGGCTTAGAAGCAGCCACCCTTTAAAGAAAGCGTAATAGCTCACTAGTCGAGTCGGCCTGCGCGGAAGATGTAACGGGGCTCAAACCATACACCGAAGCTACGGGTATCACGTAAGTGATGCGGTAGAGGAGCGTTCTGTAAGCCTGTGAAGGTGAGTTGAGAAGCTTGCTGGAGGTATCAGAAGTGCGAATGCTGACATGAGTAACGACAATGGGTGTGAAAAACACCCACGCCGAAAGACCAAGGTTTCCTGCGCAACGTTAATCGACGCAGGGTTAGTCGGTCCCTAAGGCGAGGCTGAAAAGCGTAGTCGATGGAAAACAGGTTAATATTCCTGTACTTCTGGTTATTGCGATGGAGGGACGGAGAAGGCTAGGCCAGCTTGGCGTTGGTTGTCCAAGTTTAAGGTGGTAGGCTGAGATCTTAGGTAAATCCGGGATCTTAAGGCCGAGAGCTGATGACGAGTTAACTTTTAGTTAACGAAGTGGTTGATGCCATGCTTCCAAGAAAAGCTTCTAAGCTTCAGGTAACCAGGAACCGTACCCCAAACCGACACAGGTGGTTGGGTAGAGAATACCAAGGCGCTTGAGAGAACTCGGGTGAAGGAACTAGGCAAAATGGCACCGTAACTTCGGGAGAAGGTGCGCCGGTGAGGGTGAAGGACTTGCTCCGTAAGCTCATGCCGGTCGAAGATACCAGGCCGCTGCGACTGTTTATTAAAAACACAGCACTCTGCAAACACGAAAGTGGACGTATAGGGTGTGACGCCTGCCCGGTGCCGGAAGGTTAATTGATGGGGTTAGCTAACGCGAAGCTCTTGATCGAAGCCCCGGTAAACGGCGGCCGTAACTATAACGGTCCTAAGGTAGCGAAATTCCTTGTCGGGTAAGTTCCGACCTGCACGAATGGCGTAACGATGGCGGCGCTGTCTCCACCCGAGACTCAGTGAAATTGAAATCGCTGTGAAGATGCAGTGTATCCGCGGCTAGACGGAAAGACCCCGTGAACCTTTACTATAGCTTTGCACTGGACTTTGAATTTGCTTGTGTAGGATAGGTGGGAGGCTTTGAAGCGTGGACGCCAGTCTGCGTGGAGCCAACCTTGAAATACCACCCTGGCAACTTTGAGGTTCTAACTCAGGTCCGTTATCCGGATCGAGGACAGTGTATGGTGGGTAGTTTGACTGGGGCGGTCTCCTCCTAAAGAGTAACGGAGGAGTACGAAGGTGCGCTCAGACCGGTCGGAAATCGGTCGTAGAGTATAAAGGCAAAAGCGCGCTTGACTGCGAGACAGACACGTCGAGCAGGTACGAAAGTAGGTCTTAGTGATCCGGTGGTTCTGTATGGAAGGGCCATCGCTCAACGGATAAAAGGTACTCCGGGGATAACAGGCTGATACCGCCCAAGAGTTCATATCGACGGCGGTGTTTGGCACCTCGATGTCGGCTCATCACATCCTGGGGCTGAAGCCGGTCCCAAGGGTATGGCTGTTCGCCATTTAAAGTGGTACGCGAGCTGGGTTTAGAACGTCGTGAGACAGTTCGGTCCCTATCTGCCGTGGACGTTTGAGATTTGAGAGGGGCTGCTCCTAGTACGAGAGGACCGGAGTGGACGAACCTCTGGTGTTCCGGTTGTCACGCCAGTGGCATTGCCGGGTAGCTATGTTCGGAATAGATAACCGCTGAAAGCATCTAAGCGGGAAACTAGCCTCAAGATGAGATCTCACTGGAACCTTGAGTTCCCTGAAGGGCCGTCGAAGACTACGACGTTGATAGGTTGGGTGTGTAAGCGCTGTGAGGCGTTGAGCTAACCAATACTAATTGCCCGTGAGGCTTGACCATATAACACCCAAGCAATTTGCTTGCTTCAAGCTGAAAAGCGAAAGAGCACCAGATTGCGGTGTGTGAAGACGAAATGAACCGAAAGTTCGAATCTCACAAAACACCGAAAGCTGTCACATACCCAATTTGCTGAAGCGAGGCCACATGGTCACGACTCAGTACCCGAATTTCTTGACGACCATAGAGCATTGGAACCACCTGATCCCATCCCGAACTCAGCAGTGAAACGATGCATCGCCGATGGTAGTGTGGGGTTTCCCCATGTGAGAGTAGGTCATCGTCAAGATTAAATTCCAGAGCCCCTGTTTGCTAACGCAAACAGGGGCTTTGTTTTGGGCGGTCGAAAAGCGTAAGTGCAAGCGTGCTGCCGATGGGCGTCGACCATAATGCGTGCTCTCTGATACAGAACTTGTGTATCAGAACTCTCGCTCCTTGATCATCTCAATCAGCGCCCTCGATCCAGCCGGTACATGCCACCGTTGGAGTCCACTCTCCAAGTACACGTATCAGCGCCCCCGCAGCCAGGTCTGCAGCGGCTTCCACTCCGTCAATCCCATCCCCGCCCAACGCTTGGATGAGATAGAAGCGCTGGTAACCGAGCAAGTCGCCGATATCCGGGCGGGCGGCCCTAATATCCTGCCACCAGCATCGGTCCGATGGTCAGCCTCAAGCAGTGGCAGCGGGCGCAGCGATACATTCAGATCGGCATCGAGGAGGGCGCTCACCTATTGGTGGGTGGCCCCGGTTTGCCTGATGGAATCGACGCGGGCTGGTTGATCAGGCCCACCGTCTTCAGTTGCGTTGCCAACCAGCTGACCATCGCTCGTGAGGAGATCTTCGGGCCTGTTCTGTCGATCATCCCCTACGATGACCAGGATGAAGCGCTGACCATCGCCAACGATCGCCCTACGGTCTCCAGGCTTACATTCTGTCCTCAGCCCTGCAAAGAGGCTTCGCGCATCGACGCCGTTCGCGTGTTGATCGATACCCGTGGCCCACGAGCCGCTAGCGCCCTTCGGCGGCTTCAAACAATCAGGTATAGGCCGTGAGTACTGCACACTCGGATTGGAGGCCTTTCCGGAGCCTAAATCCGTGCTCTCCTGACAAAACAGCATGCCGTTGGGGAAATCGATGCAAAGTGTTTCTGCATTTTTGGTATGGTGCAGCACATTTTCACAAGGATTGATTTTTCATCCGCAGGACGCGGCGTCGACCTTCTTCAACGAGATGCTGTAGAAATGCCTGAACCGATACCGATCAAGGATCACGAAAAAGAAAACCGTCTGGTCAACAAGCGCCTGCTTGCCTGCGCGCTGTTGGTCATCGGCATCACCTGCGCTCTGGTGGGCCGCATGTATTTCCTGCAAGTGGTGCAGTACGACTACCACTCCACGATTTCCGAAAACAACCGGGTCCACGTACTGCCGATTACGCCCACGCGCGGGTTGATCTATGACCGCAACGGTGTGGTTTTGGCCGACAACCGTCCCAGCTACAACCTGACGATTACCCGCGAACGCACAACCGACCTCAAGGGTGAGCTGGATGCCATCGTCAACCTGCTGCACCTGCCCGCCGAAGACCGTGCGGTGTTCGACAAGGCGCTGAAGCAGGCTCGTCATCCTTTTGTGCCCGTGACGCTGTTTTACGAATTGACTGAGGAACAGATCGCCGTACTGGCCGTCAACGAATTCCGTTTGCCTGGCGTGGATGTCGAGCCGCAATTCGTCCGTCATTACCCGCTGGGCGCACATTTTGCCCACTCGATCGGCTACGTCGGTCGAATCAATGAAAAAGAATCCAAAGCCCTTGATTCGGTCGAGTACCGAGGTACGCAGTCCATCGGCAAGACCGGTATCGAGCGCTTCTACGAATCCGAACTGCACGGCCATGTCGGTTATGAAGAGGTGGAGACGAATGCGCAAGGCCGCGTACTGCGCGTGCTCAAGCACACCGACCCGATCCCCGGCAAAAACATCGTTCTGAGCCTCGACGTCAAACTCCAGGAGGCGGCGGAAGAAGCCTTAGGCGATCGACGTGGTTCGGTTGTCGCCCTCGATCCACAAACCGGCGAAGTACTGGCGATGGTCAGCAAGCCGAGCTTTGACCCTAACCTGTTCGTGACCGGTATCAGCTTCAAGGAATACGCGGCGCTGCACGACTCAATCGACCGGCCGCTGTTCAACCGTGTGCTGCGCGGGCTTTATGCGCCCGGTTCGACCATCAAGCCGGAAGTGGCCATCGCCGGTCTCGACAGTGGCGTGGTCACCGCACAAACCCGTGTGTTCGACCCCGGTTACTACCAGCTGCCCGATTTTGACCACAAATACCGCAACTGGAACCACAGCGGCGACGGCTGGGTGGACATGGACGCGGCGATCATGCGCTCCAACGACACCTACTTTTACGACCTTGCCCACAAGCTGGGCATCGACCGTCTGCACGATTATCTGGCCGAATTCGGGCTGGGGCAGAAAGTCTCCCTCGACATGTTCGAGGAATCTGCAGGCCTGATGCCGTCCCAGGCGTGGAAGCGCGCGACGCGACGCCAGCCGTGGTTCCCGGGTGAAACGGTGATTCTCGGCATCGGCCAGGGCTATATGCAAGTCACGCCGTTGCAGCTGGCCCAGGCCACCGCATTGATCGCCAACAAAGGCGTCTGGAACCGGCCGCACCTGGCCAAGACCATCAATGGCGTGCCGCCGGTGGATGAAAACCCGATGCCCAACGTGGTCCTCAAGGACCCGCGTGATTGGGAACAGGTCAACCATGGCATGCAACTGGTGATGCACGACCCGCGCGGTATCGCCCGGGCTGCGGCGGTCGGCGCCCAGTATCGCATTGCCGGCAAGAGTGGTACCGCGCAAGTGGTTGCGATCAAGCAAGGTGAGCGTTACAACCGGAACAAAACCCTGGAACGCCATCGCGATAATGCTTTGTTCGTCGGCTTCGCGCCGGCCGAACATCCGAAAATCGTGATCTCGGTAATGATCGAAAACGGTGAAGCCGGCGGCCGTGTGGCAGGCCCTGTTGTGCGGCAAATCATGGATGCCTGGCTGCTCGACCAGGAAGGCCATCTAAAGCCGCAGTATGCGACCCCGGCCAAGGCGCCCGGAGATCCACACGTCTAAGTCAAACCTTCCATTCGTCCCAGTGCTCTACGCTTTCATAGGCAAGCCAGGGCACATCATGGGCCGTCCAGATGTGCGAGGTGGGCCGTACGCCCGGATCATCATCCAGCGTCGCCACTCGCACAATCACATGGGGCTGGTGCCTACGCTCAGCCATCAGATGTGAGCCGCATCGCGAGCAGAAATGCCTGAATTTGCCCGGCGAAGATTCAAGCGACGACAGCAGCGCTTCGCCCCGTGTCCAGCGGAAATGTTCGCGCATCACCCCGGCCGTGGCCACGAACGCTGCTGCATGCACCTTGCGGCAGCTGTCGCAGTGGCAGTGGCTGATAGGCATATCCAGGCTGTCCACTTGGTAGCACACAGCTTTGCAAAAGCAACTTCCATTCAACGGGTCAGTCATAAACGTATTGCCTGATCAAGGATGGGGTCATCATCATCGCGCACACGCCAAGGTTGCGCATTGGTCGATGTCGCCTACTGTCAATGGAGGAGGTGACTTATGCACGTATTAGATCGCATCGAACGAAAAGTCCTGCTCAATGCTTCACGTAAACAGGTGTGGGAAGCCCTCACGGATGCCGAGCAATTCGGCAGTTGGTTCGGTATCGCCCTGAAGGGTAAAACCTTTGCTGCCGGGGAAACCCTCGAAGCCCCCATCACCTACCCAGGCTATGAACATGTGGTGTGGAAGGCCAAAATCGAAAGGGTCCTGCCACAAACCCTGTTTTCCTTCTGGTGGCATCCTTATGCGGTCGAGGAGGGTGTCGACTACGACAGCGAAACGCCTACCCTGGTGGAGTTCACCATCGAAGATCGGGCGCCAGGTATTTTGCTGAGGGTGGTTGAATCCGGGTTTGATGCGGTGCCCGAGGCCCGACGCCAGAAGGCCTTCAAGATGAATTCCCGTGGCTGGGATGAACAAATGAACAACATCGAAACCTATCTCGCCCAGGCGCGCCGCGCCTGACCCAACCGGGCATCTTGATGATGCCCGTGTTCGTCGCTGTCAGCCTTCGTGAGTTGTGGTGATTTCCAGGGTATCGGTGAAGGTCACCAGCACACTTTGCCCGACCTTGAGGTCTTTGAGGCCGGCACGGATCTCCGGTTTTTCAACGTTCAGCACTTTCGTCGCACCGGTAGGGTTTTCCAGGGTCACCTGGTTTTTGTTCAGGTCGATATGGGTAATCTTCAACTGCACCTGGATCTGCCGGAAAGCGGCACCGCCGGGGTGCGGGTTATCAGCCGTGGCACGCACCACGCCGGTACTTTCGCTTGAGTCCGGGGCACTTTTATCCACGTCGGTGTCGAGTACCGCAGCCACCGAATGGGTGGTCAGCACTTTCACTTGATCGCCAACCTTGAGGTTGGCCAAGTCCTTGGCGTCATCACTGAGTTGCACATGCACCGGGTTACCTTCGGCACCTGCCAGCACCACCTGGTGCGTGGCGGCATTGACCGACAGCACCCTGGTGGTCACTTCATCGGCTTCAAGGGATTTGGACAGCGGGATGTCGGCGGCATAAGCGGCAAGGTTGCCGGCGCACACCAGGGTGACCAGAGCAAGGGCCTGGCGCACGGAGCGGGGTACATTCATTGAAGGGACTTCCATGTGAGAGAAGCCCTTGAGTCTAGTGGCGAGTCAGCGGTGCGCAAATTCGCTGACCCTCCACGTTGTAACTTTAGAAATCCACCGTCGCCGACAACTTAGCCACCCGCGGATCACCCTGGGTCAGATAGCCACCCAGCGCAGATTCCCAATACTTGGTATTGGCCACGTTCTCCACGGTTGCGCCCAACGTCACATCACGCTGCGCCACCTTGAAGTTGTAGCGCGCACCCACATCGAAGCGATTCCAGGCCGGCAGGCTCAGGTTGTTCGCTGCATCGGCGTACTGGCCGCCGGTGCGCAGCATGCGGCCGTTGACGCTTACGCCTTGCAGGCCCGGCACATCCCAATCCACCCCGGCGTTGAGCTGAAACGACGGCACGCCAATCGCACGGTTGCCGTCATTGGCGCCGTTTGCCGTGCCGTTGACTTCAGTGTGAATAATCGTCGCGCCGCCCAGCAGACGCAGGCCGCTGACCGGTTCACCGAAGACGTTCAGCTCAACGCCCTTGTTGACTTGCTCGCCCTGGAAGACATAGGTGGCGGTGCCGTCCGCATTCAGCTGGGAGTAACCTTGAGTCGGCTGTTCAATGCGGTACACGCCCAGTGTCGCTCCGTAGGTGCCCATATCAACCTTGACGCCTGCTTCGGTCTGTTTCGAGCGGGCCGGTGCGAAGGTCTGGTTGGCGTTGGTCACGCTGGTAGCGCTGCCAAACGTGCTCGGAGCGGTCGGCCCCGAAGCCAGGCCTTCAATGTGGTTGGCATACAGCGAAACATGGTCCCAAGGCTTGAACACCAAGCCATACACCGGCGTGGTGATGCCCTTGGCGTAATTGGCAGTGCGCGTGCCGGTGCCGTACGCATAGCCTTGAACCACCAGTTCCTGGCGACGCAGACCGGCCGTGAACAGCAGGCGGTCATCCATAAAGCCGAAGGTGTCCGATACCGCAGCGCTGCGGGCGAAGGTCTTGGCGGTAATGCCTGGGTCGTTCAGGTCGCTGCCGGAGGTGAAACCGCCTTTGGCCGGTGCAGACACGCTGGCCGGACTGTAGATATTGGTTGGCTGGCTGCCGGCGGCAAAGTCGAAGGCGTTACGGGTCTGGGTCCAGATGCCGGTCAGGCCCAGGTTCAACTTGTGGCTGACAGCGCCGGTCTGGAACTTGCCGTTCAGGCCGGCCATCAGGCTGGTGTTGTCTTCCTGGTGCGCGATGTTCGAGCCGCTGACCGTGGCATTGCCCAATGCGTCGTTCAGGGTGACCGACGAGTAGCGCCCCAGTTCGTTGGTGTGCTTGGCACCGCCGGCAACGTAGGCGGTCCAGTTGTCGTTGAGGTCGTACTCGCCGCGCAACATGCCGAACGTGTCTTCGAGGCTGGTGGTGCCCCAGTTCGGCGCGTAGTTGGTGTCGGCAGACGGGGCGTTGGGGATGTGGGTCAGCCCACTGCCGAGCAGCACCGTATTGCGCCCGCCGTTCACTTGCTGCTTCTGATACACAAAGTCCCCCGACAGGCGCAGCGCATCGCCGCGGTAATCGAGGCCGACCGAGAACAGTTTTGAGCGCTGGTTCTCGTCGTCAACGGCCGTATCGCCTTCACGCTGGGACAGGTTTACCCGCGCACCAAAGCGGTTGTCCTCGCCAAAACGCTGGCCGATGTCGAGGTGTTCACCCACCCGGCCATCACTGCTGATGTCGGTGCTGAAACGGCGCAACGGCACATCATCGGCGCGCTTGGGCTGCAGGTTCACGCCGCCGCCAATGCCGGAGCCGCCGGGCGTTACACCGTTGATGAACGCGTTGGGCCCCTTGAACACTTCAACCCGTTCCAGGGCGTCGGTGGACATGATCTGGCGCGGCAGGATGCCGTACAAACCGTTGAAGGAAATGTCGTCGCCATTGAGCGGCAGGCCGCGAATCACAAAGGCCTGGGCCTGGTTCGCGTAGCCCGATGCCTGGCGCACCGACGAGTCGTTGAGCAGCACATCGCCGACGGTTTGCGCCTGCTGGTCGCGAATCAATTTCTCGGTGTAGGAGGACATGCTGAATGGCACGTCCATGATGTCCTGGTTGCCCAGCACACCCAGTTGCCCGCCGCGTGCAACCTGGCCACCGGCGTAAACCGGCGGTAACGCGTTTGGCGCGGGCGCGTCGGCGTTGATGTTGGTGGCACCCAGTTCCAGTGTGTTGCCGTCCTGATGGTTATTCGCATCCTGCGGGGTGACTGGGGTTGCAGCATGAGCAGCAAGGCTCACGGAGCAGCAAAGGGCGAGCAGGGTAGGGCGAAACGGCACACAAAGTCGGGTACGGAAGGGCATGGTCGATCCTGACGGCGAACCGTCAATGTGAGGAAAAGGGCAACAACGTTGCGCTTCCTCGCTGCGCGGATACGACTCCGGTGCGAATGATAGTGATTGTTATTAATGTTCTGCAACAAATTTGTGAGATTGCGGTCTGCGTGCGCGTTAACGTGCCGCGTTTACGCGGATGCCGAGTAGAATCACGCCCTGAAAGCGATTCCTGAGGTGCGGCACGGTGGATTTACAGCAGGGTTTTGTCCTGACCCGGCATTGGCGCGACACGGCGGCGGGTACGGAGGTCAGCTTCTGGCTGGCGACCGACCAGGGCCCTCGGTGCGTGCGCCTACCCGTGCAAACCTCGGTGATGTTTATTCCCGAGGCCTATCGCAAACAGCTCGACTGGTTGCTCCAGGGCGAGCGCGATATCGAACTGCGTCCGCTGCAGCTGTGTGATTTCCATCACCGTCCGGTGTTGGGCCTCTACACGCGCCAGCACCGCCAGCTGATAGACCTGGAAAAACGCCTGCGCGCCGCCGGCGTCGATGTCTACGAAGGCGATGTCCGCCCGCCCGAGCGCTACATGATGGAGCGCTTCATCACCGCTCCCGTGTGGTTCGGCGGCACACCAGACGCCAACGACGTGCTGATCGATGCGCAGATGAAACCCGCACCCGACTACCGCCCGCCGCTGAAACTGGTGTCGCTGGACATCGAAACCACCGCCCAGGGCGATCTTTATTCCATCGCCCTCGAAGGCTGCGGCGAGCGCCAGGTGTACATGCTCGGCCCGCCGAATAAAACCGACGCGGTGGACTTCAAGCTCGACTATTGCGACAGCCGCGCGCAACTGCTCGAGCGCCTCAACCAATGGCTCGCCACCTACGACCCCGATGCGATCATCGGCTGGAACGTGGTGCAGTTCGACCTGCGCGTGCTCCACGAACATGCCCAGCGCCTCAACGTGCCGCTGCTGCTTGGCCGTGGCGGCGAAGCCATGGCTTGGCGCGAACACGGCAGCCGCAATCACTATTTCGCGGCGGCAGCGGGGCGGTTGATTATCGACGGCATTGAAGCCCTGCGTTCGGCCACCTGGAGCTTTGAGTCCTTCAGTCTGGAGAACGTCGCGCAAACCTTGCTCGGCGAGGGCAAGGACATCTCCACGCCGTACCAGCGCATGGACGAAATCAACCGCATGTTCGCCGAGGACAAGCCTGCGCTGGCGCGCTACAACCTCAAGGACTGCGAGCTGGTCACGCGCATTTTCGAGAAGACCGAGTTGCTCAAGTTCCTGCTGGAGCGGGCCAGCGTCACCGGGCTGCCGGCCGACCGCAACGGCGGCTCGGTCGCCGCGTTTACCCACCTGTACATGCCGTTGATGCACCGCCAGGGCTTTGTCGCGCCAAACCTGGGCGACAAGCCGCCCCAGGCCAGCCCCGGCGGTTTTGTCATGGACTCGCGTCCCGGCCTGTATGAGTCGGTGTTGGTGCTCGACTACAAAAGCCTTTACCCGTCGATCATCCGCAGCTTCCTGATCGACCCGGTGGGCCTGATCGAAGGCCTCAAGCACCCCGAAGCGAGTGAGTCGGTGGAAGGCTTTCGCGGCGCGCGGTTCTCGCGAACCCGGCACTGCCTGCCCTCCATCGTCACGCGTGTTTCCGAAGGCCGTGAAGCGGCCAAACGCGAGCACAACGCGCCGCTGTCCCAGGCGCTGAAAATCATCATGAACGCCTTCTACGGTGTGCTCGGCTCCAGCGGTTGCCGCTTCTTCGACACGCGCCTGGCGTCCTCGATCACGATGCGCGGGCACCAGATCATGCGCCAGACCCGCGAACTGGTTGAGGCCAAGGGCTATGAGGTGATCTACGGCGACACCGACTCCACCTTCGTCTGGCTCGGCAGCGCGCATTCGGCGGATGACGCCAGCCGCATCGGCCGGCAACTGGTGCAGCACGTCAACGACTGGTGGCGTGCGCATTTGCACAGCGAATACGGCCTGCAAAGCGCCTTGGAACTGCAATACGAAACCCACTTCAGCCGCTTCCTCATGCCGACCATCCGCGGCGCAGAGGAGGGCAGTAAAAAGCGTTACGCCGGCTTGGTCGTGCACGCCGATGGCCGCGAAGACATGGTCTACAAAGGCCTCGAAACCGTGCGCAGCGACTGGTCACCGCTGGCCCGGCAATTTCAGCAGGAACTCTACCAGCGCATCTTCCACCGCCAGCCCCATCAGGACTACGTGCGTGACTACGTGCGCCGCACCCTGAGCGGCGAACTCGACGACCTGCTGATCTACCGCAAACGGCTGCGCCGCCAGTTGGACGACTACGAGCGCAACGTCCCGCCGCATGTGCGCGCCGCCCGCCTGGCAGATGAATACAACGACCGCCTGGGACGCCCGCGCCAGTACCAGCGTGGCGGTTGGATCAGCTATGTGATCAGCGTCAACGGCCCGGAACCGCTGGAAGTGCGGCAGGCGCCGATCGACTACGACCACTACGTCACTCGGCAATTGCAGCCGGTGGCCGACGCGATTCTGCCGTTCGTGAACGATGATTTTGGCACCCTGGTCGGCGGGCAGATGGGCCTGTTCTAAAACGCTTGCCTGGATGGGATCAGAGCCTGCACTCTTGGCCTCTGACGACCATCCTCCAACGGCGCAGCTCTTCATGACTCAGATCACTTTGACCGGCAGCTCGGTCGAACTCCAACCCTTGCAACGTGAACATGCCGCCGCGCTGGTCCAGGCTGCCGCCGACGGTGAATTGTGGAACCTTAAAGTCACCAACGTGCCGGGTCCCGAGACCGTCGACACGTACATCAACGTCGCCCTCGCCGGGCGTGAGGCCGGCAGCATGATCCCGTTCGCGATCGTGCGTCGCGACACGGGTCAGGTAGTCGGCAGCACGCGGTTCTGGAAAGTCGACCGGGTGAATCGCAAGCTTGAAATCGGCCACACCTTCCTGGCGCAATCCACACAAAAAAGCGGCGTCAACACCGAAGCCAAGCTCCTACTGCTGACCTACGCTTTTGAAGTGCTCGACTGCGTACGTGTGCAATTCACCACCGACGAACTCAACGAAAAATCCCGCGCCGCGATCCTGCGCCTCGGCGCCGTACAAGAAGGCATCGTGCGCCACGAACGCATCATGCCCGACGGACGCAAGCGCAACTCGGTGCGCTTTAGCATCATCGATTCGGAATGGCCGCAGGTGAAGGCCAACTTGCAGGCCAAATTGCTGCGCTAAGGAGCAAACGCCCATGTACACGCTTTACGGCATTGATGAATCCGGCTCCTGCATGATCGAAATCGCCCTGCAACGTTGCGCGGTGCCGTGGCGTCGCATCGACGCCAGTTCCTGGGCAGATGGCGAGGGCAGTGAAGCCCTCGCGCGCATCAACCCGCTCAAACAAATCCCCACGCTGGTCACGCCCGATGGTCAGGTGCTGACCGAAAGCGCCGCCACCCTGATCCACCTGGGCCTGGAGTTTCCCGCCTCGGATCTCCTTGCCGGCAACCGCGCCCAGATCCTGCGCGGCCTGGTGTACATCGCTGCCAATTGCTACTCGGCCATCGGCATCATTGACTACCCGCAACGCTGGCTGGGCAACGCCGATGAAGCGGCGCAGACGCAATTGACCACCGGCACGCGGCGCTATCTGCACCATGCGTGGGTGGTGTTCGCCCAGCAGTTCGCCGACCAGTTGTTCGCCCCCAATCAGGTGCCGAACGCACTGGGCATCATGGCCGCAGCCGTGTCGCGTTGGGACGCGGCGCGCGAGGTGTTGAGCAACCTGGCGCCCGGCTTTGCCCAGACGTTGGCGCAAGTGGATGCCGACCCTGTCGTGGCGCCCGTGTTTGCGCGGCATTGGCCGGAATGGGGCGTCTCTTAATGTTTCCGCAATCAGAAGAAACAATCACCGTGGCACGCGCCCAACCCCTTGCGTAGCAGGCTTCCTGACCTACGCTTCTTAACGAGGTGTAGGAATCATCCTTGAAATTGACTGTCGCAGACATGAAACTCAAGAACCCTGCATGGAATTCAAAGGAGGTGCGCATGCTCATCCGGTCGCTGACCCTGGCTACCTTGATGGCTTTTACGGGGCCGCTGTTGGCCGCGGATGATATCAACCCGCTCAAGCAGGACTTGGGCAAGTCGCGTCCGCTGGTGGTGGTGGAACTTGACTCCGGAAACGAAGCATTGGCGAACCTGAAAAAACAGCTGGATGAGCCTGCCAACAAGCAGTCCTTTGAAGAGCGCAGCATGGTGTTCTACACCGTGAAGTTCGGCAGCATCGGTGCCGAAGGCGAGAAATTTGCCAAGGACGCCAAGGACAACAAAAAGCTCACTCCGCCTGAAACCAACGCGCTGATCCGTGCCCTCAAGCTCGGCGCCGGCAGTGGCACCAAAGTGATTTTGGTCGGCAAGGACGGCGAGAAGAAACTCGAAAAAACCGTGCCGCCGGATACCCTCGACCTGAAGGAATTCTTCAGCGCCATCGACCAGATGCCCATGGCTGAAAAAGAGCTTGCCGCGCCTGCAGAGCCAGAACCCGCCGCGCCCGCCAAAGGCGCAAAAGCGGCCAAGCCCGCAAAAGCCGGCAGCAAGGCCGCCGCGCCACAACTTGATGATTGAACCTACATAACCCCTGTGGGAGCGGGCTTGCCCGCGATGACGGAATGTCAGTCAAAACACCTTTGAATGACCCACCGCTATCGCGAGCAAACCCCCTCCCACAGGGGTTAGTGGTTTTCTGAAGGTTTGACGGCTTTGCGCACCGGAAACGGAAAGTAGAAAAACCGCAGGAACGCCACCCGCTTGATCACTTCCCCGATCATCAACGGCACCACCACCGCCACCACCAGGCCCACACACGCCGCCAGAAGCGAATGCAGGCCCAGGCGTTCGAGCAGGTCGACAGTCTTGTGCTGGATTTCGCCATGGAAGATCAACAGGATCAGGGTCGACTGACCGATGTAGGTCATCGCCCGAGTGAGCAGGGCCGACACCATCAGTACCCGCGCCAGTGCCCAGCATCCGTACACGCCGATCACCGCCAGCACGCTGGTCCACAGCCAGCTGTCGTAGCGACGTTGCGCCAGGTCCATGGTGTCCCACGTGGGAATGAACACCGCAGCAAACAACAGGACCGAGACCAGGCACGTCAGCCACGATCCCGAATGTGTACGCAACCAATCGCGTGCCAGGTAGCCGACGATGAAGTAGGTGCTGCTGATCAAGGTGATATCCAGGCTGAACGGCAGCCCCGGCAGCACCCAGTGGTGACCGCCGAGCGTCACCGGCAATTGCCAGAACAACGGCAGCAGCCAAACCCCGAGAAGCAGTTGCGCCGCGATCAGCACGCCGGTCACCCACAACGACAGCTTCAGGCGCTGGATCAACCGCAGCATCACCCAACTGAACAGAATCGCCACCCAGAAGTGCGGCAGGAACCACATGGCCTGCCACGGAATGGTGTCCACCGAGGCATACAGCACGCCGCCGATATCCGGCAGCAGCGGCTGGCCGCGCAGCAGGGCGCGCACGATGACATACACCAGCATGGTGAAGAAAAACGGCTTGAGCAGCCCGTCAGCCTTGCGCACCGCCATCTCCACGAACGGTTGCTCGGGTTTGAAGAGCACGCCAGAGAGGAAAAAGAACACCGGCAAGATGAACGAAGCGAGGATCGGATACAGCAGGTCCGGCGAGGTCGCCACGAACCAACTGTGGGCAAACACGATCACCAGGATGCCGATGCCCCTGGCGATATCCATCTGAATCCAACGATGCTTCATCTGACTATTCCCGATCGGTCGTTCACGCCTTGCGCCACGGCTTCAGCCACAGCCCCATGCCCAGCAACATCACCATGCCCGCCAGGGTACTGAGCCCCAGCTGCAGCCATACGCCTTGAATTGGAAACAACACCCACGCTGCCACGCCCATCACCACCGCACTGAGCAGCCAATGCCGCGCCCACGCCAGGGCGTCGAGCAACCCCTGGCGCTGCATCAGCAGCAAGGCCGTGCAGATCACCCCGGCCAGCGCGGCCAGCGGTATACCCGCCAGGCCAAACACAAAGGGCAGGGCGCCCAGCAGCAGCACATTGACCAGGCTGCCGAGCAATTCACAACGCAGCGGCTGGCGCGTGTCGCCAGCCGCGTAGGCATAGCGTGCGAGCAGGGCGTTCCAGGCGCCGAACACCAGCGGCACGGCAAACCATGCCAGCAACAACGGCAGCGGCGAATCCGCCGATTGCTTGGGCAACAGCAACGCCACCAGGCTTGGCGCCGCGGCCACCAGGCCGACGCCTGCCGGCAGTGTCAGCACGCTGGCGGTCTCCAGGCCGCGCTTGAGCAGGGCCAGGCGCTCATCGCCCTGGCGCCGGCTCATCATGCCCAGCAGCACCTGGTTAAGGCTCATCAGCGCGATCAACGGCAGGTTCATCAGCTTGCGGGCGAGGTTGACCCAGGTCACCGCCCCTTCGCCGAGCAGCGACGCCACCAGTCGCTCGATCAGCGCCAAGCCCTGGCTGGCGCCATTGCTCAACAGCAGGGGGCCGATGCGCTGGCCCAGTTCGCGCAGCGGCGTAAAGCTCAGCTGCCAGCGCCACGGCCGCCAGCCCTGGCGCCAGATCGAGGGCAGCAACGCCAACGGCATCAACAGGCTGCCGGCCAGGCAGGCGAGCGCCAGAGAATGAGGTTGGGTGGCCGTGCCCGCCACGGCGAGGTACGTCACCGGCGGCAGGTTGAACAGCAGCGACCCCAGCCCCGCCAGCACAAAACGTTCGCTGGCCTGCAACGGAATACTGAACAGCGCATGCAGCATCAAACCCGGCACGCACCAGGCAACGATCTGCAGATTGCTGGCCGCCAGTGCGGTGGCGCTGGCGGCCAGCCCCGGGCCGAGCAACTGCACCAGCCACGGCGCCAACAGCGTCAGCAGCAGGCTGGTGACCAACGCAATCAGCATCAAGGCCGGAAACAGCACCGCCAGCCAATTCAGACGCTCGTCGTCCTTGCGTTGCAGGTACAGCGGCAGCGCGGCGGCGCTCAATACGCCACCGGCCAACGACATGCGCAACGCCTCCGGCAAAAACAGCGCGATCAGGAACGCATCACTGCGCTCGCCCGCGCCCCAGGCGGCCACCAGCAGCCACTCGCGGGCGAACCCCAGGCACAGGCCCAGCAGGGTCGCAAGCGTCAGCCAGACGGCGGAGCCAAGCATGATTAAAGCCGTGCGCCGTCAAGGGCCGGCTTGCGGTAAGCCACTGTCTTGACTTGCGGCAGACGCGCCGGGAACAGCCGGCGGGCCTCCAGGACATTGAGGCCGACCATCAGCCAGAACAGCGCCACCATCACCACGGCAAAGCTGAAGTAGTGGTCAAACAACCCGCTGACCAGCGCCGACAGAATCCCGGCAGTGCTGCCCAGCCACAGCGCGTTGTCTTTGGTCAGGCGGATCGGGCCTTTTTGCGGGCGTGCTTCACGCCACCAGCGCACGGTCACGGCGATAAACAACAGCATGCCGACAATGCCGGTCTTGTAGATGAAGTTCAGCCACAGGTTGGAGATGCCCAGTAAATGCGTGCCTGGCACTGGCGGGTCGACCTTGAAGCCGATGCCGAACGGGTAAGAAGCCACGGCCTGCGGGAACATGCGGTATTCGTCGAAACGTATTTCGGTACTGGCGTTGTCCGATGAAAAAATCGTCGCCAGGCGATCCTGCAACGGCGGGTAGGCCATCACCAGCGCAACCGTCAGTGCCGCACCGATCATCAACAGCCTGCCGGTGTAGGGCACACGCCGCGTCGCCATCCAGATCAGCACCAGCGCCAGGCTGACCATCGCGCCACGGCTACTGGCCAACAGCAAGGCGGCGGCGCCAAGGCACGCCACGCCCAGGCCCAGTCCGCGCTTCCAGCCTTGTTCGGTCATGCCGTAGCAGAACGCCAACGGCAGCAGCAGCGCCATGATCCCGCCGATGGCATTCGGGTGCATCCACGGCGAGCCCATGCGCGATGACATCGCCTCCAGGCCGAATTTCAACATGTCGAAGTTGCCGTAGTTGAACAGCGCCAGGATCGGCGCAATGCCCGCCCCCGAACGCGTGCGCACAAACACCGCAATCGACAGCACCAGCATCGCCAGCGTGCCCAGCAGCAAGGCGATCACCAGTGATTCGCGGTGTTTGTAGTCGGTCAGCAACTTGGCGCAGAGGTACACCGCCGACAGGCTCAGCAACCAGCGCAGCCAGTTGGCCACGCCGCTGGTGTCGGCGTGGATGGTGACCTGGCCGACGATAAACGGGAACACACTGAACAGCATCAGCCACAGCAGCATCTGGTCGGTGGGGCGGCGCGACAGGCTCGGCGTGTCGGGCACGCGCGACAGAAAACTGTGCCACAGCACCGCGCCCCAGGTCAGCGCCAGGATCGCCTCGCTCACCGTACTGCGAATGCCCAGGTTGATGGTCGAGTACGGCATGAAGGTCGCGACGCCGGCGAACAGCAGCAAGCCCCAGAACGGGAAGCGCAGGATCGTCACCGCCGCGGCCAGGCCGATCACGGCGAGAAATGCCTTGGCCGGTGACAGCATCAGGGCCAGCGCGCCGAACAGCAGGCCGAACAGGATCGCGACGAGGCTTGCCAGGGAGAGTCTCATTTCAATTCCTCGATCAGTTCAGCCAGGCGCTGGCGATAGGCCTGATGGTTGAAGCGTTGCGCCCATTGTGTGCGTTGTTCGGGTGATTCTTCAGCCGGGCGATCCGCCAGCGCCAGCATCAATTGCACCAGCGCCGGGCCGTCGGTGGGCGAGAAGCGAGGAGCAGACGGCGGGGTGATTTCATCCAGCGAGGTGCCGCTGGCCACGGCCACTGGCGTGCCGACGCTCAGGGCTTCGATGACGGGTAGACCAAAACCTTCCGCATAGGACGGCTGCCACAGGCGCGAGGCCTGGCGGTACAGCGCGTGCAACTCGGCATCCGAGACACCGCTCAAGGCGCGAATGCCCGGCAGGTTGCGTTGGGTTTCGGGTAAATGCTCAAGGCTGCCCACCAGCACCAACGCCGGCACGGCGGGTGACAGGCTGCGGGCCTGCTGCCAGGCGTCGACCAGAAACGGCACGTTCTTGCGCAACTCACGCGTGCCCACCAGCAGCCAGTAATGCTCGGGCAGCTCACGGGCCGTCAGGTCTGCCGCCAGCTCGACAAAGCTGTCGACTTGATTGGGCAGTACGCGAACCTTGCCCGCCGCCTTGGGAAACAGCCGCGCGGTTTCATCGGCGCTGTACTGTGACGGCGTCCACACGCGGTCGGCGCTGTGCACCGCGTACGCAATCGAAAGCCGATCGCTGGTCTTGTAGATCAGCGCTTTGAGGCGGTTGGCGTGGTAGTTGTTCAACGTGATCTGGAACAGGTCATGCAACAGCACGACGGTGCGCAAACCTTTGGGCTTGGGTGGCAACGGCAGGCCCATATTGAACGTGCTGATGTACAGGTCGATCTGTTGTTCACGCAAGGCTGTTGGCAGAAAACCGGCCTCGAAGCGCAGCCGATTGTGCGGCTGGTGCATCGCCGTTTTCGCGCAGCCCCAGGCCGGGCAGTGCGCCTGCAAGCGGGTTTCATCACCCAGCGGCGCCACGGTAAACCGCGCCAGTTCCACACCCGGCAGCGTGCGCAGGGCATTTTCCAGGGCGTACACCTGGCGGCTGATCCCCGATTGCGGCGAGGTGCCGACGGTGCGGTAATCCAGGCCTATACGCATGCGGGCTCCTTTTGATTGAGCGGCGCGAGCGTCGCGTACACCTGTTCCAGCTGGCTGGCGGCCACGCTCCAGTCATGCGCCCGGCGTACATAGGCGCGGCCCGCTTCGCCCATGGGCGCGGCGGCGTCGGGAAATTGCAGCAGGCGTACCACGGCGTCCGCCAGGCTGTCGGCGGTTTGCCCACCGAGGTAATCCAGGCCTTCAATCAGGTCCAGGCCCGACACGCCTTGTTCGGTACTCGCCAAGGGCAACCCGGCAGCCAGGGCTTCGAGCACTTTGAGCTTGGAACCGCCGCCGTGGCGCAACGGCGCCAGAAACACCGAACAACTTGATTGCAGGTTCAACAGGTTCGGGACAAACCCTTGCCACTCGATGCGCGGGTCCTTCCAACGCTCGCGCCAACTGCCGGGCATGCCAAACCCGCACACGCTCATACGCGCATCCGGGCAGCGCGCCCAGACCTTGGGCAGGATTTCATCCAGGGCCCACTCGATGGCGTCCACGTTGGGCGCGTATTCATAGTTGCCCAGAAACAGCACGCGGCGCGTCGATGGGTCGGGTCGGGCGGCGGCGAAGTGATCGCAGTCCACACCGTTGACCACCACCGGCACCGGTTTGCCGGCGATCCCGGCCAGCACCTGGGCATCGCTTTCGGTCACCGCCACCACCTGCGCGGCCTGGCGCATCACGCGGTGTTCCCAGCGGCTGTAGCGCCATTGGTCGTAGCGAATGAAGGGCAGCGCCCAGCGCGGCAGGCGGTCGTAAGTGGCCGCGCCCAGCGCCGATTCAACGTTATGTTCGGTCAGCACGAACGGCTGCGATTGGCGCGCCAGGGCATCTTCATAAGGCTGGAACGTGTAGGTGTGCTCGATCTGCACCACATCCCAATGCTCTTTGAGCAATTGATTGAACGTGTCCTGCAGCACGCCCGACAGACCGTTGACGCTGGCCAGCAGTGGGTACGGTGCAAACAGGCCGGCCAGCAGGGTTTTCGCACTGCGCAGTGGACGGCGCGGCAGTACGATCACCTGCTCGAGGAAGGCCTCCAGCACTTGGCGATCGGTCAGCGACACCGGGTTTTTATCATGCAGCAGCAAGGTGATTCGATGCCCACGCGCGGCCAGGCTGCGCAGCAGATGAAACTGGCGCGTCTTGCCGCCGCTGGTGGCGGGCCAGGGCGAGTAGGGCAGGATCCATAAAATGCGCATGGCGGGCTTCAGTCCCATAACAGAATTTGCAGGTTCGACTTGACCGGGACGGTCAGCCCATGGGTGCCGCTTACCGGGGTTTGCGTGCCGCGCAGCGGGTCGTACAGGGTGGCGCTGGTGAGGCCAGGCAAGTGCGCGTTGCCGCCTTCGGCCGACCAGAAGAACCACAGTTTGCGGCCGTCGGCGCGGGTCCAGCCGATGCTGAACAAACCATCGGGCAATTGGTCGGCGGCGGGCGGATCGCCGGGCGTGAGCTGCGGCCCGCTCACATCGAGGAAGTTCTTCAAGGCGGTATAGACCGGCTTGGGGTTGGCGTCGATGTCGAGCAGGCCATAGAACTGGTCACGCACACTGGCGCGCTGGTCGAGGTCGCTCAAGGTGAACAGAAAGATCCGGTCGTAATCCATCGCGCTCATCAGTGCCACCCGGCGTACCACATAGTCAGCCTGGCCCTGCAGGGTGATCAGGTCCTGGGCATCTTTTGGCCCGGGGTAGTTTGACCAGCCCCACTCGGTGCTCCACAGCGTTTGCACGCCACTATTGCGCAGCGTCTGGTTGAGCGCGGTGGTTTTGGCGATGAAGTCCAGGTTGGACGGGTCGTTACCCTCGGGCAGCTGCGTATAGGGATGGTAGGAAATCACCGTGTTCAGGCTGGCCACACCCATGGCGCCAAGGGCGCCGAGGGCGTCGAGCATGGTCTGGCCATTGGGCATTTCGCTGAAAAACGCCATGCCGGCAGCCACCACCGGTTTGTTCGCATCCACCGCGCGCAAAGCGGATGCGGTGGCTGTCAACAAGGCGACGTAGCCAGCGGGGTCGGCCACCGGGCGCCAGAAGCCGAGCAAATTAGGCTCGTTCCACACCTGCCACGCATTGACGCTGGGGTAGCGTTGCGACAACAGCGCCATGCGGTTGGCGAACACGTTCAGATCTTTGGGCGGGTATTGGTCCTGATAGGGCGCACCGGCCGGCGCGGTGGTCGCGAAGGGCGCCGAACCGACGAGGTAAAACACCGACTTGAGCTGATTGGCTTGCAGGTTGCCAACCAGTTGATCAAGGGTTGCGACCTGATACTGGCCCTGGACCGGCTCCAGCTGGTCCCAGTGCAAATCCAGGCGTACCCATTCCAGGCCCAGTGCCTTGAGGCGGTCGATCTGCCGTTGATACAGCGTCGGGCTGAACCACAGGAACTGCGCGTTCACGCCCAGAAAATCCTTCCACACCACCACCTTGTTGCCCTTGAGCACATGGTTTTCGGCGTCAGCCTGGCGGCCCCACAGGAAGACCGTCAGGCCCAGTGCGGCAATCACCGCAAGGGTCGCAAGGTAGGTCCGTTTACGCGGCATAAGGGGCTCCCGCAATCGCCTGCTCAAAGAGGTGCTTGAACTTCTGCGCGGTCAACGGCCACAGGCGTTCGCGGCCAATTTCCCCGGCCCGTTCGGCCCAGTCGCGGGCCAGCGACGGCGTGCGCGCCAGGCGCAGCAGTTGTTGGCTCAACGCCGCCACATCGCCTTGGGGATAGATCGCGCCGTTGCCGCTGGCGACTTCTTCGGCAAACGCACGCGCATCCGAGGTGATCGCCCCGCGGCCGCACGCAGCGGCCCAGGACAGCGCGCCGCTGGTGCCGCGCTGGCGCCCCAGCAGGCCGAGTTTTTTTGATTCGCGATACGGCAGCACCATCACGTGGTGCGCCTGGATCGTCTGTGCAATCTCGCTGGCCGGCAAGTTCAGCCGCCAGTCGATGGCGCCCACCAGGCCGAGTTCGGCGATCTGGCGGTTGAGCTGCTCAAGGTAGTTGCCGCCCGCGCCAAACGCCATTTCGGCGGCAGTGCCACCGGCCAGGGTCAGTCGCACACGGTCACGCAATTCGGGGGCTTGCTTGAAGACGTCGGCCAGCGCTTGCAGCAGGTCTTCAATGCCTTTGCCACGGTAGATAAAACCGAAGTACAGCAGGTGCAGGGTGTCCAGCGCCGGTAACGGCGCGGGAGCAATGGCCAGGTTGGCGTGGTTGATCACCGCCACTTTGCCGGCCGGCAGTTGCATGCGTTGGCTCAGGCAATCGGCGCCCAGGCGCGTGAGGGTGATCAGCCGCGTCAGGCCTTGGGCGACATGGCGTTCTTCGCGCAAGGTCAGCGGGTCGGCCAGCACCACTGCCGCTTGCGGCAATGGGCTGGGCAAACGTTCCAGCAGGTTCAGCGGGAAGGGCAGCTGCTCGCGTCGCCAGACGATACGTTCAGGGTCGTGCACGGTCGCCGTCAGCGGCAATTCGGGGTAGGCCTTGCGCAGCTCGCGCAGGGCCAGAAACTCCCCCAGCCGGCCGCCGCCCAGCTCGGCGTGCACCAGCTCCACACTGCGCCAGTCGAAGGCGGCGATGGCCTGGCGGATGGCTTCGCTGTTGCCTTCCACGCCGCTCAACGGTGTCGCCACCGTCACGCCCAGCTGCTCCAGGGCCGTCTTGAAGTGGTTCGCGTAGTCGGCGATCCCGTTTTTCTCCGGCGGCAAAGGGGCGAGCAGGGCGATGCGCATCAGAACGCCCCCCGGTATTTGGCAATGGTTTTAAGCACCCTGGCCGGCACTTCGAATTTGCGTCGGTTGATGATGATGCCGTCCACCTTGCCAAACGCGGTGTTGAGGATCGACAGCGCGTGCTCCACCACCGGCACTGTGCTTTTCTGTGCTTCCACCACCAGGGCAATCAGGTCAGCGCGGCGCAGGTTGATAAAGGCGTCGCGGTTGTCCAGCAGTGCAGAGGCGTCCAGCAGTACCACTTCGCCCGGGGCGGCCGGTTCGACGCCGCCAACCCGCACCCTGATGCCGTTTTCCTGCAGCAAGTGGCGCAGTTGCTCCACCACAAAGGTCACCCCTTCGCCGTGACGCGCCGAGGTCAACCCCAGGGTCAGGCCTTGCTCGGCCACGCGGTCCAATTGCAGCAAGCCGTACAGGCGGTAAATGCTCGCATTGAACGCGTTGGTGCTCTGCGCGGTGCTGGTGTCCAGCTCCGGCAAGGTCGTCCACAGGGGCAGGCCGAACTTGCGCTCCACCAGCCCGCCATCGTGAATGCGCTGGTCCAGCAGGTAGCACAGGTAGATCACCAGCAAACCGACGACGATGGCAAACGGGATCGCCAACAGCAGCATCAGCAGGGTTTTCGGGAAGATGCGGCCAGGGTTGAGGGTGGCTTCTTCGATCACCGCAATGTTGCTGATCTGGCTGCTATCGAGCTCACGGTCGATGCGCGATTTTTCCAGGTTGTCCACATACAGCGCATAGTTGCGTTCGGTGGCGCTCAGCTCGCGAGAAAGACGCGCCAGTTCCGGTTCAATCTCCAGGGCCTGCTTGCGCTGGGCTTCGAGGTTCACCAGCTGTTTCTGCTGTTGCACAAGCTGAGTGCGCAGGGCCAGGTTGTTGCTCGACTCGTCCAGCAGCACGCGCTGCAAGTGAATTTCCAAGGTGTTCGGCGCGCGGTTTTCGGAGGCCTGTACCGTGTTGCTTTCATTCGCGACCTGGGCCTGCATCGCCAGAATCGACGCGTCCAGGGCTTTGACGGGCGGCGCGTTGTCGGTGTAGGTGCGCATCATGTCGGCCTTTTCCAGCAGCTTCTGGTTAAGCAGGCGCCGCAAATCCTGCTGCTGCGGGTTCAGTGCGATCTGGCGCACCGTGGTGACTTCCTTGGGCTGACCCTTGAGCTGGTCGCGGGTGCTCTGGATGGCGCTGTCGGAAGACGCAATCAGGCGCGTGGTGTTGAAGGTCTCGCCGCGCAACACGTTGATGCGCTCAGACAAGTCTTCCAGGCGATCGGTGATGCTTGCCGCGCCGATCTCGTTCAAGTGCTTGAGGATTTGCTCCTTGTAGCTCTTGATCTCGGTGGCGCTGGTGTTCACCTGACCTTCATAGAAGGCGTAGAGGCTCTTGCGCCCCAGGGCCTGGGTGCGTTCGGTGATGTACGTGTCGACCCAATCCTTGACCACTTGCTGGGCGATTTGCGGGTCACCCCAGGTAAAGCTGATGTCCATCACCGTGGAACCCACGGCATGGCTGACCTCGAAGTTTTTCTCCAGGCTCGCCGCCAGGCGTTCCACCGGCGTGGTTTTTTCGAGGATGCCGACGGTTTCCAGCACCACGCGAATACCGTCGAACACCGCGCCCACGCCTTCCTTGACGTAATACTTGCTGCGCTTCCAGAAGCCTTCCGGCGGCGGCGCGTTGGCGATGACTTCCAGGTAATGCTCGGCCACCGTGCGCACGATCGGGCGACCGGTCAGCAAGCGCTCTTCGTCGACAATCGGGTCACGCTGGGTGCTGGGCATGACCAGCGCCTGACGGTTGCTGATCTCGATGGGCAAGGTCGAATCGCGCCCCGGCTTGACCAGCAGGCGCGCGGTGGATTCGTACTTGGCGGGCAGCAAAAAGGCTCCCAGCAAAATGATCACCAGCGCCGCGATGGCTGCCAGTTTGAACTCATGCCGGAAGATGAAGAACAGGCGCAGAAGATCACGAAAAGAACGGATCTCGATCATGGGATGTCGCTCCTTCAGTTATTGCCGCCGCTGGTTTTGGTGTAGTTGTAGCCAACCCCAATGGATTTGGTGAACGGGATCAGTTGGTTCAAGTAGGTATCCACCCCTTGGATGCGCTCGCCGACGTTGGATTTAGGCACGAACACCACATCCCCGCGTTGCAAGTGCACCGGTTTACGCCCGTTCGGGCCGGGTTTGAGGTATTGGCTGAAGTCCAGGAAGTAGGCGTGGTAGGCGCCCTGAGCATCTTCGCGCAGCAGCGCGACCATGCTGGCATTGCCCGAAGGGTTCACCCCGCCGGCGCCGACAATCGCTTGCTCCAGGGTGTTGGCCGTGCCGAGTTGCACCGCCGTCGGGTTATTCACCGCGCCGCCGACGATCACCGAATTGCCCGGCGCCTGGTTGATGTTCACCGTCACCCGCGGCTCGCGGTAGACCGGCGCGAGCTTGTTGCTCAGCTCCGCAGCCAGTTCCGATGGCTGACGCCCGGCGACCTGGATCGGCCCCAGGAACGGGTAGTTGATCTTGCCGTCGGTCTGCACCGTGTACAGCGTCAGCTCATAAATGGTGCTGACGTTGAACGCCGACAGCGTCGGCATCTCGCCGGCATCGCGCACGATCCGCAGCTGATCGCCGATGCGGATACGTTCCACGGCCGGCGGCAGCTGCGCCAACTGGTCGAGGGCGCGTTTGCCGTCCTCGACGGTCTTGTCATCCGGCGGGACAATGCGTGCCGGCGTATTGCAGGCGGCCAAGGCCATCACGGCCAGGAGGAGCACGGTTTTTTTCATAAGGGCGGACTTCCTGTTAGTCATGCTGCTCACCTCCAATAACCGGGGAACATGCTGATGCGCCGCTTGAGGGCGAGGGGGAGCCGGCGTTCCTGTTGGCCCAGCCGATAGCCGAGCAACTTGAACGCGCTGCGCACCAGTACTTCGGGTACGCGGTGCAATGCACCGGCTGCGCGCAATGCCGCGAGCTCAGCCAGTACATAGCGTTTACCTTCACCGCCGGCATCGCCAAACGCCTGGCGAATCCACGGCTCGCGACCGTAGAACACGCCAATGTCGAAGTAGCGGTGAAACTCATCCATGAGTCGGTAATCGTGGGAGTGGTACACCCGCGCCGTGGCGGCGTAGCGCACCGTGTAGCCTTCAAGCAGCATGCGCGCAGCGACGTAGGCGTCTTCGCTGCCGATCACATCGGCGGGAAAACCGCCGACCGCCTGCAGGGCGCTGCGTCGGTACACGCAAAACGAGTCGGAGCTGAAGCAGGTCTTGATCCCCAACTGCGGCGCATCGGCCAGGCGCTTGCTACGGCTGTGTGGCGGGTAGTTGAAGTGCCGCGACTGCGCGCCCAGCACACCGGCGCCGGGGTGCGGCAATTGGCGGCCGTAGGCCACGCCGTTGAGCGGATCTTGCTGCAATTCTTCGAGCAGGTTGGCGAAGGTCTCGGGGTCTGCGGGGATCGCGTCCTGGGTCATCACGATCAGCGCCTCGCCGTTCACCTGTTCACTGGCCCAGCGCCGTGTGCCGCCGTGGTTGAAATCGCGGGCGTCGATCACCTCGACCCGGGCGCCGAACTCGCGAAAGCGCGCCACGGTGTCATCGCTGGAAGCGCTGTCGACCACCAGCATTTCGTCCGGTTGCAGCGTCTGCATGTTCAGCGCAGGCAGCAGCCGCGCCAGGTGACTGGACGCGTTGCGGGTCGGGATGATCAACGAGGTGCGCATGTCACTTTTTCACTTCTGCGGGCGCACGCCCGTAGATGTCGTCAAAGCGCACGATGTCGTCTTCGCCCAGGTACTCACCGCTCTGCACCTCGATCATCACCAGGTCGATGATGCCGGGGTTGGTCAGGCGGTGTTTGTGCCCGGCCGGAATGTACGTGGACTCGTTGGCGTTGATCAGGAATTCGCGCTCACCATTGGTGATCTGCGCCGCGCCGCTGACCACCACCCAGTGTTCGCTGCGGTGGTGGTGCATCTGCAACGACAGTGACGCCTGGGGCTTGACCACGATGCGCTTGATCTTGAAGCGGCTGCTTTCCTCCAGCACCGTGTAGGTGCCCCACGGCCGGGTGACGGTGCGGTGCAGGCTGTACGCCGGATGATTCTGGCGCTTGAGTTCGGCGACGATGTAACGCACATCCTGGCTGCGGTTGGCGTCAGCGATCAGCAGCGCATCCGGAGTGTCGACAATGATCAGGTCGTGTACGCCAACGGCGCCAAGCACGCGCTTGGGTGAGTCGATGTAGCAGTTGTGCACGTCATGCAAAATCGCTTCGCCATTGACCTGGTTGCCGTGGGCGTCGCTGGGCGTGAGCTGGCGCAGCGCCTCCCAGGAACCGATGTCGCTCCAGCCGATGTCGCAGGGCACCACGGCGACTTTCTGGGACTTTTCCATCAGCGCCACGTCGATGGAAATGTCCGGTGCGCTGCCGAAGGCGTCCGAGTCCAGTTCGCGCTGGCGCGAGGTTTTGTTTTGCAGGCTCTGGCTGTGGTCCAGTGCGGCTTTGGCGGCCGTCAGCACGTCGGGGGCATGGGCGGTGAGTTCCTCCACCAGGGTGCTGGCCTTGAAGCAGAACATGCCGGCGTTCCACAGGTGTTTGCCGCCGTCGAGGTAGGCTTGGGCGGTGGCCTGGTCGGGTTTTTCGACGAAGCGTTTGACCCGGTTGCCGGTGCCCAGCGCGTCGCCTTTTTCGATGTAGCCAAAGCCGGTTTCCGGATGGTCGGGCTGGATGCCGAAGGTCACCAGATAACCGGCTTCGGCCAGGTCGCGGGCCTGGGTGACGGCTTCGGCAAACGCGACTTCATTTAGGATCAGATGGTCGGCGGGCATCACCAACATTTGCGCCTGATCACCGAAATGTTCCTGCACATGCAGCGCCGCCACCGCAATGGCCGCCGCCGTATTGCGCCCGAATGGCTCCAGCAACAGGTCCAGAGGCAAGTGGGCCTTGTTGACCACGCGGTAGTCATCCAGGGTGCGAAACAGCAGGTCGCGGTTGGTCACCGTGAGCACGCTTTCGACGCCGGGCAGTTTGGCGGCGCGCTGAAAGGTTTTTTGCAGCAGGCTCTGGCCGTCACGCATGCGCATGAAAGGCTTGGGCATGTTCTGGCGCGACACCGGCCACAGCCGCGTGCCCGAACCACCGGAAATAATGCAGGGAATTAATCCGTTGAGGGTATTCATCAATAGACTTCCTTGGTGGAGAGGACGGCTGGGACCGTCATGAAGACGATGTACAAGTCAAACCACACCGACCACTTGGAGATGTACTCCAGGTCGTACTCGACACGTTTCTGGATCTTGTACAGGGTGTCGGTTTCACCCCGGTAGCCGTTGATCTGCGCCCACCCGGTGATGCCCGGTTTGACCCGATGCCGCGAACTGTACTCGCTCACCGCCACCTCGAACGGAACGCCGGCAGCCTTGGTCGCGGTGGCATGCGGGCGCGGGCCCACCATCGACATGTTGCCCTGCAGCACGTTGAACAACTGCGGCAGCTCGTCGATGCTGGTCTTGCGAATGATGCGGCCCACCCGCGTGATGCGCGGGTCCTTGCGGGTGGTCTGTTGCTCGGCGGTGAAGTCGCTCTGGTCGGTGAACATCGAGCGGAACTTGAACACGCGAATCTCGTTGTCGTTGTAGCCATAACGGTTCTGGCGAAACAGCACCGGCCCCTTGGAATCGAGCTTGATCGCAATCGCCGTTGCCAGCATCACCGGCGACAGCGCCACCAGGGCCATGCTCGCCAGCAGCAAATCTTCACAGCGCTTGATCACCGGCGACCAACCGCGCAAGGGCAGCTGTGAGGTGTTGAACATCAGGATGCCGCCCACGTCTGTGATGCGGCTGTGGCCGTAGCGCAGCGCGGCCATGTCGGGCACCAGCATGACGTTCACCGACAACTGGCGCAGGCGATTGACCAGGCCGTGGATACGCTGCTCGGCAGCCCAGGGCAGGCAGATCATCACTTGGTTGACCTGCTCGGCGCGGATCAGTTTTTCCAGGTCGCGGGTGTTGCCCAGCAAGGGCAGGCTGCTCAATTCCTTGGGGATGCGCTCGGTGCGGTCGTCGATGAAACCGATCAGGCCGGAGCGGATATCGCCATTGCGTTGCAGGTGGTCGGCAACGTGCACGGCGGTGTCGGTGAAGCCCAGGATTACAGTGCGCTGCAGGTATTTGCCCTTGCGCATCAGGTTGCGGTACAGGCGCAGCATCACCAGGCGTTCAATGCCGAACAGCGCCAGGCTGGCGAAGTACCACGCCACCAGGTTGCGCGGCGTCAATTGCGGGAAGAACTGCAGGATCTGGTACATGAACAGCAAGATGCAGAACGCCGCCGACCAGGCGACTATCTTGGCCCGCAGGCGCAGGCGATTGCTGAACAGCTCTTCGGAATAGATGCCCAGAGCCTGGAACAGAATGATGGTCATGATCGCAAAAAACAGCAGCAGACCAAGGAAGTGGGAACGCAGCTCTGGAGCCAGTGGGTCGAGGAACAACACCAACACCAATGGCGGCAAGATGGCAGTCAGGCCATGGATCAACTTGACGAAAACAACAAAAAATTCAACAAAACCAGCGCGGGTCAGAAACAGGCTATCGACTGAAGACTTTTCTCGCATAAACATCCCTCATTGCACTCCAGACCTACTATTCGGCTGTTTGGTCCATCGGCAGCAGGCTGCGTGAAGGAGGGCAAGTCGAACGATGGCTACTCTGGGTAAAACGCAACTATTTCATCCAAGTGAAGCCATCCAAATGAAGGAAACTTGCGGGGCTAGTGACTTAAGGAGTGTTCCTTTTCTGTTACTCAGTCAATTTTTTGACTGTGGCGCAAAGGTTGCATGCCAGACACGTTAAGCTGAGTTTTTCGTCGCATTTTATTGACTTTCCTTGCTCGAACAC
This sequence comes from Pseudomonas sp. N2-3-1-14, assembly GCF_041228395.1. Taxonomy (NCBI): domain Bacteria; kingdom Pseudomonadati; phylum Pseudomonadota; class Gammaproteobacteria; order Pseudomonadales; family Pseudomonadaceae; genus Pseudomonas; species Pseudomonas sp. N2-3-1-14. The sequence goes on from NZ_CP166199.1 coordinate 2,219,044, forward strand.
GCGGTGAAGAGGTGTGATTTTGAGTGTAGGAACAAATGTGAGAATTTTCCTGCCAGATGCACAAACCTTTTTCGAATAGAGGTAGGAAAAGGGGACAAGGACGCGGTGACAGAGCGCCTGATGCCTGCCACCGGGGACATCGGGGGTTAGAAGTTGCCTTTCACACTCAGGGTAAAATTGCGCGGTTCACCGTAAAAGTTGCCCCAGGCGGCGGTGCCCACGGTTTGATAATAGTGTTTGTCGAAAACATTGTTACCGTTGAGCGCCACGGTCCAGGTGTCGTCTACGCGATAGGCCAGGCGCGCACTCCACACCGCATAACCGGCCTGTTCGAGCTTGATGCCTTGCACGCGGTAGTTGCTGCTCTGGGCGTTGACGCCGGTGCCCACGCTCCATTTCGACAGCGCGCCATCCAGTTGGTAGTCACCCCACATGCGCAGCATATGCCGGGGCACGTAGCTGTTGGACACGCCACCTTCCACGGCGCTGTCGATGTTCTTCAGGGTTTTGGTCTGGGTATAGGTGTAGCCGCCAAACACCTGCAGGCGCTCGAGCAATTCACCACTGACTTCGGCTTCTACACCCTGGGCGCGGGTCTTGCCGGTGTCGCTGTAGCAATAACCGTCGGAGGACGTCGGGCAGACGCTGAGGTAGTCGGTTTCAGCCGTGTTTTTCTGCACGGCGCGAAACAGCGCAAGGGAGCTGTTGAGGCGCCCCTCGAACCATTCGCCCTTGATCCCCAGCTCGTAGTTGTCACCGATCTGCGGCTTGAGTGCCGCGCCGTCGACCGTGGCGTAGGAACTTTGTGGCTGGAAGATATCGGCGTAGCTGGCGTACACCGAGAGGTGTTCGTCGAGGTCATAAATCAGTGCGGCAAACGGTGTGACTTCGCCGGTTTCCCGGGTGCGCGCGTCCTGCACGGCCCATTCGCCCCAGGCCAGGTTGTTGGACTGGCGGCGGTTCTCATACCAGCTCACGCGGCTGCCGACGATAAATAACAACGGTTCGGCCAGGCGCAGGCGCAACGTGGCGTAGGTGCCGTATTGGGTGGCGGTTTCCTTGACCGTGCCGCCGCGGTACATGTTGGGCCAGAAGGTATCGTTGGCGGGTTCCGCAAGGTGGTGGTCGGGCTGGTAGATGTTCACGCGCGTCGGCAGGTTCTGGATTGCATACACATCATCCTGGGTGCCCCGGCTGCCGTTGGCGCCAATGATCAGTTCGTGTTCGAGGCCGAAGGCTTCGAACTTGCCGTCCAGGTAGGCGTCAAGGCCGAAGTCGCGGTGGTCGTAATCCATCAAGGCTGCGTAGGAGTTGGCCGTCGGTGCCGGGTTGCCATAGGCGATGGTGCCTTCGCTGGCGGCGTATTTGATGTCTTGCAGGTTGCGGCTGTGCACGGCCGCCACGTTGAGTGTCCAGTCATCGCTGAAGTGGTGGGTGAGGTCGGCGAAGAACGTGGCGCGCTGGCTTTGCCAGTCGTTCCAGGATTGGCCCAGGCAGGTGGAGCGGCTGAGCTTGGCGCTTTTGCCGTCGCTGTAGCGCGGCAAGCCGCCCCAGCAGGGCGAGGCATCAACGTCTTCATAGCTGGCGCCGACGCCCAGGGTGGTGTCGGCGTCGAGGTCGAAATCCAGTGCCGCGTAGACCGCCTGGTCCTGGCGCTTGGCGATATCCATATACGACCCGCGCGTTTGCTGGCTGACGGCCGCGCGGCCGCGCACGGTGCCACTGTCATTCAGTGCGCCGCCGGTGTCGAGGTCGGCGCGGTAGTTGTCCCAGGTGCCGGCGGACAGCGACAGGCTGGTGGTGGGTTTGGCTTGGGGCCGCTTGCGCACAAAATTCACCGCGCCGCTGGCGGTGCCGGCGCCCTTGAGCATGCCGGCTGCACCCTTGAGCACTTCCACCCGGTCATAAATCGCCATGTTGGCGGTAAAGCTGTCGGCCTGTACGTAGTCCTTGCCCATGTCCAGAGGCACGCCGTCGTACTGGTACTGGCCGAGCATCTTGAAACCCCGGGAGTAGAAATACTTGCCGCCCATGGGCGACTCATAGGTGGTGATGCCCGGTGTGCGCTCCATGACGTCATCGATGGTGGTGACGTTCTGATCGTCCATCAATTGACGGGTCATCACACTGACCGATTGCGGGGTTTCTCGCAGGCTGTGTTCGCCTTTGCCGATCGTCACCGCACCGGTGGTGTAGGCGCCGGTGCCGTCGGTTGTGGCCCCTGCGCGGGCGCCGGTGACGGTGGTGGCGCTCAGGTTGAGCGCGCCGGATTCGGCCATTTGCGGCAGCAACAGCCAGGTGCTTGCACCCTGGCGCTGAGCTTGCAGGTGTTGCCCGCGCAGCAGCTGGTTCAACGCTTGCTCGCGGTCAAGGTTGCCGGTCAGGCCCTGGCTGGACTTGCCGGCGACGCTGGTGGCGTCGTACGACAGGCTGATGCCGGCCTGGCGGGCGAACTGGTCCAGCGCGTTGGCCAGGGCGCCTGGAGCGATGTGCCAATCGCGCGCCTGATTATCGACGGCAGGTGTGTCGGCCATCACGGCCGAGGGCAGGCCACCTCCGCTGAGGCAGGCGCCGAGCACGGCGGCCTGCACCGTGCGCTTGAGGGAAGAACGTTGGGAGGGAAACGCTTGCATGACCGCGGAATGCTCCTGAAGGAAGTGGACAGAACCGGCCTGTTGATCGGCCTTTCCTTACAGGTCGAGCGGCAATGAGCATTCACCTCATTTATTTTTCAGTACTTACACGCGAGGGGCGACGGTGACCCAGTAGCGGCTGCGGTAGTGAATGCTCACCGGCAACGATTGCGCCACCAGGCTCAACACCTGATCGGTGTCGTCCAGTTGGTACGTGCCCGACACGCGCAGGCTGGCTACCGCTTCGCTGCAACGCACCAGGCCGTTGCGGTAGCGGCTCAGTTCGGCGAGGAAGTCGTCCAGGCGCATGTTGTGGGCGCTGATCACACCTTCGCTCCAGGCCCAGGGATCCAGGCCGTTGGCAATCGATGGGCGAATGCCGTGGCGGTCGAACAGTATGTGTTCACCTGCTTTGACGATGTGGCGGGCGTTGGATGAATGCTTGTCGACATACACCGCCACGGCGCCTTGCTGCACATCGAGCAAGGTGCCTTGAGAGGCCTCGCGCAGCAGAAACCGCGTGTCGAGGGCGCGCAGAAAACCATCGCGAGTCTGTACCCACAACGGCCGGCTGTCGGCACTGCTATTGACCCGTATCTCGCCCTGAAGCAGCTGCACCTGACGCCGCTCGGCAGTGAAGGCGGTGTCGATCGCGCTGGCGCTGTTGAGCTGCACCTGGCTGCCATCGCTCAACGTGACCCAGCGCCGTTCGCCGGTGGCCGTGCGGTAGTCGGCCAGCAAGGCGGGCAGGGGTGTGTAGTCGCGACCGAGCCAGGCCAGCCCGGCGGCGCCAGCCATCAGCCCCAACACTTTCAAACCTTCCCGGCGACTGATGCGTCGGCGCGCGCCATCCAGCGCATGGTGGCCGACGCGAGCGGGAACCTGGGCAAATTCATCATGCATGCTCGCTACGCGTTGCCACACCCGCTGATGCTCGGCGCTGGTCTGCAACCACTGCTCGAACGCGGCGGTGCTGGCGTCATCGGCGACGTTGAAACGCAGCTTTATCATCCACTGGATAGCCTGGTCGAGCAGGCGCGGGTCAACGTTCGGCATACCGCAACCGGTAGCAGGCGTGCAGCGCTTTGGACAGGTCGCGCTCAACGGTGGCTTTGGACACGCCCAGGCGCAAGGCGATTTGCGCACACGTCAGGCCATCCAGTTGCGCCAGCAAAAAGGCTTCGCGTACGCGTGGCTTGAGCTGGTCGAGCAAGCGGTCGATGCGCTCCAGGCTGTCGAGGATCAAAAGCCGGGTCTCCTCTGACGGCACTTGCAGTTCCGGGAAGTGCGCGAGGCTCTCAAGGTAGGCGCGTTCCAGTTCGCGGCGCCGGTATTGGTCGATCATCAGACTGCGCGCGATGCTGCTCAGGTAAGCGCGCGGCTGCTGCAAGGTTTGCTGTTTGCGCGCGATGAGCAGGCGCATGAAGGTTTCCTGCGCCAGGTCGGCAGCGTGTTCACGGCAGCCGGTGCGCCGGCTTAACCAGCCGCGCAGCCACGAATGATGAGCCTGGTAGAGCTGGCCGAGGGTGGCAGGGTCCAGAGGGGGGTCGCTCGACATGGGCATCCTGCGCAACAGTCTCAATTGATAATGTTTCGCATTCTAGACGCTGGTTGTGGTCACGAGCAATCGCCCGGTGCCGTCATAAGCAAAGAATGTATCCAGCACAATTTTTTGTGCGCGCAAGGCTGGCCGATTAGCCTGCAGGCTTTTACGGCGCAGGGCTTGAGCATGATCGATCTTTCAACCTTGTTGGTGTTTTCAGGGGCAGTGGTGTTGCTGCTGCTATCGCCGGGGCCGAACATGGCGTTTGTTATCAGCCATGGCGTGAGTTATGGCTGGCGCGGTGGCGTGGCCTCGAGCCTGGGGATTTGCGTCGCGGACCTGCTGCTGACCGCGTTGACCGCCACCGGTGTCACGGCACTGGTCGCCAGTTGGCCGCCGTCGTTTGATGTGATTCGTTATGCCGGCGTCATTTACCTGCTGTGGCTGGTGTTCAAGACCTTGCAGAAAAGCCCGAGCCTGGACGCTGCCCAGGTGAAGCGCGTGCGCCTGGGCCGTGTGTTCGCACAGGCCATGCTCAACAGCCTGCTCAACCCCAAGGCACTGTTGTTTTTCATGGTGTTTTTGCCTCAGTTCGTCAGGCCGCAGGCCGGTTCCATCACGCTGCAACTGCTGATGCTGGGCGGCGTTCTGACGCTGATTGCCGGTGTATTTCACGCGATGCTGGGGATTTTTGGCGGCGCGCTCAGGCGCTTTTTTGCCGGCCGCGCACAGAGCGCCAGGCTCCAGAAATGGGGCCTGGCGACGGTGCTCATGCTGCTGGCCGCGCGGCTGGCGCTGATGTCTCGGCCAGCTTGACAGGGCACCTCAACCCAACCGAGCTGCCGCCCGTGCCACGACCTCGCCGCGCACGCGACGCGATTCGGCCGTACGCTTCCTGGCTTCTTCCAGTACGTGCGCGGGCGCGGTCTGCGGGCTGCCCGAATCGAACGGCGGGGCGGGCGCGTATTCGATCTGCAACTGCACCAGTTGCGCCGCGGCCTCGCTGTAGAGTTCGGCGGCCAGGGTTAGGGCAAAGTCGATTCCTGCCGTAATCCCGCCACCGGTCAGCAGGTTGCCGTCACGCACCACGCGCGCTTGCACCGCAATGGCGCCGAGTGGGGCGAGCAGGTCGTGATAGGCCCAGTGCGTGGTGGCCCTGCGACCGCGCAGTAAACCCGCCGCGCCGAGTACCAGCGAACCGGTGCACACCGAGGTCACGTAGCGTGCGGTCTGTGCCTGGGCTTTGAGGAAATCCAGGGTTTGCGGGTCTTCCATCAAGGCGCCGACGCCGGCACCGCCGGGCACGCAAATCACGTCCAGGCGCGGGCAGTCGGCGTACGTCATGGTCGGCGTAAACACCATGCCGGTGCTGGAGGTGACCGGCGCCAGGTCTTTCCACACCAGATGCAGTTGCACATCCGGCAGCGAACCCAGCACGTCGTAGGGGCCGGTGAGGTCCAATTGCTGGATACCGGGGAACAACACAAAGCCAATCTGCAAGGTCATCGATGAAGCTCCGATAAAGGGGTGGACGGCCTCACTCTAGAGGCCTAGGCTTTGGCGCATACGCCATTGAGCCCACAGATTACGCCAACATGACCCGAACCATTCACGTACTCGCCTTCAATAACGCCCAGGTGCTCGACGTGACCGGGCCATTACAGGTGTTCGCCACCACCAATGACCTGGCGCGCCAGCGCGGCCAGCCCTTGCCTTACGCGGTGTCGGTGATTGCCGCCCAGGCGGAACCGGTGATGACCTCTGCGGGCCTGGCCTTGGTGGCCGAGCCGCTGCCTGCGGCCGACGCGCCGTGCGACACGCTGGTGATCGCCGGCGGCTGGGGCGTGTATGGCGCCGCCGAAGATGCCGCGCTGGTCGATTGGGTCACGCAAAAAGCCCGGCACACCCGACGCATGACCTCGGTGTGCACCGGGGCTTTCCTGCTCGCCGCCAGCGGTTTGCTCGATGGTTGCCGCGTGGCCACCCACTGGACACGCTGCGAGGAACTGGCGCGCAAATTTCCGTCGCTGACGGTGGAGGCCAATCCGATTTTCATCCAGCAAGGCTCGGTGTGGACGTCCGCCGGCGTGACGGCCGGTATCGACCTGTGCCTGGCCCTGGTGGAAGAAGACCTGGGCCGCGCCGTGGCTCTGGAAGCGGCGCGGCACTTGGTGGTGTTCCTTAAACGCCCCGGTGGGCAAGCGCAATACAGCGTGGCGTTGTCCCTGCAAAAGGGCGACAGCCGCTTTGCCGACTTGCACGCCTGGATGGCCGAAAACCTCACCCTCGATCTGAATATTCCCACCTTGGCCGCCCAGGCCGGCATGAGCGAACGCAGCTTCGTGCGGCACTACCGCGCCGAAACCGGCCAGACCCCGGCGCGCGCAGTCGAACTGATCCGTGTAGAAACTGCGCGTCGGCAGTTGGCCGACAGCACGGCGTCGATCAAACGTATCGCGGTGCAGTGCGGTTTTGGCTGCGAGGAAACCCTGCGGCGCAGTTTCCTGCGGGCACTGGAAGTCACGCCCCAGGCTTACCGTGAGCGCTTCTGCGCACCGACTTGAACAAAAACGTACACATTTTGCAGCGGGCTGGGCCTGTACATTTCCCACGGCATCATCGAAGCGGCGGCACGGTTTGGGCAAAAAGCGTGGAGGGGCAGGGCAGCGTGTTCAGTTTCAGGATCAAAGCTGCCCGGTAACGTTCAGGCCCGATCCAGCAATTCACAGATTGCCCTGAGGGTGGCCTGTGGCGCTTCCTGAGGAATGTTGTGGCCCACACCGGACAAGACTTCGCGTCGATAAAAACCGCTGAAATGTTCCTCGTCGTCATCCACCGCCGGGGCCGGGCCTACGCCGTCATCAGCGCCGCACAGCGAAATCGTCGGCACCGAAATCGGCGGCTGCGCGGCCAGTGCCTGCTCGATCGCCTCCAGCGCCGGGTCGCCCGGCGCGTAGGTGAAACGGTGGCGATAGGAATGAATCACCACGTCGACAAAGTCCGGGTTGTCAAACGACGGCGCCGTGCGGCCATACAGCCTCGGCCCCTCAGCCCAGGTCGGCGACCACAGCCGCCACAACAACTCGCAGAACTCACGGCGATTGGCGCTCAGGCCGTCCACGCCACGCTGGGTGTGAAAGTAAAACTGGTACCACAACCGATGCTCCGTTTCCGGCGCGCTCGGTTCAAGCGACTTGGCAATGTCCTGGATGTTGTAGCCATCCCCGGTCACCAACCCGCGCACTCGGTGCGGCCATAGAGCGGCGACGATACACGCGGCGCGTCCGCCCCAGTCGTAACCGGCGAGCGTGGCCTGCGCGAGGCCAAGGGCATCCATGAAATCCAGCAGGTCCTTGGCCAACGCCGCCTGTTGGCCGGAGCGCATCACCTGCGCGTTGATAAACCGCGTCGGGCCATAACCGCGCAGGTAAGGCACCAACACCCGACAACCGCGTTCGGCCAGGGCCGGCGCGATCTCATCGTAGCCCCGCGGGTCGTAAGGGAAACCATGCAGCAGGATCACCGGTTGGCCGTCTTCGGGGCCGTGGGCTTCGTAGGCGATTTCCAGCATCGGCGTACGGACATATAGCAGCGGGGCGAGCGTAGTCATGAGGGGCACTTATCGACTGGCCAAAGTAGCGGCCACTCTAGCTCAAACCCGTGACGGTACGGGGTGTAAATCAAGGCAGTCGTCTGACTTGTCCAGCCCGACCTGGCGCAACCCGATGCAATGCCTGCGTCAACAACCCCAACACCATCAGATCATGCCGCTGGCCATTCCAGAACCCGGCTTCTCGCAACGTCCCTTCGGCGATGAAGCCCAGGCGTTCCAACAACGCCAGTGACGCGGTGTTTTGCGGATGCACCAAGGCTTCAACCCGATGCAAGTGCATGTGCGCGATGCCCCAATCGAGCATCGCCCGCAACGCTTCGCTCATCAAGCCCTGGCCACGGGCGGCGGGCGCCAGTTCACAGGACAGGGCGCAGCTGTGCCAGGCGCGATTCCATTTGAACAGGCCGCAACTGCCGATCAGTTCGCCGTCCCGTTCAATCCCCCAGCGTGTGCCGGGGTTGGGCTGGGTGCGCCACTGGGCGAAGGTGTCGATCAGCGCGTAGGCCTGGGCGAGGTCGATCATCGGGTCGGCGCCAAACCAGCGCATGTTGATGGTGTCGCGGTGGATGGCAAACAGGGCCGGTGCGTCGGTTGCGCGCAGTTCGCGCAGGCGCAGGCGCTGGGTGGCAAGCGTCGGGAATGGGTTCATGAGCCGGTCGTCGCCATCACCTGAGCCCGATCAATCACGCATCCAAAATGGTGCCGCCACAAATCCACGCCCAGTGTTCCCGACCGGTCCAGCGACGAGCCCACGGTCAAATCGCTGATCAGCGTCGGCTGCAAGCCGGCGTCAAATAACGCGAACCCGGCCGCCAGCACGCACGTATCGGTTTGAATGCCACACACCAGCACGCGCTCCGGCGCCAGGCTTTTCAGGTAGACCAGCGTTTCGGGTGTCGGCGCATAGCCGTGTTTGATGAAGATGCGCTCGGCTGCGATCAGGCTGTCGTCATCCGGCGCGGGTTGCCAGCCCAGTTGGCGGGCAAAGGGGGTGATGCTTTCGTCGTGGCGCTCCACAGTGGCCACCGAGGGTAGGCGCCCGAGCAGGGCGTTGATGCCATCGACCAGCCACGCGGGTGGATTGAAGGAAGGTTGCACGTCGATGATCAACAATACCTGGCGCATGAGGTTCCTGAACGCAGCTCGGGGGATGCCCATTGTGCACGCTGTGGGGTTCAGCGAGGCGCCTCAGATCAAAATCAACAGCTGGAGGCTGAACCCGATCACCTGTGGGAGCGGGCTTGCTCGCGAATGCGATGTGTCAGCCTCTGCATGCAGTCACTGACACTCCCGCTTCTCGACAAACCCGTTCGCACAGGTGGCCCTCAGTGTCAGGTAGATAGGCCTCTGCTGCGCGTCAAGCCTGCTCACGGTTGCCAGGTGGTCTTTTCCCCGCTGAGCTTGCGGTCCAGGAAGGTCGCCGCGCTGATCAGCGCCAAATGGCTCAACGCCTGCGGCGTATTGCCCAGGTGATGCGCCTGGCTGTCGAACTCTTCGGCGTACAAGCCCAACGGGTTGGCGTAGCGCAGCAGTTGTTCGAATTCCAGGTGGGCCTTCTCCACTTGCCCGGCGCGCGCCAGGCATTCGACGTACCAGAACGAACACGCGGCGAATGCGCCTTCGGTGCCTTGCAACCCGTCGATCTGGCTGTCGTCGTTGCGGTAGCGGTAGACCATGCCGTCACGCACCAGGCTTTTCTGGATTGCTTCCAGCGTCGACAGCCAGCGTGGGTCGGTCGCCGCAACGAAGCGCACCAGCGGCATCAGCAGCATCGAACCATCCAGCGCAGTACTGCCGATGTGCTGCACGAAATGCCCGCGCTCTTCATTCCAGAAGTTGCTCCAGATATCCGCGTAGATCGCCTGGCGTGTCTGGTCCCAACGCGCAAACGGGGCGGGCAGCGAGCGCTTGGAGGCCAACCGGATTGCACGGTCCAGCGCCACCCAGCACATCAGGCGCGAATGCAGGAAGTGATGCTGCTCACCGCGCATTTCCCAGATGCCCACGTCTTGCTGGTTCCAGATTTCGCACACCTGATCTGCTACTTCCACGGTGTGTTTCCAGCCTTCATGGGAAATCGCTTCACCGTATTTGTTGACCAGATACACCGCATCCATCAGCTCGCCGTAGATATCCAGCTGGACCTGGTCAAACGCTTCATTGCCGATGCGCACGGGCTTGGCGCCGCCGTGGCCGCTGAAGTGATCAAGCGTGGCTTCCGGCAGTTCCTGGCGCCCATCGATACCGTAAAGAATATTGATTTTGGTCGCCTGACCGCAGCAGTCACTGACGCGGCCTTTCAGCCAGCGCATGTAGGCATTGGCCTCTTCGATGAAGCCCAGACGCATGAAGGCGTAAACGGTAAACGAGGCGTCGCGGATCCACGTGTAGCGGTAGTCCCAATTGCGTTCGCCGCCGGGGGTTTCCGGCAGGCCAAATGTCGCGGCGGCGATGATTGCGCCGTGCTTGCGTGAGGTCAGCAGCTTCAAGGCGAGTGCCGAGCGGTTGACCATTTCGCGCCAGCGCCCACGGTAATTCGACTGCGCGATCCAGCCGCGCCAGAATTTCAAGGTGTGCGCCAGCGCCAGGTCGGTGCAGCCGTTGTTGACGCGGGGGTCATCCTGGCCGCCGAGCACGAACTCAGCGCCTTCTTCCTGGCCCAGGGTGAAGCTGGCCACGGCGGCATCATCTTCGATCTGCATCGCGTGGCTGCCCGCCAGCCGCAGGCCAGGCAGGCCGTCGGCGGTAAAAGACACGATACCGTCGGCGAGGCTGGCCTGGGTTGGCGTGCGCGCATAGTCGTGGCGCACGGCGCAGCGCAGCTGGATGTTTGCGCTGCCGCTGACCACGCGCACGCGGCGAATCAGCAGCGGCAGGTCGTCGATTTCTTCACTGATGACCAGCAGGTCGGTGATTTCCACCACGGCTTCATCGCTCAGCCAGCGGGTTTGCAGCACGTTGGTATCGGGCAGGTAGATTTGTTCACGCCGTGCGTTTTTCAGTTCGGGTGAAAGTTGAAAAACACCTGCCTCAGGCGTGTCGAGCAGCGAACAGAAGATTGACGGGCTGTCGAATTCCGGCCAGCAGAAAAAGTCGATGCTGCCGCGGTCATTCACCAAGGCCGCGCTGCGCATGTCGCCAATAATGCCGTGGGCATCGATGGCGCTTTGGGGTTCGTTCTTGAAATCAACCATTGCCACGAAACTCCGGATAAAGGCTCATGCCACCGTCAATGAACAGGGTGCTGCCGACCACGTAGTCGGACGCGTCGCTGGCCAGCCACACCACCGCGTTGGCCACGTCTTCGACGTCGCCGACGCGGCCATAGGGAATTAACTTCAACAGCTCTTTTTCTGCCGCACCCTCGGTGGCTGCGCGGTTGATCGCCGTACGAATGGCGCCCGGCGCAATGCCATTGATGCGGATGCGTTGTTCGCTGACTTCCTGGGCGAGGGTGCGCATCAGCATCTCCACGCCGCCCTTGGAGGCGGCGTAATTCACATGCCCGGCCCAGGGAATGATCTGGTGCACCGAACTCATGTGGATGATTTTGCCGGCGGCACGCGACACGCCTTCGCGCACGCCCTGGCGATTGAAAATCCGCACGGCGGCGCGGGCACACAGGAACTGGCCGGTCAGGTTGACGCCGATCACGGTGTTCCAATCGTCGAGGGTCATGTCGACCAGGTTGGCGTCTTTTTGCAGGCCGGAGTTGGCCACCAGAATGTCCAGGTGGCCGAAGGCATCGAGGGTCTGGGCGAATAAACGTTCTACGTCGGCTTCCTTGGACACATCGCCACCGATGGCAATCGCCTGGCCGCCGTTGGCGTTGATCTGCGCGGCAAGGGCTTCGGCCGGCGCCGCCTGCGAGTTGTAATTGAGCACCACGGCCGCACCGGCCTCGGCCAATGCCTTGGCGGCGCCTGCACCAATGCCGGAACTGGCGCCGGTGACCAGGGCCACTTGTTGCTGCAACGAGATCTGCATAGCCCACCCACCGTTTTAAGAGAGTCTTTGCAGCTGACTGGCGGCGCGGGGCGGAAGTTCACCGGTTGTCTCAAATGCGACGATGGCTGTCTGTTTCGCTCGTTTTTGCCAGCGTGCTTTTCGCTAGACTCAAGGCCCGTTGATGCGAGCGCCGCCTATGACTGCCCAATTGCCGCCCAGGCCATGGCTTGAAGCCTATGCCGACAATTACCGTCATGATGAGGTGGTGCTCCCGCATTGCCATGCCCAGGCGCAACTGATTCATGGGGTGGCGGGGGTGATGGTGGTCAGTACCGCGCAGGGCAGTTGGCTGGTGCCGTCCGGGCATGCGCTGTGGGTGCCGGCCGGTACGCCGCATGAAATCCGCATGGCCGGTGACGTGCACATGCGCACGTTGTTCCTGGCGCCGGATGCGGAGCCCGGGTTGGGGCGGGTGTGCCAGGTGATTGAAGTGTCTGCGCTGCTGCGCGAATTGATCGTCGCGGCGGCCTTGATTGCAGGGCAGAACACCCCGCGCATGCTCGCGTTGATCGAGCTGATCCGCATGGAGTTGCTCAGCGCGCCCGTGGTGGCCATGCATGTGCCGGTGCCGGCGGAGGCGCGCCTGGCCAAGCTGTGCACGCATTTTATCCGCCACCCAGCCGATGACAGCAGCCTGGAGTCGTGGGCCGACCTGTTGAACATGAGCGCGCGTACCCTGAGTCGGATTTTTCAGCGTGAGCTGGGCATGAGCTTTGGCGAGTGGCGCCAGCGTGCGCGGCTCGCCCTGAGCCTCAAACTGTTGGCCCAGGGCGTGCCCATTCTGGAGGTGGCGCTGGAGCACGGTTACCAGAGCCCGAGCGCGTTCAGCGCGATGTTTCGCCGGGCCATGGGTTACCCGCCGAGCCATTTCCGGCCAGGGCCTTGAGCCACACTGCGCAGTTGTCCGTTCAGCGACGATAGATGGCCTGAGCGCGGGCGAATCCCCAAGGTGAGACGCTTACGCTGCAAGGCCCTTTCCTGAACGAGCCTTGTGATGCCCAGCTCTGTTTTTGACCGCCTCCACCGCTTGGCCATTGTGGGTTTGATCAGCGCGCTGACCGGGTGCAGCAACGCGCCTTCGACGCGGGTTACGGCGCAGCCTGCAGCAACCTTATCCCTGGAAACCGCCGAGCCGCTGCCGGCGCGTTGGTGGCAGTTGTACCGTGACCCGCAACTGGATGCCTTGGTGGAACGGGCACTGCGCGAGAACAAAAACCTTGAGGCCGCCGGCGCGCATGTCGATGCGATGCTGGCGCTGTTGCAGCAGGTCGAAGGTGAGCGCCGCCCGTCCACCGAGTTGTCCTATGGCCTGGCGTATGGCCGCAGCCGCGATGACCAGACCTTGGCCCAGGCGACGGGCCAGTCGGCGGGCGGGCAGTGGAGCCACACCCCTGAGTTTGCCTTGAGTTATACGCTGGACCTGTGGGGCGCCGTGCGCTACCGCATTGCTGCGGCGCGTGCCGATGCACAAACCGCACGTGCGGTGGAGGATGAATTGCGGGTGACCGTGGCGGCGCAGATCGCCCGGGCCTATGCGCAGGCCTGCGTCTATACGCATCAGGCCCAGGTGCAGCGTGATTCGGTGCGCCTGTTGGCGCGCAGCCTCGACGTCACTCAGCGTTTGCAAAAGGCCGGCGCCGCCAATGAGCTGGAGGTGGCACGCCTGCAAGGCCTGCTGGAGGAAACCCGCGCGCCGTTGGCGCTGTTCACTGCGCGGCGCCAAAGCGCGCTGTATGAACTGGCGGTGCTCAGTGGTCAGCCGCCGGAACAGGTCAGCGCTCACAGCTGTAAGCAAGGCCCGCGATTGCAGGCGCCATTGCCGGTCGGCGATGGCTGGGCGCTGGTGCAACGCCGTCCCGATATCCGCCGCGCCCAGGCCCAGGTGCGTGCGGCCACCTCGGCCATCGGCCTGGCCCGCGCGCAGGTGTATCCACAAATTACCTTTGGCGCGATGCTCGGCTCGTCGGCCGCCAGCCTGGGCAAACTGGGGGACGCCAACGCCGTGGTGTATGGCATCGGCCCCTTGCTGTCCTGGCAGTTTCCCAACCGGCAGATCGCCTTTGCGCGGGTCACCCAGCGGCAGGCCGAAGCGCATCAGGCGCTGGCGCAATTCGACGCCACCGTGCTCGACGCGCTAAAGCAGGTGGAGCAAGCGTTGGTGCTTTACCAAGGCGAACAGCAGCGCCGCCAAGCCCTGGTCGCCGCCCTGGGGCAAAGCCGGCGGGCGTTCGACCTGGCCAACCGCAGCTTCCTGGCCGGTGGCCTGGATGCGCTGCAGTTGCTGGACAGCGAGCGCAATCGCGTCAGCCTCGAAACACGCCTGGCCCAGGCCGACCTGCACCTGATCAACCGCCAGATCGACCTGTTCCAGGCGCTGGGCGGCGGTTGGCAGCGTCCTGATCAATCCCCTTCCTTACCCGTAGCCACCCTTGGAGCCCGCCGATGAATCAGGCCGTTGAAGTCATCCCGCCCACGTTGATGCAACGTCACCGCCGCACGTTGGTGGTGACGGCGTCGGTGGCTGCATTACTGGGCATCGCCGTGTTTGGCAGCTATTGGTGGAAAACGGGGCAGTTCCTCGAAGAGACCGACGATGCCTATGTGCGTGCCGATTGGGTCGCCGTCAGCCCACGGGTTGCCGGCTATATAAGCCAGGTGCTGGTGGACGACAACCAGTGGGTCAAGGCCGGAGACGTGTTGGTGCGTATCGATGAGCGCGATTTTATCGAGCGTCTCAACAGTGCCCAGGCGCAGTTGCAGCAAGCTGAAGCGGCGGTCACCGCGCAACAGGCCAACCTGCAGACCCTTGACGCGCAATCCGGCGAGCAACAACAACGTATTGTTCAGGCCCAGGCCGCGCTGGCCAGCGGTGAGGCTGAAGCACAACGCGCGCGCCTTGATTACCAGCGCTATCGCGACCTGGTGGCGCAGCAGGTCGCCAGTGCCCAGCACCTGGAAACGGTGAGTGCCAGCCAGGCCCAGGCGCAGGCGGCGCTGGCCCAGGCACGTGCTCAGGTGCTGCGTCAGCAGGCGCAGTTGCAGGTGCTGAAGGCGCGCCGCCAACAGGCCCAGGCCCAACTGCAAGAACGTCAGGCCCATGTCGGCGAAGTTCGCGCCGCCGTGGGCTTGGCGCGTAACGCGCTGGAGGACACGGCGATTCGTGCGCCGTTTGACGGCGTGGTGGGCCAGCGCAAGGCGCGCCGCCAGCAATACGCACTGCCGGGTTTGCCGCTGCTGGCCGTGGTGCCGGTCGCGCAGGCGTATGTGAGCGCCAACTTCAAGGAAACCCAGCTGCAGCGCATGGCGCCTGGGCAATCGGTGGACATTGCCGTGGACAGCTTCGCCGGCCGGCACTGGCGGGGCGAGGTGGAAAGCATCGCCCCAGGCTCCGGCGCAGTGTTTGCGTTATTGCCGCCCGACAATGCCACCGGCAACTTCACCAAGATCGTCCAGCGTTTTCCCGTGCGGATCCGCCTGCTCCCGCAGGAAAGTGACGGCCCACGCATCCTGCCGGGCATGTCGGTGATTGCCACAGTCGACACGCGTGGGGCGCCTGCTCATGGCGGTTGATGTGCGGTCACCGCAGGTGTCGTTGCGCGCGTGGGTGGCGGTGATCGGCGGGCTGTTCGGCTGCTTCATGGCCGGGATGAACGTGCACGTCACCAGCGCCGCGTTGCCGGAAATCGAAGGCGCTTTGGGCGCGACGTTCGAGGAGGGTTCCTGGATCTCCACCGCGTACCTGGTGGCGGAAATCATCATGATCCCGCTCACTGCGTGGCTGGTGCAGGTGTTTTCACTGCGCCGGGTGATGCTTTTAGGCTCGGGCGTGTTTCTGCTGGCCTCGGTGGCGTGCTCGCTGGCGCCGAACCTGCAAGCCATGATCATCATTCGGGTGATACAGGGCGCGGCCGGCGCGGTGCTGATCCCATTGTCTTTCCAACTAATCATCACCGAGCTGCCGCCCAGCAAAGTGCCATTGGGCATGGCCCTGTTCAGCCTGGCCAATAGCGTGGCCCAGGCTGCGGGCCCGTCGATGGGCGGCTGGCTGACGGACGTGTATTCGTGGCGCTGGATCTTCTACCTGCAATTGTTCCCCGGGATTGCGCTGCTCGCGGCGGTGGCCTGGTCGATTGATCGCCAGCCCATGCACCTCAAGCTGTTGCGCCAGGGCGACTGGTGGGGCATCGCCTGCATGGTGATGGGCCTGGGTGCGCTGCAAATCGTGCTGGAGGAGGGCGGGCGCAAGGACTGGTTCGGTTCGCCGTTTATTGTGTGGATGAGTGTATTGGCCGTGGTCGGGCTGCTCGGGTTTATCGCGCGCCAACTGTGGGGCGCGCATGCGTTTATCAACCTGCGCCTGTTGGGGCATTACAACTTCGGCGTGGCCAGTGTGGCGATGTTTGTGTTCGGCGCGAGCACATTCGGCCTGGTGTTTCTGGTGCCCAACTACCTGTCGCAATTGCAAGGCTACAACGCACGGGAGATTGGGCTGAGCCTGATCCTCTACGGGCTGGTGCAACTGGTGATGGCGCCGTTTTTGCCGCGATTGATGAAATGGTTGAGCGCCAAGCTGCTGGTGGCGTCGGGCTTCGCGATCATGGCATTGGGATGCTGGATGGGCGCGCACCTGTCCGACGACAGCGCGAGCAATGTGATCGTGCCGTCGATTGTGGTGCGCGGCGTCGGTCAGCCGCTGATCATGGTGGCCTTGTCGGTGCTGGCCGTGCAGGGGCTGGCGAAGGCCGAGGCGGGGTCGGCCTCGGCGGTGTTTTCGATGCTGCGCAACTTGGGCGGCGCCGTCGGTACGGCGCTGTTGGCGCAACTGGTGGTGGTGCGCGAGCGCGTGCATTCAGCGCGGATCAATGAGTCGGTGACGCTGTTCGACTCGGCCCTGCAACAACGCCTGCCGGACGCGGGCGTGTTGCAAGCGCAGTTGCCGGACCATCAAGCGACGTTGCAACTGCTCGACCAGAGCATTCATCACCAGGCGTTTCTGATGGCCTACAGCGATGCGTTTTATCTGGCCGGTGTGGCATTGGCGTTGTGTGCGCTCGCCGCGCTGATGCTGCGGCGCGGGTGACATACGCCGAGAACGGCGCGGGACGACGGGAAGCAATTGCTCCACTTAATAGGAAGCATTACTATTCACGCCCCGCCTCCCCAGTGCTCACTCGATGACTCCTCAGCCGCCCCGCAGAACAGGCTTTTTCGAGCACTACGAAGAGTTGATCGGAACCTGGACACGCCGCCTGAGAAACCGTCAGCAGGCCGAGGACTTGGCCCACGACACCTTCGTGCGGGTGCTTGAGTCGCGTTCCAGCGAGGTTGAGCAACCGCGCGCCTATTTGCATCAAACCGCGCGCAACATCGCCGTTGATGCCTATCGCCGCGAAGACCGGCGTGAGGCGCTGGCGCTGGAAGCCATTGATCAGCGTTCGCCGCACAGCGGCGATCCGGAGCATTTCATGCACGCGATCCAGTTGGCGGACTCCATCGAGCGGGCCCTGGCCGAGTTGCCGCTCAACTGCCGCAAGGTATTTATCTGGCAGAAAATCGAGGGCCTGACCCAGCAGGAAATCGCCGTGCGCCTGGGCCTGTCTAAAAACATGGTGGAAAAGTATATGATCCGCACCTTGCGACATCTGCGTGACCGCCTGGATGCGATGGCCCCATGACCCGCTTTGACACAGGACCTTCCATGATGGATAGCCGCGCTCGCGACGAAGCCGCGCAATGGTTTGTACGCCTGCAAGAGGCCGACTTGAGCAGCGCAGAACGCCAGCGCTTCGACGCTTGGCGCAACGAGCGCCCCGAGCATCAATACGAATTCGATGTGCTGCAAGGAATGTGGAGCGCCGCGGACCTGCTGCCCAAGGCGCGTTTGCAGGCGTTGTGTGAGGCGCCGGTCGAGCGGCCCCGACGCCGCGCCGTTGTGCGTTATGCCGTCGCCGCCAGTGTGGTGGCGATTGCCCTGGGCCTCGGGCTGTTCAGCGGGTTGGATCAGCCCACACCCTACAGTGCGCAATTCAGTACGCGCGTGGGTGAGCATCGCCAAGTGGCCTTGCCGGACGGCTCGGTCATGGACCTGAACAGCCGCAGCGTGGTCGCGGTGCACTACGAAAAGGGCCGGCGCGGAGTAGAGATCAAGCAAGGCGAAGCGATGTTCAGCGTCGAGCATGACACCCGTCGCCCGTTCATCGTGGTCGCCGGGGCAGGGCACGTGACGGTCACCGGCACACGGTTCGATGTGCGCCGTGACGACGACCAGACCCGCGTGGTGGTCGAGGCCGGCACCGTCAAGGTACAGGGGCGCTCGACGGATCAGAGGGTCACGCTCACTGCAGGCCGCGGCACGCATATCGATTCCCAGGGGCAGGTCGCAGCGGCTTACGCGGTGAATGCCGATGAACTGACCGCCTGGCGCAGCGGAAAACTGGTGTTCAACAACGCCACCCTCGGCGAAGTGGCCCGTGAAGTATCGCGCTATCGTGAACAGCCCTTGCGGGTCAGCACGGCGGCGGTGAGCAACCTGCGCTTGACCAGTGTGTTCAACGCCCGCGACACCGACGCCTTGCTCAAAGCCTTGCCGCACATACTGCCGGTTGCCCTGCGCAGCTTGCCCGATGGCAGCCAGGAAATTATTTCCCGCTGAGATTCAGGTTTTTTCCGAGTTTTTCGTCTTCTCCTGCAACTGCAACTGGTTTGCATTAACAGCCGCACACTCTTGCGATCACAGGACTAGGTTCGACGTGAAAAAACTGACCGTCTACAACAATAAAATTTCCCGCTGGGCGCCCCTGGCGCTGGCGCTTGCCGTCAGTGCCGCGCTGCCTGCGGCCTATGCTGGCGACGGCATCCACATCCGCGCCCAGCCTTTGGGCGCAGCGTTGAGCCAGTTGGGCCAGCAGACTTCCCTGCAAGTGTTTTTCAACCCGGACATGGTCGCCGGCAAGCAAGCGCCTGCGGTGGACGGTAACCTCTCGCCCGAACAAGCCCTGCGCCAGCTGCTGCAGGGCAGCGGCCTGGATTACCAGATCGACGCCGGCTCTGTGACCCTGCGCCCGCAAAGCACCGGCACCGGTGAAGCGGGCTCGCCGCTGGAGCTGGGCGTCACTGACATCAAGGTGGTCGGCGACTGGTTGGGCGATGCGAACGCTGCCGTCGTGCAGAACCACCCTGGCGCGCGCACGGTGGTGCGCCGTGAAGCCATGGTTGAGCAGGGCGCAATGAACGTCGGTGACGTGCTGCGCCGCATCCCTGGCGTGCAGGTGCAGGAATCCAACGGCACCGGTGGCAGTGATATTTCCCTGAACGTCGGTGTTCGTGGCCTGACGTCGCGCCTGTCGCCACGCTCCACCGTGCTGATCGACGGCGTACCGGCGGCGTTCGCCCCGTATGGCCAGCCTCAACTGTCGATGGCGCCGATTTCCGCCGGCAACCTGGACAGCATCGACGTGGTACGCGGCGCCGGTTCCGTGCGTTATGGGCCGCAGAACGTCGGCGGTGTGATCAACTTCGTCACCCGCGCCATTCCCGAGACGTTCTCCGGGGAAGTCGGCACCACTTTGCAGACGGCTGAACACGGTGGCTGGAAACACGTCGACAACGCCTTTGTGGGTGGCACCGCCGACAACGGGATTGGCGTCGCGTTGCTCTATACCGGCGTCAACGGCAACGGTTACCGCGACAGCAACAACGCCAATGACATCGACGACGTGATCCTCAAGACGCACTGGGCGCCGACCGATCAAGACGATTTCTCGCTTAATTTCCACTACTACGACGCCAGCGCCGACATGCCCGGCGGCTTGACCCAGAAGCAATTCGACGCCAATCCGTACCAGTCGGTGCGCGACTACGACAACTTCAGCGGCCGCCGCAAGGACGTGTCGTTCAAGTACATCCGGCAGATCGATGACCGTACCCAGGCCGAAGTGCTGACCTACTACACCGACAGCTTCCGTGGCAGCAACATCGCCAACCGTGACCTGAAAACCATCGGCTCCTACCCGCGCACCTACTACACCTTCGGCATCGAGCCGCGTGTGTCGCATGTGTTCGACGTGGGCCCCAGCACTCAGGAAGTCAGTCTCGGTTACCGCTACCTGAAAGAAGGCATGCATGAGCAAGCCAGCAGCTTGAACCTGGTCGACAATGTGCCGACGCCGGGTGGCCAAAACGATGGACATGTTTATCAGGACCGCACCGGCGGCACCGTCGCCAATGCGTTCTATCTCGATAACAAAATCGATATCGGCAAATGGACCGTCACCCCGGGTATCCGCTTTGAAAACATCGAAACCCGTTGGCATGATCGCCCGGTGGTCGCCCTGAACGGCGTGCGCACTGTGGAGAAAAATCGCAAGATCGAGAGCAACGAGCCCTTGCCGGCGTTGAGCGTGATGTACCACATCTCTGATGCCTGGAAGCTGTTCGCCAACTACGAAACCTCGTTCGGCAGCCTGCAGTATGCGCAGATCGGGCAGGGCGGCCGGGTCAACCAGACGGCCGATGGCCTGAACCCGGAAAAAGCCAAGACCTACGAGGTCGGCACGCGCTACAACGACAGCGTGTGGGGCGGCGAAGTGACGTTGTTCTACATCGACTTCTCGGACGAGTTGCAATACGTCAGCAACGACGTGGGCTGGACCAACCTGGGCGCCACCAAGCACCAGGGCATCGAAACATCGGCCCACTACGACCTGTCGAACCTCGACCCGCGCCTGGACGGCCTCACCGCCAGCGCCGGTTTCACCTACACCAAGGCCACCTCTGAAGGCGATGTACCGTTCAAGGGCCGCGACTTGCCGCTGTATTCGCGTGAAGTGGCAACGGCGGGCCTGCGTTACGACATCAATCACTGGACCCATAACCTGGACGTCTATGCCCAGTCCGGGCAACGAGCGCCGGGCACTGGCACTACCTACATCACCCAGGGCACTGCCGATGGCCAGTACGGCAATATTCCTGGTTATGTGTCGGTCAACGTGCGCAGCGGCTATGACTTTGGTGCGCAACTGTCGAACCTGAAACTGGGCGTGGGCGTGAAAAACGTTTTCGACCAACAACATTACACGCGCTCGAGCGACAACAACGCCGGGTTGTACCTTGGCGAACCACGTACCTTCTTCGTACAGGCAAGCGTCGGGTTCTGACCTGCCGCTGACACGAAAAATCGCAGCCCTGGGGCTGCGATTTTTTTTGCGCCTTTCCTACAGGTAGTTAAGCGACCTGCTGCCGGGTCAGGAACCTATTCCGACAGAGGCGCCACACAGGGGGAAACCTGAACGACTTCGACGTCACGCTGGCGTGGCAGGTTGGTAATCGATCCCCTTGCACTGGAGGCACTTATGTCGGTATCGGCTCTCGATACGTCTGTTTCTGTTTCATCAACCACTGACACGGCGCTGGCTGATTCCAAGCCCGAAGCCAGGGCCAACCGCTCGTTTTCTGTTGCGCCGTCCTACGACAGCCACAGTGCCGGGAACGTCAGTTATAACCTGTCGGTCAACGTTTCCGGGCCGGTGTTTGGCGCTCATCAGCAAGCAGCCCAGGGTCACACTGATCATCATCATTGGGCGCCGGCGATGACTCACTCTGCCTCGCAACAGGGTTTCATGCAGCAGTTTCAACACGCAATGGGCCATTGGTTTGGTCGTCAGCGCGCCGACGCGCATGCTCATCATAACGGCGTACCGCCAACGCCTGTGCCGTTTGGGTCGGGTAAACCAGACCTCGTCTACGCCCATAAAAGTAATGACCAACTGGCGCAGTTGCTGCTGAACAACTTCGCGGCGTTCACCGGATCAAGTCACTCCAAAACCCTGAGTGCTCGCACCCTTAAAGACATGGCGGCAAAACAGCTGGGCAGTGATCCCAAACTGAATGAAAACATTCGCACAGCCAGAGAGGTATTGCGACGTACCGGCATGATGGACGCCCTTGGCAGTCGAACCGACCTGCACGCCCTGGCTAAACTCATTCGTGACGACAACCCTTTCAAATACAAGGATGACAAACAAATAGCCCAGGAAATGCTCAACCATTTCAATCAATTGAAAGATTACGTTGGGCACGAAATCAACATCAAAGACCTTCAGACACTGGGCAAAACCCCCATGACGGGCATCCCTTCGATCGACCATTTAATCCAACTGAGTAAAGCGTTTACCGGCCGCGGCGATTCGCTGAAGAAAATGGACGCAGACGCGGATGGCCGGATCAACGTGTTTGAAATTCTGGTCGCACTGTCCCGCTGATTGAGTACGCGCGATGCAATCGGCGCGGCGAACGCTTCGTGGCGCTTGCTGCGTTGAATGGCCCCAACGGCTTGGCGCACTCGGTGGTCTTTTCAGAACATGAATCAGGACCTGGATATGACTTCAACTTCGTTTCAACCCTGCCCAAGGGGTGGCCTCGACACCTTCGCCAAGGGCGCCGACGTTGAGCGCTCAACATCAGTGGCGGGGCAAGAGCTGCCGAATGACGTTCTGCCTGCGGCCCCGCCGAACGGGTACGCGGCAGAAGTGCAGCGCATGAAAGCGTTCGCGGGGCAGTGCAAGTTCCGGGCACCGGTCGCCGATGATTTCGCCCGCGGCATGCTTGCGCCTGGGGAGGCGAGCCGCAACGAAAGCAAATGGTCGGGCGCCTGGGCTGTGTTGATCAATGGCCTGAAAACTGTCTGGCGTGGGAGAACGTCGGGTTGACCCAACGCCTCAGGGTTTTTACATGCTGTTATTGGTATTCAGCCGCTGCCCGGAACTATCGTGCCCAACTCGCCACACATCGGTTGCTTGCTCCTACGCAATTAACCCACTGATCCGGAACACCTCGGTGTTGAATTTCAGGCAAGCGCAGATCAGCAAAAGGTCGGGAGATGACGTATGACAATTGAGGGTGCATTACCGCGCATGCTGCCAACGGCCATGGGCGGCCCGCAGGTTCGCTGGCCTTCGCCGCCGCCTGTGGCACAGCCGTTTTGCGAGGATCAATCGGTTGCGCAAGACCTGCCGCCGCCGCGGCGGCACGGCTTGCGCGCAACCTTGCCGTCGTTGCGGCACCAGGCGCTGCAGAACGCGCCAGCGGCTCGCGCAGACACCACGCTTCCGGGCCCGAGCTTCACCGATAGACAGTTGGCGCTCGAGTTGCGAAAGAACTTTGACGTGTTTGAAAACTACAGCGAGGGGGGTTGTGTGACGCCGTCTTCGCTGCGCCAATTTGCAGCCGAAAAGCGTGAGGGTGAATGACGTGCGCGACCGCATGATCCTGGTGGTCAGGGAAATTCTCAAGCGCCCGCTGCTGAGCGACGCGATCATCGATTGCGACGGCTATATCACCCGCGACAGCCTGGAAGCCGCGTGCGCATTGCGCGGCAACAGTTCACCCAACGCCTTCAGCCAGGACCCTTTCCATGGCCAGGGCAATGCCAGCGTCGTGCAGGCGCTGCAAGGTCACTTCAAACAGTTGAGGGACACGCTCAAGGACCGCACCGTGTTCTTTGAAACCTTTGAGTACGTGGATATTTCGCTGCTCAAAGTGGTGATGAATGACCCCGATGACAGCGACTCACTGGGCAGGCCGATTCTTGAACCCACCACCGGATTGCCCAGAAAGAAATACAGTGAACACTGTGTGTACACGGCAAAAAACATCATCGAGCGCCCAGGTTTATTGCGCGCGTTGCAGCGCGCCAGTAACCAGCGCTTGTTTGGCCGCTCCAGGCACGAGGGCTGGCTGTGCAACAAAAGCCTGGAGCGCTGGCTGGAACAGCACCAGATGCACAAGGCCCGGTAGCGTCCAGGCCGTGTGTGGCAGGCGATTTACACCTTGAGAACTTTGCCGCTGATGGCCACGCCGGCCAGCAACATCGCGACCAGCACAAAGGCGATGCTCAAGCTGCTGCCGTGGGCGATAAAGCCGATCATGGCCGGGCCGGCTAGAATGCCGGCATAGCCCAGGGTCGTAATGGCCGGTACCGCGATGTGTTCCGGCATGACTTTTTGCTTGCCGACGGCGGTGTACAGCACTGGCACGATGTTCGAGCAACCGGCGCCCACCAACGCATACCCCAGAAGCGCGGTTTCCCAGGCCGGGAAAAGCGTGGCGAGCAGCATGCCGGCGGTGGCCAGCGAGCCGCCGATGATAATCACACGGGTGGCGCCCAGCCGCCGCACAATGGCATCGCCGGTCAAGCGTCCCGCGGTCATGGTCAAGGCAAATGCCGCATAGCCGAGGCCGGCATAAGCCTCATCCAGGCCGCGCTCGGCGCTGAGGAACACGGCACTCCAATCCAGCACCGCGCCTTCAGCCAAAAATACGATGAAACACAGGCAGCCAATAAACAGCACCACCCCGTGAGGCACTGCAAATGCCGGGCCCGAGCTTTCGCTGCCGTAGGGCAACAGATGTGGCCCGGCCTTGAGCAGCGCCACCGCCATGATCACGATCACCACCAGGGTTGCCTGCAACGGCGACAGGCCCAGGCCGAGCAACCCGGAGACCCCCGCCGCGCCGACGATGCCGCCAAGGCTGAACAAGCCGTGAAAGCCCGACATCATGGTTTTGCCGCTGGCGCGCTCAACGATGACGGCTTGCAGGTTGACCGTCGAATCCACGGTGCCCAGGCCGGCGCCAAACAGAAACAGCCCGGCCATCAGCAGCGGGATCGAGCTGACCGTCGCGAGCATCGGCAGGGCCAGGCAGATCATGATCGTGCCGCCCGTCAGCACGCGTCGGCAGCCGTAACGTGAGGCCAGCGCACCGGCCACCGGCATAGCGATGATCGAACCCACTCCCAGGCACAACAGCAGCAGACCCAGCGTGCCCTCGTTGAGTTGCGCGCGTGCCTTGGCATACGGCACCAGCGGCGCCCAGGCGGCGATGCCGAAGCCGGCGATGAAAAAAGCGATACGGGTCGACATTTGTTCCAGTCGCCCGGGAACCACGGGCGCTGGAGTGGGAATGGCAGTCATGAAAAATCCTTGGTTTTGCATTCAGCGAACGATGTCCGGCGCGACATCCTTGCATATCAGGCGCTCTCGAGCGAGCCGGGTTCCCTGCGGATGACCCGGTCGACAGTTCTGTAATACGCTGCCGCCCACTGTGCAGGCAATTGGACGGACAAGCCGATGAAGATTTTCACGCGGGTGGCAAAATGACCCAGTTCTATGACGCGCGGGGCAATATCTATGCGGTGGTCAGCCCGGCCTATCTGCGCAGCCGCGGTGTTGATGTGCCCGAGCGTGCTGACTTGGCGGCGCACACTCGCAAAGACTGGGCAACGTCGGCAATCACTTCCGAATGCGGCTGGGGCGCGTTGCCCCGACCCGCCAATGCGAAGGCGCACCGTTGCGATGGTTTGCTGGTCGGGCCATTTCAAACCGCGCCGCCGTTCGACCTGCTGATCGTCAATACGGATGGCTCCCTCGCCGAACGCAGCGGCAACGGTCTGACTATTTTTGCGCAGGCGTTGGCCGATCAGGGCTTGATGGTTCAGGCGTGTGAATTGCGCGTGCACCATGACCAGCCGGCCACGGCGTCGCCTGTTGCAACCCGCGTGGAGTCGGCGTTGTACGAAGAGGTGGCAGGTTTCTGGCTGGCATTGGGGCTACCAATGTTCGGCCCCGACGCAGTGGCTGCTACGGGTGTTGATGCGGTTGCGGTCAGGGAGCGTGAGTTCAGTCACGTGGCCGCGCTGGCTGCAGTGAACCCGCAATGGGCCTGCAGTCAGTTTGTACGTGTGGGCAACCCTCATTGCGTGACGCTCGTCGAGCATGCCAGCGCGTTACCCGACAATCAGTCGATGCAACAGCCGGAACTGTTCGGGTTGTTGCAGGCGATTGCCTTCGCACCGCCGCTTGGGCGTGGTCAACCGTGTCGTGCCGGAATCAATCTGCAATGGGCTGCCCGATCTTCGGACAATCACGTGATCGCGCGGGTGTTTGAGCGGGGAGAGGGGCCCACCGCGTCCTCGGGGACCAGCGCCAGTGCCGTGGCGTGCGCGGCATGGCGAGCAGGTTGGGTCACGGACGGCGTAGTGGCCGTGGTCATGCCAGGTGGCACAGCACCCGTACGGTTGCAGAGCCAGGGTGAAACAGTGCTGAGCGTCAGTCTATTCGGGACTGCAAGGGCTCAAACCTGATCGTGATAGAGCAGCTGATAGCTTGGGTGAGTGTCAGCTGTTTCTTTATTAGTTAGTTATGCTTGTAAAGTTAGTGTGGGAATTTTCTTGTTGTCTGTAGTTGCGTTATTAATGCGCTGTCATGTTTCGTAAAAGACACTTCCGACCCCTATGTACGAAACTTCTTTTTTGTTTTTGAACGGCCGCATTTCGCCTGAAATCGCTAAGCTTCACTGCGTTAAGGCGCTTTTTCCCAGCCGTTCGATCAACATCCGACGGGAGAAAGCCTTTCAGTCAACGCTTTGATGATGGGTAACTACGGATGGTGAGTGCGTTAATGTCGTCACGTTTCAAATTGATACTTCCAGAGGTTGCCAGCGACTTTCAAGTGCTCGCTTTTAAAGGCAATGAAGTTATTGACCAGCCTTATTTCATTCAACTGCAGCTCGTCAGTGAAAACGCCTCGCTGGACCTTGAGGCGCTGCTCCATCAGCCTGCCTATCTTGACTTCGGCGCGGCGGACGCAGGACTGCACGGGCAAATCCACGCCATCGGCCGCGATGATCCGGGCGCGCGGCTGACCCGTTATCACCTCACCCTGGCTCCCCGGCTGGCATGCCTGGCCCACCGGCGTGACCAGCGGATTTTCCAGCAGCGCAGCGTGCCGCAGATCATCGCTGCGGTGCTCGAGCATCACGGCATCCTTGCCGACGCCTATTGCTTCGAACTCGGCCCGGTGGTCTATCCGCCACGCACGTTCTGCGTGCAGTACGCCGAAACCGACCTGCACTTCATTCAGCGCCTGTGTGAGGAAGAGGGCATTCACTACCATTTTCGCCACAGCACCAACAATCACGTGCTGGTGTTTGGGGACGACCAGACGGTGTTTCGGCGCTTGCCTGTGCAGCGCTATTGTCCAGTGCGTGACCACGTCGACGAATCGGGGATGATCCAGGGTTTCGAGGTTCGTCTGGAAACTCGCACTCGGCATACGGCTCGTCGCGATCATGATTTCGAGCACCCGTTGTTGCGCCTGCACGACACGGCAGGCGCTGCCTCGGCGCAACCTTTGGAGGATTATCGCTACCCTGGCGGCTTCGGTGACCGTGCACGGGGCAAACAATTGGCGCGTCGAAGCCTGGAACGCCATCAAAGCGACCGGCATCACGCGCTGGGCCGCAGTGAACAAGCTGCCTTGAGCTGCGGCCATTTCCTCGAACTGCGCGATCACCCCGATCCGGCCTGCAACGATCTTTGGTTGATCACGTCAGTGCGTCATGAGGGTTATCAACCCCAGGTACTTGAGGAAGCGCTGGTTGAGACGGACGTATTTCAGGGCTACCGCAACCGGTTCACCGCAACACCCTGGCGCGCGCCTTATCGGCCGCGCCTGAAGCACCCGAAGCCGACCATCAATGGCAGCCAGACCGCCACGGTGACAGGGCCGGCGGGCGAGGAGGTGTACTGCGATGCCTATGGCCGGGTGAAGGTACGGTTTCATTGGGATCGCCTGGAAAACGCCGATGACAAAAGCAGCTGCTGGGTACGGGTAGCGTCCGGTTGGGCGGGGGATGGCTTTGGCGCAATGATGATTCCGCGCGTGGGCATGGAGGTGCTGGTGACCTTCCTGGAGGGCGACCCCGACCGGCCATTGATCAACGGCTGCCTGCCCAATGCGCTGCACATGCCGACCTATCCTTTGCCGCAGCACGGCACCCGCAGTGTCTTGCGCAGCCGCAGTTCGCCAGGCGGCGGTGGAGCCAACGAACTGCACCTTGAAGATCGCCGTGGCGAGGAGCTCATCTACCTGCGCGCCCAGCGTGATCTGGAGCAGCGAGTGGGTCACGACAGCCGCTTGGAGGTCGTCGGAGAGCGCCACGAAATCATCCGGGGACTGAGCACGGCTCACCTGCAAAGCGGCGAGCGTCGTCATATCGAGGGTGATCGCAATGTCGAGCTCAAAGCGCATGATCACCTGGACGTGCAGGGCGACAGTCAGACACGGGTAGGGCGTTTGCTGGTCATTGAAGCCGGGCAACAGATCCATCTCAAGGCAGGCGCCAGCCTGGTCATCGATGCGGGCGCGCAACTGAGCCTCAGGGCCGGGGGCGAGTATGTGCTGGTTCAGGCCGGCGGTATTTTCACCAGCAAACCCATTACCGTCGGCGGCTCGCCACCCCCGAATTCATCCGCGAGCGCCTTTTCAGCAACAGCCAGGCCGAAAATGGCGGTCGCACAAGGCGTCGTCATGGGGTTGGCCCGGCAGTTGGGGGCAGATTTTTGTCCTGTGTGCGAGCAATGCCGCGAAGGCCAGTGCGACATCAAGCGGAGGGCTGCTTGATGCAGAGCATGCCTGGCCGCTGGATGGCCCAACAGCAACAAGCGGGCCGCCGACTGTGTCTGATCCTTGACGGCAACCATGATGCACGCCAGCCGCTGCTGGCGGCCCGTCATCTGTCGCAGTATTGCAGTCTTTACGGTGAGAGCGCCGTGGCCGAACTGGCAGCGGTTGGTCCGGTGATTCTGCTATTGGATCAGGCAAGTGAGCCTGCGCTGTTCGACCTGCTGCAGCACCCGCAGGCCGACTGGGGTTGGTTGGCAAGCCTGCCCGACGACGACCTGGCCGGTGTGGTCCGACATTGGCGCGAGCGCATGCTGGTAGGGCTCGAGGGTGGCCAGGCGTTGTATCGCTTTCACGACAACCGAACGCTGGCTCGCGTGTTGGCTCATCTGCCGAGTGAGCACTGGCCAGTGTTCCTCGGCCCGCTGATCAGCGTGTGCTACTGGCACGAGGGCCAGTGGCACCACAGCGATAATCCGGCCCCCGGTGAGTATCCGGTGCCAGTTGCGGCACCCTGGCTCAACACCCCCAACCCCCATACGGCGGCCATCCTGCACGCCAATGTCCTGCGCTACCTGCTGACCGAGCACAGCGAAGACCTCGCCGCGCTGGTTGAATTCCAGGACCCTCGAATCTGGTTATCCCAGGTATTGGAACAGGCCCGTGCGTGGCAATGGCGTGAGCCGCAACAGCTTGAATTCCTGGTAGTGCGCAGGTTGGAAGAGGCAACGCGAACCTGCGTGATTCAGTGGCAGCCACTGCACGCAGAAACGCCTGGAGACCACTTCGAACGAGTGTCCGCGCAGTGGCGCAGGTTGGGAGGCAAGCATGAATAAGCGCCTGCGTGGTGCATTGGTCGGGCTTGGTGCGGTGTGGCTTTCGGGGTGTGCGGTGGGGCCGGTCAATCACTTTACGTTGGAGGTGGATTTGCCTGCGGAGTTTGAACTTAAAACTGCCGCTAATTACAGTCCAGCCTCGGGCGAGACCTGCACGCTGCCGACACGTCGCGGCAACCGACCAGAACGAAAGGTCTTTTTTGCTGACTTCAAACCTGTGGCCAGCCGTGTGAGTTATGAGCTGCCGCTGAGTGAAACCATCGAGGGGTGTCGTTCAGTGTTGCACAGCGTTCAGTTTGGTTTTTATGCGAAGTGGGGAAAGCGAGATTCGGACATAGGCGGTGACACCGCGAGTATCGCTATTCAAGATCGCTTACCTGCACATTTTCCTAAGATGCCTGAGGCTGGGGTTCAGGAGTTTCAAGGGCAATGCAGGTGGTATTTCCGGACGGTGGGCCCTCTGCATGCAATCAGAAAAATTCTGCAGTGCAATTCGTTGGACAAAATGGGGCTGCCGCAGGAAACGAAGGCTGGTGGTGGTGCGCAACGCGATCAACTGGAAGGGAAAAAACTTCGATTGGTACTGATTGTTACCGATGACGAATTACCCGCTTTTGACCGCAGATGGATAGAGGTTCCAGGCGGATGGAAGCGTTGCAAAGGTAAAAGTTTTGACGATCAGATTGCCGCCTGCGACAGCAATGTCACAGATTTCAAACCTATAAAAATGCCGGATGGACGTCTATGTGATGTCTACCCAACGTGCAGTTAACAAGGAGTGGACTCATGAAACAGGAAGCATGGAAGCAGCCATTTTTCAGCGGCAACATGCCTGCTTGCGCATTGAAAGGACATTGGGCGAGCATTTGCCTGGTAGACGAAACTGGAAGTGGAAAAGCCTATGGGGGACTTCGATACAGCATTTACGACACTGCAGGGCGGCAGTACGACGGTAGGTTAAATGCAGAGGGGTTCGCAAAGTTACAAGGCTTTTACTGTGGTCCAGTGGTTCTCAGGTTTGATGATTTGTATGCTGGAGCGGAAACGCCATATCACCAATTGCGAACGCGCGTTGCGTACCAACTTCCTATAACCGAACTTCAAATCCGTGCCGAAAAGACCCGGTTTTCTACCAGCGATGGTCAACGTATTGAAGTCAATCCGGCGCAGTCCCGAGCTGACCGGTTTTATCAGGTTGAAGTACGGGACCTGGTCCGCCATGTTGCCCATCTTCCTCCGTTGACTTCCAGAACTAATCGGCCTGAACGTCATGCTTTGAAAATGATGGCCGACCTCGGGTTCGGTCCGCCCCTACCGACTTTGTCAGGTGTTGTGTTATTCCCCAATCAAAACACCGTGCTTGAAGTCAGACCTTTACGGGCCCTGCGTCCCATGCTGTCTATCGAAGACAACTTCTGTGCTTTGAACCTGTATCAGCTCGCTCTGATGTCTGCCTTGAGTTACTGCGATTTTGGCCAGCAACCACCGAATAAGCCGGTCGATGAAGTGTGTTTTCCGTTGGATCCAAGCATTGGAAATCTGTTTGCTGAAAAACTGTCGGTCTTTGAGAACGCCTGGCGAGTTGATCCCGCACAAGTACAGCGTTTCTATCCGATGTATGAAGAGGTTCCCTACTCTAGACGTTTCGAGATCATTCCGTTCGATCCTGGGCAGTATCCACAAAACCGTCTGGGGTTGGAGGGCGAGCAGGAACACCCTGAGAGCCTGCATTTTTTTAACGATGAGAAATATGGTACCGACACTCAAGCCTTCATCACACACCACGATGAGGTGGTTCTGATCTCAGTAAGAGGTACTGTCAGTGGTGCCGATATCTTGCGGGATGCAAACGCCCATCAGGTGGATTTTGCCGAAGGTGTCGGTCAGGCTCACGAAGGGTTCTACCTTGCTTATCGAGCAATGCGTAGTTTCGTGCTGCATTACCTCGACCAGTTTTACGATGGCCAACGCATCGTAATCTGCGGCCACAGCCTCGGCGGCGCCATCGCCTTGCTCCTGGCAGAAGGATTGCGACGAATCCCCGACACTCGCTACAACATTCTCCTCTACACCTATGGCGCACCCCGCGCCGCCGACGCCGAGTTCACCGAAGGCGCGTCAGCCCTGGTCCACCATCGCATCGTCAACCACAACGACCCGGTGCCCAGCGTGCCGGCCACGTGGATGAACACCACCGCAAAACTCTGGGTTCCAGGCGCGGTGGCATTGTTCAGCGCACCCGGTCCGGGTGGGCTTCTGTTTGCCGCCGGCCTGGTGCGTGTGGGTGGCAATCCCTATCAGCATCACGGTGAACAGCAGCACTTCATGCCGATCAAGCTGGCCGATGGCACGCATTCTTCGGTGTTATGGAAGCCTGGTTGCGAGTCCATCCTGCAGGCCGGTTGTAACCATGCCTTGCAGCTTCAAGGCGATATGCCCAGCCGCGCCAACGTGCTGAAACAACTGTTTCAGGCCAGCCAGCACTTCATGACGGCCAGCTACATCCCTGCGGCCTGGGCCACATTGCGTCGCTGGCAACAAACCGTGGATAGCCAAGGGCCTCTGGTCACGCACAGAGAGTTTGAGTTGCTCGACCATGCGCTTGAGAGCATGACTGCGCAGTTACGCGACAAGAACCGTGAGCTTGACCGTCGCCGCCCCACAAACCAGCGTGGCTATGGGCACGAACATAGCCAGGCGTTGAACGCAGAAATTGACCGGTTGCGCACCAGTCGCCAACGGTTGGAGTCTTTGCGCTGGCGGCGCCTGGACGCGCGCGACGTGTATGGCAGTCACGCCAATCGCGCGCACCTGCAACCCAGCCTGAAGCGTTGGTTCAGCCACCGTGAAAACCGTGAGCTGGCGCAAGTTGCCAGTATTCCTGCGCCGATTCATGACGGTTCAGGCAAGGTGCATCCGCTCGACCTCGACTCCATTGTGTAGCCACACCGTTTACAAAAACTCCACCTGCGCCGGTTGCCGTTTCATCAGAACTTTGCCATTGCGGATTGAGTACAGCGGCAGGCCCTGGCTGCGAATAACTTCGTAGTCGCTGTTTGCCGACAAGATCAGCAAGTTGGCCGGGCGCCCGGGCTCCAGGCCATAACGCTCGCCCAGGGCCATGGCCTTGGCACTGTTGTCGGTGACCAGGTCCAGGGCACTTTGCAGATTGCGGTAGCCGAGCATATGGCAAATGTGCAAACCGGCTTCCAGGACCCGCAGGATGTTGCCGTTGCCCAGGGGGTACCAGGGGTCGACGATCGAGTCCTGGCCAAAGCACACGTTCATGCCGGCTTCGAGCAGTTCGTTGACGCGGGTCACGCCGCGGCGTTTCGGGAAGCTGTCGAAGCGGCCTTGCAGGTGAATGCTTTCGGTGGGGCAGGACACGAAGCTGATGCCTGAGTGCCCCAGCAGGCGAAACAGTTTGGCGCAATACGCATTGTCATAGGAGCCCATCGCCGTGGTGTGGCTGGCGGTAACGCGTGCACCCATGTCGCGGCTGCGGGCTTCTTCGGCCAGCACTTCGAGAAAGCGCGAGTGAGGGTCATCGGTTTCGTCGCAGTGCACGTCCACCAGGCAACCCGTGCGTTCGGCCAGGTCCATGAGGAATTTCACCGAGCTCACGCCTTGGTCGCGGGTGTATTCAAAGTGGGGAATGCCGCCGACCACGTCGGCGCCCAGGCGAATGGCTTCCTCCATCAACTCGCGGCCATTGCGGTAGGACTCGATGCCTTCCTGGGGGAAGGCGACGATTTGCAGGTCGATCAGGTGCGAGCTGTCTTCGCGTACCTCAAGCATGGCTTTGAGTGCCGTGAGCTCGGGGTCAGTGACGTCGACGTGGGTGCGGACATGCTGAATGCCGTGGGCGGCCAGGGTCTGGATGGTTTTCTTGGCGCGAGTCTTGGTGTCTTCCTGGGTGATCGTGGCTTTACGCTCGCCCCAGCACTCGATGCCTTCGAACAGCGTACCGCTCATGTTCCAGCGCGGTTCACCAGCCGTAAGGGTGGCGTCGAGGTGAATGTGCGGTTCAACAAAAGGCGGTATGACCAGGTTGCCGGCGGCGTCCAAATCGCCGGCGCCTAAAGCAGGTGCCTCGGTTTGCGAAGTGATGCTGGCGATCCGGCCGTGTTCCAGGTGCAGATCATGCAGGCCTTCACGGTTGCGCAGGCGGGCGTTGATGATATGCATGGGCAAGTTCCTCTTGGCTAAAGACAATCAGGCAGTCAGCCGCCAGATCATCAGGGCAATTCCGATGTCCAGGCGGTCATATGAGTTGCCCAGCGTCAGCCCGCTCAGGGCTTCGATACGCTGGACGCGGTGCGTCACCGTGTTGCGGTGCAGGGCCAGGCGCTGCGCGGCGGCCACAAGGTTACCATTCTCGTGAAACCAGGCTTCCAGGGTCGGCATCAGGCAGGGGCCATGGTGGCGGTCGTGGCGCAACAACGGGCCCAGGCGTTCATTGAGAAACTGGTCGAGCAGGGCGCGATCACGCACGCCACTGAGCAGTTTCAACACGCCCAGTTCGTCATACACACAAAGCCCGGCGCGGTCGCTGAAGCGCCGCGCCGCCGCCAATGCCTGGCGTGCTTCATCCTGCGCCTGAGCCAGGCGCGCGGGTGGGTGTGCAGCGGCGCTGAGGCCGATAAACAGTTTCAAAGGGGCCAGCCGCAGGTTCAAGGGGTTAAGCCAGGCAGCCAATTGTTGGCGATTGGCCAACGCTTGCACGGCATCGGTGGCCGGCAGCAGCAATGTCCAGTGCCCAGCCCTGCCCACTATCGGCAACGCGGCATGATGCTGCGCCGAGAACTGGCGCAATCGACGGGCGATACCGTCGTGCTGCCGGGCCAACTGCGCTTCTGCCTGCGCGGTATCACCCTGGGCAAATAATGCCTCGCCACCCTCCAGTTGCAACTGGACAATCTGCCAATGCCCGGCCAGCGACATGCCCAGTTGCGCGGCCCGATGCAGCAACACTTCAAGGGACTGATAATCACCGGCGAGCAAGCGTTCCAGCACGTCGTGTCGCGAACGGCCCAGTTGCTCGGACTGGATCAGCGCCGAACCAATCGCTTGGGTCACCAGCACCATTTTCAGCGAGTAAGGCTGCTCGATCAGCGGCATCCCGGCCGTTTCGGCGGCGTCCAACAGGCGCTGGGGGATCGCCTGAATATAGGCCGGCCCTGTGAGAATCACCAAACCGGCAACCTGACGCTGGCACGCTTCCTCCAGCAAGCGCAGGAGGTTGGGTTCATCGCGTGGGTGATTGATGCCGGTGACGAACACCAGCTCGCCGCCCAGCACCCACTCGGCAATCCCGCTGTTTTCCGCGACATACGGCCAGCGCACCGCGTTATCCAGGCCGCTGTCACCTGCGCGCAGGCGCATCGATTCAAGGCCGGGCAGGGCCAGTACATCAGCGACGGTAAGGCTCATGCCGGGGCATCAGCCAGCGGGGCACGCACACGCAGCACGGCGGTCAGCACGATGTAGGTCAGCGACGCGGCGACAATCCCCACCAGTGGCGCCACCCACGGCGAGTGGAACGCCAGCACCGTGCCCACCGCGTACGCCACCAGCCCAGGCCAATTGAATGCCGGCAGGCGCGTCTCGGCCAGACGCGGGTACTGGCCGCGATAGCGATAAAAGAAGTCTGCCATTATCACGCCGCCAATCGGTGGGATCACCGTGCCCAGCAAAATCAGGTAGGGCACCAGCATGTCGTACATGCCGAGCAGCGCCAGCAGGGTGCCGATGACCGCCCCGGCCAGGGTCACGGTCTTGCGGCGGCGGGTCCGCAGCAAGTTGCAGCCGGCGACGGCAAAGTTGTAAATGGTGTTGTCCTGGGTGCTCCAGATATTGAGCAGCAACATGGCCATGGCCGCCATGGCGAAGCCTTGCAGCAACAACACTTCCACCACGTCTGGCTGCTGATAGACGATGGCGCCATAGGCCCCGATCAGTACCATCAAACCATTGCCGATAAAAAAACCGATCAGGCTGGCCAGCACCGCGACCTTGGCTGAACGGGAAAACCGCGTCCAGTTGGTGGCCTGGGTCGCGCCGCTGACAAAGGTGCCGAACACCAGCGTGATCGCGGTGGACAAATCCAGCTCGCCCGTCGGCACGACTGCCAGCAGGCCGTCCAGCCCGCCGACTTTTATCGTGGCGACCCACATCGACAGAAACAGCAAGATGCCCATGGCCGGCACCGCGATGTAGGACAGCACCTCCAGCCCGCGATATCCCACGTACGCCGTGGCGCAGAACACCATGCCGAACAGCACCATCAGGCCCAATACGCTGCCCTGGCTCAGCTCGAAATACTTGCCCAACACCACGGCGGCGGTGGCCGTGCCCCAGGCGTACCAGCCGATCTGGGTGAAGCCGAGGATCAAGTCGCTGAGCTTGCTGCCGACCTCGCCAAAGCAGAAGCGGCCCATCAACACTGAATTCAAGCCACTCTTGAACGCGATGTAACCCAGGCCCGCGGCGTAAATGCCCAGCAACAGGTTACCGAGGGCCACAACGCCAAGCATGTCGGTAAAACTGAAGGCTACGCCCAGCTTGCCGCCGGCAAACATGGTCGCGGTGAAAAACGTGAACCCCAGCAGCACCATGGCGGTGGACGCCAGGCCCTTGCGCGCATGCATCGGCACTTCGCTGAGGGGGTAATCGTTGCCTGGTTCTTGCTGAGTCATGGCCCTGCTCCCTGAATGAGTGACGCAGGCCTGTTGCACCGCGCGTGCCAAATCGGCAGAAGTGACAGGCGCACGGAAGATGCTGTGCACCGTGCACAGTATTTATAGCCATATTGGGGAGAATCGCAGGGAACAGTGGTCTTTGTGCCCAGTCAGGCACGAAAGCGGTGCAGCGGTGATACAAATTGGATCAGCATCTTGCGCCGTGGCTTGGTCGTGGACACGCGGCGCGAGCCATGCGCTATGGCGCGACGGTTTCCAAGCTCGCAAGCCGTGTGCGCGGCCAATCTCGAACCGCGTAGCACAGCCCTCCGGCATCGGCCGGGGACGGCGGCCGGCGCATAAAAAAACCACCGCAAGGGTGGTTTTTTTCACCGCGTGGGCTTACTCGCCGCGGTAGATGCAGCCGCTGGTGCAGGTCTCATGGATGCGAATCGCGCTGAGTTCCGGCAGCAAAGGTTTGAGCTCATTCCAGATCCATTTGGCCAGCACCTCGCTGGTTGGGTTTTCCAGGCCTGGGATGTCATTGAGGTAGTTGTGGTCGAGGCGTTCATAGAGCGGCTTGAAAATCGCCTTGATCTCCGAGAAGTCGCGAATCCAGCCGGTATGCGGATCGAGGTCGCCGCTCAGGTGGATCGCCACCTTGAACGAATGCCCATGCAGGCGCCCGCATTTATGGCCGTCCGGTACGTGGGGCAGGCGGTGGGCGGACTCGAAGGTAAACTCTTTGAAGATTTCCACAGTATTTTCAGCTCGGTCAGGTATCTGGCAGGCGGCGAGTTTAACAGCTTGATCCTTCGCCGCGCATACCGCTTGGTCATAGCGCCAGCAAGTGCTCGCCCAATGTGCCGTTATCCGCCAGGTCGAGGAACTCATCGCCTAACCGTCGGCTCTCGCTCATCGCGGTTTGCCAGTACTTGTTGCGGCTCGGGTCATCGCCCATGAAGCGCTTGAAGTCGCTGCGGTCCGGCAGTTTGCCGTGGGGCAGGCGGGCGAGGTAGTCCCTGGACGGGGCCAGCAGCAACACATCCTGCAAACCCTGTTGATTACTGCGCCGCCACGGCAGGCCCTTGTCGAACCAGCCGGGGATGACCCGGTCGGTGAAGTGCGGATACAGCACGATGTCATCGCCGTGGTAGGGCAGGTCGAGGTGATAGTCGAGCAGGCCGCCATCGCGGTAAGTGCCGGCGCCCGCGCCGGGCAGGTCGCGTACGCCTTGCATCACCATGGGGATCGAGCCGGACGCCAGCAGTGCCTGGCGCAAGTTGCGCAGGTCCAGGTCGAGGAAGCGCGACGGGAAGTCCTTCAGCGGATGCACCGGCGGCGCCTGGCGCGGGTCGTGGATGATCAGCCGTTCGAAGTGCCGCGCCAGCCGCGCACGGCCGCGCAGGTTGTCGGCAATGACCGACGACAGGCCCAGACCGAGCCGACCGCGATGGTCATCGGCGAGCAGGCCGTGGCTTTTGACCACCATGATGTTCAGGCGATAGTCGGGGTTGTCCAGCACCCGCGCGTCGCGGCCTGCGAGCAGGTCATCGAGCATGCGCTGGCAGCTGCGGCTGACCTCGGCCATGGTCACGCCCTTGGCAAAGCGTTGTTCGTTGTACAGGCGGCCGAGGTCGAGCAGGCCTTGCACCGGGTCGGGCAGGCAGGCGCTGGCAAACCGCCAGGAGCCGATGGAGGCGCCGATCAGCGCACGCTCGCGTGGCGCGCGCGGCAGCCAGTCGCCGAACAAGGCCAGGTCCAGGCCCTGAATGCCCAGTGCCTTGGGGCCGCCGGCCGCGCCGGGCAGGATACCGACATCCGCAGGTTTGAGGCCTTGTTCGCGAATGCGCGCAAAGGCGCGTTTACCGGCCTTGAGCGTCAACGCGGGAAATTTGATGTGGATGGCTGTCATACCAGTCTCTTTTCAAGCGAGCGGGGCAGTATAGGAAAACTCGCGGGTGATGGGTAAAGAGGACGATTGAAAAATGCCATGGTGGCAATTCAGTTTCAGTTAAGTTGCAGCGGGTACGTTGGCCTGCGTAGGAAAAACATCCTGAAACGGAGATTTGCCATGAAGCGCCTCACAGCGCTGGTCGCCGCCGGTATCATCGCCTGCACCTCGGCGCAGGCCCGGGCAGTGGACCCTGACAAGCCACTGACAGTGCCCGGCACTGTTACAATTGTCGCCTTTGATCAGCTGGAAGCCACGGCCCTGGCACTGCACCCGGGTTCGACCCTGCTGGACACCGACCTGGACGAGGCCTACGGCAAGTACTTGTACCAAGTCGAACTGGAAGATGCCGACGGCATCGAGTGGGAAGTCGAATTGGACGCGCTCAGCGGGCACGTGCTCAAGAATCATCAGGAAACGTAATGAAGGTATATCGACGCGCCAGCGGTTTGATGGTGCTGGTGCTCCTGGCTTTTTGTTCCAGCCTGGCGGCCCGCGACCTCAACCAGGATGAAGCCTTGGCACTGCGCCAGCAGGGCGTGATCCTGCCGCTGGAGCAACTGTTGCAACAGGCCATGTCGCGCTACCCCGGCTCCCGGTTGCTGGAAGCCGAGCTTGAAAAAAAACACGGCCAATATGCCTATGAAGTGGAGCTGGTGACCACCGAAGGCGTGGTGCGCGAGATCAAGCTGGATGCCACCACCGGCGTGCTGCTCAAAGATAAGGAAGACGACTGATGCGCCTGCTTCTGGTGGAAGACAACGTTCCCTTGGCCGATGAACTGCTGGCCGGCCTGCAGCGCCAGGGCTATGCCGTCGATTGGCTGGCCGATGGTCGCGATGCCGCCTATCAGGGCCGCAGCGAACCCTATGACCTGATCATTCTCGACCTGGGCTTGCCCGGCCTGCCGGGGTTGGACGTGTTGGCGCAATGGCGCGCAGCCGCCCTGGCCACGCCAGTGCTGGTTCTCACCGCCCGCGACTCCTGGGCCGAACGCATCGAGGGGCTCAAGGCCGGTGCCGACGATTACCTGAGCAAACCCTTTCACCCCGAAGAACTGCACTTGCGTGTCCAGGCGTTGTTGCGCCGCTCCCATGGCCACGCCAACCAGCCCACCTTGCAAGCCGCCGGGTTGCACCTGGATGAAGGCCGCCAGTGTGTACTGCGCGACGGCGAAGAAATCCAGCTGACCGCCGCCGAATTCCGCCTGCTGCGCTACTTCATGCTGCACCCGGAACAGATCCTGTCGAAAAGCCACTTGGCCGAGCATCTTTATGACGGCGAGACCGAGCGCGACTCCAACGTGCTGGAAGTTCACGTCAACCACCTGCGTCGCAAGCTGGGCCGTAGCGTGATTGAGACCCGGCGCGGCCAGGGTTACCGCTTTGGCGCCAGCCCTGCATGAGGTCGATTCAGCGGCGCCTGAGCCTGGGGCTGATCAGCGTGATGGTGGTTGTCGGCGTGGTATTGGCGCAAACCAGCCTGTGGTTGTTCGAGGCCGGCTTGCAGCGCTACCTGGAAGCGGGCTTGCGCAACGACAGCGAAAACCTGCTGGTGGCGCTGGTGCGCGGGCCGAACGGTGTGCAACTGGATGAACAACGTTTGTCGCCGGCCTATCAGCGGCCGTTTTCCGGGCATTATTTCCGTATCGATTTCGCCGACACTCACTGGCGTTCCCGTTCGTTGTGGGACCAGGAGTTGCCCCGGCTGCCGGAAGCCGGGCTCAAGGGCAACCTGCAGCTGGGCCCGGAAGGCCAGCAACTGCTGGTGTTGCGCGCGGACTACAAGCGTTTTGGCCAGTCGATTTCCATCAGCGTGGCCCAGGACTACACGCCAGTGCGGGAAAGTTTCCGTCTGATGCGTCAGATCGGCCTGGTGATGGGCCTTGCGGCATTGCTGCTGGTGCTGGTCCTGCAACGGGTCACGGTGCGCCGCGCCTTGCGCCCGCTGGAAACCGCCCGCGAACAGATCGCTCAACTGCAACAAGGCCAGCGCTCACAGCTCGACACTCAAGTGCCGCTGGAACTGGAACCACTGGTGGCGCAGATCAACCACCTGCTGGCTCACACCGAAGACAGCCTCAAGCGCTCGCGCAACGCGTTGGGCAACTTGGGGCATGCGCTGAAAACACCGTTGGCCGTGCTTTTAAGCGTGGCTTCCAGTGAACAGCTCAAGGCCCATCCCGAACTGGGCAAGCTCTTGCGCGAACAGCTGGAGCAAGTGCAGCAACGCCTGAATCGCGAACTCAATCGCGCACGCCTTGCCGGTGAAACCTTGCCGGGTGCCTTGTTCGACTGCGAAAAGGAGCTGCCGGGCCTGCTCGCCACATTGAACATGATCCACGGTGAACACCTGGACTTGAGTTACCACGTCACGCCCGGCCTGCAATTGCCCTGGGACCGCGAAGACCTGCTGGAACTGCTCGGCAACCTGCTGGACAACGCCTGCAAATGGGCGGATGCGGAAATACGCTTGAGCATCAGCGAAACGCCGCACAGCTATTTGCTGGCCGTTGAAGATGACGGGCCGGGCATTCCGCAGAGTCAGCGCGACCAAGTGTTCAGCCGGGGCACGCGCCTGGATGAGCAGATCGACGGCCATGGCCTGGGGCTGGGGATTGTGCGGGATATCGTCGAGGTGTGGGGCGGGGTGTTGCAGTTGCAGGAGAGTGAGCTGGGTGGCTTGAGGGTGCTGATCGAATTGCCCAAACGCCAGGCCTGATAGACCACAAAATATAAAATGTGGGAGCGGGCTTGCTCGCGAATGCGGAGTGTCAGCCGACAAATTCGGCAACTGACACACTGCATTCGCGAGCAAGCCCGCTCCCACATTGGACCTGCTCAAGGGTCAGAATCTGTGCAACTCACTCACACCCGAAACTGATCCATCAACCCCTGCTGCTGATTCGCCAGGCTGTTCAGCGCTTGGCTCACTCGCGCCGATTCATTTGCCTGCTCCGACAGCGACTCGGTCACGTCCCGGATCGTCGCCACGTTGCTGTTGATCTCCTCGGCCACCGCGCTTTGCTCTTCGGCGGCGCTGGCGATTTGCAGGTTCATGTCGCTGATCACCGTGACTGCCTCGCCAATCTGGCGCAGCGCGGTGACCGCCTGGCCGACCTGCTCGACACTGCCCTGGGCCTGGCGATAGCTGTTGCCCATGGAGCCGACCACATCGGTGGTGCCGTTTTGCAGCAGTTCGATCACCACACGGGTTTCTTCCACCGATTCCTGGGTGCGCCGTGCCAGGTTGCGTACTTCGTCGGCAACCACGGCAAATCCACGGCCGGCCTCACCCGCGCGGGCGGCTTCGATGGCGGCGTTGAGTGCCAGCAGGTTGGTTTGCTCGGCAATGCCTCGAATCACTTCCAGCACCGAACCGATTTTCTCGCTATTGGCCGCCAAGCCTTCGACCTGAGCCATGGCGGTGCTCATGTCCGCCGCCAGGTGCCCGATGTTGGTGGTGGTGCGGTCGATCACGGTCAAGCCCTCGCGGGTGGCCTGGTCGGCGTCGCGCGCGGCTTGTGCGGCTTGGGCGGCGCTGCGGGCCACGTCCTGGGCGGTGGCGCTCATTTCGTGGGAGGCGGTGGCCACCTGATCCACCTGGCGGTATTGCTGTTCCATTCCGGCGCTGGTCTCAGTGGCAATTGCGGCGGACTGGTCGGCCGTGCCGCGGGCGTCCTGCACTGAGCGTTTGACCTGGGCAATGATCGGTTGCAGTTTGTCGAGGAAGCGGTTGAACCAGCCGGCCAGTTGGCCCAGTTCATCCTGCTTGTCGTAGGCCAGGCGACGGGTCAGGTCGCCTTCGCCGCTGGCGATGTCTTCCAGCATGCGCGCCACGCCAAGGATCGGCCGGGTCACGCTGCGCGCCATCAGCCACACCAGAATCAAGCCGACCACGGCGGCGAGCAGGCCCAGGCTCAGTTCCAGCAGGGTGCCGCGAGTGTTATCGGCATCCAGTTGCGCCTTGAGCGCTTCGGCGGGGCCCACCAGGACTTTTTCCGGCACATCCAGCAACACCCCCCATGGCTTGCCGCCGGGAATCGGTGCGAACGGCGCCAATACCTTGAGTTGATGGTTGTTGCGCACGCTGCGGATTTGCGTACTGGCCGCCAGCGCGTTGATCAATTGCGCGCCGCTGGCCGTGTCGACTTTATCCAGGCGCTGGCTGAGTTTGCTCGCATCCGGGCTGTAGCCGGCGAGCAAACCGGTGGGGCTGAGGATGCTGACTTGCGTCTGGCCGTCATACAGCTTCTGGCTGGCCTGCTGGCTCACGGCCTGCAGGCTGTTGAGGTTGATGTCCACCGACAGCGAGGCGATGACTTTGCCGTTGACCATCAGCGGAAACACGATGCTGGTCATCAGCACGTTTTGCCCGTCGATCACATAAAAGTACGGCTCGATCACGCAAGGTTTCAGGGTGGTGCGCGGGCAGGTGAACCAGGCGTTGGCTTTCTCGCCGCTGGGGCCGACGCTGGTGTCGGACATGTCGCTTTCGGGCAGTGACATGGAGGTCAATTTGCCTGGCGTCGGTTGCGACCAGTACAGGGCAAAACGGCCTTTGTCATTGCTGCCCAGTTCCGCCTGATTGGCGAACAGCTCATCCTTGCCGTCCAGCGCATTGGCTTCAAACACCAGCGACAACCCGAGCAGGTCCGGGTTGGCCTGCAGCGCGGCCTTGACCTGGCGGGTCAAGTCTTCGCGGGTGTCGAAGGCGTCGAGGAAGCGTTTTTCCGCCTGTTCGCGCAAAAACAATACCTGACGGGCAAAACCATGGCCGTACTGGTAGGCGTCCATGAATTGCTGGCGAATGCCCAGCGCCTGCACTTCACCCTGGGCCTCGATGCGCGCCTGGGCGGACTCGTCGAGCATCTGCATGCTCGAGGCTTTGACCTGCTGCGAGCTGTGCTCCATGCGATACAGCGACAGACCCACCAGCAGGGTCACGATCCCCAGCAGGCACAGGCCGGCGAGCAGGGTGATTTTCCATTGAATGGACAGCTGTCTGAGGAACATCGAGGAGCATCCTTAACCTGAAAATACAGAGAGCCTCTGTATCGGCCGCTTTTGATGCTTCTTTATTATTTAAACGTTCAATTGAGCGCTGAAAACGACGCCGTTTTTTGACATGCGCGCCCGCCTGCTGCAAAGTGCGCGCCCTCTAATAAGACCTCCTAAAGCCTGCACGCTGGCAGCCAACCCCATGGCCGCCCGGGTGCGGGCATGCCTGTTTTTATGTTTCTGTCTTGAGGTAACCATGATTAACGCAGTCATCGCCGCGGTCGGCACCATGCTGGTGCTCAGCTTGTCCCGCGTGCATGTGGTCATCGCCATCATCGTCGGCGCCCTGGTGGGTGGCTTGACCGGTGGCCTGGGCATCGAAGCCACGCTCAAGGCCTTCAATGGCGGCTTGGGCGGCGGGGCGACCGTGGCGTTGTCCTACGCCTTGCTCGGCGCTTTCGCGGTGGCGATTGCCAAGTCCGGCCTGGCCCATGCACTGGCAGACAAGGCGCTGATGCTGGTCGATCGTCAGGAAGCCAGCGGCGGCAGCCACGTCAAATGGTTGCTGATCGGTCTGTTGTGGGTCGTGGCGATTGCTTCGCAGAACATCCTGCCAATCCACATCGCGTTTATTCCGCTGCTGGTGCCGCCGTTGTTGTACGTGCTGACCAAGCTGCAATTGGACCGCCGCCTGATCGCCTGTGTGATGACCTTCGGCCTGATCACGCCGTATATGTTCCTGCCGGTGGGCTTCGGCAACATCTTCCTCAACCAGATCCTGCTGGCCAACGTGGCCAAGAGCGGCGTCGACATCAGCCAGGTCAACGTCACCCACGCCATGGGGTTGCCGGCGCTGGGCATGGTGGTTGGCCTGCTGGTGGCAGTGTTTGTCAGCTATCGCAAAAAGCGCGTGTACGACCTGGAAAAAATCGAGCGCGTCGAGCAAGTGGCTGTGCAGTACAACCCGCTGACCCTGCTGGTGGCCGGGCTGGCGATTGCCTCGGCGTTCATCATTCAGCTGTGGCTGGACTCGATGATCATTGGCGCCCTGGCCGGGTTCCTGATCTTTTCGGTGTCGGGCATCGTGCGCTGGCGCGAAACCGACGACCTGTTCACCGAAGGCATGAAGATGATGGCCATGATCGGCTTCATCATGATCGCCTCCTCGGGGTTTGCCGAAGTACTCAAGGCCACGGGTGACGTGCGTTCGCTGGTAGAAACCTCGGCGGCCTTCATCGGCCATAGCCGTGGAGTGGGCGCGTTGCTGATGTTGCTGGTGGGGCTGCTGGTGACCATGGGCATCGGCTCGTCGTTTTCCACGGTGCCGATCCTCGCCGCGATTTTTGTGCCGCTGTGTGTGCAACTGGGCTTCAGCCCGTTGGCAATTGTGTGCATCGTCGGCACCGCAGGCGCACTGGGCGATGCGGGCTCGCCGGCTTCGGACTCGACCCTCGGCCCGACTTCCGGCCTGAACATCGACGGCCAGCACCACCATATCTGGGACACCGTGGTGCCGACGTTCCTGCACTACA
Source organism: Pseudomonas sp. N2-3-1-14 (assembly GCF_041228395.1). Taxonomy (NCBI): domain Bacteria; kingdom Pseudomonadati; phylum Pseudomonadota; class Gammaproteobacteria; order Pseudomonadales; family Pseudomonadaceae; genus Pseudomonas; species Pseudomonas sp. N2-3-1-14. The sequence goes on from NZ_CP166199.1 coordinate 2,263,303, forward strand.
ACATCCCGTTGCTGGCATTCGGCTGGCTCGCTGCGATGACCCTTTGATGATTTGAAACACCTCCCGCGCCACGGGTTTCCAGTGGCCTACAGATCCGTTGCAATTGGCCGATAGCCTCTCCAGGTCGCCACTAATAAGAGAGAAAAGCCATGCGTCTGAGTCTGAAGGCCAAAGTCCTGTCCCTCGCCGTAGTGCCGGTGTTGCTGTTTGCCGTGGTCATCAGCCTGACCACCGTGTGGATCCTCCAGGGCCAGGCACACAACGAGGTGGATGAAACCCGCCAGCGCCTGCTCAGCGACGCCAAGGCCACCCTGCAAAGTTATGTCGAGGTGGCCATGACCACCATCAAACCGCTCTACGACGCCGCCGCCCCTGGCGACACCGCCGCGCGGGCCGAGGTGGTCAAGTTGCTGTCCAACACCCGCTACGGCAAGGACGGCTACTTCTTCGGCTACGACTCCGAGACCATCCGCCTGTTCAAGGGCAACAGCCCCGACGGCGTGGGCAAAAGCTTCAAGGACAACCGCGACCCCAACGGCGTCTACGTCAACCGCGACCTGGTCAAGGTCGGCAAGGACGGCACCCACTACCTGCAATACAGCTCGACCCAGCCGGGGCAGACCGAGTTGGTGCCCAAGCTTGGCTACACCGAATACCTGCCCAAGTGGGACATGGTGATTGGCACCTCGGTCAACCTCGACGGTATCGAAGCCCAGGTGGCCGTGGTTGAGGCCAAGGTTGAGAAACGCATGGAAGGCGTGTTGCTGAGCATCCTCGGTGTGGCCGTGGTGGTGTTGCTGGTGATTGCCGCCGTGGGCATGGTGACCGCCAATACCATCCTGCGGCCGTTGAACTTGATGAAAGCCAACCTCGACGATATCGCGGCGGGCGAGGGCGACTTGACCCGCCGCCTGGCCATCACCAGCCAGGATGAACTGGGCGATCTGGCGGGTGCGTTCAACCGCTTTGTCGACAAGATCCACGGCCTGGTGCGCCAGATCACCGAGATGACCTCGCAACTCACCGGGTTGGTCGGGCAGGTGTCCGAGCAAGCCCAGCGCTCGGAAACCGCGATGGAGCGCCAGCGTCACGAAACGGACCAAGTGGCCACCGCCATTAATCAGATGTCCTCCGCCGCCCATGAAGTTGCGCGCAGCGCTCAGGGCGCCGCCGTCGCCGCGCAACAGACCGACGCCGAGGGCCAGGCCGCCAAGCGCGTGGTGGACGGCAGCATCGCGCAGATTCATGCGCTGGTGAATGACATTCGCAGCAGTGGTGTGTCGCTCGACAGCTTGCAACAGGACGTTTCGTCGATTGTCAGCGTGCTGGGCGTGATCCGTTCGATCGCCGAACAGACCAACCTGCTGGCACTCAACGCCGCCATCGAAGCCGCGCGGGCAGGCGAGGCCGGGCGTGGTTTTGCGGTGGTCGCCGATGAAGTGCGAGCGTTGGCCAGCCGCACTCAAACCAGCACCCAGGAAATCCAGGGCATGATCGACCGCCTGCAAAAAGGTACCGAAGCCGCCGTGGACGCGATGCGCCGTTCCAGCGATGCCGGCGACGGCACCTCGGCCCAGGCCAACCAGGCCGGCGCCTCACTGGACACCATGGCGCAGCTGATCGGCACCATCAACTCGATGAACGCGCAGATTGCCAGCGCCGCCGAAGAGCAAACTGCCGTGGCCGAAGAGATCAACCGCAGCGTGCATCAGATCGCCGTGGCGGTCGACAGTGTGGCTGATGAAACCCAACTGGGCGCCCAGACCTCTCGCAGCCTGGCGGATTTGGGCCAGCGCCTGGGGCAGTTGGTCGGTCAGTTCAGGATCTGATCTTTCATGGATTTAACCTATGTTTAACTGACGTACATACGAATATACCTCTCACACGCGGGGCCGCCGCCACGGTGATCGATGGCGTGTGCCGGGACGTCAGCCAAGCGTAGGGCGATGGTTATCCGACGTTCACCAAAGGCCGCTAGATGCGTATTCTGCGTGGCGACGCGTTAGAGGTCGCGCATCAGCAGGCCGAAACGCAGGTCCATTGCGGCCGGGAGCGGCACGTACACGGTGTGCCCGTCGCCCGGCGCGACCTCAATGGCTTCACCCTTGGCGTTGTGCAGCACGGCCAGGTCGAAGTGAAAATTCCCGGCGGGCGTCATCAATTCCAGATGATTGCCCACGGCAAAGCGGTTCTTCACCATGACCTCGGCCAGCTCGCCACGGCGCTCGCCGGTCAACTCCCCGACAAACTGCTGACGTTCCGACACCGAGCTGCCGTGCTGGTAATTCTGGTACTCGTCATGCACGTGGCGGCGCAGGAAACCTTCGGTGTAGCCGCGCTGGGCGAGTGATTCCAAATCGGTCATCAGCCGCCGGTCAAAGGCGCGACCGGTCACCGCATCGTCGATGGCCTGGCGATACACCTGGGTGGTGCGTGCGCAGTAGAAGTGCGATTTGGTACGGCCTTCAATCTTCAGCGAATGCACGCCCATGTGGGTCAGGCGCTCCACGTGCTGCACCGCGCGCAGGTCCTTGGCGTTCATGATGTATGTGCCGTGTTCATCCTCGAACGCGGGCATTTGCTCATCCGGGCGATTGGCTTCCTGCAGCAGGAACACTTGATCGGTGGGCGCGCCGATGCCCAGGGTTGGCTGACACGTTTGGACGATGTCGCCCGTAGCGTTTTCCACCGCTGGCGTGGCCTGATACTTCCAGCGACACGCGTTGGTGCAGGTGCCTTGGTTAGCGTCGCGCTTGTTCAGGTAGCCCGACAGCAGGCAGCGTCCGGAATAGGCCATGCACAGGGCGCCGTGCACGAACACTTCCAGCTCCATGGTCGGCACGTGTTGGCGGATTTCGTCGATCTCTTCCAGTGACAGCTCGCGCGACAGAATCACCCGGCTGACGCCTTGTTGCTGCCAGAACTCGACGCTGGCCCAGTTCACCGTGTTGGCCTGCACCGACAGATGAATGGGCATCTGCGGAAAATGCCGGCGTACCAGCATGATCAGCCCAGGGTCGGACATGATCAGCGCATCCGGGCCCATGCCGATCACGGGGGCCAGGTCCTTGAGGAAGGTTTTCAGCTTGGCGTTGTGCGGCGCGATGTTCACCACCACGTAGAAGCGTTTGCCCTGCGTGTGGGCTTCCTGGATGCCGAGCGCCAGGTTGGCGTGGTCGAATTCATTGTTGCGCACACGCAGGCTGTAACGCGGCTGGCCGGCGTAGACCGCATCGGCGCCGTAAGCGAAGGCGTAGCGCATGTTTTTCAGGGTGCCGGCGGGGGCGAGCAGTTCGGGGGCGATGACAGATGGCATGGGTTCGCGTCGCAAAAGGTCGCGAGGGTAGTGGAGCTTGATCTGGGATTTATTGATCCAGATCGTCCTTTGTTGATTTTGTATCGTGGTGTATCGGCAGGTGGGTTTCGACATAGGCGCGATACGTCGGGGGATTCCAATGGTGCATCCCCACAGCCACTTCGGCGAAGGCCGCTAGGACGCTCAGGAGCAGATGATTCAGACGCTGTTGAGTGAAGCAAAGGCGCAGGCTCCCGGGCAATGAGTGATGCGGTCTATGCTTGTGCGATAAGCGATGGCACTCCCAGCATTCGCAGCGGACTAAGCAACAGGGCCTGCACGGGGCCTTGGCTTTTCTGACATGGACCGGACATGAATCAAACCAACCTGCAATTCAAAACCCTGCTGTTGCTGCTGGCCCTGGTGACCATCGCTTTTATCTGGATATTGCTGCCGTTCTACGGTGCGGTGTTCTGGGCGGTGATCCTCGGCATTATCTTTGCCCCGATGCAGCGGCGCCTGCAACAGCGGTTCGGCTGGAACCGCAACCTGACGTCCCTGGCGACGCTGACGGTGTGCCTGATCATTGCGATTTTGCCGGTGATCATTACCAGTGTGCTGCTGGTGCAAGAGGGCGCGACCCTGTACAAAAATATCGAAAGCGGCAAGTTGGATGTGGCCGGGTACATCGAGCAATTCAAGAACGTCCTGCCGCCATACTTCCAGCACCTGCTGGACCGTTTTGGCATGGGCAACCTGGAAGGCTTGCGCGAAAAGATCGTTAAGAGTGCGATGCAGGGCAGCCAGTTCTTTGCGACCCAGGCGTTCAGCTTTGGCCAGGGCACGTTTGATTTCCTGGTGAGCTTTTTCATCATGCTGTATCTGCTGTTTTTTCTGCTGCGCGACGGTCCGGAGCTGGTGCGCAAAGTGCGCACGGCGGTGCCGCTGGCCGAGCCGCAAAAGCGCCGTTTGCAGCTCAAGTTCAATCGCGTGGTGCGGGCCACGGTCAAAGGCAACGTGCTGGTGGCCGTCACTCAAGGCGCGCTGGGCGGTTTGATTTTCTGGTTTCTGGATATCCCCAGCGCGTTGCTCTGGGCGGTGTTGATGGCGTTTCTGTCGCTGCTGCCAGCCGTGGGCGCGGGGATTGTGTGGGGCCCGGTGGCCATCTACTTCCTGTTGAGCGGTTCGATCTGGCAGGGCGTGGTGCTGGCGGTGTTCGGCGTCTTCGTGATCGGCTTGGTGGACAACGTGCTGCGCCCGATCCTGGTGGGCAAGGACACCAAGATGCCGGATTACCTGATCCTGATCTCGACCCTGGGCGGGCTGTCGGTGTTTGGCCTGAACGGGTTTGTGATCGGGCCGCTGGTGGCGGCGTTGTTTATGTCGAGCTGGGCGCTGTTTGTCGAAAGCAAACCGCGGGTCAAGCTGCCGCTGCCTTAGCGGTTACAGACGGCGAGCTTCAGGCGTGCAGCCTGAAGCTCGACGCCTGTTGAAGCTGCTTTTCGGCGGCCGATAACGACGTGAGCGGGCCGCTGATGGGCTCGCCATCGCGCACCAGGTACCAGCAAGCCAGCAGCCCCAGCTTGCGAAGGGGGGCGGGAACGGCGCTGCCGATAACGGACATGATCTGAACAGTGGGCATAGAGACCTCCAATTGCTATGGAGGCCACCTTACGGCGCTGCGGGCCGAAGGAAAAATCAACCGGCTCGATAGTCGTCATCAACACAAGACGTCAATCCACCACTTGATCGAGCATGATCACCACTTCCTGCTCACTGAGCAGCCCTTTGTGCACCAGGTTTTCCGCCAACAACGCCAGGAACTTCGCGCTGCGATGGCCTTCAAGGTGCTTGAGCTCTGTGAGTGCGCTGTAGACCTTGCTGGACGTGCACAGGCCGGCGGTGCGGTGCGGGTTTTGCGTGGGCATGGTCAGTCGTCCTTAATTGTTATTGGCTGGACAGAATCAATAGTGAGAGGGCTTGGTGACACAAACATGACAGCGCAAGCCAGGTTCGAGCAAGTAGACATTAGCCATAATGATGTGCGATTACGCCTCGAGCATTGTCCTCACAGCGACCTTTGCAGGGTAAATCCGGACCTTTGAGGCAAAAAAAAGGCCCCGCGTGTAAGCGGGGCCTGATCCTGTGATGTCAATTGCGTGTTACCAGCCGCGGCCGTAATAGCCATGGGGAGGGCCGTAGTAACCGCGTGGTGGGCCGTAATAAACCGGCGCCGGGCGATAATAAACCTGCTGTTGCACATACACCGGTGGCGGCGGAGCGTAGTAGACCGGAGGAGGCGCGGCATACACCGGTTGCGGCTGAACGTAAACCGGTTGCTGCACATAGACCGGCTGGGATTGGCTGGCAACCACCGAGCCGACAACGGCTGCGCCGACTAAAGCACCCAATACGGCCGGGCCACCCCAACCACCACCGTGGGCGGAGGCTTGGCCTGCCATAGCGAGTGCGCCGATAAGCAAGGCGATTTTGGGGATTTTACGGATCATGGTCATTCCTCGGTTAGCCCCTGCGCTTGTGGTCTGCAATCAATAGACTCAAGGATTGTCGCGGGGATACTTTTAAGACAACGTATTTCTGAAAAACAGCACAGCCGATAGGTAAAGGTTGTGTAAGGTCTGTACCCAATTGCTTACTCAAAGGAGTTTTCCATGCAGATGCACCCCAACAAGGACACCCAACTGTGCATGTCATTGTCGGCGCGTCCCGGGAATTTTGGCTTGCGTTTCCATAACCATCTGTATGAACAGCTGGGTCTGAACTTCTACTATAAGGCCTTCAGCAGCCAGGATTTACCCGGCGCGATCGGCGGTATACGCGCACTGGGCGTTCGCGGTTGCGGCGTTTCCATGCCATTCAAGGAAGCCAGCCTTGCGTTGGTCGATGAGCTCGACGACTCGGTCAAGGCCATCGCCTCCCTCAACACCATCGTCAACACCGACGGCCATCTCAAGGCCTACAACACCGACTACATCGCCGTCGAACAACTGCTGAAAAAGCACGCGGTACCGAAGGAATCCACCTTTGCCCTGCGCGGCAGCGGCGGAATGGCCAAAGCCGTGGCGAGTGCCTTGCGCGACGGTGGTTACGCCCATGGCGTGATTGTGGCGCGTAACGAAGCGGCCGGTCGGGCCCTGGCCCAAAGCCTGGGGTATAAATGGCAGGCAGAGCTGGGTGACTTGCGCCCGCAGATGTTGGTCAACGTGACACCGATCGGCATGACCGGTGGGGCAGAGGCGGATCAACTGGCGTTTGAAGCAGAAGCTGTGGATGCCGCCGATACCGTCTTCGATGTCGTGGCGATTCCCGCCGAAACGCCGCTGATCGTGCGCGGTCGGGCCAAAGGCAAGCGAGTGATTACCGGGCTCGAAGTGATCGCGATCCAGGCGTTGGAGCAATTTGTGCTGTACACCGGCGTGCGGCCCACGGATGAACAGTTTCAAGCCGCAGTGGCCTTCGCCCGAGCCTGAAAACCACTGGAGCTAATGTGGGAGCGGGCTTGCTCGCGAATACGGTGTGTCAGTCGACGAATGTGCCAACTGAACCACCGCCTTCGCGAGCAAGCCCGCTCCCAAATTGTTGATCGAGTTATGCCTGTTCCAGTTGTGCCAGGCGTTCTTCAAGCGCTGCGATTCTGGATTCAAGCTCTTCGATACGATCCAGAGAAACCGCCCCCGTCGACCGCTCCACCGGATTGCCCCGTGCCGCCAGAATCACCTCAATATCCGCCGGATCCCCCAGCGCGTGGGTATAACGGTCTTCCCGCTGCCCGGCCTGACGCGGCACCAGCACCGCCAGCCCGCGCGCAATCAAACGCTCCAGCTGGTGCACGACTTGCTCGGCGTCTTCAAAGTCATGCATGCGCCCGCTGCGAGTCAGCAGTTCATTGACCGTCTGCGGCCCGCGCAGAAACAGCAGCCCGATCAGTATCACCTGGGCCGGCACCAGCTCCAGTGCCTTGTCCACGCGATGCTCCCAGCGGTCGGCACGGCTGCCCATCACCAGGCGGGTAAAACCCTGGCCTTCCAGCGCGCGCAGGCTTTGGCCGACCTGGCCCTGGCTGAGGTTCGTCACCGGTTCGCGGCTGGTCTTCTGGTTGCACGCCAGCACCAGGGCGTTAAGGGTCAGCGGGTAGGTTTCCGGGTTGGTCGCCTGTTTTTCGATCAGGCAGCCCAGGATGCGGATTTCCGTGCTGTTCAGGCGCGGCTCAGGGGTCTCGGTGTCGTGCTCGGCGGTCATCGCGCTTTCCCTATGCAGTGAACCCACTAGCCTAATCCTGAAAAAATAAAAGACAAGCGGCACGCGCGGCTGGCATGTCTATAATCGCCGCTGGTTCCAAACCCTGCCATTACCGTGAGACTGTCATGACTATTTCCCTGTACGCCGCCTCCATCCCGGTCTTCAAGCAAATGCTCAACGCCTTGAGCGATGTGCTGAACAAGGCCGAAGCCCACGCCACCGCCAAGAACATCGAGCCAAACGCCTTGCTGCAAGCGCGCCTGTTTCCGGACATGTTCCAGCTGGTGCGCCAGGTCCAGATCGCTGTCGACTTCGCCAAAGGCGTTTCCGCGCGTCTGGCCGAGATCGAAGTGCCGAAGTACGAAGACAGCGAAGTGACCTTTGCCGACCTGCAAGCACTGATCGCCAAGGTGCTGGCATTTGTCGACACCATCAAGCCTGAGCAAATCGACGGCAAGGAAGGCATCGAGATCATCACCCGCCCAGGCACGCCGAAAGAGAAGCGCTTCAGCGGCCAGTCCTACCTGCTGACCTACGGCCTGCCGCAGTTCTTCTTCCACGTCACTACCGCTTACGCTCTGCTGCGTCACAACGGTGTGGAAGTGGGCAAGCGTGATTACATGGGCGCTTTCTAAGCCCATAAAAAAAGCCCGGGGTTGTTCTTGATCGAACGCCCCGGGCTTTTTCATGCCTGACGGTTAAGCCAATTGCTCATCCTTGCCCAGGCACGCCGCAGCAGTAAACAGCACATCGGTGGACGAGTTGAGTGCGGTTTCCGCCGAGTCCTGCAGCACGCCGATGATGAAACCGACGGCCACCACCTGCATGGCAACTTCGCTGGGAATACCAAACAGGCTGCACGCCAGTGGAATCAATAGCAGCGAGCCGCCGGCCACACCCGACGCACCACAGGCACAGATCGCCGCGACCACGCTGAGCAGCACGGCGGTCGGCAGGTCGACGGCAATGCCGAGGGTGTGAACCGCTGCGAGTGTCAGCACGGTGATGGTGATTGCCGCACCGGCCATATTGATGGTGGCACCCAGCGGAATTGACACCGAGTAGGTGTCTTCATGCAAGCCCAGGCGTTTACTCAGCGCCAGGTTCACCGGAATATTCGCCGCCGAACTGCGCGTGAAGAAAGCGGTGATGCCGCTCTCACGCAGGCACATCAGCACCAGCGGGTAGGGGTTGCGGCGCAGTTTCCAGAACACGATGGCCGGGTTGACCACCAGCGCCACGAACAGCATGCAGCCGATCAGCACCATCAGCAGGTGGACGTAGCCGAGCAGGGCGCCGAAGCCGGAGGTGGCCAGGGTTGAGGCCACCAGGCCGAAGATGCCAAGCGGTGCGAAGCGAATCACCATGCGCACGATCAGCGTCACGCCGTTGGACAAATCCTCCAGCACGGTGCGGGTGGTTTCACCCGCGTGACGAATCGCGATGCCCATGCCGATGGCCCAGGCCAAAATGCCGATGAAGTTGGCGTTCATCAGTGCGCTGACCGGGTTATCCACCACGCTGAGCAGCAGGCTTTGCAGCACCTCGCCGATGCCGCCGGGCGCACTGACGCTGGCATCGTGGGTGGCGAGCACCAGCATCGAGGGGAACAACGTGCTGGCAATCACTGCGACCACGGCGGCAGCGAACGTGCCCAGCAGGTACAGGAACAGGATCGGCTTGATATGGGTTTCCTGGCCGTGTTTATGACTGGCAATCGATGCCATCACCAACACGAAGACCAGAATCGGCGCCACGGCCTTGAGCGCGGCGACAAACACCTTGCCGATAAAACCGGTGGCCTTGGCCGCCTCTGGCGCGAACAACGCCAGAAGGATACCGGCGACCAGGCCGAGGATGATTTGCGTGACCAGGCTGACGCGAGCCAGTCGTTGCAGCAGGGAAGGGGCAGCAGTCATAAACACATGTCTCTATTTTTTTGAAGGCACAGCGGCGCACGCAGAACGGGCTGTAGGACGCGGGGCGCGGAGTCTAGCACGCTGTACAAAGTGTTCCGTGCGATGCGGCATTCGGTCACCCGCGGCGGCGGGCCTTGGCTAAATCCCGACATACTCTGTTAACATTCCCGCCTCTCACCTTTCCTATCCGTCAGCGAGCCCTTCGGGCTGTCGTTGATGTCGTCGTTTCTGGAGTTTTCATGCTGTTTCCCATCCTGCTGCTGTCGGCCGCCGGCTTTACCGTGCTGACCACAGAATTCATTATCGTCGGCCTATTGCCGTCCATTGCCCGGGACTTGGATGTCAGTGTCTCCCAGGCCGGGCTGCTGGTGACCTTGTTTGCCTTTACCGTGGCGGCGTTTGGTCCGTTTCTTACGGCGTACTTCGCGCGCTTTGGGCGCAAGCGTCTGTTCATCAGCATTCTGATCATGTTTGGCGTGGCCAATACGGTGGCCGCGCTGGCGCCGAATATTTGGGTAATGGCAGTGGCACGGTTGATCCCCGCGTTGGGGCTGCCGGTGTTCTGGGCCCTGGCCAGTGAAACCGCAGTGGATATCGTCGGCCCGGAATACGCCGGGCGCGCCATCGAAAAGATTGGCTTTGGCATCGTCTGCGCCACCGTGTTCGGCATTCCAGTGGGCACGTTGATTTCGGACATGTTCGGCTGGCGCACCGCGTTCGCGATCCTCGCCGTGGTGGCGTTGGCCAAGGCTTTGCTGCTGTTTATCTACTTGCCGGTGACTAAGCCGAAAAACGATCAAGTCACCCTGCGCTCGCAGTTCAAGATCCTGCGCAACCCGGTGATGCAGGGCCATATTTTGTTATCGATCCTGGTGTTCAGCGGCATGTTCACTGCTTACACCTACTTGGCCGACATCCTCGAGCGCCTGGCCGGGTTCGACGGCACCCTGGTGGGCTGGTGCCTGATGGGCTTTGGCGCGGTCGGCCTGCTCGGCAACTCCCTGGGCGGGCGCGCGGTGGATCGCCACCCATTGATCGCCTCCATGGTGTTCTGCGGGTTCATGATCGCCGGCATGGTGGCCTTGGTTCCGGCGATTCATTCAACGATTGGCCTGGCAGCGGCGATGGCCGTGTGGGGCGTGACCCAGGCGGCGATGTTCCTGGTCAGCCATGTGCGGTTGATGAAGGCCGCGCCCCATGCCCCGGCGTTTGCCGCGTCGTTGAATATTGCTGGCGCCAACCTTGGGATCGGCTTGGGCGCGATGGTCGGCGGGCATGTGATCGACACCTTTGGCCTTGGCAGCCTGGGTTTTGCGGCGTCCGGTTTTATTCTGGTGTCGATCTTGCTGGCGCTGTGGCTGATGACCGTCAAGCAGCCGCTCGCATCCAACGCCTGAACCCTCAGGGCAGGGCGGTAAACAGCTCGCGTCTCGCCCCTTCGGTAATCGCCACAATGCCGGGGTGCTTGATTTTACGTTCCACCGAGATCGCGTAAAACGACTCGGTGACCGCATCGGTCTGGCCGATCAGCGCCACGCCATACTGGCGCACCACCTCATCGGCAATCACGCTGGGGGCAATAAAAATGCCGCTGCCGGATTGCCCGAATGCCTGCATCAAGGCGCTGTCGTCGAACTCGCCGATGATCTTCGGTTGGATCTGCTGCTCGGCAAACCAGCGCTGCAAACGGCTGCGCACCACCGTCTCGGCTCCCGGAATCAACAGCGGCGCGCCCTGCAAGCTTTGTGGGAAATCGCCGCCATACCTGTCAGCCAATGCCTGGGTGGCGAAAAAACTGATACCGCATTCGCCCAGCTTCTGGCTGTAGCCCTTGATGTCCAGGTGTGTGGGCATGGGGCTGTCGGAAATCACCAGGTCCAGGCGCTGGATCGCCAGGTCGGCCAGCAGGCGGTCAAGTTTGTCTTCGCGGCAGGTGATGCGGATTGGCTCGCTCAGCTCCATGGTCGGCGCGATCAGCCGGTACACGATGGATTTAGGCACCACGTCCGCGACTCCGACCCGAAACAGGATCTGCTGTTCGTTGGGCTCTGCGCGCAACAGCGCCTCCAGCTCATTACCGGTCTGGAACATTTGCTCGGCGTAGGGCAGGGCGCGGCGCCCGGCCTCAGTCAGTTCCAACTGACGCCCGACGCGCTGAAACAGCGCGATACCGAAGGTTTGCTCAAGCAGACTGATCTGACCGCTGATGGTCTGCGGCGTGAGGTTCAATTGCTCACAGGCGCGCACGATGCTGCCGGTCTTGGCCACCACCCAGAAGTAATGCAGTTGTCGGTAATTGAGCATCACGGTCTACACTTCGTAAAAAACGAAGTATATGTCAAAAAAATACGAATTTTCCTGAACTGTCCGCCTGCATAGAATGCCTCGCTATCGAGGGGCCACCATTTGGACCCGCTGGTTCTAACGAGGAATACATGATGAAACTCAATTCCCTGGGCGCCGCATCGTTGCTTGCGCTTTCATTGGTAGTGGTCAGCGGTTGTGATCAGGTTGAAAAGAGCGCCCAGCAAGTGCTGGGCAAGGCCACCGAATCTGCCAAGCAAGCCATCGATGAAACCCACAAGGCTGCCGAACAAGCATTGAGTGAAGCGACGCAAGGCTTGATCAGCCCGGAAAAAAACCAGGAACAGAACGAAAAAGAATCTGAATCGGGCAGCAAAGAAGCTTAATTTCCCGCACAACGTCAGGACTGACCTATGGATTACCTCTTACAACTGGCCGCCAGCCCCACCGCCTGGATCGCGCTGGCCACCTTGATCGTGATGGAAATCGTGCTGGGCATCGATAACCTGATCTTTATCTCGATTCTCACCAACAAATTACCCGAGAAGCATCGGGCCAAGGCACGCCGTATCGGTATCAGCATGGCGTTGGTACTGCGCTTGGGCCTGTTGAGTACCATCGCGTTTATCGTGCAGTTGACGGCGCCGGTGTTCGAAATCTTCGGCCAGGCGTTTTCGTGGAAGGACATGATCCTGATCGCCGGTGGCCTGTTCCTGGTGTGGAAGGCGACCACCGAAATCCATCACAGCATGGACCCGGAGCCCGAGGCGAAAGAAACCGTCAGCAATGCCGTGACCATTGGCTTTGCCGCGGCCATCGGCCAGATCCTGCTGCTCGACCTGGTGTTCTCCATCGACAGCATCATCACCGCCGTGGGCATGACCGAGCACTTGCCGATCATGATCATTGCGGTGGTGGTTTCGGTGATCGTGATGCTGGTGGCGGCCGAACCGCTGGCCAAGTTCATCAACGACAACCCGACTGTGGTCATGCTGGCCCTGGGCTTTTTGATCATGATCGGCATGACGCTGATCGCCGAAGGCTTCGGCGCCCATGTGCCAAAAGGCTACGTGTATGCGGCCATGGCGTTCTCGGCAGCGATTGAGTGCTTGAACATTGCACGACGCAATCGCCACCAGCGTTTGCTCGCCGCGAGGCAGTAACGCCAGAAACACACAAAGCCGGCTGAGCGCACAAGCGCCCAGCCGGCTTTTTGCTGTCTGATAGAATCCGCGCACTTGTTACCTTGAGGTCCACCATGAACGAGCCGATTCGCCTTACCCAGTACAGCCACGGCGCGGGTTGCGGCTGCAAGATTTCACCGCAGGTGCTGGAGGTGATCCTTGCCGGCAGCGGCGCGCAGAACCTCGACCCCAACCTGTGGGTCGGCAACGCCTCGCGCGACGACGCGGCGGTGTACGCCATCGACGACGAGCGCGGCGTGGTCTCCACCACTGATTTTTTCATGCCGATTGTCGATGACCCCTTCGACTTCGGCCGTATCGCCGCCACCAACGCGATCAGCGACATCTACGCCATGGGCGGCGACCCGTTGATGGCCATCGCCATTCTGGGTTGGCCGGTGAATGTACTGGCGCCGGAAGTTGCCCGCGAAGTCATCCGTGGCGGCCGTTCGGTGTGCGACGCCGCCGGTATTCCGTTGGCCGGCGGGCACTCCATCGATGCGCCGGAGCCGATCTTTGGCCTGGCCGTCACCGGCATCGTGCAAAAACGCCACATGAAGCGTAACGACACCGCCACTGCCGGCTGCAAGCTGTACCTGACCAAGCCTCTGGGCATCGGTATCCTGACCACCGCCGAAAAGAAGGGCAAGCTGCGCGAAGCGGATATCGGCCTGGCCCGTGACTGGATGTGCACGCTCAACAAACCTGGCAGCCGGTTCGGCAAGTTGGCCGGCGTAACCGCGATGACCGATGTCACCGGTTTCGGTCTGTTGGGTCACCTGGTGGAAATGGCTGACGGCAGTGGTCTCACGGCGCGCATCGAATACCAAAAGGTCCCACGCCTGGGCGGGATCGAGGACTACCTCGATCAGGGCTGCATGCCCGGTGGCACCTTGCGCAACTTCGACAGTTATTCGAGCAAGCTCGGGCGCCTGCAGGAACTGCACAAGCGCGTACTGTGCGATCCGCAAACCAGCGGCGGCTTGCTGATTGCCGTTAGCCCTGAAGGCGACGCCGAATTCCACACCGTGGCCGCCGAACTGGGCCTGAGCCTTGAGCCCATCGGCGAACTGGTTGAGCGACAGACCCACGCGGTAGAGGTGTTTTGATGGCAACTGACATCACCGACTACCGCGACATCTTCCTCAACGACCGGCCAATGATGGATACCCGCGCGCCGATCGAGTTCACCAAAGGCGCATTCCCCGGAGTGGTCAACCTGCCGTTGATGACCGACGACGAGCGCCAGCGGGTCGGTACCTGTTACAAACAGCAAGGCCAGCAAGCCGCTATCGTGCTGGGGCATGAACTGGTGTCCGGGGCGATCAAGGCCGAGCGTATTGAACAGTGGGCGCAGTTTGCCAAGGCCAACCCTGAGGGCTATTTGTACTGCTTTCGTGGTGGGCTGCGTTCGCAGATCGTGCAGCAATGGTTGAAGACCGAAGCCGGTATCGAGTACCCGCGAGTCGGCGGTGGCTACAAGGCCATGCGTACTTTCCTGCTGGAAACGCTGGAGCAGGCGACTGCGCAGTGTGATTTTGTACTGCTTGGCGGTATGACCGGCACCGGCAAGACCGAAGTGCTCGGCCAATTGCGCAACGCATTGGACCTGGAAGGCCACGCCAACCATCGCGGCTCCAGCTTTGGCAAGCGCGCCACCGCGCAGCCGTCCAACATCGACTTCGAAAACCGCTTGGCTGTGGACCTGCTGAAAAAGCGCGCGAGGGGTATCGAGCAATTCGTGGTCGAGGACGAAAGCCGCATGATCGGCAGTTGTGCGCTGCCGTTACCCTTGCACCAGAGCATGCAGACGTTTTCGATGGTGTGGTTGGAAGACAGCGTTGAAGGCCGCGTAGAAAGAATCCTGCGTGATTATGTGGTCGACCTCTGCGCTGAGTTCATTCAAGTATTTGGCGAAAACGGCCAGGCACTGTTCGCCGAGCGCCTGACCCAGAGCCTGGCCAATATCCATAAACGCCTGGGTGGCGAGCGCTTCCAGCGGCTGCAGGCGATCTTGCAGGATGCCCTGGCGGAACAGGCCCGCAGTGGTGCCGTGGACCTGCACCGGGTGTGGATCGAGGGTTTGCTGCGCGAGTATTACGACCCGATGTATGCCTTCCAGCGAGAACGCAAAGGCGCGCGGGTCGAGTTTGCGGGCGAGCAGAGCGCCGTGGTGGAGTACTTGCGCGAGCGCAGTGGCAAGTCAGAATAATCAGCGGTGGCTAAGGGCCTCTTCGCGAGCAAGCCCGCTTCCACATTTGACCGCGTTTATCCTGTAGGAACGTGGTCGAGATGTGGGAGCGGGCTTGCTCGCGAAAGCGCCCTGAACCTCACCCGAACTCTACAGGATGACCGCCCCGATCAACCCGCACATCACGCCCACCACCATAGTCAGCACGGCCACCGTCACCAGCACCCGCGCATCGAAATCCTTGCGCAGCATCAACAGGGACGGCAGGCTCACGCTCGGCAGTGTCATCAGCAAGGCCACGGCCGGGCCGGTGCCCATGCCCAGGGTCATCATGGTTTGTACGATAGGGATTTCGGCGGCCGTAGGAATCACGAACAGCGTGCCGACGATTGCCAGTGGCACCAGCCACATCAGGCTGTTTGCCATGGCCCCATCGACATGGGGAAACAGCCAGACCCGCGCGGCGCCCAGTACCAGCACGGCAATGATGTAGATCGGGATCGTGCTCCAGAACAGCTGCCACAGGGTACGCAACCAACGGCTCAGGAACGGTTGCGATTCGCTCAGGCTGGCGTCGGCGACCGCGTTCAATGCGGCTTCGGGCACTTGATCGGGCCGGGCAATCCGCTGTGCCACCAACGACACCCCGACCACCAGCACAATCCCCGCCACCAGCCGCAATGCGGTAAAGCCCCAGCCCAATACAAAGCCCATGAACACCAGCGTTGCCGGGTTCAACACCGGGTTAGCGATCCAGAACGCCAACGCCGCACCCACCGACACGTTTTGGCGGCGCATGCCCGCCGCCACAGGTGCTGCGCAGCAACTGCACATCATCCCCGGCAGGGCGAACAGTCCACCACGCAGGGTCGAACCCAGCCCGGCGCGGCCAAACAGGCGCAGCAGCCAGTCACGGGGAATCAACACTTGCAGCAGCGAACCCAGAATTACCGCCAGCACGGCAGCTTTCCAGATCGCCAGGAAATACACCTGGGCGTAGGCCAGCGCGGCCGTCAGGGGCGCGGTTTGCTGGTCATTGAGAATCGAGGCGCCGATGCTGTGGTTATCCGCCGCGACGAATGCCTTGAGGTAGTAGGGCGACCAC
Organism: Pseudomonas sp. N2-3-1-14; assembly: GCF_041228395.1. Lineage (NCBI taxonomy): Bacteria > Pseudomonadati > Pseudomonadota > Gammaproteobacteria > Pseudomonadales > Pseudomonadaceae > Pseudomonas > Pseudomonas sp. N2-3-1-14. The sequence continues at coordinate 2,279,561 of NZ_CP166199.1, forward strand.
TTCACGTAGTAGAGGCCAATGCAGGCCACCAGCAGGAACAGCGCTGGTTTCCACCAGAACGACCAGCCCCGGTTGGGCTGGGTGGAGACGAGGTTGGGCATGGTGCTGATCCGCAGATGATTCAATAGCGACGCATCATACGCTTGTGCCGCGCCGGCTTCAGATATCTGCGCTGACCTGAGTTGCATCCGGGCATGTCTGCTGGCCGTTATCCAGGCCTTGCTTGTAGTTGCGGCTCAGCAGCGACGCCTTGCCGTTGTGCCAGGTCAACGTCAGTACATACAGCGTGTCGAAGTCACTGCCCGACCAGTCTTCGGTGATGGTGTGTTTTTCGCCCGAAGCCTCACTGGCCACTTTGTTGATCAGCTCCGGCAGGTAGCCGTGCGACCAGGCGGTGTAGATGATCGCGTTGTGATACTTGTCTTCCACCAGTTCGTCGGCGAGGGCGCTGGTGTCGTTGGCCGAGAATTTGATGTTCACTGGCAGGCCCAGCTTGATCGCGCTGGGGCTGATGGTCATCAGCGGCCGAATGTAACTGTAGGAATTATCGTGCTCGCCTTCCTCGACATTACGCGTCGGGTTGGGCGCAAACACGAAGTTTGCTTTGCCGAATTTCTCCGGCAGCACGGTGGCCAGGTTCATCGCGCGGTTCAGGCCCTGGCAATTGAGCTGGCCGAGGCCGCCGACGGGTTTTTCGCCGTGGCGCAGGAATACCAGGGTTTGCACGCCATCCACCGGGCCGGCGCTGCTGATGCGCGACTCCAGGCTCAGGCCGATGGCGCCGCCTGCCAACAGCAGCGGCAGCATGATGTACGAATAACGTTTAAGGCGTTGCGCAAGGCACAGAGGCTTGATTGTCATTAGGTTCGAGTCTTCAGTGCATCGGATTAAGGCGGACAAGCCGGGACCCAGCGACGCATCCGGCGTCCTGCGGTTTTTCCGTGTCGTTGTAACAGGGTGTCTCCTTTCACCGTAATGGCGCACTTAAGAGTGCGTATCGGCATTTTGGTTCGCCTGCGCGCACGATAGCGTGGTTATGTTGCGCAATGATGACCCATGCAGGACGGCGTTGGGGTGGCTATCATGGGGGCTTTCCGCCTGGGGATTTCCCGATGAATGCACTCGCCGCTTTCCCGATCAACAGCAAATGGCCCGCCCAGCATCCGGAGCGTTTGCAGCTGTATTCGCTGCCCACGCCCAACGGCGTCAAGGTGTCGATCATGCTTGAAGAGCTGGGCCTACCCTACGAGGCGCACAAGGTCAATTTCGAGACCCAGGACCAGTTGTCCCCGGAATTTCTGTCTCTGAACCCCAATAACAAGATTCCCGCGATCATCGACCCCAATGGCCCGAGCGGTCAGCCTTTGGCGTTGTTCGAATCCGGTGCGATCCTGATTTATCTGGCGGAAAAAACCAGCCAGCTGCTTTCCGAAGACCCGGCCACCCGCTATGAAACCCTTCAATGGCTGATGTTCCAGATGGCCGGTATCGGCCCGATGTTCGGCCAGGTCGGTTTCTTCAACAAATTTGCCGGCAAGGCCTACGACGATAAACGTCCGCGTGATCGCTACGTCGCCGAGTCCCGGCGATTACTCGAAGTGCTGGAAAAACGCCTGCTGGGCCGCACCTGGATCATGGGTGACGAGTACAGCATCGCCGACATCGCCACCTTTCCGTGGATTCGCAACCTGATCGGCTTCTATGAGTCCGGCGATCTGGTCGGCATCGCCGACTTTCCTAATGTGCTGCGCGCGCTGGACGGCTTTGTCGCACGTCCGGCGGTAATTCGTGGCTTGAACGTACCTGCGTGACCCTAGAGTGTCGAAGTATGCCGACCTTTGATTTCAAGCAACTGGATGTGTTCAGCAGCGTTTCGCTCAAAGGCAACCCACTGGCGGTGGTGCTGGGCGCTGACAGCCTCACTGACCAGCAGATGGCCGATTTTGCTAACTGGACCAACCTGAGCGAGACCACGTTTTTGCTGACGCCGCGTGATCCTCGGGCTGACTATCGGGTAAGAATTTTCACCACGCTCACAGAGCTGCCGTTCGCCGGGCACCCGACGCTGGGCAGTTGCCATGCCTGGCTGCAGGCGGGCGGCGTACCGAAGGGCGACGAGATCATCCAGGAGTGCGACATCGGCCTGGTGCGTGTCCGTCGTGAAGGCGGCGAGTTGGCGTTCATTGCGCCACCGTTGTTGCGCACCGGTCCGGTGGATGCACCTCTGCTTGAGCGCGTGCGCCTGGGGTTGGGCCTGGCGCCCGAAGCCATCGTGAGCAGTCAATGGGTCGACAATGGCGCGGGCTGGCTGGCGGTGATGTTGGCCGATCGCGACCAAGTGCTTGCTTTGCAGCCGGACTACTCGCAACTGCATGGTCTGGCGATTGGCGTCATTGCAGCTTGTGACCCGGCGCGCGACGCCGTGGACACGCACTTCGAAGTCCGCGGCTTTATCGCCGGCGACGGCGCTCAGGAAGACCCCGCCACTGGCAGCCTGAATGCCGGCATTGCCCAATGGTTGTTGAGCGAGGGGCTGGCGCCCGACTGTTACGTGGTCAGCCAAGGCACGGTCATGGGGCGCGCCGGGCGTATACGCGTCGAGCGCCACGACGATGAAATCTGGGTCGGTGGTGCGGTCGCAGTGTGCATCGACGGGCGAGTACAGCTCTAGATCAATGAATTGTTACGGGCTGCGCAATACACTATTGGCCCCTTGGCGTTTGTGCTGCCGGGGCCAAGGGGCATAAGCTTTCGCCCCAACTATTTCTGCCGCTATTCAGGACAGCCATGACCAGCCAGTTCCCCCAAGCCCGTCCACGCCGCCTGCGCCGCTCTGCGGAGCTGCGTGGCTTGTTCCAGGAAACCGAATTCACCCTCAACGATTTGGTACTGCCGATTTTCGTCGAAGAAGAAATCGACGACTTTGTGCCGATCACCAGCATGCCGGGTGTGCAGCGTATTCCTGAAAAGAAACTGGCCGCTGAGATCGAGCGCTATGCCCGCGCCGGGATCAAGTCAGTGATGACGTTCGGCGTGTCCCACCACCTGGACGCCAACGGCAGCGACACTTGGAAAGAACGCGGCCTGGTCTCGCGCATGTCCTCGATCATCAAGGACGCCGTGCCGGAAATGATCGTGATGTCCGACACCTGCTTCTGCGAATACACCGACCACGGCCACTGCGGCGTGATGCACGGCGCCCACGTCGACAACGACGCGACCCTGGTCAACCTCGGCAAACAAGCCGTGGCCGCCGCCCGCGCCGGTGCTGATGTGATCGCACCGTCTGCCGCGATGGACGGCCAGGTCCAGGCAATTCGCCGCGCCCTGGACGACGCTGGCTTCACGCATATTCCGATCATGGCCTACTCCACCAAATTCGCCTCGGCCCTCTACGGCCCGTTCCGCGAAGCCGGCGGCAGCGCGCTCAAAGGCGACCGCAAAAGCTACCAGATGAACCCCATGAACCGCCGCGAAGCCGTGCGCGAATCGCTGCTCGATGAGCAGGAAGGCGCAGACGCGCTGATGGTCAAGCCAGCCGGCGCCTACCTCGACATCATCCGCGACATCCGCGAAGCCTCGCGTTTGCCGGTGGCGGCGTATCAGGTGAGTGGTGAGTACGCGATGATCAAGTTTGGTGCCCAGGCAGGGGCGATTGATGAGGCGCGGGTGGTGCGCGAGACGTTGGGGTCCATCAAGCGCGCGGGGGCGGATTTGATTTTTACTTACTTTGCGATGGATTTGGCGTTGGCGGGGATTTAATTCCGGTCGGTGACCCTGTGGCGAGCGGGTTTGTTCGTCACGGGCCTGGGATTGCTGTAAAGCACCGCGCTGGCAAACAATGAGCGTTGCGAGATGATGTTGAGGTTATAAAAAACAATCGAGGCTTTCAATGTGTGCTTCTGTAATCCGTAAGACGGTTCAAGAGTATCTGCATGAACGCTCTTTGATCGTATACAGGTGTGCTGAAGTAAGTTGCCATCGTTTTAAATACAGAATCGAAGCTGTCGTTGATAGATAAGTAGTGGTCGATCGAATCGATAAACCACTCCTGTTCAATCTTTGTATATGACAAAAACTCAGGTTTGGTCAACTCATCAAATAGCTCTGAAAGCTCCTTTTCATTATTTATATCTTTTGATGCAATAAGCTTTTCTCTTTCTAGATCGTCAGTATTTTCAATATCATAGGTAAATAATAAGCCGCGAATTATTGACATGCTGGGTTCTTTTTTCACACTTTTCATGGTTTTCTCACTCCGTATATGCTGTTTTAGGGTTGCCTTGGCTGTTGAGTATTACTCGGGCGTTGCGCTTTTGGCCATACTGCATGCCATCGGCGGAATATCCATCGCCAATTACCCTCCCCATGTTCATGGGTCTCAATGATGCGGCATGACCGTTTCTTCTGAAAATGAGCTGTGCTCTAAATATAGCGTTCAATTGATCCTTATGACTGAGATATCGAGTCGCGGCAGGTGGATATTTAGGCTGACCTATATTCGGACCTGATGTATAGACTTCGATAATTCCTGTTGTCGGGTTTCTTGCTGTTTGGAGTCTTTCCAGTTGAGATTCGAGTGTTGTCTGGGCGCCGTGTTTTTCCAAGAAATGCGCGCCTGGTGTCAATTTCTCTAGCTCATCCAATCGCCTGTACGCGTTTGCCTCTGTAAGTTCATCAATCCTCGCCTGTCGCTCTGCACGCGACATTTGTGGTGTTGCTGGCTCTGCGTGGTTAACGCCTACCGGCGGCTTTTTGTCGATAATACTTGGCGCGCAGCCATCCCCGCCGGGGCATGTATTCAATCCCAGTGGATCGACCCACCCCGTAGGGTTCGGCGCGTACCGGTACGCGTTGATCCCACCCGCCAGCTTCACCGGGTCGGGCGTCAGGTAACGACCAATATCTGGATTGTAGTAGCGATGGCGGTTGTAGTGCAGTCCGCTTTCCGGGTCGAAGTATTGACCCTGGAAACGTAGCGGGTTGTCGATTTTGTTGATGTCTAGGCGGCTGATCTGGCCATAGGCGCGGTAGTGCGCGGACCAGACGATTTCTCCGTCGGGGGCGGTGAGTTCCTGCGGGGTGCCGAGGTGGTCAAGTTGGTAGTGGTAAGGCTGGGTATCTTTTGGGCCGAAGCCTTCCAGCAATGCTAACGGCCGAAAGCTGTCCGGCTCGTAGAGGTAACTGCGATGACGATCCGCGTAATGTTCCGCAACCAGCTTGTCGCCTTGCCAGAAAAACTCCGTGGTTAGGTCGTCGACGGTTTTGCTGATGCGCCGACCAAACGGGTCGTAGCAGTAGCTCGCGGTTTGGCCATTGGGTTGAGTGATACCAATCAACCGATGCTGGCAGTCGTAGCGGTACTCGGTAACGAGTTGCTGACCCTTACCGCGCCTTTGTCGGATCAGATTGCCGAACGCGTCATAGTCGTAATGATGATCGCCCTGCATCACCAACCGATTCCCCGCCACGATGTCCGGACCGGGGCGGTCCTGCATCAGCAGGTTGCCCGCCGGGTCGTGGCCAAAGCGCTCTTGCACGTCTTGCGAGTGATCGGCCCGGGTCAGACGGGCGAGGGGGTCGTAGTGGTAGTGGTGATCGCCTTTGCGCGTATCTAGCAGGCGGGTCAGGTTGCCGGATTTGTCGTAGTCGTAGTGGCGGCGGTAGAGCTTGTGTTCCTCTTGACTCACCGCGTGGGCGTGTAGACGGTTTTGGTCGTCATAGTCGAAATGGCTGAGCAGTTGGCCTTGTTGGCGCTGGCGTTCTTTTCCGTTGTTGAACAGGTGAGAGGTGAGGGTTTTGCCGTTCAGCTCGACGGTGGCGAGGTGGCCGCCTTTGTCGTGGTTGAAGGTGAGGCGGTTGTTGTCCGGCAGGCGCAGGGTTTTCAGTTGGCTGCAGGCGTCGTAGCCGTAGCGTAAGGTGCCCCAGCCCTGGTGGTCGGCGGTGAGGCGGTTTTGGCTGTCGTATTCGTAGGCTAGCGCCCAGTGGCCGTCGTCGACGCTGAGGAGGTTGCCTTGGCGGTCGTAGGCGTAATCGATCACTCCACTGTCTGGGAGGGTTTTTCGTACGAGGCGGCCGGAAGGATCTCGCTCATAGCGGGTGACTAACTGACTGCCATCGTCGCCGTGTTCGGTCTTTTCCAGCAGGTTGCCGTTGAGGTCATACACGTACGCCGTGCGCTGACCGTCGAAACCAATTTCCTGCTGGATCAGCCCGTTGGGGTGGTAATCAAGTCGGTAGGTCTCGCCGACTTCGTTTTCGATCTCGGTCAGCAGCAGCCGGGCGTTGTCGTAGCGGTATTTAACCTGGGAGCCATCGGCATTGAGGCGGCGGCTGACCAGGTGCAAACCGTCGGCATATTCGTAGCGGGTGACATGCCCCAATTCGTCACGTTCGGAGGTGATTTTTCCGTAGGGGTTGTAGCTGTATTCTCGCGCTGCACCGCCTGGAAGTACGACACGAACCAATCGGCCCACCCCGTCCCATTGATACTGCGTCAGCGCGCCATGCTCATCCTCGCGCGCAACTTGCCGCCCTAGATCGTCATAGCGATAACGCTTAACCCCACCATTTGGCAGCTGTTCCTCAACAAGCTGCCCACGCTCATTCCAAACCAGCCGATGACACCCGTTATCCGGATACCAAACCCCAATCAGCTGCCCGTATTTGTCGTAGGTATAGTCCGTAATGTGGCCGTCAGGATCTGTCTGACGCGTAACATCGCCTTGGTCATTACGCTCATACTTCCAAACCGCTCCACCCCGCCGTACAACCCGTACGAACCCGTTGTCATGCTCGTAGGATGTCGGTTCATCCTCCCCCGGAAACAACGCCACCAAACGTCCGGCGTCGTCATACTGATACGCCGTCACCGCCCCCAGCGGGTCCTGCTCAACCGTCAGCCGACCCTTGTCGTCGTAGGATTTGAAATGCTCCGCACCGTCCGGATCAATGCGCTGCACCAGCCGCGCGCGCTGGTCGTGGACATACACTTCCTGACTGCCATCAGCGTTGTGAACCGTAACCCTGCCGTTGTCATCCCAGACATAGCGCGTGTCCATCTGCGAAAAGCTGGCCCAATGCCGAACACAGCGCGCCGCCTTGCCAGACCGTTCCCACGCCCACAAGAAACTCGCGCCACCGGCCAGCTGCCGCTCAAGAATGACGTGCTGATCGTCGTACCGATAAACCTCACTTTCACCTACAGCATTGGTCGCGGAAACCAGTCGCCCAGCGTCGTCATAGGCGTAGGAAACGACGTTCTGCTCCGTCACCCACACATACGGGTCACGGCCTTTGGCGCGATGAACCTGATAGTCCACGGCCACAATGCGCCCGAGTTCGTAGCGCAAAAACAGCGACCGACCCGCGCCGTTATCCAGCCGCTCAATGCGCCCCACGCGATCACGAGAAATCAGCAGCCGGTTGTCATACGCATCACTGATCGCCGTCAGTACACCATCGCGAAAGTGATAAAAGCGTGATGCCTGAGCCAGCACCAACTCATCGGGCAGGGCACCCAAATAGATCGCCGCTTCGGCCAAGCTGTTGGTGATTGCCGATCGAGCGGCGGTAGGCAAGGGCAGGGCAGTCGACCGATTCTCATGATCCGTCCAAACCACCGAATCACCCGTCACCACCAGCCTTTGCGCCAGCGCATGACTCCAGCCAAACCCCAACCCGCAATCCACTTCCACCGCACTGGTGCGATACAACCGCGTCCACTCAAACGGCAAAATCCCGTCCAGCGCGCCATCGGTAAGGGTCAGCAATTCTTCGCCGGTGACCATCGACACCGGGCAGCCATTGGTGGCGGTTTTGTCGGCAGGCGCCGCCGCATCTCCCTGGGGATTCTTCGCAGCAACAGGCACATCATCGACGTGTTCCTGGCGCACCAACGCGGTCTGCTGTTTCTTGGTACGAACCGCCGGCACTGGGTTGGAAACCAACTGATCCCCAGCCTTCAACGGTGCAACCGGCACCGTCTTGATTGGGGTTGCGGCACTCCGTCCCAGCAACGGCTTAACCACCTTGGCATGCGGCTCCAACCGGGGCATCACCAGCTTTTTAGCCAGCAACTCCAACAACTCCGACGTCCGCTCAGACTTGATATGCCCCAGCACCTTCGTACCCAGGCGCACCGCCACACCCACGCCTGCTGTCGCCCAAATCAGCAGCAGGTTGATCAACACCTCGCCAGTGATTTCCCCCATCAATTCATGCATTTCTTTCGGCGGCAGCATGCGCATCCAGCTGACCATTGCCGACACGTAAATGAACAACAATGGCTCATCGCTGAGCACCAGCAGGCCGTCGGCGATTGCGTCGTTGCCGAGCTTCAGCAGTTCATCAAGTTCAGTTTGGGAGATGTATTGCAGCAACTTCTCGCTGCTGGGCTTGATGTCCGCCAGTAAATCAACCAGTTGAGTTATGTTGTCCCACAGGCTGTAAAGCGCTTTGCCCATGCCACTTAGAAACGCCGTTTCCACCATCCTGCGCTGGTCTTGCGCGATAGCGTCCGTAAAGTCTTTCCAACGTGCCTCAAGCGTGCTGTTCCATTCGTCGCGCAGGCGCGCTTCCAGTTCCGCGATCACCGACTGATAAGACGCATACAGCGCCTTGACGTGATCCTTGGAAACGTTGGGATAAAAACTGATTCGGTACTGCTGGTTGCGATCACACTCGGTGATTTCAAGAATGCCGCTGGGGCCGATGGTTTTGTGGATCGGCTCGCCCAGCGGGCCACCGTTGGGGTTGACGCGTTGCAGTATCACCGGCGTATCGCCGATGGGCACAAACTGCGTGCTTTGGAACATGTGCACCAGGGTCAACGTGCCGTTGGCCTGGCAGGTGGCGACGGTGCTGCTGGGAAAAATGGAGGGGGCTATGGGCGCGACCAGCGTCACTTCATCGCCAACCTTGAACACCTGCTCGACATCCAGCGCCGAAAAGCTCCAGAAGCTTAAAGCCCAGTCGTCAAAGGTGTTCAGGCAGCCCCGGAAATCACGTAAGACGCCTTCAACATCCGGCGCTTTGACGTCCATGGGCCTCAGGGCCAGCCGGCCAATAGCCGGGTTCAAGCGACAGCCCCGTCAATACGTGTTCCAACACAAAAAACCATCTGCAATCCCTCGCGCTGTGTGATCAGGCGAAGGACTTTGCCGAGGTTTTTAGGTGGTATCTGTAGAGCTTATCCGGGTGTTGCGTGGGATGTTTCGGTAGTCCTTGTCAGCGCTGCGCAAATGCCAGGTTCAAGCCCAATCCTGCAAAGGCTGCCGCAAAACTTCGGCGCAGCCAGTTCTGCACGCGCGGCGATTCGATCACGGCGCGGCGAAAGCCATTGGCCAACAAGCCATAGATGACGAAAACCGCAAACGTCATCGCCATGAATACCGCGCTCAGTACCAGCATTTGCACGGCGGGCGAGATGTTGCCTGGGGTAACGAACTGGGGCAGAAAGGCCAGGAAGAAAATCGTCAGTTTGGGGTTGAGGATGTTCAACAGGAAACCACGGATCATCAGGCTGCGCGCTGTGGTTGCAGTCGGTGCGTCATTCATCGCGAAGGCCGAGCGATCACGCCAGGTGGCGTAGGCTAGGTAGAGCAAGTAGGCAACGCCCGCATACCTGAGCACTTCGAACGCCAACGCGCTGGTGTGCAGCAGGGCGGAGAGGCCGAGCACCGATGCCAGCAAGTGGGGCAGGATACCTGCGGTACAACCCAGCGCAGCAAATACGCTGGCGCGCTTGCCGGCGGTGAGGCCGGTGGAGACGGTAAAGATCACACCGGTGCCGGGGATCAGCACGACGATCAGGCAGGTGACGAGGAAGTTCACACTGAGCATGGCATTCAAACTCCTTGTAGGAATGGTCGATGACAGATCCTGTCACGTTAGTTTGTGATTGGCGAGTACGGCAGGTCGGCGAACCCCGGTTAGACTTACCTGTCGATATCCGCAATGCCCGGCCCGTCGTTACTCAAGGAAGCCCCATGTATTCAAGCCGCCTGATCCTGTGCCTCACCACGTTGCTGGTGCTGGCCGGTTGCTCCACTTCACGCAGTCCGCAACAGCCGGAGCGTAGCGAGGCCGAGGTGAAAGCGCAGATCGTGCGCCTGCTGCCGGCGACGGTGCCGGACCGTGGTGGCTGGGCGCAAGACATCTACACCGCCTTCGACACTCAGAAAATCTACCCCAGCACCGAAAATATCTGTGCCGTGCTGGCAGTCACCGAGCAAGAGTCCACCTATCAGGTCGACCCGCCGGTGCCAAACATGGGCAAGATCGCCCAGGATGAAATCCTGCGCCGTGCCGGCAAGGTCCATGTGCCGGCCTTTGTGGTGCGCAGCGCACTGCAATTGCGCTCGCCTACCGGCAAGTCCTACGCCGAGCGTTTGAGTGCTGCACGCACGGAGAAGGACCTGAGTGGAATCTTTGACGATTTCATCAGCGTGGTGCCTCTGGGTAATACCTTATTTGGCGGTTTCAACCCGGTGCATACCGCAGGCCCGATGCAAGTCAGCATCGACTTTGCACAGAAACAGGCCCGGGGTTATCCCTACACAGTGGACGGCACGATTCGCCGTGAAGTCTTCACGCGGCGCGGCGGCATGTATTTCGGCATCGCCCACTTGCTGGGCTACCCGGTCAGTTATGACCAGCCGCTGTACCGCTTTGCTGACTTCAACGCCGGTTGGTACGCCAGCCGCAACGCTGCGTTCCAGGCTGCCGTCAGTCGCATTACTGGCACCGAGCTGGCGTTGGATGGCGACTTGATTCGCTATGGCTCATTGTTGCCGGGCACCACTGAGTTGGCGGTGCGCTCCCTGGGGGCCAAGTTGGACATGCGCAATCCGACCATCCGTAGCCAGTTGGAGAAGGGTGAGCAATTGGACTTTGAGGAGACCACCCTCTACAAACGCGTATTCGCGCTGGCTGATAAAGCGGCCGGCAAGCCAATGCCACGGGCGATACTGCCGGGCATCGTGCTGAAAAGCCCGAAGATCACCCGCAACCTGACCACCGCGTGGTTCGCCAAGCGCGTGGATGACCGGTATCAGCGCTGCATGAAGCGCTGATTATTGTCGCTGGCGGGCGTGTCGTGGCGAGCGGCTTGTTGTGGCGAGCGGGCTTTCTGTGGCGAGCGGGCTGGCCCCGCGTTGGGCTGCGAAGCAGCCCCCAGTCAAGCAGAACGCGGTATGTCAGTCATCACTCGGTGCCTGGTTCTGGGGCCGCTTCGCAGCCCAACGCGGGGCAAGCCCGCTCGCCACAACGGGCCTTTTCTCATGTTGCTCTTTGAATCAGTTGCGCTCGAGGGCGAGGGCTACGCCCTGGCCGCCACCGATGCACAGCGTCGCCAGGCCTTTCTTGGCGTCGCGCTTGATCATTTCATGCAGCAAGGTCACCAGCACGCGGCAACCCGAGGCACCGATCGGATGGCCGATGGCGATGGCACCGCCATTGACGTTGACCTTCTCGGCGTCCCACTCCAGCTCTTTGCCCACCGCCAAAGATTGCGCGGCGAAAGCTTCGTTGGCTTCGATCAGGTCAAGGTCGCCCAGGCTCCAGCCGGCTTTGTCCAGGCAGCGGCGAGTGGCTGACACCGGGCCGATGCCCATGATGGCTGGATCGACGCCGGCGTTGGCGTAGCTGGCGATACGCGCCAACACAGGCAGGCCGAGGGCTTTGGCCTTATCTGCACTCATCAACAACACTGCAGCGGCGCCGTCGTTGAGGCTGGACGCGTTGCCGGCAGTGACGCTGCCGTCTTTCTTGAATGCAGGTTTGAGTTTGGCCAGGGATTCGGCGGTGGTACCGGGGCGCGGTTGTTCATCCACGGCGAAGGCCACTGGGTCGCCTTTGCGCTGGGGGATCAGGACCGGGGTGATCTCATCCACAAACCGACCGGCTTCAATAGCCGCAGCGGCTTTCTGCTGGGAAGCGGCGGCGAACGCGTCCTGGGCTTCACGGCTGATGCCGTACTTGTCCACCAGGTTCTCGGCGGTGATGCCCATGTGGTAGTCGTTGAACGCATCCCACAGGCCGTCGGTGATCATGCTGTCGATCATCTTGGCGTGACCCATGCGCAAACCGGTGCGCGCAGCAGGCAATACGTACGGCGCCAGGCTCATGTTCTCCATGCCGCCGGCAATGATGACCTCGGCGTCGCCGCAACGAATCGCCTGGGCGCCCAGGTGCAGGGCCTTGAGGCCCGAGCCGCAGACCTTGTTCAGGGTCAGCGCTGGTACTGCGTGGGGCAGCCCGGCGAGGATCGACGCCTGACGCGCCGGGTTCTGACCGCTGCCGGCGGTGAGTACCTGGCCGAGGATGACTTCATCCACTTGCGCCGGGTCCAGGCCGGTCTGCTCCAGCAGGCGACGGATCACGGCCGCGCCCAGTTCCGGTGCCGGGATACTGGCCAGCGAACCTTGAAAGCTGCCCACGGCGGTGCGGGTGGCAGCAACAATCACTACGTCTTGCATGGAATCTGTCCTCACTGGAAGTGCATTTCTGGAACGTGGTCCGGGACGATCAGTTTACCGGCGGTCTTGCTCACAATCTCTTCAACGCTGACGCCAGGTGCGCGTTCCTTGAGGACAAAAGCGCCATTTTCGATCTCGAGGTAAGCCAGGTCCGTCAATACACGCTTGATGCACTTGGCGCCGGTCAGCGGCAGGCTGCACTGGCTGAGCAACTTGGACTCACCGTCCTTGGACGCGTGGGTCATGATCACGATGATGTTTTCTGCACCGGCCACCAGGTCCATGGCGCCGCCCATGCCTTTGACCAATTTGCCGGGAATCATCCACGAGGCGATGTTGCCTTGGACGTCCACTTCAAACGCACCAAGCACGGTAAGGTCGACGTGGCCGCCGCGAATCATCGCGAAGGACTCGGCAGAGGAGAAGATCGAGGCGCCGATGCGTGCCGTCACGGTCTGCTTGCCGGCGTTGATCATGTCGGCATCGATGGTTTCTTCGGTCGGAAAAGGGCCCATGCCGAGCAGGCCGTTTTCCGATTGCAGCATCACTTCCATGCCTTCGGGAATGTAGTTGGCCACCAGGGTCGGAATACCGATGCCGAGGTTGACGTAGAAACCGTCCTGCATTTCGCGTGCGACGCGTTGAGCCATTTGTTCGCGGGTAAGAGCCATTGTTTGTCTCCTTATTATTTGGGCTGGCGGATTATTTGCGGACAGTGCGCTGTTCGATGCGTTTCTCGAAGGTGCCGCAGATGATCCGGTCGACGTAGATGCCTGGGGTGTGGATCTGCGCCGGGTCCAGCTCGCCCGGTTCGACGATTTCTTCAACTTCGACCACGGTGATCTTGCCGGCGGTGGCGGCCAGCGGGTTGAAGTTCTGGGCGGTGTGGCGGTAGATGACGTTGCCGAAATGGTCGGCTTTCCAGCCTTTGACGATGGCGAAGTCACCGGTGATGGACTCTTCCATCAGGTAGGGGCGGCCATTGAATTCGCGGGTTTCCTTGCCTTCGGCGACGGGGGTGCCGACGCCGGTGGCGGTGAAGAAGGCCGGGATGCCGGCACCGCCTGCGCGCATTTTTTCTGCCAGGGTGCCTTGGGGCGTCAATACCACTTCGATTTCGCCGCTGAGCAGTTGCTTCTCGAACAGGGCGTTTTCACCGACGTAGGACGCGATCACTTTGCTGATCTGCTTTTGCTCCAGCAGCACGCCGAGGCCAAAACCATCGACGCCGCAGTTATTGGAGACCACCGTCAAGTCGCGGGTGCCTTTGCGCTTGATCTCGGCGATGAGGTTTTCCGGAATGCCGCACAGACCAAAACCACCGGAGAGCACGGTCATGCCGTCTTCCAGGCCTGCCAGTGCTTCTTCATAGGACGCCACGCGTTTATCGAAACCTGCCATATGCACCTCTTTTATTGTGTGTGGGCCAGCCAATGACACGAGTGTTGCGCCGACGGATTGATTTGTTAAGTTGTTTTTTAAGGTTGATTGGTTTGAAAAACAGCATAATCGGCGTTATGCCGCATACTTAAAGCATAGACATGCGGCAACCTCACTTGCAGCATTTGACTGGCAGCGTGGAGCTTCCTATGACCGTTAAACAGATGCGTGCCTTTCTCGCCGTGGCCCAGAGCCTGAGTTTCGCCGCTGCTTGCGAGCGCCTGCACCTCTCTCAATCGGCACTGAGCCTGACCATCAAAGGGCTGGAGGAGGGTTTAGGTGGGCGCTTGTTCAGCCGCAATACGCGCAATGTTGCGCTGACGCCTGAGGGTGAGTCGTTGCTACCTCTGGCGCGTCGCTTGATCGCCGATTGGGACAACGCCGAGGACGAGCTGCGCCAGCGTTTCACCCTCCAGCGTGGCCGGGTCACCGTGGCGGCGATGCCGTCGTTTGCGGGCAACTTGCTGCCACCGATCCTGAAGATATTCCGTGCTCGTTACCCGCAGGTGAACGTGACGGTGCATGACCTGATCAACGAGCAGGTGCTCGAGATGGTACGTGACCGTCAGGTGGAATTGGGCGTGGCGTTCGAGCCGTCCGAGGGTTCGTCACTGGCGTTCACCCCGTTGTACCTGGACCGGTTTATTGCGGTAGTGCCCGGAGATTCACCGTTGGCCCAGCGAAGCGAAATCGATTGGCAAACCTTGCTGGAGCAACCGTTCATTACCCTGCAGCGGCCTTCCACGGTACGGGTGATGCTCGAGGAGCACCTGGGCGCGTTGCAAATGAAATTGCCGGTGGCGCTGGAGAGCCATCAATTGGCGACGGTGGGCAAGATGGTCGCCAATGGCCTTGGCGTCAGCGCCGTACCGGCCTTGTGCGCGAAACAGATGGAAGAGGCGGGCGCCCATTGCATCACGTTGAGCGATCCGGTGATCGAGCGACCGATTGGTGTGTTGACCAAGCCGGGCCATGAATTGTCGGCAGCTGCGCAGGTCTTGTTCGATATCTTTCGCGATGAAGCCGCTAAAGGCCGATTCCCATCGTTTTGATTACGACGCAAAACAAATGTGGGCGCTGGCTCGTCGGCGATGGCTATTTAAAACTCAACATTAACGTTGAATATTAAACCGCTATTGCCGACGGGCCAGCGCCCACAGTGGTCGAGTATTACTTAGTAGTAGCGGTCGATTACTTTAACGTTCGAGCTGTCTTTGAAAGATGCCCAGGCAGTGTTAAGTGTGTCGAATACCTGTTCGATAAAGTTTTGATCCGCAGCCGCCTTCTTGCCGACATAACCCTGGCCGCGGCGGTACATTTTCAGGCGCGCCGCCAGGTTACGGTTATTTTTATCGAACTCTTCCTCAAGGGTGTGGGGCGCCACGCAGTCGATATGGACTTGACCCGATTTTTCGACCCACAGGATATGGTCGTCGAGTGTGTCTTTCTGCGCTGCGAACATCTCAGCCAATTCATCGATAGTTGGTTGGTTGTTCAGATTCATAATGTAAGCCCCTTGACCAGTTGGCGATCTATCAGTTGATTCCGTTAAAACTGCTTAGTTGTCTCCGGCTCAGAAAGCCGGGCGTCAGTGACTGTCTGCCGAATACGGGCAGGGTCTTGAACCTGATGCATGTAGTTTTGCTGATGAGCGGCTACGCAATGGTTTCATCGCGAAGACAAGCAGCGTTTTAGCTTCTTGTACCGATCCTTGCGGGCCGGTCAGCTTCATCAATCTGCCTTGTGGGCAGTGCACATCCGGAAAAAACAGCTCGGCGGTCAGACGAGCTTGTTCAAAACACGTGTTACCAACGCTCCCGATCCGGGAGACGTCTCGATAATGCAAGGGTAAAAAGGTTACGTCAACGGTTATGTAGTGATTTTTTTCGAGCACTACATAAATCATTGTAGGGACGGGGGAATGCGGAAAAACGTGACTTGGGCGTCATTTTTTGTGCGGTTGGTCGAAGGGGCGAGGTCATCAATTCAGTATGGAAACCTGTGGGAGCGGGCTTGCTCGCGAAGTCGATGGGTCAGCCGGAACGCTTTTGACTGACGCACCGTCTTCGCGAGCAAGCCCGCTCCCACATACAGTCCTGTTCGCATTGTTGGTGCTACTGGCTCAATCGCTCGACCAGCAACGGCAGCAACCGCTCGCAGGATGCCTCGATCTTCACCTGCAACAACTCATCCCCGCGTGTCTTGCCCAGGTTGATGGCAATCACCGGCTTGCCTTGCTCCACCGTCGCCTTGCACAGGCGAAACGCCGAATAAGCCATCAGCGAAGAGCCCACCACCAGTAACCCCTCAGCCTGCTGTACCGCGGCCATTGCTTTGGCCGCCGTGGCCTGGGCGACGTTCTCACCAAAAAACACCACATCGGGCTTCAGCCGTTGGCCGTTGCAGTGCGGGCAGTGAGGGACTTGAAAGCGTTCTTCAAAGGCAGGATCGAGCAGCGTATCGCCGTCGGGCGCTTGCACGGCATCGATGCCGGCCAGGTAGGGGTTCTGATCTTCCATCACCCGCTGGATCACATCGCGCTCGCTGCGCTGCTGGCAATCCAGGCACAGCACTCGATGCAGGCTTCCATGCAGCTCGATCACATCATGGCTACCGGCCTGGTCATGCAAGGTATCGACGTTCTGCGTAATCAGCCCGCTGATGCGTTCGCGTTTTTGCAGCGTGGCCAGCGCCAGGTGAGCCTTGTTCGGCTGCGCGACCCGCACCCGTGGCCAACCCAGCATCGCCCGCGCCCAGTAGCGGCGCCGCGCTTGCGGCGTGGCCAGGAATTCCTGGTACATCATCGGCGCCTTGCCCCGGCGCACGCCTTCGCTGTCGCGATAATCAGGAATGCCCGACGACGTGCTGATGCCCGCACCGGTCAGCACCACAAAGCGCCGTTCGGCCATCGCCCGGTGCAGGGTATCGAGGTGGTCTTCTTGATGTTCCAGCGTGTCGAGCATGGGGTCCCCTATTCGCCGCGGATGTACTGCTCCAGTTGTTTGATCAGATCAGCCTGCTCGGCAATGGCTTCCTTGACCAGGTCACCGATGGACAACAGGCCGATCAGCTTCCCATCTTCGACCACGGGCAGGTGGCGCAGGTGACCGTCCGTCATGATGTTCATGCACTTGTCGACGCTCTGGTGAGTATCGACGGTAATCACTGGCGAGCTCATGATTTCACTCACGGCAGTGGTCGCGGAGGAGCGGCCCTTGAGGATCAGCTTACGCGCGTAATCCCGTTCACTGATCACCCCCACGACTTTGCCTTCGTCCACAACCGGCAAGGCGCCGACGTTTTTGGCAGCCATCTGGATCAATGCCTCCATCACCGTCTGGTGCGACTTGATGGTGTGGACCTCCTGGTTCTTCTGGTCCTTGGCTTTGAGCACTTGTGCGACGGTTTTCATGGCGGCCACTCCGGTGTTGTTGTTAGGAAGTCAGCAGGTCCCTTACAGAATCCTAGACGGGCTACGGGGCTGCAAGGTCCAAAGCGGCGTTAAACCCGTCGAAAAACGTCATTCGCTGGATTTTTTCGTCTTTCACCCGGCATTTGTCGGCTTTTTCCCCCGCTTGGTACCGACCGTTGTCTTGCGTGGCGCCGTCTTGCGCTTCTTTTTCCATGGCGTGGCGCCTCGGCCTGCCGGGCTGGCCGGGCCGGTGATGGTCATGCGCATACCATTGCAGCGCGCCACTTGCTTGCTCATCCACGCCGCCTGCTTGGCGACGAATTCTTCCAGGCTCATTTCACCGCTTTGCACCATGTCCAGCGCCTGTTCCCAGATCGCAGTGGTGCCCGGGTCGGCAATGGCTCGCGGTACGGCGTCGATCAGGCTGAATGCGGCCGGAGTGGCCGAGAGTGCCTTACCGTTTTTGACCAGGTAACCACGGTCCAGCAGCCCCTGGATAATTCCGGCGCGGGTGGCCTCGGTGCCGATGCCGGTGGTGTCCTTGAGTTTTTGCTTGAGCAGCGGGTCTTCCACCAGCTTGGCGACGTTTTTCATCGCCTTGATCAGGTCGCCTTCGGTGAAGGGTTTGGGCGGCTGGGTCCACAGGTCTTTGAGATTGACCTTGGCCACCGCGTAGTCCTGGCCCTGCACCAGCGTCGGCAAGGCTTGCGGCGCGGGTGCCTCGCGCCCTTTTGCCGGGGCCAGTGCTTCGGGCAATGCGCGTTTCCAGCCTGGCTCGATGACAACCTTGCCGACTGCGCGCAACGCTTGGCCTGCGCAGTCGAAATCCGCCTGGGTGCGATCGTATTCATGGTTAGGCAGGAACTGCGCCAGGTAACGTGCGCGAATCAGGGTGTAGACCGCACGGTATTTACCAGTGAGCTGCCCCACATCTTTACCGGCCCCGGTGGGAATGATGCCGTGGTGCGCGCTGACCTTGGCGTCATTCCAGGCCCGCGAGCGGCGCAGGGGATCGATGTGCGGCATCAGCTCGTTTACTGCCGGGTCCGCACGCCCCAGCGCAGCTAAAATCTTCGGCGCGTCGCCGTGCTGGCTCAACGGCAGGTAGCCGCAATCACTGCGTGGGTAGGTGATGACCTTGTGGGTTTCGTAGAGTGACTGGGCGATATCCAGGGTTTCCTGGGCACCGAGCCCCAGTTTTTTGGAACAGATTTCCTGCAGGGTACCCAGATCGAAGGGCAGGGGCGCCACCTCGCGCATGCGCTCGGTGCGCAACTTCACCAGCCGCGCAGCGGCGGCGTTGCGCATGGCATCGGCAGCGTCGCGGGCCAACTGTGGGTTAAGGCAGCGGCCCTGGTCGTCACACGCATCATCCGTGGCGCGCCATTGGGCGGTGAAGGTCATGCGCTCATGGCGCAGATCGACATCGATGGCCCAATAAGCCACCGGCACAAAGTCAGCGATGCTGCGGTCGCGGTCCACTACCAGGCGCAAGGTTGGTGTCTGCACCCGGCCCACCGGCAACACGCCTTGATAGCCGGATTGGCGCCCGAGCAAGGTAAACAGACGGCTCATGTTCATGCCGATCAGCCAGTCGGCGCGCGAGCGACCCAGCGCCGAGTGATACAGGCTGAAGGTTTCGGCGCCCGGCTTGAGCGCGGCCAGGGCTTTGCGAATGGAGGCGTCATCCAGCGCCGACAGCCATAGCCGCTGGATCGGGCCGCGATAACGGCAATGCTCGACCAGCTCCCGGGCGATCATCTCGCCCTCACGGTCGGCGTCGGTGGCGATCACCAGGTCCTGGGCTTCTCCCAGTAAACGCTTGACCGCCTTGTACTGGCTGGCGGTCTTGGGCTTGACCTGCATCTTCCATTTTTCCGGGACGATCGGCAGATCGGCCAGCACCCAGCGCTTGTATTTGGCGTCGTAGGCATCGGGCGGGGCGGTTTCCAGCAGGTGACCGATGCACCAGGTGACTGTGACCCCATTGCCCAGCCAGCAACCGTCGCCGCGCCGGCTGGCGCCGAGCACGGCCGCGATATCTTTGGCCTGGGAGGGTTTTTCACAGAGGTACAGCCGCATGGTCATCACGTCAGATCGGGTTGATGCCTTGCAGGATGCTGAGTCAGAGGGATTTGAGCAACTATTATCTGTATGGATGTACAGCAAAGTGTGTGAGTGCCACAACACGAAAGTGGGAGCGGGCTTGCCCGCGAAAGCGGTGGCTCAGTCAACGAATGTGTCGACTGGCACACCGCCTTCGCGGGCAAGCCCGCTCCCACAAGGGGTCTTAGGCGTCTTGAAGATCAGTTGTTATTGATGTCCACATTTCGGGTTTCTTTGAGGCAGAACAACCCCACGATCAGACTCACGCCAGTCACCACCACCGGGTACCACAGGCCATAGAAAATGTCGCCGGTGTACACCACCAGGGCAAATGACACAGTCGGCAGGAAGCCGCCAAACCAGCCGTTACCGATGTGATAGGGCAGCGACATCGAGGTGTAGCGGATACGCGTCGGGAACAGTTCCACCATCAACGCTGCCAATGGGCCGTAGCACATGGCGGCGATCAGGATCAGCACCACGATCAGCACCACCACCATGACCTTGTTGACCTGAGCCACATCCGCCGAAGACGGGTAGCCGGCGAGTGTCACCGCACCGCGCAGGGCCGCTTCGTCGAAACCGTCGATGCGCACGTCACCCACGCTTACCTGCACCGGGCTGCCGGCCGGGGCCGCAGAACTGCTGTACGGCAAGCCTTGCTTGACCAGGAAGGTCTTGACCTTGTCGCACGGGCTGTCAAAACGCGCCTTGCCCACCGGGTCGAACTGAAAGGTGCACGTGGCCGGGTCGGCCAGCACGGTAATCGGCGCCTGATGGCTGGCCTGGTCCATCGCCGGGTTGGTGTAATGCGCCAGGCCCTTGAAGATCGGGAAGTACAGGGCGGTAGCCAGCAGCAGACCGAGCATCAGCACCGGTTTGCGCCCGATTTTGTCCGACAGCCAGCCAAACAGAATAAAGAACGGCGCGCCGATCACCACGCTGATAATCAGCAGCATGTTGGCCAGCGCCGGGTCCATTTTCAGGAATTGGGTGAGGAAGAACAGCACATAGAACTGCGCCGCGTAGAACGTCACTGCTTGCCCGCCGTTGATGCTGAACAGCGCGATCAGCACCACCTTGAGGTTTTCCCATTTGCCGAACGACTCGCGGATCGGCGACTTGCTCGCCTTGCCTTCCTCCTTCATTTTCAGAAACGCCGGCGACTCGTGCAGGCTCATGCGGATCCAGGTGGAAATGCCCAGCAGCACGATGGAAAACAGGAACGGAATCCGCCAGCCCCACACTTCAAACTGGTCACCGGTGAAGTAACGGCAAGCCAGCACCACCAGCAGCGACAGCAGCAGGCCGAGGGTGGCGGTGGATTGAATCCAGCTGGTGTGCAGGCCGCGTTTGCCGGCCGGCGCGTGCTCGGCCACATAGGTGGCTGCGCCGCCGTACTCACCGCCCAACGCCAGGCCTTGCAACATGCGCAGCACGATCAGGATGACCGGCGCGGCAATGCCGATGCTGGCGTAGGTCGGCAGCAGCCCGACACAAAACGTGGCCACGCCCATCAGGATGATGGTGACGAGAAAGGTGTACTTGCGTCCGATCATGTCACCCAGGCGACCAAACACCAGCGCGCCGAACGGCCGCACCACGAAGCCGGCCGCAAAGGCCATCAAGGCAAAGATGAACGCCGTGGTGTCATTGACCCCGGCAAAGAACTGTTTGCTGATCACGGCCGCCAGAGCGCCGTAGAGGAAAAAGTCATACCACTCGAACACCGTCCCCAGAGACGAGGCGAAGATGACTTTTCTTGATTCGCTGCCGGTGCTCGCACGAACGGCCGAGCCCAGGGGTTGAGCATGTTCTGACATCGGGTAACCCTCACAGTGATTATTTATTGTTGTTCCACTGTCGGCGCCAACCTCGGCGCCGGTTGTCTCTGTGCAGGCGCCGGCCAGCCGGACGCCTGCAGGTCACGCGGGTGTGGTCATTTCTCTTTCCGGGGCAAGATTCCTTGTGTTCGGCGAAAGGATCAACTGCGCAGCCTTCTCCGCAATCATCAGTGTAGGTGAGCAGGTGTTACCCGACGTGATGCGTGGCATCACCGAGGCATCGGCGATGCGCAAACCCGGCACGCCATGTACGCGCAGTTGGGCATCGACCACGGCGTCTTTGTCGCTGCCCATGCGGCAGGTGCCCACCGGATGGAAAATCGTCGTGCCGATACGCGCGGCGGCTTCGTGCAGTTCCGCTTCGGTCTGCAATGCATCGCCCGGCAGGTATTCCACCGGCTTGAACTGGCTCAAGGCTGGCGCGGCGACGATGCGGCGGGTCAGGCGAATCGCGTCGGCGGCCACGCGCAAATCCTGCGGATGGCTGAGGTAGTTGGGCCGAATCAACGGCGCATCTGCCGGGTTGGCCGAACGGATGTCGATACGGCCGCGGCTTTGCGGGCGCAGGTCGCAGACCGAGGCGGTAAACGCCGGGAATGCGTGCAAGGGTTCGCCAAAACGCTCCAGTGACAGCGGCTGCACATGGTATTCAAGGTTGGCCGAGGTCTGTTCCGGACCGGAGCGGGCAAACGCGCCGAGCTGACTGGGCGCCATCGACAGCGGGCCGCTGCGGTCATACAGGTAGCGCAGGCCCATGCCCATTTTGCCCAACAGGGTGCCCGCGATCTGGTTCAGGGTGCGCGCGTTTTCCAGCTTGTAGATCAGGCGCAGTTGCAGGTGATCCTGCAGGTTGCCGCCCACGCCGGGCAGCTCATGCACCACGTCGATGCCCAATGGTTTGAGCACATGGGAAGGGCCGATCCCCGAGCGTTGCAGGATGCCCGGCGAGCCCACGGAACCGGCGCACAGCACGATTTCCTTGCGCGCTTTCCAGCTCATCTGCTGGCCGTTCTGACGCCCGAGCACCTGGGAGGCACGGCCGTTTTCCAGCACCACGCGGTCCACTTCGACCTCGGTCAGCACGGTGAGATTGGGCCGCTGGCGGATCGGCTTGAGAAACGCCTTGGCCGCATTCCAGCGCACGCCGGCCTTCTGATTGACCTGGAAGTAGCCGCAGCCCTCGTTATCGCCCCGGTTGAAATCGCTGATCGGCGCGATGCCGCTTTGCGCCGCAGCATCGCGAAAGGCATCCAGGATCGGCCAGTGCAGGCGCTGTTGCTCAACGCGCCACTCACCGCCGTCGCTGTGAAATTCCGAACCGCCGGCGAAGTGGTTTTCGCTTTGCTTGAACAGTGGCAGCACGTCTTTCCAGGCCCAGCCCGGGTTACCCTCGGCTGCCCAGCCGTCGTAGTCCTGGGCCTGACCGCGCATGTAGATCATGCCGTTGATCGACGAGCAGCCGCCCAGCACCTTGCCGCGCGGGTAACTCAACGCACGGCCTTGCAGACCTTCCTGGGCTTCGGTCTTGAAGCACCAGTCGGTACGCGGGTTACCGATGCAAAACAGGTAGCCGACGGGAATATGAATCCAGGGGTAATTGTCGCGGCCGCCAGCTTCGAGCAGCAGCACGCGGTGGGCGGGGTTGGCGGACAGTCGATTGGCCAGCAGGCAGCCTGCGGGGCCGGCGCCTACTACCACGTAATCGTATTCAGCAGCTGCAATGGGCATCTGAGGTCTCGCTTGTTTTTCTTATTGGCTCCATCCTAGTTGTTAGTTTTCGTCTTAAAAATGTTAGTTTTTACCCAGCTGCTGTGCGTTTTTAAACAGTGCCTATAGCCACTGCGATGAGCGCAGCTGCTGACTGTCCACGCAAGGGAGGCGATATGTTCGACTGGAATGACCTGCGGTTTTTTCTCGAATTGCAACGCAGCGGCCGCTTGCTCACCGCGGCCCAGCGCCTGAAAACCACGCACGCCACTGTCGCCCGGCATATCGAGGCCATCGAAAAGAGCCTGGGGACTGCGCTTTTTGTGCAGCACGCGCAGGGCTACGAGCTGACGCCGTCCGGTGAAGCCTTGCTCAAACACGCCGAGGCCATGGAAAACGTCGCGTTGCTGGCCGAAGACGAACTCACCCATTCCGCTGCGCCCCTGGGCAAGATCCGCCTCGGCGTGGCCGAAGGGTTGGGCGTGATGTTTCTTGCCAGCCGCATGGGTGGGCTGTTTGACCGTTACCCAGGCTTGGAAGTCGAACTGGTGGCCGTGCCGCGCTTCGTCAGCATTCTCAACCGGGAAGCGGAAATCAGCATTCACCTCGAACGCCCCAGCGTCGACCAGCTTGTCACGCGCAAACTCACCGACTACCGCCTCGCGCTGTACGCCAGCCGCGCGTATCTGGACCGCAACCCGCCGATTGAAAAGCGCGAAGACCTCGCCGTGCATGCATGGATCGATTACGTCGATGACCTGCTGTTCAGCCAGGAACTCAAATTTCTCAGCAGCTTCTGCCGCAACCCCAAAGTGGTGTTCCACAGCACCAGCGTGATCGCCCAGCACCAGGCGGCGCGCTCGGGGTTGGGCATCGCTGTGTTGCCGTGCTTTATGGCGGCGGGTGACCCGGACCTGGTGGCGCTGCTGCCGGCGGAGGGCATTCAGCGCAGCTACTGGATCAGCTCGCGCCGGGAGCTGCACAAGTCAGTGCGGCTGCGGGTGTTGTGGGATTACGTGGTGGAGTTGTGCGCAAGGGAGCAGGGGTTGCTGCTCGGCGAATCCAGCTGAAGAAACCGGATCAGCCTGCAACACGGCATCCCTCAGATGGCATGAAATCCAAATGTGGGCGCTGGCTTGCCTGCGATGCAGACGCCTCGGTAGATCAGGCATAACCAGTTGCTGCCATCGCAGGCAAGCCAGCTCCCACACAAGCCAGCTCCCACATTGAATTTGCGTTTACGTTGCCTTCAGAGCTTCATCACCTGATGCACCTGCTCGGCACACGCCCGCGCCTCGTCAATCATTTTGCCAAACGCTTCGCTGGCGACCTCGGCGTGGGTCAGCCAATGCGTTTTCTGGCTCAGGCGATAGTGATACCGCAGCCCGTCGTCCGTACGCTTGCCGTCCAGGTCCAGGTCGTACCAAGGCGAGCGCACCTGGCAGCCGGGGATGGCTTTTTCCATCTTGCCGCCGGTCAGCGTGAAGCTGTAGTCGTAGGTCTGCGGGTTGCCCAGGTACAGGTCGGCCTGTTGATGGTGACGGCGGTAGTTGATGAAGCCATCCCAGCGCCCTTTGAGTGACTCATCGGTATAGACGTAGTCATTCGCGAGTTTTTCCAGGGCATGCTGGTCGTTCAGCGTGGCGCGGACGGTGTAGCCGTCGTGCACCACAAAGGTCGTGGGTTGGCGGGTGATCTGGCAGTCGCTGATCTCGTTGCCAAAATGCGCGCAGAGGTTCTGGTCGGTGGCGGTGGTGCCTTGTTGGCGGTCAGCCACGCTCATTTGCATCAGCGGCAGGCGGCCGAAGGTGATGGTCGCCTGGGTGGCACCATTGCCCTTTTTGTCAAAGTGCACCTGTTTGTCCAGACGCAGAGTGGTTTCGGGGCGCTCCAGCGGGATCTGTTCTTCGCGCACCTGGCCCTGAGCGTTGTTGACCAGCACCCAGCGGTCCTGGATGTCGGGCAAGGTCTGGCCTGGGGCAAACACCGGGTTGGTTGGGTCGAGCCACCAGACCTGGCCGTCCACTTCGGCGCGCACGATCGCGTGGTTCGGTGCGTTGGTGCCGGGGATCAACAAGGCGTACGCCACGTCGCCGCGGCTGACCCAGGCGGTTTCAGCCTTGATGCCGCTGGCCTTGAGCATCGCCGTCAGCAGGATCGCGAGGTCTTTGCAATCGCCGTAGCCGTGCTGCTCGATTTCCGCGAGGTTGAACGGCACGTAGCCACGCTCTGTCGCGCGCCAGTCGCCCAGGTAGCGGTAGTGATCGTTGATGTGCTGCATCAGCGCGGCGACCTGTTCCGCCGGCGCCAGGCCACTGGCCGCGGCCACAGCGGCGGCGGCTTGCGCAGGCAGCCTGGCGGCAAGTATCTGGTTGTAGCGCTGGGCAAAATCACCGAAGTACGCCTGGCGATCCAAGGTGCTGCCCACTTCCAGGCGCGGAATGCGCTGTAGCGCAGCGCTGGACGATTCGTTGATGTAGTTGAGGTAGGTCGGGGCTTTTTGCACCACGTCCAACGTCTTGCCATTGGCCGACGGGGTTACGGTGAAACCGTCGAACAGCTCACTGCGCCACTGAATCGGCCGTTCGGCGGTAAAGCGC
Organism: Pseudomonas sp. N2-3-1-14; assembly: GCF_041228395.1. Lineage (NCBI taxonomy): Bacteria > Pseudomonadati > Pseudomonadota > Gammaproteobacteria > Pseudomonadales > Pseudomonadaceae > Pseudomonas > Pseudomonas sp. N2-3-1-14. The sequence goes on from NZ_CP166199.1 coordinate 2,305,149, forward strand.
GCCTTGACGTGGTCGCGACGGAACGCGCTGGGGCCGAAGGTGAGGGCATAGTGAAACTGACTCACCAGCGGTTTGGCCGCGCGATGTTCGCGCACGGTGTAGCGAATCTGTGTGCCCACGCGCAGGTTCGGGAAGGCCAGGGAGGTCTGCTTGTCGCGGCTGAAACCCTGGTCCGGGTTGGGCGCGGTGCGGGTGTCGATTTGTGCGGCGTCCAGTGCGACCGGCTTGGCACCTGGCTGGGTGGACTGCGCGCTGATGACCTCGAAGGTGTCGCCTTCGGCGTAATCGAAGTCAATGCGCGAGAGCATTTCGCGGCCGTTGGGTGTGAGGATCGTGTAGTGCTGGGTGGTGGTGCAGTCGGTGCTGGCGTCGCGGTTGAAGTGGCAATGCAGCTCGGTGTCACTGGCCAGCGGGGCTTCGGCCATGGGTTGCAGGGCGGCGTTAACAGAATGGGTAACCAGCCCCAGGCTGATGACAATCAAAGAGCGGTGAAACGAAAAACGGTGCAAACGGTGCATTGGCGCCTCGGGTGACACATTGAAACAACTGCCCAACGGGCAGTGAGAAGGCGCCGGATGATAATGGATCGCAACAACAAAAACCAGGATTGTTCGACAATTTATCTGGCTGAAAGGCCCGTACTAGAGCCTTTTGCTTGATTTGGGTCAAGGTTTGCGCAGTTCAAACTCCGCGCTGCCGAGCTGCTCGCCGTTGACCAGCACACGCACCCGATGCGTGCCCGGGTAGTGCTTGCGCGTGGTCAGTTCACGAATAGGGTGTTCGCGCCGAATGTTGTGGTGTTCGCCCGCGTCCAAGGTGAATGCCTTGAGCTTGAACACCTTGGCCGCACTGTGGCCGGCGCTTTTTACATAGTCGATGGCGTAATCCACCACCAGTTTTTGTGGGGCGGCCGCGGTGGATTCGAGGCTGAATGACAGCGTGATCCGTTCCCCCATGTTGATCACGGCTGGCGTGACGGCCAGGTGATGCATCTTCACCTCGGCCTTGGCCCCGGCGCCGATGATCGTCAGTGCGCGGGTGTTGCCTTGCTTGATCAGGTTGCGTAAGGCGTGGCGAGCGATCCAGGCGGTGTGCGGGTTGTCCAGGTTCCAGCCTTCGATCAGACCGAGTACCCATTCCGGATGGTCCTTGGTGATGTCGTTGAGGTGGTTGGCCACCGACTTGCGCACGTACAGGCTGCTGTCGGCGTTGAGGTTGTCGAGGATCGGCGCGCACAGTTCGGGGTTGGCCTGCACCTCGGCCAGGCGAAAAGACCACGGCAGGCGAGGGCGCGAGCCTTCGCTGGCCAGGCGGCGCACGTGTTCGTTGGCATCCAGCGACCATTGCTGCATGACCGCCAGGGTGCGCTGGAAGTCGTTCAGCAAGAAAGGGCGGATGGCAAATTCGGCAGAGCCAAAAGTGGTGAAGTATTTCAGCGCGGCCATGGACCGCCTGAAGTCACCCTGGCCGTAAGTTGCCACGTAGTGCGGCAGGCACAGGCAGACAAACGCGCTGTTCAGGCGCGGGGCAAGGGCGTAAAGCAGCTTGAGCGTTTGCGCGTAATCCAGCGCGATCACGGCGTGCAGGCTTTCGCTGACCCGCGCCATGCGCTGCATCACCGACAACTCGGCAAGCCCGGCACTGGCGTGCTTGAGAAAACCCTTGGCGTCGAACGCCGGGTACACCGCCGACATCTCGCGGGCGATGTGCTGCAGGCGTTCGGCGTTGAAGATTTCCTTGAGCGCTGGCGCGCTTTGCTCGGGCATCGGTGGTTCCTGGGGGTTAGAGAAACCAGCGGTATTCCCGCGCGTTGATCTCGTGTTGAAAAGCCAGATGGTCCTGGCGTTTGTTCTCGCAATACACGTCGACAAATTCTGCGCCGAGCTTATCGCGCACCACCGGCTGATGTTGCATGGCGCGCACGGCGTCGAGCATCTCAAGGGGAAATTCGGTGCCGCTGAGGCGGTCTTCGTTCAAGGGCGCGATGGGTTCCTGCCTGGCTTCAAGGCCATGCTCAAGCCCTGCCAGGATCGCCGCCAGAACCAGATACGGGTTGGCATCCGCACTGGCCAGGCGGTGCTCGATGCGCAGGTTGCGCGGGTCTGACTCGGGAATGCGCACGCACGCATCGCGGTCTTCAAAGCCCCAGCTGGCACGGGTCGCTGCGTTGACGGTGCCACCCAGGCGGCGGAAGGCGTTGTGGTTGGGCGAGAAGATCGGCATGCAGTGCGGCAGCAATTCCAGGCACCCGGCCACGGCATGGCGCAGCGGTTGTTGCTGGTGCGCGGCGAGCAGATTATTGCCCGCCGCGTCGTAGAGGCTGACATGCACATGCATGCCGCTGCCGGGAAATTGCAGGTAAGGCTTGGCCATGAAGCTGGCACGGTAACCGTGCTTGAGTGCCACGCCACGCGTGCTGCGGCAGAACAGGGCGGCCCAGTCGGCGGCACGCAGGCCGTCATCGAGGTGGCCGAAATTGATTTCGAACTGGCCCGGGCCGATTTCGGCGGTGATCACCGTGATGTCGATGCCCTGGTCCTTGGCGGTTTGCGCCATGTCGTCGAGCACCTCGCTGAAGCGCGACAGCCGCTCGATATGCAAGTTGGGCTGGTCATCGGCGTCCTCGCTCAGCGGGTCGCGGGCGAATTGCGGCAGGCCGTTGTCGAGTTTTTTGTCGAACAGGTAGAACTCCAATTCGAAGGCCACCACCGGATGAATGCCCTTGTGCTGCAGGCGTTCGAGCACCTTGGCCAGCACTTCGCGCGGTTCGAACTCGATCGGCGCCTCGGTGCCGTCCGAGGTGATCAGCATCTGCCCCAGCGGCTGCGACTCCCAACTCACCGGCTTGAGCGTGCCTGGCACCAGACGGCGGTTGGCGTCCGGATCGCCGTCGTGGAAGCAATAATCACCAATCTTGAACAGCCCGCCCTGCGCGCCGAGCAGCACGGCGTTTTGCGGCAGCTTCAGCGGGCTGCCGGCGGCGACTTTTTCCAGCATGTCCACCGGGTAGCGCTTGCCGTAGAAATGCCCCGGAATGTCCAGGGCGATCAGGTCGACATAACGCACCTCGGGGTGGTTCTGGCGAAAGCTCCGTACTTCGGCCAGCAACGTGGAAGACTGGTTTTTCACGGGTGTTGCTCCTAGTTGTAAACCCACAGCACGCGGGCGGGCAGGTCAGTCAGGTTGGCGTAACGGCAATGGGCGAAACTGGCCAGGTGGAAGCTGTCGCCAGCGCCAAGGGTGACCGCGTCCGGCTCGCCTTCCACCCACAGCGTCAACTCGCCCTCCAGCACAAAACCGGCCTGCTCGGCGCGGTCGCTCATGGTGTGTTCACCGCTGTTGGCACCGGGCGCGAGCAGGCTGTCGAGCATCGAAAAGGCGCCGTTCATGCTCGGCGAGACCAGAATGTCGGTGATGCCGTTGGCGTAATACACCGTGCGCCGCTCGTTGGGGCGCGTGACCCAGTCCACCGCCTTGGGTTTGGGCAGGCTGTAGAAGTACGTGGTGGGCACGTCGAGGGCGTGGCTGATGGCGGTCAAGTCCGCCACGGTGGGGCGCGACAGTCCACGTTCGACCTGTGACAGGAAACCCACCGAGCGCTCGATTTTTTGCGCAAGTTGCGCCAGGGTGAGTTTCTTGTGTTTGCGCAGGTCGTGGATCAGCGCGGCCAGGGTGGCGAGTTCTTGTTGTTGGGTCATGAAATTTATGTCGAGAAATTTCATGAAAAATTACAGGATTAATTTCATGGGGGCAAGGCTGATGGATCTTGAAGCGCATCTGTTTTCGTTAGAGCAGGCGCTGCAGCAGAGCACTACACGCAGCGATGCCGCGCAGCTTGAACGTTTGCTGGCGGATGACTTTGTCGAATTTGGCGCCAGTGGCAATGTCTGGGGCAGTAAGGCCGAAGTGATTGCCGGGTTGCAGGATGAGGCTATCAGTGCGCGCCGCATGATGGAGTTTGCGGTGAAAGCACTCAGTGACAGGGTGGCGCTGGTGACTTATCGCGGTTACCGCGACGGCGTCGGGGAATCGTTGCGCAGTTCAGTGTGGCGGCAGGAAGAAGGGCAGTGGCGGATGGTGTTCCATCAAGGCACGCCGGTGTAACCCCTCGCCACAAGGATTGAAGGCGGGCTGAATGATTCCGCGCGCCTGCGGTCCGAACCTGGGTACGCATCATTCATTGAAGGAGCACCCATGAAGTCCAAAACCCTAGCTGCTTGCCTGTTGCTGACCGCGGGCCTGTCCACCGCCAGCTTTGTCGTGCAGGCCGGTGATACCCCGCAGGAAACGGTGAAGCCTTCGAGCATCAACGCACGCGATTTGAAAGAAGGCGACCGCGCCCCGGACATGCTGATGCGCAAGGAGTCGGCGGTCAGCGACTGGAAGAAACGCGGCCTCAAGCAACCCGAAGAAGACAGCCAATGGGCCCGCGTGGGTGACAAGTTCGTGCTGCTCAAAACCACCAACGGCACGATTCTCGAGATCACGCCCGTCAAGAAATGACCGGTCTTTTTTGCCTGCTCTTGCGTTAAGGTAACCGACCCTACAGGTCGCGTTACCTCAAACGGATGAGAGCAGGATGCTTGCCACCATAAGAAACTACCCGCGCACCGTTAACCTGTTGCTGTCCGCCACGTTACTGCTGACGTTGGCCAAGGCCATTACCTTTCCCTACCTGGTGATTTACCTCACCCGTCACTTCGGCCTCGACATCACTCATGTCGGGTTGGTGATCGGCAGTTCGCTGATTGTCGGCTCATTGCTCAGCGTGTATGGCGGCTTTCTGGTGGACCGCGTGAACAGCTACAGGCTGTTGTTGGGCTTGAGCGCGCTGTTTGTGCTGGGGTTTATCGGCACCGTCGTGGCTCAGGGCATTTGGCTGTTCTACAGCTGCCTGATCCTGATCAACCTGGCCTATGCCGTCATCGACATCGCCATCAAGGCCGGCTTCGCCAGCTTGCTGCCCGAAGACGCGCGCAGCGAAGTGTTTTCCATCAAGTACACCCTGACCAATATCGGCTATGCCGTCGGCCCGTTTTTTGGCGCGATGGTGGCCAAGGTGGATATCAGCTTGCCTTTCGTTCTCTCGGCGCTGCTGGGCCTGGGGTTTTTCCTGCTGTACTGGCGCTGGGGTGATCGCAGCCTGGCCAGCGTCGATGCCACGCACAAACCGCTGGCGTTTCTCGCCGTCGGCCGCGTGCTGCTCAGCGACCATCGCCTGGTGTGTTTCACCTTCGGTGGCGTGCTCAGTGCAGTGGTGTTCGGTCAGTTCACGGCGTATCTGTCGCAGTACCTGGTGACAACCACCACCGCGCAATATACCTACACCGTGATCAGCGCCGTGCTCACCACCAACGCCGTCCTGGTGATTGCCCTGCAGTATGTGATTGGCCGGCGCATTTCGCACCGCCACCTGAGCCAGTGGCTGATCGCTGGCCTGGGCATGTTTATGCTGGGTGTGATTGGGTTTGCCTTGGCCACCAGCGTGCTGTGGTGGGTGCTGGCGATGGCGGTGTTTACCGTGGGGGAGATCATCGTGTTTCCGGCCGAGTACATGTTTATCGACCGAATTGCCCCTGACCACCTGCGCGGCATGTATTACGGGGCACAGAACCTGTCCAACCTGGGCGCCGCGCTGGGGCCGGTGTTGTGTGGGCTGGTGTTGGCCAGCCTGCCGGCCCACTACATGTTTTACATGCTGGGGGCGTTTACCGTCGGTGGCGGGGTGTTCTATTTCATGGGTGCGTCGCTAAAGGCAAATCATCCAACGTAAGCTTGCCGACGTTGTTGCTTTGCAATTCGTAGCGCAACTCTTCCACCATCTTTTCCACTTCCTGCGGGGTCTGCAGCCGGTTGGTGCTGATCCCGGTCACCACCAGGTCGACCCGGCCGGTTTGGGCGTCGAACACCTTGAGGGTCAACGAAGCATCCCGGCACAAGGTGAACTCGCAGGTCAGAGGCGACAGGCCTTCTTCGATGCAATTACGCAATTGAGAAAGGGTGAACATCTTGCTCAGGCTCCTCAACGACGGCGCAGCAGCAGGCCTACCAGCAGGCCTGCACCGGCGACAACGGCGACGGTAGCCAGCGGTTTATTGCGGGCGAAATCACTGACTGTATCCAGCGCGTCGCCATAGGTCTGCTGCAGTTGCCCGGCGGCCTGGCGCGCAACGCCTTCGGCTTGCAACTGCTCATCACCGGTCAGGTCGCCAAGAAAACCCTGGGCCTTGCCTGCAACTTTCTCGACGGCGCCTTTGACTTGTTCGCTTTTCATAGTGCATTCCTTCAAGAGATCAAACCAATACGGCACGGGACTCAAAGCCCTGTGCCCACCCTTCAAGGTTAAGCACCTCGTTATGCGCAAATAAGGCGAATTTGCACCGGTCTTACTAGTGCATTTGCACTTTATTTTTTGCTTTTTACCCGTAATTCCCCGGCAAACAGCCCGCGTTCACGGGCCCACACGATCGCCGCACTGCGGCTATGCACCCCCAGCTTGGAGTACACCGTGGCCACATGGTTACGCACGGTGTTCGGCGCCAGTTTCAGGCGCGAGGCAATCTCCTTGTCGGCCAGGCCTTCGCAGATCAAACCCAGCACATCGCGTTCACGGGCCGTCAGGTCGGTGAAGGCCACGTTTGGCAAATTGGGGCTGTTGACGCTCTTGGCGTTGGCCAGTTTCTCGATCAGCGTCTGGCTGAACCAGGAGGCGTCCTGCATCACTTCCTCGATGGCCGCCACCAGCTCCAGCTCTGAGCGTTTGCGTTCGGTGATGTTCATCATCACCAGCAAATAGCACGGCACATCCTGGATCAGCACGGTGTCGGCGGAGACCACGCAATCGATCACCTCGCTGCCTTTTTTGCGCACCTTGAGGTCCAGGCCGTCGAGGTTGCCGGCTTTTTCCAGCGTCGCAAACAGTTGCGCGCCTGCCTGGGGACTGTCGATGAAGTGAATCTCGTCGATGGTCTTGCCGATCAGCTCTTCACTGGTGTAGCCCGTGATGTTCATGAACGCTTCGTTGATATCCACCACCTGCCGGTTGGCGGCGCTGCACACCAGGGTCGGCACCGGCGTCAGACGGAACGATTTGGCAAAGCGCTCCTCGCTCTGGCGCAGGGCAATTTCCGCCTTGCGCCTTGGCTCCAGGTCGGTGAAGGAAAACAGCATGCAGTCTTCCTCGTTCATGTCCAGCGGCTGGCCCGCGACGATCACCAGCTTGCTGCCGCCTTCGGGCAGGCGCAGCTCGGCCTGCATCTGCGGGATGGTTGCACCTTCGCCCAGGCGCTGGACGGCCAGGTCCTTGCGCTCGGCCTGCTCCAGCACGTCCAGTTCATACACCGAGCGACCGATGACCTGATCGCGGCTGTAGCCGGTCATTTCCAGAAAACCCTGGTTGACCTTGATATAGCGCAGGTCGCTCAAGCGGCAGATCACGGCGGGCGCCGGGTTGGCGTTGAAGGTTTTCTCGAAGCGCTGCTCGGCGCTGGCCCACTCGGTGGCGTCGCTGAGGATCAGCACCAGCAGCTCGGGTTCGCCCTGAGTGTCGGTCAGTACCAGGCTGCGCAAGCGGTGCACCCAGCTGCGGTTTTCGTCGGCGGCGGGGGTGACTTCCACCACCACATCGCTGAACTCTTCACCGGCGGCCACGCGGCTGAGCGGGTAGCTGTCCAGCGGCAGCGGATGGTTGTTGCGATAGCGCAGCGCGAACCGCTTGGCGTATTGCGCAGTATTGACACCCAACGCCTCGACCTCGCTGACCCCGTGCATGGTCAACGCCGCTTCGTTGGCCCAGAGGATGGTCTGGTCAACCTCGGCCAGGATCACGCCGTCGGACAGTCCGGAGATGATCTGCTGCAATTGGCGGCGGTTGGTTTCTTTGGCAAGAACGTCCTGGGTCATGGTCTCTCCGGGGTATGGGCGCATGGCAGTTACGACACTCGGGCTTGAGGATAGTGCAGAGAAATTGCCCGGCGCGGGGTGCGAATGCACCAGAAGGCCTGGTGCATTTGCGCGAGGACGGCCGTCCCTGCGCTCGCCAGACTAAAACGGTCAACCACTCAAAGGATTAATCATGACCACTGTCTATGAAACCAATCGTTCACCGTTTCGCGTGTCCTGGAGTTCTGTGCTGGCCGGTAGTGCAATTGCCCTGGTGACCTACCTGGTGCTCAGCGTGCTGGGCACGGCCATCGGCGCGAGCGCGGTCGACCCGATGCAAGCCGGTAACCCGTTGCGTGGCTTCGGCACGGGCGCCGGGATCTGGCTGTTCGTGTCGACGCTGGTCGCCATTGCCGTCGGTGCGTTTGTGGCGGGGCGTACCGCGCCGGATCGCGGCGGCCTGCATGGCGTGCTGACCTGGACGCTGACCACGCTCTTCACCACCTGGCTGCTGGCGGCGCTGGCCTCAAGCGTGGTGGGCACGGCAGGCAATGTTGTCGGCAAAGGCCTGTCGGCTGCCGGCAGCGGCATCGCCGCCGCAGCGCCAGGCATCAGCGACAGCGTCAAGCAGCAACTGGACGAGCAGGGCATCCACCTGGATTGGAACAGCCTGCAAGGCCAACTCGACACCTTGCTCAAGCAAAGTGGCAAGCCTGAACTGGACCCGGCCAACGTCGAGCAGAAAACCGACCAGGCTGCCGCCGATGGCAAGCAGACGGCCACGGATGCCGCGACCAACCCGGCCCAGGCCGGTGATCAGCTCAAGCAGTGGTTCGAGCGCGTGAAAGCCTCCGGTGAACCTGCGTTGAATGCGGCGGATAAAGACGCGCTGGTCAACATCGTTGCGGCCCGTACCGGCAAGAGCAAAGAGCAGGCCACGCAAATCGTCGACAACTATGCGCAGGCTTATCAGCAAGCCATGCAAAAGGTCGATGAGCTCAAGCAACAGGCCGAGCAGAAGGCCCGTGAAGCAGGCGAAGTCGCCGCCAAACAGCTCTCGCGTGCAGCCTGGAGCACCCTGGCCATGCTGCTGTTGGGCGCGGCCCTGAGCTTCTTCGTCGGCCGCACGGCGTTGACCACACGCCGCGTACCTTTGGCTTAACCGTGTCAGCGGCAGGGACGCCGCTTTTCACTGACACCAAACATGCGAGTGTCAGCGCTCCATTCCCGTGCAGTGCCTGAGCATGGCGTGTTGGGCTTCAAGGACGAAGACAGCGGGCGCAGCACGTCGGTGCTCGACCGCCAGTTCGTGTGCGTGCCGCCGCAACGCAGCCATTCTTCCTCATCACTCACTGCTGCGGCATACGCGCATGTCGGTTCTGGAGAACGCCAACAGCGTCGGCTATGAATCGCCGTCGCACCTGGCCCATGTGTTTCGGTGTGTGCTGGGTAGGTCGCCGGATGAGTGGCGGCGCTGCTGACATGCCTGGGTCACACTCGCCCCCACAGTTGATTGGGTTCCTTCAGTTCGATTGCCAATCTTTCATGGCCCGATTCCGCGCATGATCCGGCCGTCGCAGATTTCCCTGCGGTTTCGCCGGGACGCGGCGGGGCAGGTTCAAGGGTGCTGGCTGGGTGGGCCGGTGGAATTTGCCGAGGCGCATTCGTGAACATTCGCGACGACATCACTGCTGTGGGCCAGGTGTAGTCCGCTCCCACAGGTTAAAGGGCGAAGCCGATAACCTATGTGCCTGAATGAATGCGTAAAATAGCGGCCTTTTACGCGAATCACGCAAAGGTGCCCCTTGAGCGCAGGCAAAGCCGTCGGACTGTTACTCCTCACCTCAATGCTGGCGGCGTGCGGCACCTCGCCGCCACGCACGCCGAATGACCTGTGCGGCATCTTCCGTGAAAAGGGCGACTGGTACGACGCCGCCAAAGTCACGCAAAAGCGCTGGGGTGTGCCGATCCAGGTGCCGTTCGCGATCATGTACCAGGAGTCCGGTTTCCATCAGGATGCCCTGGCGCCGCGCAAATACCTGCTGTGGATCATCCCCTGGGGCCGCGTCTCTACTGCCGCCGGCTATGCCCAGGCCAAGGATGAAGTGTGGAACGACTACCGCAAAAGCACGGGCCGCAGCGGCGCCAGTCGCCAGGACTTCGACGACGCTATCGATTTTGTCGGTTGGTACATGGACAAGACCTACACCATCAACGGCGTGTACAAATACGACGCCTACGGCCAGTACCTGAACTATCACGAAGGCTGGGGCGGTTACCGCCAGCGCACTTACGCCGCCAAAGCCTGGCTGCCGCCGGTGGCCAGCAAAGTGCAGGCGCGCTCGCAGATGTATGCGGCGCAATATGCAGGCTGCAAGGATGATTTGGGGCGGGGCTTCTGGAGCCGGTTCTGGCATTGGCTGTAAAGCACGCCGCGGCCCTGCCACTCAGATAAGGCTCAACGATATCGTCGTGGCGCGGGAACACGCGCCCTCGCCACTATCTATCTAACACCGCGCGTACCGGCCGTTCTCCATGCTGATGCCTCTTTCATCGTATGGAGCCACGACCAATGAGCACCGCCGTTTCTGCCACACCCGTTCCTTCTTTCAGCGAGATCAAGGGTTACCTCAACCAGATCGGCCATCACGTGTTCGAGCAGCCGGCGCCGCTGTTGCCCGAGCAACCTGTCGGCGCCGAGCAGGCGTATTTGCAGCGTTTGCACCGCACGCTACGAAGCCACTGCGAGGCGCTCGCCGCCACGCTGCGTGCGCTGTATCAGCCCCTGGAAACCGCCGACCTGCAGCATGCCGACGGCAAGGCATTGCTGGCGCGTCTGCGGCGCGAGTTGAACGCTCAAGTGCAAGCGATGCAAGGGCACAGCGTGATCAACGGCAAGGGGCTGCGCAGTTTCCTCAGCAACGAAGCAGGCATTACCGCGTTGGAACAGGAGGCACAGCGTGACCTCAACGACCGGCTGCTGCACCCGGAGATGGCGCGCCAGATCACGCAAATCTCGCTGGGCCCGGCGTTTCGTCCCGGCCTGTATGCGCTGACTTTTACCTACCAGGCGCGGCGCATTGAGTTCGCCGGGGCGTTTGTGCTGACCACGCTCAAGCATCCGCGGGTGAGCACGCTGACCGGCGGCGAATCGGTGGGCAACGTGCTGATGTTCAACCCGCTGCGCGGGATCGAATCTTTCAACTCGCTGGAAGAACTCGACCGTTACCTGCTGAACGCCATGGACAACGCGGCGTGGCGCAGCGAAATCATGGCGTTGCTGCCCAGACGCTACCAAGCCCTGGGCCCGGCCGGCGTCTGGCCGCTGGCGCTGGAACCGATCGACGCTGAGCCGCTGTTCGAGCACACGGTTGACGCGTTGACGGCCAAGCGTGAGCAGGATATCGACTGGGCGCTCGACCTGGTGGGGAACCCGGGGCGCACGGCACGCGAGGTGGTGGCTGACCTTGATCTGGCGATCCAGACGACGCTGCCCGACCTCGGTCCGCGCCTGGCATTGCACGCCCAGCGCTTGCTTGACCGCTGCTTGCGCTACAGCGCCCCGGATTGGTATCGCAGCGCCAATACTGCGCAACGAACCCTGCTGGCCCAATTGCTGGCCAGCTATAACCAGGCGCGCGCGACGATGCTCGACCTGCTGGGCCCGGCCGCCACGCCGTCGGCGCTGGCGCGTTATCAGGTGGTCGAGCACTTGGCCGACGAGCTGCAAATCCACGACCTGGACCCCGATCTGCTGCAGGTCAGCACCGGGCGTAGCGTAGCGGGTGTGGGCGACTACGAGCAGCAACAAAGCCTGACCCTGCTGGCCTTGCGCGGGTTGCACAAGGGCGATGAGGCGCCAGGGTCGGACTTCCTCACCAGAACCACGCTGACCTATGGCCAGACGCCGCTGAACGCTGAGTATCAGGACCTGACGCCGGCCTACCTGGCGAGTTTGCTGGGCCGCCTGCAACCGCGCCTGGCGTTTGCCACGGTGCTAAAAGAAAGCCACAGCAGCCCGGTGGTCAAGCAGGCGATCGAATCGATGTTCGACCACCGGCTCAACGCCCTGGCGTACACGGCAGTGTTGCAACACCATTTGAGCGAGGCCGACTACGCATTGATTCAGGCTCTGCGTGAGGGCCGCGGCGAAAACCTCAGCGCCGCTACCGTGTCGCTGCACGAGGCACAGCTCAATGGGTTGTGGCTGCTGCGTCAGACGGACGCCAAGGGTGAAGTCAAACGCCTGTTGCTGTGCACGCCCGAGGCCCCCAGCGCGACGCAGTTCCAGGCGTTTGACACCGAGGCCAGCTGCAAGGCGTACCTGCTTGGCTGGTGCACCCAGCCCGCCATGAAGGGGTATGTCCTCAGTACACTGTCGCTGCGTTTTCGCCCCTCCATGCAACGGATTCTCACGGGCCTGAGCCTCAAACCGCATGCACAGGAGTACCACGAGGTCAGGTTCACCTTTGTTGCCGATTACGCCGCCGGTCTAAAAGCCCTGGCGCAACACATGCTGGCTACGATGGGCGACGATCTCACGTTCGCCACGCCGCTGTGGTTCAGTTCGGCCAGCCAGGCGCAGCGCCAGACGCTCACCGGCCTGGCGCAGGACACCGAGGGCGCCTTGCGCACTTACCATGCCGATCCGCACGGCCAGGCGCTGTTCCCGACCTTTGCGAGCTTTGTGCATGAACAGGCCAGAATTCGCCTGAACGCGCTGCTCGGGCGTGCCGCGCAGGACGTCGACCCCAATACGGTCCACGTCCATTACCCCCAGGCGTTTCCCGGGCTTACGACGCCGGACTCCGTCACGTACACCCGATTGCTGCGCGACGGTTATCACGACAGCGTGGGGTTTCTGGACCCCAAGTTTGAAACCTCGGCGACCTTTACCGGCCCAGCCGGCGTCGACCTCAGCCGCTTGACGCCTGAAGCGGTGTCGCGCTCGGTGCGGGGCGTGTGGATCGGCCAGCGCTATGTCGACCACGTGCGCAACACCCTGCAAAGCCCCAGCAGCCCCGGCTATGTGTTCCGACGTAACGCAACGCTGGCCATCAGCCAATTGCAGATGCGCAACGCTGCCCTCGAATCACGCTTGCAAGGCCATATCTCCCAGGCTGACCTGGACTGGCTGAACACCTGCCTGCAGAGCCTGGGCAATGCCTCCGACCAGGTGCGCGAAAGTTACCAGGTGCACCGGCTGTTTGTGGACGGCGAATGGGTGATCGACACCTTCCTGTTCAAGCGCGGGCATGACCCGGTGCTGCTCTACACGCCGAATGCGCCGGATGGCGTCACCTTTCGCCACGCGCGGCTGTTCAACTATGTGTTGAAACACGTGGATGGCATGGTCGGTTACCTCGCCGAGCGGGTGGGCGCGCAGGCAAAGGCCCGCGTGCATGGGTTTCTGGAGAACGCCAGAAAGCAACTGCCGCAGACCCTAAACCGCAGCCATCCCAGCCCTGGCCGGTATGACCCGATCAGTCGCGAGACGGTAGTGCTCAACCTTCGCCAGGCGCTGTACGACGCCAAGCTGCAGCGCAAGATAGACGACGTCGAGGCAACCTCCGTCAACCGTGCGCACATGATCATGGACCTGGTGTGGAGCGTTATCGAACCCCTCGTTGCCATCGCCACCGCGCCTTACCCGGTGCTGAGCCTGAGCCTGGGCATGTCGCTGGCTTTCAAGGATGGGATGCTCGCCCTGCACGCGTACAACCAGGGGCAGATGGGTGAAGCCTTCGGGCACTACCTTGGCTACCTGCTCAATAGCGCCGGCGCGGTATTCACTGATTTGCGCCCGGCGCTGATCAGCCCGTTGGGCAAGCCGATACGTCCGCTGCTGCATACCGCGCCGCAGGAACAAGCGTTGTCGTTGATCAAACAACTGGAGGCGCCAACGCCGGCCTTCGATGATCTGCAAGCGGTGATGTTCCAAGGCCAGGCGTTATGGACCCGCAAAACGCCCGACGCTCTGGGGCGTTTCCTGCTGCTCAGGCAGGATGCTGCAACCGGGAAATTGCAGTCCACCGGCCGGCTGGTCCATCGTAATACTCAAGGCCAGTGGATGCGTGCCGGTGTTGCGGGTGGCGCACCCAAATATGAAAAACTGCCCGTCGCCGTCAGCCCGCTGGAGCGTTACGAAACCCCGCAGGCGTTGTTGAAAGACCTGGAGCATGTGGTGACCCCTGGCGCCGTGGAGGCGGCCTTCGCGCGCATCGCCGACCCGTATGGCGAGCAGATCGCCAGGGACATCATGGGCAAGCAGCTGTTCCACCTGCGCGCGCCGTATGGCACGGCAGTGGACAACCTGACCCGTGACGCCAACGCTTACTTTGATGCCTTGGCCCCGATTGTTCCCCGGGCCGATGTACTGAGTGTTGAGCCTGACGCCCTGCATGAAGTCATCCTGCAAAAGCTGCTCAGTGAAAGCAAAGGGCTGGTGATCGGCGCGAGCGTGGATTCGATTGCCAGCAAGCAGTTCCTGATCGACACCCTGCAAGCCTTGCACGACCACGGCGTGCGGCGTCTGTACATCGAGTACCTGCCCGCCGATGTGTTTCGGGCCAAGCTGGAAACACGCCACACCGCCAAGGCGTCGAAGAGCCTCGACACGCACCTCAAGAGCGTCGATAAAGCGTTGGGCATGCCCAAGGACAGCGCCTATTCCTATCAGGCGCTGGTGCAGGCGGCGTCTGACCACGGCATTGAGGTGAGGGCGCTGGATGCATCCACCTCCTACTATCTGGACGATGCATTGGCGGGGGGCAGCACCTCGGTGCTCACGCCTCGCGAGAACCGTCTGCGCAACTTCTATTCCCACAAGGTGATCGCCGCCGACGTGGCGGCCAACCCTGACGACGCTTGGGTGGCACTGGTGGATCACCGACGCATGAATACCCATGAGCAAGTCCCCGGCCTGGCCGACCTGCACGGCGCCGTGAGCCTGCGTGTCGAGGATGTCAGCGTCGGCACGCCGGTCGGGGTGTGGAAAGACACGCCCGGCTCGATTCCCGATGATGCGTTGGCCAAGGCTGATTTCAAGCTCACCCTGCAGACCGCTTACACCCAACCCCAGGCGCAGGCGTTGCCGCCCCCGTCGCAGCACCGCTACAGCGTGTTCGAGATGCCCTCTGCGCTGCGTGAAGCATTGCGCACGCTGAAAGATTCGCCAAAGGGTCTGGATTCGCGGTATTTCCCCGGCAACCCGGCGCTTCGACCGGCCTACACGGCCTTCCAGCGGACTCGCGAACGTCTCGACGCGGCGGCCGGCGCGCATTTCAAAGACCACGTGCCACCCGCTGCGGCGCCGCAGCCACAGCTGTCACCCGGCCTCACCGCGCGTGAGTTCTTCGAGCGCGCCTATGCCCATTCAAACGGGGTATTGATCGGCGAGGCGCACAGCATGCAATCGAGCAAGGCGCTGTTGATCAAGGAACTGAAGACCATGAAGGTCAAGACGCTCTATGTTGAGCACCTGCTGACGGACCTGCATCAGGCGGACCTTGATGCCTTGTACCAAGGCAGTCCGATGTCCAAGGCGCTCAAGGACTATCTGCGGATACAGGACCGTGGGCATATGTTGGGCTATAAAGGGCCGCACACTTACACCGCGGTGATCGAAACTGCCGCCAAGTACAAGATTCGCGTGCGTGCGCTGGATTGCTTCGCCAGTTACTGCGTCGATGGCATGCCGGATAAAGGAACGTCGCGCACGGCGATGTTCAGCTATTTTGCCAATGAGGTCATCACCCAGGATCAAGCTGCACATGGCCCGCATCGCTGGGTGGCGTTGATGGGCAACACCCACACCGACACGTTCCTGGGCGTGCCTGGCCTGGCAAGGTTGCAGGGCGCCATCAGCCTGCATGTCAACGATGTGGCGCCCGGCCAGCCTGTTGGCTTGCGGGCGGGAAAATGGGAGGCGGCCAACAGGCCCCTGCGCCCTGATGAATGGGTGGCCATGCGCAGTGACTTTGCCCTTGATGTGGCGGTGGCCGGCCGCAAGCCGCCGGAGGCGTTCAAGCCCGCCGACCGCTCACGCCTCACGCACGCCGGGCATTTTTTGATCGAGCGCCCGGCGCCCGACCAGACGCTGCTGGTGCATCGTTCGCGCAGCGGCGACATTGTCACCACGCCGATTCAAGTGGACGAGCGCGGGCACTTCTTTATTGATCGGTGGGAGCCGCTCCAGCACGAGCGCTATCTTTATCAATTTCATTTGATCGAGGCGCTGCAACTCCACATGGGCTTGCGCCCGGCGCCTTGAATGGCTGCGAGCGGGCAGGGGGGCATTGCTGTCCGCACTCCGTTGGGCCGTGCGCAGGTGCTTGCCAAACGCCGGTGATTCTGGGAAAACGCCCACCTTCTGGTATTCAACGAGCATCCCATGAGCAACCAAGACCTTCAGATCACTGACATCCGCCTGGGCGACGGTAAAACCGTGGTCAAGGGCGCACTGATCACCACTCAATACACCGGCACCCTGGAAGACGGTACGGTGTTCGATTCGTCCTGGGAACGCGGCAAGCCGTTTCAGTGTGTGATCGGCACCGGGCGCGTGATCAAAGGCTGGGACCAGGGCTTGATGGGCATGCGCGTCGGCGGTGTACGCACATTGTGTGTACCGGCGCACCTGGCGTATGGCGAGCGTTCGATGGGCGCGCACATCAAACCCAACAGCAACCTGCGCTTTGAAATCGAGTTGCTGGAAGTGCTGACGCGCGATGACTGAAGGAAAGTGAACATGGACGTTGATGTTGAGGCGTTGCCGGGCTGCTCCGTCGCGGGCATCCGGGTGGTTGAATTGCTGGGCAGAGACGCGGCTGAGCTGCAGCATTTTTTCGAACAGGCGCCGGCCTATTTCATCGCGGTCAATGGCGAGCCGGCCGGGCCGACTGAAGCGCGCGAAGAACTGCAGGGCTATTTGCCGGCAGGGTGGCGCTGCAGCCGGATGTACTGGCTGGGTTACCGCGATGCGCAGGATCAGTTGGTCGCCGTGGTGAACATTGCCGCGGATTTGCTCGCTGCCGGGGTTTGGCATATCGGATTGCTGCTGGTGCATACGCGTTTGCACGGCACCGGGCTTGCGCGACAGTTGCATGCCGATCTCGAATCCTGGGCTGCGAGCAAAGGCGCCCAATGGCTGCGGCTGACGGTGGTGGTCGGCAACACCAGGGCCGAGCGGTTCTGGCCCAAGCTTGGGTATGTGCCGGTGCGCACCCGCGAGGGAATTACGATGGGGCGGCAGGTGAATACGGTGTCGATTCAGCTCAAGGCATTGGCGGGTGGGCGGATGGATGAATACCTGGAAAAGGTCGAGCGTGATCGGCCGGGTACGCCGTCATAACCGATGTACATAGACCTGATCTGCAGTGACCATTTCCCTCCCACCTTTGATCGGGATGACGCCTGGAAAACGCTTCCTGAACTCGCGCTGAAGAAGCGGCCTGTTGGTCATCGGTAAACTTTCCTACGGTTTACTCACGCGAAAACGCGGCGTAAACTCCGCGCGTTTTCATCAATAGCGGAGACCCTCAGTGGGTACTTGTTCGAGTGACAGTTGTCGGCCGGTTTCAGTAACCGGCACATCCTTGGCAAGATAACGCGCATTCTTCCTGTGCCGTTGTCTCGCCTGAAAAAAGCGAGAAGCGGCATTCCGGCAGCGGCCAGTCCTGGCACCTGCCTGCATCCCTCTCATCGACGCTGACCAGCACCTGAAAGCATTCAGGCTGCTACGGACGCGCCTGCCTTTTACGGTGGGCGGGCCAAGGGTATCTGTATCCGTCAGTTTGGCTGGCAATAAACAGGGAGGATTTCCTATGCAAGCAATCAACAACATCAACCTCAATTCCTTGGTCGATACTGTCGTCAGCCTCAGCGCGGCGTTTATCCTCGGTGGCTTGATCGGCTTCGAGCGTCAGTACCGCCAGCGCACGGCGGGTTTACGCACCAATGTGCTGGTGGCCGTGGGTGCGGCGATTTTTGTCGACATGGCCAACCGGCTGGGCGGCGCTGAAGGCGCGGTTCGGGTGGTCGCGTACGTGGTCTCGGGCATCGGCTTTCTGGGGGCTGGCGTGATCATGCGCGAAGAAGGCAACGTGCGCGGGCTCAACACTGCCGCCACCCTGTGGGCCTCGGCAGCCGTGGGCGCTTGTGCGGGCGCCGACCTGATCCTCGAAGCGCTGCTGGGCACGCTGTTTGTACTGGCGGCCAACACGCTGCTGCGCCCGATCGTCAACAACATCAACCGTCAGCCTCTGGACGTGGTGTCGGCAGAGGTGACCAACATCCTCTATGTCATCGCGCGGCGCAGCCAGCAACAGGCGGTGATGGTGTTGCTCGAAGCCGAGCTGGCGCGCTGCAACTACCCGGCGAGCGACGTTGACGTCCGGCCGTTTGGCAGTGAAGAGGTGGAGATCGAGGCCACCCTGGTCGCGACCTCGGTAGACGGCGACGAACTGGATGCGCTGGTAGCGCGTATTTCCACATCGACCCTGGTGGTGCAGGCGTTCTGGAGCCCGAGCACTACTGATTAACCGGCGCACCTCACGCATGACCAGGCGCTGGCTTGGTCATGTTTCGTGAGGAAAAGTCCTACATACGCTTGGGACTATCCCTTCGGATGAAACGTCATTTCGTTGCTAAGGTTGCGCGCTTGCAGCTAGCCGGCGGCATCGGTTTGGCTGTACGTGTTCGGCCGGCTTCAATCGAAGGGACCAGGAACAGCCTGGTTATTGTCCTGAGTAGGTGCAGCACCGCTGGTCGGCACTGTCATTTCTCACAGGTACCTGTGTCCCGTGTGATGTGTAAGGGTACTTATCCTCTCAGGGGAGTTTTATGACTAAAGCGCTAATAGTTGATGATCATCCGTTTATCCGTAAAACCGTCCGGCATCTGCTGACGCTGGAAGGTTTCACCGAAATCGATGAAGCGGGCAACGGTGCGGACGCTGTGCAGAAGGCCAGAGAGGGGCGTCCGGCGTTGATCATTCTTGATTTGGCGATCCCGAAGCTGGGGGGGCTTGAGGTGATCAGTCGGGTCAAGGCGTTGGGCCTGCCGTGCAAGATTCTGGTACTGACCTCGTACCTTCCGGAGTTTTTTTCGGCGCGTTGCATGCGTGCCGGCGCCATGGGGTTCGTGGCCAAGACCGGTGAGCTGGATGAGCTGCAAAAGGCTATCAAAGCGGTGATGTCCAACTACAGTTGCTTCCCCAGTTTGCCGAGCAGTTCGGTGCGCCGTGACGATCTGCAGTCCACGGAGCAGGAACTGGTGCAAGCCCTGTCAGATCGCGAGTTGGCAGTGTTGCAGATGCTGGCCCTGGGCTTGGGCAATAACGAAATTGCCAATCAGATGTTACTCAGCCACAAGACCATCAGCACCTACAAGACGCGACTCAAGGAGAAGCTGCGCATGTCGTCTGTGGTCCACATGGCCAAGTTTGCACAGCGTAATCATCTGATCTGATCAGACATGATCCTTGCGCCGATGCGACGGTTCATCATCACGCTGTTGATGGGCTTGCTGCCGATGATGGCCAGTGCCCTTGATCAGCCGCAAAATCTGCGCCTGCTGGGGCACTCCAGCCTCAATGGTCACTCCGTAACGCTGGGCGAGGCTGACTGGCAGTGGTTGCGGGGGCGGCGTGTGTTGTTGATGGGGGTTTCCGCGCCCGACTACGGGCCCTTCGAACTGACCAACAACAACGACGAAATCGAAGGCATCACGGCGGACTATGCCGGGTTGCTCGCCCAGGCGCTGAACATCAGCGTTGAGGTGCGGCGCTACGATACCCGCGATGAAGTGCTCGAAGCCCTCAAGCAAGGCGCCATTGATCTGCTTGGGACGTCCAATGGTTTTGAGGCGGGCGACCCGCAATTGGTGCTTTCGCGTTCCTACGCCAATGACCAGCCGGTGCTGGTTACCCGCACCGGCGACAGCCAATCGTTGAGTGTCGGCCTCGCAGGCAAGCGCATCGCGATGCTCTATCACTACATGCCGCCCGACGTGGTAGAGGCTTTTTACCCCAAGGCTCACGTGGAGTTGTTTCCGTCTATTTTCGAAGCCATTGGCGCCGTCGCGTTCGGTCGCGCCGATGTCTACCTGGGCGATGCCATCTCTGCCAATTACCAGATCAACCGCAACCACTTGAACAATGTGCAAATGGCGGATTTTTCCACGTTGGAATCCAATTCCTTCGCCTTTGCCGTGCTCAGGGACAACACTCGCTTGCTGCGCATTATCAACACTGCGCTGAGGGCGATCCCGGCGAACGAACAGATGGAAATATTGCGTCGCTGGAACGGTGACAACCTGGGCCTGCTCGGTGCCGAGCGGTTGCACCTGAGCACCAGTGAGCAGCGTTGGCTGGAGAAACACCCGCGGGTCAGGGTGGTGGCGTCCGAGCAGATGCTGCCGTTGGCGTCCTTTACGGCGCAAGGGCGACTGGAGGGCTTGAGTGCCGATGTTCTGTCGCGGATCAGCTTGCGTACCGGCTTGAAGTTCGATGTCGTTTCCGGCGGCTCGATGCCTCAGCAGATTGACGCGGTCAGTACAGGCCGGGCCGACATGATGGCGGTGGTGACCCCCAGTATCGAAGGCTCTGATCAGGTGCGCTTTACCCGGCCTTACCTGACCAACCCGGTGGTGCTGGTCACCCGCAATGACGACCCCGGCACGATGACCCTGGAGGACATGGTCGGCAAGCGCCTCGCGATCAGCAGTGGCAATGCTGTGCGCGATGTCATCCACCGCGATTACCCAGGGATTAACTTTGTGGCGGCGCGCAACCCCACCGAAGCCATGGCGCTGGTGGCCAACGGGGCTGCCGAAGGGGCGGTCAACTCATTGATCAATGCGCGTTACCTGATCGCCCAGCAGTACCGCGACCGCTTGCGCGTGACCAGTACCGTCGGCGCCGAGCCGGCACGCATGACGTTCGGGGTCAATCGTGGCCAGTTGGAGTTGTACTCGATACTCGACAAAGCGTTGCTGAGTATCCCTCCGCAGGAGATGGATGAGCTGGTCAGCCAATGGCGCACGGATGTGATCATCGAGGACCATTGGTTGCGTCACCGCAGTGCGATCATTCAAGGCTTTGGCCTGGCGGCGTTGTTGCTGCTGATCACTTCCGGCTGGGCTATTTACCTGCGCAGCCTGATCCGCAAACGCGCGCAGGCGGAACGGGCCTTGAGCGACCAGATGCGTTTTATGGGCGTATTGATCGACGGCACGCCCTATCCGATTTACGTGCGCGACCGCCAGGGCCGGCTGATGGCGTGCAACAGCGCTTATCTGGACGTGTTCGGCTTCAAGTCCGACGCAGTGATCGGCAAGACGGTGATAGAAGCCGACAGCGGCAACCCTGCGCAGTCGCGGTCCTTCCATGAGGATTACCTGCGGTTGATGGAACGCGGCGAGCCGCAGATCAATGACCGGCTACTCACGTTGCCAGGTGGCAAGGTGCTGACCATTTACCACTGGATGCTGCCGTACCGCGATGGGGACGAAAACGTGGTGGGCATGATTGCCGGTTGGGTGGATGTGAGCGAACGCCAACGTTTATTGGGCCAGTTGCAGGAAGCCAAGGAAGACGCCGATGCCGCCAACCGCGCCAAGACCACGTTTCTGGCCACCATGAGCCATGAGATTCGCACGCCGATGAACGCGGTGATCGGCATGATTGAACTGGCGCTCGCCAATGCCGAGCAGGGGCGCGTCGACCGCGATGCCCTGGAGGTCGCCTCGGTTGCGTCGCGCGGCATGCTCGAGCTGATTGGCGATATTCTGGATATTTCCCGGATCGAATCCGGTCACTTGTCGCTGACCCTGGCGCCGGCCAATCTGCATGAACTGCTCACCTCGGTGGCGCGGGTGTTCGAGGGGCTGGCGCGGACCAAAGGCCTGGCGTTGCAGGTGGAACTCGACCCGCTGATTGATTATCCGGTGCTGATCGACTCCTTGCGGTTCAAGCAGGTGGTGTCCAACCTGCTGAGCAATGCAATCAAGTTCACGGCCCAGGGCCAAGTACGTCTGGGCGGGCGCAGTGCACCGGGGTCTGACACTGGCTATCTGGAACTGGTGTTATGGGTGGAAGACACCGGCATCGGCATCAGCAGTGAAGACCAGCAGCGTCTGTTCAACCCGTTTTTCCAGGGTAGCAACACCGAACAATCAGCGCGCAGCGGCTCGGGGCTGGGGCTGGTGATCAGCCGCAGTCTGTGTGAAATGCTGGGCGGCACGTTGCAGTTGAGCAGTGTGCCCGGGCAGGGCACGCGAGTGGACATGACGTTGACGTTGGCCAGGGCCACCGCAGTGCCGGTCGAGCGTGCTGGGCCGGCGCCTGTGGTCCGACCGGGCCGTGTATTGAGCATCTTGGTGGTGGACGACTACCCGGCCAATCGCTTGCTGCTGGCGCGCCAACTGCGCTTTCTGGGGCATCGCATCACCCTGGCCGAAGACGGTGTGCAAGGGCTTGAATGCTGGCAAGCCGAGCAACCGGACGTGGTGATCACCGATTGCAACATGCCCCTCAAGAATGGCTACGCCCTGGCGCGCGATATCCGCGCGCAGGAGCGTGCGCAAGGCTTGGTACCGTGCTTGCTGCTGGGCTTTACCGCTAACGCGCAACCGGAGGAAACCGAGCGCTGCCGACAGGCAGGCATGGATACCTGTTTGTTCAAACCTGCCGGCCTTGAGGACTTGCGCTCGGCACTGGCCGCGCTTGCGACCAGCCCTGGGGTATCTGAGGTTGAGCGGACATTTGATGTGAGCGCCCTGATCACGCTGACGGGTGACGATGACGCGGCGCTCAATGAACTGTTGATACCGTTGCTCGAAAGCCTTGAGGCAGACCGCGCGCTGCTGCCGGTGCTGCACCGCCAGTTGAATTTTCACGAACTGCATGACCTCGCCCACCGCGCCAAGGGCGGCGCACGGCTGGTCAAGGCGCAGACGCTGATAACCCGTTGTGAAAGGCTTGAGGAAGTGTGTCAGCGCCAGGAGCGCGACGCACTGGGCATGGCGGTTGAAGCGGTAGGCGAAGCCCTCGACGATCTGCATCGGCGCTTGAGCAGCTTTACGCTCGGTGCTGAGCGCGGTTGAGCGCCGTTCAGTGGATTTGGGAGAACTCCTACATGAAGGAGGAACATACCTGATTTTGTCTTCGGGATATGTCTGGAAAATGGGCCACGCTCACTGACGAGCACAGCCTGCCCAGGGGTTTGCCATGCCGAACAAAGCACTGACCATCCTGATTGCCGATGAACAGCACCTGCAGCGGCTGTACATCGAAAAAATGCTCAACCAGCTGGGGTACCACCGGATTGTTCCGGTGCAAACCCTTGAAGAAGTCCAGATTCTTACCGCCATCCCGGCCGAGCCATTCGACGTACTGATCATTAATGCGGGGTTGACCGCCCAGGCCGACGGGCCGCAGCCCCAGGTGCATCATGTACTGGTCTACGACCACCAAACCCTGGATATTCCAGGCGGTGTACCGCCGACGCTGCTGGTCCGGCTGCCGGGCATGCCGGACACCGTCAACCTCGAGCACTTCATGGACATCATCGACCCACCCGAGGCCCACCGTGGCCTGCGGGTATTGCCGTGGCTGCGGGAGTTATCCCGCACGCCGGCGGCCGGGGTTTAGTCCCACTTCGGGGCGATGCCTTTAGGGCTGGTCAGGCGATGGCCGCGCTCCAGGCCGGCGATCTGTGCCATGTCGGCAGCGCTCAAAGTGAGTTGCAGGGCCTTGAGGTTGCTGTCCAGATTGGCACGTTTGGTGGACGACGGAATCACCGCATAGCCCAATTGCATGGCCCACGCGAGGGTCACTTGCGCCGCCGTGGCCTGGTGGCGTTCGGCGATCTGCTGGATTACCGGGTCTTTGAGCACTTCGCCGTAGGCCAGGGTCATGTACGACGTAATCTGAATACCGTGGGCGATGGCGAAATCCACCACCTTCTGGTTTTGCAGGTAGGGATGCAGTTCGATTTGGTTGGTGGCGATGTTTTCGGCGCCCACCGCGGCAATCGCCTGCTTCATCAGGTCGATGGTGAAGTTGGAAATACCGATTTGGCGCGTCAGGCCCAGGCGCTTGGCTTCCAGCAACTGGCCCATGAATTGGGCGACAGGCACCTGGTCTTCCGGCGACGGCCAGTGGATCAGGGTCAGGTCCAGGTAGTCGGTTTTCAGTTTGCGCAGGCTTTCACGCAGGCTGGGAATCAACTGGCCTTCGGCGAAATTGGCAATCCAGATCTTGCTGGTAATGAACAGTTCGTCACGCGGCACGCCGCTGTCGGCAATGGCTTGGCCGACATCCGCTTCGTTCTCGTAGATCTGCGCGGTATCGATGACGCGGTAGCCCAGTTCCAGGCCCGTGCTCACAGAGTCGATTACCACTTGGCCTTGCAGGCGGAAGGTGCCAAGGCCGAAGGCGGGAACGTTTTGCGTAGGGATAGACATCTGTAACTCCTGAAGGGGTGTGAACAATGGAGTCGAGTATCCCCTCGACGTTCCTTCGGAAAAACCGCCGAACCCGAAAAGGACTTTTTACCAGAAGTCACGAGTCTCGCCCGCAATAAAAAATGCGGCTTCACTTGCCACAGACAGCTGCCGCACGGTATTCCAGAACACCCACTGTCAGCCCGGAACATGCCATGACCCAACACTTGACCGAATACGCCGACGCCAGCCCCGAGGTGCGCGCGGTGTATGACGACATCATGCAGACGCGCAAGGTTGACCAGGTGAATAACTTCTGGAAATGCCTGGCCGCCCACCCGCCGACCCTGCGCCGCACCTGGGAAAGCCTCAAGGAAATCATGGCCCCCGGCGCACTGGATCCGCTGACCAAGGAGTTGCTCTACGTGGCCGTCAGCGTGACCAACAATTGCCCGTATTGCATCGCCTCCCACACGGCTGCCGCGCGCAAGGCCGGTATGACTGACGCGATGTTCGGCGAGTTGCAGGCGGTGGTCGGCATGGCCAATCAAACCAACCGCCTGGCCACCGGTTATCGCGTGCCGGTCGATGAGGTATTCAAGTGGCCGTGACATCGCTCAGCGGTCGAACCACGCCGTCCATTAGCGCAAGCGGCTCAAAACCTTGGCGGCGTAATCACCCAGATGACTCGCGTCTCTACCTTGCCCGGGTTCGGGCAAGTCGATGTGATCAATAAAGTCGACCTGAAAACCGTGGCGTTGCTCAAGCGCAACCCAGGTTTGGTGATTGAAGAAACCAAGGGCGCCCAGCACTACACCTTCCCGATGCTGTGCGACAGCAACGAGTTCAACAACAACGGCATTCGCATGGCCATGAAGCACGCGATCAACCGCGAAACCCTGCTGGCGTCGGTGCTGCACGGTTATGGCCTAGTGGGCAATGACCACCCTATCCAGCCAGGCAGCCGCTTTATCAACGCTGCGCTGGAGCAGCGCCGCTACGACCCGGACAAGTCGCGCTTCTACCTGCGCAAGGCCGGGGTGGAGTCGCTCAAGGTGCGCCTGCAAGCTTGCGACGCTGCCTTACACCGGCGCGGTGGACGCCTCGGTACTGTTCAAGGAACAGGCGCGCCAGGCCGGTATCGACATTGACGTGGTGCGCGAGCCGGCCGACGGCTACTTCTCCAATGTGTGGATGAAGCAGCCGTTCACCACCTCGTTCTGGTACAGCAGCCTGACCGCCGACCGCATGTTCAGCATCGGCTACGCCAAAGGCGCGGCCTGGAACGAAACCCTCTGGGACAACGCGCGCTTTAACCAACGGCTCACGGCGGCCCGTGGCGAGATGAACGCGCCGCTGCGCCAAGAGATGTACAACGAAATGCAGGCCCTGTGCCGGGACGATGGCGGCGCGTTCGAACCGCCTCAGCCACGGGCCGCTGACCGCGCCGTATGGTGAATTGGATGGGCTGCGGCTGATCGAGCGGTGGTGGCAGGCCTAGGGATCGACCAGCCAATGAACATCCAGTGTGGGAGCTGGCTTGCCTGTTCATCACCCACGACGTCGCCACGGTGCGCGCGATTGCCGATGAGGTGGTGGAGATGCAGCGGGGCAGGGTGGTTGACCAGGGCAGCTGCAGCGCGATTTTTACTCCGCCTTACCAGGACTACACCGGCCTGCTGTTTTCATCGGAACCGGAAATGGACCCGGGCTGGCTCGATCATTTCAGTGACTTGTACGCCATGCAGTGGAGCCCGGTGGCGTCGGCGGCGGATTTTTCCACGCGCGAGAACCCTGACTATCTGGTGTATGCCCTGGAGCAACGGCTGGGGGTGAAGAAGCAATCGATTGCAGCGGCGGGATTTTCTGCTGGGGTATGCGCAGAAACTGCAAGGGCTGGCGAGTGAGCAGCCCTTGGTGTTTGCGAAACTGGCGCAGTTTGATGAGGCGTTGTATCCACTTTCCCGACCCAAACACCGTACAAGTGTGGGAGGGGGCTTGCCCCCGAATGCGGTCTATCAGTGCCAGGTTTTCTGACTGATCCACCGCCTTCGCAGGCAAGCCAGCTCCCACATTTTGATCTCCATCCGTCAGTCAGCTTTGTGGTGTTCCCGCAACCGCTCAGCCGCACCACGCAACAGCTGCTCGGTGCCACTCCAGCCCAGGCAACCGTCGGTCACCGACACGCCGTATTTCATCGACGCGCTCAACGGCTGGCAACCTTCGAACAGATGGCTTTCGAGCATCATGCCGATCAGCGAGGTGTCGCCTTGCAGGCGTTGTTCCAGCACGTCGTTGAACACTGCCGGCTGACGCAACGGGTCTTTGCCGCTGTTGGCGTGGCTGCAATCGACCATGATCCGCGCCGCGACTTTGGACTTGGCCAAATCGTGTTTTACCTGGGCCACACTTTGCGCATCGTAGTTTGGCCCACGGTGGCCGCCGCGCAGCACCAGGTGCGTGTCGGGGTTGCCTGGGGTCTGGATGATTGCCGGATGGCCCTGGCTGTCGACGCCGAAGTGGCGGTGCGGGTGTGACGCCGAGCGCATAGCGTCACAGGCAATCGCGACGCCGCCGTCGGTGCCGTTCTTGAAGCCTACCGGCATGCCCAGGCCGCTGGCCATTTCGCGGTGGATCTGCGATTCGGTGGTGCGTGCGCCAATGGCGACCCAGCTGAGCAGGTCATCGAAGTAGCCGGCGGCCATGGGTTGCAGCAGCTCGGTGGCGACCGGCAGGCCCAGGCGCAGCATTTCACGCATCAGTTCGCGCGACAGGGTCAGGCCTGCGGCCATGTCATCGCTGCCGTCCAGGTGCGGGTCGTAGGCCAGGCCTTTCCAGCCGATGGTGGTGCGCGGTTTTTCCACGTAGGCGCGGATCACCAGCAGCATCTGGTCGCTGACTTCAAGCGCGAGTTTCTTCAGATTGCGTGCGTATTCCATGGCCGATTCGGGGTCGTGGATCGAGCACGGGCCGACAATCACCAGCAAACGGGCGTCTTCACCGTTGAGGATGGCGCGCACGGCTTGGCGATGGGCGTAGATCTGTTCGTTGAGGAACGGGCTGAGGGGCAACTGGTGCTTGAGTTCAAGCGAGCTGGGCAGGCGCTGGGTCAGGGCTTCATTGGCGCTGGACAGGTTGGCAACAGGCAAGGCGGCGGTAGCAGAGTTCATATTCAAGGCTTCCTGGGCAAGCGGCGGGCGATTCCCGCGCGCTCTGCCCTACTGGGGTGTTCGACAATTGGCCGTATTGGCTACGTGTGTTGGCTTGCCACCAATAGGTGACCGATCGGAGGCGGCAGGCTGTCCCGAACGGAGCTTGCTAAATCGCCATGCAGTGGAGGTGTCGTAGCGGTAATAGGTGGCGTAGTTCATGTCGTGAGTCCTTTTAGTGTTCGGTGTGAAGCAAAATGAGTAAGGGCTGAAAAAACAAAACCCCGGTCGGGGAGCCGACCGGGGGTTAGATTTCTCTGGCAGGCGACCCCTTGAGTAGTGGGCGCCGATTTCAGGTATCAGGCGCGCCAGTGGCTAAACCAATACCCAAAATAAAAGCTGACCAGTGCGCTCAAACCGTTCACGCGGGTAGCCGACACCGAGCGCGAGGCGCTGGCAGCAGGGCAAACCTGAGTGTGGGTGAGTTGCAACATGGTGTGTCTCCAAATGATGCGGGGAGCTTACTAGAGGCACGCGGGTGGATTCAATCAGTAATTTCTATCGCCTGAGGTACTTACGGCTATGGGGTGAGTATCGATATGCTGCTGACACTTAGATATTGATGGCTTGGACGCGACCATGACTGCCTTGACCCTTGCTGCCGCTCAGACCACTTCAATCGCAGGCGATGTGCCGGCCAATATCCAGCGGCACCTGGCGTTCATGCAGGCGGCGGCGGAGCACGGTGTGCAGTTGCTGGTGTTTCCAGAGCTGTCTCTGACCGGCTATGAGCCGGCGCTGGCCGCTGAACTGGCGATTGCGCCAGAGGATGCACGGCTTGCGCCACTGCGTGAGAAGGCGCAGGCGCTGCAGTTGACGGCGGTGGTGGGGATGCCGATCCGTTTGGCGCCCGAGGCGGGCGTGTTGATCGGCGCGCTGGTGTTGGCGGCGGACGGGTCGCTGGCGGTGTACACCAAGCAGCATTTGCATCCGGGTGAAGACGTGGCGTTTGTCGCAGGGCAGGGCGGTGCCGCCCTCGAATGGGCGAATGACCGTATTGCGCTGGCGGTTTGTGCAGACTTTTCCCACGCCAGCCATCCACGTGAGGCCGCGCAGGCCGGCGCCAACGTGTACGCCGCCGGCGTGTTGATCAGCGAGGGTGGCTACACCGCGGACAGCGCGCTGCTCCAGGGTTATGCCGCCGAGCATCGCATGCTGGTGTTGATGGCCAACCATGGCGGGCCTTCAGGCGGCTGGGCCTGCGCAGGGCGCAGCGCCGTCTGGGCCGCGGACGGCAAGGTGCTGGCCGCCGCACCGGGCACTGGCGACGCGTTGGTGCTTGCCCGCCGCGATGGCGGCCACTGGTCTGGCCACGTGGTTGCGCTGTAAATGACGTTTCACCTGCGCGCCGCGACTGTCGATGACTTGCCATTCGCGCGGAGGCTGACCCACCAAGCCATGGGGGGTTACTACCTGCAATACGGTCTTGTGTGGTCTGACTATGGCTTTGACGTGGGCTGGGGCAGCCGCGAGAACTGGATGATCTGCAAGGACGACGCAGTGCTGGGGTTTATCAGCCTGAGCCGTGACAACAGTGCTCTGTACATTCGCGAATTGCACTTATCCGAAAACTACCGCAAGCAGGGCGCAGGCAGCTGGGTTCTCGAGCAGATGGCGCTCAAGGCGCGCGCACAGGGGCTGGGTCTTTTACGCTTGACGGTGTTCAAAACCAATCCGGCGCGCAGGTTGTATCAGCGCCTGGGGTTGAGCATCGTTGGGGAAGAGGGTTGCTTCTGGCGCATGGAGCGCGAGTGTCGGGCAGGTCCATCGGACTAAACAGGCACGTCTTGCCACTAGGCGCAGACTGCAGTCAGGAAACGATTTCCGGGTCGCGGTTCAGGGCTACCGGCTCATCCACGATAATCCCTTCTTTCATGCCCAACAGGACCGCCACCTTGTGGGCTTCCCCACGCCGTCCTTTTTTACGCCCGGCGAGCACTTGATAGGTTGTGGCCGGATCAACGCCGTGCTCACGGGCAAACGCTTGAACTGACTTCCCTTGATGTTCCAGCCAGGCCTTGGCTTGTGCAGCAGTGCGAATACCGGGCATAGTTCAAAACCGTTCAAGTTTGTTTAAAACGAGATGAGTGTGTCACCTCTTGGGGTGTGCCAGACAGGATCATACATCCAAATGAGTGGAATCGGTTCGCGTTTAAGACAGGAAAGAGAACGTCTTGGCCTGTCGCAGAAAGTTTTTGGTGAAATCGGCGGCGTCGAGGCAAATGCCCAAGGCAAATACGAAAGCGGCGGCCGCGCACCCAAGGCGGACTACCTGTCACGCGTGGCTCAGCGTGGTGTAGATGTTTTATATGTGCTGACGGGAAGCCCGACGCCTATGCAGCTGGAAAACCTCAGTCAGTTGGAAGAAAAAATCCTGGAAAATTACCGGGTCATGCTCAAGGAAGATCAGGACGCTATCCGCCGACTGACCTCCACACTGGCGGAACACTCCGTGTCGCAGAACGGAAAACACAAGTCGGCTCTCACGCAAAGCTGACCTTTTGCTCAGTAAAATCGGCTGTCCGGCGCAAGTCGGGCACCGATAGCGTGCGTAAACTCTATATATATGACGCTTGCAGCTAGGTCTGCGCCATGGTTTTTTGCTAAGGTGTTCAGCAACCTATAAGACCATATCGCGAGGTGTCTGCTTGATTAGGGTGCTAGTAGTCGATGACCATGATCTCGTTCGTACAGGCATTACACGAATGCTGGCTGACATCGATGGCCTGCAAGTAGTCGGTCAGGCCGAGTCAGGGGAGGAGTCCCTGATCAAGGCCCGGGAGTTGAAACCCGATGTGGTTTTGATGGACGTCAAGATGCCTGGGATCGGCGGTCTTGGTGCCACTACCAAATTGTTGCGCAGCCATCCGGACATTAAAGTCGTGGTGGTGACCGTGTGCGAGGAAGACCCTTTTCCTACACGTCTGCTACAGGCAGGCGCGGCCGGTTACCTGACCAAAGGCGCAGGCCTGGCGGAGATGGTGCAAGCCATTCGCCTGGTATTTGCCGGCCAGCGTTATATCAGCCCGCAGATTGCCCAACAGTTGGCTATCAAATCTTTCCAGCCCACCAGCGACTCGCCGTTTGATGCGCTGTCGGAGCGGGAGATCCAGATCGCCTTGATGATCGTCGGCTGCCAGAAAGTGCAGACGATTTCCGACAAGCTCTGCCTGTCGCCCAAAACCGTTAACACCTACCGCTATCGCATTTTCGAGAAGCTCGCCATCAGCAGTGATGTTGAATTGACCCTGCTCGCGGTGCGCCACGGCATGGTGGACGCCAGCGCCTGACATGACCACACCGTTTGATCCAAGTGCCTTTCTCTCAACGTGCAGTGGCCGCCCCGGCGTGTACCGCATGTTCGACAGCGAGGCGCGCCTGCTTTATGTGGGCAAAGCCAAGAACCTGAAAAACCGTCTGGCGAGCTACTTTCGCAAGACCGGCCTGGCGACGAAAACCGCTGCCTTGGTGGCGCGCATCGCCCAGGTTGAAACCACCATCACCGCCAATGAAACCGAAGCGCTGCTGCTTGAGCAGACGCTGATCAAGGAGTGGCGGCCGCCCTACAACATTCTGCTGCGCGACGATAAATCCTATCCCTACGTGTTTTTATCCGACGGCGACTTCCCGCGGCTGAGCATTCACCGCGGCGCGAAGAAGCAGAAGGGCAAGTATTTCGGGCCGTACCCCAGCGCCGGTGCAATCCGCGAAAGCCTGAGCCTGCTGCAAAAGACCTTTTTTGTGCGCCAGTGCGAAGACAGCTTCTACAAGAACCGCACACGGCCTTGCCTGCAGTACCAGATCAAGCGCTGCAAGGCGCCTTGTGTCGGCCTGGTTGATCCGGCGGAGTACGCCGAGGATGTGCGCCATTCGGTGATGTTCCTCGAAGGGCGCAGCAATGCGCTCACCGATGAGCTCTCCGGCGCCATGGAGCAGGCTGCCAGCACGCTGGATTTCGAGCGGGCCGCTGAATTGCGCGACCAGATCTCTCTGTTGCGCCGTGTTCAGGACCAGCAAAGCATGGAGGGCGGCAACGGGGACGTCGATGTGATCGCCGCGTTCGTCAACCCGGGCGGCGCCTGTGTGCATTTGATCAGCGTGCGTGGCGGGCGAGTGCTGGGCAGCAAGAACTTCTTCCCGCAAACCGGGATCGACGAGGAAGTGGCTGAAGTCATGGCCGCCTTTCTTGGTCAGTACTACGTCAGCAGCCCCGAGCGCGATTTGCCCTCGGAGTTGATCGTCAACGTGGTGCATGAAGACTTCCCCACACTGATCGAGGCCATCCACGAGCTGCGCGGCCGTGAGCTGGACATCAGCCACCGCGTGCGCGGTACCCGTGCCCGTTGGCAGCAATTGGCGGTCACAAACGCCGAGCAGGCCCTGAGTGCGCGTCTGGCCAATCGGCAGCATGTGGCCGCACGCTTCGACGCCTTGGCTGAAGTGCTTAACCTGGACGAGCCGCCGCAACGGCTGGAGTGCTACGACATCAGCCACTCCAGCGGCGAAGCCACTGTGGCGTCCTGTGTGGTGTTCGGGCCGGAAGGGCCGATCAAATCCGATTACCGGCGCTACAACATTGAAGGCGTTACCGCCGGCGATGACTATGCTGCGATGCACCAGGCCCTGACGCGACGCTTCAGCAAGTTGAAGGACGGCGAGGGCAAACTGCCGGATATTCTTCTGGTGGACGGCGGCAAGGGCCAGTTGTCCATGGCCCGTGACGTGCTCAACGAACTGGCCGTGCCCGACCTGATCCTGCTCGGCGTGGCTAAGGGCGCCACGCGCAAGGCCGGCTTCGAGACGTTGTACTTGAATGATGCCGCCCATGAGTTCACCTTGAAGGGCGACTCACCCGCGCTGCACCTGATTCAACAGATCCGTGACGAGGCCCACCGTTTTGCCATTACTGGCCACCGTGCCCGTCGCGGCAAAACCCGTCGAACCTCAACCCTGGAAGGGGTGGCGGGCGTTGGCCCGACACGCCGGCGCGACCTGCTTAAACATTTTGGTGGCTTGCAGGAGCTGTCCCGTGCCAGCATTGACGAAATAGCCAAAGCACCCGGTATCAGTAAAAAGCTCGCTGAGTTGATTTATGCAAACCTGCACAGCGAATAGAATGCCTTCTCACCTCGTAGCCAGTTGTGCCGATGAATATCCCTAATCTGATTACCGTTCTACGCGTCCTGCTCATTCCGATTTTCATTTTGTTGTTCTATTTGCCGTACGAATGGAGCTATGCCGCCTCCAGTTCAGTGTTTGCCTTTGCAGCCGCGACCGACTGGCTTGACGGCTACCTGGCGCGTCGCCTGGAACAGAGCACGCCCTTTGGCGCATTCCTTGATCCGGTGGCCGACAAACTGATGGTGGCCGTGGCCCTGGTCCTGTTGGTGCAGGAGCACGGCAACCTGTGGCTGACGCTGCCGGCCGCCGTGATCATCGGCCGCGAGATCGTCGTCTCGGCCCTGCGCGAATGGATGGCCGAAATCGGCGCGCGCGCCCACGTGGCGGTCTCCAACATGGGCAAATGGAAAACCGCTGCGCAAATGCTCGCGTTGGTGATCCTGCTGGCCAATCCGTCGGACTTCTCCTTCTGGGTGCTCACCGGCTACGCCTTGCTGCTGATCGCCGCGGGCCTGACGTTGTGGTCCATGCTTCAGTATTTGCGTGCTGCCTGGCCACATCTGCGCACCACCGTTGAAAAGAAATAAAACTTTTTTGAATCAAGGGGTTGACGGGGGTTCTGGATTCTATAGAATGCACACCACCAAGACGCGGGAATAGCTCAGTTGGTAGAGCACGACCTTGCCAAGGTCGGGGTCGCGAGTTCGAGTCTCGTTTCCCGCTCCAAACACAAAGAAAAAGCCACTCTTACGAGTGGCTTTTTTTTGCCTGGGATTTACGCATACGTCGGCGCTTGGCCCGCTATTTGTCGTGCCTGGCCAAGCACTGTCCAGGGGCACCTGATGGTGCCGTGGTCACTCGGTCAGCAGGTTTTTGCCGAGCACGTAGCTTTTTCGCCAACGAGTGATCTGTACGTTGAGAAACAGCCCTGCCTGGTAGAACGGGTCGCCCTCGATAAACGCCTGTGCCTGTTCGCGGGTATCCAGTTCGACGATGTAGAACCCACCGCCCAGGTCGCTGGCATCGTCATGCAACTTGGCGCCACACGCGATCAACAGCGCCGCGTGGCGGTCCAGGTACGCCAGGTGGCTGGGCCGGTGGCGGCTGCGGACCGCCTGGCTGCCAGGCTTGTCCCATGTTTCGATTACAAATGGCATACGCAGACTCCTGAAAATGATGACTCGGGATTCACGGGTGGCCCAGGCATCCCCACAGCAGGACGGTGCAAATGTAGATGGCACCGACCCAGAACATACAGATCACGGTGTAGCCCATCACATCCTTGAGTTTCAGCCGTGACAGGGCGAGGGCCGGGAGGATCCAGAACGGCTGCACCAGGTCGTTCCAGGCGTTGCCCAGCATCACCGCCATGGAGGTCTGGGCCAGTGAGCTGTTCAGGGCACGGGCAGCTTCGATCATGAAAGGGCCCTGAATCGCCCAGTGGCCGCCGCCGGAAGGGGCGAAGAAGTTGATCAGGAACGAGCTGAGCAAGCCCCAGAAGGGCAAGGTCTGCTGGTTGGCCACGTCGACAAAGACCCTGGAGACACTGTCCACCAGGCCCGAACCGGCCATGATCGCCATGATCCCGGCGTAGAAGGGGTACTGGAGAATGATCCCGGTAATGGTCTTGATGCCCTCATTGAGCTTGGCTATGTACTGGGCCGGGGTGCGCAGCAGCAGGATGCCGAGGAACAGGATCAGAAAGTTGACCTTGTTCAGATCGAGGTTGGCTCCGCGCAAAAAACTCACGGCGACGTAGCCCAGACCCAACAGGCCCACCGCCAGGCTCAGCAGCCTACTGTTGTTGAGCCGAGTGGCCACGGTGTTGTCGGCGAACAGCCCGTCCACGCTCTGGCCGCTTTCATCCTTGGCGATGTACTGGCTGGCGTCGATCTCGGTCACCTGTTCCCCCTGCCGGGGGTGCAGGGCTGCATTGAGCAGAGGCAACGTCACCAACACCACCAGAGCTGTGAGCAAGATCGGCCAGGAAAAAATCGTTTCGCCCAGGCCTATCAGGCCCATGCTTTTCTGCATCGGATGCCCGGGAGTGGAGATAAGGACCGGGATGGTCGCCGACAACCCCAGGCCGTAGTCCCAGATCGCTGCCGGCGACGCCGCAAGCCACCGAGGCGGCGGCAAAGCCAAGCATGCCAAGCATGAAAATCCGCCGTGGCCCGTACCTGTCCCCTAAACGCCCGCCGAGGATCAGGAACAGCGCAAAGGCTGCGGCGTAGATCGACACTGACGCCTGCATCAGGCCATCGCTGGCTTTCAGGTCGGCCTTGATAAAGGGCAGGGCGATATTGACGATGAAGTAATCCAGGGGCGGCAGGAACGATCCACCAGCAGGATCACCAGGCATACCCAGCGTCTGGCCCCGGTCTGGGTTACGGGCGGCTCCGGTGTCAGCATTGGCGCGCCTGCTGTCCGATGTTTTCCCGAGCGCTGGCGCCCAGCTCAAGCAGGCTCAGGTCCATGGGGCTCAATGGCTCGAAGAACGCTCGCCCCGGATGAGCGCCCAGGCGTTGCTCGACTTCGGCATGCAGGGCTGGGTCGTCCAGGCCG
Organism: Pseudomonas sp. N2-3-1-14; assembly: GCF_041228395.1. Taxonomy (NCBI): domain Bacteria; kingdom Pseudomonadati; phylum Pseudomonadota; class Gammaproteobacteria; order Pseudomonadales; family Pseudomonadaceae; genus Pseudomonas; species Pseudomonas sp. N2-3-1-14. The sequence continues at coordinate 2,340,371 of NZ_CP166199.1, forward strand.
AACCAGTCGGCGCTGCCCAGTTTGAGCGTCGCTCCCTGGTGTTTTCGTCGATGCCGTCGCTGCAGCGGATCCGCAGGATCACGGTAGTTTGGGTTTCGATGGTATGCATCGCCAGCCGGTGTGGCCTGAGGGTCGGCAGCTCGACGAGGTGAGCTTCGACCCGTTCAATAGAGATGGGGTGCATGGAGGCGGTCATTCCTTGAGCTGCGTGTTGATGGGGTCCTGATGAACTGGATGGTGTTGCTTTGGTTGGGAGAGGTCAAATACCCCAGGAGGTGGTGACCAATACTTAATGGGTATTGTGGCCTGGGTACTGTTGCGTCCTGCCTGAGCTAGAACTCGGTCACAACCGTTACGCCGGCCGTCTCGAAGCGATCCATGTTCATCAACGCGTCGATGGACTGCTCCAGGCTGATGGTTTTACCCACGAGTTTTTCCGGGGCGAGTTTTCCGCCGGTGATCATCTGGACCATGGCGTCATAACGATGGGCTTGCATGCCGTGGCTTCCGTAGATCTCAAGCTCGTGCGCGATGACTTTGCTCATGGGGATCGCCGGTGTGGCGTGGTCGGCGAGCATCAGGCCTACCTGGACGTGTTTGCCTCGACGGCGCAGGTTGTTGATGGAGTTGAAGCACGTGGTGGGATGGCCCAGTGCATCCAGTGAGACGTGGGCGCCACCCTGGGTGATTTCCAGCACGGCTTCGGTGACGTCCGCAACGGCTTGTGCGTTCACGGTTGCAACGGCACCGAGCGAGCGCGCCAGTTCGAGTTTTTCCTGGGAAATATCGATGGCGATGACGTTCGCGCCGAGGGCGTTGGCGATCATCACTGCGGACAGGCCGACGCCTCCGCAGCCGTGCACCGCAACCCACTGTCCGGCGCTGACTTTGCCTTGGTCAACGACGGCGCGGAATGATGTGGCGAAGCGACAACCCAGGCTTGCAGCGGTGGCAAAGTCCATGCTCTCAGGGAGTGCCACGACGTTCAGGTCGGCCTGATGGATACCGACGTATTCAGCAAACGAACCCCAGTGGGTAAAGCCCGGTTGAAACTGCGTAGTGCAGACCTGCTGGTTACCGCTGTTGCACTCGGGACACGCGCCACACCCGCCGACGAAGGGCACCGTCACACGGTCGCCGACCTTCCACCGGGTAATGTCGCGGCCAACCTCGGCCACGATGCCGGCAAGCTCATGCCCGGGAACATGCGGCAACTGGATGTCCGGATCATGGCCTTTCCAGCCGTGCCAGTCGCTGCGGCAAACCCCCGTGCCCCTCACCTGTATCACCACACCGTGACGCTCCGGCGTCGGGTCTTCGACGTCCATCAAGCGCGGCGGTTTGGAAAAGGCTTCGTAGACAACTGCTTTCATGAAAGTAACCTCTACCTGGATAGACACGGCGCTGTATTCGATGGCTTTCTTGCGCGGGGCTGCTCGAATCAGCGGTGATCCATTATGTGCAAATGGGGTGAAATTGCTTTTCAGATTGCGATTGATAGTTTGCGCCAAATGAAATTAATCTCCGTGAGCTGGCACATAATTGAAAGGATCAACCATGCTCGAGCGTTTGGATAAGGTGGACATTGCAATATCAGAGCGATTGCAGCGAGATGGGCGACTGTCGAATGTCAAATTGGCGGAGCAACTTTCCCTCAGCGAAGCATCCTGTTGGCGTAAACAAAAGCGCCTTGAGGAATGCGGGGTGATTGAGGGGTATCAAGCCATCCTGAATCGCAGAAAGCTGGGCCTGGGGGTGATGGCTTTTGTTCAGATTTCCTGCAGTGATCACAGTGAAGAGGCCACGGAAAAGTTTGAAAAAATCATCGCCTCGGCGCCTCAGGTACTCAGTTGTCACAACACAACGGGCGAGGCGGATTTTTTACTTCAAGTCGTCGCCAGGGATTTGGACAGCTACAGCAGATTCGTCGAAAAGGTGCTGCGAAAGCTCCCGGGCGTTTTGAGTATTCGCTCGAACCTGTCGCTGCGAGAAATGAAGACCACGCAGCGTTTTCCGCTGGCCGAACTCCTGAGTATCTGAGGGCCTGCGGCGCCCGGCCTCGCCTGCGCGCACAGCCCTACGACGCGAAAGTTGAATACCCAGGTAAACGGCGATAGCCGGGAAATCAGATGCTTCTTTGACGTCTTGGAGCCGGTATTGCTCGAAGCCCTATGCGTTGAAAATGTCGAAGATTAAATCGTCGGCGCGCGATCCGAAATGGACGCACCGAGGGGCTTGCCCAGACATCGCATTCACGCCAAGGCCGTCTCTTCGACGGGACCTCAGGCGTCGGCAAGCTGAAACCGATAGCCCACTCCATACAATGACTCGATGGGCGTTTCTCCAGGGCACGCCTGCTCCAGCTTGCGTCGCAGGTTGCGGATATGGCTGTCCACCGTACGGTCGGTGACCACGCGGTGGTCGGAGTAGATCTTGTCCAGCAGTTGGTCGCGGGAAAACACCCGCCCGGCGGAGCGTGCAAAGGTGCTGAGCAGTCGCAGCTCAAGGGGGGTGAGGTCCAGCGCGATACCGTCGAGTGAGGCGCGGTACTGCGTTTCGTCGATCAGCAGGCGCGGTGGGGCGCTGGTCAGCAGTTGGGGACCGCGGCGCAGGATGGCCTTGATCCGGGCAACCACTTCGCGCGGGCTGAAAGGCTTGCAGATGTAGTCGTCGGCGCCCAGGTCCAGCCCCAGCAGGCGGTCCACCTCTTCGACGCGGGCGGTGATCATGATGATGGGCACGGCACTGAACACCCGCAGGTCCTGGCAAACTTGCATACCGTCACGGCCGGGCAGCATCAGGTCGAGCAGGATCAGGCGTGGTGTGTGGGCGCGCACGGTCGGCACCACCTGCAAGCCGTTGTCCAGGCACAGGGTCGGATAGCCTGCCGCGACCACATAATCCTGCATCAATGCGGCCAGCTTCGGTTCGTCTTCGACAATCAGGATCGGGCTTTCGTCGTTCATGAGTCAAATGTTCCTTGGCAGGCGCAGGGTCAGCCAAAGCCCCCCAAGCGGGGAGTGCGCGGCGTCAAGGCTGCCGCCGTGGGCGAGGGCGATGCTGTGACAAATCGCCAGCCCCAGGCCGGCCCCGCCACTGCTACGGTTGCGCGACGATTCGCCACGATAGAAGCGCTCGAACAGGCGCGGCAGTTGTTCGGCCGAAACACCAGGGCCGGAGTCGAGGAGCTCGAGGCACACCTCGGCGCGATCCTGGGAGGCGCGGATGTGTATGACCCCCCCCGGATCGGTGTAGCGCACGGCGTTCTCCAACAGGTTGGAAAACAATTGCTGCAAGCGATTGGCGTCGGCGAACAGCTCCAGCGGTTGGGATGGCAAGTCCAATTCGACGCGCAGGTACCGGGTATTCAAACGCTCCTGAAACATCGACACGCTGGCTTGCAACAAGTGATCCAATGAACACACGCTCTTGCGGTAGGTCAGTGCGCCGATATCCGCCAGGGACAACTCATACAGGTCATCCACCAGTTTGCTGAGCATGCTGACCTCGCCTTGCAACGACTTCATCGAGCCTGGGTTCAGGGTGCGTACGCCATCCTCGATGGCCTCCAGCTCGCCACGCATTACCGACAGCGGGGTGCGCAGCTCGTGCGAAACGTCGGCCATGAACTCGCGACGCATCTGTTCATTGCGCTCCAGGGTGTAGGCGAGCTGGTTGAAATCACGGGCCAATCGGCCCACTTCGTCATTGGAGGCCACCGCCACCCGACTGCTGTAGTCACCGCTGGCCAGACGGTGGGTCGCTGCGGCCACCCGTTTGACCGGTTCCAGCAGCGTTCGGGCGATCCACCAGGCAATCAGCATCGCCAGCAGCAGCGAAAACGCGCCCATGACCAAACTGGTGCGTAACTGGTATTGCTGGAACCGTTCGCCGCCGGCTTCGGTTACGCTCTGGAACGGGGTCACGGCCAGCCAGCCCACGGTTTCGTCGCCCACGACAACCGGGCGCAACAGCGCGTCGTCGCCAATATCCGGGTAACCGTTCACGCGTTTTTTGTGTTTATCCAACAAGGCGATGCGAAATAGCGCGCCTGTCAGGTCGGAGGCCAAAGGCGTGCGCAGGTCGTTCTTCGCCGGATCCTCGCCAAGTTCGGGCCGCATGATGTCGAACCAGCGGTCCGGCTGGTTGCGCAGGAACTCCCAATTGCCTTCGCGCGCGTAGGCGCTGGCCAGGCGCGGCAGCACGGGCGCCATGCGCTCCAGCGCCTGCTCATTGAGGTACCCGAGAAAGCCCCGCCCGAAGCTCCAGCTGGTCGCCAGGCCCATGCTCAGGATGACCAGCAACACACCGGCCAGTACCGCAATAAACAGCTTGGTGGAGATACTCAACTTCATGGAGGCGGGCCGTCGGGAATGGATGGTGACCATTTAGGCCCTGGCGAGCGAAAGATTCAACCCGGCGGGGCAATCTTCAATTTTCCTGCACATTTGCCTCGCAGCATGGCGCTGACTCAAGTCATCCCGTCTTGCAGAGGCTGCTATGTCGACGAAAATAATCGCCAAATTCCTGGTCACCGCCGCGGTGCTCCTGTCCTTGATCATTTTGGTCATGCTGGGCGGCTGCTCCGGCGGCGAGCCACTTCCTGAGGCGGTCACACCCAAGGTCTCGGTGATCAGCATAAAACCCCAGAGCCAAGTGCTGACCACCGAGCTGGCGGGGCGCACCCAGGCCTTCATGGTGGCGCAGATTCGTCCGCAAGTCGGTGGCATCGTCCAGCGGCGGCTGTTTGTCGAGGGCGCGGATGTCAAGGCCGGGCAAGCGTTGTACCAATTGGATGCGGCGCCCTACAACGCCGCGCTGGCGCAGGCCCAGGCGAGCCTGGCCAAGTACCGCGCCACGCTTAAATCGGCGCAGGCCACCGCCAGGCGCGACGCCGAACTGGTGAAGATCAATGCCATCAGCCAGCAAGACAACGAGGACGCGCAGGCGACGTTGCTCACCGCGGCCGCCGACGTGCAAGTCGCCGCAGCTGAAGTCGAGACCGCCCGGATTAACCTGGCTTACACACGTATTACCTCGCCGGTCAGCGGGCGCATTGAAACGTCCACTGTGACCCCGGGGCGCTGGTGGTGGCTGATCAGGACAGCGCGTTGACCACGGTGCAACAACTCGATCCGATCTATGTGGATGTCACCCAATCGACTACGGAACTGCTGCGGCTCAAGCGTGACCTGGCCAGCGGGCCTTGCAGTCCAACGGCGAAGGGCAGGCACGGATCAGTCTGAAGCTGGACGATGGCACCGCCTACAACCATGAGGGGCGGCTCAAGGTCAGCGGCGTCAGTGTCAACGAGGGCACGGGCACCGTGACCCTTCGCGCAGAGTTCGCCAACCCGGACCACCTGCTGCTGCCGGGCATGTATGTGCGCGCGGTGCTGGAGCAGGCGCGCAATGATCAGGCCATTCTGATTCCGCAAAAAGCGGTAAACCGCAGCGCCAGTGGTGTGACCACCGCGTTGCTGGTGGTTGACGGCAAGGTTGAACAACGCGAGCTGACCATCGATCGCGCGGTGGGTAACCAGTGGTGGGTCACCGCGGGCCTGAACGCGGGGGACCAGTTGATCGTCGAAGGCGGGCAAAAGGTTCGTGTCGGCGCCGCCGTAAACGCGCAAGACGCCACTACCCAGGCGGCTACGACGCCGACTCCTGTGAAGGCGGGTTGAACATGGCGCACTTTTTTATTGATCGACCGATCTTCGCCTGGGTGATCGCCATCGTGATCATGCTCGGTGGTGGCTTGTCCATCAGCCAGTTGCCGTTGGAGCAGTACCCGGACATCGCGCCGCCCACGGTCACGATTTCTGCCACCTACACCGGGCCTCGGCCAAGACCGTGGAGGACTCGGTGACCCAGGTCATCGAACAGCAGATGAAAGGCCTGGATAACCTGACCTATATGTCGGCCACCAGCAGTTCGGCAGGCAGTGCCAGCATCAGTTTGACCTTTACTGCCGGCACCGACCCGGACGTCGCCCAGATGCAGGTGCAGAACAAGCTGCAACAAGCGGAGTCGAGACTGCCGCAAACGGTACAAAGCGAAGGCCTGACCGTGACCAAGGGCGGCTCGGATTTCTTGATGATTGTCGCCCTGGCATCGGATGACCCCAGTGTCACCGGTACCCAGATCGGCGACTACATTTCCACCACCTTGCTGGACTCCATCAGCCGAATAGACGGCGTTGGCGATGTGCAGACGTTGGGGTCGGGCTACGCCATGCGTATCTGGCTGGATCCCGCCCTGTTGGAAAAGTACGCGTTGATGCCCTCGGACGTCAGCAGTGCACTGGAGGCGCAGAACACTGAAGTTTCCGCCGGGCAGCTCGGCGCCTTGCCGGCGATCAAGGGGCAGCAGTTGAACGCCACGATCAGCGCCCGCAGCAAACTGCAGACCGTTGAAGAGTTTCGTAATGTCGTCGTCAAGTCCAACAGTGATGGAGCTGTCGTTCTGCTGGGCGACGTCGCAACCCTGGAGTTGGGCAGTGAAAGCTACGACATCAGTTCGGCCCTCAACGGCAAACCCGCTGCGGCCATGGGTGTGCAACTGGCGGCTGGCGCCAATGCGCTGAATGTCGGTGAGGCAGTCAAGGCCAAGCTCAAGGAGATGGAGCCGTTCTACCCGACAGAAATGCAGCTTAAAAACGTGATTGCCTACGACACCACGCCGTTTGTCAGCCTGTCCATCGAGGAAGTGGTCAAGGCCCTGGGCGAGGCCATCGTGCTGGTGGTGCTGATCATGTTCCTGTTCCTGCAGAGCCTGCGCGCAACGCTGATACCGGCGATTACTGTGCCGGTGGTGCTGCTGGGCACGTTCGGTGTGCTGGCGTTGTTCGGCTATTCGATCAACACCTTGACCATGTTTGCCATGGTCCTGGCGATCGGTTTGCTGGTGGACGACGCCATTGTGGTGGTGGAAAACGTCGAGCGGTTGATGGGCGAGGGGCTGTCGCCGGTGGCCGCCACGCGGCAATCGATGAGTGAAATCAGCAGTGCACTGGTCGGTATCACCCTGGTGCTGAGTGCAGTGTTTATTCCCATGGCGTTTTTCGGTGGTTCCACCGGGATTATCTATCGGCAGTTTTCGGTGACCATTGTCTCGGCCATGGTCCTGTCGGTGCTGGTGGCGATGACCCTGACACCCGCGCTCTGCGCGTCGTTGCTCAAGGCGCGTGGCGGCCAGGCGCATACGGCTCAGCGCGGGTTCTTCGGCTGGTTCAACCGCACCTTTGAACGGGCCAGTGCCGGTTATGAGCGCTGGGTGGGGGCGGTGTTGCGCCGTTGGGGACGCAGCCTGCTGCTTTACGGCGTGGTGCTGGTGGTCATGGCGGTGGGCTACATGAGCCTGGCCACGTCGTTCCTGCCGGATGAAGACCAGGGGATCCTCCTGGCACAGATCCAGTTACCGGTCGGCGCGACGGACAGCCGCACACAGGCCGTGATCAAGCAGTTCGAAGACTACATCCTGAAACAGCCCGAAGTCGAAGCGATGATCAGCATCAGCGGGCTGGGGATGGGCGGCAACAGCCAGAATACCGCACGGGCGTTTATTCGCCTCAAGGACTGGTCCGAACGCGGTGGCTCTGGTGAGGGTGCAGCCGCCATTGCCCAGCGGGCGACCATGGCGCTGTCGAGCATCGGCGATGCCGATGCGTTTGTCATGCAGCCGCCGACCGTGCGCGGCCTGGGCCAGAGCTCGGGGTTCGACCTGCAACTCAAGGACCTCGGTGGCCTGGGCCATGATGCGTTAGTGGCGGCTCGCGAGCAGTTCCTGGAGTTGGCCAGGAAAGACCCCCGCTTGCTGGGCGTGCGCAGCAACGGCCTGGACGATGCGCCGCAGCTCAAGGTCAGCATTGACGACCGCAAGGCCGGGGCCTTGAGCTTGAGTACCAGTGACATCAACACCACATTGTCGACGGCGCTTGGCGGTACTTACGTAAACGACTTCCTCAACCAGGGCCGGGTGAAAAAAGTCTATGTACAGGGCCAGGCAAACTCGCGCATGCAGGCGGCGGACCTTGATCACTGGTTTGTGCGCAACAGCAACAATGAAATGGTGCCGTTTTCGTCCTTCGCCAGCAGCTCCTGGAGTTACGGCTCGCCGTTGCTGGAACGCTACAACGGTAACGCCTCCCTGGAAATCGTGGGTGATCCTGCGCCAGGGGTGAGCTCCGGGGACGCGATGAACGCGGTGGAAGCGATTGTCCGGCAATTGCCCCAGGGCATCGGCTACGAGTGGACCGGGCAGTCCTATCAACTGCGCCTGTCGGGCTCCCAGGCGCCGCTGCTCTACGGCGTCTCCGTGTTGTTTGTATTCCTGTGCCTGGCCGCGCTCTATGAGAGTTGGTCGGTGCCGTTTTCGGTGATCCTGGTGGTGCCCCTGGGGGTGATCGGTGCGGTGCTGGCGACCCGTGTCGCCGGGTTGAGCAACGACGTGTATTTCCAGGTCGGGTTGTTGACCACCGTGGGCCTGGCCGCGAAAAACGCGATCCTGATCGTTGAGTTTGCCAAGCACTTGCAAGAGCAGGGCAACAGCGTGATCGACGCGACGCTGATCGCCGTGCGCCAACGCCTGCGGCCGATCCTGATGACCTCCCTGGCGTTCATGTTCGGCGTGTTGCCGCTGGCCTTGAGTACGGGCGCAGGCTCCGCCGGGCGCCAGGCCATCGGGACCGGGGTGCTGGGCGGCATGTTCAGCGCGACGGTGCTGGGGATTTTCTTTGTGCCGCTGTTTTTCGTGCTGATCCGCCGCCGTTTTGGCCGCGTGCACAGCGCTAACCAATCTGCCCCGACAGGTGATGCATGATCAAGTCACACTGGCCTTTGCTGGCCGCCATGGCCCTGGGCGGTTGCGTCAACCTGGCACCGCAGTATGAGCGTCCCGCTGCACCGGTGTCCGAGCAATGGCTGCCAGCAGCCAGCCTGCCAACAGGGCAGGCTGGGGCTGATATCAAATGGCAGCAGTTCTTTACCGACAGCCGCCTGGCGCAGTTGCAGGTATTGGCGCTGGCCAATAACCGCGACTTGCGTTTGGCCAGCCTGAACGTTGAGAAGGCCCAGGCGCAGTACCGCATCAAGCGTGCGGACCTGTTTCCCACTGTCGACGCGAGCGTCAGCGGCACCCATAGCCGTACACCGGGGTCGCTGTCCAACTCCGGCGCGGCGGCTACCACTCACGATTACAGCGCTCAATTGGGGCTGAGCAGTTATGAGCTGGACGTGTTTGGCCGGGTTCGCAACCTGCGGGATGAGGCGCTGGAAGACTACCTGGCGCTGACGGAAACCCGGCGCAGCACGCAAATCAGTCTGGTGGCCGAAGTGGCCACGGCCTGGCTGACCCTGGCCGCCGACAACGAACGGCTGCTGCTGGCCCAGCAAACCTTGACCAGCCAGTTGGCCACCTACGACCTGACCCAGCGCAGCTACACCTTGGGCGGCGCTTCTGCGTTGTCCGTGGCGCAAGCCCAGACCACGGTCGAGTCGGCACGGGGCGATGTGGCGTCCTACGAGAGCCAGATCCTGCAGGACCGCAATGCCTTGCGCCTGTTGGTCGGCAGTGATCTGCCCGAGGCGCTCTTGCCGGGGACGCACCTGGAATCGGCGGCGGTGCTGGTGGAGATTCCGGCGGGCCTGCCCTCCAGCTTGCTGCAACAACGCCCGGACGTGCTCTCGGCCGAACATACGCTCAAGTCCGCCAACATCGATATTGGCGCGGCCCGTGCGGCGTTTTACCCGAGCATCAGCCTGACCGCCAACGCCGGCTCGTCCAGTGCGGCATTGGCCGGCCTGTTCAAGTCCGGCAGCGGTGCCTGGACCTTTGCCCCGAGCATCAGCGTGCCGATTTTTGACGGCGGGAGTAACCGCGCGACCCTGGATTCGGCCAAGGTAGAACGCGAGATCCAGGTGCAGACCTATCAGCAAACCCTGCAGACCGCCTTCCGCGAAGTGGCCGATGCGTTGGCGGTGCGCAGCACCCTGGATCGCCGTATCGCCGCGCAACAGGCGCTGACCGACGCCAGCCGCAAAAGCTTCGAACTCTCGGATGCCTTGTATCGGGGCGGCTCGCAAAGCTACCTCGAAGCCCTGGATGCGCAACGCTCGCTCTACAGCGCACAGCAGGACCTGATCACGCTGCGCCTGACCGAGCAGAGTAATCGCATCACGTTGTACAAAGTGCTGGGGGGCGGTTGGAATTAATGGCCCTGCCACGTGCACACATCACCGCAGCGAAGGAACGGCTTGCGCGCATCAAATCAGATGACTTCTTTGAGTGGGGAATAACCATGTGTGCCTTTCGTTCCAGTGTAAGCCGTTGCGTCCAGGTGCTTGCCTGCGCCTGCTTCATCACAATCTCACCGCCTTCGCGTGCGGACGCCGACGCAGATCCATGGGAAGGTATTAACCGACCTATTTTCTCATTCAACGACACGTTGGATACCTATGCACTCAAACCACTCGCCCAGGCCTACCAATTCGTCACTCCCCGGGTTGCTCAAGACGGCATTCATCATTTTTTCAATAATCTGGGGGAGGTCAAAAATCTGTCCAATAACTTACTTCAAGCCAAGTTTCATAGTGCCGGCGTGGATACGAGTCGCTTTTTACTCAACAGCACGATTGGCCTGGCGGGGTTGTTTGACGTCGCGACGCCCATGGGGCTGCAGCGCAGTGACGAAGATTTCGGTCAAACCCTCGGTTACTGGGGGGTAAATAGCGGCCCTTACCTGGTACTGCCGCTCCTGGGGCCAAGCACACTGCGCGATGCGCCTGCCATCCTTCCCGATGCCTACACCAATCCGGTCCGCTACATCGGCGACGTTCCTACCCGTAATAGCCTTTACGGCGTGAGCCTGATCGACGGACGGGCTCAATATCTGACGTCCGAAAAGCTCATTACGGGCGATAAGTACAACTTCATTCGAAGTGTCTATTTGCAAACCCGAGCGTTCAAGATCAACGGGGGAGCCGTAAAGGACGACTTTTGATCGGGACGTGACCCACCAGGTCGTGATAACCCTGCATCCGGCTTGTTACGCATTGGCAAGCTGGACTTGATCACGACCCTTTGATTTAGCACTGTACATAGCGCTGTCCGCGCGCCGCATGAAAGCATCAAATGACTCCGATGGCACCCACGCCGCGACGCCGAAGCTACACGTTACCTGGCCCGCCTCCTCAAAGGGCAGGGCGCTGACGAGGGCTCGAAGCTTTTCCGCCAGCCGCTTTGTGTCGTGCAGTTCGCTACCCGGGCAGATCAAGGCAAACTCTTCGCCACCTGTTCTGCACAGTAGATCGGATTTGCGCGTTGCCGAACGTATTCGTGTACACAATGCCTTCAGCACGTTGTCACCGCATTGATGCCCTCTGCTGTCGTTGATGCGTTTGAAGTGATCAACGTCGAACATGATCAGCGATAGAGGCTGGTAGTGGGTGTTAGCTTCAATGAGCAGGCGTTCCATCAGCTCTTCGAAGTGCCTGCGGTTATACACGCCCGTCAGGTGGTCGGTAATGTTCAATAAACGCAGGGCTTGCGTGCGCTCTTCAACAAGAGACAGGGCCCGCGCGCGCTGCGTGATCAGCAAGTACACCATCAACGTCATCAGCAGCGTCAATCCTGTTCCGAACACGGCAATCAGACTGATAAACGATGCGTGACTGTTGGAGCTCAAAAATGCTGCGGTTGGCCGAAACCGCATCAAGTAGTGTTGGTCGGCTACTTTCAACACGCGCTGAGCGTAAAGCGGCGATGGTGCAGCTGGCGATAAGCTCTGATAAATGTTGTCTTCCTGATGCTGTGTGTCGGTCAATGACAGCGTCACGTTCAGTCGTTGCAGACTGGGTAACGGAATGCTTTGTTCCATCAAGGAGGCCAAGCGCATTGTCGAGACGATGAAGCCCTGCAAACCTTCATCGTTCACTGGCGCCTCGGAGGACTCTTTGAATACGGGAGCGACAAAGAAAACCCCGGCCTGGCCATTGCTCATTTTCAACGGTTCCGACACGACCATTTGATGTGTTTCTCGTGCCTTCTTCAACAGGGCCTCGCGATCCGGGCGGGCGATGACATCCATGCCAGGGGTAACCTTCACGTCATCGCGCTTCGATAAATAGAGCAAGACCATGTGTTCCGGGCGGCGGGTGAGGGGGGCTTCGGCACCGGTGATTGGATTGATCTCATGATACGCAAAGTCACTCGTACCATTGAGCAGCGCCTTGGTGTGAAACACTTGTAGATCCTGCTCGAGAATCCTCGGTACCCAACCGTACGTTTCGCCCTCTTCGACGAGAGGCGTGACGAACCCCATAAACTCCTTTTCCGTGACATCGTCGGCGTTGATGAAGAAACGCCTGACGGTGTCCAGTTTCAAGTCTTGAACAGTAAAACGTCGCTGCAAGCGACTGAATCGTTCGTCAACCTCCAGTTGGAACGCAACGGCAACGGTGCGCTGCTCTGACCCGTGGTAAAGAATCAGTACCAAGCTCGTTACGGCCACCCCAGCCAGGCACACAAGAATGCAGAGGGTCACGTCGGATGCTTTAAGGGCGCTCTTACGAAAAGGCATCATTTCGTGTTCCTTACTCATCGCCAAAACGAACTGCAACCGCCTGAAGGGCTTTCTCGATTATCGGCACACCTGCCAATATCTTTATAGATCAGGTGCGGCAATACGGCGTTTATAGAGTAAGCGAGGAGCCCACACACCTGTACATTGCCGGTGGCAGGTGAATGAGTCTAGAACGCGGTCACGCCGGCTGTGCGACGAGGTTCAGGTCGGCCTGGTGTATACCGACGTACTCGGCAAACGACCCCCAATGAGTGAAGCCCGGTTGAAACTGGGTAGTGCAGACTTGCGGGTTACCGCTGTTGCACTCGCGACACGCGCCACATCAGCCTGCAAAGGGCGACCGTCACACGGTCGCCGACCTTCCACCGGGTGATGTCCCTGACAACTCCAGGGCTCTGCGCTGGAATTCCGTGCGGCTTAGCACAACACTCGCGCCGTGCTGTACACACGTAGCCGCTCCCGACGGCCCTGGCCTTATTTGTCGAGCGCCTGCTGCCTTGCCATTTCCTGGCTGCGCAGAATGAACCGCTGCAGTTTGCCACTCGGTGTCTTGGGCAGTTGTTCAACGAACTCGATTTCCCGTGGGTACGCATGTGCGGCCAGGCGCTGTCGCACATGCAGGCGCAAGACTTCTGCCAACTCGGCGCTTGGCAGGTACTGACGGTTCAGTACGACAAACGCCTTGATCAGCTCGGTGCGTTGCGGGTCGGGTTTGCCGATGACGGCGGTTTCAACCACCGCCGGGTGTTCAATCAGCGCACTTTCCACATCGAAAGGCCCGACGCGATAACCGGACGTGGTGATCACGTCGTCGTTACGGCCGACGAAGCTGATACTGCCGTCGTCATTGAGCTCCACGATATCGCCGCTCAAGTAATAGCGGTCGACAAAGGCCTTGGTGTGCATACCGAAGTAGCCGTTGAACCAGCACAGGGGCGAGCGCTCGCGATCCACCGCCAGCACGCCTGGCCGGCCAGTCGGCAATTCGCGATGTGCGTCATCCAGCACGACAATCCGGTACCCCGCAACCGCATAACCGGCCGAGCCCTCACGTACCGGGTGGCGCAAGCCGTGGTGATTGCACAGCACCATGCCGATTTCAGTCTGGCCGTAGTGGTCGTGGATGACCACACCGAGTTCTTCGGCAAACCACCGAATGACTTGCGGGTTGAGCGGTTCGCCGGCGCTGCTGATGACACGCAGGTGGCCACGCACGGCGTCGGCGAACTCAGCCCCTGCTGCGATCAGCAGACGATAAGCCGTCGGCGAGCCGGCCAGGTTGCTGATCGCATACTTGGCGATGATCCGGCAGGTACTGTCCACCGCAAAAGGGCCGTCATAGAACAGCGTGGCACGGCCACACGCCAGCGGGCCGGTCACTGCGTAGTACAAACCATAGGCCCAGCCGGGGTCGGCGAGATTCCAGAAATGGTCGTCCTCTCGCAGGTCAATCGAATCACGCATATAGCCCTTGAAAGCCAGAATGGCGCTTAACGGTACCTCCAGCGGCTTGGCCGGCCCTGTGGTACCCGACGTGCACATCAGCAGGAACGGTGCGCTGGCGTCCAGCAACTCAGGCGTGCAATCCGCCTGTTGACGACTCAGGGCGGCCCAGAAGTCGTAATCACCCGGGTGCCGTGGATCAGCGCCGGTCACGATGATAGGGGGGCAGTCAGTGACCTCGTCGAGCTTGGGGCGATTATGGGCATCGGTCACGATCCAGCGTGCCTCGGAGCAGCCCAACCGCTGCTCGATCGCCTTTGGGCCGAATGCAGTGAAGAGCGGTTGGTAGACCGCGCCGATGCGCCAGGTACCCAAAATGGCAATCAACAGTTCAACCGTGCGTGGCATCAGGCCTGCTACACGTTCGCCCGGCTTGACCCCTTGCTCTCGCAGAAAGTTGCCGAAGCGCGCAGCCTGTGCCTGCAGTTCGCTGAAGGTGTAGTGCGTGGCGTGGCCATCCCGGGTTTCGCAATACAACGCCACGGCATCACCGTCGGCGTGCCGATCGCAGCATTCGATGCATGCGTTCAAGGCGGCCAGCTCGCCGTGCAAATCCTGGGCGGCCAGTTGTAGATAATCGAAAGATCTCACTGCTGAGTCGTAATCGCGCATAACGTACCTGATTATTATTGTTGGAATATGCCCTGTGTGCACTGGCCCAGTGCACGCGCTTTCAAGGTGTTAGCTGTCCATCATTTCGGCTGCTTGCTGTGTGGCCTGGCTGGTTCGGGTGGCCAGCTTGCGCACTTCATCGGCGACCACGGCAAACCCGCGCCCGGCCTCGCCTGCGCGCGCCGCCTCAATGGCGGCGTTCAACGCCAACAGGTTGGTTTGGCTGGCAATGCCCTGGATGGTGGCGACAATCTGGGTCAACTTGCTGAGGGTTTCCTGCATCACCCGATGTTGTTCCGCCTGAGCCTCACGCATCGTGCTTTCTTCATGGTGGGCATGGATATCGGTGATGGCGCCCACCACTCTTTGCGGTGAACCGTCCTGTGCGCGGCGCGTTTGCCCCCGGCCGCGAAACCAGCGGTAAGCGCCACTTTTATGTTTGAGTCGATAATCCACATCAAACGGGGTCTTGCCGCTGCGGTCATCAACGTGGGCGACAAACGCTGCGATTGCCCGCGCGCTGTCCTCGGGATGCAGGCGCGAGGTCCAGCTTTCCAGGGTGTTGGGGAATTCTTCAACCGTGCTGCACCCCAGCAGCCGGCGCATTTGCGAAGACCACCAAATGGTATTTGTCGGGTTCGCAGGGTCGCCAGCCACGACCTCGATGTCCCAGAGCCCGTCATGCAGCATCTCCCGGGAAATGTCGAAACGTGTGGCCGCCAGTTCGAGCGCTTCGGTGTGCAGGTGCTGGTCGTGAATGTCACGCAGGATCCCACCGATGGCGAGCGGTACGCCTTGCGTATCGCGACATGAATCGCCGCTGATCCTGCACCATCGATAGTCACCGTCTGATGCGGACTTCATCCGCACCTCGAGCGCAAAGGGCGTCCGCCCGTTGCGGTCGGCAAGATGCCTGGCAAGCGCCTCCAGGTGCGGTTGCCGATCAGCCGGGTGTAGCTGTTCGCTCCAACGGCCAAGCTGATCAATACCTTGGGCCTGGATCGATGCAGACCCCGTCCACTCCATCCTGGACTCCGCCGCGGGTGCGGCGGCGCCCTCCAGGTCCAGCGACCAGAACAGTTCATCTGCGCCTCGGGTGATCAGTGCCCAGCGTGCTTGCAACTGGCGCAAATGTTTGTCGCGGTCAGCCAGGCGCTCGTCCAATTGGCTGACGTGCAAGGTCAGTGCGCGCGTTTGCTCCTTCAGGGCTTGTCGCTCCTGCAGCAGTTGCTCGACGCCTGCAAGGATGCGGCGCAATAACGGGTGGTTCGACGATAACGGCGTGCTCGCCTGGTCAGGCTGCTCCAGCCTGTCGGCAAGTGGCGCCAGTACCCAGCGGGTGGTTCGGCTGAAAAAAAGCATGGAACACCTCTACCTCGATCAAATGGGTTCAGCCTGCAAGCGAGGGCGTCGGGCATGTCGACAAGGCCCGGGCGTCAAAGGCTGTCGCCCCCGGCAGGGCTTGCCAGGCCGACGGGCCGGCGGCGATTTCCCGAGCACTCAGCAGGCAGTGGTCGAGTTCGCGCTGCAACGTGTGGGTATCCAGATCCTGGCCGATGAAGACCAGCTCTTGCCGGCAATCCCCGACAATGCTGTCCCACTTGGCCATGATGCTTTGCAACCGATATTCATCCCGCGGCCATTGCGACGGCTCGATGAAGTTCCACCAGTGGCCGACATAGTCCCACTGGAACTGCTTGCCGCTCTGCACCAGCAGGCCGGTTTCCCGGTGTCGGCTGGCGAGCCAGAAGTAACCTTTGCTGCGCAGCAGACGCCCGTTGCACCAGGGCCGCTGGAGAAAGTCGAACAATCGCTTTGGGTGAAAAGGCGCGCGCTCGCGGTACACCCAGGACGTCACGCCATAGGTGTCCGACTCGGAGGCCGGTGCGTCGCCGGCCTCCATTTTCTTCATCCAGCCCGGCGACGCCGCAAGGCTGGGCAGATCAAACAGATGGGTATCGAGGATGCTGGATAACTCAACGTTACCCTCAACCATCGGCACGATCCGCGCGGTCGGGTTAAGGCCGGCGAGGATCGCGTGCACGGCCTGGTAGCCAGGCTCATCGAGCAGGTCCAGTTTGTTGACGAGAATGACGTTGGCATACTCCACCTGCTCGATCAGAAGGTCCGCCAGAGGGCGCTTGGGTGTGTCCTCCTGCGCGTCGTCGCGTGCCACGGTGTCCGGCGACGCCAGCAACGCCTGAAAACGACTGCCATCGACCACCGTCACCAGCGTATCGAGCCGTGCCAGTTCGCTGAGGCTGAAGCCCTGTGCGTCCAGGAAAGCGAACGTCTCCGCCACGGGCATGGGCTCGGAGATCCCGGTGGATTCAATCAGCAGGTAATCGAAACGCTGCTGGCGTGCCAGGGCACTGATCTGTTCGAGCAGATCGGCGCGCAGCGTGCAGCAGATGCAACCATTGCTCATCTCGATCAACTCATCGCGGCCACGGTGCAGTGATACGTCGCGCTGCACCTCTTCGGCATCGATGTTGACTTCGCTCATGTCATTGACGATGACCGCCACCCGCAGGCCTTCGCGATTGCGCAGGATATGGTTGAGCAGGGTGGTTTTGCCGGCGCCGAGGAAGCCGGAAAGTACCGTTACCGGCAGTCGGCCCGCCTGGGCGCCGTCAATCATGTGTTCACCGCAGGTTGGCTTGCGGCCTTATCCAGGTAGCTTTCGAACAGGTCGACCACCACCAAACCCTCATCTGCGGCGTCCCCCCACAGGTCCTGAGTGCGAAACTCGACGTGGTAGGTGGGCTGATGCGCCGCGCTCAGGTCGCCATGGCCAATCGCGTCCGGGAATGGCCACTGCGCGGATGTGCGGTGCAGGACCACGCCTTCTTTGCCACGCACATAGGCGGGCATGCGGGTATGCCCGGCCACATACTCGTCTCGCACGAGCACTCGGTCGCCCACCTCAAAGTGCGCTCGACCGGTGATCGCCGGGCGACCTTCAGCATGAGCGGGATTCGCCAGCTTGAAGTGAGCACCCAGGGCCTGATCGAGTTCCGCCTGGGTGATGACGCCTGTTTCGACCAGCAGGGTGGCGGTCGCGATGACATAGCGTTCGTAGTACTGGGTGCCGACATGTTGACGAACATCCAGGCGTTCGACGGCGTGGCGTATTTCGTCCACGCTGAACTTTTTCAAGTGATCGGCACCGACAAACATCAGGCTGTAGGCCAGGTGCTCCCAGTCCTGCTTGAACACCTGTTTGTAGCTCAGGCTGTTGATGGTATGAGGGACCTTGCCAAAGCCTTGAAAACCACCGAGATCGTGAAAACCATCCATCGTGAATACCTCTGAAAAGTGAAAGAAACAAAGCGCCCCGGTTACGCTACGTGCGGTAGCGCCACGCCGATAAGGACATCCTTGGTGATCAATTTTCGAAGCGCTTCTTCATCCATGGATTCGCTCCCCTGCGGCCGCACAGGCAGCACCAGGTAGCGGCTTTCGGCGCTGGTGTCCCACACCTTGATGGTGACCGAGGCCGGCAGGTGCGTGCCCAATTCCCGCAGGACGGTGCGCCCTTCGCGAACCAGCCGCGCACGGAATTCGAAGCCCTTGTACCACTCCGGCGGCAAGCCGAGCACAGGCCAGTTGGTGCAGGAGCACAGGCTGCACACAATCACGTTTTTCACGCTGGGCGTGTCTTCCAGGGCAACGATGTATTCACCCTGCGGGCCGGTGTAGCCAAACTGGGCGCACGCTGCGGTGCCGTCCTTGAGCAGCAGTTCACGAAACTGCGGGTCCACCCAGGCCTTGGCCACAATCCGAGCACCATTTTCCGGGCTCCATTCGTGCGCCATCAGCTGTGTCATGTGCTCGATGTAACCGTCGGGGATCAGGTCCTTTTGCTTGAGCACTTGCAGTAACGCCTGTGCTCGTTCACCCGGGGTTGACGTGTTTTTTTCAGGTGTGGTCATGAGTTGATTCCTCATCGTTGATCTTCCAGGCAGCGCCTGACGGCTTATTCTTTTTGCGCTGCTTCTTTTGGCGCTGCAGGACCGGCTAAGAGTTTTTCCAGTCAACAGACGCTTCGAACGCCGCGGCAGCCTGGTAAATCGTGCCTTCGGCATAGTGCTTGCCCACCAGCATGAGCCCGACAGGTAAGCCGTCTACCAGGCCGCAGGGAATCGACATGGCCGGATGGCCGGTGATGTCCTGGGCGGAGGCGTTGCCGATCATTTCCAGGGCTCGGGCCACATACTCGGTGATCGAGCAACCCGGCTCCGGGTGGGGCTGGGCAATGATCGGCACGGTAGGCATCACCAGCAGGTCATAGCGCGCCAATGCCGCGTCATAAGCGGAGCGTGCCAGGCGCCTGAGGTTTTGCGCCTTGGCGTAGAAACGGCCGTTGTAGCGCTCGACACCGTATTGACCGACGAACATGCACAGCTTGAGAGAGGCCGACAGGTCATTGGCCTGATCGCGCCATCCGGCTTGCTTGTCCAGCAACCCGACGTCATACAGCCCTTGCCAGTTAAAGCCGGCCCCATTGCCGTGCATCATCTGCATCGTCAGGCCCTCACAGCCGATGGGGTGCCACAGCGAACCGGCAATCTTGTGTTCCGGTACCGACACCTCCTCGACCTGCGCGCCCAGCTGCGAAAACCGTGCGATGGCATTGCGTACAGACGAAGCCACGCGCGGGTCCTGGTTGGCCAGTTCGAAGCCTTCGCGCAGGATGCCGATCCTGAGACCGCTCACGCCGCGCTCCAGGTAATCGCTGTACGTGTCGACCTGCGGGGCGGCTTGTCGCGGATCGAGCCCGTCCGCGCCGGCCATCACCTCCAGCATCAAGGCGTTGTCGCGCACATTGGCGGTGATGGGGCCGGCATGATCGATGGTCGCTTCGATGGCCATGATTCCGGTGTAAGGCACCAGGCCGTGGGTCGGCTTCATGCCGTAGGTGCCGCAGAATGCGGAAGGAATCCGGATGGAGCCGCCCTGGTCGCCGCCGACTGCCAGGTCGACCTCGCCCGCGGCAACCAGCGCCGCGCTGCCGGAAGACGATCCACCCGAGGCAAACCCATGGCGATAAGGGTTGTGCACCGGTGCGGGGTCGGAGGTGTGACTGCCACCGGACAGGCAGTAATGCTCGCACGTGGCCTTGCCGAGGATGGTTGCGCCCGCATCCAGCAATCGGGTGACGACGGTGGCGTCGAACGCTGGAACGTGGCCCTCCAGCGGCTTGGCACCATTCATCATGGGCACGCCAGCCAGTGAAATATTGTCCTTGAGCGCGACCGTTTTACCGGCCAGTTTGCCTTCACGGGCGCCGCTGACTTCCGTGCGCAAGTACCAGGCGTTCAATGGGTTGTGTGCGGCCGATGGGCGATAGCCCGAGCTGCGTTCGTAACGTACAGGCGGGATAAAGTCGGGCAACTCGTCAATCAGGTCGTAAGCGTCGAAGCTTGACTGCATAAGAAGCAAGTATTCATCAGCTTGCTCGGGGCTGAGCTGCATGTGCAGGCTGCTCGCGATATCCAATAGCTGCTCAAGGGTGGGGCGAACGATTGCCATGGTGGGGCGGTCCTTATCGTCAGTGGCCGAAGAGCACTGTGTACTCGTCAATAATCAGTGGGCTTGGTGTTCAAGATAGTCCGCGCCTGCGGTCGCAGGCTTGGTTGAAAAAGACATCGACTTGGCTGAGCCGGACAGCCCTGCGCCAAGGCAGCAGAGGTCTGCGATGGCTGTCCGGTGGACGCTTGCGTCAAAAGATGCGGGCGTAACGCAGGTTCATGCGAAAGTCTTCCTTGGCGCCATAGTCCACCGAGAGATCCTTGCCCAACTGCAGTTGGATCTGGTCCTTGGGGGTGACGAATTTGGTGGCCGTCAGACGGAAGTTGGTTGTGCCCAACTCGTTATCCTGATTGACGTGCTCGACGTTCGTCTCGCCTCCCCAGGTGCGCCCGACGCCGATAGCAAATGCGGTGGTGGCGTCCGGCATGTAACGGCCCATGATCTGTGCTGCGTAGGAAACGTCTTGCTTCATACGGTCGGCATTTGCACCATAATCAGTGTTGTCGCCATACCAGGTAGCGCCGCCGACCAGGTCCATTGCCCATTGTTCTGTGAAGTGCTTGACGTAGGCACTCTGCAGTTCGAACTTCCAGCGGTTCTCACCGATATTCAGCGCGTCATTCTTGTCGTAGGTGCCGGTGGGTACGTACAGATAGGGAGCGACACTGAGGGTGTCGCGGGCTTCGTTGAGCCGCCACTTGACCGGCGCGGTCAGGATCAAGTCGCCGACGCCACGGGTACTGCCCAGCGTCGAGGCATCACCTGCACTGGAGACGTGCCCGAACGGCAAAAGGAATTGCGGGTCGATGGTGACCGTGTCACTGAGCGCGTAGACATGGAGCAGGCGCAGAATGCCGACGTCTGAGCTCAACCTGTAGTCAGAGCTGACCTTGTGCCCGTTGGCGTAGGCCGAGTCCGTGGTGGAGTGCTGGTAATAAATCGCACCGATGGTCGCGCCGACCGGGTATTGCTCATAGTCGCCAGGGGCTACTTCACCGGCGTTCGCGTGAAGTACGGGCAACAGGGTGGAGAGTGTCAGCAGGCGAATCTTATTCATCTTTTATTCCTCGCACAGGGAGACCGGGCCACCCGGGGAGGGTGGCAAGGAAGCCGAAATTGGGCTGTAAGCGCCGATGGCGCTCAGGCGGTTGGCGACAGCGCGTCGCGCAACATGCCGGTCTGCGAGTGACAGTTGATGTACTCGAATACCTGGCTCTTGGCGTCTGACACGGACACTTCGTGGTACAGCCGTAACTTTTTCAAACCCGCGGCCACGCGGAAGAACGTCACGAAAATACGCAGGTGGGTAGGGTGGGATTCGGCCCAGCGTTCGAGTTTTTCCACCGAGCGCCAATGGCCGATGTTGTAGCTCAGGTCGAGAAAGTTGCCGTCCATGTCGATATTGCGCACGAACCTGTTGCTGTAGCAGCCCAGGGGTTGGCCGTTGTCACGCAGGAAGTCCATGCCGTCCTGCAAGGTCGGCAAAATTTCGTCGAGGTACAGCGAGCGTTCGTCCGCCTCGGCATCCGCCCAATCCTGGCCTGAACGAATCAGGGTGAGGTTGTCATGCCCCAGCACCACGACCCGGCCGCCTTTGGCAGGGTCACCCGCGACCACTTTCAGCTCAGTGGTGGGCTTCATCCAGTCGGTCTGGGAGATCGGGAAGCGGTCGCGCATCGAGCCCCAGTAACCGTGTTCTTCGATCTCGCCACTGGTGGTATCCATGACTGCGCCGACACCGGGCAAGTTTTCCTGGAAGGCGTACAAGGTCTCGAACTGCTCGGCGCGCGGGGCGGTGATTTCGCGGAAATAGCCCAGGCCGTCACTGAGCCGATCCGGCGAACTCCACCAGTCATTGACCTGGGATGAGCGCAACCAGCGACAGTGGGCGCCAGGGTCTTTCCAGTACCCGACCACAATCAAATTATCAAAACCGCTGCTGTCGGTGTGGTGGGTCAAATCATGGGTTTGCGGGCCATCGGCCAGGCTGAAGCTGCCGACGATATGGCGCATTGCCTGCAATGCAGCCTTGCGCTGGACCTCGCCACGATATTGCACGCCGAGATAGGCCATCACCACCTGTTCCAGCTGTTCGTCAGCGCGCGCGACCCACATCGGGAACGGCGGTTGATACTCGTCGGGCACGCGGCGGGACAGGGTGCGTGGGCATTTGAGATGTGTGTCGATTGCAGATTCCATGTTGAGCTCCTCGTTATTTTCGTTCAGGCCTACGGGTGGGCGTCAGCGCTTCGGCGGCAGGTCGCGCTTGGCGACCTGCCATCGGTGCAGCAGCGTCATGGCCCCCCATTCAATCAACCAATAAGCCGACTCTTCAGGTGCGAGGTCGCGCCTTTGCAGAAGCCAGGAGGAATCAGCCATTCGTTGTGAATAGGGTCGATGCATGGCATGCCTCATCAGCGGTGGGGTGAGCTGCTGTGAGGTGGAAATTAGGCTGGGCGGCGAGGGCGCGCTTTGTTCGACGAGACAACCGTTTGGTTGGAAAAGACAATGCTGAACTGCAATTGCACCTGTGGTCCGCGTTGGTGCACGTGAGCCAACCGCGTGACGTGCGGTGCTTCTAAATGGGGATGACGGCGAAGGCGATAGCACCGAAGCCTGGCGAACGTCTCGATGGAAATCGCACGGCGGCACCTGAAGAGGCCTGCGGCTGCGCTTGGCCTGCTAATTGCTTTTGAAGGCTGGATATTGGCCGCAAATCAAACCTATCAAGCGTCAATTGCATCGTTGTTGAGGTCAGTGCCATGAACCCAAGCACGCAGTATTCGACCCTTGCCGTAGCGGCGCCCCGTCGCTTTGATTACTGGAAAGAGGTGGTTTGCCGCCATTGCCTGTCGGCAGATAGCAAACCCTTGTCCCAGAGCAGTTTTGACGGAGCGCTTGCCATCAACACTGTCGGCGATCTGGACATCTGTTCGTTGTCATCGCCGCTGCATTACTGGGAACGCTCCGAGCGGCACCTGCGCAGCGGACCGGCTGAAGACTTATGGTTGGGCTTCTCCCGAAATGGCCATGGACAAATTGAGCAAGGCGGAAGAAAAGCCAACCTGGCAACCGGAAATTTGTTTCTTTATGACGCAACTCAAGCGTTTCGATTCAGCTTCGGTGGTACCGAAAACCACCTGGTCCGTATTCCGCGAGCCTTGTTGACCGAGCGTCTGCCACGGATCGCCGATTACACGGCGATGGTCCTCGACGACCGGCGCCCCGGCGTCATTCCACTGCGTGAAATGTTGCGACAGGCTGCGAGCGCACCGACGTCGTTGCAGGATGAGCACATCTCGAATCTTTATTCAGGCGCATTGATTGACCTGCTGGTGATCAGCCTGGAACTCCAGGACCTGAAGACAACCCACCAGGAGCTGGACCTCTACGGCCGCATCATGAAGTACATTCAACGGCACCTGACCGAGCCGGACCTGTCGATTGAAGTCATCGCGCAAGCCCACAATGTGTCCACGCGAACCGTTACGCGCGCCTTCGCGCGGTACCAGAAAACCCCGGTTGCAGAGATTTGGAAAGAGCGTCTGAATGCCAGCCGTGAGGCGATCGAGCGCGGCCAGGTGCGCAGCGTGTCCCAGGCGGCGCTGGACTTCGGGTTTTCTGACTTCTCCCATTTCAGCCACGCGTTTCGCAAGGCCTTTGGTGTTGCGCCCAATACCCTCTTGCGTCGAAGTTGAGGCGCTTGATGCGCAAACGGCTGGCGACTAACCCCGGCTTTCGCTGGCCGTTTCCCGGAACAATCGGGGCGACATGCCAAATGTCGATTTGAAGTGCCGGCTGAAGTGCGAGCTGCTGCCATAGCCCCACGCATAGGCGATCTCGGTCAGTGAACGATGGGCTTGTTCGCGGTTGCGCAGGTCCTCGGCGCAACGGGACAGCCGACGCTGCCAGATGTATTCGCTGACACTGCACCCCAACTCATCCTGAAACGCGCGGTGCAAACTGCGCACCGAGCACTGCTCTGCGTTGGCGATGCGTTCGGTGCTCAGGTCGCGGTCAGCCAGGTGGCGTTCGATATAGGCCTTGAGGCGGTTCTGCTTGAAGAAGCGGAAGTCATGTTCGAGTTGTTTTTCGTCCTGCTTGTTCTTCAGTGCGTTGTCCAGCAGCCCGGCGATACTGTCGCCGATCAGTGCGGCCGAGTGGCTGTTGAGCAACGGATAGTGCTGGTAGGCGTCGCTGATCAGGTGCATCAGCATGCGGCCCAGCCCATTGCGGGCGTTCAGGTGCATGTCGCCGGGGTGTTTCAGTTGCCCGTTGGCGCCCTGGAACAGTAGCAGAAAGTGCTCGCAGCCCTGGGGGCTCGTGACGCTAAAGGGTTTGCCGCAATCGACCAGCAGCATTTCGTCCGGCGCGACGGTGCTGTGTTGCTGGCCTTGGTCGAAATGACTGACCCCGGCGATTTGCAGGATCAGCATGCGCGGCGTGTCGAGCACGTCGAGCGCCTGGCTCAGGTGGCGGGAGTAACGATGGGCGCTGGCGGTCATGCGGCAAAAACGCAGTTGGCCCAGGTCACCGTATTCCAGCCGGCCCTGGAAGTTGCCGTCCTGCAACGGGTCGATGCTGGTGGATTCCAGGCGCTTTATATACTCCGGCGTGCGGCCCAGGTGATCACTCATGAACTCTTTCCACTTCATCAGCCGGTCAGAACAAACGACCTGTTCGGTGGACACACAGGCTAGATTATTCATTGTTTCGCCCTTTTTATTTTTGGTGTTGGCTGACCGGGCGAAGGCTGAGCCTTGCCCGATCCTGGCACGCGATCAGAACGGGTAGTGATGGCCCCCGGCTTGCCAGGTGACCCAATGTGCACGGGTAAATTCGTCCAGAGCGTAGTGGCCGTTGAAGCGCCCAAGGCCGGAGTTCTTTTCGCCGCCAAAAGGAGCATTCGGCTGATCATCGACGGTAATGTCGTTGATATGGGTCATGCCCGCCACAATCCCACGGGCAAAACTCAAGCCGCGCGCCATGTCACGGGTAAACACCGCACTCGACAGACCGTACTCGCTTGCGTTGGCCAACTCCAGGGCATGCGCCTGATTTTCTGCCACCATCAGCGGCAACAACGGCCCGAAGGTTTCATCCCGGGCCAGGGCCTGGTCGGGGCCCACTTCGCCGAACACATGGGCCGGCAGCACCAGGCCGCGCGCCTGGCCGCCGCACAATTGCTTAAGGCCGGCGCGCTCGGCGGCGTCGATTTTACCCAGCAGGCCATCGAGCTGGCTCTGGTTGACCACCGGCCCGATCACCGTGTCGGCCAGGGCCGGGTCACCGGTCTTGAGGTTGCGCACGCGCTCGACCACCAGCGCCGCGAAGTCGGCATACAGCGAGCGGTCGACAATGACCCGGTTGACGCTCATGCAGATCTGGCCCTGGTGCAGGAAGCGCCCGACCACTGCGGCATGTGCCGCTATCTCGATGTCCGCATCCGCCAGCACCACCAGCGGCGCGTTACCGCCCAGCTCCAGCGCCACGCGCTTGATGTGCTTGCCGCCGGTGGCGATACGTCCGACATTGCGGCCCACATCCGTGGAGCCGGTGAAGGAGATCAGGCTCGGTATCGGGTGCTCGACGAACGCATCGCCTATCTCCGAACCTGCGCCGACCACCACGTTCAGCGAGCCCGCCGGGAAACCGGCTTCTTCGAACAGATGGGCAATCAGCAGGCCGCCGGTGACCGCCGTATCGCTGGCCGGCTTGAGTACCACGGTATTGCCCAGCGCGAGTGCCGGGACCACTGAGCGCATGCTCAGGTACAGCGGGAAGTTCCAGGGGCTGATCACACCGACCACCCCCAGAGGCTCGCGGAACACGAAGCTCTGTTCGCCAGGCTTGTAGCTGGTCAGGATCCGGCCCTCGACCTGCATCGGCAGCGTTGCGCACTCGCGCACCAGGCTGAGGGTGAATTGCCATTCCATGCCCGCCTTGATACGGGTGCTGCCGGACTCACGGATCAGCCAGTCGATGATTTCTTCGCGACGGTTCTGGATGACCTGGGCGAGTTTTTCCAACTGCGCGCTGCGTTGGGTCGGTTGCAGCGCTGCCCAATCGGTTTGCGCGCGCCGGGCGGCCTGGTAGGCGTCGTCCAGGTCGGCCACCGAGGCCAGGGGCATTTCCAGCAAGGACTCGCCGTTGAAGGGGTTGCGGTCGTCCAGGCGTCGTGCAGAACGACCTGCGCGCCAGGTGCCGTTGATGTACTGGTCGCCGTTGATGGCGTAGGGCGCGATGATTGGAGTTGTCATTGTCTTACCTTAGAGGCAGGTAGCCGCGTCAATTTAAGGGGAGGAGAGGGCAGGCCCTGTGGTTGAACGTATTCAGCTTCGGATCCAGGCGCGCCCCCAGGAATTGAGGGTGTATTCCTCTTGTGGCCAGACCCCGGGTGGACGGCTGGCTTCGGTGATTTCCAGCTCGGCCGAGAACTCCAGGCGGTTGCGGTCAGCGTCGACCACCATGAAGAACAGATTGTTGCCGGGACCGTGGCGACCCGGGCCGAAGAACAGGGTGATGCGTTCCTTGGCGAAACGGTCGCCCCAGTCGCGAATGTCGTTCCATTCATTGGTTTCGTAGCAATGGTGGTCCCATTCGTTTTTCGAGCCGCGGAAAAACGCCAGCGAATGGTGCTCATCGTCCGAGCGCAGGAAACAGGTGGTGAGCTGGCCGCTTTGCTCGTCCACGACATTGTCCGAGACGGTAAAGCCCACTGTGTTGACGTAGAAGTCGATCATCGCTTCCAGTTCGGTGGTCTGGAACACCACGTGCTGCAGGCGTCCCGGCATGCCCTTGGGGTTGGCCGTGGATGCGTTGCGGGCGACGCCAAAGACGGTTTGCCGTCCCTGGGGATCACGGATTTGAAAGGCGCCCGCTTCCAGCAACGGCGAGTCGAGCGGTTCGACGCTGCACCCTTTGCCTACCAGGCGCGCGTGCAACTCGCTCAAGCGCGGCTGGCTGCCCAGGTCGTACGCCGCGGCGAGCAGGCCGCTGTGGTCGGCGGGCGAAATCAGCATGGCGCGCTGGGGCCCCTGGAGCAGCCAACTGCCGTCGGCTTGCGCCAGGCCGTCCATGTCCAGCAGACGCCGATAGAACTCGACTTGCTGCTGGGGATCTTTGCTTGCCAGGTGCAGATAGCACAGGCGTGCGGGTGTGGAAGTCTGCAAGGTTTGCATAAACACCTCTGGGGCTGAAGGTTCAGGGGTAGACGGGCGCCATGCGTGGCTCAGCCGCGCAGTTGTTCGTCAGGGTGATGCCGAACAGCGTCTGCAATGATTCGGCGGTCTGGTCTTGGGTGGCCATGTCGAAGATGGCGGCGATATAGCGATCCGGGCGTAGCAGCAAAAACTGTTGGCTGTCGCCGAGCACGCCCTTGAGCGCCTCTTCACGGTCTTGCAGCACGGTGCAGCCCGGGAGCGATGGCAGTGTCTGCCAGTGCGCGGGCAGGATCAGGATGCGCTTGGCTTCCAGGTGGTCCCAAAGACCGTGGTGCAGTTGGTCAAGACGCTGGTGGGCAGGGTCGCCATATTGAATAAGCGCAAAACCGTCCCCGAGGCTTGCGTCCAGCAGGTGGGCATGGCCTTGGGCGTCGGTCAGCAATGGTTGAGGAAACATTTGCCCACAGGCCAGCTTTCCCGCCTTGCCTTCGGGCAGCACCAGGCCTTTGGTAAACCGCGGTTTGGGTTTGAAGCGCATTTGCAGGAAATAATCGCGCAGCGGTGGCACCAGGCCTATCAATGCGAAGGCGGCGCTGATCAAACGAGCCCGCAGTACGGTGGCCGGGGCCATGACCACGCCCAGGTTCAGGGCCAGCTTGATCAAGGCCCAGGCATGGTCGCGCCGTTCGCTTTCGTAGGACAGCAGGGCGGTCGCGGCCATTTTTCCCTTGATGACGCCGATCAGCTTCCAGCCAAGATTGTGGGCATCGCGAACGCCGCTGTTCATCCCTTGCCCGGCGTAGGGCGGGGTCAAGTGTGCGGCATCGCCGGCCAGAAAGACGCGGCCCACCTGCCAACGCTCGGCAACGCGGGCATGAAAGGTGTAGACCGTCTTGCGCACGATGGACACCGGGGCATCCCCCTTGAACGGACGAAGCAGTGTGTGCAGGCTCTCGGGGCTCAGTGCCTGCGCATCGGCTTCCCCAGGCTTGAGCTGGAACTCGAAGCGCCGTGTGCGGTGCGGGCCGGGTACTTCCACGACCGGGCGTCTGGCATCGCAGTACACGCGGGTCTGCCAGAACGGGTCGTCGTCCTGGTCGGTATCGACCACCAGCCAGCGTGAGGCGAAGCTGGACCCGACCATCTCGATCCCCAGTTGCTTGCGCACCGGGCTGCGCCCGCCGTCGCAGGCGACCAGGTAGCTGGCCTTGACGTCGAGCAGTTGGCCATCGGCGTCCATGATCAAGGCACGCACGCCGTGCTGATCTTGAGTGAACTCCAGCAGTTCGTGACTGAAGCGTGCTGTCAGGCTCGCAAAACGCTCAAGGCCGTTCTTCAGCGTGCTTTCAAACAACGGCTGGCGAAAGGCGTTACGTTTGGGAAACCCATACACCTTGCCGGTGGGCTCGACCTTGCCAAAGCAACGACCGCCCGGGCGGGTAAAGTAGTGCACGCCGTAGCCGGGCACCACGTCGCGCAGTACGGCGTCATCCAGCCCGATCGCCTGCATGGTGCGCAGGGATTCATCGTCGATCGAGACGGCGCGGGGTTCGGTCACGGTACCGGCCTTGCGGTCGATGATCAGCGTGTCGACATTGGCCTGGCCGAGCAGGTTGGCCAGGGTCAGCCCGGTGGGGCCGGCACCGATGATCAGGACTTGAGTGCTGAAGCTGTTGAGGGTTGTCATTGTTATTCCCTTCCAAAGGTTTCAGTCCGGCTGTCGGGGGGCGTGGGTGAGCGCCGCCATGCGTTGCGAAAGCGCCTGCGCGAGGCTGAGCATCTGTGCCCCTTGTTGCGCTTCCAGGGTGTTGTCGCGCTCTTCGATCGGACGAACGCAGCTGATGCTGCCAACCACCTTGCCGTCGCTGTCGAGGATCGGCGCCGCCAGGCCGTAGACACCGGGATCAATTTCAGCCGCGCTGGCGACATACCCCTGGCGGCGTAGTTGCTGCAGTGAGCGGCGGAACTGTTCCCAGGTGTGGCCCAGGTTGCTGGCGCGGACTTCGTCGGGGTTTTCCAGGAACAGTTGGTTGTGCTGGCGCGAAGTCATGTTGGCGAGGATCGCTTTCGAGGTGGCGCCGAGGAACAGCGGCCTGGGTGAACCACGGGAATAGCTGACCTCACTGAACAACTCGCCCTGTTGGTGGATGCACACCACCTGGTCCTTGAACAGCCGGCAGATCAGCCACACTTGCTGCTCGCTCCAGCGCGGCAGGTCCTGCTCCAGGGACTGTGCCGCGCGCACCAAGGGGTCGCTGAGGCGCAATTGGCGGTCCCAGGTGATAATCCGCGCGCCCAGCGCGTAACGTCCGGCCTCGACTTGAAACAACAGGCTCGCCTCGGCCAGTTCGCGAACGTAGCGGTAGATGGTCGAGCGGGTATAACCGAGCTCCGCGCCCATTACGTCGACCGCCCAGATCGGGCTGGCTTCGGTGAATAAATCCAGGACCCGCAGCATGCGTTCCAGGCTCGAGCCTTTGTTATCGGCGTCCTGTTCCGGCGGGGCTTGTGATTCAGACACTGGCTTCATGGCTTACTGCTCGTCGGCGATGCTGTTGTGCAGGATGCCGATACCGGATATCTCGACCTCGACGGTATCGCCAGGCTTCATCCAGACCGGCGGTTCGCGGAAGGCGCCGACACCACCGGTGGTACCGCTGACAATCACATCGCCGGGCGCCAGTTCGGTGAAGGTTGAGCAGTACTCGATCAATTGGCGCACGTCGAAAATCATGTCGCTGGTGCGGGTGTGTTGCATCACTTCGCCGTTCAGGCGCGTGGTCAATTCCAGGTCCTGGGGGTCGCCGATTTCATCGCCGGTCACCAGCCAAGGACCGAAACCGCCGGTGTTCGGAAAATTCTTGCCAGGCACGAACTGGATCGTGTGCTTCTGCCAGTCGCGGACGCTGCCATCGTTGTAGCAGGCATAGCCGGCCACATAGTCCAATGCATCCGTCGCTTTGACGTGCCGTGCGGTTTTGCCGATGACCACCGCCAGCTCGCCTTCGAAATCCAGTTTGTGCGAAGCCTTGGGGCGAATGATCGGTTGCAGGTGGGCCACCTGGCTGTCGGCGAAACGCGTGAAAATCATCGGGTAAGTCGGCATTTCACGGCCGGTTTCACGCACGTGGGTGGCGTAGTTGATGCCGATGCACAGCACTTTGCCGGGGTTCGCGATAACCGGCAGGAACGTCACGTCTGCCACTGCCACGCGTGGCAGTGGCGCGAGCACGGCTTGGGTCAGTTCTCCCAGGCGGTTGGCGGCAATCGCCTGCTTGAGGTCGGCGCCAAAGGTGGCCTTGACCGATTCCAGGTCAATTATCTGATCACCGTCAACCACACCGTAAGTCGTGCGGCCTTGAACAACGAAGCTTGCGAATTTCATGAAGCGTCCTCTCGGAAAGGGGAACGGGAGCGGGGCAGTAATGGGGTTAATCTAGGCTTGTGCATTAATCCTGTAAAGTGGGATTTATGCATAAATCTCGTATTGCGGAATAAGTGTGGGTTTTGTGTTCGATCATCGAATCGAGATTTCCAACGCCAAGCAACCCGTGCCATTCCAGGGGGTGGATGGCGACGGGTGTGGCTATTGGAGGAGAGGGGAATGCCAGGCCGACTTAACGTGGCACCCAGCAGCCGTGCAGCGACATGCGCATGCGAAACGGGATTTTGATGCGTGCGATAGGGCCCGCTGACATGTCAGCCGAGTCCAGTACCACCAGTTCGCTGCGGCCTTCGGCAATCAGGTTGAGCAGGCAGACCACGTAGCCATCACCTTCCGGTGCCTCAGCCGAGCGTGGAATGAAAATGGGCTCCTGAAAGCATCCGCTGTCACCGGGGAACCAGGCATCGGTGACGCCGGTTGTGAGGTTGAGGTGCGCCAGCAGGTTGAAGAATTGAAACGGCATCGGCCCGTTCGACGGGTTATAGGGCCGCTGCGGATCGAAGGCGAGCAAGAACCCGTGTTCATACTGGCGTCCGATGTAGCGGTCATCGCAGCGGGGAAACTCGCAGGGGTAGTCCGTCAGTGCCTGGGGTTGCAGTTCATCCTGCGAGCTGTGGAGGTCGAACACCCAGCGCATCAGGCTGGCTGCCAGGGTTTCCGGCGGTGGTACGAAGCCGTCCGCTTGGGGGAAGAAATAGAAAATATTGCCGCCGGTGACCGGCATGTCCAGGTAGATTTTTCCGTCTTTGTCGAAGGCATTCAGGGTATGGCCCTGGAAGCCGTCCTTGGGGCCCTTGAACCAGCGCACGTCCCGCGCGTGCCCATGGCGGGGCACCACGGCAAACAGCTGGGGCAGATCGGGCTGCCACTGGAAATGCTGGCCGCCGTTTTTCATGCGTTCGACGTCCACCGTCAAGGGGATCAGTGGGAACACCACGTAATGCTCGGTGACCGCGAAGTCGTGGACCATCGCGGCGTAGGGCGCCTGGAACCAGATCTCATGCAGCAGTTTCCCCTGCGGCGAAATCTCGAAATAGGCCATGTCGGGTGTGCCGTCGCCTTTGGCTTCGTAACTGAAGGCCAGCAGGTTTCCGGTGACCGGGTCGAGCTTGGGATGGGCCGTGAAGCTCGCAGCGTCGATTTGCCCGTCGAAATTCCACTCGCCGAGGGTCTCCAGCGTCTGCGGGTCCAGCGCCCAGGGCATGGCATCCTCCTTGAGTGCCAGCAGAACGTTGTTGTGCGCGATCACCGAGGTGTTGGCGGTGGTGTTGTTTTTTGCCGCGAGCGGGTCGTTGGTGTAGGCGTTGCGGTACACACCATTGAGCGAACGTCCTTCACGGCGTTGAGCGACCAATCGGTCGGTCAACACGTAGCGGCGGCGCAGCGAGACCTTGCCATCGGCAAAGTAAAAGCCGCTGACCAGGGCGTCGCCGTTGAAGAATATGTCGGTGCCCAGCATGGGCGGGTACTGCGGGTCCGGTGACACCTGGTAAAAGGTGCCACGGATCGCCTCGGGGATCGCGCCTTCGACCTCAAGGTCATACACCTCGCCTTCGACGCGGCTGGGTGTGTACAGCGCCCCGGAAAATTCGGGGGTGTTGGGGAATGGAGTATTCATCGCTTCATCTCATGGATCGGTTTCGTTAATGACATTCAGGCCGATTGCGTCGAGAGCGCCTGCCCACAAGGCTTCACGCCTCGACGGAAGCGAGCCACCACCAGGCACGAGATGATCAAGGCCAGCACATAAGCGCAGGCGGCCAGCCAGCCCACCGCGCGAAAGTGCCCATCACCCACCACCAGCGCGGCGCCAAAGGGGCCAAGCCCTTGGCCGACGAAAATCGCGGCGTTGCCCAGGCCCGCCAATCGACCGGAGGGGTCCAGTTCGGCGGCCATCGAAAGCAGGTACGGCAAGCTGAAAAACCACACCATATGAATCAGGCAAGCCGTGGTGGCGAACGCAACGGTACTGTCGCCGTAGACCATGATCAGCGTCGCCAGCAAGGCGGTGCCAAAACTCAACAGTTGCGGGAACAACAAACCCAGGCGTCGTCCGATCATCCCGGAGAGTCCCGCCCCCAGGGCGCCGGCCAGGATGCTGCCACCGAGGATGGCGCCGATCTGCTGGGGCTCCAGTCCCAGACTCTTGCCGATTCGCTCCTGATACACCCACAGGGCGGAATGCCCGAAAAACAGCAGCGCAAACAGTGCGATCAGCAGCATGGAGGTCAGCCCGAACGGCCGGGCTGCACCGTGGGCAATGCGATGGGCGTCTGAGTAGTGCCTGGGTATTCTCCAGCAACCCAGTGCGGCAAGCAGGCTGGTGATGGCCAGCAGGAAAAAGGCACCTTGCACGCCAAACGCCTGCAAGAGCAGGGGCATGGACGTCACCAGCAGCATGCCCCAGAGCAGGTTGCCGATATTGATCACGGCAAATGTCGCGTCTTTTGACCTGCGCAGTGCAGCGGTTGCATACACCACCGCCATGACCGCGCCACCGCTGGCACCGCAGACCACCCTGAAAACCACCAGCCACGCCTGGCTGTGAAGCTGGGTGCTGACCAGGTTGCCGGCGGCCAATATCAACAAGGCAACCAGCGCAAAGCGGCGGCGGTCGACACGTGCCATCAGCAGCGCACATACGCCGCAGGCGATGGCCATCGCGATCAGCTCAGCGGCGAAAATCACGCCGATGGCATTGAGCGGCACACCCAGCTGATCAATCAACGCGCCACCCAGGATCGGCTGGATCTGCAGCGTGCCCAGGGAAATGACCATCATCAGGCAAATAGCGCCCAGTGATTTCTTGCTGTCGATGGAGTTGAGCGCATTCATCAAACATCACCTCAGTCAGAACTTGTGAACGTAGCGAACCTGCACGGCGTAATCGGTTTTGCTGCGGTTTTCCACGCCGGTCTCTTTATAGGTATTGAGCCAGAAGGCCTTGTCCTCGGTTATTTTCCAGAACAGGCCGGGGCCGATGCCGAGCACCTTCTCGCGAGAATTGCTCAGGCGATCGCCGTTGGCCTGGTCATCCGAAATCTGCCTGAAGTAATAGCCGTTGATCCCGACCGAGACCTTCGGGAACACCTCGTACGAGGCCGTGAAGTTGGCCCAGGCCGACTGCCCTGCCTGGGTGTCGCGCACCGGTCGCCCTTCATAGAACTGTGCCGAACTGCTGGCCGGGTCGTCGTTCTTGAAGTTGTACAGGTAGTTCAAGCGCCAACTCACTTCCCAACGCGGTGCCGGCATCAAGGTGGCGGCCCAGTAGGGGTTGAAGGAGAAGTAATTGGAGCCGGGGTTCAAGTCCTTGTGTTTGTCGTACTTGCCGGTGGGCAGGATCGTATCGAAGGCCACGCGCTGCACGAACACGGGCCGGCCCTCGGCGTTGACGATCGGGTCGAACTGGATCTGCGGGCCGACGGTGACGTCACCCAGACCGACCCCGTTGTCCTTGAGCTTGACACCGTTGTCGCCAAAGTCGCCGTCCAGGGAGACCACCGGGACCAACAGGCTCCAGCCCAGGTGCGCGCCGCCACCGATGGTGTTGGGTGAGTAATAGCTGAATTGGTTGATCAGGGTAATGACATTGATTTTCGGGTTATCGAAGTTGCGGTTGTCTTTGCCGGCATTGTCACGAATGCTGCTGGACGTACTGAACTTCAGGTAGGTCTGATGCGTCAGCCCGGGTGGCCCGGCGAAGCCGTCGTAGAAGCTGGTGCCGCCCAGGTTGATACCGCTGGGCTGGCTGACGGAAGGCGGAGGTGGGCCCTCAGCAGCCTGGGCGGCAAGTGATACGAAGCTGAAAGCCAGGCACGCTGGCAAGGATGCGTTCAGTTTCATTGACGTCGCTCTATTATTGGAGTTGTGAGCTGGGGTTGCTTCCCCTGGCGCTTCAACTTTAATTCTTGAGCTTTGCTGTTGCTTGAACGCAGCGGTCAGAGTTGACTGAGAGCGCCAGGTTGATGGCGCTGTGGTTTGTGGCGCGCGTGACGCCTGGTGTGCCTTATGGCATTCAGGAGGGCAGTGATAACAACCAGGCGCTGACTGTTTTGAACGCCGCAAGGCACAGCGCTCGATGCGCTCCACTGGGACCGACTTCGCCCAAAGCAGGGCCGACACCGGAAGTTCGAGGCCCCGGGCTCGCTATCGTTATCCTGGGGCCATCCGATCATTTCAGCGGTGGTCTTATTACCTGCGGTTCTCGCTTACCACCACTAACCCCATGATGACGGCCGCCGCCAGCATGCCTGCGGTCATGAAAATATAGGCCGCTCCCGGATTGCCTGTCAGGCCGATGAGGTAGCCGACGATCCACGAGCCGAGAAATGCGCCCAGCGCGCCACAGGCATTGATCAGCCCGATGGCGCCACCGAATACGTTGGCCGGCAGCAACTCCGGAATCAACGCAAAGAAGGGGCCGTAAGGTGCGTACATCGCCGCCGCCGCAATGGTCAGCAGGCTGAATGACAGCCAGAAGTGCGTCGAACCCAGCAAGTAAGAACCCAGAAAGGCCAAGGCGCCGAGGGCCAGCAGCGGCCAGACGAACAGTTTACGCTGCCCGGTTTTGTCCGAGGCCCAAGAGACCGCCAGCATGGTCACTACTGCGGCCACGTAAGGCACAGCACTCAGCCAGCCGGTGGTGACGATGTCAGACGCCGAGGCCTGCTTGATGATCGACGGCAGCCACATGATGAAGCCGTACACGCCGATGCTCCACAGTGCATGCACCAGACACAGCTTGATCACCAAGGGTGAGGTGAATGCCTGACGGTAGTTGCGCATCACCTTCATGTTTTTTTGTTCGTCGGCCAGTGTGGCGGCCAGTCGGTCTTTCTCCTCGCGGGTCAGCCAACTGACTTCCTCGGGTTTATCCCGCGCCAGACGCCACCAGACAAACGCCCAGAGCACCGCCGGTGCGCCTTCGATAATGAACATTTCTCGCCAGCCCCAGGCGTGGATCAGGTAGCCGGAAACCACCGACATCCATAACACGGTGATCGGGTTGCCGAGGATCAGAAAGGTATTGGCGCGTGAGCGTTCCTTGCGGGTGAACCAGTTGCTGATGAAGATCAGCATCGCCGGCATCACTGCCGCCTCCACCACCCCGAGTGAGAATCGAATGATCATCAGCATCGGGATATTGGTCACCAGGCCCGTGGCCATGGCGCAGAAGCCCCACAGGATCAGGCTGCAGAACACCAGTTTGCGCACGCTGTAGCGTTGGGCATAGATGGCGCCGGGCACCTGGAAGAAGAAATAGCCTAGAAAGAACAGCGAACCGATCAGCGAGGACGTGCCCTTGCTGATGTTCAGGTCTTGCTCGATGCCGGAGGCGGCGGCGAAGCCGTAGTTGGCCCGATCGAGGTAGGCCAGGCTGTAAGTGATGAAGATCAGCGGGATCAGGTAGAGCCAGCGTTTGATCGCAAAGCGCTCGGACTTGGACCCGCGGGTGGCACGGGCGTCTCCTGCCGAGAGAGCAGTCTCTTTGATGGTGTTCATGAATAGCCCTTCATTATTGTTGTAATCGAGGGTGTTGCATTCAGGTGCAGCGGATCAGCGCCGGGGCCTTGGCGCAGACGCCAGGCGAGGGGTGACCGACGTCGCCCCCGGGACCTTTCAGGGACGCGCCGCCGTGCCGTCCGGCAGGCGTGCATTGGTCCAGCTTGGAATGCCGCCCTGGCACGGATAGCGCTTGGCTTTCTCCTCGTCGATGTCCACGCCGATACCCGGCCGGTCACTGAGGTAGGCGTAGCCACGGTCGATTTCCGGGCAGCCAGGGAAGACGTCCAGCAGATTGTCGTTGAGCGGGGTCCATTCCTGGATGCCGAAGTTGGTGGTGCTCAGGTCCAGGTGCAGGTTGGCGGCCACGCCGACCGGCGAGATATCGCCCGGGCCATGCCACGCCGTGCGCACACCGTGGAACTCGGCGAAGGTGGCGATTTTTTTCGCCGGTGTAATGCCGCCGACCGTGCTGACATGGCAACGGATAAAGTCGATCAGGTTGTTCTGGATCAGTGGCTTGAATTCGTTGACGTTGGTGAACAGTTCACCCATGGAAATCGGGGTCGAACTCTGTGTGCGCAGGGTTTTCAACCACTCGATGTTTTCCGGTGCAACAGGGTCTTCGAGGAAAAACAACTGGTGTTGTTCGAGGTTCTTCGCCAATTGCACGGCGGCGATCGGCGACACGCGTTCA
The DNA here is from genome assembly GCF_041228395.1 of Pseudomonas sp. N2-3-1-14. NCBI lineage: Bacteria > Pseudomonadati > Pseudomonadota > Gammaproteobacteria > Pseudomonadales > Pseudomonadaceae > Pseudomonas > Pseudomonas sp. N2-3-1-14. The sequence continues at coordinate 2,377,407 of NZ_CP166199.1, forward strand.
TGCACGTCGTGAATGAACTCGACACCGAAACCCAGCTTGTCGCGCAGGTGATCGAACAGTTTGGGCACGGCACGCAAGTAGGCATCCGGATCGAAGTAGATACCGTGGGTCTTGTTGCGCGGTGAGATTTTCGGTTGGATGTTTTTCGCCCTGGCCAGCTTGCCGGCGATCAGCTTCAGGTCTTCGGTGCCGGAGCCTCCGTACATGCCCATCTGGCAGCGCACGTGCTGATAGCCTTCTTCCATGGCTGCGCGAATGCTGTCTTCCACTGCGACTTCATCTTCACCGTCACAGTGGCGGTACAACGGCACGCCATCGCGGCAGCGGCCGCCGAGCATCTGGTAGACCGGCAACCCGGCGACTTTGCCCTTGATGTCCCACAGCGCCATGTCCACACCGGACAGTGCATTGTTCATGATCGGCCCGGAGCGCCAGTAACCGCTGACGGCCGCCGACTGCCAGATGTCTTCGGTGCGCAGCGCATCCTTGCCGATCAGGAAGGGTTTCATGTACTGCTCGATGGCCGCCTCGACCGCGAAGATACGCTGGGTAAACGTTGCACAGCCCAGGCCGTAGAGCCCCGGCTGGTTGGTTTCCACTTTTACCACCACCAGATCAATGCCGCCTGGCGCGGTGAGAATCGTTTTTACATTTGTGATTGTTATGGATTCCATCTCGCTCTCCCATTGAGCTGTCGTTTGCTTATGTCTTGAATCCGTCGCCGGCATTGCTGCGTGACTCGATGAGCCGTGCCTCGTTGATCGCGTCTACGTTGTTGGCCATCGCCTCGTTGAGGGTCTCGGCCGCAGCCACGGCGTCATGGTTTTTAATCGCCATGTAGACCTTGATGTGCGCATTGACACTTTCCAGGGTGATCCCCAGTACGCGATTCAACTCTTCGAGGTAATACAGGTAGATGTGCCGGATCGAATCCATGGCATGGATGAAGATCTTGTTGTGCGAGGCCTTGACGATGGCGTAGTGGAAGTCAAAGTCGGCCTGGGAATAGCGCATGTAATCGTCCTTGTTCACCAGCATCCGGTTCAGGGCCGCTTCCAGCAGGGCGATGTCGTCGCTGGTGGCGTGCTTGACTGCCAGTTCCATGCAGCGAAACTCCACGGCCTCGCGAAACACCCGCATGTCTTCGAATTCTTCCTGGGACAGATGCATGATCGGCTGGCTGTCATTGAGCACGCCGTGCTGCTCAAGGTCCTTGATGACGAAGGTGCCCTTGCCCTGATGCGTTACCACGATGCCCAGGCCGCGCAACCGCTGGACCGCGCTGCGCACACTGACCCGACTCACGTCGAAGGTGGCGATCAGCTCGGATTCGGAGGGCAGCTTGCTGCCGGGCGGCCAGAGACCCTCCAGAATGTTGTGCTTCATCTGCTCGTAAACAGCGTTGACGGTGTTTTGCGTTTTGACGATTTCACGGTTCATTTTTGTGGTTTTCAACTCGTCACATAAGTTTGATTCTTTTAGCACCTTCCGCCAATAAATCTAAGAAGTAAATACATTGAAGGGGAGAAAATGGATTTTTTTCTTGATTATTGCGCCGATTCGAGATCAGGATATCCTCAGGTTGTCCCATGAGTTCGTATTTTTACGGCCAACTTATTAGTTAAGTTGTGGCGTCGCCAGGCGTATCGGGGCTTTGTTCCAAGAATAAAAACGCTGAACACCGAGGAAATCATGTCATCACTTTTCGATTTGAGCGGACGCACCGCACTGATAACCGGTTCCACTCGCGGCCTGGGTTTCTCCTACGCACTTGGGCTTGCAGAGGCGGGTGCCACGGTGATCCTCAATGGCACCGACGCGGCGCGTCTGGAAGACGCCGTCGGCCAGCTCACTGCCAAGGGGCATCGCGCCACGGGTCATCTGTTCAATGTCGCGGATGAAGCGGCGGTGGAGGCGATGTTCCGCGAACTCGACAGCCAGGGCGTGCTGGTCGATATCGTGATCAACAACGCAGGTATCCAGCACCGTCAGCCGATGCTCGAGTTGGCGCTGGCCGATTGGCAGCGAGTGTTGGACGTCAACTTGACCAGTGCCTTCATCGTTGGCCGGGCGGTGGCCAAGCGTCTGGTGGCCGCTGGGCGTGGCGGCAAGATCATCAACATCGGCTCCCTGACCAGCGAAGCGGCCCGCGCCACGGTTGCGCCTTATACGGCTGCCAAGGGTGGCATCAAGATGCTGACCAAGGCCATGGCCGCTGAATGGGCGCAGTTCAATATCCAGTGCAACGCCATCGGGCCGGGTTACATCCTGACCGAAATGAACGCGGCCCTGGTGGACAATCCGGACTTCGATCATTGGGTTAAAAGCAGCAACCCGACCCAACGCTGGGGGCGCCCCGATGAGTTGATCGGCACGGCGGTCTACCTCTCATCCCAGGCCTCTAACTATGTGAGCGGCCAAATTATTTATGTCGATGGAGGCTGGCTGGCCACGCTCTGATCGGGGCCGTTCGATAAGGCGAGCATTGCCTGTTCGCCATGCCCGCGGGCGCAAGCACTTACCTGATAAATACAAATAAATAGGTAGAGCGATGAAACCCACACGCGCAAGACTTTCGGTCTTGGCCATGCTGTTTGTGGTCACGGCAATCAACTATATGGACCGCGCCAACCTGTCGGTGGCCGGCTCGGCGATTCAAGGCCAGTTCGCCTTGTCGCCGACCCAGTTGGGCCTGCTGTTTTCGATGTTCACCTGGTTCTACGCCATGAGCCAGGTGCCTGTCGGCTACGTACTCGACCGCGTGGGGCCACGACGCTTGTACGGCAGCGCGATTATCCTGTGGAGTGTGTTCACATTTGTCATGGGCTTCGCTTCCCATCATATGTTCGCCACCGCGTCGGCGTCGTTTGTGATGCTGCTGGTCTGCCGCGCGCTGATCGGCGTCGCTGAAGCCCCATCGTTTCCTTCCAACACCAAGATCATCGCCAACTGGTTCCCCGACCATGAGCGGGCGCGAGCCACTGCGGTCTATTCGAGCGCGCAGTACATTGGCCTGGCGGTGCTGACGCCGGTGCTGTCTTACATCGTCGCCACCTGGGCTGGGAAGCGTCCTTCTACCTCTCTGGGGCAGTGGGCATCGTCTTCGGCATCTATTGGCTGATCGCCTATCGCGATCCCCAGGACAGCACCAAAGCTAATCAGGCAGAACTGGACATGATCCGCGACGGTGGTGGCTATGGTTCGGCGAACCAGCGAGGCAACAGCACCAGGGTCAACTGGCCGGACGTACGCCACGTGCTGCGTCAGCCGACGGTGTGGGGGTTGTTTATCGCTCAGTTCGCCGCGTCCTCGACCCTGTATTTCTTCCTCACCTGGTTCATCGTTTATCTGGAAAAAGGCCTGGGCCTGTCGATTGCCACCGCCGGGATCGGCGCCATGTTCCCGTATCTGATGGCCATGTGCGGCGTGCTGTGTGGCGGCGTACTCAGCGATATGCTGCTCAAGCGCGGTCATTCGCGCACCAAGGCGCGCAAGATTCCGGTGATGTGCGGGCTGGCGGTGACGACCAGCATTTGCCTGGTGAATTTTTTCGAAGACCAGCCGGTGATTGCCATCGCGATTCTGTCCGTGGCGTTCTTCGCCAATGCCTTCTCCAATCTTGGCTGGGTGGTGTGCAGTGACGTCATTCCACGGCACCTGATCGGCACGCTGGGTGGTTTTTTGAATATCTTCGGCAATTTGTCGGGGATCATCAGCCCGATTGTTATCGGGGTGATTCTGGAGCGCACCCACAGCTTTCAGTACGCCATGTTTTACATCGCCGCCGTGGCATTGATGGGGCTGCTCGCTTACACCTTTCTGGTGGGCAAGATCGAAGTCGTCGCGCTGCCAAACAAGCAATCCAAATCCGCACCTGAATCCGACCGCCCGCTGGGCAAACCTTCCCAGGCATGAGGTAAATCGCAATGGCCATTCAAACAATCGAAAACCGCGCCTGTGTCGCCTACGGGATCAAGGACGTACGCCATACATCGCTGCCCCTGGCGTACTCCGACGAGGAGCAGGTCCTGGTCAAGGTCAGCCGCGGCGGGATCTGCGGCTCCGATATTCATTATTACCAGCATGCCAAGGCGGGCATGTCGATCCTCAAGAACCCGCTGGTGCTGGGGCACGAGTTCATCGGGGTGATTGCCGCCGTGCCCACGGGCAGCACGCTGAAGGTGGGGCAGCGGATTGCAGTCAACCCGTCGCAGCCGTGCAACCGCTGCGCACTGTGCCTGGAGGGCAAACAGAATGTCTGCCGCAGCATGAAGTTCATGGGCAGCGCGCAATTCAACCCCCATGTGAACGGTGGTTTTTCCGACTACGTTGCGGTGACTGAGCAGCAATGCGTGCCGTACGCCGACAGCTCCAAAGACAGCGTGATGGTGTTCGCCGAGCCGTTGGCTGTCGCCATTCACGCGGTGCATCAGGCCGGTGACCTGGTGGGCAAAAAGGTCCTGGTCACCGGCTCCGGCCCGATCGGGTGCCTGGTGATGGCGGCCGCGCTCAAGGCGGGTGCCGCCGAAGTGGTTGCCACCGACATGAGCGAGCGCTGCCGCGAACTGGCCCTGCAAATGGGCGCGACGCTCGCCGTGGACCCGACCGACACCGCACGCACCGCGCCATGGGCCGAGGAGGGTGGGTACTTCGATGTCTGCTTCGAAGCCTCCGGTTCACCGGCAGCCATCGCCTCCACGGCAGCGTTCACGCGTCCCAAAGGCACGGTGGTGCAAGTGGGCATGGGCCACAACACGGTCGAGATGCCGCTGGGCCTGCTGCTGGTCAAAGAAATCAAATTGGTCGGCTCGTTCCGTTTTATCGACGAATTCACCACATCGGTGCGTTGGCTGGAGAGCGGCCGTATCGATCCGCTGCCGCTGCTGTCCGCTGAGTTCAATCAGCACCAGGTGGTTGAGGCACTGGAGCTGGCCGGCGACAAAAGCAAAGCGGCGAAGGTGCAACTGATCTTCGCTTGAACACCGTTTTACGCCTCGGCCCTTCCCGTGCGAGGGGCTGTTTATGAACCGCATCGGATAATTGAACGTCATGACTTTCATTGCGCCGCCCCAAGCGACTCTGCGTATTGCCCTGATCGGCGAATGCATGATCGAACTGCAACAACGCTCTGACGGCCAGCTAAACCAGAGCTTTGGCGGCGATACTTTGAACACGGCCGTCTATTTGCGTCGCCTGGCCGCTGCCAAATGGCAGGTGTCTTATGTCACGGCGCTGGGCGATGACAGTTTCAGCGATGCCATGTGCGCCGCCTGGGCCAGTGAGGGGCTGGACCTGTCGCTGGTGCAGCATCTGCCGGGACGCCTGCCGGGGTTGTATTGCATCCAGACTGACGCCCAGGGCGAAAGGCGTTTTTTGTATTGGCGCAACGAAGCCGCCGTCCGCGAGTGTTTTACCCAGGCTGCGGCTGCGCAAGTATTGACGGCGCTGGACGACTATCGCGTGTTCTATCTGAGCGGCATCACACTGGCCGTGCTCGGTGAAGCGGGACTTGATCGCGTGTTGCCGCGATTGATCGCGGCGCGCGCGCGCGGCGCCAAACTGGTATTCGACAATAACTACCGGCCCCGCCTGTGGCGCGACCGTCAGCAGGCGACAGAGACCTATCAACGCCTGCTGCCTCATCTGGATCTGGCCTTGTTGACCCTTGACGATGAGCAGGCCCTGTTCGAGGAGGCCGACGTCGAGTCGATCTTCAAACGCTACCGGCAAATGGGGGTGAATGAGGTGGTGATCAAGCGCGGTGCGCAGAGCTGCCTGCTTCAGTACCAGGGGGCGTTGCACGAAGTCGCTGCGACCAGGGTTGCCAGGGTGATTGATTCTACCGCCGCCGGTGATGCGTTCAGTGCCGCTTACCTGGCCTGTCGGCTGCAAGGAGGCATACCGCAGCAAGCAGCTGCCGAAGGTCATCGACTGGCCGGGCGAGTCATTCAGTACCCGGGGGCAATAATTGCACGGGAGGCAATGCCTGGATTTACGCAATAGACGCCTCGGCGTGTTTTTTCGTTTGGCGCGTGGTTGACCACCACTGGTGCGGTTGAACGGCCGACGCCGGGAACGACCCACTACGCCTGCAAGTCTACCTGTATCTACTCATCGGTAAGGTACAGCGCAATGGATAAGACAATCACCGTGGATCAACTGGCGACGGCCGACCTTGGATCAATCAACGAGATATGGCTGGGCGAGACGCATACCCAGCTGTGCCTATGGCGTGGTGAACAAGTCTTCACTCACGAAATGATGAGCGAGGGCACGCACGACCAGAATGTCCAACGCCTGTGCTTGCAGTTGGTCAACCCTGACGATCAGGCGGCAGTGGCCAGCGTTGAGTTGATCGTGCGCGAACGGTTGAAAAAGATGGGGAAGGAAGGCGAGTTTTATCCGGCTGAGGAGGCGGACACTCACCAATAGTCAGTATTTGGCGTTTGCATTATGGTCACTACGCAGAAGGTCATGGGCGTTCTGGATGCAATCAACGGCCGGTGGAGCAGGGGGACGATGGGCTTGGCCGGCGTGCCTATCGAACCGGATTGGGGCATGCGAAGAGACATGATGAGCCAACGTTTCACGACCCGTGTCGATCAGCTTTGGACTGTTTACTGCCGGTAGATACGGTCCAGGCACGGGATTTCTATTCTCCCGGTAGCTGAACTTACTCTTTCTATGGGATTCAATTCATGACCCCGGACGCGTGTCGACAGGTTTACCAGTTCATGCACATGTCTTTTTTGGTGTAACGTAACAACACATCTAGAAGAGGTTTCCCATGTCTAAACTCGCAGAATTTCGTCAACTCGAAAAACACCTGGCTGAGCAACTTCAAGCGCTCGAAGCGCTTAAAGGCGACGCCGGTCTAAAGAAAGAAATTGAATTTGAAACCAAGCTTCGCGATTTGCTCGCAAAGTATGGCTATAGCCTCAAAGACGTGATCAACCTGCTCGATCCACAATCCAAGGGCCGCGCTACTGCACCGGCGCCAAAAACAGGCACCCGCAAAGCTCGTCAGGTAAAGGTTTATAAAAACCCGCACACTGGAGAAACCATTGAAACCAAAGGTGGTAATCACAAAGGCTTGAAAGAGTGGAAAAGCAAGCACGGCGCTGACACGGTTGAGTCCTGGCTGACCAAGTAAACTTCGCTTGAACACAAAAAGGGCTTAAAGAGCCCTTTTTTTTATTCAGGTTTTAAGTGATTTGCCGCGTCTGCAGCGCTCCGAGCAATAGCGTACTTCGTCCCAGCAACGGGCCCATTTCTTTCGCCATGTGAAAGGAAGCCCACAGGTAGCACAGGTTTTGACTGGAAGCTCTGACTTTTTCAATAGGCGTCCTTGATATTAAATTCGTATGCCCCTACCTGATCAACCCGTGAAACGGTGCGCATCTCAAGAGTCCCGAAACTCAAGACAATAGCTATCTTTTCATGAACTTACTTCGAGCGTCTTACATAAGTCCTCCAAGACAAGAGGAGAGAGGTCGTGTCTAAGCTTCATCCAGAAAATCGTGAGAATAACTCGACATTCAAAAACTTTAAAATCCAGTGGGCGTTGATGAGCGCCTATGAACGCTTCGAGCAACTGGTGGTGCTGACGCTGAGCCTGATCATAGCGCTGGTGATCGTTATCGCCGTGTTGCAACTCTGCAGGAATGTAGTGCCCCTTCTGATAGGGGGAGCCATTGATCCGCTGGATCACAACGCATTCCAGGCACTATTCGGCTCCATTTTCACGGTATTGATTGCCTTGGAATTCAAGCATTCGATAGTGCGACCCGCCCTCAGGCGAAACAGCGTCGTGCAGGTCAGAACGGTACTGATGATTGCGTTGCTGGCCCTGAGCCGAAAATTTGTCATCCTCGATTCGGCCGTCACTCCGGCTTCGACCATCGCGGCGCTAGGTTTCGCGACGCTGGTACTGGGCCTGCTTTGCTGGCTTTTGCGACACCGCGACCTCTCTGAGTAGCATGCGCCGCCCTCAATCAGCTGTCGCATTCGCTCGCTGCGGGCGCGTTCTGGCGAGAGAAAATCGCTTCAGACCTGCGCCTGCGCGGCACGCTGCGCAAGGCTTTCACCCTAGATTTTGAGTTGGAAAATTTTTTTCGAGATGCCCTTGAAAATGTTTTGGTAGTACCTATTTTCGGTTTTACGCGATGCCGCAAACGGGTCGCGTCTTAAATCACTTGGAGAAAACTCAGGAGATTTTGCTATGGCTACTACTCTCTCTTTGGCCCCTCTGTTTCGTCAGTCTGTGGGTTTTGATCGCTTCAACGACCTGTTTGAATCGGCGCTTCGTAGCGAGGCCGGTAACACCTATCCACCTCATAACGTCGAGAAACACGGTGATGATCAATACCGCATCGTGATTGCAGTGGCGGGTCTTACTGAGGAGGACATAGACATTCAGGTTGAAAATGGCGTATTGAACGTTTCTGGTGGAAAACGTGAAAACGACGAGAAGGTGACTTACCTTCACCAAGGGATTGCGCAGCGGGCGTTCCGCTTGTCCTTCCGGCTGGCTGACCATATCGAGGTGCAGGGTGCATCGCTCACCCATGGTCTGTTGGCAATCGAGCTGCTTCGAGTGATTCCCGAAGAAGCCAAGCCAAAACGCATCCAGATCGGTACCGCCGGCAAGCCAGACCAGCGTCAAGTAAGCCTGCAATAATTCCCTTTAAGGCGCTCTTCGGAGCGCCTTTTTCTTATTGGCGTTTAATGCGCGATGAAGTCAGTGCTGATGCGGCGTGTTCGTCGGATCAACGATCTGGAAAACCTTGCCCTGACGCCACCCATCCGCGCCTGGCGCAACGGCCGGGGCCGGTATGTCCACTCGCGCGTTCTTCTTTTGCGCGCTATCGACGCCGAATCGACGATCCCGATCTGCAACCATCTGGGGGTCTGCCTGCCCATCTGCTGTGAAACCCATCATGAGCTGGGGCACGCCCAGGGGCAGGTCTTTATTGAGGTCGGTATGCCAGGTATGCCACGTCTTGCCATAGGTATGGACGAGCTTTTCCATCAATGCATGCTCGGCTACTTCAGGGATGCCAGGCGCTATGAGCTGACCTGATTTCACTTCGTGAACATGACTGTGCCAAAGCGCTTGCTCGGCTTTGGGCAGACCGGCAAACAATTGTTCGCTGATGATGTACTCGACCCCCATCAGTTTGGCGTCCTTGCGATTGCCATCGTAGATCACACACTGGATGACTTCCTCGTTGAGGATGGCGCAGTAATGGTGGGCCTCCATCTGGGCATTCATATGGCCGTTATAAAAATGGAAGCCATCCAGGTAGGCATTCAATGCGTCTATCGGCGGGCGTGATTGAAGCAGTGCGGCGCCTGCATCCAGAGACTGCGTAGTGGGCGATTTGGTATCCCCCGGCGCGACGACGTTAGAGGGCGAGTTGTTGCCCGCACAGGCGGCGAGCAATGGAGCCAGCACCGCCGCGCACAGCGTGTTGATCCCATAGGGTTTGCAGATTGCGCTCATTGGAGAGTCCCTTCAGTCGATTTCATTGTGTGCCTGCCGTGCTGCTTGAATAGCTTTTCGGCACACCATTCGATTACAGCGCTTTGGATATCCATCGGGCAGCGTCATACGGCTGTTAAAAACCTGGATGGGTCGTGGGAAATCACGGCCTGGAGGCGACTTCCTCTAAATGCTGCAAAAGATCTTGCGGGTCCTCGTACACCCTCAGCGCTCCGGCTCTTTCAAGCTCGCTGATATCGTAGCCACCGGAAAGCAAGCCGACGCCTGTCGCCTTGCAGCGCCTTGCCGCAAGCATGTCCCATATGGCATCTCCCACTACCACACAATCCTCAATCGGCACGTTGAGCTTGCGCGCTGCGGCAAGGAAAAGATCTGGATCCGGCTTGCCGTATTTAACATCGTCGCGGGTGATTATATTGATCTCGTTAATATCCAAGCCAAGCGCTTCTAAATTGATCTTGGCAGTAGACAAACCGCCGCTGGTGGCGATGCACCACTGTTTATTTTCTTCAGTCAGTGTTTTTAATAACTCGACTGAACCTGGAAGTGCCGTTATCTGGCCTTTGAGGGCCTCGTAGGCAGCGGCATGTTTCTTACTTAACGTCGCGCCTTGCGCTGCAGTAATGGTTACACCCGTTTCACGCGACAGGGTCTTTAACATGAGCCCTCCGCTCATGCCGATCTTGCGATGAATACGCCACATAGCCAGCGGGATGCCCTCGGAATCAAGAGCCTCTTTCCACGCCGCCACGTTTTGGTAAACGCTGTCGGTGAGCGTGCCATCGAGGTCGAATATAAAAGATGTTTGAGGTCGCATGGCGTGTCTCCAGGTTGATAGCTGTAATGTTCGTGACGGGTAGTTCGTTGGCGGTTTGAGATTAAGCGGTCATTGTTTTTTCAATTCGTTCATTATCAGCGGGCCCGCTGTAACGCGACCCCATTGCCTATCTCCCGTCAATCAAAGCTTGGCGCATACCGTTCTGAAACGTGAGGCCGCCACGCGTTCATTATTTCGTCGGCGACGGGTGGGTGTTCACGCCACACCGGCTGCCAACCAAAAGGGATTGCTCGCCGTTGTGCCGTACGGTCCCGATACAAGATTGCTGAAAACCTGGATCTGCAAAGACGACACCCAATCGGTCAGCCGATTTCGACATAGCAAAAATTTGAACCGCCGCTGAACACGCTTACCTAACGATTAGCTTGTGACGAATTGCACAGGCGATTTGCCAATATCGGCATACTCCGAGAGGTGGGCAACGTGGCTAAAGACGAGAAGAAAAGCAAAGGTGACGCTTCGAAAGCCAGCAAGGAATTGAAAGACAAAAAGTCCTCACCCGCAAAAAAATCCGCAGCAGCATCGGCTCTTTCAAAGTCTTCCGAGAAGAAAGACAAGAAAAAAGAGGCCGAACCGAAGAAATCTGTAAAAGCCGAACCAAAGAAGTCTGTAAAAAAAGCGGATAGCAAGCCAGAAAAGGCGAAGAAGTCAGAAAAATCCGAGAAGTCAGAGAAGTCGCCGAAAAAGAAAAAGTGATACCTGCTAGGGCTTTATGCCCTAGCTTCTTCACGCGGGTTTGTCTTCGATAAAGGCGGCGGCTCAAAAGGCCGCGCGCCAATCCCGAGTTGCCATCCCATCACGCAGGGCTCCCTGCAAAAAACGGCCTGCGTTGCAGCGTCCGTTTAATGAACGCCATCAACCCATCCACGGCAGTCGATAACAGGATGACCAGCCGAAAATCCCGCCTGCATCGCTATTCACCTCTGAGCCCATCGCCTCGATGGCCACCTTGTTTTTTGCTAGGCCGCGTTGAATGACCTCAACGCCTGGTAAGGCAATGTCGAATCCGTTTTTTCAAACGACCTGAAAGCCTTCCTCATATTGAAATGTTTAAAGTGGTTTAATGTTTATGTCGACCCGCGATGGAATCGCAACGGTCGGCTTTCCATTGACCTCTGTCATTGATTCACCCAAGGAGCTACACCATGCAAGGAAGTATGAAGTTCAAGCACCTCGCGTTTCTGTTGATCCCGCTCGTTGCCGCCTGTACCACACCGGATAGAAACCGCGAATCGGCAGTCATTGCCCAGCCTCAGCCACAGCAGGCGTTGCAGTTCGACAACTGCGCGGTGGGCTGTCCGGCCGGCGGCAGCCCTCTGACGTTGAACCGTCAGGCCTACACGCTGAACAACAACGGCTCGACCAAGTTTGCCAACTGGGTCTCGTACAAAATCACCAAGGACACCCCGGCGAGCGGACGCCCGCGCGATTGGAAGACGGATCCGGACATTCCGGCCGGGGAAACGCTCGACCCGGTGGATTACAACGGCGCGAATGTCGCGCTCAAAGTCGACCGTGGCCATCAGGCCAACCTCGCCTCCATGGCGGGCGTGCCTGACTGGCAGACGCTCAATTATTTGTCCAACATCACCCCGCAGAAGTCCGACCTCAACCAGGGGCCCTGGGCGCATCTTGAAGATCAGGAGCGCAACCTCAGCAAGCAGGCGGGCGTCGACCAGGTGTATGTCACCACCGGGCCGCTGTATGAGCATTTTGTCGGCACGCTGCCGGGCACAAACAAAGTGCACACCATTCCCAGTGGCTACTGGAAAATCATCTTTGTCGGCAGCTCGCCCGAAAACGGTGTGTACGCATCGTTTGTGATGAACCAGGAGACGCCCAAAGGCGCCAACTTCTGCGACTACCAGGTCACCGTGAACCAAATCGAAGAGCGTTCGGGGCTGACCTTCTGGAGCAATTTGCCGCAGCCGGTGCAGGCTGCGCTGAAGGCGAAGCAGGGCCAGTTGCCGGGCCGTATCGGCTGTAAATAACCCTCACACAAAGCGCCTATGCGGAGCAAAACGCGTAGGCGCTTTCGCAGGGCAGACCGAACCGTTGGTCTGCATAAACCAACACCCACTGAACCCCGGGTTGCCGACAGTCCTCCACACCCCTGTGTGTTCTGAAAAGACAATGAGGGGTGTGGCATGAAAGCAATCAGGATTGAGCGGTTCGGCGGCCCCGAGGTCATGCAGCTACGCGATGTCGAAGTGCCGGAACCGAAAACGGGCGAAGTGCTCGTGAAGAATTTTTTTGTGGGTATCAACCCGGTGGACTACAAGATTCGCCAGGGCCAATACCCCGAGGTCAAGCAAGACAAACTGCCGTTGACCCTGGGCCGCGAAGTGGCCGGTGTGGTCGAGAAGGTCGGGCAGGGTGTAAGTGATTTCAAACCGGGCGACCGGGTCTTTGCAATGATCGGCGCCGATGGCGGCTACGCCGAATACGCCCGCGTGCCTGCCGCGCATCTGGCGCGCATTCCGGCCGCGCTCGATTGGCCGGTCGCCGCCGGTGTGCCACTGGCGGGCCATACCGCCTGGCAGGCGTTGGTGGAGCATGGCCACATCGAGCAGGGGCAAAAGGTCCTGATCCACGGTGGCACCGGCGGTGTGGGGCACTTCGCCGTTCAATTTGCCAAGGTCAAGGGCGCGCAGGTCTACGCCACGGCATCCACCGACAGCCTGGCGTTTTTGCGTGAGCTGGGCGTGGACCGTGCGATTGACTACAAGACCGAGCGTTTCGAAGACATCTGCCAGGACTTTGACCTGGTCATCGACTTGATTGGCGGCGATACGCAAGCGCGCTCATGGCAGGTGCTGGGCGAGGGCGGGCGGCTGGTGTCGACCCTGACCCAGCCCGATGCCCATCATCCGCAGGCCGCGGGCAAGACCGGTACGCGGTTTACGGCGGCGCCGCGCGGCGAAGAGTTGACCGAGATTGCCGGGTTGATCGAGGCGGGCAATGTGCAGGTCTATATCGCCAGGCAGTTTGAGCTGGCGGCGGCAGTAGAGGCATTAGACTTTCTGGCCAACGGGCATGTGCACGGCAAGGTTGTCCTGCACGTGAGCGATTGAGGAGGCTGCATGGGCGATCAGTTGAAGCGACCTGAAGGCGCCCCTACCGGGCAGAAAGTACGCCCCGAGACGGCGAAACGAAATGACAAATCAGAAGACCCGAATGTCGCCCGGCCCTGGGAGCCTGATGTCAATCAAGGCGCGGTTGCCCTCGGCGGCCCGTCGAAGGATCCAGAGTCGGGTGTATGAGGCCAGCAAGCCAGCCCTGCCGTGACAGGGCTGGCGGCTGACTAGTTGCGCATCGCCCGCTGTATTCGCATCCATTCTTGATGCGCGGCGGCGCGTTGTCTGTCGGCGGTCTGCTTGGCCTGGCTGAAGCGTGCCCAGGTCGCCGTGTCACCGCTGTAGGATTCGATGATGTTGTAGGCCGCCGCTTCGAGTCGATCGGCTTCGAAAAACATCTCGGTGGTGTGCGCGATTTGGTCATCCCACGCCTGTCTCGTGGAGTATTGAAGGGTTTGACGGGTCATTGCGTGAGTTCCTCCATCCATTGAATCTCTGCCGCGCTGTTCCAGCGCACGTGAGTAATTCCATATTGCTCGGCCATCGGCTTGGAAACGCGCTTGAGCGTGTTCTGGCCAAATTTGGGTATCACTGCGACGCCGGCGTCGCAGCTGGCCCAGTGCCAGGCCTGGGCGTTGTCCATCTGCGGCGCGCGAACGATGAAAGACTTCGGCACCCCGTGAAGCTGATACTCGATGGTAAATAGATCGCTCGCTTTCATGAGGCCTCCTGTTGCTCATGAAGTACAGATATTTGGCGTCAAAGAAGATTCAAAAAAGTTGTCTGACAATTCGATGGCCGTGCTGGTGACACCCGCACGTGTCAGTCGTCCACGGTAAAGGTCACCCAACCTGGGCCGTCATTCGCTCTTTCGATTTCCATAATGACGCCGCCAATCGAGGTGCCATCCGGCAGGTTTACCGCGACAAAGTTGGGGTGACCGGGCCATTGCAGGGGCTTGTCGAAGCTCAGGCGCGCAATCGTCGGCTTGCCGCTGCTGGTCAATTGGATGTTCACCGACTCATTGAGGTGTTCGTCTGAGCCGGTTCCCAGGTGGCGTGATGCAGTAATGACGCTGGCAATACCTTGATAATCATAGGACATAACGGGCTACCTTCTGTGGTGACTGCGAATTCAACAGTGTCGATTTTTGACCCTGCTGTTCATTCGATAGTTGCGCGCAAGGCAGACCAATGTGCACACACGGCGCCCGCGTCACCCTGAACCGGGTCTTGCTGTGGAAACGCCAGGCCGGCAATGCTCTGCAGCTGCGCGTCGCTCGGTGCCTCGCGGCCTATATCTGCGTGCTGGCCGGGCGGGTAGGCGCCAACCACCTGAAAGTCTTCACTGCAACCGAGATTGCAATGACCGGTACCGGCGGGAAGCAGCAACACGTCGCCTTGCGTCACCGACACCACGTGGCCATTGGGGCCGCCGAGCATCAGGCGAGCATGACCACGGGCGACGCCCAACACCTCATGCCCTTCGCAATGGTAGTGATGGTAGTCGTAGACCCCGTCCCGCCATTGTGGCGGCCAGCCGTTTGCCGAAAACGTCTGTTCAAACAGCGCCGCCGGATCACGTCCTGTTACGGGGATGGCGTTTGGGTAAATGATCACCGGCAAGCGCGGGTTGTTCGGCACCCAGCCGTTGCGTTCGAGCAGCAAGGTTTTGACCCTGCCCGCAGATGGATGCGCGTCTTTCATGCCGTGTTCTCCTGCACGCAATAACAGTGCAAAGCCGCTGAGCGCCAGTGTGGCGCGCCGATAAACTATCTGAGCGGCCACGGCCTAAGGACGTTCCAGAAACTTTAAACCTTCGTGATAAGCGAGGTGTCGATAGCTGGAGACACTTCGCCAGGTAGAGGGAACGTCAATGATAGGGATTGTGATACCTGCCCATAACGAGCAAAGGCACATCAGTGATTGCCTGGCTTCGGTGCTGCTTGCCATTGAACATCCGGCATTGCAAAACCAGCGCGTCGAGGTCCTCGTGGTGCTGGACGACTGCTCGGACCAAACCGGCGCGCGGGCAACCGCACTGGGCGTGGCAACGCTTGACGTCTGCTTTAGAAACGTTGGCCAGGCCAGGGCGGTCGGCGCAGAGCAACTGCTGGAGGCCGGTGCCCAATGGCTGGCCTTCACCGATGCCGATACGCTCGTGCCGCAGGATTGGCTGGTGCGCCAGCTCGCGTTCGGCACCGATGCGGTGTGTGGCACCGTCGAAGTGGACAGCTGGAGCGAGTACGACGAAGTCGCACGCTCTCGATACCTCGCCCTCTACCAATTTGTCGAAAACCATCGGCATATCCATGGCGCCAACCTGGGCCTGAGTGCAGACGCCTATCGCAACGCCGGCGGGTTTCAGCATTTGGTTGCCCACGAGGACGTGCGCCTGGTGGCTGACCTGGAAAGGACCGGCGCGCGGATTGCGTGGACGGCCACAAACCCGGTGATCACCAGTGCGCGGCGTGATTACAAATGTCGCGGCGGGTTCGGCGAATACCTGGCTTCGCTCATGCCTGGCACGGGCCACGTGGTGAGCGAGCCCTGCGCGAGTGCAAACGTCACGCTTGGGGCCGGGTGACCTCGGGTGCTTATCGACTGGGTGCAATGGCCCGCGATGGTCGTGACGGTGATCTCGGCCTGGTTCATCGGCTCTCAACGGCCTCGCCGGCGCATGTTCGCGTTTTGGGGCTTCATCCTCAGCAACGCCTTATGGGTGGCTTGGGGCTGGCACGCGAATGCCTATGCGTTGATCGTGCTTGAGTGCACGCTGCTGGGCATGAACGCGCGCGGCTTCAGGAAAAATCTGCGCACACACCGGGCGTCTGAATGACCCGGATTACTGATTCTGGAAGTTCTTTTTAAACCCGCGCAGGTTCATCAAGCCCAGGCAGATCTGCAGCACGATCAGCGCATAGGCATCAGCGTAAGCGCCCCAGACAACCCACAGAACATTGCTCAAACAAAAGCACACGAACCCCGCCATTCTGCGAGAGGGGCGCTGAGAGCCGATCAGCCATGCCGCTAGAACCGTCACCAGCATTGCTGGCCACTGCACCCAATCCAGATTACTCAAACCCGCTCCCTTAATTGCCAGACCTTTAAATAGGAAGAGGGCAGGTGAGATGAATGATTCAGTTTTTTTAACCCGCGTAACGTCCTAACCACTCGTCAGCTATTGAGCCTAATAGTTGAACGAGCGCGGCTGCGCTCCGGCCAGATAAATCATGTGTGGACCGATAACAGTCTGACGCCTGGCAAGGCCTTGCGCTTTCACCCCCCTCACTAACAGGTAAACGATGATGAAGACGTTATATAGATGCTTGGGGCTGTGCAGTGTGTTGATGCTGCACGGCTGTTTTGACAGCGCCAATAACACCACCAAGGACAACACCAGCGGTAGCAAGTCCTCGGTGCAGATGCAGGAAGGCAAGTCACAGGAAAGTCAGTAAATTCCGTGAGGGTCCAGGCTGTCGCGAGCAGCCTGGACTGCACCGCTTACAATGATAAAAAGGGTGATCGCGATGAATTGCCTCATTTGTGTGAGGGTGGCCGAACGGTTTTCCTGTGAAGGCCCCTGGGAAGAACGCGACTGCCCGGACTGCGGGCGTTATCGGGTGGCAGACGAACTGATCCTGGCGTTGATGGACAACGGCCAGATCTTCGATATTGCCAAGACGCGTGACTGGCTGCACAGCCGGCGTGCCGAGGGCACTACACCGTGCATTCAATTGCATGAGGCGCTGCTTGTGTTGTGAGGGCCACGGGCTTTAGCCGCTGTGGTCATGCCCCGTATCGCAGTCTGATTACAGGCTGCTTTGCCGTGCCCGCCGGAGCAGGTCGCGCGCGTGGTCCACATGCAACAGCAGGTTCATAGGCCTCTCATCGATGATGATTTGCGCCACGATCAGCCCATTGTTCATCGGCGCAGTCACCCGCCAGTACCTGCCAGCCACCCACGTGCCACCTCAGCACATCCAGCAGCTACAGGTCAGTTTGAGTGCCAGCTGCACTTGCAGCGCGCGGCGTTATTGTGCGCAACCCCGTGCATTTCCATAGGAGGTCTTGCTTAGGAACGATGGAGGCGGGCGTTTTTTTACCTGAGGGAAGGCGGATTGACGTTCGATACGAAAAAGTCCAGTATGGAATTATAAGTACAAAAAAATGCGTCAACCCTGCTTTTATTTCTTCACGCTTGCCAAACCAACAATAACTTGCGAGACCTCAATCATGAAGAAACACACGCTTATCACCGCCCTGGCCCTCAGCCTGCTCGCTTCCAGCCATGTGCTGGCGGCTGAAAAAACCTTGCGCATCGGCATTGAGGCGGCGTACCCACCGTTCGCTTCCAAGACCCAGGATGGCAAGATCGTCGGGTTCGACTACGACATCGGCAACGCCTTGTGCGCGCAGATGAACGTCAAATGCGTGTGGGTCGAGGGCGAATTCGACGGTCTGATTCCTTCCCTCAAAGTGAAGAAAATCGACATGGCCCTGTCGTCCATGACCATCAATGAAGACCGCAAGAAGTCGGTGGACTTCACCCACAAATACTATTTCACCTCCTCACGCCTGGTGATGAAGGACGGCGCAGCCGTGGATGACCAGTACGCCAGCCTCAAGGGCAAGACCGTCGGTGTGCAGCGCGCCACGACCACCGACCGTTATGCCACCGAGGTGTTCGAGCCCAAGGGCATCAACGTCAAGCGCTACAGCAACAACGAAGAAATCTACATGGACCTGGCGTCGGGGCGCCTCGATGCGATCTTTGCCGACACCATCCCGCTGAGCGATTTTCTGTCGATGCCACGTGGCAAGGGCTATGCCTTTGTCGGCCCTGAACTCAAGGACCCGAAATACGTGGGCGAGGGCGCCGGGATTGCGGTACGCAAAGGCAATACCGAACTGGTCGGCGAGCTGAACGCGGCCATCGACGGTATCCGCGCCAATGGCGAGTACCAGAAGATTTCACAGCAGTATTTCAAGTCCGACATCTACGGCGACTGACGCCTCAAGCCGGCGTGCCGACTCCCCGCAGGGGCCGGCACGCCGGCTCGTGCGACGGGTCAGCCCTTCAATTCCTTGAGGTGTTTGTAAACCGTCGCCCGTCCCATGCCCAGCACATTCGCCACATAGTTCGACGCGCTCTTGCCCTTGAACGCGCCTTCGGCATGCAGCGCCAATACCAGCTCGCGCTTGTGGTCGCGCGTCAGCAAATTCAGGCTCAACTGGCGTTCGCGCATCCACGCATGCAGGAAGGTGTTGATCCGTTCCTGCCAGTCGTCACGAAACAGCGAGTCCGGCTGCGGGATCAGCTTGCTCGGCGACAGAAACAGGTCCAGCGCCGCCTTCGCGTTTTCGAACAGCGAGATATTCAGGTTGATGCACAGCACGGCAAGCCGGCGCCCTGTGTGGTCGTGCAGCACGGTGCTCAGGCTGCGGATTTTCTGACCGTCCCAGTTGAGCTTTTCGTACGGGCCGATGTTCACTTCGCTGACGTCATCGCTGAGCATGTCCTCCAGCGACGAGTCGTCACCGATAGCGCGTTTGGACAGGTTGTTGGCGATGTAATCGACCTTTTGCGTGCGCAAGTCATGCAGCACCACTTCGGCATGGGGGAAGAACAGCGTGGCGATCGCATCGGCGATCGCGCGAAAATTCTGCATGACTTTTTCTTGCTCGGCGGTGTTCATCAATGCGGCTCCAGGCGGACGGGCGAGAGCATACCAGCGTCCAGGCCGAACCGCGTCAGTGGCTCCGGCAACGGGTTACCGCGCACCAGGGCCGCGCTCGCCTGGCCCATGGCCGGTGACGTCTGGATGCCATAGCCGCCTTGCGCCGCCACCCAGAACAGCCCCGGAACCTGCGGATCAAACCCCGAGAGCAAATCACCGTCGTGGACAAAGCTGCGCAGGCCGGCCCAGGTGCGGGTCGGGCGGCGGATGGTCAGGGTGGTGGCTTCTTCGATCTGGTAAATGCCCATGGCAATGTCCAGCTCCTCAGGCTGCACATCCTGTGGCTCGACCGGGTCGGCGTTGGCCGGTGAACCCAGGAACATCCCGGCGTCGGGTTTCATGTAGAAGGCTTCGTCCAGCGCCACCAGCATCGGCCAGTGATGGGTGTCCACACCCTCGGGCCCGGCGAAGATGAACGCCGAGCGGCGCTTGGGTTGCAGGCCGATGGGCGCCGCGCCGGCCAGCCCGCCGATATGATCAGCCCAGGCGCCGGCGGCGTTGATGATGACTGGGGCGGTGTAGGTCGCGTCCTGGGTGCGCACATGCCACAAGCCGTCGGCATCACGGCTCAAGCCCAGTACGTGGCTGTCGGTGCGCACGTCGCCGTGGTTGCGACGGATGCCGCGCAAATAGCCCTGGTGCAGGGCGTCGGTATCGATGTCGCTGGCGGTAGGGTCAAAGATCGCGCCATGGACTTTCTCCCGCTGCAGGATTGGCAAGCGTGCACAAGCCTCGTCGGCACTCAGCCGCTCGACTTGCGGCACGGTGGCCTTGGCGCTCAGGTATTGGCTGTTGAGTTCCACCGGGTCGCCAATGAAATCCACGGTCATTTCACCGCGGGGCGTCAGCAGTGGATGTTCGCAAAAGCCAGGCGGCGGGTTGTCGAAAAATTCACGGCTCGCCAGGGTCAGCGCGCGCACTTGCGGGGTGCCATAGGCGGCGGTGTAGAGGGCGGCCGAGCGCCCGGTGGAGTGATAGGCCGGGTGGTTTTCGCGCTCCAGTACCAGCACCTTGCCGTGCTGCGCCAGCCAGAAACCGGTAGAGGCGCCAGCAATGCCGCCGCCGATAATGATGAAGTCTGCAGAGTTCATGATCGTTTCCTCAAAAGGCGGTTAGCGCTGGATCTGATACAGGGCATTGGCCAGTGCAATGTCTTCCAGGCCCAGGCCGATGGAGCGGAAAAACACATGGCGGTCGTAGTCCGGGCGCTGCGCCATGTCGCTGAGCAGCTCAGGCAAGTCGCCGACGATGGTGCGCTTGTCCCAACCGTGCCGTTCGCCGGCGATCAGCATTTCACCGGCCGCGCCTGGGGTGGTCTGGCGATAGTCGCAGAACACGTGCATGTGCTCCAGGCATTCGGGCGGCACTTCATGGGCGCGCGGCGCGTTGGTGCTGATGGAGGTGATCAGCGTGGGTTTGCGTAAGCGTGTCGGGTCGATCACAGGTGTTGCCGAGGAGGTGCAGAGCAGGATGACGTCGGCGTCTTCCAGGGCGGCGTCACAGCTCGTGGCGAGGGTCAGTCGCGGGTCCAGGCCCTTGAGGTGGGTGAGGGTGTCGGCATTCGCGCGACCAAGGCGCGGCGAATACAGGCTGATGTGCTGCCAGTCGCGCAGGTTCTGCACATAGCGCACGTGCGCCTGCGCAACCTTGCCGCTGCCGATAATCGCCAGGCGCC
Organism: Pseudomonas sp. N2-3-1-14; assembly: GCF_041228395.1. Taxonomy (NCBI): domain Bacteria; kingdom Pseudomonadati; phylum Pseudomonadota; class Gammaproteobacteria; order Pseudomonadales; family Pseudomonadaceae; genus Pseudomonas; species Pseudomonas sp. N2-3-1-14. Next base: position 2,398,242 of record NZ_CP166199.1, read on the forward strand.
GCGCGGCCGCCGGTGCCAGCGCATCCACCGCCAGCGCGGTGGTGGCTGCGGTGCGCGCGGTGGTTAGTTCGGCGGCATCGCAAAGCAACAGAGGCTGGCCGGTGCGCATCGACATCAACAGCGTCCATGCGGTCACCAGCGGCCCTTGCTCACGCACGATGTAGGGCGAGGTCTTGACCCCGTACACCCCGTCTTCGGCCAGCACGCCCAAGTAGTTGATAAAGTCGCCGGCGCCCTGAGGGAACTCCACCAGCTGTTGCGCCGGCTGTACCGCAAGCCCTGCGGCCAGGTCGCGAAACAGCTTGCGCAGGATGTGAGGCACATCGATTTGCGCAAGTAATTCGTGGGCCTGGGCTTGGTTGATCACGTGAGGCGTGCTGGGCATGGCTATCTCCTCGGATAAACTGATTTGTCCATTATGGACTTATAATTCTGTTGAGCAATATCCGTATCAAAAAAGCTACAGCGCTGCCTCCCGGTAAGTTGTGATACGCACTGAATCAATGCATCAGGACTGATACAAATGGGTACATTTAATTGACGCCAGCATTTCGCCATCCTATTATCGCCGCCGATTAGTGGCTCAGTGCCATATAGAGGGATCTAGAAATGTGGCGTTTGGAACGTCGGACAGGGCTTGGCCTGCTGTCCGCTTTTTTTTGCCTGGGCGTTGCCGGATTAGCGCAAGCTGCCCCCCCGCAGGCCACCCCGGGCATCACCGACCTGATTCGCGACCGCCAGGACCGGCTGCTCGAAGACCAGCAGCGGCGCCTCGAAGAACTCAAAGACTTGCCCGGCAAATCCGCCGCGCCTGCAACGCCGACCGCGCCCGTGGATACCCGTTGCTTCCCGATCAAAACCATTGAACTCGCCGGCGCCGATGCGCTGCCCGAAGGTGAGCGTGACGCGCTGATCAAGCCCTATATCGGCGAATGCCTGGGCGTGCCGCAGCTTAATGAAGTGCTCAAGGTCATCACCGACCGTTACTTGGCCAGAGGCTTGGTGACCAGCCGTGCCTACCTGCCACAGCAGGACCTTTCCAGCGGCAACCTCAAGATCCAGGTAGTCGAAGGCAAGCTCGAAAGTTTGAAGGGCGTCGAAGGCAGCGGCATCACCGACCGCCAGTTGGCGATGAGTTTCCCAGGCAAGACCGGCGAGTTGCTCAACCTGCGCGAAATCGAACAGATGGTCGACCAGCTCAACCGCCTGCCGTCGAACCAGGCGCAGATGGAGTTGGCGCCAGGAAAGGCCGTGGGTGGTAGCGACGTTCTGGTCAAAAACACTCCGCAGAAACCGTGGCGTGTCGGCTTGTCGCGCCATAACGGCGGCCAGCGCAGCACCGGCGAGCAACAGTGGGGTGCGAGCCTGGATTGGGACAACCCGCTGGGGTTGGCCGACCAACTGTCGCTGCGCGGCGGCCATGATGCGATCAGCGATCACCAGAAAACCTCGCGCAACTCGATGCTCAATTACAGCCTGCCGTTTGGCTGGTGGAACCTCACGTACACCTACAGCGAGAGCGAATACCGCTCCCAGGCCCAGGCGAATAATTTCAAGTTCAAGCAGACCGGCGACAGCCAGAACCACCAGTTGCGCCTGGAGCGCGTCATCTATCGTGACGCGCTGAGCAAAACCTCCCTGAGCACTGGCGTGGCCTACCTGCGCACCAACAACTTCATCGAAGACAGCAAGCTCGCCCTGAGCAGCAACCGCCTCAGCGAAGCGCAGTTCGGCATCAACCATGGTCGGCGGATTGGCAGCTCGTTCCTCAACATCGACCTGGGCATGCAGGACGGCATCGGCGCCTTCGACGCCCAGGCCAACCACCACCCAAAACCGGGCCAGGCCGATGCGCGCTACCGCAAATACACCGCCACGGTGAGCTACTTGTACCCATTCCAGCTGTGGGGCGAGTCGCTGAGCTTCAGCAGCTTGATGACCGGCCAGCACAGTGAAGACGTGTTATTCAGCCCACAGCGCATGAGCCTGGGCGGGCAATCGTCGATTCGCGGCTACAAAGACCAGATGCTCGCCGGTGACAGCGGCGGCTACTGGCGCAACGACCTGCGCTGGAGCCGCCCGGTGACCTGGGCCTGGCTGCAGCCGGTGTTCAGCGAATACGGCACCAGCCTCGGCTACGACCAGGGCGTGATCAGCCACGGCCGCTACAACGCCGAGCAGCATGGGCGCATGAGCAGCAATTCTCTGGACCTGTTTGCCCGTGGCAAGAACGTCGCGGCCAGCGTGACCTTTGCTCACTCCTTGGAACGACCGGCTGCGATCACGGAACGTGAAGCGCCGATCTATTTCCGCCTGGATTTTTTCCTTTAAATTTTTAACCGCCCTCGGGCATTGAGACATGACATGGACGTTCGCCAGTTCGCCTTCCTCGCGCGCCAGCCTTCTGCTGCCGTAAAAAGCCGCTCCCACTTCCTGGGGCTGCCTAAACGTGGGTTAGCGTTGATCCTGGCCAACGCGATGTTCTGGCAGCCGCTGCTGGCCCAGGCCGACGGCATCGTGGTCAGCGCGCCGGGCACCACGCTCGGGCAAGCGGGCAATGGCGTGCCCATCGTCAACATCGCCGCGCCAAACGGCAGCGGGCTGTCGCACAACCAATTCCATGACTACAACGTCGGCGCCAATGGCGTCATTCTCAACAACGCCACCGACCGCACCCAGTCCACCCAACTGGGCGGCATCATCGTCGGCAACCCGAACCTGCGCGGCACCGCCGCCAACATCATCCTCAACGAAGTCAACGGCGGCAGCCCCAGCCAACTGCGTGGCTATACCGAAGTGGCGGGGCAGTCGGCCCATGTCATCGTTGCCAACCCGTACGGCATCAGCTGCAACGGTTGCGGCTTTATCAACACCCCACAAGCCACGCTGACCACTGGTAAAGCGGTGATCGAAAACGGCCAGATCAGCCGCTACCAGGTCGACCAAGGCAACGTCGCCATCGAAGGTGCCGGCTTGAACGCCAGCAACGTCGACCAGTTCGAAATCATCACCCGCGCCACCACGATCAACGCGCAGATCCAGGCGAAAAAACTCACCATCGTCGCCGGTCGCAACGACGTCGATGCGCGCACTTTGAACGCCACGGCGCGTGCGGCGGATGGCAGCCAGACGCCGGATCTGGCGATTGACTCCTCGGCGCTGGGTGGCATGTACGTGGGCGCTGTCAAGCTGATCGGCACCGAGGCCGGTGTGGGCGTGCGGCTGTCGGGTGACATGGTTGCCGGCGGCGATATTCAGATTGATGCGGCGGGCAATGTGGTGATGGGCCAGACCACCGCAGGCACTGCTGTCGCTGTCAAAGCGGCCAGCCTGGAAGCCAAGGGGGCGGTCTACGCCGGTACTGATCTGTCGGTAAAAACTCAAGGCGCACTGACCAGCCAACAAACCCTGGCTGCCAAGGACAGCATCGCATTGGACGCCGGTGGCCGATTGACCAACAACGGGATCATCGAAGCAGGCGTCAACACCGATAACAGCCGCAATGCCCAGGGCGATTTGCGCTTGACTGCGCAGGCCATCGACAACACCGGCAAAACCGTGATCGCCAGCCGCGACCTCAGCGTCAACACCGGTGAACTCGCCAACCAGGGCGGCACCCTGAGTACCCAACGCAATGCGCAATTGACTGCGACAAACCTGGACAATCAGAACCAAGGCCGGATCCTTAGCGCTGGCAGCTTGGGCTTGAACGCCAGTCAGTTGCTCAACAGCCAGGGCGGCCTGGTGACCAGCACCGGGCCGCTGACGGCCACGGTCGGCCAGTTGACCAACCGCAACGCAGAGCTGTCGAGTCTTGGCCAGGCCAGCTTGCAAGTGGCAACGCTGGATAACGTCGCCGGTCTGGTGTCGGCCGGCCAAACCTTGAGTGTGAAGGCGAGCGGTGCCATCAATAGCCAGGGCGGGCGAATCGCTGCACGCCAAGCCGTGCAATTGCAGGCCGCTTCACTGGACAACAGCCAAAAGGGCGTGCTCACCAGCCAAGGCACGCTGGGTGTTGAACTGAGTGGCACCCTGGCTAACCAGCAGCAGGGACGGATCGAGTCCACCGGTGGTGCGCAGGTCAAGGTCGGTGCGTTGGATAACCAGCAGGGCGGTGTGCTCACCAGCAGCCAGACCCTGGATCTGACGGCAGGTGCGGTCAATAACAGTGGCGCAGGCCAGATCGCCAGCGCCCAGGGCTTGAACGCGAATCTCGGCAGCCTTGATCAACAGGAGGGCGGCCGCTTTTACAGCAACACCGACCTGAACCTCAACCTCAACCAGGGCCATCTGGATAACCGCAGCGGGCTGATCAATGCCACCGGGCAATTGACCCTCGACAACCTCAACAGCGTAGACAACCGCCAGGGCGAAATCTCCAGTGCGCGGGCCTTTACCGTTGCGGCGCGTACCGTCGATAACGCTGCCGGCAACTTGCTCAGCGACCAGGGGCTGACCCTGCAGATTGCGCAGACCTTGAATAACAGTGCGGGATTGATTGCAGCTACCGGCTTGCAGATCGATGTCGCCAGCCTGGTCAATGACCAGAACGGCAGCGTGAGCAGTCGCGGTACGCTGAACGCCCGTGTGGCGGGCATGCTGGATAACCGTGGCGGTAGTCTCAGCGGCGCCGGTGCAAGCCAACTCAGTGTGGGCAACCTGAACAATGGCGGTGGTCGTCTGTCCAGCCAAGCCAGTTTGAGCCTGGACCTCAATCGCGGTCATCTGGATAACCAGGGCGGCGTGATCAGCGCGCCCGGTCAGTTGTTGCTGAACCACTTCAACAGCGTCGATAACCGCAACGGAGAAATCTCCAGCGCCACCGGCTTCACGCTGCAAGCTGACACTTTGGATAACCGCAGTGGCAAGGTCTTGAGTGAGCAGTCGCTGACCCTGGCCGTTGCTCAGGCCTTGAGCAATGCGGCAGGTCGGGTGAGTGCGGCGTCGTTGCAGGTGCAAGCTGGCAGTCTCGACAACAGCAGCGGCCACTTAGTGGCTCGCGACAGCTTGAATCTGGGCGTTGGTGCAGCACTGCTCAACCACAGCGGGGAGATCCTGAGCCGTGATGTACGGCTCACGGCAGGTGCGTTGGATAATGCCCAAGGTCGGGTGCAGGGCGACAATCTGCTGAAGATCGACAGCGGCGCACTGAGCAATCGCAATGGCACGCTTGCCAGCGGCCAAACCCTGGAACTGACCGCCGCCAGCCTGGACAACAGCCTTGGTAAACTCACCAGCAACGCCGTACTGACCGCTGCGATCGCCGGCAACCTACTTAACCAGAGCGGGCTGTTTACCGCCGGCGCGAACCTCCAACTGAGCAGCGCCGACTTTAGCAATCAGGGCGGCCAGCTAAGCGCCGGCGGCACCCTGCAACTGCGTGCCGGGCTGGTGGATAACAGCGCGGGCGGGCGCATCAATGGCAAGGCCCTGAGCGCCAGCGTGACCGGCCTGGACCAGCACAATGATGGCCGTCTCTACAGTCAGGGCAACGTGAGCCTGGACCTTAACCGTGGCCATTTGAATAACCAGGGTGGCGTGATCAACGCGCCCGGCTCGCTACTCTTGAGCAACCTCAGCAGCGTCGACAACCAAGCTGGGGAAATCTCCAGCGCCAGCGGTTTCAGCCTGCAAGCGGACAGCCTGGATAACACCCGCGGCAAGGTCTTGAGCGAGCAGGCGCTGACCCTGCGTATCGCCCGTGCACTGCAGAACGCCAAAGGCCTGGTCTCGGCCGCAAGCCTGGACGCCCGCACCGCAAGCCTGAGCAACCAGGACGGCACACTGCGTGCCCGTGATGGCTTTAACCTGAGCGTCGACGGCCTGCTGGACAACCGCAGCGGCAAGTTGCTGGCCAGTGATCTTTCGTTGGCGGCAGGCGGTCTGGACAACAGCAACGGTCAGGCTCAAGGCGACCACACCCTGGCGATCAACAGCGGGGCGCTGACCAATCAGCACGGCACCCTGGCCGCGGGCAGCCACTTCACGCTCACTGCAGCGAGCCTGGACAACACCGAAGGTAAGCTCACCAGCGACGGCGCTTTGACCGCCGCAATTTCCGGGCACTTGCTTAACCAGGTCGGCCTGTTGGCGGCCACTGGCAACCTCAGCCTGAACCTGGGCAGCCTCGATAACCAACGCCAGGGACGCATCAGCAGCAAAGCCGACCTGACCCTGGCCGGCAACACCCTCGATAACCGCGCCGGCAACCTCGTGGCGGTCGGTGTGTTGAAACTCAACGCAACCACCCTGGATAACCGTCAGGGCAGCGTGTACGCGAACAATCAGCTCCACCTGTTGCTGGGCGATGCCCTGAACAACCAACAAGGGACCTTGCGCGGTGACGCCAAGCTGGACCTGCACGCCGGCCAGGTGGACAACAGCGATGGCGGACGTATCAGCGGTGGCCAGTCGCTGAGCGCCAGCGTGACCGGGCTGGATCAGCACAATGACGGCCGGCTGTTCGGCCAGGGCGATGTAAGCCTGGACCTCAATCGCGGCCACCTGAACAATCAGGGCGGTGCCATCACCGCACCGGGTCAGTTGCTGCTGAGCAACCTCAACAGCGTCGCCAACCAAGGGGGTGAAATCTCCAGCAGTCGTGCGTTTACCCTGGTTGCCGAGACACTGGACAACAGCAACGCCAAGGTCCTCAGTGAACAGGCGCTGACCCTGCGCATTGCCCGCGCGCTGGACAACACCAAGGGCCTGGTGTCGGCAAAGACGCTGGAACTGCATGCCGGCAGCCTGAGTAACCTGGGTGGCACGGTCAGTGCCACCGAAGGCGTAGCGCTGCAGGTCGACGGTGCGCTGGATAACCGCAACGGCAAGCTGCTCGCGCGCACCGCCTCGGTCAATGCAGGCTCCCTGGACAATCGCCAAGGCTTGCTCCAGGGCGATGCCACGCTGAACCTCAACAGCCTGGGCGCCGTGGATAACCGTCAGGGCACGCTGTTTGGTGCGCAAACGTTCGACATCGCCGCCGCGAGCCTGGATAACAGCGGCGGCAAGTTGACCAGTGATGCTCGGTTGACGGCGCGCATTGTCGGGCAGTTGCTCAACCAGACCGGTCAGTTAACAGCGGGTGCCAACCTGCAACTGGCTGCCGCCAGCCTCGACAACAGCGCCAAGGGCAACATCTACGCCAAGGACCATCTGCAGCTCTCGTTCAGCGGCGAGTTGAACAATGCGCAAGGCACGCTCAACAGCGACGGCACTCTCGCTCTCACCGCAGGGCAGGTAGACAACAGCGCCGGCGGGCGCATCACCAGCCAGCAGCAACTCACCGCATCCGTTACCGGCCTTGACCAACACGGCGACGGGCGCCTCTACAGCCAGGCGGGCGTAAGCCTGGACCTGAACCACGGCTACCTGAACAACCAAGGCGGCTTGATCCATGCTCCGGGCGCGTTACTGCTGAGTAACCTTGCCAGCGTGGATAACCAGGGCGGGGAAATGTCCAGCACCCAGGCGCTGACGTTCACCGCCGATAACCTGGATAACCGTCGCGGCAAGTTGCTCAGTGAACAAGGGCTGGTGGTGCGTATCAGCAAGGCTCTTGACAATACCAAGGGCCTGGTTTCCGCCACCGGGCTGGATCTGCGGGCGAACAGCCTGGTGAATGCCGAAGGTGCCCTCAAGGTTCGCGACGGCCTTACCGCCTACGTCGAATCGGCACTGGACAACCAGCAAGGCGAAATCCTCGGCGCCACCACTACCCTGACTGGCGCGTCACTGGATAACAGCCATGGCCTGATCCAGGGCGACAAGCTGCTCACCCTTAATCACTCGGGCTCGGTATCTAACCGCAATGGCCGCCTTGTCACGGGCCAGGCGTTGAACTTGACGGCTGCGAGCCTGGACAACACCCAGGGCACGCTTACCAGCGACGGCACCCTGAACGCCTTGATTAGCGGGCAGTTGCTCAACCAGGCCGGGTTATTTGCCGCCAGCAGCCAATTGCAATTAACCGCCGCCAGCCTGGATAACCAGGCCAAAGGCCGTCTAACCGGCAAGAGCGACCTGAGCCTGACCGTCGGCCAATTCGACAACCGCGGCGGCAGCGTTGTGGCGACGCAGCAGCTGCAGCTTAATGGCACGACGCTGGATAACCGCGGCGGCGGCCTGCTCAACTCGGGCAAGGCCATGACCCTCGAGGTGGACGCCCTGGACAACCGCGCCGGGGAAGTCTCCAGCGTCACCGACCTGACGCTCGCCGGCAGCCAGTTTGACAACAGCGCGGGCGGCCACTTGCTGGCCAACGGCGAGATGCAACTGACCTTGCAGCGCCTGGATAACCAACTCAAAGGTATCATTTCCGGGCAGCGATCGATCAACCTGAACGCCGCGCAACTGGATAACAGCGGCGAGGGCAGCCTGTACGCCAAGGGCAACCTGTCCATGGCATTGAGCGGTTACCTGAACAACCAGCAAGGTGCTCTGCGCAGCGACGGCGGCTTGAGCGTACACGCGGCCAGCCTCAACAATGACCGCGGGCGCATCAGCAGTGCCGCGCCATTGGTACTGGCAACCACAGATGCAATCAGCAACCAAAAGGGCGAGTTGCTCAGTGCCGTCGCCTTGACCTTGACCAGTGCCAGCCTCGACAACCAGGGTGGCAAGATCATCGGTGACGGTGCCGTGCAGGTCACCACCGGCGCCTTCAACAACCAGCAAAGCGGACGCCTCACCAGCGCCGACCGCCTCGACCTGGCAGCCGGGCAGGTGGACAACCGTGGAGAGGGCCGCATCGCCAGCGCCAGAGCCCTCACCGCTAGCCTCTCCGGTCTCGACCAACGGAACGGCGGCGAGCTTTACAGCCTCAGCGCCCTGACCCTGGACATGAACAAGGGCCATCTGAACAACGCCGGTGGCTTGATCAATGCGCCTGGCCCGCTGGTGCTCAAGAACCTGTCGAGTGTCGCCAACCAGGGCGGCGAGATCTCCAGCAAACAAGCCTTCAGCCTGGCGGCACAAAGCCTGGATAACACCGGGGGCAAACTGCTGAGTGACCAGGCCCTGAGCCTCAAGATCGAGCAGGCGCTGATCAACCTCAAAGGCCAGATTTCAGCGGCCGGGCTCACGGCGCAAGCGGCGAGCCTGGATAACAGCGATGGGGAGTTCAGCAGTACCAGGGACCTGACCCTGACGTTGGCCGGTGAGTTGCTGAACGTCGACGGCGAAGTTTCCAGCGCTGGCGCCAGCGTGGTCAACGCCATCACCTTGAACAACCGCAATGGTCAGGTCATGGGCGATGTGAGCCTCGACCTCACGACCCTGGGCGCGTTGACCAACCAGGGCGGCACCGTGGGCGCCGGCCAGCGCTTGCAGGTCGCTTCGGCGAGCCTGGACAACAGCCAGGCCGGTAGCCTGGTCAGCGACGGCAGCCTGACAGTGGACGTTGCCGGCTTGCTGGACAACCAGGCCAAAGGCAGTGTGTTGGCCAAAGGGATCGTGGATATTCAGGCGGCAAGCCTGGATAACCGTGGCGGGCGTGTTTCCGGGCAAAACCTGCTGACCGTTCGCGGCAACAGCCTGGATAACCGCACTGGCGTGATCCGCGCCAATCAGGACTTGAACCTGCACCTCGGCCAGTTGGACAACCGTGAGGGCGTGCTCAACAGCAAGCAGGCCCTGGGCGTTACCGGCCAGTCGCTGAGCAACCAAGGCGGCTTGATCAGCGCCGTGGGGCCGGTGCATTTGAGCCTGGATAACGTCAATAACGGCAAAGGCCGTATCGCCAGTCAGAGCGACCTGGACGCCACCCTCGGCGTGTTGAACCAGCAAGGTGGCGAGCTGGTTGCCCAAGGCAATCTGACCCTTCGCGGCACCACCCTCGATAACCGCGACGGCGGTTTGGTAGGGGCCACAAAAGCGCTGAAACTCAAGGTCGACAGCGTGGATAACCGCGCCGGTGAAATCTCCAGCCAGATAGACGCCGAGCTCAGCGGCCAGTCCCTGGACAACAGCGGCGGCAAGCTGCTGGCCGGGACCACCCTCCAATTGACCGTGGCCCAAGTGATCAACCAGGCCAAGGGGCTGGTGTTCGCCCAAGAGGCGCGGTTTACCGGTACGCGTCTGGACAACGCCCAAGGCACCTTTGCCAGCCAACGTGCGCTGACAATTCAGCTGGCAGCGGGGCTGGACAACACCCATGGCAGGCTCAGCAGCGAAGGCACCCTGACGCTGGGTGGTCAACGCATCGACAACACCGGCGGCAGTATTTCCAGCGCCGGCACATTGGGCATCACCAGCGCCAGTGATTTGCTCAACCAGGGCGGTATCGTCGAAACCGCCCAAGGCCTCATGCTGACTAGCACCCGCCTTGACAACAGTCAGCAGGGCCTGCTCAAAAGCCAGGGCGCCGCGACCCTCAACACCGGGCTGTTCGACAACACGCTGGGCGGCCGCCTGATCAGTGCCGACCGCCTTGACCTCACGGCCACCCAGCTCAACAACGGTGGCCGCATCGCCAGCGCCGGCACCCTGAGCGCCAGCCTTGCCAGCCTTACCCAACAGGGCGGCGAGCTGTTCAGTAACGCGCAACTGAACCTGGACATGAACCACGGCGAGGTGAACAACGCCGGTTTGATCAACGCGCCGATCCTGGTGCTGAAAAACCTCGGCAACCTCAACAACCAGAACGGCGAGATCTCCAGCCAGAACGCCTTCACCCTGGCCGCCCGCAACCTCGACAACAGCAACGGCAAGCTGATCAGCAACCAGGCGCTGACCCTGCGCGTCGAGCAGGCCCTGGCCAACGTCAAAGGCCTTGTCAGTAGCGCCAGCCTCATCAGCCGCAGTACAAGCCTGGACAACACCGACGGTCTGCTCAGCAGCCGTGGCGGCCTGGATATCAGCGCCAGCGACCTGATCGATAACCAGCGCGGCACATTGATTGGCGACGGCGCCTTGCTGCTGACCGCCGCGAACCTGGACAACCGTGGCGGCGAGATCGCCGGCAACGCCGAACTGGCCGTCAACGTCAACCGCCTCGACAACCGCAAAGGCCAATTGATCGGCACCCAGACCCTGCACGTCAGCGGCGCCAGCCTTGATAACCGGGGCGGTCTGGTAGGCGCCACAAAAGCGCTGAAACTCGACGTAGGCACCCTCGATAACCGCGCCGGCGAACTGACCAGCAACGCGGACCTCAGCATAACCGGCCAGCGCCTGGACAACAGCGACAGCGGGCAGGTGTTCGCGGCCAGCGGCCTGAACCTGGCGGTCGAGCAATTGCTCAACCGCCAGGGCGGCAAACTCAGTGGCCAGCGCCTGTTGCTGACGGGCACCGGCCTGGACAACACCGGTGGCAAAATCCTCAGCCAGCAACCGTTGCAGCTGACGCTGGGCGGTGACCTGGACAACAGCCAGGGCCTGCTGAGCAGTGAAGGCACCCTCGACGTCAAGGCACGCAGCCTCACTAACACCCAGGGCAGCCTCTCCAGTGCCCAGGGGCTGAATGTCGGCGTCGCTGGCCAGTTGAACAACCAGAACGGTGAACTGGTCACCGACGGCGCCTTGGTACTGAGCAGCGCCAGTTTAGGCAACCAGCAAGGCAGCATCAGCGGCAAGGGCGCGGTGGCGGTCAGCACCGGCGTTTTGAATAACCAGAGCGGCCGCCTCAACAGCGGCGACACCCTGAACCTGACGGCCAGCCAAGTGAACAACGGCGGCAGCATCGGCAGCGCCAAGGCCCTGACCGCCAGCGTCACCGGCCTTGACCAGCAGGGCGGCAAGCTCTTCAGTAATAGCAGCCTGAGCCTCGACCTGAACAACGGTCAGTTGAACAATCAGGGCGGGCTGATCAACACGGTTGGTCCATTGCTGCTCAATAACCTTACGACCGTCAGCAACCAGAACGGTGAAATCTCCAGCGCCCAAGCTTTCACCCTGGCTGCGCAAAGCCTGGACAACAGCAACGGCAAACTGCTGAGCAACCAGGCCCTGACCCTGCGCCTGAACCAGGCCCTAGCCAACGTCAAAGGCCTGATCGGCGCCGCCAGCCTCAACGCGCACGCAGGCGCCGTGGACAACCGGGGCGGCACCTTGACCAGTCGCAGCGACCTGCAACTGACCAGCGACGGCCTGCTCAACAACCAGGACCAAGGCCTGATCAGCGCCACTCAAATGCTGACCCTGCACAGCGCCAACCTGAACAACCAGAACGGCAGCCTGCTCGGTGCAGCGGGCGTCACCCTCAGTGCCATGGCCCTGGACAACAGCGCTGCCGGCCTGATCAACAGCCAGGGCAGCCTCAACCTGAGCGCCGCCAGCCTTAACACCGGCAGCGGCGGTGAGGTTTCCGCCAAAGGCGCGATGGACCTGAACCTCAGCGCACTGGCACTGGCCGGCGGCCGCGTGGTGGGCGAACAGCGCGTGATCCTTGACCTGAACAACAGCGACCTGGACAACCGCAACGGCCTGATCCTCGCCAAAGGCCCGCTGACCCTCAACCGTCTGCGCGCCTTCAACAACCAGAACGGCGAACTGTCCAGCCAGCAAGACCTGGCCCTGAACACCGGCACCCTGGACAACGGCGGCGGCAAGTTGATCAGCAGCCAGGTGCTGACGGTCAACGCGGCCAACCTGATCAACCAGAACGGCCTCATCTCAGGTTGGCAGGGCCTGAACGTCGGCGGTGGCAGCCTCGACAACCGCAACAACGGCACCTTGTCCAGCCGCAACGGCGCGGTGGATGTGCGCCTTTCCGGCGAGATGCTCAATGGCGGTGCCGGTGCACTGGTCAGCCAAGGTGCATTGAGCGTCAGTGCCGCCAGCCTCGACAACAGCGGCGGTATTCTCTCCAGCGGCGCGGGGCAAAGCCTCGTCGTCAGCGGTTTGCTGAACAACGCCAACGGTGGCCTGATCGACAGCGGCACCGACCTTGACGTGCAAGCCGCCACCCTGGGCAACCAGGCCGGCACCGTCAATGCGCAGCAAACGCTGGCCGTCACCGGCACAGATCTGCACAACCAGAGCGGCACACTGGCCAGCAATGGCCGCCTGACCCTGAGCCTGCTGGGCACCCTCGACAACACCAATGGCAAGCTGGCCAGCGCTGGCGCATTGCTGTTGCAACGCGCGGTTCAGGTCAACAACCAGGGCGGCCAGATCGCCAGCCAAGGCCTGCTGACCCTGCTCGCCGGCGGTATCGATAACCGCCAGCGCGGCACCATCGCCGGCAAGGACCGCCTGGCAATCACCAGCACCGGCCTGCTGCAAAACGACGCCGACGGCTTGATCTACAGCCAGGGTGCCGACCTGCAGGTGAAGGCCGTTGGCCTGAGCAACCGTGCGGGTGTGGTGCAGGGGCAGAGCGGTTTAAGCCTGGACGTCAGCGGCGACCTTGATAACGAAGGCGGCAAGCTGCTGGCGCAGACCGGTGACGTGAGCGTCAAGGCCAACACCCTGAATAACCAGGCGGGCACACTGGCCAGCCTCAAGGGCCTGCTGGATGCCAACGTCGGTGACAGGCTGCTCAACGGCTATAGCCTGGGCAACAAGGCTGGCGTGATTCAAGGCCAGCGTTTGAACCTGGTGGCCGGCAGTGTCGACAACCAGCACGGCCGCATCGCAGCGCAAAATGGCGACGCAGTGGTCAACGCCAACTATTTCGCCAATGCCTATGGCGGCTTGTACGCCAAAGACCTGCTACGCGTCAGTGGGGTAGGACTGGATAACAGCTCAGGCCAAGTGGCGGCGAATCTAATTGAGCTGGGGCTCAGCGGCCAACTCAGCAACCATGCGGGGATTATCGAAAGCGACACCCTGCTCAACGTGCGCGCCAACAACGTTGATAACCAGGGCGGCCAATTGCGCGCCATGGGCGGCAGCGGCAAGACCGATTTCCAGATCGCAGGCCTGTTCGACAATCGCAATGGCCGCCTCGAGAGCCGTACCAGCGACCTGACCCTGAATGCCGCAGGCTTCCAGAACCAGGGCGGCAGTTTGCTGCACAGCGGAACAGGGACCTTTGATATTGCCACCGCCAACCTTATCGATGCCGGTGGCAACGTGGTGACGCGAGGTGGCCTGACCCTGGCCGCCGACCACTGGACCAACAGCAGTGTGATCCAGGCCGGGCGCTTGACGGTGAACGTCAATACTTTGAATCAGACCGCCAGCGGGCAGTTGCTGGCGTCTGACAGTCTTGTCGGCAGTGGCGGTAACTGGAACAACGATGGCTTGATCGCCAGCGATGGCACGGCGCAATTAACGCTGGCCGGCAGCTATGGCGGTAATGGGCGTTACAGCAGCGTGGGTAACCTGGGCCTGAGTGCCGGGTCAGTGAACCTGAGCACGGCGGCGAGTGTTGCCGGCGGACAAGACAGCACGATCAACGTCGGCGGGCAGCTCACTAACGCCGGGCGCCTGACTTCCGCTAACACCATGGCCCTCACAGCCGCAGAGGTCAGCAATACGGGCACGCTGGCCACGGGTGCCAACCTGACCCTCAGCACCAACACCCTGGTTAACAGCAAGGGTTTGATCACCAGCGGCGGCGACATGCAGTTGCTGGCCAATAGCTTCACCAACGCCTATGCCGATGTCTATGGGCTGGGTGACGTACTGATTGGCAAAGACACGAACCAGACCAAAGCCGATCTGCTGGATAACCGTTCAGGCACTATCGAGAGCGCTAAGAACCTGACGATCAATGCCATGACCGTCAATAACGTCAGGGACGTGCTGGAGTATTCGGCACATGAAAAAAGCTCGGTGAAGATCACCGAACTTGATTGCAACCTGATCCCGGGCGCCGGTTGTGACTTCCGTAGCAAAGGCCGTCGAAACGGCCTGTGGCAGATCGATGAAATCGATAGCTTGAACGTTACCCGCAGCAGCGTGGCTTCGGGGCTTAGCAGTGGCGCTGACATGCAGATCAACGCCCAGACCCTCAACAACCTGAGCAGCACCATTGCCGCGACGGGCAACCTCACCGCCAACGCGACCACCATCAATAACCAGGGCGTGCAAGCCCAGGCGATCAAGACCACTCGGACCTACTGGAACTTTGTCTCGCAGATTTTCCAGGCCTTGCCGGCGGCTGCCAACTTCAACGCTAAAAATAGCCCCACGCCATCGGCGACCGTCGAGGCAGACCTCAGCTATTTCCTGAGCCTCATGGGCGGCGGCAAGCTCTCGCAAACCATCACCACCCTTAAAAGCGATGGCCAGTCCTACGATGCAATCATCCAGGCCGGTGGCAACGTTGCGCTTAATGCCGCCCAGAACATCAACAACAGTGTGGTTCGTCCTTACTATGCCTATGTAGCGGCGGGCCGCACCAAGACTGACACAGGCGCGGGTAGCGGCTACTCGACAGCGATCGCCATCAACTCGCAGTTGCCACCTGATTTGGCTCAACAGCAAGTCAACCCCATCGCGCTTCCGGGCTTCAGCCTGCCTACCGGCCAGAACGGTTTGTTCCGACTGAGCGGGCAGGGCGCCAGCAGCGGGCAGGCCGCTCAAGCCAATGCAGGGCCGCAAAGCTGGACCCTTGGCGCTGCGAGCGTCGGTTTGGCGCAACGCCAGCAAAACCTTCCCGAAACCCAAGGTCGGACGATCCAGTTGGAGGAGGTCACCCAACTCGCCGCCAACAACCGCCAGGTCTCGGTGACGGCCCGCGAGGCCAGTGGAATCAATGCCAGTGCCAGCGCCATCAACGTTGCCGGCGTGGGCAGCGCCGACGTAGGAACGCTGCAACCTGGCCGCACCAGCGGTGGCACGATCAGCCATGTCGATGGCATCGATGCCCAGAACGCCGTTGACGGCTCCCGGCCAGCGGTCGATGTGTCGCGTCCGAACGTCGACCTTTCTGGCCTGACACCCGCCGAGCGTGATGCCCGAATTGTGCTGACCACACCCGATGGCACACCGTCTGGCAGCGCTCGCCCCGACCTGAACGTACCGGGCCTGTCGACCGTGGATCGCGATACCCGCGTTGTGGCCATTGCGCCGGGGAGCTCACGCCCCGACCTCAGCCTGCCAGGCCTGACGCCGCTGGCCCACGATGCACAGGTTGCCGTCGGCACACCACCGCCGTCCGTGGTGGTTCCGGTAGCGCCGGTGCCGCATGAGACCCAACCGGTCATCAGCCCGGTTGAACAACCCGCTGCCGCGAGCACCGGCAGCCGACCTGCCGTGGTCGTCGTCCAGCCCGCCGAAGCACAACCGACACCGGTGGCCAGCCAGACCGTCAACCGGGTGCAGGGCCTGCCAGACAAAAGTGCGGTTTCACAGCCGCATAAATACTTGATCGAAACCAACCCGGCACTCACCGACATGAAGCAATTCATGAGCTCGGACTACCTGCTGTCCGGCCTGGGCTACAACCCGGACGAGAGCGCCAAGCGTCTGGGCGACGGTTTCTACGAACAACGCCTGATCCAGCAAGCCGTGGTCGCGCGCACCGGCCAACGCTTTCTCGACGGGCAAACCACCGACGAAAAACTGTTCAAGCACCTGATGGACAACGCCATCGCCAGCAAGCAAACGCTGAACCTGGCCGTGGGGGTAAACCTGACTTCCGAGCAAGTGGCAGCGTTGACCCACGACATCGTCTGGCTGGAAAAGAGCGTGGTCAACGGCGAAGAAGTGCTGGTGCCGGTGCTGTACCTGGCCAACGCCAACAACCGCCTGGCACCCACCGGCGCACTGATTGCGGGCAACGATGTCAGCCTGATCGCCGGGCAAGACCTGAACAACGTCGGCACCCTGCGCGCTAGCAACAACCTGTCGGCCAAGGCCGGCAATGACCTGATCAACAGCGGCCTGATCGAAGCAGGTAACCGCCTGGACCTGCTGGCAGGCAATAACATCGTCAACAAGGCCGGCGGCATCATCGCCGGCCGCGACGTGACCATGACCGCCGTGAATGGCGACGTGATCAACGAACGCACCATCACTGGCCACGACAGCAGCGACGGCCTGATCAGTGAACACAGCGACTTCCTCAACAGCGCGGCGCGTATCGAAGCGGCCAACGACCTGAGCATCAGGGCCGGACGCGACTTCTCCAACCAGGGCAGCGTGCTGCAAAGCGGACGCGACACCACGATCCAGGCCGGGCGTGACCTGAGTTTCGGGTCGGTGGAGCAGGTGAACAGCAACGCCAACACCAGCGCGCGCAACAACAGTAGCTCAGTGACGCAGAACGGTTCATCGGTGACGGCGGGTCGCGACCTGTCAGCGGTGGCGGGCCGGGATTTGACTGCGATTGCCAGCCGGATTGATGCCAAGCGGGATGTGGCAATGTCGGCTATCGAGAACCTGAGCCTGGTTTCGGCGGCGGATGAGCAGCATTCGGCGTTGAACCTGAAGAAGGTGAAGGCGCAGGAAGATCATGTGAGTCAGGTCTCGACCACGCTGAGTGCGGGTGGGGATGTTTCGCTGAGTGCTGGTAAGGACTTGGCACTGAGTGCCAGCCGTGTCCAGGGTGGCGCAAATGTCGCTCTGGAAGCACAGCGTGACCTGAACATCCTCTCGGCACTCGACGAAGACGCTTCGTTCTACTCGAAAAAGAGCAAAGGTTCGTTTGGTCGCAGCAAAAGCGAGCAACGCGAGAGTTATGACAGCACCAACGTGGCCTCCGTCGTTGAAGCCGGCAAAGACCTGACCATCAATGCCAGCAAAAA
Source organism: Pseudomonas sp. N2-3-1-14 (assembly GCF_041228395.1). Classification (NCBI taxonomy): domain Bacteria; kingdom Pseudomonadati; phylum Pseudomonadota; class Gammaproteobacteria; order Pseudomonadales; family Pseudomonadaceae; genus Pseudomonas; species Pseudomonas sp. N2-3-1-14. The sequence goes on from NZ_CP166199.1 coordinate 2,415,881, forward strand.
AGCCGATGGTGGCATGAACATAGAAGGCGGGCGTGACGTAACCGTGATCGGCAGCCAGTTGAAGGCCGGCGGCGACATGCTGCTGGGCGCCACGGGCGATATCGCCGTGCTGTCGGGTGTCGAGGAGCATGGCTCGTACAGCCAGAAGAGCAAGTCCGGATTCCTCGGGCTTTCAAAAAGCGGCAAGAGTCAGTTGATAACCACCGCCAGCCAAGTGGGTAGTGAGTTGGAAGCGGGCCATGACGTGGTGGTGGCTGCGGGTAATGACGTGCGGTTGCGGGCCAGTGAGATCAGTGCCGCGAACGACACGGAGTTGCGCGCAGGTCTGGTGAACAGCACCGGCGACATCAACTTGGTTTCGGCAAATGACACCGCTTACAGCCGTAGCGAGGAATACAAAAAGAAATTTGGTTATGTGGAGAGGCCGACTTCGGTAGCGATCTCTTCGGCGAAAAAGGCTGGACGTGAAGCGCAGAGCAGTACCAGCGTGGGCAGCCAGGTCAATGCTGAACGTGACGCCACCTTGCAGGCCGAACGCGACATCAACCTGATAGGCAGCGGCATCAGTGCCGGGCGCAACGTCAGCCTGAACGCCGGGCGCGACGTCAACGTGGTCGAGGCTCAGAGCACCAGCAGCGAACGAAGCTGGGAGAAGAAAAAACAGACTGGCTCCAGTATTTCCAGCAATGGCAATGGCTTCAGCGTTTTTGCAGGCACCGAAGGCACCACGAAAAATAACCGATTGGAGCATGAGGTCGCGTCAGGCAGCCATATCAGTGCCGGCCAGGACGTTGCGATCAACGCCAAACGCGATATCAATCAGCGAGGCTCCGACCTTGATGCAACCAATGATATTGACCTGACGGCCGGGAGAAATATCAACATCGATGCCGCCCGTGAAAGCACCCTCACCGAGCAACTGCGACAAAAAGAGAGCAATGGCCTGGGGGCTTCGATCAACCATAACTACGCCAATACCAAGGAAGCGGTGAGCGGTGCGGGCAAGGGCGAGGACAATGTCAGCAAAGGTTCGAGCACGCTCAAGGCCGTGGATTCGGTCGGCCAGTTTGTTAATGGCCCGACGGGTGATGCCAAGTTTGGTAATAGCAAACAGAGCAATAGCCAACAAGTGGTCGAGCAGACCAACAGGTCCTCGACGCTCAATGCTGGCAAAGACCTGAATCTCAACGCCGGCAACGACGTCGTGGTGAAGGGTAGCCAATTGGACGCCGGTCGCGACATCAATATTAAAGGGCGCGACGTGACCCTTGATATCGCCAAAGGCAGCGTCAGTGAGGAAACCACCAACACCCAGAGTTGGGGCGGTATTCATGGCGGCACCAGTGGCGGGATCAAGGTCGGTGTCGGTGGCAGTTATGGCACCGCTACGGGCGACAGTGCCCAGGGCACCTCTACGCCTACGCAACTTGATGCTGGTCGCGATATCAACCTCAAGGCAAGTAATGACCTCAACCTGATTGGTACACAGGCCAAGGCGCAACGAGATATTGAGCTGAATGCCGGCAAGGATTTGAATATCCGTTCGGCGCATAACGACAGCACCAGCGAGAACAATCGCCACAGTGGCGGCGGGGAGGCGGGTCTTACCTTTGGCTCCGATGGCATCGGCGTTTATGTCAGTGTGAGTTTGGGCAAAGGCAACCTGGAACGAGAAGGCCAACGTCAACAAGAGGCATACCTCTACGCAGGCGACCGCCTGGGGTTCAACAGCGGTAAGGACACCAACATCGGCGGTGCCAACCTACGGGGTGATGAAGTAGTAGGCCGTGTCGGCGGCAACCTCAACGTTTCCTCGGTGGCCGATACCGGCAAGGTCAACGGCAAAGAGTTTGACATCAGTGTTACGGCCACGATCGGCCCGGGAGCGGGTGTCAGCGGCTCGGTCGGCTATGGCCAAACCACCGGCAAGACCGACTGGGTTGAAGAACAAACCAGCATCACCGGCAAAAACAAAGTCGATATCCGTACCGAGAACCATACCCAGGTCGACGGTGCTGTCATCGCTGCCGACAACGGCAACCTTAAACTGGACACCGGTACGCTGGGCTTCAGCGATATCGCCGGGCAGGATAAAGAGCACGGTTACTACCTTAACGTGGGCGGGACTTACAAAGCCGGTAGCAATGACAGTAAAGGCAGCACCGTACAAGACAGTAGCCAGACAGGTAAGGGCAAGGAAGGCAAAACGGGTTGGAGCGTTGAAGGCTGGAATTACGAAAAAGAACGAGAGCAGATTGTCCGTGCCACGGTGGGCGCAGGTGAAATTGTCGTACGCAAGGATGCCGAAACGGGCACTGACTCCACGAACGGTTTGAACCGGGACGTGAGCAAGGCTTATGAGATCACTAAGGATGAGGAAAAGCGCACAGATCTGTATGCAAGCAGTTCCTCGATTGAGGCTGTACTCAAGCCGGGAGAAACGCTGAAGCAATGGTCTGACGGTTTACTGAACTACGACAAAACAGCCCTGGACAACTTTAACAAGGCGGCAGGGGCACTGAATGCGGTGGTCAATCGCGTGGATACCATGTTGGGCCGCCCCATGGATGCTCGCGCAGAAGCCATGGCCGGTAAAGACCTGGCGGAAAGCACGCTCGAAGCGCTGATACTTTCAGGAATGAAACCCAAAGCTGCTATGGCGAAGATGGGAGACCCTGAGTTTATTGATAGCGTTCTCAGGAGCGTGGCGTCGTTAAACGGTATCGAACCTCGCGTTCTTGAGGATGCCAAGCAACTGATTGAATCGAGTACACAGGCGTCTGACCCCAAGGCGTTAGTATTGCCAACGCAGGAAGTCAACCCATCAGGGATTAGTGAGCTTCACGATGTCATCGTTAAACTGGGTGCGATACAGGCTTATAAAAACGCTAACCCAGAAAGTGCGGAAGCTCTCGCCTATGTAATGGCTGCGGCTCAAGGCCCGAAAGGGGTTGCCCAATTTATTGTCATGAAAGCTGTTGAGGGGACAGCGGCGGGGCAAGTAATATCAGAAAATATGGACAAGGCAAGCGCCTTCGTAGGGAAACAGGTCGCCGAAGTTATAGAAGGCTATGAATTAAATCCCACGTTTCAAGATGAAAAATATCTGATCGGCGGTGGCGAGCTGCTTGCCAGTGTTTTGTTTGGGGTGATGCCTGCACGCAAAGGCAAGGGCGGGAAGGAATCAGATTCAAAGGGGCCTCGACCCCTTGCGGAACCTGTCTATAAGACGAATAAGGAGGCTAAGCAGGCTGCGGAAGCTTTAGGGTACAAAAAAATTAATGAAACAGTGCACGGTGGGCAGGCTGTTTTTAAGCGAGGTAATCGATATATTACTAGAGATCTAGACGGCCATAACGGCGGTGCTTGGAAAGCAGCTAAGTCGGTTAAGGATCTTGGCTCTAGAGAAACAAGATCCGGAACGTTTGATGTGAATATGGAGCGCATAGGTGATTGATATGAATGAATCTAAAGTCCCAGATTGGATTACGCGCGGGAAAACTATTTCTCAACTAATTAAAGAGTTGAAAACCTTTGAAAATCAAAATCTCATGGTTGAAATTTCCGTTGACGGGGGGGCGACTAAGAAACCAATAAGTCTCGTCGGAAAAGAGGATGGTGTGTGTGTCTTATTAAATTGCGAGTCTGAGGAATAGTCAAAGTTTAATGTTGTGGGGCGGCCAGCAATAACATGAAGCTGGAGAAAAGGGGACATGGAGAAAAGGGGGCAGATTTATTTGATTTTTCGATTGTTTTCGAATAAATAAATCGGTCCCCTTTTTCGGTGTTCAGTATCCGTTGCAAGGGCAAACTCCCGATTCTTATACGAAGCTTGGAAATGGGCATGTTGTTGTCTACGGTCCTGAGGGGTGTGCACTATATAATGTGTCTAGCTCTCGGGTTAAGGTGGTCATTTGAACAGGCTGGTTGAGACCGAATCTAGTATGTTGGAACAAAGTACATCGCGTAGAGACGTTGAACGATACAGAAATATTTTTCCAATAAGTCAGTTCTTTTCAAAGTGGGAGGATGCACCGGGCCGATCCGTATTCAAAGTGGGCCTGTCGGAAGAAGATTATCGTCTTTGTCATTTATTTGCTGAACAGATCACTAGATATTGGAAGCGCGCGTTATCAGATGCCTTTCCAGAGAAGGTATTTCAGTTTGAAATTGCTGACGATCTTCTCGATGAATATGGCGTCTGTCTGACATTCTGGCAGTTGTAGTTTAAAGAACGCACAGGATGCGTAGAAATATGGGGCAGGCCACGGTTTTGTAAGGGTAATCAAAATTGCTCTTTGAAACATGTGAGTGGTGTCTGACTCCTATTTCTTACTATTTCTTACTGGTGACTTGTAGGTGACTTCGACTCAAGCCTGATTTGGGTTTACTGGTAAAGGTGTTTTGTCCCCTATTTTTCTGGGCAACCTGACATGCATCCTAAGCCCCACTATCATGTGCGAGAGGTGGAGCTAAAACAAAATGTCAAAGGTGCCAGGCCTGCGCGCATCCAGATTACTAGGAGGGAATATGCGGTCACTTGAAATTAGCTTTGAGGGCATTGAGAAACTTTCCATTATTCCAGATTTTGATTTCTATAATCTAAATCTTGTGCTGGGGCTCAGCTTGCAGCGAGAAAATATGGGGCGCGCAGTTGTTACTTACAAGGTTACCCTGAAGATGCTTTATGAGTCCGAGCAGTCGGCGTTTGAAGTTGTTTTAGGGTTTACAGGGGTTCGTCGTTTAGCAGTTCCTGATGTGTGTGGGAGTTTGTACTTGAGCGAAGTTGAAGTGGATGACGTCTCAGCTGATCAGCTTGAAGGAGTTAAATATAGTCTGAAAGACTATGGAGGCACAGGGTTTGAAGTGCTTGCTCGGGAATTTTCAGTTGTCAGCTGCAAGCAACACTTGTGAAACGAGAGTTAAGCGCGAAACGGGGGCAGATCACAGTTCTGTAAAGGTAATCAGCATTGCTCTTTGAAGCATGTGAATGATGGTCTGACCCCTATTTCTTCCCAACCACCGTAAGATATCTTGAGGATAAGTTAGGTGTGAAGATCGGCGAGTTCACTGATTTTTGTAAAAATAAGGCTGGCGCTTGCGCGGAGGTATCTGCCGCAGACTCGCTTGTCAGGCAAGGGGTGGATCCCGCTAGCATAAGGTTTACTGAGGCAGTTCGCACTCGAGAGGTCTGGGGGAAGGATTGTATTCCTGAAGGGGCGATAATTTCACCTTGTGAAAATTGCAGTGTAAGTTGGCCTCGAGGAGATCTATAATGATTGTTTTAAATGAAAGTTGGCGACCTGGATTTGGAACAATATTTACGTGGTTTGCCATAGATAAAAATGGAAGGATCGCTGTAATGGTGAATAATTGTTACGGAGAACTGCCGCAAATTTTGTTAAGGCTCGAAAATGTAGATGCTCAACTTGATAGGCTATCTGAGTTTGTTTGGGGCGAGTCTTCTGAGTTCTTAAGTTGTTTTCCCGATAAATGCGGTGAACTTAAGGTTGACCTTTATTCTGCCTGGCGATATCAGAAAAAATTCTCGAAGGAACGTTTGGTTGAGTACCTGGAGTCTGACCTGTTGGAATCAAAGTCCTTTGCAGAGGCAAATCTATCAGTCAATAAAGGCTTTTATGTCTATCATGGCGTAGAGGGCGATGATGTCGGTGTGGACTATCCTATTGGCTATGAAGGGCAGACTGTAATGGGTGACTATTTCAGGTATTTGGTTCCTACAATATTCGGTGGCATTGATGATATTCCGGAGCCTTTACGTCAGGTGTTGGTGAAGTCTGATAGTTTTGACTTTGCGAGTGATCAGTTGTTGAGGAATGATCAAGTGAGCTATCACTTTTCTCGTATGCTCTACTAGGACCGGAAAAGGGGATGGATTTGAGTGTCACTTACTTGATTTTTTTCGGGTGTCCATTTTTCCTAACCTCGGCTCTTCCGCCGAACGCGTCTGTATCAGTATTGAGTAAGGCTAAGGCCTTCGTTTTATGGTGCGAAGCTCAATCCGTCCCGGCCGGTTTCCGATATGTTTCCTGGCGATCAACTTGAGTAAAACCTGCACACCTTTCGCCTTATTCGTCAGTGCCGTACTGCCTAATCGCAAAGAATAATTGAAGTCTATGTTTGAAGCTAAGCTCACGTGGCAAACAATCAGCTAATAGGGCTAAATTGGCCATTTTAAAGAAAAGGGGACAGATTTATTTAATCGGGAAAACGGGTCAGGAAAACGGGGTCAGACCACGGTTTTGTAAAGGTAATCAAAATTGCTCTTCGAAACATGTGAATAGTGGTCTGACCCCTATTTCTTCTATTTCTTCTCTTAAATAAATCTGTACCTTTTTCAATAGTTTCCCGATTCTTGGACCGCAGATCGAATAAAAGTTGAAGTGGATGGAGCCTTCCACAATAGAACAGTTGTCGGAAATAAGTGGACCGAAATAACCCCTAGCGGTGTCCAAGTCGAGGGATATATGAGTCCGAAAACTACCGTCTATCCAAAGCTTTAGGTGCATAAAATGAAATTGCATTTTTCATGGGAAGAGTCAGCAGGAGCTCTGTCGCCGGTTTGTAATTCAAACATGGTCAACAGAGATGGCGTTAGCCCGTTAGCGTGCCTCTTAACTGATGATGGCGGGCAATTATTTTTAGACACTGTGCCGTGGTTGGATGAGGGACTGGATAGAACAAGATTAGTTAAGGAGGATAAGGTTGATTTTGTAGACTGGAGTCGCGATGCCTGGGGGGCTGAATTGACTAAAGAACATATAAAAATCTATTCGCTCCATGATGAAAGTTACTTCGAGCTAATTGCTATCGACTCATTTGAAATAGCACTATTAGAGTGGTTGGACTTTATTAAACTGAAACCAGCGGTGGGAATAATTCAGGAGGTTGAAATCTAAACTGCCATTTGGCAGTTGGAGTTGACAGGAAAACGGGGTCAGACCACGGTTTTGTAAAGGTAATCAAAATTGCTCTTTGAAACATGTGAATGGTGGTCTGACCCCTATTCTATTTCTTATTTGGTGGGGTTCAGGCACTCGATGGAGCGGTCTACGGTGGTCTTGGCCATTTCCAGCAAATGCCACACCGCCAGAATTTTCACCCGCTCGGGGCTGGGCAGTAGCTCACTGCAATTGAGTGTTGTGGCCGAAGCGCTGTCGAGCAAGCTGGAAGTGTAGAGCAGGGCGTCTTCGAAGCTCAGGTCTTCGATTTGAACGCCTTGGGCTGGCAGGTAATGGTCGATGGCGCGGTTGAAGGCGGCGCGGTCTTTAGTGGCGTTGCGGGGTGGATCGGGGACGACTTTTTTCATTTTGCAGCTCCTGGGTGATCAAGGAACCGACACATTTCGCGACTAAACGTAGGGTGGCGGCTGTACGCAGGTTAGTCGACCGGTCAGGAGCATCCGGCGCGCCCGAGGGCGCCCTGCGCACAGCCACCATTAAAATTTATGGGACGATGCGCCTACTCCTAAATCCGAGCGACTAGACCCGATCACTGATAAGCAGTGACGGACCGCAGACTAGCCATCGATTCGAGCAGGCACAAGGCGGCAGGAATTGTCTAGGAAACGTCCTGCAATTTAAAGAGACACGCCCTGCTGGCCCTTCAAAAACCATGACTGAATGCCACTAACCCGCCCATCAACGGTGGTGGTGAATGGCTTTTTGTTGGTGCTTTTCCCCTGCGACGTAGGCAGCTTCTGAAATATCGCTCAGCCTACCCAGGCTTGTGTGCGGGGCGTATCCGCTTGCTTATATTCCGACGCCAACTTCATTGCATCCAGGGATGTGAGGCATGGCGCAGGGCTATATCAACGACCGCACCACGGACTACAACGGCTTGAAATTCCGGTTGATGGGCAGTGCCCCTAGTCGGCAGCGTTCCGACCATTTCGACGTGCTGAACAGGCACCTGCGGCCTGGGCTGGTGATGCCTGGGCAGTTGGTGATCGTTCCCGACCCCTACAGCGTGACCTGTTCGATGGAAGAGGCCTGGCTGGTACGCCGGGCCGAGGCAATTCGTCGTGAGTTGGACGCTGGCGCCGGACCCCAAGTGGTCAATAACTATGACCTGCTACAGAGTTTTTTGGGGTACGGCTCGTTGGGCGTGGGCAGCGCGACGTCAGCGTGGGCCCGGCATCTGGATGAAGTGGCGCAGACACTGGAGGCGATTGAGCAGCTGCATCAGCGCCTGAAAAACACTGGTTTGGACCGTGAGGCGTTTCTTCGCCAGCGTAAGGCGTTGTTCGGGCTGCTGGACACCCAGCTGCACGGTGCGGCGCGATTTGGCACCGGATTGCAGGGCAATCAGGCGCTGAAGAAGGTGTTGGGGATTTCTACCAAAAGCTATCTGCAAAAGGGCGAGATCGCCGGGTATGCGCAGCGGATGCGGGATATTGCGCAAACGTCGAAATGGTTGGGCAAGGGCTCGTATGTGGGATTGGCACTGGACGTGGGCGTGGCAGGGCTGGAAATCAAGGAGGCGTGTGTGGCGGGGCGGGAGGCGCAGTGTCGGCGGGCGAAATATGTGGAGACGGGGAAATTGATGGGAGGGGTGGCGGGGGCTTATGGCGCAGGGAAGCTGGGTGCAACATTAGCCCGTAGCGGCTGTAGGGTTCTTTTGGGCATCGCGGCTAAAGGTAACGGTGCGCTGGCCTGCGCAGTGATCGGCGGCGCTGCGGGCGGGTATGCGGGAGGAAACGTATTCGGCACTGGCGGTGCGTTTCTGGGCGGGAAGATCGAAGAGATCGACGGTGATTTGATCTTTCAACCAGAGGGCGCTTAAGCATGGATTTTCAACTCATCCTGGCAATCTTTTTATTTGCAGGGGCGTTTGTTGGCGCGGGACTCACTTTATATGCTGAGTGCACAAAGCTCGAAGCCCTGGAAAGCTACTTCAGCCAGAACAAAGTGATCTGCGACAACAAACGCTTTTGGGGCAGAAATCAGCATATCGACAGGTTTCATCGCATGCTCGTGATCAATGGCCTGTTGGGAATGCCTAAATTTCACATCAAAAGAGGGGAGGTAACCGAGGCTGAACTGGCATCCGTGCCCTTGTCCCTCAAACGTTGGGCGTTGTGGCCGTATCGTTTTGGAATGGTATGGTTTGCCGGCTGTATGCTTTGGTCCATTTTGTATGGCTGGTAGCCCGGGACGCACGGCGGTCCGGGCTGCATTCTCACGGGTGCTTGACACTGGCGTCGCGGCTAAAGAAAACGGTGCGCTGGCCTGCGCAGTGATCGGCAACGTATTCGGCACTGGCGGTGCGTTTCTGGGCGGGAAGATCGGAGAGATCGACGGTGATTTGATCTTTCAACCAGAGGGCGCTTAAGCATGGATTTTCAACTCATCCTTGCAATTTTTATGTGTGCAGGTGTGTTCGTGTTCTCGGGGCTCACTCTATACGCTGAGTACACAAAGCTCGAAGCCCTGGAAAGCTACTTCAGCGAGAACAAGGTGATCTGCGACAACAAACGCTTTTGGGGCAGAAATAAGCACATCGACAGGTTTCATCGCATGCTCCTGATCACTGAACTGTTGGGAATGCCTAAATTTCATATCAACAGAGGGGAAGTAACCGAGGCTGAACTGGCGGCCGTTCCTTTGTCCCTCAAACGCTGGGCGTTGTGGCCGTATTATTTTGGGATGATAGTGGCTGCCAGCGGTGTCCTCTGGACCCTTTTGTACGGTTGGTAGGCCGGGGGACGCACCGCGCCCCGGGCTGCATTCCCACGCGGGAGCGTGGGAGCCCTCTCTCAGCGCATATGCAAAATAATCGGGCTGCTGCTCGCCGGGTCCGTATGCCCGCGCAGCTTGTTCACCGCCGCTGCATCGACCGCACCGCCGTTGTTGCCCCACGTACCCCGCACGTAAGTCAGCACCTGCGCAATTTCCTCATCCGACAATTGCTCCCTGAACGCTGGCATCCGGTAAGCATCCGGCACACCGGCGGTGACGATCCGTTGTGAGCCATTGAGCGTGATGTTGATCGCCGAGGCATTTTCCTTGGCCAGTGCCGAAGTCGCGCCTGCCAGCGGTGGCATCCACTCGGGCTGGCCCTTGCCATTCAGGCCATGGCAGGAAGCGCAGCGCGTCGCGTAGGTGTGGGCGCCCGGTACGTCCGCGACCGCGTTGACCGCCTGATACTGCCACGGCGAACCGTCCCGCTGCGGGTCGCCAGGCAGTGACTTGAGGTAGCGGGCGATGGCGTTCAAATCTTCATCGCTCATGAATTGCGTCGAGTTGTTGAACGCTTCGGTCATCGAGCCATACACCACCGCATGCTGGTTGCGCCCGGTCTTGAGGAACCGCACGATCTCGTCCTCGCTCCAGCGGCCCAGCCCGGTGTTGTGGTCCTGGCGCAGGCTCGGTGCATACCAGCCGTCGAGCAGGCCGCCGGCCAGGTAGGGCGCGCCGGACTCGTCCAGTGCTTTCTCGTTAAAGGCCAGGCCGCGCGGCGTGTGGCAACTGCCGCAGTGCCCCGGGCCTTGGACGATGTAGGCGCCACGGTTCCACAGCGCGTCCTGGGCGGGTTTGGCCGCGTAGGTGGCGTTGGGTGCGAACACGCCGTTCCACAGGGCGATGGGCCAGCGCATGTTCAGCGGCCAGGGAATGCCGCTTTCGATGTTGGGCTGATTGGCCGGCTCCACGCCTTGCATGAAAAACGCGTACAGCGCACGCATGTCGTCATCGCTGAGCTTGGCGTAAGACGGGTAGGGCATGGCCGGGTAAAGCCTGCGCCCACCCGGCGCGACGCCGTGGCGCACCGCGCGGTCGAAGTCGGCCGGCGTGTAGGCGCCAATGCCGGTGTTGCGGTCAGGCGTGATGTTGGTGGCGTGAATTGCCCCCAACGGCGTGGCCATCTCCAGGCCGCCAGCGAACGGCGCCTTGCCCGGCAAACTGTGGCAGGCCACGCAGTCACTGACGCGGGCGACGTACTCGCCGCGGCTGACCAGTGCCGGGTCGGCTTTGGCGGCAGGTTGTTGATCAAAAGGCGAGGCGGGCTCGCGGGTCACGTACCAGGCCAGTACGCCTGCGGCGACCGCGCCGGCCAGCACCAGCCAGCCTGCGGTTCTAGCCAATCGTTGGTTGTTCATGCGCGTTCCTTGTCGGTCAGGCGAAAGTGTATCGGCTCAAAGGCAGGCTACGAATGCGCTCGCCGGTCAGGTGCGCGACTGCATTGGCCACAGCCGGCGCCACTGCAGGTAACGGCGGTTCGCCGATGCCGCCCATCTTTTCGCCACTCTCGACAATCTTCACGTGCACCTGAGCCATGCGCGACAGCGGCAGGATCGGGTACAGGTCGTAGTTGCGCGCCCGTGGTTTGCCGTCCACGTACACCGCTTCCTCCAGCAAGGTTTGCGACAAGCCCAGGGCCACCGCGCCATTCACTTGCGCTTCAACAATCGCCGGGTTGACGATGCTGCCCGGGTCGATGGCTTCCCAGATGTGGTGCACCTTGACCTGGCTGTTTTCGATCGACACTTCGGCGACCACCGCAGCGTGGGAGCCGAACGGTGAGGCCATGGCCACGCCGCGTGCACGGCGGCTGCCGTCCTCTGCGGTGTAGGGGCCACGCTTCCAGCCGCCGGACAACTCGCCCACCGCCTGTAGCAGCGTGGTCAGCCGCGGGTTATCGCGCAGCAAATGCAGGCGCAGCTCGTAGGGGTCTTGGCCGCCTTTGTCGGCCAGCTCATCGAGGAACGCTTCATAGAAGAAGTCATTCAGCGAATTGCCCACCGAGCGCCAGTAGCCGAGCATGGTCGGGCCTTTGACGTAGATCTGCGCGATGCGTTTGTTGGGGATCGCATAGCTTTTGCCCGACAGCCCTTCGAGGGCCGTGGGGTCGATTTTGTCGCCCTGTTTGCCGGCGATGGCTTCGCTGGGACCTTCGGTGGCACTCACCGCTTCAATGGCCACCGGCAACCCTTGTGCGTCCAGCGCGGCGCGGAACTTGACCACAGCGACCGGGCGCAGCACGTCGCGTAGAAACTCCTCTTCACGGCTCCAGATCAGCTTGACCGGGCGACCGACTGCCTTGGCCAGCGCGATGGCCTGCGGGTAAGGGTTTGCCGAGTCATACAAAAAGTGCCGGCCGAAAAAACCGCCCAGCAGCGGTGAGTGCAGGGTGATCTTCGCCGGGTCGAGGCCGGTGCGTTTGGCGATATCGGCGCGGAACATATCCGGCGCCTGGTTCGGCAGCCACACCTCCAGCGTGCCGTCGGGGTTGAAGCGTGCCAGGGCCGACGGCGGCTCCAGCTGGGCGTGGTTGACGTACTGGTTATGGTAAGTGGCTTCGACTTTGGTTTTGGCGTTGGCCAGCGCGCCGGCTACATCACCTTCATTTTCATCGTCGCGGGTGGGGCCTTGCTGGGCGGCGAGGAAGTCACGGTACTTGTCGCTGGAAAAATCCGCCGGCATCGCGCGTACGGTCGAATCTGCAGCGGCTTCCAGCCATTCGACCTGGATCGCCTCCACCGCGCGCTTGGCGTGCCACCAGCGCTCGGCCACCACGGCCACGGCGCCGGGCAGTTGATGCACCGAGTGGACGCCCTTCATGGCTTCGACCTGTGCCTGATTGCGCAGGCTGCCCACGGTCATGCCCAGGCGCGGCGCGTGCTGGACGGCGGCGTGGAGCATGCCGTCAACTTTCAAGTCGATGCTGTATTGCGCCTTGCCGGTGGATTTGTCGTAGGCATCCAGGCGTTTCACCGGTTTACCGATCCAGCGGAATTGGCTCGGGTCGCGCAGGGTGATGGTGGCCGGGTCGGGCACCGGCATGTCCAGGGCGCGCCCGGCCAGCTCACCGTAGCCCAGCGAGCGGCCGGAGGCGGCATGCACCACGCGGCCGGGTGTTGTGGTCAGTTGCGCGACCGGCACACCAAGCTGCTCGGCGCCGGCCTGCAGCAACATCGCGCGGGCCAGGGCGCCGAGGCGGCGCATGGTCGGGTAACTCATGCGCACCGACATGCTGCCGCCGGTGATGCGCATGCCGTTTTCCATCACCACATACGCATCGCCGGGCGGCGCGGCCTCGACAATGAAGGTGGCGGGGTCGGCGTCCAGCTCTTCACCGACAATCTGCGCCATGGCGGTGTGAGTGCCCTGGCCGCCTTCCATGAAGGGGCTGAGCAACCGCACGGTGCCATCAGGGCGAATCTCTAAAAATGCCGGCACCTGGGTGCCGCGTTCTGCTGCGTTGGGCGTGGCGGCGTAGGCCCTGGGCGTGCCCAGCGGCAGGCCGAAGCCAATGACCAGCGCGCCCACGGCGGTGCTGGCCAGGAAGCGGCGCCGGGACAGGTTGATCGGTTCGCCCAATGGCGTGTCGAGGACGGCGTTGCGCGTGTTCATCAGGCGCTCTCCTGCCGGGCAGGCTGAACGGCCAGGTCATGCACCGCTGTGCGAATGGCGTTGTAGGTGCCGCAGCGGCACAGGTTGATCATCGCCGCCTCGATCTGCGCATCGCTGGGCGCCGGGGTGTGCTTGAGCAGCGCAGTGGCGGCCATCACTTGCCCGGACTGGCAGTAACCGCACTGCGCCACCTGATGCTCGACCCAGGCCGCGACCACGCGCTTGCCCACGTCATCGGCTTCGATCGCCTCGATGGTGGTGATCTCGTGGCCAACCACACCCGCCACTGGCGTGACGCACGAGCGCACCACGTTGCCGTCCACCAGCACCGAGCAGGCGCCGCACTGGGCCAGGCCGCAGCCGTATTTGGTGCCGGTCAGCCCCAGGTCATCACGGATCACCCAGAGCAGCGGCGTATCGGCGTCGGCATCGACCTCGTAGGATTTCTGGTTGATACGTAATTGCATGGTTCACCTGCTGATCATCGGTTGGTGTGGCTTTTTTTATAAGTTGCCCATCGTTGCACTCTAGACCACGGCGCAACAGCTATCGATCCAGTCATCGACAACTCGGAGGATCAGGCAAGAATTCGACAGGATTGCACCACTGTGCATGCTTTTAGCCTGTAGGCCTTTGCTGATCCAGGCCGGTGCGCCGCACTTTTTTTCATTCTTCTGATCTATCCCTGTCACGACCGCGCTCATTCTGCGCGTGGACAGCAGCCAGACCCGGTGCCGATGGATCGAACGTCAATTGCTTTTATCACCCGCTGGCCGCTGCTGATCGCAGCGGTGTTTATGCTCTGTGCCACCGGCTGCAGCCAGCAACAGGGCCGCGATATCGCCAGGCAGTTGCGCGATGGCAAGCCCGATGAGTTTTTTCAGACCAGCGTCGACCGCATGGCAACCCTGAGCATGCGCGACAACCTGCAAAGCCTGTACGTGCTGATGAACAAGCTCTACCTGCGCAACCCCAACCAGTGGCGCCAATCGGGTTATACCGATGCCGTGAGTGCCGCGCGGGAAATTCGCCGGGCCATCGAGAACCGGCAACCGCTGCCTGCCCTGGGGGACCGTCGGGACCTGGTGGCATTGAGCTATTCGCTGAGCCCGGAGTTTCGCGGCGACCGGGTCGGGGCGTTTATCTATGCCATCGGCAGCATGCTGGTGACTGCACACGGTGGGCGCACGCAGTTTTATGTCACCGACTCGATCAACCCGCAATTTGTCAGCAATGCCGCGCGCAATATCGAGAAAGCCACCTGGCTGCTCAGCCAGCGTCAGGACGCCAATGGCGTATTGCTGCTGTTCTCCAATGAAATCTCGGAGGAGGGCAGCAACCTCAGTTTCGCCGTTGAGTTCGGCAAAGTGGTTGCGCGCCTCGACCTGCTTGCCCAGATGCTTGACGAGCGTTACCGGCGCGTTGCACTCAATTACGCGCAGAGCTTGCTGCTGATGAATTTTTTGCCCGTGCAGTGATGCGGGGACCGATCATGCGGTGCGGCATTTCCCTTTCATATGTGGGAAACGGCCTATCTTGCCCCCCTTTGCTTGAAACATACCCACGGTCGGCAATAGCCTCGGACTTTTCTTAACGATGAGTGCCTACCTTGGGAAAGCGCAAAACGGTTTGGCCTACTGATCGCGAAATCCGCCTGCGATTTATCCTGTTTGCCGTGATCGATGTGGCAAGTGCTCAAGGCGTCCCCGCTGACGTGCTATTGCCCGCCCACAAACTGCTGCGCGACGCGCCGACAGAGGCGCAGTTGCGTGACGCGCTCGCGAATGTTCTGGCGTGTGACGAAATGCTTGGGTTCAGATTTGCGCAGGGCACGGAGGCGGATGATTTGCTGCGCTCGCTGGCGCCGACGGCCGATGAGACCGGTGCGGGGTTTATTTGAAGCGGGTTAGATCGTTTATTTCCTTACGATAGGTCTCAAGAGCCTAATCGCATATCTACAGCGACGTTTATCTGCCTATACAAGAGGCCAACGACGTCGCGGCGTCGCTTGCTCTGTCATCACAGCGTGCGCAGCTGTTGCGCTCAACGAAGCTTGTCCCCGAACAGCCAATTCTGCTGCTCTGCCGCCGTCTTGCGCCGCTGCCCGGCGTCTCTAGAATCGGCGCCAGAGCTTAGCCATTTCCTGTCGATTACGGAGTTTCGAACATGATGAATGCAATGCAGATGCCGATGAACACCTCCATGCCAATGATGCCGATGATGATGGGCATGCCGATGATGATGGCCACCATGCAGTGCGAAATGGCCGGCGACGCCATGATGTGCACCATGAAGCCCGCAGCCGGTATGGACATGGCTCAGTTCAAGACTAACGCCGAAATGATGGCGATGATGATGAACTGCGGCATGCCGATGATGATGCAGTGCGCCAACCTGTCGATGATGTGCCTGTCGGCCGACGCCATGAAGATGAACATGGAAATGCCGAACATGATGCCGATGATGGCCATGGGCATGTCGATGCCGATGATGAAGTGCATGATGGAATGCACCCTGATGGGCGACAGCCTGCAGTGCAAAATGATGCCGATGCCGGGCATGAGCATGGCCATGATGGAAAACTGCTGCATGCTGATGAACAAGCTGATGAATGACTGCGCCATGCCGATGATGATGAGCTGCAATGGCATGCCGATGATGTGCTGCACCTGCTGATAGCACCCGCAGAATAAAAAACGCCCCGATGAATCGGGGCGTTTTGCATTCAGTCCAGGCGTTCCGGGTAGGTGATCACCAAAAACGCCACCGCCTCGCTGTCCGCCGGGTTGCGGTAGCGGTGGGGCTGGTCGGCGTAGAACAGGATCGAATCGCCGGTGGAGAGCAGGTAGCGTTCGTCGTTGACGCTGACTTCCAGCACGCCCTGAGCCACCACCAGGTTTTCCTGGATGCCCGGGCCATGGCCTTCCGAGACTTCCTCGCCGAGGGCGCGAAGGCGGATCTCGTAGAATTCGGACTGGCGGGCCGTGTCGTAGGGGAACAACGCGCGGCTGACAAACGCACCATCGGCGCTCACCAGGCGTTTGCTCTGCTGCGCCGGCAACACCTCGACGCCTTCAAAAGCGCGGTCTTCCAGAAAGGCCGCCACTGACACCTTCAACCCCTTGGCAATTTTGCACAGCACCTTGATCGACGGCACGCTGCGGCCCGACTCGATCTGCGCCAGCATTGCCCGGCTGACGCCGCAGGCGCGCGCCAGGCCGTCCAGCGACAGGTGGCGTTTGCTGCGCAGGCGCTGCAGGTTCTGCGCGACACACAGGCTGGTGTCGTCGTCATCGGTGCCAGGTTTTGGAAGCGGTTCGGGTGACTCGGCAAGTACCTGCAGAAAATTCATCGGCCTTACGCCCGGCGCGTATCACTGGAGGGCGCCGCCTGGGCGGTCAACACAGCAAGCCCGGCGCGTGCCGCGTACATCGCCCACATCAGCTCGGCCGCTGCACGTGCCTGGCGGCGCTTACGGTGGAGGGTGAAGTCGATGACGGTGGCAGATGTTTGCATGGGCGCGATCTCTTGGGGCCTGGTGATTCACGTAGGTGACTCAGTGGCTCCACAGTACTGCGTGGCGGTTATTTCCTTAAATACTGAGTTTGCATGTGTTAATTCGATTTTGGACTTAACCAACACGGGCCGTCCGAAGCTGTTGTGGGAAGGGTCTGGTCCGTTAATAAGGCGTGACTTGGTAAGCCTGCGTGGCTTCCCACCCCTGTTCGCGTGCTCGGCCCAGGCCTGTCTCGCCCCCAAATTCCAAGGATCTGCCCATGCTGTTGCGCCAACCTCCGCTCCTTTTTGCCGCCTTGACCCTCAGTTCACTGGTGCAGGCCGAAGACCTGCAACTGGCACCGATCGAGGTCACCAGCAGCGAGGTCAGCGCAGGCGAAGTAGCCCAGGCGCAACTCAAAAGCGTGCCCGGTGGCACCAACTACATCGACATGAGCAGCGTGCAGCAGGGCCGGGTCAGCACCAATGAAGACGTGTTCAAGTACCAGGCCGGGGTGTACGCCAAGGCGGCCAACAATGAAGGCGTGAAGCTTTCGATACGCGGTTCGGGCTTGAACCGCAGCCCCGGTTCGCACGCCTCTGGCCTGTATGAAATGTTCGACGGTTTGCCGCTGACCGGCCCAGGCGGCACACCCTACGAACTCAAGGACCCACTGTGGCAAAGCCGCGTCGAAGTGCTGCGCGGCGCCAATGGCTTTGACCAGGGCGCGCTGGCTTTGGGCGGGTCGGTGAATTACGTCACCCGCACGGGTTACGACGCACCCAAACTGCAGGTGCGTTATGAAGCAGGCAGTCGCGGTTATGCCCAGCGCGAGATCAGCTCCGGCCAGGTGCTGGGCGATGCCGACTATTACATCAGCCTCACCGACTCCGAATCCGATGGCTACCAGCACCAGAGCGCCGGTACCGGCAAGGGCATCGCCGCCAACTTCGGCTACCGTTTCAATCCGGACCTGGAAACGCGCTTCTATTTTCGCTACCGCGAAACCACCAACGAAACCCCCGGCAAGCTAACGCGTGAGCAGATCAGCCACGATCCGACGGCCGCCAACAGCCTCAACGCCGCCCGCGATTCCAAGCGTTTGCAGCCCGGTTCGACCTGGATCGCCAACAAGACCACCTTGCAATTGGATGACAATTCCCGCGTCGAGGTCGGGCTGGCCTATCACGACTATCCGATGGACTTGCGCGAGGGCACCAATCGCCTGAAAGTCGCCTACACAGACGTCAGTGGCACGCTCAATTACATCCGCCAGGACCTGCTGTTCGGCCACGACAGCAAGACCACGGTAGGGCTGCGCAGCACCCAGGCGATGCCGAATAACGGTGCCTCGGAATACGTGCGCACGCCTGCCGGTAATACGGCTATTTACGCGCCCGGCACCAAGACCCGCGACTACAGCTATCTCGGCGCTGACACCGTGCTGCATGTCGGCAACGACTTGGAACTGGTTCCGGACCTATGGCTGACCACCGGCCTGGCCGCGATCTACACCCGCCGCGAAACCCAAGTCACTTATCCAGAAGGTCAGGCGCCGTTGAGCCAGCACGACTGGGATTACGCCCCGCGTATCGGCCTGCGCTATGACTTCAACGCGCAATTGCAGGTGTATGGCAACCTGAGTCGCTCGGTCGAGCCACCGCACGCGTGGTCGATGATCTGGGGTTCCAATAAATACTTTCCCACCGGCAGCGGCCCGGCCACCGGCTTGCAGCGTGAAGGCGTGAGCCTGCGCAATCAGACCGCTACCACTGTGGAAGTCGGCGGCCGTGGCGAACAGTGGTTCGGCCAGTGGGACCTGGCGCTGTACCGCTCAGAAGTGCGCCACGAACTGCTTACCGTCGAAACGCAGGCGCAAACCGCCACCACCAACGCGATTGTCGCCGAAGCCAACGCCAGCCCCACCGTGCACCAGGGTGTGGAACTGAGCCTGCTCAGCCCGCTGTGGGACGGCGGCGGCAATGGCCAACTGGCCTTGCGCCAGGCCTACACGTTCAGCGACTTCCACTACCGCGACGACGACCGCTTCGGCGACAACACCCTGCCGGGCATCCCCAAGCATTACTACCAGGCGCAACTGCGCTACAGCCACCCGACGGGGTTCTACACCAGCCTCAACACCGAGCATTCCTCGCGCGTGGCGGTGGACTACGCCAATTCCTACTACGCGGCGGCCTACACCACCCTCGGCGCCACCTTCGGCTACGACGCGCCCAAGCAGGATTGGCAAGCCTGGGTCGATGTGCGCAACCTCACCAACCGGCGCTACGCCAATACGGTCACGCCGGGCTATGACGACAAGGGCCTGGATGTGGCACGGTCCACACCGGCAGACGGGCGAGGCATTTATACCGGCGTGTCGTGGAGTTGGCGTTAAGCAACACTTGTATGACGAGCGTGCTTCTTGTGGCGAGCGGGCTTGCCCCGCGTTGGGCTGCGCAGCAGCCCCAAAACCAGCGACCGCGTTCTACCTGCCAAAACGCGGTGGGCCTACTGGGGCCGCTGCGCGCCCCAACGCGGGGCAAGCCCGCTCGCCACAGGAAGTCCGCTCGCCACAACAAGTGCGCTCGCCATAACTACCAGCAAGTAACGCCCGAAAACAGCACTGGCGCAGACCTGAGCCCCCCTTGCCCTCATACCGTTTTGCTGGCATTGTTCGCGCAATTGGTAATATTTCCCATTTGAGAAGTTTTTGCGCATGCATGACATTCCGGCCGCGCCGGGCGATGGCGCCCGTCAGCAGACCCTCACGGCAATGTACCGCGAGCACCACGGCTGGTTGCACGGCTGGCTGCGCAAAAAACTCGGGTGTTCGCAGCACGCCGCCGACCTGGCCCACGACGCGTTCATCCGCGTCCTGATGCTGGCCGAACCCCACAACATCAAGGAACCGCGGGCCTTTCTCGCCACCACCGCCGGGCGTTTGCTGATTGATGGCGCGCGGCGCCGACGCATCGAAAAGGCCTACATGCAAGCCCTGGTGATTGAGTGCGAAGACGCCGGCATGCCCGATCCGGCGGCAATCCACGTGGCGTTGCAGGCCCTGGAGCGCATCGCCGAGATGCTCGCCGGCTTGCCCGCCAAGACCCGCGAAGCCTTTCTGTTAAGCCGCCTCGACGGGCTGACGTACAGCGAAATCGCGTGCTGCCTGGACGTGTCGCCCAGTACCGTCAAAAACTACATTTCCACGGCGCTGGTGCATTGCTACCACAGCCTGCACGCGGCGGACCCGCTGTCGTGAGCACTGAACACATCATCCAGCAAGCGGCGAACTGGCTGACACGCCTGCACGACGAAGACGTCAGCGACGCCGACCGCCAGGCCTTCAACACCTGGTGCCAGGCCGACCCGCGCCATGCCGTCGCCATCGACCGCATGCGTGCGCTGTGGGGCAATTTCGACGCCGTGCCCGCGCGCCCGGCGCGTATCGCCCTTAACCGTGCCTTCGCCCCACGACGCTCGCGTGGCGCACAGGTGCTGGGTTTACTCGGCGTATTACTCTGCGGCTGGGTCGGTCTGGAGCGCGCGCCGGTGTGGATGGCCGACCAGCGCACCGGTGTCGGTGAACGCCGTCAGGTCGCGCTCGAGGACGGCAGCCGCTTGCAGCTCAACAGCAATTCGGCCGTGGACGTGAAATTCGACGGCCACCAACGCGTGATCCAGTTGCTGCAGGGCGAGCTATGGGTCGAGGTGGCCAAGGATGCGCAACGGCCGTTCGTGGTGCGCACCGATCAAGGCACGGCCACCGCCCTGGGCACCCGCTACCTGGTCAAGCGCGCCGCGGACGGCACCACCGTGGTCACGGTGATCGAGTCCAGCGTGGCGGTCAAAGGCGAGGGCGCAGAGGGCGTCAAGGTCGCAGCCGGCCAGCGCGCGGTGCTTGACCATGGCCGCGCCCAGTCGCCGCAGGCGATTGGCAACACCGACCCGGACGCCTGGACGCGTGGCCTGCTCAAGGTCAATGACCAGCCCTTGAGCGATGTGCTGCAGACCCTCGCCAGCTACCGCCATGGCCTGGTGCGGTTTGACCCACAGGCCCTGCAAAACCTGCGGGTGTCCGGTGTGTTCAAGCTCGACGACACCGCGGCGGCGCTCGCGGCACTGGCCGATAACCTGCCGATCAAGGTGGAGTACTTCACGGACTTGCTGGTGGTGGTCAAACCGCGTTAAGTCAAGGTTCATGCTGGCGCAGGCGCTTGTACAACGTGTTGCGGCTGACGCCCAACTCCCGCGCCAGGTGGGAAATATTGCCGCCAGCGGCCTTCAAGCGTTGCGTGAGGTCGATGCCATCTTCCACACCCTGGCTGGCAGGCAACGGCGCTGGCACGTTCAAATCCACAAAAAAATCATCCGGCAGGTGCTCGGGGCGCACCGGTTGTTCTTCGGCCATGGCCAGCGCTACCTGCAGCACGCTGCTGACCTGGCGCAAATTGCCCGGCCACGGGTGTTGCTCGAACAACGCCAGCACCTCGGCACTCAGCCCGGCCCATTGAGTTGGCTCGCGGTGCTGCTGCCACAACTGCTGGAACAGCGCCTGCTTGTCGGTACGCTCACGCAACGGCGGCAGCTCCAGGGTCAGCCCGCCGATGCGGTAGTACAAATCCTCGCGAAAGCGCCCGGCCTGCACCCATTCGCGCAACGCGCGGTTGGTGGCGGAGATGATCCGCAAGTCCACCGGGAACAGCTCGCTGCTGCCCACCGGCTGCACGCAGCGCTCCTGCAGCACCCGCAGCAAACGGGCCTGGGTCGGCAGCGGCATATCGCCGATCTCATCCAGAAACAACGTGCCTTTGTCCGCCTTGCGAATCAGGCCGATGCTGCCTTTCTGATTGGCGCCGGTGAAGGCGCCTTTTTCATAGCCAAACAGCTCTGACTCGACCAACTCCGCCGGAATCGCCGCACAGTTCACCGCGATAAACGCCTGCGCGCTGCGCGAGCTGGCCTGGTGCAGGGCTTTGACGAACACCTCTTTGCCGACGCCGGTCTCGCCGTGGATCAGCAGCGGAATGTCTTTTTCCAGCAGACGCTCGGCCTGGCGCACGGCTTTTTCTACACGCGCGTCGCCAAAGTGCAGGGTGTTGAGGCTGATCGAGGTCGGCTTCAGCTCGGCAGGCTTGCCCGGCTTGGGCTCACTGAAGACCCGCGCCTGTATCGGCATCTTCTTCGGCCGCTTCAATAAACACTGAAACCGATTGCGTCCCGCCGCCTGCAGCGAGAACGGCAAGCCTTCCGGCTGGTTCAGCAACTCCAGCAACGAGACCTTGAACAAACTGTCGATCAGCACCCGCGACAAACTGATGCCCAGCAAGTTGTCCGCACGGCGGTTGGCCGACAGCACTTGCCCGCTCTCATCAAAAATCAGCAGCCCGGCCCACTGGCTGTCGAGGTTGTTCAGGCCGGTGTTGAAGGTCAGCTGGAAATGCTCATCGCGAAACACGTTGAGGATCAGCCGGTTTTCCACGGTCTGGCTCATCATCTTGACCATGCCCAGGGTGTGGGAGGGCGGTAGATAGCTGTCGCTGGACACATCCAGCACCGCGATGATTTCGCGCTGGGCATCAAAGATCGGCGCCGCCGAGCCGGTCATGAAGCGGTTGGCCTTGAGGAAATGTTCGTCGTGCTCGATATGCACCGCCTGGGCACAGGCCAACGCGGTGCCGATCGCATTGGTGCCGCTGCTGCGCTCCCTCCAGCTGGCGCCGGCGCTGAAACCGCGCGCCAGTTTCGGCTCGATAAAGCGCTGGGTGCCCCACGAGGTCAGGACCTGGCCCTGGTTATCGGCCAGCATGATCAGGCAATTGGAATTGCTCAGGATGTTTTCGTAGTAGGGCAGCACTTCCTGGTGGGTGGTCTGCACCAGTGAATGCTGGCTCTCCAGCAATTGGCTGATGCCCTCGGCGGGCAGTTGGTCAAAGCTGGGCGTGCTCTGGTGGTCCAGGCCAAACGCGCGGCAGCGACGCCAGGAATCCTGGATGAGGGTGTCGTGAGCCAAGGGTTCGGCCATGGAGGCGACCTTCTTTTTTATTGTTATTGGGCGTGCACAATCTGGCTGAAGAAACAGGGTCGAAATGTGGGAGCGGGCTTGCCCGCGAATGCGGTGGGTCAGTCAATACAGATGCCGACTGTTCTACCGTCATCGCGGGCAAGCCCACTCCTACCTTTGATTCGCGTCGCCCATCAATTGTTGTTCACAACTGTTCATTGTCAACCCCGCGCCTGTTCAGTTGTTCAGCCCCAGGTGTTCACCTGTGTTCATGCTCGAGCGGCGTATTCGGCCCATGTCCTTACAGATCAATCACCTGCCAGTTCTGGCACGAAACTCGCTCTGAGTCGTTGCCAGATTCATTCCAATAATAAAAAAGGGCGTGTCATGTCATTGACCCTGGAACATGTCTCCCGCGTCGTCGAAGGCCAGACCTGGATCGACGACGCCAACCTGCGTTTCGAAGCCGGTTCCTTCAACGTCTTGCTGGGCCGCACCCTGTCCGGCAAGACCAGCCTGATGCGCCTGATGGCCGGCCTGGACAAGCCCGACAGTGGCCGCATCCTGATGAATGGCGTGGACGTCACCCACAAGCCGGTGCGCCTGCGTAACGTGTCGATGGTCTACCAGCAGTTCATCAACTACCCGACCATGACCGTGTTCGAGAACATCGCCTCGCCGCTGCGCCAGGCCGGTGTGTCCAACGAGCTGATCCACAGCAAGGTGCTCGAAACCGCGAAAATGCTGCGCATCGAGAAATTCCTCCAGCGCCATCCGTTGGAGCTGTCCGGTGGCCAGCAGCAACGCACGGCCATGGCCCGCGCGCTGGTCAAAGACGCTGAGTTGATCCTGTTTGATGAACCGCTGGTGAACCTGGACTACAAACTGCGCGAAGAACTGCGTCAGGAAATGCGCGAGCTGTTCAAGGCCCGCCACACCATCGCCCTCTACGCTACCACCGAACCCAATGAAGCCCTCGCCCTTGGCGGCACCACCACGATTCTGCATGAGGGCCGGGTGATCCAGAGCGGCAAGGCTGCCGAGGTGTACCACCAGCCGCAGACCGTGCTGGCCGCCGAATTGTTTTCCGAGCCGCCGATCAACCTGATGCCGGGGCGGATCAGCGGCAATGAAGTCAGCTTCGCCAATTTTGTGCACTTCCCGCTCAACGTCGACCTGCGCCCCATCGGCGAGGGCGAGTTCCGCTTTGGCGTGCGCCCCAGCCATATCAGCCTGGTGCCGAGCAACGACGATGACCTGGAACTGGCCGTGACCGTGGAAGTGGCCGAAATCAGCGGCTCGGAAACCTTCCTGCACGTGCGCAGTGAGCATTTCCTGCTGGTGCTGCACCTGCCGGGCGTGCACGAGTACGACGTCGATGCGCCGATCCGCGTGTACATCCCCACCCATAAACTGTTTGTGTTCGATGGCCAGGGCCGCTTGGTCCAGGCCCCGGGCGCCGCGTAGCGAGGGTTGCCTGATGGCCGAGATCCATTTGCAGAACCTCGCGCACAGCTACAGCCCTACACCCGCCGGCCCTGAAGACTACGCGATTCGGGAAATGAACCACGTGTGGGAGCAGGGCGGCGCCTACGCCTTGCTCGGGCCGTCCGGGTGCGGCAAGTCGACCTTGCTGAATATCATCTCCGGCCTGCTCAACCCTTCGGAAGGCCAGGTGCTGTTCGACCACAGGGTGGTCAACGAACTCACCCCGGAACGCCGCAACATCGCCCAGGTGTTCCAGTTCCCGGTGGTGTACGACACCATGACGGTGTTCGACAACCTGGCCTTTCCGCTGCGCAACCAAGGCATGCCCGAGGCGAAAATTCACAGCAAGGTGCAGGAAATTGCCGAAGTCCTCGACCTGCAAACCCTGTTGAGCAAAAAGGCGCGCAACCTCACCGCCGATGAAAAGCAGAAAGTCTCCATGGGCCGGGGCCTGGTGCGTGACGACGTGTCGGCAATCCTGTTCGACGAACCGCTGACGGTGATCGACCCGCACCTGAAGTGGAAACTGCGGCGCAAGCTCAAGCAGATCCACGAGCAGTTCAATATCACCATGGTCTACGTGACCCACGACCAGCTTGAAGCCTCGACCTTTGCCGACAAGATCGCGGTGATGTACGGCGGGCAGATCGTGCAGTTCGGCACGCCGCGCGAGTTGTTTGAGCGGCCCAGCCATACGTTTGTCGGCTATTTCATTGGCAGCCCCGGCATGAACCTGATTGAAGTGCAGGCCGAGGCGGGCGGGGTGCGGTTTGCCGGCACGCTGCTGCCGTTGCCCGAGGCGATGCAGCAGCGCATCCGCGACGGCGACTTCAAAAAACTGCAGGTGGGCATCCGTCCGGAATTTATCCACGTGTGGGACGAGTACAACCCTGACGCGCTGCAGGCCGATGTCACGCATGTCGAAGACCTTGGCACCTACAAGATCATGACCCTCAACCTCGACGGCGCGCCGTTGAAGGTGCGCCTGGCCGAAGACAAACCGGTGCCTCAGGGCAGCGCCTCGATCAGCTTCCCGGCGCAGTGGCTGATGGTCTACGCCGATGACTACCTGCTGGAGGTGCAGCCATGAACAAGGTGCAGAACAACAAGGCCTGGTGGCTGGTGTTGCCGGTGTTCCTGTTGGTGGCGTTCAGTGCGGTGATCCCGATGATGACCGTGGTCAACTACTCGGTGCAGGACATCTTCGACCAGTCCAGCCGCTACTTTGTCGGCGCCGACTGGTACAAGCAGGTGCTGCTCGACCCGCGCTTGCATGACTCCTTGCTGCGCCAGTTCATCTACTCGGCCTGCGTGCTGCTGATTGAAATCCCGCTGGGTATCGCCATTGCCCTGACCATGCCGACCAAGGGCCGCTGGTCGTCGCTGGTGCTGATCATTCTGGCGATTCCGCTGCTGATTCCGTGGAACGTGGTGGGCACCATCTGGCAGATCTTCGGCCGTGCCGACATCGGCTTGCTCGGTTCAACCCTCAACGCCATGGGCATCAACTACAACTACGCGGCCAACACCATGGACGCCTGGGTCACGGTGCTGGTGATGGACGTGTGGCACTGGACCTCGCTGGTGGCGCTGCTGTGTTATTCGGGGCTGCGCGCGATCCCGGACGTGTACTACCAGGCCGCGCGAATAGACCGTGCATCGGCCTGGGCGGTGTTCCGGCATATCCAGTTGCCGAAGATGAAAAGCGTGCTGCTGATCGCCGTGATGCTGCGGTTCATGGACAGCTTCATGATCTACACCGAGCCCTTCGTCCTCACCGGCGGCGGGCCGGGGAATGCCACCACCTTCCTCAGTCAGACCCTGACCCAGATGGCTGTCGGCCAATTCGACCTGGGCCCGGCGGCGGCGTTCTCGCTGGTGTACTTCCTGATCATCCTGTTGGTGTCCTGGCTGTTCTACACCGCCATGACCCACTCCGACGCCAACCGCTGAGGCCGCCAACATGAGCAAACGCAAGGTCATACCGCTGCTGGTCTACATTCTGTTCCTGCTGGTGCCTATCTACTGGCTGCTGAACATGTCCTTCAAGAGCAACACCGAAATCCTCGGCGGGCTGACCCTGTTTCCGCAGGCTTTCACCCTGGCCAACTACAAGGTGATCTTCACCGACCCGAGCTGGTACACCGGCTATATCAACTCACTGTATTACGTGAGCCTGAACACGGTGATTTCCCTGAGCGTGGCGCTGCCCGCAGCCTACGCCTTCTCACGCTACCGCTTCCTGGGCGACAAGCACCTGTTCTTCTGGCTGCTGACCAACCGCATGGCGCCGCCGGCGGTGTTTTTGCTGCCGTTTTTCCAGCTGTATTCGTCCATCGGCCTGTTCGACACACACATCGCCGTGGCCCTGGCGCATTGCCTGTTCAACGTGCCGTTGGCGGTGTGGATTCTGGAAGGCTTCATGTCCGGCGTGCCCAAGGAAATCGACGAAACCGCCTACATCGACGGCTACAGCTTTCCCAAGTTTTTCGTGAAGATTTTTATCCCGCTGATCGGCTCAGGCATCGGGGTAACCGCGTTTTTCTGCTTCATGTTTTCCTGGGTCGAGCTGTTGCTGGCGCGCACGCTGACCTCGGTCAACGCCAAGCCCATCGCGGCGGTGATGACCCGCACGGTCTCGGCCTCGGGTATCGACTGGGGCGTGCTGGCGGCGGCGGGGGTGTTGACCATCCTGCCCGGCATGCTGGTGATCTGGTTTGTTCGCAACCACGTGGCCAAGGGCTTTGCCCTGGGCCGGGTCTGAGGAGTCGATGATGGAATGGATGGCCTGGACCACTCCCACCGCGTTGTTCTTTGCGGCCATTGGCGTGCTGCTGGTGGGCATGACCACCTGGGAACTGCGTTCGCCGAGCATCCCTCGGCGCGGTTTTTTACCGATCAGCACCACCCGTGGTGATCGCCTGTTTATCGGTCTTCTCGGCAGCGCCTACCTGCATTTACTGGTGATCGGCGTTACCGACTGGAGCATCTGGGTGGCGTCCGCGCTGTCCCTGGTATGGCTGTTGAGTGTGATGCGTTGGGGCTAGTGCCCTTGTGAATAAACCACCAGGAGGTCTCTATGTTGAATAAAAACAATAAGCTGCGACATAGCATTTCATTGGCCGGCGTGCTGGCCCTCAGCGGTTTGAGCGCCACGGCCTGGGCCGATGCGTACGAAGACGCGGCGAAAAAATGGATCGGCAGCGAGTTCAAACCGTCCACCCTCACCCAAGACCAGCAGCTCGAAGAGTTGAAGTGGTTTATCAAGGCGGCAGAACCGTTTCGTGGGATGAAGATCAACGTGGTGTCGGAAACCCTCACCACCCACGAGTACGAATCCAAGGTGCTGGCCAAGGCCTTCAGCGAAATCACCGGCATCAAGCTGACCCACGACCTGCTGCAGGAAGGCGACGTGGTGGAAAAGTTGCAAACCCAGATGCAGTCCGACAAGAACATCTATGACGGCTGGGTCAACGATTCCGACTTGATCGGCACGCACTTTCGCTATGGCAAGACCGAGTCGATCACCGACCTGATGGCCAACGAAGGCAAGGACTTCACCTCGCCGACCCTGGACATCAAGGACTTTATCGGCCTTTCGTTCACCACCGCGCCGGACGGCAAAGTCTACCAACTGCCCGACCAGCAATTCGCCAACCTCTACTGGTTCCGCGCCGACTGGTTCGAGCGGCCGGAGCTGAAAGCCAAGTTCAAGGAAAAATACGGCTACGACCTCGGCGTACCGGTGAACTGGTCGGCCTATGAAGACATCGCCAAATTCTTCAGTGAAGACGTCAAGGAAATCGACGGCAAACGTATTTATGGGCACATGGACTACGGCAAGAAAGACCCGTCACTGGGCTGGCGCTTCACCGATGCCTGGTTCTCCATGGCCGGCGGCGGCGACAAGGGCCTGCCCAACGGCTTGCCGGTGGACGAGTGGGGCATTCGCGTGGAGGACTGCCACCCGGTGGGCTCCAGCGTGACCCGCGGCGGCGACACCAACGGCCCGGCCGCGGTGTACGCGACGCAGAAATACGTGGACTGGATGAAAGCCTACGCGCCACCGGAAGCGGCGGGCATGACCTTCTCCGAATCCGGCCCGGTGCCGTCCCAGGGCAACATCGCCCAGCAGATCTTCTGGTACACCGCGTTTACCGCCGACATGACCAAGCCGGGCCTGCCGGTGGTGAATGCCGACGGCACGCCGAAATGGCGCATGGCGCCATCGCCGGTCGGGCCTTATTGGGAAAAGGGCATGAAGAAGGGCTATCAGGACGTGGGCTCCTGGACTTTCCTCAAGTCGACGCCTGAGAAGCAGAAACTCGCGGCCTGGCTCTACGCGCAGTTCGTGACCTCGAAAACCGTGTCGCTGAAGAAAACCATCGTTGGCCTGACGCCGATTCGTGAGTCTGACATCAACTCCCAGGCCATGACCGACCTGGCGCCCAAACTCGGTGGCCTGGTGGAGTTCTACCGCAGCCCGGCACGGGTCGAGTGGACCCCGACCGGCACCAACGTGCCGGACTACCCACGCCTGGCGCAACTGTGGTGGAGCAACATCGCCGCCGCCGCCAGCGGCGAGAAAACCCCGCAGCAGGCGCTGGACAACCTGGCCAAGGAGCAGGACGCGATCATGACGCGCCTGGAACGCTCCAACGTGCAGCCAATATGCGGCCCGAAAATGAACCCCGAGCGTGATGCCCAATACTGGTTCGACCAGCCCGGCGCGCCGAAGCCGAAACTGGCCAATGAGAAACCCAAAGGCGAAACCGTGAGCTACAACGACCTGCTCAAGTCGTGGGAGGCAGCGCGTAAGTAACAGTATCTGTGGCAAGCGGGCTTGTTATGGCGAGTGGGCTTACCGTGGCGAGCGGGCTTGCCCCGCGCTGGGTTGCGAAGCAGCCCCAAAACCTGACGACCGAATGCTGTCTGGGTGAACTCGGCGTCTTTTATGGGGCTGCTTCGCAGCCCAACGCGGGGCAAGCCCGCTCGCCACAACAAGCCCGCTCGCCACGGTAAGCCCGCTTGCCACAGCAAACCCACTCGCCCCAATGGGCCGCTCAGCCCACTGATTTTGTGTCTACTGCCCCCCCTTTTTTCGCCGCCAAAATCCGCGCCGTGTCCCGCGCGGGCGGCAGCCCGAACACCCGCGCATAGTCGCGGCTGAACTGGGTCGCGCTTTCGTATCCGGTTGGGCAAAATCCTGGCGAATCCATTGGATGGCCTGGCTGACGCGCGCCATGGCAGTGTCCGGTGCGGCGATGTCGGACAACATCCAGCCATGGGGGCCTTGCAGTACGAGGAAGAGAATCTCCCGTTCGTACGCAGCCAACGTAGTCGTAAAGCCTGGAGTTGGTCTACAACCCCCTGGCATCTCTCGAGTGGTGCCGAATAACCGCTGATCCGCAGCCATGCAATGCCGATTGAATTTTCCCCACAGCCAGATGCTCTGCACTTTAGAAGCGCGCGTTTTGAGCGCTCTTGCGGGGCTTTCTGGTGAGAAAGCCGAGTTGTATCGGACTTTGTGGAAACTGCCATCATGACGCTTCTTACAGCGCTGTCGGGCCAACCGGCCACCCTGACTGACTCGGCCGACGGCCGCCATCAACGCGTGTACCAGCAGCTGTACAACGAGACGGAGGGTTGCGAGGCGCTGGCACGGGAATTCTTGCTGGCGCAATTGGCCCAGGTGCAGGACGTGCCCTGCGAATTGCCCGACACGCCCGAACAACTGCCCGCGTGGGTCGAGCAGCGCTGCGCCGCCGTGGCCCGCGACTACGCCGACTACCTGGAGCAACGCCAGCAGGGTCAGCCACGGCGCTACTTCCAGAACAAGGCCCACGCCTTGTACGTGTTGCAATGCCTGGCGCCGACCAAACAGGTCGATGGCGCCTGGCTGTACGGTTTACTGCGCTATTGGCAGGACCAGCGCTTCGATGGGCTGCTGACCACCTACCTCGAAGAACTGGGCGACGGCGAAGCGGCGCAAAACCATGTGGTGATCTATCGCAAACTGCTCAGCGAGCACGATGCCGACAGCGAAGCCGGCCTCAATGATGACGACTACCTGCAAGGCGCCTTGCAACTGGCGCTGGGCCTGTGTACCGAGGAGTTTCTGCCGGAGGTGATCGGTTACAACCTGGGCTATGAGCAATTACCCCTGCACCTGCTGATCACCTCGTACGAGCTGAGCGAGCTGGGCATCGATCCCTATTACTTCACCCTCCACGTCACCATCGACAACGCCAGCAGCGGCCATGCCTGCAAGGCCGCGCAAGCGGTGTTGAACCTGCTGCCGCTGGGCGAGGGCAGGGAGCAGTTCTACCGCCGCGTGGCCCGCGGTTATCAGCTCAATGACCTCGGGCCGGGCACCACGGCCGTGATCGAGCGCTTCAACCTGCAGGAGCAAGTGGTGGCCATGCTTGAGCGTAAGCGCACGTACGGTCAGCACATGCATTCCGATTACTGCCGCTTCGAGGGCAAAACCGTCAATCAATGGCTGGCAGAGCCTGGGCAGATCGCTGAGTTCCTCCAGGCGCTGCAAGACAAAGGCTGGATCAAGCGCAACCAGGACCCTGCCGACAGCCGCTTCTGGCAACTGATCGAGGGCGCCGGTGCAGCGATGTTCGGCGTGTTCAGCGGCGCTGAAAAGCAGCTGCTGCACGACTGGATTGCCGGTGACTGGGTCAGCGGCGAGCGCGTGCCGCCTGCACGGCCGGGGCGCGGCAGCCGTTTCTCCCGGGAGCAGCATCGCCCGGCCGATCCGGACACCCAGGCGCTGGTTGAGTCACTGTGCAAACTGGCCGATGAACAGCAGCTCGATGCGCTGATTCCGTGGATGTCGGCGCGGCGCCATTGCGCCCCGGCCGGGCTTTACGCGACGCGGCGCTTTATCCAACTGCGCGCGCGTCTGCGCTGAGGAGTGTGGTTCATGTCTGCACAGCAGCTCGTTGATCGCACCTTGTTGAACCTGGGCCGCGGATTGAAGGAGAACGGCTACCGGTTTATCACGCCGACGCCCCTGACCCATGAACGGGTGTGCCAGCGCCTGGCAACACCGCTGGCGATGACGATGCGCGATGTGTTCGGCTGGTCGCTGCCATTTGATAACGCGTTGTTGCCTGAGGCCTTTCGCGAAGAATTGCAGCAAGCGCAGGTGATCGAAAAACACGACGCTTTATGGCGCAGCACCGTGCGCTGGTCGAGCCTGGACGAGTTGCTGTTCGCCCACTCGCCGTACCCGACCACCCAGGCCGACGCGGTGTTTTTCGGCCCCGACAGCTACCGGTTTGCCCACGTGATCCAAGCCCATCTGCAACAGCGTTTCGACCCTGTGCGGCGGGCGGTGGACATCGGTTGCGGCGCGGGTGTCGGTGCATTGGTCATCGCCCGCGCCCGGCCTGACGCTGACGTGCTGGCGGTGGACATCAATCCCCGCGCTTTGCGCATGACCGCGGTGAATGCCGAACTGGCGGGCCTGGCGAATGTCAGCGCGTACCACAGCGACATACTGGCCAGCGTCGACGGCGAATTCGACCTGATCGTTGCCAACCCGCCCTATATGAATGACCAGCATCAGCGCGCCTACCGCCATGGTGGCGGTGCCCTGGGGGCGCAGTTGTCGGTGCGTATCGTCAGCGAATCCCGCGAGCGCCTGGCTCTGGGCGGCAGCCTGGTGCTCTACACGGGCGTGGCGATGGTGGCCGGCGCCGATGCCTTTCTGGAGGCGATCAAACCGCTGGTGGCCAGTGCTGACTACGGCTGGACCTACCGCGAAATCGACCCTGACGTCTTTGGCGAAGAGCTGGAAAAAACCGGCTATGAGGGCGTCGAGCGGATCGCCGTGGTGGCGCTCACCGTCACCCGACTGCGCTGAAGCTTGGTGCGCATCAGCGGCTACCACTGATCGGCTGTGGCCCTACCTCGACGGAACGCTCGCAGGTGTCGCGCCCCTTAATCAATAAGCCTTTCAACACCTTCTCAACAACAGGAGTGCAGAGCATGCGAGCGATGACTTTCCAGGGCGCGCACAAAGTGCAGGTCGATACGGTGCCCGATCCGATCATTGAGCAACCCGACGACATTATTTTGCGCGTCACCGCCACCGCCATTTGCGGCTCGGACTTGCACCTGTACCGCGGCAAGATCCCGACCGTCGAGCACGGCGACATCTTCGGCCATGAGTTCATGGGCATCGTCGAGGAAACCGGGCCGGCGGTGACGGCCGTGCAGCGCGGCGACCGCGTGGTGATCCCGTTCGTGATTGCCTGTGGCGACTGCTTCTTCTGCCAACTGCAACAATTTGCCGCCTGCGAAACCACCAATGATGGGCGCGGCGCGATCCTGAATAAAAAGGCGATCCCGCCGGGGGCCGCGTTGTTCGGCTACAGCCGTCTGTATGGCGGCATTCCCGGCGGCCAGGCCGAGCTGGTGCGAGTGCCGAAAGCCAACACCGGGCCATTCAAGGTGCCTGGGTTGCTGGCGGATGAAAAGGTCCTGTTCCTCTCGGACATCCTGCCCACGGCCTGGCAGGCGGTGACCAACGCCGGCATCGGCAAGGGCTCCAGCGTTGCGATCTACGGCGCCGGCCCGGTAGGCCTGCTCAGCGCGGCGTGCGCGCAGATGCTTGGCGCCGAGCAGATCTTCATGGTCGATGACCATCCCTATCGCTTGGCCTACGCGCAGAAAATGTACGGGGTGATCCCGATCAACTTCGAAGAAGATGACGACCCCGCCGACACCATCATTCGCCAGACCGCCGGCATGCGCGGGGTCGATGGCGTCGTGGACGCCGTGGGGTTCGAAGCCAAGGGCAGCACCACCGAGACCATCCTCACCACGCTCAAGATCGAAGGCAGCAGCGGCAAGGCCCTGCGCCAGTGCATCGCTGCCGTGCGCCGTGGTGGGGTGGTCAGCGTGGCCGGGGTGTATGCCGGGTTTATTCACGGGTTTATGTTTGGCGACGCGTTCGACAAGGGGCTGACGTTCAAGATGGGCCAGACCCATGTGCAGCGCTTCCTGCCGCAGTTGCTTGAGCACATCGAGCTGGGGCATCTGAACCCCGAGGCGATCGTCACGCATCGGTTGTCGCTGGAGCAGGCTGCGCGCGGCTATGAGTTGTTTGACAAGGCCGAGGAGGAGTGCCGCAAGGTGATCCTGCTGCCGGGCATGGATGAGCGGCCGATTGTCGAACCGCTGGAAGAAGTGACGCCTGATTTACGCCTGCAGGGCGTTCCAGGCTTCTAAACCAAACACAGCGCAAACCGGGAGGGGGCAAGCCCCTCCCGCATTCACGTCAGGCTGCCGCCTGCGGTTGGATCTGCAGCACGCCGTCCACGTCCTTGACCAGGCCACTGGCCACAAACAACGGCGCCACGCGCTTGTGCAACTGCGGCTCGACGAACTCCTTGACCGTGTCCAGCGCCAGCTCGCCACTGAGCGGCAGCTCGGCCTTGGTGTACGACAGCCAGGCTTTTTTCAGCATCGTCAGCACATCACTGCCCGCAGTCGAGGCAAAGCGGCGGTGGCTGGGTTTGCCGTCGAAGTTGAAGCTGTGCTGGTACGCGTAGCCGGTTTCGTCACCGTTGCTGGTGGCGCAGCGTACGCAGGTGCATGGGCCGTCGCCGAACGCGCTGCGCAGGTAGGCGTTGAAGTCCACCACGGGCTTGAGTGACAGGCGCTTATCCACCTCGAACATGTCCCCGGTCATTTTATCGTCAGTGTTCAACGTCCATTTCCTCGCAGGTCGGCAGGTGCATTTCAAAGCGCGGCACAATACCAGCCGAGCGGCGCCCATGGGGATTTTTTGCGCGAAAGGAACTCGCTTCAGGGTCGACGTCCATTCGCCAATAGCCTTGTTAGCGTTTCCCCAATCAACCTCCGTCGATGGCGACGCAGCGCAAACGCGTAAAATCCTGGAAAACCTCGACCACGTGCTGGCAGGTTTTGGTGTCGGACGCTCGAACATCGCCGCCGTTCAGCGCTGCTGATTTATTGCATAAGAATAGAGCTATATATTCTTTTCGTGTCTTAAAAAACGCCGCTAGGCTTCATCACCTTCCCGAAAACGCGGCAGATTCCCCATGACTTTCAAGCGTTCCTCCCTGACCTTATTGGTTGCGTCGCTGGCCGCTGCTGGCAGCTTGCTCAGCCCGGTGCCCAGGCCGAAGGCAAAATCAGCATCGCCCAGCAGTTCGGCATCGGCTACCTGATCCTCGATGTGGTGCGCGACCAGCACTTGATCGAGAAACACGGCAAGGAGCAGGGGCTGGATATCCAGGTGGAATGGAACAGCATCTCCGGCGCCACGGCGATGAATGAATCGCTGCTGGCGGGTGCGCTGGACGTGGTCTCGGCCGGTGTGCCGCCGATGCTCACCCTGTGGGACCGCACCAAGGGCAAGCAGAACGTCAAGGCCATCGCCTCGCTCGGTTCGATGCCCAATTACCTGCTGACCAACAACCCTAACGTGAAGACCCTCAAGGACTTCACCGAGAAAGACCGCATCGCCGTGCCCGCTGCCGGTGTGGGGTTTCAGTCGCGCACCCTGCAGATCGAAACCGCCAAGCAGTTTGGCGATGCGAACTACAAGAAATTCGACGATATCTCCATCAGCCTGGCTCATCCTGACGCCACGGCGGCGTTGATTGCCGGTGGTTCGGAGATTAACTCGCACTTCTCAAGCCCGCCGTTCCAGTACCAGGAGTTGCTTAACCCTAACGTGCACAAGGTGCTCAGTTCCTACGACATCCTTGGCGGGCAGGCTACGTTCAACGTGCTTTACACCACTGAGAAATTCCACGACGAGAACCCCAAGACCTATAAGGCGTTTTACGACGCGCTGGCTGAGGCCGAGACGATCATCAAGGCCGATAAGCCGGCCGCGGCGAAGGCGTATATCCGTGTGGAGCAATCCAAGCTGCCATTGGACCTGGTGGAGAAAATTGTCCAGGACCCGGAGATCGATTTCACCATCGTG
Organism: Pseudomonas sp. N2-3-1-14; assembly: GCF_041228395.1. Classification (NCBI taxonomy): domain Bacteria; kingdom Pseudomonadati; phylum Pseudomonadota; class Gammaproteobacteria; order Pseudomonadales; family Pseudomonadaceae; genus Pseudomonas; species Pseudomonas sp. N2-3-1-14. The sequence goes on from NZ_CP166199.1 coordinate 2,451,223, forward strand.
CCGCAGCGGACCTATATCTATGCCGAGAAATTGCAGGAGCTGGGGGTGTTGAAGAACAAGGCGGCGAGCTGGAAGGATTACTTCTTTGAAGAGGCTCATGGTGGGGATGGGAGTTGAGTGGTTGCTGATGGCGGGCGTTTTTTAGGGGGCATATCCGTTGCTGCGGTAACGGCGGCTGGCGGTTCCGCTCTTACAGCGGGTCACTTTTGGCAAACGCCCCAAAAGTAACCAAAAGGTCTTTGCCCCACCACTCGGCACCTCGCCTAGGCTCGGTGTGCCCTCACTCCGGCTTGAATCCGTGGGCCGCCGCGACGGGCCATCCATGGCCCAACGCGGCTAACCCGGCGTCCTGCCGGGTTACCCACGGATTCAAGCCTGCGTTCGGCCAGCGTGGTTGACGGGGCCTGTCAGATCACAAGCAAGATCAAAAGCAAAAGCACGGCGGCCTGAAAGCCGACCTGAGTGGTAGAAGCAAAAGCGGATCAAAAGCAGATCAACACACCTCTATCTGATGTACTGAGCTCCAAATGTGGGAGCGGGCTTGCCCGCGAATGCGGTGGTTCAGTGACACCTAAGCTGACTGACCCACCGCCTTCGCGAGCAAGCCCGCTCCCACAATTTCACCGAGTTCAACTGCCAGCACCGCACTGCTTTGCTTTTCTGTGGGAGCTGGCTTGCCTGCGATGCAGGCACCGCGGTCCATCAGGTACACCGGGTTGATGCCATCGCAGGCAAGCCAGCTCCCACATTTGATTGAGTTCAGCTTCCAGAATCAGGTCGGCTGTCAGGCCGCCTCGGTTTTGCTTCTACCACTCAGGTCGGCTACTAGGCCGCCGTGCTTTGCTTTTGATTTTGATCTTAGGCGCCCCGTTAAACCACGCTGGCCGAATGCAGGTTTTGGAGCGTGGGTAAACCGGCAGGACGCCGGTTTAGCCGTGTTGGGCCATGGATGGCCCATCGCGGCGGCCCACGCTCCAAAGCCTGCGTGAGGGCACACCGAGCCTAAGCGAGGTGCCGAGTGGTGGGGCAAGAGCCTTTTGGTTACTTTTGGGCTCTTTTCAAAAGTGACCCGCTGTAAGAGCGGAACCGATATTCGCCATCACCCAAATAACGGATATGTACCCAATAACCCACCCCAAACATCACCGAAAAAACTCCCCCGGTGTCGCATCAAACTGCTGCCGAAACGCCGCAATAAACGCCGAAGTCGACTCATACCCACACCCCAACGCCACATCCGTAACCCGCTCCCCCTGCTCCAGGGCCGGCAACGCACTCAGCAACCGCAACCGCTGACGCCAAGCGCGAAACGTCAGCCCGGTATCACTCAGAAACAACCGACTCAACGTCTTCTCACTCACCCCCAGCCTGCGCCCCCAATCCCCCAAGGTCGTCTGCTGCTCCGGATGCAGGTTCAAGCTGCGATAAACCTGACGCAACCGCGGGTCCAGGGGCAAAGGCAGCATCAAATCCACCTGCGGCGCAGCGGCCAACTGGTCGAGCACCACCTGGGCCAGCCGCCCATCCGGCCCGTCCTCGGCATATTCCACCGGCAACTCACTGAAACTGCGGATCAACTCGCGCAACAAACTGCTCACCTCCAACACCTGACACCGCTCGGCCGCCCAGGCGGTAACACTGCAATCCAGGTACAGGCTGCGCATTTCCGTGTGCGGCGAACTGAACACCCGGTGCGGCACGCCCGCCGGGATCCACACCGCGCGCTGGGGCGGGGCGACGAAGCGGCCGACGCTGGTCTGGATCTCCAGCACCCCGGATATCGCGTAGGACAACTGCACCCACGGGTGGCTGTGCTGGCGGGTCAGCGCACGATTGGGCAGTGACTCCGTGCGCCCATACACGGGCCGCGGCAGGCTGGAAAGCCCGGGCACACTGCGCCGGACGGTCTTGTCATGTCCTTTAGGCGGCATTTACTGGCTCATTGGCGTTAGTCGGTAACAAGCCGTTACGTTAGAGTCGCATCGATGCTCTTGGCAACCCCTGGAAGATTTGCTTATGACCCGTCCACGTTTTCTGCCTGACAACTTCACCCTGACCCTGATTGCCACGGTGATTCTCGCTTCCCTGCTGCCCGCCAGCGGCCAGACCGCCGTGGCCTTTGGCTGGGTGACCAACCTGGCCATTGCGCTGCTGTTTTTCCTGCACGGCGCCAAGCTGTCGCGCCAGGCCATCGTCGCCGGTGCCGGGCACTGGCGCCTGCACCTGCTGGTGTTCAGCCTGACCTTTGTGCTGTTCCCCTTGCTCGGCCTGGCGCTCAAGCCGGTGCTGTCGCCGCTGATCGGCAAAGACCTGTACATGGGCATGCTCTACCTGTGCGCCTTGCCGGCCACGGTGCAATCGGCGATTGCCTTTACGTCGCTTGCGCGCGGCAACATTCCGGCGGCGATCTGCAGTGCGGCGGCCTCCAGCCTGTTCGGCATCTTCCTCACGCCGCTGCTGGTGACGCTGCTGCTCAACGTGCACGGCGACGCGGGCTCCACCGTCGACGCGATCCTGAAAATCAGCGTGCAATTGCTGTTGCCGTTTATCGCCGGGCAAATCGCTCGTCGCTGGATCGGCGATTGGGTCGGCCGGAATAAGTCCTGGCTGAAGTTCGTCGATCAGGGCTCGATCCTGCTGGTGGTTTACGGCGCGTTCAGCGAAGCGGTCAACGAAGGCATCTGGCACAAGATCCCGCTGTGGGAGTTGGGCGGCCTGGTGGTGGCGTGCTGTGTGTTGCTGGTCCTGGTACTGGTGGCGTCCACCGTGCTGGGCAAGGCCTTTGGCTTTAACCAGGAAGACCGCATCACCATCTTGTTCTGCGGCTCGAAGAAAAGCCTCGCCACTGGCGTGCCGATGGCGCAAGTGCTGTTCGCCGGCGCGACCATGGGCGTGTTGATTCTGCCGCTGATGCTGTTTCACCAGATCCAGTTGATGGTGTGCGCGGCGCTGGCGCAGCGCTACGCCAAGCGGCCGGAAAGCATCCCCGAGATGATGGGGCAGGTGGATCCGTGATCCAGATCACACCCTAGGCCGAATCACCTCAAGTTAACGCCCGGCCAGACGACTTCCTGGGTGAGAGCCCAATAAGGAGTGTCGGCATGAGCGTTAAAGGTATTTCGGTGTTTGCAGGCCTGTTTTGCCTATGGGCCAGTGCCTGTGGTGCGGCACAGACCGTGGGGCAGGGCACTATCCAGTTCACCGGCGCAATCGTTGAGCCTGGGTGTGCGACAAATGCGCGCAGCGGCGCGGTGATGGAGTTGACCGGCTGCGCCAGTTTTAACCGCGGCAGCCGCTTCGAGGTGCGCAGTCTGGCGCCGGTGGCCAGCGTCGATGCGGCTCGGGTGAAGCTGGTTGCCGACAGTGGCGCCGGGCGTTATTACGACCAGCGCTACCTGCTGGTGGACAGCGCCGGCACGCCGATTGTGTCGGGCAACTACGTGATCACCATGACCTTGCCCTGAACCTCAGAGCGACGATCCGCGCAAACAGCGCGGCGAGAAACCTATAGAATGCTCGGCGGCGGCGCTGTTCTGCGTGGCCGTTGGATCATCGCCAGAGTACCTCGCCCGCCAATGAGCATTTCAGCCGCAACCCCCCAAGCCAACTGGCAACCGGTCATCGCCCTTGCTTTGGCCGCGTTTGTGTTCAATACCACCGAATTCGTACCGGTCGGCCTGCTCAGCGCCATCGGCGCCAGCTTCGACATGCCCATCGCCAGCGTCGGCCTGATGCTCACCATCTATGCCTGGATCGTGTCGCTGACGTCGCTGCCGGTGATGCTGCTGACGCGTAACGTCGAACGGCGCAAGTTGCTGATCGTGTTGTTCGGCTTGTTTATCGCCAGCCATATTCTCTCCAGCGTTGCCACCAGCTTCGGCTTGCTGATGGTCAGCCGCATCGGCATCGCCTTGTCCCACGCGTTGTTCTGGTCGATCACCGCATCCCTGGCCGTGCGCCTGGCGCCGGAGGGCAAGCAGGTGCAAGCCCTCGGCCTGCTGGCCACCGGCACGTCACTGGCGATGGTCCTGGGCATTCCGCTGGGCCGCCTGCTCGGCGAAGCCATGGGCTGGCGCACCACGTTTCTGGTGATCGCCGCCTTTGCCGCGGCCCTGGTGTTCTGGCTGGCGCGCACCTTGCCGCTGCTGCCGAGCCAGAACTCCGGCTCGCTGCGCAGCCTGCCGTTGCTGTTCAAGCGCCCGGCGCTGTTGGCGCTGTACGTGCTCACCGCCATGGTGGTGACCGCGCAATTCACCGCCTACAGCTACATCGAACCCTTCGTCGAAGGCGTCGCCGGCCTGAGCGGCAACGTGGTCACTCTGTTCCTGCTGGTGTTCGGCGGCGCGGGTATCATCGGTTCGCTGCTGTTCAGCCTGGTGCACCGTTTCAACCCGCACCTGTTCGTGGTCAGTGCGGTGTTCCTGCTTGCTGCGTGCCTGGCGCTGATGCTGCCCTTGAGCGGCGCCGAGTCCTACCTCGTCGGCCTGAGCGTGTTCTGGGGCATGGCGATCATGGGCTTTGGCCTGGCCATGCAATCCAAAGTGCTGGTGCTGGCACCCGACGCCACCGACGTGGCCATGGCGATGTTCTCCGGCATCTACAACATCGGCATCGGCGGCGGCGCCCTGATGGGCAGTTGGGTCGGCAGTCACTTCGGCTTCGCCTGGATCGGCGCGGCGGGCGGGTTGCTCGCGGCAGTGGCGCTGATCGGCTACTGCCTGGCGATTCACCGGTATGGGCAGGGTGTGGCGCGTAGCAACTGATGCGTTGGTCAATGATGACTTGAAAAAATCAAAGGATTGAACCCGTGAGACACCTCGTCGCCTATATGGATGCCGTGGATCAGTCTAAAAACGTGCATTGATCCGTCAACCGGCCCGCAGCACCGGCCCGGCGCTGTTTGCCCGCAGCGAATACCTGTCGCAGCTCTGGCTGGCGCCGATCGTCGGCGCACTACTCGGTGCGCCGCCCGCCCGTAAGTTGGGTGGCCGCGACTGAACGGTGCTCGGTGTCGAAGAACTTTTTCGCCGGCGGCGGGCCTATCTATAACGCCGCCGTTTGCCCACTTTTTTCGGAGTCCACCGCCGATGTCACGTCTATTGCTCAAACCCGCACTCTTTACCGGTATTTGCACCCTGATGCTCAGCCTTTCAAGCCAGGCCGCCAGCTTTGATTGCGCCAAGGCCAAGGCCGCTGACGAAATTGCCATCTGCGCCAACCGCAGCTTGAATGACCAGGACGTAACGATGGCGTTGCTCTACGACCTGAACAAGCACTTCATGGCCATGGGCGGGCGCGGCTCATTGATGGACGGGCAGGCGGACTGGCTCAAGCAGCGGCGCGCGTGTGGCGCGCGGCTGAGTTGCCTGAGTGACGCCTACACGCAACGCATTGGCATGTTGCGCGGGTTTATTGATGAGCGGGTGATGACAAAGGGGCCGTTCTGAATCACAGCGAAGACTCAGCCTTTGGGTGATTGCCGTGGCGAGGGCGCAGGCTCTCTCGCCACAGCAATCGAGCGTCCTGTTACAACGCCGCCAGCACCGCCTCCAACTTCTCCTGATCGCGCGCGAACTGCCGGATGCCTTCGGCGAGTTTTTCCGTTGCCATCGCATCTTCATTCGACGCCCAGCGGAACTGCGCTTCGGTCAGTTGCTGACGCACTTCACCTTCAGCGCCCGGCACCAGTTTGCGTTCCAGCGTGCCGTTGTCTTCATCGAGTTTGTGCAGCAGGTCCGGGCTGATGGTCAGGCGGTCACAACCTGCCAGTTGCTCGATCTGGCTGAGCGTGCGAAAGCTTGCGCCCATGACCACGGTCGGGATGGCGTTGGCCTTGTAGTAGTTGTAGATGCGTGTGACTGATTGCACGCCCGGGTCTTCGGCGCCGGTGTAATCCAGGCCCGTGCTTTTGCGGTACCAGTCGTAGATGCGGCCTACGAATGGCGAGATCAAAAATACCCCGGCATCAGCGCACGCCACGGCCTGGGCGAAGGAGAACAGCAGCGTGAGGTTGGTCTGGATGCCGGCTTTTTCCAGGCGCTCGGCAGTGCGGATGCCTTCCCAGGTGGACGCCAGCTTGATCAGCACGCGCTCGCGACCGATACCGGCCTGGTCGTACAGGGCGATCAGCTGGTTGGCCTTGGCCCACAGTGCGTCTTCGTCAAAGGACAGCCGCGCGTCGACTTCGGTCGAGATGCGCCCGGGAATCACCTTGAGAATGCCCGCACCGACCGACACGGCGAAGTGATCGCAGGCCAGGCCTACGTCGCCCTTGGACAGGCTCACGGCAGTGCGCAGCAGCTCGGCGTATTCCGGGATGGCGGCGGCTTTAAGCAGTAACGACGGGTTGGTGGTGGCGTCGACCGGACGCAAGCGGCTGATGGCTTCCAGGTCGCCGGTGTCGCAGACCACGGTGGTGAATTGCTTGAGTTGTTCGAGCTTGGACGTCATGAGCGGCGGTCTCCAGGAAGTGGGATGTGGCGCAGCGCTGGGCGGCACGGGACACCCGTTGTACCACTTCCCGGGCGGCTTGTTTACCCGCGCGCCACGCCTTTACGCCTCTGGGAAGCCGACTTTCTGCGGCCATCGGTTCTGGAAAACCTGCACATCCAGTTGTTTGAACAACCCTCCATGCGTAAACGGTTCGGCCGCCAGCCACGCGCGCACATGGGCCTCATCGTCAAAATGAAACTTCTCACGGCTTCCAGGTCTGCACATCCTGCGCATCCACCGCCTTGGGCAACAAGCCGGCCTTGAAGAAGGCATCTGCGATCTTCTGCTGCTCACCCAACTGTTCGACCGTGACCGGTTGCACCTCGTAACTGCGGTGCGCGTTGGCGGCTTCCACCGTGGCCACATCCAGGCTGCCCCACAGTGGGCCGAGTACTTTCGCCGCGTCCTGCGGGTTGGTTTTTACCCATTGACCGGCTTTTTCCAATTGCTCATACACCCGTTTCAAGACCTCGGGATGCGCTTTGGCGTAAGGCGTGCCGGTCAGGTAATAGCGCTTGTAACTGGCAAGGCCTGCGCCGTCGGCCAGGGTGCGGGTCGGCAGTTGACGCTGCACGCTGGTGAGGAACGGTTCCCAGGTGACCCAGGCGTCAACCTTGTTGTTCTCAAAGGCCGCGCGACCATCGGCCGGCGACAGATAGGCCGGCTCGATATCCGAGAACGCCAGGCCGGCTTTGGCCAGTGCGGCGATGAGCAAGTAGTGAGTGCCGGCGGCCTTGGTCACCGCGATTTTCTTGCCTTTCAAATCTGCCAGCTGCTGGATCGGCGAGTCCTTGCGCACCACGATGGCCTGGGCTGAAGGCGAGGGCGCTTCCTGGGCGAAGTAGGTGAGTTTGGCCTGGGCGGCCTGAGCGAAGATCGGCACGGTGTCAGCCACGTCGGCGCTGATGTCCACGTTGCCCACGTTCAATGCTTCGAGCAGCGGCAGGCCGCTGGGGAATTCATGCCAGCTCACGTCGATGTTGTCGGCCTTGAGGGCTTTTTCAAGCGTGCCCTGGGTTTTCAGCAGGGTGATCAGGGTCGAGGATTTCTGGTAACCGATGCGCACGGTTTCCTGAGCCTCGGCGCTCACCGCAACCGAAAAAGCCAATAGCCCGAGGACAACGGCGAGGGGACGACGAATAGACATGGCGCGCTCGATCTTCAGCGAAATAAGGCCAAGCTTAAAGTTCTAAAAAGCATTCGATAAATACTCTTTCGGTCTGAGCTTAGGGCGCTTTTCACGCGTTCCGACGAATTGGGCATAACCATAGAATTATAGGGTTCTTTCATAATTACCCGTCGTTAATATAATCGAGTTCGCTTGTCTGCCAGGTCTTATGTGGTCTTTTTGCATAAGCAGCTTCCTTCAACTCACCTATGCCAAGGCCTTCCATGACGTTGAAACAACTCATTCTCGCCGCCAGCCTGCTGTTTGCCGCAGCGGCGGCCCACGCCGAGCAGACCCTGGACATCAGCTACCAGCGCTCGTCGACGCTGTGGATCCTGCTCAAGCAAAATGGCCAGCTCGAACAGCGCCTAAAGCCCTTGGGATTCACCGTCAATTGGCATGAATTCAGCACCGGCCTGCTCAGCTCCTTGAACGCCGGCAGTGTCGATTTGCACGCGGACGTGGCTGACGCCTTTGCGCTGTTCACCCAGGCCGCCGATGCGCCGCTGACGTATTACGCCCAGGAAAACTCGTCGCCCGGCGCCCAGGCGATCATCGTCCAGGACGCATCCCCGATCCACAGCATCGCCGACCTCAAGGGCAAGACCGTCGCCGTGTCCAAGGGCTCGGGCAGCAACTTTCTGCTGATCTCGGCGCTGCACAACGCCGGCCTGACGCTGGCCGATATCACCCCGCGTTACCTTGAGGCACCCGACGGTGGCGCGGCGTTTTCAAATGGCAGCGTGGATGCCTGGGTGATCTGGGACCCGTTCTTCGCCACTCAGCAGCTTGAGCATCACGTGCGTGTGATCGCCGATGGCAACGACGGGCTGGCCAACTACAACCGCTTCTACCTGGCGACCACACAATTTGCCAAGGCGCACCCGGAGGTGCTGCAAATCACCTTCGATACCCTGCGCGAAACCGGCCAATGGGTCAAAGCCCATCCCAAGCAAGCCGCTGACATCCTTGCGCCGCTGTGGGGCAACATCCCACCGGCCACGGTGGAGCGCGCCAATAGCCGACGCAGCTACGACATCATCCCGGTCAAGGTGCAAAACCTTGCCGAACAGCAACGCATCGCCGACGCCTATTACGCCGCCAAGCTGATTCCCAAGCCACTGAACGTCGCCGATATCACCGTGTGGACCCCCAAACCATGAGCCGCCAGATCCATTTGTCAGCCTTCCTCCTGAGTGGGCCGGTGGTGCACAGCCACGCCGTGTGGCGCCACCCCGAAACGCTCGGCAATTACCTCGACCCCGACTACTACTCGCGCATCGCCAAGGTGGTGGAGGAGGGCCTGTTCGACTTCCTGTTCTTCGCCGACCGCCTGGCCGTGGGCGACCAGATGGGCGGCTCGCGCGAGTTTGCCTTGCGCTACGGCGCCCAGGACGCCACACGCCTGGACCCGTTGCCGATTCTCTCTTACCTGATAGGCCAGACCCGCAAGCTGGGCCTGGGCGCGACGCGCTCCACCACCTATTACGAACCGGCGCACATCGCGCGCGAATTTGCCACCCTCGACCACCTGTCCAAGGGCCGCGCGGCGTGGAATATCGTCACGTCGATGAACGATAGTGAAGGGCGCCTGTTCGGCAAGGACAAGCACCTGGAACACGACCTGCGCTACGACCGCGCCGATGAGTTTGTCGAAGTCGCATTGAAGCTCTGGAACAGTTGGGGCAAGGACGCCCTCAAGCTGGACCGCGAACGCGGCGTGCTCGCCGACCCGGCCTTGATCACGTCGGTGCAGCATCAGGGCGAGTGGTTCAAGGTCGAGGGCCCGCTGAATATCCCGCGCACGCCCCAGGGCCGTCCGGTATTGATTCAGGCCGGCTCGTCCGGGCGCGGTCGGCGGTTTGGCGCACGCTGGGCCGAGGCGATTTTCACCATTCACCCGCATTTGAACGCGATGCGCGCCTTTCGCGATGACGTGCGTGCCCAAGTGGTGCAGCAAGGCCGCGACGCCGACAGCTGCAAGGTGTTGACCGCGGTGATGCCGTTTATTGGCGGCAGCGAGGCCGAAGCCCGCGCCAAACGCGATCGGCACAACGCCCTGGCGCGCCCCGAGCTGGGGCTGGTGACACTTGCTTCGCAGCTCAATGTGGACCTGTCGCCGTTCCCGCTGACGGCCACCCTGGCCGAGGTTGCCCGGTCGCCACTGATCCCTGCCGCTGCGGCGGAAAAGCTGTTGATGCAAGGGCCTGAAATTACCCTTGAGCAACTCGGCCGCATCTTCGCCAGCAGCGTGCGCGTGCCGCAACTGGTGGGCACTGGCGCGCAGATCGCCGACCAATTAGCGGAGCTGTTCGAGCAAGGCGGCTGCGACGGGTTTGTGATCTCACCGGGTTACCTGCCGGGTTCGTTCACTGAGTTTGTCGAGAGCGTGATTCCGCACTTGCAGCGCAAGGGGTTGTTTCGTACCGCCTATGAAGGCTCGACACTGCGCGAGCACTTGGGACTGGCGGATCTGGCAACCTGAAACCGCCTCCTGTGAAGAGCCGGGCTGTCGTGGCGAGCGGGCTTGCCCCGCGTTGGGCTGCGAAGCGGCCCCCATCAAGGCCACCGCGCGCTGACTGGTAGACGGCGGTGTCAGGTTTTAGGGGCGCTTCGCGCCCCAACGCGGGGCAAGCCCGCTCGCCACAACAAGCCCGCTCGCCACAATTTGACCGACTTCAGCCTCCACCACCGCACTGCTTTTGCTTTTCTGTGGGAGCTGGCTTGCCTGCGATGCAGGCACCTCGGTCCATCAGGTACACCGGGTTGATGCCATCGCAGGCAAGCCAGCTCCCACCTCTGACCGAGTACAACCGACACTCATCTACCTGATGCACAGAGCTATGTGCAAACCCTGCGCCTGGAACGCGCCAAGCAGGTGCTGGAGTCAACGCCACCGCCGGCTGATTCAACGCCGCAGCTGCGCTTCACCTTCGATGCATGCCACCAGAAACTCCATCACCACCTTTACCGACGGCGAGCGGCGCATATCCGGGTACACCGTCAGCCAGATATCGCGGACTGGCCCGTCGCCGGGTGTCGGCAACCTGGCCAGCAGCGGATCATGGTCGCCCACCAACGTTGGCAACACCACTGCGCCGACGTGCGCGCGCGCGGCCGTCTGTTGGGTGATCAACTCGCTGGCGGCAAACACGATCGGGCGTTGGCCGCGCAGTTGGTGCAGCCACGCCTGTTGCGGCAGGTGATCACGGCTGCTGTCGTAGGCGATGAAGGTCCATTGGGCAGCAGGCAGCTGCGTGAACGCGGGCGCGCCATAAAGACCGAAGCGCACCACGCCGACCTTGCGGCGCACCAGCGCCTCTTCGTCGGGGCGCACCGTGCGCAGGGCGATATCGGCCTCGCCCTTGTCGAGCGCAGCCAGTTGAGTGGACGGTATCAGCACCAGGTTCAGCTGGGGGTACTGGGCCCGCAACCGCGCTATGTGAGGCGCGATGCAGTGGTTGGCGATGGACGGCGGGCAACTGACTCGCACAGTGCCGGCCAGTTCGATGGAGGCTACCCGCGACAGGCGCAGCACGTCGGTGGCCATCTCGCCCATGCCTGCGGCCAGCTCGGCCAGCGCCAGGCCTTGAGCCGTGAGTGGCCGGCTGCGTGGCAGGCGGTCTACCAGTTTTACGCCGAGGGCTTTTTCCAGCGCATCGACGCGGCGCCCGACGGTGGCGTGTTCCACCTGCAACTCGCGGGCGGCCGCCGACAGCGACTGGGTGCGGGCCAGAACGGTGAAGTAATACAGATCCTGCCAATCGAACATCGGGTTATTTCCGCACAGAGGCTGGGAAGGGTTGGGGAATATTCCTACCGAGCGTGTCCTTTTACCATGGCCGCTTCCCAGTGCAAACGGAGTTGTTACCCGATGAAAGCCATCATCCTGCAAGCCTACGGCGGTCCCGAAGTCGCCCAATTGCGCCACGACGTTGAAAAACCCCAGGTCACGCCGGGGCATGTGCTGGTCAAGGTGGCCTGCGCCGGGATCAATTTCATGGACATTCATACCCGCCAGGGCAAATACGCACACTCTTCGACGTACCCGGTGCGCCTGCCGTGCACCCTGGGCATGGAAGGCGCCGGTGTGGTGGCCGAAGTCGGTCCGGGCGTCAGCCACTTGGCTGTGGGCGACCGCGTGGCCTGGTGCATCGCCTGGGGTGCGTATGCCGAGTATGCGAATGTGCCTGTCGAGAAAATTGCGCAGATCCCGAACGCAATCAGCTTCGATCAGGCCGCTGCGGCGATGTTTCAGGGCTGCACCGCGCACTACCTGATTGACGATGTGGCGCGGTTGCAGGCGGGCAGTACCTGCCTGGTTCATGCCGCGTCCGGCAGCATCGGCCAATTGCTGGTGAAGATGGCGCGTCGGTTGGGGGCAACGGTATTGACCACCGCCAGCAGCGTCGAGAAATGTGCGATTGCCTTGCAGCAGGGCGCCCATCAAGCCTGGACCTATGAGCGATTTGCCGATCAGGTGCTGCAAGCCACGGGCGGGCGAGGGGTGGATGTGGTGTTTGATTGCGTCGGCAAAAACACCTTGCGTGAGAGTTTTCGCGCCTGTCGCACGCGCGGTTTGATCGTCAACTACGGCAATGTCTCGGGCTCGTTGACAGACCTGGACCCGATGGAGCTGGGGGAGGCGGGCTCGTTGTTCTTGACGCGCCCACGGCTGGCTGACCACATGGCCGATGGCGCGACCGTGCAACGGCGTGCCAACGCCGTGTTCGCGGCGATGCTGGAAGGCGCGCTGACGGTGGACATTGAAGGGCATTACAGCCTGGGGACGGTGCAGCTCGTTCATGCCCGTATCGAGGCGCGGCAGCAGATCGGCAAGGCGGTACTGTGGGTGGACTGCGACCTGCGTTAACCGCAGGCGAAAAAAAACCGGCTGATCAGGCCGGTTTGGGGTGCCCCGCAAACAGTGCGGGGTTACGCGTTGTGCCCTTGCAGACGATCCGCACCGCCTTCAGCCAGGCCGCGTTCCTGCAAGCGATCCGCACCGCCTTCAGCCAGGCCACGTTCCTGCAAGCGATCAGCACCGCCTTCAGCCAGGCCACGTTCCTGCAAGCGATCAGCACCGCCTTCAGCCAGACCGCGTTCCTGCAGACGATCCGCGCCACCTTCAGCAACACGACGGTCCAGCAGACGGTCAGAACCGCCTTCGGCTACGGAGTTACCTTGCAGGCGATCCGCGCCGCCTTCAGCGACAACCGGGTGAGCAAAAGCGTTTGCAGCAAGTACCGAGAAAGCGAGGCTAAGCAAGAGTTGGCGTTTCATGGTGGTGTGCTCCGAGTGTTCTAGTTGGGTGCCGTTTGGCATGGGTTTGATGTTACGCGTTGGTTTTTTTAAGAGAACTTCATTGAGCTGATGGTGACTATCGACGCCAGCGATGACCCGTTTTGGGGCGGGTCATCGCGGTGACGGTCAAGGCATCTGCGGCCGTTCCTGAGGGCGCAGGTCGAACACCAGCACCTCGGCATCCTCGCCGCGGCTCAGGCTGATCTGCCGTTCATCGCGCACGCGGGCGCCATCGCCTTCCTGCAAGCGCTGGCCGTTGACTTCAACACTGCCTCGGGCCACGTGGATGTACACATGGCGATCCGGCGGCACGTCCAGCGTCGCGGCTTCGTCGCCGTCGAACAGCCCGGCATACACCCGCGCATCCTGGCGCACATTCAGCGAACCCTCGGCACCTTCCGGCGAGATGATCAATTGCAAGCGCCCACGTTTCTGCGCCTCGCTGAAGTGCTCCTGTTGATAGCGCGGCTCGGCGCCGACTACATTCGGCACGATCCAGATCTGCAGGAAGTGCACGCCCTGGCGTTGGCTATGGTTGAACTCACTGTGCGCCACGCCGCTGCCAGCGCTCATCAACTGCACATCGCCTGGGCGAATCACCGAGCCGGTGCCCAGGGTGTCCTTGTGTTCCAGGGCGCCTTCGAGCACATAGGAGAAAATTTCCATATCGCGGTGCGGGTGCTGGCCGAAGCCTTTGCCGGCGGCGACGCGGTCATCGTTGATTACCAGCAGGTCAGAAAAACCCTGCTCGGCCGGGTTCCAGTAATTGGCGAACGAGAAGGTGTGAAACGACTTCAACCAACCGTGATTGGCGGCGCCGCGGTCCGAAGCTTTGCGAAGGGTCAGCATGGTCTTGTCCTCAAGTGAGAGCGGGCTGCGTCATGCAGGGCTCTTGCGTTGAGAAGAAGGTTAATGGTTATCGTGAAATTCATTAAGAAGCTGAAATATGAATAACTGTCTCTCTGAGGTTGACAGTAAAAGGCATGCCATAATGTCGTCTCGACTTCCTTCTCGATGGACTTTCTCTGCATGAAAACCGTGGCCATGGCGCTGTTTCCGGACTTTTTGCTGCTCGATATGGCCGGTCCACTCGAAGTGTTTTCCATCGCCAATCGCTACCTGCCGGCGACCGCTCACTATCAGATCCTGACCATTGGCACCGAGCCTGGCCCACTGCGCGCCTCCAATGGTGTGCAGGTGCAACCCGACCTGTTACTGGAGCAGGCCCACGACGCCTATGACCTGTTGCTGGTGCCGGGCGGCCCCGGTGCCTATAACGAATGCCATCCTGCGCTGCTGCCCTGGCTCAAGGCCGCCGCACCCAGGGCGCGACGCTTTGGCTCGATCTGCACCGGCGCCTTTGTGCTGGGGCATGCCGGGCTGCTCGACGGCCACCGCGTGACCACCCACTGGCATTACACCGAACGCCTGATCAAGGGCTTCCCCAAGGCTATCGTCGAGACCGATCGTATTTATTTGCAGGATGGACGCTTGATCACCTCCGGCGGGGTGACCGCCGGCATCGACCTGGCGCTGTCGGTCGTCGCCCAGGACCATGGCAAACAGGTGGCGGTGGACGTGGCCAAAGTGTTGCTGGTGGTGATGAAACGCCAGGGCGGCCAGGCCCAGTTCAGCCCGATGACGGCGGCTGTGGCGCCGTTGGAAACGGCGATCACCCGGTTGCAGAACCAGGTACTGGCGCAGCTGGATCAGCCCTTTACCATCGACTCAATGGCCGCGTTGGCGGGCATGAGCGCGCGGCACTTCACGCGGCTGTTTGCCAAGGAGGTGCAGATGACGCCCATGGCGTTCCTGCAAGGCGCGCGCATCGACCGCGCCCGGCAGTTACTGGAAACCACCGACCTGCCACTCAAGACCGTGGCGTTTCGCGCCGGGTTTGGCAGCGTGCGGCACATGCGTTTTCTGTTCAGTGAAAAGCTCGGCCTGAACCCTACGCAATACCGACAACAGTTCAGTTAGCGACAGGATGTCTGTTTCGCGCACCTGATTGGCCGTGGCGCTCCCCGTGCCAGCATTGTCCTGTCATGGCGAGCTGGCAAGATAGCCACAGGCCCATGGAAAAGGATGCGCAAACGCCCAAGGCCGGGTGTTCCAGCGCTTTGACCCGCATGCACAACCCACACGCAGTCAGCTTTGGCCCCTACACCTTTCACCGCCAACAGCGCCTGGTCAGCAAGGCTGGCCTGCCGGTGCCGCTGGGTGGGCGTGCGCTGGATATCCTTGCGGTACTGCTGGAGACACCTGGGCAATTTGTGCGCAAAGACACGCTGATTGCCCGGGTCTGGCCGAGCAGCGTGGTGGAAGAGAACAACCTGCGCGTGCACATCGCGGCCCTGCGCCGTGCGCTGGACGGGCAGCGCTATATCCTCAATGAACCCTTGCGTGGCTACTGCTTTGTTGCGCCGGCCAGCGCCGCATCGGCGTTGCCCTGGCACAATCTGGCCGTGCGACTCAGCCCGGTGCTGGGCCGTGATGAGCTGTTGGGCACACTGGTGCGGCGCTTGTACAGCCAACGGCTGATCATGCTCACCGGCTGCGCTGGTATGGGCAAGAGCACCGTGGCCCTGGCCCTGGCTGAACGCGTGTTGCCGCGTTATCGCGACGGCGTGTGCTGGGTGGATCTGGCAACGGTGCAAGGGCCAACCCACCTGCTGCCTCATCTGGCCGCCACGCTGAACCTGCAACCCTGCGGCTGCGCCAAAGCACTGGCCGAGCAGTTGGCGCTGCGCCAGCTGTTACTGGTACTCGACGGCGCCGATGTGTTGCTCGGCGCCTGCCGCCACCTGGTGCGCACGCTGCAGGCACACGCGCCGCAGGTGACGGTGGTGTTGACCAGTCGTGAAGCCTTGCAGGTGCCCGGCGAATGGGTGCAACACGTGCCCAGGCTGGCGCTGCCGATGCCCTCGGCCTGGCGCGGTGTCGAACAGGCGATGGCCGCCGCGGCGGTCCAGTTATTTGTCGCACGGGTGCGTGCTGGTCAGCAGGGTTTTGTGCTGCGTGCCCAGGATTTGGCGCCACTGCGCGACATCTGCCGGCGCCTCGACGGTATTCCCCTGGCCCTGGAACTGGCGGCGGCCCAGGTCGATGCCCTGGGCATACGGGGTGTGCACGAGCAGTTGCAAAGAGGCTTGCAGGTGTTGACGCGCGGCCGGCGCACGGCAGTGGAACGGCACCAATCCGTGATCGCGGCATTGGACTGGTCGTATCAGCGCCTGAGCCTGCCGCAGCGCTGGCTGTTCCTGCAGTTGGCGCTGTTCAAAATGGCCGTGACCTTGCCGCGCTTGAGCGAGCTGGTGGCAGGCACCGAGCTGGAACACGCCGACCTGTCCTACCTGCTGTCGCGTCTGGCGGCCACCTCGATGCTGGCGGTGGAACCGGGCCCTGGCCCTGCGCGCTACCGCCTGCTCAACAGCGTGCGCAGCTACGCCCTGGCGCTACTGCGCGACCCGCTGCAAGTCGCGCAATTGCAAAAGGGCTATGGGCATTACCTGGGCTCCCGTTCAGGCCGGCCGTTTGTCCTGCAACTCGTCGAGCAGGCGGCGTACGCAGACTAGGTCGTGGGTGGCAAAGCCTTCGTTGAATTGCTTGTAGAGAGTGTTCAACAGGTCGCGCGCCGCCTGCCGCCGTCCTTGGCGTTGCCATAGGCTTGCCAGCGACATTGCGCTGCGTAATTCCCAGGCCAGCGCGCCTTGCTGATGCGCCAGGGCCAGCGCCTCCAGCAGTAGCGTTTCGCGCGCGTGAAGGTCAGGTAACGCCTCGGCCCGCACGCGCAGAATCTCGGCGCTGCACCAACCGGCCGCGCCACTTCTGGCGCGCTCAAACACTTCATCATCTACGTCGATGGCGTTGAACGTCACCAGTGTGTCCCGGACCAGACCCAGCCCTTGCAAATCCGCCTGCGGCGCCGTGCCCGCGTAGTGCTGCGCCCAGGTGTGAAACAACTGCACCGAGTGTTTTTGTGCCTGTTGCAGCAACAAATCGAGCAACGAGCGCGCCGCAGCGCTATCGCCGTTGTAGCGGGCGATCACCACGCCGGCCAGGGCCAGCGTGTAGCAGATCGAGGTGCCGTGGTTGATCTGCAGCGCCAGCTCCAGCGCCTGGTTGGCGGTACGCCAGGCACGCTCTGCAAAACCGCGCAGCCACAGGATGCGCGCAAGCATCGTCAACGACGCCACACTCTGGTCGTATTGCACGCCGAAGCCATGGGTAAACCGATTGAGATGGCCGCTGTGGGCCATGCGCTGCATCACTTGTTCGGCGTTGTGCAGCGCCAGTGCCTGGTTGCCGGCAAAGTGTTGTGCCAGCACCCGCAGGCGCTGGGCGCTGAGGTCCAGCAAGGGCTCGGATTGTGGGCCGAGCTGATCGAAGTGCAGGCTCTGTGCCAACGCCTCGCGATAGTTGCCGCTGCACAAATTGACCGCCATATGGCCCGACACCGCTCGTAGCTGGCCGGTGAGGTCGTTGCTCGCTTGTGCCAGGCGCAGCGCGCCGGCAAAGGCTTGAATGGTCTGTGGCGTGCTGCCCTGGGCGTGGTAGGAAAAACTGCCCAGCGCCAGCTGCAATTCCATCTGCAGGTGCTTGCTCGGCGCGGTTGACCGCGCCAGCCGCGCCAGGGCCTTGCCCACGTACAGCCCGTGCTCGTGCAGCAGCGACAGTTCCTGCCACAACGGCATCGCACTGACCGTAAGGCGAATACCCAACAGGTGCGCACCCACCTCGCCCAGGCACCAATCGAGGGCGGCGCGAATGTCTTCGCGCAGCGGGGCATAGCGGCTGATCCACACCTGGGTCGCGATCAGTTCCCAGTCCTCCCGGGCCTGTTCCATCAGCGCCAGGCAGCGCGCCGCGTGGCGCTCGCGGGTGGTCTCAAGCTCCGCGGCCATGCTGAGTTTTTCCAGCGCGTAGGTGCGGGTGATGTCGAGCAGGCGATAGACCACGTCGTCATCGCCAGCCTCGACGTTGAGCAGCGACTTGGCCACCAACTGGGTGATCGAGCCCAGCACCTCGTTCGGCGCGATGCGCTCCCCGGCGATCACCGCCGCTGCGCTGGTCAGGCTGAACCCGCCACGAAATACGGCCAGGCGCCGCAGGCAAATCTGCTCGCAGGCCGTCAGCAGCTCGAAACTCCAGTCCAGCGTGGCGCGCAGGGTTTGCTGGCGGGGCAGGGCGCTGCGCCGGCCACGCACCAGCAGGCGAAAGTTGTCTTCCATTTGCACCAGCAGCCCCGGCAGGCCGAAGCGCTGGATCTGCGCCGCCACCAACTCGATCGCCAGGGGAATGCCGTCCAGGCGCTGGCAGATATCAATGGCCAGCGGCAGTTGCGCTTCGCTGAGTTCAAAACGGTCTTGATGGGACATGGCGCGTTCGATCAGCAGCTGCAACGCCGGGTAGCCGAGGGCCTGGGCACGGTTGCCGGAGGCGGGCGGGCAGGCCAGCGGTTCGAGGCGCTGCACGTATTCGCCTTCGGCCCGCAGCGCTTCGCGGCTGGTGGCCAGGATATGCACGTGGGGCGCGTGGCGCAGCAGGGTTTCGCTGATCAGGGCGATGTCGTCGAGCAAGTGTTCGCAATTGTCGATCACCAGCAACAGCTGACGCGCGTGCAGGCTGCGGGCGAAGGTCAGCAGCGGCTCATGCGCTTGGGGCGTGAGGTCGAGCAGCGCGGCGAGGTTGGGCAGGATCATCGACGGCGCGCTCAGCGGTGCCAGGTCCAGCAGGCGAATGCCGTCGCGGTAATGCCCGATCAGCAACTCGGCCACCCGCAGCGCCACGGTGGTCTTGCCGATGCCGCCTGCGCCGGTCAGGGTGATAAAGCGTTGCTGCGGCAGTTGCTGCACCAGCGCATCGATCAGCGCCTGGCGACCGATCATCCGCGTGCGCCGCAGTGGCAGGTTATGGCCCTGGCTGTGGGGCGGGCCGTCGGCAGGAATCGTCATCGGTTCGATGCTCAGTGGCGCAACAAAACTGTAGCCGCGCTGGGCCACGGTGACGATGTAGCGCTGGCCGGCCTGGCCGTCGCCGAGTGCCTTGCGCAACGCCGCCATGTGCACCCGCAGGTTGCCGTCTTCCACCACCGTTTTCGGCCAGACCCGCGCGATCAGTTCCTGCTTGCTCACCACATTGCCGGCCTGCTCCAGCAGGATCAGCAGAATCTCCACCGCACGCCGTCCCAGGCGCAACGGGCGACCGGCCTCCAGCACCAGGCGTTGGCGCGGGTGGATGCGGTAAGGGCCGAAATGCACGGCCTGGTCGCTGAGGTCACTCATGGTGGCCCATGCTCGGAAAAAAGGGTTTGGCCAGCATATTCCAGGTGCGTACAGACCACTAGGCCGCAATCACGTGCGGCTTGTGACGCAAGTGGTGGTTTCGCCAGGTCATCGGGTTGACGCCTTCGCTGCGCGTGAACATGTGGCAGAAGTGCGCCTGGTCGCAAAACCCGCATTCCAGGCTGATTTGCGTGAGGCTCAAGGAAGAGCCGGTGATCAGTTCCTTGGCCCGCTGGATACGCTGTTGGCGAATCCACTCCTGCGGCGACAGCCCGGTGGTGCACTTGAAGGCGCGGGAGAAGTGGCTGCGCGACAGCGCGCACGCCTGCGCCAGGTCGGCAATTGCCAGGCTTTCGCCGAGGTTGGCAAGGATCAGTTGTTTGGCAATGCGCTCGCGTCGGGGGCATAGGCCGCCGGTCGCGGAGAAGCGCGGAGCACAGTACTCAAGTCGGGCCATGACAAATATCCGTAGTCGATGGGAGCGTTCCCGGTGAATGGATCCAGTGTAGACCGCTTCATTTTTGGCGCCGGACCGTCTGGCTGACGAGTTAATCGTTGTTAATTTCGCCAGGTCATGGCGCGGAAAAGACAGCACAGGCGTGCAATCGCCGCATGGCGGTCTCTGCTTATCTGGCGGCCTGAAAACCGTTTGGAAGCCGCCATGAACCGCAACGACTTGCGCCGCGTCGACATGAACCTGCTGGTGATTTTCGAAGCATTGATGTTCGAGAAGAACCTGACCCGGGTCGCCGAGAAGCTCTTTATGGGCCAACCGGCGGTGAGTGCGGCGCTTGGGCGCTTGCGGGATTTGTTCGACGACCCGCTGCTGTTGCGCAATGGGCGGGGCATGGAGCCCACGCCACGGGCGCTGGCGATACTCAAGGAGTTGCAACCGGCCATGGACACCATTTCCGGCGCGGTCAGCCGCGCCAAGGATTTCGACCCTTCCACCAGCTGCGCGGTGTTTCGTATTGGTTTGTCGGATGATGCGGAGTTCGGGTTGTTTCCGCCGTTGCTCAGTCAACTGCGTGAGGAGGCGCCGGGGATTATCGTGGTGGTGCGTCGGGCCAACTACCTGTTGATGTCGGCGTTGTTGGCCAGTGGGGAGATTTCGGTGGGGGTGAGTTACACCACGGAATTACCGGCGAATGCCAAGCGCAAGAAGCTGCGCGATATTCCGTGCAAGGTGCTGCGTGGGGATGACGGGGAGGCGCCGCTGACCTTGGATGATTACTGCGAGCGGCCCCATGCGATGGTGTCGTTTTCGGGGGATTTGAGCGGCAATATCGACCTGGACCTGGCGCGGATCGGCCGGGCGCGTCGGGTGGTGTTGGCGGTGCCGCAGTTCAGTGGGTTGCGGGCGTTGTTGGCGGGCACGCGGATTATTGCGACGGTGCCGGATTATGCGGCCTGTGCGTTGACTGAGGGGACGGTGTTACGGGCGCAGGATCCGCCGTTTGAGATTGAAGCGGCGGAGTTATCGATGGTGTGGAGTGGGGTGCATGATAATGACCCGGCGGAGCGGTGGCTGCGGTCGCGTATCAGTGAGCATATGTCGCGGGCGGTTTAGGCGTGGCGGCCTCTGGGCCGACCAGGTGGAGGTGGGTTGGGTGCATATCCGTTGCTGCGGTCAGGGCCACTTAGGGTTCCGCTCTTACAGCGGGTCACTTTTGGCAAACGCCCCAAAAGTAACCAAAAGGTCTTTGCCCCACCACTCGGTGCCTCGCCTAGGCTCGGCATGCCCTCGCTCCGGCTTGAATCCGTGGGCCGCCGCGATGGGCCATCCATGGCCCAACGCGGCTAACCCGGCGTCCTGCCGGGTTACCCACGGATTCAAGCCTGCGTTCGGCCAGCGTGGTTGACGGGGCCTGTCAGATCACAAGCAAGATCAAAAGCAAAAGCACGGCGGCCTGGTAGCCGACCTGAGTGGTAGAAGCAAAAGCGGATCAAAAGCACAGCAACACATCTCTATCTGATGCACAGAGATCCAAATGTGGGAGCGGGCTTGCCCGCGAATGCGGTGGATCAGTCAGCTCATGTGTCACTGGCACACCGCCTTCGCGAGCAAGCCCGCTCCCACAATTTCACCGAGTTCAACTGCCAGCACCGCACTGCTTTGCTTTTCTGTGAGAGCTGGCTTACCTGCGATGCAGGCACCTCGGTGTATCAGTAACACCCAGTAGATGCCATCGCAGGCAAGCCAGCTCCCACCTTTGACCGAGTACAATCAACACCCATCTATCTGATGCACAGAGCTCCAAATGTGGGAGCGGGCTTGCTCGCGAATGCGGTGGGTCAGTTAGCTCATATGTCACTGACCCAGCGCCTTCGCGAGCAAGCCCGCTCCCACAATTTGACCGAGTTCAGCCGCCAGCACCGCACTGCTTTGCTTTGCTTTTCTGTGGGAGCTGGCTTGCCTGCGATGCAGACACCTCGGTGTGTCAGGCATAACCAGTAGATGCCATCGCAGGCAAGCCAGCTCCCACATTGAATTGAGTTCAGCTTCCAACATCAGGTCGGCTGTCAGGCCGCCTCGCTTTCGCTTTTGATCTAACCACTCAGGTCGGCTACTAGGCCGCCGTGCTCTGCTTTTGATCTTGATCTGCTTTTGACGTTGATCTTAGGCGCCCCGTTAAACCACGCTGGCCGAACGCAGGCTTGAATCCGTGGGTAACCCGGCAGGACGCCGGGTTAGCCGCGTTGGGCCATGGATGGCCCGTCGCGGCGGCCCACGGATTCAAGCCGGAGTGAGGGCACACCGAGCCTAAGCGAGGTGCCGAGTGGTGGGGCAAGAGCCTTTTGGTTACTTTTGGGCTCTTTTCAAAAGTGACCCGCTGTAAGAGCGGAACCCATAGCGGCCGTTACTCAAATAACGGATATGTACTCCATAAAAACCTTCCCCCAAGGCCGCCACGTCAAACAGCACATACATCCAATTCCAACCCCCCCAATGCCCCCCAAACTCCCCCCATCGCACAACCCTCCAGGGGGGAATCAACACCATGGACCCAACACCCAAAACCAGCCCCGACGAAGTCGTCACCCTGGTCGTCAAACACCTGATCAAACCCGGCCGCGAAGCCGACTATGAAGCCTGGCTCCGGCGCATCGTGCGCATCGCCGGCGGACGCCCTGGCCACCTCGGCGTCGACGTCGTGCGCAGCAAACAAAACCGCCTGGCGCTGTTCACCTGCGTCCTGCGCTACCGCTCCACCGACGACCTCGAACGCTGGCTCGACTCCCCCGAGCGCCAAGCCCTGATCAACGAAGCCACGCCCATGCTCGCCGACGGCGACAACACCGAAATCGGTGCCGTCAACGAATTCTGGTTCGCCCCCCTGGCCGACAGCGCCGCCAAACCTCCGCGCTGGAAACAAGCCGTGGTGACCTTGTTTGTCATCCTGCCGCTGACCCTGCTGATCCCGATCATCTGGGCCCCGGTGTTACGCCTGCATCCGTTCCTCTCCAACTACGTGGTCGCCACCTTCCTGGTCACCCTGACCATCGTGCTGCTGGTGGTCTACCTGCTGATGCCGGCCGCCACCCGCCTGTTCGCTCCCTGGCTTGAAGCCTCTGTAAAGGAAACCCTATGAACGCCGATCTGATTCTGTTCAATGGCCAGTTCCACACCGTGGACCGTGAAAACCCGCGCGCCACCGCCGTTGCTATTCACCAGGGCCGCTTCGTCGCGGTCGGCACCGACGCCCAAGCCATGGCGTTGCGTGGCAGTGCCACGCAGGTCATCGACCTCAAGGGCCGCACCGTCATCCCCGGCCTCAACGACTCGCACCTGCACCTGATCCGTGGCGGGCTGAACTACAACCTCGAACTGCGCTGGGAAGGCGTGCCGTCCCTGGCCGATGCGCTGCGCATGCTCAAGGATCAGGCGGACCGCACGCCCACGCCGCAATGGGTGCGCGTAGTCGGTGGCTGGAACGAATTCCAGTTCGCCGAAAAACGCATGCCGACCCTGGAAGAGCTGAACCAGGCCGCGCCGGACACGCCAGTGTTCGTGCTGCACCTGTACGACCGTGCCTTGCTCAACCGCGCTGCCCTGCGGGTGGCCGGCTACACCAAAGACACGCCGAACCCACCGGGTGGCGAGATCGTGCGTGACAGCAACGGCAACCCCACTGGCATGCTGGTGGCGCGGCCCAACGCGATGATCCTCTATGCAACCCTGGCCAAGGGCCCGAAATTGCCGCTGGAATATCAGGTCAACTCGACCCGCCAGTTCATGCGTGAACTCAATCGCCTGGGCCTCACCAGCGCCATCGATGCCGGCGGCGGTTTCCAGAACTATCCCGATGACTACGCGGTGATCGAGCAACTGGCCAAGGACGAACAACTGACGGTGCGCATCGCCTACAACCTGTTCACCCAAAAGCCCAAGGAAGAACTCAGCGACTTCAAGCACTGGACCGGCAGCGTCACCCTGCACCAGGGCGATGACTACCTGCGCCACAACGGCGCCGGCGAGATGCTGGTGTTTTCGGCGGCGGACTTCGAGGACTTCCTCGAACCGCGCCCCGACCTGCCGCTGACCATGGAGCAGGAACTGGAACCGGTGGTGCGGCATTTGGTCGAGCAGCGCTGGCCGTTCCGCTTGCATGCCACTTACAACGAATCCATCTCGCGCATGCTCGACGTGTTCGAGAAGGTCAACCGCGACATTCCGTTCAATGGCCTGCCGTGGTTTTTCGACCACGCCGAAACCATCACGCCGCACAACATCGAGCGCGTGCGTGCTCTTGGCGGCGGTATCGCGATCCAGGATCGCATGGCGTTCCAGGGCGAATATTTTGTCGAGCGTTACGGCGCCAAGGCTGCCGAAGCCACGCCGCCGATCAAGCGCATGTTGGCTGAAGGCGTGCCGGTCGGGGCGGGCACCGATGCCACGCGGGTGTCGAGCTATAACCCGTGGACCTCGTTGTATTGGATGGTCAGCGGCCGCACCGTCGGCGGCCTGGAACTGCACGCCGAAGGGCTGCCGCGCCTCACCGCGTTGGAGCTGTTCACCCACGGCAGTGCCTGGTTCTCGTCGGAGCAGGGCAAGAAAGGCCAGATCAAGGTCGGCCAGTTGGCGGACGTTGCCGCGCTGTCGGCAGACTTTTTCAGTGTCGATGAAGAAGCCATCAAATGGATTGAGTCGGTGCTGACCGTGGTCGGCGGCAAGGTGGTGTACGGCGCCGGCGACTTCGAAGATTTCGCACCGCCACGCGTGCCGGTGCTGCCGGACTGGTCGCCGGTGGTCAAGGTGCCGGGGCACTGGCGCCCAAGCTCACCGTTACAAGCTCAGGTCCATCAATGCAGCGGCCCGTGTGGCGTGCATGCCCATGGCCATGAAAAAGCGCGCCTTTCCAGCGTGCCGGTCAGCGACTTCCAGGGTTTCTGGGGCGCGTTTGGCTGCTCGTGCTTTGCCTTCTAAAACTCCCCCTCTCAATCAAAAACAGGAGCTATCCCATGACTTACAAACGCTTGAACAAAGACGACGCCGTGGTGCTGCTGGTGGACCACCAGACCGGCTTGATCTCGCTGGTGCAGGATTTCTCGCCCAACGAATTCAAGAACAACGTGCTGGCGCTGGCGGATGTGGCCAAGTTCTTCAAGCTGCCGACCATCCTCACCACCAGCTTTGAAACCGGCCCCAATGGCCCACTGGTGCCGGAGCTCAAAGAACTGTTCCCGGACGCGCCGTACATCCCGCGCCCTGGCCAGATCAACGCGTGGGACAACGAAGATTTTGTCAAGGCCGTCAAGGCCACCGGCCGCAAGCAATTGATCATCGCCGGTGTGGTGACCGACGTCTGCGTGACGTTCCCGACCCTGGCCGCGCTGGCTGAAGGCTTCGAGGTGTTTGTGGTGACCGACGCGTCCGGGACGTTCAACGAGGCCGTGCAACGTGCATCGTGGGCGCGCATGAGCGCAGCGGGTGCGCACCTGGTGAACTGGTTCGCGGTGGCCTGCGAGCTGCAGATCGACTGGCGCAACGACATGGAAGGCCTGGCCAACCTGCTGTCGCCGCGCATTCCCAACTACCGCAACCTGATGAACAGCTACTCGGCGTTTACTGCCAAGTAACCCGACAGACAGCACACCACTGAACCCTGTGGGAGCCGGGCTTGCCCGGCTCCCACATTTGATTTGTGGTGCCATGACTGACCGGTTATAAAACAGCAAAATGTCCACCGAGAAGCGACAATGAACCCCTTCGAAGACATGCGCCTGTTCTGCCAGGTCATGGAGTCTGGCAGTTTCACCGCCGCCGCCGAGCAACTGGGCCTGTCCAAGCAATTTGTCAGCCGCCGCCTGATTCAGCTGGAAGAGCGCCTGGGCGTGCGCCTGCTCAACCGTTCCACGCGCCGCCTGGACGTCACGCCGCTGGGCCAGAGTTATTACGAATCCGCCTTGCGCCTGCTCAGTGACGTCGAGCAAGTGGAGCAGGGCATCGCCGGCCAGAACAGCGAGCCGCGCGGTACGCTGCGCCTGAGTGCGCCGCTGTCGTTTGCCATGGCTCACCTGGGCTGCCTGTTGCCGTCATTTCTGCAGCGCTACCCGCACGTGTCGGTGGAAGTCGACCTCAGCGACCGCCCTGTTGACCTGATCGGTGAAGGCTACGACCTGGTGTTGCGCATCGGCACCCTTGAAGACTCGACCTTGATCGCGCGGCGTATCGCCAGCGTCGAGCGGGTGTATTGCGCCAGCCCCGAGTACCTGGCCCTGCGCGGCACACCGCTCAAGCCCGACGACCTGACCGACCACGATTGCCTGCCCTACGGCCACGGCCGCCAGGTGCAATGGCGCTTCCAGACCAAGGGCAAGCTGCAGTCGGTGAATGTCAGCGGACGCATGCGCGTGAACAACGGCGAGTTGTTGCGCGACACGGCGATTGCCGGGTTGGGTGTTACTTACCTGCCGACGTTTATCGTGGCTGAGGCGCTGAAGGATGGGCGCTTGGTCACACTTCTGGAAGACTTCGCCCCCGACGCCCTGACCTTGTCGGCCGTTTACCCGCAGCACCGGCAGAGCTCCAGGCCCGTGCAGGCGCTGGTGGAATTCTTGCGTGAACGCCTGGCGGGTGGTTGCTAAATCATTCCAGAACCCGGTGAAGATCAAATGTGGGAGCTGGCTTGCCTGCGATAGCGATGTATCAGTTGAAACTATGCCAACTGAACCACCGCTATCGCAGGCAAGCCAGCTCCCACATTTTGATTGTGGTTCGGCTCAGAGATCGACGAGGTTGGCCAGCGTCGAGCCCTGCACGTAACGCACAAGATTCGCCAGAAACGTATCGGCAATCTCCTCTTGGCTGTTGGTCGAAATCGCCGAGGTATGCGGTGACAGCCTCACCCGTGGATGGCTGTACAACGGATGCCCATCTGGCAGCGGTTCCGGCTCGGTCACGTCCAGCGACGCCAGGCCGATCTGCCCGTTGTCCAGCGCTTCCAACAACGCCTCCTGATCAAGCAAACCACCGCGCGCGATGTTGATCAGGTGCAACCCCGGCTTGGCGCTGCCGAGCACATCGCGGTTGACGATATGCCGCGTGCTCTCGGTCAGCGGCGCCGCCAGTACCAGATGGTCGGCACGGGCGAACAGGTCGTGGATATCCCGCGCGGCTTCGACGCCGTCCACGTCAAAAGAGGCATGGCTTTGACGCAACGCAACCACGTTGATGCCGAGTGCCAACGCCTTTTGCGCAAGGCTTTTACCAATCGCGCCAAAGCCGAGAATACCCAGGGTCGTGCCCTTGAGCGGACGCAATGGCGTGAAATTCCACTGGGCATCCTTCACCCAGATAGCCGGCAAACGCTTGGACGCGGCAAAGATCGCCGCCAGGGCGAACTCGGCGAGGTTATCGGCGGCGCTGCCACGCGAGGTGGTCACCGGTGGGCCGTTGAACAGCCACTGCGGGTAGAAGTCGATGCCCGAGGAGACCAGATGCACCCACTGCGCGCCATACGGCCAGCCTGGCGGCGGGGTGTCCGGCGCGGTGTAGCCGCGCACGTTGATCGGGCGCAGCAAGAGGATATTGGCCTGGGGCGGCAAGTCACTCGGCACACCAACAGGCACGCCGATCACCTGGGCTTCAGGATGAATCGAGGCGAGGCGTTCGCGGATTACCGCGTTGTAATCTTCGTCCAGCTGGCTGGCAATAATCACCTGACTCATGAGCGCTCCTTATTCATTTTGGGCCACGTTGGGCGAACACAGCTTTGCCGACGCCTTGCAGCACGGCGTCGTTTTGTGGGGTATGCACGCGGCTGCACAGCACATCGCGGTAATGGCGTTGCAGCGGGCTGTGGCGTGACAGTCCGGGGTTGCCCGAGGCTTCGATGGCCAACTCGACGGCGCGGATCGCGTTGCCGGTCACCAGGTACTTCAACTGCGCGGCATTCGCGGCCGGTGTGTGGCCTTCAGCGGCGGCGTCCAGCAGGCTGCGGTTGGCAAACAGCAACGTGTCGATATGGCCGACGGTTTCCTGAAACCGCGGCAAGGTCGACAGCGCTGCGCCCAGATTGGATGGCTTGCGCTCCTCCAGCCATTGCACCAGCCAGTCCCGTGCGGCCTGGGCCACGGCGTCATACACCGAGGACAGCAACACCGACATCCACAGGAAACCATCGCCATCCAGCTCTGGCTGCGGTGCGCTCCAGGGGCTCACGCTGACGGCGTGGTCCAGCGGCACCAGCACGTTGTCGAGCAGCACTTCATGGCTGCAGGTGGCGCGCATGCCCAAGTGATCCCAGGTGTCGATGATGCTCACGCCGGGGCTGTCTTTAGGCACCAGCCAGGCGCCCACCAGCGGGTCGGCGTCATCGCTGCGCGCCCATACGCTGAACCAGCTCAGGCCGTGGCTGCCGGTGGAGTAAATCTTGCGCCCACTGATGCGCCAGCCTTCGGCAGTGCGCACGGCGGTGGTCGCCGGCAGGCCGCCACGCGCCGGGGTGCCGAGGTCGGGTTCGACACGCAGGGCGTTGATCAGCGCGCCGTTGCGCACCGCGTCTTCGGCGACTTGCACACGCAAGTGCTGGGGCCAGGCTTTGCTGTCTTGCAAGCGCGTGTGTTGCAGGTACTGCATCACCAGGATCAGCGCGGTGGAGGGCTCGCCCTTGGCAATCGCGCTGATCGCCTTGCGCGCCTGGGGCAAGCTGGCACCGCCGCCGCCCAAGGCCTTAGGCACGGTGAGGGCGACCAGGCCGTGGTCATGCAACAGCGTGAAGTTATCGTGGGGGAAGGCGCCGCTGGCGTCGTACAGGTGCGCAGTACTTGCCAGCTCGGCGCTGAGGCGTTCGAGCAGGGCTTCGAAGTTGGCGACTTCCACGGAGCGTAAGGACGGTTGGGAAAAGTGGCTCATGGTTGCTTCACTCGATTCGATAGGTGTACGCCGATTCCTGTGGGAGCTGGCTTGCCTGCGATAGCCATTCCAGGCTGACAGTGTTGGTGGCTGAAACACCGCGATCGCAGGCAAGCCAGCTCCCACATTGAATCGGTGTGATTTCAGATAGCGATACGCACAGGCTGTTGGCCCAACAAGCGCTCCACCACCTGCAACGCCGCCGGCGCCCAGGTGGCCACACGTTCGGCATGCAGCTCAGCTAACTGACGGTTCAGGGACTCGTTCATGCCAGCGCCGCCTGTTGCTCTTCGACCTCGGTGGCGACGCTGTAACGGTTGGCCGGCACGTCCAGGCCAAGGTTGTCGCGCAGAGTGTGGCCGGTGTATTCGGTACGGAACAAGCCGCGCTGTTGCAGCACCGGCACCACCAGCTCGGTGAAGTACTGCAAGCCATCCGGCAGCACCGAGTTGATGATGAAACCATCGCTGGCGCCGGTTTCGAACCAGGTCTGGATCGCATCGGCGACTTGCTCCGGGGTACCGACAAAATCGCGTTTGGGCCGCGAGAAACGCAGGGCCACTTCGCGCAGGGTCAGGCCTTCGTCCTTGGCCAGTTGCTTGATGCGCTCGGACCCGCCTTTCTGGCTGTTGGCGCCCAGGTCGCCGAGTTCCGGGAAGGGTTCGTCCAGCGGGTATTGGCTGAAGTCGTGGTCGTTGAACGGGCGGCCGAGGGCGACAATCGCATCTTCCACGGTGACCAGGTCCACGGCCTGCTGATAGCGGCTTTCCACCTCGGCGGCGTCACGCCCGACAATCGGGCGGATACCCGGCAGGATCGACAGGCTACTGGCGTCACGCCCGAAGCCTTTGGCGCGGCGCTTCAAATCGGCGCTGTAGGCTTTGCCTTCTTCAATGTGCTCGACGTGCACGAAAATCGCATCGGCGTTTTGCGCCGCAAAGTTGCGCCCATCTTCCGAGGTGCCGGCCTGGAAAATCGCCGGCTGGCCCTGGCGCGAACGCGCGATGTTGAGCGGGCCTTTGACCGAGAAAAACTCGCCTGTGTGGTTCAGCGCATGCAGCTTTTGCGGGGTAAAAAACTCGCCGCTTTGCTTGTTGTACGCAAAGGCGTCGTCCTCCCAGGAATCCCACAGGCCCTTGACCACGTTGAGGTGTTCCTTGGCGATGCGATAGCGCACGGCATGCGGTGGGTGCTCGGCCTTGCCGAAGTTGTCGGCGGTGCCGCTGAGCCATGAGGTGACTACGTTCCAACCGGCGCGGCCGCCGCTGATGTGGTCCAGCGAGGCAAACTGACGTGCCACCTGATAAGGCTCGGTGTAGCTGACCGTCACCGTGGCGACCAGGCCGATGTTTGTGGTCAGCGCGGCGAGGGCCGAGAGAATGGTCAACGGCTCGAAGCGATTGAGGTAATGCGGGCTGGATTTGGCGTGGATATGCAGGCTGTCGGCGATGAACACGAAATCGAATTTGGCGCCTTCGGCCAACTCAGTCTGCTGCTTGTAGAAAGCAAAGTTCGTACTGGCATTCGGTTGCGCCTGCGGGTGACGCCATTCGCCCCAGCCGTGACCGACGCCGTGCACCATGGCGCCCAGCTTCAAATGGCGTGGTTGCAATTGATCTGGCTTGCTCATGTGTCGCTCCTTGCTTAGCGCGATGCTTGGGGAGTGGGAAAACGCTCGGCGTTAAAGCTCTTGTCGAAACCCTGCGACACGTCGATGTGCTTGGGCAGCAGGCCTTCCTTCTGATAGGTGTCGGCCGTGGCTTGCAGGCCGCTGATCACGCTGTCGTCGATTACCACCGGGCTTAGATGAGTGTCTTTGGCCACCTCGACGTGCACCGCCAACGGCAGGCCGGTGATTTTCGATTGGGCGGCAGCGTATTCATTGGGGTGCGCATTGGCCCACGCATAAGCGCGATCGACGCGGGCGACGAAGTCGTCCAGTTGCGCGCGTTTTTCGCTGATGGCCTGGTTGGTAGCCGCAAAATACAGGTGGTTGCTCAGCAGCTGGTTGCCGCTGACCAGCACCCTGGCCTGGCTTTGTGAGGTGACCACCGTGGTGTACGGGTCCCACGTGGCCCAGGCGTCGACGGTGCCGTTATCGAGCACCAGCCGCGATTCGGCGGGCAGCAGGAAAATGAATTGCACATCCTTGGTGGTCAGCCCGGCGCTGGCCAGGGCCTTGATCGCCAGGTAGTGGCCGATGGAACCGCGCCCGGTGACGATTTTCTTGCCCTTGAGGTCGGCCACCGTCTTGATCGGTGAATCCTTGGGCACCACCAGGGCGGTGGTGTTGCGCCCTTCGGCGTGGATGATGCTGACCACTTTGAGCGAGGCGCCGGCGCCCAGAGCAAACACATACGGCGCATCGCCGAGCGCGCCGACATCCACGGCGCCGGCATTCAGGGCTTCGCCCAACGGCGAGGCGGAGGGGAATTCCGACCATTGGATGATGTAGGGGACGTTTTGGGTTTCGCCCGAGGCTTCCAGCAGGGCCTTGATGGTGGATTTCTGATTGGCCACGCGCAGCGGTTGCAGGTCGGCGGCCTGGGCGGTGGTGAGCAGGCCAAAGGCGAGGGCGGTGCCCAGCAGCAGGCGTTTGAACGCAGGGGTAAAGGTCATGAGCGGTAGATTCCAGACAGTTCGAAAAGGTGTGGGTTACCTCCGCCTGGAAAGGGGTCGGTGCGGCCTGCCCCGGTCCGGGGCAGGCGTGAAGGTGGCTCAGATCACATAGAAACCATGGGTGCCGTCGCGGGCCAGCTGGTCGACCAGGCCAAACTCCCAATCCAGGTACGCCTGCATGGCTTCCTTGGGGCTGTCGGTGCCTTCGTAGGGTCGGCGGTAGCGGTCGATACGCGGTGAAGCCAGGTGGGTTTCACCAGTTTCCAGCGGCAGTTGCTCGGCGATCCAGTGGGTGGTGCCGCCTTGCAGCAGGAACACCGGCTTGCCGGTCAGCGCCTCGACTTCGGCCACCGCCAGGCGCGCCAGCTGGCTGGTGCCGCAGGTCAGCACATAACGTTCGGCAGGCGGCACCTTGGTCAGCGCTTCGGGCAATTGCGCACGCAAGACCCAGTGAGCACCGGGGATATGGCGCTTGACGTAATTGACGCTCGGGGTGAAATCCAGCACCGCCGTGTCGCCGTGGGCGAGCCACTGCGCCAGGGTGTGCGGGCTGATCAACTCGGCTTGCTGCGGCGCCGGTACGGGGGCTACCCAGGCACCGGTTTCGCTGAAGTGCGCCGTTTGCAGGTCGTCGAGCACATGCACTTCCCAGCCCAGTTGCGCGAGCCAAGAGGCGGACATATTGGCGCGCACACCGTCGTCATCCGCCAGCACCAGACGCGCACCGCGCACGCTGGCGACGTGATCGGTTTCCTGCACCAGCTGGCCGCCCGGTGTGGAGCGGGCGCCGGGCAGGTGGCCGGCTTCGAATTCTTCCGGGGTGCGCACATCGAACAGGTACGTGGTGCGGTGCGGTTCCTGCTGCCAGCGTTGCAGGTCAGCCAGGGTGGCGCGGCCGACGCGAGCTTTATCGGCCACGCGGCGCGCATCCCGGGCGGCGATCTGGCGGTGTTCTTCGCGGGTTGGCGCAAAGCGCCGCGACTGGCCGTGGGCGAGTTTTTGCCCGGCCAGCGTCCAGCCGATGGTGCCGTTACGCAGCGCCGACACCGGGTTGGCGATGCCAGAATTGATCAACGATTGAGTGCCAATAATGCTGCGCGTGCGCCCGGCGCAGTTGACGATGATGCGTGTGGACGGGTCCGGCGCCAGTTCACGGGCGCGCAGCACCAGCTCGGCACCGGGCACGCTGATGCCGGTGGGGATGCTCATGGTCTGGTATTCGTCGAAGCGACGCGCGTCGAGCACCACCACGTCGGCTTGGTTGTCGAGCAGGGCCTGGACTTCTTCGGCGGCCAGGGACGGCGTATGGCGCTCGCTCTCGACCAGCTCGCCAAACGCCTTGCTCGGCACGTTGACGTCGATAAACAGCTCACCACCGGCCTTGCGCCAACCGTCCAACCCACCTTCAAGCAGGCCGACCTGGGTGTAGCCCAGCGCAACCAGGCGCTCGGCTGCACGCTGCGCCAGCCCTTCACCGTTGTCGTAGACGGTGACCTGGGTATCGCGGCGTGGAATGCGCGCGTACACCTCAAGCTCCAGTTTGGACAGCGGGATATTTGCAGCGAACAGCGGGTGCGACTCGGCAAACGGCGCTTCTTCGCGCACATCGACCAGGGCGACTTCTTCACGGTCCAACAGGGCCTGACGGATCTGGGCGAAGCTGCGGTTCGATACGGTGGTCATAGGGCAGGGCTCTTTTCTTTGGACACATCCCAGATGTTCGGGAGGTAGGCGTTGGAATAACCGGAGATAAACAGTTTCTCGCTGCCGTCGGGCTGATACACCGCGCGGCGCACCGCGCCGATATTGGCGCCGTACACATGAATGCTGATCGACACCTGGTCGCTGTGGGCATTGCTGACCTGATGGATATCGCCGACCTTGGGCGACACGGCCTCGACCTGACCCGGCACCAGCTGAATCGGCTTGCCCTCGGCAACGAGGCGGCCGTCGGGTGCGCGTTCAAAGCCCTGGGAAAATTCCGAGCCGCGCAGCATGCCGATCAAGCCCCACACCCGGTGGTCATGAATCGGCGTACTTTGCCCCGGCCCCCACACAAAGCTGACGATGCAAAAGCGCTGGCGCGAATCGGCATGCAGCAGAAATTGCTGGTAACGCGCGGGGTCGGGTTGGGCGTATTCGTCGGGCAGCCAGTCATCGTGGCTGACCAGTTGCGCCAAGAGCTTGCCGCCACGGTGCAGCAGGTCGCCTTCGCGTGGATTGCCGTCGATCAATTCCGCCAGGGCGCCTATAAAGGCTCTGAGTCTCTCGGGGTGTCGGGCCTGGGTCATGGCACTTCCATCGCTGCTTTAACGGGGAGGGTTTGATGGGTTTATATAAGCATAATGTTTATGGTTAATATGCTATTTTTTAATGATTAGCTTATAGCTTTAGGTAATTTAGAACCGGTCTGCATAGCGTTAGACGTTATCGATCACAGCGTGGACTATCCATGCAGCGTTCCTGCAACTATGCTTCGCACACATCTTAATGACTGTTCTCTATGTGCGGCCCAAATGAAAATTGACGATATCGATGCCTTTGTCGAAGTGATTCGTTGCCAGTCCATCAGCCATGCCGCCGAGTCGTTGCAACTGACCCAGCCGGCCATTACCCGCCGTGTGCAGAACTTCGAGCAGGCGCTGGGCGTGGAGTTGTTCGACCGCAACACCAAGCCCCTCAAGCCTACGCTGATCGGTACGCGCGTTTATGAACAATGCCGGCTGATCCTGCGTGAAATGGATGCCCTGCGCGAACTGGTGGCCACCGATGCGCCGCCCACTGGCGTATTGCGCCTGGGCGTGCCGCAGACCATTGGCGACGTGGTGCTGCTCGATGCGCTCAAGCACCTGCGCACCGAATACGCCGACCTGCGCACCCAGGTCGCCACGGGTTGGGGCAGCCAACTGGTCGGCAAGATCGAGCGCGGTGAACTGGACGCGGCGGTGGCGCTGTTTCCGGCGGGCAAGATTTTCCCGGACAACATCGTCGGTGAGTCCATCGGCAAGATGGAGTTGGTGGTGGTGTGTGCCAAGGCGCAGTTGCCGAAGAAGCCGTGCAAGTTGGCCGATGTGTACCAGAACGGCTGGATTCTGAACCCGGATGGCTGCGGTTTCCGCGCCGGCTTGCAGCGCACCTTGTCTGACCAGGGGTTGGCATTGCGGGTGAACCTGGAAACCTTCGGCACCGAATTGCAATTGGGGCTGGTGGCCGACGGTTTGGGCCTGGGGCTGGTGCCGCGGCCTTTGCTGGAGCGCAGCGCTCACCGTGAGCAGCTGGCGGTCATGCCGCTCAAGGATTTCAAGCCGGTGATGGATTTGTGGCTGATCTATCCGCATTTTCTCGGCAACCTGCAGGGGCCGGTGGATGCATTCGGCAAGCTGGTCGCGGACTCGCTGCACAAGATCCGCAACGCCGCCTGAGTGAGGGATGTGGTTTTTATAAAAAAAAATAATAATTAGCTTAGATTAAAATGTGCTTTTTATTATTTTTCGGCATCCCCTAGGCTGCCTGGGAGTCCTTAAGGCCATCCAGGAAGTTTTGCCATGAGCAGCGTCACCTCTCTATCCAGCGTTTCCAGCAACGTCCGCCAGCGCGTGTCGCCTGAAGAGTGGGAGGTGCGCGTCAAACTGGCTGCGGCCTATCGGCTGGCGGCGTTGTACAAGTGGACCGATCACATCTACACGCACTTCTCGGCCCGCGTGCCGGGTCCGGATGAGCATTTCCTGATCAATGCCTTTGGCTTGTTGTTCGATGAAATCAGCGCGTCCAACCTGGTCAAGGTTGACCTTGACGGCACGATTGTCGACGACCCTACGGGCCTGGGCATCAATTACGCAGGCTATGTGATTCACAGCGCCATCCACGGTGCGCGGCATGACCTGCAAGCGGTGCTGCACACGCATACCCGTGACGGTATTGCGGTGTCGGCGCAGAAGGACGGTCTGTTGCCGATTTCCCAGCACTCCATCGCGTTCTCCGGGCGTATCGCGTACCACGGCTATGAAGGCGTGGCGCTGGACCTGGACGAGCGTGAGCGGTTGGTGGCGGACCTGGGGGACAAGAGTGTGATGATTTTGCGTAACCATGGGTTGTTGACGGCGGGGGTGAGCGTTGAGCATGCGTTTCAGCAACTGCAGGGGCTGGAGCGTGCGTGCAATATCCAGGTGGCGGCGCAGGCGGGCGGCAATGCGCAGTTGATCTTCCCGCCGGCGCAGGTGGTGGCCAAGGTTGAAGAGCAGGCCAAGGTGTTCAGCAACGGGGCCGGGCCGGGTGTGGCGCGGCATTGGAATGCGTTGGTTCGGCAGTTGGAGCGTACGGATACCGAGTATAAAAACTGACGTTGGCGGCGGTGTACGGGCTTGTTTGGGTAGATTGGGGGCATATCCGTTGCTGCGGAAACGGCGGCTTAGGGTTCCGCTCTTACAGCGGGTCACTTTTGGCAAACGCCCCAAAAGTAACCAAAAGGTCTTTGCCCCACCACTCGGTGCCTCGCCTAGGCTCGGCATGCCCGAACGCAGGCTTGAATCCGTGGGCCGCCGCGATGGGCCATCCATGGCCCAACACGGCTAACCCGGCGTCCTGCCGGGTTACCCACGGATTCAAGCCTGCGTTCGGCCAGCGTGGTTGACGGGGCCTGTCAGATCAAAAGCAAGATCAAAAGCAGAGCACGGCGGCCTGGTAGCCGACCTGAGTGGTTGAAGCAAAAGCAGGGCAACAGCACAGCAACACACTTCTATCTGATGCACAGAAATCCAAATGTGGGAGCGGGCTTGCTCGCGAAAGCGGTGGTTCAGTCAGCTCATGTGTCACTGGTCCACCGCCTTCGCGAGCAAGCCCGCTCCCACAATTTGACCGAGTTCAACTGCCAGCACCGCACTGCTTTGCCTTTCTGTGGGAGCTGGCTTGCCTGCGATGCAGGCACCTCGGTGTATCAGTAACACCCAGTAGATGCCATCGCAGGCAAGCCAGCTCCCACCTTTGACCGAGAACAAACGACACCCATCTATCTAATGCACAGAGATCCAAATGTGGGAGCGGCCTTGCCCGCGAATGCGGTGGGTCAGTCAGCTCATGGGTCACTGGCACACCGTTTTCGCGAGCAAGCCAGCCCCCACCTTCGACCGAGTACAAACGACACCCATCTATCTGATGCACAGAGCTCCAAATGTGGGAGCGGGCTTGCCCGCGAATGCGGTGTGTCAGTCAGCTCATGTGTCACTGACCCACCGCCTTCGCGGGCAAGCCCGCTCCCACAATTTGACCGAGTTTAACTGCCACAACCGCAGTGCTTCGCTTTTCTGTGGGAGCTGTGTTTACGCGACCTGCTTGGCCTGCTCGCGCTCTGCGACCAATTGGCGGGTGAGTGGAATCAAGCGCTTGCCGTAGGCGATTGCATCATTGAGCGGGTCGAAGCCGCGAATCAGGAAGGTGGTAATCCCCAGGTCGTAGTAATCCAACAGGGCTTCAGCGACTTGTTCGGCGGTGCCCACCAGTGAGGTGGAGTTACCTTGGGCGCCGAGCAGGCCGGCAATCCCGGTCCACAACCGCTTGTCCAGCCGTGAGCCTTGCGCCGCTGCTGCCAGTAAGCGGCGTGAGCCTTCGTTCGGCGGTTCCCGTCGCACGAATCCGTTCTTCTCAGCCAGCGCCGTGGCCTGTTGCAAGATTGTCTCGGCACGCGCCCACGCCAGTTCCTCGGTCTCGGCGAGGATCGGGCGCAACGACAAACTGAAGCGGATCGTGCGCCCATGCTTGGCCGCTTCGGCGCGCACCTGAGTCACCACTTCGCGCACTTGCTCATAGGTTTCACCCCACAGCGCATACACGTCGGCATGTTTGCCCGCCACCGCAATCGCTGCCGCGGAAGAACCGCCGAAATACAGCGGAATGTGCGGCTGCTGCGGCGACTTCACCGTCGAGTGCGCGCCTTGCACCTGGTAGTACGTACCCGCGAAATCGAAGGGTTGCTCGCTGGTCCATTCCTGGCGCACCACGCTGAGGTACTCGTCGGTGCGCGCGTAGCGTTCGTCCTTGCCGATGTGGCTGCCATCGGCGCGCAGTTCGCGGTCATCGCCACCCGTGATGATGTGCACGGCGGTGCGCCCGCCGTTGAAAACATCCAGGGTGCTGAACTGGCGGGCAGCCAGCGTGGGCTGGGCGAAACCGGGGCGGTGCGCGATCAGGAACTGCAGCTTTTGGGTCACGCTGGCGGCATGCGCGGCGATCAGCGTGCTGTCCGGGCTGTTGGAATGGAAGGCTACCAGGGCGCGGTCGAAGCCGGCATCTTCGTGGGCGCGGGCCACGGTTTCGACGTAGTCCGGTTGCAGGGTCGGGCCGCTGCGTGGGTGGATCTCAGAGGCGTGATGGCCGCCGATGTAGCCGATGAATTCAATGCTCATGGTCAGTCCTTGTCAGGTACGGGATCAACACCTCCTCCGGGCGTGGGGTCGGTCACTCGGCTCAAAAGTAAGGGCGGGAGTCGGGTCTGTAAAATGCCTGTTGGTTCTAACCTAAGTATTAAAATATTGAATTATCATTAGATTTATTTATTAGTAACGTGCATTAAGAGCCGGGCTACAGGCTCAGGCGAATCTGCGCACACAGCCCACCGCCCGCGCGATTGCTTAAGGTCAGCGAGCCACCGATCGCCACCACCAGTTGCTGCGCAATCGCCAGGCCCAGCCCGGTGCCGCCGGTGCCGCGATTGCGTGAGCTTTCTACCCGATAAAACGGCTGCATGACGTGCACCAGTTCGTCCTCGGCAATCCCGGGGCCGCGGTCCAATACGCTGATCGACAGCTGCCCGGTTGGCGTCGAGCCGACTGCCAGTTCTGCGCTGCCGGCGAATTTCAGCGCGTTGTCCAAGAGGTTCACCAGCACCCGCCGTAAGGCGTGAGGGCGGGTGTCGAGCACCAGCGCACTTTTACCGGTGATGCTGACCTG
Source organism: Pseudomonas sp. N2-3-1-14 (assembly GCF_041228395.1). Classification (NCBI taxonomy): domain Bacteria; kingdom Pseudomonadati; phylum Pseudomonadota; class Gammaproteobacteria; order Pseudomonadales; family Pseudomonadaceae; genus Pseudomonas; species Pseudomonas sp. N2-3-1-14. The sequence goes on from NZ_CP166199.1 coordinate 2,489,390, forward strand.
CTTGTGCATGTCTTGATAATCAAACACCAGGCTGTCCAGAAACGCGTCGAGATTGATGCGATGACGGGCTTCGGTAGCGCCGTGCACGCTGCGCGCGTAGGCCACGCCTTCGCGCACCAGGTGTTCCATTTCCCCCAGGTCACTCCAGAGCTTGTCGCGGTCGGCAGAATCTTCCATGAACTCGGCGCGCAGTTTCATGCGGGTAATCGGCGTTTGCAGGTCGTGGGAAATCGCCGCGAGGATCTGCATGCGTTCCTTGAGGTATTCGGCGATGCGTTGTTGCATCTGATTGAACGCTGCCGCTGCGTGGGCCACTTCGGTCGGGCCGTGTTCGTCCAACGGCGTCGGATGAGCGTTCGGGTCGAGGGTTTCCACCGCGCGGGCCAGGCGCGTCAGCGGGCGAATCGCCAGGCGCACGGCCAACCAGGTGCAGCCGAGCAACAGCGCCAATTGCAGGATCAGCACCACCGGCAACCAATAGGCCACGGGCAGGGCGGCCGGGCGTACGTCGAGGGTGATCGGGTTGCCGTCGGCCAGGGTCAGGTGCGCCTGGAAGTGCTTCTGCAGGCCGGGAATGGTGCGAAAGGTCAGCGCGTACTGCTCGCCCAGCGCATCCGCAATCGAGGTGGCGGCCATCGGCACGTCGTCACTGCTCATCGGCTCACCGGTCTCGCCGGCATTGAGCAGGTAATGGTAGTTCTGGCGGTCGATACGCGGCAGCCAACTGGCCCGCTCGTTGGCCGGCAGGCGGTCGAGGATTGCCACCGAGGTCGACACGTCGTTCTCCAGGTTGCCGAGCATCGCGGCGCGCGCGCTGATATAGCGCTCGTAGAACTGCGCACTGAACGACAACCCATGGGCGCACACCAGGCTGATCAGGAAGATCAGCGACAACTGCGACGCCAGCGTGCGCGGCCAACCCAAGCGCCATTTCATCGCGTGGCTCCAAGGATTTCCACCGCCAGGGAAAACACATAACCCTCGCTGCGCACGGTCTTGATATACGCCGGTTCACGTGCGTCATCCAACAGGCGTTGGCGCAGGCGGCTGACCAGCAGGTCGATGGAACGGTCAAACAGATCCGCGTCACGGCCTTGGGTCAGGTTGAGCAATTGGTCGCGGTTGAGCACGCGCTGCGGGTGATCGAGGAACACCCGCAGCAGGCGGTATTCGGCGCCGCTCAAGGCCACCAGCGTGTCGTCTTCGTCGAGCAGGTGGCGGGCGGTGGTGTCCAGGCGCCAACGGCCAAAACGAATCAGCCGCCCGGTTTCACTCACCACCAGGTTCGGCGGCAGCATGCGCGTGCGCCGCAACACGGCGTTGATCCGCGCCAGCAGTTCGCGGGCGGCGAAGGGTTTGACCAGGTAATCATCGGCGCCCATTTCCAGGCCGATGATGCGGTCGGTTTCATCGTTGCGCGCGGTGAGCATCAGCACCGGCGTGGCTTTGTGCTTGCCCACCCGCAGCTCTTGGCACAGCTGCAAACCGTCGTCGCCGGGCATCATGATGTCCAGCACGATCAGGTCAACCGGGGTGGTGTCGAGGAAACTGCGCATCTGGCGGCCATCGGCGACCACTGTGGTGCGCATGCCGTTTTTCTTCAGGTAATTGCCCACCAGCTCGCGGATCTCGCGGTCGTCATCGACGATCAGGATATGGTCGACATGGTCCATGCTGCGTTCCTCGTTAAATGCTCATGGGCCGCAGTCTAGCCATCGCCGCAGGGTTTGCCTTGTGCCCTTTGTATTGCAGTGTATCTGGCGATAACGAGATACACAGCGAGGCAAAAAAACCGACAGGCCAGCGTCCGGCGTCGTTCACCTGCATGCCTAAGCTAATGCTAAAAAGGTATTTATTAAGGTTTTTTAAGATCGTTTAGCTTGGTTGCTCCAACCCAAGACGCTTATGGAGTGAGCCGCCGATGCTGCAATCAGTCACCACCTTGCCGCTGCTGGATCTGTCGCAGCTTGACGGCACGCCTCAGCAACGCGGCGAATTTCTCGATGCGTTGCGCGCTGCCGCGCGGCAGATCGGCTTTTTCTACCTGACCGGCCACGGCATCGACCCGGCGCTGCTGGCTCAGGTGCAGCAGCAGGCGCGCGCATTTTTTGCCTTGCCCGAGGCCGACAAACTGGCGGTCGGCATGCTCAACTCGCCACACTTTCGCGGCTACAACCGCGCCGCGTCGGAGATCACCCGCGGCCAGCCAGACCTGCGTGAGCAGTTTGATGTCGGCGCCGAACGCGAGCCACTGAACGCGGATCGACACCCGGCCGCGTGGGCCCGCCTGCAAGGCCCGAACCAATGGCCAGCCGCCTTGCCCGAACTCAAGCCGTTGGTTTTGGCCTGGCAGCAGGCAATGACGCAAATGGCGTTGCGCTTGCTACGTGCCTTCGCCCAGGCCTTGTCGTTGCCCGAGCAGGCCTTTGACGCGCTGTACGGTGACCAACCCAACGAACACATCAAGCTGATCCGCTACCCCGGCCGCCACGTGCAACAAAGTCGCCAGGGCGTGGGGGCACACAAGGATTCCGGCTTTTTGAGCTTTCTGCTGCAGGACGAGCAGGCCGGTTTGCAGGTGGAAGTGGAGGAGGGCCGCTGGATCGACGCGTCGCCGCGCCCCGACACGCTGGTGGTGAATATCGGCGAACTGCTCGAGTTGGCCAGCAACGGTTATTTGCGCGCCACCGTGCACCGCGTGGTGTCGCCGCCGGTGGGCAGCGAGCGTTTGTCCCTGGCGTTTTTTCTCGGTGCGCAGCTGGATGCGGTAGTGCCGGTGTACGACTTGGCACCCGAACTGCTGCGCGATGCCCACGGGCCGACCAGCGACCCGCGCAACCCGTTGCTGCGCGATGTCGGCTGGAATTACCTCAAGGGCCGTCTGCGCTCGCACCCGGATGTCGCCCAACGTTTCTATGCCGACGCCACACTTCCCCACGCACTGTCCGCCTGATCAGGAGATCACCATGCTGAAGACATCTGCACTTACCCTGGCGGCGTTGCTGGCCTCATTGAGCGTGTCGGCCGCCGATGCGTTGCGCGTCGCCGCCGACCCGATTCCCCATGCACAGATCCTCGAGTACGTGCAGAAGCTTGACCCGAGCCTGAACTTGAAGATCATCGAGATCCCCAGCGGCGTGAACTCCAATGAGTTGCTGGCCCATGGTGATGTCGACGCCAATTACTTCCAGCACCTGCCGTTTCTCAACGCTCAGGAGCAGGCGCTCGGGCAGAAGTTCGCGGTGGCCGCTACGGTGCATATCGAACCGTTGGGCATTTACTCCCATCGCCATACCGGCTTCGCCCAGGTGCCGGACAAAGGCACGGTGGCGGTGCCGAACAACGTCACCAACCTCAGTCGCGCGCTGTACCTGTTGCAAGCCAATGGCCTGATCACGCTCAAGCCGGGTTTCAATGACGCGTCCAGAGAGCAGGCCACGCCCAAGGACATCGCCGAGAACCCCAAGCATCTGAAGATTCTGGAGATCGAGTCGCCGCAAATTCCGCGCGCGCTGGACGATGTGGACCTGGCGGTGATCAATGGCAACTTCGCCCTGGAAGCCGGGTTGGTGCCGGCCAAAGACGCCTTGGGCCTGGAGAAAGCCGAGGGCAACCCTTACGCGAATATCCTGGTGACCACACCAAAACTCGCGGATGACCCGCGCATCAAGCAACTGGCCAAGGACCTGCGCTCGCCGCAGGTGGCCAAGTTCATCAGCGAAAAATACGCGGGCTCGGTGATCCCGGTGGCGGTCGAATGATCGTCGTCGAGGGCGTCAGCAAAACCTACGCCGACGGCCAGCCGGCGGCCCTGGATAACGTGTCGTTGCGGATAAACGACGGGTCGATTTTTGGCATTGTCGGCCGCAGCGGGGCGGGTAAAAGTACCTTGCTGCGCTGCCTTAACCTGCTGGAGCGGCCCACCTCCGGGCGCATCCTTTTGGACGGCCAGGACCTGACCCAACTGAGCGACAGGCAACTGCGCGAGCAACGCCAGCGCATCGGCATGATCTTCCAGGGCTTCAACCTCCTGCATTCACGCACGGTGGCGGGTAACGTCGCGGTGCCGCTGGAAATCGCCAAGGTGCCCAAGGTTGAGCGCGCGGCGCGGGTGGCCGAGTTGCTGGCGTTGGTGGGCTTGAGTGACAAGGCTGAGGCGTTTCCTTCGCAGCTCTCCGGCGGGCAGAAACAACGCGTGGGCATCGCCCGTGCATTGGCGGCGCGTCCGACGTATCTGTTGTCGGATGAGGCCACCAGCGCGCTGGACCCGCAAACCACCGCGTCGATTCTTGAGTTGTTGCGCGACATCAACCGGCAGTTGGGCGTGACCATCGTGTTGATCACCCATGAACTCGAGGTGGTCAAGGCCATCTGTGACAGCGCGGTGTCGCTGGCCGATGGACGTGTGGTGGAAAGCGGCACGCTGCTGCAGTTGCAAGCCGACCCGGCATCGCACCTGGGCCGTTCGCTGGCGCCAAGCCCGCCGGTGGTGAGGGCCGTATGAAAACCGACTGGAACGAGATTGTTCGACTGCTGCTCAACGCCACCGGCGAAACCCTGTACATGGTGCTGCTGGCGGGCATGTTCACGCTGTTGATCGGCTTGCCGCTGGGCGTGGTGCTGTTTATCAGCCGACGCAGCGGCTTGTTGCCTTTGCCACGGCTCAACCGGGCGTTGGGCGCCGTGATCAACCTGGGACGGTCATTGCCGTTTGTGGTGATGCTGATCGCGTTGATCCCACTGACGCGTCTGATCGTCGGCACCACATTGGGCAGTACGGCGGCCGTGGTGCCCATCACGATTGGCGCTTTTCCATTTTTTGCGCGCATCGTCGAGACCGCCCTGGATGAAGTGGACAAGGGGCGCATAGAAGCCATCGTTGCCATGGGTGGTGACGTGCGTCATGTGATCCTCAAAGTGCTGCTGCCGGAAGCCTTGCCCGCGCTGGTGGCCGGGGTGACGCTGACGCTGGTGATGCTGATCGGCTTTTCCTCCATGGCTGGCGTGATCGGTGGCGGCGGGCTGGGCGACCTGGCGATTCGTTATGGTTATCAGCGTTTCAACAACCAGATCATGGTGGTCACGGTCATCGTTCTGGTGGTGCTGGTGCAGGGCGTGCAAAGCCTGGGGGATCGCTGTGTGAGGTCGCTGGCGCACCGCCGATCCTGACTTTGCCCCAGGGCGAAAAAGCCCCGCGGTCGGTCCGTAACATGGCCCTGATGTTTTCCGAGCCGCGCTCATTGCAACTGCTCGATTATTTGAAACGCGTCGGCCCCAGCGAAGCGCCGGCGTTGATCAATGGCGAGACCGGCACCGGCAAGTCCATTACGGCATGCTCAAGGGGCGCGCACGGCCTTGAGCAGCAGCGTCTCGAATAGCTGCTGCGCGCGTGGTTCATCACTGTGGGCGACATTAAAACGCATCGCATTGAGGTGCGCCGGGTCGTAACCGAACAAGGCGCCCGGCGCCAGAACCATGCTGTGTTTCAACGCTTGCTGGGCCAGCAGTTCGCCGTCCACTCCCTGCGGCAGCCGCGCCCAGATAAACATCCCGCCCTCGTACGCCATCGGCAGCTCGCACCCGCAACGCTTGAGCCATTGCTCGACGCGCCCGCCGCACTCCGTCAACCGTTGCACCATGCGCTTGCGGTGCTTGGCGTAGCTGCCTTCGCTGAGCATGCGATAGACCAGCTGTTCGAACAGCTCTGAGGTCACGCCGCCGCTCATCAACTTCATGTTGGTCAGGTTCGCCGCCAGTTGCGGTGCGGCCACCACATAGCTGACGCGGGTGTTGGCGCTGAGGATCTTGGAGAAACCTGACAGGTACGTGACCTGGTCCAGCCCGGCGAGAGCGGCCAGGCGCGGTGGCGGGTTGGGGTGCAGGTCGCCGTAGAGGTCATCCTCGACGATATGGCAGTGGTAGTGCTGAGTCAGTTGCAGCAGGCGAAACGCCTGGCTGGGGCTGAAGGAGTGGCCGGTGGGGTTGTGCAGCACGCTGGTGGTCAGGTACAGACTGGGGCGGTGTTCGGCCAGCAGCGCCTCAAGGGCGGCGAAGTCAAAGCCGTCGGGGCGGCGCTCGAGGGTCACCACTTTTACGTCGTGCAAGGCCAGGTTGGCGTGGAAGTTGAAGTAGCACGGCGCGTCCAGCAGCACGGTGTCGCCGGGGCGTGCGAGCAGGCGCATGAGCATGTCCAGGCCTTGCACGGTGTTGGGCGTGGTGATGATTTGTTCCACCGGCACTGACAGGCCTTCGCTGTGCAGTTTTTGTTGCAGCGCCTGGCGCAGCGGCAACAGCCCGGCCGGCGCGCCCAGCCCGGCGATGCGCAACGACGGCGCGCGCACCACGCTGCGCAGGGCTTGGCGGATGGCGTCGTTGTTCAGCCAGTCCTCCGGCAAGTGCCCGCTGCCGGGGCGCAGCTCGCCGCCGGCGGTGACCAAGGGGCGGCGCAATACGCTGAGCAGGTCTTGGGGTAACAGGTCGACCCAGGTCATCGAGGCGGGGCAGGCGCTGTCCATCGCCACAAAGTAGCCACGACCCTGGCTGGAGGTCAGCAGGTTGCGCCCGCGCAGGCGGTCCAGTGCTTCATTGAGGGTGAATTTGCTCACGCCCAGGGTCTGGGTCAATTCACGCACCGACGGCAATTTGCTGCCCGGCGCCCATTCACCGTGCTCGATGGCGTGGCTGAACGCGTCGACAATCTGCTGAACCTTGGGTGTGCCGTCAACAAAGGCGATGGCGGATACAAACATAAACCGTCCTGGTATTTGCCGGTGATTTTACCGGCCATTGTTACCGGTAAAGTTCGGCCGGATTAGGCCTCACTTTACCTGCCCTGTGCAAGGCTGCCGCTCTAGACTGCGGGCCATCAATGACAGGGATTACGTGATGGAAAGCCAACTGATCAACCCCGGCGCGCCGTTCTGCCTGGGGGTGGCCCAGCATAAATACCTGGGGGCCGAAAAGGGCCTGCAAAGCGCCATTGAAGGGGGCTACAGCCACTGGTACATCGACGCCAGCCTGTTAGGTGAAAGAGTCGAGGACTGGACTGATGCGCGCATCGCCCGCCTGCAGGAAAAGATTGCGGTCAGCGGTGTTCAGCCGATATTTCACAGTAACTTCAAGGCGCCGCTGGGCAGCGATGTCGGTGCTTTTCGTGCGGCTGCGGTGGAGTACGTGGAACGAGAGGTCGATGTTGCCAGCCGTCTGGGCGCGCCGTTGATCATCCACGGCGGCTGCATCGTCGGGCCGCAAAGGGTGCTGGAGGCCAGGGACATTGCCCTGGAGCATTACCTCAAATCGGTCAAGGAGCTGGCGCAATATGCCGAGGCCAAGGGGACGGATATCTACCTGGAGAGTCTGTCCAACTACGTCAACTACCGGATTTTCACCCACGAAGCGCAATTCGCCTTTGTGTTCGAACACCTGCAAGCGCACAGCAATGTGTACTGCTTCCTTGACGCCGGCCACGCCCGCCTAGACAGCGGCTTGCCCGCGCAAGTGGTGCGCAAGTACCCCGCGCTGATCAAGGGCATTTCCTTCAGCAACCACAAGGAGGGGCACCACGCCGACAACTGCGTGTACGCCGAGGTGCTGCAGGCTATCGTCGAGACGAACTGGAAAGGCCTGGTGGCCTTTGAAACCTGTCACCACAGTGCGCAGGCCGCCCTGGCCGAGTTGGCGCGCGCCTTCGCCGTTGTTTCTTCCAATCCGGGTTTGGGCTCATGACAAGTACGTTGACGCTTTCTTCGTTTCTCTACTTTCTGCTGTTTTGCGCCGCCATGACCTTCAGCCCCGGCCCGATGACCCTGTTGCTGTTGAGCCTGGGTTTGAAGGACGGCCTGCGCAGCTCGATCCCGGCGCAGATCGGCGCCAGTGTGGCGTACCTGATCTCGATCCTGATCTTTGCCGTGGGCTTTTCGGAATTGATCAAGGGCAACCTTGCCATCACCCAGACCCTCCAGTTGGTGGGTGTGGCCTACATCCTCTACCTTGCCTACCGGCAGTGGACCAGCAGCGGCGTATCGATCAACCGGGACGCTGCCGCGCAGGGCGCGCGCAGCCTGTTCGGCAAGGGCTTGCTGACCGGGTTTTCCAACCCCAAGACCCTCATCATGTTCAGCGCCGTGTTCCCACAGTTTGCCGGGGCGGGAGGGCACAGCCGCGCGGCAGATATCGCCATCCTCGGGCTTACCTTTTTGTCGTTGCAGTTTGCCAGCGGCTGCCTGTATTGCTATTTCGGCCAGCGCATCAAGCACGTGCTGGAAAACCCCAGGCGACGGGTGTTGCTGCAACGGGTCACGGCAGTGCTGTTGCTGGGTGTGGCGCTGATGCTGGCGCGCGGTTTTTCGCACTGAGGGGCGCTACCCGCAGGCTTATGAGCGGTAGTGGCGATTTGACGTCGCCCTGATAGACTCCAGGCATTCATCCAGGATCACATCAAGCCATGTCAACCGCCGGAGGAAATGGACTTCCGCTCGCTTCACGGTTGTATAAGTCGCGCACGCTGGGGCTGACGCTCGGCTTTGTGTGCGTGGTGTTTGGCATGTTTCCCCTGCATCCCCCGCTGTGGGTGTGGGCGTGGATGCTGATCAACGCCTTTGTCTGGCCGCACATGGCCTATCTGTGGTCGCGCCGCGCCAGCAACTCACTGCGCAGTGAGCGCCGTAACCTGCTGTTTGATTCCTTTTGCGGCGGGTTCTGGGTCGGTGCCATGCACTTCAACCCGCTGCCCAGTGTCACCACGCTGTCGATGATGACCATGAACAACGTCGCCATTGGCGGGCCGCGCTTTATGCTGGCGGGCTGGGTGGCGCAGGCCTTGGGTGTTGGCGCGTCGTTGCTGGTGTTCGCCCCGGCGTTCATCGCCGTCACCACTGAAACCCAGCTTTACGCCTGCTTGCCGATTCTGATGGTGTACCCGCTGGCCCTGGGCTGGATCTGCTATCGCCAGGCCGTGACCCTCGCCCGGCACAAACGCGAGTTGCTGGCGCTGAGCCGCACCGACAGCCTGTCTGGCCTGCTTAACCACGGTGCCTGGAAGGACCACCTGGAGATCGAATTTCAACGCTGCCGCACAGAGCAGGTGGGCGCGGCCATTGCGCTGATCGACATCGACCATTTCAAGACTATCAATGACACCTACGGCCACGTCACTGGCGATATCGTGTTGCGCCAACTGAGCAAAGTGCTGCGACAGAACCTGCGCACCGCCGACCTTGCCGGGCGCTATGGCGGCGATGAGTTCTGCGTGATCCTGCCGGACATGCCCCTGCACCGCGCCACTGAAGTGATGGACGCCTTGCGCGATCGCTTCAACGCCTTGGCGTACACCCAAGACCCGACACTGCGCGCCAGCTTGAGCATTGGCCTGGCGCCGTATCAACCTGCGCATGCGGATTCGACCAGTTGGCTCAACGACGCCGACCAGGCGTTGTATGAGGCCAAGAGCAGCGGGCGCAACCGTGTGAGTTCAGTGCAAGGGAGTTGGTTGCGATCGGTCTAGTGGGGTAGGGTGTCGGCGCGCCCCCAACAAAAAAACAAGGATCGGTCCATGCTCTTCACCTTCTCCCGTACCCTCCTGGCCGCGACCCTGGCCTTGTCCTTCGCTGCGCCGGCCTACAGCGCCGAACCCCACAAACAGATCCAGGCCGGTGCCGAACAGTACAAGGCCCCCGCCCTGAAACTGCTCGAGCGTCTGGTGAATATCGATTCGGGCTCCGGCTACGAGCCCGGCCTGACCCAAGTGCGCGACATTGCCGTAGACGAATTGAAGCAGCTCGGTTTCAACATCGAGCTGGTGCCGGACAAAGCCGCCAACAACAGCCATGTGATCGCCACCCTCAAAGGCACCGGCAAAGCCAAGATTTTGCTGATGGCCCACATGGACACGGTGTTCAAGGAGGGCTCGGCCGCCGAACGCCCGTTCCACATCAAGGACGGCCGCGCCTATGGCCCCGGTGTGATGGATGACAAGGGCGGCATCGTCGCTGGCATCTATGCGCTGAAGGTGCTCAAAGACCAGGGCTTCAAGGACTACGCACAAATCACCTTCCTGCTCGACGCCAGCGAAGAAACCGGCTCTGACGCCGCCTCCGAACTGATCCGCACCACCGCCAAAGGCCACGACGTCACCCTCAACCTCGAGCCCGGCCGCCCAGCCGACGGCCTGGTGGTATGGCGCAAAGGCAGCGCCACCGCCGTGGTCGAAGTCAAAGGCAAAGCCGCCCACGCTGGTGTCGCCCCGGAACTGGGCCGCAACGCCGCGATGGAAGCGGCGCACCAGATCCTGCAACTGGGCAAACTGGGCGACGAAGAGAAGAAAACCACCATCAACTTCACCGTGCTCAAGGCCGGCGACCGCGTCAACGTCATCCCCGACCAAGCGACGGCCAAGGCGGACGTACGTGCGGCATTGCCGGAAGAGTTCGACCGGATCGAGAAGGACCTGGCCCGTGTTTCGGCGAATAAGTTGATTCCGGACACCGAAGTGAAGACCAGTTTGCTGCGCGGTTTACCACCAATGCCGCAGACGCCGGAGTCGGACAAGTTGGTCGCAATCGCCCAAGGGATTTACGGGGAGTTGGGGCGTAAGTTGACCATCGAAGGCAGCGGCGGGGCAGCGGATGCCAGTTTGTCTGCCGGGGTTGGAACGCCGACGTTGGATGGGTTCGGGATTGTCGGTGGCAACATCCATACCCCAGAGGAATATGCGGAAGTGGAGAGTGTAGCGCCGCGGATTTACCTGCTTAGCCGGATGATTATGGAGCTCTCGAAGCGATGATTGGGGCGCCGGGTTCACTCATTTTTTGAGGGTGAACCTGGGTATCGGGTGAGTAGGTTTGTTGTGATGAACCGGCTTATTGTGATGAGAAGGCTTATCGTGATGAGAAGGCTTATTGTGGCGAGCAGGCTTGCCCTGCGCTGGGCTGCGCAGCAGGCCCGAAACTTGCGACGCGGACTTGGCTGTAGAACCGCGTCGCCCTTGTTGGGGCTGCTGCTGCGCAACACAACGCGAGCAAGCTCGCTCGCCACAGGTAAAGATCGAATGGTCTATTTAGAGGTAGTCTTTCAACACTTTTCAAGGCTGTATAAAGTATAAATTAGATGTGGACCCTTCGATTTTTTTGGCTTTTCCCTCTTTTAGGTACTCAGTGAATTCGCGTTCCAAGAATTCTTTATTGGTGTATTTTTTGTATTTATGTGGCAACTCGCACGCGTACATGTACAGTCGCCATGCGTCGAAGCCGTCGACTCTTCCGTCAGGGCCGTAATCAAAGTCGATACATATTTCGGATAAGTAAACACAGCAACCAATTCCATGTAGTTCGTAGGTTACGCCGGCGGTGACTGGCCCTCGCTGGGGGATTTTTTTAGAGCGCCATAGACCCAGGATATTTTTGACTCCGAATGAGTCCTCAAGTAGAGCTGTTGCGCTTTTCACTCGCGCTAGATAATCGGTGATCAAATTTTCTATGGAGTGAGTCTTTATTGTTCTTGATCGAATCAATCTGCGGGGTCCTATTATTATAGTTTGATTTTTATGGGTTTGGAGGAAATGATAGATTTGAAAAATAAATGTCACCCTCAAAAGAAATGCATGCGATCCAATCAGATTATCGCTGTAGAAAGTATGTGTGCTGCGAGGCTGTCGAAGTATATGTAATGTTAGGGGCAGGTCTTTAATGGTCTTGTATTGGTTTTTCAGAGGCTGCTTCTCTCTTATAGTGTTTAAGTCGTTCGAGTAGGGCATTCATGGGAGTCGATGGTTTGCAACACCACTGGCGTGTTGCCGAGGGGTACAAATCGGGAATCCATGGAACATGTGCACCAGAGTCAGGGTGCCGACTTGCGTGCAGGCCGCAACGGCCGAGCTGGGCAGGATGGAGCGGTTGATCGGCGCGACGAGTGCCGCCTCATCCCCGACTTTGAAGACCTGATCGACATCCAGTGCCGAAAAGCTGACGTAGCTTTCGACCCAGAGCTCGTAGGTATTGAGGCAGCGTTTGAAATCGCTGAGAACGGATTCGACGTCTCGCGTCTCGGAATCCATCACGGCCAGTACCAGAAGGCCAATGTGTTGGCGGGTGGCGGCGATCAAAAGACAGCCCTAATAACCGGGGCTTTAACGGAAAAAACCATCAGCAATCCCTCGCACTGTGTGATCAGGCGAAGGACTTTGCCGAGGTTTTCAGGTGGTATCTGTAGAGCTTATCCGGGTGTTGCGTGGGAGGTTTCGGTAGTCCTTGTCCTCTCTCGCCCAAGCACCAGACTGCACAGCGCCGGCAGGAACAACAGTGTCAACACCGTACCCACCAGTACCCCGCCAATCAGCACATAAGCCAGGGACGACCAGAACACCGACAGCGTCAGCGGGATAAATGCCAGGGCCGCCGCCAGTGCCGTCAAAATCACCGGTCTTGCGCGGCGCACGGTGGCTTCGATAATCGCTTCGCGAATCGCCATGCCGTGCTCCTGGTTCTGGCGGATCTGGTCGGTAAAGATCAGCGTGTTGCGCATCAGGATGCCGCCAATCCCGATCAAGCCCAGAATCGCGTTAAACCCGAACGGCTGGTTGAACAGCAGCAAGGTCGGCACCGCGCCGATCAGGCCCAGGGGCGCGGTGGCGAAGACCATGAACATTACGCCGAACGAGCGCACCTGGAACATGATCACGGTGAGGGTCAGCAAGATCATGATCGGGAACAGCGCTGCCAGCGCGACATTGGCCTTGGCGCTTTCTTCCACCGGGCCGCCGATGTCGATCTGGTAACCGGCCGGCAGCTTTGCGATCAGCGGTTGCAGGTCTTTGTACACGGCCATTTCCACGTCGGGCGGTTGTACGCCGTCGATGATGTCGGCGCGCACTTCCACAGTGCTTGCGCGGTTGCGGCGCTTGAGGATCGGCTCTTCCATGACCGCCTGAAAATGCCCGACCTGGGCCAGCGGCACCGAGGTGCCGGCGCTGTTGGTCAGGGTCATATTGTTGAGATTGCCGAGGTCTTCGCGCTGGTTGCCCTGGGCGCGAGCGACCACGGAGACGGTGCGATTGCCTTCGCGCACTTCAGTGATCGAGTTGCCGCTGAGCAAGGCATTGAGCTGCGATTTGACCTCGTTGGGGGTGAAACCCAGCAGGCGCAGGCGGTCCTGATCCAGCACCAGGCGATAGCCGCTGGTGCGCTCGCCCCAATCGAGAAAGGCGTCCTTGGTCAGCGTGTTGGCGGCGACAATGCGACGCACATCTTCGGACACCCCGCGCAGCACATCCACATTTGGCCCGGACACACGAAACACCACGGGAAACGGCACGGGCGGGCCGAACAGCAATTGCGTGACACGCACGCGCGCAGCCGGGAATTCACCGGCCGCTATGCGCTCACGCATGCGCAGCTTTAGCGCATCGCGGGCATGCGAGTCCGGGGTTTGCACAATCAGCTTGGCAAACGCTGGGTCGGGTAACTCGGGGTTCAGCGACAGGAAAAAGCGTGGCGCGCCGCCGCCCACATAGGTGTCGACCAGGCTGGTCTGTGGCTCTTGCAGCAGGGCTTTCTCCAGCTGCGCCGCTACCGCCTCGGTGCTTTTGAACGCGCTGCCGGGCGGCATGTACACCTCAAGGATCAGTTCGGAACGGTCGGAATTGGGGAAGAACTGCTTCTTCACCACGCCCATCCCTAAACCGCACAGCACAAAGGCCGCCATCACCAAGCCAGTTACCCACCAGCGCCTGCGCACACAGGCTTGGACGACATTCCGCAGTTTCTGGTAGTAACGGCCGGCGTAAATGGCGTCGTGGCCGCCCGGCACCGGTTTGATCTGCGGCAGCAATTTCACGCCCAGGTACGGTGTGAACACCACCGCCACCAGCCAGGATGAAATCAGCGCAAAGCCGACGATCCAGAAAATGTTGCCGGCATATTCCCCGGCGCCCGAGCGCGCAAAACCCACCGGCAGAAAGCCGATGATCGTCACCAGCGTGCCGGTCAGCATCGGCGCGGCGGTGGAGCTCCAGGCAAAGGTGGCGGCGTGAATCCGGTCGAAGCCTTCCTCCAGTTTCACCACCATCATCTCGATGGCGATAATCGCGTCGTCCACCAGCAAACCCAGGGAAATAATCAGCGCGCCCAGGGTAATACGGTCGAATTCACGCCCGGTCAGCAGCATGATCACAAACACCACGGACAAGGTCAGCGGCACTGCGGCGGCCACCACCAGGCCCACGCGAAAGCCCAGCGCCAGCAGGCTGATGACCATCACCACGGCCAGGGCGACGAAGAATTTGAGCATGAATTCATTCACGGCCAGGCTGATGTTTTTTGCCTGGTCGGAGACCTTGGCGAAGTTCACGCCCAGCGGCAGACCGGCCTGAATGTTGGCTTCCTGGGCCTTGAGACTTTTGTCCAGCTCCAGGCCGTTCCAGTGCTTTTCCATGATCACGCCGAGCATCAGCGCAGGGTCGCCCTGATGGCGAATCCGGTAGCTGGGCGGGTCTTCATACCCACGGCTGACGGTGGCCACATCGGCAATGCGCAGCACGCGACCGTTGACTTCCAGCGGCACGTTTTCGATCAGCGCGAGGCTGTCGAAGGCGCCGTCGATACGGATATAGGCGCGGGCGCCGGCGGTTTCGACGAAGCCCGATGGCGCTACCGCATTCTGCGCGGCGAGGGCGGCGAAGATCTGATCGGGCTTGATGCCCAGGGTAGCCAGGCGCTCGTAGGAAAACTCGACAAAGATCCGCTGTGCCTGCTCGCCGAGGATGTTGACCTTTTTCACGCCCGGCAGGTTGAGCAAGCCCTGGCGCAGTTCTTCGGCCATTTGCACTTGCTGGCGATGTGGCAGGTGCTCGGCTTCCAGTGCGTAAAGGGCGAAATACACGTCGGAATATTCATCGTTGAAGAACGGCCCGATTACGCCTTTGGGCAGTTTCGCCGCTTCATCGCTGAGTTTTTTACGGGTCTGGTAGAACAGGTCCTGGATTTCACTGGGGCGCGTGGATTCTTTGTAGGTCATGCGCATCGACACAAAACCCGGCTGGGCGATGGTCTCGACGCGGTCGTAGTAGTCCAGTTCCTGCAGACGCTTTTCCAGGCGGTCGGCGACTTGCTCCTGCATTTCCTGTGCGGTTGCGCCGGGCCAGGCGGCGGTGATGGTCATGACCTTGACGGTAAATGAAGGATCTTCGGCGCGCCCCAGTTGGCCGAACGAGAAGATGCCGGCGGCGAGGATCGCGATGATCAGAAACAGCGTGACTGCGCGGTGTTTCACCGCCAGTTCGGAGAGGTTGATGCCGCGCATGCTCAGTGGTCCTGTTTGCGATTGAGGGCCAGTACCTGGGCGGGCAGCAGGCGTACCGCGTCACCGCTGTGCAGCAAGTGCGCGCCCAGGGCGACGATGGTCTGGCCGGGTGTGAGGCCGCTGTCGAGCAGGGCGTCTTCCTGGCCGAGACTGGCGACTTTGACGGGCGCGAAGCTGACGGTGTCATCAGCACCAATCAGCCACACGCCGGTGCCTTGCCCGGCGTCCTGCAACGCGCCGATGGGCACGCGGGTTTGCTGGGCCTGGCCATCGCCTTGCAGGCGGACGGTGATGGTCGAGCCAAGGGCGAAACGGTCAACGGCGCCGTGCAACACGTAGCGCGCGCGGTAGGTGCGGGTGGTCGGGTCGGCGCTGGCGGACAGCTCGCGCAGGGTGGCAGTCACGGCCTGGTCCGGCGCGCCGAAGGGGAACGCCAAGGCTTTTTGTGAGGCTTGGTCGCGTTGGTTTTCCGGCAGGTTGACGATGGCTTCGCGAGCGCCGTCATGGGCCAGGCGCGCGACGATTTGCCCTTCGGCGACGACTTGGCCGCGGTCCACGCGCACGTCGGTGATGATGCCGTCGCCGTCAGCCTTGAGCACCGAGTAGGTGCGGCGATTTTCGATCTGGCTGGCGTCCGATTGCGCCGAAGCCAGCTCGGCTTCGGCGACGCGCAGGTTGGTCGCCGACTGGTCGAAAATCTGCCGCGACACGGCGCCGGTGCTGGCCAGGCGCTGGTAGCGGTTTTCATCATCGCGGCGCTGGCGCACTTGCGCCTGGGCCGCGTTCACGCGGTTCTTGGCCGAGCGCAGGGCCAGCTCGAAGTCGCCGATGTCCAGCACCAGCAAGGTATCGCCACGGGAAACATGCTGGCCGGGGTCGACCTTGCGGTCTATGACCTTGCCACTGACCCTGAAGCCCAGGTCGCTTTCTGTGCGCGCAGCCACCACGCCGGTGTAGGCGCTTTGCTGGGTGCCGGCGGCTTCGACTTTGGCCGCGAGCACGGGGCGGGGCGGCGGTACTTCGGCGGCGGTGTCGGCCTTGCTGTTGCAGCCGCCGAGGAGGATCAACAGGGCTAAAGGCGTGAGAAGACGCAGGGGAAGAGGGGTCATGACGGGCTCCGGGATAACCAGTGAATAAAAAATTATGGACATAATTTTTTACGCATATTATGGTCGAAATATAAATTAATCCAGCCCCCGGATACTCCCCATGGCAAACGCCCCGGCCCCCTCGCGAAGCTTGTTGTTTTTACTGGTGGCCCTTACGGCGCTGGGTGAAGTGTCGACTCAATTGATCATCCCAGGCCTTGGCGCCATCGAGCAGGCGCTGGCGGCGCCAGCCGGTTCGGCGCTGATGGCGTTGTCGGCGTTTGTTGCTGCATTCGGCCTCGGGCAGTTGCTGTTCGGGCCGTTGTCGGACCGGATCGGCCGTCGTCCGGTGCTGATCGGCGGTCTGGCGCTGTATGTGCTGGCGACCTTGGCGATGCTGCTGGTCAACGACATCGGCCAATTCATTGCCGCCCGCGTGTTGCAAGGCCTCGGCGCCTGCGCCGCATTGGTGTTGGCGCGCACCGTGGTGCGTGATGTGTGGCAAGCCGAAGCGGGGCCGGCCCTGGCGCTGACCATGATCGGCATGCTCTACGCCATTGTCGTCGCGCCGATGATCGGCGGGCTGCTGATCAAGCTGCTGGGCTGGCACGCGCCAATTGTTTTGGCCCTGATCATCGGCAGTGTGGTGCTGGTGTTGGCTGTGCTGTTCTTTCGCGAGAGCAACCAATACCTCGATCCCACGGCCGGCCATTGGCGTACCCTCGGCGGGCAATACCTGGATTTGCTCAAGGGCCGTCAATACCGGGCGTACGCCGTGGCATTGGCGTGCACCTATGGTGCGATGTTCTCGGTGATTGCGGGGTCGTCGGCAGTGTTTATCAACCTGCTGGGTTTCAGCAGCCTTGAATACGGCATCAATTTTGGCGTGATTGTGTCGATGCTGATCGTCGGTTCCACCTACACCCGGCGCAACATCATGCGCCTGGGGCCGCAGCGGATTGTGGCGATGGGCGTGACACTGGTGGCCATCGGCGGCCTATCGGCGGTGCTGATTTACGAGCTGTTCGGCCTGTCGGTGCTGGGCCTGGACCTTCCGGTGGCACTGGTGACCCTGGGCGGTGGCCTGGTGCTCCCCGGCTCGGTCACGGGCGCGGTAATGCCCAACGCGCACCGTGCGGGCCTAGCCGCTGGGCTGATGGGGTTTTCGCAGATGTTTGGCGCGACCTGCAGCGGCCTGTTGCTGAGCCATTTGCGCGATGGCAGTGCCACGCCGATGATCGTCATCGAGGCCAGCTTTGCGGTGTTGGCGTTTGTCGCGTTCCACCTGCTGCGCCAACGTCCGGTCAAGGGACTGTCCTATACGTAGGACGATCAGGGCTGCTTTTGCCGGCTAGTGTTCAGAGGCCGACGGACTTATGGTGTAGGCACTTTGGAGGTACACCATGAAAAAAATCATCGGCATCTACACCAGCCCCCGCGCCCATTGGGTCGGTGACGGCTTTCCGGTGCGCACGCTGTTTTCCTACGACGCGATGGGCAAGCACATCAGCCCATTCCTGTTGCTGGACCACGCCGGCCCCGCCGATTTCAGCCCCACCGAACAACGTCGCGGTGTAGGCCAACACCCGCATCGCGGCTTTGAAACCGTGACCATCGTGTACGACGGCGAAGTCGAGCACCGTGATTCCACCGGCGCCGGCGGCACGATCGGTCCCGGCGATGTGCAGTGGATGACCGCCGCGCGAGGCATCATTCATGAAGAATTCCATTCCGAAGCCTTTGCCCGCAGCGGCGGGGCGCTGGAAATGGTGCAGCTGTGGGTCAACTTGCCGGCCAAGGACAAAATGGCCGACGCCGGTTACCAGACCATCGTTGACGGCGACATTCCGGTGCTGCCGTTGGCCAATGACGCCGGGCAATTGCGCCTGATCGCCGGTGAATTTTCCGGTACTCAAGGGCCGGCGCGTACGTTCACGCCGATAGACGTGTGGGACTTGCGGCTCAACGCCGGTAAAGCGGTCACGCTGGACCTGCACGCCGGGCGCAATACTGCGCTGGTGATCCTGCGTGGCACCGTGCTGGTCAATGGCGAGGAAGTGGCACGCCAGGGGCAACTGGCGTTGTTCGAACGCGACGGTGATCAACTCACCCTGGAGTCCAATGACGATGCCAAGGTGTTGCTGCTCAGCGGTGAACCGATTGATGAACCCATCGTCGGCCATGGCCCGTTTGTGATGAACACCGAGCAGGAAATCCACCAGGCATTTGCCGACTACCAGTCCGGTCGTTTCGGGCAAATGCACGCCTGACTGCACACCGCAAAACCTGTGGGAGCGTGCTTGCTGTGGCAAGCCCGCTCGCCACAGCAAGCCCTCCCAATACATTTTGTTTGCTGCCTTCCCGATTCATGCGATCTTCTGAGCATTCGCCCTGGAGTCGCCTGGATGCCCTCATTTATCGCTGATCACCCGATGTTGTGCGCCGTGGCGCTGATCTTTATCGACATTGCCGTGTGGCGGCTTATTTCCGTCAACCTCGCCAACTGGAAGCTGGCGGCGCGGTTGGCAATCTTTGCCGTGTACAGCGCCGTGCTGTTCAACGACGGCATGAACCCCATGCAACTGGCACCCTATACCGACAACACCGCCTTGCACCTGGCGGCTACTGCCTTGCAGATCGGCTGGTGGCTGTTCGCCGCACGGACCCTGACGGTATTGCTCGGTGCGGTGATGATGCAACGGGTCGGCCATGGCGGGCGCTTGCTGCAGGATTTGATGGGCGCGGTGATTTTCCTGATCGCGATCATCGCCGCCATGGCCTACGTGCTCGACCTGCCGGTCAAGGGCGTACTCGCCACTTCCGGCGCGGTGGCGATCATCGTCGGCCTGGCATTGCAAAGCACCTTGAGCGACGTGTTTTCCGGGATCGTGCTCAACACCACCAAGCCGTATCAGCTGGATGACTGGATCTCCATCGACGGCACCGAAGGCCGCGTCACCGATATCGACTGGCGTGCCACACGCCTGCAAACCTCTCAGGGCAGCATGGCGGTGATCCCCAATTCCCTGGCGGCCAAGGCCAAGATCATTAACTTCTCACGCCCCGCCGACATGTTCGGCCTGGCCGTCAGCCTGCAAGTCAGCCCGCATGCGCGCCCGCAAATCGTGATCGAGGCGCTCGAGCGCGCCATGCAAGGGTGCCGGCCGCTGCTGGCCAACCCCGCGCCAAGCGTGGCGTTCAAGACCTCCGCCAGTGGCGGCGTCGAGTACGAAATCAGCGGCTTTGTGCCGGCCATGACCCTCAAGCGCGAAGTGCGCAACCAGCTTTACGATTTGGCTTTCAGGCACCTGCAGGCGGCGGGTGTGGGGTTGCTGTCCGCCACCGAAAGCGGCGCGCCGCCGGCGTTGTCCGGCGCACGCGCGTTGCTGGAGCGTTCGTCGATTTTCTCCACGCTGCGCCAGGAGGAGAAGGACACCTTCAGCCAGAACATGACGCTGCACACCTATCGCGCTGGCGAGATGATCCTGCCGGCGGGGGAGGTCAGCGATCATTTGTTTATCGTCGAGTCCGGCGTGGTCTCGGTGATGCTGATCAAGGGCGGTCACAAATTCGAAGCCGGGCGCATGGGGCCGGGCGAAGTGATTGGCGAGGCGGGGATTCTGTCCGACCAGGCGACGCTGGCGGACTTTTCCGCCAAGACTTTCTGCACCCTGTACCGCATCGAGAAGGAATACCTCAAACCCTGCCTGGACGCGCGGCATGACATCAGCGAAGCGATGAAGGCGCTGCTGGATTTTCGCGTGCACGCAGCGCAGGCCATGACCCAGGAAGCGCCGGTGGTGCCGGTCAAAAAAGGCTTTTTGCAGTGGTTGCGCAATCGCGGCTTGTAAGCACTCAGGGCGCCATCGCGACGCGGTAGCGCTGGTCAAAATCATCCGCCAACTGCGCCAGCGTTACATCGCCCAAGCGCGCCATCAATAGCGCCTGCGCCTGGTCGAACGCGTCCGTCAGGGCGGCGTTTACGGCCTGTTCCACCAGGCACTGCGGGTGGTCGGTGGACAGGCCAATGGCGAATATCGACGGCGTGCCCAGCGCGTTGTGAATATCCAGCAAGGTGATGTCGCTCAAGGGTTTGCCCAGCGTCCAACCGCCCTGATGGCCTTTTTCCGAGCGCACATAGCCCTTTTCCTTGAGCAACCCCAAGGTGCGTCGCACCACCACCGGGTTGGTGCCGAGCATCTGCGCGATGGTTTCCGAGGTGGCGCGCTCTTCATGGCGGCCCATATGGATCAGCACATGCAGCATGCGCGAGAGGCGGGTGTCGTTTCTCATCAAATAATCCCCAGTCGAGTCGGCGCAAAGTATCGTTCGTAACCTGAAAAGTTGCGAGACGCTTGACGCGGTATTTTTACGTAACTTATGGTGTGTCGTGAAAGCGCACGGATAACCCTGTGCGCAACACACGAGGTCACGTTCATGGTGCACGACGTCATTATTGTGGGCGGCAGCTATGCCGGCCTGTCCGCGGGCCTGCAATTGGCGCGGGCGCGGCGCAAGGTGTTGATGATCGATGCCGGTCAGCGGCGCAATCGGTTTGCCGCCACCTCCCACGGTTTTCTCGGTCAGGACGGCCAGTCACCCGATGTCATCGCAGCCGAGGGCCGCAGCCAACTGATGGAGTACCCGACGGTCACCTGGGTGCAGGACAGCGTGTTGACGGCCGTCGCGCAGCAGGGCGGTTTCAGTGTGCGCACCCAGTGCAATGGCGAGTTCAAGGCCAAACGCCTGATCCTCGCCACCGGCGTGGTCGACGAGCTACCCACCCTCGAAGGCCTGCAGGAACGCTGGGGCACACGCGTGTTTCATTGCCCTTACTGCCACGGTTATGAACTCGATCAAGGCCGCATCGGCGTATTGGCCACCTCGGCATTGGCGATGCATCACGCGCTGATGTTGCCGGATTGGGGCGCCACCACCTTGTTCACCAATGGCGTATTCACCCCGGATGCCGAGCAACAGGCGCAGCTGGATCGACGTGGCGTGATGGTGGAGCGCGCACAGGTTGCGCGCATCAGCGGCGAACGCGCCGATGTGGAACTGGCAGACGGGCGGGTCATTGCGCTGGACGGCCTGTTCACCCAGTCGCGCACCCGAATCAGCCCGTTAGCCGAGCACCTGGCCTGCGAGTTGGTCGACGGCCCGACCGGGGCTTATGTGCACACCAACGACATGCGCCAGACCTCGGTGGCCGGCGTCTTCGCCTGTGGTGATGTCGCCCTGGCGGGCGGCTCCGTAGCGCTGGCGGTGGGCGAGGGCGTACGCGCCGGCGTCGGCGCGCACTTCTCGTTGATCAACGGGTGAGGTAGGCCGCGCTGTCGGTGGACAGCGGCGCACAGTGAATATCAACTGACCGACAAAGGCCGCGCGCTGATGCCGGTGCTCGTCACGTTGGCCCAATGGGGCGGGGCGCACACCGAGCCTGAGCATGACGGTGCGCTGGGCGTTGACGACATCGTCGCGCAGGTGAGCTAGGCGGGTTGGCCATCCACCAGTTGCTGGAACAGGGGCGTCAGCAAGTCGATCAACACCTGCGGGTCGGCCTTGGCCAGCGGCGACAGCTCGAGCATCTGGCGCATCACCTGAACGCCTGACACCAGTGCCATTATCAACGCTGCGCGCTCCTGGTGATGCGCGCCCTTGAGCGCGGCGGCCAGGGTTGCCTGGTGGCCATTTTCCAGGTGCTCGCGGCCAATCATGGCGGCGCGTTTGCTCGATGCCGACTGCAGCATGATCAGGAAACCTTCCAGCGGCGTGCTGCCGGCTTCGGTGATGCTGACCAGCGCGGTCGCCAGGGTACGACCGAAATTTGCCGAGCTCAGGTTGCCTTGCGTCAGGGGGAACGGGCTGGCCAGCGCCTGGGTGATCACCTCGGCAAACAGCTGCTCCTTGGAGGCGAAGTAGCGGTTGACGAGCATCACGGTGACCCGCGCGCCGGCGGCGATGTCGCCCAGCCCGGTGCCATCGTAGCCGGATAGGGCAAACGCTTTGCGCGCAGACAACACAATGGCTTCGCGGGTGACGGCGGCATCGCGCCGGCGGGGAATGGGGTTGGGCATTAGCGTCCTGATGGCGGGTCATTGTGGGCGCGCAATTGGCGCGCGCCGACAGGGTACAGGGTCTATTTGCTGTCGAGGAAGCCCAACAGTGCGGCATTGCACAAACCCGGGCCCTGCACCGCGGGTAATGGATCAATGCATCCAAGGCCCAGGGGCATTTTGTTCAATACCGCATTCAGTGGGTCGTTTACCGTGGTGCCATCTTCGCTTGGCATAACAAAAAGGAACCGCAATGAGCTTGATCCTCTCCATGGCCGCCTTCGCCCTGGCCACCTCCATCACGCCGGGCCCCGTCAATGTGGTCGCGCTCAGCTCCGGCGCGCGCTTCGGCTTTGCCGCCAGCCAGAAACACGTGTTCGGCGCCGCCGTCGGCTTCACCCTGCTGCTGGTGCTGATCGGCCTGGGCCTGCACGAAGTGTTGGTGCGCTGGCCGATCCTGACCCAGTTGATCCAGTGGGGCGGTGTCGCGTTTTTGCTGTACATGGCCTGGAAGTTGGCGGTGGACGATGGCCGGCTCGACGCCGACGGCACCGCCACCGCGCCGTCGATGCTTTACGGCGCGATCATGCAATGGCTCAACCCCAAAGCCTGGCTGGCCTGCGTGGCAGGGATGGGGTTGTTTGTGGCGGACGGCGACGCGGGCCAAGTGTGGCTGTTTGCGGCGCTCTACCTGGTGATCTGCTACCTGTCGGTGGCGTGCTGGGCATACGCCGGGACGTTCTTGCGACGCTACCTGAGCAACCCGCAAGGCGTACGCCTGTTCAACCGCTCAATGGCCGCGTTGCTGGTGGCCAGTGTGGGTTATTTGCTGATGGCTTGAGCAAGTCGCGGTACTGCCCCGGCGTAGCAGCGAAATGCTGTTTGAACGCGCGCTGAAAATGCGCCTGGTCGGCAAACCCTGCCGCCAGCGCCACGTCAGCGATCAACTCGCCGTTGCGCAATTGCGTGCGGGCAAACTGGATACGCCGGTTGACCAGAAAGGCATGCGGCGTCAGCCCGTAATACTGTTTGAACGCACGGATCAGATACGACGGCGACAGCTCGGCCGCCAGGCAAATCTCTTCGAGCTTCAACGCCTCGGTGCAGTGCGCGCGGATGTACTCGGCGGCGCGCTCCAGCTTGTGGTTGATCTCCCGCACCGGCGTTAACGAAGGGTTCAAACGCTGCTGCACCTCGGTAAAAAAACTCACCAGCGCGCTCTGTTTTTGCAGCAGTTCGGCGTGCTCATCCAACAGCATTGCGTACAGCTCGATCAGACCGTTGAACAGCACCGGGTCGCGGGTGTGGGGCGTGTTGAACGGCCGATAGCCCTGATCGGTACTGAAACCCAGCTGGTATTGCAGGTCGGTCAGCCAAGGCGTGTCGAGGTAAATCATGTGATACGACCAAGGCTGGTCGTAGATCGGATTGCACGCATGCACATCGCCGGGGTTCATCAACACCACAGTGCCAGCGCTGATTTCAAACGTCTGCGCGCCGTAGTGGTAATAACTGCGCCCGGTGGTAATCGCACCGATGGAAAAATGCTCGTGGGCGTGACGGGTATAAGTGACTTTGCGCCCGTCGGCGATGGTCCGTGCTTCGATGAACGGCAAACGCTCATCACGCCAGAAGCGCGGCGCTTGCGCGGGGTCAGCAGAGGTGTTCAGCGACATGGCGGTGGCTCCATCCCTTGAGGAACGAAGGGCGATCATTACACAGACCGCCAGGGCCGTCAGCCTGGAAGTCCCATTGGCGTATGGAATACGCCGGCCAAGGTCCATTTATGCTAAAACCCTGCTCACGCCGTTTTCAGCCCTAGAGCCGCACATGACATCGTCTTCGCCCATCCAGATTCGCGCTGCCAGCCCCCAGGATGCCCTATGCATCGGCGTGCTGGGCATGCAGGTATTTCTCGACACCTACGCGACCGAAGGCATTCGCAGCGCCATCGCCACCGAAGCGCTGCAAGTCTTTGCGCCGGCTACCATCTCGCGGCTGATGACCGAACCCGGCAGTGCTCTGGTGGTGGCAGAAACCAACGGCCACCTCGTCGGTTTTGCTCAAATCAAACTGCGCGCCGAGCACGCAATGCTTCCATCCTCCAACGTTGCCGAGCTACAACGCCTGTACATCCAGGAGCGCTTCACCGGCCGGGGTATCGGCTATCAACTGCTGCAAGCGGCCGAGCAACACGCAGCGCTGGCCGGGGCTTCACTGTTGTGGGCCACGGTGTGGGTCGGCAATGAACGGGCACTGGGTTTTTACCCGCGGCGCGGCTACGAACTGCTGGGCTCGCCGACCTATACGTTCCAGGGGGAAACCCACGAGAACCGGTTGTTTGGTAAAGCCCTGAGCGCAGGCGGGTGAATGATGAGCGAGGCTGAAGCCGCCTTGGGTGTAACCGTCGCCTACCTCAGGGGTGCCCTGGACATCGGCGTTATCGATGTGGCAGCGGTGATTCAATGGGCGGATGCGACATTGGCGACACTGCAGCACCCTCCGTATGCGCTGATAGAACTCGCGCTCATGACCAGGTCGAGTCGCGAGGAGGTCATGTGGCAGCTATTGCAAGTCGCCGCGCCGGCCATGGCCGAAGACGAAATGCTGCCTTATGTGCTGTCGGTTGCGCACAGCCGACTTCTCCGCGACCCCGCCTTCGGGCGACGCCTGGCCGAGGGCATCTATCGCCTATGGGTCCGGTCAGGCTACGACTTACCCGGCACCCTGCAGGCGTGCGGGTATTTTGATGATGCGTACGGCCTGGCGGATAGCGGGGTGCATGGGCATGCCGAAGCCATCGACCGCGAGCTACTCGAATTCACGCAACACTTTGCCGGCCTCGACTGGCAAGCCATCAAAGCGCCTTAGACAAAAACACCCGGCTGCTGCCCGCAGGCATGCACGGTACCTCGCCAAACCGCACCCACCCTTGCTTCTGGTAAAACGCCGGTGCCTGAAAACTGAGGGTGTACAGCACCGCACTCAAGCAACCCCGGCGCCGGGCTTCGTCTTCAAAGGCTTGCAGCAATTGGCTGCCCAGGCCCGAGCCGCGCAGGGCATCGGGCAAGTGGAACAGGTCGAGAAAGGCCATGCCCAAGGAGGTTTTGCCGGTGATGCCGCCGAGGATCTGCCGGGTGTCCGGATCTCTGACCAGCACCGTCAGTGGCTGGCGGTCGTTGGCACCGGTGATCGCTTCATTGAACGCGGCGAGACCATTGCCGAGCAGGCGCTCGGCGTCGGGGTTGGGCTGGTCGCTGATTTCAATACGCAAAGCAGTCATCACCGCAAACTCCCTTGGTTAGAGCGCCATCACCATCTCATGCCACGCCATCCCGCCATGGTCAGAAGGCGAAGGCTGCACATAGCTGTAACCCATGCGCGTGTACAACGGCACATGCTGCTCCTTGCACATCAAGTGAATCGTCTGCTTGCCCATGGCCTGCATGCGTTGCACAAACTCGGTCATCAAGAGCTTGGAATAGCCCTTGCCCTGCTGCGCCGGGTCAACCACCACCGACATGATCACCACATTCGGCGCCTCGCCCGAATGCCCCACCAACTCCTTGAACGCCTCGTCCGACATTACCACCTGATGGGCGCAGCCAGAGTTGATAAAACCCACCACCTCGCCATCCGCCTCCAGGATCAAAAAGCCTTCGGGGTACTGCGCAATGCGCGTAGCGATTTTCTCCAGGGTCGCGGCCTCATCGCCTTCGTAAGCGCTGATTTCGATGTCAAAGCAGCGCGCGGCATCGGCGGGGAGGGCGTTACGGAAGGTGAGGGCAGGCATGGGGATTTCCTGGGATGTTAAGCGAAAGGCCACATCATAAAGAAACATCAACTGCCTGACACGGATTGTGGCGAGCGGGCTTGCCCCGCGTTGGGCTGCGAAGCAGCCCCAGTCAAAACAAACGCGGTACGCCAGGCAAATTGAGGGACTGGTTTCGGGGCTGCTGCGCAACCCAACGCGGGGCAAGCCCGCTCACCACAAAAAAAGGTGGGCTTGAACCGACCGCCGAAAACCAGAAAACCCGCCGAAGCGGGTTTTCTCACAACTCACCTTTCATCAAGCCACAGCAGGCACATCAAACCCGCGCTTCTCAATCACCGAAAACACATCTGCCACATCCTGCACCATGATCCTGGCGGTATTGGCGACGGTATTGATGTCGTGCTCGGCATAGTCGGACACATTGGAGCAGGCCATCAGGTGCAGGTAGGCGAGGGCGGCGTTGAGTCGTTCGCTGGCGCAAGCGTGGAGCTCGCTGAGCGGGGCGTCGCTGTCGATGAGGAGGACAGGGTATTCGGTTGCGGTTTGGGACATGGGGGTGAAGCGGCGGGGCGGGTGTTGAGTAGTCATGGTAATAGTCCTTAAAAAAGAAAAATTGCCACCTTATGCTGCGAAACAAATGGGTGGCAGCTGTGCGCGGGTTCGCAGACCGGGGGACTATTACCATAACCCGGCAGACCCGAAGGCCTCCCACGCACAACCGCCATAAAACGAGAGGCAGCCGTGAATCGACTGCGTCGGGTTTGACGGTACTGGTAATAGTTTTAGGGCTGCGAAACCCTGTCGCTGACCTGGGTCGACGACGGGCCGAACTATAATGCGACACTGGTTAGGGCGCAACCCGGAGGATATGTCACACCTCGAGCCATCAATTTCACCCATCCATCATTTAGGAAATCTTGGCTGGATCGCGGACGTGCTCATCCATTTGCGCTCTATTTAGTCAGTCTTTTTCTTCGACGTTTGTCAGCAAGATTGCGCACATTATTGGCGGAATGTGGCTGGTTGATTACTAGCGCTACCGGGCGAAAATAGCCGAGGGTTCGTCAACGTTAACGGCCGCAAACGGCCAAAAGCAGTCTTCGCACTCACTGCATGCAAACGCTGCCATACCCGATTCAATTCTTTGTGATTTTTATGGCAGCTTGGCGTAGCTGATGGTATTTGGCGTCTACTGTTTGAGCGTTTCGCTTACCGAGGTCTGCTGTAGGCGTTCGAGATGTCTCTGGTGCGCACCATGCTGCGATACCAGCCAGCAGCGTGCAGACACAGGCGATTCCACCTACGATCAGCGGGATGTTGGCTGTGCCAGGGCCTGCGATCAGGGCAAACAAAGCGGGTAGCATCGCAGTGATGAACAGCCCGCTATTCTGCGAAATGGCCATCCCAGATACCCGGTAGCGCGTTTCAAATTGCTCTGGGAAGAAAGATGGGAACACCGCGTTGTAGCCTTGGTAGATTATTCCCCACATCAGCAATGATGCAGCGAAAGCAAGCGGCAGGTTATGCACGCTTATTGCGTAGAGATATGCAAAGGACATCAGCCCGCAACCAAAGGCGCTTGCAATGATCAGCGGTCGGCGACCGATCTTGTCAGAGAGATTGCCTACAAAAGGAATACAGAGCACGGCCACGATGTTGCCAACTACAGGAATCCAAAGGTAAACACTTTTATCGAAGCCGATGCCGTATGCAGGTTGCACAGCGTAAGCCGCTCCGAACACAGTCGTAATGACCGGAATGACGTTCATCAACGAAACGCCCACCACAATCAGCATACCTCTCCAGCTGTATTTGAAGGCGCCAACTATCGGCGATTCCAGTTTTTCAGCCTTGAGTGTTTGTTCTACGAATGCTGGGGGCTCCTCAACCTCCCTGCGAATGATAAACCCAGCGATCAGCACTACCGCGCTGAGAAGAAATGGAATACGCCAGCCCCAGCTGTTGAAGGCTTCATCGGACATGAAATAGGCCAGAGGCAGGAAGATTGCTGCGGCAAAAACCTGGCCTGCTTGCACCCCTTGAAGCGTGTAGCTACCGAAGTATCCCCGTCTGCCTTGCGGCGAATGCTCCAGGATCATAGAGCTGGCCCCTGATATCTCCCCCGCTACAGCAAACCCCTGAACCAGTCGCAGCACCACGAGCATGGTGGGTGCCCAGATACCAATTTGTTGGTAAGTTGGTAGCAGGCCAACCGCCAAGGTTGCGAATCCCATCAGGAACATACACACCAGCAGTACGTTCTTGCGGCCACGGGTGTCCCCCCAATGACCTAAGAAGAATGCGCCGATAGGGCGAGCGATGTATCCAACCCCGTATGTTGCCATAGCCGCAACGATGGCGATCTTAGGGTCGGTTGAGGGGAAGAAGATCTGTGGAAAAATCAACGCTGCTGCTTGGGCATAGATGAAAAAGTCGTAGTACTCCAAAGCAGAGCCGATCCAACCACTCGCCGTTGCTTTCTTGGCTTGCTTGGAACGGTGCTGTTCTATCTCTGTTGCTGTGGTCATCTGAATACTCCAGTTATTGTTTTTATAGATCTGGCAGAGCAGGAGAAACCGCCTCTGATGCATGTAAGGCAGGGTATGGCCAGGAGCCATGCATTGAACTTAAATTGGGTCGATTTCGATGATCGAACCGCTTCTTGCGGCCTCTGAGATTGCCTCAGTGATGATGAGATTCCGTAGTCCGTCGCGCACGGAGACCAGAGGCAGTTCCGTGCCCCGTATGACGTTGCAGAAGTGATCCAGTTGGATTTCAAGCGGGTCTTTTCGGTTAATGCTGGCGACCCCCGTACGAAAGGGTTTCCACCATGACCGATCTTTGGGGGCTGCGTAGTATTTGAGGCGCATTGTTGGAACTGACAGCGAGCCATTTTTCCCACTGATGACATAGCAATCCTCATCCTCGTAGGACGGATAGCTCGTATTCTCCTGTGATGTTTGTTCCCAGCTGCGGGCGCACCCAGCGCTGTCGGAAAGCAGGAATGAACCTAGCGCGCCATTCTCAAAGCGCAGGCCGATACACACGGTATCTTCAACAGGAAATCCACGTGCGGCATTGGATTGCATCGCCTGGACAGCAACAATTTCGCCGCATAGTGAACGCAGGTTGCCGATCTCATGGATCATATTGATCAGGATGGGGCCACCGCCTTCCTGGCGTCGCCATACAGCAGAATCGAAATAGTCATCCGGTTTGTAGAACAAAGCGCTGCCCTGTACAGCAACGAGATCTCCCAGGATATCGTCACGTATGACCTCGCGAGCCCTCGCAAGTATTGGGCTGTGCGCACGATGATGCCCTACAAGCAGCTTGGCGCCAGTGGCGTCAGCGACCGCGAGTAACCGCTTGCCTTCCTCAACGTTGTGCGCCACCGGTTTCTCGATTAGAGCGGCAACACCAACCTTAATGCATTGCAAGGTCTGTTCGACATGTAGCGCGTTTGGGGTAGCGAGTATGACACCATCAGGCTTGTCCTCGGCGAAGCAGGTAGCAAGGCTTGAATACTGGCAGACCCCAAGTGAATCCAGGTAGGCGGTATCAATTTCGAACGGATCGATAACTGATGCTAGTTCACAGGAAGAATTCGCCCGGATGAGTTCAATATGGCGTCGACCGATGAGGCCGGCACCGGCTACCGCAATTCTGATTTTGGACATGCTTTAATCTTCGCAAACGTTATTGTTTTAAATCTCGACGTGATAAAGGTCGTGATTCGATCTGCTAGGATCAAGGCTACTATCAACCGGTAGGGCTATAATTGGGCCATATGGAAAATAAGAATTCTCCCATAGTGAACAATGATCCCTTCCTCAGGGATTTGCTTCTGTTCTCCGTTATCGCGAAACGTGGCAGTTTTATCGCAGCCGGGACCGAACTCGGAATCTCTCCCGCCCATGTCAGCAAGCGCGTGTTGGCGCTGGAGGAAACGCTGGGTTGTAAGCTTTTTAACCGTACAACCAGGCGTGTTTCGATCACTAAAGATGGCGAGACAATGCTCGTTTGGGCGCAAACGATCATGGATAACGTCAATGGGATGCTTGAGACATCACTGGGTGATCGTATCGAGCCTAAGGGAATGCTGCGTATCAGTACCAGCCAGCGACTGGGTCGATTTCACATCGCCCCAGTGCTTGCATTGCTTCGCAAACGCTACCCGAAGCTAGAGGTATGGCTGGAGTTAGTTGACCGTCGAACTGACCTCATTGGCGAGCAGTTCGACATCGACATCCGAGTTGGAGAAGTTAACGAACAGAATCTGATTGTCCACAAGATCGCGGATAGTCAGAGGATTCTCTGTGCTGCACCGAGCTACCTGAAGGAAAGAGGCAATCCAGCAGCCCTAAACGATCTTCAACGCCACGATTGTCTGCTTTTTCGCGGTAGGGATCAGAGCTTTGGCGTATGGCGCTTAGAGGGGCCTAATGGCCTTGAGTCGGTGAAGGTCACAGGGCCAATGGCGTCTAACCACAGCGATATCGTCCGAGAATGGGCACATGAAGGTTTCGGAGTCATCATGGCATCGACCTGGGACGTTGCGCCGAGCATAAGAAACGGGAAGCTTGCCCGCATTTTGCCTGCTTATTTTCAGCCAGCAGACGTGTCCGCAGTGACCACGATTCGGGCTTCTGGGTCGATGAAAATCAGGGTATGTCTGGAGTTTCTAAGCGCGCACTTAAGCTCAGGGCCTTACGCATTGCGAAATAAATAGTTGACTCACCTGGCACTTTTTCTTCGGTACGACCTGTAGCCGATTTCGAATTCATAGCCGGTGAAGTAATAGCTGATGCCCTAGTGGTCGCATTCGGCCAACTTACGACCGGCAGCTTTTGGCCGCAAGCTGCCAGTCGCGAACGGCAGCCATCGCCAAAACCGAACCTTGCCCCCACTTGCTAAGAGAACGGGATCAGTAGTCAGCCCCTAGCAACCACTGGCTTTCAATTCAACATGCCTATGGCCCCGCCCAAGGTGCTGATTATCCTATCGATGACCCGGGACGGTCTCATGGCCAACTAACGCCGACCGAATCCGATGCCCGAACACGCTCAACTCGGCCAAGCGTGCTCAAAAACTGCACAGGCATCCACTCGCTCACACTGCTAATCTGCGGCCTTTACGCTTGTCACGTGAGTCGCAAAAAGGACGGTTTACATCGCCATGGACATTCAACTTATCAAGCAACGCCTGGCCCGCCCTGCAGTGAAGTTCGTTGCTGGCGGCTTTCGTCCCTCTGGCACCGATGAAGAAAGCTGGCTGGGCCATGTCTTTCTGTTCCGACCTGATGAAGGCGTGCCGACCAATCAGGCGGGGCAGCCATTGCTTCCCTATGCGCAATTTTTTCTGCCCGCCATGCCCTTCAGCAGTCCCCTGCTGGAAGGGGTTCGTGTGTTGACGGTGTTTATTTCAAATCCGCTTCCCGAGCCCTTTGAGCCGATGGGGAACAACTGGGTTATCCGTGAATATGCGGCGGATGATGTGTTGGTTCGCAAGGCGCTGCGGGTGGACGGTTCATTTCTCAAACCCTTCCCACTCAACGCGCAAGCGGTGCCGGAGGACTTTCCACTGTGGGATGGCGGCGGTGTGCCGGCCGACCTTGAGCAAGCCATACTTACGCTGGTACGCGCGGGCGAGGTGCCCAGCTACTACGACCTGGTCACTCACACCTACGAACACAAGATCGGCGGTTACCCCTCGTTCTGCCAGTCGGGTGTTGACCCGGGTGAAGGCTTCGAGTTTGTGTTCCAGATTTCGTCCGACGCGAAGATCAATCTGAACGTCGTCCACAGCGGGAGCCTGATGTTCTGGAAGCACATCGAAACCGGTGAATGGGCACTTTATTATGATTTTTACTAAGGTTTTGCGAGCCCTCGATGACTGACTACCGTGGATTGATTCTTGACGACACCCGTGAAGGCGCCTCCGAGCAGGCCATCTCGCACCTGGAGGCGCTGCTCGGTGCGCGCCTGCCGGACGATTACCGGCAGTTTCTCAAGGTGTGCAACGGCGGCACCGTGGATTACGACGTGCTGGCCACTATGAGTAATGGCGATAAGGAGTTGCTGAGCTTTTCGCTGTATGGGCTGCAGCCCGGCGAAGGCTATGAATCCAACCCTTATGAACTGGAGCAACTGCGCAAGCAACCTGGCTTCCCGGCTACGGGGGTGTTACCGATCGGCCGCGATGGCGGTGCGAGCCTGTTGCTGCTCGACCTGCGCGAGGGGCGTCAGGAGGTGGGCGCGATGGTCGCGGGTTTACCCGCATGGACGGGGCGTCGCCAGCAAGGCGATGAGTACGTGGTGTTGGCGGACGGCTTCAATGCCTACCTGGACATGCTGCACCTGTCGCAGGAACGGATTGCCGAGCATATCAATCACTTCGTCATCAGCGCGGATACGATCGAGGCGACACTGGCGTGGCTGGATCAAGGCAGCCCGGGTTGGCGCGAGCGCTATCGGGACGTCTGGAATGCACGGGTTGTGGACAGGCCGATCTGATACAAGCATGCGGGCGAAGCGGGCGCTTTGAATCCCCTATCCAGGCGCTGCGCATGGAGCTTCTTGAAGGAAGTTTGTCAGCGCGGCCTGATGATTGCCGGTATCGAACAGGGCAGATGGAATTACCGTGATAGGTGAAAATGTCGTCGAGCTTATTGAATAGGTTTGTTGCCTGCAAATGCCCTGATTGTTGATGAGTGTGAAGTCAAACTTGAACAGTTCGGGCGCGGTTCACACCCTGAACGCACAGGGTTGCTATCGAGCGCCAACACTACCGAACGGGCCAACTATTTTTCTGACCATCACGGGCATCTATAACAGTGAGACGGTATGAATAATCAACTCGCCATTTTGATCAGCGACTACCAGGCAAGCGTCGGCGTTGCAGTAGCCATGATGCAGCGGTCTGGCATCCCGCTGCCCGCGACGAATATGGATTGGGTGGTAAATAACATTCCTCAGCACGGCGAGCTTGAAGGCGGCATTCGTTACTTCAAGCACGGCTACGGCTGCGCGGTCAGCCTCCCCACGGGCACGGTGGACTTCGACTTCGGGGCCCACGGTGAGATCGATGGCTTCGACGTGTGGCGACTTGCTGATTTTGCAGGCGACAAGTTGTCGGCGTACGGTTTTGCTGATGAGGATGCACTCAAAACGTGCTTTGACGCAGAGGTGGCGGCCGGTGCTCTTATGTATTGCGGGTACATCCTTTACTACTTGGCGGATGCCACCTGACAACTCATGTCGACACAGTCCATTTTAAGTTCTCAGACAAAGCGTCGCAGACTTCACCTGGCCTGCCGCGTGTCGTTCTACGCCGCTTATAACCTTGCAGTGCGATGGTCAGCTTCAGTTAAAGGCAACTGGGCGGGCAAATACGTTCAATGCCCACCCACGTCATGCCTCAGAGAACGACTGATTGATCAGAGGACAACAGCTTCCTGACTTCGGCAATGATCAAATCGATATTGAAGGGCTTTGGCAACACAACATCAAACAAGTCCGATCGCTGCATGCCAATGTGCGCCTGAGCGCCGCTCATCAAAATGATCGGTAAATGATTAGCTGAAGGAAGGGCGCGGACAGCGGTGGCGAACTCCTGGCCGTCCATCACCGGCATCATGAAGTCGGTAATGATCAGGGCAGGGCGTTCTCTGTCCAGCACCTCGAGTGCTTTTCGGCCGTTGCTGGCCGTTACCACCATGAACCCCTCATCCTCCAGCGCGAAGCTGAGAATATCAGCGATCAAATACTCGTCGTCGACGACCAGAATGGTGGTCATGTTAGTTCAACCCACTCGAAAGCTTAAGAAATTGAACCAGGTGATGACTCAGTGATAACTGAAGGTTCATGTCTTGAAGCCTTTCTCAGAAAAACATTTTGATCTTGGATGACGACCTCAAATCGCGAGGGGTCATAAGCGCTATCTCGTACCTTAAGAATGGATAACGTCCTGCTTAGTTCAGCCCGATTCTCAGAGAACCGCATCAGCATCAGGTTATCGACGATGCTGGACAGGTCAGAGCTCGGTGCGCTGATCTCGGAGCCAAACAGATCGCGCATTTCCCAGGATGCAAATACCGTCACGCCCCTGGACCGCAGCTCGTTCATCAGGGCGCTGAAGAAGTCAGTAATCCGCGCCGGATTTGTCGAGACTCGCGTCATGCCACTGAGGCTATCGATGAACAGGCGCTTGATGCCCTTTTCCTCAACGATGCTCAGCAGTCGTGCGCCCAGCCCATCCAGCAGGCCTTCGGTGGTTGGCTGCCAGGCAATGCTCAGCGCGCCGCTGTCTTCCATGGCTTTGATATCGATACCCAGTGATTGGCCCTTGAGCCGCAACCGTTGTGGGCTCTCGTAGAAGCCAAAATGCAGCCCTGGCATATCCACCGTCGACTCGGACAGAAACTTCAGACCCAGCGTCGTTTTACCAATCCCGGAGGGCCCTATGACAAGAGACACACTGGAACTGTAAAGGCCTCCGCCCAAGATGCCATCCAGTGAATCAACGCCACTGGCGATGCGCGTCATGTCGGCGCTGTCGGGGGCGGACGGGTGGCTGTAAAGACTTTCGAGGCGGGGATAAACCACCAAGCCATGCTCGGTAATTTCGCACTCATGAAGACCGGTCATTGCTCCGCTGCCACGGGTTTTACGCAGGTGGATACGACGCGCCGAGCGAGTGCCATACAGCTCTTCGCCCATCTCGATGACGCCATCCACCATGGTGTGCTCAGGGCTTCCGTCATCAAGTCGGGAGCTGGTCAGAAACAGCACCGTGCAACCGGCGAAGGCGGCGTGCCCTTGCAGTTCTGAAATGAATTTTTTGGTGTCTATGGGCGAGTCGGCTTTAGAGCGCGCGTTGAGCAGCCCGTCTACTACCATCACCGTGGCTTTCTGGCGGCTTATCTCACGCCGAAGCAGCTTGACGACTTCATCCAGACCGTCGTTTTCCAGCGTGTCGAAGGCGCTGACAAATTGAAT
This sequence comes from Pseudomonas sp. N2-3-1-14, assembly GCF_041228395.1. Taxonomy (NCBI): domain Bacteria; kingdom Pseudomonadati; phylum Pseudomonadota; class Gammaproteobacteria; order Pseudomonadales; family Pseudomonadaceae; genus Pseudomonas; species Pseudomonas sp. N2-3-1-14. The sequence continues at coordinate 2,524,599 of NZ_CP166199.1, forward strand.
TTCGGCACCGACTTTGGATGAATCAAAAAAGCTCAACGTAGAAAGAAATTGAAAAAGACGGTCATGTGACTCTGCCAGCAGCGTGGCGACCAGAACCCGGCCCCCATTGTTCGCGTGATGGAACCCAAGCTGATTGGCAAGGATCGTTTTTCCAGACCCTGGGCGTCCTTGAATAATATATGAAGCACCCTCGACCAATCCGCCCTTGAGCAGAGCATCGAGCCCTTCTATTCCGCTTTGAAGGCGTTTTAGCTTTTCCACAATGCGACCCTGATCCGAAAAACAATCTGTTTAAACCAAGCTGATGGAGGGAATGCTACTCCATTTCGGCTCGGGAGCCATTAGGGTTAAATGGAAAGTTGTCGCGCCAGTCGCCGTTGTTATGTCGCAAGAACCCCTCACGAGTGGCAACTTATGGCCCAAAGCGGACTAAGCAGCCGGCTGCGTTTCAGCGGCGTTGCCAGACTGAACCACCCATCGGATCGAACTAAGGTCATCGTTGGCCACCACCCCTCAACGCACTAATCAAACGCCACGCAAGCGCACTTGCACAGCCTTCATTCCTGCAGCCCCGGCCGAAACGAAAAAACCACCCATACCGCAGCCGCAAAGCCACGATAGGGATGGTCCATTCAGTGCTCTAAAAATACTTCAGCCTTTTACCTCAAACCCCGCCCACCAACTTGCCCCCCTCCATGCGTCGCTTATACGCACTGTCGCGACTCGCCAACCAAAAATACAACGGCGACGTCACCACCAACCCCACCACCCAGGACAAATCCGCGCCATTGATGTGTGCGGAAATCGGTCCTACATACAGCGGCGTATTCATAAACGGAATCTGCACTGCAATCCCGATGGCATACGCCAGCAGCGCCTGTGGGTTGTACTTGCCGTAGATCCCGCCATCCACGCGGAAGATCGAGGCGATGTCGTACTTGCCTTTGTGAATCGCATAGAAGTCGATCAGGTTGATCGCCGTCCACGGCACCAGTACCACCAGCAACACCAGCACCATGTCGACAAAGTGGCCGATGAAGTCTTTGGAGGCAAACACCGCCGCCATCGCGCAGGCAGCGAGGACAAGAATCGAGATCACCGCACGGCTTTTGGCGGTAGGAATCCAGCGATACGCAAAGGTCTGCACCAAGGTGATGATCGACAGCACCGCGCCGTAGAGGTTAAGGGCGTTGTGGCTGATCACGCTGAGCAAAAACAGCACCAGCATCAGTGGGCCGATGGCGCCGGTGGCGAGTTTGACGGCGTCCATGGTGTCCATGCCAACCGGGGTGGCGAGCACGGCGACGGCGCCGAAGATGAAGGCCAGGCTGGAGCCAAGGGCAGAGCCCAGGTAGGTGGTCCAGAAGGTGGACGCCACGGGGACGTCGGCCGGCAGATAACGGGAGTAGTCCGACACGTAGGGTGCGAAGGCGATTTGCCAAAGCGCCGCGAGGGACACGGTGGCCAGCCAGCCGGAAATGTTGAAGCTGCCACGGGTCAGAAAGTCCGTGGTTTGCACGTGGGTGAAGATGTAGCCGAAGCCCAGCACGATGCCGGCGCCGAGCACCCAGGTGCCGATGCGGTTGAGCACGTGGATGAAGCGGTAGCCGATGATGCCGATGATGCCCGACCCGATGGCGCCGATGACGATGCCGACCGGCACGGGCACGCTGTCGACCACGCCGTGCAGGGATTTACCGGCCAGCACGATGTTGGAGGCGAAGAAGCCGATGTACATGACGCCGGCGATCACCACCACCAGCAGTGCGCCGAGGGAGCCGAACTGGGCGCGGCTCTGGATCATTTGCGGGATGCCCATCTGCGGGCCTTGGGCTGAGTGCAACGCCATCAGCACGCCGCCGACCAAGTGGCCGACGAGAATGGCGACGATGCCCCACACCAGGTTCAAGTGAAACAGTTGCACACCCAGCGCGCCGGTGACGATGGGCAACGGCGCGATGTTGCCGCCGAACCACAGGGTGAACAGGTCTCTTACCTTTCCATGGCGATCTTCCGGAGGCACGTATCCAATCGTGTGTTTTTCGATAAGCGGGGCGCAGGATGCTGCAGTGGTAACCATGACGAGCTCCAAGGCAAGGTGAGTACGTTGACGTACTTCGCTGTGCGACGCGTGGGCGACGCTTTGTTGTTGGAGTGATCATCTGCAATGGGCGCAGGGAGGTAAATTAGTAAGTTTGTTGCTATAGACCTTAAAAAAAGTATCTCGCCGGATTTTTTGCTCGGGTATGTTGCAGGGGCTTGAAGCCGTGCGAAAAAGCCGATTTTCGCGCACTTGTTTGGGGTGAAGTCCCACGTTTCTGGAGGTCCCGATGGCTGCCTATAACCTGCGCCAGCTCAGATATTTTGTGACCACGGCCGAGTGCGGCAGCGTCGCCGAGGCCTCGCGCAAGCTGTATATCGCGCAGCCGTCGGTCTCCACCGCGATCAAGCAGCTGGAAGACAGCTTTGGCGTGCAGTTGTTTATTCGCCATCACGCCCAGGGTGTTTCACTCACGCCCAGCGGCGCGCGGTTTTATCGCAAGGCGCTGGAGCTGTTGCGGGTCGCGCATGAGTTCGAGCAGAACGCCTTGGCCGACAATGATGTGGTGGCGGGGCAGATCGACATCGGCTGCTTTGAAACGGTGGCGCCGTTGTACCTGCCGCGTTTGATCGCGGGCTTCAAGGCGCGCTGGCCCGGGGTGGAAATCCGTATTCGTGATGGCGAGCAGCAAGAGCTGGTGCAGGCCCTGACGGCGGGCAGTATCGATGTAGCGATGCTGTTCGAGCATGACCTGGGCGGCACGATTGAAACCACGCCGCTGATGCCGCCGCAACAGCCGTATGCCTTGCTGCCGGCGGATCACCGTTTTGCGCAGCAGGCCAGGGTATCGCTGGCGGACCTGGTGCTGGAGCCCATGATCTTGCTGGATGTGCTGCCCAGCCGTACCTACTTCGTGAGCATCTTTGAAGAGCGCGGGCTGACGCCCAATATCGTGTTCAGCTCGCCGTCGATCGAGATGGTGCGGGGCATGGTGGGCCGGGGGTTCGGGTTTTCGATTCTGGTGACCAAACCCTTTACCGAATACACCTACGATGGCCAGAAGGTGGTGTGTGTGCCGTTGGCGGAGACGGTGACCGGCTCAGGGTTATCGGCAGTCTGGCTGCGTCGCGCGCCGCTGACCAAGCCGGTGCAACTGTTCGTGGACTACTGCCGCGAAGAGCTCGCGCGGCTGCTGGCTTAGTACGGCGACGTTTCTGCGCCCAGGCGCGCCTCCAATTGCGCCAGGGTCGGCGCGCCTCGGTGCCCGCCAAACACTTCGCATTTGATCGCCGCAGCAACGCTCGCGGCGCGCACGCGCTCGGCCAGCGTCCAGCCGTGCGCCAGGCCGTACGCATAGGTGCCATGCCAGACATCCCCGGCGTTGAGCGTGTCGATTGCGCGAATGTGGGGTGTCGTGAAGTGCTGCACCGCAGTGCTCGACCCTTCGCGCTGCCAGATCAGCGAGCCGCGTTCGCCCAGGGTGACGCCGATCACCTTGGCTTTGCAGCGCGACGCCAGGGCCAATAACGCCTCTTCGGGCGGGACGTTGCCAGCCAGCAACTGCAAGGCCGGTTCGGAAAACAGCACATGATCTGCCAGGGGGATCAGCGCGTTAAGGTCTTCCACGGCGGCGACGTCGGCATCCAGCAGGGTTGGCACGCCCAGCCGCCGGGCGGCGCTGAACGCTGCGTGAGCCCCTTGCAGCCAGCGCATGTCGGCCATTACCGCCGCCGCGCCCGCGATGTCCTCGAGTGGCAGCCAGGCGGCGTCGGCTTCCAGTGCGGGGTCGATGAACGGCACGACGAGCCGCTCGCCGTCACGGTCCACCAGGATGGTCGAGAACGGCGTGCGCCCTCCAGGCACTTGGCGAATCCATGCGGTGCAGACGCCGGACTGGCTCAGGTCCTCAATGAGCATCGTGCCGGTGGCGTCGTCGCCGATACGCGCCCACAGGGCAACCGGGCCACCCAGGCGCGCAATGCTTACCGCGGCGGCGGTGGCCATGCCTGACGCGGCCTGGACCGCCTGGCGGGGGAGAATCTTGGTACCGCGCGACGGGATGTGATCGACGCTGAAAATGGTGTCCCACAGCGCGCAACCCACGCAGATGACACGGTTATCCGCCATGGCGCGGTTCTCCCGGCAGTGTCGCCTGCGGGGTATCGAGCGCGCGGATTCGGGCGCGAAAGTGTTCGGTGCCCGCGACGATTTTATCGAGCACGGCGTCCAGGGCCCAATGGCGTTCGCGCACGTCGTAGTCGATCACCCGGCAACGTATGGACGCAAAGGTGCCGATCCGCTGGTGGTAGATTTTCGCCAGGGCCGGGTAGCCCATGCCTTCTGTGGTAGCCGCCAGCACCAGAAAGGTCGCGAGCTCTTGCGCCAGTAGCGGATGTTGTGCGCCATGCAGGCGCAGCCACCGATACAGGTCGGGGTGGAAGTTGGTAAACACGCCATTGAAGCCCGCGGCCCCGGCTTGCATGGCGTCCCAGGCGATCGCCGCATTGGCGTTGAGAATGCGCAGCGACGAGCCCTGCGCCAAGGCAACGCGCCGCTTGACCACTTGCAGGTCGCAGCTCACGTCCTTGAGCATGATGAAGCGCTGGCTGTCGATGCAGGCCTGCAGCTCCTCGTCACTGAGCAAGCGCCGGTAGGGTGCCGGGCACTCGTAGAGGCCCAAGGGCACGTCAGCGGGCAGGCGTTCGAGCAGGGTGTGCAGGTTATCGAGAAACACCTTGCTGCCCTGGCGTTGCGGGTCGAGGTGGTTGGTCACCAGCACCACTGCGTCGGCGCCACTGGCGGCCATCGCATTAAGCTCGTGCACCTGGGTGTCGAGGCAGTCGCTGATATGACCGGACACCGCCACCGGCACTCGCCCGGCCACTCGCTCAACCACATGCCGGGCAAGTTGGGTGCGCTCGTCGAGGCTGAGCCATTGCATCTCACTGGACTGCGCCACGGCGAACAACGCGTCGCAACCAAGGCCCAGGTACCACTCGATCAAGCGGTCGACGCCGGGGAAGTCGATGTGGCCAGTCTCGTCAAAGGGCGTGAGCATCACCGGCACGATGCCTTCGATGACAGGTTGGGCAGGGCGGGGCATAGAGGCGTCCTCTGGATGAATGTTCATGGGTGAGCCGCCACGGCGGTGACCGCGCAGGCTGGCGGGGTATCAGGGATGGGGTGGCGTACCAGGAACAGGTACGACAGGGCGCCGATCATGGCGATGGCGGCGCCGGTCAGCAGTGCGGGCACGAACGACCAGGTCTGGGCGATATAGCCGGTCATGATCGGCGCGAGTGCGCCGCCCAGGAAGCCACCGAAGTTCTGGATCGCCCCCAGTGAAGCCACGCGATTGGCTGGCGCGACGGCGGTGGCCAAAGACCAGGCGCACGCCGAGGACGCGTTGGCCAAAAAGATCACCACGCAAATGCAGGCCACGGCGATGACATTGCTCTCCACCAGCGCGGCCGGGATGGTGAAAATCACCATGCCCACCATCGCGACGACCATTGCGTTGCGGCGTCCCAGCACCGCGGTTTCGCTGCGCCTGGTGATGCGGTCGGACACCCAGCCGGCGACCAGCGCGCCGATAAACCCGCAGAGGAACGGAATGGCAGCGGCCACGCCGCTCATCTCCAGGCTCATGTGCCGGGCGCTGCGCAGGTAGCCGGGCAGCCAGGTCAGGTAGACCCAGTTCAAGTACACCGAGCCCATGAAGCCGAGCATCATGCCCCAGGTTGTCGCGTGGCAGAACAGTGCGCGCCAGTCAGCAAACGTGACCTTGGGAGTGGTGACGTGGGGTTCATCGCTGTACAGGTAGCGACGTTCCTCTTCGGTGAGCGTGTCCTTGACCGGGTCGCGATAGACCACCAGCCACACCACGGCGACCAACAGCCCGGCGGCGCCGGTGAGGTAGAACGCCCAGCGCCAGTCGAGTGCCGCGATCAGCGCCGAAAGGCACAGCGGGGCCAGTGCGATACCCAGCGGCGAGGCTGAGTTGAAGATGCCGGTGGGCGTGCCGCGTGAACGCAGTGGAAACCAGTTGCTCACCACCCGCGCGGCAGACGGGAATTGCGGCGACTCGCCGATCCCCAGCAGCACGCGGGCGAGCAAGAACCAGCCGAAGCTCGACATCAGGCCGCCAGCCGCCTGGGCCAGGGACCACAGCACCAGGCCGCCGCCCAGCAACCAGCGTGGCCCGATGCGGTCAACCAGGGCGCCGACGGGCAGTTGGCAAAGCGCATAGCTCCAGGAAAAAGCCGAGAGCAGGATGCCCATTTCGCCCAGCGACAGATCAAGATCGGCGCGCACAAATTCATTGGCAACGGCCAGCGTGCCGCGGTCCAGGTAGTTGATGATGCCGCTGAGCACCAGCAGGCTGAGGGCGAGGGTTTGCTGGCGCCGAATGCGCGGTGGCGCAACCGGGTGTGCAGGTGTCTGACTCATGATGGATGTCTCTTTTTATTGTTTTTGACAGCGTGCGCTGACCCGGCACGTTGGCCCGGCTTCCCGGCTGACGTGGCAGCACATGGCATTATGTAATCGTTTGTCATCCTGACAAAAATCGTCCCTGGGCCTTCGAATCGTTAACGCAGAGTGCCCAATATAAACAACGATGTTTAAAATGTTTATTTTTTGTCTAGCGCTTACATCCTAGGTTTTCAGTTTGCTGGCTGTCAACGATTCATTGACTGTGCCGAGGTGCCCGCTTAGGTTGTGCGTAACGCTTACTTTTTGACATGAAGCCACCTATGCCTGCTGCAACCACCACGCCCCGCGACACGCCTCATGCGCACATTACCCAGGAACCGGTGCTCGCCGATGTCGCCCGGATCGCCAATGTGTCCACCGCAACCGTTTCGCGCTATTTGAATGAGCCGCAACGCGTCAGTGAGAAAACCCGCGCCAAGGTACGCGCGGCCATCGACCAACTGGACTGGGTGCCCAACGCGGCGGCGCGTTCGTTGGTTTCCAGGCGCTCGTACACCATCGGTGTGATCGTGCCGACCCTGGAGCACGAGAAATTTCACCAGCAGTTGCAGGCGTTCCAGAACCGTTTGGGCGCTCAGGGGCTGGCGGTGTTTGTCGCCTGCTCGGCGTATGACCCGGGCGAAGGTTATCGTCAGGCCAGAGGCATGCTGGCGCGTGGCGTCGATGCGCTGGCACTGCTTGGGGATGATTACCCCGATGCGTTATTTGATCAGCTGGATGCCAAAGGCACGCCGTATGTGGTCACCTTTGGCAAGCGCGCCGGTGCGCGGCATCCCTGCGCCGGGTTTGACCATGGGCAGGCCTACGCAATGATTACCCGGCGCCTGCTGGCGCTGGGGCATCAGCGGTTTGGCATCATTTTCCAGTCGGTCACCGACAACGGCCGCATCCAGGCCCGGCTGCAGGCCGTGCACGCCACCCTGGCCGAGCAAGGGCTGGCCCTGCGGCCTCAGCATCAGGCCATTCGCGCCCAGAGCCTGAACGAGGGGCGCGTCGCGTTTGCCCGCTCCAGCCTCCAACACATCATGAGCCAACAACCGGCGCCCACCGCGATCATTTGCGGTAACGACATGCTTGCCATCGGCGCATTGCTGGAAGCCCAGGCGCTGGGCATTGCGGTGCCCGGTCAATTGTCCATTTGCGGGTTCGACGACATCGAGATCGCGGCCCACAGTCGGCCTGCCTTGACCACCGTTCAGGTGCCCGACCGGCAGATCGGCGAAATGGCCGCGCAGTACCTGATTGATCGTCTTGCCGGGCTTGCCTGTGAGGCGCCGCCGATGCTGGAGGTGCAACTCATTGAGCGCGAGTCGACGGGCTCGGCGCCTGGCCCCTGAATACACCCTTGAAGGTGAGAGGGGACTTGCTCTCCCTCACCGTTGAGGTGCGGGTTTGACAGCCCGGTGGCTCAGGCGCGAATCGAGTCCAGCATCCGTTGCAGCATGGCATCGCAGCCTTGCAACTGCGCCACACTGACAAACTCATCCGGCTTGTGCCCCTGGTCCATGCTCCCGGGCCCACACACCACCGTGGGAATACCCACCGCATCAAACAACCCGCCCTCAGTGCCGAACGCCACGGTGCCGAAATCCCGCGAACCGCTGAACGCGGCGATCAGCTCTGCTGCCTGGCTGCGCTCATCGGTCACCAGCCCCGGATACGCCGACAACTCGGTAAACCGGATCGCACTCTGCGCACTCACCGCCTGCATACGCGGCAGCACCTGCTGTTCGGCGTAGGCCCGCAGCGCTGACGCCACGTCGCCTGGGTCCTGCGACGGCAAGGCGCGAATCTCAAAATCAAACCGACAGTCTGCCGGCACGATATTCAGCGCCTTGCCACCCGAAATCACCCCGGTCTGCACCGTGCTGAACGGCGGATCAAACCGCGGGTCCTGCTGCTCGCGTAGTCGCTGGCCTATTCGCCCCAGCTCACCGATCAACTCGGCGGCATGCTCAATCGCATTCACGCCAGACGGCGCATACGCCGAATGGCAGGCCTCGCCATGCACATCACAGCGCATCGCCAATTTGCCTTTATGGCCGAGCACTGGTTTGAGTTCGGTGGGCTCGCCGATGATGCACAGCATCGGCTTCACCGGCCGCTGCTCCAGCACCGCCAGCAAAGAGCGCACGCCCAGGCAGCCGACTTCCTCGTCATAAGACAGGGCGATATGCACCGGCAGGCGCAAGTCGGCTTCCACCAACGCCGGCACCAGCGCCAGCACACAGGCGATGTACCCCTTCATGTCCGCCGTGCCGCGACCGAACAGCTTGCCGTCGCGCTCGGTCAACTCAAACGCCGGCACAGTCCACGGCTGGCCATCCACCGGCACTACATCGGTGTGCCCCGACAGCACAATGCCCGGCAGTTGCGTGGGGCCGACACTGGCAAACAGGTTGGCCTTGCTGCGCTGCGCGTTGTAGACCAGTTCGCTGGTCACCCCGAATTCGGCCAGGTAATCGCGCACGAACGCGATCAACTGCAAGTTCGATTCGCGGCTGGTGGTGTCAAAGCCCACCAGCGTCTGCAGCAATTGGCGGCTGGTGCTCATCGCTCGTCCCCGGCCACGCCGTAGCCGGGCGAGCGGTCGGGGGCGAGCGCGCGGTCGATGTAGTCCTGCACTTGTGGGCGGTAGGCGTCCCACAGTTTTTGCAGTTCGCCGATCGGCTGTTCATCGGTCCAGTCCACCCGCAAGTTGATGATCGGCCACGTCAGTTCGCCCACCACCACCAACGCGGCAGAGTGCACCGGGCCGGCTTCGCCACCGGCAGCGATGGCCGCGTGCATGGCGGCCAGCAGGCGGTCGGCGAGTTGGCCTTCGCCTTGCTCGAAGGCCGTGACCATCGCCTCGATCACCGCGCGGTCAGCGAGCATATTGCCCGCTGCCACGCATTGTTCGCCCGCCACCGCGTGGTGCGTGCCGAGGGTTTCGCTGCCGCTGAAATGCACGCTGCGGCCCAGATGATCAATCGCCGTCAATTGCCGGTACTGGCTGTAGCCGTTGCGGGTCAGGGCCTGGTCGACGGCCTCGGCCGGCGCGAGGCCTTGTTCGAGCAGGTCGAGCACGTCCGGGCCCAGGGCCGGCAGCGTGATGTTCTGGGTCGAGACCGCGCCCACACCGGGCCGCAGCCACGGGCAACGCGCGCCCACGGCGATACTCGATGAGCTGATGGCGATGCCCAGCTGGCCGGTGTCTGCGCAGCGCGCGACGATTGAAAAGGTCATGTGCGGCTCCTTATTCGGGGATGACGGCGATCACGTCAATTTCCATCAGCCACTGCGGCTGGCCGAGGGCCGACACCACCAACCCGGTGGAAATCGGGAACACGCCTTTGAGCCACTTGCCGACCTCCTGGTACACCGGCTCGCGGTAGCGCGGGTCGATCAGGTAGGTGGTGGTCTTGACGATGTGGCTCAGGTCGGAACCGGCTTCTTCAAGCAGTTGCTTGACGTTGCGCATGGCTTGCTCGGCTTGCGCGCGCGGGTCGCCAAGGCCAACCAGGTTGCCGTCAAAATCAGTGCCTACCTGGCCGCGCACGTACACGGTATTGCCGGCGCGCACAGCCTGGCACAGGTCGTTGTCCAGGCTCTGGTTGGGGTAGGTTTCCTTGGTGTTGAACATGCGAATGCGAGTGTGAGTAGGCATCAAAAGACTCCAGAAAAAAGTGATCAGGCGCTGACAAATGACGGTTGAACAACCGGTGCGGGTTCACGGTACTCAAGGTATTGGCGCTGGATGGCAATGTGGTCGGCCACGTACTTGGCGTCATGCCAAACGCCCCAGATAAACGACGAGCCACGGCGCGATTGCCAAGGCAAACCGAGGAAGTAGATCCCCGACTCGGGGGCCACGCCGCGCTGGTGCTGCGGCTTGCCGGCGGCGTCAAAGGCATCGACCTTCAGCCAGCTGTAATCCACGGCAAAGCCGGTGGCCCAGATGATCGAGGTGATACCGGCCTCTGCCAGGTCCAGTTCCAGGATCGGCTGTTTGATGCATTCGGCGTCGGGGAACACGCGGCGTGCTTCGGGTTCCACCGGCAGGTCGAGGCCATTGCGCTCGATGTAGGCATCCGCCGCATCCAGCAGGGCCAGGTAGTTCTCATCGCCGCGTGCCAGGTTTTCCACCAGGTTCGCCTGGAAGGTGGCGGTACTGCCGTTGAAGGATTGGGTCAGGCCGACGAGGGTCATGCCTTGTTGGGCCAGCTCACGAAAATCGATGGTCTTGCCGCCGTGGGCGCCGCTCACTGCAATGGTCACGTGCTCGCGGCCAGGCTTCATCGCGGCTTGATCCCATTCGCCCAACACGCCCAGCCACCAGCAGAAATCGCGGTTGCGGTAGGCCCGCGGCGGGCGGTCGTGGGCGCCGACCGACAGGTACACCTGGCGGCCGGAGCGTTGCAATTCATCGGCGATCTGCACGCCGGACGAGCCGGCACCCACGACCAGCACGGCACCGGCGGGCAGATGCGCAGGGTTGCGATAGTCGGCGGAATGAATCTGGTGCAGCCCGGTGTCTTTGGGCGCAATCGCTGGAATCACCGGTTTCTGGAACGGTCCGGTGGCGGCGACGACGCGATTGGCTTCGATCACGCCTTCGCTGGTGTGCACGGTAAAGCCCGGGCGGCCGACATTGCGCACCACAGAGCTCACTTCCACGCCGGTGCGGATCGGCGCGTTGAATTTGCGCGCATAGGCTTCAAAGTAATCGGCCACGCGCTCTTTAGGCGCGAAGCCATCGGCGGCGACGTCATCAAATTCAAGGCCTGGAAAACGGTCATGCCAGGCCGGCCCATTGGCCACCAGCGAATCCCACCGCCCGGTGCGCCAGCGCTCGGCGATGCGGCTGCGCTCCAGCACCAGGTGCGGCACACCGTGCTTGCTCAGGTGCTCGCTCATGGCCACGCCAGCTTGACCGGCTCCCACGACCAGGGTGTCTGTTTTTGTTATTGCTTGCGTCATGTGTCTGTCCTTGCGTAATGCAGTTGGATTCAGCTTGGGCATGGCGTCAAGGCTAGGGGGAGGGCGATTTTTAATAAAATATTATTAAGCTGGGAACAGAGCATAAATATCGGATGCAGAGCGGTGTGCGTAACGCCACAGATCAAATGTGGGAGCGGGCTTGCCCGCGATTGCAATCTGCCGGGTGATAGCGTCATATCTGACCCAACGCCATCGCGGGCAAGCCCGCTCCCACAAGGTTTATGCCATGCCCGCGCTTCGCGCAATGACCCCTGCCGACTACGATGCCGTCCTCGCCCTCATGCAAAACACCCCTGGCATTTCCCTGCGCGATGCCGACTCCCGCGAGGCCACCGAACGCTACCTGGCGCGCAACCCTGAGATGAGTTTTGTCGCTGAAGCTGACGGCCGGGTGATCGCCTGCGTGATGTGCGGCCATGACGGTCGCCGTGGGTATCTGCAACACCTGCTGGTGCTGCCGGACTATCGCCGCCAAGGCATCGCCCAGGCGCTGGTTGAGCGTTGCCTCGGTGCGCTGGAGCAACTGGGCATCGGCAAATGCCATCTCGACGTGTTCAAGACCAACACCCATGCCGCCGCGTATTGGCAAGGGCAGGGCTGGACGCTGCGAACGGACATCGACCGTTACTCCTTCACGCGCCCCGGCAACGAAAACGCCTAGAGTTCTGCTGAGTACTTAACGGCCGCCGCCGCGCGCGAGGGCACCTTCAAGCTGCGCAGCAGCGACGACACGTGAATGCGCACTGTGAACGGCGAGATCGCCAGGGCTTTGGCGATTTCCTTGTTGGTCTTGCCCTGGGCGATCAGGCGCAGCACTTCTTGCTGGCGCGCGGTGAGGGTGGGGGTGCCCAAGGGCAGCAGGCCGGAGGGCGCGAACTTGACCAGCACTTCGCCGTCGCGAATCGCCAGGAGGGCCTGGCCGATTTCGTCCGGGGTGATGTTCTTGCCGATAAACCCGTCGGCACCCAGCGCCATGACCTGCTCGATCAGCGCCGGGTCATCCACCATCGACACCACGATCAAGGTGGTGCGCCGCAAGTGCTGGCGCAGCTCGGCCAGCTGGCTCATGCAGGTCAGGCCGGGAAAGCGCAGGTCGAGGATCAGTGTGTCGACATCGCTGCTGTCGCGGGTCAAGGCGTGCACCGCGTTCAGGTCGCCGGCCTCTTGCACCACGGCCTCGGGCAGCAGGCGCTGCACGGTGCGCAGCATGCCTTCGCGAAACATCGGGTGGTCGTCGGCTATGATGATTCGGCCAGTCATGGTGTGCGCCTTCCTTGGGCAAGAGAGTGCTGTGACATGCTACTTTAGCACCGCGCCACAGGGACGCTGCTGGCGCGTACCGGACAGATCGATTGCCGCACAAGGACGTCATCCATGAGTCATGAGACCAACTCCGAACTCGATCAGGCCAACCTGCGCATCGTGGTGGCCGCCATCGCGATTGTCTACATCGGCGCGCTGGGGTTCTTTCCCGGTCAGTCGGTGGACACCTACGTGCCGGTGATCCTGTACATCGTGGCGTTCCTGCTGGCCTCCATCGCGCTGCGCCAGGTCATCGCGCGCTGGCCCGGGCACTACCCGGCGCGGCGGGTGCTGGGCATGATCCACGACTACACCGGCACCTCGTTCGGGCTGGTGGTGGGCGGTGAAGCGGCATTGCCGCTGTATGCCGTGATGGTGTGGGTCAACCTGGGCAACGGCATGCGCTACGGCTCGCGCTACCTGGCGATTGCCACGGGGCTGGCGTTGCTCGCGCTGCTGATCGTGTACCGGCTGACGCCCCTGTGGCAGGCGCAACCGTTCATGGTGCTGATGCTGATGATCACCAGCACGGTGATCCCGGTGTACGCGCATATTTTGCTCGAACGCACGCGCAAGGCTTCTGAAGAAGCCATCGCGGCCAACCTGGAAAAATCGCGGTTCCTGGCCCAGGCCAGTCACGACCTGCGCCAGCCGATCCACTCCATCGGTTTGTTCACGGCGTGTTTGCGTGAAGCAAAGCTTGGGCATGACGAACAGCGGTTGGTGGACAATATCGACCGCTCGCTGCTCAACGTGTCGCAGCTGTTCCGTTCGATTCTCGACCTCTACACCCTCGACAACGGCCGGCTGTTGCCCAAATACCAAGTGATTCACCTGGGCGAATTCCTCGCCGACCTGGTGCACCAGCACGCCGAGGCGGCGCACTGGGCCGGCGTGGAACTGCGCCTGCGGCCGTGTGCGTATTGGGTGCAGGTCGACCCCGCGATGTTGGCGACGATGGTGCAAAACCTGCTCTCCAATTGCTTCAAATATGGCGCGCAGCGCCCGGTGCTGATTGGCGCGCGCGTTCGCGACGGCGGCGTGTCGGTACAGGTGCATGACCAGGGGCGGGGCATTGCCGAGGAACATCAGGCGAAGGTCTTCGAAGAGTTTTATCGGGTGCGCCAACTGCGTGACAAGGACGTCGAAGGCGTGGGCCTGGGGCTGTCCATCGTCAAGCGGCTGGGGCAGTTGATGGGCGTGCACGTGAGCCTGCGTTCGCGGCTGGGCCATGGCACCTCCGTGAGCCTGTACGGCCTGGCACTGGCGACGGCGCCGCGCCAACCGGCTGCGCGAGACGACCCGCGCCAGGCCGGCTTGCTGACGGGTCTGAAAGTCTGCCTGGTGGAAGATGACCACAACGTGTTGTTGGCCACCCAGGCCCTGCTGGAGCGCTGGGGCTGCGAGGTGCAGGCCGAATCCAGCGGGCAGGGCCTGGTCAGCGACTGCGACATCATCGTCGCCGACTATGACCTGGGCAACCACGCCACCGGCATCGAGTGCATCGATGCCCTGCGCCAGCAACGCGGCTGGGCGGTGCCGGCGCTGATTTTGACCGGGCACGACGTGGAAAAAATCCATGCTGCCCTGCATGACCGCAAGATTGCGATTCTGTCCAAACCGGTGCGGCCTGCAGAGCTACGCGGCACCCTGCGTGACCTCAGCCAGCCAAGCGTCACTGCATGAACGGTGCGGCCTGACCGCCTTTGGCGCCTTTGGGCATGCACCAGGCGCTGGGTTTCATCAGGCCAAAGCTGGCCACGGTGAACAAGCCGCCGCTGGCACCGCTGGGCACGGTGCAGTTGTAATCACCGGACGCGGTACTGGCGATGTAGTAGGTGGTCATGGAGTCATTGCGCACGTTGGAGATACGCTTGACCGGCTCACCGAGGTTGGTTTCCGACAGCGTCTTGAGATGGTCTTCATTGGGCTTGACGTTGCTGCAACCGGCGACACCGATGATCAGGGCGCCAAGCAGGGTGAGACGGGTAACGCAGGCGTGCAGGTTCATGAGGCTTCTTCCTTGGGATTGTCAGGGTTTTTCCAGCGCGCAAGGCACCCTCGCGCAACAGGCGTGCGGTGCCGGGGGGAGCGGTGGAAGTGCCGTGGAATATAGCGCCGACGGGCAAAGGGGTCGATTAGCACAAGTGTGCTAATGGCACGATGAGGTCATGGACGGAGAGAAGCATGCTGCAGATTAAACGCGCCACCCAAGCGGACGCCCAGGCGGCGTTCGACATTCGCCTGTTGGCCATCCGCAGCCAATGCATCGGCGCTTACAGCCGCGAACAGATGCTGCTGTGGACCCGCGGCCGCGCCGAAGATGGCTACAGCGCGCTGATGGACAAACCGTTTTACCTGGGCTGGGTGAATGGCGAGCCCGTGGTCACCGGGATGCTCGACCCGGATAACCACGAAGTGGGCGCGCTGTTTGTGCTCCCTGAATTCGCCGGACGCGGGTATGGCAAGGCGATGCTTGATCACTTGGAAAACCTCGCGCGGGAACTGGCCATTGAGTACGTGGTGCTGGATTCGACGCTCAACGCGGCGAGCTTTTACAGAGCATGCGGTTATGTGGGCGACAAACAAGCGGTGTATCACTCGCCGTCGGGGCTGACCCTGGCCTGTATACCGATGACCAAGCGACTGATTGCTGAAGACGCGACTAGCTCCGGCTAACACAGGCAACCCCTGTGGGAGCTGTCGAGCTCCGGCGAGGCTGCGAAGGCGGTGGTTCAGGCAACAATTATTTCAGCAGTGCCGCCGCCTTCGCAGCCTCGCTAAAGCTCGACAGCTCCCACAGGGGATTGGGGGCGGGCTTGAAGGGGTGTGCGCAGCCGATCAACTGAGGCCTCGGCGGCGTCTGGGCATGGACGCGGTCCGTGTGGGAGCTGTCGAGCCCCAGCGAGGCTGCGAAAGCGGTGGTTCAGGCAACAATTATTTCGGCAGCGCCGCCGCCTTCGCAGCCTCGCTGAAGCTCGACAGCTCCCACAGGGGATCGCGGGCGGGGTTGGAGAGGGCGTGCGCAGCCGATCAACCGAAGCCTCGGTGGCGTCTGGGCATGGGCGCGGTCCGTGTGGGAGCTGTCGAGCCCCGGCGAGGCTGCGAAAGCGGTGGGTCAGGCGACCGTTGTTTCGGCAGTGCCGCCGCCTTCGCAGCCTCGCTGAAGCTCGACAGCTCCCACAGGGGATTGGGGTCAGGCTTGGAAGGCCGTGCGCAGTCGCTCGATAACCTGCTTAACCGAGTCCCCCCGAACCGCCGGCGGCGTTGGGCTTTCGCCAAACTCGCGCCACACAAACAGTGTCAACTCGGCGCCGTCGGTCAGCGTCTGCGCTGGCGCCTGTGCGCCAAAACCTTGCAGCACGCGGTAGCGCGGGTCCTGCCAAAACGCCTGCTCGACCCAGTCGTACACCGGGATGAAGTGAAAGTGCAGCGGGAAGCCGGGCATGTGCCCATAGCGGCTGATGTACAGCCATTTGGGCTGCAGCTGCGCCTCGATCACCCGCTGGGTTTTAGCCAGCAAGCCGCCCAGCTCAGCCAGCGCGGCTTCCGGCATGTCGGCGAGCGAGTCGATTGGTGCCTTGGCACCCAGCATCAGGTAGCCCGGCAGCTTTGAGGCCAGGTGATGATTGAGCCGCCAGTGCTCGGTGTCGTGAAGGATGAAAGCGGGGTCGATCGGCATAAGCACGCGTCCATGAGAGCCGGGCGGGCAGGATAACAAGCGCGAGCCCCTGTATCCCACAAAAGCCGGCGATCTGTGTCTATCGCTGCGCGCGGCGGGCGGATAGGGTCGAGCGACGTTAACTGACGACCGAGCCCATCATGCAACTGACCGCTGTCCCGTTTGCCACCACCGACTGGTCCACTCTCGAACCCGAACTGCACCCAGGCGTCACCGGCAGTGCCCTGTGGCGCACCTGCCACTTCGGCACCACCCGCGTGCGCATGGTCGAATACACGCCCGGTTACCTGGCCGATCACTGGTGCTGGCGCGGGCATGTGTTGCTGTGTCTGGAAGGGGAGTTGCACACGCAATTGGAAGACGGCCGCGAGTTCATCCTGACGGCCGGGATGAGTTACCAGGTGGGCAATGACATGGAAGGGCATCGCTCATCCACCCTCACCGGCGCGAAGCTGTTTATCGTGGATTGAGCCTCACCCTTTGCGATACACCCCAGCAGACGCCCGCGGCAGGTTAATAAAGTTCTGCAGCGGCGCCGACGAGTTGAACACGCGCCGCACCAGGGTCATCGGCGCCAGCAGCTTGGGGCTGGCGTTGCTGATCCGGCAGTACGCCACGCTCTCGCGATGCAGAATCAGGCTATCGGGTCTGTTTGCAGATATAGAGAAAGTGTTGAGGGCAGAGCTTTTGGATATGGCGTTGGCGGGGGCTGGCAGGGGCCGGTTGTGGCGAGCGGGCTTGTGTGGCAAGCCGGCTTGTTGTGGCGAGCGGGCTTGCCCCGCGTTGGCGCGCGAAGCGCCCTGAAACCAGGCGCCGCGCTTTCACTGATGTACTGTGGTGGATTGACTGGGGCCGCTGCGCAGCCCAACGCGGGGCAAGCCCGCTCGCCACAACAAGCTCATTCGCCACGCAGTGGCTTAGTGCATCGTGCTGTGGTCCATACCGTCCAGCCCACGGGCTGGCGCTTTGACTTCAATCGACTGTTTCTCGCCCTTGGCGTTCTCCACCGTCAGGGTCAGCGGCACCTGGTCGCCTTCCTTGATCTGCCCGGTCAGGCCCATCAGCATCACGTGGTAACCGTTCGGGTCGAGCTTGACCGCTTTGCCTGCAGGCAGCGCGACCGAGTCCACCGGGCCCATGCGCATTACATCGTCCTTCATGCTCATTTCATGGATCTGCACGTCCTTGGCCACCGGCGTTGCCACGCTGAGCAGTTTGCTGTCGGTGTCGGCGGTGACGGTCATGAACGCGCCGCTGGACGGCTGGCCCGGCACAGAGGCGCGAACCCACGCGTCGGTCACCAGCACCTGGGCACTGGCGTGCGCCGCAAGGCCCAGCAGGGACAGGCCGATCAGGGTGCGCTTGAGGTGTTGAACAGCAGTCATTAGCAGACCTCCATGACGGTGAGCAGGTCTTCTGCGCACTCTTTAGCGGTAAGGGATGCCGACAGGCCCAGGCGCAGGTTGCCGCGGGTGTCGAAGACGAAACTGGTGGCCGTGTGCGACAGGGTGTAGGTGTCGCCGGCGGGGATCTTTTCATAAAAGATCCCGAACTCCTTGGCGGCCACGGCGATTTCTTCCGGGGTGCCGTAGAGCGCTTCGAAGCTTGGGTCGAAGGCCTTGACGTACTTGTCGAGAATCGCCGGGGTGTCGCGCTCGGGGTCGAGGGTGATGAACACCACTTGCATGATCTCGCCGTCGCGGCCCATCAGCTTCTTGGCCTGGGCGGCGCGGGCCAGGGTGGTCGGGCACACGGCCGGGCACTGCGTAAAGCCGAAGAACACCACCGGCATCAGGCCACGGAACGAGCTCAGGGTGACGGTTTCGCCGTCGGTGTTCTTGAGCTTGAAGGTGCGGCCCATGATCTTGTCACTGAGGTCCTTGCCGTACTTGAAGTTCAGCTTGGGGCTGTAATCACAGCCGCCCAGCAGGCTGCCCAGGCCCAACAGGCCCATACCGGTCAGCACTTTGCGGCGGGTGAATAACGTACTCATCAACTGTGCATCCTGTGAAACGCCTGGATGACTCTGCAACGGCATGGCAGGCTTTGAAAAGGAGTAATGATGCGGGTGCACAGTCTACCAACCCAGGTCAGCTCACGTAATCTGCGACGTTCTGCCACAGGGCGCGCCGTGCTTCATCCCTTTGGGGCTTCAGTGGTAGAGTCGCCGCCATGAAATTGAGCCACCCCGACCGTTCGCTGATCGCCTGGGCCCTGTACTTCTGCGTGCTGATGAACCTGTTCGTCTGCGGTTTGGGCCATGGGCAGATGCTTGGCGAGCAACTCAACGGCATCGGTGGTGCGTTCTGCTCGGTGGACGGTAGCCAGGCGCCACTTTCCGACAAAGGGTTGGATAACCCAGCGTCTGGCAACATCTCGAACTACTTTGCCTGCCCGGTATGCGCTGCCGTGACCGTGGCCATCGTGTTCCTCATCGGGCTGGCCTGGCTGTTGGGCCTTGGACACACCCCACGTCCTGCCCATGAGCGGCGCAACAAGGCGCCGCCGCGTTATTCCTGGCCCTCGGCCAACCCCCGCGCTTCCCCCGCATTCTGACGTGTGCCTTGGGCTTCCTGTGTTCAGGAGGCGTTCTATCGTCACGACTGTGAGTGTATTTCATGATCTCTGTATTGCCTGCAGGCGCCAGCCGCCTGGTCAGCAAGGCATCCCGGCGTATGCGCGCCGAACCGACACTGGCTGATTACCCGAGCAATTCGCGCTGCTTCGTGCACCTGGATGCGCGTTTATTGCCGTATTGGCACACCTTGTTCGACATCTGCCCGGCCTTGCTCAAGCTGGATCCACCGGAAGGGTTGAACCTGTTTCGCAGCTTCATGACCTGGGCCTATCACAACCAGCCGCCGCTGGACTGGACGTATCACCTCAACGTTTGCCGCTGGCTGCTCGCCTCGGGGTATCGATCACAGATTGATGAGGAGCCCATCGAGGCTTTCATGGCGGCCGCGGCGGCGCGCTGGATCACTACCGATCAAAGCCAGGCGCAGGGCGTGGTCGTGGGATGGCGAGGGGCGAGGATTTTCGATTGGAAGGGCAGTGCGTTGGCAAGCGTCGAACATCAGCCATTGCCAGCCCCGTTGGACGACTTCGGCTGGTGCCCGTTGAACCGTCAGGGTGATTTCAGCGGTTGGTTGCCAGTGCCCTGAGTCCTTGAGAGGCCACGGCGGGTCCCAGGCCACGCCGTGGCCATGGGCGAAAGGCAAGCGGCGAGGCGTTTCGCCTGGCCCTTGTTAAGCGGCTAGTTGCTGCTGCTGCTGCGCGGAGTCTTTTTCTGAGTCTTTTTCGCGGGTTGCTTGTGTGAAGTTCCGCTCGTCGAGGCCTTCTCTTTGGGCGGCGTTTCAGCCTTTTTGTCACTGTCGGAGGGGCTGCTCGGATAGGTGCCTGGCGGCAGCGCGGAACCTGCTGCGCTGCTGCCGCTCAGCGAGTTGGCGGCGGGGGCAATGGCATCGCCAAAGGCGGCGAAAGCGGGGCTTGCCAGCAGCGCTGAAAAGCCGACGATGAGCAACATCCTGTGGGAAATACTGGTCTTCATGACTCAATCCCCTTGCTTGGGCCGAAGCCCGGGAAACCCGGGCCCCGGTGGTGCTTCAATCAAGACTTCTTAGCGCCGCCGCCGGAGCTGTGGGCTCCACCTTTTTTGCCGGCTTCAGAAGCTTTCTCACGGTCGTTGGCAAAATTGCCGCCGGAGCCTTGACCGCCACTTTTCTTGGCAGTATCTGGCTTGGCTTTACCGCCTGCACCTGTCGTGGTTTTTCCGCTGGTAGCCATTTCAAAATCCCTCTTCAATGAATGAATCAACGGTGTCGCTTAATTGGGAATGCTCAATCGAAATCAAAGTTTGAAATAGTTCGCGGGCATGCGACGAACGGGCATCAGGCCGCGATCGGCTTGGCGCCCAGGGCTTTCTTGTGCGCGGCTTTCATCGCTTCCATTTCTGCACCAAGGGCTTCGAGCACAGTCTTGCCCAACAGCTTTTTGGCCTGCGGGAACATCTCGGATTCCTCTTCTTCGATGTGGTGCTCCAACAGTTCCTTGACCACTTTGACGCGCCCGGAAAATTCAGTGGTGGAAGGCTCGGTCTGTTTCAGGTCGGGCAGCACCAGGGCGTCGACGGTGCGGTGCTCTTCCTTGGCCTCGTGGTACATGATGTCCTGCTCTTTACCGCCGGCCTTGCGGAAGGCGGGGTAAAGGATCTCTTCCTCGAGGCGGGTATGCAGGCTGATTTCCATCTCGAGTTTGGCCAGCAATTCAGTGCGTTTCTTGACGCCACGCTCGGTGGACTCGCTCAGTTGGGTCAGCAGCGCCTTGACGCGTTCGTGGTCAGCCTTGAGAAGGTCGATTGCATTCATGGTGGAACCTCACGGATAGCATTCGGGCGTGTCGAAGTGCACGCCTCGTTCCTTGGAGGTTGCATCAGTTGTACCAACTTGGATAACTTAAATAAAACCTTATTAATCAATGAGATAGAAAAGCATGCAAGGCAACGCATTCGTGCACCTTGCATGGTTGGGCAGCCAGCAGATTGCAATACACCGCTTCTAGGCGCCGCTGACTTTCCAATGCTTGATGTCTTCGGCAAACACCACCTGCTGCACCTCGTGGGCGATGCCATAGGCCAGCGATTCATGCGCGGCGATGACTTTTTCCTCAGCCGACAGGCACTTGAAAATATCCAGCTGGGTTTCGGCTTGAGTGGTCTCCAACTCATAGATTTTCACGTAGCGCGCCAGGTCGTTATCCAGGCTCGACAGGTATTCACGCAGACGCTGGTGGTCCACTGAACTCTGGCTGAAATACCAGTTCATCGGGTGAATCAAAAACCGTGAGTGCGGCGTGGTGATGCGTCGGTTCGCCGCCAGGAACATGATGATGCCCATGGATTCGATGTTGCCCGCGTTGATCGCGCACAAGGGCACCGGCAACGCCTTGAGAAAGGTGTAGAGGGTGAAGCCGAAATTGGTGCTGCCACCGGTGGTCGACAGGTTCAGCAGCAGGGAACTGGCGCCTTCGCCGATAGCATCCAGGCAACAGTCGCGAAAGCGCTCGGTGGTGCTCTGGTCGATCTGGCAGTGAAAGTGGATAACGTGCTCGGTCATCCTGAACCTCCTTAATTCAGTGCAGGCGAGGTGATTCAGTGTTGAGTCTAGAAGGTCGCGCAGGATTAGCTGCAACCGTTGGGCGTGAGCCCTTGCTGAAAATCGAATGGAACCCTCAGGCCATCTGCTTGACCTAATGCATAGACCTCAGGAGGTGAGCTATGCAATTGGAAACTATCTGGATCATTCTGGCCGTGATTCTGCTGATCTTGGAATTATGGGCGATCAACGTCGTATTACGCAGCACCGGTGGCTGGGAGACCAAAGGGCTGTGGTTGATCATTCTGATTTTCGTGCCGCTGTTCGGGCTGATTGTCTGGGCCTTGTTCGGGCCAAAACGTGAGATGGCTGAACAGCGCAAAAGCTGAGCCCATTGAAGACCGCAAACAGGCGCCCATTGGGCGCCTGTTTACGTTCAAGCGGGTGGTTTAGCCCGCAATAGCTTTGGCAATCGCTTCGTTGAACGCCGGCAAGTCATCCGGGGTACGCGAGGTGATCAAGGTCCAGCCATTGGCCTTGCATTCCTTGACCTGGGCATCCACCCAACCGGCGGCGCCGGCGTTTTCAAGGTCGATCCGCACGCTTTTGTACGAGGTCAGGGTTTTGCCCTTGATCACGCCTGCATCGATCAGCGTCCATGGCCCGTGGCAGATCGCCGCGATGGTTTTGCCGGCCTTGACGAAGTCGTTGATCAGGCGCAGCGCGTTGGCATCCTGGCGCAAGGTGTCAGCGTTGACGGTGCCGCCAGGGATAACCAAGGCGTCGTAGTCGCTGCTTGCCACGTCCGACAATTGCACGTCGGATTCCACGGTTTTGTCCTTCTCGGTGTCACCGACGAAGGTCTGGGTGGTGCCGCCTTTGCTGGACGCGTGAGTCACCGTGGCGCCATAACCGCGCAGCGCTTCGAGTGGCTTGACCAGCTCATCGCGTTCGATACCGGTATTGGAGGTGATGATGAGGATTTTCTTGCCGTTGAGTTGCGAACTCATGGTCGAGTGTCTCCTGGGTCAGGGATGGTTTAGTGGTCGTGTTTGGCTTGCAGCTCCTTGGCCATTTTCAGGTGGGCTTCAAGGGTCGGCAGGATCTTGGCGGCGAAGGCTTTCAGCTCGGCGTTGTCCGAGGAAGCGGCTTCTTTCTGGAACAATTCGACGGTTTTTTCATGAGCGGCGACCTGGTTGTTGGCGTAGGCCTTGTCGAACGACTCGTCGCGCATTTCGAGGATGGCTTTTTTGGCCTTGTCGGTCAGGGCGGCGTCATCGGGTACTTCGATATCCAGCTTTTTCGCCAATGCCGTCAGTTCCTGATTGGCTTTGGTGTGGTCGGTGACCATGTGCTGAGCAAAAGTCTTTACGTCGGCCGAGCTGCTTTTTTCCAGGGCCAGCTTGCCGGCTTCCACCTCGGTGATACCGCCTTGGGCGGCGTCGTCGACAAAGCTGTTGGACGTTGCGGCCATGGCCGTGGAAATCGAGCCCGCAACCAGCACAAAGGTCAGGCCCATTTGTTTCATCAGCAGAGTAGTCATGGTGGATCTCCTTGAAATCAACAGTGGCGTGATGCCGTACCTGACTGTTGAGGGGGAGCCTCGGCAAAAGGTTTAAATTAATTCGCGGTTTTTTCTCCGGTGGTCATGCACGCCAATTTCCTTGAACTATCGAAATTCGACAGGCTCTGCTGCATAAGCGCCCGCTATTTTTTGTGGGCCTTCAACTGCTTGGAGACAAACTGTGACTGCCGATAAAACCCCAACCCCGATCAGTTCCGAAGACGCCCAGAAAGGCACCGACAAAGCCGACAAGGGCCACACGCTGGAACGCCCGAACCCAAAAACCGAAAGCGTCGACAAGGTGCTCACGCCCACGTCGATCAAGGACATCGAACGCCAGACCGACGCCATCAACGAGCAAGCCGCCAAGGCTGAGCGCAAGTTGGGCCACTGAGCATGGCCAGGTCGATTACCGCTGCGCAGTTGGGCATTGAGTTAAGGCCTGAAGACGACGCCAGCCTGTTCAAGTGGTTTATCGCCAGCTTCCTGATGGGCAAGCGCATTCAGGCGCCAATTGCTGCGCAGGCGTACAAGGTGATTGTTGAAGAGCAAGGCCGCGATACCGCGCGCAAGTTGCAGCACTGCACCTCCAGGGAGTTGGTGTCGATGCTTGGGCGCGCGCATTACGTGCGCTATGACGAAACCACGGCGCAGCGTTTGCTCGACCTGAGTGCCAAATTGAATGCCGAATATGGCGGCAAGATCAGCCATATTCGCAGCGCCAGCGAAGACCGTCAGGCCTTCGAAAAACGCTTGGGTGAATTTGCAGGCGTCGGGCCCAAGACCATCGAGATTTTCATGCGCGACGCCGCCAAGGTGCTGTTTTGAAGGCAGCGCTGTATGTGGGCTGCGCGGGGTGGAGTTTGCCGCGTGAACAGTGGCCGGCTTTTGCGGGCGAGGGCACACACCTGCAACGTTACGCATCGCGTTTCAACGCAGTGGAAATCAACAGTTCGTTTTATCGCCCGCACCTGCCCAAGACCTATGAGCGCTGGGCGCAATCGGTACCGCCGGCGTTTCGTTTTTCGGTCAAGGTGCCCAAGCGCATCACCCATGAATTGCGCTTGCAGCGCTGCGAAACCGCGCTGGATGAATTCCTCGAGCAGTGCCTCAGATTGGGTGAAAAACTGGGCTGCCTGCTGATTCAACTGCCACCGTCTTTCAGCTATGAAGCGGCGATCGCCACACCGTTTTTCACGGCGTTACGCCAACGATTTGCGGGTGCCGTGGTTTTGGAACCGCGTCACGCCAGCTGGCTTGAAGCCGAGGCGTTATTGCAGGATTTACACATAGGCCGTGTGGTCGCCGACCCTCCGGTCATCGACGCGGGCACCGGCTGGCAGGGCGTGCAGTATTGGCGACTGCACGGCTCACCGCGCATCTATCACAGCGCGTATGGGCCGGAACGCGTGCAGGCATTCTCGCAGCAACTGAACCAATACGTCGCCGCAGGCATTCCCACCTGGTGCATCTTCGACAACACCGCCAGCGGTCATGCCACTGCCGATGCCTTGTACCTACTCAACCTCCACGCGCAGCACTTCCAGCCCTAACTGCTCATAGGCTTCGACACTCGGTACGTGCCACTCGGTGATCAGCGTATGGATGCGGCTGCACGGGCCCACCACAAAGGGTTCCACCGCGCCGAGCTTGTCGGCCATGGTCACCGCCACCACGTGCGAGGCACTGTCGAGCAAGGCTTGCTTGACCGCCACTTCGTCGAAATGCAACGAGCTGATGCCCACTTGCGGATGCAACGCGCACACACCGGTAAACAGCAGGTCGGCCTTGATGCTCTGGATCAGGCGCACGGCTTCGTGGCCGCTGGTGGACAAGGTGGCAGGGTTGAGTTGGCCACCCGCCAAAATCACTTTCACATCCGGGTGGTCGGCCAGGGCGATGGCAATCATCGGCGACGGTGTGACCACCGTCAGGCGGATCGCACGTGGCAAGGATTGCGCAATCTGCAGCGTGGTCGAGCCGGAATCGAACAACACGATCTGGCCGTCTTCCACGCGATCGGCGGCCAGGCGCGCGAGGTGGCGTTTGACCTCATTGGTCTCGCCCACACGGGTGAAGAAGTCTTTGCCGGTGTCTTTGGGCCGGGGCAGGGCGCCGCCGTGCACGCGTTGCAACAGGCCGGCGGCGGCCAGTTCACCGAGGTCGCGGCGGATGGTGTCCTGGGACACGGCAAAATGCTCCACCAATTCGGATGCGGTGACTTTGCCATCGCGCTCCAGCAGCAACAGGATTTTCTGTTTGCGCAACGAAGGCAGGTCGATGGCTTGATGAGTGCTCTGCATGTTTGTGCGTCTTTTTGCGGGTTTGTGCGAGATTAGGCCTCTGCCGATATAAACGCAATGACTGGTTGCGCGGCTGATCGGCGGTTACTCTCTGGGCTCAGTTCAGGGAGAGGTGACCTAGATGTCGTTGATCACAACCATCGAAGACTTACGCAAGCTGGCGCAAAAACGTGTCCCACGAATGTTCTACGACTACGCCGATTCCGGTTCCTGGACTGAAAGCACCTATCGGGCAAATGAAAGCGATTTTGCCCGCATCAAATTTCGTCAGCGCGTGGCGCGCAACATCGATGAACGTTCGATCCGCGCCAGCATGATCGGCCAGGACATGGCCATGCCGGTCGCGCTGGCGCCCACGGGGCTTGCGGGCATGCAGCATGCCGATGGCGAGATCCTGACCGCCCGCGCCGCCGCGGCTTTTGGCCTGCGCTACACGCTGTCGACCATGAGCATCTGCTCACTTGAGGACATCGCCGAACAGGTCGGCCAGCCATTCTGGTTCCAGTTGTATGTGATGCGTGATCGCGGGTTTGTCGAGCAATTGATCGAGCGCGCCAAAGCGGCGGGTGTGGATGCGCTGGTACTGACCCTCGATCTGCAGATCCTCGGGCAACGCCACAAGGACTTGATCAACGGCTTGTCGGCGCCGCCAAAACTGACCCTGCCGAATATCCTCAACATGGCAACCAAGCCGCGCTGGGTGATGGGCATGCTGGGCACCAAACGCCGTGGTTTCGGCAATATCGTCGGCCACGTCAAAGGCGTGGCGGACATGAGTTCGCTGTCGTCATGGACCGCCCAGCAGTTCGACCCGCGCCTGAGCTGGGACGACGTGGAATGGATCAAGAAATGCTGGGGCGGCAAGCTGATTATCAAGGGCATTCTCGATGTGGAGGATGCGCGGCTGGCGGCTAATTCCGGCGCCGATGCCTTGGTGGTGAGTAACCACGGTGGCCGCCAGCTGGATGGTGCACCGTCGAGCATCAGCCAGCTGCCGGCAATTGTCGAGGCGGTGGGTAAGCAGATTGAAGTGTGGCTCGACGGCGGCATTCGCTCCGGCCAGGACGTGCTCAAGGCGATGGCACTGGGCGCCAAAGGCACCATGATCGGTCGACCGCACTTGTACGGTTTGGGCGCCATGGGCCAAGCGGGCGTGACCAAGGCCCTTGACATCATTGCCCGTGAGTTGGATGTGTCGATGGCGCTGTGCGGCTATAACGATATACGCGATGTGAATCGCGATATTTTGCTGCCAGGCACCTTTCCCGAAGGGGTTTGCTGAGCAAAAAGATCGTAAAAAAGTAAAAAGAGTTGTCCACGAAAACCGTGGGTATCTCTGTGGATAACTTTGCGAAGGCCCGGCAGGGTTGGCGATTTAACCCTCGGTTAATATTTGATCAACTTGCGGCGCGGGCCAGTATGGGCAGGGTTTACGCTTGACAGCCAAGCGTGAACCCAGTGCCGAAAAGTACTTTCAAGAGTCGCCGTTGCGACCTGTGGAGTGCGTCACCACCTGCGCCGGCATCTGCGCTTGCATGAGTTTTTCCAGCGCTTGCCCATAATTGCGCCCGGCCAGGCTCATGCTGTTGTTATGCGTGGCGCCAGGCACCAGCAGCAGCCGTTTGGGCTCCTGGGCGGCGTCGAACAGTTGTTGGCTGAAACGCGGTGGCACGTAGGGGTCGGCCAGGCCGTGCACCACCAGCAGCGGCATGTGCACGCCGGCAATTTTGTCGATGGAGTCGAACTTCTGCGACAGCAACCAGCGCACCGGCAGTGAGGTGTTGGCCACGGCCGCGGCCGCGTCCCCCAGCGAGGTGAACGTGGATTCGATCACCAGGCCACGCACGGGCACCGGTGTCTGTTGACTCAACTGCGCTGCCAGGTCGATGGCCACCGCACCACCCAGCGAGTGCCCGTAGATCAGACGTTTGCTCGGGTCTGGCTGCAGCACCTGAAAGCGCTCCCAGGCGATGCGCGCGTCTTCATACACACTGGTTTCCGAAGGCAAGTCACCGTGACTCTGGCCGAAACCGCGGTAGTCGATGGCCAGCACCGAAAAGCCCAGTGCGTGCAGTTGTTCAATGCGAAACAGCTGGCCGGTGAGGTTCCAGCGCACGCCGTGCAGGTACAGAATCGCCGGAGCATCCTGCTTGTCGGCCGGGTACCACCAGCCGTGCAGGTTCTGGCCTGATTTGAAACTGGCGGGTTTTATATCGAATTCCTGCACGGCCTTGGGCAAGCCGGTGTACCAGCCGGCGGTACCCGGTTCAATGCGAAACACCAGCTCGCGTTCCTTGTGTTGAAGCACAGCGCAGCCTACCGGCAGGCCGATGATCAGGATGGCCATGCACAGCAGGGGAAACCAGCGCAGGCCCAGGCGAGACAGAAAACGAGATGACATGAAGGTTCCAGGACAAAAGCGAAGCTCGGGTTTTACCAGATGGCTTTAAGGGGCAGGAATTAATTCGACAGCCGTGAATGGGGATTGCTTGCAAAGTGTTACAGCATTGAACGACGCGTGCCTGGGTTGTTTGGGTGACCAGGACACGGGATACATCCTGCGGGCCAGCAAGGGCCAATTCACGGCGACGCGGTTCACTGAGAACCCTGGGGTGGATCACCCGCGCGATCTGGCACGGATCAAGGCCGCCAGCGCTGAAGAAGTGGCGGCCGCGCGGCCGCGCATCAAGCAACCACTGGCTCAGGCCGTGACCCCTTACTGAACCCGACACGCCGCGCGCCTGTCTGCACAAGCGTTTCGCTTGACGCTGACATTGGCGCCGCGACATGCTCGCGCTCCTTTGAGCAGAGGCCAGGCCATGGACAATAGCCCCGTTCGCATCACCGCCGAAGAAACCCTGTCGGACAATTGGTATCTTCTGAAAAAATACACCTTCGACCTGCGCCGCCAGGATGGCAGTTGGCAAGCCCAGACCCGTGAAGTGTACGACCGCGGCAACGGCGCAACGATTCTGCTGTACAACCGCGCACAGCGCACCGTGCTGCTGATCCGCCAGTTCCGCATGCCCACGTTCGTCAACGATTACCCCGGCTACTTGATCGAAGCGGCCGCCGGCCTGTTGGACAACGCCACCCCCGAAGAGCGCATTCGCCTCGAAGCCGAAGAAGAGACCGGCTACCGCGTCGGCCCCGTGGAGAAAATCTACTCGGCGTTCATGAGCCCCGGTTCGGTGACCGAGCGCATTCACTTCTTTATCGGCGAGTACCAGGCAGCGGACCGCGTTGGCGATGGCGGCGGGCTGATCGACGAGGGTGAAGACATCGAAGTGCTGGAGCTGAGCTTTGAACAGGCGCTGGCGATGGTGCAGAGCGGTGAGATTGTCGATGGCAAAACCATCATGCTGTTGCAGCACCTTGAATTGCGCATGTTGAAAGAAGGGTGGTGATGCGTGATGCGCGCGTGGGCGTTGCTATGGGTACTGGCGGCCGGCAGTAGCAGCGCCGCTGACGCGTTCTACACCTGGGCTGACCCTGTGCCGCCAATGCCCGGCAAACTGCTGCGCAGTGAAGCATTGACGCCGCAGCAGAGCCTGGCGTCGGTCGGGCTGAACCTGCGGATTCTGTATCGAGAGCTCGATCACTCCGGGGCGGTGAATGGCTCTTTGGGTGATTCGACAGGGTTTGTTCGGCGGGCGTTTCCGGGGGAGGCTATCAAGGGCAATTGTGGCTGATGAGGTGCGGGTATGGCCGTTGTCCGCTCGCGCAAACAACAAATCCCGCCATGTGGCGGGATTTGTCGGGGTGAAGCGCGCTACTCAATCAGCGTGATCAGGCCGGGAACAGCTCGCTCAGCTTCATTGCCAGCATCATGTCGCCTTCGGTGCGCAGTTTGCCGCTCATGAAGGCCTGCATGCCGTCGGTGTCGCCGCTGACGATGCCTTCCATGGTTTCGCCGTCGGTGACCAGAGTGACCTGGGCGTCAGGGTTTTCGCCTTCGAGCAGTTCGCAGGTGTTGTTCTTGACCACCAGCGAGAAGTTCTGGGTGTCGTCGATACGGAAACCGAACACCAGGTCCAGGCCGTCGGCAGCGGCTGGGTTGAATTTGGCTTTCATTGCTTCTACAGCTTTGGCTACGTCAGTCATGGTTTCGATCCTTAAGGGTAGAGTCCAGTGACCTTGGGGTCACGGTTGGCCGCAGCTCATCGGAAAGTGATGAGCTGCGGCGCCTTCAACAGTTGCAAGTGGGTATGACTGTTGAAGGAAGCCAGCGCCACCTCGCGTCCACGGAATTTCAGCTGGTTGAGCGAGGTGTTAACAATTTGCCAATTGAGTTCGAACGCCTGGGCGGCAGGCATTCGGGTAATCAAGTGAAGCAGGGCGGTGATCGTGCCGCCGGAGGTGAACACGGCGATCTTGTCCGTGTTCCGGGCGGTTTCGAGAATTCGTTGCAGGCCGCCTTGTACGCGTTCGACAAACCCCAGCCAGCTTTCCAGCCCCGGTGGGTCATAAGTGCCGGCCAGCCAACGCTCGATGATCAACGCGAAGATGCGCTGGAATTCGCTGCGGTTGTGCGCCGCATTGCGCAGGATCTCCAGGGCTTCGGGTTCGGTGCTCAGCAGGTCGGGGAGCAGGGCGCGGATGATCGCCTCGGCGTCGAATTCGTTGAAGGCGCTGTCGATGTCCAGCGAAGGTACCGGCAGGCCACGGGCTGCATATTGATCGAACACGGACGTGGCGGTGTGCTGCTGGCGGCGCAGGTCGCCCGATACACAGCGCTCGAACGTGAGGCCCAGGTCTGCCAGGTGGCGACCGAGCACTTGCGCTTGTTCCACGCCGACGGGCGACAGGACGTCATAGTCGTCTGCACCGAAAGAGGCCTGGCCATGTCGAATCAGATAAATGCTGCCCACGTCCGTTTTCCCGGTACGTTGAAAGTCTGGCGAGGTTATGAGGATGCCGGAGAGCTGTCAATGAAAAAACATACGCTTGTTTTAAAAGCCCGTTAGAGCCCGCTTGCTGGCGGTTTGATCACTGGCTCGAACGCGGTGCCGTCGGTATGCTGGGCCCATCCGCGCCTGGCGCAGTGCATTTTTAAGGAGACATATGGATTTTCTGGCCGAATACGCGAGCTTTCTGGCGAAGACCGTCACCCTGGTGGTCGCTATTGTGGTGGTACTGATCAGTTTCGCGGCGTTGCACAGCAAAGGCCGTCGCAAGTCCGCCGGCCAATTGCAGGTCAGCAAGCTCAATGATTTCTACAAGGGCCTGCGTGAGCGCCTGGAGTCGAGCCTGCTCGACAAGGACCAGCTCAAGGCCCTGCGCAAAGCCGAAAGCAAAACCGAAAAGAAGAAAGGCAAGAAGAAACCCGAGGCCAAACCCCGGGTGTTTGTGCTGGATTTCGACGGCGACATCAAGGCCTCGGCCACCGAGAGCCTGCGCCATGAAATCACCGCACTGCTGAGCCTGGCCACGCCGAAAGACGAAGTGGTGCTGCGCCTGGAAAGCGGCGGCGGCATGGTGCACAGCTACGGCCTGGCCTCATCCCAACTGGCGCGTATTCGCCAGGCGGGCGTGCCATTGACCGTGTGCATCGACAAGGTCGCGGCCAGCGGCGGCTACATGATGGCGTGCATCGGCGAGAAGATCATCAGCGCACCGTTCGCCATCCTCGGCTCGATCGGCGTGGTAGCGCAGTTGCCCAACGTCAACCGCCTGCTGAAAAAACATGACATCGATTTCGAAGTGCTGACGGCCGGTGAATACAAACGCACCCTTACCGTGTTTGGCGAAAATACCGAGAAGGGCCGCGAGAAGTTCCAGGAAGACCTGGACATCACCCATCAGTTGTTCAAGAACTTCGTGTCGCGCTATCGCCCTCAGCTAGCAATCGATGATGTCGCGACCGGGGAAGTGTGGCTGGGTGTTGCAGCCCTCGACAAGCAACTGGTCGACGAACTGCAAACCAGCGACGAATACCTGGCCACCAAGGCCAAGACCGCCGAGGTGTTCCACCTGCACTATGCCGAGCGCAAAAGCCTGCAAGAGCGGGTCGGCCTGGCGGCCAGCGGTTCGGTGGACCGAGTGCTGCTGACCTGGTGGAGCCGCTTGACCCAGCAGCGGTTCTGGTAATTCCAGACTGCAGGTCAAGCTTTTGTGGGAGCGGGCTTGCTCGCGAAAGGGCCATCCGGGGCGCTACACCCAGCGCGGTTGAACCGAATCCGCCAACCGCGTCAGGATCAAACAGCACGACACCGCGCCTGCGTCGAGCACGCCCAACGAACGCTCACCCAGCCGACTCGCGCGGCCGATTTTCGCGACTAAGTCCTTGGTCGAATCGCCCCCTTGCGAGGCAGCGGTTTTCATGGCTTGCAGCGCATCGTTGAAGGAGGCGCCGCCGGCATGCGCACGCTCGGCGGCGTGCAGCGAACAGGCCAGCGGTTCGATGAGGATGGCTTCGTCGGGGGCGATGGATTTCGGGACTTTGTGGATTGCGCATACGATTTTGGCGCTGGATGATGCGACGCGTAAACGCTGAGCGAGGTGTGGGCGCGGGATTACTGTGGCGAGCGGGCTTGCCCCGCGTTGGGGTGCGAAGCAGCCCCAGTTGAGGCGACTCGGAGTATCAGGAGAATTCGGTCAGCAGGTTTTGGGGCTGCTGCGCAGCCCAACGCGGGGCAAGCCCGCTCGCCACAGGTGGCCCTGCACCACAGGTAGCTCTGCTTTACAGATAGCCCTGCTTCACAGTTAGCTCTGCTTCACAGATAGTCCTGCTATCACAGGTAGCCCTTCTCCACGGGTAGATTTGGCCCATAGGTGGCTCTGTCCACCGGTAGTCCTGCTCCACTGGTATCTGTGCTCTAGAGTGGCCTATTTCGAAGTGTGTGTTGGGGTTACAGATTTTGTAATAGTTTTGCGTTGTAGGAAGTTTAGGTTTCGATTGTACGATTCAAGTCCTTTTTCCACTGCAGGACTTGCATGAACACCCTCTCGGAGCCTCCCAGTCGTCTTTCCCCAAGACATCCGCTGCTGCTGTTCCCGCTGAAGCACCCCGTATTCCGATTGCTACCCTTGTCCCGGCCCACTGACCGCGCCTTGCCGTGTCCGGCATTCAGACATCTATAACGAGACTCTATAAATGGAATGGTTAGCGGATCCAACGGCTTGGCTCGGCTTGTTGACCTTGATTGTGCTGGAACTGGTGCTGGGCATCGACAACCTGGTGTTTATCGCGATCCTGGCGGACAAGCTGCCGCCGGAGCAGCGCGACCGGGCGCGGTTGATCGGTTTGTCCCTGGCGCTGCTGATGCGCCTGGGCTTGCTGGCGAGTATTTCCTGGATGGTGACCCTTACTCAGCCGCTGTTCGAGGTTTTCGGCAAGGGGTTTTCCGGCCGTGACCTGATCATGCTGTTTGGCGGTGTGTTCCTGTTGTTCAAGGCCACCATGGAATTGCACGAACGCCTCGAAGGTCATGTGGCCCAGCGTGCGGGCAATGCCACCTATGCGATGTTCTGGCCGATCGTCGCGCAGATTGTGGTGCTAGACGCAGTGTTCTCCCTCGACGCGGTGGTGACTGCCGTAGGCATGGTCGACGAGCTGGCGGTGATGATGATCGCAGTGATCGTGTCCATCGGCCTGATGATTGTCGCGAGCAAGCCGCTGACGCGTTTCGTCAATGCGCACCCGACGGTGATCATGCTGTGCCTGAGTTTCCTGATGATGATCGGCCTGGTGCTGACTGCCGAAGGCCTGGGTTTCCATGTGCCCAAGGGTTACTTGTACGCGGCGATGGGCTTCTCGATTGTGGTGGAGCTGTTCAACCAGCTGGCCCGCGCCCGTCGCAAAAAGTCGGTACAGGGCACATTGCCGGTACGCCAGCGCACTGCGCATGCGGTGATGCGTTTACTGGGGGGCCGCAGTCTGGCGGTGGAGGGCATGGATGACGACGTTGCCGACCTGATGGGCGAGCCGGATGCGACCCAGGGCCCGCTGTTTGATCGACGCGAGCGCGTGATGATCAGTGGCGTGTTGCAGTTGGCCGAGCGTCCGATCCGCAGCTTGATGACGCCGCGGGCCAAGGTCGACTGTATCGATCTGGCGGACGATGCCGACACTATCCGCCGTAAATTGATGCATTCGTCCTACTCCCGGCTGCCGTTGATCCGCAACGGTGCTGTCGATGAGCCATTGGGCTTTGTGCACAAGAAGGAGTTGCTCAAGGAATACCTGGCCGGCCACGAGCCGAACCTGGAGCACCTGGCGCGCCGCGCGGTCAACCTGCTGGAGAGTTTTTCGATCCTCAACGCCCTGGAGCAAATGCGCCAGGCATCCACCCATATCGCGTTTGTGATCAACGAATTCGGCGATTTCATGGGCGTGTTGAGCATGACCGACATTCTTGAATCCATCGCCGGTGAATTGCCGGACGCCAGCGAAATCGAAGGGCCGGATATCGTCGAGGAGGGCGCAGGCTTTCGCGCCAATGGCGCCTTGACCCTTAATCAGGTTCGCCAGCGCACCGGCTTCAAGGCCGTGGCCACCGACGATTACCAGACGCTCGCAGGTTTGGTGATGAGTCTGCTGGACCGCTTGCCGCGAGTGGGCGACAGCTTGGAGCACGAAGGCTGGCACCTGACAGTGGCGGCGGTGGAGGAGCGGCGGGTGACGCAGGTGCTGCTGGTGCCTAGGGCGCGTAGTCTTTGAACACCTGATCCAGAAGTGCTTCCTGTTCTTCCGGCGCGCCAATGCCCTTGAGGTTTTCGACCTCAAGGGCATTTTTGTAGACCACCAGGGTAGGCGTGCCGTCTACGCCGTCGATTCTCGGCGTCCGGGCGGTGTCCAGGATCATGCTCTTCACTCGGCCGGCGTACTTTTCGGCGATGCTATTAAAGCGTGGGTGAACTCCCAGGCACGCCTGGCAGGACTGGGAAGTAAACAGCACGATCACCAGCGGGTGCTGATTCAGAACCTGCTGGTAGTCGCTGAGGGTATCAATCACCGCATTGGCAGCACCCATGATGATCTCCTTGTGCACCTGGCCGATGGGGCCTGCCGGATACGCTAGATCGCGAGATCACCACCGTCTACTGTCAACCTTCACAGGTAGACAGGCTCATGCATCGTCGGCACGTTCCGTTCGTTCACGTGCCTTGCGCGCCTGGCTCGCGCATTTCTTGTATTCCTCATTGTCCCTGGACGCCTTCGCCCGACGATAGCCATGGTGGTTCTGGCTGGTGTAATCGGTGCTGAAGGCTTCCTTGAGCTTCTGCAGTTCTTCTTTGCATTCACGGCGATCATTACTGGCCGAAGCCGTACCGGCCACCAGACAGCCCAGCAACACCACCATAAGGCTTACCTTCATCACGCCACGCTCCCGCACACAGACATCCCACCAGCCTAGCCCAGCACAAAAAAACAACCAGAGCCTCGCCAAGAAACCCTGGTGAGTTGCGGCAAACCGGCTAGCTGTAGTGAGCGGTCTTCTCATAGTGAGCAAGCTTCCTGTGGCGAGCGGGCTTCTTGTGGCGAGCGGGCTTGCCCCGCGTTGGAGTGCGAAGCGCTCCCAATCCAGCCGCCGCGCTGTACCTGAAAACCCGCGTCGCCAGGTTTTGGGGCCGCTTCGCAGCCCAACGCGGGGCAAGCCCGCTCGCCACAAGAAGCCCGCTCGCTCAGCACCGCCACGGTGCACGGTAACGCTACCGTGGTGCACGGCATCCAAACTGTCACCGCCACGTGTGGCCTTGCGTAGCAACACATCCACGGCTGCTGGCACAGCGCCTTACCGCAGCTCAATATTTATCCAATTGATTTAAAACAACTTTGTCCCCTTCATGTTTTTCTGCGGCCGCGTGTGGCACACTTTCTGCTGTCTATTCCGTTGTTACATACTAAGTTCCGGTATAGCGGAATACACAACTCCTGGAGTGCTTGTCATGCATCACCGACCTTCCGTGTTTAAAGCGTGTGTTTTTCTCTTCGCCGCATCGGCTTCCCTCGCAAGCGTAGTGCACGCGGCGGACAGCAAGCTCGATGATGTGCTCAAGCGTGGGCATCTCATCGTGGGTACAGGCAGTACCAATGCGCCGTGGCACTTCCAGGGAGCGGATGGCAAGTTGCAGGGTTTTGATATCGACATCGGCCGCATTGTGGCCAAAGGCTTGTTCAACGACCCGAGCAAGGTCGAGTTTGTGGTGCAGTCTTCCGACGCACGTATTCCCAACCTGCTGACCGATAAGGTCGACATGAGTTGCCAGTTCATTACCGTCACCGCCAGCCGTGCGCAGCAGGTGGCCTTTACCTTGCCGTACTACCGCGAAGGCGTGGGCCTGCTGTTGCCGAACAACAGCAAGTACAAGGAAATCGAAGACCTGCAAGCCGCCGGCGACGGCGTCACCGTGGCCGTGCTGCAAAACGTCTACGCCGAAGAGCTGGTGCACCAGGCGCTGCCCAAGGCCAAGGTTGATCAGTACGACAGCGTCGACCTGATGTACCAGGCCGTGAACTCCGGCCGTGCCGACGCCGCCGCCACCGACCAGTCGTCGGTCAAGTACCTGATGGTGCAGAACCCAGGCCGCTACCGCAGCCCGACCTACGCCTGGAGCCCGCAAACCTACGCGTGCGCGGTCAAGCGTGGCGACCAGGACTGGCTGAACTTCGTCAACACCGCGCTGCATGAAGCCATGACCGGCGTGGAGTTCCCGACCTACAAAGCCTCGTTCAAGCAGTGGTTCGGTGTGGATTTGCCAGAGCCTGCGATCGGTTTTCCGGTTGAGTTCAAGTAAATCGTAAACCCTGGGGCGTCGCTGACGGCGCCCCAATCAGGTACTGCCGACCATGAACTATCAGTTGAACTTTGCCGCCGTGTGGCGTGATTTCCCCAGCTTGCTGGCGGGGCTCGGCCTGGGCCTTGAGCTGGCGCTGCTGTCGATTGCGATTGGCTGTGTAATCGGCTTGATGATGGCGTTCGCCATGCTGTCCAGGCACCGCGCGTTGCGCATCATCGCCTCCGTGTACGTGACGGTGATCCGCAATACGCCGATTCTGGTGCTGATCCTGTTGATCTACTTTGCACTGCCGTCACTGGGGATTCGTCTCGACAAAATTCCGTCCTTCATCATTACGCTGTCGTTGTACGCCGGTGCCTACCTCACCGAAGTGTTCCGCGCCGGGCTGCTGAATATTCCCAAGGGGTTGCGCGAAGCCGGCTTGGCCATCGGCCTGGGTGAGTGGCGTATCCGCGCCTACATCACCGTGCCGGTGATGCTGCGCAACGTCTTGCCGGCGTTGTCGAACAACTTCATTTCGCTGTTCAAGGACACCTCGCTGGCGGCGGCGATTGCCGTGCCGGAGCTGACCTATTACGCCCGCAAGATCAACGTCGAAAGCTACCGGGTGATTGAAACCTGGATGGTCACGACTGCGCTCTACGTGGCTGCCTGTTACCTCATTGCCATGCTGCTCCGTTACCTGGAACAGCGTCTGGCGATCCGTCGTTAAGGAGGGTTTCCATGTACGAGTCCCCCAGCTGGCTGCATGAGTTGTGGATCGCCCGGGATACCCTGTGGGCGGGCTTTCAGGCCAGCGTGTATGTGTCTGCGCTGGCCATTATCTTTGGCACGCTGATCGGCATCGTCGCCGGGTTGATCCTGACCTACGGCAAATTCTGGATGCGCGCGCCGTTTCGTCTGTATGTCGACCTGATCCGTGGCACGCCGGTGTTTGTGCTGGTGCTGGCGTGTTTCTACATGCTGCCGGCGCTCGGTTGGCAGATCAGCGCGTTCCAGGCCGGCGCCGTCGGGCTGACGCTGTTCTGCGGCTCTCACGTGTCGGAGATCGTGCGCGGCGCGCTGCAAGCCATTCCCCGTGGGCAACTGGAAGCGGGCAAGGCGATTGGCCTGACGTTCTACCAGTCGCTGGGTTACGTGCTGTTGCCTCAGGCGTTGCGCCAGATCCTGCCGACCTGGGTCAATTCCTCCACGGAAATCGTCAAGGCCTCGACCTTGCTCTCGGTGATCGGCGTGGCCGAGCTGCTGCTGAGCACCCAGCAAGTGATCGCGCGCACCTTCATGACCCTGGAGTTCTACCTGTTCGCCGGGTTTCTGTTCTTTGTCATCAACTACGCCATCGAGTTATTCGGGCGCTACATTGAAAAGCGGGTGGCCTTGCCATGAACCAACCTCAAACCAACCAACCGCTTTTGAACATTCGCGGCCTGCGTAAACAGTACGGACAGGTCGAAGTGCTCAAGGGTGTCGACCTGTCCATGCAGCGCGGCAACGTGGTGACGTTGATCGGCTCCAGCGGCTCGGGCAAAACCACGCTGCTGCGCTGCGTCAACCTGCTGGAAGAATTCCAGGGCGGGCAGATCACCCTGGACGGCGAGTCCATCGGCTACAGCGAAATCGCCGGCAAGCGTGTGCGCCACCCCGAGCGGGTGATTGCCCAGCACCGCGCGATGACCGGCATGGCGTTCCAGCAGTTCAACCTGTTTCCGCACCTCACCGCGTTGCAAAACGTCACCCTCGGCCTGCTCAAGGTCAAGAAGATGGGCAAGGACGAAGCCGTGGCCCTGGCCGAAAAATGGCTGGACCGCGTCGGCCTGCTGGAGCGGCGCAATCACTTCCCGGGCCAGTTGTCCGGCGGCCAGCAACAGCGCGTGGCGATTGCCCGGGCGATTGCGATGAACCCCAGCTTGATGCTGTTCGACGAAGTCACCTCGGCCCTCGACCCGGAGTTGGTGGGCGAGGTGCTCAGCGTGATCAAGGGCTTGGCAGAGGAGGGCATGACCATGTTGCTGGTCACCCACGAAATGCGCTTTGCCTACGAAGTGTCGGACAAGATCGTATTCATGAACCAGGGCCGCATTGAAGAGCAGGGCAGCGCGAAGGACATCTTCGAACGCCCGCAATCGCCGCGCCTGGCGGAATTTTTGAAGAACATTCGTTTTTAATCAGGAGCAACTTTATGAGCATTACTCGTTACGGCACCGGCAGCACCGCCGGCGGTGGCCAACCGCGTCCTTTCGCACGTGCAGTGGAAGCGGACGGCTGGCTCTACGTCTCGGGCCAAGTGCCGGCAGTGGACGGTGAAATCATCAACGGCGGCATCGTCGAGCAAACCCGCCAGACCATGCGCAACGTGGTGGCGATTCTCGAAGAGGCCGGCTACGAATTGAAAGACGTAGTGCGCGTTGGCGTATGGCTGGAAGACCCGCGCGACTTCTGGAGTTTCAACAAGGTGTTCGGTGAATACTTCACCCCCGAACACGCCCCGGCGCGCGCCTGTGTGCAGGCCAACATGATGGTCGACTGCAAGGTTGAGATTGATTGCGTGGCCTACAAGAAAAAAGGCTAAATGCCCCTCTCTTGACATCCACTGAAGATCAAATGTGGGAGAGGGCAAGCCCCCTCCCACAAGGGATCTCTGCCAGACCCTAGAATTTCGACCGGACCGAACTGCCATGACCGAAGACACCATCAAACGCCGCGCCAAAGGCCTGGACCGTGCATTCGATATCCTCGATTTTCTCAAGGAGATCGGCCAGCCCCTGCGCCCGAATGATATTGCCAGCGGCATCGGCAGCCCCAAATCCACGGTCTACGAATTGGTCGCCTCGTTGCTTGAGCGGCGCATCCTGGAAACCGTGGGCAAGGACGGCCACGTCTACCTTGGCCGCCAACTGTACTTCCTCGGCCAGGCGCACCTGCGCCACTTCGACCTGACCCGCGAGGCCGATCACGCCTTGCAGGAGATCGTCAGCCAAACCCACGAAACCGCGCAGATGTGCCTGCTCAACGGGCGTAAATACACGGTGGCGCTGATGCGCGAAGGCGAGCGGCATTTCCGCATCTCGTCGGACATCGGCGAAAACGCACCGATCCCGTGGACTGCTTCCGGGCGTCTGCTGCTGGGGCACTTGAGCGACCAGCAGATTATCGACCTGATCGACTGCGACGATTTCATCCTGCCGGACGGCCAGCGCCTGCCGCTGGAGACGTTTCTGGCGCAGATCCGCCAGGCCACGCTCGATGGGTTCTTCTCCTTCGACAGCGTGGCCGACACCTTCACCCATTGCTTCGCCGCCCCGGTGCGGGACGCGCAGGGCATCAGCATTGCGACCTTGTGCATCGTTGCCCCACGGGCCGACGCGATCAAAAACTACAACGACTATCGCCGGGTGTTGATCGACAGCGCCAACAACCTGGCCCGACGCATCAACGAATAGGAGTGTTTATGACTGCCCTCAACGCCGTTGAAAAAGGCGCCGCCGCCGTTGGCGCCCACCTGGTCCGCGACGTCAGCCTGCCGGCCCTGGTGCTGCACCGCGACGCCCTGGAACACAACATTCGCTGGATGCAGGACTTCGTCAGTAACAGCGGCGCGGAACTCGCGCCCCACGGCAAAACCAGCATGATGCCGGCGTTGTTTCAGCGCCAGATCGAGGCGGGCGCCTGGGGCATCACCCTGGCCAATGCGGTGCAGACCCGCGCTGCCTATGCCGGGGGCGTGCGTCGCGTGTTGATGGCCAACCAATTGGTCGGCGCGCCGAACATGGCGTTGATTGCCGATCTGCTCGCCGACAAAGACTTCGACTTCCATTGCATGGTCGATCACCCGGACAACGTCGCCGACCTGGGGCTGTTTTTCGCCGCGCGTGGCCTGCGTTTGAACGTGATGATCGAGTATGGCGTGGTCGGCGGCCGTTGCGGCTGCCGCAGCGAACAGGAAGTGCGCGAACTGGCCAAGGCGATCAAGGCCCAACCGGCGCTGGCCCTCACCGGCATTGAAGGCTACGAAGGCGTGATCCATGGCGAGCACGCCATCAGCGGCATCCGCGACTTTGCCGCCAGCCTGGTGCGCCTGGCGGTCGACCTGCAAAACAACGGCTCTTTCGACCTGCCCAAACCGATCATTACCGCCTCGGGTTCGGCCTGGTACGACCTGATCGCCGAGTCCTTCGAAACCCAAAACGCCGCGGGGCGTTTCTTAAGCGTGTTGCGCCCGGGCAGTTACGTGGCCCACGACCACGGTATCTACAAGCAAGCGCAATGCTGCGTGCTCGACCGTCGCAGCGACCTCAATGAAGGCCTGCGCCCGGCGCTGGAAGTCTGGGCGCACGTGCAATCGATGCCCGAGCCAGGCTTTGCGGTGATTGCCCTGGGCAAGCGCGATGTGGCCTACGACGCCGGTTTGCCGGTGCCGCTCAAGCGCTACCGGGCCGGAATTGTGCCGGCCGAAGGCGATGACGTCACCGCCTGCATCGTGACGGCGGTGATGGACCAGCATGCGTTCATGACCGTGGCACCGGGGGTTGAGTTGCGCATCGGCGACATCATTTCGTTCGGCACCTCGCACCCTTGCCTGACCTTCGACAAGTGGCAAGTGGGCTGCCTGGTGGATGAGCAGTTGCAGGTGATCGAGTCGCTGCATACCTGCTTCTAGACCGCGTCGCGCTTATCGCGGGCAAGCGCGCTCCCACATTTGATTGCATTTCAACTGAAGGAATGCGGTCGAATGTGGGAGCGGGCTTGCCCGCGAAGAGGCCCTCCAGAACAGCGAGAGACCAAGGCATGAACCCACAACCGCGCATCGCCCTGATCGGCGAATGCATGATCGAACTCCAACACCGCGCCGATGGCAGCCTTCAACAAAGCTTCGGCGGCGACACCCTGAATGCAGCGGTGTACCTGCGCCGCGAGCTGGGCGACATCGGCACGGTCGACTACGTCACCGCCCTGGGCGATGACAGCTTCAGCGATGCGATGTGCAAGCAGTGGGCCGAAGAGGGCCTGGGCCTGGGCATGGTGCAGCGCCTGCCCGGGCGGTTGCCGGGGTTGTACTGCATCCAGACGGACGCGAACGGCGAACGCAAGTTCCTCTACTGGCGCAACGAAGCCGCCGTGCGCGACTGCTTCACCACACCGGCCGCCGCGCCGATCCTGGCGGCTTTGCCGGGTTATGACGTGGTGTATTTCAGCGGTATTACCCTGGCAGTGCTGGGAGAAACCGGGCGTACGCGGTTACTGCAAACCTTGATCGAAACGCGCAAGCGCGGTGGCAAGGTAGTCTTCGACAACAACTACAGGCCGCGTTTATGGTCCAGCGTCGAGGCGGCGCGCGCGGCGTATCACGCCGTGTTGGCCGAGGTGGATATCGCCTTGCTGACCGAGGACGACGAGCGTGTGTTGTTTGGGTATGCCGACAGCGAGCAGGTGTTTGCGGCGTACCCGGCGATTGCAGAGGTAGTGCTCAAGCGCGGCGCGGATGAATGTTTGATCCGTTGCGCGGGCGAGCGCTTTGCCGTGCCGGCGTTGAAGGTCGAGAAGGTGGTGGACACAACGGCGGCGGGGGATTCGTTCAGTGCAGCGTATCTGGCCAGCCGGTTGAAAGGTCAGTCGCCAGAGGCGGCGGCCTTGGCTGGGCATCGGTTGGCCAGCCGGGTTATCCAAGTACCTGGTGCACTGATCCCCAAAGCCTAGGCCGATCCCTTGTGGCGAGCGGGCTTGCCCCGCGTTGGGCTGCGCAGCAGCCCCAAAAAAAACGGGAGCGCTACGCACTCCAACGCGGGGCAAGCCCGCTCGCCACAAAAAAACCGGCGGTATCTCTATCAGTCGCGGTAAAACACCTGCACCAAGTGATACCCAAACTTGCTCTTGATCGGCCCATGCACCACTTTCAGCGGCTTCTTGAAGATCACCGCATCAATCGCCCCGACCATCTGCCCTGGCCGCACTTCACCCAAATCACCGCCGCGCTTGCCGGACGGGCAGGTCGAGTATTTCTTGGCCAGCACATCAAACGCTTCGCCCTTGGCGATACGCTGCTTGAGCTGTTCGGCTTCTTCACTGGTTTTCACCAGGATGTGACGGGCTTGGGCTTTCATGTTGTTACCTGGCAACGGTCAAACGTAAGGGCGCGCGATTATGCCTGAACTCATTCATCGACGCTGATCATGCTGCGGATTTTGGTCGCCAGCAGCTCAACCGAGAACGGCTTGGCCACCATGTCCATGCCGTCTTCCAGGAAGCCCTGGCGCTCGGCGGCTTTTTCGGCGTAACCGGTCATGAACAACACGCGCAGGCCGGGCCGGTGCTGGCGGGCGATTTCTGCCAGTTGGCGGCCGTTCATGCCCGGCAGGCCGACGTCGGTCACCAGCAGGTCCACGCGCAAATCCGACTCCAGCAGCGGCAGCGCCGTGCGTGAATCCGCCGCCTGGTGCGCGGTGTAGCCCAGTTCAGCCAGCACATTGACCACCAGCATGCGCACCGCGGGGTCATCCTCGACGACGACCACCGCTTCACCGGCCAGTGCCAGCGGCGCTTCACTCAGGTGCTGCGGCAGGTTGCTTTCCAGCGCGGTGCCATACAGGCGCGGCAGGTACAGGCGCACGCAGGTGCCCTGGCCGGGTTCGCTTTGAATGGTCACGTGGCCCCCCGATTGCTGGGCAAACCCGTAGATCATCGACAGCCCCAGGCCGGTGCCCTGGCCTATAGGCTTGGTGGTGAAGAACGGGTCGAAGGCCTTGGCCAGAATTTTCGGCGCCATGCCGCTGCCGTTGTCACTTACGCCGAGCATCACGTAGTCGCCGGCCTTGACCGGTTCGAGGGTAGTGATGTCGGTGCCGTCCAGGTAGCTGTTGGCGGTTTCAATCACCAGTTCGCCGCCGTCGGGCATTGCGTCGCGCGCGTTGATTACCAGGTTAAGCAGGGCGTTTTCCAACTGGCTGGCATCGGTATTCACCGGCCAGATGTCCTTGCCCAGCTGCACCTTGAGTGAGATATGCGCGCCTTTGGTACGGCGGAACAAGTCTTCCAGCGACGCCACCAGCGTGTTCGGGTCCAGCGGGCGGCGGTCGAGCGACTGGCGCCGGGAGAACGCCAGCAGCCGGTGGGTGAGGGCGGCCGCACGGTGAGCGGAGGAGACCGCCGCGTCGGTAAACCGGCCGATCTCATCGCTGCGCCCGGCGGCGAT
Source organism: Pseudomonas sp. N2-3-1-14 (assembly GCF_041228395.1). Taxonomy (NCBI): domain Bacteria; kingdom Pseudomonadati; phylum Pseudomonadota; class Gammaproteobacteria; order Pseudomonadales; family Pseudomonadaceae; genus Pseudomonas; species Pseudomonas sp. N2-3-1-14. The sequence goes on from NZ_CP166199.1 coordinate 2,567,990, forward strand.
GTAGCGCTGCATCAGGTCCAGGCTGCCGATAATCCCGGTGAGCATGTTGTTGAAGTCATGGGCGATGCCGCCGGTCAGTTGACCCACCGCTTCCATCTTCTGCGCATGGCGCAGCGCGTCTTCGGCGCGCTCGCGTTCGAACATCTCGTTTTGCAGGCGCTGGTTGGCCTCGGCCAGCGCCTGGGTGCGCTGGGCCACGCGTTCTTCGAGGTTCTCGTTGAGGTGGCGCAGGGCTTCTTCGGTGAGTTTGCGTTCGGTCTCGTCGATCACGAAGATGTAAAAGCCATTCACCGAGCCGTCATTGCTGAAGCGCGGCAAGTACTTCATCAGTGCATGGCGCGGCCGGCCGTCGTGGTGGGGCGTCACGGTCATGAAGCTGCACGCCTTGCCCTTGAGCGCGGCCTCGATCTTGTCTTCGCGCCCGGCATACACCTCATCGCCGAGCACTTCGCGGATGCTCTTGCCGTACAACTCCTGGGGCGTCATGCCGTACCAGTCGAGGTAGGCGCTGTTGTTCAGGCGAAAACGCTGTTCGTGGTCGACGTAACCGATCAGCACCGGCATGGCGTTGATGATCAACTGCAGCTCGGTCTGGCTTTGACGCAGGGCCTGCTCGGTGTGTTTGCGTTCGGTCAGGTCCAGTGCTGCGCCTAAAAAGCGTGCCGGGCGGCCTTGATGATCCTTGTAACAGCGCCCGCGCGCGAACACCCAGCGCACCTGGCCGTCGGCTTGCAGCAGGCGGTATTCCTCGGCGTACTCGGTGCCGAAGGTGATGCAATGCTTGATGCTGCGCGCCACCGTGCCGCGGTCTTCGGGGTGTACGCCTTGCAGGTAGTCGCTGATGGGCAGCAGGCCGGCGTCACTCGGGTCGACGCCGTGCAGGTAGGCGAAATGGGCATCGGCGATAAAGCGGTCTTCGCCGATGTCCCAGTCCCAGGTGCCGACCGCATCGGTTGCCGCCAACGCCAATTGCAGGCGTTGCTCGGTGCTGTGCTGGGCCTTGAGGCTGTCTTCGGAGCGCTGCTGCAGCTCGAGGGCTTTGCTGCGCCGTTCGTTGGTTTCGATGGCGGTGACCAGAATGCCGGCGACGGTCCCGCTTTCATCGCGGACCGGGCTGTAGGTCAGGTCGAGCCAGATCTCGGTATCGCGGTGGTTGCGTTGCAGTACAAAGCGTTGCTCGCTGAACGTGCGCACCTGGCCGCTCAGCACGGCGTCGTAGACTGGCGCGGTGAAGCCGGCCAGCTCCGGCCAGGTCTCATGCGCCGGCTGGCCCAACGCGCCGGGGTGCTTGTTGCCCGCAAGCCGCGCAAAGCCGTCGTTGTAAAGCTGCGTGAGCAGGGGGCCCCACAGCAGCAGCATTGGCATCGGTGAGTGGACCACGATGTCGACCGCTGTGCGTAGACTTTGCGGCCAGTCGTTGGCCTCACCGAGGGGGCTTTGCGCCCAGTCCAGCCGCGCAATCAATGCAGCGGCTTCGCTACCGGTGGATGTTCCATTCATGAAAAAGCCCTACACCTGACACTTTGAAGTACAACAAAAGCCGATTATCCCGCGAGAGGGGAGCGGCTGACTACCCCTCGAAAAATAGCATGCATTGGGGCTTTGTCTTCAATTGAGTGCTTTTGCGCTGAAACCTTTCATCATTCGGCCAGCTCAGGGCGCTGGCGAAACTGCTCCAGCGCTTGCGGATTCGCCAGGGCGTCGGTGTTCTTCACCGGCTCACCGTGCACCACATTGCGCACCGCCAACTCGACAATCTTGCCGCTGATGGTGCGCGGAATATCGGTGACGGCGAGGATCTTCGCCGGCACGTGACGCGGTGTGGTGTTGGCGCGAATCACCTGGCGAATCTGCTGCTCCAGGGCCTCATCCAGCTCGATACCGTCAGTCAGGCGCACAAACAGCACCACGCGCACGTCATCCTGCCAGCGTTGGCCGATGGCCAGGCTTTCCAGCACCTGCGGGACTTTTTCCACCTGGCGATAAATTTCCGCCGTGCCAATGCGCACGCCACCGGGGTTGAGCACCGCGTCGGAGCGACCGTGAATCAGCCAGCTGCCCGTCGGGCATTGCTCGGCGTAGTCACCCTGGGCCCACACGCCGGGAAACTGGCTGAAGTACGAGGCGCGCAGTTTGTGCTGCTGCGGGTCATTCCACAGGCCAATCGGCATGGCGGGAAAGTGCCGGGTGCACACCAGTTCGCCTTTTTCGCCGATCACCGCTTTGCCCTGCTCGTTCCACACTTCGATGGCCATCGCCAGGCTCTTGCACTGCATCTGCCCGCGACGCACCGGCAGCACCGGGTTGCCGATCACAAAGCAGGAGACGATATCGGTGCCGCCGGACATCGACGACAGGCACAGCTCGGCCTTGATCTGGCGGTACACGTAGTCGTAGCTCTGCGGCGACAGCGGCGAGCCCGTCGAGATCAGGCCCTTGAGGCTGCCCAGATCGTGGCTCAGGCGCGGCTGCAGCCCGGATTTTTCCAGGGTGGCGAGGAATTTGGGGCTGGTGCCAAACACACTGATTTTTTCGGCGTCGATCAGGTCGATCAAGCGTTCCGGTCCGGGGTGAAACGGCGAGCCGTCGTACAGCACTGCCGTGGCGCCGAGGGCCAGCACCGACACCAGCCAGTTCCACATCATCCAGCCGCAGGTGGTGTAGTAGAACAGGCAATCTTCGCGCGACAGGTCGGCGTGCAGGCCGTGTTCCTTGAGGTGGGTGAGCAGCACGCCGCCGGTGCCGTGGATGATGCATTTGGGCACGCCGGTGGTGCCGCTGGAATAGAGGATGTACAGCGGGTGAGCGAACGGCACCGCGACAAATTCAGGCTCGCCGCCGGGTGTGTAGAAGTCGTCCCACAGCGCGACTTTGGCCTGGGTCTGATAGTCCGCGACGCGCGCTTGAGGCCGCGCGTAAGGCACGATAATCAACTGTTCGAGGGACGGCAGGCGCGCGAGGATCTCATTCAGTTTGGCCGTTTGGTCGATGCCCTTGCCGGCGTAGCGATAACCCGCGCAGGTGATCAGCACCTTGGGTTCGATCTGGCCAAAACGGTCGATCACGCCTTGGGTGCCGAAGTCCGGCGAGGAGCAAGACCAGATCGCGCCGAGGCTGGTGGTGGCGAGCATGCCCACCAGGGTTTGCCAGGTGTTGGGCATGCACGCGGCCACGCGGTCACCCACGCCGACACCGGCTGCGCGCAGGCTGTGTTGCAGGCCGGCAACGTGTTCGGCCAATTCGGCGTAGGTCAGCTGTTCGCGTTGGCCGTCCTCGCTGATCGCGACCACCGCCGGGTGATCGTCGCGACGGCGCAGCAGGTGTTCGGCAAAGTTCAGGGTGGCGCCGGGAAACCACTGGGCGCTGGGCATCGGAGTGCCTTCGATCAGCGTCGCGGTGGGCGGGCTGCGAAACTGCACGTCGAAGAACGCGACGATGGCCTGCCAGAAGTCGGCACGCTGGTCGATGCTCCACTGGTGCAGGGTGGGGTAGTCGGCCAACTGCAGGCTGTGGCGTTGGTTGATGAAGCGCCGGAACTGGTCCATCCGCGTGTTGCGGATGCGCTCGGGGGAGGGTTGCCAGAGGATTTCGGACATGAGGAAGTCTCTTGTTCTTGTACAAATCTTGCAGCCAACACAGATCGAATGTGGGAGCAGGCAAGCCAGCTCCCACATTCGATCGTCAGCGTCTTTTTTATTGGGCCAGCCAGCCGCCATCGATATTCCACGCGGCACCGCGCACCTGCGCACCCGCCTCACTGCACAAAAACAGCACCAACTCACCCAGCTGAGGCGGCGTCACAAACGCCAGCGATGGCTGTTTCTCCGCGAGCAAGTCGTGCTGCGCCTGCTGCGGGTCCACGCCTTTGGCTGCGCGGTCATCAATCTGCTGTTGCACCAACGGGGTCAGCACCCAGCCTGGGCAGATGGCGTTGCAGGTGACGTTGCTGGTGGCGGTCTCCAGGCCCACCACCTTGGTCAGGCCGATCACGCCGTGCTTGGCCGCCACATAGGCCGCCTTGCCCACCGAGCCGACCAGGCCATGCACCGAGGCAATGTTGACGATGCGCCCCCAACCCTTGGCTTTCATGCCCGGCAAGCTCAAGCGGGTGCTGTGGAACACCGACGACAGGTTGATCGCGATAATCGAGTCCCAACGCTCGACCGGGAAGTCCTCCACCGCCGACACATGCTGAATGCCGGCGTTGTTGACCAGAATGTCGACGCCGCCGAATTCACGCTCGGCGTAGGCGATCATGTCGGCGATCTGCGCCGGGTCGCTGACGTCCGCCGGGTGATGGCCGACCTTGCCGCCAAATGCCTGCACCTGAGCGATCACCGCGCTGGCGTCGCCGAAGCCGTTGAGGATCAGGTTGGCGCCGGCCTCCGCCAGGCTCAGCGCGATGCCCAAACCGATGCCGCTGGTGGAGCCGGTAACCAGGGCGGTCTTGCCGTTCAATGTCGTCATGAAAACCTCACACAATGCCGGTGGCGTAGAAAGTACCGATCACCACGAACACCGCGAGGGTCTTGATAATCGTGATGCCGAAAATGTCTTTGTAGGCTTCGCGGTGAGTCAGCCCGGTCACCGCCAGCAGCGTGATCACCGCGCCGTTGTGGGGCAGGGTGTCCATGCCGCCGCTGGCCATGGCCGCGACCCGGTGCAGCACTTCAAGGGGGATATTGGCCGCATGGGCCGCCGAAATAAAGCTCTCGGACATCGCCGCCAGGGCGATGCTCATGCCGCCGGAGGCAGAACCGGTGATGCCGGCCAGCAGGGTTACGGTGATCGCCTCGTTGACCAGCGGGTTGGGGATGCCCTTGAGCCAGTCCGCCAGTACCAGAAAGCCCGGCAACGAGGCGATCACCGCACCAAAGCCGTATTCCGACGCGGTGTTCATCGCCGCCAGCAGCGCGCCGCTGACCGCGCTCTTGCTGCCTTCGGCGAGCTTGCTTTTGATCGCCGACCAGCCGCACACCAACACCATGACGATGCCCACCAGCAACGCCGCCTGCACCGCCCAGATCGCGGTGAGCTTGGCGATCTCAGTGGTCACCGGCGCGCTCATGCCCGGCAGGCTGAGGCTGTGGGTCTTGCCGTACCACTGCGGGATCCAGTGGGTGAACAGCAGGTTCATCACACCCACCAGCAGCAGCGGCGACAGCGCGATCCATGGGTTGGGCAGCGCCAGGTTGTCGGCGGTTTCCGGCTCGTTGCGCAGCTCGGTGCCATAGCCTTCGCCGGCACGCTGGGCCTTGTTGCGCTGGCGCGCCAGGTAGAGCATGCCGGTGCAGAACACGAACACCGTGCCAATCAGGCCCAGCCACGGCGCGGCCCAGGCGGTGGTGTTGAAGAAGGTGCTGGGGATGATGTTCTGGATTTGCGGCGTGCCGGGCAGGGCGTCCATGGTGAACGAGAACGCGCCGAGGGCGATGGTCGCCGGGATCAGGCGCTTGGGGATATTGCTCTGGCGAAACATCTCTGCCGCAAACGGGTACACCGCAAACACCACCACGAACAGCGACACGCCGCCGTAGGTGAGCAGGGCACAGACCAGCACAATCACCAGCATCGCCTGGCGCGTGCCGAGCAAACGGATGGCGGCAGCCACAATCGAACGCGAAAAGCCCGACAGCTCGATCAGCTTGCCGAACACCGCGCCGAGCAGGAACACCGGGAAATACAGTTTGATGAAACCGACCATTTTCTCCATGAACACCCCGGTAAACGCAGGGGCGACGGCGGACGGGTCGGTGAGCAGTACGGCGCCAAGGGCGGCAATGGGGGCAAACAGGATCACGCTGTAGCCACGGTAGGCCGCCAGCATCAGCAGCGCGAGGGCTGCCAGGGCAATGATCACACTCATGGTGTGTCTCCAGATCGAATTGTTATTTTTGTGGGGTGAGGCGTCGGAGAGGGGCTATAGCGAGATGTGTGCCAGTTTATTAACTTGTTGAAATATAAGAATATTATTTTATTTATGATCGGTGATTCTGGAATTAATCTCTATTTAGAGACAGGTGAATATCCAATGTGGGAGCGGGCTTGCTCGCGAAAGCGATGTATCAGTCGGCTCATTAGCTGCTGAACCACCGCTTTCGCGAGCAAGCCCGCTCCCACATTGGAACGTCTTTATAGTGAGAATCGTGTCTCTTTATTGAGACTGGGCAATACCCAGCGCCACCATCTTCTTGTACAGCGTCGACCGGCCCAGCCCCAAACGCTTGGCTGCCTCCACGACGTTGCCTTCACACGCCGCCAACGCCGACTCAATCACCTGCCGATCAAACCGCTCCCGCGCCGCTGCGAACGTCTCGCCTTGAACGGTCTCTACGGCGCCACGCGCCACCGGGCTGAACGTGCCAATCGCCGCACGAATCTCCTCAGCATCCAACACCAGGTCATCGCTCAGCAGGGCCGCGCGCTCCAGCACATTGCGCAGCTCGCGGATATTCCCCGGCCACGCATGCTGCGCCAGCAACGCCAGTGCCTCGCGGTCCAGTTCATGCTGGCTGCGCAGCTCCTCCAGAATCGCCTCGCTCAACGCCGGGATGTCATCCAGGCGTTCGCGCAACGGCGGCACCTGGATCGGCAACACATTCAGCCGGTAATACAAATCCGCGCGAAACTCGCCGCGCTTGATCGCCGCTTCCAGGTCCGTGGACGTGGCCGCGATCACCCGCACATCGCTGTGCAGCATTTCGTTGGAACCGACCGGTTCGTATTCCTTTTCCTGCAACACCCGCAGCAGTTTGCTCTGCAGCGGCAGAGGCATGTCGCCGATCTCGTCGAGAAACAGCGTGCCGCCCTGGGCAATCTGCAGTTTGCCGGGACGGCCCTTGCGGTCGGCCCCGGTAAAGGCCCCCGGCGCAGTGCCGAAGAATTCGGCTTCAAGCAGGTCCGCGGGAATCGCCGCGCTGTTGATGCTGACAAAAGCTTTGTGTGCACGCGGCGAGGCGCCGTGAATCGCCTGGGCCAGCAGTTCTTTGCCGGTGCCGGTTTCACCCAGCAACAACACCGGCGACTGCGCATTCGCACTGCGCCGCGCCCGGCGTTTGACGTCCAGGCTGGCCGCGCTGGTGCCGATAAAGTGCGCGAAGTTGTATTTGCTCTGCCGCGAGCGCAGCAGCGAGCGGGTGGACGCCAGCTCCTGCTGCATGCTCAGGTATCGCTCGATCAGCGGCGAGAGGTTGCGCAACTCATCGAACAGCGCAAAGCCAATCGCGCCGATCACCACGCCGGCATCATCGTGAATGGGCAGGCGCATCACCACCAGCGGGCCCTTGGGCGTGTCCTGGATGTCCAGCAAAATCGGCTGGTCATTGCGCACCACCTGGCGCAGCAGGCTGTTGGAAATCACCTGCTCGCAGGGTTGGCCGATGGCTTCGTCGGCGCTCTTGAGCCCGAAACGCTTGGCGTAGCGCTCGTTCATCCACACGATATTGGCGTCGCGATCGACAATCACCGTGCCTTCGCTGGACTGCTCGATGATTTCGAACAGCGACTGGATGGCCAGGCCGCGAACCTGTTGGTAGTCCTTGAGGCTGTCGCTGATGTTCATATTTATGCCGTCAACACAAATGGAGGGTGGAGTCGCAATCCTGTTGGAGCGGGCTTGCTCGCGAAAGCGGTGTATCAGTGCCGCAGGTATTGGCTGACACACCGCCTTCGCGAGCAAGCCCGCTCCCACAGGGGAGAAAGTGCTCCTACAAGGGGATGTGCGCCGCCGCCAGCAGCTCTTTGGTGTACGGATGCTGTGGCGATTCGAACACGCTATGGCTCGCACCGCGCTCCACCACCTTGCCGTCCTTGACCACAATCATGTCATGCGCCATGGCGCGCACCACGGCCAGGTCATGGCTGATAAACAGGTAGGTCAGGCCGTATTTCTCCTGCAACTCACGCAGCAACGCCACCACCTGTTTTTGCACCGTGCGGTCCAGCGCCGAGGTCGGTTCGTCCAGCAGCATCAGAGCCGGCTTGAGCACCAGCGCGCGGGCGATGGCGATGCGTTGGCGCTGCCCACCGGAAAACTCGTGGGGGTAACGGTGGCGGCTGGCGGGGTCGAGGCCCACGTCCTTGAGCACCTGCACCACTTGCGCATCGCGCTCGGCCAGGCTGCACGGCGCATGCACTTCCAGGCCTTCGCTGATGATCTGCTCCACCGACATGCGTGGGCTGAGGCTGCCGTAAGGGTCCTGGAACACCACCTGCATCTGCTTGCGCCACGGGCGCATTTGCTGATTATTCAGCGGGTCGAGCGCTTCACCCTGGAAGCGGATGCTGCCGGTGGAATCGAGCAGGCGCAGGATCGCCTGGCCCAGGGTCGATTTGCCCGAGCCAGACTCGCCGACAATCCCCAGGGTCTTGCCGCGCTGCACGCTGAGGCTGATGCCGTCCACCGCGCGCAGGTAGGTCTTGCGCCGAAACAGCCCGCCGCTGAGGGGGAACTGCACCGACAGGTCATCGACCTGCAACACCGTTTCACGCTCATCACTGCACAGCGCCTCGCCGGCCGGCTCGGCATCCAGCAACAGGCGGCTGTACGGGTGTTGCGGTGCGTTGAACAGCGTCTGGCAGTCGGCCTGCTCGACAATCTCACCGCCGCGCATCACGCACACGCGCTGGGCAATGCTGCGCACCAGGTTGAGGTCATGGCTGATCAGCAGCAGTGACATGCCCAGGCGTTGTTGCAAGGATTTGAGCAGCAGCAGGATCTTGCGCTGCACGGTCACGTCCAGCGCGGTGGTCGGTTCATCGGCGATCAACAGTTCCGGCTCACACGCCAGGGCCATGGCGATCATGACGCGCTGGCGCTGGCCGCCGGAGAGCTGATGCGGATAGGCCTTGAGGCGCTCCCTGGGCTTTTGGATACCCACCAGCTCGAGCAATTCAAGGATGCGCGCCTGCGCCGCCTTGCCGCCCAGGCCCTTGTGCAGCAGCAGGGTTTCGCCGATCTGTTTTTCAATGCTGTGCAGCGGGTTGAGCGAGGTCATCGGCTCCTGGAAGATCATTGCAATGCGGTTGCCGCGCAGCTTCTGCAACGTGGCGGCAGAGGCGCCGATCAGTTCCTGGCCGCGATACTTCACGGAGCCCGTGGTGTGCGTGCCGGCTTCGGGCAGCAGTTGCAGGATCGAATGCGCCGTCACGGACTTGCCCGAGCCCGACTCGCCGACCAGCGCCAGGCATTCGCCCTGGCGCACGTCCAGGCACAGGTTGCGCACCACGGTCTGGCCGCTGAAGGCGACACTGAGGTCGCGGATTTCAATGAGGTTCATAGGCAGTCACTCATGAGCGGGGGTCGAAGGCATCACGCAATGCCTCGCCGATAAAAACCAGCAACGACAGGATCAGCGCCAAGGTGAAAAACGCCGTCAGGCCCAGCCAGGGCGCCTGCAGGTTCTGCTTGCCCTGGGCGATCAGTTCGCCCAGCGACGCGCTGCCTGCCGGCATGCCGAACCCGAGGAAATCCAGGGCGCTCAAGGTGGAAATCGCCCCGGTCAAAATAAACGGCAGGTAGCTCAAGGTGGCGGTCATGGCATTGGGCAGGATATGCCGGCCAATGATCTTGCCATCGCCCAGGCCCAGGGCCCGTGCGGCCTTGACGTATTCCAGGTTGCGCCCGCGCAGGAACTCGGCGCGCACCACGTCCACCAGTGCCAGCCAGGAAAACAGCGCCATGATCCCCAGCAGCCACCAGAAATTCGGCTCGACGAACCCTGACAGGATGATCAGCAGGTACAACACCGGCAGCCCGGACCAGACTTCCAGAACGCGCTGGCCCAGCAAGTCCACCCAGCCGCCGTAATAACCCTGCAAAGCGCCGGCGGCAATGCCGATGGCGGCGCTGATGGCCGTGAGCGCCAGCGCGAACAGGATCGACACGCGCGCGCCAAAGATCACCCGCGCCAGCACATCGCGGGACTGATCATCGGTGCCCAGCCAGTTCACTGCCGAGGGCGGGCTGGGGGCAGGGCGGCTCAGTTCGTAATTGGGCGTGTCATCGCTGAACGGGATCGGCGGGAACAGCATCCAGCCGCCGTCCTGCTTGATCAGCTTTTGCACGTAGTCACTGCGGTAGTCGGCCTGGAACGGCAGTTGCCCGCCAAACTGCTGCTCGGTGTAACGCTTGAACACCGGGAAATACAGCTCGTTTTTGAAACTGAGCACCAAGGGCTTGTCATTGGCGATCAGCTCGCCGCCCAGGGTCAGGATAAACAGGCCGATAAACAGCCACAGCGACCACCAGCCGCGACGGTTTTTCTTGAAGCGCTCGAAACGCCGACGCGCCACCGGAGACAAATCAAGCATCAGGCGTTCCTCGCGGCGAAGTCGATACGCGGGTCCACCAGGGTGTAGCAGAGGTCACCGATGAGTTTTATCAAGAGGCCAAACAGGGTGAAGATAAACAGCGAGCCGAACACCACCGGGTAGTCCCGGGACACGGCGGCTTCATAGCTCATGCGGCCCAGGCCGTCGAGGGAGAAAATCACCTCGATCAGCAGGGAACCTGCGAAAAACACGCTGATAAACGCCTGGGGAATCCCCGAGATCACCAGCAGCATGGCGTTGCGAAATACGTGGCCGTAGAGCACGCGCCGTTCGCTTAAACCCTTGGCGCGGGCAGTGACCACGTATTGGCGGGTAATTTCATTCAAGAAAGAGTTTTTGGTCAGGATGGTCAGCGTGGCGAACCCGCCGATCACCAGCGCGGTGACCGGCAGCACCAGGTGCCAGAAGTAGTCGGCAACCTTGCCCACGGTGCTCAGCTCGTCGAAATTCTCCGAGACCAGCCCGCGCACCGGGAACCAGTTCAGCGACGTACCTCCGGCAAACACCACAATCAGGAACATCGCAAACAGGAACGCCGGCATTGCGTAACCGATGACGATGGCGGTGCTGCTCCACACGTCAAAACTGCTGCCGTGGCGCACCGCCTTGCGAATTCCCAAGGGGATCGACACCAGGTAGGTGATCAACGTGGCCCACAGGCCGAGGGAAATCGTCACCGGCATTTTTTCCAGGATCAGGTCGATCACCGTCGAGCCGCGAAAGAAGCTGTTGCCGAAGTCCAACTGCGCGTAGTTCTTGAGCATCAGCCACAGGCGTTCCGGGGCGGGCTTGTCGAAGCCGTATTGTTTTTCGATGTCCTTGATCAGTTTCGGGTCCAGGCCGCGGCTGGCGCGGGAGCCGCTGATACTTTCGCCGGAACCGCCGCCGATGCCGCCGCCGCCAATCCCTTGCAAGTGCGCGATGGCCTGTTCAACCGGGCCGCCCGGTGCGGCCTGGACGATGACGAAGTTGACCAGCAGGATGATCACCAGCGTCGGAATGATCAGCAGCAGGCGCCGCACGATATAGGCAAACATCAGCGGGTCCCTCCACGTTTTTTCAACTCGGCGTTCATTTGTTCATTGGTCAGTGGCGTGGGGCTGATTTCCCACCAGGTTTCCAGGGCCTCGTCGTTCCTGGCCTCGATCGCCGGCCGGCCGAAGCGGTTCCACCACGCGGCCGAGGTGCCGGGCGGGTAGTAGTTGGGAATCCACAGGTAATTCCATTGCAGCACGCGGTCCAGGGCATGGGCGTAGGTGAGCATCTGCGCCTGGGTCGTGGCCTTGACCAGGCCGCTGATCAGCGTGTCGACGGCCGGGTCTTTAAGCACCATGTAGTTATTGGCGCCGGGATCGTAAGCCGCCTGCGAGCCGAAGTAGTTGTACAGCTCCAGGCCCGGCGAGGTGGTGACTGGGAAGCCGACGACGATCATGTCGTAATCACGGGCCATCATGCGGTTCACATACTGCGAGGAGTCGATGCGGCGGATATTCAGGGTGATGCCGATCTGCGCCAGGTTGCGCTTGTACGGCAACAGCAGGCGTTCCAGGCCGGGCTGGGCATTGAGGAAGGTGAACTCCAGCGGCTCGCCGTCGGCGTTGACCAGCTTGTCACCCTTGGGTTTCCAGCCCGCCGCTTCCAGCAGCGCCAGGGCTTGCAGCTGTTTGTCGCGAATCATGCCGCTGCCGTCGGTGACCGGCGCCTTGAACACTTGGGTGAACACCTCAGCGGGCACTTGATCGCGCAGCGGTTCAAGAATGGCCAGCTCTTCCTGGGTTGGCAACTGGCTGGCGGCCAGCGGGCTATTGGAAAAATAGCTCTGCTGACGAATGTACAGGTTGCGCATCATCTGCCGGTTGGCCCATTCAAAATCCCACAGCATCGCCAGGGCCTGGCGCACGCGGCGATCCTTGAACATCGGCTTTTGCACGTTGAACACATAGCCCTGGGCCGGTTGCGGCATCTCTTTGGCCAGGTGCGCGCGTTGCAGGCGGCCGTCGTCCAGCGCCGGGCCGTTGTAGCCGATGGAATAGCCGGTGGCGGAGAACTCACGGTTGAAGTCGTAGGCGCCGCCGCGCAGCACCTGACGGGCCACTTCGGTATCGCCGAAGTACTCCAGGCTCAGGTGATCGAAGTTGTACAGGCCACGGCTGACGGGCAAGTCCTTGCCCCACCAGTCCGGGTCGCGGGTGAAGGTGATGGTGCTGCCGGAGTCGATCTTGCTGACCTTGTACGGGCCGCTGCCCAGCGGGGCTTCGTAGCCGCCGCCGTTGGCGAAGTCGCGGGTTTTCCACCAGTGCTCGGGAAACACCGGCAAGGTGGCGATATCCAGCGGCAGGGTGCGGTTTTCATTGCTGGAAAAATCGAAGCGCACCTGGCGCTCGCCTTCGACTTCGACGTGCTTGACGTCGGCGAACAGGGTGCGAAAGCGCAGGCTGCCTTGGGTCATCAATAGATCGAAGCTGTAACGCACGTCTTCGGCGGTGATCGGCGTGCCGTCGGCGAAGCGCGCCTTGGGGTTCAGGTAGAAGCGCAGGGACAGGCCGTCGTCAGCGCGTTCCATCTTCTCGGCGACCAGGCCGTAGACGGTGTAGGGCTCATCCAGGGAGCGCTGGGCCAGCGGGGCGTAGAGCCAGCCGTCGACCTGGGAGACGCCGATGCCTTTGTCGATGTACGGCAGCACATGGTCAAAACGCCCGATCTCGATGGCCGAGCGCCGCAGGCTGCCGCCTTTGGGGGCGTTGGGGTTGGCGTAGTCGAAATGGCTGAAGCCGGCGGGGTACTTGGCCGGTTCGCCGTAGACCGTGAGGTAGGTCTGCGGGGCCGCGATCACAGCGGTGCTGGCCAGCAGCAGGGCCAGGGCGGAGCTGCAGAGTTTTATGGAAAAAGCCAATCGCATTGTCAGCCTTGAGCGCCGGGTGAAGAAGAATAGAGATGTGTACGTTATCGACTTAAGCCTTGCCAGTCATCACATGCACAACGGCCCACCAAAAGGCGGGCCGTTGTTTATAGCATCAGCACAGACTGGATCAGTCCTGGCGGCTGGTGACTTCCAGCAGGTGGTAGCCGAACTGGGTCTTGACCGGGCCTTGCACGGTGTTGACCGGGGCGCTGAAGACGACGGTGTCGAATTCTTTGACCATCTGGCCTGGGCCGAACGAACCGAGGTTGCCGCCGTCGCGGCTGGACGGGCAGCTGGAGTTGGCTTTGGCGATTTCTGCGAAATCGGCGCCGCCTTCGATTTGGGCCTTGAGTTCGTTGCACTTGTCTTCAGTGGACACGAGGATGTGACGGGCGGTGGCTTTGGCCATGGGGAGTAACTCCTTGAATTAAAAAGGGTGAGCGTACCGGATTCAGGCGGTTATTTGTTGGCAAAGTTCCGTTGGGTTTGGGTTGGGTTTGGGTTGGGGGCATATCCGTTGCTGCGGTAACGGCCACTGGCGGTTCCGCTCTTACAGCGGGTCACTTTTGGCAAACGCCCCAAAAGTAACCAAAAGGTCTTTGCCCCACCACTCGGTGCCTCGCTTAGGCTCGGCATGCCCTCACTCCGGCTTGAATCCGTGGGCCGCCGCGACGGGCCATCCATGGCCCAACGCGGCTAACCCGGCGTCCTGCCGGGTTACCCACGGATTCAAGCCTGCGTTCGGCCAGCGTGGTTGACGGGGCCTGTCAGATCAAAAGCAAGATCAAAAGCAGAGCACGGCGGCCTGAAAGCCGACCTGAGTGGTAGAAGCAAAAGCAGGGCAATAGCAGATCAACACACCTCTACCTGATGCACTGAGCTCCAAATGTGGGAGCGGGCTTGCCCGCGAATGCGGTGGGTCAGTCAGCTCTTGTGTCACTGGCACACCGCATTCGCGAGCAAGCCCGCTCCCACAATTTCACCGAGTTCAGCCTCCACCACCGCACTGCTTATGCTTTTCTGTGGAAGCCGGCTTGCCTGCGATGCAGGCACCTCGGTCTGTCAGTGAAACCCAGTAGATGCCATCGCAGGCAAGCCAGCTCCCACCTTTAACCGAGTACAACCGACACCCATCTACCTGATGCACAGAGCTCCAAATGTGGGAGCGGGCTTGCCCGCGAATGCGGTGGGTCAGTTAGCTCATATGTCACTGGCACACCGCATTCGCGAGCAAGCCCGCTCCCACAAGTTGACCGAGTTCAGCCGCCAGCACCGCACCGCTTTGCTTTTCTGTGGGAGTTGGCTTGCCTGCGATGCAGGCACCTCGGTCTATCAGTGAAACCCAGTAGATGCCATCGCAGGCAAGCCCGCTCCCACATAGAATTGGGTTGAGCTTCAAGGATCAGGTCGGCTGTCAGGCCGCCTCGCTTCCGCTTTTGATCTAACCACTCAGGTCGGCTACTAGGCCGCCGTGCTCTGCTTTTGATTTTGATTTTAGGCGCCCCGTTAAACCACGCTGGCCGAACGCAGGTAGTACGGAGCGGGTAAACCGGCAGGACGCCGGTTTAGCCGCGACGGGGCAGGGACGCCCCGTCGCGGCGGCCCGCGGAGTAATGCCTGCGTGAGGGCACACCGAGCCTAAGCGAGGTGCCGAGTGGTGGGGCAAGAGCCTTTTGGTTACTTTTGGGCTCTAAAAGTGACTCGCCGTAAGGGCGAAACCAACCTCAGCCATCACCCAGTAACGGATATACACCCCGTCACCCCGAGACCCCAGCAGGCACCAAAAACGCCGCCTCCAACAACTGCCGCGTATAAACATGCTGCGGCTCAGCAAAAATCGCCGAAGCCTCCCCCTGTTCCACCACCTGCCCATGCTTGACCACCATCAACTGGTGACTCAAGGCCTTCACCACCGCCAAGTCATGGCTGATAAACAGATAGGTGAGGTTGTACTTGGCCTGCAAACTGCGCAACAACTCCACCACCTGCCGCTGCACCGTACGGTCCAGCGCCGAGGTCGGCTCATCCAGCAAAATCAGGCGCGGCTTGAGCACCAGCGCACGGGCAATGGCAATCCGCTGCCGCTGCCCCCCGGAAAACTCATGCGGATAACGGTGCCGCGACTCCGGATCCAGCCCAACCTCACGCAGCGCCGCAATAATCGCGGCCTCCTGCTCAACAGCCGTGCCCATCTTGTGAATCCGCAACCCCTCGCCAACAATCTCGCTGACGCTCATCCTCGGGCTCAAGCTGCCAAACGGGTCCTGAAACACCACCTGCATTTCCCGCCGCAACGGGCGCACCTGCTGCTGAGTCAGCCGGTCCAGCTGCTGGCCCTCAAAACGAATCCCGCCTTTGCTGGCGATCAAACGCAGAATCGCCAGGCCCAAGGTGGATTTGCCCGAACCGCTCTCACCGACAATGCCCAGGGTCTGACCCTGAGGCAGGCTGAAATTGATACCGTCCACCGCCTTGACGTAATCCACGGTGTTACGCAAAAAACCTTTTTTGATCGGAAACCACACCTTCAGGTCATCAACTTCCAGCAAGGGCGGCCCGACTTCGTTGGCCGCAGGCCCGCCACTGGGTTCCGCCGCCAGCAACTCCTGGGTGTAAGGATGCTGGGGCGACTGGAACAGCGTCTCGCAGTCAGCCTGCTCGACGATGCAACCCTTCTGCATCACGCACACGCGGTGGGCGATGCGCCGCACCAGGTTCAAGTCATGGCTGATCAGCAACAACGCCATGCCAAGGCGCGCCTGCAACTCCTTGAGCAACTCAAGAATCTTCAACTGCACCGTCACGTCGAGGGCCGTGGTCGGTTCATCCGCGATCAACAACTCCGGCTCGTTGGCCAGGGCCATCGCGATCATCACCCGCTGCCGCTGGCCGCCGGACAGCTCGTGAGGCAAGGCCTTGAGGCGCTTGTGCGGCTCGGGAATGCCCACCAGCTCAAGCAATTCCAGAGTACGTCGGGTGGCGACCTTGCCAGTGAGCCCCTTGTGCAGGCCGAGCACTTCGTTGATCTGCTTTTCAATCGAATGCAGCGGGTTCAACGAGGTCATCGGCTCCTGGAAGATCATCGCAATACGGTTGCCGCGAATATGCCGGATGGTTTTTTCTTTGAGCGTCAGCAGGTCTTGCCCGGAATAGGTGATGGTGCCGGCCGGGTGGCGGGCCAGCGGGTAGGGCAGCAGGCGCAGGATCGAGTGGGCAGTGACCGATTTGCCCGAGCCGCTTTCGCCGACCAGGGCGAGGGTTTCGCCGCGTTTGATATCGAAATTGACGTTATTGACCACCCGGTGGTGATGGTCGCCGGTGACGAACTCGACACAGAGGTCGCGGACTTCGATCAGATTGTCCTGATTCATCTCATTTCCTCGGGTCGAAGGCATCGCGAGCGGACTCGCCGATAAACACCAGCAAACTCAACATGATCGCCAGCACGGCAAAGGCACTGATGCCCAGCCACGGCGCTTGCAGGTTGGATTTGCCCTGGGCCACCAGTTCGCCCAGTGACGGCGAGCCGGCTGGCAGGCCGAAGCCGAGAAAATCCAGCGCGGTGAGGGTGCCGATGGCGCCGGTGAGGATGAACGGCATGAAGGTCATGGTCGACACCATGGCATTGGGCAGGATGTGCCGGAACATGATCGCGCCGTTCTGCATGCCCAGCGCGCGAGCCGCGCGCACGTATTCGAGGTTGCGCCCGCGCAGGAATTCGGCGCGCACCACATCGACCAGGCTCATCCACGAAAACAGCAGCATGATCCCCAGCAGCCACCAGAAGTTGGGCTGCACAAAACTGGCGAGGATGATCAACAGGTACAGCACCGGCAAGCCGGACCAGATCTCCAGAAAACGCTGCCCGGCGAGGTCGACCCAGCCACCGTAGAACCCCTGCAAGGCGCCGGCGATCACGCCGATGATCGAGCTGAGCACGGTGAGGGTCAGGGCGAACAGCACCGACACGCGGAACCCGTAAATCACTCGCGCCAGTACATCGCGGCCCTGGTCATCGGTGCCCAGCAGGTTGACCGACGAGGGCGGGGCGGGCGCCGGTACTTTCAAGTCGTAGTTGATGCTCTGGTAGCTGAACGGGATCGGCGCCCACAGCGTCCAGGCGTCCTTGGCCTTGAGCAGTTCCTGGATGTACGGGCTCTTGTAGTTGGCCTCCAGCGGGAATTCGCCGCCAAAGGCGGTTTCCGGGTAGCGCTTGAGCGCCGGGAAGTACCAGTCACCGTCAAAGTGCACGGCCAAGGGCTTGTCGTTGGCGATCAACTCCGCGCCCAGGCTCAGTACAAAGAGGATCAGGAACAGCCACAGCGACCACCAGCCACGCTTGTTGGCCTTGAAACGCTCGAACCGGCGGCGATTGAGGGGGGACAGGTTCATCTCAATGCTCCCGGCTGGCAAAGTCGATACGCGGATCGACCAGGGTGTAAGTGAGGTCGCCGATGAGTTTCACCACCAGCCCCAGCAAGGTGAAGATAAACAGCGTGCCGAACACCACCGGGTAGTCGCGGTTGATCGCCGCTTCAAAGCTCATCAGGCCCAGGCCGTCGAGGGAGAAGATCACTTCCACCAGCAACGAGCCGGTGAAGAAGATGCCGATAAAGGCGGATGGGAAGCCGGCAATCACCAACAGCATCGCGTTGCGAAACACATGGCCGTAGAGCACGCGGTGGTGGGTCAGGCCCTTGGCCTTGGCGGTGACCACGTACTGTTTGTTGATCTCGTCGAGGAAGCTGTTTTTGGTCAGCAGCGTCATGGTCGCAAAGTTGCCGATCACCAGCGCCGTGACGGGCAGGGCCAAATGCCAGAAGTAATCGAGGATCTTGCCGCTCCAGCTCAGTTCGTCGAAATTGTTCGAGGTGAGCCCGCGCAAGGGGAACCAGTCCAGGTAACTGCCGCCGGCAAATACCACGATCAGCAGGATCGCAAACAGGAACGCCGGGATCGCATAACCGACGATGATTGCCGAACTGGTCCACACGTCGAAGTGGCTGCCGTGGCGCGTGGCCTTGGCGATCCCCAGCGGAATCGACACCAGGTACATGATCAGCGTGCTCCATAACCCAAGGGAAATGGACACCGGCATCTTTTCCTTGATCAGGTCGATGACTTTGGCGTCACGGAAGAAGCTGTCGCCGAAATCCAGCCGGGCGTAGTTCTTGACCATGATCCACAACCGTTCCGGCGCCGATTTGTCGAAGCCGTACATCTTCTCGATTTCCTTGATCAGCGCCGGGTCCAGGCCCTGGGCGCCGCGGTAGCTGGAACCGGCCACCGACACTTCGGCGCCGCCGCCGGCGATACGGCTGGTGGCGCCTTCAAACCCTTCGAGCTTGGCGATCATCTGTTCCACCGGGCCACCGGGAGCGGCCTGGATGATGATGAAGTTGATCAGCAAAATCCCGAACAGCGTGGGGATGATCAGCAACAGGCGGCGAACAATATAGGCCAGCATTTAATCGCCTCCGCTCGCCGGATCGGCGCTTGTGTCCAGGGTAACGGCTGGTTTTACGTCAGGTTTGGCCCACCAGGTGGCGATGCCGACGTCGTAGCGTGGCGGGACTTTGGGGTGGCCCAGGTGATCCCAATAGGCCACACGGAAGGTTTTGATGTGCCAGTTGGGGATCACGTAGTAGCCGAACTGCAATACCCGGTCGAGGGCTTTGGCGTGGGCCACCAGGCTTTTGCGCGAGTCTGCATCGATCAGCTGTTCGACCAGTTGGTCGATGACCGGGTCCTTGAGGCCCATGTAGTTGCGGCTGCCGGGTTTGTCGGCACTGGAAGAGGCCCAGAATTCGCGTTGTTCGTTACCCGGTGAGGTCGATTGCGGGAAACTGCCCACCAGCATGTCGAAGTCGCGAGAGCGCAGGCGGTTGATGTACTGCGAGACGTCAACGCGGCGGATCACCAGATTGATGCCCAGGTCCGCCAGGTTGCGTTTGAACGGCAGCAATACGCGTTCGAAGTCGGTCTGGGTCAGCAGAAACTCGATGGTCACCGGTGTGCCGGTGGTGTCGACCATCTTGTCGTCGACGATCTTCCAGCCAGCCTCCTGCAGCAACTGGTAGGCCTCGCGCTGCTGGGTGCGGATCATGCCGCTGCCGTCGGTCTTGGCGGGCTCGAACGCCTGGGTGAAGACTTCGGCGGGAAGCTTGTCGCGAAACGGCTCCAGGATTGCCGTTTCATCCGGGCCCGGCAGGCCGGTGGCGGCCATTTCCGAGTTTTCAAAGTAACTGCGGGTGCGCGTGTAGGCGCCGTTGAACAGCTGTTTGTTGCTCCACTCGAAATCCAGCAGCAGGCTGATCGCCTTGCGCACCCGCACATCCTGAAACATCGGCTTGCGGGTGTTGAACACAAAACCCTGCATGCCGGTGGGGTTGCCGTTGGGGATTTCTTCCTTGATCAGCCTTCCCTGGGTGACGGCCGGGATGTTGTAGGCGTTGGCCCAGTTCTTCGCGCTAAATTCCAGCCAGTAGTCGAATTGCCCGGCTTTCAAGGCTTCGAGCGCCACGGTGCTGTCGCGGTAATAGTCAGTGATGCGGTTATCGAAGTTGTAGAAACCCTGGGTGACCGGCAGGTCCTTGGCCCAGTAATCCTTCACGCGCTCATAGCGAACCATGCGCCCGGCCTTGACCTGCGCCACCTTGTACGGCCCGCTGCCCAGCGGTATTTCCAGGTTGCCCTTGGCAAAGTCACGGGTGGCCCAAAAATGCTTGGGCAATACCGGCAACTGGCCGAGGATCAGTGGCAACTCACGGTTGTTGGTGCGTTTGAACTTGAACAGCACGCGCAGCGGGTCTTCGGCCACCACTTCATCGACGTCGGCGTAGTAGGTGCGGTAGAGCGGCGAGCCGTCCTTGAGCAAGGTCTGGAAGGTGAAGACAACGTCTTCGGCGCGGATCGGGTGCCCATCGTGAAAGCGCGCTTCGGGGCGCAGGTAGAATCGCACCCAGCTGTTGTCGGGGGCCTTTTCGATCTTGCCGGCCACCAGCCCGTATTCAGTCACAGGCTCGTCCAGGCTTTGCATGGCCAGGGTGTCGTAGATCAACGGCAGGTTGTCTGCGGGCACGCCCTTGCTGATGTAGGGGTTGAGGCTGTCGAAGCCGCCCATGCTCGATTCGCGAAAGGTGCCGCCCTTGGGCGCGTCGGGGTTTACGTAGTCGAAGTGCTTGAAGTCGGCGGGGTACTTGGGCGGCTCGTTGTAGAGGGTCAACGCGTGTTGCGGCGCGGCGTGGGCCGCGCTGCACAGCAACAGGCCGCTCAGGAATGCGTTGCGCAAATTCATCATTGGGCTTTCTCCGAAGCTTTCAGCCACCACGCGCTCAGGCCCAGGCTGTAAGGCGGCGTGGTGACAAAGGCGAACCGGTTGCGGTACGCCAAGCGATGATAGTTGAGGTACCAGTTGGGAATACTGTAGTGCTGCCACAGCAGCACCCGGTCCAGCGCGCGGCCGGCGGCCAGTTGTTCTTCGCGGGTCTGCGCCGCCAGCAGTTGTTCCAGCAGGCGGTCGACCACCGGGTTGGCGATGCCGGCGTAGTTCTTGCTGCCCTTGATACCGGCCTGGCTGGAGTGGAAGTACTGCCACTGCTCAAGGCCCGGGCTCAAGGTCTGGTTGAGGGTGATCAGGATCATGTCGAAGTCGAACTGATCCAGGCGCTGTTTGTATTGCGCGCGGTCAACGGTACGCAGGCGTGCGTCGATGCCGATGCTGATGAGGTTCTCGACATACGGCTGCAGGATGCGCTCCAGGTTCGGGTTGACCAGCAGGATCTCGAAGCGCAGCGGTTGCCCGTCACTGTTGAGCAGGCGCTGTCCCGACAGCTTCCAGCCGGCTTCGCCCAGCAACGCCAGGGCGCGGCGCAGGGTGTCGCGCGGAATGCCGCGACCGTCGGTCTGCGGCAGGCTGAAGGCTTGCGTAAACAGGTTGGGCGGCAGCTGGTCGCGGTACGGCGAGAGCATCAGCCACTCATGGCCCACCGGCACGCCAGTCGCGGAAAACTCGCTGTTGGGGTAGTAACTCAGGGTGCGTTTATAGGCGCTGCTGAACAGGGTGCGGTTGGTCCATTCAAAGTCGAACATCAACCCCAGGGCCTCGCGCACCTTGGTCTGGGCAAAGGTCGGCCGCCGCGTGTTCATGAACAGGCCCTGGCTCTGGGTCGGGATCTGGTGGGCGATCTGCGCCTTGATCACGTCGCCGCGGTTGACTGCCGGGAAGTTATAGCCGGTGGCCCAGTTCTTGGCCTGGTGCTCGATATAGATATCGAATTCGCCGGCCTTGAAGGCTTCGAACGCCACGTCGCTGTCGCGGTAGAACTCCACTTCGACGTTGTCGTAGTTGTAGAAACCCTGGTTCACCGGCAGGTCTTTGCCCCAGTAATCCTTGACCCGCTCGAACACCAACTGCCGGCCAGGCGTGACCTTGGTGATGCGATAGGGACCGCTGCCCAACGGCGGCTCAAAGGTCGTGGCCTTGAAGTCGCGGTTTTTCCAGTAGTGCTGGGGCAATACCGGCAGCTCGCCCAGGCGCAGGATCAGCAGCGGGTTGCCGGCACGCTTGAACACAAAGCGAATGCGATGGCGGTTGAGGATATCGACCCGCGCCACTTCCTGCAGGTTGGTGCGGTATTGCGGGTGGCCTTCGGTCAGCAGCGTGCGATAGGAAAACGCCACGTCATAGGCGGTGATCGGCTTGCCATCGTGGAAACGTGCTTCGGGGCGCAGGTTGAACACCACCCAACTGCGGTCCTCGCTGTATTCCACCGACTGGGCGATCAGCCCGTAGCTGGAGGTGGGTTCATCGCCGGACGGCGCGTACTGGCCGGTGCCGACCATCAACGGCTCGTTCAGCTCATTGACGCCGTATTGCAGGAAATTGGGCGTGGAAACCGGGCTTGAGCCCTTGAAGGTGTAGGGGTTGAGCGTATCGAAGGTGCCAAATGCCATGACCCGCAGTGTCCCGCCTTTTGGCGCTGCAGGGTTTACCCAATCGAAGTGGGTGAATTTGGCCGGGTACTTGAGTGTGCCGAACTGCGTATAACCGTGGCTCTCGGTAATCGTCGCGTTCGCCGCAAAGCTCAAGGCCAGACTTATTAGTAGAAGGAGGGGACGCTTCAAGTCAGAGATCCGATCCAGGCGGCTTGGGCTTTATGATCGGTACAGTAACAGCTTGTTCCGGCTGGAAAAAGGCTGTTGGAAAGCTCCTGGTCAGGGGCTGATAAGGTATTGAACAGTGTGCAGAACAAATGTGGGAGCGGGCTTGCCCGCGATAGCATCAACTCGGTGCAACTGATGCACCGAGGTGTTTGCATCGCAGGCAAGCCAGCTCCCACACGGGCCAGCGTTTACGCAGGTTTACCTTGGCCCGGAAACCACCAGCATCTGGCCTGGCTTGAGTGCCTGGCCGGTGCGCGGGTTCCAACGCTTGAGGTGTTGCATCTCAACGTTGAAGCGCTTGGCGACGATGTACAGCGAGTCGCCTTTTTTGACCTTGTACTGCACCGGCTTCTTGCTGTCAGCCTTGGCCACCAGCTTGCGCGTATCCTGCATCACCAGGGTCTGACCGACCTTGAGGGCCTGGCCGTTGAGCTTGTTCCAGCGCTGCAGGTCATGCACATCGACCCTGTTCGCCTTGGCGATCAGCGTGAGGTTGTCGCCACTGCGCACTTTGTAGCTGCGGCTGCGCCCGGCCACGCGCGCGGTCTCAACTTCGTCGAACACCTGCTTTTTCGGGCGCATGGCCAGCAGTTCTTCGGGCTTCATCATCGAAAGCGTGCTGGTGAGCAGATGCGCCTTGGAACTCGGCACCAGCAAGTGCTGAGGGCCGTCGAGGGTGGTGCGTTGTTTCAGGGCCGGGTTGAGCTGGAACAGTTCGTCTTCATCGATTTCAGCCAGCGCGGCAACCCGTGACAGGTCCATGCTTTGCTTGACTTCAACCACTTCGAAGTACGGGGTGTTGGCGATCGGGCTCAGGTTGACGCCATAGGCCTCGGGGGCCAGCACCACCTGGGACAATGCCAGGAACTTGGGCACGTAGTCCTTGGTTTCCTGGGGCAGGGGCAGGTTCCAGTAGTCGGTCGGCAGGCCGAGCTTTTCGTTACGCTCGATGGCCCGGCTGACCGTGCCTTCCCCGGCGTTGTACGCCGCCAGGGCCAGCAGCCAGTCGCCGTTGAACATGTCATGCAGACGTGTCAGGTAGTCCAGGGCGGCGGTGGTGGAGGCGGTGATGTCGCGGCGCCCGTCGTAGGCGCGGGTCTGGCGCAGGTTGAAGTAGCGCCCGGTGGAGGGAATGAACTGCCACAAGCCGACTGCATCGCTGCGCGAGTAGGCCATTGGGTTGTAGGCACTTTCAATCACTGGCAGCAGCGCCAGCTCCAGAGGCATGTTGCGTTCTTCAAGGCGTTCGACGATGTAATGAATGTAGAGGCTGCCGCGTTCTCCGGCGTTCTCCAAAAAGGACGGGTTGCTGGCGAACCACAAACGCTGTTGCTCGATGCGCGGGTTGACGCCCAGGCCGTCCTGCAATTGAAAGCCCCGTCGCATGCGTTCCCAGACATCCTGGGGCACTTCGGGGCTGGGCTTCTCTGAGAGCCAAATAGGTTTTTGCTTGATCTTGGCGGCAAGATTGGGTTTGGGTTGCACGGTGGATTGTGCAGCGAAATGAGTCGATTGGCAGCCCGCCAGAGTAGCGGACACAGCCACCGCCACGGCTTGAGCCAGGCGGGTCAATGCGTCTGAAGAAATGGATTTACGAATAGATGACGACATTGGCTGGAAGTAAGTTCCGGGCAAAAATGTCGGGCGATTCTAGAAAGCGCTTTGGTTCCGGTCAACCATTCAGAAAATCCGTATCAGATTGGATCCGCTTAGAACTTATCTTTCCACGCCCTCAAGCTAGCAAACACCTCGGCCCCAGAGCGGTTATCGCGCCCATTCCGTTCGTCCGCTTTTTGTTTAACGGATGTTTCGGCGGTACGCAAAAAAGGGTTAGTACGTTTTTCCAGGGCGAGGTTGGACGGCAACGTCATCTCGCCGTGGGCCCGCAATTGCTTGACCTGCTCGACCCGTTCGGCAATATCGGCGTTGTCAGGCTCCACCGCCTGGGCAAATTTGAGGTTGCTTTGTGTGTATTCGTGGGTGCAGTACACCAGGGTCTCGGCTGGCAGGGCGGCAAGGCGTTTCAGCGAGGTGTACATCTGTTGCGGCGTGCCTTCGAACAGACGGCCGCAGCCGGCGGCAAACAGCGTGTCGCCACAGAACAGCAAGCCTTGATGGTAAAAGGCGATATGGCCGAGGGTATGGCCCGGTACGCTATAAATGTCGAAGTCCAGGCCCAGTACGCTGACACGGTCGTTGTCCTGCAACGCGACGTCCCGCGCCGGGATGTTCTCGTTTGCCGGCCCGTAGACCTTGGCGTTTGTCACACGTTTGAGTTGCTCGACGCCGCCGACATGATCATGGTGATGGTGGGTGATCAGGATGTCGCTGAGGGCCCACTGCGGATTTTGTTCGAGCCAGGCCAGCACCGGCGCGGCATCGCCGGGGTCGACCACGGCGCAGCGCAGGGTTTGCGGGTCTTGTAACAACCAGATGTAGTTGTCGGTGAAGGCGGGTAGGGCACTGATCTGTATCATTCTTCGATTCGCCAAGCTGAACACATTGGTGCATCTTAGAACGTCTAGGCGAGTTGGAGAATGCAATGACTGATAAAGCGTTCGCCCAGGCCGATCCTGAGTGGCTGGCCCTGATCGGCGCAGCCCGTGAATGGCTGTCCGGGCCGATCGGGCAATTTTTGCTGGATGAAGAACGGCGCATGCTCGAAGACGAGTTGGGCCGGTTCTTTGGGGGCTATCTGGTGCATTACGGTCCGTCTGCGCAGACGCCGCCTTCTGCGCCGCAGGTGCAGCGCAATGTGCGCCTCGGTGCGCCGTTGCCGGGTGTGGAGATCGTCTGCGAGGAGCAGGCCTGGCCTTTGAGCGAGCACGCCGCCGACGTGGTGGTGTTGCAGCATGGCCTGGATTTTTGCCTGTCGCCCCATGGTTTGTTGCGCGAAGCCGCGAGCAGTGTGCGCCCGGGGGGCCATTTGCTGATTGTCGGCATCAACCCCTGGAGCAGCTGGGGTCTTCGCCATGTGTTCGCCCATGATGGCCTGCGCCAGGCACGCTGCATCTCGCCGTCGCGGGTGGGCGACTGGCTGAACCTGCTGGGCTTTGCGCTGGAGAAACGCCGCTTCGGGTGCTATCGTCCGCCGCTTGCGTCGGCCAAGTGGCAAGGCCGTCTGGCGGGCTGGGAGCGCCGGGCGGGCGCCTGGCAATTGTCGGGTGGCGGCTTCTATTTATTGGTCGCGCGCAAGATCGTGGTCGGGCTGCGGCCGGTGCGTCAGGTGCAGCGCCAGCCCATGGGCAAGCTGGTGCCGATGCCGATGGCCAAGGTCAATCGCAAGCAAAGCGAACCGTAAACCTCTTTTTGATGACCGCCGAATTTTTCGGCCTCGGGATACTGTCGGTCGATGATCGCCAGCCCGTTTTGATGGATGCAACCGATGACCGATAGCGTAGAACTCTTCACCGATGGCGCCTGCAAAGGCAACCCCGGCCCCGGCGGCTGGGGCGCCTTGCTGGTGTGCAAGGGCGTGGAGAAGGAATTGTGGGGCGGCGAAGCCAATACCACCAACAACCGCATGGAGCTGATGGGTGCCATTCGTGGCCTGGAAGAGCTCAAGCGCCGTTGTGACGTGCTGTTGGTGACCGACTCGCAGTACGTGATGAAGGGCATCAACGAGTGGATGGTCAACTGGAAAAAGCGCGGCTGGAAAACCGCAGCCAAGGAACCGGTGAAGAACGCCGACCTCTGGCAGTTGCTCGATGAGCAATGCAATCGCCATAACATCACCTGGAAATGGGTGCGTGGGCACATCGGTCACCCCGGCAACGAGCGCGCCGACCAGTTGGCCAACCGGGGTGTGGATGAAGTGCGCGGCTACAAACAGAGCTGAGCCGACTGACGTGTTAACATCGCGCCCTTTGACGCACACCACAGTGCATACCACCGTTGAGAGCTGAACCCTGATGGCCATCCGATCTGTTGTACTCGATACCGAAACCACCGGCATGCCGGTGACCGATGGTCACCGGATCATCGAAATCGGCTGTGTCGAATTGATGGGTCGCCGTCTTACCGGGCGTCACTTCCACGTCTACCTGCAACCGGACCGTGACAGTGACGAGGGAGCGATCGGCGTCCACGGCATCACCGACGAGTTCCTCAAGGGCAAGCCGCGCTTCGCCGAAGTGGCTGACGAGTTTTTCGAATTCATCAACGGCGCCCAGCTGATCATCCACAATGCGGCGTTCGACGTCGGCTTCATCAATAACGAATTTGCCCTGATGGGGCAGACCGAGCGTGCGGATATTTCCCGGCATTGCTCGATCCTCGACACCTTGATGATGGCGCGCGAGCGTCACCCGGGCCAGCGCAACAGCCTGGATGCCTTGTGCAAACGCTACGGCGTCGACAACTCCGGCCGTGAACTCCACGGCGCCTTGCTCGACTCCGAGATTCTGGCCGACGTTTACCTGACCATGACCGGCGGGCAAACCAGCCTGTCCCTGGCCGGTAACGCCTCCGACGGTACCGGCTCGGCAGAGGGCTCGGGTAATCGCCCTTCGGAAATCCGCCGCTTGCCGGCTGATCGCAAGCCGACCACCATCATCCGTGCCAGTGAGCAGGATCTGGCCGAGCACGCGGCGCGGCTGGAAGCGATTGCCAAGTCGGCGGGCGTGCCGGCGTTGTGGTCGCAGCTGACCCAGCAATAGCCTCGGTCGAACACGGTTAAAAAATGTGGGAGCTGGCTTGCCTGCGATAGCGGTAGGCCAGCCAACATATCTGTGACTGATCCACCGCCATCGCAGGCAAGCCAGCTCCCACTGTTGATTTGCAGCGCCTTGGAAATCTTCATTCGCCACATCCGCTCCCAGCTTCTACCCTGAGTACATAGCCCTGGGGACTGCCCGCACTCATGTACAAAGACCTGAAGTTTCCTGTTCTGATTGTGCACCGTGATATCAAGGCCGACACCGTTGCCGGTGACCGGGTTCGAGGCATCGCCCACGAGCTGGAACAAGAAGGCTTCAGTATTTTTTCTGCAGTGGATTACGCCGAGGGCCGCCTGGTGGCTTCTACCCATCACGGGCTGGCGTGTATGTTGATCGCCGCTGAAGGTGCCGGGGAAAATACCCACTTGCTGCAAAACATGGTCGAACTGATCCGCCTGGCGCGGGTGCGGGCGCCCAACCTGCCGATCTTTGCCCTGGGCGAGCAAGTCACTCTGGAAAACGCGCCCGCCGATGCCATGAGTGAGCTCAACCAGTTGCGCGGGATTCTTTATCTGTTTGAAGACACCGTGCCGTTTCTGGCGCGACAAGTGGCTCGCGCGGCGCGCACTTACCTGGATGGCTTGCTGCCGCCTTTCTTCAAAGCCCTGGTGCAACACACCGCTGACTCCAATTACTCCTGGCACACGCCCGGCCATGGCGGCGGCGTGGCGTATCGTAAAAGCCCGGTGGGGCAGGCGTTTCATCAGTTCTTCGGCGAAAACACGCTGCGTTCGGACTTGTCCGTGTCGGTGCCGGAACTCGGCTCGCTGCTCGATCACACCGGGCCCTTGGCCGAAGCCGAAGCCCGCGCCGCGCGTAACTTTGGCGCCGATCATACGTTCTTTGTGATCAACGGCACCTCCACGGCCAACAAGATCGTCTGGCACTCCATGGTCGGCCGTGACGACCTGGTGCTGGTGGACCGCAACTGCCACAAGTCGGTGCTGCACTCGATCATCATGACCGGTGCGATCCCGCTGTACCTGTGCCCGGAACGCAACGAACTGGGGATCATCGGCCCGATTCCCTTGAGCGAGTTCAGCCCCGAGTCGATCCGCGCCAAAATTGCAGCCAGCCCTCTGACGCGTGGCCGGCCACCGAAAGTGAAGATGGCGGTAGTCACCAACTCCACCTATGACGGCCTGTGCTACAACGCCGAGCTGATCAAGCAACAATTGGGCAACAGTGTCGAGGTGTTGCATTTTGACGAAGCCTGGTACGCCTACGCGGCGTTTCACGAGTTCTTTGCCGGGCGTTACGGCATGGGCACTTCACGCACGCCCGACAGCCCTCTGGTGTTTACCACGCACTCAACCCATAAGCTGCTGGCGGCCTTCAGCCAGGCCTCGATGATTCATGTGCAGGACGGCGGCGCGCGGCAGCTGGACCGTGATCGTTTCAACGAAGCATTCATGATGCACATCTCTACCTCGCCGCAGTACAGCATCATCGCGTCGCTGGACGTGGCCTCGGCGATGATGGAAGGCCCCGCCGGGCGTTCACTGCTGCAGGAAATGTTTGATGAGGCGTTGAGTTTTCGGCGCGCCCTGGCCAACCTGCGCCAGCACATCGCCGCCGAGGACTGGTGGTTCTCTATCTGGCAACCGCCCTCGGTGGCGGGTATCGATCGGGTTGTCACCGCGGACTGGCTGTTGCATCCGCAGGACGACTGGCACGGATTTGGCGATGTGGCCGAAGACTATGTGCTGCTTGACCCGATCAAAGTGACCCTGGTGATGCCCGGCCTGAACGCTGGCGGCGCCTTGAGCGACTGCGGGATTCCCGCCGCGGTGGTCAGCAAGTTCCTCTGGGAGCGCGGGTTGGTGGTGGAAAAAACCGGCCTGTATTCCTTCCTTGTGCTGTTTTCCATGGGCATCACCAAAGGCAAATGGAGTACCTTGCTCACCGAACTGCTGGAGTTCAAGCGCAATTACGACGCCAATGTCAGCCTGGCCAGTTGCTTGCCCTCGGTGTTTAAACAAGGGCCGGCACGCTATCAGAACCTCGGTTTGCGCGACCTGTGTGACCAGTTGCACGGCTGTTATCGCAGCAATGCCACGGCCAAACACCTCAAGCGCATGTACACGGTGTTGCCGCAAATCGCGATGAAACCGGCTGACGCCTACGACCAGTTGGTCAGGGGCGAAGTGGAGGCGGTGTCGATTGACGCCTTGCCAGGTCGCATCGCAGCCGTGATGCTGGTGCCTTATCCGCCGGGCATTCCGTTGATCATGCCGGGTGAGCGCTTTACCGAGTCGACCCGATCGATCATTGACTACCTGGCGTTCGCGAGGACGTTCGATAGCAGTTTTCCCGGTTTTGTCGCCGATGTTCATGGGTTGCAACACGAAGACGACGGCGGTGGTCGTTGTTACACCGTCGATTGCATCAAAGGGTAAAGGATGTTTATGCAAGCTGTAATGAACCCGAAGTACCCGGGGCTCAGCGTACGGGTCGCCGATGAAGGTTTTGATGCCTACGTGTGGGGCAATGATTTCAGTTTTGAGGTCAGTGCCTACGGCGTGCCGGAGATGGGCAAACGCGTCGACCAGTGGGCCGTTGAGCGCATCCTGCCGTACCGCAAATGTTATGGCATCGACCCGGAAGAGTTCGCCAGTTTTCGCGATGCGCCTGACAGCGCGATCTTCATGGCGTACCTGGATGACCGTGCGGTGGGGCATATCGTGGTCAGCACCAACTGGAACGGCTTTGCCCACGTCGACGAGCTGGCGGTGGCCTTGCCTGCGCGCCGTCATGGGGTGGCCAAGGCCTTGCTGGACGTGGCGCAATTCTGGAGTCGCAAGAAAAACCTGCCGGGCATGATGCTGGAAACCCAGAACAACAACCTCGGCGCCTGTCGTCTGTATGAGCGTTGCGGCTATGTCATGGGCGGGATTGATCAGCTGCGTTATCGCGGCATCGATCCGCAGACCCGTGAAGTGGCGATTTTCTGGTACCGGTTGTTCAAGACCGAGCTCGAACAGGTTTAACTCGCCAGCAGGCTATCGGCCTTCTGCGTGACAATGTCCAGCAACGCATTGAGTGCCGGTGACGTCTCCGCGTCCTTGAGAGTCAGCGCGTACAGGCTGACCATGATCGGCGGCGACACCGGGCATGCATCCAGCCCAGCCTCGCGCGCACCGGACGCGGTGAACGGGTCGACAATCGCCAGGCCTTCGCCGGCTTCCACCATGCTGCGCATCATCTGGTAGGTCTGCACCCGCGTCTGCACCACCGGCAGCGGGCGCAGGGCCTGCAGCTTGGCGTCCAGCAAGCGGCTCAACGGGTCATGCCCTTCAAGCCCGATCAGCGATTGCCCGGCCAGGTCCTGCAAGGCGATGTACTTTTGTTTGGGTTTCAGCCAGCCATGGGGGGCGAGCAATTGCAGCTTGCCCTCGGCCAACACGCTGCTCTGGATTTGCGGGTGTTGCGGGTCATGCAGGCTCAGGCCCACATCGGCTTCGTGCAGCAGCAGGCTTCTGACGATCTCGCGGGTCGGCTGGCTCGACAGGTTGCACGGCGTGTCCTGGAAGCGCCGGCGCAGTACGGCGATGCTTTGCGGCAACAACTGATTGGCCAGCGGCGGGGTGCACAGCGCGCGCAAGGCCGGAGCGTGATGGAGTTTCAAGCGGCTGGCCAGGCGTTGCACCGGCTCCAGCGCCTCATAGAGGTGACTGATGTGTGCCTGCAGCTCGAGTGTTTCGCGCGTCGCTTGCAAACGCCCGCGCACACTGGCAAACAGCATGAAGCCCAGTTGCTGCTCGGCATCCTTGAGCGTTGCGTCTACATCGCCCACGGGAAGTTGCAACCACTCGGCGGCCGTGCCGAGGTGTCCGGTCTGCAAGATGGCCTGAATCACTTCGATATGACGTAAACGCATCGCCGGAGTCTAGGGTCAGTGGGGCGGGGATTCAATGGCTGGGAAAAAAACAGCGCGGGCCTTGATGCGAGTCGTCTAACGTTCACCTTGCGTGCGCTGCAACGAGCGGGTCATATAAAGAGCGTATCAACCGAGGTTCAACAGGGAGCCCTTCCAATGCCCGGATACACCGCAGTCACAGGCAAACCGCAACCCCAGCAAGGTTTTACACGCTGGGCGGTGCTGGTGGTACTGGTCATCATTGGCTTGCTGGCCCTGGCGGTGGGGCCGCGCTTGTTTGGTGATGTGACGCTGGCAGAGATCGCGACGGCCAAGGCCCAGGTGGCCGAGCTGGGCAAGGCGGTCGAACAGTTTCACCAAGACACGGGTCGCTACCCCACCGATGAGGAAGGTCTGGAGGCGTTGACCACGCCGCCTGCGCAGGACGCCAAGTGGAAAGGGCCCTACGTCAGTGACGAGTTGTTGACCGACCCGTGGGGCGTTGCCTATCAGTACCACTACCCGGCGACGCAGCCCAACACGGCGTTCGACCTGTTTTCGTTCGGCAAGGACCGCACGCTGGGCGGGTTCGGCGATAACAAGGACATTACCTACGGCGACAACTGATTCATCTGGCATTAGTCATCGACCTGATTAGAATGGCTGCGCTGATCAATAACGACCAATACAACAAAAACAGGTCTGGTCTCGAATGCCTATTCCCTCACGTTTCTTCGGGGTAACGGCCAAGCAACTCCTGGTGCTGGTGACCGTGGGGTGCGTGGCTGCTTATCTCTTCGATAATCACGATGAACACACGCCGGAAAGCCGCGCACTCGAGGCGTTTATCCGTTCCCAGGAACAGGTGGATGCGCAGGTGGGGGCGGTGCTGGAGGTCGTGTTGATCAGGCAGGTGGTGGCCTATCCCGCTAACGGCGCGCCGGGCTACAAGCGTTCGCTGTATGCGGTTGAGGGCGAGCGGGGGCGTTTGATGGTGACGCTCAAGCAGGTGGAGGGCGAGCAGGGCGTGGAAGTGACGCAGCTACGCCGGCCGTGATCACCCAGCCCAGTCAATGCCATCAATGGCCAGGACTGAGCAGGTCGATAAGCCGAGATCTTATGACGCGAGGGTCGTTTGCGATTCGCGGACGATGATGGTCCCCGACTGGATCAATTTGAATTCATCGCCTTCCAGTTTCTCTACACGATCGCCAATGGCCAGCTTGTAGGTAGTGGTAGGCGCCGAGCCAGCCAGGTCGCCTTGCACCGGGTTGGATTCCTGGAACTCATGCACCGAATACACGCGTCCTTCCGCGTCTCTGGCATGGAACTGTCCGACAAGTACTGCAGCCATCTGTTTAGAACCTCTGGAGATAAACACTCGATTTGCGGTTCTGTAGACCGTCATGGAGCGGGGTAGTTTACCTATGGAAAAAAAATACTATTCGCTGATGTTTTCAGAGTCTTCCTACGCAAGTCACTGCTCGGCAAACGTCTGCGGAATTATCAAAACCTTCTGGTGAACCTGCGGCGAAGACTTTATAACTGCAAGCTCCTTAGTCAAACGTCGGGAAAACCTCCATGAGCAAGGTCTACACGATTGCCGTCCTGGTTGGCAGCTTGAGAAAAGACTCGATCAACCGCAAGGTCGCCCTGGCCCTGGCCGATCTGGCCCCTGCCACTCTCAAATTGAACATTGTGGAAATTGGCGATTTGCCGCTCTACAACGAAGACCTCGAGGGAGCATCGCCGCCCGCAGCCTACAGTAGTTTCCGTCAGCAAGTACGCTCATCCGACGCGGTGTTGTTTGTGACGCCCGAATACAACCGTTCCGTGCCCGCACCGTTGAAGAATGCCATTGACGTAGGGTCTCGTCCTTACGGGCAAAGTGTCTGGGGCGGCAAGCCGGGGGCGGTCATCAGTGTGTCGCCCGGAGCGATTGGCGGCTTTGGCGCCAACCATCACCTGCGCCAGTCGCTGGTATTCCTTGATGTGCCGTGCATGCAGCAACCGGAAGCGTACCTGGGGGGCGCGGGCAGCGTGTTTGATGACGCAGGAAAACTCTCGGAAAAGACCAGGCCGTTCCTGCAGGCGTTTATCGACGCCTACGGCAAGTGGGTAGAAAAGCAGTCCGACTGATGCGTCTGCCTGTGTAGGAACCTGCCTGCCGGCGATTGGCCCTCACGCCTGGCGCTGCCAATCACATCGCCTTCGCCGGCAAGCTGGCGCCTGCCGCCGCCCCGTGGTCAAGCGAGGCGGTCTGCCAGCGCCAGCGCCTGCTCGGTGGCTGCCTGGCGAGACGCCTGATCCACTTCTGGCCCCAAGATAGTTTTTTCCACAAACAGTGAGTGCACATCGGTCACGCCGATAAACCCCAGCCAGGCCTCCATGTACGGTTTCTGAAAGTCCATCGCCTGTGCGTCAGGCGCTGAAAAATCCATGCCCCGCGCATACACATTCACCGCCGTTTTGTCATGCAGCAACCCGCGCAACCCATGCTCCGGGCTGAACTCGAACAGCACGCCTTTCTGCGAAACCACGTCGATAAAGTGCTTGAGCTTGTAGGGCAGCGCGAAATTCCACAGTGGCACCGAGAACACCAGCAGGTCGGCCTGATGCAGATGGGTCGCCAGCGATCTCAGCGCGTCCCAGGCTGCCGCCTGTTCCTCGGTCAATGCTGTGCCGCTGAGGCCGGCGTATTTGGCCTCCATGATCGGACCATCGAACTCCGGCAGGTCAAGAGCCCAAAGGTCCAGCGTCACCACGCGGGTGTCCGGGGCGTTGTGCTGATAGCGCGCGATAAAGTGTCGGGCGATTTCCAGCGACGCGGAGCGCTGTTTGCGCGGCGAGCATTCAATGTGCAGAAGAGTGGTCATGACAGGCCTCGGGAATGATGACCTGAACATTGCAACATAGCGCTCGATGAAATATAAATCGTATTTTCATCGTCTATTGATCACCTATCAGAATATGTTTGATGCCTTGCTGCTCAAGACCTTCGTCGCGGTCGTGGACGAAGGCGGCTTCAGTCGCGCCGGTGAGCGCCTGCACCTGACGCAATCGGCCGTCAGCGGGCATTTGCGCCGCCTCGAAGAACAGGTCGGCAAACCGCTGCTGACGCGCACCACGCGTTCCCAACAGTTGACGCCGGATGGTCAGCGGTTGATCGCCTATGCGCGCGGCATCCTGGCGCTGCATCGTGATGCCTGGGCAGAACTGACGCGTTCGGCGTTTGAAGGAAGCCTTCGCGTAGGTGTGTCGGAGGAGTTCGCCGAGGCGTGTTTGCTGCGGGAGCTGCAGGACGTTGCCGCGCAGTACCCTGGCCTGCATATCAGCGTGCAGGTGGGCATCCCTGGTTCGTTGCTGAGTTTGATGAAACAGGGCGAGCTGGATGTGGTGGTGGGTTCGTTGTGCGAGTCCAGTGAGCCGGGCCTGGCGTTATGGCGCGAACCGTTGGTGTGGGCCTGGTCGGTACAACCGCTGGCGGCATTGCCGACGCCGTTGCCACTGGCCCTGTTCCCCGAGCCCTGTCCGTACCGCGAGGCGGCGCTGTCACGGCTTGCTCAAGCTGGAATTGCTCAGCGTACGGCCATGCAGTGCGCCAGCTATGCGGCGTTGCACGCCGCGGCATCGGCCGGTTTTGCCGTGGCCCCGATGGCGCAAAGCCAAGTGGGCCCAGGCTTGGCGGTCCTCGGCGCCGAGCACGGGTTGCCCGCATTGCCCGATGCCGAGTTTCGCCTGTTCAGCGCCCCGGATGCCGACCCGCGCATGGTCGAGGTCGTCACCCAGGTGGTGCTCCGCTATGGCGCTGCCCGGCGCCACTGAAACACCCCGCGACTGAAGCTCAGCGCAACCAGTTGGTGCGCGCCAGTTCGATCACTTCGTCGCCACGCCCGCTCATCACTGCCTTGAGCATGTACAGGCTGAAACCCTTGGCCTGTTCCAGCTTGATGCTCGGCGGCATGACCAGTTCCTGCGTCGCCGTGACCACGTCCACCAGCACCGGGCCGTCATGGGCCAGGGCGCGACGCAGGGCCGGCTCGAGGTCTTCGGATTGCTCCACGCGGATGCCCAGGATGCCCATGGCGTTGGACATCGCCGCAAAGTCAGGGTTTTTCAGCTCGGTGCCGGTGTCGAGGTAGCCGGCGGCTTTCATTTCCATGGCGACGAAACCCAGTGATGAGTTATCGAACACGATGACTTTTACCGGCAGTTTCAGTTGCGCCAACGAGATGAAATCGCCCATCAGCATGGCGAAACCGCCGTCGCCGGACATCGAAATCACTTGGCGTCCGGGAAAGGCCGCCTGGGCGCCGATGGCCTGAGGCATCGCATTCGCCATCGAACCGTGATTGAACGAGCCGATCAGGCGGCGCTTGCCGTTCATCTTCAGGTAGCGCGCGGCCCACACGGTGGGCGAGCCGACGTCGGCTGTGAAGATGGCATCGTCGTCCGCCAACTCACTGAGCAAGCGTGCGACGTACTGTGGGTGGATTGGCCGGTCGGCCTTCGAGGGTTCTGCCAGGTCGTCCAGGCCTTGGCGGGCTTTTTGGTAATGCTTAAGCGAGGTCTCGAGAAAGCTGCGATCGGTTTTGCGCGTCAAGCGTGGCAGCAGCGCGTTGATGGTTTCGCTGACGTCGGCGGCGATGCCCAGGTCCAGCGTGGCCCGACGCCCGAGCGCCTGCGGATTACGGTCGACCTGGATGATTTTTGCGTCGGTCGGGTAGAACTGGCGGTAGGGAAAGTCGGTGCCGAGCATGATCAGCGTGTCGCAGTTGAGCATGGCGTGGTAACCCGAGCTGAACCCGATCAGGCCGGTCATGCCCACGTCAAACGGGTTGTCCCATTCCACATGTTCTTTGCCGCGCAACGCGTGCACCACCGGTGCGCCGAGGGCATCGGCCAGGGCCACGACCTGGTCATGGGCACCGGCGCAACCGCTGCCGCACAGCAAGGTGACTTTCTCGCTGCTCTGCAGGATTTCGCTGAGGCGTTGCAGGTCCTGTTCCGCCGGCAAGGTGCGCGGCGCATGCAGGGCCGGCCACGGCTTGAGGGTGTTTTCCACTTCCAGCAACGACACGTCGCCTGGAATGACGACCACCGCTACGCCACGGTTAAGAATCGCCGAGCGCATCGCGCGGTGCAGCACTTGGGGCATCTGCGCAGGGTTGGTCACCAACTCGATAAAGTGGCTGCACTCCTTGAACAGCTCCTGTGGATGGGTTTCCTGAAAGTAGTTCAAGCCGATTTCGGAGGAGGGGATTTGCGCAGCAATGGCCAGCACCGGCACGTGGTTGCGATGGCAGTCGAACAGGCCATTGATCAAGTGCAGGTTGCCCGGCCCGCAGCTGCCGGCGCACACCGTCAATTCGCCGGTGGCGGCGGCCTCGGCACCGGCGGCGAACGCGGCCACCTCTTCGTGGCGCACGTGCATCCACTCGATGCTGTCCATGGTGCGCAAGGCGTCGGTCAAGCCATTGAGGCTGTCGCCGGTCAGGCCCCAGATGCGCTTGATGCCCGCCTGTTCAAGGGTGGTCGCCAATTGCTGGGCCAGGTTGATTTTCGCCATGAAAAACTCCAATCGTCAGTGAGGTTAAAAACTGCTGATCAATAGGGGACAGTTCGATCACGGCGGATGTTCATCCTTTAGTGTGAAGATTGCGTCATCGTGCGCCCACAGTGGTGCTTTGGTGTTGCTGACATTGCATGTGCAGTCACGATTGCAACCCCCCACAGTCCTCGTGGCTCGCTCATTGCTGTACCGAGCGGACATAAAAAAGCCCTGGCATGCCAGGGCTTTTTCATGGGCTAACGCTTAGCGACGACGAAACAGCGGCAACGGCTCATCCGTGGCTGCCTGGTACGTCACCGAGAAATCCTTGAGGCTTTCCAGCGCTTCGTACGGGTCTTTGTCGGCACGCAAGGCGAAGGCGTCGAACCCGCAACGGTGCAGATAAAACAGCTGGTCGCGCAGCACGTCGCCAATCGCGCGCAGCTCGCCCTTGAAGCCGTAGCGGTCACGCAGCAGGCGCGCGTTGGAGTAGTTGCGCCCGTCGGTGAAGGCCGGGAAGTTCAGGGCGATGACCTGGAAGTGCTCCACGTCGGCGCCGATCTCTTCGGCTTCTTCATCGGCGTCCAGCCACACACCCAGGCCGCCGTCGCGGGCCTTGAGGGCATGGCCGTGCTCGCGCCACAGGGCCAACGGCACGATCAGGTCGTCGCAGTTGGAAATGCCGTCGAAGCTCGCGTCCTTGGGCAGCAGGTGCCAGGTTTCGTCGAGGACTTCGTTGTTCTTAATGATTCGCTGCATAGACGCGCTCCTTGAACAGGTCGATGCCGATGCGCTGGTAGGTGTCGATGAAACGCTCATCTTCGGTGCGCTGTTCGATGTACACATCGATCAGTTTGCCGATCACCTCGGGCATGGCTTCCTGGGCGAAGGACGGGCCGAGGATCTTGCCCAGGCTCGCATCGCGGCTGGCACTGCCGCCCAGGGACACTTGGTAGAATTCTTCGCCTTTCTTGTCCACGCCCAGGATGCCGATGTGGCCGACGTGGTGGTGACCACAGGCGTTCATGCAACCGGAGATGTTCAGGTCCAGCTCGCCGATGTCGAACAGGTAGTCCAGGTCGTCGAAACGGCGCTGGATCGATTCGGCAATCGGGATCGATTTAGCGTTGGCCAGGGAGCAGAAATCGCCGCCCGGGCAGCAGATGATGTCGGTCAGCAAGCCGATGTTCGGCGTGGCGAAACCACCTTCGCGCAGCTCGCCCCACAGGGTGAACAGCTGGCTTTGCTCCACGTCCGCGAGAATGATGTTCTGCTCGTGGGAGGTGCGCAGTTGGCCAAAGCTGTAGCGCTCGGCCAGGTCGGCAACGGCGTCCAGCTGCTTGTCGGTGATGTCACCCGGCGCAACGCCGGTGGGTTTGAGCGACAGGGTCACGGCGACGTAGCCCGGCTTTTTATGCGCCAGGGTGTTGCGGGTGCGCCAGCGGGCGAAACCTGGGTGCTGCTGATCGAGTGCAGCCAACTCGGCGTCCTGATTGCTCAGGGCCTTGTACTCAGGATCGACGAAGTGCTTGGCCACGCGGTGTACTTCGGCTTCGGTCAGCGTGGTTTGGCCACCGCGCAGGTGTTCCATTTCGGCGTCGACTTTCTGCGCGAATACCTCAGGGGTCAGCGCCTTGACCAGGATTTTGATCCGGGCCTTGTATTTGTTGTCACGACGGCCGTAGCGGTTGTAGACCCGCAGGATGGCGTCGAGGTAGCTCAACAGGTCTTGCCAGGGCAGGAATTCATTGATGAACGCGCCAACGACCGGCGTACGGCCCAGGCCACCACCGACCAGCACGCGGAAACCCAGCTCGCCGGCCGCGTTGTGCACCGGCTCAAGGCCGATATCGTGCACTTCGATGGCGGCGCGGTCCGAGGTCGAGCCATTGATGGCGATCTTGAACTTGCGCGGCAGGTAGGCGAACTCAGGGTGGAAGGTGGTCCACTGACGCACGATTTCACACCACGGACGCGGGTCGATCAGCTCATCGGCCGCCACACCGGCGAATTGGTCGGTGGTCACGTTGCGCAGGCAGTTACCGCTGGTCTGAATGGCGTGCATCTGCACGGTGGCCAGCTCGGCCAGGATGTCCGGCACGTCCTCCAGCGCCGGCCAGTTGAACTGTACGTTCTGGCGGGTACTGATGTGGGCGTAGCCTTTGTCGAAGTCGCGGGCAATCTTGGCCATCATGCGTGTCTGACGGGAAGTCAGTTGGCCATAAGGCACGGCAACCCGCAGCATCGGCGCAAAGCGCTGAACATAAAGGCCATTTTGCAGGCGCAGAGGGCGGAACTCTTCTTCGCTCAGTTCACCTGCTAGGTAGCGTCGGGTCTGATCACGGAACTGCTTGACGCGGTCCTCAATGATGCGCTGATCGTATTCGTCGTATACGTACATATAGGTCCTGTTCTCGGCAAATCTGCGCGCACGGCCGCGCACTCCCAACGGAGCCGGCGCACGATACCAGTTTGCGTTTATGCGCAAAAGTGATGTTTGAGTATATGCAAATAACCAAAATGCCTAATGAGAAGGGTTATCGCGATACCCACATTTGTCATGCGGGCAATCATCAACTTTACTGTGAGCGTGTTTGAGTGCAATCACCTATAAAACCGATAAGAGGCGATGCAATGAGCAATTCGACCAAAGCCCGTAAACCCGACAGTACCGTTGATGCCTGGGCGATTTTGTTTTTGATAATCCTGGTGGTTGGAACCGCCGTGTTCTGGGTTAGCCACCAATAAACCAGCGTTGATTGGACCTCGATTGACTGTCGTATTGCCACTATCATGGCGGTCAACGTTCAAGGTTCTGACAACTATGTTGAAGGTTTTTATTACGTGTGTGTGGTTGCT
Source organism: Pseudomonas sp. N2-3-1-14 (assembly GCF_041228395.1). Classification (NCBI taxonomy): domain Bacteria; kingdom Pseudomonadati; phylum Pseudomonadota; class Gammaproteobacteria; order Pseudomonadales; family Pseudomonadaceae; genus Pseudomonas; species Pseudomonas sp. N2-3-1-14. Next base: position 2,607,376 of record NZ_CP166199.1, read on the forward strand.
GGGATCGACGTTCGGGGCCACGGCCCACGCCGCGTCGGTGGTGTTTCTCAACCCTGGCACGTCCACGGAAACCTTCTGGGTCAACTACGCGCAATTCATGCAGGCCGCTGCCAAGGACCTCGGCCTGGATTTGCGCGTGCTTTATTCCGAGCGCGATCCGCGTAACACCCTGGCACAGGCCCGGGAAGCGCTGCAAGGCAGCGAGCGGCCTGATTACCTGGTGCTGGTGAATGAGCGATACGTCGCCCCGCAGATTCTGCGCATGGCCCAGGGCAGCCCAGTCAAGCTGCTGATCGTGAATAACGCCCTGACCAGCGACCAGGTGCAATTGCTCAATGCACACAGCTATCCCAACTGGCTCGGCAGTCTTATCGCCAATGATGAGGATGCCGGTTACCTGATGCTCAAAGAGCTGCTGCGTCAGCATGGCCCCGTCGCACCCGGCCAAACCCTCGATCTGCTGGCGTTTTCCGGGGCCAAGACCACGCCGGCGGCGCAACTGCGCGAGCAGGGTTTACAGCGGGCTCTGGTCGATTTTCCCTACGTGCGTTTGCGCCAGCTGGTGTACGGCGAGTGGAGCCGCCAGCGCGCGTTCGACCAGGCCACACAACTGTTCAAACGTTATCCGCAAACCGCTCTGGTGTGGTCGGCCAATGATGAAATGGCGCTGGGCGCGATGGAGGCGCTGCAAGCCACTGGGCGTACGCCGGGCAAGGAGGTGCTGTTCAGCGCCGTCAACAGTTCGCCCGAGGTATTGCGGGCCCGCCTCGATGGGCGCTTGAGCGCATTGGTGGCGGGGCACTTCACCCTTGGCGGCTGGGCGATGGTGCTGCTGCATGACGATGCGCTGGGGCTGGATATCCGCCAGAACGGCGTGAATGAACGCAGGCTCGATCTGTTTGAGTTGATCGGCCCGGACCTTGCCCAGCGTCTGCTGGACATCAACGCGGCGCAGGTCTACGGCGTGAATTTTCGGGCATTGTCGGCCCAGGGCAAGCCCGCCGGTTACGTTTACCCGTTCGGTTTGCAGCTGTTAACGCCTTGAGCGCACTCAAACGCCTGCCAGGTGCAGCACCAGCTTGACGATGGCGAACAAGGTCAGCGCAAACACCGCCGTGAACACAATTCCCATGATCACGAAGTGGCTGGGCTTGCCGTGAGTAAAATCGCGCGCGCGGTTCTTCCCGCTTTGCACCCCGAAGGCTGCGGCCATCACGCTGTGCAGCATTTGCCAGAAAGTAGGGGGCTTATTGGGTGAGTCGTTCATAAAACCCTCGTCATGCGGATTCGGTCGATCCTGAGCAAGCATAGTCAATTCCCCGCAGCGGGCGATAAAAGTGCACCGCTTCGCGGGGCCGCCAGCGTGATTTTCTGATGCTTCCTCAAGACGCATCAGGAATCTGCTCACATGCCTGCCCCCTCACTTCATGTTCCCTTCATCAAGACCCGTTTGCCCGGATGGATCAAACACCTGGCGGCGCCGGATATCGAGGCCCTCAACCGCGCCCGCGACCCGGTGCAGCGCTTCAAGAGCGCCTACCCCGAGGCCTTTGCCGCCGCCAGCCCAGCATTGCGCCAGGCCCTGGACCACAGCGGCCGCCGGCGCCAGGCCTCCAGCCAGGCCCTGGCAGCAACGCTGAAAGACTTCAAAGGCGTCACCGAGTTTGCCGAGCCGTTGCTGGCCGAGGCATTGCACAAGACATTCGGCCAAACACCCGACGTCAACACCACCGTGCTGTTCCACCTGCACGCGCCCAACCGGGTCGAACAGCAGTCCCTGTTGCAAGCCGCGCTGCGCAACTTCGAAGACGGCGAACGGTTTGATGAAACCGCGTTGCAGGAAACCAGTGCGCTGGCCCCGGCGGGGTCGCTGGACACCCTGGCGTACGATGAAAGCGAGCGTTATCCCTTTGCGAAATGGCGTTACCGCCTGCGCGACAAGCTGTCGATCAAGCCTGAGGATTTCGCCAGCCTGTGCCGCGAGCTGGACCTGGGTCAGCAGTACCAGCAACACCTGAGCGGCGTGTTTGAGACGCCAGCCACTGCGGCGCAGGTGCGCCGGCAGATGATCGAGGCAAACAAGGACACGCTGCGGGTACAAGCCCACATCGCTCGCCTGCGCTCGACCCTCAGCCCCACGGCCTACGCCACGTTGCTGGCGATACTCGATGCCCATCCCGCACCGAGCCTGGATGGCAAGCCGGTGGCTTACAGCCAGTTGAACCTGTTGGGGGCGCAGGTGAGCGAGGTGCTGATCATCGGCGCCAGCGCGCGCAAGCCGTTGCCGGGCGTGGTGACGCTCATCGACGTTTTCCTGCCGGCGGCCGAGTTGCTCAGACCCCAGGTGGGCGACAGTCGAATCATCGTGTGGATCCCCGGCGATCCGCGTAACCCCGTCAGGGAGTACGCATCGCTCAAGGCGTTCACCGCGCAGTTGGCGCTCAACCTGCGCTCGGTGGACTACCAGCGTTTTTTTACCGGCTTCTTGGCCCAGGATGAAGCGCAGACGTTCCTTCGGCGGCTTAGAAGCCAATTGAAGACCACGCGTTGGAACCCGAACCCGCTGCCCCCAGGGCCCAATTACAACCCTGCGGCCTACGCCCACGGCATGTACGAAGAAGTCTGGAACGACAACGTCAACCTGCGGCCCGAAGAGACCTTCATCAACGTCGAGGTGTTCGGCCATCTGTACGAACGGCACCTTGCACGCCTCAGGTCCAACGCGAAGTTGCTGGCGGTGCCCACCGCGCAGGTCGATCACGATGCCTGGGTCAATCGCCTCAAGCACTGGGCCGAATGGGGCTTGAACCTCCTCAATGTGGCGGCGTTTTTGGTGCCGGGCCTGGGCGAAGTGATGATGGCCGTCACCGCCATACAGATCGGCTATGAGGTTTATCAAGGCGTGGAAGCCTGGAACGCTGGCGACAGTGACGAGGCCTGGGCGCATCTTGCCTCGGTGATGCAGAACGTCGCGTTCATGGCCGCGCTGGGTGCCGTGGCGGGCAGGGCGCCGCCGGTTGTGCCGTCGCGCTTCGTCAACGGCATGAGCCGGGTGGTCACGCCGTTCGGCAAACTGCGCTTGTGGCATCCAGACCTTGCGGCCTACAAAAGCAGCGTCTCGCTCAAGGGGCTTGAACCCAACGCGTTGGGGCAATACCCGGTAGCAGGCAAAACCTACATTGCGCTGGAGGGCAATGTTTACGAAAAGACCTTCGACCCGGTGCGCAAGCAATGGCGGATCAAGCACCCGACTGAGATCGACGCCTATCAGCCGATTGTGCAACACAACGGGCACGGTGCCTGGCGGCACACGCTGGAGCGGCCGTTGACATGGCGTCGCAGCACATTGCTGCGCCGCTGCGGGCTGCACATGGAGCCATTTTCCGATGCGCAACTGGAACAGATCGCCGACGTCTGCGGGATCAGTGATGACCAATTGCGCAAACTGCACATGGATCAACAGGCGCCGCCGCCGGAGGTGTTGGAGATGGCCCGGCTGTTCGAGGCAGACCGCCAGGCGGACGAGGTGATCAGGCAAATCCGCGAAGGCGCCTGCGTGGAGGGCCTCTGCCAGTTCATGGTGCCGCTGGCCGTGGACATGCCGGGCTGGCCGGTCGAGGAGGTGGTGGAGGTGTTCAGCGGGCCCGAGCCCTGGGGCACTTCCCAGCGGTTTGGCGCAGCGTCGCCGGGCAGCACAAGGCCCACGATCAAGGTCACCCAGGCGCAGGTCGATACCGGGCAATTGCCGGCGCACGTGCTGGCAGCCCTCAATGACGAGCAAATCAGCCGTTTGCTGGGCCGCGAAAGCATCCAGGCCGGCGCCGACCAGGTGCAGGTGTTCAGAGAGCGTCTGGCCGATCAGGCGCAGGCCCGCAAGAAGGCGCTGTTCGACAGCCTCCAGAGCCGACGGGCGCCGCCAGACACCGACACTCGCGCACTGCAGCGCAGTTTTACGTCACTCTCGCCAGAAGCCGCGCAGCGGGTACTGGCCAGTGCCAGCGCTGCTGAGTTGAGCCAACTGCGCAGCAGTGGCCGGGTGTCTCTGCGCCTGGCCAAAGCCATTCGCGTGCACCTGCATCAGGGCAGTCTGAGCCGCGCCCTGGCAGGCGTGTACCGCGAAAACCTGGCCTCTGCGGCCAGTGATCGCTTGGCGCTGCACAGCCTCGAGCAACTGCCCGGTTGGTCGACGGCTATTCGCATCGAAGAACGGTCCCTGGGCATCAAAGGGCCGCTGGTGGACAGCATCGGCGCAGAACAGGCCGCAACGCGTTATTACCTGATCAAGGCGGATGAGAGTTTTCGGCTGCTGGATGCCGAGGGCAGGGCACTCAATAGCCTTCCCCGGTACGGTCGCAATCTGTTTGAGTCGCTGCTGCACGCGCTGCCTGATGCGCTGCGCGAGTCTTTGCAGGGCGAGCCGGCTGAGGCGTTGCGCAAGCAGGTGGCGGACTATGCGTGCAGCCACCGCGAGGCGATGTCGCGCATCCTCAAGCGCGAGCCGCTCAAGGCCGGCGCCGGTCGCCGGGTACGAAGCCCGACCGGTCAACCGGGTTATGCGGCCAGCGGTGATGCGGTGGGGTTTGCCGACGAGCCGTTGGTTGCCAGGGTGCGCGATATTTATCCCAATCTGGATGATCAGCAGGCGTTGCAGTTCGTCAGGAGTCGACTGCTTGCCGGCGATTCCGATCAGCAGGTGTTCCACCTGTTGGAGAACCGACGCAGAGAGTTCGAGGGCTTGCGCGCAGCATTGGACACCTGGGTCGAAGGCGCCGTGCCTGCCTATCCTCGGGGGGCCAACTGGCCAACCCGGCGCGATATTGCCGAGCGGCTCATTGCCGGCTGGAGAAACGGTGTGTACCGCGGGCAGGCGCCGTTGTTCGAACTCGATCTGTTGGGCACCGAGCCGTTACCGACCTGGGCTGCCGATTTTTCCCATGTGCGCAAGGTGCGAATCAGCAGTTCACAGCTCGCCGCAGGTGCACTTTCCGAACAGTTTGGCGCGCTCGAAGCCCTCGATATTTCCATTGATTCAGCCAACATGGCTGCATTCGCCGACGTGCTGGCGGGGCTCACCGGCATTACCGAGCTCAAGCTCGAGCTGCCGACGTTTTTCGGCGAGTATTCGCCGGCATTGACCCAGGCGCTTCAAGGCATGAGCCAGCTGGAGCAGTTGCACTTGACCGGCAGCCTTCCGGCCCTGGATTACCGTGCGCTGCCGCGTTTGCGTACGTTGCGGCTGGCCGGCAACCTGCGCGAATGGCCGGCAGGGCTGCTGGCGCTTGAGGGGCTTGAGTCGGCCGACCTGACCGGCGTGCAGCTCGCCGCACTGCCCGACGAACTGTTCACGGGGCATGAGCGTTTGTGGCGCCGCTTGAGGTTGAACTGGAAGGCCCTGGAACCGCAGGCGTTCCGACAGGCCTTTGACTACGTGCAGGGCAATCCGGCGCATCTGGTGGACGAACCTTACATCGTCGCGCAGTACTGTGAACAGCGCCTGGAAGCGCTGGTGCCGCATGTCCCGACCTTCGCCGCCAGTGCACTCGCCGCGTTCCATCAGGACGGCCTGGCGGGCCGTGCGTTGCTGAATAAGGTCGAGGCGCTGCACGAGGCGTATCGCGCCTGGGATGCGCCGCTGGTTGAATGGCAAAGCCGCGATGGGGCGCGCATCGAGGGCGAGCAAATGCCCTCCCACCATCGCCAGACGCTGGCGGACCGGCTGCGCGTGTGCTGGCGTGACGCGCTGGCTGCCCGGTACGCGACCCGCGAACCGGTGGCGGGCCCGTCGCGAGGCCGTGGCGAGCCGATGAGAGAGACATTGGACTTGCGCGAATATGGTGCGCCGGGCGATTTGCCGGCGCTGGGCAATACGCTGTTCCCGCACATCCGGCGTTTGATCCTGGCCGGTGCAAAGCTCACGGCGGTGCAGGTGAATGCGTTCGTGGGCCGGTTTGTGCAGTTGCGCGAACTGGATCTGAGTCACAACCGCCTGACCGAGCTGCCTCAGGCCCTTGAGACGCTGGAACACCTGAGCGACCTGAGTCTGTGTGGCAACGAACTGACGATCACCACGCCTACCCAGACGCGGCTCAACCGCCTCAAAGCACTGCGACGGCTGGACTTGTCGATGAACCGCGTTGGCCGGCTGAGCGTCACGTCGCTGACAGAACTGGTGTCGCTGAACCTGGGGCAGACCGCGATCGTCGACTGGCCCGAGGGCGTGCTGAACCTGCCGCGCCTGGGTTTCCTCGACCTCAGCCACAGTGCTGTCACCGGCATTCCCGAAGCGGTGCTGGCCGGGCACGATGTGCTGCTGGCCGGCACCAGCCTGCGCGGTTGCCGCTTGAGCCCTACGGCGCTGGCCGTGGCGCAGGCTTTTGCCCGCCGCACCAGCGCCGGAAGACCCATGGCGAGCATGTTTGACCGGCCGTTCGGGATTGATCGAAACGTACTCGCGGCCGGGATGACCGGCGGCGATCCCATGTTCTTCCCGGTAGAAGTGTCACAGCACCCGGACCTGATAATGCCGTTGGCATTGGCGCCCAAAGACACCGAGGCGTCACTGACCTCGGCCGAGCGCCTGCAACGCCTTGATCCACAGCTTGATGCCACCCAGGCCGGCAAGCGAATCGACACATGGCTGGCGCAGGACGTGAGTGCCACGCAGATCGAAACGGCGTTGCGCCAGTGGCAGGCGCAGCACACCCAGATGATCGAGCGGCTGAATGGCTGGATTGACAGGCCCGCCGTGCGCAACCGTAACGAGTGGGTCAACGCGACCGATCGCCGGCGCGCCGCTGATCGGCTGCTGGGCTGCTGGCGAGAGACGCTGAGCGACGTGCGAGGCATCCAGGCGCCCGCCAATGACGCTGCGCTTGACTTGAGCGGCCTGATCCTCGGCGACCTGCCGGCGCTGCCGGTTACCTTCAACCATGTGCGGGCGCTGGACCTGAGCGGTGTGCGGCTCACCACCGCCTCGAATGATTTTCTACGCGCCTTCCCGCGCTTGAACCGCCTGATGCTCAACGGCAACCGCATGGGCACGTTGCCCGAGGCCCTAACGCAGATGGCAGACCTGACCGAACTGGGCATCCACGACAACGCGCTGGCGGCCAACGTGCCGTTGCAGAGCCAACTGCGTGGCTTGCCGCGCCTGCAAGTGTTGGACCTGGGGCGCAACGCCCTGAGCACGTTTGACCTCACCGGTCTTGACCGCCTGCAAAGCCTGGATCTGAGTCGCAACCGGTTGTCCGAATGGCCCACCGGCGCGTTGCAAGCCCCCGCGCTGACCCGCCTCGATCTCAGGAACAACTACCCGATAGCCGTGATCCCTGCCGACGCATTTGAGCCGCAACATGCTGCCTTGATGGCCGGTACCGATTTGTCCGGCAACCTGCTGCTTGAGGAAGCGTTGATCCGCCTGCGCGAGTATCAACGCGAAACCGAGCGTGGGCTGGGTTTCAGTGCCGAGGAAATTGACGATCAGTTGGCGGGGTACGGGGCCGAGTCCGATGACGAACAACCTGATGTTCACCCTGAGCTGGAGCCGGCAGCGGTGCAAAAGGCACGCTGGTTTGACGGCGTGTCCGTCGACTCGGAGAAGCACGCGATATGGGACACGGTCATCGCCCGTGACGACAGCGGTGATTTCTCCAACATACTGGCGCAACTGCGTAATACCCGCGACTTCGAACTCGACCGCGCCGACCTGGCCGGGCGGGTTTGGCAGGTGCTGGAGGCGGCCTACGGCGATGCGGCCTTGTGCGAGCGGCTGATGGGCATCGCGCGTGCTTCCAGGCTTACGGTGACCTGCGGGGATGGCCGCATGCTGTTGTTCAACGCGCTGGAAGTCGAAGTCTATGAGTTCAATGCCCTGCGTGCCATCGACCCCACCGACAAGGGGCGCGCCCTGCTGAAACTGTCCAGAGGGTTATTCCGCCTTGACCAGCTGGAGGCGGTGGCGAGCGTGCGGATCCGCGAAAACCCGGGCACCGACCCGGCTGAAATACGCCTGGCCTACCGCATCGGCCTGGCCCGGCGCCTGGCCTTGCCCAGGCAACCTGCAAGCATGCTTTACGAAGGTCTTTCCGGAGTACGGCCAGTCGACCTGGAGGCGGCCTATACGACGATCATGGCCCGCGAACAGACACCGCTGTTCATCGAGCAACTGACGGCGCGCGCGTACTGGGTCGATTATCTGCAGCAGCAGTACCCGGACGCGTTCGCCCGGCTGCAGCAGACGCTGGCAGACAGCGCCTCTGCGCTGGAGGATCGCTACCCCGACATGAATTCGGCGTACCTGCAGCAGATGGAGGCGTTGCAGAAGGCCAACAAGGTGCAGCGCCAGGCCTTGATAAACGCGCTGTCAGCGCGGGAGATCGCCGCGCTGGGCCATTAGCCGATCAGTTGTCGTAACCCAGGTTCGGCGCCAGCCAGCGCTCGGTCACAGCCAGGTCCTGGCCTTTGCGCGCGGTGTAGCTCGTGACCTGATCCTTGTCGACCTTGCCCACGGCAAAGTACTGCGCCTGCGGATGGGCGAAGTACCAGCCACTGACCGCCGCCGCCGGGAACATCGCGTAGTGCTCGGTGAGGAACACGCCGCTGCGCCCGGCGTGCATTTCGCGCGCCTGGGGGTCCAGCAATTGGAACAGCTGGGCCTTCTCGGTGTGATCAGGGCACGCCGGGTAGCCGGGAGCAGGGCGGATGCCGCTGTATTGCTCCTTGATCAGCGCCTCGTTGTCCAGCTGCTCGTCCTTGGCGTAACCCCAGTGCTCTTTACGCACTTGCTGGTGCAGCCACTCGGCGCAGGCTTCGGCGAGGCGGTCGGCCAGGGCCTTGACCATGATCGAGTTGTAGTCGTCGCCGGCGTCCTGGTAAGCCTTGGCGACTTCTTCGGCGCCGATACCGGCGGTGGTGATAAAGCCACCGATGTAGTCGGTCACGCCGCTGTCTTTTGGCGCCACGAAGTCGGCCAGCGAGAAGTTCGGCTTGCCGTCGGTCTTGATGATCTGCTGGCGCAGGTGATGCAGCTTGGCAATCGGCTGGCCATCGTCGCCGTAGACTTCCAGGTCATCGTCCTGCACCTGGTTGGTCGGCCAGAAACCGAACACCGCGCGAGCGCTGATGAGTTTTTCGTCGATCAGCTTCTTGAGCATTTCCTGGGCATCGGCGTAGAGCGCGGTGGCCGCTTCACCGACCACTTCGTCTTCGAGGATGCGCGGGAACTTGCCGGCCAGGTCCCAGGAGATAAAGAACGGCGTCCAGTCGATGTACTCGGCCAGCACCTTGAGGTCGATATTGTCCAGCACCTTGGCGCCGGTAAAGGTCGGCTTGACCGGGGTGTAGGTGCTCCAGTCGAACTGCGGTTTCTTGGCGATGGCCGCCGGGTAGCTCAGGCGCTCGGTGCGGGCGCTGCGGTTGGACGTACGCTCGCGCACGTCGATGTATTCCAGGCGGGTTTTCTCGACGAAGCCGGCCTTCAGCTCCTTGGACAGCAATTGCGTGGCCACGCCCACTGCGCGCGAGGCGTCGGTGACGTAGATCACCGCGTCGTTGCTGTACTTGGGCTCGATCTTAACTGCCGTGTGCGCCTTGGAGGTGGTGGCGCCACCGATCATCAGCGGCAGGTGGAAGTCCTGGCGCTGCATCTCGCGGGCCACGTGCACCATCTCATCCAGCGACGGCGTGATCAGGCCGGACAGGCCAATGATGTCGCACTTCTGTTCCTTGGCCACCTGCAGGATCTTCTCCGCCGGCACCATCACGCCCAGGTCGACAATGTCGTAGCCGTTGCAACCGAGCACCACGCCGACGATGTTCTTGCCGATGTCGTGTACGTCACCTTTAACGGTGGCCATCAGGATCTTGCCCTTGGCTTCCGGCTTGTCGCCTTTTTCCAGCTCGATAAACGGAATCAAGTGGGCCACGGCCTGCTTCATCACCCGGGCGGACTTCACCACCTGGGGCAGGAACATTTTGCCGGCGCCGAACAGGTCACCGACGATGTTCATGCCGGACATCAGCGGGCCTTCGATCACTTCGATCGGGCGCGCGAACGACTGGCGCGATTCTTCGGTGTCTTCAACGATGTGCGTGGTGATGCCTTTGACCAGCGCGTGTTCCAGGCGCTTGTTGACGTCCCAGCCACGCCATTCTTCGGTCTCGGCTTCTTTGACGCTGCCGTCGCCCTTGTACTTGTCGGCGATGGCCAGCAGGGCGTCAGTGCCTTCCGGCGTGCGGTTGAGCACCACGTCTTCCACCGCATCGCGCAGCTCGGCCGGGATCTGGTCGTAGATCTCCAGCTGGCCGGCGTTGACGATACCCATGCTCAGGCCATTGCGGATCGCATACAGCAAAAACACCGAGTGAATCGCCTCACGCACCGGGTTGTTGCCACGGAACGAGAACGACACGTTGGACACGCCGCCCGAGGTCAGCGCGTACGGCAGCTCGTCGCGGATGTAGGCACAGGCATTGATGAAGTCGACGGCGTAGTTGTTGTGCTCCTCGATACCGGTGGCGACCGCGAAGATGTTCGGGTCGAAAATGATGTCTTCCGGCGGGAAGCCGACTTCATTGACGAGGATGTCGTAGGAGCGTTTGCAGATTTCTTTCTTGCGCGCTTCGGTGTCGGCCTGGCCGGCTTCGTCGAAGGCCATTACCACCACGGCGGCGCCATAGCGCTTGCACAGCTTGGCGTGGTGAATGAACTGCTCGACGCCTTCCTTCATGCTGATGGAGTTGACGATGCCCTTGCCCTGAATGCACTTAAGGCCGGCTTCGATCACTTCCCACTTGGAGGAGTCGATCATGATCGGTACGCGAGAGATGTCCGGCTCGCCGGCAATCAGGTTGAGGAAGGTCACCATGGCCTTCTTCGAATCGAGCATGCCCTCGTCCATGTTGATGTCGATCACCTGCGCGCCGGCTTCCACCTGCTGCAGGGCGACTTCCAGGGCTTCGGTGTAGTTGTCTTCACGGATCAGGCGGGCAAAACGTGCAGAGCCGGTGATGTTGGTGCGCTCGCCGACGTTGACGAACAACGAGCTGCGATCAATGGTGAACGGCTCCAGGCCCGACAGGCGGCACGCCTTGGGAATGTCCGGAATCGGGCGCGGTGCATAGCCGGCCACGGCCTTGGCGATCGCTTCAATGTGGCCCGGCGTGGTACCGCAGCAGCCGCCGACGATGTTGAGGAAGCCGCTCTGGGCGAACTCTTCGATGACCTTGGCGGTTTGCGACGGTAACTCGTCGTATTCGCCGAATTCGTTGGGCAGGCCGGCGTTCGGGTGCGCGGAAACGTGGGTATTGGCCTTGTTCGACAGCTCTTCCAGGTACGGACGCAGTTCGCTGGCGCCCAGCGCGCAGTTGAGGCCCACGGACAGTGGCTTGGCGTGGCTGACGGAGTTCCAGAACGCTTCGGTGGTCTGGCCCGACAGGGTACGGCCGGAGGCGTCGGTGATGGTGCCGGAGATCATGATCGGCAGTTCGACGTTCAGTTCTTCGAACACGCCTTGCACCGCGAAGATCGCGGCCTTGGCGTTGAGGGTGTCGAAAATGGTTTCGATCAGGATCAGGTCGGCGCCGCCTTCGATCAGGCCTTTGGTGGCTTCGGTGTAGTTTTCCACCAGCTCGTCAAAGGTCACGTTGCGGTAGCCGGGGTTGTTCACGTCCGGCGACAGCGAGCAGGTACGGCTGGTCGGGCCCAGCACGCCGGCGACAAAACGCGGCTTGGCCGGGTTTTCCAGGGTCTTGGCGTCGGCGATCTTGCGGGCCAGTCGCGCACCTTCTACGTTTAATTCGTAGGCCAGTTCTTCCATGCCGTAATCGGCCATGGAGATGCGCGTGGCGTTGAAGGTGTTGGTTTCCAGAATGTCGGCGCCGGCGTCCAGGTAGGCCTTTTCGATGCCGCCGATCACGTCCGGACGGGTGATCACCAGCAGGTCGTTGTTGCCCTTGACGTCACTCGGCCAATCGGCAAAGCGTTTGCCCCGGTAGTCGTTTTCCTCAAGCTTGTAGCTCTGGATCATCGTGCCCATGCCGCCGTCGAGGATCAGGATGCGTTCCTTGAGGGCTTGGTGAAGGGCTTGCAGACGAGCACTACGATCGGACATGGGACTACTCTGGTCAGGCATTTCGGAGGGCGTGAATCATAGCAAACCTGTGCCGATTTGGAGCATGTCCAGGTTTTGCATGAATATCGTTCATGTTGGGGCAGGGCCTGGCCCGGTAGACTGCTGGCACTTTTATATCGCACGCATTGAATCGGGACCGGATACATGTCACTTCGCCTCATCATCAGCGCCGTCCTGGCCTTGATAGCCAGCAGCGCTCATGCACAGGCTTTACCGCTAAACAGTCCCGTCCCGGCGATTTCTTATACCCGCGACGTTCAGCCGATCTTCACCGAAAAGTGCGTGGCCTGCCACGCCTGTTACGACTCAGCCTGCCAGCTCAACCTGGGCAGTGCCGAGGGCGCGGCGCGCGGCGCGACCAAAGTGCCGGTCTACGACGGCGAACGCAGCCAGGCCGCACCGACCACCCGGTTGTTCGCTGATGCCTTCGGCAAGCAGGCCTGGCAGCAGAAGGGCTTCTACTCGGTGCTGGACGCCCAGGGCAGCCAGGCCGCATTGATGGCGCGCATGCTGGAGTTGGGCCATAACGCGCCACTTGAACCCAATGCCAAACTGCCCGACGAGATCATGCTGGGCCTGAACCGCCAGAACCTGTGTGCCATGCCCGGCGAGTTCAATGCCTACGCCGGCGCGCATCCCAAGGAAGGCATGCCGCTGGCCGTCACCGGCCTGACCGACCAGCAATACCAGACGCTGCAGCGCTGGCTGGCATCCGGCGCACCGATTGATGAGCAAGGCCTAGCGCCCAGCGCCAGGGAAGCCTTGCAGGTGCAGCAGTGGGAAAACCTGTTCAACCAGCCCGGCGCCCGCGAAAGCCTGGTTGCGCGCTGGTTGTATGAGCATTTGTTCCTGGCGCACATCTACTTCGAGAACGGCGAGCCGGGGCATTTCTTCCAATGGGTGCGCTCACGCACGCCGAGCGGCCAGCCGATTGATCTGATCGCCACCCGTCGCCCCAACGATGATCCAGGCACCCAGGTTTATTACCGCCTCTGGCCGGTGCAGGGCGTGATCGTGCACAAAACGCACATCACGTACCCGTTCAGCGCGGCGAAAATGGCCCGCATCAAGGCGCTGTTCTACGCCGGTGACTGGCAGGTCAACGCCCTGCCGGGCTATGGTCCGGGGCGCCGGGCCAACCCGTTCGAGACCTTTGAGGCGATTCCGGCCAAGGCGCGTTACCAGTTCATGCTCGATAACGCCGAATACTTCGTGCGCACCTTTATTCGCGGGCCGGTGTGCCGTGGGCAGATCGCCACGGACGTGATCCGCGATAATTTCTGGACCCTGTTCCAGGACCCGGACCACGACCTGTACATCACCGATGCGCGTTATCGCGGCCAGGCCACGCCATTGCTGGCGATGCCGGGGCAGAACGACGACGTGGGCAGCGTGCTCGGCCTGTGGCTGGCCTATCGCGACAAGCGCAACCAGTACGAGGCCTTGCGCCGTGACAGCTACGCAGACTTGCCGCCGCCGAGTTGGTCGAGCCTGTGGGCGGGTAACGACAATGCCTTGTTGAGCATTTTCCGCCATTTCGACAGTGCCTCGGTGACCAAGGGCCTGATCGGCGAGGTGCCGCAAACGATGTGGTTGTTCGATTACCCGTTGCTGGAACGCACTTATTACCAGTTGGCGGTGAACTTCGATGTGTTCGGCAACGTGTCGCACCAGGCCCAGACCCGGCTGTATTTCGACCTGATCCGCAATGGCGCCGAGCAGAACTTCCTGCGTCTGATGCCGGCCGATACCCGCGATGATTTTATGGACGATTGGTACCAGAACAGCGGCAAGCTCAAGCTGTGGCTGGACTATGAAGCGATTGATGATGACAAGCCGAGCGGCTTGCACCTGGATGAAAAGGACCCGAAGCGCGATTTTGCCAAGCAGTTGCTGACGCGTTATGGCTATTTGAATGCCAGCCCGGATCCGATCAACCGCTGCACCAGTGCCTATTGCTCGCGCGACGGGATTGAGCCGGCGCTGCAGGATGCGGAGCAGGCGCTTAGTCGCCTGACGTCGAGGCCGGCGGCGGGGCTCAAGGTGATCGACCAGTTGCCGGAAGCGAGCATGCTGCGCGTTGAAACGGCCAGCGGCAAACGCGTGGTTTACAGCATGCTGCGCAACCGGGCGCACAGCAATGTGGCGTTTTTATTGGGCGAGGCTTACCGCTATCAGCCGGGGCTGGATACCCTGACCATCTACCCCGGCGTGATCAGCAGCTACCCGAACTTCATGTTCAATATTCCGGCGCAGGAAGTGCCCGAGTTTGTGGCGGCGATGGAGAATGCCAAGGACGCCAAGCGCTTCGAGACGATCGTCGATCGCTGGGGCGTGCGCCGCAGCCATCCGCTGTTCTGGCAATATTTCCACGACTTGTCGCAGTACATCCGCGAAACCACGCCGGTGGAAGAAGGCGTGCTGGACATGAACCGCTACGAGAATCTTTGATCGACCTTTGACCGTCCGCCATGGTCCCAACTTCATCTAGATGAGTTGGGAAGGGCGGCAAACAATGTTGATCTCGGTACAGGCGTTGCGCGCGCTGGCGGCCTGGACGGTGGTAGGGCACCACTTCATGCAGATTTTCTTCGGGTTCAAGGCGGACACGGCCTTGGGCAGGTTATTTGTCGAAAAGGGCGCCGCGGGCGTGGACGTGTTTTTTGTCATCAGCGGCCTGGTGATTTTCCTTTCGACCCAGGACAAGGACCTGCCGCCGTGGCGCTTCCTGTTGTACCGTCTGCTGCGCATCGTGCCGGCCTACTGGTTCTACACGCTGCTGATGGCGTTACTGGTGGTGGTCGCCCGGCCAATGTTGCCGGACCAGAGCGTCGATGCCGCCCACGTGTTGATGTCGCTGTTGTTTATTCCTTCGCAAAACCCCGGTGGTTATGGCGTTTACCCAACCCTTAACGTCGGTTGGACGCTGAACTACGAGATGCTTTTTTACCTGCTGTTTGCCTGGGCCTTGCTGTTTCGTCGGCAATGGCGACTGCTGGTGGTGGCGGCGTTGCTGTTTGCGGTCTGCGAGGCCTGGACCTCGTTTGGCTGGATCAGTGAGTTCTATCGCTCGGACATTGTCGTCGAGTTTCTGATGGGCATCGGCATCGGCATGCTCTACCGCAAGGGCTGGATTCGCCCGGGGTTATGGCTGCCGCTGCTGGGAATCGCCGCAGCGCTGCTGGCGATCTATCATTGGCCGGCTTCGCCCCGCGCCTTGACCTGGGGCCTGCCGAGCGCGGTATTGGTGGTGGCGTGCGTGGCGCTTGAGCGATTCTTCGTCAACTATCGTCTGCTCAAAGTGCTCGGGGACTGCTCCTATTCGGTGTATTTGCTGCACGTGTTAGTGCTTTCGGCCGGTGGCTATCTGGCCCAGCGTTACGGCCTGAACCCTTATGCCGTGCTGGCCGTGTGCGTGGTGATCATCGGCCTGAGCGCCATGGGCAGCTACCGATGGCTGGAGCAGGGCAGTTATCGCGTGCTCAAAGGCTGGTTTGATGGCGACGAACGGTCGAGTTTATCCCGACAAAAACACTAGGACTTTGTACCTCTGTAATGATTTGGCGTAAACTGCCCGCAAGCCTGTGAGGAGTTTCCATGACTGCCATAACCATTACCGACGCCGCCCACGATTACCTGGCCGACCTGCTGTCCAAGCAGAACACCCCAGGTATCGGCATCCGCGTCTTTATCACCCAGCCCGGCACCCAATACGCCGAGACTTGCATCGCCTACTGCAAGCCCGGAGAAGAGAAACCTGAAGACACCGCCCTGGGGCTGAAAAGCTTCACCGCCTACATCGACAACTTCAGCGAAGCCTTCCTCGACGACGCCGTGGTCGACTACGCCACCGACCGCATGGGCGGCCAGTTGACCATCAAGGCGCCCAACGCCAAGGTGCCGAATGTCAACGCTGACAGCCCGGTCAACGAGCGCATCAACTACTACCTGCAAACCGAGATCAATCCGGGGCTGGCCAGCCACGGCGGTCAGGTCAGCCTGATTGATGTCGTCGAAGACGGCATCGCCGTCCTCAAGTTCGGCGGCGGTTGCCAGGGTTGCGGCCAGGCGGACGTGACCCTGCGTGAAGGCATCGAGCGCACCTTGCTCGAGCGCATCCCCGAGCTCAAGGGCGTACGTGATGTGACTGACCACACGCAGAAAGAAAACGCCTACTACTGAGTAAGGTGTTCGCTGCGAACAAAAAAACGGCGCCCCGTGAGCGCCGTTTTTTTATGCTTAAAATTCAGTATCTTGCGCAATCTACTTAACAAAGTAGATCAACTGTGGGAGCTGGCTTGCCTGCGATGACGGCAGATCAGTCGACATGTCCGGTTACTGACACACCGCTATCGCAGGCAAGCCAGCTCCCACCCTTCAGGGGCGATAGAGGTGCGCGTGGCCTGCACGGTACAGCGAGGATTCACTGAAGCTGTCATTCGCCAGCACCCGCCCAACCACAATCAATGCCGTGCGCCGGAAACCCTTCGCGGCCACTTTCTCGGCAATATCACTCAGCGTACCCACCACCCAATCCTGATCCGGCCACGTCGCCCGGTGCACCACGGCAATCGGGCAATCTGCGCCATAGTGCGGCAACAGCTCGGCGACGATCTTCTCCAGGTGATTAACGCCCAGGTGAATCGCCATGGTCGTGCCGTGGCGCGCCAGGCTGTCGAAATCCTCACCGGGCGGCATGCGGGTTTTGTCGGCATAACGGGTCAGGATCACGCTCTGGGCGATGTCCGGCAGGGTCAGCTCGGTCTCCAGCAGCGCCGCGCAGGCCGCCACCGCCGTGACCCCTGGAATGATCTGGAAGGGAATGCCCGCCTCACGTAAATGGCGGATCTGCTCGCCAATCGCCCCGTACAGGCTGGGGTCGCCGGAGTGCACGCGCGCCACATCCTGGCCCTTGGCATGGGCGGTCTTGATCAAGTCGATAATCTGTTCCAGGTGCAATTCGGCGCTGTTGACCACCTGTTCCGCCTGATGACCGTCCAACACCGCCGCTGGCACCAATGAGCCGGCATAGATGATCACCGGGCAACTGCGGATCAACCGTTGGCCTTTGACGGTAATCAATTCCGGGTCGCCGGGGCCTGCGCCGATGAAGTAGACGGTCATGGGAATTCCTGTTGAAAAACGGGCGAGCATGAAGATTGCTCATGATCGAGAAGGGCGATTATCGGGTTTTTAGTCGGCACAGGCCAATGCAAAGGTGGCCTGGGCGACTTTTTTGCGCGTGATCAGCAGGCGGGCGGGGCGGTGGGAGAGCTGTTCAGCCAAGGCCAGGGCGGCACTTTCGGCGATGCCGTAACAGCCGGTATGGGCAAACGCCACCGCAGATCTGTGACTGAGGCGCGGTTCAAACACCGCCAATTGCGTTGCGCTGAAACACTGCAACGGCAGGTTCAATACCTGCGCCAAGGCAAGCAGCCCCGGTTCATCGCGCTTGCGGTCGATACTGGCCAGCGCGGTGATGCGCTGGCGCTCGATACCGCCCTCGGCAAGGGCGGCGTCAAACAGGCCGAGCAGGGTGTGAACATCACACCCGCGCTGGCAACCCAGCCCGACCACCAGCGTCATGCCGAGTATTGATCGTCGCGATTGCGGCGAAACAGCCAGGCGCTGATCAGGCCCAGTGCCAGCCAGAAGGCGACGTTGGTCAGTTGCGAGGCGATCTTGAACTGGGCTTCCAACGCTTCTGGAGCCAGCATCGAATGCACTTCAGGTTGCGGCGCGCCGATCACATGCGGCACGGCCAGGATCGCCACGCCCAACACTTTGAGCAGCCAGTTGCGACCAAACACCAGCAGCGCGATACCCGCCGCCGTGGACGCCGCAGTACCGATCCACCAGATCTGCCGCTGCGCCAGGTCGGCGGCAGCGGTGCCCGGCAACTCCGGCGGCAGGCCCAGGGTCGGTGCCAGTACAAACGTCGCGTAACCGGCCAAGCCCCACAGCAGCCCTTGAGCGGTGCGGGTTGGCGCGCGCAACGTGTAAAGGCCGGCCAGCATCAATGCGAAACCGACCGCAACCACCAGGTTACCGCCAGTGGTGGACAGCACGCGCTGCCAGCCGTCTTCCGGTTCCCAGGCTTCGGCGTCGTGGGTGTGAGCGGCGGCGCCTTCAGCGTGTACATGGGGCACGACTTCGGCAGCGGCAGGCGCGTTTTCAAAGGTTTCCGCCTGCAGAATCAGCGGGGCGACCCAGAAGCTTTGCAGCAGGGTCAGCAGCAGGGCGGCGAGCAAGCCGGTGAAGCCTGCGGTTTGGGCGATACGCTTGATCATGTCGGCAGGTCTCAGTGGCACGGGAACGCGGCGCTGTGGCGGGTATCGTGGGCAGCGTTGTGCACCGCCTCGATATGCGAGAAACCGGCGAAATACACCAGGCACGCGCCGAGGATCGACGCACCAATGGCGGCGGTCAGGCGTTGGCTCAGGGTGGCGGTGCTACTGGCGGAGTGCGAGGTGCTGCTGATGATCGACATGGGCGCGTCCCTTCGGGTTTCGGGGTGAAACGAGCGCATGAAAACCCTGCGAGCCGGGCACGCAGGGTTCTGAACAGCGCCCGCCCACCGCGGGTTTGTTATCTGAATTTTTTCGGGCCGGTCTCCGGGCTTGCGAGGGACGCTGGGTCTAAAAAGCATCGCCTTCCCATGCCGTACAGGCACAGTGGTTATGACGCTTCGCTCGCTTACCGTTGCGGGGGCAGCACCGGACTTCTTATGTGCAGGCATAAGTCACCGGTTTCCCGTTTCACCCTGTGAAGGGCACCCGAAACAAGGTGTGTAGGAGAGCATGGGGGTGGGAGGGGAGTCAAATGGGATGTCTGGTGTACATATCCGTTGCTGCGGTAACGGCCACTTAGGGTTCCGCTCTTACAGCGGGTCACTTTTAGCAAACGCCCGGAATGCTGGCCCAGCCAAAAGCAACCAAAAGGTCTTTGCCCCACCACTCGGTGCCTCGCCTGCGTTCGGCCAGCGTGGTTAACGGGGCTTGTCAGATTAAAAGCAGAGCAACACATGATCCATCTGATCAACTGAGATCCAAATGTGGGAGCGGACTTGCCCGCGAATGCTGTGGTTCAGTCAGCCAATGTGTCACTGACCCACCGCCTTCGCGAGCAAGCCCGCTCCCACAAGTTGACCGAGTTCAACTGCCAGCACCGCAGTGTTTTGCTTTTCTGTGTGAGCTGGCTTGCCTGCGATGCAGACAACTCGGTGTATCAGGCATAACCAGTTGATGCCATCGCAGGCAAGCCAGCTCCCACATTTGATTGAGTTCAGGTTCCAGAATCAGGTCGGCTGTCAGGCCGCCTCGGTTTTGCTTCTACCACTCAGGTCGGCTACTAGGCCGCCGTGCTTTTGCTTTTGATCTTGATCTTAGGCGCCCCGTTAAACCACGCTGGCCTCACGCAGGTTTTGGAGCGTGGGTAAACCGGCAGGACGCCGGTTTAGCCGTGTTGGGCCATGGATGGCCCGTCGCGGCGGCCCACGCTCCAAAGCCTGCGTGAGGGCACACCGAGCCTAAGCGAGGTGCCGAGTGGTGGGGCAAGAGCCTTTTGGTTACTTTTGGGCTCTTTTCAAAAGTGACCCGCTGTAAGAGCGGAACCCATAGCCGCCCTCACCGCAGCAACGGATATGCACACCATCCACCCAACCCCATCATTGACCATCCCCCACGCACTGCGTAGCCTTGGCACCCTCGAGGTTCTTCGGCCCACGCCGAAGCTAAGAAGGGAACGCGGTCCAAGCCGCGGCTGCCCCCGCAACTGTAAAGGGTTCAACTGACTGCCACGCCACTGCCCTTAACCAAGGCGGGAAGGCGCAGCCAGCGCCGGTCGCAAGACCCGCAAGCCCCAAGCCAGGAGACCTGCCTCGTAACCGATTTTCTACTTCAACCGGGCGGGGTGATCCGGTGACGAAATCCGCTCCTGCGCGCCGCCGCAGGGCCTATCGTCCCGTATGCCCGCCCCAAAGGGCATCCGATGAAAACACTGGCCAAACTCCCCGTCACCATCGTTACCGGCTTTCTCGGCTCGGGCAAAACCACCTTGCTGCGCCACATGCTCGACAACGCCCAGGGCCGTCGCATCGCCGTGATCGTCAACGAGTTCGGCGAGTTGGGCATCGACGGTGAAATCCTCAAACAGTGCTCCATCGGTTGCACCGAAGAAGAAGCCAACGGCCGCGTCTACGAACTGGCCAACGGCTGCCTGTGCTGCACCGTGCAGGAAGAATTCTTCCCGGTCATGCGCGAACTGGTCGCCCGTCGCGGCGACCTCGACCACATCCTCATCGAAACCTCCGGCCTGGCCCTGCCAAAACCGCTGGTGCAGGCCTTCCAGTGGCCGGAAATCCGCAGCGCCTGTACGGTTGACGCCGTGATCACCGTGGTCGACAGCCCGGCCGTGGCCGCCGGCACCTTCGCCGCGTTCCCGGACCAGGTCGACGCCCAGCGCAAACTCGACCCGAACCTGGACCACGAGTCGCCACTGCACGAGCTGTTCGCCGACCAACTGGCCAGCGCCGACCTGGTGATCCTCAACAAGTCCGACCTGATCAGCCCTGAAGACCTGGCCCGCGTGCGCCTGGAAGTCGCCGAAGAGCTGCCGCCCGCGGTGAAAATCATCGAAGCCAGCAGCGGTCGCCTGCCACTGGACGTGCTGATCGGCCTGGGCGCCGGCTCCGAAGAACACATCGACGGCCGCCACAGTCACCACGATCATCACCACGACGGTGAAGACGACCATGACCACGATCACGACGCCTTCGACTCCATCTCCATCGACCTGCCGCAAGCCGACGAAGCGCTGCTGCTCGACGCCCTGACCCAGCTGGTGGTGCAACACGGCATCCTGCGCGTCAAAGGTTTTGCGGCAATCCCGAACAAGCCGATGCGCCTGTTGATTCAGGGCGTGGGCACGCGTTTTGACAAACACTTCGACCGCGCCTGGGGCGCCGACGAAGCGCGCATCACGCGCCTGGTGCTGATCGGCCAGGAACTGGATGCGGCGGGCCTCGAAGCGCAACTGCGCGCCGCCCTCAGCGTTTAACCCATGCACCTGCTCAGGACCCAGCCCGGTGGTTTCGTCTCGGACGACAATATTGCCGACTTAGGCCAAACCCCCGCTGAACTGGTGATCCTGTGCAGCGGCGATTCCAGCCTGGCGCTGCTGGCCGAAGCGGCTCAGCAGTTGCCCGACGACTACCCCAGCGTTCGCCTGGCCAACCCGATGCAGGTGCAAAACCATGCCTCGGTCGACCTGTACGTCGATGAGGTGCTGCGTCACGCCAAGGTCATCCTGATTTCGCTGCACGGCGGCATCGGTTATTGGCGCTACGGCATTGAACGCCTGGTGGAGCTGGCCGAGCGCGGCGTGCAGCTGATCCTGGTGCCGGGTGATGATCGCCCAGACCCGGAACTCAGCGGCTTGAGCACCGTAGGCGCTCAAGCGCGTGATCGCCTCTGGCACTTCCTGCGCCAGGGCGGCCTGGGCAATGCGCTGGATTTCTATCGCTGCCTGGCGAGCAGCTACCTGGGCCGCGACTACACCTGGGCCGAGCCGCAAACCCTGCCGCGCACCGCGATTTATCACCCGCACAAAGCCAACGCTCGCCTCAATGATTGGCTGGCGGACTGGCAGGCCGATTTTCCGGTGGCGGCGGTGCTGTTCTACCGCTCGCATTTGCAGGCGGCCAATACCGGTTTTATCGACGTGTTCTGCCAGCGTTTGCAGGCGGCGGGCCTCAACCCGTTGCCGATGGCGGTGGCCAGTTTGAAAGAGCCCGGCTGCCTTAAAGTGGTCGAGGACTTGCTGGATGAAGTGCAAGCGGCGGTGATTCTGAATACCACCGGCTTTGCCCAATCCAGCCCCGAAGCGCCGCACCTGCGCCCGTTTCGTCGCAATGTTCCGGTGATCCAGGCGATTTGCGCCCAGGACAACCAGCCCGGCTGGGAGGCCAGCGAACAAGGCCTCGGCCCGCGCGACCTGGCCATGCACATCGCTTTGCCGGAGCTGGACGGGCGCATCATCAGCCGGCCGATCAGCTTCAAGGACCTGGCCTGGCGCAGCGAGCGCAGCCAGTCCGACGTGGTGTGCTACCGCGCCGCGCCCGAGCGCATGGATTTTGTCGCCGAACTGGCGCGGCGCTGGGTTGAACTGGCGCGGGTGCCGAATGCGCAAAAGCGTATCGCGCTGATCCTCGCCAACTACCCGACCCGCGACGGCCGCATCGGCAATGGCGTGGGGCTGGACACGCCGACAGCAGCGCTGAACATTCTGCGCGCGCTGCACGCCGAAGGTTACCCGGTGCCGAGTGAGTTGCCTGCCAGCGGCACCGCGCTGATCCATGAACTGCTCGGCGGCGTCACCAATGACCTCGACAGCCTCGACCTGCGCCCGTGCCATCAAAGCCTGGGCCTGGACGACTACGAGGCGATGTTCAAGCGCTTGCCCGAGGCCAATCGCCAAGCGGTCATGGAGCGCTGGGGCACGCCGCACAACGACCCGATGTGCCGCGACGG
Organism: Pseudomonas sp. N2-3-1-14; assembly: GCF_041228395.1. Lineage (NCBI taxonomy): Bacteria > Pseudomonadati > Pseudomonadota > Gammaproteobacteria > Pseudomonadales > Pseudomonadaceae > Pseudomonas > Pseudomonas sp. N2-3-1-14. Next base: position 2,630,036 of record NZ_CP166199.1, read on the forward strand.
GCGCATGATGATCGCCGGCCTGCGCCTGGGCCAGACCTTCGTCGGCATCCAGCCCGCGCGCGGCTATCAGGTCGACCACAGCGCGGTGTACCACGACCCGGACCTGGTGCCGCCGCACGGCTACCTGGCGTTTTACTTCTGGTTGCGCCACACCTACGGCGCCCACGGCGTGATCCACGTCGGCAAGCACGGCAACCTCGAATGGCTGCCGGGCAAAGGTGTGGGGCTGTCGGAAAATTGCTGGCCCGATGCGCTGCTGGGGCCGCTGCCGAACATCTACCCGTTTATCGTCAACGACCCGGGCGAGGGCGCCCAGGCCAAGCGCCGCACCCAGGCGGTGATCATCGACCACCTGATGCCGCCGCTGACCCGCGCCGAAACCTACGGCCCGTTGCGTAACCTTGAGCTGTTGGCGGACGAGTACTACGAGGCGCAATTGCTCGACCCGCGCCGCGCCCTCGAGCTGCAAAAAGACATCCTCAAGCTGGTGCGCGAAACCCGTATCGACCAGGAACTTGAGCTGGATAACGACGCCGACGCGGCGGTCTGGCTGCCGCGCCTGGACACCTACCTGTGCGACTTGAAGGAGTCGCAGATCCGCGACGGCCTGCATATCTTTGGCGAGTCGCCCGACGGCCGCCTGCGCATCGACACCTTGTTGGCCTTGCTGCGCATCCCGCGCGGCGATGGCCGTGGCCCGCAATCTAGTTTGCTGCGCGTGTTGGCCAAGGCCTTCGAGCTGGGCTTTGACCCGCTCGATTGCGCCCTGGCCGAGCCCTGGACCGGGCGCCGACCCGAGGTCTTGCAAAAGATCGATCAGCAGCTGTGGCGCACCGCCGGTGATACCCGCGAGCGCCTGGAGTTGTACGCCGCGCGTTTGATCGAGCAAGCACTGGAAGGGCCGCTTGAGCAGCTTGAAGAGCCCGGCTGGGACGACGTGAAGTCGGTCATCGAGAGCCTGCGCATCGTCGTCGCGCCACGCCTGGATGCCTGCGGGCCGGCGGAAATGCGCGGCTTGCTGGATGCCTTGAGCGGTCGCTTCGTACCGGCCGGCCCCAGCGGCGCGCCGAGCCGTGGACGCCTGGACGTGCTGCCCACCGGGCGCAATTTCTTCAGCGTGGATGTGCGCAACCTGCCCACCACCACGGCCTGGCGCATCGGCTTCCAGTCCGCCAACCTGATCCTTGAACGGCACCTGCAGGACCACGGCGATCATCTGCGCCAACTCGGCCTGTCGGTATGGGGCACCGCGACCATGCGCACCGGCGGCGACGATATCGCCCAGGCCATGGCGCTGATGGGCGTGCGCCCGGTCTGGGCCACGGGCAGCCAGCGCGTGGATGACTTTGAAATCCTGCCGATCAGCCTGCTGGACCGTCCGCGCGTTGACGTAACGCTGCGCGTGTCCGGGTTCTTCCGTGATGCCTTCGCCAACCTGATCCGCCTGTTCGACGCCGCGGTGCAGGCGGTGGCGGCGCTGGATGAACCGGATGACATGAACCCGCTGGCGGCCAAGGTGCGCAGCGAACGTGAAGCACTGCTCAGCGCCGGCCTGGATGAGAACGCCGCTGCAAAACAAGCCGGCTGGCGCATCTTCGGCGCCAAGCCGGGGGCTTATGGCGCTGGCGTCCAAGGTGCGATTGACGCGCGGCTGTGGCAGAGCCGCGAGGATTTGGCCGAGGTCTACTTGAACTGGGGCGGCTACGCCTACGGTGGTTCCGATGAAGGCACCGCCGCCCGCGAACAGTTCGCCCAGCGCCTGAGCCAGGTGCAGGCGGTCCTGCAAAACCAGGACAACCGCGAGCACGACCTGCTCGATTCCAACGACTACTACCAATTCCAGGGCGGTATGCTCGCCGCTGTGGAAACCCTGAGCGGCGACAAGGCCGCCAGTTACCATGGCGACCACAGCCAGCCGGACTTGCCGAAGATCCGCACCTTGAAGGAAGAGCTGAACCGGGTGATCCGTGCCCGCGCCGCCAACCCCAAGTGGATCGAAGGCGTGAAGCGCCATGGCTATAAAGGTGCGTTCGAAATGGCCGCGACGGTGGACAACCTGTTCGCCTTCGATGCCACCACGGCGCTGATCGATGACCACCAATACGCGTTGCTTGCCGACGCTTACCTGCTTGACGCTGACACCCGAGCCTTCGTGCAGCAGCACAACCCTGACGCGTTGCGCGACATGACCGAACGCATGCTCGAAGCCCAGCAACGCGGCCTGTGGCAAGAGCCCGGCGCATACCGCGAGGCGTTGGAAAACCTGTTGCTGGATATAGAAGAAGACAGCTAGCGTACGACCACCGACTGTCGCGGCGAGCAGAATTGTTGTGGCAAGCAGACGTGTAGCAAGCGGGCTGGTTGTGGCGAGCGGGCTTGCCCCGCGTTGGGCTGCGAAGCGGCCCCAAAACCGCACACCCGGTTCTTCCAGGAAAACCGCGTTGGCTGTATTAGGGCTGCTTCGCAGCCCAACGCGGGGCAAGCCCGCTCGCCACAACAAGCCCGCTCGCCACAACAAGCCCGTTCGCCACAACGAGCGGTAGACACGACCAGCCCGGCCACCTCAGGGGATTGCCTGTGCCGCAGAATTTAACGAGAACATGCATGACCGACATTCCACATTTCCCGCTGTCCGCCGTGGTCGGCGCCGATGAACTGAAACTGGCGCTGTGCCTCACCGCCATCGACCCGAAAATCGGCGGCGTGCTGATCGAAGGCCCGCGCGGCATGGCCAAGTCGACCCTGGCGCGTGGTCTGGCCGACCTGCTCGCCAGCGGCCAGTTCGTCACCCTGCCGTTGGGCGCTACCGAAGAACGCCTGGTCGGCACGCTGGACCTGGACGCCGCATTGGGCGAAGGCCGCGCGCAGTTTTCCCCTGGCGTACTGGCCAAGGCCGATGGCGGCGTGCTGTACGTCGATGAAGTCAATTTGCTCGCCGATCACTTGGTGGACCTGCTGCTGGACGTCGCCGCCAGCGGCACCAACCTGATCGAGCGCGATGGTATCTCGCATCGCCATTCAGCGCGCTTCGTGCTGATCGGCACCATGAACCCGGAGGAGGGCGAGTTGCGCCCGCAACTGCTCGACCGTTTTGGCTTCAACGTGGCGTTGAGCGGGCAAACCCTGCCCGCCGAGCGTGGGCAAATCATTCGTCGGCGCCTGGATTTCGACAGCGACCCCGCCGCATTCTGCGCCCAGTGGGCCGAGCAGCAAGGCGCCTTGCGTGAGCGCTGCACCCAGGCGCGGGCGCGGCTCGACAGCATTGAGCTGGATGACCAGTCTCTGGCGCAGATCACCGAGCGCTGTTTCGCCGCCGGTGTCGATGGCTTGCGCGCGGACCTGGTGTGGTTGCGCGGCGCACGCGCCCATGCCGCCTGGCGTGGCGCCACCGCCATCGCCGAGCAAGACATCGAAGCCGTGGCCGAATTTGCCTTGCGCCATCGGCGGCAAGAGCAATCCCCACCGGCGAGCCCGCCCAATCAAGGCCAGGCGCCCAAACCTTCCGATTCTTCACCCGGCCAGGGCCAGTGGGGAGACATGCCCGCGCCAGCCTTGCCCACGGGCGCACGCCGGGAAGTACCTGCCTGGCCAAAAAAGCCTTAGGCATTCGCCCTCGTCCTGACGCGGGGGCGGATGCCCGACCCAAGGCGGGGCGACTGGACAAAGGCAGGCACGGCAAGGCGCGCAGTGCAAAACACGGCACGATCAACTGGCCGGGCACCTTGCTCGGCGGGCGGCCGCACGGCCGCGAGGATCTGCGCTACCACCTGCGCACCCGCGCGGCCCACGAGTTGTGGCTGGTGATCGTCGATGCCTCGGCCTCCACGCGGCGCCATGGTGCGTTGACCGACGCCAAAGGCCTGCTCGCGCAGCTGTTCGACGACGCGTACCGCCAACGCGCACGCATGGCGTTACTCACGGCCAGCGGCCAGTCGCCCACATGGCAAGTGCAGGGTTTGAAGGCCGCCAAAGGCTTGACCGGATGGCTGGCGCAACTCGGCGCGGGCGGCGGCACGCCGTTGCTGGCGGCGTTGTCTGAAGCGGGGCAGTGGCTGCAGGCGCGACGCCAGCGTTACCCCGCCGAACGACAGCGTCTGCTGGTGATCACCGATGGCCGGCTCAAGGATATTGCCGGTTTGCCAGCGCTCGATTGCCCGGGGCTGCTGGTGGATATCGAGCGCGGTCCGATCACACTCGGGCGAGCAGCACAGCTGGCGCTGGCGCTGGATCTGGACTATCGGCACATCGACAGTCTGTAGCGTTAATAAACTGAACTCTGCGCGATTTGCGCTTGTCCCCGCTTCCCATGTCACCCCCGCCTGCCAAATCCCTTAATTTTCCAAGCCTGCCGGAAGCCTCTTCAGGCTTGCGGCTGCGCCTGCTTTTTACAGGTGCCCAGCACACAGCACACCCGATCCTAACGGCAGCTGAAAACGGACTTTCTCCTTCACCGTGACTTATCAGGCAGGTTACCCCCATGCAGTTCAGCGAATTATTGGCAGCGATTTCCACCCACGCGATCCGTTTGCAACTGGAAGAAGGCGACCTGATCATCCTGGGCGACGACGAAGCGCTGGATGATGCGCTGTGGGATCAACTGATCGCGCACAAGCCGCGCTTGCTGGAGTGGGTGGCCGAGCAGGGCGGCGACTGGCTGAGCCCGGCCTACCGCATTACCCCGGACATGCTGCCGCTGGTCAGCCTCGACCAGCCGGCCATCGACCGTATCGTCGCGGCCATCCCCGGCGGCGCGGCGAATGTGCAGGACATCTACCCGCTGGCGCCGCTGCAGGAAGGCATGCTTTACCATCACCTTTCGGCGCAGCAGGGCGACCCTTACGTGCTGCACGCGCAGTTTGTGTTCGACAGCCGCGCACGCCTGGACGCCTTTGCGCAAGCGTTGCAATGGGTCATTGACCGTCACGATATCCTGCGCACCTCCATGGCGTGGGAGCGCCTCGGCGAGCCGCTGCAAGTGGTATGGCGCAAGGCAAACCTGGTCTGCGAACAAGCGCACTTCAATGGCGGCGATGCCCTGGCCCAACTGCTCGCGCGCTACGACGCACGCACCTACCGCATGGACCTTGGCCAGGCGCCGCTGTTGCGCCTGGTGTTTGCCGACGACCCGGCCAACAGTCGGGTGGTGGCGATGCTGCTGTTCCACCACACCATCCTCGACCACACCGCCCTTGATGTGGTGCGCCATGAAATCCAGTTGTACCTGGCCGGCGAGCAAGCCCAGGCGGGTGCGCCGGTCGCGTTTCGCGGCTACATCGCCCAGGTGCGCCACGGCGTCAGCGAGCAGGCGCACGAGGCGTTCTTCCGCGACATGCTGGCCGATATCGATGAGCCGACCTTGCCCTTCGGCTTGCAGGATGTGCAAGGCGACGGGCAGGGCATCGACGAGGCACGCATCGCCGTGGACAGCGCCCTCAGCCGGCGCCTGCGCAGCCTGGCGCGACCATTGGGCGTGAGCGTGGCGAGCATGATGCACCTGGCATTGGCGCGTGTATTGGGCGTGGTGTCCGGTCGTGACGCGGTGGTGTTCGGCACGGTAATGCTTGGCCGTATGGGCGCAGGCGAGGGCGGTGAACGGGCCCTGGGCATGTTCATCAATACCTTGCCGTTACGCGTGGATGTGGGCGAGCAGGGCGTGCGCGCCGGGGTCAAGGCCACCCACGCGCGTCTGACGGCTTTGCTCAACCACGAACATGCGTCCCTGGCCCTGGCTCAGCGTTGCAGTGGTGTGGCCGCGCCGACGCCGCTGTTCAGCGCCATGCTCAATTACCGTCACAGCGCCGCTACCGATATGGCCGCCGTCATCGACGTGGCCGAAGGCATCCAGGTGCTCGGCGCCGAGGAGCGCACCAACTACCCGTTGACCGTCAACGTGGATGACCTGGGCGAAGACTTTGCACTGACGGTGATGGTCGATGCCGCCATCGGCGCACAACGTGTCGCGGCTTACCTGCACACCGCGCTGCACAGCCTGGCCGATGCGTTGGAGCAGCGACCGGATCAGCCGCTCAGCGGCCTGAACATCCTGCCTGACACCGAACGCCACCACCTGTTGCACCGCCTCAATCAAAGCCCCGCGCACTACGCCGACACCGCCCTGATCCATCAGCAAGTCGAAACCCATGCCGCCGCCCGGCCCGAAGCCATCGCCGTGCGCTTCGACACGCAGCGCCTGACCTACCGCCAACTCAATGAACGCGCCAACCAGGTCGCCCACCGTCTGCTTGCGCAGGGTGTGCGCCCGGATGACCGCGTGGCGATCTGCGTTGAACGTGGCCCCGAGATGATCATCGGTCTGTTGGGCATCCTCAAGGCCGGCGCCGGTTATGTGCCGATTGACCCGGCTTACCCGCTGGAACGCATCGCCTACACCCTGGCTGACAGCGAACCGCTGGCCGTGCTGGTGCAAGCCAACACCCGCCACCTGGTGGGCGAGCTGGCGCAGATCGACCTCAACAGCCTGCGCGGCGAATCCATCGTCAACCCGCGCATCGCTCTCAGCCCGGCGAGCCTGGCCTACGTGATCTACACCTCAGGCTCCACCGGCCTGCCCAAAGGCGTGATGATCGAACATCGCCAGGTCGCACGGCTGTTCACCGCCACTGACCACTGGTTCGGTTTCAACCGCAATGATGTATGGGCGCTGTTCCATTCCTTTGCGTTCGACTTCTCGGTGTGGGAAATCTGGGGCGCGCTGATGCACGGCGGCCAATTGCTGATTGTGCCGCAACTGGTCAGCCGTTCGCCGGATGAGTGCTACGCGCTGATCTGCGACGCGGGCGTGAGCATTCTCAACCAGACGCCCAGCGCGTTCCGTCAGTTGATTGCGGCCCAAGGCGCCCAGTCGCACTCCTTGCGTCAGGTCATTTTCGGCGGCGAAGCCCTTGAGCCGGGCATGCTCAAGCCGTGGTACGCCCGCGCCATCAACGCCGGTACGCAACTGGTCAACATGTACGGCATCACCGAAACCACCGTGCACGTGACCTATCGCGCGCTGGAGGCCGCGGACGCGCAGTTGGTCGGCGTCAGCCCGATTGGCGTGCGCATTCCCGACCTGCAGCTGTACGTGCTGGATGAGCGTCGCGAGCCGTTGCCGTTTGGTGTGGTCGGCGAGCTGTACATCGGCGGCGCCGGGGTGGCGCGGGGTTACCTCAACCGTGACGCGCTCAATGCAGAGCGCTTCCTGGCCGACCCGGCCACCGGCCTGCGCATGTACAAGACCGGTGACCTCGGCCGCCTGCTGGCCGACGGCAGTGTCGAGTACCTGGGCCGCAACGACGACCAGGTGAAGATCCGTGGTTTCCGTATCGAGCTGGGCGAAATCCAGGCGCGCCTGGCCACCGCCGACGGCGTGCGTGATGCGGTGGTGATTGCCCGTGAAGACGCACCGGGCGACAAACGCCTGGTGGCCTACGTGATCGCCGAGCGTGAACTGGGTGCTGCCCAGCTGCGTGATCACTTGCTGCTCAGCCTGGCCGAGTACATGGTGCCCAGCGCGTTCGTACTGCTGGATCAATTCCCGCTGACCACCAACGGCAAACTTGACCGCAAGGCCTTGCCCGCCCCGGACGCCGACGCGCTGGCGCGGCGTGACTATGCCGCCCCGCAAGGTGCGGTTGAAGTCGCCATCGCCAGTATCTGGCAGCAGTTGTTGAAGCTCGACAAGGTCGGCCGCGACGATAATTTCTTTGAACTCGGCGGCCACTCGCTGCTGGCGGTCAAGCTGATCGAACGCATGCGCCAGGTGGATTTGAGCTGTGATGTGCGCGTGCTGTTCGGCCAACCCACGTTGGCCGCACTGGCCGCGGCAGTGGGCGGGCAGCGGGAAGTGCAGGTGCCGGCCAACCTGATCGTCGACCCCTGCGCGCGCATCACGCCAGACATGCTGCCTCTGGTGGCCCTGGACCAGGCCGCTATCGACCACATCCTCGAAAGCGTGCCCGGCGGCATTGCCAACGTGCAGGACATCTACGGTCTGGCGCCGTTGCAGGCCGGCATTCTTTACCACCACCTGGCAACCACCGAGGGCGACCCCTACGTGTTGCAGGTGCAGTTGCGCTTTGCCGACCAGGCGGCGGTGGATGCGTTTATCCAGGCGCTGCACAGCGTGATTGAACGCAACGACATCCTGCGCACCGGGATTGTCTGGGAAGGCCTGGATGAACCGGTGCAGGTGGTGCTGCGCCAGGCGCCCTTGGCGGTTGAGCGCATTGACGCGCACGGCCTTGATGCACTCGCGCAACTGCAGCAACGCTTCGATCCACGCCATTATCGCCTCGACCTGTCGCGTGCTTCACTGATGCACTTTGGCTACGCCGAGCAGCAGGGCGGTTACGTCGGCATTCTGCTGCTGCACCACATCCTGCTCGACCACACGGCCTTGCAAGTGCTGGTCGAAGAAATGAGCGCCAGCCTTGCCGGCACCAGCGCGCAGCTGCCGGACGCGGTGCAGTACCGCAACTACGTGGCCCAGGCGCGCTTGGGCGTGACGCAGGCGCAACACGAAGCCTTCTTCACCAACATGCTGGGCGATATCGACGAGCCGACGCTCGCGTTCGGTTTGCAGGATGTGAATGGCGACGGCAGCGGCATCGTCGATGCGCACGTGCCACTGGAGCCGGCGCTCAGTCACGGCCTGCGCGAACAGGCGCGGCAACTGGGCGTGAGCACCGCCAGCCTGGTGCACCTGGCCTGGGCCCAGGTGTTGGCCCAAGTCTCCGGCCAGCAGGACGTGGTGTTCGGTACCGTGTTGCTGGGCCGTATGCAGGGCGGTGAGGGCGCCGACCGTGCGCTGGGGATGTTCATCAATACCTTGCCGCTGCGCGTCAGCCTTGGCGCCGTCAGCGTGCAAGCCGGCGTGCGCGCCACCCACGCGCGCCTGGCGCAGTTGCTTGGGCATGAGCATGCCTCGCTGTCGCTGGCACAGCGTTGCAGCGGCGTACCGGGTTCACTGCCGCTGTTCAGCACGCTGCTCAATTACCGCCACAGCGCGCCGGGTGAAGCCCCGGGAGACAGCCCGTTTGCGGCGTCCGGGATCGAGATTCTCAGTTCGCAAGAGCGCAGCAACTATCCGCTGGTGCTGAACGTCGATGACCTGGGCAGCGGGTTTTCCCTGACCGTGCAGGGCGTGAACAGCCTGGATGTACAGCGCGTGGGCGCCTACATGCTCACCGCGTTGAGCCATCTGGTGACCGCGCTGCAACAAGCGCCGACCACGCCCTTGCAGGCCGTGTCGATCCTGCCGGCTGCCGAACGCCACCAACTGTTGGTGGCTTTCAACGCCACCGCGCGTGACTACCCGTCGCAGCTCACGGTGCACCAACTGTTCGAAGCTCAGGCGCTGGCCCGTCCCGACGCTGTGGCGGCGGTGCAGGGCGCGCTGTCGTTGAGTTATCGCGACCTCAATCGCCGTGCCAACCGCTTGGCCCATCACCTGATCAGCCAGGGCGTGCAGCCGGGCGAAAGCGTGGCGATCGCACTGCCGCGCTCGCTGGATTTACTCGTGTGCCAACTGGCGATCCTCAAGTGCGCAGCGGTGTATGTGCCGCTGGACGTCAATGCGCCGGTCGAGCGCCAGGCCTTCATGGTGCAGGACAGCGGTGCGCACCGCGTGCTCAATACCCTGGCCGACCTGAACCTGGACGCGCAGTCGCCGCGCAACCCCGACCTGGCCCAGTCGGCGAAAAGCGTGGCGTACATCATGTACACCTCCGGCTCCACCGGGGCACCCAAAGGCGTGCAAGTGCCGCACCGCGCGATCTCGCGCCTGGTGCTGAACAACGGCTATGCCGATTTCAATGAGCGCGACCGCGTGGCGTTCGCCTCCAACCCGGCCTTCGATGCCAGCACCCTCGACGTGTGGGCGCCGTTGCTCAACGGCGGTTGTGTGGTGGTGGTCGAGCATGCGGTGCTGCTGTCCCAGGCGGCGTTTGCCTCGCTGTTGCAGGAGCAAGCCGTCAGCGTGTTGTGGATGACCGCAGGCCTGTTCCATCAATACGCCGATGCGTTGCTGCCGGTGTTCCGCCAACTGCGCTACCTGATCGTCGGCGGCGATGTGCTCGACCCGCAGGTGATCAGCCGTGTGCTCCAGCACGGCAAACCCCAGCATCTGCTCAATGGCTATGGCCCGACCGAGGCCACCACGTTCTCCACCACCTTTGAAATCACCGCGCCGGCTGCGGGCAGTGTCCCGATTGGCCGCCCCATCGCAAATGCCCAGGCCTACGTGCTCGACGCACGCCAGCAACCGCTGCCGCTGGGCGTGGTTGGCGAGCTGTATATCGGCGGCGCCGGGGTGGCCAACGGGTATTTGAACCAGCCGCAATTGACGGCGGAAAAATTCATCCCCAACCCCTTCGGCGAAGGCCTGCTGTACCGCACCGGCGACCTGGCCAGCTGGCAGGCCGACGCTACCTTGCTGTACCAGGGGCGTAACGACCTGCAAGTCAAGATCCGCGGTTTTCGTATCGAGCCGGGTGAAATCGAAACCTGCCTGGCCGCGTTCCCCGGCGTAAAAGACGCGGTGGTGCTGGCCCGCGAAGACGAGCCGGGCGACAAGCGCCTGGTGGCGTATTACACCGCCCAGGCACCCTTGGACATCCAGGCACTGCGCGCTCATCTGCAAGGCCGGTTGCCGGACTACATGGTGCCGTCGGCCTACGTGTGGCTGGCACTGTTGCCACTGACCGCCAACGGCAAGCTCGACCGCAAGGGCTTGCCCGTACCGGATCAAAGCGCGCTGCTCAGCCGCGGTTACGAGGCGCCGGAGGGCGAGGTGGAAACCTTGCTGGCGCAGATCTGGCAGGACGTGCTCAAGCTCGAGCGTGTCGGCCGGCATGACCATTTCTTCGAGTTGGGCGGGCATTCGTTGCTGGCCGTGAGCCTGATTGAGCGCATGCGCCAGGTGGGCCTGAGCGCGGATGTGCGTGTGCTGTTCAGCCAGCCAAGCCTGGCGGCGCTGGCAGCGGCAGTCGGCAGCGGGCGTGAGATCGAGGTGCCGGCCAATGGCATTCCAGCCGGCTGCACCCGGATAACGCCGTCGATGCTGACCCTGGTGCAACTCGACCAGGCAGCGATCGAGCGCATCGTCGCCACGGTGCCGGGTGGCGCGGCCAATGTGCAGGATATCTACCCGCTCGCGCCGCTGCAGGAAGGCATTCTTTATCACCATATCAGCGCCGAGCAGGGCGACCCGTACCTGCTGCAGTCGCGCATGGCGTTTGACCGCCTTGAGCGTTTGCACGCCTTCATGGGCGCGCTGCAACAGGTCGCGGCCCGTCACGACATCCTGCGCACCGGCGTGGTCTGGGAAGGTCTGGACAGCCCGGTGCAAGTGGTCTGGCGCGAGGCCCGCCTGGTGGTGCAAGAGGTTGTTCTGGACCCGGCTGACGGCGGCGTCATCGAGCAACTGCACGAACGTTTCGATGCCCGCCACTATCGCCTGGACATCACCCAGGCGCCGCTGCTGCGCATGGTCTATGCCCAGGACCCGGCGAATAATCGGGTCGCGGCGATCCTGTTGTTCCATCACCTGGCGCTCGACCATACCGCCATGGAAGTGGTCGGCCAGGAGATGCGTGCGTTCCTGTTCAACCAGGCCGAGGCACTGCCCGACGCTGCACCGTTTCGCAACTACGTGGCCCAGGCGCGCCTTGGTGTCAGCGTGGCGGAGCACGAGCACTTTTTCCGCGACATGCTCGCCGATGTCGATGAGCCGACCTTGCCCTTTGGCGTGCAGGACGTGCAGGGCGACGGCCGCGCTATCGAAGAGGCCGAACAGCCGCTGGACGCCGCGTTGGCAATGCGGGTGCGTGAACAGGCGCGGGTGCTGGGGGTGAGTGCGGCCAGCCTGATGCACCTGGCGTGGGCGCAAGTGCTGGGGCTGGTGTCCGGGCGTGATGAGGTGGTGTTCGGCACGGTGCTGATGGGGCGCATGCAGGCGGGTGAGGGCGCTGACCGTGCGTTGGGCATGTTTATCAACACCTTGCCGCTGCGCGTCGATGTAGCGTCCGCTGCTGCTGCGGCCGTCAAGGCCACGCATACCCGCTTGAGCGCGCTGCTGGGGCACGAGCATGCGTCGCTGGCCCTCGCCCAGCGTTGCAGCGGCGTACCGACGGCCGTGCCGTTGTTCAGCGCCTTGCTCAATTACCGTCACAGCAGCCCCGGCGAAATGGCCCGCGATGGTCATGGCATCTGGGAAGGCGTGCAACTGCTGGGCGGTGAGGAGCGCAGCAATTACCCGCTGACCCTCAGCGTCGATGACTTCGGCACAGGCTTTGGCCTGAGCGTGCTGGCACTGCCGCAGATCGGCGCCCAGCGCCTGTGTGGCTACATGCACCGCGCCGTGGAGCAGTTGGTCGTGGCGTTGGAAAGCGCGGTGAGCACCCCGCTTAATCAATTGCCAGTGCTGCCGCCGGCAGAGTGCGAAACCCTGCTACGCGAATTCAACGCGACGGCCGCGGACTTCCCGACCGGGCACACCGTGCACGGCGCCTTCGAAGCCCAGGTCGAACGTCAGCCCCACGCGATTGCCGTGCAGCAGGACGGCGAAGTCCTGACCTATCAGCAGCTCAATCAGCGCGCCAACCAGGTGGCCCATCACCTGTTGACACTCGGCGTGCAGCCGGACGACCGCGTCGCGATCTGCTGTCGCCGTGGCCCGCACATGCTGGTCGGGCTGCTGGGCATTCTCAAGGCCGGCGCCGGCTACGTGCCTGTCGACCCGGCTTACCCCGCCGAACGTATCGCCTACCTGCTGCAGGACAGCACGCCGGTAGCGGTCTTGGCCGAGGCAAGCACCCGTGACCTGCTGGGTACGCACGCCACTGTCGACCTGTTCGACGAGTGCTTGCGGCACCACGCCGTCAGCAACCCGCAACTGGTCGGCCTGACCCCGGCGCACCTGGCGTACGTGATCTACACCTCCGGCTCCACCGGCCAGCCCAAAGGCGTGATGGTGGAACACCGCACCGTGGAAAACCTGGTGCACTGGCATTGCGAGGCCTTTGGCCTGGACGCGCGCAGCCACACCAGCAGCGTCGCCGGGTTTGGCTTTGACGCGATGGCCTGGGAGGTCTGGCCGGCACTCTGTGCAGGCGCGACCTTGCACGTGCCGCCCGCGAAGGTCGGCAATGAAAACATTGACGAATTGCTCGCCTGGTGGCTGGAGCAGCCACTGGACGTCAGCTTCCTGCCCACGCCAGTGGCCGAGTACGCCTTCAGCCAGAACCTGCACCACCCGACCTTGCGCATTCTGTTAATCGGCGGTGATCGCCTGCGCCAGTTCACCCAGGAGCGGCGCTTTGCGGTAATCAACAATTACGGGCCTACCGAGGCCACGGTGGTCGCCACCTCCGGCCGTGTGCGCGCCGGGCAGGCGTTGCATATCGGCCGGCCCATCGCCAATGCCAGCGTGTACGTGCTCGACGCACAGTTGCGCCCGGTGCCGGTGGGTGTCGCCGGTGAGCTGTATGTGGGCGGCCGTGGCGTGGCGCGGGGGTATTTGAACCGCCCGCAGATGAGCGCCGAACGTTTCCTGCAGGACCCGTTCAACCCTGGGCGGATGTACCGCACCGGTGACCTGGCGCGTTGGCTGCCCGACGGCAATATCGAGTACCTGGGCCGTAACGACGACCAGGTCAAAGTGCGCGGTGTGCGCGTCGAACTCGGTGAAATCGAAAGCCGCCTGGCCGCGCTGGACGGTATCGCTGAGGCCGTGGTGCTGGTGCGCGAGGGGCGTCTGGTGGCCTGGTTTATCGAAAAATATCCGCTGGCGATTGAAACCTTGCGTGCGCAACTGCAGCAACAGCTGCCCGACGCGCTGGTGCCAGCAGCCTACGTCAGGCTCGACACGCTGCCGCTGACCGCCAACGGCAAGCTGGACCGCAAGGCCTTGCCGCAACCCGATCAAGCCGCGTTGCTGAGCCGCGACTACGCAGCGCCGGAAGGCGCGGTGGAAACCACCCTGGCGCGGATCTGGGCTGAGGTGTTGCAGGTGGAGCAAGTCGGCCGGCATGACCACTTCTTCGAACTGGGCGGTCATTCGTTGTTGGCGGTCAGCCTGATCGAACGCATGCGTCAGGTCGGCCTCAGCGCTGACGTGCGGGTGCTGTTCAGCCAGCCCACCCTCGCGGCGTTGGCCACCGCCGTGGGCAGTGGCCGCGAAGTGCAGGTGCCGGCCAACCGCATCGCCGCCGACTGCCAGCGCATCACCCCGGACATGTTGCCGTTGGTGGAGCTCGACCCGTCAACTCTCGACGACGTCGTCAGCCGTGTACCCGGCGGCGCTGCCAATGTGCAGGATATTTACCCGCTGGCGCCGTTGCAGGAAGGCATTCTTTACCACCACATCACTGCCGAGCAGGGCGACCCGTACTTGCTGCAGTCGCACTTGGCGTTCGACAGCATTGAGCGCCTGAATGCCTTCGCTCAGGCGCTGCAACAGGTCATCGATCGCCATGACATCCTGCGCACCGGCGTGGTCTGGGAAGGCCTGGCGCAACCGCTGCAAGTGGTGTGGCGCAAGGCTGAACTGCCGCGTGAAGAGCTGCACCTGCGAGGCGATGTACTGGCTGGCCTGCATGAGCGTTTCGATGCGCGACGCTATCGCCTGACGCTCAGCCACGCGCCGTTGATCAGCCTCAAGTACGCCCGGGACCCGGCCAACCAGCGGGTAGTGGTGGTGTTGCTCTACCACCATATCGCCCTCGACCACACCGCATTCGACGTGGTGCTGCGCGAAATGCAGGGCCACTTGCTCGGCCACGCAGCGCCAACAGCGGCGCCGATGCCTTACCGCAACTACGTGGCCCAGGCGCGTCTGGGCGTAAGCGAGCAGGAACATGAAGCGTTCTTTCGCCAGATGCTCGGGGATGTCGATGAACCGACCTTGCCGTTCGGTTTGCAGGATGTGCGCGGCGACGGCAACGCGATCGAAGTACACCGCTTGCGCCTGGACAGTGACCTCAACCGCCGGCTGCGCGCCCAGGCGCGCTTGCTGGGCGTGAGCACGGCGAGCCTGTTCCACCTGGCGTGGGGCCAAGTGCTGGCGGCCACCTCGGGTCGCCACAGCGTGGTGTTCGGCACGGTGCTGGTGGGTCGCATGCAAGGCGGCGAGGGCGCCGACCGCGCGCTGGGGGTGTTCATCAATACCTTGCCGCTGCGCCTGGACATCGACGCACAAGGTGCGCGCGCTGCGGTGCGAGCCACCCATGCACGGCTTACCGCGCTGCTGGGGCACGAACACGCGTCGCTGGCGCTGGCCCAGCGCTGCAGCGGCGTGGCGGCCCCGGCGCCGTTGTTCAGCTCGATGCTCAACTACCGCCATCGCGGCGCCGCCACGCGCTCGGCCGAGGCGCAGCAGGCCTGGGAAGGCATGCAGACGCTGGTCAACGACGGGCGCACCAACTACCCGCTGACCTTGAACGTGGATGACCTGGGCGATGGTTATGACGTCACCGCCCTGGCGCAAATCGACGCGCAACGCGTGTGCGGTTACATGCAGACCGCTTTGTCAGGGCTGGTTGAAGCCCTCGAGCAGGCGCCGCATCAGCCGCTCAATCGCCTGCCGATTATGGGCAGTGAGGAACGGCAAAAGCTGCTGGTGGAATTCAACGCCACCGACGTCAACTACGACCTCGACCAAACCCTGCACGGCCTGTTCGAAGCCCAGGTCGAGCGCACGCCGCAGGCCGTGGCGGTCAAGTCCGGCGATCAGTACCTGACCTACAGCGCGCTGAACGAACGCGCCAACCGCCTGGCCCATCACCTGCGTGAACTCGGTGTGCAGCCGGATTCGCGTGTAGGCATCTGCGTGGAGCGTGGCCTGGACATGGTCATCGGCCTGTTTGCGATCCTCAAGGCCGGCGGCGGTTATGTGCCGCTGGACCCGGCCTATCCTCGCGAGCGCCTGGCCTACATGCTGCAAGACAGCGCGCCGGTGGTGGTGCTTGCGCAAGGCGCCACCCGCGCGTTGCTGGGTGAGGTGCCGGTGGTCAACCTGGACCACGCCACCTGGCAGCACCAGCCCGCTGGCAACCCCCACGTGCCAGGCCTTACCGCCCGGCACCAGGCCTATGTGATCTACACGTCCGGCTCCACCGGCCAGCCCAAAGGCGTGATCAACGAGCACGCCGCGGTGGTCAACCGCCTGCTGTGGATGCAGGACGCGTACGGTCTCACGGCCAGTGATAGCGTGCTGCAGAAAACCCCGTTCAGCTTCGACGTGTCGGTGTGGGAGTTCTTCTGGCCGCTGTTTACCGGCGCACGCCTGGTCATGGCGCGCCCAGGTGGCCATAAAGAGCCTGAGTACCTGTGCGAAGTGATCGAGGCCGAACAGATCACCACACTGCACTTTGTGCCCTCGATGCTTGACGTGTTCCTGGCCCACGGTGATGTCAGCCAGGCGGCCGGGCTGGTGCGCGTAATGTGCAGCGGCGAAGCCTTGCCGGGCAGCCTGGTGCGGCGCTTCAAGCAGCAACTGCCGGGTATCGGCCTGTACAACCTGTACGGCCCCACCGAAGCGGCCGTGGACGTGACCGCCTGGAACTGCGCGCGTCCCGAGGTGCCGGACAACACGCCGATCGGCAAACCGATTGCCAACACGCGCATGTACCTGCTGGATACGCAATTGCAGCCGGTGCCATTGGGCGTGGTCGGCGAGCTGTTTATCGGCGGCGTGCAAGTGGCGCGTGGCTACTTGAATCGCCCGGAGCTGACTGCCGAACGCTTCCTCAAGGACCCCTTCACCCATGGGCGCCTGTACCGCACCGGCGACGTTGGCCGCTACTTGCCCGACGGCAATATCGAGTACCTGGGCCGCAACGATGACCAGGTGAAAATCCGCGGCCTGCGCATTGAGCTGGGGGAAATCCAGGCGCGACTGCTCGAACATGTGCAGGTCAACGAGGCTGCGGTGGTGGCCCGCGAGGACCGGTTGGTCGCTTATTACACCGGCGTACCTACCGACATCGAGCAGCTGCGCGCGCACCTGCTGCAGCACCTGCCGGACTTCATGGTGCCGGCGCTGTTCATGCACCTTGACGCGCTGCCGCTGAGCCCCAACGGCAAGCTCGACCGCAAGGCCTTGCCTGCGCCGGGCATGGACGCGCTGATCGTGCGCGAGTACGCGGCGCCGCAGGGTGATACCGAGATCCTCCTGGCCAGGCTGTGGGCCGAGCTGCTCAACGTCGAGCGGGTCGGGCGCCATGACAACTTCTTTGAACTGGGCGGGCACTCGCTGCTCGCCGTGAGCTTGATCGGACGCCTGCGCCAGGAAGGCCTGGAAGCCGATGTGCGGGCGTTGTTCGAACAGCCGACGCTGGCCGGCTACGCCGCCATAACCGAACGAATGGAGATCGTCCTGTGAGCATTTCTGAGCTGTTGGCGACGCTGAAAACCAAGGATGTGCAACTGGCGCTCAAGGGCGAGCAGTTGTCGGTGCAGGGCAATAAACAGGCGCTGAGCGACCCGGCGATTCTTGCCGCGTTGCGCGAGCACAAGCCGGCGTTGATCGAGTTGATCAAGGCCGGCGAGTATTCGCCGACCAAGGCCGGTGAAGTGACGGTGCCGGCCAATGGCATCCCGGCGGGCGCCGAGCGCATTACCCCGGCCATGCTGACCCTGTCGAGCCTGAGCCAGGACGAGATCGACCGCATCGTCGCCACCGTCGATGGCGGCGTGGCGAATATCCAGGATATCTACCCGCTGGCGCCGTTGCAGGAAGGCATTCTGTTCCATCACGTCAGCGCCGAGCAGGGCGACCCGTACGTGATGCAGTCGCAGTTTGCGTTCGACAGCCTGGCGCGTTTTGAGGCCTTCGCCCACGCCCTGCAAAGCGTGATGAACCGCCACGATATCCTGCGCACCGGCGTGGTCTGGGACGGGTTGCAGGAACCGTCGCAGGTGGTCTGGCGCCAGGCGCAATTGCCGGTGCAGGTGTTGGAACTGGACCCGGCTGACGGCGATATCGCCGCGCAGCTGCACGCGTTGTTCGATGCCCGCCACTATCGCCTCGACGTGACCCAGGCGCCGTTGCTGCGCCTGGTGCGTGCCGAAGATCCGGCCAATCAGCGCATCGTCGCGACCTTGCTGTTTCACCACATGGCCCTCGACCACAGCGCCCTGGAAGTGGTGTGCCATGAAATGCAGGCGTGCCTGCTGGGGCAGGGCGCAGCGCTGGGCCAGGCGGTGCCGTTTCGCAACTATGTGGCGCAGGCGCGGCTGGGGATCAGCGAGCAGGAGCACGAAAGTTTCTTCCGCCAGATGCTCGGCGACATTAGCGAGCCGACCTTGCCATTTGGCCTGCAAGACGTGCAAGGCGATGCCCGCGGGATTGCCGAAGTCAGCCTGCCATTGGCGCCGGAGCTGGGCCAGCGCTTGCGTGCGCAGGCCCGGCAACTGGGCGTGAGCGCCGCCAGCCTGTTCCACATGGGCTGGGCGCAGGTGCTGGGTGTGCTGGCCGGTAAAGAGCACGTGGTGTTCGGCACCGTATTGATGGGCCGCATGCAGGGCAGCCATGACACCGATCGGGCACTGGGCATTTTCATCAACACGCTGCCGTTTCGCGTGGACGTGGGCGCCGAAGACGTGCGCGCCGGGGTCAAGGCCACCCACGCGCGGCTGACCACCTTGCTGCGCCACGAACACGCCGCGTTGGCCCTGGCCCAGCGCTGCAGCGGTGTGGTCGCGCCGACGCCGCTGTTCAGCGCGTTGCTCAACTACCGCCACAGTGCCCCGGCCGCCAGCGCTGCCGCCGTGTCGGCCTGGCAAGGTATCGCGGCGCTCAGCGCCGAAGAACGCACCAACTACCCGCTGACCTTGAGCGTGGATGACCTCGGCGAAGGCTTTGCCCTGAGCTTGCTCGCCAGCACCCAGGTGGACCCGCAGCGCGTCTGCGCCTACCTGCAAACCGCGCTGGAAAACCTCGTGACTGCGCTGGAGCAGGCGCCACAGACACCGCTCAATCAGGTCTCGGTCGTGCCCGCCGCCGAGCGACAACAACTGCTCGAGCAGTTCAACGCGACCCACGCCGACTTCCCTCAAGGCACCACGCTGCACGGGCGTATCGAAGCTCAGGCGGCCTGCACGCCCGAGGCCATCGCCGCCGTGCAGCAAGGCCGCCAACTGACCTACGCCGAACTGAACCAGCAAGCCAACCTGTTGGCCCATCACCTGCTGGCGCTGGGGGTCAAGCCCGACGACCGCGTGGCCATCGTCGCCCGCCGTGGCCTGGATACCCTGGCCGGGTTGCTGGCGATCCTCAAGGCCGGCGCCTGCTATGTACCGGTGGACCCGTCCCACCCGGCCGAGCGCCTCAACTATTTGCTCACCGACAGCGCGCCGGTGGCGGTGCTGACGCAACAGGCGCTGCTGGACCGACTGCCCGCGCTGCAAGTGCCGGTGATCAACCTGGACCGCTTCACCCGGCAGCATCATTCGGCGAACAACCCCACGGTCGATGTCACGCCCGCTAACCTCGCCTATGTGATCTACACCTCCGGTTCCACTGGCTTGCCCAAAGGCGTGATGGTCGAACACCACACCGTGGCCAACCTGGTGGACTGGCATTGCCGCGCCTTTGACCTGTGTGCCGGGCGCCACACCGCCAGTGTCGCCGGTTTCGGCTTTGATGCGATGGCCTGGGAAGTGTGGCCGGCGCTGTGTGTCGGCGCGACCCTGCACCTGCCGCCGGCCAATGACGGCACCGAAGACATCGACGCCTTGCTCGCGTGGTGGCGCGCGCAGCCGTTGGACGTGTGCTTTTTGCCCACGCCGGTGGCCGAGTACGCCTTCAGCCAACAGATCGAACACCCGACCTTGCGCACCTTGCTGATCGGCGGTGATCGCTTGCGCCAGTTCGCGCGGGCCCAGCGTTTTGAGTTGATCAATAACTACGGGCCCACCGAGGCCACGGTGGTCGCCACGTCCGGCAAGGTGGAGGCGGGCCGGCCACTGCATATCGGCAAGCCTGTTGCGAATGCCACGGTGTACTTGCTCGATGAGCAGCAACGGCCGGTGCCGCTGGGGGTTGCCGGTGAGCTGTATGTGGGCGGCAAAGGCGTGGCGCGCGGTTACCTCAACCGTCCGGAGCTGACGGCCGAGCGCTTCGTGCAAGACCCATTCAACGCCGGGCGCATGTACCGCACCGGCGACCTGGCGCGCTGGCTGCCGGACGGCAATATCGAGTACCTGGGGCGTAACGACGACCAGGTGAAGATCCGTGGCGTGCGCATCGAGCTGGGCGAGATCGAAACCCAACTCAACCAATTGCCGGGCATTCAGGAAGCGGTGGTGCTGGTCCGTGAGGACCGGCTGGTGGCGTACTTCACCGAAAACCCGCCGTTCGCTCCGCTGGCCGTTGGCGATATCCGTGCCCACCTGGTGGCGCATCTGCCGGACTACATGGTCCCGGTTGCCTACGTGAAGCTTGAGGCATTGCCGCTCACCGCCAACGGCAAACTCGACCGCAAGGCCTTGCCCGCGCCAGACATGGCTGCGGTGTTTACCCGCGAGTACGAGGCGCCCCAGGGCGAGATCGAAAGCGTGCTGGCGCAGATCTGGGCCGATGTACTGCACGTGGCGCGCGTCGGGCGTCGCGACCATTTCTTTGAATTGGGCGGGCACTCGCTGCTGGCAATGCGCATGGTGTCCCAGGTGCGGCAGCGTCTGGGTGTCGAGCTGATCCTCGGCGACCTGTTTGCCAATGCCGAGCTGGCTGCGGTCGCCGAAGTCCTGGCCCAATCGGGGCGCAGCACCTTGCCGGATATTCTCCCGGCCAGCCGCGATGAACCCGTGCCACTGTCCTTCGCCCAGCAGCGCCTGTGGTTCCTGGCACTGATGGAAGGCGCCAACACCGCCTATAACATCCCCATTGGCCTGCGTCTGCGTGGGCAATTGCATGTCGAGGCGCTGCAACGGGCGCTGGCGCGGATTGTGGCGCGCCACGAAACCCTGCGCAGCCGCTTTGCCCAGCACGGCGACGACGCCCAGGTGCTGATTGTGCCGGCCGAAGACGTGCTGCCGCTGCAAGTGCAGGACCTGCGCCGCCACCCGCAACCCCAGCAGGCGCTGGATGCGTTGATCCATGGCGAAGCCTCGGCGCCTTTCGACCTGGAGCGCGGTCCGCTGCTGCGCGGGCGGCTGGTGGTGATGGCCGACGATCACCATGTGCTGTTGCTGACCTTGCACCACATCGTCTCCGACGGTTGGTCGATGGGCGTGCTGACCCGCGAGCTGATGGCGCTGTACCAAGCCTTCAGCCACGGCCTGCCCGACCCGTTGCCGCCGCTGGCGATCCAGTACGGTGACTTCGCCGTGTGGCAACGCCTGTGGCTGAGCGGCGAGGTGCTGCAGCGCCAGAGCAGCTATTGGCAACAGGCGCTGGCGGGCGCGCCGGCCTTGCTCACGTTGCCCACCGACCGCCCGCGCCCGGCGCAGCAGGATTACGCCGGCAGCAGCGTCGAAGTGCGCCTGGATGAACGCCTCACCGCCGGGCTCAAGGCCTTGAGCCAACGCCATGGCACCACGCTGTACATGACCTTGATGAGTGCCTGGGCCTCGTTGCTGGCGCGGTTGTCCGGGCAACACGACCTGGTGATCGGCTCGCCGGTGGCCAACCGCACGCGCAGCGAGGTAGAAGGGCTGATCGGCCTGTTCGTCAACACGCTGGCAGTGCGCATCGACACCTCCGGCGAGTTGAGCACCGAGGCGCTGCTGGCGCGGGTCAAGGCGCTGACGCTGGAAGCCCAGGCCCATCAGGACCTGCCGTTCGAACAGGTGGTGGAAATCACTCGGCCGCCGCGCAGCCTGGCCCACAGCCCGTTGTTCCAAACCCTGTTGACGTGGCAGGACAGCAGCGCACCGACCCTCGCATTGGGCGACCTGGCCCTGGAAGGCATCGTCGAAAACAGCCACTTTGCCAAATTCGACCTGTCGCTGAACCTTGGCGAAGTGCAGGGCAGCATTCTTGGCGCGCTGGAATATGCCGTGGCGCTGTTTGATGAGTCGACCGTGCAGCGTTACGTCGGCTACTTCAAGCGCGTGTTGCAGGCGATGGTCGAGAACGACCAGGCGGTGCTTGAGCATGCATCGCTGGTCGATGACCGTGAGCGTCAGCAGCTGCTGTTTGAGTTCAACGCCACCGAGGTCAATTACAACCTCGACCAGACCCTGCACGGGATGTTCGAGGCGCAGGTCAAGCGCACCCCGGACGCGATTGCGGTCAAGGCCGGCGAACGGCAGCTGACCTATGCCGAGTTGAATGGGCAGGCCAATCAGTTGGCCCATCACTTGCTGGCGCTGGGTGTGCAGCCGGATTCGCGGGTGGCTATTTGCGTGGAGCGCAGCCTGGACATGGTCGTGGGCCTGTACGCCATCCTCAAGGCGGGCGCCGCGTATGTGCCGCTGGACCCGGCCTACCCGCTGGAGCGTATTGCCTACATGCTGCAGGACAGTGAGCCGGCAGTGGTGTTGGCTCAAGGCTCCACGCGCGAGTTGCTGGGCGCGGTGCCGGTGGTCGATCTGGACCACCCTTGCTGGCAGCATCAGCCGCTGGATAACCCGACTGCAGTGGGCGTGACGGCGTATGTGATCTACACCTCCGGGTCCACCGGCCAGCCCAAGGGCGTGATCAACGAACACGCCGGGGTGGTCAACCGCCTGCTGTGGATGCAGGACGAATATGGCCTCGAGGCGCAGGACTCGGTGCTGCAGAAAACCCCGTTCAGCTTCGACGTGTCGGTGTGGGAATTCTTCTGGCCGCTGTTGACGGGCGCGCGGTTGGTGATGGCGCGCCCTGGCGGGCATAAAGAGCCCGAGTACCTGTGCGATGTGATCGAGGCTGAGCAGATCACCACGCTGCACTTTGTGCCGTCGATGCTGGACGTATTCCTGGCCCATGGCGATGTGCGCCAGGCGGCCGGGCTGGTGCGTGTGATGTGCAGCGGCGAAGCCCTGCCGGGCAGCCTGGTGCGGCGCTTCAAGCAGCAGTTGCCGAACAGTGAATTGCACAACCTCTATGGCCCGACTGAAGCGGCGGTGGACGTCACGGCATGGAATTGCGCGGGCGCGGTGACGCCGGACAACACGCCAATCGGCAAGCCCATTGCCAATACGCGCATGTACCTGCTCGACAGCCAGTTGCAGCCGGTGCCGTTGGGGGTGGTTGGCGAGTTGTTTATCGGCGGCGTGCAAGTGGCGCGCGGTTATCTGAATCGGCCTGAGCTGACGGCCGAGCGTTTCCTGAATGATCCATTCACCCGCGGGCGCATGTACCGCACCGGTGACGTCGGGCGCTACTTGCCGGACGGTAATATCGAATATTTGGGCCGCAATGATGACCAGGTGAAGATCCGCGGTTTACGCATCGAACTGGGCGAGATCCAGGCCCGCCTGACCGAGTATCCGTCGATCAATGAAGCGGCCGTTATCGCCCGCGAGCAACGCCTGGTGGCTTACTACACCGGCGCGCACTGCGAAATCGACGTGCTGCGTAGCCATCTGCTGCACCACTTGCCGGAGTTTATGGTGCCGGCGATTTTCGTCCATCTCGACGCCTTGCCACTGAGCCCCAACGGCAAGCTCGACCGCAAAGCCTTGCCGGCGCCAGGCCTGGATTCGGTGGTGGTGCGCGAGTACGAGGCGCCCCAGGGTGATACCGAAATTGCCCTGGCCAGCCTGTGGGCCGAGCTGCTCAACGTGGAGCGTGTGGGCCGTCACGACAACTTCTTCGAGTTGGGCGGGCACTCGTTGCTGGCCGTGAGCCTGATGGGGCGCATGCGCCGCCTTGGGTTGTCGGCGGATGTGAAGGTGCTGTTTGCCCAGCCGACCTTGTCGGCGTTGGCGGCGGCGCTGGGCAGCGGGCGTGAAGTGGCGGTGCCGGCCAATGGCATCGCACCCGGCTGCACGCACATCACCCCGGACATGCTGCCCCTGATCCAGCTGGATCAGCCGGCTATCGAGCGCATTGTCGCCCGCATCCCCGGCGGGGCGGCCAATGTGCAGGACATCTACCCGCTGGCGCCGTTGCAGGCCGGCATTCTCTATCACCATCGCGCCGTACTCGAGGGCGATGCGTACCTGCTGCAGGCGCAGTTTGCGTTCGATAGCAGGGCGCGCTTGCAAGCCTTTGCCCAGGCGTTGCAGGCGGTGATCCAGCGGCATGATGTGCTGCGTTCCTCTTTCCATTGGGATGGCCTTCATGAGCCGGTGCAGGTGGTTTGGCGTGAAGCCTCGTTAAGCGTCGAAACAGGGCCGTTGCCGTCGCGCCTCGACCTGGCTCAAGCGCCGCTGATGCGCCTGGTTTACGTGCAGGAACCGCAACGCGTGGTGGCGACCTTGCTGTTTCATCACCTGGTGATGGACCACATCGCGCTGGACATCCTGCAGCACGAAATGCAGGCGTTTCTGTTGGGTCGCGACGCGGCGTTGGGCGCTGCAGTGCCGTACCGCAATTACGTGGCCCAGACCCGTTTGGCGGTTAACGATCACGAGGCGTTTTTCCGCGACATGCTCGGTGAGATCGACGAGCCCACCGAGGTCGAAAACCTGGGTGTCGATGAACAAGCGCAGCTGACCATCGACCCTCAGTTGAGCCAGCGCCTGCGCACCCAGGCCCGTCAAGCGGGCGTGAGCGCCGCCAGCCTGATGCACCTGGCCTGGGCCCATGTGCTGGGCAAGGTCAGCGGCCGCGAGCGTGTGGTGTTCGGTACCGTAATGCTTGGCCGTCTGCAGGGCGGCGAAGGCGCCGAGCGCGCCATGGGCGTGTTCATCAACACCTTGCCGCTGAGGGTCGATCTGGGTGAGCAGTCGGTACGTACGGCGTTGCGTGCGACTCATGCACGCCTGACCCAACTGCTCGGCCATGAGCACGCGCCGCTGGCGCTGGCCCAGCGTTGCAGCGCCGTGCCGGTGGCGACGCCGCTGTTCAGCGTGCTGTTCAACTACCGCCACAGCGCGGCGCAAACCGGCGGCGTGGCGCAGGCCTGGCAGGGTATCGAGTTGCTCAAGGCCGAGGAACACACCAATTACGGGCTGTCGGTGAGTGTCGATGACCTCGGCGACGGGTTCAGCGTGCACGCCATGGGGCCGGGTGCCCGACGTTTGTGTGGCTACCTGCACCATGCACTTGAACACGTGGCGCATGCGCTGGAGCACAACCGTGAAATCGCCATCAGCCGCCTGCCCATACTGCCCAGCGCCGAAGTCCAACAGCTGGCGGGCTTCAACGCCACCGCGCGCGCATTCCCCCGCGAGCACACGGTGCAGCGCCTGTTCGAAGCCCAGGCGCAGGCGCGGCCTGACGCGGTGGCGGCGTTGCATGGCGAGCAGGCAGTGAGCTACGGCCAATTGAACACCCGCGCCAATCGCCTGGCCCATCACCTGTTGAGCCTGGGCGTGCGTCCCGCCGACAACGTGGCGATCCTGCTGCCGCGCTCGCTCGATCTGCTGGTCAGCCAACTGGCGGTTCTCAAATGCGCGGCGGCCTATGTGCCGCTGGATATCCACGCGCCCGCCGAGCGCCAGGGCTTTATGCTGCAGGACAGCGGCGCGAGCTGGCTGTTGACCCGCAGCGACGCGTCCATCGATTACGCCGCCCGGCGTCTGGACCTGGACACCCTGACCCTTGACCCGCAACCGAGCCACAACCCGGACCTGTCACAAACCTCGGACAGTGTGGCGTACATCATGTACACCTCCGGCTCCACCGGTACGCCCAAGGGCGTGTTGGTGCCGCATCGCGGTATCACGCGGCTGGTGCTCAACAACGGCTACGCCGACTTCAATGCGGCCGACCGCATTGCCTTCGCCTCCAACCCGGCGTTCGACGCCAGCACCATGGACGTGTGGGGCGCGTTGCTCAACGGTGGGCAGGTACAGGTGATCGACCACGCGACCTTGCTCGACCCGGCCGCGTTCGGCAGTGCGCTGCACGGCGCGACTGTGCTGTTCGTCACCACGGCGCTGTTCAACCAGTACGTGCAGCTGATTCCGCGCGCGCTGGCCGGCTTGCGCATGTTGCTCTGCGGCGGCGAGCGCGCCGACCCGGCGGCGTTCCGCAGCCTGTTGGCGCAGGCGCCAGGGCTGCGTTTGGTGCATTGCTACGGGCCGACGGAAACCACCACCTATGCCACCACCTATGAAGTGCAGGCGATTGCCGATGACGCCGACAGCGTGCCCGTCGGCCGGCCGATTTCCAACACGCACATTCACGTGCTGGATGCCTGGTTGCAGCCGGTGCCGGTGGGGGTGACCGGTGAGATCTGCATCGGCGGTGATGGCGTGGCCAAGGGTTATTTGAACCGCCCTGAGCTGACCGCTGAAAAGTTTGTCGACGATCCCTTCAACGCCGGTGCCCTGATGTACCGCACCGGTGACCTTGGTCGCTGGACCCAGGAGGGTTTGCTGGAGTGCATCGGACGCAATGACGACCAGGTGAAAATCCGTGGTTTTCGCATTGAGCTGGGCGAGATCGAAGCGCGCCTGGCGAGCTTTGCGGGTATTCAGGACGTGGTGCTGCTGGCGCGTGAGGACGTGCCGGGTGACAAGCGCCTGGCGGCTTACTTCACCTGGGCTGCCGAACCTGTCGACCTCGACAGCGTGCGGGCGCACCTGCAAGGCCAGCTGCCGGACTACATGCTGCCATCGGCCTATGTACCGCTGGCGCATTTGCCGCTGACGGCCAATGGCAAGATCGACCGCAAAGCCTTGCCAGTTCCGGCGCTGGACGCGTTGAATCGCCGTGATTTCGAAGCGCCTGGCGATGCATTGGAACAGCAACTGGCCAACCTGTGGGCCGAAGTCTTGAAGCTGGAGCAGGTTGGGCGCCATGACAGCTTCTTCGAGCTGGGCGGGCATTCGCTGCTGGCAATCCGGCTGGTCAACCTGATGGAAGAGGCCGGGTTGCAGGTGTCCCTGGCCGAGCTGTTCCAGCATGCCAGCGTGGCTGGCGTTGCGGCGATGCTGCAGCAGCGCACGCAGGCGCCGGCGCGCGAGACGTCGGTGATTACCGTGCGCAGCAGCGGCTCGCAGCCGCCGCTGTTTCTGCTGCATGAGTTCAGTGGCATGGACGTGTACTTCCCGGCGCTGGGCCAGCACCTGCCCGGCGACTATCCCATTTATGGCCTGCCGGGCGCAGCGCTTGGCGAAGTGCATCTGAACACCATGGAAGGCCTGGCCGCGCGCCTGGTCGGGTTGATTCGGCGCATCCAGCCTCACGGGCCATACCGGCTCGCGGGCTGGTCGTTTGGCGGCGTGCTGGCCTACGAAGTGGCGATGCAATTACTCGGGCTGGATGAGGCGGTGGCCTTTCTCGGTTTGATCGACAGCTACGTGCCGCGCATGACCGATCAGGGCAAGGCGCGCTGGAGCGGGCCGGATGCGCTCAAACGGCATTTGCTGTTGCAGTGCACGGCGTATTGGAAAGCACAGGGAGGTGTGGATGAGCTGGCGAGCCTTGAATACTTGGAGGCGGGCATTGGACAGCTGGACTTTGCGGGTCTGCTGCAACGCTGTCGCGATCAAGGTTTGCTATACGCGCAAATGGCAGCGGCTGCGGACGCGGACCTCTTGAGTTTTATCGAGCGGGAGGTCGGGCATGGGCATGCGCTGGCGCATTACAGCCTGTTCCCGTTGCCGGTCGCGGTGCATTTGTTCAGCGCGCAAGAGCGGCCCACCGAGTTGTCGCGGCGCAGTGTTTCACTGGGGTGGGAGGACGCGTTGGCGCCTGGGCAGTTGCGCCGGGTGCAGGTGCCGGGTGATCACCAGAGCATGATGCAGGCGCCGCATATTCAGGCGCTGGGGCGGGCGATGAGCGAGGCGCTGGCCGTGTGTTCGCCGGTGGCGCAAGTGGCGCACCAACCGCTGCTGCGCATTCAGAGCGGGCGGGCAGGGTATGCGCCGGTGTTCTGCGTGCCGGGTGCGGGCGATAGCGTCACCGGCTATGTGGGGTTGGGCGAGGCGCTGGGGCGTGACTGGCCGCTGTTCGGCTTGCAGCCGCGTGGGCTGGATGGCCAGGCGGTGCCGCATAGCCAGGTCGAAGCGGCGGCGCAGTGTTATCTGGCGGCGCTTGCGCAGGAGTGCCCGCAAGGCCCGGTGCACCTGGTGGGGCACTCGTTTGGCGGCTGGATCGCGTTGGAGATGGCGCTGCGGTTGCAGGCGATGGGCCGTGAGGTGGCGTCGTTGACGGTGATTGACAGCGAAGCCCCGGGCGGCACCGGGCGGCCTTACACCACCACGGCGGCGTTGTTGCGGTTGATCGAGGCGATGCAACTGGCCGCCGGCAAGTCGCTGGGTATCGACCGCGCGGACTTTGCCGAGCGTGATGAAGTGGCGCAGCGCCAATGGCTGCATGCGGGCATGGTGGGCGTGGGGCTGTTGCCGGTGCGCTCTGTGGTGGATGCCATGGACGGGCCGGCGCGTACCTATGCAGCGGCGTTGCGCACGGTGTATCAGCCGCATCAGCGTTACAACGGCGTGGTGAGGTTGGTGTTGGCCGAGGACCCTTCGCTGGATGCGGCGGGCAATCAGCGCGAACAGAGCCTGATGATTGAGGGATGGCGACGGCAGGGCAGCGGGCTGGAGGTTTGGTATGGGCCGGGGAACCACTTTACGTTGCTCAAAGCGCCGAATGTTCAAGGGTTGGCACGGTGGTGGCGTGAGGGTGTGGCGATTGGGGAGGTGGTGTCGTGAGTGGCATACACCGAACTGAAGGTGGGAGCTGGCTTGCCTGCGATAGCGGTGCGGCAGTGTACCTATCCATTGCTGCGGTCACGGCCACTTATGGTTCCGCTCTTACAGCGGGTCACTTTTGTAAAGACACAAAAGTAACCAAAAGGTCTTCGCCCCACCACTCGGCACCTCGCTTAGGCTCGGTGTGCCCTCATGCAGGCTTTGGAGCGTGGGCCGCCGTGATGGGCCATCCTTGGCCCAACGCGGCTAACCCGGCGTCCTGCCGGGTTACCCACGCTCCAAAGCCTGCGTTCGGCCAGCGTGGTTTAACGGGGCGCCTCAGAGCAAGATCAAGGTCAAAAGCAAATCAAAAGCCGCTTGATCTGTTCCTGACGCGTGGAGCTCCTAAGGTGGGAGCTGGCTTGCCTGCGATAGCGGTGTATCAGCCCGGCATAGGGTGACTGACACTCAGCAAGCACAGGCAATCCAGCGCCCACACCAGGCCGTTTTCGCTTCAGACCCTCTTCATCTTTTTATGGTCATTTATGGATAAGTCAACGTTTCGCAAACTCGGAATGCTCGCGGTATTGGCGGTTGCCATCGGCCTTGTCGTGTATACGGTGCAAGCGCCCGCCGACACACCGCAATACCTCACCGCCACGGCTGAACGGGGTGATATTGAAAATGCCGTGTTGGCCACGGGCGTGCTCGAAGGCATCAAACAGGTTGACGTCGGCGCCCAGGTTTCGGGGCAGTTGAAGTCGCTCAAGGTCAAGGTCGGTGACAAGGTCAAAAAAGGCCAATGGCTCGCCGAAATCGACCCGCTGATCCTGCAAAACACCTTGCGCAAAGCCCAGGTCGATGAAGAGAACCTGCAAGCCCAGCGCCGCGCCACGGCGGCGCAGCTCAAGCAGGCCAAGTCTGTCTACGAGCGCTACAAAGGCTTGCAGATCGACGAGTCGGTGTCGCGTCAGGATTTTGAAGACGCGCAATCCACCTTCCAGGTGCAGCAAGCCAACCTGCTATCCCTGGATGCGCAGATCAAGAGTGCGCACATCCAGATCGACACTGCCAAGGTCAACCTGGCCTATACCCGCATCGTCGCGCCCATTGACGGGGATGTGGTCGGCATCGTCACCCAGGAAGGCCAGACCGTGATCGCCAACCAGCTTGCGCCGGTGCTGCTCAAGCTGGCGGACCTGGACACCATGACCGTCAAGGCCCAGGTGTCCGAGGCGGATGTGATTCACATCAGCCCCGGCCAGCAGGTGTATTTCACCATCCTCGGCGAGGCCGACAAGCGCTACTACGCCAAGCTGCGCGGGACCGAGCCGGCGCCGCAGAACTTCCTCGAAACCCAGACCGCCGGCACGCCCAAGCAGAACACCGCGGTCTTCTATAACGCGCTGTTCGACGTGCCCAACCCTGACCATCGCCTGCGCATCGCCATGACCGCTCAGGTGCGTATCGTGCTCGACACCGCCCAGGCCGCGCTGATGGTGCCGGTGGCGGCACTCGGCTCGCGCAACGCCGATGGCAGCTACCCGCTGCGTGTGCTGGATGCCAAGGGCAAAGCCGTGTCGCGGGATGTGAAGACCGGGATCAACAACAACGTCAAAGTGCAGATTCTGGACGGCCTGGTGGAGGGCGATAAGGTCGTGATAGGTGACGCAACGCCTGTTGTGGCGGGGAACTGACGCATGACCCAGCCACTGTTGGAACTCAAGGGCATCACCCGCAGTTTCATGGCCGGCGAGCGCGAATTCATCGCGCTCAAGGGCATCGACTTGACCATCCATGCCGGAGAAATGGTCGCGATCATCGGCGCCTCGGGCTCGGGTAAATCCACCCTGATGAACATCCTCGGCGGTCTGGACTACGCCACCGCCGGCAGCTACAAAATCAATGGCATCGAAACCCGCTCGCTCGGCGATGAGCAACTGGCGGAACTGCGCCGCGATTACTTCGGTTTTATCTTCCAGCGCTACCATTTGCTCGCGCACCTGAGCGCCTTGCACAACGTGGAAATGCCGGCGATCTACGCCGGCACGCCAGAGACGCAACGCCACAGCCGCGCCCGGGATTTGCTCACCCGCCTGGGCCTGGCGGGGCACACCAGCCACCGGCCGAGCCAGCTTTCCGGCGGCCAGCAACAGCGCGTGAGTATCGCCCGCGCGCTGATGAACGGCGGTGAAGTGATTCTCGCCGACGAACCCACCGGCGCCCTCGACACCCATAGCGGCAAGGAGGTGATGCGCATCCTTGCCGAGCTGCACGCCGCCGGGCACACAGTGATTATCGTCACCCACGACCCCAAGGTGGCCGCCAATGCCCAGCGTATTGTCGAGGTGTGTGACGGCGAGATTGTCAGCGACAAGGCCAACGACAGCGTTGGCCTGGAGGTGCCCGCCGAGGCGCCCATCGAGACCCGGCGCAGCGGCGCACGGCGTCTGGTGGCGAGCCTGGGGTTGTTCAAGGAAGCATTCAACATGGCCTGGGTCGCGTTGATTTCCCATCGCATGCGCACCCTGCTGACGATGCTCGGGATTGTCATCGGCATCACCTCGGTGGTGTCGATCTCGGCCATCGGTGAGGGCGCCAAGCGTTATGTGCTTAAAGACATCCAGGCGATCGGCAGCAACACCATCGATATCTTTTCCGGCACCAGTTTTGGTGATAGCCGCGCATCCGCCATCGAAACATTGATGCCCTCGGATGTGGAGGCGTTGAACCAGCTGTATTACGTCGACAGCGCCACGCCGGTGGTGGGCCGCAACCTGCTGCTGCGCTTTGGCAATATCGACCTGGATGCGCAGGTCAATGGCGTCAGCGACCGCTACTTCAAAGTGAAGGGGTTGAAGCTGGAAGCCGGGATTGCCTTCAGCGAAAGTGACGCGCGGCGCCAGGCCCAGGTGGTGGTGATCGACCACAACACCCGACATCGCTTGTTCGGACCGAATGTGGACCCCTTGGGCCAGGTGATCCTGGTCGGCAATCTGCCGTGCACGGTGATTGGTGTAACGGCCGACAACAAAAACATGTTCGCCGCCAGCAAGGCGCTGAACGTGTGGGTGCCTTATGAGACGGCGGCGGGGCGTCTGTTGGGCCAGCGCCATCTGGACAGCATCACCGTGCGCATCAAGGACGGCCAGCCGAGCAAAGTGGTGGAAGAAAACGTCAATAAACTCATGCTGCAACGTCACGGCACCAAGGATTTCTTCACCAATAACCTCGACAGCATCATGCAAACGGTGCAGAAAACCAGCCGCTCGCTGGCGCTGCTGTTGTCGCTGATCGCGGTAATTTCGTTGCTGGTGGGCGGTATCGGGGTGATGAACATCATGCTGGTGTCGGTGACCGAGCGCACGCGCGAGATTGGTATTCGCATGGCCGTGGGCGCGCGGCAGTCGGACATCCGCCAGCAGTTTCTGGTGGAAGCGGTGATGGTGTGTTTGATCGGCGGGATGATCGGGATCTCGTTGTCCTTCGCGATCGGCTATCTGTTTTCGTTGTTTGTGAAGGAATGGGAAATGGTGTTTTCCCTCGGCTCGATCATTACCGCGTTTGCATGTTCGACCCTGATCGGCATTGTGTTTGGCTTTGTACCGGCCAGGAATGCGGCGCGGCTGGACCCGATTGAGGCGTTGGCCAGGGACTGACGGCAACTATCAGATGTGGGAGCAGGCACGCCAGCTCCCACAGGTTTTTGGGTGATTCACAGGGTTGTAAGCGTGCCTTCCTCGGTCGCGTACATCCACCGCAACAACGAATGCCGCCCGCTGATGCCCAGCTTGATCGCCGCGCGTTTGAGGTAGCTCTCGATGGTATTGACCTTGAGTGCCAGTTGCTCTGCCAATTGTGGTGCAGTGCGCCCGGCCAGCAGGCCGACACACACTTCGAGTTCGCGGTTGGAAAGCGTCAGGCCCGATTGCACCAGGCGTTCTTCAATGCGCCGGCGCAGGGTTTCGATGCCCTGGTTTTCCGGCATCACCGGTTCGCTGGTCGGGCGGCAAGGCTGGATCGCAGTGATGTGTTTTTCGACCATGGGCAGCAGCAGCGTGGAGAAGTCCTGCAGCATGCTGCGTTCCTGCGGCGAAAAACTTTCTGACTGGTGCGAGCGGTACACCGACAGTACATAGCGCACATCGTCCCTGCGGCGCGTGAGGTGCAGCTGGGCGGCGGGTTGTTCTTCACCCAAGGCGGCTACCGAATCGGTGTAGACCGGGCTGATCCTGCGGCGGGTGTGGCCTTCGGCACTGACCCGCAATTGCGTGATATGGGTGGCGTCCACTGCCAGTTGGGTCAGGATGAGGTCATGCAGCATGCGTGGGAAATGGCGACTGCCGGTGCTGGCGATGACCTTGCCTATATGTGGGAACAGGTGTGAGTTCATCAATTCGTCCATGAGTTTCCAGTGCAGGTATTCAGCCTTATCGCGACGGGATTTAATAAGGTAACCAGGGTGAATAACCTGCAGTGATAATGCACCCGTCGAGCACCTATGCTAGTACAGCCTGACGAAAGCATGGGGATCCAATCTGGAAAAAATCAGATTAAAAACGCATAACGGTGGTCAGACCAGTCCGACCACCGTTTGTAGGAAAGCGTTACTGGGTGCCTAAGGCTTATTTCACGCTGTGCTCTTCTACCAGGACCCGACGGGGTGACACGGTGCGGGTGCACTTGGCCAGGGCTTGATGGATATCCTCCAGCAGGTCGGCGATGTCCTCCAACCCGACCGATAAACGCACCAGGCCTTCGCTGATGCCGTGTTGCGCACGTTCTTCGGGCGTGTAGGTGGAATGGGTCATGCTGGCCGGGTGCTGGGCCAGTGATTCGGCATCGCCCAGGCTGACCGCACGGGTGAACACGTTGAGGGCGTTCATGAAGCGGCGCCCGCTTGCAATGCCGCCCTTGAGTTCAAAGGCGATCATGCCGCCGGACTGCTTCATCTGCCGCGCCGCCAATTCGTATTGTGGGAAAGAGCGCAACCCGGGGTAGGTCACCCACTGCACGGCCGGGTGTGCCTGCAGCGCTTCGGCCACCGCCAGGGCATTGCTGCAATGGCGGTCCATGCGCAGGGCCAATGTCTTGAGACCGCGCATCAGCAACGACGCATCCTGCGGTGACATCACCGCGCCGGTCAGGTCCTTGAGCCCTTGCAGGCGAATGCGCTGCGCCAGGGCCTGGTTGCTCACGGCGATGCCGGCAGTGATATCGCCATGGCCACTGAGGTATTTGGTCGCCGAGTGCACCACTACGTCGGCGCCCAGTTCCAGAGGCCGTTGCAGGTAGGGCGTGCAGTAGGTGTTATCGACCACCACGGTAACGTTGGGCTGCTGGTGGGCAAGCGCGGCGACCGCCGCAATGTCCACCAGGCGCAGGTTGGGGTTGGCCGGCGTCTCGCAGTAGATCATGCGGGTCGCGGGGGAAAGCGCCGCACGCAAGGCGGCCAGATCGGTCAGGTCGACGTGGCGCACCTTGATGCCGAATTCGCCGATGCCATGGTGCAGCAGGGCGAACGTGCAGCCGTAGAGGGTCTGACTGACTATTACCTCATCGCCCGGACGCAACAGGGTCCAGAACGTCGCGGCAATCGCGCCCATGCCGGAACTGAACGCCACGGCGGCCTCGCCGTTTTCCAGGGTGGCCATGCGCGATTCCAGCAGCGCCAGGGTCGGGTTGGAGATACGCGTATAGAAGTGGCCGCTGGCTTCACCGGCAAAGCAGGCAGCGCCGTATTCAGCCGTGGGGAACGCGAACGTGGCAGACAGATAGATCGGCGGCACCAGGGCGCCGTGGTGGTCCTTGGGGTCATAGCCGTGGTGGATGGCGCGAGTGGAAAAGCCGAATGCATTGTGTTTGTTGTTCATGTCGCACGCTCCTTATTTCCTACGATGCTATGCTCATAACCAAAGATGAACGTTGCAAAATTTGCTGGAAATGCCCGGGTTAAGGGCCGAAACGTCGATAAAAACAATGAATAGAGGCACGTTATGCCCGTGAGTCTGGATCGCACCGATAAAGCACTGTTAAACGCGTTGCAAGGCAATGCCCGGCTGACGGTGGCCGAGCTGGCTGACCGCGTGGCCCTGACCACCTCACCGTGTTGGCGCAGGGTGCGCAGCCTGGAAGAGAGCGGGGTGATCAGCGGCTACCAGGCGATCCTGTCGCCCAAGGCGCTGGGGTATGGGGTGACCGCGTTTGTGAGCATCATGATGGAAAGTCATACCCAGGACATTGCGCGCGCCTTTGAGCAGCGGTTGTTGGAAATTCCCGAGATCGTGGCGTGCCATAACGTGTCCGGGCGCTATGACTTCTTGCTTGAGGTGGTGGCCAAGGACCTCGAGTCGTTCGGCGAATTTGCGCGCGAGGTGTTGCAAACGCTGCCCTGCGTCAAGGAGATCTATTCGAGTTTTTCGTACAAGTCGGTCAGGCGGCTGCGGGTGATTCCGTTGCCGGGTTGATCGTTTTACCTTCCCGCACGGGCGCCACATTGGCCACCCAATCTTCCCCGCAATTGGATATTTCTCCGGGCACTCACGGTGACTACTCTGGCCACCAATCCCCACCGTTCTGGAGTATCACCATGCAAGCCCGTACCGATTTCTACACCGCTTCCCCGGACGCCATGAAAGCCATGCTCGCCCTGGAAGGCGCCGTCGGCAAACTGTCCCTCGAACTCCCATTGCTGGAACTGGTGCGCCTGCGCGTCTCGCAAATCAACGGCTGCGCCTTCTGCCTCGACATGCACACTGCCGACGCCCGCAAGGGCGGCGAAACCGAGCGCCGCCTGTACACCCTGTCGGCCTGGCGTGAAACGCCGTTTTTCACCCCACGTGAGCGTGCCGCCCTGGCCTGGGCCGAAAGCCTCACCCTGCTCAGCCAGACCCACGCCGCAGACGAAGACTACAACGCGCTGGCCGCCGAGTTCAGCGCCCAGGAGCAGGTCGATTTGAGCGTGGCCATCGCCACCATCAACAGCTGGAACCGCCTGGCCGTGGGCTTTCGCAAGATGCCCAAGTAAGCCTTCAGCTTGATTTGAAATACCCGCGTGGCGTGGTGCCGGTCATGCCCTTGAAAAAGGCGATCAACGCACTGTCACTGGCAAAGCCCAGCGCGAACGCGCAGTAGCCCAGGCTGCGCCCGGTGGCGAGCAGTTCGATGACCCGCATCAAGCGCCACTGCTGGCGCCATTGCTGATACCCCAGGCCGGTTTCCCGCAGGAAAATCCGGCCGATGGTCTTGGTGCTGGCGCCAATCTGTTTTTCCAGCGCTTGCAGCGTTGGCGGCAACCTGTCGAGATCGGCCAGCAACGGGGCCAGGCGCTTGTCGTGCGGCAAGGGCAGGAGCATCGGTTGTTCAGCGGCCTGCCGGATTTCATCCAGGCACAATCCCAATAGATGGGCATGCCGGCCGGCGTGCCAATCGGTCTCGAACGGCGCCATCGCCATGGGTTCCAGCACCGCCCGCAGCAAGGCGCTGACTTCGATGACCCGCACCTGTTTGGGCAACTGATCAGCCAATGCCGCGCTCAGGTAGACAGAGCGGTAATCCACGGTTTTGTGCATCACCGCGCGGTGGGGCACACCGCAGGGGATCCATGCCGCGCGGGAGGGCGGCAGCAGGCACAGTTGGTTGTCCAGGGTGATGCGGGTGCAGCCCTGTTGGGTAAACAACAGTTGCCCACGCTGGTGCCGATGCAGGCCGGAGTCATGGTCGCCGAGCAGTGCGGCGATGCCGATGACCGGCGCCGGGAGGCGGTCGGGGTCGAAAGACGCGTCGGCGGCAAGCCAGGCCATAGGTTGTCCGATTTGATCGATAAAATGGCGAAGTTTGGATAATACCCCAGTTGCCGGTCCTTAAACTCCTGGCGTTGTTTATACGAAGGAGTCGTCAATGAACGTTCAAAACCTGTTGGTGCTGACTGTGGCGTTGCTGATGTTTCCGCAATTGGCCCAGACCCTTTACAGCCCGGCCCTGGGTGATATCGGCGAAGCGTTTGCGGTTGGGCCCGAACGGGCAGGGCAGACCCTGTCGGTGTATTTCCTGGCGTTCGCATTCGGGGTGGTGGTGTGGGGCCGGCTGTGTGATCGCTGGGGGCGGCGGCCGGTGATGTTGGCCGGATTGGCCCTGTATGTGGCGGCGTCGGTGCTGGCCTTGAGTGTGACCACGTTCAATGCCTTGTTAGTGGCCCAGGCGCTGGCGGCGTTTGGTGCAGCGGTCGCCTCGGTGGTGACGCAAACCGTGCTGCGCGATCGCTTCCACGGTGCGCAGTTGGCCCAGGTGTTTTCGATAATGGGCATCGCCCTGGCTGCGAGTCCTGCGCTGGGTTTGTTCAGTGGCGCGACGCTGGTGGCGTACTACGGATATCGCGGCATGCTGGCCGGGTTGCTGCTGGCGGCGCTGACGTTGTGGGGCTGGTGCCTGTGGGCCTTGCCCGAGACGCGTCCTGCCTCAGTGTCGACGGCGTCGCTGCCCGAAACGCTGGGCCTGATGCTCAGGGACGCAGGCATTTGGCGCTCGGTCGGCCTGGTGGCGGCGTTCAATATTGCGCTGTTCGGCTATTACAGCGTGGGACCGTTTATCTTCGCGCGGCTGGGTTTGTCCGCTGCCGAGTTCGGCTACAGCGGCGTGCTGCTGGCGCTGGGTTCGGGGCTTGGGGCGTGGCTGAACAAGCGGTTGCTTAAGCGTGGCATGAACGGTGAGCAGTTGGTGCTGAGCGCCGCTGGCGTAGCCGCACTGGGGGGCTTGCTCGTCGTGCTGCTGCAAGACAGCTGGCTTTTTGTATGGCCGATGCTGTTGGTGGTGCTGGCATTCGGCATGGCAATCCCGAATGTGTTGGGTGCCGCGCTGGTGCGCTATCCCGACCGGCTTGGCACGGCCGCCGCAGTGTTCGGCTTGCTGTATTACTTGATGATCGGCGCCGGGCTTGGGCTGGTGGCCTGGGCCCAGAACCTGGGCTGGAGCCTGTTGATCTGTGGCGTGGCGGCGCTGTGTCTGGCAGCGCCGCGGGTGTTCAGA
The DNA here is from genome assembly GCF_041228395.1 of Pseudomonas sp. N2-3-1-14. Lineage (NCBI taxonomy): Bacteria > Pseudomonadati > Pseudomonadota > Gammaproteobacteria > Pseudomonadales > Pseudomonadaceae > Pseudomonas > Pseudomonas sp. N2-3-1-14. The sequence continues at coordinate 2,667,743 of NZ_CP166199.1, forward strand.
AGTTGACCGAAGCACTCAGGCGCGCCGTCAGCGGCGCGCCCTGGAACAGGTAGTCATCGCCCATGTATTCGCCGGCGTCGCGCCAGTAACGTTTGTCGAACAGGTTGTCGACGCTCAGGCGAAACACGGTTTCATAGCCCTCGACGTTGGTGGTGTAGCGGCTGCCGACATTGACCACTGCATAATCCCCCACTTCAACATTGCCGGTGCGGTTGGCGTATTTCCTGGCGCTGTATTGCACACCGCCGAGCAGCGCCAGACCGTTCACCCACGGCAACGCGTAGTCGGCGTACACGCTGGCGCGCAGCGTGGGCACGTTGATCGCCTGATGACCTTCGTATTCCGGCGTGCCGCTGTTGCTCACGCGCGCGCGAATCGCCGCCACGCTGGTTGCGATTTGCAGGCGGTCGGTGGCCCAGCCGTTGGCGGAGAGTTCCAGGCCGGTATTTTTCTGTTGGCCTTGTTGCACGTAGGTGAACTTGCCATCTTCCGGTTTGGCGTACTGATAGGCCTGATGCGTCTGGAATACGGCGGCGGCGAAGCTAATTCGGCGCCAGTCGTATTTCACGCCGGCTTCGATTTGCCGTGACACGGTTGGAGCCAGAGTTTCGTCGGCGTTTTCAGCGAACCAAGGCGCCGTGCCGCCCAGCGACAGGCCTTTGCTGTAGCTGGTGTACAGCGAGATGTTTTCCACTGGTTTGTAAATCAACGAAGCTTGAGGAAGGAACACGTATTGCCGGGTGTGGCGAGCCTGGTTGCCATTATCGTCATAGGCTTTTTCATCCAGGCGCACTTCGCGGCCGCCAAGAATGGTTTGCCATTGCTCGTTGAAGCGAATGCGGTCGGTGACGAACAGCCCGTACTGGCGGCTGTCGAGGTTGCGGTGGCTGTCTTTCAGCGGTTCGTCGGTGGGCGCGAAGGTCGGTGCGTCTTCGTTGATATTGCCGCTGCCGATGTACGCGTTGACCGCTTCGCGCTTGTCGATCACCCGGCGAAACGCGCTGCTGCCCACAGTCAGCTCGTGGCCCAGGCCGCCGGTGTCGAACAGCCCGGTCATTGCAGCCTGCACTTCATCGTCACGGCGGGTATCGTCGGGGCTGCGATAGTCGTAGACGTCGTAGTTGCCTTCGGGGCTGAAATGGTTGGGCACGTTCGATGAACTACAGCTGGTCGAGCCATAACAACCCCAGGCAAACGCGCTGTAGTCATCAATCACCACCTTGCTGCGCGCGGCGCTGATAGTGCCTTTCCACTGATCGCTGAAACGGTATTCGAACTTGCCATTGAGGTTCAGCGAGTCGATGCCCACCTGTTTGGAACCGCTCTGGTGCCCCAGCAGTTTTTTCGGCGAGGCATCGTGGGGCACCTCGGTTCCGCCCAGCAACTGATAGCCAGGCACTGAACGCTGTTGCTTGTTCTGGTATTCCGCATCCAGCTGCAGCACGGCGTCGGGGCTGATCGTCCAGTCGAACGCCAGGGACACGAAATCGCGCTGACCATTGGCGTGCTCCACATAGCTGTTGAGGTCTTCATGGGCCGCGTTGGCGCGCAGGCCGAACTGCTGCTCGCTGCCGAACCAGCCGCCGACATCGGTGGCGATGTAACCGCTGCCGCGATCGTCGGTGGACACTGTGACCGAGCGCGCGTCCTGCGGGCGTTTGGTCACGTAGTTGATCACACCGCTGGGCTCGGCAATACCGCTCTGCACACCGGCCAGGCCCTTGAGCACTTCCACTTGCTGCTTGTTTTCGAGGGCGACGTTCTGCTCGCCGGTGACGGTACGACCATTGATCTTGTAGCTGCTTGCCGCATTGAGCGAGAAGCCGCGCACCACGAAGTTTTCGTAATAGCCAATCGGTGCGTAGCTGTCGCCGACCGAGGCATCGTTGCGCAGCACTTCGCTGAGCAGTCGCGCTTGCTGGTCCTTGATCAGCGCGGCGTTGATCACCGTGATCGAGGCCGGGGTGTCCAGCAATGGCGCTTCATCGAAGCCGCCGACCGATGCGGTTTCACTGCGGTAGCCGGCCTCGTCCTGGCCCTCGACGTTCACCGCCGGCAGCTCTATTTCAGCCGCCAGGCTGCTACCGATGCCGCCGCTGAGCAGCAGGCCGAGGGCGAAACGTGAGTGAACGGCAGGACGAAAACGCAAAACCATGGGGGCAGGGCCTTAAAGCGCAGGACGGGGGGGCGCATAAGCTAGGGGGAAGTGCGGGGTTTTACAAGTTATCGCAAATGGTTCTGCCGTCCCGCCTTTCAGCTGGAGCGCTTCAGGGTTTCACTGGGCAGTTCCTTGAACAATGCGCGGTAGCTATTCGAAAACCGCCCCAAATGCCAGAACGACCAGTTCATCGCGACCTCGGCCACGGTGGTGTCGGCTGAGGTCAATAACTCGCGCCGCGCCCCGTTCAAGCGGCGCAGACGCAACCACTGCGCCGGGCTCATTCCGGTGTAGGTCTTGAAACTTTGCTGTAACTGGCGCAGCGGCACGCCGGCGATTTGCGCCAATTCCAGCAAGTTGACGGTTTCATCCGGCGCATCCGCTGCCCACTCGCCGATGCGCGCCATCAGCAGGCGTTCGTCGCTGCGTCGCTGCAATGAGCTGCTGTCCAGGCACGCGCAGGCGTTGTCGAGGATGAACAGGCAATCGTCGAGCAACTGCTGGGTGAGGGCGTCGCGGCTGATCGGGTCGAGTGTGGCGGACAACCGCGTCAGGGTGCCACTGAGCCAGCGGGTGAACAGCGCGTTCTGCTGGCAGGTCAGCGGCGCCATGAACAGGCCTTCAAGTCGGGCCACATCCAGGCCCTGGCGCTGCACGAACTGCGGGCCGAACACCACGGCCACTTCGCGGTAGTTTTCCGGGGTGATCCAGGTGTTGCGGCTTTCGCCATTGAGCAGGTACAGCGCGTTGTCGCTGCCATCGAAACAGAACGCCAATGCACCGGGCGGCGCGTTGAAGTTCTGCTCCACGCGCGTGTTCATGCACTCTTCGTACACCTGCACGCCTTGCAGGTCGAGGTAACGGATCTGCCCGGCAAAATGCCCTGGGGACATCTGCTGGTACTGCTGCACCCAACCGGGTGTCGCACTGCATTGAGCGGCCACATCACCGGTGGTGAAAGCCTGTACGCGCAAAGCTGTTGCCTGTGTCATGGGTAACCTGGGCGCACTCTATTGGTGCGTTATGGTGGGTGCAAAGTGGATAGATGCCGGCGTGCGGCGGCATCAAGATAGACCTCAATGCGCCGCGAGTACAAGCAGGCGCATGCATCCAACCCATGACGAGGTCCTTATGAACGCCCCCTTCGATCAGCTGTCCGCCTGGCTGAAAGAACACAAGATTACCGAAGTCGAATGCGTGATCAGTGATTTGACTGGCATCGCACGCGGCAAGATTGCGCCCACCAACAAGTTCCTGCATGAGCGAGGCATGCGCCTGCCGGAAAGTGTGTTGCTGCAAACGGTGACCGGGGACTTTGTCGACGACGATATCTATTACGACCTGCTCGACCCGGCCGACATCGACATGATCTGCCGCCCGGTGTCCAACGCCACGTACGTGGTGCCGTGGGCTATCGAGCCCACCGCGATTGTGATCCACGACACCTATGACAAGCAGGGCAACCCGATTGAGCTGTCGCCGCGCAACGTGCTGAAAAAGGTGCTGCAGCTGTACACCGAGCAAGGCTGGCAGCCGATTGTGGCGCCGGAAATGGAGTTCTACCTGACCCAGCGCTGCGAAGACCCGGACCTGCCGTTGAAAACCCCGGTGGGTCGCTCCGGTCGCGCCGAAACCGGCCGCCAGTCATTTTCCATCGACGCCGCCAACGAATTCGATCCGCTGTTCGAAGACGTCTACGACTGGTGCGAGCTGCAGGGCCTGGACCTCGACACGCTGATCCACGAAGACGGCCCGGCGCAGATGGAAATCAACTTCCGCCACGGCGATGCCCTGCACCTGGCCGACCAGATCACCGTGTTCAAACGCACGCTGCGCGAAGCGGCGCTCAAGCACAACGTGGCCGCCACCTTCATGGCCAAGCCGGTGGCCGACGAGCCGGGCAGCGCCATGCACCTGCACCAGAGCGTGGTGGACATCGCCACCGGCAAGCCGGTGTTTGTCGATGCCGACGGCAAGATGAGCCAGCTGTTCTTGCACCACATCGGCGGGTTGCAGAAGTACATCCCAAAGCTGCTGCCGATGTTCGCGCCCAATGTGAATTCGTTCCGCCGCTTCCTGCCGGACACCTCGGCACCGGTCAACGTCGAGTGGGGCGAAGAAAACCGCACCGTCGGCCTGCGCGTGCCCACTTCCAGTCCCGACGCGATGCGCGTGGAGAACCGTTTGCCGGGCGCCGATGCCAACCCGTACCTGGCGATTGCCGCCAGCTTGTTGTGCGGCTACCTGGGCATGATCGAAAAGATCGAGCCCAGCGCCCCGGTGGAAGGCCGCGCCTACGAGCGCCGCAACCTGCGCCTGCCGTTCACCCTCGAAGACGCGCTGGCGCGGATGGAGGATTGCGACACGGTCAAGCAGTACCTGGGCGAGAAGTTCGTGCGCGGCTACGTGGCGGTCAAACGCGCCGAACATGAGAATTTCAAGCGGGTGATCAGTTCCTGGGAACGTGAGTTCCTGCTGTTGAGCGTCTAAAAAAACTCAAAAGGGGTGTCGATATGCGTCTTGTGAAAAAGCTTCTCCCGCTGGCCCTGGTGGCCGCGTTCAGCAGTGCCAGCCAAGCCGCGCCGACGGTCAGCGTCTATAACTGGACGGACTATATCGGTGAGACCACCTTGGCTGATTTCCAGGCCAAGACCGGGATCAAGGTGGTCTACGACGTGTTCGATTCCAACGAAACCCTGGAGGGCAAGTTGCTGGCGGGGCGCACCGGCTATGACGTGGTGGTGCCGTCCAACCACTTCCTGGCGCGCCAGGTGAAGGCCGGCGCGTTCCTCAAGCTCGACCGCTCGCAGCTGCCCAACTTCAAGAACCTCGACCCCAAACTGCTCAAGCTGCTGGAGAAAAACGACCCGGGCAACGCGCACTCAGTGCCGTACCTGTGGGGCACCAATGGCATCGGCTACAACGTCGACAAGGTCAAGCAGGTGCTGGGTATCGACCACATCGATTCGTGGGCGGTGCTGTTCGAACCCGAGAACATCAAAAAGCTGCACGAGTGCGGCGTGGCTTTCCTCGATTCGGCGGACGAGCTGTTCCCGGCGATCCTCAATTACATGGGCAAGGACCCGCGCAGCGAGAACCCCGAGGACTACAAACAGGCCGAAGCCAAGCTGCTGACCCTGCGCCCGTACATCACGTATTTCCATTCCTCCAAGTACATCTCGGATCTGGCCAACGGCGATATCTGCGTGGCCTTCGGGTATTCCGGCGACGTGTTCCAGGCCGCCAACCGCGCCAAGGAAGCCAAGAACGGCGTGAATATCGCCTATTCGATTCCCAAGGAAGGCTCCAACCTGTGGTTTGACCTGCTGGCCATCCCGGCCGACGCGAGCAACCCGAAAGAGGCCCATGCCTTTATCAACTATTTGCTCGACCCCGAAGTGATCGCCAAGGTCAGTGCCTCGGTCGGCTACGCCAATGCCAACCCCGCCGCCAAGCCGTTTATGGCGCCGGAACTGGTGAACAACCCTGAGGTGTACCCGCCCCAGGAAGTGCTCGACAAACTCTACATTTCCACCACGCCGACTCCGGCGACCATGCGCCTGATGACCCGCGCCTGGAGCAAAGTGAAGACCAACAAATGATTTCATCCAGTGACCACGCCCGGTCCTATTACCGTGCTTCGGCCAATGCCATGCCTGAGCGTCCATCGCTGGGCACCGACCTGAGCGCCGATGTGTGCGTGATCGGCGGCGGTTTTACCGGGGTCAATACGGCCATTGAACTGGCCCAACGCGGGCTCTCGGTGATTCTGCTGGAGGCCCGGCGCATCGGCTGGGGCGCCAGCGGGCGCAACGGCGGGCAGTTGATTCGCGGCATCGGCCACGACGTGTCGGGGTTCGCCAAGTACGTGGGCGAGGAGGGCGTGCGTTACCTGGAGCGGGCCGGGATTGATTCGGTGGCGCTGGTGGGCGAGCGCATTCGTCAGCACAGCATTGACTGCGATCTGCGCTGGGGCTTTTGCGAGCTGGCCAATACCACCGCGCAATTCGCTGCGTTCAAGGGCGAGCAGCAGAGCCTGGCGGCGCTTGGGTATGCCCATGAAACTCGGCTGGTCGAACCGCAGGACATGCAGCAGGTAGTCGGTTCGACGGTCTATGCCGGTGGCTTGGTGGACATGGGCTCTGGGCACCTGCACCCGCTGAACTTGGTACTCGGCGAGGCGAAGGTGGCCGAGTCGCTGGGGGTGCAGATTTTCGAGCGCACCCAGGTGCTCGAACTGATCCACGGCGACACCGTGCAAGTGCGCTGCGCCGCTGGCACGGTACGCGCCGCCCATCTAGTGCTGGCGTGCAATGCACACCTGGATGAACTGGAACCGCGCTTGAGCGGCAAGGTGCTGCCGGCGGGCAGCTACATCATCGCCACCGAGCCGTTGTCCGAGGCTGTCGCCAAGCAATTGATCCCGCAGAACCTGGCGCTGTGTGACCAGAAAGTCGGGCTGGATTACTACCGACTTTCCGCAGACCGGCGTCTGTTGTTCGGCGGTGCCTGTCACTACTCCGGGCGTGATCCGGTGGGCATCGCCGCGTACATGCAACCCAAGCTGCTCAAGGTATTCCCGCAGCTGGCGAACACCGCCATCGAGTTCCAGTGGGGCGGCAAGATCGGCATCACCGCCAACCGCTTTCCGCAAGTCGGGAGGCTCAAGCAATACCCGAATGTGTTCTATGCCCAGGGCTATTCCGGGCATGGGCTGAACGTGACCCACTGGTGCGCAAAGCTTTTGGCCGAAGCCATTCATGTCGGCCATAGCCAGGGCCTGGACATTTTCAGCCAGGTGCCGCACATGACGTTTCCGGGCGGCAAGGCCTTGCGCTCACCGCTGCTGGCGCTGGGGATGTTGTGGTTCCGGCTGCGGGAGAGGGTGAGCTGATGCGCCGCGATTCAAATGTGGGAGCGGGCTTGCTCGCGAAAGCGCAGTGTCAGTTGGTTTATTCGGTACTGACTCACCGCATTCGCGAGCAAGCCCGCTCCCACCTGTTTGATCGCCATCAGCCTTGGGGTTCGGTGAGCACTTTGCGGAAGGTTTCCACCAGCGGGCGCAGATTGATCCGATGCCACGCCGCCCACAACGGTGTGGTGTAGGTCAGCCACGGCAGCTCACGCAGCACCACGCCGGGCGGGGCATTGCGGCTCAAGCCTTTTTGCACCATCGCCACGCCCAAGCCCGAGGCCACCAGGCCCAACGCGGTGAACGGTTCGCTGGCTTCCATCGGGATTTGCGGGGTAAAACCGGCCCGGATGCAGGCCGCGACAAAGTCATCAGCCGGGTGGGCGCCGGCTTTGCGTTGCACGCCAATCCATTCCTGATCGGCCAGGTGTTCGGGCAGCAGTTCGTTGTGTTTGGCCAACGGATGATGCTCAGGCAGGGCCAGCAGCATGGGGTCGTCCAGCACTTGCAGCGCGGTCAGGTCCGGGTCATCGGCGGCCGGTGGTTCGCTGACCAGGGCGATATCCAGGCTGCGCTGGCGCAGGCCTTCGAGCTGTTCGAGCGACGGCAAGTTGTACAGCTTGATGTGCACGGTGGGGCGGTCGTCTCTCAACACGCGCAAGGCGTTGGGCAGCACGCCGGCATGCATCGCGTTTTCGATATAGCCGATGCACAGGCCGCCTTCTTCACCGCGACCCAGGCGTTTGCCCAGGGACTCCAGGCGATTGGCGTGGGTCAGCAGCGCCTTGGTTTCGGCCAGAAACGTCTGGCCGTCGCGCGTCAGGCGGATGCGCTGCTGGCTGCGTTCGAACAGGGTCAGGCCCAAACGCTCTTCGAGCTGGGCGATCTGCCGGCTCAAGGGCGACTGGGAGATGTGCAAACGCTCGGCGGCGCGGCCGACGTGTTCTTCTTCGGCAACAACTTCGAAGTAGCGCAGTTGGCGCAGATCAATCATGTAAGACCTCGCAGGACTCAAGTTGGTCGCAGTATGTCTTGGACGGTCCGATCTACGCAATCTAGGATCGGCTCAACGGTCACAGCGACCCTGAACCCGATTGAGGAACCACCATGAGCTTGAAAGACACACTGCCCGGCCAGCTGGGCTTTGGCACTGCACCGCTGGGCAATATGTTCCGCGCCATTCCCGAAGACGAAGCCCAGGCCACCGTCGAAGCCGCCTGGAACAGCGGCGTGCGTTACTTCGACACCGCGCCGTTCTACGGCTCGGGGTTGTCGGAAATCCGCCTGGGCCAAGCCTTGTCGCAGTACAACCGCGATGACTTCGTGCTCAGCACCAAAGTTGGCCGCGTGATTCTCGACGAAGTCGAAGAAAGCGCCCGCGACCTCGGCGAAAAAAGCGGTGTGTTCGAACATGGCCGCCCGAACAAGATGCTCAACGACTACAGCGCCGACGCCACGCTGCGCTCTATCGAAGACAGCCTGAAGCGCCTGCAAACCGATCGTCTGGACATCGTGTGGATTCACGACATCGCCCAGGATTTCTACGGCGACCAGTGGCTGGACTACTTCAACCAGGCCCGCACCGGCGCCTTCAAAGTGCTGACCCGTTTGCGTGAAGAAGGCGTGATCAAGGCCTGGGGCCTGGGCGTGAACCGCGTCGAGCCGTGCGAGCTGACGCTGGACCTGACCGAAGCGCAGCCCGACGGTTTCCTGCTGGCCGGCCGCTACACCCTGCTGGACCACGAGCGTGCCCTGCAACGCCTGATGGATGCCGCGCTGGCGCAGAACGTCGAAATCGTCGTCGGTGGGCCTTACAGCTCGGGCATCCTGGCGGGCGGTGCGCACTTCGAATACCAGAAGGCCAGCCCGGCGATTATCAGCAAGGTCGAGCAGATCAAGGCGATTGCCCAGGCGTTTGGCGTGAGCGTGAAAGCCGCAGCGCTGCAGTTCTCCCTGGCCCACCCGGCGGTGGCCGCCGTGATTCCGGGTGCCAGTCGTCCGGGGCGGATTGCCGAAGACGTCGCGGCGTTGTCAGAGAAGATTCCGGCAGCCTTCTGGCAGGCCTTGCGCGACGCACAGTTGATGTCGGCCAGCGCACCGCTGCCGCGCTAACTTCAGGAGTTCTCAGATGAAAATCGATGTAAGCGGCAAAGTAGCCATCGTCAGCGGCAGCACTGCCGGGATCGGCCTGGGCATCAGCCAGGCCCTGGCGCAATCCGGCGCCACTGTGGTGGTGATCGGGCGGGAAGCGGGCAAGGTTGACGACGCCCTAGCGAGCATTCGTCAGGCAGTGCCGGGCGCGGATCTGCGCGGGCTGGTGGCGGACCTCGGCACAGCGCAAGGCGCAGAGAAACTCTTTGCGGCCGAACCGCGCGCCGACATCCTGGTCAACAACCTGGGCATCTTCAACGATGTGGATTTCTTCGACGCACCAGACAGCGAATGGACGCGCTTCTACGAGGTCAATGTGATCTCTGGCGTGCGCCTGGCGCGGCATTATGTGCCGGGCATGGTCGAACAGGGCTGGGGGCGGGTGATCTTCCTGTCGTCGGAATCCGGGGTGGCAACGCCGGCGGACATGATCAACTACGGCGTGACCAAAAGTGCCAACCTGGCGGTCTCCCATGGTTTGGCGAAGCGTCTGGCCGGCACCGGTGTGACGGTCAATGCGGTGCTGCCGGGGCCGACCTTTACCGACGGCCTGGAGCAGATGCTCAAAGACGCCACCGCCAAGTCCGGGCGCAGTGCGCGGGAAGAGGCGGATGTGTTTGTGCGCAATGCGCGGCCCACGTCGATCATCCAGCGCGCGGCAAATGTGGATGAAGTGGCCAACCTGGTGGCGTACATTGCTTCACCCTTGTCTTCTGCCACCACGGGCGCCGCATTGCGCGTCGACGGTGGTGTTGTCGACAGCATGGCGATCTGAATTCTTGTAATTTTTTTGGAGTATTTATTGTGGCGACAGCTTCTTCGGTGATTGAGGTTCCGGTTTCGGCCGATCAGGTCTGGCAATTGATTGGCGGCTTTAACGCGCTGCCCGATTGGCTACCGTTTATCGTCAAAAGCGAGGCGAGCGACGGCGGGCGTGTGCGTCACTTGCAAACCGCGGACGGCGGTGTGGTGGTCGAGCGCTTGCAGAGCTTTGATAACGTGGCGCGCACTTACAGCTACACCATCGAGCAATCGCCGTTTCCGGTGAGTGCTTACCTGGCGACGTTGCAGGTTGAGGCGTTGACCGATGCGTCGGCGAAAGTGACGTGGTCCGGCGTGTTCACCCCGGCGGCGGGGACCACGGAGGCGGCGGTGGAGGAGTTGTTCGCCGGCGTGTACAGCGGCGGGCTTGAGGCGCTGCGCGCCAACTTCTAACAGGCGACACACGCCTGATGTGGGAGCGGGCTTGCTCGCGAAAGCGGTGGGTCAGTCAATGCTTGCGGTGACTGACACTCTGCATTCGCGAGCAAGCCCGCTCCCACATTTTTACCGAGGTGATCTTCAGGCTTCGGGCATCAATTGCTGCCGACACTCCAGCAGCAGGCATGCGCCCCCGCATCGGCTGTTGCCGACTTCCAACTTGAACCCATGCAGGTTGATGATCGCCGCGACAATCGACAAGCCCAACCCGAACCCGCCTTGCTGGTCGCTTTCATCCACGCGATAGAAGCGCTGGAACACCGCGTCGCGCTCCGCAGCGGGAATGCCCGGGCCTGAGTCGTGCACTTCGATCCGCGTGCTGCCGGCATCATTGACGCCACGCAGGATCACTTCACCATTGGGTGGCGAGAACTTGATCGAGTTGCTCAACAGGTTGGCCAAGGCTTCGAACAACAGTGCGCGGTCGCCGGTAATCCACGGCAGCGAGTCGGGCACTTCGAGGCGCAGCTGCAATTCGCCTTCTTCCGCCAGCGGCAGGTAAAAGTCATGCAGTTCGCGCAACAGCGGCAGCGGGTCCATGACCAGGAAACCCGAACGGCGCTGGTGGTCTTCCAGCTCCGAGATGCGCAACAGCCCGCGAAAGCGCGCCATCAGCGTATCGGTTTCGGCAATCGCATCGTCCAGTTTCACCGCGTAGACGGAGTTTTCCTCTGCCTCTTGCTTGATGCGGTAGAGCTGCGCGCGCAAGCGCGTCAGCGGCGTGCGCAGGTCGTGGGCGATGTTGTCGCACACACCCTTGACCTCGTTCATCAGCTTCTCGATGCGGTCGAGCATGGCGTTGACGATGGCGGCGAGCATGTCCAGTTCGTCGCGTCGGTCAGACAACGGCAGGCGGTGCGTCAGGTCACCGGCGACGATGGCCTCGGCACTGGCCTGAATCCCGCGAATGCGCCGCAGCGGGCGACGGCGTAACAAATGCCAACCGGCAGCACCGGGGATAATCGTCAGGGAGAGTGCCCACAGCAGCGCATGCCAGATGATCCGGGTCACGCCAAACAGCGAACCGTTGGCGCGCACGAGTACCAGCCAGCGGCCGTCTTCGGTGTGAGTGGCCACCGCATCGCAGCTGTCCTTGGGCAGTTTCGGGTCGTCAGAGTCGACACAGTTGGCCAGGGCGTGGATCTTGCCGTCCAGCGGCAGGTCCGGTGGCACTGCGCGGATCGGCCCGCTCAAGGGGCGAAATTGCTCATCGAACAGGCCGTAGGCGTCCACGCCTTTCATGTCAAAGGTCATGCTGGTGGTCAGGGCTTCCACCAGTTCTTCACCGTCGAAGCGTTGAAACAGGTGCTGACGCTGCATCAGCGAGTGACGCGACAGATCACCCAGGTAACCCGACACCTCGTAATACAGCACCCCCATGAGGATGCAGCTCCAGGCGACGAACAGCGAACTGTAAAGCGCCAGCAAGCGGCTGCTGGAGGAGCGCCAGCCTTTAGAGGGGTTCAGCAATGACATAACCGGAACCTCGTACCGTGCGGATCAGCGGCGTGAGGCCCGGCGGGTCGATTTTTTTGCGCAGGCGACCGATGTGCACGTCGATCAGGTTGGTGCCCGGGTCGAAGTGATAACCCCAGACTTCCTCGAAGATCATCATGCGCGACAGGATCTGCCCGGTGTTGCGCATCAGGAATTCGAGCAGTTTGTATTCGGTGGGCAGCAGGCTCAGCGGCTGTTCGGCGCGGCTGGCTTCGCGGCTGATCAGGTTCAGTTCGAGGTCGGCCACGCGCAGGGCGGTTTCGAACTCCTTGACCGTGCTTTTGCGCCGCAGCAGCACTTCAACGCGGGCGGCCATTTCGTCGGACGCAAACGGCTTGGTCAGGTAGTCATCGCCGCCGGCCCGCAGGCCGCGTACTCGCTCGTCAACATCGGAAAGGGCGCTGATCATCAGGATCGGCGTCGACACGCCAATGGTGCGCAGGGTCGTGACGATGGCCAGGCCATCGAGTTCCGGCAGCATACGGTCGAGGGTGATCAGATCGTAGTCACCACTCACAGCGCGGACCAGGCCTTCACGGCCGTTGTCCACCCAATCTACATCCAGTCCATGGCTACTCAGCTCGGCGACGATCTCGCGGGCTGTAACGGCGTCATCCTCGATGGTCAAAATACGGGTCATAGGATTACCTGGTGAGCGATTCACACTAGAAGTGGGGGCATTTTGCCAAGAAATGCCTGAACGCTTCCTAAATTAAACTTCATCTTGGCAAAACTGACACAACTTTCATGCCGGCCAGCGTCCACACGGGCCGTGGGCGTTGGGGGATTGCATAAAGCACGCTGTTTTCGATCATTTCTTGCAACTTGCATGGTTTAAGTTAGTTCAATTTTTGTATCTCATTGAAATATAAGAGATTTATTTTTTAGTCCGGCTGGCATGGTGCCTGCACTGTCCCTTTTGAGAGTTGTAACACTATTTTTCCTGCCGGGAGCAAAACAACAATGATCACATCGTCATCCACGCTGCAAGAATCGAGCTCGCACTCTGGGGTTTCCTGGGGGGCAATTTTCGCCGGGGCCGCTGCGGCGGCCGCACTGTCGCTGATCCTCGTGCTGCTGGGCTTCGGCCTGGGCTTTTCGGCGGTGTCGCCGTGGGCCGACAGCGGTATCAGCGCCAAAGGGCTAGGCATTTCCACGATTGTCTGGCTGGCGTTCACCCAGATCGTCGCATCGGGCCTGGGCGGCTACATTGCCGGCCGCTTGCGTGTGAAGTGGGCCAACATGCACGGTGACGAAGTGTACTTTCGCGACACCGCCCACGGTTTCCTCGCTTGGGCAGTCGCTACGCTGGTGACCGCAGTGCTGGTCGTCGGCTCGGTGAGCAGTGTGGTCAGCGGCGGCGTTAAAGCCGGTGCCGGTGTCGCTTCGAGCGCCGCCAGTGGCCTGACTCAGGCAGCCGGCAGTGCAGCCAAAGGCGCCAACAGCGGCGACTTTGACTACTACGTCGACAGCCTGTTTCGCGATGATCGCCCAGCCGCCGTCAGCGATGACGCCGTGCATGGCGTTGTAGCGCGCATCTTCACTCGCACCCTGAGCAACGACGGCCAACTGGCCCCTGAAGACCGTACCTACCTGGCTCAGTTGATCAGCCAGCGCACCAACCTCAGCCAGGCTGACGCCGAAGCGCGTATCGACAAGGTGTACGGCGATGCCCGTAAAGCCATCGAAGACGCCAAGGTCAAAGCCAAGCAAGCCGCCGACACTGCCGCCAAAGTGGCTGCCTACACCTCGCTGTGGACCTTCATTGCGCTGTTGATCGGTGCCTTCTTTGCCAGTTTCGCTGCCACCTTCGGCGGTCGTCGTCGCGACGCCGTGGTGTACGTCGAAACTGAAAACTACGTTCGTTAATCAAGGAGAACAACATGCGCTCATTACTGCTTTGGTTCCTCGGTGTGCCTATCCCGCTCATCATTCTGATCGCGATCTTCATGCACTGATCCTGATCGCGCTTCACCCAAGCCGCGCCTGACCCACAGGCGCGGCTTTTTGTTGCAAGGCCCGCCAACCTGCGACCAGCAATGCGCTGGCCACTGACGTCATGATCACCAGGGGGTGCGAGGTGCCGTCGGACAGCATCCCGGTGGCCCAACTGCTCACGGCCGTCAGGAACATCTGGATAAAAAAGAACAACCCCGACGCGGTTCCGGCAATCGCGCCGTAAGGCTGCAACACCGACAGCTGGCAGGCCGGGATCACCATCCCCACCGACACCATGATCACCACCATCGGCAGCACAATCGCCAGCCAGGTCTGGGGCAGGGCGACCGTGGCCCCGGCGAGCATCACGCAACCCAGCACATTCAAGGCGATGGCGGCACTGATCAACTGATCAGCTTCAACGCGCAGTACCAGTCGGCGGAACAGGTTGGCGCCGAGCATGTAGCCACTGATCGTCGCGGCAAACACCAGCGCGTAGGCCGCGGCCGACAAGTGAAAGCCGCGTTGCAGCAGAGCCGACGACTCGCTGATAAAAGGGAAATACGTGCTGTACACGCAGCCGATCGCCAGGGAGTACCGCAGGAAATAACGGTCGCGCAACAGCTGGCCGTACAGGCGCAACAGGTTGCTCGGCGGCGCGGCGGCGACTTCCGGTGGGCGGGTTTCCGGCAGCCGGCGTAGCACCACCAGGCACAGCGTCACGCCGATCATGGCCAATACGATAAACAGGCCGCGCCAATGGATAAACGGCAGCATCAGGCTGCCCAGCACCGGTGCGGCCATCGGCGAAATCGCCATGGCCATGGAGATCAGACCAAGCAGGCGCGCCTGTTCATGACGGTCAAAGTAATCGCGCACGATCACCCGGCCGATGACCGTGGTGCAGCAACCGCCCAAGGCCTGGAACAGGCGGGCGACGATCAGCACACCGATGCTGTCGGCCAGCGCGCAGGCCACGGTGGCGACCGCGTACACCAACAGCCCGCTCAGCAGCACCGGGCGGCGCCCGAAGCGATCGGTCAACGGGCCGCTGACCAGCAAGGAAATGGCCGAGCCCAGGGCGTACAGCGTGAGGGTCAGCTGCAACTGGCTGTCGCTGGCGTGGAAGTCGTCGGCCATGGCCGGCAGGGCTGGCAGGTGCATGTCCAGGGTGATACGTGGCAGGCCGATGAGTACGGTCAGCAGCACCAGCCAGAACCCGGAGGAGAGGGCGCGTTGCGTCATGGGAAGCTTCTTCGCAAGGAGTAGAGTTCGAACTCTAGCGGGTATGTGGTTTAATCCTCAGGGCCACTTGTGCCTCTAATGAATGGACCACTATGAGCCGAGGAAAAGCCGCCTCCCACCTGGACCTGCCGCGCCCCGATAGCCTGGACGCCGGCAAGCAGCAGGGCGCCTACGACGCATTGCGCGCCGCCATCCTGAATCGGCAATTGCCCGCCGGCAGCCGCTTGCCGTCTACCCGCAGCCTGGCCGAACGCTGGCTGGTGTCGCGCGGCACGCTTGAAGCGGCGTTCGAGCGCTTGCACAGTGAAGGTTACGTGCAGCGCGTGGCGGGTTCGGGCACGCGCGTCAGCGCGGTGATCCCCGAGCAATTCATTGCGGCGCCGGCGCCCAGCGCAAGTCCACGCCGCGCGGCCATACCGGATCAGCCCGACGCGGGCGTGCAAAGCCACGTCCCTTTTGTCGCGCGGCGCCCGGACGCGAGCCTGTTCGACCTGAAAACCTGGGCGCGGTGCATCTCCCGAGGCTTGTTGTCTGCGGGGCCAGGCGTATTGGAGGCCGCCCACCCGGCCGGCTTGCCCGCGTTGCGTGAACAGATCGCCGACTACGTGCGCAGTTATCGCGGCATGCACTGCGAGGCGGACGAAATCGTTGTCACCACCGGCATTCGCCATGGCCTGGACCTGATCGCGCGCACGCTGCTCAAACCCGGTGACACCGCGTGCGTGGAAGACCCCGGTTATACACCGGCACGCCGCCTGTTCAGCCTGGCCGGTGCGCAGGTGGTGCCGGTCCCGGTGACAGCCGAAGGTCTTGATACCGCGCAACTCCCCGACACGGCGCGCCTGGCCTATGTGACACCGGCGCACCAGGCGCCGCTGGGCATGACCCTGTCGGTTTCACGCCGCCTGGCGCTGCTGGATTGGGCCGCCCGCGCCTACGCCTGGGTGATCGAAGACGACTACGACAGCGAATACAACTACAACAGCGCGCCACTGGCGGCGCTCAAATCCCTGGATTCCGGCGACCGGGTGATCTACTGCGGCAGCTTCAACAAAAACCTGTTCCCGGGCCTGCGCGTGGGTTTCATGGTGGTGCCCAAGGCGGTGCGCCCCGCGTTGCTGCGCACCCTGCAACTCACCGGGCATTCGGTGGGCGCGACGGATCAGTCGGGGCTGGTGGAGTTTCTCGCCAGCGGCGCGTTTGTGCGGCACCTGCGGGCTTCGCGCCAGGCTTATCAGGCGCGTCGCGATGCGCTGCTCGCTTGTCTGCCGGGTGAATGCCCGGTGAGCGGCCAGCAAGCCGGATTGCACTTTGTGCTGTGGCTGCCAAGCGGTGTCGAGGAAAGCGAATTCTGCACCCGCGCCGCCGCCGCCGGGCTGACCTTGCAGCCACTGGGCAAGTTCTGCGTCGCGGCGAGCTTGCCGCCGGCGGTGATCATCGGCTACACCGCGCTGACCCTGGCGCAGATTCGCTATCACGGCCGAGTGCTCACGCAATTGTTAACAGCGGCTTAACCCGCGCCCCATGGGCCGCCTTCTGCGTTTAATCCTGGTCATGCTGTGCTCTACCTGAAAAGCGCCTGGGCTGAGCGCCAGGACGGTGACCTGCTGGCGGCCATCACCGAAGGCATGAGCCGCATCGCCGCGCCAATGATTGTCGTGGCCAGCGGGCTTGCTGTGGCAAGCAAGCTTGTTGTGGTGAGCCGGTCTGTCGTGGCGAGCGGGCTTGCCCCGCGTTGGGCTGCGCAGCAGCCCCAATAAGGCCGCCGCGCGCTCATTGATAGACCGCGGCGTCAGGTTTCAGGGCCGCTTCGCGCCCCAACGCGGGGCAAGCCCGCTCGCCACAACAAGCCCGCTCGCCACAGTAAACCGGCTCACCAGAACAAGCCCGCGCCCACAGCGGATCTTCAGTACCAGAAGATCAGTCGTCGAACCCCACCTGTTCATGAATCTCATCCACCTTCAACTCCAACCGATACGCCACCGCAATAAACAATGCCTGGCACAGGCACAAGGTGGCGCTCAGCGAGCGAAACGCAAACGACGACCCTTCATTCACCAACAGCACCGCGTTCGCCCGTTTGGCCAGGGGCGACAGGTTGCTGTCGGTGATGATCAAGGTCTTGGCCTGATGATGCTGGGCAATGCGCAGGCAATGCTGAGTCTCTTTGCCATACGGCGTAAAGCTGATGGCGATCACCAGGTCATTGGCACGCACGCTGCGCATCTGCTCGCGGTAACTGCCGCCCAAACCGGAAATCAAGTGAATGCGCTTGTTGGTGTGCTGCAGGTTGTAGACCAGGTAATCGGCCACCGCGAAGGAGCGGCGCACGCCCACCACGTAGATATTGTCGGCATTGACCACCAGGTCCACGGCTTTCTCGAAGGCCACATCATCGAGTTCCAGCCCCAAGCGCTCGATGCCGGAGAGGGTGGCGTTCACGCATTCGCGCGCCAGGTCGCCGCCGCTGGCCTTCTGCGACTTGTTGGCGATCATGCTGCGGATGCGTTGCTGGTAGTTCTGCACCGGCGTGGTCTTGTGGGTGTAGGCCTCGCGAAACAGCGCCTGCATCTCACTGAAACCACTGAAACCGAACCGCTGGGAGAACCGCACGATGGCCGAAGGGTGCACTTCGCACTCGCGGGCGATGTCGCTGATGCGGTCGACCATGATCCGGTCGCTTTGCTGGCTCATGTAGCTGGCGATGCGTTTGAGCTGGCGTGGCAGGCTTTCGTATTCGTCGGTGATCAGCTGCAACAGGCGCTCGGCATTGATCGGAGGGCTGGCAATAGTCTCTTCCAGGGTGGTCTCGGGATCGGTGCGGGACATGGGCAATCCTTCTGGCGTGTTCTTCTGATGCGCTGATGGGTGGGCGCAAGTCTACAGGGTAGGCGCAAAAAAATACCCCGGCATCACGGTGGCCGTGACCTGCTGAAACGATGCAGGAGGGCTGGCAGGCCATTATGCTGGCTTATTGGAAAAAATATTCCACTAAAAATAATTATGGAATAAATATTGATTGCGGCCGCCGGACGTTCTAGTCTGCTTTCACCAAGAGCGTGTGCCGCCACCACGGCGGCACCACGCAGGCTGATAAAAATAACAGGAGCCAGCATGGGCCAGACTCGTTTTGCCAGTGGGCGTCAATTGGATCTGATTTGCCTCGGACGCCTGGGCGTCGACCTCTACGCACAGCAAGTGGGTGCGCGACTTGAGGACGTGTCCAGCTTCGCCAAGTACCTCGGCGGGTCCTCCGCCAATATCGCCTTCGGCACCGCACGGCTGGGGCTTAAATCGGCGATGTTGAGCCGGGTGGGCGACGACCACATGGGCCGCTTCCTGGTGGAGTCCCTGGCCCGCGAAGGCTGCGATGTCAGCGGCATCAAGGTCGACCCGGAACGCCTCACCGCGCTGGTGCTGCTGGGCCTCAAGGACCGCGAAACCTTCCCGCTGGTGTTCTACCGCGAAAACTGCGCCGACATGGCCCTGCGCGCCGAAGACATCAGCGAGGCCTTTATTGCCTCCAGCAAAGCCCTGCTGATCACCGGCACGCATTTCTCCACCGATGGCGTGTACAAGGCCAGCATCCAGGCCCTGGACTACGCGGCCAAACACAACGTCAAGCGCGTGCTCGATATCGATTACCGCCCGGTGCTGTGGGGCCTGGCGGGCAAGGCCGACGGCGAGACCCGGTTTGTCGCCGACCAGAACGTCAGCCAGCACGTGCAGAAGATCCTGCCGCGTTTTGACCTGATCGTCGGCACCGAAGAAGAGTTTCTGATCGCCGGCGGCAGTGAAAATTTGCTCACCGCGCTGCGCACCGTGCGTGAACTGACCCCGGCCACCCTGGTGGTCAAGCTCGGCCCGCAGGGCTGCACGGTGATCCACGGCGCGATCCCCGCACGGCTGGAAGACGGCGCCATCTACCCCGGCGTGCGCGTCGAGGTGCTCAATGTGCTGGGCGCCGGCGATGCGTTCATGTCGGGCTTCCTCAGCGGCTGGATCAACGATGCCAGCGACGAGCGTTGCAGCCAGTTGGCCAACGCCTGTGGCGGCCTGGTGGTGTCCCGCCACGCCTGCGCGCCGGCCATGCCCACGCCTGCCGAGCTGGATTACCTGTTCAACAGCCCGGTGCCCATCACCCGGCCCGATCAAGACGTCACCTTGCAGCGCCTGCACCGCGTCACCGTGCCGCGCAAAGCCTGGAAGCAGCTGTTCGTGTTTGCCTTCGACCATCGCTGGCAACTGGTGGACCTGGCACAAAAAGGCGGCCAGGCCATAACCCGCATCAGCGACATCAAGCAGCTGTTTATCCAGGCCATCGAACGCGTCGAAGCCAAGCTGCGCGAGCAGGGCGTCGAAGCCGACGTGGGCCTGTTGGCCGACCAGCGTTTCGGCCAGGACGCGCTCAACGCCGCCAGCGGTCGCGGCTGGTGGATCGCGCGCCCGGTGGAAGTGCAGAACTCGCGGCCGCTGGCGTTTGAACACGGGCGCTCAGTGGGCAGCAACCTGATTGCCTGGCCCCAGGAGCAAATCATCAAGTGCCTGGTGCAATACCACCCTGATGACGAGCCGATGCTGCGCCTGGAACAGGAAGCGCAACTGAAGGCGGTGTACGAGGCCTCGCTGGTCAGCGGCCATGAGCTGCTGCTGGAAGTCATCCCGCCCAAGGATCACCCGTCCACCTATCCCGACGTGCTCTATCGCAGCCTCAAGCGCCTGTACAACCTGGGCATCTACCCGGCGTGGTGGAAGATCGAGGCGCAGTCGACGCAGGACTGGAAAAAACTCGACGAACTGATCCAGGAGCGCGACCCGTACTGCCGTGGCGTGGTGCTGCTGGGCCTGAACGCTTCAGCCGAATGCCTCGCCGATGGCTTCCGGCAAGCGAGCCAAAGCAGCACCTGCCGAGGGTTTGCCGTGGGCCGTACGATCTTCCAGGAACCGAGCCGCGCATGGATGGCGGGGGAGATTGATGATCAAACGCTGATCGAGCAGGTGCAGGGCACCTTCGAACAGCTCATCAACGCCTGGCGCAGCGCTAGAAGTTAAACACGCTCAAATGTGGGAGCTGGCTTGCCTGCGTTGCAGACAACTCGGTCCGTCAGATACGCCGGGCTGATGCCATCGCAGGCAAGCCAGCTCCCACACAAAGCAAACCTCACCAGGCTTAAGTCAGATAAAAACAAAAGGTGCAGCCATGCCCGCAATCCGAATTGGCATCAACCCGATCTCCTGGAGCAACGACGACCTGCCGGCCCTGGGCGGTGAAACGCCCTTGAGCACCGCCCTGGGCGAAGGCAAGGAGATCGGCTACGAAGGTTTTGAACTCAACGGCAAATTCCCCAAGGACGCCCAAGGCGTCGGCGACGTGCTGCGCCCCTATGACCTGGCGCTGGTCTCCGGCTGGTATTCCAGCCGCCTGGCACGGCGTTCGGTGGCGCAAGAAATCGAGGCCATCGCCGGTCACGTCGAGCTGCTCAAACTCAACGGCGCCAAGGTGCTGGTCTACGGCGAAGTCGCCGATTCGATTCAGGGCGCCAGGGTGCGCCTGATCGAACGTCCGCGTTTTCACAGTGAACACGCCTGGCAGGAATACGCCGACAAACTTACCGAACTGGCGCGTTTCACCCTGTCCCAAGGCGTGCGCCTGGCCTACCACCACCACATGGGCGCCTACGTCGAATCCCCCGACGACATTGACCAGTTGATGCGCCGCACCGGCCCGGAAGTCGGCCTGCTGTTCGATTCGGGCCACTGCTACATGGGCGGCGGCGAGCCTGTCGAGGTGCTGCGCAAACACATCGAGCGCGTCTGTCACGTGCATTTCAAGGACGTGCGCAAACCGGTGGTGCAACTGGCGCGCAACCAGATGTGGAGCTTTCCCGACTGCATCGTCAACGGCACCTTCACCGTGCCCGGTGACGGCGATATCGACTTTGCCGAGTTGCTCGACGTGCTGTTGGCGGCCAAGTACGAGGGCTGGCTGGTGGTGGAAGCCGAGCAGGACCCGGCCGTGGCGCCCAGCTATATCTACGCGAAAAAGGGCTACGACACGTTGCGCACGCTTCTCAGCGAGAGGACTTAAGTGATGAGCTTGTTGGTCAAGAGCAGCAAACGCGGGCAAACCATGGTTGCCCTGGAAGAAGGGCGCCTGGAGTACGTAGGCTTTGCCGCCTACCGCCTGAGCCTGGGTGAAACGTTGCCGGTCACCGCAGGTGATCAGGAGCTGTGCCTGGTGTTGCTCAGCGGCCGGGTGAATATCCAAGGCGAGGGCTTCAACTGGCAGAACCTGGGGGATCGTCAGTCGGTGTTCGAAGACAAATCGCCCTTCGCCGCCTACCTGCCGCCCGGCACCGATGCGCAGGTGACCGCGTTGAGCGATGTGCAAATTGCCGTGTGCGCCGCACCCGGAGCCCCAGGTTTTGAGCCGCGCCTGATTCTCCCCGAGCAGTGTAAGCGCAGCGTGCGCGGCAAGGGCGCCAACACCCGGTATGTGTGCGACATCCTGCCCGACAGCGAGCCGGCCCATTCGCTGCTGGTGGTGGAAGTGCGCACGCCGTCCGGGCACTCGTCCAGCTATCCGCCGCACAAGCACGACACCGACGACCTGCCGCACCAGAGCTTTCTCGAAGAGACCTACTACCACCAGATCAACCCGCCCCAGGGCTTCGTGTTCCAGCGCGTGTACACCGACGATCGCAGCATCGACCAGGCCATGGCCGTGGAAAACAGCGACTTGGTAGTGGTGCCCAAGGGGTATCACCCGGTTAGCGTGCCGTATGGCTACGAGTCGTATTACTTGAACGTGATGGCCGGCCCCAAACGCGCCTGGCATTTCCATAACGACCCGCAGCACAGCTGGCTGCTGGACCTCTGACCGGTTTGAACGGAGAACAACAATAATGAAGTCGCCGCTACGTTTTGCCCTTAACCGCATGGTCGCACCCAACCTTTCCCTGCCGGATTTCATCCAGTTGGCGGCCGCCCTCAAGTGCGATGCCATCGAGATTCGCAACGACCTCAAAGGCCACGAAATCGAATTCGGCACACCCGCCAGCCGCGTGCGCGAATTGTGCGCGGTGCAGGGCATCACGGTGCTGTCGATTAACGCGCTGTACCCGTTTGATGTGTGGAATGACGAGCGCCGCGCCCAGGCGATCAAGCTCGCCACCTACGCCCGCGAATGCGGCGCGCAAGGCCTGGTGATGTGCCCGCTGAACGAGCGCGGCGATACCCGCAATGAGGCCCAGCGCGCGGCCGGTTTGCGCACGGCGTTGAGCGAGTTGGCGCCGATCCTGCGCGAGTACGGGATTCTCGGTTTCATCGAGCCGCTGGGTTTTGAAGAATGCGCGCTGCGCCGCAAGCGTGTGGCCGTGGATGCGATCCAGGCGATTGGCGGCCTGGATGTGTTCCGGCTGGTGCACGACACCTTTCACCATCACCTGGCTGGCGAACAGGAATTCTTCCCGCAGCTGACTGGCCTCGTGCATATCTCCGGCGTCGAGGATCGCGACGCTCCGCTCAATGCCATTCGCGACGGCCACCGCGTGCTGGTGGGCGAGGGCGATATCCTCGGCAATGCCGCGCAGATCGACACCTTGCTCAGCACCGGCTACGGCGGTTATCTGTCTTTCGAGCCGTTTGCCGAAAGCGTGCATGCGCTGGCGGATATCCAGCAGGCATTGGGGGCGAGCATCGCCCATTTACAAAATTCCCGGACCTGACGCCGGCCAAACTGTGGGAGCGGGCTTGCTTGCGAATGCGGTGAGTCAGTAAATAAATCGGGTGACTGACACACCGCATTCGCGAGCAAGCCCGCTCCCACATTGGTTCACAGTTGATCGACAGATTTGCGTTCATACAAGGTGCGAACATGACCACAACAAGATTGACCATGGCCCAGGCCCTGGTGAAGTTTCTGGATAACCAGTACATCGAAGTCGATGGCGTGCAGAGCAAGTTTGTCGCCGGGATTTTCACCATTTTCGGCCACGGCAACGTGCTGGGGCTGGGCCAGGCGCTGGAGCAGGACAGCGGCGATCTGGTGGTGCATCAGGGCCGCAATGAGCAAGGCATGGCCCACGCCGCCATCGGGTTTGCCAAGCAGCACCTGCGCCGCAAGATCTACGCGTGCACCTCGTCGGTGGGGCCGGGCGCGGCAAATATGATTACCGCCGCCGCCACCGCCACGGCCAACCGTATTCCGTTGCTGCTGTTGCCCGGCGATGTCTATGCCAGCCGCCAGCCCGACCCGGTGCTGCAGCAGATCGAGCAGTTTCACGATTTGAGCATCAGCACCAACGATGCCTTCCGCTCCGTGAGCAAGTACTGGGACCGCATCAACCGCCCCGAGCAACTGATGACCGCCGCGATCCATGCGATGCGCGTGCTCACTGACCCCGCGGAAACCGGCGCCGTCACGTTGGCCCTGCCGCAGGATGTACAGGCTGAAGCCTGGGACTATCCCGACTACTTCCTGCAAAAACGTGTGCACCGTATCGAACGCCGTCCGCCGACTGAAGCGATGATCGGCGATGCGTTGGCTGCGTTTCGAGGCAAGCGAAAACCGCTGATCATCTGCGGCGGCGGGGTCAAATACGCCGGCGCGAATGCCGCGCTGCAAGCGTTTGCCGAACGCTTTGATATCCCCTTCGCCGAAACCCAGGCAGGCAAGAGCGCGGTGGTGTCCAGCCATCCGCTGAACCTGGGCGGTCTCGGCGAAACCGGCTGCCTGGCGGCAAACCTGCTGGCCCCGGAAGCGGACCTGATCATCGGTATCGGCACGCGCTACACCGACTTCACCACCGCGTCGAAGTCGCTGTTCAAGCACCCTGAGGTCAAGTTTCTCAACCTCAATATCAGCCCTTGCGATGCACTGAAACTGGACGGCGTGCAACTGCTGGCGGATGCCAGGGTGGGCCTGGAGGCGTTGGCGGATGCCTTGGGCGACTACCGTTCGGACTGGGCGGATCAGCCGCGCGACGCCAAGGCGCAGCTGGATGTCGAGGTGGACCGCATCTACCAGGCTGACTACCAGACGGACAATTTCGTCCCGGAAATCAACGACCACATGGACCCGGCCGTGCTGCGCGAGTTTATCGAGCTGACCGGTTCCTGCCTGACCCAAAGCCGCGTGCTCGGCGTGCTCAACGACACCCTGGCCGACGACGCCATCATCGTCGCCGCCGCTGGCAGCTTGCCGGGCGACTTGCAGCGCAGCTGGCGCAGCAAGGGCGTCAACACCTACCACGTCGAGTATGGCTATTCGTGCATGGGCTACGAGGTCAATGCGGCCCTGGGCGTGAAGCTGGCCGAGCCGGCGCGCGAGGTCTATGCGCTGGTGGGTGACGGCTCCTACATGATGCTGCACTCGGAGCTGGCCACCTCGATCCAGGAGCGGCGCAAGATCAACGTGGTGCTGCTCGACAACATGACCTTCGGCTGCATCAACAACCTGCAGATGGAACACGGCATGGACAGCTTCGGCACCGAGTTTCGCTTCCGAAACCCGGAGACCGGCAAGCTCGACGGCGGTTTTGTGCCGGTGGATTTCGCCATGAGTGCGGCGGCCTATGGCTGCAAGACCTACAAGGTCAGCACGGTGGAACAGTTGCAGGCGGCGTTGGCCGATGCACGTACGCAAACGGTGTCGACGCTGATCGATATCAAGGTTCTGCCCAAGACCATGATCCACAAATACCTGTCGTGGTGGCGGGTCGGGGTGGCGCAGGTCTCGACCAGCGCGCGCACTGACGCGGTGGCCAAACAACTCAATGAACGCCTGGCCAAGGCCCGGCAGTACTAATAACAAGAGGAGTGTTTGTATGTCTTTGAAGTTGGGCGTTATCGGTACGGGCGCCATTGGCCGGGACCATATCCGTCGGTGCAGCCAGACCCTGCTCAATAGCCAGGTGGTGGCGGTGACCGACATCAACCTTGAGCAAGCCGCCAGGGTCGTCGCTGATTTGCAGCTGACCGCCGAGGTGTACGCGGACGGCCATGCGTTGATCAACTCGCCGCAGGTCGAGGCAATTCTCGTGACTTCCTGGGGGCCGAGCCACGAAGAATTCGTGCTCGCTGCGATCGCCGCCGGCAAGCCGGTGTTCTGCGAAAAGCCCTTGGCCGTCACCGCAGAAGGCTGCCGCAAGATCGTCGATGCCGAAATCGCCTTCGGCAAGCGTCTGGTGCAGGTGGGCTTCATGCGCCCGTACGACGAAGGTTATCGCGCCCTCAAGGCGGTCATCGACAGCGGCCAGATCGGCGAGCCTTTGATGCTGCACTGCGCGCACCGCAACCCGACGGTGGGCGAAAACTACAAGACCGACATGGCGATCACCGACACCTTGATCCATGAACTGGATGTGTTGCGCTGGTTGCTCAACGACGACTACGTGTCGGTGCAGGTGGTGTTCCCGCGCAAATCAAGCAAGGCGTTGGCCCACCTGCGTGACCCGCAGATCGTGCTGCTGGAAACCGCCAAGGGCACGCGCATCGACGTGGAAGTGTTTGTGAACTGCCAGTACGGCTACGACATTCAGTGCGAAGTGGTGGGGGAGACCGGTATTGCCAAACTGCCGGAGCCTTCGCAGGTGCAACTGCGCAGCGAGGCCAAGCTGTCGAATGCGATTCTGATGGACTGGAAGGACCGCTTTATCGGCGCCTACGACGTCGAACTGCAGGCGTTCATCGACGGCGTACGCGCCGGGCAAGTGGGCGGGCCGTCGGCGTGGGATGGGTTTGCGGCAGCGGTGGCGGCGGATGCGTGCATTGAAGCGCAACGCAGTGAGCAGATTGTGAAAGTCGGCCTGCCAGAGCGCCCACATTTTTACGGCTGACACCTATTGCACTGGAGGAACCGGATCAGTGTGGGAGCTGGCTTGCCTGCGAAGACGGCGGCACATTCAATATAAATGCCGCCTGATGCACCGCTATCGCAGGCAAGCCAGCTCCCACATCCGAGCGGATTCCAATTTCAGATACGGGAGTTTCACCTATGCGTATCGCCTTAGACCCCTACATGTACCGCCATCTGCCCCTTGGCCAGATGGTCGACAAGGCCGCCGAACTCGGCTACCAGCACATCGAACTCTCACCCCGCGAAGACTTCCTGCCGTTCTACAAAGCCGCTCGCGTTGACCGTGCGCGCATCAAGGAATTTCGCAAGGCCTTGAGCGATGCCGGTGTGCAACTGTCATCCCTGCTGCCGATGTACCACTGGGCCGCGGCCGACGAAGGCCTGCGCGTCGCCGCCGTGCGCAACTGGAAGCGCGCGATCCAGATCGCCGTGGAAATGGACTGCGAGCTGGTCAACACCGAGTTCACCGGCCAGTCCGACAACCCGCTGGTGTGCGAAAACCAGTTCATGCGCTCCATGGACGAGCTGATCCCGGAGTTCGAGCGTGAAGGCATCAAGCTGGATATCCAGGCGCATCCGTATGACTTCTGTGAGCGCAACAACGAGTCGGTGGACATCATTCGCGGCCTCGACCGCGACTGGATCAACTACCTCTACGCCGCGCCGCACACCTTCTTTTATGACGACGGCAAAGGTGATATCGCCTCGATGCTCAAGTACGCCGGTTCCAAGCTCAGCCACTTGATCATTGCCGACACCTATAACCACCGCGCGTCGTCGAACCTGCGCTACATCGTCAACCCGCCGGGCGTTACCGCCACGGTGCATCAGCACCTGGACATCGGTCAGGGCGAGGTCAACTGGGAGGCGTTTTTCGGCACCTTGCGCGAGATCAAGTTCGACGGCATCGCCACGGTTTCGGTGTTTGCTTGGGAAGACCGGCCGGATGAATCCAACCGGATGATGCTGGAGCGGGTGACCCGCGAATTGTGCCAATAAGCAATCGATCATTCCAACGCTCTGCGCAGGAACGATCAAGGATCATTTTAGGGCAGGTGGAATGCAGTCAGTGTGGGAGTCGGCTTGCCTGCGATAGCGGTCTTTCAGTGGCGGGTTCATTGACTGACACGCTGCTTTCGCAGGCAAGCCTGCTCCCCCATTTGAACTGGGTTTCCACTTCATGAAGGAGCGCATCTATGCGAATCGGACTAGTTGGCTACGGCCACGGCGGCCGTTTTTTTCACGCACCGTTGATTGCAACGTTGCCCGGCGCAACGTTTGTCGGCGTGGTGACACGCTCACCCGAGCGGCGCCAGCAACTGGCGACTGACCACCCCGGCCTCAAGGCCTACGACACCATCGGCCAGATCGTCGAGGCCGGTGTCGACGTCCTGGTGATTTCCACCACGCTCAAGGGCCGTCCGGCGCTGGTACTGGAAGCCATCGAACATGGGGTTGCGGTGGTCAGCGACAAACCGTTCGCCAGCAATGCCGAACAGGCCCAGGCACTGATCACCGCGGCCGAACGCCAGGGGGTGTTGCTCAGCGTCTACCAGAACCGGCGTTGGGACTCGGACTTCCTCACGTTGCGCAAATTGATCGACGCCGGTGCGCTGGGCCAGATCACCCGTTTTGAGTCCCGCGTCGAGCGCTTCAATCCGCAAGCCGTGGGCAATGCCAGCGGCGGCGGATGGTTGCGCGACCTCGGCAGTCACCTGGTGGACCAGGCGATGCAGCTGTTCGGCCCGGTGGACCGGGTGTTCGCGCAACTGCAGTTCAGCCCGGAACACCCCACCCTCGATCACGGCTTTTTTGTTTCGCTGACCCACGCCAACGGCGTGATTTCCCACCTGTGGGGCAGTGCGCTGCAAAACAGTCAGGCCCCGCGCTTTCGCGTCAGCGGCACCCTGGGTTGTTACACCGTGGACGGGCTTGATGGCCAGGAAGAAGCGCTGATGGCCGGCAAGACGCCGAAAACCGAAGGCGAGCACTGGGGCGCTGAAGAGCACCGACGCTGGGGCTGGTTTGAGCAAGGCGCGGAACGCGAGCGTGTGCCCTCGGAGAAAGGCTGCTGGACGCAGTTCTATCGCCAGTTGCACAGTGCCGTGCAAGGGCAGGGAGCGCTGCCGGTGAACGCCTATGACGCACTGGAAACCACCCGTATATTGGACGCCGCGCGCCTTAGCAACGAGCACCAGCAGGTGGTTTCAATAAAAATAGAATAAAATTCTAAAACAGGTTGATATGGAAATTATTTTCCAATAAAGTCTTTTCCAGGTTGCAAAAAGTACGCTTCGGGCTTGATCCGGGCGACTCAACAAAAACAAGATCAAAAACAACCAGGTACCGTCAGATGAAAATCTTCAACGCTGTACTGCGAGTTTTACGCCCTGCCCAGCAAGCGCCACGCGGTCTGCCCCGCGCCCGGCCTTTTTATTTCTCCTTCCTCAATGTGCTGTGCGTCGAAAACAAAGGCGCCCTGGTGTGCTGCATTCCGGGGGCACCGATCGTGCGGCTGCCGGCCTCCTCGCTCTGAAAAACGCAACGTCCACAAAACCAACAAGAAATTGGAGACAGACCGTTCATGAAGACCCCGATCCGTTTCACCGCGCTGGCCTTGTCCATGCTGCTTGCCAGCGGTTTTGCCTCGGCTGCCGATATCAAAGTAGGCGTGAGCATGTCCGCCTTCGACGACACCTTTCTGACTTACCTGCGCGAGGACATGGACAAGCAAGCCAAGTCCTACCCCAAGGGCGATGGCGTGCAGTTGCAGTTTGAAGACGCCCGCGCCGACGTGGTCAAGCAACTGAGCCAGGTCGAGAACTTCATCAGCCAGAAAGTCGACGCGATTATCGTCAACCCGGTGGATACCGCGTCGACCAAGAACATCATCAGTGCGGCGACCAAGGCAGGCATTCCGCTGGTGTTCGTCAACCGCCGGCCCGATCAGAAAGACTTGCCTAAAGATGTGGTGGCCGTGACCTCCGATGACGTCGAGGCCGGTCGCCTGCAAATGCAGTACATCGCCGACAAACTCGGTGGCAAAGGCAAGATCGTGATCCTGTTGGGCGACCTGGCCAACAACTCCACCACCAACCGCACCAAAGGCGTGAAAGAGGTTCTGGCCAAGTACCCCGGCATCACCATCGAACAGGAACAGACCGGCACCTGGCTGCGTGACCGCGGCATGACGCTGGTCAACGACTGGCTGACTCAGGGGCGTGAGTTCAATGCGGTGCTGGCCAACAACGATGAGATGGCCATCGGCGCCTCCATGGCGCTGAAGTCGGCGGGCACCAAGCCGGGCAGCGTGTTGATCGCCGGGGTCGACGGTACGCCGGATGGCTTGAACGCGATTACCAAGGGCGACATGGCCGCGTCGGCGTTCCAGGACGCGAAAGGGCAGGCCGTCGGTTCGGTGGAAGCGGCGCGCAAGATGGCCAAGCACGAGCCGGTCGAGCAGAACGTGATCATTCCGTTCAAGCTGATCACGCCGGACAACGTCAAAGACTTCAAGTAGCCCTTCATAACAACAATAAGCGAGCAGGGCGGCCACGGTCGTCCTGCTGATGGAGTACCCGATATGCTTGCTCAAGCGGTTGCCTCGCAGCCTCCCGGCATCCAGCCCCTGGCGCCGGAAGAACCCTACCTGCTGGAAATCCTCAACATCAGCAAAGGCTTTCCCGGCGTGGTGGCCCTGGCCGATGTGCAACTGCGCGTTCGCCCTGGCTCGGTGCTGGCGCTGATGGGCGAGAACGGTGCAGGCAAGTCGACGCTGATGAAGATTATCGCCGGCATCTACCAGCCCGACGCCGGTGAAATACGTCTGCGCGGCAAGCCGATCGTGTTTGAAACGCCGCTGGCGGCGCAGAAGGCCGGGATCGCGATGATCCACCAGGAACTCAACCTGATGCCGCACATGAGCATCGCCGAAAACATCTGGATCGGCCGCGAGCAGCTCAACAGCCTGCACATGGTCAACCACCGCGAAATGCACCGCTGCACCGCCGAGTTGCTGGCGCGTTTGCGCATCAACCTGGACCCCGAAGAACACGTCGGCAACCTGAGCATCGCCGAACGGCAGATGGTCGAGATTGCCAAGGCGGTGTCCTACGACTCCGACATTCTGATCATGGATGAACCGACGTCGGCCATTACCGAAAAGGAAGTGGCCCACCTGTTTTCGATCATTGCCGACCTCAGGTCCCAGGGCAAAGGCATCGTCTATATCACGCATAAAATGAACGAAGTGTTCGCCATCGCCGATGAAGTCGCGGTGTTTCGCGACGGCCACTACATCGGCCTGCAGCGCGCCGACAGCATGAACAGCGACAGCCTGATCTCGATGATGGTCGGCCGTGAACTGAGCCAGTTGTTCCCGGTGCGGGAGACGCCCATCGGCGAATTGCTGCTGTCGGTGCGCGACTTGCGCCTGGACGGCGTGTTCAAGGGGGTGTCGTTCGACCTGCACGCCGGGGAGATCCTCGGCATCGCCGGGTTGATGGGCTCGGGCCGCACCAATGTGGCGGAGACCCTCTTCGGCATCACGCCAAGCTCTGGCGGCCAGATCAGCCTCGACGGCAAGCCGGTGCGCATCAGCGACCCGCACATGGCCATCGAGAAAGGCTTTGCGCTGTTGACCGAGGACCGCAAGCTCAGCGGCCTGTTCCCGTGCCTGTCGGTGCTGGAAAACATGGAAATGGCGGTGCTGCCGCACTACTCGGGCAACGGTTTTATCCAGCAAAAGGCCCTGCGCGCGTTGTGTGAAGACATGTGCAAGAAGCTGCGGGTGAAAACCCCGTCTCTGGAGCAGTGCATCGACACCTTGTCCGGCGGTAACCAGCAAAAGGCCTTGCTGGCGCGCTGGCTGATGACCAACCCGCGCCTGCTGATTCTCGATGAGCCCACCCGTGGCATCGACGTCGGCGCCAAGGCCGAGATTTATCGCTTGATCGCTTTTCTCGCCAGCGAAGGCATGGCGGTGATCATGATTTCCTCCGAGCTGCCTGAAGTGCTGGGCATGAGCGACCGGGTGATGGTGATGCACGAGGGCGACCTGATGGGCACCCTGGACCGTGCGGAGGCGACCCAGGAAAAAGTCATGCAGCTGGCTTCCGGTATGACCGTCGTCCACTGACGAACAGCAGCGCAGGCCTGCGGTTGGCCTGTGCCACAGAACAAGAAGGTGATTGGCTATGAACGCAATAACAGACAACAAGCCTGCCACGGCACCGGTCAAGCACCGCAGGCGCTTGCCCACCGAGCTGAGCATCTTCCTGGTGCTGATCGGCATCGGGTTGGTGTTTGAACTGTTCGGTTGGATCGTGCGCGACCAGAGCTTTCTGATGAATTCCCAACGTCTGGTGCTGATGATCCTGCAAGTGTCGATCATCGGCCTGCTGGCGATTGGCGTGACGCAGGTGATCATCACCACGGGCATCGACTTGTCCTCAGGCTCGGTGCTGGCGCTGTCGGCGATGATTGCCGCCAGCCTGGCGCAGACTTCGGATTTTTCCCGCGCGGTGTTTCCCAGCCTGACGGATTTGCCGGTGTGGATACCGGTGGCGATGGGCTTGGGGGTCGGGCTGCTTGCAGGGGCGATCAACGGCAGCATCATTGCCGTCACGGGGATCCCGCCATTTATCGCGACACTCGGCATGATGGTCTCGGCCCGCGGCCTGGCGCGTTACTACACCGAAGGCCAGCCGGTGAGCATGCTGTCGGATTCGTACACGGCGATCGGCCATGGCGCGATGCCGGTGATCATCTTTCTGGTGGTGGCGGTGATCTTCCATATCGCGCTGCGCTACACCAAGTACGGCAAGTACACCTACGCCATCGGCGGCAATATGCAGGCGGCGCGCACGTCGGGGATCAACGTCAAGCGCCATCTGATCATCGTCTACAGCATCGCCGGGTTGCTCGCGGGCCTGGCGGGCGTCGTCGCCTCGGCACGTGCGGCGACCGGCCAAGCGGGCATGGGCATGTCCTATGAGCTGGATGCGATTGCCGCAGCGGTGATCGGCGGTACCAGCCTGGCGGGCGGGGTGGGGCGCATCACCGGCACCGTGATCGGCGCGTTGATCCTTGGCGTGATGGCCAGCGGGTTTACCTTTGTCGGCGTGGATGCGTACATCCAGGACATCATCAAGGGGCTGATCATCGTGATCGCGGTGGTGATCGACCAGTATCGCAATAAGCGCAAGCTCAAGCGCTGAGTCGATGGGGGGAGTTGGCTCGCGAAGAACCCGAGAGCGCTGCGCGGTGCCAGACTCCCCATGTCAGCGTTGACGATGCTGGCGAGCACGCTCGCTCCAGGGTTTACGGGGCCAAAGGCAGGAACCGGCGCTCTGCCAGTTCACGGCCGATTGTGCCATGGTGCACATCCACCACGCTTTGTGGGCCCCGGGCGTTGGCCAGGAGCGAGTAGTAACTGTCCTTACGCTGATTCTTTTTTTTCAGGTGGGCCACGGTGTAGTCGTGCTTGGGTGTGTCGGCTTTGGCGTAATGAAAATGTGCATACCACAGCGGATAGCCGCGTTTGTCGTTGACCGCGTACTCCTGGATGAAATCCTGTCGGACGCCTCGCATCTCAATGCGTGAGCCGAGCCTGGCCAGTTGCACGAGGTCCTGGTCCAGCAAGTACACCAGGTTAGCGTCGTTCGGCGGCAGTTCCAGTGAGTACTGGACGCGCAGTTCCTGGCCCTTGGTGGTCAAGGTTGTGACCGCCGCTCGCATCTCGTCCAGCAGGGTCTGGTCGGCAAGCACTCTTGAATCCTCCGGCTTGGCCTGGATGGATCGATAGAGTTCGTCGGCCAGCTCGGTGAATCGGCGAGCCTCTTTCTGCAGACTCTCCTGGATCTCGACAGGAAACTTGGAAACCTTTGCATAGCCGGACTCACGCTTGAGGATCGGCGTGAGCGCCTGCAGGTATTTGCGCGCTTCACCTTTGACCACACTCAGTGCCCGCGTGCCTGGCGGCGGCGGCGGGGCGCTGGGGCGTATCTCTATGATTTCGTCCCATTGGTGCTCGCGCTGTGAGTAAGTGCCCAACAGTTGGTCACCCTCTACGGAGCGCACTTCGACCCGATCGATTGGAAACGCTGCGTCGGCAGGCTTCAGGTCGCCGATCAAAACGCCTTGCCTGCGGGTTTTGATCACCTTTTTCTGCGGGCCGCCGTCAGCAGGCCGAGGATGCTTGGGAGGGTGCTTGACCGCGTGGGGTTCAGGCTTGATCTCGGCGGCCAACTGCTGCATGGCATCCTGGTACAGCTCTGTCAGCAGTTTTTGTATGTGTTGGAAAGGCGTCATGTGCAAGTTGTCGGCATGAACCATGGCCATGCTTTGCAGCGCGTCCAGCGCCTGGCCGTAGTGCCGGAAGAGACTGTCCAGTACGTTCAGGCGCTCATCCGGCGTCAGGCTAAGGGTGCTGAGTTCAGCGTGGGTGCGCACTTGGGGGTGCAGCGGCTCAAGCACGGAATACAACTCGGTGTTGGCGCTATGGTCCCAGATTTTGACGCTCAGGTATTTAAGGGTATTGAGTTGCTGGTACTTGATCGCCAATGCGCCAAGCTCTGCAGGGCGGTTCATGGTCAGGCGGTTATAGCTTTCCAGGCCGGGCTGGCCCAGATTGAATAACTCCAGCAGGTAGTGATCCTTGAGTTCCAGGGCCTTTATCTGCCGCTCATTGATTTCACTCATCTCATTGAGAAATTGTAAGTGATGGGCAACGTTGGCGAGCATGACGGGTGTCCGTTCGATCCCTCCACCCATGAACTCCTGGTGCATGGCATAGAGCGCTTTGCGGTCCATGTCGGCGATCACGACTGACTTGCGTGCGTTATTGATGATGTTTTCCAGCAGTGTGGCACTGACCTGGGCCGGGAAAGGGATGTGCAACGCTTCACGCTCTTTGTGACTGTCGAGTATTTTGCGATAGCCCTCACTCTGTTCGTATAAAGCCCTGTCGAAGGCCCTGCGGGTGCTGGCCTTTGCTGCGTCGGAGTACTTGGGGTTGGCGGCCGCCAGGGTCATGAGCATTTCTGCGTCGTCAGCTTTTTTTTGCTGGGCTTGTTGGTCGTTGGAAAATTGCTCGTATTGCGCGTTGAGCTGTATTTTGCGCTCGGCCTGGCGCTTTCGTTCGGCGGCAATGCGTTTGGCTGGCATCCCACCGCGCAGGCGCAGACGCAAGTCCAGCGACCAGTTGCCCAAGCCGTCGGTTTGCAGGAAAGGCCCCAGCCGGGTGGGGTCGATGGGGTCGACAATCACCACGCCCGCGTCGCGTTCAGGGCTCAGTTTGTACCACTGGGTATCCAGCAAGGCGTACCAGTCTCCCAGGTACGAATACAGTCCTCTGCGTGGCCCGTCCAATTGGGGCTTGGGCAATGGCTCGGGCTTGGGTGCCCTGAACCCGGCCAGCCGTTCGCGTTGGCTGGGCGTGAGTCGGTGGTGGGCGTTGGAAAAGCTGAAATCGAACACCGTAGCGTCCCTCGCTAGCCCTTCGTTTTCCAGTACGGTAGGACCTTGGTGCACCGCAGGGGCGGGGGGTGGTGGCCAGTGCTCGTTGCCCAGCCTGGTAAGCGGTGAACGAAGGGCTTGTTGCCTGACATCGTTAGTCAGCGGTGTCGAGGGCGATGTCGTCGGCGGTAGCCATTGGTGCATCAGCATGCCGATGTTCAGCAACAGGTCGACCAGCGCCAATTCCCGGGTCACCGGATCATCGCTGCCAAGGGCTGGAATATCATGGCTGGCACTGCTCATCAGGCTGAGCAGCCAACCCGTGAGCATAAGAGGGCCTCGGGCCAGGGGCAGCAGCAGGGTGTTGAACAGCAGGCCGGCGCCCTCAAGCAGCACGCGCCAGCGGCTCTCGTGGTTGGAAACCGAGGCGCGATCAGCCTGATCGACCAGCGCCCGTGCGTTACTGCCATACAAAAACTGCATCAGTTGGCCGCTGGACAGAAATTGCCTCAGCTCGTCGTTGCTGCCATCAGTCGCCAGGGTGGCGGGTTGCGGTACGTCAGGGACGCTGAACTCATCGCCCATGCCAAATCGCGGGTAATGGGGTTCCTGGAATCCACCGTTGGCGTAGACCGGCCTCGCGCCGTCGGACAACCAGGTCAGCACACTGGTCTGCAATTCACCAGGGTGGGCAATGGCCTGCAGCAAGTCCTCGCGGCTGGCGAACTCCCGGAGGGGATCGGCATACAAGGGCCGGTACAGCAGGTGTGGGCCGGCGAGGGCGCTCTCGGATTCGATGATGTACATATTGGTGACAACATCCGGTGTCGCTTGGGATTTGCGCACCAGGGCGAGGTGGCGAATGACGATGGCCTGGCCTTCGACCTGGCGTTGCTCAATGCGCTCGCCCATCAGTGCAGCCACGTAGCGAGCCCCGCGCAGGGTCATGCCGTGCTGGTTGTTCAGCGCCCATTCCAGGGCCAGCATTGGTAGCTGTGCGACGGTGTGTTGTGCGAAGCGCTCTGTGCGTTGCCGCGCCTGGTCACTGTCGCCGAGCAATTGGGTGTCGAGCAATTCGGGGTAGGCCTTGCCAATATCGACCTGCTCGATCAGCCCGCCGCGGCCTTTGATGTAGTCGGGCGTCAGCCAGGTTGGCAGTGGCAGCGAGCGGCGATGTCGTACGGTGAGTTGCCCACGGGGCTGACCCTGCAGGTTGTTGATGGCCAGGTCAGTGAGGCTCATGTGCACAGGCTCGACGAAGCCGGAGCCTCCTGGGTATCCGACGGCCACGCTGAATGTCAATTGCAGGTCATCAGGGTGAAACTGTGTGGCCTTCGACTGTTCGGGCGTCACCTTGTCGAAGGTGATCTCATCGTGTTTCAGCTGTTGCAACAGGGCATTGGTTGCGAAGGTGTAGATGTCTGGAATATCGCTGAGAAAGGTGTGGCCGTTGCTGCGTTTCTTGGCGCTGGCCAAGGCCAGGCTATAGCGTCCATAGCGTAGCTGGTCAGCCGCGCTGGCATGTTGCAGCCAGGCCGGGGTTTGTTGGCGCAGTGTCGTCTGTAGCTTCGCGGCAGAGGTCGGCGCCTCAAGAAAAGAGTGGGCGGGGTTGCCGATCTCCAGGCACAGCGCGCGAAGTGTATCGAGTTCCAGGCGGGTGGGCAGGGTGAGGGCGCCCAGGTCTTCCAGTTGCTGATTGAGCATCAGTGCCGCCTGGATGTCGAAAACGTTGCCGTCGGGCTCCCATTGTTGGGTGGTGATGTGCTCGACCACGTAGGGCTGCGCAACCTGTCGGGCCCAGGCCTGGAGGCTGGCGTCCATGGACGAAAAACGTTCGCAGGCACCGGTGGTTTGGCAGAGCAGGACCCGGGTTGCCTGGGTCAACAACAGGTGCGGGCTGAGCAGGGGGAGTGTCTGTTGACCTTCCTTGAGCGTCGCCCGCGGGTAATAGGCGCGCACGGCGTTGGCCCCGAATCGACGGATACGTTCGTCGCGGTCGGGGTAGCTGATCAGTTGTTCAAGCATTTCACGCTCAGTGGCGTCCAACTCCGCCTGGCTGATGGCGGCGACCCTGAGGTTGTCGGCCAGCCAATCGCTGAGCCAGCGCCAGCGTGACAGGCCGTTGTCGGCCTCTTCGCGCCAATAAGTGGCCAGGGCGTTTTGCAGGGCTGTCGGCAGGGTCAAGGGTAATTCCTTGATTATGTTTTCGATGATGTTCATGTCGAGGGCGGAGGTCGCCGGGGCTGCAAGCTTGAGACGGCCAGGCGGAGCGTCGGTCAGGTAGCAGGACTCGCCGTGCCGGTCACTTAAGTCCAGCTCGGCGCCGGTGGCGAGAAACGCGAGCACGCGGGCCATGAGCGGATGCAGAGTCCAGCCTCCGGTGGGACTGGGTATGGCCAATTGTGTACGGGACAGATCAATGACCAAAGTTGGATAGTGTTGCCGGATCAGCTCTGTCAGCAGTTGCCGGGTAACAGTGTCCAGCGTCGGGCGTGAAGCAAATTGTGCGCTGACGGCTTGTGCGGGGAGCGCGCGATGGGCGGAGGGGATTGCGGGCATGAGAGGTCCTGTTCGGTAGGGAAACTTCGGAGCCTCTATCTATACCGGGGCGAATTTTCGACGGGAGGTATGTAACTGCCGCCACCGCGTGCTGAGATCTGTTGAATCGCCCTTGCGCATAGGCCTGGTGGCCTTATTCAACCGTTTGTCTTCTATATAGCTCCACAACACTGAATTTCTTGCTATAAACGCACTCCGATGACCATTCGCCAAGCCCGTCCTGGTGCCTTTGGGGGTTAATTGGGAAAAAATGCCTGTCTTTTCAGTTGCTGAGCCCTCAAGTCGGCCTTAGACTGCCGCCCCTCGTAAATTGAGTGCCGGGTGGCGCTTGAAATGGACGGCGCCTTTCCGAGGCCTGCAGAGGTCTGCCGGAACGCTCCCTTATTCGCCTTAATGCACGTATTTTTTATAGAGAAATCAATGACAAAGGAAAAGTTGCTGGCCATGCCGGCGGATGACTACATGAATGCCGAACAGCACGCTTTTTTCGAGCAGCTGCTGCAAGACATGAAAGTGGAACACCACGAGCGCATTGAACAGAACCGTATCGCCATCGAAAGCCTGGACACCCCGGCTGACCCGGCTGACGCGGCGTCCGTTGAAGAAGAACGCACCTGGCTGGTCAATGCCATCGATCGCGACCAGCGCATGCTGCCGCAGCTTGAGCGTGCACTGGAACGCATCAAGGAAGATTCCTTTGGCTGGTGCGACGACAGCGGCGAGCCTATCGGCCTCAAGCGCCTGCTGATCAGCCCGACCACCAAGTACTGCATCGAAGCGCAAGAGCGCCACGAGCAGATCGACAAGCACCAGCGTCAAGCCTGATGTGCTGAAGTTGGGCGCTGCTGATGCGGCGCTCAAGAGAAATACCGGTTACGCCCCTGTCTATTGATCTGCTGCAAGCCTCCCACTAACGGCCCATGGATAATGGCCCGATAGTGGCGTTTAATGCAGAAACAATAACGACAAGCAGTGGGGTAACGACGATGGCTGGAGACGGATCTCTGATGGGCGCAGCAGTGCCCGTGCACGCGCGGGTACGCGCGCTGCCCGGCTGGCTCACGCCGCTCTTGCAGAGCACCGCCCTGGTGCTGGTTCTGCTGGGCCTGGCGTTTGCTGGCTTGCCGCTGTACCTGTGCCTGCCGCTGGCCTTGCTGGTGATATGGCTGCCCACCCTTAAAAGTCGAACGCACCGCGTGGCGCCTGTCCCCGTCGCCGATACGATGGGCGAGCTGACTCGCGATCTTTCCTACACCACCAGCCATAACGCGCTGTCCGCTGCCGGCGTGGCCTATTCGGTCAAGCAATTGGCGGCCCGGTTGCAATCGCAATTAAGCGCAGCCAGGCAAATCGTCAGCAGCGCCGAAGTCATGATCGGCACTGAGCAGGTCACCTCCCAACTCAGCCGTCAAGCCTTGGGCGCGGCCAGCCAGGCGCATCAGCACAGTACGCAGGGCCGTGAAGTGCTGGTCGAGTCAATCACCCGCATGCGCCAGCTCAGCCAGCGTGCCGACGCCAGTCGCGAGTTGATTGAAGCCTTGAGCGTGCGCAGTGAAGAAATCCAGCGCGTCACGCTGGTGATCCAATCAATCGCCAGCCAGACCAACCTGCTTGCTTTGAACGCGGCCATTGAAGCGGCGCGGGCCGGTGAGCACGGGCGCGGTTTCGCCGTAGTTGCCGATGAAGTGCGCGGCCTGGCCGGGCGTACTGCCACGGCGACCGATGAGGTTGGGGTGATGGTCGCTGACATCCAGCAACGCACGGCGCAGGTCGTGGAGCAGATTCGCCAGCTGTCGGCGGACCTGCACACGGGCGTTGAACAGGTGGAGCACGCCGGCGAACAGCTGGAGAGCATCGCCAGCCTGGCGGCGGATGTGGAAGGGCAGGTGAATGAAATTGCGCAGGGCACCGATACCAACCGCGCGCAACTCGACAGCCTGTTCCATGCGGTGGAGCAGATGCGCAGCGATCTGACCGTGAGCGACCAGCAAACCCGCCAACTGGCCGACGCCGCCGTGCAAATGGAAGGGCAAGCCGAAACCATCAGCGAGCGCTTGGCCGAAGTCGGCCTGGATGACTATCACCAGCGCATCTATGATTTGGCCCGCGAGGGCGCACACCGCATCGCCGAGCAGTTCGAAGCCGATGTATTGCAAAACCGCATCAGCCTGCAGGACTTGTTTGACCGCAGTTACACGCCGATCCCGAATACCAGTCCGAGCAAATACCACACGCGTTTTGACCGTTACACCGATGAGGTTTTGCCGGCGATCCAGGAAGCGCTGCTGCCGCGCCATGAGGGATTGGTATTCGCCATTGCCTGCACGCCTCAGGGTTATGTACCGACACACAACAAGGCTTTTTCCCAGGCGCTCACCGGCGACGCGCACGTCGATGCGGTGCAGAACCGCACCAAGCGCAAGTTCGAAGACCGTACCGGCATCCGCTGTGGCAGCCATCAACAGGCAGTGTTGTTGCAGACCTATACGCGCGATACCGGCGAGTTGATGCACGACTTGTCGGTGCCGATCATGGTTAACGGGCGGCATTGGGGCGGCTTGCGTCTGGGCTATAAACCGCAGGCGGCGAAGCCGGCACGCTAGCGATTGTTGCTGTTTATGCAACGGAGCTATTCCGGAGATAGCTTTTTCCAACGGGAAGAAAACCGTAGCATGGCCGACATTGTTAGGTAGCTAACTAATGTGGCGGAGAAGCTCCATGCAAAACAAAGTCGATGTCGCCGTGATGATCGGCAGTGGTGTTCCCGAAACCCTGCGCTCGCTGGGTCAGAAAGCCTGCTGGGTCGTGCTGCTCAATGGCGAGCAACGCGGCACGGCATTCGCCAGTCGCGACGAAGCGCAGGAGTGCAAGGCTGCCTGGGAGGCGTTATTGCGCCTGGAGCAATCCGACAGCCTGCATTGAAGCTGGGTTAGTGAGGTTGATGCAGGCGCTGGTTCAGTTCGTCCACGGGGATAGCCCATTCGGCGTCCTCACGCAGTTCTTCTTTCAGAAACGCCGCTTGTTGCGGTGTCCAGAAAGGCGCATCGATCAGCTTCACGTCTTCAGCCAGCGGGTGCGCATCGATGAATGCGTCGATTGCCTCCGGGGTTGAATCCAGGCCCAGTTGTTCAAACAGTGTTTCGAGAGTAGGGATTGGCGCGTCCATAGTGTTCTCCATACAAGGTGATGGTCGTTGTGCATGTGAGGCGCAGGAGGCGGCAGAGTTCTATCGGATTGTCAGGAATTGAGTGCACCTGAATCCACGGCGGATTTAAGTGCCTTGGCGGCATCTTTTGCCGCTGTTGCAGCGGCATCGACAGTTTTGAACCAACGATCTTTTTCTACCTGGTGTGTTGTGACCGTGGTCAGCGGTGGTTTGGCCCGCATGATGATCACCGCTTGAAACTCACCGTCAACTTCCCTCGCATCGCCATGGATGAAAAATTCGCCAATATCAAATTCCGTCACGTATAGCCT
Source organism: Pseudomonas sp. N2-3-1-14 (assembly GCF_041228395.1). NCBI lineage: Bacteria > Pseudomonadati > Pseudomonadota > Gammaproteobacteria > Pseudomonadales > Pseudomonadaceae > Pseudomonas > Pseudomonas sp. N2-3-1-14. The sequence continues at coordinate 2,708,255 of NZ_CP166199.1, forward strand.
TCCCTTCAAGGTAACTGCACTGATAAAACCTGACCCGATAGGGGCAAACTTCAATGGACGGGCCAGTATGGCAGTTGTTGAGGGGCGGCGGCGCAGTAAACTCATCCAGATGACGAAACGATGCCTGGGTGAAAGGTCAGCGGGTTGGCTTCAAGCTTTTTAGCCAATTCGCAGGCCCGGATGTGGTTGCTGCGAAAGCCTCTGATCCTGCCGCTGGTCACTTCCAGAATATGAAAGAAATTGCGGCCCGCCGGTACAACTTGGTAAAGAACGGAATTGGAGTACCCGTCGGGGCTGTCCAGGCAGTAGTATTGACGCTCGTCTGGACATGATGAACGAGTGCGGGAAGACGTAGCATTGAGTTGACGTGTTTGCATGGCCGGCTCCTGTCGGTCGATCTTGTTGACTTGCCCGCAGCGTTTTCAGGTGGTTTTGACCCGCGTTGCTGTTTTAGTATTGTCGTCCACAGCGTTGGCCTGGTTCCATGGCCAGGTATTTTGTGATGTGTATGCTGTCGGAAACTGCGTTTTTAATTGGGTTATTCTCTGAAGCTGACGGGCCTGTATTCTCAGGTCCTTGAACCTGTGATTTCCTGTGGCGCCTGATGACTTGCACAAGGTCCATCGCGCATCTGTGTACTAGTCTTACAGCGCAGCAGCGGGTTCTCTTCAGTTTTTTAATGAATGTGTGATCGAGCCGTTACGGCCGTTTTTTTGTGCTGTCCGCTGCGGCGGTCGGTGCTTTTTCGATGTGGGGGCGTTTCCTTGGCAGTCAGTAATCTGGATATGCACGCGTTATTCGTGCTGGGTGATTTGCGCGCAAAGTTGGTCAAGCAGTTTCAATCCCGTTTTGTTTACATCACCGAACAGACGCCGGAAGGCATCTACATTGCCGAAATCGACACCGAAGCGGCGATGGTGGTGGATGACAAGCCGCGCCTGGAGCTCAAGGTCGGCGACCATTTTCGCGCGGCGGTGCTGCCGAGCCGTGAAGGCGGCAAATTCGAATTGAAGTTCCGCGATATCAAGTTGACGGTGTATGGCTTGGGCGATTACGCCTTTGTTTCTTCGCCCGAAGGCCAGGGCATCGTGTTCAAGGAAGGCCACAGCGTAATGCTGGTGTTTGCCGCTCACGAGCAGCTGCAGGAAAACCTCACCAAAACGCTCAAAGCCGTAACCGGCAAGGCCGCCAAGTGGCGCAAGGGTGAACTGGTGACCTTCAAGGCCAGTGAATAGTCGTTAAACCTCGCGTGTATTTCTGCTCTCCCGGAACCTCTACTACAGTTGAGTTGACTTAACTAATCAGAGGCTTCGCGCATTGGCAGCAAAGCCGTCCGCTATGGCTGCGAAAACGCGAGGTGCACAAGGCATGAAAGGATTGAGAACCCTGTTGGCAGCGTCCCTGACGGCTTTGAGCCTGTCGGTGGCTTCACTGCCGGTATCGGCCGCCCAAGCTCCGGTGCATTTTGCCGACCTGAACTGGGAAAGTGGCAGCCTGATCACCGAGGTGCTGCGCTTTATTGTTGAGAAGGGCTACGACCTGCCCACCGATACTTTGCCCGGTACCACCATCACCCTGGAAACCGCGCTGGCGAAAAACGACATCCAGGTGATTGGTGAAGAGTGGGCCGGCCGCAGCCCGGTGTGGATCAAGGCTGAGGCCGAAGGCAAAGTGGTAGGCCTGGGCGATACGGTCAAGGGCGCCACTGAAGGCTGGTGGGTGCCGGAGTATGTGGTCAAGGGCGACCCTGCCAAGGGCCTCAAGCCTCTGGCGCCGGACCTCAAAAGCGTCACAGACCTGGCGCGTTACAAGGATGTGTTCAAAGACCCGGAATCGCCAGGTAAGGGGCGCTTTCTCAACAGCCCCATCGGCTGGACCTCAGAAGTGGTCAACAAACAAAAGCTCAAGGCCTACGGCCTCGACGACAGCTATGTAAACTTCCGCAGTGGCTCGGGCGCGGCCCTGGATGCGGAAATCGCCTCATCAATCCGTCGAGGCAAGCCGGTGTTGTTCTATTACTGGTCGCCGACGCCGTTGATGGGGCGTTACAAGCTGATCCAGCTGGAAGAGCCACCGTTTGACGCCGATGCGTGGAAGACACTGACCGATGCGGATAACCCCAACCCGAGGCCGACCCGGTCGTTGGCGTCCAAGTTGAGCATTGGTGTATCGACGCCGTTCCAGCAGGCGAACCCGCAAATTGCCGATTTTTTTACCAAGGTTCAGTTTCCCATCGAGCCGCTGAACAAGGCCTTGGCGACCATGAGCGAGAACCATACGGCGCCACGCGAAGTGGCCCAGGCGTTTCTCAAGGAGCACCCTGAAGTGTGGAAGGCGTGGTTGACTGAGGACGTGGCGCAGAAAGTTGAGGCGAGTCTGAAGTAAGCCGACAATCTTTCTATTCGATGCAGATTCAAATGTGGGCTTGTGTGGGAGCCGGGCTTGCCCGCGATGCAGGCACCTCGGTTTATCAGGTAGACCGAGGTGATGCTATCGCAGGCAAGCCAGCTCCCACATTTTTGATTGTATTTCAGGCTTAGAACTTGGTTTGAACGGCCACCTCGAAGGTCCTTGGCGACCCTAGGTAATACGCCGGCGACACATGTGCAAACTCCGCATACACCTCATTCGTCAGGTTGCGCACCCGGCCGGTTAACGAGGTGTGTGAGTCCACCTTGTAGCGCAGGAAAGTCCCGAACAGCGTGTAGGCCGGTACCGTCAGGGTATTGGCATTGTCCGCATACACCTGCGCGACATACCGCGCATCCACGCCCCCCTGCCAATCCTGTGTGAAGTCATAAGTCAGCCATAGATTGCCTACTCGCTTGGGTACGTTGGTGGGCGTGTTGCCCTTGCGTGAGACCACCGCGCCGCTGGCGATTTTTTCGTTGAAATCATCGTATTCGGCATCCATCCAGGCGAAATTGCCCTCGGCCAGCAGCTTTGGCGTGATGCGCAATGAGCTGGCCAACTCAAGGCCCTTGGAGGACTGCGCGCCCACTGGAATGCTGTTGTTCGGGTCCAGCGGGTCGGTGACGGCGAAATCCTTGCGTTCGATCTTGTAGGCCGCGACGGTGGCCGAGCCGCGACCGTCCAGGTAATCGAACTTGCTGCCCACTTCCCACTGTTTGCCGGTCGACACGTCGAACACTTGCGTGGTGGTCGACGGCTGCTCGGCCGCGGTGCTGTATTGCACATACACATTGGCCGACGGGATGAACTGGTAAGTCAGGCCCACGCGACCGGTCACCGGCTCCCAGTTGCGCTTGAAGTGACGTGGGTTGGTGGCTGTCACCGTTCTGTGGTTGGTAACGTCCAGGTCGATAGCGTCGTAGCGCAAGCCGGTCAGCAGCGAGAGTTTGTCGGTGAGACCCAGACGGTTTTCGGCGAACAGTGCCTGGGTGGTGACCGCATTGGTTTTGTCCATGACGAAGCCCGGCCGAGTGCCCGGTATGTCGTAGAAGTGCCCTGGGTTGTAGTGGTTCGGGTCCACGCTACTGTTACCCGGCACGTTCAGTGGGTTGTTGGTGGTGCTGTTGACCTTGTACTCGAAGCCGCCGGACCAGGTGGTCGACAAGCCGAAGAACGTATCGTCGTGGCGCAGTTCGAACTGGTTGCCGTTCTGTTCGCCCTGATGACGTACCTGGTAGGCCGTCGAACGGTTCACTGCGCTGTTGTCGGCGTTGTATTGGTAGGTCTCCAGGTTGCGGTAGTCGCGCTGGCTGTCCAAGTGATAGAGCGTGTTCTTCAGCGTGGTGCTGTCGTTGATCCGATAATCAATGATCGAACGCGCCCAGATCGTGCGCTGCTCGTAACGACCATCGGCAACGTTGTAGTTGTTGAACCGGTTGTGCCGGTCGATTTTCAACTCACCCGCCTTGGGGTTGAGCACCGGCGTGCCCCAGTACGGGCTGTCCTCATGTTCATCCTGATATTCCAGCGCCAAGGTATGGGACAGGTTGGGCGTCAGGTCGCTGAGCAGGGAAAACGCCACACTCCAGGCATCCCGCTGGTCGCGGTCGATATAGCTGTGGTTGGTGTTGCGGCTCACGTCCAGACGCGCGTAATGCTGCACCTCGGCACCCGGTTCCGTCAGCGCATGGTTGACGCCAAAGGCCATGCCGGCGGTGTCGTAGCTGCCGTAGGTGAGCTGGCCTTCTGCCGCTTGCTCCTCGCGGGTCGCCAGCTTGGTCACATAGTTCAGCGAACCGCCCACGGAGCCGGCACCATTGATCAAGGAGGAGGGGCCGCCAACCAGTTCGACGCGGTCATAGATCCACGCATCCACCGGCCGGGCCAAGCCGGTGGCGACGTTGATGGCGTTGAACATCTGGGTGATCTGGCTGCTGGTGAATCCACGGTAGGACACAAACCCGCCAAACCCCGGCGGCGCGCTGGCGTTGACGCCGGGCAAGGTGTTGGCCGCATCGCGGAAGGTCTTGGCGCCATGGCGCTCAATGTCGTTGCGGGTGGCAATGGCCACCGACGCCGGGGTTTCGCGCACGCTCAAGCCCAGCCGCGACGCCATGCCGCTGGATTGGTCGAGCGCCAGGCCGGGCTCGGCGGCTTGCTCACCATCAATGGTGGTAGGCGCCAACTCGAGCGCCCAGCCACAGACAGGCAGGCAGCCGAACAGGCCCGCCAACAGGGGTAAATGTTTCATGGTTGAATCCTGAAAAACTTGGCTTGAAAACAACGCACAGCCGCGCGTATTCCCGATGGGGACGGTGGCCAGTGCAAATCAGAAAGCGAAGGGATCAGGCGAAAGCGGGAGGCGCGCGCGGGTTGGCCGCAGGCCAGGTAAAGCGGGCAGGGATGTCAGCGGCAAGCACCACCGCCGGTGGTGGCGCATGGGGTTGTGGCAACACCGCCACATTCAGGCTGGAACTCAGTGCCGGGCCCATACCGCCGGTCGAACACAGCGGGCAACCAAACGCCTTCGACAGCGTCGGCAGGCTCTCATCCGTAGAGTTGGTCGACTTGGGCGCCTGGGTACGCGGGTCCACCGTACAGAACTGACCACCGATGCCGTTGAGCTGCATCCCCAGCATCTGCCCATGCCCAATACTGCACGCGAACACATTGAACAGGACGCAGCAATAGAGCATCCAGGCAATGAGCGAGCGGTCGGCACGGGCGATTTTCATGGGGCGGCACTTTACCATCAGCCGCCGACGAAATGCCTACAAAAAATCTCAGGGCGACTATCCTCATTCCCACATTTCAGGGAGCGCCCGCCATGAGCTTTGTCATCGCGCGATGGATCGTCGGGGTTTTTACCTGCATCAGCATGGTGCACTTGTACTGGGCCGCCGGCGGCAAACTCGGCAGCCTTGCCGCCATCCCCAACTGCCCGGCGAATTCGCCCACGGGCCCCGACCAGCGTTCAAACCCTCTGCGCTGGGCACATTCCTGGTCGCGCTGGGGTTGGTGGCGATTGCGCTACTCGTGTGCCTGCGGGCCGGTTTGTATTTCTCACCGGTGTCCCATGGCGCGCTGCAGTGGGGGATCAGTGCGATTGCCGTGGTGATGTTTGCCAGGGCGATAGGCGATTCGGAGTTGGTGGGGTTTTTCAAGAAGGTAGGTGGGTCGAGGTTTGCGCGGCTGGATACGTATTTTTATTCGCCGTTGTGTTTGGTGTTGGGGGTGGGGTTGTTGGTGGTGGCGTGGGGGTGAGGTGGGGGTTAAATGTTTGTTGGGTAGAGGTGAATCCTGGCTGCTCTTACCTCAACAAATCCGGATTCTTGGGGATCGGTCCGTCAAGTTCGATGAGGATTATTGAGTCGCTGATTTTTAATACGGCGCATTTTTCATCTGCGCCTTGGGATAGTTCAGCCGTAATATAAGTGACGTTGGCTATCGCACTGATTTTCGGTGTTTTTTCAGAGGAGTGCGTCATATTTTTCCCCCACGAAAAAACCTCATCCAAATCGAACTCCATATCAACGATCTCACCGGCTTTTGGCACAGAGTCGCTCCATAGGGCAGTGCCACTTCCGACGGGTGATTGGAAGCTCACGTGCAATACGCCTAGCTCAGAAAATGTATCGATAATTCGAATTTTCATTTTGCTTCTACTTAGTTCGACTCTAGCCGGTTGTGCTATTGACAATCATAGCGTTTTTGTTCGCGATGGATGTAGGTGTATACATCGCCTTGTTGAATTTCTGTTATTTTCATCGTGGCAATAATTTCGTTTAATAGTTCTGCGTGCTTAGAGAGGCAGATAAGTTGCGCGGCTCCACGCGTTTCCGGGTCATAAAATCTGAAGGAGAGAGACATTTTGTCGAAAAGTATTACTTTGAAATCTTCCGTGGTGGAAATCTCTCTAAGATAACTTAGCATGCGCCATACTTTTTCGAAGTTATTTTTGGGTGTTTGCATGAGTGTGACGGACGTGCGGTCAACAGTCATGCGCGCAGGATCTATGTGTGGTGGTGGAGCGCCAAAGGCTCAGAATATGTCTGGCTCCGAATCAGCGCTCAATTAGCTTTGTTACTTTTTTTACCTGTGCCAAATACTCAGTTATAAAATTTTCTAATGGCTTGGTTTTCATCGTATTGTCTATCCAGTCTATCGGCTCTGGTTGACGTAATCTGAGTGTCTAAGCCGAACAAAAAATCACACTCGTTGCCTAGGATAGATACTCTTCCACGGCGCCAGGATTATAAGCATAATAGCTGCCCATTTTGTGTAGAAATATCAGTATGGACTCGATCTCTTTAAGGGTGTCAAGTGCTTCCTTTTCATTAAGTGCTATTTTTTTATTTTGCACTAGCATTGTTTTCCTGTGATTGTATTGTCCTGAATGAAACTAGCGATGGGTTTAAGATTGAACGGTTAAAAAAAGAAAAATAACCCTGTGCTTTTATTGATTGCTAATTCGTTTAATTGGATTAATTTGGTTAATGTTTTTGAGTTTTCAGGTTTTAAGTGGGCTTTCAATATTTGCAAGGTTGTTTCTAGTTCTTCAGGAGTGGTTATGATTTCGTCCTCATACTCATCGATTATCTTCCCTGTCGCATAATTTATGCTTTCTAATGCACCAGAATTTAAAAATTGTTGGTGTTCTTTTTCAGTAAGCGAGACAGTCTCAAGTAGAGCGACCGGGCAGTCGTTTATGTCCAGCAATTTCATTGCTTCTGTCGTGAGTGGCACGCAAATTATTTTCATTTTCTGGGTGTCTTATTGAAGTGGGTGACTTCATTGTATTCGCTTTGGTTCCTACCCCATTTGCTTTCCAGTCGGGAAGGTCTTGTTACTAGGAACCACGCCATCTAGGCTTAAATAACGTCTTGTACCCAGTAATGAAAGGTCGTAGATTTTGACGTCGCCTCCGTTGAGGTCTTCTGCGACCTTAATATTCTCGAGATGTTTCCTGACTTTTTGTCTTCGTCTGTCGTAGCCACGATTGGATCACTATCAGCAAATTAATCTACGCTTTTACTCAAATAAGGGCTCCTCCAGTTTTAGAGTATTTATCCACTGTCTGTGCTCCCCGGCTGATACAGCGTCTCATCCATCCGTTACCGGGTCGCTGGCTACCAAGTCGGCCATATATCCGAAACAGGTGTTCAGTCAATCTCATATCCTCTCAATGCTGTAGCTACCCGCTATCACTGAAAAGATAACTTCGCCGCTGCTGCTGTCCTTGAAGCAATAATTTTTACCTGATTTGTCTGGAGCGATGCGTGCTACCTCTTGCGAAAGGTTAGAATCCTTTTCCTCGTATATCTCACATTGAGAGGTGATCGCATTTATACTTTTAAAGGCGGCCGGGTTATGAAAAGTGATCAGCAGTGATTGATCTTGTTGGTCCGTAAAAAAAACTAGTAATTCATTTCTTTTGCAAGTGACTTGTTCAATGATTCCCTTTGAGATAGTAATCTTTTCTGTACTAGGGCTTGTTCGATTCATCGGTTGACTGGGCTCCCAGAATTTTAAATCGGAGAAATATCTTTCCATGTCATCCATCTCGTCATCACCGAGAGAGTCGTCAAAGGGCATAGATACGATCCTGCGGACCTTTGCCAAGCGCTGTGTAACGGCGCAATCGTCGATGAAGTCAGTGGTTGCTTTTCGATACTCTTCTAGAGCGCCAGGCTTTTCAGCATAATAACTGCCCATTTTGTGTAAGGATATCAATATAAACTCGATTTCTTTAAGGGCGTCAAGTGCTTCTTTTCCGGGAAGTACTATTTTTTCATTGTTTTCTAACATTACTTTCTCCTTGTGAATTTTGGGTTTTTTAACGTCAAGTTTCCTTTTACGGTTAGCTCAGTAGAGTTATATCTGGGGTTTTTTATCAACTCCAATCGTGATTCCTCTACATCCGTTTCAATGTAATCTCGACCTTTATTTTTTTTGATGTGATATTTGTCCTGCGCTTCTGTCGGGTTTAGTACTTTGCTTTTTGCGGATTCAAGATAAACTCTATTGCTGTCTTGAGCCAATATTGCTCCCTCTTTTTCAATGCCTTTTGAGCCAGCCCTGCTCGTATAGTGTCGTACTCTTACGGTTTTTTCTTGGTTTGATGTGTTAAATGGTAACGTTGGCTCGCCATCGGAAGCTTTTGCGTTCCGTGTTGGGCTCTCGGCTTTATGTTCGGGTTTACATACATTGGCGCCGGGACAGGTGTTTAAGCCTAGCGGATCTACCCACCCTATAGGATTGGGCACGTACTGGTATGTGTTGATCCCACCCGCCAGCTTCACCGGGTCTGGTGTCAGGTAGCGACCAATATCTGGATTGTAGTAGCGATGGCGGTTGTAGTGCAGTCCGCTTTCCGGGTCGAAGTATTGACCCTGGAAACGTAGCGGGTTGTCGATTTTGTTGATGTCTAGGCGGCTGATCTGGCCATAGGCGCGGTAGTGCGCGGACCAGACGATTTCTCCGTCGGGGGCGGTGAGTTCCTGCGGGGTGCCGAGGTGGTCAAGTTGGTAGTGGTAAGGCTGGGTATCTTTTGGGCCGAAGCCTTCCAGCAATGCTAACGGCCGAAAGCTGTCCGGCTCGTAGAGGTAACTGCGATGACGATCCGCGTAATGTTCCGCAACCAGCTTGTCGCCTTGCCAGAAAAACTCCGTGGTTAGGTCGTCGACGGTTTTGCTGATGCGCCGACCAAACGGGTCGTAGCAGTAGCTCGCGGTTTGGCCATTGGGTTGAGTGATACCAATCAACCGATGCTGGCAGTCGTAGCGGTACTCGGTAACGAGTTGCTGACCCTTACCGCGCCTTTGTCGGATCAGATTGCCGAACGCGTCATAGTCGTAATGATGATCGCCCTGCATCACCAACCGATTCCCCGCCACGATGTCCGGACCGGGGCGGTCCTGCATCAGCAGGTTGCCCGCCGGGTCGTGGCCAAAGCGCTCTTGCACGTCTTGCGAGTGATCGGCCCGGGTCAGACGGGCGAGGGGGTCGTAGTGGTAGTGGTGATCGCCTTTGCGCGTATCTAGCAGGCGGGTCAGGTTGCCGGATTTGTCGTAGTCGTAGTGGCGGCGGTAGAGCTTGTGTTCCTCTTGACTCACCGCGTGGGCGTGTAGACGGTTTTGGTCGTCGTAGTCGTAATGGCTGAGCAGTTGGCCTTGTTGGCGCTGGCGTTCTTTTCCGTTGTTGAACAGGTGAGAGGTGAGGGTTTTGCCGTTCAGCTCGACGGTGGCGAGGTGGCCGCTTTTGTCGTGGTTGAAGGTGACGCGGTTGTTGTCCGGCAGGCGCAGGTTTTTCAACTGGCCGCAGGCGTCGTAGCCGTAGCGTAAGGTGCCCCAGCCTTGGTGGTCGGCGATGAGGCGGTTTTGGCTGTCGTACTCGTAGGCTAGCGCCCAGTGACCGTCGTCGACGCTGAGGAGGTTGCCTTGGCGGTCGTAGGCGTAATCGACCACTCTACCGTCTGGAAGGGTTTTTCGTACGAGGCGGCCGGAAAAGTCTCGCTCGTAGCGGGTGACTAACTGACTGCCATCGTCGCCGTGCTCGGTCTTTTCCAGCAGGTTGCCGTTGAGATCGTAGGCATAGGCCGTGCGTTGACCGTCAAAACCAATTTCCTGCTGGATCAGCCCGTTGGGGTGGTAATCAAGCCGGTAGGTCTCGCCAACCTCGTTTTCTATCTCGGTCAGCAGCAGCCGGGCGTTGTCGTAGCGGTATTTAACCTGGGTGCCATCGGCATTGAGGCGGCGGCTGACCAGGTGCAAACCGTCGGCATATTCGTAGCGGGTGACATGCCCCAATTCGTCACGTTCGGAGGTGATTTTTCCGTAGGGGTTGTAGCTGAATTCTCGCGTCGCTCCATCGGGCTTGGTGAGTTTCAACAAGCGCCCTGCGGCGTCCCATTGATACTGCGTCAGCGCGCCATGCTCATCCTCGCGCGCAACCTGCCGCCCTAGATCGTCATAGCGATAACGCTTAACCCCGCCATTCGGCAGCTGTTCCTCAACGAGCTGCCCACGCTCATTCCAAACCAGCCGATGACACCCGTTATCCGGATACCAAACCCCAATCAGTTGCCCATGTTTGTCGTAGGTGTAGTCCGTAATGTGGCCGTCAGGATCTGTCTGACGCGTAACGTCGCCTTGTTCGTTACGCTCATACTTCCAAACCGCCTCGCCCCGCCGTACAACCCGTACGAACCTGTTGTCATGCTCGTAGGAAGTCGGCTCATCCTCCCCAGGAAACATCGCCACCAAACGTCCGGCGTCGTCATACTGATACGCCGTCACCGCCCCCAGCGGGTCTTGCTCAACCGTCAGCCGACCCTTGTCGTCGTAGGATTTGAAATGCTCCGCACCGTCCGGATCAATCCGCTGCACCAGCCGCGCGCGCTGGTCGTGGACATACACTTCCTGGCTGCCATCGACGTTGTGAACCGTAACCCTGCCGTTATCATCCCAGGCATAGCGCGTGTCCATCTGCGAAAAACTGGCCCAATGCCGAACACAGCGCGCGGCCTTGCCAGCCCGTTCCCACGCCCAAAAGAAACTCGCCCCACCGGCCAGTTGCCGCTCAAGAATGACGTGCTGATCGTCGTACCGATAAACCTCACTTTCACCTACAGCATTGGTCGCGGAAACCAGTCGCCCAGCGTCGTCATAGGCGTAGGAAACGACGTTTTGCTCCGTCACCCACACATACGGCTCATGCCCTTTGGCGCGATGAACCTGATAGTCCACCGCCACAATGCGACCGAGTTCATAGCGCAAAAAAAGCGACCGACCCGCGCCGTTATCCAGCCGCTCAATGCGCCCCACGCGATCACGAGAAATCAGCAGCCGGTTGTCATACGCATCACTGATCGCCGTCAGTACACCATCGCGAAAGTGATAAAAGCGTGATGCCTGAGCCAGCACCAACTCATCGGGCAGGGCACCCAAATAGATCGCCGCTTCGGCCAAGCTGTTGGTGATTGCCGATCGAGCGGCGGTAGGCAAGGGCAGGGCAGTCGACCGATTCTCATGATCCGTCCAAACCACCGAATCACCCGTCACCACCAGCCTTTGCGCCAGCGCATGACTCCAGCCAAACCCCAACCCGCAATCCACTTCCACCGCACTGGTGCGATACAACCGCGTCCACTCAAACGGCAAAATCCCGTCTAGAGCGCCATCAGTGAGGGTCAGCAATTCTTCGCCGGTGACCATCGACACCGGACAGCCATTGGTGACGGTTTTGTCCGCAGGCGCCGCCGCATCGCCCTGCGGGTTCTTCGCAGAGGCCGGCACATCATCCACATGCTCTTTCTGCTTCAGCACCGCGTTCTGCCGCGCGCGCCAGCGCATCTGCATCGTGCCTTGCTTCAGCCCACCGACAACCCCGCGAACCGCCACCGCCTTGTAGCGATCCACCGCCTGCATGAACTTGCTCAGAATCCCGAGCAGGCCACGCACAAAGCCCACCGCCGCATTCAGTATCCGCGCGCCATACTTGACCAACCGCAAGCTCAGATACGCCACACCCGCCGCTGGCAGCGCGATCATCAACACGGCGCCAATCACCAGGTCGATCAGCAGCGACACCGCAAACCCCGCCGCCGCCTCGGCCGTCTCGCCCGGTGGCAACGCGTCCAACCACAGCATCGTCGTGCGCACCATCAGGTACAGCGCCGCCTCATCACTGACCAGCAACATGGCCTTTTCCATGACTTGCGGCGCATCGGTGGCCAACTGCGCCAACTTGGCGGCCTCGGCACCCAGTTGCTCGCCGAACTTCATGGGGTCTGCAAGAATCGCCTGCACCAGCTTGATGCTGTCCCACACGTCCCGGATCGCCGCCCAACTGCCCGCCAGAACGCCGCTGCCAATCGCGCTGGCTGTCGATTGTTGCCAAGACGGTTTGAAGCCGTTCCATTGCTCGCGCAGCCATTGCTCCAGGTCTGCGGTCAGCCCGGCGTAGGAGGCAAACAACGCGTCTACCTGCTGCGTGGAGACACCGCCTTGTACCCGCACCTGATAGCGCCCGCCAGCCACGCAGGTGTGGGAGCCTTTGCCATGTTCATCCAGCATGATCTGCGTGGAACTGCCGTCCTCCAGGCGGATAACCTCAACCGGGATTTTGCCGATCGGCACGTCGTACACCGATTCGAACTTGCTCTCGATCTTCAGCTCGCCACCCGCCGAGCAGCGCGCAACGGTGGAAAAATCCGCATCGGAAATGCTGAAGGAACGTTGCGAATCCCCCACCCGCAATACCCTGTCCATCCCCAGCAACGACGGCATGTCCGCTGCATGGCTGACCGAATCCAGCGCCCGCGCATACCAGGCGCCCATCTGCTGGCGATACTCCGCCAAGCTCTGATGGAAGCCATTGAGCTCATGTTCGATAAAGGCAATGTGGGCGGCGTGGGTCATCCGTGACGTCTCGGCAAAAGGGCAAGGCGTCGGAGCATGCCGCAGGAAAAAGCGCCTGGATGAACGGCTGAGAAAATCAGAAAGGGACGACTTTAAGCGGGTAAAAACCGCCAAGAACTAGCCTGAAGGCCTACACAAAAAAGCGATCAAGCTCATTGCGTAAAACCTCAGCAAATAAAAACCACTCTCATCCTTGCCCGATTTCCGGACATGGCCGTCATGGTTAATAGAACCTCTATTACGCAGGATTTCCCATGTCGCGCCTTGCTCGTCCCTTGCATCCACTGGCCCTGTCAGTGGCGTTTGCCTTCGCCGCCGTGCCGTTGCTGACGATCCAGTCTTCCTTCGCTGATGAAAGCAGCAGCGCGTCGCGCCGTTTCTCGATTCCCGCCGGCGACCTGAGCCAAGCGCTCAATAGCCTGGCCGAGCAGGCGGGCCTGGTACTGGCATTCGATGCAAGCTTGACGCGCGGCAAGCACAGCAACGGCTTGAGTGGGCAATACGACACCGACGTGGCACTCACCCAACTGCTCGCCGGCAGCGGCTTGCAGGCGCTGAAGATCTCCGCCGAACGCTACCGCCTGGAAGCCATCCCGGAGAACGGCGGCGCCATGGAGCTACAGGCCACCACCATCAGCGGTGCCTACCAGAGTGAAAGCCCCACTGGGCCGGTGATCGGTTATGTGGCCACTCGCAGCCTGTCGGGCACCAAGACCGACACCGCGCTGATCGAAACCCCGCAGTCGATCTCCGTGGTCACCAAGGACCAGATGCGCGCGCAGAACGCCGAAAGCCTTAACCAGATCTTGCGCTACAGCGCCGCCGTGGTCCCGGAAACCCGTGGCGCCACGGCGTCGCGCCTCGACCAGTTGACCATCCGCGGCTTCGCCCCGGCCACCTACCTCGATGGCTTGCGCATGCCGTCGAGCCGTGACGCCTTGCCGCAAAAAGATGCCTTTGACCTGGAGCGCGTCGAGGTGCTGCGCGGCCCGGCGTCGGTGCTGTACGGGCAGGGCACGCCGAGTGGGGTGATCAACATGGTCACCAAGCGTCCGTTGGACACGCCGTTTCATGAAGTCGGCGTCGAGTACGGCACGTTCAATAAGAAGCGCACCACCTTCGACCTCAGTGGACCGATGGACGAGCAGGGCGTGTATTCCTACCGGGTGGCGGGGTTGTTCGATGATGCCGATGGCCAAGTCGAACACACCGAAACCCGTCGCCAGTCGCTGTCCAGCGCCTTCACCTGGCGCCCGGACGAGGACACCTCGCTGACCCTGCTCGGGCATTTCCAGAAGGACCCCAAAGGTGCGTCCTACGGTTCTATTCCCGCTTGGGGCTCGGTGTTGCGCAGCCCCACCGGGCGCAAGATCGACGTGGATTTCTACGACGGCGAAAAGAACTTCGAGAAGAGCGACCGCGAGTACTACTCCGTCGGCTACGCCTTCGAGCATCACTTCAACGATGTCTGGACCGTGCGCCAGAACGCGCGTTACCTGCGCGCCGAAGGCATCTACCGCAGTATTTACAACAGCAACCTGCAGGCCGATTACCGCACTTCCAACCGCTCGACCATCGCCACTGACGTCGACATGGATGCCTACACCCTCGACAACCAGGTGCAGGCCAAATTCGGCACCGGGCCGCTGCAGCACACGCTGTTGATGGGCCTCGACTACCAGAACACCAGCACCGACACCAAGGCCGGTTACGGCAAGGGGCCGGACCTGGACATCTTCGACCCGGTCTACGGCGCGCCCGTGGTCACGCCGGCATTCGCCACCGACGCCACCTCGCGCAGCGAGCAGACCGGGGCGTACCTGCAGGAGCAAATGAAGTGGGATAAATGGGTGCTGTTGCTCGGCGGTCGTTATGACTGGGCCAGCACCGACAGCACCACCAAAACCCTCCAGACCGGCGCCAAGAGCAAGTCGTCGCTGGACAGCAAGGCGTTTACCGGCCGCGTCGGTGTGGTCTATCTGTTCGATAATGGCCTGGCGCCGTACGCCAGCTATGCGGAGTCGTTCAACCCGCAATCGGGCACCGGTTACGGCGGTTCGGTGTTCAAACCGACCGAAGGCAAGCAGTATGAAATCGGCATCAAGTACCAGCCGCCGGGCAGCAACAGCTTTATTACCGCGGCGATTTTCGACCTGCGCCAGAGCAACGTGCCGACCCTGGACCCGGACCCGAGCCATCTGTGTGGCAACGGCCGCTGCAGCATCCAGGATGGCGAACAACAGTCGCGTGGTTTCGAGCTGGAAGGTAAGGCCAGCCTTAACGATAACCTGGACATCACCGCGGCCTACGCCTACCTGGATAACCGCGCGAGCAAGTCCAACAGCACCGTGCAGTACGCGCCGCTCACGGATAAAGGCATAGGCCCGGCGATTCCGGTTGAGGGCACCACCACCTACGGTGTACCGCGTCACACCGCCTCGGCGTGGGCCGACTACACCTTCCACGACGGTCAACTCAAGGGCTTTGGCGTTGGCGCGGGGGCGCGCTATGTCGGTTCGTCCTGGGGCGATACCGCCAATACCCTGAAAGTGCCGGGCTACACCTTGGTCGATGCGGCGGTGCACTACGACATCCCGAACATCGCCAACCCCAAGGGCAACCTGCGCCTGGCGCTGAACGCAACTAACCTGGCGAACAAGGAATACGTGGCGTCCTGCTATTCCTATTCGTGGTGCTGGTATGGCTCGCAGCGCACGGTGCAGGCGAGTGCGACCTATCAATGGTGAAAGGCAGATAAGGCAATTTAATGGCCCCTTTGTAACAAAATTCTCGCCAGAATCACTTTTATTTTCAGGTGGTTAGGTGAGGAAGCACATGCGCACTGTTGGAATCATGCTGATCGCCTGCTCATTGGCGGGCGGCGCGGCTGCCGTGCAGGCACGGGAGCTGCGCGAGGGTGACAAGTACATGTGCAGCTGGGGCGCCGGCACGGCGGCCAGGGCTCAGGAACTCAAGCTGTCGGGCGTGTCGCTGTACGCCGCGCGGCAAAAGATCCAGACGATCAAGTTCAACAAATCGTGGATGCGCATGATGGCCATGGGCATCACCGAGCAGACTTACGACAGCCGTTCCCGGCTCAAGCCCGAGGCGATTCGCCAGAGCTTTTACCAGGATTGCCTGCGCTATAAGGTCGCGCGCAAATAACCGGTTAACCTGCACCGGCCAGTGCAAAATCTGCGTCAGCCTGTCCAACTTTGCCCTGGCACGCCTCGTCATACTGGCGCCAGGCAAACCAAGAGGCGCAGGCCATGACTGATTATGTAATTACCCCTGAACCCACCCCATCCCTGGCCATTCACGGCAGCGCGGCGCGTTTTCCGCTGCGCCGCGTGTTCTGTGTGGGCCGCAACTACAGCGAACATGCCCGCGAGATGGGGCATGATCCGGATCGCGAGCCGCCGTTCTTCTTCATGAAACCGGCTGACGCGGTGGTGCCGGCCGAGGGCGTGATTGCCTATCCGCCGCTGACCGCTGATCTTCACCATGAAGTGGAGCTGGTGGTGGCCATCGCAAAAGGCGGGGTAAACATCACTCCCGAGGATGCCTTTTCCCACATCTGGGGTTACGGCGTCGGCATCGACCTGACCCGCCGCGACCTGCAGGCCCAGGCGAAAAAGCTCGCGCGTCCGTGGGAATGGGCCAAAGCCTTTGATGAGTCGGCGCCCAGCACCGCGTTGCAACCCGTGAGTGCGGTGGGGCACCCATCTACCGGCAAAATCTGGCTGAAGGTCAATGGCGAACAGCGCCAGGTTGGCGACCTGGCCGACTTGATCTGGTCGGTCAGTGAAGTGATCAGCTATGCCTCGCAATCCGTCGCACTCAAGGCCGGCGACCTGATCTTTACCGGCACTCCTGCCGGCGTGGGCGCGCTGCAGCCGGGCGATGTGGTTACTGCCGGCATCGACGGCGTTGGCGAGCTGAGCTTCACCCTCGGCGAGGGTTGAGGCTACAGTGGGGCCCAGGCCACCCGAGATTTCGTTATGCCAGGCACCCGCGTCACCACCTATGGCATGGAACAACGCAGCGACCGCCCCGACTTTTATATCCGCGACAAGCGCGGGCGGGCGGCGCTGACCAGCCCGCATCGGCATGAATACTTCCAGATCCAGATCAACCTGGGCGGCGACACCGTTCAGCATATCGGCGGCGCGGTGCGGCCGTTTCCGCACAAGGCGCTGGCGTTTATCCTACCCCATCGCCTGCATGTAATTCCCCACCCCGAAGACGGCGAGTTCATGCTGATCAACTTCAGTCAGGCGTTTTTCCTGCCGCAGCTGACCTGCGACCCGCTGGACCTGGAAGACATTCCCATCGGCCAAGCGCCGGAGCTGTCGCCGTTTCGCTTTCAGGAGCAGCTGGATTTCATCCTCGACGATGCGGCCTTCGACGAAGTCAAAACCTGGCTCGCGCACATGCGCGACCTGGACGCCCAGCGCACCTTCGGCGCCCGTGAGCGGTTAAAAGGCTATCTCTTCCAACTGATCGGTCTGGTCTGTGAGCAGTACGCCGAACCGCTGCAGGCATTTGCCGCCACTAACGCGACCCGGCGCGGGCGCAAGGACGCTCTGGCGCGGGTGCAGGGCTACATTCGCGAGCATCTGCACGAGCCAACCCTCAACCTGACGGAGGCTGCCGCCGCTGCCTTCCTCTCGCCCAACTACCTCACCCATTTGTTGCGCAAGGAAACCGGCAAACCCTTTTCGCAACTGGTGCTGGATCGCCGCATGCAATTGGCGCGCACTTTGTTGCTCAACAGCGCGCAAATGATCGGTGTGATCGCCCAGCGCTGCGGGTTTACCGATGAGGCGTACTTTTCGCGCTGCTTCCGCAAGGCGCATGGCATCGCGCCGGGGCAGTATCGTCGTCAGCAGCAGGCGAATGCCGTGTAGTTAAAGCGGGTGTATGCCTGTAGGGCTCGACACCGCCCCTATACACCTGCCGGCTGGGCTTTTTACAAATCCACGACAATGCTTATGTTTCTATGTGCATACAATTGCGCCCTTCAACAGGAGGCCCGTATGCAAATGCTGATACGCGTGGCGACGCCGGATGATATCGACACGCTCTTCGCTATCCGCACCTCGGTGGTGCAAAACCATTTGAGCCGCGAACAGATGACCGCGCTGGGGATTACCCCGCAGGTGCTGGCGGACAGCATTCGTGCAGCGCCCTGTGTGTGGATCGCCGAGGTGGAGGGCCAGCCCGCCGCCTTTTCCATGGTCGACCGAGCCGCAGGTGAGGTGTTTGCGATGTTCGTACAGCCTGGCTACGAAGGCCAAGGCTTGGGTCGCCGCTTGATGGCGGTGGCTGAAGCGGCACTGTTTGAACAGCATGAGCGGTTGTTTTTGATCACCGATGGCCGCGATGAAATCCGTGCCAACGGGTTTTACCAGCGGTTGGGCTGGTCGATGGTTGATCGGCTAGAGGGCGACGACGTCCGATACGAGAAGAGCAGGGTGCCTTAGTGTCATGAACCCGACAGAACCCCCAGCGTCCTACGGCTTTCGCTACTTTGCGATCGGGGTGCTGTGCGTCGCGGTGTTACTGGGTGGCTATTTCATGCGGCTCAATGCCCAGGTCGACCAGGAGCGGGTCGAGGCGGTCGAGCGTTTGGCGCTTTGCAGGCAAGTGGAGCGTGTCGCCAGTGCGGCGTCGTCCAACAGTCTGGAACTTCGCGATACATGCCAGCAGTTAAACGGGCAATCGTCCAACAGTGTCGCACCCCTGTGATCCATACCCTTTTTTAATATAAGGAGATACAAGCGTAACTTGCACCAAAAAGTGGCATTTATAACCTCGTCCTCCTTAAAAAACGTGTGGTTATTGAATGACTTACGGCGTTTTCAATCCGACGAAAGGATTAAAATCCTCTTGTTACAGGTTATTACAATCGTTACTATAGCCGGGCGTTCACCTCCCACGGTTTATGCAATTTTAAATCCCAAGTTTCCATCAGCTACTTGGGATTTTTTTTGCCCGCAATTTGACGTCGGCGTCAAACTTCACCGTCGGCAAACTCTGCCCGCATACGTCCGTTATGTTTGGCCTTGTACAGCAACTTATCGACTGACTCGACAAACCCGAGCAGGTTGCTGTTGGGCGTCACCAGGTGCGTACCAACGCCCAGGCTCAGGGTCAGCAGCTTGGAAACCGCTGAAAAGCCATGTTCGATCTGTTGTTGGCAGATCAGGTGCAGGCAGCGCCGCGCCACTTGCCTGGCCGACGCCGCGTCAGTCTCCGGCAGCAGCCACACAAACTCCTCGCCGCCGATCCGTGCAATGAAATCCCGTGGCCGATTAGCCGCCAGCGACAAGGTGCGCGCTACCTGGCGCAAGGCTTCATCGCCTTTGATGTGGCCGTAGTGGTCGTTGTACTGCTTGAAAAAATCGATATCGAGGATGATCAACGACAGCGGCAACTGGCTGCGCTGGGCACTGGCCCATTCGCGTTCCAGCACGGTGTCGAACATGCGGCGGTTGGCAATGCCGGTGAGGCCGTCCTGGAAGGAATATTCCTCCAGTTGTTTTTGCAGGCGAATCAAGTGTTCTTCGGTCTTTTTGCGCTCGCTGATATCGAACATGAAGCCGATCAACGCTTCAACCTCATCGCCGTTGCGCACCACATGCACCACATCGCGAATCCACACGTAGTCACCGCTTGCCGTCAGCGCGCGGTAATCGGCCTCGTGGTCAACGCCGGCGCGCGATTGCGATACGCAGAAGTTCACTACGTATTCACGGTCATCCGGGTGCATGCGCTCGACCCAGTCGTCCACGCTGACCCAGCTTTGCGGGGTCCAGCCCAGCAGCGCTTCGATCTGCGGGCCGATGTAACTGAACGTCATGGTCTGCCAATCGATGCGCCAGGGAATGGCCTTGGTCGATTCCAGCAGCGTTTTGTACACATCATTGTCGGGCAGTTTTGGGGGATCGATGCTCATGGCGGACGGCTCTAGATGATGGCAAAGAGCCAAGAGCGTCTTGTGAACGCCGTGCAGAGTCAAGCGCTTGCCAGCGCAGCGGACGAGAGGTTGCATGCTGGGTTTTTGGCGCCAGGGCGCCAGCGTCCACAGGGCAAAATGCGGCGCAGGTATCACTTTTGAATTAATTGTTCAGTGCTCGGCAAAAGCATATCTATGCTGGATGCAATGCACCTACAGGGTAGAACCCAAGGACGGGGGCTTGTCATGATGTCGATCACCGAACTCAATCGCATCATGGCCTCGGGCTTCCTGCCGCTTGCGTGTGAATGCAGCCTCAACAGCGACGGCTCGCTGCGCATCAGCGTATTTGAACCGGCGTCCGGGCGTGTCGACCTGTTGCTGACCCGGGTGTCGCCCCAAGGTCTGGACAGCGTCCGTTCCATCGCAAACCTGATTGGCGAACTGCGCACCGAGCTCAAAGCCGGGCGTCGTGGCTTTGCGGCAGTCGGTTAGCTATTGACGGTGCTGCTTGGCGTGGACACAGCGCCGTAGTAGCGCCAGCAGCAATGCCGGTGTTCCGGCAGGATCACACAGCCGCTGAGGCTGGCGATCAGCAGGGCGGCGACAAGCATGGTCAGGCGACGAGACATGGTTATTTCCTCATGGTGTGCATTGCGTTACACCTTGAACGCCGCCACCTGCACAAATCCGTCGTCATGCTTTCAAACATTTCATCAAGCGCCGCCTCCCCCTGAGTAATACTCGCCTTAACCACCGTCGAGAAAAATGTCGTATTTCTCGCGACGGATTTTTCCTACCCCGGCGTTCAACCCATCAGCAGCAAACATTTTCGTTCGCCGTATGAAGGAGTTGCCATGAATCCACTGGCCAAATTGCGCTATGCCTTGCTGGTCCCGCTGGCGTTTGCCGCGCTTGTCAGCACCCCCACCTTTGCCCAAACCGAAGTGATCATCCGCCAGGCGCCACCGGCGGAGCGCGTTGAGGTGATTCCCGCCGAACGCCCAGGCTTTGTCTGGGACCGTGGCCACTGGCAATGGACGCACGGCGCGTATGCCTGGGTGCCGGGCCACTGGCAGCACGTGGTGCGCAACGCCCGTTGGGAGCCTGGGCACTGGGAATCCCGTGGCCCGAACTGGTACTGGCGCGAAGGCCATTGGATCCGCTGAACCCTGAACCTTAGCCAGTGCATTGAGAACCACCCGATTGAAAGACACTGATCCGGACGTTGAGCTACTGGCGCGTATCAGCAACAACGAGCCCGCCGCCGTCAACGAAATGGTGACGCGCAAGCTTCCGCGTTTGCTCGCGCTCGCCAGTCGGATCCTCGGGGATGCCGACGAGGCCAAGGACGTGGCCCAGGAAAGTTTCCTGCGTATCTGGCGCCAGGCGGCCAACTGGCGGCCTGGCGAAGCGCGTTTTGACACCTGGCTGCACCGCGTGGCACTCAACCTGTGCCACGACCGTTTGCGTCGGCGCAAGGAGCGCCCGTTGAACGAAGACGAGGTGCTCGAACTGGCGGACAGCGCGCCGTCCCCGGATGAGCAGTTGGAAACGGCCGATCGCAGCGCAAGGATGGCCGCCGCCTTGGCGACCTTGCCCGAGCGTCAGCGCGAAGCCATTGTGTTGCAGTACTACCAGGAGCTGTCGAATATCGACGCCGCGGCCCTGATGAACATCAGCGTCGAGGCACTGGAGAGCCTGCTGTCGCGGGCCCGACGCCAGTTGCGCAGTCAACTTGCCGACACACCCGGGCTTGCCCGCCCAGGAAGGGGAAAATCATGACACCTGAACGATTTGCGCACCTGGCTGACGCCTACGGGGCCAGCCTGCACCGCTGGCCTCTGGCTGAACAGGCGCCCGCCCAGGCGCTGCTCGACAGCGGCAATGTCCACGCCCGCGAGGCATTGCGTGAGGCCAGCTGGCTGGATGGGCAGCTGGACAGCCATCAGTTGGCATTCGCCGACCCGTCGCTGGCACGCCAGATCCGTGAGTCTGCGCCGCGACGGGCGTCGTTCTGGTCGCGTTACGCCAACTGGCTGTCGCCCGCCGGCCTGGTGGGCGTGGGCATTGCCGGCATCGCCGCCGGGGTGCTGGTGGCGTCGCTGAGCGTGCCGCTGCCGATGCTGTCATCCGAAGTGCTGCCCAGCGTCTTCGATCAGGGCGATGCCGACGTCGTCTTCACCGTCAACGCCGAGGAAATTGAGCAATGACCCCAAAATCCCTTAAACCGTGGTTGCTTGTCTCGGTGCTGCTCAACGTGTTTTTGATCGGCGGCGTGGGTGGCGGCCTCTACCACTGGATGGCCACACCCCAGCCTGCTGAGGCGGTCGTCAACCAGCACGGTTTGCGCCAGGCGATGATCAAATTGCCGGCAGAGCGGCGCAAGGAGTTGCGCCAGTTACTGCGCCAGAACCGTGCCGACAGCCAACCGCTGATCATGGCCGGTCGCGAAGCGCGGCTGGGCGTGATCAAGCAGCTGGAAGCACCGACCCTCGATCGCGAAGTGCTGGTGACGGAACTGGCCAAGGCGCGTGAGGCCGACGCAGCGCTGCGGGCCTTGGTGGACACCACCCTGGCGCAGTTCGCGAGCAATCTGCCGCAGGAGGAACGGCAGAAACTGGTCGAAGCGTTATACCAGCGCGGGCAGGCCAAAAGTCGCGAGAAACTTCCCCAGGTAGCGGGGAATAAACCGCGCTCTTGAGCCGTTATGCACTCACGACCACCTTGGAGAGTTGCATATGCCGGCTGCTAAAAAGAAACAGGCCTTTGGGTTTTCCTGCTGTGCGCGGTGGTTACCACAAAAGTGCTTCTTCGCTGTGCGGCGGCGTGTTGCGGTCCACCTGATTGTAGGTAAACCCAATGTGGGAGCGGGCTTGCCCGCGAAGGCGGTGGATCAGGTACGAATCCATTGACTGACACACCGCCTTCGCGAGCAAGCCCGCTCCCACATTTTTGACCGCGCAAGGCTCCCAGGCTAACAGGCCCATCTTTGGAATCTGCGCGGTTTGGCGGTTCTCGCGCGGTTCTGGTGGCGCATGCAGCCGCTGCCGCGTTCGTCAAATCCTTTGTCGAACGGCAGAAAGCGAATGGCGTGGTGAAGTGAGGTGTGCCGGACAGCGGGCAGAGCGCGGAATTACAAGCGGCGTAGGAAGGATTTGACGATGTGGCGGGTGGCGTCGGTGGTGTCCAGTTCGTCCAGGGCGCCATAGGCGTGCCAGCGACAATCGACGATCTCGTTGCACGGCCGCGCGTCGGCGATATTCACCACCGAGGCTTCGAACACGTGGTGCACGGTGTCGCGGGCCTTTAACTCCTGCAAGTACAACAATCCGTCCACGTTCAATCCGGTTTCTTCTTCCAGCTCGCGTTCGGCCGCGCCAACCGGGCGCTCATCACGCTCGACCTTGCCGCCGGGTAATGCCCATTTCGATCTGGCCTTGCGCACGAAGAGGATATGCCCCTCGTGTTCGCAAATGACCGTGGCCCTTATTTTCATCGTGTGTGCCCCGCAGCGGGATGAATGTCACAAAAGTGTAATGCAATTGTCATGCTAAGTGCTTATGGCGCGCACGGGTGGGGATGTGGATACTGACCGATTGATGAAAACCGACGAGGACAACAGATGACTACCGTACGTTGGGGCATGATCGGTTGTGGCAGTGTCACTGAATTGAAGAGTGGACCCGCTTTCTACAAAGCGCCAGGTTCTGCGCTGGTGGCCGTGATGGGGCGTCGCGAGGAGGCGGTGCGCGATTATGCGGCACGCCACGGCATTGCGCGCTTCTATACCGACGCCCAGGCCCTGATCGACGACCCTGAAGTGGACGCGGTGTACATCGCGACACCGCCCGACAGTCACCTCGAATACAGCCTGATGGTGGCGGCGGCCGGCAAACATTGCTGTGTCGAGAAACCCATGGCCCTCAACGCCGAGCAAAGCGCGTTGATGCAGCGCACCTTCGAACGCGCCGGGTTGCACTTGTTTGTTTCGTACTACCGCCGCTCGCTCCCGCGCTTTCAGCAGGTGCGTGACTGGCTGCGGGACGGGCGCATCGGTGAATTGCGCCAAGTGATCTGGACCTTGAGCAAACCACCGGCCGCCGCGGACGCCAGCGCCACCAATTGGCGTACCGACCCGGCTGTTGCCGGTGGCGGCTACTTTGCGGACCTCGCCAGCCACGGGTTTGACCTGTTTCAGTTTCTGGCCGGCGATATCGTCGAAGTCACCGGGTTTACCGCCCGACAAGCCGGGGAATATGCCGCCGAAGATGCGGTGACGGCCTGCTGGACCTTCGGTTCCGGCGCGCTGGGCATGGGCTGCTGGAACTTTGTCGCGGACCGCCGCGAAGACCGCGTCGAGCTGATCGGCAGCCGGGGCCGCATCACCTTTGCCGTGTTCGAAGACCAGCCATTGCGCCTTGAAGGTGAAGTCGACGAAGTGCTCGAAGTGCCTTGCCATGCGCATATCCAGTGGCACCATGTGCTGGCGATGAACGCGCACATTCGTGGCGAGGCCGAGCATCCTTCGCTCGCGATCGAGGCGCTGAAGACCGATCGGGTTCTGGACAAGGTACTGCAGCGCAATCCCAACCGCCCCGAATAACTGTCCTGCGGTGCGTGGCGCTTATTTTTTCAAGGAACAGATGGATGAACTACAAGACAGCCTGGATAGCGCTGTGGCTGGTGCTGGCCAGCCTGGTGGCGCAAGCGGCGCCACGCGAGCAGCGGCCCGCGGGAGATTTTGATTTTTACCTGCTGTCACTGTCGTGGTCGCCGACGTTTTGCCTCACGCACCCGGACAACCAACAATGCTCCGGCAAGGGCTATGGGTTTGTCTTGCATGGGCTATGGCCGCAATACGCGAAAGGCGGATGGCCGGCGTCGTGTGACCCGCAATCGCGATTGTCGTCGGATGAACTGGCCAAGGGCGCTTTGATATTCCCCACGCGCACGCTGCTTAAACACGAATGGTCCAAGCACGGCACGTGCAGCGGACTGGATGCGTCGCGCTATCTGGACGCGACGGATGCGGCGCTGGCGACAGTGCAGATCCCGCAGCAATTGCAGCCGTTCAATGTGCCCAATTACCTGGAAGCGCGCGATATCGAACAGCTGTTTCGCCAGAGCAACCCGGCCATGGGCGACCATGGCATGGCCGTGATCTGCAAGGGCAAGGTGTTGTCCGAAGTGCGCGTGTGCCTGACCAAGGAATTGCGCTTTGCCGGTTGCCCCGCAAGCGTGAAGACTCAGTGCCGCAGCGGGGATATCCGGGTCCCGGTGCAGCGCTGATCATGCGCCCGGGTGCATCGAAATGGCCGCCGGCGTGGGGCTCGACGCCCCGGCGCGGTCCGCCAGGTAACGGGCCGGTGGCTGGCCCACCGCCTTGCGGAACATGGTGATAAAACCGCTGGCGTTTTCATAGCCAAGGTCCAGCGCCACGCGCTGCACGCTTTCACCCTTGGCCAGGCGCTGCAGGGACAGGATCACATGCAACTGCCTGCGCCAGCGACCGAAACTCAGGCCCAGCTCCTCCAACAGCAAGCGCGTCATGCTGCGTTCGCTCATGCCGATGCGCACGGCCCATTGGCTGAGGGTCGCCTTGTCGCTGGGATCGGCCAGCAAACTTTCCGCCAGGCGTCGCAGCCTCAGGTCCTGGGGCATGGGCAAGTGCAGGGCCTCGACCGGTGCTTGGGCCAGTTCATCGAGCAGCGTGTTGATCAAACGCCCCTGGGCGCCGTCTTCGTCATACAGCTGCGGGAAACTCACCGCCTTGCCGATCAACTCATGCAACAGGCCCGACACGGCCAGGGTGCAGCATTGCGCGGGCAGGGCGCCGCTGACGTCGGGGTCGATCAACAGGCAATACACCTCGGCCTCACCTGAACCCCTCGCGGCGTGCGGCAGGCCACCGGGAATCCACAGCGCGCATTGGGGCGGCACGATCCAGATACCGGCCTCGATCTGACAGTGAATCACCCCGCGCAGGGTGTACATCAGTTGGCCCTTGCGATGCGAATGCGGCGCGTGCTCCCAGCGTTCGCTGGTGCTGCTGGCACGCACGGCCACCACCGCACGCGGGAACAGGTCGGCATCCTTGGACATCGAGGGATGATGCAGATCGAGGCGATGGTGCTTCATGGTGAGTTCGCAGCTTGGCTGAATTGCGAAACAGTCTGGCTATTTTGTGCAATGCCGTCCAGTGGCGTGGTCACTATAGTGAGATCCACTCTCATTCAGGAGCTGTGCCATGCGACTCGACAGTACAACGTTCCCCGTGGTGAAAATCGTCTTCGACGCGCCCAACGAAGGCGGCCCGGAAGATGCCTTTGTGGTCTTTGAAGGGCTGTTGGCCAGAGAGCAGGCGTTCTTGCTGCTGCACGAAAAATCCGTGGACGAAAACAACCACGAGCACTCCCACGAGCAGCGCAAGCAAGCCTCGATCTGGATGAAGAAAAACAAACAGGCGCTGCGCACCTTCGTCAAAGGCATGATCCAGGTAGAACCCAGTGCCGCCCAACGCCTGGCCCTCAAGCCATTTGCCGTGATGTTCGGCAAAGCCTGGGGCTACCCGCTGCTAGTAGTAGAGTCCAGGGACCAGGCATGGGCGCTGGCGCGGGATCTGCTCGATGAGCAGATATCCGACGTGGCGCACTTTTGACGTGTACTCGGTAAAACTGTGGGAGCGGGCTTGCTCGCGAATGCGGTGGGTCAGCTACACATGCAGTGACTGACACTCCGCTTTCGCGAGCAAGCCCGCTCCCACATTATTTCGGTGACGTCCTTTGGTTCAGGCACAGCACTCGGCCAACGGTGCTGAATGAGCCAGTCTCCAACGTCGCTCACTTTCGACGTGTACGCGGTAAAACTGTGGGAGCGGGCTTGCTCGCGAATGCGGTGGGTCAGCTACACATGCAGTGACTGACACTCCGCCTTCGCGAGCAAGCCCGCTCCCACATTATTTCGGTAGCGCCCTTTGGTTCAGGCACAGTACTCGGCCAACGGTGCTGAACGAGCCAGTCTCCAACGTCGCTCACTTTCGACGTGTACCCGGTAACAACTGTGGGAGCTGGCTTGCCTGCGATAGCGTTGGCTAAGCAACATCGATGCCGGCTGACACGCCCTCATCGCAGGCAAGCCCGCTCCCACATTGTTTCGGCGGCGCCCATCAATCCACACAAATTGCCCGGCCCAGCTTGCCTTTCTCCACCGTCGCCGAGCAGCCGAAGTGACTGTTGTCCACCTGGCACGTACCTGCTACCGGGCCGTTGCCCGATTGCGTGGTCACACTGGTCTGGCACTCACCCTGGCATTGGCTCGAATCCGTGCAAGCCTTGCCCGCATCCTTGTACGGCGTGATGCACTTCCAGCTCTGCAACTTGCCGACCTGCCTCATCGTGCCACCGCCCGCCAGGCACGTGGATGCGGCAGAGTCCTGCGCCGGTGCAGCGGTGGGCGAGTGGGTCGAGCAGGCCGATACCAGCAACAGGGCGGCCAAGCCAATCATCAATTTCATGCAAAAGTCCTCGTGGAGTAAGCGCAGCGGTGCAGTGTACGGGCTATTGGACTACTTTGATTGGCGAGCGATCCCTACCCGGAAGTGACCCATGCACACCTTATGGAAACGCTATGTCACCCTGCTGGAAAACGACCTGAGCACGCAGATTTTCGACAACGTAAAAAACCTGCTGGCCAACCGGATTGATCCGCATCCGCCGCGATCGCGTTAGACTCGCCACTCGCAGATCCGGGATGCACAACATGCAGACGCTTTATTGTTACGTTGATGGTGCTGACAACGAAACCATTGAGCCCGTGTTGGTCGACGCCTTTCGCACATTGACCCTCGACTGGGCGCCATTTTCCGCTGTGCTGGTAAATCAAGTACACGAGCGTGCCTCAGGCATGGCGCCTGATGACCTGAGCGATTGGTTTATCGGGCTCAATCTTCCTTTGCACCATGCAGGCCGCGCTCAAATCACCCAATTGGTGCTATTCATAAAGGCCTTGGCCGGCGTAACACGGCGTGATTTCGTGGTGGGTATTTCATCGGCTTCGGGGCTGTCTGAAGATTTGATCTTTCTCGACGCAAATGCCGACGAGAGCGACGCTGTGCGCCTCTGTGCGAAGTTGCAGGCTGCACCCCATGGGGCTTGATATTCATCTGGAAGCTGACACGCGAATGTCCATGGCGCACTTGGCCGATGCGGTAAACGCTGTAGGCGGCGTTGAGCTGGACCAGAATGAACAGTCACTAGAGGCCCGCTTTGAGTCGGGCCTTTGCCTGAGTGGCTTCTATGAAGTGGAGGATCCGGCTATTCGCGCACAGGGTCTGCACGATCTGGCGTTTACAGTGGCCACCCGAGGTTATCTGCGCATCAAAGGGCCAGTTCCCGAGGATGCCGATCCGTTGGCTGATGTAAGGGCGTTGATGGAGCAACTGGCCGCGAGGTGTGATGCCTGTTTCTTGCTGTCGTTCCAGTACGAGTCGCTGATGTATTGGCGCGACGATGGCGGGCTTCACGTTCTCTAGTGCGCCACCTGAGCGGCGCGTTTCAGGTATCCTGCGCGCCCCGCTTATCACTGATTCAAAGAAACAATGACCGGACAAGACATGCAGGCGTTGCTCGAGTCGATCCTCGACGAAGTTCGTCCACTGATCGGCCAGGGCAAAGTCGCCGACTACATCCCCGCACTGGCCGATGTGCCCGCCAATCAACTCGGTATCGCCGTGTACGGCAACGATGGCTCGGCCTACTGCGCCGGTGACGCCGACACGCTGTTTTCGGTGCAGAGCATTTCCAAGGTGTTCAGCCTGGTGCAGGCCATCGACCACGGCGGCGAAACCATCTGGGAGCGCCTGGGCCACGAACCGTCGGGGCAACCGTTCAACTCCATGGTGCAGCTGGAATTCGAACGCGGCCGCCCGCGCAACCCGTTCATCAACGCTGGCGCGCTGGTGATCTGCGACATCAACCAATCGCGCTTCGCCGTGCCGATCCTGTCGATGCGCGACTTCGTGCGGCGCCTGTCGGGCAACCCGCAGATTTTGGTCAACAGCGTTGTTGCCGACTCCGAAGCGCAGCACGGTGCACGCAACGCGGCCATGGCCTACCTGATGAAAGCCTTCGGCAACTTCCACAACGACGTGGACGCAGTGCTGCACAGCTACTTCAACTACTGCGCATTGCAAATGAGCTGCCTGGACTTGGCCAGGGCCTTCAGTTTCCTCGCCAACCAGGGCGTGAGTGCCCACAGCGGCGAGCAGATTCTGACCGCGCGCCAGACCAAGCAAGTCAACTCGATCATGGCCACCAGCGGGCTGTATGACGAGGCGGGCAATTTTGCTTATCGCGTGGGTTTACCGGGCAAGAGCGGGGTAGGTGGCGGGATTGTCGCGGTGGTGCCGGGGCAGTTCACCGTATGCGTGTGGTCACCGGAGTTGAATGCGGCGGGCAATTCGCTGGCGGGGATGAAGGCGTTGGAATTGTTGAGTGAGCGGATTGGGTGGTCGGTGTTTTGATGGCCTGGGGATTCAGGGTTTTGATGCCCTGAATCCCCTTGCTGGTTAGGCGTTGCGCGGCTTAACGAACAAATCGAGCATCAAGAACAACGCCCCGGCCGTAATCGCAATATCGGCAATATTGAACACGCCGGTATGCGTCGGCCCCACGTTCAGCACCATGTAATCCACCACATGCCCGTCGCGAAATACCCGGTCGATCAGGTTGGCGATACCGCCCAGGGCAATCGCATAAAGCGGTAAGACTTTACGCAGCGGCTGGTTCCAGTGGGTCAGCGACCACGCCATCGCCCATGCGACCACGATGGCCACGCCGACGATAAAAATCAGTTGTTTGACCTGCGGCGGCAGCGCAGCGCCCAGGCTGAGAAAGGCGCCTGGGTTAAGGCTCAGTTCCAGCGCCAGGTTGATGGGGTTAGAGCCGATTTTGAAACTGTTGGCGTGCAGTGAAACCAGGGCCAGCAGTTTGACCAGTTGGTCCAAGGCAATAAAGGCGATGCCGGCGAAGAGAGCGAAGGTGCGGCTTCGCAGTAGGGGCGAGGTGCTCAAGCGGTAACTTCCTGTTCCGGGTCTGTCGATAGAGCGCCCGAAGATAGCTCAGGCGCTCTATCTCGTCCATCTCAAGCCGTCGGGTGGGCCACGTTCAGGGCTTTGTCCACCAGCAGTTGCACCCCTTCGAGCATCCGGCAGATGCCCAGCGCGACATTGCGTTGGGAACCGTCGATTTCAAAGGCCATATGGTTGGCAATATCACAGATGGACGCCAGGTCCTGGGAGGCGTTGACCAGCAAGGTTTCGGTGCCCAGGTCGGCGCGCACGGTGAAAAGGCCTTCGCTGGGTTCGGGGATGGGTTTGCCGGGATTGAGGTAGTGATTGATCGCACGGTAGGCCACTTCGTGCAGGGTGCTGGTGTCGAAGTCTTGCAGGCCTGGGGGATTGGGGCTGTCTTTAATCATGGTGAAGCTCCTTTATAAATGGAACTGCCACGATTCGCGGTCAAACGAAAGAGGGTGGCAGCTATACGCGGGTTGACCGACCGGCCAAAAGGAGCAAAACCGGCATACCCGAAGGTATCCCGCGCACAGCTGCCGCGACACGATACCTCAGACGTAAAAAAACGCCCAATATCGGTGTTAGCGCATTTGCTCTTTTGGAATCGGACGGTCAAATCCGGTCGCTGAATTGGCAGCGACGACGAGAGGTTAGTCAGCCCCTATCCGAGCCACAACCTGAAACCCTTGTCGGAAACTTCCGAGAGCCGCAAGCCCGGCAAGTGTTGGTGTGTTTTACCTTCGAGCTGTGAGCTAAACGCGGTCTGGAAACCCTGCGAAAGCCCTGTGGCGAGAGAGCAAGCGCCCTCGCCACAGGTGTTCATCACGCCTGTACACACCCCCGCACCCAGCCCATCCCTAACAGCATGAGCACGCCGACGCCCAGCAATAGGGCGTGCGCTGGCCGCACACGGCGAGTGCGCTCTTGCAGCACGCCGATGCCGCAGAGTGCGATAAGCACCGCGAACGCCCAGCGCGGCAGGCGGGCGGTGTTGCCCAAGCGGTTTCGTCCTTTAGGCTTGAGAGGCGAAGGGTTGCGGTTTGAGGTTTCGTGGAACGTCATGGACGAATCCTTTCGCACATGCCGAGTGGGTAAGCCAATCGATGATTGACTCTCGACTGGCGAAGCTAACGGATTTTGCGGGTTCGGTAACCTGTGAGAGTTGACAGTTTTCTAGACTGTCTGGGCCGTCAACTGATGTTCAATCTGTCCAGCAAGCTATACCAAGCCACACCCGCTCCAATGTAAAAGCGCTGCAACCCATGCAACGGCAAACGCTGTAATGGCGTCACCGGGTAAGCGAAATCCGCGTTGCCGTCACACAAACGCCCGGCCAATTGCTGCCCCAGGCTGGTACACAGCGCGATCCCACGCCCATTGCACCCCAATGCCAGCGTCAGCCCCGGCGCCGGTTGGTGAATGTGGGGCATGAAGTCGCGGGTGATTGCGATACGCCCGGCCCAACGGTACTCAAACTCCAGCGGCCCCAATTGTGGAAACAGCAACGCCAGCGAGCGCTCCAGGTGCGCAAAATCGGCGGGTGATGTGGGGTCGTTGAACAGGCCGCGCCCGCCCATCAGCAAGCGGCCATGGCTGTCCTTGCGAAAGTACAGCAGCAGCCTTTGCGCGGTGGACACGGTTTCCTGCCCCGGCAAGATACTGTCAGCCGCACGCCCGCTCAACGGCTTTGTGGCGACAATGAAGCTGTTCGCCGCCAAGATACTTTGTGCCATGCCCGGCCACAGGTTGCCGCTGTAGCCATTGGTAGCCAGCACCACCTGATCGGCCGTGACCTGTGCGCCAGAAACTGTCTGCAATTGCCAGCCGGAACCCTGGCGCTGCAACCCCGTCACGGCGCTGTGGCCATGAATTTGCACATCCGCCGCCAACGCCGCGCCTACCAGCCCACGCGCATACGCCAACGGCTGAATCGCCCCGGCGCGGCCATCCATCCAGCCGCCGGCAAAGGCCTCGCTGCCCATGCGCGCCGCCACGTCACGTGCTTCCAAGCGCTGCACCGGTACGCCGCGACGCGCCCATTGATCGGCTCGAGCATGCAGCCCGGCCACGCCTTTTTGCGTGTACGACACCTGCATCCAGCCTTTGCGCACCGGCGCGCAATCTATGCGATGGCGTTCGATCAACTTGAATACCAGGTCCGCCGAATTCGATACCGTGGAAATCAACGGTTCGGCACGTTCCGGCCCGTACATCTGCACCAACTGTTCGGGGTCGTATTTGAGTGTCGGGTTGACCTGCCCACCATTGCGCCCCGATGCGCCCCAGCCGGGCTCGTTGGCCTCCAGCACGCACACGTTGACGCCGCGCTCGGCCAGGTGCAGGGCGGTCGACAGGCCGGTGTAACCCGCGCCCACAATCGCCACATCGACCTTCACCGACTCACTCAACGCCGGTGTTGGCAGCACCGAGGGTGCAGTCGCTGACCATAAAGACTTCATGACAGGCTCCGCGTATTGCCGGTGGGGTGCAGCACGCGCCGCAGGAAATCCTGGGTGCGTGGGTGTTGCGGGTCGCCAAGTACTTGCTCGGCCGCACCGCTTTCGACGATGTAGCCGCCGTGCAGAAAGCACACGCGGTCGGCCACTTCGCGGGCAAAACCCATTTCGTGGGTGACCACGATCATGGTCATGCCTTCATCTGCCAGGGTGCGCATCACCGCCAGCACATCGCCGACCAGCTCCGGGTCCAGTGCCGAGGTGGGTTCGTCAAACAGCATGGCGTCGGGTTTCATCGCCAAGGCGCGGGCGATGGCCACGCGTTGTTGCTGGCCACCAGAGAGCTGTTCCGGGTAGGCGTCGGCCTTGGCACTCAGGCCGACTTTTTCCAGCAGCACCAAGGCTTCTTCGCGGGCTTGTTTGAGTGGCTCGCCTTTGACGTACACCGGGCCTTCCATCACGTTTTCCAGCACCGTGCGGTGCGGGAACAAGTTGAACCGCTGGAACACCATGCCCATGCGGCTGCGCAGGGCGTGCACGCTCTTGCTGCCGCGCTGCACGGTTTCGCCAAACACCGTGATAACGCCGCCGTCGTAGGCTTCCAGCGCGTTGATGCAGCGCAACAGGGTGGATTTGCCCGAGCCCGACGGGCCGATAAGGCACACTACTTCGCCCTTGGCTACATCGAGGTCGACGCCGTGCAGCACGCGGTGGCTGCCGTAATGTTTTTGCAGTTGGCGTATCGCGATCATGCTTTTTTCCTCCGGCCCAAGTGCTGTTCCATCCGGCGCAGGCCGTACACCAGCGGCAGGCTCATCAGCAGGTAGAGCAGGGCAACCAGGGTGTAGACGGTCATGTTCTGGAAGGTCGACGAGGCGATCAACTGGCCCTGGCGGGTCATCTCGGCCACGGTGATGGTCGACACCAGGGATGAGTCCTTGAGCATCATCACCAGGGTGTTGCCGTAGGGCGGCAAGGCGATACGGAAGGCTTGCGGCAGGATCACCCGGCGCATCATCAGCACCGAGCGCATGCCCAATGCTTCGGCGGCTTCGCGCTGGCCTTGTTCGACGGCAATGATGCCGGTGCGAAAGTTCTCCGCCTGGTACGCCGAGTAGGCGATGCCCATGCCGATCACGCCCGCGTAGAACGCGGTGAGGTGCACGCCCATGTCCGGCAGCACGAAGTAGATATAGAACAGTTGCACGATGATCGGCAGACCACGGATCACGTTGATCACGGTGCTGGCCGCCCACGACAACGCGCGTATCGGCGACAACTTGAACAGTGCCAACACCAAGCCAATCGCGCTGCTGAGCAGAAACGACAGCACGGTGATCTGGATCGTCACCCACGCGCCTTGCAGCAGGATCGGCAAAAAGTCCTGGGCGTTTTGCAGGAATTCAGCCGGGTTCATGGGCGCACCTGGGTATCAAGCCCCCACTTCTCGAGGATGGCGTCGAGCGTGCCGTCAGCCTTGATGCTGGCGATCGCGGTGTTCAGGCGATCGAGGGTTTGCGCATCGCCTTTGCGTACCACCAGGCACACTTCGCCGACGTTGGTGGGTGTGTAGTCGGGGGCGAGTTTCACGCCTTTGAACAGCTTCTGGCGGATCTGGTAGGCGACGACCGGCTGGTCGCCGACCGCCGCCTTGATGCGGCCCAAGGACAGGTCGCGGACCATCTCGCCGATGGAGTCGTAGGTGCGGATTTCCTTGAAGATGCCGAGCTTGTTGAGTTGGTCGTAGAACACCGTGCCGGCTTGCACGCCGACCACTTGGTCCTTGAGTGGCGTGAGATCGGGGTAGGCGGTGTTGTCGTCGGCACTGATGATCAGGCCTTCACCGTAGGCATACACCGGAGCGCTGAAGTCGACGACTTTGGTGCGCTCTGCGGTCTTGAGCATGCCGGCGGCGATGAAGTCGAGTTTGCCGGAGGTGAGAGAGGGGATCAGCGCGGCGAAGTTGGTCTGTTCGATCTGGCTGGTAAACCCGCCAGCCTTGCCGACGGCCTCGGCCACATCGACCATTACGCCTTGAATGCTGTTGCTCTTGATATCCAGGAAGGTAAACGGCGAGCCACTGGCCGTTGCACCGACTTTGTACGAGGACGCACTCTCTGCGTGCACGGCGCTGACACAGAGCGCGGCGCAAAGACCGAAGGCAAGGCGGCGAAACAAGGGCGAAAGACTGTTCATCGGGTTACTCCAGAAGGAAAACGGATCGTCAGTACCGCAAGCGGTTGCTGATGAAACCGCAAGCTCTGTGCCATTTCGATTCAAATAAATCGTATGTTGGGTTGTAAAATCGACAAAATGAATCTCTCGTATCGATATGCGATATTTGGTGGTCTATTTTTGTGATCTGAGGTAAGAATATCGCCACGCCTGATCGACCTGACCGTGAGTCCGCCATGTCTGAAGAACGCAACAGCTTGCACAACCAATCCCTGGAAAAAGGCCTGTCGGTGCTCAAGGCATTCAGCGCCCAGCGCCGCAGCATGAGCCTTGCAGAGGTGGCCGAGGCCGCCGGCATGACCAAAAGTTCGGCTCAGCGCATGGTGTTTACCCTCGAGAGCTTGGGTTACCTTCGGAAACACTCGCGCACACGGCATTACCAACTCACACCGCGGGTGCTGGAGTTGGGTTTCAGTTATTTGGATGCGCATTCGTTGATTGAGGTGGCCAACCCGTTTCTGTCTGAGTTGACGCGCTTGACCGGCGAAACCTCGTGCCTGACCGAGCCTGCGGGCTACGACATGACCTACATCGCGCGGTTTGTCAGCGCGGGCTTCGTGCCGGTGCACATGCCGATTGGCTCGCGGGTGCCGATGTATTGCACGGCCTCGGGGCGCGCGTATTTGAGCGCGTTGCCGACGGATGAGGCGTTGGTGTTGATTGAGAGCAGCCAGCGCATTGCCCACACCAGCCAGACGCTGACTGAAGTCGACCAGATTCTTGAGTCGCTGCAACAAGTGCGGGAACAGGGTTATGCGGTGAACGGCCAGGAACTGTTCCTGGGCGACATGACCATCGGCGCGCCGGTGCTCGGCGCCAATGGCCGGCCGGTGGCGGCAGTGCATGTGGTGGCGCCGACCAGTCGGTGGAGTAGGGCAGATGCCGAGAAGCAGCTGGCACCGGCGTTGTTGCAGTGCTCGCGGGCGCTGAGCAACTCGGCCAGAAATCTGGAGTAACTCGACCTCTCAAATCCACTGCAAATCTAGTGCGGTGTTTGTTCGATGCTTGCGTGCGCCAAGCCACTGGGGAATAACAGCCACAAATTAAAATGTGGGAGCGGGCTTGCTAGCGAAAGCGGAGTGTCAGTGCCGAATATGTTAACTGACACCCTGCATTCGCGAGCAAGCCCGCTCCCACATTTGAATCTTTATTGGGTTCTGGGTCTGCATGTGGCCCAAACAAAAAATGCGCCCCCAAGGGCGCATTTTTTTGTTCAGTCAGCAATCGCCTGTTCAGGCAATCGCATCCCACGCACGGTCACCATTCTCGTCTTTGATCCGAGTCGGCAGGCCCATCACGTCCAGCGCTTTAAGGAACGGCTC
Source organism: Pseudomonas sp. N2-3-1-14 (assembly GCF_041228395.1). Lineage (NCBI taxonomy): Bacteria > Pseudomonadati > Pseudomonadota > Gammaproteobacteria > Pseudomonadales > Pseudomonadaceae > Pseudomonas > Pseudomonas sp. N2-3-1-14. The sequence goes on from NZ_CP166199.1 coordinate 2,744,137, forward strand.
AGCCGGCAGCTCCTCGACGTTGGCCATGTGCTTCACATCCCACTCGCCACGTGCAACCAGCAGCGCTGCGGCCACCGGTGGTACGCCTGCGGTGTAGGAGATGCCCTGGCTGTCCGTTTCAGCAAAGGCTTCTTCGTGATCGGCCACGTTGTAGATGAACATCTCACGCGGCTGGCCATCTTTGGTGCCCTTGACCAGGTCGCCGATGCAGGTCTTGCCGGTGTAGCCAGGGGCGAGCGAAGACGGGTCGGGCAGTACGGCCTTGACCACTTTCAACGGCACCACTTCCAGGCCTTCGGCGGTTTTGACCGGTTTTTCGGAGAGCAGGCCGAGGTTTTTCAGCACGGTGAACACGTTGATGTAGTGTTCGCCAAAGCTCATCCAGAAACGCACGTTGGGCACGTCGAGGTTTTTCGACAGCGAGTGCACTTCATCGTGGCCGGTCAGGTACAGGTTTTGCGAACCGACTACCGGCAGGTCGTCGGTGCGTTTGACTTCGAACATGGTGTTGCTGGTCCACTGGCTGTTCTGCCAGCTCCACACCTGTCCGGTGAATTCGCGGAAGTTGATTTCCGGGTCGAAGTTGGTGGCAAAGTATTTGCCATGGCTGCCGGCATTGACGTCGAGAATGTCGATCGAATCAATGCGGTCGAAATGCTGTTGCTGCGCCAGCGCGGCATACGCGTTGACGACACCCGGGTCGAAGCCCACGCCAAGGATGGCGGTGATGTTCTTCTGTTTGCACTCTTGCAGGTGGTTCCATTCGTAGTTGCCGTACCACGGCGGGGTCTCGCAGACCTTGCCCGGCTCTTCGTGGATGGCGGTGTCAAGGTAAGCGACGCCGGTATCGATGCAGGCGCGCAGCACCGACATGTTGAGGAAGGCGGAACCTACGTTGATGACGATCTGCGAGTCGGTCTCGCGGATCAGGGCCTTGGTCGCTTCCACGTCCAGGGCGTTCAGCGCGAAGGCTTGGATGTCGGCGGGCACCTTGAGGCTACCCTTGGCCTTGACGCTGTCGATGATGGCCTGGCATTTGGAGATGTTGCGCGACGCGATAGCAATACGACCGAGTTCGTCGTTGTGCTGCGCGCACTTGTGGGCCACCACCTTGGCGACACCTCCTGCACCAATGATAAGAACGTTCTTTTTCAATTGCTTTATCTCTCCTTTATCCGCCAGCTTACGAAAGGCTGGACAGGTAGTCGTCGTAACCAAATTCACGAACCACCTCGACAGTACCGTCGAGTTGTTTCACTACGATGGACGGCATTTTCAGGCCGTTGAACCAGTTTTTCTTGACCATGGTGTAGCCCGCGGTGTCGATGAACGACAGCCGATCGCCGATGGCCAGCGGACGATCAAATTGATACTCGCCGAAGATGTCCCCAGCCAGGCAGGATTTGCCGCACACCATATAAGTGTGTTCACCCTCGCTCGGCGCCAGCTTGGCGTTGAGGCGATAGATCAGCAGGTCCAGCAGGTGGGCTTCGATGGAGCTGTCGACCACGGCGAGATTTTTGCCGTTGTAGAGGGTGTCGAGCACGGTGACTTCCAGCGAAGCGCTGTTGGTGATCGCCGCTTCTCCCGGTTCCAGGTAAACCTGCACGCCGTACTTCTCGGAGAACGCTTTCAAACGGGCGCAGAACGCGTCGATGGCATAGCCTTCGCCGGTGAAGTGAATGCCGCCGCCGAGGCTGACCCACTTGACCTTGTGCAGCAGCGCGCCGAAGCGTTCTTCGATGGTGCCGAGCATCTTGTCGAACAGGCTGAAATCGCCGTTCTCACAATTGTTGTGGAACATGAAACCGGATATCTGCTCGATGACGCCTTCGATCTTCACCGGGTCCCATTCGCCCAAACGGCTGAATGGTCGCGCCGGGTCGGCCAGCAGGTAGTCGGAGCTGCTCACCTGTGGGTTGACTCGCAGGCCACGGGTCTTGCCTTCGCTGCGTTCGGCAAAGCGTTGCAGCTGGCTGATCGAGTTGAAGATGATCTTGTCGCAGTTCTCCAGCATCTCTTCGATTTCATCGTCGGCCCAGGCCACGCTGTAGGCGTGCGCCTCGCCTTCGAACTTCTGACGGCCGAGCTTCAACTCATACAGCGACGACGAGGTGGTGCCGTCCATGTATTGCTGCATCAGGTCGAACACCGACCAGGTGGCAAAGCACTTGAGCGCCAGCAAAGCCTTGGCGCCGGACTGTTCGCGCACGTAAGCAATCTTCTGCATGTTGACCAGAAGTTTCTGTTTATCGATGAGGTAGTACGGCGTTTTGATCATTTTTGAGAGCCTGCGGCGGTGCCTGCCAAAAAAGGACACGCATTGTGCCCGCACTTGGATCAGATCGAAAGGTTAGCGGGCGGATTTTGCTGCGCCGGTTTCCAAGCATACCCGCGGAGTATGACTATCTGTGGCTACACACCGATCTGATGGGGCAAGCCCCCTCCCACATTTAGCACGGGGGCGCTGCCATCAAACCGTCATCTTGGCACCACGCTACTGCCACATTCCGCCGTTACTGTCCTCGCCAATGAGATCGATCTCAAGCGAGTGACCATGACTGACCTGAAAGACGTTGCGCAGCTGGCCGGGGTATCCCGCGCCACCGCCGCCCGTACCTTTGCTTCCCCCGACCAGGTGCGTCCGGCGACCCGTGAGCAAGTGTTCGCCGCCGCCCGCGAGCTGGGCTTTCGGCCGAACCTGCTCGGCCGCCAACTGCGCCTGCAAACCACCCAACTGATTGGCGTGGTGGTGCCCAATCTGCTTAACCCGGTGTTTGCCGAACAGTTCCAGGCCATGGAGCGTGCCGCCCGGCTGCGCGGCTATAGCCTGCTGCTGGCGACCACCGACTACAGCAGCGAACGCGAAAGCATTGTGGTGGAAGAGTTGCTGCGCCAGCGCGTCGACGGGCTGGTGTTAACCGTGACCGACGCCGAAAGCAACAGCGTGCTCAACAGCCTTGCCAGCGAACAAACACCGTTCGTGCTGGCGTATCACCAACCCAGCAACCCCAGCTACAGCGCCGTGTCGGTCGACAACCGCGCGGGCATGGCCCTGGCCACGCGTTATTTGCTCGAAGCCGGGCACCGGCGCATCAGCATGGTCGCCGGCCCCGCGTTGCAGTCCGACCGTGCGCGCCTTCGTTACGCCGGCTATTGCGACGCGATGCGCGAGTACGGGCTCAAAAGCCGCGCGGTGATTGAAATGCCGGCCCACACCCAGGCCGAGTTCGCGGCAATCGAGCCGTTCCTCCAAGGCCCGCAGGCGCCGACCGCGCTGGTGTGTTCCAACGACTTCCTGGCGATCAGCCTGATCGCCGAGTTGCGCCGCAACGCCTGGAATGTGCCCGAGCAACTCTCGGTGATGGGCTTTGACGGCATCGCCCTCGGCACCCAGATGCACCCGACGCTGTGCAGCGTGGTGCAGCCCATCGGCCTGCTGGCCAGCACGGTGATTGACCAATTGCTGGCGCAGATCGCCGGCAACGCCCCGATTTCCCATTGCCTGCCGTGCCATATCCGGCCCGGCGACAGCACTCAACCCCTTGAGGAGACACCTGATGCGCGCGTTCAGTAAAACCCTGGCAACCGTGCTGCTGTGCGGCGTGGCCAGCCTTGCACAGGCGGCCGACACCGCAATTTGCTACAACTGCCCACCCGACTGGGCCGATTGGGGCAGCCAAATCAAGGCGATCGCCGCCAATACCGGCGTGCAGGTGCCGCTCGACAACAAGAACTCCGGCCAGTCGCTGGCGCAGTTGGTGGCGGAGAAAGCCGCGCCGGTGGCCGACGTGGTGTATTACGGCGTGACCTTCGGCTTGCAGGCGCAAAAGGCCGACGTGGTCGGCACCTACAAGCCCAAGGGCTGGGAGCAGATTCCCGCTGGTTTGAAAGACCCGGCCGGCCACTGGTTTGCGATTCACTCCGGCACCTTGGGCATCATGGTCAACGTCGATGCACTGGGCGGCTTGCCCGTGCCGCAAAGCTGGGCCGACCTGCTCAAGCCTGAGTACAAAGGCATGGTCGGTTACCTCGACCCGTCCAGCGCGTTTGTCGGCTACGTCTCCGCCGTGGCGATCAACCGCGCCTTGGGCGGCGACCTGGATAACTTCGCCCCGGCCATCGACTACTTCCAGAAGCTCGCCAAAAACGCGCCCATCGTGCCCAAGCAAACCGCCTATGCGCGGGTGCTGTCCGGTGAGCTGCCGATTCTGGTGGACTACGACTTCAACGCCTACCGCGCGCGTTACAAGGACAACGCCAACGTTGCCTTCGTGATCCCCAAAGAAGGCAGCATCAGCGTGCCGTACGTGATGAGCCTGGTGGCCAACGCGCCGCACCGCGCCAACGCTGAAAAGGTCCTCGATTTCGTGCTCTCCGATGCAGGCCAGGCATTGTGGGCCAAGGCCTACCTGCGCCCGGTGCGCGCAATGAAAATGCCGGCCGACGTCGCCGCGCAGTTCCTGCCCGACAGCGACTACGCCCGCGCCGGTGTGGTGGACTACGAAAAAATGGCCGCTGTGCAGGAAGCCTTCGCCGCCCGTTACCTGAGCGAGGTCAAGTAAGTGGCAACCTCGGCAAAACATGCCGCCTGGGCACTGGCCCCGGCCTTTGCAGTGCTGCTCGCGTTCTGGCTGTTGCCGCTGGCGCATTTGATCGTGCTGGGCACCGAGCGCCGCGACAGCAACGGCAGCGGCTATTGGCAGGTGCTCAGCAGCACGCAGTACCTGGGCAGCCTGGCGCAGACCTGCGTGCTGGCCGTGTTTGTGACGCTCACCGCGTTACTGATCGGCGGCATCAGTGGTGTATTCCTCGCGCGGCAGCAGTTCTTCGGGCGTTCGGCATTGGTGGCATTGCTCACCTTTCCATTGGCGTTTCCTGGCGTGGTGGTGGGCTTTCTGGTGATCCTGTTGGCCGGTCGCCAAGGCCTGTTTGCGGCCCTGGGCCTGCAACTGGCCGGTGAACGCTGGATTTTCGCGTACTCGCTGGCGGGGTTGTTTGTCGGCTACCTGTACTTCTCGATCCCGCGGGTGATCCTCACGGTGATGGCCGCGTGCGAAAGCCTCGACCGCAGCCTGGAGGAAGCCGCGCACTCACTGGGCGCCGGGCATTGGCGGGTGGTGTGCGACGTGATCGTGCCGGGGCTGGCGCCTGCGTTGGCCTCGTGCGGGGCGATTTGTTTTGCCACGTCCATGGGCGCGTTCGGTACCGCCTTTACCTTGGGCACGCGGCTGAATGTCACGCCCGTGGCGATCTACAACGTGTTCACCAACTACGCCAACTTTGCCGTCGCCGCCGCGCTGTCGGTGGTGCTCGGTGCCGTGACCTGGGCGGTGTTGCTGCTCACGCGTCGCCTGGTGAAAAACGCGGGGACGGTCCTGTGAAGCGCTCATCGCTGTTTGTGGTGCAACTGCTGTTTACCCTGCTGGTGTGCGCCTTCATGTTGGTGCCGGTGTTGATGTCGTTGCTGGCCGGGCTGACGCGTAACTTCTTCGTCGGCCTGTCCAGCGGCTTGACCTTCGACTGGCTGGTGCAGGTGTGGCAGGCCTATTCGCCCACGGTGTGGCTGTCGCTGCAATTGGCCCTGGCCTGTGCAGTGTGCGTTTGCGTGGTCGGCGTGCCGGCGGCCTATGCCTTGGTGCGCATGAACAACCGCTTCAGCCGAGCCTTCGAAGAGCTGATGGTGCTGCCGGTGGCGATGCCGGGTTTGGCCAGTGCGTTGGCGTTGCTGCTGACCTACGGCCAATTCGGCGGCTTTCGCAGCAGTTGGCTGTTCATCCTTGTCGGCCATGTGCTGTTCACCTTGCCGTTCCTGGTGCGCCCGGTGATGGCGGTGATGCAACGTCAGCAACTGCCGGTGCTGGAAGAGGCTGCCGCCAGCCTTGGCGCGGGGCCGATCAAGCGCTTTTTCAGCGTGGTGGTGCCCAATTGCCGGGCGGGCATTCTGGCCGGCGTGCTGATGGTGGTCACCCTGAGCCTGGGTGAGTTCAACCTGACCTGGATGCTGCACACGCCGATGACCAAGACGCTGCCGGTGGGTTTGGCCGACAGCTACGCCTCGGCGCGTCTGGAAATCGCCAGCGCCTACACCCTTATCTTTTTGCTGATGATCGTGCCGCTGCTGATTGCGTTGCAGGCCATCAGTGCTCGTTTGTCCCGTGGAGAGCGTCGATGACCGCTATCACTATTCGCCTGCAGGGCTGTCGCAAGGCATTCGCCGACGGCACCGTGGCCGTGCATGACCTGAACCTGAGCGTCGAAGGCGGCGAAACCCTGGCAATTCTTGGCCCGTCCGGCTGTGGCAAAACCACGACCTTGCGCCTGATTGCCGGCCTGGAACGCCCGAACGTCGGCCAGGTGTTTTTCGGCGATCAAGATGTCACGCGTTTGCCCATTGAGCGCCGTGATGTGGGCATGGTGTTTCAGAATTACGCGCTGTTTCCCAACCTGGACGTGGCCGGCAACATTGTCTACGGCTTGAAGATTCGCGGCGTGTCGGCGCCTGAGCGCAACAAGCGCTGCGAGGAACTGTTGGAACTGGTGGGCTTGCAGCACCACGGCAAGCGCAGCATCCATGAACTGTCGGGCGGCCAGCGTCAGCGTGTGGCCTTGGCCCGCGCGCTGGCACCGCGTCCCAAAGTGCTGTTGCTCGATGAGCCGTTGGCCGCCCTGGATGCGCAATTGCGCGAGCGCCTGCGCAGCGAGCTGGATCAACTGCTGCGCGGGCTTGGCATCACCTCGGTGTTCGTCACCCACGACCAGGGCGAAGCCATGGCGCTGGGCGACCGCATCCTGGTGATGGAGCAGGGGCGTATCGCGCAACTGGCCAGCCCTCGGGAGATCTACCAACAACCGGCCAATGCGTTTGTCGCAGGCTTTGTCGGCAACCTCAATGCCTTCTCTGTGTTGGCGCGGACTGCCCACGGCCTGAAAGTCTGCGGCGGCGAACTGCCGTGGCACGGCGCCAGCTTACCGAGCACCGTGTACTGCCGGCCCGAACACCTGCGCGTGATGGAAGACGAAGGGCACCTGCACGGCCATCTGGTCGCGCAGTTCTTCCAGGGCGCACAAAGCCGCCTGCTGGTGGATGTGGGCGGCCCGCAACCGCTGCTGGTGGACAGCAGCGACAACCAACTGCACCGCGTCGGCGCGCCGATTGCCCTGGCAATCGCGCCGCACGTGGTGTTCACCCTGAATGCGTGAGAGCTTATTTTGAACCGTCCGTTTCTTGTTGCGCAGATCAGCGACCTGCACCTTAAAGCCGGTAATCGCCTGACCTATGGCGTGGTCGATACCCTGGGGGCACTGCGCCGCGCCGTCGACCATCTGAACGCCAGTCACCCACGGCCCGATATCGTAGTGATCAGCGGCGACCTGGTGGATTTTGGCCGCGCCGATGAATACGCCGTGCTGCACCCGGAGTTGGCGCGCCTGCACATGCCCTGCTACCTGGTGCCCGGCAACCACGACACGCGCGGGCCGTTACTGGATGCGTTCGGCGATCACGCTTATCTGCCGACGTCGGCAGACGGCCCGCTGGATTGGGTCGTGGATGAGCATCCGCTGCGCTTGATCGGCCTGGACTCGACCATTCCCGGTGGTCACGGCGGCCAACTGCTCGACAGCCAATTGCAGTGGCTCGACGCGCAATTGGCGCTGCGCTCCGAGGCACCGACCTTGCTGATCCTGCATCACCCGCCGTTTAGCAGCGGCATCGGCCATATGGACCGCGAGCCCTTTATCAACGCCGCCGCCCTGGAGCGCGTCGTCGCCCGCCACCCACACGTGGAGCGCCTGTTGTGCGGGCATTTGCACCGCCCGATGCAACGGCGTTTTGGCGGCAGCCTGAGTTGCGTATGCCCCGGCACCTCGCACCAGATCGTGCTTGACCTGCAAGACGCCGCGCCTGCGCATTTCAACCTGGAGCCGGCCGGCTACCTGCTGCACCGCTGGGATGCACAGCACGGGTTGATCAGCCACAACGGCGTGTTCGGGGACTACCCGGGGCCGTATCCGTTTTATGACGCTCATGGATTGATTGACTGAGGTTTTACGGAGGTTCACTTCACTCAACTAAGCACTTAAACGTTGGTTAACGCGGCGGCCACCCTAAGTTGGTCGCGTGCATCCTGCTGCCCTTTTTACGCGCCCGGAACCTGGATTCCGCGCCGGAGTTCGTCCTGATGAAAGCTACTTTGAATGTACTGAGTGTATTAACCGGCGGCCTGGGTATTGCCCTGAGCCCCTTGGCCTCGGCTGATTTTTTGAGCGACAGCAAAGCCAACTTGGGCCTGCGCAACTTCTACTTCAATAACGACAACCGCGATGGCGCCGCCGCACCGTCGAAGACCGAAGAGTGGGGCCAGGCGTTTATCCTCAACTACCAGTCGGGCTTTACCGACGGCACCGTCGGTTTTGGTCTCGACGCCGTCGGCATGCTCGGTGTGACCCTCGACAGCGGCGCTGGCCGCCACGTGGGCAGCTCGATGATCCCCACCGATGACGGCAAGGCAGCCGACAGCTGGGCGCGCGGTGGCGCGACGGCCAAGGCGCGTTTTGCCAAAACCGAACTGCGCTACGGCTACCTGCGCCCGAACTTGCCGATCCTGGTGAGCAACGATGGCCGCCTGCTGCCGCAATCCTTCGAGGGCGCGCAGGTCACCAGCAAAGACATCGACAACCTGACGCTGATCGGCGGCCAGCTGCAACACACCACCGGCCGTGGCTCAAGCGATCGCAGTGGCCTGGCGGCCGCGGGTGGCACGCAAGAGAGCAATAAATTCAACTACGCAGGTTTCGACTACCAAGTGAACAAGGACCTGCTGGTCCAGTACTACTACGCCAACCTCGAAGACTATTACCAACAGCACTTTGCCGGGTTGATCCATGTATTGCCGTTGGGCGATTACGGCTCATTGAAAACCGACCTGCGTTATTTCAACACCACCTCCGATGGCAAGAACAGCACTGCCGCCGGGCGTGCCGAAGGGTATAAATTCAGCGGCTATACCCGGAACGGCAACGGCGAAATCGACAACAACACCTGGAGCGCCGCGTTCATCTACTCGCTGGGCCCGCACGCGATCACCGCGGGTTACCAGCAAGTCTCCGATGACAGCAACTTCGCCCAACTCAACCAGGGTGGCCTGGTCAACAAAGGCGAGGGCGGTTCGAGTCTGTACCTTTACACCGACCGCACCGTGCAAACCTTCATCCAGGCCGGCGAACGCACCGCCTTTGCGCAATACGCCTACGACTTTGTCGCGCTGGGCCTGCCTGGCCTGAAGGCGTCGGTGATGTATTTGAAGGGCGACCATATCCTCACCACCGCCGGCAACACTGCCAGCGAATGGGAACGGGACATCTCCCTGGATTACGTGGTGCAGAGCGGCACGTTCAAAAACGTCGGCTTTGGCTGGCGCAACGGCGTGTCGCGCAGTGAAGTGGCGCGCGACCAGGATCAGAATCGGGTGTTTGTGAGTTATTCGATTCCGTTGCTGTAAGTCGTCGAGTGGCGTACGCCCCAATTCACGATTGGGGTTTACGCCTAATCGCTGCTGCAACCCAGCAGAATCCAACGACTGCCTCGCGCATGGACATCCAGGGCGAACTCCCACCACACCGGGTAGCCTGGGTGGCCTTTAGCGAGGTGAAAGCTGTAGATAGCGTCGGCTTTATTGACCTGGGCACCTTCCAGCAGTTGCTCAACCAGTGAGGTTATTTCACTGCATTTAGCAGGCAGGTCGATTGGCCCGGCAGCCGGATCACCTGAGTAAAGCAACGACTCAAGAATGTGTGCCCGCGCTTCATCAACACTGATGAGTGCACTGCGGGGGACTTCACATGACGAATTCACCGCTGATTTAAGCACCTCGATCAGCGGAAGGTTCGCATCCAGTGGGCCATACAGGTCTATTGAGACGCTGTAGTTATTGCCGTACAGAAGTTGCTCGAGCCTGGACATGTACTCAGGTCTGCTGTTGTTTATCACCTGCATGCGGTCTCCGGGTCATTGCCGATTGAGGGTAGCAGCGACTTTGCGTGGGTTGCGGTGTCGTCGCTCACGGGGTGAAAACCACAGCGCAGATAAAACTTCATGGCATTTGGACTATCCGTGGAAAGACGCACTGCTTGAAACTGTTTAGCGGCGTATTCCAGTAAATAGCTGACAAGCTCTCCACCAATACGACGCTCACGCATCGCTGGATCTATGTATACCCGGCGTAGCCGACCGATTTGCGGGCCTGCGTATGGGTCGCGGGATAGGCCTCCAACGCCAATCAACTGGCCCTGTCGAAAGACTCCCACAAGGCACTCTCCCGGTTGGTCAAACCGGTTCGTGCGGTTTTCCCATTCGGTTATCAGCCGCGTCAGGAACCTGAACCCTTCGGCAACGGCCTGCTTTTCCAAATTGCGCAGCTGCGCGGGAGGGTCTTCCAACGTGCGTATCGAAAAGTCTTCGCTGGATTGAGTCATAAATAATCCCACTAGGTACCCGCACAGTTTATTTCAGCACGCAGAGGCTGGGGTGAATGAATCGCTGCGGGAAACAGGGCTCGCTGTTGCTAGCGGACCTGTTGTGGCTAGCGGGCTTGTTGTGGCGAGCGGGCTTGCCCCGCGTTGGGCTGCGAAGCAGCCCCAATAAGAACAACGCATTTATTCAGGCAAATCACGTCAGCCGGTTTTTGGGGCGGCTTCGCCACCCAACGCGGGGCAAGCCCGCTCGCCACAACAGGCCTGCTCGCCGCTGAAAGACTGCTCACCACAGGCTGAACCACAAACGTACAAGATTCAGCGCAAAGCGCCTCAGTAGACTCGCCGGACTTCTTCTACGGCAGGTTTCTCCATGGACATTTTCCTCTACGCCTTCAGCGTCATGTACAGCCCGGGCCCTGTGAACCTGATGGGGCTGAACGCCGGGCTTACCGGCAAATTCCGTCGCTCCAGCGGGTTCTACTTCGGTGTGGGCTGCGCGATGCTGTTGATGTTCGTGCTGTTTGGCTACACCGGCGAGGCGATCATTTCCCAGGCGGCGCTGCCGTATATCTCGCTGGTCGGCGGGGTGTACACGCTGTACCTCGCCTATCAGGTGTTCACTGCCCGCACGGTGGTTGAAGAAACTTCAAGCACGCCCGGCAAGGCCCTCACGTTCTGGAATGGCCTGGTGATTCAGTTGCTCAACCCCAAGGGCATCGTGGCGGTTTTGCCGATTACCAGCGTGATGTTGCCGGCGGCGCATATCACCGGCGCGTCCATTGCCGGGGTTTCGGCTTTGCTGGGGCTGGGCGCGGTCGGCGCGCCGTGGGTGTACGCCTTGTTGGGCGCCATGTTAGGACGCAGGATCAGTGGGGCGGCGGCGTTCACGTGGTTCAACCGCTGCATGGGCCTGGCGTTGGCCGGCTGTGCGTATTTCATGTTTCACGCGTTCTATCTCCACGTCGCTTCAATATGAGCAGATCTTGTGATCATCTGGAATAGAATGAGTTTGTCTCACGATGAGTGGGTGTCGACAATGGCTGCCATCAAATATCGACATTGGAGTTGTAAGTCATGGCAGTCGCTCATTCCCTGGGATTTCCGCGCATTGGACGCGATCGTGAATTGAAAAAAGCGCAGGAAGCGTTCTGGAAGGGCGAACTCGACGAAGCCGGCCTGCGCGCCGTTGGCCGTGACCTGCGCAACACTCACTGGGCGTTGCAGAAGCAGGCCGGCATCGAGCTGTTGCCGGTCGGCGATTTCGCCTGGTACGACCAGGTCCTGACTCATTCCTTGATGTTCGGCGTGATCCCTGAGCGCTTCCGCCCAGCCGACGGCCAAGCCACATTGCACACGCTGTTCGGCATGGCCCGTGGCGTCAGCGACAACTGCTGCGGCGGTGCCCACGCCCAGGAAATGACCAAGTGGTTCGATACCAACTACCACTATCTGGTGCCTGAATTCAGTGCTGACCAGCAATTCCACCTGGGTTGGGAGCAGCTGTTTGAAGAGGTCAAGGAAGCCCGTGACCTGGGCCACAACGTCAAGCCCGTCGTCATCGGCCCGCTGACCTACTTGTGGTTGGGCAAGGCCAAGGGCGGTGACTTCGACAAGCTGGACCTGCTCGATCGCCTGCTGCCGCTGTACGGCCAGATCTTTCAGCGCCTGGCTGACCTGGGCGTTGAGTGGGTGCAGATCGACGAGCCGATCCTGGTTCTGGACTTGCCGCAAGACTGGAAAAACGCTTTTGAGCGCGCCTACAACCTGATCCAGCGCGACCCGCTGAAAAAGCTCGTGGCCACCTACTTCGGTGGTCTGGAAGAAAACCTCGGCCTGGCCGCCAACCTGCCGGTCGATGGTTTGCACATCGATCTGGTGCGTGCACCGGAGCAGTACCCGACCATTCTTGATCGCCTGCCGGCTTACAAAGTGTTGTCCCTGGGCGTGGTCAATGGCCGCAACGTCTGGCGCTGCGACCTGGAAAAAGCCTTGGCGACCTTGCAGCACGCACATGAAAAGTTGGGTGATCGTTTGTGGGTGGCGCCGTCCTGCTCACTGCTGCACAGCCCGGTCGACCTGGGCCGTGAAGACACGCTGGATGCCGAGCTGAAAAGCTGGCTGGCCTTCGCCGTGCAGAAGTGCGCGGAAGTGGCGGTGCTGGCCCAGGCCGTCAACGCGCCGCAGGCACCGAATGTACGCGCCGCGTTGGCGCAGAGCCGCGCCGTGCAAGCGGTTCGCGCGGCTTCAACGCGAATTCACAAACCTGCCGTACAAGCCCGCGTGGCGGCGATCACCGCCAAGGACAGTCAGCGCCAGTCGCGGTTTGCCCAACGTATCGAGCAGCAACGTGCCGGCCTGAACCTGCCGCTGTTACCGACCACCACCATCGGTTCGTTCCCGCAAACTGCCTCGATCCGCCTGGCGCGCCAGTCGTACAAGGCCGGCAAGTTGAGCGAAGCCGAGTACGTCGAAGCGATGCACAGCGAGATCAAGCACGCCGTGCAAGTGCAGGAAAACCTCGGTTTGGACGTGTTGGTGCATGGCGAAGCCGAACGAAACGACATGGTCGAGTACTTCGCCGAACAACTCGACGGCTACGTGTTCACCCGCTTCGGTTGGGTGCAGAGCTACGGTTCGCGCTGCGTGAAACCGGCGGTAATCTTCGGCGACCTGAGCCGCCCCAAAGCCATGACCGTGGAGTGGATCCGCTACGCCCAAGGCCTGACCAGCAAGGTGATGAAGGGCATGCTGACCGGCCCGGTGACCATGCTGATGTGGTCGTTTGCGCGCGAAGACGTGAGCCGCGAAGTGCAGGCGCGTCAACTGGCGCTGGCGATTCGTGACGAAGTGGTTGACCTGGAGGCGGCCGGCATCAAGATCGTGCAGATCGACGAAGCGGCGTTCCGTGAAGGCTTGCCGTTGCGCCGGGCGCAGTGGCAACACTACCTGGACTGGGCCACCGAAGCGTTCCGCCTGTGTGCCTGCGGCGTGCGTGACGAAACCCAGATCCACACGCACATGTGCTACAGCGAGTTCAACGATGTGATCGAGTCCATCGCGGCGATGGACGCCGACGTGATCACCATCGAGACGTCGCGCTCGGACATGGAGTTGCTGGACGCGTTCGAAGCGTTCGCGTACCCCAATGACATCGGCCCGGGCGTCTACGACATCCACTCGCCGCGCGTGCCGGATGCGTCGGAAATGGCCAACTTGCTGCGCAAGGCCGCCCAGCGGATTCCGGCCGAGCGCCTGTGGGTCAACCCGGATTGCGGTTTGAAAACCCGCGGCTGGCCGGAGACAGAAGCGGCGTTGGTTCATATGGTCACCGCGGCGCGTCAACTGCGCGCTGAGCTGGCGTAACGCGGTTTAAACATGTGGGAGGGGCTTGCCCGCGATTGCAGTGTGTCAGTCCCGAATGTGGCTGACCTGCTTCTCGACTTCAGGCGAGCCGGTCGAAGCCCTTCAAGCGGTACAGCAACACCGACGCCGCCCAGCTGGCGACGAAAATCCCGATGATGATGTAGCCGAGCATCCCGAAGCTGTCGTTCAGGTTGCCGATAAAGCCCCAGAAATCACCCTTGAGCTCCAACTGGTCGGCCATCAGCCCCAGCGCCTCGATGCTGCCGATGATCACCGCCACGACCACCGAGACCAAGGTAATGCTCATGTTGTAGTAGAGCTTGCGCAGCGGCTTCATGTACGCCCAGCCGTAGGCGCCGAGCATCAAGTGGCCGTCCAGCGTGTCAACCAGCGACATGCCGGCGCTGAACAGCAGCGGGAACACCATGATCGACCACGGCGATAAGCCCTGCGCCGCCTGCGTGGCGGAAATGCCCAGCAGGGCGATTTCGGTGGCGGTGTCAAACCCCAGCCCAAACAGAAAACCCAGCGGGTACAGGTGCCAACTGCGGCTGATCAGGCGAAACAGCGGGCGGAAGATTCGCGCCATGAAACCGCGGTCGGCCAGCAGCAGGTCGAAATCCTCATCGACGTAAGCGCCGCCCTCGCGCACGTGGCGCCAGGCCTTGTAGATCGACCGCAGGATGACCAGGTTCATCAGCGCGATCACCAGCAGAAAGACCGCCGACACTGACGTGCCGATCACACCGCCAACCGCCTTGAACGCCTCGACATGGGCGGCGGTAAGGGCCACGCCAATCGAGGCCAGCACCACCACCGACGAATGCCCCAGAGAGAAAAAGAACCCCACCGCCACCGGGCGTTTCTGCTCTTGCATCAGCTTGCGGGTGGCGTTGTCGATGGCGGCGATATGGTCGGCGTCCACCGCGTGGCGCAGGCCGAAACTGTAGGCGAGCAGGGCAGTGCCCAATAACACGGGGTGCTGATGAAACGCCACCAGCGCCCAGAGCCAGGCGCCGACGTTAATGGCGACCAAAATGCCGTAAATGCCAAACAGCTTGGTGCGCACGTGGCCATTGGAATCACTGAAAACCTGGGCAAGACGGTGAATCATCCGGTAAACCCTATGTGCGATGGCACGACCGCTGCGAAGCAGGAGCGGCTCCAGAGCGGAAACTTAATGGATTCTGCCGGCGTCAATGATGAAATCTGCAAGCCAATGGGAGGTAATGATGTCGAGCATCAACGGGCAACCGGCCGAGGCGGTGATCGAGTTCTGGAAGCAGGCAGGCCCCAAGCGCTGGTTCGCCAAGGACGACGCGTTTGACGCGGCCTTTCGCGACACCTTCCATGCCACGCATATGCAAGCGGCTCGGCGCGAACTGGAGGGCTGGCTGGATTCGGCACACGGCGCGCTGGCCTTGTTGATCCTGCTGGATCAATACCCGCGCAATGCCTTTCGTGGCACCGCGCACATGTTTGCCACCGACCCGCTGGCGCGTTTGTACGCGCGGCGGATGGTCGATGCTGGCCTGGACCAATTGATCGAGCCCGAGCTGCGGGCGTTCTGTTACTTGCCGTTCGAGCATTCGGAAGACCCCGCCGATCAGCAGCGCTCGTTGGTGCTGAACCAGCAGCTGGATGCCAGCACCTACCATTGGGCCAAGGAGCATGCCGCGATCATCGAGCGGTTTGGGCGCTTTCCACACCGTAATGAAGTGTTGGCCAGGGGCACCACGGCGCAAGAGCGTGAGTTTCTCGATAAAGGCGGTTTTGCCGGCTAAGCCTGCGTCAGGCTTTCTTTGGCGCGCGCCGGGCGCAAGCGCCGCAGGCCCTTGAGGTCGACGGCCCAGCGCAACGCTTCGGTGGCTGACGGACGCGGGCCCTGGGTGATCGCGTGTTCATCCGTGGAGAGCGCACCGAGGTAACCTTGGGCGCCGCCGCGCTCGCTCCAGTAGTGGGTGTGGCTGAGCCATGAGCGGGCGAGCCAGCCTTTGCGCGAGCCCACGGTCACCGGCAAATCCAGCACGCCTGCGCCCATCACCGGGCTGACCGGGCCCGCGACGATGTCGCCAAACAGGCCATAGGGCGCGGGAAAATAGAGGTTGGTCCAGCGCGTCACTGCAAATGCCGCCGCGTGGTGCAAATACTGGGGCGTGAAGGGTTTCTGGCCGAGCATCACCGGATGACGGGCGTTGTAGCCGTAGCCCTTTTCGTCCTGAGTGGGCGGGCAGGCGGGGGCTTCGCGGCGCTCCATGCGTTTTTGGAAGTCACTGACGCTGCGTCCCAGCAACAGGCTCGCGTGGGCCATCGGGCTGCCGACGGTTACCAGATCGGTAATGCGCCATGGGTTGCCCAGGCCGCGCTGCTCGATAAAGGCTTCGGTCTGCTGCTCGCGAAATTTCAATACGCTGCCCAGGCTGCCGTCAAGCGCGGCGCCGGCGTTGGGCAGCGTGTCCTTGATGACCGGCTGCAGCGCTTCGTGATTGGCATAACGGCTGGCGAGTTCGCGGTTGCTTGGAATGACTTGGGTCAGCTGATCGTGATGTTCGTGCCACAGATAACCGACGATGTCGTAGGCGATCACGCTGCCCAAACTGTGGCCGACCACGATGATGCGGTCGTAATCGCCTTTGTTGTGCAGGGCCCGCAGCAACGCCACGCCGTCGGCGCGAATCTGCTCGCGCACCACCACGTTCTGCGGGTTGGGGCTCAGGTAACGGGCGGCGTCGCCCAGGTAGGACAGGGCCGAGTAACGCAGCGCCAGGCCTATAGCGCCGAGCAGCAACGGCACCAGCGCGAAGGGGTTGTCGCTGTGATCGAACTGGCCCCAGGCCGTGGCGAGGGTGCCGCTAGCGATCAGCAGCACCAGCAGCATCACCGTCCAGCGCGTGGTGCGCCAGATCGGCACGATGGCGTCGGGAATATCGCGGCGTGGGCGCTTGAAGATGTCCCAGAGCCAACTGAGCAGGTGGCCGACTTTGGTGCCCTGCATCTTGTGGGCCCAGTAGTACTCGTAGAAATCCGTGCTGGTGCGGCCGGACGACTTCAAGACGCGCAGGTCGAAATTGCGTGACAGCCGATCCGGCTTGCTCCAGTAGAAGGGCGTGCCGTCGGGCGTGTCGGCGGGAATCATGGCATCCACAAAGCCATGCAGGGTGTCCATCGGGCGTTGCTCGCCGATGCCGTGTATGACGACAACTGCTTGTTTCATAAGCTGATCGTTCCTTGAAAGCTTCGAATGGCGGGGCGTTTTCGCAAACTAGCGAATCGATGTGATATTGCCACTATCGAGGCTATTCCCGCCAGGAATGCCCCCATAAAAAACCGCCATTGTCTTTATTGCCCCGCCTCTCGTAGCGTGGGTGCTCACCCAAGGAGACCTGCCATGCACCCACGCCCGTTACGCCTCTATGTGGATTCCCAGTTCACCAGCCCCTACGCGATGTCGGTGTTTGTCACCCTGCGCGAAAAAGGCCTGACGTTCGACATGCTCACCTTGGACCTGGACACCGCGCAAAACCAGACGGCGGACTTTACCCAACTGTCGCTGACCCAGCGTGTGCCGACGTTGGTGGAAGGCGAGTTTGCCCTGTCGGAATCTTGCGCAATCACTGAATACTTGGAACAGGTCTATCCCGAAACGCCGGTGTACCCGGCTGACCCACAGCAGCGGGCGAGGGCGCGGCAGGTTCAGGCGTGGTTGCGCAGTGATTTGCTGGCGATCCGTCAGGAGCGCTCGACGCTGGTGGTGTTTTACGGGCAGAAAATGCCGCCGTTGTCGCCCGCCGCCGAAGCGGCCGTACGCAAGTTGTTCAGTGCGACGCAGACGCTGTTGGCCGGCAACCCACCGTACCTGTTCGGCGAGTGGTCGATTGCCGACCTTGACCTGGCGGTGATGCTCAATCGCCTGATCCTCAACGGTGACAGTGTGCCCACCGAATGGGTGGACTACGCGCAGCGCCAATGGCAGCGGCCGTCAGTGCAGGCATGGGTCAACCTGCAACGCCCAGCGCTCTAAGGGTTTACATCCATTCCTGGGACACGCGCCGGTCGAGGTCTTCCCAGTCCGCCATGCCCAGCACTCGGGTGGTGTTCAAGCCCCGCAGGTAGCCGCGCAATTGCTGGGCGCTGGCGTAACGCTGGTCGGCGTCGGCGGCCTCGTCCTGCAGCACGTCTTCATAATCGACCAGGTAATCGGCGACCCGCTCGCGAAACTCCGGCAGTACGGCTTCGCGGATGCGGTCGAAGGTTTTCTGGTGGGGCTTCATGGCGTGGTCCTTATAGTTTTATAGAGGTCGGGAGACGCGACACTATCGGTTCAAATGATAGTCACCATCAAGCATCGCAAGTTCTGTTTTTATGCCAAAAGCGCAGAATCAGCGCATCGAGACGCTGATCAAGGAAATGCGCGATGAGGACGATTATCCAACTGGGTTTAATGATGCTGATGTTCGGCAGTGTGGTTCTGACCAGCCCCGCATTTGCTGATGATCTGCCTACGGGCCATTTGCTGCCACTCGTCGGTAGCGTAGACTCCCTGCAGCGCGCGCAGTCGGTGGGTGTGCTGTACAGCGAAAACACCCGCGACAACCTCAGTTACCTTGAACGCTACCACGCCATGGCCATGAACGGCGCCAAGGATGCCCTTGACGGGCGCATCCGCGAGGCGTTCGTCAACAGCTCCGACCCGGAACTGGCGATAGATTGGCTGATGAGTTCATTGCAGGGCACGTTTCGCATCGTCACGGTCTACAGCAGCCTGGATGAGCTGGTGCAGGCTCACCCGGATGTGGTGGTGATGCTCGATACCCATAACCAATTGCTGACCCAGCGTAACGATCAGGTCGAGGCGCGTTTTGTGGCGCGGTTCTATGACGCCGATCTGCAATACATTGCCAAGGCTGAAGGCTCGGTGCACAAACAGGTGCCGTCGGTATGGGTGCATGACAAGGCGGCCCCGGACATTGCCGCGCAGATTGAACAACAGCGTGATGTACAGCTCGATGCCTTGAAGCAGTTTGATGCGTCGCTAAAGGCCCTGGTCCGCGCGGGATGACGCGCGGATCGTTGTGAACCCTATTTGGTTATTTTCAGGAATGTTTATGCGCTCTTTTTTCGTCCCGGCCCTGGCTTTTGCTTCGTTGTTGCTGACCGGTTGTATCACTGCTCCCAACGCTCCAAGCTTGACCCTGCAAACCGACAAAACCCCTGAAGGCTATGTGCAGTGCGTAGTGCCCAAGCTTGAAAAACGCGGCATCACCTCGACGGTGACGCAGAACTCGCGCCACGCCAAGGTGGTGTTGACCAGCAAGATTGCAGCCGATGATGTGCTGGAGGCCTACAAGTCCCAGGACGGCACCAAGGTGTTCCTGTACGAGCGCAAGCCACTGGCCTCGGCGATCAAACCGTCGCGGCTGGAGCTGGCGGCGCAGGACTGCAAATAATCCAGGCACGCCTGAGGGTTTGAATGTGTGGGAGCGGGCTTGCTCGCGAAGGCGGCGTATCAGTCGATACATTTATTGACTGATCCACCGTTTCGCGAGCAAGCCCGCTCCCACATTTGCGATGGGCCTGGCCTAGGGTTTTGCTTCGCTGCTGAAGGTGTTCACGGTCTTGACCAACCCCTTGGCTGCCAACGCCACCAACTCACCGCCTTTTTCCACCGTCGCCAGCGCCGGGTCCGAACCCATTCGCCCGTCGGGGAAGCGGGCGCGGAAGTCCAGCGCTTCGCGGATCGGCCCGGTATTGGCGATTTGCGGAGAATACTCGGCGGACTTGATCGATTGCGGGTACGCCCACTGCGTCACCGCAATTTCTGACGGCGTGGCATGGCTGCCGTGGCCCACCGGGAATTGGCGTTGAGCCAAATCGTGTACGCCTTCCAGGTCCCACCAGTTCACCAGCTTGAGCGCGAAACCGGCGGGGCGGCGGGCAAAACTGGCTTCGGCGTACAGCTCGGAAAACGCCGCTTCAATCGTGGCGATATTGCCGCCGTGGCCGTTCAGGAACAGGATCTTCTCGAAACCGTGTCCGGCCAGCGAGCGCACCCAGTCGCCAATGGCGGCGATAAAGGTGGAAGGGCGCAGCGAAATGGTGCCGGGAAAACCCAGGTGGTGCTGGGCCATGCCGATATTGAAGGTCGGGCCGATCAGGATGTCGGCGTTCTTCTGCGCCTCGTGGGCGATGATCTCCGGGCACATCCAGTCGGTGCCCAGCAGGCCGGTGGGGCCGTGTTGTTCGTTGGAACCGATGGGAATCACCACCGTGCGGCTGCGTTCCAGAAACTGCCCAATCTCGATCCAGGTGGAGGTATGTAGAAGCATGCGGCGCTCTCTTTTATCTGTGGGGACAGGCTAACCACCACGGATTGTACGACTACTCGCCACTTGTTGGGGCTTGCAGTTCAGATACGTCGATGACTTCAACCAGCGCTGGTCCGGGTACCAGGAAAACATGAACTGCCCATCCTTGAGTTTATCCACCACCTGGCGCGCCACTTGCGGGCGCACCGCCGGGCAACCCTGGCTGCGGCCGATGCGGCCTTCGCGCTTGCTCCACGCCGGGTTGACGTAGTCGGCGGCATGAATCACCAGCGCACGGTCGCGTGCCTGGTCATTGAAACCGGGCTCCAGGCCGTCCATGCGCAACGAGTAGCCGTGGGCGCCGAGGTAACTTTCCTGGGTGCGAAACAAGCCCAGGCTGGACTGATGGCTGCCTTCGAGATTGGAAAATTGCGTGGCGAAGTTTTCCCCGGACTTGGCACCGTGGGCCACCAGGTCGCGCAACACGAGGGTCTTTTTGCGCAAATCGAAAATCCATAACCGACGGGCGGTCGAGGGTTGGGAGTAGTCAATAACCGCTAGGCGCTCTGACCGTTCCTCGCCGTTATTGACCGCGCACTGCACCGCGCTCAGGGCGCTTTTCAGTACGGCGGGATTGAGTTCTGGAGCCGAGCGCGCCAGGCTGCTATACAAGTTAGGAGGATTCCCATTGGCGGCGAGCGCAAAATTGCTCAACGTTGCCAGCGTGACGGTGATCAAACCGAAGCGACACATAAAAGTCAGCATCTACAAAGCGTCCCCCGCTGTGGATTGGAGCCAAGTCAATTGTTCAAAAAACACGCATGTTACTTGAGCATTTGCCTGCTCGTTGCACCACTGGTCGCGACGGCTGATGAGCTGCCGATGGGCGCCGTGCCGGTAATTTCCGCAAGCCCGGTGCAACAGGCCCTCGCGCAGTTGCCCAGTGTGTGCCCCAGCCTCGCCCCGCAGATCGACGCCGCAGCCCTGGCGCGCCTGCAGGCGTTCTATCAGCAGCAGGGTGATGGGCCGCTGTGGTCTGGCGAAGAACGCCGCCAAGCCTTGCACACCCAGTTGCTGACGCTGGCCGACGACGGCCTGGACCCCAGCCACTATAGTCTGCCCACGGCGGATGCCACGGCCAACGTGCTGTGCAGCGACATCGACACCAGCCGCCAGTACCTGCAAGCCCTGCAGGATTTGCATTACGGGCGCCTGCAGCAATCGCGCTTCGAACCGTTGTGGCATTCCCAGCCACCCGCCCGCGACCCGAATACCGAGGTGCTGGCCTTCGCCGCCGCCGGCCTGCAAGACATGGCGCAAGCCTTTGACCAGGCGCGGCCCAGCGCCGATCTGTACCGCAGCCTGCGCAATGCCTATGCCGCCGTGCGCCTGCAACCGTTGCCGCATTGGGACCCGGTCGCCAGCGGGCCACTCTTGCGTCCCGGCATGGAAGACCCGCGCGTGCCGGAACTGGCGCGGCGCCTGCACAGCGGTGGCTACTTGGCCAAAGTGCCCAGCGGCACTGGCAAGCAATACCGCGACGAGCTGGTCAAGGCAGTCAAGGCCTTTCAGGCCAGCCACTCGTTACAGGCCGACGGCGTGATCGGCGCCGGCACCGTGGCCGAACTCAACATCAGCCCGGCGATGCGCCGCGACCAACTGCGTATCAACCTGGAGCGTTTTCGCTGGCTCGCCCAGGACCTTGAGCCTGAAGGCGTGCTGGTCAACGTCGCCGCCGCGCAATTGAGCGTTTACCAGAGCGGCATTCCGGTGTGGCAAACCCGCCTGCAAGTCGGGCGCGCGGAGCGTCAGACGCCGCTGCTCAAGTCGCGCATCACCCGGCTGACGCTGAACCCCACCTGGACCATCCCGCCCACCATCATGCGCGAGGACAAGCTCCCGGCTATCCGTCTGAACCCCGAATACCTGCGCCAGCAAAACCTGCAAGTGCTTGACGCCCAGGGTCACCCCCTGGCGCCCGATCAGGTCGACTGGTCGCGCCCCGGCAACATTCTCCTGCGCCAGGAGGCCGGCCCGCGCAACCCATTGGGCAAGATCGTGATGCGCTTTCCTAACCCGTACTCGGTGTACCTGCACGACACGCCCAGCCAACCGTTGTTCACCAAAGGCCCACGGGCGTTCAGTTCGGGGTGTGTGAGGGTGGAACAGCCGTTGTTGCTGCGTGACCTGCTGGTGAGCCCGGCCGAACGCGCTCGCACCGATGAACTGCTGGCAACCGGCGTGACCCATGAATTCAGGCTCGCCACGCCGGTGCCGGTGTTGCTGGGGTACTGGACAGTCGAAGTCGATCGCCAGGGCGGCCTGGTCTACGCGCCGGATATTTATGGGCGCGATCCAGTGTTGATGAAGGCGATGGGAGCAGTGCTTTAAAAAATGCCACCTACGCAGGGCGAGGGCGCTTGCGCTGGTTGGACTGCGCGACCGTCACACCTTTAGCGCCCCACCGGGCGCCAGCGCATTCGCCTCGGGTTTGAGGTGCGCCAGGATCAACGCCACCGCCTGATCTGCTGTCACATGGGCGGTATCGACCGTCAGTGGCTTTTGATCCCAGGCCTCATATTCGTGCGCCGATACGGACCGCCAGTCGGGCGGAGTCAGGCCGGGAATATCCCCCGCACGCTGTTCAACACGGCGTTGATGTTCTCGCTCATCAGAGCAAATCACCTGGATATCAACCCACGCGGCGCCTGCTTGAATCGCCACCGATTTCCACGCCTCGCGGCTTTCCCTGACCGGGTTCACACCGTCTGCGACGACGGTGTGCCCCAAGCGCAAATTGCTCAACGCCAGCGCATTGGCCACGCCGTAGCCGCTGGCACCTACGCCTTGCGCTAACACGCCCGCGTCCCGAAGCGCCTGTTCGATCACATCGATGCGCAAGTAGGCGGCACCGGTCTGGCGCGCCAGTTGGCTGGCAATCGTGGTCTTGCCGGTGCCGGGCAGGCCGCTGAATACAACAAGCATGGTCAATCCCTTGAAAGAGCAACCCGGCCAGTCTAGCCGCGCTTACGGCAAATAGCAGGCACTGATCCAATCGGCCGGGTGGGCGGCCAATTGCGTCGCCACAGGCAGGTAGCGCTTGTCCAGTTGCGCCGCCAGCCAGAACAGCGTGGCGCTGCTTTTGGGCTCCCAGGTGCCGCTGTAGCCGGCTTCGCCCACCCCGGCGCGGTCCTTGTCGAATTGCACGTGGGTGTGCACGAACTCCTGGTGGCTGCGCTGGCCATTGGCATAGGGCACCAGCCAATCGAGGGCGGCCCCCAGGGACGCGCCATTGGCCTTGAGGTTCAGCCAGTCGCCGCCGTAGGGCTTGGCCGCCAGGGCAGCTTGCACCAGAGGCTCAAGGTCGTAGACCACGTAGTGCAGGGCATCGCGGTCGTGAAAATCGGTGACCGAGCCATCGGGCAACACATTGTCGGCCATCTGCTGTTTGAACACTTGGTGGGCTTGCTCGAGCATCGTCCGGTCGCCCAGTGCAGCGGCGGCCACCGTGATCAACTTGACGCGATGGCTTTGCCAGTTGTTGGTTTGCGTGCCTTTGTTCTGGCCGTGGAACTGCTGGATACGCGCGAGGTAGCCGTTACCCAGATCACTGATCAAGCGGCGGCTGGCTGCGCGGGTTTCCAGGCGCAGGTTATCGGCAGTCAGCGCATAGGCATTGATCAGCTGGTCGAGGTTGGTTTCGTCAATCGGGTTGAAGTCCGGTTGGTACACATCGGCCCAGGCGCCAAGGTAGTCGTCGACTTGCCTGAGGTAACGCGGGTCGCCGCTCAACCGCCACGCCAGCGCGGCCTGGCGCATCACCGGCCAGTCTTTTTCGGCGGCAATGCTTTGCTCGCGAATGCCGTGGTGGGGAAGTGTGCCTTCAGTGTGCAAATGGGCCAGGGGGGTGGGACGGTCAGCCAGGTGCCGTTCTGCGGCAGCGAGCAGCGCCTTGGCCGTCGACTTCGAGGCGCTCGGCTGGCACAGGCTGGGAGGCTGGGCGGCCGCCAGGGTCGCGTGGGAAAACGCGAGCAGCAGTGCGGTCAAAGCGAAGAGGTTTTTTTTCATGGCGGGCTCTGCCGGATCAAAACGCACACACGCTAACATGCGGTCGAATCGGTCTGGATGAAACTGCCGTATGCTCACCCTCCCATTGCGCTCACCGACCGGACAGCCCATGACATTGCCCTTTGTGAAGATGCATGCCCATGGCGATGATTCATCATCATCGACCGCCGTGGCCAGGACGACCCGATCACCGCGCAGGTCGCCCGCCGTCTGGGCGACCGCCACACCGGCATCGGTTTCAATCAGCTGGCGGTGATCCTCGACGGCGTTGACGCCGCCGCGCGTATCAAATTCTGGAACCCCAACGGCACGCCGCTGCAAACCTGCGGCAGTGCCACGCGAGGTGTCGCCGACCGCTTGATGCACGAAGCCGGCACCGATTCGATTGTGCTGCGCACCGACCGTGGCCTACTGACGTGCGTACGCGCGGCGGGCCAGCGGGTGTCGGTGGACATGGGCGCGCCGTCGCTGGAGTGGTCGTCAGTACCGCTGGCCGCCGCCATGCAGACCCTTCTCTTGCCGATCAAGGGCGACCCGGCGGCGTGCAGCATGGGCAACCCGCACTGTACGTTTTTTGTCGATGACCTCGCCGCCATCGACGTGGCAGCCGTAGGTCCGGCGCTGGAAACCCATGCACTGTTCCCGGCCAGGACCAATGTGCATTTCGTGCAGGTGCTGGACCGCGCGCATATTCGTCTGCGCATCTGGGAGCGCGGCGGCGGTGTGCCGCTGGGTTCCGGTTCGTGTTGTTGCGCCGCGGTGGTCAACGGGATCCGGCGCGGCCTGCTGGATGACACGGTGCAGGTGCAGTGCGACGGCGGCACGGTCACGGTGCAGTGGGACGGGCAGGGCGGTGTGGTATTGACCGGCAGCGTGCAGCCGATCATGCAGGGCACGGCCTACGTGTGAACGTTTCAATAAGGTAAAGTCGGCGCCTTCAGGATGAAACTTCAGGTATCAAACATGATGGCGATGCTGCGGCAATCCGTGTTGAGTCTACTGGCGCTGATGTTCATCGGCCTGCTGAGCACTGCCCAGGCGCAGACGTCGCCCATCGGCGTCGCCCTCGACCAGCGGGTGATCGACCTCACCAATACCCTCGACGCCAGCATCACCGCGCGCCTCAAAGACCAACTCGCCGCCCTTGAACAGCGCAAAGGCGCGCAAGTTGCGGTACTGCTGGTGCCCACTACCGGCGGCGCGAGTATCGAGGATTACGCCAATCAACTGTTCCGCGCCTGGAAGCTGGGGCGCAAGGACGTCAACGACGGCATCCTGCTGGTGGTGGCGAAAGACGACCATACGGTACGCATCGAGGTGGGCTATGGCCTGGAAGGCACGGTCACCGATCTGTTGGCCCATCGCATCATCGAAGAACACATCACGCCGGCGTTTCGCCAGGGCGACTACGCGGGCGGTGTGCAACAAGCGGTCAATGACTTGACTGTGCTGGTGGACGGCGGCGACCTGCCAAAGCAGGCCGCGCCGCAGGTTAACCCGCAGATCATCGCAGTACTGCTGGCATTTATCGCGGGCGGCATCGGCGGTGTGCTGATCGCTGCCGGTAAGCTGCACTGGCGCCGTGCGCTGATCGCCACCGTCGTGGTGACGGTGTTGCTGACGATTTATGCCGGTGGCCATGAGTGGCCGCTATACCTGCTGGTACTTGCGCTGACCCTGCTGATCGGCGGCGCCACGTTCGGCGCCCTGTGGCTGGCGCGCGCGGTGTTTTACTGCGTGGTGGGCGCGCTGGCGTATATCGTCGGGTTGCTGGTGGTGGACCACTTTGTGGCGGTCAACTTCGTACACTGGCTGGCGTTGCCGTTTGGCGGCGCCTTGGTGCTGGCGTTGTACGTGGGGCTGTTCTTCGTCATCCGCGAGTCGTGGAAGACCAAACCACGCTTTTTTCTCGTGCGTGCGTTGGCCGTCGCGGCGGTTTATGTGGCGGTCGGTTTTATGCTGGGGCACGGCTACCAGGGCTGGATACTGGCGATACCGGCGGCCTCGGTCGTGGCGCTCATTGTCTTTATCCAGAGCATTTCCGACGGCGGCTCGGGGTCGGGCGGAGGGTCTGGTTCGAGTTCCGGCAGCTCCGGTTCAAGCTCCAGCAGCAGCTCGTCCGGCGGCGGTGGTTCCAGTGGTGGCGGTGGTGCGTCGGGCAGTTGGTAAGCCGTTAGCGCAGTTTGTAGCCCACCCAGCCCTTGAAACTGAAGCCGGCATAGAACAGCTCCACGCCTTCGAAGCCGGCTCGGCTGATCAAGGCAGCGTCCTCCTCGGGAGACAGCACCGGCAACTGTGCGCTGATCGCCGCTATCGCCCGCTCGGCATCCGCCGCGGGCACGCCGGAGTCCACGGCAAACGCGGCGTAGCGTTTCAACCAGCGGGCTTTTTCCTGCGCTGCCTGCGGGAAACTGTGGTGTGCCACGATCAGCGGCGCGCCCGGCAATACGGCGCTGAACAGGGCGATAAAGGTTTTATGCATGGCGGACCCACCTTGAGTTGTGCGTGTTATCAGGTTCGGGGACTGATTGCACTGTCAGGCAGGTGGAGGGTGGGCGCCATACCCCGTTCGGGTAGGGATGACTCAGGGCAGCACGATGTAGTCGTTCTGTTGCACGATTGGCCTGTGCGAACCTTGCACCAGGTGCAGGTAGCGACCGTCGACCAGGTCGATGGGCAGGCAGTCGTCAATATCCATCACCCCGTCGGTATGGGCCTGGGACCAATGGCGCAGCATCTGCTGTTTCCCCTTGCTTTTCGCTTCCTTTTTGTCGCGGGCGACCACCAGCAAATAGTGATGGGCTTCGCCAAAAGCGTTGGCTTCGTAGCCGCCCAGGTTGATGAAATACAGATGGTGCGCGCCGGCAGGCGGGGCCAAGTGGCTGAGTTCAACTTTCCAGCCATCAACGCCATCCACTGCCATCCAGGAGTCGATGTGCACACCCTTGGGGCTGCCAAACCAACCATCGCGCAATTGCGGGTAGGTGTCTTGCAGTGTGTTCGCTAC
Source organism: Pseudomonas sp. N2-3-1-14 (assembly GCF_041228395.1). Classification (NCBI taxonomy): domain Bacteria; kingdom Pseudomonadati; phylum Pseudomonadota; class Gammaproteobacteria; order Pseudomonadales; family Pseudomonadaceae; genus Pseudomonas; species Pseudomonas sp. N2-3-1-14. The sequence goes on from NZ_CP166199.1 coordinate 2,771,356, forward strand.
AGCGAACACCACATCGTGAACTTCAATTCTGGCCCGCGGGTGCTTGCCCCCGAGCATCACGACAAACAGCATTGCAGGTCCTTCCTGGCGACTTTTCAGAGGGCAACCATACTTCGATTGAACCCTTTTGTCCGCCCAATGCCACATTGTTAATCCGCGAACTCATCAGGAGGTTGTCATGCGCACCATCGATCTGGCCGGCGTTCCCGTCCCTGTCATCGGCCAGGGGACCTGGCGCATGGGCGAAAACCCGGACCGGCGCAGCGCCGAGGTTGCCGCGTTGCAGTTGGGTATCGACGAGGGCATGACCCTGATCGATACCGCCGAAATGTATGGCGAAGGCGGGGCCGAGGAAGTTGTCGGCGAAGCCATTCGCGGTAAACGTGATCAGGTGTTCCTCGTCAGCAAGGTCTATCCGCACAATGCCAGTCGCAAGGGCGTGCCCCGTGCCTGCGAAGCCAGCCTGCAGCGCCTGGGTACCGATTACATCGACCTGTATCTGTTGCACTGGCGGGGCCAGTATCCCCTCGAAGAAACCGTCGAAGCCTTCGAAACATTACGTCAGGCCGGCAAGATCGGCCGTTGGGGCGTCTCCAATTTTGACGTGGCAGACCTGCAGGAACTTGCATCCCCGGCGTGTGCAACCAACCAAGTGCTCTACAACATCGAAGAGCGCGGTATCGAGTTCGACTTGCTGCCATGGTGGCAACAGCACCATTTGCCGTTGATGGCTTACTGCCCGATCGCCCAGGGTGGTGAGCTGTTGTCCAGCCCGACGCTCAAGCAGATCGCCCGTCGCCATGAGGTCACGCCCGCTCAAGTATCCCTTGCCTGGGTGTTGCGTCAGGACGGCGTGATCGCAATTCCCAAGGCTGTTACGCCCGAGCATGTGCGGCTCAACGCCGGTGCCGCGAACCTCAAGCTCGATGAGCACGATCTGGACGCGATCGACCGCGTGTTCGGCGCACCCAAGCGCAAGCATCCGCTGGCAATGGTCTAGCCAACCAAGCAGGCGCGGCGCCGTCCCTGGCGGCCGCTTCTGCCTGACCCGATGTTAGCCGGCTACCGGACTACGCCAGTCGTCCGAGCCTGAAGTACCGGCGACTTCGTGGGTCCAGACGATCTTGCGGTAAGTGAAATACACATCCTCCAAATGGGTGAAATGAGCGTTGTCCGGGTCCTGGCAGTTGGGCATCCGCGATTGAATGTCCACGATGGTTGCGCCTTCCAGTTCGGTGGTGAAGTAATGCTCCTGGGTGCCAGCCGAGGAGGTACGGAACCATTCCAGTCGACATGACACTTCTTCACCCGTGGTCAGCGCGCTGAATAGCAGCGGTGAGGACTTGTCGAAGACCTTGCTGACCATCAGCGGCTTATGAACCCTTTGGCCGGTCGGCTGGCCCGATTGTGGGTCGCGGGGAATGATCACCTGGTGGGCAAACGCCTGCACGAGGATCTGATCCTCATGACCTTCCTGATAAATATTGCCTACCGAGTCCTGAGTAAATGTGCCTGCCGTGATCAAGCCTTGCTTGACACCGGTGATAGTGAGGTACGCGGGTGTTGGCATGACTGGTTTCCTTGCCTGATTGAGTAGGTAATTCCGACGGCGTGTTTGCCAGCGGGCAATTGCCTATAACAAAAAGCGTGCCTGAAATAATGAGACCCAATGGAATAAAGGGGTTGGGGGAGTTGTTAGTTTAAATATATAAAAGTTGTCGTCGGTTGGCGCTTATTTTCGTGTCGATGTTTGCGCGAGTGTGCGCAGTTAGTTGCTCATGCTGTTTTATTAATGAGTACGCGGGTGCGCAAGGTATTCGGTTTTATCACTGCGCGTGAAGTGCGCAAATAGCTGCGCAGGCCCGTTTTTATTGGCTTTGTAGGAAATTGCTTAAGTGCGGGTTGACCGCTTGATGATTGATTCTTGTATGGCTAAGGTTCGCCTACTTCGTCACGTGCTGGACGAAGATTAATTGGCCTTCTAATGCGTATGTGGATTGCGGTTAGTTTGTCGCCCTTGCCTTGAACAGTTATGTGCGGACCGGAATGGTTTATTCAGACACGCTCTACGCTTATCACCTTGAACTTGCGCGCTTACCCTGTTCGTCAGGGGGCTTTGCCGGCTGTGATATGCGTTTTTCGAGTGAGTATGAAGCCCTGGAGTCCGAACTCGGCAAGGCACATTCGATACATGGTGCAGGCTTGCCGGATTGGCAGCGCGTCAGCGAGCTCGGCGAGCGGGTTTTGCGTGAGCGCTCCAAGGATCTGCGCGTCGCCGTCTGGTTGACCTGGGCGTTGCACCAGCGCGATTCATTCCCCGGGCTTCTGGCGGGCCTCGGCGTACTGCTTCATCTGTGCAAGCATCACTGGGCGATTGTCTACCCTGCTAAATCACGTACGCGTATGGCTGCGTTTGGTTGGCTGGTGTTGCGGCTTGACCCCCTGTTCACGAAGCATCTTTCACTTACCGATCAAGTGCCATTGTTTCAGGCGCTTTTGGAACACCTGGAAAGTCTCGACGAGCTGTGGCGTGAACATCTGGGGGACGACGCGCCCTTGTTGTTACCGATCCGCAGGCAACTGTCGGAGCGTTTGGCGCTTGCCCTGCAGGGCGGTTCCGAGCCACGTGGTGTTGCGGGTGCCATCGCTCAGGTCAAGCAGGTGGCAACGCAGCTGCTGAGGCCTGAACAGCCGGTCAACAACGAAAAAGACGCGCAAAAACTGTTGCGGGCATTGCAGGAGCAGGCTCGGCCACTGTGCGCCTGGTGGCTGCGCCAGAGTGCTACTGATCTGCGTGCCTTGCGCCTGAGCCGCACCCTGGCCTGGCTGGCGCTTACCAACTATCCCGACGCCAACAGTGAGCGAGTAACCGCTTTGCGCGGGCTTCCTCACGACAAACTCAAACGCTACCAGAACCGTCTGACCCAAGGTCATCACGCCGACCTTTTGCTTGAGCTTGAAGCGAGCCTGGCCGGTGCGTTGTTCTGGTTTGACGGGTTGCGTATGGCCTGGGAGTGCCTCGAAGCCCTGCAGGCAGAGTGGGCCATGACCGAGCTGGAAATGAGTTTTGCGTTGTTGTTGCAGCGCCTGCCGAGTCTGCCGGAGTTCAGGTTTGACGACGGCACCCCATTTGCCGACCCCGCGACGTGCGATTGGATCACGCTCCACGTCCTTCGCCACGTACATAAAGCCGAGCCTTCAACCGCCGTCATCGATGCCGGAAACGAGCCCTGGGAGACGGCCTTGCAGGCCGTTATGTCCAGGCTACGCAAAGAGGGCCTGAAGGCGGCGATTGCCACGCTCAAAGAAGGACTGCACGCCGCCCGCGGCGACCGGACCCGCTTTCATTGGCGATTGGCGCTGGCCAGATTATGCATACGAGCAGGCAAACACGAACTGGGCAGGATCCAGCTCGAACAACTGGACCTTGAATTACAACAGGCGGGCCTGGAGCGCTGGGAGCCAGAACTGGCCTTTCAAGTCTCCCGGCTCCTGTATCGCTGTTATGACCTTTTGCCACAAGACCATGCCGTGCGCGAGCGCAAGGAAGTCACCCATCGCAGGTTGTGCCACTTCGATCTTGAAGCGGTGCTTGATTAGGCTCGCGAGCCTACCGAAAAAGGAGAAACACCATGCTCAAAGACGGTTCGGTAGCACCCAAGGAACGTATCAATATCACCTTCAAACCTGCCATTGGCGGTGTGCAGGAGGAAGTCGAACTGCCACTGAAGTTACTGGTGCTGGGCGATTTCAGCCAGCGCGAAGATCTGCGCAAACTTGAGGATCGAAAGCCCATTGGTATCGACAAAAACACCCTTGACGAGGTGTTGGCCAAACAAGCGCTGAGCTTGACATTGAGCGTTCCGAATCGATTGCAGGAGGAGGGTGGCATCGAGGAGCTGTCCGTCGAGGTTCGGATTAACGCGATGAAGGACTTCAACCCCGCAAACCTGGTTGAACAAATACCCGAATTGCAAAAGTTGATGGCGTTGCGTGAGGCGTTGATGGCACTCAAGGGGCCGCTGGGTAACACACCAAGCTTTCGCAAAGCCATTGAGCAGGCGCTGGCCGATGACGAGTCTCGTGCGCGCGTACTCGCCGAGCTGGGGCTGAGCGGCCCGACCACCTGAACCCTTCAGTAAAAGGACACTGACACCATGACGACCACTCAACAGAACCTGCAGCCGGCCCAGGCTGGCGGCGAGTACAGCATCCTCGACACTATCATCGCCCAGACATTATTAAGCGCCGATGACGAGGCCTACGGCATTGCCAAGCGCGGCGTGTCGGCCTTCATCGAAGAGTTGCTCAAACCCCATAACAGCGCGGAGCCAGTGAAGAAACGCCTGGTTGACCGGATGATCGCCGAGATTGATACCAAGCTCAGCCAGCAAATGGACGAGATTCTTCATCATCCGGATTTCCAGGCGCTGGAGGCTTCCTGGAGAGGCCTGCAGTTGCTGATCGACCGCACCAATTTTCGAGAAAACATCAAGATCGAGCTGCTCAATGTCTCGCGTCAAGACCTGCTGGATGACTTTGAAGACTCGCCGGAAATTACCCAGTCCGGGCTGTACAAGCATATCTACAGCGCTGAGTACGGACAATTTGGTGGCCAGCCGGTGGGCGCGATCATCGCCAATTACTTCCTTTCACCCAGTGCGCCTGATGTGAAGTTGATGCAATACGCTTCAAGCGTTGCCTGCATGGCCCACGCCCCCTTTATCGCTGCTGCGGGGCCGGCTTTTTTCGGATTGGAAAGCTTTACTGGATTACCTGACCTCAAGGATCTCAGGGATCATTTCGAAGGCCCGCAGTTTGCCAAATGGCAAAGTTTTCGTCAGAGCGAAGATGCCCGCTATATCGGCCTCACTGTGCCGCGCTTTCTACTGCGAACCCCTTACGATCCGATTGATTGCCCAGTTAAAACCTTTGCCTACCAGGAGAACGTGGTGAACAGCCACGAGCACTACCTCTGGGGTAATACGGCCTACGCCTTTGCCACGCGCCTGACTGAGAGTTTTGCGCGCTTTCGCTGGTGCCCGAACATTATCGGCCCGCAAAGTGGCGGCGCGGTAGAAGACTTGCCATTGCATCATTTTCAGAGCATGGGCGAGATCGAAACCAAGATTCCTACAGAGGTACTGGTTTCGGATCGGCGCGAGTACGAACTGGCGCAAGAGGGGTTTATTGCCCTGACCATGCGCAAGGGCAGTGACAACGCGGCGTTCTTTTCGGCCAGCTCGGTCCAGAAACCCAAAACCTTCGGCATCAGTGAAGAGGGCAAGGCAGCCGAACTCAATTACCGGCTCGGCACCCAATTGCCCTACATGATGGTGGTCAACCGTCTGGCGCACTACCTCAAGGTCTTGCAGCGCGAGCAACTGGGCTCCTGGAAAGAACGCACGGACCTGGAGCTGGAGCTCAACAAGTGGATTCGCCAATACGTGGCCGATCAGGAAAACCCCAGTGCCGAAGTGCGCGGCCGCCGGCCATTGCGGGCAGCACGCATTGTTGTCAGTGATGTCGACGGAGAGCCAGGCTGGTATCGGGTCAACCTGAGTGTGCGCCCTCATTTCAAGTACATGGGGGCTGACTTCACGTTGTCCCTGGTCGGCAAGCTCGATAAAGAATGAGCAGAAGCCGGCGGATGCCCCATAACGTGGGCCTTTTCGAGCGTCTCGAAGGCGATGCATCAACCCAGCGGTGCAGTGTGGCGTCCGTCGCCGCACACCTGGGGAAAATGCTCAGCACCCGGGCAGGCAGTGTTCAGACACTGCCCGACTATGGTTTGCCCGATCTCAATGACATGCGGCTTAGCCTGCACGAGTCCTTGATCCGCTCACGCGCCTTGATCGAGCGATTCATCCGTGCCTACGAACCGCGACTGGCAAATGTACAGGTCGAGGTGCTGCCGCGTGCTACTGAACCTCTGGCCCTGGCCTTTGCGATCGAAGCCGCGCTGATCGTTGACGGTGTCACACGGCCCGTTGTGTTCCAGGCGCGCCTGGTGGATGGCGGGCGGGTTGAGGTCTGCGCCGATGGGCTTTAACCGTTACTTCCAAAGCGAGCTCAGCGCCCTGCGGCACCTCGGGCGGCGTTTCGCCGAGCGTAATCCCGCACTGGCGCCGTTTCTGGCTGAAAGCGGCCAGGACCCGGATGTTGAGCGATTGCTGGAGGGGTTTGCGTTTCTGACCGGTCGCCTGCGCCAGAAGTTGGACGACGAGCTGCCGGAGTTGACGCATTCCTTGATGCATTTGCTGTGGCCCAATTACATGCGGCCAATACCCGCCTTCAGCATCCTGCAATTTGACCCATTGAAACGTGCAGGTCCCGCCGTTCGGGTTGCCCGTGATACGGCGGTAGAAAGTGTTCTTATCCAGGGTGAGCGGTGTCGCTTCAGGACGTGCTACACCACTGATGTCATGCCACTGCAACTCACAGGTCTGGACTTCAAGTGCCAGGGTGACGGGGCATGGTTGGATTTGCACCTGGACATGAGTGTCGAGGGTAACTTCAGCCAGTTAACCTTTGACTCACTGCGACTGCACCTGTCGGGCGACCGCTACATCAGCCAGGGGCTCTACCTCAGTTTGCTGCGACATCTGGATGGCATTCACTTGCTGTTACTGGATGGCGAAGGGGGGCCGGTCAAGGGCAACGATGGGCAACCAATGACGGTGCGGCTGGGCGCTGCCCAGGTCAAGCCGGTGGGGTTTTCGCAAGACGAGGCGTTGATACCGTATCCACAGAATACGTTTCGCGGTTACCGCCATCTGCAGGAGTACTTCGCCTTTGCCGAAAAGTACCTGTTTGTCGATATCGAGGGGCTGGGTGTGCTGCACACACTTGCCCCTGAACGGCTCGGCCAGGTCCGCGGCATGGTGCTGCGCTTTGAACTGCGCACCCACGGGCACGCACTGCAACAGCCCACGCTGGACAACGTGAAGTTGTATTGCACGCCCATTGCCAACTTGTTCAAACATGATGCGGTCCCCATTCGCCTGAATGGAAAAGAGGATGAGTACCTTCTGGTGCCGGGGGAATATACCCCGGGCAATGCCGCCGTGTTTTCCGTCGACAGTGTCACTGGCTGGCGCCCTGGCGGGCTGGGTTACCAGGCCTATGTGCCGTTCGAATCCTTTGAGCATGACTGGGGGGTTGACCGAGCTACAGCGCCGGCCAGCTACAGCATTCGCCAGCGCTCGTCGCAGCAGCATGGGGGGCTCGACACCTGGATGGGGTTTGGCAGTCGCGAAGGTAAAGGCCAGGAAACGTTGTCGATCGAAATGACTTGCACCAACTGCAACCTGCCTCGGCAGTTGCAGCCAGGCGACATCAACCAACCCTGCGAGCAGGCACCGGAATCACTGACGTTTCGCAACATCACCGCACCAACGGCGAGCTTCGCGCCGCCGCTGGACCAGGATTTCCTGTGGAAGCTGATCAGCAATATGTCGCTCAACTATCTGTCGTTGACCGATATCAATGCCTTGAAAGTGATTCTCGAAACCTATGACCTGCCGCGCTATCACGATCGGCAGGCGCAAAAGGTCAGTCAGACAAGGCTCGGTGCGCTGCAGTCCATTCGCCATGAGCCGGTTGACCGATTGCACCGTGGGTTACCTATTCGCGGCCTACGTGTGGAATTGACAGTCGACCCCCAGGGGTTTCTCGGTCAGGGCGATCTGTTTGTGTTCGCCTCGGTCCTCAATGAGTTCTTTGCGCTCTATGCCAGCCTCAACTCTTATCACGAGTTACGAGTCATCAGCACACAAGGAGACGTGTACCTATGGCCATCCCGCATGGGGCAACAGCCCCTGCTTTGAATGCGCTCTGTTGCGGCATTCGTGAGTACACACTGTTCCAGGCAATTGAGCAGGTGATTGAGCGATTGCGCGAAGCTCATCCGCTGATGGATGAAGACGCGCTGTACGACCTGTTGGAATTTCAGGCCAATCCAGGTCTGGGGTTTGCCGGACACGATATCGATCGCGTGGCGTTCTTTATGGAGCGCGGGCAATTACGCGCTCGCCTGCGGCTCAACATATTGGGTTTGGTCGGGGCCGGGTCACCGCTGCCAGCGTTCTATGCAGAGCAGGCGTTTGGCGAGCTGTCCGGAGGTAACCCCACTCGTGACTTCCTCGACCTATTCCACCACCGACTGCATCGGCTGATGTGGCCGATCTGGCGTAAATATCGCTATCGAGCATGTTTCCAGACTGGCGCGAGCGATGCGTTCTCGGAGCAGATGTTTGCGCTGATCGGCCTGGGTGGCAACGCGATACGAGGTACCACGCAACTGGACTGCAAACGCCTGTTGCCTTACCTGGGGCTGTTGAGTTTGCGCGTGCATTCGGCCGCCTTGATCGAAGCCGTGCTGCGGTACTACTTCAAGCATGCCCCGGTGTTCATCGAACAATGGGTTGAGCGCCGTGTGGAGGTTGCCCATTTTCAGCGCAATAGCCTCGGTATCACCCGCTGCGAATTCGGTGAGGATCTGGTGCTGGGGCATCAGGTCAGCGACCGCAGCGGGAAGTTCAGGGTGCATGTCCTGGCGCTGAGCTGGCAGCAGTTTCACGCGTTCCTGCCCACGGGAAAGGGCTACCAGCCCTTGTGTTCACTGGTGCGGTTAACCACGCGAGACCCGTTGGAATACGACCTGCGCCTGGTGCTTGCCGCCGGTGAAATCAGAGCCCTGCACATTGGCGCGCGCAATGTCTGTCGCCTGGGCTGGACCAGTTGGTTGGACCATGAGCAAGCCGACGGTGTGGTCACGTTTGCTGGCAACTTTCATTAGGGACGGGTGATTATGATCAATGTGGACCTGCAACAGCTTATACGCACGCTGACAACCCAGGTACGTCGCGACCTGGAGCGTTCCTCGCAACGTTGTGTAAACCGCGGTGGCCGAGAAGTACTCGTCGAAGACCTGCTGCTTGCCTTGCTTGAGCAGCCCGGCGGCCTGCTGGCCAAGGCCCTGGCCGACGCTGATGTGCCGATGAGCGAATTGCAAGCAACGTTGCAGCCAAGAAGTGAGCAGAGTGCAACCCGTAATCCGGTCTTCTCTCAGGCGCTGGTGCATTGGTTGCAACAAGCGTTGATGGTTGCCCATCTCGAGCTGGGGCAACGCTTTGTGGATGAGGGCGCCCTGTTGCTGGCGCTGTTGCGTCATCCGCTGGAGTACGCCGGTGCTGGCTATCAGGCCGTGCTGGGCCGCCTGGATGCAGAGCGTGTACGGGATTTTCTCGCCAGCCAGGAATCTGCGGCTGATCCGTTGGCGACAGAATCGTTGTTGCAGCGTTTTACGCATGACCTCACAGGCCAGGCGCGTGAAGGTCTGATTGATCCGGTGCTGTGTCGCGACGGTGAAATTCGGCAACTGATTGACATTCTTTTGCGACGCCGCAAGAACAATCCGATCCTGGTCGGGGAGGCCGGGGTAGGCAAAACAGCGATTGTCGAAGGCCTTGCGCTGAAAATTGTCGCTTCGCAGGTGCCCGATGCCCTCAAGGCTGTTCGCGTACTGACCCTGGACATGGGGCTCCTGCAAGCGGGTGCCAGCCTCAAGGGCGAGTTCGAGCGGCGGCTCAAAGGCGTGATTGATGAAGTCAACGCCTCGCCGCAGGCCGTGATCCTGTTTATCGATGAAGCCCATACGCTGGTCGGCGCAGGAGGCCCGGCAGGCGGTTCCGACGCGGCCAATCTGCTTAAGCCTGCGTTGGCTCGAGGCGCTCTGCGCACCATTGCGGCCACCACCTGGTCGGAATACAAGCAATACATTGAGAAAGACCCGGCATTGGCGCGTCGTTTCCAGCCAGTGCTGGTCGGTGAGCCAAGTGTCGAGGAAGCCGTGTCGATCCTGCGCGGTCTGGTTCCGGTGTATGAGGCAAGCCATGGTGTCTACGTCCGCGATGATGCCGTCGTAGCGGCGGCACACCTGAGCGCTCGTTATCTGGCGGGCCGCCAGTTGCCGGACAAGGCCGTGGATGTGCTGGACACCGCCTGCGCACGAGTGCGCACGCGTCAGGCAATGCCCCCTGAGGCGCTGCAAAACCTGCACGCGGAACGGGCGGAAGGCACGCGGCAACATGAGGCGTTAAGCCGGGACGCCGAGGCGGGGCTGCCGGTGGATGCTCAAGCATTGCAAGCGCTGGGCCGACGCTTGGACGCCATCGAGCAGGAACGTCAGGTAGTGGAGCAGCAGCGGATTCAACAGGCTGGCCAGTCATCGGACAAACTTGAGGTGTGCCCGCGTTTGATCGCCGAGGTGGTCAGTGCCTGGACCGGCATTCCGGTTGAGCAGCTGGCGCTGGAGCCCAACGAAAAGGTATTGAGCCTTGCTGCTGCCCTGCGCACGCGCATTCTGGGACAAGAGCATGCCGTGCAGGTGCTTGATCGTGCCTTGCGGGCGGTTGCTGCGGGCCTCAACAACGCGGATGCGCCGGTGGGTGTGTTTCTGCTGGTGGGCCCCAGTGGCGTCGGCAAAACCGAAACAGCGCTGGCATTGGCGCAGCTTCTGTATGGCGGTGAGCGGTTCGTGACCACCATCAATATGTCGGAATACCAGGAGAAGCACGCGCTGTCCCGTTTGATCGGTGCGCCACCGGGCTACGTCGGTTATGGCGAAGGTGGAGTCCTGACCGAGGCTGTGCGCAAGCGGCCTTATTCAGTGGTACTGCTCGACGAGGTCGAGAAAGCCGACCCCGAGGTGTTGAACCTGTTTTACCAGGTCTTTGACAAGGGCCGCGCCAACGATGGTGAAGGCAGAGAAATAGATTTTCGCAACACGCTGATCCTGATGACTTCCAACCTTGGCAGCGACTGCATCAACGAACTGTGTGAAAACGGTCGGCGGCCTGAGGCCCAGGTGTTGCAGGACGCTATACAGCCCGTGTTGCGTAGCCACTTCAAATCAGCCCTGCTGGCCCGGATGCGTGTCGTGCCGTATTACCCGATTGCCGGTCCAGTCCTGCATGAGGTGGTAAGGCTCAAACTGGCAAGCCTCGGTGAGCGGTTGCATCGGCGCAAGTTGGCCCTGACGTGGTCCCCTGAGCTGATCGCGCATATGGCCGAGCGCTGCGCGGACCGTGACAGTGGTGCGCGGTACATCGATCAATGGATCGAGCGCTACTTGCTGCCGCAAATGGTCGATCGCGTTCTGACTGCCATGGCCACGGATGAGTCCTTGTCGTGGGTGCGTGCAGGGTTGGATGGCAATGGCCTGCCCAGCTGTGAGTTCGGCCAATGACGAACGCTATGTTTACCCTAGTGGCCGAACCGCTGGTGTACGCCGCCGCCTTGCTGGACGGCTTCACGCGCGTGAGCCAGGAAAGTGACCCGACGACGTTGCCAGGCCTATGTGCTGTGAGCGCTGCGCACCTGAGCCAGTGCGAGCTCACTCAGCTGTATCTGGTGGATGAGGTGACTGGCCAATTCGAGCTTATTGCTCAACATTTGCCTGAGGCGCTGCCGGGCGGCGAACCGACTTCACGTCCGGCAGCGAAAAACCAACAGCTGTTGCACTACGTCCTGAGAACGCGTTGTTGCCTGGGCCTCGATGACGTCGGAAGCAGCCGCTATGACAGCGGCTTTTTGCCGGCGGCGCGGGCGCCCTGGCGTGCGCTATTGTGTGTTCCGCTGTTCAACCGCACCAATGCGGTCACAGGCGTACTCCTGTGCGCGAGCTGGCGTGTGACGCCACTGCTGGGTTACGCGCCATCGCTGGGTCAATTCGGCAGTTTCGCCGTGAACCAACTGCTTATGCTGCGTCGCATGCAACCGGCGCCAGCCATTGCCCGTTCACCGCGCGGTGGGTCGACTGCGGGGGCCTATGGCTTGATCGGCAACAGCACTGCGATGGAAGAAACCTGCCATCTGATCGGCAAAGTCCTGCAGACCCCTTATACGGTGCTGTTGCGTGGTGAGACCGGCACCGGCAAAGAGGTCGTGGCGCGGGCGATTCACACGGCCGGGCCACGCAGTGCCCAGGCATTCGTGGTGCAAAATTGCGCTGCGTTTCCAGAAGGTTTGCTCGAGAGCGAACTGTTTGGCTACCGCAAAGGGGCATTCACCGGTGCCGAGCGCAACTATGCGGGGCTGTTCGACGCCGCGCATGGCGGTACGTTGCTGCTGGATGAAATCGGCGACATGCCGCTGTCATTGCAGGCCAAGTTGCTGCGGGTCTTGCAGGAGGGTGAGATCCGCCCGTTGGGCGCCAGCGTCGCGCATAAGGTTGACGTGCGCATCATTGCCGCGACCCACCGCGACCTCGCTGCGATGGTGGCGCAAGGCAGTTTTCGTGAAGACCTTTATTACCGGCTCGCACAGTTCCCCATTCAATTGCCTGCCTTGCGTGAACGCGATGGCGATGTGTTGCAGCTGGCGCGGCACTTCGCCGACAAGGCGTGCGCTGCGCTGGGGCGGGCGCCTGTCGATTGGTCCAATACCGCCCTTGATCAACTGTCGAGCCATGGCTTTCCCGGCAATGTCCGCGAGCTCAAGTGTCTGGTGGAACGCGCAGTGCTGCTGTGTGACGACGGTGTGATTCTGCCGGCGCATTTGTCGTTGCCACTGGCCCCGGATGCGACCGATGCCGTTGATGTGACGCTACGCCAGCGTATGGAGCGAGTGGAACGCGTATTTCTGATTGATTGCTTGCACAAGAACCGTGGCAATCGAACCCGCACTGCCCGTGAACTGGGGGTTGCTCGGCGCACGCTGCTCTATCGTCTCGCGCGCCTGAACATTCCTTTCGACGATGCCAGAGGCGAGGGCTGAAGTGTGCTTTTGTGCATTGCCATGCATGACCGACGCCTGTGCCGTATCGAGCAGGGCAACCTTATTTCTGTGGGAGAAACCTGATGCCTGATCGTCCGTGGCAAGCCGTTGTGCTTGTGTTGTGTCTGCTGAGTGGCTGCAGCGCCAATTACGTGTTTGACGACGCTGATTACCGCCCGCTGGGTGAGCCCAAGTCGATCAATCGTGGCCAGTGAAAGGGGAGAGGCTGACCATGCAACTTGTGTTTGAGCTTTTGGGTACCGAGGACGGAAGCCGCGCACCCACGGCGCGCAAGCTATTTTGCGCTGCAGGCGGCGTGATCGGTCGTGGTGCCGGGTGTGACTGGGTGATTCCGGACGCCAGCCGTCTGCTCTCCAGCCACCATGGTTTGGTCGCCTATCGTGAGGGCCAGTACCTGTTGACGGATATCAGCAGCAACGGGATCGGTGTAGCCGGCAGCGCCGAACGTCTGCGCAAGGGGCAGGCGCGATTGATCAGTGATGGCGACATTTTTCAACTGGGAACCTTGTCGATTCGGGCAAAACTGGTGGCGTTGACGCAGCCTTGCGGTGAGCAATGGGATGCCAACACAGGGCTGATTCCCGATGATGCCTACCTGGCGCTGGACCCAATTCAAGCGCTCGACGTCGAGCAGCAGCGTCAGACCACGTCGCAGGACCTGGAGGCATTGGCAGATGGGGGCAGCACGCCGGGTCCGTGGGCCGACGATCGGGTGACCAACAGGGACCATCTGACGTTACCCCGACGCGCCGAACCCGCTCAGGAAGCCGTCCCGGTTCGCTCCGATGCGATGCCAGCAGCGGGCAGCGACGTTTTTTGGGGGCGGTTTGCGACAGCACTGGGTATTAGCCTGGAAACTCTCGATACGACGGGTCGCGAGGCGTTGGCGATCAGAGCAGCGCGCCTGCTGCGTATGGAGGTAGAAGGTCTGCAACAAAGCCTGCGGATTTGCGAAGAGCTCAAAAGCGAGCTGAATCTGCCGCTTTTCGAGACGCTGCAAAGGCGCCGGAGCCCTTTGAGAGACAGCGTCGAAACCGATGCCGCAATGGCGATGCTGCTGGGCACCGAGGATCTTGGCCAGTTGCCGGCCGAACACGCCATCACCCAGGCCCATCGGGATATGCAAGTCCATCAGGTTGCGTTACTGGCGGCCTGCCGCAATGCACTGCGCGCTACGCGCAGCGCCTTTGCCCCGGGTCATCTGCTGACATGCTTCGAATACCAGGGGCAACGGCGCCGATTTTTCACCGACGGTGGGTATTGGCGGGCTTACCAGCGTCACTACCAGCGTTTGCTCGAGGATGAGCAGTTCACCGATCGCCTGCCGGGCAGTGACTTCGCCAAGGCTTACGAAGAGCAGGTGCGCTTGATCTCAACCCTGCACGTCGATTATCCAGGATGAACATTATGTTTCGAGCCGCGCTTGCAACAACGCTGCTTTTGCTCGGCCTGTTGGCCGGCTGCAGCAGCCTATCGCCGTTTTCTACCTTGACCAAGTTGGACATGGCGCTGGCCGCCAGCGAGCAAGTCAACCCCGACCTGCACGGCAGGCCGTCTCCGGTGGTGGTGCACTTGATTGAATTGCGTCACGCCGTGGCGTTTGAAAATGCTGACTTCTTCAGTCTGTACAGCAATGCCGAGCAGTCGCTGCCCAAGGACTGGCTGCGCAGTGAGGAACTTGAACTGCGACCGGGTGAGCGGCTGGCGCTCAAGCTCGGGCTCGAGCCCGGCACGCGTTTCTTGGGCGTGTTGGCAGCCTATCGAGATCTGCCCCATGTTCAATGGCGGTGGGTCGTGCCCATTACCGCGCAGCAGTTAACCCGTGCCGATCTTGTGCTGGACCAGGCCGGTATTCGCGTTTCTTCGTCCATGCATGGCCAGGAGTCCGAGTGATATGCAGGTTCATAAAGTCATCTGGCAGGAAGGCATGCTGTTACGGCCGCAGCATTTGCAGCACAACGATCGCTATTACCACCAGCAGCTCAATCGGACGCGCTTGCTGGGGGCTGATGCGTGGGGGTTTCTGACGCTGGAAGTCGATTTGCAATACCTCAATTTCGGCAAGGTGGTGGTCAACCAGGCCAGTGGCGTATTGCCGGACGGTAGTCTGTTCGAGTTGGGCGGGGCGATGGAGCCGCTGGTCTTGCAGGTGCCCGCCAACGCCGGCAAACAGCCGATTTATCTCGCGCTGCCGCTGGATACCGGCAATCAGAACGAAGTTCGCCGCCAGCAGCAAACCGACGTCCTGGCCCGCTATCTGGCGTGTGACATTGAGGTGGGGGATTCGAATGCCGGTGTCGACTCCCGTTGTCACATCAGTTGCGCGCGTCCTGACCTGCGTCTGCTGCTGGGCGACCCTCCAAGCGAGCAGAGTTTCGTCAAACTCAAGGTTGCTCAAGTGCTGGAGTCGACCGATGCAGGCGGCGTGAGCCTGGATGCCGACTTCATTCCATCCTTCATTTTTCTTCAGGGCCACGGCTATTTGCCGTCGTGCCTCAAGGAGGTGATCAGCTTGCTCTCCAGCCGTGGGGATGCCATTGCAGCGCGTATTCGGGGTGAAGGCACCGCCGCAGGTACGGAAATCGGCGACTTTCTGATGCTGCAATTGATCAATCGTACCGAGTTGGAATTGCGTCACTGCCTGAGCCAGACCCACGTGCGCCCGCAAGCCTTGTTCCGGGCATTACTGTCGCTGTTCGGTGAGTTGTCAACGTTCGCCAACGACAGCAAACGTGCGCACCTGGATGTGCGTTATCGACATGAAGACCAAGGTGAAAGTTTTCGCGGGTTAATGGAGGGCGTGCGTGGCGTGCTGTCAATGGTGCTTGAGCAACACGCCATCGAGTTGACGTTGCAGCAACGCCAATACGGGGTGTTGGTATGCCCGGTGAGCGACCTGAAATTGCTCGGCACTGCGACGTTTATTCTGGCGGCCACTGCTCAGTGTGATTCGGAGGAATTGCGCCATCGCCTGCCTTCGCATTTGAAGGTCGGGCCGGTGGAGCGCATACGCGAGCTGGTCAACTTGCACCTGGCGGGAATCAAGATCAAGCCATTGCCTGTGGCGCCACGGCAGATTCCGTTTCATGCAGGCAAAACCTATTTCATGCTGGATCTGAGTGCCCGCGACATCACGCAGCTGGAGCAGTCGGGTGGGTTTGCCTTCCATGTAGGCGGTGAATTTACAGCGCTCGAACTCAACTTCTGGGCCATCAGGAACTGAACACAATGGACAGTGAATACCTGCAGGATGAAAAGACTGTTTTGCTCGACCATCAGGGCCGTGGGCCGGGCCACGGCCCGATCACGGAGTTCCCTGCGCCGCCACGCTTTGAGCAGTTGGAAGATCGAATGATCTACGCCGCCCACGAGCAAGGTACCCCGCGCTTCAAGATGGGGTTCAACCCTCTCGTTGAGGCCGCATGGGCGTTGTTGTCGCAAGTGGTTCAGCTCAAGAGCGCCTCTGGCCGCGAAAGCTTGGGCACGGTCAACGACAGAATGGTATTGGCGGTCACTCAGTTTGAAGCCCGCGCGTTGCAGAGTGGTGTTGAGAGCAGCCAGGTGATGTCGGCCCGTTATGTGTTGTGCAGCGTCGTCGATGAAGCCGTGGTCACCACGGCGTGGGGCAGCCGCAGCGACTGGTCGAAGATGAGCCTGTTGAGCCGCTTTCACAACGAAACCTTCGGTGGGGAGAAGGTTTTCCAACTGTTGGAGCGGCTGTCCCGCGACCCGGTCAAGCACCTGGCAATGCTGGAGCTGATGTACCTGTGCCTCTCCCTCGGATTCGAAGGCAAATACCGAATCATGGAGCGAGGTGTCAGCCAACTTGAAGCTGTGCGCGATGCCTTGTACCGACAGATCAGGCACGTGCGAGGCGAGCCACTGTCGGCGCCTTTGCAGCCCGCGCGAGCAGGGCGTGCGCGCCGTAAACGGCTCCCCGTTATCCCGGTGACTTGGGTCGCAGTCTTTACCCTGGCCTGTTTGCTGGCGATGTACACAGGATTTGCCTGGCGGCTGGGCGAAGAAGCCGCGAGGGCGCTGCAACCCTTTCAATTTTCGGCGTCGGAACTGACTCAGACGCCCTTGTAAACGCTGGGAGCAATGAATGAACGCATTCCTCAAGAACGCGCGCACTGTGCTGGGCACGATTTGGGTCTGGAGCTTGTTGCTGGTGCTTTCCTGCGCGGTGTTGGTGTGGTGTTTCGGGCCGTTGCTGGCCGTGGATGATCACCGCTTCTGGCAAGGCGCGAGTGCTCGCCTGGTCACCATCAGCGTGTTGTTTCTGCTGTGGGGGCTGGCGATGGTCCTCGTCGGCGTACGCCGGGCAGCTGAGCTCAAGAGACCTGAACGCCAGGCACACCATGAGCAACTGGGATGGGTTGAGGACGAGCAGCGACAGGTACGCGGTCGCTTCAAAGAGGCCCTCCAGCGCTTGAAAACCTCGCCGCGATACGCAGGGCATAACCAGCGATGGCGTAATAACTTGCCCTGGTACTTGTTGATCGGCGAGCAAGCCAGCGGCAAAACGCGGCTGTTGGCGGCGGCGGGCTTACAGCTGCCATTTGACCGCGTAGAAGCAATGCCAGTGGGAGGCACGGCTCATGCGCAATGGCATTTCACTGGCGAAAGCGTACTTATCGATACCCCCGGGCGTTACCTGACACAACCTGACAGCACGCTGGACGCCGCCGGTTGGTCGATGCTGTTGCGTCTGCTCAGGCAGCGGCGCCGAGTGCGCCCGCTCAATGGCGTGGTGGTAGCTTTGTCGGTCGAAACATTGTTGGGCCGTAACGAGCACGATCTGGACCTGCAGGCTCGTCAGGTGCACTCGCGCCTGCAAGAGGTCCAGCAAACGTTGCACGTGGACGTTCCCGTGTATCTGGTGCTGACCCAGGCTGACCGCGTGCCGGGGTTTGCCGAGTTCTTCGATGCGCCCCAGGGAGAGGAGGCAGAAAGCGTGCTTGGCCAGCCACTCGATGTTGGCAAGGGCGGCGTTGATATCGCACAGGTGCGCCGCGCGTTCGACGAGCTGCTGCAGCGTTTGAGCGGTGAATTGATTACGCGATTGCATCAGGAGCGTAATGTCGAGCGCCGTGGCCTTATGCTCGACTTCCCCCAGCAGGCGGCGCAACTCGGCGAGCGTTTGTGCCTGTTCGTGGAGTCGGCTTTTTCCGCCCATCGTTATCAGCGCATCAGCGGGTTGCGGGGCTTCTATTTGACCTGCGCCGGCGACAGGCACAGTCATTTCGTGCAGGGCCTGTTCAGTCGGGTGATCTTCGCCGAGGCAGACCTCGCCGGTCTGCAGATCCCGGAGCAACGGCGCATCCATTTGCGCCAGGGGTTACTGGCCATCGCCGTTGTGCTGGTTATCGGGAGCGCCGGGTGGCTGTGGACGCACAGCTACACCGTCAACCAGCAACGCCTGGCGCAAGTGGCTGCACTGGCGGTGCAACCTGCACCTGCTGCGCAGAATGCTGACGACACCCTCACACTGCTGGCGCTGTTGGATGCCCGCTGGGCAGCGACGCAGGTTTTCCCTGCAACAGAAGACGCACGGTTTATCGAGCGCGCCGGTCTTTATCAGGGTGATTTGAGCCGTCCACCCTTGAGCCACGCGTATCAGCTGGCCGTGCAGCAACTGTTACTGGACCGCCTAACAGTGCTGCTCGAGGAGCAAGTTCGAACCAACCTTGGCAATCGCGAACGACTGCTGGAAAACCTGCGCGCCTACCTGATGCTCAATCTGCGGGAGCGCCGTGATACCGGGTGGCTGGCACAGCATATGGCAGACCATTGGTCTGCGCGTTATCCAGGTGACGCGTCGGTGCACAAACGCCTGAATGAACACTTGGCGCGGCTGCTTGAGCAACCGTTCATTGCGCCGCTCGATGAAGCCCTTGTGGCCAAGGCTCGCGAAGCACTGCGGGGTGAGTCCCTGGCGGATGTGGTTTATCGGGCGTTGCGCGAACAGTCACGCAACCTCGAGCCTTTGCGGCTTGTCGAGGGCAAGGTATTCGCGGCCATTGATCCACCTATTCCTGGTTTCTACACCAAAAGGTATTGGCAGTACTTTGAGGCACAGGGCCCGCGGCTGGTGAATGCCATTGCGCAGGACAACTGGGTATTGGGGGAGGGTGCCGACCTCAGTGTCATGGATTTGCGGCGGCTGATGATTGAGCTGCAGCAGCGCTATTTCAGTGAGTATGCCGATACTTGGAGTGCCGCCCTTGGCCGCGTCAGCCTGCAACAGAGCGACAGCCTCAGGCAGGATGCCGAACAGCTCGCGGGCTTGACGTCAGCCCAGTCGCCGCTGATGCAATTATTGCTGCTGTTGCGTGAAAACACGCGTTTGCTGCCCGGTCATGACCCTTTGGCCAACGTACCCGCTCAGACGGGAGCGTTGGGGGTGATCGCTCAGACGGCTGTGGCTGAAGGGGCGAAGGTCGTCCTTCCAGACTCTGCCCGCCGAGCGTTGCAACGACGCTTTGAGCCATTGCACCAGTTGCTCGACGAGCAGCACAACCCTGGCGTCGAGTTGACGCAGGCATTGCGTTTGCTCGACGAACTGCACCTGCAACTGGCTGCGCTCAACCGCGAAAGCTCGCCCGAGCAGGCGGCTTTTCAACGGGTAAAGCGGCGAATGGAGGGGCAGCAGGATGTGCTC
This sequence comes from Pseudomonas sp. N2-3-1-14, assembly GCF_041228395.1. Classification (NCBI taxonomy): domain Bacteria; kingdom Pseudomonadati; phylum Pseudomonadota; class Gammaproteobacteria; order Pseudomonadales; family Pseudomonadaceae; genus Pseudomonas; species Pseudomonas sp. N2-3-1-14. The sequence goes on from NZ_CP166199.1 coordinate 2,790,821, forward strand.
GGCACTCTGCGTGACGCCGCTGCACGGTTGCCGTTGCCGCTCGTAGGCTGGTTTGAGGGGGTGGCTGACAACAGCTGGCGTCACTTGTTGGACGGGGCCTATGCGCACGTCAATCAGCGCTATCACAGCGAGGTGTATGGACTGTATGCCAAGGCGATCCGCCAGCGTTACCCGTTCAATGCTCATGCGAGCAGCGATGTCGCCCTCAATGACTTTCAAGAGTTCTTCAAACCCCAGGGCGTCATGGCGCGCTTTTATGAAAGCTACCTGCGGCCTTTCGTCAGTGTTGACGGCAACCGTTACAGGTTGCGTGGTCTGGATGGCAGTGGGTTGCCGGTCTCGCGTTCGGTGCTGGATCAACTGACGAAAGCCGAGGTTATCCGCCAGGTGTTTTTCACTGAACCGCAGGGTGAGGTGTCGGTTCGATTTACCGTGGCGCCCTACAGCCTGGATCAGTCGGTCAGTCGGGCGACCCTGCGCTTTGGCGATAAACAGCTGGAATATCGCCATGGACCCATCGTGCCCATGGTGTTTGATTGGCCGATGGAGGCCGACAACGGTCGCAGCAGCCTGGTACTGGAGCGGGGCACGGAGCAACGCCCCCTGGGTATCGAGAAAGATACCGGCGCCTGGTCGTTGTTCCGGTTTTTTGACTTGATGCAGCGAGAGCCGGCGAGCGGCAGGAACGCGCTGATATTCAAGGCCGACCTTGCCGGGCTGCGGGCCAATTACCTGTTGACCAGCCAGCGTACGCCCAGCCCGTTTGACATGGAGGCGTGGCGCACTTTCCGCCTGCCTGAGCAACTGTGAGCAGTCGGCCTATTGAGTGGCGCAGTGCCGGGCGCACACAACAGGGCCAGGCCCGGTCGCGTAACGAGGATGCGTTCCTGGACGGTCCGCGACAAAGCTGTTGGGCCGTGGCGGATGGCATGGGCGGTCACCAGCGCGGTGATGTGGCCAGCCAGTGGGTGGTTCGCAGTCTCGCTTCGCTGTCTGCCACAGGTAACCTTGATCAACGCGTCAACGCGGCTCGGCAACGTTTGCAACACGTCAGCCAGCAGTTGGCGAAGGCGGGTATCAGGTCTGACGCGCGCGGCGACGTCACGATGGGCAGTACGGTGGTGGCATTGCTGCTTGAGCAGGGGCGTGCTGCCTGTGTGTGGGCGGGGGACAGTCGATGTTATCTGTGGCGCGAGCAAAGGCTTTACCAATTATCGCGCGATCATTCACTGCAGCAGCGCCTCATGGATGAGCGCCAATTGAGTGTGGCGCAAGCTCGGGCCCACCCGGAGGCCAGGGCATTGACCCGGGCCATCGGTGCGCGAGCGCTGCTGCAGCTTGAGGTGCTGGAACTCAGCACCCGGCCAGGGGACGTATTTCTGCTGGCCAGCGATGGGTTGTATCAGGCGCTCAGTCACGCCGACCTGGGGCGTGCGTTGAGCGTGGGAACGCCGCGGCAGGTGGTGGACCGTTTATTTGCAACGGTATTGCGCAGGCCCGCGCGGGATGATTTGACCGCCGTGGTGGTACAGCCATGAATGACACGTCAATGGCGCCAGGCTTACTCGCCGGGCGTTATCACCTCGAACGCGAATTGGGCAGGGGCGGGATGGGCGTGGTTTATCGCGCTCGTGACTTGTTGCACGAGCAATTTGGTGCGTCCTGCTCCAGCGTGGCAATCAAGCTTTTGGGCGAGACTTTGTCTCAGTGCCCGGACGCGCATGTGCTGCTCTACAGCGAGTTTGCCCTGACCCGCAGCCTGCGCCACAACGGTGTGGTGCGGGCATTTTCCTTCGAGGTTGATACAACCAGCCAGGCCGCGTTTTTCACGATGGAGTTGATGCACGGCATCACGCTTGACCGGCTGCTGCCCGAGTGCCCCGCTGGGTTGCCCTGGCGAGAACTGCAACCGATGGTCCTACAGCTTTTGGATGCACTGGTTTACATCCATCAGCAAAACGTCCTGCACGGCGATATCAAACCCGCCAATGTCATGGTCAGCGAAGAAGGTGTGCGGTTGTTCGATTTCGGCCTGGGCCATCAGCAAGTGCCGGAGGCGGTGGGCTTGCCGAGTTTGAATCGCGACCGTTTCAACGCGTGGACACCCGCGTATGTCGCCCCGGAATTACTCGCCGGCGGGGCGCTGAGCACCGCCGCCGACCTGTATGGCGTGGCTTGCGTCGTGTACGAGCTGGCCCATGGGCAACGCCTGGGTGGACGTCAGCCCATGCACGCGTTGGTTCGGCCTCGGCAACTGCCCAAGCGCTGCTGGCCCGCCTTGCGCTCGGCCCTGGCGGTTGACCCTGAACGCCGAGTGCTGAGCGTCGCCGAGTTACGCGAGGCGATAGCCAGCCACCCTCGACGCGGGTGGCTGTAACCCAAGGCTCAATGGGCCAGGCCATGCAGTTGGCAATAGTCGGCCCAACTCAACCCGGCCATTTGTGCGACTTCCTTGTGCACTTCAAGACGCTGGGCTTCGAAGGCCTCGGGTGAATCGGCCGTCAACTTGAGTGTCAGCTCCCAGGCAAACAGGTTCTGTCGTTCAGCTTCGGCTTCGAAGGCTTCATGCAGGCGTTCGGCGCGATACTGCTCCAGGGTTTCGCGCTTGGCCTGAGCGGCCAGCGGGTTCAGGGTGTCCAGTTGCGTGGCCACCTCCGGATGTTCGGTCAAGAATCTGTCCAGGGCGCGCTGGTGGTTATCGCCGGGTTGGGACAAGGTAAAACTCCTGAGGGCTCGGGCGCCGGTAGCGGGCCTGTGGTGAGGTGTTCAGCGTTGCAGGTATTTGCGTAAGCGGCGGCTTATGCGATTTCGTATCGGCTCAAGCAAGAAAAATAACAGGTAGGCACCCAGCATCACTGCCAGGTCCAAGTCCAGCCAGGTTTCTTCGACGGGCCCGGTGAGGTGTTCGATGGCATTTCTGGCCATGAACAGCAAGGTGACGCCCACGACCCACAGCAGGGCGTTGAACATCAGTGGACGCAGGTTGTGGGACAGCTTGTATTGCATCTTGAACAGTTCTCCTTGATGTCGGGCTCTTTTTCCTACGGGAGCCAAAACACGCCGATAGTACATTTTGAGGGGGGCTCATGACTTGGCGCAGATCATGTTGCCCGATGATGGATGGTGCTCAGGTGCCCGGCTTTTCGAGCAGGTAGCGTGCCAGGGCCGCATAGGCCGGCAAGGTGACACCATCGTTCGCGGCATTGGCCGCAACCGGATGGGAGGCAAAGCGCACAATCACCATCTCGGCCGCGGGGTGGATGTAGATACTCTGGCCGTGGACGCCGCGGGCCATATAGGCGCCATCGGGGTTGTGAGTGACCCACCACATGGCACGATAACTCCATCCCTTGAGTTGACTATAGCCTGCCTTGGCAAAAGCCTCTTTATCGCCGCCCTGGCGAATATCCTTGACCACGCTTTCAGGCACGATCTGCTGGCCATTGAAGCGGCCGCCATTGCGCAGCATTTCACCGAAACGGGCCATGTCCTGCAGCCCGGCGTTCAAGCCGCTACCGGCAAACGGTGTGCCGATGGAGTCCACGGTGAAATAGGCGTCCTGTTCACTGCCCAGCCGGCTCCAGTTCGCCACGCTCCAGCGCATGGCGGGGAAGCGAAAATAGCTGCCATCGTTAAAACGCACGGTGCGGTCCGGCGGCGGTAGGGCGCCGACCATCCATTTGAGGCGAGCAGGACCGCTGGCCTGGGCGTCAGGAAAATCTGTAACGCTGGCGTAGACGGCGGCGCTTGAAAAACCCAGTAATACAAAGGTCAGCGGCAGGATTGGTAGCATCGGCAGGCACCTTGATGGCGTATAAAGCACGGGGAGCAAGGCCTGGGCTCGAGTCCGTTCGAGAATTAAGCTGCAAAGGATGGGCTAACTCACCCTGACCAACAAGGATCAGGGGGGTTAAATTAATTCTGAATAATTGCGCGTGTCACGGCAAAAGCCTTTCGCTCCCGGTCTCTGGCCGTGTAGCGTTGCAGGGGATTTCGAGGCTGCCGACCACAGGCAGAGGGCGATGGGCAGGGGGACGGGTCATGGCGCAAACGCTGTTCAAACTTTTCCTCACCCAGCGCCTTGCGGCCTTGGCCAGCACGGAATCGTTACGGGCCATCCGTGAAGGCCTGTTATGGATTTTGCCGTGTTTGCTGGTGTCGGCCGGTTTCCTGATTCTTTCCGAGTGCGCCAAGGCGCTGGGGTTTGATCCGCAGGTGGTGGCCTTTTTGTCTGGGCTGCATAACCAGATCAGCTCGGTGATCCCGCTGTTGGTGGCAGCCTCCATTGGTTACATGCTGGCGATCCAGTATCGCCTGCCGCAATTGCCGGTAGCGTTCCTGTGCCTGGCGCATGTGGTGGTCGCCACGTTCGTCTTGCGCGATTACCCGCGGGCGTCGGCGACGTTTGTACTGTTTATCGCCATCGCCTCGCCGTTGCTGAATGTACCGGCGGTGGCCTGGCTGCATCGCTTTCGCTGGACGCGTCTGGTCAACGAAGACCTGGTGGGCCATAACCTGCGGGGCACCATCAACATGGTGGTGCCGGGGACTATCACTGCGCTGTCGCTGGTGGCGATGTTGTCGTTGCTGTTGCAGATACCTTCCGTGGCGCAGCTGCAAGGGCCGCAGGTGCTCGATGCGCTGCAATCGCCCTACGGCAGCGGCTTGTTTGTGACCCTGATGAATTCTCTGCTGTGGTTTTTTGGCATTCACGGCGCGTATGCCCTGCAGCCGTTGTTCGATGTGCTGGACCAGGCGGTGCTGCTCAATGGCGCCGCGCTGGCGGCGGGTGAGCCGATCAAATACGCGCTCAATAGCGGCCTGCTGGGGTGTTTCGCGTTTATCGGTGGGTCGGGCGGTGCACTGTGCCTGTTGCTGGCGATCCTGCTGTTTTCCAGGAGCCAGTCCATGCGTCTGCTGGCGATGGCCAGTCTGCCGTTGTCGTTATTCAATGTCAGCGAGGTGCTGCTGTTCGGCTTGCCGATCATTCTCAATCCGCGCTTGTTCATTCCTTTTTTACTGGTGCCGGCGTTCAACGCCATGCTGGCGCTGACGGCGGTACACCTGGGCTGGGTGTCACCGGCGGTGGCCAGCGTGCCGTTTACTGCACCGGTGCTGCTCAACGCCTACCTCAGTACCCACGGCGACCTGGCGGCCGTGGTGCTGCAAGTGGCGCTACTGGGCATCGGCACGCTGGTGTATGCGCCTTATGTGCGCGCCATTCATCGCCAGTCCAGTGGCGGCAGCACCGTGTACCTCAAGTCGCTGGACATGACCTTTCGCGGCCTGGAGGAGAAGGGCCGGCTGCTGGAACTGGACCCGGTGCTGGCATCCCACAAGGTGCTGGCGCGCCAGGCCGTCGAGCTGAGCCGTATCCAGCAGATCAGCGACTATGAGTTCTACCTCGAATTCCAGCCTCAGGTCTCGACGCGCACTGGGTTGTGCACTGGCTGCGAAGCACTGATGCGCGCCCGCGACAGCCAGGGCACAGTGCACTCACCATGGGAGTTTCTGCAGTGGCTGGCGCAGGCGCGGTTGATGCCGGACGTGGATGTCTGGGTGGCCTCCCAGGCCGTGCGCCAGTACCAGCAGTGGAAGAAAATCGGCTTTGCCCTGCCGATGACCATCAATATCTCCAGTACCACCCTGACGAATGCGGCCTATGGCGAGCGCCTGGTGGGCATTCTCGCCCAGGCCCATGGGCAAGTGTCGGTGGAGATCACCGAAGATGCGTTGGTGCGCGATGTCCCGGCCACACGCCAGACGATCCAGAAATTGCAGGCGATCGGCGCCAAGGTCTACATCGACGACTTCGGCACCGGGTTTTCCGCGTTGAGCTATCTGCACCAGTTTCCGGTGGACTTCATCAAAATCGACCGCAGCTTTGTGGTGGCCCAGCACGACCCCCAAGGCGCCCGTGTGCTGACCGGCATGCTGCGTTTTTGCGAGGCGCTGAACCTGGGGGTGGTGGTCGAAGGCGTAGAGACCGCCGAGCAATTGGCCTTCCTCAATACCGGCACCGAGCTGTTCGTTCAGGGCTGGTATTTCAGCAAGGCGCTGCCCGGCGATCAGCTGGAGCGCTTTGTGCGCGAGCGTGCGGCCACTCGGGATTAAGCTGGCGTGGCGGCGAATTCACGCTGCGTCTGCTCGATTTCTTCGACCAGCTTGTCGATTTGCGCCAGCCGCGCGCGGTTGTCGTGGTCCCAGGGGTGAAAACTCGGTTTGAAGTAGTGCAGCCATGGCCGCAGCATGCGCGGGAACACGCCCTTGGGCCCGTAGAGAAACTTGAGCATGCGCCAGAAGCCCTTCACGTGCCCACCCGCTTTGCGGTCGGCAATCAGCAGGCGCAGGTGGAAATCCATCACCACCAGCCAGAACAACACCGTGGTGGTCAGCATGGTGCCGGTGCGCAGCAGGTAGCGCCCGGGCCCGGGCTTGATCACGGTGTTCCACACATCGAACGCCACGGCTTTGTGTTCGGTTTCTTCGAGGGCGTGCCAGTACCACATTTGCTGGTAGCCCTTGAGTGACTCGCCAAAGCGCGTGGGGTCGCTCAGCAGGATTTCCGCGAGCATTGCCGTGTAGTGCTCGAGGGCGATGGTCACCGCCAGGTTGAACGACGGTGGCAGGTGTTTCTTTTGCAGGTCGAGGATGAATTTGAGGCGCCGGTCCAGGGTGTGCGCCGGTAGGCCGGCAGCTTGCATCAGGTCGTTATAGGCCACGTGCTCGCGGCTGTGCATGGCTTCCTGGCCGATGAACCCCTGGATTTCCTTTTTCAACTCCGGATCGTCGATGCGCTGGCGGTAGTGGCGCACGCTGTCCATGAAAAACAGTTCGCCCTGGGGAAACAACAGCGACAGTGCGTTGAAGAAGTGCGTGATGAACGGGCCTTGTTCATGCCAGTTCTTGATGCGCTCGGCAGGCAACGCAAAACGGATATCGCGACGGATGGGCAGCATCGTGGGTACTCCTGTTCAGAGACGAGGTTCGTCGTTGGTTTCAAACACCTGCGTGCGCTGTTTGGGCGCCATGCGCTTGCTGGCAAACACCACCAGAGCTTGATAAGCGGCAGGCAGGCAACGGGCGAGCAGGTCGAGGAAATACGCGTCGCGGCCGATCAGCACGCGGCGTTTGTTGTGGCGCACGCCCTGCAGGATGACCTTGGCGGCCTGGTCGGCGTCGGTGATGAAGAGCTTTTCGAAGTCGGCGCGGGCCTGTTGCTCGTTGTGGATCAGAAAACCGGTCATGTTCGCGTCGATGCGGCTGCTGCGGCAGATATCCGTACGGATTCCCCCGGGGTGTACACAGGTGGCGGACACCCCGCAGCGTTGCAGATCGAGTTCCTGGCGCAGCGATTCGGTAAAGCCGCGCACCGCAAACTTGCTCGCGTTGTAGCCGCTCATGCCGGGCTGGGCAAACAGGCCGAACACGCTGGAGGTGTTGACCACGTGTCCGTCGCCGCTGGCCTTGAGGTGCGGCAAAAATGCCTTGGTGCCGTGCACCACGCCCCAGAAGTTGATGCCGATGATCCACTCCAGGTCTGCGTAGTCGACGCCTTCGACGGTGCTCGACAGCGCCACGCCGGCATTGTTGAAAATCAGGTTGACCTGGCCGTGGTCGGCCACGCAGCGGGCGGCCCAGTCGTGCATGGCCTGGCGATCGGACACATCCAGCACGTGGGTGGTAATCGTCACCGGGGACAGCGTCGAGGTCTTGATCAGCGCCAAGGTCTGTTCCAAGCCCTGGCTGTTCTTGTCCGCGAGCGCCAGGTGGCAGCCTTCGCGTGCCAGCGCCAGGGCCAATGCGCGACCCATGCCGGACGCCGCGCCAGTGATTGCCGCCACGCGGCCGTTGAATGACTTCATGACAGGCTGCCTTCTGCGGTGGAGTGGGGCGCCGAAACCGGGCGGGGTGTCGAGGCGGGCAACGGCTCGGCGACGTAGTCCTTGAGCGCGAAGTGCCGCGTGTCACGTTTGAACCGCCAGGTTGAACCGGGCCACAACGTGGTGTTTTTGCCGGTGCGCGGGTCGAGGTACCAGCTCTGGCAGCCGCCGGTGTTCCAGATGGTGCGCTTGAGCCGGGCTTGCAGCTGCTGGTTATAGGCCAGCTCCACGGTGGGTTTGACCTCGACCGTGGCGATGCGCTGGCGCTGCATTTGCGTAATGGCATCCAGGATGTAGGTGACCTGGGCCTCGATCATCAGAATCATCGAGTTATGCCCAAGGCCGGTGTTCGGCCCAACAATCAAAAACAGGTTTGGATAACCCGGCACGGTGGTGCCCTTGTACGCGTGGGCGCCGTCGCGCCAGGCGTCCATCAGGTCGATGCCGTCGCGACCGATGATGCAATCGCGGGGCAGCGGGTCGGTGGCCTGGAAACCGGTGCCGAAGATCAGGCAATCGGCCGGGTGCTTGATGCCATCGGCCGTGATCACGCCGTCCGCTTCGATGCGCAGCACCGTGTCGCTGACCACCTCGACGTTGCTGCGCGACAGCGCCGGGTAGTAGTCATTGGAGATCAGCACGCGCTTACAGCCGATGGTGTAGTCCGGGGTGAGGGTCTTGCGCAGGGAAGGGCGCGCCACTTGTTTGCGCAGGTGGCGCAGGGCGATTTTCTGCACCATTTTCATCAACCGCGGGTGCAGGGCAAACCCCACCACGCGGCCTTCCAGCGCCCAGTAGAAGGCGCCGCGTACCAGGCGTTGGGTGAAGGGCAGGTGCTTGAAGGCCCAGCGCTCGACGCGCGAAATTTCGCGGTCGGGCTTGGGCATGATCCAGGGCGGCGTGCGCTGGAACAGGTCCAGATGCGCCACCTGCGGCGCGATCTGCGGGACGAACTGGATGGCACTGGCGCCGGTGCCGATCACCGCCACGCGCTTGCCCTTCAATGAATATTCGTGGTCCCACTGCTGGGAGTGGAAGCGCTTGCCCTTGAAGCTGTCCAGCCCCGCAATATCCGGCAGCGCCGGGCGCGACAACCCGCCCATGCCAGACACCAGCACCCGCGCGCTGACCTTGCGGCCATCGCTGAAGCTCAGTTGCCAGCGTTGTTGCTGTTCATCGAACACCGCGCGTTCAAGGCCCATGTTGAAGCGCAGGTAGGGCGTCAGCTTGAAACGCTGCGCGCAGTGTTCAAGGTAGGCGCGGATCTCCGCCTGCGGTGCGAACTGCCGCGTCCAGTTGGGGTTGGGCGCAAACGAAAACGAATACACATGCGACTGCACATCGCAGGCGCAGCCTGGGTAATGGTTATCGCGCCAGGTGCCGCCGAGCGTCTCGGCCTGTTCGGCGATAAAGAAGTCGGTGATCCCGGCTTCCTTGAGTTTGATCGCCATGCACAGGCCGGCAAAACCGGAACCGATGATGGCGATGTCGATTGAATCGCTGTGGGCATTCATGGCTTGTCCCTCGTGGGCATCGATGTGCTCCTGTTTTTGTTGTGTCTTTTAGATAGAACACCATTGCAAAGAAAAATTGAATTAATTATTTTAAAAAAGATTTTAAATAATCTACCTGAAAATTTCGCCTACGCTAGGACCTTGTTCCGCATGTGCGACTTGTCCGACGGACGAGCACGGTATGCATGAAGTTTAGGTCCAGGGTGTGGACGATGGCTGAGGCCTTGATCAATACCGGTCAGGTCGCCAGCGGCAGGGAAGCAGAGGACCGAGCTATGGCTGTTGAATGGGTTGTCGCTGCGGGCGTGTTAGGGGTGGCGAGTGCGCTGTTGTGGGGCTTCAGTGCCTGGATGACGCGGCGTATAGAAGCCACTGTTCCGATCAACGGGCGCTTCGTCGAGGTCGACGGCGAGCGCTTTCATTATGTCGAGGAGGGCGCAGGCCCACCGCTGGTGATGATTCACGGGCTGATGGGCAGCAGTCGCAACCTGACCTATGCCTTGTCCGCCCAACTGCGTGAGCGTTTTCGCGTGATCACGCTGGACCGTCCGGGTTCGGGCTATTCCACCCGGCAAACGGGTACTGCGGCAGACCTGCCGGCCCAGGCTCGGCAAATCGCGGCCTTTATCAAAACCCTGGACCTGGATAAACCGCTGGTGCTGGGGCATTCCCTGGGCGGGGCGATTTCGCTGGCGCTGGCGCTTGACCATCCACACGCGGTGTCCGGGCTGATCCTGGTGGCGCCGCTGACGCATCCCCAGCGTATGTTGCCGCCGGTGTTCCTGTCCCTGGCGGTGCGCCCGGCCTGGTTGCGACGGTGGATGTCACACACACTGACCGTGCCCGTCGGCCTGCTGACCAGAGGCACGGTGGTGAAGGGCGTGTTCGCCCCAGATGCCGCGCCGTCAGACTTCGCCACGCGTGGCGGCGGGCTGCTGGGTATGCGTCCGGACAACTTCTACGCCGCCTCCACCGAGATCAATACGGTTAACGACCATTTGCCCGACATGGTCAAGCGCTACCCGCAACTGACCCTGCCAATCGGCCTGATCTATGGCGCGCGCGACAACGTGCTGGACTTTCACAAGCACGGCCAGGCCCTGGCAAGCAAAGTGCCCGGGCTGAAGATGCAGGTGGTGGAGGGGCGTGGCCATATGCTGCCAATTACCGCCACAGAGCGCGTGGCTGCGCTGGTGGAGCAGGTGGCCAGGCGCGTTCGCCCACCGCAAAGCGCTGCTGTGCTGCACCCGCCATTTGCCTTGGCGAGCAAATAATGGTGTTACCCGACTCGCGGCACAACGGCGTCGATGCCTGCTTTAGACACCTGACCAAACGGCTGAAAAAGAGACTGGCCAGTCACGTCAAAAAGCCTTCGAGAAACTAGTTGACGACCTAACGATTCCGCGCTATTTATTTAAAAAAATTATTTCAATGTCTAATTTGAAACAATTTTTGAAGTGCCTAAGAGCGAATAAAATAATGAAAAAAACGCCTTTTATCGCATCTCCAAGCTGTCTCGTCCGGAGGCTGCCATGAACCAGACTCTGGTCACTTCCACCGCCTGGACCGACGGCAAACGTCATTTGTGGTGGCTGGGCATCATGCCCCTGGCGACCCCATTGCTCTCCGGCGCCCTGGCCATCACCACAGGCGTACAGCAATTGTGGTGGGTCGGCGTGCTGGTGATCTTCGGCTTGATCCCACTGATCGACGGCCTGCTCGGCGAAGACGTCAGCAACCCGCCAGAATCCGCCGTCAGCAACCTTGAATCGCAAAGCTACTACCGCTGGATCGTCTACACCGGCGTGCTGTTCGTGATCACCTCAGTGGTAGTGACCGGCTGGCTGGCCGCCGGTGGCATCGACTGGATCATTAACGGCGGCCTGCTCAATGCCACTGCAAGCCTTGATCCGTCGAGCTGGCTGGCGAAGACCGCAGCGTTTATTACCGCGCGCACCGAGTTGCACGGTGAGATCACCTGGTTCACCTACCTGGGCATGGCGCTGTCCACTGGCGCCGCCACCGGCATTGCAATCAACACCGCGCATGAGCTGGGGCACAAGCCCAAGCCGCTGGAAGTGTTCCTGGCCAAGGTCACCCTGGCGCCGACCTTCTACGGGCACTTCTACACCGAACACAACCGTGGCCATCACGTACGCGTGGCCACACCGGAAGACCCGGCCAGCTCACGTCTGGGGAGAGTTTCTGGGCGTTCCTGCCGCGCTCGGTGTGGTTCAGCGCGGTGTCGGCCTGGAACCTGGAACGCGAACGCCTGCGCAAACTCGGCCTGCCGGCACTGCACTGGAAGAACGCCGTTCTCGGCGCGTGGATGTACAGCGTGGTGTTGTGGGGCGTGATGATTGCCTGGCTCGGCGCGGCCGTGATTCCCTTCCTGATCATTCAGGGCATCTACGGGTTCTCGTTGCTGGAAGTGGTGAACTACGTCGAGCACTACGGGCTTAAACGCCAGAAGTTGCCCAACGGTCGCTATGAACGTTGCTCGCCGCGGCACTCGTGGAACAGTAACCGTATTGTCACCAATATCTTTTTGTTTCAACTGCAACGGCATTCCGATCACCATGCCAACCCCACCCGTAGTTATCAGTCATTGCGCCACTTTGATGAGTCGCCGCAACTTCCTTATGGTTACGCGAGCATGATTGTCTGGGCCTATGTGCCGTACTTGTGGCGACGTCGCATGGACCATCGCGTGTTGAATCATTACGGCGGCGATATCACCTTGACCAATCTTCAACCGTCACAACGTTTGAAGTACCTGGAGAAGTACAGCAACAGCGCCAAGCCGTTTTGAGGTGAAGTAACACAGCAGTGGGTGAACTCGGGATCTGTGTATCGCGCAGGTTTTTATCGCCCAAGGTTTATCAGTTTGATGGCAAGAAAATTGTTTGACCCTACAACAATAACTTCAAGGGAAGGACGTACATAATGCACAGCCCTGCCACGTTCACCGCGCATATCATACTGGCCGCACTGGGCCTGATTGTTTACCACCAGGCCCAGGCCGCACGCATCGAGCCGGCCGGCAGCGCCTTTACTGCCCAGGCCCGATCAGCTTTTCCAAGGGTGCGCTGATCAGCGCCGATTGCACCATCAAGGTGGCCGGCAAGGTCGCGGCCGATGGTTCATCGGTGAATGTCGATAAAGTTGAATTCGACGGCGGCCTTAAATGCAGCCGCGTCGAGGCAATCAACTTGCCCTGGGTGTTAGTTGCCAAAGACACCAAAAGCGGCTCCATGTCAAAGATTAGCGTCGATGTTCACGCCTTCGGCCTGGGCGGCAAGTGCGGGCCTTCTACGGCCGATGGCACGTGGGACAACGCCACCCGAAAGTTGGAAGCCACCAATGTTCCGATTGGCGAAGACTGCAAGATAAAAACGGTGTCGATCACGATGCCGCCGACCTTCAAAGTGGTCGAATAAACCGATTAATAAGATGCAGCGGTAATTGAATTGAGATTTGGCTGGAAAGGGAAGTTCTGCAGTTTCACCGTGACCTCTCGATCATGGCCATTACCCCTGGCGAAATGACTCGCCATAACATGTGAGGAAAAACAATGAAAAGCTTGAAAACCCTCGTTTGTGCAACTTCTTTTGCTCTGTGCTTTGGCGCCGCTTCGATGGCCAGTGCGGCGTCCATCACCCCGGATGGTCCGTTCACGACCAACCCCGGCACCATCGTTGTGAAGTCGCCCTCGTCGTTCGGTGCGGCCGTAACCTGCGGCATCACCTTTACCGGCAACGTCAGCGGTGGCGTGGCGTCCATCAACGGTGCTTCGCTGACCGGCGGCGGTCTCTGCGCCTTGCCGACGCTGACCAACCTGCCTTGGGTGCTGACCGCTGCAACCGGCACCACCGGTACCGTGACCAACGTCGGCTACAAGATCACCTCGCTGCCTTCCACCAACTGCGGTCCTACCCCTATCGCTGTGGCGTGGACTGCGGCCAGCAAAACCCTGTCGGCCAGCAATCAATCGCTGAGTGGCAACTGCACCGTGGTGTCCCTGAGTGTTGTGGCGCCAACGCTGACGGTTAACCCGTAAGCGCGCAACTGCGTAAAGGGCTGATCACCCGTTGAAAGGCCGGTGCCTCGCGTGAGGCGCCGGCTGCGGGAAAACCACCGGCGGAGCCGGTTGGGTACGGTACTTATTGTCTGGGGAACATGACAATGCAAAGCCTTAAGAAAACGGCCCTCCTGGGTTCGATGTTATTCACCCTGGGCGCTGTCTCGTCCACTGCAGGCGCAGCCACCTTTGCCCAGGCGGCGCTGCATTTACCGCCTCGGGCTCAATCGCCACCGCGGTAAAGCTGCTGGTGTTTACCCCGGTTCCATGCACGATGACACTCAGTGGCCAAGTCGCGGCGGACGGCTCAAGCGCATCGATCACCGGTGCCACGTTCACCGGTAATGCGCTGTGTGGTATTTCCGGCCCGTTGAATTTGCCTTGGACACTGGTGCCGACCAATGCCACCACCGCAACGCTTTCTGGCTTTACCGAAAAGTTTCCGTATGACAGCTGCCTGACGCCAAGTGTGCTGATCACACAATGGAGTGCCGCCGACGGCACGTTCAGCATTGCCGGCCCACACACGGTGAACGCCACCTGCAGGGTCACGGCCTTCAACTTCAAACCTTCACCTGCCCTCACGATTAATCCTTGAAAACATCAACGCTTTAGCGCGTGGGCGCGCACAACGTGAAACACGATCCCTGATCGAACGAACAGAAAGACGAGACGGCTGGGCCGGCTCAGAGTGATAACAATAAGGAGTGCCTCATGAATAATAAAAAACAACAGGTGCAGGCTTTACTGGGGTTGGCGTTGATGGGCGGGCTGATGGTAGCCGTGCCTGTGCAAGCCGGCGGTTTTTCCACGCCGACGTATGGCGCACCGGGCTGGGGGCGAGCGTTCGGCGGGGGTTCCTTGTTCAAGAATGACCCGAGTTCGGCGTTCAACAACCCGGCGGCAATGGCTTTTGTTGACCATAACGTTGCGCAAATGACCGTCGATTACGCGCGGATCAAGATCAAGTACAAAGGCCAGGCCAATGACTACCAGGGCAACCCGGTATCCAATACACCGTTTAACCCCGATGGTACTTTCGACCCCGCGCAGGCCGTGCTGAATAACAATGACGGCGGCCAGGGCGGGTTCACTGCATGGCTCCCCACCGGGTTCATGGTGATGCCGCTGGGTGATCGGTTTTCATTCGGTCTGGCCCAAGTCGTACCGCAGGGCATGCGCACCACCTGGGATGAAGGCTCAAAGTTTCGTGACTTTGCAGTGGACACCAAGATCGAGACCGTAGGGTTGACCGGGTCCTTGTCGTTCAAGGTGCGCGATGACCTTTCCATCGGTGCCGGGATGATCGTTCAGCACAGTAAAGGCTTCGTCAGCCAGAATATCGATTTGCTCGCCGCCGCTGCCAACTCCAAGTCTGAATTGGGCGGCATTCCGTTCCCGGCTGGCCTGGGTACGTCGCTGATTCGGGTCAAAGTCGATAATACGTCGGTGGGTTGGTTCACGGGGGTGGTCTGGAAACCCACCGAGCAAGACAGCCTCGGCCTCAATTACCACGCCAAAATCAAGAACAAGATGGAGGGCAAGTACAATATTCGCGCCGACGCCTTCTCCTATCAGCTGATGACGGCCCCGAGCCCGTTCGGCGGTACCGGGACTATCCGGAAGTGGCCTATCCGGGCTGAAATTGATGCCCGACGGCGCCAATGCCAGTACTCAACTGGACATCCCGGCAACGGCGGGCCTGGACTGGGTGCACCAGTTCAATGACCGCCTGACCATGGGTGTGAGTGCGGTGTGGACCCAATGGTCATCCTTCAAGGACCTGACCCTCAAGTCCGACGGCAACACGATCGTGTCCATCCCCTACAACTACCGCGACTCCTGGATGTACTCCATTGGTGGCGATTTCAAAGCGACCGATGAGCTGACATTGCGTGCCGGTGTGGCGTCCGACCAGACGCCGACCCGCAACTCTACACGCGACCCGCGGATTCCGGACGGTGACCGGTACTTCCTGTCGCTGGGCGCAGGTTACGACGTCAAGGCGATTCCAGGCTTGACGCTGGATCTGGCGTATTCCCATCAGTTCGTGCAGGAGGTCAATCTCAAGACCAAGAACGTGGACCGATTGGGCGCCGCGAGCCTGGACGGTAAGGCCGAATCGTCCGGTGACGTAGTGGCTGTTTCGGCAACCTATGCCTTTTAAGTCCGTCACGCAGCGCTGAGGATAAGGGCGGCGAGCGCATCTTGGCGCCCTTGTTCAAAGGCTCTAGAGCGGGGGTTCGCCCTCGCAACGTGTGCAGCACCGCATTTTCTGATTCAACAGGCTGACGTGCTCAGCCTGGTTTTTTTTGCCAAGGCATTAAATAAAAATTTCAAAACAAAATTTGAATTTGTCTTTTCAAGTTTGTAGTGTGGCTTTACGCCGCCGCTCATTTCGAGCGGCCTGCGCATTGCCCATGCCCTGATTAGGTAGAGGTATCCCCATGGTTATCTGGTTATTAGTGGGTGTCGCAGCAGCGATTGCCCTGGCGTATCGACAAGCCGCCGCTGTGCTGTGGCTGGGCGTTGGCTTGATCTGGCTGGCGCTTGGTTACCTGTTCAACGTGGTCGCTGGTGTGGGCACCAGCGTTGCGGCGCTGCTGGTGGTAGTGCCCGCGCTGCTGCTGACGATCAAACCCTTGCGTCGCACGCTGTTGACCAGCAAGGCATTGAGTTTGTTTCGTACGATCATGCCGGCCATGTCTGACACCGAACGCGCCGCCATCGAATCCGGCACCGTGTGGTGGGACGCCGAGCTGTTCAGCGGCAAACCCAATTGGGATCGCCTGCTCAACGCTGCGCCGGCCAGCCTCAGCGCCGAAGAACAAGCCTTCCTCGACAACGAGGTCGAAACCCTCTGCGACATCGCCAACGACTGGGAAACCACCCAGATCTGGCAGGACATGTCCCCCGAAGGCTGGCAGTACACCAAGGACGCCGGGTTCCTGGGCATGATCATTCCCAAGCAATACGGCGGCAAAGGCTTCTCCCACTACGCGCATTCCCAGGTGGTGATGAAGCTGTCGACACGCTGCTCGGCGGCGGCGATTTCGGTGATGGTCCCCAATTCCCTGGGCCCGGCTGAATTGCTACTGCATTACGGCACCGATGCCCAACGCAATTACTACTTGCCGCGCCTGGCGCGGGGCGAAGACATCCCGTGCTTTGCCCTGACCAGCCCGTATGCGGGCTCTGATGCCGGCGCAATTCCAGACCTGGGCATCGTCTGCAAAGGCCTGCACGAGGGCGAGCAAGTGCTGGGTTTCAAAGTGACCTGGGATAAGCGCTACATCACCCTCGGCCCCATCGCGACGGTGCTGGGCCTGGCGTTTCGCGCCGAAGACCCGGAGGGTTTGCTGGGCAAGGCGGGCTCGCTGGGCATCACCTGCGCGTTGATCCCAACGTCTCACCCAGGCGTCAACAGCGGTCGTCGTCACTGGCCTCTGAACGCGGTATTCCAGAACGGTCCCACCACCGGCAAGGATGTGTTCATTCCCCTGGAATGGGTGATCGGCGGCCGCGAACAGGTCGGTAACGGCTGGCGCATGCTGATGGAATGCCTGGCAGCCGGGCGGGCGATTTCTCTGCCCTCGGCCAACGTCGGCCTGGGCAAAGTCGCGGTACGCGGCACCAGCGCCTACGCGGCGATGCGCAAGCAGTTCGGCCTGCCCATCGGCAAGTTCGAAGGCGTGCAGGCGCCGCTGGCGCGCATGGCCGGGCATTTGTATGCCTGCGATGCGGTGCGCAAGGTCTCGGTGGCGTCGCTGGATGCCGGCGAAAAACCTTCGGTGATCTCGGCCATTGCCAAGTACCACGTCACCGAGCGCGCGCGGATCATCGTCAACGACGGCATGGACATCGTCGCCGGCAAAGGCATCTGCATGGGCCCCAACAATTTCCTGGCCCGTGCTTACCAGCAAAGCCCGATTGCGATCACCGTGGAGGGTGCGAACATCATGACCCGCTGCCTGATCATCTTTGGCCAGGGGCTGATTCGCTGCCATCCGTACGTATTCCGCGAAATGGAAGCCGCGCGTAACCCGGACCGGCGCCAGGCACTGGAAGCCTTCGACCGCGCGATGTTCGGCCATGTGAGCTTTGTCGTCGCCAATGCCGTACGCGCCGGGGTGCATGCGCTGACGGGTGGGCGGCTGCTTTCTGCACCGGCCAAGACCGAGCCTGCGCTGGCGTCCTACTACCGCCAGGCCAATCGGCTGTCGGTGGTGCTGGCGTTGATCTCGGATGTGTCCATGGGTGTGCTCGGGGGTGCACTCAAGCGCAAGGAAAGTATCACCGGGCGTCTGGGCGATATTCTGTCGCAGTTGTACATCCTGTCCTGCGTGCTCAAGCGCTTTGAGGACGACGGCCGGCCCCAGGCCGACCTGCCGCTGGTGCACTGGGCCGCCCAGGATGCGCTGTTACGTGCGCATGAAGCGCTGGCCGAAGTGCTCGATAACTACCCCTCGAATGCCGCTGCGGCAGTGGTGCGTGGCTTGAGTTTTCCGTTCGGTATTCCCCTGCGCAAACCGTCGGATCGCTTGCTGGCCCAAGTCGCCGAGGTGGTGCAGACGCCAGGCGAAACCCGCGACCGCCTGTTGGCCAATTCCTACATCCCGCGCCCGGAAATCGACAAGCTGGCCTACGGCGAATTGGGCTTGCGCCTGTTGCCGCAGGTGGAGCTGATCGACGCTCGCCTCAAGTCGGCCGTCAAGCAAGGCCTGATCGAACCGATGCCGATTTCCGCCACCGCGTTCAGCGGCTGGCGCGTCAAGGCGCGGGCGCTGGACCTGATCAGCGACGAGGAAGACACCTTGCTCGGCCGCTATGTGGAATACGCCGACCACGGCATCCAGGTCGATGATTTCCCGCAGGACTTTGGTTTGCTCGAGGCGTTGCAGCAGCGCAAACAAGCGTTGGAGCCGAGCGCCAAACGTCGCACACCCCAAAGCGAAAACGCCTCGGTCAACTAGGAGAAACACGATCAAGGTGGGAGCGGGCTTGCCTGCGATGGCAGCGCCTCGGTGCCTGTGAACGACCGAGTCGTCTGCAGCCCAGGCAAGCCCGCTCCCACCGGCATCGGGTTTATAAAGCCAGTGTGTGTTGTGAGTGAATGCTTACTATGAGTGACAGCTACCTTTCCTTCGTCAACTCCGCCTGGGGCCGGCGCCTCGCCCGGGCCATCGGCCTGCCGCAGCCGTTGCCGTTGCAGCGCCATCGCAGCGGCCAGCAGGGCTTGGTCAACCCGGTCATCGTCGCCGGGGCAGGGCGGTTATCCACGCAGGTACAACAGATTTTTGCCGCCACCGACACCGTCGCGGCTACGCCGGCGACGCTCCGGGCGCCGTCCACGGTCAAGGTGCAAGGCGCGGTGTTCGATGCCACGGCGGTGCTCGATTTGCAGCAGCTCGACGAGCTCTATGTCTTCTTTCACGCCAATGCCAAGCGCCTCAGTCAGCATGGCCGCGTGGTGGTGCTCGGCACTGCGCCCGAACATTGTCGGGATTTGCCCCAGGCCATCGCCCAACGCGCCCTCGAAGGCCTGGTGCGCTCACTGGCCAAGGAGCTGCGTCGGGCGATCACCGTGCAATTGATCTATGTCGCGCCGGGCGCCGAAGACGCCCTGGACAGCAGCCTGCGGTTTTTTCTGTCGCGCCCTTCGGCCTATGTGTCCGGGCAGGTCGTGCGCCTGCAAAAACCGGTGGATGGCGAGGTTGCCGTCAACTGGGATAAGCCCTTTGTTGGGCGCCGCGCATTGGTCACTGGCGCCTCGCGTGGGATTGGTCTGGCCATCGCCCAAGTGCTGGCCCGCGACGGCGCCCACGTGGTGTGTGTGGACGTGCCCCAAGCCCATGCAGCGCTGCAGCAGGCCGCCGCCAGTGTCAACGGTTCGGCCTTGCCGCTGGACATCACCGCAGCCGACGCGGCCGCGCTGTTGCAGGCACATGTCGAACAGTACGGCGCTTTCGATGTGGTGGTGCACAACGCCGGCATCACCCGTGACAAGACCATTGCCAAAATGACCGAGGCGGCCTGGCGCAGTGTGCTGGCGGTCAACCTGGAAGCACCGTTGCAGTTGAGCAATGCGTTGCTGCACCACCAGGGGTTGAACCCGGGCGGGCGAATTGTGTGCGTGTCGTCGATCTCTGGCATTGCCGGCAACCTGGGGCAGAGCAATTACGCCACCTCCAAGGCCGGTGTGATTGGCTTGGTGCACGGCCTGGCACCGTTGGCGGCAGCGCAGCAGGTCACGGTCAACGCCGTTGCGCCCGGTTTTATCGAGACACAGATGACCGCCAGGATTCCACTGATGATCCGCGAGGCGGGGCGGCGCATGAACTCGATGTCCCAAGGCGGTCAACCAATTGATGTGGCCGAGACCATTGCCTGGCTGGCGCACCCGGCGTCCGGCGGGGTCAACGGCCAAGTCGTACGCGTGTGCGGCCAAAGCCTGCTGGGAGCCTGAGCCATGGACTACGTGACGCAAATCATCGACCCGCCACCGTCGCGCACCCAACTGTTGCTCGATGGCGTGCGCGCGCTGCGCAAACCCAAGCTTGAGGGTGCGCCGTTGCTGCCCAGGGAATGCCTGGTGCGTTCGGCGGTGGCCCTGTCGGCCAGCGCTATCGCCGCGTATGGCCACGCCTGTGGTTTCCGGCGCGAGCAGGGCGTGCCGCTGTCCTATCCGCACGTGCTGGCGTTCCCTTTGCACCTGATGCTGCTGACACGGCCGAGCTTTCCGTATCCGGCCAGCGGCATGGTGCACCTGGCCAATCGGATTCATCAGCACCAGCGTTTGCACGAAGGCCAGGCGTTACGCCTGGAAGTAGGTTGCGAGCGCTGGGTGGCGCACCCCAAAGGCCAGGCGCTGATTATCGCCACGCGGGCCTACGGCGCCGACGCGCTGGTGTGGCAGAGCGACAGCCTGTACCTGCGCCGTGACGTGAAAGACCCGGTCGGCGAACCGTGGGAAGACGTGCTGACGTTGCAGGAAGACGGGCTGTTGCGCAGCCAGCGCTGGGCAGTGCCGGCCGACCTGGGCCGACGTTTTGCCAAGGTATCGGGGGACTTCAACCCGATTCACACCTCGGTGATCGGCGCCAAAATCTTTGGCTTTCGCCGCGCCATCGCCCACGGCATGTGGACCCTGGGCCGCGCGCTCGCCGCTCAGCAACCGCCGGGCGGCCTGGAACACGCCCAGGCGCATTGCGACTTCAAACTGCCGATCTTCCTGCCCGGCCAGGTCACCCTGTGGAATCGCCCCGTGACCGGCCCGCGCCGTGAGTTCGAAGTGCGCAATGCGGCGGGCGATAAACCGCATATGCGTGGGCTTTTTGTCTGGAATGAGAACCGTCAATGAGTGACTACAGTTTTAACCCGGCCCCGACTCGCCGCGTGGCGATTATCGGCGGCAACCGTATCCCGTTTGCCCGCTCCAACAGCGTGTATGCCCACGACAGCAATCAGGACTTGCTGGTTGCCGCCCTGCAAGGACTGGTTGACCGCTACAACCTGCACGGCCAGCGCCTGGGCGAGTTTGCCGCGGGGGCGGTGATCAAGCATTCGCGCGATTTCAACCTGGCGCGCGAGTCGCTGCTGTCGACCACATTGTCGCCCCAGACCCCTGCGTACGACGTGCAACAAGCCTGCGGCACGGGCCTTGAAGCGGCGTTGCTGGTGGCGAATAAAATCGCCCTGGGCCAGATCGACGTCGGCATTGCCGGCGGTAGCGACACCACCTCGGACGCGCCCATCGGCATCAACGAATCCCTGCGCCACACCTTGCTCGCGGCCAACCGCGCCAAGGGCATGGGCGATAAGCTCAAGGCGTTGCTGAAGGTGCGCCCATCGATGTTGTTCAAGCCGTTGCTGCCGCGCAATGGCGAGCCACGCACCGGCCTGTCGATGGGTGAGCACTGTGAAGAAATGGCCAAGCGCTGGCAGATCAAGCGGCTGGCCCAGGATGAGTTGACCCTGACCAGCCACCAGCGCCTGGACGCCGCTTACGCCCGTGGTTTTTTCGACGATCTGATCAGCCCTTATCGCGGCCTTGCGCGCGACAACAACCTGCGGGCTGACACCAGCCTTGCGAAACTCGCCGGGCTATCCCCAGCCTACGACCGTCAGAACGGTACGCTCACGGCGGGCAATTCCACGCCGCTGACCGATGGCGCTTCGGTGGTGCTGTTGGCCAGTGAGGCCTGGGCTGCCGAACACGGCTTGCCGGTGCTGGCCTACCTGCGTACCGGCGAAACAGCGGCGGTGAATTTTGTCGACGGCACCGAAGGCCTGTTGATGGCCCCGGCCTATGCCGTTCCACGCATGCTCAAGCGTGAAGGCCTGAGCTTTGCCGACTTTGACTTCTTCGAGATCCACGAAGCGTTTGCCGCCCAGGTGCTGTGCACGCTCAAGGCCTGGGAAGACGCCGATTACTGCCGTGAGCGCCTGGGCCTGGACGCACCGCTGGGCGCCATCGACCGCAGCAAAATGAACGTCAACGGTGGTTCGCTTGGCTGTGGCCACCCGTTCGCCGCGACCGGTGGCCGGCAGTTGGCGGCACTGGCCAAAACCATCCATGACAATGGTGGCGGGCGCGGCTTGATTTCGATCTGCGCGGCGGGCGGGCTGGGTGTTACGGCCATCGTCGAAAAGTAGCGCGATAAAAACAACAACAAGGAGACTGCCATGAACGCTGTAAGCCTGGAACGTACCGAACGGATCTGGTTGAACGCTTACCTGCCCGGCGTGCCGGCGGACATCGAGGCCGGTATCGAGGAGTACCCGTCGCTGCGCGAGGTGTTCCTTGAACACCTGGAGAAGTTTCGCGAGCGCGTCGCCTACGTCAGCATCGGCACCGAAATGACCTATGCCGACTGGCGGGTGCAAGGCATCGCGTTTGCCGCGTGGCTGCAGGGTCAGGGCGTGAAGAAGGGCGACCGCGTGGCCTTGATGATGCCCAACTGCTTGCAGTACCCGATCTGCCTGTTGGGCACCATCCTGGCCGGTGCGGTGGTGGTCAACGTCAACCCGCTGTACACCTCCCATGAGCTCAAGCATCTGCTCAAGGACAGCGGCGCCGAAACCGTGGTGATTTTCGAAAACTTCGCCCACACCCTGGAAAAGGTCGTGGCCGGCAGCAGCGTCAAGCGCGTGGTGGTGGCGGCCATTGGCGACTTGCTGGGCACCTTCAAGGGCGCGGCGATGAATTTCATCCTGCGCCGTGTGCAAAAGCAGGTGCCCGGTTTTAACCTGCCCGGCGCGGTGCGCTTCAATCGGGTGCTGAAACAGGGGCGGGCGCTGAATCACTTCCCGGTGGCCATGAACCTCGACGACCTGGCCTTTTTGCAATACACCGGCGGCACCACCGGGGACGCCAAGGGTGTGATGCTCAGCCACCGCAATATCATCGCCAACCTGTTGCAGGCCAAGGCCTGGGTCGGCGACCAACTGGACCAGGACCAGCAGGAAACCAACGTCACCTTGCTGCCGCTGTACCACATCTTTTCGCTGACGGTGAACTGCCTGATGTTCATGTGCCTGGGCGGGCGCAACATCCTGATCGCCAACCCGCGTGATGTGAAACGCGTGCAGATGATCCTGCGCAAGGAGCGCTTCAACGGCATTGCCGGGGTCAACACGCTGTTTAATGGCTTGCTCGAAAACAAAGCGTTCTGCGCCCGCGACTTTTCCGCCTTGCGCCTGGTGATCGCCGGCGGCATGGCCACGCACACGGCGGTGGCCAAGCGCTGGAAAGAAGTCACCGGGCTGCCGATCATCGAGGGCTATGGCCTTACCGAGTGCTCGCCGGTGGTGAGCATCAGCCCGATCAATATCGCCCGCATGCGCGAGATGGAGTTCACCGGCAGCATTGGCGTGCCGCTGCCCTCGACTTGGGTGCGTTTTATCCGCGAGGACGGTGAACTGGCCGACACCGGTGAGCAAGGCGAACTGCAAGTGCGCGGGCCGCAGGTGATGCAGGGTTACTGGAAGCGCCCCAAGGAAACCGCCGAGATGCTGGATGCCGAGGG
Organism: Pseudomonas sp. N2-3-1-14; assembly: GCF_041228395.1. Taxonomy (NCBI): domain Bacteria; kingdom Pseudomonadati; phylum Pseudomonadota; class Gammaproteobacteria; order Pseudomonadales; family Pseudomonadaceae; genus Pseudomonas; species Pseudomonas sp. N2-3-1-14. The sequence continues at coordinate 2,814,327 of NZ_CP166199.1, forward strand.
CTGGCTGTCGACCGGTGATATCGGCGTGATGGACGAGCGCGGCTACATCCGCCTGGTGGACCGCAAGAAAGACATGATTCTGGTCTCGGGCTTCAATGTGTACCCGAATGAAATCGAAGACGTGGTGGCCATGCACCCGGGCGTGGGTGAGGTGGCGGCGGTTGGTGTGGAAGATGGCGTCACTGGCGAAAGGGTGAAGATCATCGTAGTGCGCAAGGACCCCAACCTCACGCAGGAGCAGATCCTCGCCCATTGCCGCGAATACCTGACGGGGTACAAAGTGCCGCGGTATGTGGAGTTCCGCACCGCCGAGCTGCCCAAGACCACCGTCGGCAAAGTGCTGCGCCGGGCCTTGCGCTGATTCGAAGGTAACGACGGCCCCAATGTGGGAGCGGGCTTGCCCGCGAATGCAGTGTGTCAGTTTGCACATTTGGCACTGACCCACCGCTTTCGCGAGCAAGCCCGCTCCCACAGCGATTGGGTTTACACCGCAAGCTACGTTGGATGAACACGGTCAATGTGGGAGCGGGCTTGCCCGCGAATGCAGTGTGTCGGATTGCACATGCGGCACTGACCCAACGCTTTCGCGAGCAAGCCCGCTCCCACAGAGATTGGGTTTACACAGCAAGCTACGTTGGATGAACACAGTCAATGTGGGAGCGGGCTTGCCCGCGAATGCAGTGTGCCGGATTGCACATGTGGCACTGACCCACCGCCATCGCGGGCAAGCCCGGCTCCCACAGAGATTGGGTTTACACAGCAAGCTACGTTGGATGAACACGGTCAATGTGGGAGCGGGCTTGCCCGCGAATGCAGTGTGCCGGATTGCACATGCGGCACTGACCCACCGCCATCGCGGGCAAGCCCGGCTCCCACAGAGATTGGGTTTACACAGCAAGCTACGTTGGATGAACACGGTCAATGTGGGAGCGGGCTTGCCCGCGAATGCAGTGTGTCAGATTGCACATACGGCACTGACCCAATGCCATCGCGAGCAAGCCCGCTCCCACAGAGATTGGGTTTACACAGCAAGCTATGTTGGATGAACACAGTCAATGTGGGAGCGGGCTTGCCCGCGAATGCAGTGTGTCGGATTGCACATGCGGCACTGACCCACCGCCATCGCGGGCAAGCCCGCTCCCACAGAGATTGGGTTTACACAGCAAGCTACGTTGGATGAACACGGTCAATGTGGGAGCGGGCTTGCCCGCGAATGCAGTGTGTTGATTGCACATGCGGCACTGACCCAACGCCATCGCGAGCAAGCCCGCTCCCACAGCGATTGGGTTTACACCGCAAGCTAGGTTGGATGAACACGGTCAATGTGGGAGCGGGCTTGCCCGCGAATGCAGTGTGTCAGATTGCACATGTGGCACTGACCCACCGCCATCGCGAGCAAGCCCGCTCCCACAGCGATTGGGTTTACACAGCAAGCTAGGTTGGATGAACACGGTCAATGTGGGAGCGGGCTTGCCCGCGAATGCAGTGTGTCGGATTGCACATGCGGCACTGACCCAACGCCATCGCGGGCATGCCCGCTCCCACCTTTTAAAGTGCAGTGCACCAGGTAGCGGGTGTACTCGGTCACATGTGGGAGCTGGCTTGCCTGCGAAGGCATCCACTGGGTACGCCTGATGTACCGAGGGGTCTGCATCGCAGGCAAGCCAGCTCCCACTTTGGGTCTGTGCAAGGCTCAGGAATCAGTGTTTCCAGGCGGCCGGGTTCACCAGGTTTTTCGGGCGGTCGCCGGCCAGCGCCGCCAGCAGGTTGTCCACCGCACATTTAGCCATCGCTTCGCGTGTTTCATGGGTCGCCGAGCCGATGTGCGGCGTGGCCACCACATTGTTCAAGCGCAACAGGGGCGAATCGTGGTTCAACGGCTCACGCTCAAACACATCCAAACCCGCTGCTCGAATCGTGCGTTGCTGCAGCGCCTGAACCAGCGCCGCCTCGTCCACCACTTTGCCGCGCGAGATGTTGATAAAGATCGTCTCCGGGCCCATCAGTGCAAACTCTTCAGCGCCGATCAGCTTCTCGGTTTCGGCAGTCAGCGGCAAGGTCAGGCAGACAAAGTCAGCTTCCTTGAGCAAATCCACCAGGCCGCGGTACTGCGCGCCAAAGCGTTCTTCCACCAGCGGCTTGGGCGAGTGGCTGTGGTAGATCACCGGCATGCCAAAACCAAAGTGCCCGCGTTGGGCCAAGGCTTCGCCGATGCGGCCCATGCCGATGATGCCGAGGGTTTTGCCATGCACGTCGGTGCCGAAATGGGACGGGCCGATGTTCTTGCTCCATTGGCCGGCCCGCACCATGTCGGCCAGCTCCACCACCCGGCGCGCGGTGGCCAGGATCAGCGCAAAACCGGTATCGGCAGTGGTTTCGGTGAGCACGTCCGGCGTGTTGCTGAGCAGGATGCCGCGTTGGGTCAGGTAGTCGATGTCGTAGTTGTCGACACCCACCGAGACACTGGCCACCGCTTCAAGGTGTGGCGCCAGGTCGAGCAGCTTGGCGTCCAGGCGCAGGCTGGCACCCAGCAGGCCCTGGGCGCGGGGCAAGGCCTCGCGCAGCTTGGCCAGGCCGGGTTCGTCGAGGGCTTCGATCAGCGTGACGTCGGCCTGCTCATGCAGGCGGGCCATCAAGGGCGCAGAGAGTTTCTTGTATAAAACGACAGACTTTTTCATCGGGTTTTCACCTTCAATCCAAGGGTCGGCATCGGCGCGCGTTCACGGTCGCTGGCGCCGGGCTTGAGGAAAATAGTCAACACCACCGACAGCATCAGCGCACCGCTCATCAGCAGGTACGAAGCGCCAGGCGAACCGGTGGTGCTGTTGAGGTAACCCACCAGGTACGAACCGCCGAACGAGCCCAGCGCGCCCATGCTGTTGATCAGCGCCATGGCGCCGCCAGCGACGTTGGCCGGCAGGATCTCCGGCACGATGGCAAAGAACGGCCCGTAGGGCGCATACATGCAGGCGCCGGCGATGACCAGCAGGCTGTAGGACCACCAGAAGTGTTCAGCGCCCAACGCGTAGGAGGCGTAGAACGCAATGGAGGCAATCAGCAGCGGTGGCCACACAAAGCGTTTACGTTTTTGCAGTTTGTCCGAGCCCCAGGACACCGCGAGCATGCCGATCACCGCCGCCAGGTAAGGCAACGCCGACAGCCAGCCGGCTTCGACCATGTCCATTTGCAGGCCGGCCTTGAGGATCGACGGCAGCCACAGCACAAAGCCGTAAACGCCGATGCTCCAGCAGAAAAACTGCAGCGCCAGGATGATCACTTTGGGCGAGCGGAAGGCCTCGGCGTAGTTCTTCACCGCCTTGATCCCGACTTGCTCGGCGGCCAGCGCGCTTTCCAGGTCTTTTTTGTGCTGCTCACTCAGCCACTTGGCGTCGGCGGGTTTTTCATCCGCCAGCTTCCACCAGATAAACGCCCAGATCACCGCCGGTATGCCTTCGATGATAAACATCCAGCGCCAGCTGAAGTGCTGCACCAGATAGCCCGACACCACTGACATCCACAGCATGGTCACCGGGTTGCCGAGGATCAGGAAGGTATTGGCGCGCGAGCGTTCGGCCCGCGTGAACCAGTGGCACAGGTACACCAGCATCGCCGGCATCACGGCGGCTTCGACCACCCCGAGCATGAAGCGAATGGCGATCAGCATGTAGGCGTTGGACACCACGCCGGTCAGGGTGGCAAGGCCGCCCCAGAGGATCAGGCTGACAAAAATCAGCTTTTTAACGCTGCGCTTTTGCGCGTAGATCGCCCCCGGCACCTGGAAGAAAAAGTAGCCGAGGAAGAACAGCGCGCCCAGCAGCGAGGACATGCCGGGGGTGATCATCAGGTCTTCGGCCATCCCGGAGGCGGCGGCGAAGCCGTAGTTGGCGCGGTCCAGGTACGCCAGGCTGTAGGTGATAAACACGATAGGCATGATGTACCACCAGCGGCGGGTGGCGAGTTTCAAGGTATCCATGGAGTTGCTCCTGAGCTTGTTGTAGTTGTGGCAACAGGGTGTAAGTCATGCAACGGATCGAGTGGGTAACTCCGCACGGGTGGGCAAACCTTCCATGTCGCCGCGGCTCTGCACGGCGCGGCTGCCGATCCAGTTGCCGCGCTGTACCGCTTCGGGGAAGCTGAGGTTTTCCAACAGGGCGCTGATCATGCCGACGGCAAAACCATCGCCGGCGCCGACGGTGTCGACGACTTTTTCCACCGGCACGGCGGCAACGAAGCCCTGGTCCATCTGGGTGCGGTAATAGGCGCCGTCCGGCCCAAGCTTGATGGCCACGGCCTCGGCGCCCTGGTCGAGGTAGAACGCGGCGATGTCGGCCGGGTCTTCAAAGCCTGTGAGCAAGCGACCTTCGCTCAAACCCGGCAAGACCCAATCCGCCATGGCGGCAAGGGCGTTGATTTCGGCGATCATCTGCGCCTGGCTGGCCCATAACGATGGGCGCAGGTTGGGGTCGAACGACACGCTGTGCCCGGCTTTGCGCATCTGTGTCATCAGCTCGCGGGACAGCTCACGGGTGGCCTCGGACAACGCCGGCGGAATGCCGGTGGCGTGCAGGTGACGCGCCTGCAGCAGCGTGGGGCTGATGGCGGCGATGGACAGGTGGCTGGCCGCCGAGCCTTTGCGGAAGTATTCCACTTGAGGGTCTGCGCCGGCCTCTTCGCGGGACTTGAACTGAAAGCCGGTGGGGTGCAAGGGATCGACCGCCACATGCCGACAATCCAGGCCTTCCTTTTTCAGGGTGTCGACCACAAAACGCCCGAGGGAATCATTCCCCACCCGGCTCAGCCAGGCCACATTGAACCCCAGGCGCGACAGGCCAATGGCGACGTTGCTGTCGGCCCCGGCAATGCGTTTGTGGAACTGAGCCACCTGGGCCAGATCGCCGGTCTGCTCGGCGACAAACATCGCCATGGTTTCACCAAACGACAGGATATCGATCTCAGACATGGGCATTCTCCGCACGCGGTTGGCCAAGGACGGTGAGGGCGGCGACCTGTTGCGCGGTGACCTCGATCAGGTCATCACCCTGCAACGGGAATTCCACGGCCCGGGTAATACCTTGGGTCATATGCTTGAGCAGTTGTTCCCACAGATGCAGGTCGGTGGCGCCGGGCGGCAGGGCCACCAGCTTGCCGTCCTGGCGCCGGGCCACGGCCTTGCAGTGCAGGTAATCCACGTGACGACCGAGCAAACGTGCCGCGGTGAGGGCGGACTGGTCTTGCCATTGCCAGTTGCCGATGTCGAACGTCATCTTGACGGGCAGGCCCAGGCGCTCGACCTCGGTGAAGAACCGCTGCATTGGCTCGATCCGTCCGCCGTGCAGGGTCTGGTCGTTTTCCACCAGCAGTTGCACCGGGTGCCGGTTGAGCAGGGCGTGCAGACTTTGCAGGTCGTTGGTGTCGGTGAAGTAGCCGAGGGAGACTTTCAGCCAGCGCGCGCCGAATGCCTGGGCGCGTTCCAGGGTGTCATTCAGCTCGGGGTTGGGCTGGGCGCGGCCGGCGACCCACAGTTCCAGCGGTGAGGAGTACACCGATTCCAGGCCATGCGCGGCCGCAGCCTGGGCCAGTGTGGTCGGGTGTTCGGTGGTCAGCAGTTCTTCACGCCATTCGATGCGTTGGGCGCCGGCAGCGCTCAGCACGTCGACAAAACTCAGTTGGCCCTGTTGGCGAACGAGCTCGGCGCCGTAGCTGGAAAGGCTGATGGAGACGGGGTATTTGTGCATTGTTGTTTACCTCTGAAACCGGTTTCATTTTTATACGCAAAACAGTGTGGGAGCGGGCTTGCCGGCGATGGCGGTGTGTCAGGCGACTACGGCTTCGCCTGGTAAACCGTCATCGCAGGCAAGCCAGCTCCCACAAGGGATTGTGTGGAACCACGGATGATTAATTCCGGCAAAAAATCCAGGGTGCGCGTCGGCGCGTCATCGCCGCGCAGGCGTTTGAGCAGGCAGTCGAAGGCACTGGCGCCGATCGCTTCAGTAGGCTGGGCGAGGGCGGTAATGCCATTGCCCACCAGCGGGTACCAGTCCAGATCATCCAGGGCGATCAGGCCGACATCTTCAAACAGCCGGCAGCCTGAAGCCTTGAGCGCACGGGTACAGGCCAGCGCGGCAATACCGTTGGCGCAGAACAGCGCTTTCGGGCCGGGCGTGGCAAGGAAGGCTTGCAAGCGGCTTTGCAGCGCGTCGTCCAGTTCCAGTACCGCGCCGGTCAGCCCTGGGCGGCTGGCGATCTCGGCCTTGAAACTGGCCTGGCGCTCCAGGCGTGAGCTGGTGCCATCGGCGGCTTCGCTGACCAGCAACACGTCACGATAACCCTGCTGTTGCAAATGTTCGACGGCGATGCGCACCGCTGCGGCGTTGTCCAGCCCCACCAGGTCGCTGTGCAATGGCTCGACCTTGCGGTCCACCAGCACCAGCGGCATTTCCTGCTGCAGTTGCAGCAGTTGGTCAAGGTGATGGCCGAGGGTGTTCACGATCAGCCCTTCGATGTTGTACGAGCGCAGGGCTGCCAAATGCTGGCGCTCCTGCTCGTCATCGCGGTCGGTGTTGCACACCACCAGGCTGTAGCCGTGCTTGCGGCAGGCGGTTTCGACGCCATGCATCACGGCAATGGAATAGGGGTTGCGGATATCGGCCACCAGCATGCCGATCAAGCGTGTGCGCCCACGTTTCAAACCACGGGCCATCTGGTTGGGGCGGTAGCCAAGTTCGCTGATGGCCTGTTCGATACGCTGCGCGATGGCGTCGGAGAGCAGGGCGCGGTCATCACCGATAAAGCGCGACACGCTGGCTTTGGACACACCGGCGCGCTCGGCAACGTCAAGCATGGTCACGCGGCTGCGCTGGGCGGCGGAAAATGGAGTCACGATTACGGGCCTTTCTTATTGGAGTTAGCCGTTTCACCGCCTGAGACAGGCTCTGAAACCGGTTTCATAAAATGCCAGGCGGCGCCTTTCGTCAAGGAATATTTAGAAATAGACGCGTGCACAACGCTGAAAAAAAACGACGAGTGGATGGGCCTACCTGTTAGTTCTGACAGTATCCGTGCGCAGGCTTTAGGCGTTTAATTTTTCCATGGCAGGCGCGAAGACCTTGCTCTCGTGACTCGCCGTGCTGAAACTTTTCCTGAGGCCGGAACATGTCAACTATCCGAAAGCCCTACACGCGTTCCCGGCCTTTAACCAAACTGGCTGTCATTGGCGACGGCTTGGATCCCGTTACGGTCCCAGGTGTTGTGACCGCCGACGGCAGAGGGGTTGTGCCGCTGCAACTGCTGCTCAGCCCGTTGAAGGTGCAGATCCCCGCCTGGGAGCCGATGCCAACGCCTGCTGTCCCGGGTGACCCGGCAGATCCGGTGCATACGTGTGAACTTTGGTGGGAGAGCGATGATGGCATCAGGCTTCTCGACCGGTTCCTGATCGGGCCGCCACCACCGGATATTCCGGCGTTTTTTGAGCGTGAAATCAGCATGCTCAACCTGCGCAGCCGCACTCGAATTGCACGCCTTTACTACACCGTCCGCAACGTCGGCGGGCAGAGCACCAGTTTGCCAGTGACGATCACGATCGACCTGGAACCGCCAAAATTGATCGCCCCGACGGACATGGCACGCTTTGTCGTGCCGCCAGAGCCGGCGATCAACGCCCAGTATTTGACCGACAATCAGCCCACGGCTTTTTACATTCCGGTCTACAACATCGGGGCGCCCAATGACCGTATTGAATTCTTTTTATCCAATTCGCCCGCGCCGCCGTTGAAGCTGGCGGACGGCGGCTCGCTGGTAAATTTCAGCACCACGCCCCCCACGGCAACCTTGAACTCAGATGCGTTTCGCGACCTGAACAATGGCCCTGGGTACCTGTTCTATCGAATTTATGACGAGGCCGGCAATTTCAGCACGTTGAGCAGCGGGCTGCCTTTTGTGCTGTCCCTGGGGCTGCCCGCGCCGAGCATTCGTCCTCCGATCTACAACGATGAGTTGATCAAGCGCAATGACGCTCGCGTGGATGAAGGCGGCGGGGTGTTCGTGCGCATAGACAGCTACCCGGGCTGGTCCGCCGCTGCCAGGCATGAAGTGATTGTGTATTGGGATGACCGGCCAACCACGCGCCGCCTGGTGACGCAATTGCCGTTCGACGTGGACATCCCCTGGACGGTACTCAGGGGGCCGAGTCCGGTTCTGGCGGCACAGACCGTAGCGGTGCGCTACGAAATCTACGGGCTCAACCCTTTGCCGACGTCGTCCAAGTCGCTTTCCGTCAATGTGAACCTGACGATCGCCGGCCAAGATCACGCCAATGCACCGGCATTGCTGAACCCGACGTTGGCGCCGGTAGAAATTGTGGGCCGCACAGGCACCAACACACTGGTTGATGCGGACCGAGGTTACCCCGTGCGCGTGCGAGTGCGGCTGTTTGATACGCCCCGTGTGGGGGACTCGATGAGCCTGTACTGGAATGGGGTGGGCCCGGTGGCCACCTATGCTGTGAGCGCCGCTGATAGTGCCGGTAGCTGGGTGTTTTTCAGCGACGTGCCGTGGTCCGTGATCAGTGGCGGCACTGGCGCGGTGTACGCGGTGCATTACACCACCACGAACGGCTTTAACGAACAACGCTCCCCCGTTACCAATGTGAATACCCAGCTTGTCCCACTGCCTGCACCGCTTATACAGCACACGCTGACCAATGGTTACTTGACCTGCAGTGCGCAAACCAACCCGGTTAACGGCGTGCCCTGGTCAATGTTGAAAGATGGCGTGCGATGGTTAATAACGCCCAACCCCGCGTTACGGGTGGGCGACATGATCAAGTTTGTGTGGCAAGGCTTCAATGAGAATAACTGGAGCACATTAAATACAAGCGTTGTCGTCACTCGGTCACTGTTATGGGAGCCCGCACATACAGTCGCCGGTGCAGTTATTGTTCTGGATTCGTTTGATATGACGCTGCTGCCGGTGCGCAAGTACGGATCGGCGACCGGCAGTTATGAAGTATGGCGTGAGGGTGTGAAAGTTGGCGAGTCACTCCCGGGGCGAGTCAGGGTTGATTTGACCTACGGTACAGGGCGGTATTGTTCTGCGAATGGAATCGTGTCGGGTTGAATCATCGGTGTGTGTCATGTGTGCATTAGGTATTTGGCTTTTTACGGTAAGGCTTCGTGGTGGATAAACAAAGTTTATTCACTTGGCGAAGCGCATTTTGGTCTTAGCGGTTTAACTGTCCGGAGCAAGATAATGGAACTTACAAACAGACAAATCATAGATGCTTTTGTACCTAGGGCGCCCTCCGATTACACGCCCGAAAGATTTCAACTTGGCGTGTTTGCTGACCAAGTGATTGGATACACGGGGTTGCTGACGCGTGCGGCTTCAAAAGGACAGTCCACCAATTTGAATATTCCCCTGTGGGACGGCGCAAGTACCGACCCTGCGGCGATGGATGTATTAACTGTCGAGATTGCTCCGTACCTGGATCTGAGTGGTTTGGATGTAGAGGCCGAAGATGCCTATTTCGGCTCCAGCAGCACCCGGTTTCAACGCCGATTGACAAGTCAACCCGATCCAGTGCCGGTGGCAATACCGCAAGCCTATCGTCCCCCTGGTGTGTATTTGGTCAGGTACCGGGTGCTCATCGCCGACTCGGGCGTCGATAACTTTTCAGTCCCGCAGCTGCTGGTCGTCGACGAGACGTCTCCCTACGACCGCCCCCGCGTCAATCCGCCGGAACCCTCGCTGCCGGTGGGCTTGGTCGGGCCTCTGGACCTTGCCTATATTCAGAGTCAGCCAAACCAGACGGCGCTGTTTCCGATTCCCTATGATGCGCAAAACGGGTTATCCGATGGCGATTACGTCGAAATGTTTTTCGGCTCTTCGGATAAGCCTTACGCGTTTGCGCCGCCTAACCCGGAAACAAAATTCCGGATTGATCCGGCTGTGCCCCTGACGCTTCCGTTGCCGGCGAGTGTTGTCGCGGCTGAACGCAGGGGCAACTTCAGTATGCGCTACCGCCTGTTTGACGTGGCCGGCAACCCCTCCGAGCTCTCGTACAGCCTGGATCTGGCAGACCTGGCACAGGCGCCATTGCCCACCGAATTTTCTGCGCCAACGGTTGAACTGGCAGTGCCCGGCGATGGCCTGATTGACCGTGCTGATGTGGTGTCGGGAGGCGGCGTGCGAGTGCTGGTTCCCAGCTACACGAATGCGCTGCGCCCTACAGATGAAATCGTCGTTACGCTGAGCTCAGCGTTCGCCTCAATTCCGGTCACGGTGGCGCTGGGCACTACTGCATTCCCGGTGCCGGCTCTGTTCACGGCGGCCAATGTGGATACGCTGTACGGGCCTCAAACACCCGGCAAGAACCGGGTGCCTGTAACGGCTTCGTACGTCGTGCGTCGCGGCGCAACCACCTATCCGACGCCGCCTTTGGAAACACCGTTCGATCTTGACCTGTCTATCGTTGGGCCTGTGGGGCCGGTGATCGTGGGGCCTGGGAACTTGAATCCCAACCTGTCGCCAGTGGTGGTCCAGGCGATGCGCGCCGGGGGCACATTCGGGCCTGATAACCATCTGGAGGCTGATGACGTAAATCTGGCAGCAAGGGCTCGAATTCCATTGTGGACGACGCCCGCATTGCCCGCCGACTCACTGCCGTTCACGGTGACCTTGAATTATGGTGGCCGTCTGCAAGCGCAGAATGTCGTGACCCTGCCTGCCAGTGGGTTCGTGGATTTCACCATTCCCTTCAGTGATATCAGAGCGTTGGGCGGCCCTACGCAGTTGGCGTCTTACACCATCACGTCGGCGGCCAGTGCAAACCCGAGTGTGTCGGTCAATACAACGGTGATCGTCGACTCTGTCATTTTGCGAATGGAAGCGCCGAGAGTCCTTAATAATACCGGTACGCTGAACTGCGACACGCTGAGGCCGATTAACAGCGGCAGATTGGTCATTCATATTCCAGGCTCGGATTATTTGAGCGCGGGGCAACTTATAAACGTGACGTTCGTCGGGTTCCAGAATAATACCCAGACACCACCGTCCGTGGTCACCGAGTCTCGAACTTTTACAGTGCCCGACGCCTCGGCTGCCAGTATTGGATGGGACCTTACATTTGACGTAAGTTCTACGGTCTTGTTTAACCCGATCAACGCCAACCGCTCGTTGTTGACCCAAGGTTCGGCAACAGTAACCTTTGATACTCAATATCTGGGGCAAACAGTGCCTTCGCTTCCCGCCAATTATCGTGTGCGGGGTTTCCGTCCAGGCACGGGAAGTTCCAACTATTGTGCCGGCGGCGTGGTGCCTGCTTAGTATTTAAATACAGGGGTAGTTACCAAAGAGGGGCGGCATCCTCTTTGGTACTCCCAACTTTGTATTGATTCCTTTAAAGGCGCAGAGGGCGCCATAGCCCCACAGCAGCTGTTGATTTTTATCAGATTGATTGGGAGAAATCCTACAGATTTTAAGCGAGTGCTCGTCAATCATGGCGCCGCTTAATGGGCTGGGTCCCACCAGATTTGGAACCCGCCCTATTGTTTCGTGCAGGAACTAGAGGTTCATTATATGTCGGCAGTATTTAACTTCAAACCAACACCCTTGAGCCTTGCGTTGTCAGCCCCGGCCGTCACGTTAATGTTCCTGGTGGCTCCCACTGCGCACGCGCAAACCCAAGTCATTTTGCCCAATACGTCGATATCGGCCGCTACGCCGCTTGATAACTATGTGCTGTCTGGCGGATCAAGCTTGATTGCGCACGGTGCGACGACCCGGCAGATTCAAATGGTTAACGCCGGTTTGACGCTGGAGCCGGGCAGCAAAACGTTAGATATCGAAGCCCGACTGCAATCGAAAGTGGTCGTTGATAACTCCCAGGTGACGGCGCGCCCCACGATCACCCAGGCCATTTCGGTCGCGGGTAACAGCAGTGCATTAATCACCAATAACAGTACGGTCACCAATGCCACGGGTTGGGGGGTGAGTGTCACCCGAACGACAGGCGGCACGGATGGTTCATCCCTCACGGTAAAAGACAGCAGTGTTATCGGTGCAACTCGCGGTATTTCCGCCGCCGGCTACGGCACGGTGAACCTGGACAATGCCCGCGTCGACGCTACGGCTGCGACAGGTATAGGTTTGGTACTGCTTAATGCCGACGCTGTGGCGCGCAATAACAGCCTTATTACTGGCGGGGTGAACGGCGTCAATATGCGCATGGAGGGGGATCTGACGCGGACCAACTCCTTGATCCTGGATAATTCCGTGGTCCAGGGCAAAAGCGGCTCAGCCATCCTGGTCAATCCGCCGCTCACCAACAGCACCAAGGCTGATATCCAGGTTCTCAACGGTTCGAACCTGCTCAGCGGTAATGGTGTGCTGCTTCAAGTGGACAATAACTCCAGCGCCAACCTGTTCGTCGACAACAGCCAGTTGACCGGCGACGTGGTCATTGGCGCGGGCAGCACGGGCATGGTGCAACTCAACAACAATGCCTCGCTCACTGGCCAGTTGCGCAATGTCGAGCAACTCGACGTCAACAGCAATGCCCAGTGGGTGCTGGTGGGTGACAGCCAGGTCAATACCCTGAAAATGGGCGGCGGCAACGTAGTCTTTGGCGCCCCGGGCCAATTCTTCCAACTGAACACCAATAACCTGACCGGTAACGGCACGTTCAAAATGCACACCAACTTCAACACCGGCGAGACCGACCTGTTGAATGTCAATGGCAACGCCGAAGGCAATCACCAACTGTTGATTGGCGCCAGTGGCTCGGAGTTGGCCACCGGTGAGGCCATCAAAGTGGTACACACCGAAAGCGGCGGCGCCAGGTTCGGGCTGGTGGGCGATACCGTCGATGTCGGCGCTTTCGAATATGGGCTCAAGCAGGAAGGCACCGACTGGTACCTGGACACCGAGAAAAAGGGCACCAGTACCAGCGCCAAAGCCGTGCTGGCATTGGCCAACGCTGCACCTGCGGTACTGGTGGGTGAGTCGAGCATATTGCGCACCCGCATGGGCGAAGTCCGCTTTGGCCAGGGCAAGAGCCAGGGCCTGTGGATGCGCGGCTACGGCAACAAGATTGACGTGGCGGCCAACAGCAACGGCGTGGGCTACTCACAGAACCAGACCGGCCTGACCATTGGTGCCGATACGGCGCTGGATGCGGGTGATGGCCAGTGGACGCTGGGGGTCATGGGCGGTTACAGCAACTCAACCCTGGGCCTGAGCCGTGGCAGCAGCGGTATGGTCAACAGCTACTACCTGGGTACCTATGCAACCTGGCTGGATGAAGAAAGCGGCGTGTACGTCGACCTGGTGGGCAAGGTCAACAAACTCAAAGGCCAAAGCCAGGTCAACATGAGCGACGGCCAACGTGCCAAAGGCAAATACACGCAAGACGCGGTGAGCGCATCTGCCGAGGTGGGCAGAAACATCAAGCTCGATGATGAGGGCCTGTATGTTGAACCGTTTGCCCAGTTGTCCATCGCCGCCATTGGCGGCGCCAACTACACCATGGACAACGGCCTGAAGGCAAAGAGCGATCGTGCCACGTCAGCCATCGGCAAAGTAGGTGTCACCCTGGGCAAAAATGTCCAGCTGGACAGCGGCAGCATTCTGCAGCCGTACCTGCGCACGGCGGCGGCGCGTGATTTCAGTCCGGACAACCGGGTGTACATCAACGATCAGAGGTTTAATAACAACCTTTCGGGCGCGAGCGTCGAGGTCGCGGGCGGCATGGCTGTTTCGTTGTCGAAAAACCTTAGCCTGCATGCCGAAGTCAGTCACAGCAAAGGCAAGGCGTACGACATGCCTTGGGGCGCAACTGCAGGGTTGCAGTACGCCTTCTAAAGTACGTGTGCACGTGGATAGGGGAAGCCTTGGCTTCCCCTTTTTTTCGCCCGTCTGATCAGCGCGCTGGGCCTAACTGAACAAGCCTGCGGCAATGTTGATCGAAAAACCCAGAATCGCTGTATTGAACAAAAAACCGATCAACGACTGGCCCAGCACAACTTTGCGCAGACCGCGCGTGGCCACGCCCACATCGGCTGTTTGCACCGCCACGCCGATGGTGAACGAGAAGTACAGGAAGTCCCAATAGTTGGGGTTGCGCAAGCCTTCGGCAAAACGCAATGCCGGCTCCTCGCCCTCCCAAGTGTAGAAAAGGCGCGCGTAGTGCACGCTGAAAATCACCCCGGTCAACAACCATGAGCCGACCACGGTCATGCCGGTAAAGCCGTAATGCAGCAGGCGCGCTGTGCTGTCGAGGTCTTTGCTGCCCACCAGGTTCACCGTGATGGTCGCAAGGCTGGCAATTGCCGCGATGCACACCATGAACAACACCAGCCCGGCGTTTTCGTCTTCAATCTCGGCGATGCGTTTTACGTCGTCGGCGCGAGCACGGGTCGCCAGCCATAGCATCAGCAGCAGGTAGGTCCAGACGCCGGCGTTCCAGCCGATGAGGATTTTGCTGATCAGCGTATCGGCAGGCGCCAGAATGCCCACGGCAAGGCCGAGTACGGCGGCGGATGAAAGGCGAGGGTGGGTGCGGGCGAGGAAGGCCATAGGTGCTCACAACAAGAGAGGTTGTGAGCACCATAGCGCATTTTCGGACGGGTTATGGACGCTTGCGCACCCACTTCATGACGACCACAAAGAACACCGGCACAAACACCACCGCCAGTGTTGCGGTGATCATCCCGCCGATCACCCCGGTGCCAATGGCTTGCTGGCTGGCGGAGCTGGCGCCGGTGGCAATCGCCAGGGGCACCACGCCGAGGATAAACGCCAGCGACGTCATGATGATCGGCCGCAAACGCAGGCGCGCCGCTTTCAAGGTGGCGTCGATCAGGTCCTCGCCTTGCTCATACAAATCCTTGGCGAATTCGATGATCAGGATCGCGTTCTTCGCCGACAAGCCGATGATGGTGATCAAGCCGACCTTGAAAAACACATCGTTAGGCATGCCGCGCAAACTCACCGCCAATACCGCGCCGAGCACGCCCAGCGGCACCACCAGCAACACCGAGGTCGGGATCGACCAACTTTCATACAGCGCCGCCAGGCACAGGAACACGATCAGCAGCGACAGGCCCAACAGCAACGGCGCCTGGGAGCCGGACAAACGCTCCTGCAGCGACAAACCGGTCCATTCCTGGCCCAGCCCTGCGGGCAGTTGGCTGACCAGGCGCTGGATTTCTTCCATGGCTTCACCCGTGCTGTGCCCTGGCGCCGCTTCGCCGCTGATGGCGATGGCGGGGTAGCCGTTGTAGCGGGTCAGCTGCGCCGGGCCCTGGGTCCATTTGGCTTCGACAAATGCCGATAACGGCACCATCTTGCCGGCGTTGTTGCGCACATTGATCTTCAACAAATCCGCCACCTGGCTGCGCTGATCGCCTTCGGCCTGCACCACCACCCGTTGCATACGGCCCTGGTTGGGGAAGTCGTTGATGTAGGCCGAGCCGATGGCTGAAGACAACACATTACCGACGTCAGCAAAGGAAACCCCCAGTGCATTGGCCTGCTTGCGGTCCACTTCCAACTGCACTTGCGGCGCCTCGGCCAGGGCGCTTTCACGCACGTTGGCCAGGATCGGGTTTTTCTCGGCGGCCGCCAGCAGCTCAGTACGCGCCGCCATCAGGGCGGCATGGCCGACACCGCCACGGTCCTGCAACCGGAACTCGAAACCACTGGAGGTGCCCAGGCCATCTACCGGCGGCGGCAGGATCGCATAGGCAATCGCATCCTTGAGCTCGCTGAACGCGGCGTTGGCGCGGTCGGCAATTGCCGCCGCCGAATCGTCGCTGCTGCGTTTGGACCAGTCCTTGAGCGTGGTGAACGCCAGCGCCGCGTTCTGCCCGGAGCCAGAGAAACTGAAGCCCATGATCATGGTGGTATCGCCCACCCCAGGCTCCTGGGCGTTATGCGCCTCGATCTGCTCGGCCACCTGCACCGTGCGGTTCTTGCTCGCACCCGGTGGCAGCTGGATGTCGGTGATGGTGTAACCCTGGTCTTCCACCGGCAGGAACGAGGAGGGCAGGCGGCTGAACATCCAGCCCAGGCCCACCAGCAGCACCAGATAGATCAGCAGGTAACGGCCGCTGCGTTTGAGGGCGTAGGCCACCCAGCCTTCATAGCGGTCGGTCAGGCGTTCAAAACGCGTATTGAACCAACCGAAAAAACCGCGCTTGGCGTGGTGTTCGCCCTTGGCAATCGGCTTGAGCAACGTGGCGCACAGGGCCGGGGTCAGGGTCAAAGCCAGGAACGCCGAGAACAGAATCGAGGTGGCCATCGACAGCGAGAACTGCTGGTAAATCACGCCCACCGAGCCCGGCATAAAGGCCATCGGCAGGAACACCGCGACCAGCACCAAGGTGATGCCGACGATGGCTCCGGTGATCTGGCCCATGGCTTTGCGCGTGGCCTCCTTGGGCGACAGACCCTCGGTGGCCATGATGCGCTCGACGTTTTCGACCACCACAATCGCATCGTCCACCAGAATGCCGATGGCCAACACCATGCCGAACATGGTCAGCACGTTGATCGAAAACCCCAGCAACAGCATGGTGGCGAACGTGCCCATCAGCGCAATCGGCACCACCAGCGTCGGGATCAGCGTGTAGCGCACGTTCTGCAGGAACAGGAACATCACCGCAAACACCAGCGCCATGGCTTCCAGCAAGGTGTAAACCACCTTGGTGATCGAGACTTTGACGAAGGGCGAGGTGTCGTACGGGATCTTGTACTCCACATTGGCCGGGAAGTAGCGCGACAGCTCGTCCATCTTCGCCCGCACCAGCGTTGCGGTGCTCAGCGCGTTGGCACCTGGCGACAGCTGCACACTGACGGCGGTGGACGGCTTGCCGTTCAGGCGCGTGGAAAACTGATATTCCTGGCTGCCGATTTCCACCCGCGCCACATCGCCGATGCGCACGGTGGAGCCGTCCGGGTTGGCCTTGAGCACGATGTCGGCGAACTCCGCCGGCGTCGACAGCTGGCCTTTGACCAGAATGGCGGCGGTGATTTCCTGGGTGCTGGTGCCCGGCAAATCACCGATGCTGCCCGCCGAGACCTGCGCATTCTGTGCGCTGATCGCGGCGTTGACGTCGGCGGGCGTAAGGTTGAAGCCAATCAGTTTCTGCGGGTCGATCCAGATACGCATCGCACGCTCGGCGCCATACAGCTGCGCCTTGCCCACGCCCTCGATGCGCTTGAGCTCGTTCATCACGTTGCGCGCCAGGTAATCGCTGAGCGCCACGTCATCGAGCTTGCCGTCGCTGGACGTCAGGGTCACCAGCAGCAGGAACCCGGCAGAGACTTTCTCCACCTGCAACCCTTGCTGGGTAACGGCTTGCGGCAAGCGCGGCTCTACCGCCTTCAGACGGTTTTGCACATCGACCTGGGCCATTTCCGGGTCGGTGCCCGGCTGGAACGTCGCGGTGATGGTCGCCGAGCCCAGGCTGCTTTGGGACTCGAAATACAGCAGGTGATCGGCGCCATTGAGCTCCTGCTCGATCAGGCTGACCACACTTTCGTCCAGGGTCTGGGCCGAGGCGCCCGGGTACACCGCGTAGATTTCCACCTTCGGCGGCGCGACGTTGGGGTACTGGGCCACCGGCAGCTGCGGGATCGCAAGCGCGCCGGCCAGCAAGATAAACAGGGCGACCACCCAGGCGAAGATCGGGCGGTCAATAAAGAACTGCGGCATTGTCAGGTATTCCTTTGCTTAGCGGACCGAGGCCTGGGCATTCGGCGCAGGGCTGTCGTCCACTTCGACTTTTTCACCGGGGCGTGCGTGTTGCAGGCCTTCGACGATGATGCGGTCACCGGGCTTGAGTCCGTTGCTGACGATCCAGCGATCCTCGATCACCGCGCCAAGCTCCACCGGTTGCTGGCTGACGACCTGTTCGGCGTCCAGCAAGAGCACCATCGGGATGCCGGCGCTGTCGCGGGTAATGGCGCGTTGCGGCACGCTGATGCCTTGTTTGTCCACCGCCTGTTCCAGGCGCACGCGTACAAAGCTGCCGGGCAACAGGTCGAGGTCCGGGTTGGGGAATTCGCTGCGCAGGATGATCTGCCCGGTGCCGGGGTCGACGCTGATTTCGGCAAACAGCAATTTGCCTGGCAGCGGGTACAGGCTGCCGTCGTCCTCGATCAGCGTGGCCTTGGCCTGGTCCTGGCCGACCTGCTTCAAGCTGCCGGCACGGAAGGCGCGGCGCAGGTCGTTCAACTCGCGGGTGGACTGGGTCAGGTCGGCGTGGATCGGGTCCAGTTGCTGGATGATCGCCAGCGGCGTGGCTTCGTTTTGCCCGACCAGCGCGCCCTCGGTGACCAACGCGCGGCCGATGCGCCCGGAGATCGGCGCGGTCACGGTGGCGTAGCCCAGGTTGAGTTTGGCGCGCTCGACGGCGGCTTTGTTGGCGGCGACTTCGGCATTGGTCTGGCGCACGGCGGCGCGGGCATTGTCGTAATCCTGGCCGCTGATGGCGTTGCCTTCGACCAACTGGCTGTAGCGCTGCTCCTGCAGACGCGCCTGGAACGCGTTGGCCTGCGCCTTGCTCAGGTTGGCCTGGGCGCTGTCCAGGTCGGCTTTGAACGGGGCCGGGTCGATGCGAAACAGCACGTCGCCCTGTTTCACGTCGTGACCTTCCTTGAACACGCGCTGCATGACCACACCGGCCACCCGCGCGCGCACTTCGGCAATACGCGGCGCGGCGATCCGCCCGCTCAGTTCACTGGTGATCGACAAGGGCTTGGCCTGCAGGGTCTCGATGCGCACTTTGGCCAGGGGCATTTGCGGCGCCTCGTCCGCCGACTGGCCACATGCGCTCAGGGCGAGCGCCAGGGCCAGCAGGCAAAACGGCGCAAACAGATTCTTCGACATGCTCATATCCCAATATTGACTGGCGCATCCTAAAGACACCTGCGCCGTGGTGCTGTGAAGCTGTGTAGCTCGTCTGTGAAGAAATGTAAGGTGCGACCCATAGTCGCCTGAGGGCGTATATCCTTGCACAATCCTGCAAACAGCAAAGATCACATGTGGGAGGGGGCTTGCCCCTAATGGCGGTGGATCAGCCAATAAATCTATCCACTGAACCACCGCTTTCGCGAGCAAGCCCGCTCCCACATTGGGTTTCTGTACACCTGATGAACTGCATTATTTGGAAACACCATGCCCAACATCCTCCTGGTGGAAGACGACGCCGCACTCTCCGAGCTGATTGCCAGCTACCTGGAGCGCAATGGCTACCATGTCAGCGTGCTCAGCCGTGGCGACCACGTACGCGAACGCGCGCGCCTCAACCCGCCGGACCTGGTGATCCTCGACCTGATGTTGCCTGGCCTCGATGGCCTGCAGGTGTGCCGCTTGCTGCGCGCAGACTCGGCAGGCTTGCCGATCCTGATGCTCACTGCGCGCGACGACAGTCACGACCAGGTGCTGGGCCTGGAAATGGGCGCCGACGACTATGTCACCAAACCCTGCGAGCCGCGCGTGCTGCTCGCCCGTGTACGCACCTTGCTGCGCCGCAGCAGCCTGTCCGAACCCCAGGCGGCCAACGACCAGATCGTCATGGGCAACCTGTGCATCGACCTGTCGGAGCGCACCGTGAGCTGGCGCGAGCAGGCCGTGGAGCTCTCCAGCGGTGAATACAACCTGCTGGTGGTGCTGGCCCGGCACGCCGGTGAAGTGCTCAGCCGCGACCAGATCCTGCAGCGCCTGCGTGGTATCGAGTTCAACGGCACCGACCGCTCGGTGGACGTGGCCATCTCCAAGCTGCGCCGCAAGTTCGACGATCACGCGGGCGAGGCGCGCAAGATCAAGACCGTGTGGGGCAAGGGGTACCTGTTCAGCCGTTCCGAGTGGGAATGCTGATCCATGTTTCGTGTCCTGCTGCGCCTCTACCTGATCACCATCATCACCTTCAGTGCGGCAATCTTCCTGATTCCGCGGTTGGTGATCCAGCTGTTCGAACACCGTTACATGGACTACAACGTCGAGCAGACCCGTGGCATGCAGACGCTCATCGTCAAACAATACCTGCGCGTGCCGGTTGAGCGCTGGTCCCAGGTGACCGAGCAGTTGGGCCGCGACTTTGCGCCGCTGAAAGTCAAACTGCTGTTGCGCCAGGACGCCAGCTACACGCCCGCCGAAGAAAAGCTGCTGGAGCAGGGCAAGCCGGTGATCCGCCTTGGCGAATGGGGCTGGATGGAAGAAATCAGTTCGCCGGTCAACCAGCAGTTTGCGGTCAAGCTGACGATTCCCCCCGACCCGATGGACATGAACCTGCTGTACTGGTCGATGAACGTGCTGATCGGCGCCGCGCTGCTGGCATGCCTGCTGTTCTGGCTGCGTCCGCACTGGCGTGACCTGGAGCGCCTGAAAAGCACCGCCGCACAACTGGGCAAGGGCAACCTGGGCGAGCGCACGCAGATTCCGCCCAGTTCCAACATTGGCAGCCTGGCGTCGGTGTTCGACACCATGGCCGACGATATCGAGCGCCTGCTCAATCAACAGCGCGATCTGCTCAATGCGGTCTCCCATGAACTGCGCACGCCGCTGACCCGCCTGGATTTCGGCCTGGCGCTGGCGTTGTCCGAAGACTTGCCCCAAGCCAGCCGCGAGCGCCTGCAAAGCCTGGTGGCGCACATTCGTGAGCTGGACGAGCTGGTGCTGGAATTGCTGTCCTACAGCCGTCTGCAAAACCCGGCGCAACTGCCGGAGCGAGTGGACGTGGTGCTCGACGAGTTTGTCGACAGCGTGCTGGGCAGCGTCGATGACGAACTGGAAAACCCCGAGATTGTCATCGACGTGGCGCTCGATTGCGCGGTGGAGCGCTTCCGCCTCGACCCGCGCCTCACCGCCCGCGCGCTGCAAAACTTGTTGCGCAATGCCACGCGCTACTGCGACAAGCGCATTCAGGTGGGCGTCAAAGTGTGTGCCAAGGGTTGTGAGATCTGGGTGGATGACGATGGCATCGGCATTCCGCTAGACCAGCGTGAGCGGATCTTCGAACCTTTCTATCGCCTGGACCGCAGCCGCGACCGTGCCACCGGAGGCTTCGGCCTCGGCCTGGCCATCAGCCGGCGTGCGATGGAGGCCCAGGGCGGCACGTTGACGGCCCAGGCGTCACCCTTGGGCGGGGCACGGTTCCGGCTGTGGTTGCCCAGCGTCGGCTGATCAGAGCACCTTGACGGCGCGGCCGATCGCCTGGATCGGCCCGGTGGGTTTGCCGGTCGGCGAGCCATTCGGATCTTCCAGGGTCAGCTCGAACAATTGGTTGGGCGCCAGTGGCGGCAGTTTGTCCAGCGGCACCGACAGCGTCTGCCCTGGCTTGACCAACCCCAGCGACACCGGGCCTTGCCAGCCATCCGCCTTGGTCCAGAACTGCAGCGCCTTGTCGGCAGGCACTTGCATCACACCCAATGGAATCAACTGGATCTGCTGAGTATTGCTGGCCTGGATCACCCAACCCGGAGCCTGGCTTTGCGGCGCCACCAATACCACCACAAAAGTGGGTTCAGCAGCGGGCGGGCGGGTCAGCAGCAGCGTCGCCAGTACCCACGTCGCCATCAGCCCCGCACCGGCCAAACCGCGCCATAGTGCCAGCAGGTTCCACCACGATGTGTGCAGGTCGGCGCGGGTGTCGGCAGGCGTGACGGTGCGCTCGATGCGCCGCCACAGCTGGGCAGAAGGGGGCACCGGTTCGGCCAATGCGGTCAGCGGCAAAAGGCGCTGCTCCCATGCGTCCACCGCCGCGCGCAACTCGGCATCCTCGGACAAGCGCTGCTCAACCTCGGCGCGTTGCGCGGCGGGCAGGGTGCCCAGCACGTATTCGCCAGCCAGTTCGTCCAGAGGGTTGCTCATGCCATGCACTCCCGCAGCGCAGCGAGGCTGCGTTTGATCCAGGCTTTGACGGTCCCCAGCGGGGTGTCCAGTTTCTGTGCGATTTGGCTGTGGGAATAGCCGTCGACGTAGGCATGCAGGATGCACGCGCGACGGGCCGGGTCGAGCTGCTCCAGGCAGGCGTGGACCTGCCCCGAGCGCGAAGCGAATTCAAAGGTGTCGGTTGTGGCGATGTGCTCGTGCGCGTCGCCCAGGGGGGCTTCGCGGTAGTGATTGCGCACGGCGTTGAGCGCCAGGTGCCGGGTCACGCTGAACACCCAGCCGCGCGCCGAGCCGCGGTTGGGGTCGAAACTGCCGGCGCCCCGCCAGATCCTGATAAACGCGTCATGCACGATGTCTTCGGCCAGGGATTTGTCCCTGGCAATGCGAAAAGCCACGCCGAGCAAACGGCTGCTGTCCTGCTCATAGAGCTGGCGCAAGGCGCGTTGATCCCCACGGGCGCAGGCCAGCAGACAGGTTTCGTAATCAAAATCGGCGTCAGGCAAGGCCACGTGTTTCCACCATTGTCATAACAATCGCCACCGCACTGCAGGGCGCCGGCATGCCGGCGAAAAAGGGCACGGGCGCAGCGTAAACCCAGGTGCCCTGCGTCATCGTTGACGACCCTCGCCGGCAAGCCGGCCCTTACAAGGGCAGCGTAGCCGAGTTTGTTCTCAGTTGGCCGCCCAGAAGATGTAGTCGGCCTGGTACTTCACCACTGCCTGCGTGCCTTTGTTGGCAGCGCTGCACTCGGTGCTCGGCGCCACGCCACCCTTGAGCGCCACGCGCTGGATATAACTCACACCGCTCATTGCGCCTTTGCCTTCGGCCGGGTTGGCCTTGACCAATTGGTACGGCAGGTTGCCCGCACTGGACGGCGCCACGGCCAACTGCGTGCCGGTGATTTTCGAACCGTCCTGGGCTTGCCATGTAGCCGGTGGGCCGAAATAGGTGCCCACTGGCTTGCCGCTGCGGTCGTTCAACACCGCCTTGGGGCCGACAAACGTCCACTCGGTCTGGCCGGGAGCGTTAGCTTTGTCGCGGCATTCGTAGGTGATTTCGCCGACGCCTGTGGTCTCCAGCGCCACCTTGTGCCCATCCGGCACCTTGATGCTGTCGGGCAGGCCGGTCTGGGCGAAAGCTGTTGGCGCGGCGGCCAGCAGGGCGGTCAGGCAGAACAGTGCTTTAGCGTTCATCGGTGTTTCTCCATTGAGTAAAACAGCGGGGTCACTGTAAGCACTACCCAGGCCGCGCTCGATTGGATGCAGTGATTAGAAAATAAATACGCAAGGGCGCACACTGTGCCCCCGCTTTACCCGAGGAGAGATTGGCAATGACTGGTGTTCACACGTCTGCTCAACAGGGTTTCTCTGCCCAGGCCGTCACTTACGCCCAAGGCCGGCCCGACTATCCACGACAACTCACCGGCTGGCTCACTGATGCGCTGCACATCGATGCGCAATCGACGGTAATCGACCTGGGCGCCGGTACCGGCAAGTTCACCCGTTTGCTCAGCACCCTGGCGCCAACGCTGGTGGCGGTCGAACCGGTCGAAGCGATGGGCGCGCAGCTCAATAAACTGTTACCCGATGTGCGCCTGGTCAATGGCACCGCCGAATCCATTCCCCTGGAAACCGCCGTCGCCGATGCGGTGGTCTGTGCGCAGGCGTTCCATTGGTTTTCTACCGAAGCCGCGCTGGCAGAAATCCACCGCGTGCTCAAACCCGATGGGCGCCTGGGGCTGGTGTGGAATGTGCGCGATGAATCGGTGGATTGGGTCGCCGCCATCACCGACATCGTCACCCCCTATGAGGGCGACACGCCGCGCTTTCATACAGGCCGCTGGCGCGAAGCCTTCACCGGCGAGTATTTTTCCGCACCCGAAATGACCTGTTTTGCCTATCAGCATGTCGGCAGCCCTCAGGAGGTGATCATGGATCGCTTCCTGTCGGTGAGCTTTATCGCGGCGCTGCCCGCCGCCCAGAAAGCCCGCGTGACCGCGCAATTGCAGGCACTGATCGACACGCACCCTGCCTTGCGGGGGCGTGACACTGTGGCGTTTCCGTATCAGACGCAGGCCTACGTCTGTCAACGGCTGACACAAAAGGCATAAAGTCAGATCATATTGATATAAGTCGTTATAAGAAAAATCGCTATCCTGCGGCCAGAAATTTATAAGGCCGCGGGTAGCTGTATGGATGTGGGTAACTTTGGTTTTGTCATCGCCGGCCTGGTGGTTGGTTTTATCGTCGGCATGACCGGTGTCGGTGGTGGGTCTTTGATGACCCCGATCCTGTTGTGGTTCGGCATCAACCCGGCGACCGCCGTGGGCACTGACTTGTTGTACGCGGCCATCACCAAATCAGGTGGCGTGCTGGTGCACAGCAAGAACAAGAATATCGACTGGACCATCACGGGTTGGCTGACCTTGGGCAGTGTGCCTGCGGTGCTGCTGACCCTGTGGTTCCTTGCCAGTCTGCATACCGACCCCAGCGCCATGAACGCGGTGATCAAGCAGGCGCTTGGTGTGGTGTTGCTGCTGACGGCGCTGGCGATTCTGTTCAAGAAAAGCCTGCTGGCTTTTGCACAGCGGCATGCGGGTGATGACTATCACATGAGCTCGCGCAACTTGAACCTGTTGACGGTGGTGACCGGTGCGATCCTTGGCACCATGGTTGCCCTGACGTCCATCGGCGCGGGTGCGCTTGGGACCGTGGCGCTGTTTATTCTGTACCCGTTTCTGGCGACGCGTCGGCTGGTGGGTACCGAGATTGCCCATGCTGTGCCGCTGACGTTGGTCGCGGGCCTGGGGCACGCGAGCATGGGGAATATGGATTGGCATTTGCTGGGCTTTTTGCTGATGGGGTCGTTGCCGGGGATTTACCTGGGGAGTCACATGACCGGTAAGGTTCCTGATGGTGTGTTGCGGCCTTGTCTGGCGGTTATGTTGATGACTATTGGCTATAAGTTGGCGTTCTGATGTTTTCAGGTTTCTGAGTGGGGTGAGTACATATCCGTTGCTGCGGTAACGGCGGCTGGCGGTTCCGCTCTTACAGCGGGTCACTTTTGGCAAAATCACAGCAACACACCTCTATCTGATGCACAGACACCCAAATGTGGGAGCGGGCTTGCCCGCGAATGCGGTGGTTCAGTCAGCCCATGTGTCACTGGCACACCGCCTTCGCGAGCAAGCCAGCTCCCACCTTCGACCGAGTACAACCGACACCCACCTACCTGACGCACAGAGATCCAAATGTGGGAGCGGGCTTGCCCGCGAATGCGGTGGTTCAGTCAGCTCATGTGTCACTGGCAGGCCGCCTTCGCGAGCAAGCCCGCTCCCACAAGTTGACCGATTGAAGATGCCAGCACCTCACTGCTTGGCTTTTCTGTGGGAGCTGGCTTGCCTGCGATGCAGACAACTCGGTCCATCAGGCCCACCGGGTTGATGCCATCGCAGGCAAGCCAGCTCCCACATTTGATTGAGTTCAGCTTCAAGGATCAGGTTGGCTGTCAGGCCGCCTCGGCGGTGCTTTTGATCTAAACACAGGTCGGCTACCAGGCCGCCGTGCTCTGCTTTTGATCTCAGGCACACCGAAGCGTGAGCGAGGTGCCGAGTGGTGGGGCAAGAGCCCTTTGGTTACTTTGGGGCTTTTCCAGAGTGACCCGCCGTAAGGGCGGAACCTATCTCAGCCATCATCCAACCAACGGATATACCCCCAACCCTGAGCGATCAAAAAGCCTACCCCTTGGCCGGTCCATTCCCGATTTGCCACACAAACGGCGGCTCAGTGCCGTTAATCACCCAGTCCCCCACAATCCGCGCCTTGTAGATCACCGGATTATGCGACGACACCGTCCGCGCATTGCGCCAGTGGCGATCAAGCGCTTTACCCTGGCGCACATCCGACGCCCCCAGCGCATTGAACAACTCCGTGGTGGCCCGCTGCACCAGCGCCGACACCACCACCTGCGCCGTCGCCGATTCAATCTCGGCCGCCACATTCGCCTCCCGCTCGGCCACCTCATCCCCGGCAAACCGCGCCAGGTACGCCTGTTGCGCCGGCACTGCCGCCTTTAACGCACTGGCCTCGGCGGCATACACCAGCGCCGCCACTTCACCTACCACTTGTTGAACCTGCGCATCCTGGCTGACATGCGCGGCATTGCCATGGCTGTAAATGCGTTTGCGACTGCGCACCTGATGAGCCACGTCGCTAAGTGCCGCACGACCAATCCCGGCCAGGCTCGCCAGCAACACCAGCTGATAAAACGCGGTCTGGTACTTGAACCGGGTGGCAAAGTCGATAACGTTTTCCGCGTCCACCACAGCATCGGTAAAACGGCTGGTGCCACTGCCCGTGGTGCGCTGGCCAAAGCCGTCCCAGTCATCGCTTTGCACCACGCCAGGCTGACGCGTGCGGGTGGCGGCGATCACATCGGCGCCGGTATCGCTGCGCTGGGCGTACACGTCGATCCAGTCGGAGAAAAGGCTGCCGGTGCTGTAGAACTTTTCACCGTTGAGTTTCCATTTATCGCCGTCGGGGCTCACCTGAGTGACCACCTCGCCGATGGCCACGTTGCCGATTTCGGTCCAGGCGCAGCCGACGATGTCGCCCTCGACAAAGCGCTTGAACCACAGGTCGCGGCCAGCGCTGGGTGGCGCATTCAGACGGTCCTCGGCGAAGGCGAAATGCCCGCGCAACGCCTGGGGCACATTCGAATCGGCAGCGGCCAGCTCGATCAGCAACTCGAACAACTGCGGCAGCGACGCGCCACCGCCGCCGTATTCCACCGGAACTCGCACGGCGCCAAAGCCGGCCTGCTTGAGCCATTGGATCGGTTCATAGGGCAGGGCGCGGGTCTGTTCGCGCGCTACCGCACCTGCGGCAATGCGCTGGAAGATCGGCCGAAAACGCGCGGCCAACGTGGGGTAATCGACACCTGTGGACAGCGGGTTGATGACGTGTTGTTCGCTCATGGGGGGCAGCTCCTTGGCAGTATCAGTCCTTGGGTGATTGCACAGTTCGTGCCGATGGCTGCAGCCCGTGTTTGCAGGGGATGAAAGCCATCCACTGTTGCTCCGGCAACAGCAGATCGACAAATCGGTGTAATCCATGACATTGGCGGCTCAGCCCTGCGAGATGGGGATTTTTACCGCGACGCCCATGGCCAGGGCGTTTGCACCGGCCTGGCACGCTTGCTGCTCTAGCCCTGGAACATCCCTTCGTGCGAGGTACTGCCAGATGAGTCAGCAAGCCGTGAAATTTGCCTATTGGGTGCCCAACGTCAGCGGTGGGTTGGTGGTCAGCAAGATCGAGCAACGCACCCATTGGGGCATCGACTACAACCGCAAACTGGCGCAGTTGGCCGAAGCGGCCGGTTTTGAATACGGCCTCACGCAAATTCGCTTCACCGCCGGCTACGGCGCGGAAAACCAGCATGAATCCGTAGCCTTCAGCCATGCGCTGCTGGCGGCGACCACCACGCTCAAGGTGATCGCGGCCATCTTGCCCGGCCCGTGGCAGCCGGCCTTAGCGGCCAAGCAACTGGCGACGATCGACCAACTGACCAATGGCCGCATCGCGGTGAACATCGTCAGTGGCTGGTTCAAGGGCGAGTTCCAGGCCATCGGCGAACCCTGGCTGGAGCACGATGAGCGTTACCGCCGTTCCGAGGAGTTTATCCGCGCGTTGAAAGGCATCTGGACCCAGGACGACTTCACCTTCAAGGGCGACTTCTACCGCTTCAACAATTACACCCTCAAGCCCAAGCCCCTGGGCCAACCGGAAGTGTTCCAGGGCGGCAGCTCGCGCGCGGCGCGGGACATGGCGGCGCGCGTGTCGGACTGGTATTTCACCAACGGCAACACCCCGCAAGGCATCAAGGCTCAGGTCGATGACATTCGCGCCAAGGCGGCGGCGAATAACCATTCGGTCAAAGTCGGTGTAAACGCCTTTGTGATCGCCCGCGACACCGAAGAAGAAGCCCGCGCCGTTCTTGCCGAGATCATCGACAAAGCCGACCCGGAGGCGGTGAATGCCTTTGGTGACGCGGCCAAGCAGGCCGGCAAAGCTTCACCGGAAGGCGAGGGCAACTGGGCCAAATCCAGTTTCGAAGACCTGGTGCAGTACAACGACGGCTTCAAGACCAACCTGATCGGCACGCCGCAGCAGATTGCCGAGCGCATCGTTGCGCTCAAGGCCGTGGGTGTGGACCTGGTGCTGGCGGGCTTCCTGCACTTCCAGGAGGAAGTCGAGTACTTCGGCAAACGCGTGTTGCCGCTGGTACGTGAGCTGGAAGCCAAGGCCGGTATCAAGCAAGTGGCTTGAACAGCACCACCGCCGCGCGCAACTTGTTGTTGCCAAAGCGGCACATGCGTTCGAACTCCCCATGACTGACCGGCAAGTGCTGGCAGTCCAGGGGCTGGCGGTGCTGGCTGTGGTCTACATCCGGGTCGTGCAGGTAGACGAAGTCGTCGTCGCAATCGGTGACCATCACCCAGTGTGGCGACTTGGAGCGGGTGAGGCGGTAGCTGCTGATCAACACCAGCGGCTGCCCGCCATCGCGCAGTACCTGCGGCAAATCCAACGCGCCGCCGAACACCTGCTCGACGTCGCTGCCGGCCAGTTCTTCTTCGAACGCCTCGTGCACCAGGCGCATGACGTCCTTTTTATGCTGGTCGCGCACGCCGTCCAGAAACAGCGGGCCGCGCACATTCACCTGCATGCGTACGCGAAAGCCCCGACGCCACGCCGCCAGGGCCAAGCCTTGCGGGCTGCAGCCGCCGTGACCGGCGGTCATGAACACGGTGGTGGCTTCACGCCAGATTTGCAGCTCTTCGCGCCGGCCGGCCACGCGCGTCGGCACCAGTGCGCCCATGGCCATCAGCAGGCACGCGGCGCCACAGGTGAAGTCGGTGGTTTGCTGGTAATACGGCCCGTTTTGCGGGCGCGCGTCCTGGTGCTGGACGATGCGTTTTTCCAGGCGCAGGGCCGGTGCATGGTCTTTGTAATAGTCATTGATCAGCGCGAAGCGCCGGTAGCCATTGCGCTCGTACAGGGCGAGGGCGCCGGGGTTGTCGGTGCGCACTTCTAGGCGCAGGTAGGCGCAATCATGCGCCACGGCGCAGGCTTCGATGCGCGAAAGCAGCTGCTTGCCCAGGCCCATGCCGCGTGCGTGTTCGGCGATGGCGATGGAGTACAGGCGCGCCAGTGAGGTGCCGCGATGGAACAGCACCAAGGCGTAACCGAGCAAAACGCCATCATTTTCGGCGACGAGCAACTGGCCATGAGCGCGGCTGATCATCCACTGGAAACTGCGCGGCGAGAGCCGGTCGGTGGTGAAACAGTGCTGTTCCAGTGCCACCAATTCGGGCACGTCAGCGGGGGTTGCAACGCGAAAGGAAAGAGCCATATGACCGCCGTAAAAGTTGCGTAACGAAACGGGACTTCTCTAAAAGATCGTGCTTAATAGAAAAGGTCGAGTTCTCTAAAGCGGATCAAATATTATGTCGGCGGTACAAAGTCATTGGCGTGAAGTATCCGAGCAAACTGTCGCGGCGACAATAACTTCCACGGGTTATTTTTCTCCTCCCCTTAAAGGCTCCAGTCAAGTCGTGATTATTGTCGAACGCAAGGAAGATTGGGCCTCCTACTTTCCCAGCGAAGACATCGTCACCGCGCAGGAATACCTTGAGCAAACCCGCGAGAGCGAGACGGGCAAGCGCGTGCAGGTGATCAACCTGTGCCGCAGCTATAAATACCTGGGGCATGGTTATTACTGCTCGCTGTTGGCCGAGGCGCGCGGGCACAAGGTGATTCCGTCGGTGCGCACCATCAGTGAACTGACGAAAAAGTCGCTGTATGGCCTGTCGCTGGATGACCTGGATAAAACCCTCGATAAAGCCTTGAGTCATCACCTCTACAGCAATACCGAAGGCTTTACCCTGACACTTTACTTTGGTCGGACCAATATAGAGCCGTTGCAGGAGTTGGCCCGTCAGTTGTTTGAAACCTTCCCGTGCCCGATTCTGTTAGTTGAGTTTCGCAAGAATAACGGCTGGCACATCGAAGGGGTCAAATCCGGCGTGTTGCACAAGTTGCGTGATGACCAGGAAGACCAGTTTGCCCACGCCCTGGACAACTTCAGCCGCAAGATCTGGCGCCAACCGCGTTCACGCAGGCTGGCCCGCTACGACCTGGCCATCCTGCACGACCCGCAGGAGCAATTGCCGCCCTCCAATGCCCGCGCCCTGGAAAACTTCGTGCGGGTCGGCAAGGGCCTGGGCATCGATGTGGAACTGATCGAGCGCAAGGATTACTCGCGCCTCGCCGAGTACGACGCCTTGCTGATCCGCGAGACCACCAGCGTCGATAATCACACCTACCGCTTCGCCAAAAAGGCCGAGAGCGAAGGCTTGGTGGTGATGGATGACCCGGCGTCGATCCTGCGCTGCACCAACAAGGTGTACCTCACCGACCTGCTCAACAGCCACCAACTGGGCATGCCGGCCACCGAGATTCTGTACAAGGAGCGACCGGAAGATTTCGAGCGGGTGGGCGAGCGCCTGGGCTTCCCGCTGGTGTTGAAGATCCCCGACGGCTGTTTCTCGCGCGGTGTGATCAAGGTGGAAAGCCAGGAGGCCTTGCTCAAGGCCACCGCTGAATTGTTCGAGCATTCGGTGCTGTTGCTGGCCCAGGAATTTTTCTACACCGAGTACGACTGGCGCATCGGTGTACTCAACCGCAAGCCGATCTTTGCCTGCCAGTACTTCATGTCCAAGGGCCATTGGCAGATCTACAACCACAAGGCTATCGGCCAGGACATCAACGGCGAATGCCGCACCCTGGCGGTCCACGAAGCGCCCAAGGCGGTGGTGGAGCTGGCGGTGAAGACCGCCAACCTGATCGGCGACGGCCTTTACGGTGTTGACCTCAAGCAGTCCGGCGACAAGGTGGTGGTGATCGAGGTCAACGACAACCCCAACATGGACGCCGGTATCGAAGACGCCTACCTGCAAGACGACCTGTACGCGCTGGTGCTGGAGGAGTTCGTGCGGCGCCTGGAGTTGAAGCGCCAGGGCCAGGTGTGGTGACGCGCGATGATCCAGCGCTTTGAATTGACCGGTGGAAAGTTGTGCGGCGCGGGAAGTGATGATGCGCCGATCATGTTGTTCAACAACCCGGACCTGGCCGAACGTGAATGGCTGCGCGACCACCACAAGCTGGATGAACATGCGCTGGCCTCGGCCCTTGACCCGGATGAAGTGTCACGCATCGAATTTCACCCCGACAACCTGTTCCTGATCTGGAAACGCCCGGAAAACTACTCCGGCGGCGGCAACCTGGTGTTTGAGGTGTCGTCGTGCGGCTTGTTGTTTTCGCAGGATCGCCTGCTGGTGATTGCCACCGATGAAACCCCGCTGTCGGGGCTCGGCGCGCGCCGGCCGCTGCACACGTCGTTGGATGTGCTGCTTGATTTGTTGCTCAACAACATCCACCACTACCTGGGCCACCTCAAGGTGATCAAGCTGGTTGCGCGCGAATTGCAGCAACAGTTCAACGCGTCGATGAGCAACCATCACCTGATGCAGATGTTCAGCCTCAGCGAAAGCCTGATCTATTACATCAATGCGCTGCACAGCAACGGCGCGGTGCTGTCGCGGCTGCGTAATCACGCTGAAAAAGAGCATTTCAGTGCCGAGATCCTGGGGTTGATCGACGACCTGATCATCGAAAACCATCAGTGCTACAAGCAGGCGGAGATCTATTCCAATGTGTTTTCCGGATTGATCGACGCGCGTGGCAACCTGATGAACAACAGCATGAACAACCTACTGCGCAAGTTGACCCTGATTAACGTGGTGTTCCTGCCGCTTAACCTGATTGCCAGTGTGGGTGGCATGTCGGAATTCAGCATGATGACGGCGGGTACGCCGTGGTGGGTGTCGTACCCGCTGCTGATGGCCGCGATGGCGTTGGGGGCCGGCTTGATGGTGCTTGGGCTCAAGCGAATCGCGGGCGGGGCAAGTGTGGTGTGAGTACCTAGCCGTTGCTGCGGTAAGGCCCGCTTGGTAATGCGCTGGGGGCCTGCGTTCCACAGCGCATCACCCTGATGTCATCCGATCCAAAAATGTGGGAGCGGGCTTGCTCGCGAAGGCAGTGTGTCAGCACACATGAGTTGACTGACCCACCGCATTCGCGGGCAAGCCCGCTCCCACAATTTGACCGAGTTCACCTACCAGCACCGCGGTGCTTGGCTTTTCTGTGGGAGCTGGCCGAGTACACACGACACCCATCTACCTGATGCACAGAGACCCAACTGTGGGAGCGGGCTTGCCCGCGAAGGCGGTGGTTCAGTCAGCCCATGTGTCACTGGCACACCGCTTTCGCGGGCAATCCAGCTCCCACATTAGAGTGGGTTCAGCTTCCAAAATCAGGCCGCCTCGGCTTTGCTTGTGATCTAACCACTCAACTGCCGTCACCCCAAAAATGGGCATGCCCCAGCACCAGCCGCCACACCCACATCTACACGCCTCAGTCCGTTACCTGCAAGGTAAGCACCTCAAACCCGTTGGCCGTCACCGCCACGGTATGCTCCCACTGCGCCGACAGGCTGTTGTCCTTGGTCACCACCGTCCAGCCATCTTTCAAGTCGCGCACCTTGGCGCTGCCCTGGTTCAGCATCGGCTCGATGGTAAACACCATGCCTTCACGCAGTTCCAGGCCGGTGCCGGGGCGGCCGAAGTGGAGGATTTGCGGTTCTTCATGCATCTGGCGGCCGATGCCGTGGCCGCAGTATTCGCGCACCACGCTGTAGCCGTTGGCCTGCGCATGGCTCTGGATCGCATGGCCGATATCACCCAGGCGCGCGCCCGGTCTGACTTGGCGAATGCCGGCCCACATGGCTTCAAAGGTCTGTTCCACCAGGCGCCGCGCCTTGGGCGCCACGGTGCCGATCATGTACATCTTGCTGGCGTCAGCGATAAAGCCGCCTTTTTCCAGGGTGATGTCGATGTTGATGATGTCGCCGTCCTTGAGAATATCCTTGGCGCTGGGCATGCCATGGCACACCACCTCGTTGATCGAGGTGTTGATGCAGAAGGGATAGTCATATTGCCCCAGGCTTGCCGGGCGGGCTTTGAGGTCGTTACGAATGAACGCCTCGACGGCGCTGTCCAGCTCCAGGGTGGAGCGGCCGGCGGCGACAAATCCGTCAAGCATGTCGAAAACCTGGGCCAGCAGGCGTCCGGATTCACGCATCACTGCCAGTTGGGCGGCGGTCTTGATCATCAGCTGCGCCCCCGGATCAGGTCGGGCTTGTCCAGCAACAGCTTGTTGATCAGCTCGTTGTAGGGCAGGTGTGGGTTGAGTTCGGCGAGCAGGCCGATCTTGATCCAGAACTCGGCTTGGGCGTTGATGGAGCGGTCCATAGCAGCGCTGGCCAGGCGAAGTTGTTCGTGCAATTGGTCGGTGATTTTGACGATGCCCATGACATTCACTGTTTGGAATTGATATACAAAGCGTATGCGTTTCGTATGCTGGCCGTAAACCCCTGCCGGAGAATGGGTGGTTGGGCATTGACGTGGCCGGTGAGTGGCGGTTAATTTCGTGACATGACATTTCAAGCCTTCCGCAGCCAGCCAAGCATTATTACCGCCATTCCTCATTTGGCGGGATAGCACACGGCTGCACCCAAACCCGCCCTGGAGGCGGGTTTTGTTTTTCCGTCTCAGGGCCCTGTAAAAACGCCAGGAGACACCCATGAGCATGTGCCCCGTCCCCCACACCGCTGATACGGCATTGCTTGAACACTATGTGAAAAAGATTCTGGCCGCCCCGGTATATGACCTGGCAGTGCGCACGCCCCTGCAAGCGGCACCCGCGCTCTCGGCATTGCTGGGCAATCAGGTGTTGCTCAAGCGCGAAGACCTGCAGCCGACTTTTTCTTTCAAAATTCGCGGGGCGTACAACAAATTGGTGCAGCTCACGCAGGCGCAAAAGGCGCGGGGCGTGGTGACGGCGTCGGCGGGCAACCACGCCCAAGGTGTAGCGCTGGCGGCGCGCGAATTGGGGATCAAGGCAAGCATTGTGATGCCGTGCACTACGCCTGAGCTGAAGGTGCTCGGCGTTCGCTCCCGAGGCGCCGAGGCGGTGCTGCACGGTGAGAGCTTCCCGTTTGCCCTGGCGCATGCCCTGCAATTGGCCGAGACCTCGGGTTGCACCTTTGTCTCGCCGTTCGATGACCCGGACGTGATCGCCGGCCAGGGCACCGTGGCGATGGAAATTCTGCGCCAGCAACAGGGCGCGCTGGACGCGATCTTCGTGCCGGTGGGCGGCGGCGGTCTGATCGCGGGGATCGCGGCGTACGTCAAATACCTGCGGCCCCAAGTGCGCATCGTCGGTGTCGAGCCTGAGGGGTCCAGCTGCCTGTTGGCGGCGCTGCGCGCGGGCGAGCGCGTGGTGTTGCCCAGCGTGGACGGGTTTGCCGACGGCACGGCTGTGGCGCAGATCGGCGCTTATGGTTTTGAAATCTGCCGCGACTGGGTGGACGAAGTCATTACTGTCAGCAACGACCAGTTGTGCAGCGCGATCAAGTTGATCTATGACGATACGCGTTCCATCACCGAGCCGTCCGGGGCACTGGCGGTAGCAGGCATCCGCAAGTACGTGACGCAAAACGCGCTGCGTGGGCAAACCTTGGTGGCAGTGAACTCCGGGGCAAATATCAACTTTGATAGTTTGCGACATGTTGCAGAAAGAGTCGCAGCGCAGGGTTCAAATTAGTGCATAACCGTTTAATCAACGCTGTTCGCCGAGAATTTGCACGCAGTTCCAAGACTTATATAACCGCGCGTGCCGCTTATGAGGAAAAGTTACAACGAGAATGGATTTTGCCGAGTACGCTGATGATTGTAAGCGTCTTCCAGGGTCGGTAAGACGTGGCAGACACGCATCTGCCGGACATAACAATCTGTTGGCAGTCTCATGAAAGGAGAGGTTGGCCATGCTTTCGGAATTAGAACTTCGCAGTATTATTGAAGGAAGTTTCCTGCCTAAACGGTGCGAATGCACCAAAGCCGAAGATGCTTCGTTGACGATCAAAGTCTATGACGACCGTGACCGCGACCGAGTGGATTTGGAAGTAAAAGGTATAAACGCTGACAAACTCGACAGCAGTCGAGCCATTTGCAACCTGATCAGCGGGTTGCGTGAAGACCTCAAGCATACCCATTCGCCCGCTCTGCAAAGAGTGGGAGGGCGCGGCTAGTAATCAGGCGTTGTGCGAGGTTGAGTCACTGGGGAACTGCGGGCCTGGTAGAGGCCAGGCCCAATACGGTTCTGTCGCCAGTGTAAGGAATCAATTCTGGAAATCGCAGGCTTCGGACATTTTCCGGTAGCCGACGTCTTCGACTTTGCCCGCGGTGTCGACAAACTTGATATCGGCGTTGATGACTTTGCAAACGTTGGTGTCGGTTTCATGCATCGCAATCACCGTTTTAACGTTCATGGGCATGCCGTACTGGTAGGGCACCGGTTTGGTCGCTGTGGCTTGGGTGTCTGCCTGGGCCAGGCCCGAGACGGTTGCCAGCGCCAATGCGCCGCCAAGCATCAAAGTGCGCAGTTTCATGGTAGTTCTCCGCAAGTGGGTACACCTTCACTCTCGGCTCGCGGGATTAACCATCGATTAATTTTGCCTTGGCTGACAAAACCTTCATCTTTTTTACCAACGCACAGTGTTGGCCGACATACAGCCCAACGCGTTGGATGTACCCGTCGCGGTCAGCAGGCTCTACTCGCCCTGACGCTGATTGCAAGCCACGAAAATACGTGGCCTGCAGTCATGGGCAATCAGCCCAGCTGAGCGCGGTACGGCAAGTCCGGCCCGGTCTTGCTGCACGTCAGGGCGGCGGCGCGAATGGCGAAGTCGAGCATGCTGTCGATCTGCTCGCGCGACAGCTGTTGCAAGCCCTCTACCGAATCAAGCTGCTGCTCGGTCAGCCAGGCAATCAACGCCGCCTGGAAGGTGTCACCGGCACCCACGGTGTCGGCGATCACCACCTTGACCGCTGGTGCAGACCAACTGCCGTGCTGGCGACTGAACACCGTTGCGCCGTCGCCGCCTCGGGTCAGAAACACCAGTTGGCAACGGTGCTGCAACCAGCCTTGCAGCACGCTTTCCGGTGACTGGTCGGGGTAGAGCAGGTGCAAGTCTTCGTCGCTGACTTTGATCAGGTCGGCATGCTTGACCAACTCGCCCACGCGATCACGCCACAGTTGGATATCCGGCTGCGGGTTGAGCCGCACGTTGGGGTCCAGGCTGATCAGGCGTTTGCCGCTTTCGCGCTTGACCAGGTTCAGCAGCGTGTCGCCGATGGGTTGCACCACCAGCGAAAACGAACCGATGTGCAGCCCACGAATTTCATGGCCCAGGGTGGGCAAATGCACCACCCGCAGCTGGCGGTCGGCGCAGCCTTCGCCGCGAAAGCTGTATTGCGGTGAGCCATTGGCGCCCACAGCCACCATCGCCAGCGTGGTCGGCGCGGGAAATTCCACCAGAAATTGCTCACTCACGCCCTCGTCCTTGAGCACTTGCAGCAAGCGCTGGCCGAGAAAATCATTGGACAACCCGCCGAACAACGCGGAGTCGATGCCCAGACGGCGCAAGCCCACGGCCACGTTGAACGGCGAGCCGCCGGCAATCGCCTTGTAATTGACCTTGGACGCCTGACCGCTGGCATCCTCCTCGCTGAAAAAATCAAACAGCGCTTCGCCACACACCAGATACATAGTCGTTCGCTCTTAAAGGGTTGCCACGAGTTGTTGATAGCGCTCGTAAGCGTGTTGGTAGGCAGTGACACTGGCCGCCACCGGCAGCGTGCGGCTGGCCGGGTCGACGCTGACGCATTTGTCGCACAAGCTGGCCAGGGACTCGCCGGACTGGCTCCACGCCGCCTGGATCGCCGCGCCCAGGGCGGCGGCTTCGCTTTGTTCGGTGCAGACGACTTCGGTGTTCATGATATCGGCGACCATCTGACGCCACACCGGGCTTTTTGAACCGCCGCCGATCAGGCGGATGCGCAGGCTTTGCAGGCCGGTCTGGCGCAGCAGGTCCAGGCCATAACGCAGCCCAAAGGTGGTGCCCTCGACCACCGCACGGCACAGGTTGGCGCGCGTCAGGTTGGTCATGGTCAAGCCGTGCACGCTGCCGGTGGCGTGGGGCAGGGCGGGCACACGTTCGCCGTTGAGAAAGGGCAGCATGCTGACGCCGTCGGCGCCAATCGGTGCCTGGGCGACCAAGGCGTTGAAGGCGGCCAGGTCGAGGTCGAACAATTCGCGTATCACGCCGGTGGCGTTGGTCAGGTTCATCGTGCAAATCAACGGCAGCCAACCGCCGCTGGAGGAGCAGAAGGTCGCCACCGACGCTTGTGGGCTCACAGTCGGCTGATCGGCAAATGCATACACGGTGCCCGACGAACCCAGGCTCATGGTGATCACGCCGGGCGCGATGTTGCCGGTGCCGATGGCGCCCATCATGTTGTCGCCGCCGCCGCTGGAGACGCGGGCGTTGGGGTTGATGCCCAGGCGTTCGGCGATGGCGGGCAGGATCGTGCCCACGCTTTGATTCGCCTCGATCAGTTCAGGCAGGGCAGCGTGCAGGCGGCCGCTGGGGTCGATGTGCTGAAGCAGCGCCACGTCCCATTCGCGCGTGCGCACGTTGAAATAGCCGGTGCCCGACGCATCGCCGAATTCCGCGACGGCGCGGCCGGTGAGCCAGAAGTTGAGGTAATCGTGAGGCAGCAAGATATGCGCGATGCGTGCGAACACGTCCGGGTGCTGCTCGCGGGTCCACAGCAGTTTGGACACGGTGTAACCCGGTGCAATCGCCACGCCGAGGCGTTCCAGGGAGCCGCTTTCGCCACCCAGGTGTTGCAGCAGGCGGTCGTTTTCCGGTGCGGTTTCGGTGTCGCACCAGAGTTTGGCCGGGCGCAGCACCTGGCCCTGGTCATCCAGCAGCACCAGGCCGTGCTGCTGGCCGGAAACGCCGATGCCGAGGATGTCCTGGCCGTCTACGCCGGCCTGCTGCAAGGCGCGGTGCGTGGCTTCGGTAAAGGCGTCCAGCCATTCCTGGGTATGTTGTTCGCGCCGGCCATTGGCGCCGCTGATCAGCGTGTGGCTGGCGGCGCCCAGGCCCAGTACCTTGCCGCTTGTGGCGTCGAGGACGATAGCTTTGGTGCCTTGGGTGCCGCAGTCGATGCCAAGGTAAAGGTTTTGCTGGGTCATGGTGGAGTGCTCAGCAGTGTTGTTGTTTTGGATTGAAAACCCGATCAACGGTGGGAGGGGTTTGCCCCCGAAAGCAGTGGGTCAGTGAAGGGCATTTGACTGATATACCGCCATCGGGGCAAGCCCCCTCCCGCAGGGTTAAGCCGGTTTCTTCAGGAGGTGCTGCAGGGTTGCGGTAACGCCGTTATCGCGAAGGCTTGCATAGCACCGCTCAAACGCTGCCACAAACTCGGGAGAGTTGGGAATAGCCTTGCCAAAAATCTCCTCCACACCCAGCAACCGCTGGCTGATCAACGCATCATCGCTCACCAGTCCCTGACAGAACGCCGCGCGCGGATCAGGGATTTTGTAGCTCACGCCATTCTCATCGACGCCCTTCAAGTACAGCGCCCAGGCCGCGACCACCAGCGCCGCGCGCTCGGTCTCACGCCCATCGGCAATCAAGCGATTGATGGTCGGCACGGTGAACTTGGGAAACTTCGACGACCCGTCCGAACACACCCGCTCCAACTGGTCGGCAATCGCCTGATTGGAGAAGCGATCCACCAGAGTCTGCTTGTACTCGGTCAGGTCGATGCCCGGCACCGGCGCGAGGTTGGGTGTGACGTCCAGGTCCATATAGGCGCGCATATAAGCCACAAACACCGGGTCGTTCATGGTCTCGTGCACAAACCGGTAACCCTTGAGAAAACCCAGGTAAGTCAGGGCCAGGTGGCTACCGTTGAGCAGGCCGATCTTCATCTCTTCGTAGGGCGTGACGTCATCGGTGAACTGCACGCCGACCTTTTCCCAGGCCGGGCGTCCATTGACGAACTTGTCTTCCAGCACCCATTGCACAAACGGCTCGCACACCACCGGCCAGGCATCGTCGATGCCATGGTCGTCATGCAGCTGCAAACGGTGGGCGGTGCTGGTCATCGGCGTGATGCGGTCGACCATCGCGTTCGGGAAGCTCACGTTGGCCTTGATCCACGCGTGCAGCTCGGCGTTGTGCAGGGCGGCGAAGGCCAGCAGCGCTTTGCGTGTGACGGCGCCGTTGTGCGGCAGGTTATCGCAGGACATCACCGTAAACGCCGGCACACCGGCCGCGCGACGTTGAGTAAGCGCCGCGCAGATAAAGCCGAACACGGTTTTCGGCGATTCGGGGTGCGCCAGGTCATGCTGGATCTGCGGCAGGTGGGCCATGAACTCGCCGTTGCTGTCGTCGATGCAGTAGCCGCCTTCGGTGATGGTCAACGAAACGATGCGAATCTGCGGGTCGGCCAGCTTGTCGATCAACGCCTGGGCGCCGTCTTCGGCCAGCAGCATGTCGCTGATCGAGCCGATCACGCGCACTTCGGTGTCGTCGGTATCGCCCAGTTCATACAGGGTGAACAGGTAATCCTGGCCAGCCAGGTCGTCGCGAGCCTTGCGGTCTTCGGCGCGCAGGCCGACCCCGCAGATGCTCCAGTCGAGGCCCTCGCCTGTGTTCATCAATGCGTCGGTGTAATACGCCTGGTGCGCGCGGTGGAAGCCGCCGACGCCGATATGCGCGATGCCCTGCGTGGTGCTGGCAATCGCATAGGCCGGGATTTTCACGTGCGGCGCCAGTTGGGTCAGGTTCTGTTTATTCAGTTTCATCACAAATCTCGCGAAATCAGGCGGCAGCGCGCAGTGGGCGGGCCACGGCCACGCCGTCGGTGTCGAACAGATGGCAGTGCGCCGGGTCCAGGTGCAGGTGCAGGGTCTCGCCGTACTGGCTGGCCATGTCACCACGAATGCGCATGGTCAGCGGCTCGCCGTTGGCGGTGATCACGTGGCAGAAGGTGTCGCTGCCCAGGCGTTCGCCAACGTCGGCGGTGACGGTCAGCGTGGTTTGGCCGGGCGAGGCGATTTCCAGGTGCTCCGGACGAATGCCCAAGGTCACCGCGCTGCCGACGCTCAGGGTGGCGCCGCTCAATGGCAGGCTGATGGTGGTGCCGGCGTCCAGTTGCACGTCGCAGCCCTGGCCTTCGACGCGGGTGACTTTGCCCTTGAGAAAGCCCATTTTCGGCGTGCCCAGAAAGCCTGCCACAAACAGGTTGGCCGGCTGGTGGTACAGCTCCAGTGGTGAGCCGACTTGTTCAATGCGGCCGCTGTTGAGCACCACCACTTTGTCGGCCAGGGTCATGGCTTCGACCTGGTCGTGCGTCACGTAAATCATGGTCGCCTGCAGCTCTTTATGCAGGCGCGCGAGTTCCAGGCGCATCTGCACGCGCAGGGCGGCGTCGAGGTTGGACAGCGGTTCATCGAACAGGAAGATCTTCGGGTTACGCACAATCGCGCGGCCGATGGCCACACGCTGGCGCTGGCCGCCGGACAACTGTTTGGGCTTGCGCTCCAGCAGCGGGCCGAGCTCAAGGATGCGCGCCGCTTCGCTGACCTTGCTTTCCACCAGCTTCTTGTCGACGCCGGCCAGGTCCAGGGCAAACGACATGTTCTTGCGCACGCTCATGTGCGGGTACAGCGCGTAGGTCTGAAACACCATTGCCAGGTCGCGCTTGGCCGGGGTGACTTCGGTGATGTCGCGGCCATCGAGCTCGATGGTGCCTTCGGTGACTTCTTCAAGGCCCGCGATCAGGCGCAGCAGGGTGGATTTACCGCAGCCCGAGGGGCCGACAAAGACCACGAATTCCTTGTCGTTCACTTCCAGGTCGATGCCCTTGATGATGGAAAAGCCTTCGAAGCCTTTTTGCAGATTCTTGATTTTCAGGTTGGCCATGGGATGGGCCTCCGCTTTGAATTTTTTATTGAAAGACCGTTATTTCACGGCGCCGAAGGACAAACCGCGCACCAGCTGTTTCTGGCTGATCCAGCCGAAAATCAGGATCGGCGCGCAGGCCAGGGTCGACACGGCCGACAATTTGGCCCAGAACAAGCCTTCGGGGCTGGAGTAAGAGGCGATCAGCGCGGTCAGCGGCGCAGCATTCGAGGAGGTCAGGTTCAACGACCAGAACGCCTCGTTCCAGCACAGGATCAGCGACAGCAACACCGTGGAAGCCAGGCCACCCTTGGCAATCGGCAGCAGCACGCGGACCATTTCCTGCCACAGCGTGGCGCCATCCAGGCGGGCGGCTTCGAGGATGTCCTTGGGGATGTCTTTGAAGTAGGTGTAAACCATCCATACCACAATCGGCAGGTTGATCAGGGTGTAGATGATGATCAGCGCAATGCGCGTATCCAGCAGGCCAAAGCTCTTGGCCAGCAGGTAGATCGGCATCAGCACGCCCACCGGCGGCAGCATCTTGGTGGACAGCATCCACAGCAGCGTGCCCTTGGTGCGCTGGGTTTCGTAGAACGCCATGGAGTAGGCGGCCGGTACCGAAATCAGCAGGCACAAGGCCGTGGCGCTGAACGAAATCACCACGGAGTTCCAGGCGTAGGCGAAGTAGTTGCTGCGCTCGTTGATGTGCAGGTAGTTCTCCAGCGTCGGCGTGAAGATGAACTGCGGCGGGGTGGCGAACGCGTCGATTTCGGTCTTGAAGCTGGTCAGCACCATCCAGAAGATCGGGAAGAAAATCAGGATCGCGATGGCCCAGGCCAGGGTGCCGAGCAACAGGCTTTGCAGGCGGCGGGATTGTTGAAGCGTCATGGCGCGGCCCTCAAGGCTTGTCAGTCAGGTTTTTGCCGATCATCCGCACCAGGATGATCGCCGCAATATTGGCGATGACCACGGCAATCAAGCCGCCGGCCGAGGCCATGCCCACGTCGAACTGCACCAGCGCCTGGTTGTAGATCAGGTAGGCGAGGTTGGTCGAGGCGTACCCCGGACCACCGTTGGTGGTGGTGAAGATTTCGGCAAACACCGAGAGCAAAAAGATCGTTTCGATCATCACCACCACGGCAATCGGGCGCGCCAGGTGGGGCAGGGTCAGGTGCCAGAAGATCGCGATGGCGCCGGCACCGTCCAGGCGTGCGGCTTCCTTTTGTTCCTGGTCCAGGGACTGCATGGCGGTCATCAGCAGCAGGATGGCGAAGGGCAGCCATTGCCACGACACAATGATGATGATCGACAGCAACGGGTAGTGCGCCAGCCAGTCCACGGGCTCGGCGCCGAACAGCTTCCACACCGCGGCGAGAATCCCCGACACCGGGTGAAAAATCAGGTTCTTCCAGATCAGCGCACCGACGGTGGGCATGATGAAAAACGGCGAAATCAACATCACCCGCACCACGCCGCGGCCGAAAAACTCACTGGCCTCAAGCAGGGCGCTGATCAACACGCCGAACACCACGCTGATCAACAGCACGCTGCCCACCAGCAGCAAGGTATTGGTGGCGCCGGGCAGAAAGCCCGAGTCGGTGATGAAGTACGTGAAGTTTTCCAGGCCCACGAATTGGTTTTCGCCGGGGTAGAGCAGGTTGTAGCGGATCAGCGAAAAGTACAGGGTCATGCCCAGCGGCACGATCATCCACAGCAGCAGCAAGGCCACCGAGGGGCTGACGAGGAACCAGCCGGGGTTGGCCAGTCGGCTTTTGCGCGGCTTTTCAGGCGCGGCGGTTTGCACTTTGGCAGTGGTGGTATTCATAGGGTCAGAACCAGTCAAGTACGTGCAGAGCGAGAGTCGAAGCGCGGTCAGTGTGGGAGCTGGCTTGCCTGCGATGGCATCAACTCGGTTTAAACAGAAAGACCGAGGTGTCTGTATCGCAGGCAAGCCAGCTCTCACATAAAGCAGTTCCCACATTTACAGGGGGATGCCTGCTTTACTTGGGATAACCCGCCCGCTTCATTTCACGCTCGGTGGTGGTCTGCGCGGCGGCCAAGGCTTGATCCACCGTTTGCTGACCGGTCAGCGCGCCCGAGAAGAACTTGCCGACCTGGGTACCAATGGCCTGGAACTCAGGAATGGTCACCAACTGGATACCGATATACGGCACCGGCTTGAGGGTCGGTTTGGTCGGGTCGGCGACTTTCAGCGATTCCAGCGTTACCTTGGCGAACGGTGCGGCCTTCATGTATTCGTCGCTGTAGGTCGACTTGCGCGTGCCTGGCGGTACGTTGGCAATGCCGTCGGT
The DNA here is from genome assembly GCF_041228395.1 of Pseudomonas sp. N2-3-1-14. Lineage (NCBI taxonomy): Bacteria > Pseudomonadati > Pseudomonadota > Gammaproteobacteria > Pseudomonadales > Pseudomonadaceae > Pseudomonas > Pseudomonas sp. N2-3-1-14. Next base: position 2,857,533 of record NZ_CP166199.1, read on the forward strand.
CTTGGCCACGAGCTGGCTGTATTCCTTGGACGTTGCCCAACTGGTGAAGACCTTGGCAGCGTCCTTGGCTTTGGAGCTGGTGGGGATCGCCAGGCTCCAGGAGTACAGCCACGACGTGCCCTTGTCGGTCGTCTCGTGCGGGGCGAAGGTGAAGCCCACGTGGTCGGAGACCTTGCTCTGAGTCTTGTCGGTGACAAACGAGCCGGCCACGCTGGCATCGACCCAGATCGCGCATTTGCCGCTGTTGAACAGCGCCAGGTTTTCGTTGAAACCGTTGCTGGAAGCGCCCGGCGGGCCGGATTTCTTCATGTTGTCGACGTAGAAGTTCAGCGCGTCCTTCCACTCGGGGCCGTTGAATTCGGGTTGCCACTTCTCATCGAACCAGCGCGCGCCGTAGCCGTTGGCCAGGGTCGTGATCAGCGCCATGTTCTCACCCCAACCGGCTTTGCCGCGCAGGCACAGGCCGTACTGCTCTTTGGTCTTGTCGGTGAGTTTGGCCGCGAATTCGCCGATCTGGGTCCAGGTCGGGTGCTCAGGCATGCTCAGCCCGGCGTCCTTGAACAGGTCGGTGCGGTAGTAGGTGATCGAGCTTTCGGCGTAGAACGGCAGGGCGTAAAGCGAGCCCTTGACGGACAAACCGTCGCGCACCGAAGGGAAAACATCATCGAGGTCGTAGGATGCCGGCAGATCTTTCATCGGCTCCAGCCAGCCCTTGGCGCCCCAGAGTGCGGCTTCGTACATGCCGATGGTCAGCACGTCGAACTGTCCGCCCTGGGTGGCGATGTCGGTGGTCAGGCGTTGGCGCAGCACGTTTTCTTCGAGCACCACCCAGTTCAACTTGATGTCCGGATGCTCGGTCTCGAAGGTCTTCGAGAGTTTTTGCATGCGGATCATGTCGCTGTTGTTGACGGTGGCAATGGTCAGGGTTTGCGCGCCAAAACTGACGGCGCTGAGGGTCATGCATACAGTCATGCAAGAACAGGCAAGCAGCGTTTTTGCTGTGAACTTCATCGCGCACTCCATTTCTGCGCCCAGGGGCTACAGAAGGACAGTTATTGTTGTTGTGTCTTCCCACGAACAGTCAGGAAGAGTGTGCGTTGATTACAGCCTTCAAATGGGGTTATGACAAATCCTTGGGCGCACTTGGACTGATACTTTTTTGCACTCATCACTTCGCTTGCTGAACCAGTTAAGCCAGGTTCTGTTCCGTCAGCCGCTGCACCGCCAGGCGCCGGTAGTGGGAGGGCGTCATGCCTTTGAGCTGCTGAAAGCGCCGGTTGAAGTTGGAGATGTTGTTGAAACCCGACTCGAAGCACACGTCGGTCACGGCTTTATCGCCGTCTGCCAGCAATTCGCAGGACTTGCTGATGCGCAGCCGGTTGACGAACTCGATAAAGGTGCGTCCCGTGGCCTGTTTGAATACGCGGGAAAAATACGTAGGCTTCATGCCCAGGTATTCCGCGACTTCCTCCAGCGATAATTCGCGGGCGTAGTGGGCGAAAATGTAGTCCACCGCGCGGTTGGTGCGGTCGATGCTGTGCTCGTCCGCCAGTTGCGGGGTGGTCACGCCAGACAACAATTGGTAGTGCTCACACGCGCTCAGCACTTCCAGCAGGATAAAGAAATGCCCCAGGCGCGCCATGCCCTGGGCGTCTTCGATGCGCTGCATCAACGTCATGGCCTGGGCGATGGTTTTTTTGCAGCGGAACTCGATGCCGTACTGCGCACGTTCCAGCAACGGCGCCAGGCTCTTGAGCTCGGTAAAGATCTGACTGCCGCCCTCAAACAGCTCGTCGGTGAAGTTGACCAGCATGTCGCGCTTGGGCACGACCTCGTCTTCCTCCACCTGGCTGATCCAGTTGTGGGGCAGGTTGGGGCCGGTGAGGAACAGGCTTTCCGGATAAAAATTGCCGATGTAGTCGCCGATAAACACCTTACCGGAGCTGGCGACAATCAAGTGCAGCTCGTATTCCTTGTGGAAATGCCAGCGCACCAGCGGGCACGGGAAGCCGTGTTGGCGATAGATGATGGACAGACCGTTGTGATCGTCCATCAGCTCGTAGGAAGGGTCGGTGATTCGCGTTGCTCGGGTCATGCTGCCGTCGCTTTATTGTGGTTGCTGCCAAGGATAATGCCCCCTTGCGCGCGACCTCGCCAGCCTCGGTGTTTACACGCTGCGGTTTTTGGCCTCGATCCACTGGGACATGTACTGCGTACTTTTATGCGCATGGTGGCGCAGCATGCTGCCGGTGAAGTTGTCCCGGCGATGGGCCGCGAGCTGGAGGCGGCACTGCTCCAGGCATTGCACCAGCGCCGGGCCGTGCAGGGCCTGGTCGTAGCGGCGGGCAAGCAGGCGGCGGCCATCCTCCTGGGCCTGGGTCCACCGTTCGCGGTCCTGGTACAGCGCCACGGCGGCCGCTGCCAGGGCTGGCGCGCTTTGTTCGATCGCACCCGGCCACGGTTGCTCATCACCCATGCCTTCGGCGCCGATGGGCGTGGTGACATTCGGCGTGCCGCAGAGCATTGCGTCCATCAGCTTGCCCTTGATCCCGGCGCCGAAGCGCAGCGGTGCCAGGCAGATACGCGCGGCGCCCATGACTTGCAGGGCGTCTTCGGCCCAGTTCATCACATGAAAGCCCTGCGCCGGGTTGTGCAATGCCGTGGCCTTGGGCGGGGTGTAGGAACCGTAGATATGTAACTGCGCGCCTGGCAATTGCTGACGGATCAGCGGCCACAGGCTGCTCTTCATCCACAACACCGCATCCCAGTTGGGCGCATGGCGAAAGTTGCCAATGCTCAGGAAGTGCGCGCGGTCCTCGAACGGTGCGAAGGGTTCGGTCGGCGGTTCCAGCATCAACGGGCACCCGTGGAGCAGGGCGGCGGGCACCTTGAACTGCTCGGTGAGCAGGCGGATTTCCACGTCGGAGATCACCAGGCTGATATCACAGCGGTAAATCGCTGCGATCTCGCGCTTGGCCAAATCGGTGTCGGCCATCCGCCGGAATTCTTCCTTTAACGCTGGATTGAACAGCGCGCTGAAGTCATCGCTCTCGGGTTGGGCATTGAGGTGGTCCTTGAAACGCTGGTGGCGGGCGTCACGCAAGCTTTGCAAGTCGGACGTTTCCAGCACGCGCAGGGCGTCGGGGCAGCATTTCTCCACGCGCCAGCCGAATTGCTCTTCCATCATGAAACGGTCGAACACCACAATATCCGGGGCCAATTCGCGAATAAAATCATCGAAACTGCTGTTATTGAGTTCGATGGCGCATTCGGTGATACCCAGCGCCGGCAAGTCGGCCTTGTGTTCGCCCACGGTTGCCGGGCTGCTGAACGTGATGTCCCAGCCCTGGTCCAGGAAGCTCTGCAATATCTGCATCATGTGCCCGCCGGCGGCCGAGGAGCGTGGTTCCGGCCAGACATAACCAATGACCAGGACTTTGGTGGCGGGCTGATTCATCAACAACGAATTCCTTGAAGGGCGGGCGAAAAGCGCGCAATTAAACCATAGCCGTTGTTAATCGGGCGCCCGCGTGACAATTTACGCCCGGCCATAGGTAGCTTCGCCCGTTTGTGGTTAACTTCTGCGTCTCGAATTCGTTTCAATAAACCCAGCATAAGGATTCTCTTCATGGCTCAAGTCACCCATCGTGGTAACCCAATCAAGGTTGAAGGCGAGCTGCCGCAAACCGGTACCCAGGCCCCCGATTTCATCCTGACTGCCGGCGACCTGTCGGACGCAACCCTGGCCACCTTCGCCGGCAAGCGCAAAGTACTGAACATCTTCCCAAGTGTTGACACCCCAACCTGCGCCACTTCGGTACGCAAGTTCAACGCCCAGGCCAACGACCTGAACAACGCCGTGGTGCTGTGCATTTCCAGCGACCTGCCGTTTGCCCAGGCCCGTTTCTGCGGCACTGAAGGCCTGGAAAACGTGAAGAACCTGTCGGATTTCCGCGACCCGGGCTTCGCCGTTGACTACGGTGTGTCGATTGTCGAAGGCGCGCTGCGCGGCCTGACCGCCCGTTCCGTTGTGGTACTGGACGAAAACAACAACGTGCTGCACAGCGAGTTGGTCAGCGAAATCGGCCAAGAGCCGAACTACGAAGCCGCCCTGGCTGTTTTGAAGTAACTGTTTCAGCGCATTACTGTCTTTTCGCAGTAACACGCTTGATAGATGATTGCGGCCTGGCCTAGTCCAGGCCGTTTTCATTTAGAGTCAGCGGCTTAGCTAAATAGCCCATAAACTAAGGCCAGAAGTTAAAAGTTGTAATCCAAGGTAAATAGCCGGTAAAGGCGCTTTTCTTAATGCGCCTCAGTGCTTATCTTTCAGCCTCCCAAAGTAGAAGCTCTCGCGCCCAATGGTTGATCACTCCATGCAATCCTCCCCCCGCAACTCCCGCCGCTGGCTGTTCGGCCTGCTCGTGCTGCTGGTTATCGCCGTCCTGTGCTGGAAATTCTGGCCCGGCAGCCATAAGGATGCCGGCGAGAAAAAACCGGCCGGGCATGCCGGCAAGTCGGGGATGATGCGCCCGGGCTTCGGCGGTTCCACCGGCCCGATTCCCGTGCGCGTGGCGCCGGCGGTGCTGGGTGAGTTCCCGGTGTACTACAAGGCCTTGGGCACGGTCACCGCGCTCAATACCATTAACGTACGCAGCCGGGTGGGCGGTGAGCTGGTGAAGATTGCCTTTGAAGAAGGGCAGATGGTCAAGGCCGGCGACCTGCTGGCGGAAATCGACCCGCGCAGCTACCAGAATGCCTTGCTGCAGGCCCAGGGCACGCTGTTGCAGAACCAGGCGCAGTTGAAAAACGCCCAGGTTGACGTCCAGCGTTACCGCGACCTGTATGCCCAGGACAGTATCGCCAAGCAGACCCTGGACACCGCCGAAGCGCTGGTCCTGCAATATCAGGGCACAGTCAAGACCAACCAGGGCGCGGTGGACGACGCCAAGCTCAACCTCGAATTCACCAAGATCCGCGCGCCTATCGGTGGCCGTGTGGGCTTGCGTCAGGTCGACGTGGGCAACCTGGTGGCAGCCAACGACACGACCTTCCTGGCGGTGATCACCCAGACGCAGCCGATCAGCGTGGTCTTCACTCTGCCGGAAAACACCCTGGACACCGTCCTCGCCCGTTACCACGCCGGCAACAAGCTGCCGGTGGAAGCCTGGGACCGTGGCGACGCCAAAAAACAGGCCGTGGGTGTGCTGCAAAGCCTGGACAACCAGATCGACGTGACCACCGGTACCCTGAAATTCAAGGGCCGTTTCGATAACAAGGACCAGGCACTGTTCCCCAACCAGTTCGTCAACGTGCATCTGCTCGCCGACACCTTGCACAACGTGGTGCTGGCGCCGTCTGCCGCGATTCAGTTTGGCAACAACGGCACCTTCGTCTACAAGCTCGACGGCGACAAGAAGGTCAAGGTCCAGCCACTGGTGGTCGGCGATACCGATGGCGACAACACCGTGATCAAGGAAGGCCTGGCGGCCGGCGACCGTGTGGTGATGGAAGGCACCGACCGCTTGAAGGATGGCAGCGAAATCGAAGTGGTCAACGACAGCAGCGAGGTGCCGACCACCCCGACCGAGCACCTGCAAGGCAAGCCTGCGGCAAAAGGGGAGACCGGCGCTAACGCCGGCAAGGCGCAAAAGGTCGGTTCATGAACCTGTCGCGGCTGTTTATCCTTCGCCCGGTTGCCACCACGCTGAGCATGCTGGCCATTGTCCTGGCCGGCATTATTTCCTATCGCTTGCTGCCGGTATCGGCCTTGCCCCAGGTGGATTACCCGACCATCCGGGTGATGACCCTGTACCCCGGCGCCAGCCCCGATGTGATGACCAGCGCGGTCACCGCGCCGCTTGAGCGCCAGTTCGGGCAAATGCCCGGCCTGACCCAAATGGCGTCCACCAGCTCGGGCGGTGCGTCGGTGCTGACCTTGCGTTTCAACCTCGACATCAATATGGATGTCGCCGAGCAACAGGTGCAGGCCGCGATCAACGCCGCGACCAACCTGCTGCCCAAGGATTTGCCGGCACCGCCGGTGTACAACAAGGTCAACCCTGCGGACACCCCGGTGCTGACCCTGGCGATTACTTCCAAGACCATGCTGCTGCCCAAGCTCAACGACTTGGTGGATACGCGCATGGCGCAAAAAATTGCCCAGATCAGTGGCGTCGGCATGGTCAGCATCGCCGGCGGCCAACGCCAGGCCGTGCGCATCAAGGTCAACCCCGAGGCCCTGGCCGCCAATGGCTTGAATCTGTCGGACGTGCGCACGCTGATCGCCGCGTCCAACGTCAACCAGCCCAAAGGCAACTTCGACGGCCCGACGCGGGTGTCGATGCTGGACGCCAACGACCAGTTGGTTTCGCCCCAGCAATACGCCGAATTGATCCTGGCCTACAACAATGGCGCGCCGCTGCGCCTCAAGGATGTGGCACAGATCGTCGACGGCGCCGAAAACGAGCGCCTTGCCGCCTGGGCCAACGAAAACCAGGCCGTGCTGCTGAATATCCAGCGCCAGCCGGGCGCCAACGTGATTGAGGTCGTCGACCGTATCAAGGCGTTGCTGCCGAGCATCACCGACAACCTGCCGGCAGGCCTGGACGTGACGGTGCTCACCGACCGTACCCAGACCATCCGCGCCTCGGTCACCGATGTGCAACACGAATTGCTGATCGCCATTGCGCTAGTAGTGATGGTGACGTTTCTGTTTTTGCGTCGTGTCAGCGCCACGATCATTCCGTCCATCGCCGTTCCGCTGTCGCTGATCGGCACCTTTGGCGTGATGTACCTGGCGGGCTTCTCCGTCAACAACCTCACGCTGATGGCCCTGACCATCGCCACTGGCTTTGTGGTCGACGATGCCATCGTGATGCTGGAAAACATCTCGCGCTATATCGAGGAGGGCGAGACGCCGCTCAATGCTGCGCTCAAGGGCGCCAAGCAGATCGGCTTCACCCTGATTTCCCTGACCCTGTCGCTGATCGCGGTGTTGATCCCGCTGTTGTTCATGGCTGACGTGGTGGGGCGGCTGTTCCGCGAGTTCGCGATCACCCTGGCGGTGGCGATCCTGATTTCCCTGGTGGTCTCGCTGACCCTGACGCCGATGATGTGCGCGCGGCTGCTCAAGCGCGAACCCAAGGAAGAAGAACAGGGCCGTTTCTACAAGGCCAGCGGCGCCTGGATCGACTGGCTGATCGAAGCCTACGGGCGCAAGTTGCAGTGGGTGCTCAGGCACCAGCCGCTGACCTTGCTGGTGGCCATCGCCACCCTGGGCCTGACGGTGGTGCTGTACCTGGTGGTGCCCAAGGGCTTCTTCCCGGTGCAGGACACCGGGGTTATCCAGGGTATTTCCGAAGCGCCACAGTCGATTTCGTTTGCCGCGATGAGCCAGCGCCAGCAGGAGCTGGCCAAGGTGATCCTGGCTGATCCAGCGGTGGAAAGCCTGTCGTCCTATATCGGTGTGGATGGCGATAACGCCACCCTCAATAGCGGGCGCCTGCTGATCAACCTCAAGGCGCACGGCCAGCGCGACTTGAGTGCGGCCCAGGTGATCACACGGCTGCAGCCGGAAATCGACAAGCTGGTGGGCATTCGCCTGTTCATGCAGCCGGTGCAGGACCTGACGATCGAAGACCGCGTCAGCCGCACCCAGTACCAGTTCAGCATGTCGTCACCCGATGCCGACCTGCTCGCGCTGTGGAGCGACAAGCTGGTACACGCCCTCAGCCAGTTGCCGGAACTCACGGATGTGGCCAGCGACCTGCAGGACAAAGGCCTGCAGGTGTTCCTGGTGATCGACCGCGACGCCGCCTCGCGCCTGGGCGTCAGTGTATCGACCATCACCGACGCACTGTACGACGCCTTCGGCCAGCGGCAGATTTCCACCATCTACACCCAGGCCAGCCAGTACCGGGTGGTGTTGCAGGCCCAATCCGGTGAAACCCTCGGCCCGGCGGCGCTCAACCAGATCCATGTGAAAACCACCGACGGCGGCCAGGTGCGCCTGTCGAGCCTGGCCCACGTGGAGCAGCGTCAGGCGCAGTTGGCGATCGCGCATATCGGCCAGTTCCCGGCGGTGATGATGTCGTTCAACCTGGCCCCCGGCGTCGCGCTGGGCAAAGGCGTGGAGCTGATCAACCAGACCCAGAAAGACATTGGCATGCCAGTGGGTGTGCAGACCCAGTTCCAGGGCGCGGCGCAGGCGTTTGAGGCGTCGCTGTCGAGCACCTTGCTGCTGATCCTGGCGGCGGTGGTCACCATGTACATCGTGCTGGGCGTGCTCTATGAGAGCTACATCCACCCGATCACCATCCTCTCGACCTTGCCGTCGGCAGCGGTGGGGGCCTTGCTGGCGTTGCTGCTCAGTGGCAATGACCTGGGCATGATCGCGATCATCGGCATCATCCTGCTGATCGGTATCGTGAAAAAGAACGCAATCATGATGATCGACTTCGCGCTCGACGCCGAACGCAACCAGGGCCTGGACCCGCAGACCGCGATCTACCAGGCGGCGCTGCTGCGTTTCCGGCCGATCCTGATGACCACCCTGGCCGCCCTGTTTGGTGCAGTGCCGTTGATGCTGGCCACCGGCTCTGGCGCCGAGTTGCGCCAGCCCCTGGGCCTGGTGATGGTCGGCGGCTTGCTGGTGAGCCAGGTATTGACCCTGTTCACCACGCCGGTGATCTACCTGTACTTCGACCGCCTTGGCCGCCGCTGGCGCAAAGAGCCGCAAAGCCTGGAGCCGGTTGAGTCATGAACCTGTCCGGACCGTTCATTCGCCGGCCGGTAGCGACCATGCTGCTGAGCCTGGCGATCATGTTGCTCGGCGGCGTCAGCTTCAACTTGCTGCCGGTGTCGCCGCTGCCGCAGATCGACTTCCCGGTGATCGTGGTCTCGGCCAGTTTGCCCGGGGCCAGCCCCGAGGTGATGGCGTCCACCGTGGCCACGCCGCTGGAGCGCTCGTTCGGCGCGATTGCCGGCATCACCACCATGAGCAGTTCGTCGAGCCAGGGCTCGACGCGGGTAATCCTCGCCTTTGACTCCGACCGTGATATCAACGGCGCGGCGCGTGAAGTGCAGGCGGCCATCAACGCCTCGCGCAACCTGCTGCCCAGCGGCATGCGCAGCATGCCGACCTACAAGAAGATCAACCCGTCCCAGGCGCCGATCATGGTGCTGTCGCTGACCTCCGACGTGCTGCAAAAGGGCGAGTTGTACGACCTGGCCTCGACCATTCTTTCGCAAAGCCTGTCGCAGGTGCCGGGCGTGGGTGAAGTGCAGATCGGTGGCAGCTCGCTGCCGGCGGTGCGCATCGAGCTGGAACCCAAGGCCCTCGACCAGTACGGCGTGGCCCTGGACGACGTGCGCAACACCATCGCCAATGCCAACCAGCGCCGGCCCAAGGGCTCGCTGGAAGACAGTGAGCGCAACTGGCAGATCCAGGCCAACGACCAGCTGGAAAAGGCCAAGGATTATGAGCCGCTGCTGATTCGCTACCAGAACGGCGCGGCCCTGCGCCTGGGCGACGTGGCAAAAATCAGCGACGGCGTGGAAGACCGCTACAACAGCGGCTTTTTCAACAATGACTCGGCGGTGCTGCTGGTGATCAACCGCCAGTCCGGCGCCAACATCATCGAGACGGTCCGGCAGATCAAGGCCCAGCTGCCGGCGTTGCAGGCGGTGTTGCCGTCCAGCGTCAAGCTCAACCTGGCCATGGACCGTTCCCCGGTGATCACCGCGACCCTGCATGAAGCCGAGATGACCTTGCTGATTGCCGTGGCCCTGGTGGTGCTGGTGGTGTACCTGTTCCTGGGTAATTTCCGTGCGTCGTTGATCCCGACCCTGGCGGTGCCGGTGTCGTTGGTGGGCACCTTTGCGGTGATGTACCTGTTCGGCTTCTCGCTGAACAACTTCTCGCTGATGGCGCTGATTCTGGCCACGGGCCTGGTGGTGGACGATGCCATCGTGGTGCTGGAGAACATTTCCCGGCACATCGACGATGGTGTGCCGCCGATGAAGGCGGCGTATCTGGGCGCGCAGGAAGTCGGCTTTACCTTGCTGTCGATGAACGTGTCGCTGGTGGCGGTGTTCCTGTCCATCCTGTTTATGGGCGGTATCGTCACCAACCTGTTTCGTGAGTTCTCCATCACCTTGTCGGCGGCGATCATCGTCTCGCTGATCGTGTCGCTGACCTTGACCCCGATGCTCTGCGCGCGTTGGCTCAAACCGCACATCAAAGGGCATATGAGCGGCTTGCAGCGCTGGAGCCACAGGATCAACGAGCGCATGGTGGCGGTGTATGCCACCAGCCTGGACTGGGTACTGCGCCACCGACGCCTGACCCTGCTGAGCCTGTTGCTCACCGTGGGCGTGAACATCGCGCTGTACGTGGTGGTGCCGAAAACCTTCATGCCGCAACAGGACACCGGTCAGTTGATCGGCTTTGTGCGCGGCGACGACGGGCTGTCGTTCAATGTGATGCAGCCGAAGATGGAGACCTTCCGTAAGGCGGTGCTCAAGGACCCGGCAGTGCTCAGCGTGGCCGGCTTTATCGGCGGCAACAACGGCACCAACAACGCGGTGATGCTGGTGCGCCTCAAGCCTATCGCCGAGCGCAAGATCTCGGCCCAGGCGGTGATCGAGCGTATTCGCAAGGAAGTACCGCTGGTGCCGGGCGGGCGCTTGTTCCTGATGGCCGACCAGGACCTGCAGTTTGGCGGCAGTCGCGACCAGACCAGCGCGCAGTATTCCTACATCCTGCAAAGCGGTGACCTGGCCGCGTTGCGCCTGTGGTACCCGAAAGTGGTCGCCGCGTTGCGCGAGCTGCCGGAGCTGACCGCCATCGACGCCCGTGAAGGCCGTGGCGCGGCGCAGGTGACGCTGGTGGTCGACCGCGACCAGGCCAAGCGCCTGGGCATCGACATGAGCATGGTCACGGCGGTGTTGAACAACGCCTACAGCCAACGGCAGATTTCCACCATCTATGACAGCCTCAACCAGTACCAGGTGGTGATGGAGGTCAACCCGAAATACGCCCAGGACCCGATCACCCTGAACCAGATGCAGGTGATCACCTCCACCGGCGCGCGGGTGCCGCTATCGACCATTGCCCACTACGAAAACAGCCTGGCCGACGACCGGGTCAGCCATGAAGGCCAGTTCGCCTCGGAAAACATCGCGTTTGATATGTCGCCCGGGGTCACGGTGGAGCAGGGCACGGCCGCCATCGAGCGCGCGATTGCCAAGGTGGGCTTGCCCGAAGACGTGATCGCCAAGATGGCCGGCACCGCCGACGCGTTTGCCGCGACCCAGAAGGGCCAGCCGTTCATGATCCTCGGCGCGCTGGTGGCGGTTTACCTGGTGCTGGGCATTCTGTATGAAAGCTACATTCACCCGCTGACCATCCTCTCGACCTTGCCGTCGGCCGGTGTCGGCGCGTTGCTCTCGATCTACCTGCTGGGCGGCGAGTTCAGCCTGATCTCACTGCTGGGCTTGTTCCTGTTGATCGGGGTGGTGAAGAAGAACGCGATCCTGATGATCGACCTGGCCCTGCAACTGGAGCGCCATGACGGCATGAGCCCGGTGGAATCGATCCGCAGCGCGTGCCTGTTGCGCCTGCGCCCGATCCTGATGACCACGCTGGCCGCCATTCTCGGCGCCTTGCCGTTGCTGCTCGGCTCCGGCGACGGCGCGGAAATGCGCCAGCCGCTGGGCCTGACGATTATTGGCGGCCTGGTGTTCAGCCAGATCCTGACCCTTTACACCACCCCGGTGGTTTACCTCTATCTTGACCGCGCGCGCCACCGCTTCAACGCCTGGCGCGGCGTGCGTACCGATGCTGCCTTGGACACTGCGCTATGACCGATTCAACCTTGACCCAATTGGCCATGAGCATGCCCCGTGGTTTGCGCGTTGCCAGCCTGCTGCTGTGCGGCGCGTTGCTCAGCGCCTGCGCCATCGGGCCTGACTACAAACGTCCGGATGTCATCGAGCCGGTGCAATTCAAAGAAGCCCAGGGCTGGAGCCAGGCCACGCCCAGCGACTCGCTGGCGCGGGGCGCCTGGTGGGAGCTGTACGGCGACCGCCAGTTGAACGACCTGGTGACGCGCCTGAACAACGCCAACCAGACCGTGGCCCAGGCCGAAGCGCGTTTCCGTCAGGCCCAGGCCCAGGTGCGCAGCGCGCGCGGCGCGTTCTTTCCAACGGTGGACCTCAGTGTCGGAAAAACCCGCGCCAGCCAGGGCACCGGCAGCAGTAACGCCAGCCTGAGCAGTTCCAGCAGCGGTATCCGCGACACCCTCAACGCGCAACTGGGCGTGAGTTGGGAAGCGGATGTGTGGGGCAAATTGCGCCGCGGCCTGGAAGCCAATGAAGCCACGGCCGAGGCCAGCTCGGCGGACCTGGCGGCGATGCGCTTGAGCCAGCAATCGGAGCTGGTGCAAGACTACTTGCAACTGCGTGTCATGGATGAACAGACGCGGTTGTTGCAGGCCACGTTGGACACTTATCAGCGTTCGCTGCAAATGACCGAAAACCAATACCGCGCCGGTGTTTCCGGCAAGGACGCGATCGCTCAGGCGCAAACTCAGCTCAAGACCACCCAGGCCAGCCTGATCGACTTGATCTGGCAGCGGGCCCAGTTGGAAAACGCCATTGCGGTATTGATCGGCGAGGCACCGGCCAACTTCAACCTGGCGGTGAGCAACGATATTCCAGCCTTGCCGCAGATTCCCGTGAGCCTGCCGTCGCAACTGTTGGAGCGCCGTCCGGACATTGCTTCGGCTGAGCGCGCGGTGATCGCGGCGAACGCAAATATCGGTGTGGCCAAGGCGGCTTATTATCCGGATTTGACCTTGAGTCTGGCCGGCGGCTATTCCAGCAGCACCTACGCCGACTGGATCAGCTTGCCGAACCGCTTCTGGTCGGTGGGGCCGAAGTTGGCGATGACGTTGTTCGACGGTGGGCAGCGTTCGGCGGAGGTTGATCGCAGCGTGGCCTCGTATGACGAGACGGTCGCCAAGTATCGCCAGACGGTGCTGGATGGTTTTCGCGAGGTTGAAAACTACATGGTGCAGTTGAAGGTGCTGGAGGATGAGGCGGTTGTCAGCAATGAAGCGCTGGAAGCTGCGCGCGAATCGCTGCGATTGACGCAGAATCAGTACAAGGCCGGGTTGATTGCGTATCTGGATGTCGTCACGGTGCAGGCCACGGCCCTTAGCAATGAGCGGACCGTGCTGACGTTGTTGCAGACGCGGTTGGTGGCGAGTGTGCAGTTGATCGCGGCGCTGGGCGGTGGGTGGGATGGGCAGGTGGCGTTCAAGGAGTGATTGAGCCGCTGTCCGTTGCTGCCCTCTAGAGCCGGGAGGGGGCAAGCCCCTCCCGAAGTCGTCGATCCAGACGCCACTTCAAGCCCCGACCACCGCAACGTTAAGCCAGTAGATTGACGTCAAAACGCCACTAATTGCCCCATGGTAATTAATCAACGCGCCCATAATTATTCTCGCTACAATCGCCCGCTTTGCCACTTGGCACGGGCGCTCCAGGCCCGTCAGTTCTGAGACATTCCATGCTGATCGGTAGCTATTCCCCCTCCTTGGTCGTGATTTCCTTGTTCGTCGCGATCCTGGCGTCCTACACCGCGCTGGACCTCGCCGGCCGTCTCGCGACCGCCAGGGGCCGCGCCGTGTACGTGTGGATGACGGGCGGCGCATTGGCGATGGGCGTAGGCGTGTGGTCCATGCACTTTATCGGCATGTTGGCCTTGCGTTTGCCGTTTGCCCTCGGGTTTGACCTGGGCATCACCGCGCTGTCCCTGCTGATCGCCGTGTTGTCCAGCGGCTTTGCCTTATGGCTGGTCAGCCAGCCACGCCTGCCGGCCTGGCAACTGGCGTTCGGTGCGCTGATCATGGGCGCGGGCATCAGCAGCATGCACTACACCGGCATGGCCGCGATGCGCATGACGCCGGGCATCGACTACGACCCGACCCTGTTCGGCGCTTCATTGTTGATCGCGGTCATCGCGTCCGGCGCTGCGCTGTGGATCGCTTTCAACCTGCGTCGCAACACGCCTTACGTACGCCTGGCACGCGGCGGCGCAGCCGTGGTGATGGGCATCGCAATCGTGGGCATGCACTACACCGGCATGGCCGCCGCGCGCTTTGATGACAACAGCTTCTGCGGCGCCGCCCTGACGGGCCTGAGCGGCAAGGGCCTGGACAACCTGGTGCTGGTGACCACGCTGGCCGTGTTGATCATCGCGCTGCTGACTTCGTTGCTTGACGCTCGCCTTGAAGCGCGCACTGCCGTACTCGCCGATTCCCTGACCCTGGCCAACCAGGAACTGACGCACCTGGCCCTGCACGACATGCTCACCGGCCTGCCCAATCGCACCTTGCTCGCCGACCGTATTCAGCAAGCCATTCAGGCGGTGAAGGAGCAGGGCGGTTGCTTTGCCCTGATGTTTATCGACCTGGACGGGTTCAAACCGGTCAACGATGCGTTTGGTCATCACATGGGTGACCAGTTGTTGCGCGAGGTGGGCCTGCGCTTGCGCGAGGACCTGCGCAGCCATGACACCTTGGCCCGCATCGGCGGGGATGAGTTTGTGTTGCTGGTTCAATTGACGCAGCCGGACGACGCCGTGGGCCTCGCCGAACGTCAGGTCGGGCTGATCAACCGTGCCTTCAAGGTTGCCGAGCATGAACTGAAAATCTCCGCCAGCATCGGTATCGCGCTGTTTCCGGGCAACGGCAATAATCCGCAAGAGCTGTTGATGAACGCCGACGCTGCCATGTACCACGCCAAGGGCATGGGCAAGAACGGTTACAGCTTCTTTGATGCGTCGATGAACACCGACGCACGCAAGCAGTTGCAGTTATTGCAGGACCTGCGCAACGCCCTCGAGCACGAGCAATTTCGTTTGTATTACCAGCCCAAGATCGATGCGTTGAGCGGCATCCCGGTCGGCGCCGAAGCCTTGCTGCGCTGGGAGCATCCGCAGCAGGGTCTGTTGTTGCCTGCGACGTTTATCGACCTGGCGGAAAAGACCGGGTTGATTATTCCTATCGGCGAGTGGGTGTTGAACGAAGCCTGTCGTCAGATGCGGCTGTGGTATGCGCTGGGCTATGAAGACTGGCGCATTGCGGTGAACCTGTCGGCCTTGCAGTTTTGCCATGCCGGGCTGGTCAAGAGTGTGGCCGCAGCCCTTGACCGTCACCAGTTGCCGGCCAATAGCCTGACCCTGGAAATCACCGAAACCACCGCCATGAGTGACGCCGACGCGAGCATGACGGTGTTGCAGCAGTTGTCGGACATGGGCGTCGACCTGTCCATCGATGACTTCGGCACCGGCTATTCGAGCCTGATGTACCTCAAGCGCCTGCCCGCCAATGAGCTGAAGATCGATCGCGGGTTTGTCCGCGACCTGGAACACGACAGCGACGATGCTGCCATCGTTTCCGCCATCGTCGCCCTCGGCCAGGCCCTGGGGCTGCGGATTGTCGCCGAAGGCGTGGAGACTGATGTGCAGCAGAGTTTCCTCACCCGCCTGGGGTGCAACTCGCTGCAAGGCTATCTGTTGGGGCATCCCTTGCCGGCTGACGGTTTCATGGCCGACATCCAGCGTGGCGAAGAGGCGGGAGCGCCTGACAAAAGCCGTGCGTGACGAGTATTCTTGGCCCCAACCCTAACCATCAGGTTGAGTCAGGAGACCGCACGCATGGACAAAGTCGTCATCATCACTGGGGGCAGCCGGGGCATCGGCGCCGAGACGGCATTACTGGCCGCTCGAGAGGGCTACCGCATCTGCATCAACTATCAGTCCGACGAAAACGCCGCCCACAGCGTGCTCGAACAGGTTCGCGCCCTTGGCGCCCAGGCGATTGCAGTGCGTGCGGATGTCAGCATCGAAGATGAAGTGGTCGCGCTGTTCAGTCGCGTGGATGCCGAGCTGGGCCGCGTCACCGCGCTGGTGAACAACGCCGGCACCGTGGGGCATAAGTCGCGGGTCGACGAGATGTCCGAATTCCGCATCCTCAAGATCATGAAAACCAACGTGCTCGGGCCGATCCTGTGCGCCAAGCATGCGGTGCTGCGCATGTCGCCAAGGCATGGCGGGCAGGGTGGCAGTATCGTCAACGTGTCGTCAGTGGCGGCGCGCCTGGGTTCGCCGGGTGAATACGTCGACTATGCCGCCTCCAAGGGAGCACTGGACACCTTCACGCTGGGGCTGTCGAAAGAAGTTGCCGGTGAAGGGATTCGCGTCAACGCCGTGCGGCCCGGCTATATCTTTACCGACTTCCACGCCCTGAGTGGCGACCCGGACCGGGTCAGCAAACTGGAGTCCGGCATTCCGATGGCCCGTGGCGGGCGCCCGGACGAAGTGGCCGAGGCGATTATCTGGTTGCTGTCGGACAAGGCCTCGTACACCACTGGCACCTTCCTGGACCTGGGCGGCGGTCGCTGATTACCGCTGTTGACCGGCTGTTGAGTGAGGCACCCAAGGGGCGCCTCACTGCGACGCTCAGGGCAGCTTGATCTGATACGCCGCCAACTGCGCCTTGTGTTGCGCCTCCACCGTGCTTGGGTCGACGCGTTTGGCGAACTGGGTCAAGTCGCGACGGGCGTTTTCCTTATCGCCCAGCCGGTCATAGGCCAGCGCTCGCTGGTAGTAGGCCCACGCGTAGTCAGGCTGTTTGATCAGTCCGGCGCTGTAGGCTTCGGCGGCTTCGCGGTACTGGCCGAGATCGTAGAGCGCCAGGCCCAAATGATAGAACGTCGGCATGTTGAACCCGGCGCCTTTGCCATTCTCGCCCAGGCCGGCATCCAGATTGGACTGCACCAGTTCGAGGGCTTTTTGCGGGTTGCCATTGAGGCGGTACAGGTAGCTCAGTTCCAGGGTCGCGCGCGGTTCGGGGTGCGGGTTGGTGGCGATGGATTTCTCGCGCGCGCTGATGGCTTGCGGATACTGCTTGAGGTTTGTGTAGGCCACTGACTGCAGCAGGTACACGGTGCTCTTGATTTTGGGCGGCAGGGTGTTCTTCGTCAGGCACAGCTCTGACTCTTGAATCACCTGCTGATTTTGCTCGGCTCTCATGGCCTTGCTGGTGTTGACGCAATGCTGCAGGTTGAGTTCGGCGGGGGTTGGCTGGTGCGCGCAACCGGTGACGACTGCGGCAACGGCCAGCAGGGCGAAACCACGAATAGAGGCGTTAGGCATGCTTGGTCAGTCCAGCAGATTGGCGTTGAGGTCGGGGCGATAGACTTGCAGCAGGGCAGGCGTGACGGTGCCTTGCAAGGAGCAGAAGATCTTCGTACGGCCCTCGGTCGGCCCTTTTTCCAGGCTCAGCGTACGCTCTACAAAGCCGAAGGGCGTGGCCACGCCCGGCCCCGCCAAGCCTTCGGTGCGCCATTGGCCGATCGGGTCGCCCACCCGGCGAATATCGGCGCGGCTGACGTTGCCGCGTTCTGCTACCAGGCGTGCGTGGTCGGCGATCAAGGGCTTGAGGCGCTCGGCAACATCGCTCACCGAACCTTCGGCGACGAATCCCCAGAACAGCAAATTGCCGACATTGGGCAGCGACATGGCTTCATTGTGATACCCCACAAGGCGCACGCCGTTGACCACCAGCGGTTGCTCAAAGGCCTGGTAGCGACCGCCTTCCTGCAGTGGGTTCATGACCACTGGAGCGCTGACGTTGGCTTGTTTGGCCACGCGCAGGGTGCCGGCGGGCAGGGAGGCGGTGTTGAGGGTTTCGAAAAAGAGTGCGTCACAGCGGGAGAAATCGCTGAACAGCTGATCGGGGGTGGCGGCAGTGGTTTGGCCCTGGGCCTGGCTGGCAAGCGCCAGCAAGCAAAGGGCGGATAACAGTGGGCGAAGCATCGGCGTCATCCATGAGCGTTGAGGGGCGGCGAGTGTAACAAGGCCCAAACGTCTTCGCTAACAGGATGAGCGTTGCCCGGCGGTCAGGCTCCGGCGAGCCTGTTCAAAACGAGCGCACGATCCGCCCCAGCGTTTCCATCGCTTTCTCCGACGCCTCGGTCCATGGGCTGCCGTAATTCAAGCGAATGCAATTTCTGAAGCGCTGGGTCGCCGAGAAAATCGGTCCCGGCGCAATGCTGATGCCTTGGGCCAGGGCCATCTGGAACAGCTTCAGCGAATCGGTTTGCTCCGGCAGTTCGAGCCACAAAAAATACCCGCCAGCCGGCTGGCTGACCCGTGTCTGGGCCGGGAAATAGCGGGCGATAGCCGCCAGCATTGCGCTTTGCTGTTCTTCCAGGGCATAGCGCAACTTGCGCAAATGGCGGTCATAGCCACCGTGCTGCAGGTAGTCGGCAATCGCCGCCTGCGCCGGCATTGAAGGGCACAACGAGGTCATCAGCTTCAAGCGCTCGACCTTCTGCGCATAGCGCCCGGCGGCCACCCAGCCAACGCGGTAACCCGGGGCCAGGCTTTTGGCGAAGGAACCGCAGTGCATCACCAGGCCTTCGGTGTCGAAGGCTTTGGCCGGTTTGGGCGCGTGCTGCCCGTAATACAACTCGGCGTACACGTCGTCTTCAATCAGCGGCACCTGGTGACTGCGCAGCAGTTCCACCAACGCCTGCTTTTTGGCTTCCGGCAGGGTTGCGCCCATCGGGTTCTGG
Organism: Pseudomonas sp. N2-3-1-14; assembly: GCF_041228395.1. NCBI lineage: Bacteria > Pseudomonadati > Pseudomonadota > Gammaproteobacteria > Pseudomonadales > Pseudomonadaceae > Pseudomonas > Pseudomonas sp. N2-3-1-14. The sequence goes on from NZ_CP166199.1 coordinate 2,876,178, forward strand.
AAGCTGGTCATGGTCCAGCAGGCTTTGATCGGGTAGCGCTCGAGGCTTTGCGCCAAGGCGTTGAGGTCAATGCCATCGCGTGGGTGCACCGGAATCTCCACGGCCTTGAGCTTCAGACGTTCCAGCACTTGCAGGCAGGCATAAAACGCCGGCGCTTCGATGGCGACCAGATCGCCCGGCTCGGTCACGGCCTGCAGGCACAGGTTCAGGGCCTCAAGCGCGCCGTTGGTGATCAGCAGCTCTTCCATCGGCAGCATCAGGCCACCGACCATGTAACGCAGGGCAATTTGCCTGCGCAGCTGCGGGTTGCCCGGTGACATGTCGGTCACGACCAGGCGTGGGTCCATTTCGCGGCTGGCACTGGCCAGCGAACGTGCCAGGCGCGGCAAAGGGAACAGCATCGGGCTGGGAAAGGCCGAACCGAAGGGCACGGTGTTGGGGTCTTTGATGGAGTCCAGTACCGAAAACACCAGTTCACTTACATCGACTTCGGTGGATTCGTGCACATGCTCACTCACCACCGGCTCGGAAAACGGGCTCGGTGCGTGGGCGTTGACGAAGTAACCGGAACGCGGCCGCGCGCGGATCAGCCCACGGCGTTCGAGCAGGTAATACGCCTGGAACACCGTGGACGGGCTGACGCCGTAGGTCTGGCTCGCATAGCGCACCGACGGCACGCGCTGGCCGGGCCCGAGCACGCCGGAGCGGATCAGTTCTGCGATGTCATCGGCGAATTTTTCGTAGCGTTTCATGAAGGCCTTAAAAACAGTTTTCTCATTATGAACATAGGCAAACGTTGGCTGCGGGCCTGTGTCGGTTAGACCTCAGCGGTTCATCGGCGCTACAAAGCGGCTGTCGGCCGCACTGTAGATCCAGGGCTCATCCACGTCCGTCACCTTGAACCGCAGGGTCTGTGAACTGCTCGCCGGCTTGTCGGCCAACAACGCCACCGACACCGGCACATCGCTGATTTCCCCCGGCGCCAGGCTGAGCTCGGTCTTGCCTTGCAGCACGAAACCCTCAGCGTCCACCAACGCCAGGCGATAGTCCTGGCGCTGCTGGGTTTTGTTGATGACCTTGAGGCTGTAAATATTTTCGATCAAGCCCTGGCTGTTTTCGCGGAACATGCCGCGGTCCTTGGTGACGTCGAGCGATACCATCGGCCGTCCTACCAAGGCCACCACCAGTGCGGCGATCATCACCAGCAGCACGGCACTGTAGCCGATCAGTCGCGGCCGGAGCAGGTGGGTTTTGCCGCCCTGCAGTTGGTGCTCGGAGGTATAGCTCACCAGCCCGCGGGCATAGCCCATTTTGTCCATGATCGAATCGCAGGCGTCAATGCAGGCCGCGCAGCCGATGCACTCCATCTGCAAGCCGTCGCGAATATCAATGCCGGTGGGGCACACCTGCACGCACAGCTGGCAGTCGATGCAGTCGCCCAGGCCGACGTCGGCGGGCGTCACGTCTCGTTTGCGCGGGCCGCGGTGTTCTCCACGCGCCGCATCGTAAGAAATGGTCAGGGTGTCCTTGTCGAACATCACGCTCTGGAAGCGCGCATAGGGGCACATGTGCATGCACACCGCCTCACGCAGCCAGCCGGCATTGATGTACGTGGCCGCGGTGAAAAACAGCACCCAGAACAGGCTGACGCCGCCCATTTGCCACGTCAGCAGTTCCAAGGCCAGGGGCCGGATGGGCGTGAAGTATCCGACAAACGTCAGCCCGGTCAACACGCTGATGCCTAGCCACAAGGTGTGTTTGGCCGAGCGCCGCGCCAGCTTGTTCAGGCTCCACGGCGCCGCGTGCAGCTTGATACGCTGGTTGCGTTCGCCTTCGGTGACCTTTTCACACCACATGAACAGCCAGGTAAACGAGCTTTGCGGGCAGGTGTAGCCGCACCACACCCGGCCTGCGAACACGGTGATGGCAAACAGGCCGAAGGCGCAGATGATCAGCAGCGCCGACAACAGGATGAAGTCCTGGGGCCAGAAGGTTGCGCCGAAGATGTGGAATTTGCTCTCGGCCAAGTCCCACAGCACGGCTTGGCGCCCACCCCAGTTCAGCCATACGGTGCCGAAAAAAGCCAGGAACAGCACCGCGGCGCCGGCTACGCGCAAGGTGCGAAACAAGCCGGTGAAGCTGCGAGTATGGATCAGGGTGTCGCTGGATTTGGCCTTCACCTTCTTTGGGTGTATGGGCTCAAAGGTTTCCACGGTTGGGATTTTTTCGCTCATGGTCGTTCGCTCATCAGCCTCCATCAGGCGGATGAACTATGGACGCCGCTCTGTGTGCATAACAGACTCAGCTAGGGCGATAAAAAGCGGATCAGATGGGGTTTTTCAGCAAGACCGCGGCCAGATGCTGCACTCCATGGCGCCAGGAGTGCAGCGGCAATAAACGCACATTGATACAGATCAATCAAATCACCGAATCACTGTCGGTCGCCTTCAAGTGTTTGCGTCCATCCACGGCACCGGCGACGGTCAGGGCATCGGCTTCGGCCTCGGTGATGTAGACCCTGTCATTATCCAGCGTCACAAAAGACATGGCCTTGAGGCTGTCGGTGCTGACCGTTACCTCGGATGCAGGCAGGCTGCGCTCCTGGCCGTTTTCATCGACCTTGAAGTAGCACGTCTGGTTATCGATACGTACAGGCATGGTGATCTCCTTTTCCATTGGCGGGTGATCATTAGGGTTCACCCGATTGCCCGGCGTTCCAGGCAACTGACTGGCGGTCGCCGTTGTCCATGCTTAACCCATAATCACAAAGGACCGCTTTCCATGGATGCCTGGTGGAGCGAAGTGTGGCAAACCCTGCAAGCCGAATTTGCCGACATCGGCGATGCGAAACAACTCACCCAGATCACCGTGCGCTTGCTGATCGCCGCGCTCCTGGGCGGCATTCTCGGGTTCGAACGGGAACAAAAGGGCAAGGCGGCGGGTGTGCGCACCCACATGCTGGTGGCGTTGGGCGCCGCGCTGTTTGTATTGGTGCCGCAGACGTCCGGTAGCCAGGCGGATGCGATGAGCCGGGTGCTGCAAGGCGTGATTGCCGGGATCGGATTTCTCGGCGCCGGCACCATTCTCAAAGGCAAGGAAGATGAGCAGGGCCAGCACGTCAAAGGCCTGACCACCGCTGCCGGCCTGTGGATGACGGCGGCAATCGGGGTTGCCGCCGGCATGGGCCGCGAATCGACAGCGGTGCTCAGTACCTTGCTGGCCTTGGCGGTATTCAGCGTGATGCCCCGGATCGTGAGGGCGTTCGAGAGTGATGATGACCGCCGATCAGGTGAGTAGATCGTTTTCCTTCACCTGGCCAAATATCTTCGCAACCAGCGCAGGCTCCCCGTGGTTGCCGGAAATCACCAGCACGCTGGCATTGTGTGCACGCGAGTATTTCAGCTGCACCTCACCACTGGCGCCGGATAACTGGTTGACCCAGTGCAGCGGTTTATTCAGTTGCCGGCGAATGCCGGTGACGTCCAGCTTGTCCCGGTCGGTGACGAAGTTTCTGATTTCACATGGGTGGTCGAGCGTGGACTCAAGCGTGTGAGTGAAACTGTAGGTTTTGGGGTGGTTTTTGCAGTCGGACTCGTAGTGATCCCGTCGCTGCCAATCCTCAAGATGCGCATATTGCAACGGCTCGGTCACCTTCCGGACCTGAGTGGCAATGTCGCAGAGGTGTTTACCCTTGGCCTCCAGGCTGCGCATGGAGTCCTGAATGCTGATCAGGGGCGCGTGCTCCTGGCGGGAGAACGCGCGAACCATATCAAAGCGACTGCCCGGCGAGGCTTTCATCAAACTGGCTTTCAACGCGAACAGCGCCGCCTCCACGTAATTGCGATAGGCGCCGACCTGCTCGGTTTCGATGGGGTTCAAGACCGCGTCGATCGAATCTTTGTTGAGTTGGGTTTCGATCCTGGCAAGGATCTTGAAACAGGACGTTGCGTTGGGGCCGCTCAACAGGCACTTGAGGTTGTCTGGGGTCAATAGCCGGTCGATCGTGTTGAAGTTGGCTGTTGACTCTCTGGACCCAGGGTCGCGCATCAGGCGCTCAACGGTTTTGCGGTCCAACTGGTCGCAGAGCTGCTTGAGCTGTTTTTCCAGGGCAGCCTGGTCGGCGGCGGTGGGTGGGGCTCCATCTGCACGCATCGGCTCGCGGGTGGTGCTTGGTGCCGACCGCAGCAACGCGTCCAGCGCTTGAGCAGACACGCTTACGGGTGAGGGTGAAATGGGGTGGGCGTGAAGATGGCCTGGGGTGACTTCGGCGCGGGCGCGCGACGGCTGATGGATGGTCGACATGATAAATCCTCAAAAACAAATCGGACGAGCGCTGGGGCCAGGGGCTTGGATATGGAATCAGCGCAAAATCAGTATGAGAACGACCACGTCAGTTGGGGTTAGGGCTTTGCCTTTTAAGTGAGTGGGAATTTTCTGCGTCAACGCCCGCTCGCGAGTCACGGTTCAGCGGCCAGTGCTGCGCCGGCAGTACCAGGCTGACCCGGCGAGCGGATGCTGAATCTGCAACATCTGCGTCACAGAATGACCGGTGGCTCGCTCGTTGGCGGTTCCTGCACCGGCGGTGGGTCGTTTTCAGGGGGTTCCTGTTCGGGAATCGGCTTCGGCTCAGCGGGCGGTAACGTTGGGTCGTCGATGTTCGGATCAGGTGTTTCAGCCGGAATCGGGATATTCATCGGTGTGGCCTCCTTTGTGCTTTGCTCTACCGGTGGACATCCGCCTGGGGGAATTGATTCCCCGCCCAATGGCGACATATCCACCTGAACTTTTCACCTGACGCCAGGCTCGGACCTATTACGGCCTTGCTCAGGGAGAGCGTTGCCCTATCAGAATTCGGATCAAGCAAAGAGCGTCCATAGGGCGTAAGGGGAAGATGCTCGATGACTGCTGAAACACTGGCTCCAGACGATTCCATTTTGCCGCTATCCCAGGCGTTGTTATTGCCGAGGATCGCTATCGAAAGTACCGCGCCTGTAATTGACGGCGGCGAATTTGCCGTGAAAGCCGTGGTCGGCCAGCGCATCAATGTCACCAGCAAGGTCTTTGCTGATGGCCATGACAAGCTTGCCGTACTGATCCGCTGGCGCCCGTTGCAGGACGAAAGCTGGCACAGCGTGGTGATGGCCGACGTCGGCAACAATGGCTGGGAAGGCGCGTTCACCATGACGCAGCAAGGCCCCCACGAATATTGCATCGAAACCTGGATCGATACCTTTGCCAGCTTTTGTTATGAGCTGCGCAAGAAACACGAGGCCGGCGTGCCGGTCAGTCTTGAACTGCAGGAAGGCCGCAGCCTGGTGTTGCAGGCCGCCGAGCGCAGCGACAACGAGCTGCGCGATCGCCTGATGCTGCTGCACCACGAACTGTCGGGCTTGCTGGAAACCGAGCAGGTCGCGCAGTTTCTGCACGAAGACAGTGCACATCTGATGACCCAGGCCGACCACCGCGCCTATTTAAGCGTCAGCCCGGTCTACCCAGTTGATGTGGAGCGCACAGCGGCGCAGTTTGCCAGCTGGTACGAGTTGTTTCCGCGCTCGATCACCGACGATCCTGCCCGCCACGGCACGTTCAACGACGTTCACTCGCGCCTGTCGATGATCCATGACATGGGCTTTGATGTGCTGTACTTCCCGCCGATCCATCCCATCGGGCGCAGTCATCGCAAAGGCAAGAACAACTCCCTGACCGCCGGCCCCGATGATCCCGGCAGCCCGTACGCGATTGGCAGCGAGGAGGGCGGCCATGAAGCCATCCACCCGCAACTGGGCAGTCGCGATGACTTCCGCCGGTTGGTCAAGGCCGCCGCCGACCACGACCTGGAAATCGCTCTGGATTTTGCCATCCAGTGCTCCCAGGACCACCCGTGGCTCAAGCAGCACCCGGGCTGGTTCAACTGGCGCCCGGACGGCACGATTAAATACGCCGAGAACCCGCCGAAGAAATATCAGGACATCGTCAACGTCGACTTCTATGCCGCCGATGCGATCCCGAGCTTGTGGACTGAATTGCGCGACGTCGTGCTGGGCTGGGTGGAAGAGGGTGTGAAGACCTTTCGGGTCGACAACCCTCACACCAAGCCGCTGCCCTTCTGGCAATGGCTGATCAGTGACGTGCGCGGCAAACACCCGGACGTGATCTTCCTCGCCGAAGCATTCACCACGCCTGCAATGATGGCGCGCCTGGGCAAGGTCGGTTATTCGCAGAGTTACACCTACTTTACCTGGCGCAATACCAAAGCCGAGTTGAGCGAGTACTTTGCACAGTTGAACGAATCGCCTTGGCGCGAGTGCTACCGACCGAATTTCTTCGTCAACACGCCGGACATCAACCCCGGCTTCCTGCACGAATCCGGGCGACCGGGCTTCTTGATCCGCGCCGCACTGGCCACCATGGGTTCGGGTCTGTGGGGCATGTATTCAGGGTTTGAGTTGTGCGAAGCCGCACCGGTGCCGGGCAAGGAGGAGTATCTGGATTCGGAGAAGTACGAGATCCGTCCGCGTGATTTCACCGCGCCCGGCAACATCATTGCCGAGATCGCGCAGCTCAATCGTATCCGCCGGCAGAACCCCGCGTTGCAGACGCACTTGGGGTTGAAGCTCTACAACGCCTGGAACGACAACATCCTGTACTTCGGCAAACGCAGTGAAGACGGCAGCAATTTCATTCTCGTCGCGGTGAACCTTGACCCGTTCAATGCCCAGGAAGCGCATTTCGAGTTGCCGCTGTGGGAACTGGGCTTGCCGGATGATGCCCAGACCCAAGGCGAAGACTTGATGAACGGGCATCGCTGGACCTGGTACGGCAAGACTCAGTGGATGCGGCTGGAGCCGCACATGCCGTTTGGAATTTGGAGAATCACCACCTCCTGAAACCAGCCAGTCACCTGCGGGCGCCGCTACACGGCGCCTTTAGGGAGCGCGCTCCACCAGTTGGTTTTTCAGCATTTTCAGGAGTTACCAATGGCGAAGAAACCCAAGGCTGCCACCTTTATCAAAGACCCGCTCTGGTACAAGGATGCGGTGATTTATCAGGTTCACGTCAAATCCTATTTCGACTCCAACAACGATGGCATCGGTGACTTTCCCGGGCTGATCGCCAAGCTCGATTACATCGCCGACCTGGGCGTAAACACCATCTGGCTGTTGCCGTTCTACCCCTCGCCACGCCGTGACGACGGCTATGACATCGCCGAGTACCGTGGCGTGCACAGCGACTACGGGACCATGGCCGATGCCAAGCGGTTTATTGCCGAAGCCCACCAACGCGGCCTGCGGGTCATCACCGAACTGGTGATCAACCACACCTCCGACCAGCATCCCTGGTTCCAGCGTGCGCGCAAGGCCAAGCCAGGTTCAGCCGCGCGCGACTTCTATGTGTGGTCCGATGACGACCAGAAATACGACGGCACCCGCATCATCTTTCTCGACACCGAAAAATCCAACTGGACCTGGGATCCGGTCGCCGGCCAGTACTTCTGGCACCGGTTCTATTCTCACCAGCCAGACCTTAACTTCGACAACCCGCAGGTGATGAAGGCGGTGCTGTCGGTGATGCGTTATTGGCTGGACATGGGCATCGATGGCCTGCGCCTGGACGCCATTCCGTACCTGATCGAACGCGACGGTACCAATAACGAAAACCTCCCGGAAACCCACGACGTCCTCAAGCAGATCCGTGCCGAGATCGACGCGCATTACCCCGACCGCATGCTGCTCGCCGAAGCCAACCAATGGCCGGAAGACACGCAGCTGTACTTCGGTGACAAAAAGGGTGACGACGGCGATGAATGCCACATGGCGTTCCACTTCCCGCTGATGCCGCGCATGTACATGGCGCTGGCCCAGGAAGATCGCTTCCCGATCACCGATATTTTGCGCCAGACCCCGGAGATTCCCGCCAATTGCCAGTGGGCGATCTTCCTGCGCAACCACGATGAATTGACCCTGGAAATGGTCACCGACAAAGAACGTGACTACCTGTGGAATTACTACGCCGCCGACCGTCGCGCGCGGATCAACCTGGGTATTCGTCGACGCCTGGCGCCGCTGATGGAGCGTGATCGCCGCCGTGTCGAACTGCTCAATAGCCTGCTGCTGTCGATGCCGGGCACGCCGACCCTGTATTACGGCGATGAGATCGGCATGGGCGATAACATTTATCTGGGCGACCGCGACGGCGTGCGTACGCCGATGCAGTGGTCCATCGACCGTAACGGCGGCTTTTCCCGCGCCGACCCGGCGAGCCTGGTGCTGCCGCCGATCATGGACCCGCTTTACGGCTACCAGTCGGTCAACGTCGAAACCCAGGCTCAGGACCCGCACTCGTTGCTGAACTGGACCCGGCGCATGCTCGCGGTGCGCAAGCAGTCCAAGGCCTTTGGCCGTGGCAGCTTGAAAATGCTCTCGCCGAGCAACCGCCGCATCCTGGCCTACACCCGTGAATTCACCGGCGAAGACGGCCGCACGGAAATCATCCTGTGCGTGGCCAACGTGTCACGCAGTGCCCAGGCCGCCGAACTGGACCTGTCGGCGTTCGCCGGCATGGTGCCGGTGGAGATGCTCGGCGGGAATGCCTTCCCGCCGATTGGCCAGCTCAATTTCCTGCTGACCCTGGCGCCTTACGGTTTCTACTGGTTTGTACTGGCGGCGGAAAACCAGATGCCGAGCTGGCATGTGGAACCGGCGCAAAGCATCCCGGACTTCACCACACTGGTATTGAAAAAACGCATGGAAGAACTGCTCGAAGAACCGTGCCGCAGCACCCTGGAACAAACCTCGCTGCCCGCCTGGCTGCCCAAGCGGCGCTGGTTTGCCGGCAAGGACACCGCCATCGACAGCGTGCACATTGCTTACGGCGTGCGCTTTGGCGACCCGCAGCACCCGGTGCTGCTCAGCGAAATCGAGGTGAGCAGCGCTGGCCGGGTCAGCCGCTATCAGCTCCCGTTCGGCTTTCTCGGCGAAGACCAGCTCACCAGTGCGCTGCCCCAGCAATTGGCGCTCGCCCGTGTACGCCGTGCGCGTCAGGTCGGTTTGGTGACCGACGCCTTCAGCCTTGAGCACTTTATTCGTGCGGTGATCCATGGCCTGCAAGCCGGCACCGTGCTGAACACCGGCGAAGGTGATTTGCGCTTTGAGGCCACGCCGCATCTGGCCAAACTGCAACTGGGCGACGAGCCGCAGGTGCGCTACCTGGCTGCCGAACAGTCCAACAGTTCGGTGGTGGTAGGCGAAAGCCTGGTGCTCAAGCTCATCCGCAAAGTCAGCGCCGGCGTGCACCCGGAGCTGGAAATGAGCGCTTACCTGACCGAAGCCGGTTACCCCAATATCTCGCCGTTGCTGGGCTCGATGGTGCGTCGTGACGGTGAAGGGCAAGACAACCTGCTGATGATTGCCCAGGGCTACCTCAGCAACCAGGGCGATGCATGGGCCTGGACGCAAAACAGCCTGGAGCGGGCGATTCGCGATGAATTGGCCGAAGCCATGTCCGAACAGGAACAGCACTACAACGCCCTCGGCGAACTGCAAGACTTTGCCGGTTTGCTCGGCCAGCGCCTGGGTGAAATGCACGCGGTCTTGGCGGCAAAAACCACCAACAAAGACTTCAAGCCCGAAGTCACGAGCGTCAAGGACACCCAGGCCTGGGCCAAGGATGTGGGCGCGCAGATCGACCGCGCGCTGCACTTGCTCAAGCTTCATCAAAGTCAATTGAACCCTGCCGATCAGGCGTTGGTCAGTGAATTGCTGACGCAGAAAAAAGCCATCGGCACGCACGTTCAGGCCCTGGCGAAAGCCACGGCCGGCGGGTTGCGGATCCGGGTTCATGGTGACTTGCACCTGGGCCAGGTACTGGTGGTCAAGGGCGATGCTTACTTGATCGACTTTGAAGGCGAGCCGGCGCGGCCGCTGCATGAGCGGCGCGGCAAGCACAGCCCCTATAAAGATGTCAGTGGCGTGCTGCGCTCGTTCGATTACGCCGCCGCCATGGCCTTGAATGTGCAAGGTGTGGATCACTCGCCCGAAGCGGACATTGCCCGCAAGCGTGTGACCGACCGGTACTTGAGTGAAGCACGTCAGGCATTTACCCAGGCTTATCATCAGGCGACGTCTACACTGGCGCATGACTGGCAGGATGCCAAGGGCCAGAGCGCTGCGCTGACGTTGTTCAGCCTGGAAAAGGCCGCGTATGAAGTGGCCTACGAAGCGGAAAATCGCCCGACCTGGTTGCCGGTGCCGTTGCAAGGTTTGCACGGTCTGCTCAGCGGGCTAACACCTATATCGAAAAATGCACGCGGTGGGGAGACGTCATGAGCTTTACAAATAAAGAACCGCTGCAACCGAAACTGACTGCAATGCCGGCGTCCAAGGACGTCGAAGCACTGGTACGCGCCGAACACCATGACCCGTTCTCGATTCTCGGGCCACATGATGACGAGCACGGCGGCCAGTTCATCCGCGCGTTTCTGCCCGAAGCCCTGAGTGTTCAGGTGCTGGCGCGAGACAGCGGTGAGACGCTCGGCAACCTGGACGCCAGCCCGGTGCCAGGTTTGTTTATCGGCCACTTCAAGACACGCCAGAGCTACCTGCTGAAAATCCAGTGGGCCGGCGGCGAGCAGATCACAGAAGACCCTTACAGTTTCAGCCAGTTGCTGCTCGGTGAAATGGACTTGTACCTGTTTGCCGAAGGCAATCACCGTGACCTGAGCAGTTGCCTCGGCGCGCAAGTGACCAGCGTCGATGGCGTGCAGGGTGTGCGCTTTGCCGTGTGGGCGCCGAACGCCCGGCGCGTGTCGGTGGTGGGTGATTTCAATATCTGGGATGGCCGCCGCCATCCGATGCGGTTGCGTCATCCCTCGGGCGTCTGGGAAATCTTCATCCCGCGCCTGCAACCGGGTGCGGCCTACAAGTACGAGATTCTCGGTGCCCACGGCATCCTGCCGCTTAAGGCCGACCCGATGGCGCTGGCGACCCAGCTGCCGCCCGACACCGCCTCGAAAGTCGCTGCGCCGCTGCAGGTGGACTGGCAGGACCATGAGTGGATGCAGTCGCGCGCCGACAAGCAGAAACCCTCGGCGCCGCTGTCGATTTATGAGCTGCATGTCGGCTCCTGGCAATGCGAGCTCGACGAGGCCGGTGAAGTCTCCCGCCAGTACGGTTGGCGCGAGCTGGCCGAGCGCTTGGTGCCGTATTTGCAGCAGTTGGGCTTCACCCACGTTGAGCTGATGCCGATCATGGAGCACCCGTTCGGTGGTTCCTGGGGTTATCAAGCGTTGTCGCAGTTTGCTCCGAGCGCGCGCTTTGGCTCGCCGGAAGATTTCGGCTTCTTCGTCAACGCCCTCCATCAGGCCAATATTGGTGTGATCCTCGACTGGGTACCGGCGCATTTCCCCACCGACACCCACGGTTTGGCCCAGTTCGACGGCACCGCGCTGTACGAGTACGCCAACCCGCTGGAAGGCTTCCATCAGGATTGGGACACGCTGATCTACAACCTGGGCCGCACTGAAGTGCACGGGTTTATGCTGGCCTCGGCGTTGCACTGGCTCAAACACTTCCATATCGACGGCCTGCGCGTGGATGCCGTGGCGTCGATGCTGTATCGCGATTATTCGCGCAAAGCCGGCGAGTGGGTGCCTAACCGCCATGGCGGCCGCGAGAACCTGGAAGCCATCGACTTCCTGCGTCATTTGAACGACGTGGTGGCGCTGGAAGCACCGGGCGCACTGGTGATCGCCGAAGAATCCACCGCGTGGCCGGGTGTGAGCCAAAGCACCCAGCAGGGCGGGTTGGGCTTCAACTACAAGTGGAACATGGGCTGGATGCACGATTCGCTGCATTACATCCAGCAGGATCCGGTGTACCGCGCCCATCATCACAACGAGCTGAGTTTTGGCCTGGTGTATGCCTGGTCCGAGCGCTTTATCCTGCCGATCTCCCACGATGAAGTGGTGCACGGCAAGCATTCGCTGATCGACAAGATGCCCGGTGACCGCTGGCAGAAGTTTGCCAACCTGCGCGCATACCTGAGTTTCATGTGGATGCACCCCGGCAAGAAGCTGCTGTTCATGGGCTGCGAGTTCGGGCAGTGGCGCGAATGGAACCACGACCAGCAACTGGATTGGTACCTGCTGCAATACCCTGAACACCAGGGCGTGCAGAAACTGGTTGGCGACTTGAACCGCCTGTACCGTGAGGAACCGGCGCTGCATGAGCAGGATGATGCGCCCCAAGGCTTCCAGTGGCTGATCGGCGACGATGCGATCAACAGCGTCTATGCCTGGCTGCGCTGGAGCAAGGACGGCAAGCCGGTGCTGGTCGTCGCTAACTTCACCCCGGTGCCGCGTGAAGCCTACGCCGTTGGCGTGCCGTTTGCCGGGCGCTGGAGCGAGGTGATCAACAGCGATGCAGACATGTACGCCGGTTCCAACTACGGCAACGGTGGGGAAGTCTTCACACAGGAGGAACCACGTCATGGGCAGCCGGTGTCACTGTCGTTGAATGTGCCGCCATTGGGTGTGCTGATTCTGCGGCCGGAAACGCTTTAAGGGCGCCAAGGTGCCGGATTCTGTTGTCCGCAGTACTGGCAGGGTGCCACAATGGCGCCCTAGTCGCGGCAGTCGAAGCAGGCGTATTGAATGAACGGCCTAGAGCATGGGCAAGACCAGGATGGTTTGATAGAAGAACTGGTGCGAACCGACCGTTTGCATCTGCTGTTTCGTCAGTCCTTCGCTGCCATTTTCGGCAGTTACCTGGCCGCCGTCATGCTCTGCTGGTTGTGCTGGGACCGCTTTGACCACACCGTCATGCTGGTCTGGTTATCGGTGCTGGCAGTGACCTCGCTGCTGCGGGTGCAGATGTTCATGCAATGGTTTCGCTGCCCGAACAGCGAACGTACCCCCGACCGCTGGGAGCGCCGTTACTGGGTGACGTTGATGCTATCCGCGGGTGTGTGGGGCATTGGCGCCCTGGCGGTGATGCCCACCGACGACCGCGTCTCCCAGGTGCTGGTCATGTTGTTCACCGTGGGCATGTCGGTCAGCGCCGTCTCGTGTTATTCCGCTTACCGTTACATGACGCTGGGCTCCATGGCCCTGGTGCTGTTCCCCTGCACGCTGTGGCTGCTGTTCCAGCCCTCGTCGATGCAAGTGGGCGTGGGCGTGGCGGTGCTGGTGTTCTCGACCTTCGCGGCAAGCGCCACGCGTAAATTGGCGGATGCCCTGGAAAAAGCCTTTCGCCTGACCCGGCAGATGGAACGTGCGCACACGATTTCGACGCGCGCCGCCCAGACCGACGAACTCACTGGATTGATGAACCGCCGCGCATTCTTCGAACATGCCCAAGTGCTGTACGCGCAATGTCGCCATAACCAGCAGCCGTTGTGCGCGCTGATGATGGACATGGATCACTTCAAAGCCATCAATGACACCTACGGTCACCAGGCCGGCGACCAGGTCTTGCGCCAGATTGGCGGAGTGATCAGCGCATCGTTTCGCCAGGCTGATGTGTACGGGCGCCTCGGCGGCGAGGAGTTTGCGGTGTTGTTGCCCAATACCTCGCTGGAAACCGCACGGGACATCGCCGAGCAACTGATCAAGGCCATCTCCGGCCTCGCTGCCGAACCGGTGCAGGGCCTGACCGCCAGCCTCGGTGTGGCGACGACCCGCAGCCTCGATCAGGACCTGCACAGTCTGATGAACACCGCCGACCAGGCGCTGTATCGCGCCAAGGCCATGGGCCGTAACCAGGTGGCGATCGCGGAGTAGGCGTCAGGCGCGCTGCATCGACTTGGCCAGCACGCGTGCCACCTGGTCGGCGGAGTAGGGCTTGGCCAGGAACTCGACCCCTTCGTACCCACTGTCGGCCAATTCTTCGCTGTAGCCGGAGGTCAGCACCACCGGCAGGTCCGGCCGACGCTGGCGCAGCAGTCTGGTCATCGCCACGCCGGTCATGCCCGGCATCACCACGTCGGAGAAAATCGCGTCGAAGGCCATCACATCGGCACCGGCTAACGCGAGTGCCTGTTCGGCGTCGGTGGCCCAGGTGGTCTGGTAACCGAGGTCCTGCAGGATCTGATTGGCAAAGCGGCCCACTTCGAGGTTGTCTTCGACGATCAGAATATGCCGCTGCGCGGTGTCGTGGACCAGCGAGCCGTCCTCCTGGGGCAGGCTGGCCTGCACCGTCTCGGCTTCTGCTTCGGGCAAGTACAGGGTAAACACGCTGCCTTGCCCCAGGGTGCTGGACACGTCGACGTTACCGCTCGATTGCTTGGCGAACCCGAACACCTGCGACAAGCCAAGGCCCGTGCCTTTGCCCACCGCCTTGGTGGTAAAGAACGGCTCGAAAATGCGCTCGACAGTGTCCTCGGCAATGCCGCTGCCGGTGTCGGCCAGCGCAATCGCCACAAACGGCTGCTGTACTTGCACATCGCCACGGATCAGTGGCAACGCTGCCACCGTGGCGACGCGCAGTGTCAGGGTGCCGCGGCCGTCCATGGCATCGCGGGCATTGAGCGCGATATTGATCAGCGCGGTTTCAAACTGGCTCGGGTCAACGCGCACATAGCATGGCAGGCGGGGCAGTTCGATCTGCACAGTGATACGCGCGCCGGTCACGCTTTCAAGCATCTCACCGATGTTCTTGACCCGCTCGCACACATCGAAGACTTCCGGGTTCAACGGCTGGCGGCGGGCGAAGGCGAGCAACTGGCTGGTGAGCTTGCTGGCGCGCTCGACGGTGTCTGAAACCGCGCTCATGTAGCGTGTGCGTCGCTCTTCAGACAGGCCCGGCTGGCGCAGAAAATCCACCGAGGAGCGAATGATCGTCAGCAGGTTGTTGAAGTCATGGGCCACGCCGCCGGTCAACTGGCCGATCGCCTCGAGCTTTTGCGACTGGTGCAACGCCGCTTCAGCCTGGGTCAATGCGGCGGTGCGTTCTTCTACGCGTTGTTCCAGGGTGGCATTCAGTTCGGTGATCGCCGCTAGGCCGTCGCGTACGGCGGCATCGGCGCGCACACGTTCTATGTGTGCCCAGGAACGCTCGGTGACTTCACCCACCAGCGCCAGGTCGTACGGTGACCACAGGCGCGCGAATTTATGGTGCACGGCCATCAGTGCCGTCAGGCGCCCATCCTTGATCAACGGAAAACACACCGTCGCCGTCACGCCCAGCGACTGGTAGGCGGCGGCTTCCTCGTGGCTGAACTCCACGCGGTTGTCATTCACCACAAACGGCTCGCCTGCACGCAGGCACCTTACGGCCTGCTCGCCGAAATCCGCCAGGCTGTAACGCCCGACAATACTCGGCGAGCCCGGTGCGGCCCAGTTGTCGCGGATGGTGAAGCTGTCTTCGTCGGCTTCCATGTCGGCGTAGGCGCAGATGGACACCTGCATGTGCTCGGCGAGCAGGCGCGTGGTGAGGGTCATGATGGCTTCGGCGTCGGTGGCGTTGGCCACCGCGCTGCCAATCGCATCCAATACGGCCAGGCGACGGCTGAGGAATACCGTTGCGGTGGTTTCGGTGACGGTATTGAGCATGCCCACGACCGCGCCCAGCGGGTCGCGCACAGGGCTGTAGCAAAACGTGAAATACGATTGCTCCGGGCCGTTGCCACGTTCAATCACCAGCGGGTAATTCTCGACATAGGTCGCGTGCCCTTCAAAGGCCGCGTGGGCGATGGGGCTTACTTCATCCCAGACTTCGCGCCAGGTTTCACTGAAAGGACGGCCCAACGAGTAGGGTTTATCGCCAAGAATGGGGACAAACGCATCGTTGTAGAGCGTGATCAAGTGTGGCCCCCAACTGATGGACTGGGGGAAGCTTGAGGCAAAGCACAGCGCGACCGTTGTTTTGAGTACGTCGGGCCAGTGTTCCAGCGGACCCAATGGTGTACTCGCCCAATCATGCTGACGCACGCGTTCGGCCATGTCGCTGCTGCCTTGCAGCCAATTCATCATTGGGAGAACACCTTGTTTGCCAGAGTCTTCAGCGCGCCTGAACATTCATGGCGCCCAGCTACAGACACAGTTGATCGTCAGCAGTTCAGCGCAATTATCGGCTAGATGGCACCTTGATTTCCTACGCGTTTGAACAGGCTTGCTTCGGCCGGGTTGGGCGCTTGCCCAACCGCTATTGCGTGCCGAACAAACCGGTCCAGTAAATGCCCGCATCACTCTTAGGGTCCATCGCATAAGCGGCGCCCAACTCGCGAAATTGCGGGTTCATCAGGTTGGCGCAATGCCCTGGGCTGGCGAGCCAGCCATCCACCACCTTGCGCGGCGTGTCGAGGCCGGCGGCGATGTTCTCGCCGATATTTTTCGCGATATAGCCTGCCAGTTCGGCGCGATCACCCGGGGTGCGGCCGTCGTGGTCCAGGTGGTCGAAGAAGTTGCCGTTGGCCATATTGCGCGTGTGGCTGTTGGCGGCGCTGGCCAGGTCGTCGTTCCAAGACAATGGCGTGGTCGCGGCAAATGCCTGGGTACCGCACTGGCGCGGCTGTTCACGGGCGGCGTTGATCAGGTTGAGCAGCTGCCGGCCTTCGGTCTGCCAATCACCCAAACCGCTGGAAAGCAGCGGGCGGGCAAGCACAATGCGCCAGTCCTCGCCGCTGTTGCTCACGCCGATGTCGACAAATTGCGGGTCCAGCACCACGCGGCAGAAACTTTCCCGCACCGCCTTCATGGCCGCCTGGGCATCCTTGGGCCCCGACAGGCTGATGGCTTGCACGTTGACCATCGGGTACGCAGCCCGCGCGAGCGCTTGCTGCAAATCGCCGACATTGGTGGCCGGCAGCACCAGCCGCGTGTCGCTGGCCAGCGGTGGCAGTTCCTGTGAACCCTGGTCACCGCAGCGCTGCACCTGGCTGCGGTACTGGTTGATCTGTTGCACCAACTGACTTTCTTCATTCGCCATCGCGCTGGCGCAGAACGCCAGACTGGCGGCCAGCGTCGTAAGACCCATCATCAATGACAGAACGCGCATGGACGTTACCCTTGAGCTTGAAAGTGCCCATGATGCGCGATGTAACCCGGTCTGGCGCAACGCCTTTTTTGTTTTTTTGCCTCAACGGGTGTTCTGCGGGCCGTTCACGGCGCTGTGGCGGCGCCAGGCAAAGCGGCTTGCAAGGATGATCAAGACCAGTGCCACGGCAAAGGTCACGTGCAGGCCATTAGCCACGGTTTGCGCGGTTGCATGGGTGACATCGGGGCTGGCCCAGGCAAATACTGCGCCCAGGCCCGAGGTGCCGACTGATCGCCTGCGTGCCCAAACGCTACACCGCCCACCAGCGCGATGGGCTGTACAGCGTTGCGCTGCCGCTGACGCTTGCGTCGTTTACCGTGGCCATGCTCTGGCACCCGCGGCTGGATGCCGACCTGGCCCACCGCTGGTTGCGCGGTTGTTTGCGCGAGGTGTGCGGGCAATGAACCGGTCGCAGCAGGTACAATCGCCGCTGCCTTGACGCGAAACCCCAGGAATTTGCATGTTCAGCCTTACCCGCTACACCGCGCCGTGCCCCGAGCCGATCAACAGCCAGATCCTGCAGATGGTGGTGGATAACCTCACCGACATCAGCAGCGTCGCGCTGCCGCCCAGCAACCTGCTCTACAACATTTACCAGTACACCACCGGCTTTGAGGTGCACCTGTACCTGCAAGCGCTGGATGGCTCGAAGGGCATCGCTGTTGAACTGGTGGTGGCGATGGATGAGGACACGCTGGTCGGCTTTTGCCTCTATCTGCCGGTGAAAGACGACCCGCAAGCCTGCGGTATCGCGTTCATGGCGGTGCAGGCGGGTAGGCGCCGCCAGGGTGTGGCGCGCGCAATGATGCAGGACGTGCTGGCGCGTTATCCCCACGCCGAGTTGGCGTGTGCCGTAGAAAAGGTCCCGGCGTTCACGGCCATGGGCTTTCAGGTACGCGGTGCGCGCGACACGCAGGTGCTGATGAACACGCGCGATTACGGCACTGACGGCCTGATGGGCGTGCTCGACGTGGCGGCGATCTATCGCTCGCTGGAGGTGCGGCAGATTCATACCTACCTGCTGCAAAAACACGGCAAGCGCGCGATGGTGGATGCGGAAAAACAGCGCGACCGGCATCTCGATCAGCTGGCGCGCAAGGTTCAGCTATATGTGAATGAGCACTTGGCGTGAAACGGCCAACCGGTGGCGAAAGCGCTTTCCCTTGCCACCGGTACGCTGTATTGGCCTCAAACCTTACGGCTTGGCCAGGTTCCAGTTACCGCCAACGCCGTCACCGGTGATGTCGCCCGGCTTGCTGTCCTTGACCCAGGTGTACAGCGCCTGGCCTTTGTAGGCCCATTGTTTGCAGCCGTCGTCGCGGGTGATCACGCTGTAGCCGTCGGCGCCTTTCGCCGCGGCCTGGGCAGTGAACGCGGGCCAGTTGGCCAGGCACTGGCCGTTGCACGCCGATTTGCCGGCGCTGTCTTTGGCGAAGGTGTAAAGGGTCATCCCCTGGCTGTCCACCAGCACTTTGCCCTTGGTGCTGTCGGCCACCTTGGCCGGGGCGGCGAACGCCGTGGAAGCCGCACAGGCAATCAGGACGGCAGCAGCGAGGGAGAGTTTTTTCAGCATGACGAGCTCCTGGGGGTTTTTGGATTTGGGTACCGGCCTTGTGCTGTATTCACAAGCCGTACTCAGGTAAACACCCGTCGCGACGCTTTATTCCTGCGGCGCAAATAATGATTTACTCGCGGCTGCGATTGACCATGCCCAGGATCGTCGCGAGCAACTCCTGCTGCGCCTCATCGCGGCTGATCTCGCCGCTGGCTGCCGCCTGGGACAGCGCCTCCGCCGCGCCGAGCATTGCCCGCAAGCCGGCTTGCGACACGGTGGCGCCGGGTGCAAACGGCGCCAGGGCGTCGCGGCACTTGTCGAGAAAGATCGCCTCGTATTTGCGCTTGAGGGTTTCCAGTTCCGGCGAACTGCTCAACGCGGCAATGACCCCCGGAATTTCCCGCCCCTGCAGCAACACACAATCGACATAGCACGCGGCGATCACCTGCGCGCGGTCATCGAGTGTCTCGCCACTGCTGTCGAGGGCTTCGGCAAACAGCTGGTTCTGGCGCCCGTCGAAATCTTCGTACAGCGCGGCGAGCAAGCCTGCGCGGGTGACGAAGTGGTCATAGACCACCGGCTTGGTGACGCCCGCCAGTTCCGCGAGACGGCCCAGGGTCAGCGCTTCGGTGCCTTCCTCGCGCACCAGTTGCCAGGCCACATCGAGCAGTTGGCGCAGACGATCTTCGCGCGCAAGGCGCCGGCGTGGGGCAGGGGATTCAGTGCTTGACATGCTTATATACCAAAAGTAACTTGATGGAGTAACTTACTAAAAGTAGTTTAGCCCAGCCTAAACGCAAAGGGAGTCAATGTCATGCATGCTCTGATCGTTATTGCTCATCACGACCCGCAATCGCTCACCCACAGCCTCGCCGCGCAAGTGGCGGCAGGGCTCACCGAGGCCGGCCACACGTTCGAGATCGCCGACCTCGCCGCCGAAGGTTTCGACCCGCGCTACACCGCTGCCGACCACCGCGTGCACCGCAGCCGTGCCACGCCACCGGCCGACATCCTCGCTGAACAAGCACGCATCGACCGCGCCGACGCGCTGGTCATGGTGTTCCCGATCTACTGGTGGTCGCTGCCGGCCTTGCTCAAAGGCTGGGTCGACCGCGTGTTCGTCAACGGCTGGGCCATCGACTACGGTCCCGATACGCCGGTGGTGAAAAAACTGCGGCACTTGCAGGTGCACCTGCTGGCGGTCGGTGCAGCCGATGAAAGCGCATTTGATCGCCACGGCTATGCCAAGGCGATGCGCACGCAAATTGACTACGGGATTTTTGATTATTGCGGTGCTCAGGTGGTGACGTCCGAGTTGCTGCTGGAATCCGAGAGCGGGGGGGCGCAAGCGCATTTACAGGCGGCGAAGGTCGTGGGGCTGGGCCTGTTTGAGGACGAAACCGTAGCCGGGTGATTCAACCTTCGCGAAACAGGTCATGGGCATCGAGCAAGCGGTAGGCAATCTCCGGGCGTTTTTCCATGCCGCGACGAATCGCTGCAGGAATCGATTGCCGGGTCTTGCGACACATGCCCGGCAGGTCGTCGATGACGATCTGAATCCCGCGCATGCTTTTGACCTCGGTGTGCCCCGGTGCGACATGCACGCGGATGCCCAATTGCTCGTACATCCGCTGTTGCATGTGTTCGAGGTCTTGCAGGCTTTTGAGGTCTTCGAGGCGCTCGAGCAGGCGTTTTTCTTCCTGGCGTGTCAGGTGAAGAATGCGCAGGTCGGCGTCGGGCGCTTGCAGCAGTTGCTCACGCTCGCACACGCAGGCGCCGGGTGGGCAGGGCGGGCGAATCGTCATGTGCATTCCCTCCCCATTCCGACGCCGCTGCTTCAGTAGCTCAGTGCGACCCCAAGACTGCCCAAGGCCTTCCAGTACTCAGGATAGGTCTTGGCCACGCAGTCCGGGTCTTGAATACGGATCCCCGAAACTTTCAACCCGGCAAGCGCAAAGCACATGGCGATGCGGTGGTCGGCGTGGGTGTCGATCAGCGCGTTGCACGTGGTGCCGGCCAATGCAGGGTCGCTGGCGACCAGCAGGTCATCGCCTTCGATGGTGGCCAGGCCGGGGCGAATTTCGTTTAGGCCATCGTGCAGCGCCTGCACCCGGTCACATTCCTTTACGCGCAGGTTGGCCAGTTCAGTGAAGCGCACCGGGGTGTTATTGAAAGCGGCCAAGACTGCCAGGGTCGGGATAGCGTCCTGCATCTGCGAGCCGACCACGTTGGCCTGCATGTTCGGGAACTGGGCGATCAGAGCCTGGGCCTTGGCGTCCGGCTGAGTGAAGTCCTGCGCCGCCACGCCGATGTCGATGCGCCCGCCGGTCAACACTTCAGCGGCCCACAGGTACGTTGCAGCGGAGGCATCGGGTTCGATCAGGTAGTCATGGGCGGTGTAGCCGGTGGGGGCGACGCGCCAGGTGGTGTCGTCGACCACTTCGACCTGTGCGCCAAAGGCACGCATGCAGTCCAGGGTCAGGTCCACGTAGCCACGGGCGCCGATGTCCTTGCCGGTCAGTGCCACTTCAATCGGCGCTTCGCCGCAGGCGGCAAGCATGAGCAAGGCCGACACGTACTGGCTGGATAAACCGCCGTCGATTTCAAAGCGTTTGGCCTGGACCTTGCCCACGCCGTGCACGGTCACCGGCGGGCAACCCGTGGGGCTGTCGACGCGGATGCCGTTCTGGCCAAGGGTGGCCAGCAGCGGGCCGATCGGGCGTTTTTGCATGTAGTCGTCGCCGTCCAATACCACGGTGCCTTCGACCGTTGCCACGGCTGCCGTGAGAAAACGCATCGCGGTGCCGGCATTGCCGAGGAACAACGGCTGCGCGGGCAATTGCAGTTTGCCGGAGCCGGTGACCACGAAGGTGGTGTCATCCGGCTCATCGATGGTCACGCCCATCTGGCGCAGGGCCACCGACATGTGGCGGGTGTCATCGCTTTTCAGCGCACCGCTCAAACGGCTGGTGCCCTTGGCCAGCGCCGCCAGCAACAGGGCGCGGTTGGTAATGGATTTGGAGCCGGGAGGAGCGACCTTGCCGTTCAGGGGGAAATTGGGCGGTGTAACGGTCACGGTTTTCTGCGAACTCAAGGTACAAGGCTCCTGATCAAGGCAAGGTGGTGTGGAGTGGCCGACGGGCGGACCCGAATAATCAGCCAAACACGCCACGCTTGTCGAGCAGGGATCGTTGTACGGCGCGTATTACGGCGTGATCCACTTGCGGACAGGGCGTGTAGCCTTGCTGCCCTTAGCCGGGTAGGACAAGCAACCCTCGCGGTGCAGGACAACAGCCTTTACTCCGCGAAACGGCGTCGCTGTACGAATGTTCCGAAAGAAGCATCGACTGGACAATAAAACCCACCGCGGTAAGTTCGAGGCACGCCCCATGACGGGGCACTTTCAATCAAGGAGTGAATGAAATGAACAAACCTCAGACGCAACTCAGACACGGCCGTGTCGTGACCCCCGCCAGCCGAGGCTCGGTGGCCGTGGAACGTGGGCTGCTGGGCAACTGGCAGGTCAACGAAATGGAAGGCGGCAAGAACTTCCCGGCACTCACCGCCGGGCCTTTCCCTGCGCCTTATCAAACCGATGATCAAAGCGTCACGCCGCCGGCCGACGGGCACATCCTGAGCGGCGGCAAAACCGACGAGCGCGATTGCCTCAACTTCACCGACGAGGAAATGAGCAAAAAGCTCAACACCCCGTTCACTTGGCCATTGCTCAATGTCGAGGCCGGCCAGGTGTTCAAGGTGCAGTGGGAATACACCGCTGCCCACGTCACCCGGGGTTATCGCTGGCTCATCACCAAGGATGCCTGGGACCCCAAGCAGCGCATCAGCCGCGCCCAGCTTGAGGCAAAGCCATTCTTTGAAGACTTCTACACCCAGGTGCCGTATTACCAGCACGCCGATGAGATGAAAGCCAAGGTCGAACACCAGGTGACCTTGCCCAAGGGCAAAAAGGGTCGCCACGTGGTGGTGTTGATGTGGATCGTGGCCAACACCGGCAACGCCTTCTATCAGGCGTTTGACCTGGACTTCAAATAAGCCCGGCTCAGCGTTTGCTCAACCAGTAATCATGTAGCGCCCGCGCAGCCGGTTCGATTGCGCTGACCCGCTGTTGATGGGCGTTTACATCCAGGTCCGCCGGCAATTCGAAGTTGTCCTGCTCGGCGCACCAGGAAATTTTCTCCAGTTGCCCGGCCAGTTCGGCGGGCAATTCGGGCCAGTGGCCGATCGCGGCGCCACGGATATAGCCAAAGCACCATTCCTCCGCCAGGGTGACGACGTGGCCCTGATGCTCCGTGTCATCAAAGCGAGCCTTGAAGGCTTGCGCGTCGGTTGCCAGCTGCGCGGCCAGGGTATTCATATGGCGCACGCACAGTTCGAGAAAACGTTGGGCCTCTTCCACACTTTCCCAGTCCGGGTTCTGCCCACCCCAGATCGCCGGAAACCACTCAGCGACGTCCACTTGCGCCGGGCTTGAGACCAGCGCAGTGAAGTAGCCGTCGAGTTCGGCCAGGTTCAGCACCGAGTGATCGTCGCCGTACTTGAGCAGGGTTTCTTCGATGAATTCGAAATCGGCGGGGGCGAGGGGTTGGGCGTGCATGGCAATTCCTTTGAGCGTCGAGCGCCGCTTTGGGGCGGCTTAAAGCGCGAAGGATGGCGCTTAGGCGGGCTTTTTTCCAGCGTTTTCCCAGCGCGCAAGCAGTTTGCTCACGCACAGCGAGCCGACCACCGCCAGGATGATCGGCACCAGAAAGTCATGGTCGATCCGGGTAAATTCCGCCACCAGCACAATTGCCGTCAGCGGCATGCTCATGCTCGCCGCCAGGAACGCCGCTGCGCCGATGATCGCAAACGCGCCCAGTGGCACGCCGGGCCACGCCAGGCTCCAGGCGCCGCCAAGGATGATCGCCAGCAGCGCGCCATTGGCCAGGGCCGGGGTCAGCAGCCCGCCTTCGGCCCCTGCGCGCAGGCTGCTGGCCGTGATCAGCACTTTGACCAGCAGCAGGATGGCGGCCAGGCCGATTGTCAGTTCATTGTCGAAACCCAGTTGCGCCGGGCCCTTGCCGTTGCCGAGGATCTGCGGCAGCAGCATGGCCAGCCCACCGATGAGGGTGAAGTTGAGCAACGCCAGCACCGGCAAACGCCAGCCGCGCGCGGCGTTTGCCCTGGCGGCACCGGTAAAGCGGCTGAAACCGTAGGCCGCCACGCCAAACACCGGGCCACACGCCACGGCCCAGGCGATCAACGTCGGGCTCAGCAGAAAATGCGGCACCACGTATTGCGACTCTGCGCCAAGGCCGATCCACGCCACCGAAGCCCCAATCGCCGACGTTGCCAACGCAATCACCGCCGCTGGCCAGCTGAATGCGCCGACCAGCACTTCCAGCACAAACACCGCGCCGCCCAACGGCACGTTGTACACCGCCGCCAGGCCCGCACCCGCGCCGCAGGCGACGATCAGCCGATGCATCGACGGTTCCAGTCGCGCCCGTTGCGCTAACCATGTGGCCGCCAGCGCACCGACTTCACGCGGCGCCACTTCACGCCCCAGCGGCGAGCCGAGGGCCACGGTGATGATTTGCAGGATGGCGTGGGCGAGGGTGGTCTTGGGCGGCATGATCGGCATCTTTTCGCCAACCGCCTGCTTGATGCTCACCAGCGGGCGGCCGTAGCGATAAATCGTCCACCAGCCCACACCCGCAACCAGGCCGCACATGACCAACACCAGTAACCGACGCTGCGGCGCAGCTGCGGTTACGCCCAAAAGAAAGGTTTCATGGCTGATCAGGCTGTCGAGGCTGTAGCCGTACGCCAGGTGCTGAATGGCGTGCAGCAGCAACGCCAGGAGCATCCCGCCAAGCCCGGCGCCAATGCCAGTCAGCACGACCACCAGGGCCAGAATCAACGATGAGCGAAACGTGGTCGGCATAGATGGCTCCAGGAAATGGCCCAGATTGTATAGCCGATAAAGTCGCGTCCCTGGGTGAAATGTATCGGCAGGCCATGAACCGCGGCCCCACAACATTTCATTACGTTTGCCAGTCCCGTTTTTGGCCGATGCGCCGCCGCGCTCCCTTGTTATAGTTCGGCCCTTATCACTCGCCAGTCAGGGATCACTGCCATGTCCGAATACCAAGCTTTCGTCGTCGAGCTCAGCGGCAACGTCGCCCATGTGCAGATCAACCGCCCGGAAAAGATCAACGCGATGAACGCGGCGTTCTGGACCGAAATCATCGACATTTTTCAATGGATCGAAGACACCGACGCCGTGCGCGCCGTGGTACTCAGCGGCGCCGGCAAGCATTTTTCTTCCGGCATCGACCTGATGCTGCTGGCCTCGGTGGCCAACGAGTTCGGCAAGGACGTGGGCCGCAATGCGCGCTTGTTGCGCCGCAAGATCCTCGAGCTGCAAGCCTCGTTCAACGCCGTCGACAATTGCCGAAAACCGGTGCTGGCGGCGATCCACGGCTACTGCATCGGCGGCGCCATCGACTTGATCAGTGCCTGCGACATGCGCTACGCCGCCGAAGACGCGCAGTTCTCGATCAAGGAAATCGACATCGGCATGGCCGCCGACGTGGGCACCCTGCAGCGCCTGCCGCGCATTGTCGGCGACGGCATGCTGCGTGAACTGGCTTACACCGGCCGCCAGTTCGGGGCTGAGGAAGCGCGCAGCATCGGCCTGGTCAATCGCGTGTATGCGGACCATGCAAGCCTGTTGGCCGGCGTGATGGACATTGCCCAGCAAATTGCCGCCAAGTCGCCGATTGCCGTGACCGGCACCAAGGCGATGATCAGCTACATGCGTGACCATACGGTCAATGATGGTCTGGAATACGTTGCCACCTGGAACTCGGCTATGTTGCAATCCAACGACCTGCGCGTGGCCATCGCGGCCCATATGAGTAAGCAGAAACCCGAATTCGTGGATTGACTGACATGACCCCAGGCTGGATTACCACAACGCTGCTGGACAATGACGCCCCCGGTGGCTGGGCCGTTGCCCGCAGCCGTGAAGGCTTTTTGCATGACACCAATGGCCCGCTGTTTGCGCGCGAATGGCTCAAGCGCCAGGACCTGTCGGTGTTCGCCGAACACGGCATCGGCCACCTCGACGGTGAGCCGGTGTACCTGCTGGAACTGAACTCGGCAAGTGACGTGCCGGGCTGCAGCTGGCAGGGTTTGCGCGCTTTCATGCTGCAGGGCGACCACACGCTGTACAAAGTGCTCGGCTACGCGGCGCAGATCGGCACCTGGGCGCGCGAGCACCGGTTTTGCGGCAGCTGCGGCCAGGCCATGGTCCAGGTGCCGCGTGAGCGTGCGATGCATTGCCCGGCATGCGACCTGCGCAGCTACCCGCGCATTTCGCCGAGCATGATCGTGTTGGTGACCCGGGGCGACGAGATACTGCTGGCGCGTTCGCCGCGTTTTGTCACGGGCGTCTACAGCACCTTGGCCGGGTTCGCCGAGCCGGGTGAGTCGGCCGAAGACTGCCTGATCCGCGAGGTGCGCGAGGAAGTGCAGGTGGAGGTCAAGAATATCCAGTACATGGGCAGCCAATGCTGGCCGTTCCCGCATTCGATGATGCTCGGCTTCCATGCCGAATATGCCGGTGGCGATATCGTGCCCCAAGCCGACGAGATCGAGGACGCGCAATGGTTCAACATCCACGACCTGCCGCCGTTGCCGGCGTCACGGTCGATTGCGCGTTACCTGATCGACCTCTACCTGGCCCGTCGTTTAGGCCACGCTGAACCAGTGTTGCCAGGCTAGGCGCACGGTCAGGCCGAGGACCACGGTGATAAACACCGGGCGAATGAATTTGGCGCCGCCGCTGATCGCGCTGCGTGCGCCAAAGAACGCGCCGCACATTACCGAGAAGCCCATCGCCAGGCCGACGATCCAGTCCACCGAGCCGTTGAAGATGAACACCGACAGCGCCGCCGCGTTGCTGACGAAGTTCATGCTGCGCGCTACGCCGCTGGCCTTCACCAGGTCGATGGGGTGCAGCAGCATCGTGCTGACCGTCCAGAACGCGCCGGTGCCGGGGCCGGCCACGCCGTCGTAGAAGCCCAGGCCGAAGCCCTGGGTGGATTGCCATTTTTTCTTGATCGGCGCGTCGGCATCCAGCGGCGCCTTGGGCGTGCCGCCAAACAGCAGGTACACACCGCAGCCGAATACGATTACCGGGAGCATTTTGTTCAGGGTTTCGGCGGGCAGGTAGTGCGCGACCACCGCGCCGGCGAGGGCGCCGATCAGCGTGCCGACGATGGCATGCACCCACTGGCGCGGGTGAAAGAGTTTGCGCCGGTAGAAGGTAAAGCTGGCCGTGGCCGAGCCGAAGGTGGAACTGAGTTTATTGGTGCCCAGCACCAGGTGGGGCGGCATGCCGGCGGTCAGCAGGGCCGGCGTGGTGAGCAGCCCGCCGCCGCCGGCGATGGCATCGATGAAGCCGGCGATAAAGGCCACGATGGCCAGGATGGCGAGGGTGGTGAGGTCTACGCTGAGTTCGAAGGGCATGGGCAGGGCTTATTCTTGGCAGGGCGCAGCAAAGGGGCTGCGCCAAAGGTCGCCATCTTACCTGCCGGATGTACACAGATCCAAATGTGGCAGCGGGCTTGCCTGCGATAGCGGTGGGGCAGGCCCAACTGCTGTAACTGACCCGGCGCCATCGCAGGCAAGCCAGCTCCCACCTTTAAAGCGTGCCCGTCTTGCTATTTATGGGTTCCCAGCCACTCCAGCGCTGTGCGCCACACACAAATGCCGAGGAAATACGCCGACATCAGCGACCACAACCCGAACGTCCATGGGTTGGTATTCGGGTAGTCCACCACCATCAAAAAGCTGCACAACAACCAGATTGTGGTGACGGCAATGTTGATCGGCATAAAGCGCTTGACCCGGAACGGATGCAAAAACTTCATCGGCGTCACGGTCAGCAGCGCCAGGCCAATCACCGTCAGCAAGGTGACCCAGGCGTCCGGCTGAATGATGTACACGCACAGGGCAACCACGTTCCAGGCGGCGGGAAAGCCGACAAAGTAGTTGTCCTTGCTCTTCATGTTCACATTGCAAAAGCAGAACAGCGACGACACCAGAATCACCGACACCGTAAACAGGTGAGTGAAGTCCGGCAGGTCGATATAGCGGTAGATGAACAGCGCCGGAATAAACACATACGTCAGGTAATCAATCACCAGGTCCAGCACCGAGCCATCGAAGCTTGGCAGTACCGTGCTGACATTCACTCGTCGGGCCAGGGAGCCGTCAACGCCATCGACTACCAGTGCCAGGCCCAGCCAGAGCAGGCAAGCCTTGGGTGAGTTTTCCAGCAGCGCAAGCGTGGCCAAAAAGGCCAGCACCACGCCAGTGGCGGTAAAGCCGTGGGCGCCCCAGGCTTTGAGTCTGGCTACATGCAGGGTCGATATCACGGGCGGTTCTCCAAAAGGTCAAACAGGGCAGCCGACAACGTAACGCCGTCGAGTCTGGCCGGGGAATGCAGGTATCGACCGGGAAGGGGGGTATAAGGTTCACCACCCCGGTGTACCACTTAGCGTAGCAAGCGCAGGACGTTTCAGCATCAACCCTGACGGAACACCAGCGCCTTCAAGCCACTTTGGGGGTCGATATCCGGAAATTCAGGCGGGTTTTGCAGCCGCTCCACAAAGCGCAGGCCCGGTGCTTCGCGGCTGACGCCGTCGATCAGGAAGTCTTCGCCAAACGCCGGGTCGTTCATGCACGCCAGTACGCTGCCCTGTGGCGTGAGCAAATCCGGCAGCCGGCGCAGCACGCGCTGGTAGTCCTTGGTCAGCAGGAAACTACCTTTCTGGAAGGACGGCGGATCGATGATGACCAAGTCATAAGGCCCGCTGTGGGTGACCTTGGCCCAGGACTTGAACAGGTCATGGCCCAGAAACGTAACGTTGCTCAGGTCGTGACCGTTCAGGCGATGGTTGTCGCGGCCACGGCTGAGGGCGCCACGGGCCATGTCGAGGTTGACCACATGGTCGGCGCCGCCTTCGATGGCCGCGACCGAAAACCCGCAGGTATACGCGAACAAATTGAGTACGCGCTGGCCCTTGGCCTGCTCACGCACCCAGTGACGGCCATAACGCATGTCGAGGAACAGCCCGCTGTTCTGTTTTTTTCCCAGATCGATCAAGTAACGCAGGCCGTCTTCGGTAATGGTCAGCTCATCAACAGCGTCGCCCACCAGCCATTCGGTGGTGCTTTGCGGCAGGTAGCGGTGTTGCAGGGCGACGGTATAGGCGCTGAGCTGTTCTTTGAGCATCTGTTTCAACGCTTCCAGCTGTTCGGCCTCCGGCGCTTTGAACAGCGACACCAGAATCACCCCTTGCAACCAGTCCACCGTCAGTTGTTCCAGGCCCGGCCAGCAGCGGCCACGGCCGTGGAACAGTCGCCGGGTCTCGGCGGGCGGGCTGGCCAGGGCGGTGAGCAGGTGGGCGTGCAGGGTGGCGAGTGCGTCTGGGGTCATCGGTCAGCGTCGGTCATTGAGCGGGCGGCATTTTAAACACAGTTGCAGTGTTACGTGTGGCTTGAGCACAACGTGCTGGAAAAAAGCAGATTGGCAGTGATTCATGCTCAAAATGCTCGAACCTGCGCCTGATAACAGGCAAAAAATCCTTTAGCACCAGCATAAACTGGAAAAAAAGCCCGGAGGTGCGCATGAATGGTTTCGCCAGTGCAGTCAATCACACGGCGTTGGATCAAGTAGAGCTGGACGAGTGGCGTGACGCACTGGCCTCGCTTGTGGCCAACGCCGGTCCCGAACGAGCGCGGCAGGTCCTCGACCTGCTGGCCCGCGAAGGCAGCGCCCCGCACGTCGACTGGAAACCCCGCCACGGCACGCCGTACATCAACAGCATCAGCGTTGCGCAGCAGCCGGCGTTTCCCGGTGACCTCGCCACCGAAGAGCGCCTGGCCTCGCTGGTGCGTTGGAACGCGCTGGCCATGGTGGTGCGCGCCAATCAGGCGTACGGCGAACTGGGTGGCCATATCGCCAGCTACGCCAGTGCCGCCGATTTGTTCGAAGTCGGCTTCAACCACTTTTTCCGCGCCCGCAACGAAGACTTTGGCGGCGACCTGGTGTTCTACCAGCCGCATTCCGCGCCGGGCATTTATGCGCGTGCCTATCTGGAAGGCCGCTTGAGCGAAGACGACCTCGCACACTACCGCCAGGAGATCGGCGGGCAACAAGCGGGCGCACGGGGTCTCTCCAGCTACCCGCACCCGTGGTTGATGCCGGACTTCTGGCAGTTCCCCACCGGTTCCATGGGGATCGGCCCGATCAGCTCGATTTTCCAGGCGCGTTTCATGCGCTACCTGCAGCATCGTGGGCTGCTCGACACCACCGACCGTCACGTCTGGGGTGTGTTCGGCGACGGCGAAATGGACGAACCGGAAAGCATGTCGGCCCTGACCCTGGCCGCCCGCGAAGGCTTGGACAACCTGACCTGGGTGGTCAACTGCAACCTGCAACGCCTTGACGGCCCAGTGCGCGGCAATGGGCGCATCGTCGACGAACTGGAGGCGTTATTTGCCGGGGCCGGCTGGAATGTGATCAAGCTGGTCTGGGGTTCAGACTGGGACGCCTTGCTCGCCAAGGACAGCGACGGCTTGCTGGTGAGCACGCTGTCGCAGACCGTCGACGGGCAATTCCAGACCTTCGCCGCCAAAGACGGCGCCTACAACCGTGAGCACTTTTTCGGCCAGAGCGAGTCACTGGCCAAGTTGGTCGAGGGCATGAGCGACGAACAGATCGACCGCCTCAAGCGTGGCGGCCACGACATGGTCAAGATCCACGCTGCCTACCACGCCGCGCGCCGGGTCAAAGGCCAGCCGACGGTGATCCTGGCGCAGACCAAAAAGGGTTTCGGCATGGGCGAAGCCGGGCAGGGCAGGATGACCACGCACCAGCAGAAGAAGCTGGATCGGCAAGCGCTGATTGCCTTCCGTAATCGCTTCCAGTTGCCGCTGACCGACGAGCAGACCGAATCGCTGAGCTTCTTCAAGCCGGCCGACGACAGCCTCGAATTGCGCTACCTGCATCAACGCCGCCAGGCGCTGGGCGGTTACGTACCGAGCCGCAGCCAGGTCGCAGCGCCGGTGGCGGTGCCGCCAGTGACGGGTTACGCCGGTTTCGCCACGGCGGCTGACGGCAAGGAAATGTCCACCACCATGGCCTTCGTGCGCATGCTCACCAACTTGCTCAAGGACAAGGCCCTCGGCCCGCGCATCGTGCCGATCGTGGCGGATGAGGCGCGCACCTTCGGCATGGCCAACCTGTTCAAGCAGATCGGCATCTATTCCAGCGTCGGCCAGCGCTACGAGCCCGAAGACATCGGCTCGATCCTCAGCTACCGCGAGGCCACCGACGGGCAGATCCTCGAGGAGGGCATCAGCGAGGCCAGTGCCATCAGCTCGTGGGTGGCAGCGGCCACCAGTTACTCAGTGCACGGCCTGCGCATGTTGCCGTTCTACATCTATTACTCGATGTTCGGCTTCCAGCGCGTCGGCGACCTGATCTGGGCCGCCGCCGACCAGCGCGCCCGCGGCTTCCTGCTTGGCGCCACGGCCGGGCGCACCACCCTGGGCGGCGAAGGGTTGCAGCACCAGGACGGCAGCAGCCACCTCAGCGCCGCCAGTGTGGCTAATTGCCGCGCCTACGACCCGGCGTTTGCCGGCGAGTTTGCGGTGATCCTCGACCACGGCATGCGCCAGATGCTCGAGCACGATGTGGACGAGTTCTACTACGTAACGCTGATGAACGAAAACTACCCGCAGCCGAGCCTGCCGCAGGGCGTGGAGTCGGCGATCATCAAAGGCATGTACCGCTTGCAAGGTGCGCCAGATGCTCAAGTGCGCTTGCTGGGTTCGGGCACGCTGCTGCGCGAGGCCCAGGCTGCCGCGCAGTTACTGGCCGAGGATTGGCAGGTGGCGAGCGAGGTGTTCAGCGTCACCAGTTACAGTGAGCTGGCGCGGGATGCGCGGGAAGTGGAGCGGTGGAATCGCTTGCATCCTCAGGACGCCAAGCGCGTCAGCCATGTAAATGACTGCTTGCCCAGCAGCGCGCCGGTGATTGCGGTGTCCGACTATGTGCGGGCGGTGCCGCAGATGATCGCTTCTTACCTGAGTTGCAGCTACACCGTGCTCGGCACCGACGGTTTTGGACGCAGTGATACACGGGCGGCGTTGCGGGATTTCTTCGAAGTAGATCGCCATCACCTGGTGCTGGCGGCGCTGACAGCGTTGGCGGAGCAGGGGAGTGTGGCGCGGGAGGTGTGTCAGCAGGCGATTGAGCGCTATGGCTTGCAGACAGAACGGGCGGGTTCCTGGATGTCCTGAACCACACACACATCAAATGTGGGAGCTGGCTTGCCTGCGATAGCGGAGTATCAGTCGACAAATTTATTGACTCGTCCACTGCTATTGCAGGCAAGCCAGCTCCCACAGAGTTTTGTGGTGGATGTTAGAAAGTGGCAATCAGGGCTGGCCCAAACGCCTCCTTCAGAAACCCCGGCGCGATGTAACGCTCATAGTGCGCCTCGGACAACAGAAAAAACTCGCGATCAATCGCGTCGCGCAAATCAGTCAGGTTGCGCTCACGAAATTCCGGCAACAACGCCAGGCCATACGCATCCAGTCTGGAAATCACCCGCGCGCCCCGCGCAATCAACTGGTACGCCCAGCAATACGGCGACTGGTGGGGCACAAACCGAATTTTGCGGTCTTCCAACTGCTGGCGCAGGCGTTGTGGGTCGAACACTTCCAGCTTGCTGGCCATCACCTGCACCAGCAACTGCTCCAGGCGCAGCCACACGGCCTGCTTTTCGTCGGCGTTGTAGCCGTTCCACTGAATCACTTCATGGTGATAACGCTTGCAGCCCCGGCAGACCAGGTCACCGTAAACGGTGGAGCATAGGCCGACACAGGGCGTCTTGATGGTTTGATTGGGCATAAATAACGACTGTTTTTCTAATCCATGACAGGGGGGTTAACGCGTTGAACCGCTGGCTCAGCCACTGATGCAACTGAGTGACGGCGCGTGACATCTGCCCGCGATGGGGGCAGGCAAAACTTAAGGGGTACACGTCGCCAGGGTGATCGGGCATCAGCACGACCAGGCGCCCGGCCCGCACATCCGTGCTGACGTCGAGCCAGCATTTATAAGCGATGCCTTCGCCGTCCAGCGCCCAGTGCCGAACCACATCGGCGTCATCGCTGAACAGTGGCCCAGCGACTTTCACTGTCTGCGTGCCCAGTTGCCAGCGGTCGTGGACCCGGCCGTTTTGCAGGTAGAGCAAGCACGCGTGATGCGCCAGGTCGTCCGGGACGACGGGCGCGCCGTGTCGGGCCACATAGTCGGCAGACGCGACCAGCACGCGGCGGTTGCGCGGGGCCAGGGGCAGGGCGATGTAGTTGGCATCCTCGTTGAGGCCATATCGGATAGCTACGTCCACTGGGTCGCGGAACAGGTTGCTTAGCTGATCGGAGATGAAAAAACGCAGGGTCAGCCCAGGGTGCAGGCGCCGAAACTCGGTGAGCCAGGGGAGCAGGACATTGCGCCCCAGGTCTGAAGGTGCGGCGATCTGCAGGGTGCCGCATAAGGGCGCATCGTCCCCCCGCAGCTTCTGCCGGCCTTGCTCCAGGTGTTCGAGTACCGCCTGGGCGGTGGGCAAGTACTGCTCGCCTTCCGCGCTCAGGCGCAGGCTGCGCGTTGTGCGGGTAAACAGGCGTACCTGCAACTCGCGCTCCAGGCGCTTGATGGCAGCCGCCACTTGCCCCGGCAGCAGGTCGGCTTCCAGCGCCGCCGCGGTAAAGCTGCCCAGGGCGGCGCTGCGCAGGAACAGTTGAAGATCATCGATGCGGATCATTTTCACTCCAGTAGTGAAAGTGTTGCTGCATTGTGTCGATTTTTCTTTGTAGTGGGGACGGTAATGATGCACGCAACCCCATCACCCATGAGTTGCCATGAAAGCCATTATTTTTACCGAGCACGGCCTGCCCATTGACGACCCGCGTGCGCTGCAAGACGTGGACATCCCCGCGCCCAAGCCCGGCCCTCGAGATTTGCTGGTGGCGGTGGAGGCCGTTGCCGTCAACCCGGTGGACACCAAAGTGCGTTCCGGCTCGTTCGGCAAAGAGCCGAAAACGCTCGGCTGGGACGCCGCTGGCACGGTGCGTGAAGTCGGCGTCGACGTCACCTTGTTCAAACCGGGCGACAAGGTCTACTACGCCGGTTCCCTGACCCGTGCCGGCAGCTACAGCGAACTGCATGTGGTGGACGAGCGTATTGTCGGGCACCGCCCGCGGTCGCTGAGCGCCGCCGATGCGGCTGCGTTGCCGCTCACCTCGATCACGGCCTGGGAATTGCTGTTCGACCGCCTGGGCGTGAGCGAAGACGGCGGCGACGGCGAGGTACTGCTGGTGGTGGGCGCCGCCGGTGGTGTGGGCTCGATGCTGGTGCAGTTGGCACGAGAACTCACTGGGATGACCGTGATTGGCACGGCCTCGCGCCCGGAGACCTTCGAATGGGTCAAGCGCATGGGCGCCGACCACGTGATTGACCATCATCAACCGCTGCTGGCGCAGTTGCAGGCGCTGGGAATAGGCGAAGTCAGTCATGTGGCCAGCCTTACGCATACCGACGCGCACTTGGCGCAATTGATCGAAGTGCTGCGCCCGCAGGGTCGCCTGGGGGTGATCGATGACCCGCGCAGCCTGGATGTGATGCCTCTCAAGCTCAAGTCCTTATCCTTGCACTGGGAGCTGATGTTCACGCGCTCCCTGTTCGAAACCCCGGACATGATCAACCAGCATCACCTGCTCAATCGCATTGCCCAGCTGATCGATCAAGGCATCTTGCACACCACCATGGGCGCGCATTTTGGCGTGATCAATGCCGCCAACATGCGCCGCGCCCATGCCCTGGTCGAAAGCGGCAAGGCCCGGGGCAAGATCGTCCTCGAGGGCTTCGTATGAAACCGCTGACCCTCTGGCTGTGCGTGCTGATAATCACAGGATGCAGCCGCTGGCAACCGACACCTTTACCCACCGGAGTGACCGCCATGCACAACTCTTTGGTATCTCTTGCCGTACTCAAGGCCAAGCCCGGCCAGCAGCAGGCCCTTAAAGCGGGCCTGTTGAGCCTGATCGAACCGACACGGGCGGAGCCCGGTAACCTCGATTACGTATTGTTCGAACGACGCGACGAACCCGGCACGTTTTACATGCGCGAAGCGTTCAAGGACCAGGCGGCACTCGACGCGCATTTTGCGACACCGTACTTTCAGCGATTCGCCGCCACGGCGGATGATCTGCTCAGCGAGCCGTTGCAGTTGATCTTTTTGCAGCAGGTGTCGAACTAAAACGCCCATGGGTCGCCTTATCGCGATCCATGGGCCAAAAGCTAGCTTCCAGATTCTCCAAAAGACAACTTTAGAAATTGAGCTTAGCCCTTTGGTGGAAATGGATCCTCTCCATAAGTATTACGCTCGCGAATTTGGCCATTCTGTCCATGAATGAACATTTCGCTCTCTTGGTTTATTGCGATTTCGCGCGCGAGCTTTATAGCTTCTGCTTGAGTGCTAACGACTTTAGTGGCTTTTGAGTTCCCCGCGCCTTTTACAGCCCAGTCGTTACCATGGGGTACTACGTGTTGGTTTTTTTTGGACATGATTCATGATCTCTTCAAATTTGATATCTGAGCGCGGGCAAATAATTTGCCTGCTCGTCGGATTATTTTGGAGCCAAAGACGCCGTGCAAAATCTTGACCCCGACGATTAGCCGTTGACACCGCTTGAAGGTCCTCCATAATCACGCCCCGCATTTCCTCAAATGCTTTCGTGATTGTGGTTTGCCCCAGTCGCGGCCCGTATAGGTGGGCTATGTTCACCTATACGATCAAGACCCATAGCAGCCGCTCGAACGGTTGCTATGGGTTTCTTGTTTCTTTAAGGGAAGACCTGGACGCTATTTGCACCCAGGTTTCGCCTTGAGCTAGTTAATTAATCCCAGCTCAGCGCGCCGCCAGTCTGGTATTCAATAACCCGAGTCTCAAAGAAATTCTTCTCTTTCTTCAAGTCCATGATCTCGCTCATCCACGGGAACGGGTTAGTCGTGCCCGGATACTCTTCCTTCAAGCCGATCTGCGACAGACGACGGTTCGCGATGAACTTGAGGTAGTCCTCCATCATCGCCGCGTTCATGCCCAACACCCCACGCGGCATAGTGTCACGAGCATATTCAATCTCCAGCTGAGTCCCTTGCAGGATCATCTGGGTCGCTTCTTCCTTCATCTCGGCATCCCACAAGTGTGGGTTTTCGATTTTGATCTGGTTGATCACATCGATACCGAAGTTCAGGTGCATCGACTCATCGCGCAGGATGTACTGGAACTGTTCGGCCACGCCGGTCATTTTATTGCGACGGCCCATCGACAGAATCTGAGTGAAGCCGCAGTAGAAGAAGATGCCTTCCAGCACGCAGTAGTAGGCGACCAGGTTGCGCAGAAGTTCTTTGTCGGTTTCGACGGTGCCGGTTTCGAACTTCGGATCGGAGATCGAACGGGTGTACTTCAAGCCCCAGGCGGCCTTTTTGGCGACCGATGGAATCTCGTGGTACATGTTGAAGATCTCGCCTTCATCCATGGCCAGCGATTCGATGCAGTACTGGTAGGCGTGGGTGTGGATCGCTTCTTCGAAGGCCTGGCGCAGGATGTACTGGCGGCACTCCGGGTTGGTGATCAGGCGGTACACGGCCAGCACCAGGTTGTTGGCAACCAGGGAGTCGGCGGTGGAGAAGAAGCCGAGGTTGCGCATGACGATGCGGCGTTCATCGTCGGTCAGGCCTTCGGGGTTTTTCCACAGGGCGATGTCGGCGGTCATGTTGACCTCTTGCGGCATCCAGTGGTTGGCGCAGCCGTCGAGGTACTTTTGCCAGGCCCAGTCGTACTTGAAGGGCACGAGTTGGTTGAGGTCGGCGCGGCAGTTGATCATGCGCTTTTCGTCGACGGCGACGCGGGCGGCGGAGCCTTCCAGCTCAGCGAGGCCTTCGGCGACGTCGAGTTTGTCCAGGGCGGCCTTGGCGCGCACGATGGCGGCGGAGTCGTTGGCAGTCACGTTGCGCGCTTCCAGTGCGGCCGCGGCGCCGGCACCGTCAAGGCGGTCCATGTTGGCTTCGCTGGCATGCCCGGCGTTGGCGCCCTTGATCACCGCTGCACCGGTGTCTTCGTTGTCGACTTCATCCCAACTCAGCATTGAAATACTCCTTCCTGATCTGTTCTGACGGCGTGTTAACCCGTCCAAAAATATGCGGTTTGCAGGCTACCTGGCATTGAAATGCTGCGCATAGTGTGGTCGGCAATTACCGATACTGCACACTATGTAGTGGTCTGTTTTGTTTGTGGGCACACTATATGGTGTGTAACAAAGTAGGTCAACGCACAAGATGTGCGGTCATCGGTCGCTGCCCGGCGCCCATTCAGCTATAAAGCCTGGGTTCACTGGCCACACACGAAACCCAAGGGAATGAAAAAAATTCTGATCCGCGCAGCTGCCCAGGAAGACGCCTAAAGCATCTTGGCCGTGCATCAAAACTCGGTCGAAAACCTGTGCAACGCCGATTACGGCCCTGAGCAGATTGCAATGTGGCTCGATGGTCGCTCGCCTGAGACGTACCGCGCGGCCATCGCCGCGGGCAGCCTGTGGCTGGCGTATACCGATAGCCTGCAAGGTTTCGTCGAGATTGACGGCCATCAAATCAGCAAATTGTTCGTGCGCGGTGATGCGGCCGGGCAGGGCATTGGTGCGCGTTTGCTAAGTGAAGCCTTGCAGCACATCCAACACGCGGGCCATGCCACGGCCTACCTGGAAGCAACCCTTCCATGGTTGAAACGCCGCAATGAGGGACCGCGGCCAAATTGACGTCCTGTCCAGGACTGGATATGTTGTCTTGCATGAAAAAGACCTCTCCCGAACAAACCACCCTGATCAGCCAACTCGAACAGATCGCCGAAGGCTTGAGCAAAACCTTCAGCCCGTTCTGTGAAGTGGTGCTGCACGACTTGCGCGACCCGCAGCACGCGATCCTGGCGATCCACAACAACCTCTCCGGGCGCCAACCCGGTGACCCGGCCACCGAACTGGGCCTGGCGCGGATTGCCGACCCGGACTACCCGCAGGTCATCGCCAACTACCAGAACCAGTTCGCCGATGGGCGCCAGGTCAAAAGCACATCGATCGGCATCAAGGACACCAGCGGCAAGTACGTCGCGGCTTTGTGCATGAACGTCGATCTCTCGTTGTTCCGGGGCTTGCAGAGCATGCTGGAGCAGTTTGGTTCAGTCAGTGGCGACCAGCCCAATGAGTCCCTCGACCCGTCCGGCGCCGATGTGATTCGTGCGCGAATCGACCAGTTCGCCGCACGCCTGGCGACCACGCCGCGGGCACTCAAGGCGGCGGATCGGCGGCTGCTTCTGCAGGAGCTCAAAGACTCTGGCTGCATGGACGTTCGCCGGGCCATGGAAACTGTCGCCTCGCACCTGGGCGTGTCGCGCGCGGCGGTCTACACCTACGCCAAGTAACGCGCCAGCGCTTCAATCTCTACCAGATACCCGTGATGCAACTCGGGCACCGGCACCACCGCGCGGGCAGGGAGGTGCTCGCCCAGCGCGGCGGCGTAAATTCGGTCAAATTCCGGCCAGTGGTTAACCCCGGCCACGTACACCGTGACCTTGACCAAGTCCTGGGGCGAACCGCCAGCGGCTTTCAAGATCGCCAACACATTGTCCAGCGCCACCTGCGCCTGTTCGGCAAACGACGCCTCAAGGTTGTGGCGACCCTGCGCGCTGACCGGCAATTGCCCGGAGATATACAGTGTGTCGCCATGGCGGACGGCCTGCGAATAATGCCCGGCTGGCGGCGCGGCAGTCGCGGTGTGAATGATGTTCATGGCGCCTCGCTGAGCAGGGCGGCGTAGCGCTGGATATCGACGTTGCCGCCGGTGACGATAAGCCCCACGCGCTGGCCCTTGAACCGCTCGCCCAGTTGGCGCAATGCAGCCAGGCCAAGGCAGCCGGTGGGTTCCACCACCATCTTCATGCGCTGCATGAAAAAGCGCATGGCTTCCACCAACTGCGCGTCGGAGACGGTGACGATGTCGTTCACCTGATCGCGGATGATCGGGAAGGTGTAGTTGCCCAAGTGTTGGGTTTGCGCACCGTCGGCAATGGTCGCCGGCGTGTCGATGTGCACAATGCTGCCGGCACGCAAGGAGCGCTGGCCGTCATTGCCGGCCTCCGGTTCGACGCCGAACAGTTGGCAATCCGGTGCCAGTGCACGGGTCGAAAGCGCTGTGCCTGAGAGCATGCCACCGCCGCCCAGGCCGACGAAGAGCGCGTCCAAAGGGCCGGTGAATTCCAGCAGTTCCTTGGCGGCCGTGCCTTGGCCGGCGAGGATGTGCGGGTGATCGTAAGGTGGGATCAGCGTCATCCCTTGCTCGATGGCCAGGGTACGGCCGATGTGCTCGCGGTCCTCGGTGAAACGGTCATACAACACCACGCTGGCGCCATATTCACGGGTCGCGGCGACCTTGGCGGCCGGCGCGTCGGTCGGCATCACAATCGTCGCCGGCATGCCCAGCAAACGCGCCGCCAGCGCGATGCCTTGGGCGTGGTTGCCTGAAGAAAACGCCACCACACCGGCCGTGCGCTGCTGGGCATCAAACTGCGAGAGGGCGTTGAACGCGCCGCGAAACTTGAACGAGCCGGTGCGTTGCAGGTGCTCACATTTGATGAACACTTCGGCGCCGGTTTCGGCGTTGAGGGTGCGCGAGGTGAGCACCGGCGTGGCGTGCGCGAAGCCCTCCAGGCGCTGGGCGGCGGCGATGACGTCTTGATAGGTAGGCAATTGCATGCGACGGACCTTGTGTGCGTGTTTGGATAAAATATCCATATCAAGACAAATAGTAAAGTTTGCTGTGTTCATGCTAGCGTTTCGAGCTTCTCTGAAGGCTCGAGGGTTCGACGTTGATCCGACTCACCGACTACATCGCTAACCTTGCCCAATCACCGCTGGCGCCGTGGGCCGACCTGGCGCCCTGGGTGTTGGTCGCCCAGGCGCCCGCCATCGTGCGCCAATTGCTCACCGAACTGGCGCTTGACGATTACGTCATCCACGATGAAATCGCCGTGCACCGTACTGCGACGGTCGAACCCGGCGCCTTGCTCAAGGGCCCATTGATCATCGGCGCCGAGTGTTTTATCGCCAGCGGCTCGCTGTTGCGCGGTGGCTGCTGGCTGGAGGCGCAGTGCATCATCGGGCCCGGCGCCGAACTGAAAACCTCATTGGTATTCAAGGGCAGCAAGCTGGCGCATTTCAATTTTGTCGGTGATTCGGTGCTTGGCCACGGGATCAACCTTGAGGCGGGCAGCATCGTCGCCAACTACCGCAATGAGCGGGTGGACAAGGAGGTGCTGGTGCGCATTGACGGGCAGTTACAGCGCACCGGTTGCGACAAGTTCGGCGCGTTGCTCGGCGATCAGTGCCGGATTGGCGCCAATGCGGTGCTGGCGCCGGGTGCCATATTAGCTCCTGCCAGTGTGATCGGGCGCGGGCAAGTGTTCGACGCAGAAACGTCTGTATAAACGCAATGTTGAAAAGGGCATGGTGCACCGGCACGATATTAAATAGAATGAATCTCATTTGAGACTCACTCGCGCCGCGCAGGTCGCTTGCCATGAATGATGCTGTTGTCCCGACCCACGCCGCCGAACCTACCTTGTCGAGTTTGTACCGCGACCACCGCAGCTGGCTCGAAAGCTGGCTGCGGCGGCGCCTGGGCAATGCCTGGGATGCGGCGGACCTGAGCCAGGATACGTTCCTGCGCGTGCTCGCCAGTGCCCAGCCGATTGCGCAGATGCAGGAGCCGCGCGCGTACCTGGTGACGGTCGGCAAGCGTTTGCTGGTCAACTTTCATCAGCGGCGCAGTCTTGAGCAGGCTTACTTGACGGCCTTGGCAAGCCTTCCGCACACCTGTGTGCCGTCGCCGGAGCAACGCTGGTTGCTGCTCGAAACCCTGCAGGCGCTGGATGAGTTGCTCGACGGTTTGCCCGTGCTGGTGCGCCGCGCATTTTTGTGGAGCCAACTCGAAGGCCTGGGTTATCGCGAGATTGCCGAGCGCCTCGACGTTTCTGAGCGCACGGTGAAACGCTACATGGCGCACGCTTACGAACATTGTTTGCTGGCAGAGCTGTGAGCCGCGAGGTCGCGCGCGCCGCCGCGCAGTGGCTGGCCTTGCTGGAATCCGGCGCGGCCACCGAACGTGATCACGCCGCGTTGCAGCAGTGGCGCGACAGCCACCCCCAGCACGAACAGACCTGGCAGAAAGCCCAGGCCCTGCGCCAGCGTTTCAGCGACGTGCCGCCGGCATTGGCAATGGCCAGCCTCGACCGCCCGCAACCGTCGCGGCGGGCCATTCTCAAGCGTGCGCTGGGTGTGGCGGCGCTGGTGCCGACCGCCTGGCTGGTCAGCCGGCAGTTGCCCATCGAGGCATGGCGGGCCGACGTGCACACCGCCACCGGCGAGCGCAGGCGCCTGCCGTTGGCCGATGGCAGCAGCGTGCAACTCAACACGGCCACGGCGGTGGATGTTGATCTCCAGCAGCGGCGCATCACGTTGGTAGACGGTGAGCTGGCCGTGAATGTGCCGGGCGCGGCGTCGATGACCGTGAACACCCGCTACGGCGAGGTTCACGTCAGCCAGGCCGAGGTGTGTGTGCGCCAATTAGCGTCCGGTTGTTTGGTCTCGGTGCTCAAGGGCGTGGTGCAGGTGCGCGACGTGCAGGGGCACGTGGCGGCATTGAGCAGCGGGCAGCAGGCGCCGTTGCAGGCCAAAGGGCTTGGCGCCTGGGTAGCGTTCGATGCGCTGCAACTGGGCTGGCGCGACGGCGTGTTGACCGCACAGAACCAGCCGCTGGGGGATTTTCTGCGCGAACTGTCGCGTTATCGCCCAGGCGTATTGCGCTGGGACCGGAGCCTGGAAATGCTACGCGTCACCGGCAGCTTCCGGCTGGACGACACCGACCGCATCCTCACGCTGCTGTCCCAGACGTTGGGGTTTGAGGTGCGAGCGCGGACGCGGTATTGGGTGACCTTGAGCCGCACGCTGGTTTGACGCTTTAACCCTTGGTGGCCGCGATCAACTCGGCCGCCACCAGGAACATCCACGCCAGGCTCGGGATCGAGCGCAGCCCGGCAAACGTGGGCTCCAGAATGGTATGTTCCTTCATGCTTTATCGGAATATGCAGTCTCTGTGCCATCTGCCTCTACGGAGCATTTGCTCAGTTTTAAGCCGCTGTGGCTGTGATGGCAGCGGGCAGTTTGTTGATCAGCTGTTGCCAGGCGAACACTTCTTATATATCCGTATTGAATAAATAAATAGTTATATATTCCTTTTAATGTTTGGTTGGATGGCGCATTTTGAGGGCCTGCGCATTCGTGCGGATTGACCCAACAGCCAAAAGGAAAGCCGACATGACCATTAAAGCGATCAACGTGCGCAACCAGTTCAAGGGCGTCATCAAGGAGATTCTGCTGGGGGAAGTGGTGTCCGAGATCGACGTGCAAACTGCGTCCGGCATCGTGACGTCAGTGATCACCACGCGCTCGGTGCGCGACCTGGAATTGAAAGTGGGCAGCGAAGTGATTGCCTTTGTGAAGTCGACCGAAGTTTCCATTGCCAAGCTGTAAACCACTGGTTGAAGCAAAAGCGGATTAAGTGCAGATCTGCTTTTTTGTGGGCGCTGGCTTGCCGGCGGTGCGGGCACCTCGGTGCATCAGGCATACCCAGTTGATCCCTTCGCAGGCAAGCCAGCTCCCACATTGGATCTGAGTACACCCATTACCCTGATGTACTCAGATCCAATGTCGGAGCTGGGTTGCTTGGGTGGGTCACTCGGGAGACCCGGTGCCTATCCGTTGCGGCAGCCATCGTGGTTGTCGAGGCCTGTCAGACCACGTGCAGATCTGCTTTTCTGTGGGAGCTGGCTTGCCGGCGATGCGGGCACCTCGGTGCATCAGGCCTACCCAGTCGATCCCTTCGCAGGCAAGCCAGCTCCCACATTGGATCTGAGTACACCCATTACCCCGATGTACTCAAATGTGGGGGCTGGATTGCTTGGGTAGGTCACTCGGGAGACCGGTTACCTATCCGTTGCTGCAGCCATCTTGGTTGTCGGGGCCTGTCAGACCAAGTGCATATCTGCTTTTCTGTGGGCGCTGGCTTGCCTGCGATGCGGGCACCTTGGTGCATCAGGCCTACCCAGTCGATCCCTTCGCAGGCAAGCCAGCTCCCACATTTGACCCAGTACACCCTCTGCCTGATGTACTCAGCTGCCAATGTGGGAGCGGGCTTGCTCGCGAATGCGGTAGGGCATTCAGCTTTTCTGTCACTGATACACCGCCTTCTCAAGCACGCCCATTCCCACATGGATAGAGGCCAGCCTGGTGAACCTCAGTTGATGCGCGGGCCGCCGCCGCCCGGTTGATGCGGTTGCGGTTTGTCCGGGGGCGCATCGCTGGGCAGGCTCTTGGGTGGCGTGTTGGGGTCTTCGTAGTGCTTGTGCAAGTCCCCATCCAGCCGATTGCTCGACGACCCGCCTTTTTGCGGCGTCTGGTCGAAGTGCTCCCATTCCGATTGCTGGAAGCGAAAGATGCTGTCATCGGTCGGCGTGTCGCGGCCGTGGTAATGGTGGATTTCGTAGTGGGCGTACTCGACCTTGTCGGCCCAGTTGTCCTGCAATAAGCCGTCGCCGGCCAGATCGCGGTACCAGTCGTTTTCTTTCTCGGTGGCTTTCTGCTTTTTGTTGTGGTCGACAAAGTAGCCGATGATCCCGCCCACCACCGCCAGCACCACACCCACCAGGAACAATGGCCCGGTCAAGGCCGCCGCGGTGCCTGCGCCAAACAGCGCCGCCGCGCCGAGTACCCCGGCCGACGCACCGAACGCACCGCCCGCCACCTGCAGGCCGCCAGCCGCCTGGGCCAGCGGGTCTTTGCTGTCCACGCCACTTTTGATCGCCAGTGCGCCCAACACGATATCGGCGAACCCGCCGGCGATGTCCG
This sequence comes from Pseudomonas sp. N2-3-1-14, assembly GCF_041228395.1. Lineage (NCBI taxonomy): Bacteria > Pseudomonadati > Pseudomonadota > Gammaproteobacteria > Pseudomonadales > Pseudomonadaceae > Pseudomonas > Pseudomonas sp. N2-3-1-14. Next base: position 2,919,921 of record NZ_CP166199.1, read on the forward strand.
TGGCCGGGCCGAGCACCTTGATGACCGAGCCGGCAATTTTCGCTGACTTGGACGCGCCGAGCTTGGCCGCGCCTGCAGCGGCGAGGCCGTCATCCAGGTGAGTCGCCAGGCCTTCGGTGGCCTCGGTGACGGCTTTGTCGCCTTCGCCAAACATCTTCGAAATGCCGTCGTACTGGCTGTCGGGCACGGCATCGAGTGCGCTGGTGATCTTGGCTTTTACATCGGAGGGCAGGTCGTTGACGCGGAACTCGAAGTTCGGCTCCTGCAGGCCGGTCTTGCCCCAGATTTCCGGCAGCGTCTTGTCCAGGCCAAGGAAGTCCACCAGGCCGCCTTTGCCCAGGGTCTCGCCGATCTTGTCGCCCAGGCGCACGAAGTGGCTGGAACCGCCGGCAAAACTCAAGAAGTCCTTGGCGATGGACATGCGCTGCGCAGGCGTTTCACCGAGCTTGCCGCCTTTGCCGACCAATTGGTAAATCGCCGAAAACAGGGTCACGCCGGCGCCGAGAGAACCCAGGATGCCCTTGCTGTTGAGGGTATGAAACACCTCGCCGAGCATGCCGCGGTCGGCGACCGGTATATAGGGTTTGCTCAGCGCGGTTTTCAGGTCGGCCTCGCTGATCGAACCATTGTTCTTGTAGACCTCGCCCAACTCCTCCAGGGCCTTGGTCACACCAGCGGATTTTTCCTTGCCCTGCAGACCTTCGTTGAGGAATTTCTCCAGGGTTTCCTGGGTGCGCCGTGGCAGGTCGAGCAGGGTGCCTTTCAATACGCCTTTGAGCAGGCCGAACAGGTCTTTGGTGGCCAGTTCCTTGTTCTCGTCGGAGATCTTGCTCGGGTCCGAAAGGATCGCGTTGAGGTCGGTGGTCAAGCCGTCGGCCTGAATGTTCTGCGCCGCCTTGCTGGCCGCTTCCGGGTCGAACAACGACAGTGAGGTGAGGGTGTCGCTCAGGTCTTTCTGCGCCTCAGAGGTCTTGCCCTGGTCTTGCAGGTCCTTGAGGTACAGCACGTAATCCGGGTTGGACGTCAGGTCCAGGAGCTTTTGCTTGATCTCGTCCTTGTTTGGCAGCTTGTTGATCGCGCCGTCCATTTTCGACTTGTAGTCGGCCTGCACGGTCGGGTCTTTGAACAGCTCGCCGATCTGCTCCTGCACTGCCTTGCCGTCGATGATGTCGTGCATATCGGCCGAGGTCAGCTCGGTCTGCTTGTCATCGAACTCGCGCCAGGTGGTGTTGAACGGGCGCTTGGCTTCTTCGTAGCCGGTAATGCCGTGGCCATTCTGGTAGGCGGCCTGGGCTTCCAGCGCGCGCACCAGCTTGGCGCGCGGGTCGTCTTTGGGAATCGAGCCGTCCTTGACGCCGGCGCGGTAGGTGTCGATCAACTGGGTGGTGGCCAGCTCGCTGACGCTCAAGGTTGGCGACTTGTCGTCTTTGTCATCGGCATGCACGCCAGTGTCCATGTTCAGCACGTCGAGGTCGCCGGCCTTGGGCAGGTTGTGCTGGGTGCGCGTGTCATCGACCGCGCCGGCACTGGAGGCGTCCCACTTGGCCTTGACGTCATCGTAGAGCTGCGGGCTGAGTTCCTTGGAGACGATGACCTTGCCTTCGCTGGTTTCGTAGCGGATCAGGCCATCGCCCAGTTCGTCGGGTGAACCGAACGTGATGTCGGTGTTTTTCAGGAAGTCATTCGGCCCGGCCAACTTATAGCCTTCGCTTTCGCTGGTGTGGATCTTGTCCCAGGTGTCGTGGGCGGTGGCGACGCTCTTGAACAGCTCGGGGCTGACGTCGGAAGACACCACCACCTTGGTGCCGTCATGCAGTTCGTAGGTGAGGATGCTGTCTTTCTGGTCGTTGTTCCAGCTGAACGTCTTGTAGTCATTCAGGCCCGGCACCGACGTGTTGGCGTCGGCCAGGGCCGCCCCGTTATTCAGCTCGCCTTCCACCACGGCCTTTTTGCCAGGGTCGGTGTAGACCTCGTGCAGGCCTGCCAGGTAGTCGAACAGCTTGGGGTTGTCGTCACGGGCCACGACCATCTTCTGGCCGTTGCTCTCAAAGCGGATCAGGCCCGGGCCGACTTCATCCTCGGGGCCGACCGTGGTACCGGCGTAGGGCGGCCACACTTCGTTGTCGCTGGCGCGTTTGTAGCCGGCGTCTTCGCTGCTGGAGAGGCCGGTGAAGCTCGCATAGTCATCCTTGGCTTTCTGGAAGGCTTCGGGGTTGTCACGCTGGCTGACCACGACTTTGGTGCCGTCCTGGGTTTCATAGCGGATCACGCCCGGGCCGGTTTCGTCGGGCGGCCCGAGGGATTTGTAGTCGGCGAGCTTTTCCGGCGCTTTTGCATCCGCGCCAAGGCTCTGATAACCCGCGTTCTGGCTGGCCACCACGCCCGTGAGCGATTTGAAATCGGCACTCACTTGCTTGAACAGCTCCGGGCTGTCCTGTTCGCTGACGATGACTTTCTGGCCGTCCCGGGTTTCATAACGAATCAACCCAGGCCCGACTTCATCGGGCGGGCCGATGGCCTTGTAGTCGGCGAGGGCGGGCGGTGGCGTGGCGTCCTTGGCGGCCAGTGTATAGCCCTGTTGCTGGCTGGCATCGAGCCCCGATGGCGTCTTGTCCTGGGACTCGACTTTTTTGTGGGCGCTGTTTTTGAGCAGCACATGAAAAGCGGTGCCCGACTTGGATGGCGTGCGGGGAAGGGTTTTGGGATCGGACGAGCGATCAAGGGGCTGGGTCGCCATGCCATGAAACTCCTGCTGTTGCCGGTGGGACGGATGGGCAAAAACAGTAACAGCAGGGTTTCGGCATTCGTTGCGAAACGTTGTGAATTAACGCCGGCGACCCGCGCTAACGGGCTCATCCGACCGGGTTGTGCAAGTCAACAGCCCGAGATTCGAGGAGGGCTGGCCCCGGCGATGGGGCCAGTCGCTTAGCGGTTTTTCAGGCTGCGCTCCATACGCTGCAAGCCCTCTTCGAGCATCGCACGCGGGCAGCCGAAGTTCAGGCGCACAAACTGCTGGCTGTCATCGCCGAACTCAATGCCGGCGCTCAGGCCGACCTTAGCCTGTTCCAGGAAGAACTGCTGCGGATCGTCCAGGCCCAGGGCGCTGCAATCCAGCCACGCGAGGAAGGTGCCTTGCGGGGCATGCATCACCACGCCGGGCAAACGGGTGTGCACGGCGTCGAGCAGGTAGTCACGGTTGGCCTGCAGGTAGCTCAACAGCGCCTCCAGCCAGTCACCGCACTGGCTGTAAGCTGCGCGGGTAGCTTCCAGGCCAAGCGGGCTGACGCTGTCGACCATGCCGCAACGCGCGTTATTGAAGCGCTCGCGCATCTGGGCGTTTTGCACCACGGCAAAACAGGTCTTCAAGCCGGCGACGTTGTAGGCCTTGCTCGCCGACATCAGGGTGATGGTGCGCTGGGCGATCTCGGGGCTGAGGCTGGCGGTAGGTGTATGGCGACGGCCATCGAAGCACAGCTCGGCGTGGATTTCGTCGCTGATGATCAGCGCGCCGCTTTCCAGGCAGGCGTTGGCCACGGCCAGCAATTCTTCGCGCGGGAAGACTTTGCCGATGGGGTTGTGCGGGTTGCTCAACAGCAGCGCGCCGGCGCCGGTCAGCGCCTGGCGCAGGGCCGGCAGCGGCGTGAGGTATTCGCCGTTGCTCAACGCGAAGGGCACTTCGATACGCGGCAGGTTCCAGTTCGCTGGCGCCAGGCGAATCGGGCGATAGTTCGGGGTTTGCAGCACCACCGGCTGGCCCGGCTGCACGAACGCGTGCAGCGCCATGTTGAAGCCGGGTTCGACGCCGGGCAAAAACAGCAGTTCGTCTGGCAGCACGCGCCAGGCGTATTTGGCCCACAGGTCGGCAACGATGGCTTCACGCACATCCGGCCCGGCCACGCTGTAGCCCAGGATGTGTTGGTCGAGACGCTGGTGCAGGGCTTGCAGTACGGCAGGTGGCGCGGCGATATCCATGTCGGCGATCCACATCGGCAAGACGTCTTGCGGGTAACGGTTCCACTTGGTGCTGCCGGTGCCGAGGCGGGGGTGGATCGTGTCGAAATCAAAGCTCATGGGAGGCTCGTGTCAGGGAGGCAGGCGCAAGAATGGCGCTGATTCTAGCGCCATTATTTTTATAGGCCAGCGCTGATTGCCTCATACGGCGTCGGGATTTGTGGGGCGGCTTTGAAAGCCTGGTCACTGTGGCGGATACACGCGACCGTGAAAGCGCGACGGAGCGGGCGTTGAACCCGGTGGTGCGCTTGCATATCGGCTTGGAAGATGTGGCGGCGCTGATCGAGGATCTGCAGCGCGGCTTTGCCCTGGCAGGCTGAGTGAAGATCGCTCCCACGCAAGGTGGGAGCGATCCCTTTATCAGTGCTTGACCGGAGTCGGCAGCGTCACCAGGCCGACGTAGCCGTCCCAGAATTTGTGCTGATCGACGCCAAATACCACCTTGGCTTTCTGCGTGCCCAGCGGTGCACCTTTCTGGTAGCCCAGCGCACGGCCGTAGTCGGCGCCGAACGTTGCGTCCACATCCACCCACAAATCGCGGGACTCGGTGATGATGTCCGGGCTGACCAGGAACAGCGCCGGCAAGCTGTCCCAGGTGAAGCTGTGGTAGCTGGGGTCTTTGTCGAACAACGGCCCGAACTCGTGCTTGTACAGGTCGGCAATCGCGCCTTTGTGTGCCACCACGCGTTGGTACACCGACTTGTCGAAGGTGACTTTCTCGCACACGTCATTCGGGAAAATCACGTGCTCGATCGGTGAGCGCAGGACGATCTTTGCCGCCTCCGGGTCGAACCACCAGTTGAATTCCGCCGCCGGTGTGGTGTTGCCCGGAATCTGGAACGCACCGCCCATGTACACGATGCGCTTGATCAGCGGCACGATGTCCGGCGCCGAGCGAATCGCCATGGCGATATTGGTCAAGGGGCCGACGGCGAGGATCGTCACTTGATGGGGATTGGCGCGCACGCTTTGCACGATGAACTGCGCGGCGGTCTCGCTGCGCAGTTGGGTGTGCGTCGCCAGGCCATCCGGTGGCGCGATCAACTGCGAGGGCGAGGCAGGGCGCGGGTTTTTGAACGCGCCCGGCCAACCGGCGCCAAACAGCGCTTTCTCTGCCTCGTACGTGGCGTAGTCATGCAGCAGCGGGTAGGCGGCGCCGGAATAGACGCCCACCTCTTTTTCCACGCCCATGCGTTCCACGGCCTTAAGGGCATCGACCTGTTCCTGGTCGACCCAGGCGTTGCCGCTGACCAGGGTCATGCCCAGCAGCTCGATGCGTTTTTGCGCATGCAGTTGGGCGAGCATGATAAAGGCCTGGCCGTCATCGTTGAGCACGTTGAAATCGGTGTCGAAGATGACTTTTTCGGCCGCTTGCGCGGTGCCGGCACACAGGCCGACCGCGACAAGCAGTGCACAGCTTTTAAAGAAGCCTTGCATGGTGATTCATCCGCAGAAATTGTTGTTAACGGTTCACCAGTTTCGCCGGCAAGGCGATGACCAGGAAGCTGCTGAGGATCAGGCAGCCGGCGAAAAACCACAAGGCGCCCGCGCTGCTGCCGGTGACGTCGATGGCCACGCCCATCAGCGAGTTGCTTACCAGGCCGGCGATGTTCGCCACCGAGCAGGCCAGGGCAAAGCCGGTGGCTGCTGCGGTGCCTTTGAGAAAGGTTGCCGGCAGGCTGAAAAACACCGGCACGGCGCCGATGATCGCGGCCGAGGCGATGGCGAACAGCACCACCGTGGCCACCACGTTATGGGTAAAGAATGTGCTGGTGGCCATGGCGGCCGCGCCGATGAAAAACGGCACGATGATGTGCCAGCGACGTTCACGGTGTTTGTCGGAGCTGGCGCCGATCAGCAGCATGCCGAGCAACGCCGCCACGCTGGGTAATGCGGTCAGCAGGCCGATGTGGAAGGTGTCGGTAATCCCGGCGTTGCGGATGAACGTCGGCATCCAGAAACCCATGGCGTAGGCGCTGAGCAGGATCGAGAAGTCGATACCGCCGAGCATCCACACTTTGAGGTTGAAGAAGCCGTCGCGGAAGCTGTGCTTGCTGCCGGTGGCGTCGGCTTCGTCCTTGCGCAGCTCACTTTCGAGCAGGGCCTTTTCGTCGTCCGACAGCCATTTGGCTTGCTGGAAAGTATTGGGCAGCGCCCAGAAGGTCAGCACGCCGAGCAAAACGCTGGGCACCGCTTCGATCAGGAACAGCCATTGCCAGCCGCGCAGGCCGCCCAGGTTGTCGAAGTGGCCCATGATCCAGCCGGACAACGGGCCGCCGATCACGCTGGACAGCGGCAGGCCGATCATGAACAGCGCGATGATGCGGCCGCGCCGATGCGTCGGAAACCAGGTGGTCAGGTAATACAACACACCCGGCAAAAACCCGGCTTCGGCGGCGCCGAGCAGAAAGCGCAGGATGTAGAACTGCGTGGTGGAGGTGACCAGCATGGTGCAGGCCGAGAGCAGGCCCCAGGTGATCATGATGCGCGCGATCCAGATCTTCGCGCCGACCCGTTCCAGCACCAGGTTGCTGGGCACTTCAAAGATGATGTAGCCGACAAAAAACAAGCCGGCGCCAAGGCCGAACGCGGTTTCGCTGAAGTGCAGCTGGTCGAGCATCTGCAGTTTGGCGAAGCCGATGTTGATGCGGTCCAGGTAAGCGGCCAGGTAGCAGAAACACAGAAACGGAATCAGCTTCCAGGTGATCTTGTGGTAGAGCGTGGTGATGGGGTCGGCGACGGTGGTCGCGGGCGCTGCATTCGCAATGGGCATTGGGGTGTCTCCTGGCGGTGACTTATGGTTTTTATACAGCCGCTTTTGTTCCAGCACTTCGGAGTGCTGTAAAAGCGACTTCCAAAGGCAGTGTCAGAAGACTGAGATTTCCCTGCTGGAGGTCATCCATCTGTGGGCCGGGTGTGTGGGAGCTGGCTTGCCTGCGATGGCATCGACGCGGTGTCACTGAAACACCGCAGCGCCTGCATCGCGGGCAAGCCCGGCTCCCACAGGGATCGGCTTCTACAGATGAGTGCCGTCCAAGCGGCTACCTCAGTTTTTTTCCGGACCACGCTCTTTGTCGTGGTTCCTGGTGAATCGTTATTGCTCCCTGAACTTGCTCATCGCCTCCTGCTTGCTCACCACGTCGCCATACTTGCTGTCGATGTCGAACAGGTTGGCTTCGTGGGGCGCCGGGTGTCGGTCGCCGACGCATTCGCGCACGACGATGGTGCGAAACCCGTGTTGCACCGCATCCACCGCCGTGGCGCGAATGCAGCCGCTGGTGGAGCAGCCGGCGAGTACCACGGTGTCGATGCCTTGAGCGTGCAGCATCGGGGCCAGGCTGCTGCCGAAAAACGCGCTGGCGTACTGCTTGGTGATCACCACTTCATCGTCCAGGGGCAGCACCTCGGCGCAGAACGCCGCCAGTGGGTTGCCCTCGACCATGTCTTTCATCACCGGGGCTTTCTTGACCCAGATGCCGCCATCGGCGAAATGGCCGCGATGGTAGCGGATATTGGTGTGCACCACCGCAATCCCATGCTGGCGCGCACTGGCCAGCAACTCGACGCTTTCGGCCACGGCCGTGACCACACCCGGTGCGAACAGTGGCGCGCCTTCAGTGGTGTAGCCCTGCATGAAGTCGATCATCAGCAGCGCGGCCTTTTTGCCGAAGCCGATGCGGTTGCCCCAGACGCCTTGGTAGTTAGCGTCGGCAGATTGTTCGCTCATTTGTTTTTCACCTCATTCTCTGTGTGTGGTGAGCGGGCTTGCCCCGCGTTGGGCTGCGAAGCGGCCCCAAAACCGGCCATGCGGTTTGCCTGACGAATCCCATTGCCTGGACGAGGGGCCGCTTCGCGCCCCAACGCGGGGCAAGCCCGCTCGCCACGACAAGCCCGCTCGCCACAGGAAGCCCGCTTGCGGTGAGTCAATAAGCGCCGGAGAGCAGGGCGCCGGCACCGGGCACGATTGGCTCCAAATCCAGCGCCTTGAGCATTGCGTAAGTAGTGGCGATGGCAGCGGTGAGCACCGGTTTGCCGGTTTGCGCCTCGACCTTGGCCACCACTGGCAACGACTGCATCTGCACACAGGCCGAGAGCACGATCACATCGACGCCTTCCAGGTTCATGCCCGCGACGATGGCCGGCAGGTTGGCCGGGTCGTGGCGCGCAACTTGGAGGTTGTCGGGGATTTCCAGCGCCCGCCAGTCCACCACCTCAAAGCCTTCTTCGCGGATGTAATTCACCACCAGTTCGGTCAGCGGCTTCATGTACGGCGCGACGATGGCGATGCGTTTGGCACCCATGACGTTGAGGCCTTCGATCAGTGCGCCGGCGCTGGTGATCACCGGGGCATTGGCGTCGTTATCGGCAGTGGCTTGGCGCAGGCGCTGCTCGGATTTGCGGTGATAACCCAAGCCCATGGCCATGATCGCCACCAGGCAGGCATAACCCAAAACATCCACCTTGGCGTCCGACAGCTCGACGGCGCAGCGGTCGGACTCGCCGTCCATGGCCGCCAGTTCTTCCTTGCGCACCTGCTTCATGCGCATGCGGCTGGAGTGGAAGGTAAAACGCTCCGGGCGGATCGCCTGGCGCGCGTTGAGCATCGCCGGGATCTCGGTTTCCATGGTGGTGTTGGAACTCGGCACGATCTGGCCGATGCGGTAAGGCTTGTGCATGATGGTCTCCGTTCTTAGTGGGTGAGGAAATCGCCGAGCGCGTCGAAGAAGCCCTCGAGGTCATCCCACGGAATCATGTGCCCGGCGTTGGGTACGCGGACGATCTGGATGGCCGGTTGCAGGTCCTGGATTTCGGCGATGTCTTCATCGAGGATCACACCGCCGCGCCCGGCCACCATCAACAGGGCAGGGGCCTTGAGGTGGGGCAGGTCCTGATGGAAATCCACCGTGTGAAAGTCATTGAAGGCGCGCACGATGGCGGGCTCAAAGCAGGTGTGCAGCCATTCGGCGCGCAGTTGCAGTTGCTCGGGTGTCCAGGTGGCGCAGAAGGCGCGCATGGCCTGTGCATCCATCCCAACCAGGGATTGGCGGATCGAATCGACGTACCACGGCAATTTGCTCGGGTATTCACGACGACCGGGGCCGGACACTGGTGGGTCGATCAGCACCACACGGTTTACGCCTTGCGGATGCTTGACCGCACTGCGCACGGCAAAGCGCGCGCCCATGGAGTGGCCGACCAGGTGGTAACTGTCCAGGCTCAATGCATCGGCAAACGCGCCGATGTCATCGCTGCAGGTGTCGGCGCTGTAGTCCAGCTCGGGTCCGGTGGACGACAAGCCGCGCCCGCGTACATCCAGCACGTACGTGTCGAACTGTGCGCCAAGGCGTTCGGCCACAAACCCCCAGGTAATCGCCGGGCTGGTGATGCCCGGAATCAAAATCAGCGCCGGGCCGTTGCCGCCGTAGCGCAGGTAGTGCTGGCGAATGCCGTTGGCCTGGACGTTGCCGCCATAGAGAAAGGTGCTCACGCGGCCACCCCCGATTTCAGTGGCTGCGCGTACAGGTCGTAGCCGTACACCCAATCCGGGTCTTCCTGGGTGCGCAACCACGTGTTGGCGTTGGACACCGCCTGCACGCGGGAGGCGCGTTCCTTGCGGTTGGCTTCGTAGAGCTGGAACGCGGTGCGGTAGTCGCTGATGCCGGTTTCCTGCAGGCAACGGGTGAGCATGGCGGCGTCTTCGATGGCCATGCCGGCGCCCTGGGCCATGTGCGGCTTCATTGGGTGGCAGGCGTCACCGAGCAACACCAGGCGACCTCGGCTCCACAGTGGCAGCGGGTTGCGATTGCGCAGCGGCCATTTGGTCACGCTTTCGGTGGACTCGATCAGGGCCTGCACGGTGGGGTGGTAGCCCTTGAACGCCTCGAACATCTCTTCGCGGCTGCTGTCCACGAATGCGCCCTGAAAGTCCCATTCAGCATGCGGTACGCCAGTGACGTAGTAGTACTCGTCGCGTTTGCCGGTGGTGTAATACACCATCATGTGGCGGTCTTCGGTCCACCACTTGATGCAGTCTTCGAACGTGAGGTCGTACTTGGCCAACTGGTCACCACGGATCAACGCGCGGTGCGCGACCCAGCCGCTGTACAGCGGTTTTTCCACGCCGAGCAGTTCTTCACGAATTTTCGAGTTGATGCCGTCGGCGCCGATCACGATGTCGGCATAAGTCACTTCACCATCGGCGAAGGTCAGGCGCACCTGGGTGTCGGTTTCTTCGAGGGTTTCCAGGCGCTTGTTGAAATGCAGGGTGCCGGGCTTGAGGGTGGACATCTGCAGGGCGTGCAGGTCGCCGCGGTGCACGGTGACATACGAGGCGCCGTAGCCGGTGAGCGGGATGCGCGAGAGGTAGTCGCCGGTTTCGCCGCAACGGCTGAACCAGTGCTCGGGGTGCGAGCCCATCAGGTCCAGCTGCTGTTCGATGCCCATGCGGCGGAAGATTTTCATGATGTTGGGGCCCATGTGGATCCCCGCGCCCAACCGGGAAAACTCCGGCGCTTGTTCGTAGATGTCTACGTCAAAACCGGCTTGCTGCAACAGGGTGGCGGCGGCGGCACCGCCCAGGCCGGCACCGACGATGGCGATTTTTTGAGTGCTTCCCATGGGGCGTAATCCTCTTTCTTTGTGATTGTCGGCAGCGTCTGTCTGCAAGGTTTTTAAAGTGTATACGCTCATTTTTTGAAATGGGAAGCCCACTTCTGCAAATTTATTTTTTGGCCTCGCTGAACCTGTGTAACGCGATATTCCCAATAGTTGCTGGGCTTGTTTCGATAGGTAACGTTTTGGCGCGCCGCTTGCAGTCCGCTTGCAATTCAGGTCTTATCGTTATTAATTGGCGTATACGCTATAAAAGTGCACTAGAGTGAAGCGCAGTGCTTGAACTTGGTGCAGCCCCACAGGAGACAGGAAAATGCCGGTAAGCGATTGCGAACTGACCCAGATGTTTGAACACGTGCTGAAGCTGTCGAAGGTCGACCCGACCCAGAGCGTTGCCGTGCTCAAGAGCCATTACTCCGACGCGCGCACCGTGCGCGCGGCGATGGAGGCGGCGCAGCGCCTGGGGGCCAAGGTGTATGCGGTGGAGCTGCCGTCGTTCAATCACCCGCGGGCAATGGGCAATGACATGACCGCCTACTGCGGCGACACCGCGCTCACCGGCAACATCGCCGCGCAGCGTGCGCTGGAAGCCGCCGACCTGGTGGTTGACACGATGATGCTGCTGCATTCGCCGGAACAGGAGCAGATCCTCAAGACCGGCACGCGCATCCTGCTGGCCGTGGAACCGCCGGAAGTGCTGGCGCGCATGCTGCCCACCGAAGAAGACAAGGTGCGCGTGCTGGCGGCCGAGAAATTACTGAAAAAGGCGCGTTCGATTCACGTCAAATCCCGCGCCGGCAGTGATTTTCGCGCTGCCTTGGGGCAGTACCCGGCGGTGACCGAATACGGTTTTGCCGATGAGCCTGGGCGCTGGGACCACTGGCCCAGCGGCTTCCTGTTCTCCTGGCCCAACGAGGAAACCGCCGAGGGCGTGCTGGTGCTGGACGTCGGTGACATCCTCCTGCCATTCAAGACCTACACCCGCGAGAAGATCACGCTGGAGATCGAGAAGGGCTTTATCACCAGGATCCACGGTGGTTTCGAGGCCGAGTACCTGCGTGATTACATGAAGTACTTCAATGATCCGGAGGTGTACGGCATCTCCCACATTGGCTGGGGCTTGCAGCCAAAAGCGCAGTGGACCGCCATGGGTTTGCATGACAAGAACGATGGCATGTGCATGGACGCGCGGGCGTTCTATGGCAACTTCCTGTTCTCCACCGGGCCGAATACCGAAGTGGGCGGCACGCGCAAGACGCCGTGCCACATGGACATTCCGCTGCGTCATTGCGATGTGTACCTGGATGACGAGGCGGTGGTTATCGCCGGTGACGTAGTCGCCCCAGCAGCCTCTCTGGCCCGCTGAAGATCCCAATGTGGGAGCGGGCCCGCTCCCACAGTTCTAACCGTGTTTCCTCAATGAGAAACTTGAGTCGATCCGGTAAGCCAGCCATCATGCCTCCCCATCGCCAATCACCCACCGAGCCCGCCGTGCCTGATTCCTACGTTTTCTCTGAACAAGTTGGCCACCTGCTGCGCAAGGCCTACCAGCGCCACCTGGCGATCTTTCAGCAGAATGTCGGCGACTCCCAGCTCACCGCCGTACAGTTCGTCACCCTGTGTGCACTGCGCGATCAGGGTGCAAGTTCCCTCACCGAACTGGTCAAGGCCACGGCCGTTGACCAGGCGACCATTCGCGGCATTGTCGAGCGGCTCAAGGCCAAGGAACTGATCACGCTGGAGCCGGACCCGCAAGACAAGCGCAAGGTGGTGGTGGACCTGTCTGCCGCAGGCGCCGACCTGGTCGCGCAAACCGCGCCGCGTGCCGCGCAGATCAGCGAACTGACCCTGAGCAACCTCAACCCGGCTGAACGGGTGGCGGTGTTGTTCCTGCTGCGCAAGATGATCGACGACCCGCAGGAATAGTGGGCTTGTCGTGGCGAGAGGCTTGTTGTGGCGAGCGGGCTTGCCCCGCGTTGGGCTGCGCAGCAGCCCCCAAACCCGCCATGAGGTTTACCTGAATAACCCCATCGCCTGGACGAGGGCCGCTTCGCGCCCCAACGCGGGCAAGCCCGCTCGCCACAACCATCACAAACCTGCGTACGTCAGGGTAAGCCCAACCCCTTGGCATCGTTTTTGCTCAGTGTTGATGTAGTAGCCACTTCACGATTCAAGTGTGTCGCGAGACCCCAGGTCCGCGATGCTTTTTTTTGACTGTTTCGTGTAGTAGCCACTTCACCAACTGACACAGGCGAAGCGAATGATCAGTCCCTCCATCACGGTTGCCCTTGAGGTTAATGGCCACACCCGCGAAGTCAGCGCCATGGCGGACACGCCGCTGTTGCTGGTGCTGCGCAATGACCTGGCACTCAACGGCCCCAAGTACGGCTGCGGCCTGGGCGAGTGCGGCGCCTGCACGGTGATCATCGACGGTGTTGCGGCACGCTCATGTGTGTTCCCGCTGGCGGGCGCGGCAGGGCGTGAAATCGTCACCCTCGAAGGCCTCGGCACACGCCAGGCGCCGCACCCGTGCAGCAGCGTTTATCGACGAGCAAGCCGCGCAATGCGGCTACTGCCTCAACGGCATGATCATGACGGCCAAGGCCTTGCTCGACCGCAATCCCAACCCCAGCGAAGCCCAGATCCGCAACGAACTCTCGGGCAACCTCTGCCGCTGCGGCACCCATATCGAAATCCTGCGCGCCGTATTGCGTGCTGCTCACCTCTTGACCGTGGATGGCCGACCATGACCGATAGCCCACTTTCCCGTGACCAGTGGCTGACCAAGACGGGCGTCTTGTTGATCGTCAACGATGTACTACCGCCCTCCGGCCCGGTGGCCAAGGGCGGCACGCCGACCGTGAAACCCAAAGAGCTGGGGCTGTTTATCGCGGTCAACGATGACGGCCTGGTTTATGCGTTCAACGGCCATGTGGACCTGGGCACCGGCATTCGCACCTCGCTGGCGCAGATCGTCGCCGAAGAACTCGACCTGACGATGGACCAGGTCACCATGGTGCTGGGCGACACCGAGCGCGTGCCGAACCAGGGCGCGACGATTGCCAGCGCGACCTTGCAGATTTCGGCGATCCCGCTGCGCAACGCTGCCGCCGAAGCACGACGTTTTTTGCTGGCGCGGGCGGCGGGGCGCTGGGGCGTGAGCACCGCCAGCCTCAAGGTCGAAGCGGGCGTCATCCAGGCGGCAGACGGGCGCGCCACCACTTACGGCGAGTTGGTCAGCGGCCAGCATGACCAGTTACGCATCAGCGGCGATGCGCCCTTGAAAGCCATCGAGGATTACCGCCTGGTGGGCAAGGGCGCCGCGCGCGTGGATATTCCCGGCAAGGCCACGGGCGAGCTGACCTACGTGCACGACATGCGCGTGCCGGGCATGCTGCACGGCCGCGTCGTGCGCCCTCCGTATGCCGGTCTGGACTGCGGGGATTTTGTCGGCAATAGCCTGCTGAGTGTGGATGAAGCGTCCATCGCACATATCCCCGGCATTGTTGCGGTGGTGGTGATCCGCGACTTTGTGGGCGTGGTCGCGTTGCGCGAAGAGCAGGCGATCAAGGCCGCCCATGAGTTGCAGGTGCAGTGGAAGCCCTGGAATAACGCCTTGCCGGACATGAACGATGTCGAGCAGGCGATCCGTGACAACCCGCGGGTACGCCGCACGGTGCTCGATCAGGGCGATGTCGATGCAGCCCTGGCGGGTGCCAGCCAGCGGATGCCGCGCAGTTACCTGTGGCCCTATCAAATGCACGGCTCAATCGGCCCGTCCTGCGCCGTGGCCGACTATCAAGCCGCGGGCAGTCGTGTGTGGTCGGGCAGCCAGAACCCGCATTTGCTGCGCGCCGACCTGGCCTGGTTGCTGGACTGTGATGAAGCGCTGATCGACGTGATTCGCCTGGAAGCCGCCGGTTGCTATGGGCGCAATTGCGCGGATGACGTCTGCGCCGACGCGTTGCTGTTGTCGCGTGCGGTGGGCAAGGCGGTGCGCGTGCAACTGACCCGCGAACAGGAACACCTGTGGGAGCCCAAGGGCACGGCGCAGTTGATGGACGTGGACGGCGGCCTCAACGCCGACGGCAGCATTGCCGCGTACGATTTTGAAACCAGCTACCCCTCCAATGGCGCGCCTACCCTGGCGCTGTTGCTGACCGGCCGCGTCGAACCCGTGGCGGCGATGTTCGAAATGGGCGACCGCACCTCGATCCCACCGTATGACATCGACAACATGCGGGTGACTATCAACGACATGGCGCCCATCGTGCGCGCCTCGTGGATGCGCGGCGTGTCGGCGTTGCCCAATACCTTTGCCCACGAATCGTATATCGACGAGCTGGCATTTGCCGCCGGCGTCGATCCGGTGGAGTACCGCCTGCGCTACCTCAAGGACGAGCGCGCCATCGACCTGGTCAAATCCACCGCCGAACGCGCCAACTGGTCACCGCGCACCGCGCCCATGCAAACCGCCAACGACGACCATCTGTTGCGGGGCCGTGGCTTTGCTTACGCGCGCTACATCCACAGTAAATTCCCCGGCTTTGGCGCGGCGTGGGCCGCCTGGGTAGCGGATGTGGCCATCGACAAACACACCGGCGACGTGTCGGTGACGCGGGTGGTGATCGGCCACGACTCGGGGATGATGATCAACCCGGCGGGTGTGCAGCATCAGATCCACGGCAATGTGATCCAGTCCACCAGCCGCGTGTTGAAGGAGCGGGTGACCTTTGAGGAATCGACGGTGGCCAGCAAGGAGTGGGGCGGTTACCCGATCCTGACCTTCCCTGAAGTGCCGCAGATCGACGTGCTGATGATGCCGCGCCAGGACCAGCCGCCGATGGGCGCCGGTGAGTCGGCCTCGGTGCCCAGCGCGGCGGCGATTGCCAATGCGATCTATGACGCCACCGGGATTCGTTTTCGTGAGTTGCCGATCACGCCCGAGCGGGTGTTGGCAGCGCTGAATGCCGGCACCCTCGGCGAGCCTGCCACGTCGCCACAGAAACGCAAAAAATGGTGGTTCGGCGCGCTGTTTGCGACGCTGGGCGCCGTGATGGCCACGGCCTGGCCGTTTCACGGCGCGATCGCACCGATCGCCCCGCCCAGCGCCGGCACGTGGTCCAAGGCCACCCTGGAGCGCGGGCGTTTGCTGGCGGCGGTGGGCGATTGCGCGGTGTGCCATACGGCGCCGGGCGGCGCGACCAATGCCGGTGGGTTGGCGATGGAAACGCCCTTCGGCACCCTGTACAGCAGCAATATCACCCCGGATGTGAACACCGGCATCGGTGCCTGGTCGTACCCGGCATTCGAGCGGGCGATGCGTGAGGGCATTGGCCGTGACGGGCGCAATTTGTACCCGGCGTTTCCCTATACGGCGTTTCGCAATATCAATGAGGCGGACATGCAGGCGCTGTATGCCTACCTGATGTCGCAAGCGCCAGTGAGCCAGGCGCCGACGCCGAATGCCATGCGCTTTCCGTTCAACATCCGGCCGCTGATGGCGGGGTGGAATGCGCTGAATCTGAGGCGCGGTGAAATCACGCTGCAACCGGAGCGCGGCGAGCAGTGGAATCGCGGCAATTATCTGGTCAATGGTCTGGGGCACTGTGCGGCGTGCCATTCGCCGCGCAACCTGATGGGGGCCGAGAAGGGCGGCAAGGCCTTCCTGGCCGGCGGCAGCGTCGATGGCTGGGAGGCGCCGGCACTGAACGGTGTGTCCAAGGCACCGACGCCATGGACCGAAGATCAATTGTTCACCTACCTCAGCACCGGCTATTCCGACGCCCATGGCGTGGCGGCGGGCCCGATGGGGCCGGTGGTGACTGAGTTGGCGAAGTTGCCCAAGGCCGACATTCGCGCGATGGCGGTGTACCTGGCGTCGCTCAAGGGCGAGGCGACGGCTGAGGCGCAAACCGTGGCGGCAGCGACGGTGCCCAATCCGAATGGTCGGCGTGTGTTCGAAGGGTCGTGCAAGGCCTGTCACGCCGATGGCCTGGGGCCAAAGCTGTTTGGGGTCAGCCCGTCACTGGCGACCAATACCAATGTGCACAGTGATCAGCCGGACAATTTGATCAAGGTGATTCTGCAAGGGATCAGCAACCCGGCGACCCAGGATCTGGGGTACATGCCGGGGTTCAAGGACAGTTTGTCGAATACGCAGGTGGCGGATTTGGTCGCCTATTTGCGTGGGCAATTTGCGCCGAATGCAGAACAGTGGACCGGGCTGGAACAGAAGGTCGCGCACCTGCGGGCCAACCCGGGCACTCATTGACACAATGCGGTCAAAACTGTGGGAGCTGGCTTGCCTGCGATGGCGGTGTGTCTGCACCGAAAATACTACCTGACACATCGCCATCGCAGGCAAGCCAGCTCCCACAGGGATTAGAGTCGGTTTCTATAATGAGTTAGGGGAGACGCCCCTCAGCACCAAATCAGTGATAAACCCCAGCCAATCCTGCTGCTGCCCCTTATCCGCCAGGTCTTCACCCAGAAACGAACTGAGGGTATGGCGGTTGGAGTTATAGAAGTAGCACAGCGAGGCGATCATCAAGTACACGTGCTTGAGGTCGATGTCCTGGCGAAACACACCCTGGGCCTGGCCGGCCTCAATGATCGGTTTCAACACGCCAACCGCTTCGCCCGACAGCCGCCGCATTTCGCCGGACTGCTGGGCATGCTTGCCCTGGTGCAGGTTCTCGATGCTCAGGATCGCGACAAACTCGGGGTGCTTGACGTAGTAATTCCAGATAAACGCCACCAGGTCCTGCAGCGCCTGCACGGGCGCCTCCAGGTTGAGCTTGAGTTTGCTTTCGGCCTGGTTGAACTGCTCGTAGATGTGTTCCAGCACGCAGATGAACAGGTGTTCCTTGCTGCCGAAATAGTAATAAAGCATGCGGTCGTTGGAGTCGGCTTCCTTGGAAATGGTGTCGACGCGCCCGCCGGAATAACCGTCGCGGGTGAACACCTTGACCGCCGCCTGCAAGATGCGCGCGCGTGTCTGGTCGGCCTGCTGAGCCCGAATACCGGTCTTCTTGATCACCATCTCAACGCGCCTTGCAGCCAGTCTGGGCGCGAAATATAGCATGGGCTTTTTCGCGGCCGTTCTGTGACCGACAAGTTCTGTAATAAAAACGCCATTGCGCTGGGGATTGGATCCGAGTCGGGCTATTTTGGTGCGTCCCAATAACTAGAGTAGCCATGGATGAAATACCAACCCTTCAGCCGCACCTTAATCGCCACCGCGCTGGTGCTGACGGTCAGCGGTGTGCACGCCGCTTCCCAGGCCCCGGTGGGCGGTGAAAACGGCATGGTAGTCACCGCCCAGCATTTGGCCACTCATGTGGGGGTGGATGTACTCAAGGCCGGCGGCAACGCAGTCGATGCGGCCGTGGCCGTGGGCTATGCGCTGGCGGTGGTGTACCCGGCGGCGGGTAACCTCGGTGGCGGCGGCTTCATGACCGTGCAACTGGCGGATGGGCGCAAGACCTTCCTCGACTTCCGCGAAAAAGCTCCCCTGGCGGCCACCGCCGACATGTACCTGGACAAAGACGGCAAGGTCGTCGAAGGCCTCAGCGCCAAGGGCCACCTGGCGGTCGGCGTGCCCGGCACCGTGTCCGGCATGGAAACCGCGCTGAGCAAGTACGGCACTCTAAAGCGCGCCCAAGTGATTGCCCCGGCGATCAAGCTGGCGGAAAACGGCTTCGAACTGGAGCAGGGCGATGTCGACTTGCTGCACACCGCCACCGGCGAGTTCGAGAAGGACAAAGACCTGCGCGGGATCTTCCTGCACAACGGCCAACCGCTGCAGGTCGGCCATAAACTGGTGCAGAAAGACCTGGCCAGGACCCTCAAGGAAATCTCCGCCAAGGGCACCGACGGCTTCTATAAAGGTTGGGTCGCCAAGGCCCTGGTGGATTCCAGCCAGGCCGGCAAGGGCATCATCACCCAGGCCGACCTCGACAAGTACAAGACCCGCGAACTGGCGCCCATCGAGTGCGATTACCGTGGCTACCACGTGGTCTCGGCACCGCCACCGAGCTCGGGCGGCGTGGTGATCTGCCAGATCATGAACATCCTCGAAGGCTACCCGATGGCCGACCTTGGCTATCACTCGGCCCAAGGCCTGCACTACCAGATCGAAGCGATGCGCCACGCCTACGTGGACCGCAACAGCTACCTCGGCGACCCGGATTTTGTGAAGAACCCGATCGCCCACCTGCTGGACAAGGACTACGCCGCCAAGCTGCGTGCTGCCATCGAACCGCAGAAGGCCGGGGATTCCCAGGCGATCAAGCCGGGCGTGTCGCCGCATGAAGGCAACAACACCACGCACTATTCCATCGTCGACAAGTGGGGCAACGCGGTGTCGGTGACCTACACCCTCAACGACTGGTTCGGTGCCGGTGTGATGGCGAGCAAGACCGGGGTGATCCTCAACGATGAAATGGACGACTTCACCGTTAAGGTCGGCGTGCCGAACATGTACGGCCTGGTCCAGGGCGAAGCCAACGCCATCGCACCGGGCAAGGCGCCGCTGTCGTCGATGAGCCCGACCATCGTGACCAAGGACGGCAAGGCCGTGATGGTGGTCGGTACGCCAGGCGGCAGCCGGATTATCACCGCGACCTTGCTGACCATCCTGAATGTCATCGACTACAAGATGAACATCCAGGAAGCCGTCGATGCGCCGCGTTTCCATCAACAGTGGATGCCTGAGACCACCAACCTCGAAACCTTCGCGGTGAGCCCCGACACGCAGAAAATCCTCGAGAGTTGGGGCCACAAGTTTGCCGGGCCTCAGGATGCCAACCACCTGGCCGCAATCCTGGTGGGCGCGCCGTCCCTGGGTGGCAAGCCGGTGGGCAACAACCGTTTCTACGGGGCCAACGACCCGCGCCGCAATACCGGCCTGTCCCTGGGCTACTGAGGCGTGAGGTGGTGATGCAGGTGGGCCAGGGACAGCGCCAGGCTGTCATGGGATAACTGGGTGGCGGCGCCTTCGGCGCTGTCTCTGGCGGCCGGCGTCACACGCTCGAACATGTGGTTTTCATAGGCCTGCACTGCTGTCGAGCAGTCGAGCATGGCGCAGCAGCTGCTTGATCACCCTGACCGACGCGGTGCGTGAATGCATGCGTGCCGCTGCAGGGCTTCAGCGCTGAAGAAGAGGCGACGCTGCTGGCGTTATTGCTGCGCGTGAATGCCAACCTGGAGCGTGGTTTGGATTGAACATCCGCGCGGCTTTCAGGCTCTATCCCAAGAGCCCTGAAAGGACCGGACCGATGAAAGCGCTGAAAATCGCCACCTTCAATATCAACGGCATCCGTGCCCGTCTGCCCAACCTGCTGCAATGGCTTGAGCGCGAGCAGCCGGATATCGTCTGCCTGCAAGAGCTCAAGGCGCCGGAAAGCCTGTTTCCCTATACCGACTTCGAAGCGGCCGGCTACGGTGCGATTTGCCTGGGTCAGGCCTCGTGGAACGGCGTGGCCATTTTGGCGCGCGATGCCCAGCCGCTGGAGAGCCGGCGCGGTTTGCCGGGCGATGACAGCGACACGCAAAGTCGTTACCTGGAAGCTGCGGTGCATGGCGTGTTGGTTGGCTGCCTGTATCTGCCCAATGGCAACCCCCAGCCAGGGCCGAAATTCGACTACAAGCTGGCCTGGTTCGAACGGCTGATTACCTATGCCCAGGCGCTGCAAGCCAGCGAACACCCGGTGCTGCTGGCCGGGGATTTCAATGTGGTGCCCACCGACGTGGACATCTACAACCCGCGCTCCTGGCTCAAGGACGCTTTGCTGCAACCCGAAAGCCGCGCGTGTTATCAGCGTCTGCTGGAGCAGGGTTGGACCGATTCGCTGCGTCATCTGTACCCCGAAGAGCGCGTCTACACCTTCTGGGATTACTTCCGTCAGCACTGGCAGACCAACTCCGGGCTGCGTATCGATCACCTGCTGCTCAATCCCGCGCTCAAGCCTTACCTCAAAGACGCCGGCGTGGACGCCTGGGTGCGCAACGAGCCGCACGCCAGCGACCATGCGCCGACGTGGATTCAATTGAGCACCCGCAAAAAGCGCTAACCGGCGCGAATAATGGCCAAGGCCTCGGCCTTGCCCAAGGGGTGCTGCATGCGTTGTGACAGGCGCGCCATGGCTTGCTGATGTTCGCAGGCAATCACGGCTTCCACGTGATCATCCCGGCACAGCAAGGCAATGAAGTCGTGACGATTCACCTCACCCTCCACGTGCAGGCGATTCCAGTGCTGCGGGTGGCCGAGCACTTCAAAGGTTTTGCCGAAGTGGTAGGTCCAGAAGAAGGGCACGTCGGCGTACACCTGCGTATCGCCGAGCATATTGCGCGCGGCCAGCACGGCCAGCTGCTGGGCCACGCGCCAGTGCTCGATGCGTGTTGGCTGCTGACGCCAGGCAAAGGTCACGTTGTCGCCGGCCGCCCATAACCCGGGCGCCACCTGTAAATGAGTGTCTGCGTTCAGCGACTGGTCCTCGGCTTTGTCGACGCCGTGGATAAAGCCGGTGGCGGGTGTGACGCCAACGCCGATTACGACCAGGTCTGCCGCCAGGCGCTTGCCGTTTTTAAGCAGCACGGTACTCACTGCGCCGTGACCGTCGAAGCGTTCGGGCTCGGTGTTGCAGTGGAAGATCACGCCATTGTCTTCGTGCAATTGGCGAATGGCCGCACCGATACGCTTGCCCAATTGCGCGGCGAGAGGAATGTCATGGCGGCTGACCACCTGCACCACCAGGCCACGTTGGCGCAAGGCGGACGCGGCTTCCAGGCCGATAAAGCTGTCGCCGACAATCACCGCGCACGCTGCCGATTGCGCTGCTTCGTCGATACGCGCCGCATCCTCGCGGCTGCGCAGCACAAACACTTGGCTCAATACCGCGCCGGGGATGTCCAGCGGTTGCGCTTCGCCCCCGGTGGCGACCAGTGCCGCGTCATAGTCAAAGTGACGACCGTCGGCGAGTTCGATGCGTTTGGCGTTGGCGTCCAGGCGCTGAACTTCGCCGTGAATGCCGATGGGCTGCTTATCCAGCAGTGGCGGCGTGTCTTCGGGCGTCATCTGGCCTGCGATCACGAATTTGCTCAGGGCGGTGCGGTCGTAGGCGGGAGCCTGTTCACGGTCGATCCACAGCAATCGCCCGCTGAAGCCTTGCTGATGCAACGCCGCCACGGCGGCAGTGCCTGCCGCGCCAGCGCCGATGACCGCAAAGCAGCGTTGTTCATCCCGCGCCGGCGCGGCTTCGGCTGCCATGGGCTCGTCGCCAACACTGACCACGCCATCGTGCACCTGCACCGGGTATTGCTTGAGCCCGACCAGCGCCGGAGGTTCGATCACGGCGCCGCTGTCCACGGCAAACGCGGCTTTGTGCCAGGGGCAAATGATCCGCCCGTTACAGATCACACCTTCCTCCAGCGGTGCGCCGGCGTGCGGGCACTCGGCCTGGAAGGCGCGCACCCGATCGCCGACACGCACCAGCAGGACAGGATGCTTTGCCGCGGTGACGCGAACGCCACGGTTTTCCGGCAAGTTAATCAGGCGGGCAACAATGCGCATGTTCATAGGCCAATCTCCTTTAGAAGATTGACTGGCGCCGAAGGAAATGGACTGCGTTGACCCGATGGTCGGTACTCAGGACTGGGCCTTACGCCAGCAGCTGCGCCACCGCTTCAAATGCCTTGGCACGCCGGGCTTGCCAATGACCGCCAATGATTACGGCGGGCTGCTGGTGCTGTTCGATCCACGCCAGGCTGGCCTGGAAAAACGCCCGACGATCAGCCAGTTCCGGTTGGCAGCGCTGGCCGTCGGCGGTCCATTCCACGTCCTCGGGGGACAACAACAGGTGCAGGTCGTAATGCCGGGCCAGGAGTTCGTCGTCCAGCCAGGCGGGGTAGTCGCCGAACAGCGTCTGGCTCCACAGTTTGTTGGTCAACAGGTGAGTATCGAGCACCAGCAGGTTGGGCTGTTCGGCGCGGGCCGCGTCTTCCCAGGCCAGTTGGCCGCGGGCAATCGCCGGAATATCCGCCAGGGTGGTGTCGCGCTGATGATGGTCGATGAAATACCGCACGTATTCGCCAACCATCAGCCCGCCAAAGTGTGCGTGCAGTTCAGCCGCCAGCCAGCTTTTACCGCTGGATTCGGGGCCTGCCAGTACCACCACTTTCATGCGTGCAACGCCGGGTCGCTGCGCCATTCACGCCAGCCTTGCACGGCAATCGCGGTGAACAGGGCGTAAAGCGCGGCGGTGAGGTACAGGCCTTTGTAGAGGAACAGGCCGACGAAGATCACGTCCACGGCGATCCACAGCGGCCAGCATTGCACGCGTTTTTGCGCCATCCACATTTGCGCCACCAGGCTGAAACCGGTGAGGGCGGCGTCCAGCCACGGCTGGGCGGCGTCGGTCCAGTGGGCCATGGCCGCGCCGAGCAGCAAGCTGAAGACGGCGCCGATGGCCAGGCTGCTCATGATCGCGGGTACGCCGAGGCTGCTGACCTGGCGGCCTTGCTTGACCTCGCCGGCGCGGGTCCACTGCCACCAGCCGTAAAGTTGCAGGGCGGCGTAGACCACTTGCAGGAGCATGTCGGAATAGAGTTTTACGTCGAAGAACACCCAGGTGTAGAGCAACACCATGACCAGGCCTATAGGCCAGCACCAGGGGTTTTGTTTGACCGTCAGCCAGACAGCGATCACCCCAGGGCGGCGGCGAACAATTCAAGCCCGGACATGGCGGTTCCTTGGGAGAGTGGGAGAGGGCGGCAATTGTAACCAGAGGTGAGGAATGTTTAAACGTGGATGTGGAGACATACACATTGCTGCGGTTATGGCGGCTGGCGTGGTGTAACGGGGCGTGTGAGATCAGCGTTAAAGGCAGAGCACGGCGTGAGTGGCAGAGGTAAAAGCTGAGTAACACCCCTTCAACCTGAAGCACCGAGAACCAACTGTGGGAGCGGGCTTGCTCGCGAAGGCGGTGTGTCAGTGACACATGAGCTGACTGACCCACCGCCTTCGCGAGCAAGCCCGCTCCCACAATTTGACCGAGTTCAACTGCCAGCACCGCACTGCTTTGCTTTTCTGTGGGAGCTGGCTTGCCTGCGATGCAGACACCTCGGTCCAGCAGGTACACCGGGTTGATGCAATCGCAGGCAAGCCGGCTCCCACATTTGAATGGGTTCAGCTTCAAAGATCAGGTCGGCTGTCAGGCCGCCTCGCTTCCGCTTTTGATCTAACCACTCAGGTCGGCTACCAGGCCGCCGTGCTTTTGCTTTTGATCTTGATCTTAGGCGCCCCGTTAAACCACGCTGGCCGAATGCAGGTAGTACGGAGCGGGTAAACCGGCAGGACGCCGGTTTAGCCGCGACGGGGCAGGGACGCCCCGTCGCGGCGGCCCGCGGAGTAATGCCTGCGTGAGGGCACACCGAGCCTAGGCGAGGTGCCGAGTGGCGGGGCAAGAGCGTTTTGGTTACTTTTGCGCTTTTCAAAAGTGACCCGCCGTAAGGGCGGAACCTATACCCGCCATCACCCAAACAACGGATATGTACACACCCTCCTCAAAAAAAAGCTAAACCTTGAACTGCCGCAGCAACCCGTCCAACTCCTCACTCAACCCACGCAAATGCGCACTCGCCACACTGGATTGCTCCGCCGCCAGCGCAGTGCTGTGCGACAACCCGGCCGCCTGGGTGACGTTCTGGTTGATATCCTCCACCACATGCGCCTGTTGCAAGGTCGCGCTGGCAATCGAGGCATTCAGCCCGTTGAGGTTACGCAACGCCTGGCCAATGGCGGTAAGACTTGCACCGGCCTGCCCAGCCTGTTCAATCGTCAGCTGCGAAGCGCTATGGCTGTCACTGATCACCTTGACCGCCGCTTCCGAGTGCCCCTGCAGACGCTCAATCATCACTTGGATTTCAGCAGTGGATTTTTGCGTACGCTGAGCCAGCAAGCGCACTTCATCGGCGACCACTGCAAACCCACGGCCCTGTTCCCGGCACGCGCGGCCTCAATGGCCGCGTTAAGCGCCAGCAGGTTGGTCTGGTCAGCGATGGAGCGGATCACTTCCAGCACACCACCAATCTGCGTGCTCTCGCTGGACAAGGTGCGAATCACCTCCACGGCCTGGCTGATGGTGCCGGAGAGCTGGTCGATCTGCTGCAAACTACCGTCGATATTCACCTGGCCCTGCTGCGCCTGGGCCTGGGCATCGCGCATCTCGCTGGCGGCATGTTCGGCGTTTTTTGCCACGTCCTGCACGCCATAAGTCACTTCATTGATCGCCGTCGCCACCAATTCCATCTGCTGCGACTGTTGCTGGCTGCGGTCATGCGCCTGGCTGGCGTTGTTGCCCAAGTCCGTGGACGACTGGCCCAACGCGTTGGCGCACACCTGCAACTGGCCGACCACCTGGCGCAGCTTGGCGGTAAAGCTATTGAAGTGCCGAGACAACTGGGTGACTTCGTCGCGCCCGTGGGCGTCGAGGCTGCGCGTCAGGTCGCTTTCGCCACTGGCGATATTGGCCATGGCGTTTACCGCCGCCTGCAACGGCGTCACGATGCTGCGCGCAATCAAGGTGACCAACACGGCCATCAGCAGGGCGATGCCCAGGCCAATCAGCGAGGCCTTCCACACCTGGCCTGTGAACTCGGCCTGCACATCATCCACGTACACGCCGGAGCCGATAATCCAGCCCCAGGGTTCGAACAGCTGGATGTACGAGGTTTTTTCCACGGGCGCTTCGGCGCCGGGTTTGGGCCAGCGATAGTTGACGATGCCGGCGCCCTTGGCCTTGGCCAGGATCACGAATTCGTTGAACACCGCAAAGCCGTCCGGGTCGCGGATCGCCGAGAGGTTCTGGCCATCCAGCTTGGGGTTGGCCGCGTGCATGATCATCACGGGCGTCAGGTCGTTGATCCAGAAGTAATCGTCGTGGTCGTAGCGCAGGCCACGCACCGCGCTCAGGGCCTGCTGCTGCGCGGCTTCACGGCTGAGCACGCCGGTTTTCTCAAGGTTCTGGTAATAGGCCAGCACCCCGCTGGCGGTCTGCACCACGTGCTGGGTCTGCTGGCGTTTGGCCTGGTAAAGGTCGCCGTGGATCTGCTTGAGCATCAACAGCCCCAACGTCAGCAGCATCAACACGGCGACTATCAGGATCAGCCAGAGACGGCGGCTGATCGACATGCTGCGCAAACTGTTCATCGTCCTGTCACTCCATGCTTTTTATAATTGTGGGCGCCGCATCGACATTTCCGGCTTGTCTGATAGGCTTTCGGCCTGTAATTGAAAAACCTGAGTACTCCCTGATTTTTCACGAAATTTTTGCAGGCCGATGTTGAAAATCAGCAGCGGAACTTGAGTGCGCTTGTCGTCAGTGAACTATTAAAAAGACAGTCAAGGCATGCCGACAGGCATGACCTTTGGGGGATACATGGATTTTTGGACCGCCATACAGGCAGTGATTCTTGGCGTGGTGGAGGGGCTGACAGAGTTCCTGCCCATATCCAGCACCGGGCACCAGATCATCGTCGCCGACTTGATCGGCTTCGGCGGCGAACGCTTTGATGCGTTCAACATCATTATTCAATTGGGCGCGATCCTGGCGGTGGTCTGGGAGTTTCGGCGCAAGATCCTCGACGTGGTCATCGGCTTGCCGACCCAGCCCAGTGCCCGGCGTTTCACGGCTAACCTGATCATCGCGGTGGTGCCGGCCATCGTGCTGGGGGTGATTTTTGCCGACCTGATCAAGCATTACCTGTTCAACCCGATCACCGTGGCCACCGCCCTGGTCGTGGGTGGCGTGATCATGTTGTGGGCTGAGCGCCGCGACCATGCGGTGCATGCTGACACCGTGGACCAGATCACCTGGAAAGACGCGCTCAAGGTCGGCCTGGCGCAGTGCCTGGCGATGATTCCGGGCACCTCACGCTCCGGCGCCACCATCATTGGCGGCCTGTTGTTCGGCCTGTCACGCAAGACCGCCACCGAGTTTTCGTTTTTCCTGGCGATGCCAACCATGGTCGGCGCGGCCCTGTATTCGGGCTACAAGTACCGTCACTTGTTCCAGCCCGATGACCTGCCGGTGTTTGCCATCGGGTTCGTCACCTCGTTCATCTTTGCGATGATCGCGGTCAAGGCCTTGCTCAAGTTCATCGCCAGCCACAGCTATGCGGCGTTTGCCTGGTATCGCATCGCGTTCGGCGTGCTGATTCTGGCGACCTGGCAGTTCGGCTGGATCGACTGGTCGGCGGTCAAACCATGAACATTCAGCATCCGCGCCTCAAGGCGCTGCTCTTTGTGCTGCTGTGCGCCGCGCCGCTGCTGGGGGCGGCGCTGGTGTGGCATCGCGGTGAGACCGTGATTCCGCTGGCCGCCTATGGTGTGGTCAGCGTGGTAGCGTTTTTTCTCTACTGGGGTGATAAGCGCAAGGCTCAGACAGCAGGCCCGCGCGTTCGCGAAAACATCCTGCACGCCGTGGAACTGGCCGGCGGATGGCCCGGGGCGTTGATCGCCCAGCAGGTGTTCCGGCACAAGACGCGCAAAGTGTCGTACCAGGTGCTGTTCTGGGTCATCGTGTTGCTGCACGAGGTGTTCTGGCTCGACCAGTTATTCCTGGGCGGCACGCTGCTTTCAATCTTCTAGCAACAGCCCGATCTGCGTGCGCTTGGGCAGTTTGCTCACCACCAACTGGTGAGAACGCTGCAACAGGCCACGCAGTTCCTTGGCGCCCAGCGGGTAGGGCGTGTTCATGATGATCCACTGTGCCCGCGCCAGATAAGGCGCCGGATGAATGCCGGGGCGGTCGACGTGGCCGAGGAACAGGTCCTTGTCGACCTTGAACGCCAGCGATTCGCCCCGCAGGTTCTGCACGGCGAACATCTTGTTGCCAGCAATCGAGAACACCCGCACGCCGCCCCATTTGTAGTCTTCCCGCGCGCCGGGCAGGCTCAGGCAGAAGGCGGCGACGTGTGCTTCTGTCATTTTCATAGCAAGCGGTCTCCGCAGTCTTTGAAGGCTTCTTCCAGGTAGTCGATCCAGGCACGAATGGCCGGCAGTACGCCACGGCGATGCGGGTACACCGCCTGCAACCAGCCGCCCGGTGACGACCAATGCGGCAGCAGCTGCACCAATTGGCCGCTGGCCAATTCCTCTTCGCAGTACATCATCGGCAAGACCGTGAAGCCCAGGCCCTTAAGGGCACAGGCCTTGCGCACGATGAAGTCGTCGATGCCCAGGCGGGCTTCCAGCGCGAGGTCCTGGGCGTTGCCTTGCGGGTCGATCAGGCGCAGGTGGACCAGGCGGTCGGCCTCCAGGGCGCCGAGCACCGGTAGCTGTTTGAGGTCTTCGAGGCTGTCGATGTGCCGACCCTGGATGAATTCAGGGCTGGCCACCAGCAGGGTCTGGGCCTGGCGCAGGCGCTTGGTCACCAGCAGCGGGTCTTCATCGCCCGACTCGCGCACGCGCAGGGCCACGTCGATGCCCTCAGCCACCAGGTCGACACGGCGGTTCACCAGCGTCATCTCCAGCTGTACCAGCGGGTGGGCGGCGAGAAAACCGGCAACCATGCCCGGCATCATGTGCTGGGCCATGCCCACCGGGCAGCTTACCCGCAGGCGCCCGCGCGGTTCGCTGGACATACTGGCCACGGCCTCGTCGGCCATTTCCGCTTCCAGCAGCATGGCCTGGCAATGGCGCAAATAACGCTCGCCGACCGCAGTGAGGGTCAATTGGCGGGTGGTGCGCTGCAACAGGCGCGCGCCGAGGCGTTCTTCCAGCTCGGCAATACGCCGTGACAGCCGTGACTTGGGAATCCCCAGTAGCCGGCCGGCCGCCGCAAAGCCGCCGGCCTCGACGACTTTGGCGAAATAGTAGAGGTCGTTGAGGTCTTGCATGGTCAACCTATTGTCCTGTCAGTGGGACGAACTATCCGCGTCTGGCGAGGGCAAATCCACTACAAAAAAAAGCGAGCGCCGTGTGGCTGCTCGCGTTGGACGTGATTAAGCGCTTAGAACTGCGCGCCCGCCATCAGCACATACTTCACATGCACGTACTCTTCGATTCCGTAGTAGCTGCCCTCACGGCCATAGCCGGATTGCTTGATACCGCCAAAGGGAACCGACGCGGTGCCGACCGAACCCGAATTGAGGATGACCATTCCCGCTTCCAGTTGGCGCGACAGCCGCAACGAACGCCCCAGCGCGCTGGTGTAGGCATACGCCACCAGGCCAAACTCAGTCTGGTTGGCGCGCGCGATGACTTCCTCTTCATCCTTGAATGAATAGATGGCGAACACCGGCCCGAAAATTTCCTGGGTGGCCAGCGGTGAGTCGTCGCGCAAACCGGTCACCACGGTGGGTTCGTAGAACAACCCGCCTTTGGCGTGGGGCTTGCCGCCCATCAGCACGTTGGCACCGGCGGCTTTGGCGTCTTCCACCAGGCGCACGACTTTGTCAAAACCCAGTTGATTGACCAGTGGCCCGACCACAAAGTCTTCACGCAGGCCTTGATCGACATCGATTTTGGCAACGGCCGCCTGCACCCGTTGGACGAAGTCCTCGAGGATGCTGTGCTGCACAAAAATCCGGTTCGGCGAGATGCACACCTGGCCGCTGTTGCGCAGTTTGGCGCTGACCAGGCCCTTGACGGCCTCATCCAGGTTGGCGTCCTGGAACACGATAAAGGGTGCGTTGCCGCCCAGTTCCAGGGTCATCTTCTTGAGGGTGGCCGCGCATTGCGCCGCAAGCAATTTGCCGACAGCGGTGGAGCCGGTAAAGGTGATTTTGCGAATGCGCGGGTCGGCGGTGAAGATCAGGCCGATCTCCTTGGGATAGCCGACCACCACTTCCAGCACGCCGGGTTCGATACCGGCCTTGCGCGCGTATTCCAGCAGCTTGAAGGCCGTGAGCGGCGTGTCTTCGGCAGGCTTGATCACCATGGTGCAACCCGCCGCCAAGGCTGTGGCGACTTTGCGCGTGATCATCATGAACGGGAAGTTCCACGGGGTGATCGCCGCAACAGGGCCGACGGCTTCCTTGGTCACTACCACATTGGCGTTGCGGTCGTGGGTGGGCAGGGTGTCGCCATAGACGCGCTTGGCTTCTTCGGCGTACCACTCGATAAAACCCAGGCCGTAGTCGATTTCGCCACGGGCTTCGGTGAGGCACTTGCCGTTTTCGCGGCACAGCAGTTCGGCGAAGGCTTCCTTGTCGGCTTTAACGGCGTCGTGCCAGCGGCGCAGGATCTCGCTGCGCTCCTTGGCGAGCTTGGAAGACCATTCCGGGAAGGCCGCGCAGGTGCGCTCGACCGCCGCTTTGACTTCAGCCGAGGTGTTCTTGGCAACGCGGCCGATTTCTTCACCGGTGGCGGGGTTGTAGACGATAAGCATGAGGGCATCTCCGAGGGCTGAACGTGTTGTTTCAGGCTACGGAAACGGGCGGTTTGAGCGAATATCCAAACCAATCTGCTGATTGCCTGTTCCTATGAGTGCATAGCCACGGCGACGATTGCGCAGTAACGTGCGGTTTTCGCCAGGAGCCTTGCACCATGGGCCGTACCCAACGAATCATCGAACTGATGGGCACCCTGGCGCCTGTCGAAGGCTATAACCTGACCGCGTTGGATGACGTGCGCTTTTTGCGTTCCAACCGGCCTTTGCATCGGGTTCCGGTGCTCTACGATCCCGGCATTGTGATTGTCTGCCAGGGGTGCAAGCGCGGCTTTCTGGGGGAAGACATTTACCTGTATGACGCGCAGCATTACCTGGTGGTCTCGGTGCCTGTGCCGTTCACCATGGAAACCGAGGCCAGTGAAGAAGAGCCCATGCTGGCGGTGTACCTGCGGCTGGATTTTACCCTCGCCGCCCAATGGATGGTGGCGCTGGATGACTTCCCTGACCTGGTTGAGGCCAAGCCCCGCGGCATGTATTCATCGCCCATGGATGAGCCGCTCAGCGAGTCGTTGCTGCGTTTTCTCGAAGTGATGCGTGTGCCGATGGACGCGCAGCTCCTCGGCCCGTCGCTGGTGCGCGAAATCTACTACCGCATCCTCACGGGCGCGCAGGGCGGCTCGATGCGCGCCGCGCTCAACCAGCAGGGCCAGTTCGGCAAGGTCGCGCGGGCGATCCGCAAGATTCACGGCTGCTACCATCAGCACCTGGACGTGGAGACCCTGGCGGCGGAAGCCAGGATGAGTGTGCCGAGTTTTCACGCGCACTTTCGCACGGTCACGGACACCTCACCGATGCAATACCTCAAGTCCACGCGCCTGCACCAGGCGCGCTTATTGATGTTGCGCAACGACATCACCGCCGCCACGGCGTGTGCCAGGGTCGGCTATGAAAGCGCGTCGCAGTTCAGCCGTGAGTTCAAACGCTTTTTCGGGCGCACGCCGCAGGCCGAGATCCAGTGGATGAAACGCACCTATGCATTGCCGGCGCCTACGTCGGCGTCGATTTATGTGTCGTCCCACTGAACAGGGTCATCAGCAAGGCCAGCCCGGCAAAGGCCGCGCCGGTGAGGGCTTGTCCCTGCCAGCCGTAGTGCTGCGAGGCGAAAGCGCCCGCCGCCGAACCCAGGGCGCCGCCGATAAAGTAGACCACCATGAACACGGTGTTCAGGCGGCTGGTGGCTGAGGGTTCCAGCGCCAATACGCGGGTCTGGTTAGCCAGTTGGTTGGTCCGGTTACCCAGGTCGAGAAAGGTTGCCGCAATCAGGATGGGCCACCACCAACCGCTCAGCCCAAGGCTGTAGATCAGGATAAACGCCACCAGCACCGTGGTGATGCCGGCGCGTTCGAGCAAGCGCCCATGGCGCCGGGTTTGCTGGCCAATGGTCGAGGCGCAGAGGATGCCGACGATGGCCGACAGCCCCACAAGGCCCGCCTGGGCACTCGTAAAGCCATACGGCGGCAAGGCCAGCAAGGCGGCCATCGAGCCCCAGAACACATTCAATGCACCGAATACCAGGGCGCCCTTGAGCGCCGATTGGCGCAGGGTCGGGTATTGCCTGGCCAGGCCCCACAGGGATTTGAGCAAGGCGCCATACGCGAGTTTGCTGGTGGAGATCGACACCGGCATGCGCGTCAGGATTGCCATAAACAGCAGCACATCCAGCGCCGCGGCCACGGCAAACATGCCGCGCCAGCCCAGCCAGCCGCTGACCACGCCGCTGACGGTCCTGGCCAGCAAGCCACCGGCCGACAAGCCGCTGACCATCAGGCCCAGCACCGCGCCTTTCTGTTCGAGGGTACTGAGGTCGGACGCGGCGGGAATGATCACCTGCGCGCTGATCCCCGACAGCCCCAGCAGCCCGCTCGCCACCAGCAGCCAGGTGTAAGACGGCGCCGTGGCCGAGGCCAGCAGGCTGATGAAGTTCAGGCACAGCACGGCCAGGATCAGGGTGCGTCGGCTGATCCGGTCGCCCAGCGGTACGAACAGAAGCAGGCCGCAGGCATAGCCCAGTTGCGTGAGCATCGCGATCTGACCGACGTGCG
The DNA here is from genome assembly GCF_041228395.1 of Pseudomonas sp. N2-3-1-14. Taxonomy (NCBI): domain Bacteria; kingdom Pseudomonadati; phylum Pseudomonadota; class Gammaproteobacteria; order Pseudomonadales; family Pseudomonadaceae; genus Pseudomonas; species Pseudomonas sp. N2-3-1-14. Next base: position 2,952,043 of record NZ_CP166199.1, read on the forward strand.
CGGTGGACACCGCAAAGGTATTGGCGATCAGCGGCAGCATGGCCTGGTTATAGTAAATCGTGGCGACCGAAAACCCGCAGCAGATGGCGAGGATCAGGGTCAGGCTCTTGGTCAGGACGGGAGAGGGTGGGTGCATGGCGTGGCCGGTGGCTGTCGGATCTGCCGGCGAGAATGAAGCGAAGCGCGGGCGAAATCCAGTGCGTCAGCGCTTCAGGCAATAACCTTGTCGGATTGAATGTTGGCGGTGAAAGGATTGTCCTGCTGGCAGGACGAACAATCGCATTTAAGCTGGCTAATCGTTTATTGGGTTCATGTGTAGGATCAACCTCATTCGATCGCCTAGCCGCGATCCTCACTTGGAGATCCCGCATGAAACTGTTGCATATCGATTCCAGCATCCTCGGCGACAACTCGGCTTCGCGTCAGCTCAGCGCTGGTGTGGTCAAGGCCTGGCAAGCGGCTGAGCCGGGTGTGGAAGTGACTTACCGTGACCTGGCAAGCGAAGGCATCAGCCACTTTTCGGGCCTGACCCTGGCCGCCCTGGGCACTGCGGCTGAATTGCGCGACGCGGTACAACAGCACGAGGCTGAACTGAGCGCGTCGTCGCTGGCTGAATTCATCGCCGCCGACGCGGTGGTGATCGGTGCGCCGATGTACAACTTCTCGGTGCCTTCCCAGCTCAAGGCCTGGATCGACCGCATCGCCGTCGCCGGCCAGACCTTCCGTTACACCGAAGCCGGCCCTGAAGGCCTGTGCGGTGGCAAGAAGCTGATCATCGTCTCGACTGCGGGCGGTCTGCACGCCGGTCAGGCAAGCAACGTCGGCCACGAAGACTATTTGAAGCTGGTGTTTGGCTTCCTTGGCATCACCGACATCGAGTTCGTCCGCGCCCAAGGCCTGGCCTACGGTGAAGAAGTGCGCAGCAAAGCCCTGAGCGACGCCAACGCCATGATCAACGAACAATTGTTCGCCGCCGCGTAAGGCTTGTGTAAATTTCGCGTCTGCTCGGTTCCAATCTGAAGTCGGGCGCCTAAACTCTGTATTCTGATCGCCTCAAAACGACCGGAGTACGGAGTTTTTTCGTTTACCCGCTGTCACTACTTTGGCCCAGGTTATGCACGCATGGGTTTATCACCCGCTGTGAGCGCCTTGAACCATGGACTTTTCATATAGATCTGCCGCGGGTGTTGAACGTGGTCGCGCAGCAAAGGTGGACATCCCCATGATGCGTCTTTGTGCTGTTTTGGTTCTCTCCCTGCTCGGTGGCCTGATTTCAGTGCACGCCGCCCCAGCGCCGCACCCCCATTGGAGTGTGGGCTTCCATCGCATGACGTTTCTCGACCCGCTGGACCAGCAGCCGATGAAGGCCATCGCGTTTTATCCGTCGACCGACGATGAACACAGCACTGCGTTGGGCGCCTATCACGTCGCCGCCACCGAAGACTCCAAGGTCGCCATCGGACGCTTCCCGATGCTGATGCTGTCCCACGGCAACATCGGTACGCCACTGGCCCTGCACGACCTGGCCACGTCTTTGGCGCGCAAGGGCTTTGTGGTGGTGGCCGTATTGCACCCCGGCGACAACTACAAGGATCATAGCCGCCTGGGCACTGTGAGCAACCTGTACGGCCGGCCGATCCAGATCTCTGAAGCGATCACCGCCACCCTCGGCGACCCGATGCTGTCGCCGTTCGTCAACGTCGATCAGGTGGGCGTGATCGGTTACTCCGCCGGCGGCGAAACGGCGTTGATCCTGGCCGGCGCCAAGCCGGACTTCGACCGCCTGCGCCGTTATTGCCAGGAGCGCCCGGAAGACCGCGACGCGTGCACCACCAAAGGCGAACTGGTGGTGGATCGCGACGACTTGCAGCCACAGGCCGACCCGCGCATTCATGCCTTGATGCTGATGGCGCCGTTGAGCCTGATGTTTGGCCGCCATACCCTGGCGGATGTGCATGTGCCCGTGCTGCTCTACAGCGGCGACGGCGACAAACTGGTGGCGGTGGACAAGAACGCCGCTGCCCTGGCGCGCAAACTGCCGGAGCCGCCGGATTTCAAACTGTTGGCGGGCGCCGGGCATTTCGTGTTCATGGCGCCGTGTGACAGCGACCAATTGGTGGCGATGCCGGCGATCTGCACGGATGCCGATGGCGTCGACCGCGAAGGCATCCACCGCGACCTGATTTCAGAAGCGGGGCGCTTCTTCTCCCACACGCTGGGCCAAGCGACCCGCGCCGGTATGCAGACCGCCGATCAGTAAGCGCGGCGCTTGAGCAACACGGTCAGCCCCAGCGCTGTGACCGATAACAGCGCGGCGCAAAAGAAGATCCAGCCGTAGCCGAGGTTCAGGGCCACGGCGCCCATCAATGGCCCGGCAATCGCCAGGGCCAGATCAAAAAACACCGCATACGCACTCAAGCCGGCGCCACGGCTGCTGTTGGGCACCTGCTTGATGGCTTCGACGCCCAGCGCCGGGTACACCAGCGACAAGCCAAAACCCGTCAGCCCGGCACCGATCAACGCAACCCCGGTTGAGGGCGCCAGCCACAGCAGCGTCAGGCCCAGGGTTTCGATGGTCATGCAGGCAATCGCCGCACTGAACCCGCCAAAACGGCTGATGGCGGAGATAAACACCAGGCGCGACAGGATAAAACACACGCCAAATACCGTCAGGCAATACGCTGCCCCGGCCCAGCCGCGATTGAGGTAATACAGGGTAATAAAGGTGGTCAGCGTGCCGTAGCCAATCGACGCCAGGCACAGGCTGGTGCCGAATGGCGCAATGCGCCCGAACACCGCCCAAAAGGGCAGTCGTTCGCCGCGTACCACGGGCACCGAAGGCTTATTGCGGATCAGCACCAGACCCAGCGCCGCCAGCACCGTCAAAGCGATGCCAAGGCTGGTGTAGCCATAATCCGCGACCATCACCACCCCCAGCGGCGCGCCAATCGCAATGGCGCCGTAGGAGGCAATGCCATTCCACGAAATCGAGCGCGCCGTGTGTTCAACGCCCACCGCGCCCATGCACCAGCTGATGGTGCCCACGCCTATCAGTCCTTGAGCCACGCCAAGCAACAGCCGGCCGACGATCAGGATGCCCAGGCTCAGCGCAGGCAGGCTCTCGACCAGCGTCGCAAAAAACGTCAGCACACCGCTGACCAGAATACCGGCCAGGCCCAGCACAATCGCCCGCTTGGTGCCGACATTGTCGGACATGCGTCCAGCCATCGGCCGGCTGAGCAGGGTGGCCAGGTACTGCGAACCGATGGTGACCCCGGCCACCACCGCGCTGAAACCCAGGTTTTCATGCACATAACCCGGGATCACCGCGATCGGCAGGCCGATGCAGATAAAGGCGATGAAGGTGTAGAAGACGATGGAGACGATCTGCAGGGTGATCGACAGTGAACTGGGGGCGGTGGCAGGCATGGTCACTCGTTCGCGGGCGGGCGGTGACGGCATGATGGCAAGGGCTTGGGGGAAAAGGAAGCAGGCTAACTAGTTTGTTTGATGGCTGGGTTTATTGTGGTGAGCGGGCTGCTTGTGGCGAGCAGGCTTGCCCTGCGTTGGGCTGCGCAGCAGCCCCAATAAAAAACACCGCGTTCTGCCAGGCAGAACGCGGTGTCTGATTTTAGGGCCGCTTCGCAGCCCAGCGCAGGGCAAGCCTGCTCGCCACAACGAGCCAGCTCACAGGGCAAGCCAGCTCACTACAGTGGCGTTACTTAGAACACCACGCCTTGGCTGCGCAGGTAGTCGTCGTAGGTGCCGCTGAAGTCGATCACGCCGTTGGCGCTCAACTCGATGATGCGGGTGGCCAGGGACGATACGAACTCACGGTCGTGGCTGACGAAGATCAGCGTGCCCGGGTAGTTTTCCAGCGCCAGGTTCAGCGCTTCGATGGATTCCATGTCCAAGTGGTTGGTCGGTTCGTCCATGATCAGCACGTTCGGCTTTTGCAGGATCAGCTTGCCGAACAACATGCGGCCTTGCTCACCACCGGAAATCACCTTGACCGACTTGAGAATCTCGTCGTTGGAGAACAGCATGCGGCCCAAAGTGCCGCGAATCATTTGTTCGCCCTGCGTCCACTGACCCATCCAGTCGAACAGGGTGACGTCGTCTTCGAAGTCGTGCGCGTGATCCTGAGCGTAGTAGCCCAGCTCGGCGGCGTCGGTCCACTTGATGCTGCCGGCGTCCGGGGTCAATTCATTGACCAGGGTGCGCAGCAGGGTGGTCTTGCCGATACCGTTCGGGCCGATGATCGCAACACGCTCGCCCGCTTCAACCTGGAAGCTGAAGTCTTTGAACAGCGGCTTGCCGTCGAAACCCTTGGCCATTTTTTCGACCATTACCGCCTGGCGGTGCAGCTTCTTGTTCTGATCGAAACGGATGAACGGGCTCACGCGGCTCGAAGGCTTGACCTCGGCCAGCTGGATCTTGTCGATCGCCTTGGCACGGGAAGTGGCCTGCTTGGCTTTCGAGGCGTTGGCCGAGAAGCGGCTGACGAACGATTGCAGCTCGGAAATCTGGGCTTTCTTCTTGGCGTTGTCCGACAGCAGTTGCTCGCGGGACTGGGTCGCCACGGTCATGTACTCGTCGTAGTTGCCCGGGAACAGGCGCAGCTCGCCGTAGTCCAGGTCAGCCATGTGGGTGCACACGCTGTTCAGGAAGTGACGGTCGTGAGAGATGATGATCATCAGGCTGGAGCGCTGGGTCAGGATGTTTTCCAGCCAGCGGATGGTGTTGATGTCCAAGTGGTTGGTCGGTTCGTCGAGCAACAGCACTTCAGGGTCGGAGAACAGCGCCTGGGCCAGCAATACGCGCAGTTTCCAGCCTGGCGACACTTCGCTCATCGGGCCGAAGTGTTGCTCCAATGGAATGCCCAGGCCCAGCAGCAGCTCGCCGGCGCGGGATTCGGCGGTGTAGCCGTCCATTTCGGCGAATTCGGTTTCCAGCTCGGCCACGGCCATGCCGTCGTCTTCGCTCATTTCCGGCAGCGAGTAGATGCGGTCGCGCTCAGCCTTGACCTTCCACAGTTCTTCGTGACCCATGATCACGGTGTCGAGCACGGTGAATTCTTCGTAGGCGAACTGGTCCTGGCGCAGTTTACCCAGGCGTACGTTCGGCTCGAGCATGACCTGGCCGCCGGACGGATCCAGGTCGCCGCCAAGGATTTTCATGAAGGTCGACTTGCCGCAACCGTTGGCACCGATCAAACCATAACGGTTGCCGGCGCCGAATTTGACCGAGACATTCTCGAAGAGCGGCTTGGCGCCGAACTGCATGGTGATGTTAGCTGTGGAGATCAATTACTTTACCTATCAATGGGTTGCGAGCGTGGCGGCAGGAGCCTTCAGGCATGCGTCAACAGCGACATCAAGGCGCGAAACCCGGTCGCTGAGCAGAAAATTTTGGATGTGTGTTGGAATTTGGCGCGCATTGTCGCATATGTCAGGCGACAGTTGTAATGCGCGCGAGCGATGGTTTCGTCAATGTCTCCGGCATTGCCAGCCATAACAAAGCCAGGGCGGCGGCCGCAACGCCCGCCAGCGTCAGGAAGGCCGCGTTGTAGCCGGCCTGTTGCACCACGAAACCGGCCAGGCTGCTGCTCAGTGCCGCGCCCAGGCCAAACACCGTGGACAGCGCGCCAAGGCTGACGTTGAACCGACCCGTGCCCTGGGTCAGGTCCTTGACGATCACCGGGAACAGCGCGCCGAAAATCCCTGCGCCGATGCCATCGAGCATCTGCACGCCCACCAGCCAATACGGGTCGCTGGACAGGGTATAGAGCACGCCACGCAGCGGCAAAATCAGGAAACCGGCCAGCAACAACGGTTTACGCCCCCACACGTCAGCTTTAATGCCCACCAGCCAGGCCATTGGCACCATGACCAGCTGCGCGGCGACGATGCAGGCCGAGGTCAGCGGCGTGGCCATTTGCAGGTTGATCTGCGAGAGCTTCTGGCTGACCAGCGGCAGCATCGCGGCATTCGCCAGGTGAAACAGCGCGCAGCAGATGGCGAACAGCAGCAGCGGGCGATTGCTCAGCAGCACCTTCACGCCGGAGGGTTGCTCATGATCGCTGCTGTGCGCGGGATCAAAGCCCCGGGCGACTTCGTGGTCAATCGCCGACGCCGAGACACAACTGACCGCCACGACACTGGCCACGGCCATAAAGGCCATCAAGTAAAACACCACCACCGGGCCGAACCAATAAGCCAGGCCACCCGCCAGCAAGGCCGCCACGGCGTTGCCGGCGTGGTTGAAGGTTTCATTGCGCCCGGTGCGGCGGGTGAAGGCACGCGGCCCGGTAATCCCCAAGGAAATTGCCGAAATCGCCGGCGCGAATACGGAGGCGGCTACGGCACTGGCCGCCTGAGTCAATGCCACCCAGCTGAACGCGCTGACAAACGGCAGCAGCAGGCAACTGACGGTGACGAGGATGGCGGCCACTGCGATCACCGCGCGCTTGCTGCGCGTGCGGTCGATCAGTGCGCCCGCCGGGCCCTGAGTGATCAAGGCCGCGATACCCGCCAGGGTCATGACCACGCCGATGCTGGCGGGCTCCCATTTGTGCACTGCCAGCAAATAAATCGCCAGGTAGGGCCCGAGCCCGTCACGTACATCGGCCAGAAAGAAATTCAGGCCGTCCAGGGACAGGGTATTACGCAGGTCGGAGTGATTGGCCACGGCGCTGTCTTCGCTAAGGGTGTTCAGGGGATGGACACTCATTGGGCTAAAGACCTACGGGCTCAAATAGAAGTTTCGTCGCCCGAAAGGGTTTTATCTGATGGGCAATTGGCTTATTTTCCGAAGCCCGCTGTCATGACGATCTGGAGATGCAAATGGAGATGCCCTCAGCCCAACAGGCGATTGCTCGTAACAAGGACGCCTGGGACGCCTCCGCCAGGCTGCACAAAGACACCGCCACTTGGAAGACGCTGCTGGAGTCGGTCGCCCGGGCGGACTTTTCGTGCCTGGATCCAACGATCACGGCGTTGCTGCAAGACGTCGGCGTTGCCGGCAAAGACGTGGTGCAGCTGGGCTGTAACAACGGGCGGGAAAGCCTGTCGCTGTTCGGCCTGGGTGCCCGCCGTGTGGTGGGCGTCGACCAATCACGGGCGTTTCTGCAACAGGCGTGGGAATTGGCCGAGGTGTCGCCGCATGACCCCGAGTTCATTGAAGCCGATATCCATCACCTGCCCGAACCTCTGCTGGGGCGTTTCGACATCGCTCTGGTGACCATTGGCGTACTCAACTGGATGCCCGATGTGGCGCTGTTCATGCGCCATGTGGCGAGTGCACTCAAGCCCGGCGGCACGCTGGTGGTCTACGAAACTCATCCGTTTCTGGAGGTGTTTGACCCGAGGGCTGCCAATCCCTTGCTGCCGGTGAGTTCATATTTTCAGCGCGATCCGTTCGTGCTGCAGCAGTCGATTGTCTACGAAGGGCAGGGCGAGGTTGCCGGTCCGACGTCCTATTGGTACGTGCATACCCTGGGGAGCGTGGTGAGTGGCGCAATTGCGGCGCAGCTGCAAATCGAGCACCTGCAGGAATACCCGCACTGCAACCGCGAAGAACTCTACGAGCAGTACGCCCATCAGCCGGCCCAATTGCCGCTGTGTTTCACCTTGACCGCCACCAAGCGCTGCGCCTGAGCGGTTTTCCCACGCGCAAAAAAAAGCCCGCGAGGAGAGGCGGGCCAAGTGATTCACTGGAGTAGGTAGGCCTCACCCTATAGGCCGGAAAGTGAAGGCCGTGTGAAAACCATGTCGCAAGTTCGGATGGCGGCCGATCAGCCTTTGCGCACAAAAGTGCGCATGGTTTGCCCTGGTTCCGTGCTGAATACCCTTGGCCTTGGCATGCCCGCATCGGCGGCGATAAACACAAAATCATCACCGTCCAGGCGATAGCTGGCGGGCAGTGGCTTGCCGGCATCTTCGCCGATGGCATCCACCCAGGTGATGCTTTTGGGCGAAGTGCTGCTGTCCAGCGTAAACCGGCCCGCAAGCAATACCTCGCCCTCGGTCGTCTTCACTTCGAATGTGTCCCCGGCAATCGTCGTGATTGCTCCCGGCGCGCTATGCGCGTCGGCAGGGTTGAGCACGCCACTGTCTTCGAGGGCGGTCTGCTCCCAAGCGCCTTGAAGAGTTTGATAGTCCGGATCTGAGAAAGAGTGCATGCACATTCCTTGTTGCAGGGGCTGGATTAAGGGTGAGCACCTTAAGTGCCGAACGTTTAACGGCGCGAATTGTAACCGCGTGGTGATCAAAATGTACCGAAAAGGGCTTTATCTGGGAGCTGGCGGAGATTTACTCAACTATTGACTACGCTTAGACATTCTCGGGCATACATTCACGATCGCCCTGCGTCGTCATCGACATGAAATAGAAACAATCTCTAATTGCATCGGATTTTTCGCATTAGCGTGTGGTCTGACTGCAGTTGGTCACTGTGCCAGGGCGTTGTCTCTGGTCTCCCCGTCATTAGAGCCTGTGCTTGAGTTCGAATAGGGTAGTGGCTTTTTAATGTCATTTTAAGGTGTTCTTATCTTGAATCGAACTTCTCCGCTCAATTCACCTGCAACGTCAGATGAAATTGATCTGTTTGAATTGTTCCAAGCCATCTGGCGGCAAAAAAAACTGATAGTGGGTTGTACGATTCTGGCGGGGATACTGGGGACGGGTTACGCACTGCTTGCTCCCAAGACATATGAAGTCAGCAGTGTGCTGCGCCCGGCGGCCATCAATGAACTGGATGCGTTGAACCGCTCCGAAGTCTATAAGCTGCCACCCGCCGATGCGCTGGACAAGGTCGGCGCCCAGCTGGACTCCTATGGGGCTCGCCTGGGTTTTTTCAAAAGCCACGAAGAACTGTTCAAGGCCTTTCAGAAACCAGGGCGAAGCCTTGAGCAGAGCTTTGAAGACTTCAACCGCAACTCGATCAACCTGATCCTGCCAGACCCGAAGAAATCCGATTCGTTGAGCAGTTATGTGCGTCTGGAGATGCAATACCCAGCGGACGTAGACGGCGTTGCGATCCTCAACGGGTTTGTCGACTATGCCGTTGCAGCGGAACGTGAGCAGGTCGGCGCCGACCTCAAGGTCATCGTCAATAACCGTTTGACCGAGCTTAGAGGCAAGATTGATGCGGCCCGCGCCAACTACGATACCGAGAAGGAATCGAAGATCGCCACGCTGCTTGAAGCTGACCGGGTCAAGCGCGCCCGTTTGCAGGATGAACTCAGCGGGCTGCGCCTGCAGATGAAAATGGAGCGCACCGACCGCTTGGCGGAACTGGCCGAGGCGATCTCGATTGCCAAGTCCATGGGCATCAAAAAGCCTACGACGCCGTCGTCCATGGCCGACACCACACGAGCCGGTTCCAGCCAGGTGGTACGCACCGAGATCAGCAACCAGAAGATTCCGTTGTATTTCCTCGGCACCGAGGCTCTGGAAGCCGAGCGAACCGCATTGCAACAGCGCACCAGCGATGACTTCACCAATAGCCGCATCGCGGAAATTGGCAAAGAGCTGCAATTGCTTGAAACCAACCGTGAGGTTGAAGTCCTGCAAAAGCGTGGGAATGAGGACATCTTCCTGCAAGACGTTGAGCCGCTGCGGGCCGAAATCGCCCGCTTGAAAGGCCTCAACATCGACATGAGCAACCTGAAGCTGGTGTCCATCGACCGTCGTGCTCAGGAACCGCTGACCTCGATCAAGCCGAAAAAGCTGCTGATTGTCGCGGTGAGCCTGATCGTCGGGCTGTTCCTGGGCGTGCTGGCTGCATTGATCCGTCACTTCGTGCTGACGCATCGCAAGGCTGAACGGTACGCGACCCAAGAGACCGACCGCCGCCCACGCCGTGAGCCTACGGACGATCAGCCGCTGCCATAAGCGCGACTGTCAATGGGCCAGCGTCAATGCTGGCCCACGCTGGCTCCGAGCCATTCTGTAGACAGCTTTTCACAATTCTTAGTTAACCTTTGGTTACAAACTGTGGCTAAATAACGGCCAATGGCCTTGGTCCGGATTGTAACCAACCCGTCCATTCGCCCATGTGTAATCGTGATTTCAGGTGCTGCTTATCCATCCTCGGCCGTTGTGGGCACGCAGGAGCAGCCTGTTCTCTTCTGACGTGTGACGAATCCCTTGAAACTCATCATTGTTGCTCTCTACGTTGCCTCCATTGCGTATGTCCATCTGCGTGGCCGGGTGCGACACAAGTTGGGCCGCCAGCTTAGCGATCACTCAACGTTCCTTGCGCCGATCAACTGCTTCCTTTACCTGTTTTCCAAACAGCCAAGCCGTCCCTTTTTGTCGCCCGGCGATTTTCCCGACCTGAGCCCGTTGCAAGAGCACTGGCAAGAAATCCGCCAGGAAGGCCAGAACCTGATGCGCATGGGCGAGATCAAGCGTTCCGAGCAGTACAATGATGTGGGTTTCAATTCGTTCTTCAAGTCGGGCTGGAAGCGTTTCTACCTCAAGTGGTACGGCGACAGCCACCCGTCGGCGATGAAGCTGTGCCCGCGCACCACCGAGCTGGTGCAGAGCATTGGCTCGATCAAGGCAGCGATGTTCGCCGAGTTGCCGCCTGGCTCCAAGCTGGTGCGCCACCGCGACCCGTACGCCGGCTCCTACCGCTATCACCTGGGTCTGGACACGCCTAACGATCCTGGCTGCTACATCAACGTGGACGGCGAAAGCTATTACTGGCGCGACGGCGAGCCAGTAATGTTTGATGAGACCTACATTCATTACGCGGAAAACACCACGCAGCAGAACCGCATCATCTTGTTCTGCGACATTGAGCGGCCGATGAAATACCGCTGGGCCGCGGCGTTCAACCGTTGGTTCAGCCGCAACGTGATGGCGGCCGCCGGTTCGCCCAATGATGATGGCGACAAGACCGGCGGCCTGAACCGCGCGTTCACCCGCCTGTACAAGATTCGCCTGCGCGGTAAAGAGCTGAAAAAGCGCAATCGCGCACGCTATTACTTGGAAAAGTGGGCGATCTTCGCCGGCCTGGCGTTGATCTTTATCCTTATCTGAAACCCGCCCGGGCGCGAATCACGCGGGTGGTTTCGCGCCCAGTTTGTCCCACATCTTCTTCGTAATCTTCTGCCGATTGGCGTAGCCGGCCCACGGGTCGGCTTTGAGTTTATCCAAGCGTTCATGCAGGTTGGCGACGGTCCACTGCTGGGCGCCGCGCAAACCATTCAACTCCTCTCGACTCACCGGTACCGATACCGGCAGGCCAGGCCGTGCGCGCACCGAATAAGCGGCCACCGTACTCGCGCCGCGTGCATTACGCAGGTAGTCGATAAAGATCTTGCCGATGCGGTTTTTTGGGCCCGACGTCGCGGTAAACCGTTCCGGCAACTGCGCTGCCATGAACTGCGCGATGGCCTTGGCGAAGGCTTTGACGCTGTCCCAGCCGTCCCGGCGCGCCAGCGGCACCACCAGGTGCAAGCCTTTACCGCCGCTGGTTTTGACAAACGCTTGCAGCCCAATCTCATCCAGAACCGACAACGTGAGTTGCGCCGCTTCCAGCATGGCTTTCCACGGCAGTGCCGGGTCCGGGTCAAGGTCGAGCACGAACAGGTCAGGCGCTTCGATTTTGTCGACAGTCGCGCCCCAGGTGTGCAATTCGACGGTGCCCATTTGCACGGCGCCGATCAGGGCGTCGGCGGTGTCGATCTCCAGCAGGCGTGCATGACCGGGGTCCAGTGCCGGGTCCAACTGTTTGATATTCGGAATAGCCAGGCGCTCGGAATGCTTTTGGAAGAACTGCTCGCCCTCAATTCCTTCGGGAGCGCGCAGCAGCGACACCGGGCGGTGCTGCAGAAACGGCAGAATCCATGCGCTGATGCCTTGATAGAAGTCGGCCAATTGCTGTTTTTGCGTACCGCTCTGCTTGTCGATCACCCGGTCAGGGTGCGTGATGGTCACGCCGCTGCTGACCTTTTTGGCCTTGGGGGCCGCCTTGGTGACGGACGTGGCTTTGCGCGGTAACTCGTGAATGATCTGCGCCACCGGCTTGTCGGTGCGCAACGCAATAAATGATGCTTGGCGCACTACGCCTTCGCGGGTCCACTCGGCAAAATTCACCTCGCCAACCAACTGCGGTTCCACCCAGTGCACGCCGCGCGCCTGGGCGCTGGTCAGCGGCTTGTGCAGCGGCGAGGTCTTGCGTTCCAGGGGCGTGAGCTGTGCATAGATAGCCTTCAACGATGCCTGATCAAACCCGGTACCGACGCGCCCGGCATAGACCAGCCCGGAATCGTCATTGACAGCCAGCAACAGCGCGCCAAAGCCACTGCGCGAGCCCTGAGGCCGCGTGTAACCGATGATCACGAACTCCTGGCGCAAACGGCATTTGAGTTTGATCCAGTCGGCATTGCGGCTCGACACATATGGGCTGCCGACGCGCTTGCCGATCACGCCCTCCAGCGCCAGGTCACAGGCGCTCTCGAAAATGTCGCGCTGGTTGGCGGCGAAGGCTTCGGAGAACCGCAGCAGTTTGCTGCGGCTTGCGGACAGCGCGGCCTTGAGCGCAGCGCGGCGCTCTTGCACCGGTGCGCTGCGCTGATCCTGGCCGTCGAGAAAGGGCGCGTCGAACAGGTAATACACGATGTCCAGGCTGCGGCCGATGTCGAAGGCATTTTGCAGCGCCTGGAAGTCCGGCAACCCCTCGCCATTGAGGCTGACCACTTCACCGTCGAGCCAGCTGTCCTTGAGCTTGAGGGTTTGCAGCGCTTTGACCTGACGCGGCAGGCGGTCGGTCCAGTCATTGCCGTTGCGGGTGAACAGACGCACTTCACCGTCGCAAATGCGCGCCAGCATGCGGTAGCCGTCGAACTTGATTTCGTATTGCCAGTCACCTTCGGGCGCGCGATCGACCAGAGTCGCCAACTGCGGGGCAAATTGCTCGGGCAGGGCACCGGCGCGTTTGGCGACGGGGGCTTTTTTGGCGGCCGCGGCTTTCTGGCGTTTTGCCGGCGGCTTGGATTTGCCGACCAAGGCGTCGCTGAGCACGCTTTTGGGCTCGGCCTCGACGATGTCGTAGTCATTGGAGGGGCGCGCCTGCTGGTCCTTTTCCTTGATCAGCAGCCACTGTTGCTTGTCGCCGCTGCCTTTAAGACGGGTGCGCACCAGGGCCCAGTCGCCGGAGAGTTTTTCGCCGACCAAGGTGAACTTGAGTTTGCCGGCCGCGTAGGCCTTGTGCGGGTCTTCATGGGGCTGCCAGACACCGCGGTCCCACACGATCACATCGCCCGCGCCGTATTGCCCCGCCGGGATGTTGCCCTCGAAATTGCCATAGCTGAGCGGGTGATCTTCAACGTGCACCGCCAGGCGTTTCTGGGTGGGGTCCAGGCTGGGGCCTTTGGGCACCGCCCAGCTTTTGAGCACGCCATCGAGCTCCAGGCGAAAGTCATAGTGCAGGTTGCGCGCGTCGTGTTTTTGAATCACGAACGACAGCGCCGAGGCTTTGCGTTTGCCCGGGGGCGCACTGCCGGCTGGCTCGGCGGTAATCCCGAAATCACGTTTGCGGTTGTATTCGCTCAGGGGCTTTGCCATGTCGTTCTCCAGCAAAGGGAGGGCTCAAGAGGCCTTTTTGGCGGATTTCTTCGCGGCAGGCTTTTTCGTTGCGGGCTTGGCGGCGGGCTTGCCGGCCAGGCTGCGCTTGAGCAGTTCGGTGAGGTCGATGACATCCGCCGATTTGCGCTCCTCGCTGCCTTCCTGGCTTTCCACATCTTCGATCTTGCCGGCCTTGGCCTTCTTCGCCACCAGCGCCATGATTTTGTCCTGGAAACTGTCGCGGTATTCGTCGGGCTGCCAGTCGGCGCTCATGTCCTCCACCAGGCGTTTGGCCATGTCCAGCTCGCCTTTGGCCAGGCTCGGCTTGGTGACGTCGCTGCCCAGTTCCAGTTCGTCCAGGCTGCGCACCTCGGCAGGCCACCGCAGCATCACCAGCACCAGCGCCGATTCCAGCGGCATTAACGCCGCCAGATGCTGCTTGGTGTGCAGCACCACATTGGCCAGGGCGACCTTGCCGGTTTTTTTCAGGGTTTCGCGCAGCAGTGCGTAGACCTTGCCGCCGCGTTTGTCCGGGGCCAGGAAGTAGGGCGTGTCGATGTTTTGCAGCGGGATCTGGTCGCTGGCGACAAAGGCGATGATTTCGATGGTCTGGGTCGACTTGGGGTGCGCCGAGCGAATTTCGTCCTCGCTGAGCACCACGTAGCGGCCTTTCTCGAACGCCACGCCCTTGACGATGTTCTCTTTGGTGACTTCCTTGCCGGTGGTCTTGTTGATGCGTTTGTAGCCCACCGGGTCCATGCTGCGTTTGTCCAGCCAGTCAAAATCAACGCCTTGGGAAGACGTGGCTGAGACCAGTGATACCGGGATGTGGACCAAGCCGAAGCTGATCGCGCCTTTCCAGATTGCCCTTGGCATGCCTGCAATTCCTTGAGAAGAGACTGTGTTCTGGTGACTCACAGGCGCCGGGAAAAGTTTCGGCGAGCAGATGCGCGGACAGATTGTGTTACACCTGATGAGAAACTATTTAGTGTCGAAAGCCGAACCCAAGGCGTAGCGTGTTATCGAAAGCACGTACCACTGCCCCAGAGAGGCTTTGTCATGAACAGCTGTGTGCGTCACCTTGCAGTACTGGCGTTGGGCCTGGCGCTGACGCCATTGGCCCAGGCGCAAAACCTGCCTGGCAGCTACGACTCCAACAACAGCCCTATTCATCGGGCCAACCCCAACAGCATGCAGGGCACCCAGCCCAATGCGCCGGCGACACGCGGGATTCAGACCGGGCCGACCAGCCCCGCACCCACCGTGGAAAACGGCGGCATTGGCAATCGCTATCCCAAGCGTGAGGCCGCCCCGAGCCGTCCCACAACCGACACCAAAGCCCCCACCTATGACGCCAACGGCAATCGCCGGTAAGGACTCCGTCTTATGTTGCTACGCAAAACCCTTCTAGCCGCTATTTGCGCAACCACGCTGCTGCCACTGGCTGCGGTTTACGCCGCCGATGCCCAGCAATTCCCGAGCGAACAAGGCAGCATCACCGCGACCCCAATCGTCAAAGGCCTCGACCATCCCTGGGCAGTGGCGTTTCTGCCGGATAAGCAAGGCTTTCTGGTGACCGAGCGCCCAGGTCATCTGCGTTTTGTCAGCCCCGACGGCAAGCTTTCTGCACCGTTGACCGGCGTGCCCCAAGTGTGGGCCAAAGGGCAGGGCGGTTTGCTGGATGTGGTGCTGTCGCCGGACTTCAAGCAGGACCGCATGGTCTACCTGTCGTACGCCGAAGGCGGCGGCGAGGGTGGCAAGGCCGGCACCGCCGTCGGACGCGGGCGCTTGGCTGATGACCTGAGCGGCCTGAAGGATTTCAACGTGATCCTGCGCCAGGAGCCCAAGCTGTCCACCGGCAATCACTTTGGCTCGCGGTTGGCCTTCGACCGCGATGGCTACCTGTTCGTGACCCTGGGTGAAAACAATGATCGCCCGACCGCCCAGGACCTGGACAAACTGCAAGGCAAGGTGGTGCGGATCTTCCCGGACGGCCGCGTGCCGGAGGACAACCCCTTCGTAGGCCAGCAGGGCGTACGCCCCGAAATCTGGTCCTACGGCCAGCGCAACCCGCAAGGGCTGGCGTTGAACCCCTGGAGTGGCACGATCTGGGAAAACGAACACGGGCCACGCGGTGGTGATGAAATCAACATCATCGAGCGCGGCAAAAATTACGGTTGGCCATTGGCGACCCACGGCATCAATTATTCGCTGACACCGATTCCCGAGGCCAAGGGCAAGACGGTGGAAGGCACCGTGGCGCCTCATCACGTCTGGGAGAAATCACCGGGGATCAGTGGCATGGCGTTTTATGACGCCGACCGCTTCAAGGCGTGGCAGCACAACCTGTTCATTGGCGCATTGGCCAGCCAGGAGTTGATTCGCCTGCAATTCGACGGCGACAAAGTGATCCATGAAGAGCGTTTGCTTGCAGGTTTGAAAGCGCGCATCCGCGATGTGCGGCAGGGGCCGGATGGGTTTCTGTATGTGCTGACTGATGAGGATAACGGTGTGCTGTATCGGGTCGGCCTGAACCAGGACTGAATGCGGGAGCGGGGTTGCCCGCTCCCACATTTTGCATGGCAACCGGCTTAAAGCCCGAGGTCGGACAGCCCCGGATGATCATCCGGGCGCCGGCCCAGCGGCCAGTGAAACTTGCGTTCGCTGGCCTTGATCGGCAGGTCATTGATGCAGGCAAAGCGGTTGGCCATTAGACCGTTCTCGTCGAACTCCCAGTTCTCATTGC
Source organism: Pseudomonas sp. N2-3-1-14 (assembly GCF_041228395.1). NCBI lineage: Bacteria > Pseudomonadati > Pseudomonadota > Gammaproteobacteria > Pseudomonadales > Pseudomonadaceae > Pseudomonas > Pseudomonas sp. N2-3-1-14. The sequence continues at coordinate 2,968,369 of NZ_CP166199.1, forward strand.
CGTAGGAGCGGAACCAGTTGCCGGAATCGTCGTGCCATTCGTAGGCATAGCGCACGGCGATACGGTTACCGGTGAAGGCCCACAATTCCTTGATCAACCGATAGTCCAGCTCCTTGGCCCACTTGCGGGTCAGAAAACCCTTGGCCTCTTCGCGGTTGTGCGCAAATTCAGCGCGATTGCGCCATTGCGTGTCCAGTGTGTAGGCCAACGACACGCGGTGCGGGTCGCGGGAATTCCAACCGTCTTCGGCCAGGCGAACCTTTTCGATGGCCGACTCGCGGGTAAACGGTGGCAGTGGCGGGCGAACTTCTGCGTCGGATGACGGTGCCTTGGATGACATGGGGCAGCTCCTGAAAACAATGAGGTCTATCGAAAGTTGCGCAGTTGATGCGTTCAAAGTTGCAATAACGTTCGCGCCATGCATTGCGCATTATCAGCAGCTGTTGAATCACCCATCACCAGGGCAACGGTAATGGCGCCGTCGATCAAGATCAGCAGTTGCGCGGCCTGCTGTTCAGGGTCGGCGGTGCCATGTGCTTTGCACAGTTCCAATGCGTAATCGAAGAGTTTGCGTTTATGCGCCTTGGCCAGCAGGCGCACCGGGTCGTGCGGGTCGCCGGTTTCACCACTGGTGTTGATGAAGGCGCACCCGCGAAAGTCTGCCGAGCCAAACCACGCCTTGAGCGCGTCGAACAGCGCCAGCAGGCGTTCTCCACTGCCTTTACTGCGTTCGACTTCGCTGCGCAGCCACTGCATCCAGCGCTCATCGCGGCGGTGCAGGGCGGCAATCACCAACTCATCTTTATTGGCGAAGTATCGGTAAATACTTTTGCGCGAGACGCCCGCGGTTTTCACCAGCAAGTCCATGCCGGTGGCGGCGATGCCATGGCGATAGATCAACTTCTCGGTAACATCGAGGATAATATCGCGGGTGTCATTGCTGATTGATTCATTCATGCCGTGCACAGTAGAACGATCGTTCTCCATGGTCAATTAACTTTTTTCCATCTCGGGCGACGAGACCTGAGCTGCCCCATGGTGTAAGCTCGGGGCCTCTTCGGATTCGACCCATTGCGAGCCTTATGCCGTCGTTCTTCAAACGCTCCCTGTTGCCAAAACTGCGTGGTTTCCCACTGTCTCCCGAGTCGATCGACGTGCTGTCCGGCGCCGATGCGTTTCGCCGTTGCCTGCTGGAGAAAATCCCCCAGGCCACGCGGCGCATTTACATCGTCGCGCTCTACTTGCAGCAGGATGAAGCCGGCCAGGAGATCTACGATGCCTTGCACGCCGCCAAGGCTGCACGGCCAGCGCTGGACATTGTGGTGGTGGTTGACTCGCTGCGCGCCCAGCGCGGCCTGATTGGCGCAGGCAAGCAACCCGGCAACAGTGCCTGGTACCAGGCCATGACCCAACGCCACGCCAGTGAAGTGCCGGTGTACGGCGTGCCGGTGCAGACCCGTGAACTGTTCGGCGTGTTGCACCTCAAGGGCTTTGTGATCGACGACAGCGTGCTGTACAGCGGCGCGAGCTTGAATAACGTGTACCTGCACAAGTTCGACAAGTATCGTTTTGACCGCTACCACCTGATCCACAGCCAGGCGCTGGCCGACTCGATGCAGCATTTGCTGGAGCACGGCTTGATTGCCTCCAAGGCCGTGCATCGCCTGGACCTGCCGAACCCGCCCACCACCCGCAGCCTGCGCAACGATATCGGCGACTTGCGCAGCCGCCTCAAGCATGCGGCTTACGACACCACTTCCGGGCTGTTGCCCAACGGCCACATGCTGGTAAGCCCGCTGCTGGGCGTCGGCAAGAACAACCCTTTGAACCGCGTGATCCTCGAGTTGATCGCCAGTGCCCAGCATCACCTGACTATCTGCACGCCGTATTTCAACCTGCCACTGCCGGTGACCCGGGAAATCAATCGCGCCCTGGCGCGCGGGGTCAAGATCGACATCATTGTTGGCGACAAAACCGCCAACGACTTTTACATCCCGCCCAGCGAGCCGTTCAAGGTGATCGCGGCGTTGCCCTACTTGTATGAAATCAGCCTGCGCCGCTTCGCCAAACGCCATCAGCCGATGATCGACAGCGGCCAGTTGAACCTGCACCTGTGGCGCGACGGCGACAACACCTATCACCTCAAGGGCATGTGGGTTGACCAGCGCTACACCTTGCTCACCGGCAACAATCTGAACCCACGGGCGTTCCGACTCGACCTGGAAAATGCCTTGCTCATCGATGACCCGCGCGGCCAGTGGCTGGAGCCGCGGCGTACCGAACTGGCGCAGATTTTCCAGCACACCACGCGCATCGAAGGGTATCAACAGTTGCAGACCCTGGTGGACTATCCGCCGGCTGTTGGCAAGTTCCTGCGACGGGTCAGCCGCGTGCGTATCGAGCGGTTGCTTTATCGCATCTTGTGAACCCTCATGGCGTAGAGCAGCAGCCGGGCCTGATTCCGGCCCGGCCGCACCCACCCCTCAGGCCAGTCCCGCAACGCTGAACATGCGTCACTGCCAGGCACGCCACGCCGACTGGACGGGCAACTGACGCGAGCCAGGTTTGAACAGGCCGCACTGCGCTACAAACGCGAAAGCTCATCGACCAGTGCTGGCCACTCGGCCGAAGCTGAGCGCGCAGGCCGAGGCTTTCCGCAGCACATCGACGCCCGCAGAGCGGATGGAAAACTGCAACAAACCCTCATTCACTGGTTGATGACAGGCGACATCAACGACCAGCCCATTCCTCGTAACGCCTCGATCCGGCCATTCATAGACGCGCTCAGCAATGCTGCATGCCCAGTGCGGTGATGAATCCGGCGGACGGCTATGCGCAGCTGGTAAATGCCGCCATCAAGGGCCTATTCAAATTGTCGCATCTGGCCCCCAGTGCTTCGATGCTGGGCAAGACAGCGCCACACTTGTTAACCGTAGAGGAGAAGTTGAGGGCTTACTGGTTGGCGGGAGGGTGGGATCCTGCACCCGCGCCTGCGCCGACGGGCGTGGCTGGAACCAGCCAGGGAATCGCCGTCATCGGGTCGAGGGGCAATGGCTTCTGGTATGCGATCAATCCAAAAACGGGGAGGGCGGATGCCACGCCATTGCCTGACTTCAAATCGACAGCCCCAATGGCCGTCTAGTCAGTCAAACCCGACACCAGGCTGAAGCAGTCCCAGGCCCTGCACTTGCATGAGTGCAGGGCCTGGGGCTTTTTATCAGTTCAGGCCGAGCTTGCCGCGCAGGGTCGACAGGTCTTCAGCCAAGGTGTTGACCGGGCCTACCAGCGCCTTGCGGTCGTTTTCCTTCACTTTGTCGTACGTCTCGAAGCCGCCATCCTTGGTTTTGTACTTGGCCAGGATCTTGTCCACGGCAGCGAAGTTCTTGTCGACTTTGGTCAGGAAGACCTTGTCTTGCTTCTCGATCTGGCCGCGGAACAGGTCGACGATTTTCTTCGCGCCGTCGATGTTGCCCTGGAAGTCATACAGGTCGGTGTGGCTGTAACGATCTTCCTCACCGGAAATCTTGGTGGCAGCCACTTCTTCCAGCAGGGCAGCGGCACCGCCGACCACCTTTTCAGGTGGGAAGGTCAGGCCGTCAACCCGGGTTTTCAGGTCGTTGACGTCAGTGTTGAGTTTGGCGGTCAGCGCTTCGAGGCCTTTGGTGGTCTTCTCGGAGAACAGCACGTACTCGATGCGGTGGAAGCCGGTGAAGTCTTCGGCGGTCACGCCTTTTTCGTGGTCGTCAACGCGCGAGTCGATGGACGCGTCGAGGTCGCTGAACAGCTCGGCGATCGGCTCGATGGACTCATAGTGAACACGGGTCGGGGCGTAGAGCTTCTGGGCGGTGGCCAGGTCGCCCTTGTTGATGGCGTCGGTGAACGCCTTGGTCTGGGTGACCAGCTCACCGATTTCTTCGGTGACGTAGATCTTGTAGTCCGACACCGGGCCTACCAGGTCCAGTGGTGCGGTAGCGGCGAATGCTGCCAGCGGCGAGAGGGTCATTAACAACGACAACGCGATAGTCGACTTCTTCATGGGACGTTTTTCCGCTCTGGTTTGTTTTAGGTGTTGGCAGTGGTTTGAGGGTGCGTTGCAGCGAGTAGCGTGCGCCCGATGAAATCCTTGGGCCCTGTGACCCCCGGCAAGGTGAAGAAGTACCCGCCGCCGACCGGCTTGAGGTATTCCTCCAGAGGCTCGCCGTTGAGCCGGGTTTGCACGCTGATGAAGCCTTTCTCCAGGTCAGCCTGGTAGCAGATGAACAACAGCCCCATGTCCAACTGACCGTTTTTGTTGACGCCGTTGGAGTAGTTGAACGGCCGACGCAGGATCAGGTTGGCCTGAGTCTGCGGGGTGCGCGGGTTGGCCAGGCGGATGTGGGCATCGAGCTTGGTCAGCTTGCCTTCCGGGTCCTTGCTGTAGTCGGGAACCTGGCTTTCCTTGTCGCCATCCATGGGCGCGCCGGTGGGTTTGATGCGCCCGATAATGCTCTCCTGCTCTTGCAGCGGGGTACGGTCCCAGCGCTCGACAAAATTGCGGATGATGCGCACGGCCTGGTAGCTGCCGTTGGCGGCCCAGGCGGGCTCGTCGCTGCCGGGCTGCACCCAGACAATCTGGTCCATGGCCTTGTCGTCGTTGGAGTTCGGGTTGGCCGAACCGTCACGGAAGCCGAGAAAATTACGCGCGCTCTGCGCAGGCTCGCCGGGTTTGGCCGGCGCTTGCGGCGGCACGCTGCCTTCCTGTTTCCAGCGCACCAGCAGCAGGTCCGGCAGGTTTTTGACGATGTCGCGCAGGGCGTGGATATTGGTGTCCGGGGTGTTTGAGCTGAATTGCAGGCTCAGGTCACCGTGGCACTGCGCCGGCTCCAATGCGTCGTTGGGGAAACCGACCATGCGGCTCAGGCGCTTGGGTTTGACGGCGGTGAGGCCGAAGCGCTCATCGAACAGCGACTCGCCGACGGATACGGTGATGGTCAGGTTATCCGGCGTGACCACCGGGCCCAGAATGCCGGAATCGGTAGGCGGCAATTTCGGGTCGACTTGCGGCACGGTGCCGCCGGTCATCAGGAAGCTGATGCGCTCGTTCAATGTGCGAAACAGACGCTCCAGGTCTTCGCGGTCACTGGCCAGTACGTCAAACGCCACCAGCATGCCGCAGGCCGGGCGTGGGGTGACGATGCCGCTCTGGTGCTTGCCGAAAAAATCGTGGTGGTCCTGCGTCTTGTCACTGCGCGGTGCAGTGGTGACTTGCTCGGCCGCAGCCGCCGCCATGGCCGGGCAGCTCAAGCTGCTGCCGGCAATCGCGGCGCCGGTGGCCGCCATGCCCAGCAGGACACGGCGACGTTGCGGGCAAAACTGTTCTGAATCACTCATCTGTTAGTTCGTCTTCACTGCAGGCCGGAAAGGCCAAGGGCGGGGTCGATTCCATCGAGTACAGCGGCCAGAGCCTTGGCCTTGTCGGCGATCTGCTTGCGCTGATCGGCGGTGACGCTGTCGTAGCGGCGGTACTGGCCGTCGACTTTCAAACCATTGAGCTCGGTATCGAAGGCGGCGAGGGCACTGTCGATTTTCGGCAGCAGGTCCGCTGCGGATTTGGTCAACAACGGGCGCATCAGCTCCACCACCTTGTGGGCCGCTTCCAGGTTGGCGGCAAACCCGTTCACGTCGATATGGCTGTAGCGTTCCTCTTCACCGCTGGCGGCGCGTACATCCGCCAGGCTGTTGAGGTTGCGCACCACAATGCTCACCAGTTGTTCCGGTGGCAGCGATTGGGCCAGCAGTTGTTGCTTGAGCGTGGTGACGTCGGTGACCAGGCGTTGCGCAATCGGGGCCAGGCCCTCCAGGCTGTGCTGCTGGAACAGGCTGTATTCGAGGCGATGGAAGCCGCTGAACGCCGGGTCTTGCTCGCGCTTTTCAAAGTAGTCGGCGCGTGCGTTGATGGCGTTATCCAACTCGGCCAGGCGTTGCGAAGCCGGCGCCAGGCGCTGGTAGGCCTCACGGGCCGGCACATAGAGGGCCTGCGCCTGAGCCAGGTCGCCGGCTTCAATGGCCTGTTGCAGCGCTGTAACGGCCTTGACCAGCGCACTGCCCTGGCCGCTCAGGTACACGCGGAACTCCGACAGCGGGCCGATAAACGCCACCATCGACGGCTTGGCCTTGGCCTGGGCGTCGGACTCAGCCGTCGGCGTCACGTGCAACGTGCCGCGCGGGTTGCTCAACAGCCCGCAGGTGATTGCATAGTCGCCGGGCAGCAGGTTGGCGTTGATCACTTGGCTGAGGCCAGGGGCGATATTTTCGCGCTCCTCGATCACCAGCACGCCGTCGAGGATTTCCCACTCCACCGCACGATCGGAGCGGTTGATGATGCGAAAGCTCGCGTGCCCGGCGGGCACGGTCAACGCGTTGGGTTCGCAAGCGTGGCCATGGATGGTCACCGCGATTTCATTGTGGTTAGTCTGACGTTTGGCGGCGGCCAATTGCGAGGCGTAATAGAACAGCGCACCGGCGCCGATCATCACGACCACCGAGCCGGCCACCGCCCAGCGCAGGGCGCGGGAAGGCAGAGCCGGTTGAGGGGTTGGGTTGGACAAGAGACGGTCCTTACTGGCTGGAAACGGAAGAGGTGTTAGCGACAGGCCTGGGTGGGGCGGACGGCAGGAAGAACATCACCAGCGCCACCACCAGGTAAATCAGATACGCGCCCAGGGTGCTGATGGTCGGTGCGTCCTGATAGCCGAACATCCCGGCCAGCACCGAGCCCAATGGGCCATCCATCGGCAGTGTCGCGCTGAAATCGAACAAGACGGTTTGCCAGTGGTTCCACACCCCGGCCTCGTGCAGGGCTTGTACCGAGTTGGCGAGAATGCCGGCGGCGACCACCAGGATGAACAAGCCGGTCCAGCGGAAGAACGCACCCAGGTTCAAGCGCATGCTGCCGGTGTAGATCAGGAAACCGACGATGATCGCCAGGATCAGGCCGAGCAGGGCGCCAATCGGCGCGCCCGGGCCTTCGCTCTGCTGGAACACCGCGAGCAGGAAGAACACCGTCTCCAGGCCTTCACGGGCCACGGCGAAAAACACCATGGCGATCAGCGCGATCACCTGATGCTTGGAGCCGGCCAGGGCGTGGTCGAGGGATTCGTGCAGGGAATGCTTGATGGAGCGCGCTACTTTGCGCATCCAGAACACCATGGAGCTGAGAATGCCGACGGCCACCAGGCCGACCACACCTTCGAACAATTCCTGTTGTTTTTGCGGGAATTCGGCGCTGACCAGCTCCAGGCCGCCGCCGACCAGCAGCGCCAGGGCAGCGGCGAGAAACACGCCGATCCACACCGCGGGCATCCACTGGCCGCGGCCGGTCTGTTGCAGGTAACTGGCGATGATGCCAACGATCAATGCTGCTTCAATGCCTTCGCGCAGCATGATTAGAAAGGGAACGAGCATTCGGCACCGCATCATGACTGGATAGGATGCTAATTTGTAACATAATGATACTCATTACTAAACAGGGAATATTGCGCTTTGCTGAACTGCGGCTGAACGGTGGTGGCGAATCGCAACCGCCCTTATGATGCACCCCATCTTTTGCAGCATTGAATAGCCCGATTCCCATGGCGGAAAAAGACACCATCTCTATCCATCTTGTGCGCGAAGCCTTGCTGCAAAGCTGCGCGCCCGGCGCGGCCACGGTGGAGGCGTTGAGCAAGGTTGGGATAGACCCGGCGTTGCTCGACCAGCCCGACGCCCGCGTGCCCGCCACGGCCTATGCACGCCTGTGGCGCTTGCTGGCGCGGCGCACAGATGATGAATTTTTTGGAATGGACCCGCGCAAGCTCAAGTCCGGCAGCCTGGCGTTCCTGTGCCGCGCCGCCATGGCGCAACCCAATCTGGGCGCGGCCCTGCAAACCGGGCTGGGGTTTCTGTCGCTGATGCTTGAGCAGATGCCCGCGCAATTGGCGCACCAACAAAGCCTGGCGGAAATCGTGCTGGCCGAAACTGCGCCAAAACGCGCGTTTACCTACTTCACCTATTGGATGATTGTGCACGGCGTCGCCTGTTGGCTGGCCGGCCGGCGCATCCCGATCCTTGCGATTGAGCTGCGCTGCCCACAACCGGACTTTTACGACGATTACCGGGTGATGTTTTCTGAGAACCTGCGTTTTGATCGGCCGCGTACGCGCATGATCTTTTCTGCAGACTGCCTGGACGTGCCGATCAAGCGCAGCCCGGAAGAACTCAAGCGCTTTCTTGCCCATGCGCCGGCCAACATATTGGTCAAGTACCGCGACCCGGATAGCCTGGCCACGCGCATCAAGCACGATCTACGCCAGATGTCGCCCGATCTGTGGCCGGAAACCGACGGCCTAGCGGCCAGTCTGTGTATTTCCGCTTCGACCCTGCGCCGCCGTCTGGCAGATGAGGGCCAGACTTATCAAGGGCTCAAGGACAGCGTGCGCAAGGAACTGGCGATCGTCTGGCTGGCCGAAGCGAATATCAGCTTTGCCGAGATTGCTGCGCGGCTGGGGTTTGCCGATGCCAGTTCGTTCTACAAGGCATTTCGCAAGTGGTCGGGATCCAATCCCGGGCATTACCGTAGTTTGATCCTGAATGAGGCGAGTTGAAGGTGCGAGGAAAATGAGACACTACAGGTGTGTTCTTCCGCGGAAGTTAGCTCGTTTGCGAAGGCATCGCCCGGATGCATTATCACGCAGAGGGGGGCAAATGATTAAAATTCTTCATCTGTGCTGTCATTGCAACGAAGAAAGCAATCCTCGTCCTCGAGTGAGTCGGTATAAAAATATCGTAAATCAGTATAATTATAATTACTATCAATGACTTTGCTTAACGCTTTTAATCCCAGGTTGGGGTCGTTGGACTTAAGTGTTATATTGCCCCCTGCATACTCTTTTTCAAGTTCGCTAAATAACGTTTTCTCAAATATACCCCAAGCCTCGAAAGAAATTAAATTTGAAGACTCCATCATGAAGGCTTTGAGGTCCGGCCAGCTTAGAAAACCTTCTGGTTGCGCGGAACAAAATGTACTAAGAAACTGGATTGCATCCTCAGATTGAGCGCCGATTGATGCGCCGTGCCCATCGGGAGAGTATTCGATGACGACGTTTTTTATAATTCTATCTAAAATTGAGTTGTTTGGAATGTCAATAGCATGAGCAAGGCGTTCGAGCATTTTAAAGGGGGCGATATTGACGATCGTGATAAAGTATGGTGCTAGCGTATCTTTGCGTTCATTTTTCCATAAAAAAGCAAACCCGTTATTGCCCTGTTCTCGCCCTTTGGCAGCGACATACTTAGCTGCTGTTTTCATTTGCTCAATGTAGATGTCAATACGGTTTCTCGCGCCGCCGGAGTAAAGGTTCATATCATATAGTGATACATGGAATCCTCCTAAATGCTCCTCGCTTAAAGAGACAGCGAGACTTCCCTCTATCATTTCATTAGGCGGGACTAACTCCAGCATGATTTCTTTGTTTTGTTCGATCGGTCTTAGGCATAAAACACACTTGTTCCCCCACACTATTTCATTAAATATATAATGTTTGAGTAAAGCTGGCCAATGCGTGGATACGACAATGCTGAGTACGTCAGAGCCAGCAATAAGAGGGAGGTATTGTTTGATTTCAGCAGTATAGGCGCCTAGCTCGGTGCCTGCTTGTCGCGAGGGGCCAGCCAAGTTTTTCAGTTCAATAATTACTATGGCTTCACTCTCTGTGGAGTAAAGAATTAAATCTGGCTTTAGTATGTCTGAGGGATCAAGGGATATATTTTCGTTGGCGGAAATTACTATATTTTGGTTGAGCGCTTTTAAGCAGAACTCATAGCTCTTCGTTATATACTCCTCTTCCGTTGTTGTGGGCGGTGGAACATCACTTGAAATGAGTAGCTCTGAAAAGCCATCAACGCACTTTAGCTGTTTCTCCATCCAGCTCTGCATTGCTGCTTCATTTTTAAAAAGCGCCATAAACCATCCATTGTTAAATATTTCAACGAACCTGTGATTTCAACAGAATTTTGGATTGTTACCAAGAGGGGAGCAAAAATATTTAAACTGTTTGATCCAGCTTTCTGTTCAAGTACTTAGGTACCTCACCTGCTTTTTCTACCTCAACACCTGCTGGCGTGAAAGGATGAGAGTCATAGACAGTACCCAATAGATCCTTGGTAACATCGTTAAACCGATGAATTTATTGGTTGTGTTGTCGTTGGCATGTCCTATGTAGCCTATGCGATAACGCTTTTAGCAGCGGAGTAGTCAAAAAAAGCCCCACGACCGAAGGGGGCGTGGGGCTAAAAATTGGCTGGATGCGACCAACCAAAGGAGCGCTTTACATCACTTGCTGCTGGCGACCACCGTGTCCGGCTGCCAGCCGCCACCGAGGGCCTTGTAGATCGCGACAATCCCGCGATACAAGTCCACTTCGGCCTGGGCCTGGGAGTCTTCAGCGGCCAGACGCTCACGTTGCGCGTCAAGCAGCACCAGGAAATCCACCGTGCCTTCGCGGTAGCGGATCGCCGCAAGGTCGGCCGCCGCGCGACTTGATTCACTCTGACGGATCAGCGAGACCAGGCGCTGCTGGCGTTTGCCGTAATCACTGAAAGCATTTTCCGATTCTTCCAACGCCAGCAGCACTTGTTGCTCATAGGTTGCCAGGGCGCCATCGGCCTCGGCGTTCGCGCCGCGCAACCGCGCACGTACGCTGCCCAGGTCAAACGCCGCCCAGGTAATGCTTGGGCCAAGTGACCAGGCATTCGCCGCGGCCGACCCGATCTGCGAACCGCGCCCGGCCGTAAAGCCGAGGAAGCCGCTGAGGCTGACCCGTGGGAACAGGTCGGCCTTGGCCACGCCGATACGCGCGGTGGCGGCCGCCAGTTTGCGTTCGGCACTGAGGATGTCCGGGCGACGCTGCAGCAGTTGCCCCGGATCGCCGATGGGCAGCGCCTTGGCAATCGCCGGCAGGTCTTTGGGGCTCAGGTCCACAGTCAGCTTGTCGGGGCGCTGGCCGAGGAGGGTGGCGATGCGGTTGCGCTCGCGCACTTGCTCGGCCTGCAGTTGCGGCACGCTGGCTTCAACGGCGGCCAGGCGTGCGTCGGCACGCTCCACGTCGAGCTGATCACCCACGCCGGCATCGCGCAGGCTGACGGTAATGGTGCGCGATTCCTGCTGGTTCTTCAGGTTGTCCAGGGCGATGCGTTCACGCAATTGCGCACCGCGCAGTTGACCGTAGGCGTCCACCAGTTCGGCAATCATGGTGACTTGCAGTTGGTACAGGTCGGCTTCAGCAACTTGTTGGTCAGCATCGCTGGCTTCCAGGTTGCGGCGGATGCGCCCGAACAAGTCCACTTCCCAGGCCATGTCCAGGCCCAGGTCGTAGCGCTCGCTGTTGACGCGCTTGGTGGTCTGGCCCGGGATCTGGCCTTTGCCCACGTCGCTGCTGGCACGGCTGGTGACCACCGGCATGATGTCGTTGGCCGCGTCATCACGAATGGCGCGGGCCGCTCGCAGACGGGCAAAGGCGACGCGCAAGTCGCGGTTACCGCTCAACGACTGGGTCACCAGTTGGTCGAGGGTCGGGTCGTCGAACTGCTGCCACCAGATACCTTCGTACTTGGCGTGGTCATAACTTTTGGTGTCGGCGGCGGCCGTGATGTTGGCCGCCTCCAGCTTCTCGGTTTTGTAGTCCGGGCCCACGGCACAGGCGCTCAGCGCCAGCACCAGCAAGCTCGGTAGAAAGACTTTTACACTCATTGCTGTGTCTCCAGCTTCAAGGCCTTGGCCGCTTTGCGCGCGTCCTGGCGCTCCACATAGCGACGGATCAGTACGTAGAACACTGGCGTCAGCAACAGACCGAAGAAGGTCACGCCGATCATCCCGGAGAACACCGCCACACCCATGGCATGGCGCATCTCGGCACCAGCACCGCTGGACAACACCAGGGGCACCACGCCCATGATGAACGCGAACGAGGTCATCAGGATTGGCCGCAGACGCAAGCGGCAGGCTTCCAGTACCGCAGCCAGTGGGTCGAGCCCCTCGGCCTGTTTATCCTTGGCGAACTCGACGATCAGAATCGCGTTCTTACACGCCAGGCCCACCAGTACGATCAAGCCGATCTGGGTGAAGATGTTGTTGTCGCCGCCCGAGATGATTACCCCGGTAATGGCCGACAGCAGCGTCATCGGTACGATCAGGATCACCGCCAGTGGCAGGCTCCAGCTTTCGTATTGGGCGGCCAGTACCAGGAACGCCAGCAGTACGCAGAGCGGGAACACGAACAGCGCGGTGTTGCCCGAGAGGATTTGCTGATACGTCAGGTCAGTCCACTCGTAGGTCATGCCGTTGGGCAGTTCCTCTTTCAACAGTTTTTCAATCGCGGCCTGGGCCTGGCCGGAGCTGTAGCCCGGTGCGGCGTTGCCGTTGATTTCAGCGGTGATAAAGCCGTTGTAGTGCATCACGCGGTCCGGGCCCGAGGTGTCGCTGACCTTGATAAAGGTCGCCAGCGGGATCATCTCGCCCTTGTTGTTACGCACTTTCAGCTGGCCGATCTGGTCTTCATCCTGGCGGAACTGTTGCTCAGCCTGCACGTTGACCTGGTAGGTACGCCCGAAGCGGTTGAAGTCGTTGGCATACAGCGAACCCAGGTAGATCTGCAGGGTGTCGAAGATGTCGCTGACAGCCACGCCGTGGGTCTTGGCCTTTTCGCGGTCGATGGCGGCATCGACCTGCGGCACGTTGACCGTGTAGCTGGTGAACAGGCCGAACAACTCAGGCACGCCACGGCTTTTGGTGATGACGTTCTGCACTTCTTTGTACAGCTCGTCGTAACCCAGGTTGCCACGGTCCTCGATCTGCAGGCGGAACCCGCCAATCGTGCCCAGGCCCTGTACCGGCGGCGGCGGGAAGATCGCCATGTAGGCTTCTTCGATGCTGCTGTACTTGCCGTTCAGCGCACCGGCAATCGCGCCGGCCGACAGGCTCGGGTCTTTACGCTCATCGAACGGCTTCAAGGTCACGAACACGATGCCGTTGTTCGGGCTGTTGGTAAAACCGTTGATCGAAAGGCCAGGGAAGGCGATGGCGCTTTCCACGCCCGGCTGCTTCATGGCGATGTCCGACATGCGCTTGATCACATCTTCGGTGCGGTCCAGGCTCGCGGCGTCCGGCAATTGTGCGAAGGCCACCAGGTACTGCTTGTCCTGGGCCGGTACGAAACCGGTGGGCGTATGGGCGAAACCCAACCAGGTCAGCACCATCAGCCCGGCGTATAGGAACAGTGCGATACCGCTGCCGCGAATCACCCGGCGTACGGTGCCGACGTAACCATGGCTGGCTTTCTCGAAGAACCGGTTGAACGGACGGAACAACCAGCCGCCGAACACCTTGTCGAGTGCCTTGGAAAAACGGTCCTTGGGGGCGTTATGACCCTTGAGCAAGACGGCAGCCAGGGCCGGTGACAAGGTCAGCGAGTTGAACGCCGAGATCACCGTCGAAATCGCAATGGTCAAAGCGAACTGCTTGTAGAACTGCCCGGTCAAGCCGCTGATAAACGCCGCCGGGATGAACACCGCACACAGCACCAACGCGGTGGCGATGATCGGGCCGGTCACTTCGCTCATGGCTTTTTCGGTGGCCGGGAACGGTTCCAGTCCAAGCTCGATGTTCCGCTCGACGTTCTCCACCACCACGATGGCGTCGTCCACCACGATACCAATCGCTAACACCAGTCCAAACAGCGACAGCGCATTGAGCGAGAAGCCAAACAGGTGCATCACCGCAAAGGTACCGATCAACGAAACCGGCACTGCCACCAACGGAATGATCGACGCGCGCCAGGTCTGCAGGAACAGGATCACCACCAGCACCACGAGGATCAGTGCTTCGAACAAGGTGTGAACCACCGCCTCGATAGAGCCGCGCACGAAGACCGTCGGGTCATAGGCAATGCGGTAATCCATGCCTTCCGGGAAGCTCTGCTTGAGCTCCGCCATCTTGGCGCGCACTTCATTGGAGATGTCGATAGCGTTGGAGCCCGGGCGCTGGAAGATCGGGATCGCCACGGCCGGTTGGTTGTCGATCAACGAACGCAGGGCGTACTGGCTGGAACCCAGCTCAACCCGCGCGATGTCTTTCAAACGCGTGATTTCGCCGTTGGCACCGGCACGAATCACGATATTTTCGAACTCTTCCTCAGTGACCAGGCGGCCCTGGGTGTTGACCGACAGTTGGAAGCTGGTGTCATTGGGCGCAGGTTGCGCGCCCAATGCACCGGCCGCCACCTGGCGGTTCTGCTCGCGAATGGCCGTGACCACATCGGTGGCGGTCAGGTTGCGCGAGGCGGTCTTGTTCGGGTCCAGCCATACACGCAGCGAGTAGTCGCCCATGCCGAACAACTGCACGTCACCCACGCCGCCCAGCCGCGCCAACTCATCCTTGATATTCAGGATCGCGTAGTTGGACAGGTAGAGCATGTTGTAGCGCTGATCCGGGGAGGTGATGTGCACCACCATGGTCAGGTCGGGAGACGCCTTGTCTACGGTGATACCGATGCGCGTGACTTCCTCAGGCAGTTTTGGCTGAGTGCGTGTCACACGGTTCTGCACCTGCACCTGCGCGTTGTCCAGGTCGGTGCCCAGGGCGAAGGTGATGGTCAGGGTCAGTTTGCCGTCGGCGGTCGACTGCGAGGACATGTACAGCATGTTCTCGACGCCGGTGATGGCTTGCTCCAGCGGAGCGGCCACGGTTTCACCGATGACTTTAGGGTTGGCGCCCGGGAAGTTGGCGCGCACCACGACGGTCGGCGGTACCACTTCCGGGTATTCGCTGATCGGCAGCTGGAACAGCGAGATCGCGCCGGCGATCAGGATCAACAGCGACAGCACCGCTGCGAAGATCGGCCGCGAAATGAAGAACTTGGAAAAATTCATCTTGAGTTGTATCCCTTAACCGCGTGGAGTCGCGACGCTGGCAACTTTTGGCGCGGCTTTATCCGGCGCCACTTGCTCCAGGTTGCTGGCTTCAAGCGCTTGTCGTTGTTGTGCCAAGGCGGCGAGGGTTTCCTTGCTGGCCATCGGGATCGTTTCAGGTTGCACAGGCGAGCCCGGACGAATGCGCTGCAGGCCCTTCACGACGATGGTGTCGTCCTTGTTCAAACCGCTGCGTACGATGCGCAGGCCTTCGATCTTCGGCCCCAGTTCCACCGAGCGATACGCCGGCTTGTCGCCGTCCATCACCAGCACGAATTTCTTGCCAAGGTCAGTGCCGACGGCTTCGTCGTTGATCAGCACGGCGGAGTAAGTGCCGCTGCCGACCAGCTTCAAACGTGCATACAGGCCCGGGGTGTATTCGCCCTTGCTGTTATCGAATACGGCGCGACCACGGATGGTGCCGGTGGCCGGGTTGACCTGGTTGTCGACGAAGTTCATCTGGCCCAGGTGCGGGTTGCCGGTTTCGTTGGACAGGCCCAGGTACACCGGAGTGGTTGCACCGCGACGACCTTCGCGCGCCAGCTGGGTGTATTTGAGGTACACGCGCTCATCGGCGTCGAAGTAGGCGTAGACCTTGTCGGTGGAGACCACGCTGGTCAGCGCGGTGACGTCGGCGGTCACCAGGTTGCCGGCGGTGATTTCGGCACGGCTGACACGCCCGCTGATAGGTGCGGTCACGCGGGTAAAGCTCAGGTTCAACTTGGCCAGGTCCAGCTGCGCCTGAATCCCGGCCACTGCGGCGCGGGATTCCTGGGCGGCGGTGGTGCGCGAGTCGGCCAATTCGGCGGAGATCGCATTGCTCTGACGCAGGCGGTCGCCACGTTGCGCTTCGTTATCGCTACGGGTGGCGGCAGCTTTGGTTTGGGCAAGCTGGGCTTCGAGGCGGCGCACTTCAGCCTGGAACGGCCGCGGGTCGATCTGGAACAGCAAGTCGCCCTTTTTCACCAGGGCGCCTTCGGTGAAGGCCACCTGGTCGATCTGGCCGGACACGCGCGGACGAATCTGCACGGTTTCCGGGGCTTCCAGGCGACCGGTGAATTCGTCCCACTCGTTGACCGGTTGTTCGAGCACCTTGGCCACACTGACTTTCGCAGGAGGCATGGCGGCCGCTTGTTCTGGGGTCTTGCCGCATGCGCTCATCACCACCACGGCCAAAATCGCCAAGGGGAAGCGCAAATGTTTGAGTGACTGTTCCATGAAGTGCATCCGCCAATGTATTTGAGATGGGCGGATCATGCGCGGCGAGGTGCTATGTCACGAATCGAATGAAGCAAAGGTAACTATCATTCGGAATGATATAAGCGCGAGATTAGCCCTCTAGGATGCGGGTTTCGTTAGGAAGCTATCAATAGGAGTGATGACAAAAGACTGTTGCGCGGGCTGCAAGGAACGCCCGCGCGGTTTTTCAGTCCAGCAGGCGGCTGACTTCGCGCAAACGCACCTCGCTCAGGTTGCCGGTGGAGGCCAGCAGGTTCAATTGGGCCAGCAAGATGCTGTAGCGCTGCTGGGCCAGACGCTGCTGGGTGTCGGTGACTTTCTGCTGCGCATCCAGCACGTCGGTGTTGATGCGTGAGCCGGCTTCAAAGCCGTGGGTGACCGACGCCAGGTTAACCTGGCTGGACTTGAGCGCCTGCTTGAGCGCCTGGTATTGGCTCATGCCGCTGGTGACTTGCAGGTACGCCTGGCGCGCCATCAACCCGGCGTTGCGGCGCGCGTCTTCGACCTCATCCAGGGCCTTGCTTTGCAGCGCATGGGCTTCGCGCACGCGGCTGCTGGTGCGGCCACCGCCGTAAAGCGGCACGCTCAACTTAACCCCGACCACGGTCTGGTTATAGCGGTTTTCCGGCAGCGTGACGTCGTACACATCGCCGCCCACCGAGGCAAAGCGGCCGTGGGCGGCGATCAGGTCGAGGGTCGGCAAGTGGCCGGCCTGTTCCTTGTCGATGTCCATTTCGGCCAGGCGCTGGGTGATCTGCGCGCGCTGCACGGCGAGGTTGCCTTGTTGCGCGGTAGTTGCCCATTCGCCGATGGCCGCAGGCACCGGGGCGCTGAATGGCGGCTCCTTGCCCGACCACGGCCGCGCCTGGGCGGCGGTCAACTGGGTGAGCGTTTCGGTGGCGATGTCCAGCGCGCCGCGTGCGGCAATCTGCTCGGCGAAGGCCTGGTCGTACTTGGCCTGCACCTGTTCGAGCGCATTGGCGGTAGCGGCGCCGTCGGCCAGTAAACGCCGTGTGCGGTCCTGGCTCTCCTGCAAGGTTTGCAGTTGTTGTGTGCGGGTGTTCAACAGCTCCTGGTTGAGCAACACATCAAAATAGGCGCGGGCCACGCGCAGCATCAGGTCCTGACGCGCCTGTTCGGTCTGCACTTCGCTGGCGCTGATCAGCAATTTGCTTTGGTCGTGGGCGATCACGTTCTGCCAGCGCAACAGCGGCTGAGTGAGCACCACGGCGTAGGCATTGGTGTTGTTGCGGTTGCGGTGGTAATCGTTGGAATCCTCGGCATCGACCCAGGCGGCGCCGCCCGTGACGGACAGGTCCGGCAGCAGGTTGGCGCGGCTTTGCGGCTCTTTTTCCGCCGTGGCCAGTTGCTGGGCCTGCGCGGCGGCGAACTTCATGTCGTGGCTCAGCGCTTTTTGATACAGCTGGTACAAGTCCTCTGCCGACGCGGAGGCCGGGCAGCCGGCGAGGGCAAGCCCGCCCAGGCAGGTGAGCAGGGTGAGGTGTTTTAGATGCAGCCCTGGAATACGCAAGGGTAGGTGCTCCACAAAAAAATTATCGGCTGAGGGTGCTTCTGCGCATCATCAGCACCATGGGAATGCCGATGGCCATAACGGCGCCCAAGGTGCCGAACAGCATGCTGAAGGCCAGCATTTGCGCTTGTTCACGCGCTTGCAGGTAAGGCATCAGGGCCAGGGCTTGTTGATGGCTGGCAAGGTTGAGCGAAAGGAACAGCGGGTTGGATTCCACGCCGCCCCAGCCGTTGGCGATCAGGCTGGACTCGGTCACGTGCTCGGAGAGCAGGCGATAGCGCTCCCACGAAAACCGCGTGAGCAGCGTTGCAGCGATGGCGATGCCGACGCTGCCGCCCAGTTGGCGCATCAGGTTCAATACGCCCGAGGCGCCGGAGATCAACGTCAGCGGCAGGCGGCGCATGGCCAGGTTGGTCAGCGGCACGAAGATCATGCCCAGGCCCAGCCCGCGGATCACCAGCGGCCAGTACAGCGTGTCCGGGTTGCTGTCGAGGGTGAACTGGGTGTGCAGGAACATCGCGTAGCAGTACATGACGATGCCCAAGGTCACGAACACGCGTTCGTCGATCTTGTTTTCCTGGGACAGCTTGCCGATCACCAAGGTACTGATGGCGCTGGCCACCGCCCCGGGGAAAATCACCAGCCCGCTCTGGTACGCGCTTTGCGCCAGCAACGTCTGCAGAAACAGCGGCACCATAAACAAGGTGCTGTACAACCCGAAGCCCACGCAAAATGCGCAGATGCAGCCCATCAGGAACTCGCGGTTCTGAAACAGCGCGACGTTGACGATCGGGTTGACCGCGCGCCGTTCCCACCAGAAAAACCCCACCAGGCTGAAGCTGCTGAGCAACAGGCAGGCCACCGTCCAGTTGGATTCCAGCCAGTCCCAATGCTCGCCGCGCTCGAGCAGGATCTGCAAACTGCCGACCCCCAGCGCCAACAGGCAGAAGCCGCTGTAGTCGACACTGCTGGGTTTTTGCTCGTTGGCCGAATCGCCGATACACAGCCAGCACAGCAACAGGGCCACGGCGCCGATGGGCACGTTGATCAGGAAGATCCAGTGCCATGACAAGGTGTCGATCAGGTAACCACCGACCGTCGGCCCAAGGGTCGGCCCCATCATTACGCCGACGCCGTACAGCGCCATGCCGCTGCTGACCTTTTCCTTGGGGAACACGTCGTAGATGATCGCCTGGGAAATCCCCAGCAAGCCGCCGCCCGCCAACCCCTGCAGCACGCGAAATGCCACCAGTTGCCACAGCTCAGCGGAGAACGCGCAGCCCACCGACGCCAGCACAAACACGGCGGTGGAGACCAGGTAATACCGGCGCCGCCCGAACCAGGCAGACAACCAGCCGCTGACCGGCAGAATCACCACGTTGGCCACCACGTAGCCGGTGGAGACCCACGAGATTTCATCGACCGACGCCCCATAGGTGCCCATCAGGCTGGGAATCGCGACGTTGACGATGGTGACGTCCAGCAACTCCATCATCGACACCAGCGTCACGGTGAACGCAATCAGGTACGGCGACCTCATAGCGTTTGGCTGGCGTTGTGTGGCGTGGCGACTTCGACGAAGGCGCTCATGCCGGGGCTCAACAAGCCCTTGTAGTCATCCGGCACGTCTTTGAGCGCAATCCGCACCTGGACGCGCTGCACCACCTTGGTGAAGTTGCCCGTGGCGTTTTCCTGGGGCAGCAGGGAGAACTTCGCCCCGGTCGCCGGTGCCAGGCTTTCGACCACGCCGTCGAAGGCGTGGCCGGGAAACGCGTCCACCGTGACCTTGGCGTGTTGGCCGACGCGCACGCGGCCAACTTGGGTTTCCTTGAAGTTGGCGGTGATCCACAGCGGGTCGGTGGCAATCAGGCTCAAGAGCTTCTGGCCGGCGACCACGAACTGGCCGGGTTCGACCTCTTTTTTCGAGACAATACTGCGCACCGGCGCGGTCTGGCGGGCGTCATGCAACTTGATGCGGGCTTGCTCGAGTTCGGCTTGCGCCGCCGCGATCCGATAGTCCTGCACCTTGAGCTCGGCCTTGTTGGCCAGCGTGCTTTGCGCGGCGGCCTGGGCATTGCTGCGGGCCGCTTCCTGGGCATGGCTCAACGCGTCGAAACGCGCTTTGGCCAGTTCCAGGTCCTGAGTGCTCAGCACACCCTGGGCGCCCAGGCGCCGGGCGCGCTGGTAGTCGTTGCGCGCCTGCTCCAGGTTGGCGCTGGACTGTGCCAGCGCCGCTTGTGCGGCCTGGCGCATGGCAACTGCGCCGAGAATCTGGCTGTCCAGCGCACCCGGGCTGCCGCTGCGTCCGGCAGCGGCGAGCAAGGCTTGCCACTGTGCTTCGCGCTGCTGCACCTGGTATTGATATTCGCTGTCGCGTATCTGAAACAGCAGGTCACCGCTTTGCACGGTGACGTTATCCATCACCGGCACGCTCATCACCACGCCCGACAGCTTGGCCCGCACCGGGATGATCACGCCGTCGAGTTCCGCGTTGTCGGTACTCACGTAGGCGCTGGAATACTGCCAGCGCTGCCAGCCGAGCAGCAGCAACCCACCCACCACGGCGACGCACAGTGTCATTTTTATAAGCTTGCCTTTGGTCATGTCCTACTCCCTGTGTTCATGCGAGGCTCAGACGCTGTGTTCAACCTGACGCACAGGGCGGTCCGTGGCGCGTTGCGCTTTTTCCTGGAGGAAGTGATGCACGCCATCCCACAGGTCGATGCGCGAGTTGATCGCGGTCTTGGCGCTTTCGATCATGTGCTGGTGTTGCGCGGGCGTGGTGACGATTTCAGCGATGATGCGCTTGGCCGCCGGGCCGTGATCGTCGCCGTCCATTTCGATGTGGCGCTTGAGGTAATACGTGAGCATCGGCACCTCGGTTTCACTCACCGACCATTGCGACAGCAGGCGGCCGAACATGTCGGGGATGATGTCTTCTCGGCCAAAGAAGAAGTACGCCAGCACCGCTTCGGTCGAGCCGTGCTGCGCGACATCGAGGGTCTGGCACATGAACACTTTGGCTGCCAGCGGAATGTCGCGGTCGCTGAGCGCCTTGGCCAGCGGCACCTGGGCCTGGATCGCAGCGAGGAAACGCCGGAACACCGAACTGTCGGCACCGATTTCATCCATGGCCGTGAGGTACAGGTCCAGGTGGCTGATAAAGCCGCCGTCCGGGTGTTCGTCGGTTTCTTCGCCCACCACGATTTCATTGATCAAGCGCGCGGCGGTGATGTGCACCGGCGGCACCCACGGCAACTCGACGCAGGTGAGGTCGCGCTGGATGCGCTTGAGCAAGGTCATGAAATCCCACACGGCGAACACATGGAATTCCATCAGCGTGCGCACGTCTTCAACCGTGCGGATAGTGGCGAACAGCGGGTGGCTGAATAACTGCTCGCGTTCGGTTTCGATGTGGCTGTCGATATCAAAAGGCATACATGCTCCTGCAGCCTGAGTCTTCAGGCGGGAAAATCCATTCGGAATGTTTGGGTGAGTGTTCAGTCGTTTACCGTGTCTCCACGGTAGGGGTGGCGGCTGGTGGCGTACTTGAAGGACGCGACGAAGTGCTTTTCCAACAAGTACTGCCGGTCTGTGTACCAGCCCGCGTCCAGCAGTTGGCGGTGCACTTTTGGCAGTCGCCAGCACGGCACCGCAGGATAAAAGTGATGCTCCAGGTGAAAGTTCGCGCCGGCGTGCAGCCAGGTGCACAGCCGCGAGGTGCGCGAGCGCGCAGGCGGTGGTTCATCGCCTTCGCTGAACGCATGTTCCTGATAGGCATTGAAGGCCGACACCAGAAACGCCACCGCCAGGCTCCCGCAAAACCCCAGCAGCAACCCGTCGATCTGCCACAGCGCCACGGCGTACACGCACAACCAGCCCACTTGGCAGGCGATGTTGCAGCGCGCCAGCCGTTGCACCTGCGCCGCGCTCAAGGGCAGCGGCGAAGGGCTGCTCAGTGGGCCGAACGCCAGGCGCACGGTGGCGTGCAGGTAGTTCGAGGTTGCGAGCAAACGCGACAGCGCGATGCGGCTTGCCAGCGTGCGATAGCGCGAAAAGTGCCGGTAGTCCGGGTCTTTTGCGCTGTTGCTGTAGCGATGATGTTGCCAATGGTCGACGAAGTAACCGGTCACGCAAAACCCCGGCAGCAGCGAACTGGTAAGAATGCCCAGGTAGCAGCTGTGCATCGGGTTACCGCTCAGGTTGAAGTGGAAGCCTTCATGCCCAAGGATCGCTTGCAGAAACAATCCGTACCCGGCCACGACCAGCAAGGGCGAACACAGCAGCACCCACACGGTGGGCGCCGTGTTTGCCACCCACACAAACAGGGCAAGGGGCAGCAGGTACAGGCACACCGCGTAAGCGATGATCAGCAGCGACTCGCCCGTGCGCGCCTTGAACAAAGCGCGGTCGAGACGGACCTGGGGCTTGGGGTGCAGTTGTCTGGCCATTGGCGAGGCGTTACTCGATCAGTTCAGGTTTGAGCGCCAGGTGCCCGCCGCGTGTGAGCGTGCGCAGGCGCATGGCGATAAAGGCGTCGACCACACTTGGCGCGATGCGCGCGGTGTACATGGCCAGCGTGCCCATGAAGGTCAGCCCGCGATTGCGCAAACCGTTTGTGCGGCAGGCGCGCACCAGGCCGTCAGAGGCTGCGTCGAGTTTTTCTTCCAGAGACAGCAGGGTCTTGTCACCCCGCTTGAAGGTCACCAGGCGCTTGACCGACAGCCCCACCCGCTGGGCCGGCAAGTGAATCGCCGTGTCGATGAACCCCGGGTACACCGTGACCACATCCAGCTGCCCGCGATACTGCATGCGCAGCACGTCCGAATAGGCGCTCAACGCGCGTTTGCTGGCGGCGTACGCGGCCACATAAGGCGCATTCACCAGGGCGAACAGCGAGGATACGTTGACCACTTTGCCGCGTTTGCGCAGCAGCCCCGGCAAGAACCCGGCCACCAACTGCCACGGTGCGAACAGGTTGACATCCACTGCGCGGATGACTTCGTCGGTGACGCCGGTTTCACCGCGTTCCAGGGTCAGCGTGCCGGCGTTATTGACCAGAATGTCGATGTCGCCGAAATCGGTGGAGATGGCGCCGATCACCGACGCCAGCGCGCTGCGGTCGCACAGGTCGACCTGATAAAACCCGTCCAGTAGTTCCGGCTCCTGCGGCGCCAGAATGTCCAGGCCAATCACCGTGGCGCCTTGTTGCTTGAGTTTGCGGGCGGCGGCTTGGCCCAGGCCACGCGCGCAGCCGCTGATGACGATGATTTTTCCGAGCAGGTTCATGGGTGCGCTCCGGCGATGCTGAAGGTTGAGTGGGACAAATAGGTGTCGAGGTTGCTCGCCATCGAGATCTTCGCCGGCGGGTGAAATTGCAGACCGCGGCAGGCCATCAAGCCATTCGAACTCTGGTTGCTGGTGATAAATGCCATGCCGCCGAGCATCGCGTGGGCCTGGTCCGACAGCTCGGTCAGCAGCTGCTCGATGCCATAACGCACCAGCAGTAGACGGGCCAGCACGTTCGGCAGGTCCTGGGGGTTGCGCTCGATATCCAGCGCCGCGCCTTCCAGCGCGCTGATTGCCAATTGCAGGTTGGCCGCCAGGTCCACGCGGTGATGCGCGGTCCAGCGTCCTGCGTCGGTCACCGTCTCGATCAGGCCGGCGCAGGCACCCACGTAGGACGCGCAAATCAACAGTTCGAACCAGATGAAACCGACGGTTTGCACGTCGCCCAGCAGGTGCTTGTAGCCGGCGGAAAACAGCATGCGTTCGGGCACCAGCACTTCATTGAGGCGTACCTCGATGCTTTCGGCAGCGGCCAGCGCGTTGTTCTGCCAGAACGGCGCGCGGCTGATGCCTGGCGCGTTGGCGGGAATCAACGCCACCATCAGCTCTTCGCCCTGTGGGGTCTGGCGGGTATAGCTGGCGGTGAGCAAGTCCATCGACCGGCCGAGGCAGCAGGGCTTTTTGCTGCCACTGAGCAACACGCCCTCGGGGGTGTGCACGGCCTGCATGTTCGAGTCGAGGATGCCCGCGCCCGAGTTGCCCTCGGCAAACCCCGAGGACAGCAACAAACGGTTCTGTGCAACGGCCGCCAGCAACAGGCCTTCGGCGCCGCCCCCGTTTTGGGTGAGCGCCAACAGGCTCGCCACCGAAAACTGGTGCATGGTGCTGGCCACCGCCAGCGAGGGCGAACGCGCGCCTAGGGCGATCTGCACATGCACGGCATCGAGGATGCCTGCACCCAGCCCACCGGCGGCGCGGTTGACCAGCAGCCCGACCGGACCGTGTTGCTTGAACAGGGCAATAACGCTGCTCTCGGGCGCTTCGCGTTCGGCGACGGCGAGGACGGCCAGGCGCGCGTCAAATTCCGGGGCGTAGCGGTCAAGCAAGGCGCGCGAGCGGTTTAACAATGACAGTGACATGGCTCAGGCCTTCAGGTAGCTCGCCGGGAACAGGCCGGTGATGATCGAGTGGATGTTTTCGCGAATGGCCTTCTGCGCGACGGGGTCGAGCATGTCGGCGAGCATCGGCAGGCCCAGGTCAAAGCGCGAGGTGAAGGTGATAATCGCGTCCTTGCCATCGGGCAGGACTTGCCAGGTGCCCGAGAAGTGATCGACATCGCCGGCCATTTGCTCAAAGTGAATCTCGCGGGTCTGGGCGTTGAACGTGTCGCGCTCCTGCCACTTGAGAATGCCGCTGTGGAAGTTGACCTCCCAAGAGGTGAACGACACGTCGTCGCTGACCTTGTTGATGGTGATATTGCGCACCGAGTCGCACAGCTCGACGTAGTGGCTGAAGTCGCTGATCACGGCGAAGACTTCATCAGCGCAGGCATGGGGGATATGTGCCTGGACATTGACTTCTTGCATGGGGTAACTCCAAAGATCAAAGGGGTGAGACAGAGGTGGTGAGCGCCTGGGCGAATCCCTCGATCAACCAGTTGCAGTCCTGGGCAGTGAGCAACGGCGACGGTGTAAGCCGCACGACACGGTGGTCATTGAGCGAGTGGCACACGATGATGTGCTGCTCGATCAGGGCCATGACCATGTTCGCGGCGATCGAGGCGTCGCTGAACTCAAAGCCCAGCAGCAAGCCGGCACTGCGCAACGTGACGCGCTCGGCCAGGCCCATGCGCTGCAACAGCGCGCTGAAACGTGCGTGCAGGTCCTGGCCCAGCAGCCGTGCCCGCGCCACCAGGTCCTCTTGCACCATCACCTGCAGCGTGGCCTGCACGGCCGCCATGGCCAGCGGGTTGGCGCCAAAGGTCGAGGTGTGCACCGTGGGGTTGCGGTTGAACGGCGCATAAATGGACGCGCTGGCGACCATGGCGCTGACCGGCACGCAGCCGCCGGACAGGCTTTTGCCGACCAGCATGATGTCGGGCACCACCTGTTCCTGGTCGCACGCCCACCAATGGCCGGTACGGCCCAGCCCGGACTGGATTTCGTCGATGATCAGCACGGCGCCGTACTGGTCACACAGCTCGCGTACCCGCGTCAGGTAACCCGGTGGCGGCAGGATCACGCCGGCTTCGGCCTGGATCGGCTCGAGAATCACGCAGGCTTTTTCCGGCGAGGCGAGCAGTTGCTGTTCCAGCGCGGCGCTGTCGCCGAACGGCACGAATGCGCTTTCGCTGAGCAGGCCACTGAACGGTTCGCGGTAGCTTTCACGGCCGGTGACGGCCAGCGCGCCGAGGGTCTTGCCGTGGAAACCGCCGAGCGTCGACAGCGTGCGACGGCAGCCGTTAAGCCGGGCGAGTTTCAGGCCGGCTTCGGTGGCTTCGGCGCCCGAATTGCAAAAGAACACATAGTCCAGGTTGCCCGGGCAACGCGCTGCCAGCGCTTGCGCGGCCAAGGCTTGTTGCGGGTTGAGCAACAGCTTGCTGGCCAGCGCGTTTTGCTGCAGTTGGCGGGTCACGGCATCCACGACAACCGGATGGCCGTGGCCGAGGAAAAACACCCCATAGCCGCCGGCATCCAGGTACTGACGGCCTTGGCTGTCATAGATGTAGACGCCCTGGCTTGAGTGTTCGATCGGCAGGTTCATCAAGGACGCGAGGCGTGCGTAGCCCGAGTTCACATGCTGGCGAAAATACTGGTCAATCTGTGCGGCGGCGTCGGCGGCGGGTTCCAGTTCTGTCAGGTGCAAGTTCATGCCACGGATGCCTCTGCGACAGGTGGAACCGGCTGTTTGAGCATCCGCGTCAAGGCGCCGAGCTTGGGGGCCAAGTGATTGAGTGACAGCAACAATTCGCGGCTGACGTTGCGTGCACCGAAGGCCGGCTCACCGAGCAACTCGGGCAACGAAGTGGGCAGCGGCGTGCGCAGGCAGGCATAGCGGCACAGCTGGTTGGCGCGGCCCAGTGCCGCCTGGACGGCACCGGTCAGTGCCGGCAGAAACACCGGCCGGATCAGGCGCTCATAGATGTCCGGCGCCATGCAGCGAGGCCGTGTGAACGGTTGCGCCTGGGCTTGCATGGACTCGCACATCAGGTCCAGCAGACCGGTGAGGTCCAGCGCCTGTGGGCCGCTGGTGAGGAAGTAGTCCGCGCCGATCAGGCGCCGGTGCAAGGCGTTGGCAATTGCCTGCGCCGCCACGTCGCGGGCAATCAGGTCGATGTAGCCGGCAGGCGGGCAGGGCACGATAGGCAGCACGCCGGACATCATCAGCCCCATGGTCATGTGAAAACCCTGGAAGTTGGGCATGTGCCCGGTGTCGGAATTGCCGATGATGATTGACGGGCGAAAAATCGACACGTCGATACCGGAAGAACGCACCAGCGTCTCGGCCTGGCGCTTGGCGACTTCGTACGGCGTCTCGGCCTGCACGCCTTCGTAGTAGTCACATGGGTGGGTGAAGGCGGTGCTGATGTGGTAGAGCGGCACCTTGGCTTGCTGCACAAAGCGCACGACGTTCTCGGTACCCAGGTAATTGACCGAAAAGATCTGGTCGATGTCGCCATCCATGCGGGTAACCGCTGCGGCGTGAATGACCCAGTCGACGCGCTGCAGCAGCGCTTCATAATCCTCGGCAGCCAGCCCCAGCCGGGGGCGGCAGATATCACCGCTGAGCACTTGCACCTGCGGGTGGCGGATGCGGCTTTTGCGCGCCAGGCAGACCAGGTTGAAATCCTCTGCCAGGCAGTCGATCAGTGACTCGCCGAGTACGCCCGAGCCTCCTGTGAGAAGGACGGTTAATTTTTGCTGTTCTGACATGTAGGACGCTTCCTGCGGACTCATCGAAAGAATTAACGGTGCGTTCCGCCGAATCCCAGGCACACGTGCCCCTGGCGAACACTCTTGTATCCACTTTCGGTGGCGCTGACGTGCGTTGGGGGGAAGGCTGTCAGCGCTTAACGTTTTCGCGAATAAGATGCGATCGATATTGGCCTTTTGATATCACCGCGTCTTGAACGAAACGCTTGTCTTGCGCAAAACCTTGGCCGCCGTGAGCGGGGTCATGCCGATCATGCGGCGCATCATGCGCGCCAGGTGCGCCTGGTCGGAGAACCCGCCATCGGCGGCGGCGTCCGACAAGCTGGCGCCGCCGGCCAGGGATTTGGAGGCGCGCTCGAGTTTGTTCCAGATGATCCATTGGGACAGGGAAACGCCCATCTGGTGCGTCGCCACACACCGCAGGCGCGGGCTGGACAGGCCGACCGCATTGGCGGCGCGGCTGACGGAACCGGGACCGTCGCGGTCCAGGCGCAGGATGTTCAAGGCTTTATAGAGGCGTTGGTCGATGGGCGGCGTAATCGCCAGCAAACGCGCGAGCGCGTCGACAAACTGGGGCAGGGACGTGGTACCGCGAAAGCACTCCAGCAGTTCGTCACTGGCCAGGGCGATGCCATTGTCTTGCAGCAATGCGTTGAGTGCACGGCCCAGTGGCGTGTCCGGATTGACGTACACAAATGCCACCGGATGACTGTCGGCCACGGCGCGGTGTTCGACGTTGGGGCCGATGATCACCCCGGCCGCGCGGATCAACTGGCCGGGCAGCTCCAGGGTGACCGGTTGGTGCACGCCGATGCACAGCTGAATGGCGACATGGGAATGGGCAGAGTTCTGATCCGCGCGACCGATGTAACCGGCCCATGAATCGCCAAAAGTAACGCTGCCGTCCCACATGTAAGGTCTTCCTGACTCGAAGGGTGAGTTTTCCGTGTGCAGGGTAGGCCTGCACAGGTCTTGATTCAAGCACCGGGCGCGCAGTCAGCGTTGCAGCGCCGCCCGCATGCCGGCCAGTTTGATGCAGGTTTCGTCGTATTCGCAGGCAGGGTCGGAGTGCTCCACGATCCCGCACCCCGCAAACAGGCGAGCCTGGTTGCCCTTCAACAGGGCGCTGCGCAGGCCGACGATGAATTCGCCATTGCCATGTGCGTCCAGCCAACCCAGCGGCGCCGCGTACCAGCCACGATCAAAGCCCTCGAATTGGCGGATATGCTCCAGCGCCTGTTGGCGTTCATGGCCACCGACCGCGGGTGTCGGGTGCAGGAGCGCAACCATGTCCAGCAAACTGCGCCGCGGGTGCAGCGGCCCTTCGATCAGCGTGGCCAGGTGTTGCACGCGGCTGAGGCGCTTGATATGCGGCGCGGGCGGAACCTGCAGCGGGGCCACCCACGGCGCGAGGTCGCGCTGGATGATCTGCACCACCACCGCGTGTTCGTGCTGGTTCTTTTCGCAGGCGAGCAGCGCGTGCGCCAGTTGCGTGTCGTGCTCAGGGTTGGGGTCGCGGCTGGTGCCCGCCAGCGCCAGGGTTTGCAGGTGGCCATTGTGCAGCTTGACCAGGCGCTCGGGAGACGCGCCGATGAAGCACGCCTGGTGTCGGCGAAAGGCAAACAAATAAGCGCCGGGGTCATTGCTGGCGAGGGTCGCCAGGGTGCGGCCGGCATTGATAGGCCGGGAAAACTCACTGAGCACTTCCCGCGCCAGCACCACCTTTTGCAATGGGGTGTCGCGCAATACGTCGAGGGCGTGGGCGATTTTGCTTTCCCAGCACGCGCGCGGCAGGCACTGGTCACGGGTGTGGTGGGGCGCCGCCGTGGGGCGTGGGCCGGACGCGTAGCGGTCCATCAGCGCGTTCCATTGATTCAACACGTGCTCGCAGCAGCGCTGCGCCACATCGTCAGCCGCCACCCGTTGTTGGCACAGCAGCCAGCAGGCATCGCCGTCGCGCACCAGCAACAGCGTCATCAACAGCAGCGAAGCATCGCCAAAGCCCTGCCACGCAGGGCTGGCCTTGACCTGATGATCAAACCGAAAGCCGCCGCACACCGTCGGCGCCAATGGGCCGTGGACCACGGCGCCTTCGAGCCAGTCCCGCCATTGCGCATCCACCGTGGCAAAACGTTGAGCACCGGCGCCGATGAGTTCAGCCGCCACGCCCCAGCCGAACAGACTTTTGTCATCTTCCGGCGCGCGCCAGAACAGGCACTCGGCGTGCGGCTCGTCGACACGTTCGAACAGCGCCAGCAGGTCCAGCGCGGTGATGTTCAGCGCGTAACTGGCCAGCACGGGTTTGCCGTGTTCGATAGCACGCTGGCGAGCGCATTCGAACACTTCGGTCAGGCCGGCGGCATGGCCCTCCAGCTGCGTAAAGGCGCTCATGCCGGTGTTCTCGTTGCGCGCCAATGCAGCACTTGCTGGCCGATGTACCAGTGGATGATCTGGGCGAACAGGGTTTCCATGAAGTGCGGATCCAGCCCGGCTTGCTCGGCCCATTCGCGGCGTTGCGGGAGCATCTGGGCCACGCGTTCAGGCGCGGCAATGCTGCTTTCGCTCGGTTTGAAACGTGCAGCGGCTTTGACGTAAGCCATGCGTTGACGCATGAGTTCGATGATCTGGTGGTCCAGTGAATCGATGGCGTGACGGATGTCCGGCAGGCCATCACAGGCGTCGGGTGTTTTCATCAACAGGTTTCCTTCAGGGCGGGCGATAGGGTCAGCAGCGTCGCGGCGATAGCGTCGATGAGTGCCTGGCGTTGCTCGATCAGGTAAAAGTGGCCGCCGGGCCAGCGCTGCAGGTGCAGTGGCTGGTGACTGGCGGCTTGCCAGGCATGGGCTTCATCCAGCTCGATTTCCGGGTCTTGCTCGGGATAGAACACCGTGATGCGGCTGTTGAGCGGCTGCGGTTGCGCGCAGGTATAGGTTTCAACCACGCGGTAGTCACTGCGCAGGCCCGGCAGGAACAGTTCGCACAGGGCCGGGTCGTCGAGCAATGGGTTGGGCCGCTCGGACAAGCGCCGCACGTCGTCGAGCAACGCCGCATCCGGCCCCAGGTGCAGGTGCCCGCCGCGCTGGCGGTGTGGCGCCGGATGGGCGGACACGAACAGGTGGTCGATAGCGATTGCGCGTTGCTCCAGGCGTGCGGCCACTTCATACGCCACCACCGCGCCCAGGCTGTGACCGAACAACGCCAGTGGCCGGTCGGCGTAACCCTGCAAGGCATGGGCGGCGCCGTCGGCCAGGCGCTGCATGTCAGTCAGGCACGGCTCGCTGAAACGGTCTTCGCGGCCCGGGTACTGGATGGCCAACAGGTCGATGTCGGCGGGCAGGGCGTTGACCCAGTCACGAAAGAAACTCGCACTGCCCCCGGCATGCGCAAAACATACCAGGCGCCAGCGCGGCATGGGTGTCAGGCGGTAGGCGCGGACCCAGCGGCTCACGACGCGGCGCTCTGCAACCAGGCCTGGCGCAGGCGTTCGCGCAGGTCCTTGCGGCTGACTTTGCCCACGCCGGTGTGCGGGAACTGCGCGATGAATTCGATGCGGTCCGGCACCTTGAACGCGGCCAGGCCCTGGCCACGCAAGTGCTGCTTGAGCGCAAACGCCGACGGCGCCGGGTCGCGTGCGACGATAAACGCACAGGTGGATTCGCCCAGCACCGCATCCGGCATCGCCACCAGCGCAGCGTCGTGCACCTGCGGATGACTGATCAGCAAGTTTTCGACTTCTTCGGCGGCGACCTTTTCGCCGCCACGGTTGATCTGGTCCTTGTCGCGACCTTCAACCACCAGATAACCGTCGGCGGTGCGCCGGACCCGATCACCGCTGCAATAGAAACCGTCGGCGGTAAACGCCTTGGCATTGTGCTCGGGCAGGCGGTAATAGCCACGAATGGTGTATGGCCCGCGCACCTGCAGCTCGCCGACCTCGCCGTCGGGCACCGCTTGGCCGTGTTCATCGACAATGCGAATTTCATCATCGGCGCTCAGCGGGCGGCCCTGGGTATGCAGCAGGTGATCGGGGTGATCGTCCAGGCGGGTAAAACACAGCAAGCCCTCGGCCATGCCCAGCACTTGTTGCAAGGTGCAGCCCAGGGTCGGCGTGACACGTGCCGCTGCGCTGCCGAGCAGCTTCGCGCCGCCGACCTGCAGCAGGCGCAGGCTCGACAGGTCGGCCTGGCGCTGGGCCTGGGCGTCCAGCCATAACATCGCCAGTGGCGGCACCAGCGCGGTGACGGTGACGCGTTGCTCGCTGATCAGTGCGAAGCAGCTTTCGGGGTCGCAGCGACGCGTACACACCACGCGCCCACCGGCCAGCAGGGTGCCGATGACGCCCGGGCAACACAGCGTGAAGTTGTGCGCCATGGGCAGCGCGGTGAGGTACACCGTGTGCGCGTCCAGGCCGCACACCTCGCTGCTGGCGCGCACGTTATAGAGGTATTCGGCGTGGCGGCGCGGGATCAGCTTGGGCGTGCCGGTGGTGCCGCCCGACAGCTGGAAACACGCCACGGCGTCAGGTTGACCGGCGTCCTGCTCCAGCGGCTCGTGGTGATACAGCTCACTCAAGGCGATGAATGCCTGCGCGTCACCGTCGATCACCACGTGGCGCAGATGCATGCTCTGGGCGGCCAACTGGCGCGCCATTTCACGGCAGTCGAAGCCGTCCAGTTCGGCGCAGCCGATGTAGGCCGTGGCCTGGGCAAACCTGCAAAAACCGCCGATCTCGTGCTGACGATGGGCGGGCAGGGCGAGGATCGGCCGGGCGCCGAGGCGGAACAGCGCGAAGCACACTTCGATAAACGCGCTGCCGTTGGGCAAGTGCACCACCACGTTATCGCCTGCCGCCACCCCCAGCGCACGCAATCCGCCGGCCAGGCGCCGGCAACGGTCCGCCAGGCTGCGGTAGTTCAGATGCAACGGGCCGTCGGTGATGGCAATCGCCGATGGGGTGCGTGCAGCCACCGTCTCCAGTGCCTGGGCGAAGGTCTGGTCTTGCCAGTAACCGGCCTGCCGGTAGCGTTCGGCGAACGCGGCGGGCCAGTCTGGCGCATCGTCAACGGTGTCTGAATCGCGTGCGCAGGTGTGCAATGACATGGAATCCCCTATTTGTAGAAATAATTGGCTACAAGTGTCCAAATGAGATCTATTATCATTGTCTTTCGCCGACAGCTTCTCAACGCCAAGGCTTTCGGACCTGTGACTTTTTCATTAGATGAAATACACAGCGGCTTTAAACAGGGAGGTTTACGGTTTAAAAGCCTCCTCCTCACTCAGGTCAGGCCCCGCGTAATGGCCTTAAAGGATCAAGGGAAAACCCAATGACTATTACGATCATCGCTCCCAGCCACCAAGAGACGCAGGCCGAACCCAAGGGCAACCAACCCGGCACGGTCTACCTGGAACCGCACATGACGTTGGTCACCGGCACGCTGTGGTCACAGAGCGAAAACTGGGTGGAAGACCCGTTGGAGCGCGGCCTCAAATTGATCCTGGTGCAGAGCGGTGAGTTGTCGTGCCGCATTCCCGGGCACAGCGAGCAATCGATCAAGGGGCCCAGCCTGTGCACCATCGTCAATGACGGCGAGTTCACCTCGTCGCAGATCTATGGCACCTCCACGCCGCTGCGCTACACCATCGTGCAACTGGACCTGGAATCCCTCGACCGCCACCTCGGCATGGCCCCGCGCAAATTGTTGACCAGTGGCGGCGGCGACCCGTACATGATGGTGCGCCCGGCGCCCCGCGCGATGCAGGCGCTTGCCACACAGATTGCGACGTGCCCGATGCAGGGCCCGAGCCGTTCGTTGTACCTGGGTGGCAAAGCGCTGGAGCTGACTGCCCTGAGCGCGCAATTTTTGCTCGGTGAACGGGGTCAGCCGGAACAAAAGCTGCGCATTACCTCCTCTGACGTGGAGCGTGTCCACGCCGCACGCGATCGCCTGGTGCGCTCGTTGCTGGAGCCGCCGAGCCTGAACGCCCTGGCCAGCCATGTGGGCATGAGCCCGCGCAAACTCACCGCGGGCTTTCGCAAGGTGTTTGGCACCAGTGTGTTCGGCTACCTGCACGAGCATCGCCTCAGCGAAGCCCACCGCATGCTCAGCGACGAGGAAAGCAACGTCTCCACCGTCGCTTACGGCGTGGGGTTCAGCCCGGCGCATTTCTCGATTGCCTTTCGTAAACGCTACGGCGTATCACCCAGCGAGATCCGTTGAGCGTGGGTCGGTGTCTCTGAATCGAATGAAAAGGCCCGTGCATCTAAAGCCCTGAGCGCTTTCTGAAAACCTGCTTGCGATAGAGTTCCAATTGAGAATGGCTTCCATCTTGGTGAGCCAGGGACTTTATCCAGACGGGTCACAGGAAGCTTTTCATGAGCGAGCTGACAACAGCAGACACCCCCTCACTGCGCACATGGCTGATCGAACACCTCGCCCAGTTGCTGGGCGCCACCACGGCAGACATCCACAACCTGGGCGATGAGGAAAACCTCCTCGGCTGCGGGCTCGATTCCATCCGCCTGATGTACCTGCAGGAACGTTTGCGCAGTCACGGCTTGCACATCGACTTTGCCCAACTCAGCGCACAACCCTGCCTGGCGGCGTGGCTGGAATTGTTGCAGGGCCAGGTGCCGCACCACCGGGTAACCGATGCTGCGCCGTTGGCAGCGCCGGATGACAGCTTTGAACTGAGCGCCGTGCAACAGGCGTACTGGCTGGGGCGCGGGCCGGACGAGGTACTGGGCAATATCAGTTGCCACGCGTGGCTGGAGTTCGATTGCCAGGGCATTGATCCGCAGCGCCTGGAAGCGGCGGTCAAGTGTGTGCAGGCGCGGCACACGATGTTGCGGGCAAGTTTCAATGACGGTCGGCAGCGGATTCTGGCGGCGCCAGCGTTGCCGGTGTTCGATCACCAACCCTGGCGCGACCATGCGCCAGCCGCCGCACACCAGGCCTGGCAGGCGCTGCGTGATTGGCGCTCGCATGAGTGCCTGGCGGTGGAGGCGGGGCAGGTGATGCTGGTCGGCCTGGTGCAGTTGCCGGACGGCCGTGACCGCGTATGGCTGAGTGTCGACCTGTTGGCCGTGGACGTGGAAAGCCTGCGCTTGTTGATGGCGCAGCTGGGTGAGGCCTACCAGGCACCGGCCGCGCTGGCGCCGCCGCCCACACTGCACTTTGCCGATTACCTGAGCCGGCGCCGCCAGCGGCGCGCCGAGGCGTATGAGCGCGACCGCGAACATTGGTGCCAGCGCCTGGCACAGTTGCCCGATGGCCCGGCATTGCCATTGGCCCGTGCGCCGGAGTCGATCCGCGCACCACGCTTCAGCCGTCAGGCGTTTGTGCTCAGCCCGGCGGAAGCCGAACGTCTGCAACGCCAGGCGACCGCCCACGGCCTGACCTTGCCCAGCGTCTTCGCCACGGCGTTCAATGCGGTCTTGGCGCGCTGGAGCGAACAGCCGAATTTTTTGCTCAACGTGCCGTTGTTCGACCGCCACGATGACCAGCACGCCGTCGACCAGGTGATTGCCGACTTCACCACCTTGCTGCTGGTGGCCTGCGAAGACGCGCCGCAGTCAGCGTTTGCCGAAGGCGCCCGGCGGTTCCAGCGCGACCTGCACGCCACCATCGACCACGCAGCGTTTCCCGCGTTGGAAGTGCTGCGTGAGGCCCGTCGCCAAGGGCACCCCCGTTCGGCGCCGGTGGTGTTTTCCTGCAACCTGAGTGATTCGAGCTTTGTACCGCAGAGTTTTCGCGAGGTGTTCGGCGACCTGCATGACATGCTCTCGCAAACCCCCCAGGTGTGGTTGGACCACCAGCTGTATCGGGTCGAAGACGGTGTGCTGCTGGCCTGGGACAGCCTCACCGAGCTTTTCCCCGACGGCGTGCTGGCGGCCATGTTCACCGCCTACATCGAACTGGTGCAGCGCCTCGCCGACAGCGACTGGAATCAGCCGCAGCCGGTGCTGTTGCCGCTGGCGCAACAGGCGCGGCGCGACCGGCAGAACAGCCTGCCGCCGCTGGCCCAGGGGCGTGGCTTGCTTGATGACTTTTTCCGCCAAAGCGCCGCACAACCCGACGCGGTGGCGCTGATCTGTGGTGCGCAACGCTGGACGTATCAAGAGCTGGCCGAGCACGCCCTGCGCGTGGCAGCCGGTTTGCTCGACGCGGGCATGCGCCAGGGCGAAGCCGTTGAAGTGTGCCTGCCGCGCGGACCTCGGCAGATTGCCGCCGTGTTCGGCGTGCTGGCGGCCGGCGGTTGCTACGTGCCGGTGGACACCGCGCAACCGCCCGCACGGCGTAGCCTGATCGAGTCGGCGGCGGGGATTACCCGCGTGATTGCCGATCAACCGCCCGCGGGCAGTTCATTGCAGTGGCTTGACCCGGCTCGGCTGGCGCAATGCGCGCCCTTGGCCACCGCGAAAAAGACCGCGCCACAGGCCAGCGCGTACGTGATCTACACCTCCGGTTCCACCGGCATTCCCAAGGGGGTTGAAGTCAGCCACGCGGCGGCGCTGAACACGATTGACGCGGTGCAGGCCGAATTGCACGTCACGCCGCACGACTGCCTGCTGGCCGTGTCGGCGCTGGATTTCGATCTCTCGGTCTATGACCTGTTTGGCGTGCTGGGGCAGGGCGCGCGCCTGGTGTTACTGCCGCCTGAGGAAACCCGCGATGCCATGCGCTGGGCGCACCTGATCAGCGAGCACCGCGTAAGCCTGTGGAACTCGGCCCCGGCATTGCTGGAGATGGCCTTGAGCATCGGCACGCAACACTGTCACTACCAGAGCCTGCGGGCGGTGTTGCTGTCAGGCGACTGGATCGCCCTGGACCTTGCCGCACGCCTGCGCCGCCACGCCACACCGCAGTGCCGGGTGTACGGCCTGGGCGGCGCGACCGAGGCGGGTATCTGGTCGAACCTGCAACCCATCGATGAAGTGCCCGAGCATTGGCCGTCGATTCCTTATGGCAAGCCTTTGGCCGGCCAGGCCTACCGCGTAGTGGACGCCGCCGGGCGTGATGTGCCGGACCAGGTGATCGGGCAACTGCTGATTGGCGGCGCGAGCCTGGCCCGTGGTTATCGCAATGACCCGGTGCTCACCGCCCAGCGTTTTCGCAGTGATGCGCGCGGACGCTGGTATTACACCGGCGATCGCGGGCGCTTCTGGAGCGACGGCACCATTGAGTTTCTTGGGCGCATGGACCAGCAGGTCAAAGTGCGCGGGCAGCGTATCGAACTGGGCGAGATCGAAGCCGCGCTCACGGCGCATCCGCTGATCGACAGCGCCTGTGCCGCCGTGGTGCACGGCAGCCTTGGCGCGGCGGTGGTGATCAACGCCGGCTGTGTGCCGGTTCAGGCGCTGCCCGCGCAGTCGATGCTGGATGACAGCCTGGCAGCCGAACACCGCGTCACGGCTGAGCTGCTGCAACGCCTGCTGCAAGACCCGCCGCCCAGTGCGCTGCTCGACACCTGGCGCGCGTGGCTCGCTGGCTACGTCGAGTCCATCAGCCTGAGCGATGCAGTGGCGCAGCTGGGTTGGCGCGAAGCCGACCTGCACCGCATGGTCGGCGCATTGCAGGTGCTGTTGCGCAGTGAAGACGGCGCCGCGCAGGTGCTGTTCGACCCGTTGCTGGCGCCTCAGGCCATGGCCTTGAACCTGCCAGCCGGTCGTCAGGTGCTGGACGCCATGAGCCGGGCCCTCCAGCAGCACGCCACACCGCTGAAGGTGGCGGTACTGGATGTGCGCGGTGGGCAATTGCTGGACCAATGGCTGAACCACGCACGCTCACGCGACCTGCAACTGACCGTGTTCGACACCAGCGCCGGCCTGCTGGCGGCCGCTGCCGGCCAGCGCCAGCGCGTGGCGAGCCAGCAGGTGGTGGACGGCGTATTGCCTGCTGAGCACTGGTCGCAGTACGACGTGGTGATCAGCTTCGCGGCGCTGCACAGCTACGCCCAGCCGGCCGATGGCTTGAACCTGGCGCAGGCATTGCTCAAACCGCACGGCCAGCTGCTATTGGCAGACCTGCTGCGCGACTCGCCATTGCGGCTGGTCAGTGCGGCATTGTTGGATACGCGTGAGCCGGTATTGCCGGGCGCTCAAGCGCTGACGCAACGGCTCGGCCAGAGCGGCTTCAGCCATTTGGCATGCCTGTGGCAAAACCCCGCGATGGTGCTGGTGAGTGCCCAGGCAGCAGGCGAGGGTTTGACCTGCGAAAGCCTCAACCACTGGCTGCAACAGCGTTTGCCCCAGGCGATGCGCCCGGAACACCTGTGGTGCGTGCCGCGTTTTGCCCTGAATGCCAACGGCAAAATCGACCGTACGCGCCTGCAGGCCAACCTCGGCGACGCGTGGCAACGCCTCCAGCCTGCCCACCACGAAGACGCCGCATTGAGCACCGACCTGTTGCCACTGGCGGCCTGTTGGGAAGCCATCCTGGGGCGGCCGGTGCACAGCGCCCACGCGAGTTTTTTCAGCCTTGGCGGCGACAGCCTGCTGGCAACTCGCTTGCTGGCCAGCGTGCGTGAACAGGTGGGCGTGAGCCTGCGCATGGGCGACTTTTATCTGCAACCGACCCTGGCCGGCATGGCCGCGCTGCTGCTGCGCAGTGACGACGTGGCCATCGAGGAGGGCGTGTTATGAGCCTGGATGATTTGCTGCACCTCTGCCGTGAGCGTCAGATTGAACTCTGGGCCACTGCGGGCAAACTGCATTTTCGCGCCCCCGAAGGCGCGCTGGACTCAGCCTTGGCCGAGCGTATTCGCGCCCAGCGTGAGGCCTTGATGGTGCATCTCTCGCCGCAGGACTGGCAGGCGCAGCCGGAACAGGCGCTGCAACCGTTCGCCCTGAGCGCGGTGCAGGGCGCCTACGTACTGGGGCGCAACCCGGCGTTCGACTACGGCGGCAATGCGTGCCACTTGTACGTCGAATACCCATGGCCGGCGAATGTCGATACCGAACAACTGACCCAGGCCTGGAACGCGCTGGTGCAACGCCACCCGATGCTGCGCGCGGTGGTGCAAGACAACAGCCGTCAATGCGTGCAGGCCCAGGTGGCATGGCAATCATTGCCGGTGCATGACCTGCGCCAGGCCACTCCAGAGGCCTTCGAAGCGCACCTGCAAGCGCTGCGTACACGCCTGGACCATGCCTGCCACGCGCTTGATCAATGGCCGATCCTGCTGCCCGAAGTGAGCCTGGGTCGCGAGCAGGCGATTGTGCATTGTTCGGTGGATTTCACCTTGCTTGATTACGCCAGCCTGCAACTGTTGCTGGTGGAATGGACCCAGCGTTACCTTGAACCGACGCGCCATTGGCCGGTGCTGGAGGCGACGTTTCGCGACTATTTGCAGCACGAACAACACGCGCGCACCAGCGCCGCCTGGCACGCCGACAAAACCTGGTGGCTGGCACGCCTGGACAGCCTGCCCGGCCGCCCGGACCTGCCGTTGAGCGAGCACGCGGGCCTGGGCTCGACGCGCTTTATTCACCACCACGGCGTGCTCGGTACCGAGCAATGGAACACCCTGTGTTCCCTCGCCAGCGCCCAGGGCCTGAGTGCCGCGGGCGTGACCCTGGCCGCATTTGCCGAAGTGATCGGCCGCTGGAGCCAAAGCCCGGACTTTTGCCTGAACCTCACGGTGCTCAACCGCCCGAACCTGCACCCGCAACTGGGCCAGGTGATCGGTGATTTCACCGCCCTGAGCCTGCTCGCCGTGCACGGCGCCGAGGGCGCAAGTTTCGTGCAGCGCGCGCGGCGTATCGGTGCGCAGCTGTTTGATGACCTCGACCACAGCCGCTTCACCGGCGTTGACGTATTGCGCGAGCTGGCGCGGGTGCAGGGGCGTGGCGCCGACCTGATGCCGGTGGTGTTCACCAGTGGCATCGGCAGCGTCGAACGCTTGCTCGGCGATGCCGGGCGACTGTTGCAGCCGCCCAGCTACATGATCAGCCAGACCCCGCAGGTTTGGATCGACTGCCAGGTCAGCGACCAGTACGGCGGCTTGCAGATTGGCTGGGACGTGCGCGTCGGTGTGCTGCCGGACGGCATGGCCGCACAGATGTTCGAGGCCTATGTCGACCTGCTGCAACGTCTGGCCGCGGACCCACAGCTGTGGCAGGCGCGTGGCGACATCGTGTTGCCCGCGCAAGCGGCAACCCCGCAGATCGAGGCCAGCGCCCCGGCCCGCAACATCGCCGCCGGCTTCGCTCAACAGGCCGTGCGCACACCCGATGCCACGGTGATCAGCGATCGCGACGGCCGCTACAGCTACCGCCAGGTGGCCCAACACGCCGCGGCCGTGCGCGCGGCCCTGGAAGCGCTCGGGGTCGAGCGCGGTGCGCGGGTGGCGGTGATGCTGCCCAAAAGTGCCTGGCAACTGATGGCGGTCATGGGCATTACCCAGATGGGCGCGGCCTATGTGCCGGTGGACATTCGCCAGCCCGCCCTGCGCCGTGAAGCGATCCTGCGTGACGCTGGCATTGACGCCGTGATCACCCTGCACGCGCAGGCATTGCCGGACGCGCTTGAGCTGCCGCGCATTTCCATCGACAGCCTCCGGCCCGACCCGCGTTGGCCAACCCGCGAGCCGGTAGGGGTGGCGGCCGAGGCGCTGGCCTACATCATCTACACCTCTGGCTCCACGGGCACGCCCAAGGGCGTGATGCTCAGCCACGGCGCGGTGGTCAACACCCTTGAGGATATCAACCAACGCTACGCGGTGAACGCCGACGACTGCGTGCTGGGCCTGGCAGAGTTGAGTTTCGACCTGTCGGTGTACGACTTTTTCGGCGCCACGGCCGTCGGTGCGCACGTGGTCCTGCCTGATCCGGAACGCGGCGCCGACCCTTCGCACTGGGCGCAATTGATGCAGGAGCACGGCATCACGCTGTGGAACTCGGTGCCGGCGCAAGGGCAGATGCTGGTGGATTACCTGGAGACCGAGCCGGCAACAATTCCCGGGCCGCGGTGTGTCATGTGGTCGGGGGACTGGATTCCCACCACGTTGCCCACCCGTTGGTGGCAGCGCTGGTCCGACAGCCAACTGTTCAGCCTGGGCGGCGCCACCGAAGCGGCGATCTGGTCGGTGGAGCATCGCATTCGCCCGGCGGACACCGCCTTGCCAAGCATTCCTTACGGGCGCGCCCTGAAACACCAGACCCTGGAAGTGCTCGATACCCTCGGCCGCCAATGCCCGGTGGGCGTGCGCGGCGAGATCCATATCGGTGGTCTGGGCCTGGCCCTGGGCTACGCCGAAGACCCGCAACGCAGCGCCGAACGCTTTATCACGCATGCCAGCGGGCGCCGCCTGTATCGCACCGGCGACCAGGGGCGCTACCTCAATGGCGATGGCCTGATCGAGTTTCTTGGCCGCCAGGACGATCAGGTGAAGATTCGCGGCCACCGCATCGAGCTGGCTGAAATCGATGCGGGCTGGCTGGCCCATCCGCAGATTGCCGCGAGTACCACGGTGTTGCTGGGCGAGCGTCACGAGCGCTCGTTGTGCAGTTTCGTCACCCTGCACACCGGCGCGCCGGCGCCACAGCTGCGCGATGAGCTGCACGAGGTCCTGCGCCCGGCGCGCCACACCCTTGAGCAAGCCGATTTCGGCCCGCGTGCCGACATCGAGGCGGCATTGCTCGCGCTGGACCGCGCGGCCGACGCTTCGCTGCTGCACTGGTTGGCGGGCAGCGGATTGTTGCTGCCAGGCCAGCACCTGGCATTTGCGTCGCTGTGCCAGGCGTTGAAGCTTCAACCCGGCCAGCATCGCCTGTTGCGACATTGGCTGACGCTGCTGGTCGAGAGCGGCTATCTGCAAACCGACGGTGATGGCTGGCGCTGTCAGGTCGCTGTTTTCGATCAAGCGCAGGCGTGGGCGCAGTTCGCCCGGCTGGCACCGGCCGCTCTGTGGCCGGCAGCCCTGGTGGATTACCTGCGCGGCAGCGCGACCCGCCTGGCCGAGCAACTTGACGGGCGCCTGAGCCCGGCCAGCCTGATGTTTCCGCAGGGTTCGGCGCACATTGCCGAGGCCATGTACAGCCGCGGTCAACACGCCCAGGTACTGCACCGGGCGATGGCCGAGGCGGTGAGCGCGATTGTCGCGCGTCAGGGCCAGCGGCGCTGGCGCATCCTCGAAGTGGGCGCCGGCACCGGTGCGGCGAGTGCGCTGATTATTCCGGCGCTGGCACCGTGGGTGGCGGCCGGGGTGCAGATCGACTACGTGTTTTCCGACGTGTCGAGCTACTTCCTCAACGCGGCCCGCGAGCGTTTTGCTGCGTATCCGTGGGTGCGTTTCATGCCGTTCGACATGAACAAACCCGCCTGTGAACAAGGGTTGCCGGCCGGGTCCCTGGACCTGCTGCTCAGTTCCGGTGCATTGAACAATGCCCTCGACACACCGCGCCTGTTGGCCGGTTTACGCCAACTGCTGCAGGCCGATGCATGGCTGGTGATTCAGGAACTGACGCGTGAACACCGCGAAATCAGCATCAGCCAAAGCCTGATGATGGAGACGCCCGAGGATGTGCGCGCGACCAATGGGCAACTGTTTGTGCACACCGCCCAGTGGCTGGCGTGGCTGAACAGCGAGGCCGGCGATCAGGCTGAGTCGCTGGCGCCCGCCGACAGCGTGTTGAAGCTGTTGGGCTACGACGTGCTGGTCGCCCGCGTGAAAACCGACCGCCCATTGCTCAGTGCAGACACCTTGCTGGCATTTATCGCCGAGCGGGTGCCGCGTTACATGGTGCCGGCGCAGGTGCGGGTGCTCGACCGGTTGCCGGTCACGGCCAATGGCAAGATCGACCGCCGCGCCCTCATCACCCAGGCCGAGCAACGGCAACTGCGCCCGGTGCAGCGCGCGAAGGTCGATGTCGCCGATGAACTGGTGCAGCGCTTGATCACGCACTGGGAGCGGGTGCTTGATTGCAGTGGTCTGTCTCCGGATCAGGATTTCTTTGCGGCCGGCGGCGACTCGCTGCTCATCGCCCAGTTGATCGCGGGGCTGCGCGAACAGGAACCGTTGGCGCAGGCGCAACCCTTCGACCGTTTGTTGCGGTGGGCGCTGAGCCAGCCGACCCCGCAAGGCCTGGCCCAGCGTTTGCGCAGTGAGTCGAGCAGTGACGCGCCGAAAGCGGCGCCGGCGCCAGTGCCGGATACGCGCCGGGCGCCGCTGGGTGGGCGCCTGCGTGTGGACGCGTTGACGGAGTTGGTCGGCGGCGAAGGCACCGCACGTGTGCTGGTGCACGAAGGGCTCGGCACCTTGTTGCCGTATCGCACGTTGATCGCTGAACTGGCCGGTAGCGGCCCGTTGCTGGGGCTGGCGGTGCACGACAGCGACCACTATTTGCGCCTGCCTGCCGAGCATGTCAACGCGACCTTGGGCAAGCGTTACGCCCAGGCGCTGTGGGACAGCGGCCGGCGCAGCTTCGATCTGCTCGGTTACTGTTCCGGCGGGCTGGTGACCCTGGAACTGGCCAAGGCTTTGCTGCAACTGGGCGCCGAGGTGCGTCAGGTAGACATTGTGTCCAGCTACCGCATTCCGTATCTGGTCGACGATGAAGTGCTGATGCTCTACAGCTTCGCCGCCACCCTTGGGCTGGACGGTGCGGCGCTCGGCTTGCCGTCTGCCGAACAACTGCAAGCCCCGGCGGGGCTGAACCTGGATGTGGGCTTGCTCAAGGCCCGCGTGCTCGCGGCGGCGCAAGGCATGGCCGATGAGCAGCTGTATCGCGTGTTTGTGCATTCCGTTCACGCCAGTCACTACAGCGACGGCGCGCCGTATGTGGGCGCCATCCGCCTGTTTGTGCCCAGTGTTGCCAACCCGATGATCCCCGATCATCACGCCAGTTTGCAGGCCTGGTGGCAGGCGGCGTCGCTCGCACCGTTGACGGTACACACGCTGCGCGGCAATCACTTTGAATGCCTGAACGCCGGGCTGAGTCGTTATTTGCTGGAGGAACATCCATGACGTTCGCATTGAAAACCCTGGTGGTGGGCTCGCGCTTCGGCCAGTTCTATGCGGCTGGGGTTGCCGCCGCCGAGCACTTGGAGCTGGTCGGCGTGCTGGGGCAGGGCAGTCGGCGATCCCAAGCGCTGGCGCGGTATCTGGAAGTGCCGAGTTTCGACGCCCTTGAACAAGTGCCGACCGACACGCGCCTGGCGTGCGTCGCGGTGGGCGGTGCAGCGCGGGGAGAGCAGGGCCCGGCCGTGGCACAAGCGCTGATGGAGCGCGGCATGCATGTGCTGATAGAGCATCCGCTGTTGCCCCAGGAACTGCACGAGGTGCTGCGCACGGCGAGCCGCCTGCAACGGCGCTGCCTGCTCAACAGTTTTTACCCGCAGCTGCCGTGCGTGGCGCGCTTTATCGAACTGGCGCGGCAGCTGCATCGCCAGCAGGGCATCCGGCATATCGAGGCCAGCTGCGCAGTGCAAGTCTGCTACGCGACGCTGGACGTGTTGGCGGCGCTGCTGGAGTCGGTGGGGCCGTGGTCCGTGGACTGTGTGGCGCCGGCACTCTCGGCCTGGCGCGATATCAGCCTGGTGATGGCGCAGGTGCCGGTGTCGCTGCGCGTACTCAACGAACTGGCCGCCAATGATGACGGGCGCATGCAGATGTTGCTGCGCCTGAGCATCGCCACCGACAGCGGCACGCTGTTACTGGCGTCGCCCCACGGGCCGCTGCTGTGGATGCCCGCCGTGCGCGCGCCGCAGGAGGGCGCCGAGGGCGTGTTCGACCTGTTCGGCCCGTTGGCCGGCCAGCCGTTGCCCTGCGCCGAGGTGCTGGAGGCCGCCGCGCCGGATTGGGCGCAGGTTTACCGCAGCATCTGGCCGGCCGCCGCCGCCAGCGCGCTGCAACCTTTGATCACCGGTGTTGGCCTGGCGCGTCTGCAGCAGCGCAGCCTGGAAGTGGTCGGGCTGTGGCAGCAGGTGACGGCAGCTATCGGTTTTCCGCAGCAGCCGACGCAGACATTGCCCGCTGCCAACCTGGCCCAGGCGCTGGAGTGCATTCGATGAGCCCTCTGCGCGAAATCCTGCGCCCGTTTCGTGGGCGCTTATACCTGGCGGTCGCGTTGCAGGCGGTCGCCGGGATCTGTTCGCTGCTGCCACTGATCGCGCTGGCGCACTTGGCCGACAGCCTGCGCCAGGCGCCGCCGCTGGCGGCGTCGGCCATGGC
Organism: Pseudomonas sp. N2-3-1-14; assembly: GCF_041228395.1. Taxonomy (NCBI): domain Bacteria; kingdom Pseudomonadati; phylum Pseudomonadota; class Gammaproteobacteria; order Pseudomonadales; family Pseudomonadaceae; genus Pseudomonas; species Pseudomonas sp. N2-3-1-14. The sequence goes on from NZ_CP166199.1 coordinate 3,012,511, forward strand.
CTGGGTGGTGCTGGCGGTGGTGGCATCTGCCGTGTGGTTGTGTGGCCAGACCCTGGCGCTGCACCTGACTCATCAGGTGGATGCCGACCTCTGCGACCGCCTGCGCGTGCGCCTCGCCGAGCATCTGCAGCGGCTGCCGCTGGGCTGGTTCGCCCGGCTGGGACCGGAGGGCGTGACCCGTTATGCCGAGCAGGATGTGCGGGCGCTGCATCAGTTGGTTGGGCATGCGCCGACCGACTTGGTCAACCTGCTGCTGATCCCCCTGGCGACCTTCGGGTATCTGCTGTGGAGCAACAGCGGTCTGGCGCTCTGGTGCTTGCTGCCGCTGGCGTTGGGGGCGCTGGGTTATTGGCGTCTGGGCTCGGCGCATTACCGCGAAGCGGTGGCGCAGCGAAACGGCGCGATCCAGCGCCTGTTCAGCGACTACAGCCAGTTTGCCAGCAACCTCGGTCTGGTCCGGCAATTTCCGGATGCGGGTATTCATCGCCGTGTGCAGGAGGCGGTGCAGCAGTTTGATCAGCGCTTCAGCCACTGGGTAAGCCGTGCAGGACACTTGGCGGCGTTGATCCAGGTGCTGCTGAGCGCGCCGTGGCTGTTGGCCTGGGTAGTGCTTGGCGCGTTGTTGATCGGGGTGGCGGATGTGGGAGCGGCGCAAGTCTGCGGCTTTTTATTGTTGGTGCGTGCGATGGCGGCGCCGGTGCTGGCGATGGGGCACGGTTTTGATGCGCTTAACTCGGCAGGCGAAAGTGCCCGGCGTTTGCAGGCCGTTTTGACGACGCCACCGCTGGCCGAGCCCGAGGCGCCGCAATTGCCCAGGGATGCCAGCGTGGAGATGCTTGAGGTGAGTTTCTCCCACGGTGACGTGCCGGTCCTCAACTCGATTACGTTGCGCCTGGAACCCGGCACCACGACCGCGCTGGTGGGGCCGTCGGGTGCGGGTAAAAGCACCCTGGCCGGGTTGATCGCACGCTTTATGGACGTGGACAGCGGGCAAGTCCGCGTGGGCGGGGTGGATGTTCGGCAGATCGCCAGTCGTGCGCTGCAACAGCACCTGGCGCTGGTGTTCCAGCAGGCGGGTGCGTTGCGCCTGTCGCTGGCGCAGAACATCGCGTTGTATCAACCCGACGCCAGTCACGCGCAGGTTCGCCGCGTTGCCAAGGCCGCTTGCCTGGACGCCTGGATCATGGGGTTGCCCAAGGGCTACGCCAGCGTGGTGGACGAAGACGTGCGCTTGTCCGGTGGCGAGTTACAGCGCCTGGCGATTGCGCGGGCGCTGCTGTCGCCTGCGCCGATCATGTTGCTGGATGAACCCACGTCCGCCACCGACCCGCACACCGAGCGCGCACTGCGCGCCGCCCTGCACAACGACGCGGCCGGGCGTACGCGGCTGATCATCGCCCATCGCCTGGAAACAATCCGCCATGCCGAGCAGATTCTGGTGCTCAGTGACGGGCGCATCGTGCAACGCGGGCGCCATGCGGACCTGTTGGCCATGGACGGCCTCTACCGACAGCTCTGGAACGAGCAAACCTCGAACGCCGATCAACTGGAGCCCGTGTCATGAGTGTTGTTTCGCTGTTGCGTCATTTGCCCGACCTCGCCCGGCGCGCGCTGCGCGGCGCCTTGGTGTGGATACTGCTGGCCGCCGTCCTCGATGGCTTGGCGGGCTTGGCGCTGGTGCCGTTGATACTGGCCTGGTTCGAGCACCAGAACTTGCAGTCGAGCGTGCTGGTGCTGCTGGGGTTGACGCTGCTGCAGGCGGGCGTCAGTTACGTCGCGCAGCGCCGTGGTTATCTGGCCGGTGCCGGGTTAGCTGCGGGCCTGGTATGGCAGTTGGTGCAACACTTGCCGCGCCTGCCGCTGACCCGTCGAGGCCAGCTGGAAGGGCTGGTGAGCGGGCCGGTGTTCAACAGCATGGGCATTCCCGCGCACCTGCTGGCACCGTTGGTCACCGCACTGGTGACGCCAACGGTGGTGGTGCTGGGACTGTTCTTTATCGAGCCGCGTGTGGCGCTGGTGTTGGCGCTGGCGTACCTGCCGCTGTTCGGCCTTTTACGTTGGGCCGGGCGGCGCAGCCTGGATCTTGAGCAACAGCGTCAGGCCGTGGACCGCCACGCCGCGCGGCTGCTGCAGGCGTTCGCGCAGCAACAGGCGTTGATCCGCAGTGCCGGCGACGCCAGCCTGGGCCAACGGGCCCTGCGCGAGGCGCTGCATGAGCAGCACCAGGCGACGCGCAAGCTCAATCGCCGGGGGTTGCCCGCCGGCCTCGGGTTTGCCGCCGCGGTGCAGATGGTGTTTGCGCTGGTGCTGGCAGGCGGCGTGCTGGCGGTGCCCGCGGGGCATTTATCCGGCGCGCTGCTGGTGGCGGTGCTGGTGCTGCTGGTGCGCTTTATCGAGCCGCTGTCGCAACTGGCGTATCTGGACCAGGCCTTGCGCATGGCCTGGCAGGCGCTCTCGCAAGTCTTGGCGGTGTTGGCGGCGCCGACGTTGCACAGCCCGCAACCCGGTGAGCAACCGCAGGATGCGAGCCTGGAAGGGCAGCGCCTGAACAGCTTCGGCGAGGCGGGCGAGCACCTGCTCAAGGACCTCGATGTGCATTGCGCGGCGGGCACGTTCACGGCAATCGTCGGGCCCTCGGGGGCGGGCAAAAGCACCTTGCTGGCCTTGCTGGGCCGCGGCATGGACCCGCAGACCGGGCAAGTGCGCCTCGGCCAGGTGGACATCCGCCAGATAAGCGAACACACCCTGGCCCAGCACATGACCCAGGTGTTCCAGGACAGCGGCCTGTTCGCCGGCAGCCTGCTGTGGAACGTGAGCATGGCGCGGCCGCGCGCCACGCCCGCGCAATTGCAGCAAGCCGCTCGGGACGCTGCACTGGACGACGTCCTCAGCCGCCTGCCGGAGGGTTGGCACAGTGAAGTGGGGCCGGGCGGCGCATTGCTGTCCGGCGGCCAACGGCAAAGGGTTGGCCTGGCGCGTGCGTTGCTGTCACAGGCGCCGGTCCTGCTGCTGGACGAACCCACCGCCAGCCTCGATGCGCGCAGCGAGGCACGGGTCAATCGCAGCCTGCAGGCGCTGCACGGCAGGCGCACCTTGGTGTTGGTGTCGCACAACCCGACGCTGGTGCGCGATGCCGACCAGATCCTGGTGCTGGAAGACGGCAGTGTCAGCGGCTGCGGCAGCCATGAGCATTTGCTCGCTACACACCCCTGGTATGCGCAGTTCGTTGAGCAGCACCGAGGTGAATGAGTGCCGGGCAGCCATTGAAAAAGTCCCTAAATCGAAAAGTCGGCCCGCTCGTTTAAACGATACTAATGCGAATTATTATCGAATGGGGCGCAGCAATGTCACACCGGGGAGCAACAAAGGTTGGGCGGGGCTTCAAGCGTAACGGGGCACACGTGGGGATCGCGCTGGTACTGGGCCTGAGCCCGCTGGCGCCGGCGCGTGCCGCCGTGCAGTTGGACAGTATCGAGATTGCCGGCGACGACACCTCCGGCGATGTGACCCCGCCGGGCGTGACCACCCTGGGCAAGCTGCCACTCACGCTGCGGGAAACCCCGCAGTCGGTGAGCGTGATCGACCACGAGCGCATCGAGCAGCAGAACCTGTTCAGCCTCGACGAAGTGATGCAGCAAGCCACCGGTGTGACGGTGCAACCCTTCCAGCTGCTGACGACTGCCTATTACGTGCGCGGCTTCAAGATCAACGCGTTCGAGCTGGACGGTGTGCCGGCGATGCTCGGTGAAACCGCCGGTTCGCCCCAGGACATGGCGGTGTACGAGCGCGTCGAAATCCTGCGCGGCGCCAACGGGCTGCTCCACGGCAGCGGCAACCCGGCGGCCACGGTCAACCTGGTGCGCAAACGCCCGCAAAAGCAATTTACCGCCAGCACCACCCTCAGCGCTGGCAGTTGGGACCGCTACCGCGGCGAAGTCGATGTGGGCGGGCCGTTGACGCAATCGGGCAACGTGCGTGGCCGAGTGGTGGCCGCTTATGAAGACCGTGACTATTTCTACGACGTCGGCAAACAAGACACGCAGCTGCTCTACGGTGTTACCGAGTTCGACCTGAGCCCCGACACGCTGCTGACCCTGGGCGCGCAGTATCAGACCATCGACCAGGTGACCAATATGGCCGGCGTGCCGATGGCCAAGGACGGTTCCAGCCTGCACCTGCCGCGCTCCACCTACCTGGACGTGGACTGGGACCGCTTCAAGTGGACCACGCGCCGGGTGTTCGGCGCCCTTGAGCAGCAACTTGATCACGACTGGAAAGCCAAAGTCGCCGCCGAATACCAGGACGCTGACTCCAGCCTGCGTTATGCCGGTGCGTACGGCGCCATCGACCCGCTCACCGGCGATGGCGGGCACTTGATGGGCGCGGCGTATACCTTCAACAGCACTCAGAAGAGCGTGGATGCGTCGGTCGATGGGCCTTACTCGTTGTTCGGCCGCAGCCATGAATTGCTGCTGGGCAGCAACTACAGCCAGGGCGAAACCGAACAGCACAGCGCTCAGTTCACCACGCCGTTGAATGTGCCGGTGAATGTCTATCGCTGGGACCCGAGCAGCGTGCCCAAGCCCGGGATCAGCGCCTACACCTCGCCGGGCTCGATCACCACCACCTCCAAAGGCGTTTACGCGCTGACCCGCTACAAACTGCTCGACCCGTTGACGCTGGTGATCGGCGGCCGTGCCAATTGGTGGGACCAGGACGCGCCGACCAGCCACTTCAAGCCCGGTCGGGAAATCACCCCGTATGGCGGCCTGATCTGGGACTTTGCGCAGAACTGGTCGTGGTACGCCAGCTACGCCGAGGTCTACCAGCCGCAAACCGGGCAAACCTGGAGCGGCGATCTGCTCAAGCCGGTCGAGGGCAAGACCTACGAAACCGGCGTCAAGGGCGAGTTGGCCGATGGCCGCTTGAATGTGTCATTGGCGGTGTTCCGCATCGATCTTGAAAACAACCCGCAGGTCGATCCCGAACACCCCGGCGCCGGGCCGAACACTTATTACATCAGCGGCGGCAAAGTGCGCAGCCAGGGCTTCGAGCTGGAAAGCACCGGCTACATCACGCCTGAGTGGAACGTCTCCGCTGGCTACACCTACACCACCACCGAATACCTCAAGGACACCAACAACGCCTCGGGCGAACGCTACGCCGAATTCACCCCGCGCCACATGGCGCGGGTCTGGACCGAATACCAACTGCCGTGGCAAGAACATCGCTGGAGCGTCGGCGCCGGCGTGCAGGCGCAAAGTGATTACGCCACGCAATCCGGCGCAGTGACCCTGGAGCAGGGCGGCTACGCCTTGCTCAACGCGCGCGTTGCTTATCGTATCGACGAGCATTGGACCGCCGCGGTGAACGGCAACAACCTGGCCGATCGCAAGTACTACCAGAGCCTGTCCAACGTCAATTGGAACAACCGCTACGGCGAACCGCGCAGCCTCAACATGACCTTGCGAGGTACGTTCTGATGCTCGGCGCCTGGCCGTTGCGCATCGGCCTGGCGTTGGCCGGCAGTCTGCTCAGCAGCCTGCAACTGGCGGTGCTGCTGGCGCGGCATTATCCGTGGGGCGACGGCCTGGAACGGCTGTATGCCGGGGTGTTCCTGGGGCTGGGCTTTCTGGTGACGGTGCTGCTGTGGTCGCTGCTGGCGCCGGATCGGCCGCGTGTGGTGTATCGCTCCAGCGCCTGGCTGCTGCTGTTTACGCCCTGGCTGCTATGGGATGGAACCTGGTCATGAAACTGATGGGAGCCCCGAGGGCGCTGGTGCAGCGCGTACATGCCGGGATGGGCGCGGTGTTTGGCGTGGTGCTGTTTGGCATCCTGCTGACCGGCGCGTGGAGCATGGCCCATGAAGACTTGCGCGCCTGGTTTCGCGGGCCTTCCGCGTTAAGCCATAAACCGGCGATGGCGGTGGAACAATGGCTGGAGGTCGCGCGTGAAAAGGGCCTGGCGCTGGACGAATTGCGCATTCGTTTGCCCGACAGCCACCACTCGGTGGTCGAGCTGTGCGCTTCGCCCGGCGATTGCAGCGTCGCGCTGGACCCGGCCAACGGCCGTGCGGTCGCGTCGGGCAATGCGGCCGACATCCTGTTCAATCTGCACAAAAGCCTGTTCATCGGCTTCCCCGGACGGGTGCTGATCAGCCTGCTGGGCGTGGTGTTGCTGCTGATGATCTGGGCCGGCAGCGCCTTGCACAGCGGGCGTCTGCAAGACCTTAAACGCCTGCGCCGGGACCGTGGCGCGCGGGTGTTTGCCCATGACCTGCACAGCCTGATCGGGCGGTGGTGCGGGCCGTGGTTGCTGCTGTTCGGCGTGACCGGCGCGCTGTCGGGCCTTGGCGCGCTCGGCACGCTGGGCTTGGCGGGGCAGGCATTTCCGGGCGCGCCGCAGCAGGCTTTCATGCACTTACTCGGCGCGCCGCCGCAGGTCAGCGCGCAGGCAAGTGCGGCGCGGGTCGATCTCGATCAGCTGTTGCGCGAGGACGCCGCTGCCCATCCCGGGTTCCTGGCGCAAAACCTCGCCTTGCACCGCTGGGGCGAACCGGGTGCCTGGGTTGAAGTCAGCGGCATCCAGCAAGGGTTGCCCAGCACCGCGGTGTTTGAACGCCATGCCTACGCAGGCGCTGACGGCGTGGCGGTGGGCACCCGCAGTGCCAGTGGGCGCGGCCTGTGGCTGCAGGCGTTCATCGCGGTGCAGCCGCTGCACTTTGCCGATTACCGCTGGGTGCCCTATGGCGGGCCGCTGCTGCGTGCCGTGCATTTCGCCATGGCGTTGGCGGCGGCGGTGCTGGTGCTCAGCGGCTTGTACCTGTGGCTGGAACGCAGGCGCCTCAAGGCGGGCGCCGGTTGGCAGGTGCTGTTGCGCCTGGTGGTCGGCGGTGGCGGCGGGTTGCTGACGGCCACCGCCGTGTTGCTGTGCGCGGGGGCGCTGGGCAGCGGCGCGTTGGCGGGGTGGTTCTGGGGCAGTTGGCTCGCCAGCCTGTTGCTGGCGTGCGTGATGCCGCCGCGCCGTCAACCGCTGCACCTTTTGTTGGCGGTGGCGGGCCTGGCCTTTGTCGCTGCGGGCGGGGTGCACATGGTGGGGAGTGTGAGGCAGGGCGGTCTGCCGCTGTGGCCCATCGACCTGGTGTTGTTGCTGTGCGGTGCGAGTGCCTTGTGGGCAGTGCGCCGGTTGATTTCTTTTACGCGTGCGGCACGGGCTGCCGCCGCCAACGTTGCCTGATGGGAGAGTTGTCATGCTGGAACTGTTGAAACACTGGCGCATGGTGCTGACCTTCGCACTGTTGTACCTGTCCCAGGGCATTTGCTTCGGCATTGCGATGGACGCCATGCCGACCCTGCTGCGCCATGACGGCGCTGCACTCCATGCGCTGGCCTTCCTGCCGTTGGTGGGCTTGCCGTGGGTGATCAAATTCATCTGGGCGCCCCAGGTGGATAACCACTGGAGCCCGCGACTGGGACGGCGGCGCAGCTGGATCATACCGATGCAGGTGCTGGTCTTGCTGTGCATCGTCACCCTGGCAAGCATCGGCCTGAGCGTGGCCACCGCAGGCGTGGCCGTGGGCCTGTTGATTGTCGCCTCGCTGGCCAGCGCCACGCAGGACATCGCCACCGACGGCATGGCCGCCGAGTACTTCACCGACAACATGCTGGCGCGGATCAACGCCATTCAAGTCGGCGGCACCATGGTCGGTTTTTTCGTTGGCGGCGCCGGCACCTTGTTGCTCAGCGGGGCTTTGGGGCAAACCACGGCGTTCAGCCTGCTGGCACTGGTGCCGTTACTGAGCCTGGTGTGCGTCGGCTGGCTGCACGTGGCCCCCGCCAAAGACACACAACCGGACGTGGCGCATGCTTCGCTGTGGCGGTTTATCAAGCGGCCAAAGGCGCTGGCGTTGGTGCTGCTGGCGCTGTTGTCAGCGATGACTTCGGTGTCCGGTTTCGGCTTGTCCAAACTGTTCTTGAATGACGCCGGCTGGTCGTTGCAGGCCACCGGCCAACTGGGCATGAGCGGCGGCATGGTCACCGTCGTCCTCGGCTGTGGCGGCGGCGCCTGGCTGATCCGTGTGCTTGGGCTGTGGCCGACGTTCATGCTGGCGGTTGGCATGGCCGGTGTGGCTGCGTTGACCTGGCTGTTGCAAGCCACCGGCATGCTCGCCACGCAAACCGGGCTGATCTGGCTGGCGGTAGGCCTGGGTTCGTTTGCCACCGGTGCGACCTCTGTGGTGATCATGACCGCCTCCATGGCCTTCGCCGCCCAAAGCGATCAGGCGGGGACAGACATGACGGCCGTGCAAAGCACGCGGGATTTGGGCGAGATGCTGTCCTCGACCTTGCTGGTTGGCTTGACCGCGCAGGCGGGGTATAGCGGCGGGTTTCTAGCGGGAATGGTCATGGCCGTGCTGGCGCTGCTGGTGGCGTTGAACCTGTCGCGCCAGGGTAGGCGGGAGAGCGTTGCGGGTTGAGGCGCCAGGTTGAGCGTCGCGTGGTGCAGGCGGCTGGCGGGCCGGTTTTGCCCTTGGCGGTGACGCTGTCACGGTGGCTGCCGGCGCTGATAGTCTGTCCAGGCACTCAATGTGCGCTCACGTCACCGCCTCAGGCTTTGCCTCAACTGACAGGTGCACGCCTAATCCGTAGAGCGCTCCGCCGGCAATGATGAACAGCGCCAGCATGTAAAACATGTGGTGAGCCGGTTGTGTCGTCAGCATCACGCCACACAGCACCGGGCCTAACGCTGCGCCGACGTTGCTGAGGTTTTGCGCGGCGTAATACATGCCTCGCAGGTGATTCGGCGCAATGGTGTCGATAAACATGTATTCAGCCGGGAATACGATGATTTCACCCACGGTGAAGATGGCCATGGCGATCACCCACACCGTCAGCGTGCTCGACAGCGCAAAACCGCCCAGCCCGACGATGAACAGGCTCAGCCCAGCGGCCAGCCACAGGTTCAGGTGCTTGTGGGTAATCCGTTTGCCGAGGCTGTATTGCAGGCAGATAACCATCAGGGCGTTGGTCGCCACGACGGCGCTGATAATGCGGTAGGCCGTCTGCGGGTTGCTGGTGACTATCAGGTATTGCGAGAGGTAGGCGGTGAACTGGCCGAAGACCACCGCGCTCAGCACCCCGCCCAAGGTAAAGCACACCAGGCGGTAATCGCGCAGCAGCAGTTTGCCGACGGCCAAAAATGGAGTGGTTTGCCGGCTTGCCTCGGCCGTTGCCAGGCCTCTGTCGCCCCACACGAAGTAGACAAAAAAATAGCCGGTTCCCAGTCCCGCCGACAGCAGGAACGGCAGGCTGATGTCCAGCGCGGCCGCGCCGGCACCGAGGAACGGCCCGACGGCGTAGCCAATATTGGTCAGCGTGTACTTGATCGAAAACACCTCACTGCGCTGATCAAGTGGGAGCAGGCTGGCAAACCCGGCTTTCACCGCGATATCAATGACCGCATAGGCCAGGTTGATTGCCACCAGGCACGCATAAAACAGCCCGAGACCGGACGCGATGAAGGCGCCGAGAAAACCTGCCGTGAAGACGGCGCAGGCCGTAAGGATGAGCCGGTAACTAGACAGGCTATCGACCAGGAAGCCGCCATACAGGCTCAGCAGTGAGCCGATGATCAGCGTGCTGCCGATCACCAGGCCGACATCGGCAATGCTCAAGCCAAAGTGGCCGGACAAATAAATCACCAGGTAGGGCAGCGTAATGGCCCGGGCGAGGGTTAACACCAATGAAGCGCACAGCAGCAGATTGAGGGTGGCGGGATATTTTTTAAGCGTGGCGAGCATTCGAGCCTCATCGTCCATTTATAAGGTGCAAGCGTGGCAAGTCGCTCGTCCGGATCGACGCAGCTTACTGTTGATCTGAATTCTGATTTAGGATGCTTTTTATCAAAACGCACGAACTGAATTCATGAATAAGGCACGCGTATGTTTTCCTCCGAGCGCTTGAAGGGTATCGATGTGTTCGTCTGCGTCGCGCAGTACGGCAGCTTCACAGCGGCCGCGGAGAAAATGAACCTGACGGCGTCTGCCGTGAGTAAAGGCATCGCCAGGCTGGAAAAGCGCCTGGGCGCGCGACTGTTCCAGCGGACCACGCGCACGTTGGCGTTGACCGATGCCGGTGCCGCGTTTCTGCGTACCTGTACGGGGGTGCTGGCCGATCTGGAAGACGCCGAGCTGTCGCTGCAAGCCGAAAACACCGAGCCTCGCGGGCGCGTGCGCATCGACTTGCCAGGCCCATATGGGCGCGTGCAGGTACTCCCGGTGCTGCTGCCGTGGCTGCAGGCGCACCCGTTGGTGGTGCCGCATATTTCCTTCTCTGACGGCCATCTCGACCCGTTCAAGGAGGGCGTGGACATTGCACTGCGCATTGGTGACGGCCACGCCTGGCCGCACACGGTGGAGCATCGGCTGCTGACGCGTGAGTGGCACGTGTTTTGTGCGTCGCCGGCGTACCTGGCTCGCCATGGCACGCCGTTGTCCGACCGCGACCTGGAGCAGCACCAGTGCATTGCCTATGGCTGGGTGGATGGACGCATCAGCCCTTGGCGCTACACCGGCGAAGACGGCATCACGCTGCACAGGCCACTCACGCCACAGCTGGTGGTGGGCAATGGCGAAGGGCTGGTGATGGCCGCGTTGGCGGGCTGCGGTATCGTCCAGTTGCCATCCTGGCTGGTCAAGCAGCAGTTGCAGGACGGCGCGTTGGTCGAGGTACTGCCGCAACTGGCGACGCCGGGGTTTGAGGTCACCCTGGCCTGGGTCAAAAGCCGGCAAAACCAGCCCAAGGTTCGCGTGGTGCTGGAGGCGCTGATTGCCGGATTGAGTGCGCTCGAATGACCAGTGGCTTTGCGGATGGCCACGAATGCGCGATTGGCTGACACAAGATTGATCCTGATCAGGTGACCTGCCTGGCAGTGCCTCTAACCTTATGCTTCCATCAAAGGCCAGGGAGGGCTCAATGAGTGCCTCGGGTCGCGTATTCTCAAGGAAGAGTCAGCTATGCGGTCATTGAAGATCCTGTTGTTATCGTCGGCGTTCAACGGTTTGACCCAACGCGCCTGGCTGGACTTGCGCCAGGCGGGTCACGCGCCCAGCGTGGTGCTGTTCACCGATGCCGCCACGGTGTGCGAGCAGGTTGAGGCGTCAGGCGCCGATGTGGTGATATGCCCGTTTCTGAAGGACCGTGTGCCACAGCAGCTGTGGAGCAACCCGGAACGCCCGGTCGTGATCATCCATCCGGGGATCGTCGGCGACCGCGGCGCCAGTGCGCTGGACTGGGCCATCACCCGGCAGGTCAGCCGCTGGGGCGTGACCGCCCTGCAGGCGGTGGAGGAAATGGACGCCGGGCCGATCTGGTCGACGCGTGAATTCGACATGCCGGCCGACGTGCGCAAATCCGAGCTGTACAACGGCCTGGTGAGTGACGCAGCCATCGATTGCATCCGCGACGTGGTGGCAAAATTCGCCCGGGGCTTCGTCCCGGCGCCGCTTGATTACACGCAGCCCAACGTCATCGGGCGATTGCAGCCCAACATGACCCAGGCTGACCGCAGCTTCAGTTGGTTCGATTGCGCACGCTTCATCAAACGCAACATCGACGCCGCTGATGGCCAGCCCGGTGTGCTGGCGAGCATCAGGGGCGGGCAGTATTACGTGTACGACGCGCACCTGGACTCACGCCACGGCACGCCGGGCGACATTCTGGCAGTACAGGACGACGCGGTGCTGGTGGCGGCCGGCGATCACAGCCTGTGGATCGGCTCGCTCAAACGCAAAGCCCAGCCCGGTGAGGAAACCTTCAAGTTGCCGGCCCGTCACGTGCTGGCCGAAAAACTCGCAGGCATTCCCGTGCTGGACAGCACCCTCGCCAGCCAAACGTGGAATGAGCAGGCCTATCAACCGATTCGCTACCGAGAGTCAGGGCCTGTCGGCGAACTGACGTTTGAGTTCTACAACGGCGCCATGAGCACCGAGCAATGCCAGCGTCTGGTGGCTGCACTGCGTTGGGCCAAGGCGCGAGACACCCAGGTGCTGTTGATCAAGGGCGGGCGTGGCAGCTTTTCCAACGGCGTGCACCTCAATGTGATTCAGGCCGCCACAGTGCCTGGGCTGCAAGCCTGGGCCAACATCCAGGCCATCGACGATGTTTGCAAGGAGCTGCTCACGGCCCGGCAGTTGGTGGTCAGCGGCCTGACCGGCAGTGCCGGAGCCGGCGGCGTCATGCTGGCGCTGGCGGCCGACATCGTTTTCGCCCGTGAGGGTGTGGTCCTCAACCCGCATTACAAAACCATGGGTTTGTATGGCTCCGAGTACTGGACCTACAGCCTGCCACGTGCCGTCGGCAGTGAAGTGGCGCAGCGGCTCACGCAAGAATGCCTGCCGATCAGTGCCGACCAGGCCCAGCACTATGGCATGGTTCAGGCCATCGGCCCACGGTGCCCACAGGCATTTGGCCTATGGCTCATGCAACAGGCCACCCGCGCGCTCGACGACGAGCACTACGTGCTGGCGCGCGCGCGCAAGGCAACGATGGACCTGGATCAGGTTGAACGCTGTCGCGAACACGAACTGGCACAGATGCAGCAAGACATGGTGCACAACCGCCAGCAGTTCGCCGAGAGGTGCCGCAACTTCGTGTTCAAACGCAAGGCGTGCCAGACCCCGCAACGCCTGATAGCGCCATGGGCAGTGGCGCGCAAGGTGGCGTTGGTTGGTTGAGGGGGTTGCAGGTTGTGATCAGAGGCTGTCGGGGTCGCCAAAAAACATCTGAATCCGCGAGCGCAACCAGCGCTCTCCCGGATCGTTGTCCTGCGAGCCACGCCAGGCCATGTGCAATTCGAACGAGCGTACGGGCAACGGCGGGTCTTCTGCGCGCAAACCGCCCGCTGAGGTCAGTGCCTCGGCGGCGTAGTCCGGCACGGTGGCCAGTATATCGGTGCCGGCCAGCAATGTGCCCAGGCCGTTGAACTGCGGCACGGCTAGGACCACGTGGCGTTTGCGGTCGAGTTTTTCCAGCTCTTCATCAATAAACCCGCTCAGGTCGCCGGCGAACGACACCAGGGCGTGGGGGCGGGCGCAAAAGTCATCCAGGCTTAGCGAGCCGGGCACGCTGTCGGCGCGCAGCAGTTTCGGCAGGCTGCGGCGCAGAACCTTGCGCTTGGCGTTGGCCGGCAGGTCGGCGGTGTAGCTTACGCCGATGGAAATTTCGCCGGAGGCCAGCAGACCCGGCATCAGGATGTAATTCACCCGGCGCACCACCAGCACGATGCCCGGCGCTTCGGCGCGCAGGCGTTTGAGCAACTGGGGGAGCAGGGCGAATTCGACATCGTCCGACAAACCGATGCGGAACACGGCCGTGCTGGTGGCCGGGTCGAACTCGGCGGCGCGGCTGACGGCGGTGGAAATCGAGTCCAGGGCCGGGGAGAGCAGGGCGAAAATCTCTACAGCGCGGGCGGACGGCTCCATGCTGCGCCCGGTGCGCACAAACAGCGGGTCATCGAACAGTCCACGCAGGCGCGACAACGCCGCACTGATGGCCGGCTGGCCAAGGAACAACTTCTCGGCGGCACGGGTCACACTGCGCTCATGCATCAAGGTTTCGAATACGATCAAGAGGTTAAGGTCGACACGACGCAGGTCGTTACGGTTCATCTTGTGTCCTGGAAGAGTCAGCGAGCTTGACGAGAGCGGCCACATGTAAACAATGACCGGCATGAATCTTACGGGGAAAGGCTGGTACTCTGCACCGGCTAATTGAGTTTTCCTACAAGATCTGGGGTCCATTCCTCAGTTGCGGAATCAATGGCAGGCATGTCGACTATTAACGGCGACCGGTGGTCTTACCTGGAAAGCCCAGATAGAGTTCATGGCATTAGAGGTTACTTTGACGAGGTTTGCGATGTCCCGCACGATCCGTTTTCACAAGTTTGGTCCGGCCGAGGTGCTCAAGTGCGAAGAGCATGTAGCCGCGCTGCCCGCACCGGGCGAAGTGCAGGTGCGTGTCGACGCGATTGGCATCAGCTGGTATGACATTTTGTGGCGCCAGAACCTGGCGTCTTCCCATGCACGTCTGCCGTCCGGCCTTGGCCACGAGATGGCCGGGGTGGTTGTAGCCCTCGGCGACGGCGTGGATGACTTGGCGGTGGGCGATAAAGTGGCCAGTTTTCCGGCCGAGAGCCCCAATGATTACCCGGTGTATGGCGAACAGATCGTCCTGCCCCGTTCGGCCTTGACCCGTTATCCGGACGTATTGAGCCCGATTGAAGCCAGCGTGCACTACACGCCGCTGCTGATTGCCTACTTTGCCTATGTGGACCTGGCGCGGGTCAAACCCGGCCAGTTTGCCCTGGTGACCGACGCCAGCCACTGCGCCGGCCCCTCGTTCGTACAACTGGGCAAAGCCCTGGGTGTGCGGGTGATTGCCGCGACCAAAGACAGCGCGGAGCGTGAGTACCTGCTGTCCCTCGGGGCAGAAAAGGTGATTGTCACCGAAGAACAGGACTTGCTCATGCAGGTCAACAAGTTCACCGATAACCGCGGCGTTGACGTGGTGTTCGATGGCTTGGGCGGCCCACAGATGTCGTTGCTCGGTGACGTACTGGCACCGCGTGGCAGCCTGGTGCTGTATGGCCTGCAAGGCGGCAACCAGACACCGTTTCCGGCGTGCGCAGCGTTTCAGAAGAACATTCAGTTCTTTGTGCATTGCATCGGCAACTTCACCGGCAAGCCGGAGCTGGGCATCATTCAGGACCAGGTGGCCTTGCAGCGTGCGCTGCGTGATATCAACCAACTGACGGCCGACCGCGTACTGGTGCCGTTGAAAACGACGGTGTTTCCATTCAATCAGTTCGTGGAAGCGCACCGCTATATGGACGAATGCCCGTGTCGCGAACGTGTTGCGTTGCAGGTTGAAGCTGTTTGAGGTGTAGGAATATTCGCAAATGAGTCATCCGAGCCCTGGGCGTATGAGACAAATGCGCCATTTAGCAGGGCTTAACCCGCGCGTTGCATGAAACGCGCGAGCGTCTGTCGGTCCTGTAAACGATACCTTTGCCCCTGCCGCCGCCCTGATTTTCAGCGCGGCGTCTTTGTGTGCGCGCTATTTACGCGGCAACGGATAATTATCTGAACTGGTTTTCGACCGGCTTCTGTATCTGTTAATCATTATTCCAGTCCTGATAATTGAGTCTTCACGTTCAACTCAAGGACTGAGTAATGATTGATACTCTGATACCCCAGCAGGCAGTGCCTGCAACTACCCACGATAATGCGGCAACTGCCTGGACCCGAGGATGCGGGTACTTTCCAGGCGAACCTCAATCGATAAACCAGCGGAGGTCAAAGTTAGAAGATTTTTATGTGTCAGATTCATCTTCTAGTTCAAGGATAAATGAGTGTAGGGGGCCGTCGGAGCATTCCTAGGATTGCCGCATTGACGGCCTGGACGCCTCACGCACGGCCTGTTGGCGCAATGGATGCTCCAACGGTACGTCGGTGCATATTCCATGTCGGTTAATTGCAGAGTGCTAGTGTTTATTTATCGCGAACACGGTAGCGCGGGCACCCCTTCTTACAGATGCAATAGACCGGGCAGTGCGTCTCGGTAGTTGCTTGAAACTGATATTTCAACTCAGGTAGTAGAGCTATGAGCGCTATTCACGAACAAGCTATGAATTATGTTTACCAGCAAGTACTGCAACGGCTCATCGGGCACTTCAATCGTGCAGAACGCACCGCACTTCAATTGTTGATACAGCGGATTGTCGTTGCCGCTGGCGGTATGGAGCAGGTGGGCGATTACAAGGTGCTGGTGGCCCATGGCGGCGGTGAAGTGAGCAGCTACACCCTGGCGCTGTTGCGTGCCGCGCAATTGAGCATCGCCGGCCGTGCCCCCAGGACGTTCCAACTGCGGGTGGCCACCTTGCGTCACAGCGGCATGACCCAAGGCACGCTCGACACGCTTCACCGCGGCTACAGCCAGTTGTTTTTTCACGACGACCCACGGGTTGAACTGCTGATGGTGGAAAATCACCAGGTGCTGCCTTTCAACCACCAGCGCCCGGCCTCCGCCACTGGGCGGGAGGTCAGCCAGCGCAACATGCTGATGATGGGGCATCTGTCCTCCGGTGACGTTCGCGCAACACTGTGCAACGAGACCTATCTGGCCTTGGGCGACTTCTACCAGCGCGTCACCGCCTGGGACGGTGGCGTGCATGCATTGGTCAGCGGCGATTGCGCGCGCAAGCAGGGCCAGTTGCTCGCCTGGCTGAAAAAGACCGCCCAGGCCGCGGGCGTTCAGGTTCCTGCGGGCAGGCCCGCGACGCTCAATGGGCTGTTCGCGCGCATGGATCAGTGGAGTGACGACATTTATCGCGACTTGTACGGTGAGCACTATGTGGCGAAGAGCGACACCAGCCCGGGTGGCCACCGCCACCTCGCGTACATCGGTATCGCCGACCTGCTGGATGGCATTGACCGCGGTTGCGCGCCGTTGCTCACCGAGTTCATGGCCTATAACCCGGACCCATTGGGCTTTCATCTGAGTCATCCGACCTTTGCCAACCCAATGCTGATGGCGCACCTGCGCGGCCTGCAAGCCGAGAGCCTGAGGGCGCTGGATTACGAAGCGGGCGTCGAAGGGTTCATGCTGCAGGCAGCGAATTACCTGCGTCGTCGACAGGTGTGCGAAGCATTGATCACCCAAACGGTCAGCCGCGAAGGACGCGCCGTGTCGGCCCAGCACGCCCAGCGGTTTTTTGGCCTGGATGAGGGTCAGTTGATCTGTCTGCTGTTTTCGCCCTTTATCCACCACGGTGAGCGGCTGGAAGGTTATTTGCGCCAGTGCCACTCGGGCATGCTGGTGGCGCTGCCGGAACTGCACAAAGTGCTGCAGGGCAAGCCCGCTGCCGAGATGCTGCAGCAATGGGTCACCGACGCCAGCGGGCTGCCGCTGCCGTTGCTCCAGCATCTGTACCGCAAGCGGCCAATGCCGGGCGGCCCTGGCAGTACCGCTCGCGGTTGCCGTCAGGAACGGTCGACGCCCACTGCCGACATGGCCTTGCAGCTGTCCGGGCGATGACCCTGCGTGGCGTGCGGCAGGCGGATTTCGCCTATCAGGCGGTGTATCGCTACATGATCAACCTGATTGACGAGGTCAGCAGCGATAGCCGGGTGAAGCTGCCGTCTCTGCGCCAGTTATCCCAACGCCTGAACGTGTCCATCTCCACCATCCAGTACGCTTACTCGCTGCTGGAGAAAGAGGGAAGGGTGTACTCAGTGGCCAAGTCAGGCTATTACGCCTGGCCGCTTGCCGGCAGCACATCGACGTGGCCAAGCGGGGATTTGCTCGAGCGCCTCTATGTGGCCGCGCGACGCCCGGGCATGGTCGTGCTCAGTGGCGATGAGCCTGCCTTGTTGGCGTCGCTGGACAGCACACTGTTGCGCCTGGAGCGGGAGCTGGTGCGCCAGTACCCGCACCACTTGCAGCCCTGGTCCCAGCCATGTGGGGTATGGGAGCTGCGCGCGGCGCTGGCGGCGCGTTACACGTCGTCGCCGACGCGCTGCTGGCACGCCGACGACGTGTATATCGGTGCCGACCTGCGCGGGGTGCTTGATATCCTCATCGAGGTGCTTGGCCTGCCCGGTTCTACGGTAATTATCGAGTCGCCCTGCGACTGGCTGATCCTGCGCCTGCTGCAGGATGCCGGCATCCGCCTGCTCGAATTGCCCTGGGCGCACGACGGCAGCCTCGACCTGGTGTCGCTTGAAGGCCTGCTGCGCGACGAGCGCGTGAGCCTGGTGCTGCTGTCATCGACGGTCAGCCAGCCTTCCGGCGTGGCGATGGCCCTGCGCGATCGCCTCAAGGTGGCGCAATTGCTCGACCAGCATGGGTGCTGGCTGTTGGAGAACGACACGTGCGGGGAATTGAGTTTCAAACCACCCCACACGGCCTTGCGCGATCTGGTGAACCCGGAGCGGCTGATGGTGTTTTCCGCCTTCGAGAAAATTCTCGGCCCAGAAGCGCCTTATGGCTACGTGCTGTCCCGGCACATGAGCAGCCAATTGCAGCGCCAGTTTCTGCTGCGCTCGTTCCGGTTGTCGTCAATTCGTCAACGCGCGATTGCCCGCCTGTATCAGAGCGGGCAGATTGATCAGCACCTGCGTACCCTGCGCCAGTTGCTGCGCGAGCAAGCCGGGGCAATGAGTCAGCTGCTCGAGCAGCATTTGGGCGATCAAGTGACTTATCGGATGCCCGCCGGCGGCGCGACCTTCTGGTTGGGTTCGACCCAGGCAGTGGATATGCGCCAGGTGTTCCAGTATTTGCTGGCCCGGCAGGTGGTGGTGGCGCCCGGCGAGTTGTTCAGTGTCGGCGGCCTGCACCATCAGCACATGCGTTTGAGCCATACCTTTCATGGGCAGCCCAACCTGGAAGTTGCGCTGGCGGCACTGGCTGATGCCCTGCGGCAGGCTCAAACAGGTTAGATGCGTGAAATTTCTCTGAGTTTTGTAGGATCGATACCGTCGCGTAGTAGTCCAACTCTCAGTAAACTGTCGTTTTTTCCAAATCCTTCTTTTCGAGGTTCATGCATGACTATCAGTCCTTTTGCGGGCAAGCCGGCGCCAGCTCAGTTGCTGGTGGATATCCCGCGACTGGTCACGGCCTACTACACAGGCCAGCCTGATGCAGCGATCTCCACCCAGCGCGTGGCGTTTGGCACCTCCGGCCACCGCGGCAGCTCGTTTGAGCTGAGCTTCAACGAGTGGCACGTGCTCGCCATCAGCCAGGCCATCTGCCTGTATCGCGAAGCCCAAGGTATCAATGGTCCTTTGTTCGTCGGCCTGGACACTCATGCGCTGTCGACACCGGCCGGTGCCAGTGCGCTGGAAGTCCTGGCGGCCAATGGCGTGCACGTGATGCTGGCCGAGGGCGATGAATACACGCCGACCCCGGCAATTTCCCACGCCATCATCTGCTATAACCGCGGCCGCACCACGGGCCTGGCCGACGGCATCGTGATCACGCCGTCGCACAACCCGCCGCAAAGCGGCGGCTACAAGTACAACCCGCCCAATGGCGGCCCAGCCGATACTCACGTCACCAAGTGGATCGAAGCCAAGGCCAACGAACTGCTGGCCAACAAACTCGCCGGGGTCAAGCGCATCACCCACGCCCAGGCGCTCAAGGCCGATACCACGCACCGCCACGATTACCTCAACAGCTACGTGGCCGACCTGGTCAACGTGATCGACATGGACGCCATCCGCAGCGCCGATTTGCGCCTGGGCGTCGATCCGCTGGGCGGCGCAGGGGTGCGCTACTGGTCGGCGATTGCCGAGCACTACCGCTTGAACCTGGACGTGGTGAACACTGAAGTCGATTCCACCTTCCGCTTCATGAGCGTCGACTGGGACGGCCAGATCCGTATGGACCCGTCCTCCAGCTATGCGATGCAAGGCTTGATCGGCCTCAAGGAGCGGTTCGACGTGGCCTTCGCGTGCGACCCGGACCACGATCGCCACGGCATCGTCACGCCGTCCGGCGGCCTGCTGGCGCCGAACAATTACCTGGCCGTGTCCATCGATTACCTGTTCCAGAACCGCCCGGACTGGCGCGCCGATGCCGCCGTGGGCAAGACCGTGGTCAGCAGTGGCTTGATCGACCGCGTGGCCGCGCGTATTGGCCGTCGTCTGTACGAAGTGCCCGTAGGCTTCAAATGGTTTGCCGATGGCCTGTTTGAAGGCTCCCTGGGTTTTGGCGGCGAAGAGAGCGCCGGTGCCTCGTTCCTGCGCAAGGACGGCACGGTGTGGAGCACCGACAAGGATGGCTTGATTCCGGCCCTGCTGGCGGCAGAAATGACCTCGCGCAAAGGCCAGGACCCAAGCCAGATCTACCGTGGCCTGACCGACGCACTGGGCGAGCCTTTCGCGATCCGCGTCGACGCCAAGGCCACCCCGGCGCAGAAAGCCTTGCTGGGCAAGCTGTCGCCGGAACAGGTCACGTCCACGCAATTGGCCGGGGAAAGCATCCAACAGATCCTCAGCCATGCGCCGGGCAACAACCAGGCGATTGGCGGTTTGAAGGTGATGACCGAAAACGGCTGGTTTGCCGCGCGCCCATCGGGCACCGAGGACATCTACAAGATCTACGCCGAGAGCTTTGTGGGCGAGGATCACCTCAAGCAACTGGTGGAAGAAGCGCAGGTGCTGGTCGACGGCGCAATCAGCCAGTAATCACGCCATACCCGATGTGGGAGGGGTTGTTCCCTCCCACATCTTCAGGTTAACGAACGTCACTTCAAGCCAGATCGACCAGCACGATCTCGCTGTCCTCAATCGCCGTCACCCGCAACAGTTGCTCATCCTCAACCGCCACGCCGTCTCGAGCTTGCGCACGCAAGCCATTGACTTCAATCACGCCCGTCGCCGGCACCAGGTACGCGCGGCGCCCGCTGTCCAGCCGATACTCCGCACTTTCGCCCGCTTTCAGGTTGGCCGCCACCAGGCGTGCATCAGCGCGGATGCGCAGGCTTTCGCTGTCACCGGCCTTGCCGCTGGCCAGGGTCACAAAGCCCTCGCGATCCCCTTGAGGAAAGGGCTTGGCGCCCCACGAAGGCGGCAAGCCGGCCTCGTTTGGAATAATCCAGATCTGGAAAATCTTGGTCGGCGTGGCCTCCAGGTTGTATTCGCTGTGGGCGATCCCGGTGCCGGCACTCATCACCTGCACATCGCCGGCCTCGGTACGGCCCTTGTTGCCAAGGTTGTCGGCGTGGCTGATGGCGCCTTCGCGCACGTAGGTGATGATTTCCATGTCGCGGTGCGGGTGCTGCGGGAAACCCGTGCCCGGCGCGATAATGTCGTCGTTCCATACCCGCAGGTTGCCCCAGTGCATGCGCTTGGGGTCGTGGTATTGGGCGAATGAAAAGTGGTGATGGGCGTCAAGCCAGCCATGATGGGCGCCGCCCAGCGTGTTGAAAGGTCGAAGTTCGAGCATGAGAGTCTCCTGATGATGGAGGCCATGATCCGCCAGTGCATGATCGATAAAAAGCGTAAAAATTGCCGTATTCTCATCCAATTATTCGATTGGTTACAGGCGTTTCAACTTTCACTTCATCGCCTAACCGCATGACGTCAAAGCAATTGGCTGGAACTGAGCGCCGATTCCGGCGACCATGGCGCCTTCGCCAAAACCAACCTCATCGCTGGAGTCCGCGTGCCGCAACAAACGCCTGATTTGCCCCCTGAGCTTCGACCTCTGGCAGAAATGCCGCTGCTGAAACGGCTGGCCGCCCGCTTGTTTGGCCACGGCCTGACGCGTTTACGTGCGCAGCATCGGTTTTCCTGGCTGCACGGCCAGGCTGACGGATTTCGCAGCGGGCACGAAGCCGGGGTGGAATATGGCTATCGCGAAGGCAAGGCTGACGGAATAGAAGAGGGCCGTCAGGTATTGCTGATCCGTGACTTCCGTCCCGATGAGCACAAGGCGCCAGGTGTGGATGACAGCCTGTTCGACGACTGGCGGCTGCCGCTCAGCGCCGACGTGAAGAAGCGCATGAAGGCGGATGTGGCGCGTTTACTGCCGGCCCATGCACAGCCGAGCAGCGCGCAATGGAAAATGATCTTCAGCGACACGCCTTCGACGTCGGTGATCGCCGGTGCCGGTGCTGGTAAGTCCACCTCCCTGGTGCTACGGATCCTGTTGCTCACCCATTACCTGGGCTTTGAACTGAGCTCGATGACCGTGGTGACGTTCACCCGCGAATCGCGCAAAGACTTCATCAACAAGCTCATGGAAATTCTCAACCTGTGGGGCCAACCCCTTGGCAGCAAAGAAGCCCAGGCCGTAGTGCGTACCTTCCACTCGCGCATCCTGCCGATGGTGCGCAGCTTGCCCGGCTTTGAACGGCTGCAGGCGTTCGAGAACCTCAGCAGTGGTGTCGAGGACGCGGACAGCAACCCATTCGACCTGCGCATCGGCGATGCCCAACGCCAACAGATGAATGCCTGCTACCACCGGCTGCACGGCCGGCACGAGCGTTTTCGTGAGCTGATTGCACCCTTGGCCCGTCATGGCCTGCAGCTCAAGGAGCTGGAGCGCGACCATCCGGATGTGCAAAAGCGTATCGCTGTGACCGAGTTGGCCGCCAAGCGTGATGAAGAACTTTGCGATGTCATCGAAGACCTGTGGTTTCGTGCGGGCGCCTGGCCGATCAAGGGCATTGAGCCGAGCCGTCAGACCTTTGAGATCAATGGCGCGCAGTTTCACTGTCACGGCTATATTCCGCAGCTGGACGCCTGGGTGATGCTGGGCTTCGATTCACGCGAAAACGCTCAGATCAGTCGGCCGAATTCGAAGCTTTCGGTGCGCGCCGAGTGGGCAGTAAAGCGCACACTGTTTCAAGCTTTCTGTCGTAAGCCTATGATTTGGCTAGATAGTTATGAGTCTTCCAAGCGTCTATTAAGCAGCTTGGCCGGCGATGCTACCGCAGGGCCGGGCTTCGATTACAAGGTCAAAGGTGAACTCGCCTCGGCGCCGCTGCTGGACAGCTTTGTGATGGCTGCCGGGTTCATCGAGAACCTCGGCCTGGACGTGCCGACTGCCGTGGGCCAGATGAGCTTTGCCAAGGACGATCCCGACAGGTTGTTTTTTGAAGCCCTGAGCATCTTCTGGAAAGCCCTGGAAGATCACCTGCTCGATCAATCGCCGCCGATCATGACCTACAACCGGATGTTTTCGTTGTTCGGCGAAAATACCCCGGAAAATCTCAAGCTGCTCAGCGATCCGTTGCTACGGCCGATGTCGCACTTGATGATCGACGAGTTTCAGGACGTGTCACCGCAGATCGTTTCGTGGATTCGCGCCAGCCTGCGCGAAATCCGCGCTCGCGGCCCGGCGATGCACGTAGGCCGCGGCGCACAGCGTTCATCCTTGCTGTGTGTGGGCGATGACTGGCAGTCGATTTATGGCTGGCGCGGCAGTTCACCCCAATACTTCATGGCGTTCAACACCGAATTCCCATCGCCGAGCACCACCCGCGTGATGCTGAGTGAGAACTACCGCAGCCACCAGCACATCATCGACGCCGCCGAGCATATTGTGCGCGCCGCCCCGGCAATCCCCGGCAAAAAAGCCAAGGCCAGTGGCGAACCCAAGGCGTTGGTACCCGTGACGGTGCTTGAGCGCGACGACGCTGCGTTGGCTCGGCAGTTGCTGACGCACTACCAAAGAGGCGAATCGGTGTTAATGCTTTATCGAAAAAGTAGCGATAAGTTATTGATTCAGGAACATATTCAGTCTGTAGTTAATGCTGATTCTAGCTTGCCGTTACCGGACCGCAGGCTGAGACAGCTGACTTATCACAGCGCCAAAGGGCTACAGGCCGATGCGGTATTTCTGCTGGGTGATTGTCAGCATGTGACCAGCTCGCCCTACAAGAATCAGGTCTACCGCATGGCTGGCCTGGGCAAGGACGGTGACAGCGAGCCGTATGACGCTGCCCAAAAAGACGAAGTGCTGCGCCTGGCCTATGTCGGTATCACCCGAGCGGTAAGCCATTGCTATTGGTACGTGGAAAAGCCGGAAGGCCAGGGCGTGAATGTGCCCAGGGCTTCGGAACGGGTGGATGGCAAGAAAGCGTTTTTTGACGATCAGCGCGGCCAGTGAGTGCAACGTGATGTGGGAAGGCGCCAGCCGTTCCCACATGAGCTATACGTCCCCGGATAACCTGAGGTCAGGCCCGCAAGGACAGCGGCGGCACAAAACACTCCAGCTCAGCTTCGACGGCTTCGATGATGCGCTCTACATCGGCGGCATTCATCACGGTGGCACAGGGAATGCCGGCAATCGCGATCAACGTTTCGCCGCTGCTGCGATCAAACAGGCGGGCGACCATGCTGCCGGGGGCGTCCATGCTGCCCTCAAACCCCATCGGATGAAAATGCCAGCGCATCAGCTGGCAAGCGTTGGGAAATGTCACTTTATTCATGTTGCCCACCTTCTTCATTGAGCGCTTCCTTTAGCTCGCGGCAGGGGCCATGACCGTCACTGGTCAGGGCATCGAAGAAGTTCAAAATAGCACCCGTTCGCAAGCGCAAGGTGACTTTTTTGGGCCCGTTGGGCAGTTCTTTTTCAATACCTTGATGTGGGTCATCTCCTACTACAAACTAG
Organism: Pseudomonas sp. N2-3-1-14; assembly: GCF_041228395.1. Lineage (NCBI taxonomy): Bacteria > Pseudomonadati > Pseudomonadota > Gammaproteobacteria > Pseudomonadales > Pseudomonadaceae > Pseudomonas > Pseudomonas sp. N2-3-1-14. The sequence continues at coordinate 3,036,690 of NZ_CP166199.1, forward strand.
GCAAAAGGCCATTATTCAGAAGCGCCAATTGACCATTGAAGGCTGCCCTGAAATTCGGCACTCTCCAGGGTTTACCCGCAACCGAGCCGCCCATGCCGCAGACCGCTCCGGACGATGATTGCCAACACACCCAAGCCACGGGCGATCTGGTGCTGCGTCACCACCTGTGCTGGCGCCATCGCGATCTGGATGGCGTGATGTCCTATTACCATCCGGACATTCAGTACCACGACTTCTTCCAGAACCGCGTCATCGGCTACGCCGAACTGCGTGACTACCTGCAAGCCAGCATGCCGCGCGGCGCCGACGAAGCCATTGAGCACACCGACCGCATTCGTGCCGACGGCGACACCGCGTTCATCCAGTACCGCATCACCTTGCGGGGGGGCCAGGGCCTGGTGTCGTTTCGCACCAGCGAGGCCATCACTGTGCGTGACGGGCTGATCTGGCGGGTCAACGAATACGCGTCACTGGTGCACGAACAGCCAACCCGGGCAATGCGCCCCACGGTCAGCCGCCTGGGTTTGTCGCCCCAGCAATTGGGGCACATGGCCAATGACCTGCAACACTATTTCGAACTCAAGCAGCCCTACCTGGACCCGGAACTGGACCTGCAACGGGTTGCCAAGGAATGCGGCTACAGTCGCAATCAAATTTCCTACCTGTTGAACCAGGTGCTGGGGCAGAGCTTCTACCGCTACGTCAACCAGGCCCGGCTTCAACACTTGCTGGCCGCGCTGGATAACGCCGTACCGCCGATAAAGGTCGATGACCTGGCGTTCGCCGCCGGTTTCAATTCACTGTCGGCGTTCTACAGTGCCTTTCGCCAGCACACCGGCCAGTCGCCCAAGGCCTACGTCAAACAAATTTCTCTGCGTGCACGCGCGCAAGACAGCCCATAACAGCGCGCTCTAGGATCCAGCCTATCGAAACGAGGTAGGGGAGCTTGGCATGCCGGCATGGCGCAATATCAGTTTATGGATGGACCAGCTGGACGACCCGCTGCGGGCGCGGCCGGCCTTGGAGCATGACCTGGACGTCAACGTGGCCATCATCGGTGCCGGCTACACAGGCCTGTGGACGGCCTATTACCTGAAACGCCAGGCACCCGAGCTGAAAATTGCAATTATCGAAGCCCAAACCGCAGGTTTTGGCGCCTCTGGCCGCAACGGCGGCTGGCTGATGGGCAATTTGCTCGGCGAAGATCGCCTGCTCGCCGGGCTTGACCCGCAACAACGCCGCGCCTCCTTTGACCTGCTGCACGGCATTCCCGATGAAGTGGCGCGAGTGCTGGCCCGTGAGGGCATCGACTGCGACTACCGCAAGGGCGGCGCGCTGTACTGCGCCGCGCGCTACCCCGAGCAGGAAGGCAGCCTGCGCCGCTACCTCGAAAAACTCTACGCCCAAGGCCTGACAGCAGACGATTACCGCTGGCTGAGCCCGCAACAGCTGGCCGAACAGATCCGTATCGCCAAACCCTATGGCGGCATCTACGCGCCGCATGTGGCGACGATCAACCCGGCCAAACTGGTGCGTGGCCTGGCGCGCGTCGTGGAGAGCATGGGCGTCACCCTCTACGAAAACAGCCCGGTCACCCATTGGCAGTCCGGCAGCCTGCGCACCGCCAAGGCGGGTGTGCGGGCTGCTTGGGTGGTGCCGGCGGTGGAGGGCTATGCCACCACGCTGCCGCCGCTGGGTCGCTATCAGTTGCCGGTACAGAGCCTGATTGTCGCCACCGAGCCGCTGCCCGCCAGCACCTGGGATGAAATCGGCTTGAGCCACGGCCAGGCATTCGGCGAAAGCAGCCGCCAGGTCACTTACGGCCAGCGTTCGGCCGACAACCGCCTGGTGTTCGGCGCGCGGGGCGGCTATCAGTTCGCCGGTAAATTGCGCCACAACTTCGACCTGACCGACAGCGAAGTAGAACTGCGTCGCTACCTGTTTGGCGAACTTTTCCCACAGCTGAAGAAGGTTCGGATTACCCACTCGTGGGGCGGCAACCTCGGCATGTCACGTCACTTTCGACCGCACATGCTGTGTGACCACAAGACCGGCATCGCGCTGTCCGGTGGTTACGGCGGGGAGGGCGTAGGCGCCAGCAACCTGGGTGGCCGCACCCTGGCTGACTTGATCCTGGGCCTCGATACGCCGCTGACCACCCAGCCCTGGGTGATTCGCGAACGTGGCCTGGACGCGCTCAAGGCCTGGGAGCCCGAGCCGTGCCGCTGGCTGGGCTACAACGCGATCATTCGCAGTTTTGTCCATGAAGACCAGGTATTGGCCAACCCCAATACCGCGCCCTGGCGCCGCAAGTTGGCGACCGGCGTGGCCGGGTTCATGGAAGGTTTCATGCACTAAGACGTTTCACTCACACGGGAAAACCCATGAGCATCACTCACTTCAAAGACACGCTGAATGCCCACTTGCCGGACTCCTCACCGGTGGCCGTGCCCTTGGGCGAACCCATCGCCGTGGCCTCCACCTTGAGTGTGGAACGCAGCGACGGCGTCGAAACCGGCATCTGGGCGTGCACGCCAGGGCGCTGGCGTCGGCAGATCAAGTCCCAGGAGTTTTGCCACTTTATCCAGGGCCGCTGCACCTTCATGCCCGATAACGGTGAAGTCGTCCACATACAAGCCGGTGATGCACTGATGTTGCCGGCCAACAGCACCGGAGTCTGGGATATCCAGGAAACCGTGCGCAAGACCTATGTATTGATTCTGTAACGCTTTGATCCTTGATCGCCTGCCATAAAAACAGCCCTAAAACCGCCAGGAAATCGAACCATGAAAGCCATTGCCCTGTTGCCCTTGATGTTGGTGGCCACTATCAGCCAGGCCGCCGAGACGGTGAAGATTTACAACTGGTCGGACTACATCGCGCCGGACACCACCAAGCACTTCCAGCAAGAAACCGGCATCGGTTTCACTTACGACGTGTACGACAGCAACGAAACCCTCGACGGCAAGTTGATGACCGGCAAATCCGGGTATGACGTGGTGTTTCCGTCCAACCACTTCATGGCCCGGCAAATCCAGGGCGGCGCCCTGAAAAAGCTCGACAAGAGCCAGTTGCCGAACTGGAAAAACCTCAACCCGGTGCTGCTCAAGGCCCTGGAAAACAACGACCCGGGCAACCAGCACGGCTTCCCGTACCTGTGGGGCAGCACGGGCATCGGCTACAACATCGACAAGGTCAAGGCCGTGCTGGGCGACAACGCCCCGGTGGATTCCTGGGACCTGATCTTCAAGCCGGAGAATATGGCCAAGCTGCAAAAATGCGGCGTGGCGATCCTCGACAACGGCCCGGAACTGCTGCCGGCGGCGCTTAACTACCTGGGCCTGCCGCACCACAGCAAAAAGCCCGAGGACTACAAGAAAGCTGAAGACCTGCTGATGAAAGTGCGGCCGTACGTGGCGTACTTCCACTCATCGAAGTACACCGCTGACCTGGCCAATGGCGACATCTGCGTGGCCGTCGGCTTCTCCGGCGACATCCTGCAAGCCGAAAGCCGTGCCAAGGAAGCCAAGAACGGCGTGAACATCGGCTACAACATTCCCAAAGAAGGCGCCGCCATCTGGTTCGACATGGTCGCCATGCCGGCCGACGCGCCTGACGAAAAGGCCGGCTATGCGTTCATGAACTACCTGCTGCGCCCGGAAGTGATGGCCAGCATCACCAACTACGTGCACTACGCCAACGGCAACGCCGCCGCCGACAGCCTGGTGGACCCGGCGATCAAAGCCGACACCAAGGTGTACCCGAGCCCGGAAATGATGGGCAAGCTGTTTGCACTGGAAGCGATGCCGCTGAACATCGACCGGGTTCGTACACGGGTGTGGAACACCATTCGTACCGGGCGATAGGCTTAGCTGCTGTGGCGAGGGGTTGTTGTGAGAAGCGGGCTCCCTGTGTCGAGCGGGCTTGCTGTGGCGAGCGGGCTTGCCCCGCGTTGGGCTGCGAAGCGGCCCCAAAACCTGCCGCTGAGGACTGCCTGATACACCACATTCATCCTAACTGGGGCCGCTTCGCGCCCCAACGCGGGGCAAGCCCGCTCGCCACAACAAGCCTGCCCACCACAGTAACCCTGCTCACCACAGTAACCCTGCCAGCCACAACAACCCGGCTCATCACAATCGCGCATGCAGTCAGGGGTGTTCCAAATCGTGCCCCAGCGACTGGATAAACAGCGAAAACAGCTCCGGCTGTGACGAGATATCCAGCTTCGCGTACAGGTGTCGCCGGTGCACCTTCACGGTGTCCGGCGAGATCTTCAGGCGTTCGGCCATGGCCTTGGACGAGAACCCGCGCAGCACCAGGCGCGCCACTTCCAGCTCCCGCTCCGAGAGCACACCACTGCCGAAATGGCTCAGCGCATCCCGGATCTGGCTGTCCATCGCCGGCGCGCGTTGGGTACTTTGCTGCCAATGCTGGTGCATCAACGGCAACACCCAGGCTGCCAGCATCGTCATCAACCCGGTTTCCTCAACGCTGAACCGCCGCTGCATGCCCAGCGATAACGACAAGGTCCCTGTACCCGGCACTTGCAGGATGAACTGCACCTCGTCTTCCAGCACGTTGTCGTGAAAGTAGTTGAGGAAGTATTCACTCTGGCGGAAATGATCCGGCGCGACTTCCTCCAGGCGATACACACCACTGGCATAACCCTCGCGGCAGGCCTGGTAAAACGGGTCGAGCAAGTACAGGCCATTGAGGTACACCAGCATCGACGCCGGTTTACTGCTGGGCTGGGCGTCGTATTCTTCCAGGGCCTGGGGCGGGCCGTCGGCAGGATAGAAAATCGCCAGCGCGTTATCGAACGGCAGGCATTGGTGCAGCAACAGCACCAGCTGCTTCCAGAACCGCTCGGTGCCGATATGCGCGACGGTGCGGCCCAGGCCTGCGTGCATGCCGACCTCTCTGAACAGGCTCATCTCACAGGCTCCCACCCTCAAAATATCGGCCAAGGGTTCGGCTTTTAGCGCGTACCGTCAAGGGGAGTACGCCAATAGGGGAATTGGCCTGCCTACACGCAGCGTTTACTTTCTCGACCATCCAGTGGGAAACATATCCCGCAAACGCCAGACCTTTCGTTTCTGCCTCACATCAAAAACAACGACAGAGGATAACGATATGAGTGCTTCCCCCGCGCCAGACGGCGTGCTCAAACCCACGCTGAGCGTGTTCGATGTGGTCACCATCACCGTTTCTGCGGTGACGCCGGCCAGTTCCGTGTTTGTGATTGCCCCGTTTGCTATCCAGCAAGCGGGCAGTGGTGTGTTCCTGGCGTTTGTGATGGCCGGCTTGCTCGCCTTGATGTTCGCCTTCTGCTACGCGGAGCTGGGCCGCGCGCACAACAGTGCCGGTGGCGAATACGTCTACGCCAAGCGGGTGTTTGGCGGCATGGCCGGCTACGCGACCTTCCTGACCGTGCTGGTGATGCTGCTGTTTATCCCACCGGTGTTGGCCACTGGCGCGGCGACCTACCTGAACAATGCTCTGGGCACGCAGTTCGATTCGCAAACCGTCGCCCTGGTCATCGTGGTGTGCAGCTACGCGCTGGGCATCCTCAATATCAAGCTCAACGCCTGGATCACCGGCACCTGCCTGCTGCTGGAAATCGCCGCGTTGCTGGTGATTGTGTGCATCGGCTTCGGCAACCCGGTGCAGCCGGCCAGCGTGTTGTTCCAGCCGCAAATCGTCGAAAACGGCGTGCTGCACCTGGCGCCGTGGGGCTTGGTGATCGGCGCGGTCGGTATCGGCTTGTTTTCGTACAACGGTTACGGCCCCGCCGTGTTGTTGGCTGAAGACATGAAGTGTGGCGGCAAAGGCGTGCACAAGGCGGTGCTGTGGTCACTGGGGCTGGTGGTGGTGATCGAACTGGTGCCCATCACCGCGCTGTTGATCGGCGCGCCGTCGTTGAGTGCGATGATCAGCAGCCCGGACCCGATCGGCTACCTGCTGACCAGCCACGGCAATGAAACGCTGTCGCGGCTGGTCAGTGCGGGGATCTTCCTCTCAGTGTTCAACGCGATTGTCGCCATCGTCATCCAGATTGGCCGCGTGGTGTTCAGCAGCGGCCGCGATGCGCTGTGGACGCCGCGCATCAACACACTGTTCACGCGCATTCACCCGCGCTGGGATTCGCCGTGGCTGGCAACCTTGTTCCTGGCCATCCCGTCGGCGCTGTTGAGTTTCAGCTCCAACCTGGCGGACCTCACATCCTTCAGCGTGTTACTGATCATATTGGTGTACCTGGCGGTGGCCTTGTGCGCGCTGATGAGCCGGGTGCTGCTGCGTGATCGCGAGCATCCTTATCGCATGCCGTTATGGCCGCTGCCGGCGGTGTTGGCCGTGCTGGGCGCAGGTTACCTGCTGGTGACCTTGATCTACGCGGCGTCGGTGCGCGACATCATGATCATCATCGGCTTGCTCGCGCTGTCGGTCATTTTTTATTGCATCAGTGGCCGGTTGAGTCCGGCGTATCAAAAATTGTAAGGAGTGGGTATGCGTGCACGTCAATTGGGCATTACGTTGGGGCTGGGCACGCCCGGCGAATTGAATGCCATCACCGATGTGCCGGGCGTTCGGGTCGGCCACAGTACGCTCAAGGCGTGTATCGACGGCAAACAAGTGCGTACCGGTGTCACCGTGATCCAGCCGCGCGAAGGCGAGGCGCGTCAGCAACCGTGTTTTGCCGGGTACCACGTACTCAACGGCAATGGCGATGCCACCGGCCTTGAATGGATCAGCGAAGCGGGATTGCTGACCACGCCCGTGGCCATCACCAACACTCACAGCATCGGCGTGGTGCGTGACACCTTGATCGCCCTGGAGCGTGAGCGCCTGGCGGACCCGGCGGTGTATTGGTGCATGCCGGTGGTGATGGAAACCTACGACGGGCTGCTCAACGATATCTGGGGCCAGCACGTCAAGCCTGAGCATGTACGCCAGGCGCTGGATAACGCTGAGAGTGGCCCGGTGCAGGAAGGCGCAGTGGGCGGCGGCACCGGGATGATCTGCCATGAGTTCAAGGGCGGCATCGGCACCGCCTCGCGGCGGTTGCCGGCCGAGCAGGGCGGCTGGACCGTCGGCGCGCTGGTGCAGGCCAACCATGGCAAGCGCCAGGAGCTGCGGGTGGACGGTTACCCGGTTGGCCGTCACTTGCAGGGCATCGCATCCCCCTTCGCCGCGCGCGGCACGCCAGGCATGGGCTCCATCGTGGTGATCATCGCCACCGACGCGCCTTTACTGCCGCATCAGTGCCGACGGCTGGCGCAACGCGCGTCGATCGGCATCGCGCGCACCGGCGGCGGCACCGAGGACTCCAGCGGCGACCTGTTCCTGGCCTTCGCCACCGGCAACCGCGATCTGCCGCCAGCCGATTACGGGCGCGAAGGCTCGCCACTGAGCACGGCGTTGCAGATGGTCAACAACGATCACATCTCACCGCTGTTCACGGCCGCGGCAGAAGCGGTGGAGGAGGCGATCATCAATGCCCTGCTGGCCGGTGAGGACATGACCACAGAGCAGGGGGTCACGGTGCCAGGGTTGGCGGGTGAAACGTTGCTCGAGGCATTAACCAGGTCCGGCTGGAGTGTGTCCCGGTAATAGGGGGCAACTAATAATTAATAGTGTAAGTAGTGGCTCTTTAATGTCGCCAATGACACCGTGACAATATATTGGATCCATTATTCAAGTGCGCCGCTCAAGTTGAGCGGCTTTACTGCTATTTAATATTTAAATACCACTCGGGCCGGCGCTTTTGTGCAAACGCAGTTGTCCCCAATAAACACTGCCTGCGACTTCCTTAACTTGAATCCACGTCACATTTTCGCTGCGGAAATATTTGTAGACGAAAGATTTCAAGTTGTGTCAGTTTCGATACGCCTTCAAAAGAGGCGAGTGATAGGACGATCTCGCCCGCGGGGTTCCTATCGACCAAAGACTGATGCACTTGCAAACAAGGAAGTACGTTTATGTCAAAAGTAAAAGACAAAGCTATTGTTTCTGCCGCGCAAGCCAGCACTGCTTACTCGCAAATCGATAGCTTCAGCCATCTGTATGACCGTGGCGGCAACCTCACGGTGAATGGCAAACCGTCCTTTTCCGTGGACCAGGCAGCGGACCACCTGCTGCGCGATGGCGCCTCGTACAAGGATGTGAATCACAACGGCAAGATCGATCTGACCTACACCTTCCTCACCTCGGCTTCCTCGGCCACCCTGAACAAACATGGGATCTCCGGGTTCAGCCAGTTCAACGCCCAGCAGAAAGCACAGGCCGTACTGGCCATGCAATCCTGGTCGGATGTCGCCAACGTGAGCTTTACCGAAAGCGCCTCGGGCGGTGACACGCACATGACCTTCGGCAACTACAGCGGTGGCCAGGATGGCGCGGCTGCCTTCGCTTACCTGCCCGGCACCGGCGCAGGCTACGACGGCACCTCGTGGTACCTGACCAACAGCAGCTACACGCCGAACAAGACCCCGGACGTGAACAACTACGGCCGGCAGACCCTGACCCACGAAATCGGCCATACCCTGGGCCTGGCTCACCCTGGCGACTACAACGCCGGGACCGGCAACCCTTCGTACAAAGACGCGGACTATGGACAGGACACGCGTGGCTACAGCGTCATGAGTTACTGGAGCGAAAGCAACACCAACCAGAACTTCACCAAAGGCGGCGTCGAAGCTTACGCTTCAGGCCCGCTGATCGACGACATTGCCGCGATCCAGAAGCTCTACGGTGCCAACTACAGCACCCGCGCCGGCGACACCACCTACGGTTTCAACTCCAACACTGGGCGTGATTTCTACAGCGCTACTTCCAATGCCGACAAGCTGGTGTTCTCGGTATGGGACGGTGGTGGCAACGACACCCTGGACTTCTCCGGTTTCACCCAAAACCAGAAGATCAACCTCAATGAGGCCTCGTTCTCCGACGTTGGCGGCCTGGTGGGCAACGTGTCCATCGCCAAGGGCGTCACGGTCGAGAACGCCTTCGGCGGTTCGGGCAACGACCTGATCATTGGTAACAACGCAGCCAACCTCATCAAGGGCGGTGCCGGCAACGACATCATCTACGGCGGTGGCGGTGCGGACCAACTGTGGGGCGGCGCCGGCAACGATACCTTCGTGTACGGTGCCAGTTCCGATTCCAAGCCGGGTGCTGCTGACAAGATCTTCGACTTCACCTCGGGTTCGGACAAGATCGACCTGTCCGGCATCACCAAAGGTGCGGGCTTGAGCTTCGTCAACGCATTTACCGGGCATGCCGGCGATGCTGTACTCAGCTATGCCTCGGGTACCAACCTGGGCACCTTGGCCGTGGACTTCTCCGGGCACGGCGTGGCGGATTTCCTCGTCACCACCGTTGGCCAGGCTGCGGTCAGCGACATCGTAGCGTGATGTAAAGCGCGCGGCGCTCCGGCGCCGCGCTCTATGATGGAGCAGCACATGCCGCGTTTTTCTCATTTGATCGCCTGTGCTTCACAGGTGTTGTTCGTGTCGGCAGGAGCCCACGCAATGGCTAGCAGTCTTGTTTTACCCACCACCGCCCAGTTGGCCGGCCACTGGCAGTTGCACCAGCAGGATCAAGTGTGCGCGTTGGACCTGTTGGACCAGCCTAACGCGCTGGCCGGCGATGTGGCGTGCGCAGCGCAATGGCTGGGCGATAAACCGCTGACCTGGTTGCCAACCCCGGACGGCATCTGGCTGATGAACGCCCAGGGCACGGGCATTATCCATTTGAACCGTGAAAAAGACGGCGAATATAAAGGGCAGACGCCTTCAATCCCCGAAGTTGTCCTGCAACGAACACCTTAATTAACAGTTATAAGCATATAACCCGATTTTAATAGTTGGCCGCCCTACTGTGGGGCCTGGGCAACTAGTGCGCGTAATTCGCTTCAGGGAAGATCAGAAGATATGGCGAAGTCCCATGCGGTTGCGCCCTTATTCAGGGCGTTGGGTGAATACAAGAGTATTTTGATCAGCATCGGCTGTTTTACCGCATTGATTAACCTGTTGATGCTGGTGCCGTCGATTTACATGCTGCAAGTGTACGACCGTGTGTTGTCCTCCCAGAATGAAACCACCCTGGTGATGTTGACGTTGATGGTCGTCGGCTTCTTTGCGTTTATCGGCACGCTGGAAGTCGTTCGCAGTTTTATCGTGATCCGGATCGGCAGCCAGTTGGAGCGGCGCTTCAACTTGCGCGTCTACAAAGCCGCGTTTGAACGCAACCTGCAGCGCGGTCAGGGGCACGCCGGGCAATCCCTTGGCGACCTGACCGTGATCCGCCAATTCATCACGGGGCCTGCGCTGTTCGCGTTCTTTGATGCACCGTGGTTTCCCATCTACCTGTTCGTGATTTTCCTCTTCAACGTGTGGCTTGGCGTGCTGGCAACGGCGGGCGCGGTACTGCTGATCGCGCTGGCGTGCCTGAATGAATACCTGACCAAAAAACCGCTGGGCGAGGCGGGCGCGTTTTCCCAGCAATCGACCCAGTTGGCCACCAGCCATTTGCACAACGCCGAGACGATCCAGGCCATGGGCATGCTCGGCGCGTTGCGCAAGCGCTGGTTCGCGGTGCATTCGCAATTTCTTGGCTATCAGAACAAGGCCAGCGACACCGGCTCGGTGATCACCTCGCTGAGCAAGTCCTTTCGCCTGTGCCTGCAATCACTGGTGCTGGGCTTGGGCGCCTTTCTGGTGATCAAGGGCGACATGACGGCCGGGATGATGATCGCCGGTTCCATCCTCATGGGCCGCGTGCTCAGCCCCATCGACCAACTGATTGCGGTGTGGAAGCAGTGGAGTTCGGCCAAGTTGGCTTACCAGCGGCTTGACGAATTGCTGCGCGAATTCCCGCCGGAAGTCGAACACATGGCGCTGCCGGCGCCCAACGGCCAGGTCAGTTTCGAACAAGTCAGCGCGGGCCCGCCCGGGCGGCGCGTGCCGACCCTGCATCAGGTCAGTTTCAACCTCGGTGCGGGCGAAGTGCTTGGCGTGCTTGGCGCGTCGGGTTCGGGCAAATCCACCCTGGCCCGCGTGCTGGTGGGTGTGTGGCCAACCCTGGCCGGCACAGTGCGCCTGGACGGCGCCGATATCCATCGTTGGGACCGCGACGACCTCGGTCCCCATATCGGTTACTTGCCCCAGGACATCGAACTGTTCAGCGGCAGCATCGCCGACAACATTGCACGGTTTCGCGACGCCGACCCGGAACGGGTGGTGCAGGCCGCGCAACAAGCCGGTGTGCATGAGCTGATCCTGCGCCTGCCACAGGGTTACGACACGGTGCTGGGCGACAACGGCGGCGGCCTGTCCGGTGGCCAGAAGCAACGCGTGGCCCTGGCCCGCGCGCTCTACGGCGGGCCGCGCTTGATCGTACTGGATGAACCCAACTCCAATCTCGACACCGTCGGCGAAGCCGCGCTGGCCAGTGCCATCGTGCAGATGAAAGCCCAGGGCAGCAGCGTGGTGCTGGTGACGCACCGGTCCTCGGCGCTGGCCCAGGCCGATAAGTTGCTGGTGCTCAACGAAGGCCGTTTGCAGGCCTTCGGCCCCAGCCAGGAAGTGCTGCGCGCCTTGTCGGGCCAGCAGCAGGAAGCACCACGAGAAAAGGCCGGCGTGAGCCTCAGCCGTCAGTACCAAGCCGGAAGGAATCCAGGCGCATGAGCAGCCTTACATTTGAGCAACGAGATGCCGGTTTTTTCGTAAAAATGGGTTGGCTGCTGACCATCGTCGGCGCCGGCGGCTTCTTTCTCTGGGCCAGCCTGGCGCCTCTGGACCAAGGCATCCCGGTGCAAGGCACGGTGGTGGTGTCGGGCAAGCGCAAAGCCGTGCAAACCTTCAGCCCCGGCGTGGTCAGCCGGATTCTGGTGAAGGAGGGCGAGGCGGTCAAACAAGGCCAGCCGCTGTTTCGCCTCGACCAGACCCAGAACCAGGCCGACGTGCAATCCCTGCAAGCCCAGTACCGCATGGCCTGGGCCAGCGTGGCGCGCTGGCAGAGCGAGCGCGATAACCGCTCCAGCATCACCTTTCCGGCCGAGTTGAGCGCCAACCCCGATCCGGCGCTGGCCCTGGTGCTGGAAGGCCAACGCCAACTGTTCAGCAGCCGCCGCGAGGCATTTTCCCGCGAGCAAGCCGGGATTCGCGCGAATATCGACGGTGCCACTTCGCAACTCAATGGCATGCGCCGTGCCCGCAGCGACTTGTCCGCCCAGGCCCAATCCCTGCGCGACCAACTGGCCAACCTGCAACCCTTGGCCGACAACGGCTATATCCCGCGCAATCGCTTGCTCGATTACCAGCGCCAACTGTCCCAGGTACAACAGGACCTGGCGCAGAACGCCGGCGAAAGCGGCCGCGTGGAGCAGGGCATTCTTGAATCACGGCTCAAGTTGCAGCAGCACAGCGAGGAATATCAAAAGGAAGTGCGCAGCCAACTGGCCGACGCCCAACTGCGCAGCCTGACCCTGGAGCAGCAGCTCACCTCGGCCGGCTTCGACCTGCAGCACAGTGAAATCAACGCCCCGGCCGATGGCATTGCGGTCAACCTCAGCGTGCACACCGAAGGCGCCGTGGTGCGTGCCGGTGAAACCCTGTTGGAAATCGTGCCCCAGGGCACACGCCTGGAAGTCGAAGGGCGTTTGCCGGTGAACCTGGTGGACAAGGTTGGCACGCACTTGCCGGTGGATATCCTGTTCACCGCCTTCAACCAGAGCCGCACCCCGCGCGTGCCGGGCGAAGTCAGCCTGATTTCTGCCGACCAGATGCTTGATGAAAAAACCGGCCAGCCGTACTACGTGCTGCGCACCACGGTGAGCGAGGCCGCACTGGAAAAACTCCATGGCCTGGTGATCAAGCCGGGCATGCCTGCCGAGATGTTCGTGCGCACCGGCGAGCGCTCGTTGCTCAATTATCTGTTCAAGCCGCTGCTGGATCGCGCCGGCTCCGCGCTGACCGAGGAATGAGCATGAAACCTGTGTTCATTTCACTGCTGTTGATGTGTGGCTCTGCCCAGGCTGCCATGGGCCCGTTTGATGTGTATGAGCAAGCCTTGCGTAACGATCCGGTGTTTCTCGGCGCGATCAAGGAGCGCGACGCCGGCCTGGAAAACCGCACCATCGGCCGCGCCGGGCTGCTGCCCAAGCTGTCGTACAACTACAACAAGGGCCGCAACAACTCTGAGGCGCACCTGCCGGACGGGCGCGGCGGCAACTACCGCGACGACCGCAACTACAACAGTTATGGCTCGACCTTCAGCCTGCAACAGCCTTTGTTCGACTACGAAGCCTATGCCAACTACCGCAAGGGCGTGGCCCAGTCGTTGTTCGCCGATGAAAGCTTTCGCGACAAGAGCCAGGCGCTGCTGGTGCGGGTGCTGAGCTATTACACCCAGGCCCTGTTTGCCCAGGACCAGATCGACATCGCCCGCGCCAAAAAGAAGGCCTTCGAGCAGCAGTTCCAGCAAAACCAGCACCTGTTCCAGCAGGGCGAAGGCACGCGTACCGACATCCTCGAAGCCGAGTCGCGTTATGAACTGGCCACTGCCGAAGAGATCCAGGCGCTGGATGAGCAGGACGCGTCGCTGAGGGAGTTGGGCGCGTTGATCGGTGTGCAGAGCGTCAACATCCAGGATTTGGCGCCGCTGAACCAAAGTTTTGCCGCCTTCACCCTGACGCCGGCCAACTACGACACCTGGCATGAACTGGCGATCACCAATAATCCGACCCTCGCTTCCCAGCGCCAGGCCGTGGAAGTGGCGCGCTATGAAGTGGAGCGCAACCGCGCCGGGCACCTGCCCAAGATCACCGCGTATGCCAGCTCGCGCAAACAGGAGTCCGACAGCGGCAACACCTACAACCAGCGCTACGACACCAACACCATCGGCATTGAAGTCAGCGTGCCGCTGTATGCCGGTGGCGGTATTTCGGCCGCCACCCGCCAAGCCAGTCGCGGCATGGAGCAGGCCGAGTACGAGCTGGAAGGCAAGACGCGCGAAACCCTGATCGAGCTGCGCCGCCAGTTCAGCGCGTGCCTGTCCGGGGTGAGCAAATTGCGCGCGTATCAAAAGGCCCTGACCTCGGCCGAGGCGCTGGTGGTGTCGACCAAGCAGAGCATCCTCGGCGGCGAGCGGGTCAACCTGGATGCGTTGAACGCCGAGCAGCAGCTGTACAGCACCCGCCGCGACCTGGCCCAGGCGCGGTACGACTATTTGATGGCCTGGACCAAATTGCACTACTACGCGGGCAACTTGCGCGACACCGACCTGGCGAAAGTCGATGAGGCATTCGGCCCGGTGAAATGAGCAGTTATAAAAACAATAAGGATGGTTTAGATGATCACCGATTCATCACGCTTCAAACCCTTTACCGCAGGTTCCTTGCTCCTGTTGTCCGTTGCGGCACAGGCGCAATACACCGAGACCGGTTTACTGGGTAACCCCGCCAGCTGGCGTTCGGCCGAGTTCCAGAGTGACTGGGGCCTGGACCGCATGAAGGCGAATGAGGCCTACGCCGCTGGGATCAGCGGCAGCGGGGTAAAAATCGGCGCGCTGGACTCCGGGTTCGATACCGATCACCCGGAAGCCTCCAAAGACCGCTTCCACCCGGTCACGGCCACCGGCACTTACGTCAATGGCAGCGCGTTCAGTACCACCGGCGCGCTCAACCCCAACAACGACTCCCACGGCACCCACGTCACCGGCACCATGGGCGCGGCGCGTGATGGCGTGGGCATGCATGGCGTGGCGTACAACGCGCAAGTCTATGTGGGCAACACCAACGCCAACGACAGCTTCCTGTTTGGCCCCACCCCGGACCCCAAATACTTCAAGGCGGTGTACACCGCGTTGGTGGATTCCGGCGTGCGCGCCGTCAATAACAGCTGGGGCAGCCAGCCGCCGGACGTCAGCTACCAGACCCTGGACGGCCTGCACGCCGCCTACGCCCAGCATTACAACCAGGGCACCTGGCTGGATGCGGCAGCGGATGTGGCCAAGGCCGGCGTGATCAATGTGTTCAGCGCCGGCAACAGTGGTTACGCGAATGCCAGCGTGCGTTCGGCGCTGCCGTACTTCCAGCCGGAACTGGAAGGCCACTGGCTGGCCGTGTCGGGCCTGGACAAGGCGAATAACCAGAAATACAACAAGTGCGGCATCGCCAAATACTGGTGTATTTCCACCCCGGGCGCGCTGATCAACAGCACCGTTCCCGGCGGCGGTTATGGGGTCAAGTCCGGCACGTCGATGTCGGCGCCGCACGCCACCGGCGCCTTGGCGCTGGTGATGGAACGCTACCCGTACTTGAACAATGAGCAGGCGTTGCAGGTGCTGTTGACCACCGCCACGCAACTCGACGGCTCAATTACCCAGTCACCCAATACCACTGTGGGCTGGGGCGTGCCGGACCTGGGCCGGGCGATGCACGGGCCGGGGCAATTGCTCGGTTCGATGAACGTCAACCTGGCGGCCGGGCAGGGCGATGTGTGGAGCAACGGCATCACCGACCAGGCGTTGCTCCAGCGCCAAGCCGAAGACCGCGCCGAGCACGCAGCCTGGCAGCAAACCCTGATCGACAAGGGCTGGCAAAACGGCGTGGGCGCAACTGCCAGCCAGCAGGACCAGACCGACTACGCGGTCGGCACCGCCCGTGATCAAGCCGCCGCGAACCGCGTATATGAAGGCAGCCTGATCAAATCCGGCGCCGGCAGTTTGCTGCTCAGCGGCGACAGCACCTACCGCGGCGCGACCAGCGTCAATGGCGGCCTGCTGGCGGTAAACGGCTCGCTGACCTCGGCCGTGACGGTGAACGACAGCGGCACCCTCGGCGGCTCCGGGCGCATCGGCGCCTTGGCGGTGAACAACGGCGGCACCGTGGCACCGGGCAATTCGGTCGGCACCTTGCAGGTGGCGGGCGATGTGAACCTGGGGGCGGGCTCCACCTATGCTGTGGAACTGACCCCGACCAGCAGCGACCGCATTGTCGCTGGTGGCAAAGCCGTACTGGGCGGCGGCACCGTCACCCTGGCGCTGGAAAACAGCCCGACATTGCTGAGCCAGAGCCAGGTGCAAAGCCTGATCGGCCGTCAGTACACCATCCTGCAGGCGGCGGGCGGCATCCAGGGGCAGTTTGGTCAAGTGCTGCCCAACTACCTGTTCCTTGGCGGCACCCTCGACTATGCGGCCAACGGCGTGCAACTGGACGTGGGGCGCAACGGAGCGACCTTTGCCAGCGTTGCCGCCAACCGTAACCAGCGCGCTGTCGCCGCCGCTGCCGAGCAACTAGGCGCGGGCAACCCGGTGTATGAAAGCCTGTTGCAGTCCGACTCCGTCGCAACCGCTCGGCAAGGCTTGCAGCAACTGTCCGGCGAGGTTTACCCGGCGATTGGCGCGATGCTGATCAACGACAGCCTGCAACTGCGTGATGCTGTGGGTGAGCGGCTGCGCCATGTACCGGTGAGCGGCGAAAGTAACCTGTGGCTCAAAGCGCTCGGGGCTTGGGGCAAGGCTGACAGCCGCAGCGAAACCGCGGGTTCGACCACCTCGATCGGTGGCTTGCTGGCTGGTGTGGACGGTGCGTTGGACGAGCAGACCCGCGTGGGTGTGGTCGCAGGCTACAGCGACAGCTCCTTGAGCCTGGGCAGTGGCACACACTCATCGGCGTCCATCGACAGTTACCACTTCGGTGCGTATGCCGGGCGTGAACTGGGTGACTGGCGCGTGAGCGTCGGCGGCGCCTACAGCTGGCATCGCGGTGATGTGAAGCGCGACCTGCAATACGGCGACGTCAGCGGCAAGCAAAAGACCAAGTTGGATGCGCGCACGGCGCAGTTGTTCACCGAGGCGGCGTACCGCATTCACCTGCAACCGCTGGCGCTGGAGCCGTTCGCCAACCTGGCGTACGTACACCTGGACAGTGACTCATTCCACGAAAAAGGCGACGCCGCGGCCCTTGAGCGTGGCAGTGACCGGCGTGATGCGGTGCTCAGCACTTTGGGCCTGCGCGCGTTGAAAACCTTGCCGTTGAATGACCATCAGCAGCTGGAACTGTCCGGTTCGCTGGGCTGGCAGCACAGCCTCACGGCGGTGGAATCCGAAGAACACTTGGCGTTTGTTGCCGGCGGGCCGTCATTTGCCGTGCGCAGTTCGCCGTTGCTACGTGATGCGGCGCTGGTGGGCGTGCAGGCCAGCCTGGCGTTGAGCCCGACCACACGGGTCAACCTGGATTACAACGGCCAGTTGGGTGGCCGCGAGAAAACCCAGGGCGTGGGGCTGAGCCTCAACTGGCAGTTCTAGAGAACACCGCAGGTCAAAAACGGTGGGAGCTGGCACGCCAGCGCCCGCATTAGATAGGCGGCGCTGAAGAAAAGTGATTCACATACCGGCAATAAGAAAACTAAGGAAGGTCACCGTGAACAAACGCAAGTCAGGGTTAATCACCGCCACTCACACCGGCCCGGGCTACCCGCTCAAGGCCTTGAGCTGCGTGCCATACGGCGCGTTGCTGTGCTGCCTGGCAAGCCTGGGAACCGCCCAGGCCGCACCCTATGTGGAAGCGGGCAAGCTGGGCGACGCGGCCAGTTGGCGCAGCAATGAATTCAAGGCCGACTGGGGCCTGGGCGCGGTGCATGCAGATGCCGCCTACGCCGCGGGCTACACCGGCAAGGGCGTCAAGCTGGGGATCTTCGACCAGCCGGTGTACGCGCAGCACCCGGAATTCGACAGCCCCGGCAAGGTGGTGACCATTGTCACCGAGGGCATTCGCCAATACACCGACCCCTACATTCCGGTGAAGGCGGGCGATGCGTTCCGTTATGACGGCACGCCCTCCAAGGACTCCAACGGCAAGCTGGGCAACCACGGCACCCACGTCGGCGGCATTGCCGCGGGTAACCGCGATGGTGGGCCGATGCATGGCGTGGCGTTCAATGCGCAAATCCTCAGCGCCGAAAACGGCGACCCGGGCCCGGAAGACGGGATCATCCTCGGCAACGATGGCGCGGTGTACAAGGCCGGTTGGGATGGGCTGGTCGCCAATGGCGCGCGCATCATCAACAACAGCTGGGGCATCGGCATCGGTGACCAGTACGCCAAGGGCGGCCGCGATCCGGCATTCCCCAACTTCACGGTCAATGAAGCGCAGGCGCAGTTCAACGTTATCCGGCCGATACTCGGCACGCTGGCCGGCGGTGCTTATCAAGGCGCAATCGACGCGGCCCGCAGCGGCGTGCTGACCATCTTTGCCGCCGGTAACGACTACAACCGCAACAACCCGGATGCGATGTCGGGCCTGGCCTACTTCGTGCCGGACATTGCGCCAAACTGGCTGTCGGTGGCGGCCTTGCAGCAGAACCCGGACACCGCCAGCGCTGATCCTTATGTGATCAGTACGTTCTCGTCGCGCTGCGGGTATGCGGCAAGCTTTTGCGTGTCGGCGCCGGGCACCAAGATCTTCAGCTCGATCATCAACGGCACCGACCTTTCAAACCTCACCACCGACTGGGCCAATAAAAATGGCACTTCCATGGCCGCGCCCCACGTGGCCGGCGCTGCGGCGGTGTTGATGGAGCGCTTCCCGTACATGAGCGGCGATCAGGTCTCCACCGTGCTGAAAACCACCGCCACCGACCTCGGCGCGCCGGGCATCGACGCGCTGTACGGCTGGGGCATGATCAACCTGGGCAAGGCGATCAACGGCCCGGGCATGTTCATCACCGGCGAAGATATCCCGGCCGAGTTTCGCATCGACGGCGCGTACGGCAGCGGGCAGTTCGTGGCGGATTTGCCAGGGATCGGCGCCGTGGTGGATGCCGGCAAACCGACCCAGCGTCTGTGCACCGACGTGCACTGCGGGCTGGACGTGTGGAGCAACAACATCTCCGGCCACGGCGGCCTGACCAAGCAGGGCATCGGCGCGCTGGTGCTGACCGGCAACAACACCTACAGCGGCCCGACCCTGGTCAATCAGGGCTTGCTGGCGATCAATGGCTCGGTCACCTCCGACGTCACCGTCAGCCAGAGCGGCGTGGTCGGTGGCTCGGGGCATATCGGCTCGCTGTCCGCCAAAAGCGGCGGCACCGTGGCGCCGGGTAATTCCATCGGCACCTTGAATGTGGCCGGCAATGTCACCTTCGACGCGGGCTCGACCTACGCGGTCGAGTTGTCGCCGACCAGCAGCGATCGCATCGTCGCCGGTGGCACGGCCACGCTCAATGGCGGCACCGTGACCCTGGCCCTGGAAAACAGCCCGACACTGCTGACAAACGCGCAGGCCCAGAGCCTGATCGGTCGCCAGTACACCATCCTGCAAGCCGCGGGTGGGGTTACCGGTAGCTTCGGTACGGTACTGCCCAACTACCTGTTTATCGGTGGCACGTTGAACTATGCCGCCAACGGTGTGCAGTTGGATGTGGCGCGTACCAACAGCTTCGCCAGTGTGGCCGTTACGCCCAACCAGCGTGCTGTCGCCGCGGCGGCAGACCAGTTGGGCGCCGGCAACGCAGTGTATGAAAGCTTGTTGCTGGCGCCGACTGCGGCCTCGGCGCAAGGCGCGTTCCAGCAACTGTCCGGCGAAATCTACCCGGCGTTGCAGAGCGCGCTGGTCAACGACAGCCGCTACGTGCGTGAAGCGGTGGGCGAGCGCCTGCGCAATGGCGAGATGGGCGCTACCAGCGAAACCCTCGACAGCCGTGGCAACGTGTGGGTCAAGGCCCTGGGCGCCTGGGGCAAAACCGACAGCCGCAGCGACACGGCGGGCTACACCACTTCGCTGGGCGGCATGCTCGTCGGCGTTGACGGTGCGTTGGACGAGGCGACCCGTATCGGTTTGGTCGCCGGTTACAGCGACACCTCGTTGAACATGGGCAACGACACCCACTCACGTGCCTCGGTCGACAGCTACCACTTTGGCGCCTATGCCGGGCATGAGATCGGTGCCTTGCGCCTGAGCGGGGGAGCGACCTACAGCTGGCATCGCGCCGATGTGAAGCGCGACCTGCAGTATGGCGATGTGGCCGGCAAGCAGAAAGTCAAAGTGGACGCGAGCAGCACGCAGGTGTTTGGCGAGGCGGCTTACCGCGTCAATCTGCAACCGCTGGCCCTGGAGCCGTTCGCCAACCTGGCTTACGTGCACCTGGACACCGATGGCTTTACCGAAAAAGGCGATGCCGCCGCGCTCAAAGGCCACGACGACCGCCGCGATGTGGTGTTGAGCACCTTGGGCATGCGTGCATTGAAGACCTTCAATGTGAACGATCACCAGCAACTGGAGGTGTCCGGCACCCTGGGCTGGCAGCACAACCTGAGCAGCACTGATTCCGAGCAGCACCTGGCGTTCGCGTCGGGCAGCCCGTCGTTCGCGGTGGAAAGTGCGCCGATGGTGCGCGATGCCGCGCTGGTGGGCGCGCGGGTGAGCCTGGCCTTGAGCAAAGAGGCGCGGGTGAACTTTGACTACAACGGCCTGCTGGCCAGCAAGGACAAAGTGCACGGGGTGGGCTTGAGCCTCGACTGGGCGTTCTAAAGGTTTCATCACCTTTGCATGCGGGCCAGGTGTCAGGTGGGAGCACGCCAGCTTCCACCTGACACCTGGCCCACCGCTGAAAAGTGTTTTCGCTTTCTCTACAAATCCAACAACAGAGAGGCACTACCATGGGTATCTTTGACTATAAAAACCTTGGCACCGAGGGTTCCAAAACGTTGTTCGCCGATGCCATGGCGATCACGTTGTATTCCTATCACAACCTGGATAACGGCTTTGCCGTGGGTTACCAGCACAACGGGTTAGGCTTGGGTTTACCGGCCACGCTGGTCGGTGCGCTGCTCGGCAGCACGGATTCCCAGGGCGTGATCCCTGGCATCCCGTGGAACCCGGATTCGGAAAAAGCCGCCCTGGAGGCGGTGCAGAAAGCCGGTTGGACACCGATCAGCGCCAGTGCCCTAGGCTACGCCGGCAAGGTCGATGCACGTGGCACCTTCTTTGGGGAAAAAGCCGGCTACACCACGGCCCAGGTCGAGGTACTCGGCAAATACGACGACGCCGGCAAGCTGCTCGAAATCGGCATCGGTTTTCGTGGCACCTCGGGGCCACGGGAAACCCTGATCAGCGACTCGATCGGCGACTTGATCGGCGACTTGATCAGCGATCTGCTCGCGGCCCTGGGGCCCAAGGATTACGCGAAAAACTACGCCGGCGAAGCCTTCGGCGGCTTGCTCAAGAATGTTGCCGACTACGCCGGTGCCCATGGCCTGACCGGCAAGGACGTGGTGGTCAGCGGCCACAGCCTGGGCGGGCTGGCGGTCAACAGCATGGCGGACTTGAGCAACAACAAATGGGCGGGGTTCTACAAGGACGCCAACTATGTCGCCTATGCCTCGCCGACCCAGAGTGCCGGCGACAAGGTGCTCAATATTGGTTACGAAAACGACCCGGTGTTCCGCGCGCTGGACGGCTCGTCCTTCAACCTGTCGTCGCTGGGCGTGCACGACAAACCCCACGAGTCCACCACCGATAACATCGTCAGCTTCAACGACCACTACGCCTCGACGCTGTGGAATGTGATGCCGTTTTCCATCGTCAACCTGCCCACCTGGGTCTCGCATTTGCCGACGGCCTACGGCGATGGCATGACGCGCATCCTCGAGTCCGGCTTCTACGACCAGATGACCCGTGACTCCACGGTAATTGTTGCCAACCTGTCCGACCCGGCGCGGGCCAATACCTGGGTGCAGGACCTCAACCGCAATGCGGAGCCGCACAAGGGCAATACGTTCATCATCGGCAGCGACGGCAACGACCTGATCCAGGGCGGCAAGGGGGCGGACTTTATCGAGGGTGGCAAAGGCAACGACACGATCCGCGACGACAGCGGGCACAACACCTTTTTGTTCAGCGGCCACTTTGGCAATGACCGGGTGATTGGCTACCAGCCCACCGACAAACTGGTGTTCAAGGACGTGGAAGGGAGCACCGACCTGCGTGACCACGCGAAAGTGGTCGGCGCCGATACGGTGCTCACGTTTGGTGCCGACTCGGTGACGCTGGTCGGCGTGGGGCATGGCGGGCTGTGGACGGATGGCGTAGTGATCGGCTGATCACTCACGCAACCGATCAGTGCCAGTGCTGCCCCCGCCAGCCACCGCCCCAATAGGGCCGGTGGGGGTAGCCATAGCCATAGCCGTAATAGTGATGCGGGTAGTAGTAAGGGCGTGGCGCATAGCCCCAATGCCCGTAATAGACCGGTGGAGGTGGTTGCACCACGATCACCCGCGGTGGCTGGCGAATGATGATGGTGTCGGCAAACGCTGGCGCGCAGGCCAAGGCCGCCAGGGTCAGGGGAATCAGCAAAAGAGCGCGTACCGTGCGGGACATGAGTGCCATGGCCGTCGTTCCTCCGTTGTGCCGCGTTTGAAAATAAAAGCGGCTTATCGGTTAAACGCCCAGGCGGGGAAAATCCTTCGGTAAATAAATCTTCATTGATCAGCGGCGCAGCCTTGCGACGGATTACGCGCGCCTCACGCGTTTAATCAGCACCTGCGAGATGTTTCGCGCGTCATATGAGGAGCTGAGCATGTCCCGACTTCGATTGCTGCTATGCGCCTTGGTACTGCTGGGGTTGGGCGGGTGTGCGGTGTACCCGGCCTATCCGGGCCCATGCTGCTACCGGCCGTACTACCACTCGTACTATTACCATCCCTACTATCACCCGTATTACCACCCGTACTATCGGTACTGAACCTGCAACAAAAAGCCCCGCATCTGCGGGGCTTTTTTATCAGTTTTCCTTGCGTACCGTCGCTACGTCATCGGCCTTGACGCGCACATGCTTGCCAGCGATGTCGGTGAACTCGTAGAAGCCGTCGGCCGTCTTGGTTTTAGGACTGTCCTTGGTCAAATACTGCGTACCATTTTGCAATGTCACCACGGTTTGCGTTGAGCAACCGGCCAATAGCAGAAAAGTGAGTGCAACCAGCGGCAGACCCAAATTCTTCATGTTCATAACCCTTACCTTTAACCCTGAAAAGTCCCGCAGCCTATGGGTGCGGGCCGTAAATGTTACGCCATCAACTGAGCTATCTGATCCTTTTTATTAGAAAAGTTGCGTGCGCCATTTATCTATTACCGATTGCAACAACGGGTTCGCGACGGCACTCTGTATGCATAACCAGTATTTGATCAGCGCTCGACATGGCCAACCCCCTCGAAAATCCCTTGTATTACCTGCATAACTTCCGCCAAGTCCTGCAGTGGCTGGTGCAGCGCTATGCGGATTTGCTTGATGCGGACGAACAGCATTTCATTCAGCAATTTGACAGGTTGCCGCAAGCGTCGCAGGCGCTGTTGGTGCGCATGGTCATGCGCAAGGGCGTGCATTTTCGCGCAAGCAAGCTCAATTACCTTGAGATTGGTTGCACACGCTCGGCCGCCCTGGCGTTGATTGAGCAGGGTTGGGTCGATGATCAAGGCGCGCTGTGCGTTGAAGAGCTGTTCGCCGTGCTGCAAAAAGGCGAAGTCCTCGCTGCCTTCAAACCCTGGATTGATCAACCCAAAGCCAAGAAAACCGACTGGCTGGCATCACTGACGCAGCATTTTACGCAGCAGCGCAGCTTTGCCCAGTGGTGCCCGGACCTGAGCGATGCACTGTACAGCCTCACCGTGATGGACCTGTGCGACCGCTTGCGTCTGATGTTCTTTGGCAATCTGCACCAGGACTGGTCAGAGTTCGTGCTGGCCGACCTTGGCATCTACACCTACGAAAAAGTCGAGTTCTGCGCCGAGTCCCGCGGCCTGCGCACCCGTGACGACGTCGTCGGTTTTCTATTTCTGCATCAATGCCAGCAGGCCTTTGAAGCGGGTGAGGCACTGGACGGCGTACTCGCGCAAATCGCTACGCTGTGCACCGACAACCCGTGGCTGGAAAAGCGTCGCGCCAAGCTGTTGTTCCAGATCGGCCAGTACTGCGAACGCAGCGCCGAACTCGACCTGGCGCAACGCATTTACCGCCAATGCGCCTATCCCGGCGCCCGGTCACGCCTGATTCGCGTGCTGGAGCGCCAGGAGGATTACCCGCAAGCCATGGCCCTGGCGTGCGCCGCGCAACAGGCTGCGGAAAGCGCCGCCGAACAGCAACACCTGCTGCGCGTGCTGCCACGCCTGCGCCGCAAGCTGGGGGAGCCGGCGCTGCCCAAGGCCAAGCCGCGGCCCGTCACGCGTCTGGACCTGGCGCTGGAGGTGCCGCAGCCGCTGATGTCGGTGGAGTACTGCGTGCAGGCGCACCTCAGCGAGCCCGATGCACCGGTGCATTACGTCGAGAATGGCCTGATCAACTCCCTGTTCGGCCTGTTGTGCTGGGAGGCGATTTTTGCACCATTACCCGGCTCGTTTTTCCACCCGTTCCAGCGCGGGCCGGTGGACTTGCACAGTGAAGATTTCCATCAGCGCCGCGCGCCGTTGTTCGCGGCGTGTTTCGAGCAGCTTGGCGATGAGCGTTACAAGGCCACCATCCGCCAGCGTTACGTCGACAAATGGGGCATCCAGTCGCCCTTCGTGTTCTGGAACCTGCTCAGCGAAGACCTGCTGCAACAAGCACTGGACTGCTTGCCCGCCGAACACCTGCGCTACTGGTTTGAACGCCTGCTGCTGGACATCCGCGCCAACCGTGCCGGCATGCCGGACCTGATCCAGTTCTGGCCCGCCCAGAAGACTTACCGCATGATCGAGGTCAAGGGCCCCGGCGACCGCCTGCAGGATAACCAGCTGCGCTGGCTGGAGTTCTGTGGCGAGTATCAGATGCCGGTGACTGTCTGTTATGTGCGCTGGGCGCAGTCGGCTTGAGCTACAGCGTCGCGGTGCGCGCGCTGTGTGAATTCACGGCCAAGGTCGGCGACCTCGACCTGCGCTTCACGCCGTCGCCCAGCGCCCAGGAAGGTATCGTCGGCCACCGCACCGTGGCGTCTCGGCGCAGCGCGCACTACCAGAACGAAGTCGCGCTGGAAGGCGAATACCAACAGCTCAAAGTACGGGGCAGGGCGGACGGCTACGACCCGGACAGCAATCGCCTGGAAGAAGTGAAAACCTATCGCGGCGACCTCGACGCCCAGCCCGCCAACCACCGTCAATTGCATTGGGCGCAGGTCAAGGTGTACGGCTGGTTGATGTGCCAGAAGCTTGGCCTTGGTGAAATCGACCTGGCACTGGTGTACTTCGACATCGTCGGCGAGGGCGAGACCCTGTTCAACCAGCGCTTTGCAGCGGCCGACCTCGAACTGTTCTTCAACCAGCAGTGCGCGTTGTTCCTGGGCTGGGCCCAACAGGAAATGCAGCACCGCGACGCGCGCAACAGCGCCGCCCAGCGCCTGGCGTTCCCCCACGCTGACTTTCGCCCCGGCCAGCGCGCCCTGGCGGAATCGGTCTACAAAGCCGTGAGTACCGGCCGTTGCCTGATGGCGCAGGCGCCCACTGGCATCGGTAAAACCGTCGGCACGATCTTTCCGCTGCTCAAGGCCCTGGCGCCGCAGCAGGTGGACAAGGTGTTCTTCCTCACCGCCAAGACGCCGGGCCGCAAGCTGGCCCTGGACGCCGCCCAAGTCCTCTACGACAGCAGCCCCGATTTGCCGCTGCGCGTGCTCGAACTGGTGGCCCGGGACAAGGCCTGCGAACACCTGGACAAAGCCTGCCATGGCGATTCCTGCCCCTTGGCCAAAGGCTTTTACGATCGCCTGCCGGCCGCGCGCACGGCCGCGTCCAAGGTGCGCCTGCTGGATCAGCGCAACCTGCGCGACGTGGCGCTGGCTCATGATGTTTGCCCGTATTACCTGAGCCAGGAAATGGCGCGCTGGACCGACCTGGTGGTGGCTGACTACAACTACTATTTCGACTTTGGCGCCATGCTGTTCGGCCTGGCCCAGTTGAACCAATGGCGCGCCGCCGTGCTGGTGGACGAAGCCCACAACCTGGTAGAGCGTGCGCGTTCGATGTACAGCGCCAGCCTCGACCAATACAGCCTCAAGACCCTGCGCGACAGTGCACCCGAGCCGCTGAAGAAACCCTTGCAACGCCTGAATCGCGAATGGAACGCCCTGCATAAGGACCAGCTCGCGCCATACCAGGCCTACGCCACCAAACCCGAAAAACTGCTGCAGGCGCTGAGCCTCTGCGCCAGCGCCATGGGCGACTACTTCAACGATCACCCCGAAGCCCTCAGCGGCGAGCTGCAGGCGTTTTATTTCGAAGCGCTGCAATTTGCCAAAGTCGCCGAACTGTTCAACGAACACTTCATCTTTGATATCAGCAAACGTCAGTTCGGTGGCAAGCGCAGTGCTTCAACCCTGTGCCTGCGCAATGTGGTGCCGGCCGAATTCATTCGGCCCAGGCTGACCGCCGCGCGCAGCAGCGTGTTGTTTTCCGCGACCCTGAGCCCACGCCACTATTACGCCGACCTGCTCGGCCTGCCGGCCGATACTGCGTGGATCGACGTGGAATCGCCGTTCAAGGCCGAGCAATTGCAGGTGCGTATCGTCGATGCGATCTCCACGCGGTTTGTGCACCGCCAAGCCTCGCTGGCACCGATCGTGGAGCTCATCGCCGGGCAATTCGCGCAACGGCCCGGCAACTACTTGGCGTTTTTCTCAAGCTTCGATTACCTGCAACAGGTGGCGCAGTTAATGGCCGAGCGCCACCCGCAGGTGGCGTTGTGGTTGCAGTCACGCGGCATGGCCGAGGCCGAACGGCGGGGTTTTCTCAACCAGTTTACCCAGCACAGCCAGGGCATCGGCTTTGCCGTGCTGGGCGGTGCGTTTGGCGAAGGCATTGATTTGCCCGGCGCACGCTTGATTGGCGCCTTCATCGCCACCTTGGGTTTGCCGCAACTGAACCCGATCAACGAACAGATGAAAGCGCGCATGGCGTCGATTTTCGGCTCCGGTTACGACTACACCTACCTGTACCCCGGCATTCAGAAAGTGGTGCAGGCGGCGGGGCGCGTGATTCGCAGCCAGCAGGATGAGGGCGTGGTGATGTTGATTGACGACCGCTTTGGCGAAGCGCGGGTTCGCCAATTATTGCCGCGCTGGTGGGCGCCCGTCACTCAAGCGTGATGCCGCTCAGTTGTTCGCTCAGCGCCTAGCGTTTTTCGGCTTGCTGCGGATCGATGCCCAGGGGTGAATGCCGCTGCGCGGGGTGTGATCTTCGGTGGGTGTGGCGACTTCACAGTCCTCGCAATACAGGCCGCCCATTCCTTCAAGTTGCGGGCTGACGCCACACCACACCAGCGTGGTGGCGCCTTGTGCGGGGCTTTTGTAATGGCTGGCCGCGCGCGCAGTGCCGTGTTCATCCAGCGCGCCGACGAACGCCAAGTCCTTTTTGTCCAGATGCCGAACCAGGTCAGTAAGGATTTCGCCGGGGTGCACCGATTCAACGCCTTGTATGCCGTGCAGATTGCGCTGCGCCTTTTGCGCGTCACGCGCAGTGACGATCACCCGTGCTCCGGCACTTGCAAGTGCGCGAGTGGCCTCCAGGCCAATTCCGGAGTAACCGCCGGTGACGATGGCGGTCATACCGCGCAAGTTTTTAGCGGCCAACGCTTGCAGCGCGGTGGTACTGGCACCAAAACCACTGTTGAGGGGGGCTTGTTTGTGCGTCATAGCCGTTCTCCATTTGGGGTAGGGCTATGTTCTTCTTCGGCGGTCGGACGCGGAATGCCCTAAAGTCTGTGTTTCTATCGCGATCGTCCGGAGATTTTTCTTGTGGATACTCTCTCCGAGGTATTGGCCCGCTTGAAAAGCCACCGCACGTTGTTCGCGGGCTTGAAGGCCGGCGGCACGTGGGCGGTGAATTTTCCGGCGCCGCATGGCATCAAGTTCAATGCCGTGGTGGCGGGCAACTGTTGGCTGGAAGTGGAGGGCGAGCCGGTGCCCATCGCTTTGAGCGAGGGCGATTGTTTTTTACTGACACACAACCGTCCGTGGAGATTGTCCAGCAACCTTGCACGGGAGGGCGTTGACGCGCGCGACGTTTACCGCGGGGCGGTGGGCGGCATCGCCCGCGTGGGCGACGCGCAGGATTTGTTTCTGATTGGCGGGCTGTTCACCTACGGCGATGATGCGCGTTTGTTGCTCGATGGGTTGCCGCCAGTGGTGCGTATCAGCGCCAGGTCCGAACAGGCCGGCGTATTGCGCTGGTGCCTGGAGCGGCTGGCCCTGGAATATGCCGGGCCAAGACTCGGCGCGGCATTGATGACCGAGCATTTGGCGCAAATGATGCTGGTGCAAATCCTGCGCCTCTATCAATCTTCCCTGGGTGCCAGCACTCAAGGCTGGTTGGCGGCATTGACCGACCCTCGGCTGGCACCGGTACTTGCGCAAGTGCACGCCGAACCGGCGCGGCGTTGGACCTTGAGCGACATGGCCGGCATCGCCAATCAGTCCCGTTCGACGTTTGCCTCGCGCTTCAAGCAGCAGGTCGGAATGGCCCCTCAGGAGTACCTGACCCGCTGGCGCATGCACTTGGCGATAAAGGCCTTGAACACCTCCGGCAGCAGTGTGTCCAGCATCGGCCAGGCGTTGGGGTACCAGTCGGACAGCGCCTTCAGCAGCGTATTCAAACGTCAGATGAAGTGCACACCACGCGAATACCGCGAGCGCTCCCTCCATAACCTTCACACCATCGATCACAAGGAAGCCAGTGATGAGCGATATCCAGCATGACAAGGTTCAGGTCAACGGTATTGAGTTGAGCGTCCATATCGCCGGGCCCGAGCACGGCCAGCCGATCTGGCTGCTGCACGGGTTTCCGGAGTGCTGGCACTCCTGGCGCGAGCAGATTCGCGCGCTGGCCGGCGCCGGGTATCGGGTGTTCGCGCCCGACATGCGCGGCTACGGCGAATCGAGTTCGCCTGCCGAGGTCGCCGATTACGAGTTACTGACCTTGTGTGCCGATATTCAGCAGGCCATGGACCATTTCGGCCATCAACAGGTGGTGATGGTCGGCCACGACTGGGGCGCCGTGGTGGCCTGGCATCTGGCGTTACTGGAGCCTGCGCGGGTCGCCCGCTTGATCACGATGTCCGTACCGTTTGCCGGACGTGCGCGGCGCCCGGTGATCGAGATCATGCGCGAGCTGTACGCCGATCGCTTCAACTACATCCTGTATTTCCAGGCACCGGGCGTAGCCGAGCGGGAACTGGATGCTGACATCGAACGCACGTTGCGGCTGTTCATGCAGGATCAAGACGTGTTCCTGCAGAAAAAGCCAGCCAACGCCACCTTGTTCGATGGCGTCTCGGCCCCCGGCGCATTGCCGACGTGGTGTACTCAAGCGGACTTGGACGTTTACGTGCAAACCTTCAGCAAGCGCGGTTTTCGTGGCCCGCTGAACTGGTATCGCAACTTTGAGCGCAACTGGCAGCGCACCGAGTTCCTCGCCGGCCAGCCCGTGCTGCAACCCACATTATTCCTGATTGGCGACCGTGATCCGGTCGGCGTGTTTGAAGCCCACACCCTCAAGCGCATGCCCGACGCAGTGCCCAACCTGCACCAGCAGGTGTTGGCCAACTGCGGTCACTGGATCCAGAACGAACAGGCCGAGCGGGTCAACGCGTTGATGCTCGCGTTTCTAGGGAGAACCTGAAGGTCGCCCCATGGCCTGGGCGCTCCACCAGTTGGATGCTGCGCCCGTGCAATTGCAGGATACGGTGCACGATGCGCAGGCCCAGGCCGCCATCGCGGCGTGCGCCGCCGATGGTGAACGCGCGCAGGAACAAGCCTTCGCGCAGCTGCGCGTCGATGCCCGGGCCGCTGTCGCTGACGGTCACCGCCACACAAGTAGCCTCGGGTGCCAGGATCACTTCGACTTCACCGTTTACCGGCGTGTGCCGCAAGGCGTTGTCGAGCAGGTTGGTCAGCACACGTTCGATCAGGCCCAGGTCGGCCAGCACCGTTGGCACCTGTGGCGGCAGCGTGGCGGTGAGGGTAATGGAGCGGGCTTCGGCGGTGAGTGCGAATTTCTGGAAGATGTCTTGCACCAGGTCCGGCAGGGAAAAGCCTTCGATCACCGGCTGCACAAAACCATGTTCCAGGCGCACCAGCTCCAGCAGTGACTGGGCCAACCCGCCCACCTTGCGGCTTTGGTCGAGGGCGATGCCCAGGTAGCGGCGGCGCTCGTCGGGGCTGAGGCTGGCGTCCTTGAGGGACAGGGTTTCCAGATAGCCGTGCAGCGACGCCAACGGCGTGCGCAGGTCATGGGAGATGTTTGCGACCATTTCCCGGCGCTCCTGGTCCTGATGGGTGATGGCGCGCCATTGTTCGCCCAGGCGGTTTTCCATTTGCACGAAGGCATGGTCGAGTACTGCGATTTCATCGCCGCTGTCGAGTTCGGGGGTGTTGATTTGCGCAGGTTTAGGGGCGCCGTTGATGTCGAACCGGCCCACCTTGTCGGTGAGTTGGCGCAGCGGTCGGGTGATCCAGGCGAAGGCGATCAAGCCGGCCAACAGGCAGAGCAGGGCGACCAGGCCGATGGACCACAAGGCAATCTTCAACGCCATGCCGGTCGCGTCTTTGGCGTCGTACACATCATGGGCCTCGCCCAGCAGCACCACGTACAGAAAGCCGGTTTGCTGGCCGTTGGCCTTGAGCGGCGCCGCGCTGAATACCTTGCGCCCATCGACGCTGCGCGGGTCATCGCCGAGGATCGGCAGCATCGCGCCGCTGAGGAATCGGCGCACCGGTGCGAGGTCGACCTTGTCGCGCAGCAAATGCCCGCTGGGCGCGGCATTCCCGACCACACGCCCGTCATTATCGAGCAAGTACACCTCGACACTCGGGTTGACCAGCATCAACTGGCTGAACAGATTGCGCACCGCCTCGGGCTTGAGGCCGTCGGCGTCCATCAGTTGAGTGTCGCGGGCAATATGCGCCGCCAGGTCGCGCGACAGGCCTTGCACCACTTCCAGTTCATGCATGCGGTTGGAGCGCACCTGCAGCCATGCCGAGGTGCCGCTGCAAATCACCAGCAGCACGGCGAACACCACCGACAGGCGCTGGGTCAGGGTCAGTTTCATGACGCACTCTCGGCAAACTTGTAGCCCCGGCCCCACACCGTGAGGATGAGCACCGGGTTGGCCGGGTCGGTTTCGACTTTGGCGCGCAGGCGGTTGATGTGCGTGTTCACGGTGTGTTCATAGCCTTCGTGGCTGTAGCCCCACACCGCGTTGAGCAGGTCCATGCGCGAAAACACCTTGCCCGGCTGGCGGGCGAAGAAATACAGCAGGTCGAACTCGCGCGGCGTGAGGTCCAGGCGCTGGCCTTGCAGGGTCGCATCGCGGGTCAGCGGGTTGATGAACAGCTGGCCGAGGTCGAGGCTGCCGGCGTCCATCTTCAAGTTGCGCGCCATCGCATCCACGCGGCGCAGCAGCGCCTTGACCC
The DNA here is from genome assembly GCF_041228395.1 of Pseudomonas sp. N2-3-1-14. Taxonomy (NCBI): domain Bacteria; kingdom Pseudomonadati; phylum Pseudomonadota; class Gammaproteobacteria; order Pseudomonadales; family Pseudomonadaceae; genus Pseudomonas; species Pseudomonas sp. N2-3-1-14. The sequence goes on from NZ_CP166199.1 coordinate 3,068,118, forward strand.
GCGCGACCAGCTCGGGCATCGAAAACGGCTTGGCCAGGTAGTCGTCGGCGCCCAACTCCAGCCCCAGGATGCGGTGCAACTCGCTGGAACGCGCGCTGGTGATGATGATCGGGGTATAGCGCGTCATGGCGCGGGCACGCCGGCAGATTTCCAGGCCGTCGACGCCGGGCAGCATCAAGTCAAGGATCAACGCATCCCAGCCGCCTTGTTCGAGCAGGCGCAAACCTTCGTTGCCATCGGCGCTGTGCACCACCTCAAACTGCTCGTCGCGCAGGTGCAGGCAGATCAAGTCGGCGATATGGGCATCGTCCTCGACCACCAGGACACGTTTGGGCTGATCCATGCTGAAAACCTTCGCTTGTAGTTCGCGCATTGTGCGGGTTTTGCAACAGTGTAGTTATCACGAATTGTTTAACTCTGCGTGAGGATTTCGCGACCGCCCATGGCCCAGGATCACCTCAATGCAAAGGCGCCGGTTAGGACACGACAAGCTTTTACGGCGAGCCAGATCCCCGTGGCGAGCGGGCTTGCCCCGCGTCGGGCTACGCAGCGGCCCCCAAAAAACCGGGAGCGCTACGCACGCCAACGCGGCGCAAGCCCGCTCGCCACACCAACCCTGCAGCCACACGATCAGCGCCAGCCATCAATGAGGAAAATCCCATGTATTCACGCCGACAAATACTCCTCGCCAGCGGCGGCCTGGGTGTCGCCGTCCTGGCCGGCGGCCTGCTCAAACAGCTCAACCTGGTCACCGACGCCGAAGCCGCCGAAACCTTCGAGGTCAACCACACCGAGGCTCAGTGGCGCAGCCTGCTCAGCGCCGAGCAATTCGACATTCTGCGCGAGGAGGGCACCGAACGGCCTTACACCAGCCCGCTCAACGACGAGCACCGCACGGGCACTTTCGCCTGCGCCGGCTGCGCGCTGCCGCTGTTCTCCTCGGCCACCAAATTCGACAGCCACACCGGCTGGCCAAGCTTCTGGCAGCCACTGGACAACGCGGTCGCCAGCCACGTCGACACCTCCTTCGGCGTGGTGCGCAAGGAAATTCACTGCCGCCGCTGCGGTGGCCACCAAGGGCACGTATTCGACGATGGCCCTGCACCCACCGGCCTGCGCTATTGCATGAATGGCGCGGCCATGACGTTCACGGCGGCTTAAGCCGATGATTATCAATACTTATAAGGGACGAACCCATGTGGCTTCTGGTTCTCGCGTATCTGGGCGGCGTGCTGACCATTGTCAGTCCGTGCATCCTGCCTGTTCTGCCTTTTGTCTTCGCTCGCACCGGGCAGCCGTTTATGCGCAGTGGCTTGCCGCTGTTAGCGGGGATGGCGGTGACGTTCGCCCTGGTGGCCTCGCTGGCGGCAGTGGGCGGCGGCTGGGTGGTGCAAGTCAATCAATACGGGCGCTGGCTCGCGTTGCTGTGCGTTGCCCTGTTCGGACTCACGCTGTTGCTGCCGCAACTGTCGGAACGCCTGACGCGGCCACTGGTAGCCGCCGGCAGTCGCCTGTCCGAAGCCGCTGGGGCCGACACCAAACCGCGTCCGGGCGCCTCGTTCCTGATCGGCGTGGCCACCGGTTTGCTCTGGGCACCCTGCGCCGGGCCCATCCTCGGGTTGGTACTGACCGGCGCGGCGCTGCAGGGCGCCAGCATCGGCACTACCTTGCTGTTGCTGGCCTACGCCGCCGGTGCTGCGACGTCACTGGCGCTGGCGCTGCTGGTCGGCGGTAAAGTCTTTGGCTTGATGAAAAAGTCACTCGGCGCCGGCGAATGGTTGCGCCGCGGTCTGGGCGCGCTGATGTTGGCCGGGGTGGCCGCCATCGCGCTGGGCCTGGACACCGGCGTGCTGTCGCGTTTGTCGACAGCCTCCACCGGCGGCCTGGAACAACGCCTGGTGGACACGCTCAGCGCCAAGCCCGAACAGAAGAGCGGCGCGATGATGGCTGGCGGAGCCATGATGGCGGCGGCCAACCACAGCGATTCGCTGCCCATCGAAGGCGCGTTGCCGGCGCTGGACGGCGCGGTGCAATGGCTCAACAGCCCGCCACTGAGCGCCGAAGCGCTCAAAGGCAAAGTGGTGCTGGTGGATTTCTGGACTTACTCCTGCATCAACTGCCTGCGCAGCTTGCCCTACGTCAAAGCCTGGGCTGCGAAATACCACGACCAGGGCCTGGTGGTGATTGGCGTGCACGCCCCGGAATTCGCCTTTGAACGCGACGTGAGCAACGTCGCCAAGGCCATGAAGGATCTGGGCATCACCTACCCGGTGGCGATCGACAACAACTATAAAATCTGGCGCGCCTTCAACAACCAGTACTGGCCGGCGCACTACTTTGCCGATGCCAAGGGCCAGATTCGCTATCACCACTTTGGCGAAGGCGATTACGCCGAGTCCGAACGCGTCATTCAGCAATTGCTGCGTGAGGCCGGCGCGACCAATGTCGCCGGTGGCTTGATCGAAGCCGACGCCAAGGGCGTGCAGCAAGCGCCGGACATGAACGAGGTGCAATCGCCGGAAACCTACCTGGGCTTCCAGCGGGCGGAAAACTTCGTGACCACCGGCACCTTGGGCACCGACACAGTGGTGAATTACCCGGCAGCCGGCACCCTGGCGCTGAACAACTGGACCCTGGAAGGCCCATGGAATGTCGGCGGCCAGCAAGCCACCCTCGACCAGGCTGGCGGGCGCATCGTCTACCGCTTCCATGCCCGTGACCTGCACCTGGTGCTGGGCCCGGGTGCCGATGGCAAGCCGGTGCGTTTCAAGGTGACGATTGACGGCCAAGCGCCGGGCGATGCCCACGGCACGGATGTGGCGCTCGATGGCAGCGGCACGGTGACCGAGCAACGCCTTTATCAGCTAGTACGCCAGCCCGGCGCCGTTCAGGACCGCACCTTCAGCATCGAATTTCTCGACCCGCACGTGGCGGCATATGCCTTCACCTTCGGCTGACCCATCAATCTTCAAGTGAAAACCCAATCAATGTGGGAGCAGGCAAGCCAGCTCCCACACTCGACCGCGCTCTGGAGTGAGTTTTATGAGGCTTCTCAAAATTTTACCCGCACTGGCCTTCGCCACCTTCGTCGGCCAAAGCTCGGCCTTTTCTTTCGGCGCCGCCGATGACGCGGTGATGATCGCGCCGCCCACGCTCGACCTGCCGGCCGAGTCCGGCAACCTGCAAACCGCCGTGTTCGCCGGTGGCTGCTTCTGGGGCGAGCAAGGCGTGTTCCAGCATGTACAAGGCGTGAAAAATGCCGTGTCCGGCTATGACGGCGGCGCCGCCAACACCGCTCAGTACGAGTCGGTCAGCGAGGGCGACACCGGCCACGCCGAGTCGGTGTCGGTGACCTACGATCCGAGCAAGGTCAGCTACGGCAAGCTGCTGCAGATCTACTTCTCGGTGGCCCACAACCCCACCGAACTCAACCGCCAGGGCCCGGACAGTGGCACCCAGTACCGCTCGGAGATTTTCGCGCAGAATGCCGAGCAGCAAAAAGTCGCCCAGGCCTACATCGCACAGCTCGACGCCGCCAAGGCCTTCGACAAGCCGATCGTGACCAAAGTGGAGATGGGCAAGGCGTTTTACCCGGCCGAGTCCTATCACCAGGACTTCCTCACCGAGAACCCGTCGTACCCCTACATCGTGATCAACGACCTGCCGAAAGTGGCGCAGCTGAAAAAGCTGTTCCCGGACCAATACCGCGCAGAACCCGTACTGGTAAAAAACCAATAACCAACACAAAACCCATGTGGGAGCGGGCTTGCCCGCGATGGCGTCCGCTCAGTCACCACCCATGCAACTGAACCACCGCTATCGCGGGCAGGCCCGCTCCCACAGTTTTAACCCTTGGCGTTTGCCAGATAAGGCGCCAACCGCCGCCCCATCTCCTCACCCAACGCCTGCAACCCGCTCAGCGGCCGCACCATCACTTCAAACTCAACGATTTGCCCCAACTCATTAAAACGAATCAGGTCAATTCCCTTGAGTTGCTTGTCGCCCACCCGCGCGCTGAACTCCAGCACCACACTGAGCCCGTCGGCCGTGGCCAGTTCACGGTGGTATTTAAAGTCTTCAAACACCGTGATCACGGTGTTCAGAATCATCGACACCACGGGCGCGCCAGGGTAGGGCGTGTGGGCCATCGGGGAGCGGAAGACGGCATCAGGCGCCAGCAGCTCGGGCAGCGATTGCAGATCGCGCCCGGCCAGCATCGCGTGCCAGCGTTGCAACGTCGCCGCGGCGGCGGGGGTCAGTGTCAGTTCGGACATGCGCGGTACCTGTTCTTGGGAGGGGAAGGCCTTTCACCTGCCCAACATAAGAGCGGCACCTGAGCAGGGTCAATCACCCGAACTGACAGTTAAGTGACTGCAACTCACACCACTTCCAGGTACGAGCTATGAATCGCCCGTGCCAACTCGCGCACCGTGTCGATAAAGTCTGTCAGGCGGCTGTGTAAGCCGTCCTCCAGAATCTCGTCGATCCCGGTATAGCGCAGGCGCGCCTCGAACTCGGCCGCCAGGCGCTGCGCGGTGCGCCCATAACTGCCGGGCAAGTCCGCGAGGATATGGCTCAACTCCTCGATACACGCGTGCAGCGAACGCGGCACATCACTGCGCAGCAGCAGCAACTCCGACACCGAGCGCGCATTCAACGCATTCGGGTACAGCTCGGTGTAGGCCTCAAACGACGACAACGCCCGCAGCAGGGCGCTCCACTGGTAGTAGCCGCGCGCCGACAAGTCGCTGACTTCTTCCGACTCCTCGCCAAACATTTCATAGCGCGCGTCCAGCAAGCGCAAGGTGTTGTCCGCGCGCTCGACGAAGGTGCCCAGGCGAATAAATCGGTACGCGTCATTGCGCATGATGGTGCCGGACGTCGCGCCGCGGAACAGGTGCGAACGCTGCTTGACCCAGTCACAGAAGTGGCTGATGCCGTGCCGCGCCAGGCCACCGGCGGCGATGCTGCGCATTTCCAGCCAGGTGGCGTTGAGGTTTTCCCACATGTCGGCGGTAATGCGCCCGCGTACCGCGTGGGCGTTGCCCCGGGCGGCACGCAGGCAGTTGTAGATGCTCGCGGGGTTTTCTTCGTCGAGGGCGAAGAAGTGCAGCATGAGCGTCGCGTCCAGTTGTGTGTGACGCTCCAGGTAACTTTCCAGGGTGCCGCTGCTGAGCAACGCCATCGCCAGTTCGTCCAGCCCATCGCTGCGCCCGGCCTGGGGCATCAGCGACAGCGAGTAACTGACTTCGAGCATGCGCGCCAGGTTCTCGGCACGCTCCAGGTAACGCGACATCCAGTACAGATCTGCGGCGGTTCTACTCAACATACTCAGCCCTCCACCACCCAGGTGTCCTTGGTTCCGCCGCCTTGCGACGAGTTGACGATCAACGAGCCTTCCTTCAATGCCACGCGGGTCAGGCCGCCGGGCACCAGGCGGGTTTCCTTGCCCGAGAGCACGAACGGGCGCAGGTCGATATGCCGCGGCGCAATGCCGTTTTCGACGAAGGTGGGGCAGGTGGACAGGCTCAGGGTCGGTTGGGCGATGTAGGCGTGGGGACGTGCCTTGATGCGTTGGCGGAAATCCTCGATTTCGGCGGCGGTGGAGGCCGGGCCGACCAGCATGCCGTAGCCGCCCGAGCCCTGGGTTTCCTTGACCACCAGTTCCGGCAAGTGGGCGAGCACGTGGGACAGCTCATCCGGCTTGCGGCACTGGAAGGTTGGCACGTTTTGCAGGATCGGCTCTTCATCCAGATAAAAGCGGATCATCTCCGGCACGTACGGGTAAACAGACTTGTCATCGGCCACGCCGGTGCCAATCGCATTGGCCAGCACCACATTGCCGGCGCAATAGGCGGCGACCAGCCCCGGCACGCCGAGCATCGAATCGGGGTTGAAGGCCTTGGGGTCGAGGAAGGCGTCGTCGATACGCCGGTAAATCACATCCACCGGCTTGGGCCCGTCGGTGGTGCGCATGAACACCTTGAGGTCGTGCACGAACAGGTCGGCGCCTTCGACCAGTTCCACGCCCATTTCTCGGGCGAGGAAGGCGTGTTCGAAAAAGGCGCTGTTGAAGCGGCCCGGGGTCAGCACCACCACATTGGGGTTGTCGAGGCGGCTGGAGCTTTTCAGGGTCTTGAGCAGCAGGTTGGGGTAGTGGTCCACCGGCGCGATGCGCTGCTTGGCGAACACTTCCGGGAACAGGCGCATCATCATCTTGCGGTCTTCGAGCATGTAGCTCACGCCGCTGGGGGTGCGCAGGTTGTCTTCGAGCACGTAATAGGTGCCGTCGCCGTCGCGCACCAGGTCAACCCCGGAAATATGCGAATAGATGTCGCGGTGCAGGTCCAGCCCGACCATCGCCTTCTGATAACCCTCGTTGCCCAGCACCTGCTCGGCGGGAATGATCCCGGCTTTGATGATGCGTTGGTCGTGATAGATGTCGGCCAGGAACATGTTCAGCGCATTGACCCGCTGGATACAGCCGCGTTCGATCACGCTCCATTCAGTGGCGGGGATGCTGCGCGGAATGATGTCGAAGGGGATCAGGCGCTCGGTGTCCTGCTCGTCGCCGTAGAGGGTGAAGGTGATGCCGGCGCGGTGGAACAGCAAATCGGCTTCGCGGCGCCTTTGCGCCAGCAGTTCCGGCGGCGTGTTGGCCAGCCAGCGGGAGAAATCCTGATAATGCGCACGGCACACGCCCTGTGCGTCATTCATTTCATCAAAGAAAGATCGAGCCATTCCAGTACCTTGTCAGTGCCCAGGGATGCTTGGGTGGCACTGCCGCTTTAAAAAACGCATTTTTTTATGAGCCCGTGGCTGATCGTGCCAACAGGCCTGGTCCTTACTTTCTTATGGGGTCGGCTCTGGGTCGGGGGGTAACGAATGCTCCTGAATCCGGGCAGATGAATGGATAAAGCAATGCGTGTGCCGGAACTGGGCCTTGTGTCGATTTAATCCTGCGACGAGCCGGCTGATGGTGTTAGCGGGGCATGTTGTGGCGAGCGGGCTTGCCCCGCGTCGGGCTGCGCAGCGGCCCCAGAAAAACGCAGCAACGCCGCGCACTCCAACCCGGGGCAATTCCGCTCACTACAAGGGTGCAGGGCGTGTTCCACAATGGTGCATGAACAAACTTGAACTTCACTGCTCCCCGATTCTTCTAACGAGACTCGCAACCTTGTGGAGCACCGTCGTGCCCAGAATCATCTCCCCGAACACTCCCGAAGCAGCGCTGGACGATCACAGTGAACATAACGCCAAGATTTTTGGTTCGCCCAAGGACCGCCTTGACTTCTATCGCCGCGAAATCCAGTACGAAACCTCCATCCTGGCCAACCGCACCGACGCCTACCTGACGGCGCAATCGTTCCTGGTCATCGCCTTTGTCTCTGGCATGGGCAACCTGAACCCCGAATGGGGCAAGTTTTTCACCTTGATCGTGCCGGTGTTCCTGGCCTCACTGGGGGTGCTCAGTTCCCTGAATGCCTGGCCGGGGATCCGCGCCGCGTACGAAATCATCGACCACTGGCACTACAAACAAAGTGAATTGCTGCGCAGCGAGCCGGTAATGGGCTTGGCTTATGACGATTCGCCGCTGTTTTGCGAAACCGAGTCGTCGCACAAGGGCTATCGCAAGTCGCTGCTGTTCTCCATGCGCGCGCCGTGGCTGTTCATGGTGTTCTGGCTATTGCTGGGCGTCTACGCGTTCTACATCCAGATCGACAACCCTGTGTCTTGAGCACGCTGCTTAAATCGTCGGAACTTCATCGTCCTGCGCGGGACCTTACCTTTACGCAGGATGTGTTTTCCGAAACTGCGAAGAGGTGACCCCATGAACACAAGCAATGATCCGCAAGTCAGCAACCGCAACGACCCAGCCATCGATGGTGGAGAGCCGGCCCCCGGCACTGCCGCCGACGCGCCGAAAGACCCAAAACCTGCCAGCGACCCAAAAGCCAAGGAAAACGACTACAGCCCCGACTTCAAGCCTGAGCCCGAAGCCAAGCCTGAGACGGATGCCGATATCGATACCCAAGGCGGTTAGAGGAGACGGTCATGTCAGATCCAGACGACGAAGAACTCAATGACCCGGGCAACGAAGACCCGGGTTCATTGATGGATGATGCAGAAGTGCCGCTGAACGATCTGGATGACGCGGCAGATGTCGGTCATACCGAAAATCAGGACTGAGCTGCAATTTTTTGAGCTTTCACCTTGGCACGTCGTTCATACCAGACCAGCATCGGCTGGGTACTCAGGCCATGAACGACGATGCTCAAGGCGATCACCGACACCGTAAGGTTCACCGCCACCGCACTGCTGGTGCCGATCAAGCCGTGGTTGAGCGCATAAAACAGGTAGTAGATGCTGCCGATCCCGCGGATGCCGAACCAGCCCATCAAACCGCGCTGCCGATAGTCGATCAGGCTGCCCCAGGGCACCGCCAGCACACTCGCCGGCCGGATCACGCAAAACAACAGCGCCGCCACCGGCAGCGCGCGCCAGTCCCAATGGCTGACCAGAATGATCCCCAGCAACGTCACCAGGAAAACCTCCATCGAGCGCTCCACCAGGCTGCCGAATGACAACATGTCGCCCATCATCACACCGGCGGCGATCTGCGTGTCTTGCAGTTCACTGACATCACCTTGGAGCGCGCGCGCAGGTTCGACCTCCAGATGGCCCACCACCGGTAATGCCAAGTGCTCGGAGGGCGTCTGCGAATTGCCGGTGGACCTGAACTCTGCCTGGCGCAAGCCGAGCCCGGCGGCGAACACCGACAAAAAGCCGTAGCCGCCCACGGCCTCGGCTGCCACGTAGGCCAGGGCAATCAACGCCAGCGTCAGGTAATCGTTGGGTGACAAGGTGCTGTCTTCGTTGGTGATGCGCATCCACAAGGTCACGCGGCCAATGCCCCGGCCCATCCAGTAGCCGATCAGCAACCCGGCCGGTACGGCCCACAGCAGGTTTTTCAGCGCCCAACCGCCCAGCCAGTCACCGTCAAAGCCGCCGTGCTGCATGAATAACAGCGCAAAGATCACAAACGGAAACGCCGTGCCATCGTTCAGGCCGGCCTCGCCCGACAGGCCAAAACGCAGCGCGTCATAGTCCTGCGCATTGTTGACCTGAACCAGACCGGCCAGTACCGGGTCGGTCGGCGCGAGAATGGCACCGACCAACAGCGAAACGCCCCAGGAAAGGTCGAACAGGTAATGCAGCGCGAGGCCGCTGCCCAGGATAGTCAGCAACATCACCGGGCCAGCCATGCCAAACGCAATGCGCCAGGTGCGATGCCGCAAGGGCAGGCGCAGCTTCAGGCCGCTGACGAACAGCGAAAACAGCACCGCCACTTCGGTTAAGTGCTCCATCCAGCGTGCGGAGGCCTTGATGTCCATCTGCAGCAGGTCCATGCCCAGCGGGCCGATGGCGATGCCCAGCAACAGGCAGACTGCCGAGGTTGTCACCGGCATCCAGCGCAGGTAGGAGGAGGTGAGGGCGAGGGTCAGCAATACCGCGCCGAGTACGGCCAACCAAAGAATAAAAGTCATCGAACGTGCACCGTGGCCGTGGTTTGTAGCCGTTGGAGGACCACGACCCGGTACTGGTTCAAAGTTGTTGGGTCAGGTGTTGATCCACGAGTGATCGGCGCCGATGCTGATGTGGAACCGGTAGCGCAGCGGGTAGTGGTGGTGTTTGATTTTTTGTATCTGCTCACGCAGGTGATCCGGTGGCGCAAGCCCTTTGCTGGCGTAGACGCCAAGCACGTCGTTTTCAATGTCGACGATAGGCCCGGACGAGACGAGGCTGCCGTCGACCAGCTTGGACTCTTTGGCTAATCCATCCAAACCCAGGTCGTACAGGTCGGGCCGGTTCGACTTGAGGATGTCATTGAATAGATTCGGGCCAGCGGTCTCGAATATCTTGCGTTCATACGCGGTGAATTCGGGCGTGTAGTGCACCCGGCCATCGGCGGTTTTCGTGGCAGTAGGGCGGTTGGCCGCGAAGTACGCCTTGTTGGCCTTAAAGCGTTGGTTCATCTGCGTGATCATCGCTTCGATGACCGGGTTGCCAGGGCGTGTCGCGAAGTTACTGGTGTTATAGAACGGCGTGTAGTCGGTCAGGCTATGCACGACCGGCGCGCCGAGCAGAACATCGTCAGGGCCGGCGAGCAATGCGTCGGTGCCGATGTTTTTTTGAATGACGTCATCGGTGTCCAGATACACGCCGCCGTGCTTGTTCATGATGGGATAACGCGCAACGTCCGAGGCGGCCGCCAGGTTTTTGCCTTGTCCCTGCCGAAAGTAGTCGTACATTTCGCCGCGCCTGAGCTGCTTGAAGACTTCGTCCTCATGCAGGTTCACCACCTTCACGCCGGGAGCCTTGCTCTGCAGCGTGGTTTTTATGCGTTGAAACACCGCCGGGCTGTCGGCATCGACGTGAAGGATGGAGGTGTAGCCGGGCGCTTGAGTGGCGTTCCTGGCAACGTTGTCGGCCAGGTGCGACGGTATTTCCTGGCCGGCCCAAAAATAGTGCAGCGCCTTGGGCAGCGGTTTCACCTCGTTTGGTACCTTCAGCACCGACGGCGGGGAGACATCAATAAAGGTGTACTGATGCGCGTCGGCTTTTTTAGCTTTGCTGAACTCCTCAAGCGTTCCCCGTTGCCACTTGCCCTTGGCACTTCGCCAGAAATACCTCGCGGGCGTGTCATCGATACCGGTGGCGAGCGTGGTCTCTTTCCACGCGCCGGCCGAGCTGTCGAAGATGACGCTGTGTTCGGCGCCTTTGTGATTGAGCCTGAACGGCGTGGCTGCATGTTCGACGACTTGGATGTCATCCATCGGGACCACGTAAGTGCTGTCGCCAAACTTCCAGGGCGTGGGTGTGTCATGGGTGCCACCCAGCAGCCGGACGGACCTGGAGGTGGGTTCCCAGCCGGACGCGCCGAGGTCCCTGATAGCGATCTCTGGCCGCGTGCCATTGGGGTGCCGGATGACTCGCTGGCCCGCCTTCAACCGTGACTCATAGAGTGTGCCGTCGACCCTTACATATTCTTTTTTACTGCGGCCTACGTACACGTTGCCCTGCAAGCCCTTGGTCGAAAGCGCGTCGGGGGCTATGTGTCTGGCTTCATAACCGCGCAGGTTGGCATCCAGTGTGCGGGTCTCGCCACTGGCCGCCAGGCGCTTGGGCGTGAAGTCTTTGAGCGGGGGGCCAAAGGGGTATTTTTTCACCGCGTCGTATTGATGCCAGTGACCTTGGAACAGCACGGCATGACCTTCGACGGTCTGTTGCCCGACCTTGAACGTGCCGTTTGCCGCCAGGCCCTGTTGCCGTTCGGCGATTTTCACCAGGTCATCGCCGCCGAGGGCGTGCAGGCTGCTGGCGTCGTTTGAGTTGGAGCTGTCGACGACAAAGTTGTCCAGCGCTTTGCCGTACGCCTGTTTCGTGCGCGGATCAAAGGCGTACCAGTTTTGGGTTGCCTCATCGAATGTCGCCAGCGCTGGGGTGCTCTGCGCACGGTGAGAGGCCCTGAAGGTGCCTTGCGCGATATCGGGCTTTTTCGCCAACTCGAGCAGGTTGACACTGCGGTAAGACCCGCGCAGGTGCTTGAGGCCTTTATAGGCGGTGCCGGTCCAGCTGCGTACGCCATTGGCGACGCCGCGAGCCAGGTCATCCACTCCGCTCAGGGGGTTGAGCGAGCCGACCGCCGCACGCCCGATGATCTTGAACGTCTGGCCGAGTTTGGAAATGGCCGAAGCGCCGGCCAGTGCGCCTTTCGCGCCCTTGGCCGCAGCCCCCAGGCCCACCGCGAAACCAAAGATATCGAAGGCCAGATCGACGATACCTTCCTTCACGTTGCCGTCGATGAAATGCTTGATGGCTGACCTGAACGGGATCAGATTCAGCGCTACTTCCTCAACCACCTTATAGGTCGGCACTTCAGTGTCGAAGGTCGTCACGCCTCTGGCGCTGCGGTGCACCGCAGGCAGGTTGATGTCTTCGATCAGCGCATCGGCGATGTACCGGGTTCGGTCACTGGCGAAGCTATCAGGCACGGTGTGCGCACCTTGGCGCTCATCCAGCAGCGCCGATGAGTATTCACCCGCAGGCTTTACGGCATCGTAGCGTTTGCCGGGTGACGGATACCAACCGCCGGCCGGTGGGTACTCTTTGTAGGTCTGGCCCGGCCGCCGGGTCACCGTGCCCTTGAGGCGGTCGACTGCATAGGTCATGGTCTTGCCCTTGCGCTGGGTCTCGACCAGCAGCACTCCTTCTGCAACGCGGCGATCGTCTCGGCTGTATTCAATTTCCTTGCGCACGCTTATTTTGCCGAATTCCAGGTTTTGCCGGTCTTGCAGCGGCAGCCTGGCTATCAAGTGCTTGAGGTGCGCAGCGGTGGTCTTTTTTACGCGGTTGGCGTAGGACGCAAACGCTTGATCAAACGCATCCTGCGGACTCGGCAGGTCTTTAAGCGTTGCCAGAGCGGCGTTGATGCTGATCGCATTCGATGACGCTACCCAAGCCCCCGGCGCGCCATCGGTGGGCAAAGAGACGTTGCCCAACGTCACCGCGCTGACCACAGCGCGACCGGCCCGGCCCCAATCGTCGGACGAGTCGGGAGCGACGAGCAGGGCTCTGCCGTCGATAAACAGATCCAGCAGCGAGTAAGGCCCCGGAAAGTGCCGGCTGGCGGGCTGCGAGGTGATGCATTTTTCTTCAAACAGGTTCGGGGCCATTGCCGGCAAGGCGAGTTTCAGTTGCGCCAGCGCCAGGGCTTTTGTGGTCGGCATCTCGCCGATTTGCGTTTCGGCGGCCTCTTTCAACTCACTGACCTGGGCACTGAATCGCTGACGCACTTCGGCCATGGCCGCATCGGTGGTCGGGTAGTGCAGGCCATTGCCAACGGCCCAGTCCTTGATCGCTTCATGCTGGGCGGCATATTCAATGCGGCGCTCGTCATCGGTCACAGGTGCAACGCTGGCCTCCAGCATGACGCGCGCATAGCTCATCGCCGCTGTTGCCCCTGGCGCTTTTGCCTCGATGCGCGCGACCGCCGTGGCAAAGCTGACCCAGCTGTGGGTGCCCACGGCCACCTGATCGGGGATGTCCTTGACCAAAAGCGCCGGCGCCCGGCTGGCAAGCAAAAGGTGAGTCAGCACTGAGGCGGTGGCCGGGGAGGACGCTCCGCCGGTGGTCACCAGGTGTTCTTCCAACTCCCTGATGATGGTAGACGCGGACTTGCCGGCGTTTTCGGCGCAGAACAGCGTGTAACCTTCAATGCTCAGTGGCGTGTCTGGCCGCGCAGCGCCAAACGGATCGGTCACGCTGACACGCTCCACGTTCAATGCCGCCAGCAGCCAATCGGTGGCACTGCCCTTGATCGACCGTGCCTCGAAGCCGGCCTGGATGGCCTCGCCCAGTGCCTTGCCTCTGGGCGTGTTGAGCAACTCGTCGAGTAAGCGTCGCGGCTGGCTCAGCGTTGAGGGCGTGAGGGGCCTGTTGTCGAGCAGGTACTCCAGAACATTGTTAAACGGACGCACATCAATGTCGCCCAAGCCGCCTGCGTACAGGCCGGTACTCAACAGTCGCTGGTTGCGCTGATCCAGGGGGTGCGGCCAGCTCAGCGCACCGCCAAGGTTCCCATGCTTGGGGGTATAGGGCGGTGGCGTGGTGATCGCTTGGGCAAGGTTGTCCATGTCTTCGCGGCAGGTCGGCACATCCCAGCCGTTATCTTCCAGGAACTGCTTGAGGCTGACCTCGGCCCACGCCTGTGTGTGATCGCTGCGGTAAGTGCTGTCGGTGCCCAGTTGAAGGGTGTTTGCCTGTAACTCATCGGCGATGTCGGCATTTGATCGCGTGCCGTCTTTCAACTGCGCTGACAAGTACCGCAACGACGCTGCGGCCTGGTGCTGCGCATGCGTATCGTCGACTACGGATTTCTGGCTTTGCAGGGCACTTTCGCTGCGCGATTCGATCAAGCCGGGAAAGGCCACAGGGTCGAGCCCGGCGAAGCGGCGCTCGCGGCTGAGTGCGTCGGCACGCTGCTTTAGGGCCGTGCCCGAAAGGTGGGGCGGTTCTTGATAAAAATTGCCCACCAGTGCCAAGGGCGCGATGTGCTCGTTTGTAACGCCCGGCAGGGTGAAGGTCGCATCCGCCTGGCCGGCTGCAATGATACGTGCCGCCTGCAGAACCGGGCCGCTGATGGCGCCCCAGTGTCTGTCGTCGAGCCCCAGCGTGTGCAGCGTCTGCGCGGGATCCAGGTGGCGCTTGAGCGTGAAGCAAATCTGCCCGGACGTCGGGTTCAGGCTGATCGAGTGGCTGTCTATGCCCTGGTCATGGACCCACTGGGCCACATCCGGTGATCGCAAGGCGTTGGCCAGCTGCGCCCACCACTGGCCGAAGGTCGAATGCGGGGGAATGGGCCAGATTTTCTGGTCAGCATCGCGGGCGGCTACGCCGGTTATGCCGCGCAGTGCGGCGCCGTACTGAGCCGCCAGCTCGCGATCACCGTGGGCCCGGGTGCCTTCAATGGCTGGCTGAATGGGCGCGCCGGGCTCAGCGGTGAGCCTGGGCGGTGCAACGTTGCTGTCAGGAACCTGCGTTGGCTGCACGTGCGCAGCGTGGGGGGTGGAAATACGCGTCATAAAGTCTGTCACCTGGGCAGGGGAATACGCCACGGCACAGTGGCGTGGCATCCCCTTGTGGCAGTATTGCGTGCAGCGATTCCGGCGCCTGACGGCGATAATCTTTACCCCTCATTTCAACCTTCGTGCTGAGTTGTCAGGGGTGTCCGTTCGGCTACATCAACGGCTGACACCCCTTACAGGCTCAAGGGCGGCTGCGCGGCACCGTTACTGTTGTGCCCCAGGCGAATCCGTTCGGCATCGGCCAATTTCGTCAGGGCCGACTGCTGGGGCGCTTTCACGACGCCACCGGGCAGAACTTCAACCGCGCTTTCGACCACTCACTGGCCATGGAGCGCCCGGCGAGCAACCTGGCGCAGTGGCAAAAGAGCCTGGTGCAGTTCGCCGCCGACGCCGACCTGGTGCCGGACTCCTGAAATGCTGCCCGTACACGCCCCTCCATGTGGGAGCGGGCTTGCCCGCGAAGAGGGCGTATCAGCCGACCTCTTCAGTGAATGACACTGCGAATTCGCGGGCAAGCCCGCTCCCACAGTTGTATCGCAGCGCGTCAGGTGATTTCGATAGGCCTCACCAACCCACGGACTTGAACAGCTCAGGCACGCGGTCCAGGTGCGGGCTGGCGCAGATATGCGTGTGTTCGTGATGATCGTAGGCGCTGAGCAAGGTATCCCGGTCGACCTGATGATCACCTTTTTCGTCGAGGATTTTATCGATCGCGGCGCGCAGGCCTTCATCCCACTGGATCAGCGTGCCGTAGCAGTCAAAGGTCAACCAGAGTGGGCGAGGGGTGTTCTCAAGGGGCATGCGGCACCTGTACGGAAAGTGAGTGACCCTCGCAGCTTAGGAAACGTGGCCGTCAGTTGGAAATTAAATCAGCCTCTGCCACACGGTTGAATAGTCGATATGAAGGTCGCCGCCATATTTGATCTCGAACTCGCTGGTCAGTGGCGCGGGGCGATTGAGTTCGACACACCGCGGGCTGATCGAGTGTTTGCGCGACGAGATTTCAGATCCGCAGCATTCGCTCCAGTAGCAGGCGTTCCAGCGTGGCTGCGGGCAATGGCCGGCTGAACAAGTACCCTTGAATCTGATCACAGCCGGCGGCCTTCAGAAACGCCAGCTGATCCTGGGTTTCGACACCTTCGGCAACCACTTGCAGGCTCAGGCTATGGGCCAGTTCAATGATCGTGCGGGTAATGGCCGCGTCTTGCGGGTTGGTGGTGACCTCGCGAATAAACGCGATGTCGATCTTCAACGTGTCGATGGGAAACCGGCGCAGATACGCCAGGCTTGAATAACCGGTGCCGAAGTCATCGATGGAGATTTTCACGCCCATCGTGCGCAGCCGTTGCAGGCTGGCAATGGTGTGCTGGGTGTTTTCCATCAATGAGCCTTCGGTCAGTTCGACCTCCAGCCAGTGCGGCGCCACCCCGGTTTGCCTCAAGGTGCGTTCGATATCGGCAATCAGGTCGCCCTCGATCAATTGATGACCGGAAACGTTGACTGAAACCTCTACGGCGCCAATCAGACCGCGTTGCCACACGGCGATTTGCTGGCAAACCGTATCAATCACCCAGCGCCCGACCGGCACGATCAGGCCCAGGCTCTCGAGTATCGGCACAAATACCGCCGGTGAAACCGCGCCGTAGCCTGGCCGCTCCCAGCGCAGCAGCGCTTCGAGTGCGCATATCTGGCCACCGGCCAGCTCGACCTTGGGTTGGTAATGCACGCTGAATGCATTGGTTTCGACCGCCAGGCGCAGGGCGTTTTCCAGATCCTGGCGCGCCAGGTCGTGCACGCTCATGCCCGCCGGCTCTCCCGTTCGCTGCTGCAGTTGCTGCTCGAGCATCAGGTTGTGGACTTTCAAATGATCGCCGCGCGCCTTGAGCCGCAGCAGGTTGCGCACCCGCAGCCACAACTCGACACGCTCCACCGGTTTGCTGATGAACTCCTCGGCGCCGGTTTCCAGCCCGGTGACGCGCGCGCTGGGCTCACTGAGGGCCGACAACATGATGATCGGAATACTCGCCGTGGCTTCGTCGCCCTTCAAGTGGCTGGCCACCTCGTAGCCGTCCATGCCCGGCATCATGATGTCCAGCAGGATCAGGTCGGGCGGTTGCTGCGCCACCAACTGCAAGGCTTCTTCACCGCTGCTGGCACTCAGGGTCTGGTAGCCCTCGTGCTGCAGCAGGGTTTCCAGCAGCTTGCGAACCTGGGGTTCATCATCAACGATCAATAGCGTTGCGGGTTGGCTGGCCATGGAGAGGACTCATAGGAGTGGGCTGATATGTTGTTGCAGCAAGGTGTCGATGGTCTGGTAAAGCTCTTTGTAGCGCAGCGGCTTGATGATGTAGGCGTCGCAGCCGGCCAGTCGGGTCTTTTCGCGGTCTTCCTTCATGGCCATGGCGGTCAGGGCGATCACCGGAATGTGCGCGGTGCCGGGGTCTTGCTTGAGCAGTCGGGTGGCGGCAAGGCCGTCCATGCCCGGCAACTGGATATCCATCAGGATCAGCGCCGGCTGTTTTTCACGCGCCAGCGTCAGCCCGGTTTCTGCATCCGCCGCCCACAGCACGCTGTGGCCGGCATTGACCAGCAACAGCCGAGCCAGGCGCATGTTCGCCTCGTTGTCTTCGACGATCAGGATTTCGGCCATGCGGCCTCCGAGGCACGGTGCAGTGGCAGCCACACCACAAAGCGGGTGCCCAGGCCCACGCGGCTGGCGACGGCGACGCTGCCGCCATGCAGGTCGGTCAATTGCTTGACCATCGCCAGCCCCAAACCCGTGCCTTCAAATTTACGCGCCAGGCTGCTGTCGATCTGGCTGAACGCCTTGAAGAGCTTGCTCATGTCGTCCTCGGCAATGCCGATGCCGGTGTCGCTGACGCTCAGTTCGAGGAACTGCGCGTGGGGGCTGGGCTGCAGGGCGAAGCCATGGGTCGGCCAGTCGCCAGGGATCTGCCCGACCTGGGCGCGACTGACCTCGCGCACCGCCAGGGTCACGGAGGCGCCGTGTTCGCTGAACTTCACCGCATTGGCCAGCAGGTTGTAGATGATCTGCTTGGTTTTGCGCAGGTCCAGTTCCAGGGTGCCGAAATCGCCGTCGCTTTCCAGTTTCAACTGGATGCGTTGCAGGGCGGCTTTTTCGCGCACGATCAACAGGCTGTTGGCCAGCAAGCCGGCGAGCTCCACGGCCTCAAGCTCCAGGTCCATCATCCCGGCCTCGACCTTGGACAGGTCGAGAATGTCGTTGATCAGTGACAGCAGGTGCTGGCCGCTGGTGAAAATATCGCCGATGTATTCACGCTGCACCTCACTCATGTCGCCGACCAGGCCATCCTTGAGCGCCTCGGAAAAGCCGATCACCGCGTTCAACGGCGTGCGCAACTCGTGGGACATGGTGGCGAGGAACTCGGACTTCATGTGGTTGGCGTGTTCCAGTTCCAGGTTCTTTTCTTCCAAGGCGCGTTCGAAGCCTTTGCGCTCGGCTTCTTCCTGCTTGCGCGCGGTGTTGTCGGTACCGATCAGCAAGTAGCCGATGATGGTGTCGTGGCGGTTGCGCAGGGCCGTCACCGAGACCATGGCCGACAGGCGACTGCCGTCCTTGCGGATGTAGGTCAGCTCGTAAATGTCTTCGATGCCGCGCGAGGCTTTGAACACCAGGGCTTCGAAGCCTGGCGTGATCGGTGTGTCGAGCTCCAGGCTGAGGGCGGCGGCGCGGGTGATGAGTTCGGCGGGGTCGGAAATGTCGGCGGGGGTAATGCGGTTCAGCACGTCGTCGGCGGCGTAGCCGAGCATGCGTTCGGCGCCGACGTTGAAGATCTGGATCACGCCTTTTTCGTCGGTGGCGATACTTGAAAAATACGCGCTGTTGAAGATCGCGTCTTGCAGGGCGCCGGTCTTGAGTAGGGTTTTCTGGCGTTTGAATTCGACGATTTTTTCGGCCCGCGATTGCGGTTCGAGGGGTCGTTCGGTCGGGTTTTTATCCATCGCGGTGGCGTTCCATGAACTTCAGGCCCGCCATCATTGACAGCGCGATGGCGCAGAGCATGCTCACTAAGATCGCACGAGGGCGACGAGGAGGAGATGAGGTCTTTGGACGATAGCAGAGATTAAGGCGTTTTGATGCTTGGCAGCTTTGACTTGGCGGGTTTTGGAGGGATTGTTGGGCGGGGGCATATCCGTTGCTGCGCTCAGGGCGGCTGGCGGTTGCGCTCTTACAGCGGGTCACTTTTGGCAAATTCCCGAAATGCCGGAGCACAGCAACACACGTCTATCTGATGCACAAAGCTCCAAATGTGGGAGCGGGCTTGCCCGCGAAGGCGGTGGGTCAGCCAGCTCATGTGACACTGGCACACCGCATTCGCGAGCAAGCCCGCTCCCACAAGTTGACCGAGTGCAGCCAGCCAGTACCGCAGTGCTTTGCCTTTCTGTGGGAGCTGGCTTGCCCGCGAATGCGGTGGGTCAGCCAGCTCATGTGTCACTGGCACACCGCCTTCGCGGGCGAGCCCGCTCCCACAAGTTGACCGAGTGCAGCCCGCCAGTACCGCAGTGCTTTGCTTTTCTGTGGGAGCTGGCTTGCCTGCGAATGCGGTGGGTCAGCCAGCTCATGTGTCACTGGCACACCGCCTTCGCGGGCAAGCCCGCTCCCACAAGTTGACCGCGTTCAGCCGCCATTGGGAATACCAGATGTAAACGACAACGCCTGCGTTGGAGGTCATGACGCATCCTGATTTCTTCCAATGACTGCTGGCAGAACGCACGGGCGCAGGGTTTTATTCCGCTGGCGTATAAATTTCATTTCATGCACCTGCCGATGTGCGGGTTTCGCGCTTGTGTGCTTGGTGAAACGTTTAATCAATCGATAAACGGCGCGCGCAAGCGCTTGCGTAAGGAAATGTAACTGGACTAGAGTCGGCAGCACTCGACTACAAAAATAATAATTCCAGGAGCTCATCCATGAGCCTTGAACCCTTGCTTGAGATGCAGGGCATCAGCAAAACCTTCAACGGTTTGCGCGTGCTCAAGAATGTCGGCCTGAAGGTCTACCCCGGTGAAATCCACGCGTTGATGGGGGAGAACGGCGCCGGCAAATCCACCCTGATGAAAATCCTCTCCGGCGCCTACCAGGCCGATCCCGGCGGTGAAATCCGCATCGACGGCCAGCCCGTCGCCACCTTCGACCCCGCCACTGCCAAGACCCTCGGCATCGCCGTGATCTACCAGGAACTGAGCCTGTGCCCCAACCTGAGCGTGGCCGAGAATATCTACCTGGGCCGCGAACTGCGGCGCGGCTGGACCATCGACCGCAAGGGCATGCAAGCCGGCTGCGTCGAGGTGCTGCAACGCCTGGGCGCCGAGTTCAAACCCACCACGCCGGTGAGCAGCCTGTCGATTGCCGAGCGCCAGCTGGTGGAAATCGCCCGTGCGCTGCATGCCCACGCCAGGATCCTGGTGATGGACGAGCCGACCACGCCGCTGTCATCGCGTGAGACCGACCGCCTGTTTGCCTTGATCAAACAGCTGCGCAGCCAGGGCCTGGCGATTATCTACATCAGCCACCGCATGGCCGAGATCTATGAGTTGTCGGACCGCGTCTCGGTGCTGCGCGACGGCCAGTACATCGGCGAGCTGACGCGCGAAGCGCTGTCGGCCGAAGTGCTGGTGAAAATGATGGTCGGCCGCGATCTTTCCGGGTTCTACAAGAAGGAACACGCCGCCTATAACCCCGGCAACGTGGTGATGCGCGTGCGTGACATGGCCGATGGCAAGCGTGTGCGCCAGTGCAGTTTCGACCTGCATGCCGGCGAGGTATTGGGCATTGCCGGGCTGGTTGGGGCAGGGCGCACGGAGCTGGCGCGGCTGATCTTTGCGGCCGACCCGCGCACCAGCGGCACACTTGAAGTGGTGGGCAAGACCGTCACCCAACTGCGTAACCCGGCTGACGCGATCCGCGCCGGCGTGGTGTACCTCACCGAGGACCGCAAGGCCCAGGGCCTGTTCCTCGACATGAGCGTGGCCGACAACATCAACGTCTGCGCCTGTGTGCCGGACGCGCATGCCGGTGGCGTGCTGGATCGCGGCCATGCTGCCCAGCGTTCAAATGACGCGATAAAGTCGCTGTCGATTCGCGTGGCGTCGGGCAAGGTCAATGTCGGCGCCTTGAGCGGCGGCAATCAGCAGAAAGTGCTGCTGGCGCGGCTGCTGGAGGTCAAGCCGCATGTGCTGATCCTCGACGAACCGACACGGGGCGTGGACATCGGCTCCAAGTCCGAGATCTACCGCATCATCAATCAGCTTGCGCTGGCCGGTGTTGGCATTGTGGTGATCTCCAGTGAGTTGCCGGAAATCATCGGCACGTGCGACCGCGTGTTGATCATGCGCGAAGGCCAGTTGGTGGCCGAAGTCGGCGGGGCATCCGGCCACGTCATTTCTCAGGAACGTATTATTGACCTCGCCACCGGTGGCGATCAGGTGGCTGCCCATGGCTGATTCAAACAACCACACACTTGCCCTTGCGCCCGTCGGTAAAGCGGAACGCGTTCGCGAGCTGATGCGCACGGTCGGCATGCTGCCGGTGCTGATATTGCTGCTGGTCGGGTTTGCCCTGGCCAGTGAAAACTTCCTCACCGTGCAAAACCTGTCGATCATCACCCAGCAGGCTTCGGTGAATGTGGTGCTGGCGGCGGGCATGACCTTTGTGATTCTGACGGCGGGCATCGACTTGTCCGTCGGCGCCATTCTCGCGGCGTCCGCCGTGGTCGCGTTGCAGGCCTCAATGTCGCCACAGTTCGGCATGTTCGGGATTGCTGCCGGCATCGGTTTCGGTCTGTTGCTGGGCCTGGTCAACGGCGGGCTGATCGCCTTCATGCGCCTGCCGCCGTTTATCGTCACCCTCGGCGCACTGACCGCCATGCGCGGCCTGGCGCGGTTGCTGGCAGATGACAAAACCGTGTTCAACCCCGACCTGCCGTTTGCGTTTATCGGCAATGACTCGGTGCTGGGCGTGCCGTGGCTGGTGATCATTGCCGTCGCTGTGGTGGCGCTGTCGTGGTTCATCCTGCGCCGCACGGTCATGGGCGTGCAGATCTACTCCGTCGGCGGCAACCCGGAAGCGGCGCGCTTGTCGGGGATCAAGGTGTGGAAAGTGCTGCTGTTCGTCTACGCCATGTCCGGTGCACTGGCCGGGCTGGGCGCGGTGATGAGCGCCTCGCGCCTGTTCGCCGCCAATGGCCTGCAACTGGGGCAATCCTATGAGCTGGACGCGATTGCTGCGGTGATTCTCGGCGGCACCAGTTTTACCGGCGGCGTCGGCACCATCGGCGGCACGCTGATCGGGGCGCTGATTATCGCGGTGCTCACCAACGGCCTGGTGCTGCTGGGTGTGTCGGATATCTGGCAGTACATCATCAAGGGCATTGTGATCATCGGCGCGGTGGCGCTGGATCGCTATCGCCAGTCCGGCGCACGGACCTGATTTCACTCCAACAACAATCACAAGAGAGTCCCGCATGAACTTCAAACGCCTCTTTCCTGTTATGGCCTTGGCTGCCCTGATCTCCCACACCGTAGAAGCCCGCGAACTCAAGGCCCTCGGCATCAGCATGGGCTCGCTCGGCAACCCGTATTTCGTGACCCTGGCCGATGGCGCCACGGCGCGGGCCAAAGAGCTGAACCCCAACGTCAAAGTGACGTCGGTGTCGGCCGACTATGACCTGAGCAAGCAGTTCTCGCAGATCGACAACTTCATTTCGTCCAAGGTCGACCTGATCCTGCTCAACGCCGTCGACCCATCGGCCATGGCCTCGGCCATCAAGAAAGCCCGGGATGCCGGCATTGTCGTGGTGGCGGTGGATGTGGACGCCAAGGGCGTGAACGCCACCGTGCAAACCGACAACGTCGAAGCCGGCAAACTGGCGTGCCAGTTCCTGGTGGACAAGCTTGCGGGCAAGGGCAATGTGATCATCCAGAATGGCCCGCAAGTCACCGCCGTAACCGACCGCGTCAAAGGCTGCAAGGCTGCATTGGCCGGTGCGCCGGACATCAAGGTGCTGTCCGATGACCAGGACGGCAAAGGCTCGCGCGAAGGCGGCTTGAACGTGATGCAGGGTTACCTCACGCGCTTCCCGAAAATCGACGGCCTGTTCGCGATCAACGACCCGCAAGCCATCGGCAGCGACCTGGCGGCCAAGCAGCTTAAACGCAGCGGCATCCTCATCACTTCGGTGGACGGTGCGCCAGACATCGAAAATGCGCTGAAGACCGACACGCAAATCCAGGCCTCGGCCAGCCAGGACCCTTGGGCCATGGCGCAAACAGCGGTGAATGTGGGCAACGACATTCTCAATGACAAGGCCCCGGCCGCAGCGGTTACCCTGCTCACGCCAAAACTGATTACCCGCGACAACGTGGCTACGTACAGCGGTTGGTCGAGTAAACATTGAGTCATTGAGCAAAGGGGAACGCGTCGTGGTCACCATGGATGACGTGGCAAGCAGGGCGGGGGTGTCGACGTCGACCGTGTCCCACGTGTTGAACGGCACCCGCAAAGTCAGCGAAGCCACGGTGCAAGCGGTGCAGCGCGCAATTCAGGACTTGGGCTACATCCCCAATACCCTGGCGCGCTCGCTGGCCCGTTCCAGCACCAGCACGATTGGCGTGGCGATCTCGGCGCTGTCCAACCATTACTTCAGTGAAACCGTGCACGCGATTGAAACCGAGTGCGCCAAGCACGGCTACATGATGCTGTTTGTCGACCCCCACGACGACCCGGAGCAGGAGCTGCGGGTGGTCACGGCGTTGCATCATCGGCGGGTTGACGGGATTTTGCTGGCCCCGTCCACTGATTCCAGGGCCCTTAAGTATTTGCAGGCAAATGAAATGCCCACGGTGCTGGTGGACCGCATGATGAGTACGCAGTTTGACCAGATCGGGGTGGAGAATACCCAGTCCACCCAGGCCCTGGTCGCGCACTTGATTGAACACGGGCACCGCCGCATCGGCTTTATTGCCGGGCGCGCGGGGCTGGGCACTACCGATGAGCGCGTGGCGGGTTACCGGGCTGCGTTGCAGGCGGCAGGCGTGGCGTTTGATCCGCAGTTGCTGGTCAACGGTGGCTCCAACAGTCAGCCGGCGCGCGCTGCGACTGCGCAGTTGCTGGCCCTGAGCGCGCCGCCTACGGCGATCATGGCGGGCAATAACCTGATGACATTGGGCGCCATGCATGCCCTGCGTGACGCACAGATTGAGGTGCCGGGGCAGATCGCGCTGGTGGGTTTTGATGATTTTGACTGGGCGGATTTTTTCGTGCCGCGCCTGACCTTGATTGCCCAGCCGGTCAAGGAGCTGGGCGTACGCGCGGTGCAGATGCTGCTGCAACGCATGGCCTCGCCGGCCGCGCCGGTACAAAGCGTACGCCTGGCGCCGAGCCTGCAATACCGTAATTCATGTGGCTGTATTTGATTGGAATGACCCACGTATGAGCAGTCCTGTTTCCCTCGGTATTGATCTGGGCACCTCCGAACTCAAGGCGATCCTGATGGACGTCGACGGCGCCGTGCTGGCCCACGCCGGTGTGCGCTTGAGTGTTTCGCGACGTCACAGCGGCTGGTCCGAACAGGCCCCGCAAGACTGGTGGCAGGCCTGTTTGCAGGCGCTTGAGCAGTTGCGTGCGCACGCGGCTTTCAGTCGCGTGGTGTGCATCGGGTTGTCGGGGCAGATGCACGGCGCCGTGTTGCTCGGGGATGACGACCGCGTGTTGTACCCGGCGATCCTGTGGGACGACTCGCGTGCTGTCGCCGACGCTGAGCAACTCGGGCCCGGCTTCGCCGAAGTCACTGGCAGCCTGCCCATGGCCGGGCTGACCGCGCCGAAACTGCTGTGGCTGCAACAGCATGAACCCGAGGTGTTCAAGGCCATTGACTGCGTGCTCTCGCCCAAGGATTACCTGCGTTTACGCCTGAGTGGCGAGCGCATCAGCGAGATGTCCGATGCGGCCGGCACACTGTGGCTGGACGTGGCGCAGCGCGAATGGTTCGCGCCGATGCTGGGTGCCACGGGGCTTGCGCCTGCGCAGATGCCCAGCTTGGTGGAAGGCGGTGCGCCGGCGGGTTACGTGACGGCAAGCGGGCTGGGTTTGTCGCCCGGCGTGGTGATTGCCGGTGGCGGCGGCGATAACCCGGTGGCGGCCGTCGGCATCGGCGCAATCAATGCCGGCGACGGTTTCATCACCCTGGGCACCAGCGCGGCCATCGTCGCTATCACCGATCACGCCGCCGGCAACCCGGCCAGCGCCGTGCACAGCTTCTGCCACGCGCTGCCTGATCGCTGGTACACGATGGGCGCCATGCTGGCCGGTGCCAGTTGCTTGCGCTGGGTGACGCGCCTGACCGGTATGCCGGACGAACAAACGCTGCTGGACCAGGTGCAGGCGCAGTTGCCGATGGGCCAGCCGGTACCATTGGACACACCCCTGTTTTTGCCCTATCTGGCCGGTGAACGCACGCCGCATAACGACCCGTTGCTGCGCGGCGGCTTCATGAACCTGGGCCACGATTGCACCCCGGCGATGCTCGGTTACGCCGTGATGGAAGGCGTGGGGTTTGGCTTGCTCGACGCCTTGCGCGCCGTGCAATCGGCCGGCGCCAGCGTCGGCGCCTGCGCTCTGGTGGGCGGCGGCGCGCGCAGCGAGTACTGGGCGCAGTTGTTGGCGAACATCCTGCAGCGCGAGATCTTTACCTTGCAGGGCAGCGAATTGAGCGCGTGTATTGGGGCGGCGAAGCTGGGGTTTGTGGCGATCGGGCAGGGCGCGTCGTTGTTGCAAGCGGGCCTGCCGGTCAAGGCGCGGTATTGGCCTGATGCGACGCAACAGCCGGTGTTGGAAGCGCGTTATCGCAAGTTCCAAGGGTTGCTGGTGGCGGCGAAGGCGCTGCACGACTGATCAGGCTTGTTGTGGATAGCGGGGCTGTTGTGGCAAACGGGCTTGTTGTGGCGAGCGGGCTTGCCCCGCGTTGGGCTGCGCAGCAGCCCCAAACCCGTCACCGCGCTTTTCCAGGTGAATTGAGTCGGCAGGTTTCGGGGCCGCTTCGCGCCCCAACGCGGGGCAAGCCCGCTCGCCACAGGAATCCCGTCCACCACAGAAAGCCCGCTTGCCAAGCGAATCTGCAGCGTCACAACCACGCCGCGTCCCACAACGGATAATCGCCAATATGCTCGACCAGCCCGGCTCGTAGAGGGTTGGCGATCACGTAGCGGGCTATTTTCCTTACGTCTTCCTCGGCCCGAATAGCATGGTCGTGATAGCCGCGCTGCCAGAATCTTTCCCGGCTGCCTCGGGCTCGATTGATACTCAGCGTACTGCGCGATTTGGTCTGGCGCATCACATCGGGCAGGGTCGAGTTATGCAGGTCGAACAACCAATGAAAGTGATCCGGCATGATCACCCACGCCAGTGAGTTGACCTGGCCCGCGTCGTGGGTTCGTTTGAATTCTGCTACCAATAATCGTCCCAGCTCAAAACTGTTGAACAAGGGTTGGCGCTGATGCACCACGACGGTAACCAAATAAGCACGCCCTGATTCTGAGTAGCGACCGCGGCGTAACCGGTGAGAGTTGGGCTGACGAGACAATCCGTTGCTCCTTGCATGGATAAGAAGCTGTGACGCTAGCAGTGCCAGTGGATTGACCGTGTTGAGTTCGGTGTCCCTATATTTCCAGTGGGCACGGGCTTGTTGTGGACAGCGGGGCTGTTGTGGCGAGCGGGCTTACTGTGGCGAGCGGGCTTGCCCCGCGTTGGGCTGCGCAGCAGCCCCAAACCCGTCACCGCGTTTTTCCAGATTAATTGAGTCGGCAGGTTTCAGGGCCGCTTCGCGCCCCAACGCGGGGCAAGCCCGCTCGCCACAACCAGACCGCTCGCCACAGAAAGCCCACTGACGACAACAGTCCATCGGCTTACAGCGCATCCCATTGCGGTGCAAACGGGGGCTGCACAAAGCGTTGGTCTTTGGGCAGGCGCGCGATGGCTTGCATATCCTGCTCATCGAGTGTGACGTGCAGCGAATCGAGGTTGGCTTGCTGGCTTTGCGGACGCTGGGCTTTGGGAATCGCCGCCACGCCTTGTTGGCGTAACCAGGCCAGGGCGACTTGTGCTGCGCTGGCGCCGTGCTTGGCGCCGATTTGTGTCAATACCGGGTCAGTGGCCGCGCGACCCTGTGCCAACGGTGCATACGCAACCATCGGGATGCGTTTGCCGCGCAGGTAGTTGAGCAGGCGGCTCTGGTCGAGGAACGGGTGGTATTCCACCTGTACCGCGGCAATCGGCGTGCCCAGCACATCGATCGCCTTGCGCAGCATCGGCATGTTGAAGTTGCACACACCGATGTGCTTCACGCGGCCACTGTCGCGCAGGGCCAACAAAGCGTTCATCACGCCGGGCAGGTCCATGTTGGCAGCCGGCCAATGCACCATGAACAGATCGACGTAGTCCACCGCCAGCTTACCGAGGCTCAGCTCAAAGGCTTTTTGCAGCGCGGCCGGCGCCAACTGGTCATGCCAGACCTTGGTGGTCAGGAACACCTCGTCGCGGGGGATGCCCGAGTGTTTGATCGCCTGGCCAACGGCGGCTTCGTTGTCGTACAGGGCGGCGGTGTCGATATGCCGGTAACCCAGCGCCAGGGCACTTTCGACCACTGCCCGGCAGTCATCGCCGGGCATACGGAAGGTACCGAAACCCAATTCAGGCAGGTTCATCAGGCATTCGCCTCCGCGGTTTTATCTGCCAGCTCGCGCAACACCGTGAGCAGGGAAGTTGTGCCCTTGAGCACCTGATCGTGCTCGAAACAGATCCAGCCTTCGTTGAAGCCATCGACCATGCGCATGCGCGGCAGTGGGTTGTGTGCGCCTTGGGCGCGCAGCAACGGTTCCCAGGTATCGCGCTCAACCACCTCGGCGCGCACGTCACGGCCGAGCACTTGCGCCAGGGTCTGGGCGATGTCGTTCGGGCTGACCCACTGGCTTTCCAGTTCAACTACTCGGTGGCCGGCCCAGTCTTGCTGCAACAGTTGCGCGGCAAGTGTGCCGATGTCGGCCGTGGCAACCATTGGTACGCGTTTGTCGAGCGGTTGCAGGAAGCTGTGGATCACGCCGGTGTCACGCGCACTGCTGACGTCGTAGGCGGCGTTTTCCATGAACCAGCCTGGGCGCAGGAAGGTTACAGGGATGTCCAGGGCGCTCAACGCCTGCTCCATCAGCGTGCGCTGGGTCAGCAGGTTGAGCTCCTTGGCTTGCGCGCCGATGGTCGACAGGCACAAGATTTTTTGTGGCGCGGCGGCCTTGAGGGCCTGGCTGACAGCCGCTATCACGGCACGCGCTTCAGGAAACCCAGGCAGCGGATCGAAGCCCGGTGGCGGCAGGATGAACACAGCGGTCGCGCCCTTGAACGCTTCGGTCAGCGCCTGTGCATCTTCCATCGCGGCAAACGCGATTTCGCAGCCCTGGTCGGCCCAATAGGCCGCTTTGCCGGCGTCGCGAATGACGGCGCGAACCGGCAGGCCTGCCTTGAGGAGGTTATGCGCCAGGGCGCCGCCGACTTTGCCTGTGATGCCAGTGATTACGTACATGCGCTTTACTCCTGTGGGTTCCAATGTGTGGAGCCCAGCATAAAGTTCGGCCTGCGATGACAGAATAGCGATTACGTCACTGCGTTAGTGACGCAAAATCACGAATCGGCCAGTGGCGGCAAACGCCGTTTGACTGGGGTTTTCTTGACGATGGCGGTGTTGGTTTCGGCATAGGCGTTTAGCCGGTCGAGCAGGGTGTCGAGCTGGTCCATGGTGCGCACGTGCAGGCGCGCGATAAAGCAGTCCTCACCGGTGACTTTGTCGCACTCGGTGAACTCGGGAATCGCCTGGATCTGGCGCTCCACCTCCTGCAATTTGCCGGGCAACGGGCGGATACGCACGATGGCTTGCAGCAAATAGCCGAAGTGCTTGGGGTCGATGTCGACGGTGTAGTGGGTCAGCACGCCGCGCTCCTCCAAACGGCGCAGACGTTCGCCCACGCTGGGCGAAGACAGCCCGGTAATACCTGCCAACGCCTTGAGCGACAGGCGCGAGTCGTCCATCAAGGCGGCGATCAGTTGCTGGTCGATAGAGTCAATCATGCTGCCTGCCTAATTTAAAAAGGTAATTGAGGGGTTTTGCCTACTTTAGTCGCTGGAGGCGCCGATCAGCAGATTGCCATAATTGAGCCTCACTTGAGGAGCTCCATCGTGGACACATCTATTCGTCGCGGGTCGTGGGAAATGGTCGCCGCCATGCTGATTTCGGGCACCATCGGCTGGTTTGTGCTGGTGTCTGGCGTGTCGGTGATCGAAGTGGTGTTCTGGCGCTGCGTGATTGGCGCGCTGACGCTGTTGCTGGTGTGTGCCTGGTTGGGCTATTTGCGCCGAGACCTGCTGACCTGGGCCAAGCTCGGCCTGGCGATGCTCAGCGGTGTGGCCATCGTCGGCAACTGGTTGCTGTTGTTCGAATCCTATTCACGTGCGTCGATTGCCATCAGCACCGCGGTGTACAACGTGCAGCCGTTCATGTTGGTGATGCTGGCGGCGCTGTTTCTGGGTGAGAAGATCACCGTGCAGAAGCTCGCGTGGTTGAGCGTGGCGTTCCTCGGCATGCTGGCGATTGTCACCGCCCATGGCGAACAGCAAAGCGCTGGCGGGGATTATCTGACCGGTATTGCCCTGGCGTTGGGCGCAGCGTTTTTGTATGCGATTGCCGCCTTGATCATCAAGCGCTTGAAGGACGTTCCACCCCACTTGATGGCGTTGATCCAGGTGATTACCGGCGCACTGTTGCTGGCGCCGTTAGTGCCTTGGCACAGCTTGCCTGCCGCGACCCAGGCCTGGGCTGCGCTGATCACGCTGGGCATGGTGCACACCGGTTTGATGTATGTGTTGCTGTACGGGGCGATCCAGAAACTGCCGACCGCGATTACCGGGGCGCTGTCGTTCATCTACCCGATTGCGGCGATCTTTGTCGATTGGATCGCCTTTGGGCATCGCCTGGGTTGGCTGCAATGGCTGGGGGTTGTTGCGATTCTGCTGGCGGCAGCGGGGTTGCAGCGGGGCTGGTGGTGGCCCCGCTCCCCAAGGGTCAGTGCGTGCCCTGAAAGATGATGTTTTCCGGGTTGAAATGGCCCACGCCGCTGCCCGGCTGTGGCAAGCCAAGGATGTGGCCCTTGATCTTGCCCACCACGTGCATCTCGCACGGCTTGCAGTCGAACTTCAGGGTCAGTACTTCATCACCGTGGATCAGCTGCATCGGCGCCACTTTGGTCTTCACACCCGTCACGCCCTTGGCCTGTTTAGGGCACAGGTTGAACGAGAACCGCAGGCAGTGCTTGGTGATCATCACCGGCACTTCGCCAGTTTCTTCGTGGGCTTCGAAGGCGGCGTCGATCAGCTTCACGCCGTGACGGTGGTAGAAGTCCCGGGCTTTCTGGTTGTAGACGTTGGCCAGGAACGACAAATGCGCTTCCGGGTACACCGGCGGCGGCGACGTCTCAGCCTTGCGTCCACCCCGTGGGTGAGCGGCAACGCGGGCGGCGGTCAGCGCCTCGATCACTTCACGGCGCAAGGCTTTAAGCTGCGAGTTGGGGATGAAGAATGCCTGCGGCGCATCCAGCTCGATGTGCGTGGCGTGGTACTCGGTGGTGCCGAGTTGGCCAAGCAGGTCGCGCAGGGTGTCGAGCGCCTGTTCCGGCTTATTGGCCACGCCGAACGGGCCGGGCAGGGTGACGCTGGCGCTGATGCCTTCTTCGCTGGTCGCGGTCACGTCTAACTGGTCTTCACGCAGGCGCGCGACCCACTGCAGGCCAATACGGCGCTCGGCCGAGGTCTTGAGCAGGGCTTGTTGCCAGTTGTGGTCGAGGTTGCGGTTCAGCGGATGGTTGGGCCGCAACTGGTGCAGGCCGGCCGGCATTTCATTGGGCTCGACGCGGTAGCGGTAGCGTTTCTCGCCGTCTTCTTCGAACTCGCCTTTGGGTTCGGCGATGTTGGCGCGAAAACCCACGACTTCGCGCTTGATCAGCACATTGAGGCCGTCGCCGTTGGACAACGGCTCATGGGTGACTACCTGCAAGTCGCGCTTGCCGGCTTTTTCCACCACACCCACCGGCAGGCCGGTGAAGGTGGGCGTGTCGAAGGCGCCGATGTCGATCTTGCGGTCGGTGACGAAGTAGTCGGTGCTGCCCCGGTGGAAGGTTTTTTCCGGGTCGGGCAGGAAGAAATGCGCAGTACGGCCGCTGGAAGCGCGCGCCAGGTCAGGGCGGTCTTCGAGGACGTCGTCGAGGCGTTGGCGGTAATAGGCGGTGATGTTCTTCACATAACCCATGTCCTTATAGCGGCCTTCGATCTTGAACGAACGCACACCGGCTTCGACCAGCGCGCGGATGTTGGCGCTCTGGTTGTTGTCTTTCATCGACAGCAGGTGTTTTTCAAAGGCCACCACGCGGCCCTGGTCATCTTTCAAGGTGTACGGCAGGCGGCAGGCCTGGGAGCAATCGCCACGGTTGGCGCTGCGGCCATTCTGCGCGTGGGAGATATTGCATTGCCCGGAGAACGCCACGCACAGGGCGCCGTGGATAAAGAACTCGATGGCGGCATCGGTTTCATCGGCGATCGCGCGGATTTCCTGCAGGTTCAGCTCGCGGGCCAACACCAGCTGCGAGAAACCGGCCTGGTCTAGAAACTTGGCGCGGCCCAGGGTGCGGATGTCGGTCTGGGTGCTGGCGTGCAGCTCGATGGGCGGAATATCCAGCTCCATCACGCCCAGGTCTTGCACGATCAACGCATCGACACCGGCGTCGTACAGCTGATGGATCAGCTTGCGCGCGGGTTCCAGTTCGTTGTCGTGCAGGATGGTGTTGATGGTGGTGAACACGCGGGCGTGGTAACGGCGGGCGAATTCGACCAGTTGAGCGATGTCGCTCACCTCGTTACACGCGTTGTGGCGTGCGCCGAAGCTTGGTCCACCAATGTAGATGGCGTCGGCGCCATGCAAGATAGCCTCGCGCGCGATGGCGACATCGCGGGCCGGGCTGAGCAATTCCAGGTGATGCTTGGGCAAGGACATAGTTTTTTTAGTCAGGCTTGTCACGGTTGAGGCGGGCATTGTAGCTGTGAAATGCTGGGTGGGCACCTACCGCAGGGCTGGCTGGGCGAATGGGGTAGGTAGATTGGGAGCATATCCGTTGCTGCGGTAACGGCGGCTGGCGGTTCCGCTCTTACAGCGGGTCACTTTTGGCAAACGCCCGGAATGCCGGCCCAGCCAAAAGTAACCAAAAGGTCTTTGCCCCACCACTCGGTGCCTCGCCTAGGTTCGGCCAGCGTGGTTGACGGGGCCTGTCAGATCAAAATCAAAATCAAAAGCAAAGCATGGCGGCCTGACAGCCGACCTGAGTGGTAGAAGCAAAAGCACAGCAACACATTTCTATCTGATGCACAGAGATCCAAATGTGGGAGCGGGCTTGCCCGCGAATGCGGTGGTTCAGCTAAACATGAGTTGACTGACCCACCGCCTTCGCGAGCAAGCCCGCTCCCACAAGTTGACCGCGTTCAGCCTCCAGCACCGCACTGCTTTGCTTTTCTGTGGGAGCTGGCTTGCCTGCGATGCAGGCACCTCGGTCTATCTGACGCTATCGCGGCAACCCTTGATGTGTATTGCCAGCGATAACTCAGGCCTTGGCTGCCATCGCGGTGACTTCCACGCGCATGCCTTTAACGGCCAATGCGGCCACGCCTACTGCAGCGCGAACCGGCCACGGTTTGGCGAAAAAGCGTTTGTAGACTTCATTGAACGCGGCGCGATCAGCCATGTCGGTGAGGTAGATGGTCAGGTGCATCACCCGGTCCATGGAACTGCCGGCTTTTTCCAGCGCGACTTTCAGCGCTTGCAGGGTGCACTCGCTTTGCAGGGTGATGTCGCCGAGTTCGAGGCTGCCATCGGCGCGGGTCGGGATCTGGGTAGAGACCAGGATGCCGTTGAAGCCGACGACGTCGGAGGAAATCGAGTCGGCATCCGGATCGGGGGTGTAGCTCAGGTCGTGGTTGGCCATGGGCGCCTCTGGTTGGCTGTAGCAGAAGGCGCACATGGTCCCCGAAAATCACAGCAGGGGCAAACCGAGGGTTATGCCCAGCGGCGGAACAGCACGCTGGCATTCACGCCACCAAAGCCGAAGCCGTTGGACAGCGCATATTCAATCGGCATGCGCCGTGCTTCGCCGCGCACCATGTCCAGGCCGTCGGCCAGCGCGTCCGGGTTGTCCAGGTTCAGCGTCACCGGGGCGACCTGGTCGCGCAGGGCAAGCACGCTGAAGATCGCTTCGATGCCGCCTGCGGCGCCCAATAAGTGGCCGGTGGCAGACTTGGTTGAGCTGATGGCCGGGCCGCCATGGGCGCCGAACACGGTCTTGATGGCGGCCAGTTCGCCTTTGTCACCCACCGGCGTCGAGGTTGCATGGGCGTTCAAGTACTGGACCTGGGCCGCCTCGATGCCTGCCTGACGCAGTGCCTGGGTCATGGCCCGCCGCGCGCCATCACCGTCTTCCGGCCCGGCCGTCATGTGGTAGGCATCGGCACTGGTGCCATAACCCACCAGTTCGGCGATGGGCTGCGCGCCGCGTGCCAGGGCATGCTCCAGTTCTTCGATGACCAGGATGCCGGCCCCTTCGCCCATCACGAAGCCGTCACGTGCCTGATCGAAGGGCCGCGAAGCCCGTTCTGGCGTGTCATTGAAGTCGCTGGATAACGCCCGCGCCGCCGCAAAACCGGCCAGGCTGACCCGGTGAATCGCCGCTTCCGCACCGCCACACACCGCCACATCGATTTCCCCGGCACGAATCATCCGTGCTGCGTCCCCAATCGCTTGCACACCGGCTGCGCAGGCGGTTACCGGCGCGCCCAGCGGGCCTTTCAAGCCGTAGTTGATCGACACATGCCCGGCCGCCATGTTGCTCAGGAACGAGGGAATGGTGAAGGGCGACAAACGTCGCGGGCCTTTGCTGTCTGTGGTGCGCACGGCATCGGCAATCGCCGGAAAGCCACCCACGCCAGAGGCAATGATGGTCGCCGTGCGTTCCTGTGCCTGCGGCGTTTGAGGCGCCCAGCCGGCTTGCTTCAAGGCTTCATCGGCCGCCGCAAGGGCGAAGAGGATAAAGCGGTCCATCTTGCGCTGTTCCTTGGCGGCCAGCAGTCGATCAGGGTCAAACCCGGCCTCAGGGTCTTGCAACACGCTTTGCACTTGGCCACCGATGCTGATGGCGAGGTCACCGATCAATGCTTCAGGCAGACGGCGTATGCCCGACTGCCCATTCAACAGGCGTTGCCAGGTGGATTCCACGCTGGCGCCCAGCGGCGTCAGTGCGCCCATGCCTGTCACGACGATACGTTTACTCATGATCAATCGACTCCGGTTGCGTTGAGGGTACAGACCCTATGGACGTCACTATCATGATGAAAGTAACATGGCGTCACACAACTTTGTACCGGCACCTGGGAACCCTTATGCAACGCAAGTCTCTCGTCAGCGACGAATGCCCGATCGCCCGCAGCCTTGAACGGATAGGGGAGTGGTGGAGCATGTTGATCATGCGCGATGCATTGCATGGCTTGCGTCGCTTCGATGAGTTTTCACGCAGCCTGGGCATCGCGCCGAACATGTTGACGCGCCGCTTGAATGGCCTGGTGGACGCCGGGATGCTTGAGCGCCGCGCCTACAGTGAGCGGCCGCCACGGTATGAATACGTGCCGACGGCCAAGGGCGAGGATTTGCGCATGGTGCTGATGGCACTGGTGGCGTGGGGCAATCGGCACTATGCCGAAGAGGGTACCAGTGTCGAGGTGGTGGAGCGCGAGACGGGCAAGCCGGTGCAACCGATGATGGCAACGGCCGAAGGCACACTCGTGCCGTTGGATGCTTGCGTGGTGCAGGCCGGTCCAGCCGCCAGCGCAGGCATGCGCCAACGGCTGGAGCCTGGGGTGGTTACAGCAGAGTGAACGGGTAGTCGACGATCACCCGCAGCTCGTTCAATTTGCCGTCGCGCTGATCCGCGTTTGACGAAACCATCGCATCGCGCACGCGCAGCGACAGGTTTTTCGCCGGGCCGCTTTGCAGCACGTATTTGGCCTCCACATCCGTCTCGTGATGGTCGCCGTCGGCACCGTAGTCGCCGACGTAGGCGCTGTTGGCCGGCGTGTGCGTGCCGTTGATGTCGGAGCCGTTGACGTAGCGGGTCATGAAGCTCAAGCCTGGCACGCCGTAGCTGGCCATGTTCAGGTCATAACGCACGCCCCAGGACTGCTCGCCCGGGCCGTTGAAGTCGCCCCACTGAATCGAGTTGGCCAGGAACACTGAATCGCCGCCTTCACCCGCGCCGTTGTTGCCGGTGCCGATGTAGTCGAACGGCGTGTCGCCGTGCACCTTCTGGAACGACAGCGTCAGCGTGTGGGCCGCCAGGAACGAGTAGGCCGCCGCCACCGAATACGTGGTGTTGTTGATGGCCCCGGCCTTGGCGCTGCCGGTGTCGAGGGTGCGGTACAGGTTGCCGTCCAGCGCCAGCGACTGGTCATGGCCCAACGGCAACACGTAGTTGAGGTTGGTGTAGTACTGGCGCCAGATATCTTCCAGTTCACCGGCGTACACGGTTGCACTCAGCGAGGGCGTGAAGGTGTATTTGCCGCCGACGAAACTCGCACTGTTGGCCGCGACGTTGGCGTAGGTGGCATAGATATCGTGGTCATGGTTGCTGGTCATGCCGCTGTTGGTGCTGGTGAAATGCCCGGCTTCCAGGTCCAGCCCGGCGATTTCGCTGCTGGTCAGGTCAAACCCGGTGGCGGTCTGCGGCAGAATCCGCGTGCCGCCGGTGGCAAAGACCGGCGCCGTGGGTTGCATGTCACCGAACTTCAGTTGGGTCTTGGACACCTTGATTTTCACCGCGGCGCCGACGGAGCCATAGCCGTTTTCCGGGTCGCCATGGCGGTCGGTCGGCAGGTCACCGGTGCCGGCATCCGCGTGGGTGGCGTCGAGCTTCATCGCGCCATAGGCGTAGGCGTCTACGCCAAAACCAATGGTGCCTTGGGTAAAGCCCGAGGCGTAGTTGAGCATTGCGCCTTGGGTCCAGTCGCGGTTGTCTGCCTTGCCACTTTGGCGATCGCGGTCGAAATAATAGTTGCGCAACAGGCCCGTGATGCTGCTGCCGTCAATAAAACCCTTGGAATCGGCCTGGTCGCTGACAGACTCGGCAAAGGCCACTTGGCTGACACTCGCGCACACTGCCAGTGTGAGCAGGCTGCACTGTCTAATCATGGGTTTGATCATGGTGTTTACTTCCCCGGAATAAGTAACGCGCGCGCAGAAACATCGCAATTGTTATGGCGCATACAGTGTTGTGGGCAGATGTTTTCAGGTGAGCGTAGTGACGGTTTTTATTGTGTTCGACAGGGTTGCCGAAGCCGATTTTTATCATATTTTTCGCGGCTTGCAGCGGTGTGGCGGATTAAACTCGATTAATTAAACTTCACGTCTTTTAATCACGAGCGGGTGTAGCGTTGATAGGGTCTTAGCCGCTCTGCTTCGACAAAAACCTTTGGTTTGCCGCCGCAGGCTCTGCGGCGGATTTTTTAATGCTTAGTTATATAAAAGTTCATGTACGCCGCCGTCGTTCAGTGGTGGCTATATGATTGCGCTTGATTCAATTTCGCCCATGTAACAAGACTGTTGCACTTGCCCTTTAATAATCCTTTCTCCCACGCCAGATCAGGAGACAGGCCATGCAAGTCAATCAGCTTCGTCAGGTTGATAGCACCCCCAACGCGGGCGACAACCCCAACTGGAATAAAGCGGTGTCGAAAGCGCTAGGCAATCAGCCCGACGACAACCGCCTCGGCCCCGATACAAAGCGGCCCCAAGGTGACTTTCGCACTGCGCAGCAGATCATCGACGACAACCCGCTGCTCAAGAATCTCGGCAACCAGAGTGGCGTGAAAGACAAATTACGTGAACGCGTTGGCGACTTTGAGCACGATCCGGACGCCGCTTACCGCGCGAGCCGGGTGCTGGAGCACATCGAAAAACTCGACGAGAACGGCAAGCCCACCGTCAAGCGGCCAGAACTCAATGAAGCCGGCAACGGCAAGGTCGACGGCTTTACCAAAGGCGGTGACGCTCGGCACGGCACCGAAGCCGGGCGCCTGCAGGATTTCGGCAAGTACGGCTGGGACACCCTTAAAGGCGAGCTACCGCAGAGCCCACCCAGCACGCCGCCCAAGGGCGATGCGCCGTCCAACCATCTGCCGTTGCCGGGTGAAGGCCGGCCGATGGGCGACAACCGCAGTGCCGAGCAAATCATTGAAGACAACCCGTTGCTGAAAAACCTCGGCAACCAGAGCGGGGTCAAGGACGCTCTGCGCGAGCGTGTCGGCGACTTTGAACACGACGCCGATGCGGCCTGGCGTGCCGCGCAGGTGCTCAACTATGTCGAGAACTACGACGAGACCGGCAAGCACATCGCAGGCGGCAACCTGGGCAATGGCCGCATCGACGGCTTCACCAAGGATGACGAAGCGCGCCACGGCACGGAAGCGGGGCGCCTGCAGGACTTCGGCAAATACGGCTACGACAACCTCAAGGGCCTGGACGGCAACAGCGCGGATGACCAGATCAAGGACTTGAATGCCAAGGCCACCGAAGACGCCGTGAAGGCGGCCGGTGGTGACGCCTCCAAGGTGGGCGCTGACTATTTCGCCACGGGCAACACCAGCGCCAGCGGTGCGGACAAGACTGCAGCGATCATCCAGCTGTCCACGGGCCTGGCCAACTACAAGGCGGGTGCCGATGCGTTTGCGCACCAGGGGCCGGATGCGGCCAATGAGTGGTCAGGCGACGGCCCGTCACCGGGCCAGCAACGCGAAGACTTTATCAAGGATGTGCAAGGGCGCATCGACACGCTCAGCAAAGACCCGGACGTGCAGCAGTTCCTCAACACCCAGGGCACCGAACAGTTGCAGAAAATGGTCGCCGCCGACCCAGCCTTGAAAGCCGAGATGGAGCGGCGCCTGGACGCTTCATCCAGTTGCGACGCGCTGCAGAGCGCGTTTGCCGCCAAGGGCGCCAGCACCACCGATGCGCTGTCGAGTTTTATCAAGTACCCGGACTTCTACGCCCAGGCCCTGGGCAAACAGCCTGACTACAAGAAAGCCCTGGAAAACGCCCCGCAAGCCATCAAGGACAAGGTCAACGCCGAGTACGCAGACATCACCTCCGGCAAGCAGATCAACGACCTGATCGCCAGTGGTGTGCCGGCAGACAAGGCGGTGATTCAGTCCGGTGTGAACAAGGCAATCTTTGACGCGGTACTTGACGACAAGACCGTGCAGGCGGGCAGTTCGAGCTTCAACGACGTCGCCGCCAAGCTGGGGCGCGAAGACCTGCTTAAAGGCCAGTCGATTGACGACTTCTACCGCGGCCTGGGCGTTACCGGCGCCAATGACCCGCGCCTTGAGCAAGTGATCAACGACAACATCGCTGCATTCACGCCACCGGGCGAGGCCCCACCGAAAACCGCCGATATCATCAGTGGCATTCGGGCGGTGGACGACGCCATGCGCGGCGGCGCCAAGTTCGACGATGCGATCAAAAAAGTCCAAAGCACCTGGGGCGGCAAGCTGCCGGCCGGGGTCAGCGCGGCTTACAAGGCCGGGGTGATGCACGGCGTGTCCGGCGTGTTGTTGGCGGGCGCCATCGGTACGCGCATCGCCAGCGGCAAGGGCGGCAGCACCGCGCAGACAGTGGGGCAGTCGTTTCAGGCGGCCGGACTGTTCCTGGAAGGTGGCGCCAAGTTTGTCCAGGACCAGTTCGATCGCACCCAGCAGGGCACGTACAAGTTCGACGCGGCCAAGTACGTGAAAGACGTGGAAAACGTCGGCAAGAGCCTGGGCGGCGTGGCGGGTAACGTACTGGGCTTGGTCACCGGGGCCATTTCCGCGAAGAACTCGGCCCAGAGCGGCGACAAGGTCAGCGCCGGCTTCCAGGGCACCTTCGCGGGGCTTAATGGCCTGTCGGCCGTGGCCGGCATGGTGGAGGTCGCCACCTATGTGGTGCCGCGCATAACCACGGTGGCAGCCGGCGTTGCAGAAGCGGCCGGCGTGATTGGCGGCGCGGCTGGCGCCCTGGCGGGTGCCGTGGGCGGCATCGCGGCGGTCGGTGGCTTGATCTACGCGATCATTGCCGACATCAAGGCCGACAATGCGCGCAAGAAACAGCAGGAAGAGTGGTACACCGGGCTCAAGGATCAGCTCGATGACTTCGGCGTTACGCCGCCGCCATTGAATGTGATCATTGCGCCCAAAAATGGCTACGTGGACGTGGGTAATCCCAACGCCAATTACTGACCGAAGTCGGCGGCCAGTCGGAACTGGCCGCCGATTGACTGAGGCTTACTCTTTCACGTCCATGAATTCTTCCGCCCACGCCACGTAGCTTTCCGGCAGCGTGTAGGTATGCGTCAGTTCAGTCGCGCTGAGGTTCGAGGTGCTGCTGGTCAACTTGCGTTGCGCACGCAGGCTGTCGTAAGTCGCCTTGATCGACGCAAAGTAGGCGCCGTGGCCGGCCACCACAAT
Organism: Pseudomonas sp. N2-3-1-14; assembly: GCF_041228395.1. Lineage (NCBI taxonomy): Bacteria > Pseudomonadati > Pseudomonadota > Gammaproteobacteria > Pseudomonadales > Pseudomonadaceae > Pseudomonas > Pseudomonas sp. N2-3-1-14. The sequence continues at coordinate 3,107,430 of NZ_CP166199.1, forward strand.
GCGCACACCCAGCGCGGCCAGGCGTTCGCTGTCATTGAGCTGCGGGTTGCCGTAAGTCACCAGCATCAACGGCACGCTGAGGTTTTCTGCGATCTTCTCAAGGTGGTCGAAGTCTTTGACGCCCACCATGCAGATGCCGTCGGCGCCGGCTTTTTCATAAGCTTTGGTGCGGGCGATGACGTCTTCGGTCGGCAACACGCCAGCGTTGGTGCGGGCGACGATCGACAGCTCTGGATCGACCCGCGCTTCAAGGGCGGCCTTGACCTTGCCGATGCCTTCCTCAACCGAAATCAGGTCGGTGGATTTGCGCCCGAACTGCGCGGGCAACAGCGTGTCCTCAATCGTAAGTGCCGCAACCCCGGCGCGCTCGAGCTCTTCGACGGTGCGCATCACGTTCAGGGCATTGCCGTAACCGTGGTCGGCGTCGGCGATGAACGGCAGTTGGGCCACACGGCCAATGCGGGTGGCCTGTTCGACGAACTCACTCAGTGTGATCAACGCAAAATCGGGTGCCGCGAGGACCTGCAACGATGCGACCGAACCGCCGAGGATACCGACTTCGAAACCCAGGTCGGCGGCGATGCGCGCAGACATGGGGTCAAAGACGGAGGCGGTTTCAACGCAGATTTGTTTGGCAAGCAGTTCACGGAAGTTGCGGCGCAGTGTTGAGTGAGAAATCTTTGGCATGTTCTTTCCTGGCTCTGGTCATCGTCAAGTGACGATCAATGTCTATTCATGGTGGCGCCAGATTACCACGCAGACGAACGGGGGATTATGACGTTTGAGCATGAGACAGATGCCTGACACATGGATCATCGGTTCACGCTTTGGCGATGGACAGGCCTTTCGCACCATCCAGGAGCGTAGCCGCCCCATCTTGCACAACTGCTGTGCCAACCGAGTGCTTAATCGCGGTGGGCGCAATGCCTATAGTTGTTTCAAACCAGCCCAAGACTGAGGTGAACCATGAACAGCGAATTCAAGCCCGACCTGAGCGTTGATGCCCCACGCGAACAAGTGGATGCCGAGTATTTTGAATACAGCAAGGCAGCCAACCCGATCAGCGCCAATCTGATTACCCGAATTCCTTACCACAGCTTCCCGGCCTCGCTGTATGCCAGTGGCCCGTCGCGGGTGGTCGCGCTGGACCTCAGCGCTGCGCTGGGCTGTGAGGGCCCGGCAACCGGGCCTGGGCTGTGTGCCAACTTCATCCGCCTGAACGCCGACGACACCTTGGAGCTGCACCCCAATGCCACCTCTCAAGTGTTTTATGTGATCACCGGAGAGGGCAGCGTCGTTCAGGGCGAACACCAGATCGAATGGTCGGCCGGTTGTTTTATCGCGCTGCCAGGCTTGCTGCCAGCCCGGTTCCGCGCCTCGCAGGATGCGCGCCTGTACTACGTGCACGATGAGCCGCTGTTGCGCTACCTGGGGGTTACGCGCAGCACCGACCGTTTCGCGCCGACGCTGTATCCGGCCGCACTGGCCAACCTGAAGTTGCGTGAAGCCGCCGATGATCCACGTGCCCAGGACCGCAGCCGTATCAGCATTCTGCTGGGTAACCGCAACTTTCCACAGACCCGAACCGTCACGCATGTGCTGTGGGCCATGTACGGCATCCTGCCGCCCGGCTCGATCCAGAAGCCGCACCGGCACCAGTCGATTGCACTGGACTTCATCATCGACTGCCCCACGGGCTGCTACTCGCTGGTAGGCACCGAACTGGACGCCGACGGGCAGATTCGCAACCCGGTACGCGTCGACTGGTCGCCGGGTTTGGCGTTCGTGACCCCGCCGGGGTACTGGCACGCGCACTTCAATGAGTCCGACCAGGAGGCATTCCTGATCCCTATCCAGGACGCCGGGTTGCAAACGTACTTGCGCGCGCTGGATATTCGCTTTAGCTGATGTGATGAGACCCTAATGTGGGAGCGGGCTTGCTCGCGAATGCGCTGTGTCAGCAAGCTCATTTTTAACTGAACGACCGCCTTCGCGAGCAAGCCCGCTCCCACAATTTGACCGAGTTTAACAGCCATCCTTTAGGTCGGCTGGGCACGGACAGCTCTGGCGCTTCCAATCAGGTGTGTCGCCCAACTGCTCAACGATGAAGTCGATAAAGCACCTGACCTTCGACGACACGATCTTCTTGGGTGGATAGACGAACCACACAGAAAATGCCTGCTCGGCACCGAGGATGTTCCATTCTGGCAGCCACACCTGTAACGCGCCCGCTTCGATACTGGTCGCCACCAACCAGTCGGGTAACAGGGCAAACCCCAGCCCCTGGCGCACCGCGATCAGCTGCGCATCGAGGTCGTTGATACGGACACAGTCGTGAGGGACCAGCGGCACGACTTCATCAGCGGATGCAAACGCAAAATCATGCTGACTCAGTACCGCCGGCAGGCGGGCCAGCTCTGCCGGCGTGGAAGGGGCAGGGTGCGCAGCGCAAAAGCCCGGGCTGGCCACCAGCAGGTAGTTGCCCGCGCAGATCTTGCGCGCCTTGAGCGTGGAATCAGCCAGCGCGCCAATGCGAATCGCCAGGTCGACGCCGGTATGAATCAGGTTGACTTGGGCGTTATCCAATACCAGTTCCAGCTTGATCTGCGGGTAGCGAGCCACAAATGTATTCAACAGCGGCAGGATATGGTGACGGGCAAACGCTGGCGGCAAGTTGAGCTTGAGCAGCCCACGAGGCTCCTGGTTCAGCGCCGACGTCGCCGCCTTGGCCTGTTCAAGCTCATCCAGCACTCTGCGCGCATGCAGCAGAAACGTCTGGCCGCCCTCGGTCAGGTGCAGCGTGCGCGTCGAGCGGTTGAACAGGGCGATGCCCAGGTCCTGTTCAAGGTCCTTCACGTAGCGAGAAACGGTTGACGCCTTGATACCGAGCCGCTCGGCGGCGCGCGAGAAGTTGTTGCCTTCGGCGGCTTCGACGAAGGCGGTCAGCGCGGTGAAATAATCCAAGTGTGACCTGCCGGGCTTGGGTTTATGTTGTCCTCAAGTCTGAGCCTGGGAGTGTCTGCGGTGTTTGCTGATGGTGCGTTTCCCCAATAAACATATACATCGCCGGCACCATGAACAACGTCAGCAGCGTACCAATCGACAACCCGGCGAAGATCACCAGCCCCATGTCGTGCCGCCCCGCAGCACCGGCGCCGGAGGCCCACACCAACGGCACCACGCCCAGCACCATCGCGGCCGTGGTCATCAGGATCGGGCGCAGACGCACGCCGGCGGCCTCTTCTATGGCTTCGCGCTTGCTGTGACCTGCGCGCTGCAGTTCGTTGGCGAACTGCACGATCAGGATCCCGTGCTTGGTGATCAACCCCAGCAGCGTCACCAGGCCCACTTGGGTGTACACGTTGATCGACGCGTAGCCCATGGTGATGAAGGCCAGTGCGCCAAACAGTGCAGGCGGCACCGAGAACAGGATCACCACCGGGTCGCGAAAGCTCTCAAACTGGAAGGCCAGGGCGAGGTAGACGATCAGAATCGAGAACATCAGCAAACCAAAGAACCCACCAGACTCCTGCATAAATTGGCGCGACTCGCCGGCAAAGTCCGAGGTGTAACCCGAGGGCGCCACGTTGGTCAGGATCGTGTTGAGTTTGCCCAGCAGCTCACCTTGGGCCACGCCGCTGACGCCTGACAGGGTGGCCGAGTTGAGTTGCTGGAAGTGGTTGATCGATTCGGGCTGCGTCGAGGTCTCGATATGCGCGACGGTGCGCGCCTGGATCATCGCGCCGGACGGGGTACGAATGTAGTAATCGAGGATCTGCTCCGGGTTGAGGCGGTTGACCTGCAGCACTTGGGGAATGACTTTGTAGGAGCGGCCGGCGGTCGAGAAGTAGTTCACGTAGTTACCGCCCAACGCCGCCGACAGCGCCGCGCCGACGTCGGCCTGAGTCAGGCCCAATGCGGCGATCTTCTCCCGGTCCACCACCAGCCGGGCTTGCGGCTTGTCGAGTTTCAAGTCCATGTCGGCAAACCAGAACAACTGCTGTTTCTGCGCCTCGGCCATCACGGCCTGCGCGACCTCATTGAGGTTTTCCACGGAGTCGGTGGTGGTGATCACAAATTGCACCGGCAAGCCCTGGGCGCCCGGCAGCGACGGCAGCGGAAAGGCCGCGATGGTGGCGCCCGGCACCTGATTCCACTTTTGCTGCAGGTCGAGTATCAGCTGGGCCTGGGAGCGCGTGCGGTCGCCCCAGGTTTTCAGCAGCACGCCGCCCAGGCCTTGATTGAGGATGGGCAGCCCGGTCAGCTGGAACATCTGCGCGTATTCCGTCTCTTTACTGGCGATCTGGAAGGCCTGGTCGGCAATACGTTCCATCTGCTGGGGCGAGGCCGTCGGCGGGCCTTTGATCTGCATGAACACCAGCCCCTGGTCTTCGGTGGGCGACAGTTCACTTTTGGCGGTCATGCCACTGGCGGCCACCAGCAGGAACAGCACAAACCCAAAGGTCACCAGCACCGGCCAGATGTTCAGCCCGCCAGACAACACACGGTGGTAACGCCCGCGCAGCCAGTCAAAATACTGGTCGAGCTTACGCGCAAAACGACCTTCTTCCTGCCCGGACTTGAACAGCTTGGACGTCATCATTGGCGAGAGGGTCAACGCCACCACGGCCGACACGGTCACGGCGCCCGCCAGCGAGAAACAGAACTCCTTGAACAGCGCACCAGTGAGCCCGCTGCGCAGGCCGATGGGCACGTACGCGGCGATCAACACCACGGTCATCGCGACGATCGGGCCACCCAGTTCCCGCGCCGCGATCAGCGCGGCCTCCAGCACGCCTTTGCCTTCTTCCTTGATATGCCGGTCGACGTTTTCCACCACGATGATCGCGTCGTCCACCACCAGGCCAATCGCCAGAACCAGCGCGAGCAGGGTCAGCAGGTTAATCGAGTACCCCAGCAGGTACATGATGAAGAAGGTCCCGACCAGCGACAGCGGGATCGCCACCAACGGCACGATCACCGCGCGGAACGAGCCGAGGAACAGGTAGATGACCACCGAGACAATGATCATCGCTTCGACCAGGGTCTTCACCACCTCGTAAATCGAGGTATTGATGAACTCGGTTGAGTCGTACACGATCTCGCCGCGCACGCCAGTGGGCAGTTGCGATTGCAGCTCGGGGAAGGCCTCACGCACGCTGTCGGCGACGGTCAGGATATTGGCGGTCGGCGCCGCCTTGATGCCGATGAACACCGAGCGCTTGCCGGAAAACGCCACGCTGCTGTCGTAGCTTTCGGCGCCAAGGGTGACGGTGGCCACGTCCTCCAGATACACCAAGGCGTCGCCTTTCTGCTTGATCACCAGTCGTTTGAATTCATCCACCGTGTGCAGATCGGTGCCGGCCGTGAGGTCGACCGTTACCGTTTGCCCGCGCGTCGAGCCCACGGCAGACAAGTAGTTGTTGTTGGCCAGGGCCGTGGAAACGTCCTGCGCCGTGACGTTATGCGCGGCCAGCTTGTCCGGGTCCAGCCAGGCGCGCAGGGCGAATTGGCGCCCGCCGAGAATCTCTGCGGTCTGCACGCCCTGGATCGAATCCAGTTTGGGCTTGACCACCCGCACCAGGTAATCGGTGATGTTGTTGGTGGGCAGCGTGTCGCTGTAGAACCCCAGGTACATGGCATCGGTGGTCTGCCCGACGGCAATGGTGAGTACCGGTTCCTGGGACTGCGCCGGCAGTTGGTTCTTCACCGAATTGACCTGGGTATTGATCTCGGTGAGGGCCTTGCTGGCGTCGTAGTTCAGCCGCAACGTCGCGGTAATGGTGGAGACACCGGTGATGCTGGTCGAGGACAAATAGTCGATGCCCTGGGCCTGGGCGATGGCCGACTCAAGCGGCTGGGTGATAAAACCGGCGACCGTGGACGCATCCGCGCCGTAGTAGGCGGTGGTAATGGTGACCACGGTGTTTTCGGTGCGCGGCCATTGGTTCACCGGCAACTCGAAGATCGAGCGCAGGCCCAGGATCAGAATGAACAGCGAAACCACCACTGCCCACACCGGTCGCTGAATAAAGGTATCGGTAAGCTTCATGGGACACCTTTACTGTTCTTGGGGCGTTGGCGCCGGGTCGTTCAGCGGCGCAGCACTGTTATCGACTTTCACCGGCGAGCCATTCTTGAGCTTCATCTGGCCGCTGGTGATCAACAGATCGCCTTCCTTCACACCCGACAGGATCGCGACCTGATCGCCACGGGTCGGCCCGGTCTTGATGAAGGTTTGTTGCGCGGTGAGTACTTCATCGCCCTTGTCGTTTTTGCTCGACGTGGCGATGAACACCGTGGTGCCGTAAGGGTTGTAGGTCACTGACGTCTGCGGCACGGTGAGGTAGCGCTGGGTGGTCCCCGAGTTGACTACCGCACGGGCGAACATGCCGGGCACCAGGCTTTGCTTGGGGTTCTCAACGGTCGCCTCGACGGTGACGTTGCGCGTGGTTGAGTCGAACTGGGTGTCGATGGTGCTGATCCGGCCGGTGAAGGTCTGCTTTGACAGGCCGTCAGCCGTCACCGAAACCACTTGGCCGATGGCAATGGCCTCCAGTTGGGTCTGCGGCACCGAGAAATCGATGTAGATGGGATCAAAGGTCTGCAACGTGGCGATCTTGTCGCCGGGGTTGAGGTATTGGCCGGGGTTGACGCTGGTGATGCCGATGCGCCCGGCAAAGGGGGCGCGAATGGTCTTTTTCGCCACCAGCGCGCGCTGTTGTTCGGCAGCCGCGAGTTTGGCCTTGAGGTCGGCGGTGTCGGTGTCCACCTGGGCTTGGGAAATGGCGTTGACCGCCAGTTGCGCCTTGTCGCGCTTGAGCACGATACCGGCCAGGTCCGCGGTTGCCTCCAGGGAATGCAATTGGGCGATGTCCGAGTCGGCGTTCAACTGCACCAGCAGCGCCTGGGCCGCCACCTCTTGCCCGGGCGTGAAGCCCAGGGTGCGCACGATGCCGCCGACTTCAGTGGTCACATCCACACCGCGCACCGCCTTCATCGAGCCCACGGCGGAGACGCTCGGTTGCCAGTCACTGAACGGCACCCGCAGGGCCGTCACCACGGCGGCCGGCAAGGGCGCTTTGGATTGGGCGATCAGCGCCGAAATCTGCACGAATTTCACCCCGGCAATGATCGCGACAATCACCAGCACCACCACGATCATGATCAGCATCGGCCGCCACAGGCGACGCTTGCGCGGTACTCCGGGCTCGGGGGGCAGGGCAGAGGCAGTCTGAACGTCAGCCATGGGGTTCTCACTGTTTCAATGATTCAAGTCGGGAGCGGCTTTACTGTGAGCCGGCATGATCTCTTGCCACGACGGCAGGCCGAAGCGGTCCGGCGTGCCCTGGGTGGCGGGGTCCACATCCGTGCGGTTCCACCAGCCGCCGCCCAATGCCTGGAACAGCGCCGTGGTGTCGCTGTAGCGCGCGGCCTGGGCTTTGACGCGGGCGAGCACAGTGTTTTGGTAGGTTTGCTGGGCCGTGAGCAAGTTGATGTACGCCACCGCGCCTAGGCGGAACTGGGCTTGCACCAGGTCCAGGTTGGCTTGTGCGGAGTGTTCGGCCACGACCTGCTGATTCAGCGCATCGGCATCCGCCTCCAGCGCCCGCAGCGCGTTGGCGACATCCTGGAATGCGGTAATCACCGTACCGCGATAGCGCGCCGCCGACTCGTCGTAAGCGGCCACGGCCGCACGTTTGCGGTGTTCGAGTGCACCGGCGTCAAAGATCGGCTGGGTAATCGAGCCCGCCAGGCTCCAGACACCGCTGCCCGCCGAAAACAGCTTGGTGCCGCTTGCCACCGTGGAACCCAACGACCCGGTAATGCTGAATTGCGGCAACTGATTGGCGACGGCCACGCCAATGTTGGCGCTGGCTTGATGCAGTTGCGCCTGCGCCGAACGCACATCCGGGCGCTGGCCGACGATGGCCGAGGGCAGGCTGACCGGCAGCGCTTCTGGCAGATGCAACGAGGCCAGATTGAAGCGTTCGCCTTGATCCTGGTTTGGAAAGCGCCCCAGATACGCCATCAATTGGTTGCGGGTCTGTGCCAATTGCTTTTGCAGCGGCGGCAAGGTCGCGCGGGTTTGCGCCAGTGCGGTTTGCTGCGTGAGCACGTCGCTGTCGCCGATGGCGCCCAGTCGGCGCTGAGCTTGCAGCAGGTCGAGCTGACCGCCCTGCAGTGTGATGATTTCTTCGGTGGCGGCCACCTGATCACGCAACGACGCCAGGCTGACCGCGGTGTTGACCACATTGGAGGTCAGGGTCAGGTAAGTCGCCTCCAGCTGAAAGCGCTCGTACTCGGCTTGCGCGGTGGTGGATTCGATTTGCCGGCGCGTGCCGCCAAACACGTCCGGCGCATAGGAAACGCTCAGCGACGCCGAACTCACTGTGAGAATCGGCGACTCCGGGATGCCCGAGGTAACCCCGGAGACTTTCTCGCGGGCTTTTTGCACATTGGCGCTCACCGACGGAAACAGTGACGCCTGGTCGGCGTACACCAGCTCGTTGGCCTGGCGCAGTGCCGCTTGCGCGGCGCTGACGTCCGGGTTGGCACGCAGGGCTTCTTCGACCAGCGCATTGAGGGAAGGCGAGCGGAACAGCGTCCACCATTGCCCGGGAATATCCATCCCGGCGATCAGCCGCTGCGCCGCGCCACCGGCGTCAATGTCCGCCTGGGCGGTGGTCGTCAGTGGGTCCGTTGCAAAGCCGGCATTGGCCGGTACATCGGGCCGTGCAAAGTCGGGCCCCACGGTACAGCCGGCGAGGGCGAGGCACAGCAGGCTCAGCGGCGCCAGCAAACAGGCATGTCGAAACGGGGTGCGGATTGGCACCACTGCGGGTGCACGCTGGCGAAGCTGCTCTTTCATATTTACTCGGATTAATCAGTTGGCCAACGGCTGTAACGGTTGAGCGATGCGTGCGGGTGCGTCCGGCCGGGCGGCTTGAGAAGGCCGCGGGGTGTCGGGGTTTCAACCAGTGTAGGTGGCGTAGGGCACTGTGCAATGTGCGGGTGCAACGCGTGCGGCCTGAAAATGCCTAAGTTGCATTATTTTTGAATTAGGTTATGCGTTATCAGTATTTTACAGGCGGTATTTATAACCGCATCGTATGAACCCCTACGAACACTGCCGAGACCGCACGCGCGGATCGACTTGCATGCCTGACCAGGCATCTGGAGACGAACGTGCGTTACCTGACAACACTGGCGGCCGGGTTGGCCGCCACCTTGCTGTGCCTGACCGCGAACGCGCAAACGCTGGTGGTGGGCGACCAAAGCTACAACGCCCAAGCCGTGATGGAGGCGGCGGGCGTGCTGGAAAACCTGCCGTACACGCTTGAGTGGAAGCAGTTCACCGCAGGCTCGCCGGTCGCCGAAGCGCTGAATGCCAACAGCCTGGATATCGGCTTGCTGGGGGACGCGCCGGTGCTGTTCCTGGGCGCATTGGGTGCGCCGATCAAGGTGATTGCCGTCAGCCGGCAAAACCTCGACGGCGTGGCCATCCTGGTCAGGAAGGACTCGTCGATTCACAGCCTGGCCGACCTTGCCGGCAAACGTGCGGCGCTCTGGAAGGGCTCCTGGAGCCAGCAATTGCTGCTCACCGCGCTGGACAACGCCGGCGTCCCGCGCGACTCACTCGAGCTGCGCTACCTCAGCGCACTCGACGCTTCCCATGCGCTGGAAGGTGGCTCGGTTGACGTCATCGCCACCTGGGAACCCTACGTCACGCAACAGGAACGCCAAGGGGCGCGGGTACTCGCAACCGCGGAGGGCTTGATCCCGGCCCAGAGCTTTATTGCCGCCAACGCCAAGGCTGTCGAGGCCAAACGCGCGCAAATCAGTGACTTCCTCCAGCGCCTGAAAAAAGCCCGTGACTGGACGCGCCAAAGCCCGGCCAACGCTGACGCGTATGCCGATGCGTGGGCCAAGCGCACCCGCGCCGACGCCGACATCGCCCGCGCCTGGTTTGCGCGTGCGCGCACCACGGTCGAACCGCTCACGGCCCAGTCGCCGGTAGAAGCGCAAAAGACCGTGGACTTCTTCGCCAGCCTTGGCCTGGTCAAGTCTTACTCCGCAGCGAGCCTGTTCGATGATTCCTTCTCGGCCTCGCTGCAACCCGCCGTCGCCCAGACCCAGCCGTGAACGTTTCAAGGAACTCTTCTGATATGACCCAACGACAGCTCAAACTCGGCGCCTTGACCATGGGTTGCGGCGGGCCGGGCCGCCACAATCTATGGCTGGACCCGCACTTGCCGGCCGACGCCAGCGTCAACGTCGACTGGTACATCGACATTGCCCGCCAGGCCGAGGCGGCGCTGTTCGACCTGATGTTTATCGTCGACAGCCAGTTCATCACACCGGGCTCGCCGTCCCATTACCTCAATCGCCTGGAACCGCTGACGCTGCTCTCTGCGCTGGCCGTCAGCACGCGGCATCTGGGCTTGGTCGGTACGCTGACCACGTCTTACAACTCGCCCTATAACGTCGCCCGGCGCCTGGCCTCACTCGACCTGATCAGCAAAGGCCGCGCCGGCTGGAACGTGGTCACCAGCGGTGACGCCGGCACTGCCGGCAACTACAGCCGCGACGAACATTACGATTACGACACGCGCTACAGCCGCGCCGCCGAGCACGTCCAGGTGGTGCAAGGCCTGTGGAACTCCTACGAGGAAGACGCTTTCGTGCGTGACCGTGCCACCGGCCAGTTCCTTGACCCCAGCAAACTGCACAGCCTGAACCACAAGGGCGAACATTTTTCGGTAGTCGGCCCGCTGAATATCCAACGCTCGCCGCAAGGCCAGCCAGTGATCTTCCAGGCCGGCGACTCAGAGCAAGGTCGCGACCTGGGCGCCGCCACGGCGGACGTGATCTTCACCCACGCGGCCAGCATCGAGCAGGGCCAGGCGTTTTACCGCGATATAAAGGGCAGGGCGGCGCAACACGGTCGCGACCCGGAGCAACTGCTGGTCATGCCCGGCGCCGAGATCTATGTGGGCGACACCGATGAGCACGCCCGTGAAATCGAGCAGCACTACCATCACGCCGATCACAGTTTCGAGCTCGCGCTGAAGGAGTTCGGGCGTAATTTCGGCTGGCATGATTTCAGCCAGTACGACCTCGATGCGCCGTTTCCACAGGAGAGCCTGGAAGCGGCGCGCAGCAGCTTTTTCACCAATGCCAAACGCATTGCCGACCAGGCGCGGGACAAAGGTTTCACGCTGCGCCAGGCAGTGGAGTTTGGCCGCCAACTGCGGCCGGGCGCGTTTGTGGGCACGGCGGACACGGTTGCGCGCAAGATGGAGGAGTGGCTGCAGGCGCGGGCGGTGGATGGGTTCAATATCTATATTGGCCATCCGCAGCAGTTCGCGCGGTTTACGCAGGAAGTCATACCGTTGCTGCAGGCGCGTGGGGTGTATCGCACGGCGTATGAAGGGACGACGCTGCGGGAGAGTTTGGGGCTGGGGATTTCCCGGTTCAAGCACCACGGTTAGCTGCCCTGGCTGGGAGCAAAGGTGGGCGCGGGCTTGCTCGCGAAGGCGCCGGACCAGCAAGCAGTATTCAGGCTGTGCTCCCGGAAAACAAAGGGTTTTAGGCTTGCATCCTTGTGAGCCAACAACGCTACAACACCTGTCTACGTCAAAGACGCGAGCACTTGAAGCAGCGAAGGACTTCGGTGCGTACCTTTGTTCGCGAGCATAAAAAAAGATTGAATATTCACATCAATTGTTATTTAAATAACACCACAATAGCGTCACGACCGCCCTGGACGTGCTCGCAATAAGATGGGATGGCCCTGTGCATGACAATTGAAGAGCGTTTGATGGAACAGGCAAAGCGTGCCGCCCAGAGCACGTACTCGCCTTATTCCCATTTCCCGTGGGCGCGGCATTGCTGACCGCCGACGGTGAGGTGGTACAGGGTTGCAACGTGGAGAATATCTCCTACGGGCTGACCAACTGTGCCGAGCGCAGCGCGTTGTTCAGCGCCATCAGCCAGGGCTATGCCCCGCGCAGTTTCAAAGCCATGGCTGTTTATGCACCCAATGTTTCACTGATAAGCCCTTGCGGTGCCTGCCGCCAGGTGATGCTGGAGTTGATGGCCAAGGATGCAGTGGTGATTTGTCAGGGCAGTGACCCGACCGCCACGCGCACCTGGACCCTGGAGCAATTGCTGCCGGGCGCCTTCGACGCTTTCTAATCCTGGGCAGGCCTTCGGGTCTGCATTCGCGTGGTCCATTGTTGAGACGCCTGCATGATCAGTCTTGTCGGAATAGCGACCCTTATTCTCATTGCCATTGCTTTATCTCATCAACGACGCTCGATCAACTGGCGCACCGTTTCGGTGGCGTTTTTGATCCAGGTCTTGATTGGCGCCTTTGCGCTTTACGTGCCGTGGGGCCAGACGGCGCTCGCCTCGCTGTCAGGCGCGGTGGCATCGCTGCAGCTTTACGCTAACAAAGGCATCGAGTTTCTGTTCGGCGGCCTGAGTTCACCGCACATGTTTGAAGTGTTCGGCAGTGGCGGGTTTGTGTTCGCCATCCGGGTTTTGCCGATGATCGTGTTCTTCGGCAGCTTTATCTCTGTGCTGTATTACATCGGTGTGATGGGCTGGATCATTCGGCTGGTGGGCGGCACCTTGCGCCTGTTGCTGGGCACCAGCCGCATCGAGTCGATGGTGGTGACCTCGGCGATCTTCATCGGCCAGTCGGAAGTGCCGCTGGTGGTACGGCCCTTCATCGCCAAGCTGACGCGCTCTGAGTTGTTTGCGGTGATGGTCGGTGGTTTCGCCGCAGTGGCCGGCTCGGTGCTGCTGGGCTATGCCGGGCTGGGCGTGGAGCTCAAGTACCTGATCGCGGCGTGCTTCATGTCGGCGCCGGGGGCCTTGCTGATGGCCAAACTCATGGAGCCGGAAACCGAAGCCGCCTGCACCGAACAGGTGATCGAGGAGCTGGGCCAGGCCGAGAATCGCCCCACCAATATTATCGACGCCGCCGCCGATGGCGCCCAGGTTGGCTTGCGCCTGGCCTTGGCGGTGGGTGCCATGCTGCTGGCGTTTATCGCGTTGATTGCGCTGCTCAACGGGCTACTGGGCTGGGCGGGCAACTGGTTTGGCTACCCGCAATTGACCTTGCAACTGGTTCTCGGGTACGTGCTGGCGCCCATCGCGTTTCTGCTCGGGGTGCCGTGGCATGAAGCAGTGATGGCCGGCGGTTTTATCGGCGAAAAACTGGTGCTCAACGAGTTTGTTGCCTACGCCGACCTGGCTAACTACCTGACCCCGGCCAAGGCTGCCGAAGCCGGCGTGCCGCTGCTGTCGGTGCACACCCAGGTGATCGTGACTTTCGCCCTGTGCGGCTTTGCCAATCTGTCTTCGATTGCCATTCAGCTGGGCGGCCTCACGGGTATCGCCCCGCAACGCCGTGAGGAACTCGCGCGGCTGGGCTTGCGGGCCATGATCGGCGGCACGCTTTCCAACCTGATGAGCGCGGCGATTGTCGGCTTTTTCATTTCGCTGTAAGGAGCACAGTATGTGGTTGCCACAAGAAGTGATTCGGCGCAAACGCGACGGGCACGCCCTGGCCGCGATGGACATTCAACGCTTTGTCGCCGGCATTGCCGACGCCAGCCTCAGCGATGGGCAGGTGGCGGCGTTCGCCATGGCAGTGTTCATCAAGGGCATGGACGTGAGCGAACGCCTGGCCTTGACGGAGGCGATGCGCGACTCCGGCCAAGTGCTGAAGTGGGACCTGCCAGGGCCGGTCGTGGACAAGCATTCCACCGGCGGTGTCGGCGACATGATCAGCTTGCTGCTCGCGCCGTTGCTGGCGGCCTGCGGTTGTTACGTGCCGATGATTTCCGGGCGCGGGCTGGGGCATACCGGCGGCACCCTGGACAAGCTCGAGAGCATTCCCGGCTACGACTGCCAACCCAGCCCCGAACGCCTGCACGCGGTGGTGGCCGACGTCGGTTGCGCGATCATCGGCCAGACCGCCAACCTGGCGCCGGCGGATAAGCGCTTGTATGTGATCCGCGACGTGACCGGGTCGGTGGAGTCGATTGACCTGATCACCGCGTCGATCCTCGGCAAAAAACTCGCCGCCGGCCTCGACGTACTGATCATGGATGTGAAAACCGGCAACGGCGCCTTCATGGCCGAGCCGGAACAGGCGCGCGAGCTGGCCGCCAGCATCGTCGCGGTGGCCAATGGTGCCGGGGTCAACACCCGCGCGCTGATCACCGACATGAACCAGCCGCTGGCCCGCAGTGCCGGCAACGCCCTGGAGGTTGGCGAAGCAGTCGCTTTGCTCAAGGGCGAGGTGCGCAGTGAGCGCCTGTGGGCGGTGACCTTGGCGCTGGCCACCCAAGCATTGACGATGGCCGGTTTGGCGCGGGATGACGCCCAGGCCTGTGATCAATTACTCCAGGCCTGGCAGAGCGGGGCAGCCTTGCAGCGCTTCGAGCAAATGGTCGTCGCTCTGGGCGGCCCGCCGGGCTTTACGGCAGACCCTGAAGCGTATTTACCCAAGGCCGCCGTGTCGGTGCCGGTGTGGGCCGAGGAAGAGGGCTGCGTTACCGACATCGACACCCGGGCGGTGGGCTTGGCGGTGGTGGCATTGGGCGGCGGGCGTAGTCATCCCGACGACGTGCTGGACTTGTCCGTGGGCTTCAGCAAGTTGGCCTTTGTGGGTGAACAGGTGAACGCGCAACGGCCTCTGGGCTGGGTGCACGCACGCAACCCAGAGCAGGCCGAGCAGGGCGCATCCGCTTTGCGCGCAGCCTATCGGTTAGGCGGTTCGAGCCTGGCCGCAGGTGATTTGATCCAGGACATCCTATGAGCAAAGCCATCGTATTGGTGCTGGACTCGTTGGGCATCGGCGCCAGTGCCGACGCTGCTGTTTTTGGCGATGCCGGCGCCGACACCTTGCGCCATATCGCCGAGGCGTGTGCTCGCGGTGAGGCCGATGGGCCAGTGCGCCGGGGGCCTTTGTGGCTGCCAAATCTGGGTCGTCTGGGCCTGGGCGCCGCCGCGGCGGCCAGCGGTGACGGACCGTTGCCGGGCCACTGGGGCGACGCTGCACCGGTCGGCGCCTACGGCCATGCGCGCGAGCAATCCTCAGGCAAGGACACACCGTCCGGGCACTGGGAAATGATGGGCGTGCCGGTGTTGTTCGACTGGGGTTATTTCGAGCGGCCGGTTGAGTCCTTTCCGCCCAGGTTGCTGGCCGACCTGATTGAGCGGGCAGGGCTGCCGGGTGTTCTGGGCAACTGCCATGCCTCTGGCACTACGGTGCTGGACGAGTTGGGCGAAGCACACATCCGCAGCCAGCAGCCGATTTGCTACACCTCGGCCGACAGCGTGATGCAGATCGCCGCCCATGAAAGCCATTTCGGGCTCGATGAGCTGTACCGGGTGTGTGAAATCGCGCGCGATTTGTGTGATGAATACACGGTCGGCAGGGTCATTGCCCGGCCGTTCACCGGCGAGCACGCGGGCGAGTTTCGCCGCACCGGCAATCGCCGCGACTACACCGTGCCACCGCCGTCGCCGACGCTGCTGGATCATCTGTGCGAAGCCGGCGGCAGCGTGCATGCGGTGGGCAAGATCGGCGATATCTTCGCGCACCGCGGCATCAGCCGGTTGTACAAGGCAGACGGCAACGACGCGCTGTTCGATGCCACGCTCAAGGCTTACCAGCAAGCGCCAGACAACAGCCTGGTGTTCGCCAATTTCGTCGACTTCGACATGCTTTACGGGCACCGCCGCGACCTGGCCGGCTACGCTGCCGCGCTGGAAGCCTTCGACCGCAGGCTGCCGGAATTATTGGCGTTGATGGACCCGCAGACGTTGCTGATCATCAGCGCCGACCATGGTTGCGACCCATCGCGTCCGGGCAGCGATCATACCCGTGAGCATGTGCCGGTCCTGGCTTACGGGGCAGGCATTGCGCCCGGCTGGCTGGGTGAGCGCGGCAGCTTTGCCGATATCGGCCAGACGCTGGCCACGCATTTGGGCGTGGCGCCGTTGGCGTGGGGAAGTTCTTTTCTGCTCAGGGAGCATCATTGATCGACGCTTTCAGTAATGTCTGTTCCTATGGGCGCTGCACTCGATTCGCATCGTCGCGCCAGGCGACTCCAGCGAAGAGCAGCGCCCAATGAACCGCTACCAATCATGATGTGAAGTATGAGTCGTCCACTCTTTGTATCTCTCGATGGCCCCAAGGGAACGGGTAAAACCACGCTTTTGGAGGCCGTGACCCAAGTGCTGAGGGCAGACAAGCAAAAGGTGATCCGGCTCAGCGAGCAAAAAAGCGATCCCCATAGGGCTGAAACAATGGCCCTCGTTAACACTCTCGTCAGAAACCCCAGCCGGGAGTTGGAGTTGAGGGTGTGTGAGCGCTTTGCCGATAGCCGCGCCTGGATTTCCCGGCACGTACTGGCCAAACAGCCAGCCGGTAGCATCATCTTGATTGATCGCTGGTACCCCTCTGATGCAGCGTTTCGCCGGATCGTCGGGTTTGCAGACATCCTGCAGTTAAACATTGATCGAAACGTGCAAGTGCCCGACCTGCATGTCGGCGTGGTCACCGCCCCTGATATTTCATGGGCCAGAGCAGCCGAACGACGGCGTGGGCTGAGCAGTACGGTGATGCATAAGCTGGAAGAACATGTCGCGTGTACTCAGGCGTTCGAGCGCGCGATTAGCGATCACGGCTGGGTTTTATGCCGCAATGAAACAACGATCGAGGACGCCACGGCCCAGGTGGTTTCTGAGATCTACAGCGTCCTTCGATGTGCGTAGCTTTGTACGATCAGGGCTGCAAACGCCGCACCCTCCAGCCCGTATCGCTGCGGTCATAGCGCAACCGCTCATGCAGCCGCTCTTGCCCATTCCCCCAGAACTCCAGCGATTCAAGGCGCAACTCAAACACACAATAGCCCTCGGGACGCGGCAGCGGACCTTGGCCTTCGGCCAGTTCGCGAGCGGCGTTGCGCATGGCCTGAACATCCTGCAGTTCTTCGCTCTGGCGAGACACCGATGACATCGGATGCGTGGCATACGGGCGATTGAGCCACGCCTCATCCGCCTTGGCGTCCGGCAAGCGCACGGCCTGGCCATTGAGGATGATCTGCTGACTGGTTTCGCGCCAATACAGCACGCCTGAGGCCCACGGGTTTTGGCTCAGCTCACGGCCTTTCTGGCTGCCGGCATGGGTGCTGAACAACAGCCCCGTGTCGCTGATCTCACTGATCACCACGATGCGCGTCGAGGGCCGGCCCTGGCCGTCGGCGGTGGCCAGCGCCAACGCCCTGGGTTCGCGGATGCCCACGCGCCGTGCACGCTCCAGCCAGTTGCGCAGCACGCTCATGGGGTCGGTGGGCAGTGTCTGGTACTCGGGGAACGGTGCATCCAGTGTGCCGGTGAGCGATTCGGACATGCCTTTACCCAGCAGCGGCTTGCCTTGTACTGAAAGGTTCATAGCACGATGGTCCCCCGCCCGAAGGTGACGCCATTACCGGAGACTTCGACGCGCGTCAGTTGAATTGCGCGGCCCTCAGCCCTGGCGAACATCAGTGAAGGGCGGCCGATTTCCACGCCCTGCAAAATCTCCACCTGCTGGCCGAACTCGATTTGGCCATGGCGCGCCAGATGAATCGCCAACGGCCCGGCTGCCGAGCCGGTGGCTGCATCCTCGACCACGCCGTAGGCCGGAGAGAACATGCGGCTGCGCCAGCGCCGCCCGGCGCCGGCGAAACAGTTGATCGCCATGTCGTGGAAGTTCGACAGCGCACGGTGGTCAGGGTGCAGGGCCGACAAGGCGGCGATGCTCGGCAGGCCGACAAACACATGGCGTGGGCCGTTGTGATAGATCTCGATGGGAAAGGTCGAGTCGCTGATGCCCAGGGCCTTGAGCAATTCGGCATCCCGGCCCAGGGCCGTCCAGGTCGGTATCGGCTGGTCCATGCTGGCGGCGATCACGCTGCCGTTCTGGCGTTCCAGTTCAAAGGCGATGGTGCCCATCTGGGTTTCCAGGTACAGCCGGTGATTGTCGGTGTGCGCCCCCAGCGCGATGGCCGTCCCCAGCAACGGGTGGCCGGCAAAGGGCAGTTCGTTGACCGGGGTGAAAATCCGGATCAGCGCATCACCGCCGTTGCGTGGCTTGAGCACGAAGGTGGTTTCCGACAGGTTCATCTCGCGGGCGATGCGTTGCATTTGCGGCGCCGGCAAATCATCGGCGTCGAAGAACACCGCAACCGGGTTGCCTTCCAGCGGGACGCTGGCGAAGGCGTCGATGATCACGTAGTTGTGCATGGTTATCTCCCCGCCGCCGACACGTTGCTGTCGACCGGTGTGTGGATGAGGGCGTGGCGCAGCAGGTCGGCGATGATGCGCGGGCCTTCCTGGGTGAGCAGCGACTCGGCATGAAACTGCATCGAGGCGAACGACGGCCCACGCAGGGCATGCACCTCGCCGGTCTCGCTGTCGCGACTGATCTCGACGGTGCCGATGCCGTTGATGTCCAGGCGGTCACTGGCACTCTGGGCGGCGAAGGTGTTGTAGAAACCCACCCGCTCAGCGTTGCCGAACAGGTCGATCTGTTTTTGCACACCCTGGTTGGGAATGGCCTTGCGTTGCAGCTCCAGGCCCAGGCACAGGCTCAACACCTGATGGCTCAGGCACACCGCGAGGAATGGCCGTTGCTGGCTGAGCAAGGAACGGATGGCCACGTGCAGATGGTCGATTTTCGGCAGCTGGACATCGCTCGGGTTGCCAGGGCCAGGGCCCATGATCACCAAGTCGTAACCGTCGAAACTGTATTCATCGCTGAAGCTGCACACCGTGACTATCAGGCCCAGGGCCCGCAGCTGCTTGGCGATCATCGAGGTGAAGGTGTCTTCGGCATCGACGATCAGCACCTGGCGCCCGCTGAAATCGGCCTGGGTCTGTTGGCGTTGCTGGCTGTCCATCAACCAGAAGTCCGAGACGTAGGCGTTGCGGCTGGCCAGCGCTGCGCGTACCTGCAGGTGGCTGCCAAAGCGCGAGGGCGCCTGGTTTTTCAAGGCAGCAATCAGGCCGGCGGCCTTGGCGCGGCTTTCGGCGGCTTCGGTCATGGGCTCGGAATGACGCACGATGGTCGAGCCCACGCTGATGCGTACCTGGCCGCTGTTATCGATGTCGGCGGTGCGAATCAGGATGGCCGAGTCCAGGGAGCGTCCACCTTTGCCATCGCTGCCGATCAGCGCCGCCATGCCGCTGTAGTACGCGCGGCCTTGCGGCTCATAGCGCCGGATCACCCGGCAGGCGCTTTCCAGCGGGCTGCCGGTGACGGTCGGGGCGAACAGGGTTTCGCGCAGGATGTCGCGCACGTCGCGACGGGTCTTGCCCTCAATGAAGTACTCGGTGTGGGCCAGATGCGTCATTTCCTTGAGGTAAGGGCCGAGGACGTGGCCGCCGTCTTCACAAATGCGCGCCATCATTTTCAGCTCTTCATCAACCACCATGTACAGCTCATCGGCTTCCTTGCGGTCGGCCAAAAAGGCCATGACGTCCGTCAGACAGGGGCCAGCCGGCGGGTAGCGGTAGGTGCCACTGATGGGGTTCATCACCGCGAGCCCATCCTTGACGCTGATGTGCCGCTCGGGCGAGGCACCCACGAAGGTGCGGCTGCCGGTGTGAATGATGAAGGTCCAGTAAACACCTTTCTCGCGCTCCAGCAGATGGCGAAAGAAGGACAGCGCGCTGGAGGGGCCGTACTCGCTGATTTCCGCCATAAAGGTGCGTTTGATCACGAAGTTGGCGCCTTCCCCAGAGCCGATTTCGTTGGCGATCACCTGGCTGACGATCTCGGCATAGCGGGCGTCGCTGAGGTCGAAGCGTTCGCCGTTCAGCTGGATCGGCACGTTTGGCAGCAACCCCAGCAACTGTTCAATGCCGATGGATTGTTGCTCGGTAATGTTCATCGCCAGCAGCGGCGACTCATCGTCCACCGCCTCGAAGCCGCGTTCGGCGATCTGGCGGTAGGGAATCAGCGTGAGTACATCCAGGCGCGGGGCACCGATTGAAGGCGCAGGCAAGTCGATATCGGCCAGGACCTGCGGCTGCGACATCTGCCCAATCAGCACATCCAGCAGCCCCGGGCCGCTGGATTCCGGACGATACAACAGGGCAAACGGCTCGGGCACCGGTTGCAGAATGCGTTCCATAAGGCGGGCGGCAGCTTGGCTCATAGCACCACCTCGTCGGTGGTGACGACCATGGCGCAACGGCTGGCGGCGTATTCGATCGCCATCCAGTGGTGCGCCTTGCTGAAGTCAGCAATCGCGTCGGCAACCAGGAAGGGCTGGATATCGTTGGAGTAGGCATCCACGGTAGAAATCAGTACCCCGACATGGGCATACACCCCGCACAGGATCAACTGATCGCGCCCGTTGGCGTGCATGCGCTCCAGCAGGTCGGAGTTGAAGAACGCGCTGTAGCGCCATTTGGTCAACAGCCAGTCACCCGGCTTGGGCGTCAGCGCGTCGACCACCTCGCGGTCGGCGGGGCTGGCCTTCATGCCAGGGCCCCAGAAGTCCTTGAGCAGCCCGCGCTGTGCCTCGCTCATGCTGCCTGGCTGGGCGGTGTAAGCCACCGGCACGTCGTGGTCGACAGCCCACTGGCGAATGCGCGCGGAATTAGCCACGACGGCTTCACGTAGGGCATCGGGCAAGGGCCGCAGGAAGTAGCGCTGCATGTCATGCACCAACAGCACGGCGCGCTCGGGGTCGACGCGCCACTGCGCGAGGTTGACGGGCAGGTCGCGGGCTGTAGGCAGGGCGTACGGGGCAATCGATGGAATGCCAGTCATGACGACAAACTCCAGTCAAAGGTAAGCAAGGGTGGAGGAGGGCAGGTTTTTCCAGGCCATCACTGCAGTGATGGCTTGCCAAGGGGTCAGGCGCGGGTCGCACAGGCTTTTGTAGTGGCTGGCCACCTGGCTCAGGCCGGCCGCGTCGGAGGCGCACTCGCTGACGTCATCGGGGGTGGTTTCCAGGTGCAGGCCGGCAGCCACGCCACCGGCCGAGGTCACGGCATGTTTGAACGCGGTGATTTCCTCGGTGATGGTCTGCACCATGCGGGTCTTGTTGCCGCAGGGCGCGATGATGGTGTTGCCGTGCATCGGGTCGCTGAGCCAGATGATCTTGTGGCCGGCATGGCGCACCGCTTCAACCAGCGGTGGCAGGCGATCAGCGACTTTGTGGGCGCCCATGCGCGCAATCAGGGTCAGTCGGCCGGGCTCGCGTCGTGGGTCCAGGCGCTCGCACAGGCTCAATAACTGGTCTTGGGTGATGTCCGGGCCGACCTTGCAGGCCACCGGGTTGAGCACTTCGCTGAGCAGTGCCACGTGAGCGCCCGTCAACTGACGGGTACGTTCGCCGATCCACGGCCAGTGGGTTGAGCCGAGAAACACCCGGCCCTGTTCGTCCTTGCGCACTTGCGGCAGTTCGTAGTCGAGCACCAGCATTTCGTGGCTGGTCCAGGCGGGAGAGCCGCTGAGCTGTTCCTTGCTGGCCGGTTCCTTCCAGCCCAGGTGGTGCATGATGTCCTGCGCGGCGCGATAGCCTCGTACCAGGCGTTGTGCATCATGCTGGCGATGGTTGCAGACCGCTTCGCGGCCGTTGACCATGTCGCCGCGGTACACCGGCAACTCGACATCGCCGATGCGCTCGCTGTTGTTGGAGCGCGGCTTGGCGAACTGCCCGGCAATCCGCCCGACGCGCACCACCGGTTGCTGGGTGACCAGCCGGAACGCACCGGCGAGGATATCCAGCACCGCGGCCTTGCGGGCCACGTGGCTGGGAGCACTTTCATCCATGTCCTCGGCGCAGTCACCGGACTGGATGATCATCGCTTCGCCCGCCGCCACCCTGGCCAAGGTGGCACGCAGCACCAGGATGTCTTCGACGCGAATCAGCGAGGCACTGTCCCTGAGGTAGGCCTGCGCGTCATGCAATTGTGAGGGCTCGCTCCATTGAGGCTGCTGGAACGCTTCACAACTTAGAACCCGTTTCAGTAAGTCTTCCATGATGCGATTACTCTCCCTAAGGATTAAGTAGGAATGCCTTCACGCTTGATCTGCGGCACGGGAATACCCAGGGCGCGCAGTTGTTGAAAGACGTTCATGAACTCGCGATTGCGTTTTACTTTGCCGTCTTGCAGCTCGAAGGAGTGCAGGAAGTGGTTCTCGTAATACCCTTCCGGGTAACCTGGAAAGAGGATCTTGCCGTGGCCATCGCACTCGACCCAAAAATGGTTGGGGTCGTCGGTTTCAAATACGTTGACGTTGTACCATTCCCAATCCGGGAAGCACTTGAGTGACCAAACAGCATGTTCGGCCAACTTGGCTTTGCCACTGATTACAATGGGTGCGCCGGTGTCTGTGGTCCACAAGCCACCCGAACCGTCCTCGGTAAACAGTTCATGGCGGCGCAGGCGATCCTGGCCTTTGGTGCGCATATATTGCTCGACCGTGGCGCGGTTTTTGCGGCGAAGTTCGCTGCTGTCGTCAGCGGTTAGTTGTCGCGCTGCATGAGTAGGCATGTTCACTCTCCAATAATGAAAGGGCTTATGAGGCGGGAATACCTTCACGCTTGATGCGTGGCACCGGAATGCCCAAGGCGCGCAGTTGTTCGAAGGGGTTCATGAATTCACGGTTTTGCTTGATCTTGCCGTTGTCCAATTCGAAGGAATGGATGTAATGGTTTTCGCAATACCCTTCCGGGTAACCGGGGACCAGGGTCTTGCCACGGCCATCACTTTCGACCCAGAAGTGGTTGGGGTTGTCGGTTTCAAACACCCGCACGTTATGAAACTGCCAGTCTGGAAAGCACTGTTCCAGCCACACGCCAAGGGCTGCAAGTTTCGCGTGGCCTTTGAATACCAGGGGTTCACCGGTTTCGGTGTTCCACGAACCGCCGCTGCCATCCGGGGTGAACAGTTCATGCCGACGCAGGCGATCTTGGCCATGGGTGCGCATGTACTGTTCGACGGTGGCGCGGTTTTTACGGCGAAGTTCAAGCTGATCATTAAAGCCGCTGGCGGAAAGCGAAACCGACATAAGCCGTATCCTCCTTAGTTGAATTAAGGTTTTTCGAAAATCAAGTAAATATTTAGTTAATTGGGCGCACCAGCACTTACAGGTTTAACTTTGTATATTGAGAGCGTGCTGAGGCGTGTTGTTTATACACCTGCACTTCTCGCGGCAGGAACTACCAGATCTTGTAGCGGCTCGGCCATGGAGGGGGGCGGATGCGGTCCATCGGGTAGTGTGTTGCACTATTATGAATCAGCAGGTTCATTCGTCGGCCAAGCCGCAACGATGGCCCGCTAACATCGCCTGGCTATCAATGGCCTATGGCTAGTTAGTTGGTTAGGCACAATAAACCCTTCGCTATTGCGAAGTGGTCTATAACCGTTGAATTTTGTGTATTGACATGAGTTCAGGTTGGTCTAGTCTCACGACTCGTTTCCAACTCTAGTGGTGTTCAAATGGAATTAGGACAGCTGTTGGGATGGGATGCTTATTTTTACAGTATCTTTGCGCAAACTATGAACATGCAGGAGTTTACTGCTGTTGCATTGAGGGCTTTACGTGAACTGCAGTTTGATTTTTTCGCTTACGGCATGTGCAGTGCGACGCCGTTCATGCGACCGAAAACCTATATGTACAGCAATTATCCCAAGGACTGGATAGCGCGATATCAGGCAGCGAACTACGCCGCGATCGACCCCACGGTGAAACACAGTAAAGTCTCGTCAGCCCCCATTTTGTGGAGCAATGAGCTGTTCAAGGGGTGCCCGGACCTGTGGTCCGAGGCCAACGATTCGAATCTGTGCCATGGCCTGGCGCAGCCTTCGTTCAACGTCCAGGGCCGGGTAGGGGTGTTGAGCATCGCACGCAAGGACAAGGTCATCAGCCTTCAGGAGTTCGAAGCCTTGAAGCCGGTGACCAAAGCGTTTGCCGCGGCGGCCCACCAGAAAATTTCTGAGCTGGAGAGTGACGCGCGTGTGTTCAATACGGATGTCGAGTTCAGCGAACGGGAGTGTGATGTGCTGCGCTGGACCGCAGATGGCAAAACCTCCGAGGAAATTGGCGTGATCATGGGCGTGTGCACCGACACGGTGAATTACCATCACCGCAACATCCAACGCAAAATCGGCGCCAGCAACCGTGTACAGGCGGTGTCTTACGCGGTAGCGCTGGGGTATATCTGAGGTTCATCGACTGCCGCCGAGCCCTCCCAAAAGGATGACTCGGCCGGTATCAAGCGGTGTCTTTCAACAATGCGGCGGGCATGAAGGCTGAAGGCGGGCGGGCGCCTCGATGGTGTTCACGGTGAGCCGAGAGCTTGATCGCGAGGATTTTTTCGTCCTGGTGCACGGTGACCGGTCCCAATCGCTCGTAGTTGACCCCGTTGATTTTGTAATAGCGCTCCATCGTGCTGTTGACGATGCCGACAATGAAATCGGCGCCTGCCAGGCTGGCGGTCTTCAGGCTTTTCCAGAACAACGGCATGGCCAATTGCGGTTCACGGGTGGTGAAGCGTGTCATTTCCCAGATGGCAGGCTCCTTGGGCGGCGTGCCAGCACAGGTATGGCTGAAAACACCTTCCAGCAGGTTTGGCAATGTGGTGGGTATCAGACGCGCGCAGCCAACGATGTCGCAGTACTCGTTGAACGCCAAGAGGTAGCGCGCATGCTCGGTGTCGTATTGATCCCATTCACAACCCGCCGGGTGCGGATGGCCAGGCAGCCGCCAGCCGAGTTTCTCGACAAATTGCTCGTGCCGAAAGCGGCCTAGCCTGAGTTTGAGCTCGTCGCTCATTGCGCTCAGCGTGTGCTCTTCCATGTGCATGGCTGGGAGTTCCTGGGGGATGGGGGAAGTGCGGGGTTTTATAGAGGACTTGTTCAGGCTTGGCACCTACAAGATCTTGTAGGCCGCGTTGGCACGCGGTTCGCTGGTTTGATTCCTCGGTCAGTTTTTTGTAACAGCTTGTTTGCGGCTGACGCATAAACCTATAAAGTTAACCTTTCGGTCAGCTTTGCACTGCCACATACAGCCTTTTGTTCCGGCAAGAGCGCTTCTGCCAGACCCGAGATCCCCAGAACATAACCATAAGGGCGGACCTATAACCGCCCAGAGGATGATCCATGTCCAACCGTGATATCTCCCGGCGCTCGTTCCTTCAGGGCGGGCTGGTGGCGGGTGTGAGCGTGACGCTTACACCGCTCAGCACCCAGGCGCTGGCTGCGTTGATGGAAAACAGCGTGACCGTGCCGTCCGAGCAATGGCTCGGCAACAATGGCAAGGCGCGCTCGCGTAACGACGCCTTGTCCAAGGTCTGCGGCAGCAAAGTCTTTGCCCGCGACATCCGTTCCAAAGACATGCCGGGCTGGCCGCAGCAACAGGGTCATGCCATGTTGCTGAAAGTCACCAAGGCCGACCGCATCTACGCCGGCTACGATCTGTCGTGGCTTGGCGCCGACCTGCAACCTGACCGCATCGTGACGGCTGCCGACCTGGACAAAGACGGCATCGTCTTCCCGGAAGAGCACGCGCCGGATCCGCTGTTGCCGCAAGGCCAGGTACCGATGTTCATCGGTCACCCCGTGGCGATCCTGATCTGGAATGACTTCGAGCGGTTCCGCCAGGCCAAGGCCAAACTCAAATTCAATGACAAAGCGATCCGTTACGGCGCCCCAGCGCCGTACTACGAGCGTGATCCATATGGCAGCTTCCGCTATGTACGCGTCGGCGGTGCGACCTCGGCGGACGAAGATGAATTCGCCAGCCTCAAGGATTCGATTCTGTTTCCGATGCTGAAAAACCGTCGCCCGGTGTGGAATTCCCAGCCGGACCTGCACGGCAATCTCACCGAGCGCGGGCTGTTTTACGCCGACCGGATGAAGCAGCAGATCGACGCGCCGCCCGACCACTGGCTGGTGTTCGACGAGCGCTACAAAACCCCGTCGATTGAGCCGGCCGCGATGGAACCGGACAACGGCAACGGCTGGTACGACCCGGTCACCAAGACCTTGCACTTTGTCGTCGCGACCCAGTGCCCGCTGGAAGCCGCCACCGAAACCGCGAAGATGATCGCGCCCTCGCGCTTCGGCCTGGCGAATCTGAACATGCACCCGGGCTACACCGTCGGTTACGGCTCCAAGGACCACAACATTTTTGTCTACTACGCAGCCCTCGCCGCGTTGTACGGCGCGGGTGTGCCGGTGCGCCTGGCCAACGACCGCTATGAGCAGTTTCAAAGCGGCATCAAGCGTCACCCGTTCGATATCCGCTACCAATTGGCGGTAGACAAAAACGATCACAGCTTCCAGATTTTTCGCGCCGAGATGAACGTCGATGGCGGCGGGCGCATCAACTACAGCCCTTCGGTGGCCGCGGTTGGCGCCACGGCAGCGCAGTCGATCTACTACATGCCGCAGAACGATCTGCAGGTCACGGCCTACCATTCGCGCGCGGTTGAAGCGGGCTCGATGCGCGGTTACGGGACCCTGCAAAGCATGGCGTCGACCGAGATGATGGTCGACGAAATCGCTGATCGTCTGGGTATCGACGCTATCGACCTGCGCAAGAAAAACGCCCTGCTGTCGGGCATGAAAAACACCCAGGGCGCGGTGCCGGCCGGTGCATTGCGCTTGCACGAGATTCTCGACAAGGCGGCTGCCCATGATGTCTGGAAAAACCGCGACCAGATCAAAAAGACGCGCGAAGCCGCTGACCCGGATAACTGGTATGGCGTCGGTTTTGCCATCTGCCAAAAAGACTTCGGCACCGGTTCCGAGGCGCCGATGGCCAGCATCGAATTCACCGCTGAAGGGCACGTGACGTTGCGCCATATCGGCATTGAAATCGGCACCGGCATGTCCACCTCGCAAGCGCTGGTGGTGGCGGATTTCATCGGCATACCGGCCACGCAAGTGAAGACCGGCGAAACCGAATGGAAAGAGTTGCAACTGACCACGGGCGGCAACCCGTACACCATGAGCCAGGCCGAACAGGATGGTTTTCTGCGCAATCCGCGTTGGGTCGGCAAACTGGCGTCGGCCTCGTCGGCGACCAACTCCGCGTACTACTTCAGCCACGCCACCCGTGAAGCCTCCCGAGTGCTGTTCAACCACGGCTTGTGGCCGGCGGCGTTGCAGATCTGGGGCCAGGGCCCTTACGGCGGCCAGGCTAACCCGTACGTGGTGCGTCGCGAAGATGCGCATTGGGTCGACGGCAAACTCACCGCCAACGGCATGCAGCCGCTGAGTTTTGAGCAATTGGCCAAACACGCCCATGAAAAGGGCCTGGTGACCGGCGCTACCGTGCACGGCTTCAACCGCTGGAGCTGGGCCGAGGCCGAGTACAGCATCGACGGCGTGCGCGAGCGTCTGCCCCTGGATGGTCTGGCGGTGAAGTACGGTGACGGCGCGCCGCAGGCGAAACGGGCACAGATGACCAGCAACGGTTTCCACCTGCTGGATCGCCAGAACGTCCACTACCCGGACACCCAGTTGAACAACGCGGCGGTGACTTACTACAGCCCGGTTGCGACGCTGGTGGAGTTGAAAGTGAACAAGGGCTCCGCCGATGTGCAAGTGCTCAACCACCACTCGTGGGTCGAGTGCGGTCGGGTGCTGGTGGAAGAGCTGGTCAAGGGGCAGCTCGAAGGCGGGATCGCCATGGGCATCGGCCATGCGTTGATGGAAGAGATGCCGCTGTACGAAGGCGGGCCGGGGGAGGGTGACTGGAATTTCAACCGTTACCGCTTGCCGATGGCCCGACACGTTGCCGTGTGGAACCAGACGGCTGAAATCCTGCCGCCGTTGTCGCCGAGCGACCCGTCCAAGGGCATCGCAGAAGTGGTGATGATCCCGATCGTCGGCGCTATCGGTAACGCCGTGGCCCACGCCATCGGCAAACGTGTCCGCGACCTGCCTATCACTTCTGCGCGCATCAAGGAGGCCCTCAATGGCTAACCGTCCGTTTCAACTGACCCTCAACGGTCAATCCGTCGGCCCGGTGGACATCCCTGATGACCTGCCGATGATCGATTACCTGCACGAATACAAAAACCTCACCGGCTCGCGGCTCGGCTGCGGCCAGGGCATTTGCCACGCCTGCGTGGTGATCGTCGACAACCCGGACGGCACCAGCGAAGAAGTGCGCACCTGCATCACCGGCGCCCACTATTTCGAAGGCAAAAAAGTGCGGACCATCGAAGGCCACGCGACCCGCGACGAGCAGGGCAACGTCACTGAGCTGAACCCGATCCAGCAGCGTTTCGTCGATGAATTCGCCTTCCAGTGCAGCTATTGCGCGCCGGGTTTCGTCAATGCCGCGACCTTACTGGTCGAGAAGCTGCAGCGTCAGCCCATCGTCAACAGTCAGCTGGAAAAAGTCATCGAGGACAGCCTCGGTCACCACATCTGCCGTTGCACAGGCTACGTGCGTTACTACAACGCGACCCGTAACGTGCTCACCGATCTCGGCCTGGTCAAGGAGGGTTAAGCATGAAGCCTCTACTGTCCCGCCTGGCATTGGCAGTTGGTCTGGCTGCGCCGGTGTTGTTGGTGCACGCGGATGATCAAGTCAAGCGCGGCGAATACCTCGCCCGCGCCGCTGACTGCATGGCCTGCCACACCGCACCAGGCGGCGCGCCGTTTGCGGGTGGCCTGCCGATTGTGTCGCCGTTTGGCACCATCTATGGCACCAACATCACCCCGAGCAAAGCGCACGGCATTGGTTTGTACAACGATGACGAATTCTTCGCCGCGCTCACCGAAGGCAAACGCCGCGATGGTGCGAACCTGTACCCGGCGATGCCGTACACCTCCTATCACCTGATGCCGCGCGCAGATTCGGACGCGATCCATGCGTACCTGAAAACCATCGAGCCGATTGAACGTGCGGCGCCGGTCACTCGCCTGAGTTTCCCGTTCAACGTGCGCCTGGGCCTGATGGGCTGGAACCTGCTCTACGCCAAAGACGTGAAACTCGCGCCGGCCGAGGGCAAAAGCGAAACCTTCAAGCGTGGTGAATACATGGTCGAAGTGCTCGGTCACTGCGGCGAATGCCACACCCCACGCGGGTTGCCTGGCGCCATGCAGCAGGATAAACGCCTGACCGGCGGCCTGCTCAACGGCTATTTGGCACCGAGCCTGTTGGTCACTGACCTGGCCGCTCGCGGCTGGAATCAACAGGACCTGAGCACCTTCCTCAAGCACGGCATGAGCGCCCAGGGCACGATGTTCAACGAGATGTTCCCGGTGTTCCACAACAGCACCCAGGGCCTGAGTGACCCGGACCTGGCGGCAATGGCCACTTACCTGCTCGGCGATCCCGCCCCAACCGCCGCAGTGTTGACCGAAGTGCCGCTCGACAAAATGAGCCCAAGCGCCCAACGCGGTCGTCAGGATTACCTGAACGTGTGCGCCGGTTGCCACGCGCCGAACGGCGAGGGCAAACCGCACATCGCCGTGGCCATGCGCGGCAACACCACGCTGCGCCTGGACGATCCGCGCAACCTGTTGCGGGTGATCGAGGACGGCATCGGCGAGCAGACATTCACCGGGTTCGAACGCATGCAACCGATGCCGGGCTTTGCCGACAAGCTCAATCAGGCACAGCTGACCGATCTGCTCAACTATCTGCGCCAGGGTTGGGGCGGTCAGTCGAGTGAGCTGGCGGTCAGCGACGTGCAGAAGCTGCAGGCCGATGCACCACCAGCCGAGCACAAGGCGCACTGACATGCAGCATCTGGATCTGCAAGTCATTCGCCGGGCGCTGGAATGGTCGACGGCCGGCCAGCCGGTTTGGCTGTGCACGGTGCTCGCCACCTACGGCTCGGCGCCCCGTGCGCCGGGTTCGTTGCTGGCAGTGAACGTGAGCGGGCAATGGATCGGCTCGCTGTCGGGCGGCTGCGTTGAGGAAGACTTTCTTGAGCGGGTAGCCGAAGGCGCGTTCGAACAGGCAGTCAACGCCGTTCGTTACGGCGAAGGCGAGGACCCGCGCTCGCGAGTCAGCCTGCCCTGTGGCGGCGTGCTTGATGTGCTGGTGGAAAAGCTTGCGCCGGACTGCGAGGTCCAGGCCCATCTGCGCGAGCTGGAGTGCGCGTTGCTGGGCCAGCGCCGATTGATCCGCGAAGTCGAGCTGGCCAGCGGTGCGCGCCGCGTGTGTGCAGACAGCGAGCAGGGCGCGCGCATCGAGCGCGAGATCGACCGGGTGCGTGTGCGCGTCGGCGCGGCGCAGCGTTTGTTGCTGGCGGGCTATTCCAGTGTTGCCCAGGCTTGCGCCGAGTTTGCCGTGGGCCTGGGGTTTGAGGTGATTTTGTGCGATCCCCGCGACGAGGTGCTCGAAGGCGTGGTGCTGCACAACGTCGAGATGCGACGCCAGCTGCCGTCGGTGTTCATCGCTGACGGCGGCTGCCACAGCGACACGGCGGTGGTCGCGTTGACTCATGATCCGCGTATTGATGATCTGGCAATGATGGAGGCGGTGCGCACCGACGCGTTTTACATCGGCGTAATGGGTTCGATGCGCACCTCACAAAAGCGCTTCGAGCGCCTGCGAAGGATTGGCGGGTTGGGCGAGGCCGAATTGGCGCGCATCCATGCGCCTATCGGTTTGAACCTGGGCAGCAAAACCCCGGCGGAAATCGCGTTGGCGGTGCTGGCCGATATTCTTCGCACGCGTAGCGGCATCGCGCGGGATCGACTCTGACCGGCGCTTCCAAGGGTAACGGCGCGGCGATTGCCGAGCAATTGGCCCAGGACGGCGCCAGCGTGATCGTCAACTACGCCAGCAGCCGTGAGGGTGCCGACCGCGCATTACCTGGGGTTGCCCTATGACAGCCTATGCGATTGATCCAGTTGAGCTTTCAAGCTGGCGACTTGCGCTTCAAGTTCGCGCACGCGTTCGCTGGCCGCAACTTCGACGCTGACATCCTTCTGGATGCCGATGTAATAGGTGAGCTGATCTGCCTTGTTAAACACGGGAGTAATCGATAGCTCATTCCAGAAGGCACTGCCGTCCTTACGGTAGTTGCGAATGATCTGCCGGCAGGGCTGATGCGACTTGATCGCCTCGCGGATCGCAACCAAGCCCGCCTGGTCTCGGTCGTCACCCTGCAGGAAGCGGCAGTCCTGATACAGCGTTTCGTCAGTGCTGTAGCCGGTAAGGCGCATAAAGGCGGGGTTAGCGTAGATCAGGATATGCTCATCGCCTTCCTGCTCCGCAATGACAATGCCATCGTCCGAGGTTTCAATCATCAGTTTCAGCAGTTCTGCATCGATCATTTTTAGCGCCTCGGCGAAATTCAGATCATTCTAGGACAACTTGGCGGTTGAGCGCGTTCGGGGCGTCACTGACGAGCGGTGGTCATTAAAAGTGGAACTCCGACTCTTCACCACCGGTCAACTTTTCTGTCCACATCCCTTGGCTGCGATGGTGTTGAACGTGGCGCCATCGCAGTGGGTTTTTTTGAGCGTCCCACTGACACGAAGGTTTATGAATATGAAGAGTGAACAGGTAGAAGGTGTTGCAGAGAAGTTGGCCGGCAAGGCGCAGAGCGCGGTCGGAAAGCTGATGGGTGATTCGAAGCTGCAAGCTGAAGGCGCTGGACGTCAAGCTTCTGGCCAGCTGACCCAAACCTATGGCGATGCACTCGACAGCGTGTCTACGTTCGTTAAGGAAAAACCGGTTGCTGCACTGGCCATCGGCGCAATAGCCCTGCTTGTACTAGACCGTCTCTTGCGCCGCTAAGCCGCAAGGACAGGGCTTCTACAGCTTTCCCTCGCACTGCCCAGGGCGTTTGCTTTGGCTGTGCGAGGGCCTGATATTCCCAAGTGCTTATAGGCCTGCAAGCCTGCCCATATCTATTTATTGGTAAGGCGCAGCGCAATGGATAAGACAATCACTCGGATCAACTGGCCACCGACCTTAGGTCAATCACCGAGGCATGGCTCGGCGGGGCGCATACCCAGCTAGCCAAGGCGTCGAACGTGACTGCTAAAGCATTGGCGTGAATCGATCGAGGAACAGATCTGTTTATGCCCATTAACGCTGGGTCAAACAAATGCAATGATGCCGCCATTGCCTCCACCGCATCTAGGAATGCCCATGTTCGAACATCTCGACCTCAACGCGCTGATTGCCGTCTACGGCTACTGGGTCATCTTCGTGGGCTGCCTGCTGGAAGGCGAAACAGTTTTGCTCCTCGGCGGTATGGCTGCACACCAGGGCACTCTGCAATGGCTGCATGTGATCGGCTGGGCCACGTTGGGCGGCATACTCGGCGATCAGTTACTGTTCTGGACCGGACGTTATTCCGGGAGTCGCCTGCTGCCCAAACTGAAGCGTCACCAGTCTGCCATTCAACGGGTGGAGCGCCTTATCCATCGCTACCCCATGACGTCTGTATTCGCTGTGCGCTTTCTCTACGGAATGCGCTTGGTGGGGCCTATGGTGATCGGTGCAAGCGGTCTGGCACCCTGGCGTTTCGCCCTGATCAATGTTTTGAGTGCGGCGATCTGGGCCACTCTGTTCGTCAGCGCCGGCTATTGGGCTGGCGAAGCATTGCAGCATTTCTTTGGCGATCTGAGACCGTATCGCCTGCCAATCTTCATCGGGGTGGTAGCACTTGTAGCCCTTGCGGCGCTGGTGCGGTATTTGCGCCGCCGGACCAAGGCGTTGCACCGCTGAGGGAGTGGTCATCCAGGCTCTTCGTCGGCCCATGACTAAGCAAAGCGTTCCAGGTGTGCTTTTTTTCGATGTGGGCTGCTCGTCTGAGCCGGGGTTGGAAGCAGGCACCGCGCAACGGCTATCGACACAGCGGCGGACACTGTCTGGGCGAGGTAACTTTTTTGCTGTGCTGCGTACGGTCATGCTTACTGTCATGAACGGGTCGCCTGCGCCTTCGATATCAAGGTGGTTGGTGATGCAAAATAATCAAAAAGAAAGGCCGCCCATGAGATGAGGGGCGGCGTTGTTGCTCTGTCGGGTCGACGCTCAATTGCCTCTGTAGGTAGAGAAACCGTAGGGGCTGAGCAGTAATGGGATGTGGTAGTGCGAAAGTGTCCCGTCTACCTCAAAAATGACCGGTACCTCCGGAAAGAAACTTGCAACTTTGTGCGCTTTGAACCACTCCCCGGTTTTGAAGGTGACACGGTAGGTGCCTTTCTCCAGCGCCTGACCATCGGGGTACAACCCGGGAATACGCCCTTGCTCATTTGTCGCGGCGCTGTTGAGCATGTTCCAGCTTTTGCCGTCCTGTTTTTCCAGCGTGACATTGACGCCAGGGGAGGGCAGACCATCTTGTAAGTTGAGTACATGCACGCTGAGCGGGTTTCCTGCCGCTAACGCCAGTGACGATACGACACTCAATACAAGGCCCGCGAAGAACGTTTTTAATCCAGTCATGATGATGTCCTTAGTTTTTGACGGTAGGTAAGATTTTGTTGATAGCGGCCGATGCGCAACCTTCATCGTTTGCTGCACCACCGGCACCGGCCACGCCGATCGCGCCAATGACTTGCCCTTCAAACAGCAACGGCACGCCGCCGCCCAGCAGCAATAGCTCATGCAGGGTGTTGAGGTTTTGCGCATCGGGGGTGCTGCGGGCACGCTCTGCCAATAGTCGTGTTGGCGTCTTGGTCGATAGGGCGGTATAGGCCTTGCGTTGGGCGGCTAATGTGTTGTGTGGGCCCACGTTATCGTCACGCTGTAAGGCGACCAGATTGCCCCCACGGTCGACAATGGCAGCAACACCTGTACGGCCATCGGCATGACAGGCTGTCAGCGCGGCGTTCAGCAAATCATTGGCCATTGCCAGTGACACGTCGTTGCGCTGCAGCACTTGATCCGGGGCTGCAACGGCGAGCGCTGAGTTCATTGCGAGTGACATCAGCAATGAGGTCGATAGGCGTATACGCATGCTTTGTCCTTTGATTGGTCTGGCTGAGTCATGGCCAGGCATGATGCCCCGTGCACTCCGTCAGAATGATTGCCTGATGATTACCAAGATGTAATGTGCCAAAACGCGCGGGCGCGCTAGCCTATGCGCCAGTTCCGGAGGAAAAGATGCGTATCCTGGTTGTAGAAGATGAAGCGAAAACAGCGGACTACCTGCACAAAGCCCTGACTGAATCGGGTTACGTGGTGGAAGTCGCCCTGGATGGCCTGGAGGGCCAGTATCTGGCGCAGGAAAGTGAGTTCGACCTGATCATCCTGGACGTCATGCTGCCGGGCCTGGACGGATGGCAATTGCTGCAGATTATTCGGCGCAAGTGGCAAACCCCGGTGCTTTTTCTGACTGCCAGGGACTCTGTGGAGGATCGGGTCAAGGGGCTTGAGTCAGGGGCCGATGATTACCTGGTCAAACCTTTTTCCTATGCCGAGTTGTTGGCGCGCGTACGTACTCTGCTGCGCAGGGGGCCGCCACGTGAGGTCGAGCAGTTCCTGGTTGCAGACCTGAGCCTGGATCTGTTGCGGCGTAAAGTTACGCGCGGGGGAGAGCGCCTTACCTTGACCAACAAGGAGTTTGCCCTGTTGCACCTGCTGGTCAGCCGTGAAGGGGAGGTGCTATCGCGCTCGTTGATTGCTTCGCAGATCTGGCAGATGAACTTTGACAGTGATACCAATGTGGTCGACGTCGCCATCCGGCGACTGCGCGCCAAGGTTGACGATCCTTACCCGCTCAAGTTGATACAGACAGTGCGTGGCATCGGCTACATGCTTGAGGTGCAATCCTGAAACTGTTTCCGCGCGCCCTGAGCCTGCGCCTGGCGGTCATGTTCGCGTTGGTCAGTGCGCTGCTGCTGGGCTCCATTGGTTTTTATCTTTATCAGTCGTTACAGCGAGAAATCGCCTGGCGCGATGACCAGGCCCTGCTCGGGCGCCTGGAGCGCATGCAGGCGTTGATCAACGACAGTGTCAGCGTCGAGCAACTCAGAAATCGGCCCAAGCTATACGAAAACATGCTGGGCAATCGCGACAACCTGCTGTGGATCATCGATGACACAGGCCAGGTGCTGATCGAAATCAACCCCGTCAGCATGAGCTTGCCCAGGTTACCGGCTGCAGCCCAGGCTCAGGTGGGTGACGGTGACACTTCGGTGCCGGTGCGGCTTGCCTGGCAGCATGTCATGCAGGGTGATCGCGGCTTGACCCTGATTGCTGGCAAGTTGTTGAACGAGCGCGAGCAAATGCTGGGGGCTTACCGACTCAAGCTCTGGCTCGCGATGTCGGTCGGCGCGCTGCTGGCTTTTGTACTCGGCGGGTGGGTCAGTCAGCGAGGCTTACGACCTGTGCGCCTGCTGGCCAAGCGTGCTGCTGCCATTGATGCACACCATCTGCATTTGCGGCTGGATGAGTTCAACGAATTCAGTGAACTGCAAGTGCTCAGCCAGGCGCTTAATCAAATGCTCGCACGCCTTGAAGAGGGCTTCGCCCAGCTCTCACGATTCTCAGAGGATCTCGCCCATGAAATGCGCACCCCGCTCACTAACCTGATGGGGCATACCCAACAATCGCTCAGGCATGGTCGTTCAATTGAGGACTACCAGAACCTGCTGGTTTCCAATCAGGAAGAATATGAGCGTCTGGCGCGAATGATCGACAGCATGCTGTTTCTCGCTCGTAACGAGCAGTCGCATGCATCGGTGAGTGATGAGCTCATCAACCTGCACGATCTAGTCCAGCAACTGTGTGAGTATTTTGAAGGCGTGGCGCAAGAGCGTGACGTCACGCTGATCAATCAGGCCCATGACCACGTGCGTGCTGATCCGGCCCTGGTCCGTCGAGCATTGGCTAACCTGCTGTCCAACGCGCTGCGTTATGGCGCTACTGCTAGCGCAGTGACGATTAGCAGTGTGGTGTGGGAGGACAGGATCGAAGTCACTGTGCACAACCAAGGCCCGCCGATTTCGGCGCAACATCTACCTCGGTTGTTTGAGCGCTTCTACCGGTGCGACCCGTCACGCAATCAGCCGGACGATTCTGGTGGCTTGGGGTTAGCAATCGTCCGTTCAATTATGCAATTGCATGGCGGGCGGGTAACCGTTGAGAGCACTGGAGCAGGTACACGCTTTTGCTTGGTGTTTGTGCTACAGAAGGCTTAAGCGAATGCCCTTAAGCCTATCCGTTGTGGCACGACCTAGGGGATCAAGCGCATCTTGCGGAGTTTGTCGAACACATCGAAAAATGCTTGATCGCTCGCCTGGTAGGCGGTGAAGCCCATTGCACGGCTTTTCGACATATCAGTGACGACTTCGATGGGTCGACCAAGGTCTGCATCGGTATGCCATGGGGATATCAGGCGACCAATATCAGCTTCTTTCAAGCCGTGCTCCGCGACTATTTGCGTCCACACCGCTTGGTCGTCAGCCATTTGCTGCTCAAGCGGTGAGAGTGAGGCAGGATAATCGGCAGCAGGCACGTCGAAGTATTCGGCAATTCGGCCCCACATCCATTTCCAGCGAAACACATCGCCATTAGTCACGTTGAATGCCTGGTTGGCTGCCGCCGGCGTGGTGGCCGCCCACAGTTGTTGTTTCGCCAACTGCCGTGCATCCGTCATATCGGTGAGGCTGTCCCACTGCACTCTTGATCCCGGAAATACAAAAGGGCGATTCGTCTGTTTGCAAACCGAGGCGTAGACGGCGAGGGTGGTCGCCATATTCATTGCGTTGCCTACGGCAACCCCGGTGACGGTATGCGGGCGGTGAACGCTCCAGGTGAAGCCGTCCTTTTCAGCCGCGGCGAAAAGTTCGTCCTCCTGGGCGTAATAGAAATTCTCGACATTCAGACGATCCTGCTCTTCGCGAAACGGTGTTTGCGGAAGGCTGCCTTTACCATAGGCTTCGAACGGGCCGAGGTAGTGTTTCAGGCCAGTAACCAGTGCTACGTGCTCAACGCTCTTGGCGGGTCGAACGGCGGCCAGCACGTTGCGAACCATGGCGGCATTGACGCGAATGTTTTCCGCCTCCGTGGCTTGCCGCGACCATGTGGTGATGAACACATGAGTAGGTTTCAGATCCGCAAGCGCATGTTCCAGCGAGGCAGGATCCTGGAGGTCTGCCGCGATGGGGATCACGCCTTGCGATTGCGACGGGTGCCTTGATAGCGCGGCGACCTGCCACTTGTTGTCGATCAGTAACTGAGTGATGGCGCTGCCAACGATGCCGCTGGCGCCGACGACTAAAGCTGTTTGGCTCATGAGTTCCTCCTAGATTTAGAGTTGGGAGTCCACCTGAGCAACGGAGGTTCAATCTAAACTGGAGTGCGCGCAAGTAATCGTCGAATGGCGGCAAGCTCAACACCAATATATAAGCCCTTTGCGGGTCGCCTCCGTTAATGGTGGTCCCTGGGGCTCAGTGTTTGGGGCTCGCGACGCCCTCTGAGGCCCGTGCCAGCGCTTGCGTGTCAACATATTCCCGGATGTTGGTCAGCTTTTGAAGAGCGCGCCGGGTTCTCGCATTATCGCGGCGGTCCGCAATCCTGCGAAGGCACAAGACCTGGCTGAACGCGGAGTGGTTGTACGCGAGGCAGACTACGCAAGGCCTGAAACATTAGCCCGCGCGTTTGAGGGAGTGGAAAAGCTTATTTTGATTTCCTCTAGCGAAGTAAACGGGCGGCTGCCTTTACACCGTGCCGTCATTGATGCGGCGAAACAGGCGGGCGTTTCACTGCTGGCTTACACCAGTATGTTACACGCCGATTCATCGACCGCTCAGCTCGCGATAGAACACCGACAAACTGAAGAAGCGATCGCTGCGTCCGGGCTTCCAGCCGTCATCCTGCGCAACGGTTGGTACACTGAAAACCACTTATACGCGTTGTCTGCTGCACTTGAGCATGGTGCATTCGTAGGCTCTGCAAAGTACGGACGCTTTTCCTCGGCGGCGCGTAAAGATTACGCAGCGGCGGCAGCGGCGGTCCTGACCAAAGGCAGCCATGCAGGCGAAATATATGAGCTGGCAGCCGATCAGGCCTTCACCCTGGCCGAACTGGCGGCTGAGGTCTCCCGTCAGTCCGGCAAGCCTGTGGTCTACAACGATCTTCCTGAGCAGGACTACGCAAAATTGCTGGTTGATTTTGGGCTTCCTGCTGATCTTGCCGCCCTGCTGGCTGACGCAGATGCCGCGGCGTCCCGCGGAGCGCTGTTTGATGATGGAGGTGTTTTATCAACGTTGATTGGCCGTCCATCGATACCGATGAAGGAATTGGTCGCGTTGGCTCTTCGCGCTTAATTATTAGTAGATCCTTCGCGCCGCCACCACATTTTAAGGGGGTGGCGCTTGTTGAAGGTTGGCTCACAGAGTCATGGTCCTGTCGTGGATGGGCATGGCCTGGTTGCCGTAATGAGCTGCTCAATGGAGGTGGTTGTTGCAGGAGCTCTCAGTCGGTTAGCAGGGTAAGGGGCTCGTGAGGAAGCTGCTCGGGCGAAGCGGACTGTTCGATAGCAAAGAGGGTTCCATTCCCTTGAAGACAAGCGCGCTTGGTTGACCAGATCTGCACGCAGAACTCCTCCTTCAGCAGTATCATCACTGAGTACTGCATCAAGCATTCCAGCCACATTCTGCACTTTTATTGTTGTTCAAAGCGATTGTCGTCGCTCGAACTGTGCGCGTAATAGCTTGGCGCTCAAGTCCTCCCAATGCTCGACAAACGCTGTACGGGCTGTTTCGAAGTCGCGACTGCGAAGGCAGGCTATCAAGTGCTCATGGTCCTCGACGATTTGCTTGGGGTCCTCATAACAGGGCTGTTGTAGTACTAGCAGCAGCTCAATCTCGCTCTCCAGCATGGCATAGCTGCGCTGCAGGCGTGCGCTGCCACTGGCGCGGATGATGGCTCGGTGGAAGTCACCATCGGCGGTGACAATGTCTGAGCGTGGAGTGTCGGGTGCGGCATTGCGCAATCTTTCAACGGCGTCCAGCGCGTCAGCTGGAACCGTGCCATTGAGGATAATCATGCGCACCGCTTCAGTTTCCAGTACCCCGCGCAGCCGAGCAATATCGACGATGTCATCCGGGCCGAACTCGGGTATGCAGAACCCGCGATGAGGTACTTTCAGCAACAAGCCGAATGACACCAGCAGCTGTGCTGCGCTGCGAAACGTGTTGCGCGCCACTTCGTACTCATCCGCCATCTTGACGTCTCGCAGGAATTCGCCTGGCTCGAAGTCACCGTTCAGGATCCTGGCCTTGAGCTTTGCAGCCAGAGCTTCGACCGCTGAGAGCTTGACTGGGGATGTTTCAATGTTCGTGCTGGAAAAAATCATGTTAACCACGACGAGGGTTGGGGCTCGGTAGAGCGAGCGATTCTAATACGCTCGCGGTGACGCTCACCAGCGAGGTCGCTAGCCTTCTTATAAGTTGTGCAACAACTATATTTTTTTTGAGTTTTTAAAACAATCATAAACTATTGATTATTATTGTTTTTTTAAATTTCTCACCTGAAATCCAGCTAGAGTCTCGAAATATTTCCTTCCAATTAAAATAATTGTAGCACAATATATTTGCATCGATGTCGTGCCATGCATGGCTTTCCACGCCCAGGAGTCCGGCAATGCAAGTAATTGGGAAAGATGAGTCCAGCGAAAGCCTTGTCGCCTTACAGGGAGATTTGGCGGCGCCTTTCACGCCAGTGTCGCTTGAGGAAGGCCGGCGTATTGTGCTGGAGCAGTTTGGTATCAGCGCGCAGTTGACGCGATTTGCCACGGAAAAAGACGATACGTTTCGCTGCGATTGTTCAAGCGGCCAATCCTACGTGCTCAAGATCGCCAACCCGCAGGAAGCGCCCGTTGAGCTCTCGCTGCAAATCGAAGTGATGCAGCATATTGGGCGCAGGGCGCCTCAGTTACCGATCCCCAGGGTTTACCCCGCACTGGACGACAGGTACCTGACCACCGTAGTAACTGAAAGTGGTGAGTCAAGGCAGGTGAGGCTTCTGAGCTTTATGCCAGGCACACCATTGGATAAAACCACCCTCAACTCCCTGGGGCGCGAGCAGATCGGCCAATTGCTTGCGCACCTGAGGCTGGCCACTGCCGACTTTACCCACCCGGCAGAATCGCGCAAGGTCTGCTGGGATGTGCAGCACCTGCGGATGCTTGAGCCGATGCTCAACGGTGTCGTCGAGCCCGCGCGCCGGCACTCGCTGGAGCGGGCACTCGAACGCTTTGGCGAGGTGGAGGGCTTGATCGCTGGGTGCCGACAACAAGTGCTGCATAACGACTTCAATACCTCGAACATCGTCATCGATGCGCATCGCCCGCAATGTGTCGGAGCGATCATCGATTTCGGCGACACGGTCAAGACCGCTATTGCCATCGATGTGTCTACAGCCATGATGAACCAGTTGCTCGCGGTGCAACCCGGCCAGGACCTCGATATTTTTGCCCCCGCCAAGGATCTGCTCAGAGGTTACCTGCGGGTCGCCGACCTGACGCCAGAGGAGCTGGCCCTTATCCCGCACCTGGCCATGGCACGCCTGGTTGCCAGAGCGTTGATTACCACCTGGCGCTCGCAGCTTTTCCCGCAGAACAGCGCCTACATCTTAAGGAATGCCGCTCCGGGATGGGGCCAGTTGGATTGGATGCTTAACCGGTCACCGTCACAGATGTCAGCGCTTTTGATGCACTTCGCCGACTGATTCATCCATTGCTTAGGGGGGTTTAAATGAGCAACTCAAATATCCGGGCTGTCCGTGGTGACATGCCTAACGGCTTCAACCCTGCCAACGCCGAT
The DNA here is from genome assembly GCF_041228395.1 of Pseudomonas sp. N2-3-1-14. NCBI lineage: Bacteria > Pseudomonadati > Pseudomonadota > Gammaproteobacteria > Pseudomonadales > Pseudomonadaceae > Pseudomonas > Pseudomonas sp. N2-3-1-14. The sequence continues at coordinate 3,148,224 of NZ_CP166199.1, forward strand.
CGCCTGGACCCTGCTGCACGTGAACATATTCAGCGTCGGATCGATTTGCTGGGGCCCGCCTATCGGTTGTTCTACAACGAGCCGGTGGGGGTTGTGCGTGGCGAAGGGGCTTACCTGTACGATAAGGACGGCAACGAGTACCTGGACGCCTACAACAACGTGGTGTCGTTGGGGCATTGCCATCCGCGCGTTATCGCTGCGGTCACTGAACAGATGAATAAGCTGTGCAGCCACACTCGGTACATGCAGGACGGCATTCTTGACTACGCCGAACAGCTGCGCGCCACGGCGGACGGAGAGATGGCCGCCGAAGGGCACTTGATGTTCACCTGCAGTGGTTCGGAAGCCAACGATCTTGCCATCCGCATTGCACGGCATCACACCGGCAATACGGGCGTCATCGTCACCGCCGAGGCCTACCACGGCAACTCGGCGACCGTGGCAGCCTTTTCGCCGTCGCTGGGTATCAATGCCAAGCTCGACCCGTTCGTGCGCCGGGTGCCTGCTCCGGATTCCTATCGCATCCCACGTGAAGCACTGGGCCGCTATATGGCCGACCAAGTGGCGGCGCAGATCCGCGATATCCAACGCCATGGGGGGGGAGTCGCGGCGTTCATTGCCGACTGCCTGTTTTCGTCCGATGGCCTGTTCTGTGATCCGGTCGATGTATTCGGGCCGATCGCCGAGGTGGTGCGCAAGGCGGGAGGCCTGTTCATCGCCGATGAGGTCCAGTCGGGGTTTGGTCGCAGCGGCACGCATTTCTGGGGGCATCAACGCCACGCGGTGGTGCCGGACATCATCACCATGGGCAAACCCATGGGCAACGGCTACCCAGTGGCGGGATTGATGGTGCGTCCGGAAGTGGTCGCAAGCTTCGGTCGCGACATGCGCTATTTCAATACGTTTGGCGGCAACAGCGTCGCGATTGCGGCCGCTCAGGCGACGCTGGATGTCATTACCGAAGAGCAGTTGATGGCCAACGCCAACCGTGTGGGCAGCCTGATCATGGCGGGTCTCAACGACCTGGCTGCCCGGTACGAGCAGATTGGCGACGTGCGAGGCACCGGCATGTACTTCGCGGTCGAGCTGGTAAAGGACCGGGCCAGCAAAACGCCGGACATGCAGACCGCTTTGCGCCTGGTCAACCATCTGCGGGACAAACGCGTGCTCATTTCTGCGACCGGACCCGATGCGAGCATTCTGAAAATTCGCCCGCCCTTGATCTGGACAGCAAGGGAGGCGGGTCGGCTGCTGGACGCCTTGGAAAGCGCTTTTGCCGAGTTGTAAAGCCCACCCCGGTGCCTCGATAAAGCTGCTGGGGCGTGCCTTTAAAACGGTAGTTTGTACCAAGTAACCCCGCGTTTAAGCGCTTATGCACGGCCTCATGGTGATGTAATAAATTCATGAGGGCCGGATGCTCGGCACCCCACAGCGGCTTGCGCCGTAATGACTTCAGCACTGATTAAGGACCGCATTCATGAGCGTTCTTCGCCCCAAGTACATTACCTTCGACTGCTACGGCACATTGACCAACTTCAAAACCGCAGCCCTGACGCGCGATCTGTTTGCCGACCGCATCCCGGCTGAGCGAATGGACCAGTTCATCAAGGACTACGCGGCCTATCGCTTGGACCAGGTCATGGGTGACTGGCTGCCTTATGACCAGATTCTCAAGATAGCCTTGGCGCGCACGTGCAAGCGTTGGGGCATCGAATACCGCGACGAAGGCCAGGTGTACTACGACGCCGTGCCGACCTGGGGACCGCATCCCGACGTGCCGGCGGGTCTGGCGAAAATCGCCGGCAAGATTCCCCTGGTGATTTTTTCCAACGCCATGGACGAACAAATCATGTCCAACGTCGACAAGCTCGGCGCACCGTTTCACAAGGTCTTCACCGCCCAGCAGGCCCAGGCCTACAAACCACGTCTGGCGGCTTTCGAGTTCATGCTCGATAACCTGGGCTGCAGGCCGGAGGATGTGCTGCATGTTTCATCGAGCTTTCGCTATGACCTGATGTCGGCCCACGACATGAAGATCAAGCACAAAGCCTTCGTGGCCCGGGGGCATGAACAGCCGGCCAATGCTGTATTCGGCTACCACCAGATCCCGGATATCGGCGGGCTGGCCGGACTGGTCGGGCTTTAGCAACAGGTCACTCTTCTGACCCCATTTGGATAACTAGAACATGCCAGCACCCTTAATTCCCGTGCATACCTCTGCCGATCTGCCGGCAGAGGCTGATGTGGTCGTGATCGGCGGCGGTATCATCGGCGCCTTCACCGCCTATTATCTTGCCAGACGCGGCATGAAGGTCGCCCTGGTCGAAAAGGGCCGCATAGGCGCCGAGCAATCAAGCCGTAACTGGGGCTGGTGCCGTCAGCAGAATCGCGATGCGCGTGAGTTGCCGATGGCCACCAAAAGCCTGGAACTGTGGGAGCAATTCGCCGCGCAAACCGGTGAGCAGACCGGTTTTACGCGGTGCGGCTTACTTTACCTAAGCAACAACGACGAGGAGCTGGAAGGGTGGGCGCGCTGGGGAGAGTTTGCGCGTACGGTCAACGTGCAAACCCAGATGCTCACCGCCGAGCAGGCCGCAGAGCGTGGCAGGGCGACTGGCACGTCTTGGAGGGGTGGAGTGTTTGCGCCCACCGATGGCATAGCCGACCCTTCCCGCGCAGCCCCCGCGGTCGCATGCGCGATCATGGCACTGGGCAGTAGCGTGCACCAGGATTGCGCCGTGCGGGGCGTCGAGACCGAAGGCGGTCGATTGTCGGCGGTGATCACCGAAAAAGGCACCATACGCACCCGGCTCGCGGTGCTTGCCGCCGGCGCCTGGGCTTCGTCGTTCTGCCGCCAATACGGTATTCGGTTCCCGCAAGCGACGATTCGTCAGACCGTTCTTTCGGTCACCGCTCCGAGCCAGGAAATTCCCAGTGCGCTGCATACCGCTGGCGCGTCCATGACCCGCCGCTTCGATGGCGGTTACACGCTGGCGATCAGCGGACGAGGTCGAGTCGACATCACTCCGCAGTTGCTGGGGTTCTCTACGCAATTCTTGCCGATGTTTCAGCGCCGCTGGCGCAACCTTGCGCTTGGGGGGCTGGAAGGCTGGCACGCAGGCCACGAAAGCTTGAAGCGCTGGCGCCTGGACCAGCCCACGCCGATGGAGAGAATGCGAATTCTCGATCCAAGCGCTGATGCCTCGACAGTTGCGTTGACTTACAAGCGCGCGGTGCAATTGGTGCCGGCTTTGCAAGGAACGTCGATCAAGGCGTCCTGGGCCGGCTATGTGGACAGTACGCCGGACGGTGTTCCCGGTATCGGCGAAATGGCCAGCCTGCCAGGGTTGGTGATCGCGGCAGGGTTTAGCGGGCATGGTTTTGGTATTGGTCCGGGCGCGGGTCATCTGATTGCCGATATCGTCAGCGGTATGACCCCCATTGTTGATCCGCGTCCTTATCACCCAGACCGTTTTCAGACGTCCGCCTGGGGTAAGGTGGCGGACTTTTGAGTTGAAGCCGTTTTGTTGAAATGTATTGAGAACGCGCCTTCGCGTTTCAAGTATCCGCTGGAACCGTTTCTTGTGCGAAATGAACACCACCCGTCGACCGCCATTGACCGCGTTCTTTTTTATTGCAGGCTGAATTCGGCTTGTTGGCCAGGCTGTTCAGCCCGTGATTAGCGTCCGTCGCTATCGAAGAAACTGGCTCGAATTTTGTCAGCCAGCGCCATCAATGGTTTGGCATATTGAGCGATCACTGCTTCAATCGACTTAGGGGTCGATACGCTGATATTCAATATGTGGTCCTGATAATTACGTATGCCAAGTGGCGTGGAAATGGCCACAACTTCGGCCTGCCAGGAAGCAGCGCAATACCCTCGAAGTCGCACGCTTTCGCAGGCGTCAGCAATCTCCGTTTCCTCGTACACCAGCATGCCGCTGCGGATAAGCGTCTGGGTCAGGCGACTGGTCGTGGACTTGGACAAACCTGTACGTTCGCTAATGTCGCCATTCCCCAAGTACTTCGGGCCTTCAACAATGACGCCGGCATGAGCGGCGAGGTGCAACAAGCCTAATCGGAGTTGGTCGGTTTCGGCCCCTATGCGATAACTGCGTGCGAAGCACAGGAATTTGGCAACCTGGGCCGCACCAAGGATCTCAACTCTTGGAGTATCGCCGCCTTGGCCACGTGCATATCTGCCTACACCATGTATGGGGTGCCAGGGGTCGAGTGTTCGAATCACTCCGTCCCGACCCTATAACTCAATGACTTAGCCCAAACGGTAACGCTTGGGCTTTTCCATGCCTGCAAAATTAAGCCCTCGCCACAGGCCCATGACTCATTCACCAAATCCAATAATAGCCTTGGTTTCCAAATACTCCTCAAACCCCTGCACGCCATACTCCCGACCATTCCCTGAGCGCTTGTAGCCACCAAACGGCGCCATCGGATTCCACGCGGGGTAGTTCAGGTGCACTTGGCCCGCACGAATACGCGACGCCACGGCACGTGCCTGCGTCAAGTCGTGGCCCTGAACGTGGGCGCCCAAACCGTATACCGTGTCGTTGGCGATGGCGACGGCTTCATCCACCGTCTCATACGCAATGATGCACAGCACCGGGCCGAAGATTTCTTCCTGGGCAATGCGCATGGCGCTGTTCACGTCGGAGAAAACCGTGGGACGGGTATAAAAACCCTTGTCAAAACCCAGCACACGCCCAGGCCCACCGCACACCAGTTTCGCACCCTCGTCGAGGCCTGCCTGGATCATCGCCTGGACGCGATTGAACTGGGCTTCGTTGGCGATGGGCCCCAATTGCGTGTCTTCCGATTGCGGGTCGCCAACCATGAGCGCATTTGCAGTCGCCGCCGCCAGGGCTTCGACCTCGGCCAAACGGTTTTTTGGCACGATCATGCGGGTCGGAGCGCTGCACGATTGCCCGACGTTGCGAAACGCGGACATCACCCCCAGCGGTACAGCCTTAGCGAAGTCGGCGTCGGGCAGCAACACATTCGGCGACTTGCCCCCCAGTTCCTGGGTGACGCGTTTCACCGTAGGGGCTGCCGCTTGGGCAACCAGCGCGCCTGCGCGGTTGGAGCCGGTGATTGAGATCATATCGATATCCGGATGTGCCGCCATGGCTGCGCCAACCTGGGCACCGCTTCCATTGACGAGGTTGAACACCCCGGGCGGCAGGCCTGCGTCATGCACCAGTTGTGCAAACAGCAGGGCACTCAGCGGCGACAGTTCGCTGGGTTTCAAGACCACGGTGCAGCCTGCGGCGATGGCCGGGGCGACTTTGGCGGTGATCTGATACAACGGCCAGTTCCACGGCGTGATTAGACCGCAGACGCCTATGGGCTCGCGCTGGATGGCGGTACCGCCTTCCACCGTCTGGAAGCGATAGCTGGACAGCAAATCACGAGCGACCCGAACGTGTTCGGCCGCCAACGGCACTTGCATTGCCCGAGCGAAGCCGATGGCGGCGCCCATTTCCAAGGAGAGCGCCTGTGCAAGCTGCTCTTTGCGCTCAAGGATAAGCTCGTGGATTTTCCCAAGCACCAACGCCCTAGATGCCGCGGGCGTTGCAGACCAACCGGCGAACGCCGCACGTGCTGCCGCAACGGCACGATCCACATCCTCGGCAGACCCGCTTGCGACCTGTGCAACCACCTCCTCATTGGCCGGGTTGACCACCGGCAAACTGGCGGCAATGGTCGGGGAAACCCAGCAGCCGTCGATATAAAGCTGCTGAGACGTTTTGTTCGACGCGTGTATGGTCATCCAACTGGCTCCCTGGAGCGGCAATAGGCGCTGCGAACAGCAAGGCCCGGTGTCTCGCTAAGCTAGCAAAAGGTTTCAGCCCGAAGATGCCGTTATTCAACGCTGCAAGGGATAATCTGCTGAATCTGGCAGGCTGGCTTTGCGACCTAGCCGATTGCTTGCGTCACCAGCGCAAACTGGTTGATGCCGCCGCTTGATTGCGGGGGCACACCCCGTACCATTCGCGGCGCTTTGTCGACGCATGGCAGCCCCAGGCTCTCCAGCCAGTCGGCCAACCCGCAGGCGGTGGGAATGTCGAAGCGCACGAACTGACCCGGGATCAACCGCAGCAGGTGAGTGATCAACTGTTGGGCCTGTTCCTGATTGTGTGCAACGACAGGACCCACGATATGGCCCCGACCAAATCGGCGGAGCAGGGCGCAACCATTGAGTTGCCCTTCGACCTCAATGCCGACCACGTGCTCGGCCGTAGACAGCAGGTCGTTGAGTACCTGGGTGCGGTCCAGGCCGCTGCCGGCATTGGCCAGTTCGATCACCGTGGGGTAATCAGCCAGGCTCAATACGCGACAGTGCGCATGCCGGGTCAACGGCATTGGTGCCGGAGCGTGCGGTACGCCCTGATGTTGCTGAATGTGCGCAAAGTCGACGAAGCCCAGGCTGGTGTACAGCGGCGCCCCTGATTCGGTTGCGTTGAGGATCGGCGTACGCGGGCCCGTAGCGTCCAGGCACAGGTTCATCAGCTGGCGCCCGATGCCTTTGCCTTGGTGTTGATCACTCACAATCACCAGACCGATGGAGGAATAAGCCCCCTGATGGCAGGCGAACGCCACGCCCACCAGCTTACCCTCATGTTCGGCGACAAAGCCTTCGGACGTGCGCTGCACCATCGCCCAGTCTTCCTCGCGGTGAGGCCATTTCAGGTGCACGGACAGTGCGTGGGCGGCGGGCATGTCGGCGGCGGTGACTGTGCGATAAACGTAGGAGTGGCTCATATCAGTTTTCCTGTAGTGGGGGCGTTTGCAGGCACCGTAGAAGGTTGGGTAAACCGCCGGATATCGAAGGGGCTGATCAAGGTGCTGGTGCTGCCGGTGCTGATCAGCTCGGCCATTACATCCCCCACGCCCGGGCCGAGCTGGAAGCCGTGCCCACAGAAGCCGAAGGCATAAAACAACCCGTCCACGCTGCCGCTCGGGCCCATCACCGGTAGGGAGTCCGGGGTGTAGCTCTCGATACCGCTCCACACACGAATGATGTTCAGCTTCTCGGCCCCCGGTAACAGTCGCCGCATTTGGCGCATCTGGTTGAGCAGGCTTTCGGGTTTGAAAAACGCCCGTCGGTTGATCATGTCCGGCGTACAGCGGTTGCCGCCGCCGATGATGATGTTGCCGCGCGGGATCTGGCGGAAGTAGATCACCTCTTCCTTGATTTTGGTGAACACACCGATCACGGTCGGCAAGGCGTAGGGCACCGGTTCCGTGACCGACATCTGCGGGCCGTTGGGCTCCAGCGGTACCGGCTCACCAAAGCGCTCGGACAAGCGGGCAGCCCAGGCACCGGCTGTAATCAACAGCTGCTCGGCGACGAACAACTGCCCGTCGGTGGTGGTGACCTGGAATAAACCATTGACCTTTTCCACGTCGGCGACTTCGGTCTTTTCCTCGATTCGTGCCCCGAGACGCCGGGCTGCACGGGCAAACGCCGGCGCTGCGAGGCGCGGGTTGGCGTGACCATCGTGAGGCGCATAGGAGCCGCCTTTCACCTCTGGGCCGAGGAAACCAAAGCGCCGGTGCAGCTCGGCGCCGCGATAGATTTTCAGGTCCAGTTGCGCGGCTTCCGACGCGGCGGCGTAGGCCTCAAGTTCAGCGATTTCATCTTCGCGATAGCACACGCGCATGTGGCCACTGGGGATGAACTCCAGGTCGTCATCGATCAGCTCGGGCAGGCGTTTCCACAGCGCCCAAGAACGATTGGCCAGCTCCAGTTGCCCCAGGTAGCGGCCCTGGCGGCGCACGTTGCCGAAGTTCACACCGCTGGCGTACTGACCGATCTGGTCGCGTTCCAGCAGCGTGACCGAGCAGCCGCGCCGCCGCAGGAAAAACGCCGACGAGGCGCCCATGATGCCGCCACCGATAATCAGCACCTGGCTTTTCGAACCTGATTGATTACCAGCCATGGAGGCGGCTCCAGATGTGTACGCCGCCTTTGGCGTCCACGGCGTGATAGTCCGGGAACTGCGCGCCGGTGGCGCAGGCATGGTTGGGGAGGATGCGCAGCCGGCTGCCGATGGGGAAGCGCGTAACAAGGTCGTCAATGGCGGCGGAGCCCAGGGTGACGATGCCATGTTCCTGGTTGGCGCCCGTGACCAGCGCACCGTCGATCCAGTCGCCGGCTTCGGTACACACTTGGCCATAACCGAAGTCCTGGCGCTGGCGCTGTGTGCCACGGTCACGGCTCATGGCCATCCAGCCGGCGTCAGTAATGATCCAGCCTTTGTCCGGCTGATGGCCGATCACCGTGGTCAGTACGCTGAGTGCCAACTCGTCGGCCCGACACACGCCAATGTTACGCATCACCAGGTCAAAGAACACATACACGCCCGCCCTCACTTCGGTGACACCGTCCAGGTTCAGGGCCGAGAGGGCCGTGGGGGTTGAGCCGATACTGACCTCGGCGCACGCCAGCCCGGCTTCGCGGATGGTGCGGGCGGCGCTGACGCAGAGGGCACGTTCCTGTTCGGCCAGCGCCTGCAGGGCTTCGAGGGTGTCCAGCTCGTAACTGGAGCCCGCGTGGGTCATCACCCCCCGCAGGCGCATACCGCCGTCGTTGAGCAGGTGCGCCACCTCAATCAGCACAGGGTCTTGCGCGGCCAGGCCTGAGCGATGGCCGTCGCAATCGATCTCGATCCATACGTCGAAGCGTTCGTCATATTGCTGTGCGAACGCGACGATGGCGCGAGCGCCTGAGACGCTGTCGGTGAGCAGGCTCAAGTTGCAGCCTCTGCGCCGCAGGGCCAGGGCCTGAGGCAGTTTGCCCGGCGCTATGGCAACGGCGTAGAACACATCGCTGATGCCTGCGGCGAAACAACGCTCGGCCTCTTTGAGGGTGGAAACCGTGACGCCGCTGGCGCCTGCGTCAATCTGTGCCTGGATCACCGGCAAGCACTTGCTGGTTTTGATGTGCGGGCGCAAACGTACGCCAAGGGTGCCCATGCGCTCTTGCATACGCTGGATGTTGTGCTGCATTCGCGTAAGGTCGATGAGTGCGACAGGTGTGTCTAGGGAGGCAATCTGCATGGACATGGCGGAACTCGAGTGACTGGGTACAGGCGGCACTCTACTCAGCTGTCCTTAAGTTGTGGTTCAATCATGACTAATCAATCATTAAGTAAAATTGAATGATTTCTATCGAAGACCTGCGTCTGGCCGTCACCCTTGCGCGCTCTGAATCACTGAGCGCTGCGGCCCGAGCCCTGAACGTCACTCCGCCGGCGCTCTCCATGCGCCTGCGTAAACTGGAGACCTTCCTGGGGCTGACCCTGGCCAATCGCGACGCCCGACGCCTCAGCCTTACGGCAGATGGCGAGCGGTTCTCGCGAGAAAGTGCGCTGCTGCTGGAGCAGCTCGAAGCGCTGCCGGAGTCCTTCAGGCAAAAGGACGAAACGCTGGTGGGCACCTTGAGGTTGGCGGCGCCATTTGGCTATGGTCGGCAGCGAATCGCACCGCTGTTGGCGCGCTTTGCCAGGATGCACCCCCAGCTGTGCCTGCACCTGGATCTGCGCGAGACCCCCTGGCCTGATCGTCATGACAGCGATGCGGTGATTCACATCGGCCATCTCAACGACAGCCTGTGGACGGCGCGGTCGCTCACGCCAAACGAGCGTTGGCTATGCGCGAGCCCAGCCTACCTGCAAGCCCACGGTGTACCGTCATCACCGGACGAACTGGCGTCCCATCGCTGCATTTGCATTCGTGAAAATGATGAGGACGTTACGCTCTGGCACCTGCGCAAGGGGCAGGGCCGCAAGACGCTGCGCGTGGAGCCGGCGTTGCTGAGCAATGATGGAAGCGTTGCCCGGCGATGGGCCGAGCAAGGCTTGGGGTTGGTGTTGCGTTCGCAGTGGGATGTCAGCGACGCCGTTGCCAGCGGCAGCCTGGTGCGCGTGTTGGCAGACTGGAGTTTTGACAGTGCGCCGATCATCCTCCTGGTGCCGTCGCGAAAGCTTCGCAGCCCGCGCGTCCAGGCATTGGTGGCGTTTATGGAGGAGGCGCTGAAAGTCTGATTTGCGCCTTATTTCACGGCGTAGACCTTGCGTACATACACCGTGCTGTTCCAGGCACACGGCGCACCTTTGGCCACGAATACCGTGTCGCCACGGTTGACCGTCACCGCAACTCCCTCGTCGTCTTGCAGCGTGACGCTGCCTTCGAGCAGGTGCATCAATTCATGCAGTTTGTGCGGGCGGCCGTGGCGGGCGTAGGGCGTCGAGTCCCAGATGCCGATGCGCAGCTCAGTGACCTCATCATCGAACAGGTTGAACGCGCGGCACTGCGGGGTAGGGCCGATCAGGATCTGTGGTTCGGGCGCGGCGGAGGGATTGAGCAGGGTATGCGGGGCAAGCAAGGTCAGGCCCGGACGCGCCGGAGCATCGGCTTGGTCGACGGCGCAGAACGCCCATTGGCTGCCTGCGCTCGCCTGCACTGTAAGGCGTGTGCCACGACCGATCACGGCGCTGCTGCCGACCCCCAGCTCCAGTGTCTGGTCTGCGCTGCCGAGCAGCACATGGCCTGCGTGTACCACCAGTGTTTCGCTGTGGGGGAAGCCTTCGATCACGGCTTCGCCGCTGAATGTCACCAGCCCTGCGGACACGCCATCATCGCCCAGCCAGGCGAGTTGGCGGGTGTCGCCGAAGGGGTCCAGCGCGCTCAAGGCGCCGGTATTGAAAGACGTGGCAACGCGGCTGCCGTCGGCGCGAGCCAACAGCAGGATACGGGGAGATGACATGGGGAATGCTCCGGGAGGAAAGTCAGCCGATCGCCTGAGTGATCAGGGCAAAGGGGTGTACGCCGTGGCTGGCCCGGGGCGGCGTGCCCAGAGCCATCTGCGCGACGGTGTCGATGTTCTTCAGCCCGGCGTATTCGAGCCAGTCGCTGAGGCCGCATGTGACGGGAATGTCGATGCGGACAAAGGCATCCGGCACCTGGGCCAGCAGTACCGCGATCAAGTGCTTGGCCTGATCGATGTTTTCGGCAACCACCGGGCCGATGCAGCGCCCACGACCAAACGGCCGCAGCAGGGCGAAGCCGCGTAGCTGGCCATCGCGCTCGATGCCCACCGCGTGCTCCACCTGCAGGTCGCGCAGTACTTCGCGGCGGTCCAGGCCACTGGCGGCTTTGGCCAGCGCGAGCAGGCTGGGGTGGTCGTCGGCGTGCAGGGCGCGGCAGGTTTCGCCATCGGCCAGTCCCGGCAGGGCGGGCACCAACGCCTGGCCCTGATGCTGTTGCACTCGCCCAAATTCGACGAACCCCTGGCTGGTATACAGCGGGGCGCCGGCGAGGGTGGCGTTGAGGACCGGCGTGCGCGCATCGCAGGCGGCGAGGGCTTTTTCCATCAAACGACGGCCGATGCCCTGGCCCTGGTAGTCATTGCTCACGATCACCAAACCGATGGTGGCGTAGTCGCCCTGGGGGCAGGCGAAGGCGCTGCCGATCAGGCGCTCGCCATCCATCACCACGAAACCGTCGCTGACACGTTGCAACATGGCCCAGTCTTCCAGGCGGTGCGGCCATTTGAGTTGCACCGACAAGGTATGGGCGGCCGGCAGGTCGGCCGCGGTCATGGGGCGGTATACATAAGCAGGGTGTGGCAGGGCGGACATGGCGAGCCTCCATAGAGCGTATTGTTCAGCACGAGGATGCTTGTATCCCACCTGTTTTAGAGGCTGGCAAGTGGGTCGGGAATATTCGGCAGATTCCTTGGGCTGTGTGTTGCGCGGCCACAGTTACTACTTAATTGGGGTAGGGGGGCAGCAGCAAATGCCAAGGGTGTTTTCCGGGTACATCTCCATAGCGCGGTCACGGCCATGCAAGCAATCGGGGCCAGCCACACTTTCTGCCGCCCCCACCCCCGTCCTTAAGCCGTTCTGCCCCTCAAAGCCCCCTAAAAGCGCACAAACACAGGCCCTGCCCAAGCCTGGCGCGTACCGCAAAGTCTGCTGAGCCCGGCCACCAAAACGGTGGTTTGTATTGAGCGAAGGTCTTTTTAGACGGCATATGCTGATTTCACAGTGGTGTAATGAACCTGTGCTGCAACGAGGCGAAGCCGCCGCCAGGGCAGTGAACGCTTGTCACACTCAACGAACTTCAGGACCGCACTCCATGAGCTTTCTTCGTCCCAAATTCATTACGTTCGACTGCTACGGTACGCTGACCAACTTTCATATGGGCACCATGACCCGCGAGCTCTTCGCCGATCGTATCCCCCCTCAGCAGATGGACCAATTCGTCAAGGACTTCTCGGCCTACCGCCTCGACCAGGTCATGGGCGACTGGCGCCCCTACGACGAAATTCTCAAGACCGCCCTGGCCCGTACCTGCAAGCGCTGGGGTATCGAGTATCGCGAGGAAGGCCAGCTGTATTACGACGCCGTGCCGACCTGGGGCCCCCACGCGGACGTGCCGGCCGGCCTGTCGAAGATTGCCGACAAGATTCCCCTGGTTATCTTCTCCAATGCCAGCGACAGCCAGATCATGTCCAACGTCGACAAGCTCGGCGCGCCATTCCACAAAGTATTCACTGCCGAACAGGCCCAGGCCTACAAGCCGCGCCTGGCCGCCTTCGAATTCATGCTCGATAACCTGGGTTGCGGCCCGGACGACATCTTGCATGTGTCTTCCAGCTTCCGTTATGACCTGATGCCGGCCCATGACATGAAGATCAAAAACAAAGCGTTCGTTGCCCGTGGCCACGAAGTGCCAGGCAATGCGTTTTACGGTTACCAGCAGATCACCGATATCGGTGGGCTGCCAGCGTTGGTCGGTCTGTAACAGCACACCAAGGGGTAAAGCATGGGCAGTGAATCCTATTGGCTCGACACCGCACCGGCGTTCACCGGTGCCCAACTGGGCAGCTTGCCCGGGCAGGTCGATGTGGCTGTGGTAGGTGGTGGCTTCACTGGCCTGGCGGCGGCGCGTGCGTTGGCGAGCAAAGGGGCGAGTGTGGTGGTGCTCGACGCCGGCCGTGTGATCGGCGAGGCCTCTGGGCGCAACGGTGGCCAATGCAACACCGGCGTGGCCCAGGATTATGCCGGGCTGCACGCCAGCCTCGGTGCCGCCAAGGCGCGCGCCTATTACCAGGCCTATGAAAGCGCGGTGCAGACCGTCGTTTCGTTGGTCGAGCAGGAAGGGATTGCCTGCGACCTGGTGCGCAACGGCAAGCTCAAGCTGGCGGCCAAGCCCCTGCATTACGAAGGCCTGGCCCGCACCTGTGAGCTGATCCGCCAGGAGGTGGATGCCGATGTCGCGTTGCTCAGCGCCGAACAGACCCGTGCAGAAGTCAACTCGACCCAGTTCCACGGCGGCTTGCTGCAGCGCAACGGCGTGCAGATGCATGTCGGTCGCTTCGGGGTTGGCCTGGCCGAGGCGGCCGCGCGGCGCGGCGCGATGATCTACGAGCACACTACCGTCAAGGATTGGAAGGCCCAGGCCGGTGGCTATCAGGTCAACACCGCCAAAGGCTCGCTGCACGCCGGGCAAGTGCTGCTGGCCACCGGCGCCTGCCAGCATGGCGACCTCGGTTGGTACCGTCGGCGCATTGTGCCGGTGGGCAGTTTTGTCATCGTCACCGAAGTCTTGCCCCAAGCGTTGATCGATCAGTTGCTGCCGCTGCGCCGCGCCTACGTGACCAGCCGCATGATCGGCAACTATTTTCGCCTGACCCCGGACAACCGCCTGCTGTTTGGCGGGCGTGCCCGGTTTGCCATGTCTGACAGCGTCTCCGACGCCAAGAGCGGCAAGGTGCTGCAGGCGGCGATGCTGAACATGTTCCCGCAGTTGGCGCACGTGAAGATCGACTACTGCTGGGGCGGCCTGGTGGACATGACGTCCGACCGCCTGCCCCGCGCCGGCCAGCACGGCGGCGTGTTCCATTCCATGGGCTATAGCGGCCATGGCGTGCAGATGTCCGTGCACATGGGCCAGGTCATGGCTGACGTCATGGCGGGCAACGCGGCGGCCAACCCGTGGGGTGAACTGGAATGGCCGGCGATTCCCGGGCATTTCGGCAAACCCTGGTTCCTGCCGTTCGTGGGCGCCTATTACCGTTTCCAGGACTATTTGCACTGAGTTGCCGTTGTTGCGTGACCGTCGTTTGCGTTTCCAGGACGCTCCGGACATCCGTGAGCACTCGATTCTTCCGATTATCGACAGGTAGCCTTGCTATGACTGACAACAAAAACACACCCGAGCTCATCTCCGGCCAGGAAAGCCTGCGGGTGTTCGAAAGTCTCAACCGTGGCATGTCGCGCCGCAATGCCCTGCAAATGCTCGGCGTTGCGGGCGTCGCCGCCGCTGGTGCGGGCAGCCTGTTCGGCGCCGCCGGCAAATTGTTCGCCGATGAAGCGGCCACCGAGGGCAAAGGCAAGCCGGGCGGCAAGATCCGCGTGGCCGGCATGTCCAGCTCCACCGCCGACACCCTCGACCCGGCCAAGGGCGCGCTGTCCACCGACTATGCACGCCACTACATGTTCTACAACGGCCTGACCCGTTTCGATAAGCACCTGGTGCCGCAACTGGAACTGGCTGAGCGCATCGACAATACCGACGCCACGGTGTGGACCATCACCCTGCGCAAAGACGTGACCTTTCACAATGGCAAGGCCCTGACCGCCGCCGACGTGGTGTTCTCCCTGAACCGCCACAAAGACCCGCTTACCGGCTCCAAAGTCATGCCGCTGATGGAGCAGTTCGCCGAGATCAAGGCCAGCGGGCCGAACGAGGTGCAAATTCGCCTTAGCGCGCCCAACGCCGAGTTGCCTTCGATCCTCGCCGTGTCGCACTTGTTGATCGTTCCCGAGGGCACCACCGACTTCAACAAAGGCATCGGCACCGGCCCGTTCACTGTCGGTGAGTTCAAGCCGGGTGTGCGCTCGATTGCCGTGCGCAACAAGAACTACTGGAAACCGGGCTTGCCGTACCTCGACGAGATCGAGTTCATTGCCATCGCCGACGAGCCATCGCGGGTCAACGCGTTGCTGTCGGGCGACGTGCACATGATCAACGAGGTCAACCCGCGTTCCACCACGCGCATCGCCGCGAGTACCAAGCACCGAGTCGTGGATGCGCCGTCGGGCAACTACACTGACTTGATCATTCGCCAGGACCAGTTACCCGGCAAAAGCCCGGAATTCACCCAGGCCATGAAGCTGCTGCTCGACCGTGAGCAGGTCAAATCTGCGGTGTTCCGTGGGTTTGCCGTGGTGGGCAACGACCACCCGATCGCGCCGGGTTCGCGTTACTTCAACGCCGATCTGCCGCAGACGGTCTACGACCCGGAAAAAGCCAGGTTCCTGCTGAAGAAAGCCGGCATGGAAAGCATCACCATGCCGGTCATGGCATCGCCTGCCGCCACCGGTTCGGTGGACATCGCCGTGCTGTTGCAGCAGTCGGCGAAACAGGCCGGGCTCAAGCTGGACGTGAACCGCCTGCCGAGCGACGGCTACTGGTCCAACCACTGGATGAAGCACCCGTTGAGCTTCGGCAACATCAACCCTCGGCCGAATGCCGACGTGATGTTCTCGCAGTTCTTCCAGTCCAAGGCGCCGTGGAACGAATCCGGCTGGCAGAACGATCAGTTCGACCAGCTGTTGATGCTGGCCCGTGGCGAAAACGATGACGCCAAGCGCGCCAAAATGTATGGCGACATGCAGACCCTGGTGCACGACCACTGCGGTATCGGCGTGCCGGTGTTCATCAGCAACATTGACGGCGTGGACCAGCGCGTCAAGGGATACGGCACCAACCCGCTGGGCGGTTTCATGGGCTACATGTTTGCCGAGCAGGTGTGGCTGGACGCGTGAGGAGGGCAGTGCGATGAATGGCAATACACTGTGGTTGATCGCCCGGCGTTTCGGCGCCGGGGCCGTGACCTTGTTGATCGTGTCCATGGTCGTGTTTGCGATCACGGCGGTGCTGCCGGGGGACGCGGCGCAGCAATCCCTCGGCCAGTTCGCGACCCCTGAGCAGGTGGCGGCACTGCGCCTGAAGCTGGGGCTGGACCAGCCCGGTGTATTGCGTTATTTGCACTGGTTGATGAGCCTGCTCACCGGCGACCTGGGCGTGTCAGTGTCCAACGCCATGCCGGTGGGTGAACTGATGGCGGGCCGGGTGCCCAACACCCTGATGCTGGCGGGCGCCACGGCGCTGGTCTCGGTGCCGGTGGCACTGGTACTGGGTATCGGCTCGGCGATGGGCCGTGGCGGGCGCATCGACAGCTGCCTGAGCTTTATTACGCTGGCGATGGTCGCGGTGCCGGAGTTTCTGGTGGCAACCCTGGCAGTGCTGATTTTCGCGGTCAACCTCGGCTGGTTGTCGGCACTGTCTTACGCCAGCGACATCACCTCACCGCTGCAATTCATGCGTACCTATGCCTTGCCGGTGATGACGCTGTGCTGCGTGATCGTCGCGCAAATGGCCCGCATGACCCGCGCCGCGGTGATCGACCAGCTCGACAGCGCCTACGTGGAAATGGCCCGACTCAAAGGCGTCAGCCCCATTCGCATTGTGCTGCGCCATGCCCTGCCCAATGCGATCGGGCCGATCGCAAATGCCATCGCCCTCAGCCTGTCGTACCTGCTGGGCGGGGTGGTGATCGTCGAAACCATCTTCAATTATCCCGGCATTGCCAGCTTGATGGTCGATGCCGTGACCAACCGTGACATGGCGCTGGTACAAGCGTGCACCATGTTGTTCTGCGCGGCCTACCTGGGGTTGGTGCTGATCGCCGACCTGTGCGCAATCCTGTCCAATCCGAGGCTGAGAAACCAATGAACCCGGTCATTGCGAAATCCAAGCCTGTGTCTTCCGCGCTGGCCCTTGCCAAGGTTTCCAGCGGCCCGTCCTGGTTGGGGCTGGTGGGCGCCGTTGTGTGCGTCGTCTGGTTGCTGGTGGCGCTGTTCGGCCCCTGGCTGGCACCCCACCCGGTGGGTGAAGTGGTGTCCGATAACATCTTCGAAGGCTTCAGCCTCACTCATCCGTTCGGCACCGACTACCTGGGGCGTGACATGCTCAGCCGGGTATTGGTAGGCGCGCGATTCACCGTCGGGCTGGCGCTGGTGGCGGCGCTGTTGGCCAGCACCTTCGGCACCGGGTGTGCGCTGCTATCAGTGGTCTCGCCCAAGTGGCTGGACGAGATCATCAGCCGCATCATGGATGCCTTTATCTCGATCCCAAGCAAAATGCTTGCGCTGATCATGGTCTCGGCGTTTGGCTCGTCAGTGACGCTGCTGATCTGCACGGCGGTTATCAGTTATATCCCAGGCTCGTTCCGCGTCGCCCGCAGCATGGCGGTCAATATCGAGGCCCTGGAGTACGTGCAGGTTGCGCGCACTCGCGGCGAAGGCCGTTTGTACGTGGCGTGCATGGAGATCCTGCCGAATATACTCAACCCGGTATTGACCGACCTGGGCCTGCGGTTCGGCTACATCGTGCTGTTGCTCAGCGGCATGAGTTTTCTCGGCCTCGGCGTACAACCGCCAGACGCCGACCTCGGCTCGCTGGTGCGCGAAAACATCGGCGGCCTCAATCAGGGTGCGCTGGCCATCATCATTCCGGCGTTGGCCATTGGCACGCTGACCATCGGTGTGAATCTGCTGATTGATTACTTGTCATCACGACGCAGTCGACGCACGGGAGGCCATTGAAATGACCCAATTGATTCGCGTCGAAGACCTGCGTGTCGTTGCTGGCGACGAAGGCAGTGAGGTTGAGATCGTCAAGGGCGTGAGCTTTTCCCTGGAAAAAGGTGAAGTGCTGGCGCTGATTGGCGAGTCCGGCTCGGGCAAGACCACCATCGCCCTGGCGTTGCTCGGCTATGCAAGGCGCGGCTGTCGCCTGTCCGGCGGGGTGGTGCAGGTCGGTGAACACGACATGCTTGCCTTGAGCGAAAAACAGCTGCAGGGCCTGCGCGGCAATCGCGTGTCCTATATCGCCCAAAGCGCCGCAGCGGCTTTCAACCCGGCCAAGAAACTCATCGACCAAGTGGTGGAAGGCGCGTTGATTCATGGCCTGGGCACCCGGGTCGAGCTGGAAGCCAAGGCCATCGGCTTGTTTCGCGACCTGGCCCTGCCCAATCCCGAACGCATTGGCCGGCGTTACCCGCATCAAGTCTCCGGCGGGCAACTGCAGCGGGTGATGGCGGCGATGGCGCTGATCAGCGACCCGGTGCTGGTCGTACTCGACGAGCCGACCACGGCTCTGGACGTGACTACCCAGATCGATGTGTTGCGCGCGTTCAAACGCGTGGTGCGCGAGCGTGGCGCCACGGCGGTGTATGTGTCCCACGACCTGGCGGTGGTTGCGCAAATGGCCGACCAGATCGTGGTGCTCAACGCTGGGCAAATCCTCGAACAGAGCGCCACCGCGCCGCTGCTCAAGACCCCTGCCCACGAATACACCCGCAGTTTGCTGGCCGCCGCACGGCCCGACACGACCATCCGCCCGCCCAGCGGGATTGCCGAAGACGTGCCGCTGCTGACCATCAGCGGCCTCACCGCCGGCTACGGCAACAAGAACATGCAAGGCATGCCGGCGATTCGGGTGCTGGAAGATATCGACCTGACCGTGCGTCGTGGCCAGGCCATCGGTGTGATCGGTGAGTCCGGCTCCGGCAAGTCCACCTTGGCGCGCGTGGTCGCGGGGCTGTTGACCCCGGCCCTGGGGGGGCTGACGTTCGATGGCCAGCCGCTGGGCGGCCACCTGTCTGAGCGCACGCCGGAGCAGTTCCGGCGGATCCAGATGGTGTTCCAGAACGCCGACACCGCGCTTAACCCGATGCACAGCGTGGCGACCATCCTCAGCCGCCCGCTGAAGATGTATTTCGGTCTCAAGGGCGCTGCCTTGAAGGCGCGCGTCGGTGAGTTGCTGGACCTGGTGCGCCTGCCGCGCACCCTGGCTGAACGTCGTCCCAACGAGCTGTCCGGCGGGCAAAAGCAGCGGGTCAATCTGGCCCGCGCGCTGGCGGCCAAGCCCGACCTGATCCTGTGTGATGAAGTGACCTCGGCCCTCGACACGGTGGTGGGCGCGGCGATCCTCGAACTGCTGCGGGACCTGCGCCAGCAACTGGGGGTGTCGTACCTGTTTATCAGCCATGACATCTCCACCGTGCGTGCGTTGTGCGATGACATTGTGGTGATGTACAGCGGCCACAAGGTGCAGGCCGGCAACCGCCAGTCGTTTGCCGAGCCACCGTTCCACCCCTACACCGACCTGCTGATTCACTCGGTGCCCGAGTTGCGCCAGGGCTGGCTGGAAACCTGCGGCACCACGTGCGAAACGCTGCCAGCGATTGGCGAGCGGGCCAATGTGCCGGAGCTGTGCACCTTCCTCAATCGCTGCCCGGTACGCGTCGACGGCCTGTGCAACCGCACTGCGCCGAGTCGCCGAGCCCTCGACAACGGCGTTGAAATCCTTTGCCACCACGACAGCGCCCAGTTGCTGAATACCCAGCGGGGCGTCACCACCACCAGCTTGGGAGCCTATGCATGAAGGGGCGTTTTGTGAGGTTGGCCGAACAGGGCCGGCCGACGGTCAGCCTGACCGTGGATGGTGCAGCCATCGAGGCCTTGCAGGGCGACACCTTGATGGTGGCGCTGCTGACCCAGGGCAATGCGCTGCGCCAGTCGGAATTCGACAGCGGGCGCCGCGCCGGTTTCTGCCTGATGGGCGCGTGCCAGGACTGCTGGGTATGGACCCGCAGCGGTGAACGCCTGCGTGCCTGCTCCAATGAAGTCCGTGACGGGCTGGACATCGTTACCACACAACCGGAGGCGACATGGCCACTGCACGGGTAGTTATTGTGGGCGCCGGACCTGCCGGGGTGCGCTGCGCCGAAACCCTGTTGGCGGCGGGTATCAAGCCGATCCTGATTGATGAAAATCGCCGTGACGGTGGCCAGATCTACCGCCGCCAGCCCGACGGGTTCACCCGCGACTACACCACCTTGTACGGCAGCGAGGCTGCCAAGGCCCAGGACCTGCACCAGAGTTTCGATCGCCTGCGCGGCGCCATTGACTACCGCCCCGACACCCTGGTGTGGAACCTCACGCCGGGGCAACTGTGCTGCGTGAGCCAGGGCCGCCATACCACCGTGGAGTATGACGCACTGATCCTGTGCACCGGCGCCACCGACCGCTTGATGCCTGTCGAGGGTTGGCAACTGGCGGGCACCTATAGCTTGGGCGGGGCGCAGATCGCCTTGAAAAACCAGGCCGTGTCCATCGGTCATCGCGTGGTGTTCATGGGCAGCGGGCCGTTGCTGTACCTGGTTGCCAGCCAATACGTGAAGGCCGGCGCCGAGGTGGCGGCCGTGCTTGATACCTCGCCACTGAGCCTGCGCCTGAAAGCCATGCCCAAACTGTTGGCGCGGCCTGGCGTGCTGTTCACCGGGATCAAGCTGCTGGCGCAACTGTACCGTGCCAAGGTGGCGGTGCACCTGGGGATCAAGCCGCTGCAAGTCATGGGCGACGCCGCCAAGGGTGTAATGGGCGTGCGGTTCACCACGGGCAGTGGGCGGGTGGTCACGGTGCAGGCGGACGCCGTTGCGCTGGGTTATCACCTGCGCCCCGAGACGCAATTGGGCGATCTGGCCGGGTGCGCCATGGCGTTTGATCAAGCCTCCAGCCAATGGTGGCTGGCCACCGATGACGCCGGACGCACCTCGGTGAAGGGCGTGTATGCAGCCGGTGACGGTTCGAAGATTCGCGGCGCGGATGCCGCCGAGCACGCCGGGCGCCTGGTGGCGTTGGCACTGCTGGAAGACCAGCAACAACCGGTGGACACCGGCGTGCGTGATGAACAACAACAGGCCTTGGCAGTGATGGACCAGTTCCGCCTCGGCCTGGCCCAGGCGTTCCCTTGGCCCAGTGAACAGGCCAGGGCCCTGCCAGACAGCGCCATCGTGTGCCGCTGCGAGATGATCAGTGCCGGCGAGTTGCGCCGCACGGTGAAGGAGAAGGGCGCCTGCGAGGTCAATCGCGCCAAGGCGTTCAGCCGCGTGGGCATGGGCCGTTGCCAGGGGCGTTATTGCTCCCAGGCCGGGGCTGAAGTGATCGCCGCCGCTGCCGGCGTGCAGGTCCAGGAGGTGGGGCGCCAGCGCGGCCAGGCGCCGGTCAAACCCTTGTCGATGCTGATCACCGAGGAGGTGCCTTCATGAGTGTACAAAAAGCCGATGTAGTGATTGTCGGTGGCGGCGTGATGGGCTCGGCCACCGCGTTTTTTCTGCGGCGTCGCGGGCTGTCGGTGATCCTGCTGGAGCGCGACCAGATCGGCCAGTACGCCAGTGGCGTCAACTTCGGCAACGTGCGCCGGCAAGGGCGCTTCCTTGGTCAACTGGCCCTGGCCAACCGCTCCTGGGCGCTGTGGAAGCGCCTGCCGGAACTGATCGATGATGACCTGGAGTTCATTCCCAGTGGCCACATGCGCGTGTGTTATCGCGAAGATGAAATCGCCGAGCTGGAAGCCTACGCGACCGCGCCGGAAGCTGAACAGCTGGACCTGAAAATTTATCGTGGCGCCGAGCTGCATCAACGCTTCGGCTTCCTCGGCCCGGACGTCAAGGGCGGCTCCTATGCGCCCCACGATGGCCACGCCAACCCGCGCCTGGCCGCACCAGCCTTTGCCCGGGCTGCACGACGCCTGGGGGCGCAAATTGAAGAACGCACTGAAGTCGCTGAGGTGCAGAAGGTCGGCGCTGACTTTCATGTTTCCACCACCGACGGTCGCCAGTTCCACGCCGCGCAACTGTTGATCACCGCCGGCGCCTGGGGTCAGAAACTCTCGGCGCAGTTCGGTGAACCGGTACCGCTGGACACCCACGGCCCGCAAATGGCGGTGACCGAGCCGGTGCCCTACGCATTGCCGACAGTGATCGGCGTCTACACCAAGATCCCGGAAGAAGTGATCTACTTCCGTCAGATTCCCCGGGGCAATATCGTCATCGGCGGCGGTTACCGTAGCAAGCCCGACATGCTCAACCGCCGTGCCTATGTGGAACCGCGCAGCATCCTCAACCAAGTCAGCCAGATGCGCCGCCTGCTGCCGGGCGTGGGTAACCTGAATATCATCCGCGTGTGGAGCGGCATCGAAGGCTACCTGCCGGACTCGCTGCCGGTGATGGGCGCCAGCGGCACCGTCGACGGTCTGTTTTATGCCTTCGGTTTTTGCGGCCACGGCTTCCAGCTCGGCCCGGGCGTCGGCGATGTGATGGCCGAACTGCTTGGCACCGGGAGCACCAGTACCCCGATCGAACCGTTCTCCATCACCCGGTTCGCCCCACCTGTCGAGCAACGGAGCCAAGCCTCATGAAACCCCGGGTTCTCGAGATTCTCAAACAGCTGATGGCTTTCGACACCGTGTCGTCGGAATCCAACCTGGCCCTGATCGACTACGTGCGCGACCTGCTGCTGACCAAAGGCATCGAGTCGCTGATCGTCAAAGACCAGAGCGGCAAGAAGGCCAACCTGTTCGCCAGCACCGGGCCCAAGGAGCAGCCAGGAGTGTTGCTGTCCGGGCACACCGACGTGGTACCGGCAGCGGGGCAGGCCTGGACCTTTCCCGCCTTCGCCGCCACCGTGCAGAACGGGCGCATCTATGGGCGCGGCAGTTGCGACATGAAGGGCTTTATCGCCCTGGCCATCGACGCCATGCTGGATGCCGCCGACCACCGCCTGAACCGCCCGCTGCAACTGGCCCTTTCCCATGACGAAGAGATCGGTTGCGTCGGCGTACGGCGCCTGCTCGACGTGCTGCACCTGGCGCCGGTGCGGCCGTTTCTGTGCGTGATCGGAGAGCCGACCAATATGCAGTTCGTGCTGGGCCACAAGGGCAAGGGCTCTTACCGCACGTATTGCCGGGGCCAGGAAGCCCATTCGTCCCTGGCGCCACGCTCGGTCAATGCGATTCATGTGGCGTGCGACTTTATCGCTGCCCTGCGCGAGAGCCAGCAGCAACTGCAACGCCACGGCGCACAGGACAGCGACTACGACGTGCCCTATAGCACCGTGCACGTAGGGCAGATTGTCGGCGGCAAGGCGCTGAATATCGTGCCTAACCTGTGCACCCTGGATTTCGAAGTGCGCAACCTGCCGGCCGACGATCTGGAGCAATTCCTGGAGCAGATGCGCGAGCGCGCTGAAGTGATCGTGCGCGAGGCACAGAAGTTGTCCAGCGTAGCGGCCATCGAAATCGAAACCGTCAATGTGTATCCCGGCCTCGACACCCACCCCAGCGTCGAAGCCGTGCGTTTTCTCAAGCAATTCGCCGCGCCAGGCACCGGCACTTCCAAGGTCTCGTTCGGTACCGAGGGCGGCCTGTTCAAGCAGCGCCTGGATGTGCCGGTGGTGGTGTGCGGGCCGGGTTCGATCGAGCAGGCGCACAAGCCCGACGAGTTTATCGAGATCAGCCAAATGGACGCCGGCGAGCGCTTTTTGCAAGGTTTGCTGGGTTCGCTTACGGCCTAGCAGAGCCTGCCGTCCTGGGGCCAATTTCAGCACGGGACGCTGCTTAAGCTGCGCTTTCGGCATCCTGATTCGCGGCACCTCCCTAGACTGGAGCGTGTCTCGGATCAGGACTCGACCATGCTCAATAATCGCTTGCAAGACCCCAGCCTCCTGGCTGAACTCGCCTATGTGGATGGCCAGTGGATCGCTGCCGACAGCGGCGCCACCCTGGACATCCACGACCCTGCCACCGGCCACCTGCTGGCGCGGGTGCCGGCCATGGACGCCGTGGATACCCACCGCGCCATCGCCGCCGCCGAAAGGGCCTGGCCCGCCTGGCGCGCACGCCCGGCAGCAGAGCGTGCGGCACTGCTGGAACGTTGGTTCCAGGCCATGCTCGACAACCTCGATGACCTGGCGCTGATCATGACCTGGGAACAGGGCAAGCCGCTCGCTGAAGCCAAGGGCGAGATTCGCTACGGTGCCGGTTTCGTCAAATGGTTCGCCGAGGAAGCGCGCCGGGTCTATGGCGAAACCATGCCGGCGCCCAGCGGCGACCGACGCCTGCTGACCCTCAAGCAGCCGGTGGGCGTGTGCGCTGCCATTACGCCGTGGAACTTCCCCAACGCGATGATCACCCGCAAATGCGCACCGGCGTTAGCCGCTGGTTGCCCGATCATCGTCAAGCCGTCGGACCTTACCCCGTTGTCGGCATTGGCCCTGGCGGTGCTGGCTGAGCGAGTCGGCATTCCGGCCGGGGTGTTCAACGTGATCACCGGGTTGCCTGCCGGCATCGGCGAGGCGCTGACCGGCAACCCGGCGGTGCGCAAGATCTCCTTTACCGGTTCCACCGCCGTTGGCCGCTTGCTGATGCGCCAGAGCGCCGAGCACATCAAGCGCCTGAGCCTGGAGCTGGGCGGCAATGCGCCGTTTGTCGTATTTGACGACGCCGACCTGGAGAAGGCCGTGGCCGGGGTGATGCTCAGCAAGTTCCGCAATGCCGGGCAAACCTGCGTGTGCGCCAACCGCATCCTGGTACAGGCCGGTATCTACGCGCGTTTCGCCGCGCGCCTGGTGGAGGAGGTGAGCAAGCTCAAGGTCGGTAACGGTCTGGAGGAGGGCGTGACCATCGGCCCGCTGATCAACCCGGCGGCGGTGAACAAGGTCGCACGGCATATCGACGATGCCCTGAGCCAGGGCGCGAAGCTGTTGTGTGGCGCGATCCCCAAGGGTGACAGCCAGTTTGTGCAGCCCACGGTGCTGAGTGACACCCACGCCGGCATGTTGCTGGCCAATGAAGAAACCTTCGGCCCGGTGGCCCCGCTGATGCGCTTTACGGATGAAGCCGAGGCGCTGGCCCTGGCCAATGCCACGCCGTATGGCCTGGGCGCCTACTATTTCACCCAGGACCTGCAGCGCTCGTGGCGTTTTGGCGAGGCGTTGGAGTTCGGCATGGTCGGGCTCAACACCGGGATCATCTCCATGGAAGTGGCGCCGTTTGGCGGTATCAAACAATCGGGCCTGGGCCGTGAAGGCAGCAAATATGGCCTGGATGAGTACCTTGAAGTCAAAGCCTTCCACATCGGCGGGCTCAACTGAATTCCCACGAGCCATGCACCATGAGCAAGGCATTCAGAATCGCCGCGATTGCCGGCGATGGCATTGGCAAGGAAGTGCTGCCCGAAGGGCTGCGGGTACTGGAACGGGCGGCCAGTCTCTGGAACTTGAACCTGAGCATCGAGGTGCTCGACTGGGCCCACTGCGATTACTACCTGGAGCACGGGCAGATGATGCCTGAGGACTGGTTTGAGCAGCTCAAGGGCTTTGACGCGATTTACTTCGGCGCCGTAGGCTGGCCGGGCAAGGTGCCCGACCATATTTCCCTGTGGGGCTCGTTGCTCAAGTTCCGCCGCGACTTCGACCAGTACGTGAACATCCGCCCGGTGCGGCTGTTCCCTGGGGTGCCGTGCCCCTTGGCCGGGCGCAAGCCGGGGGACATCGATTTTGTGGTGATCCGCGAAAACACCGAGGGCGAATATTCGTCAGTGGGCGGCAAGATGTTCGAGGGCACCGAGCATGAATTCGTGCTGCAGGAGTCGGTATTCACGCGGCGCGGCGTCGACCGCATCCTCAAGTTTGCCTTCGACCTGGCCCAGTCCCGCCCGCGCAAGAAGCTCACGGCGGCGACCAAGTCCAATGGCATTTCCATCAGCATGCCCTACTGGGATGAGCGCACCGCATTGATGGCCGCCAACTACCCCGAAGTGAGCTGGGACAAGCAGCACATCGACATCCTGTGCGCGCGGTTTGTGCTGCAACCGGACCGGTTTGATGTGGTGGTGGCATCGAACCTGTTCGGCGACATCCTCTCCGACCTCGGGCCGGCGTGCGCCGGGACGATCGGTATTGCGCCGTCGGCCAACCTCGACCCCGAGCGGCGCTTTCCGTCGTTGTTCGAGCCGGTGCACGGTTCGGCCCCGGATATTTATGGGCAGAACATTGCAAATCCCATAGCGATGATCTGGTCGGGGGCGTTGATGCTGGATTTCCTTGGCAATGGGGAGGCGCGGTATCGGGCGGCCCATGACGGGATCCTGCGGGCGATTGAGGCGGTCATTGCCGAGGGCGTGGTGACGCCAGATCTGGGCGGGAAGGGCTCTACTCAGGATGTCGGGCTGGCGATTGCCCAAAGGCTTCAGATCTAAAGCGAGCAAGCTCGAAAATGTGGGAGCGGGCTTGCTCGCGAATGCAGGGGGCAGTTGAAATATCTTTAACTGACACCCCGCATTCGGTTGATCTGGCGCCGGGGCACGGCGTCGCAGAGTTTGAACAGTTTTGTGCGGTGGCTGGAGGAGCGCGGCCTGGCACTAACACCGTAGCAGCTGCCGAGCCCCAGCGAAGCTGCGATGACGTCGGCACAATCGACATCGATATTGCGTGACCCACCGCTATCGCGGCCTCGCTAAAGCTCCACGGCTCCCACATCAAGACAGGTGCTCCCGCATTTGGATCTCCACGCGTCAATAACCCTTGCGCCGATCCACCTCACCCACCATCTGTTCCCCACGTTCATAACGCCGGATATTCTCCAGCAACACCCCAAACGCACTCGCCGGCTGGGTCATCGCTGCGATATGGGGCGTCAGCACAATCTGCGGGTGATCCCAGAATCGATGATCCGCTGGCGCAGGTTCCTCCTGCAGCACATCCAGCACTGCACCGCTCAGTTGCCCACTGCCCAATGCCTCCAGCAAGTCTTCCTCCACCAGGTGCCCGCCACGGCCCATGTTGATCAGCGCCGCCCCACGCGGTAACTGTGCAAACAGCTGCCGGTCGAGAATGCCTTGGGTCTGCTCGGTCAACGGCAGCACACACAACAGAATATCGCACTGGCTGAGAAACGACGGCAATTGGTGTTCACCGGCGTAGCAGTCCACACCTGGCAACTGATGAGCACTGCGCGCCCAGCCCGACAGCGCAAACCCCAACGGCGCCAACGTTGCCAGAATCTGCTGGGCCTGGGTGCCCAAGCCCATCACGCCGACCCTGCGATTCACGGCCGGTTGCAACAGGTGTGCCTGCCAGCAGCGCGCTGCTTGCTGCTGGCGGTAGCGCAACATATCGCGGTGCAGGCTGAGCACCGCCCAACTGGCGTATTCGCACATGCCGCGGGTGATGCCCGGGTCGAGCAGGCGCACCACGGGCAGGCCGGGCGGGAGGCGGGAGAGGTCCAGTTGGTCGACCCCGGCCGACAAAGCAAACAGCACTTTCAGGTTGGGCAGTAATTGCATTAGGTTGTCGGGCGCCTGCCAGGCGGCCAGGTAGTCCACGTCTTCGGCATTACCGATGTCGGGCCAGGCGCGCCATTCAATCTGCGGCGCGTGTGCGGCGAACAGTGCCTGCCAATGTTGGCCGCGCACCGGGTCAGCTTTGTAGAGCAAGGCCATGGGCATTTCCTGCAGGGTTTGGGTAGCCCTCATCATCCCCCAAGCCCGGCGCAGGATCTGTTGAAAGGTGGGGGCAAAACAGTCGATCCGAATTTCTCACGGGCCAAGTTCGGCGTAGTTGGTTGCCTGCAAGCCTTACTCTGAACCACATCGCAACCACTTTCCGGGTTGCTGCATTCACGATGGGAACTGCCATGAATAGCAAGGTCGACGAAACCCCTCATTTGCTCCGTCAGCGCGATCAATTCGTTCCCCGTGGCCTGGTGACCGCTCACCCGCTGGTGATTGACCGTGCCCAGGGCGCCGAGTTGTGGGACGTGGATGGCAAGCGTTACCTGGACTTCGTCGGCGGGATCGGCGTGCTGAACATCGGGCATAACCATCCCAAGGTGGTGGCTGCGGTGCAGGCCCAGTTGCAGAAGGTCTCCCACGCCTGCTTCCAGGTGGTGGCCTACCAGCCATACCTCGACCTGGCACAGCGGCTGTGCGAAATGGTCGGCGGGCAGGAAGCCTATAAGGCCGCCTTTTTCACCTCCGGCGCCGAGGCTGTGGAAAATGCGGTGAAGATCGCCCGCGCCCACACCAATCGCTCGGCGGTGATCGCCTTTCGGGGCGGCTTCCATGGTCGTACGCTGCTTGGCACCACGCTCACCGGTATGAGCCAACCCTACAAACAGAACTTCGGGCCGTTTGCACCGGAGGTGTTCCACACGCCGTATCCGAATGCTTATCGCGGGGTGACCAGCGAGCTGGCACTCAAAGCCCTGGATGAACTGCTGGCGACCCAGGTGGCGCCAGAGAGGATCGCGGCAATCATCATCGAACCGGTGCAGGGTGACGGCGGCTTCCTTGCCGCGCCTGTGGAGTTTCTCCAGGCACTGCGAGCGTTGGCGGACAAGCACGGCATCGTGTTGATCCTGGATGAGATTCAGACCGGTTTCGGCCGTACCGGGACCTGGTTCGGCTACCAGCATGCGGGCATCCAGCCTGACCTGGTCACCGTGGCCAAGAGCCTGGCCGGTGGCTTGCCGTTGTCCGGTGTAGTCGGCAAGGCGCACATCATGGATGCACCGCTGCCTGGCGGCCTGGGCGGAACCTACGGCGGTAATGCGTTGGCGTGCGCGGCGGCACTGGCGGTGATCAGCGCGTTCGAGCAGGAGCAACTGCTCGAACGCGGCCAACGGCTGGGCGAACGCCTGCGCCGAGGCCTGCTTGGTTTGCAGGCGCGCTACCCGCGTATCGGGGATGTGCGCGGCACCGGCTTCATGTTGGCGATCGAGCTGATCCAGGATGACCCGGCGCGCACGCCGGATGCCGACCTCAACCAACGGCTGATCGATGAAGTCCGCGCTGGCGGGTTGCTGGTGATCAAATGCGGCGTGCATCGCAACGTGCTGCGCTTTCTCGCGCCGTTGGTGGCCACCGAGGCCCAGGTCGACGAAGCCTTGCAGATACTCGACGGCGCCTTGGCACGGGTCTTGAACTGAGCCTGTGCTTGTTCAGGGTGGACTGCATCATTGGAGACTTGACCCCACATGGGACTGACAGATTATCGAGCGCTGCTGATCGATTGCGATGAAGTGCTGGTGGACCGCGACTCGGGTGTGTTGGCCGCCTTGCAACCGCTGCTCGACAGCCGTAGCGGGCAGCCGCCCAGGGAGCAGGTGCTGGCCGAGTACAACACGGTGGTCGCGAATCTCTACCCGCGCTTCGCCGAGTTGGGCTTCAGTGGCCTGCTGTGTTTTGCCCACCGCCAACTCGCCGAACGCTGGGGGCTCCACGCCAGTTGGGAGGAGGGCATGAGCTTTGCCCGCAGCGTCGGCAGTTGGGCGCTGTTCGAGGATGCACCGGGGGCTATGCTGTATTTGCGCAAGTTCTATCGGCTACTGGTGCGTGGCGACCGTGACGCAGAGGATCGTGGTGTGTTGTGTGAGCGGCTGGGTATTGCACCGGAAGATTTCATTTCCCTGGCCGATGACCTGCAATGGCTCAGCGAGCAAGCGGAGGATGTGCATCCCGTGCTGCATGTGACACGACCGTCGGTCGCGGCGCACGGGAGGCTGGACCGCTGTTTGATCGGCCGCCAGCGGCCCCGGCAGCCTTCGCGGTGCGCGGCGGATTACTGCATCAGCAGCATGGCGGATCTGGTGGCTCAGCATCAGCTGTCTTTACGGCGCTGATTTTGCTAGAAGATTGTCTTACAAACGGCAGTCAAGAGGTACGCAATGGAAGGGCAAGTGAAACTGGACCGGATCGATATCAGTATTCTGGTTGAACTGCAAAAGGACGGCCGGATGACCAATGTCAGTCTCGCCGACGCCGTGGGCTTGTCTGCCAGCCCGTGTTTGCAACGGGTCAAGCGGTTGGAGTCGGCGGGGTATATTTCCAGCTACAAGGCGCACTTGAACCTGGCCAAGATTACCGATTCGGTCACGGTGTTCACCGAGATCACCCTCAGCGACCATAAACGCGAAGACTTCGCCAAGTTCGAATCCAATATCCGCCTGGTAGACGAAGTGCTCGAATGCCACCTGATCAGTGGTGGTTACGACTACCTGGTGCGCTTCATGACCCGCAGCATCCAGCATTACCAGGAAGTGGTGGAGAGCCTGCTGGACAAGAACATTGGTATCTCCAAGTATTTCAGCTATATCGTCATCAAGTCGCCCGTGCTCAAGGACGGCGTGCCCCTGCGCAAACTGCTGCGCCACTGAAGTCACCTCCAGCTTGCCAAGTCACCTGCACTGCCGATGAGGAGGCGGTGTGGGGATTGGCGTTGCACCACCGATCGACTGCATTTCGACTGAAGCCAATGAGCCGAAGCGCAACGCAGGCTTTCCAACTCATGAAGGGCTCGACCCGCGTTACGCATATTGTCCGTGGCCTTATCAAAGTCACAAGCTAACCAGCGTCGGACTGCGGCATAGGGGGCACGCCGACGCAGAGACTCACAAGGCATGACATATAATTTAACATAATATACATTATGCGTAATATCATGTTACATAATCAGGGGCAGTGCCCGTCAGATTTCAACGGGCAAAACCCCTATTGGCTTCAAACCTGAGCAAACCCTCCATCCACGAACATTTCACTGCCGGTCATGAAGCTGCTTTCATCCGATGCCAGAAATAACGCTGCAGCCGCAACTTCTTCTGCCTGGCCGATGCGCCCCAGGGGAACCTGTGCAGTCATGCCGTCAATGATCGCATCCTTCTGACCAGTGCCTGACAACGCCAGGTCCAGGCCAGGCGTCGCGATCGGTCCGGGCGAAAGTACGTTGACGCGAATGCCGGTGCCTTTGAGGTCCAGCGCCCAGCTTCTGGCGAAATTACGCAGCGCGGCCTTAGTGGCGCTATACACGCTGAACGCTGGTGTGCCCATGGTGCCTGTGGTTGAACCCGTCAAGATTACCGAGCCTCCGGCGCCCATCAATGCCAAGGCCTTTTGCACGGTGAACAAGGTGCCTTTGACGTTGATGCCGAACGTACGGTCAAACGATTCCTCCGTGATCGATCCAATCGGCTGGAAATCCCCCAGGCCCGCATTGGCGAACAACACGTCAATTCGGCCTTTTGCAGCTTTGACTTATGTGAAGATGCGATCCAGGTCGTCCAGGTTTGAAATATCGCCCTGAATGGCAATGGCTTCAGGGCCGATTGCGGCCCTGGCGGTGATTGGCGGGAAAT
The DNA here is from genome assembly GCF_041228395.1 of Pseudomonas sp. N2-3-1-14. Taxonomy (NCBI): domain Bacteria; kingdom Pseudomonadati; phylum Pseudomonadota; class Gammaproteobacteria; order Pseudomonadales; family Pseudomonadaceae; genus Pseudomonas; species Pseudomonas sp. N2-3-1-14. Next base: position 3,179,355 of record NZ_CP166199.1, read on the forward strand.
GGAAGCCGTTGGTTCTTTATCATCTGGCAAAGAACGTTCACCGCTATGGTGAGCTACGGCGTGCGATCGGTGGCGTGACTGATAAGGTACTTATCCAGCAACTCAAGGAGCTGGAGCGTGATGAGATCATCGCGCGCGTCGACTATCAGGAAATCCCGCCGAAGGTTGAATACTCGCTGACGCCGTTCGGGCGCTCGCTGGCCACGGCACTGGGGGCGCTGTGTGTGTGGGGAACAGAACACATGGACGCGGTTGAACGCATCAGCGAGCGTCGAATGGCTGCCCTCGCCTGTCTTGAAAGTCGCCCCTCAATATAACTAAAACGCATAACTCAACTAAATAGATATTTAGTTGAGTTATATTTAAACCATTCAATAACCGCTCGACGCCGTCGTTGCCCCACCGACTATCGCAATCCCCGAACTGCTGCCCAGGCGTGTAGCCCCGGCCTCAATCATCTTCACCGCCGTCGGATAATCACGCACGCCGCCGGATGCTTTTACGCCAACGCCGGCGCCCACGGTTTTGCGCATCAGCGCCACGTCTTCTGCTGTCGCGCCGCTACGGCTGAACCCGGTGGACGTCTTGACGAAGGCCACACCCAGGTCCCGGCAGATTTCACACGCCTGGACTTTCTGTTCGTCGTTCAACAGGCAGGTTTCCAGGATGACCTTCAACGGCACGGCGCCGCAGGCCCTGTGGACCGCGGCGATGTCTTCACGCACCGCCTCGAGCAGCCCTTCTTTCAGCCAGCCAATATTGAGCACCATGTCGATCTCCCCTGCCCCGGCGGCAATCGCCCGTTCAGCTTCAAAGGCCTTGGTGTCGCTCAAGCCGGCGCCCAGTGGAAAGCCCACCACCGCACAGATCACCACGTTCGTGTCAGTCAGGCATGAGGCGGCGTAAGGCACTTGCGCGGAGTTCAGGCACACTGAATAAAAACCGTGCTCCATGGCCTCCTCGCACAAGGTGCGGATTTGCTCACGGGAGGCGTCGGGCGCCAGTAAGGTGTGATCGATGTACTTGGCCAATGCTGCGGGTTGAAGAGAGTTCATTTAACGTGCCCTTGCCTGTATGTTGCCAATGATCGTGGGACGCGGTTGTCACAATGCCCACATTTATACGTTACAATAATATCATTAAATGTTACTTATCTAACACCAACAATCAAGCCCTGGAATACGCGTGGACAGTAAAAAAGCCGAGCGACTCAAGCTTATCCAACAAGCTTTGCAGGACCAGAACGCCATCCACCTGCGGGAAATGGCTGCGCTGCTGGAGGTGTCCGAGATGACCCTGCGCCGCGACCTCAACCACTTCTCCGAGCATGTGCGCCTGTTGGGCGGCTACATCACCCGGGTCAGCAGCGAGGCCAGCGATTACCGCGTAGCCGACCAGGACACGCGCCACGTCGAAGAGAAACGCCGTATCGGCAAACTCGCTGCGCGGCTGATACAGCCCGGCGACACGGTGTTTTTCGACTGCGGCACCACCTCGCCCTTTGTCATTGATTTCATCCCCGATGAGTTGGAGTTCACCGCCGTGTGCAGTTCGTTGAACGTGCTGCTCAGGCTGCAGAACAAAGCCAACTGCCACATCGTGCTGTGCGGCGGTACTTTTCACCGCAAGAACCAGGTCTTTGAAAGCAGCGCCGAGAGCAGCATCCTCGACAGCGTGCGCCTGACCTGGGCCTTCGTGACTGCCGCCGGCGTCAGCCAGGCGTTCGGCGTGACGTGCTTCAACTTCAATGAAGTCGAGGTCAAACAAAAGGTTCTGCGCCAGGCCCAGCAACGCGTGTTGCTGGCCGACTTCAGCAAGTTCGACACGGTGCGCACCGCTCACTTCGCCAACCTGGAAGACTTCCAGTACGTGGTCAGCGACAAGAAAATCCCGCGCGCCTATAAAGAAGTCATCCAGGCCAGCGGCGCGCAGCTGCTGATCTAACCCAATAATGTCTGGCGTTCCTGCGCATTCAAGTAACCGGTGGTCACGCTGAACGAGGCGCTGGCCCCGGCCGCCAGGCAGCGCACGTGGCCTTTGGCTTTCTCGGCGTTATAGCCCTCGGGTTCGCAGGTCGATGGCAGCACGAACGCCGCCACTTGCTGATCCGGCGTGTACAGAATCCAGCGTGCCGCGTGCGCGAATTGTTCGGGGCGGTAACGGGTGTAGAACGCCGTGCCCGCCGGATGGTCCAGCAAAAAATGCGCATAGCCCGTGGCGTCTGTGCCCACGTCGTCGAAGAAAAACACGACCTCAGGGTCGTACAGCGCAGGCGTGTCGAGGCTGGCCAACTGGGTTGGATGCTCGGCCAGTTGCGCCATGTAGGCGCTCCAGTCCGGCGTCGGCTTGACGTGGTCCGGCACACTGGTGCGCAGGCGCAGGCGCTGCATGCCCAGTGGCTCGACGAATCGCGCGCCGTCCACGTATGCGTAGTTCATGTGGGCCATGTACATCAGGTCCATCGGCTTGCCGGCCAGGTTCGTCACGTCCATGTCGATATCGAACAAGGCTGAGTCGGCGCGCAGCGTCACACTGGGGCTCGCCCGGTAGCGATCGCCGAATCCCTTGGCGTATTGATACGAGCCGCCCAGGCGCATAAAGCCCTCGCCGAGTTCCAGCCAGGCCGTGTCCATGGGCGCGCAGGGCATTTCGCCGTGCAAGGCATGCGTGTCATCCGGCGCTGGGCATCCGTTGCGCAACAGGCCACTGTGAAACATGAAGCAGCCGTAAGTGTCGATGACCGTCGGGCTTGGCCGGGGCTCGTCGAACAGGTTGCGCATGGTCAGGTCGCAGCCGTCAAATACGGCCGACCAGATCATCTGCCCTTGATACGGCAACACGACCAGACGTCCACGGCTGTTCTCCATGCTCACCGCCAGCACGCCGGACGGATAAGTCCAGGCGCTGACCTTGAAATCCTCAGACTGCAAAAGCACCCTTTCCTGCTCGGCAAACACCGCCCGGTACAACGGGATACGCGTATTCATGAGGCCACCGCCGCGGCTGCATTTGAGGGCAACGCGCCCGGCTGGCGAAGGCATTTGACCGCGTACATCACAATCACGATAAAGCACAGCAGCGGCACGCTGTAGGCCAGCTGCATATTGCCACCGCTGGCGTCGGACAACAGGCCCTGGAAGATCGGAATTACCCCGCCGCCAACAATGCTCATCACCAGCAATGAACCGCCGACACCGGTGTCTTCACCCAGGCCATCGATGGTCAGGCCGTAAATGGTCGGCCAGCACGGACCGAGAAAAATACTCACGCCGACGGCGGCGTACACCGCGGAAATATTCGGCACCAGAATGGTGTAGGCCAGCAGCACAATGCACAGCACCCCGTAGATCGCCAAGACCTTGGCCGGGTGCAGACGCCGCATCAATAGGTTGGCGATCAACTTGCCGACAAAGTAGGCGGCAAAGGTGGTCAGCAGAAACCATGAAGCGCTGCGCTCGTTCATGCCGCCCATTTGCATGGCCAGGCGAATGGTGAAACTCCATACGCCTACCTGTGCGCCCACATACAGAAATTGCGCCAGCACGCCAAAGGTAAACCGCGGGTTACGCCACAGCCGCGCCAGGCTTTTGCGCAAGCTGCCCGAGGTGTTGTCCACGGGTGCGTTGCCTTTGCAGGCCGGGAAACGGGTGATGGCGATCAGGATGAACATCAACACCAGCACGGCGATCATCCACTTGTAAGGCAACAGCGTGGACTGGATCATTTGCAACTGCTGCACCGCCGCATCGGTGGCACTCATCTGCTTGAGCTGTGCAGTGGTGGCATCGGTGTCCTTGAACATCACAAAGCTGCCCACGTAAACCCCGGCCATGGCGCCGAACGGGTGAAAGGTCTGCGAGATGTTCAAGCGCCGCGTCCCGGTTTCCCGTGGGCCCATCAACGTCGAGTAGGTGTTGCACGCGGTTTCCAGGAACGACAGCCCGGCCGCGATCACAAACAGCGCCAGCAGGAACATGCCGTACTTGGCCGTCGACGCCGCCGGGAAAAACAGCAAACAGCCCAGCATGTACAACGACAGGCCGATCAGGATCGTACTTTTGTAGCTCAGGCGGCGCACCACCATCGCTGCCGGAATCGCCACAAAAAAGTAGCCCAGGTAAAACGCCGATTGCACAAAGGCGGTCTGGAAATCGCTGAGCAAAAACGCTTTCTTGAAGTGTGCGATCAGCACGTCGTTCATGCTCGCCGCCGCGGCCCACAACGCGAAGATGCTGCACAGCAGAATAAACGCGAACCAGGGCGTGCGGTTCAGGTAGAACCCATCGGGTGTCTGTTGCAGCGCAGGTTTGTTCATTATTGTTCTCCGGGCTGGATTAAGGAGCCGAGTTAGACGGCTTAGCGCTGTTGCTGGAAGCGCGTGAACGCTTCGCTGTCGGGATAGGAGGTCTGCGTACCCAGCGCCGTCACCGAGCACGCGGAATACGCCACGGCCTGCTCCATGGCATGACGAATATCGCCGTCAAGGGTCCAGTGCTGAATGAAACACCCGATAAAGGCGTCGCCGGCACCGGTGGTGTCACGGGCGACAACCCGCTGGCCCGGCACCTGGAATGTGCCCTCCTCGCCTACGTACAACGCCCCCTGCTCGCCGAGCGTGACGATGACGTGGCGAATGCCGCTGGCCACCAGGGTTTGCGCGGCGACGCGGGCCGAATCCGGTGAGTCGACGGTCAGGCCGGTGATCAGCGCCAGCTCCGACTCGTTAGGGATCAGAAAGTCCAGTTTTGCCAGGTAATCGGCCTCCAGACCAGGCAGCGCCGGCGCTGGATTGAGCAGCACGGCAATGCCATGTCGGTGGGCGAATTCGATGGCGTAGTAGACCGTCTGCAGGTTGATCTCCAACTGCAACACAATCAGCGTGCAGTCACGCAAATCAGCCGCCGCCGCCTCGATGTCCGCCGGCGACAAATATGCATTGGCGCCTTTGACGATCAAGATGCTGTTGTGGGAGTCGGCCCGTACAAAAATCGGCGCCACACCACTGGAAACACCAGGCACCCGTTGCACATAACGGGTGTCGATGCCAAAGCGCTGGAAGTTGGCCAGGGTGTTGTCGGCAAACATGTCGTCGCCGACCTTGCTCAGCATCAACACATCGGCCCCAAGCTTGGCTGCCGCCACCGCCTGGTTGGCGCCCTTGCCGCCACACCCGAGGGCAAACCCCGGCGCTTCGAGGGTTTCGCCCTGGGCCGGCATGCGGTCGATGTAGGTAATCAGATCCACCATATTGCTGCCGATGACTGCGATCTTGCTCATTGCTCTTCCACCTTGTTGCAGCACGACCAGGCAGGTCGTGGCGCTTTTGTTTTGTTATTTAAATAACATTAAGTGTGAATATTCAATCTATTTTTCAGCGCAAAGATCAATGGTCAGCCCGAATGGGCCGTCGCGACAGGCTCACTGCCAAAAAATGTAGCGCCTGTGTAAACGCCACCTTGTAACCCCTCGGGCGGCTCTCTAAGCTGGCCGGTCTTTCGCCGTCACCCGGAACACCCCATGTCTCGAAGCATCGCCCACCTCGCCCTGTTGCTGGGGTTGATCACCGCCATCGGCCCTTTCGCCATCGACAGTTACCTGCCCGCCTTGCCCACCCTGGGCGCGAGCCTGCAGGCTTCGCCGGCGGCGGTGCAGATGAGCCTGACGGTGTTTTTCATGATCATCGGCGTATGCCAGCTGTTCTACGGTCCGCTCAGCGATGTGTACGGGCGCAAGCCGCCGATCTATGCCGGCCTGGTGATTTTCGCCGTGGCCAGTGTCGGCTGTGCCCTGGCACCGAGCATCGAAGTGCTGATCGGCTTTCGCGCCCTGCAAGCCTTCGGCGCGTGCGCCGGCATGGTCATCCCGCGGGCGATTGTGCGTGACCTGTACACCGGCCACGAAGCCGCGCGCCTGATGGCCTTGCTGATGCTGGTGATGAGCGTGTCGCCGATCCTGGCGCCGTTGGCCGGCAGCGTGGTGATTTCACTCTGGAGTTGGCGCGAAGTGTTTGCCGTACTGGCTGTGGTGTCCGTGCTGTGCCTGGTGATGACCATTGTGCAGTTGCCGGAAACCCACCCGGCCGAGCGCCGATTGGGCAAGACCCTGGGCGACGCCATCGGCAGCTACGGCGCACTGCTGCGCGACCCGGTGTTTATCGGCTTGGCGGTGGTCAGCGGCTTTGGACTGGCCACCTTCTTTGTGTTCATCGGCAGCGCGCCGTTTGTGTACATCGAATATTTCGGCCTGACGCCGACGCAATTCAGCCTGTGCTTTGCGCTGAATGCCGCGTCGTTCTTCGCCATGAGCCAAATGACCGCACGCCTGAGCGCGCGCTTTGGTCTGGCGCCGGTGATTCGCTGGTCGGTCATGGCGGTGGCGGCGATCATGGTGCTGCTGGCCGCCACCACGCTGTGGGGCAATCACCTGGCGGTGATGATGACGCTGCTGTTTATCGGCTTTGGCTTTCTCGGCCTGCTGTTGCCAGCGGCCGGCGTGTTGTCCCTGGAGGACCACGGCGCCGTCGCGGGTTCTGCGTCGGCCCTGCTGGGCGCCATCCAGATGATCACCGCTGCCGTGTCCATGACCCTGATTGGGCTGTACGCCGACCATACGCCGGCACCGATGCTGATCGGCATCGCCCTCTGCGCAGTCGCGGCAATGCTGACCACCTGGTGGACACTGCGCCGTTTGCCCGCACATCTACAGCCTTCGCCACGACGCTGATACGCCTCGTCATCCCAGCAGCCAACGCCCTGAATGCACGATTCCCATCAGGGCCACGGCCAGCAGCACCAGGCATGCCACGCGATTGATACCCACGCGGTATTTGAGCGCGAACGCCTGGCGCGCGAGGGCGATGTACCCCGCCAGCACCATAAAGTCGATAAGCACCCACAGCCCGGTCAACCACGCCACGCTGGCGCTGAACGAGTCCGCCACGTGGATGAATTGAGGGAAGAAGGCGACGAAGAAAATGATGTCCTTGGGGTTGGAAATTCCCACCACAAACCCCGTGCTGATACCGCTTCGCGCGCGGCGGGCCTGGATACCTTGCCCAGGTGGATAACGCAACCCCTGGACCGCCAGGTGCAAAATGAATAGGCAGCCCAGAAAGCTGATCGCGCTCAGCACACCTGGACTGACGGAAAAACTCCCCGACAAAATCAGTACCGCCACCAGGGCCAGGATCAGCGATGCCAGGTTGGTGCCCGCTGCCGTCAACAGCGCGCGCCGGCTCCCAAATTGCAGGCTGGTATTGATGATCAGCGCCACCACCGGCCCGGGCGTGACGATCAGGGCCAACACACTGAAGACGTAAATCAGAAGTAACGAGCTATTCATCGCGCTAAAACGCCTCGTGAGGTAAGGCGTGCGAGCTTGCGCCAGGCCGCGCGCGTTGAAAAACGTAAAAGCCTGTGCCCTACTATGAGTATTAATCACAATGAATGACGTCCATGGCCGAACGCCTTCCACCGCTGTATGCCCTGCGCGCCTTTGAAGTGGCGGCCCGTACGTCTTCGTTTACACGCGCGGCGCAATCCCTGTCATTGACTCAAAGTGCGGTTAGCCGCCATATCAAAACCCTCGAGGGCCTCCTCGATTGCCGCTTGTTCGAACGCCATGGGCCTCGACTGAAACTCACCGTTGCGGGCGAACGGCTCGCGCAGGAACTCAAGGTCGGCTTTCGCATCATCGAGCAAGCGTGCGCGCCCTTCCGCGCAGGCACTGGCGATTTACGTTTAAAGGCCCCATCGACGCTGACCATGCGCTGGCTGCTGCACACGCTTGACCTCCTCAAGCTCAGCGAGCCTGAACTGGCGATACAGCTGGCCAGTGTCTGGATGGATTTCGACAGCGTGGATTTTTACGCAGAGCCTTACGACTGCGCGATTTTGCTCGGCAACGGTCAGTTCGGCGCCGATATGCACGCACACAAATTGTTTGATGAATGGTTGATCCCCATTTGCGCGCCTGGCTGGGTGGTCACTGACCTGGCCGAGGCCGAACTGATCCACCCCACTGCCGATCGCCGGGACTGGCGACGCTGGCTGGCCGCCCAGCCGTCTCACGCGCGTATCGACCTGGACCGTGGCAAGGTCTTCGATACGCTCGACCAGGCGATCTCGGCGGCCATGCGCGGCCATGGTGTTTCGATCGGCGACCTGCACCTGGTGGCCAACGATGTGCGCGACGGCCTGATCAGGCTGCCCTGTGCAGCGGCCGTCGCCTCGGGCGATGGCTACTATCTGGTCTGGCCCAGGGAGAGCCGCCACTCACCCAAGTTGCGTGAACTGTACGAGTGCCTGACCGCACTCGTTCCAACCCTGAATTTGCCAGGCCTTGAGTTCTTGCCTGCGGCTGGCTGAAACCATTCGTCGGGCTCGCCCGACATTCACTACAACTATCGCCGCCGGCAAAACTACTAACTCCATAGCACCCTTAAAGACCTATGGAGACTGAGATGACTGACTACCCTCGCCCACCCTTCGCCCCACAAGCCCAATCCGTACCCGGTTCCCAGAAAAAAATGGACCCGTACCCCGACTGCGGCGAGAAGAGCTACAAGGGCTCGGGCCGGCTGGCCAACAAAATCGCACTGATCACCGGTGCCGACAGCGGCATTGGCCGCGCAGTCGCCATTGCGTTTGCCCGTGAAGGCGCCGATGTGGCCATCGCTTACCTGGACGAGCATGAGGACGCCAGGGAGACTGCACGCTGGGTTGAAGAAGCAGGCCGCCAATGCCTGCTGCTGCCCGGCGATATTGCGCAAAAGGCCACGTGCCAGGCGCTGGTCGACAAGACCGTCGAGCAGTTCGGGCGCATTGACGTTTTGGTGAATAACGCCGCGTTCCAGATGACCCACGAAACCCTGGAAGAGATCGAAGACGAGGAATGGGTACGCACCTTCGATATCAACATCACCGCGATGTTTCGCATCTGCAAGGCCGCCCTGCCGCACATGAAAGCCGGCAGTTCGATCATCAATACCAGTTCGGTCAATTCCGACATGCCCAAGCCGACGCTGCTGGCCTATGCCGCCACCAAGAGCGCCATCGCCAACTTCACCGGCGGCCTGGCGCAATTGCTGGGTGACAAAGGCATCCGCGTCAACAGCGTGGCCCCGGGCCCGATCTGGACACCGCTGATCGTGTCGACCATGACTGACAAAGACGTGCAGAGCTTTGGCAGCGAAACCCCGCTGGGTCGCCCTGGCCAGCCGGTAGAGGTGGCGCCGATCTATGTGTTGCTGGCCTCGGATGAAGCCAGCTATATCTCCGGTTCGCGCTACGCGGTCACCGGCGGCAAGCCAATCCTTTAAACCCGGTACACAACCAAGTAAAGAAGGGGGCTTGCTCCCGATAACGGAGGGTCAGTCAGTGAGTCGCTGACCCTGCGTCTTCGGGAGCAAGCCCCCTCTCGCATTTTTGGCTGAAGTTATAAATCAAACCGGTCCACGGCCCGCCGCCGTTCATTGTCGTCGCGTACGTCATAGCTGGCGGTAGTCTGGATATTGCTGTGGTGCGCGAGTTTCTGCGCAATTGACAGGTCATGTTCCTCAATCACCCGGGTGATGAACGAACGCCTGAAATCATGCGGCATGATTTTCACGCCAACCTGTTCGCCGCGTTGACGGGCGATGTAATAAATCGCGTGTTTGGTAATGCGCTCACGGGTGATATGGCTGCCCCGGCGAATGCGGTTGAACAGGAACGTATCGTCCTGCTCGCCGTCCTTGAGCTGCTCGCGACGAAAGTCCAGCCAGGCTGTCAGCTTTTCAAATGCCCAAGCGGGCGCGTACTTGATCAACGCCTTGTTGCCTTTGCCGGTCACGCGCAGGCTGCGCTCTTGGAAGTTGATCTGCGTCAGGTCGAGGTTCACCGACTCCGACTTGCGCATGCCCGACCCATACAAAATGCCGATCACCGCCGCATCCCGCAGGCCCTGTGGGCGTGGGTCGGCGGCGCAGACTTCCATCAGTTCGCGGATCAGGCTGCGACGCAAATTGCGCCCCTGGCCCAGCCGGGTACCGGGAGCCGCCTTGACCGAGCGCATCTTGAGCAGGTGATCCTGGCTGATCAGGCTCATGCGCCAGGCTTCGTTCATCACCCCACGCACGGCATTCACGTACAGCGAAGAGGTGTTGGGTGCGTAGCCGTCCTCGCGCAGTGCGGCGACCAGGGCAATCACGTGTTCAGGCTGCAGCAGGTGCCAGTCGATGTCCTCGAGGTTGATGTCTTCGAAGCCCAGGCGGTCAGCGGCGTCCTGCAACACATAACGCATGGTCAGCTGGCTGGAGGGCGCCAGGCGGGTGAGATAAAGGGTCAGCGGGTTGCGGATAGACTCAGTCAAGGGAGATCAGCCTTTGGATTAAATACCTCAATCAAGCCATTGTTTAATCGAGGTATTTAGTGAATTGGCGAGGGCCGAGTCTAGCGCAGGACCGGCCCTGGCACAAAATCACGGGGCCGTTTCGTCATCCCCGGTAGGGTCGTCGGGCTGAGGCTGGGTCTGGGATTGACTCCACTCGGTGTCCTGCTTCTGCATGAGCGCGAACCAATGCTGGCGCATGAACGCCAGGTAGCTGTCCGGCGCCTTGGCAAAGTCCTTTTCATCGCCATAGCAGCCCGGCAGAGGTAACTCGGTGCCCTGCTCCTTGTACTGACTGACCAGCGCCTGTTGCGCCGCCACGCTGCAATCCTTGGGCAGTGGCATGCCCCGCAAGGCGCCGGCCTCCTCGTCCCACCAGCTCGCGCCAACGCGATCGACGCCGCGCAGGCGGTACTTCTGGGATTTGCCGACGTGCATGATCAGCTTGAATTCGTTCGGGCTGACATCGCTGGTGCAGGTACGCGAATAGCCCACAGTGGCCTGGGTGATGCCGTCGCCGGTGAGGTCGGTGACTTTGGTGGCGGCCATGTCAAAACGCAGCGCGGCGTCGAACTGGCAATGCTGCACATCGTCGTAAAGCATCCACACGCGCTTGGGATGATCGCCAGCGAGCAGGTACTGGGCCGCGTAGACGAACGCCGACTGGGTGCCATCGTCATCGCGTTCGCTGACCTGCTCGGCGAGCACCAGCAGGTTCTTGCCCTGGCTGTCGTCCCAGGTGTAGGCCGCGACCTGTTTGCCACGCACTTCGACGCCTTCGGGCACCTGATCGACCGAGGTGAGCGCCACGCCATCGTCGGCGCGCACGGTTGTGACGCAGGCCACAGCCATCAACAATCCCATCAACGCGGGCCGCAATTGGCCGCGTAAAAGCTGCACGCTATTCATCCGAGTACCCTGGCAAGAGATGGCTTACTTTACCGGCACTTGAGGGGCAATGCAGAGAAGTTTGTTGAATAAAACAGGCGGCACACTGCAAGCTGCAAAAAACGCCGCGGTTTTACCTGTTCAAGGTATCCCCTGGCGCCTCAGTTAGTTAGCTGAACCCTAGCTGTCTACCTGTCAAATAAACGAGTTTTTCATCCGCCTTTCATATTCGTTCAACATTTTTCCGCTTAATCTTGGCCCCAGGACTTGAGAACGAGGCGCGTGTTATCGAACTAACTTGTTGATTACGCTTTACCTTTGAGACATTTCGTCTTTACTACGCTTGCCCATGGAAGAAATTATTGCCAGTCTCAGGAAGGTCGAATGAACACCGCAAACCCACGCTATGTTTAATCAGTTTTCTGAACCTTCAGCCGCTGATGACTGCTGTTTTCACGCGCCAACCTGCTCTAGCCCCGAGGTCATGAATCTTTGAAACCCTACCCTATTCATTGCGTGTCGATCGTCATCCCGGTCTACAACGAACAAGAGAGCCTGCCTGAATTGCTGCGTCGCACAAGCGCAGCCTGCAAGCAACTGGCCTACGAATACGAAATCATCCTGGTGGATGATGGTAGTCGCGACAACTCGGCCCAATTGCTGGAAGACGCTGCCGCGCAAGAAGGCAGCCATGTAGTGGCGGTGATCCTCAACCGTAACTACGGCCAGCATGCGGCGATCATGGCCGGCTTCGAGCAGTGCCGTGGCGAGGTGGTGATTACCCTCGACGCCGACCTGCAAAACCCGCCGGAAGAAATCCCGCGTCTCGTCGAGCAAGCCGCTCTGGGCTACGACGTGGTCGCCACCGTACGCAACAACCGCCAGGACTCGGCCTTCCGCCGCTGGCCCTCGCGCCTGATCAACCTGGCCGTGCAACGCTCCACCGGCGTGGCCATGACCGACTACGGCTGCATGCTGCGCGCTTACCGACGCACCATCGTCGACGCCATGCTTGCCTGCCGCGAGCGCAGCACCTTCATCCCGATCCTGGCCAACGGTTTTGCCCGCCACACCACGGAAATCCTGGTGCATCACGCTGAGCGTGAGCACGGCGAATCCAAATACAGCGCCATGCGCCTGATCAGCCTGATGTTCGACCTGCTGACGTGCATGACCACCACGCCGCTGCGCCTGCTGTCGATTGTCGGTTTCAGCCTGGCCGCCCTGGGCGTGCTGTTCGCCTTTGCACTGGTCGTCCTGCGCCTGGCCTTTGGTGCTCAGTGGGCCGGCGATGGCATGTTCGTGCTGTTCGCGGTGCTGTTCGTGTTCACTGGTGGCCAGTTCATCGGCATGGGCCTGCTGGGTGAATACCTGGGTCGCATGTACAGCGATGTGCGCGCCCGCCCCCGTTTCTTCATTGAAAAAGTGCTGCGCAACCAACCGGCAGCACCGGCACCCGTGGTCGTTGTTGACGGCCTGGTGTCCTCCCATACCTCCACTTCTACTTCTCCTTCCGATCAGGTTTCGTCATGAATTCAAAAGCTGTTGTCTTCGCTTACCACGATATTGGCTGTGCAGGCATTGAAGCCCTGCTGACCGCCGGCTACGACATTGCTGCCGTGTTCACCCATGCCGACGACCCCAAGGAAAACAATTTCTACGGTTCCGTCGCCCAACTCTGCGCCCGCAACGGCATCCCGGTGCACGCACCGGAAGACGCCAACCACCCGCTGTGGATCGAGCGCATCGCCAAGCTGAACCCGGATTTCATCTTCTCGTTCTACTACCGCAACCTGCTCAGCGAAGCCTTGCTGGCCACCGCCAAAAAAGGCGCGTTCAACCTGCACGGCTCCCTGCTGCCGCAATACCGTGGCCGTGCACCGGCCAACTGGGTGCTGGTCAACGGCGAAACCGAAACCGGCGTGACCCTGCACCGTATGGTCAAGCGCGCCGATGCCGGCCCGATCCTGGCCCAGCAGAAAGTCGTCATCGACCGTACCGACACCGGCCTGACCCTGCACGCCAAGCTGCGTGACGCCGCCACCAGCCTGCTGCGCGACGCACTGCCGCAACTGGCCCAGGGCAAACTGGCTGAAACCGCACAGGACGAGACCAAGGCCACCTACTTCGGCCGTCGCACCGCTGCCGATGGCAAGCTGGACTGGAAAAAGCCGGCTGAAGAGCTGTTCAACCTGGTTCGCGCCGTCACCCAACCGTACCCGGGCGCCTTCTGCGCTGTGGGCGAGCACAAACTGATCGTTTGGCACTCTGAAGTGGTCAAGGGCAACGAAGGCCTGGCACCAGGCCGCGTAATCAGCGTCAACCCGCTGCGCATTGCCTGCGGCGAAGACTCGCTGGTGGTCAAGTTCGGCCAGCGCAACGAAAACGGCCTGTACCTGGCCGGCCCTTCCCTGGCCGATGAATTGGGCCTGGTGGACGGTTCCGTGCTGCGCGGCGCCGAGTCCGGCCGCAAGCCACGCCGTACCCGTGTACTGATCCTGGGTGTGAACGGCTTTATCGGTAACCACCTGTCCGAGCGCCTGCTGCGTGACGACCGTTACGAAATCTACGGCCTGGACATCGGCTCCGACGCCATCGAGCGCCTGCGCAGCCACCCGAACTTCCATTACGTGGAAGGCGACATCAGCATTCACTCCGAGTGGATCGAGTACCACATCAAGAAGTGCGACGTGGTCCTGCCGCTGGTGGCCATCGCCACGCCGATCGAATACACCCGCAACCCGCTGCGCGTGTTCGAACTGGACTTCGAAGAGAACCTGAAACTGGTTCGCTACTGCGTCAAGTACAACAAGCGCGTGATCTTCCCGTCGACCTCCGAAGTCTATGGCATGTGCCAGGACCAGTACTTCGACGAAGACACCTCCAACCTGGTCGTCGGTCCGGTCAACAAGCAACGCTGGATCTACTCGGTCTCCAAGCAACTGCTGGATCGCGTGATCTGGGCTTACGGCGACAAAGGCCTGAAGTTCACCCTGTTCCGTCCGTTCAACTGGATGGGCCCGCGCCTTGACCGTCTGGACTCTGCGCGTATCGGCAGCTCCCGCGCCATCACCCAGTTGATCCTCAACCTGGTGGAAGGCACGCCGATCCGTCTGTTCGACGGTGGCGAGCAGAAGCGCTGCTTCACTGACATCGCCGACGGCATCGAAGCCCTTGCGCGCATCATTGATAACGACAATGACAACTGCAACGGTCAGATCATCAACATCGGTAACCCGGAAAACGAAGCCAGCATCCGTCAGTTGGGCGAAGAACTGCTGCGTCAGTTCGAAGCTCACCCGCTGCGCAGCAACTTCCCGCCGTTCGCCGGTTTCCGCGACGTAGAGAGCAAGGCGTTCTACGGCACCGGTTACCAGGACGTGGCACACCGCAAGCCAAGCATCGAAAACGCCAAGCGCCTGCTGAACTGGGAGCCTACCGTTGAGATGAGCGAAACCATCGGCAACACCCTGGACTTCTTCCTCAAAGAAGCCATGCTCGAAATCGCGGACAAAAAGTAATGAAGGCAGGCTTGCGCATTGACGTCGACACCTACCGTGGCACCCGTGAAGGTGTGCCGCGGTTGCTCGAATCCCTGGATGAAGCCGGGGTTAAAGCGACGTTCTTCTTCAGCGTTGGGCCGGACAACATGGGGCGCCACTTGTGGCGCCTGATCCGCCCGCAATTTCTGTGGAAGATGCTGCGTTCCAATGCCGCCGGGCTGTATGGCTGGGATATCTTGCTGGCCGGCACCGCCTGGCCGGGCAAACCGATTGGCCGTGACCTGGGGCATTTGATGCGCCAGGCCAAGGCTGCCGGCCATGAAGTCGGCCTGCATGCGTGGGATCACCACGGCTGGCAGGCCAACACCGGGCGCTGGAGCGAGGCACAACTCATCGAGCAGATCCGTCGTGGCGTTGACACCCTGAGCGACATCCTGGGTGAACGCATCGACTGTTCAGCTGCCGCCGGTTGGCGTGCCGATGAGCGTGTGGTGCAAGCCAAGCAAACGTTCAATTTTCGCTACAACAGCGATTGCCGGGGCACCAGCCTGTTTCGTCCGACCTTGGCCGATGGCAGTGCGGGCACCCCACAAATTCCGGTAGACCTGCCGACCTTCGACGAAGTCGTCGGGCCGGTAGTGGCTGCCAAAGACTTCAACAGCTTCATTCTTGACCGGTTTAGCGCGTCGAAGCTGAACGTCTACACGATCCACGCAGAAGTAGAAGGGATTCTGATGGCTGATGATTTTCGCCAGTTGCTTGCCCAGGCCGGGCAGCGCGGCATCGACTTCCAACCCCTGGGCGAGCTGCTGCCTGCGGATGTGACCACCCTGCCCCAGCAACATTTGGTGCGCGGCGTGTTGAGCGGCCGCGAGGGATGGCTCGGAGTGCAGCAGGCATGATCCGGCGCTGGGCATTGCCCCTGCTCCTGTTGGCGTTTGGTGTGTTTTACCTGTTACCGCTGGCCAGCCACGGCCTGTGGATTCCCGATGAGACCCGGTACGCGCAGATCAGCCAGGAAATGCTGCTGACCGGCAAATGGGCCTCGCCGCATTTCATGGGCATCCGCTACTTCGAGAAACCCGCTGCCGGCTACTGGATGATCGCGCTGGGCCAGGCGATCTTCGGTCAGAACCTGTTCGGCGTGCGCTTTGCCTCGGCCTTGAGTACCGGGCTGAGCATTGTGCTGGTTTACCTGGTGTCGCGCCGCTTGTGGAATGAGCCGCAAAAAAGCCTGGTCAGCACCGTGCTGTACATGAGCTTTGTCAGCGTGGCCTTGCTGGGTGGCTACGCCAACCTGGACCCGCAGTTCACCTTCTGGGTCAATCTGACCGGCGTTGCGCTGTGGTTCTGCTTTGACAGCAACACCCGCCAGGGCCGCCTGTGGTCCTGGGCGTTGCTGGGTTTTGCCTGCGGCATGGGGTTCATGACCAAGGGGTTTCTGGCCTGGTTGCTGCCGGTGTTGATCGCCCTGCCCTATGCGATCTGGCACAAGCGTTTTCGTGAGCTGCTCGGGTACGGCGTGGTTGCCGTGGTCGTCGCCATTATCGTCAGCCTGCCCTGGGCGCTGGCCGTGCACCTGCAAGAGCCGGATTACTGGAACTTCTTCTTCTGGCACGAACATATCCAGCGTTTTGCCGGTGACGACGCCCAGCACGCCGAGCCGTTCTGGTTCTACCTGCCGCTGATGGTCGCGTTCTCGCTGCCGTGGATTGCCCTGTTGCCGTCCACTATCAAACAGGCGTGGCTGCAAAAGCGCCTGCCGCAGACCGCCTACCTGTTGCTGTGGCTGCTGATGCCCCTGGCATTTTTCAGCCTGGCCAAAGGCAAGCTGCCGTCGTACATCATGCCGTGCCTGCTGCCGTTGGCCTTGTTGATGGGCTCGACCCTGAGCGACAAGCTTGCCCTGGGCCACGGCCGCGCATTGCGCATCAACGGCGGGTTGAACCTGGCGCTGGGTGTTCTGGCGGTGCTGGCGCTCAGCTGGTTCCAACTGAAAAAGCCCATGTATGAACACGGCGAAGAAACCTTCAGCCTGGTGCTGCTGTTCACCTTCCTGTTCGGCTGGATCGTGGTCAACCTGCTCCAGGCGGCGCGACCGCTGAAGCTGTGGGCCGCGCCGGTGATCGGCAGCTGGTTGCTGGTGGCATTGGTGCCCGCCGCGTTGCCGCATTCGGTGGTTTACAACAAGACCCCGGACCAGTTCATCATCGATCACCTGGACGAACTGCAACCCACTGCCTCCCTGCTCAGCAATGACCTTGGCGCGGCATCGGCGCTGTCGTGGCGCATGGGGCGTCCGGACGTCAGCCTCTACAACACGGTCGGCGAAGTGAAATACGGCATCGCCTACCCGGACACCGCGCACCGCAGGATCGACACCAACGAAGTCCAGCAATGGATGAGCGAGGCGCGCAAGAAAGGTTCTGTCGGTGTGGTGATGCGGGTCAAGGGTGACGATGAAGTCGCCGAAGTCAACCTGCTGCCCAAGGACGGTAAACGCTATGAGCAAGGCAACATCGTGATCCTGATTTTCCCACAGGCCGCGCAATGATCACCCTGCTTCTATTGCTGGGCGCATGCCTGCTGACGTGCATGGGCCAGGTCTCGCAAAAGTTTGCCGTCGAAAGCTGGCGCGACCAGCCAGACGGTTGGGCGCCCAAATTGCGCTCGCCGTGGCTGTGGTCGGCGCTGGTGTGCCTGGGCCTGGGCCTGTTGGTCTGGCTGCTGGTGTTGCAGCGTCTGGAAGTGGGCATCGCCTACCCGATGCTCAGCCTGAATTTTGTACTGGTCACGCTGATGGCGCGCTTTGTTTTTCATGAACACATCGACGGCCGGCACTGGCTGGGCGTGGCGCTGGTGATCGGCGGTGTGGTGTTGCTGGGGCGTCACGTATGAGCCGGGCTCAAGGCTTTGCCCTGGCCCTTGGCAGTGTCGGCCTGGTCAGCGCCGCCCAATTGGGCATGCGCTGGAGCATGACGCGCCTGCCGCTGCCAGCCGACTGGCTGAACGCGTTCAACAGCAATGCCATCGACCTTGGCGCCTTGGGCGTGGTGATCCTGGCGATCATCGCCTATGCGCTGTCGATGCTGTGCTGGCTCGGCGCACTCAAGCATTTGCCGCTGGGCCGCGCCTATTCGCTGCTCAGCATCAGCTACGCGTTGGTCTACCTGCTGGCTGCCAGCCTGCCGGTGTTCAACGAAGCTTTTTCGCTTTCAAAAACCCTGGGGGTGGCGTTGGTCATCCTCGGTGTTCTGGTTATTAACTCTCGTCGTGCTAGCGTTGCAAGCCCCAGGAATGCCCCATGAAAATCAGTGTATTTGGTAGCGGTTACGTCGGTCTGGTGCAGGCCACCGTATTGGCCGAAGTCGGTCACGATGTGATCTGCATGGACGTGGACAAGAGCAAGGTCGAGTCGCTCCAGAAAGGCCATGTGACCATCTTCGAGCCGGGGCTTGCGGCCATGGTCAAGGAAAACCTGGAAAGCGGGCGCCTGCACTTCACCTTCGATGAAAAGCTCGCGGTCGAACACGGTGAAGTGCTGTTTATTGCCGTGGGCACGCCGTCGGACGAGGACGGCTCGGCCGACCTCAAATACGTGCTGTCGGTGGGTGATGCCGTGTCCCGCCACCGCGTGGAGCCGGTGATCCTGGTTGAAAAATCCACCGTTCCCGTCGGCACCGGCGACACCCTGCGTGCGCACATCGAAAAGAACCTGCGCACCGCCGGCCGGCACCTGGAGTTCGATATCGTCTCCAACCCGGAATTCCTCAAGGAAGGCTCGGCCGTCGCCGACTGCCGCCGTCCGGACCGCATCATCATCGGCTGTGAGCGCGAGGAAGTGCGTGAAGTGATGCGCGACCTCTACGCGCCGTTCAACCGCAACCATGACCGCATCATCTTCATGGACCTGCGCAGCGCCGAACTGACCAAATACGCCGCCAACTGCATGCTGGCGACCAAGATCAGCTTTATCAACCAGATCGCCGAGCTGGCCGAACACCTGGGCGCGGACATCGAAGCCGTGCGCCTGGGCATCGGCGCCGACTCGCGGATCGGTTACCACTTCATCTACCCCGGTTGCGGCTACGGCGGCTCCTGCTTCCCCAAGGACATGCGCGCCTTGATCCACAGCGCCAAGCAAGCCAACTGCTCCAGTGACTTGCTGGAAGCCGTGGAAGCCATCAACCAGCGCCAGAAGAGCAAGCTGTTCGAGCGCATCAACGCTTACTTCCAGGGCAACCTGCAGGGCAAGACCTTTGCCTTGTGGGGCCTGGCGTTCAAGCCCAACACCGATGACATGCGCGATGCACCGAGCCGCGTGCTGATGGAAGCCTTGTGGGCCGCGGGCGCCAATGTCCGCGCATTTGACCCGGAAGCCATGCAGGAAACCCAGCGCATCTACGGCGACGAGTCACGCCTGACGCTGCTGGGCACGCCGGAATCGGCCTTGAGCGGCGCCGATGCGCTGATCGTCTGCACCGAATGGCAGCAGTTCAAGGCGCCGGATTTCGACCTGATCCACGCTCGCCTGAAAAACCCGGTGATCTTCGACGGTCGCAACCTGTATGACGGCGAACGCCTGGCACGCAAAGGCTTCAAGTACTTCCCGATGGGCCGTGGCGACTCGTGTGAACTGCCGATCCCTCAGCAAAACTGGGTAGAGCAGGTCAAGGAAGCCTGATACGTGAACAAAGCTTATCCGCCCCTGCTCACTGCAACGATCCGTCACCAGTCGCTGGGGCTTGGGCTCCTGGCGCTGGTGCTGTTTATTGCCGGCAACTGGCACCAGGCGATTATCGGGTTTGACTCGCGCTTCGTGGTGTTTGCCCAGGAAATGCTGCGTCATGGGCCGAGTTTTTTCCCCACGACCTACGGGCAGCCCTACGCCGATTACCTGGCCACCTCGACCGTGTTGACGTGGCTGTTCTCGTTGCCCCTGGGCCAGGTCACCAGCTTGACCGCCTGGTTGCCCACGGCCATCGCTTCGGCGCTGATCGTGGTGCTGGTGTATCGGCTGACGGCGCCCTACTCCGTGCGTTGGGGCCTGCTGAGTATTGCGATGCTGCTGCTCAGCAGCACGTTCATCAGTGAAACCCGGGCGGTGTCCCTCGACCAGATGCTCGCGGCGGTGGCCTTGGCGGTGTTTTACCTGGGTTATGCGCATGATCATTTCGCCAGCCCGAAACGCCTGCACTGGTTGTTCCTGTTGCTGATCATCGGCTTCGCCATCCGTGGGCCGATCGGCCTGGTAATTCCAACGGGCGTGCTGTGCAGCTATTACCTGCTCAACCGGCAGTGGCGCCAACTGTTCACCTTCGGCCTGATTGCCCTCGCGTTGCTGGCGGCCTGTGTGGGCCTGTTGCTGCTGCTGGCCAAGCTCAGCGGTGGCGAAGACTTCATGCAGGACGTGATCCGCATGCAGTTTCTGGGGCGCATGGATGGCACCGAAGGTTCCAGCGGCGCGCTGTATTACTTCACCAGCTCGCTGGGCAATTACGCCCTGGCCTATCCACTGGCACTGTTGGTGCTGGTGGCGGTGGCCGCTGGCGGGCGCCGCACGCCAGACCCGGCCTTGCAGCTGGTGTTGTATTGCGCAGCGGCCGGGTTGCTGGTGATGCTGGGCTTGTCGGTGCCTCAGGCAAAAAAGGCGCGCTACATCCTGCCGATGTTGCCGATGGCGGCGATCCTGGCGGCCTACCCGTTCCAGGTCACCCAGGGGCGGCTGTTTGCAGGGCTGCGCGCCTTGATGCTGGGCATCTGGACGCTGATGCCGGCACTGCTGGCCGTCGGGCTGGTGGTGGCGCGCCGGCGTTACGCAGAGCAACTGGGCAGCCTGGGGGTGATCTTCGGCGTACTGGGCGTGCTTCAGGTAGTGGCGCTGCTGGCGGTCTTCAACGTGCGGATACGCGCAACGGGGTCGGCCTTCGCTGCGGTGCTGGCGCTCTGGACGACTTACATCGTGGTGGTTGAACCCTTGGAGCGCGCGCTTTACGACACGCGCACCTTCACCCTTGCGGTCAAAGACCAGATCACGCAGCAGCCGGCGCCTGTGGTACTGCATGGTTTGGGCAAGGATGCGAAAGCCATCAAGTTCATGGTCAACTTCAACTGTGACAAGGTGCCGTTGTTTACCCATTCCTCAGCAGACCTGGCGCCGCTGCAAGGGCCTGCCTGGCTGGTGATGAGCGCGCAGGATTTCGAAAACCTGCAGGATCCGCGCTTGAAATCGGTTACGCCGACGCTCACCGGGGAGTTCGACAAAGACCCTTATGTGTTGCTGCATCTGGAGAAAACCCCGGCGCCCTGATCGCAGTATTGGCCCCGTGTACAAGACGACGCCCACTTCAACAAGAGTGGGCGTTTTCATTATCGCAACCGAGAAAGCACCTACACAGCTATGCGTAATGGCTGGTGCACTTTGTCTTCCGGCGCCTGGAACCCAAATGTAGACTCGTTTGCCAGGTGCGGTAACCCATTACAGCCCCAACGTGTGGCTTATCTCGCCAGCTCGAGGCTGGCGCACCCTGGATAACAAGGACGCAGTAGGCTGCCCATACACACGGCGGCTTACGCATACGAGGGCAATGCCGTGGCGGAAGATCCGATGTCAATTCCCGTGCCGAGGCTGGATCGGTTGATGGCGCTGCGCGACGCCCTGGTGGCGTTGAAGGGGCCACTGGCCAGCGACCTGACACTGCAGCAAAACCTGCAAAAACAGCTGTTCAATGAAGAGATCGACAGGCGCGTACTGGGCCATATCAGCCCACCCTTTGCGCAGATGACGCGCCTGATTCCTTTCGGCGAAGTCATTTAAGCTCACTCAAAGCGATTTGAGTTCAATAAACTTGCACTCAATCCTCATTAATATGCAGTGGAGCCCATCAGCAAAGGTCGGCACACTGTGCAGGTTCCTCCCCAAACGTTGGAAAGGGCTTTTCCGGGCAACCAGGCAAGCCTTTTTTTTCGCCCGCACTTTCAGGACCCTTTGAATGCTTACCCGTTGGTTACCTGCTGCAATCAATACCCGCCCTGCTGAATGGAGCCGTGCCGCGATCGGCATGGCCTTGGGCACGCTGTTCAGTGTCTGGCTGTGCGCCCAAGTGTTTGGCATGCAGGTCGCGCTGCACCTGCTCGGCCCGCTCGGTGCCTCGGCTGTGTTGCTGTTTGCGGTGTCTTCCGGTGCGCTGGCTCAACCCTGGTCGATCATCGGCAGCTATTTGTGCGCGGGCGTGGTGGCACTGCTGGTCGCCCGTGTATTGGGGCGTACGCTGGGCAGCGCGTGCCTGGCGGCGGGCATGACCGTTATCCTGATTTGCTGGCTGCGTTGCCTGCACCCGCCGGCCGGTGGCCTGGCGATGACGCTGGTACTGGCAGACCCGGCCTCCATGGCCCTTGGATGGCAGGAACTGGCGCCGGTCATGCTCGGCGCGGGTGCGCTGCTGACGTGTGCACTGGCATATAACAACGCCACGCGCACGCGCTATCCCAGGGGTGCGGTCGAGTCGCCTGCGGCGGTCATTGGCAGTGCGGCGGCCGCAACAGACCCGGCAATCACGGCGGCCGACTTGAAGCTGGCGCTGGCCGAGATGGAGCAGTTTTACGATGTGCAACCTAGCGAACTCGAACAGTTGATCCATGCCGCAGAAGGCCATGCACGACGCCGCAGCGTCGGCGAAGTACTGGCCCGTCGCGCCGCCTGAGCCTGCGTGCATAAATGCAAAAACGACCTGCATGATTCCGGGTTGTACTGGGCAAATTTGCACTGGTACGATCGCGAGAGGGTTCCTCCGCGAACATCTTGATAAAGAACAATAAAAGCAGGGAGTTACAGATGACTGCTCAGGTTTCATCCGAAGCAAGCCGCGCCGAAATTCTTCAGGACGAAGTGCTGGCCGACGTTCGCAACCACATTGGCCACCTTACCCTCAATCGCCCCGCTGGCTTGAATGCCATCACCCTGGACATGGTTCGCAGCCTGACGGCGCAGTTACAGGCCTGGGCGGATGACCCGCAGGTCTACGCCGTGGTGCTGCGCGGCGCTGGCGAAAAAGCCTTTTGCGCCGGTGGCGACATCCGTTCGCTGTACGACAGCTTCAAGAACGGCGACAGCCTGCACGCCGACTTCTTCGTCGAGGAGTACGCCCTCGACCTGGCCCTCCACCATTACCGCAAACCCGTCCTGGCGTTGATGGACGGGTTCGTGCTCGGCGGCGGCATGGGCCTGGTGCAAGGCGCTGATCTGCGCGTGGTCACCGAGCGCAGCCGCCTGGCGATGCCGGAAACGGCCATTGGATATTTTCCGGATGTGGGCGGCAGCTACTTCCTGCCGCGCATACCCGGCGAGGTGGGGATTTACCTGGGCGTCACCGGCGTACAGATCCGCGCGGCCGACGCGTTGTATTGCGGGTTGGCAGACTGGTATCTGGAGAGCACCCGGCTCACTGACCTGGACCAGAAACTCGACCGCCTGCAATGGCAGGACTCGCCGCTCAAGGACCTGCAAGGCGTGCTCGCCAAACTGGCCGTCCAGCAATTGCCCGACGCGCCGCTGGCAGCATTGCGCCCGGCTATCGACCATTTCTTCGCCCTGCCAGACGTGCCAAGCATCGTCGAGCAGTTGCAGCAAGTCACCGTCGCCGACACCCATGAGTGGGCGCTGAACACCGTCGCCCTGATGCAGACCCGCTCACCGCTGGCGATGGCCGTTACCCTGGAAATGCTGCGCCGTGGCCGCCGCCTGCCGCTGGAGCAGTGCTTCGCGCTGGAATTGCACCTGGATCGCCAGTGGTTCGAGCGCGGCGACCTGATCGAAGGGGTGCGCGCGTTGATCATCGACAAGGACAAAACGCCGCGCTGGCGCCCAGCCACGATCCACGACCTGGACGCCAGCCATGTGGAGAGCTTCTTCCACGACTTCAAGCAGTTTGGGAGATAAGCCATGCAAGATATTGAATATACTGAAGAACAAGTGATGATTCGCGACATGGCGCGCGACTTTGCCCGCGGTGAAATCGCGCCCCACGCCCAAGCGTGGGAGAAAGCCGGTTGGATCGATGATGCCCTGGTCGCCAAGATGGGCGAACTGGGCCTGCTGGGGATGGTGGTGCCCGAAGAATGGGGCGGCACCTATGTCGATTACGTCGCCTACGCCCTGGCGGTTGAAGAAATCTCGGCCGGCGACGGCGCCACCGGCGCCCTGATGAGTATCCATAATTCAGTCGGTTGCGGGCCAATCCTCAACTACGGCACACAAGCGCAGAAAGAAACCTGGCTGCCCGACCTTTCCAGTGGCCAGGCCATCGGCTGCTTTTGCCTGACCGAACCCCAGGCGGGTTCCGAAGCCCATAACCTGCGCACACGCGCCGAACTGCGCGATGGCCAGTGGGTGATCAATGGCGCCAAGCAGTTTGTCAGCAACGGCAAACGCGCCAAGCTGGCCATTGTGTTTGCGGTGACGGATCCGGACTTGGGCAAACGCGGCATTTCCGCGTTCCTGGTGCCCACCAGCACGCCAGGGTTTGTGGTTGACCGCACAGAACACAAGATGGGCATTCGCGCGTCGGATACCTGCGCCGTCACCCTCAACCAGTGCACGGTGCCCGAAGCCAATTTGCTCGGTGAGCGTGGCAAAGGCTTGGCCATTGCCCTGTCCAACCTCGAGGGCGGGCGCATCGGCATTGCTGCCCAGGCCCTGGGCATCGCCCGCGCGGCCTTTGAGGCGGCGCTGGCGTATGCGCGCGATCGCGTGCAGTTCAACCAGGCGATTATCGAGCACCAGAGTGTCGCCAACCTGTTGGCCGACATGCAAACCCGCCTGAATGCCGCGCGGTTGCTGATCCTGCACGCCGCGCGCCTGCGCAGTGCCGGCAAGCCGTGCCTGTCGGAAGCGTCCCAGGCCAAGCTGTTCGCCTCGGAAATGGCCGAAAAGGTCTGCTCCTCCGCGATGCAGATTCACGGTGGGTATGGGTATCTGGAGGATTATCCGGTGGAGCGTTACTACCGGGATGCGCGGATCACGCAGATTTACGAGGGCACCAGCGAAATTCAGCGGATGGTGATCGCGCGCGAGCTGAAAAACTACCAGCTCTAAGCCAATACCGGCTGTGTAGGCGCTGGCCTGCCGGCGATGCAGGCACCTCGGTTCACGTGCCGGACCGAGGTGAGGCTATCGCAGGCAAGCCAGCTCCCACATCAAGCGCTCACCAGGCTAATCAACACGCCGCAAAACCAAAGTGGGAGCGGGCTTGCCCGCGAATACGGCGTATCAGTCAGCGAATGGATCGACTGATCCAGCGCATTCGCGAGCAAGCCCGCTCCCACAAGTTGCGTTTCAGTAGTCCTGAAGCCGGTTACTTATCTTTGAACTCCGGCGCGCGCTTGGCCACAAACGCTGCCATCCCTTCCTTCTGATCCTGCGTTGCAAACGCCGCATGGAACACCCGGCGCTCAAAGCGCACGCCTTCGGAAAGGCTCACTTCAAACGCGCGGTTCACGCTTTCCTTGACCATCATGCTGATCGGCACGGATTTGCCGGCGATCAGCGTCGCCACCTTCAGCGCCTCTTCGAGCAGCTCATCCGCCGGCACGATACGCGCCACAATCCCGCAACGCTCGGCTTCCACCGCATCGATAAAGCGCCCGGTCAGGCACATTTCCATGGCCTTGGCCTTGCCCACCGCGCGGGTCAGGCGCTGGGTGCCGCCCATGCCCGGCAGCACGCCGAGGTTGATTTCCGGCTGGCCGAACTTGGCGCCGTCGCCGGCAAGGATGAAGTCGCACATCAACGCCAGTTCACAGCCGCCGCCCAAGGCAAAGCCGTTGACGGCGGCAATAATTGGCTTGCGGCGGTTGGCCACGCGGTCGCTGTCGCTGAACAGGTCGTCCAGGTAAATCTGAGGGTAGGTCAGCTCGGCCATTTCCTTGATGTCGGCACCGGCGGCGAAGGCTTTTTTCGAGCCGGTCAGCACGATACAGCCGATTTGCGGGTTGGCTTCCAGGCTGTCCAGCGCCTGGTTCAACTCGCTGACCAGTTGCGCATTCAAGGCGTTCAGGGCTTGCGGGCGATTAAGGGTAATCAGCCCGACGCGGTCCTGGACCTCGAGCAAAATGGTTTCGTAACTCATCTAATGGCTCCTTAAAGATTGCGTGAGATGACCATGCGCTGGATATCGCTGGTGCCTTCGTAAATCTGGCAGACCCGCACATCGCGGTAGATCCGCTCCAAGGGAAAGTCGCTCAGGTAACCGTAACCGCCCAAGGTTTGCAAGGCGGCCGAGCAGACTTTTTCGGCCATTTCCGAGGCGAACAACTTGGCCATCGAGGCCTCGACCAAGGCTGGCTTGCCGCTGTCACGCAGGGCGGCGGCGTAATGCACCATCTGCCGGGCGACGGCAATTTGCGTGGCCATGTCCGCCAGGCGAAACGCCACGGCCTGGTGTTCGATCAAGGTTTTGCCGAAGCTTTCGCGCTCGCGTGCATAGTCACGCGCGGCTTCAAATGCCGCGCGCGCCATGCCCACCGATTGCGAAGCGATGCCGACGCGGCCGCCTTCAAGGTTGGCCAGGGCGATCTTGTAGCCTTCGCCCTCCTCGCCCAATCGGTTGGCAACCGGCACCTTCACGTCTTCAAACAGAATCTGGCAGGTGTCGGACGCATGCTGGCCGAGTTTGTCTTCGACCCGCGCCACGGTGTAACCGGGGGAATCGGTGGGCACGATAAACGCGCTGATCCCGCGCTTGCCGGCGGCCGGGTCGGTGACCGCAAACACAATCACGATCCCGGCGTTTTGCCCGGAGGTGATGAACTGTTTGCAGCCATTGAGCACGTAGTGATCGCCGTCCAGGCGCGCGCGGGTTTTCAGGCTGCTGGCATCGGAACCGGCCTGCGGTTCGGTCAGCGCAAAGGCGCCGAGCATGGCACCGCTGGCCAGCGGCTTGAGGAACTGCTCTTTCTGCTGATCGTTGCCGAATTTTAGAATCGGCACGCAGCCCACCGAGTTGTGCACGCTCATGATGGTCGAGCAGGCGCCGTCACCGGCGGCGATTTCTTCCAGCGCCATCGCATAGGCCAGGTAACCGGTGTCGCAGCCGCCCCACTGTTCCGGCACCAGCATGCCGAAAAAGCCCAGCTCGGCCATTTCGCCGATGGCTTGCTTGGGAAAGCGGTGCTCGCGGTCCCACTCGGCAGCGAAAGGTTTCAAGCGCTCCTGGGCAAATTGCCGGGCCGCGTCGCTGATTTGCAGTTGTTCGTCATTGGGCAGCATAAAAAGTCCTTAATACACGCATTCGACGGCCATGGCCGTGGCTTCACCGCCGCCGATACAAATGGCCGCAACGCCGCGCTTGAGGCCTTTCTGGCGCAGCGCCGAGAGCAAGGTCACCAGGATGCGCGCGCCCGAAGCGCCGATCGGATGCCCCAGCGCGCAGGCGCCGCCGTGAATGTTGACCTTGCTGTGGGGGATTTCCAGCTTGCTCATGGTCACCAGGCTGACCACCGCAAAGGCTTCGTTGATCTCGAACAAATCCACGTCGCCAAGGTGCCAGCCGGTCTTGCTCATCAGCTTGCGAATCGCCCCCACCGGCGCCACCGGGAACAGCCCCGGCTCGTCGGCGAACGCCGCGTGCCCATGAATGATTGCCAGCGGTTTGTGCCCACGCTTTTGCGCTTCAGACTGACGCATCAGCAGCAGCGCCGCCGCGCCGTCGGAGATCGAACTGGAGTTGGCCGCCGTCACCGTACCGCCTTCGCGGAAGGCCGGTTTCAGGCTGGCGATCTTGTCCAGCTTGGCTTTGGGGGGCTGTTCGTCATGCAGGATGGTTTTTTGCTCTTTACCGACGGTGACCTGCACCGGGACGATTTCGGCGGCGAAGCTGCCGTGGGTGATTGCCTCTTGGGCACGGGTCAGCGAGGCGATGGCGAAGGCGTCCTGGGCTTCACGGGTAAAGCCGTTGTGCTCGGCACAGTCTTCGGCAAAGGTGCCCATCAGGCGGCCCTTGTCGTAAGCGTCTTCGAGGCCGTCGAGGAACATGTGGTCGAGCACCTTGCCGTGGCCCATGCGGTAGCCGCTGCGCGCGCGGTCCAGCAGGTACGGCGCGTTGGACATGCTTTCCATGCCACCGGCCACCACCACCTCGACGCTGCCGGCCAGCAGTGAGTCGTGGGCGAGAATGGTCGCCTCCATGCCCGAACCACACATTTTGTTCAGCGTGGTGCAGCGCGTGGCCTTGTCCAGCCCGGCGCCCAATGCTGCCTGACGCGCAGGCGCCTGGCCGAGACCTGCGGGCAATACGCAGCCAAACAGCACTTCATCCACCGCGTCCGGGGCGATGCCGGCGCGTTCGACGGCGGCGCGAATCGCGGCGGCCCCCAGTTGCGGCGCAGTCAGGCCCTTGAGGTCGCCCTGGAAACCGCCCATGGGCGTGCGGACGGCGCTGACGATAACAATCGGATCGTGCATGAAAAATTCTCCTTACTTGGCGGCCATGCGCAAGGCGCCGTCGAGACGGATGACCTCGCCATTGAGCATGCTGTTTTCAATGATGTGCCGCACCAGCGCGGCGTACTCGGCCGGTTTGCCCAGGCGTGGCGGAAATGGCACGCCAGCGGCCAGGGAATCGCGCACCTCTGGGGTCATGCCGGCCATCATCGGCGTTTCGAAAATGCCCGGGGCGATGGTCATGACCCGGATGCCGAAGCGCGCCAGTTCGCGAGCAGCAGGCAGCGTCAGGCTGGCGATGGCGCCTTTGGACGCGGCATACGCCGCCTGGCCGATCTGCCCGTCAAAGGCGGCCACCGACGCGGTATTGATGATCACGCCGCGCTCGCCGTCGGCATTCGCCTCGGTTTCAGCGATAGCGGCGGCGGCCAGGCGCAGCAGGTTGAAGCTGCCGACCAGGTTGACGTTGATCACGTGGGCAAAGCTTGCCAGCGCGTGCGGGCCGTTCTTGCCGAGGATTTTTTCGCCACGCACCACACCGGCGCAGTTCACCAACCCATGCAAACCGCCGAACGCGGCGACGGCGGCTTGCACGGCCGCTTCGGCAGCCGCTTCCTGGCTGATGTCCGCCACGGCGCTGCGGGCGTTATCGCCCAACTGCCGGGCCTTGGCCGCGACGGCTTCGGCGTTGAGGTCCACCAGCATCACCTTGGCGCCGGCGGCTACCAGCATGTCAGCGGTGGCCGCGCCGAGGCCCGAAGCGCCGCCGCTGACCAGGAATACCTTGTTTTCAATCTGCATCTTGATTTCCTTTGAAAGGGATCACGCCAAGGCTGCTTGAGCCTTGGCGATTTCCTGATTACGCAAAATAAAACGTTGCAGCTTGCCGCTCGGGGTTTTCGGCAAGTCGCTGACAAATTCGATTTCTCGCGGGTAGGCATGCGCGGCGAGGCGCTTGCGCACGTGCAGGCGCAGCTCTTCGGCCAACTCAGGCGTGGCGCGGTATTGCTCGTTGATCACCACAAAGGCTTTCACCAGCTCGGTGCGTTCCGGGCAGGGCTTGCCGACCACGGCGGCTTCGACCACGGCCGGGTGCTCGACCAAGGCGCTTTCCACGTCGAAGGGCCCGACGCGGTAGCCAGAGGTGGTGATCACGTCATCACTGCGCCCGACAAAACTGATGCTGCCGTCCGGGTTCAGCTCCACGGTGTCGCCGCTGAGGTAGTACTTGCCGACAAAGGCCTTGGTCTTCACGCCGTCGTAACCGGCGAACCAGCACATCGGCGACTGTTCGCGGTCAATGGCGAGAATGCCCGGCTGGCCGGCGGGCAGTTCCTGATGGTTGTCATCGAGCACCACGATGCGGTGCCCCGGCGAGGCAAACCCGGCTGAGCCGACATGCACCGGATGCGCCAGGCCGTGGTGGTTGCACAGCACCATGCCCAGTTCGGTCTGGCCATAGTGGTCGTGGATGGTCACGCCCAGGTTATCGGCGAACCAGCGGATTACTTCCGGGTTCAGGGGTTCGCCGGCGCTGCTGACAATGCGCAGCTTGCCCTTGATCGCGCGGGCGAACTGCTCACCGCCGGCGATCAGCAGGCGGTACGCGGTCGGCGAGCCCGTCAGGTTGGTGATGCCGTACTTGTTGATCACCCGGCAGGTGCTCTCCAGGGTGAACGGCCCATCGTAAAAGGTGATCGGGTGGCCCATGGACAACGGCCCGGTCACGCCAAAATAGATGCCGTAAGCCCAACCCGGGTCGGCAACGTTCCAGAACGCGTCTTCGGGGCGAAGGTCTACTGCGTCGCGGGTGTAGCGCTGAAAGGCAACGATGGCCTTGAGCGGCACCGACAGGGCTTTCGACGGGCCGGTGGTGCCCGAGGTGAACATCAGCAGAAACGGCGCGTCACCGTCCAGCATCACCGGCTCGCAGGCGTTGGAGTAATTCGGCAATTCAGCCCAGAAGCTGTAGTCGCCGCGCACGATGCCTTCGCCTTTGGGCCCGGCGACGGTGACGATAGTCGGGCAACCTTCCACGTCCACAAGCTTGGGCCGGTTCACCGCGTCGGTGACCACCAGCGCGGCGCCGGAGCTGCTCAAGCGATGTTCGATGGCCTTGGGCCCGAAGGCGGTAAACAGCGGCTGATAAACCGCGCCGATACGCCAGGTGGCGAACACCACCACCAGCAATTCTGCGGTGCGCGGCAGCAGGCCGGCCACCTTGTCGCCGCGTTTGACGCCCTGGGCCAGGAGGAAATTGGCGAAGCGGGCGGCCTGGTCCTGCAAGTCGGTGAAGGTGGACGTGGCGCTGCGCCCGTCCTTGCCTTCCCAGAACAGCGCGATGCGGCCCGGCAGTGCGTGCCGGTCGCAGCATTCCACGCAGGCATTGAGCGCCTGCAGGTTGCCGGCCAGTGCGGCGTCGACGGTGTGCTGGTAATCAAACTCGGTAGTGGCAGCCAAATACTCACGCATCGCTTCAAATCCTTGTGGTTTTTATTTTCAGGACGTTTTTGAGCACGTAAACCGTGGAAATAGTCGCTCTGCAGCGTTACAGCAGCAATGGTCAAAGCCTTCAACTTGGCTGACTGGTTTGGCCAATCATTGATCGCGCTGATCAGCCGGTCAGTTCAAGTGATTGGACGCTCGCCGGGGTTGCTTCTAACCTTGGGGCCTGCGCCACCGAAGAAGCTTGCCTGCAATGATCGTTCGTCCCAAACCCAACCTCCTGGGTATCCTGTTTTCCCTCAAGGGCTCGATTGCCAAGCGCATCGCGCTGCGCAGCCTGCTGGTGACCTTGCTGGCCTCGGTGATCGTGCTGGTTGAAACCCTGCACCCGGCGTACTTTTCCAAGGTCAACGCCACGCCGTTCACCTTGCTGGGCTTGTCGTTGTCGATCTTCATGAGCTTTCGCAACAACGCCTGCTATGACCGCTGGTGGGAAGGCCGCAAGCAGCTGGGGCAAATGATCATCGATGTGCGCTCGCTGATCCGCGAAACCCAGGTGCTGACTGAACCGGTTGAGCGCAGTGGGTTACTGCGCGGCTTGTGCGGTTTTGCCCATGGCCTGATTGCGCGCCTGCGCCATGAAGACGAGGCCGGCGCCATCACGCCGTGGATCGGCGTTGAGCGCGCGCACCCAAACTTGCCTGACGCTGTGCTGCAACAACTGGGCGCGCGCTTTTGCGGGCTGGCCGAGCAAGGCATCATCAGCGAATGGCGCTACACCCAGCTGGAAACCCGACTGGTCAGCCTCAGCCAGGTGCAGGCGTCGTGCGAGCGGATCAAGCACACGCCGCTGCCCTTCCCTTACACGCTGCTGCTGCACCGCACCATTTACCTGTTCTGCATTCTGTTGCCGTTTGCCATGGCCGAGCCGTTGGGCTGGCTGACGCCGGTGTTCACCGCCATCGTCAGCTACACCTTCTTTGGCCTGGACGAAATTGGCGACGACCTGGAAGACCCGTTCGGCTTTGATGAAAACGACCTGCCGAGCAATGCCATCGTGCGCACATTGGAGCGCGAGATCCTTGCCGCTCTGGGCGAAAGCGACTTGCCGCCGGCCCTGGAACCCGTTGATTACGTGCTGAGCTGATGCGGGTTTGACACTCGCCGTGGTCTGACCGAAGCTGATGGCTTTGCACTAGCTGCCACCAGCTTTTGGACGCCTGCATGTCAAAGTCACGCCGTTACTCCATCATCGGCCTGTGCGCCCTGTTGTTGATTGTGTTGCTCACCTGGTTTTTCTCCCGCTCAACCCCGGTGGCCGTGCCGCCGGCGATTGCCCATGGTTACGCCAAAGCCTTGAAGCAGGCGCATAACGGCGAACCCGGCGCCGCGCGCGTGCTGTATCAACAGCTCGGCCGGCCGGACCTGTCGCCTGAACGTCGCGCGGCCTTGCACGCCGAATTGCCCAACTACCCAAGCCCGCAGGCGCTGAAGCTCGCCGACAAAGACCTGGCCAATGATTCGCCAGTGGTACGCGAGGCGGCGATCCACAGCATTGTCGGCCTGGTGCCCAGCGGCCAACGCGTCTTGTTGCTGGGGCCGGTGCTCGACGATCCCGAACAGGCGGTGCGCTTTGCTGCCGCCAATGCCTTGCTCGGTCTGTCGCCGGACACCCTGGGGCTGTACTTCGGGCCGTTGCAGCAAGTGCTCGATGAGTTTGTGAAAACCCTCAAGGGTCAGCCGGAAACGGCCGAAGGCTGGATTCAACTGGCGCGCCTCTATATACACAGTGCGCTGCTGCCAGACGCACAAAATGCCCTCGAACAGGCCATGCGCTTGCAACCGGACAACCTGCAGGCAGTGGTCGCGCAAATCGAACTGCTGGACAAACAAGGCAAGACCGATGAATCACGGCAACTGCTGGCACGTCAGTTGGCGGCTCACCCCGACTCGGCTTACCTGCAGCATGCGCTGGGCATGTGGCTGTTGCACCATGGCGAGCGCCCGTACGCCCTGCTTGGTTTGTCCAAAGCGGTAGAGCTTGAACCGGACAATCAGGATTACCGTTACGACCTCGCCACGACCCTGCACGCCCAGGAAGAGTTGGAAGCCGCCCAGCGTCAGCTCGAAGACATCATTCAGCGCCACCCGGCCAACCGCAAGGCGCGGGTGCTGCTGGTCAATTACTGGAAAGAAAGCGGCCAGCTGCAAAACGTGCAGGTATTGCTTGCGCAACTTGAGCAACAGAACCCGGATGACCCGGCGTTGCAGCAAGGCCTGTAGGGCGTTGCAAAAAGTTGTAATCGATACTGGGGCTTGTACAATTTTCGCGAAACGTTGAACCGCTACGGGCCTCCACGGTCAAGTGAATATGGCGCGTCCGAGGCGGCGCGTTCCTCTATTTGTACGTGACCTGAGGGCACTTCTTGTCTACATCCAACGAGCTGTTCAGTGAAAAGGCGGCCACCGGCATTGAAGGTCTTGATGACATTCTTTCCGGGGGGTTATCGCGCAGCCACCTGTTCCTGCTGGAAGGCGAACCCGGCACGGGCAAAACCACCGTTGCGCTGCATTTTCTGCAGGCCGGCGCGAAAAACGGTGAGCGATCCCTGTACATCACCCTCTCCGAAACCGAGCGCGAATTGCGCCAGGGTGCCAAGTCCCATGGTTGGGACCTGGATGACAATATCCACATCTTCGAGCTGACCCCGCCAGAGAGCCTGCTCGACGCCAATCATCAGCAAAGCCTGCTGTACTCCTCCGACCTGGAGCTGGGCGAAGCCACACGGCAGATTTTTGAAGTGGTGGAGCGGGTCAAGCCGACCCGCGTGGTCATCGACAGCCTTTCGGAGATCCGTCTGCTCGCGCAAAGCTCACTGCGTTATCGTCGGCAGATCCTGGCAATCAAGCATTACTTCGTGCGCTACGACGCCACCGTGCTGCTGCTGGATGACCTGACCACCGAATCCCTGGATAAAACCGTACACAGCGTGGCGCACGGCGTGATCCGCCTGGAAGAACTGACGCCCAACTACGGCGCCGAACGCCGCCGCGTGCGGGTGGTGAAATACCGTGGCCAAAAATACCGCGGCGGCTTTCACGACTTCACCATCATGGGCGACGGCGTGCATGTATTCCCGCGCTTGGTCGCGGCCGAGCATCGCGGCGGGTATGTCCGCCAGACCCTGAGCAGCGGTATTGTCGAACTGGACAGGCTGATGGGCGGCGGCGTCGAAACCGGCTCCAGCAGCTTGATTCTTGGCCCTGCGGGCACCGGTAAATCCCTGATTTCCATGATCTTTGCCGCAGCGGCTGTGGCCCGTGGCGAGAAAGCGGCGCTGTTTATCTTCGACGAAGAACTGGGGTTGTTGTTCGAGCGCATGAAAAACATGGGCATCGACCTCGCCGCCCTGCAGGACACCGGCAACCTGCTGATCGAGCAGGTGGACGCGGCCGAGTTGTCGCCCGGCGAGTTCTCGCACCGAGTGCGCCGTTGTGTTGACGAACGCGGGATCAAAACCGTGGTCATCGACAGCATCAACGGCTACCAGGCGGCCATGCCGGAAGAAAACGCGCTGATCCTGCACATGCACGAACTGCTGCTGTACCTCAATCGCCGGGGTGCCGCCACGTTCATGACCGTCGCCCAGCATGGGCTGGTCGGTGACATGCAAGCGCCCGTCGACATTACCTACCTGGCCGATACCGTGATTTTGCTGCGTTACTTCGAAGCACTGGGCAAAGTGCGCCGGGCCATTTCGATCATCAAAAAACGCACCGGCACCCATGAGTCGACGATTCGCGAGTACCGCATTGGCAGCCGTGGCATGACGGTGGGCGAGCCGCTCGACAACTTCCAGGGCGTGCTGCGCGGCATCCCGACATTCAACGGCAGCGGCTCACCTTTGCTCAAGGAAGAGGGATCGTGATCAGCGTTTCCTCTGCCTCCGAGCGCGCGATTATCCTGGCGCCAATGGGTCGCGACGGCTCACTGGCGCTGATGATGCTGAACGAAGCTGGCTACAGCGGCATTGTTGCCAGCAATCTGGCAAACCTGTGCGAATTGCTGGAAGAAGGCGCCGGCTTGTTGGTGATCGCGGCGGAAGCGTTGCGCGGCGTGGATCTGGAGCCGTTGCTGGAGCACCTGCATCAGCAGCCGGCGTGGTCCGACTTGCCGATCGTGCTGATGACCCATCACGGCGGCAGCGAGCAGAACGGTTCGTCGCACTTGAGCGGGCTGCTGGGCAACGTGACCTTTCTGGAGCGCCCCTTTCATCCCATCACTTTGATCAGCCTGGTGAGCGCGGCCCTGCGTGGCCGACGCCGGCAGTACGACGCTCGCGACCGCTTGATTGACTTGAGCGAGAGTGAGCTGCGCCTGCAACGCACCATGGAAACCCTTGAGCAGCAAGTCGAGGAGCGCACCGCGCAATTGCGCAGCAATGAAGAAGCCTTGCGCCAATCGCAGAAGATGGAGGCCGTAGGTCAATTGACCGGCGGCATCGCGCATGACTTCAACAACATGCTCACCGGGATTATCGGCAGCCTGGAGCTGCTGCGACGGCGCATTGCGCGCGGCAAACTCGATGATCTGGACGGCCTTATCGACCTGGGCGTGACCTCGGCCAACCGCGCGGCCGGGTTGACCCATCGCCTGTTGGCGTTCTCCCGTCGCCAATCGCTGGATTCCAAGCCCGTGGGGATCAACCAACTGGTGACCTCCATGGGTGAGCTGCTGCAACGCAGCATCAACGAAAGCATTGCCCTCGACATGCGCCTGGACGCTCAGCTATGGACCGCCGAAGCTGACCCCAATCAACTCGAAAGCGCCCTGCTCAACCTGGTGATCAACGCGCGGGACGCGATGCCGGGCGGCGGCAAGTTGGTGGTTGAAACCTCCAACCGCCACCTCGACAACGTGTTTACTGCGGCCTACGGCACTTTAAAGCCCGGCGACTATGTAGAGCTGAGCGTCAGCGATACCGGCTGCGGCATTCCAGAGCACCTGATGGGACGCGTGTTCGATCCGTTTTTTACCACCAAGCCCATCGGCCAGGGCACAGGCCTTGGGTTATCGATGATCTATGGCTTTGCCCGCCAGTCCCATGGCCACGTCACCATCCACAGCGAAGTGGGCAAAGGCACCACGGTAAGCCTGTTCCTGCCGCGTTTTGTCGGTGAAATGCAGGCGCCGGAATACCTCAATCCTGCGTTGACGCCCTATGCCAATGCGGGTGAAACGGTATTGATCGTCGAGGATGACCCGGCGGTACGCGTGCTGGTCAGCGCCGTGCTCAAAGAGTTGGGTTACGCCTTTGTCGAAGCCGGTGATGCGGACACAGCGCTGCCGATCATCGAGTCCGACCAGCGTATCGACTTGCTCATCAGTGACGTTGGCCTGCCGGGCATGAACGGCCGGCAAATGGCGGAAATTGGTCGGCAGATCCGCCCTCAGCTCAAGGTCCTGTTCATCACCGGTTATGCCGAACACGCGGCGGTGCGCGGTGGCTTCCTTGATCCTGGAATGCAACTGATCACCAAGCCATTTACCTTTGATTTGTTGACAGCGAAGGTGCGGGAAATGATTCAGGCGTGAGCCAGTGACTGCACGTTTCCGCAATATCTGGTGGCTGACAGGCCGGAACCGGCATTGAGGGATTGGACACGAAGTTTCAAATCGCGACGCATGAAAGGTGCCCGTGGTTAACCTGAAACTTACCTCACGAGTCCCATCATGATCGCTTCGCGCAACGTTGATCCCCTGCATCAATGGCCGCTGAATGCAGCACCCGAGCCCCCCACAATACGCCGGCCACGCTTGGCGGATCGGCAGAGCAACCCGGCGGCGCCGCACGCAGCCGACCGTACGCAAGTCGAAGGCGACAGTGAGCTGGCAGGGTATCTGGCGCAAACGCTGCGCACCGCGGCAAGTACCGGACGACTGGGCGACATCGACCACATTCCGCCCGCCTCTGCCTTCGGCCAATGGTGGTCACACCTGCACGATTTGATGAAGAGCCCGCACTTTGTCAGTTGGGCAAGGCGTCAGCAGATTGATCTTTCAAAGCCTATCGAGATCAATCCCCGAGACAACCTCATCAGCGCGTTCGTTAGCGGTCAGCGCAAACCCTTTTCAGGCTTTGAGCATGGCCATCTCTGGACCTCGATGATGGCGCCGATCATGCGGGCGGCAAAAGCCCTGACGTCAGACTCTGGCTATATTCTCAGCCCCTCAAGTAGCACATCGGCGCCTTACCGGGCGGTCGCGGACTTTTATGGCGAAGCAATCACTGGGCAAACCCGGGAATCCGCTGAAGCCCGTGCAGCACAGCTCGAAGCGGCTAAAGCGTTCAACCCTTCCCAGTCCAGGCCAGAACGCTCTGCGCAGGTGCTGCAACACGAACGTGCCAAGCTGGCCAATGCCCATGACCACACCAACGTGGCCTTGAAACTGATCGCTATCATTCAGGAAATCGACGATTTATCCGAACAGTGGCTATACCGCACCACCAAAGATCCCCTGGACAGCTTGTACCTGCCACCCGCGTATGTTCAAAGCCGGATTGAGCAACTTATCCGCGACAAAATGAGCAGCACCCACATCACCTTGCATGCCGATTCGCCCATCAGGTTGTTGCAGGCGGCCCCCACGGTCAGCCTGGACACACACCTCAGCGACAACGGCTGGGACAGGCCCCGCAGCCGGGACGAACTGTTCAACCTGGGACGGTTACTGACAACACCAGCCCTTTCCCAGCTTCCAGACGGCAATCTCGGTGGAGCCTTGTCCTGGCCAACGCCATTGAGTAATGACGATTGCCGCAACCTGAGAAATTCCCTGCGCCAGAACACGCTGGGGCTCAGTGGTCTGCAAGATTATGACGAGGGCACCGGTGCACTCGGTTACCTGACGCGCAACCAGCGTTTTGCCCCGTCCGAACTGCATGACCCGCGGCGGTTTATTCAAAGTCTTCTCGCTACGCCTGATGCCCAGGCGCTGGGGCTGGCGCTGCAGGAAAAATTCAATGGCGTCTCGACCCCGCAGAGCCTTAACGACTGGACGCTGGCAGCCCTTGGCGCGACCCTGGATAAAGAATTCGAGGCAGCAAACACCGGGGCGCCTGCCAGAACCGGCATTGCCGGTTTTGATATCGCCGATCATCAACATTGGGGCCAGCATCCTTCAACGGTGGTTGCGGGGCTAGTGACACACTTGGTTTCCATGGGCCGTGCCAGCGCCGAGTTAGCACCTGTTGCGGCCCATCTGTTGTTGTCACGCCGAGCCCCCGCTTTTTTGGTCGCCGACATTCCCGACAAGGTGACGTGTGGCTCACACACCTGGGTCAGCTTCAGCACGGCGGTAGCGCGCCTTGAGCGCCAGGCGCCCGGCTCAACGGCGCGTATGACCTTTGCGCAGGTCATGCAGCGAGCCGACCTGGCACCTGTTACCGACCAGGACCGGCAGGTTGAACGCAGGGCGCAGCGCGATGCACTCAAAGATTGGGGGGTTGCCCAAGGCTTGATCGCGCTGAACACCCTGGATGACTACACCGACGAGCAGATGAACCGCGTCTCTGGCGCCTACAGCGCGCGAATTTCAGCATTGGGCCAAGCCTCACAAGCCCACTCGACCGCAATGCCCGAGCGCAGGGAGATGGCGCTGAAGGAACTCGAGCGTGTGTATGGTGACCTGCCCTTCGAGAAAAAATGCATCACCCCACTTGATCAGAGTCGCGACTTCCCCGGCGCGTACTCGGTGCTGGACCTTTACCTGCACGGGCAACTCGAGGCAACGGCATGGACGTCATCGTCCGGTGAGGTCGACACACGCACGATTGCGGGCCATGTGAACAAGCTTTCCGACATCAATGCTCTGTTCAACACTGAACTTCAGCGCTACTTCCATGCGGCAGAACAGGCGACGAGCACGCACGTCAAACACCTGATCGCCACACTGCCTCTGGAAGATAGAAAAGCCATCGAGTGCGGGAAAGTGACCCTGCTCACCGAGCACAGCATCACTCATACCGCCTTCAGCCAAAGCCGTGTCGAAACCAAAGTGCCCAATAGCCTGCTGCTCAAAACAGAGCTCGACGGCGTCGTCACTGTTTATGAAGTCAATGTAAGAGACAACAGCATCCGCCGGCGCGAGGAGCTCAAAGACCACCCGATCGGGCGCCAGACCAATGAAGCCGATAAGTGGCGCTATTCGAAAATGCTGCTGGAGGTTAAACCTTCCGGCCGTTACTCGCCGCATGTCGCTGAGGAAAAACATCGAGCGGGCACACCCGACAGCTTTGCCAGCGAAAGGACTCGCTACATTGCCGACGCCTTGGTGCAAAACCTGGACATTCGGGCGCTGGAGACTGAGGCGCGGGGTGTGACGACGTTTGACACCGAGGTGCCGTTCTACAAAAAAGCCCGCGAATTCATGCTGAACCTGATTCCCCTGCGCTCGGCAGTCCAGAATTTTCGAGCCGGCGCCGTGGGTGACGGCATCCTTGACTTGGCGTTCGACGCCTTCGGTTTTGTCGTGGGCCTAGGCGTTGCAGCCAAAGGCGCCAAGGCCCTGCAAGCAGGTACCAGCGCGGCGGCCAGGCTGGCCCAGGGCGTGAAGATCTTGGGCCGTGCAGCACTTGGCGCACTCAACCCGCTGGATGGCGTGGGCAGCCTGGTTTCCCGTACCGCGCGTGGGGTGCAAAAAGGCGGGCTGCATGCCTACAACACACTGCGCGGCAGTGCCGACAGTTACAGCCTGATCCATGCAAGTCGACATTTTGAGGCCAGCGCAGTGGGCACCTTCAAACTGGGTGGCGCCATCGCTGAAGGGCCGGCAGTGCTTCAACGTGGCAAGTGGTTTGCCTTCGATACGCTGAGTGGCCAGCCGTACGGCAAGGCTCTGGAGGATTTTCAACCCTCGATCAGGGCCAGCGGGGAATTACACGAGGCTCAGCAGACGGCCGGTGCAAGCGCCTGGACCGCCTGGGTTGAACAACAGAAAAACGGTGCAAACAGCGTGCAGTTCAACCATGGGTATACCCAGGTCGACCCGCTGACGATCAGCGGCTATCACGCCGGGATGAAATCCGCCGAAGTGATGGCGCTTGCGCGCGCGCCTGGCCGCACACCGGCCGAGGTCGGCGCGCTGGTACGCCAGCGCGAGCGTTTGGCGGTGCAGCACAGCTTCAGCGGGGTCAATGCGTTTTACCAGCACATCAGCGTGGGCGGCGGCACGTTCACCCCTGTTCCTCAGCTGTTCTATCTCAGCCAGACCACCCCGCTCAGCAAAGGCCAGTGTGCGGCAATGTCGCGCGTCATGGCGACGGCCATGGAGCAAGGCAAGCACACCCGTTTCGCCGCCAATTTGTTCAGCGCTGCGGCCAACCCCACCGCCGCCGAGTCCAGGCAGTTCGTGGCGAACCTGACGCACATTCAAAAGCAACTGGATACACCCACGCAGTTTCATGCCGGTGCGCCCGTTCGCAAAATGGGCTATGCCCAACTGATGGATGAAATCGCTGACGCCAGCGCCCCCAAAATCATGATGATCGGCACCGCCGATCACGCGATGATGATCGGCACGCAGGGCGAAGGCGTCGCGAAGCGGTTTTTTTATTACGACCCCAACTACGGCCTCGCCGAGTTTGCGAGCGCTGGCGCCATGAAGAAGAGCCTGGGCAAGCTATTTACCGACAAACACCTGCCGTTGCCCTACAAA
The DNA here is from genome assembly GCF_041228395.1 of Pseudomonas sp. N2-3-1-14. NCBI lineage: Bacteria > Pseudomonadati > Pseudomonadota > Gammaproteobacteria > Pseudomonadales > Pseudomonadaceae > Pseudomonas > Pseudomonas sp. N2-3-1-14. The sequence continues at coordinate 3,219,715 of NZ_CP166199.1, forward strand.
ACCGCGGGCAGCGACCCGACCAGGCTGGAGTTCAACGTCAGCACTCACAGTGATGCGTGGAAGAAAACCAACCATATTGCTGACACACATGTTCAGTCGCTGCTCGACGACGCCCTGGGCGCGAAGCCTTCAGTCGCTGATGCGCCTGTGCAACCACCGCTCAAACCCAATAGCGCCAGTAAGCCCGCCGTGCCAAACGTTGAAGTGTTCATGGCCGAGGCGAAAACCCTCAATGACCCCACCAGCATCCTCAGCACCAACGGGCTCGGTGACTGTTCGGCACTGGTGGTGCTGAGCGATCTGCACAATGGGGTTTACCGCAAACGCACCTTGGTGCACTTGAACGGCAGCAATCTGGAGGCGCCTGTGGGGTCTGAGCACAATGCCTTCGCTCTGCTCCAGCAGTTGGACAGCGCATTGGAGAATGGCGGCAAGGTCATTTTTGTCGGCGGCACGGCAACCCGCTCACCGCTGATGGTCGGCAGGGTCATAGGCCAAGTCGATAGCAACGGTAACAAACCGTTGTTATCGATCCTGCAAAAGAACGATGTGTCGGTGACCTATGCCAGCTCCGTCGGGGTAGAAGTCTATCCCGATGGCAATTTCAAGCTGCGCGATGATGAGGGGGCGGGCGTCTTTGACCGCGCAAAGATCAACGAAATTCTGGACTGGGCGCGTGACTGAAGCCGGTGAATGCTGCCGGGGACGGTGATACGCGCCCCTGGCACAACCCGTACTCAAGCCAACAATCGCTGGATATGCTCCTGCAGCGTATCCAGATCAAACGGCTTGGCCAGGATCGGCGCGTTGCGCGTGATCGGGCTGTTGCAGTCGAGGATTTCCTGCGGATAACCGCTGATAAAGATCACTTTCAATTCCGGTCGCAACTTGATCGCCGGTTCAGCGATCTGCACCCCGGAAATCCCGCCCGGCAGGCGGTAGTCCGTGACCATCAGGTCCAGGTGCGGCTTGGTCGCGAGGATTTCGAAGGCTTGCTCCCCATCAATTGCCTTCAGTACTCGATACCCCAGCCCGGCCAGGTATTCACCCAGCACGAACATAATCGATTCGTCGTCCTCGACGATCAGAACAACATCTTGTGCATCTTCACTCATGGGAAGCCTTTGTCCGGTCAATTGCTGCAGTTACGACCATTGGGTCACGCAGAGGTTGCGTCGAGCTGACGATAGATTTCACGCCGGCGTCTCAAGGGGCAGGCACACCCGAAACAAGGCGCCCTCGCCTATCTGGCTTTCTACCTCGATGGTGCCCCCGTGGGCCGCCACGATCTGCTCGGAAATAAACAGCCCCAGGCCCAGGCCAGCCGCCACATGGCTGGCAGAAACGCGCTCGAACTGCTGGAAAATTCGCTTTTGGTTGTCTGCGCTGATGCCGATCCCGTGATCACGCACCTCAACCCTTGCCTCACTATGCTCGGTATACACCCGTACTTCCACCGGGCTTTTGGCCCCGTAGCGCAGCGCATTGGTCAGCAGGTTGGAAATCACCTGCTCGATGCGGAACTCGTCCCAGTTGCCTTCTACCGGCCCTTGAACCTCCAGGTGCATCGACGACTCGGCGGCGGCCACTTGCGGCGCGAAGTTTTCCACCAGGTTGTGCACCAACTGGGTCAGGTCAAAGCGCGCCGGGCGAATCGACAGCTTGCCGGTGCGGATGCGTGACACATCGAGCATGTCTTCGATCAGCCGAATCAGGCTTTTGATCTGCCGCTCATCGCGATCGACCATGGCGTGCATCTTGTCCAGGGTGAACGCGGCGGCGTTGTCCCGGGCCAGGTGCATTTTGCGCAGTTGAGTCTCCAGAATCAGCCCGTTGAGCGGCGTACGCACCTCATGGGCGACGATCGACATGAAGTCGTCACGCATGCGCACCGCCTGCTCCAGCTCGGCCTGGGTGGCCTGCAGGCGGGTCAGCAAGAGTTCCTGCTCACGGCGGCTGCGTTCCAGCGCTTCGACCTGCAGCTTCATCGCCTTGCTCTGGCGGTACAGGTCGACGAACACGTTGACCTTGCTCTTGACCGCATGGATGTCCAGCGGCTTGTGCAGGAAGTCGACGGCGCCGCTTTCATAGCCCTTGAAGGCGTAGTTGAGTTCACGGCCGGCGGCGCTGACGAACACAATCGGGATGTTTTTGGTCTTTTCGGTGCCGCGCATCAGTTCGGCCAGCTCGAAACCATTCATGCCGGGCATCTGCACGTCGAGAATCGCCATGGCGAACTCGTGCTCCAGCAACAGTGACAAGGCCTCGTCGGCGCTCAATGCCTTGTAGACCTGGCGGTCCTCGCGCTTGATCAGCGCTTCGAGGGCCAGCAGGTTTTCCGGCAGATCGTCGACGATCAGCAGTTTGGCCTGGACGGTACTTAACATGGGGAAGATTCCAGCAAAGCCAGCAACGAGCCAATTTGGCTCAGAGTCAGAATATAGTCAGGTGTGTGCAGGGCCAGGGCCGCCAGCGGCATCACGGCGATGCGTGCATCCTTGGGGTCTTGTACAACGGTCGTCCCGCCAGAGCGCTTAACGTGCGCCAGCCCGCGGGCACCGTCCTGGTTGGCGCCGGTCAACAAAATGGCCAGCAGACTTTCGCCGTAGGCATCGGCGGCCGACGCAAACAGATAATCAATCGAGGGCCGCGAATGGTGTACGCGGTCTTCCTGGCTCAGGGACAGGCTGCGGTCATGCTCCACCGAGAGGTGATAACCGGGCCCGGCGAAATACAAGGTGCCCGCCTCGATCACTTCTTTGTCACGCGCTTCACGCACCGGGATTCGCAGGCGCCGGGCAAAGACTTCCGCCAACTGGCTGCGGCGTTCGTCCGGCAGGTGCAGCACGGCGACGATCGGCAAGCCAAAGCCCTGGGGCAATCCGCCAAAAATAGTCAGCAACGCCTCGACGCCGCCAGCAGAAGCGCCGACGACGATGGCTTCAATCCCGACAATCGGGTTGGCTGCAACGTCGGTCATGATTTGCGGTAGATCCGTTCCTGCTTGACCAGGGGTTCGAACTGTTTGCTGTAGGCGGAAAAATCCAGGGTTTCCTTGCTGCCCAGCACCAGGAAGCCGCGATGACACAGCGACTCGTGGAACAGTCCAAACGCTCGATCCTGCAATTTTTTATTGAAGTAAATCAGTACGTTACGGCACGAAATTAATTGAGTTTCTGAGAATACACTATCAGTCGCCAGGCTGTGGTCGGCGAAGGTCACGTTCTCACGCAGGGATTTGTCGAAGATCGCGTAATCGTAGGCCGCGGTGTAGTAGTCGGCAAATGAACGCTGTCCGCCGGCCTGCTGATAATTGGCGGTGTAGGCGCGCACGTTCTCCAGGGAAAAAATACCTTGCTTGGCTTTGTCCAGCGACGCCGGGTTGATGTCCGTGGCGTAAATGATCGTGCGCTCCAGCAACCCTTCCTCACGCAGCAGGATCGCCATGGAGTACACCTCCTCGCCCGTGCTGCAGCCGGCAATCCAGACCTTGATCGACGGGTAGGTTTTGAGCAGCGGCACCACTTCGCGGCGGATCGCCAGGAAGTGCGACGGGTCGCGAAACATCTCGCTCACCGGGATCGTCAGGAACTGCAGCAACTGCATGAACGCTGACGGGTCGTGCAGTACGCGCTCCTGCAACGCCGAGATCGTGGCGCAATCGAACTGGCGCAAGGCATGGGCCACGCGCCGTTTGACCGACGCACCGGAATAGTCGCGAAAGTCGTAGCTGTACTTGAGGTAAATCGCCTCAATCAACAGGCGCAGCTCAATATCGCTGCTTTTATCCAAAAAACGTTGCTCCACTTAAATACGTTCCATCTTCGGTAGCCAGACGCGAATCAGCGAGAACAGGCGGTCCAGGTCAATCGGCTTGGCCAGGTAATCGTTGGAGCCCGCCGCGAGGCAGCGTTCCTGATCGTCCTTCATGGCCTTGGCCGTGACCGCAATGATCGGCAGCTTTTTCCAGCGCGGATCCTGGCGAATCAAGGCGGTTGCCTCGTAACCGTCCATCTCCGGCATCATCACGTCCATCAGCACCAGGTCGATGTCGTCAACTTCATTGAGTTTGTCGATGGCTTCACGGCCATTACGCCCGATCACCACCACCGCACCTTTGTGCTCCAGGGCGCTGGTCAGGGCAAAGATGTTACGCACATCGTCGTCCACCAACAGGATTTTGCGGCCCTCGAAGACCTTGTCGCGGCTGCGGGCGGTCTTGAGCATCTTCTGGCGGTCATGGGACAGCTGGGATTCGACTTTGTGCAGAAAGAGTGTCACTTCATCCAGAAGGCGCTCGGGTGAGCGCGCGCCCTTGATGATGATCGAGCGCGAATACTTGCGCAGCTCGGCCTCTTCATCGCGGGTCAGGTTGCGTCCGGTGTAGACAATCACCGGCGGGAACGAGCAGATGTCCTCGGTGGCCATGCGCTTGAGCAGCTCGTTGCCGAGCATGTCCGGCAGCTTGAGGTCGATGATCATGCAGTCGTAGACATTGGTGCGCAGCAGGTCCAGGGCGGCCTGGGCGTAACCGACGTCGGTGATTTCAATGTCATCGTCGCCGATCAGGCGGGCAATGCTGTCACGCTGCAAATCGTCGTCTTCCACCAGCAGCACGCGCTTGACCTTTTGCGTCAGCTTGGCCTCCAGGCGCGCAAACACGTCCTTGAGCTCTTCGCGGGTGGTGGGCTTGACGGCATAACCGATCGCGCCCATGTGCATGGCGGCTTCGACGCGGTCTTCTACGGAAATCACATGCACCGGAATGTGGCGGGTACTGGCGTGTTCTTTAAGACGTTGCAGCACGGTCAGCCCGGAATGGTCAGGCAGGCGCATGTCGAGCAGGATCGCGTCGGGGATGAATTCCTCGGCCAGGCTGTAGCCTTCGTCGGCACCGTGCGCCACCAGGCAGTTGTAGCCCAGCTCGTGGGCCAGGTCGAACAGGATGCGCGCGAAATTCGGTTCGTCTTCCACCACCAGAATGCATCGGGTGGTGAACGGCGCTTTGTCGCGGTCATCGGCAAATCGCGGGATCTGTTTGACGTCAGCCACCGGCAGTGGTGAGACCGCCACGGGCTTGGGCGCAGGGGCGGCCACGGCCTGGCGCGGTTGCTCGACAGGCGCAGCGCCCTCCTCGCGTTCGACGTACTGCTCTGGCAACACCAGGGTGAACACACTGCCCTTGCCCGGCTCACTGCTCACGCTGATATAGCCGCCGAGCAGCGTTGCCAGGTCGCGGGAGATCGACAAGCCCAGCCCGGTGCCGCCGTAACGGCGGTTGGTGGTGCCATCTGCCTGGCGGAACGCTTCGAAAATGCTTTCCTGCTGGTCCGGGGCGATGCCGATGCCGGAGTCGCGCACCGTAAAGGCAATGCCCTCGCCCGGCGCGCGGGACACCGACAGGCTGACTTCGCCCTGCTCGGTGAACTTGACCGCGTTGGACAGCAGGTTCTTGAGGATCTGCTCCAAACGCTGGCGGTCGGTGAACATCAGGGTCGGCGCATCGGCCTGAACCTCCACCTGGAAACCCAGCTTGCGGTCGGCGGCCAGCGGCTCGAACATGCCGCGCAGGCCGTCCACCAGGCGTACAACGCTGGAGTTTTCCGGGCGCACTTCGAGTTTGCCGGCTTCCACCTTGGAAATATCCAGGATGTCGTTGATCAGGTTGAGCAAGTCATTGCCCGCCGAATAGATCGACTCGGCAAACTTGACCTGCTCGGCGCTGAGATTGTCCTGCGGGTTTTCCGCCAACAGTTTGGCCAGAATCAACGAACTGTTCAGCGGCGTGCGCAGCTCGTGGGACATGTTGGCGAGGAACTCGGATTTGTACTTGCTGGAGCGCTGCAGTTCGTCGGCGCGGTCTTCGAGTTCAAGCTGGGCCTGGTTCAGCTCGACGTTCTTGCGGTCCATGGCGTCGCGCTGCTCGGCCAGGGTTTGCGTCTGCTCGGCCAACTGCTCGTTGGTCTGCTCAAGTTCGGCCTGCTGGGTTTCCAGGTGGGCCTGGGATTCCTTGAGAATGCGCGACTGCTCTTCGAGTTCTTCGTTGGCGGTCTTGAGCTCTTCCTGCTGCACCTGCAGCTCTTCGTTGAGCTGCTGGGTCTCGGCCAGCACTTCCTGCAGGCGCTGGCGATAGCGCGCAGCTTCGATGGAGGTGCCAATATTGCCGGCAATCAGCTCCAGCAGTTCGACGTCGCGCTCTTCCAGTGGGCGCAGGAAACCCAGTTCGATCACACCGTTGACGCGGTCATCGTCGCTGGTCGGCATCACCAGCACGCTGCGAGTGGCCCCTTCGCCCAGGCCGGAACTGACCTTGAAGTAATCCACCGGCACATCGTCCAGGCGAATCAGGCGATCGAGCTGGGCGGCCTGCCCAACGATGCCTTCGTCGCTGTAGATCGACTGCTCCTGCTGTTCCTGTTCGCGGGAGAAACCATACGTGGCCACACGCTTGAGGCCACCGTGTTCTTCACGCACATACAGCGCGGCGACCGCCGAGCCCATGTACTGGGCAAAAAACTGCAGGATGTTACGGCCCAGCATGTTCAGGCTGAGTTGCCCCAGCACTTGTTCGGCCAATTCGGTCTGGCCGTTGCGCAGCCAGGCTTGTTGTTCCAGGCGACGCGCAATCGTTTGTTGTGACGCGAGGTTTGCGCTGTAACTGTCTGATAAAGCGATTAAATTTTTGCGGCCCACATAGGCAAGGAAGCCGCTCAGACCGAGCACAAAGACCAGGTACAACGTGACGCTGACAATCGTAGTACGGGTGACGTCCTGGTTGCGGGTCACACGGAACTGCTGCTCCATGTCCACCGCGTTCGCGTATTCCTGGCGAATCGCGTCGGTCAGGCTCTTGCCCCGGCCGGCCTTGACCGCGGCGCGGTAGTCACCGCTCTGGCGCTGCAGGTCAACCATCGATTGGGCGTATTTGTTCCATTCGACCTGCATGGCCTCAAGACGCTTGAGGCGATCCACCTGTTGAGGGTTATCCGCCACCAGCTCCTGCAAATTGCGCAAATCGCCAATGATCCGCGGCTTTGCGACTTCATACGGGTCCAGGAAATGCTCGTCGCCGGTGATCAGGAAGCCGCGCAGCCCGGTTTCCAGGTCCACTGTCAGCTTCGAAGACTCATTGAGGTTATTGATGACCCGGTCGGTGTGCTCTACCCACTGGATCACCGACAACAGGTAGCTGATCAGCACGACGAAAAACACCGCGCTGACCACGCCCACGCTCAAAGGTAGGGCCACGTTGCGGCTCAGGAGTTTACGAAAGCTCTTTTCATCGACAGACGACGCGGGAGTCATGGGCATGCCTTGGCCAGGAACGGAAAAACTGGGAGTTTGCCCGAATATCGACGGCCAAGGCTATGTTTCTGCATTGATTTGAGGTGACTTCCTACGCTCTAGACGTGAATTTCCAACGGATTCTGTCCGAATTCATCATTTCATTTACACAAATAAATACAGGTACGTGGCGCCGTTCTGGAACGAAATTTCCTCGTTTCAGCACTCAGGTGTGCGCCTCAGGAACACGGAAGATCTTTTGGGAAGGCGTCTTTTTAACCCAGCAAGGTAAACCAGATGACCAACACGAATGCAGTACAGCAAACCTTCAGGCCACAGTTGGCGCCGATGGCCAAAGCGCCTATACCGGCTGCGCTGAACGCCGCGCACGGCGCCGCGAACGATGACGTAACGCTGCTCGCCGAATATATCGCTGGCCTGCAAAACAAGTTGAAAGGCATCGATGAAAAGATCGAGGTGCCAAAAAACACGCTGTTGGGGCAGTGGTTGACCCTCTATCACACCCAGCTTGAGCGTCCGGTTGTACAGGAGTGGATGCGCCAGCAGCACATCGATCCCGCCACCGTCAGCATCGTTGCCAGCACAGGCGTGTTGCATGCCACGGTCGATGGCGTAGCCAGAAGATTTACCCTGAGCGACACCCCGGGCTGGAAAGCTATCGCCGAGCCAATATTGGCAGCGGCGCGCGTTATAACGCCCACGCCGGAAACCCCGTTGCACCTGTCGTTCGAGAATGGCGTCCTGAAGGTGCCTCTGGCGGTGGTCGGCGATTTTTATGGCCAACCGCGCATCGACGATGACGAGGTTCAGACAGAACGTGAAATTAAGATACTGATCGCCACCAAGCGCTTGCGCCCTATCTCTGCAGGCGACCCGTTGCGACCTGCCGCGACCCGCTCTGCGCAGGCCCTTGCAGATCAACGTTTAAGTGCTGAAACGTTTTATGCCGCCAAACCCCAGGACAGCAGCGCCACAGCCACCAGGGTACAGACCAAAACGGTAAAACACCTCATAGCAGACAAGGCAGACCTTTACGATTTGGCTGTCAAGCTCCGGTACGCGGCCACCCAGGGTGATGGCCAGCCTGCTACCCCCGCCCAGATCGAATACAGTTTGAACAACGAACGGTTAGTCCCTTTCGTAGGGTCGTCATATGCCATGGCGCAAGGCCCGGCGCCAACATTGGCAGTAGCGCTGAACGACCTCGGCATTGCTCTTCCGCGGACCATGGAAGAGCTCAATGCGTTGGCGACCACGTTGGAGCAGCGGTCGCTATTGAGCCCGCTGGGCAATCTGGGCGGCGCACTGTCCTGGCCAATCCCGATGTCGCAAACCGATCAACAAAAAATGTTGGATTTCCTCTACAGCGCCGAGCCCGGTGCGCCAGGCGGGGCATTGTCACCTGACAGCCAGGCGACGCTCGGTTACTTGATCAGAGGCAGTGCGTTGACGGCGAGCGATCTGCAGGAACCGGAAAAGGCCCTGCAAAAACTGCTCGACACGCCCAGGGCCCAGGCGCTGGGTGAAACTCTGCAAACGCAGATGAAAGGCGCCTCCTCGGACACCAGTATCTACGACTATCTATTGACCGCGCTCAACCTTGGAATGGATCCCAAGTCCTCTGTTTCGCGCGAACGCAACGTAGTGGGCGAATTTGACCTGGCGGACTCACAGCATTGGGGTCATACACCCTCCTCGGTCATTGAAAGCCTTAGCGAGCATCTTGTCGCCACCCAAAAAGCAACGGTAGATACCGCTAAGCTCGCCACTCACCTGTTGCTAGGCCATACGGCACCGCAGTTTCTGATTAAAGATATTCCCGAGAACCTGACCGTCGGCAGCCAGGCGTGGGCTTTCCTGTCGATTGCAGCGGCAACTATAGAAGCCGAGCGACCTGGCGCTGTGAGGCACATGACGTTCGCGGAGGTCATGCTGGAGTACAACGCCTCCAAAGGCCGCTCGCCCGCCACTGAATACGCCCAAAGTACCGCGCTGGTCGATTGGGCTGTCGCCAACGGCGTAATCGCAAAAAGTGCTGACGACAACTACACCCCGGCCCAACTTGACAGCATAAAAGCCAGCTTCAACCAACAACTGGAAGAACGACTCTCCGGTTCCAAAATGCTCTACGAAGCAATCCCTACACGAAAAGAAATTGCGCTGGCCAAATTAAAGGAACGCTTCGGGGATCTTGGTCCGGTATTCGAAAAGAAAGTACTGGGTACTGATAGTTATCGAGGCACCGCAGGCCAAACTGGGTTGGTCGGCCTACATTCGATGTTGGATATCGCCATGATGGACATGCCGAATCCGCGTCCTTGGTGGTCAGACGACCCCAGCATCCCATTGGAGCAGCTCAATGCAGCCCCGATAGTGGGTGTACAGAAAGCCTTCGATCAGCAGTTCACCCAAGCGATCTGGGATAAAAAGACCGGCATTAACGCAACGGTCAGGCATATGATCGCGCAGCTTCCACTCGAAGACAGACAAAACTTTGAGTTTGGAAAAGTCACTGTCTTTGAAGAGAGTTCACATCGGCTGGGCATGGGCTTTTTACCCAATAACACAGAGCACCAAAAACAACCGGGCTGTTATTCCGAACCGAACTGAATGGCCAGTCTCAAGCCTACGAAATCAATTTAAATGAAAGCACGATCAAACAGATCAATCTGAGCCGGGCAAAAACCAAGGTGTCGAGAGCAGCCAACCTGGTGTCTGAGACTAAGGAAATCACGTTCAACCATCACGTGCATGACTTGGGTACCGAACGTGGCGTGCTGGCGGCACCTATGGATAGCTTTAACAGCATTCGATCCAACTTGATTGCCAGCGCATTTGTCGAGCACCTCGAACTTGATGACCCCAGCATCAAAGAAGAAGCCCGCGGGCAAACCACCCTGGATGAGTTACAAGGCGGTCCCAAGCCACTTGACGAATTTTTATTAAATCTGATCCCGTTCAGATCAGCCATTGTCAATTTCAATAGCGGCAACTACGGTGAGGCAGCCCAAGACCTCACAATGGATATATTCGGCTTTCTCACTGCCGGCGCTGCAGTCGCAGGCAAGCTGATCAAGATCGGTCGCTCAGCGCTGTCCATAGGTTCCAAGGTACTGAAGGGCACCCGAATCATCGGCGCCGAAGCCATTTCCCTACTTAACCCTTTCAGTGGCTTGAATGAACTGGCGGCGCAGGGAGGCAAACTGCTGCTGAAAGGCGGACGTTACGCACTGAACAAAAGTCTTGAAGCCGTTAACAAACTCAAAGGGGCTACCGGCAGCTATGACTTGCTTAAAGCCGCGAGTAAAAGTCAGGGTATAACAGCAACGGGCACCTACAAGTTTTTAGAGCAAAGGGTGGACGTGGGTGCGACCCTGCAAAACAATAAATGGTATGCACTTGACCCCATCAGCCAGGAGCCCTTTGGGCAACCGCTGCTTGACTTCAAACCCGTCACTGTTGCGGGGAATGGTGAGATAAACCACAACTTTCTTAACTGGTTGTCCACGTGGGTGGCGCCAACCCCCGGACCCCTAATCTTCGCGAAGCGTTTAAGAGGACCATAGAGGACGTCAAGCTTAACGATATCGCTGGTTACAACCGTGGCTACGCAAACCCAAAGGGCCAAACCATAGACGGCTACGACCCCTCCATGAACGTGCTTGACCTTAAAGAGTTGGCCATCCTCCCCCGCCGAACCCCCGAAGAGACAGGCGCACTGGCCAAACTGATAGAAGATCTGCAGACCAAAAACAGTCTTGAGTACGCCAGGATATTTAGCGAAGAAATAACAAAGGCAGGCGGTAAAGCCACCGGTATGCCGCAAAACTTCTACCTGGCTTCAAACGACCTTACGTCATCAGGAGAATGTGCTGCGTTGGCCAACACCATGGCGTTGGCTATTCAGTATGGTAAAGAGCGCGTACTGATCGATAATTTCTTCAAAGCCAGCTTAAATTCCATCGACCCCACCATTGCTGGTTTCCGCCGACAACTGAACAGCATGCACCAAGTGCTTAGCGTGAACTTTCACGGCACCAAACCGGTTTCCCGGCTAGCGTACACCGACATTATTACTGACCTCAGTAATAGACCGACATCAACCACCTTCAAGATCAGCACCCAAAATCACGGGCTTCTGGCGGGCGTCATTGTCAATAACAACCAGAAGGAATGGTTTTTCTTTGATCCCAACTTTGGCCTGGCGAAGTTCCCGGACGAAGCTTCAATGCGTCGGGGTCTGGACGCTACCTTGAATAGCGGCTGGAGCGCCGGCACGCTTCAACCGGTCGCCATTAACCGCGGCATTCCGGAGTACGACGTCAGCACCTTCAATGACTTCGACTTTCTGGCGACGGTTCCTTACAACAACCCGTTCGCACTGTTCAATACAGCGCTCTGACCCACCTGTGACGCCCTTGCGTGAATGGCACTGTTGAACGGTGCCATTCACGCATCACGTCATCCCCCGTGCCACGGACTTGCACGCGACATTTGCGCCCATTCCCTTCACAATGCCTGCACCTACGGAACTTGCCGAGATTGACGCGACTCATTAGAGAATGGTCTTTCAACCGCCAAAGACCTGCCCATTTCATTTTTTCGGGAATTTTGATTATGTCCGCCACCCCCTCCACCCTCCTTGTAGTCGAAGACGACGCCATCGTGCGCATGCTGATCGTCGACGTACTCGAAGAATTGGAGTTCACAGTGATCGAAGCGGCGGACGCTGAAGAAGCTTTGAAGGTGGTCGAAAACACCGCTCAGGTGATCGACCTGATGATGACCGATGTCGGCCTGCCCGATATGGACGGTAAACAACTGGCTGCCAAGGTGCGTGAGCTACGCCCTGACCTGCCAATCCTGTTCGCCAGCGGCTATGCCGAAAGCATTGATGTGCCGTCCGGCATGCAGGTGATTGGCAAACCCTTCTCGATCGATCAATTGCGCGACAAAGTCAAATCAATGCTGCCCCACGCCTAGTTCCTTATCGGCCTCAGGCCGCCTGATACGGGCGGCCCTTGAGGCCTCAGCGTCATTCGTCTTCCCTTGGCACTCAAGCGCTCATTTGACTGAGCCACTCGCGCGTCAGGGATTTGCTGCTAGCTTCAATCGATATCATCCGTGAAGGCCCGAGCGCGTCATCGTCAACACCTGTGTCGAACCGCAACAGACAGGGGCGTGCCAAGGCGATGATTGGCCTCAGTTGACCTGGTTTGCAGGGATTAACGTGACGTTCGGGAAATAAAACTGGAAACTCGTCGCCTTCAACTCCCGTCAGTCAAAAGAACTCTGGAAGGACGCAACAACATGATTGGAAAACCGACGCGCCTGCTGTTGGCGAGCCTCTCGATATTCATGAGCACCGGCGCCTGGGCTGACTTCACGGCAACCCCCGCCGAAGCGCGGGCGATTGCCAAGGAAGCCTACCTGTATGGCTACCCGGTCGTGGCAATGTACAAGACGCTCTACACCCAGGCCGTCGATAAAGGCGGGGCCAATTTCAAGGCGCCGTTCAACCATATCGGCAACACCGCGCAGGTGTTCACCCCCAAGGACACGGCGTTCGCCACACCGAATTCGGACACGCCCTACTCTTTCGTATGGATGGACCTGCGCAAAGAGCCGTTGGTGTTGACCCTGCCCAAGATCGAAGACAACCGTTACTACTCGGTGCAGTTGATCGACCTCTATACGCAGAACATCGCCTACCTGGGCACCCGCAGCACCGGCAACAACGGCGGCCACTACATGATCGCCGGCCCGGACTGGAAAGGTCAGCAGCCGGTTGACGTGGACCGCGTGGTGTACAGCGAAAGCAATATCGCCTACGCCCTGTACCGCACGCAGCTGTTTGATGAAAAGGACTTGAACAAGGTCAAGCAGATCCAGAACGGCTACAAAGTGCAGCCCCTGAGCAGCTACGTGAAACAGCCTGCGCCGGCTGCGGTACCGAAGATTGAATGGCCCAAGCCGATGGCCACGATGACCGAAGGCCCGCAGCTGTTTCGTTACCTGAATTTCATGTTGGCCTTCGCGGCCCCTCAGGACAGCGAAAAAGACCTGCTGGCGCGCTTCGCCAAGATCGGCATCGCCCCGGGTGCGCCGTTCAAGGTCAAGGACTTGACCTCAGAACAACGCAAAGCCCTGGAAGACGGGATTGCCGACGGCCGAGCAGAATTCGCCGCCTTCAAGAAAGACAAAATCGACACCCATCAAGTGACCAGCGGCGACCTGTTCGGCAGCCGCGACCGCCTGAAAAACAACTACCTGTACCGCTACGCCGGTGCGGACCTGGGAATTTTCGGCAACTCCCCCGATGAGGCCATTTACCTGAGCTACTTCGTCGACAGCGAAGGCAAACCGGCCAATGGCGCACGTCACAGCTACACCGTGCACTTTGACAAGGACCAACTGCCGCCCGCCGAAGCGTTCTGGTCGCTGACCATGTACGACGCCAAGACCAAGCTGCTGGCGCCCAACCTCAAGAAGCGCTACCTGATCAATTCGCGGATGTTGCCCAACCTCAAACTGGACGCCGACGGCGGCCTGACCCTGGCGTTGCAGCACCACGAGCCACCGAAAGCCGAACAGAACAACTGGCTACCGGCACCGCCCGGCCCGTTTTACGCAGTCCTGCGCATTTACCTGCCCAAGCCTGAAGCGAGTAACGGCCAATGGAAATTGCCACCGCTGACGCCGCTCAAATAATCCTCGGCTAACAGCAACGTGCCCGTTCGCCACCGGTTTGCGACCGGGCACGCACCCTCCGGATCTTCCAAGCGCTTGCACCAGGCACTCCAGCAAGACCGCGCCCTCCCTCACTCCCACTGGTTCAGCGGACACGAAACCGGGTAAGGTGCGCGCGTTATTTATGGAGTTGTACCGCACATGACTTGCTGGGATGTCCTTGGCCTATCCCCGAATGCCGATAGCCGCACGATCAAACGCCAATACGCCACCCTGCTGAAGAAAACCCGACCGGATGATGATCCGCAAGGCTTTCAACGCCTGCGTGAAGCGTACGAACACGCGTTGAGTTGGCAACAATGGGCGCAGGAAGACGACAGCGCCGAGCGGGCAGTGGTAACCGTGCCGACGGCCCTGGCCGATGACACCTTGCAAGCGCACTACAGGCTGGCAAACCGCCTTCGACACCTTGCCGCTGTTGCACGCGATTGTGCTGGGCTGCCTCGTCGGAGCGCTGTTCCAGTCGCCCTGGCAAGCGGGCGCATTAGTGGACGCTGCGGGCGACGCATTGGCCTGGTCGATGGCCTACATGGCCGTTGGCGCACTGGCCTGGCAGGTGTGGCGCCCGTTGGCGCATTGGCTGCGCGTGCTGGATGAACGTCTTGGTGCGAAACTACCGCGCGGGTTGAGCCCCACCCGCCTGCCATTATTGCCGGTGCGCGACCTGATTCCGGGTGCGGCCATGAGCATTGCCATCAGCGCTCGGTTCGGGCCCGTCGCCGGCCTGACACTGGTGGCGGTCCTGGCTGCCGTCGGCGCGTACAAGCGCCAGGCACGCGTGCGTTGACCGAGACACACGGCTGGCCTACCAGCGTCAGCTCAACTGAGCAACGGGCTGTGCTGCAAGCGCGTCTGGGCAGGATTGCGCCGGAGCACCCGGCGCTGAGCGAGCCCACTCAAGCGCGATCGCGCGGGATCAGGCTCTGCAACTGCGACGCCAGGAAATTAGCGTCGAAGGCAAACGTGTCCGGGTCCTTCAGGCCGTTGGTTTTTTTCCACAGCCAGTCGTTTTTATCAGCCGGCAGCACCAGCGATACGCTGCCGTGCCGGGCGGCGGTCAAGCCCATCACCGACACGGCAATCGAGCCGCCCGCCCCCATCACGTCCGGCACGAACTCCACGGTTTTGCCGGTGATGTGCACCGTCAGTTTCTCGGTTTTGAAGGTTGAGGTTTCAACCGGCAGGCTCGGGCCACTGGCGACATAGGCCTCACGATGGACTTCCAGCAGGCCAGTGGTCTTGACGGGTTCCAGCCACTGCTCGATCTGCCCGAACAGCTCACCGAGCTTCTGCGCCCAGCGCGCGGACTGCAGGTCGAATTGCTGTTTTTTGTGCGCTTCGCTGTCGGCGTAATGACGAAGCATCTCGCCCAATTGCTGTACATCGTCCATTGCGGATTTCCTTGGGTGGGCCAGGTTGCGAACGGTGATCATGGCAGATGCGGCGGTTCAGCGTGCGGCTTAAAACTGCACCGGTCATTTGGCCGGCAACTGCGTATGACTAATGCGCAGCCGATGGGTAAGGTGAGTCGACATCCCCTGTCAGGAGCATCGCATGCGCACCATCGGCCTTATCGGCGGCATGAGCTGGGAGTCCAGCGCCGAGTATTACCGCATTATCAACCAGCGCGTGCGTGACCAGCTGGGCCCGCTGCGCTCGGCGCAACTGTTGATGTACAGCGTGGATTTCGGCCCGGTCGAACAGGCCCAGCATGCCGGCCGTTGGGATGACGCCGCGCTGATCCTCGAGGATGCGGCGCGCCGCTTGCAGGCCGGCGGTGCGGACTGCGTAGTGCTGTGCACCAACACCATGCATCGGGTGGCGCCGCGTATCGAGGCGGCCGTGTCGATTCCGTTCCTGCATATCGCCGATGCGGCCGGTGCCGCTGCGGTAGAGGCCGGTACGCTGACTGTCGGTTTGCTGGGCACGGCATTCACCATGGAGCAGGATTTTCTCACCGCACGCCTGACCGCCCAGGGCTTGACCGTGTTGGTGCCCGACGCAGACGAGCGCCAGGCCGTGCACCGAATCATCTATGAGGAGTTGTGTGTCGGCGTGATCAGCGCCGCGTCACGCCAGGTCTATCAGCGGGTGATCGAGTCGCTGGCCGCACGTGGCGCCCAGGCGATCATTCTGGGCTGCACGGAAATCGGTCTGCTGATCAAACCGCAGCACAGCAACCTGCCATTGCTGGACACCACCGAGCTGCATGCGCAGGCTGCGGTGGCGTTTGCGCTGCAGGGTTAAGCCGACTGACGCAGGCGCGCCATGCTCAGGGTGTCGACGAAGACGCCGTCACGCAGGGCGTAATCGCGCATCCGGCCTTCGACCTCGAAGCCGAACTTGCGATAGAGGTTATGCGCTGCTTCGTTGTCGGCGTACACCGTCAGTTCGACGCGGCGCAAGTTCATCCAGTTGTCGGCCACGTCCAGCGCGGCCGCCAACAGCCTGGAGCCGACGCCCTTGCCTTGCCAGGCGGTGGCGACGCCCATACCGAACGAACCGACATGGCTGCGCCGCACCCGCAGGGTTTGCTCCAGGCCAAGCTGGCCGATCACTTCCCCTGCATGCATCGCCACCAGCTGCAGCCGCCGCTCGTCATCCAGCGCCAGTTTGTTACGCCAAGCCTGCACCGATTGGAAAGGCATTTGCAGCACCTGACGGCACACAGCCGGTTCGTTGTAGAGCGCAGCGACGCCTTCAAGGTGGGCCTCGGTGAAGCGCTGGATCACGATAGGGGATTCAGGTGTGTGCATTGCGTTTCTTCCTTGGAAAAACAAGTGGCCGCCCAGTGTAGAGGCCAAGCCCGCAGGCTGGCTAGGGTGCTGGCACTGTCGTCCACAGCGACGGCCAATCGCCGTAACCTACCCCATTGCAGCGCGGCATCTGATGCAACTCGCGCAGCTGGAAAGCCTTGCCGTCGAACACCCAGACACCGCCCTCACCGCAATCACCCACGCCACGCAATTTGTAAAAATAGCTCAAGGTGCCGGTGGTTGGGTCGTAGCCCACCGACCCTTGCAGCGCAGCGCCGTCCACAGGTAACGGTTGAATGCTCAAGGTGGTTTCGGAGTACGGCGCCTTGCGCTCGCGGCTGCTGACTTCGTACTCGCAGGTGTAGGCCGCGCAGTCATAGCGAACCACTGTCAGGGCTTGAGCCTCGCTCAGGGCGCCGACTTCGGCCTCGGGTTTCATCGCGGTGTCGGTGCTGTTGATCGCCTTCACCGCTGCGGCGGCCAGTGCGGCCTGTTCCTGGTGGTTGAGCGCTGGCGCCGACGTGAACGGGCGCAGCACCGGTGGCGACAAGCGTGCCGGCACGTCGCTGGCCGCGCCCTTGCCAGGCCGCGCGAGTGCGGTGACGTTATCCACCCGCCCTTGCACCGCGTCCATCAACAACAGCGAGGCACTCAGCCCGCTCAGGGACACATGCGCGGTGTCATCGCCAGGTAACTGCAAACGCTGGCCGTTGCGCAGGCGCTGCAGCCAGAGCCGCGCCGGCGCGTCCTCGATCACGCCGTAAGACTGCATTTGGGGATCAACACGCTGATCGTCCAACTGCACCTCCAGGCTGCGCGTCAGTGCCTGGCCCAGGGGCTTTCCATCCAATTGCAGGGTCGAAAGGTCCAGCGCCTCACCGCGATGATCAACGCGCAAACGCAGGTAGCCTTCGGGGCCGGCCTGATGCCAGATATGCAAGGTCAGGGAACTGTCGTCTTGCTCATCAACGCCACTGGGCGCGCTGAGGGCGTGACAATTGCGCAGGTTGTCGCAGCCGGTGACCCAATTCTTGATTTCCCGCAGCAGCGGGACGGTTTCAGTCGTGGGTTGAGCGAGGGCCGGGGCGCTGATGCCAGTCAGCAACAGGGCCAGGAATGCGGTGCGCAGCATGGGGACTCTCCGTGTCGAAAAACGGCGCGGATTGTCCCATGTTCACGGCGTTGCGTCAGCGCCCGGTCGCGGTACGCCACAGTCGCGCAATATCTGCCGCACGCTCGCGCAGCAGGCGCGGCGCGTCGCTGCACGCCTGTTCGAGGCTCATCGGCCCGGACGGCAAAGCGAATGCGGCGTTCACGCCGTGGCTGTACATGTGCTCGTAGCCCTCGCCCAGGGTGCCGGCAATCACAATGACGGGCACGTTGTGCTGCTGGGCGATGCGCGCCACGCCGAAAGGGGTTTTGCCGCGCAGGGTCTGGGCGTCGAAACGGCCTTCGCCGGTGACCACCAAGTCAGCCCCCTGCACCGCTGCGTCCAAACCAACCAGTTCGGCCACCACCTCCACACCGGCGCGAAATTGCGCACCAAGAAACGCTTTGGCGGCAAAGCCCAGGCCACCGGCGGCGCCGCTGCCGGGTTCATCGCGCACGTCTTTGGGCAGGACCTTGGTGCAGTGATCGGCAAAGTGACCAAGGGCTGCGTCCAGTTGTTCGACCTGCTGCACGCTGGCACCTTTTTGCGGGCCGAAAATGGCAGATGCGCCGTGCGGGCCACACAGCGGGTTGTTCACATCGGCAGCAATGTCAAAACGCACCTGAGCCAAACGTGGGTCCAGTTGCTCAAGGCTGATCCGCGCAAGCCGCGCCAGCGCCAGGCCACCCGGGGCAAGTGTCTGATCTTGCGCATCGAACAGTTGCACACCCAGCGCCTGCATCGCCCCGGCACCGGCATCGTTGGTCGCACTGCCGCCAATCGCCAGAATGATGCGCTGGGCACCGGCGTCCAAGGCTGCACGGATCAGTTCGCCCGTGCCGTAAGTGCTGCTCGAACAGGCATCGCGCTTGCCCGGCGCCAGCAGTTGCAAACCACTGGCTTCGGCCATTTCGATAATCGCGGTATGGCTGTCGGCCAACCAGCCCCAGCGAGCTTCAACCGACGCGCCCAAGGGGCCTCGAACCGTCTGGCTGCGCAACTCGCCATTGCAGGCGGCAAGCACCGAATCCACCGTGCCCTCGCCACCGTCCGCCATCGGGCACTGCACCAGATGTGCCTGCGGCCAGACCTCGGCCAAGCCTTCGGCGATGGCCTGGGCGACGCCTTCGGCGCTCAGGCTGTCCTTGAACGAGTCGGGGGCGATGATGATTTTCATGGGCGTTCTCCGGTTTTTATGACGCCCATGCTGCCAGTTGGCTGCGGCAATGACGCCGGTCCGATGCACAAGTGTGGCGCAGGTTTGTTGTTCATTCCGACAAAGCCTGGGGCAAAAGCTGTACGCCAAGGTACAGGGCCAGCATGCCGTCGAGGGTCAACGGGTCGACGCCGCTGAGCTCGGCAATGCGTTCCATGCGGTAGCGCAAGCTGTTGCGGTGGATGCCCAGCGCATCGGCGCAGGCCTGGCTCTGGCCGTCGTGGTCGCACCAACTGCGCAGCGTGGCAAGCAGTTGGCCATTGGTGTCCTTGGCCAGGACTTTGCGCAACGGGTTCAGCAGTTCATCCAGCGCATCGTCGTTGCGGTGGCGCCAGAGCATCACCGGCAGGCGATAGCGGTTGAGCGTCAACAAACGCGAGTGGGGCAAGATGTCACGACCGTAGGCCAGCAGATCGCCGACCCGGCGATAACACCGGCGCAAGCCCGCCAGGCCATCGGCTTGCCCACCGACGGCAACCCGCAGGATGTTCCAGCCCAGGCCCTGAAGTTTTTCCAGCAGCCGAGGGTTGTCCACCTGCACGGCCGCCGGCCGGCACCACAACAGAGAGAATTGCGCAGAGCTGACACACCAACTGTCCGGATAACGGCTGGTCAGCCAGGCGCTCAGCGCTTCGGCCGACTGACCCACGCCCAGCTCAAACAGGTACGGCGTGCGCGGCATGTGCGGCTTGAGCCCCAGTTGCTGGGCCTCGTCCACCAGGCGCGGCGATTCACCGCGTTCGGCCAGCAATAACGCGAGCAGGTCGTCGCACCGCTGGCGTCGCCATTGCTGCTCGGCCTGCTGATGACGGTGGCTGACCAACATCTCGGCGGTCATGCGCACCAGTTCGGCGTAGGTGCGCAACAGCTCGGGTTCGCCGGTAATGCCCAGCACGCCGATCAGACGTTGGTCGTGCATCAAGGGCAGGTTGATGCCCGGCTGCACGCCCTTGAGGTGCTTGGCAGTCTGGCCGTCGATCTCGACTACCCGGCCGTTGGCCAGCACCAACTGCGCGCCCTCATGGCGGGTATTGATGCGCTCCGGCTCGCCGCTGCCCAGAATCAGGCCCTGGCTGTCCATGACGTTGACGTTGTAGGGCAGGATCGCCATGGTGCGATTGACGATATCCTGCGCCAGGTCATGATCCAGCTCGAACATGGGGCTAAATTCCTGAAAAAAGCGAGTTGGTCATAGGCACAGCGCAAAGCGTGCTTGACTGTGCGCAAGCACAAAGACAGCACCCCGCAAGGTGGCCGAGACTCATTGGGCGATCAACGTTACCTTCGCATCGCGAAAAATCATAATAAAGAGAGACTGACATGTCACAGAGCGCCGCTGCCACACTGGCCACCGATGACGATAAAAACGCCATCTACAAGCGCATTACCCTGCGCCTGATCCCCTTCATTTTCATCTGCTACCTGTTTAATTACCTCGACCGGGTAAACGTTGGTTTTGCCAAGTTGCAGATGCTCGATGCGTTGAAATTCAGTGAAACGGTGTACGGCCTGGGGGCCGGGATTTTCTTTATCGGTTACGTACTGTGCGGCGTGCCGAGCAACCTGGCGCTGACCAAGTTCGGCCCGCGGCGCTGGATTGCGCTGATGATGATCGTGTGGGGCACGCTCTCCACATGCTTGCTGTTCGTGACCACGCCGACACACTTCTATGGCCTGCGCCTGTTGACCGGTGCCGCTGAAGCCGGGTTCTTCCCAGGCGTGGTGCTGTACCTCTCGCAGTGGTTCCCGACCTTCCGCCGTGGGCGGATCATGGCGTTGTTCATGTCGGCAATCCCGGTGTCCGGCCTGCTCGGCAGCCCGTTTTCCGGCTGGATCCTCAACCACTTTGCCGCCGGCCAGGGTGGCCTGGCCGGCTGGCAGTGGATGTTTGTGTTGCAAGGCATCCCGACGGTGATCCTGGGCGCGCTCGCCTATTTCCTGCTCAGCGACAGCTTTGCCAATGCCAAGTGGCTTACGCCGCATGAGCGTGCAGTGCTGGAGGCCGACCAGGCAACGGATCTGGCGAACAAGCCGAAAACCACCACAGATTCGCTCGGCGAGGTGTTCAAGAACCCGGCCATTTGGGCGTTCGGCCTGATCTACTTCTGCATCCAGAGCGGCGTGTACGCGATCAACTTCTGGCTGCCGTCGATCATCAAGAGCCTGGGCTTCAGCGATAACCTGGTGATTGGCTGGCTCAGCGCGATTCCGTACCTGCTGGCCGCGGTGTTCATGTTGCTGGTGGGCCGCTCCGCCGACTTGCGCAAGGAGCGTCGCTGGCATTTGGTGGTGCCGATGTTGATGGGGGCTATCGGTTTGGTGATCGCCGTGAATTTCGCCACCACCCCGGCGATTGCGATTCTCGGCCTGACCATTGCCACCATGGGCGCCCTCACCGGCCTGCCGATGTTCTGGCCGGTACCGACCGCCATGCTCAGTGCCGGCGCTGCGGCCGGTGGTTTGGCGCTGATCAACTCCATGGGCCAGATGGCCGGCTTCCTCAGCCCGTATATCGTAGGGTTTGTGAAGGATGCCACCGGGTCCACGGATGTGGCGTTGTACTTGCTGGCGGCGGTGATCGTTGCCGGCAGTGTGCTGGCGCTGCGCATGACGCGCGCATTGAAGGTATAACGCGCGCCCGGCAGCAATCAGTTCAATGTGGGAGCGGGCTTGCTCGCGAATGCGGTGGTTCAGTCGATACATTCGGTGACTGACGCACTGCTTTCGCGAGCAAGCCCGCTCCCACTTTTGTTTGCCGGGTTTACAACAGGCCACCGCCGTCGATGTCGATCACGGTGCCAGTGACAAAGCCATTCTCCATGGCCAGCACGTACCCCGCCGCCACTTCGTCAGCCTGCCCCACGCGCCCCACCGGCAACGCTCCACCGGTCTTGGCAAACATCGCCTGGCGCTGTTCTTCTGCCAAGCCTGCATAAGCAGGCGTGTCGATCACGCCCGGGCTGATCACATTGACCCGCCGTGGCGCCAGTTCCTTCGCCAGTTGTTTACCCAGCGCCTCGGTCGCGGCATTGATGCCGGTCTTGATGAACTGGCCGGGCGCCAATTTACGGCCCAGTTGGCCAGAGGTCAGCGTAATGCTGCCGTGCTCGTCGAGAAATGGCAGCGCCTGTTGAATCGCGCGCAGCGAGCCCCAGAGCTTCACGTTGAAATTGTCCTGGGCTTCATCCAGGTCAGTGTCGAGCAAGGGTTTGGCGCGCACCGACGGCCCAGAGGTGTAGACCAGATGGTCAAAGCGCCCCACCGCCTCGAACAAGCGTTGCAAGGACGCAGTGTCGGTCACATCCACCGGCTCGCTGCGTACGCCGCCGGCGACACCAGACGTCAACCGGCGCCCGGCCAGCACCACCTGTGCGCCTCGCGCCGTGGCCGCTTTGGCCACGGCGGCGCCGATACCGCTGCTGCCGCCGATGACGATGACGGTTTTACCGCTGAGGGAAGATGCCATGGGTTAACTACCTGACTAAGAAAGTGAGCGTTGATCTTCTCAGCTTGGCAATCAGCGAAAAATCCCGGTAAAACGACAAGATCTTTAAAGGATTTTTACAAATGAGCTCAACCCTCGACCTTGAAGTGTTCGTGCGCACCGCCGACACCGGCAGCCTGTCAGCGGCTGCGCGCAGCCTCAACCTCACACCGGCTGCGGCGAGCATTGCGCTCAAGCGCCTGGAAACCCGGCTGGGCATCCGCCTGCTGGCCCGCTCCACGCGCAGCATGCGTCTGACCGAAGAAGGTCGGCGCTACTTGGACAGCGTTCGGGTCGCCCTGGAAGCCTTGTCGGAAGGTGAGCAGGCGATCAAGCAACAAGGCCAGAGCCTCAGCGGTTTATTGCAATTGGCGGCGCCCTCGGATTTTGGCCGCAATGTGCTGCTGGGCTGGCTGGACGAATTCAAGCTCGAACACCCGAACATCCGCTTGCAGTTGTTGCTCAACGACAGCAACGCCGACTTATTCCGCGACACCGTCGACATTGCCCTGCGCTTTGGTGTGCCACGCGACTCCAGCCTGGTCGCGCTGCCGGTGGTGCCGGGCCACCACCGCATTCCCTGCGCCAGCCCCGACTACCTGGCGCGCCATGGCACACCGCGCACGCCGGCAGACCTGGCGCAGCACAGCACGCTGCGCTACATGCGCCGTGGGCAGGCCAACAACACCTGGTACTTTCGCCAGGGCGCACTGCTGCAGGAAGTCGAGGTGACGGGCGATTACCTCAGCGACGACGGCGAAATTGTGCGGCGCTGGGCGCTGGCCGGCCATGGCATTGCCTACAAGGCCAACCTGGACATCGCCAGTGATATCAAGGCCGGGCGCCTGGTGCCGCTGTTGCCCGACTGGCAAGGCGAACCCACGCCGTTCAACCTGATGTGCCCGCACCGCCTGCAAGTGTCGGAACGGGTGAAAGTGCTGCACCGATTTCTGCAGACACGCTGTCAGGCCTTGCTCAGTGCATGAAGAAACACGCGCCGGGCTTGTTCCAGAGCCCTTGAGTCTGGTATTGCAGGGTTCACGTTTCCCTGCCATGAGGAGCTTTGCATGATTTACCGCACATTGGGCCAGTCCGGGTTGAAGGTCAGCGCACTGACACTGGGCACCATGATGTTTGGCGAACAGACCAACACCGAAGACTCGCTGCGCATCATCGACAAGGCCTGGGACCAGGGCATCAATTTTATCGACACCGCCGACGTCTACACCGGCGGGCGTTCCGAAGAAATCGTCGGCGAGGCCATCGTTCGTCATCGCCAGGACTGGGTGGTGGCGTCCAAGGTCGGCATCGGCCCGGCCGACGGCGTGCCGAATCGCAGAGGGTTGAGCCGCAAGCGCATTTTCAACGCGCTGGAAGCCAGCTTGACGCGCCTGGACACCGACTACCTGGACATCTATTACCTGCACCGCGAAGACCATGACACGCCGCTGGAAGTCACGGTGTCGGCGATTGGCGATCTGATCCGCCAGGGCAAGATCCGCTATTGGGGCCTGTCCAACTACCGGGGCTGGCGCATCGCCGAGGTGATGCGCGTGGCCGAGCGTTTGGGCGTGGACCAGCCGATCATCAGCCAACCGCTGTACAACATCGTCAATCGCCAGGCCGAGGTCGAGCAGCTCACCGCCGCAGCCGCCTACGGCCTGGGCGTGGTGCCTTACAGCCCGCTGGCGCGCGGCGTGCTCAGCGGCAAGTACGCACCCGACGTCACGCCCCAAGCTGGCAGCCGTGCAGCGCGTCAGGACAAGCGCATTCTGGAAACCGAATGGCGCGTGGAGTCACTGCGCATCGCCCAACAGATTCAGCAGTACACCCAAGGGCGCGGCGTCGGCATTGTCGAGTTTGCGATTGCCTGGGTGCTGAACAACGCGGCCGTGAGTTCGGCAATTGTCGGGCCGCGCACCGAAGCGCAGTGGGACGCGTACACCGGCGCGCTGGAAGTGAAGATCAGCGCTGAAGATGAGGCCTTCATTGATTCGCTGGTGACGCCGGGGCATTCGTCCACACCGGGGTTTAATGATGTGGGCCATTTTGTCTCGGGCCGCGTGGCGCGCGCCTAGCGCCTGCAACGTGTAGGTGTGTGGCGAGCGGGCTTGCCCCGCGTTGGGCTGCGAAGCGGCCCCATCCGGGTCACCGTGTTGTGTCTGACACACTGCGGTGTCTGGTTTTGGGTCTGCTTCGCAGCCCAACGCGGGGCAAGCCCGCTCGCCACGCTATGCCCGCTTGCCTTAGGCGATTTGGCTGAACCTGGTGTGGCGAGAAAATTTCCTGCAAAACGCCCCAAAACAGCGCAACCGTCTGCCGCCAAAAGCACCATAATCCCCTCCTGAAATATCCCCCCTCTTTTGTAGCTATTCGTTTTCGCGAGGACAGTGTGTCTAAAGGTGTTGTGTTGTCGGTATTGGCCTCGGTGTTGTTTGCCGTGATGTATTACTTCACCTCGCTGCTCACGCCATTGAGCGGCCTGGAAATTTTCGGCTGGCGCATGCTGCTGACCGTGCCGTGCATGACCGTGTTCATGATCGTCAGCGGCGAATGGCGGCGGGTATGGGAGCTGGTGCGGATGCTGGCGGCCAAGCCGCGGCTGATCGGCGGTGTGCTGCTGTCGTCGGCGTTGCTCGGCGTGCAACTGTGGCTATTTATGTGGGCACCGCTCAATGGGCGCAGCCTGGATGTGTCGGTCGGCTACTTTCTGCTGCCGCTGACCATGGTGTTGACCGGGCGCCTGGTGTACGGCGAACGCTTGTCGCGCCTGCAGCAGATCGCGGTATTTTTTGCCGCGCTCGGCGTGCTCAACGAGCTGTATCAGGCCGGTGGTTTTTCCTGGGCAACCCTGGTGGTGATCATTGGTTACCCGATCTATTTTGTGGTGCGCAAATACCTGACCACTGATCATCTGGGCGGCTTGTGGCTGGACATGGCGCTGATGCTGCCCGTGGCCTGGTGGTTTGTGCAACACGGCGAACAAGGCTTTGCCGTGATGGACAGTCATCTGAAGCTGTATGCATTGATTCCGATGCTGGGTGTGATCAGTGCCTCGGCGCTGGTCAGCTATATCGTGGCCAGCCGGCAGCTGCCTTTCAGCCTGTTCGGGCTGCTCAGCTATGTGGAGCCGGTGTTGCTGCTGGCGGTGGCGCTGATATTGGGCGAAGGCATCAAGGGCGGCCAGTGGCTGACCTATATCCCGATCTGGCTGGCGGTGATGGTGCTGGTGTACGAAGGCTTCAAGCACTTGGTGCGTCAGCGCAAAGCGTGATGCGCAGGCCATAAAAAGCCCGGCCGAGGGTTATCTCGGCCGGGCTTTTTTACGCTTAGTCGGCGGTCAATACACCACGACGCACCTGGTCACGCTCGATCGACTCGAACAGTGCCTTGAAGTTGCCCTCGCCAAACCCATCATCGCCCTTGCGCTGGATGAATTCGAAGAACACCGGGCCCATCAGGGTTTCCGAGAAGATTTGCAGCAGCAGGCGCTTGTCGCCGGCAATCGACGAACCGTCGAGCAGAATGCCGCGCGCTTGCAGTTGGTCCACCGGCTCGCCGTGGTTGGGCAGGCGGCCTTCGAGCATTTCGTAGTAGGTGTCTGGCGGCGCGGTCATGAAGCGCATGCCGATGTTCTTCAGCGCGTCCCAGGTCTTGACCAGGTCGTCGGTGAGGAACGCCACGTGCTGGATGCCTTCGCCGTTGAACTGCATCAGGAACTCTTCGATCTGGCCCGCGCCCTTGGACGACTCTTCGTTCAGCGGGATGCGGATCATGCCGTCCGGAGCGCTCATGGCCTTGGACGTCAGGCCGGTGTATTCGCCCTTGATATCGAAGTAGCGCGCTTCACGGAAGTTGAACAGCTTCTCGTAGAAGTTGGCCCAATAGACCATGCGCCCGCGATACACGTTGTGGGTCAGGTGGTCGATGACCTTGAGGCCGGCGCCCACCGGGTTGCGGTCCACACCGTCTAGGTACACGAAGTCGATGTCATAGATCGAGTTGCCTTCGCCGAAACGGTCGATCAGGTACAGCGGCGCGCCGCCAATGCCCTTGATGGCTGGCAGGTTCAGCTCCATCGGGCCGGTTTCGATATGAATCGGTTGGGCGCCGAGTTCGAGTGCGCGGTTGTAGGCCTGCTGCGAATCCTTGACGCGGAACGCCATGCCGCATACCGACGGGCCGTGTTCGGCCGCAAAGTAGGAGGCCAGGCTGTCGGGCTGGTTGTTGAGGATCAGGTTGATTTCGCCCTGGCGATACAGGTGCACGTTCTTGGAGCGGTGGGAGGCGACTTTGGTGAAGCCCATGATCTCGAAGATCGGCTCCAGGGTGCCCGGCGTTGGCGATGCGAATTCGATAAATTCAAAGCCCATCAGGCCCATTGGGTTTTCGTATTGGTCTGCCATGGTGGCACCTCATCATTCTTGTAATTAACACAGGGTTATTTGCGAGCAAGGATGAGGTTGCAGGGTGGCGCGCAGGACAGGCCTCGCACGCTGCGCGCGAGGAAATCACCAAAGATGAGGGGGGAGCCGAGTAGCTTCATGGTTACATCAGTCTCTGACGGCCGAGGCTTGCGTGAGCGCAAGTCCATATTCTTGTATGCGTAAATCGATTCTACACAGCGTAACAGGGTTTGTCCGCACTCTTATCAAATCCCCAATGGCTTGGGCTGCGCAAGGGGTTTGTTGCACAGATGGATGCCCAGCAGGATCACCGCCCCGCCCACCAGCATCGGCGCGCTCAGGTGCTCATCCAGCAGCACGGCGCCGCAGATCACCGCTGTCAGCGGGTTGAGTGCGATGAACACGCCGGCGCGGGTCGCGCCGATGCGGCGAATGCCGTCATACCAGGCGATGTAGGCCAGCGCCGAGCCGAACACGCCCAGGTACAGCAGGCTGAGCAGTTGCGGTAAGTGGATCGCGCTCAGCGCATTTACGGTGAGCTTGCCACCGATCAGCGTGGTGAGCGTCAACATCGCCGTGCCCAGCAAGATCGACCAGGTCACCGTCTGCAATGGCCCCAGGCTCTGGTTGAGGCTGCGGGAAAACAACGAGTAGGCGCCCCACCCCAACACGCAGCCAAAAATCAGCAGATCGCCCGCCCAGGTGTTGGCCGCACCCTGCAGCGCATGGGGATTGCGGCTGAGGATGACCGCAC
Organism: Pseudomonas sp. N2-3-1-14; assembly: GCF_041228395.1. NCBI lineage: Bacteria > Pseudomonadati > Pseudomonadota > Gammaproteobacteria > Pseudomonadales > Pseudomonadaceae > Pseudomonas > Pseudomonas sp. N2-3-1-14. The sequence continues at coordinate 3,247,536 of NZ_CP166199.1, forward strand.
CCGCGCCGCCCAGGCACAAGGCAATGCCCAGGCATTTGGCCGTGCCTAGCCGCTCCTTGAACAGCCACCACGAACCCAGGCCGATCACGGCCGGGTTCAAGGCCACGATCAGGGACGCCCGCGACGCATTGATGTAATGCAGGCCATAGAAGAAACACAGGTTGTAGAAAAAGATCCCGCAGAACCCCAGCATTGCCAACTGCGCAAGTTGCGTGACGCTGGGTCGAGCCAGGCGCACGCGTGCCAGGGCCATGAAGCCCAGCAGCGCCGCGCTGGCCAACACAAAACGCAGCGTGGCAGCCAGCATCGGCTCCACGTCGGCTGCCAGGTAGCGGCCGGCCACAAAGGTCGCGCCCCAGATCATGGTGACAGCGGCAAGTTTGAGGTAAGTCAGGCGATCGGGAGAGGACGTCATTGGTGAGGCTCTGTGAATGTCAGGATTGGGATATCCTGTGGCTAATGACTGATCATCGTAAAATGAGTAATTGCTCATGACCCTTACGCAACTGCAAATCTTCTCGCGGGTGGCCGAGCTGCAAAGCTTCACCCACACCGCCCACCGCCTGGGCATCAGCCAGTCAGCCGTGTCGCACGCCATCAAGGCCTTGGAGCAGGAATTGGGCGTCGAGCTGTTTCGGCGCCATCAGTCCCAGGTGGAACTCAGTGATATCGGCCAGCAATTGCTGATGCGTGCGCGCACCCTGCTGGGCGTGGCCGACACCCTGCAACAGGAAGCCTCGGATGCGCGAGGCATGAAGCGCGGCACGCTGCGTATCGGCTCTTTTGGCCCGACGTCATCCAACCGCCTGCTGCCGCGCATTCTCGAGCCATTCAGGCGTCAGCACCCGGGCATTGAGGTGCACGTGGACGAAGGCCCGGACCGCCAAGTGATCCAGTGGCTGGACGAGCGGCGCATCGACGTGGGGTTTGTGGTGCTCGAACAGGAGCGCTTCGATACGTTTGCGCTGTTCAACGACCAGATGGTTGCCCTGCTGCCCGCTGCGCACCCGCTGGCTGCGCAACCTTGCGTGACCTTGAAGGCGCTGTGTGACGACCCGTTCATTCTCACCGACGCCGGCTCGCAGGAGCTGGTCTCGCGGTTGTTCAGCAGCGCGCGTCTAACCCCAAATGTGCGTTATCGCTGCTCGCAACTGCTCAGTACGCTTGAGGCAGTGAGCCGCGGCGACGGCGTGAGTGTGGTGGCGCAGGCGTCCTTGCCGCAGACGCCGGACGCACGTTACCAGGTGCGCCCGCTGTCGCCACGGGTGGGCCGTGATATTGGCCTGGCGGTGCTGGACCAACGTCAGTCGACACCCGCAACCCTGGCGTTCATCCAACTGGCGCAGACGCTGAATTTCCAGCGGTGCTGACTCATCTGACCGCCAGGTACAGCGAGCTTATTTCGCACGCGCCATCTATCATTTGATCTATCTGAACAGCCCTTCGGGGCTTTTCCCATCCTGCGACAGGCCGTCTCTCCATGCCCCTGACCGTAAACGGCCCGCGAAAACGCGCCACCCGCTATTTGATTACCACCCTCAGTGGCCTGCTGCCCATCGCATTGGGCATGGTCATTCTGCACTGGCAAGCCGAACGCACCCTGCAACAAAGCACTGCGCAAACCGCCCGCGAAGCCGTGCGCCAGTTTGACCTGATGCTCGATAACACCACCCTCGCCGCCCAGGCCTTGCTGCCACTGGCCGGTCAGCCGTGCGACAACGGCGCGCAGCTGGCACTGCGTGAACAGGTCACGCGCCGGCCCTTTGTGCGCGCGACAACGTTGTCCTGGCAGAAAAACATCTATTGCAGCTCGCTGTTTGGCGATCACTACCAGTCGGCGGTCAACCCGGATGACTACGTGGACGGGAATCTGTGGTTGATGAATGGCAACCCGGTCACACCGGATACCGCGCTGCTGGTTAACCGGTTGGTCGAAGGCGACAAGGCCGCGTTCGCCTCGATTGATGGCTTTCACCTGGCCAACGTCTTGCGCCTGATCAGCCGTTACGCACACTTGGTGCTGCAAGTGGGCCCCAACTGGCTGGATGCCGACGGCAAGGTGCACAACACGCCCGTGCCGGTGTTCGAGGTGGCCCATCACCACCTGGCCTCAGAGCGCTATCACTACAGTGTCGACGCCGGCATGCCGGCCGGTGAAGTGTGGCGGTACATGGAAGCGCGCTATCCGGCACTGTTCAGCCTGCTGGTTTTTTTTGGCGTGCTGTCGGGCGTGCTTGCGCACTGGCTGCAAAAGCGCTCGTCTGCGCCCACCCATGAACTGCAACGCGCCTTGGGTGCCAACGAGTTCATTCCGTACTTTCAACCGGTGGTGCGCGGCGACACGCGTGAGTGGGCCGGCTGTGAGGTGCTGATGCGTTGGCAGCACCCAAAAGAAGGCCTGGTGCGTCCCGACCTGTTTATCCCGTTGGCGGAGCATTCCGGCCTGATCGTGCCGATGACCCGCGCCTTGCTGCGCCAGACCGCCGCGCAGTTGGCCCCGCATGCCGCGCGTTTCAGTCCGGGCTTTCATGTTGGCGTGAATATCACGGCACGCCACTGTGAGGATCTGGACCTGGTGGAAGATTGTCGAACGTTTCTCGCCGCGTTCGCCCCAGGCCAAGTGACGCTGGTGCTGGAGTTGACCGAACGTGAACTGATCAAGCCCACGGATATCACGCGTCAGCTGTTCGACGCCCTGCATCAACTGGGGGTGATGATTGCCATCGATGACTTTGGTACCGGGCACTCCAGCCTCGGTTACTTGCGCAACTTCAATGTCGATTACTTGAAAATCGATCAAAGCTTTGTGGCCATGATTGGCGCTGATGCACTTTCACGGCATATCCTCGACAGCATCATCGAACTCTCCGGCAAGCTGGACCTGGGCATCGTGGCCGAGGGCGTGGAAACAGCAGAGCAATGTGAATATCTGGCGGCGCACGGTGTGGATTTTCTGCAGGGTTACCTGTTTGGCCGACCACTCCCCGGTGAAGAGTTCATTAAGTCGCTGGCCAGCCGTTGAATAGCCACTCATTACCCTTGATGAAATAATCTTATTTAGGTAAACGACGTGATTTACTCGTGGGGCATTAACTACTACAATTTTTCCTGCCTGTGCTGAACTCGCAGAAAGGCCTCTTTCTTTGAGTCACTTTATAAGCGCTTGGCTTATAGCTTTGTCTGCAGTTGATATCAGCAAACTACATTATTGGAGTACAGATTTTGTCCAGACTCGCCGAATTTCGCGCAGCAGAAAAAGCCCTTCAAGAGCAGCTGGCCCAGCTGGAATCCCTGAAGAACGACGCCGGCCTGAAGAAAGAAATCGAATTCGAAGAAAAGCTGCAAGGCTTGATGAAACACTACGGCAAAGGCCTGCGCGACATCATCGCGATCCTTGACCCACACCCTGCCAAGGCCGGTGCTGCAACGTCCGCCGCCCCCAAACAGCGCCGCGCGCGTGTGGTCAAGGTCTACCACAACCCGCACACCGGCGAGCTGATCGAGACCAAAGGCGGCAACCACCGCGGCCTCAAAGCCTGGAAAGAACAGTACGGCGCCGCCACTGTAGATTCCTGGCTTCGCGGCTGATCGCATTGCACTAACAAAAAGCCCCGCTGATGCGGGGCTTTTTTTGTTTAAGGATTCGAAAACGAACTTAACTAACATTTCATTTTGTTCAAATCCGATCAATCTGACACCTTCAAAGTTTCAGGCTGTCGCGTACCGATCCGACTTCGTTCTGGCTGGCCTCATAGGCTTGGGCTTGGCCGGCGTATGAAAAAACATAGGCTGTGTCGGTATCTAGCGCACCGACTAATGTTTGCGACAACACGTGTCGGCCATTCTCGGTAATCACGCAAGTTGTTTCCAACGCATCAAGACGGCTCAATGTGGTTGGGTGCATCTTGGTGCACACGCTTTGATAACCGCTGCCGGCAAAATCTTTCTGGATGGATTTACGCATTTCCAGCAACACGCCCTGAAGATTAACTTTATGACCCGCCTCGATCGGTGTGCCGGTCAACTCCATGACCATCAAGGTATTGCCATTTTCGTCGTTCTTGATCGCGCGCTGGCGAGACACGGCCTGGGGTTTTACCGGTGCTTCGCCGTCCGGCTCCACTTCCTCGACTTGCCAGCCACTGGGCCAGTGAATTTCCGGGTCGGCCGCCAGTACGAACGGGCTAACCAGCAGTAAACACAACGAGCTCAACAGCGATTTACGAAATTCGATCATTGCAAAAAACGCCCAAGGTTCAAGCGTCAAAGTTTGAGCCCGGCACCCGCTGGTCGCAAGCGCTGCGTGACCTTTTTCATTTGGCGCACTGGGCGGCCCTTGCGTATCATGGCTCGGCTGCATGGACGCTTGCCGCAAGCCAACGGACCGCGCCTATCATTTCAAGTCGCGTTTGCCCCATTTTTTTCTGGAGGGCCCATGAGCCTGCACGAACTGAACACTTTCCCGGGCGTCACTGCCCAGCCTGACACCGCCACCACGAACTTCGTGTTCAACCACACCATGCTGCGGGTCAAAGACATCACCAAGTCGCTGGATTTCTACACCCGCGTCCTGGGGTTTTCCCTGGTTGAAAAGCGCGACTTCCCGGAAGCCGAATTCAGCCTGTACTTCCTGGCCCTGGTGGACAAGGCTCAGATCCCGGCCGACGCCGCTGAACGCACCCAGTGGATGAAGTCGATCCCGGGCATCCTGGAACTGACCCACAACCACGGCACCGAAAACGATGCCGACTTCGCGTACCACAACGGCAACACCGACCCGCGTGGCTTTGGCCACATCTGCATTTCGGTGCCGGATATCGTCGCTGCGTGCGAACGCTTCGAAGCCCTGGGCTGTGACTTCCAGAAGCGCCTGACCGACGGCCGCATGAAAAGCCTGGCCTTCATCAAAGACCCGGATGCGTACTGGGTCGAGATTATTCAACCAGCACCGATGTAAAAGCCTCGCGCCATAAAAAAACCCCATGATCGTTCATGGGGTTTTTCATTTCCGGGTCCGACTTTACGCAGGTGCGGACGTGCGGATCAGGTGATCGAACGCGCTCAGGGAAGCCTTGGCGCCCTCGCCTACCGCAATCACGATTTGCTTGTACGGTACGGTCGTTACGTCACCGGCGGCGAATACACCTGGCAGCGAGGTTTCACCACGCGCGTCGACAATGATCTCGCCACGCGGGGTCAGCTCCACCGTGCCTTTGAGCCAGTCAGTGTTGGGCAACAAGCCGATCTGGACAAAGATGCCTTCCAGGTCAATGGTCTTGAACTCGCCACTGTCGCGGTCCTTGTACGCCAGGCCTGTGACTTTCTGGCCATCACCTTTGACTTCACTGGTCAGCGCACTGGTGATCACGTCAACGTTCGGCAGGCTGTAGAGCTTGCGCTGCAACACGGCGTCGGCGCGCAGCTTGCTGTCGAACTCGAGCAAGGTCACATGGCTGACGATACCCGCCAGGTCGATAGCCGCTTCAACGCCGGAGTTACCCCCGCCGATCACTGCCACGCGCTTGCCTTTGAACAGCGGACCATCGCAGTGCGGGCAGAAGCACACGCCCTTGGCTTTGTATTCCTGCTCGCCCGGCACACCCATTTCGCGCCAGCGGGCGCCCGTGGCCAGGATCACGGTCTTGGACTTGAGGGTCGCACCGCTTTCGAAGCGAATCTCGTGCAGGTCACCGGCGTTTTTTGCAGGGATCAAGCTGCTGGCACGCTGCAGGTTCATGATGTCCACGTCGTACTGACGCACGTGGGCTTCAAGCGCGCTGGCCAGTTTCGGCCCTTCGGTCTCCTGCACCGAGATAAAGTTCTCGATGGACATGGTGTCCAGCACTTGCCCGCCGAAGCGTTCAGCCGCCACACCAGTGCGGATGCCCTTACGTGCGGCGTAGATAGCGGCCGCCGAACCGGCTGGGCCACCGCCGACTACCAGGACATCAAAGGCGTCTTTGGCGCTGATTTTTTCTGCGGCTTTTTCGATACCGCTGGTGTCGAGCTTGGCGAGGATTTCTTCCAGTCCCATGCGGCCCTGACCGAAGTTCACGCCATTGAGGTACACGCTCGGTACCGCCATGATCTGGCGCTCATCGACTTCAGCCTGGAACAGCGCGCCGTCGATGGCGACGTGGCGGATGTTCGGGTTGAGCACGGCCATCAGGTTCAGTGCCTGGACCACGTCGGGGCAGTTCTGGCAGGACAGCGAGAAGTACGTCTCGAAGCTGAACTCGCCTTTGAGGGCGCGGATCTGTTCAATCACTTCGACACTGGCCTTCGAGGGGTGGCCGCCGACTTGCAGCAATGCCAACACCAAGGAGGTGAATTCATGGCCCATGGGGATGCCGGCGAAACGCAGGCTGATATCGGCACCCGGGCGGTTGATGGAGAACGACGGCTTGCGCGCATCATCGCCATCGGTTTTCAGAGTAATCAGCGTGGTGAGGCTGGTTACGTCTTGCAAAAGGGCAAGCATTTCCTGGGATTTCGCACCGTCGTCGAGGGAGGCGACGATCTCGATCGGCTGGGTGACCCGTTCCAGGTATGACTTCAACTGAGCTTTAAGATTGGCGTCCAACATACGGGCGATTTCCTATTAATTCGGTTTATTGCAGACAAAAAAACGCCCGAGCGAATCTCGCCCGGGCGTTTTGAGGGCGGATGCAGCTTACTTAAGTGCGGAGTTCCGCCCTTGATACTTCACAGACTTAGATCTTGCCGACCAGGTCCAGGGATGGAGCCAACGTCGCTTCGCCTTCTTTCCACTTGGCTGGGCATACTTCGCCTGGGTGGGCAGCTACGTACTGAGCGGCCTTGATTTTGCGCAGCAGCTCGGAAGCGTCACGGCCAACACCACCGTCGTTCAGTTCAACGATCTTGATCTTGCCTTCTGGGTCGATCACGAAGGTACCGCGGTCTGCCAGGCCAGCTTCTTCGATCAGTACGTCGAAGTTGCGGGAGATAGTCAGGGTTGGGTCGCCGATCATGGTGTACTGGATTTTGCCGATGGCTGGCGAAGTGTTGTGCCAGGCAGCGTGGGCAAAGTGGGTGTCGGTGGAAACGCTGTAGATTTCGACGCCCAGTTTCTGGAATTCGGCGTAGTTGTCAGCCAGGTCTTCCAGCTCGGTTGGGCAAACGAAGGTGAAGTCGGCTGGGTAGAAGAACACGACGGACCATTTGCCTTTCAGGTCAGCGTCCGACACGTCTACGAAGTTGCCGTTTTTGTAAGCAGTTGCTTTGAACGGTTTTACTTGGCTGTTGATGATAGGCATCGTTGACTCTCCGTCAGGGGTTAAGAAGTTGATGGGGTGAATCCTACCCACTCTCTTGATCGTTGGCTCATTGGCAAACCTGATGCTGACGATTGGTTTTGCCTATCAGGTAACCGTATTAATAGAAGAAATCTCAAATCAACGGTTGGGTGGCCAAGGTCATGCCAAGAAAGGGCGTCGCTTCAACATAGCGCATGGCAGATTTCATGTCGTTCCAACCGACATAACTCATCAGCGACTTCAAGTCCCAGCCACTGCGATGAGCCCAGGTGGCGAAACCTCGGCGCAGGGAGTGGCTGGTGTATTGATCGGCCGGAATGCCCGCGCGCTCCAGCGCCTGGCGCAGCAGCGGGATCACACTGTTAGGGTGCAAGCCCTCCTCGCCCAGGTTGCCCCAGCGATCAATCCCGCGGAACACCGGGCCACGCACCAACGCCGAAGCACTGAGCCAGTCGCTGTAGGCCTGTACCGGGCACAGCCGCAGTAACGCCGGGGTCTGGTAGGTCTTGCCGAGGTTGTCGCGATCACTTTTGCTGCGTGGCAGGTACAGGCTGATGCCAGCGCCAGGCACTGCTTGCACGTGTTCGATGTGCAGGCGGCACAACTCGTCGCTGCGAAACCCTCTCCAGAAGCCCAGCAAAATCAGCGCAGTATCGCGCTTGGCGCGCAGCAAGCGAGGCGCGTCCTGGTCGCTGCTCGCCTGTCGCGCTTCTGCCTCCAGCGATGCAACCACCTGTTCGAGGTGCTTGAGTTGCAGCGGCTCGGCCTGCTTCTCCTGCGCCGGGTGCACGGCGCGAATGCCCTTGAGCACCTTGCGCACCACCGGCGCCTTGGTCGGGTCGGGAAACCCCTGGCTGCTGTGCCATTGCGCCAACGCCGAGAGCCGCAGCTTCAAGGTGTTTACCGCCAGCACGCCGGCATGCGCCACCAGGTAGCGCGCGACGCTGTCGCTGGTCGCCGGCAGGAAACCGCCCCAACTCACCTCGAAGTGCTCAATGGCCGCCCGGTAACTACGGCGAGTGTTATCGCGTGTGGCGGCGTTGAGGTATCGATCCAGTTCGCTCATGAAAGGCCTATTCGTACTGCTGCAAGGTGAATCCGCGCTTAAAACCGCTATGACACGGGATAATACGCCAATATCCCATCTGTTAAATCATGAATTTAAACGTGTTTTTATTTATGTTACAGTATGTATATACATACTCTGTACCACAGTACGAAATCGACGGAGACTCCATGGCTCGCGGCGGCATAAACAAAGCAGTAGTTCAAACGGCACGCTTGGCGATCCTTGCCCGCGGCGAAAACCCCAGCATCGACGCGGTGCGCATCGAGATGGGCAATACCGGCTCGAAAACCACGATTCATCGCTACTTGAAGGAACTGGACGATAGCGAAAGCCGGCTGACCATCACCGAAGCGCCAATCGATGATGAGCTCGGCGAACTGGTTGCACTGCTGGCTTTACGTTTGAAAGAGAAGGCTCAGGAACCTATCGACCTGGCCTTGGCGCAGTTCGAACAGCACAAAGCCGCCCTGCTCGCCCAGGTAGAGGCGCTGGAGGCAGCTCACGCCGAGCTCAAGCAACAATTTGATATCCAGGCCGCCGCCTTGGCAGAAGAAAGCGCCGCCCTGCAAACCGCCAGTACCAGCCTGCAGACCGAGCAAACCCGCAACGCCGGGCTCAGCCAGGCGTGCAGCGATTACGAGTTAAGGATTACGGACAAGGACGAACAGATTCGATCACTGGAAGAAAAACACCTGCACGCCCGGGAGGCGCTGGAGCATTACCGCACTGCAATCAAGGAGCAGCGCGAGCAGGAACAGCGCCGCCACGAAGGCCAACTGCAACAAGTGCAGGCGGAACTGCGCCAGGCTCAGCAAAGCGCCATGGTGCGCCAGGACGAAATCACGCAGCTGCATCGCGACAACGAGCGGTTATTGATCGAACACCGCGTGACCATGAAGGAACTGACCGCGCTGCAAGCGCAAACCCGCAAAGACCAAGCCCTGCAGCAAAAGCTTGGCGAACAGGTAAACCTGATTGAAAGCGAACGCACCCTGCTTCAGGAACGCCTGCGGGTGGCGGTACTGGAGAGTCAATCGCGCCAGGAAGCGCTGACCGAACACCAGCTTGCCAACAAAACCCTGGAACTGGACCTTATCAAGGCCCAGGCCAGTATCGAGGCATTGCGCCTGGCGGCCGTCGCTGCAACGGCGCCAGAGGCAACACCGCAAGCCTGATCAGTCAGCCACAGGCGTGCGCATGGTGACAAACTCTTCCGCCGCCGTAGGATGCACGCCGATGGTTTCATCGAAATGCTGCTTGGTCGCGCCCGCCTTGAGCGCGATCGCCAGGCCTTGCACGATCTCGCCGGCATCCGGGCCGACCATGTGGCAACCCAACACCTTGTCGGTGTCGGCGTCGACCACCAGCTTCATCAAGGTTTTTTCCTGGCAATCGGTCAGCGTCAGCTTCATGGGCCGGAAACGGCTTTCGAAAATCTGCACCTTGTGGCCGTTCTTTTTCGCTTCTTCTTCAGTCAGGCCGACAGTGCCGATGTTTGGCAGGCTGAACACCGCTGTCGGGATCATCGCGTAATCCACCGGGCGATATTGCTCGGGCTTGAATAGACGACGCGCCACCGCCATGCCTTCAGCCAGGGCCACTGGCGTCAACTGCACGCGACCAATCACATCGCCGATCGCCAGGATCGACGACTCAGCGGTCTGGTACAGGTCATCCACCTCAACGAAGCCGCGCCCATCCAGCTTGACGCCAGTATTTTCCAGGCCCAGGTTGTCCAGCATCGGGCGGCGGCCAGTGGCGTAGAACACGCAATCGGCCTCGAGCACGCGGCCGTCTTTCAAGGTGGCCTTGAGGCTGCCATCGGCTTGCTTGTCGATACGCTCGATGTCGGCGTTGAACTGCAGGTCGAGGCCGCGCTTGGTCAGCTCTTCCTTCAGATGGGTGCGCACTGAACCATCGAAACCGCGCAGGAACAGATCGCCGCGATACAGCAGCGTGGTCTGCGCGCCCAGGCCATGGAAAATGCCCGCGAACTCAACGGCAATGTAGCCACCGCCAACCACCAGCACACGCTTGGGGAGCGCCTTGAGGAAGAATGCCTCATTCGAACCAATGGCGTGTTCGCGCCCTGGAATCTCCGGAATCTGTGGCCAGCCACCTGTAGCGATCAGGATGTGCTTGGCGGTAAAGCGTTCGCCATTAATCTCTACCTGGTGCGGATCCACCAGACGCGCATGCCCTTCATGCAAGGTCACGCCACTGTTGACCAGCAGGTTGCGATAGATGCCATTGAGGCGGTTGATTTCGCGATCCTTGTTGGCGATCAGGGTCGCCCAATCAAAGTCAGCTTCGCCCAACGACCAGCCGAAACCGCTCGCTTGTTCGAAGTCTTCGGCGAAATACGCCCCGTACACCAACAGTTTTTTCGGTACGCAACCGACGTTAACGCACGTGCCGCCCAGGTAGCGGCTTTCCGCCACGGCCACCTTGGCGCCAAAGCCAGCGGCAAAACGCGCCGCGCGAACACCGCCAGAACCGGCGCCAATTACATACAGGTCAAAATCGTAGGCCATTTCACTCTCCTCGGCAGGTCATCAGCATACCGATTTAGATGGGGCTGAAAAACGAAAAAGCCACCCGAGGGTGGCTTTCTCTTAAAACACTCAGCAAGCGTGAATCAGTAAGCCTTGCCAGTCTTGTAGAAGTGCTCGTAGCAGAAGTTGGTCGCCTCGATGTAGCCTTCAGCGCCACCGCAGTCGAAACGCTGACCTTTGAACTTGTAGGCAATCACGCAACCGTCTTTGGCTTGCTTCAACAGGGCGTCGGTGATCTGGATCTCGCCACCCTTGCCCGGCTCGGTTTCTTCGATCAGCTTGAAGATGTCCGGGGTGAGGATGTAACGACCAATGATCGCAAGGTTCGACGGGGCATCTTCCGGCGCTGGTTTTTCGACCATGTCGCGTACGCGGATCAGGCCATCACCAATGTCGTCACCGGCGATCACGCCGTACTTGTTGGTTTCGGCCGGATTGACTTCCATCACCGCAACGATGGTGCAACGGTACTTCTGGTACAGCTTGACCATTTGGGTCAGTACGCCGTCGCCTTCCAGGTTGACGCACAGGTCGTCCGCCAGTACCACGGCAAACGGTTCGTCACCGATCAGCGGGCGGCCGGTGAGGATCGCGTGGCCGAGGCCTTTCATCTGGGTTTGACGGGTGTAAGAGAACGAGCACTCGTCGAGCAATTTACGGATACCGACCAGGTATTTTTCCTTGTCGGTGCCCTTGATCTGGTTTTCCAGCTCGTAGCTGATGTCGAAGTGGTCTTCGAGTGCGCGCTTACCACGGCCGGTGACGATGGAGATTTCGTTCAGACCGGCATCCAATGCCTCTTCGACGCCGTACTGAATCAGTGGCTTGTTCACCACCGGCAGCATCTCTTTGGGCATGGCTTTGGTCGCTGGCAAGAAGCGAGTGCCGTAACCGGCTGCTGGGAACAAGCATTTCTTGATCATATGAGTCCTTACAAAGGGCTGTGCGTACGGAATTCGGCGCAGTCTAATGAGGCCGCAGTCACCTTACAATGGGTCCTGCTGGCGTTGCGATGTCATCATAGAGAAAAAATGTCGGCGTAAGTTCCGCTGATCCTGCCATGAGCTTGCCCAGCGGTTCGGCAAAACATGCCATCCCCCAATGATTAAAAGGGGTATAACTGTTTTAGCACGCTTTGCCGCGCGTCACACTGACCTGCAACAACTTGCGCTTTCCCCCGGCATTTGGCGCTATCATGACGCGCTTGAACCAGACCACGAGATTGTTAATAGATGTCAGAACCAAAAGGCGTAAACGGCTACCTGATCACACAGCGAGCAGACGGCTGGCACTTGATCAACTTTCACGGTGACAGCGTTGCCGGGGTATTTCCGACTGAAAGCCAGGCTATCGCGGTAGCCGAAGTGTTTGTGGACGAAGCCGGCCACGCATCGAGCAAAAGACCCAAAGGCAAGTAAGCCACGGCGACTTGCGCAAAAAGCCCCGATTGACGGGGCTTTTTTGTGTTTGTCTGTACCTAGGTGGCAGTTCGCTATAATCTGCTGCGAACGCCCCACGACAGTGTCAGCGCTCCCTCCAACACCCTCGACGACGACTCAACTCATGAACAAGATTCTGGCACTGACTGCAACCCTGGCGCTGATGAGCGGCTGCACCACCACCTCCGACACCTTCCTGAAAAATGGCGAGCAAGGCCTGACCATCGACTGCTCGGGCGAAGCCAACTCGTGGGCCAGCTGCTACGAGAAAGCCGACGCCTCCTGCGCGGGCACCGGCTACCGTATCGTCGGCACCGAAGGCACGCCCTCGCTCAAGGAAGACGACAAGACCCTGGGCAAAGACGTAGGCAACTTCAAGAGCCGAAGCGTAGTGGTCGTGTGCAAATAGCCAGACGGCTACAGGTGAATTTCGGCGAACTTGATGCCCAGCCCGCGCAGAAGCTCGATGAGGTCATCCAGGCGCGCGAATGACTCGACTTCATCCTGCTCGTCCACCAGAAAAAAACTGCGTCCGCCGCTTTTTTTGAAAAACACGATCCACTCGCCAAGATCGGCAGGATTCTGAATGACATGGGTGGCCGAAATTTGACCCTCGGCTTGGTGGGCTTTGACGTGTTCACGCTTCATGACGGTTCCCAGAAAAAGACAAATGCCACGCAATCGTTAGGGTTGCGCGGCATTTTTTGCATTGAATACCCGACAGTTTAACGGATGCCTTGCCCGATCAACACGCTCATCACGGCTCCATTTTTATAGTTATAAGCTAGATCACAAGCGCATAAGCTTATAAATGGTAGGGAACTGGACCTCTCGCGACAACACCCAAACGCACGGCAAAAAAAAGCCTGACACTGCACTGCAGTGTCAGGCTTTCTTATCGGATTCAAGCGCCAATGAGCCTGGGGCTCAGCCGGAGATGCAATCCTCTGCGGCTTTCTTCACATCACCAGGTCGAATGGGCACGTTCGACATGCTTTCATAAAGTTTGATGCTGCTGCCGCTGGAGCGTTCTTCAATCTCGAAGATCGCCGACGGATCAGCCGAGAATTTCTGCGGCACAATCACCTGTACACCGTCCTTGTGCGGTTCGATCTGCGGCGGTCTGCGGGTGGCGGCGAGCTTGCGCACGACACACGCGGCATATTCCGGCGGTTTTTTACCTGAAATAACCACCAATGTTGGCGGGGTCTGCTTGATATCTGCAACCGAAGCACACCCACCTAAGGCCAGGGCCAGAACCAACACACTCCACTTCATACTTAAACCTCCGATAAAGATCCTACGACAGCGTAGAGAGTAGATTTCTCCCGCCAATGTAGGATTTATCTCTAAAAACTCGGGAAATAACTGTTTTAAATTGTCGAAGTCGTCGACGACGATCCGATAATAAACGCGCTGGGGCTGATAAACTCTATCTTAACCTACGTATCATTCTGATTTTTCAGAAAAAGCCCTTCTGGAGACACCCCATGAAATTCATCCACCAGCGCGAGCACCTCAACGAGGGCGACATCGTTGTCATCGAATGCTCACAAACGTGCAACATTCGCCTGATGAGCGACGCCAATTTTCGCAGCTTCAAGAACGGTGGCCGCCACACTTATCACGGCGGCGCGTTCGACAAATTTCCGGCAAAAATCACCGCACCCAGCACCGGTTTCTGGAACATCACCCTGGATGTAGTGACACGCCGCGCCATCAGCGTCACGCGTAAGCCAGCGCTGTCTCACAAGATTCGCATCGTTCGCCGCACCAGTACCAAACTGAGCTGACCCGAACACTCGACAGGAAAACACTGTGACTACCACAACCAAATACGTCATCAAGTACAAACTCAACGGCGAACGTCGCTTTGAGTTCGCGCAATTGCACACCAACAGTGTCGAAGAAGCCCAGCAGGCGCTGGCGAAAATCCACGATGTCAGTGACGAAATCACCGACATCACCGTGAGCAAGGCGCTGTAAGCGATGTCCGGCCCTACGGCGGATCTGTTCGCCGACGATGCGCTGCAACAACCGGCCGGGCGCGAGCAGATCGGCGAAGAGTCTTACGTGCTGAGGGGCTATGCCCTGCCCTGGATTGATCGCTTGCTACCTGAACTGCGGCGCGTATTGGCTCAATCACCGTTCCGGCAGATGGTCACACCCGGCGGATTTACCATGTCGGCGGCCCTGAGCAGTTGCGGCGCACTGGGCTGGACCACCGACAGCTCCGGCTATCGATACAGCCCGGTTGATCCGCGCAGCCGGCAACCCTGGCCGGCGATGCCGGACGCTTTGCGCGAGCTCGCCAAGCTGGCGGCCACAGAAGCCGGCTTCAATGACTTTTCCCCGGATGCCTGCCTGATCAACCGTTATGTGCCCGGGGCTAAAATGTCCCTGCACCAGGATAAAAACGAACGTTGCTATAGCGCCCCAGTGGTTTCCGTGTCCCTCGGGCTGCCCGCCATTTTCCTGTTCGGCGGGCATGAGCGTGGTAACCGCACGCAGAAAATCTCGTTGTTTCACGGCGATGTCGTGGTCTGGGGTGGCGTCGATCGTTTACGTTTTCATGGGGTGATGCCGATCAAGGAAGGCGTGCATCCGGTGATGGGCCCGCAACGAATCAACCTGACGTTTCGCACGGCCGGTTGATTTGACCGCAAGCTTCGGAGTGTCGAGCGCAACCTGCGCGGTTAATCTGCCCGTGACCCGTCAAGAGTGCAGGCCATGAACAACCAACAAGACCCTCGCTGGGCCGCCATCGTCGCCCGCGACGCCAAGGCTGACGCGCTGTTTGTCTACGGCGTAAAAACCACCGGCGTTTATTGCCGCCCCAGCAGCGCCTCGCGCTTGCCACGGCCGGAGAACGTCGAATTTTTTGACAGCCCCGCGCAGGCCGAAGCGGCGGGTTATAGGCCGAGTAAACGCGCCGCGGGCGACCAGACCCAATTGGCCGCGCACCACGCTCAGATAGTCGCCGACACGTGCCGGCATATAGAACAGGCCGAAACGCCGCCCAGCCTGGACGCACTTGCGCGCCTGGCCGGGTTGAGTTCGTTCCATTTCCATCGCGTCTTCAAAGCCATCACCGGCCTGACGCCCAAGGGCTACGCCAGCGCCCTTCGCTCGCGCAAAGTGCGTGTTGGCCTCAAGGGCGAGCATTCCGTGACGGACGCGGTGTACGACGCAGGCTTTAACTCAAACAGCCGCTTTTATGAGTCCGCCGATCAGTTACTCGGCATGAAACCCAGCGATTACAAGGCCGGTGGCACTAACAGCGAGATCCATTTTGCCGTGGGCCAATGCTCGCTGGGGGCCATTCTGGTGGCGCAGAGCCAACGGGGCGTGTGTGCGATTTTGCTGGGGGACGATCCGGACACGCTGGTGCGCGACCTGCAGGATCAATTTCCCAAGGCCGAGTTGGTGGGTGCGGATCGGCATTTCGAACAATTGATCGCCCAGGTCGTGGGGTTTGTAGAAGCACCGGCGTTGGGCCTGGATTTGCCCCTGGACTTGCGCGGGACCGCCTTTCAGGAGCGCGTGTGGCGGGCACTGCGCGACATTCCGGTGGGCAGCACGGCCAGCTACGCGCAGATCGCCCAGCGCATCGGCGCGCCCACATCCTTTCGTGCGGTGGCCCAGGCCTGTGGCGCCAATCACCTGGCTGTGGCGATCCCCTGCCATCGCGTCGTACGCAGCAATGGCGAGCTCTCCGGGTACCGTTGGGGGGTTGAGCGCAAGCGGCAGTTGCTGGAGCGAGAAAGTCAGTAAAGACTCAGCGCACAAATCAGCGCCACACCGGTCCATTTTTTTACGCTGCAGGCTAGGCCTCATCCGCATTACGTGTGCGCAGGTTGAGCCCGGCCACCCGAAATTGCTGGCACCGCCCTCTTCTTTTAAAGCGTCAGTGTGCGCTTACAAGGCCTTGCGTTTACGGAACTGCGCAACCTTATGCCGGTTGCCACACAGCGCCATGCTGCACCAACGGCGCTTGTGCGCTTTGGTCCGGTCATAAAACCACAGGACACATTCCGGATGCTCGCAGCGGCGAATCAAGCTGAAATCGCCGGCCACCAATAACTGAGCCGCCGCTTCGGCAATCGGCGACAAAAACTGCTCCGCAGTCTGTTGCTTGCGCTGGCGCTCCAGTTGAGGCTGCCCGAACGCAGGCCAGACCAACTGCGGATAGCTGACCGCCTTGCGTAAAAAACTGTTGAGCGCCGCAGGGTTGCCCGTCTCACCGCTCTTGCGCGCGGCCACCAGTTCACGGATCACCTCGCGCAGTTGGCGTGCAGCCCCCAGCAAAGCACCTTCTTCGAACGTGGGAATGCTCGCTTGCGCTACCCACTCCAGGCGCACGAGCCAATGCGCAACGTCGGCGTCGGTGTGCCAAAAATCCACTGGCTGGCCGTCGACATTCGCCAGGGTATTGAGCATGTCCAGCACCGGCTCGTCGGCCAGTACATAGGGTTGTGATGGTGGGGCATGGGGCGTAAGGGTGGCCATGGCTTGTCCTCTTGAGCACCGCGCAATCGTAACCGCTATTTTTGGATCTGGATAGTTACACTCCCAAAAACAGATAACCTCAATAACTGGTTTGACAGGTTACATATTTGGGCGCAGCCTCTAAATAAGTAACCCGTATTACCGACCAATCCAGTTACAAAGGTGTCCTCATCATGTCTATCGCAACCCCCGTCGTTCGCTACCACCACGTTGATGTCGATGGTGTGCGCATGTTCTACCGTGAAGCCGGCGATCCTTCGGCTCCGGTCATGTTGCTGCTGCACGGGTTCCCCAGCTCGTCGCATATGTACCGCAACCTCATCCCGCTGCTCGCCACGCGCTTTCGAGTCATCGCGCCCGATTTGCCAGGGTTCGGCTTCACCGAGGTGCCCGTCGAGCGCGATTACCAGTACAGCTTCGATAACCTGGCGATCAGCATCGGGCATTTCGTCGATGCGCTGAAACTGAGCCGCTACGCCCTGTACGTTTTCGATTACGGTGCACCCGTGGGCCTGCGCCTGGCGGTGGCGCATCCAGAACGGGTCAGCGCGCTGGTCTCGCAAAACGGCAACGCGTATCTGGAAGGGCTGGGCGATGCCTGGGCGCCGATTCGCGCCTACTGGGCCGACGCGAGCGCAGCCAATCGCGAGGTGATCCGCAACGCGGTCATCAGCCTGGAAGGCACGCGCTACCAGTACTTGCATGGAGTGAGTCAGCCGGAGTTGGTCGCACCGGAGTCCTACATGCTGGACGTGCTGTTGATGCAACGCCCGGGCAACGACGAAATCCAGCTGGACCTGTTTCTCGACTACCGCAATAACCTCACGCTGTACCCGGCGTTCCAGGCATTTTTCAAAGCCAGCCAGGTGCCGACGCTGGTGATCTGGGGTCAGAACGATCCGTTTTTTATCCCGCCTGGCGCCCATGCCTACAAGGGCGACAACGCCAACGCGGTGGTTGAACTGCTGGACACCGGCCACTTCGCCCTGGAAACCCATGCGGCCCATATTGCCGGGCGTATTCACGCGGTGCTGGGGCATGCCATCGACTGATGGCGCTGCACGAAACCCTGCTCTCGTCCAGTGAATAATACGCACTGGCCGGGTGCCAATGGCCCTGTTAAAACAGCGCAAAGTCCTACTCACGCTGGAGACGCATCCCATGAGCACCTGGCCAGACGCGCGAATCATCGACCTGCTGGGCATTCAACTGCCCATCATCCAGGCCCCCATGGCCGGTGCCACGACCACCGCCATGGTGATTGCCGCCAATCAAGCGGGTGCGCTGGGCTCGATGCCCGCCGCAGCGCTGACCATCGAGCAACTGCGCGAAGCCTTGAGCACGATCCGCCAGGCAAGTACGCGCCCCATCAACGTGAATTTCTTCTGCCATCAACCGCCCGACGCCGATGAGGCCGGCGACCGTCGCTGGAAGGACTTGTTGCAACCCTACTACCGCGAACTGGGCGCCGATTTTGATGCACCAACACCCGTTTCCAACCGCGCGCCCTTTAACGAGGCCGCCTGCCAGGTGGTCGAGGCGTTCCGCCCCGAGGTGGTAAGTTTTCACTTTGGCCTGCCGGAAAAAACCTTGCTCGACCGGGTAAAAGCCACCGGCGCCAAAGTGCTGTCATCCGCCACCACCGTGGAAGAAGCGGTCTGGCTGGAACAGCATGGCTGCGACGCAATTATTGCGATGGGGATTGAGGCCGGCGGGCATCGTGGCTTGTTTCTCAGCGACGATCTCAATACCCAGATCGGCTTGATGGCGCTGGTACCGCAGATCGTCGACGCCGTCAGCGTGCCCGTGATTGCGGCCGGCGGTATTGCTGATGCGCGCGGCATCGTCGCGGCCTTTGCTCTGGGCGCATCAGCCGTACAAATCGGCACCGCCTACCTGTTTACGCCCGAAGCCAACGTCAGCGCCTCCCACGCCGCTGCGCTGCGTCGTGCCCAGGCCAGCGAAACCGCGCTGACCAACCTGTTCACCGGCCGCCCGGCGCGAGGCATCGTCAACCGCGTGATGCGTGAACTGGGCGCGATCAATCCGGCGGCGCCTGCCTTCCCCACGTCCGGTGGTGCCCTGATGCCGCTCAAGGCCAAGGACGAGGCGGGTTTCAGCAACCTGTGGTCGGGCCAGGCACTGCGCCTGTGCAAAGATGCATCCACTTATGACCTGACTCGCGAGCTGGCCGCGCAGGCGCTGGCAAAGCTCAAGCAGAACTGACGTCAGGGGCAACTTTGCGCTGTACCGGCGATGGCCAACCGCTATATATTCCCCTACATAGCGGTAAAGCCTTCTATCTATAACGAGCCGTACACCCTCAAAGGAGCTGCTTCATGATGATCCGCGCCTCACGCCTGGCCCCCACAGCCCTCGCCACCCTGATCGCCGCCTTTGCCCTGGGCTCGGCGCAGGCCGACGAAGTGCAGGTGGCCGTGGCCGCCAACTTCACCGCGCCGATCCAGGCAATCGCCGCCGACTTCGAGAAAGACACCGGCCACAAACTGATTGCGGCCTATGGCGCCACCGGCCAGTTCTATACGCAGATCAAGAACGGCGCGCCGTTCGAAGTGTTCCTCAGCGCAGACGACACCACCCCCAAAAAGCTCGATGACGAAGGCGCTACCGTCAAAGGTTCGCGCTTTACCTACGCGGTCGGCACCCTGGCGCTGTGGTCGGCCAAGCCAGGCTACGTCGATGCCAAAGGCGAGGTGCTGAAGAACAACCAGTACCAGCATTTGTCCATCGCCGACCCCAAAACTGCACCTTACGGCCTCGCCGCCACCCAAGTGCTGGCCAAGGAAGGTCTGAGCGAGCAGGTCGCAGACAAGCTGGTCACCGGGCAGAACATCACCCAAGCCTTCCAGTTCGTCTCCACCGGCAACGCTGAGCTGGGCTTCGTCGCCCTGTCGCAGATCTACAAGGACGGCAAAGTCACCCGCGGTTCGGCGTGGATTGTGCCCGCCTCGTTGCACGATCCGATCAAGCAAGACGCGGTGATCCTCACCAAAGGCAAGGACAGTGCCGCAGCCAAAGCCCTGGTCGACTACCTCAAAGGCCCGAAAGCCGCTGCGGTGATCAAGTCCTACGGTTACGAGCTGGGCCAGTAAAATGCCGCTGTCGAGTGCCGATTTTTCCGCGATCTGGTTGACCCTCAAACTGGCGTCACTGGCCACCGTGATCCTGCTGGTCATCGGCACTCCGATTGCCCTGTGGCTGTCGCGCACCCGTTCCTGGTGGCGCGGCCCCATCGGCGCAATCGTCGCCCTGCCGTTGGTATTGCCGCCGACGGTCATCGGGTTTTACCTGCTGTTGACCATGGGCCCCAATGGCTATTTCGGCCAATTCACCCAATGGCTGGGCCTGGGCACCCTGACCTTCAGCTTTACCGGGCTGGTACTGGGTTCGGTGATCTACTCCATGCCGTTTGTGGTGCAGCCGTTGCAAAATGCCTTCGGCGCCATCGGTACTCGCCCCCTGGAAGTGGCCGCGACCTTGCGCGCCAATCCGTGGGACACCTTTTTCACGGTGATCCTGCCCCTGGCCCGCCCGGGGTTTATCACCGCGTCGATTCTCGGCTTTGCGCACACCGTCGGTGAGTTCGGCGTGGTGCTGATGATCGGCGGCAATATCCCCAACAAAACCCGCGTGGTCTCGGTGCAGATCTACGACCACGTCGAAGCCATGGAATACGCCCAGGCGCACTGGCTGGCCGGCTCCATGGTGGTGTTCGCCTTCCTCGTATTGCTGGCGCTTTACTCCAGCCGTAAAACCAAGATGGCCTGGAGCTGATCGCGATGATTGAGGTACGCCTGCAACTGAATTACCCAGGCTTTGCGCTGAAGGTGGACTTGAAATTGCCCGGCCGTGGCGTCACCGCTTTGTACGGGCATTCCGGCTCGGGCAAGACCACCTGCCTGCGCTGTATCGCCGGGCTGGAGCGTGCCGAAGACGGCTTTGTGCAGGTCAACGATCAAGTCTGGCAAGACAACCGCAACGGGCTGTTTGTGCCGCCGCACAAACGCGCATTGGGCTATGTGTTTCAGGAGGCGAGCCTGTTTCCCCACCTGTCGGTGCGGGCCAACCTGGAATTCGGCTTCAAGCGTATTGCTCGTCAGCAGCGGCGCGTGGACATGGCTCACGCCACCGAACTGCTGGGCATTGCCCATTTGCTCGACCGCCACCCGCAGCATTTGTCCGGGGGTGAACGCCAACGCATCGGCATCGCCCGCGCGCTGCTCACCAGTCCCCAATTGCTGTTGATGGATGAACCCCTGGCGGCGCTGGACAGCAAACGCAAAAGTGAAATTTTGCCGTACCTCGAACGCCTGCACGACGAGCTCGATATCCCCGTGCTGTACGTCAGCCATGCCCAGGACGAAGTAGCGCGGCTGGCCGATCACATCGTGTTACTCAGTGACGGCCAGGCGCTGACCAGCGGCCCCATCGGTGAAACCCTGGCGCGGCTCGATTTGCCCATGGCCCTGGGTGACGATGCCGGCGTAGTGATCAATGGCAGCGTCAGTGCCTACGACGCGCACTATCACCTGCTGACCCTGCAATTGCCCGACAGTGCGTTATCGATGCGCGTTGCCCATGCGCCGTTGGCGCTGGGCAAACAGCTGCGCATCAAAGTGCAGGCACGGGATGTCAGCCTCAGCCTGCAGGCGCAGGAACCCAGCAGTATCCTCAATCGCTTGCCGGTGACGGTGACCGGGGAGATCTGTGCCGACAACAACGCCCATGTGCTGGTGCGCCTCGACGCCGGCGGCACGCCCTTGCTGGCGCGCATCACGCGGTTTTCCCGCGACCAGTTGCAGCTGCATCCCGGCCAGGCGCTGTGGGCGCAAATCAAGGCGGTAGCGGTGCTGGCTTAAGAATTTGGCACGAGCGCAAAAACCTGCGGTCAATCAGACATACCGGCCTGATTACTGCCAAGGAATTTGCACCATGCCCGACTCCGCGTTGCTTGCCGACCTGCCCCGCGACCTGCATTACGTTGACGACACCCAACCGGGTATCCGCCGCAAGAAGCTGCGCGGCAAGTTTCAGTATTTCGACGTCAACGGTGAGCGCATCACCGATGCCGACGAAATCAAACGCCTGAACTCATTGGCTGTGCCACCCGCCTACACCGACGTGTGGATCTGCGCCGACCCGCGCGGCCATTTGCAAGCCACCGGCCGCGATGCCCGTGGCCGCAAGCAATACCGCTACCACCCGCGTTGGCGTGAGGTGCGCGACACCGACAAATATTCGCGCCTGCAACAGTTCGGCAATGCACTGCCGAAACTGCGCGCGCAACTGGAAGCACAAATCGCCGCGCCCGGTTTCACCCGCGAAAAAGTCCTGGCCACCGTGGTGATGCTGCTCGATGCCACGCTGATTCGCGTGGGCAACACCCAGTACGCGCGGGACAACAAATCCTACGGCCTGACCACGCTGCGCACCCGCCATGTCGACATCAAGGGCAGCGAGATACTGTTCCAGTTTCGTGGCAAGAGTGGCGTCGAGCATCAGGTCAGCGTCAAGGACCGGCGCCTGGCCACGGTGGTCAAGCGTTGCCTGGAATTGCCGGGGCAAAACCTGTTTCAGTACCTGGATGAGGACGGTGAACGGCATACCGTCAGCTCCCATGACGTCAACGCCTACCTGCACAGCCTCACCGGCGCCGACTTCACTGCCAAGGACTACCGCACCTGGGCCGGCACTGCCCTGGCCTTGGCCGTATTGCGCGAACTGGAGTGGCAACCGGAATCGGATGCCAAGCGGCATGTGGTCGCCATGGTCAAGGACGTTGCCAAGCAACTGGGCAATACCCCGGCGGTGTGCCGCAAGTGCTATATCCACCCCGCCGTGCTGGAGCATTTCAGCCTGGGCGAATTGTCCAAGCTGCCCAAGCCCCGAGTGCGCAAGGGCCTGAAAGCCGAAGAAGTTGCGCTGGCAATGTTCCTTGAGCAATTGGCCGCGGACTTGCCGAAAAACGCCAAGGTGGGTTAGCCTTTGCGCCTCTTCTGACTCACGGGATGCACGCCGACGTGAACAACTAAGCCTTCCAAAATGTACCTGCAACGAGCCGCTTGGCGCGCTTGTTGGCCTGTCCGACATTTTTTTGGAGGTGCTGATGACTGACGTCAAACGGCCGCCCGTACTCGTTTCATTGCAACACATGTCCTTGCAGTTCGCCGATGGCGAAACCCTGCTGAACAACCTCAACCTGTCGATTGATCACGCGCCCACCGGGATTGTCGGGCGTAATGGCCGGGGCAAAAGCCTGCTCGCCAAGCTGCTTGCCGGGCTGCTGGCGCCCACTGGCGGCACGTTGAAAAGCTCGGCCAGCGTGGCATATGTGCCGCAGGCGCTGGCCGTCCAACCGGGCGAAACCGTCGCCGACATCACCGGCACCGCCCAGGTGTTGGCCGCCCTTGAGCGGCTGGCCCGCGGTGAGGCGCGCGCGGATGATCTCGCGCTGATCGATGATCGTTGGGACCTTGCCGAACGCCTGCGCACCGCGCTGGGTGCAGCCGGGTTGCAGCAACTCGACGCTGCCACGCCAGCCGATCAACTCAGTGGCGGCCAACTGGCCAGGGTTGCAGTGATCGGCGCGCTTTTGGCCACGCCGCAGTTGCTGATTCTCGATGAGCCAACCAACCACCTCGACAGCGCCGGCCGTGACTGGCTGTTGCGCACGCTGGCAGCCTGGCCCGGCGGCCTGGTGGTGGTCAGCCATGACCGGCAACTGCTCAATGCGATGGCGCGCATCATCGAGCTGTCGCCGCTTGGCGCGCAGGTGTATGGCGGCAACTACGATGCCTATCGCTTGCAACGCGACAGCGAACAGCACGCGGCCATGGCCGCCCTGGAACACGCCCGCCTGGCGCGCAGCCGCGAACGCAAACGTCTGCAGAAGGACCATGACAACCTGCAGCGCAACGCCGCCCGCGCACGTAAACACGCAGAAACCGCCAACGTCACCGGGTTTACCAAAGCCCGCTGGAAAGGCGCCGCCAAGGAAATCGTCAGCAGCGTACGCAGCGCGCATCACGCGTATAAACACGAGCTCGATGCGCAGGTACGCCAAGCCCATGAGCGTGTGGAGGATCACTCGCCCACGCTGTTGGCCCTGCCCGGTTCAGTAGTGCCCAATGGCCGACAGGTTTTGAGCGCGGAAAACGCTCAACTGCCCTGGCTTGATCCGCACCACACCTGCAGCTACGTCACGCTCAACCTGGCGGGCCCGGTGCGAATGGCCGTGCGCGGGCCGAACGGTTGCGGCAAATCCACGTTGCTCAAGGTGCTTGCGGGCCAATGGCCGGTGGTCAGTGGCGAATGCGCCGTGCATGTGGCCAGTGCCTATCTCGACCAGCACCTGACGCTGCTGGATGGCAACCGTAGCATTGTCGAACAGCTCAACCTGCTCGACACCCCACTGGCCGAAGCCGAGCTGCGCACGCGTTTGGCGTTGCTGCAACTGGATGCCCTGCGGGTGACTCAACCCACCCGCCAGTTGAGCGGCGGCGAACGCCTGAAGGCCGCGATGGCGATTGCCTTGTGGCGCGAGGTACCGGCACAACTGCTGTTGCTGGACGAGCCGACTAACCACCTGGACCTTGAATCCGTGCTGGCCTTTGAACAGGCGTTGCAGGGTTTTGCCGGGGCGATGGTGGTGGTCTCCCATGACGAGACGTTTGTGCAGGCCGTCAGGCCGACGCATTTTTTGACCTGGCAGCGTCAGGGCTGGCGGCTGGAGTGTGTCTGAGGTCATTGCGCGCGCAACCAAAGCGTCCTACGGTAGTGGCCGAATAATCTCACCGAGGAACCTGGGGCCATGCTGCCTTCATCGCGCAAACCCTACGCCAACGCCGCACTCGCCCACCGTCAACGCTGGCGCGGGCGGGTTGGCTTGATGCTGGTGGCCAGCCTTTCCGTGCTGGCCGGCATGACCGATGCGATAGGCTTTATGGCCAGCGGCGATTTTGTTTCGTTCATGAGCGGTAACACCACGCGCCTGGCCGTGGCGATCAGCGCAGGCGACTTGGGCCTTACCGGGCGCCTGTTGTTGCTGGTCGCAACCTTTGTCGTCGGCAACGCCCTGGGCGTGGTAATCAGCCGCCTCAGCCGCCGGCACGCGCTGCCCTTGCTGCTGTGCATTGCGGCCTTGCTGTGCGGCGCCGCCGTGTGGCCCTTCGACGACACCTTGCCCGCGCTGCTGGCAACGATTGTGGCGATGGGTATGCTCAATGCCGCAGTGGAAGAGGTAAACGGTTTGCCGGTGGGCCTGACTTATGTGACGGGCGCCCTCTCGCGCTTCGGGCGCGGGCTGGGCCGCTGGGTGCTGGGAGAACGGCGCAATGGCTGGAGGGTGCAACTGATTCCGTGGGCCGGCATGTTCGTGGGCGCGGTGATCGGCGCGGTGCTGGAGCACCAGCTCGGCCTGAAGGCGCTGCTGGTCAGTGGCGCGTTCGCCGCGTTGCTGGGCGTAGTGTCGCTGAAGATTCCGCGGCGCTGGCACTTGGGTTACATGCCACGCTAAGAGAAAAGAGGCCCGCTCGACGTTGCGGCCTCGACGTCCGTGTACTGGTAAAGAGCCATCACGTCGAGCGAGCGGGGGAATGATAAGCCAATGTCCGTCGGCTGTCCCGCCGGGCTTTTCCGAATATCACTTAGGCAAAGGATTACAGGCAGGTCGCGAGCGCGGCCAGTCGGCGCTTGGCGGGCATCGTGTCGGCGACGGCAAAGTAATTGACGGTAGAGCCTGCGCCGGCGCTGCGCACGTCGACAAAATAATCGCCGCCGGTGGTGTAGACGGTAAAACCGCCTGCTTCGATCGGCTCCTTGAAGCCTCCGGCGTCAACGCCAAATACCGCCTCGTCCTGCCAGCCGAACTGAATGCATTGGGCAACCACCAACGGCGTCTTGTCCGAAGCCAGCGTTTTGTACGGCACGCCGGTGCGCGCATTGTTCATTTTCGAGCCCGCGCAACCGGACAGTACTGCCAGTGCCAATGCGCCAATTACCAGCTTTCGCATGCCATCGCCTCCTTGGAAAAAAACGCGACTCTACCATTAGCAGGCGACACTCAAGGATTATTACGTCACGCTGTCGCCTACTTGTGCCCCCGCTTGCCCCTGGAAACCCGATGACGCCCAACGCCGAACGCTATAACCCTTCCACTGACTACGCCGACAAGCTGATCAGCCGCATCGGCCAGACGCCGACGTGGATTGCCAAGCGCATCGGCGTCACCGACAAGCGCATCCGCTACATCCTCGATGGCGAACGCACGGTAAAGGGTGAAAGCACGCCGATCCAGATGACCTACACCGAGCAGTTCGCCCTGGAATGCCTGGCGGCGGAGGCAAAAGCCAAGAAGCCGCCTAAACCTGCGGCCGGATGAATTTAGTTTCACTGTGAAGGGTGCTCGCGCTGCCTATAGTTGGCAGGCTCATTTTTAAGAAGTCTCACTTCTGCCCGCCCTCCCGCGGGCTTTTTTTTGCCTGGGTGTTGGTGGATGACCTCCAGCAACTTACCCGCGCATCAAAACCACCAACGAAACAAATAAAACAGCCCCATGCTCAGCAGCACCGTGATCAACACGCTGCGCGTCCAGAACATCAACGCCACCGCGCAGATCCCCGCCAGCAGGTAAGGATTGGCCGGACTCACGTTGAGCTTATGCTCGGCGAGAAAAATGATCGGCCCGCAAATCGCCGTCAGCATTCCCGGCACGGCAAACCCGAGAAACTCGCGCGCGCCGCGATTGAGGCGCACCGGCAGACGCGGCTCGATGAACAAGTAGCGGTTGAGAAACACCACCAGGCCCATGGCCACAATCATGATGTAGATCATCGCTGCCCTACTCCCAGCCGCTTGCAGGCAAACCCTGCGCCCATCCCCAGCACACCCGAGACCACCACCGCCGACTCCCAGTGCAAGTAACTCAGCCATACCGAACACAACAGCGAGACCGCCACGCAGACCACTGTGGGCACATCGCGCACCACCGGCGTAATCAAGGCGATAAAGGTTGCGGCAATGGAAAATTCCAGTCCCAGTTGATCAAGCCCCGGAATGCTCTTGCCGAGCACGATGCCCGCCAGGGTGAAGAGGTTCCAGATGACGTAGAACGTCAGGCCGACGCCCAGCGCATACCAGCGATTGAAGGTTTGACGGTCATAGTGGTTGACCAGCGCGAAAAACTCGTCCGTCAGCAAAAAGCCCAGGCTCATGCGCCAGCGCACATTGAGCGACGAGAGCGTCGGGCGCATGTGCATGCCGTAAAGCAAATGCTGGGATGTGAGCAGCAAGGTGGTCAGCACAATCGAGATCAGGCTGGCACCGCTCTTGACCATGCCGATCGCCACCAGCTGCGCGGCACCGGCGAACACAATGGCGGACAAACCCTGAGCTTGCAGCGGAGTAAATTGCGCATCAATCGCCATCGAGCCGGCCAACAAACCCCAGGGCGCACAGGCCAGAGACAGTGGAATAACGGCAAGGGCGCCGCGACCGAAGGCGAAATGAGGTAAGGCTGTAGGCATGGAGACGGCTCATCGACAGACAGTCGACAAGCATGCCAGCGTGTACGGGGCGTGTCTTGAACGATCGTGCTCAGGCGAGCCTGACCGAGACCTGCTCCACCGAGTCACGCGCTTCGCGCAACTCATGGGCATCCTGGTTGAGCCGGTGAATGGTGTTGAGCAGGCGCTGGCGCAGCACTTCATCGCCGAGTTTTTCGACGGCGCGCATCAGGTCAAACGCCGCGGTTTCGTTATTGTCCGCGACAGAATCGAGGGTTTTGCGCAGGTTGCGAGTGGCACGGGTCACGCGAGTTCTTCCTTCATCAGCAATGGGCAGGCACTTTAGGACATTCGTGTTTCATTTTAATTTCAGACACTTGTGGCTGATTGTCGGGCATTTGATCCACGTCAACGGAATTCAGGATTTGACCTACATATATGGAAAACCATATATTCTCAACGCTATCCATACCAAGACCTCGATCATGTCCGCCCCCCTCTCTCCGCCCGAGCTGTTCAAATGCCTGGCCGATGCCACGCGCGTACGGTTGATGTTATTGATCCTGCGCGAGGGCGAACTTTGCGTGTGCGAACTGATCCATGCTCTGTGCGACAGTCAACCCAAGATCTCCCGCCACCTGGCGCAACTGCGCAGTGGTGGGCTTTTGCTGGATCGTCGCCAGGGTCAATGGATCTACTACCGCATCAATCCGGCACTGCCCGACTGGGTCACCCAAGTGCTGGACACCACCTTGCAAGCTAACCAGCCATGGTTGCAAAACGACGCGCAGCGTCTTGATGCAATGGGCAACAGACCACAACGGGCCGGCACCTGCTGCTGAGCCATCGGAGCGTTTATTCATGCTTGTCGCAATTGCGATTTTTATCTTCACCATCGTTCTGGTCATCTGGCAGCCCAAAGGCCTTGGGGTCGGCTGGAGCGCAACCATGGGCGCGATTCTGGCCCTGGCGTGCGGAGTCATCAGCCTGTCTGACATCCCGGTGGTGTGGCACATCATCTGGAACGCCACTGGCACCTTTGTCGCGCTGATTATCATCAGCCTGTTGCTCGATGAAGCCGGGTTCTTTGCCTGGACCGCGTTGCACGTAGCACGCTGGGGTCGTGGGCGTGGCCGGCGCCTGTTTGCCTATATGGTGCTGCTCGGCGCCTTGGTGTCGGCATTGTTTGCCAACGACGGCGCGGCGCTGATCCTCACACCGATTGTGATGTCGATGCTGCTGGCGTTGCGCTTTTCCCCGGCGGCCACCCTGGCCTTCGTGATGGGCGCCGGGTTTATCGCCGACACGGCGAGCTTGCCGTTGGTGGTGTCGAACCTGGTGAACATCGTCTCGGCGGATTATTTCAAGATCGGCTTCAACGAATACGCAGCGGTCATGGTGCCGGTCAACTTCGTCAGCGTTGCTGCGACGCTGGCGGTGCTGCTGTGGTTTTTCCGCCGCGATATTCCGCAGGCCTACGACCCCGCCGACCTTGATGACCCGGCCAGCGCCGTCCACGACCGTGCGACCTTTCGTGCCGGGTGGTGGGTACTCGGGATTTTGTTGGTCGGCTGTTTCGCCCTGGAGCCGCTGGGCATTCCGATCAGTGCGATCTCCGCCGTGTGCGCCGTTTTGTTGCTGGTGATCGCCGCCAAAGGCCACAAGATTTCCACGCGCAAAGTGCTGAAGGACGCCCCGTGGCAGATCGTGGTGTTTTCCCTGGGCATGTACCTGGTGGTCTACGGCTTGCGTAACGCGGGTTTGACCACCTACCTGGCAACCTGGCTCGACACCTTCGCCACCTACGGCGTGTGGGGCGCGGCGATGGGCACCGGGGTGCTGACGGCGCTGCTGTCGTCGGCGATGAACAACCTGCCTACTGTGTTGATCGGCGCGCTGTCCATCGAATCCAGCCATGCCGTGGGCGTGGTCAAGGACGCGATGATCTACGCCAACGTGATCGGCAGCGACCTGGGCCCGAAAATCACTCCCATCGGCAGCCTGGCCACGCTGCTGTGGCTGCATATTCTTGCGCGCAAAGGCATCAGCATCACGTGGGGCTACTACTTCAAGGTCGGAATTGTGCTGAC
This sequence comes from Pseudomonas sp. N2-3-1-14, assembly GCF_041228395.1. Classification (NCBI taxonomy): domain Bacteria; kingdom Pseudomonadati; phylum Pseudomonadota; class Gammaproteobacteria; order Pseudomonadales; family Pseudomonadaceae; genus Pseudomonas; species Pseudomonas sp. N2-3-1-14. Next base: position 3,276,998 of record NZ_CP166199.1, read on the forward strand.
GTTGCCGGTGCTGTTGATCACCCTGGCGGCGCTCGCCTTGCGCCTGAGTCTGTGAATACGTGTGCGGTGAACCGACTCTGGATGAGCTGGGCAACCGATGTCAGCATCCAGCATTACAAAAAAGGTAATCGCGACCTTGATCGTCCCGGCGTCATTGTCGTCGCCAGCAACCCTGACTACCTGGGCAGTTACCGATATCGATAGTGATGACGAGCGTATTTATAAAAAACACGCGTCCTCGTTTGCATCAATGAAATATTTAAAACCCTGAACCTCTTTTTGGAAGGTGCAGAGCTTACTGAACAGTCATCCTGCCCAGTAAGCTCGCCCCCAAATAGCGACCGGCTCACAGTGCGTATCCTTAAGCGCACGTTGCAGCCAGTGGTCGATCTGAACACCCTCGTCAGCGTATGCTCACGGCTGATTTTCTATCGAGCCGACCCTATGAGCGCCATGCAACATGCCTGGCTGGGCAACTACGAAGTCACCCATACACGCTGCACGGGCCTGACCTTTGCCCGCCATAGCCATGATGAATGCGTGATCGGCGTAAACCTGGTCGGCGAGGAAAGCGTTTGGCTCGACCGCCGCGAGTTCCAGGCCGGGCCCGGCAGCATCACGCTGTACAACCCCGGGCAGATTCAAGGCGGCGGCGCGGCCGATGGCGCACCCTGGCATTTTGTCAGCCTGTACGTCGCGGCCGACGCGTTGGCGGCTGACCTGGGGCTGGCCCAGGTGGAATTTGATCGCTCGCTCTGCTTGCAGCCCGACCTGGCACAGCGCCTGGCTGCGGCGGTCAAAGGTGCCTTGAACAACGCCCCATTGCTCCGCGAGATTAACGAAGACGCCTTGGTTTTGCTGCTGGGTGAAGTGGTGGGTGCCAGCGGCGTGCGCCTGCCCGGCGCTGCCACGGGCGGCAAAGGCATGATCCGCCGCGCCCAGGAGCTGCTCGCCGAGCAACTGAGCCAAGCGCTGCCGCTGGACCAGTTGGGCGATGAGCTGGGCTTGTCCAAATTCCATCTGTTGCGCACCTTCCAGAAAGAAACCGGGCTGAGCCCCAGGCAGTGGGCGATGCAATTGCGTACGTGTCGTGCCAAGGGACTCTTGCGCCGCGGCGCCTCGGCCAGCGACGTCGCGCATGAGCTGGGGTTTGCTGACCAAAGCCATCTCAACCGGCACTTTCGCGCCGCCTATGGCATTACCCCAGGCCGCTATCAAAGCCTGTTGAAACGCTGAAAGCGCAATCTGGTTCAAGACACCTGCGCCACACAGCCGCACACTGCGCGCCTCTGTTGAAGGAAAGCGGCATGGTCACGATCTTTTTTTACGCGCTGGTATTCGGTTTTGTGTTTTGCCTCTCACCCGGCGCGGTGCTGGCAGAAACCTTGCGCCGTGGCTTGCTCCATGGGTTCACCGCTGCCTTGCTGGTACAGATCGGTTCGCTGGTGGGCGACGCCGCCTGGGCGGTGATCGGCCTCACCGGCATCGCCCTGCTGATTGAGCATGAAGCCGTGCGCGTTCCGCTGACGATTGTGTGCGCGGTGTACCTGGCCTGGCTCGGTGTGCGCAGCCTGATCGACGCCTGGCACCTGCCCGCGGCGGACAGCGGGCCGGTCCGCTCCGGACAGAATGCGCTGGCAGTGGGCGCGGCCATTTCCCTGGCTAACCCGAAGAACATTGTGTACTGGGGCGCGTTGGGCAGCGCCTTGTCCGGGATCGTCGGCGCCACGCCCAGCCCTGGGCAAACCCTGATGTTTTTTGCAGGTTTCATGCTGGCGTCGGTGCTGTCGTGTTTTCTGATTGCGGCGCTGGTCAATCTGTTACGCAAAAACGCCTCGCCGCTGTGGCAGCGCGTCAGTTACGGCGCGTGTGGTTTAGTGTTGATCTATCTGGCAGTTCTGGCTGCACAGGGCGTATGAAGTTATATATCCCATAACTAACCGTGCCCCTTGTCTGAATAAACTCTGAACGCGGACTGATTTAATTAATCATGCGTTGACATTTTGTAACCGTCTGAGTAGATTGCCCGTGCCCGCAACTGGGGCCTTTTTTAAACCTCACAAAAGAAGCCAATGGACACAGTATCTAGTCGCTGTCCGAGCACCGCTTTAGCGGGCATCGGGCGCCAAACCCAGAATATGACAGGACTCGCCTTCCAGGTCCGGTAAGCTGCGCTAGAGCTTGATGCTCCACCGTAACTGCCTCACCGGTCGCCCGTCCGGTCCCGAGGTGTGTTATGACCTTCCAACTCATTGCTTTGCCCGATGTACGTACGCTGGCCGCCGCCCTGCGCGCCAAGCTGTGCCGCGAGCCCGCAGGCTTTTCGCCTACCCGGGCCACGTTTGCTGCACCCTCCCCTCAATCCAGTAAAGACCAAGCGCGTCCGGCCCCGGTGTTGGCGCACTGGCACCTGTGCCCTGCCAGCGGCCAACTGCTGCAGCACTGGGACCATGCCGACCCTCAAGACCCGCAGAGACCCCAGGTTTCCATGCTGGCTCAAGCGCGCCTGATGTTCGGACTTTACCTGAGCACTCGCAGCGCTTAACCGGGCTGGAAACAGCAACTTTCTAATTGATGTTCTGGAGTTCTTTATGAACACGTCCAGTAGTAGCCCGCTGCGCGTTAGTTAACTAACGCGCGTGTGGCGGGCGCTGTAGAAGTTATGTGAACACCTTATTTAAACCGATCGCGAAGTTTGCGGCTCGGCATGCTTTCGCTCGCCTGTCTTCAGGTAAGTACCGGGTATGTTTTGTCGAGAATTGGCGACAGGAGTACAGACAATGAGCGCCGTAAAAAACACGCCTCTGCACAAGAAAAATGGCACCGACACCGACACCAAACTGTCGATGCGCGCCGCCCGCGAAGCCCAGAACGGCCTGCAGGCCACCCTCGCCAACGTGCGAGCCACCCAGGATGGCTTGACCGAACTGGACGCCTCGGCGCGTCTGCAACGCGAAGGCTTTAACGAAGTGGCCCACGACAAGCCGCCTCACGCCCTCGTCCAGTTCCTGCAGGCGCTGAACAATCCCTTCATCTACGTGTTGCTGACCCTGGCGGGCATCAGCTTTGTCACCGACTATTGGCTGCCGTTGCAGGCCGGTGAAGAAGTCGACCTGACCAAAGTCATCATCATCATGACCATGGTGCTGCTCAGCAGCCTGCTGCGCTTCTGGCAGGAACACCGCTCGGCCAAGTCCGCCGAAGCACTCAAAGCCATGGTGCGCACCACCGCCACTGTGCTGCGGCGTGAGCAAGTCGGCGCTCAGCCGACCCTGCGCGAAGTGCCGATGCGCGACCTGGTCGCCGGCGATATCGTGCAACTGTCGGCCGGCGACATGATCCCTGCCGATGTGCGCCTGATCGAATCCCGCGACCTGTTTATCAGCCAGGCCGTGCTGACCGGTGAAGCCTTGCCGGTCGAAAAATACGACACGCTCGGCGATGTCACGCAAAAATCCGCCTCTTCGCTGGCGGCCGACCAGGGCAACTTGCTGGACCTGCCAAACATCTGCTTCATGGGCACCAACGTGGTCAGTGGCCGCGCCAAGGCCGTGGTGGTCGCCACCGGGCCGCGCACTTACTTTGGCTCGCTGGCCAAGGCGATTGTCGGCTCGCGGGTGCAGACCGCGTTCGACCGTGGGGTCAACAGCGTCAGCTGGCTGTTGATTCGCTTCATGCTGGTGATGGTGCCGATCGTGTTCCTGCTCAATGGCTTCTCCAAAGGCGACTGGGGCGATGCATTCCTGTTCGCTCTGGCCGTGGCGGTGGGCCTGACCCCGGAAATGCTGCCGATGATCGTCAGCGCCAACCTGGCCAAGGGCGCTACCGCCATGGCCAAGCGCAAAGTGGTGGTCAAGCGCCTGAATGCGATCCAGAACTTCGGCTCGATGGACGTGCTGTGCACTGACAAGACCGGCACCCTGACCCAGGACAAGATCATCCTCGAACACCACGTCAACGCCTTTGGCCAACGTGATGATGCGGTGCTGTCCCTGGCCTGGCTGAACAGCTACCACCAAAGCGGCATGAAAAACCTGATGGACCAGGCCGTGGTGCAGTTCTCGGAACACAACCCCAAGTTCCAGCGGCCATTTGCCTACAGCAAGGTCGATGAATTGCCGTTCGACTTCGTGCGCCGCCGCCTGTCGATCGTGGTCAAGGACGCCGCCGGTGACCAGTTGCTGGTGTGCAAAGGCGCGGTGGAAGAGATGCTGAGCATTTCCACCCACGTCATGGAAGATGGCGCTGCAGTGCCGCTGGATGATCATCGCCGTGACGAGCTGCTGGCACTGGCCAATGACTACAACGAGGATGGCTTTCGCGTACTGGTGGTCGCCACCCGCAACATCCCCAAATCCCTGGCTCGCCAGCAGTACACCACCGCCGATGAGCGCAACCTGATCATCCAGGGCTTCCTGACCTTCCTGGATCCACCGAAGGAAACTGCGGGCCCGGCGATTGCGGCGCTGCAACAAATTGGCGTGGCGGTGAAGGTACTGACCGGCGACAACGCGGTGGTCACCAGCAAGATCTGCCGCCAGGTCGGCCTGGAGCCTGGTCAACCACTGCTGGGCGTAGAAATCGAAGCGATGGACGACGCGACGCTGCTGCGCCGCGTGGAAGAACGCACCGTGTTTGCCAAGCTGACGCCGCTGCAGAAATCCCGGGTGCTCAAAGCGCTGCAAGCCAACGGTCACACTGTGGGTTTCCTCGGCGACGGCATCAACGATGCGCCGGCGCTGCGCGATGCTGACGTGGGCATCTCGGTGGACAGCGGCACCGACATCGCCAAGGAATCAGCCGACATCATCCTGTTGGAAAAGAGCCTGATGGTGCTGGAAGAAGGCGTGCTCAAGGGCCGCGAAACCTTCGGCAACATCATGAAGTACCTGAACATGACCGCCAGTTCCAACTTCGGCAACGTGTTCTCGGTGCTGGTGGCCAGCGCGTTCATTCCGTTCATGCCGATGCTGGCGATCCACCTGCTGCTGCAAAACCTGATGTACGACATCTCCCAACTGGCCCTGCCGTGGGACAAGATGGACAAGGAATACCTGGCCAAGCCACGCAAGTGGGATGCGAAAAACATCGGCCGCTTCATGATCTGGATCGGGCCGACCTCGTCGATCTTCGACATCACCACCTTTGCGCTGATGTGGTACGTGTTCAGCGCCAACAGTGTGGAAATGCAGACCCTGTTCCAGTCCGGCTGGTTTATCGAGGGGCTGCTCTCGCAAACCCTGGTGGTGCACATGTTGCGCACCCGCAAGATCCCGTTCTTCCAGAGCACGGCCGCCTGGCCGGTGTTGATGATGACCGCCCTCGTCATCGGCCTGGGGATCTACGTGCCGTTCTCGCCTCTGGGCACCCTGGTCGGCCTGCAGCCGCTGCCGCTGGCGTACTTCCCATGGCTGGTCGGCACGCTGTTCGCCTACTGCTGCGTGGCCCAACTGATGAAAACGATCTACATCCGCCGCTTCAAGCAGTGGTACTGATCACCCGCCTCTGAAACGGTGGCCGTCGCCCGGCGGCCACCGTGCAACACAAGGATTCTGACTATGCGCGTGTTGATCTGTGCAGGTCGTCATTACGCCGACACCAAAAAGTCCCGCCAAGTGCTGGACGCTTACCACCGCCTGCGCCCGGTGCAGGTATTGATTCACGGCGGCAACCAATTTCTGGGCAGTGACGTTGAGGAATGGGCGCGGGAAATCGGCATTGACGTGGTGCGCTACCCGCCCAATTGGCAACGCCATGGCAAGCAGGCGGAACGCCAGCGCAACCATTTCATGCTGACCGACAGCCGCCCCGACGTGGTCATCGCCCTGCCGGGTGGTGACGACACCTCGGAACTGGTCTGCCAGGCCAAAGCCAGCGGCATTTCGGTGCTGACCGTAGAAAGCTGAATTCAAGCGAGGTGCATCATGCACAAAAAACACACCCCTCATCGCCAAGACGGGTTTGCCAAATATCGCGCACGTCACTATCGCGGCGCTCGCCATACCCTGTTGCTGCTGCCGCCGGCCAAGCGGCGTGCACTGCAACGCAACCTTACGTTTATTGGCGTGACCCTGGGCCTTGTCCTGCTCATCGCGCTGCTTTCCAAAGCTCACGCAGCCGGTGGCGCCTATGTGGTTGATGACGGCGCGGTCAACGCCCCAGGCGAATGCAATGTGGACGCCTGGTACACCGCCAATCGGCACGAAGGCAACAGCCACAGCGAAACCTTGAACCCGGCCTGTACCTTCAACGCACTGCCCTTGGTGCAATGGAGCGCCGCATTGTCGCGCGCCAGCCAGGCCGGCGATGCCCAAACGCAGGTCAGCCCGCAAGTGAAGGCCCAGGTGTGGTCACGCGACGACCTGGGGCTACAGTTGGCAGTTTCGGCAACGTCGCATGTTGCCTTGGATCGCCAACACGCGTTCGACGGTGCGGACCTGAATGTGCCATTGACCTGGCAACCTGTCCAAGCGCTGCGCCTGAACCTGAATGGCGGCTGGACGCATGCCTACAACGGCGGCGAGCAAAACCACCGCCTGACCTGGGGCACGGGGTTCGAATATCAGCTTGCGCATGCTTTGACGCTGATCGGTGAACGCTACGGCCAGGAAGGCGGCGACCAGGCGTGGCAGGCCGGGCCCCGCTTCCATCTAGGCGCGTTGGTGGATGTGGATGTCGTCGTCGGGCAGAGCCTGAGCGGCGAGCGCGACCAGTGGTTGACGACCGGCGCCACCCTACGTTTCTAAGCCTTGGCTTGCTGTTCCAGGTGCAGTTGCAGATCAGGATCGAGCTGCAACTGCCCTGCCAGTTCATCCAGATAGCTACGCTCGCCTTCCTGTTGATCATTGACCAGCATCACGCTGGCCAGGTAGATCTCCGACGCCACCGCCGGGTCGCGCGCATACTCGGCAAAATCGGCAGCATTGAGCGGCTTGGCCACTTCGGCGTCGAGCCATTGCTGCAATTGTGGGTCATCGGTGTGGCGGCCGATTTCGGCGCTAATCATCTGCTGCTCCTGCGCATCGATCTTGCCATCCGCCTTGGCGGCCGCAATCAATGCACGCAACAGTGCGTGGCTGTGGGCCTCGGCCTCAGGGCCGTCGAGCTGGTCAACCGTCTGAATGGCTTGCTGGGGTGCGGACGCCTGCTGTCGTTGCCAGGCCTGATACGCCTGAAACGCGGCCATCCCGAGGGACGCCAGTGCCGCGTAATTCATCCCGCCGGAACGCGCTTGCGTCGTACCGCCGGCGGGCGCGCCGCGCAGCAGCCCACCGAGACCACCCAACAAACCACCGAGCCCACCGCCGGCCGAGGCAGCGCCGGTGCTGGTACCTTTGAGCAAACCGCCCAACAGGCCGCCCAGGCCACCGCTCGAGGTGGCGCTGCCTGACTGCCCGCGCAGCAATTGTTCCAATAGATCGCTGGTATTCATGGTCTTGCCCTCCCAGGGCGCAGTGTTGGCGTTCAACAACCATAGCCCGCCGCAGCTGGAACACCATGACCGCCGGGCAGGCACGCTCTATGATGACGCCATTGCGCCGTTGAGAGAGAGAACCCCCGTGAACCGTATCGAGCACATCGCATTGATGGCGCACTACAACCAGTGGATGAACCGCAAACTCTACGACGCCGCCGGCACGCTGACGGACGCGGAGCTGGCGGCGGATCGACAGGCGTTTTTTGGCTCAATCCTCGGCACGCTGAATCACCTGGCGCTAGGGGATACCGTCTGGCTCAAACGCTTTGCCGAGCATCCAGCGGGCTTTTCGGCGCTGGCCCCCTTGAGTGCGATTGCCACACCCACCGACCTCAAGCAGCTGGCTTTTGCCGATATCCGCGCGCTGTCAGCCCATCGCGCGTGGCTGGATCAGCTCATCATCGAGTGGGCGCATAGCCTGCGCGAGTCCGATCTGGACCAGCACCTGAGTTATCACAACATGCGCGGCGCAGCGAACCGCAAGCCGTTCTTTGGCCTGCTGGTGCATTTTTTCAATCACCAGACCCACCACCGAGGCCAGGCAACCACGCTGCTGACCCAGGCGGGCGTGGATGTAGGTGACACCGACCTGCTGGCACTGATTGACTGAGCTCAGCGTGCGCTGAACGCGGCGTAGGCCTGCGTCAAGCGCGCAAAGTCCTGCGGCTCAGGCAATTGCGCAAAGCTTTCGACGGCAGGCGTGAAGGCCCAGGGCAGCTTTTCGCTGGTCCAGGTTTCCATGAACGGCACGTAATCGTGGGCGTCATCCAACAACGTCGCGCGCACATTGACGAATTCGTCGATGCCATGGGGTCGGGTAAACAGCCAGCTCATGCAATGCGGGCAGCAATAGTGACGGTCCACACCGTGCAAGCCGCCGATGACCGGGCAACCCTGGGTCACGGTAAAGCCACTGGCGGGGATCAAAGCGCTGAGGGAGAACGCGCTTGAGGTCATTTTCCGGCAGCCGCTGCAATGGCAAGCCATGGTAATCACCGGCGGCAGGCTCACGCTGAAACGTACCCGGTTACAACGGCAACTGCCTTCCAGGGGCAACACGTCGACAGTCATCATTCATTCCTTTTTATGATTTTTGGCCCCACAGGGTAACGTGAACCTGCAGCGCAACAAAACCGAACGCCACGCCGCGCCCGGGGTCCAAACCCTGAGGCAGCGGGGTTAATTGCCCCGCCCTGCTCACGTGCACCTGCTGGTCTGGGATGCGCGTACCCCCATAAGAAGGAGACGCTTACATGGTCACTCACTTCAAGGTCGCCGGGCATCTAGCCTGCGGCCACCACGGCAGCAACCTCACGTCCAGCACCGAGCTGAACCGAGTCAAATGCCGCACCTGCCGCAATACCGAAGCCTACAAAGAAGCGCGCCGCACACAACGCAATGCCGCTCGCCGCTCCGCGCGCAAAACCCAGACCCACACTGCCAGCGACTGGCGCAGTGCGTGGACACAACGCCTGACCGACCTGCCTGGGTTGCAGCGCTTGCCACGCGGGTTCAGTGGGCAGCGCTTTGTCTGATCTGTTCGGGTATTGAGAAAATATTCACCAGGTTCCCATCGGGGTCCTGCAGCAGTGCGCAAGTATTGCCCCATGGCATGACCGTCACAGGCATTACCACTTGCGTGCTGCTGACCCGCAGCAGGATAGCCTCGACCTCCTCCACCTGAAACTCCAGGATCGCCGAGCGGTTACTCGCAGCGACGGCCAACCCGTTGTTATGCAAGCGGATCAAACGCTCGTCGCTTATCGCCAGAACCACACCCTCGAAATGAATCTCGGCAAAACCATCAGCCCGATGCCGCGGCTCGATAGTCGACAGGTTTTGATAGAACCGTATGAGTTGCTCAAACTGTTGAGTCACGATGCGAACAGATGCAAATTTCATGAGCTGACCTGACTGGAATACGCAGGCGCACTCTAATTCAGGGCTGTGTCAGATAGTGACAGGAGCATGTCGTGGCGTGTCAAAACCCTCGCCTCGACGCCAGGTTCCTCGTGTAGATCACTGATCTGACAAGCTTTTTCAACTTTGCGCGAATGCAACAAACACAACCTTCGACCTTGCATCCCAGCGCCTGGGTCTATATATTCCCAACCCTGCTGCACCGCGCTACCGCCCGAATGGCGAAACTGGTAGACGCATGGGACTTAAAATCCCCCGCTCGTAAGGGCGTCCCGGTTCGATTCCGGGTTCGGGCACCATGGATATCAAGGGCTTGCATGAGGAAACTCATGCAGGCCTTTTTCTTTTTTGTTCCGCAATTTCCACACTGTTCCGCAATTCCCCTCCTCCGGCGTCCTGCCGAATGCACTTACCCTCCTGTAACCTCAATCGAACTACCCATACCTTCCCATGCTCTATCGGGAGTCGCCTGGGCCCTCCAGGCCAACCCGCAGGGAGTGGAATATGTCTGATGATCTGAAAAACCGCGGGCCTCAAGATCGTGCTCGAGTGAACACATCAGAACCTTGGGAGCTAAAGCACTGGACGAAGGAGTTTGGCGTAACAGAGCAACAGCTCAAAGACGCCGTTAAAGCTGTTGGTCCGATGGTTACTGACGTTCGTGAGAAGCTCGGCAAATAGTGTCAGACGCGCCCTGCGCTTGGCGGGGCGTATTCAATTTCTTCGCGGTGTCTGCGGCAACCTGCAGCGCCACACCGAAGAAGCTCCCTGCTACGCTGTTCGTCTCAGGGAGGAACGCCGATGCCACATTCAGATTTGATCCCTTCCCCGCTCTCAAAATGCTATGAAAACCAACTCGCTCTTGAGGAAACCTGATGCGCGCTTGATCTGTCGCCCCTTCATCTACTCGTAGTAGACCTTGGCGGAATATTTGTAGTCTCGTCCCAGTTTCGCGCACCATTCGGGGAAGCCGCCTATGGGATTTTCCGAATAGGCTTTCCAGTCCGCGATGAGGTGATCGAAATGCTGCACTTCAGATGTCAGATAAGCCAGCGCTTCGGGATCAGGGGCTTCTGCTATGAGTCTTCTGGCACGCTCCAGCGCTGAGGTCGCCTCGTCAACACTGCCTAAGAAGAAAGACTCGTCAAGATGATGGGTGGCATAGTCAACCCCTCCAAGCGCGAAGTCGATCAGCATCCTGCGGACAGGCATATCTTCGGGGAACCCAGAAAGTGCTCTGGTAAGCAGTTCAGGGTCACGGTTGAGCATCCCGAGCCATCGCACGGGTAAGGTTGTGACTGCATCTTCCTCCATCCATGCCTTCAACGTAGGCACCAGAAACCGGGCGGTGAGCGGCTGCGTCAGAAACTGATGGGTTTTTGAGGATCGCGAATTGGCTTCGAGAATTTTGATTGCTGCGCGACGTGCGGCGGCGCTATCAAACGAACTGGATGCGACGAGAAACCGTTCAAGTGCAGAAAATGCTTCGCGACGTAGCCCTTGTTCTCGATATCGACAATAGCTCGCAAGTGGCTTCAGGTCAGAATGTGCATCAAGGCTCTCCGCAAGCGCCAGAAGCCCTTCGAAATTATCATTGTTCCAATAATACATGGCAGTAAGGCCTAAGAAATGCGGCTCCGAGAGTATGCTCGGCGAGCGGCGCGAGCAAGATGAAAGCCATGCCTCATTGAATTGATGTCGTTGCCAAATGTTTAAACTCCCGCAGCGAGCAAAATTGCTGAGCTGTGCCCGCACAACTGGATGCCATTACGCAACCAGTAACCCCGCTCGCTACGGTCCAAAGACGTGATCACCCACCCTTTGCGCAAGCCGGGCACGAACAAGTGCTCGAAGGTCTTGCTGTTGGCGCTGGCGTCGATCCTCGCTGATCCCCGGGTGAACTAACATCGGCTGCCCTGACTGCAAAATTGAGTCGTCTTTTCCATGGCCATTTTTTGGGCAGTTTGCACATTGTTCGACCATGCAAAGCCGTCTCTACAGCCTGTCACACCCCGAAAATAGCCTCAATTTCGATATTCAGTTCCGGGGAAAACAACTTTGAAACCTCGACCAGGGAGCTGGCAGGCAAATGCCCTTCATAGTGCTGCACCAGCACCTTGCGCAGTTCGCCGAGTTGACTGAAGTCGGTGATGAATAGCGTCACCTTCAAGAGTGCAGACATATCGGTGCCCTCTTCGGCGGCAACCGCTTTAATCTGCTCCAAAATAGCATTGGCCTGTTTTTCTAGGCTCTGCCCTTGAGCATCAGTTCCGAACGCTGTGAAGCCTGACAGGTACAGGGTATTGCCATGTTTCACCGAATGCGAATAGGGCCCCACGGCAGGAGGAAGTGCTGCGTAAGTTTTACGTTCGATATTATTGCTTGGCATATTGGCGTGTCCGAAATGTCAGTAGAACGGCCGTGGGAAACGTGAGGACTAAGGGGCCTGAATTGATTCGGCCTTTAGATTAATTGTCGTAGAAATACCACATGACAATCGCCACTGTGGCGACCCACCCGAGGGTCAGCAGTATTGAAAGACCCGCGAGCCGCTTGTCCATCATGCCCTTTCAGTTACCAAAATGATCGAAGTCAAAGCGTTCCCGGCAAGCGTAGTTCACTGCGCGAAGCCTGCAACGGTGCGCACGTCGTTGCGGCACGCTCCGCTTGGATTAATCGAACTTTCCCCTCCAACCCGCTTACGGTATGAGCGCCTGCAACTCATGAGCACGCAATTATTTAGCGCGCCTATTATCCCGATGCATTCTTTTGTATTCCTGGATTTACGTCTGCCACCCAAGCTGCAGCCGAGAGTCACTGTGCCGCATGAACAGTCTGTTTTGTTCGCGCTCAACAAAATGACGTGGGTTGCCACGCCAATAAATCCCGGCCCTCGGAGGCCTATATGAAATTAAGATCCTTGAATATCGCGCGCAGGGCTTTCGTCTGCTTTGGGCTAATTACACTCCTGCTCATAAGCCTGGCGGGCTTCTCGTATTTGCAGATAGATCACCTACGTAATGCAGAGCAGGACATCGAGCAAAACTCCCTGCCCAGCGTCCAGGTCATTGACGACATTCAAATCGCCCTGCTCCATGCGCGCCTTGAAAGTATTCGCATGCTTTCGAGCACGACCAAGGATGTGCATGATAAATCGCTGTCGTTGGTCGAAGGCGCCATACAGACGCTCCAGTCGAAGACAGCGTTTTACCGTGATCATCTGATTTCTGGCGAGCAGGATGAAATCCAGTTTTCGAAGACAAACCAAGCTATGAATGTCTACATCGACGGTCTCAAGAACGTACTTGCCCTCGATATTTCTGACCATGACCAAGCTGTCCTTTTTGCGAACACAGAGCAGGCACAGCGAGCAAGCGCCTATCAGGAGCAGCTAACAACGCTTCGTGAGCAAAATGCGCGTCAGGCGGTGGTGTCGGGGCAAGACGCGACAGATGTATATACGCATAGCGTTAAAGTCTTGATCTCGGTACTGGTAGTCGCGTTTATCTTAACCATCGTCCTGGCGACCCTGTTCACTAAAAGCATTGTCAGCCCCATTAGCGCCTCGCTGAAGTTGGCCGAAGATATCGCGTCTGGCGACCTCACCCACGACCTTGAAGTTACAGGTTCAGACGAAGCCTCACGCTTGATGCATGCGCTCAATCGGATGCAGAAAAATCTCAGAAACACGATCTTGGAAATCTCGGGAGCGTCTGCCCAACTGAGTACCGCAGCGGTTGAAATGACCTCGATCACCGAAAGTGCCGATCGCACCCTTCAGCAGCAAAACAGCGAAATAGAGCAAGCAGCCACGGCAGTGACCGAAATGAGCGCCGCCGTCGAAGAGGTCGCCCGCAATGCCAACTCCACATCTGAAGCGGCCACGCAGTCCAGCTTGGCGGCTGATCTGGGCAATCAAAAAGTGACTGAAACGTTAACGGCCATGCGCGGACTGACGGAACTGGTCGAAGTCTCCTCAACCCAGGTGAAAGAACTCGCAGGCCAGGCTCAAGACATCACCAAAGTTCTGAGTGTAATCAGGGCGATTGCCGAGCAAACGAATCTCCTGGCGTTGAATGCAGCAATTGAAGCGGCACGGGCGGGTGAACAGGGCCGTGGTTTTGCAGTGGTGGCCGATGAGGTTCGGGCTTTGGCGCACCGCACCCAAACGTCGACCCAAGAAATTGAACAGATGATATCCACCATCCAGGCCGGTTCTTCGGCCGCAGTCGAGTTGATGCACAAGAGCACCTCTGAGGTCTACACCACGCGAGATACGGCAGAGCAAGCAGGCCAATCGCTACGCCAAATTATTGATTCCGTACTGGAAATCAACGACCGCAATATTCAGATTGCAACCGCTTCCGAGGAGCAAGCTCACGTTGCACGTGACGTGGATCGCAGTCTCATCAGCATTCGTGACCTGGCAATTCAAAGCACTGAGGGTACCCGCCAGACGTTGACTGCAAGCAATGAATTATCACGTCTAGCAGTCAACTTGAATGACTTGGTTCTCCGATTCCGGACCTAAAAGCTGGATCAAGCACAGTGCGTTCATGGCACAGAGTTACCAATCAACAGTGACACGCTCAGCTACAGACAGCAGGGGATAAAAATGGCTTCTCATGAGATTGCCTTGCACTCTGTGCTGAGCGCAGATGAACGCTCTGAAATAGCTGAACTGGAGGCCACATGCGCTATTTTGCAGCTTGTTACGCGCCTTACAGGAATGCGATTTGCCGGGATTGCCAAATTCACGGAAAAGGACTGGATAGTTTGCTCAGTTTTCGACCCAACCCATCTAGGGATAGAGGCTGGAAATATCCTGGAGTTGGAAATCACCCTCTGCAGCGAGCTGAGAAGAAACCCCAAAGCCCTCTTCATTCCAAAAATCAGTGGCGATCGCAGATATTCAGATCGCCATGTCGTCAAGCGATACGGACTGGAAAGTTATGCAGGCGCTCCTATCTTCCTTCCTGATGGGCGACTCTTTGGTGCTTTATGCGCGCTGGACTCACGCTCAATATTGTTTGAAGATCCGGATCTTGAGGAGACTTTGGTTTTATTCGCCAAGTTAATAGGCTGCATTTTTTTCACCAACCTTGCTGCTGAACAAAAGCCAGCAAGTCCTTGTCAGGCTTCGTAGAACTAATTGATTTAATCGTCAGCGTGCAATAGCGCGAACGTATGCCTGGCAGGCCCGAATGGCAGCCCCTACGCAGCGTACCAACATACTGGACACCGCCCAGATCTAGGGAGCGAGATGGGCAGCGCTGCAAGCCTGCCTTGCAGCCCCACCAAACGCCTGTCCAGCCGGCCGTTGGTCAGCGATGTAGCGTGCAGCCAAGGCTCGTCTGCACCGAGCATTCCGCCAACATCGGGCCTCACAAAAACAAGAGATTTTCACGGCGCCAGGCTAACCATCCGAAAAGCCACCTCCAGGCATACGCTTAAGCATCACGTCCCAAGTTTTTAAACCGGCTGCCATACATGCGTTCTCATTTTGCCTGCTGCGTCATGCCCGTTGAAACTTGCTATCGTCCAGGTTTTTGCTGCCAAGCAGGACGGACAACGGCAGTTAATGACGTAGACTGTTAAACTCGCCCTTTCGAATTCCATGTGTGATCAGCGCAGGAGGCTTAAATGTCTGTCCTAACCCGCAACAATGTACGCGTCCATGGTTCAGGCCCTGTCACTCTAGTTTTTGCGCATGGTTTTGGGTGTGATCAGAACATGTGGAGACTCGTCGAGCCGGCATTCCGCGAGAACTTTCGGACGATTCTTTTCGACGTTGTAGGCTGTGGGAAGTCAGACCTCTCAGCCTATGAGGTTGTGAGGTACTCATCATTGAAAGGGTACGCGCAGGACATCGTGGAGATTATTGAGGAGTTTGCGGACTGCCCGGTCATATTTGTTGGGCATTCTGTCAGCGCTATGGCGGGCGTAATCGCCGCGAATAAGCGGCCTGATCTATTCGGGGCGCATGTCATGGTTGGGCCTTCACCGTCGTATATCAACGATGGTGAATATTTTGGTGGTTTCAGCAGGGAGGACATCGACTCTCTTCTGGAGACGTTGGAAAGCAACTACCTTGGCTGGTCGAGCTCCATGGCCCCCGCCATCATGGGCGCGCCTGGACAGCCCCATCTTGGTGTCGAATTAACCAATAGCTTCTGCCAGACAGACCCTGATATTGCGAAGCGGTTCGCCAGGGTCACGTTCCTATCTGATAACCGCACTGACGTGGCCAAGCTACTGGCGCCGGCGCTGATTATTCAGTCATCCGACGACATCATTGCACCTGTCGAAGTAGGTCGTTACCTCAACAAGGTGATCCCGGATAATCGTCTTGAGGTGATAGAAAACGTCGGGCATTGCCCGCACCTGAGTGCTCCTGATCTATGCATCAATTCGATCCAAAGCTTCATTGCAAGCGTTCAGGGTCGAATTGCTCATGGCGGCTAATGACGACCCAGTCCCTGATGCCGACTTGCTTTACGAGCACGCTCCCTGCGCCCTCATTATCACCAGCAAGGCCGGTTTAATCCTTCGCGCAAATGCCACCTTCTGCGAATGGTTGGGATACTCCAAAGATCAGTTGGTTGGCCGACGTAAACTACAAGAGTTGCTGACCGTCGGAGGACGAATTTTCCATCAAACTCACTGGATGCCTTTGCTTGAGATGCAGCGTTCCATCTCCGAGGTAAAGCTTGAGTTTGCGACGTCTGAGGGTAAAAAATTACCGATGATTCTCAATGCAACAAGGCGGGAACACCTTGGCGGCATTTTCGATGAGGTTTGCGCGTTTGTAGTGATCGAGAGGCATCGATTCGAGCAGGAAGTGCTGATTTCCAAACGGCAAGCTGAGGAATCGCTCGAAGCTCACCTAGCTCTTCAGCGGGATTTGTCGGTTGCCGATGCAAGGCTGCGAGTTGCTCTAGAGTCGGCCAAGATGCACGTTTGGGACGTCGACCCGGTGACACTTGAGCGTCGTTACGATAACAGCGTCGCGCAATTGCTCGGTTACCCGTCAAACCAAGATGTTTCAGCGTCAGTTTACTCAGACCTGATAGACCCTAATGACCTTCCAAGAGAGGCCGAGTTATTTTCGGCGGCTCTCGGATCGGTAGCTCAGGAGTATCGCTGCATTTATAGGTTGAACGGCGTTGACGGCGTTCAGCGCACGGTACTCTCCACTGGGCGTGCGGCATTCGACCCAAATAACAAGCTCGTTCAGTTTGTCGGTATCCTTCATGACATCACAGACGTAAAACGGGAGCAGGCAGCAGCAGAAGACCGTGCTCTATTCTCTGAGCAAATGATTGGGATAGTGAGTCACGATCTGCGTAATCCCCTATCGGTGATCTCAATGGCCACCGAGGTGCTGGAGCGGAATGATCTGTCCCCCAGGCAGCAGAAATTGGTTCGGCACACTCAGGAAGCGGCGCAAAGGGCACGCAGGCTTATCAACGATTTGTTGGATTTCACGCAGGCCAGAATAGGACGCGGTATTGGGGTAACAAAAACGACTATCGACCTACACCTGCTGATCGCTGCGGCTGTCGAGCAGCTTCGAATCGTTTATCCCAAACGAGAGCTTCTGCATTCAACCAATGGGCAGGGTCTATGCATGGCTGACAGCGATAGGCTTACGCAGCTTGCAGGTAACCTTATTTCCAATGCTGTTACATATGGAGCGGTGGATCGCCCGGTGACAGTAACCTCCTCCATTACGGAGCAAGGTTTCGAGCTGGTAGTGCACAACTGGGGTACACCGATTCCTCCAGACTTCCTCGCCACGGTCTTCAGTCCAATGACTCGTGGTGTCAATCTTGCGCAAGATAGTCGCAGCGTTGGATTGGGGCTTTTCATTGTCCGCGAAATCGTGAAGGCACACGGCGGCACGGTTTCGGTTAGCTCAACCATTGAAAGTGGGACAGAATTCAAGGCTACTTTTCCGTTAAAGTAAGCCTGTGACCCCTGTTAAAAAACACTTTCGCCAGATGCAAAAAGCCCAGCGCGGGCTGGGCATTGACGGCTGTTAAGCTCCGATGCGAGAAAGCGCTGGAGCGTTCCAGCAAAGTCCGTCGGACAGACCCTTTTCTTTTTGCCCTGCGCATATCCCCCGCGTCCCGCCGACCGACGATCACACTCGCATCCTGATCCGCTACAACTCGTTACCCACCAACGCATCACGCTCAACTTTATAAAAAACGGTCTCTTGGGTGCGCCCGGCGACATCCTTCGTCGCGGAATGCGACAACCTCCCGCCGATTTTCTGCAGGGCCCGTTGTGAGCGAATGTTCTGAGCGCCGATATGGAACCATACGGTGTCGACCCAGCGAAATGCGTGGTCGAGCATCAGGCGCTTGAGTTCCCCATTCGCCGCGCCGCCCCATTTTTCGCGGGCTAAAAAGGTGTACCCAATCGCAACCTCACGTTTTTCTTCACTGAAGTCGTAGTACCGAGAACTGCCTATCACCGCATGACTGGCACGGTCGATCACCACCACAACGCTCTGCGACGTTAATGCCTCGTCGAACCACTCACGAAATACCGGCGCCTGATAGCGGGTTGGACTCGGGTGCTGAGCCCAGAGCAAAGGATCGGCGGCGACGCGGTACAGGGCGTCGAAATCTGCGCTGTCCAACGGGCGCAACTCAAGCGTGTGCCCGACGATGGACGGCGGAATGGGCAGCGATTGCATCGATTTTCTCCATAAATTCGACGTGGGCGGGTCGTGACGCGTAGGCCGTTAGCATCGCGATAATCAGCCTATTTGCGCCAGGCCGATGAGCAGCCACGCAAACATCACTCAGGCTTGAACACCCAAAAACCCGCAATAGATTTTATGTAGAATCTATTTAATAGATATTTGCAGTCATGCCTCTTCATTCTCGCTTGAGAAATTCCTCAACGAACACGACCCAAGCGTCGTGCTTGACCTACGATTAAAGGCCTGATGAGGCCGAGGTGATGCGATGAGTTTGAAAGACAACATTATCGGGCAACTGGGCTTCGGCACGGCGCCGCTGGGCAACATGTTCCGCGCCATTGACGAAGACGAGGCGGCCGCTGCCGTCGCCGCCGCCTGGGCTCAAGGCATCCGTTTCTTTGACACAGCGCCGCTGTATGGCGCCGGCTTGTCCGAGACTCACCTGGGCAAACAGCCCCGCGTATCCGGCGGTTGCCGCACACCGTTTGAAGGGTACGACCTACAGCGTCGCCCTGGTTGAAGGCAGTAACGAATAAACCCTATTGATCGGAGAGCGACCATGCACCCGCATAAAACCGCAATTGTGTTGATTGAATACCAGAACGACTTCACCACCCCCGGCGGAGTGTTCCATGACGCCGTGAAAGGCGTCATGCACACCACCAACATGCTGGCAAACACCGCCACCACGATTGAGCAGGCACGCAAGCTGGGCGTGAAGATCATCCACTTACCGATCCAATTTGCCGACGGCTACCCTGAGCTGACCACACGCTCCTACGGCATTCTCAAGGGCGTCGCCGACGGCAACGCCTTTCGCGCCGGCACCTGGGGCGCCGAGATCAGCGACGCGCTGACGCACGAAGCCGCTGACATCGTGATCGAAGGCAAACGCGGGCTGGACGGGTTCGCCACCACCGGCCTGGATTTGGTCCTGCGCAACAATGGCATCCAGAACCTGGTCGTCGCAGGCTTCCTGACCAACTGCTGCGTCGAAGGCACGGTTCGATCAGGGTACGAAAAAGGCTATGACGTGGTGACCTTGACCGATTGCACCGCGACGTTCAGTGAAGAACAACAGCACGCAGCCGAGCAGTTTACCTTGCCGATGTTTTCGCAAACGCTGCAACACACAGCGTTTCTGCAGGCGCTGAACGCCGAATGAAAAAAGGGGCGACTCAGACTGAGTCGCCCCTTTTTAGTGCCCCGGTCACTCGGTCGGCGCGTACTGCATTTCACCATTACCAAACGACCAGTCTTCGCGCTTCACGTCCACCAGACTGATCCACACGTCTTCCTTGCGCAACCCGGTCCTGGCGTGAATGCCTTCGGCGATGAATGCATAAAAGGCCTTTTTCACGTCAATGCTGCGCCCGGCGTTCCAGGTCACCTGGATAAACACAATCCTGGGCGTGTAGCTGATCCCCAGATAACCGGCCGCCGGGTACACCAGTTCATCCTTGGCATGACGGTTGATGATCTGGAATTTATCGTGCTCAGGCACGTTGGCAACGCTGGTCATCGCCGCGTACACCACCTCGCTGATGGCCGTCGCGGTGTCAGTAGAGGTGTCGGCGGCAAGGTCAATTCGGACTAAAGGCATGAACATATCCTTAACAGGGTGAGCGGCCATCCACACCGGCGGCCAGTGATACAAAGCTAGTCGCCACCACAAGATTCATCAAGCGCATAATTTTCCAAAAGATGATGAGTATTTCGCATGCTGCTTCAAGACTTGAAGGCCTTCGTCACCGTGGTCGATAGCGCGTCACTGACCAAGGCAGCGCAAACCCTTTGCCTGACGCAGTCCGCGGTTTCTCGTCGCATTCAGCACTTGGAAGAAACCTTGGGCGAAGCATTGTCACGCACTGGAGTTCCAAGCTCGAACAACGCCTGCTCCTCGGCGAACTGGATGCGGCCACGCTGATGCTGTCCGCCGCCAATAGCCCGCCTGCCTCGCTGCAAGCGCAACGGATTGCCACACTCGACATTCAGGTGGTACAGAGCAAGCGCACACCACTGCTGGCCCAAGGCATTGCCGACGGTTTGCGCCAGCGAGACGCAGAGGATGCGGCGCTGCGCAAGGCTCACGCTCGAACGCCGCGTTCAGGCCGCACTCAAACCATCGGCGAATGACTGACGACGCGCAGCGCCAGGCCCTCGTAGGCATCCAGCGTGATCGTAAATTCACCCTCGGCAGTGAGGTCGCCCTCAACCCGTTCATTGATGATGTCCACCACCGGCCCCGGCGCGATATTGGGCAGGTGCAGGGTTTCGGTGATCGCGCTGTTGCTAAAGTTGAGCGCGGTAATCTGCGTACCCTTCCCGGCCGGCAACTCGTGGACCATGATCAGCAAGCCGGGATGCTCGACGTCCGGCACCAGAATCTGCCGGCTGGCGGCGATGCCATAGGCACTGCGCACCGCGAGGATTTTTTGCAGCTGCGAGGCAAACGACTGCGGGTCCTGCAACTGCTGGTTAAGGCTGCCATACAAGGCTTTGGAGCGCGGCATTTGCCCCGCCGACAGCTCGGCGTCGGGGTTCAGGTCCACCAGGTCGTAAGCGCCGCGATGCACCCAACGGGTATCGCCGTCGGCCATCAAATGCGCGACTTCATCGGCCGCCAACGGCAGCGCGCCAACCAGGTCCCAACCCGACAAGGCAAACACCCCAGGCTGCATGGCGTTGTACATCACCAACAACAAATGGATCTGCCGGATCTGCTCGATATCGGCCGGCGTAATCGCCTCCAGGTCACGAATACCCAGCGCTGCAGTGATGATGCTGGCGGTGGTGCAGGACACGCCATTGGTGACGAATTTGAGGTTGTACGGCGCATGTTCGCCGGTCAGGCGTTCGTACATCTGTTCGCGGATATGCTCACGCAAAATGTTGCCGGGGAAAGTCTGGCCCTGGTAGAGGTAATTGTCGTGGGCGTGCAAGGTCCAGAAATGAACCAGCTCCAGGGTCAGTTCATCGTGGTTTTGCAATGCATGAATCAGGGAGCCTGGGTCGATGCCCTGGCTGTGCATCTCGCGCAGCATCAGGCGCAGAAACTCGGTGTCGCCCATCAGCAACGCATGCTGATACGCAGGGCGCGTGATGAAGTCATAGGACAGGTCCGCGCCGCCGTGTGACATCGAGGCGATGTCATCCACCGTCAGGTTAAGCTCCTGAAAGCTGAACCCACCGGCCTTGCGAATCGCGCCGCCGAGCAACTGGTTGCCGGTAATCGACAGCGGATGGCTCTCCGACCAGGCACCGCCCTCGAGCTTGCGCTCCACCCCCAGAAAGCCGTTGGCATCCAGGCGCAGGATCTTGGCGCCCATCACGTCAATCGCATGCAGGGCGTCGCCGATGATCATTTGCTGCGCGGCGAACGAAGGGTCCAGCCAGTTCAGCGATGGCTGGCCTTCCTTGAAGTAATGCAGGTAGACCCAACGGCGCGGCTTGCCATCCACGCCGACCACCACCGGGGTAGCGCTCCAGTCGGTTTCCTTCACGCCGGGCTCAAAGAAAATCACCCGCTGCAACTGGCCGACGATGTAATGCTTGTCGCGCAGCGCATCCACCTGCACCGGGCTGAGGTTCTGCGCGTCCCGGCCTTCGGCGACATCGGGCAACATCGGCCAGTCTTCTTCGCGGATTTCCACCATGTGGTAGAGCCCGGGATAGTCCTCGTACGCCATCTCGGCCAGACGAAAATCCGCGCCCTTGCCGGTGTGGGATGGGATCACGTCGTCGATGATCACCGCATTGTGCGCAGCGGCCATGCGCGTCAGCGCCTGCAGCTGCGCCTCGGTGCCCAGCTGCGGGTCGATTTCAAAACTGATGCGGTCAAAGTTGCCGTCGATGGTCGGCGTATGCCGCGTGCCAGAGAGCCCGCCGGATTTTTTCAGTGGGCCGTTGTGAATGCCCTGGATGCCGATCTTCGACAACGCGTGCCACAGGCTTTCATCCCCCAGCGCCTCCAGCACCGTGCCGTTTTCACGGGTCACGATCGAGGCTGGGTACGCGGTAAACCACACCGACGACAAGGCTGAAGCATCACGCGGCCGGGTATGCGCATACGGCTGCTGCCACAATCGCCCTTGCCCCGAATAGAGCTTGGCGCGCTGGCGCGCCGCGTGCAGCATCGATTGCTCAACCAGCCAGTTCACATGATCGTTGTCCGCCGCCGTCATAAGCCCGTTACCTGTGTGCGTGAAAAAGTTATCTGTAAGCATAGGAGCCGCCACGGGTGCGATTCGTTGCATTGCAATTTGCACTGTCCGTGCAGCGCAGTTCCTAGGCGTTGAATCGCGCACTCGACTCGCCGGGCGCATGAGCAAATCACGCGGCGTCATTGTGGCCACCGGGAACCGCCATCTAGTCGCTCGCCGCGTGCGCGCTGGCAACAGCGCGGGCGCTGCTCGCGGCGAAGCTCAATGGCTCAGGTCTCACGCACGGCCTTGCGTCGCCTGCCGATACTGCCTCGGTGTAAACCCGGTCAACGCCCTGAACTGGCGGGTGAACGCGCTGTGGTCGGTGTAGCCGCATTGCAGCGCGACCTCGGTGATCGGCAGTTCGCTATGCAGCAGCCGGTGCGCGTGCTCCAGGCGCACTTTCTGGATCATCTGCCGTGGCGTCAGGTGGAAAACGCGTTTGCAGTAGCGCTCCAGCTGCGCCACGGAAATGCCGGCGATGCGCGTCAATTCACCGAGGCTGACGCGTCGGTTGAAATGCGTGCGGATGTACGCGTCGACAGCGGCCAGGCGCTGGTACGCCGGGTGCGTTTCGCTGGCTGACTGCAGGTCGACGGAGATGCCTGCCAGGCCGATGATCTGGTTTTCATCGCTGTACAGCGGCCATTTGTGCGTCAGGCACCAGCCGGGTTCGCGCGTGCCATAGAGGTGCAGTTCCAGCTGGTCTTCAAGCACAAACCCCTGTTCGAGCACGCGCCGATCCTGTTCGGTATAGCCCGGCCCCAGTTGCGCGGGGAACACTTGCGCACTGGTCTTGCCCAGCAGCGGTTGCAGCTGCTTGAGCCCGCAGCGCTGCACCAGCGTGTGGTTGGCGAGCACGTAGCGCGCCTCGATGTCCTTGATGAAGATTGCGGCATTGGGGATCACGTCGAGCATCGGCAACAGCTGCGCCACCCCGGCCAATAGCTGCTGCATGTCGTGGGGACGATTGGCCTGAAAAAGGCTCGCAAATGCGCTCGGCAGCATGAACTGGACTCCCCTGTTTTCGAGCAGATTGCCCCATGCCGAAGTGACTGTCGAGCGCGGCAAACTGTGCCGAATTCGTCATCCACACAGGCGCAAAACATCAATCGCCACGCCCTTGATGCGTTCAGGATAACGCTACTACCTGCCTATCCAATAACTCACAAGAAGGCGCCGCCATGTCTGCTCAAGGCAAGTTCAAGAAACAACTTTCACTGATGGACCTGACCTTTATCGGGCTGGGCGCCATCTTCGGTTCGGGCTGGCTGTTTGCGGCCAGTCACGTCTCGGCCATCGCCGGGCCGGCGGGGATTTTTTCCTGGCTGATCGGTGGTTTCGCCGTGCTGCTGCTGGGCATCGTCTATTGCGAACTCGGCGCCGCCCTGCCCCGTGCCGGTGGCGTGGTGCGTTACCCGGTGTATTCCCACGGCCCGCTGTTGGGCTACCTGATGGGCTTTATCACGCTGATTGCGTTTTCAAGCCTGGTGGCGATTGAAGTGGTCGCTTCGCGCCAATACGCCGCGGCCTGGTTTCCCGAACTGACCAAGGCCGGCTCCAGCGACCCCACCACCCTGGGCTGGCTGATGCAATTGGCGCTGTTGTGCCTGTTCTTTGTCCTTAACTACCGCAGTGTGAAGACCTTCGCCATCGCCAATAACCTGGTGAGCGTGTTCAAGTTCATCGTGCCGCTGCTGGTGATTGGCGTGCTGTTCACCTTCTTCAAACCAGCGAACTTCCAGGCCCAGGGTTTTGCCCCGTTCGGCCTGTCGGGCATCGAGATGGCGGTGTCGGCCGGCGGCGTGATTTTTGCCTATCTGGGCCTGACGCCGATCATCTCGGTGGCCAGTGAAGTGAAGAACCCGCAACGCACCATTCCCATCGCGTTGATCCTCTCCGTGCTGCTCTCGACGGCCATCTATGTGCTGCTGCAAACCGCGTTCCTCGGCGGCGTGCCGACCGAGATGCTCGCCAATGGTTGGGCGGGGATCAGCAAGGAACTCGCACTGCCTTATCGCGATATCGCCCTGGCGCTGGGTGTGGGCTGGCTGGCGTACCTGGTGGTGGCGGATGCGGTGATCTCGCCCAGCGGCTGCGGCAATATCTACATGAATGCCACGCCGCGCGTGGTGTATGGCTGGGCGCAGACCGGCACGTTCTTCAAGATCTTCACGCGTATCGACGAGAAATCCGGCATCCCGCGCCCGGCGCTGTGGCTGACCTTTGGCCTGTCGGTGTTCTGGACCCTGCCGTTCCCCTCCTGGGAAGCGCTGATCAATGTAGTGTCGGCCGCGCTGATCCTAAGCTACGCCGTCGCCCCGGTGACCGTCGCCGCGCTGCGCCGCAATGCACCGGGCATGCCACGGCCGTTCCGGGTTAAGGGCATGGCGGTACTCGGCCCGCTGTCGTTCATTATCGCCGCGCTGATTGTGTACTGGTCTGGCTGGAGCACCGTGTCGTGGCTGCTCGGCCTGCAAATCCTGATGTTTGGGGTGTACCTGCTGTGCGCACGCTGGGTGCCGACTGCGCACCTGAACATCAAGCAGCAAGTGCGCTCATCGGCGTGGCTGATCGGCTTCTACGCGGTGACCCTCCTGCTCTCCAAACTTGGCAGTTTTGGTGGCCTCGGCGTGCTCAGCCACCCGTTTGACACGCTGATCGTCGCGGCCTGCGCCTTGGGCATTTATTACTGGGGCGCGGCCACCGGCGTGCCTGCCCACCTCGTGCGCCTGGAACACGAAGACGACGAAAGCGAAGTCGCCAACGAGCCCCGGCACAGCACGCTTTTGTCCCCGGCCACCCACTGAATGGAGCGTTTTATGAAACGGTTGCACGTGATCGACTCCCATACCGGCGGCGAACCCACGCGCCTGGTGCTGGACGGCTTTCCCACGCTGACAGGCAGCAGCATCGCCGAGCAACTGGAGAACCTGCGCACCGAGCACGACCTGTGGCGCCGCGCCTGCCTGCTGGAACCGCGCGGCAATGATGTGCTGGTCGGCGCGCTGTACTGCGAGCCGGTCACTCCGGGTGCAACGTGCGGGGTGATCTTCTTCAACAACACCGGCTACCTCGGCATGTGTGGCCACGGCACCATCGGGCTGGTCGCCTCGTTGCACCACTTGGGGCGCATCGAGCCCGGCGTGCACAGCATCGACACGCCGGTCGGCCCTGTAGCGGCCACCCTGCACGAAGACGGCGCCGTGACCCTGCGCAACGTGCCCGCCTATCGCCATCGTCACCACGTGGCGGTGGACGTGCCAGGCCATGGCGTGGTCCACGGCGACATTGCCTGGGGCGGCAACTGGTTTTTCCTGGTCTCGCAGCACGGGCAAACGCTGGAGATGGGTAACGTCGACGCCCTCACCGACTACACCTGGACGATGCTCAAGGCTTTGGAAAACCAAGGCATCCACGGCGCCGATGGCGCGCTGATCGACCATGTCGAACTGTTCGCAGACGACGCCAACGCCGACAGCCGCAATTTCGTGATGTGCCCCGGCAAAGCCTACGACCGCTCGCCGTGCGGCACCGGCACCAGCGCCAAGCTCGCGTGCCTGGCCGCCGACGGCAAGCTCGCGCCCGGCGCAATCTGGGTGCAAGCCAGCATCACCGGCAGCCAATTCGAAGGCCGCTATGAATGGGACGGCGAGCGCGTACGCCCGTTTATCACCGGCCGCGCCTACATGACCGCCGACAGCACCCTGCTGATCGACACGCAGGACCCTTTCGCCTGGGGCATCTGAGCCCCGATTTTTACTGAACGCTGCAAGGAGTTAAAACAATGAGCGACAACATTTTCACCGGTTGCATCCCCGCGCTGATGACCCCGTGCACGCGTGAGCGCACGCCGGACTTCGACGCCCTGGTGGCCAAGGGGCGCGAGCTGATCGATATCGGCATGAGCGCCGTGGTGTACTGCGGCTCCATGGGTGACTGGCCGTTGCTCACCGAGGCCCAGCGCCAGGAAGGTGTGGCGCGCTTGGTGGCTGCCGGTGTGCCGACCATTGTCGGCACGGGTGCGGTGAACAGCCGTGAGGCCGTGGCCCACGCAGCGCACGCGGCCAACGTCGGTGCCCATGGCCTGATGGTGATCCCGCGCGTGTTGTCACGCGGTGCGTCGGCCACCGCGCAAAAGGCGCACTTCTCGGCCATCCTCAATGCCGCGCCAAACCTGCCGGCGGTGATCTACAACAGCCCGTACTACGGTTTTGCCACCCGCGCCGACCTGTTCTTCGAACTGCGCCGCGAACACCCCAACCTCATCGGTTTCAAGGAATTCGGCGGCGCTGCCGACCTGCGTTACGCGGCTGAAAACATCACCTCCCAGGACGATAACGTGACCCTGATGGTCGGCGTCGACACCCAGGTGGTGCATGGCTTCGTCAACTGCAACGCCACCGGCGCCATCACCGGCATCGGCAATGCGCTGCCACGCGAAGTGCTGCAACTGGTGGCCCTGAGCAAGCAAGCCGCCAAAGGTGACGCCAAGGCGCGGCGCCTGGCCCGCGAACTGGAAGCGGCGCTGGGCGTGCTGTCCTCCTTCGACGAAGGCTGCGACCTGGTGCTGTATTACAAGCATTTGATGGTGCTTAACGGTGACCAGGGTTACGCCCTGCACTTCAACGACACCGACGTGCTCAGTGATGCGCAGCGGCGTTATGCCGAGCACCAGTACGCGCTGTTCCGCCAGTGGTACGCCAACTGGTCGGCCGAACAGAACCTCGCCTGAGCCCTTGCGCGCCGCTGTGCTTCTCACAGCGGCCAACCCTCATTTTTCCAGGACGACCCCATGACTCTGACGGGCAAGATGCTGATCGGTCAGCAAGCAATTTCCGGCCATCGCGAAGCGATTCGGGCCATCAATCCCGCCACCGACGCGCCACTGGAACCGGCTTACGCCGGCGGCAGTCGTGAGCATGTCGAGCAGGCGTGCGCCCTGGCGTGGGCTGCGTTCGACACCTATCGCGAAACCTCGCTGGCCGAGCGCGCCGGCTTTCTGGACGTCATTGCCGACACTATCGAAGCCCTCGGCGATGAGTTGATTGAACGCGCCATGGCCGAAACGGGCCTGCCGCGCCCGCGCATCCAGGGCGAACGCGGCCGCACCTGCGCGCAGTTGCGTAGCTTTGCGCGCTCCGTGCGCGCCGGTGAATGGCTGGGCGTGCGTGTCGACACCGCGCAGCCCGAGCGCCAGCCGTTGCCACGCCCAGACTTGCGTCAACGGCAGGTGCCACTGGGACCGGTGGCCGTGTTTGGCGCGAGCAATTTCCCCTTGGCGTTCTCGGTGGCGGGCGGTGATACCGCTTCGGCCCTGGCGGCCGGCTGCCCGGTGGTCGTCAAGGCACACGGTGCCCATCCCGGCACCAGCGAACTGGTCGGACGCGCGGTGGCCCAGGCGGTGAAGGCCTGTGGTTTGCCCGACGGGGTGTTTTCACTGCTTTACGGCGCGGGCACGGACATCGGCATCGCGCTGGTTACCGACCCGCGCATCAAGGCCGTGGGCTTTACCGGTTCGCGCACCGCTGGCATCGCATTGACCCAGGCGGCGCAGGCGCGGCCGGAGCCGATCCCGGTGTACGCCGAGATGAGCTCGATCAACCCGGTGTATTTGTTTCCTGCCGCGTTGCAGGCACGTGGCGAAGCACTGGCGCAGGGGTTTGTCGCGTCGTTGACTCAGGGCGCCGGGCAATTTTGTACCAACCCTGGGTTGGTGATTGCCGTCGCAGGCAGCGCACTGGATGCTTTCATCGCCAGCGCAACGCAGTTGCTGCGCGGTTGCGCGGCCCAAACCATGCTGACGCCGGGCATTTTCCACGCCTACCAAAGCGGCGTGAGTACGCTGGCCGAACATGCCCGGATTGCAGCAACAGGTCAGGCCGCCGACGGCCCCAACCAGGGGCAGGCGCACCTGTTCGTCGCCCCGGCCCACGACTTTTTGCGCAATCAGCACCTTCAAGCAGAAGTCTTCGGCGCCGCATCGCTGGTGGTGGTGTGCGCCAGCGAAGATGAAGTCCGCCAGGTCACGGAACACTTGGAAGGCCAACTGACGGCCACACTCCACTTGGACGATACGGACTTGGCACGTGCCAAAGCCTTGCTGCCGGTGCTTGAACGTAAGGCCGGGCGCCTGCTGGTCAACGGCTGGCCCACGGGTGTGGAGGTGTGTGACGCCATGGTCCACGGCGGGCCCTTCCCTGCCACCTCGGACTCACGCAGCACCTCGGTGGGCACGGCGGCGATCCTGCGGTTCTTGCGCCCGGTGTGCTACCAGGACTTCCCCGATGGTTTGTTGCCTTGCGCGCTGCAACAGGGCAACCCGTTGCAGTTAAGGCGTTTGCTCGACGGTCAGAGAGAGGCCTAGGCCATGTCCGATTCCAACACCGCAGACACCGTCATCATCGGCGCCGGGATTATCGGCGTGGCCTGCGCGTTGCAATTGGCGCGTCAAGGCCGGCGCGTGGTGGTCATCGACCCGCAGCAGCCCGGTATGGGCGCCTCCTATGGCAATGCCGGGCACCTGGCGACCGAACAGGTGTTTCCGATTGCCGACGTGTCGATCCTCAAGCGCCTGCCGGCGATGCTGATGGACCCCATGGGCCCGCTGCGCCTGGACTGGAAATACCTGCCGCGCGCACTGCCCTGGTTTGCGCGCCTGCTGCTGAACCTGCGCCCGGCGCGCTACCGGCGCACGGTCGCAGGTATTCGCGCGCTGAATGAAGCCAGCCTGGCGGCGTGGCAACGGTTGTTGCAGAGCATCGACCGGCCACAGTTGTTGCGTCCAGACGGTTCCTTGCTGGTGTTTGAGCGCGCCGCGTCAGCTGAGGCGATCGATGCATTGCGCCTGCGCATGCAGCAGCAGAACGTGGCGGTGGAATTCTGGCCAGGCGAGGCGATACGCCAGGTGGCGCCGCAACTGAGCGAGGCTATCCGAGGCGGCCTGTTTTTCCCCGGCACCGGGCATTTTATTGACCCGTACACCGTGGTCTGCGCACTGGTGAGCGCCGCTCAGGCCAGTGGCGTGCAGTTTGTGCAACAGCGCGTGCTGGATGGGCGGGTGGATGGCGCCGGTGTGTCGCTGATGACCGATCAAGGCGTCGTCACCGCGCGCCAGGTGCTGATCGCCTGCGGTGCTCACTCGGCCAGACTCACCGCGGCACTCACGGGTAAAACAGTGCCGTTGGACACCGAGCGCGGCTATCACTTGATGCTGCCAAGGGAGCAGCACCGCCTGCCGTTTGCCGTCACCTCGTTTGAGCGCAAGTTCATCATGACGCCCATGAGCGATGGCTTGCGCCTGGCCGGCACCGTCGAATTCGCAGGGCTCGAGCGCCCGGCGAATATGCAGCGTGCCTGGCAATTGCACCGACTGAGCCAAGGGCTGTTCCGTCAGGACCTGAACGCGCAGGACGCGACCGCCTGGATGGGGTTTCGCCCTTCCCTGCCCGACTCATTGCCGATCATTGATCGGCTGTGCGACGGCAAGGTGTTGCTTGCCTTTGGGCACCAGCATTTGGGCTTGACGCAGGCAGCGGTGACGGCGGAGATCGTCGCGCAACTGGCCGCCGCACACCCCTCGCTGTCCGGGCTGCCCACGCTTGCGCCCTATCGACTGGGGCGATTCTGAGCAACGCTCCCGGGTGCGGGCCTCAGTGGCCTGCCCTGGAGGCGTCTGATAAGGCATCCGCCATCTGTTGAATCTCTTCGCGCATCCATAATTTTTCCAGCCAGCCTGCGGGAATGCCTTGGACGCCATAGTAGGCGCCCGCCAACTGGCCCACGATGGCGGCCGTGGTGTCCGCATCGTCACCCAGGTTTGCAGCGGCGAGCACGGCATCGGCAAAGCTGTCGGTGTGGTAGAAGCACCAGAACGCGGCTTCCAGCGAGGCAACCGAATAGCCGGAACCGGCAATCTCGCCACGCGCCTTGTTACGGTATTCGCCGGCGGCGATAGCCAGCACTTTGGGCGCCGTCAGCGCACCGTCCGAGACGCGCAACACCTCGTCTTTGGGCATGCCGCTCAAGGCCTTGCAAAGCGCCTGCGCGAGCACCACACAACACTCGATGGCCTCTGGAGCCGCGTGGGTTGTGCGTGAACTGTCGATGGCAAATGCGCGCACACGTTGCAGGTTCGGGAAAAAGAACAACACCACAGGCGCGAGGCGCATCATCGAGCCATTGCCGGCCGAATACGGGTGTGTAGAACCGGCAAATGGGTCGCCATGCTGCTGGAAAGCCGCCAAGGCCTCGCGCACGGTCATGCCGATATCAAAGCAGTCTCCCGTGGCACTCAAATAGCCCCATTGCCACCAGTTCAGGTAACGGCCCATCTGATCCTTCGCATCAAAGCCGCCCTTGCTCAGCAGGCTTTCGGCCAGGCACAGGGCCATCGATGTGTCGTCCGTCCACTGGCCAGGCTTCAGGCTGAACGGCCCGCCTCCGACCATGTCCGTCACGGCGGCAAATGTGCCACGGGGCATGAACTCAACCGTGGTGCCGACCGCGTCGCCACAGGCCAGCCCAAGCAGGCTGCCCCGGTAGCGGTCTGACAGTGTTATAGGCATCGGTACTCCTTGATAAAACGTCGTCCAGATAGAAATTCAACGCGCGCAGACTACTTGACCAGCCGCTTCTCCTTGGAGGGGCGATAGCCGAAATACGCGCTGTAACATTTGCTGAAATGGCTCGGCGAGACAAAACCGCACGCCACCAGTACGTCCACTTGGGACAGTTCGGTGTGCTGCAACAAGCGCCGCGCCTCGGTGACCCGCAGTTCCATGTAATAGCGCTGCGGCGTGGTGCCCAGTTGTTCCTTGAACAGCCGCTCCAGCTGACGGCGTGAACGACCGGCGTAGACGGCCAACTGGTCGAGTTCCAGCGGTTCTTCAAGGTTGGCGTCCATCAGCTTTACCACTTCACGCAGCGGCGCACTGACGCAGACATTTTCCGTGGGTTTGATGCGTCGGTAACGCGACTCCTCGAACGCCAGAATGTCTTCAATGCCCTCGACCAGCGCCTTGCCGTGCAGACCCTTGATCCAGTCCAGGGCCATGTGAAACGCGCCTGAGGGGCTGGATGCCGTCAGGCGGTCCCGGTCGATCACATAGGGCTCGCTGGTCACTTGGGCGGCCTTGGAGACCTCCGCCAGCGCCGGGCGATGTTCCGGGTGGATGGCGCAGCGATAGCCCTGCAGCAGGCCGGCGCGGCCGAGAAACCAGGCGCCGTTCCACAACCCGGCAAGGGCGACAGCCAGTTCGGCGGCGCTGCGTAACAGCTGGCTGAATTCGTCATCGGCCTTGAGTTCGGTACGAAAGCCGCCGCACACCACCAACAAGTCCAACTGCGACAACGCCGACACGTCCAGGCGCGCATCGGGACGGATCACCAGGCCCAGGTCGCTGATCACCTCGCCGTCGCCACAACCAAACGTACGGGTGGCAAACAGTTCGGGACGCAGCAGGTTGGCGGTGATCAGCGTGTCGAGGGTCTGGGTGAATGCGGGCAGGGAGAAGTGTTCGAGCAGCAGGAAGCCCACACGGGTAACCGGCGGCCGCTGCTGGGGGGAGTCATTCAGGTAGCGCAGGTTCTTGCCTTGCATGCCACCGCTGAATTGGCGTCTTTCCATCGAGGGTTGGCCCACGCTTATTGTTGATGCAGTGGGCGCTATCTTAGGGGCAAATGCAGGCGCTGTCCCTCGGCATTCCCCAGGCGTGGTGCCTGGGCGTGCGGTTGCCCCGGCGGCGCTGTTGAACGCCAGCCGCGTGCCTGATCTTTAGAAACCCGCCCGCCTTCCAGGCCAGCTGCCGGGCAGTTGCGGGGCCATCTGATACGGTTTTTTCTTTACTATCTGCGTCTGTATCGAAAACGCCTCGAGGCGGACAATGGCGCCAACCCGACATTCCTGTCGCTCCCTTCCCTTCGGAGGCCTTATGACCAAGATGGCACTTTTCCTGTTCGGCTTTTTGGTGTTGACCATCGGCATCGGCTTGCTGGCGACCATCTCGCCCGTGTGAGTGCGTCACCGTCTCGAACTTTATCAACTCGCAAAGAGCATCGGGTACAGCGACACCACCAGCAGCCCGGCCATCGACACGTTGAACAGACGCAACCAACGCGGTTCACGCAGCACAGTGCGCAGGCCAGTGCCGCAAACCACCCAGACACACACGCTGGGCAAGTTGACCACCGCAAACACCAGGGCAATCACCAGCACGTTGGTCACATAGCCCTCGGCCGGCGTGTAGGTGGTGATCGCCCCCAACGCCATGATCCACGCCTTGGGATTGACCCATTGAAACGCCGCCGCCCCGAGGAAGGTCATGGGTTTGCTGTGTTCGTTGTCGCTCTCGGGCATACCGCCAGAGGTTGCAATCTTCCACGCCAGGTACAACAAGTAAGCCGCGCCCACATACCGCAACAGGGTGTAGGCCCACGGAAATACCTTGAACACTTCGCCCAGACCGAGCCCCACCGAAATCACCAACAGCATAAAGCCGATGCTGATTCCCAACGCGTGGGGCATCGACCGGCGAAACCCGAAGTTCACGCCCGAGGCCAGCAGCATCGTGTTGTTGGGGCCGGGTGTGATCGAGGACACGAAGGCAAACAGCACGAAGGCTGAGAGCAGGCTGGTAGACATGAACATGGCGCGGCATCCAGACGGCGGTGGTATGCCTGCGACAGTAATCGGTTGCGGCCCTGGCTGCCCCGTACAGCTGGGGGCGGATCGAGGAATACACTTTGGCGTTGTCGAGAAACTCGCGGGGGATAGGTCCACCAGACCCACACGGCCACGCTGGCAAGTACGCCGACGATCACAAGCATCAAGGTTTCTCCGGCAGTGGCGAGTGGAGTGCTTTCACTGACCGGTATAGTTGCTCACGTTGCTTGAATCTGCGCTGAACGCATCACACAAGGCCAAGCGATGAGTGTCGCCACAGCGCCGTGATTGAGTTGCGGGTATTGAGTGAGACTGACCGCCGGTCAGGCAGAAAACGGTCCCCACTGACGCGCCGGGAACCGTTTTGGGCGTGGCTGACAACCTGCGGTCTCAGTTCTGCGGCCGTTGCTTGGTCGAGTCCAGTTCGGCTTTTTTAGCGGTGGAAATTTCAGTGATCTGCGCAGACTTGGCGATGGCCATGTCAAACGTGTCCTGCATGGTGGCGATGGCATCGGTCGCCGTGCCCTTCAGCCCGCCATTGGCTGCCCAGTCGAAGTTCCACACGCCGGACAGGTTGTCGGCGCCGGCCACGTCGTGGGTTTCGATGGCGGTGAATACATCCGGGTGTTTTTCCATGTACTTGGCAGCGTCGGAAACGTTCGCTGGCACCTTGCCTGAGGCATTGCTGGCCAGTTGCGACAGCTCCTGCTTGGTGATGGCCGACTTGCCCGTCTGGCGCATGTAATCGGCAACGACCTTGCTGGACTTGGCAATGTTCAACTTGTCGTCGAAAGACGACGGCGAGGACTTTGGCGTGTTCGACCCGCCAGACGCGGGCGTTACGGTAGTAGACATCGGCGCTGCTCCCTCAATGGAACGAATGAAATCGTCGTGCTGACGATACCCCGATGCGGACGTTAGCATGGGCAAAGGGCCATTCCCCATGCTTCACAACATTTCACAACGGCTGGCCGATTTTCGCAGCATCTGGGCACAGGTCATCCGCAAAAAAACGCGGCGGCAGACCACTCGTACAGCACGTGTCGACACTGCGCAGAACCCCAATCGCCGCCGCCCTTAGTGCTGCGTTCAGCCCTGACGCACATACGCAAACATGTGCGGCACATAGTCCGCTTTGCCCAGCGGCACGCCGTTATGGCGCAGGATGTTGTAGGCGGTCATCAGGTGAAAATAGAACTGCGGCGTGGCCCAATTGACGGCGTATTCGTTGCCGGTCATCTGGAAGGCGATACCACCGGGGAGTTCGATGGCGATGGATTCATCCGCCCGACGCTCAATCACGCTGCGATCAGCGCCGGCGAGCACTGCCAGCGTTTGGTCGATCAGTGCGAGCGCCTCAGCCATCGAAGTCGGTGCCTGCAGCGTCGACAGCGGCTGCCCGCTTAGCCGGTCGACCGCCTCGCGCGCCTGGGTGCAGGCGTAGCGAACCTGAGTCGCCAGGGGGTGCATGTCGGGTGCCAGGCGTGAATCGAGAAGAACTTGCGGTTCGAAAGCCAGCGCTGCAGCGTGAGCGTCACCTTTGGCGAGCAGGCCTTTGAGCGAGTTCAGCATCTGGGCGAAGCAGGGAATGGTAATGGTATAGAGCGACATCGTTGCGTCCTCGTCTGGGATTGAACATCACATCACGTAGCGATCACGCCGCGTTGCTTGACCAGGCCTTCGAGGGTAAACCGGGCCTGCATCAGCACCACGTCGCGCACCAGTTCCATTTCCTTCTGGTTGACCTCGGCCCACTTCAACGCCTCAAGCAGCTTGGGTTTTTGCACCCGGAATGCCAGGCCCTGGGTGAACAGTGCCATCGAGTGAATCACGGTGCGCTCGTCCTCCACCGCAAAACCGGCCAGGCGCGCGATCAGTTGGCGTATAACCCGGCCAATGCGCGCCTTGAAGCGATCCTCAAAGGCGGTTGTCGCGCTTTCTGGACACAGGCCGGCCTGGTGGCGGTCAAGAAACGCACGCCAGGCGGTGGTTTGCGGGCTGTCCTGGATGGTGGAAACCACCGTACCGAGGATGCCCAGCGACACGTCGATCAGGGTTTTATCGTCCGAGGCCTGATCAGCCAACGCGCATTCGGCGGCCTCCACGCACGGCGCCATCTTGCGCCACAGCAGTGTGATCAAGTGCTCGACACACTCCAGATAGATGCCTTCCTTGCCGTCAAAATAGTACTGAATCGCCGGCGCGTTGACGCCCGCGGCCGTGGCGATGTCGCGGGTCGACGCGCCGTCGTAGCCGCGCTCGCCAAAGACCACGACCGCCGCGTCGACAATACGCGCGCGGGTTTCTTCACCACGCTGATAACCACCCTCGGCGGCAGGTTTATGTCGTGCCATGTGCAGCTCCTTTCGAATACCGGACCAAAATATACCAGTTGACAAAAATTCGCGAAAAATAGAATTTATTCCATCTGTTATAAATCTGGAGTGACCCGATGTCCGCTGCACCTCCCTCGCCTCAGGTCATTCCTGAAGACACCGTCAACCGTCAACGCGGCAAGGCTCGACGGATACTGCTGACCATCGCCACCGTCGCACTTGTGGGTGCTGTGGGTTGGGCTGCCTGGTGGTGGCTCACCGGACGTTTCATCCAGACCACCGACGACGCCTACCTGCAAGCCGACAGCATCAGTGTGGCGCCCAAAATCAATGGCTACGTGGCCCAAGTGCTGGTCAGCGACAACCAGGACGTAAAGCGCGGCGATGTGCTGGTGCGCCTGGATGCGCGCAAATACCAGGCCGTCAGCGATGAAGCCTCGGCAACAATCGCCGCGCGCACGGCCGACTACGCCAAGGCCCAGGCCGACCTGGTGCAGCAGGACTCGGCCATCGCCGAAGCCCGCGCGCAGTTGCAAGGCGCCGAGGCCGATGCAAAACACGCACAGACCGAAGTCGCGCGCTACGCCCCGCTGGCGCGTTCAGGTGCCG
Source organism: Pseudomonas sp. N2-3-1-14 (assembly GCF_041228395.1). NCBI lineage: Bacteria > Pseudomonadati > Pseudomonadota > Gammaproteobacteria > Pseudomonadales > Pseudomonadaceae > Pseudomonas > Pseudomonas sp. N2-3-1-14. The sequence continues at coordinate 3,312,921 of NZ_CP166199.1, forward strand.
AGCCCGAAGAGCGCCTGGCGCAGTTGAATAACCAGTTGGCCCAGGCCCGCAGCACCGTGGCGGCCAAACAGGCTGCCTTGCGCTCCAGTCAGACCCGCTATGGCACGCTTGAAGCGCAGCTCAAACAAGCCCAGGCGCAACTCGGCGTGGCCAAGGCCAGCGAGGCGCAAAGCCAACTGGACGTGGATGACGCAGTGATTCGCAGCCCGCTGGACGGGCGCGTGGCCGACCGCGGCGTACGTGTCGGTCAATATGTGCAGCCCGGCACTCGCTTGCTGACAGTGGTGCCGATCAGCGCGATTTACCTGACCGCCAACTACAAGGAAACCCAGATCGGCGACATGCGCCCCGGCCAATCCGTCAGCGTGCACGTGGACGCGCTGCCAGGGCGTGATCTGCAAGGCCATATCGACAGCCTGTCTCCGGGCACCGGCGCGCAGTTCGCGCTGCTGCCGCCGTCGAATGCCACCGGCAACTTCACCAAAATCGTGCAACGCGTACCGGTGCGCATCTCGCTGGACATACCCGATGAGGTGCGCGCGGCGTTGATGCCTGGCCTGTCGGCAACCGTTGACGTCGACACCCGCACCCATGCCGCGGACGCCAATCATGGCTGAAGCGCTGATGGCCGAGGCCGCAGAAAAACCGCGCAACGCCTCGCTGACCGACTGGATCGCCGTGGCTGCCGGCGCACTCGGCGCCCTGTTGGCGACGCTGGACGTGTCGATCACCAACTCGGCGCTGCCGCAGATTCAGGGGCAAATCGGCGCGACCGGCACCGAAGGCACGTGGATCGCCACGGGCTATCTGATGTCGGAAATCGTCATGATCCCCCTCGCCGCCTGGCTGACCCGGGTGTTCGGCCTGCGCCGGTTCCTGATCGGCACGGCGTTGATGTTTACTGCGTTTTCGATGTTCTGTGGCCTGTCCTCAAGCCTCGGCGCCATGATCGCCGGGCGCATCGGCCAGGGGTTCGCCGGCGGCGCGATGATTCCCACCGCGCAAACCATCGTGCGTACGCGCCTGCCGCCGCACCAGCTGGCCATCGGCACCACGATGTTTGGCATGACCGTGATCCTCGGCCCCTTGCTCGGCCCGGTCATCGGCGGCTGGCTCACGGAAAACATCAACTGGCGCTGGTGCTTCTTTCTCAATCTGCCCATCAGCATCGCCCTGATCACCCTGCTGATCACCGGTCTGCCAAGCGAGCGCATGAACCTGCAACGCTTCATCAGTGCCGACTGGTTGGGCATCCTCGGCCTGGCCATGGGCCTGAGTTCGCTGACGGTGGTACTGGAAGAAGGCCAGCGTGAGCATTGGTTCGACTCGCTGCTGATCACGTGGCTGAGCATCGCCACGGTGATCGGCTTTTTCCTGATTGCTGTGGGGCAGTTGCGCTCGAGTACGCCGATCGTGCGACTGCAGCTGGTGCTGAACAAAAGCTTTGGCAGCGTGCTGTTGATCGGTACCGCCGTGGGCGCCGGGATTTATGGCACGGCGTATCTGGTGCCGCAGTTCCTGGGCATCCTCTCGGGCTACAACGCGCAGCAGTCCGGCGCGATCATGTTGCTGTCGGGCATACCGGCGTTTTTGCTGATGCCCATTTTGCCGCGCATGCTCGGCCGTTATGACCTGCGCTGGATGGTCGGTGCCGGCCTGTTGCTGTATTGGGCCAGCTGCTTTGTCGACACCCAACTCACCACCAAGAGTGTCGGGCACGACTTTGTCTGGTCGCAGCTATTGCGTGGTTTTGGGCAGATTCTGGTGATGATGCCGCTCAGCCAACTGTCGATGCGTTCGGTCGAGACCCGTGACGCCGGGGACGCCGCCGGGCTTTACAACATGTCGCGCAACCTGGGCGGCACCATCGGCCTGGCCTTGCTCGGCGTGCTGATGGACCGGCGCAGCCATTTTCATGACGACAGGCTGCGCGAAGGCATCCAGGCCAACAGCCAGTTGGCGCAAGACCACATGGCCAGCCACACCGCCAGCTACCTCGCGCAAACCGGCGATGGGTCGACGGCGCAGTTGCAGGCGTTCGCACAACTGGCCAATGACATTGCGCAACAAGCCTCGGTGATGGCCTACAACGACTCGTTTTATGTACTGGGACTCGCGATGCTGGCGTGCCTGCCCCTGATCTTCATCCTGAAAAAGCGCACGGTACAACGATGATTCCTCGCACCCTTCCCCTCTTGCTGACTGTCGGCCTGTTGTCGGCTTGCACCGTCGGCCCGGACTACCACGGTGCCCCCGACGTCGCGCCAAAAACCCTGGCGGCCGGGCACCTGCCGCACGCTGACAGCGCATCGGCAAGCACTCCCGGTGTCGCGCAGTGGTGGCGAACCCTGGGCGACGCGCAATTGAACCAGCTGGTGGAGCAAGCCCTGCAAAACAGCCCGGACATTGCCACGGCCCAGGCGCGCCTCAAGCAGTCCCGCGCAAGCCTCAGCGGCGCGCAAGCCAACGCGATGCCCAAGGTCACCGGGGATGCCGCGATGCTCAAACTGCGCTCCCCGGACACCTCCGCGCTGGGTGGCAGCAATGGCGGTGGCCGCGGTCCGTTGAGCCTGTACCTCGCCGGTTTCGATGCCAGCTGGGAGGCCGACCTGTTTGGCGGCACACGCCGTGCAGTCGAAGCCGCCCAGGCCGAGGCCGACGCCTCCCAAGCCCAGTTGGCTGACGCCCAAGTGCAATTGGCTGCCGAAATAGTGCAGGCCTACACCGACCTGCGCGACCAGCAAGCACGCCTGGCATTGGTCGACGCCAGCGTCGGCATCGAAAACCAGGCCCTGGACCTCACCCAGCAACGGCGCGAACGCGGCGTGGCCTCGCAACTGCAACTGGAGCAGGTACTGACACAGGCCCAAAACACCCAGGCGCAACGCCTGCCGCTGCAAGCCGCCATCGTCGAATCGCTCGACCAGCTTGGCCTGCTCTGCGGCCTGGAACCCGGCGAGCTGGACAGCCAACTGGCCACCGCGCAGCCCCTGCCCGCTATCCCGGAGGCGGTGCCGGTCGCCGACCCGGCCGCACTCTTGAAGGCCCGCCCGGACATCCGCATCGCCGAACGCAAACTGGCATCGAGCAATGCCCAGATTGGCGAGAAGACCGCAGACTGGTTTCCCAAACTGAGCTTGATGGGCGACCTGTCGTTCTCGGCCGGTGACCCTGGTCACCTTGCACGCAAGGACAACGGCACCTGGTTGATCCTGCCTCGGATCACCTGGAACGCGCTGGATTTCGGCCGTGTTGCCGCCAGCGTCAAAGGGGCAGAGGCTGGACGTGACGAGGCCCTGGCCAACTATAAAAGCGTGGTGTTGAGTGCCTTGCGCGATGCCGACGTGGCGTTGGCGCGTTATGGGCACCAGCGCCAGAACGTGCTGCTGTTGCGCACGGTGGAATCTTCCGCAGTGCGTGCAGCCGACCTGACGCGTCAGCGTTACCGTGCAGGTACCGCGAGTACGCTGGATTGGCTGGATGCGGAGCGCACGCGCTATCAGGCACAAGAAAGCCGGATCTCCGCGGACGCAGAGCTACTGAAGGATTTTGCGTCGCTGCACAAGGCGCTGGGGCTGGGATGGACACGGTGAGCGGGCGATTGGCGGCAAATCAACTACCATGAGCCTTCATTCATGGCCACCGGCTTGCATCCGATGAGAGACTTACCGCCCACCGCCACCTTGCGCGCCTTTGAGGTTGCCACACGGCATGCCACCTTCACCTCGGCTTCGCAGGAATTGCATGTCACCCAAAGTGCTGTCAGCCATCAGTTAAAACACCTCGAAGCGATTTGGGGTTTGGAGCTTTTTCAGCGCGGCAAGTCGCTGACATTGACACCCGCCGGCGCCGCGCTAGCGCCGATCGTGCGTGAGTTTTTCATGAACCTGCAAGCCACCCTGTCTGACCTTCGGGAGCACAAAGGCCGGGTGCGCCTCAAGGTCAGTACCACTTACTCCTTTGCGCTCAAATGGCTGCTTCCCAGGTTGCCGAGTTTGTCGCAGCAGCACCCGGAAATTCTGATCACGCTGGAGACCAGCGACAAAGCCATCACCTTTTCCAGCAGTGAATCTGACGTGGCGATCCGCCTGGGCAATGGCAATTATCCGGGTCTGCATTCGGAGTTTTTGCTCAGGGAACAGATTTTCCCCGTGGCCAGCCCCGATCTCCTGCACCGCTTTGGCCTGCCACAAACGCCTGCGCAGTTATTGCGTTACCCATTGCTGACGCGCGACGGCGCAGACCTGGTGCCGAAGTGGGAGGCCTGGTTCCAGCATGTCGGCACGGGCATCGCGGCGCTCAAGGAAAGTGTGCGGTTTGCAGACACCAACATGACCATCGAGGCTGCGCTGCTGGGCCAGGGCGTCGCGCTTGCGCGCAGCGGGCATGTCGAAGCGCAGATCCGCGACGGCAGTTTGGTCAGGCTGTTTGATGTGCCGTTCGACTCCCCGGTGGCCTACTATTTTGTCTGCCCAAAAGGCATCGAATCGCAGCCCCACGTCGTCAGTTTTCGTCACTGGCTGATGGAAGCGTCACAGCAGGCTCAACTGAGTTACCGCTAAAACATGAACGTTTGCTCATGCCAGGATGAGGGGACTTCGCTTTAGTGCAGGCGCGCCGTTGCTTAGGATGGCGCATGCCTTTTCATATCGTTTTGCTCATTCTGTTCGCCGCCCTCCTGCACGCCAGCTGGAACGCGCTGCTGCGTGGCGGCGCCGACAGGTTGTGGGCGATGACGGTGATGTGCCTGGCGGTGGCCACTGCCAGCGTGCTCATCGCGCCGTTCCTGGCGCCGCCCGCCCGGGCCAGTTGGTGCTACGCCGGGCTGTCGGCGGTACTGCATGTGGGCTATAACCTGTTTCTGGTACGCAGCTACAAGGTTGGCGACCTGGGGCAAACCTATCCGATTTCCCGCGGTTCCTCGCCTATTCTGATCGCCCTCAGCGCTGCGGTTTTTGTCGGGGAAGCAGTCACCGGCGCTGCGCTGCTGGGCATTGCGCTGGTGTCTGGCGGCATCATTTCCCTGGCGTTCAATAAACGCAGGCTTGCCGTTCCCAGCCTGCCGTACGCATTGGGCACTGGGGTTTTTATTGCGGCTTACAGCGTGACCGACGGCATTGGCGCACGGCTGTCTGGCGCGCCTCTGGCGTATACCGTGTGGATGTGCGCGTTGTGGGGCGTGTTGATGCCTCTGGTGTATATCGGTTTACGCGGGACGCGCAGTTTGTTCAGCTGGCGGCCCGGTGTCGCGACGGCTTTGGGCGGCGGACTGGTCTCGCTGCTGGCCTACGGGATCATCATCTACGCCATGTCCACTGCGCCCATGGGCGCGGTGTCTGCATTGCGCGAGACCAGCGTGTTGTTTGCCGCGCTGATCGGTTATTGGTTTCTCGGCGAGGCATTCACGCTGCGCAAGTTTCTGGCCTGCGCGGTGATCGCGCTCGGCACTGTACTTATCGGCTGAGGCCGTCCATTGCTGTTGCACAGTGAGGTTTAAGCGTTATGAGCACCCTTCCCCAGGCCCCTGTCATCCTGATTACCGGCGGCAGCCGCGGCGTCGGTGCGGCCACCGCGCGACTGGCCGCCGCGCGCGGCTACGATGTCGCGATCAGCTACGTGTCCGACCAGGCCGCCGCCCTGGTCGTGGCGAATGACGTGAAAGCCGCCGGACGGCGAGCGCTGGCGGTCCGCGCCGATAGCGCAGAGCCGGAGCAGGTCGCGGCTTTATTCGCCGCGATTGACCGCGAGTTCGGCCGTATCGATGTGCTGGTCAACAACGCGGGCATACTCGGACCACAATCGCGCCTCGAAGACCTCGACTTTGCACGCATGCAGCGCATCTTCGCGGTCAATGCCATCGGCCCGATGCTGTGTGCGCAACAAGCGGTCACACGCATGTCCCATCGCCATAACGGCCGCGGCGGCGTTGTAATCAACGTATCCTCGGGCGCGGCCCGGCTTGGCAGTCCGAACGAATATATCGACTACGCTGCCTCAAAAGGCGCCCTGGAGACGTTCACCACCGGCTTCGCCAAAGAAGTTGCGCGAGACGGCATCCGCGTCAACTGCATCCGCCCCGGCCATATCTACACCGACATGCACGCCAGTGGCGGAGAGCCGGGTCGGGTGGATCGGGTCAAGGACTCAATCCCCATGGGCCGCGGCGGACAACCCGAAGAAGTTGCACGGGCTATCCTGTGGCTGGCGAGCGATGAAGCGTCGTTCATTACCGGCACGTTTCTTGACGTCACCGGGGGCAAGTGAGGGCAGGACGCACGGGATTTCATGAGGTATTTGGTAATCCCCAGACCTGGCTGAAAGAGGGATGGGGTGAATGGATTGGACTTCTAGCAACGTCAGGTAGGTATCAGATGGAAGAATTGATGCAGGGGCTCGATGGGCTCAGGACTGCGCAGCAAGAACTGTTTTATGACCTTGAAGATGCGGCGGCTGTTATCGGCTGGTCAGTGGTTGAACTGACGGCCATGGCCGGCACTGGCAGGACGCCGGACGAAGCGGTGGCGTTGATGAAAATATGCACGTTGCTGAGAGCCCAGCAGGGGAAAATTGGCCTGTATGCAGATGAGGTCAAAGCGCAGCGTATCACCAGGTCCGAGGCCCAGGCTTAGTCGCTATTCAACGCGCAGGTACCGGTCCATCAGTCGAGGATGACATCGCCGCCCTCGGCCCTTAAACGGGCAAGATTGTCCTTCATTTGCTGCAACCGCTCTGGCGAATGCCCTTGCCACTGGGTCACTTCGGCGACGACCCGCAGTGGATCGCGGGAGCGATAGGACAGCGTCGGATTGCCGGGAAACTTCTTATCCGTGACGTTGGGATCGTCCACGATCGGGCCCGTGGGCTCTACGACATAAATGCGTTCGCGCTCATCGCCAAGTGCCAGTTCGGCCCCCCAGATAGCGGCGTCCAACGTGCCCGCAAAATAGACCCAGGACAGCGCACGCCCTTCGGTGAAATTGGACGGATAACCAACGCGGATCATGTCTCCCGGCTCGAGGTCAGCCCGAGTGCCGTGAAAGAACTGTCGCGTAAACATGCTGGCGGCATTTGACATGGGCTCGCTACTCCAAGGATGCGTGGTGCCAGGCCCGCCCGTCTGCAGAGCAAGGCATGCCCTTCTTGTAACTGACAGTCAAACGCCTAAGCAACCTTACGAGGACAGTCCAGCCCCCTGCCGTCAGCCTTGCAATGCAGATAATCGCTCCACAGCCTGAACGCCCGTTGCTGCCTGGCAAATGCCGCCTGCCATTGTTCACCGCCAATTTGCTCAACGGGCGTCGCCATCATCTGCTCCGTTGCCAGGTCCAGTTCTTCTACGAGCTGGCGCCCGTTAGGCATATCCAAAATTAGAGATCGCATAGCTACCTGTCTTATTTGTTCTGTAGATCGACCTCTGTATCCCTTTGATAGTGCGTGGGTTCCGACGAACGGTTACATTTTCTTACAGGTTCAACTGCGAGGGTTCGCAGGCGATGACAGTGCGGGGGTCACCGGCGAGACACACAGACAAGCAATGGAGACTGAGAGGCAAGAGATTTCTCTCTGGAACTTTTTGTAACATTTTATAATTGACGCTTGTTAACAGCCATCGCGAAACAGCAGCGCAGGTTTATCACTTGCGCTGTTAATTGACGATAGCTGAACCGCATAAGCGCTTAATTCACGTGTTATAGGCAAAAGGATAAGGAACATGTCACTGCACAAGTTATTTGCACTGGTCATCACTGTGGCATTGTTGGGCGGCTGCAATGCGCTCGCAGGCAAGACCAACATGTTGAGCGATGATGACGTGAAATCGCAAAGCGCCGGCGCACTGGGCTACGCCCCTGCGGACCTGACTATTGTCAATCGTCAAACCCAGGGCACCAATACCTACGTATTGCTGAAAACCAACGATAACAAGCAATTCAACTGCATTATCAACGGCGGCAATATCTTGACCTTCGGCATGTCCAACCCGCCCTCTTGCGCGAAAAAAGGCGAGCAGATAAAGAGCGGGCCGTTTGGGGGATAACTGTCACGCCAACAACAATGGCGTGATCAAATCGGCTCTCGCTGTCAGTCTTTTTATAGTGCAGCGTCGGTGTAAATCGCGTCACTTGCTTCCATGACTGATAAAGGAACGGATCTATTTAGTTGAATAGAGCCGTTCCTTTTTTACTTTGAAAGTTGCCTCGCGTTGTCATCAGGTGACGTTTACCCGATGCATTCGTGAATAACCGCGCCCGCGCGGCGCAATTCATCCAGATACGCCTCGGCGTTCGCAAGTAGCTGGGGCTTATACGACCCGGCGGAAAACGGAAAACCGCTATTGAGGCCCAGCACGGCTGACAGCGAAAGCACCACGCTCAGGCCGGTCGCCAGCTGCAAGGGCATACGGGGCTGTCGCTCGCGAAACCGCTCGATGGCAGTACGCCCAACGATGCCCGACCTACCGGCAAACACTATGTGCTTTGTGGTCATTGATCCGGATGACAAGGCTGAGCGCAGTCAATTTTAAGGCAATAAAAAACCCCGTAGACGTTAATCTACGGGGTTTCTAAGAGTGGAGGCCGAGGTCGGAATCGAACCGGCGTAGGCGGATTTGCAATCCACAAATTTCCAATTATTTATCAATAAGTTATCAAAAAATCTATTCCGCATCGCAAAGATGTACACGTGGCTGGAGCCCTCTTGAATCGGGAGGCTTTATTTCGGTTGCGGAATGGATTTTCCAGCCCAGCGGATGGCTGGGCTTGGGTGTACCTGGTGCGATTTCCTAGCTGTTCCAAACCTTCCATAACGGCTGCGATGTTTCACACGCTGTGATCCAGTCGCCGATTTCCTGAATCATTTGCTGGGCTCGCTCCTCGTCGATGTCGTCACTGTCTAACTGCCTCCAGACGAAGCCTAGAAACGTGCCCACTCCTTCGGGAAACTTTACGTTATCCTGGTTGAGATTCATTTCTAGAATGGGTGCGCCTTCGTAATCAGTTTCACCATTAATCGCCTGATGTGAAATGTGCCAGCCAGTGTCGGTCTTTTTGACTCGGAGTGACGTGTTTGCTGACCAGCGACGTGTTCTATAAGTAAGCTTGAATTCCATGGTTCTCTCCTTTGTTAGGGCCCAAACGTTCAACGGGTGGCATCTGCCACCAAGCTATGGGCGATGCAGCCAATTTTCCGTTGTTGGTGGAGCTGGTGGTAGACGGGGTGGCTTGTCGCCCTGGATGACAGCAGCCAGCAAGCATATGGGCGCGCTAGCCGCTATTTTCCGTTGCCCATCGTGGCGCCCTTACCTCATGCAGTCGCGGCGAGATTCCGGGCTTACCTCGCAAATCTCCTTGCCGTCTTTGCCCAGTTTTAAGAAGTACTCGACCCGTCCCTCTCCTTCTACGATCTTGGTACGTGAGACGACCACGTCGCCAGGACCGCTCCAGCTCGTCCCGAAGTAATGGCCATCGACGTAAACCACTCGACCGTATGCGAAAAACTTTGCCCTTGGCGTCTCGCCCTGTAGAAGGGCTACCATATCGAGAGTAAAGATCGAGGACGAGTTGGCGCCAGTATGCGCCTCTATATACGCCAGATTGCGCAGCTCGTCGTATCCGCCGATATGGAAGTCCTCGACCTTAAGCTCAGGGTCCATCGCAGTCGATACCATGACAAGCCTTTGGATAGCATCTCCTTCTGCCTGGATCAGAACAATCGCAGCTTCTGTATCTCCGTCGTCAGGGCGCAGCTTGTTTGCGGCGATCAGCGCAACGTTGCTCAGGGGATGAATGCCGGATGTCATCGTCAAGCCTTGGCCGGCAGCCGCTTGGGACACGTCTTCTCCCAGGTAACAGAGTCGGTCTCGGTAAGTATTCAGGATGTCAGCGCCAGGTCCGTGAAGCGGCATGTTAAGGCTAAGGCGACCCATGCGATCCAAGTACTCATAGATAGAGGCACAATCCAGCCTCACCTTATCCGGCGAAGCCAAAACTGGTCCAGCTGCTAGGACGGCGGCGGGGAGCAGGCAGCAGGCAGCAGGCGAATGCTTTGAGCATGATTTTCCTATGAATTGCAAGCATCCAGCAGCTTCGGAAGGTTGCAAATCTGCGCGTCCCCATCTTGCCGCTCGGGATAATCATTGAAGGTGGTGCGAAGCCGTTTGCCCGTTCGAATCTGCGGCAACAATTCGTCCAACGCTTTCTGCCGTGTGTAAGCGATTTCCTATTTACTTCGACGGTCAAGGCGTTGGCTTCGAATAGCCGCGCTGTGCGTTTTTTCAAGTGGGTGGGGGACTTTATCGAATCGGTCCACCACCTCATTAATTTGGCCCGCGAACTGCTCCAGCTTGAGTAACTCTGCAACCCCAACTGCAACAGGAATGGCTCCATAAAGACAGTAATAGAGTGACGCTGCGATCTCGTCAGGCCCACCTGCACCGACTTTGTAGTTCCAATACTTTCGGCCCTCGTGAGGCTCAATGAAATGATCGAGGGATGTGGCTGATACATGTCCAGCGTCATCAGAGAGCACCTGGTAGGTAAAGTACGCGGGCTCCAAAGCCCCCAGCGCGGCTACCGCTTTGGGACTCATGATGCTAAGTGATTTCTCAAGTTGATCTATCGCTGTCTGCAGCGTTTTCCGCGTACCAGGGTCAGTGCTGTGGGTATGCAGGGTTAGGTAACGGTTACGACGGCTCTTCAAGTGATCGTCCCGAAGCATCTGCATAAACGTGGCCTTGTCTCCACCCATCGCAGCCACCGCGAGACTTACTTCAATGACAGATCGTGCCATAGCGCGGCATTCGACATACATGCCTCGTTCGGCCATCAGGAGTGCCCCTTGGTAGAAACCTGCCGCTCGCATTAGCAGACGCACTAGCACCGCATCATCCGCCATCGAACTCGTGTGTACGGTGTTTAGCGACTCTTGCGCCATCGCCATCATCAGTTGGTTCACGTCTTTCGCTAAAGCAAAGAATCTTTCGTTGGCTTGCAAGACGATAGGTACAAGCTCGTCTGCTTCAGAACTGAGAAATCCGGCTGGAGGAAGCTCCCATTGCATACGCCACGCCTCAAAAAATGCATTGATCGACGACCCCTTTGTGTTCCGGGGTGCCTTTTCCTACCTAACGCTGCTTAGCCAGAATCTGAGACTTTCGCTCGCCGGTGATTTCTCGGGTGTTGATTAGGCCGCTGGTGACTTCACTGCCCGCCGCGTGTCCACAGTTAGGACAATTGATGTACTCACGATCCTTGCCTCCAGGAAACCCACCACTGTGATGGATGGCTTCGAACACGGTCGGGCACTTTGTACAGATGTAAATATCATTCATGGATTTTTCCGCCTTACCTTGGACCTAAAACGAATTCTTCCATCTTGTTGTGGCCTTCATCTTGGAAGCCTTCGACCTGCATGGCACTGTAGCAGTTAACCAAGGCTTGCTTCATTCCCTGGAAGTCTTTGTTCCAAACCGGTTTCAAGTGCTCAACCCATAGCTGGATTTCGCGCTCGGTTACTGGCGACCGTTGACTGAAAAGTTTGGCGGAGTTCACCAGAGCAGTGGCAAGTTCTACGTCGATGACATCGGCGGGGACTGACCAATGAGCTCCCGCACCTAGGCAATCGGTGTAGAAGCCCAGCTGCTTTACTTGATCCAATACATTCGGATGATCGGAGGCATCATCGTAGATTGGACGTAGATCACTAAGGTGCTTCGCACCCTTTGCTACTAGATCAGCGAAAATCCAGTGACAGTTCTTGCTTGTGTGGGATCGTTACCTTCTCCACTCCAACTTCAATGCTTTGTCATCTACCGTTAAGACGATAGCTCTGAGGATGGAAGCTTTTCCAGATTCTTCGATGGCAAGAGCAGAAGGGATGCAGCGGTAGCATAGCTTCCCGCGTCCAACAGGGTCTGGGCATCAGTCGCCAATCGGCGGGCATTGGCGTTTGACGCATTGATTCCTTCTGCGATCTGGGCGCAATCCAAAAGCCCTTTGTAGGATTCCAGTTTGGTTTGCTTCATAGGTATTCAGTCATCCATGACTTTCCTACTTATTTTTACGACCTGAGCGTGCAGCACTCCAGATTTCTATTTGTACCCCGCACGCTTCAAACTCACTCACCAAGTGCTTCTTATCGTCTGGCAGCATGACGACGCTGCCCTTTTTGAACTGCTGCATCTGATGGGTAATGCTCATTTGCTGAGCGTTAGCCTGACTGATCTTAGCTTTGCTGATGACGTCGAGCAGTTCAGCCGGAACAGATGCTGGAATTGTATAAAGCTCATCGCGGTAGGGTGTGCCAGTCAGGGCTTCAAATTCCTCAATTGCTTCAAGATAGATGCTATTCATAGAGCCTTCTTCGTTCTTGAGGACGCGAAAGCCGCATCCTTACACTGCCAAAGCCCGCGACTCGGCAGGCTTGTGGATACTGCGACTTTTCATTTCTTGGGAGTGATGTTCGGCTCCTTGCTCGGCGCCATCGTCGTTGAATGGCTGTGCATGTACACGTTCTGGCCGGATGCCGGCTGGAAACATGCTCAGCAGATGTTCCAACACGAACTGGGTTGGCTGTCCCAGGATCTGCTGCACAGCGTTGTCATCAAAGAACCGGGGCGTACGGCAACCTGGCTGGCACAAACGGTCTATGACTGGCTGATGGTGAAAACCGGCATGCAGCACAACATAAATGCACTGACACAGTACGCTCGCTCAACATCACCACAACAAACGGGAACCTTGAACCTTCGCTACGAACTCGGTCGGGCGATGATCAAATTTCAGGACTATGGCTTAGCCGCTTTATACACAGTGCTGACCTTCTGTGTGCGAATGGTCATTCTGGCGTTGACGATTCCACTGTTCGCACTGGCGGCGTTCACTGGCTTGGTCGATGGCCTGGTGCGGCGTGATCTACGAAAATTCGGATCCGGCCGCGAGTCAAGTTACCTGTATCACAAAGCCCGGGGGACGATCATTCCGCTGACGATCGTGCTCTGGACGGTCTACCTGGCCATCCCCATCAGCATCAGCCCGCTTTTGATTCTGTTGCCCTGCGCCCTGCTGTTGGGTGTGTCCGTTTACATCACCGCCTCAAGCTTCAAAAAATACCTTTAGGAGCTGCCCATGCAGTGGACTCAAGAACAGCAGCCCATCATCCATTCCACGGCTGACAAGTTGATCACTTGGACGAACGGATTTGAACCAATGCGCCTCACCAACTCCAGGTGATGCGCAGCTAGCGACAGACGATATATAATAACAGTAACTCAGTTTCTCTAGCTGAGTTGATGTCCGCAAAGTCAGAAGTCGGCCTAGTAAAGGGCCATCCTCTTTTTCCGCCGGGCAATTCACACTCTAATAAGAATTCGATTAAATGCTTGATTGAGATTTGAATAATTCTTGATATAGCTTAGACTCATAAAGCAACTTTAAATGGCTAGCTTTGGAAACAATTTTTCCATCACTCATAAGTAAAATCTCATCAGCATTTTTTATTGAACTCAGCCTGTGAGTAATAAAAATGATTGTGCTATCATTCATCTTTACTCGGAGCAGCTCAAAGATTTCTTGCTCTAAAACCGAATCTAAGGCTGAGGTAGACTCATCAAGTATTATGATGTTCGGACGCTTTAAAAACATTCGTGCCAATGCGATTCTCTGTCGTTGTCCTCCAGAGAGTGACGCCCCTCTGTCTCCGACTACTGTTTCGTAGCCCTCGGGTAGACTGCTAATAAAGTCGTGAACCCGAGCGTCCTTACAACTCTCAACTATACTTTCACGAGACACGCCAGGACAAGCCATATTGAAATTCTCGAGTATGGAAACACTGAACAAATAGCAATCCTGAGAAACGATTCCGACCAGCTCCGACCTTTTGCTATCATTCAGATCCCTCATATTATTACCATCAATAAACACGTCTCCTGCAGTGGGCGAGTATAGACCGCAAAGGATATGGGCCAACGTGCTTTTGCCCGACCCGCTTGTGCCAACGATTGCGACCTTGGAACCTAGTTTTATTTCAATGCTAGTTTCATGAATTATGAAACACTTGCGGTCTCCATACGAAAATGAAACATTTTTACAAGTTATAAAGCCAACGCTTGAGCGATCAATGGTTTGAGCTGAGCGCTGTCCAACATTCGAATTTACATAGCTTGAATTTATGGAACTTACTATTCTTTCCAAAATTGAGCTTGAACTTTTAAATTCAATAATTATTTTCAAAAAACCTATAAATGGTCCAAACAATGCATATTGCAAACCTGTTGCCGCAACGATCGTTCCAATACTTATTTTCCCGCTGGCTTGGACTTCTATGGCTCCTGCAAACCAATAGGTGAGAGCCGGCGAGCAGGCAAAGAGAAAGTTGATCAGGGACAATTGCCATCGCCCAGCTAATGTGCCTTTTAACTCAACACGAGAGAGTTCATTTGATCGCCTTTCAAATGCCTCCTCTGCATACTGATCACGACCGAAAGTCTTAACAACAGAAATTCCTGACTCCGAAAGAAATTGATTTATGCAGCCACCTAAATCTTCCAAATTTTCAAATTTTTGCTTTGCCAGATTTTTCTTTTTTTCGCCTATTGTTATGTTCACATAAGCAGCCAAAGGCACGATAACAACAGAGATAAGCAGCAGCCTTATGTCGAGCATTCCAAGAGCAATAACATTTGAGATTGTCAGGGCCACGTACGATGCTACAGATGCACTAGAGAGAGTAAAAAAACTCTGAAAAGCAGAGACATCATTAATTATTTTAGACTGTAATGCGCCCGCATTGCTGTTAGCGAAGTACTCCAATGGGTAGTGCATAAAACTATTGAATAGCTGAACTCTTAATTTTGAAGCTATCGACTGACCTATTTTATTAAAAAGCGATGCTTGAAACACGTTGACGGCATTCACGCAAGCAGCTACAGCTACTAGCCCCAATGCTAATTTCGATGTGTATGAGAAGTCACCTTGCGGTAAGGCCACGTCTACTAAATCTCGAATAATGAAAGGCTGCGCCATCCCTACTAAAGCAGCAAAAAATATTAAAAAGAAAGCGCCCATCATCACTGCGCCATGAGGTCGAATAAGCACATCGACAATTAATTTGCGTTTAGTTAAAAACTGCATAACACGAACCCTTTATGATAATTTTAAGCATGATCCATTGTTTAAGTATTCTTTCCGGTTCGTGTCAGTAAATTTACATTCACTTTAATATTTCGTGAATTTTTGTAATGACATTTGACAGCCACAGAAAAAATATTGGAGATTATCAGCGCTGATGATCAGCATTGTTATTTTTAACCCTTCGTTATTTCGAGGTATTAATATGAATAAGCTGATGCGCAAACTCTCAAAATCCCAAAACCTGAACCCTACAATTAAAATTTTACGTACACATATCAAGCAGGCAGAGCGTTCGCTCAATGTAGACGGACCTGTAGGACCAGGCGGTGGCGGTCCGAGCCCAAAAGCGGACGGTTCCGGTGATTCTGGGAGTTTTCATTACATGTAAATCACAGTGAGTACCCACAGAGTGTTCTGTAACGCACTCTGTGGGCTCTGGCTAAAGCGAAGTTCAAACGGAGATAGACAAGTGTTTGAAATGGAATTTCATCTAGCGGAATCTCGCATACTCCCACAGCTTGTAAAGACCGGCTAGCTTGGAGTAGTGGCTACATTAATATTGTTACACACGGAGCCGTGCACTGGGATTTTTTGCACACAAAAGATAGCTGGCTATTGCTAGTCTATGATGTGTCCACATATTCGGGCGAGGAGTCGACGTTTAAAAAGCCAACTCAAATACCTATACTGAAGGGCGGAATCAGCACAACCTATCAAGAAATCGAAAACGCTAGAGCAAATGTCGTGCGTTGCTTTGAAAATTTTTATGTTATTGAAGGCGTCATAGGTGATATCGCGGGAGGCATAAGCGTATACGCAGGGCGAGCACCAAGCTTACCAGTTTATTTTGAAAAGTACGACGATACACTATGTATTTCATGGGACGTAGAAAAGCTTTTATCCAGAGCTCCCCGCGTGCCAAACTTTTTAATCATAGCGCACCGATTGTCATTGCTAACCCCCTACAGCGTCGAGACTATTTTTGAAGGTGTCCAACTGCTAACTGAGCGGTCTTCACTTATATATAGCCCCAACGGTTTAGACTTTCACTACCCGGCTCAAGTAGACTATGAGGCGGACCTAGAGCAGGAGCTTCCGGAAATTGAACTCATCAAAAGGCTGCATTCCTATTTTAATCATACATCACGCCTAGGGTTGCGCAGCGCTACGGAAATAAGTGGCGGTATAGACTCTGCGATAGCTGCCTATTTCTCTTCTAAATACAGCGGTGATAATTTTTCTTTAGGGCTATTAATTAGTGATGAGCTCGGCACTCATCAAATACAGAGGCGAAGTCAGCTAATCGAAGCATTAGGTTTCAAAGACTATTCAATCCATATTGATGCATTCCCCCCGTTAATCCCACTTTTAGAAAGACAGAAACCACATTACAGAGACGAATTTTATCTCAAAGGTTTTAAAAGGCTGTGGTCTGAGGCTAAGTCCAGAGGGTACGATTCAATCATAAACGGGCAAGGGGGAGATGAGTTATTTTACGTTCAGCGAGGACAGATGGGACTAAATAGTAATTTTGACCGCTCGCTGCCAAACTATTTGAGTACGCGAGCTAACTTGGCAGCCTCAATCGATTCTGTTTTTTTTGCACCTCCAGGCTTGATGGCTCGGACAGTTTATAACGGCTTTGGAGTGCAAACTCGAGAAATTACTAGGTTGGGTTTGTGGCCACTTCAGCCATTTACTATGCCAAGCATTGTCGCGCCCTGCAAAAGGCTAAATAGTCGTGACAGTTTCAAAAAACAAGTATTAAAGTCTTTTCTGCAGAAACAATTAGATTTTGATTTATTTCCAGAAGGTTACAGAAAGGAGAACTTCACATCAGCCATGCTGAACTACATTCTAAAAAACGAAAAACAAATAAAACTTGAATGCAAAGAGTTAGCCCTTATCGAATTGGGCTTGGTAAATGCAGATGCGCTTTCCAATTTCCTATTTAATTTTTTTGAAAAAAAGACCTCTTCCTCAATGGATCAACTTGTTTTTTTACTTTCAATAGAAGGCATCGTTCGGGAGTACGGCCATGTCTAGCTCAACGCCCTACAATGCACAAGTCATTAGGGAGATAAAAAAAATACTAAATGCCAATTTCAATTTTTCGACGAGCATTACGAATGTAGAACTGCTTGTAAAAGGTATGAATTACACATTGAGAGTCGAATGCAAAAATACTAAATATTATTTAAAAGTATTTTCCGCATCAAGAGATACAACCGACGTATCTTTTGAAATAAACGTTATAAATAGGCTATCTGCGAGCGGCATTGGTGTGGCCACTCCTATAAAAGCTATTAATGGCGACGCGTATATTAAGCTAACGCTAGCAAACGAAGACAGGCTGGCCGTTCTGTATACTGATATTGGTGGGCGACCTTTAACTAGCGACCCTAGAGATATATTTCTATTTTCTAAAGCGTTAGCGGAAATTCACAAGACACCAACATCTTTTTTCTTACAATACACCTCTCGTATTTTTTCCATCGAAAGCGAATGCTATAGACTCAGGAGTTTAATAGAAAAACATTCTGACATTCCTAAACCCTTAGCATCAAAACTTCTAGAAAACTGCTACTCCATACAAGCACAAGCCTCGAGTGATTGCGCAGTCCTCTCACATGGTGATGCATGGTTAGGGAACGCAAAATATGTAAATGGAGTTATATACTTTATAGATCTTGAAGATTCTAAACTAGCAAATCGTAACTTTGACTTAGGTGTTATGGCGTACAACCTCATCGCCAAAGAATTTGAAGTTAGAGAAAATATTCAGGCATTGCTTCGAGGGTATAACGAGCTCAACACCAACATAACATCAGGCTCAATAAAACCCTATATCCAGTTGCGCTCTCTTTTCGTCCTTTGTTTTTTGCTTGAAAACAAGCTTGTCGATCGATCGCTTTTACACAAAGTTTTTGAACGAACTGAATACTTCACTAGTAGCAAATTCGACAGCGAAATAGCGCGCCTCCATGATTAACCTCGATAAAGTTACCAATCAATTTATGATGTATGGCAAAGACGTAGAAGCCATTTATTTATATGGCTCCGCCGCGCGAGGTGAGCAAGACGAATTCTCTGACCTGGATTTATTGGTAGTATCTGATTTAGACCCTATTCACTTGATTTGCCGAGTTAAAGAGAACCTTGGAATAGACATTGAGAACGAGGTAGAAATACTATCAAAAAAACAGTTAACTGCCATGTTCGAAACAGGCTCTGATTTAGCCTGGACTATCTATCAAGAGGCGAAATTGTTATTTTGCCACTCTTATCATGCCCAGTGCCCCCAGCCTAACAAGCACATGATAACGAAAGAATTCCTTGCTTCTCAATACCAAAAATTAAAATCAAGCGCATCTGCACTTAGTAATAACGACGTCGTAGGTTTTGAGTGCATACAGATATACAGCGCCATAAGAAGAGTCTACATATCCCTGCATCTTCAACTAAATCTTTATGGTTCAGATAAAGCTGCACGCGGCCTTAATTCGTTTTCAGACCTTGACTATCTTTACCAAGACCTTCGATCATTTGTACGCCAGGGAAAATCTGGTTTAAGAACAAAGCTGCCTTCTCGTGAATGGATTCTTAACACTACAAGAATTTCGACCAATTGGATTTCTAATGTCGCGGAGGACTACGGAGTTAGCAACGGCGAGCTACAAAACTTAATCACCTATAACGAGCGAGCTTTTAAAGCGAGGAATCACTACAGGCAAGTCTTAGAATTTTATTGCAAAGAATTTCAGAAACTGCCGCCACCATTTACACTTTCCAATACAGCGATAGATGCTTGGTGCAAAGATGCCTATGATGCAGGATACGACAGGAGTATTGAACTGTATCGTTTCTCAGTGGGTGACTTCATATTCAGGCAAAGTGACACTCTGTCTCGCATTTATGTTACTTTATCTGAGTGCGGCATACCAATAGGGTTTGATAGATACATCAACTTGGTCCTTGATTACCAATAATCTTCGCACACTAAATATATAACTATTCGAATTACCCCCACAAAAAAAACACAAGAGATCGATTTCAGATCTATCACAATTCAAGACGGCTTAGACATGTTATGGGATGTGTACCTCTCAATCCCTGGCTCACCTGCCCCTGTCGATTTCCTATTTACTTCGACGGTCAAGGCGTTGGCTTCGAATAGCCGCGCTGTGCGTTTTTTCAAGTGGGTGGGGGACTTTATCGAATCGGTCCACCACCTCATTAATTTGGCCCGCGAACTGCTCCAGCTTGAGTAACTCTGCAACCCCAACTGCAACAGGAATGGCTCCATAAAGACAGTAATAGAGTGACGCTGCGATCTCGTCAGGCCCACCTGCACCGACTTTGTAGTTCCAATACTTTCGGCCCTCGTGAGGCTCAATGAAATTGCTAGCGACACTCAGAACAGCCCTCCCAAAGCGGCCGGCTCCCAGTTCATGATCACCAGTTCACCGCTAACCTCGGACCTCCCCTCTCGCTGGTTGGCCGTGCTGTACCGAATGTCCACCATCTCAAGATGAAACCCTTCAAACACCTGCCGAATGTCAGGGTGATCGTTGATGCTGACCATCACTTTGCCTTTGCATCGCCGCATAAAGTCGGCCATGCGCTCGTAATTCTCGAAGGGAAAATCCACGCCGTAACCGGCGGTCTGCCAGTAAGGCGGGTCCATGTAGTGGAAGGTATGGGCGCGGTCGTAGCGCTCGGCACACTCAAGCCAGCCCAGATTTTCAACGTAGGTGCCGGATAGACGCTGCCACGCTGCTGATAGATTTTCCTCGATCCGAAGCAGGTTAATGGCTGGCCCGGTAGTCGCGGTACCAAACGTCTGTCCCGTTACCTTGCCGGCAAATGCATGATGCTGCAGGTAGAAGAATCGCGCGGCGCGTTGGATGTCGGTAAGGGTTTCAGGGCGGGTCATTTTCTGCCACTCGAATACCTGACGTGAACTGAGCGCCCATTTGAACTGGCGCACGAATTCTTCCAGGTGGTTCTGCACGACACGATACAACGTCACCAAGTCGCCGTTGATGTCGTTGAGTACTTCAACCGGCGCCGCCTGGGGCCGCATGAAATAAAGTGCGGCGCCGCCGGCAAAGACTTCAACGTAGCATTCGTGCGGTGGGAAGAGCGGGATAAGGCGGTCGGCGAGGCGGCGTTTGCCGCCCATCCAAGGGATGATGGGTGTAGACATAAATAGCAAGACCTTTACTGTATGGATAAACAGGTGCTAGGCTCGCCGCGCTTCGTGCACGGAGTAAGAGCCATGGCTGGACTTGCAGGGACGATCTGCAGGGACGGCGGTCGGGTTGGATGTTGACGCATCCAACCCAACCGCTCTTTTTCACTTCGGTGTTGAGACTTCTTTGGCGTAGGCCTGACAGGCCGCCAGGGCGATCATTCCTTGGTCGCCGGCATCGGTGATGCCGATAATTCGTTGAGCATGCGCCGGGTCAAGTTGGGCTCTTGTGCCTCCATGAACCAGGCTGCCGGCGGCGGCGGTGGAAGGCACTGAGTCGTTGCCGGTGGTAGCGGTGGCGTCGAGTAGGACTGACAAGCGCAAATCAGCAGTGGCAAGGCGGTCGCGCAAACGACTTTGATCACGTTGGACATCGTTCAAAACTCGGTAGTGGGTTTGTGCACTGGCGGAAAGTCTTTGTTCCAATGCCAGGCGCTTATCCTGCTCGGCTTGCTGCTGAGCAGCCGCTGCCTGGGCCTGTTGGTTCAGACCGTCGACATGCAGGCGGGCTTGCCGCTCCAGCTGCTGACCGTAGCGCCAAGCCTGGACTTGCCAGGCCAGCGCGCCAGTACTGCCAGCCAACACGGCCAGCAATACACCGTTGGCCAGCAGCCGATACGACGTGGGGATCAAGCCTGCGAGGCTCATAGCACCGCCCTCGCCCGCTCCCACAGCTCCAGCCGATCCGCTAAGCCATTGAGGCCGCCATTGATCTTGCGAGTGATGGCCTCGAACTCGTCTCGATCTGCCAGGGCATTCAACTCGCGCACCCACCAGAACCATGCGGCCGACTCGGCGGCCCATTGCGGCAGCTCGAGCAGCTCAGGCGTGCGAAGCAATCGCTCGTCGCCAAACAAGGCCAGGCTGCAGCGCAGGTAATTGTTGCGCCCTGTTATCTGAATCAGACCGCGACCGCGATAGCGTTGGCCATCGCCATCTGCTGCAGGTGTGTTACCCAAATTCGCGGCCAGTTTGCCGGTGTCGTATTTGCTCAGGTACTGATCGCCGCCCAGCTCGCGGACGTACTGCAGTTGACCCGACTCGTGACCGACCTGCGCCAGGAACGCGGCCTGGCGTTTTGGCGTGTTGATCTGGCGATTGACCATCGCCACGTTGAGGGCGGATACAAAAACGCCCGCTTGGCGGCGGGCGTTCGGCATGATGCGTTGTAGTTGTTGCTCAGTGACGGGCATAAACACTCCAGACATAAAAAAACCGCACTTGGGCGGCCAGAGATTCGTTACTGTTTTTCGACGTTCACTACCTTGAGCGGCGCCGTTGCTTTCTTTTTCTTCGCCGATTTAGATTTGCCTTTCTTGCCGGCATTGCACTCCACCGTGGTGGACCACCCCGCTTGCGTAAACACCTGCTCAACCGAATCCGCCAAATACTCACCATCAAGCCCGACCTTGAAGCCCTGAGCATTGATCGACCGCTCGGCAAAAATGTCTGTCCGGCCGGGCATCTCAAACCGCACGTCAGCGGTCGAGCGATTGAACGCCGCCAAGCGAGCCTTGGCCGCTGATTCGGCAGCGGTTTTGTTTGGGTAGATATGCCGGTCGGTATGCACCGCCGGCAAACCATCCGGCGCGTCATCGTTATCAATGGTGACCACCGACAGCTTGCCGTCTTTCTTGTTTTGATGTTTGGTCGCCACGGCCTTGTGCGAGTTGCGGTCGCCTAAGCTGAACTGCCAGCGGCTGACGTCGCTGCGCGCCAGGGTGATCGCGCCGAACGTCTTGCCGCTCGCGGTCTGGCCACCTTGACGCGGCATGACCAACAGCTTGCCGTCAGCGACCTTGGCCGTGCAGTCATATTGCTTCGCCAAGCGCGTGATGAAATTAAAATCCGACTCGTTGAGTTGATCCACCCGGGCAACTTTCGTGGACACCGGGCACCCCGACTGCCAACCGTTGCGCGCGGCGATGTCGCTCACGATCTTCGACAGCGGCACGTCCTCCCAACTACCGCTACGGATGGTCTTGCCACTGCCACGCATGTCGCTGGCCTTGCCCTTGATCACAATCGTGTCCGGCGGGCCGGAAACTTCGACCGTGTCGACCGCGTAACGCCCAAGGCGCGTTAGGGCCGTTTCGACATAGCCCAGGTAGATCTCGATTGAACTGCCACGCGAAGGAAGCTGCACCTGGCCGTCACGGTCATCGATACGCAACTCAAACTCGTCGGACTCCATGCCAGGCTTGTCAGAGGTGCGCAGCAACAACAGTCGATCGTTGATCAGGGCCGTGATGTCGGAACCATCGGCCACGATTCGAAAGGTGGGTGTCATGGATTTTGTCCAAAAAAAAGCCCGCACCAGGCGGGTCAAAACAGAGTGCCGTTACGCCTAACGCAACGAGTTGCCGACGGCGGTATGTCCCGGGGTCAATCCCACAAGCTAATCCCTTCCTCGGTCGGGCTGGGCAGATCCGGCAGCACGATCACCACCCCCGCGCGATAAGGCTGGGGCTCGTCAGCCAATCCCTGATTGGCATCGAGCACCGCCTCGGTGGTTCCGTTCAGATGGCCATAAACGTTATGGCAAATGACATCGAGCATGTCCCCATCAGACGTTCTGCATATCGTCGCCATAACGCACAAACTCCAAACTAAACCCTTGTTTACGAGGAATCCCGCCGTGCAACAGTGCGCCCTGTTCCTCGTTGATAGTCTTCAGACACCAAGTCCCGATCACCTCGCCATAGCCCGTGGTCAGGGTTAGCGGCTGTAATCTGCCGCCGATGGTGCGCAAGGTGTCGAGCTGCTTGAGACCACCTTTGAAGCCCGGGTAAATCGTCCCCTTAAGGGTTAGCTTTTCATCACCCTGACCCACGGCCTGCTGCGCAGGACGCCGCGATAAGCGTTCCTGTGAAGCCCAGCGGAATTCAGTTGAGCGGGTAAGCTCGTCGAAGGCCGCCGTGTCCAAGTTGAAGTAATAAGGCTGCACCTTGGGGTCTCGTGGCTGGATGATCAGCAAGTGCGGGAACGGCTTCACCGCTTCCGGTGCCGGCGTGGCGTCCACTGCAAAAGAGCTGGTGGGCACGATGTTCGCCAGTGACGGACTGATTGTGCCGGCAATGTTGTTGACCGCCGTCGCAGCTTTGCCCGCCTGTTCCTTCAGCGTGCCCAAACGTTCCTGTACCTCGGCGGCGGCACGCGTGGCACGGCCGTACACCGCCGCCACCTGGCCAACCTTGGCCTGCGCCGCATTCACCCCGCGCATGACCCTTTGCAGTTTGGCCCCGATGGCTGGCCCTACAAACGGGATGCTTTCCAGTTCGGACGCGGCGCCGGTTATTTCACTGATGGCACCGTTAACCGGCCCCAGCATGCCGTCAACACTGCGCCGCCCAGCCTCCCCCGCGTCTACCAGGTACTTGAGGCCCGATTGCAGCTGTTCCATATAGGCCATAAAGCCCCCTTATAAGTGAGGTTCGTCATACAACTTGGCCGCGTTCTGCTTCGCCGCGTCGGCCATCATCCGCTGCATGTGCGGCATCAGATCCTGTGCCAAGCGTTGTGGATCTTTGACATCCCCCTGCACCGTGACCGGCATGTTTAGCGAGTACTGAAACTGCTGATCCACTTTGGCCGGAACCGGTTTTTCCGGCGCCTTGGGCTCAATGGCCACGGCCGCCGGCTTAACCGGTGCCTGTACTGCCATTGCGCGCGCGACGTCGCCCAGCGCCGGACCTTGCGGGGCTGGCGCATGAGCCATCAGCAACGCGCCGGAACCGTTCGCCTTTTCCTGATCGGCCGACCGACTGAGCGGCAGGGTCAAGGTGGCCAGGCTGGGAACCGCCGGACCAGGGCGCGGCCCCATCAGTAATGGCGTGATCAGTGGCGCCGGCTTGGCTTCCGGTTTCTCTTCGGGCTTTTCATCATCGCCACCAAACAGCGACTTGCCCAAGGAGCCGCCCAACACAGAGCCGCCCTGACTGCCGACATAAGCGCCAATCAAACTGCCGATGGCAGTACCAATAATCGGCACCACTGAACCAATGGCGGCCCCCGCCGCAGCACCGGCCATGGCGCCTGCCAAATTGCCAGCGGCCGCACCATAACCTTCAGCCTTTTCGTCCTGGGTCGTAGCATTTTCAAAGGTGTCGAACGCCATCGCGCCGGCTTCCATCACCGAGGCGCCCGGTATCATCTTGGCGGCTTTGCCGACCTTGCCTGCCACCTGCACCACGCCACTCAACCTGGCCAACGCCCCGCTGGGAACCGGTACCGGCGGAACCGGTGGAATCGGCGGGCGGGGAATCGGCACCGGTGGCCGGGGTACTGGCGGTCTCGGCGGGAGCGGATTCGGTACCGGCGGCCGAGGCACTGGCGGTCTCGGCGGGAGCGGATTCGGCACCGGTGGCCGAGGCACTGGCGGTCTCGGCGGGAGCGGATTCGGCACCGGCGGCCGAGGTACTGGCGGTCCCGGCCTTGGAACGGGCGGACGTGGCGGGCCGCCCGCCCGAGGTGGTTTATCGGCGCGTCGGTGAGATCGTTAACCCCACGAAATGATAGGCCAACCACGCCCTCACCTGGCGCTGTTCTGTCCCCTCATTGCGATCAAAAATGAGTAGGGTTGCGGAACACATCCCAAAAGTTGCGGAACACTTCTCAAATCACAGGCAATAAAAAACCCCGTAGACCATTGATCTACGGGGCTTTAAGAGTGGAGGCCGAGGTCGGAATCGAACCGGCGTAGGCGGATTTGCAATCCGCTGCATAACCATTTTGCTACTCGGCCTCAAACGACAAATGCCCTAACCGCTGACATTCACCGCATAAAAACTTGAGTGGGCTATAGAACCCTGCCTCTACTCTAACTCATTGAATACATTGAAGTTTTTAATGCTTCGTTGCGTTCGATGGGCGCCATTATGTACTCATTTGCTTTTACCTGCAACCCCTTGATTTCAAAAATATTTCGTATTGGCATCAAGGGGTTGCGCACCTGCCCTACTCCTTGATGAGCTGTTGCTGATACTGCGGGTCAGCCTGGATCTGGGCGTCGGTGAAGGGCAGCGGGCGTAGTTTTTTCTCGGAGAAAGCGCGGGTCTGATCCTTCAAATACTGGGAGGCTGGGTTGCTGGATTCGGAGAATGCCAGTACGCCCAGGGCCTGCGGGCCTTGGTCGTCGAAGGTGACGATTTGCAAATAGCTGGTGCCGCTGACGACTTCGCGTTTGCCATCGGCGCGCGGCACGGTTTGCATGGCGTTGTAGATGCCCAACTGCTGCGGGCCGCCGTGCATCGGGGTTTGGCCGGAGACCTGGATGTCGCCCCAGCGGGTCGACCCAAGCTGGCTCACCGCTGCCGTCGAGGCCAGCATGGCTTCGCGCAGGGCGTTGGCCACGGGTTCGCGCTCGGTGGCCAGCCCACGCGGAGTGGTCAGGGGGTGCGCCGGGTCGAAGGCGACGCGCCAGGCGTCGGGGAGTGCCTGCAGATGTTCGAACAGATTGATGAAGTGCACCAGGCCGACGCCGCTGTCGAGGTTGGCGTGCTGGTCCCAGTTTTTAAGGCTGGTGCAAAGTGGCTGCAATGTCGCCGCATCCCCGCCTAGGTGTTTGGCGCAGAACGCGAGCAGGTCGGGCATGACTTGGCTGGCGAGGTAGACCTCGTTGTCCATGACCATGTTTTGCAGGTCGGTCACCTTGATCGGTTGTTTGGCCAGAGATTGCAGGCGCTGCAGGGCGAATCGGGCGCGTGGGCCAAGGCCGATATGATCCTGGCTGATCACCGGCGAAAACCCGGTCAATGGCGCCTTGGGGTTGGCCATCCACGCCGAATCATTGGCGTGTTGCACGTAGTCGGTGCGCTCCAGCTGCGGCAGGTCGGCGGCCGCGAAGATGCCGGGTTGGGCGGCACGCGGGTCGATGTCCCAGGCGCAGGCGCTGTGGGATCCGTCGAGCACGATCAGTTGCAGGCCGGCGCGCGGGTCGCTGCATTGCGCAAGTTTGGCCGCGCTGACGTTGGGCACCACTGACAGGTTCATGTACAGGCTCTGGCCCTGGTCATCGGCGGCCAGGGTGTTGACCCACGGGATGCCTTGCAGGGTGTGCACCGAGGTTTGCAGCGCCTTGAGGCTGGTGGCGCGGTTCATGGCGTCCCACTGCTCCAGGACGCGGTCGTTGCCCAGGTTGGCGTCGCGCAGGCTGAAGGCGTAGTGGCTGTCCCAATCCAGCTTGCCGGGCCATTGCACCACCGGGCCGAATTGCGAGCTGTACAGGGTATGCGCCTGCGGCCTCAGGCTGCCATCGGCCTGCTTGACCTGCACGGTGACGGAGCTTTTCTCCAGGGGAATCGATTGACCGTCGAGCAGGTAGCGCGTCGAATCCTTGGGATCAAGCGTCAGGCGGTAGAGGGTGAAATGCTTGGACGTGTCGACCGTGTGGGTCCAGGCCACATGCTGGTTGAAGCCGATGTTGATCAGCGGCAAGCCTGGCAGCGCGGCGCCCATCACATCCAGTTGGCCGGGGATGGTCAGGTGCATCTCATAAAAGCGCATGCCGCCCACCCACGGAAAATGCGGGTTGGCCAACAGCATGCCACGGCCATTGAACGAGCGATCACGGCCTACCGCGACCGCGTTACTGCCGCGGTCGAGGCTGAAACGTTGCTGGTTGGCCGACGCCTGCTCAAAGGCTTTTAAACCGGGTTTCACACTGGCAGTGGCCTGAGGCGGTGTGGCGCCAACCAGGGCTTCGGCGAATTGACCGACACCGCCTTCCACCAGCAGCCTGCGCGTCAGCTTGACCACGTCTTGCGCCACAATCGGTCGAACCCACGCCGCCTGGCATTGTGCCGGCGCGCCCTGCTCTTTCAGGTAGCGGTTGTAGCCCGCGACGTAGCCTTCAATCCGCTGCTGTATCTGTGGCGTCTGAGCGTTCCAAAAAGCGCTCACCGCTTGGGGTGTATTCAGCCAGGTGAAAAACACATCGCTGGCAAGGTTGTTGCGCTCCTCCAGGGTCGCCTGTTCGGGGCCGAAATACTTGGCGCGCTCGCCGCTCACCGTCACCACTTCGTTGGCCAGCAGGCACAGGTTGTCCTGGGCATACGCGTAGCCGATGCCGAAGCCCAGGCCGCGTTCGTCGTTGGCGCGAATGTGCGGCACGCCAAACGTGGTGCGGCGAATGTCCGCCGACGCCTGTGTCACTTGCTCGCGCGCCGACGCGGCAACACTGGCTCCCAGCAACAGCCCCGCCACGCACACCCTGGACAACCGGTTGGAAATAATCACGCAAGCTCCACAGTCAAATTGAACACCCTCACAAGGGGCAGCTACCCCACCGTAAGGACGCAATGAACCGGGAATAATTTAGCCGCCAGACGCGTTTATTTAAGGCGTGCGCGCTGTGACAAAGTCGATACCGACAAAATTTCTACATCCAGCACTTCATGATTTCTGTCGCTCGTTCGTCTTATTAGGTAAGAGCGCCATCATTTTCCTGATCAGGCTCTGATAAGGAGTTTTCTGCATGTACAACTCGCAACTGCCCACGGACGGACATTCACCGGCCGCCGACGCCAATTACGGCAGCGACGGCGCACACGCGTTCGGCAAAGCGCCCGAACAGCAAGGCAACCAGCGTATTCGCCATTTGCTCAAGTGCTTCGGTTTGCGCACCAGCCTGATTCGGCTGAAGGTCATCGACGCCCTCCTCACCGCTGCCGACAACCAGCGCACCCTCGGGGTGCGCGGCGTGCACAGCCATTTGCTGGAGCTGGGCATTCCGTTGTCGTTTCTCAGCGTGCGTGAGGTGCTCAAGCGCCTGTGCAGCGAGGGCGTGATCACCCTCAATGCCGATAAAAGCTACAGCCTCCACGAAGAGGCTGCCAAAGTGCTCGATGGTCGCGCCTGACTGGCGCGATCAGAAGTTGGGCTTGACCTTGCGGCGCATGATGCCGTTGATCACTACCACGGTCACCGCCACGGCAATGGCGATGTACTGGAACGTTTTTTCGCTGATGACCCCAGTGTTCTGCAGGTAGGACAGGCCGAACATCGTCCCCAGCACCACAAGGGAAATCAGAATCGAATATTTCAAACGTTGCTTTTGGGTCATGACGGGGTTCCTGAACCTGATAAATGTATCCACTTTGTATCGCCGAACATGCCAAGCACATACCCAGTGACGGGGATGGATGAGGGTCGGCAGGGTCGTATGTTACAGGCGATGAAAAAGTTTGGCTTGTCCCACGCCTGATTGACCTTGTGAGCACCCTAGAGGATTTTCAAATGTTACGTCGAATCACACTGCTGATTCCATTGCTGATCATGCTGAGCATGAGCGGCTGCTTCTTTTTCCCACACGGCGGCGGTGGCGGCTGGCACGATCATCGCTACGACGGCGGCCCAGGCTACGAACACCGCTGATCGCGCCTGCGCCCCGTTTTCCAGCCCGGAAAACGGGGCGCTCAGCCAGCGTGCACCCAGCGCTGATGCAACCAACGCGCAAACGCATCCAGGGCAAACCCCAGTAGCCCGATCAGCAGCACCATGGCCATCAGTTCTGAATAGGCCAGACGGTCCCGAGTGTCGAGGATGTAGTACCCCAGCCCCGCACTGACCCCAAGCATTTCGCACGGCACCAGCACGATCCACAAGATACCGATGGCCAGGCGCACGCCGGTCAGCACATGCCCCACCACGCCGGGGATGATCACCCGCCGCAAGGTTTCCCAGCGCGTAGCGCTCAAACTCTTACTCAACTGCAGCCAACGCGGGTCGAGCTGACGCACGCCAGCAGCGGTGTTGAGCATGATCGGCCACACAGCCGCAAAGGCCAGCAGGAAATAGATCGGCTGGTCGCCCACGCCCATCAACATCACCACGATAGGCATCCACGACAGCGGTGAAATCATCCGCAGAAACTGGAAGGCCGGCGTGGTGGCCGCCTCCAGATTGCGCGAACTGCCCACCAGCAGGCCCAGTGGCACGCCTACCCACAACGCCAGAAACAGCCCAACGAAAATACGCTTCAGGCTGACCGCGATGTGCAGGTACAGCTCGCTGCGCCCCAGCAATTCCCACAAGCTGCTGAAGGTCGCCGCCACTGAAAAGCGCGCCGATAACCCGTCGGCGTCGCCCAATACCTTGACGCCCAGCCACCACAAAAACAGCAAGCCTGCCAAGCCACTCAGCCCCAGCAACCAGCCCGGGATTCTGCCTTTACTCAAGCGCCAATCTCCTCGTGCCGTTCGTAGCCATCCGGCAAACCGAAGGTCTTCATGCCGCCCACCGACTCGATGGCGTTACGCACAAAACGGTCGTCGACCAAGTCTTTGGCAACGAACGCCGGATCGAGGTCGGCGAGGAATTTTTTGTCGCCTTCAATCAGCGTGTCCTTCAAGCGCCGCACCAGTTCCTCGGTGTAGCTGGGGAATGGGTAGGGCTGAAAGTCGATGCGGTGTTCGTCCCAATTGGCATGCTGGATCGCACCGTCGGCCAAATAGGCAGCACGGTCGGCGGCAGCCGGCGCGAGGACTTTGCTCAAGACCGGCTCAGCGTGTGGCGTGTAGCGATTCGGGCCGTCTTTGGACAGCAGCTTCACCGCCTCTTCACGGTTGTCGCGCGTCCACACCTGGGCCTTGACGATCGCATTCACGACCTTTTGCGACCATTCGGGGCGGTTGGTCAGGTCATGTTCATGCATGAACACCACGCAACACGCATGGTTGCGCCACACGTCGCCGGTAAAGCGCTGCACCCGGCCGACCTTGAGGTTTTCTGCCAGGGCGTTGAACGGCTCGGCGACGATATAGCCGTCGATGCGTTTGCTGGCCAGGGCCGGCGGCATGTCGGAAGGCGGCAACACGATGAGGTTGACCTCGTTGGCGCCAATCGCGCTGCCGGCAGCGCGCGCCACGGGGGTCAGGCCGTTATCACGAAACAACTGCTGCACGACTACGTTGTGGATCGAGTACCAGAACGGAATCGCCACCGACTTGCCGCCCAGTTGCTTGACGTCGGTAATGCCCGGCGACACGGTCAGGCCGGAACCGCCGACGTGGTTCCAGGCCACAACCTTGGCAGGCACCTTGCTGCCATAACGCGCCCACACCGTCATCGGCGACAACAGGTGAATCACGTTGACCTGTCCCGAAATGAACGCCTCGATCACCTGGGCCCAACTGCGCAGCAGCACCGGGCGCTCGGCCTTGATGCCTTCGGCTTCGAACAGACCGTTGTTGTGTGCGACCAACAGCGGCGTGGCGTCGGTGATGGGCAAGTAACCGATGCGCACCGGCGCGTCCGGCTCGCTGGCGGCGCGCGCCTGCAAACTGCTCAGCAGCGGCATGGCACCGGCGGCACTGAGCACCGCCGAGAGTTTGAGAAAGTCACGGCGCGAGTGAGTGAGGTCATCCAGACACATGGTTGGGCTCCAGCAGTTCAAGGGGGTTGGGTTGAGGGCGGCTCGCCTGCCGTAAGGTTTTCAGAATGTCGATACGCAGCGCGCCGATGGCCTCGACCTGTTCTTCACGCGGCTGTGGCAGGTCAATCTGCCACTCGCCCAAAGTGCGCGCCGGGCGGTTGCCCAGAAGCAGGATACGGTCGGACAGCAGCAGCGCCTCATCGATGTCGTGGGTGATCAGCACCGCCGCCGAACCTTGCTCGCGGTTGACCTTGAGCAACAGGTGTTGCATATCGGCGCGGGTGACTTCATCCAACGCGCCGAACGGCTCATCCAGCAGCAGCACCTGTGGCTGGCGTGCCAGGCAGCGGGCCAACGCGGTGCGCTGGGCCATGCCGCCGGACAATTGCGCCGGAAACTGTTGGCGGGCATGTTCCAGCCCCACCGCAGCAATGGCGTGGTCAACGCGACGGCGCCGCTCCTCGGTGCTCAAGTGCGGCTGGCGGGCGAAATCCAGGCCAAATGCGACGTTCTTTTCCAGGCTCAGCCAGGGCAACAGGCTGGGGTCTTGAAACGCCACTGCAACGCGTGGATGCGGGCCATTCAAGGGCTCGCCCAGCACGCGCACGCTACCGCCCTGGGGCGCCTGCAAACCGGCAAGCACACGCAACAGGCTGGATTTGCCGACGCCGCTGGGGCCCAGGATCGATACCACCTCGCCTGGTTGCAGCTGCAAATCAAACCCTTGCAACACCGGGCCGCTGGCATACCCAAGGCAAATGCCCTGGGCCGTCAATACCGCCTGGTTCATAGAGTGGCCTGGCGATGCAACTCGGTGCGCAACTGCACCAGGCTTGGCGTCACGATCGGCACAAAGGCCGATTCACGCCAACGCCGTGCAAAACCGCTGCCGTGGGCGGTGAGATAGGCCTTGCCGCCGCTGGCTTGCAGTTCAAGCTGCACGGCACTGGCGGCGGTTTCTGCGAGGGCAATCCGCAGCTTGAACAGCGGCACGGGCTCGGCCGCAAAGCGCCCGGCGAGCAGGCCCTTTTTCAGGTCGTTGACCAAGTGATCCAGGGTTACCCGCAACGCTTCCAACTCATCGCGCAACACCGTGCGACTCGACCCCAGGTGGTTGGCCACCTCCGCCAGCGAACGACGGGCCAGGCCAATGGACATGCCGCACTGCAAGCCCAGAAACGCCGGGCGCACAGCCGGCAGGAACTTGCGCGCATCTTCATGCAACAACCACTCACGGCTCAGCTCGACGCCTTCGAGCCCCAACGCGGCGGTATTGCTCGACTGCAACCCCATCAGTTCCAGGTCGCGCGAGCGTTGCAGGCCGGCAACCGAATCGGGAATCGCCAGGATAAACGGCGCACCGCCGGCGGCATGCTCGATAGCGGCGGCCGCGACAAAGCCGTTCTTGCGTAAATTGGTCACCCAATGCAGTCGGCCGTTGAGGGTCCAGCCGTCTTCGGTCGGCTCGGCGCTGATTTGCAGGGTCTCGATGCCCGACAAAAACTTCATCGCATTCGACAGGCCGGTCGCACCGGCCAGCTTGCCGCTGAGCAAGTCCGGCAACAGGTGCTCGCGCAGCCGCTCATTGGGGCTTTGCAGCAAATATTCGATAAAGGAACGCTGGCCCCAGCAGACAAATGCCGCCGCCAGGGAATGGCTGGCGACATTGGCGATGGCGTCAACCGCGCCGGTGACGTCGCCGCCCAGGCCACCCAGCGCTTTGGGCACGCCGATACGCAAGACATTGGACTCTGCCAGCCTTGGCAGCACTTCCTGTGGATCGCAACTGCCCACATCCAGGGCCTGCGCTTGAACATCGAGCCAACGGCTCAAGATTGGGTCAAGCATTCATGTTTCTCCTTGTTACAGCAGGTGGACCATCGCCGATGCATGCGCGCTTCAGCTTGCCGGTTTTTCCCAACGGTATTGCGCCAGCTCCGGGTTCAGCGGCGTGCGGGCAAACACGTTAGCGAAGTTGCACAGGGTTGCCAGGCTCACGCCCAAAATAACTTCCAGGGCCTGGCCTTCGGAGTAACCGGCAGCACGGAACGCCTCGAAGCCTGCATCGCTGACGTCACCGCGCGTGGCGATCACTTCGCGCGTGAAGGCGGCGAGTGTCTCATAGCGGGCATTGGGCAGTTCGCCGCGCTGGCGCAGGGCATCAATCACGTCTTCAGGCAGCTTGGCCTTGTTGCGCGCCACGGCGGTGTGGCCGGCAACGCAAAAATCACAACCGTGGGTGGTGGCGGCAATCAGTTGCACCACTTCGCGGTCGGCCAGGCTCAATTCTGCCTTGGCGTTGAGGCCCGAAACCGTGATGTAGGTTTCCAGCGCGGCCGGTGCGTTGGCCAATACGGCGAGCAGATTAGGGATGAACCCTGAGGCCTTAAGGGCATTTTCGAGAAAAGGTTTGGCGGCTTGCGGCGCGGTTTCTGGGGTGAGCAACGGTACACGGGACATGGAGTGGTCTCCTGATGGATTCGTGTATCCAGTCTGTTGGTTATAAAAAATCGCCTCAATAGGCTAAAGTAGCGATTACTTGCTCTTGAGTCTTTCCGTTAGATGAATTCGTCCAGTGCACTTGTCGATTGGTTATTAGACAGCCTCGAACTCAACACCAGTTTGTTCCATGTCGGCCGCTATTGCGGTGACTGGCATGCGAGCACGCATGGGCTGGCGAGGGCGAGCTTTCACCTGATCGTTCAGGGCCAATGCTGGCTGCATATCGATGACGAATCCACCCCCCTGCAGCTGAACAATGGCGACGCGGTGTTTCTGTTGCGCGATTTGGCCTATCGCCTGTCGGGCGAGGCCACGGCCGCCGGGGCGCAGGAGTGCCCGCGCCGGCCGATGCTGCCGCTGGACAGCCTGGCCAGCGATGGCGTGGGCCTGGTGTGCGGGTTCTTTCACTTTCATTCGGGCTTGTCGGCAATGATCGTCGACACCCTGCCCGCCTGGATCATCCTGCGTGCCGGCGACCCGTCCCTGATCGCCGCACGCAACCTGTTCGAACTGATCCTGCAAGAGTGCGAGCGCACGCCGGCGCCCTCTTCGGCCTTGCTTGAACGGCTTTGCCACCTGCTGTTTCTGTACGTGCTGCGTCAACAGGTCATCGACAACACCGAATTGGGCGGCCTCGCCGCACTGGGCCGACAACCGGCGTTCGCCAACCTGCTGGAACAGTTGATCGCACACCCCGCTGATGCGTGGACGCTGGAAAGCATGGCCGCCTGCACCGGGCTGTCGCGTTCGGCGTTTTTCAAGCGGTTTAACGAGTTGTGCGGGCAGTCGCCGGGGCAAGTGCTGTTGATGATGCGCATGCGCCACGCCTGCCAGCTGTTCAAGGAAGACCAGACCGTGGCGGATGTGGCGCTGGCCGTGGGTTATCAATCGGTGGCGGCGTTTACCCGAGCCTTTTACAAAGTCACCGGGCAGCAACCCGGCGCCTACCGCAAGGCTCAAGCCTGACGTTGCAACCCGTTGCCCGGCCGCGCGCACAGCTCCACCAGCCAGTCGACCAATACCCGCACCCGGGGTGACAGCTGGCGATGCGGTGGGTACAGCGCCGTCAGCGGTAGTTGCGGCGGCTTGATCGCGGCCAATACCTCCACCAGGTTGCCCGCCTGCAGTTGCTGCATGACGTGGTAATAAGGCGTCTGCACCAGGCCATAGCCCGCTTCGCAGGCAGCGAGGTAACCATCGGCACTGTTGACGGCAACCTGCTTGGGCAGGTCCACCAGGCGCAGCGCCTGCCCTACTTGAAACTCCAGGCCATAGCGCTTGCCACTGCTGCTGGAGAAGTATTCCACCACCTGGTGGCCGGCCAGCTCTTCAAGGTTGGCGGGCACGCCGAAACGCTGCAGGTACGCGGGGCTGGCACAGGTCACCTGATCCATCATTGCCAGCGGGCGCGCCACCAGCGAGTCGTCCAGCGCCAGGCCACCGCGCAGCACGCAGTCCACACCTTCGCGAATCAGGTCGACCGGGCGGTCGTTGAGGCCGATTTCCAGGTCGATGTTCGGGTAGCGAGCGGAAAATTCCGGCAGTGCAGGTATGACCAGAAATCGGCCGATGCCCGAGGGCATATCGATGCGTAATGTGCCACGCGGGCTGCCTCGGGTAGCAAACACCGCTTCGGTCTCTTCAAGGTCTGCCAGCAAGCTGACGCAGCGCTGGTAGTACGCGGCGCCATCCAGCGTCGGGCTGACTTGCCGGGTGGTGCGCTGCAGCAACTGCACGCCCAGGTGCGCTTCCAGTTGCTTGATCAGGATAGTCACCGAGGCGCGTGGCAGTTGCAGGCTGTCGGCGGCCTTGGCAAAGCCACCCAGTTCGACGATCCGGGTAAACACGCGCATGGCGTTAAATCGGTCCAAAGCCAGGTTCTCCCGGGGCATTGTTTAGAAAATCCTAATAGTGATAGCGGTTTTAGCCGCTTTATCCCTCAGTTGTCGAGGAGAACAATGGGGGCCTTTCCCCTCCAAGGAGCTGCCCCGATGCATACTCGTCAACTCGGCAAAAACGGCCCTCACGTCAGCGCCATCGGCCTGGGCTGCATGGGCATGACTGATTTCTACACCACCGGCACCGATACCCAGGAAGCGATTGCAACCTTGCACCGCGCCCTGGAGTTGGGCGTCACCTTGCTCGACACCGCCGACATGTATGGCCCTCACACCAATGAGGCGCTGATCGGCAAAGCCATCGCCGGCAAACGCGACCAGGTGTTTCTGGCGAGCAAATTCGGCTTTGTGCGTGACCCGGCCAACCCGTCGGCACGCGGTGTGAATGGCCGCCCCGAGTACATTCGCGAGGCCATTGATGGCACCTTGAAACGTCTGGGCATCGAAACGCTGGACCTCTACTACCAGCACCGCGTTGACCCCGACGTGGCAATCGAAGAAAGCGTCGGCGCGATGGCCGAACTGGTCAAGCAAGGCAAGGTGCGTTACCTGGGCCTGAGTGAAGCCTCCGCGGCCAGCCTGGAGCGCGCGCACAAGGTGCACCCGATCAGCGCCCTGCAAAGTGAATATTCACTGTGGAGCCGCGACCAGGAAGACAATGGGTGCCTGGCGGCCTGCCAGCGCCTGGGCATCGCCTTTGTGCCTTACAGCCCGCTGGGGCGCGGGTTTCTCACCGGCGCGCTGAACAGTCCGGAGGACTTCGCCGCCGACGACTACCGCCGCTCCAGCCCGCGCTTTCAAGGTGAGAACTTTGCCAAAAACCTGCTGCTGGTGGACCAAGTGAAAGGGCTGGCTGCGCAAAAAGGCGTGACAGCCGGGCAACTGGCGCTGGCTTGGGTGGTGGCGCAGGGTGATTACCTGATCCCGATTCCAGGCACCAAGCAGCGCAAATACCTGGAAGAAAACGTGGCGGCCCTGGATATCAGCTTGAGCCCTGCCGAATTGGCGGCGCTGACGTCGATCTTCCCGGCGGGCGCTACTGCGGGTTTGCGCTACACCGAGGCATCAATGGGCCTGGTGAATAAATAGCCTGTGTGGTCAGGGTGCCCCGGCTTACGGTGGGCCCTGACTTTTCTTGCACGATGGTACCTCAAGCTCCTCCTTGCCAAGCCGATAGCCCGATGAAGCTCTAACACAGCCGCGTCAATAATAAACGCTTCGTAAGGACGACCTCATGCCCCCACTGCGCTCCATCCAAACCCGCTACACCCTGTTTCTGGTGCTGTTCGTCCTGGTGTTATCTGTGTTGACGGTTGTGGGGATCGGCCAGTTGGTCGCACCCCAGCTGCGGCACACTGAAGAACAGGTGGTGCTCAACCGCATCGCGGAAGTAGCCGAACAGATTCAGGGCGAACTGAACAAGGTTCAGGCCCAGCAACGCAGCATCACCCAGACCATTCCCCTGCTCGACAGCGATGCCATCGACAAAGTCCTGCCCGGCCTGGTGGACCAGTACGGCGAGCTGAAAGTCTTCGGTGGCGGCATCTGGCCACTGCCGAATCAGCGCACGCCGGGGCGCAACAAGCACAGCACGTTCTGGCACCGCGATGCGTCGGGCAAGCTGGCGGTCAATACCTTCTGGAACAGCGACGCGGCGCCCAATTACTACGATCAGAGCTGGTACAAAGGCGGTCTCGCCTCACCGCGTGGCCAGTGCGCCTGGGCGGCGGCTTACAAAGACGACGCCAGCCAGGAGCCACGCACCAACTGCGCCATGGCCATCCAGCGCGACGGTGCCGCCTACGGTGTTGCCACCATTGACGTGACCCTGGGTTTCTTCAATGACCTGGTCGCCAGCAAAGAGAAAGACATCGGCGGGCAGATGCTGATCGTCGAAGGCGACGGCAAGATCATCAGCAACAGCACGCGCCTCAGCGGCCCGGTGGTGTTGAAAAATATCAGCGAATTGGCCGGCACCTCGGCGTTTGCCGCTCAGGTCAGCAAGGCCCTCGCCCACCGCGACCAGGCCCAGCGCGCCGAATTCGACAACCAGGGCGTGGCCAGCACCTTCTACATGCGCCCGATCGAGGGCACGCCCTGGTTCCTCGCCACCGCCCTGCCGACCTCGCTGATCACCGCACAGCGAGATGATGTGCTCGGTAGCCTGGCCCTGTTGCAAATTCCCATGGTGTTGCTGCTGGTGCTGCTGGCGTTCTATGCCATCCGCCAACTGGTGCAGCGCATGAAGTCGCTGAGCATCAATATCGACGCGCTGTCTGCCGGCGATGCCGACCTGACGCGCCGCATCACCATCCGTGCCGAAGATGAAATGGGCGCAATCGGCCACTCGGTGAACCGCTTCATCATCTACCTGCAAAACATGATCGGCGAAGTGACCCAGGCCACGGGCGCGATGTCGACGGGGCTTGAGCAATTGCAGCAGACCTCGGCGCACACCAACCGGATTCTGGTGCGGCATGCGTCGGAAACTGATCAAACGGTCACGGCCATCACCGAAATGAGCTCCACCGCCGACACCGTAGCGCAGAACGCCGCTGAAACCGCCTCCTTCACCCAGCGCGCCAACGAACACGCGGACCGCTCACGGGTGGTGGTCGGAGAAGCCTCCACCAGCGTCAGCGCGTTGATCGGCGAAGTGGCCAGCGCCACCCACACCGTGGAAAACATGCGCCAGGACGCTGCTCGCATCACCGAAACCCTCGGTGTGATCGGCGCAATTGCCGGCCAGACCAACCTTCTGGCGCTGAACGCCGCGATTGAAGCGGCGCGGGCCGGTGAGCAAGGCCGTGGTTTTGCGGTGGTGGCCGACGAAGTTCGGGCGCTGGCGGCACGCACCCAGGCCAGCACCTCACAGATCAACGAAATGCTCGCACGCCTGACCACCGGGGTCAGTTCGTCGGTGACCGCCATGGAAAACACCCAGGCCAGTTGTCAGTCGGCCGCGGATGCTACCGCGCGGGTCAACACGGGCCTGGACGAGATGGCCGGCTCGGTCAGCCATATCAACAACCTCAGCACTCAGATCGCGACCGCCGCCGAGCAGCAAAGCGCGGTGACCGAGGAGATCAACCGCAGCATGGTGCAGATCCGACATATGGTCGAAGAACTGGTGGAAAGTGGCCACGCCACTGAAACCAATACACAGAGCCTGCTGGATGCCAATGGCCGAGTGATTGCGTTGATGAGTCGCTTCAAGGTGCGCTGATAAATGCATGAAACACTCCCGTGCAAAACACGGGAGTGGGACTATCCTGACAGCTCCTAGTGCAAAGTCTCGCCACACAGGAGGTGTGTCATGCACGCTGTCGAGCATTCGAGCCGCTTGGAGCGGATCATTCAGGAACGGTTTATCCAAGCCCCCATTGACGTCGTTTACGACTACGTGACCCAGCCTGACCGCTGGCACGAGTGGCACCCCACTTCCCTCAGCGCCGACACCGGTACCACCGGCTCTCTCCCGGCCGGCACCCGCTTTACCGAAGTCATCGACCTGCTGGGTGTGCGTGTGCCCATGAGCTATCGCGTGCAAATCGCCCGCCATCCGACTGAATTCAAGACCGTGTTCACTTCCCTGGCCGTGGACGGCGCCATTCACTATTTTTTGCAGCCCCATCACGGTGGCACACTGTTCAAGCGCGTATTGACCTACGAAACCGAGCTGCAACTGGCCACCTTGCATGAGCGCATGGTCGAGCTGTCCGAAGTTGCCCTGGACCAGCTCAAGCATCGGCTGGAAAACGCGCCCTTCGTATAATTTGGAAACATTACTGGCACCTCCTCCGACCTGTAGACGCTGGCTTGCCTGCGATGACGTCGTCATGATCGCCCCCCATTCCCGACGACGTCCTCTTGCTCACGAGACCCGCATGAAAAACCCATTGCGACTGGCCCTGCTTTCAGCCCTGCTCACCTCCAGCCTGGCCCAGGCTGCCGAGCTGATCCCTATCGACGTGCACCGCGACGCCAACTGCGGCTGCTGCAAAAAGTGGATCAGTCACCTGCAAAGCAACGGGTTCAAGGTCAACGACCATGTCGAAGCCGACATGAGTGCCGTCAAGCAGCGCCTGGGCGTGGCACCGCGCCTGGGCTCGTGCCACACCGCCGTGATCGACGGCAAGTTCGTCGAGGGCCATGTGCCTGCCGAACAGGTGCAGGCCTTGCGCAAACGCGACGACTTGCTCGGCATCGCGGCGCCGGGCATGCCCATGGGGTCACCGGGCATGGAGATGGACGGCAAAAGCGACGCCTATCAGGTCATCGGCCTGACCCGTGAAGGCAAAGACGTGGTGGTGGCCGACTACCCGGCCCATTGAGTCATGCTCACCGGTTACCTGGGCCTTTTCTTCGCCGCCTTCGGTGCCGCCACGCTGTTGCCGATGCAATCGGAAGCGGTGCTGGTGGGCCTGTTGATCAGCGGCCATTACAGCCTGTGGTGGTTGCTCGCGCTCGCCACCGTTGGCAACGTACTGG
The DNA here is from genome assembly GCF_041228395.1 of Pseudomonas sp. N2-3-1-14. Lineage (NCBI taxonomy): Bacteria > Pseudomonadati > Pseudomonadota > Gammaproteobacteria > Pseudomonadales > Pseudomonadaceae > Pseudomonas > Pseudomonas sp. N2-3-1-14. The sequence continues at coordinate 3,352,563 of NZ_CP166199.1, forward strand.
GCTCGGTGGTGAATTGGTGGCTGGGGCGCTCGGTCGAGCGTTTCAAGGCGCGGCGCTGGTTTCCGGTCAGCCCGCAGCACCTGGAAAAGGCGCGCGCGCACTACCAACGCTGGGGGCATTGGTCGTTGTTGCTCAGTTGGGTGCCGATTATCGGCGACCCGCTGACCCTGGTGGCTGGCGTCATGCGTGAGCCGTTCTGGCGCTTCCTGCTGCTGGTCAGCGTGGCCAAGGGCGCGCGATACGCGGTGCTGGCGCTCGTGACGCTGAGCCAGCTCACGTACCGGTAACGCGGGACCACTGGTCGACACTGCCAAATCTGACAGCTAGACGCTACCTCGGTCGGCGCTTAATTTCTTACGTATACGCACGGTTATGCGGACATTCCCCGTAAGAATCTTCTGTTTATCCGCGCCGTTGAGCCGTGCCCATCGGCCGGTCCAAGGGGTTAATCCTCGATTAATCGCTTGCCGACAGCATCCGATTTTCACTGCGGAGCCCACCATGCACGCCAAGCGTATGTTCTATCTCACCGGCCTATTCCTCGCCGCAACCCTGACCGGCTGCGCCACCGGCAAACACGACACCTACGGTCCCGAGCTGCAGGGGTTCAAATACCCCTACCCGGTGGCACGGTTCAAATTCGTGTCTCAAGGCCAAACCGTGCAAATGGGCTACATGGACGTCGCCCCCAAAGGCACGCCCAATGGCCGCAGCATTGTGCTGATGCACGGCAAGAACTTCTGCGCCGCCACCTGGGAAGGCTCGATCAAACCGCTCAGCGAAGCCGGTTACCGAGTGGTGGTGCCGGACCAGATCGGTTTTTGTACCTCCAGCAAGCCTGATCACTACCAATACAGCTTTCAGCAACTGGCGATCAACACCCATCAATTGCTGCAAAAGCTCGGCATTCAAAAAGCCACGGTCCTGGGCCATTCCGCCGGCGGCATGCTCGCCACCCGCTACGCCTTGCTCTACCCACAGCAAACCGAGCAACTGGTGATGGTCAACCCCATCGGGCTGGAGGACTGGAAAGCCCTCGGCGTGCCCTACCGTACCGTCGACCAGTGGGCTCAATCAGAGAGCCGGCTGACCTACCAAAGCGTGCGCGCCTATCAACAGCGCCATTACTACGCCGGGCGCTGGGAACCGGCCTTCGACCGTTGGGTGGACATGCTGGTCGGGCTTACCAATGGCTCCGGTCACACAGAGGTGGTGCGCAATTCCGCGGCGCTGTACGACATGCTCTTCACCCAGCCGGTGTACTACGAGTTCAAAAACCTGCAGGTGCCGACGCTGCTGCTGATTGGCACCGAGGACACCACGGCCCTCAACAGTGACCTGGCGTCGCCACAAGTGCAGGCGAAAATCGGCAACTACAAGGTGCTGGGCAAGCAAGTCGCCCAGTTGATCCCTCGTGCCACGCTGGTGGAATTCGACGGCCTGGGCCACTCGCCGCAAGTGGAAGACCCTGAACGGTTCAACGCAGCGCTACTGCAGGGTTTGAGCGCGCCTTGAAGCGATCACCGCTGGGGCGCTGGTTGGTCACGCAGCGCTCCGTTAATCCTCGCTTAATCCCCTCGCCACAGCATCCGAGACACTGTTTTCGGAGCCTGCCCCATGACGTTGATCCGCTCACTGTGCGCCGCCAGCCTGTTGCTGAGCACCGCCGCCCCCGCCTTCGCCGCCACTGAAAGCCCCGCTTATGGGCCCGAGTTGCAAGGCTTCAAGTACCCCTATCCCGTTGAGCATTTCAACTTCCAGTCCCAGGGCAAAAGCCTGCAGATGGGTTATATGGACGTGCCCGCCCAAGGCAAGGCCAACGGGCGCAGCGTGGTACTGATGCATGGCAAGAATTTTTGCGGCGCCACCTGGGATGAATCGATTAAAGCCTTGAGCGGCGCTGGCTACCGGGTGATCGCGCCCGACCAGATCGGGTTCTGCACGTCCAGCAAGCCCGACCACTACCAATACAGTTTCCAGCAACTGGCGCTCAACACCCACCAACTGCTGGAAAAACTCGGCATTCAAAAGGCCACCATCGTCGGCCACTCCACCGGCGGCATGCTTGCCACCCGCTATGCGCTGTTGTACCCGGCGCAAACCGAGCAGCTGGCGCTGGTCAACCCGATCGGCCTGGAAGACTGGAAAGCGCTGGGCGTGCCCTACCGCAGCGTTGACCAATGGCATGAACGCGAGCTGAAACTGAGCGCCGACGGCATTCGCCAGTATGAACTCAACACTTACTACGTCGGGCGCTGGAAGCCTGAGTACGACCGTTGGGTCGACATGCTCGCCGGTTTGAACAAAGGCCCGGGGCACACCCAGGTGGCATGGAACTCGGCGTTGATTTACGACATGATCTTCACCCAGCCGGTGTACTACGAGTTCAAGGATTTGCAGATGCCCACGCTGCTGCTGATCGGCACGTCCGATACCACCGCCATCGGCAGCGATATCGCGCCGCCAGCGGTCAAGGCCAGGCTCGGTCATTACGACGTGCTCGGCAAGCAAGTGGCCAAGTTGATCCCCCGCGCAACCCTGGTGGAATTCCCGGGCCTTGGGCACGCGCCGCAGATGGAAGAGCCGGTGAAGTTTAATCAGACGCTGTTGCAGGGGTTGAACGCCCTTTAATCCAACCTTTTTCGAGGCACTCGTGAATGTCGGTACAGATCGCAGTCATTGATGATTGGCAGGATGTAGCCAGTGGCGTGGTGGATTGGTCGGTGCTGCAGTCGGTGGGCCAGGTGCATTTCCTGCACGACTACCCGGCGGACACCGCGTTGATGATTGAGCGCTTGAAGGGGTTTGAAGTGATTTGCGTGATGCGCGAACGCTCGACCTTCGACAAGGCGCTGTTGCAGGGCCTGCCCAGGCTGAAATTGCTGGTGACCGGCGGCATGCGCAACGCGGCCATCGACATCGCGGCGGCCAAGGCCTTGGGAATCCAGGTGTGTGGCACCGACAGCTATAAGCAGGCGGCGCCGGAATTGACCTGGGCACTGATCATGGCCTCGACCCGCAACCTGCTGGTCGAGGCCAACGCGTTGCGCGACGGCGGCTGGCAGGTTGGCCTGGGCGGTGATCTGTACGGCAAGACCCTGGGGATCCTGGGGCTGGGCAGCATTGGTCAGAAGGTCGCGCAATTTGCCCAGGTGTTCGGCATGCGTGTGATCGCCTGGAGTGAAAACCTCACACCAGAACGCGCGGCCGAGTCGGGAGTGACTTGGGTCAGCAAGCGTGAGCTGTTTGAACAGGCCGACATCCTGACGGTGCATCTGGTACTCAGTGATCGCAGCCGTGGTCTGGTGGATGCCCAGGCGCTGGGCTGGATGAAGCCAACCGCACGGTTGGTGAATACGGCACGCGGGCCGATAGTGGACGAACAGGCACTGGTGCAGGCCTTGTCCACCGGACGCCTGGCCGGGGCGGCGTTGGACGTGTATAGCCAAGAGCCACTGCCTGCGGAGCATCCGTTCCGGCGCTTGCCCAATGTATTGGCCACGCCGCATGTGGGTTACGTGAGCGAGCAGAATTACCGGCAGTTCTACCAGCAGATGATCGAGGATATCCAGGCCTGGGCCGGCGGCACGCCCATTCGCGTGCTCGGGTAGCGCACCAATCAGGGGCGTACGCACTGCTCTGGCGAGGTGCGTGCACCCACTGGGGCGCGCGAAGCAACCCTGCGCTTGACTGCAGAACCCCGGGCAGTGTGCGGCTCAACGCGAGCACGTCTCGGGGCCACGCATTCCCCGACTACCCCGACGATCAGCGCAAGCATTCAACCTTGCATATCGTTAAAAGTTTTTTGTCCTACAAAATTCCCGCATAAACCATACAGGCTCTGGGATCTGGCCTAGACTCATGACCGATGGGTCCGTTCCAAAACAAAAACCCCGCAAAAAATCGAAACTTTCCAACTCTGCCATAGGTCCAGTTTTTAAGGGAGGCGAGTGCATGCGGTTCACGCCAAATGCCCGTCCATCCACTCTTTTTTAGCAATGAGTGCAACTGGCATACGCCTTGCCAGTTTGTACAGTGCTTGTGCGCCTGGCCGCAGGATGCGGTCTTCGGAGCCGATGGCAGCGGGCCATTAGCCAACCAGATATGTCGGAGAGAACTATGATCAGTGCTGCAGTAGATACTCAGGGAGAGCGTTTTAGTCAGCCGGTAGGGGGGCCAACATCGTTGACCGACCTGCCCAACACTGTGCGGCCGATCGTGAGTCAGAACCCTAATAGAAAGAAAGTCCTGTTTGTCACCTCCGAATTCGCCGACCTGGTGAAAACCGGCGGCCTGGGCGACGTGTCCGCCGCCCTGCCCCGCGCCATGGCGCATCTGCACGACGTGCGTGTGCTGATTCCGGGTTATCCGCAAGTGATGGAAAGCGACAACCCGATCCATATCATCGGCGAACTGGGTGGCCACGCAGCGCTGCCGCCGTGCAAGATCGGGCGTATGGATCTCAAGGATGGCCTGGTCATCTATGTGCTGATCTGCCCCGAGCTGTATGAGCGCGAAGGCACGCCGTACGGCGCCAACAACGGCCGTGACTGGCCGGACAACCACATTCGCTTCGCACGCCTGGGCCTGGCCGCCGCCGACATGGCTGCCAACCTCGCACAGATTCACTGGTGCCCGGACCTGGTGCACGCCCATGACTGGCCCGCTGGCCTGGCTCCGGCTTATATGCACTGGCGTGGTTCGCGTACGCCAACGCTGTTCACCATTCATAACCTCGCCTACCAAGGCGTGGTCAGCCTGGCCTCCACCCCTGAGCTGGGGATCCCGCCGCATGCCCTGCAACAGGAAGGCATGGAGTTCTACGGCAAAATGTCGTTCCTCAAGGCCGGCATGGCGTATTCCAGCCATATCACCACCGTGAGCGCCACGTACGCCCAGGAAATCACCACGCCGGAATTCGGTTGCGGCCTTGATGGCTTCCTGGCGAGCAAGACTCAACAGGGCCTGCTCAGTGGTATCCCCAACGGTATCGATGAAAGCTGGGAGACCTCCACCGACACGCACCTGACCCACAACTTCAACATTGGTGACTGGGAAGGCAAAGCCATCAACGCCGCCCACGTGCGCGAATTGTTCGGCCTGCACGACTCCACCGGCCCGCTGTTTGCCGTGGTGTCGCGCCTGGTTTACCAAAAAGGCCTGGACCTCACCGAGGCGGTCAGCAGCTCTATCGTCGAGAACGGTGGCCAGATTGCCATCATCGGCCGAGGTGAGCCTGAAGAAGAGCACGCCATGCGTGAGCTGGCCCTGCGCTTCCCGGGCCAGGTGGGTGTGCGCATCGGTTTCAATGAAACCGACGCCCGCCGCATGTTCGCCGGCAGTGACTTCCTGTTGATGCCATCGCGCTATGAGCCCTGCGGCCTGAGCCAGATGTACGCCCAGCGCTTCGGCTCGCTGCCGGTGGCGCGCAATACCGGCGGCCTGGCCGACACCATTGAAAATGGCGTCACCGGGTTCCTGTTCAATGAATCCACGGTAGACAGCTACAAGGAAGCGCTGAGCCGCGCCTTCAGGGTATTTGCCAATACCGGCCTGCTCAATGCGATGCGCAGCCGCGCCATGACACAACCGTTCAACTGGTCCCAGGCAGTGGAACCCTACGCCGAACTGTATGAACAGCTTGTGGCTAAAGCACTGGGGAAATCGAACAAATAATCAAGGGAGGGCTTCATAGATGCCGTCACGGAATCTGGAAACCTGGCCCCACGGCGCAATTATGCTGGACGCGCAACACACGCGTTTTGCCCTGTGGGCGCCAGACGCGTTTTATGTCAGCGTTGAATTGGAAGACGGCAAGTCCATCGCCATGTTGCCTCAGGCAGATGGCTGGTTTGAGGTAGAGATAAAGTGCCCGGCGGGCACTCGCTACTGCTACAACATCGACGGCGAAAACGACGTACCCGACCCGGCATCCAGGGCGCAAGCCCAGGATGTTCATGGTTGGAGCGTGGTTGTCGATCCACTCGCCTATCAGTGGCGCCACAGCCAATGGCAGGGCCGCCCATGGCACGAAGCGGTGATCTACGAGCTGCACGTGGGTGCGCTGGGTGGCTACGCCGCCGTACAAAAACAGCTGCCACGCCTGGCTGAACTGGGCGTCACCGCGATTGAATTGATGCCGTTGGCGCAATTTCCCGGCGAACGCAATTGGGGTTACGACGGGGTTCTGCCCTATGCGCCACACTCCTCTTATGGCTCGCCGGAACAGCTCAAGCAATTGATCGACAGCGCCCACGAACACGGCCTGGCGGTGATGCTCGATGTGGTTTACAACCACTTCGGCCCGGACGGCAACTACCTGGGCCAATACGCCAAAGGCTTCTTTCAAGAAGACGTGCACACGCCCTGGGGCGCTGGCATTGATTTTGATCGTCGCGAAGTGCGCGACTTCTTCCTCGACAACGCGTTGATGTGGTTGCTCGAATACCGCTTTGACGGCCTGCGCCTGGACGCGGTGCACGCGATCGACAATCCCGATTTTCTCAAGGAGCTGGCCCACCGTGTTCGCCAACAGGTAGACACAGGCCGGCACGTTTGGCTGGTGCTGGAAAACGAGCTGAACCAGGCCAGCCTGTTGAAAAACGATTTCGACGCGCAGTGGAACGATGACTTCCACAACGTGCTGCACGTATTGCTCACCGGCGAAACCGACGCCTATTACAGCGACTTCGCCGAAAACCCTACCGAAAAGCTGGCGCGCTGCCTGGGTGAGGGGTTTATCTATCAGGGCCACACCACCCGCCATGGCCATGAGCGCGGCGAACCCAGTGGGGACTTGCCGCCCAGCGCCTTCGTGGCGTTTTTGCAGAACCATGACCAGATCGGTAACCGCGCTCTGGGCGAACGCCTGCATCAGCTGTGCTCACCGCAGGCGCTCAAGGCAGCCACGACGTTATTGCTGCTGTCGCCGATGATTCCGTTGCTGTTCATGGGTGATGAAGTGAACGCCGAGGAACCGTTCCTGTTTTTCACCGATCACCATGGCGAGCTCGCCGAAGCCGTGCGCGAAGGCCGGCGCAACGAGTTTGCCGATTTTGCCGCATTCAAAGACCCGCAAAGGCGCGAACACATTCCCGACCCGAACGCGCTGCCCACCTTTGTGCAATCAGCGCCCGCCTTCACCGAAAACCAACACGCTCAGTTCTACCGCCAACTGTTGAGCTTGCGCCACCAGCGGATCGTGCCGCACTTGCCCGGCAGCGTGGCCTTGGGTGCGCAAGTACTGGGGCAAGGCGCCGTCAGCGCGCGCTGGCGCCTGGGCAACGGCAGTGTGTTGCAGATCGACTTGAACCTGGGCGCAGAACCGCTGGATCACCCCGCGCCGCCGCACCTGCTATTTGAAACGTCTGCCGGTGAAGGGGCGCAATTGGCGCCCTTCAGCGCACGCGTTGCCCTATCCCCTGTTGGAGAGCACCTTTGAGCGAAGCGAACCTGGAAATACTCGCCAGCCGAGCGGGCCTGGCCGTCGATTGGATCGACGCAAACGGCCGCCCGCAACATGTTAAACCCGGCGCCCTGCGCGCCGTTCTCAAAGGTCTGGGCCACCCGGCCGATACCGATGCCGAAATCAACGCCAGCCTGCTCGAACTCGAACAGGTACAGCAAGACAAGCACCTGCCGCCGTTGATGACCGTCGACAGCGGCGAAGGCCTCGACCTGGCACGCTACTTTGCCGCGGACACGCCCTGCCGTGTCAGCCTGGAAACCGGCGAAACCCTGGAGCTGCGCCTCGACGGTGATGCCGTGCTGCCAGGCGTCATCGCGCTGGGCTATCACCAAGTGCACATCGACGACCAGACCTTCACCCTGGCCGTGGCACCCGCCCATTGCTACAGCGTGGCCGAAGCGGTTGACGCCCAACCCGCGCGCGCCTGGGGCCTGAGCGCCCAGCTGTATGCGCTGCGTCGTCTCGGCGACGGCGGTTTTGGCGACACACAGGCGTTGGAGCACATGGTCCGCGCCGCCGCCGAACGCGGCGCCGATGCCTTGGCGATCAGCCCGATGCACGCGATGTTCAGCGCCGACACCGAGCGCTTCAGCCCCTACTCGCCGTCCAGCCGCCTGTTTCTGAACAGTCTGTACGCCTCGCCTGCCTGCATCCTGGGCGAGCGCGAAGTACGTAATGCCATCGACGCCTGCGGTTTGACCGAAGAGCTGCACACGCTGGAACAGCACACCCTGATCGACTGGCCCGCCGCCGCCAAGGCCAAGCAGCGCCTGTTGCGCGCCCTGTATGAAGACTTCCGCCACGGCGGACACCCCCAGCATGCCGATTTCCTGAGCTTTCGCCAGAACGGCGGTGAAGCCCTGGAGAACCACTGCCGCTTCGAAGCCGTGCAGGCCGTTCGCGCCGCCGCGGGTGAGGACCTCGACTGGCGGCACTGGCCCGAAGCCTGGCGCTCGCCGCAAAGCCCTGAACTGGTTAAGTTCGCCGCTGAACACCGTGACGAAATCGGCTTCTACGCGTTCAGCCAATGGCTGATCGCGCGTTGCCTGGAGCGTGCGCAGCAAGCGGCGCGTGGCAGCGGCATGGGCGTCGGCCTGATCGCCGACCTGGCCGTCGGCGCCGACGGCGGCGGCAGCCAGGCCTGGAGCCGCCAGGATGAATTGCTGGCGAACCTCACCGTGGGCGCGCCGCCCGATATTCTCAACCGCGCCGGTCAAGGTTGGGGCATCTCTGCGTTTTCCCCCGAAGGCCTCAAACGCAATGGCTTCCGCGCCTTTATCGAGATGCTGCGAGCCAACTTCGCCCATGCCGGCGGCCTGCGCATCGACCATGTGATGGGCCTGCAACGCCTGTGGGTGATCCCCATGGATGCCTCCCCGCGCGAGGGTGCGTATCTGTATTACCCGGTGGACGACCTGCTGCGGCTGCTGGCGCTGGAATCCCAGCGCCACAAGGCGATTGTGCTGGGTGAAGACCTTGGCACGGTACCCGACGGCCTGCGCGAAAAACTCAGCGCGCGTTCGATTCTGGGCATGCGCGTGCTGCTGTTCGAACAAAATCACGATGGCCAGTTCAGGCCGATCCTCGACTGGCCGGACAATGCCTTGGCAACCACCAGCACCCACGACTTGCCGACCCTCAACGGTTGGTGGCACAGCCGCGACATCGAGTGGAATATCCAGCTCGGCCTGATCGACGCACCGACGGTGGAGCAATGGAGCGAACACCGCCTGCGCGAACGTCAAGCACTGCGCCAGGCCTTGAGCCAGGACCCGCAGAACTTTGTCGATGAAATTCGCAACGACACCGACCACATGATCGACGCCAGCGTGCGCTACCTCGGCCATACCCGTGCGCCGCTGGTATTGCTGCCGCTGGAAGACGCGCTGGGCATCGAAGAACAAGCCAACCTGCCCGGCACCACTGACACCCATCCCAATTGGCGCCGTCGCCTGCCGGGCGAAGCCGCCAGCCTGCTCGACAACGCCGGCGCTGCCCGCCGCCTCGAACTGCTGGCCGTTGCGCGTAACCAAGCCTATGAGCGTGACCGATGAAAGCACTGCCCCTGCGCGCTACCCAGCGCCTGCAATTCCATAAAGGTTTTACTCTGGACGATGCGGTGCCTCTGGTGCCGTACTTCGCCCAGCTAGGCATCAGCCATTTGTACGCCTCACCGATACTCAGTGCCCGCGCCGGCTCCATGCACGGCTACGACGTGGTCGACCCGACGACCGTCAACCCCGAACTGGGCGGCGAGCCGGCCTTGCGCCGCCTGGTTGCTGCGCTGCGTGAACACCAGATGGGGTTGATCCTCGATATCGTCTCCAACCATATGGCCGTGGGTGGCGCGGACAACCCGTGGTGGCTGGACCTGCTCGAATGGGGACGCCTGAGCCCCTACAGCGAGTTCTTCGATATTCAGTGGCACTCGCCAGACCCGTTGCTCAAAGGCCAACTGCTGATGCCGTTTTTGGGCAGCGACTACGGCGAGGCCCTGCAAACCGGCACGCTGACGCTGCATTTCGACGCCGAGCATGGGGCCTTTTACGTCGAGCATTACGAACACCGCTTCCCGATCTGCCCGCGCGACTACGCGTTGATCCTCGGCGCCGACGAGCCGCTCCGGCCGCTGGCCGAGCGTTTCAGCGCGCTGGCCTGTCAGGATGATGCCTACCACGAAGCCGCCTGGCTCAAGCAGGCGCTGGCCGAGCGCGCGACCGAAAGCGACGTGCGCCAGGCCATCGAGCAACGTCTGGGCGAGTTCGACGCACGCCAGCCCGAGGGTTTCAATCGCCTGCATCAATTGCTCGAAGAACAAGTCTACCGGCTCGCCAGCTGGCGCACGGCGGCGGACGATATCAACTGGCGGCGCTTCTTTGATGTCAACGAATTGGGCGGCTTGCGCGTCGAACGCAAGGCGGTGTTCGAGGCCACCCACGGCAAGATCTTCGAGCTGATCAGCGAAGGCCTGATCGATGGCTTGCGCATCGACCATATCGACGGCCTGGCCGACCCACGCGGTTACTGCCGCAAGCTGCGGCGTCGGGTTGATTCACTGGCGCCCGAACGGCACTTGCCGATCTTCGTGGAAAAAATCCTCGGTGAAGGCGAAACCCTGCGCGAAGACTGGAACGTGGACGGCACCACCGGCTACGAATTCATGAACCAGCTGTCGTTGCTGCAGCACGATCCTCAAGGCTTCGAGCCGCTTGCCGAGTTGTGGACCCGCCACAGCGGACGGCCAGCGGCGTTTATCGAAGAAGCCTGGCTGGCGCGCCAGCAGATCCTGAATGGCTCGCTGGCCGGTGACTTCGAAAGCGTGGCCCAGGCCCTGCTGCAAGTGGCCCGTGACGATGTGATGACCCGTGACCTGACCCTGGGCGCGATCCGCCGCGCCTTGCAGGAGCTGATCGTGCACTTCCCGGTGTACCGCACTTACATCAGCGCCCGTGGCCGCAGCGAAAACGATGACGTGTTTTTCCTGCAAGCCCTGGCCGGTGCCCGCAGCACCTTGAGCGAAGGCGACTGGCCGGTGCTCGATCACCTGGAAAAATGGCTGGGCGGCCAGCCGTGGCGCCATCGCCCGATCGGGCGTGAGCGCAAGATACTCAAGCATGCCTGTGTGCGCTTCCAGCAACTGACCTCTCCGGCCGCGGCCAAGGCCGTGGAAGACACCGCGTTCTATCGCTCGGCAGTACTGCTGTCGCGCAATGACGTGGGTTTCAGCACCGAGCAGTTCAGTGCGCCGGTGGCGGCGTTTCACACCGTCAACCAACAGCGCTTGCAGACCTTTCCCGACAACCTGCTGGCCACCGCCACCCACGACCACAAGCGCGGCGAAGATACCCGCGCACGCCTGGCGGTATTGAGTGAATGCGCGCCGTGGTACGTCGAACAGGTTGAGCATTGGCGCACCCTCGCCGCCCCGTTGCGCGAGGACGCCAATAGCCCGTCGGCCGGTGACGAACTGATCCTGTATCAAGTGCTGCTGGGCAGTTGGCCGCTGGACCTGCACCTGGACGTCGAAAACTACCAGCAGCGCCTCTGGCAATGGCAGCAAAAGGCCCTGCGCGAAGCCAAGTTGCAAAGCAGCTGGAGCGCGCCGAACGAGGCCTATGAACAAGGCGTCGAGGCGTTTCTCTCGCGCTTGTTGCTCAGCGAGGCCGGCAGCGCGTTGCGCACCGCCCTGGGCAATGCCGCTCACGCGATTGCTGCGGCGGGCGCAGTCAACAGCCTGGCGCAATCCTTGCTTCGTATCACGGTGCCGGGTGTACCGGACTTGTACCAGGGCGATGAGTTCTGGGACTTCAGCCTGGTGGACCCGGACAACCGTCGTCCGGTGGACTTCAGCGCACGGCAACAAGCGCTGAACACACCCCCGGACATCCCTGAACTGTTGTCCAACTGGCGCGACGGGCGCGTCAAGCAAGCGCTGATTGCCCAAGTGCTGGCGTTGCGCAAGGCGAACCCCGAGATCTTCCACAGCGGCCGCTACACACCGCTGGAGGTCACCGGCACGCACGCAGAACACGTGGTCGCATTCTGTCGCGAACATCAAGGCAAACGCCTGCTGGTGGTGGTGCCGCGCTGGCCTCATCGCCTGCTGGAAAACGGTGAGCGGCCCCACATCAACGCGCAGGTTTGGGGCGATACGCGGGTGAAATTACCGTTCGCCGCGACAACGCAAAACTGGAAGGGACTTTTTCATACAGGCGCAGTCACACCAAACAAGGAGCTGTTGATCAGCGCTGCCCTGGGGGATTTCCCGGTCAATGTCTTTATCAATCCTGATGATCAAGAAAGCTGAAACTTTTCTGTGAGGAGCATTGTGATGAGTACTGAAGACAAACGTATTCGCGAGTTGGCGCATCAGATCTGGGAATCCGAGGGCAAGCCCCACGGAGAGGACACCCGCCACTGGGAGATGGCGCGCAAGCTGGCCGAAGCCGAAGCGCTGACGCCAAGCAAGCCCAAGGCCGCTGCCAAGCCGAAAACCGCGCCCAAGCCTGCGCCCAAAGCCAAGCCACCAGCACCGGCGGCGAGCAAACCGGCGCCGCCTGCGGCGAAAAAGCCCGCAGCACCGAAAAAACCCAAGCCTTAAGCGTCACGACCTTACGGGCCTCCTCCCGGCGCTGCCGGCAGGAGGTTCCCTTTTGAATATCCACTGCGTCAGCTGAACGATCGCCAGCACGGTCGCGCTCGGCCCGAAAAAAGACCCTTGCAGGAGCAACTCAATGAGCAAACCAGATAAAAACCAACCGACGCCGGAAAACGAGCCGTCGCGGATTCGTGAAGGTTTGCCCTTCCCCCTCGGCGCCACCTGGGACGGCCTGGGCGTCAACTTTGCGCTGTTCTCGGCCAACGCCACCAAAGTTGAACTGTGCCTGTTTGACGACACCGGCGAAGTTGAGCTGGAACGTATCGAACTGCCCGAATACACCGACGAAACCTTCCACGGTTACCTGCCCGACGCCCACCCTGGGCTGATTTACGGCTACCGCGTATACGGTGCATATGACCCGGCCAATGGTCACCGCTTCAACCACAACAAATTGCTGATCGACCCCTATGCCAAACAGCTGGTGGGCGAACTCAAATGGTCCGAGGCGTTGTTCGGCTACACCATCGGCCACCCCGACGACGACCTCAGTTTCGACGAACGCGACAGCGCGCCCTTCGTGCCTAAGTGCAAGGTCATCGACCCGGCGCACACCTGGGGCAACGACCAGCCGGTGCGGGTGCCATGGGACCGCACGATCATTTATGAAACCCACCTGCGCGGCATCAGCATGCGCCATCCTTCGGTTGGCGAGTCGGTGCGCGGCACCTGCGCCGGGCTGATGGAAGATGACGTGCTCAAGCACATCCGCCAGCTGGGTGTGTCGTCGGTGGAATTGCTGCCCGTGCATGCATTCGTCAACGACCAGCACTTGCTGCAAAAAGGCATGACCAACTACTGGGGCTACAACAGCATCGCCTTCTTCGCCCCGGACCCGCGCTACCTGGCCAGCGGCAAGATCGCCGAGTTCAAGGAAATGGTCGCGCACCTGCACGAAGCCAAGCTGGAAGTGATCCTCGACGTGGTCTACAACCACACCGCCGAAGGCAACGAGCGTGGCCCGACCCTGTCCATGCGCGGCATCGACAACGCCTCCTACTATCGCCTGATGCCTGACGACAAGCGCTTCTACATCAACGATTCCGGCACCGGCAACACCCTGGACCTGAGCCACCCGTGCGTGCTGCAAATGGTCACCGACTCCTTGCGTTACTGGGCCACCGAGATGCACGTGGACGGTTTCCGCTTTGACCTGGCGACCATTCTGGGCCGTTACCGCGATGGCTTCGACGAACGCCACAGCTTCCTCGTGGCCTGCCGCCAGGACCCGGTGCTGCGCCAGGTGAAAATGATCGCCGAACCCTGGGACTGCGGCCCCGGTGGCTACCAAGTGGGCAAATTCCCACCGGGTTGGGTGGAATGGAACGACCGTTTCCGCGACACCGTGCGCGCGTTCTGGAAAGGCGACGACGGCCAGTTGGCAGACTTCGCTGCACGCATGACGGCGTCCGGCGAGATGTTCAACCAGCGTGGTCGACGCCCGTACAGCTCGGTGAACTTCATCACCGCCCACGATGGCTTCACCTTGCACGACCTGGTGTCGTACAACGACAAGCACAACGAAGCCAATGACGAAAACAACCAGGACGGCAGCAACAACAACCTGTCCTGGAACCATGGCGTCGAAGGGCCTACCGAAGACCCGGAAATCAACGCGCTGCGCCTGCGTCAGATGCGCAACTTTTTTGCCACCCTGCTCTTGGCCCAAGGCACACCGATGCTGGTGGCCGGTGACGAGTTCGCACGCACCCAGCACGGCAACAACAATGCCTACTGCCAGGACAGCGAGATCGGCTGGGTCAACTGGGAGCTGGACGACGACGGCAAGGCGTTGCTCAAGTTTGTAAAACGCCTGATCAAGCTGCGCCTGGCGTATCCGATCCTGCGCCGTGGACGCTTCCTGGTGGGTGACTACAACGAAGACATCGGGGTGAAGGATGTCACTTGGCTGGCGCCGGATGGCAACGAAATGACCACCGAACAGTGGCAAGACAGCCATGGCCGTTGCCTGGGCATGCTGATGGATGGCCGCGCCCAGGAAACCGGGATTCGCCGCCCGGGTGGCGATGCGACGTTGCTGCTGGTGGTCAACGCCCACCACGACATGGTCAATTTCCGCCTGCCACCGGTGCCGGAAGGCGAATTCTGGACCTGCATGCTCGACACCAATGAGCCGGCGGTTCGCGGCCAGGAGCGCTTTGATTTCGAGCACGAGTACGCGGTCACCGGCCGCTCGCTGTTGCTGTTTGAACTGCAGCACGACGAGGTGTGAAATGGCGTTGCATGGATTCCTTCAAAGCTACCGGGGCTATGCGGACACGCACGCTTTGGGCCAAGCCCTGAAGGCACTTCAGGAAGAAGGCCTGGACCAGCTGCCGTTACCCGGCAGTGGCCAGACGCTGGAGCGATTCAGTCGTCTGGCCCAGGTGGCGGGCCACGATCTGCGCCTGTGCAAATTGTTCGAAGGCCACACCGATGCCTTAGCGATCATCGCCGAACTCGACAGCCCCCTGCCGCCTTTGGGCAGCTTGTGGGGCATGTGGGCGGCCGAACCGCCGACAGCCAAGGTGCGCGTGCACCGTGATGGCCATCGGTTGATCATCGAGGGGCGCAAGGCCTGGTGTTCCGGGGCGGCGGTGGTCAGTCATGGCTTGCTGACCGCCTGGGACGACGAAGACCGTCAGCAACTGGTTGCCGTGGACATGGATCAGCCGGGCATTACCGTCACCAATGAAGGCTGGAACGCCGTGGGCATGGCCGCCACTGGCAGCGTCGAGATTGTGTTCGACGGGGCCAAGGGTATTGCCGTCGGCGGGCCGGGTGATTACCTGTCCCGCCCTGGCTTCTGGCAAGGCGGGATTGGTATTGCCGCCTGCTGGTACGGCGGCGCGCAACGCCTGGCCGAAGTGTTGCGCGAGCAATGCAGCAAGCGCCCCGAGCCCCATGCCCTCGCCCACCTGGGCGCAGTGGACAGCGTGCTCAACAGTGCGGCCTGTGTGTTGCGTGACAGTGCAGAACAGGTTGACCGCGCGCCACGGGCGGATGCACGGCTGCTGGCGCAGCAGGTGCGCGCCTGCATCGAAGATACCGTCGAGCAGGTCATCCACCATGTGGGCCGTGCGGCAGGTGCCGGGCCTTATTGCAGGGACCCGCACTTTGCCCAGTTGATGGCCGACCTGCCGGTGTACGTGCGCCAGAGCCATGCGGAACGCGACCTGGCGGCGTTGGGCGAACAGGTGGCCGAGCAGCCCACAGGGAGGTGGCAGTTATGAAACCCAATCCGATCGTAGGCCAGGGCACGCCACTGCATCAGTGGCAAGCCTCGTCGCACATGGCCGAACTGCCGCACATCAGCGTCGAACAGTTGGTACCCGAAGGGCATCGGGCAGTCATCATTGCCCCGCATCCGGACGATGAAGTGCTCGGTTGCGGCGGCCTGCTGCAAGGCCTGGCAGCCATCGGCCGGCCGATTCAGCTGATTTCGGTGACCGATGGCAGCGCCAGCCATCCGGGCTCCCAGCGCTGGCCGGTGGAGCGCCTGAGTGTGGTGCGCCCGCAGGAATCAGCCCAAGCATTGCACCGCCTGGGTTTGCCGTTGCACAGCCTCAAATGGCTGCGCGCAGGATTCAGCGACAGTCAGGTGGCGGCGCAGGAAGCACAGCTGAGCGCCTTCATCCAACGCTACCTCAAACCCACGGACGTGGTGTTCACCACGTGGCGCGAAGATGGGCATTGCGACCATGAGGCCGTCGGCCGCGCCAGTGCAAAGGCCGCGCATGCGGTCGGCGCGACCCTGTATGAATTGCCGGTATGGACCTGGCACTGGGCAACCCCAGAAGACAGCCAGGTGCCCTGGCACCGCGCGCGCAAAATCCCGCTGACGCCCGAAACGGTGGCGCGTAAGCGGCATGCCATCCACGCGTTTGCCAGCCAGCTGGAGGGCGACCCGCAGATCGGCCTGCCGCCTGTGCTTGCGCCTTATGTGGTGGAACGCCTGCTGCAGCCTTTTGAAGTGGTGTTTATATGAGCGTGGCCACGCCGTATTTCGACCAACTGTTTGCCGGCAATGACGACCCTTGGGCATTTCGCCAACGCTGGTACGAACAGCGCAAACGCGCGCTGACCCTGGCGGCACTGACTCGCCCGCGTTATGCGTCGATATTCGAACCCGGTTGCGCCAACGGCGAGCTGAGCGCCGAACTGGCGCCGCGCTGTGACCGCCTGGTGTGTTGTGACACGGCCAGTGCCGCAGTGGCATTGGCGAAAACCCGGTTGCTGGGGTTCCCCCATGCCGAGGTGCAGCAAAGTCGTTTGCCGGAACAGTGGCCGACCGGCTCGTTCGAACTGATCGTGTTGAGCGAGCTGTGCTACTACCTGGATGCCGATGATTTGCACCGCCTGGTTGACTGCGCCCTTGGCGCCTTGACCGAAGATGGGCAACTGCTTGCCTGTCACTGGCGCCCCCGCATTGAAGGGTGCCCGCAGACCGCTGAACAGGTGCATGCCCTGCTGCAGCAACGGCTGGGTATGCCGCCGGTGGTGCAGCATCACGAAAGTGATTTCCTGCTCGACCTGTGGAGTCGCGACAGTACCTCGGTAGCCACCCTGGAGGGGCTGCGATGATCGGCGTTCTGATCCCGGTGCATAACGAAGAAGCGTTGCTGGGCGAATGCCTGAAGGCAGCCCTGGTTGCTGCCCGCCATCCGGGGCTGCTCGGCGAAGCGGTTCAGATCCTCACCGTGCTCGACAGCTGCAACGATGGCAGTGCGGCGATCGTGCAAGCCTATGCGGTGCACAGCCTGCACGTGCAGGCGCGCAATGTCGGGCAAGTGCGCGGTGTGGGTGCGCGGCACTTGCTGAATCAAGGTGCACGCTGGATTTCGTGCACGGACGCCGACAGCCGCGTCGCCCCTGACTGGCTGGTGGCGCAATTGGCGCTGGGTGTCGACGCGGTGTGCGGCACCGTGACCGTGGACGCCTGGAGTGAAGGCTTCGACCCCGCGGCGAAAATTCGCTACACCCAGGCCTACCAGGCCCGAGACGGCCATCGGCATGTTCACGGCGCCAATCTGGGCGTGAGTGCTGGCGCCTATGTACAGGCCGGCGGGTTCGAGCCCCTGGCGTGCCACGAAGATGTGCAACTGGTGCGCAATCTGGAGCGTTGCGGCGCGTCCATCGCCTGGAGTCACACGCCACAGGTGATTACCAGTGGCCGGCTCGACTGCCGCGCCCAAGGCGGGTTTGGTGACTATTTGAAGAGCCTCATGCAGGCCAGCTGAAAAAATCAACATTTCACGATGTAAAACCCATGAATCCTTGACTATGCTGATAGCGCCTTGCCGGTATTCCAGGGTTGGAGTACCGCGCATCACCGCAGCGGAGTCTGCGGCGAACAAAAAGAGCGTCGTCCCGTCAACGGGGTACGGCCCAGCATCAATCGACAAGGATGTGACACCCATGAAGCCTGCCTCCCTAAGCGAGGGCCGCCGCGGTCCCGCGCAAATCTGGAACAGCGCGCCACAGTTGGCGCAAATTCCCGCTATCCCTCCTTCTTCGCTGGTGCCGCCCGGTGCACGCGTGGTGGTGATTGCTCCGCATCCTGGCGATGAAGTGCTGGCGTGTGGAGGGCTGCTGCAACTGTTCAGTACTCTGGAGCACCCGCTGCTGCTGATCTCGATCACCGATGGCAGCGCCAGCCATCCGGGGTCTCACGCATGGCCGGCGAGCCGCCTGAGTGTGATCCGCCCCCAGGAAAGCGCCGAGGCGTTGCGCCGGTTGGGCATGCCGCTGCACAGCTTGAAGTGGATTCGCGGCGGTTTTCGTGACGACGCCCTGGCAAGCAGTGAACAGCCGATGAGCCAGTTCATTGCACGTTACCTGCAGCCGGGCGACGTGGTGTTCACCACATGGCGCAACGACGGCAATGACGACCACGACGCCGTCGGCCGTGCCAGCGCCAAGGCCTGCAGCCTGGTCGGCGCGCGGCTTTATGAACTGCCCATCTGGGCCTGGCACAGTCCGGCGCGTGAAGCGGCGATGATGCCTTGGCAGCGAGCACATAAGGTGCGTCTGGACAGCTGGAGCGTCGCACGCAAACTTCACGCCGCTCATGCCTACGCCAGCCAATTGGTCGGCGACCCGGCCATCGGGCTCGCGCCGATGCTCGCCCAGGAACTGCTGGAGCGCATGCGCGAGCCGTATGAGATCGTGTTCGCGTAGCGCGGGCGGTTATGTATCGCAGTGTGTACAACAGGCGTGGCGATACACAGCGTTTAACCCGAGACCGTTCCTGAAACAGGCGCGATACAGCGCAGCGGTCAACTGAGTGTCAGGCACCCATCAGCCGCAGGAGGCTCGACTTGCACACTCTGTTGACCCGTCGCTCCAAACACCGTCCGCTTTTTCTGGCATTGGCCTTGTTGCCATTCGGCGCCCTGGGCGTGGCGCACGCTGAAATGCCCGAGCCGCCAACGCCGGCCAGCCATGACCAGTCCGCCTTCGGCGCGCTCAAGCACGTCAAGGCCGGGGTGCTCGATGTGGCCTACGCCGACATTGGCCCGGGCAACGGTCAGGTGGTGATCCTGCTGCACGGCTGGCCCTACGACATCGACAGTTACGCCAACGTCGCGCCGCGGCTGGCGGCCAAAGGCTACCGCGTGTTGATCCCGTATGCCCGCGGCTATGGCGCCACGCGTTTCGTGTCGGATAAAACCCTGCGCAACGGTGAACCGGCGGCGTTGGCACAGGACGTGATCGACTTCATGGACGCGCTGAAGATCAAGCAGGCGGTACTCGGTGGGTACGACTGGGGCGCGCGCTCGGCGGATATCGTCTCGGCGCTGTGGCCGGAGCGGGTCAAGGCATTGGTGTCTGTCAGCGGCTACCTGATCGGCAACCAGGCTGCCGGCCAGCAACCGCTGCCGCCCAAGGCGGAATTGCAGTGGTGGTACCAGTTCTACTTCGCCACCGAGCGCGGCGCCGCCGGCTACCAGAAAAACACCCACGAATTTGCCAGGCTGATCTGGCAAACCGCTTCGCCGAAGTGGGCCTTTGACGAGGCCACGTTCGCACGCAGCGCCAAAGGCCTGGATAACCCTGATCACGTCGCTATTACCGTTTTCAACTACCGTTGGCGCCTGGGTTTGGTGCAAGGCGAGGCGCAATACGACGCGCTGGAACAGCGACTGGCCCAGTCGCCCACCATCGGCGTGCCGACCATCACCCTCGAAGGCGACGCCAACGGCGCACCGCACACGCAACCCGAGGACTACGCCAAGCGCTTCACCGGCAAGTACGAATTTCGCCTGATCAATGGCGGAATCGGCCACAACCTGCCGCAGGAAGCCCCGGCAGCGTTCGCCAAGGCCGTGTTCGACGCCGATCACCTGTGACCTTATTGCGACGACCTGGCGCGGGTACCGACCTTGGGCGGGGCGTGTTTTTGCTGCTCAGCGCGCGGCTGTAGGGGAAAGGCACTCTCTGGCTTGAACAGTGTTGCCAATTGAACACGGTGGTCCGAATGGACTCGGGCCACCGTGTGTTGATCAGGCCGGCACGCCGAGAATGGCGTGCGAGGCCTTGATCACCGCTGTCGCGATGACGCCTGGCGCCAAACCCAACTCCCCACCGCGTCGCGGGTGACGATGGCGTAAACCTTCGAACCACCGGCCAATTCGAGCACCACTTCGGCGTTCACCGCACCGTCGTTGACGCTCAGTACCGTGCCTTCCAGGCAGTTGCGCGCCAGTCATCAACATGACCCACGGCGCCTTGATCAGTGCCACGGCAACAACTCCAGTGTCCCGTCTGCCGGCGTTGTGCACCTGTATTGGCTACCTGTTGTCGCCCGAGCTGGCGACAAGCCTGAATCGACAATGTGAAAAATTTGTTAAGCATTTAACGTCAAAGGCTTTTTTGCTCGGATCCAATCTGACACACTGATGCGAATAATTATCATCATCTTTGTTATTCGCTAGGGACGGCACTTTCGGGAGAGTCGGTTTCATGTCTGTGCAACAACACGGCGGTAAAGGTTTTTCACCCAATTTGATCGCGATGGCCATCTGTATTGCCAGCTCACAAGCGGCCTTCGCCGCCGACACGCAGCCGCCAGCCGACGTCGTCGAGTTGGGTGCAACGCAGATCAACACCGAGCAGCAACTCGGCGCGACCACCGAAGGCAGCCCGTCCTACACCACCGGCTCGATGGCCACGGCAACCAAACTTCCACTGACGATGCGCGAAACCCCACAGGCCGTCACCGTCATCACGCGACAGCGTATGGATGACCAGGCGATGACCAGCATCAACGACGTGGTCAAGGCCACGCCCGGTTGTTCCTGAATTTCTCCAACGGCCCTGGCCGGCAGTCGTACACCTCGCGCGGTTTCGACATCGACAACCTGATGTATGACGGTATTCCCAGCGGCTACAACGGGGTCACGGTCGGCGCCCAGCCGAACCTGGCCATGTTCGACCGCGTCGAGGTAGTGCGCGGCGCAACAGGTCTGGTCACCGGTGCCGGCAACCCTTCAGCCGCCATCAACCTGATCCGCAAGCGACCGCTGGACGAGCAGAAAGTCACCCTCACCGGCGCCGCCGGCAGCTGGGACAATTACCGTGGCGAGCTGGACGCTTCCAGCCCGCTCAACGACAGCGGCACATTGCGCGGCCGGGTGGTCACTTCTTACGGTGATGCCAACAGTTTCATCGATAAAGTCCAGGAAGATCACGGCCTGTTCTACGCCGTCACCGAAGCGGATTTGAGCGAAGACACCACCCTGACCCTGGGTTTCTCCAACCAGAAGGACAAGACCAACTACTTCTGGGGATCGGCGATGGTCGGTCAGGACGGCCATCACCTGGACCTGCCGCGCTCCTACAACCCCGGCACCCGCTGGGAGAACAAGGACCAGGAAATCAACACGGTGTTCGCCGAGCTGCGTCAGCGCCTGGCCAACGACTGGAGCCTTCAAGTCAACGCCAACTACGCCGAACAGAACGCGTTGTTTTCAGGCTCTTACCAGTCGCGCTGGGTCAACAACACCCCAGCCCGCACGGTCTACCAGGCGGCCTACGATGAAAACCAGGCCGGCATCGACGCCTTTGCCAGCGGCCCTTTCCAGGCGTTCGGGCGTACCCATGAACTGGTGGTGGGCGCCAGCAAGCGCATCTACGACCTGACCACCCACAGCTACAGCCCGTACGACACCAACTGGCCACTCACCGCCGGCA
Source organism: Pseudomonas sp. N2-3-1-14 (assembly GCF_041228395.1). Classification (NCBI taxonomy): domain Bacteria; kingdom Pseudomonadati; phylum Pseudomonadota; class Gammaproteobacteria; order Pseudomonadales; family Pseudomonadaceae; genus Pseudomonas; species Pseudomonas sp. N2-3-1-14. Next base: position 3,374,384 of record NZ_CP166199.1, read on the forward strand.
AGCCGGACTTTGTGCACACCGACAACCAGCGCGAAGTCACCACTCAGGATGGCGTCTACGTCACCACGCGCCTGAGCCTGGCCGACCCGTTGAAGCTGATCCTCGGCGGGCGCCTTGACTGGTATGACTACGACAACCGTGACGGCGACGGTGACTATCATGTCACCCGCAATCTCACCCGCTACGCAGGTTTGATCTATGAGCTGGACGACCATCACTCGGTCTACGTCAGCTACAGCGACATCTTCACGCCGCAGAGTGAAAAGGACACGTCCGGTAAGCCGGTCAAGCCGATTGTCGGCAAGAACTACGAGGTCGGCATCAAGGGCGAATACCTGGGCGGCGCGCTGAATGCGAGCCTGGCGCTGTTCCGCGTCGACCAGGAAAACCGGGCGGTGCAAGTGTTCGTGCCGAACTGCCCGCAGGCCTCCTGCAACGAAGCCTCCGGCGAAATTCGCAGCGAGGGTATCGACGTCGAACTGCAAGGCGCGTTAACCGAGAATTGGCAGGTTGGCGGTGGCTACACCTACGCCCGTACGCACACCATCAAGGATGATGCCAACCCGCAGAAGGTCAACAAGCAGTACGACACCGACACGCCAGAACAGCTGTTCAAACTGACCACGCGCTACAACCTTCAGGGCCCGCTGGAAAAATTCCGCGTGGGCGGCAACGTCTCCTGGCAGAGCCGCATGTACAACGACCTTGCCCTCGCGGACGGCAGTAAATACCGGCTCAAACAGGGCAGCTATGCCGTCACCGACCTGATGGCCGGCTACCAGGTCAACCAGCACCTGGACTTGCAGCTCAACGCCAACAACATCTTCGACCGTCGCTACTACTCGACCATCGCCAACTCGGTGAGCTACGGCGGTGACGCGTACGGCAACCCACGCAACATGATGCTGACCGCCAAGTACACCTTCTGATCATCATCGCAGCCTCGGCTATCCGTTCGGGTAGCCGTTCTTAAAGTCCCGTTCAAGGATGCCGATAACGTTTTGGCATCCCTGAATCAAAAAACACACGAATACCTGCTTCACTCCACCGGCGGCCCGTCGTGGCACGCCGCATGCTTGCCTATTACCCGCCGAACACATGGAGTAAGAGTGAATGCCCACCCGCCCGCGTTTTCTAGAGCACTACCGCAAGGCCGATCGCATCATGCTGGCGTTGGTCTGGCTGATGTTTCTGTTCTCACTCGGGCTGGCGTTCTGGCACGACACCTGGCTTCAGGCATTGACCGTGGGCGCAGGCACCAGTGTGGTGCTGACGGTGCTCTATCGCGCCCTCGGCGGGACACGTTTGATGCGCTGCCTGCTGGGCGCCGGCTTGATGGTAATGGCCGCCCTGCACATCAACCAGGCGCAAGGCGTGATCGAATCACACTTCGGCATTTTCGCGTTGCTGGCGGTGCTGACGTTCTACCGCGACTGGCTGCCGATCCTGGTCGCGGCGGCAACGATCGCCGTGCATCACGTGGTCTTCCACGCCTTGCAACATCAAGGCTTCCCGGTGTTTGTGATGGAACACCACGGCGGCTGGAGCATGGTGTTCGTCCACGCCTTTTACGTGGTGATGGAGACCGTCGCCCTGCTCTACCTGGCCATTCACAGCCAGCGTGAGGCGGTCGAAAGCCAGGAAATGCTCGAGAAAATGCTCGCCGTGACCACCCAGCTCACCGTCGAAACTGCCCAGGGTGAAGGCAAAGTGCACGTTTCCCTGGCCAAGCGCTTCGACCACTTCCTGCAGCAAATCACCCACCTGATCGACGGCGTGACCCGCGACTCCCAGGGCCTTGGCCAACTCGGCCAGGAACTGGCCAGTGCCAGCGGCACCCTGGAAAAAGGCGCACGCCATCAGTTGGCAGAAATCACCCAGATGACCGGCTCGATGCAGCGCATGGAAGACGCCATGGGCCACATCACCGTGCACGTTGAACAGGCTGTCGAGCACGCCGGCCAAGCCAGCCAACAAATCGTGCGCGGCCAGGAAAGCGTCGGCCGCGCCCAGCATGAAATCAGCCAACTGGCTTCACGCATTCACGGCACCCACTCCACCGTGCAAGACCTCGCGGCGCAGGCCGAGCAGATCGGCTCGGTGCTCGAAGTGATCAGCAGCATCGCCAACCAGACCAACCTGCTCGCGCTCAACGCCGCCATCGAAGCCGCGCGCGCCGGCGAGCAAGGCCGGGGGTTTGCCGTGGTCGCCGATGAAGTGCGCAGCCTGGCCCAGCGCACGGCGGTGTCCACCCAGGAAATCAAACAGATCATCGAAGGCTTGCAACACGGCAGCCGTCAGGCCGTCGAGGCAATGCATGACAGCCAGCAAGGCGTAGAGCGTTGCGTACAAGACAGCCAGTTGGCGGTACAGATGCTGCAAGCGGTAGGCGCCGATATCGCGCGCATCGACGCACTGAATGGGCGAATTGTGAGCACCACGCGCGAGCAGTCCACGGCCAACCTGGAGATTGTCGGGCGCTTGCAAGCGGTGCAGAGCATTGCGCAAAGCACCGCGGATGATGTGGAGACGCTGGCCCGCAGCAGTGAACGGTTACCGCCGATTGCGGTACGCCTGGATGCCTTGGGGCGCAGGTTTCATCAATGAAGTCATGAGTCTCGGGACAATGAGGAGGTGATCTGAGCAATCGCCCCCTGATCCGCCTCGTGCAGCGTGCGGTACTGATTGACGACTTCGGTTTCTTCCACCGTGAGGTCATCCGCGCTCATGTGCGAACGCTCGCCGCTCAGCACATACAGCACATCGACCCCTCTGCGACGGATCGCCATCAGATAGTCCGATTTGGGCAGCCTCTCGCCCCTTTCATAGTGGCCCTGTGCGTTTTCGGCCACACCCCCTATCACACCAAAATCGTGCTGGGAGAGTAAAAGCCTTTTGCGCTCTTCCTTTAAGCGCCCGCCTAAACTGCTGTCCATGTTGAATGCCTGCCATGAGGGTATAAACCACCATACGCCTATACACCTCAAAGAAGGTCACTCATTTGAGTTGACCTTTCAGGGCATAGTCCGACAGGTCAATGGCGTCAGCGTTGGGGGAAAGAAACCTGCCGAGCAGCTTTTTAAAACCAGACGCTGTCGCCAGCCGCAACACGGCGTGGCCGAGCGCTATTGCAACGCGTGACTGAGGTGACGCCAACCGCGGCGCACATTTGGGCACGCCTTGCGCTTGAGCCTGTTGTACCAGCGCATGATATGGCCATCGCTTGGCTCACGCGGCAGGTCGAAAACCTGCTCGGTACCTTGTGCAAAGCGCACATGCACCTGCTGGCCATCTTCGTGCAGGTTTTCAACGCTGTCGCCAAACCGGTATGTGACCCGGTCCTTGCTGTGCTGGATCAACAGCTTGGCGAGTTCGCCACGCAGCATCTCCAGTTCAGCGATCGGCCCTGCGCCGTCAAAGCCGTTCACGCCGATGAAAGCTTTTGTCCGGTCGTTGCGGTCAACGAACGCGATGCCTTGTTCGTGGGTTGTATTCGCCCGAATCGGTTCCTCCAGGCCCATGCGCTGCACGACAACACGGCCCGCACCCCGCACGTCGATAGTCTGCCCGCCATCGCGAAAAGCCGGTGCCCTTTCAGCCACCGTGACGTGTGCGCCCTGCCGGGACAACCACTAGGAACTAACATTTATGCCGGATTGTAATGCTCGCTATTGGCATAGGCCGGTCCGCTTGTGTCCTTCACTGCAACGCGCGGATTGTCCAGCCGCCTCAACTGCCCTTATCCTCAACGCTCCCCGCCCAACCCGGAGCCGCCATGGACCTTGCCACGCTCGCCCTCTTCCTCCCCGCCTGCTTCGCCCTGAACATGGCGCCAGGCCCGAACAACTTGCTGTCGGTCAGCAACGCCACCCGCTACGGCTATCGCACGTCTTGCCTCGCCGGTGTTGGCCGCTTACTGGCCTTCGCCGGCATGATCGCCCTCGCCTCGGCGGGCCTGGCGGTGGTGCTGCAAACCTCGGAGTTGTTGTTTTACGCGATCAAGATTCTGGGCGCGGCGTATCTGTTTTATCTGGCGTTTCAGTTGTGGCGGGCTAATCCGCAGACAGAGGCTGAATCGGCGACGGAAAAGGTGGGGTTATGGGCGTTGGCGCGTCAGGAGTTTCTGGTGGCCGCGGGCAACCCAAAGGCTATCTTGATCTTCACGGCCTTCCTGCCGCAGTTCGTGGTGCCAGGCCAGCCGATCACGCCACAATTTGCGCTGCTGGGCGCGATGTTCCTGGTGCTGGAATGGATCGCCATCAGCGCCTATGCCTACATGGGCCTGCACATGCGTCGCTGGTTTGCCGAGCCGCGCGGTAAACGAATTTTCAATCGATGCTGCGCGGGGTTGTTGTCGGCAGCGGCAACGGTGCTGTTGATGGCGCGTCGCGCTTGAGGTCGCTGCGAAACAGCGAGTGATGCCATCGCTCGCAAGCGCCGCTACACTGCCCACCTGCACCTCACGAATGGATTCGATATTGCGCCGCTTCGCCCTACCCCTCGCTTTACTGTGCTTTGGCCTGCTGGCCTATTGCTTGGTCGCCTTGGCGATCAGTCTGTGGCGCAGCCCCCACAGCCCCACACTGTTGATTGGCGCCTTCTACGACGAAGGCATCATCGTCGATAAAAACCCGGTCAAGGCCGCAGAGTGGTATTTGCGCGCGGCGGAAAAAGGCGAGACCTTCGCACAGTTCAAAACCGGCTTTTTTTACTTTTTCGGGCGCGGTGTGGCCGTTGATCACCGCAAGGGCCTGGAGTGGATCACGCTATCAGCCGAGAAAGGCAACTCTGAAGCCCAGTTTTTTTTGGGGGATGCAAACTATGGCGGCGTGGAAATGCCGCGCGATAGCGCTCAAGCCGCGGTGTGGTATCGCAAGGCTGCGCTGCAAGGTCATGCCCGCGCCCAGCAACGGCTTGCCGACGCCTATTTCAGAGGCATTGGCGTTGAGCAAAGCGACCGCAAGGCATTCTTCTGGGCGCGCAAAGCCAGTGCGCGTGGCGATGCTGAGGGCCAAACGCTGTTGGCGACCTTTTATTTCACGGGCGTAGGCACGCCGAAAAACCCTCAGCAAGGCATCCAGCTGCTGACCCAGGCTGCCCACTCAGGCAATAGCGAAGCGTACGAATGGCTCGGGATGGCCAACCTGAATGGCATCGGCACTCCCAAAGACGTACCCGCCGCCATTGGGTGGTATACCCGCGCTGGCGACGCGGGCCGGGCCAAAGCGCAGTACATGCTTGGTTATCTGTACAGCAGCAGCGGTGCAGTGCCGGCAGACTATCCGACGGCGAACCGATGGCTGCTCAAGGCCGCGACACAAGGGTACGCTGTCGCGACGGCGACCCTCGCCATGCATGTGGATATGGGAAAGGGCTTTGAACCTAACAAGCTCAAGGCATGCGGCCTCGTGCGCGTGGCGCTGAATCAAAAGCTGTCCGAGTACGAGGACTATTTACGCGGCCAGCTTGAGCGTGAGGAAAAAGCCTTGTCCGCAGAACAACTGGCCGACGTCGCGGCGCTGGAAGCCCTCTATTCAACGCCGCAAGGGCTTGGGCAATTGCTGGGTGATATAACCAGCGCGCCGTAGGCACACACAAGGGCAAAGTCGATGAGTGCTTTTCAAAAAGGAGAACACGCCATGACCCGAAACCAGCTCGCCGACCTTTACCGAGGGTATATCGACTGCCTCAACCGCCAGGGCTGGGAGCGCCTCGGCGATTTCGTGCACCCGCAGGTAACCTACAACGCCACCCCCGTCGGCCTTGCCGGCTACCGCGCGATGCTGGAGCGGGACTTTCGCGAGATCCCCGACCTGGTGTTCCGCATCCAACTGCTGGTCGCGGATCCGCCCACCGTCGCCAGCCGGTTGAACTTCCACGTCACGCCCAAAGGTGAATTTTTCGGCTTGCCGATCAACGGCAAGACGGTGACCTTCGATGAGAACGTATTCTACGAATTCGTCGACGGGAAGATCGCGCACGTGTGGTCCGTGATCGATAAGGCGGCGATCAAACAACAGCTTTAATGGATGGAGCCGCTTGTGGAGAACCCGCTTTTCACCTTTACCACCCAACCCTACCCGCCGCGCCAACGCTTTGAAGTGTGGCGCGAGGAAGTGAATGCGATCTTCGATATCACCATCAGCGAGCCTGAATCCGCCGCCTTCAATTACCGCCTGGCCACCGGTTACCTGGGTTCGTTATTGATGGGCTGCGGTGCCTGGGACGGTGCCGGGGAGCCTGTGCCGTATCGGGTCAAGCGCTCCACACAAATGATTCGCCGTGACAGCCTCGACCACTACTACCTCTGCCTGGGCCTGACTCACACGATTAATGGCACAGCAGGCCGCACCACGCTGGCGGCGGGTAACGCGCAGATTTACATGCTGGACCTGGCCCGTGAACTCGATTGCCTGATCACGGCTGGCGATACCGTGATCCTCACCATTCCTCGCGACTTGCTGGCGCAAAGCCTCGGCTACAAAGACGTGCATGGCCAGGTGCTGCAGGGCGGCTTGAGCGAGCTGCTCGCAGACCATATGCGCGCGTTGCAACAGCGCCTGCCGCGCCTGACACCCGATGAAATCCCGCACGCCCAACAGGCGACGCTGGCCATGGTATCGGCAGCTTTGGCGCCGACAGTGGCCAACCTGCAAACCGCCGAGCAAGCGATCGACCACACCCTGTTCAACCGCGCCCGGCGCTTGATTGAACAGCACCTGCGCAGCCCGGAATTGTCCCCGGTTTTCCTGTGCAAACACTTGGGTATTTCGCGGGCGCAACTGTATCGGGTGTTCAGCCAGGAATCCGGCGTGTCGGCATATATCCAGCAGCGCCGGTTGAACCGCGCGCGGGTGATTATCCAGAGTGATACCGGCGCGCGGCAGCGGGTGTCGGGGCTGGCCTTCCAGTTCGGCTTCAAGAGTGATGCGCACTTCAGCCGCACCTTCAAGCAAGCCTTTGGCTATTCGCCGCGCGAGGCCCGGGAGTTGAGCGCCGCTGCCCAGGCACCGGAGCGCGTGAGCCGCCACACCGGGTTCTCGTTACGCAACATCCTGGGGCAGATGAACGCGGTCTGAGACTCCCAGGCAAGTCATTGAGACGCGCAGACAGGAAGATTTTCTCCGCGTATTTTTCACCGTTTTATGATTGGCCGACGTTCCAGAGCCCTGACTAAACGGAGAAAATCATGGCCCGTCGTACTGTTATCGCAACGCTTGCCACCGCCCTCTTGCTGACGGGTTGCGCCAATGGCGTCAACGGCCTCAGCAGCTTGAACAACCTGTCATTGCCGGGTATTCAGGGCAAAGCCGGGCCGGATATTTCGCTGTTCGACACCACGTATGTCAGGACGCACATCATTTCTGGCAAGACCACCTCCCAACAGCTCAAAGCCCTGTATGGCGAACCGCAGGACCAGTCGATTTCATCCGACGGCACCGAAACCTGGAACTACGCGCCCTCCACCACCCAGAACGCGTCCATGCGCCACTTGCTCGGGCTGGTCTCCAACCGTATCCCCGGCAATACCTACGACAATGCCCTCGACACCCGGCGCACCGCCATCGACAACCTTGCACCGCAGCAACAGAGCCGCCGCCTGAACATCCACCTCAACAATGGCGTGGTCAGGGACTACAGCATTCTGTAACAGCACCGCCCGGCAGTTCTGCCGGGCGATTGCGCGCCAGTGTCTACACTCCACAGACCGGCAAGCCTGTGGAGAGCCGACATGACCCGCAAAAATACCCTGTGCCTCTGGTACAACGGTACCGCCCTGGACGCCGCGACGTTCTACACTTCAGTCTTCCCGGACAGCGTTGTGCAGGCCGTGCACCGTGCGCCCGGCGACTATCCGGCAGGCAAACAGGGCGACGTGCTGACGGTCGAGTTCACGGTCTTGGGCCTTCCCTGCCTCGGTCTGAATGCGGGGCCTGCGTTCCCTCATACCGAAGCGTTTTCCTTCCAGGTGGCGACGGACGATCAGGCCGAAACCGACCGTTATTGGCACGCAATCATCGACAACGGTGGCCAGGCCAGCGCATGCGGCTGGTGCAAGGACAAGTGGGGCCTGTCGTGGCAGATCTCCCCGCGCGTACTGACCGACGCAGTCACCCACCCCGACCCGGTGATCGCCAAGCGCGCCTTTGACGCGATGATGACCATGACCAAAATCGATGTGGCCGCCATTGAGGCTGCAGTGGCCGGGCGCTGACTCGTGTAGCAAGTGGGCTTGTCCTCGCGAGCGGGCTTATTGTGGCGAGCGGGCTTGCCCCGCGTTGGAGTGCGAAGCGCTCCCAATTCAACCGCCTCGGTATAACTGACAGATTCCATTAGCAGGTTCTGGGGCTGCTGCGCAGCCCAACGCGGGGCAAGCCCGCTCGCCACACCGGCCCACGTTCTGGCATCCTGCCCCCAAAGTCGTCGAATGCGAGCTGCAAGCCTATGAACCACGGCGTCAAACTTGACCCTCGCACGATCCCAGTGCCGCAGTCCATCAGCCCTCAAGCGCAGGCCACACTGCAACGCCTGGTCGGGGCTGACGGTGTGCCCCTCAATGCACTGCACGCGATGCCCACGCCCGAGGACCATGACGGCTGGCGCCGTCTGCAGGCCGCCGTGGCCCAGAACTACGCCAGCACCAACGCGGGGCAAGCGGCGTCGCTGCGGGCCAGCCTGCACACCATCAGGGTTGAAAACGCCAGCGTGCATGTCGCCACACCGGCGTCTGCCACGCCCTTTGCCTACATTGACCTGCACGGCGGCGCGCTGGTGTTCGGCGGCGGCCAAAACTGCCGCCTCGCGGCCGGCAGACAAGCCGACCTGCACGACGTGATCTGCTATGGCGTGGACTACCGCATGCCGCCCGATCATCCCTACCCCGCAGCGCTGGATGACTGCCTGGCTGTCTATCGGCACGTTCTCAAGCAACACGCGCCGCAACAGATCGTGATCGGTGGCCGCTCAGCGGGCGGCAACCTTGCGGCCGCCATGGTGTTGCGTGCGCGTGACGAAGGTTTGCCATTGCCAGCCGCGCTGGTGTTGCTGTCGCCGGAAGTCGACCTCACCGAGTCCGGCGACAGCTTCCAGGTCAACCGGACCGTCGACGTGGTGCTGCCCAATCCTTTGATGAACGTCAATCTGTTGTATGCCAACGGTGCGGACTTGTCTCACCCGTACCTGTCACCGCTGTTTGGCGATTTCACCCAGGGTTTCCCGCCAACTTTTCTGCAGAGCGGCACCCGTGATCTGTTCCTGTCCAACACCGTGCGCCTGCACCGCGCCTTGCGCCAGGCGCGGGTAACGGCGCAGTTGCATGTGTTCGAAGCCATGCCCCACGGCGGTTTCATGGGCGCACCGGAAGATGCGGAGCTGGCCGCCGAGGTCGCAGCATTTGTGCGTGAGCAGCTGAAGCGGGGTTGACACATTCCGTCACGTCCGCTGAAGATGGAGGCCTTATTCAGGGTGTGTCAGCGCATGTCTGCATCGTCTTTCGTTAACCTTTGTGCCATTGGCTTGATTGCCAAGGCGCAAGGTTGCGTGGCGCACGCCCTCAAATCGAAGAAACAGTCGCTCATGTGACCGGGGCGCGCTGTCCCGTCAGATGAGCTGACAGGACATTGAGCGCGACGGACCTCCCTCCCTTTGCACAATCCCTCTGCCCTTCTGACGGTGACTCCAGCGGTCAACCATCAGGAGAAAGTGCATGTCATCGTTTCAAGGTATCTGGGTTCCCGTGGTCACGCCGTTTCATGACGGCGCCATCGACTTCATCGGCCTGCGCCGGCTGGTCAGCCACCTGCTGGAAAAGCACGTGGCCGGCATCATGGTCTGCACCACCACCGGAGAAGCCGCGTCACTGAGCCGTCAGGAACAACTGGCCGTGCTGGATGCGGTGCTGCAAGTCGTGCCGGCGCAGCGCGTGGTGATGGGCCTGGCGGGCAACAACCAGCGTGAACTGCTGCAGTTCCAGAGCGAAATCCTCAAACGCCCGGTGGCCGGCTTGCTGGTGCCGGCGCCCAGCTATATCCGCCCCTCCCAGGCCGGCCTTGAAGCGTTTTTCCGCACGGTGGCCGACGCCTCCAGTGTGCCGATCATTCTCTATGACATTCCCTACCGCACCGGCGTGACCTTCGAACAGGCCACTTTGCTGAACATCGTCAAGCACACGCGAATCGTCGCGATCAAAGACTGCGGCGGCAACCTGGCGACTACCTTGGCGCTGCTCGCCAGTGGCGACGTGGAGGTGTTGTGTGGCGAGGATCTTCAAATCTTCAACGCGCTGTGCCAGGGCGCCAGTGGTGCGATTGCAGCCTCGGCCCATGTGCACACCGAAGACTTCGTGGCGCTGTACCAGCAGGTACGCGACAACCAGCTCACCGAGGCCAGGGCGACTTTTTTCAGGTTAATGCCCCTGATCAACACCCTGTTCATGGAGCCCAACCCCACGCCGGTAAAGGCTGCGCTGGCGATGCAAGGCTTGATCGCCAGTGAGCTGCGCGCACCGATGCAAACCGCCAGCACTGGCGTTATAGAGCGGTTGCAGCAGGTTTTGACGCGCAGCGTTTAAACGTCAACACGCGCTCATGCGCCAAAAAAAGACATCCAACGGACCGCCCGGTTGCGACCGGCGCGATCCCGGCCTATGTTCCAAGCCATGCTTTGCATTTTGCTGTCCCTCCCCTACGCCTCTTCCGTACCAGGTGACGACATGCCCACGCTTTCCCGCCCCGCCGTACTCGAACTGATCGGCAACACGCCGCTGGTCAAGGTCAGCCGATTTGATACCGGCCTGTGCACGCTGTTCCTCAAGCTTGAATGCCAAAACCCCGGTGGTTCCATCAAGGACCGCATCGGCCTGGCAATGATCGACGCCGCCGAACGCGACGGCCGCCTGCGCCCCGGCGGCACCATCATCGAAGCCACCGCCGGCAACACCGGCCTGGGGCTTGCGCTGGTCGGCCGGGCCAAGGGCTACCGCGTGGTGCTGGTGGTGCCCGACAAGATGTCCACCGAAAAAGTCCTGCACTTGAAGGCCATGGGCGCCGAGGTGCATATCACCCGCTCCGACGTCGGCAAGGGCCATCCCGAGTATTACCAGGACGTGGCTGCGCGCCTGGCCAAGGACATTCCCGGGTCATTTTTTGCCGACCAGTTCAACAACCCGGCCAACCCGCTGGCGCACGAAACCAGCACCGCGCCGGAAATCTGGGCGCAAACCCAGCATGACGTGGACGCGATCGTAGTGGGCGTCGGCTCGGCCGGCACCCTCACCGGCCTGACCCGCTTCTTCAAACGCGTACAGCCGGAACTGGCCATGGTGCTGGCCGATCCGGTGGGTTCGGTGATGGCTGAATACAGCCGCAGCGGCAGGATGGAAACGCCGGGGTCGTGGGCCGTGGAAGGCATCGGCGAAGACTTCATCCCCTCGATTGCCGACCTCTCCAGCGTGCGCCACGCCTATTCCATCAGCGATGAAGAAAGCTTCGACCACGCCCGCCAACTGCTCAAGGCCGAAGGTATTCTCGGCGGCTCGTCAACCGGCACCCTGCTCGCTGCTGCGCTGCGTTATTGCCGCGAGCAGACCGAACCCAAACGCGTGGTCACCTTCGTCTGCGACACGGGCACGCGTTACCTGTCCAAGGTCTACAACGACCAGTGGATGAACGACGCGGGCCTGCTCCAGTACAAACACTACGGCGACCTGCGCGACCTGATCGCCCGCCGCTTCGAAGACGGCCGCGTGATCAGCGTGAGCCCCGACGATACCCTGCTCACGGCCTTCCAGCGCATGCGCCTGGCCGATGTCTCGCAACTGCCGGTGCTGGTCGAAGGCCGCGAACTGGTTGGCGTGATCGACGAGTCCGACATCCTGCTGGGGTTGCACCATGACGCCGCCGACTTCTCCATGATCGTTGCCAGCGCCATGACCGACACCTTGCAAACCCTGGCCCCGAGTGCCAGCCTGGCCGAACTGCAGGCGGAACTTGATCGCGGCCTGGTTGCCATCATTGCTGACGCCTCAGGGTTTTATGGCCTGATCACCCGCGTCGACCTGCTTAATCACCTACGGAGATCCCTTGCATGAGTCAGCCCGATAAAAGCGCCTTTGCCACCCGCGTGATCCACGCCGGGCAATCACCCGACCCGACCACGGGAGCGCTGATGCCGCCGATCTATGCCAACTCCACTTATCTGCAAGACAGCCCCGGCGTGCACAAGGGCTTTGACTATGGTCGTTCCCACAACCCCACGCGCTTTGCCCTGGAACGCTGCGTGGCCGACCTTGAAGGCGGCAGCCAGGCGTTTGCCTTTGCCTCCGGGTTGGCGGCGATTTCCACCGTGCTGGAACTGCTCGATGCGGGTGCGCATATCGTCTCCGGCAACGACCTGTACGGCGGCACCTTCCGCCTGTTCGACAAGGTGCGCCAGCGCAGCGCCGGGCACCGTTTCAGCTTTGTCGACTTGAGCGACTTGCAAGCGTTCGAAGCGTCGTTGCAAGACGACACACGCATGGTCTGGGTCGAGACCCCGAGCAACCCGCTGCTCAGCCTCACTGACCTGAGTGCCATCGCGCGAATCTGCCGCGACCGCGGCATCATCTGCGTGGCCGACAACACCTTTGCCAGCCCATGGATCCAGCGCCCGCTGGAGCTGGGTTTCGACATCGTGGTGCACTCCACCACCAAATACCTCAACGGCCACTCCGACGTGATCGGCGGCATCGCCATTGTCGGCCACAACCCGGAGCTCGCCGAGCGCCTGGGCTTCCTGCAGAACTCGGTCGGCGCGATTGCCGGCCCGTTCGATGCATTCCTGACGCTGCGCGGCGTGAAAACCCTGGCGCTGCGCATGGAGCGCCATTGCAGCAATGCCCTGGAGTTGGCCACCTGGCTGGAACAACAGCCGCAAGTTTCACGGGTTTATTACCCAGGCCTGGCCTCGCATCCCCAGCACGAACTGGCACGCAAGCAGATGCGCGGGTTTGGCGGGATGATTTCGGTGGATTTGAACAGTGACCTGGCCGGCGCCACACGCTTTCTGGAAAACGTGAGGATCTTTGCCTTGGCCGAAAGCCTGGGCGGCGTCGAAAGCCTGATCGAACACCCGGCGATCATGACCCACGCCAGCATCCCGGCAGCAACGCGGGCGCAACTGGGCATTGGCGATGATTTGGTGCGCTTGTCGGTGGGCGTTGAGGACGTCGAAGACCTGCGGGCCGACCTGGCGCAGGCATTGGCTCTGATCTGACCCAGCATGCCCTGACAAGGAAGGTCCTAATGTGGGAGCGGGCTTGCTCGCGAAAGCGGTGGGTCAGTCAATACATCCGGTGACTGATACTCCGCATTCGCGAGCAAGCCCGCTCCCACAGGGTTTAGCGTCTGGCCCGAGGTGAAGTCAGCTCCCACAGAGGGCGTCAGGCTGAGGTGATATTCGCACGCGCCGCGTGCAGCTTTTTGTAGCTGTCGATCAAGCGCAAATGCCGATCCAGCCCTTCCAGCTTCATGCTGGTTGGCGTCAAGCCATAAAAACGCAGCGTGCCGTTGACCGAGCCGATCACCGCGTCCATGCGCTCATTGCCGAACATGCGGCGGAAGTTGGCCTCGTAATCCGCGAGCTCCAGGTCCTCGTCCAAGTGCATCTCCAACACCGCGTTCACCGCCTGATAGAACAGGCCGCGATCAACGGTGTTGTCGTTGTACTGCAGGAACATCTCCACGCACTCTTTCGCCTCCTCATATTGCTGCAAGGCGAGGTAGATCAGCAGCTTCAACTCCAGAATGGTCAGTTGGCCCCACGCGGTGTTGTCGTCGAACTCGATGCCGATCAAGGTGGTGATGTCGGTGTAATCGTCCAGCTCGCTTTCCACCAGGCGCTCAGCCAGTGCTTTGAGCTCGTCATCGCTGAGGCTGTGCAGGTTGAGGATGTCGGCCCGGAAAAACAGCGCCTTGTTGGTGTTGTCCCAGATCAGGTCGTCCACCGGATAAATTTCCGAGTAGTCCGGCACCAGGATGCGGCAGGCGGTTGCGCCGAGGTGTTCGTACACCGCCATGTAGGACTCTTTGCCCATGCCTTCGAGAATGCCGAACAGGGTCGCGGCTTCCTGAGCATTCGAGTCTTCGCCCTGGCCCGAGAAATCCCATTCAACGAACTCGTAGTCCGACTGGGCGCTGAAGAAGCGCCACGAAACCACGCCGCTGGAGTCGATAAAGTGCTCGACGAAGTTGTTCGGTTCGGTGACCGCGTGGCCTTCAAAGGTCGGCTGCGGCAGGTCGTTCAAGCCTTCGAAGCTGCGGCCCTGAAGCAATTCGGTGAGGCTGCGTTCCAGCGCCACTTCCAGGCTCGGGTGGGCGCCGAACGAGGCAAAGACGCCGCCGGTGCGCGGGTTCATCAAGGTCACGCACATCACCGGGAATTCACCGCCCAGCGACGCGTCCTTGACCAGCACCGGGAAACCCTGGGCTTCCAGGCCTTGAATACCGGCAAGAATTCCCGGGTATTTGGCGAGCACTTCAGCCGGTACGTCCGGCAGGGCGAATTCGCCTTCGATGATTTCGCGCTTGACCGCGCGCTCGAAAATCTCCGACAGGCACTGCACCTGAGCTTCGGCCAGGGTATTGCCCGCGCTCATGCCGTTGCTGAGGTAAAGGTTTTCGATCAGGTTGGACGGGAAGTACACCACCTCGCCATCGGACTGACGCACGAACGGCAGCGAAACAATGCCGCGTTCTTCATTGCCCGAATTGGTGTCGAACAGGTGCGAGCCACGCAGTTCGCCATCGCGGTTGTAGATTTTCAAGCAGTAGGCGTCGAGGATTTCAGGCGGCAACTCGTCTTTGCGGCCCGGCTGGAACCAGCGCTCATCCGGGTAATGCACGAACGGCGCGTTGGCCAACTCCTCACCCCAGAACTGGTCGTTGTAGAAAAAGTTGCAGTTAAGCCGCTCGATAAACTCGCCCAACGCCGACGCCAGTGCGCCCTCTTTGGTCGCGCCCTTGCCGTTGGTAAAGCACATCGGCGAGTGGGCGTCGCGGATATGCAGCGACCAGACGTTAGGCACGATATTGCGCCACGAGGCGATTTCAATCTTCATGCCCAGGCCCGCGAGAATGCCGGACATGTTGGCGATGGTCTGCTCCAGCGGCAGGTCTTTGCCAGCAATGTAGGTGCCCGCCTCAGAACTAGCACCAGGCATCAGCAACGCCTGGGCATCGGCGTCGAGGTTGTCCACCTCTTCAATCACGAACTCGGGCCCGGCCTGCACGACTTTCTTCACGGTGCAACGGTCGATGGAGCGCAGGATGCCCTGGCGGTCCTTGTCGGAGATATCCGCCGGCAACTCGACCTGGATCTTGAAGATCTGGTTGTAGCGGTTTTCCGGATCAACGATGTTGTTCTGCGACAGGCGAATATTTTCGGTGGGAATATTGCGTGTTTCGCAGTACAGCTTCACAAAGTACGCCGCACACAACGCCGACGAAGCCAGGAAGTAATCGAACGGACCCGGGGCCGAACCATCGCCTTTATAGCGAATGGGCTGGTCGGCAATCACCGTGAAGTCATCGAACTTGGCTTCAAGCCGAAGGTTGTCGAGAAAGTTGACCTTAATTTCCATGCGGGCACACCAGAACGAGCTAAACAAATTGGCCGCCATTATGAAGATTTTCGCCGGGAAGTCTCAGGGTTTTCCGAATTGGCTGCCGATCGGTGCCT
Source organism: Pseudomonas sp. N2-3-1-14 (assembly GCF_041228395.1). Taxonomy (NCBI): domain Bacteria; kingdom Pseudomonadati; phylum Pseudomonadota; class Gammaproteobacteria; order Pseudomonadales; family Pseudomonadaceae; genus Pseudomonas; species Pseudomonas sp. N2-3-1-14. The sequence continues at coordinate 3,390,098 of NZ_CP166199.1, forward strand.
CTTTGCATCGCTGCGTCAGCTGCTTGCAGCCCTCAGCTGACGTAGCGATGCATCAGGCTATAACGCTTGCGGACTCAGGCGCTGCGCAAGGCTCGTTCGGTTAACGATGAGTTCGTCTCGCACATCGGGCCCTCTATAAACCATGGACGTCTCATGGTGTATGTAATCACCCGAACGATCCGCGCTCAGCCAATTGAACGACCCGACACACAGCAATTCTTCATCGGCCATGACAATCTTGCTATGTACCTTGTTGACCACACGAACCTTCACATCACGGGATTTCAAAGCAGCTATGGCCTCCTTGAATTCTGCTACTTTGCCTGTATCACCATCGGGCTTACCGCGCTTGATATCAGTATTGAAGCGCAAGTCGGTATAGACCGTTACTTCGACACCACGCTTCACCGTCCCGCCCATGACGTCCAAAGCACCGCTTTCATGCATCCTGTGTAACTTAACCCACGGCGTCACTATCTGAACCTGGTGGCGGGCCATCTCCAAGGTACGCAACAGGAACCGATCATGTTCGGCAAACTCATGCAAATGGCTCAATCCGGTGCGCGTAGTGAGCAAATCGACCCTAGGCTGGAAATCAAACTTCAGCTCATTCGCCGCGTCACTGAGCAGGTAGAGGGCCAAGCGTCCGCGCGGTTTGCTGGCGGACACCTGGGTGAACAAGTCCATATCACCGAACACCAGGAAGCTATCTTTAGCCCGCGAAACAGCAACGTTCAGCATGCTGTCCCTGCGGTCTATAAAAGGACCATCGGCATGTTTGGAGTAAACCGCCGAAAAAATCACCACTGGCCGTTCTGCCCCCTGAAAGGAGTGAACAGTGCCGATGGTGACTTCACCGTCGCCTTTGCCGGTACGGATACCCAACGCTGAGCACGCCTCGATGATCGACTGAGTCTGTGCGCCGAAGGGGGTTATCACACCCAGAATCTCCCACAGTTCCTTCTTGTAGCGTTGTGTGAGTTCCTGTTCATTAGCCTTAATCCACGCGGCAATCGTCTGCGCTTCGAGCAGGTTGTGACGGCTACCGCCCTGTTTCTGCTGGCACCTGCCATCAATGTGCAGATAGCCGAGCCCAGGCAAGCCACCGTGCGGTTTTGCACCCCGGCGCGGTTCTAACTTGCCTTTGTAGCAAAGGGCATTGCAGTAATCGATGATCGAGTCATAGCAACGACGGTGTTCATACAAGTACATACCCCGGGCGAGGTCGCGATCGTAATGGTAACGGCTGGTCGACTGCGCAATTGACATGACACTGCCGTTGGCGGCACTGCGTCCGCTGTCGCAGAAGGCAGCGTAGTCATCATCCACCTTGTCCCGAGACAACAGGCCCGCGCTGATCAGGTTGCCGATGTCGACAGCAGCGGGAATCGACCAAATAGGTTCAATTTGCTGAGTATCACCAATGACCAACGCCTGCTTGGCCAATGCGAATGATGGCGCTGCGACCTCAGGCAAGACCTGACCAGCCTCGTCGACGATCAGCAAATCGACAAAATTCAATGCGTAATCATCAACAAAACCGTTGCCATCGTGGCGCTTGCAGTGCAGTTCTGCTGGTAGCCTGAAAAACGTAGCCACGACGCACGGTGTCAGCTTCATCCAGCGCCGCCAGTTCTTCTCCAAGGTCTTGCGACCCTTTTTGCCACGACTTTTAAGAATGTCTGGCAATTCGTCAGCGACTTCCATCAACCAACGTCCTTCCCAGTAATGCGTAGTGAGCAAGAAGATCTCGAAACGCAAAGAGGTATCCGCCCAACTGTCGCAATCATCAAATGTCACCTGTGCGGCCGCTTTGCCAGCAGCCTTCGGTAATACCGCGATGACCGTCTGCCAATTCGACACCTCACGTTGCACGCTCTGCATCAACTCGCGGACCTGCGCCAGTTGCGTTTCAAGTGGTTTCAACGCCTGGGCGGCCAGAGCAACAACGGCGGTCAACTGACGTTCGATCGAGCTGACATCGGCGGCTGCCTGCAGCGCGGTATCAGCTTCATCAACTCGCAACTTCGCCAGTCGAAGACGTTTAGCCGCGACTGGACCGAACCAGCTAAACAGCGAGTAGATCAATGGTTCATGAGCCAGGTAATGCTTGAAATCCTTGAGGCGGGCTTGCGCTTTGGCAAGCTGTTCGGCGTGGTTCGTGAGTTGGGCTTCAAGACGTGCGATCCCCGCCTGTGGATCATTCCCCAGCAGCCGTTGAACAGCGTTGCGGACAGCCACCAATGTTGCCCACCCTTTCTCAATCTCGGCGAGCTGGTGCTGACGCGTTCGTATCTCTGCCTGAAGTTTACTCACTGTATTCTTGACGGTAGGAACCGGCTCACCTGCAAATGCGATGGCGGCTTCGCCAAGATAAGCTTGCTGCGCTTTATCAAGATAGGCCTGTGACTCAAGTTCCTGGAAAAAGCTTTTGGTTTGATAGGTGCGGGCCATTTCCGCTTCTGCCGAGGACTTGGGGAAGTACGCCCCGAAGCTCTTGATGTCGGGTAGCCAGCGTCCCGCAAAGGGGCCGGTGCCCTCTGAGAAATCTTTACCGAACGCCTTGATGATGTTGGTGACAGCCTGGTTGTTCGTAGAACTGGCGACAATCACTGGCGGCTCATCACCGTCTACCGCAGCCTTGGCCCAGAGCGAGGCAACAACGGACAAGAGCAATGTGGTTTTACCGGTTCCAGGAGGCCCGTTAACGGCCAACACATCACCGCTCTCGCCGCAAAGCAGGTGCGCCAGGCTATCGCGTTGGGCGGGTGCTAACGCGTATTCGTCACCGGCATGCCCTAGCCGCCTGGCGAACAGGCTATTGGTGGGTAAACAGGGTTCGTCTGGTGTGGGTTCACGTTGAGCGAAACGATCAAACAAGGGCGCCGTGGGTTTTGCCTCTCGCAGATGATCATAGAGCGCGACGATATTGCGGCTAAAACCTTCTGCCTTTTGTTCCTTGAAAATAAAACAATAATTGACCGGATCAAAACCATCATCGACCCCATTCCAACCGTCGGAAACCGTGTGGAACATCTTCTTGCAGAACCGTAGATAGCTGATCCACTTTTCTTGATATTGATCGGCACTAAGCTCGCTACCGGCCGCAGGCAGATCCAGCTGTGGCGCTTGTTCTGCTGACAGAAACGTGTCGAGGTCGAACTGAGCACCGATGGTGAAATTATCGCGATCCAATGGATCAAGGATGTCGCGAGGCACCAGCGCCTGTGCAGTCGGATAAATACGCCCATCGCGGGTCACTGATACGCGGCACAGAACTGGAGTGATCCACGCGGGTAAACCATTGCGCGCCTGACGGTGTTCCAGGCGCGACTTGTACACAAAGGGGCGCAGGGTGACTTCAACGTGCAGCTGTTGGGCAGGCTCGCCCGCAAACAACAAGCTGAGCTGCTCATCAGGTACACAGCCCTTGGCTAACGCGTCAATGGGCAAAGCAGTATAGGTTTTGACTTGGCTCGGCGATAAGGCGCCATTGCCGTTTTCGGCATCGGCCAGTGAATTACGCCAATAATTTGCGAGCTTGGAAGAATAGTCGTTCATCGTCCTGATTCATGAAGGCCGTCACTCACTGTGACGGTCGGTGGATGGGTAATGGGCGCCGAGAGTAGCGTTTCGACACGCGGATGACTAATCACCACAGGTGTTGAGATAAGAAAGTCCAAGGTGCCTGGGCATCGAGGATAAGGATTATGCCATCCACCTCATCATCAGTGCTCATCCTTGGCCAAGCGGTCCATACCACGCCGTTGCGACGGCGCTGGCCCAACTGAAATCCGGCGTTAAAGGCTAACCACTTACGCCGCTTTCGAGTCTTGCGTCTTTGTCGACAACGCGCAGTCCTAGGCCAGCGCCTTGGGCAAATCCGTTATTGGCGCTGATTCGAAGCTATGCTGGACCCCGACCCACATTACGCTGGCGCGGCAATAAAGAGTTTTGCGACGCGGTAATCGAGGTCAGCGTTGGCCTCCTTGAATATCTGGCCGGATTGGATCTGACGCCTTACTTGAACGGAAAAGCCCATGTCCATCACTGACAACCTCCTCGCCTTCACCTTCGCCGCCACTGTGCTGACGCTCACGCCGGGGCTCGACACCGCTTTGGTGCTGCGCACCGCCACGGTAGAAGGCAAGCGCCAGGCGCTGCACGCCGCCTTCGGCATCAACGCGGGCTGCCTGGTGTGGGGCGCGGCCGTGGCTTTTGGGCTGGGCGCGTTGATTGCAGTGTCGGAAGTGGCGTTCAACCTGCTCAAGTACTGCGGCGCCGCTTACCTGGCCTGGTTGGGCGTGAACATGCTGCTGCGCCCGCGCCGTTCATTGTCGTCGGCCAACGCTGACGCCAGGCCCGGCGGCAACTGGTTTTTCAAGGGCATGCTGGGCAATGTGCTGAACCCCAAGGTGGGGATTTTTTACGTGTCGTTCCTGCCGCAGTTCATTCCCCAAGGCCAGTCGTTGATTGCCTGGACTTTCGGCCTGGTGAGCATTCACGTGGTGTTGGGGCTGGCATGGTCGTTGGTGTTGATTGGCGCCACCCAGCCACTGTCCGGCTTCCTGCGCCGAGAAAAGGTCATCCAGTGGATGGACCGCACCACTGGCTTGATCTTTGTTGTATTTGCCGCGCGCCTGGCGTTCAGCAAGCGCTGAGTGCCGGCTGTTTAGCCAACAACACCCACGCCACCACCACCGACATCGCCACCGCCACGGCGCCGGCCAGGTACACCGACCCTACCCCGGCGGCGCCGGCCAAAGCGCCGGCCAACGGGCTGCTGATCCCTAACGCAATATCGAGAAAGGCTACATAGGCACCCATGGCCAGCCCACGCGTTTGCGGGGGCGCACGCTTGATCGCCTCGACACCAAACCCCGGGAACGCCAACGAATAACCGAAGCCGGTCAGCGCTGCCCCCAGGTACGCCATCAGCGGTGAGCCTGCGCCCCAGATCAACAACTGCCCCGCCGCTTCGATCAGCACACAGACCAACGCGACGACTGCGCCACCGAGCTTGTCCGGCAGGTGCCCGAAGAAGATTCGCGCGCCAATAAATGCCAGGCCAAACGCGGTGAAGGCGAACGACGCGTTACCCCAGTTCTTGGACGCAAACAGCAGCGCGATAAACGCTGTGATCAGCCCAAAACCGATGCTGGAAAACGCCAGCCCCAGGCCCGGCAACCACACTGTGCCCAGCACTTTGTAAAACGAGGTGCGCCGCTGGCTGGTGGGCGCAACGCCCTTGGCCCCCGCAACGATGGCAAAGGCGCACAGCGGCAGCAGCAGGGTCGCGATACTGATTCCACTGAACCCCCACTGGCTATTGATCGCCACGCCCAACGGTGCCCCGAGCGCAAATGCGGCATAGATCGCAATGCCGATCCAGGCCATGACCTTGCCGGCGTTTTGCGGCCCGACCAGGCCCATGCCCCAGCCCATCGAGCCGGTGATGATCAGGCTTTCACCCAAGGCCAGCACCACGCGCCCGGCGAGCAGCACCCAGACTGACAGCGCCGGTGTGTCGACAAACGCCAGCGACGCCAGGTACAGCACGCCGGAACTGGCCGCCACCAGCATGCCAATCAACATCGCGCGCTTGGGCCCACGCATATCGGCAAAATTGCCGGCCCAGGCCCGTGACAGCAACGCCGCGGCGAACTGCGCACCGACCACCATACCGACCACCAAGGTGCTCATGCCCAGCGTGTGGTTCAGGTGCAACGGCAGCACCGGCAACTGCAGGCCGATGATCAGGAAGCCGACGAACACCGCCAGGGTGATCGGCAGCAGTTTCAGCACGACATTTTGATTCATGAAAACCGCCTGTCAGAGGGTGAAGTAATCGCTTTGATCGAGGTCTGTCAGCAAGTCCGGGCCGCTGGGCACCCAGCCCAGCAGGTCGCGGGTGCGCGCGCTGGAAACGGCCATGTCAGCCCCGGCCATCATCGCGAACCAACCAAAATGCTCACGCGGCCGAGCTTCCACCGGCACACCGAGGCGACGCCCGATCACTTCAGCGATAGCTTTAAATGGCACGGCCTCGTCCGCAACCGCGTGGTACACCGCTTGGCTGACGCCCTCCTCCAGCGCCAGGCGGTAGACCCGCGCCGCGTCGGTGCGGTACACGCCAGACCAGCAATTCTCGCCGTCGCCAATATAGGCCGACACGCCCGTCTGCCGCGCCAGCCGAATCAAAATCGGCAGAAAACCATGGTCGCCCACTCCGTGCACCGACGGCGCCAGCCGCACGGTTGCCGCCCGTATGCCGCGCTCAGCCAACAGCCGCGCGGCGGGTTCGGATTGGCGCGGGGCGCCGGCGCTCGGCAAGTCACTCTCCAGCGCGCCGCGCGCCAGGCCCGACAAGCCTGAAGTCACGATCAGCGGCGTGTCCGAACCTTTGAGCACACTTTCCAGCGCCTCGATCACGCGACGGTCCTGCGCGCAGTTTTCGATGAACCGTGTGAAGTCATGGTTGAACGCGGTATGGATGACCGCGTCCGCGCCCCACGCCGCACGGCGCAAAACATCCAGGTCATCCAGCGAGCCGCGCAGCACTTTCGCGCCGGTGGCCGCGAGTGCCTGGGCCTTGTCATCGCTGCGGGCCAAACCGGTGACCAGGTAGCCGGCGCCGATCAGGTCCTTGACCACTTCGGAGCCCACCCAGCCGGTGGCTCCCGTGACAAATACATGCATGAGGTGACTCCTGTTAGCGCAAGCGGATCGAGAGTTCGATGTCATCGGCAAAGGGCACGGACAGGTAGCCGTTCGCAGGCTCGCGTACGTGCGCCAGGTAATGCGGGCAATAGTCGGTATTGTCGGCTATCACCAGCGCGCCGGGCCGCAGGTGTTTTTCCACCAGATTCAGCACGTCGCCATACAGGCTCTTGGCGCCATCGAGCAGCAGCAGGTCGACCGCTTCCGGCAGGCCCGTGGCCAACGTCACCAAGGCATCGCCTTCGCGGATTTCAATCAGGTCACTCACCCCGCCTTGAATGAAATGCTCGCGTGCCAGGGCGATCTTCGAGGGCTCGAACTCGCTGCCAATCAACACGCCGCCACCGTTGTCGCGCAACGCGGCGGCCAGGAACAAGGTGGACAGGCCAAACGACGTCCCAAACTCCACGATAGCCTGCGCCTTGGTGCTGCGCGCCAACAGGTACAGCAAGGTGCCGGTGTCGCGGGACACCGGCAGCCACAAGTCTTTGAGCATCGTGTAGAGCGCGAGGTAGTCGGTTTTGCTGTGCATCAGACGGTCGCGTTCTTCACGCGAAACGCTGTTGATCAGTGGGCTGGTGGCCGCGTTGGCTTGTGCGTAGAGGCGTTCGATCAGGGGCGCCATTGGCGCGGTGGTCAGGGTCGACATGATTGATTTCCGTGAGGCTGGGACTAAGATGCGACTAATTCGTCGCATTAAAAGTATGCGAGTGATTCGTCGCATTCGCTATTCGCGTTAGCCCCGCTGCTGGAGCCCCAGATGACAACCCGCCAGACCGCCCGTATTTCCTCACGCAAACAGCCACAACAGGCGCGTTCCACCGAGTTGGTGGCGGCGATCCTGGAAGCGGCTATTCAGGTTTTGGCCAAGGAAGGTGCCACCCGTTTCACCACCGCGCGGGTGGCGGAAAAGGCCGGTGTGAGTGTCGGTTCGGTGTACCAGTACTTCCCCAACAAGGCGGCCATCCTGTTCCGGCTGCAGAGCGATGAGTGGCAGCAGACCACGCAGATGCTGCGCGACATTTTGGATAAAACCGACGTTGCGCCGCTCGAGCGCCTGCGCACCCTGGTGCATGCGTTTATCCATTCCGAATGCGAAGAAGCGCAGATGCGCGTCGCCCTGAGCGACGCCGCGCCGCTGTATCGCGATGCGCCCGAAGCTGTGGAAGTGCGCGCGGCAGGTCAGCGCGCCTTCGAGACGTTCATGCTTGAATTGCTACCCGACGTGCCTGCTGAACGCCGTGCACTGGCCTGCGATTTGATCCTGACCACGCTCAGTTCGGTGGGTAAGGATTTTTCCGGCAGCCCACGTACGGCGGCAGAAATATCTGTTTACGCCGATGGAATGGCTGATATGTTTCGCGCCTATGTAAACGCACTCAATCAGCTGTAAAGCACTCATCTCCAGCAAAGGAATGCCCATGAACTTCTTCAAGAAGTTGTTCGGTACTGCCAAAAAACCCGACGCCGAAGCGGCCCTGTCCGCGCCGACTGAACCTGTTGAACCGGTTGAAACTGCAGTAGATGCAGCCAATATCGCAGCGCGCCTTGCCAGTGGTGAATGCCTGGACCGTCATTGGCAGGCCGTGGGTCGTGTGGAGCAGGACGTGCTGACGTACATGATCAGCCCAAGCTTTACCGGCGGTCCTCATTGGCCCTCCACCCGCCAGGCGTACCGTGTGGTGCGCCGTGATGAATCCATCGTCCTCGCCACCGAAGGCCTGTCCGATCCCTTCGACGATGCAGAAGGCCTGGGCAATGGGTTTGAGATGGAATTGTTCCTGGAAACGCCGGATATTCCCGACGACGCCCGTGGCGAGCCGGGTGATGTCGACCCTTTGCGCCGCAGTTGGGCGTTCGAACTGCTCGAACACGTCGCCAAGACCGTGGCCAACGCGGGCGGCATTACCCACCAGTTGGACACTCACGGCGTACTGTCTTTGGAACTGCCTGGGTTCAGCCTGTCACATCAAATGAGCGATCAAGTGCCCAAGCTGTTCGTCACCGAAGACGACGCCACCGGGGTGCTGCTCGGTGGGCCGCAACCCGACTTCCCTACCCGCCTTGAAGACATGCCGCTGTCGCCGGTGCGACTGGTGCCGGTGGTGTTGATTACCGCGTCGGAGCTTGAGTACGTGCGTGCAGGTGGGCGTGCGGCTCGAGAGGACCTGGTGGCGCGTTTGAACGCCGCTGGCGTAGGGCATACCAGCGCCTTGTATCGCGAAAGCGTGGTATGAGGGGGCGTTGCGCCGCCGTGACGATTGTTTAACGAAGCCATAACTGAAGGTACACAAACGGCGATTTAACGCACCTGCGCGTGGTGGGAGCATCGGCAACCATGATTTCGCTATTGCGTGTGTTCTCTCGCCACCTGCAACCTTGCTTCCCGAAGGCGCAGGCGCGTCCCTGCGAAAACCCGCTGTTCAATATCATCCTGGCCTTCTGGGCGCTGTGGCATTGCCGTCATGCGCGTCCGCCCGATGCACGCCTCTGATCAAGTTGAAACGCCTTACCGGCATTCATTTTTCAGAAGGATCCTTCCATGACCGCAGCCATGCGCCCTGTCATCGGTGCTGCCCAGCGCAGCGCTTCGTATTACACCGCCAGCCTCAACGACGCTACCCAGTACCCGACCCTGCAAGGCCAGGTCAGCGTTGACGTGGTGATTATCGGCGGCGGTTTCACCGGCGTTGCCAGTGCCGTCGAGCTGGCTGAACGCGGGCTCAAGGTCGCGATTGTCGAAACCAACCGGATCGGCTGGGGCGCCAGTGGGCGCAATGGCGGGCAAGTCACCGGCAGCCTGTCGGGCGATGAGGCCATGCGCGAGCAAATGCGCAGCCGCCTGGGCACACAGGTCGACGACTTCATCTGGCACCTGCGCTGGCGTGGTCACGAGATCATCGAGCAACGCGTGAACAGGTACGCAATCGACTGCGACCTCAAGCACGGCCACTTGCATGCGGCGATGAAGCCCTCGCACCTGAGCGAACTGCGTGCTTTCCACGATGAAGCACAACGGCGCGGCATGGGCGATCAGGTCAGTCTGCTCGATCAGGCCGCCATGCGTCAGCATCTGGACAGCCCGCTGTACCTCGGTGCGCTGAAAAACACGCGCACCTGCACGTGCATCCACTGAACCTATACCTGGGCGAAGCCCGCGCGGCACACAGCCTGGGCGCGTTGATTTTTGAGAATTCCGAAGTGCTGGAAATCGTGCAGGGCGACCGGCCTGCCGTGATCACCGCCCTTGGCCGCATCGACGCGCGCCAGGTGCTGCTGGCCGGCGACGTGTACCACAGGCTCGAACCCAAACAGCTCAAGGGCAAAATCTTCCCGGCCATGGGCGGCATTGTCACAACCGCGCCGCTGGGCGCGCTGGCGCAGCAGATCAACCCACAGGACCTGGCGGTGTACGACTGCCGGTTCGTGCTCGATTACTACCGCCTGACGGGCGATGGTCGCTTGCTGTTCGGTGGCGGCGCGAACTATTCCGGGCGCGACTCACGCGACATTGCCGCGGAGTTGCGCCCATGCATCGAGCGTACGTTTCCCGCATTGAGGGGGGTAGACATCGAGTTCCAGTGGAGTTGTGCGATGGGCATTGTGATCAATCGCATCCCGCAGCTGGGCAAGCTCTCAGAGAATGTCTGGTACTGCCAGGGTTACTCGGGGCATGGCATCGCCACCAGCCACATCATGGGCGAGATCATGGCCGAAGCGCTGACCGGCACGCTGGAAAAGTACGACACCTTTGCCGGCTGCGCACACATCAAGGTGCCGCTGGGCGATGTGTTCGGCAACCCGATGCTGGCGGTGGGCATGTGGTACTACCAGATGCTCGAGAAGCTGCGCTGACCCACTCAGGGTTGAGCGGGTTGCTTGCGGTACAGGCCCGTGAAGTAATCCAGGCTGTCCGGCGCCGAGTTATGTTCGATCACCGCGAAGTTTTTCACCCGTTGGATGTGGTACGGACCAACGCGCTGCGACGCCAGCGGCTCGCGCACGATAATCAGGTTTTCGGTTTCCATCGGCACCGTATAGTGCGCCGTCGCGGTCTCTTTTGCGCTCGCGGCGTTCTTGAGGGTGAGGGTGATTTCTGCCAGTAGCGCGCATCCAGAGCATCCTTGCTGAAATTGGGGGCCGCAGTGTAAAGGCAAACAGCGCTGGGTTCGAACAAATCCCTGTTGGCATGCCGGCAATCGCTGATATGTTCGCTCCAGATCAGCAAAAGGATGGGCCATGGAACCGTTAGCCACAAACGCAGCATTGGTAATCATCGACATGCAGCAGGGCATGCACCATCCCAAGCTTGGGCGCCGCAACAACCCAGAGGCCGAGTTGCACATGCAGCAGCTTCTGGGCGCCTGGCGGCAGTCGCAACGTCCGGTCGTGCATGTCCGGCATATGTCGCGCACACCCGGCTCGGTCTTTTGGCCAGGCCAGCCAGGCTGTGAATTTCAGGAAGCGCTGGCGCCGCTCGCGCATGAGCATGTGCTGGAGAAAAACGTGCCGGATGCGTTCGCGGTCACCGGCCTGGAGCGCTGGCTGCAGATGCGCGCGATCAGGCAGTTGGTGATCGTCGGCGTGATCACCAACAACTCCGTCGAGTCTACGGCGCGATCCGCCGGCAACCTGGACTTTGACGTGATCGTGGCTGCAGACGCTTGCTATACATTTGATCAAACCGACTTGTCGGGGCGGCTCTGGCCTGCCGAGGATGTGCATGCGCTGTCGCTGAGTAACCTGGCGATGGACTACGCCAGGGTCATGCAAACACTCGATATTCTTGCCGCTGCTTAAGCGGCAAAAATGCCCGCGTTCACCAGCATTTCAACCAGTCCCTGGGGCCATACCGTGTCCTTGGTCGATCGCAACGCCTGAGCGGACCACCAGTGATGGTCCGCCATCACCTGCGTCTCTTGCGCCGTCCACTCTGCCCTGGACAGCGCCTCGCTCGCGACGTGAACGATAAAGTAGTGCTCAATCGCCAATACCGTTTCACCGCTGGGCAGCATCAACTCAAAGCTGCGTTGTGCCACAGGCGCTTGAACAGTGCTGACCACAATGCCCGTCTCCTCGCGCAATTCACGGATGGCTGCCGCGTGGAAGGTTTCGCCCGCCTCGACGCCGCCGCCGGGCGTGGCCCAGTAATCCCGGCCGGCCAGGGCGCCGTCTTTATGCACAAACCTGAACAGCAGGACTTCACCCGCCGGGTTTATCACCAATAATCGTGATGCCTTGCGCTCGCGCATTCGCTTTATTCCTTGTTTGAAACCGGGTGCTGATGGGCTTGCAGATAGCCCCGTAACAGCAGCGTGGTCTGCTGCTCAAGTCCGGCTTCGAACGCGGGCGATGCGTTGCCTTCGAGCAGGGTCCGTACCGGGCCGACGATAGCGCTCAGGGAAATCCCGGCGGTCAGGATCGGGTCTTCGAAATGCGCATCCGGCGCCGTCTCCAGCATGGCGGCGATCACCGCTACCATGCGCTTATTGATGCAGGCGACCAATTCGGCGCCGCCCCGCTCGCCCGCAATGGCATACAACGCCTTGGAAATGCCCTGGTCGCGCAACTTGGCGGTGACCAGCGCGCTGACCAGGCCGCACGCCATTTCCGCCACCGGCCTGCCCTGGTGCCGGGCGCACGCCAACTCGACCGCCTCGGCCACCCACTCGAGGTGCTTTTGCAGTACGGCGGCAAGCAGCGCGTCGCGGTTGGGGTAGTACTGGTAGAGACTGCCCACCGACATGCCAGCGCGCTCAGCCACTCGGGTGGTGGTGCAGCGGATCAGGCCCTGCTGGGTCAAAACCTGAAGCGTTGCGGTGTGCAGTGCCTCGACGGTGGCGACTGAGCGCGCCTGAACCGCTGATTTTCTTGGCTTTAAGGTGACTTTGACGGCGCTCATGGAATGCGAATTCCAAAATCTGAAGGATCCTTCATATTAGAGCCTTACTCAGATGAAGCAAGGGTGACGGCTATGACGGGCTTGGCAAACAGCGGCACATTCACATTGGGCGACCGCCAGGTGAACCGCATCGGTTACGGCGCAATGCAATTGGCAGGCCCGGGCGTATTCGGCCCGCCCAAGGACCGAGCGGCGGCGCTGGCTGTACTGCGCGAGGCCGTCGAAGCCGGCGTGAACCACATCGACACCAGCGACTTCTACGGGCCGCATATCACCAATCAGCTGATTCGCGAGGCGCTGCACCCTTACCGCGATGACCTCACCCTCGTCACCAAGATCGGCGCCCGCCGTGACAGCGAAGGTGGCTGGCACGCCGCGCCTTCCAGGGAAGCGCTGATACAGGCCGTGCATGACAACCTGCGCAACCTGGGCCTGGATGTACTGGACGTGGTCAATTTCCGCGCGTCCCACAACCTGATGGGCCCCGGCGAAGGCTCGAACGAAGCGCCACTGACCGCGCTGGCAGAACTGCAACAGCAAGGCCTGGTGCGCCATATCGGCATCAGCAACGTGACGCCGACGCAGGTGGCCGAGGCGCGCAACATCGTCAAGTTCGTGTGCGTGCAGAACCTGTACAACATCGCGCACCAGCACGATAACGCCCTGATCGACGAGCTGGCACAGCAAGGCATTGCCTACGTGCCGTTCTTCCCACTGGGTGGTTTTACGCCGGTGCAGTCATCGACACTGACGCGTGTGGCAGAGCGGCTGGGCGTGACGCCCAAGCAGCTGGCGCTGGCGTGGCTGCTGCGCCGCTCACCGAACATTCTGCTGATTCCCGGCACCTCGTCGGTGGCGCACTTGCATGAAAACCTGGCGGTGGGCGAACTTAAATTGACCGATGAGACTGTCGCTGAGCTGAATGCCATCGCGCACTGAACCACGCGCTATGTGGGCACCCCGTCATCGAGCCGGCGTGCCCTTTCGCCAAGTCGTTCGACCAGCCTGACCAAATAGCCGTCCGGGTCCTGCACAAGAAACTCACGCTGCCCGACCTCGACCTCACCGGCCCTGTACCAAACATCCTTGCAGGGCTTGAACACGGGATACGCCGCAGCATCCAGCCGCTCAATCACCGGACCTACCGCCGCGACATCAATCTGCAGATTCATACCGCGCCCCAACGGCAGGTCCAATGCCGCCGTTTGCCATTGATTGGCGCGCGGGTCGATTTGCTCGAGCATCACCTGCGCGCCGTTGAGGTCAAGGTAGGCAAACCCTTCGTCCAAGCGTTGGTAAGCCACGTTAAAGCCTACCCATAACACCCAGAATTCGAGGCTGGCATTCAGGTCAGTGACCATCAATTCCGGGACCAGCTTATTTCTTTGCATCATCATCCTGCGTCCAGTGTGGAGGTCAGCAACTGCGCGAGCTTCTTGCGCAGGTCACCGTGCTGTTCTTCAGCGTAAGGCGGTGCCGTTTTCCAGTTGTAGAACCATACGGGCATCGTGCGTTTGTCGTCCGGCTCCGTGGCGTAGCGAGGGAAAATATGGCTGTGCAACTGCGGTTCCGAGTTTCCCAGAATCTCGTAATTAATGCGCAACGCATCGGTGGCGGCCAACAGGGCATCGCCGATGCGCGCCATGTCGAGCAGGTAGGTAGCGCGGGCGTTGGCGTCCAGGTCATTGAGGCTGGCGACCACGGGATCGGGCAGCAGCAGGCAGTAACCTGGCAAAAACTGTACGTCGCCCATGACTGCCCAACCCGAGGCCATGCGGCAGATAACCTTGTCGTTAGCACCCTTGCGGGCCAGTTCTACGCGGTGTGAAATCAGCGGCATGCATTGTCCTTAATGGCGCGGGGAAGAAAGCAGCAGGCTATGTGAACCAGACGCATCCATGCAAACATTGGCCGGGCTAACCCTGTCAGCCAAGCAACCGAACGGGCGCACGGCATGCCGACTGAGGAGTGACTTCGATGGACAGTGCAGTGCAGCCATTCTACGAACTGACCAAGCACTGGCCTTGGCGGCGGTTCAGCAGGCGGCAATATCGCCGCCCTGCAAGCCATCCTCAAGCGTCGATAACCCGCGGCGGTCAGCAAGCCTTTTCCAGCAGCACCGGCGAAAGCCCGACCTGCAACAAGTACGCCTCCAAGGATTCGATACTGCCTGACGAAACAATCGCGCCGATATAGCCATCCGGACGCACCAGCACCCACTCCCCAGGCGCCAGTTCATAAGCGTCTTGAAACTGCCCTTGGTCATCGATTAGCTCACCGTGTGCGCCGATGAGGTGGATATGCAGCCCGGCCCGAGGCGACACCAAGCCGGGTGTAACGCCGTATCCCAGAAGTGTCCAATGCGGCCCCTTGAACAGATCAAACAGGCGCAGTGATTGCCCACCGGCGCCGCGAAGCCCCGCATCCGGCGCACGGTTGCCGACGCGTTCGGCGTGCCCCAGCGCGAGTGACGATTGCGGGTAGCCCAGGTCGAGTTGATGCACTTCCCTGCCCCGGCGCATGTCGCCGCGTTGCATGCCCTGGAGCAACTGGGTCGACAGGCCCAGCACCGCAGCGGCTATCGGGCGCCGCTCTTGTTCATAAGTGTCGAGCAGCGTTTCAGGTGCGCCTTTGGCCACTGCCGCCAGTTTCCAGCCCAGGTTGTAGGCATCCTGCACGCTGGTATTGAGCCCCTGGCCGCCGGTGGGTGGATGAATGTGCGCAGCGTCGCCGACCAAAAACACCTGCCCGACGCGGTAGTGATCGGCCAAGCGGGCATTCATGCTGTAGGCCGACGCCCAGGACACGGCGTGCACCTGGATGTCATCGCGCCCGGTACGCTTTGCGATGAATGCCGTCAGCCCTTGTGCGCTGAGGTCGACCTGAGCCTGGAGCGCAATCGGCGCCTGAATCTGGAACAGCTCGGTGCCCGCTAGAGGGCACACGGCGACCTGCCGTAGCAGATCGCCTTCGCCGAAGCGGTGCCAGCAGTCGCGCGCAAGCCCTGACAACTGCACATCGGCGACCAGCGCACGCGCGCCCAGCGTCTTACCCGGAAAGCCGATTTCAAGGGCGTGACGCACAAAACTGCGGCCGCCGTCGGCGCCCACCAGCCAGCGCGCGTGCACCGATTGCGTACCTGCCGCGCCGGCCAGCTGTACGCTGACGCCCTCGTCATCCTGCTCGAATCCCACCAACTCGCAACCAAACTCCGGCCGGTGCCCTAGCTCGAGCAAGCGTTCGCGCATCACGCGTTCGGTCAGAAATTGCGGCACCATCAACGGTTGTTGATACGGCTCGGCCGCCGTCGAGGCGTTGCGCTCGATGGAATCGGCATCGGTGTAGCTGCCATCGTCGCGGTAGCGCCGCTCAGTCGGATAGACTCCACCCACAGCGAACAGGCGATCCAGAATCCCGAGGTCTTCGAAAATTTCCTGTGACCGCGGCTGAATGCCCTTGCCACGCGAGCCGTGAAAAGGCTCGGCGTTTTTCTCGACCAGGCGGAACGTGATACCCCGTCGCGCCAAGTCGATCGCCAGGGTCAGGCCGGCCGCACCGGCACCGCAAATCACTACATCGACAGCGCATCGCTTGTTCATACGGATCACCTATATGTGCAATACGCACATATTATGACGGAGAAACACAGTGTCAACAAAAAGAGTGCAAAACGCACATATGAGCGCACAACTGCGTGACTTGCACGGCTCGCTCGTGGAGATCGTTGGGGTGATGAACCGCCCCCAGCGTGACGAAGCAATGGTGCGCGAGGCCGGGATTTCCCTGGACCGCGCGCTGTTTCCGCTGCTGGTGCTGGTTGAACGGTTGGGCCCGATTGGCGTGGTCGAACTGGCCGACCGCGTGGGCCGCGACTACACCACCGTGAGCCGCCAAGTGGCGAAACTGGAAAGCCTCGGCCTGATCCTGCGCCAGGAAAGCGCCGTGGACCGGCGTGTACGCGAGTCAGTCATCACCGAAAAAGGCAAGGCCATGACCGACCGCGTGGATGACGCCCGCGAGCGCATGGGCGTGTCGATCTTCTCGACCTGGGAGGAAGGCGATTTCGAAAACCTGGTACGCCTGATGCGTAAATTCGCCGAGGACATCAAGGACGACTCGATACGGGCCACCAAAGGTCTACGCTGACACCCCTCGGGCAAGGGTCACCAGGGTAACGTCAAGCCGTGCCGAGCCGTGAAGGTCAGGCCCGGCACACCGGCGTGCTTCCACGATGTCCACCACCAGCGGGCTGCTTTCGCCGATTTCGAGCCGCGCGCCGGGGCCGCCCATTTGCGTGCGCACCCAGCCGGGCGCGGCCAGCAGATAGCTACCACGCCATCAACCGAGTGAGCGGGCGTTGCCGCTCGCAATCCCAGAACAAAAGCTATTTTTGTTGTACACAAAATATTTCTAAAGATTTACCGGCTCCGAGCCGAAACAAGCAGTGATAGCAAATCGCCGTCTCGCTGATAGAGACGATGATTTGGTCGCCCTCCCTGCCGATGGTCGTCTCGATGAAGATAAAAAATAAGCTGGTACTCGCGTTCGTCTCCGTGGCCTTTATCCCGGTCAGCCTGGTCGCGCTGATCTGCGTGATGAACACACGAACCCAGGCGGTGGAGCAATTCATCGACGGCAGCACCCGTGAAATACGCCAGATCGATGGCAACATCCGGCAATTCTTCGATGGCACCCTGCAGAACGTCGATCAGATGTCCGCTGATCCTGTATACACTTCGCTGAACACGCTCAAGGATTACCGGCCTGCCAATGCGGCCAGCCAGCCGCTGCCGGCCCAAGCTCAGCAGGTCATCGACCAATTCGCGCGCTTCGGCGCCACCCACCCTTCGGCGGCCATTTTGTCCATCGGCCTGGAAGACGGCACCTACGCCAAATGGCCCGATGACCCGCAACTGTCCCAGTACGACCCGCGTACCCGCCCCTGGTACAAGGCCGCGATGGCCAGCCCCAACAAAACCGTGCGCACCCCCGCTTACTATTACGACAAGGATGACGTGGCCCTGGTGGGCACCGCACGCGCGCTGCTGGACACCACCGGCAAGGCCAAGGGCGTGTTCGTGGTGAGTGTGTCGCTGAAGAACCTCACCGAATTGCTCAAGAGCATCAAGCTGGGTGAAAGCGGCTACGTGATGCTGATCGAAGACGGCGTGGTGCTGGTTGACCCGCGCGATGCCGCGCATAACTTCAAGCCGCTCAAAGCGCTCGGCGCGCCTTACGCGCATCTGGCCGAAACGGCCCAGGGTTCCACCGAGGTGGTCATCGACGGCGTGCGCTACATGGCCAACGTCTGGACCTCGCCCGGCCTCGGCTGGCGTTACGTCGGGCTGATCGAATACAACGAGGTGATGGCGGCTGCCACGCGCATGACGTACCTGACCGCAGCCATTGTGGCGGTGCTGGTGTTGATCTTCGGGCTGATTGCAGCGGCGTTTTCCAAGGTGATCGTCAAACCGATCGGCCAGGTCAGCACCGGTTTGCAGTCCATTGCCCAAGGTGAAGGCGATCTGCGCCATGAATTGCAGGTGCAGGGCAAGGATGAAACCGCCGAACTGGCTGGCTGGTTCAACAAGTTTCTCGCCGCTATCCGTCAGCTGATCCAGCATATCGGCGCGGCCTCGACCAACTTGCAGGACGCGTCACGGGTCAACAGCCAAGTGGCGCACAACATGAACGACGCCGCTGGGCGCCAGCGTGAGGCAGTGGAACTGGTGTCCACCGCGTTCAACGAAATGGTCGCCACCGCCAACGAGGTCGCGCGCTCCTGCAGTGGCGCTGCCGAGTCGGCCGAGAACGGCCATCGCCGCGTGGCCGAGGGCAAACAGCAGATCGAAGTCACCACCGATAACGTCAATCGCCTGGGCCGCCGCCTGACCGAGTCGTCCCAGGCGATGGTCGAGCTGGAAGCCGGTAGCCGCAGCATCAACCAGATCCTCGGCACCATTCGCGCCATTGCCGAACAGACCAACCTGCTCGCGCTCAACGCGGCGATCGAAGCGGCCCGCGCCGGTGATCAAGGCCGAGGATTTGCCGTGGTGGCCGATGAGGTACGCGCGTTGGCCAAGCGCACTTCGGACTCCACTGGCGAGATCGAGCAACTGCTCGGCACCCTGGGCAGCAAGACCGAGGAAGTCACGCAGAAGATGAGCAGTTGCCTGGACCTGTCACGCGCCAGCGTGTCGTCGATTGAAAGCGCGCGAGACAGCTTTGAAGGCATTCAGCTGTCGGTGAATGAAATCCGCGACCAGAACCTGCAGATTTCCGCCGCCGCCGAGGAGCAACACAGCGTCGCCGAAGAGATCAACCGGCACATCCAGCAGATCTACGACGAGGCGCGATTGGTCGAAAGCCTGGCCAACTCAGCCCAGGATGATTCGGGGCGATTGGCAGGTTTGTCGGATGAGTTGAACGCCTTGGTGGGACGCTTCAAGTCCTAAAGCGTGCGGCGCTGGAAGTCTGCAATCTGTTGCCACATCGCCGCCGGGTTGGAATACATCGGGAAGAGCCCGCACTGGGCAATCAGCGCCAGCCGCACGCCATGGGCGCTTGGCGGCGCGGCCGAAATGCTGTTCTTCGGCCACGGCAAGGAACAGCCAGAGGTGGCGAATCAGGCGAAAGTTGATCATAGGCTCAGCGCCAATATACCTATCTAGCCTGCAGTGAAACCATCCAGCTGACAAAGGCCTGCAGGCGCGTGGAAAACGCCGCGCATTCGGCACTCGGGTTACGCGCCTCAAACAAAAAGTAGGCGATCTGGACACGCATCGACGGGTAATGCTGCACGAACAAAGCCACGTGCTCTTCGAGGGTTTGCGGCCAGCCTGACGCGTCTGCCATGCGCAACGTGTGCGTCGCCCGAATCAACTTGCGCGCCGCTTCGCGTTGCAGGCGAAGTCGTTCGGGTGCCGTGCTGGCGTGTTCGATGCGTGTGAGGTAACCGCTCAACACCGGCTCGAAGTCACCATTGAGCGCCAAGGCGATGTCACGTGAGGGCCGAAACGGCTCGAAGCGCAGCGACAGATCATCGCCCCACACGCAACGGCAATGGTGCTTGAGCCAGAAGCCCCAGCGGTTGCGGTTCTCGGGCGCCAGCACCTCGGCGCGGTGGCCGATGTCGAAGTCGATTTTGCTCACCGCCTCGTGCCGTTGTTCCAGGGCCTGGCGCAGCTGCTCCAACGCCTCGAGTACGTGCGCATCCGGCGGATCAGTCAGCACCAGCGTCACATCAAGGTCGGACTCGCCTGGGCTGGCATCGCCCCTCGCGACACTGCCGTAGAGGTAAAGGCTGTGCAAGCCCAGCCCTGCGCCTGCCAGAGACTCGCACACGTCGGCCAGCAGCGGTTGGAATTGAGTTTGAATGGGCGCATTGGCAATGGTCAGCACACAGCCATTGGCATCGATACCTGGAGGCGCGCTCATGGGCGATGCACCTCAATCACCAAGCCTTCCGACTCACTGGGCACACAGAAATGGCGCGTGATCAGGTCGAACTCGGCGTCCGTGGCGGCAAAATCATGCTCGCCCTGAGCATTGCGCGCATGCAAGCGGGCGCGGCAGGTGGCGTCGTCCAGTTCCAGGTAATGCAGGCGGTGCGGCGCTTGAGCCGCTTGCGCCAGGCCCAGCAACCACTCACGGTTGGCCAGTGTGTTCGCCGGGAAATCAAGCACCACATTGATGCCTGATTTCAACAGATTGATCACCAACGGCCCCACTACCGCGCGAACACGCTGGGCGCAGCGCAGGTAATCGGCAATCGACAGAATCTCACCCGGATAGAGCTGCGCCAGCCACTGGTCTTCGCTGAGCACCAGGGCGGCGTGCTCGGCGGCCAGGGTTTGAGCCAGGGTGGATTTGCCGGAGGCAATCTTGCCGCACAACAGATGCAGGGTTGGCATGGAACGGTTCCTTATGTCGGGCCACGCAGCATGCCATTTTTCACGCCGAACGACGTTGCCAATACTCATAAAATGCCAGCGCCGCGACGTTCTTGTCTTTGGCTTCCAGCATGATGTCGAAGCGCTCAAGAAACTGCAGCGCGTAGTCATTGGTCCAGCGGTTCCACATTTGCGCGCTGTGCGCGTACAGGTCGCGCTTGGCCACCACCTTCAGGAGCGCGTCCATTTCCAGCTTGTGCTCAGCGTCAAACCCCAGCGCTTGCAGGCTTTCCTGGGGCTGGGAGTAATGCATCGTCGGGCGTACGCCGCGCCAGCTTTCGATGACGCGGGCAACCCGTGGCGAATCGGGGTCGATGTACTCGTCTTCGTTGATCCAGCAGTGATGAATGTCCAGCACCACCGGTGCCAGGTCGGCGACTTGCAGACAGTGGTCCAGGCCGTAGGTTTTTTCGTCGTTTTCAAAGGTGATGCAATTACGCGCCACCTCGGACAAGCGTGACCACACCGCGCGGGTGCCTTCAACGCCCAAGCGGCCGGCGATGTGGACGTTGCACTTGAGGTCCTGAAAGCGGCGGCCGTAGCCCATCATGCGGATCATGTCGGCGTGGTATTCGAACTCGGCCACGCTGTTTTCCACCACGCCGGGGTTGTCCGAGCCCAGCACGCAATATTGCCCAGGGTGAAAGGACAAACGGATATCCGAGGCGCGAGCCAGGTCGCCGATGGCGGCGAACCCCTCGCTCAACTGACGCACAAGGGCCGGGTCTTTGTAGACATCCGCCACTTTCGGGTGGCTGTAAAACGGCAGCAGGTCACTGCTCAAGCGCAGCATGCGCAGCGTCGCAGGCAGCTCGGCGACATACGTCAGCAGGCGCAATTGCGCTGCGAGGTTGTGGGTCACCACCTCGACCAATTTGCTGCGCGCGACCTGAGGTTCGACGCTCTCCATCCAGCGCAAAGTGGTGGTACGCGGGTTGTAGGGGCCTTCGATTAACTTGAGCGCACTGGCTGACGGCAGGCGTTCAGGGTGCTTGTACTGGCAGGCAAAGCCGATGCGAGGATGGGTCATGGAAAGGCCAGGTAATGAGTGAGCGTGAGGACAACAGAATGTTAGGCGCATGGCACCGCCAGGGGTTCATTCAACCCGCGTCCTGCGTGAATCAAGTTGAATCCCGGTTTCACCTGGCGGTCACCTATAAGGAACGATAACGCAATGGAGGTGATGATGAACCTTGCAATGACACTCTGCAGCCTGTTTGCCGGCTGGATGGCGATTGTGTTCTCCATGACGTGGGGCCTGTTGCGCGTCCTGCGCTGGCACCATGCTTAGCACCCCCGACGGGCGCTACTTTGTGGTCAAGGGTCAGCTGTGGCGCTGCACCAACCCCGAGCTGGATGAAGCCACGCGACAGCGCTGGGTCAACGCTTTGATGGACGCGCGCCGCGCCGTCAAGTCGGCCAAGGCCAACGGCGACGCCGGCCAATTGCAGGCGGCTCGCCAGCAGGTGCAGCAGGCCAAGGTCGCACTCGGTGAGCGTGGCCCGGTGTGGTGGCGTGATGGCAGCCCGGACTACAACCGTTACCGGGTGGCCAATACGCCGTATGCGGCGTGGTTTGAAAAACATCTGGACACGAAGCCCCACTGAACTTTCTTACAAATGCCAGGCTCCTTTCCTATGCGAAGTCACCGTGCCCTGATCCCAGGGTGCTGAACGATAAGGAGCCGCCACCGCATGACTACCCTCCCCGCCTATCCCACCGTCCGACCTGGCCCGCTGCACTCGATCTTGCTGGCCGGCGCCGTGCCATTGTTTTTGGGTGCCTTGCTCAGTGACATTGCTTACGGCCAGACCTACCAGATCCAGTGGGCCAACTTTGCGTCCTGGCTGATCGCCGGCGCGCTGGTGTTCAGTGGCTTTGCGCTGTTGTTTGCGCTGGTCAACCTGCTACGCGCCGAACGCAAGGCCGGGCGCCCCGCAGCTTATTTCCTGCTGCTGTTGGCGACCTGGGTGCTGGGGCTGGTCAACGCCTTTCAGCACGCCAAGGACGCCTACGCGATGATGCCTGGCGGCCTGATCCTGTCGGTGATCGTAACGGTGCTGGCCATCGCCGCAACGTGGATCGGCCTGACTAACCTGCGCTCGGGAGTTGCCCAATGAAACCCTTTCACACCCTGAGCGTATTGAGCGCCGCCCTGTTGCTGACCGCCTGTGGTGGCGAAGGCGACAAAACCCAGGCCCGCGGCCCCGACCCGAAATTGCCCGAGCAACAAAGCAGCCTGCTGCCGAGCATGAAAATTGCCGAGCCTGCGCCCTGGGGCGAGCAGAAACCCAAGGTGCCCGAAGGCTACAGCGTCACTGCCATCGCTACCGACCTGGCTATCCCGCGCCAAACCCTGGTATTGCCCAACGGCGACATCCTCGTCGCCGAAGGCCGTGGCGGCAGCGCGGCCAAGCTCAAGCCCAAGGACGTGATCGCCAGCGTGATCAAGGCCGAGGGCAACACCAAGGTCAAGGGCGGCAACCGCTTGACGCTGCTGCGCGACGCCGACGGTGACGGCACCTATGAATTGAAAACGGTATTTGCCGACAACCTCAATGCGCCTTATGGCCTGGCCTACGCCGACGGCAAACTCTACGTCGCCAACCAGGACGCGCTGGTGCGCTTTGACTACGCCGACGGCCAGACCAAAGCCAGTGGCCCGCCGACCACAATCACCGACCTGCCGGCGCAGATCAACCATCACTGGACCAAGTCCCTGGCCGTGAGTGAGGACGGGCGCCAGCTGTACGTTGGCATCGGCTCCAACAGCAACATCACCGAGCGCGGCATGGAAGTGGAAATCGACCGGGCGATGGTCTGGCAAATCGATGCCGCCACTGGCGCGCACAAACCCTACGCCACCGGCATTCGCAACCCGACCGCGCTCACGATTCAACCCGGCTCCGGGCAATTGTGGGCGGTGGCCAACGAGCGCGATGAACTCGGCCCGGACTTGGTGCCCGACTACCTGACCTCGGTGCGTGAAGGCGCCTTCTATGGCTGGCCCTACAGCTACTGGGGCCAGAACGTCGACCCACGCGCGCAACCGCAGAACCCGGCGAAAGTCGCCGCCGCCATCAAGCCCGATTACAGCCTGGGCTCCCACGTTGCAGCGTTGGGTGTGGACTTTTCCAGCCCTGCGATGGGTGAGAAATTCGCCGACGGTGCGTTTGTCGGCGAGCACGGCAGCTGGAACCGCGATAACCCGGTGGGCTACAAAGTGATCTTCGTGCCCTTCAGCAATGGCAAGCCGGCGGGTGAACCGATTGATTTTGCCACCGGCTTTCGTGGCGATGACGGCAAGACACGTGGGCGCCCAGTGGGTGTGACGGTGGACCCCAAAGGTGCGCTGATCATCGCCGACGACCTGGCCAATACCATTTGGCGCGTAACACGTAATCGCTAGCCCGTGCATGACAGGGGCGATTCGCCCCTGTCAGCCCTCACCCTGCAATTGCATTTCAAGCCAGGCCAGCAGCGCCGCAACGTCGCTGCGCGGGCCTGCGCCTTGCTGCCTGTAGACCGAAATCGCCTCGGGTAGCTGCACACTCTCGGCGCAGGGTCTTACCAGCGCCCCACTTTCAATCAAACGGCTGGCGGTGCGACGCCAGCCCATGGCGATACCGTGCCCTTCCACAGCGGCCTGCAACATCAACGGGTAGCTATCGAAGGTGGCGCCACGCGCATCCGCGGCCAATACCTGACCGAATGCCTGCAACCACTCGTCCCACTCCATCAAATGCGGTGGCGCGGCGCTGTGGTGCAAAAACGTATGGGCGTGCAATTCGGTGAGTGGCAAGGGATGTTCAGCGTTCAGGTATGCAGGACTGCAGACCGGAAATACCTCGTCAGAAGCGGTGAGCACCAACGGGTGGGCGCCACTGGGGCGTCGGGTACTTTGCAGGGCCACGTCGAAGTGGTCCTTGAACTCCGTGAGGGGCCGGGTCGAGGTCACCACCTGGATTTCGATGTGCGGGTATTGCTGGTGAAACGTCGACAGACGTGGCATCAGCCAATAAAACGCCTCGCAGAGCTGGCAGAGCAGCACCACACGACGCTGGGCCGTGGACGCGCGCAAACCCGCAGCGCCGTCACTGATGCTGTGCAGTGCCTGGCTGACCACCTGGCCCAATTCACGCCCTTCCTGGGTCAAGAAAACCGCACGATTACGTCGATAAAACAGCTTCACCCCGAGGTTGTCTTCCAGCCCACGAATTTGCCGGCTGACCGCTGCCTGAGTGATGTGCAGTTCATCCGCCGCCCTGGAAAAACTCTCCAGGCGGGCTGCCGCTTCAAACGGTAGCAGGCTGGCGAGCGGCGGCAGATTTTTACCAAGCGTATTCATAATCTGAGGTTATGCATCCGGGGCCGAGAACTCGTTTGTAGCACAGCCCGGCGGGTGTGCACCATTCATCCATGACTTCACGGATGCCTCGGATGACCTCACTACGAACCTCTGTTTTTGTCGGCGTGCTGCTCGCGTGTGTCGCCACATTGGGCTGGGCGCTGAACTTCATCGCCCCTTATGTCACTGGTGACTACAGCCTCTATGACCTGATGGCGGTGCGTTTTCTGGGTGTCGGCGTGATGGGCGTGGGCGGAGTGATCCTGTGCCGGTCCCAACTGAAATGGCTCAGCCCAAGACAATGCTGGCTGGCCGCAGCGCTTGGCGCGGCAGGTTGCCTGGCGTACGGCGTGTGCATCGGCGCAGGCGTGATGTTGGGCGGCCCGGTATTGACGCCCGCGTGTGTCGGCATGGTGCCGGTGCTACTGGCCCTGGTTGGCAATGCCCGGAACAAGACCGTGGCGTGGGGCCGGCTGGCGGCGCCTTTAGCGTGCCTGACGCTGGGGCTTTTGCTGTCGAACATCAGCAGCCTGCACCAGCCGGCGTTGAGTGCCGTTTCGTGGCTGGCCGGCGTGTTTTTTTCGTTCAGCGCCGTTGCCTTGTGGCTGGGGTTCAGTGTGATCAATCAAAAACACCTGACAACCCTTCCAGCAACCGCCACCAGCCTGTGGACCGCGTTGATGCTGGTGGGGGCCGGCGGCACTGCCCTTTGCCTGCTGCCGTTGCTCTGTGTATTCAACCTGCTGCGCCTGCCAACCCTGGGATTTGGCTTCGCCCAGGCGGGTGCACTGTATGCCTGGAGCCTGATCATCGCGCTGATGTCCACGGTGGTCGGCGCCTGGGCCTGGAATGCTGCCACCCGACGACTGCCGATGGTGCTCAGCGGCCAATTGATTGCCCTCGAATCACTCTTTGCGACCCTGCTCGGCCTGTGGTTTCACGGTCGCGGCCCTTCGTGGATGGAAGCCACCGGCCTCGCGGCGGTGCTGATCGGCGTGGTCATGGCGGTGCGTATTATCCTGACCGGCACAAAGCCCGCCGCAACGCGCGACACTGACGGGAGCGCCGAGGATGACCCACAGCATCGGCTCACTTGCACCCACCGAGACCTTTGAGTGTCACGGCCTGGCTATCTGGTGAAAGCAGCGAAGAGCGATCGTCGGGCGTTAAAACGGTTGACCTGATTGCCTTAGGCAACTATATATTTGCTTAAGGCAACCAACCGAGCACTGCCATGACCACGACCCTTGTCGAACGCGCCGCGATCATTCGCGGTTTCAACCGTTTTTACACCCATCAGATCGGCGTGCTGCAGGAACACTTGCTGCAAAGCGATTTCTCGCTGACCGAAATCCGCGTGATGTACGAACTCTCCTCCCGTGGCGACCTGACCAGCGCCGACCTGTGCCAGATGCTCGGCCTTGATGCGGGCTACCTGAGCCGGCTGATCAGCGGCTTCGAAAAGAAAGGTCTGGTCCAGAAAGTTCGCTCCATCACCGATGCGCGTGCGGTGCAACTGCACCTCAGCGACCTCGGTCGATCAGTGCTGGCGCCGCTGGAAAACCAGACCCAACAGGAAGTCATCGCCTTGCTCGAAGCCTTGCCCGAGCAGCAACAGCAGCAACTCACGGCGTCGATGCAGCGTATCCAGACACTGTTGCAAGGCGGCACGCCAAGTTACCTGCTTCGCGATCCGCAGCCCGGCGACATGGGCCGGGTGGTGCAACAGCAATCGGCGCTGTATGCGCGTGAGTACCACTGGAATTGGGAGTTTGAAGCGTTGGTGTCGGAGATTGTCGCCAAGTATTTGCGCGAATTCGACCCGAGCGCCGAGCGCTGCTGGATCGCCGAAAAGGACGGTGAAGTGGTGGGGTCAATCTTCGTGGTGCGCCATGACGAAACCACCGCCAAACTGCGCATGCTCTACGTGGACGCCAGTGCACGGGGCATGGGCATCGGTCAGCGGCTGGTGGAAGAATGCCTGCGTTTTGCGCGCAATGCCGGTTACAAAAGTATGCTGTTGTGGACGGTCGACGCGCTGACCGATGCGCGCAAGCTGTATCAGAAAGCCGGGTTCCGCCTGGTAGACCAAGAAGCGACGGTGAGCTTCGGCAAATCGTTGATCAGTGAAACCTGGGCCCGCGAGCTGTAAGGCGTTCCCGCGCTGTCGCCAGCGCGGGCGCTTGCGCGGTTACAGGTCAGTGATTTCCTTATGGCGCGGTACCAGCGCCTTCATCACGCTCCACGCCACCAGGTAGGCCAGGGCACAGATCGCAAACATGATCATGTAACCGGTGTGGATGTCGTTGATGGACTTGTAGTAGTCGAATACCCAGCCACCGATCTTGGTCATCACCACACCGCCCAAGCCCCCGGCCATACCGCCGATGCCAACCACCGAGGCCACGGTTTTTTGCGGGAACATATCGGACACCGTAGTGAAGATGTTGCACGACCACGCCTGGTGCGCCGAGGCGCCCACACCGATCAGCAGCACCGGCACCCAGAAGCTCAGGTAGCCGAAGGGCTGCGCCAGCAACACCACCAGCGGGAACAGCGCGATCACCAGCATGGCTTTCATGCGCCCGTCGTAGGGAGCATCGCCACGGGCCATGAAGTAGCTGGGGAACCAGCCGCCACCGATACTGCCGACCATGGTCATGCTGTACAGCACGGCCAGCGGCATCACGATGTCCGCGCCTTTCATGCCGTATTGCGCCGACAGGTAAGTGGGCAGCCAGAACAGGAAGAACCACCACACGCCGTCAGTCATGAACTTGCCGAAGGCAAATGCCCAGGTCTGGCGGTAAGTCAGCAGTTTGAACCACGAGACTTTTTTCGCGGCAGCACCCACAGGTTCTGGCGTGAACGGCTGCACCGTCTGGTCGCTGCGGATGTAAGCCAGCTCTTCGGCCGACAAGCGTTTTTGCTGCTCCGGTTTTTCGTAAACCGCCGCCCACACCGCCACCCAGACAAAGCCCAACATGCCGATGACCATAAAGGCCGCTTCCCAGCCCCATATGCCGGCAATCAAGGGCACGCAGATCGGCGCCAGGATCGCCCCCACGTTAGCCCGGAGTTGAAGATACCGGTGGCCAGCGAGCGTTCTTTTTTCGGGAAGTATTCGGCAGTGGCCTTGATCGCGATGGGGAAGTTGCCCGCCTCGCCAATCGCCAGCACGGCGCGCGACAGCATGAAACCGGCAATCGACACCGGGATCACTGCCAGGCCGATGGCGCCGCTCACCGCAGCGATGCCCTCACCCATCGGCACCGAGAACGCATGCATGATGGCGCCAGTGGACCAAATGCCAATCGCCACCACGTAGGCGGCCTTGGTGCCGATCTTGTCGACAAAGCGTCCGGCAAACAGCATGGAAATCGCGTAGACAAACTGGAACACCGCCGCGATGTTGGCGTAGTCCGTGTTGCTCCAGCCAAATTGCGTCGACAGCTGCGGCGCCAGAAGGCTGAGGACTTGGCGGTCTAGGTAGTTGACGGTAGTGGCAAAGAACAACATCGCGCAGATGGTCCAGCGATAGTTGCCGACGGCCGTGCCGACGCGATGGGCGTTGATGGGCTCATTCAAATTCATGGCATCACTTTTTATTTTTGTTAGATAAGACATATGTAACGTCATATGTCGTCGTACAACTGTGACTTTTATATCGGGCCGCCTACCCGGTGTCAATCTCCAAAATTGCCTTTTAAACAGGGATTACGCAGATCTGAAAATGCTTAACTACGCGCAGTTGTAGGATGACAAATCCTGAATACCCGGCTGGGTGCTTTGCCGGGCACATCATCAAGCAGGCCGAAGGACTGCATGCCGAGCTTCTCCAACACACGGATCGACGCGGCGTGATCCGGCCGCACCAGCCCGAATACCTGAGGCAATCCCAGCGTTTGAAACGCCATCGTCAGCGCGTCGTGGCCAAGCTCGGTGGCATAGCCCTGCCCCCAGGCATCGACCGCGAAGCGATAGCCCAGGTTGATGCGCCGCTCGGTCAGGTAATTGAGCGGCGCAACTCCGCCAAAGCCGATCAGGTGATCGGGCGCCTCGCGACGGGCAATGGTCCACCAGCCGTAGCCCTGGCTGGCCCATTGTTCGAGCCAGTGGTTGAGCAGGCGCTGCGCGTCGTCGAGGCTGGCCATTGGGCCACTCGGGTTGAACAGGTTTGTCTGCGGGTCGCCGAAGATCGCGAACAATCGTTGCACATCGCTGGGCTCTGGCGTGCGATAGATCAGGCGTGAGGCGGTGACGGGCATTCTGATAATTCCCTGGTCAGGTCGTGAAGTTCAATTCATCTGCAAAAAAAGGTAAATAGCGGTGAATTATTTCATGTCCGCTTGTATCTGAACTGACAGAGCGGTGCCATCGCAACGATGGCACCTCCCCTGTTCTGTTTTAGAGTGGCCCGCATGAAATTACGTAAGAAAAGCGTCAAACCCATCGGATTGAAAGACATCACCATCGTCGACGATGCCAAGGTGCGCAAGGCGATTACCGCCGCCGCCCTGGGTAACGCCATGGAGTGGTTCGACTTTGGTGTCTACGGTTTCGTCGCCTATGTGCTCGGCAAGGTGTTCTTCCCGGATGCCTCACCGAGCGTGCAAATGATTGCCGCCTTGGCCACCTTCTCGGTGCCCTTCCTGATTCGCCCGCTGGGTGGCCTGTTCTTCGGTGCGCTGGGCGACAAATACGGACGGCAGAAAGTCCTCGCCGCAACCATCGTCATCATGTCCTTGAGCACCTTTGCCATCGGCCTGATTCCCGGGTATGCCTCGATTGGCATCTGGGCACCGATCCTGCTGTTGCTGTGCAAAATGGCCCAAGGGTTCTCGGTAGGCGGTGAGTACACCGGCGCCTCGATCTTCGTCGCCGAGTACGCCCCGGACCGTAAACGCGGGTTCCTCGGCAGCTGGCTGGATTTTGGTTCGATTGCCGGTTTCGTGCTCGGCGCCGGTGTGGTGGTGCTGATTTCGACAATCCTCGGTGAGGCCGATTTCGAGGCGTGGGGCTGGCGTCTGCCGTTCTTCCTCGCCCTGCCTTTGGGCATCATCGGTTTGTACCTGCGTCACGCGCTGGAAGAAACCCCGGCGTTCCAGCAGCACATGGACAAACTTGAACAAGGCGACCGCCAGGGCCTGACCCACGGTCCCAAGGTGTCGTTCAAAGAGGTGGCTACCCAGCACTGGCGCAGCCTGCTGACCTGCATCGGTATCGTCGCGGCCACCAACGTGACGTACTACATGTTGCTCACCTATATGCCGAGCTACCTGTCGCACAACCTGCATTACAAAGAAAACAGCGGCGTGCTGATCATCATCGCGATCATGGTCGGCATGCTGTTCGTGCAGCCGTTCATCGGTTTTGTCAGCGACAAGATTGGCCGTAAACCCTTCATCATCGCCGGCAGCGTCGGGCTGCTGTTGCTGTCTATCCCGGCGTTTATGTTGATTACCAGCGGTAAAATCGGCCTGATTTTCGCCGGTCTGCTGATTCTGGCCGTGGTGCTGAACTTCTTTATCGGCGTGATGGCCTCGACGCTGCCGGCTATGTTCCCGACCCACATTCGCTATAGTGCGTTGGCCAGCGCGTTCAACGTCTCGGTACTGATCGCCGGCCTCACACCCACCGCGGTGGCCTGGCTGGTGGAAAGCACCAACGACCTGTACATGCCCGCTTACTACCTGATGGTGTTTGCGGTGGTTGGCCTGATTACCGGCCTGACCATGAAGGAAACCGCGAACAAGCCGTTGCGCGGCGCGGCGCCAGCAGCGTCCGATATGGAAGAAGCCAAGGAAATACTGCAAGAGCACCATGACAATATCGAGCAGAAGATCGAAGACATCGATGCCGAAATTGCCGCCCTGGAAGCCAAGCGCCAGAACCTGGTGCAACAGCATCCGCGAATCAACTGATACCTGACCATGCGTGGTGGCCCCCGCCGCCACGCCACTGGAGTGCCCAAGCATGGTTCCAAGCGTCACCGCAGCCCACTCGTTACTCAGCGCGGACGAACGCGCCGCCATCGCCGAAATCGAAGCCACTACCAGCATTCTGCAACTGGTAACCCGCCTGACCGGCATGCGCTTTGCCGGCATTGCCAAATTCACCGACCTGGAATGGGTGGTGTGCTCGGTCCATGACCCGCTGCACATGGGGATTCATGTCGACGACGTACTCGACCTGGAAACTACCTTGTGCAGTGAATTCTGCGTCGACCCGCAGGCACTGTTCATTCCGCAAATCAGCCAGAATGGCCGCTTCGCCACCCGCCCGGTGGTCAAGCAGTACGCCATCGAAAGTTACGCCGGTGCGCCGATCTTTCTGCCCGATGGCCGTCTGTTCGGCGCGCTGTGTGCACTGGACTCGCGGGCGATGCTGTTTGACGACCCCAACCTGCCGGAAACCCTGAGCCTGTTTGCGCGGCTGATTGGCTGTATTTTCTTCGCTAACCTGACAACAGCTGATCAGTAACCACGGCCCTGCCCCGCCGTGCCGCACTCTCGCGCTTTGACGGCACGCCAAACAATCGGCTGTACTTGCGACTGAACTGTGAAGGGCTTTCATAGCCCACAGCGCCCGCAGGCTGGTGGATTTGGCTTTCCAATGGGCAATCGACTCAGGTGCCACCCTGGGTATCTGGCTTACCTGGCCTCGCGGCGTGCCACAGCGACCTAAATGCCCCCCAGCGCTACCTGAAAAACTGACTCGGGGTTTTGCCAAACTGTTTCTTGAACATGCTGGTGAACGCGCTTGGGCTTTCATAGCCCAGTTCGATGGCCACATCGATGATCTTCTCCCCCACCGCAATGCGCTCCAGCGCCAGCAGCAACCGCGCCTGCTGGCGCCATTGGCCGAAGGTCAGGCCGGTTTCCTTGCGGAACAGGCGCTGGATGGTTTTCTGGTCCAGGTCCAGGCGATCACTCCAATCGGCGACCGTCGAGGCATCACCCGGTTCCTGCTGCAGCGCCTGGCAGATACGGTTGATGCGCAGGTCGGCCGGCTGGGGCAGTGACAGCGGCAAGGCCGGCAGGATCGCGAGTTCGTCGAGGATCAGGTGCATGATCCTCGCCTCGCGCGAGTCCTCGGCGTACGGCGGCTTCAAACTCACCGAGGCTTTGATCAGCTCGCTCAGCAACGGCGACACACTGACGGTCTTGGGCTCGCTCGGCAGGTTGGGGAAACAGTCCGGGCGCACAAACACGCTGCGCATCTTCAACGTGCCCACGCAACGCAGCGAATGCACTTGCCCGCTGGGCATCCAGAACCCGCGATTGGGCGGCACCGTCCATTGGTTCAACGCCGAATACACCACCATCACGCCTTCGACGGCGTACAACAGTTGATGCTTTTCGTGACTGTGGTCGGGGATCACCCAGTTTTCGGGGTAATCGGTCGCAGAACTGATGACAGCCCAGTCGCCCTCGTCGATCTCCCGCAGAAATACATCCAGTGGTTTGATGATTTCGCCCTTTTTGCGATGGTTGGCGCCCGAATTACGCGAGACAGGCATTTTCAGCGAATCTAGCATAAACGCCGCAACATTTAGAAACGGGCAGCGCGCTAAAGTACGCACTGCCCCTGTTCGCTGCCTTGTATGGAATGCCTGCATGTCGAGCCTGACCGCGCCACCCGCCACTGCAACCGCTACGCCGCAAATAAGCCCCTTGGTCATGCGTGTCCTGGGCGCCTGTGCCCTGGCGCACATGATCAACGACCTGATCCAGGCCGTGCTGCCGTCGATCTACCCGATGCTCAAGGCCAACTACGGGCTGAGCTTTACCCAGGTCGGCCTGATCACCCTCACCTTCCAGTTGACCGCGTCCTTGCTGCAACCCTGGATCGGCTACCACACCGACCGCCATCCCAAGCCCTGGCTGCTGCCGGCGGGCATGGTGTGCACGCTGATCGGCATCCTGATGCTGGCGTTTGTCGGCACCTTCCCGTTGATCCTGTTGGCGGCGGCGCTGGTCGGGGTCGGGTCGTCGACCTTCCACCCGGAAACCTCACGCGTGGCACGCCTGGCCTCGGGCGGGCGCTATGGCCTGGCACAATCGACCTTCCAGGTCGGCGGCAACACCGGCAGCGCGTTTGGCCCGTTGCTGGCGGCGGCGATCATCATTCCCTACGGCCAAACCCATATCGCCTGGTTCGGGCTGTTCGCCGTGTTCGCGATCATGGTGCTGTATGGCTTGAGCCGCTGGTACCGCCACCACCTCAACCTGTTCAAGCTCAAGCAAGGCGGCAAGGCCACCCACGGTTTGTCCAAGGGACGCGTGACGTTTGCCCTGGTGGTACTGGCGCTGCTGGTGTTCTCCAAATACTTCTACATGACCAGCCTGACCAGCTACTTCACCTTTTACCTGATCGAGAAATTCCACCTGTCGGTGGCCAGCTCGCAGATGTACCTGTTCCTGTTCCTCGGCGCGGTGGCCGTCGGCACCTTTGCCGGTGGCCCGATCGGCGACAAGATCGGCCGCAAGAAAGTCATCTGGTTCTCGATCCTCGGCGCCGCGCCCTTCACCCTGGCCCTGCCCTACGTCGACCTGTTCTGGACGGCCGTGCTCAGCGTGGTGATCGGTTTCATCATCGCCTCGGCCTTCTCGGCCATCGTGGTCTTCGCCCAGGAACTGGTGCCCGGCAACGTCGGGATGATCGCCGGGATCTTCTTCGGCCTGATGTTCGGCTTCAGCGGGATTGGCGCCGCGCTGCTGGGCTTGCTCGCCGACAACCATGGCATTGAGTACGTCTACAAAATCTGTTCGTTCCTGCCACTGGCGGGCATCCTGACGATCTTGCTGCCTTCAACCAAAGGCGTCTGACCGGCCAATCATCGGCTGGCCGTATGCTATTACACGGAGTGCTCTGAAAAACCTGCGTGTGCGCTTACAATCCGGATATTCAAGCGCACACCCAGGCAGACCCGGCACGACATGACGCTCGACCCTCCTACGATTCTGATATTGACCATCGCGCTGGCCGCCGCTGCTGCCCTGTATCTGGCGGTGGAATGGCGCAGCGTGCGCGAGCCGTCGCTGCTGTTCTGGGCGGCAGGTTTCGCGATCATCAGCGTCGGCTCCACCCTGGCCCTGCTGCGCAGCAGCGGCCTGTTGATGATCGGTATCTGGTTTGCCAACGGCTTGCTGGTGAGCGCGCACTGGCTGTTTTTACTCGGCGTGGCCCGCTTTACCCACGTGCGCCTGTCGCGCGCGTGGCTGCTGATGCTGGTCGCCTGGCTCGGCATGCTGATGTTGCCCGGCGACCAGGCGTGGTCCAAAGCCATGCTGATGGTCAACTCATTGCTGGTCGCGTTGCCGACCTTGCGCGCCAGTTTCCTGCTGCGCCCCCACGGTAAATCCCTGAGCATCGGCGCGGTGCAATTGCGCTATGTATTGCTGCTTCACGGCGCGTTTTATGTGGCCAAGGCGCTGTCGGTAATCATCCCCGGCACGCTGATCGATCTTGCCGCGTTCAAGGGCGAAATCATCCAGGTTTCGTTGGTGGAGGGCGCAATGGCGATCATGTTGATCGCGTTGTCGATGACCGGCTCCGAGCGCTATCGGCGTGAACAGCAGATTGCCCGGCTGGCGGCCCGCGACCCGCTGACGGCGCTGTACAACCGCCGCGCCCTGGATGTGCGTGCGCCGCAGCTGTTTGCCCAGGTATCGCCGCAACAGCCGGGCGCTTTGCTGTTGATCGATATCGACAACTTCAAACTGGTCAACGACCTCTACGGGCATACCGCCGGCGACCGTTTGCTGATTGCCCTGAGCGAGATGATCCGCACGGTGGTGCCTGAAGGCGCGCTGGCGGCTCGCCTGGGCGGGGATGAGTTCGTGATCCTGTTGACCAAGGCCTCGACCGCCCAGATTGTCGAGCTGGGCAGCCGCTTGCGTGAGCAGTTCCGCCAGTTGGCCGCACACACCTTCACCACCCCGGCACCGGTCACCCTGAGCATCGGCGCCAACCTGTTCGACCAGCCACCGCCGAGCCTGACGGCGCTGATCGAACAAGGCGACACCACGCTCTATGAAAGCAAACGCGGCGGGCGTGACAGCATTCGGCTGGTGGACCGAACGGGAACCGGTTCGTACGGTTAATGGCTTGTTGTGGCGAGCGGGCTCGCCACATCAAACCCGCTCGCCTCAGGTTTGGTGGTGACGGTGTGCAAACCCATTCACGACGATGTAAAGCAACGGCCCCACCGACACAAACACCGCCGTCAGCAAAAAATACGGCACCAGCGAAGCCACCGAGCGCCCTCGCCCGCGCGCATCCCGATACATCCACGCACACGCAAGCAGGGCCATCAGGTACAGGTCAATCACTACCTGCGCGGTGTCCGGCCGCGACATCAATTCCCGCCCAAATGCCAACAGTGATTGCTCGGCCGTGAGCATCGTAGCCAAGGTGTACAACGAAAAACCCAGCAAACCGGCCAGGGCGAAATAAGGTCTGCGCATGGTGCCTTCCTTGAAAGGATCGAGGCTCAACATAGTGATAAGGTTGCGCCTCTCGCAATGACCTCGGAGGTCATGATCAGGCCATGGACACCCCTTTAACTGCCGGCCAGCACCTGCGCCAACTGCGTCGACAGGCCAAGCTCAGCCGGCTGGACCTGGCCTTGATCACGGGCGTTTCCCAGCGCCACCTCAGTTGCATCGAAACCGGCCGCGCCAAACCAGGCCCGGGTACTTTGCATACTCTGCTGACGGCGCTGGAGGCCCCGCTGGAGCAGTGCAACCAGGTGTTCCTCGCCGCCGGCTACGCGCCGCGTTACACCGCCACCCCACTCGCCGCACCCGCCATGGCTGCCGTTCGTGAAGCCGTCAGCCATGTGCTGCACGCCAACAACCCCGCTCCGGCGATTCTGCTGGGCAGCGAGTGGCAAGTGCTCGCCGCCAACGCCAGCACCGGCCTGTTGTTTGAGCTGGTCGGGATTGAGCCGAATGCCGCCGATGGGCTGAACCTGCTGACCACGCTGTTGCAAACCGGCGGCCTGGGCGATCACCTGATCAACGCCGAAGAAATCCGCACCGTCGCCTGGCAACGCGCAACCCGCGAAGCGCTGGGTAATCCCGCATTGGCGGGGTTACTGGCCCGTTTGCCGGTGCCGAGCAGCACCGAGTTGCCCAATGAAATGCCGCCGCTGGTGTTCACGCGCATCCGCTCACATCGCGGTGAACTGAATTTCCTGTCCACCTTCACCACCTTCGGCATGCCCCAGGACATCACCCTCACGTCACTGCGCATCGAACATCTGATTCCTGCTGACGCGCCCACGTGGCAAGTGATGCGCGCCGCTTACGCGGAGTATGCGGCGCTGGTTTTGTGAAATATCTGTACGTAGACTGCCGCCATACCTCCCACCTGAAGGCGGCGAAAAAAACCTGATGCAAGTTACCGAAGTCTCCATTGCCCAATTGCGCGCTGCGCTTGAAAGCGGCCAGACCACTGCCGTTGAACTGGTTAAGGCTTACCTGGCACGCATCGAGGCCTATGACGGCCCGCAGACCGCGACCCAGTTGAACGCCGTGGTGGTGCGCAACCCCCAAGCGCTTGAAGAAGCCCAGGCCGCCGATGCGCGTCGGGCCAAGGGCGAAACCTTGGGGCCATTGGACGGCATTCCCTACACCGCCAAGGACAGCTACCTGGTCAAAGGCCTGACGGCAGCCTCCGGCAGCCCGGCCTTCGCCGCGCTGGTGGCGCAGCGCGACGCCTTCACCATCGAGCGCCTGCGTGCCGGCGGCGCTATCTGCCTGGGCAAGACCAACATGCCGCCGATGGCCAATGGCGGGATGCAACGCGGCGTTTATGGCCGTGCAGAAAGCCCGTACAACGCTGACTACCTGACGGCGCCGTTTGCCTCCGGCTCGTCCAACGGCGCGGGCACCGCAACGGCAGCCAGCTTCGCCGCCTTCGGGTTGGCCGAGGAAACCTGGTCGAGCGGGCGCGGCCCGGCGTCCAACAATGGCTTGTGTGCCTACACGCCGTCGCGCGGGATTATTTCCGTACGCGGCAACTGGCCGCTGACGCCGACCATGGACGTGGTGGTGCCGTACGCACGCACCATGGCCGACCTGCTCGAAGTGCTCGACGTCGTGGTCGCCGAAGACACCGACACGCGCGGCGACCTCTGGCGCCTGCAACCGTGGGTGCCGATTCCGAGCGTGGCGTCGGTGCGCCCGGCCTCTTACGCTGACCTGGCTGTGGGCAGCGAATCCCTGGCCGGCAAGCGTTTCGGCGTGCCGCGCATGTACATCAATGCCGACCCCGAGGCCGGCACCAGCGAGAAACCCGGGATCGGCGGGCCGACCGGGCAAAAGATCAACACCCGCGCCAGCGTGATCGACCTATGGCACGCCGCGCGCCAGGCGTTGGAAGCGGCTGGCGCCGAAGTGATTGAAGTCGACTTCCCACTGGTCTCCAACTGTGAAGGCGACCGCCCTGGCGCGCCGACGGTGTTTACCCGTGGCTTGGTTTCCAAGGAATTTTTGCACGACGAATTGTGGGAGCTGTCGGCCTGGGCGTTCGATGATTTCCTGCGCGCCAACGATGACCCGGCGCTTAACCGCCTGGCGGATGTCGACGGGCCGAAAATCTTCCCGCACGACCCTGGCACCCTGCCCAACCGTGAAGACGATTTGGCCGCCGGCATGGACGAGTACGTGCGCATGGCCGAGCGCGG
The DNA here is from genome assembly GCF_041228395.1 of Pseudomonas sp. N2-3-1-14. Taxonomy (NCBI): domain Bacteria; kingdom Pseudomonadati; phylum Pseudomonadota; class Gammaproteobacteria; order Pseudomonadales; family Pseudomonadaceae; genus Pseudomonas; species Pseudomonas sp. N2-3-1-14. The sequence continues at coordinate 3,427,717 of NZ_CP166199.1, forward strand.
CATCACACCGTGGAACGAAATCAGCACGGTGCCGGACGGCCTGCGCGGGCTGGAACAGACCCGGCGCATCGACCTGGAAGACTGGATGGACGCACGGGGCCTGGACGCGGTGTTGTTCCCGACCGTGGCCGATGTCGGCCCGGCCGATGCCGACGTAAACGAAGCCTCGGCGGATATCGCCTGGAGCAACGGCGTCTGGGTGGCTAACGGCAACCTCGCGATCCGCCACCTGGGCGTGCCGACCGTCACCGTGCCGATGGGCGTGATGGCGGACATCGGCATGCCAGTGGGGTTGACCTTCGCCGGGCGTGCCTATGACGATTCGGCGCTGCTGCGCTTTGCTTCGGCGTATGAAGCCACCGGCAGCAAACGCCTGATCCCGCCGCGTACGCCGCCATTGGCAGCTGGCTAAACGGTCTAATTGTGGGAGCGGGCTTGCCTGCGATAGCGGTGGTTCAGCCTGCCCATTTGTCACTGACAGCCCGCCATCGCGGGCAAGCCCGCTCCCACAGTTCTGACTGCATTTCAGGCCGCGCCAATCAGCAGCTGGCTAAACACGGTCCAATTGTGGGAGCTGGCTTGCCTGCGATAGCGGTGGATCAGCCAGCCTATTTGTCACTGAGAGGCCGCCTTCGCGGGCAAGCCCGCTCCCACAGTTTTGACTGCATTTCAGGCCACGCCGGTCAGCAGCTGACTAAACACGCTCCCACAAGTTTTACTGTATTTCACATCAAGCCAGGTAGGGCACGGCAATCAGCAGGATGGCCGTGCCATGGGCCACGGTCGCTGGCAATACGCCGTAGCGCATGCGCACCAGTGCGCAGGCCAGCCCTTCGATCAGGGTGAACAGCAATACCGGCCAGCCCAGCTGGGTGACACTCAAGGCCAGGAACGCATGGCAGGCCGCAAAGGCTACGCCGCTGATCAATGCCGCGCGCAATGGCGTCACTTGCTGTTCGAGGTAGCCCTGCAAAAACCCGCGAAACAGCACCTCTTCCAACGCATTCGCGCCATAAGCCAGGACCACCATACCCGGCAGCCAGACCCAGTAGCCGTGAATCTCGAACGCCTCGATGCGCTGGTAAACCCGCAGCGGCACACCGAGCAAACAGCCCACCACAAGCCCCACGGCCAGGCCCAGCACAGGATTGCCGATGGTCCAGCGCATCAGCCGCCATAACTGCGGCGCCGTGCGTGCAAGCAACATGATCAGCAGCACTGACATCCCGCCCAGCGCCGCCAACACAAAGGCATTCGCGCTGAACGCAATCTGCACCTCGCTGCTGAGCGACCACATCCCCAGCGGCGTCATCGCGTCACGCATCAACACAAATGCCGTCAGCAGGATCAGGATGCGCATCGCCTGCATTGCCCTGGGCGTCAGCGCAAACCACAGCCCAAACAGCACCAGCCCCGGCGCCAGGTGAATGCCGTAGTTGATCAGTACGCCCATGCCTTGGCTGATCATGCCGGCTTCAACCGTGGGCGACGGCAATCATGTCGATCTCGACCGCTGCCGATTTCGGCAACTGCATCACCCCCACCGATGTGCGGGTGTGCGTGCCGGCGCTGCCGAGGATTTCATGCAGCAGGTCCGACGCACCGTTGGCCACCTCGCTTTGCTGATCAAAGTCTTCGGCGCTGCGCACGTACACGGTGATACGTGCGATGGCCTTGACTTGATCCAACGAGCCCAATGCCTGCTTGAGCAAGCCCAGGCAACGCAGCGCGCTGATGCCGGCGGCGATTTGCGCTTGAGCCAGGGTCAGGCTTTCGCCGACTTTGCCAGGCAGCACGATCGTGTCGCCAACCCGGGGATCTGGCCGCTGATGTACAGGTGGTGAGCATCGCGCACCAAGGGTGTGTAGTTGCCGCCGATTTTGAACTCATCCAGTTGATAGCCGAGACGCTGCTGAGCCGCCTGGTATTTTTCGTCTGCTGTCATGCTCGTCAAACCTCGTTGCGACGTTGCCACTCATCCACCACATCGCCCAGGGTCTTGGGGATGTCGCTGCGAATCCAGGCCATGAAAGGCGGTCGAACTTGAACCCCGGCCGCAGTGTTCAAGCATGAAACGGCGAACGTTCTGGGTATTTTTGTAGTGGGGGGTGACGGGGGTAGCGCGAGTAATGACGTCGCTGTGCCAGTTAAAATCCATTTTCCCTCGGGCGCTTATGGTGTGTCGGCAGTAGCATAGCGATGTGCTACTTGAGCAGGAAGCGGCAAGGCAAAACTCGCACCACCAGCTCTTGTGTTGGGATGTCGTACAAGACCTCGCTGCGTTCATAACGAGACGAAGACTAACCCTTTCAAGATATTTCGAAATTTCACTTTCCTTCCCCATCACAAATATTGCATGGTTGTACGACGACTTAAATCATCGTGCCCGCCCCCAACAACAATAAGGAAACACCCATGCAAAACGTCAAAGTGCTGATCGGTTTTCTGTGCCTGTTCACCGGCTACGTCGCAGCTGCGCCTGCCCCCGCCGAAAAGGATGTGGCCCAAGCGGTCGACCAACTGACCCAAGCCATGTTGCACCTGGACCTCAAGCAGCTTCATGCGCTGACCTCCGACAAACTCACCTACGGCCACTCCAGCGGCAAGGTGCAGAACAAAGCGCAATTCATTGCTGATCTGGAAACCCACACCAGCGCGTTCAAGACCCTCGAAATGCAGAACCAGACCATTACCCTCGACGGCGACACCGCCCTGGTGCGCAACCACTTTCACGCACTGGCGGTGAACAGCGGCGTAGACACGCCAACCGACATCGACAACTTCCAGGTCTGGCAGAAGCAAAAAGGCAAATGGCTGCTGATCGGGCGCCAGGCTTACAAATACTGATGGCTGGCGGTGAGCTGGCGCGCCTCAGCTCACCATTGCACCACCTCGCGAACCTTCACCAGCGCCTCGCGCAGCGCCGACATGCTCACCGAGCCCAACGCCAAACGCAGCGCGTGGGGCACGGTTGCCGAGACCGCAAACGGCTCGGCGGTCGACACCGAAATACCCTCGCGCTGCAAGGCCATGGCGATCTGATCGGCCCTGGCCTCTTCACCCAGCGGCAGCCACAGAAAATACGATGACGGGTGGCTGATGTAATGCACGCCCTTGAGCACGTGCGCCGCCAAGGCCTGTCGCGCGCTGGCATCCTGGCGCTTCTGCGCTTCCAGTTGGTCGACCGTGCCGTCCTCGATCCAGGCCACGGCCATCGCACTCATGACACCGGGCACGTTCCAGGTGGTGGCCATGATGGTGCGTTCCAGTTTCTTTACCCAGGCCGGGGGCGCGGCAATAAAGCCGACCCGCAACCCGGTCGCGACGCTCTTGGAAAACCCGCCGACGTACACCGTGCGCTCAGGCGCCAGGGTTGCCAATGGCGGCGGCGCTTCTGCTGCCAGAAACGCGTAGGCCGCGTCCTCGATGATCATCAGGTTGTGTCGTCGGGCAATGCCGACTAATTCCTCACGCTGTTCCAGGCTCATCACCCAACCCAACGGGTTATGCAAGGTCGGAATGCTGTACACCGCGCGCACCGGGCGTTTGCTGCACAGGCGTTGCAGGGCGTCCAGATCCGGGCCACTGGCAGTGACCGGGATCGCGACGATTTCCAGGTGCAGGGTTTCGGCCAGCACTTTAAAGCCTGAATACGTCAGGGCATCAACGGCAATCACATCCCCCGGTTTGAGCAATGCCATCATCGTCACCGCCAAGCCGTGCTGGGCACCGCTGACCACCAACACTTGCTCGGCCTCCACCACCAGCCCTCGGTTCAACAGGTGCCGCGCCACGGCCGCGCGCTCGTGCAGGCGGCCGGCATGGGGCTGGTAGCGCAGCAGCGCCTCCAGGTCGCCCGACAGCGCCAGTTGGCGCAACGCCGTGCGCAGCAAATCGGCCTGGCCCGGCAGCGACGGGTAGTTGAAATTGAGGTCGAGCATGCCCGTCGCCACCGTCATCTGCCCACTGCCCTGCCCCGGCGGCAACGAGATCTCGCGCACGAAAGTGCCGCGCCCGGTTTCGCCACTGACCAGGCCCATCGCCTCAAGCTCGCTGTATACCCGGCTGGCCGTGACCAGCGCCAAGCCATGGTCGGCGGCCAATTGCCGGTGGGTGGGCAGACGCGTGCCGGGTGGCAGCGCACCGCTGCGGATATCCGCGGCAAAAGCATCGACCAACGACTTGTAGCGAGCACGTGGCATAGGTGATGTATCCATGACAATTTTTTGATTGTCTTAATCTTCGATCCTAGGATGGCCGAACGCAACCTAACTTTTTCAGGCACGCCCTCATGGAACGCACCCTTCGCCTCAACAGCCTCGAAAGCAGTACTCAAGGTTGGATCAACGGTTTTATTGGCGTGCTCATTTTCAGCGGCTCACTGCCGGCCACGCGCCTGGCGGTGATGGAGTTCGACCCGGTATTTCTGACCATGATCCGCGCCACCCTCGCCGCCGCGCTGGGGCTGTGCCTGCTCGGTGTGTTCAAGGAGAAACGCCCCGCGCGCGCGCAGTGGATGCCGCTGGCAGTCGTCGCGCTCGGTGTGGTGATTGGCTTCCCGCTGCTGACGGCGTTGGCGTTGCAATACGTGACCTCGGCGCACTCCATTGTCTTCATCGGCCTGCTGCCGCTGGCCACCGCGGTATTCGGCGTGCTGCGTGGTGGCGAGCGGCCGCGCCCGGTGTTCTGGCTGTTTTCGATGCTCGGCAGCCTGTTGGTGATGAGTTACGCCGTCGCCCAAGGCTTGAGCGCCGCGCCCGTGGGTGACGTGCTGATGCTGTTAGCGGTGCTGGCATGCGGTTTGGGCTATGCCGAGGGCGCCAAATTGTCGCGCACCTTGGGCGGGTGGCAGGTGATCTGCTGGGCGCTGGTGGTGTCGCTGCCGGTGGTGGCGCCGCTGAGTCTGATCCTCGCCCCCGCGACCTTGAGCGGCATCAGCCTGCCGGCCTGGCTGAGCCTGGGTTATGTGGCGTTGTTCAGCATGCTCATCGGCTTTGTGTTCTGGTACCGCGGCCTGGCCCAGGGGGGCATCGCCGCCGTCGGCCAGTTGCAGTTGCTGCAACCCTTCTTCGGCCTGGCGCTGGCAGCGGGCCTGCTGCATGAGCAGGTCAGCCTCGGCATGGTGCTGGTGACGGTTGCGGTGATCGGCTGCGTGGCCGGCGCGAAGCGCTTCGCGCGCTAACGCTGCGGCGCAACCATCTTGAACTTGATGGTGATGTCGTTGGACACCACGCTGTTGCCCGCCCACTCACCTTCGCCAATCTTGAAGTCGTCGCGCTTGAGCACGAACTCACCGTCGAACACGCCGATGCCGCTTTGCTCCTTGAGCAGCACAGTGATGTCCACCGGCCGCGTGGTGCCCTTGATCGTCAGGTTGCCGGTGATCGTGTAGCGGTTGTCGCCCAGCGCGGTGGCACCGCTGGATTCATACACGCCGACCGGATAGGCCGTGGTGTCGAACCACGCCGGTTGTTGCAACTGGGTATTGGCGTCCGGGCTGCCGGCGTCGATGCTGGCGAGCTGGATCTTGAGCAACGCATGCGCCGCCTCGGGCTTTTGCGTATCGAACGTCAGGGTGCCTTCAAAGTCGCTGAAGGTGCCATACACCCGCTGCCCGAACTGCTGGAAGGTAAAGCTGATCTGGCTGGCGGTGCGGTTGACGTCTTTGTATTCCGCGGCCTGCGCGCTGGAAAACCAACAGAAGACGAGGGCCAGCAAAAACACCTTGGACATTCGACGCTTCATGAAACGCTCCGCGAGAGAAAAGGACACACGTGCTGAGCTAACACGCCATGGCATGGATTTATTCCCATCGGACGCGCGTCCTGCTAAACAGAGTAGTCGCGAAAAACAATAAGGACTTTTCATGCCCACCCCTTCTCTGCAGGACACCACCGCCCCCGAAGGCATCTGCTACGGCTGTGGCGGCAGTAATCCGCATGGCCTGCACATCAAAAGCCGTTGGGACGCCGATGGCGTCCATGTCATCGCCGAGCATCAACCCGAGGCCAAATACAGCGGCTGGCCCGACCTGGTCTACGGCGGCCTGATCGCCATGCTGGTGGACTGCCATTCCAACTGGACGGCCATGGCTTATCACTACCGCGCCGAGCAACGCGCACCCGGCAGCTTGCCGCGCATCGATTGCGTCACCGGCAACCTCGGCATCAAATTCATCAAACCCACGCCCATGGGCGTCACGCTGAGCCTGCGCGCGCGGGTAGAGGGCGAGGTGGGACGCAAAAGCCGCGTGGTCTGCGAGGTGTACGCAGGTGACGTGCTCACTGCCATCGGTGACTCGGTGTTCGTGCGCGTCGATACCGGCCAACTGGCCGCTGCCGCGCATGGTCGCGCGGACTGATCCTGGTCTACATTGATTGCCACCGCTAATCGAGGAATGCACCGATGACTCGTCTCACCGCGAAAGACTTTGCCCCCGAACTGCTGGAACTCTACGACGGCTACGCCCACGGCAAGCTCAACCGCCGCGAATTTCTCGACCGCGCCGCGCTGTTTACCTTCGGCGGCCTCACCGCCTCTGCGCTGCTGGCGGCCTTGAGCCCCAACTATGCGCTGGCCGAACAGGTCAAGTTCACCGACCCGGAGATCATCGCCGACTACATCACCTACACCTCGCCCAAAGGCAACGGTACGGTGCGCGGCTACCTGGTACGCCCGGCCAAGCCCGGCGGCAAGGTGCCGGCCGTGGTGGTGGTTCACGAAAACCGTGGCCTGAACCCGTACATCGAAGACGTCGCCCGCCGCCTGGCCAAAGCCGGCTTCATCGCCCTGGCGCCCGACGGCCTCACTTCCATGGGCGGCTACCCGGGCAACGATGAAAAAGGCGTGGAACTGCAACAGAAAGTCGACCCCGAAAAACTCATGAACGACTTCTTCGCCGCCATCGAATGGCTGATGCACCACGACAACAGCACCGGCAAAGTCGGGATTACCGGCTTCTGCTATGGCGGCGGCGTGACCAATGCCGCGGCGGTGGCTTACCCCGAATTAGGCGCGGCGGTGTCGTTTTACGGCAAGCAGCCGGAGGCAAAAGATGTGCCGCGCATCAAGGCGCCGATCATGCTGCACTACGGCGAGCTGGATACGCGGATCAACGAAGGTTGGCCGGCTTATGAAAAGGCCTTGAAAGCGGCGGGCACGACGTACGAGGCGTACATCTACAAGGGCGCCAACCACGGGTTTCACAATGATTCAACGCCCAGGTATGACGAGGCGGCGGCGAATCTGGCGTGGGAAAGAACCCTCGGCTGGTTCCACAAATACCTGGCATGACCCCACTCTAAAATGTGGAAGCTGTCTTGCCGTGGCGAGCGGGCTTGCCCCGCGTTGGGGCGCGGAGCGGCCCTGAAACCTGACGACGCGATACATCTGGAAAACCGCGCTGACGCTTCTGGGGCTGCTGCGCAGCCCAACGCGGGGCAAGCCCGCTCGCCACAACAAGCCAGCTCTCAGCTTAGAAATAAGGGGCGGACCACGCTTAATCCAAAACCGTGGTCTGACCCCGATTTTCCTCGGCTGGTTCCACAAATACCTGGCCTGACCCCACTCTAAATGTGGGAGCTGTCTTGCCGTGGCGAGCGGGCTTGTCCCGCGTTGGGGCGCGGAGCGGCCCTAAAACCTGACGACTCAATCATTCTGGAGAGGCGCGGTGACTGTTCTGGGGCTGCTGCGCAGCCCAACGCGGGGCAAGCCCGCTCGCCACATCAAGCCAGCTCTCAGCTTAGAAATAAAGGGCGGACCACGCTTAATCCAAAACCGTGGTCTGATCCCGATTTTCCTCGGCTGGTTCCACAAATACCTGGCCTGACCCCACTCTAAATGTGGGAGCTGTCTTGCCGTGGCGAGCGGGCTTGCCCCGCGTTGGGGCGCGGAGCGGCCCTAAAACCTGACGACTCAATCATTCTGGAAAGGCACGGTGACTGTTCTGGGGCTGCTGCGCAGCCCAACGCGGGGCAAGCCCGCTCGCCACATCAAGCCAGCTCTCAGCTTAGAAATAAGGGGCGGACCACGCTTAATCCAAAACCGTGGTCTGACCCCGATTTTCAATTTTTACAGTAAAAAACTGTGGGAGCTGGCTTGCCTGCGATGACGGTCTTTCAGTAACCAATAGGCTGGCTGACCCACCGCTATCGCAGGCAAGCCAGCTCCCACATTGGCTCTTCGCTGATTTCCAGATCAATGCTCCAACGCATACCGCCGACAATGGTTGAGATAACCCTGCTCATGGCTCCCCACCAACTGCACCACGCTGGTCCATAACCACGACGGCGCATCCAGCTGTTTCGAGCGGTTTTCCTGCAGCACCGCCATCCACTGCTTGCGCGTGTCGCGGTCCATTTGCCGGGCATGGGCGATGCCGACCACGCGGGCCAGGTAGCCGGCGGCGTGCATGGCGTCGGTTTCGCTGAGCTCATCCAGCTCCAGCTTCATGTCCTGGGGCAGCAGCTCGCGGATGAAGAATCCGTGATCCAAAAAGCGCGTCGCCAGCATGCGCTCCCCCAAGCCTGGTGACAGCTGGCGCGCGCCTTCCACCACCCGTCGCCCATTGTCGCGGGGCATCTTCGCGCGCGGTGTACGCGGTGCAGCGGCGCCGACGGCTTCCTTGATATCGATCAGGCAATATTCCTGATCATCCTTGTCGCCCACGCCCAGCAGTGCCGCATAGCGCAGCAAGCCGAGGGAACTGCAGCCCTTGACCCAATAGGCTGAGTCCAGCAGTTCAACCTTGGCGTCCTTGGGCCGGCCTTTGAGCGAGGTGACCAACTGGTGGATTTCATCCGAGGCGCACAGGGTTTGCAGGGCGCCTTTTTCTGCCCGCGACAATGCCCAGAAGTGCTTGCCCAGTGGAATCGTCGGCCGCACGTTTTCAATGCGTTCACGCGCCAGGTTTTTCCAGGTGCGCTCCACCGCGCTGCGCATGCCGGCCTTGACCTGGGATGGGCGTGGCGGCACTTCGTCGGGCTTGTCTTTGAAGGCTTGTTCGTAGCCGCCGATCATCTCTTCAAGCATGCGCGCGGTGGTCACTCCCGGCAGGTCCGAGCCGCGTGCGGCGGTGGCCAACGACAAGGCCAGGCGCACTAGATCGTGGGCCGGGTTGCCGATCACGGTCTGGTCAAGGTCGCGGATGTGCATGTCGATACGGCCCTTGATATCGCCGGTCGGGCCCAGGTTGCCGGCGTGGCAATCGCCGCAGATCCAGATCGCCGGGCCGTGCGGCAAGCGGCGGCCTGGCTGGCTGTGCAGCCATTCGTAAAACTGCACCGTGCTGCCGCGCACATAGGCGTGGGCGGAGCGCGCCATCTTCAAGTTGCGCAGTTGCGTGAGGTGGGGCATGCGGTCGGCGGGGCGCGGGGTTTTCATGGATGAACTCAGTACGGGGAGATGCGGTAGAGCGTAGCCCCACAAGGAATGTTTCATTATGTTTCAAAAAAATGGCAAAAAGCCTGTTTCAATTCATAAGCCACACCAAATAATCCGTCGCTAATCCGTCTTTCTAATCGCCCGCCCCTGCGCGCTAGCATCGGCCTTACTCGATGCAGCGAGTCACAACCCTAACTGCACACATCCACAAACACTGCCGCCCTAAAAAAAGAGATAAAGCAGATGAATGACGTGATGAACACTGCACTCCAGGCGCCCACCAAGATCAACCTGGTCAAGGCCCGTGGCTCGCTGGTGTGGGACGACCAAGGCAAGGAATACATCGACTGCACCGCCCAGGCATGGTCGAACAACCTGGGGGCCAACGACCCGCGCGTGGTGGAGGCGGCGATTGCGCAACTGCGCGACATGACCCACATCCGCCCCAACTTCGGTTCCCCCGCCCACACCCGGCTGGTGGCGAAGCTACGCGAAGTCTCGCCGGCCTCGCTCAACCAGATGGGTTTTGCCCTGCATGGCAGCCTCGCCGGTGAAATGGCGATGAAACTGGCGTTCAAAAACCGTCCCGGCGCGCAGAACCTGCTGGTGCTGCAAGACGGTTACCACGGCCGCTCCCTGGCCACCCTCGGCGCCAGCTGGCCGCACCCGAATAACCCATTCCTGGCGATTCAGCCGCGCTTTACCCGCGTGCCGCACCCGAACCCGTATCGCACCCGACTCGGGCTGGACCCGGAAACCGAGTCCCAGCTGTGCCTGGGTCTGCTTGAAGACACCATTCTCAAAGGCGTCGACGGCGGTGTGGCAGCAGTGATGATGGAGCCTATCCAGGGCAATGGCGGCCACATCGAGTTTCCGCGCTCGTACTACAAAGGCGTGCGCGAGATCTGTGATCGCCTCGGCGTGTTACTGATTTTTGATGAAGTGCAAACCGGTTTCGGGCGCATGGGCACGATGTGGGCGGCGGACTATTACGACGTACTGCCCGACATCATCGTGTTCGGCAAAGGCGTGGGCGGCGGCTTTCCGCTGGCCGGCATCCTGGCCGACGACACACTCAAGTGGTTTGACGAAGGTGAAGAAGCGCTGACCTTTGGCCACTTTCCCGTTTCGCTGGCCGCAGGTTATGCCGCCGTCGAAGCCATCGTCGCCGACGGTCTGTGCGACAAGGCGCGCGACTCGGGCGAATACATCACCGCACGGCTCAATGAGATGCAAACCCGTCACCCGCTGATCGGCGACGTGCGCTGCCCGGGCCTGATGGCCTCCATTGAGCTGGTCAAGGACCGCGCCACCAAAGAGCCCGCATGCCGTGAATCCCAAGAGGTCTATCGCCTTGGGCTGGAGCGCGGCGTATTGTTCGGCGAGAGCCGTTACGCGGGCCTGGGCAACCTGATCAAGGTCAAGCCGCCGCTGGACATCGAGCGCCCACTGCTGGCCAAGGCCCTCGACGTGCTGGATGAAGTGATCGGCATCATCGAGGAGCAACGGCCATGAGCACAATTGTCGAAAGCCCCGTCACCGACCCACCGAATAGCCAAGCCACGCTGTCCAGCGACGACGCCGACCTGGCGAGCCTTGGCTACGAGCAAAAGATGCACCGCACCATGAGTGCCTTCACCTCGTTTGCCCTGGCCTTCTCCATGGTCTCGATCAACACCGGCGTGGTCACGCTGTTTGCCGACCCGTTCAACCGCGTCGGCGGCATCGGCATCCTGCTATGGCTGCTGGTAATCCCGCTGGTGTGCTGCATCGTGATGGTCTACTGCCATTTGGCCGGGCGTATCCCGCTTACCGGTTACGCCTATCAGTGGTCGAGCCGCCTGGCCGGCAATCACTTCGGCTGGTTCACTGGCTGGGTAGCGTTCACCTCGTTTGTCGCCGGCACGGCGGCCACTTCGGCCGCCATCGGCACGGTGTTCGCCCCCGAGATTTGGGCCAACCCTACACAAGGCCAGATCCAGGGCCTGAGCATCGGCGCGACGCTGGTGGTGGGGCTGCTGAATATCTGCGGGATTCGCCTGGCTACGCGGATCAACGACATCGGCGCGATCATCGAAATCATCGGCACGGTGCTGCTGGCGATTGCCTTGTTCTTTGGCGTGTTTTTCTTCTTCGAACACACCCAAGGCGTGGCGATCCTGACCTCGGCGAAGCCCGTGAGTGGCGGCGACATCAGCTTCACCACCCTCGCCCTCGCCACCTTGTTGCCAGTGTCGGTGCTGCTGGGTTGGGAAGGCGCTGCTGACCTGTCCGAAGAAACCAAAGACCCGCGCCGCGCCGCACCCCGGGCGATGATTCGCGCGGTGCTGGTGTCCAGCGTGCTGGGTTTCGTGGTGTTTGCGCTGCTGAGCATTGCGATACCGGGCTCGGTCAGCGAGCTGCTCAGCCACAGTGAAAACCCGGTGATCAATATCGTGCGCCTGCAACTGGGCGACGCGGCGGGCATCGGCATGATCGTGATTGCCTTCGCCTCGATCCTCGCGTGCCTGATCGCCAATATGGCAGTGGCCACGCGCATGACCTTCGCGCTGTCGCGGGACAATATGCTGCCGGGCTCCAAGGTGCTGGCGAAGATCAACCCGCACTTCGGCACGCCAGTGGCGGCCATCGTGCTGATCACCGCCATCGCCGTGCTGCTCAACCTGGCCAGCGGCGGGTTTGTCACGGCGATCTACTCGATGGTCGGCCTGACCTACTACTGCACCTACCTGCTGACCTTGATCGCTGCCTTCCTCGCCTACCGCAACGGCCGCATGCCCGGCGCCCCGGACGGTGTGTTCAGCCTGGGCCGCTGGCTGTTGCCGATGATCCTGCTGGGCGGCGCCTGGGCCATCGCGGTGATCCTCACCCTCAGCGTGCCTGAAGAAAGCCGCACCGGCGCGATCACCACCGGCGTTACACTGGGGGTCGGCGTGCTGTGGTGGCTGTTCTCACTGCGCAAGCGCCTCAACAACGGCAGCGCGGGGCCGAGCAGTCAGTTGCTCGATCACTAGCCACACACAAAACCCCGGCAACGGGGTTTTGCTTGTCACTCTCAAGGAGGTCTATCGATGTTTGCCCAGGCTATCTGGCTCAACCCGCCACAACAGTGGACCCGCGATGACGACAGGCTGACGGTCACCACCGATGCCCACACCGATTTCTGGCGCGAAACCCACTACGGCTTTGTGCGTGACAACGGCCATTTTCTGTTTGTGCAAACGCCGGGGGAATTCACTGCCCAGGTGAAAATCCAGGGCGGCTTTGCGCACTTGTACGATCAGGCCGGGCTGATGGTGCGGATTGATGAAACGCAGTGGGTGAAGATCGGCGCCGAGCTGTCCGATGGCGTGACGCTGCTCAGCAGTGTGTTGACCGATGGCGTGTCGGACTGGGCCACTGGCGTGTTCCCCGGTGACCCGCAAGCCTTCTGGATTCGCGCAACCGTGGCCAACGGCGTATTACGCGTGCAGGTCTCGGTGGACGGCGTGAGCTGGCCGCAGGTGCGGTTGGCGCCCTTCCCTGTCGCGCCGTCGTATCAGGTCGGGCCGTACTGCTGCACGCCTGAACGCGGCGGCCTGGAAGTGCGCTTTTGCGAATGGCAGGTCAGCGCGCCGAACGGCAAATCGCTGCACGACCTGTCCTGACTAGCTGCGACTGCTCGCCACTTCCACGGCCAGTTCGGCGAAGTTGCGCGCGGCCATGCTCGGGTGCGGCGGCAAGGCCACCGCCACTTCGCACATCGGCATGTCACTGATCACCGGGAACGCCAACCCGGGCCGTGCGTAAAAACGTGCGGTGGAGAGTGCCGTGATGCTGATTCCGCGCTCCGACGCTACCGCCTGCAATTCGGTTTCCACCGTCGAGGCTTCGTGCACGATCCGCGCCGGTTGTCCGTTGCGGTAGGCATCGGCGGTCCAGTAACTGCGCCAGACGCCACTGCCCGGCGCGGCAATGATCGGCTCATCGAGCAGGTCATGCACGCTGACGCGGCTTTCGCCCGCGAGCCGATGGCTGGATGCCAGGCAGGCCACGCAAGGCTCGGCGACCAACGTGTGCAACTCGATCGCCGGCAGCCCCAACGGTGGGCGCAGCACCGCGACGTCCATGCCGGCATCGATGCCGGCCAGAGGTGAAGCGAAGTCGTACTCGCGCACCACCAGTTCGATCTCGGGGTAGCGCTTGGCGAACACGCTGAGGATCTGCGGCATCAGGTCGACCCCGGCGCCGATCAGGAAGCCCACGTTCAAGCAACCGCGCACACCGCGCGCGTGCTCGCGGGCGGTTTGCACCAAGCGGCCGACGCCATTCACAACTTCCCGCGCCTCCAGCAACAGCGCCTGGCCGGCGCCGGTCAGCGCAACGTTGCGGGTATTGCGTTCGAACAGCTGCACATCCAGCAGCGCCTCGAACTGGCGAATGGTCTGCGACAAGGCCGGTTGCGACACATGCAGGCGCGTGGCTGCGCGCACGAAGCTGAGCTCTTCGGCCACCACCACAAAGGCCTTGAGTTGACGGATGTCCACGCCGGAAGTCTGCATCGGCTCTCCTGTTGATCAGTTCGATGGCCCAGGTCGAGAATGGCACGAGTCAGGCGTCGGCGGATACGGCTTGCAGCCAGCCCTTGAACGCCAGCATCGCCGAGGTTTCGGCCCGCGACTGCAGACGCGTCAGCCAATAACTGCCGGTGGTAATGCCAACGTTGAACGGCTGGCGAATCACATCCGTCGCCAATTGCCGCGAGAACATCATCGCCGGGGCCAGCGCCACGCCGATGCCTTGCAGCGCCGCTTCCATCATTGCCAGCGACGAATCGAAGACGATGCTGCGCGGCACGACGGTGTCGGCGGGCAGGCCTGCGGCCTGGAACCATTGGGTCCACTCATCGGCGCGGTAGGAGCGCAGCAGCGTGTGTTTCAACAGGTCGGCCGGCGTGCGCAATTGCTCGGCCAGCGTGGGTGTACACAGCACGGTCAACGGCGCCGCCAGCAATTCACATGCGTCGGTGCCGTGCCAGGCGCCAGCGCCGAAGCGGATCGCGTAATCCAGGCCTTCGGCGGCCACGTCCACACGGTTGTTGTGGGTGGACAGGCGCAGGTCGATAAACGGGTAGCGCGCCTGAAAGTCCGGCAGGCGTGGCAGCAGCCAACCCACGGTAAAGGTGCCCACCGCGCCTACGGTGAGCACTTCGCGGTAATGCCCGCCTTCGAACTGGCTGAGCGTCTGGGCAATGCGGTCAAACGATTCGCGCACCACTGGCAGCAAGGTCTCGCCCTCACGGGTGAGCATCAAGCCGCGTGGCAGGCGCTTGAACAAGGTGACATTGAGTTGAACTTCAAGGCTTTTCACCTGATGGCTGACCGCCGCCTGGGTCACACACAGCTCAATGGCGGCCCGGGTAAAACTCAAGTGGCGGGCCGACGCCTCGAAGGCGCGCAAGGCATTGAGTGGCAGATGGGAACGCAGCATGCTTGACCCCAGATTTTCTAATGGCTGGTGCGAGATATGATCGTTTGATCGCGGCCGGCAAACTGCCTACATTTGCCCCGCCTGCGCAGGCTTTCTATTTAATCGATCACCTCATGGAAGCGACATCATGCCCCAACTTTCTCTGTTTGGAGTGCGTAATTTAACCGCCCTGGCCGTATTCATCGCTGCCGGCAACTGCGTGGCGGCAACTGACCTGCAGGCCGTGGTAGACGCCCGCGTAAAACCGTTGATGCAACAACAGGCCATTCCGGGCCTGGCGGTCGCCGTGGTCCAGAATGGCAAGGTGCAATACTTTAACTACGGCACGGCCTCAAAAGAGACCCAGCAGCCGGTCAGCGAAAACACCCTGTTTGAAGTCGGCTCGGTGAGTAAAACCTTCACCGCCACCCTCGGCGGTTACGCCCAGGCGACCGGCAAGCTCAAGCTCTCGGACACCGCCAGCCAGCACTTGCCCGCATTGGCCGGCAGCGCCTTCGACAAGATCAGCCTGCTGCAGCTGGCAACCTACACCGCCGGCGGCCTGCCCCTGCAATTTCCCGACGCTGCCGACAGTGCCGAGACCATGCTCGGCTACTTCCAGCACTGGAAACCGACTTACGCACCGGGCGCACAACGCCTGTATTCGAACCCGAGCATCGGGCTGTTCGGCTATCTGGCGGCGCAAAGCCTGGGCCAGCCGTTCAACGTGGCCATGGAAAAAACCCTGCTGCCCAAGCTAGGCTTGACCAACACCCACGTCAGCGTGCCCGCGGACAAATCCGCGCTGTACGCCCAAGGCTACGACAACAACCAGAAGCCCGTACGCGTCAGCCCCGGCGCGCTGGACAGCGAAGCCTACGGCATCAAGACCAGCGCCCAGGACCTGGCTCACTACGTGATGGTGAACATGCACCCGCAAACCCTGGAAAAGCCGCTGCAACAAGCGATTGCCACCACCCACGCGGGCTACTACGCCGTGAACGGCATGACCCAGGGCCTGGGCTGGGAGCGCTACCCTTACCCGGTCACGCTGCAAGCCTTGCTGGAGGGCAACTCCACGCCTATGGCAATGGAGCCGCACAAGGTCAATTGGCTGACGCCCGCACAGCCGCAACCGGCCAACGTGCTGTACAACAAAACCGGCTCGACCGGCGGTTTCGGGGCGTACGTGGTGTACGTGCCGAGCAAGGACATGGGCGTGGTGATGCTGGCGAACAAGAATTACCCCAACGCTGAACGGGTCAAGGTGGCGCACGCGATCTTGAGCGCGATGGATCACTAAAGCCTCGCACACATCAACTGTGGGAGCGGGCTTGCTCGCGAAAGCGGTGTGTCAGTCGGTGAAGATGTTGACTGACACACCGCTTTCGCGAGCAAGCCCGCTCCCACATTTCTGAACGTGTTACATCCCCAGCCAGTGCGGCAACGCCAGCGAAATAAACGGCAAGTAAGTCACCATAATCAGGAACACCAGCAGGATCATCAGCCACGGCAACGCCGCGCGGATGGTCTGCCCCAGGGTCAGGCCGGTCACCGCCGAGGTCACGAACAGGTTCAATCCCACGGGTGGGTGCACCAGGCCGATTTCCATATTCACCACCATCACGATCCCCAGGTGAATCGGGTCGATGCCCAACTTCATGGCAATCGGGAAGAAGATCGGCGCCAGGATCAACACAATGGCCGACGGCTCCATAAAGCTGCCCGCCACCAGCAACACGATATTGACCATGATCAGAAAGCCGATCGGCGTGAGGCCTTCAGAGATCACCCAGGCCGTGATTTCCTGCGGGATCTGCTCGGTGGTCAGCACGTGGGCGAACAGCATGGCGTTGGCGATGATAAACATCAGCATGATCGCCAGCCGCCCGGACTCCAGCAACACCTTGGGGCAGTCGCGAAATTTCATGTCCTTGTAGATGAACAACGCCACGAACGCCGAGTACACCGCCGCCACCGCTGCTGCTTCGGTCGGGGTGAACATGCCGCTGTAGATGCCGCCGAGGATGATCACCAGCAACAGCAAGCCCCAGAATGCGCGGCGCGCACAGGTCAGCCACTCACGAAAGGTCGCACGCGGTTGAGCCGGCAGTTTTTTGATGCGCGCAACGATGTAGATCGCGACCATCAACATCAACCCCAGCAGCAAGCCCGGAATCACACCGGCCATAAACAGCTTGCCCACCGAGGTTTCGGTGGCCGCCGAGTACACCACCATCACAATCGAGGGCGGAATCAGAATGCCCAGGGTCCCGGCGTTACAGATGATCCCCGCGCCGAATTCCTTCGGGTAACCGGAGCGCACCATGCCCGCCACGGCAATCGAACCCACCGCTGCCACCGTCGCCGGCGATGAGCCCGACAGCGCGGCAAACAGCATGCACGCCAACACCGCCGCAATCGCCAGGCCGCCACGGATGTGGCCGACACAGGCGTTGGCAAAGTCGATCAAACGCTGCGCCACGCCGCCGGTGGTCATGAACGCACCGGACAACAGGAAGAACGGAATCGCCAGAAAGGTGTAGGCGTCGGAGGTTTCAAACAGCTTGATCGCCAGCGAACTCACCGAGTCCTGGCTGAACATCAGGATCGACACCGCGCCGGACAGCCCGAGGGAAATCGCAATCGGCACGCCGAGGAACATGAACACGAACAGCAGCAAAAACAGACAGAGCACGGCCATCAGTGACGCTCCTCATGGCTGCCGGCCAACTTGCTGGCCTCGCCGGCCTCGTCGGCCAGGCCCAACCCGACCTGACGGTGGGTAAAGATGCGGTAGAAAATTTCCAGGTAGCGGATGAACACCAGGGCAAAACCGATGGGCACGATGATCACGATGTCGCCGACGTCCACGCCGTATTGGTCGAGGTCTTCGGCGCCAATATGGGCGGTCATTACCGCGATCACCCACTTGTAGCTGGCGACCATGAACAGCCCCGCGTAGGCCAGGCAGCACAGGCACGCGAGCATGCCGAGCAAGCGTTGCACCGGCCGCCTGGTCAGCTTGACCAGCGCGTCCACGCCAAGGTGGCCGGCGGTGCGCACACCGTAGGAGATGCCGAAGAAAATCAGCCAGCCGAACATGGCCTTGGTCAGCGCCACGCTCCAGGTCATGTCCTGGGCCCAGGTCATGGTGTGGTCGCCCAGGGCGTTGAAGAAGTTGCTGCTCCACGCCCACTTGTCCGCCAGGGAAAAGAACAGCGTGTAGATGTTGTTGAGCATGACGTAGACAAATGTCACCAGGGTCATGGCGGCCAGCAGGAAGGCGATAAAACCTTCCTCCAGGTGCTCCCAGACGCGCCTTAGCGTTTGCATGGCAAAACCTCGCGAAGCGGGAATGATGTCGGGGTGGAAATCGGCTCAACCTGTGGGAGCCGGGCTTGCCCGCGATGGGAGCAGCTCGGTTCTGCAGATACACCGAGTTGCCTGCATCGCAGGCAAGCCAGCGCCCACCTAAAGCCGTTTCCAAAGCAGGTTTGGGTGCTCGCCCAACTACTGGTTGGACGCGTCCGCCGCCTTGATCAGGTCGGCGCCAATCTCGCCTTCAAACTTCTGCCACACCGGGCGCATGGCTTCGCGCCAGAGCTGGCGTTGCTCGGGGGTCAGTTCGATAATTTCGCTGGTCTTGGCGTCGATGATCTTCTGCTTGGCCGACTGGTTCAGCGCCTCGGCCTGCTTGTTCACCTCCACAGTGACCTCGAGCATGATCTGGTCCAGGGTGGTGCGGATGTCCGGCGGCAGGCCGTTCCAGAACGTGGCGTTGGTGATCACCATGTAGTCGATCAGGCCGTGGTTGGACTCGGTGAAGTACTTCTGCACCTCGTTGACCTTCTGGCTTTCATAGTTCGACCAGGTGTTCTCGGTGCCATTCACGGTGCCGGTCTGCAGGCCTTGGTAGACCTCGGCAAAGCTCATCTTGCGCGGGTTGGCGCGGATCGCCTTGAACTGCTCCTCAAGCACGCTGGAGGCTTGCACACGGAACTTCAGGCCACGGGCGTCCTTGGGTTCGTGCAGGGCTTTGTTGGAGGAGAGTTGCTTGAGGCCGTTGTGCCAATAGGCCAGGCCGAGGATGTTCTTGTCTTGCATCGAGGTCAGCAGGGCTTTGCCCTGCGCGGCCTGGAAGCGGTCGACGGCGGCCAGGTCGTTGAACAAAAACGGCAGGTCGTATATCTGCACTTGCTTGGTGTACTGCTCGAACTTGGCCAGCGACGGCGCCAGCATCTGCACGTCGCCCAGCAGCAGCGCTTCCATCTCCTTGCCATCGCCGAACAGCGACGAGTTGGGGTACACCTCAACCTTGACCCGGCCCGGCAGGCGCTCTTCGGCGAGCTTCTTGAACAGCAGCGCGCCCTGGCCTTTGGGGGTGTTTTCAGCGACCACGTGGGCGAACTTGATCACAATCGGGTCCGCCGCCTGGGCCAGGCCCGCGGCAAACAACGTGGCGGCGCACAGCAGCGCCCGAGAAAGCTTGAGCATGGACAATCACCTTCTTATTGTTGTGTTGTAGGGCAAGGTGCCTGATGTCACGTGTGTAGTGAATTTCGAATTTTAGATACCTGCGTTCGGCTAGGACGAACGCCAATCTTCAGAACAATAAAGATCAAGTGTGGGAGCTGGCTTGCCTGCGATAGCGGTGTGTCAGGCAGTGGATTTGTTAGCTGAGCCACCGCAATCGCAGGCAAGCCAGCTCCCACATTTTGAGCCGGTTTAGTCAGTTAGCGTCGGGCTGCCAGCAACCTCTGCGCGCGCAGCAGCACCGGCGCATCCACCATCTGCCCATCAATCTGATAGGCCCCTGCCCCGTGCGCCCCGGCCTCTACCACGCGCTTGGCCCAGGCCAAATCATCGGCGCTCGGCGCCAGGGCCTCGTGGATCACCGCCACCTGCCTGGGATGAATACACAGCGCGCCGGCAAAGCCCATCTCGTAGGCGTGCCGGATCGAACGCCGTAAACCTTCAGGGTCATCGATAGCCGGGTGCACGCCATCCAGCGGCGCGACCAGCCCTGCCGCACGCGAATGCACGATCAACGCCAGGCGTGCCTGGTCGAGGGCGAACTGCGCGGCCGCGGAATGGCTGCTCAGGTTCAAGTCCAGCGCCAGGTCCAGGCCCCCGAACGACAGGCGCTCCACCTGCGGCGCCCGAGCGATTTCAGCCACCGCCAACAAACCCCGCGCACTTTCGATAATCGGCCAGATCACCTTGCCGGTGGTCGCCACCACGGCGACCTGCGCCGCGCTCTCGACTTTGGGCAACAGCACGCCTGCCACATTTGCATGGGCTTTGCAGAACGCCACGTCTTCGAAATGCTCGGCATGCTCCGGCGCGTTGATACGCACCCACACCTGGGCCTCGGGATGGCCTTGCAGAAACGCCCCGAGGTTATCCCGCGCCTGGCGTTTGAGCGGTTCTTCGACCGCGTCTTCAAAATCGACAATCACCGCATCGGCGCCACTGGCCAACGCTTTGGCAAACCGCTCCGGGCGACTGCCGGGCACAAACAAGGCCGAACGAACCAAAGGCTTTGGCATCACTTGAATTCCTTATTAGATAACGCCGCGTGCACGCAGAGTGTCGATGATTTCACCCGAATAGCCGAGCTGATCAAGGATGCTCTGGCTGTGCTGCCCGAGTGCCGGCACTGCATCCATCCGTGGGGTAAACGCGGCATTGCGCGCCGGTGGCAGCAGCGACGGTAACGGCCCGGCCGGGCTCTGGACTTCACGCCAGCTGTCGCGCGCCTTGAGCTGCGGGTGGTCCCACACGCCCTGCATGTCGTTGACACGCGCACTGGCAATCTGCGCGTCTTCCAAACGCTGGATCACCGCCTCGGCGTCCAGCTGCGCAAAGCTATCGACAATGATCTGGCGCAGCACTTCACGGTTGGCCGAACGCTTGAAGTTGGCCGAGAAACGCTCATCGGTAGCCAATTGCGGCGTGAGCAGCACCTTGTCGCAGAACGCCGCCCACTCGCGTTCGTTCTGCAACCCGAGCATCACCGTGCCGCCGTCGCCGGTGGGAAACGGCCCATACGGGTAAATCGTCGAGTGCGCCGCCCCGGCGCGCGGGGGTTGCGGCGCGCCGTCGAACGCGTAATACATCGGGTAGCCCATCCACTCCACCAGGCTTTCGAGCATGCTCACATCGATGCGGCTGCCCTTGCCCGTTTTGCCGCGCAGCAGCAGTGCCGAGAGGATGCCGCTGTAGGCGTACATGCCCGCAGAAATA
Organism: Pseudomonas sp. N2-3-1-14; assembly: GCF_041228395.1. Classification (NCBI taxonomy): domain Bacteria; kingdom Pseudomonadati; phylum Pseudomonadota; class Gammaproteobacteria; order Pseudomonadales; family Pseudomonadaceae; genus Pseudomonas; species Pseudomonas sp. N2-3-1-14. Next base: position 3,448,795 of record NZ_CP166199.1, read on the forward strand.
TCGGCGATGGAACAACCGGCCTTGGCCATCTGGTCGTCACCGGGGCCGCCGGTCACCGACAGAAAGCCGCCCTCGCTCTGGATCAGCAAGTCATAGGCCTTTTTCTTCTCGTAAGGCCCGCCTTCGCCATAGCCGGAAATATCGCAGACGATCAGCCGTGGGAAACGCGCGTGCAGCGCTTCAAACGACAAGCCCATGCGCGCCGCCGCGCCGGGTGCGAGGTTCTGCACCAGTACGTCGGCGTCGGCCAGCAGGGTGTCGAGGATAGCGCCCGCCTCGTCCTGCTTGAGGTCCAGGGTCAGGCTTTCCTTGGAGCGGTTGGTCCACACGAAATGCGAGGCCAGGCCGCGCACGCGCTCGTCGTAACCACGCGCAAAATCACCGGCGCCAGGGCGTTCGATCTTGATGACGCGGGCGCCCAAATCGGCCAGTTGCCGCGTACAGAATGGCGCGGCAATCGCGTGTTCCAGGCTGACGACAGTGATGCCGTCCAGCGGTCGTTGATTATTCATCACAAATCCTCAAAGCCAGTTGGCCATGGACGCGGCGTTACGCAGGTTCCAGGCCTTGTCGATCAGTGCATCCGCCTGGGCCGGCGTGCGGGCGCCGCTGAAGTGGGTCAGGCGCTGAAACTTGTCCGCCAGCGCCTCACGGCTCAAGGTGTTGCCCGGGTCGCCCTTGGGCTCATCAATGGCGCCGTGCAGCGTGCGCCCGTCGGTGGTGGTGACGGTGACGCGGCCCAGCCAACGTTGCGGGTAGGCGCCGTCCACTTCAGGGTCCAGCGTCATGCTGACCTTGTCGCGAAAGTTCGCAACGGCGGGATCGGTCAGCGCCAGCTGGTGAAACTCGGCGAGCCCGGCCTTGCCATGCACGGCGATCAGGCCGAGCACCGTGCCCATGGAAAACTTGGCCTGGTGCACGGTCGCGGGCACTGCCACGCGGCCCAGAACATCGATGGCGCCCTGGTGCACACGGGTTTGCACGCGGGCGATCTGCTCAGCGCCCAGCCCTTCGCGCTGCATCAAGTCCAGCAGCGCATCGGCGGCAGGATGGGTATGGCGGCACGAGGCGTGGAACTTGAACGAGGTTTCCAGCAGCGCCCAGCGCGTGCCCAGGTCGGCCGACAATTTGCTCGGCTGCGCATCACTGGACATGCCCGCCGCCAACCCTTGGTCGCCTTCAAGAATATTGCGCGCGCCGGTCAGGCCGTCTGCGGTCAGGTACGCGGCGAGCAAGCCATCGGCGGCAGCCTTGGCGGTGTGCAGTTGCTTGGAGTCGGCGGCATCGCGCAGGAACTCCCAAAGGCCGGCGGCCTGGGTGCCGGCGCTGCCGAGCAGGTTGATGAATTGTTCTTCGTTGAAATCCAGCAGCTTGCCCACCGCAACGGCCGCCGCCAGGGTGCCGACAGTCGCCGTGGTGTGGAAGATACGGTAGTGAGAACGCCCCATGAATTCGCCGATGCGAATCCCGGCTTCATAACCGGCCACCGAGGCCAGCAGCAACTCGCGGCCGGATTTGCCGAGGTCTTGCGCGGCAGCCAAGGCAGCCGGAAACACCACGGTGGCCGGGTGCAGCACCGAGCTGTTGTGCAGGTCATCCTGCTCCACCAGATGGGACGCGGCGCCGTTGACCAGCGCGGCGAAATACGCGCTGCTGCTGGCGCCACTGACGATGATCTGCGCCGGGCCGCTGCTCGGGCCCATCTTTTGCGCGTAGCGCTCGAACAAAGGAATCGGGTGCGCGCCTTTGCTCGCCAATGCAGAGGCGAGCCAATCCAGATACAGGTCTTCGGTGCGCGCCAGCACGTTTTCGGGCAACTGTTCGTAGTTCAACTCGGCGAGGAACCGACACAGGGCTTGGGTATGGCTCATGGTCAGGCCCTCAGAAACTGCGTGGCAGTTCGAGCAAATGCTCGGCCACGTAGGACAGGATCAGGTTGGTGGAGATCGGCGCCACCTGGTACAGGCGGGTTTCGCGGAATTTGCGCTCCACGTCGTACTCGCAGGCAAACCCGAAACCGCCGTGGGTTTGCAGGCAGGCGTTGGCCGCTTCCCACGATGCCTTGGCTGCCAGGTACTTGGCCATGTTGGCGCTGGCCCCGGCATTCTGGCCGCTGTCGTACTCCGCGCATGCGCGCCAGCGCATCAGGTCCGCTGCCTCAATCTCGATGTGCGCTTCGGCAATCGGGAACTGCACGCCCTGGTTCTGCCCGATAGGCCGGCCAAATACCACGCGGTCGCGGGCATAAGCGCTGGCCTTTTCGATAAACCAGCGGCCGTCGCCGATGCATTCGGCGGCAATCAGCGTGCGCTCGGCATTCAGGCCGTCGAGGATGTATTTGAAGCCCTTGCCCTCCTCGCCGATCAGGCTGCCCTTGGGCAGCTCCAGGTTGTCGAAGAACAGCTCGTTGGTTTCGTGGTTGACCATGTTGGCGATGGGCTGCACGGTCAGGCCGTTGCCGATGGCTTCGCGCAGGTCCACCAGGAAGATCGACATGCCCTCGGACTTTTTCTTCACCTCGGCCAGTGGCGTGGTGCGCGCCAGCAGGATCATCAGGTCGGAATGCTGCACGCGCGAGATCCAGACTTTCTGGCCATTAATCACGTATTTGTCGCCGCGCTGAATCGCGGTGGTCTTGATCTTGGTGGTGTCGGTGCCGGTGGTGGGCTCGGTGACACCCATCGATTGCAGACGCAGTTCGCCGCTGGCGAGCTTGGGCAGGTAGAAGCTTTTCTGCGCGTCGCTGCCATGGCGCAGCAAGGTGAACATGTTGTACATCTGGCCGTGAACGGTGCCGGAATTGCCGCCGCAGCGGTTCACTTCTTCAAGAATCACCGAGGCTTCGGCCAGGCCCAGGCCGGAGCCGCCGTATTCTTCCGGGATCATCGCCGACAGCCAGCCGGCGTCGGTCAGCGCTTTGACGAAGGCTTCGGGGAAGCCTTTTTGTTCGTCGATCCTGCGCCAGTAAGCGGCATCGAATTCGGCGCACAGGGCGCGCACGCCTTCGCGGATGGCATTGAGTTCTTCGTTGTCATTGGGGTTCATTAACGGCTCTCCGCCTGTTGTTCTGGTGTTATTCGAAATGCAGTTCGGCTGTTTGCGCCACGCCCTCGGCATTGCCGGCCCACAACTGCGCCACGCCGGGTGCCGTCACGCGCCCGCTCAGCGCAAACGGCTGCGGCGCGATCAACGGGCGCACGCCGCGATAGGCCAACCGGCGCAGGCTGGCTTGCGGATGGGCGCGGCAAAACGCGCGCAGGCTCAAGGTGGCGATCAACGGCCCATGCACCACCAGGCCCGAATAGCCTTCGGTGCCGGTGACGTAGGGGTAGTCGTAATGGATGCGGTGGCCGTTGAAGGTCACGGCGCTGTAGCGAAACAGCAGGGTTGGCGTGGGCTCGACGGTCTCCTGCCATTCACCCTGGGCCAGTGCCTCGCCGCTGCCCTGCTTGGGTGGCGTGGGTTCGCGGTAGACAATGTCCTGTTCTTCGCGAATCGCCAGGCGACCGCCCTGGGAATAGTCATGGCGCACGGTGACAAACAGCAGCGAACCGGTGCGGCCGGTCTTTTCTTCGACCTGAGTGATGGTCGATTCGCGGGTGGCCGCCTCACCGGCGCGCAAGGCGTGCAGGAACTCGATGCGCCCACCGGCCCACATGCGATTGCGGTTGTCCGCCGGCGGCAGGAAGCCGCCACGCGCCGGGTGGCCGTCGGTGCCCAGGGCCGATTCGGGCAACGGGTCTTGAAAAAAACACCACTGCCACAACGGTGGAACGGCCTCGCCATCCTGGGGCACCGCTTCGCCGAAGGTCGCGGCAATACGCTTGAGCAGGTTATGGCTCAGGTGGTCGTGGGCGGTTTCACTTCGGCCGATCCAATCGGTGGCGCTCATCGGTTACACATCCTCTGGCAGTGGTGGTCTGCCCCGGATCATGCAAGCGCCTGCCCGTTCTGAGAATTTGCATTTCAATAAACCAGCGTTCGGTTATGCTGAACGCCGCTTGTCACACCTCCAATCCACTGTGGGAGCTGGCTTGCCTGCGATGGCGATTTGTCAGGTTGCACATGCATCGCCTGATCCACCGCTACCGCAGGCAAGCCAGTGCCCACAGTTGATCTTCACCGTTGACCAAATAGGTGTTTTGCATGCACTTCGATCTCGCCGACCTGCGCCTGTTTATCCATATCGCCGAATCCCCCAGCCTGACCCAAGGCGCGAAACGCGCGTTTCTCTCGCCCGCTGCCGCCAGTGCGCGGATCAAGGCGCTGGAAGGCCAGCTCGACACGCGCCTGCTGTACCGCGACAGTCGGGGCGTGGAGATCACCCCGGCGGGCGAACGCTTGCTGCACCATGCGCGGCTGATCATGCGCCAGGTGGATTACCTCAAGAGCGAGTTCACCCAATACGGCGTGGATTCGGCCGGGCATATCCGCATCTTCGCCAACACCACGGCGGTCACCGAGTTTTTACCGGAGGTGCTAGCGGGCTTTCTGTCCCAGCGTCCCGGCGTGACCGTCGACCTGCAAGAGCGCCTGTCGCGCGATATCGTGCGCGGTGTGCTCGATGGCACCAGCGACATGGGCATCATCGCCGGGCCGGTTGAAGCGGCAGGTTTGCAGGTGCTGCATTTCAGTACCGATGAACTGGTGCTGATGGTGCCCGTGGGTCATCCGTTGGCCGATCAGCCTTCAGTGACGCTGGAACAAACCCTTGCCTACCAACATATCGGCCTGCACGAAGGCAGCACGTTGTTAACCTTTTTGCGCGAGCACGTGGAACGGCTTGGCAAGCATTTGTCGCTGCGTATCCAGGTGTCGAGCTTTGAGGCGATCTGCCGGATGGTCGAGGCTGGCGTGGGCATCGGCATCATTCCCGAGTCTGCCGCCGTGCGGCACAGCCGGACCATGCAGTTGGTGGCGGTCAAACTGGATGAACCCTGGGCCATTCGCGAGCGCAGTATTCTGGTGCGGGAACTGGAAGCACTGCCGGGCACCATTCGGGCGCTGATTGCTACCCTGATGCCGCAAAGCGCCTAAGCTGAACAGTCACCTTGCCAGAGGAGACTGCCATGCAACTCGAAGGATCCTGCCATTGCGGCGCCGTGACGTTCAGTCTGACCAGCCAGCACCCGTACCCCTACCAGCGCTGCTACTGCTCGATCTGCCGCAAAACCCAAGGCGGCGGCGGTTATGCGATCAACCTTGCCGGTGATACGCAAAGCCTGAAGGTTCAGGGGCGCAAACAGATTTCGATCTACCACGCCAGGCTCAAGCCCGAGGGCGCCAGCCGTGCACATGCGAGCACCGCCGAACGGCATTTCTGCTCGCAATGCGGCAGCGCACTGTGGCTGTTCAGCCCGCAGTGGCCGGAGCTGATTCATCCGTTCGCCTCAGCCATCGACACGCCATTGCCGGTGCCGCCGGAACACACGCACTTGATGCTCGGCTCCAGGGCGCCCTGGGTTGAAGTCAGCGTGCGCAAAGGCGACCTGCAGTTCGACGAATACCCCGAAGAATCCATCGCCCAATGGCATGAACGCCTCGGGTTGACCCGTTAACAGTCTTTGACCGTTTCCCGACAAAGCGCCCAAAGATTGTTGGCCCGCGCAGCCCTAGCATTCGAAGTGCATCAGGTAGATAGGTGTGCTGCTCGTTTGTACTCGGTCAAAGGTGGGAGCTGAACTCGGTCAAATTGTGGGAGCGGGCTTGCTCGCGAAAGCGGTGTGTCAGTGACACATGAGCTGACTGAACCACCGCCTTCGCGAGCAAGCCCGCTCCCACAGTTGGATCTCTGTGCATCAGGTAGATGGGTGTGCTGCTCGTTTGTACTCGGTCAAAGGTGGGAGCTGGCTTGCCTGCGATGGCATCAACCCGGTGTACCTGATACACCGAGGTGCCTGCATCGCAGGCAAGCCAGCTCCCACAGAAAAGCCAAGCATTGCAGTGCTGGCAGCTGAACGCGGTGAACTTGTGGGAGCTGGCAAGGCCTCTCCCACATGGGCATTGCTGAATCCACGCCAAGCCTTACTCGGCATACGCCCAGGTCATTCGAAACGACGCTCCGCCCCACTCCGAATCCAGCACTTCCACTTGGCCGCCATGCCACTGGCTGACCCGTTTTACCAAGGCCAGGCCCAGGCCGAAGCCGCCTGTGCGGCGGTCGCGGCTGGCGTCGAGGCGCAGGAAGGGTTCGAAGATCTTTGCCCGCCCTTCCATCGGCACACCCGGGCCGTCGTCATTGACGCGCACTTCGTAACCGCTGCCAAAACTGATCAACGACACTTCGACACGGCGCTCGGCGTAGCGAATGGCGTTGCGCAGCAGATTGATCACGGCACGCGCCATAAAGCGCGGTTCGATTTGGATAAAGTCGACCTCACAAGTACGCAGCGACAGCTGCACGCCGGCCGCCTCAGCCTCCAGGGCCACGCTGCCGATCACGCTGTCGAGCCAACTGTGGGCCTCGATGTTTTCACGGGTAACCTGGGTGGCGCCGCGCTCCAGGCTGGCGTAGGTCAACAGTTCGGAAACCATTTCCTCCAGTTCGCCCAGGTCGGCGTACATGTCGGCGATCAGTTCACGGCTCTGGCGCGGGTCGGCCTGCTGTCTGAGTTGATCAAGCTCGAACGACAAGCGCGCAATCGGCGTGCGCAGTTCGTGGGAAACGGCGTTGGTCAGTTCGCGCTGGTTGGCGATCAGGCTTTCGATGCGCTCGGCCATCTGGTTGAAGTGCCCGGCCAGCTCACGCACGGTGGAACGGCGCGGCAGCAGGATGCGCGACGCCAGGTCGTTGTCGCCAAAGCGTTGCGCGGCCAGCCGGATATGCTCCAGGTCGCGCCAGTGCGGGCGAACCCAGAAATACAGGACGATGGCCAGGCACAAGCCGAGAAAACCATAGGCCCACAGGTACAGCCACTTGGGCTCTTCCGGCAGTTTGATTTCCAGCAGTTGCGGCCCGCCGTCGATATTGGTCAGGAACTCCATGAAATCCCCGCGCACCACCAGCAAGCCGTCGGCCAACAGCTGCTGTTCGCGCTCGGTCAGCGCCTGGGTGTCGCTCTGCACCAGCTTGAGGCGCAAACCATAATGAGGCTGCAGTTGGGCCAGGCGCGCCTGCCGGGCCTCGCCTTGCAAGGGCCGCAACTGCTCCACCAGGCCATAGGCCGGACCGCGCAGCGCCTCGCGGTTATAGGTTTCGTTGGCCTCGGGCAGTAACTCGTCGAAGGTGTAGTTGACCAGCCAGATCGCGCCCGCCAACCCCAGCGCCAGGATCACATACAGGCGCAGAAACAGCCGCAGCATCTAAACCTCCCACGCAAATGGATTGAACAGATAGCCCTTGCCCCAGATGGTCTTGATGCACACCGGCTCACGCGGGTTGTCATTGAGTTTGCTACGCAGTTTGCTGATGTACACGTCGACGCTGCGGTTCAGGCCATCGAAGGCAATGCCGCGCATGCGGTTAAGAATGTCGTCGCGCGAGAGGATCTTGCCCGCGCTGCTGGCCAGCAGCCAGAGCAGTTCGAATTCCATGGTGGTGAGGTCGATCTTCTCACCGGCCAGGCTGACCACCCGGCAACTGCGGTCAATCGCCAGCCGGCCAAACTCCAGCGAGCCGCGCACGGTGGGTTCGGGCACCTGGCGACGTTGCAGCGCACGCAATCGCGCCAGCAGCACCGGAGGTTTTATGGGTTTGATGACGTAGTCGTCGGCACCGGACTCAAGGCCGAGGATATGGTCCAGGTCGTCTTCCTTGGCGGTCAGGATCACGATGGGCGTGTCGGACAGGTTACGAATCCCGCGACACACGTGCAGGCCGCTCTGGCCGGGCAGCATCAGGTCGAGCACGACGATTTTCGGCTTGAAGTCGAGAAACGCCGCCAGGGCTTCGTCACCGCGGTGCACCACCCGCACCTCGAAACCGTGTTGCGACAGGAAGTGCGCGATCAGCCCTGCCAGCTTTTCATCGTCCTCAACGAGCAAGACCTTGCCCAGACCCAGGTTTTCCATAAATTCTCAGTGTGGCTGCGCGGATTGAAGTGCGGGCATTATAGGTGGCAAGCTGCTCAACAGAAGCCGCTGGCCATCAGTGGCCGATCAAGCTTCATGCTTTTAAGAGTTTTTAACAAATAGCCTGCAATCTTTAACGCCATTCACAGGGAGTTGTATGCGCAAGGATTACCTGGCGTTCTTTGTTTCGCTGTTTCTGTCGCGGCTGGCGGACCAGATTCTGTTGTTTATCGTGCCACTGATCGTGTTCCAGACCACCCAGAGTGTGTCCTGGGCCGGCCTGGCGTTTTTTGTCGAGTCACTGCCGCGTTACCTGGCCTTCCCGGTGTGTGGCGCGGTGTGCGACAAGATTTCACCAGTGCGCATCCTGCATATCAGCCAGGTTTACCGGGCGCTGGCCTGCGTAGTGGCCGTGGCCTTGTACAGCGTGTTCGACGGCATTTACTGGATTGTCATGCTCTCGGCGCTGTGCGGCGTGCTGACCACCCAGGGCATCATGGCGCGTGAAGTGTTGATGCCGCATATTTTCAAGCAGTACACCTACGCCAAGACCCTTTCCTATTCACAAATCGCCGACCAGAGTGGCCTGGTGCTCGGCCCGCTGCTGGCGGCGCTGATGCTAGAAGTGTGGGCCTGGCATTGGGTGGTGCTGGGGGTTGCCGGGCTGTTTGTGCTGGCGGACCTGGCCATGCTGCTGTGGCAGCGCACCAGCGCGGTGAGCCTGCCAACCTTCGAGCAGCACCGGGACATCTGGCTGCAACCGCTGCGCATTGCCTTCGGGCATATCCGCATGCTCGCCGAATTGAAGCGGATCATCACCCTGGCGGTGGGCGTGAACCTGATTATTGGCGTGACGCTGGCCACGTCGGCGGCGATGGTCACCGGCCACTATGGCGCCGGCAAGGATACGTACGCCCTGCTGCAAGCCGCGGGCGCGGTGGTGACGATCGGGATTCTGTTTTACCTGGCGCGCGCAACCTTGCCGTTGAAGGTACTGGGCGGCCTGTCGTATTCGATGATCGGCGTGGGCGCACTGATCACGGCCATCAGCCCCAGCGTATGGGCCTACACCTTTGGGTTCCTGCTGATCACCGGCTTCGACAAGATGTTTAACCTGTACCTGCGCAGCACCCGTCAGCGCGTGATTCCGGTACAGGATTTTGGCAAAACCGTGGGCGTGATCACGCTGCTCAACAACCTGTCGCAGCCGTTGGCGGGTTTGTTGATTGGCGTGCTGGCGGCGCCGCTGGGCACAAAAACGGTGATCCTGCTGCTGACCGGGATCACCGCACTGCTGGGCGTGGCCGTCGCCTCAGGCTGGCACGCCACTGTGAAAGCGGAACTCGATGTCGGGTGATTCGATCAGCGCCTGCTCGGTCGCCCTGACCCTCTCGATCACTTGGGCGATGTCTTTGGCGTCGCCGTACTGGTAGGCCAGTTTCAAATAACCCTGGAAGTGCCGCGCCTCGCTTTTGAGCAAACCGAAATAGAACTTGCCGAGTTCTTCGTCCAAATGCGGCACCAGTGCTTCGAAACGCTCGCAACTGCGCGCTTCAATGAAGGCGCCGACCACCAGGGTGTCCACCAGTTTGACCGGTTCATGGCTGCGCACCACTTTGCGCAAACCCGAGGCATAACGGCCGGCGTGCAGTTGGCGCAGCTCGACTTTGCGCTTTTTGATCAGGCGCATGACTTGCTCGTGGTGCACCAGCTCTTCGCGCGCCAAGCGCGACATCATATTGATCAGGTCAACATGCGCGTGGTACTTGGCAATCAGGCTCAAGGCGGTGCTGGCGGCTTTGAATTCGCAGTTCTTGTGGTCGATCAGCAGGGTTGCCTGATCGGCCAAGGCAGCCTGGACCCAGGCGTCGGGGGTGCGGCAACCGAGGAATTCGTGGATTTCGGGCAGGTTCATCGGGCTCACGGGCAAAAGGATCACAAAAGGGCGCCGATTATACCGACCCCGCCGCAGACCACCAGCCACTGGCTTTGATGTGCATCAACATGACGTCTGGCGGGCAGCAACTATAGTTGTGCAAGGCCCCTTTTTTGCGTCTCTGGAGATCCGTCCATGCAAGCTATCCGCAGCATCCTGGTGGTCATCGAGCCCGAGCACTCGGAAAGCCTGGCGCTCAAGCGCGCCAAGCTGATCGCCGGGGTCACCGGCGCGCACCTGCATTTGCTGGTCTGCGACAAGAAACACGAGCATTCGGCGCTGCTGAGCCTGCTCAAGTCCGGCCTGCATGAAGACGGCTACAGCGTGACCACCGAGCAGGCGTGGAATGAGAGCCTGCATGAAACCATCATCGATGTGCAGCAAGCCGAGGGCTGTGGGCTGGTGATCAAGCAGCACTTCGCCGACAGCCCGCTGAAAAAGGCCTTGTTGACGCCGGCCGACTGGAAGCTGCTGCGCTATTGCCCAACGCCTGTGCTGCTGGTGAAAACCTCGACGCCGTGGGCCGACAAGGTGGTGCTGGCGGCAATCGATGTGGGCAACCACGACAGTGAACATCAGGCGCTGCACAACACCATCATTGATCACGGCTTCGAAATTGCGAGCCTGGCCAAGGCGCAATTGCACGTGATCAGCGCCCATCCCTCGCCGATGCTGTCGGCCAGTGACCCGACGTTTCAGCTCAAGGAAACCATCGAGGCGCGCTATCGCGAGCAGTGCAAGGCGTTCCAGGCCGAGTTCGATATTGACGACACCCATCTGCACATCGAAGAAGGCCCGGCGGATGTGCTGATTCCCCATGCGGCGCATAAGTGGCAGGCGGCGGTGACGATTATCGGCACCGTGGCGCGCACCGGGATTTCCGGGGCGCTTATTGGCAATACGGCGGAAGTGGTGCTGGATGCGGTGGAAAGCGATGTGCTGGTGCTCAAGCCGCAGGAACTGATGGATCACCTGGAAGAACTGGCGACCAAGGCCTGACCCACTGAAAATCCCTTGTGGGAGCGGGCTTGCTCGCGAAAGCGGCGGATCAGTCAATTAATTGATTGGCTGACACTCCCTCTTCGCGAGCAAGCCCGCTCCCACATTTTCGCTGTGTGGTGTCAGCCAGCAAATGCATCGTTGAGGAAACCCGGGGCGATATAGCGCTGGTAGTGCGCCTCCGAGAGGATAAAAAACTCCCGATCAATCGCATCGCGCAGCTCCGGCAACGCCCAGTCGCGAAACTCTGGCAGCAGCACCATGCCATAGGCTTCCAGGTTGGAAATCACCCGCGCGCCACGGGCGATCAATTGGTAGGCCCAGCAGTACTCGGACTGGTGCGGCACAAAGCGAATCTTGCGCTGCTCCAACTGCCCGCGCAGCATCTTGGGGTCGAACACTTCAAGTTTACCGGCCATCACTTGCACCAGCAGTTGCTCGAGCCGCAGCCAGACCGCGCGTTTTTCTTCCTCGTTATAGCCATTCCACAGGATCACTTCGTGGTGGAAGCGCTTGCAGCCACGGCACACGAGGTCGCCGTAAACCGTGGAGCACAGGCCGACGCAGGGGGTCTTGATGGTTTGGTTGGGCATAGGCAACGACACACAAATCCGCGAAACAATGCCGCATGTTAGCCCTTTGTCTAAGGTTGATCACCCAGCAAACTTGGTTAGGCAACTTACCTTTAGATTTTTTTTGCCGTAGAATCATCCGGCCTTGTAAGGCGCCAATAATCCGCTGGAAGCTGTTTTCAAAGCGTCACGAGCACAGTCGTTCCTTCAGAACGGTGTTGGCGATGGTTATTACCCGGTAGGTAAATGCCAGCGCCAACCCTCATCAGCTCCGTTCTGCAGGCGTAAAACTTTGAAAGCAGCTTCTGTGAGGAATGCCGGCAGCGCTGGCTTTGCGGCCCAAAAAGCCCCCGAGCGCATGCGTGCCGTTCATTTCTGGATGAGCGTCCCGTGGGACCACTGATGAGGGTAATAACTGTGCTTGAAGCCTACCGCAAACATATCGAAGAGCGTGCAGCACTGGGTATCGTTCCCCAGCCGCTTAACGCCGAACAAACCGCAGGCCTGGTCGAGCTGCTGAAAAATCCCCGGCTGGCGAAGAAGAATTCCTCGTTGACCTGATCACCAACCGCATTCCACCAGGCGTTGACGAAGCTGCCTACGTCAAGGCCGGTTTCCTGTCTGCCCTGGCCAAGGGCGAAGCCACTTCTCCCCTGATCGACAAAAAACGCGCGGTTGAACTGCTTGGCACCATGCAAGGCGGCTACAACATCGTGACGTTGGTCGAGCTGCTGGACGACGCCGAGTTGGCGCCTGTCGCTGCCGCCCAGCTCAAGCACACCCTGCTGATGTTCGATGCGTTCCACGACGTGGCTGAAAAAGCCAAGAACGGCAACGAGCACGCCAAAGCCGTGCTGCAATCCTGGGCTGACGGCGAGTGGTTCAAGAACCGCCCTACCCTGGCCGACAAGATCAGCCTGCGCGTGTTCAAGGTCACCGGCGAAACCAACACCGACGACCTGTCCCCTGCCCCGGACGCCTGGTCCCGCCCTGACATCCCGCTGCACGCCCTGGCCATGCTGAAAATGGCTCGCGAAGGCATCGTGCCGGACGAGCAAGGCAAGACCGGCCCGATGAAGCAGATCGAAGAGATGCGTGGCCAAGGCTTCCCGATCGCCTACGTCGGTGACGTGGTCGGTACCGGTTCGTCGCGTAAATCGGCGACCAACTCCGTACTGTGGTTCTTCGGCGACGACGTTCCTTACGTGCCGAACAAGCGCGCTGGCGGCTTCTGCTTCGGCAGCAAGATCGCTCCCATCTTCTACAACACCATGGAAGATGCCGGCGCACTGCCAATCGAATTCGACGTCACCAACATGAACATGGGCGACGTGATCGACCTGTACCCGCATGCTGGCAAAGTCTGCAAACACGGCACCGATGAAGTCCTGACCACCTTCGAAATGAAGACGCCGGTGCTGTTGGATGAAGTCCGTGCCGGCGGCCGTATCCCGCTGATCATCGGCCGTGGCCTGACCGAGAAGGCACGCGCCGAACTCGGCCTGCCGCCTTCGACCCTGTTCAAACTGCCGGAAGCGCCGGCTGAAAGCGACAAGGGCTTCACCCTGGCGCAAAAAATGGTCGGTCGCGCCTGCGGTCTGGCAGAAGGCAAAGGCGTTCGTCCTGGCACCTACTGCGAACCGAAGATGACCACCGTGGGTTCCCAGGACACCACCGGTCCCATGACCCGTGACGAACTCAAAGACCTGGCGTGCCTGGGCTTCTCGACCGATCTGGTGATGCAGTCGTTCTGCCACACCGCGGCTTACCCCAAGCCGATCGACGTGACCACCCACCACACCCTGCCTGACTTCATCATGACCCGTGGCGGTGTATCGCTGCGTCCAGGCGACGGCATCATCCACAGCTGGCTGAACCGCATGCTGCTGCCGGACACTGTCGGCACCGGTGGCGACTCCCACACCCGTTTCCCGATGGGCATCTCGTTCCCGGCCGGTTCCGGTCTGGTCGCGTTCGCCGCAGCCACCGGCGTCATGCCGCTGGACATGCCGGAATCGATCCTGGTGCGCTTCAAAGGCAAAATGCAACCGGGCATCACCCTGCGTGATCTGGTTCACGCCATTCCTTACTACGCGATCCAGGCTGGCCTGTTGACCGTAGAGAAGAAAGGCAAGAAGAACGCCTTCTCCGGTCGCATCCTGGAGATCGAAGGCCTGAACGACCTGACGCTGGAACAGGCTTTCGAGCTGTCCGACGCCTCGGCCGAACGTTCGGCTGCCGGTTGCACCATCAAGCTGTCGAAAGACTCCGTCACCGAGTACCTGAACTCCAACATCACCCTGCTGCGCTGGATGATCGGCGAAGGCTACGGCGATGCACGTACCCTGGAACGTCGCGCCCAAGCGATGGAGGCCTGGGTTGCCAACCCTGAGCTGATGGAAGCCGATGCCGACGCGGAATACGCCGAAATCATCGAAATCGACCTGGCTGAAATCAACGAGCCGATCCTCTGCGCACCCAACGACCCGGACGATGCCCGTCTGTTGTCCAGCGTTGCCGGCGAGAAGATCGACGAAGTGTTCATCGGTTCGTGCATGACCAACATCGGTCACTTCCGCGCGGCCGGTAAGTTGCTGGAACAGGTCAAGGGTCAGCTGCCAACCCGTCTGTGGCTGTCGCCGCCGACCAAGATGGACGCTCACCAACTGACCGAAGAAGGCTACTACGGCATCTACGGCAAGGCTGGCGCGCGCATGGAAATGCCGGGCTGCTCGCTGTGCATGGGTAACCAGGCACGCGTAGAACCGAACTCGACCGTTGTGTCGACCTCGACCCGTAACTTTCCGAACCGTCTGGGTGATGGTGCCAACGTCTACCTGGCCTCGGCTGAGCTGGCGGCAGTGGCCTCCACGCTGGGTCGCCTGCCGACCGTCGAAGAGTACATGGGCTACGCGGCCAAACTGGACACCATGGCCAGTGACGTTTACCGCTACCTGAACTTCGACCAGATCGCCGAGTTCCGCAAAATCGCAGCAAGCGCCAACATCCCGGTGATTCAAGCCTAAGGTGTGTTGACATAAAGGACGCCGCGTATCGCAAGGTACGCGGCGTTTTTTTATGCCTGGAATACAACCTCGACACCACCACAAAATACCTGTGGGAGCTTTGCACTTTCAGGTTTGGGTCTGTAGCGCCAACTGCACCGCACCGTCAACGCTTAAGCCACTGAGCAAGACCTGTGGCGCAAGCGTCTCCGGCAAGGCTTGCAGCACGTCCAACGCCTCATGCCGCACGCGCGCCAGCACCAAGCGCTTGCCCTCCCCGCGCACCTGCGCGAAAAACGCCGCCAGCGCTTCGATACTGGTGCCATCCAGATCCGGAGATTCTTCCAGGCTCAGCACCACCGCCTCCACCGGCGACTGGCGCATCAAGCGCAATGCCGCACCCAGAATGCGTTCGGCATTCGCAAAAAACAGCGCCTCGCTGGGCCGCACGATCAACAGGCCCGGCACTTCCACCGCATCGTCGTGGTGTTGACGATCGACAAAATCATGGCTGTCACCCAAGCGCCCCAGCACCTGGATATCAGCCGATGACATCTGGCGCAGCATCAGCACCACGCTGATCGCTACCGACACCAGCAAGCCATCCAGCACGCCTAGCACCAGCACCGCCGCGACCGCACAGATCACCAACAACCGATCGCGCCGCCAGAGAAAGTAACGCCCCAGCGGCTGCAGGCTCAAACCACGGCCCAGTGCGTAGATGACGATGGCGGCAAGCACCGGTTCCGGGGTCAGCGCGACATAGGGCAGCACGGTCAGCACAATCACCAGCACCACCAGCGCGGCAACGATTCCGGCCAGGCGTGAACCGGCACCGGCGGCCTCATTGGCCGAGGTTGCGGAATAGCCGGCACCGGCCGGCATGCCATGAAACAGCCCGGAGATCAGGTTGGCCGCACCCAGCGCAAGCAAGTCGCGGTTGGATGTCACGCGGTCGCCGTGTTTAAGCGCGAATGAGCTGATAGAGCCATAGGACTCCGCATACAGGATCATGACCAAGGCAAACGCCAGCTCACCCAGGCGCAGCCAATCGGCGAATGGCAGCACCGGCAAATGCCCGAACTCCAAGCGCAAGTCGATCAGACCGATCAACGCCACACCATGGGCCTGTAAATCCAGGTACTGCCCGGCAACAATGCCCAGGATCACCACCAGCAGCCCGCCCGGCAGGCGCGGAATCCGCGCGCACAACCAAAGCACTCCCAACGCAATCGCCGCGACCAGCGCAGCCGGCCAGTTCCACCGGGGCAGCTGCTCCATCAGTTGCGGCAGGAAGCGGATCAAGTTGTTGTCGGTCAAGTGCACACCGACCACGTTGGCCAGCTGCTTGAGAATGATGGTCAGCGCCAGGCCGAAGGCAAACCCGCGCAACACCGGTTTAGCGATAAACGAAGTAACACCGCCAAGCTTGAACAGCCCGGCCAGCAGGAACAACACCCCGGTGATCAACACCAACCCGAACGCCAGCGCCAGCCTCAGCGCCGAGTCACCGCCCGCCAGGCTGGCGGTGGCGGCGGCCAGTACTGCTGCCGAAGACGAGGTGGCCGAGACAATCGCAAAGCGGCTGGTGCCGAACAGGCCGTAACACACCAGCCCGGCAAACAGCGCAATCACCCCGGCCTGGGGCGGCAGCGCAGCGATGCTGGAATAGGCCACAGCCTCCGGCAGCAGCAAACCGGCAATGGATAACCCGGCGAGCAGGTCCTGGGTACGACTGGACGACGTCACATCAATTGCAGTTTTCAATCAGCCCATCCTGGCAAATAAAACCCGCGTCAGCTTAGCCTCCATTGCCCATCAGCGGTTGAGCCAGGACAGGGTTTCCAGGCACAAAAAAAGCCGATTCACGCAATGCGCGAATCGGCCTTGGGGTGTACAGCTCGGTGTCAGGACAGCAGCGAGTAAACCAGCGCGGTAATCGCGACCAGACCAACTGCGGTAACAAACACGTTGGACGCCTGCCCGCGGTACTTGGCCATGGCCGGTACCTTGCGGATCGCATACATCGGCATCAGGAACAGGATCGACGCGATGATCGGGCCGCCCAGCGTCTCGATCATGCCGAGAATGCTCGGGTTCAGCGTGGCGACGAGCCAGCACACCACCAGCATGAAGGCGGCGGTCATGCGGTCCAGGGACTTGGCCGCCGGGCGGCGACCGGTCTTGAGCACCAGGCCCTTGAGGCCTTCACTGGCGCCGATGTAGTGGCCCAGGAACGACTTGGCAATCGCCACGAATGCAATCAACGGCGCGGCGAAGGCGATGGTCGGGTTGTCGAAGTGGTTGGCCAGGTACGACAGGATCGACAGGTTCTGCGCTTTCGCTTCGGCCAGTTGCGCCGGCGTCAGGGTCAGCACACAGCTGAACACGAAGAACAGCACCATCACCACCATCAACAGGTGCGCGCGGCACAGGATCTGCGAGCTGCGCTCATCCGCGTTGGCGCCGTACTGGCGCTTCTGGTCCACCGCAAAGGCCGAGATGATCGGCGAATGGTTGAACGAGAACACCATCACCGGAATCGCCAGCCACAACGTGTTGAGCAACGCCGACGGCGCCGGGACTTCACGGGCGGTGCTGAGAATGCCGCCGGTCCAGTGCGGGATCAGGTACACGGCCAGAAACAGCAACGCGACGATAAACGGATACACCATCAGGCTCATGGCCTTGACGATCACCTGCTCGCCGCAACGCACCACGGCCAACAGGCCGAGGATCAGCACAAACGCCAGGATCGCGCGCGGCGGCGGCATGATGTGCAGCTGGTGCTCCATGAAGCTGCTGACCGTGTTGGTCAGGGCCACGCTGTAGATCAGCAGGATCGGGAAGATGGCGAAGAAGTACAGCAAGGTGATCAGTGCGCCGGCCTTGAGACCGAAATGCTCTTCGACCACGTCGGTAATGTCAGAACCTTCACGGCCGGACAGGACGAAACGGGTCAGGCCACGGTGGGCAAAGAACGTCATCGGGAATGCCAGCAGTGCCAGGATCACCAGCGGCCAGAAGCCCCCAAGACCTGCGTTGATGGGCAAAAACAAAGTACCGGCGCCGATGGCGGTGCCGAACAGCCCGAGCATCCAGGTGGTGTCCTGGCGGCTCCAGCCTGTGAGGGTTGCAGGTGTCGTTGCATAGCGTTCGTCGACGCTATTGGCCTGATCATTCATCCGGTCGGATCTCCGCATTTCCACAGCCGGGACGAGTCAGAAAAACCTGACAGGCAGCGCCCCGACCATAACAAGCGCGCGATTGTCCGGGATTCTCCTGAATAAGCAAAGACTTAGCTGAGGAACGGTGCCCCAATGCAGATCAGTCGAGATCGCTGCAGGCAGCGGTTCCAGAGGGCTGCAGCAGCGTCGAAGTAATACATGCCCAAACAAATCTATTTTGGAATCGCGGGCTTTGCTGTACTTTTCAGGCAATGCCCGCCTTTATTCTGAGAGCCCCGCCATGCCTCGCGTGTCCCGCAAACAAGCCGAACTCAACCGTGAAATCATCGTCGAGGCTGCCACGCACCTGTTTCGTGAGCGCGGGCTGCACGGCATCAGCCTGGCGGACGTGATGGCCGCCGCCGGCCTGACCCACGGCGGTTTCTACGGGCACTTTGCGTCCAAGGAAGCCTTGGCCACCGAGGCTTGCCAGCAGGCCTTTGAGCATTCGAACCAGGGCTGGCAGGAAAAAATCGAGCGCAGTGAAGACCCGCAATCGGCATGCGAGACCATCTTGCGCCACTACTTTTCGGCCACCCACCGCGACAATCCCGGCGACGGCTGCCCGATATCGGCCTTTACCCCGGACATGTGCCATGAGCCCGCCAACACGCAATTACAGCGCACCTTCGTCGCCGGTGTTGAACGGTCGCTGGAAATCTTTGCGCAGTTGCAGGCTCAAGACCGTCAGGCCATGCTGGCCAACTACGCGATGATGATCGGCGCCGTCACCCTCGCTCGTGCGACACGCGGCAGTAGCCTGTCAGACGAATTCCTGGAGGCTGCACGAAATACGCTGCTACCCGAGGCGAAATCGGACGCGCCCGTTGACAGCCCAGCGCCCGTCCCAGCATGATCGGGCCCATGAAGCCTATTGCGCTGCACCTCACCCGCACCACCACCACGACCGCTTATGGCGGGTCGTGCGGTGGCTGTGGGTGCTTGAACTAAAACACCCCGGATTCAACCCAAGGCCCCGCCAGCAATGGACGGGGCCTTTTTATTGCCCCGCCATCTGGCCACTGCAAGGAGCAAGACCATGGCAAACGCCCTGCTGATCATCGATATGCAAAACGGCTTGTACGACGGGCCCGACAAGCCCTTCGAGCGCGAACGGGTGCTGGGCACCATCAATCAACTCATTCAACGCGCGCGCAGCGCCCACGCGCCGATCTTCGTGGCCCAACACACCGGTCCCTCAGGCTCTGCGATAGAAGCCGGCAGCCCGTTGTGGCAGTTGTGGCCGGGCCTGCAGGTCGACGCCGCTCGCGACCATGTCTTCAACAAGACCCGTCCCAGCTGTTTTCTGGGAACTGATCTGGCGCAGCAACTGGCGGTGGCGCAGGTCGATGAACTGGTGATTGTGGGGATGAAAACCCAGTTCTGCATCGACACTACCTGCCGAGTCGCAGTCGAACTTGGGTTTTCGGTGACTTTGCCCGAGGACGGCCATACCTGCATGAACACCAACGCGTTGCCTGCCGAGGCGATCATGGAGCATCACAACGCAACCCTGGCCGGGGCGTTTGTGAAACGGGTGAAAGCGCACAGCATCGCGTTCTAACGGCGTCTATGCGGGATTTTTCTGGCGGAACAAAACGTTCTGTCTTACAAATCCCGCATACTCACTCTTCAAACCCTTCAGGAAGCGCCTTCCGATGTCCACCACTGTTCTGGTCCTGGTTGAAACCATCAACGAATACCTGCAAATCATCGAGAGCAACGACTTTCACGTGATTCTGGCGCCGACGCCGGCCGAACGCGCCCAGGCGATCAAGGCGCATGGCGGGCAGATCAAGGCCGTGCTGACCCGTGGCCCGCTGGGGCTGTATGCCGAGGAAATCGCCGCATTGCCCTTGCTCGAGATCATCTGCGTGATCGGTGCCGGTTACGAGCATGTGGACCTGCAGGCGGCGAGCAATCGCGGGATCGTCGTCACCAACGGCGCCGGGGTGAATGCGCCGTCGGTTGCCGACCACGCCATGGCATTGCTGCTGTCGCTGGTGCGCGGCGTCCCCCAGACCGACGCGGCCGTGCGGCGCGGCGAATGGCCGAAGGTGATGCGCCCTTCCCTGGGCGGCAAGCAGCTGGGGATTCTCGGGCTCGGCGCCGTTGGCATGGAGATCGCCAGGCGCGCGGCGCTCGGGTTCGGCATGGAGGTGAGTTATCACAACCGCCAGCCCCGCGATGACGTGGACTACACCTATTGCGCCACCGCCGTTGAGCTGGCGCGCACCTCGGATTTCCTGATTCTGGCCACGCCCGGCGGTGCAAGCACCCGTCACCTGATTGATCGCCACGCCCTGGATGCGCTGGGGCCGAACGGCTACCTGGTGAACATCGGACGCGGCAGCGTGGTAGTCACGGCAGACCTGGTGGCTGCTCTTGAGCAACGGCGTATCGGCGGCGCGGCGCTGGATGTGTTCGACGACGAGCCCAAAGTGCCGGACGCCCTCAAGCGCCTGAGCAATACCGTACTCACCTCCCACGTGGCCGGCCTGTCTCCCGAAGCCGCCCACGATACGGTGCAGCGTGTGGCCGACAACCTGGTGGAATACTTTGCCGGCCGCCCAGTGCTTACACCGGTGACGCTGCCGCCGCGCAACTAGTAGCGAATAGCCAGCGCCGACGTAAAACCTGACTACACTGCTGAGCGGGGATGCTCAGGACGTCGGTGCATGACCGGCGAAGGAACGCAGAATGTTTGGCCATGGACTCGGCCCGGCCCGCCAGCGCGGCGCCATCGGTTTGATCGGCGCGGTGACCCTTGGGATTGCGCTGTTGTTTCTATTGCTGGTGGTCGACAGCGGCCGTTTGTACCTGGAGAAGCGCAAGTTACAGCGGGTGGTCGACACAGCGGCGCTCGAAGCGGTCAGCCGCAGCGGCACGTGTGCGGCGCCCACTAACAATGCGGCCCAGTTTGCGACTCAAAGCGCAGCGCGCAACCACTTCACTGTCGACGACAATCGCACGCTGGCCGTTGCCTGCGGCACCCTGACCACCGGTGCCGACTTCATGCGCACCTTCAGCGCCGACCCTGCCAAAACCGACGCTATTCGGGTCATCGCCACCCACCGTGTGCACACCAGCCTCGCCCATGGCTTACTCACGCTGTTCTCGACTCAACCCCTCAACATGATGACGCTCTTGAGCGCCACCGCGGTCGCCGCCGCGCCAACCCCAACGGTGGCGTCACTCACCGTGCGCAGCACCTTGTTGACCGTGGACAGCACCAAGTCCGTGGCCCTCAACGCCTTGATCGGCGGCTTGCTGGGCGGCAAGTTGCAGCTCGACGCGGTGGGCTGGAACGGTTTGATCAACACCGATATCAGTTTGCTCAAGTACCTGGATGCCCTGGCGATCCGCTTGAACGTCAGCGCCGGCAATTACGATCAGTTGCTCAAGACCGACGCCACCGTCGGCCAACTGGTCCAGGCCGCCATCGACGTGCTCAAGCTCGGTGGCGATGCGGTCACGCTCGTCATCAACAACCTCGAAGCCATCAAGCTGATTGCGCCGGGCACGCAAATCCTGCACTTGGGCGACCTGATCAACATCCAGAACGGCACGGACAAAAGTGCGCTGGATGTGAAACTGCAGCTGTTCAACCTGATCCAGGGCCTTGTGCAGTTGTCGAACAAGGCCAGCGCCGTTGCCGTTGAGCTGCCGGTGGATGTGCTGGGGCTGCTCGGCGTCACCGTCTCGACCAAAGTGATCGAGCCTGGGCAACTCTCAAGCATCGGCGACCCGAAGCACATCGCCACGCAGCCCATTTATGTGCGAACCGCGCAAGTGCGCACCTTGATTTCGGTCAAGCTGCCGATCGTCACACTGGTCAATAACGCGCTGGGAAACCTGGTGCAGGCGCTCAATGAAGTACTGAGCGGATTGTTGGGGCTGCTTGACCCCAATTGTTGCCTGGTCACCAGCCTTGAGATCGGCGACACACTCGACATTGCCCTGGAGGCCGCCGGTGGCAGCGCCAAGGTGACGGATTACAGTTGCGACAGTGGCAAAAAATCATTGTCGGTGCTTGGCGAAACCTCGGCCCTGCACGCGATGATTGGGCAGGTTGACCCCAAAAACCTGTTTTCATCCACCCAAACGCTGCACGTCGACGAGTACCCGGTGGTGGATATCGGTACCAAGACCTGCAAGCGCGGCACCGGCGTCTGTGGCGACCGGCAAGCCTTCGCGGCAGGCGGGCTGGGCGTGCGCGTCGACAGCGATGTGGCCCGGACCGAACGCGCGCACACCTACACCAACCCGCCGGCGGTCAATCTGCCCCCCGCGTATTATCAATTCGCCGCCTCGAACGTCGTCAGCAGCCTCAAGGAAACACTCACCGGCATCCAACTGATCAACCACCCGCCAAAAATCGCCAGCCTGTTGGGCGCTGTGCTGGGCCTGGTCACGGGCCTGCTCAATGGCTTGCTTTCATTGCTTGGGGGCGTGATTGGCGGGGTGCTCGGCCCGCTTCTCGATCCCATCGTCAATAACCTGCTCGCCGGCCTTGGCATTGACCTGGCAAAAGTCGAAATCGGTGCCAACCTGTCCTGCAACCCGGTGGCCGGGCGATGCTGGTGATTTGAGCGCATCAGGCCCGCTGATCATCGTCCAACACGCTAACCTATTAAGCCGCCCCGACCTTGTCGCTGGACGGCGGTGCGCATTAGATTAGCCAATAGTCCAAGGCCTTTAGAATAAGCAGAAGGGATAAGCATGGCGCTTAACGACCAATCGACCCAGATTCGCCCAGGCGAAGAACTTGATGCCAGCCTCATCGATCCCTACCTCAAGGCGCATATTGCGGGCCTGCACGGCGCGGTCAAGATCAGCCAGTTCCCCGGTGGCGCGTCCAACCTGACTTACTTGCTCGAATACCCGGACCGGGAATTCGTGCTGCGCCGCCCGCCCTTTGGCCACAAGGCCAAGTCCGCCCACGACATGGGCCGCGAATACCGCATTCTCAACCAGTTGAAAGATGGCTTCCCGTACTGCCCCAAGGCCTATGTGCATTGCACCGATGAGTCGGTGATCGGCGCCGAGTTCTATGTGATGGAGCGCGTCAACGGCATCATCCTGCGCTCCGACCTGCCGGCCGAACTGGGCCTGGACGCCGCCAAGACCGAGGCGCTGTGCAAAAGCTTTATCGACAAGTTCGTCGAACTGCACCAGGTGGATTACGCGGCCTGCGGCCTGGCTGACCTGGGCAAGCCTGAAGGGTATGTAGAGCGTCAGATTCGCGGCTGGAGTGATCGCTACGAGAAAGCCCTGACCCCAGATGCCCCGAGCTGGGAGAAAGTGCGCGCCTGGCTCAACGACAAGATGCCGGCCGACCATCCGACCTCCAGCATCGTGCACAACGACTACCGCTTCGACAACGTGATCCTCGACCCGCAAAACCCGATGCAGATCATTGGCGTGCTGGACTGGGAACTCACCACCCTGGGCGACCCGCTGATGGATTTGGGCAACACCCTCGCCTACTGGATCGAAGCCGCCGACCCGGCACCGGTGCAACTCATGCGTCGCCAGCCAAGCAACGCCCCAGGCATGCTGACCCGCCGCCAGTTCGTCGATTATTACGCCGAGCGCTCGGGCCTCCAGATCGACAATTTCGACTTCTACTACACCTATGGCCTGTTCCGCCTGGCCGGCATCGTGCAACAGATCTACTACCGCTTCTTCCACGGCCAGACCCAGGACAAACGCTTTGCGCAGTTCATCCACATGAACACGCTGCTGGAGCAAATGAGCCTGAACGTCATCGCCAAATCAGCCCTCTGACTGCAAGAACAAGGAACCCTTCATGTCCAAGACCCACCTGTTCGACCTCGACGGCAAGATTGCTTTTGTGTCCGGCGCCAGCCGCGGTATCGGTGAAGCCATCGCCAAGCTGCTGGCCCAGCAAGGCGCCCACGTGATCGTCTCCAGCCGCAAGCTGGAAGGCTGCCAGCACGTGGCGGATGCAATCATCGCCGACGGCGGCAAAGCCACGGCCGTGGCCTGCCACATTGGTGAAATGGAGCAGATCACCCAGGTGTTTGCCGGTATTCGTGAACAGTTCGGCCGCCTGGATATTCTGGTCAACAACGCCGCCACCAACCCGCAGTTCTGCAACGTGCTGGACACCGACCTCGGCGCCTTCCAGAAGACTGTGGACGTAAACATTCGCGGCTACTTCTTCATGTCGGTGGAAGCCGGCAAGCTGATGCGCGAGAACGGTGGCGGCAGCATCATCAACGTGGCGTCGATCAACGGCATTTCCCCTGGCGTGTTCCAGGGCATCTACTCGGTGACCAAGGCCGCTGTGATCAACATGACCAAAGTGTTCGCCAAGGAATGTGCAGCGTTCGGCATTCGTTGCAACGCCCTGCTGCCGGGCCTGACCGACACCAAGTTCGCCTCGGCGCTGGTGAAGAACGATTCGATCCTGAAAATGGCGCTGGCGCAGATCCCGCTCAAACGCGTGGCCGACCCGAGCGAAATGGCCGGCGCGGTGCTGTTTCTGGCCAGCGACGCCTCCAGCTACACCACCGGCGTGTCACTGAATGTGGACGGCGGTTTCCTGTCCTGATCATGCATTCGGCGGTTGCTGGCGAAAGCTCACCGCCAGGCGGTTCCAGCCACTGATGCTGGACACCGCCATGGTCAGGTCCACCAATTCCTGCTCGCTGAACTCCACGCGCACTGCCGTGTAGAGTTCATCCGAGACACTTGATGTCGGCAGCGTCGCCACCGACTCGCTCCAGGCCAACGCGGCCTTTTCCCGCGCGCTGAAAAACGGCGAATCACGCCATACGCACAGTGCAAACAGGCGTCGCTCACTCTCACCACGCTGGCGCGCTGCCATCGAATGCATGTCGGTGCAAAACCCGCAGTGGTTGAGCTGCGAGACGCGGATCTTGATCAACTCCAGCAGCGGTTTTTCGATGGACAGTTCAAAGGTCGCCGCCTCCAGCATCAACATGCCTTTAAGCGCTTGCGGTGAGGCGGTGTAGTAATCCAGACGGCGTTCCATGGGCGGCTCTCGGGCGGGCAAGTCAGTGTGCGCTAGCCTAGAGCCCGCGTTCCATAAGCCCTATAGCCAATCGGGCGGTTTATGCGCAGACCATTTTGAGCGCGCTGCGCGAGCGAGTAGTCTTGGCCCAGAGTGAATGCCTTGGGATGAAACATGGAACTGCACGTGGTGATCAACGGCCGCAAAGACCTGGCCGAACAGCTGTACCGGCAGTTGCGTGAAGCCATTGCGTCCGGACGCCTGGCGGTCGGCGCGCAACTGCCGCCCAGCCGCTTGTTGGCCAAGCAAATCGGCGTGTCGCGCAAAACCGTGTCCGACACCTACGCCACCCTGACATACGAAGGCCTGCTGGTGGGCAAGACCGGCCGCGGCACTTTCGTCAACGCCCATACCGTGCAAACCGAGCGCGTGCAAACCGCCGCCGACCTGGCTTGTGCCGCCAACCTGGGCAAATGGGCGGCGCTGCCCTCGCCCATGCGCCATCCCACGCGCGACAGCACACTGCGCTATGAATTTATCGGAGGCGCCACCACCCGCAATCAGTTCCCCCAGGATGAATGGCGGCGCTGTACCCAGGATGCGCTGCGGCGTATCGCCCGAGACAGCGGCTTTTACAGTCAACCGGAAGGTTTGCCCGCGCTGCGCGAGGCTATCGCCGGGCACGTCGCGTTTTCACGCGGGGTGAAATGCCGCGCCGACGACATCGTGGTCACCAATGGCGCGCAGCAGGCGCTGGACCTGATCGCCCGCGTGGTCCTCGAACCGGGCACCACGGTCGCCATGGAAGACCCCGGCTACAGCCCCGCGCGCCAGTTGTTCATGGCCATGGGCGCCCACGTTGCCGGCGTGCCGGTCGACGCCCAAGGCATTCAGGTCGACCTGATCCCGGACGGCACACGGCTGATCTACGTGACTCCGTCCCACCAATTCCCTTTGGGCATGCCCATGAGCCTGGCGCGCCGCGAAGCCTTGCTGGCGCGCGCGTTCGAGCTGGGCGCGATCATCATTGAAGACGACTACGACAGCGAATTTCGCTACGAAGGCCGCCCCACCGATTCCCTGCAAAGCATGGACAGCCGTGGCGTGGTCACGTACGTCGGGACCTTCTCGAAAACCCTGCTGCCGGAGTTGCGCCTGGGCTATGCGGTGCTGCCGCCGGCCATTTACGGCGCGGTGCTCAAGGCCAAGCAACTGACCGACCAGCACAGCTCCACGCTGCCGCAATGGGCACTGGCCAAGTTCATCAGCGAAGGCTACTTGCTCAAGCACATTCGCCGCTGCCACACGGTGTACGCCGGGCGCCGCGAACGCATCCTGCAGCGCCTGGCAGGCGACTTGGCGCCCTGGTTTGAAGCGGTGCCCAGCGTGGCGGGATTTCACATGGCGGCGCTGTGCAAGGTGCCGGTGGATATCCCGTTGCTGATGGAACTGGCGCGGCGCGTGGAAGTGGGCGTGTACCCGGTGGATGTGTTCTTCCATGACACCCCTGTGCGCCAAGGGTTGATCATCGGCTTCGGCGCCATCGAATTGCTCGACATCGACCCGGCGCTGGACCGGCTGCGCGATATTCTGCAGCAGATTGGCTAGCGGGTTTTCCCGCGCATTGGTCATTGGTCAGGTGCACTCGGCGGCGTAGGGTGAAGAGGTCTCGAACTTCTCGGAAACCTCATCATGAAACGACTGCTCGCTGCCACCCTGATGCTCGCCTCGCTCAGCGCCCTCGCCCACGAGCCGGTTTACAACCAGGAATCCATCAAGGTGCTGCAGGAACACGCCTTGACCAATGTGCCCGGCAAGAAAACCATCATGCTCACCGTCGATTACGCCCCGGCCAGGCCACCGTGCCGCACAGCCACACCGGCACTGCCGTGGCGTATGTGCTGGAGGGTGAGATCACCTCGCGGGTCAACGATGAAAAGGCGATTACCTACAAGGTCGGTGAGTCGTTCTATGAAGCGGCCGGCTCGCGGCACTTCGAATCAAGCAACGCCAGCCAGACCCAGCCGGCCAAGCTGCTGGTGGTGATGGTGCTGGATGACAAGGCTGAGGTGTTGACGCCGCTGCCGCAGTAACCAGCCACACCACAAAACTGAATTGTGGGAGCTGGCTTGCCTGCGATAGCGGTACATCAGAAACAGATGTGTTGGCTGACTCACCCCCCTCGCAGGCAAGCCAGCTCCCACAGTTTGAAGGGTGTTTGATCCGAGGATTCAGGGGCGTTTGAATTGTCGGCGAAGGTCTTCGATCTGCGGTCGGCAAGCGCAGCCTTCCAGGTGATCATTGACCATGCCCATCGCCTGCATCAACGCATACATGGTGGTGGGGCCGACAAAGGTCCAGCCGCGTTTTTTCAAGGCTTTGGATAAGCGCACCGACGCCGGCGACGTTGGGTTGCCGGTCCAGTAAGCCATGTCCACCACGGCCGGGCGCTCCTCCTCGGCTGGCTCGAACGCCCATATCCAATGGGCCAACGAGCCGGTTTCATCCACCAGTTCGCACGCCCTGCGCGCGTTGTTGAGGGTGGAGACGATCTTGGCCCGATTGCGCACGATGCCGGGGTCTTTCATCAGGCGGTCGATATCCGCCTCGCCGTACTGCGCCACGCGGCGAAAATCAAAGCCCTCGAGAGCTGCCCGAAACTGCTCGCGCTTGCGCAGGATGGTGATCCACGCCATGCCGGCCTGAAAGCCTTCCAGGCAAATCTTCTCGTACAGTTGAATATCATCCGCCACCGGCACGCCCCACTCGTGGTCGTGATAGCGCGGGTATTCCGGCGCCGCCGTGCGCCAGGTGCAATGGGTCTGCCCTGTGGCGTCCGTGGTCAGTCCTGGTGCGTCCATCAATCACCTCGCGAATCAAGCCGCGATGATAAGCGAATTTTTTTCCAGCCCGCCAACCGCTCAAGTATCACGCTTGCCGACCAACTGGTCAGACCGGGAACTGTCAACCGCCGATTATTTACTTGTGATTTCAAAAAAACCCGGCGTAGACTGGCCGGGCACTGGACTTACCGGTAAGACCACAAAAATTAAGCCCTGGAACCACCAGGGCACCGAATAGAGATCCCTCCCATGCTCAGATGGTGCTCGCGTTCGATTTTCCTGCAAGTCGTGATTGGCCTGATGCTGGGCATTATCTGCGGCCTGGCCCTTCCCGAATTCTCCTCGCAACTCAAACCCCTGGGTGACGGCTTTATCAAGCTGATCAAAATGCTGATTGGCCTGATCGTATTCTGCGTGGTGGTCAGCGGTATTTCCGGTGCCGGCGACTTGAAGAAGGTCGGACGCATCGGCCTCAAGTCAGTGATCTATTTTGAAGTGCTGACCACCGTCGCACTGGTGATCGGCCTGATCATGGCGTTCAGCACCGGCATCGGCACCGGCGCCAATATCCACCTTGAGCAGCTGTCCTCCGCCGGTCTGAATGAACTGGCCGACAAAGGCCAGCACATCCGCGGCACCAGCCAGTTCCTGATGGACCTGATCCCCAACTCGGTAATCGGCGCCTTCGCCGACAACAACGTGCTGCAAGTGTTGCTGTTCTCGGTGCTGTTCGGCAGTGCGCTGAACCTGGTGGGCGAAGCCGCTTCCGGCATCTCGCGGTTGATCAACGAGCTGAGCCACGTGATCTTCCGCATCATGGGCATGATCGTGCGCCTGGCGCCGATCGGCGTGTTCGGCGCCATTGCGTTCACCACCAGCACCTACGGCCTGGATTCGCTGCAACACCTGGGTAGCCTGGTAGGGTTGTTCTACCTGACCTGCTTTGTCTTTGTCGCGGTGGTGCTTGGCCTGGTGATGCGCGTGTCCGGCCTGCGCATGTTGCCGCTGCTCAAGTACCTGCGCGAAGAACTGCTGATCGTGATGGGCACCGCCTCCTCCGATGCGGTACTGCCGCAGATCATGCGCAAACTCGAGCACCTGGGTATTGGCAGCTCGACCGTAGGCCTGGTGATTCCGACGGGCTATTCGTTCAACCTCGACGGCTTCTCGATCTACCTGACCCTGGCCATCGTGTTCATCGCCAACGCCACCGGCACGCCGCTGTCGATGACCGACTTGCTGACCATCCTGCTGGTGTCGCTGATTACCTCCAAGGGCGCCCATGGGATTCCGGGCTCGGCACTGGTGATTCTGGCGGCGACCCTCACCGCTATTCCGGCGATCCCGGTGGTCGGGCTGGTGCTGGTGTTGGCGGTCGACTGGTTCATGGGTATTGGCCGTGCATTGACCAACCTGATCGGCAACTGCGTCGCCACGGTGGCCATTGCTCGCTGGGAAAAAGACATCGATATCCAACGCGCCAACAAGGTGCTCGACGGTCAGCAAGGCTATGCCTTCCAGGCCAAGAAGCCAGTGCTGCCGGCGCATCAGGAGTTCTAGCAACGCGATCCAACTGTGGGAGCTGGCTTGCCTGCGATAGCGGTGGGTCAGCCATAACGATGTTGACTGACAGTCAGTCATCGCAGGCAAGCCAGCTCCCACTGGAATCGTGACCCTATTGGAAACATCCAAGGAGACGTAGACGTGATCAGCACCTCAACCGTCGTCAATTCAGTCGTAGAAAAACTGCGCGCCGCACTCAAGCGTGGCCAGTGGCGGCGTGGAGAAATGCTGCCCGGCCAGCGTGAGCTGGCCGAACAGATGGGCATCAGCCGCCCGAGCCTGCGCGAAGCGGTCATCGTGCTGGAGACCCTTGGCCTGGTGCGCTCGATGCCCGGCAAGGGCGTGGTGGTATTGGAAAACAGCGTCAGCGAACCGCAGGCCAGCGACGCCGTGGCCGACGCCAGCCTCGAAGATATCCTGCAACTGCGCTACACCCTCGAGCCCTTCATCGTCGGCCTGGTCGCCCAATCCATCAGCAGCAAGGAGGTCGGCCAACTGCGCCTGACCTTGATGGACATGCGCGAAGCCCTGGATGCCGGTGACGCCGAAGCCGGGATGAACGCCTACATTGGCTTTCACGAAGAACTGTTCGCGCTGACGTCCAACCCGATCTTCCAGAACGTGGTGCAGCAAACCAGCAACGCCCTCAAGCTGAGCGCGCAAGTCTTGCGCAACTCGCCGGAACATCTTGCCGAGCGTCTGCAAGAGAACGAAGCCGTGGTGCGCGCCATCCGCAACAAGAACAGCGCACTGGCCAGTGCCGAGATGCGTCGGCACATCCTCCAGGAAGGCCTGCGCATGGGCATTCGCTTGAACATCCCGGACGACCATCTGGGCAGCTGAATTTTTGGAGACCGGCCATGACCGCCCACGCGCTGCAACGCGATCCCATTCTTCCGGCCCTGCGCCTTGTGGCCGGTAAAAAGCCCTCGGTGGACGACATCTACCCGCGCTTGTTCGATGCCATCCTCGAACAGCGCATCGCGCCCGCCAGCCGGTTTACCGAAGAAGGCCTGGGCGAAACCTTTGGTGTGAGCCGCAGCGTGATTCGACGCGTACTGGCCAAACTGTCCCATCAGCAAGTGATCATCCTGCGCCCCAATCAGCGCGCCCAAGTGGCTGCGCCAGACGCCCAGCAGACGCGGCAGATTCTGGAAGCGCGGCGAATGACGGAAGTTACCGTGGTGCAGCTGGCCTGTGCCCAGGCCACGCCCGCGCACATTCGGCAGTTACGTGAGTTGATCGCCGGTGAACGTGACTGTATTGACCGCGACCAGCGCGCCACGGCGATTCGCCTGTCCGGGGAGTTCCACCTGCAATTGGCCGCGATGGCACACAACGCGCCCCTGGCGCAGTTCCTCAACAGCCTGGTGCCGTTGACCTCATTGATCATTGCCCAATACGAGGCACACGCCTGCACGTACTGCGCGTGGCAGGAGCATGTGGCGATTGTGGATGCGCTGGAACAACGCGATGTGAACCGCGCGATCGGCCTGATGACCCAGCATCTGGATCATCTGGAGGCGAAACTGCTCACGCTCAACTGACGCTCGCCACCGCGTCGGTTGCCTGTGGCATCAGGTGTCTTCTCGCGTGATCCACTTGGGCACATTGGGCGCCTGATAACTCAACACGGCAGTCAGCAAACGCTCGACGTTCGGTTCCACGATCAGCATGTTGCGGTGCACGGGTTTTAGAAACGCCTCACTGACAACCGAATCGAGAAACGTGGCCAGGCCGTCGTAAAAGCCGTTGATGTTCAGCAGAGCGCAAGGTTTCGTGTGCTGGCCGAGTTGCGCCCAGGTCCACACCTCAAACAACTCTTCAAACGTACCGAGGCCGCCGGGCAACGCGATAAAGCCGTCGGAAAGCTCGGCCATCAGCGCTTTGCGCTCGTGCATGGAGCTGACGATGCGCAAGTCTTTGAGGCCGGTGTGCGCCAGTTCTTTTTCGGCCAGAAACTCTGGCATTACCCCGATCACTTCACCGCCATGGGCCAGCGCGGCGTCAGCCACCGCCCCCATCAAGCCGACCGAGGCGCCACCGTAGACCAGGCCGATACCCGCCTTGGCCAGCGCCTCACCCAATTGAGCCGCCATTTGCGCATACACCGGCAATCGGCCCGCGCTTGAACCCGAGAAAATACAAAGTCGCATACACCCTCGCTTGATCTGATTGTGTTGAGCACAGCCCCCATTTAACCATGCCAGGTCCAATGCGCAGAATTAGCCTTACCGGCCACCTTTAAGTAGATCAATCGTACAAAGTTCCAATTGTGGGAGCTGGCTTGCCTGCGATAGCGGTGGGTCAGTTCGCACATCTTTCACTCAAAGACCGCCATCGCAGGCAAGCCAGCTCCCACACGTGGCCAAGGGTGTCTGGTCAATCGTGGCGAAACAAAAAGCCCCCGCATCTCACGATACGGGGGCTTTTGTTTTACCGCAGGATCAAGCCGATTGCAGCACCGACTGACCGCTCAACGCCAGGTCCAGCAGTTCACGGTTGGCGACTGCATACATGGCGTAGTCCGTGCCGACCGCAGCACGAATTTCCACCATCATGGCGCGCCAGCGATCAGCCATGTCCTGATGCTGCTCAAGCCACAGGGCCACACGAGCTTCCATGTCGTGTGGCGCGTCGGCCATTTGCAGAACAGAGATGGTGATCGCGCGTTGCTGCCAGTCCACGTCATCGCGGAAGGCTTCGCGGGCCGCGGCCTGCCAGTTGTTGGCCACCGGCAGATCGCTGATCTGCTGCAAGTACCATGGCAAGTCCAGGGCGCTGCCGACGGCGAAGTAGGCCTTGGCCACTTCGGCGGCGTCATGCCCGGTCACGTCGGCGGCTTCGATGATCGGCAGCAGGGTGTACAGGTGAGTCGTGCCTGCAACCATGCGCGCCAACAACTCTGGCACACCCGCTTCGGTGTAGGCCTGGTAGCGGTTCTGCCAGCCTTCGCGGGTCGGGCCTTCCAGCAGTTCGTCGAGCTTGAGGCCCAGCGCTGCCAGGTGCGGACCGAAGTGCGCGGTGTCACGGCCAGCGTCCTGCTCGTTGCGACGGCTGCGCAGGAACCAGCGCGTGGCACGGCGACCCAGGCGCATCAGCTCATCCATCAGCTCCAGTTGCACGTCAGCGGAAACCTGGTGGTCCAGGGCTTCGATCTGACGGAACCAGTGCGGGAGATGGAAAATGTCACGCACGATCACGTAGGCACCGGCCACGTTCGCCGGGCTCATGCCGGTCGACTCTTTGAGTCGCTGCACGAAGGTGATGCCCATGTGGTTGACCAGGTCGTTGGCGATCTGGGTGCTGACGATCTCGCGCTTGAGGCGGTGGCGACGCATGGCTTCGCCGAACTTGGCGACCAGGCTCGGTGGGAACGCGGTCTCCATGTCACGGGTCAGATAGTCGTCATCCGGTACCAGCGACTTGAGCAGGGCTTCCTTGAGGTCGATCTTGCTGTAGGAGATCAACACCGACAGCTCCGGACGGGTCAGGCCCTTACCGCTGGAGGCGCGCTCGGTCAGCTGCTCCTCGGTCGGCAGGTACTCGATGGCGCGGTCCAGCTTGCCACGGCCTTCCAGGTCGCTCATCAGACGCTTGTACTCGGCAGCACGCTCGTAGGCACGGCGCGCAGCCAGGGACAGGGCCTGGGTCTGCTTGTAGTTGTTGCCCAACACCAGGTTGCCGACTTCGTCGGTCATGCTCGCCAGCAGCTGGTTGCGCTGCTTGTCGGTCATGTCACCGGCCTGCACCACTTCGTTGAGCAGGATCTTGATGTTCACTTCGTGGTCGGAGCAGTCCACGCCACCGGCGTTGTCGATGAAGTCGGTGTTGGAACCGCCGCCATTGAGGCCGAATTCCACACGGCCCAGTTGGGTCATGCCGAGGTTACCGCCCTCGCCCACCACCTTGCAGCGCAGCTCGTTGCCGTTGACACGCAACGCGTCGTTGGCCTTGTCGCCCACGTCGGCGTGGCTTTCGGTGCTGGCCTTGACGTAAGTGCCGATGCCGCCGTTCCACAGCAGGTCTACCGGCGCCTTGAGCAAGGCGTTCAGCAGCTCGGTCGGGGTCAGCTTGTCGGCCTGGATGTCAAAGCGCTCTTTCATCTGTGGCGAGATGGCAATGCTTTTCGCGCTGCGCGAGAAGATACCGCCGCCTTCGGACATGATGCTGGTGTCGTAGTCGGTCCAGGCAGAACGCGGCAGCTCGAACAAACGCTTGCGCTCGACGAAGCTGGTCGCCGGGTTCGGGTTTGGATCGATGAAGATGTGCAGGTGGTTGAAGGCCGCGACCAGTTGCAGCTTGTCGGACATCAGCAAGCCGTTACCGAACACGTCACCGGCCATGTCGCCGACGCCGACCACCGTGATGCTGTCTTCCTGCACGTTGATGCCGCGCTCACGGAAGTGACGCTGCACACCCACCCACGCGCCCTTGGCGGTGATGCCCATTTTCTTGTGGTCGTAACCGGCCGAACCGCCGGAAGCGAACGCGTCGCCCAGCCAGAAGCCGTAGTCGATGGCGATGCCGTTGGCGATGTCGGAGAAGGTTGCAGTGCCCTTGTCCGCTGCCACGACCAGGTACGGGTCATCGTCGTCATGACGCACGACGTTGGCCGGCGGCACCAGGGCGCCGTCTTTGAGGTTGTCGGTGATGTCCAACAGGCCCGAGATGAAGATGCGGTAGCAGGCGATGCCCTCGGCCGCGATTTCGTCGCGGGTGCCGCCCAATGGCAGGCGACGCGGCAGGAAGCCGCCCTTCGCGCCCACGGGCACGATCACCGAGTTTTTCACTTGCTGGGCTTTTACCAGGCCGAGCACTTCGGTACGGAAGTCTTCTTCACGGTCGGACCAGCGCAGGCCGCCACGCGCCACGTTGCCAAAGCGCAGGTGCACGCCTTCAACACGCGGCGAGTACACGAAGATTTCAAACTTCGGCACCGGCTTGGGCAGCTCAGGAATCGCGCGCGGGTCGAACTTGAAGCTGAAGTACGACTTGTTCTGGCCGTTGGCGTCGGTCTGGTAGAAGTTGGTCCGCAGGGTGGCCTTGATCAGGTCCAGGTAGCGACGCAGGATGCGGTCTTCGTTGAGCACCTGAACGTCGTCCAGGGCGGTGAGGATCGCTTGTTCCAGGCGTTGCTGCTTGTCTTCCAGGTCATCGGCGGTGAGCTTGCGCGCCAGGTAGAAGCGGGTCTTGAACAACCGGGTCAACTCGCGGGCGATGTCGGTGTGGTTGTTCAGGGTGCTGGCGATGTAACCCAGGTCAAAGCCCAGGCGGATCTGCTTCAAGTAACGCGCATAGGCACGCAGCAGCGCCACGTCGCGCCATGGCAGGCCGGCAGTCAGTACCAGGCGGTTGAACGCATCGTTTTCGGCATCGCCATGCACGATGTGCACGAACGCGTCCTGCAGGGTGTCGTTGAGCTGCTGGATATCGAGGTTCACGCCTTCGGCGGCGATGAAGGCGAAATCGTGAATCCAGAACTCGCGGCCATTGGCATGGCGCAGGCGGTACGGGAATTCACCCAGCACGCGCAGGCCGAGGTTTTCCAGGATCGGCAGCACGTCGGACAGTGCCAGCGGCGTATCCGCGTGGTAGAGCTTGCAATGCAGCTCGCGCTGGCCGGAAACCTGGCCCAGCGGCTGGTAGAAGCTCATCACCAGCGGGTTGGCTTCGGTCAGGCTGTTCAGGTGTTGCATGTCGACCACGGCCGAATGCGCGGCAAAACGCTCGCGGTAGCCGGCCGGGAAGCCTTTCGGGAAGTCCGCCAGCACGTTGGTGCCCTGGGCTTCGCCGAAGCTTTCGACCACAAGGCTCGAGTAGTCGTCCTGCCAGCTGCGGCAGGCCTGCACCACTTCTTTTTCCAGTTGCAGCGGGTCGATGTCCAGGCGGTTCTTGGGGTCAACCCGCAGAATCAGCTGGACACGGGCCAATACCGATTCAGAGAAGAAGGTCCAGAATTCGCAGTCCGAGGCTTTCAGGCGATCCATCAGCACTTGCTGGATCTTCTGGCGCACTTCGGTGGAATAGATGTCGCGCGGCACGTAGGCCAGGCAGTAGCAGAAACGACCGTACGGGTCTTTGCGCAGGAACACGCGGATCTTGTTGCGTTCCTGGATCTGCACGATCGACATCACGGTGCTGAACAGCTCGTCGACCGGGGTCTGGAACAGGTCGTCACGCGGCAGCACTTCAACCACTTGAGCAAGCTCTTTGCCCAGGTGAGCCTTGGGTTGGAAACCTGAACGGCGTTCGATTTCCGCGACCTTGCGGCGGATGTACGGAATCACTCGCACGCTTTCGCCGTACACCGAGGAGGTGTAGAGGCCCATGAAGCGGTGTTCCTTGATGACCTTGCCGTCAGCGTCGATCTCGCGGATCGACACGTAGTCCGGGTAAGCCGGGCGATGCACGCGGCTTGGGTGCGCGGCCTTGGCGAACGACAGCACAACCGGCTCGTTCAGGTAGGCCACGGCGTAGTCTTCGATGCGCAGGTCTTCGGCGGTGAGGCCGGCGCGCAGCAGCTTGGTCAGACCGAGGAAGGAATTGGCGTCATATTCGATATGCCCGCCGTCCGCCTCGTCACGTACCACGAACTCTTCATAGCCCAGGAAGGTGAAGTGGTTGCCCACCAGCCATTCGAGGAAGTTCTTGATCTCGGCTTTTTCTTCGCCGTCGATGCTGAACTGGCTGGCGTCGATACCGGCCAGCAGGTCCTGGACCTTGGCTTTCATCGGTTCGAAATCAGCCACGGCCACGCGCACTTCGCCCAGTACCTGCTCAAGCTCTTTGCTCAGCACGTTGAGTTCGGCGGCATTGGCGCAGCGGTCGATTTCCAGGTACATCAGCGATTCTTGCTGAATGCCTTCGCCGTGGGTGCCTTTAGGCAGGATTTCCAGCAACTCGCCCTTGTTGCCACGGCGCACGCTGAGCACGGTGGTTTGCAGGGTGTGGATGCTGTAGCCA
This sequence comes from Pseudomonas sp. N2-3-1-14, assembly GCF_041228395.1. Taxonomy (NCBI): domain Bacteria; kingdom Pseudomonadati; phylum Pseudomonadota; class Gammaproteobacteria; order Pseudomonadales; family Pseudomonadaceae; genus Pseudomonas; species Pseudomonas sp. N2-3-1-14. Next base: position 3,484,919 of record NZ_CP166199.1, read on the forward strand.
CGACGGTTCAGCTCGGTACGCACCGAGTCGACCAGGAAGGGCAAGTCATGGTGCAGCACTTCGACCGCGGTGTGCGTCGATTGCCAGCCATGACGTTCGTAATCGGGGTTGTAGACCCGCACCTGCGGTTGGGTGTGATCAAAGCGCTCAAGCAGGCGCCAGGCAGACAAGGTGCAACCGGCCAGGTCGGAAAGGCGACGTTGGGTCAGTTCGTCCAGGGAAATGATGCCGAAAAATTGTTCAGCAAACAGCGCCACTTGTGGCAGTGCCTGTTCACTGATGTGCTGCGCCAGTGCCGCTTGCAGTTGATGCTGGAAGTCGGCCTTGCTGGCTGCGGTGAAGAACGCCATCTGTGGTACTCCGCTTGGGCTTGTTATTGATGGAAGCGTCGCGTGTTATCCCCTTGCGGGGAGACCGTCAGCTCTGTTCGCGGTCTACAGTAACGAATTCAGAGTGACAGGTGGGTGAAGCTGGACAAGACAATGAGGTCACATACAACTTCCATAAGATGTACACCGTGCAGGGCGACGGTACGACGGGCAGGTCAGACTCCCGGCACAGGGCACATCCGTTGCGCAGCTTAACGAGTGTAGGAAGACAGCTGCTTGCGACGCTGCGACATATTCGGTCATCGGTACGCAGGCTTGGGGTTGCGACTTGAGCAACCCGGATTTTTCCGAGGAAAAACCGCCTGTTTTCAAGCTCGCGAGTACCGAAAGTGACTGGTATTGCCCGTCAGGTCATGCACTGCGTCTGACACACGATGCAGCACAAAATTCGCCGCAATGGCACAATTGGCGCGCTGCGCCCTCCCCCAGACAGGATTTCCCATGCTGCAACTGAACACTGACGCACTGATGGCCACCCCGTGCGACGACGAAGAAGACAACATGGCCATGCTCTGCTGCCACGGTAAAAACGGCGAGATGTTCATGCTCACCCGGTACCCGGATGAAGAGGAAGTCGAACTGACCTGGGATTACGAGCCGTCGACCCTGGATGGCCTGAAAGCCACCTTGAGCGACACGACATTGCTGATTGAACTGGCCGCCGGCGATGCCGATGCGCTGGGGGGCAAGGATCAGCTGGAAATTCTCCACAGCACCGCCGCGTCGGATTTGGCTGAAGTTGAGGAAACCTTGCAGAACATTCTTAAGGGCACTGGTACGTTCACCCGAATCTAAGCTGCACCAACGATCAAATGTGGGAGGGGGCTCGCCCCCGATAGCAGTCGCTCAGTCGCAGATGTGAAAACTGATCCACCGCTATCGGGGGCAAGCCCCCTCCCACATTGACCCTGTTCCCATACAAATTTCCTACAAGATTTGCCAAAAATACCCGTCACGCCGTTAGTCGCCACCCCCCTCGATGCATTAAAGTAAGCGCCCCAGGCCCGGCGCTTTTTATCAACGCCCGGTCAATCTCTCCAGGAACCGTCATCGATGGAACATCGTGAAGCGCTGCTCGCGCTGCGAACTTTTCTTTCTACGCAGATTCTCGGCCAGGAAAAACTCATTGATCGCCTGCTGATCGCCCTGCTGGCCGACGGCCACATGCTGGTCGAAGGCGCACCGGGCCTGGCCAAGACCAAGGCCATCAAAGAGTTGGCTGAAGGCATCGAAGCGCAGTTCCATCGTATCCAGTTCACCCCCGACCTGCTGCCCGCCGACATCACGGGCACCGAGATCTATCGTCCGGAAACCGGCAGTTTCGTGTTCCAGCAGGGACCGATTTTCCACAACCTGGTGCTGGCCGACGAAATCAACCGCGCGCCGGCCAAGGTGCAGTCGGCATTGCTCGAAGCCATGGCCGAGCGCCAGGTCAGCGTGGGCCGCAGCACGTATGACCTCTCGCCGCTGTTTCTGGTAATGGCCACACAAAACCCCATCGAGCAGGAAGGCACCTATCCGCTGCCCGAAGCCCAGCTCGACCGTTTCCTGATGCACGTCAAGATCGGCTTCCCGGACGCCGCCGTCGAACGGCGCATCCTGCAACAAGCCCGCGGCGAAGCCCTCAACGGTGAAACCAAACCCGAGCGCCGCGTCAGCCAGCAGGCGATCTTCGCGGCGCGCAAGGAAATCCTCGGCCTGTACATGGCCGACGCGGTGGAGGAATACCTGGTGCAGCTGGTCATGGCCACCCGCACCCCGGCCAAGTTCGACGCGGAGATGGCCGAGTGGATCGCCTACGGCGCCAGCCCGCGTGGTTCCATCGCCCTGGACCGCTGCGCGCGAGCCCACGCCTGGCTGGCCGGGCGCGACTTTGTGAGCCCGGAAGACATCCAGGCGGTGCTGTTCGACGTGCTGCGCCATCGCATCATCCTGTCGTTCGAAGCGGAAGCGGCCGGCATCGACCAGGACCGTGTGGTGCAACGCATCCTCGACGTCGTTGCCGTCGCTTGAACCCCATGAATGCAAGCGATGGCATCCGCGTCACACTCAGCGAATTGATTGAGATGCGCCACCGCGTGCGCGAAGTGCAGCTGTTTTCCACGCCGAGCCAGCGCAGCCCGCTGATCGGCCTGCACCATTCCAAACTGCGTGGGCGTGGCGTCGACTTCGACCAGGTGCGCGTGTACCAGGCCGGCGACGACGTGCGCACCATCGACTGGCGCGTCACGGCGCGCACCCAGGAGCCGCACACCAAACTGTTCCACGAAGAGCGCGAACGTCCGATTTTCATCATGGTTGAGCAAAGTTGCCGGCTGTTTTTCGGCTCTGGCCAGATGTTCAAGTCAGTGCTCGCCGCGCAAGCCGCCAGCCTGATTGGCTGGGCAGCGCTGGGGCATAACGACCGCGTCGGCGGGCTGGTGTTTGGCGACAACGAACACTACGAAATCAAACCCCGGCGCAGCAAACAAAGCCTGCTGCAACTGCTCAACCGCCTGGTGCGCGTCAACCAGAGCCTGAACACCGAGAGCCGCCCCGAAGCCGACGCGCTGGGCATGGCGCTGCGCCGTGGCCGCGAAGTGCTGCGCCCAGGCAGCCTGGTGATCGTGATCTGCGACGAGCGCGCGCTGACCGAAGGCGCCGAGCAACAACTCAGCCTGCTGTCTCGGCACTGCGACCTGCTGCTGTTGCCGATTTCAGACCCGCTGGACCACGCCCTGCCCGCCGCCGGGCTCTTACGTTTTGCCGAGCGAGGCGCACAACTGGAACTCGACACGCTGAACTTCGATTTGCGCCAGGCCTACAAAGCCCAGGCCGAAGCCCTCATCGCGCGTTGGGAGCTGCTGGCGCAAAAGCTGCGAATTTTGCTGATGCCGTTGAGCACGCAAAGCGAAATGGTCGAGCAACTGCGCGAATACCTCAACCCGCAACGCCCGGTTAAAAAGCAATGAGCAGCCTCGACCAACTGCAACCCTTGATTGCCCCGCCGGCGATCGGTTTCTGGCCGCCTGCGCCAGGGTGGTGGCTGTTGCTGCTGGTGATTCCGCTGCTCGGCTGGGGGCTGTGGTCGCTGCGCCGTTTGCTGCCCAAGCGCCGCCCGGTGGCCCGCGCCGAACAACCGCTGGACCCACTGCGCATCGCCGCCCTCGCCGAGCTGGCGTTGATGCCCAAACCCTACGACGGCGCGCCCGCCGGTGCCTGGCTGCAGCAACTCAACGGCCTGCTCAAGCGCCTGTGCCGCAACGATTACCCTTACAGCCAGAGCCACACCCTCAATGGCCGCAAATGGCTGGCGTTCCTCGACAACCGCTGCCCGGCTGCCGGCCTCACGCGCTGGATGGTGCTGGTGGAAGGCGCTTACAAACCCGAATGCAAACTCGACGACAAGGCCATCGCCGGCCTGACCCAAGCCGTCGACACCTGGATTCGAAAACATGTTTGAGTTCGCCTGGCCGTGGATCTTCGCCCTGTTGCCATTGCCCTGGTTGATGCGGCTGGTCTTGCCGGTGGCCGACAGCGGTGAGCCGGCGTTAAAGGTCAGCTACCTCGCCGACCTCGAAGGCCTGGCCCGCCGTCGCGCACGCGTCAACCTGCCCGGCTGGCGCCAACAGGCGCCCTTTGTGGTGATGTGGTTGCTGCTGTTGACCGCTGCCGCGCGCCCGGAATGGCTCGGCGAGCCGCTGCCGATTGCCGCCAGCGGCCGCGACCTGCTGGTGGCGGTGGACGTGTCCGGTTCGATGGACTTCCCCGACATGCACTGGCAGGAGGAGGACGTCAGCCGCTTGAGCCTGGTGCAACACTTGCTCGGCGACTTCCTTGAAAGCCGTGAAGGCGACCGCGTCGGCCTGATCCTGTTTGGCAGCCAGGCCTACCTGCAAGCGCCGCTGACCTTTGACCGGCGTACCGTGCGCGCCTGGCTCGACGAAGCGCGCATCGGCATCGCCGGCAAGAACACCGCCATCGGCGACGCGATCGGTCTGGCCCTGAAACGCCTGCGCCAGCGCCCGGCGCAAAGCCGCGTGCTGATTCTGGTCACCGACGGCGCCAATAACGCCGGGCAGATCGATCCGCTGACCGCCGCGCGCCTGGCCGCTGAAGAAGGCGTGAAGATTTACCCGATCGGCATCGGCGCCGATCCGGCGCAAACCGGTTCCCTGGGCATTCTGGGTGTCAACCCGAGCCTGGACCTCGACGAACCCGCGTTGAAGGCCATCGCCGACGCCACCGGTGGCCGCTATTTCCGCGCCCGCGACGGCGACGAGTTGCTCAAGATCAAGCAAACCCTCGACCAGCTTGAGCCCGTTGCCCAGCAACCGACCCAGGCACGTCCGGCCCTGGCGCTGTACAGCGCGCCGTTGGCCCTTGCGCTGGTTCTGAGCCTGTTGCTGGTGATCCAGGAACGCTGGCCCAACAACGCGCTGCAACGCGCCTTGCATAAACTCTCGACCAAGGGCAATTTCCTACAACAGCACCCAGAATGGCGCCAGCGCCTCAAACGCCTGCGTTTGCGGAGGCGTCGATGATCGACCTCTGGCCGCACTGGTTCCGCCCTTGGTGTGTAGTGCTGTTGCCGTTGCTCGGCTGGCTGCTGTGGCAGCTGTGGCATCGGCAAAAGCGCGCCGGGCGCTGGCAGATCATCTTGCCGCCGGCGTTTCATGCTGTGCTGCTCAGTGGCGGCAATGGCCGCGAGAGCAAATCGCCGTGGGTGGTGCTGGGCATCGCCTGGCTGTTGGCCGTGTTGGCGTTGCTCGGCCCCAGCTGGCAACGGGTTGAACAGTCCAGCCAGAAACCCGCCGACCCGCTGGTGGTGCTGCTGGAATTGACCCCGGAAATGCTCGCCACCGACAGCCCGCCCAATCGCCTCGAACAAGCTCGGCGCAAGCTGTATGACTTGCTGCAGGCACGCGCCGATGCACCGACTGCCATCGTCGTGTATGCCGGCAGCGCCCACACGCTGGTGCCGCTGTCGGATGACTTGGCCACCAGCCGCAACCTGCTCGAAGCCCTGCGCCCCTCGATCATGCCCGAGCCCGGCCATCGCGCCGACCTCGCCGTGGAGAAGGCCCTGGGCTTGCTCAAGCAAGGCGGTCTGGGCCAGGGGCGCCTGTTGTTGGTGGGCTCATCGCTGTCCAAGCAGGAGCGCCAAGGCATTCGGCTGCAACTGCAAGGGGCCCAGGCGCCGAGCTTGTCGATCCTCGGCATCGGCAGCCGTGAAGGCACGCCGGTGACCCAGGAAAGCGGCGAGTTCCTCAAGGACGACCAGGGCGCGATTCTGGTGCCGCGCCTCGACAGCCCGACCCTCAAGGCGTTTGCCAGCGAAATGGGCGGCCGCTACCGCGCCGCGCGCCTGGACGACAAGGACCTGCGCCAACTCAACTTGCTCGATGGCCCGCAGAACCTGCGCAACGACGGCCAACTGCTGCACCTCGATGCCTGGGCCGACCAGGGTTATTGGCTGCTGCTGCCACTGTTGCTGCTCGCGGCCTGCGCCGGGCGCCGCGGCTGGCTGTTCTGCCTGCCGTTGCTGTTAATGGGCGCGCCGCAGCCCAGCTATGCCTTCGATTTCCAGGACCTGTGGCTGCGTCCCGACCAACAGGGCCAGTACCTGCTGAAGAAAAAACGCCCGGCCGAAGCCGCCGAACACTTCGAAAACCCGCAATGGCAGGGCGTTGCCTTGTACGAGGCGGGAAATTACGCCGAGGCGATCAAGCGTTTTGCGCTGAGCAATGACGCCTATTCCCACTACAACCGCGGCAATGCCCTGGCCAAGTCCGGCGAACTGGAAGCCGCGATTGATGCCTACGAACAGGCGCTGGAAGCCCAACCTGACCTGCAACCGGCGTTGAAAAACAAAGCGCTGGTCGAAACCCTGATTCAGGAAAAGGCCCAGCCCGAGCCCGCCAAGCCGGCAAAAAAGGAAGATGACGAAACCACCCAACCCGGCCAAACTGCGCAACCGGGCACCAGCGGGCAAAGTGCCACGGGTGGCGAACAATCGCCCCAAGGTCAGGGCGAGGCCGGCACCGGCGATACCCAGACCGGCGGCACGCCCAAAGCTGGCGGCAACGACGTACCGGGCAGCGAACTGGGTGATGAACACACCACCACCCCGCCGCTGCGCCCCGCCGATGCCAACATCGACGGCGAACATCGCCAGGCCCTGGAGCAATGGCTGCGGGAGATCCCGGACAACCCCGGCGAACTGCTGCGGCGCAAATTCTGGTACGAACAGCAACAACATCAGGACAAGACTCGATGAGCCGCCGCACCACCCTTCTGCTCCTGCTCGCGTTTACGGCAGGCCACGCCCAGGCGGCAAACCTGGTCGCCAGCGTCGACCGCAACCGCCTCAATTCCGGGGAAACGGTGGAGCTGACGGTCGAGTCCAGCGACGTCACCCAATTCGGCAAGCCGGACCTGGCGCCGCTGGATGCGCAGTTTGAAGTCAGCGGCACCCGCCAGATCAACCAACTGACCACCCTGGGCGGCGACAATCACGCCACCACGCGCTGGATCATCACCCTGCTGCCCAAGGAAAACGGCACCGTGGTGATTCCGCCGCTGCAAGTGGGCGAGCTCAAGACCCAGCCGATCAGCCTGCAAGTGGTCGAAACCGCGAGCCAGAACACCAGCGCCGAACTGGCCCCGGTGTTCATCGAGGCCAACCTCGACCAGAGCAGCGTATACGTCCAGGCCCAGGCGCTGCTGACCGTGCGCGTGTACCACTCGGTGTCGCTGTATGACGACAGCAGCCTCACGCCGCTGCAGATTCCCGATGCGCGCATCGAGCAATTGGGCGAGTCGCGCACCTATGAAAAAGTCATTAACAGCATTCGCCATGGCGTGATCGAAACCCGCTATGCGATCTACCCGCAACACAGCGGCGCCTTGGTGATTCCAGGGCAGACCTTCAGCGCCACGCTGGTGGAATCGCGCCCGCCGCAGGAAAACACGCTGCAGGGCACCAAGCCGGGCAAGCTGATTCACGTCAGCTCAGCCGAAATTGCGCTGACGGTCAAACCCAAGCCGACGCTGTACCCGGCCGACGCGCCGTGGATACCGGCCCGCAGCCTCAGCCTGACGCAAGCCTGGAACCCAGAGCCTGAGCACGTGCAAGTCGGCGACTCGCTGACGCGCAGCCTCACGGTCAAGGCCGAAGGGTTGTCCAGCGCGCAGCTGCCGGCCCTGCCCAGTACCGACATCAATGGCCTGCGCCGCTACCCCGACCAGCCGGTGCTGGGCAATCAGAACAACGACCACGGCCTGACCGGCAGCCGCGAAGACCGCGAAGCCCTGGTGCCGACCCGCGCCGGCGCCATCGAACTGCCTGCCGTCGAGGTGGTGTGGTGGAACACCCACGAAGACCACCTCGAACGCACCAGCCTGCCTGCCCGCACGCTGCAGGTGGCGACCAACCCGAGCCTGGTGGTCGACACGCCCGCCACGCCGACCGTGATCACCGCACCAGACGATGACCGCCTGTGGCTGTGGCAGCTCAGCACATTGATCTTTGCCTGCACCACGCTGCTGGGCTTCGGCCTGTGGTGGCGTGCGCGTCGGCAACCGGCCGTGCAACGGGCCGCTCAGACGGGCCCGAGCCCGCGCTCACTGCTCGACGACCTCAAGCGCGCCACCCAGGCCAACGACCCACAGGCCACGCGTCAGGCGCTGGATGCCTGGGCGCGGCAACAGCCGGAGACCTTGGCCGACATGGCGGCGCGGTTTGTGCCGTTGTCGGATGCGCTGGACGGGTTGAATGGCGCGCTCTACAGCGAAAGTGGTCATTTCTGGTTGGGTGAAGACCTTTGGCGTGCGGTCAAGGCCATCCCGGTTGCCGAGCGAGAGCAAGACCCGGCGACGGATACCACCAGCTTGCCGCCGCTGTATCCCAAGTAGGCCCTGGGTGTGCGGTGTATTTACCCATGCTGTTTGGACGGTGGTTGGCGCGGGGTCGCTGGGTGTATATCCGTTATTTGGGTGATGGCGGGTATTGGTTCCGCTCTTACAGCGGGTCACTTTTGAAAAGAGCCCAAAAGTAACCAAAAGGCTCTTGCCCCACCACTCGGCACCTCGCCTAGGCTCGGTGTGCCCTCACGCAGACTTGAATCCGTGGGCCGCCGCGACGGGCCATCCATGGCCCAACGCGGCTAACCCGGCGTCCTGCCGGGTTACCCACGGATTCAAGCCTGCGCGAGGCCAGCGTGGTTTAACGGGGCGCCTAAGATCAACGTCAAAAGCAGATCAAGGTCAAAAGCAGAGCACGGCGGCCTAGTAGCCGACCTGAGTGGTTAGATCAAAAGCGGAAGCGAGGCGGCCTGACAGCCGACCTGATCCTCGAAGCTGAACTCAATCGAATGTGGGAGCTGGCTTGCCTGCGATGGCATCAACTGGTTATGCCTGATACACCGAGTTGTCTGCATCGCAGGCAAGCCAGCTCCCACAGAAAAGCAAACCAGTGCGGTGCTGGCGGGCTGCACTCGGTGAAATTGTGGGAGCGGGCTTGCTCGCGAAGGCGGTGGATCAGTCAACTAATGTGTAGCTGACCCACCGCATTCGCGGGCAAGCCCGCTCCCACATTTGGAGCTCAGTGCATCAGATAGAGATGTGTTGTTCTGCTTTTGCTTCTACCACTCAGGTCGGCTGTCAGGCCGCCGTGCTCTGCTTTTGATCTTGCTTTTGATCTGACAGGCCCCGTTAACCACGCTGGCCGAACGCAGGCTTGAATCCGTGGGTAACCCGGCAGGACGCCGGGTTAGCCGTGTTGGGCCATGGATGGCCCATCGCGGCGGCCCACGGATTCAAGCCGGAGTGAGGGAATGCCGAGCCTAGGCGAGGCACCGAGTGGTGGGGCACAGACCTTTTGGTTACTTTTGGGGCGTTTGCCAAAAGTGACCCGCTGTAAGAGCGGAACCCTAAGTGGCCGTTACCGCAGCAACGGATATGTACTCAACCACCCCCGCCCCCACGGTAGATCAGTGCCGCCTGATCGACACGCATTGTTAAAGGCCAGCAATCCACATCCCTTTAATTTGCGGGAAGTTTCCTAGACAATCCTTCGGCCTTGCGCCTGCCCACCTCACTGGCTAGCCTTCGCTCCGTCGCTGCATATCAGCGATCAGGGGTGAGATCCTGTGTAGGCGCCAAGTGTCACAACCGCGAGCGATATGCTCTATGGCGGCTGTGTGCGGGCAGACTTCGGTCTGGCCGGGTGCTCCTACCGGTTATCTCACCCCGCACATAGCTGCCACCTTTTGTCGAGTGAGATCTGCAAAAGAATGGCTCCCAACCTTCTAGGAGTTTCATTCATGAACAAAATCGTCCCCGACCCACCCCGCGAAATTTTTGAGCGCGCCCTGCTCCATTACTTGCAACCCGACTCACTGCCGTCCTTCGTCGCCCATCACGACCTCAGCTTCGAAGACGCCCTGGCCCAAATCTGCGACCTGCTGCGCTGCGCCGCCGCCACCGCGGCCGGCACCACGCAAACGCTGCTCGGCCATGAACGCGACATGGCGAGCGCCACCGAACACCTGATCAACAACGCCAAAACCTTGGCCGACCGCGCGCTGAACTGCCTGCACGCCGCATAGCCCCTGTGGGCGCTGGCGTGCCTGCGATACAGGCACCTCGGTCTTTCAGTCAAACCGAGGCGATACCATCGCAGGCAAGCCAGCTCCCACAGTTGATCTGGGCCAGCCGCGGGCACCGAACCTGCTTTTACAGGTAAACTCCCCTCCTTTTCATCTTCTCCCCGGAGTTCGCCTTGCGTCTGTTCCACACCTCCGACTGGCACCTCGGCCAAAACCTGCATGGCCAGGAACGCGACTTCGAACACGCCTGTTTCCTCGAGTGGCTGCTGGGCCAATTAAAAGCCGAGCAGCCCGATGTGCTGCTGATCGCCGGCGATATCTTCGACACGGTCAACCCGCCGCTCAAGGCCCAGGAGCGGCTGTACGACTTCATCATCAGCGCCCACGAACACAACCCGAAACTCACGATTGTGATGATCGCCGGCAACCACGACTCCGGCTCGCGCATCGAATTGCCCGCGCCGTTGATGCGCCGCCTGCGCACGCATGCCTTGGGCCGCGTGCTGTGGTTGGATGACGGCCAACTGGATGCCGAGCGCCTGCTGATCCCGCTGCCTGACGCCAAAGGCAAGATCGCAGCCTGGTGCCTGGCGCTGCCGTTTTTGCGCCCGGCGGAAGTCACCGGCGCGCACTTGGGCGACGACTACCTGCGCGGCATCGGCCAGGTGCATGAATGGCTGATCGCCGCCGCCAATGCCAAACGCAAAAAAGGCCAGGCGCTGATTGCCATCAGCCATGCGCATATGGCCGGTGGTTCGGTGTCGGAAGACTCCGAGCGCAGCCTGATCATCGGCAATGCCGAGGCGCTGCCCGCCAGCCTGTTCGATGCCAGCGTGAGCTATGTGGCCCTGGGCCATTTGCACAAGCCGCAAAAGGTGAACGGCGAAGAACGCATTCGCTACAGCGGCTCGCCGATTCCCCTGTCGTTTTCCGAAATCGGCTACAAGCATCAGATTCTCGACGTGGTCTTCCAGGGCCAACGCCTGGTCAGCGTCGAGCCGCGTCTGATTCCGCGCTCGGTCAACCTGCAACGCCTGGACGCTGCGCCGCTGGCGGAGATCCTCAAGCAACTGGCGGATCTGCCCGACATCGACCTGCTCGCCGAGACCCAACGCCACCCGTGGCTGGAAGTGCGGGTGCGCCTGGACGAGCCGCAACCGGACCTGCGCCAGCAAATCGAAACCGCCCTGCAAGGCAAGGCCGTGCGCCTGGTGCGCATCGCCGCCGAATATGCCGGCAAGCGCGGCAGCGACGCCACCGACGACGAGCGCCTGGTCGAACTCGACCAGCTCACGCCCCAGGAGCTGTTCAGCCGCGCCTGGCAGGACAACTACGGCAGTGAAGTGGATGAACAGACCTTGAAGGATTTCGCCGTGCTGCTCCAGGAAGTGCAACAGGCGGGTGAACAGCCATGAAGATTCTTGCCATCCGCCTGAAAAACCTTGCCTCACTGGCCGGCCCGTTTGAAATCGACTTTACCGCCGAGCCCCTGGCCAGCGCCGGGTTGTTTGCGATCACCGGGCCGACCGGCGCGGGCAAAAGTACCTTGCTCGATGCCTTGTGCCTGGCGCTGTTTGGCGCGGTGCCACGCCTGGGCGATACCGGCCAGGCCAAGATGCCGGATGCCGACAGCGACATTTCCATCGGCGACCCACGCACCCTGCTGCGCCGCGGCACCGGCGGCGGTTATGCCGAGGTGGACTTTGTCGGCGTCAACGGCCGTCGCTACCGTGCGCGCTGGGAAGCCAACCGCGCCCGCGACAAGGCCAGCGGCAAGTTGCAGAACAGCCGGCAAAGCCTGATCGACCTGGACAGCGACCAACTGCTGGCCAGCCAGAAGACCGAATACAAGACTCAGCTGGAGCTGGCCCTGGGCCTGAATTTCGAGCAGTTCACCCGCGCGGTGTTGCTGGCGCAAAGTGAATTCAGCGCGTTCCTCAAGGCCAACGACAATGAGCGCAGCGAACTGCTGGAAAAGCTCACCGACACCGCGCTCTACACCCAGCTTGGCCGCCGCGCCTTCGACAAGGCCAAGGATGCCAAGGACGCGCACAAACAACTGCAAGACCAGGCCACCGGCGTGGTGCCATTGGCCGCCGAGGCCCGTGCCGAACTGGATCAACAGCTCGCCACGGCGCAGCAGCAGCTCAAGACCCAGCAGGCCCAGCTCAAGCAGTTGGAGTTGCAGCACACCTGGCTCAAGGAATTGCGCGAATGGCAGGAGCGCCAACAGAGCGCGACTGAGCAACTGCAACGCGCGCAGGCCGATTGGGAGGGCCAAGGCCAGCAACGCCAGGACCTGAGCCGCCTGGAGCACTTGGCGCCACAGCGCCATCAGTTTGCTCGACAGGCTGAACTCGGCACGTTGTTGACGCCGCTCGCCGCGCAGATTCAGCAGCACAGCGAGCAGCAAACCGCGCTGCACACGCGTCAGGAGCAGGCGCAAGCCCAGCAAGCGGCGGCCCAGGCGGCACTGGCTGAGGCGCTGAAACACCAGGCCGACGCCGTGCCCTTGTTACGCCAGGCCTTTGAAGCACAAAGCACCCTCGCCCACCTGACCAAGGACCTGGCCAAACGCACCGAGGACCAACAGCAACACGAAGTCGCCTGCACCCAAGGCCAGACCTTGCTGAAGGGCTTGCAGGACAAACACACCCACGTTGCCGAACGCATGCAACGCCTGGCTGCCGAGCTGGAGCGCAGCGCCACCCTGGCGCCGCTGAGCGATGCCTGGAGCGCTTATCGCGACCGTCTGCAACAGCTGATGCTGATCGGCAATCGCTTGAACAAAGGCCAGAGCGAACTGCCGCAGCTGGAACAACGCGCCACCACCGCCGCCGAGAAGTTCGCTCAGCAACGTGACGCGCTGGACCTGTTGTATCAGGAAGCCGGCGCCGAGCCACACGCGGTCGCCGAGCAGATCCAGCTACTGGCGAGCCTGCTGCAAGACAACCGCAAACAGCAACGCGCCTTTGAAGACCTGACGCGGCTGTGGGACAACCAGCAGCAGCTGGATCAACAGGCCGCCAGCCTGACGCAGAAACTTGCGGACGCGCAGCAACAGCGCGAACAACTGAACCAGACCGGTCTGCAAACCAAGGCCGAGCTGGCCGTCGCCGAACAAACCTTGACGGTGACCAAGCAACTGCTCGAACGTCAACGCCTGGCCCGCAGCGCCAGCGTCGAGGAATTGCGCGAGCAGTTGCAGGACGACCAGCCCTGCCCGGTATGCGGCAGCCATGAGCACCCCTATCACCAGCCTGAAGCCTTGCTGCAAAGCCTTGGCCGCCATGATGAGAACGAAGAAGCCACGGCGCAGAAAGCCGTCGACGTGCTCAAGGAAAAACTTACCGAGCTGCGCGGGGAAGTGGGTGGTTTGATCGCGCAACAAAAGGAGTTCCTGCAACAGCAGGAGCACCTGGCGACGCAGCAACACGCGCTCAAACCCAGCCTGGATGCACACCCGCTGTCGGCCTCGCTGTTCAACCAGGACGCCGCCAAGCGCAGCACCTGGCTGGCCCAGCAACTGGCGCAGCTGACGCAAAGCATCACCCAGGACGAACAACGCCAGGGTGCCCTGCTCAACCTGCAACAAAATGCCGGGAGTTTGCAGCAGCAGTTGCAAGCCGCTCAGGATGCGAGCCAGCAAGCCCGGCAGTTGCTGGTGGACCAGCAACGCGAGCTGTCCAACGACCGCGAACGTCTCGACGAAGAGCTGCATGCCTTCGCCAGCCTGCTGCCCGCCGAAACCCTCGAGGGCTTGCGCCGCGAACCGGCCGCCACCTTTATGCAGCTCGACCAGCAGGTCAGCCAGCGTCTGGAGCAGCTGGGCCATCAGCGCGATGAACTGGCCGAGCAGCAGGAACGTCAACAGGCCATCGAGAAAGAACAGACCCATCAGCAGCATCGCCAGCAGCAACTGGACGTCTTGCATCAGCACGTCACCGAGTTGTCTACGCAGCGACAGGCCGCGCAGGAACAACTCACGGCGCTGCTGGGCGATCACGCCAGCGCTGAACAGTGGCAGCAGCAACTGGACCAGGCGGTGGCGCAGGCACGTCAGCGCGAAACCGACGCCAATCAACAGCTGCAAGACCTGCGTAATGCGCTTATTCAACTGGCTGCCGACCTCAAGGCGCAGCAGGAACGCCAACAGGCACTGACTGCTGAGCAGCACAGCCTCGACGAGCGCCTGGGCGAATGGCGGGCGCTGCACCCCGAGCTGGATGATGCCGGGCTTGCGCGCTTGCTGGCCTTTGATGACAGCCAGATCAGCGCGCTGCGCCAGCAGGTGCAACACAGCGAAAAAGCCGTCGAACAAGCCAAGGTGCTGTTGCACGAACGCGAGCAACGCCTCGCCGAGCATCAGGCCTTGCACAACGGCAACCTGGACGCCGAGCAACTCGATGGCAGCCTGGCCACGCTCAACCAGCAATTGGCCGAGGGCGAAAAACACTGCGCCGAGTTGCGCGCGCGCCAGGCCGAAGACCAGCGCCGCCAGGACGCCAACCACGCGCTGGCCGAACAGATCACCCAGGCTTATGAAGAATGGCAACGCTGGGCGCGCCTGAATGCGCTGATCGGTTCGGCCACCGGCGACACGTTCCGCAAGATCGCCCAGGCCTATAACCTGGACTTGCTCGTGCATCACGCCAACGTGCAATTGCGCCAACTGGTGCGCCGCTACCGCCTCAAACGCGGTGGCAGCATGCTCGGGCTGTTGGTGATGGACACGGAAATGGGCGATGAACTGCGCTCGGTGCACTCGTTGTCCGGGGGCGAAACCTTCCTGGTGTCGCTGGCGCTGGCGTTGGGTCTGGCGTCGATGGCGTCCAGCACGTTGAAGATCGAGTCGCTGTTTATCGACGAAGGTTTTGGCAGCCTTGATCCGGAGTCGCTGCAATTGGCGATGGACGCCCTGGACGGTCTGCAGGCCCAGGGCCGCAAGGTGGCGGTGATTTCCCATGTACAGGAAATGCACGAGCGCATCCCGGTGCAGATCCAGGTCAAGCGTCAGGGCAATGGCTTGAGCACGCTGGAGGTCAAGTGAGCGAGGCGCTGCTGTATTCGTTCCGGCGCTGCCCGTATGCGATGCGCGCGCGCATGGCGTTGCGCTACGCGGGCGTGCCCGTGCAGATCGTCGAGGTGAGCCTGAAAGCCAAGCCGGCCGACATGCTCGCGCTGTCGCCCAAGGGCACGGTGCCGGTATTGAGCGTGGACGGCCGGGTGATTGAGGAAAGCCTGGAGATCATGCATTGGGCCCTGGCGCAGCACGACCCTGATGACTGGTTGCTCAACGGCGACCCGCGGGTGCTGGACCTGATCGCCGAGAACGACCAGGCCTTCAAACATCACTTGAATCGATACAAGTACGCCGAGCGCTACCCGGAGCAACCGATGGAACATTATCGGGCCGAGGGCGAGGTGTTTTTGCACAAGCTGGAAGGTTTGCTGGCGGGGAATGAATACTTGTTGGCCGACCATTTGAGCCTGGCCGATGTGGCGCTGGCGCCGTTTGTGCGTCAGTTCGCGCACGTGGATCGCGAGTGGTTTGCCGGCACGGAGTATCACCGGTTGCAGGCCTGGCTACAGCGTTTTCTGGAATCACCGCTGTTTGTAGCGGTAATGGCAAAACCCTGAACCCAACACAATCACCTGTGGGCGCTGGCTTGCCTGCGATGCCGACAACTCGGTCCAACTGATACACCGAGTTGCTTTCATCGCAGGCAAGCCAGCGCCCACAGGTGACCGTCGCTCAGCTTACGCTCAGTGCTGGGTCTTGTGATCCAGTGCGGCGTAGAAGTTGGCGCTTTGCTGCAGGTATTTCTGGGTGTAGGCGCTGGTGCTGGATTTTTTGCCGGAAACTTCCACGCTGGCGGCGGCAGGCAATGCCACGGTGGCGGAAACAGCGGAAGCGGCGATGATGGAGAAGAGGTTCAAGTTCATGTGGGTAACCCTTGTGTTCGTTGGTTTAGGTGGCCGGGAGAGGCCTTGGAACCCAACTTACGCCCGAGGGCTGAACCTTGGTAATGTTTTGAAACAGTAGCCGCTATTAATAGAATTAATACACCGAGTCAGGCCCCGCATGGCGGGGCCTGTGGCTTATTGACGCACCAGGAACTTCAGGTCACTGGGCGCATCGATCGGCAATTTCTGCACGGTTTTACCCAGCAGGCCGGTCTTGGGGTCGCGCTCGACGACCACGATTTCGTTGCTTTTCTGGTTGGCGATCAGCAAAAACTTGCCGCTCGGGTCCAGGCTGAACTCGCGCGGGTGGTCGCCTTCCACAGAGCGGCGCTGCAGTTCCTTGAGGTGCGCGGTGGCCGGGTCGATGCTGAACACCAGCATCTGGTTGGCGGTGCCGCGGTTGCTCACGTACAGGAATTTGCCGTCGCTGGAGGCGTGCAGCGCCGCGCCGGCCTTGTCGGCCACCGGCTGCCCGGCAGCAAAGTCCACCAGTTGGGTCTGGCTGAGCTTGCCGTCGTTGTAATCGAACACGGCAACCTGGGCGCTCATCTCGGTGGTCAGCCAGGCATGCTTGCCATCCGCGCTGAACAGCAAGTGACGCGGGCCGCTGCCCGGTGGCATTGGCACGGCGGCAGGGTTGGCCGGGGTCAGCGGCAGTTCAGGGTTGGCCTTGGGGTCGTAGTGGTAGGCAAACACTTTGTCGGCCCCCAGGTCCTGAACAAACACGTATTTGCCGTCCGGCGATGACACCACCGAATGCACATGGTTGGAGGCCTGGCGCTCCGGGTTCACCCGGCTGGAGGGATGCCCGCTCAGTTGCACCGGCGCCGACAGCTTGCCAGCGGCGTCAACCGGCAGCACCGCGAGGCTGCCACCCGGATCTTCGAGTACCGAATAGTTGGCAACGAACAGGTAACGTCCATCAGCGGCGAGGCTGGAATGGGTGGGTTCATTGCCCAGGCTCTGCACCTGGTTGATCAGGGTCAACTGATGGTTCTGCGGGTCAATGCTGTAGCTGCTGACGCGGCCGACCGGGTCTTTCTGGCCCGGGCCGTTCTCGTTGACCACGAACAAATGCTTCTGGTCTTTGGAGATCGTCAGCCACGACGGGTTGGCTGCCTTCGCGGCCAGTACCGGCTTGCCGCTGAATTGGCCGGTACGGCTGTCAAACTGCAGGCGGTAGATACCCTCGCTGGTACCGGCGGTGTAGCTGCCCACCAGCAGTTCATAGGTGTCTGCCGGTGCGGCTTGCACCGACATGGCACCGACACTGCCCGCCATCAGCAGGGGCCAGAATTTACGCATCATCATCCGCTTCATCCTCGTCGTTATTGTTGCCGGTGAAAGCGCTCATGCAGATCAGGCGGTGCTCGCCCGAATCACCGGTAAGGGTCCAGCTTTGCAAGGTGTCATCGAAGGTGGCGGCCTGTACCTGCTCCAGCCTGAAACGCCAGCGTTTTTCAGCACGGCCGTCCATGGCGGTGATCAGCAAGGCCTGTTCATCAAAGGTGAAATCAAAGGCATGCAGCCCGTCGATTTCAAGCATGTCAGAAGTCTTCAGGACGGCAGGCAAATTATCGGTCATCACAGTCTTTCATCAGGTTCAAAGCGCTAATGATAGGCCAGTTTGCTGCCCGCACCTAAAGCCATAACGGGCTACCGCCTCCGGGCGACGCAGCGCATTACTTTGCAAGGGCGCGTTTTGCTCACCTGTAAAGGAATACCCATGACAGACCCGAACACCGTCCCTGCTGCACACCCGGCCCGACAAGCGGTTGAAGCCCGGTTTCTCACTCGCCCGACACTGCGCTCCGTCACCGCGCAGTTGCTGGCCGACCACTTGAAGGAAAAATACCCGCCGCTGAGCTATCCGCTTGCGGACCTGCGCCTGGCCATACCCCGTGACGGCGGCGGACGCAGCCTGTTCCCGCTGCTGGAGGTGGCGCTCAGTCACCTGGCCGATGGCAGCTTTCCCGATGTGTCCATGCGCTACGGCCTGGACTGTTACCTGGGCGACGCCACGGGTACCCGGCTGACCTTTGAGGCCAATGGCCGGCACGACTACGACCTGGCAGTGATCGAAGCCGTTATCAGAGAATTGCCGCTGATTCTGAGCATCGCCTTTCAAGACGCCCTGGCTGCCTACTGGAGCCAGGACACGGATCCCGGCGGCAGCCGCTGGCAGTGGCTGGCCCACGTGCTGCAAGGCGCTCTGCTCGACTCGGCCATTCGCCAGCCAGGGAACCTGGCACCGCAGCTCGATACGCTCATCACACTGGCCCGTTACCCCGACCGCCGTACGCGCGCCCAGCGCCCTTGGCCGCAGAAGGCCGTGCGTGCCTATACCCTGGAAACCGTTCTGGAGCAGGCAGGCAGCCGACTTACCCTGCAAGCCTGCGATGTGCTGGTGGTCGCCCCTGCGCAGGTGTTGCTGTGCCGCGTATCGGGGCAGATCGAGGCGTACGCCGACCTCGATGCCTTCGGCCAGGCCTGGGGAATGCACCTGCAGCAGCGTTTTCGCGCGCAGCGGATGACCTGGAAGCAGTACGAGCCCGACGGCAACATTTTCGAGGTACAAGCCGCGCTCATACTCGAGGGGCAGCTGGACACTCTCGCGGCCATTGAGCTCCCGGCCGGGTCCAGCGTGCAGGCCCTGGAGCTGCGGTTTGCTGGCGCTACAAACCCGGCGCAGGTCTTCAGCCACTCGACCACCACACCGCTGGCGACCCTGAATTCGATCCGCGCAGCCCTGCCCGCCTGGCTGCAGCACGCTGGCGCGGCCGAGCGCCTTGCCTACCGTCAGTGCCTGCTTGAACAGGCCGCGATCCGCCGCTTGACCCTTGGCGATTCCGATGTCGACAGCCTGGAAACCCTGCGCAGCTATGCAACCGAACATTTGAATCAGCAACTGTGCCTGGATCGCAGCGTCGCCCTGGGTGGCCAACGCGCCTGCGACGATGCCGCTCGGTCGAGCGGCTACCACGCCGACGATTTGCAACTGACCTTTCACGTGGCGGTGGGCACTCTGGCCGGCGGTTATGTCGAGCCGGTGACCCTGAGCCTGGTCGATCTGGCCCTGAAAAACCTCTCGGGCGCGCCCAAAGGCCGTATGACACTCAGCCACCGCACCGGCCGGGTAATCGAACCCTGGCTGACAGCCGACGGCCTTCGCCAACTGGTCCAGCGTGTCGACATCGGCAACAATTACCCTCATTACCTGCGCCAGGCGCTGCTCAGCGATACCGAGGCCGCACAAAAACGCACACGACTGTTCGAACAGCAACGGCCGGTGCAGCTGAAAACCCAAGCGCTGGAGCACAAGCTAAAAGGCGAAGCAGGCCTGACATCGCGCGGCGTTCAGTGGGTGGAGGCCGTGCTGAACCCGACCCCCACGGGGCGCCAGGTCGGCGGCGAAAGCCTCGTCATGCGGGTGCTGGCCTTGGTGCGCAAGCCCGGCGCCACGGCGGACGTGGTGCAAAACATGTTCATCATCGAGCCCCTCGATACGCAACGAGGCCCGCACCTGCTGTATCGGCCCGCCTATCGCGACTCGCTGCTGGAGTTTGCCAGTCGCGACAGCCTGCTGGCCGCCCTCGTACGGCCCGGCGCGTTGCAGGACAGCGTCTTGACCTGGTTGCCGGACTCGGCCAGGGCCATCTACAGCAACGGTGGGTTTACCCAGCCCCACTACGTGCGGGTCGGCCTGGGCTCGGAATTCGATCCGCTGCCGCGCGTGCCTGAACCGGCGCAATTGGCCGCCGCGGGCGACCAGAGCAGCGACGAAATCCTCCAGGCCCTGAACAATGGCAGCCTCATGGAGTACCTGTTTGGCTGCGAAACTCAGCAACTGCTGGCGCAGGCTGAGCGCGAGTCCACGTCCAATAGCGAGAGCCGCTGGGCGTTGATCCTGGAAGGTATGCAGCTGGGCTTCAACACCCTGCTGATGGCCGTGCGCGGACCACTGGCGGCAATCGGCTGGCTGATGCAACTGGTGCAGGGCCTCACGCACGATGTGCCAGCGCTGGAAAGTGACGACCCTCAGACGCGGGCGCTGGCGTGGGTCGATCTGCTGCAAAACATCGCCCTGCTGCTGGTGCATCAGGGCTCGCTGACGGCGGCGCCGGTACACCCTGCACGTGAGGAAGCCTTGCCCACGCAGCCGGCGTTGCGGCGAGCAGTTTTCGGCCCGGCAAACAGCCCGCCGGCGATCATTGAACGTGGCACGGTCGGCCTGCCTTCCGAACCGCCCGGCGGTGGCCGCACGCTGCTGGATTTCGATCATTCGCTGGCCAGCGACGCTGCATCGGCAGCGCTGCTGGAAAAACTGCGGGCATTCAGCGTGCCCTGGCCGCAGCCCGCACCTGCACAGGTCCGCCTCGGGCGTCACCTGGGTTTGTACAACCTCAACGGGGTCTGGCATGCCTCGGTCGGTGGGTTGCTGTTCAGGGCCAGCATCGTTCCCGGTTTTGGCGACGTGTATATCGTGCACCCCGAAAAAATCGACCACCCCGGCATCAAGCTTTGCACCGATGGAAAAGGCCATTGGACACTGGACCGCGGCCTTAAGCTGGTGGGCGGTGGCCCCAAGCGGATGGCGGCCTTGCGCGAGGAAAACCAGCGTAGAAAAAACGAGCTGCTCGCACGCGCGCAGGCACTCGATACGCAAATAACCCCCTTGATGGCGCCCTTCCTGGCATCGATGGAGCGCATGTGGTCCGCCGCCACCGCCTTGAAAAACCAACGCAAAACCGTGCAATTGGTCTGGAATCTTCTGCAAAAAGCGCCGCCCGAGCGGCGGCCCGCCCTGTCGGCGCGGCACCAGCAGGAGACCCTGAACCACCAGCAACGACGCACCGAGTTTCAGATTCTGCTGCAGAACCTCGAAGACCAATTTGCCCAGTCCCTGCCCCCACGCCTGGAAATGGTCAAGGTGGGCCAGGAACTGGAAAAGGTCGGCGGCGCCGGCGTGCACGTGCTTGATCGGGCAAAAATCCTGGGGACCATTTGGAACCAGCAGTCGGCCATCCAGACGTTGTTGGTGGACCGGTTGAACGCCATGCGTTTTTCCAGCGCGGGCGAGCCCATGGCGCAGATGGCGCGCAGGATGTTTGTCGACAACCTGCTGGGAAACACCGCCGTCTACGACGAATACATCCGCAACACGGTTGAATCGGCCAATATTCGCGAGCACATGGCCGAGGTCGCGGCGGCCATGGAGCATACGCTCGAACAACTGGAAGATGACTCGGTGGCGGGCCGTGTGATCCGCCAGGAATGCCTGACGCTGATCCAATACCCGCAGAATTTTTTCGCCAACAACCTGAGGCTCAGTGCGCTCAATTACCTCGCCGCCGCCACCCTGGCGACGGCCGACCGACGACTGCCACCCCTGGAGGAGTTTTACCTCAACCGCCTCGAACAGAGCGACCTGGCCCAAGCCCTGCAGTCTCATGTGGAAGTGCGCAGCGGTGCCGAGTACCCGCTGGCCGAGCAACGTAATGTGTATGAGACGGTCCTTGACCGGTACCGCCGTCATGAGGACGCGATTCGCGCCCTCAAGGCCCTCAACCCTGGGCGCTTGCGCCCGGAGGCCGAACGCCTGCTGAGAGGCCTTGAATTTGCCCAGGCGCTTGCGCAAAGCGAACTTGAAGCGGTGGTACGCAAACAGGAAGAGCTGGACGTCGAGCTGCCCTTATCGAAAACCCTGCGTCCCAAAAACCCGGCCAAGCGCGTGTTCAAAACCCGCAAAAAGGCGTACTTCATCGGTGAGCTCAAGCCTGCCGATGCCCAGAACAGCCAGGAGCAACTCACCCTCACCGACGCCTTGACTGGCGAAACCATTGCCTCGTTCAGCCGCCACGAAGACGGTTGGGCCAACACCGCCAAGGACCCAGTGGCTGCCCCGGCAGGCACAGCCCAAGGTCGCTCACTGGCAACCCTCAAAGGCCTGGCCCAGGCGCTGATCGAACAACGCAAAGGCATTGAACAGCTGATCACGGCCGAGCAGCAAAAACTCGACTCGCCGCTGACCCGTCAACATGTCGACCCGAGTGGCTGGAATGAATTGCTGATGGCCCACGCCGGAAAGCTCACGGCCTTGGCCGATGAGTTGGCACGCGACCATTTGGCGCAAAAAACCGCGGTGCAACGCCTGATCGATGAATACCGGGCACACGCCCGGGACATCGGCCGGCTGGCGCAGCGCGTGTGCAGTGAGGCGTACAAACGGCAATGGCCGACCCAGGAGAGCCTCAATTATCTGTGGGAACAAAAACAGATCGACATCAACCTGACCAGCCTGGCCGACCCGCAACGCCCGACCCTCAGCGGCGACTTCTTCACTGAGTACGCGGTGTACGACAAGGCCAAAAAACCGCCGGTGGTGTTGTGGTATGCGCACTTTCATTACGCCAACGCCGACGCCCTGCCCGCCGACTACACGCGGGCCCACCTGAAGCTGCCGGAACAGCGCAAGTACACACAGAAGGACCTGCTCAAGCAACATGTCCAGGCCGACCTTCATACCCGCACGGAACCCGGCGGCGAACCGCTGACCCACATTCTGTATGTGCTGATTACGCCGCCCGTGGATCAGTTGTTCCTGGCGATCGCGCCAATGCCACGGGCCCTGCGCTGACGCCGTGCCCTGAGCATTGCGCTGGGCCACTTCACAACCTGAGATGCCGTGTGGCAAGGGCGTTGCACCCTTGCCGCACGGCACTGCACGACGGTGTCGGGCTCAGTGTGCAAACAGCGAGTTGCCCTTCTGCCCCGCGAGTTTTTCAGGCTTGATCAGGAACCGTGCCAGCGCCGGCAGCAGCCACAGCGCACCGAACATGTTCCACAGCAGCATGAAGGTCAGCATCAGGCCCATGTCGGCCTGGAACTTGATGGCCGAGAAAATCCAGGTGCACACGCCGATAGCCAGGCACAAGCCGGTGAACAGCACGGCTTTGCCGGTCGACTTGAGGGTTTGGTAGTAGGCCTCTTGCAGTGGCAGGCCGGCGCGCAGGAAGCTTTCCAGACGGCTGTAGATGTAAATGCCGTAGTCCACGCCGATGCCCACGCCCAGCGCCACCACCGGCAGGGTCGCGACCTTGACGCCGATACCCATGAACGCCATCAACGCGTTGCCCAGCACCGAGGTCAGCACCAGCGGCAGCACGATGCACAGGGTGGCGGCCCATGAGCGGAAGGTGATCATGCACATGGTCGCCACGCACAGGTACACCAGGATGAGGATGGTCAGTTCCGACTCTTTGATCACCTCGTTGGTCGCCGCTTCGATCCCGGCGTTGCCGGCAGCGAGGATGAATTCCAGGCCGTCCTTGTTGTTTTCCTTGGCGAAGTCCTGCACCGCATGCACCGCGCGGTCGAGGGTTTCGGCCTTGTGGTCGTTGAGGAACACCAGCACCGGCGCGAGCGAGCAATTGTTGTTGTACAGGCCGTCGGCGCGGGCGATGGAGTTGTTCAGCACGTCGGGGTTGCGCGACAGGGTTTCCCATTTCAGGTTGCCCTCGTTCATGCCCTTGATCATCTGCTTGGACACGGTCACCAACGAGATCGCCGACTGCACGCCTTCGGTGTTCTGCATTTTCCACATCAACTGGTCGATAGGCGCCATGGCTTCATAGCGCGAGCAGCCTTCGGCACGGGTCTTGACCATTACCACCAGCACGTCGGAGCTGGTGGAGTAGTTGTTGATGATGAAGTTGTTGTCCTTGTTGTAGCGCGAGTCAGGGCGCAGTTCCGGTGCGCCCTGGTCGAGGTCGCCGATTTTCAGGTTCTGGCTGTACCAGAGGCCGCCACCGAAGGCGATCAGCGCCAGCAGGATGGACACCGGCGCGACTTTGGCGCTGGCGAATTTGGACAGCAGGCGCCAGAACGGGTGTTCGCGGTGCGCGTCCTTTTTGCTCTTGGCGATGGCGCGTTTACTGATGCCTACGTAGGAGATCGCCACCGGCAGCAGGATCAGGTTGGTGAACACGATCACCGCCACGCCAATGGAGGCGCCGATGGCCAGCTCGCGGATCACGCCGATGTCGATGATCAGCAAGGTGATAAAGCCCACCGCGTCGGCGAGAATCGCGATCATCCCCGGCAAAAACAATTGCCGGAACGTGCGTCGGGCGGCGGTCAGCGCGTTGTCCGCCTCACTGGATTGCAAGGCAATGCCGTTGATCTTCTGCACGCCGTGGGAAATACCGATGGCGAAGATCAGGAACGGCACCAGCATCGAATACGGGTCGAGGCCGAAACCGAAGAAGTGCATCAGGCCGAGCTGCCACACCACCGCCACCAGCGTGGTGCTCAACACCGCGACGGTGCTGCGCAGGCAGTTGGTGAACCACAGCAGCAGAATCAGGGTGATGACGAATGCGATGCCGAAGAACATCACCACCATGACCAGGCCGTCGATCAGGTCGCCGACCTTCTTGGCAAACCCGACGATGTGAATCTTGACGTTGGGGTTTTGCGCTTCGAACTTGTCGCGGATCTTGTCTTCAAGTTCGTGGGAAAACTTGCGGTAGTCCAGGGCCAGCAACTTGCCCTGGTCCTGCGGGTCCGGGTAGGACTCCAGCAGCGGAATGTCGACAATGCTCGACTTGAAGTCGTTGGCCACCAGGCGCCCCACCTGGCCGGACTTGAGCACGTTGTTGCGCAACTGGTCGAGGCTTTCCGGCGAGCCGTTGTAGCTCTGCGGGATCACTTCGCCGCCGGCAAAACCTTCCTCGGTGACCTCGGTCCAGCGCACGCTGGGGCTCCACAGCGACTTGAGGCCCGAGCGGTCAACGCCGGAGATGTAGAACACCTCGTCGTTAATCTGGCGCAGGGTCTCCATGTACTCCTTGGTGAAGATGTCACCGTCCTTGGCCTCCACGGAGATGCGCACCGTGTTGCCCAGGTTGGCCAGGTCGTTGCGGTGTTCCATCATCTTTTCGATGAAGGGGTGTTTGAGCGGGATCATCTTTTCAAAACTGGTGGAGGGGCGAATCAACGTCGCCTGCCAGAACAGAAAAATGCTCACCAGCAGGCAAATGACGATCACTGCCGGGCGATTGTTGAAGATCAGGCGCTCAAGAAAGGTCGCTTTATCGTTGTGATGACTGCTCATTGAAACCCCGCCTTCTTATTATTTTGAGAGCTCTGCACCGGCGGCGGAGGCCACACGCACGCCACCCTGCCCGACCAGAATCAAGTTGCCGTTGCCCGCCGCGGTGACCGCCGAGAGTGAAATGCGGTCCGGGCGATTGAACACGCTGAAGGTCTGCCCGTCGTCATGGCTGATCACCACGCTGCCACCGTTGCCGACCACCACCAGCGAACCGTCGTCGAGCAACGTGGCGCCGGACAAGCCGAATTCCAGGGCACCCCGCGCCGCGTTCAGCTCAACCTGTTCCCAGGTGCTGCCAAAATCTGTGGAGCGGTAGAGATTGCCGCGCAGGCCATAGGCCAACAGGGTGTGGGGTTGAGCGGTACTGATCACGCCAAACAGCGAGCCCTGATACGGGCCTTCGAGCTTTTCCCAGGTCTGGCCGTCGTCACTGGAGCGGAACATGCTGCCCTGCTCGCCGACGATAAACAGCCCGGCGTCCTTGATAGAGGCGATGGCGTTGAGGTGAAACTGGTCTTCGTTGTCGAGGCGGTCGCTGACGTCTTCCCAGGTTTTGCCGCCGTCGGTGGTTTCGATCAACGCACCGTAGGCGCCCACGGCCAGGCCGTGCTCGGCATCCTTGAACCAGATGTCGAGCAAGGGGGCTTCGCGTTTGAGGTCTTGGTATTGCTGGGTCCAGGTGACGCCGCCATCGGCGCTTGCAAGAATCTGTGCGTCGTGGCCGACAGCCCAGCCGTGTTTTTCATCGATGAAAAACACCGCCGTGAGCAGTTGCCGAGTCGGCACTTGGGCTTGGGTCCAGGTGCTGCCCTGGTCATCGGAATAGAGGATGTGCCCGCGATCACCGACCGCCACCAGGCGGGAGCCGGCGTGCACCACGTCGATCATCAGGCCTTTGGCGGCCTTGGGGGATTGAATCGCAAATGCCGGCGGTGCGCCGGCTTCATCGGCTGCCAGCACGGGTGTCGACAACACCCCCAGCAGCGAGAGCGCTGTAGCCAGCATCGCAACCTTGCGTGCGACGCGCGGGCGGCAAACAACCCAACCCATGACAGGCTCACTCATAGACCTTTCTCCCGATTTATTATTGTTAGGTCGTCTTGCCTTGCCGGCCTCTGAAACCTGCAATCTAGAGCGCCTGAAGGAAGCAGGGGCCATCCTATCGGGCTTTCGAATCGTCTGACAATCGGCGCTACGTTATCTTTTGTTAACTGGCGGGCGATGACGATGGGCTGAATATGAGTGCATTAGCCAGGCTGATTAATGAATATTTATTCTATCTATTGAATTTAGAGAATATTTATTCCATTAATACACGTCCTGAAAACAATAATCCAAAGGACCACCGCTATGCGTGAACTCGGAATCGGCCTGATCGGCACGGGCTTCATGGGGCGCGCCCATGCCTTGGCGTTCAACAATGCCCGCGCGGTATTCGAACTGCCGGTACACCTCAACCTGGCCGCCTTGGCCGATGCCGACACCGAACGCGCACAGCGTTGCGCTAGCGCATGGGGGTTTGCCCAGGCCCACGGCGACTGGCAGGCGCTGATCAATGACCCCAAGGTCGATGTCGTGGCCATCACCACGCCCAATCACTTGCATTACCCCATGGCCATGGCGGCGATTGCAGCGGGCAAGGCGGTGTATTGCGAAAAACCGCTGGCCGTCAGCCTGCCGCAGGCCGAGGCCATGCGCCGCGCCGCCAGTGCGGCCGGCGTGGTCACGCGGGTGGGCTACAACTACCAGCACAACCCGATGATCAGCCTGGCGCGGCAAATGATTGCCGATGGCGAGTTGGGCGAGATCATCAGTTTCCAGGGCGAGTTCAGCGAAGATTTCATGGCCGACCCGGCCTCACCGTGGTCGTGGCGCTGTGACGTGGCCCATGCCGGCGGCGCCCTGGCGGATTTGGGCAGTCATTTGCTGTCGATGGCGCGCTATCTGGTGGGTGAGGTGCACAGCGTGTGCGCCGACACCCAGACCGTCCACGCCCAACGCCCGCTCGTCCACGGC
Organism: Pseudomonas sp. N2-3-1-14; assembly: GCF_041228395.1. NCBI lineage: Bacteria > Pseudomonadati > Pseudomonadota > Gammaproteobacteria > Pseudomonadales > Pseudomonadaceae > Pseudomonas > Pseudomonas sp. N2-3-1-14. Next base: position 3,511,996 of record NZ_CP166199.1, read on the forward strand.
AGCAGTGACTGTAAACCCATCGCGGTGGACGACCAGGTGCACGCACTCTTGCGCTTTGCCAATGGCGCGCGCGGCACGGTGAGCAGCAGCTGGCTCAAGCATGGTTACAAGAACCACCTGAGTTTTGAAATCAGCGGTACGCGAGGCACGCTGGCGTTCGATCAGGAGCGCTTGAATGAACTGCGAGTGTGTCGGCTCGGCCAGGACGGATTCCAACGGTTGCTGGCCGGCCCTGCCCTGCCCGGCTATGCCGCGTTCAGCCCGGCGGCCGGGCATCAACTGGGGTACAACGAGTTGAAGACGCTGGAAGTGCACGAATTGATCATGGCGCTGGCGGGGCAAGGCGCGGGGGGCACTGACTTTGAGGGGGCATGGGCGGTTGAGCAGTTGGCAACGGCGATTCGTGTGGCGGCCCGTGAAGAGCGTTGGGTTGTGGTGGGTGAGGTGTGAGCGCGGGGGCTTGGTTTGGCCGGGGGGGTGTATATCAAGATCAAAAGCAGAGCACGGCGGCCTAGTAGCCGACCTGAGTGGTAGAAGCAAAAGCAAAGCCGAGGCGGCCTGACCTTGAAGGCTGAACTCAATCAAAGGTGGGAGCTGGCTTGCCTGCGATGGCATCAACTGGTTGTGCCTGATACACCGAGGTGCCTGCATCGCAGGCAAGCCAGCTCCCACAGAAAAGCAAAGCACTGTGGTGCTGGCAGCTGAGCTCGGTCAACTTGTGGGAGCGGGCTTGCTCGCGAAAGCGGTGGGCCAGTGATACATGAGCTGACTGAACCACCGCCTTCGCGAGCAAGCCCGCTCCCACATTTGGATCGCAGTGCATCAGGTAGAGGGGTGGCGTGTGTACCCGGCCAGCTCCCACAGAAAAGCAAAGCACTGTGGTGCTGGCAGCTGAGCTCGGTCAACTTGTGGGAGCGGGCTTGCTCGCGAAGGCGGTGGGCCAGTGACACATGAGCTGACTGACCCACCGCCTTCGCGGGCAAGCCCGCTCCCACATTTGGATCGCAGTGCATCAGGTAGAGGGGTGGCGTGTGTACCCGGCCAGCTCCCACAGAAAAGCAAAGCACTGCGGTGCTGGCAGTTGCACTCGGTCAACTTGTGGGAGCGGGCTTGCTCGCGAAAGCGGTAGGCCAGTGATACATGAGCTGACTGACCTACCGCCTTCGCGGGCAAGCCCGCTCCCACAGTTGGATCTCTGTGCATCAGGTAGAGGGCTGTCGTGTGTACTCGATCAAAGGTGGGAGCTGGCTTGCTCGCGATGGCATCAACCCGGTGTACCTGATAGACCTAGGTGCCTGCATCGCAGGCAAGCCAGCTCCCACAGAAAAGCAAAGCACTGTGGTGCTGGCAGCTGCACTCGGTCAACTTGTGGGAGCGGGCTGGCTCGCGAAGGCGGTGGGCCAGTGATACATGAGCTGACTGACCTACCGCCTTCGCGGGCAAGCCCGCTCCCACAGTTGGATCGCAGTGCATCAGGTAGAGGGGTGGCGTGTGTATCCGGCCAGCTCCCACAGAAAAGCAAAGCACTGCGGTGCTGGCAGCTGCACTCGGTCAACTTGTGGGAGCGGGCTTGCTCGCGAAAGCGGTCGGCCAGTGATACATGAGCTGACTGAACCACCGCCTTCGCGGGCAAGCCCGCTCCCACATTTGGATCGCAATGCATCAGGTAGAGGGGTGGCGTGTGTACCCGGCCAGCTCCCACAGAAAAGCAAAGCACTGCGGTGCTGGCAGCTGCACTCGGTCAACTTGTGGGAGCGGGCTTGCTCGCGAAAGCGGTGGGCCAGTGATACATGAGCTGACTGACCTACCGCCTTCGCGGGCAAGCCCGCTCCCACAGTTGGATCTCTGTGCATCAGGTAGATGGGTGGCGTGTGTACTCGGTCAAAGGTGGGAGCTGGCTTGCCTGCGATGCCATCAACCCGGTGGGCCTGGTACACCGCGGTGCCTGCATCGCAGGCAAGCCCGCTCCCACCATAAAGCCGCTCTGCTTGTGCTTGCCCCCCTCAAGTCGGCTACTGGGCATTGGCAAAAACTGAGCGAAAACAGGGAGCAACGCACACCCAACATGCCTCGATCATCAGATCACGAACCGCGCGACCATCGCGTTCAAATCCACCGCCAGGCGCGATAGCTCGTGGCTGGCGGCGCTGGTCTGGTTGGCGCCGGCTGCCGACTGAGTCGCCAGGTCGCGGATGTTGATCAGGTTGCGGTCCACCTCGCGGGACACTTGGGCCTGCTCTTCAGAAGCACTGGCGATGACCAGGTTGCGCTCGTTGATCAAACTGATCGACTGCGTAATCTGCTCCAGCGCCACACCGGCGGCACGGGCCATTTCCAGGGTGCTTTGGGTGCGCTGATTGCTTTGTTGCATCGACTGCACCGCTTCGCCGGTACCCGTCTGAATGCCGGCGACCATTTTCTCGATTTCCTGGGTCGACTGCGCGGTGCGATGCGCCAGCGCCCGCACTTCATCGGCCACCACCGCAAAGCCACGCCCGGCTTCACCGGCGCGTGCCGCCTCAATCGCTGCGTTGAGCGCCAGCAGGTTGGTCTGTTCGGCAATCGCGCGGATCACGTCCAGCACCTTGCCGATGTCACGGCCCTGCGTCGCCAGGCCTTCGATCATCACCGAGGTGGTTTGTACGTCCTGGGTCATGGTCTGAATCGCGCCGACTGTCTCCACCACACGGTCACGGCCTTCGCGCGCCGCCTGGTTGGACTGGCTGGACGCTTCAGAGGTGGACACCGCATTGCGCGCCACTTCTTCCACGGCGGCGGTCATTTCGTTGACGGCGGTGGCGGCCTGATCGATTTCGTTATTTTGTTGTTGCAGGCCTCTGGAGGCTTCCTCGGTAACGGCGCTCAATTCTTCGGCAGCAGAGGCCAGTTGCGTAGCCGAACCGGCAATGTGCTGGATGGTCTGGCGCAGGTGGGTCTGCATCGCGGACAAAGCGCCAAGCAGGCGGGCCGGTTCATCCTTGCCAGCATCTTCGACGAGCGTGGTCAGGTTACCGCTGGCGATGGTTTCGGCCACTTGCACCGCTTTGCGCAGCGGCGCAACGATACTGCGGGTCAGCAACCAGGCGAGTAACACCGTCATCAACGCCGCCACCACCGAAACGATGATGATGCCGCTGACGGCCTGTTGGTAGCTGCCTTCAGCGTCCCGGCCGGCCTGGTCGGCATCGGCGCTGTTGATGGCGATCAGTTTGTTCAGCTGCTCGCCCATCAGATCCGTACCGTCCTTGATCCGCGTATTGATGAGGCTACGCATTTCCTCGACTTTGTTCTGCTGCGACAGCGACATCATCTCGGCCTGCGCCGCGAGGTAATTATCGAGGGTCGCGGCGAAGGCTTTGTACAGCGCCGCCTCTTCCGGGCCTGCCGGCATGACCGCGTAAGCACGCTGGGCCTGCTTGACCTTGTCGACCAACACCGCTACGCGGGTCTTGGCCTCCTCAAGGGCCGCAGGCTCACGGTTGATCAATATCCGGAACGACAGGATGCGCAAGCGCAGGACGTTTTCCGTCATGTTGCCGAGAAATTTCATGCTGGGTAATTGGATGGTCCCCATGTCCAGGGAAGACTGGCGAATCTGTGTCATGCGGTTAACGGCAAATACGCCGAGCATCACGACCAGCAACGCAATGAACGCAAAACCGAGGAACGCGCGCGGGGCAATATTCAGATTACGTAGGGACATAGGGCTGCTCTCGAGAAAGAGTGGGCGAGCGTCCCTGCCGCGACACGATCAGTGGGCGTCAACGCACCGCTCTGATCTTTGGGCACCACTGTTGTAAGAGTTGTGTGGGCTTGAATACGGTATCGGCAGGTGCCGCGATCTAATGCAGGGTGTTTCGAAAATTTTTTACACACTTCTGACGGCCGGCACTTTCTGGCATCCTGCGCCCCCCTTTCCCTACCGGGCCTGTATTGTGTCTGACGCTCAACCCCCTCGCCCCCGCTATAAATCCGACCTGATCTACGGCCTGGAAGATCGCCCGCACTTCACCGCCGCGATTTTTGCCGCATTGCAGCATGTGCTCGCCAGTTTCGTCGGCATCATCACCCCCACCTTGATCGTCGGCGGCGTACTGGGCCTTGAAAGCGAGGTGCCGTACCTGGTGAGCATGGCGCTGTTTGTGTCCGGGCTCGGCACGTTTGTGCAGGCGCGCACATTCGGCCCGGTCGGTTCGGGTCTGTTGTGCCTGCAGGGCACCAGCTTTTCGTTTATCAGCGTGATTCTCAGCGCCGGTTTTATGGTCAAGGCCCGGGGCGGCGGCACCGATGAAATTCTGTCGACGCTCTTTGGTATCTGCTTTTTTGCAGCCTTTATCGAAGTGGTGCTGAGCCAGTTCATCGGCAAGCTGCGCAAGCTGATCACACCGGTGGTGACCGGCACCATCATTACCTTGATGGGCTTGTCGCTGATCAAAGTGGCGGTCACCGATATGGCCGGCGGTTATGGCGCCAGCGATTTGGGCGCGGCCGGCAACATGGGCCTGGCGGCGCTGGTGCTGCTGACCATTGTGGTCCTCAACCGCTTCAGCAACCCGTTCCTGCGCCTGGGTTCAATCGTGATCGGCCTGACGCTGGGTTTTGTAGTGGCCTGGTGCATGGGCCGGGTCGATCTGGCAGCACTGCCTCACGTGCCGCTGATCAGCGTGCCGGTGCCGTTCAAGTATGGGTTCTCGTTTGATTGGGTGGCGTTTATCCCGGTGGCGGTAATCTTCCTGATTTCGCCTTTGGAAGCCGCTGGCGACCTGACTGCCAACTCGATGATTTCGCAACAACCGGTCAAAGGCCCGCTGTATATCAAACGCATCAAGTCGGGCCTGCTGGCCGACGGCCTCAACTCGGCCATGGCCGCCACGTTCAACAGCCTGCCGATGGTGACCTTCGCGCAGAATAACGGGGTGATCCAGTTGACCGGCGTGGCCAGCCGCTATGTGGCGTACTTCATCGCCGGCCTGCTGGTGCTGCTGGGGCTGTTCCCGATGATCGGCGCAGTGCTGCAACTGATGCCCAAGCCGGTGCTCGGCGGCGCCACCCTGATCATGTTCGGCACGGTGGCCGTGGCCGGGATCAAGATCCTCGCCGAAGCCGGGCTGCACCGACGCAATGTGCTGATCGTGGCGATTTCCCTGGGCATGGGCCTGGGCGTGGCCGCCGTACCGGAAGTGCTGCGCGACCTGCCCAAGGCGCTGCACAACATCTTCGAGTCGCCGATCACGGTGGGCGCGTTCTGTGCAATTCTGCTGAACATTTTCCTGCCCGAAGAGTTCATAGAGCTGGAAGAAGATGAATTTGATCCGGAGTCCTCTACCCTCAAGGTCATGCAGGACCCGGACGTCACGAAATAGGAGCACCTTTTTATGCGCAAGCTCATGGTTCTATCGTTACTGCTGCTGACCTTGAGCGCCTGCGCGCTGTTCCCCAATCGCGACCCGGTCAACATCAGCGTGGTCGGTATCGAGCCGCTGCAAAGCCAGGACCTGGAAGTACGATTCGCCGTGAAACTGCGCGTGCAAAACCCCAATGACACGGCGATCGACTACAGCGGCGTAGCCCTGGACCTGGACGTCAATGGCCGGCCGTTGGCGTCGGGGGTCAGTGACCAGTCGGGCTCGATCCCACGGTTTTCTGAAACCGTGCTGATGGTGCCGGTGAGTGTTTCGGCGTTTTCCGTGTTGCGCCAGACCCTGGGCCTGAGCCAGACCCAGAGCTTGAACAACCTGCCTTATGTGCTGCGCGGCAAACTGGCGGGTGGCCTGTTTGGCACCCTGCGTTTTGTCGAGCGCGGCACGCTGGACCTGCCGAACACGGCGACCTGGTGATGACCCGCCAACCGGTACTGTTTACCCAACGACTGATCCTGCGCCCGCTGATGCTCGCGGATGCCGAGGCTATCCAGCAGCAGTTCGCGCATTGGGACGTGGTGCGCTACCTCAACGCCGACGTGCCTTGGCCCTACCCGGCCGATGGCGCGCGCTGCTACCTGGAACAGGTCGCCTTGCCGGCGATGGCACGGGGCGAACAGTGGCATTGGTCAATCCGCCTCAAAAGTGCGCCGGAGCAGTTGATCGGCAATATCAGCCTGATGGACGAAGAGGACGATAACCGCGGCTTCTGGCTGGGCCCGCAATGGCAAGGTCAGGGCTTGATGACCGAAGCCAGCGCGGCGGTGACCGAGTATTGGTTCGAGGTACTCAAGCGCCCCGTGCTGCGTGTGCCCAAGGCCGCGCCCAATATAGGCTCGCGGCGGATATCCGAGCGCACCGGCATGCGCTTGATCAGGTCGCAGGAAGGTCGGTTTGTCGAGGGCACCTTCGCGCGGGATATTTGGGAAATGACCCGCGAAGAGTGGCTCAACACGCTACCTGCCACGCGGTAGGCGCCGGGCTTGCCGGCACCTGCGCCTTGGCCGGCTTCACTCGGTGAGGGTGCGCACGCCCGGTTTGGCGCGCTCATCCACGACCAGCTCAAACACATCCGGCCGCGCGTAATGCCCCACCACGTCATAGTCATAACGTGCCCGGACGAGGTCATCGGTATTGATCTGCGCGGTCAATAACCCGGCCTCTCCCACCAACGGCCCGGCCAGAACATCGCCCATCGGCCCGATAATCACACTGCCGCCCGCGATCAACGCACGGTCTGACGGCCAATTGGCCACCTGCACGCCAAGCGCCGCAGGCGAGGCCTGCACCTGGCAAGCGCTGACCACAAAGCAACGCCCTTCATGGGCAACGTGGCGCATGCTCACCTGCCACATTTCGCGCTCATCCACGGTCGGCGCGCACCATACCTCCACGCCCTTGGCATACATCGCGGTGCGCAGCAGCGGCATCATGTTTTCCCAGCACACCGCACCACCGATGCGGCCTACGGCAGTGTCGATCACCGGCAAGGTCGAACCATCGCCCGTGCCCCAGATCAACCGCTCGGTCCCGGTGGGCATCAGCTTGCGGTGTTTGGCAACCAGCCCGCCGTTGGGCTCGAAATACAGCACCGTGCAATACAACGTGCTGCCACTACGCTCGATCACGCCGAGTACCAGGCTGGCACCGGTGCGGGCAGACAACCCGGCCAGCGCTTGCGTCTCGACGCCCGGCACGTCGATCGCATTGGCAAAATAGCGTGCAAAGGCTTCGCGCCCCTCCGGCAGGCGATAACCCAGCTGCGTGCCGAAGCTCTCGCCCTTGGGATAGCCGCCCAGCAAGGCTTCAGGCATCACCACCAATTGCGCACCGCTGCGCTTAATCTCGTGTTCATAGCTCAGGATTTGCGCCAGGGTTTGCGCTTTGCCTTCCGGCAAGGCACCGATTTGCAAGGCAGCCACGGTAGAAACGGGCATCACGATCACTCCAGATAAGGGGGGTTGCCCATTCTCCGGCCAGCCGCGATCATGAATAAAGCCCACTTCAGTGCTGAATGATATGAGCCAAATGAATATCGCCCAGGTTGACTTGAACCTGCTGAAAACCTTCGAAGCCCTGCACGACGAGTCCAGTGCCAGCCGCGCCGCCTTGAGCCTGGGCGTCACCCAGTCGGCGATCAGCGCAGGCCTGCGGCGTTTGCGCGACGTGTATGGCGACCAATTGTTTGTGCGCACCGGCCGTGGCCTGGCGCCAACGTTGCGCGCCAATCAGCTCAAACCGGTGATCAGCGAAGCGCTGGACCGCTGCCGACAAAGCCTGGCCATGGTCCACCCGGACAACCATGACTATCACGGGCGTTCAGTGGTCCTGGGGTTATCCGATGACTTTGAGATTGCCTACGCCCGCCGGCTGATGGAGGCCATCGCCGGCTGTGCGCCCAAGCTGCGGGTGATCTTCCGCCAGACCCACAGCCAGATCGTCGCCGCGGCCCTGCTCGACCGCAGCCTGGACCTGGCCGTCACCGCAGGCGGGTTTGCCGAGCGCAGGCTGAGTCGACAAGTCGTGGGCGAAGGGGATTACCGCTGCCTGGTCGACCCGGACAGCCTGGCGCCCAGCCAGCACGCTATCAGCCTGGATGAGTTCGTCGCGCGCGAACATGTGCTGGTGTCGTCGGGCGGGTTTATCGGGATCACCGATGAAGGGTTGGCGGCGCAAGGGTTGAGCCGCCAGGTGTGCGCGTCCACCAGCCACTTTGCCGCGCTGCCGTTTCTGCTCAAGGGCAGCACGGCGGTGGCGACGATACCCGGGCATGCGGCCCAGGCCATTGCGCACATGACCGGCTTGCGGGTACTGCCCTGCCCGTTGGCGCTGCCGTTTTACCCGGTAGAACTGGGCTGGCGCACCCAGGCGCAGCTTGATCCGCTGTTGCTCAAGGTCCGCGAGGCGATTGTGGCGTGCTTTATTTCGCCGCGGCCATCAGCTTGTTGACTTCGCTGCGCACCATGTTGGAAAACTCCGGCGGCGACATGCCGTCGAGTTCTGCCCGCACCCATTCAGCCCACTTGCCCTTGCGCTTGGCGCGCTCGCCGAACAAACGCGCCGCTTCGCCCTTGGCCTTGCCCAGGTTGGTCTGCCACAGGTCGTAGAGGCGTGACTTTTCATCTTCCAGCTCGGCGCGTTCGGCGAGGGTTTTATTGGCGAGATTGAAGCTCATGTGGATTTACCTGCTGCATAAATAGGCGACATCTTACACTGTAGGTCGAAATTTCCTGATTCGGATTTTGCCCAAAAACAGGCCCCGGCAAAAAAACTGCAACTTTTGCTGCCGCCCGACACTCCATTGTTCACTGTCACATTCACCTGCAAGGAGTCACACAATGGCCCGCAAATCTGCCGCCCAAGCTGTCGAAGATCAAATCAAGGATCAAGCTTTCAGTGAACTGACGGCGTTGATCGAAGAGTCGGACAAACTGCTCAAGAGCAGCGCTTCCCTGGTAGGCGAAGAAGGCGAAACCCTGCGCGAACAGGTCGCCATCAAACTCAAGCAAGCGCTGGAGTCGGTCTCCAACGTGCGCGAGCGCAGCAAGCCGGTGGTGGATGCGACCGAAACCTACATCGGTGGCCATCCATGGCAGACCGTGGCCATCTCCGCAGGTTTCGGCCTGGTGGTGGGGTTGTTGCTGGGTCGCCGTAACTGATACACCGTACCTGATGCATGGGGGGCTGCGCCGTTGGCGCAGCCCCTTTTTTACGTCTCCAGCAAGGCCTGCAAGCGCGCCAGCTCTTGCGCTTCCAGCTCAATACCTTGTTGCTGCGATTTCGCCCGTGCGCGGTGACGTCGATCCCCCGGTAACCGCCGCAACCCCGCCGCATGCATCTGCCGCACCAGTTCCTGGCTGCGTTCGGCGAAGTTTTGCCCGGCCGTCTTGCTCGGGTCGATGACGATCAGCAATTGCCCAGTCCAGGGTGTACGCGCGCCCGGATGATCGGCCCAGTTGAATTCAAACGAGAAATTGCCTCCCGTCAACGCCGCCGCCAGCAACTCGACCATCATCGACAAGGCCGAGCCCTTGTGCCCGCCAAAGGGCAACAGCGCACCGCCTTCGAGCACGGCTTTGGGGTCCTGGGTCGGCTGGCCGAGGCTGTCGACGCCCATGCCCGGCGGCAAGCGCTCGCCCTTGCGCGCGGCAATCTGCACGTCGCCGTGGGCGATGGCGCTGGTGGCCAGGTCGAAGACGATGGGCGAGCCGTCGGCGCGCGGTGCGGCGAAGGCGATGGGGTTGGTGCCGAACAGCGGCCGGTCGGCGCCGTGGGGCACCACGCAGGTCATGCTGTTGACCACGCTCAACGCCACCAGCCCTTCTTCGGCAAAGGGCTCGACGTCCGGCCACAGCGCAGCAAAGTGATGTGAGTTGTGAATCGCCAGCAGTGCGATGCCGGCGCTGCGAGCTTTGTCTACCAACAGCGCGCGCGCCGCTTCAAGGGCCGGCTGGGCGAACCCGTTGCCGGCATCCACGCGCACGAAGCCGGACGCCACATCCGTGACCACGGGCGTGGCCTTGCCGTCGACCCACCCGCTGGCCAGCGTGCTGAGGTAACCGGGAATGCGGAAAATGCCGTGGCTGTGCGCACCGTCGCGCTCGGCGCTGGCGCAATTGCGTGCCAGGATGGAGGCGACCTGCGGCGAGGTGCCGTGCTTGACGAATATCGCCTGCAGCAATCCCACCAGGTCATTGAAACCGATGAATGCTGCAGGACTGTCAACGAGCGGGGACTGGGCAGACATCTGTAGCTCCGATTTTATAATTGGAAGAGACAACAAGAATCCAGACCGCCGATTAAACAACGCCTCCTGTGCCTGCTGTCAACGGGCGCTTGCGTTATCTACCGCCAAGCGTGCTGTGCGACCTCCTACTTTGGCGCTTGATGACCGCCGCGTGGAAGGAGAGCACCCCATGACGCACGTGACACCGCCGTACTTTTTCGATGAGTTCCTACGGACCGTCAAACGCAAAGCCCCGACTGCGCGAGAGCGCGCGCTGGGGTTTTCGGTCAAGGACCTGGATTGGCTGCACACGCTCTACTACGCCACTGATGCAGCGCGCCAGAATGAGGCGCTGCACGGCTACCCGATGAAGGTGGAAAGGCTGCTGGCCACCGCTGAGGGCAAGCCCGCCATCGTGCTGGCCGGGACGTTTATGATGAGCCCCACACCCGATGCCAGTAAGGCCGTGCTCTACAGCCCCTATGGCGGCCTGGAGCTGTTCGACAGCCGCGCCGACCTGCTCATTGACGTGCAGGAGCGCCTGGCACATCCGGCCAAGCGCGAAGAGTGGCTGCAGTTTGTGGCCATCGGCGAGCGTGATGCACTGCCGGTCAATCTGCACCTGGCGGTGAGCACCGCCGTCATTCCGGGCGCGGTCATGGAAGACCAGGAGCAGGCCATCCTGGCAGGCCAACAAAAAAATGTGGCCGCGATGCTCGAGCAGTTGCGCAAGCTCCCCAGCCTGTACTGGATGCTCGACACATTGCTCACCATCATGGCCCGGACCTGTTTTCCCGGCCTCAACCAGAGCGATACGCGGGTTAATTTTTTCAGCCAGGCCTCGACGGCAGCAGACCGTCGCTGGGTCGCCTCGATGCCACTGCGCGATGCGCTGCTGCAGTTTTACGTCAAGCAAGCCTGGCCTTCTGGGCAGACCCACACCTTCTTCAACATCGGCCATGACACCCGCGCGTTTACCGAGGCGCAACTGGCCGAAGACCAGCAACGCTGGGACAGCCTCGTCGAACAAACCAGCAGCCTCCTTTCGAGCCTGTTGCACAGCCTGCTCCAGACCTACTGGAACGAAGACTTCGACGGCGGGCAATCACGCCTGCGGTTTTTTGCCCGGGTGATGAGTGACAAGTTTCGCACCGACCTGTTGTTCAAACACCAGAATACGATCCTGAGCACTGAAGAAAGCCAGGCGCTGCGCGCCCTGTTTCTTTCGGACCAGGCTGCCCGCACCGCCTACGCCAGTAGCCTGAGCGTGGAAAAAGTGCGCGTTCACGCGCCCTATCATCAGACGGTGGAGCTGGCCAGCACCTTGCTGATCAGCTACACCCACGCCTATCTCTACACTCAGTCGCGCGGTCTGCAGGTACTCAAGGACATGAATGCCCTTAACGACACGCTGCGGGTCATGCTCAGGACCGCCGGGCATGAAGATGAGCTGCATAACTTCGTCTCGCTGGATGAGCGCAGTCTGTTTGTCGGCACGGACCCGTTGCACGTCACGGGCCATCCTGTGGTCGGCAATGTCTTCGAGGAGATGATCGAAGACATCGCGGCCAAACAGTTCAACAACCTGGAACATGCGTTGGGCGTGTATCGGCGCGGCGCGGGCAGTATCGACCTGGCCGCTCTGCTCGACAGTGCGCTGGACGTGCGCACCCTGCTCGACAGCCGTTTGATGGAGCAGGAAACCGAAGGGCGCTGGAGCGTCCACCCCATCACCACGGGCGGTGGCCAGCCCGGCACGGTCATCGCGGAAAAGGCCAAGGCGCACTTGCAGCGGCTGCATGCGGTCAATGCGGCGCTGGTGCTCGAACGCAGCAAACACAGGCCCCTTCGCGCGCTGGCAGCCCACGCCCTGGAGGCAGAGTTGGCCAGCAGGCATCTGGCGCTGAGTGCCGACGCTATTGAGATCAACACCTACGCCACCACAGCACTGGAGCGCGAAGAGCGCCCACCGCAGACCTCGTTGAACATGGTTGAACACTTCATCGCGCGGCTCGCCCGGCAGGCCAACGCCTTGACCGGCTCCAGCCGGAGCGGGTTTTACCAGCGGCGCAAAGGCGTCGCCTACCAGGTGCCGAGTTTGACCGTGGCCACGTTCAACGCGGTCATCGAGCGGGTCTTGAGCTCGTTTACGCAAGGCTTGCGCGCGCTGCCGCACCTGCTGGTGGACACTCACCCTGTGCATCTTGGCCAGGCGATGTTTCAGGGCCTCAGTGGCGAAGCTGAGCTGAGGCGCTTGTCCAAGACCTTGCCGCCGGCTCATCTCGGGCTGCTGGGCAGCGTGCTCAATGCCGACAGCATGGACAGGCTGACCCGCCACGGCCTGAACGGCTTTATACCGGATGCCTATGGCCTGACCCTGAAGGTCGGTACGCAGACCGCGCTGCAGCCCCTGGCCAATTGTTTTGTGCTGTCGGAACGCGGCGGCCTGGACGTTCTTCATTCCGGTGCGGCGCTGCTATGGACGGTGAGTCGCGGCTATGAGGCGTTTGATTCGATCCAGGCCTTGCGCGATGAATTGGGGCAACGCTTGCAGGATGAGCAGGCGCGCCTGCCCCTTGTCGAGAACCTGCCGGCGTCGAGGCGTGTGCCTCATCAACGCCTTCAATTGGGCCCGATGCAACGCATCGACGATCATTTGCTCAACAACCGTCAACAGTCCTACAACCAGTTCCTGTCGGGCGAGGTTGATCACCTGCTGTCGATGCCAGTGAGCGTACAACGCTTTCAGGACTGCATGGACGCTCTGATCCGGCGGGCGCCGCCGTCCAACCTGCAAAGGGCTGTCACGCTTACCCGCGCCCTGGTCAACCAGCAGGCGCTGCCGGTATGGCTGGGCATGGCGCAGCCGTCAGAGCAGATCCTGCATGCCGAGCTGCTTGAACAATATCGCCTCAGTGCGCCGGACGAGCGTGACTATCTGCACAGCATCACGCCCCTGCGCGAACAGGTCATGAGCAGGCTTTCAACCCTGCTCAATGCGCGCTTTCCCGGGCAGGTGGTCAACCCGGACAACATACTGATTCCTGCGCGTATCGAACGCGAAGGCACCATTCAAACGCTGACGGACTTCGCCCTGCGGCACCTGCCCGCGTTGCGCGCCGAGCAGATCCGCCCGACCTCACGTACTGCCACGCCGCTGCCGCCCACGCTGGACGGTAATGCCGTGGTGCTACTGGTTCGACAGCTGGACTTGAAAAGCCTCTACCAACCATTGCTGACCACTCACTTGGGCGGTCAAACCGAAGACACACGCCAGCGCCGTCACCTGTTCTGTCGGCAGTTGCCCTGGCAACTGCTGCAACACGCCCACGAACAAAAACTGGATGGGCGGCTGTCCGGCTCGGCCTGGAGTTTTATCCGGCAGGTGTTGGATATGCCCGACGCCGTGGCTCGCGCCGCCGTGCGCGGCGTGACGGCAACCATTCGCCCGCTGGAACTGATAGCCACCGAGGGTGCAGCTCTGGTCAAGGCCTTGGGTTGCTACCTGATCGGCCCGCACGCCGACGCCTCCGCCCCAGTGGTTTTGTACGCGCCCTACAGCCCCCAACATGTGTTGAGGGAATACGCGAATGAAGCCGCCCTGCTCGATGAATTCAGTACGCCCGGGGCCTTGCAGGAGTGGATCGTGGGCCAGCTGGAAACGGCCCATCAGGCGACTTACCGCCATCTGCTGCAGCCGCAAGGGCGTCAGCAGAACGCGGAGATTCGTCTGGGCTCATCACCCATCAGCGGTAACCTGCTCAACCGTCTGTTTGCCGACAACAGCGAGATGCTGAACCGGATGCTGAGCTGCCAGTTCACGCTTGCGGGCAAAACACAGTGGGAGGCGATCACCCGCCTGCTGACCAGCAAAATCCCCAATACTCTGCAGTTGATGGCGGGCAAACTCACGTACCCGCTGGTGGTGTGGCGCAGCTACAAACTGTTCAAACTGTCTGCCGAAGACTTGCAGCAACACCGCTGGGCGCACGCCTTGAAAACTTTCGCGCTAGGCGTGGCCGAAATGGCCACCTTGCGCAAAAGCCTGGAGAGGGTTTTGCCCGATGCGCCAACCCCCGCGGAGCAGCCGCCGCTGGAGCAATGGCTCAAGGCCCCTGCCCCCACCGCGACCAGCCTGGCCGAGCAGGACCTGACGGCGCCGCTGCGTACGCACCTGCAAACCTTTGAACACCACGACACTGCCCTGGCCGACCTGACAAAAAGCGCCTACAGCCACGTGTACCACGATGACATCGGCGCCCTCAGCCTGGTGCCGCTGGCGGGCAAAGTCTACCCCGTGAAAAAAGCCGGTGAGCACTGGCGCATCAGCAACGGTGCACAGCAAGGCCCTTATTTGCAGCGCAACGCCCTGGGCGAGTGGGTGCTGGACCTTGACCGGCATCACCCGCGCTTTGGAAAAACCCTGAGCCGCTACGCAGGCAAGCTTTCCACCCGTGCAGCCGAGCGGGAAGCCATCAATATCGAGGCCGTGGGTTTGCGGGAAATCGCCGCGCTGTCCAGCTGGAAGGCGCACTGTATCGACGAAGCGCTCAACGTTGCGACCTACTATGCGGTCACCTGCAAGCGCAACATCGTCAATTTTGCCGTGCTGAGAGCCCCGAACAGTCGGGTCGGACGTTTTTTAAGTGAGTTGTTCGGCGTCATCACCGTGACCGCTGAACAAATGCACAGGGTTGAACGGCGAGTCGACGAAGTACTCGATGAACTGGTCAACCCCACCCTGACCGCCCCCGACTCGATGCGTTTTGTCAGCGGTATCCACCGGTACAGCCCACACGACACCTTCGCCTTCGTCTTGCCCAACGACGCCGAAAAGAAGATCTACCTGCTGGACCGGTTCTTCGACCCACGCATGGACATCTATCAGAACCGCTTGATCGTCCCGTTCGACATTTCGGCGCACGCACGCGCGACGACGTTGATTCACGAGATAACGCACTTGATTTCCGCGACCGAAGACCTGGCCTACCTGGACACCATGCGACCGTTTACAGACCTGATCAATGTACACGTCAGCGGCGCGCCGTTGATGTTGATGGACCTTGCTCACCTGCGCGACACGGCGCTGTCAACCTTGACGCCGGCGACGATGCTGTTCAAGACCTGGGATGTGTTCAGCGAGCAATGGGAGGATTTTGGTGACCGTCCCTGGACCCGAGCCTTGAAGAATAAAGTGTTGAACACCACCGGTGCGCGGACGCTCAACGACGCCCGGGCGATCTTCATGAGCGACCCGGACAAACGCATCGACACCATTCTGGCGAATGCCGACTCGGTGACTTACTTGATCTGCCAACTGGGCCGCGCGCTGGATGCGGGAGCCTGAGCAGGCTCCCGGCGGCACGTCAGTCTTTCTGGTCACGCAGGATATTGCCCGAAGCGCCATCGATACGCGCTTCATAGACGACGCCATCGGACTTGCGCCCTTTGACTTCCCAGTAGCCTTTGTCATCGGCTTCGGCGCTGTAGACTTCGACATACCCGGCCTTGGCCTTGGCGGTTTCAATGGCCTTCTCGATGGTGATCCAGCCCGCACCCGGTTTATCCGCCAGGGCTGCGCCAGCGCTGAGCAGCGCGGTGGTTGCACACAGGGCGACTAAGGTTTTCTTCAGCATTTTCGTACTCCATTGGGGGAATGACGGACTCATGTCCTCTGTTTTTCTGATGTTTTCAAACGAGAATAAGTTCCAATTGATGTGCAATCGCCATGATGGCTGTTCTCGCCATCCGCCTCGGGAGGTTAGAATGTGCGAAATCAGGATGAGTTAATGAGCGAAAAGTCCCTTTCAGAAGCCGAATATGACGCCATCACCGACGCCGCCGCGCATTGGTGCATGCGCCTGCATGCCGATGACTGCACGGCGGGCGAACGTCAGGCTTTCGCAGATTGGCACGACGCCCATCCCCTGCACGCCTTCGAATACGCGGCCATGCTGGAAATCTGGGACGTGGCCGATCACCTGCCACGCAGCGAGCCGGCGCCGGCGGTGCTCGCGTTCAAGCCGCGCAGGCGGCTGCGCGCCTACGCCGTTGCGGCAGCCGTGTGCCTGGCGGCCTTGCCGCTTGCCGCCCTCACGGGCTGGGAAGCGGGCTGGTTGCCCAGCTCGTATGAACACTTCGAAGCCACCCAGGGCCTGCGCAAGATCACCCTCGGCGATGGCAGCCAGGTGGAGCTGAACCTGGGCACCGAGTTGGTCTACAGCCATTACAAGGACGAGCGCCGGGCGACCTTGAAAAAGGGTGAGGCGTTTTTCAAGGTCGCTCACGACAGCCATCACCCCTTCATCGTGCGGGCTGGCGACGGCCAGGTGCGCGTCACGGGCACGCAATTCAACGTCTGGAAATACGAGGACCAGGTGCGGGTAATGCTGCTTGAGGGCTCGGTACAGATTTCCAGCGACGCCGTGCATGGCAGCGTGCCGCTGACTCCGGGCATGCAGGCGAGCTACCACACAGGCGATGCCACGCCGCAAATCGCTGCGATCAGCCCCAATGACGCCGCGCTTGCCTGGCGCCAGGGCAAACTGGTGCTCGACAACCTGGCGCTGGCCGATGCATTGCCACTGATCAACCGCTACCTGAATAAACCCGTGATGCTGGCAGACACCACCACCGGGACCATTCGTATCGGCGGCATCTACAACATCAACGAGGTCAACAACCTCGTCCCCTCCCTGCCCAAGGTTTTGCCGGTCTACCTGACCCAGAACCAGGACGGCAACCCCGTGCTCAATTCGATTCCACGTAAAGCCCCCAAAGGCTGATGCCCTTTGCATCAACGGGACCGCTTGCGCCCTGAGTGTCCATTTTTGAAACACATGTGTGCCCTGAACCGCCCGTGCTGAGCGGATTCATCGTTCTGTCACACCGACTGTTTCAGCCATGAGACAGCCTTGAGGCGGGGCCGCCTATGCGCGGCCACGGGGGCACTGTCTCAACGCTGATACAGCACGGCCATCACTTCGCCTTGCTTTGATCCCAACCCTCTGAATTTCAAAAACAAATAAAAAGCGGCACGCGTTCTGCTCTCTCCCTTACAGCGCTGTTTAGGGTCAGCGCTAAGAATAAGGAACACTGCCGTGGACACACACACTTCAGGCTCACTGAGCCTCCTGCTGATCAGCTGCGTATTGAGTGCCGGCGCAAGCCTTCCAGTGCTCGCGGCAGGTGATGGCGTGATCGTGATTGAGCGCCAGGTTCAACCGTATGTCATCGGCCGCTCACGCGGCGTCGACCCCTACCCCAACACCGTCAA
Source organism: Pseudomonas sp. N2-3-1-14 (assembly GCF_041228395.1). Classification (NCBI taxonomy): domain Bacteria; kingdom Pseudomonadati; phylum Pseudomonadota; class Gammaproteobacteria; order Pseudomonadales; family Pseudomonadaceae; genus Pseudomonas; species Pseudomonas sp. N2-3-1-14. The sequence continues at coordinate 3,529,418 of NZ_CP166199.1, forward strand.
TGCCAACCCGTCAGCGCAAGTGCTGCGCGCCTCCACCAATGAACTCAGCGACAACGACATTGGGCGCATCAGCAGCGGCTCAAGCATTACTCGCAGCATCATGCCCAACGGCGACATCACTGGTTTGAACACGCTCGGCAGCGGTCCAGGCCTGGGCGCCAGCAGCGCGGCCGGCCACAGTGGCGGCGGCATTTCGGGCACGGTCAACGGTGCGATATCCAGCGGCCTCGCCCCGCTGAACAACATCAGCGGCATGGTCGGGGGGGCGATGAAATGAATCGCACCTGGATGCTACTGGCGGCGCTCGGTTGCACAGCGGCGATGGCCGACAGCAACAACAACGCCAGCATCGATAACTCGGGCACGCAGTACAACGGCGTGGTCTCGATCAACCAGGCTGCGGGCGATCAGCAACAGTTGAGCAACAACGTCGCGATCGCTGTGGGCCACAACGCCCAGGCAACGGTGACCGTCACGCAAAAAATCAGCGGCGCTGCGGCCGACCGCGCGCTGAACGCCAGGACGACGATCCAGGGCAACGCTTTCAGCAATGGCAACGGTGCACTGAGCGTCAATCAGTCGGCCGGGGCCCAGAACCAGATGATCAATGCCGTGCGGATCAGCGTCAGCGCTGGCCCGCAGAGCATCGACGACAGCGTCATGTCGCAACAGAACGTTGCGCTTGCAACCGACTCAGGATTGACCTCTACCACTGGCAGCCGCCAGGTCGTGACCAGCGACCAGGCCTTCACCGGCAGCCGTGGAGTGGTTCAGGTCAACCAGAGCGCCGGGGTGGGGAACCGAGTGGCTAACACCCTGAATTTACGACTCAACTGATGGAGCTGAGTCGGTAGCTGGAACGTACCAACACTTAACCAACTAATAGAAGCAAGGAGATACACCATGAAAACTACAATGGCCCTCAAACCACTGGCTTTCGCTCTCGCTGCGCTCATGGCTGTTGCTGCTCAAGCGGGTCAACCCAACCATCATCCACAGTCTGCGCCAACGACCGCAGCGGCGACCACCCAAGACGGTCAAAGCAACCACGGCAACGTGGTGCTCAATGACAAAACCAAGAACAACGCGTCGGCAAATGACTCCTACAACAACATCAGCGGCGTGGCCAACGGCAACGTGCTGAGCGGCGACAACAACCAAGGCAAAAACGATGTCGCCATCGTATCCGGCGACGCCGACTTCGTATTCGCCAGCACCGGCACCGCACAGTCGAACACCGGCAACCTGGTGGTCAACAGCGGCACCAAAAACAACGCGTCCCTCAACGACAGCGGTAACCACGCTTCGGGCGTGATTCAACTGAACGCCGCATCGGGCACCTCCAACCAGGGCAGCAGCAGTGTTGCAATCGCCTCGGGTAATGGCGACAGCGGCGCCGCAACCGTCGCCGGCGTGCAGGACGTGTCGGGTAACCTGACCCAGAACCTGAGCAGCGGCCACGGCTGGAGCAGCAAACCGGTGGTCAACAACGCCAGCGTGAACAACTCGATGAACTTCAGCTCCGGCGTGTCGAACTCCAACGTTCTGTCGGGCAGCAACAACCAAGGTCAGAACAACGTCGCAATCACTCGCTTCTGATGCAGACAGGGCCTTGGCAACAAGGCCCTTTTTATTTCCAGTGTCCAACAGGTCCTACGATCATGCGCTTTGGAGCCCTCCTTCTGCTGCTGGCACTCACCGGCCCGACCTGGGCGGCGCAAATGGCCGTGGTCATGCCTAACGGCGCGGTGGTCTACAAGAAGGTCGAGAGCATCCGCGAGCGCAAGTTCGCCAACCTGGTGGAACAGAAAACCGACTTCAGCTGCGGCGCGGCCGCACTGGCGACCATCCTGCGCCAAGCCTATTGGATGGACGTGGACGAAGACCACGTCATCAAGGGCATGCTGGTCAACGCCGACCAGAACCTCGTGCGCACCCAGGGCTTTTCGATGCTGGACATGAAGCGCTACCTGGAAAGCATCCACATGCGCGCCAAGGGCTACCGGATCACCCCGCAAGTACTGATCACCGTGAAAGTGCCGGTGGTGGTGTTGCTGGATATTCGTGGCTACAAGCATTTCGTGGTGTTGCAACGGGCCGACAACGACTGGGTGTACATCGGCGACCCCGTGCTGGGTAACAAGCGCTATGCCAAAGACGATTTCGTCAAAGGCTGGAACGGCATTGTGTTCGCGGTTATCGGCGAGGGCTACGACAAGGCCAACGCCCTGCTCACGCCGCCCAACCCACTGACCGCCAAGAGCCAACTGAACGAATTCAGCCCCGTACGCGACAGTGAATTGATGGACTTCGGTTTTATCCAGAGCGACTTCTTCTAGAAGCGCAATAAGGAGCAGGATGCTCCAGGAGCACACGATGAACACTCGAAGCTGGCTGACGGTCATGTGCCTGGCAGCCTCAGTACCTGCCTATGCTTCCTCGGCGTTCAAGCCGATCGAACTCAAGGACTCGGAAATGGCCGAGCTGCGTGGGCGTTATGTCATGCCGGGGCGGATTATCAGCTTCGGGATCGTCATGAGCAGCACCTGGACCAATGCCGCCGGTGCAACCGTTACCGGCACGGCCAATATGCAGGTCAGCTCAGCCACCGTGACTCCTCAGTTTTACGTGCAGGTGACCGGCAATGATGGCACCGGCGTCACCCAGCAACCACAAGGCACTGGCACGGTCATCGGCGGCGCAGGCCTGGGCACCGGCCAGGGCGTGACGCAAAGCGTGCGCGCAGCGGGCGACGGCAACACCGCCAGCAACGGCGTGGACATCAACGTCACCCAAAACGGCCTGGCGCCTGCCAACTACGTGCAATCAGGACAAGCGCTGATGGCTGGCCAGCCGATCACCGGCGGCACCGCTGCCGGCCAGGTGACGGTCACGGCCAATAACGGCGGGCTGCAAATGGCGCTTCAGGCCAGTAACAACCAGGGCAATGCGGTGCAGCAAATTGGCGGCGGCAACGTCCTGCAAGGCACGGTCATTCAAGGCAACAGCAACTTTGTGAACAACATGACCCAACTCAATGTGGTGCTGGGCAACAACGGTCTGAACAACCTCACGCAAAACCTTAATCTTGATCAACTCAAAGGCCTACGCCCCTCCGGATATTGAACTACGCTGAGCCACGACACTTACGCATTAGAAAGGGACGGCTTATTTCATGCATCGATCGTTATCGTTACGTGCCGTGGTTTGCTTGAGTACGCTCTTGCCTGCATCAATGCTATACGCCGCGCCGGATGCCGACATTGAGACCTTGAAGCAGGAACTGCTGGAACTCAAACAACGCTATGAAGTGCAGCAAAAAGCACTGGCCGTACTGGAACAACGCGTACGACAGGTAGAAGACCAACCCGCAACTCCCGCTCCCAAACGCTTGGCCAAATCCCCCGCCGACTTCCAGAAAGGCGGCACCACCGTGGCCGGTCATACGCCTGGCACAGGTGCGGCGGCCGCCTCGGGTGGCGCCGGCGGCGGCAGTTCCTACGGGCAAAGCCTCAAGGACGACTCGGCCCCGGCACAAAGCGTGAGCAACCTGTACAACGAAGCCAGCGGCTTTTTCGGTAACGGCAAGTTCAGCTTCGAAACCGGCCTTACCTATGCCCGCTACGATGCTCGCCAGCTTTCCCTCAACGGCTTTTTGGCCCTGGACTCCATCTTCCTCGGCAACATTAACCTGGACCGAATCAAATCCGACAGTTGGACCCTGGACCTGACCGGGCGCTACAACCTGGACAATCGCTGGCAGTTCGACTTGAACGTGCCGGTGGTGTACCGCGAGTCGACTTATCAGTCGGGCGGTGCCAACGGCGACTCCAACGCCACGTCTGAAGCGTCGGTGACCCGAGACCCGACCATCGGCGATGTCAACTTCGGTATTGCTTACAAGTTCCTGGATGAAAGCGCCAACCTGCCGGATGCAGTGGTGTCAGTGCGCGTCAAGGCCCCGACCGGCCAGGAGCCCTACGGCATCAAGCTGATCGAGCAAGCCAATAACAATAACCTTGCCGTGCCGGAAAGCCTGCCGACGGGCAACGGTGTGTGGTCGGTAACGCCAGGCATCTCCCTGGTGAAAACCTTCGATCCGGCGGTGCTGTTCGGCTCGCTGTCGTATACGCATAACTTCGAAGAGTCATTCGGCGATATCAGCCCTAACGTCAACCAGAAAGTCCCCGGCAAAATCAGCCTGGGCGACAGCTTCCAACTTGGCCTGGGGGTCGCCTTCGCCCTCAACGAGAAAATGAGCATGTCGTTTTCCGTGTCGGACCTGGTGCAGCGCAAAAGCAAGATCAAGCAAAACGGCCAGGACTGGCAGTCGGTGGTGTCCAGCGATGCCAACGCCGGCTATTTCAACGTGGGCATGACCATTGCCGCGTCGGAAAACCTGACCATCGTGCCGAACCTGTCGATCGGGATGACGGACGATGCGCCGGACTTTACGTTCAGCTTGAAATTCCCGTACTACTTTTAAGCCGCATAAGGAAAAGCCCCGCAACGATAAGGGTCGTTGCGAGGCTTTCGTTTTACCCGCCCTAGCGGATCTGGTGTTTGTGCAGCAATCGGTAGAACGTCGGCCGGGAAACCCCCAGCACCCGGGCTGCGACACTCAGGTTGTCGCTGTGCCGATTGAGCACATCGCACAGCGCCTGGCGTTCGGCGCGGTGCTTGTAATCTTCCAGTGTAGCCATCGGTGGCGCAATTGCCTGCTCGCCCAGCAAACCCAGGTCCGCCGCTTCGATCTGTCGCCCTTCGGCCAGCACCAGGCCGCGGCGCACGCGATTGGCCAACTCGCGCACGTTGCCCGGCCAAGGGTGTTGCCCCATGGCTACCAGTGCATCCTCGCTGAAGCTGCGCGGGCGGCGCCCGGTTTCCTGACTGTAGAAGCGTGAAAAGTGGTTGGCCAGCATCGCTACATCGCCGTGGCGCTCACGCAAGGGCGCGGTGACCACCTGCAGCACATTCAGGCGGTAATACAGGTCTTCACGAAAGGTGCCCTTCTCAACCGCGGTTTCCAGGTCGACGTGGGTTGCCGCCAATACCCTTACATCCACGGGGATGGGTTGGCTGCCGCCGACACGTTCGATTTGCTTCTCTTGCAAAAAGCGCAAGAGGTTGGCTTGCAGCTCCATCGGCAAATCACCGATTTCATCCAGAAACAGCGTGCCACCGTGAGCCGCCTCGATGCGTCCGACCTTGCGCTGATGCGCGCCGGTAAACGCACCTTTTTCATGGCCGAACAGTTCGGACTGAATCAGGTGTTCGGGAATTGCACCGCAGTTGATGGCCACAAACGGCTTGGCGTGGCGCTGGGACTTGCGGTGCAAGGTCTTGGCCACCAGCTCTTTACCGGTGCCGCTGTCACCGCGAATCAACACCGGCGATTCTGTCGGTGCCAGCTTGGCCAAAAGCTTGCGCAGTTCACGAATCGGCCGGCTGTCACCCAGCAATTCATGCCCGGGCTCATCTATCAGCGTGTGGCCCTTGCCACGCAGGCGGGCCATGCCGAACGCACGCCCCAGCGTGACCTGCACGCGCGCCACGTCAAACGGCAAGGTGTGAAAGTCGAAAAACCACTCGCAGACGAAATCTCCGACATTTTGCAGGCGCAAAACGTCCTGGCTAAGCACCGCGATCCACTCGGTGCCGCTGCGGCTGATCAACTCCTTGACCGCTTCCGGGCGCTCAAGGTGATAGGGCTGCAAGCGCAGCAGGCCAACATCGCAAGACCGATCGCCGACGGTTCCAAGGGCGCAGCTGTCCACTTCCCATCCGGCGGTGCGCAAACCGGGCAGCAGCCCGTGGCAGTCATCACACGGATCGACCACAAGCAGACGACGCTGGACAGGTGTAACAACCATGACTATTCCTTGGCGCCAATATTCTTAAAGTTATTTAGAAACAAAGGTTTGTGAGGCCTGGCGCTAACACTAGCAAGGTATTGACGCGCGCCTTGTACCATTTCGCTATAAGTGTTGGCAAAAAGCCACTGCTGGAGGTTTCCAAGTAAAAAATCGCCGCGCACAGAGACGTTCATTGGGCTTTCAAAACAGCCGCTTACCTGACGTTGATCACGGAAAGTTAAAATTTCTTGCTCTAGCATGTGACCCGTACCCCGCCGTCGAGCATCAGTACAAGTAACTCGCCGTCTGGCTCGCCCAACCGACGGCACTCACTTGAATGGGCATTAGAGAGAAGACTCACATGAACGCCCCGCTCCGCATCAACGAAGCTCTTTTGATCGCAGACCGTGCTTTTCAGCCCTTTCAGTGCGTGGCCTGGCACGATGGCAATGGCGCACTCAGCCTGAGCGTCATCGACCGCACCAACACGCGTATTGGCAGCAAACAGCTGTCCTCGAGCGCCTATACCGACCCGGCTCAGTTGGAAGATTTGTTGTTACAGGCTCGCGCCGAACTCGACAAAGATGGTTATAAGTTGCAGTCCTGGGCAATGCCCAAGTAAGACAACACAGCAACTTCCGATCATTGCCCTCGTGTAAAAACAATGATCGGAAGTTCAGTCCATCCGCGTTGGCCAGTGACGGCGCTTATCGCGCCGCCAGAATAAACCGCTCTAACGCTTGTGCAGCACCATCCTCGACATTGCTGCCGGTGACGACGCTGGCCTGACGTTTGACGGCCTCTTCTGCCTGGCCCATGGCAATCGACAAACCGGCGACGTGAAACATCGCCGGGTCGTTGCCGCCGTCGCCAATGGCGGCCGTCTGCTCAAGCGGTACACCCAGGTGCGCAGCCAGGGCTTTCAAGGCATCACCCTTGTTGGCCTGCATTGCGGTTACGTCCAGGTAAATCGGTTGCGAACGCGACACATGGGCCAGCCCCTGAACCTTGGGCTGCAACTGCGCTTCCAGCTCGATCAGCAACTCAGCGTTGCGACTGGCCGCGACAATCTTGTCGACCCGATCCAGGTACGGCTCAAAACTCTCCACGACCAGTGGCCCATACCCCAGGCCAGCGGCTTCAACCGCTACCATCGGCCCGGGCGGATCACGCCGCAGCCATTCGCCATCGGCAAACAGCCAGACTTCGACGCCCGGCTGCCCGGAGAACAGCGCCAACGTGACCAGCGCCGCCTCCGCCGGCAGATGATGGGCCAGCAGCACGCTGCCATCGGGGTTGATCAACGTGCCGCCGTTAAAGCCTGCCACCGGCACATCGATGCCGAACGTTTCGATCATCTGCATCATGGCCTTGGGCGGCCGCCCGCTGGCCAGGCTGAAGAACACGCCGGCGTCGCGCATGGCGCGCACTGTATCAATGGTGCGCTGACTGGGCGTGTGGTCGGGACGCAACAGTGTCCCGTCCATATCGCTCAGGACAAATCGGATGGGATGGATCGCGGCATCATTCATCCCAGGCTATGCCAGGTACGACCATCGCGGGCCAGCAAGGCATCGGCCGCTGCCGGACCATCTTCACCGGCCTTATAAGCCTGGATGCCATCGTCCTCTTTCCAGGCGTCAAGGAACGGCTGCACCGCACGCCAGCCGTTTTCGATGTTGTCAGCGCGCTGGAACAGGGTCTGGTCACCGGTCATGCAGTCGTAGATCAGGGTTTCGTAACCCGTCGACGGCTGCATCTCGAAAAAGTCCTTGTAGTCAAAACCCAATTCGATATTGGCCATCTCCAGGGTTGGCCCAGGCTTTTTGGCCAGCAGGTCGAACCACATGCCTTCATTGGGCTGGATCTGGATTTTAAGGTAGGTGGGCTTGAGCTCATCCACTTCGGTATCGCGGAACTGCGCATACGGCGCGTGCTTGAAGCAGATCACGATTTCGGTGTCGCGAATGCTCATGCGCTTGCCGGTGCGCAAGTAGAACGGCACGCCGACCCAGCGCCAGTTGTCGATCATCACCTTGAGGGCAACGAACGTCTCGGTGCTGCTGTCGGGCGCGACGTTGGCTTCTTCGCGGTAGCCGGGAAGCGCCTTGCCGGCGATCTCGCCAGCGGTGTACTGGCCGCGTACCGAGTTGGCCCGCGCATCTTCCAACGACCAGGGCCGGATGGCGCCGACGACCTTGGCCTTTTCACCACGCACCGCATCGGCACCAAACGCCGCCGGCGGCTCCATGGCTACCATTGCGAGCAACTGGAACAGGTGGTTGGGCACCATGTCGCGCAGGGTGCCGGTTTTTTCGAAGAAATTTCCGCGGGTTTCTACGCCGACGGTCTCGGCCGCGGTGATTTGCACGTGGTCGATGTAATGGTTGTTCCAGAACGCTTCAAACAGCACGTTGGAGAAACGGCTGATCAGAATGTTCTGCACCGTTTCCTTGCCCAGGTAATGGTCGATGCGGTAGATCTGCTTCTCGCTCATTACCTTGAGCAGGCACGCGTTCAGCGCTTCGGCGGTGGCGAGGTCGGAACCGAAGGGTTTTTCGATCACGACACGACGGAAGCCATCGTCGGTTTCATTAAGCAAGCCGGCGCTGCCCAGGCGCTGCACCACTTCACTGAAGAAGCGCGGCGCAGTCGCCAGGTAGAACACCGCATTACCGGTGCCGCTGTCAGCGATCTTCTTGCCGATGTCGGCGTAGGTGCTGTCGTCGAGGAAATCGCCTTCGACGTAGCTGATGCCCTTGGCCAACTGAGCCCACAACTCTGGGTCGAGGGCGTTTTCGGCATTGCCCTTGACCTTGCTTGCGGCCTCGGTGCGGATGAAGTCCTCGAGTTTCTTGGCGAAGTCGGCATCACTGATGGCGTTGTGATCAACGCCCACAATGCGCAGGCCTTCGCCCAGCAGCCCGTCACGACTCAGGTTGTACAGCGCCGGCATGAGCAGGCGCTTGACCAGGTCGCCATGGGCGCCAAACAGAAAGAGTGTGGTGGGCGGAGCAGGTTCGGCCTTGGGTTTCTTGCCGTTGGCGGTCATTTTTTGGAAGTCTCCACATGGCCGCCAAAGCCGAAGCGCATGGCAGACAGCATTTTGTCACCGTAGGTGCTCTGCTGACGGGAACGGAAGCGAGCGAACAACGAGGTGGACAGCACCGGTACCGGCACCGCTTGCTCCATGGCCGCTTCGATGGTCCAGCGGCCTTCGCCACTGTCGGCCACGGAACCTGAGTAGCCGTCCAGCTTTGGATCGGTGGCCAGGGCGTCGGCGGTCAGGTCCAGCAACCAGGACGAGACCACGCTGCCACGGCGCCAGACTTCGGCGATGTCGGCGACGTTGAGATCAAAGCGCTGATCTTCCGGCAGGTTTTCCGAGTTTTTGGTCTTGAGGATGTCGAAGCCTTCGGCGAAGGCCTGCATCATTCCGTACTCGATGCCGTTGTGAATCATCTTCACAAAGTGCCCGGAGCCCGCTGGGCCCGCATGGATATAGCCATGCTCGGCACGGCTGTCAGCCGAGGCGGAACGGTCCTTGGTGCGAGGGATATTACCCAGGCCCGGGGCCAGGCTGGCGAAGATCGGGTCGAGGCGCTGTACAGTCTCGGCGTCGCCACCGATCATCATGCAGTAGCCACGCTCCAGGCCCCAGACGCCGCCGGAGGTGCCGACGTCGACATAGTGCAGGCCTTTTTCCGACAGGGCTTTAGCGCGACGTACGTCGTCTTTATAGTTGGTGTTGCCGCCGTCGATGATCACGTCACCGTCTTCAAGCAGCTCACTGAGTTCATTGATGGTGTTTTCGGTCGGGTCGCCTGCAGGCAGCATGACCCAGATGGCGCGAGGCTTTTGCAGCCCTGCTACCAAGGCCTTCAAGTCGGCAACGCCTGTGGCGCCCTCCTCGCTCAAGCCTTTGACGAATGCTTCGTTACGGTCGTATACAACGGTGGTATGCCCATTGAGCATCAGGCGCCGCGCAATGTTACCGCCCATGCGGCCTAGTCCGATAATCCCCAGTTGCATGTGCTGATGCTCCTAACTGCTAAATAAATGTGTGACATAGTTTATAGCGCAATGAGGCTAATGAGGGTTAGTCCAGAGCGGATCCTTGTAGTTTCATGACAAAAAAAGGCCATCATTTCAGCATCACGGCCGCAAAAGTCACAGCGACCATCAAAAATAAAAAAGTTCCATTGATTCGAAAAAGAATTCAGAATCGCTGCGACTGTTGCCGAGGACCTCGATTAAGCGTTCCGGCACCGCGATCTACCGGCTATTTGCGAGGTAAGCAATGAGCACAGCACAGACGATCCGCCCGCCACAGACCCTCTATGTCACCGTCCGTCGCGACGAACTGCGCCAGTTGAAAGACGAGCGCGATCAGCTGCAGCAGGAAGTCCTGCGCTTGCGCTCACACCTTCAGGCGCAAATCAATCAAACGTCCGGGCCTCAGCCCGCACTTTGCTGAACGTGGGCTGAACGAAGCGTTCAGGAATAACTCACGAAGTTTTCACATCCTCCTCCCGATACTCCCGCCGAATAGGGCCACCCACATGCGGTAGCCCTCTGCTGCGCGTATTCCTGCGCGGCAACTGGCAATTATCGGGTTGGAGCGCTGGATGGCGATGTTCAAACGCAGCACGAAGTCTGCGAAAGGCTTTGATTGGGCCGGCCTTGGCTGGTTGTTTCTGTTTTTCTGGTATTTCTCGGGTATTACCCAACTGCTGATCCAGCTGACCGGCACTTCCGGCTTCAGCGGATTTCGCCAAGCCTTCTTCCTGAGTGCGTTCTGGCTCGCGCCCATGCTGCTGTTCCCGCGCCGTACGCGCCTGCTCGCCGCCTTGATCGGCGTTGTGCTGTGGGCCTGCTCCATGGCCAGCCTGGGTTATTTCTTCATTTACCAGCAGGAATTTTCCCAAAGCGTCATCTTCATCATGTTCGAGTCGAACATCTCTGAAGCTGGCGAATACGCCACTCAATACTTTGCCTGGTGGATCGTGCTGGCGTTCATTGCCCACACTGCCCTGGCGATCTTCCTGTGGACCCGCCTGCGCCCGGTTTACCTGCCGCGCGGTCAGTCGATTCTCGCGGCCACCGCGATTGTCCTGGCGGTGGTCGGTTATCCGTTGGTGAAACAGATTGCAACCAACCCCACCATGGAACTGGCCATCGATGGCTTCGAGTCGCGGGTAGAGCCTGCCGTGCCGTGGCAGATGATCGTCGCCTATCGCCGCTACACCGAGCAGCTGAACAGCATGCAAGGCATGCTCACGAGTGCCAGCCAGATCCCGCCCTTGAAGAACCTCAAGGACAGCATGGCCGGCCAGCCGTCGACCCTGGTACTGGTAATCGGTGAGTCCACCAACCGCCAGCGCATGAGCCTTTACGGCTACCCGCGCAATACCACGCCGGAACTGGACAAGCTGCGCGACCAACTGGCGGTCTTCGATAACGTCATCACGCCGCGCCCCTACACGATTGAAGCGCTGCAACAGGTGCTGACCTTCGCCGACGAAGAAAACCCTGACCTGTACCTCAAGACACCGTCGATTGTCAGCGTGATGAAACAGGCTGGCTACAAAACCTACTGGATCACCAACCAGCAGACGATGACCAAGCGCAACACCATGCTCACGACCTTTTCCGAACAGGCTGACGAGCAGGTGTACCTCAATAACAACCGCAACCAGAACGCCCGCCAGTACGACGGCGACGTGCTTGCACCGTTCGCCAAGGCCCTGGCCGACCCCACCGAGCGTAAGTTCATCGTGGTGCACCTGCTGGGCACCCACATGAGCTACCAGTACCGTTATCCGCCGACCTTTGACAAATTCACCGATCGTCAGGGCGTACCGCCAGGCATCAGCGACCAACAGTTGCCGACCTACAACAGCTACGACAACGCGGTGCTTTACAACGACTTCGTGGTGTCGAGCCTGATCAAGGACTACGCCAAGACCGACCCCAACGGCTTCCTGCTGTACCTGTCGGACCACGGCGAAGACGTATTCGACTCGGCCGGCCACGGCACGCTGGGGCGCAACGAAGGCAAGCCGACGGCACCGATGTACACCATTCCGTTCATGGCGTACGCCTCGCCGAAGTGGCGCGAAACCCACGACTGGAGTTTCGCCAGCGACCTGCAACGCCCTTACAGCAGCTCGCAACTGATTCACACCTGGGCGGACATGGCCGGGCTGAGCTTTGATGAATGGGACCGCAGCAAAAGCCTGGTCAATGACAGCTTCAAGGCGCGCCCGCGGATGATTGGCGACCCGTATATAGGCCAGAAAAAAGGCCTTATCGATTTCAGCTTGATCAAGCCGAAGAAGGTCGATGCCGCCGAAGTGGTGGTCAAGTAGTCACCGGCTTTGTAACACAAAGATAACAATCATTCTCGTTTGAGCCTAAAGTTGCCCCGCTCCTTTCGTCTTTGAGCCATGCCTTCCCTTTCCGGGGTGGCATCAAAGACGACAAGGAGTCTGCTGTGATGTTCGCGCCTTTTACCCGTTCCATGACCCTCACCTTTGGCCTGTTCGGCGCCGTTGCCAGCCCGGACCTGATGGCTGATACCGACCCCGAACACCCGCCGATCAGAGCCTATGAACTGGGTGCGACCAGCATTACCGCCGAAGGCCTGGGCACCACCACCGAGCACACCGGGGCTTACACCACCGGCTCGATGAGCACCGCCACCAAGCTGAACCTGTCCATCAAGGAAACCCCGCAATCCATTTCGGTGATCAGCCGCCAGCAGATGGATGACTTCAATCTCAATACCCTCACCGATGCCTTGCGCCAGACCACCGGCGTTACGGTGCAGCACCTGGATTCGGACCGGGCGAGTTACTCCTCCCGCGGCTACTCGATCAGTAACTTCCAGATCGACGGCATGCTCAATACCTTTGGCCGCATGAAGTCCGACGCCGACACCATCATCTACGACCGCATCGAGGTTGTGCGCGGCGCCACCGGCCTGACGACCGGGGCGGGCGACCCTTCTGCCACCGTGAACATGATCCGCAAGCGCCCCACCACAGAGTGGCAAGCCAAAACCGGCGTCAGCGGTGCCAGCCATGACAACTATTACAGTTATATCGATGTAGGCGGCCCACTGGCGTTTGACGGGCGACTGCGTGGCCGCACCGTGCTGGCGTACCGTGACAGCCAGTCCTTTCGCGACAGCTATGCGATGCAACGGGAAGTGGGCTACGGCATCCTCGAAGCCGATCTAACGGACAATACCGTTGTCGCCGTGGGTTTGGACTACCAGAACAAGCATGTGCAGGGCAGCTCCTGGGGCACCCTGCCCTATTGGAACAGCGATGGCAGCAAGGCTCGGCTGTCGCGCTCCGCCAACCTGGCGACCGACTGGAGCTCCTGGCCGCTCAAAGACAAAACCACCTTTGCCTCCATCGAGCATAAGCTGTCTGCAGACTGGCACCTGAAAGCTGCCTACACCCATCGCCAAAGCGACACGGACGGCAAGGTGTATTACGGCGGCGCCGGCTTCCCCAATCCGGATGGCAGCGGCATGACGGCCTGGACCAACCAGATGGTCGGCACATCGAAAATGGACGTGGTGGATTTGAATATCGCCGGTTCTTATTCACTGCTGGGGCGCGAGCATGAATTGATGGTCGGGTATGGCGAATCCGAACAGCGCGATACGGCGCCTTTTCAGCGCGTCAATAATCAGCAGGGCTACACGGACATCAAAGATTGGCGACACATGAGTGGCATCGCCAAGTTCCCGGACCGCACCACTGGCCTCAAGGGCGAACACAGCAGCCGAAAACAGAAGGCGGGTTACCTCGCCACACGCCTGAGCCTGACCGACCGGCTGCATGCCGTATTGGGCAGCCGCTATGGCAGTTGGGAAATCGAAAGCGTCTCACCTGAATACAACACCGATAACCAACTGACCCAATCCACTAAAACCCGCCAGACCCACAACGACATGTGGACGCCTTACGCTGGCCTGCTTTACGACCTCACACCCGAATACACCGTGTACGCCAGCTACACCGATATTTTCAACCCGCAAACCGCGCGGGATTCCAGCAAGAAGTATTTGGAGCCGGTGGTGGGCAGCAACTATGAAATAGGCCTCAAAGGCAGCCTGTTGAACGAACGCCTGAACCTGGCGACGGCGTATTTCTGGAGCACCCAGGATAACGTGGCCGAACTGGACAGCAACGCCGCGCCGGACCCGGTCAGCAGCGAGCAGTTCTACACCGCCAGCGGCAAAGGCAACAAGGTGCAGGGCTTTGAAGTTGAGGTGTCAGGTGAAGTCATGCCGGACTGGAATCTGTCTGCGGGCTATACCTATACCCACTCGACGAACGGTGACAAGCAGCGCAACAACACCAACCTGCCGCTCAATCTGCTGAAAATCTCGACGGCCTATCGCCTGCCGGGTGAGTGGCGCGGGTTGACGGTGGGCGGCGCGGTTAATTGGCAGAGCGATTTTTACGATTTCGCTGACCGACCAACAGGCGGCCGCGACGAGAACGGCTACCTGAACACCGAGAGCACCAAAATCACCCAACAGGCCTACACCGTGGTCAACCTGATGTCGCGCTACCAATTTGACGAACATGTTTCAGCGTCGCTTAACATTAACAATCTATTTGATAAAAAGTATTACGAACGTGTCGGCTTTTATAATGGCGTGTATTGGGGCGACCCGCGATCCGTCACGCTTGCGCTGGACTGGAAGCTTTAAATCGCTGACCCGAAGTTAACAAAATCGTTAACTTTGGGGCCCCAAGCCGTTAATTTCCACTTAATAAGATCGCCCCACAATCGCCCCATGAATCTGATCACGGACGAGGCGGATACCGATCACACTTAATGGGGATACCTCTTATGAAACTTTCGACCTTGATGCTTGCCAGCCTGATGACCCTGACTTCCGCAGCCGCCTTTGCAGAAGGCGGTTCAGAGCGATCGAAGGAGTTCTATAACAACTTCACCTTCATGCAACAGAAGACTCATGGCACCACAGACCAAACAGCGATTGCCGATGGCAAGAGTGTAAAGACCCACACGGCTGAACAATCCAGTGAAGAGCCGCAACCCAACAGCTGATTTAATACTTAGTTAATCCGCATTGCCCTATGCCATCCCGCTCCGTTGGCAAAGGTTAACTTGGCGCCATTTAATGGCGCCTTTTTTTTGCACGTTATTTATCAAAGCGCTTTGTTCCACAACAGCCTGCGCCCCTGTGCCGGATCAAAGATCCGATTCATCAAAACCAAACTTGCGATACGCCGCCTGTGCCACGTCATTACCCTCGAGCACTTCAAGGGTGATCTTGCAGCAACCACGCTGCCGGGCGATTTCCCTGACCTTTCGCAGCATTTTCTGACTCAGGCCCAGGCGTCGGCGTGCACCGCATTGGTGTAGCTGGCTTGCAGCACCAGCGTGTCTGGGATGTCCATTTGCTTCCTCGATGACGCGCCGTGCGCGAAAAGACTCCTAGGTCCCGAAGCGCTGCAGTTGCATCTCCTGCAAGCGACTGAGCGTGCGGCGGAACGGAAACTCCAGGTAGCCTTCGGTGTAGAGGCTTTCCAGCGGCACCTGGGCTTGGATATACAAGGGCACCTTGCGGTCATAGCACTCGTCCACCAGGGCGATAAAACGTCGCACACTGTCATCGTGCACCGACAACTGCGGCAGCTCGCGGTCACCGGCCACCACACGTTGGGCTGCGTCTTCGGTGCCACGGGCGATTCGGGCCGGGCGTTGTTGCGCGCTCAAGCAGGGGACGTCACCCAACAGGATGGCCGTGAAGCGATCACACAGCAGCATGAAGTCCATGGCGGCCAGCGGCCGCTCGCACAGCTCGGCGTAACGACACCAGAGCACCGTGTCGCAGGATTGCACCGCCACAATCGAGCGCAAGCCGACACTGATTGGCCCGCTGCGCACCGCCTGCCCTGCGCTTAATTGCTTGAACAGCGTCGCGAGCGCATCCGGCTGGTTCACCCAGTAGCGCTGCAGCCCCACGCCAGGATGCAAACGATGATCTTCGCCACCGTCTACCGCTACCACCTGCATGTGCTGTTTGATCGCCTCGATGCCTGGCACAAACCGCTCGCGGTTGAAGCCGTCGGCGTAGAGCTGATCGGGCGGCTGATTGGACGTGCTGACCATCACCACACCCTGATCAAACATGACCTGGAACAAACGGCCGAGAATGATCGCATCGCCAATGTCATTGACGAACAGTTCGTCAAAACACAGCACGCGCACTTGCTGACTCAGCTCGCGGGCTAACGCCTGCAGAGGGTCCTGGATACCCGTGAGTTGAAACAGACGCTGATGCACCCACCCCATGAAATGATGAAAATGCTGACGGCGTGCTGGCACCCGCAAGCTTTGATAGAACTGGTCCATCAACCAGGTCTTGCCCCGCCCCACCGGCCCCCATAGGTAAACACCGGTCACTGGCGAGCGGCCCTGGTGCAGGGCTTCGTGGCAGTGTTGCAGGGCTTCAACCGCTCGGCGCTGGGCCTCGTCTGGCACGAAACCGGGCTGGGTAGTGGCGTATTGATAAGCGGCGAGAGGCGAGTCGAAAGTCATGCGCGTCAGTATGACTTACACAGAGATATCCAGCCGCGAAATCTTGCCCTGCTCGTTCAGTCGAAAGGTATAGCGCAGCTCCAGCGGGCTGCCGGGGAAATTACCGGAAACTACATTGCTGACCAACACTTTGCCGGTGCGATGCTGCACGTTCAGCACTTCAACCCGAGGCTGATAACGACGCCCGGTGTCTTCCATCCAGCGCGCAATCGCGGCGGTGCCGACTTGATGCTCACCCTCATCAAACACATTGGCATCGTCGGCAAAACACTCGGCAATGCTTGAGGTGTTGCGAGTATTGGTCGCGGCGATGTAGGCCACAATCGCGGGTGCCAACTCAGGAATGGACATGGCGCAGCTCCTTTTTAATGATTTATGACGCCATGCTAAGCCAGGGTTGTGTCAGTTTTTGTCAGGAGTAAACGGCGCGGACTCGTTCTGCTCCATCAGCTTGCGCCAGGCTCGCAACAGGTCACTGCGTCGGCCAGGGTAGCGATCACCCTGAGCCTCGGCCGCGGCCACTCGGTCAGTGCGAAAGGTGCGATAAGCGCCGCGCAACTCGCACCACGCCACAATCACGCGCACGTCATTGAGAAAACCCAGGGCCAGCGGCCAGATCAGGCGCTGGCTCTGGGTTTGGCTGGCGTCGGCGTAATCGATTTGCAGCTTGGCCTGGTTGCGGATCGCCTCGCGAAACACATTCAGCGGCACGCGATTTTCCGGGTAACCGAACCCCGGAGGGCCGGGCAACAGCGTGGGGTTGCGTAATGCTTCCTGGGCGGCGGGATCAAGCACATCGGCGATTTTCGCCAACGCATTGGCCGCGGCGCGGCTCAGCACATCGTCGCCACGTTGGTCGACATAACGCAGGCCCAGCACGATCGCTTCGGTTTCCTCGGCGTTCAGCATTAATGGCGGCAGAAACAGCCCGCTGCGCAACACGTACCCTACTCCGGCCTCGCCAAAAATCGGTGCACCCAGCGCTGTCAATTCAGCGATATCGCGATACAGCGTGCGCTCGGACACCTCCAGTTGCGCCGCCAGTACGGCGGCCGTCACCGGGCGTTTCTTGCCCCGCAAGGCCTGCAACAAGGTCAGCAATCGTGTGGTACGCGACACGTCAAACCCACCGAGAAAGGAACAAGACCGAAGCTTAACAGAGCCTCCTGTCAGAAAACGTCAGCAGTAAAAAAGCCCCTTGACCGAATAAATTACGAGGATCATATTAAATACATGTTTCAAGACATGTAAAAATCACCCCACAGGAGTCTTTATATGCGCAATACAGTCTTTGGTCGCCGCAGCGGCCTGCAGGTATCGGAACTGGCCCTGGGCACCGGTAATTTCGGCACAGGATGGGGCCATGGCGCCGAGCGCGACGAAGCCAGGCAGATCTTCGATGGCTACCTCGAAGCAGGAGGCAACTTCCTGGATACCGCCAACGGCTACCAGTTCGGCCAGGCCGAAAAGCTGCTGGGGGAATTTATCGCCGCCGAGCGCGACAACCTGGTGGTCGCCACCAAATACAGCCTGCGCACTCAGCCGTCCGATGAAGGCACGCTCAAGCTCGGTAACAACCGCAAAAACATGGTGCGTGCCGTCGAGGAGAGTCTCAAGCGCTTGAACACCGACCGCATCGACCTGCTCTGGGCGCACATGAGCGATAACGTCACGCCGATGGAAGAGATCCTGCGCGGCTTCGATGACTTGGTGCGTGCCGGCAAGATCCACTACGCCGGCCTCTCCAACTTTCCCGCCTGGCGTATCGCCCGCGCGGATCTGTTGGCCGAAGTGCGCAGCTTCGCGCCGATCATCGGCGTCCAAGTGGAATACAGCCTGGCCGAGCGCAGCGCCGACCGCGAGTTGCTGCCGATGGCCGAAGCGTTGGGCCTGGGCGCCACGCTGTGGTCGCCGTTGGGCGGTGGTTTCCTCACCGGCAAATACCGTGAAACGCAGGACGACAACCGCGCCAACAAACTGGGCATGCTGATCCACTCGGAAAAGAGCGCCCGCGAAACCGCCGTACTCGACACCCTGCTGGCAGTCGCCGGCGAACTCGACGCCAGCCCAACCCACGTCGCCATTGCCTGGCTGCGCGAAAAAGCCCGCCGCTCGACCACAGCGCTGATCCCGATTCTCGGCTCTCGCACCCGCGCGCAGCTCGATGCAACCCTGGGTGCGCTGAACGTGCAATTGTCGGCCGAACAAGTGACCCGCCTGGATGGCGCCAGCGCCCTACCGCTGGGCGTTCCGCACGCAATCATTGCCGAGCGTTTCCCTACCGACACCGGCTT
This sequence comes from Pseudomonas sp. N2-3-1-14, assembly GCF_041228395.1. Taxonomy (NCBI): domain Bacteria; kingdom Pseudomonadati; phylum Pseudomonadota; class Gammaproteobacteria; order Pseudomonadales; family Pseudomonadaceae; genus Pseudomonas; species Pseudomonas sp. N2-3-1-14. The sequence goes on from NZ_CP166199.1 coordinate 3,548,166, forward strand.
GGATACCCCTCGCCCACCCGTTATCTGAGGCGAAAAAAAACGGCCTGCTCAGGCCGTTTTTTTTAATCGCAGACCTTACGCAAGGCTCTTGCTGACCACCTCGAATACGTCGCTGGACAGCTCACCGGAGGCACGAATGCGCTCCAGTTCCGCCTTCATCAGCGCCTGGCGCGCGCTGTCGTATTTGCGCCAGCGCGTCAACGGCGCCAACTGGCGCGAAGCGATCTGCGGGTTGAACCCGTTCAACTGGATCACCAAATCGGCCAGGAAACGATAGCCCGAGCCATCGGCGGCGTGGAAGTTGATCAGGTTCTGCCCGGCAAACGCGCCGACCAGCGCCCGCACCTTGTTCGGGTTCTTGATGTTGAACGCCGGGTGCTCCATCAATGCCCTGACGCGCGCCAGGCCGCCCGGCAAGGTACTGCCGGCCTGCACACTGAACCATTGGTCCATGACCAGCGGGTTGTCCTTGAAGTTCTCGGCAAACACCGCCAACGCCTGCGCCTTTTCCGCCTCAAACGGCGAGTTGACCAGCACCGCCAGCGCCGTCAGGCGCTCCGTCATGTTGTCGCTGGTGTCGAACTGGTCCAGCGTCGCCGCCAGCACTTCCTGCTGGCCGCTGAGCATCAGGTACGACAGCGCAATGTTCTGCAGGGCGCGACGGGCAAAGTGCTCGGCCGCGGCCACGTAAGGTGTCTGCTTGGACAGCTCGCGGTTCGCCTGGTAGCGCAGCCACAGCGATTCGTAGAGGTTGTCGGCCAGTTGCTTGCGCGCATACTCACGGGCGGCGTGAATCGCGTCCACATCCGCCACTTCACTGATTTCAGTCAGGTAGGCTTCGCTTGGCGGCGAGAGCATCTCGGCGACCATCGCCTGGTCCAGGCTTTCATCGCTCAACACCGTGCGCAGCGCGTCGATCAGGCGTTGATCCAGCTTCAGCGGCTGACCCGCTTGATGCTGTCCGATCAGCTCCTGCAACACTTGCACCGACAGTTGCTGGCCGGCATCCCAGCGATTGAACCCGTCGCTGTCGTGCTGCATCAGGAACATCAGCTGGTCGCGGTTGTACGGGAAGCTCAGTTTCACCGGCGCCGAGAAGCCGCGCAGCAACGACGGCAGCGGCTGTTCGGCGATATCGACGAAGGTGAAGGTCTGCTCGGCTTCGGTCACCGAAATCACTCGGGACGTAGCGCCAGCGCTGGCCTCACCGGCCAGGCGCAAGGCAATACCGGCGCCCTTGGCGTCCAGCAGGCCCAGCGCCACAGGGATCACGAACGGCAGTTTTTCAACCTTGTCCGGGGTTTGCGGGCAGCTTTGACGGAAGGTCAGGCTGTAGGTCTTGGCAGCGGCATCGTAGGACTCGCTCACCGCCAGACGCGGTGTACCGGCCTGGCTGTACCAGCGTTTGAACTGGGTCAGGTCCGCGCCATTGGCGTCTTCCATGGCCTTGATGAAGTCGTCGCACGTCACGGCCTGGCCGTCGTGGCGCTCGAAATAGAGGTCACTGCCCTTACGGAAGCCTTCAGCGCCGAGCAAGGTGTGGATCATGCCGACCACTTCCGAGCCCTTTTCGTACACGGTCAGGGTGTAGAAGTTGGAGATTTCGATGAAGCTGTCCGGGCGCACGGCATGGGCCATGGGGCCTGCGTCTTCAGCGAACTGGTGAGTGCGCAGGTACGCCACATCCTGGATGCGCTTGACCGTGGCCGAGTTCATGTCGGCGGAGAAGCCGGAATCACGGAACACCGTGAAGCCTTCCTTCAACGACAGCTGGAACCAGTCGCGGCAGGTCACGCGGTTGCCCGACCAGTTGTGGAAGTATTCGTGGGCCACGATCGCCTCAACCCGCTGGTGCGCGGCGTCAGTGGCGGTTTCGGCGCGCGCCAGCACGGCGCTGGAGTTGAAGATATTGAGGCCCTTGTTCTCCATGGCGCCCATGTTGAAGTCGTTGACCGCCACGATCATGAAGATGTCGAGGTCGTACTCGCGGCCGTAGGTCTCTTCGTCCCAGCGCATGGATTTTTTCAGGCTGTTCATGGCGTGCTGGCATTTGTCGATGTTTTCCGGCTCGACGTAGATGCGCAGCGCCACTTCACGATTGGTCATGGTGGTGAAGGTGTCTTCGACGCACCACAAATCACCGGCCACCAGCGCGAACAGGTAGGCCGGTTTCTTGAACGGGTCTTCCCAGGTCGCCCAGTGGCGCCCGTCTTCACCCGGGCCGCTGGCAATCGGGTTGCCGTTCGACAGCAGCACCGGGTAGCTGTGTTGCTCGGCGATCACCGTGGTGGTGAAGGTGCTCATCACGTCCGGGCGGTCGAGGTAGTAAGTGATCTTGCGGAAGCCTTCGGCCTCGCACTGGGTGCAGAACATGCCGCTGGATTTGTACAGGCCTTCCAGCGCGGTGTTGGTTTCCGGGTGGATGCGCACGCTGGTGTCGACCGTGAAGGTCTCGCGGGTCGGGTGCAGGGTCAGGTGGCTGTCGGTCAACTGGTAGTCGGCTTCGCTCAGCTCACGGTCGCCCAGGTTGACGGTCAGCAGTTCAAGCTGCTGGCCATCGAGCACCAGCGGCGGCAGGCCCGCACCACGCTCGGGGTTGCGGCGCATCACCAGCTGCGCGTGGACCAGGCTGTGGTCCTCGAACAACTCGAAGGTCAGGTGCGTCTCTTCGATCAGGTAGTCCGGCGCCTGATAGTCCTTCAGGTAAATCATCTTCGGTTGTTCGGTGCGCATGGGTGGCATCCTTTTACTGATGCACGGCGAGCTGGTAGGCCGTGTACTTACGAATGTTGATAACGCCGGTGTCGAAGATCAGGTATTGGCCCTTGATCCCCAACAGCGTGCCTTCGGCAATCGGGTTTTTGTCCAGGTTGAAGCTGACGATCTTGGTCGGATACTGCTCGACCGGGTAGCGGATTTCGATCGGTTCAATGTCGGCAATCGTTTGGATGGCCTGCAGGCCAAAGCGTTCCTGCAAACTCAGCAGGCCTTCGGCGCACGAGGCAAACAGCGCATCACGCACTTCAGCCAGGTCCACCGCCACCGCATCGCCCTTGAGCAGCGCGCGCCAGTTGGTCTTGTCGGCCACCTGGCTGCGGAACAGGTCTTCGACGAAGCCCGATTGCTGGCGGGTCGCCACGCGCATGATCGGCAGCGCCTGGCTGGCGCCCTGGTCCAGCCAACGTGTCGGCAGCTGGGTGGCGCGGGTGATGCCGACTTTGATGCCTGACGAATTGGCCAGGTAAACCACGTGGTCGGTCATGCAGAATTGCTCGCCCCAGCCCGGATCACGGCAGGTGCCGGCGTCGTAATGGCAACGCTCAGGGCTCATGATGCACAGGTCGCACTGGGCCAGTTTGGTCATGCACGGGTAGCAATAACCCTGGCTGAAACTGGTTTTGGTCTTGCGGCCGCAATGGCTGCAATGGATGGCGCCGAGGTATTCCAGGCGCACGTGCGTGCCGATCAACGGATTGACCGGCACCTCGGTATCGCCCAGGCGAAACGCGTATTGAACGGTCGGCTCACCGAGTTGCGCCGACATTTTGCTGACTGCACCGCGACCAATTTCAATCAATGGATCGCATCCGACTTGAACAGGATATTCGGCACCGGCGCCGACTTCGATGCGCATTCCTGCGGGCCCATGTAGCCGGTGCGCTGCTCTTCGGGCAGGTTCTGGATTTCCCAGGCGATCACCGCCTGCAGCGACAGCTCACGCTGCTCGGCGGTGAGCTTGCGGCCGTCGGACCACTTGCCGATTTCCACGGCGAGCTTGAGGCTCTCATAGATGTCCGGGGTGATGTTTTCGATCATTTCAGCAAAAGAGGACATTAGGCTCTTCCTTATCAAATGGAGGCTTTGCGGCGGTTGTACAACCCACCCAGCAAACCCGTCAGGCAACCGATGACCAAGCCGCTCAGATGAGCCGCGTTGGCGATTTCGCCGAAACCGATCATCGAGATCAGCCCCGACATGCAGAGCACCAGCCATATCAGCATCATCGCCAGCACCCCGCGAGGCAGGCGATAAGCCGGGTTGGGCGACAGCAACTGGAAAATCCAGCAATGCCCCAGCAAGCCATACAACACGCCGGACAGGCCGCCAAACAGGCTCGGGCCGCCATAGGCGTATTGCGCGTAATTGGACACCAGGCTGAACAACAGGGTCAGGCCCAGCAGGTTGATACTGCCCTGGCGCACCTCAATGCGCCGGCCGAGTTCCCAGTACCACATGCCGTTCATGGCCAAATGCAGGATGCCGAAGTGGATCAGCATCGGCGTGACCAACCGCCACCATTGCCCCGACGCCATGGTCTCGGCAAAGGGCGTGAATTGAAGGTACTCGCCCGTCACATGGAACGGCAGAAACGTCAGCCAGCTCATGGTTTGCAGGTTTTCACCCAGTAACGTCACCGCACCGACAATGATGCTCGCCAGCAGCACCAGCGCCGTCACCGGGCTGTGGCGTACCTGCTGCACAAAGCTGGGACGCGTAACGGGCGCCCGCTCGGGGATGTCCAGTTGCTGGTCCGGGTCACCGTCGGGAAAGCGTTGGTACAACACGCGCACGTCGTCGCTGATGGTTTCTGGCACCCACAGCACCTGCTCGCCGGCCTCTTCGCTGACACGATGGGGCACTTGCATGCGTTGCAGCAACTTGACGAAACCCGCCAGGTCGACACTCAGCGGCAAGCGCAAAACAGCTACGGTACTCATGAAATAACCTCAGGGCGCTCAACGTCGACCCAGACAAATTTACGCGGATCCAGCTGGGTTTCCTGGTCCAGCCGATACGCCACCAGCTTGCCGTACAGCACAGCGCTGTAATCCAGGCAGGCCAGGTTCGGGCGGATCGGCGCGGGTTTGCCGCTGCGCCAGTAATGGCCGACGAACAGCAACGGCTCGTCGACGCCATAACGCAGCAGGGAATTTTTTTCGCTGGACGACAGCGGCGTACGCGCCACCGGCTCCGGCAGCGCATCGGGCTGGAACACGATGTCGCCATAGGTTTTCGGGTCGTCTTCCCAGAATTTGGTGCGAAAGAACGAGCGCGTCAGCCCATCGCCACCGGTCAGCGTCAGGCCATCCGGCAGGCGCATGTCGGTGCCGCGCAGCAGGCGGTCGAAGGCGTTGCAGGCAAAGCTGCCCGGTACGGCGGCGGCCTGCAGAAAGTGCTGGTCGATGCAGCCATCCGGGAACGTCGCGCGCAGCGGCTGGATAAAGCCCTCGTCCCAACACGCATGCACCACACGGAAACGCCCGGCATCGACAAACAGCGGCATGTCATAGAACCAGCCGAGAAAGTCATGCCAGTCGGCCGGGTGGTGCTCGAACTGGGTCAGGGTCTCGTGGATCAACCGCGCGTGGCGTGGGTTGTGTTCGCGCACAAACTGCTTGCCACTGCCCGGCGGCGCGGGTGTGCTCCAGCCCAGCGCGTTGAACTCGTGGTTGCCCATGATGCACAGCGCCTGACCGGCCTCGGCCATGTCGTGGACAATATGCAGCGCCTCGCGAATGCGTGGGCCACGGTCGATGATATCGCCGAGGAACACCGCCATTCGCGTCGGATGGCGCCAGGTGCCGCCCTGTTTGTGGTAGCCCAACCGGTCGAGCAAATGCTCAAGGGTATGAGCGCAACCGTGCACGTCACCAATCAGGTCGTAGCTACGCGCGGGATCGAGCATCAGTCGCCTCCACCCCCCAAGCGGCTGCCCCAGCCCAACTTGGTCCGGCACACTTCGTAATAGTTGTGGTCCAGCGGGTGGATCAACCGCAACTTCTGCGCCTTCTTGCTCACGGTGATGGTGTCACCGGGGGCGCAGGTGAAATGGTTCTGCCCGTCACAGGAGACTTGCGGGTAGATCTGCATGTCTTTGGACACCACGATTTTCAGCTCACTGTTGCCATCGACCACAATTGGCCGGCTGGACAACATATGGGGGTACATCGGCACGATCACAATGGCATCCAGCTTGGGGTGCATGATCGGCCCGCCGGCCGACAGCGCGTACGCCGTGGAACCGGTCGGCGTGGCCACGATCAGGCCGTCGGCCTTCTGGCTGCACACGAACTGGCCGTCGATATACAGCTCGAACTCGATCATCCGCGTCGACTTGCCGGGGTGCAGCACCACGTCGTTGAGCGCGTCGCCCTGGCCGATGGCTTCGCCGTGGCGGCGTACTTCGGCCTGCAGCAGGAAGCGGTTTTCGACCAGATAATGGCCATCGAGCACCTTGGCCACTTCGACTTCCAGGTCATCGGGGCGGATATCGGTCAGGAACCCCAAACTGCCGCGGTTGATCCCCAGCACCGGCACGTTATGCCGCGCCAACGCCCGGGCTGCGCCGAGCAGGCTGCCGTCACCGCCGACCACAATCACCATGTCGCAGACTTCGCCGAGCATTTTGCGCGACGAGGTTTGCAGGCCATGGCCCGGCAGGATTTCGGCGATGGTGTCTTCGAGGATCACGTGCAGGTGGCGCTCGAGCAGAAACTTTTTCAGTCGGCGGACGGTGTCCAGCACCTGGGTACTGCCCAAGCGACCGATAATGCCGATATTGCGAAATTGCTCCATGGGGCTCCTGCGGGGTTTGGGGTGTGGCGAAAAACAACGATTATGGGCGAAAGGCCGCGTCAGGCAAAATCCTTTGTCGCCGTGAACCCTTGATGACAATGGTTCTCAGCCACCTGTACAGACGTTAAACGGCTATGCTCGGACCATGACTGTGTTCCCGGATTTGCACAATCTGCCCCGCCAACTGCGCCACCCCGAAGTGCGCGATTTGGCGTGGGTGATGCTTGCCCCGCCGATGCTCGCGCAAACGCCCTGGCCGCAGCGCCACCCGCTGGCGGGCAGCGAGTGGGTGCAGGCACCGCATCTGCTGGAGCGATGGTTACGCGCGCTCGATCAAGACAGCAGCGCCTTGCAGCACTGGCTAAGCCTTGCCCGCACACGGCGCCTGGGCCTGTATTACGAGCGCCTGTGGCAATTTGCCGTGCAGCATGCGCCGGGCGTGGAATTGCTCGCCGCCAACCTGCCGATCCGCCGCGCCGGGCATACCTTGGGCGAGCTGGACATGCTGCTGCGCGACCGCGATGGCGTGCACCACCTGGAACTGGCGATCAAACTGTATCTCGGGCCGCAGGACGGCAACGGCCTGGACGCCGCGCAATGGCTGGGGCCGGGGTGCCATGATCGGCTGGACCGCAAACTGGCCCACCTCGCTCAGCATCAGTTGCCGATTTCAGCGCGTGCGGAAAGCCGCGAGGCATTGGCGGCGCTGGATATCCAGCAGTTCGATGCGCATTTGTGGCTCGGCGGGTATTTGCTCTATCCCTGGCCCGGCCAGGCCGAACCCCCTCACGGCGCCCATCCGCAGCATCTGCGGGGGCGCTGGCTGCATCAGCGCGATTGGCCGGCGCTGGTCAGTGCCAGCCCGCCGGGGCGCTGGCAACCGCTGCCCAGGCATGCCTGGCTTGCGCCGGCGCATTACCCGCAGGACGAGGTGTGGAGTGAGCAGCAGATGCACGGCTGGCTGGCAGCACTGGACCCGATGGCACCCGCGCAGTTGTTGGTGCGCCTTGTGCAAAATGGCGAGGATTGGGAAGAAGCCGAACGCCTGTTCCTGGTGGCCGATCTCTGGCCCAACGTCCCAGGCGTTACTTGACCTTCAGGTGCCGTGCGTACCAGGGCCGCCTCGGCACACGCTTGAACAATGCCTGCAAGCCTTCGTCCTCAGCGGCAAAGGTAATACGCAGCGCCAGCTTCATGGTCTCCGGTCCATCTCCATCGACCTGCCCATCTGCAAACCCGGCGTGGTGCTGCAGCCGTGAGTGTCAGGCCCCAGCCACGGATCGCCGACTTCCACCCAACGCCCCTGCGCAAACCAGTTCACACCATTGACTTCCAGCCGGCTGACCTCACCGGGGTTGAAGCGCTCGTGGGCGCGAAACCAATCCTCGATGCGGTCATCGATCCAGCCGTGAAAATGCCAGAACACCGGGTTTACATGCGATGAAAACGGATCACCGAGAAAATCGTTCTCCGGCGCATACCAACGCGCGGCAAAGTCCGACGGGTCGCGGGCGAACGGCACCGGCGCGCCGTTGGACGGGTCACGCGGCACCGAGGCCCAGCGCATGTGCAGCCAGTCGTGCAGGCCTAATTCCATCTCGGAACCCAATTGCCCAAGGCTCAGCTTGGCCAGGTAACGTGGGTCGCGGTATTGGGATTCCCAGACCTGAAAGTTGCTGTGGTAAGTCTGGGCCGCCTTGATATCGCTGACCCACTGGGTGTATTCGCTGTCATCCGGCGCCGACCAACAGGGCGGCAACGCGAAGCCGTCGTGGTTATCGAAGTAACGCACAAAGCCCAGACGGTCGCGTTCCAGCGCCGGCTGCGGCTCGGGGAATTGCGGCCACGACGGCAAATCTTGCATGGAACGCGCAGTGCCGAGCATATGGCGGTGCATGAAAAAGAAGTCGATGCCCGAGCCGTTGCGATCTTTGCGTTTGCCACGGGCGTCGCGTTCCTGGCCGCGCGGGCCGGGCTGCCAGCCGATGCCGCGCAAGGCGTCGCGTTTTTCTTCCGAGAGCTTGTGCCACTGGTCGCGGGTGGCGTGCCAGAGTTGGTGAAACAGGCGGTGCTCCGGCGAAATCAGCCAGGCCAGCAGCGTCGGGTTCAGGCCGATGCGTTGGCGGGCTTCGGGAAACAGCTGTTTGTGGGCGATAAAGCGGTTGTCACGCTCGGTCAATGCCAAGGGGCGATCAAGGTTGAGGATCTGCCCGCTGAGGGTGCTGCTGCCGGCGTTAGCGAAGTCGGCCCAGACTTCATCGAGGGTCATCTTGAATTCATAGGCCGGTGCGCCGTCGGCCGCCTCGCGGTCGATCAGGCGCCAGTAAAGCAAGGCGCCCTCGCCTGTCAGCACGTCACCGAGTACGCGGTAACGCGGTTCACCTTCGGCGCGCAGGTTTTCAGCAGTGTCCAGGTAGCCGCGCAGGCCACGGCCACGCGGGGCGATGTCCAGCAGCAGTTCCAGGCCTTGCAGCGGCAAGCCCTTTAGCCCGGCGTCGCGGCCTTCCAGGCGCAGGCTCCACACACCGCGCAAAATGTTCGCCAAATGCTGGCCTTCGGTGTCGGCCAAATCCACCGTGGCCTCGCCCGGGGTAATGGGGAATTCTTCTTCACGCGTCAGCTCGCGATGGGCATAAAAGGCCGCCGGCACGGCAGCGCCCGTCAGCGCCAGGCCTGCGATGAACCCACGTCGAGAGATCGTCATTGTCTACCTTAGGAAACGGCTTAATCAGAGCTAGAACGTTTGCAGCCTTCGCAAATTTACCGCCGCGCCACGCAGGCCTAAATTTCCCCGGCGATGGCTCGTTCTTCCCTGATAGCAAAGGCCTCAACTGACTGAGATGGCAATGACAAAACCACGTTCGAAAAAGGCGCTGTTGATCGGCCTGCCGCTGGCATTGGCCATCGGCGCGGGGGCCGGCTTTCTGGTCTGGGACCACTGGTTTCGCGGCAATGCCGGTTACCCGTTAGAGGTAATCAAGCAAGCCAATGAAATGCAGGACCGCCTGCTGTCGTTCGACAGCCACATCACGGTGCCGATGGATTTCGGCACGGCCGGCAATGAGGCCGACAAAGATGGCAGCGGCCAGTTCGACCTGGCCAAGGCGGCGCGCGGGCGCTTGTCGGGCGCAGCCCTGACGATTTTCGGCTGGCCGGAAATCTGGAACGGCCCCAACGCGCCGCATAAGCCCACCGACGGTTTTGTCGAGGAGGCCCGCCACGAGCAAGAGGTGCGCTACAAGATCATCTCCGGCATGGTGCGCGACTTTCCCAACCAGGTTGGCATCGCCTACACCCCGGACGATTTGCGCCGCCTGCACGGTGAAGGCAAGTTCGCGATCTTTATCAGCATGCTCAACGCCTACCCGCTGGGCGATGACCTGAACCAACTGGATCTATGGGCGGCGCGCGGCATGCGCATGTTCGGCTTCAGTTATATCGGCAATAACGCCTGGTCCGACTCGTCGCGCCCACTGCCGTTTTTCAATGATTCGACCGACGCCCTCGAAGGGCTGTCGCCCATCGGCCAGCAGGCAGTGCATCGCCTCAATGACCTGGGCGTGATCATCGATGTGTCGCAAATGTCGACCAAGGCCCTGGAGCAGGTGGCGCAATTGAGCCGCACGCCGATGGTGGCGTCCCACTCGGCGCCGCGCGCCTCGGTAGATATCCCGCGCAACCTCAGCGACAAGGAGTTGCAACTGATCAAGAACAGCGGCGGCGTGGTTCAAGTGGTGGGCTTCCCCGCCTATTTGCGTCCGCTGAGCCAGCCAACCCAGGACAAACTCAACGCCCTGCGCGCGCGGTTCGACCTGCCGCCGCTGCCCAACCTGGCCATGGCCCTGATGCCCGGCGACGCAATCATTGCCGCCTGGCCCGAGCAGAAGTTCGGCCAGTACGCCCAGGGCCTGTACGGCATTCTCGAAGAAGAACCCAAGGCCACCCTCAAGGATTGGGGCGACGCCATCGACTACACCGTGCGCAAGATCGGCATCGATCACGTCGGCATCTCGTCGGACTTCAACGACGGCGGCGGCATCCAGGGCTGGGAGAACGTCGGCGAGGTGCGCAACGTCACCGCTGAGCTGATCCAGCGTGGCTACTCCGAAGCCGACATCGCCAAGCTGTGGGGAGGCAACTTCCTGCGGGTGTGGGACCAGGTACAAAAAGCCGCCAAGCCCTTGGCCAACCGCTAACCACCTAGAAGCACGTCCATGACTGATCGCCGTACATTTCTCAAACAGGCCGGTGTCTTCGCCGCCAGCCTGCCGCTGGGCGCTGCGCTGATACCTCAAGCATTGGCCGACAACCCGGCACCCGCTGCGAACGACCCATGGACGGGATTGAAACAGCTGTTCAACCAGGACCCGAACTACCTGCACTTCTCCAACTTCCTGGTGGCCTCGCACCCCAAGCCGGTGCGCGAGGCGATCGACCGCTACCGCCAGCAGATCGACCGCAACCCAGGGCTGGCGATGGATTGGGGGCTTGAGGAAACCTGGAAACGCGAAGGCCAGGTACGGGAATGGGCCGGTCGCTACTTGAACGCCAAGCCGGCACAAATTGCCCTCACCGGCAGCACCTCCGAGGGGCTGGCGATGATCTACGGCGGGATAAAGCTGCGGCCCGACCAGGAAATCCTCACCACCGTGCACGAGCATTACGCCACCCAGAACGTCCTGGATTTTCGCGTGCTCAAGCAAGGCACGCAGGTGCGCCGGTTCAGGCTGTTCGAAGACGCCAATCGCGTGTCTGCCGACGAAATCCTCGGCAATATCCAGCGCAGTATTCGCCCCAACACCCGCGTGCTGGGCATGACCTGGGTGCAGTCGGGCAGCGGCGTCAAACTTCCGATTGGCGAGATCGGCAGTCTGGTGGATGCACTCAACCGTCACCGCGATGAAAACGACCGCATTCTCTACGTGGTGGACGGCGTGCATGGCTTTGGCGTGGAAAACCTCGACTTCCCCGACATGCACTGCGACTTCTTTATCGCCGGCACACATAAATGGATGTTCGGTCCGCGCGGTACCGGCCTGGTGTGCGCCCGTGACGCCGAAAACAAATACGTGACGCCGATGGTGCCGACCTTCTCCGAAGACACCAATTTCGCCACCACCATGACGCCCGGCGGTTACCACGCTTTTGAGCATCGCTGGGCGGTGGACGAAGCCTTCAAGCTGCATTTGCAGTTGGGCAAGCCCCAAGTACAGGCGCGCATTCACGCGCTCAACAGCGAATTGAAAAGCCGTTTGCTGGCTCACTCGCAGATCGAACTGGTGACGCCGCGCAGCCCTGACCTCTCCGCCGGTTTTACCTTCTTCCGCGTCAAGGGCCAGGACAGCGAGGCCGTGGTCGCCCACATGATGAAAAACCGCGTGGTGATCGATGCGGTAGACCGCGATGTCGGCCCCGTGATTCGCACCTCCCCCGGCCTGCTTAACAGCTCGGACGAGATCCAGCGTTTCATGAGTTTGCTGAGCCAACGGCTGTGAACCCTTTTTCCTTTGAACGAGATGCCCACATGACTCCATCCCGACTCAAGCCCCTCACTGCCCTGGCGCTGACCGCCCTGTGCGGCGCGCTGTTGCCAGGCCTGGCCCAGGCCGCCACCGCGCAACCGGGCAAAGTATTCAAAGACTGCAAGGACTGCCCGGAAATGGTCGTGCTGCCGGCCGGCACCTTTACCATGGGCACCCCGGAAGACGAAGTCGGCCGCGAGCCCGACGAAGGCCCGATGCATGAGGTGACCTTCGCCAAACCCTTTGCCATGAGCCGCTTCCATATCACCGCCGGTGAATGGGACAGCTATATCCGCCAGACCGGCGTCAAGATCGCCGACGGCGACACCCGCCCAGGGCGCGAATGCATCGCCAGCAAACCACGCTACCCACAAGGCCCGCGCCAGCCGGCGGTGTGCATGGACATGGACGACATCAAGAACTATGTGGCCTGGCTGTCGAAAAAGACCGGGCAGAAATACCAGATGGTCAGCGAAGCGCAACGTGAATATGCGGCGCGTGCGGGCACCACCGGGCCGTTTCCGTTTCCTTTCGATGAGGGCAAGGGTTACAGCATCGCCAAACATGCCAACACCTACGGCCCGGCGGATGGCTACAGCTATTCCTCGCCGGTGGGCAGCTACCCGCCGAATGCGTTTGGCATGTACGACATGCATGGCAATGTCTATGAGCGGGTTGCCGACTGCGAGCACTCCAACTACGTCGGCGCGCCTACCGATGGCAGTGCCTGGGCCGAACCGAACTGCGAGAGCTACCAGATTCGCGGCAATGACTGGGGCGAAGCGCCCGTGTTTTCACGCTCGGGCAACCGCAACAATATTTACCCGCAAACGCGCGGCGACTGGATTGGCTTTCGGGTAGTGCGCGAGCTTTAAGCGCGGCGCCGTTCAAAATGTGGGAGCTGGTTTGCCTGCGATAGCGGTGTGTCAGTCATCCCTTTATCGCCAGGGCCGCCGCCTTCGCGGGCAAGCCCGCTCCCACATTTTGCCTTGCGTATGCCAGGTAACGGTTCGCGGCAATGGCTGGGCGGCTGGGCTTAGGGTCGTGCGCAAACCGTCAAGACCGCCACCGTTCAAATGTGGGAGCTGGCTTGCCTGCGATAGCGGTGTGTCAGTCACCCCTGTATCGACAGGGCCGCCGCCTTCGCGGGCAAGCCCGCTCCCACATTTTGCTTTGCGTACATCAAGTAAAAATTCGCGGCAATGGCTGGGCGGCTGGGCTTAGGGTCGTGCGCAAACCGTCAAGACCGCCACCGTTCAAATGTGGGAGCTGGCTTGCCTGCGATAGCGGTGTGTCAGTCACCCTTTTATCGACAGGGTCGCCGCCTTCGCGGGCAAGCCCGCTCCCACATTTTGCTTTGCGTATGTCAGGTAACAGTTCGCGGCAACGGGCGGGGCGACTGGGCTTAAGGTCGTGCATGAATACCAAGACCGCCACCATTCAAATGTGGGAGCAGGCTTGCCTGCGATAGCGGTGTGTCAGTCACCCCTGTATCGACGGGGCCGCCGCCTTCGCGGGCAAGCCCGCTCCCACATTTTGCTTTGCGTACATCAGGTAAAAATTCGCGGTACCTGTTGGGGCGACTGGGCTTAGGGTCGTGCGCAAGCCGTCAAGACCGCCACCATTCAAATGTGGGAGCTGGCTTGCCTGCGATAGCGGTGTGTCAGTCACCCCTGTATCGACGGGACCGCCGCCTTCGCGGGCAAGCCCGCTCCCACATTTTGGTTCTGCAGGTACTCATAGGGCTGTGTTCAGGCCTGCTTGGCCAACAACTCCAAGCCTTCGTGCAACGCCGGGAACAGGCTGTTGTTGAAGTTGTTCCAGCGCAGTTCGAGGATGGTGTCCTCGGGCGAAATCTCGGTTTTCAGCACGTCGTGAAACACTTCACCCGAATCAATGCCGTTATCCACGTAGTGGAACGACGCGCCGGTGAGGTACAGCGGCTCGGACGGCGTGGTGGCCTTGGTCGCCCAATCCACCACGGTTTGCCCGCGCGCACCATACAACGCGTTCCAGGTGGCGTACGCGCCGCGGCGTTCATAAGGCGATTCGATGCGCGTAATGCCTGGGTGAATGTTCATGATGCGCCGCGCAAACGGCGCACCTGGCCGCACCAACTCATCCAGAATCACCAGCAAACCATCCAGCACGACGATATCGGCTTTCAATTCCACCAGCGTGTCGTGCAGGCGACGCTCGAAATCCTGCTTGCCGGCGATGTGCTCGGCGCTGCCGCGTGGCAGACGGCGATAGGTGGACGGCACGCTCAGCAACAAATCGTTAACCAACCGGCCCTGCACTTGCAGATCCGCCGGGTACAGCCACTGGCGGCCTGGTTTGTAGGCAAAGCCGTAATCGCTGACCAGTTGCTGGTCGCGCGGGTTCTGTTCGTCATCGTCGTACACCACGCCAACCAGGTTGTATGCCTCGCCCAATGGGGTGTCGTTCAACGAGCCCACCAGAAACTCCAGCACCGACTTCATGTAGCGCTCGTGGTCCTTGTAGGCCACCGGCTGCCCGGCCTTGTCGGCTGCGGCATTTCGCAGGGACCACACATACACCAGGTTCTTTTTCGTCATTGTTTCGCTCTCGCTGAATAGACTGCGCGCGGCGTCGATGCACGTGCGCCTACAGAACAAGAACGAACCAGGACACGGCCGATTTATCCCACCGCGTCATCGCCCGGCCTGCCGAGCTAAATAGTCGCGACGGAACTTCGTTTGTCATGGGTAAGGGTCTGTGTGCCCAGCCCCCCTTTTTTCACTTTCCGGGAAGTACTTATGACCGACCCCAAGCGCGGCGCCTTCAACGGTTTGCTCGCATTGCTCAGGCCTTTTCGCACTATCGTGACGGTCTCCGTCGCCCTCGGCATGGCGGGGGGCTGGCCATCACGTTGCTGCTGGCGACTATCAATAATGCCCTGCACTCCACCACCGGCATGACCCAGGGCGTGATCCTGACCTTTGCTGCGCTGTGCCTGTTGGCGCTGACCAGCTCCATCGTCTCGGATATCGGCACCAACTATGTGGGCCAACGGATCATCGCCGCGTTGCGCAAGGATCTGGGCGAGAAAGTGCTGTCGGCACCCCTCGAGCAGATCGAGCGCTACCGTGCCCACCGCCTGATACCGGTACTCACCCACGACGTCGACACCATCAGCGATTTCTCCTTTGCGTTCACGCCGCTGGCCATCGCTACCACGGTGACCCTTGGCTGCCTGGGTTACCTGGCCTATCTGTCGGTGCCGATGTTCCTGATGATGATCGTTGCCATTGTCATCGGCAGCAGCGTGCAGTTCATTGCCGGCCACAAAGGCATACGCGGCTTCGACGAAGCCCGTGATCTGGAAGACGAACTGCAACGCTACTATTCGGCAATTGCCTCGGGCGCCAAAGAGCTGCGCATCCACCGGCCGCGACGCTACCGCATGAACACCCACCGCATTCAGGAAACCGCCGACCAGATCAGCGATATCCAGGTGCGCTCCGTGAATATTTACATCGTGGCGAAAACCTTCGGCTCGATGCTGTTTTTCGTGGTCATCGGCCTGGCCCTGGCCATGCAAGCCTACAGCCCCAACCCTGACCCTGCGGTGATCACCGGCTTCGTGCTGGTGTTGCTGTACATGAAAGGCCCGCTCGAACACGTGGTCGGGTACCTGCCGATCATCGGCAAGGCGCGGATTGCCTTTGCGCGAATTACCGAGCTGTCTGATCGCTTCTCGTCCCCCGAACCGCACTTGCTGATGGACGGCAGCGAGGCGCCAACACCGGTGGTCAACAGCCTAGAACTACGCGGCGTCAGCTACAGCCCACCGCCGGTGGAAGGCAGCGAGCCGTTCCACCTGGGGCCGATCAACCTGAGCATCAAGCAGGGCGATATCGTGTTTATCGTCGGCGAGAACGGCTGCGGCAAGACCACACTGATCAAACTGTTACTAGGCCTGTATCAACCGCAGACAGGGGAAATCCGGCTCAACGGCGAAACCGTGACCGACCCCGTGCGCGATGACTATCGCCAATTGTTCACCACCGTGTTTGCCGACTATTACCTGTTCGACGATCTGGTTCAGGGCAGCGCTACTCAATCGCTGGACAGCGCGGCCAAGTACCTGGAGCGCCTGGAAATCGCGCACAAGGTCAGCGTCAAAGACGGCGTATTCAGTACCACCGACCTTTCTACCGGCCAGCGCAAACGGCTGGCGCTGGTCAATGCCTGGCTCGAAGAGCGCCCTGTGCTGGTGTTCGACGAATGGGCTGCCGATCAAGACCCGGCGTTCCGTCGCGTGTTCTACACCGAGCTGCTGCCAGACCTCAAACGTCTGGGCAAAACCATCATTGTGATCAGCCACGACGACCGCTATTTCGACGTCGCCGACCAGTTGGTGCGCCTGCGCGCGGGCAAAGTGGTGCACGAGCTGGAACCGGCATGAAATTTTTTTCCGGTTTCTTGGGATAGGAACGTCTCACTAGTGGTAATGAGAATTGACCTCAATAAACACTTAGAACTGCCCACTTAAAATCTAGAAGAGAATGCATCCATGCCAGCAACGTTCGGTCTGAGTCCCTTGAGCAAGGCACTCTCCATGCGCCGCCTCTTGAACATCCCTATCCTGCCAAGCACCATTGCCTTTGCAATGGCATTGCCGGTCGCGGGTTACGTGCAGGCTCAGGAAGTCGAACTGAACGTACCTGCGCAGCCGCTGGGGAGCGCGCTTCAGGAATTCGGCCGTCAGACCAATTTGCAGGTGCTGTACAGCCCGACCGACGTAGAAGGCAAACAAAGCCACCCGATCAAGGGTAAGTTGCAACCCAATCAGGCCATGACCACCTTGCTGACGGGCACGGGCGTCAGTTACGACCTGCAAGGCAACTCGTTTACCATCAGCGCTGCGAAAACGTCGGCGCTGGAGCTGGGCGCGACCCAGGTCACGGCCAACCAGTTGGGGACCATCACTGAAGGTTCCGGCTCCTACACCCCCGGCACCATTGCCACCGCGACCCGCATGGTATTGAGCCCACGCGAGACGCCGCAGTCGATCTCCGTGGTGACCCGTCAGGCCATGGACGACTTCAACCTCAAGTCGATCGACGACGTCATGCGACACACGCCGGGCATCACCGTGTCGACCTACGACAGCGAGCGCACCAGCTACTTCTCGCGTGGCTTCGCCATCCAGAACTTTCAGTACGACGGCATCCCGATCCTGCAGGATGCCCAATACTCGTCGGGTCACACCCTGACCGACACTGTGATCTACGACCGCGTCGAAATTCTCAAGGGCGCCACCGGCCTGCTCACCGGCGCAGGCGGCCCGGGTGGCACCATCAATATGGTGCGTAAAAAACCGACATCGGAATTCAAAGGCTATGTCGACCTGGGGGCGGGCTCCTGGGATAACTATCGTTCCGAAATCGATGTCAGCGGCCCGTTGACCGAGTCCGGCAATGTGCGCGGCCGCGCTGTCGCGGCCTACCAGGACAAACATACGTTCCTCGATCACTATCAGCGCCAGACCAACGTCTACTACGGCATCCTCGAATTCGACCTGGCGCCGGACACGTTGCTGACCATCGGTGGCGACTATCAGGACAGCGACCCGCAGGGTTCCAGCTGGTCCGGTGCGGCCTCGTTATTTGACTCAGCCGGTAATCGTATCAGCACGCCGCGCTCCTTCAACAACGGCGCCAAGTACAGCAAGTGGAAGCAGTACACACGCACGGGCTTCGCAACCCTGGAACACACGTTCGACAACGGCTGGGTCGGAAAGGCGCAGTACAACCACCAGATCAACGGCTATAAAGCACCGCTGTCGGCCCTGCTGTCGCCAGACGCGGTTACGGGCAAAGCCTCACTGCTGACCCGCACCTACATCGGTGAAACCACCAGTGACACCGGCGACCTGTATGCCACCGGCCCGTTCAGCCTGTTCGGGCGTGAACACGAGCTGGTCGTCGGCACCTCGGTCTCGCGCTCGCGCTGGCTGGGCAACGACTACACCAACGCCACCAACTACAACAACAGCCACGACTACTTCAACTGGGACGGCGACGCGCCCAAACCGGACCGTGGCCCCCGAACCAAAAAGAACGACGAGCTGACCCGCCAGAGCGCCGGCTACATCACCGGTCGTTTCAGTCTGGCGGATGACCTGCACCTGATCCTCGGCACCCGGGTCAACAACTACGAAGTCAGCGGCACCAGCCAGGTCAAGGACACCGGCAAGGTCGTGCCTTACGCGGGTATCACTTACGACCTCAACGACAACTTCTCGGCCTATGCCAGCTTCACCGAGATTTACCTGCCGCAAGACGACTACCGCGACCGCAACGACAAGCCGCTCGAACCGGACGAAGGCAAGAACTACGAGATCGGCATCAAAGGTGAGTTCTTCGATGGCCGCCTGAATTCGAGCCTGGCTTACTTCGAAGTCCATGAGAAAAACCGCGCAATCGATGACGACGACTACATCCCCAACAGCTACCCTGGGCTGGATTACGCGTCCAAAGGTACCGAAGCCAAAACCAAGGGCTACGAAGCGGAAATCTCCGGCGAACTGGCGCCAGGCTGGCAGTTGCAAGCGGGTTATACCCACAAGATCATGCGCGACAAGCAGGGTGAGAAGCTCTCCACCTGGGAACCGGAAGACCAGGTCAATCTCTACACCAGTTACAAGCTCACCGGCCCACTGGACAAGCTGACCCTGGGCAGCGGCGTACGCTGGCAGGGTACCGGCTGGAAGTTGCTGAACAACTACGCTAAAGGCACCCAGGAAAACTTCTCCCAGGACCCGCTATGGGTAGTGGACGCGATGGCCCGCTTCCAGGTGACCGAGAACGTTTCGGCAACCCTCAACGTCAACAACATCTTCGACAAGAAGTACTACACCAACATCGGCTTCTATAACTCGGCTTACTACGGTGACCCGCGTAATGTGATGCTCAGTACCCGCTGGAACTTCTGATCCAGCACGAGCCCCTGGTCATCGCCGATGACCAGGGGTTTTTTATTGCCCGTTGAAAAAGACGCTGTGTTGAATAACGCCCATAAAAAAACGCCCCTGGACAAAGGTCCAGGGGCGTTGCTTTTTGTCCAGAGCGTTACTTCATTGCATCAGCAAAGCTCTGCACGAACGCGGCGTTATCGATGATTCGATCATGGGTAGAGTCGATCAGTACTGACTGCTGAATGCACGGCCGGCCCATGACCTGCTGCATGCTTGCCTCTATCGACTGACGATGCTGGCCAGCCCGGCTTGCGGCGGCCCACCAGCAACTGATCGGCGCGTTGATCGGCTTGAAATCAGCGTCCTTGAGGCGCTGGCCCAAAGTGCGGTCCAGCTCCCAGGAGATCTGCGCTTCATCCCCTTCAAGCAAGGTGCTCTTGATCTCCAGGAAAGTGTCACCCAGCGCACCTTCGGCCCAGGTACTGAAGGCCTGCCATTGCTGAGTCTCTTCGCCCGCAAGCGTCTGGCTTTGCAACCAGGCAGCCTGGATCGATTGGCTCGACTCCGGGAACATGACCTGTAACAGCTCGACACGCCGCTGATTTACCGGCAACTCACTGTCATCAGCCACCACCGCCGTTTCCCAATACGCCTTGAGCCAATACGGCGGCGATGCGTCGATCCAACCAACAACCTCCACCACGCGCCCGGCCTGCTCCAGCGCATACGCGACCTCCATGGCCAGATTGCCGCCCAGCGACCAGCCGGCCAGGCGATACGGGCCTTGCGGCACGGCGTCGAGCAGCTGGGCGGTGTAGTCCTCAACCATGGCCTGCCAGCCGGGCACGTCACTGCCCTCTTCAACCAAGGCCCGACTGATCACACCAAGCACCGGCCGCTGATCGCGCAGCGCCAGGCCAATGGCCTTATAGCAATGCACCGAACCGTAGCTGGGGTGGAACAGAAACAATGGCGTGCCTTGGGTCTGACTGTTGAGGTTGACGATCAGCGAGTGGCGGGTCTCGCCTCCCAGGCAAGCCACCTGCCCCGCCACCGTCGGGTTGAGCATCAATTGGCTGACTGACAGCATTGTTCCGGTGGCCTTGCGAATGCGCTCCTTGAGCATCAGCACCAACAATGAGTGCCCGCCCAGTTCAAAGAAGTTGTCATTCAACCCCACTCGCTCAACGCCCAGTACCTCGCGCCAGATAACCGCGAGGCGTTGTTCCAGCGGAGTCTGCGGCGCCTGGTAGACGCGATCATGCTGATCCGCACCGGGCGCCGGCAATGCCTTGCGATCCAGCTTGCCATTCGGGCTCAGAGGCATCTGCGCCAGCAGCACCCATTGCGCCGGCACCATGTAGTCAGGCAAATGCGCCAGAAGATACGCACTGAGGGATTCGCGCCAGCGCTCGCTCGGGGCCTGCAACACCAGATAGCCCACAAGCTGCTTGCCGTCGATGACCTGCACCGAGGCCTCTTGCACTTGGGGGTGTTCGAGGATGCGCGCCTCAATCTCGCCCAACTCGATACGCAGGCCTCGCAGCTTGACCTGATGATCCAGTCGCCCAAGGTATTCAATAACCCCGTCGGCTCGTTGGCACACGCGGTCGCCGGTGCGGTACAAACGCTCACCCGGCTGGAAAGGCGAAGCGACAAACCGCTCAGCCGTGAGCCCCGCACGTCGATGGTAACCGCGCGCCAACCCGACACCGCCCAAGTACAGCTCGCCCGCCACGCCCACGGCAACCGCCTGCAGATCCGCGTCCAGCACGTAGGTACGCAGGTTGGCGATTGGCTGTCCAATGGGCACCGTGTCACGCCCTTCGTCGACGCACACCCAGTGGGTCACGTCGATAGCCGCTTCAGTTGGCCCATACAGGTTATACAACGCGGCCTGCGGCAGTTTGGAGAAAACCTGCTGTTGCGCGTCCACCGGCAACGCTTCGCCACTGCACACGATGCGCTGCAAGGTATGGCAGGTGTCAACCGCGGTGTCTTGCAGAAAAGCCTGCAACATCGACGGCACGAAGTGCAGCGTGGTGACGCGTTCGGCGTTAATCAACGCCACCAACCTGGCGGGGTCGCGATGATCACCGGGTGCGGCCACCACCAGGCGCGCGCCAGTCATCAGCGGCCAGAAGAACTCCCACACCGATACATCAAAGCTGAACGGCGTCTTTTGCAAGACTGTGTCACTGGCACTCAACGCGTACGCGTCCTGCATCCAGCACAAGCGGTTGGTCAGCGCCGAATGACGGTTACCAGCGCCTTTGGGCTGGCCGGTGGAGCCTGAGGTGTAAATCATATAAGCGAGGTTTTCGTCATACAGCGCGATGCCAGGGTTGGCATCGCTGTAACCCTCGAACCAGGATTCCCCTACCACCAGGCAGTCCAGCCCTGGGGAAATCGGCAGCTGCTCCAAAAGATGCGCCTGCGTGAGTAACAGCTTCACGCCACTGTCTTGCAGCATGTAGGCCAAGCGCTCGCGCGGGTATTCAGGGTCGAGCGGTACGTAAGCGCCACCGGCCTTGAGCACCGCCAGCAGGCTGACGACCATTTCAATCGAACGCTCTACGGCTACCCCAACCAATACATCCGGTCCGACACCCGCCTCCATCAAGCGATGGGCCAGGCGGTTGGCACGGCGGTTGAGCTCGGCGTACGTCAGGCGTTGTTCGGCAAAGACCAAAGCCGGTGCATGCGGGGCACGCTCGACCTGTGCTTCGATCAATTGATGAACGGGCTGCTGCGTATAGTCCTGCTCGGTGGCGTTCCAGTCTTGCAGCGCCACCCGTTGCTCTGTGCGGTCCAGCAACGGCAGCTGGCTGACCCGCTGCTGCGGGTCGTCGAGCATGCCTTGCAGGATATTCTGCCAATGCTTAAGCATGCGCTGAAGCATGGCAGGCTCGAACAAGTCAGTTGCATAAGTAAGTGTGGCCCAGATGCCATCCGCCGATGCCTGGGTGTCCAGGCTCAGGTCGAACTGCGCGGTCTGGCTGCCCCAGTCCAGGCCTTCCACACGCAAGTCAGGCAAGTATCGGCCTTGAGTGACCAGGCCTGCATCGCTCTGGTGGTTGAACAACACTTGGAACAAAGGGTTATGGCTCAGGTTGCGCTCCGGCTGCAGCGCTTCGACCAATTGCTCGAACGGCAGGTCCTGGTGGCTCTGGGCATCCAGGCTGCGGCGCTTGACCTGCTGCAGCAACTGGCGAACGGTGATTTGCTCGTCGAGGTCGGCCTTGAGCACCTGGGTATTGACGAAAAAACCCACTAGACGTTCGACGTCGACACGGTTGCGGTTGGCAATCGGCACACCCACGCGAATGTCCTGCTGGCCGCTGTAGCGATACAACAGGCTCTGGAATGACGCGAGCAACAGCATAAACACCGTCACACCTTCGCGCTGCGCCAAGGCGTTGAGCCCGGCGGCCAGTTGCGCTGGCAACTCGACGTCCAGGCTCGCGCCACGATAGCTTTGCACCGCCGGGCGCGCACGCGCCGTCGGCAGCTCCAATACGGGTTGCTCGCCACCCAGCAACTCGCGCCAATAGGTCAATTGGCGCTCACGCTCCCCGGCCGCCATCCACTGGCGTTGCCAGTGCGCGTAATCGGCATACTGCAACGGCAACGCCGGTAACTGCGCCACCTCGCCCTGGCGATAAGCACCATACAACTGCACCAGTTCATCGACCATAACCTGCATCGACCAACCATCGCAGACGATATGGTGCTGCACCAATACCAGCACATGCAGGTCTTCGGCCAAACGCATCAGCGTGACGCGCAGCAGTGGCCCTTGCTGCAGGTCGAAAGGCCGGGCAATTTCGGCCTCCACCTGTTGCTGCAGCGTGCTTTGAAGGGCATCTACACGCGTAATCAGCACCGGTTCGGCCGGGTGAATCACTTGCACCACAGCCTCATCCTGCTGGTCGATACGGGTGCGCAAGCTCTCATGCCGTGCGACCAACGCGTCAAAACTGCATTGCAAGGCCTGCTGATCAAGCTGACCGCTCAGGCGCAAAATACTCGGAATATGGTAGGCAGCGCTGTGAGGGTCCAGTTGCCATAGGAACCACTGGCGCTCCTGCGCAAATGACAGCACCAACGGCTGGTCCCGCTCGATCGCCACCATCGGCGGCGCCAAGTCACGATCAGCGGCCTGCAGTGCCAGCACAAACCCTTCCAGTTGCGGCTGTTCAAACAAGGTACGCAGCGCCACTTCGCGCTCAAGCAGTTGACGCACTCGGGAGATCACCTGCATGGCCAGCAACGAGTGCCCGCCCAGCTCGAAAAAGTGGTCCGTCAGACCAATGCGCTCGGCCCCCAACACCTGAGCCCAGATCGCCGCCACCTGCTGCTGCAATGGCGTGACCGGTTCAATCCACACGCCCTGCGACTGCGCTGTATCCGACTGCGGCAGGCCTTTGCGATCAAGCTTGCCGTTGGGGGTCAATGGCATTTGCGTCAAAAACACAAAGTGCGCCGGGACCATGTAGTCCGGCAGGCAGGCTTTGAGCGCTCTGCGCAGGGCTTCGCGAAATTCGACCGCGTTGATCAACGCAGGGTCAGCGGGGACCACATACGCCACCAGCTGTTTGCCGGTCGGACCTTCCTGGGCCACAACCACGGTTTCACCGACGCTGTCCTGTTCGCGCAGACGTGCTTCGATTTCGCCCAGCTCGATACGGAACCCACGGATTTTTACCTGATGGTCGACGCGGCCGAGGTAATCCACCACACCATCAGGGCGACCACGGGTGAGGTCGCCGCTGCGATACACACGGCTGCCAGGTTTGCCGAACGGGTCCGGCACGAAGCGCTCGGCAGTCAGTGCCGGACGCTCCAGATAACCGCGAGCCACGCCCTCCCCGCCCAGGTACAACTCACCCGCCACGCCGATCGGTTGCAGGTTCAGTTGCGAATCCAGCACATAGCCGCTGCGGTTGCCCAGCAGTGTGCCAATCGGTGCGTAGACGGCGCCGCAGGGGTCGCCACGATGGGCTTTCCATAGCAACGGCGTAACCACGGTTTCCGTCGGACCGTAGCCGTTGAACAGGTAGGTCGGCTTGAGCGCACGCCACGCCAGGTCGTAGCTGGCCTGCGCCACTGCGTCACCGCCGAAGCAGTAAACACGCACTGGTGGTGGGTTACCGTCGCGCTCGGCATGTTCAGCCAGCTGTTGCAGGTACACCGGCGGGAACACGGCCATGGTCACGTTATGGCGGTGCATTTGTGCGTAGGTGTATTCCGGCAGCCACAGGCTATCGTCGCGTATCAGCACACTGGCGCCATTGATCAGCGGGTGCATCCAGCCTTCGTGGGCGCCGTCGAATGCGAAGGACATGAAATGCAGTTCGCAATCGGCGGGCGACGTTTCATAGCGCTCGCCGGTGGCGATGATATGCGCCACCAACGGGCCGTGGGAAACGGCCACACCCTTGGGCATGCCGGTGGAGCCTGAGGTGTAGATCACGTACGCGAGGTTGTCGCCGTCCAACTGCACATCGGGCGCGGTATCGCTGTAATCACACCACAGCTCGCTACGGTCAATCGCCAGGCTGTCCAGGCCATCGGCGATCGGTAGTTGCTGCAAGGCACTGGTGTGCGTCAGCAACAACTTCGCGCGGCTGTCTTGCATCATGTACAGCAGCCGATCACGTGGGTATTCAATATCCAGTGGCACGTACACACCACCGGCTTTCATGACCGCGAGGAACGCGACCATAATCTCGGCACTGCGCGGCATGGCGATGGCCACGCGCACTTCCGGGCCGACACCACGGGCGATCAGCGCATGCGCCAGGCGGTTGGCTTGGCGGTCCAATTCCCCATAGGACAAGGTCTGCGCGTCGAACTTGACCGCCACTGCATGCGGGTTTTCCCGCGCACGATCAGCGAACAACTCATGCACCAGACGCTCGGCCGAGAAGCCTGCGTCGGTCTGATCCCACAGGTTCAGAATGTGTTGCTGCTCGTCGCTGTCCAACAGGTTCAATTGGCCAATGTTCTGCTGCACATCGGCAACCATCGCCTGCAACAGGTTTTGCCAGTGACGCGCCATGTGCTCGAGGGTCGCAGGCTCGAACAAGTCGGTAGCGTAGCCCAGCGAAGCCCACAGCCCCTCGGAGCTTTCATGCACATCCAGATCGAGGTCAAAGTGCGCGGTACGGCGCTCCCACTCCAGGCCTTCAATGCGCAAATTGGACAGCGTCTGCGACTGCGCGCCCAAGCGCCCTTCGCTTTGATAGTTGAACATCACTTGGAATAACGGGTTGAGGCTCAGGCTGCGTTCCGGCTGCAGGGCCTCCACCAGCTGTTCGAACGGCAGGTCCTGGTGGGCCTGGGCATCTAGCGCACGCTGTTTGACCTGGGCCAGAAGCTCGGCAACAGTGATAGGCCCGTCGAGGTCGACCTTGAGTACCTGAGTGTTGACGAAGAAGCCAATCAGGCGCTCGGTTTCAACGCGGTTGCGGTTGGCAATCGGCACACCGACGCGGATGTCTTGCTGGCCGCTGTAGCGGTGCAGCAACGCCTGGAACGAGGCCAGCAATAGCATAAACATCGTCACGCCCTGAGCCTGGGCCAGGGCTTTAAGACTGTCGACCAGGCTGGCGGGCAACGGCACATCGAGGCGCGCGCCGCGATGGCTCTGTTGCGCGGGGCGTTGGTGGTCGAACGGCAATTCCAATACCGGTTGCTCGCCACCCAGCAGTTCGCGCCAGTAGGCCAGTTGGCGCGCCCTCTCACCAGCGTCCATCCAGTTACGCTGCCATACGGCAAAGTCGGCGTATTGAATCGGCATCGCCGGCAATTGCAACAATTGCCCCTGACTGAACGCCTGGTAGAGCTGCACCAGCTCATCAACCATTACCTGCATCGACCAACCGTCGGAGACGATATGGTGCTGCACCAGCACCAGTACGTGGTCATCCTGTGCCACACGCAGCAACGTCACGCGCAGCAAAGGCCCTGCTTGCAGGTCGAACGGACGCGCGATTTCGGCTTCTACCTGCGCCTGCACGTCGTGCTCGTGCACGTCTACGCACTGGATGGGCAACGCCATCTGCGGGCGAATAGCTTGCCGTGCACCGTCCGGTTGCGGTTCGACGTAAGTGCGCAGGCTTTCATGGCGAGCGACCAGCACATCGAAACTGCGCTGCAACGCCGACGTATCCAGCGGCCCCTTGAGGCGCAGGGCACTGGGGATATGGTACGCGGCACTGCCTGGGTCCAGCTGCCAGAGGAACCACTGGCGCTCCTGGGCATAAGACAGCGGTAACGGTTGATCGCGTCCGACCTGTACAAGTGCCGGCGCCTGTTCACCCTCGACCGCTTCCAATGCGTGCAACGCTGCGGCGAAGCCTTCAAGACGCGGTTGCTCGAATACCAGCTTGAGTGGCACTTCACGTCCCAATTCATGGCGCAGGCGTGAAACCACCTGCATCGCCAACAACGAATGGCCACCCATTTCAAAGAAGTGGTCGGTCAGCCCGACCCGCTCTGCGCCGAGGATTTGCGCCCACACGGCGGCTATCTGCTGCTCCAGCTCGGTGACCGGTGCAACCCAGGCCTGCAGCGATTGGCTGGCGTCGGGTTTGGGCAGCGCCTGACGGTCCAGCTTGCCATTAGGGTTCAACGGCATGCGGTCAAGGAAGACCAGGTGGGCCGGCACCATGTAGTCCGGCAGCTGTTCACGCAGCCTGGCCTTGAGCGCTTCGGCGTCGTGCTGCTCGGCGACCAGGTAGGCAACCAGTTGATTGTCGGCCGCCAGCACCAATGTTTCGCGCACCCCGTGCTGGGCGAGCAACAGCGCTTCGATTTCGCCCAGTTCGATACGGAAACCGCGGATTTTGACCTGGTGGTCGACCCGCCCCACATACTCAATCACGCCGTCGGCGCGGTAGCGTGCCAAGTCGCCGGTGCGGTAGAGACGCTCGCCGACTGCACCGAACGGGTCCGGCACAAAGCGCTCAGCCGTAAGCAGTGCGCGGTTCAAATAGGCACGTGCCAAGCCACAGCGGCTGGCGATGTACAGTTCGCCGACCGCCCCCAACGGCGCCAAGTTCAGGTCGCGGTCCAACACGTACAAAGCGCGGCCCGGCAATGAGCGGCCAATGGGGCTGGCCGTGGCGCCGATGACTTCACTGCTGCAGGTGCAGTCCAGCACACTCGACACCACCGTCGCTTCGGTCGGCCCGTAGGTATTGAGCAATCGTACATGGCCCAGGCCGGCTTTCAGCCATTGCGCCGGCCCCTCCAGCGGCATGGCTTCACCGCCGATATGGACCTGGCGAAGCGCGCCGTAAGCGCGCGGCCCGGCCGCCAGGCAATCGAGCAGAAACAGGTTCCAGTAGGCGGTCGGCAAGTCGGCCAGGGTAATGCCCTGCTTGATGATTTCCTCATACAACCGAGCACTGTCCCACAACTCGGGGCCACGCAGGATCACCGTGGCGCCGTGGGTCAGCGCCGGGTACAACTGCTCCACGAACCCATCGAAGTTCAGGGTTGCAAACTGCAACACGCGATCCGCTGGGGACAACTGCGAATAGCCGGCGGCAATACTCGAGAATTCCGTGAGTGCCGCGTGGTTGATCGCCACGCCCTTGGGCTTGCCGGTGGAACCGGAGGTGTAGATCACGTAGGCCAGGCTCTGTGGATCGACCCAGACCCGGGGGTTGACCTCGGAGGTGCCGTGCAGCACGCCATCGATGCGATCGATATCCAGCCGCGCAATCTGCTCCGGAAGCGGCAATGGCACTGACGATTGACACAGCACCAGGCGCACGGCGCTGTCTTCAAGCATGTGCAACAGGCGTTCGCGCGGGTATTGCGGATCCAGGGGCACATAAGCGCCCCCGGCCTTGAGCACCGCCAGCAGGCTGACCACCATGGCAAACGAGCGCTCCACCGCCACGCCCACCATCACCTCGGCGCCAACGCCCTGGTTGATCAGGTAATGGGCCAGGCGGTTCGCTTGCCGGTTCAGCTCGGCATAGCTGATGGACTGCTCGCCCAGGCACAAGACGATAGCCTCAGGCTGTTGCCGCGCCTGCGCCTCAAACAGGCCGTGCACGCCTGCGGGTTCCACGAACGCCGCAGCACTGTGATTCCAGTCCTGCAAGAGGCCGCACTGCTCATCATCGGTCAACATCGGCAGTTGCGCGACGCGATCGCCCGCGCCTGCAACTACGGCCCGCAACAGTGCCTGCCAATGCTGCGCCACGCGCTCAACAGTGGCCGCGTTGAACAGGTCGGTGGCATAGGTCAACGACGCCGCCAGGCCTTCGGGTGTCTCCTGAGTATCCAGGCTGAGGTCAAACTGCGCGCTCTGATCGCCCCACGCCAACGCCTCCAACGCAAGCCCGGCAATTGCTGTGCGGCCTGCGCTTTATGGCCTTCGGTCTGGTGGTTGAACATCACTTGAAACAGCGGGTTGTGGCTCAGGCTGCGCTCGGGCTGCAAAGCCTCGACCAATTGTTCAAAGGGCAAGTCCTGATGACTCTGGGCTTCCAGAGCTCGCTGCTTGACCTGGGCCAGCACTTGGCTGAAGGTCATTTGCCCGTCGATATCAGCCTTCAAAACCTGGGTGTTGACGAAAAACCCGATCAGACGTTCGGTTTCTGCGCGGTTGCGGTTGGCGATCGGCACACCAACACGGATATCCGACTGGCCGCTGTAGCGATACAACAGCGTCTGAAACGACGCCAGCAACAGCATGAACAGGGTCACCCCCTCGCGCTGCGCCAACGCCTTGAGACCATTGACCAGCGCCGCATTCAGGCTGATATCCAGACGCGCGCCACGGTAGCTCTGAACCGCCGGCCGTGGGTGGTCCAACGGCAACTCCAGCACTGGCTGCTCACCGCCCAAGCGCTCACGCCAGTAACCCAGCTGGCGCTCCTTCTCCCCTGCCTCCATCCAACTGCGCTGCCACAGCGCGTAGTCCGGGTATTGAATCGGCAACTCGGGCAGCCGCACGTCTTTGCCCTGACTGTAGGCAACGTACAACTGCACCAGCTCATCGACCATAACCTGCATCGACCAGCCATCAGACACGATATGGTGCAGCACCAGTACCAGCACGTGCTCATCCGGTGCCAATTGCAGGACCTTCACCCGCAGCAAGGGGCCTTGCTCCAGGTCGAAAGGTTGGGCGACCTGCGCTTGCACCCATGCCTCAAGCGGCAACGCATCGGCGGTTTCGTAAGCAACGTCAACGTGAAGTTCCGGGCGGACCACCTGCAACACTCGGTCAACATCCTGATACAGATGGGTGCGCAGGCTTTCATGGCGGGCAACCAAGGCATCGAAGCTGCGCTGCAAGGCCGCCCGATCAAGTTGGCCTTTCAAACGCAGCGCCCGTGGCAAATGGTAGGCAGGGCTCTGCGGCTCCAGTTGCCACAAAAACCACTGCCGTTCCTGGGCATAAGAGAGTCGCAGCGGCTCGCCTTCCTGACGCTTGAAAACCGGGGCAATCTCAAACAGGTTGATGCCTTGTTGCTTGAGCATTACCGCCAACGCTTTCTTTTGTTGCGCCGAAAGTGAACCTACCGACTCGATTAATGCTTGCACGCCACGCCCCTCAGGAAATCAATTTATCCAAATCTTCTGCTGATAGACGTTTGAGGGCCTCCAAGGATTTAGCCAATGCGTCCTGCACAGGCGAATTATTTGCCTGTTGGGCCGCCACGTAGGCGCTGAAGTCTGCCAAGGTGGGCGTGGTGAAAATCGATTTGACGTCGAATTCGGCGTGCAATTGCTCGCGCAGCCGCACAACCACCTGCGTCGCCAGCAACGAATGCCCGCCCAACTCGAAGAAGTTGTCGTTCAAACCCACTCGCTCCATGTCCAGCACCTCGGCCCAGATCGCGGCGATCTGCCGTTCCAGTTCGCTGGACGGCGCGACGTATTCGCGCACCTGCAGGTGGGCATCCGCTTTGGGCAAGGCTTTACGATCCAGTTTGCCGTTGGGGCTCAGGGGCATGTGGTCGAGCAGCATCCACTGTGCGGGCACCATGTAGTCCGGCAGGTGTTGGGCCAGATGCGCGCTGAGTACGTCACGCCAGTCGTCAGTGGCGTGTTGCAGCACCAGGTAGCCCACCAGGTAGTTGCCATCAACGGCCAACACCGCGGCTTCACGCACCGCCTCGTGTTCCAGCAGGCGCGCCTCGATTTCACCCAGCTCAATACGCAGACCGCGCAACTTGACCTGATGATCGATGCGGCCGGCGTATTCGATCACGCCGTCCGCACGATAGCGGGCCAGGTCGCCGGTGCGGTACAGCCGCTCACCGGCGACAAACGGATGGGCAATAAAGCGCTCGGCAGTCAAGCCGGGGCGACGGTGGTAACCGCGGGCCAGGCCGACGCCACCCAGGTACAACTCGCCCAACACGCCCACCGGGACGGGTTCGAAGTGGCTGTCGAGAATGTAGCAACCCAGGTTGGCGATCGGGCGCCCGATCGGCACCGCATCGCGGCCTTCATCGACGCAGGTCCAGTGGGTCACATCAATAGCCGCTTCGGTCGGGCCGTACAAATTGTAGAGCCCGGCCTGCGGCAGCTTGGCGAACACTTGCTGCTGCGCGTCCACTGCAAGCGCCTCGCCGCTGCACACGATGCGGTGCAAGGTATGACAGGTTGCAACCATGGGGTCTTGCAGGAACGTCTGCAACATCGACGGCACAAAGTGCACTGTGGTGATCTGCTCGGCATTGATCAGCTTGACCAGCTTGGTAGGGTCGCGGTGATCCCCAGGTGCGGCAACCACCAGGCGTGAGCCAGTCATCAGGGGCCAGAAGAACTCCCACACCGACACGTCAAAGCTGAACGGAGTCTTTTGCAGCACGGTGTCACTGACATCCAGGGCATAAGCGTCCTGCATCCATTGCAAGCGATTGGTCAGGGCCGAATGGCGGTTGCCGGCGCCTTTGGGCTGGCCGGTGGAGCCCGAGGTGTAGATCACATAGGCGAGGTTTTCGCCCTCCAATGCGACACCGGGATTCGCTTCGCTATAGCCCTCGAACCAGGACTCGCCCAGGACCAGGGTGTCCAGTGCGGATGGAACCGGCAACTGCTCCAACAGATGCGCCTGGGTCAGCAACAGCTTAACGCCACTGTCTTCGAGCATGTAGGCCAGGCGCTCGCGCGGGTACTCCGGGTCCAGCGGCACATAGGCGCCGCCGGCCTTGAGTACCGCCAGCAGGCCGACGACCATTTCGATTGAGCGCTCCACAGCCAGGCCCACCAGTACATCCGGGCCCACACCGGCCGCTATCAGGCGATGAGCCAAGCGGTTGGCACGGCAATTCAGTTCGGTGTAGCTCAGGCGCTGTTGACCAAAGGCCAACGCCGGCGCCTGCGGTGTACGGGCGACCTGTTCTTCAATTAACGCGTGCACGCAACGCTGCAACGGGTAATCGCGTGCCGTGGCATTCCAGTCATGGACCACCCGCTGATGCTCGGCAGCGTCGAGCATTGGCAAATCAGCCAGGCGTTGCCCCTGGTCATTGGCCATGGCCTGCAGCAGGTTGACCAGATGACGGGCATAACCTTGCACGGTCAAGGCATTGAAGTGCGCATGGGCGAAACTCAATTGCAGCGACAGCGTCTCGCCCATATCCACCAGCACGGTCAGCGGGTAGCTGGTTTGTTCATGCGCCTTGGGCTCGCCAAACCGAATGCCACTGCCGCCGCTCTGCTCCAGGGCTTTGGATACCGGGTAGTTCTCGAACACCAGGATGTTGTCGAACAACGCCGCACCACCCTGCCCGGCCCAGCGTTGAATATCGTAAAGGGCAGTATGTTCATGCTCGCGCAAGGCCAGGTTCTGCGCCTGCACCGCCTGCAACCAGTGCGCCACCGACTGCTGCCCGTCTACCGCACAGATCACCGGCAAGGTATTGATGAACAGGCCGATTTGTTGCTCCACTCCCACCAGTTCCGCCGGGCGCCCGGCCACGGTGGCACCGAAGGACACCACCGACTGCCCGCTGTGCCGTTGCAACAGAACCAGCCAGGCGGCCTGGACCAATGTGTTCAGGGTGACCTTATTGCTGCGCGCACAGGCTTCCAGCTGCGCCGTCAACGGGCGGTCGAGGCTGTACTGATACTCGCCATACCCTTCACCGGCCTGCGCCAGGTTGCTGCCCAAGCGAGTCGGCGTTTGCAATGCGCTCAACTGCTCGCGCCAGAACGCTTCGGTCGCGCCCGCATCACGCTGTTGCAGCCAGCCAATGTAGTCGCGATAGCGTCCGATGGCGGGCGGTACTGCCACACCGGCATAGCGTTGCAGCACTTCACCAAACAGCCGCGAGTTGCTCCAGCCGTCCATCAGAATGTGGTGGCTGGTGTAAATCAGCTCATGGCGCTGGTCTTCGGTGCGCACCAGCAGTAACCGCACCAACGGCGCCTTGGTCACATCAAAACCCTGGCGACGCTGGGCCAACTGCAAATGGTGCAACTCAAGCTCACGCTCGGGCATGGCGCGCCAGTCGAGCTCCTCGACCATTAACGGCGCCTCGCGGTAAACGACCTGGCACGGCCATTCCAGCTGGCCCTCCCAGAAGAACCCGCTACGCAATACCTCATGGGCCTGCACGGTGGCCTGCCACGCCTGCTCGAAGCGCGGCACATCCAGGCCTTCAGCCGTAACGCGGATCTGGCTGATGTAATCCCCCGCTGCGTGCTCATAGAGGGTGTGGAACAGCATGCCTTGCTGCATCGGCGACAAGGTGTAGATGTCTTCCACGGCATCGGCGGCCAACGGCAGCGATTCGAGTTGTTGCTGGTTCAGGCGCGCCAACGGGAAGTCGGAAGCGGTAACCCCGCTGTTGCCAGGTGTGCAGCAATGCTCCACCAGGTCGCTGAGTTCGCGGGTAAAGGCAGCGCCCAGGGCTTCGATGACGTGGGAGTCGAACATCAGCGGGCTGAACGTCCAGCTCACCTGCAGTTCACCGCCATACACTTGACCGTTGAGCGTCAACCAGTTGCCCAGCGGCGCGTCGGGGCTTTGTTCGGCACCGGTACTTTCCGTGGCGGGGGCGAACAAGGCGTCCGGCTGATCAAGGCTGGCGTCGAGCTGGCCGAGGTAGTTGAAGGTGATACGCGGCACCGGCAGCTTGCTCAACGCTTGGCGTGTAGCGTCATCGCCCAGGTAGCGCAGCGCGCCAAAACCCAAGCCTTTGTCGGGTACGGCGCGTAATTGCTCTTTGATCTGCTTGATCGAGCCGGCCAGGGTTGCGGTCGGCGTCAGCCGTACCGGGAACAGGCTGGTGAACCAGCCCAGGGTGCGGGTCAGGTCGATGTCGTCAAACAGGTCTTCACGGCCATGGCCTTCCAGCTGGATCAGGCTTGATGCCTGCCCGGTCCATTGGCAGATCACCCGCGCCAGGGCGGTCAACAGCAGGTCGTTGATCTGAGTACGATAAGCCGTGGGCGCTTGTTGCAGCAGCTGCCGGGTGCGTTCGGCATCCAGCTGGCTGACCACCGTCTGCGCCAAACGACCGGGGCGCGCGGCGTGCGGGTCGCGGCATGGCAAGTCGGTGTCTATGCCTTGAAGCTGTTGCAGCCAGAATTGCTTCTCGCGTGTCATCGCTTCACTGCGTGCATGGGCCTGCAAGCGTTCAGCCCACGCTTTGAACGATGAGGTCTTCGCCGGCAGTGCGTGTTGGCGATACAGGCTCTGCAGGTCTTCGAGAAATACGCGCCAGGAAACCCCGTCCACCACCAGATGGTGCATGACCAGCAACAGACGCTGCGAACCGTCAGCCAAGTCGGCAAGTACCGCACGCAACAACTGACCTTGTTGCAGGTCGAGACTGCTCTGGGCGCGCTCGCAGAGGGCCAGCAGCTCGGCATCGTCTTGCACGGTCTCCTGCCACAGCAAGGTCGCCATTGGCGCGTCATGGCGAGCGGTCCAACGGTCGGCCTGCTGGCTGAAACTCAAGCGCAGCACATCATGATGCTGGACGAGCAATTGCAGGGCCACTTGCAACCGGTCTGCGTGCAGCGGTTGGCGTGGCCTCAGTAGCAAGGACTGATTCCAGTGATGCCGGTCCGGCAACGGCATCGCGAAAAATAGCTGTTGGAAAGGCAGCAGCGGCGTCTCGCCCTGCACCGGCCCCTGATCGATCACGCGGGCGGCCTGCAACTGCGCCACTCGCGCCAGGCTGCGTACGGTCTGATGCTGGAACAGCGCCTTGGCGGTGAAGTGAATACCGGCGGCGCGGGCGCGACTGACCACCTGGATCGAAATGATCGAGTCGCCACCGCGCTCGAAGAAGTTGTCGTTCAGGCCCACCTGCTCAATACCGAGCACGTCGGCCCAAATCGCAGCGATCCGTTGTTCCAGCGCGCTTTGCGGGGCTTCATAGTGCTGTGCGGCTTCGGGCTTGGGCAGGGCCTTGCGGTCCAGCTTGCCGTTGGGGCTCAACGGCATCTGCTCAACCGGGACCCACTGCGCCGGTACCATGTAATCCGGCAGATGCTGCGCGAGGTGGGCACCAAGCACTTCGCGCCAGCCCTCGGCAGCGGTGTGCAACACCACGTAGCCAACCAGGTATTTGCCATCCACCGCCACCACCGCAGCTTCGCGAACGTGCTCGTGTTCCAGCAGGCGCGCTTCGATTTCACCCAGCTCAATACGCAAACCGCGCAACTTGACCTGATGGTCGATCCGCCCGGCGTATTCGATCACACCGTCTTCGCGATAACGCGCCAGGTCGCCGGTGCGATACAAGCGCTCGCCAGTGACAAAAGGGTGAGCGATAAAACGCTCGGCAGTCAGCGCCGGGCGGCGGTGGTAACCCCGCGCTAGGCCGACGCCGCCCAGGTACAACTCACCGAGCACGCCAACCGGCACCGGTTCAAAATTGCTGTCGAGAATGTAGCAACCGAGGTTGGCAATCGGACGGCCGATCGGCACTGCGTCGCGGCCTTCCTCAATGCAGGTCCAATGGGTCACGTCGATGGCCGCTTCGGTCGGGCCGTACAGGTTGTAGAGCCCGGCTTGCGGCAGTTTGGCCAATACTTGTTGCTGCGCATCCACCGGCAACGCCTCGCCGCTGCACACAATACGTTGCAGGCTCTGGCACGTGGACACCGCCGGGTCTTGCAGGAACGCCTGCAACATCGACGGCACGAAGTGCAGTGTGGTGATTTTCTCCTGGTTGATCAGCTTGATCAGCTTGGCAGGGTCGCGATGATCACCCGGCGCGGCGACCACCAGGCGCGAACCGGTCATCAACGGCCAGAAGAACTCCCACACCGACACGTCGAAACTGAAGGGGGTCTTCTGCAGCACTGTGTCATCGCTGTCCAGACCATAGGCCTCCTGCATCCATTGCAGGCGGTTGAGCAACGCCGAGTGCCGGTTGCCGGCGCCTTTTGGCTGCCCAGTGGAACCTGAGGTGTAGATCACGTAGGCGAGGTTTTCACCGTCCAGCACGATCTCTGGGTTCGCCTCGCTGTAGCCTTCCAACCGCGACTCGTCCAGCACCAGCGTTTCCAGACCTTGTGGAACCGGCAGTTGGCCGAGCAGGTGCGCCTGTGTCAGCAGCAGTTTCACGCCGCTGTCTTGGAGCATATAGGCCAGGCGTTCACGCGGGTATTCTGGGTCCAGCGGTACATACGCCCCGCCGGCCTTGAGCACTGCCAGCAAACCGATGACCATCTCTATGGAGCGCTCGACGGCCAAGCCAACCAGCACGTCGGGGCCGACGCCCGCTTCCGTCAAGCGATGGGCCAGGCGGTTGGCTTGGCGGTTCAGCTCGGCATAACTTAAGGCCGTATCGCCAAAGCACACAGCAAGGGCCTGCGGTTGCACCAGCACCCGTGTTTCGAACAGTTGATGCACCCACTGCCCTTGCGGGTAGTCGCGCTCGGTGGCATTGCATTGATAAACGAGCCGTTGGCGCTCTTCAGCGCACATGATCGCCAGGTCCTGCAACGGCGATGCAGGGTTGGCCACCGCCGCCTGCAACAGGCCCAACCATTGCCCCAGCATGCGCGACGCGGTGGCAGCACCGAACAGGTCGGTGGCATAGGTCAGGGATGCCCAGATACCGTCGTCGGTTTCCTGAGTATCCAGGCTCAAATCGAACTGAGCGCTTTGGGTGTCCCACTCCAGATTGGCCACCACCAGCCCCGGCAATTGCTGTTGCGTTTTTTGCGCGCTCGCCTGGTGGTTGAACATCACTTGGAACAACGGGTTATGGCTCAGGCTGCGCTCCGGTTGCAGCGCTTCCACCAGTTGCTCGAACGGCAAATCCTGATGGGCCTGAGCTTCCAGCGCACGGCGCTTGGTGTGCTGGAGCAACTGCACAAAGGTCATCTGCCCGTCGAGGTCGGACTTGAGCACTTGGGTGTTGACAAAGAAACCGATCAGCGACTCGGTTTCGACCCGGTTACGGTTGGCAATCGGCACGCCGACCCGAATGTCCTGCTGGCCGCTGTAGCGGTACAAAAATGTCTGGAACGAAGCCAGCAAAAGCATGAACAGCGTGACACCTTCACGCTGGGCCAAGGCCTTCAAGCCCGCCACCAGCGCCGGCTCCAACGCAATATCCTGACGGGCGCCAAGGAAACTCTGCTGCGCCGGACGTGGCTGATCGAACGGCAATTCCAGCACCGGTTGCGTACCACCGAGCAGCTCACGCCAGTAGCCCAACTGACGCGCCTTCTCCCCGGCTTCCATCCAACTGCGCTGCCACAGCGCGTAGTCGGCGTACTGAATCGGCAGCGGCGCCAGCGTGCAATCCTGACCCTGGCTGTAGGCGGCATAAAGCTGCATCAATTCCTGCACCATCACGGCCATCGACCAGCCGTCGGAGACGATATGGTGCTGCACCAGCACCAGCACGTGCTCATCCGCACTCAGTGCCAGCAGGCTGACCCGCAGCAGCGGGCCTCGCTGCAAATCAAAGGGGCGCGCAATCTCCTCTTCCACGCGTGCTTTGAGGTGTGCTTCGTCGACGGTGCTTTCGGCGATTTCAATCACCGCGTGCTCCAGCACTTGCTGCGTACGCTGCTCGTCGTCCAGATGCAGACGGGTGCGCAGGCTTTCATGACGCGCCACCAGGGTGTCGAAACTGCGTTGCAGGGCCGGCTTATCCAGGTGCCCTTTTAAGCGCAAGGCGCCTGGCACGTGATACGCCGCGCTGTGTGGGTCCAGTTGCCAGAGGAACCACTGCCGCTCTTGGGCGTATGACAGCGGCAAGGGTTGCCCGGCGTCGCGAATCGAGGCAATCGGCAATTGAGCGAAACTCATGCCCCGGCTTTGCAGGCGCTGGTAAAACTGCTGGCGCTGTTCCAGAGGCAGGCGAAGAAAACGCGACACCAGGTCGATATTAGGGTTGGAAAGCATGGTTCAAATCGCCTCTAGTTCGCTCAAAAAGTCACGAAGATCATCAAAGTCTTCCGCCGTGCCGGCGCAGAAGGTGGCAGCCGCCTGGGCATAGGCGCGCAACGATTCGGTCTGGAACACTTCCACCAGCGGCACCTCCAGGCCCAGTTCGGCCTGGACCCGTGAAGTGATCTGGATCGCCAGCAGGGAATGGCCGCCGACTTCGAAGAAGTTGTCGTTCAAGCCCACGTGCGGCAGACGCAACACTTGGGCCCAGATCGCGGCGATCTGCTGCTCCAGTTCGGTTTCGGGGGCCACATACTGTTGCTGCATCTGGCTCGCATCCGGTTCGGGCAAGCCCTTGCGGTCAAGCTTGCCGTTGGGGGTCAGCGGCATCTGCGCCAGGAACATGAAATGCGCGGGCACCATGTAGTCCGGCAAACGGGTTTTCAGGGCACGGCGCAGGCTGTCGCGGAACTCGGCTGCGTTCGCCAGGCTTGCATCGGCCGGCACGACATACGCCACCAGCTGTTTGCCGGTCGGGCCGTCCTGGGCCACAACCACGGTTTCACCGACGCTGTCCTGTTCGCGCAGACGTGCTTCGATTTCGCCCAGCTCGATACGGAACCCACGGATTTTTACCTGATGGTCGACGCGGCCGAGGTAATCCACCACACCATCAGGGCGACCACGGGTGAGGTCGCCGCTGCGATACACACGGCTGCCAGGTTTGCCGAACGGGTCCGGCACGAAGCGCTCGGCAGTCAGTGCCGGACGCTCCAAATAACCGCGAGCCACGCCCTCCCCGCCCAGGTACAACTCACCTGCCACGCCGATTGGTTGCAGGTTCAGTTGCGAATCCAGCACATAGCCGCTGCGGTTGCCCAGCAGTGTGCCAATCGGTGCGTAGACGGCGCCGCAGGGGTCGCCACGATGGGCTTTCCACAGCAGCGGCGTGACCACGGTTTCCGTCGGGCCGTAGCCGTTGAACAGGTAGGTCGGTTTCAGCGCACGCCACGCCAGGTCGTAGCTGGCCTGCGCCACTGCGTCACCGCCGAAGCAGTAAACACGCACTGGCGGTGGGTTACCGTCGCGCTCGGCATGTTCAGCCAGCTGTTGCAGGTACACCGGCGGGAACACGGCCATGGTCACGTTATGGCGGTGCATTTGTGCGTAGGTGTATTCCGGCAGCCACAGGCTATCGTCGCGGATCAGCACACTGGCGCCATTGATCAGCGGGTGCATCCAGCCTTCGTGGGCGCCGTCGAACGCGAAGGACATGAAATGCAGTTCGCAATCGGCGGGGGACGTTTCATAGCGTTCGCCGGTGGCGATGATATGCGCCACCAACGGTCCGTGGGAAACGGCAACGCCCTTGGGCATGCCGGTGGAGCCTGAGGTGTAGATCACGTACGCAAGATTGTCGCCGTCCAACGGCACATCGGGCGCGGTATCACTGTAATCACACCACAATTCGGTGCGGTCAATCGCCAGGCTGTCCAGGCCTTGCGGTATCGGTAATTGCTGCAAGGCACTGGTGTGCGTCAGCAACAACTTCGCGCGGCTGTCTTGCATCATGTACAGCAGCCGATCACGTGGGTATTCGATATCCAGCGGTACATACACACCACCGGCTTTCATGACCGCGAGGAACGCGACCATGATCTCGGCACTGCGCGGCATGGCAATCGCCACGCGCACTTCCGGGCCGACACCACGGGCGATCAGCGCATGCGCCAGGCGGTTGGCTTGGCGGTCCAATTCCCCATAGGACAAGGTCTGCGCGTCGAACTTGACCGCCACTGCATGCGGGTTTCCCCGCGCGTGATCAGCGAACAACTCATGCACCAGACGCTCGGCCGAGAAGCCTGCGTCGGTCTGATCCCACAGGTTCAGAATGTGTTGCTGCTCGTCGCTGTCCAACAGGTTCAATTGGCCAATGTTCTGCTGCACATCGGCAACCATCGCCTGCAACAGGTTTTGCCAGTGACGCGCCATGCGCTCAATGGTGCTGGCATCAAATAGATCGGTGGCGTAACTCAACGATGCGCCCAGTTGGTCCTTCGACTCCTCGATGTCCAGGGTCAGGTCAAATTGTGCAACGGCTTCGTCCCAGCTCACCGGGCTCATTCGCAACTCGCCCAGGCGCTGCAAGTACTGGCCTGACAGGCTGATATGGTGGTTGAACGCGACCTGGAACAACGGGCTCAAACTGAGGCTGCGCTCGGGGTGCAGCGCTTCAACCAGCTGTTCGAAAGGCAAGTCCTGATGGGCCTGAGCCTGGAGGGCACGCTGTTTGACCTGAGCGAGCAATTGGCTGACGGTGGTGTGCCCGTCGATCTCGGCCTTGAGCACCTGGGTGTTGACGAAGAAACCGATAAGACGCTCGGTCTCGACTCGATGACGGTTGGCAATCGGCACGCCGACGCGGATGTCTTGCTGGCCACTGTAGCGGTGCAGCAAGACCTGGTAAGACGCCAACAACAGCATGAACAAGGTCACGCCCTCACGCTGCGCCAGCCCCTTGAGCTCATCAAGCAACGGTGCCGGCAATGCAATACTCAGGCGCGCACCGCAATGCGTCGGCACCGCTGGGCGCTGATGATCGAACGGCAATTCAAGCACCGGCTGCTCGCCGCCGAGCACGTCACGCCAGTAGTCGAGCTGTCGGTTTTTCTCACCGGCGTCCATCCAATCGCGCTGCCACTGGGCATAGTCGGCGTATTGAATCGGCAGGGCCGGCAGCTGCGGCAGTTGGCCCTGACTGTAAGCGGCGTAGAGTTGGACCAACTCGTCGACCATCACTTGCATCGACCAACCGTCGGAGATGATGTGGTGCTGTACCAGCACCAACACGTGTTCATCCTCAGCCAGACGCAGCAGGCTGACACGCATCAACGGGCCCCTGCGCAAGTCGAATGGTTGGGTGATCCGCGCTTCCACCTGGGCTTTAAGGCCCGCCTCGTCCGTATCGGCCAAGGTCAGCTCGACCCGCGCCTGCGGGCTGATCACTTGCACGGTACGCTCGCCATCCTGGTGCAGGTGAGTGCGCAGGCTTTCGTGACGCGCCACCAACGTATCGAAGGCGCGCTGCAATGCCGCTTTGTTCAGGTGACCCTTGAGGCGTAATGCGGTGGGCACGTGGTAGGCGGCGCTCTCAGGGTCCAGTTGCCAGAGGAACCACTGGCGCTCCTGGGCGTAAGACAATGCCAAGGGCTGATCACGCTCTACGGCAGTCAGCGGCAGCGCCGTGTGCCCCTGCACGCCCACGCAAGCGGTGGCAAACCCTTGCAGCGTCGGCTGCTCAAACAGTGCGCGCAGCGGCACTTCCAGTTTCAACTCATGACGCACGCGGGAAATCACCTGGGTGGCCAACAATGAATGGCCGCCGAGCTCGAAGAAGTGATCCGTGAGGCCGACCTGCTCGACCTGCAACACCGCTTGCCAGATCGCCGCCAATTGCACTTGTAGCGGGCTTTGCGGAGCCACATACGCCTGTTGACGCAGGTTCAGGTCAGGCGTCGGCAGTGCACGGCGGTCAAGCTTGCCGTTGTTGTTCAGTGGCAGAGCGTCAAGTACCAGCCAATGCCCCGGCACCATGTAATCGGGCAGAGACTGGCGCAAGGTGGCCGCCAAGTCCTGAGCGTCCAGGGTGTGACCATGAGCGGGCACCACATAGGCGACCAGTTGCATGCCAACCGCACTCGGCTGGGCGATCACCGCGGCTTCACGCACCTGCGGCAAAGCTTGCAGGCCGGCCTCGATTTCGCCCATTTCGATGCGGTAGCCACGAATTTTTACCTGATGGTCGATACGCCCGACGTACTCCAACGCACCGGCTTCGTTGTAACGCGCCAGGTCGCCACTGCGGTAGAGGCGTGCACCGGGCACAGCAGAAAACGGGTCCGGCAGGAAGCGTTCGGCGGTCAAGGCCGGGCGGTCGAAGTAGCGCTGGGCCAGGCCCGCTTCGGCGCCGATGCACAGTTCGCCGACGCCGTCGGTGCCGAGCAGTTCGAAACCACTGTCGAGCACATACAACGAACGGCCTGCGATGGCGCGGCCAATCGGCACGCCGAACGCATCACTGGCATCCGCCAGTTGGCAATCGTGCACGCTGGACACCACCGTCGCCTCGGTCGGCCCGTAGGTGTTGACCAGGCGCACGGCGCCCAGCCCCGCCGCATGCCAGGCACGGATGCCTTCCACCGACATAGCTTCACCGCCCACGTGCACCTGGCGCAGGTTGCCCAAGGTGCGGCGGTCGACGGCGCACTCCTTGGCCAGCAAATACCAGTAAGCGGCCGGCAAGTCGGCCAGGGTCACGCCCTGTTCGACGATCTCGCGCGCCAGTTGGCCGGCGTCCCACAGCTCGTCGCCACGCATAATCAAGGCGGCGCCCACGCACAGCGGCGGGTAGCACTGCTCGACAAAGCCGTCGAAGCTGAAGGTCGCAAATTGCAGTACGCGGTCTTGCGCACTGAGCCGGCTGTAGGCCTCTGCGCTGTCGCAGAACTGGCCGAGCGCGGCATGATCGATGGCCACGCCTTTGGGCAGGCCGGTGGAACCGGAGGTGTAGATCACGTACGCCAGGTCGGCCGCCGCCGCCGTGTTGGGCGGATTGGTCGCCGGGTAGCCGTCCAGTTCTTCACCAGACGTACTGAAATCCACACGGACCAAACCTTGCGGCAGCGGCAGATCCGCGAGCAACCCGGTTTCGCTGAGCAGCACGTTCAAACGACTGTCTGCCAGCATGTAGGCCAAACGTTCGGCCGGGTATTTCGGGTCCAGCGGCACATAGGCAGCACCGCTTTTGAGCACCGCCAGCAGGCTGACGATCATCTGCGGACCACGCCGACTGGCCAGGCCTACACGCTGGCCCGGCCCCATGCCGAGCGCCAACAGATGATGGGCCAAGCGGTTGGCACGCGCGTTGAGCTGGGCGTAGCTCAGCCGCTCACTGCCCGCCTGAACCGCCAGCGCGTCAGGTGTGGCGTGGGCCTGGGCAGCGATGCGCTCATGCACGCGCTGAGGACGCTGGGCGGCACCGGCAGACTGGCTGAGCGCGAATACCTCGTGCTGCGCGGCGGCGTCAAGCAGTTGCAGGTTACCCAGCGGCACACCGGCGTCCGCCATCATTTGCGCCAACAGGTAACGCACGTTGGCGCCCAGCCGCTTCACCTGCTGCTCGCTGAAATGGGCGCGGTCATAGCTGAAGTCCAGGCGCAGGCCGGCACCGAGTTCGACGCCCAGGGTCAGCGGGTAGTTGGTGCGTTCATGGTTGTGCATGCGGCCGAAGGTCAGGCCTGCGGGCGCACCTTGCTTCAATGCTTCGGCCACCGGGAAGTTTTCGAACACCAGCAAGGTGTCGAACAACGCCGCACCTTGCTGGCCGGCCCACGCCTGGATGTCGTACAGCGGCACGTGTTCATGGTCACGCAAGCTGAGGTTCAAGGCTTGCAGCTCGCTGAGCCAGGCGCCGGCCGATTGGGCGGGCGACGCGGCACTGATCAACGGCAAGGTGTTGATGAACAAGCCCAACTGCTGCTCAATCCCCGGCAGCGGCGCTGAACGCCCGGCGACGGTCGCGCCGAACACCACGCAAGCCTGGCCGCTGTAGCGTTGCAGCAACAGGCTCCAGGCGCCTTGCAGCACAGTATTGAGCGTGACTTTTTGTTGGCGGGCAAATTCGCCGAGGGCCTGGGTAAAGTTGTTGTCCAGCAGCACTTGATGGTCAGCCATGCCCACGCCGCCGACCGGCGCACGCAGTGCCTGCGCCAGCAAGGTTGGCGCTTGCAACGGCGCCAGGGCATTTTTCCAGAAGCCCTCGCCCGACGGTTGCTGTTGC
Organism: Pseudomonas sp. N2-3-1-14; assembly: GCF_041228395.1. Lineage (NCBI taxonomy): Bacteria > Pseudomonadati > Pseudomonadota > Gammaproteobacteria > Pseudomonadales > Pseudomonadaceae > Pseudomonas > Pseudomonas sp. N2-3-1-14. The sequence goes on from NZ_CP166199.1 coordinate 3,591,401, forward strand.
AGCCAGCCCAGGTAATCGCGGAACTGCCCCAGCGGCGCCGGCACGGCCTGGCCTGCGTAATGGGCAAGCACTTCGCCGAGCAACTGCGCGTTACTCCAGCCATCCATCAGGATGTGGTGGCTGGTGAAGATTAAGTGCCAGGCCGAACCGGTGCTGCGCACCAGCATCAGGCGAAACAGCGGTGCGGCATTGAGTTCAAAGCCGCGTGAGCGCTCGGCATCGGCCAGCGCATCGAGGTCGGCATTCACGTCTTCGATCACCTGCAACTGCACGTCGACCTGACGCCTGATTACCTGATGGGCGCTGTCCAGGCCCAGCCAGTGGAAGCTGCTGCGCAAGATATCGTGGCGGTCCAGTGCCGCTTGCCAGGCGCGGCCGAAAATCAGCAGGTCAAGGCCTTCAATGTCAAGGCGCAGCTGGTTGATATAGGCCTGGCCCTGGGGCGCGTACAGGGTGTGGAACAGCATGCCCTGCTGCATCGGCGACAGCGGGTAGAGATCGGCGATGTCCGGCCCGGCCACGGGCAGTGCATCCAACTGCTGCTGCGTAATACGCGCCAGCGGGAAGTCCGAAGGCGTGACCTGCCCGGCAGGCGTTGCACAGCAATGCTCGATCAACGCCTTGAGTTCCGTAGCGTAGTCATCCGCCAGGCGCTGAATGGTCGCAGCGTTGAACATCTCGCGACTGAAGCCCCATTGCAGCGACAACTCACCGCCATACACCTGCCCTTCCACCGTCAACCAGTTGGCCAACGGTGCTTGGGGGTCCTGCGCCTGGCCGCTGCCTTCGCTGGCCGGGACGAAAAGCGCTGCCTCGTTGAACTGGCGGTCGAACTGCCCCAGGTAGTTGAAGGTGATACGCGGCGCAGCCAAATCGGCCAGGGCTTCACGCGATTGCGGTTGGCCCAGATAGCGCAGCAGGCCGTAGCCCAAGCCCTTTTCCGGAACCGCGCGCAGTTGCTCCTTGATCGACTTGATTGCATCCGACAGTTCGCCTGCGGCCTGCAAACGCACCGGAAACAGGCTGGTGAACCAGCCGACCGTGCGGCTCAGATCGAGGCTGTCGAACAGGTCTTCGCGACCATGGCCCTCCAGCTGGATCAGTGCGGCGGCCTGGCCGCTCCAGCGGCTGATCACGCGCGTCAGCGCCGTCAGCAGCAGGTCGTTGACCTGGGTGCGATAAGCCGCTGGCGCGTCTTGCAGCAGTTGGCGGGTCAGCTCGGCATCGAGGCGGGTTTCGAGCTTCGTGCCCAGGCGGTTTTGCAGGCCGCCGTGGGGGTTGTCGCACGGCAGCTCGGCGTCGCTGGACTGCGCCAGCCAAAAAGGCAGCTGCTCATCCAGCGTATACGCGTGCGCCTGCAGCTGCTGCGCCCACTGTTGATAGCTGCTGGTTTTGGCGGGTAATGGGACCTGGCGGTAAGCCTGTTGCAGATCCTCAAGCAGCACGCGCCAGGACACGCCGTCGACCACCAGGTGATGGACCACCAGCAGCAGGCGCTGGGCGCCGTCAGCCAGGGTGACCAACGCTGCGCGCAGCATCGGGCCTTGTTCCAGGTTCAGGCTGCGCTGAGCTTCATCGCACAACGCGGCCAATTCAGCCTCAGTGCCGACGCTGGATTGCCACAGCACAGATTCAGCGGCCGGCGCGGCGTGGGCTTGCTGCCAGCCATCGGCCTGCCGGGTGAATCTCAAGCGCAGGGCGTCGTGGTGGTTGATCAACTGTGTGAGGGCGGCGTCCAACTGCGCAGGTTCCAGCGCCTCGCGCGGGGTCAGCAACAGTGATTGGTTCCAGTGGTGGCGCGCAGCAATTGCCTGGCTGAAAAACGCCTGTTGCACCGGGGTCAGAATCACCTCACCGGTGACCGGCCCCTGATCCATAACCACTGCCTGCTCAAAGCTCGCCACCAGCGCCAGGCTGCGCACGCTCTGATATTGGAACAAGTCCCGCGGGCTCAGGCGAATGCCTGCCTGACGGGCACGGCTGACCACCTGGATGGAGATGATCGAATCGCCGCCCAGCTCGAAAAAGTTGTCGTCCACACCCACGTGTGGAACGCCCAGTACATCACTCCAGATCGCCGCAAGGGCTTTTTGCAGGTCGCTCGAAGGCGCGATGAATGCCTGTTGCGGCGCAGCATCCGGCAGTGGCAAGGCTTTGCGATCGAGCTTGCCGTTGGCGGTGACCGGCAACTGGGTGAGCACGACGAAATGGGTCGGCACCATGTATTCCGGCAAGCTGCTGAGCAGCCAGGCCTTGAGGTCCGCTGGCTCCTCGCTGTCGAGCACCAGGTAGGCGACCAACTGCTTGCCACCCTGCACCAGCACCACCGCCTCGCGCACCGAAGGGTGTTGGAGCAGGCGCGTTTCGATTTCGCCCAGCTCAATGCGCAAGCCGCGCAATTTAACCTGGTGATCAAGACGGCCGAGGTATTCGATCACGCCGTCAGTGCGCTGACGCACGCGGTCGCCGGTGCGATAAAGGCGCTCGCCGTTGACGAACGGGCTCGGCACAAAGCGCTCGGCAGTCAGCGCCGGGCGCCGGTGATAACTGCGCGCCAGGCCGGTACCGCCCAGGTACAGCTCGCCGGACACACCGGCGGGCACCGGGTTGAGTTGAGCGTCGAGCACATAGGTGGCGAGGTTGGCGATGGGCCGCCCGATGGGCACGCTGTCGGCGCCTTCATCGATGCAGGTCCAGTGGGTCACGTCGATGGCCGCTTCAGTCGGGCCGTAGAGGTTGAACAACCCGGCTGCTGGCAGCTTGGCAAAGACCTGCCGTTGCGCATCCAGCGGCAAGGCTTCACCGCTGCACACGATGCGCTTGAGGCTGGTACAGGCTTGCACGCCCGGCTCATGGATAAACGCCTGCAACATCGACGGCACGAAGTGCAACGTGGTGATGGCGTGGCGGCCAATGGTTTCGATCAGCCGGGCCGGCTCGCGGTGTTCGCCGGGGGCCGCGACCACCAGGCGCGCGCCGGTCATCAGCGGCCAGAAAAACTCCCATACGGACACGTCAAAACTGAACGGGGTTTTCTGCAGCACAGCATCACTGGCCGTCAATTCGTAGGCTTGCTGCATCCAGCACAAGCGGTTGACCAAGGCGCGATGGCTGTTGCCTGCGCCCTTGGGCTTGCCGGTCGAGCCGGAGGTGTAAATCACGTAGGCCAGGTTGAGTGCGTGAACGCCGCTGTCGGGCGATGCACTGCTGTAGCCCGCCAGCCAACTGGCCGGCTGGTCGAGGGCAATCACCTGAATACCTTCGACAGGCAAGATGGCCAGCAGGCTTTGCTGGCTGAGCAGCAGCGTGATACCACTGTCTTCGATCATGTAGGCCAGGCGTTCCTGAGGATATTCCGGGTCCAGCGGCACGTAAGCGCCACCGGCCTTGAGGATCGCCAGCAGGCCCACGACCATTTCGACGGAGCGCTCGACGCACAGCCCCACCAGCACGTCCGGGCCCACGCCCTGCTCACGCAAAGCATGCGCCAGTTGGTTGGCGCGGGCATTGAGTTGGGCGTAGGTCAACGCGGTTTCGCCGAATACCAGCGCGGTTGCATCCGGCGTGCGCTGCACCTGGTCTTCGATCAGTTGATGGATGCCGCGCTCGGTTGGGTAGGCTTCGCCGGTCTGGTTCCACGCATGGGTCAGTACGTGCTGCTCATCGGCTGCCAGCATCGGCAATTCGCCAATGCGCTGTTCGCCGTCGGCCACCATGGCCTGTAACAGGCTGATCCAGTGTTGGGCCATGCGCGCAATGGAAGGCGCCTCGAACAAGTCATTGGCATAAGTCAGCGCAGCATGCAGGGTGCCGGACTTCTCATAGGTATCGAGGGTCAGGTCAAATTGGGTGGTGCGCCCTTGCCATTCCACCAGCGAAAGCTCAAGGCCTGAAGCGGTGCTGACATTGGCAATGTCGGCCACCACCGGCTGGTGGTTGTACATCACCTGAAACAGCGGCGTATGGCTCAGGCTGCGCTCGACCTTGAGGGCCTCCACCAGGCGCTCAAAGGGTAATTCCTGATGAGCCTGGGCGCCCAGCGCGTGTTCCTTGATGCCTTGCAGCAGTTCGCCAACGCGGGTTTGCCCGGTCAGTTCGGTGCGCAGGACTTGCGTGTTGACGAAAAAGCCGATCAGCCCTTCGACTTCGGTACGGTTGCGATTGGCGATCGGCACGCCGACGCGAATGTCTGCCTGCCCGGTGTAACGGTGCAGCAGCACATTGAAAGCACCCAGCAACAGCATGAACAGCGTGACGTTGTGCTTTTGCGCGCAGGTTCGCAGTTGCGCGGCCAGGCTTGGGTCAATCGCGAAATGATGGCGAGTGCCCTGATAACTCGGCATCGCTGGACGCGGGTGATCGGTTGGCAGTTCCAGCACCGGATGCTCGTCGCCCAGACGCGCCTGCCAGTACGCGAGCTGACGTGCCTGCTCCCCTGCTTCCAACCAGCGGCGCTGCCACAGAGCGTAGTCGCTGTACTGGATCGGCAGCGCCGGCAATTGCGGCGCCTCGTTGCGCTCATGGGCGTCGTAGCAGCGGATGAACTCGTCGATCAGCACGTTCATCGACCAGCCGTCGGAGACGATGTGGTGCAGGGTCAGCAGCAGCACATGCTCCTGCGCGTTGAGCTTGAGCAACTGCACGCGCAGCAAAGGGCCGTGTTCCAAATCGAACGGCAACAGCGATTGACGCGTCGCCGCGTCGTTGACGGCCTGCTCCTGCTCAACGGCGGCCATGGCGCTGAAGTCCAGGTGCTCGACGACAAGCGAGGGCTCTATCGAAACCTGGGTCAGGCGTTCATCGGCCTGGCGCTGGAAGACTGTGCGCAAGGTTTCATGCCGCGCCACCAGGCTGGCGAAGGCTTGCTCCAGCGCACGCAGGCTGAGCGCGCCCTTGAGCCGCACCGCGCCGGGCAGGTTGTAGGCGCCGCTGGCCGGGTCCAATTGCCACAGAAACCACATGCGCTGCTGCGCGTAGGAGAGCGCCTGGCGATCCTCTGCCTCCACACTCGCCGGAATCGGAAACCGGGAAAAATCCACGCCCTCTTTCTGCAAGGCCTGCAGGAATACTTGGCGTTTTTCCAGGGGCAACCCGATAAACCGGCGAGCAAGTTTCAAGGAGTCTTCAGCATTCATTTCTTGGAGTCCGGAGCAATAGGCAGGAAGCACAAAGGCACGTCGTCCCTATAAAACGAACCGGGCGGGGAAAAATTAGCGGGGATGAAGGGCGTGAGGCGCGGTGTCATCAAGGGTTACATCAATCTCAGCAAAGACACACAAAGCCGGGCTAGCATTGACGAACACCACTTTTTGCAACTACATTTAGTTACACGCAGGGAACGCCGTGTCCAAAAATGAAAAGCTGCTCGCCAAACTGCTCAACGAGCGCATGGCCTTTACCTGGCCAGAGCTCGAAACGCTACTCAAGCGTCTTGGCTACATACAGATTGAAGGGGCTGGAAGCCGCGTCAAATTCGACATCGGCGACCCCAGTGCAATGATCACCTTGCACAAGCCTCACCCCGGCAACGAACTGAAACACTACATTCGGCGCCAGATCATCGAACAATTGAAATCAGGAGAACTGATTCAGTGAACAACCAACTGAAACACAACGGCTACATCGGCTCTATCGAAGCCAGCCTCGAAGACAATTGCCTGTTTGGCAAAGTGCTGTTTATCAAGGCGCTGGTCAGCTATGAGGGCAAAACCGTCGCGGAGCTGGACGTGGCCTTTCGAGAGGCCGTGGAAGACTACCTCGCGACGTGCCACACCCTCGGGCAAACACCGGAGAAACCGTGCAAGGGTTCCTTCAACGTGCGGGTCGGCCATGACCTGCATCTGGCTGCAGCCCTGGCAGCTACCCGTAAGAAAGTGACGCTCAATGACCTGACGCGCCAGGCGCTGAATGAGTTTTTGCAACATCATTGCGCAGAACCTTCTCCGGCGATCGGCTGATCAGCCCAACCTTCGATAGCCCAGCAGCGCTGAGCCCAGCACCACCGCACCCGCCACCAGCGCCACCCAGAACCCGCTGGTGGCACCGAAATGGTCGATCATCCAACCCGAGCTGGCGGCACCAATGGCCACCCCGATACTCAGGCCGGTGATCAGCCAGGTCATGCCTTCGGTCAGGCGGCTGGGCGGGACGATCCGCTCCACCAGGGCCATGGACACGATCAGCGTCGGGGCAAAGAACAAGCCTGAGATGAAGATGGCCACGGCCAGCCGGGGATATTTGTCACCAGCAACAACGGCAAGGTGGTCAACGCCGTCGCCACGCCGCAGAACAGAAACTGGCGGGGCAACGGCGCCTTGAGCTTGAGCGTGCCGAACGCCAACCCCGCCAGGCACGAGCCAATGGCATACACCGAAAGCACGATGCTTGCCGCCGCCGGTTGGCCTTGATGCTGGGCGAATGCGACGCTGACCACGTCCACCACGCCGACAATCACGCCCATGGCCAGCAACAGGATCATCAGGATCAGTACCGACGGTGAGGCGATCAGCCAGCGGCCGTGATGGTCCTGATGTTCATGCACCGGCGGCTCAGTTGCGCGTTGCAGCACGAAGGTGGTCACCCCCACCGCCAACAGCAGCGCTGCCACCAACGGCCCGGCTTGCGGGAACAGCACCACACTCAGGCCCACCGAGATCGGCGGGCCGATAATGAAACAGACCTCGTCGAGCACCGACTCAAGGGCAAACGCGGTCTGCAACTTGGGCTGGCCGCGGTAAAACTCGGTCCAGCGCGCCCGCACCATGGCCGACATATTGGGCATGCAACCGGCCAGGCCGGCGAACACAAACAACGTCCAGCTTGGCGCCTGTAACCAGGTGCACAACAGCAACAGCAACAACGCCCCACCGCCAACCAGCGCCGCTATCGGCAGCACCCTGCCCTGGCTGTAGCGGTCCACTAACCGCGAAACCTGCGGCGCACAAAACGCCGTGGCCAAGGCAAACACCGCCGCCACCGCGCCCGCCAGGCCAAAGCCGCCATGCACTTGCGACAGCATGGTGATCAGGCCGATACCGGTCATCGATATCGGCATGCGCGCAAGCATGCCGGCCAGTACAAAAGCCCGGCTGCCAGGGGCGTGGAACAACTCGGCGTAGGGATTTGCCATCCTGCTTGACCTCTTCCTCAAGACCTTGAAGCTTGCTATCGGCAGGCATCAAGGCAAAATACATACGGTGCGTATGTGGCAAATCATGCGTAACATACGCGGCGTATGTCAAACCCTCAAACACCCTCGCGAGCCCACCCCATGAGCCGAGCCCGTGCCGAAATAATCGAAGAAACCCGCGCCCGCCTGATCGCCAGCGCCCGCCAAGCCTTCGCCACACAGGGCTATGCCAACACGTCGATGGACGACTTCACCGCGCGCGCCGGCCTGACCCGTGGTGCGTTGTACCACCACTTTGGTGACAAGAAAGGCCTGTTGGCCGCCGTGGTCGCCCAACTCGACAGCGAAATGGACGCGCGACTGCAGCACATCACCGATCAGGCCCAGGACCCGTGGGAAGGTTTTCGCGAACGCTGCCGAACGTATTTGCGCATGGCCCAGGACGACGAAATCCAACGCATCGTTTTGCAGGATGCGCCGGCCGTGCTCGGCGATACCGGGTCGCAGCATCACTGCGTCGCGTCGCTGTGCCAGCTGCTTGAGGGCTTGATGCAGGCCGGTGCCATCGAACAGGGCCCCAGCGTCGCGCTGGCGCAGTTGATCAATGGCAGCCTGGTCAACACCGCGCTGTGGATCGCCCGCGATGAACACCCGGGCGACCGTTTGGAGCAAGGCTTGCAGGGTCTGGAGTTATTGCTGCGCGGCTTGAAGCAATAAGCCCGCGCTACACCAGCCGCTTGATCTGCTTGTGCCGCCACACCAGCCGGTAATACGCAGTCTGCAGCGCCAGCATCGCCAGGTAGGTCACCGGAAACGCCATCCACACACCTTGCAGGCCGAAGTGCGCATTGAGCACATACGCCATCGGCAGCTCCACACACAGCACGCAGAAAATCGAAATGGCGACCGGCATCAGCACCACGCCGCTGGCGCGCATGATCCCGCCCACTACCGCCTGGAAGCCAAAGACCAAAACGCTCCAGAGCATAATGTGCAGCAGGTGCTCGGCATTAAGCCGCGCGGCGTCGTCGGTGATGAACAGCCCCAGCAGCCAGTGGGACAACAGGTAGCCGAGCACAATCAATCCACCGGTCAGGCAGGTGTTGATCAACAGGCCGGTGCGCAGGATCGGCCCGATTCGCTCCAGGCGCCCGGCGCCAATCGCCTGGGCGCCGAGGATCGAAGCGGTAATGGCAATCGACAGCGCCGGGAACTGCACATAATTGACGATCTGCGTCACCGCGCCATACGCCGCCGTGGCCTGGGAACCGTGGCTGTTGACCAGCGCAAGAATGACCAATTCGGACAGCGACAACACCACCATTTGCAAGCCGGTCGGCAAGCCGATGCGCAGCACTTTGCCGAGGATCGCCCGGTCCAGGCGCAAGGCAGCCAGCAATTCACGGTCCGGCGCCATCACATGGTTCTTGTGGCGCAGGCGCAGGATCAAAAACAGCATCGCCGAGGCATTACCGACCAGCCCCGCGTACACCGCGCTCTGGATGCCCATGGGCGGCAGGCCGATCCAGCCGCGAATCAGCGCCGGCGTCAGCAACAGGCCGATCAGGGTCGAGACCATCAGCGCCAGCAGCGGCGAGATCGTGTCACTGACGCCGCGCAGCAACTGGGTGTAGAGGATGAAGACCAACAGCAGCGGCATGATCAGCATCATCACCTGGGCATAACCCACGGCATCGTCGAGCACATCCATCGGGGTGCCCAGCGCCTGCAGGGCCGGGCGCGCGAACAGGCTGCCGAGCACCGCCGCGATCAGGCCTACCAGCGCGCCAAGGGTCAGCGTCGCACCGGTGATCACCTTCACCATGCCGGTTTCCTGCGCGCCCCAGGCCTGGCCGATCAGCACCGAAGCGCCCGCCCCCAGGCCGATCACCAGGGCAATAAAGAAAAACACGATGGGAAACATCCCCGACACCGCCGCCAGCGCCTGGGTGCCGAGCATTTGCCCGACATAGATGCCGTTGAGGGTGCCGGAAAAGCTTTGCAGAAAATTGGACAGCACCATCGGTGCCAAAAAAATCAGGTAGATCTGCCACAACGGCCGTTGCTGAGTGACTTCCATGGTCGTTCGAGTCCCGGAATTATTGTTAGACGGGGAAAGCATTGCGCGACAGCCAGGCCAGGTACGTCTGCACATCCCTCGGCCAGTGCCCGATCTTGCCGGCGAAGGCCGCCGCATCCTCAGCGAACAATGCCCGCGAGGCGTCTTCAAACCCAGGCAGGTCGCCGCCGATGGCGCTCATGAAACGATAGCTGGCTTCCTTGGCCTGGCGCGCCTGATCACGGCCAGCGCTGGCATTTCGCGCCTCATCCACCAACCGGCGCAAGGCCGCCGAGGCGCCGCCGGGTTGTTGGCCCAGCCATTCCCAGTGGCGCGGCAGCAGCGTGACTTCCCGCGCGACCACACCCAGCTTCGGGCGGCCCACCGTTGGGGCTGCGGGAAGCTCTTCGTCGATTGCTGTGTCTGCGGGTTGCTCGGGCACATAACCGCCAGGCCATGGGTAATCGACTTGGGCGCCGGTGGCGTCATCAAAGACCAGGAAGGTGCCGGCTGTCAGGTCCAGCCCTGCCAGGGTTTCGGCCACCGCCGAATAGGCGCCGGCCGCCACGCGCTGGTGACGGAAGAAGGCAGTGCACAGCGGTGTGTGTTGCGTAGGCATGGCTTATTACCCGGATGTTATTTGTTTTACCCGGATCATATTAGCCCTAATTGGTCAGCATGCAAGGCTATTGTCGCGAAACGTCCAAGTGTTCACCCCGCACCGTTACTCGCATCCCTTGCACAGCAGGATCGCGCAGCAAGCACTCCGCGATCGCCGGCTCCAGCTCCACCCGTACACGGCGGCCCAGCGCACGCGCGCCAAACCGTGCGTCGTGCTGGCGACACAACCATGCCCGCGCCGACGCATCCATGCTTAATGAGCGCTGGTGCGCCGCCAGACGCTGATTGAGCTTCTCCAGCTCCACGTCCAGCAGCGCATCAAGCCAGCGCTTGTCGAGGGGTTCGAACATCAGGATACGGTCGATGCGGTTGAGAAACTCCGGCTCGAAATGCCCGTGCAGGGCCTCTTCCAACACCGCCGCTTCGCCCCGCACAAACACCCGCAGCAGCCGCCGCCAGCCCTGAGCGAAGCGTTGGCGATGACGACGCGCCTGGTGCGCGCCGATGTTGCTGGTCATGAAAATCAGGCTGTTACGAAAATCCAGGGTGCGCGTGCCGCCCGCCAGGGTCAGTTGGCCGTTTTCAAGAATGCCCAGCAGGCTGCGCACCACCTCCTGGCTGGCTTTTTCCAGTTCATCGAACAACACGATGCCAGGGCGGCTGTAGCTGCCCTGGATCAATTCGCTGTTGAACAGGCTGATGCCTTCCTTGCTGCCCACGTACCCCGGCGGCGCGCCGGTCAGCGCGGCGGCGTAATGCTCCTGGGCCAGGGTGTGCATGTCGATGCGGCAAAACCCGTCGGCACGGCCATGCAGCGCCTGGGCCAGCAGGCGCACGATTTCGGTTTTGCCAACGCCGGTCGGGCCCATGAACAGGTTGACGCTCAATGGCCGATCGCGCTCGCCGATATCGGCCTTGACCACCTTGAGCAGCCGCTCCACCTGCGCCAGCGCCGCCTCCTGGCCAACGATGCGACTGCGCAACAGCGCCATCACCTGCGCCGGTTCAAAGGTAAACCGCATGCCCTACTCCACCCCTTTTTCTTTGCCGCCATGGGCAGTTGCCCCACTGGGCACTCGGCGACACCCACGGTGCTGCGGGTGATTTTTTCGACATTCTCCTGGGCCTTTTGCGCGTCCAGCACCCAGGTGCGGTAGAACTCGAACGGGCAGTCCGCCACGCCCTTGTCGCCATCGCCCGAGGCATGCATGCCGGTGTAGCCACGGTGCAGCAACTTGAACAGGTGGTTCTGCGACTGGTCGTTGGCCCGCGCATCGCGAATCTGCGACACCGACAGTTGCGCGTACTGGATGCCCATCTCTTCCTCGCCGCACTCACCCAGGGTGCGCCCGTCAAAGCCGATGATCGCCGAGTGGCCGAAGTACGAATACACCCCATCGAACCCCGCCGCGTTGGCCACTGCCACATAGCAGTTATTCGCCCAGGCCATGCTCTTGGACATCTGCACCTGCTGCTCCTTGGCCGGGTACATATAACCCTGACAGCGCACGATCAACTCGGCGCCCTTCATCGCGCAGTCGCGCCAGATCTCCGGGTAATTGCCGTCGTCGCAGATAATCAGGCTGATCTTCATGCCCTTGGGCCCATCGCACACATAGGTGCGGTCACCCGGATACCAACCCTCGATGGGGCACCAGGGGATGCACTTGCGGTAGCGCTGCACGATCTCGCCGAGGTTATTGATCAACACCAGCGTGTTGTACGGCGCCTTGTGCGGGTGCTCCTCGTGGCGCTCGCCGGTCAGGGAAAATACGCCCCAGGTGTTTGCCTGGCGGCACGCTGCCGAGAAAATCGCCGTCTCTTCGCCGGGGATGCTCGCGGCCGTGGCCATCATCTCGTCGTGGTCGTACATGATGCCCATGGTGCTGTATTCGGGGAACACCACCAGGTCCATGCCGGGCAGGCCCTGCTTCATGCCGAGGATAATCCCGGCAATTTTCTTCGCGTTGTCGATGACCTCGGCCTTGGAATGCAGGCGCGGCATCTTGTAGTTCACCACCGCGACACCGACGGTGTCCGGGCTGCTGGAAATGTCGCCATGACGCATAACATCACTCCTGGTCTAGTGACTGATCATCCACGGCCGTGGCCCGGTCCTGGTCTTGAGGCCCAAGGGGTTGGCCTTGCTCGGCTCGACTTTTTTGCGGGTGCCGCAGCAGCTGCAACCGGCCGGATGTTTACGGCTTTGCTGGTATTCGCCGACGGTTTGCGGCGCATGGGCGCTGCGCTCGTTGCCGGCGATAGCCTTGCGCTGGTTGGCCGACAGCGTTTGCAGTGCCGGGGCCGAGACCCTGAGCGGGCCGCCCGGCCCTTCGCAGTACGGGCACTGGCTGGGCTCGTTGCGTTGGGCGATGGGCCGCAACATCGTGAACGTGCCGCAGGTGTCACAGGCATATTCGTAAGTCGGCATGGCTACAGGTCCGGGGCAATGGGCAGGTCGACGCTGCCGTCGAGGAACTGGGTGGGGCCGTTGGCATTGGGGTTGATGTCGAACTCGAAGATTTCCGTCGGCAGCCACAAGGTCGCGCAGGCATTCGGAATATCCACCACGCCGCTGATATGCCCCTGCACCGGCGCCGAGCCGAGCAAGGCATAGCCCTGGGCCGGCGAGTAGCCGAATTTGGTCAGGTAGTTGATCGCATTCAGGCAGGCCTGGCGGTAGGCGACGTTGACGTCCAGGTAGTGCTGCTGGCCCTGTTCGTCCACCGAGATACCTTCGAAGATCAGGTAGTTCTTGTAGTTCGGCGTGATCGGGCTGGGCTTGAACACCGGGTTCTTGATCCCGTACTTGGCCATGCCGCCCTTGATCAGCTCGACCTTCATGTGCACCCAGCCGGCCATTTCGATGGCGCCGCAAAAGGTGATCTCGCCGTCGCCCTGGCTGAAGTGCAGGTCACCCACCGACAACCCGGCGCCGTTGACATAGACCGGGAAAAAAATCTTCGAACCGCGCGACAGGTCCTTGATATCGCAGTTACCGCCATGCTCACGCGGCGGCACCGTGCGCGCGCCGGTCGCAGCCGCATCGTCACGGGCCTGGCCCTTGAGCTTGCCCATGTGCGCGGTGGCGGCCAGTGGCGCATTGGCCAGCGGCGGCACGCGGGTCGGGTTGGTATCGATCAGTTCCTGCTCGCGGCGGTTCCAGTCGGCGAGCATCACCGGGTCGGGCAGGCAGCCGATCAGGCCGGGGTGGATCAGGCCGGCAAAGTTAACCCCCGGAATGTGCCGAGAACGGGTGAACATGCCTTTGAAATCCCAGATGGCTTTTTGTGCGCTGGGGAAATGATCGGTGAGAAAGCCGCCGCCGTTCTGCCGCGAAAAGAAGCCGTTGAAGCCCCACTGCGAATCCGCCTTGGCGCCGATATCGAGCAAGTCCACCACCAGCAAATCACCCGGCTCGGCGCCGTGCACACCCACCGGGCCTGACAGGTAATGCACGGTGGACAGGTCCACGTCGCGCACGTCACTGGCGTCATCGTTGTTCTTGATCGCGCCGGCGGTCCAGTCGTAGGTTTCCAGAATGAAGTCATCGCCGGGCTTCACCCAGCACGCCATCGGGATATCCGGGTGCCAGCGGTTATGGATATTTTCGTTTTCAGTGACGGGCTGGTTGAGGTCGACTTTGATCAGCGTTTCGGTCATGGACTGGCTCCTGGGCGGATGGTCTGGTGCGTGGAATCCAGTCTCGGGGAGCCAGGGAAAACCGGAAATACGTTGGATGACGTATGCAGGGAAGGATGGAACGCAATCAAAAATGTGGGAGCTGGCTTGCCTGCGATAGCGGTTGTCCAGCCAACATTTCTGTGACTGATAGACCGTCATCGCAGGCAAGCCAGCTCCCACAGTTGAACTGTGTTGTTTTAGACAGACAGGTAGCGGCTGATGGTCGCTTCATCCACGCGGTCGCGGGTCTCTTCGATCACGAAGCGGCCCTTCTCGATCACCAGAAAGCGGTCGGCAATCTCCAGGGTGAACGACAGCACTTGCTCGGACACCACGATGGTCAAATCGCGCAGGTTGCGAATCTCTTTGAGCGTGCGTGCAATGTCCTTGATGATCGACGGCTGGATGCCCTCCGTCGGCTCGTCGAGCAGCAACACCTTGGGGTTGGTCGCCAGCGCCCGGGCAATCGCCAACTGCTGTTGCTGCCCGCCGGACAGGTTGCCGCCCTTGCGCGACTGCATGTCATGCAGCACCGGAAACAGCGCATACAAGTCTTCCGGCACCTTGCCGCGGGCCGACGCCGGTAACCCGGTCTGGATATTTTCCAGCACCGTCATGCTCGGGAAAATCATGCGGCCCTGGGGCACATAGGCAATCCCGCGCGCCACCCGCTCATGGGTTTCCAGCGCCGACACATCGTGCCCGTCCACACTGACCTGGCCTTGCCACTGCGGCAGAATGCCCATCAGGCTCTTGAACAGCGTGGTCTTGCCCATGCCATTGCGGCCCATCACCGCGACGATCTCGCGCTTGGCCACGTTCAGTTGCAGATCGTGCAGGATCTGGCTCTGCCCGTAACCACAGGACAACTGGTCGATCTTGAACATGCCGGATTCCTCAGTGGCCCAAATACACTTCAATGACTTTCGGGTTGCTTTGCACCGACTCCATGCTGCCCTCGGCCAGCACCTTGCCCTGGTGCAGCACCGTGACTTTATGCGCGATGCTTTTGACGAACTCCATGTCGTGCTCGATCACCAGCACCGAGCGGCCCTGGCTGATGCGGTTGAGCAATTCGGCGGTTTGCGCGCGCTCATTCACGCTCATGCCTGCCACCGGCTCGTCGAGCATCAGCAACTCCGGGTCCTGCATCAGCAGCATGCCGATTTCCAGCCACTGCTTTTGCCCGTGGGACAGCAGGTCGGCCTGCTGTTGCAGCAAATCACCCAGGAAGATTTCCCGCGCCACCTCTTCCACCCGCGCAACCACCTGAGCGCTGCGCTTGAAAAACAGCGCGCCCCACACCTTGCGCCCGGCGGGATAAGACATCTCGAGGTTTTCAAACACCGTGAGGTTTTCGTAGATCGACGGGTTCTGGAACTTGCGCCCCACGCCGGCGCGCACGATGTTGTACTCGCGCATCCTGGTCAGTTCCTGGCCGTCGAACTGGATGCTGCCGCTGGTAGCGCGGGTTTTGCCGCAGATCAGGTCTAGCACCGTGGTCTTGCCGGCGCCATTGGGGCCGATGACCACGCGCACTTCATTGCGGTCGATGTACAAGTTGAGGTTGTCGACCGCCTTGAAGCCGTCGAACGACACGGTGAGGCCTTCAATGGCCAACACCGGTTTTTTCATTTCAAAGCCGACGGCGGTCATGGCTGGGTCTCCAGGATGTTGCTTTTAGCCTTGGGTTTAACCGCCGGACTCACCGGGGGCGCCGCCACGGGTTTGCGCCGCAGCAGTTTGGCCAATGCCTGGCGACCGTGGCTGTCCCACAACCCGGCCAGGCCATTGGGGAAATACATGACCACGGCAATAAACAGCCCGCCCATCAGGTACAGCCATAATTCAGGAAAGGACTCGGAAAAGTAGGTCTTGCCGTAGTTCACCAGCAGCGCGCCATACACCGCGCCGAGCAGTGACATGCGCCCGCCCACCGCGGCGAAAATCACCATCTCGATTGACGGCACGATGCCCACGAACGACGGAGACATAAAGCCCACCTGCAAGGCAAACATCGCCCCGCCAATCGCCGAAAACGCGGCGGCCACGCAGAACACAAAGATCTTGAAACTGGCCACGTCGTAGCCGGAAAACCGCACGCGCTCTTCTTTGTCGCGCATCGCCATCAGCAGCCGGCCCAGCTTGGACGCGAGGATAAAACGGCCGATAAAGATGCAGCCGAACAGCAAGCCGGCGTTGATGAAGTACAGGATCATTTTCGCGCTGTCGGTGCGCAGGTCCCAGCCCAGCAGGGTCTTGAGGTCGGTGATGCCGTTGACGCCACCGGTCAGCCCTTGCTGGCCGACGATCAGCACGGTAAGGATCAGCGCAATCGCCTGGGTGACGATGGAGAAATACACATCGCCCACGCGCCGCTTGAACAGCGCCATACCGATGATGAACGCCAGCAGCACCGGCACCGCAATCACCGCTACCAGCGTGAAGCTGAAACTGTGAAATGGCTGCCACAGCCACGGCAGTTCGGTGATCTGGTTCCAGTCCATGAAGTCCGGGATGCCCGGTGTGGATTGGATCTTGGTGCTCTCGGGGTCGGAGGCTTCCAGCTTGAGGAACATCGCCATGCAGTAACCGCCGACGCCGAAGAACACCCCCTGCCCCAGGCTGAGAATGCCGCCATAGCCCCAGCACAGCACCAGGCCCACGGCGACGAACGCGTAGGTCAGGTATTTGCCGACCATGTTCAGGCGGAACGCGTCCAGGGTCAGGGGAAACACCACCAGCACCAGCAACGCCAACAACACGATACCGATCAGGTTTTGCTGGCCGCCCAGCAGCTTGTCTAAAGCCTTCATCTGCTCGCCTCTACTTGCGCACTTTGATGGAGAACAACCCTTGCGGGCGCAGCATCAGGATCAGAATGACCGAGGACAACGTGAGTACCTTGGCCATCGAGCCACTGAGGAAAAACTCCGACAGCGATTGGGTCTGGGCGATCACGAACGCCGAGGCGATGGTGCCGAACAGGCTCTGCGCGCCGCCGAATACCACCACCAGGAAGGTGTCGACGATGTACTGCGAACCCGCCGTCGGCCCGGTGGAGCCAATGGTGGTAAACGCCGCGCCCGCGACACCGGCCACGCCGCAGCCGAGGGCGAAGGTCATGCGGTCGACCTTGCGCGTATTGATGCCCACCGCGCGGCTCATCAGGCGGTTCTGCACCGTGGCGCGCACCTGCAGGCCCCAGCGCGAGCGGTACAGCATCAGGAAGATCGCGGCGGTCAGCAGCAGGGTCAGGCCCATCATGAACAGGCCGTTGCGCGGGATCTCGATGGCATCGGTGAAATTCACCGAGCCCATCAGCCAGGCCGGCGGTTCGGCGCTGACTTCACGCGCGCCAAACACCGAGCGAAAGGTTTGCTGCATCACCAGGGACAACCCCCAGGTGGCGAGCAAGGTGTCCAACGGACGCTTGTACAAACGGCTGATCATCGCCCACTCCACCAGCCAGCCGATGGCGCCGGCAACGAGGAATGACAGGGCAATGGCAACGAAGAAGTAATAGGGTTGGAAGCTTGGCGCAAAATGCGCGGTAAGGCTGGAACACACATAGGTGGTGTAGGCGCCGATGGTCAGGAACTCGCCGTGGGCCATGTTGATCACGCCCATCTGGCCAAAAATGATCGCCAGCCCCAATGCCATCAGCAACAGCACGCAGAACACGGACAAACCGTTGAACCCCTGCATCGCCGCGATGGCTCCAAATTCCGATAGCCATTCCATGATGATGGTCTCCTACAGAGAGATGAAATGCAGGCTTGTGCCGTTTTGCCTTATGTGGGAAGGGGCTTGCCGCGATGAGGGTGGGTCAGCTTATAAAGCGGTGACTGACCCACGGCTATCGGGGGCAAGCCGCCTCCCACAGTTTGAAACTCCGTGTGCCTGGGGGTTATTGGTAACCCTTGGGAAACGGGTTCGGCTCGATCAGATCCGACTCGTAGATCACCTTGAACTGCCCGTTGGGCTGCACTTCGCCGATGCGCGACTTGCTCCACAGGTGATGGTTCTCGTGGATCTTCACGTAGCCTTCCGGCGCGTTTTTCAGCTCGATGCCAGGGCTTGCCGCCACGACTTTATCCACGTCGAAACTGCCGGCTTTCTCCACCGCCGCTTTCCACAACCAAGGGCCGAGGTACGCCGCCTGGGTCACATCGCCGATCACCGCGTCCTTGCCGTACTTGGCCTTGAAGGCTTCGACGAAGGCTTTGTTGTTCGGGTTGTCCAGGCTCTGGAAGTACTTCATCGAGGCGTAGAAACCGGCCATGTTTTCGCCGCCGATGCCGAGCAATTCGTCTTCGGTGACCGACAGGGTCAGCAGGGTTTGTTTGGACGAATTCACACCCGCCGCATTGAGTTGCTTGTAGAACGCCACGTTGGAGCCGCCGACCACGGCCGCGAACACCACGTCCGGCTTCTTCAGCTTGACCTTGTTGATCAGCGAGCCGAACTGAGTGTTGCCCAGCGGGTAGTAGTCTTCGCCAACCACGGTGCCGTGCAGCACGTTTTCAATGTGCTTGCGCGCGATCTTCATCGAGGTGCGTGGCCAGATGTAGTCCGAGCCGACCAGGTAGAAAGTCTTGGCGCCCTTGGTCTTGGCGATCCAGTCGAGGCTGGCGAGGATTTGCTGGGTGGCTTCCTGGCCGGTGTAGATGACGTTTTTCGACTGTTCCAGGCCTTCATAGAAGGTCGGGTAGTAGAGCAAGCCGTTTTCTTTCTCGAAGATCGGCAGCACGGCTTTGCGTGAAGCCGACGTCCAGCAGCCGAACACGGCGGCGACCTTGTCGTTGACCAGCAGCTTCTTGGCTTTTTCGGCAAAGGTCGGCCAGTCGGAGGCGCCGTCTTCCTGGATCACTTTGATCTGGCGTCCCAGGATCCCGCCCGAAGCGTTGATCTGTTCGATGGCCAGGCGCTCAGCCTGGATCGAGCCGGTCTCGGAAATCGCCATGGTGCCGGTGGCCGAGTGCAACTGGCCGACGGTGACTTCGGTAGGGGTCACGGCCAGGCCTTCGTTATCGGCCAGCACGCCCTGGCTGAACAGAGCGGCCGCCAGTAAGGACAAGGCCAACAACGGTGTGGAGCGGATCAATCGTGGTGCCATGGGGCGACTCCTCTGCAATGAGGGGTTCAGCATGGCGGCAGCCGGCCATCGCGGGTATACGCAGCCTGACGTAACGGTGTACGTCATTTGACGTATGCCGTTGCGCACTGTTTCAGGGCAAGTTGTGGCGAGCGGGCTTGCCCCGCGTTGGGCTGCGAAGCAGCCCTGTTAAGAACAGCGCATTTTTCCAGGTAAATAGTGTTGTCTGGTTTCAGGGCTGCTACGCAGCCCAACGCGGGGCAAGCCCGCTCGCCACTGCAAACCCGCTCCCGCATTTGGACCTGCGGCACCTGTCAGGGCATGGAAGTTGCTCATTCAATCTCGCCCTTCTGCGGAGTCCTCCACCGTGCACCCCACCTCCGGCACCCAGCGCATCGTCAAGATCCGCCGCGACTACAACACCTGGGTCGCCGACGAGACCATGGAAGACTACGCCCTGCGCTACACGCCCAAATCCTTTCGCAAATGGTCGGAACTGCGCATCGCCAACACCGCCCTGGGCGCCGTGTCCTTTCTGGCGCTGGAAGCCATCGGCGGCGTGCTCGCCTTGAGCTACGGCTTCACCAACACGTTCTGGGCGATCCTGGCGATCAGCCTGGTGATTTTCCTCACCGGCCTGCCCATCAGTTATTACGCCGCCCGTTATGGCGTGGACATGGACCTGCTCACCCGCGGCGCCGGCTTTGGCTACATCGGCTCGACCATCACCTCGTTGATTTATGCCAGCTTCACGTTCCTGTTCTTCGCACTGGAAGCGGCAATCATGGCCCTGGCCCTGGAGCTGTATTTCCATATTCCGCTGGCCATCGCCTATGTGATCTGCTCATTGCTGGTGATTCCACTGGTGGCCTACGGCGTGACCCTGATCAGCCGCCTGCAATTGTGGACGCAACCGCTTTGGCTGCTGTTGCTGGTGCTGCCCTACGGCTTTGTCTGGTGGAAAAACCCCGACGTCTTCAGCGACTGGACCAGCTTTGTCGGACGCAGTGGCGACGGCGGCGGGTTTAATTTGCTGTCGTTCTGCGCCGCCTGCACCGTGGCGCTGTCGCTGGTTACGCAGATCGGCGAACAGGTCGACTACCTGCGCTTCCTGCCGGAAAAGACCGCCGCCAACCACAAACGCTGGTGGGCCGCCCTGCTCTGCGCGGGGCCCGGCTGGATCATCCCCGGCGCGTTGAAAATGTTCGCCGGGGCGTTTCTGGCGTTTCTCGCCCTGCAACATGAAATCCCCATGGAGCGCGCCGCCGAGCCCACGCAGATGTACCTCGTTGCATTCCGCTATGTGTTCAGCTCGCCGGAATGGGCGCTCGGCGCGATGGTGCTGTTCGTGTTCATCTCACAGATGAAAATCAACCTGACCAACGCCTACGCCGGCTCCCTGGCCTGGTCGAACTTCTTTGCCCGCGTGACCCACAGCCACCCCGGCCGCGTGGTGTGGCTGGTGTTCAACGTGGCCATCGCGCTGATGCTGATGGAGCTGGGCGTATTTGACGTGATCGACCAGGTGCTGGGGCTCTACGCGAATATCGCGATTGCCTGGATCGGCACGCTGGTGGCCGACCTGGTGATCAACAAGCCGCTGGGTCTGTCGCCCAGACACATCGAGTTCAAGCGCGCGCACCTTTACGACATCAACCCGGTGGGCGTCGGCTCGATGCTGATTGCCTCGTTGCTGTCGATCCTCGCCCACTTCGGCCTGTTCGGTGCCCTGGCCCAGGCCGCGCCGCCCTTCGTCGCGCTGGGCACGGCGCTGATCATGGCGCCACTGTTGGCCTGGCTGACCCAAGGCAAGTACTACATCGCGCGTACCAGTGACGTGACGCTGATTCACCCGGTGGCCCCCGCCACCCACGCGGTGTGCGGGCTGTGCAGCAACCCGTTCGAAACCGCCGACATGGCGTTTTGTCCGGCCTACAGCACGCCCATCTGTTCGCTGTGCTGCTCGCTGGATGCGCGTTGCGGTGACCGGTGCAAACCTCATGCGCGCCTGGTCACGCAGTTCGAAGGCGTATTGCGCTGGCTGCTGCCCACCACCCTGATGCCGCGCCTGCATACGCGGCTGGCGCATTACCTGGGGTTGTTGCTGGTGCTGGTGCTGCTGCTCGCAGGCGCGCTGGCGTTGATTTACGTGCAAGCCGCCCAAGGGTTGCCGCATTCCGAGACCTTGTATCAGGCGTTCTTCAAGGCTTTTCTGACCCTGTCGGTGCTGGCCGCCGTGCTCGCGTGGTGGGTGGTACTGACCCGCGAAAGCCGCCGCGTCGCCCAGGAAGAATCCGACCGCCAGACCCTGCTTTTAATGCAGGAAATCGACGCCCACAGCCTCACCGACCAAGCCCTGCAACAGGCCAAAGAGGCCTCCGAAGCCGCAAACGCCGCCAAAAGCCGCTACGTCACCGGGCTCTCTCACGAGCTGCGCACGCCGCTGAACAGCATCCTTGGTTTTACCCAGATCCTGCAGCGCGACACCGCCATGCCCGAGCAGCATCAGGACGCGCTGGCGACCATCCTGCGCAGCGGCTCGCACCTGCTGTCGCTGATCGATGGCCTGCTCGACGTGGCCAAGATCGAGGCCGGCAAACTGCGCCTGGAACTCACGGAAATCCCCTTCCCCGAGTTGCTCCACGACCTGGAACAAATGTTCACTCCACAAGCCCAGGACAAGGGCCTGCGCTTTCGCCTGGACTGCGTGGGCAAGATCCCGGCCGTGGTGCGTGGCGATGAAAAGCGCGTGCGCCAGATCCTGATCAACCTGCTCGGCAACGCGGTGAATTTCACCGACAGCGGCGAGGTGCGCCTGCGGGTCAGCTACATGCGCGAAACCGCCAATTTTGAAATCATCGACACCGGCATCGGCATTGACCCTGGGCAAATCGAGCGGATATTCCAGCCGTTCGAGCGCGGCGATCTGATGCGCCAGGACAAGGGCGTGGGCCTGGGGCTGACCATCACGCGCATGCTCACCTCGCTGATGGGCGGCGAATTGCGCGTCACCAGTGAGCTGGACAAAGGCACGTGTTTCCAGGTGCGGCTGTTCCTCTCCCAGGTGCGCGCGCCGCAGGCGGTGGTGCACGTGGAGCACGACATCATCGGTTATCACGGTGTGCGCCGACGCATCCTGGTGGTGGACGACCATGTGGACCATCGCAAGGTGCTCAGTGGCATGCTCACACCGTTGGGGTTTGAGGTGATCCAGGCCAGCAATGGCCAGGACGCGATCCGCCAGGTGGCGCTGCTGGCGCCGGACCTGATCCTGATGGACCTGTCGATGCCAGCCCTGGATGGCTGGGAAACCAGCCGCCTGATCCGCCGCAATGCGCTGTCCAGCGCGCCGATCATCGTGATCTCGGCCAACGCCTTTACCGACGACCGTGAACGCAGCATCGCCGCCGCCTGCAACGACTACCTGGCCAAACCGGTGCGCACCCCGGAACTGCTCGGGCGCCTGCAACAGCACCTGGATCTGCAGTGGCTGCGGCGCACCCGAACGTCCACACCGCCTGCACCGCCCAGCGTATTGCCCAGCCCCGAAGACCTCGCCGCCCTCGCCGAACTCAGCGCCATCGGCTACGTGCGCGGCTTGCATGAAAAACTCGACACCATCCTGGAACATCGCCCGGACGCCGCGCCTTTCATCGCCAAAGTGCGCGGGCTGCTCAAGGGTTTCCGCCTGGATGAACTCAACCGAACCTTAAAGGAGGCCGAAGATGAATGCGCTCACCCGCAGCACTGAACCTGGCGTGGTGCTGATCGTCGATGACACCCCGGACAACCTCGCCATGCTGTCCGACGCCCTTGATGACGCGGGCTACATGGTGCTGGTGGCGCTGGACGGCCTCAGCGCGTTGAACCGCGTGCAACGCCGGCGCCCGGACCTGATTCTGCTGGACGCAATGATGCCGGGACTGGACGGTTTCGAAACCTGTCGCCGGCTCAAGGCGCAACCGGCCAGTGCGGACATCCCGGTGGTGTTCATGACCGGGCTGACCGACAGCAAGCACGTGGTGCAGGGTTTTGAGGTGGGTGGCAGCGACTACGTGACCAAGCCGATCCAGACGGATGAGGTATTGGCGCGGGTGGCAGCGCATTTGCGCACCTCACGAATCCTGCTCTCGGCGCGTGCCGCCACGCAGCCGAGCGTGCTGACCCTGGAGGACGCCCCGGCGCAACGACTGTTATCCGCCCGGTTTCAACTGACCGAGCGTGAGGTGGAAGTGCTGCGTTGGGTGGCGTGTGGGAAAACCAATCGGGATATCGGCGACATTCTGGGGCTGAGCCCCAGGACGGTGAACAAGCATCTGGAGCATGTGTATGTGAAGCTCGGCGTGGAGACTCGAACAGCCGCGACCTCAGTTGCACTGGCCGCGATCTGAATGTGTGTGGTGCTTGTGTGGGTCTCAATACATCAGGCAGAGGCTGTGCAGATCTGCATTGCCCTAAAACCTCGGGCTGTACTCGGTCAATGTGGGAGCTGGCTTGCCTGCGATGGCATCGACTGGTTATGCCTGACACACCGAGGTGCCTGCATCGCAGGCAAGCCAGCTCCCACAGAAAAGCAAAAGCAGTGCGATGGTGGAGGCTGAACTCGGTGAAATTGTGGGAGCGGGCTTGCTCGCGAAGGCGGTGGGTCAGTGACACATGAGCTGACTGAACCACCGCCTTCGCGAGCAAGCCCGCTCCCACATTTGGAGCTCAGTGCATCAGATAGAGGTGTGTTGCTGTGTTTTTGATCCGCTTTTGCTTCTACCACTCAGGTCGGCTTTCAGGCCGCCGTGCTCTTGATCTTGCTTTTGATCTGACAGGCCCCGTCAACCACGCTGGCCGAACGCAGGCTTGAATCCGTGGGTAACCCGGCAGGACGCCGGGTTAGCCGCGTTGGGCCATGGATGGCCCGTCGCGGCGGCCCACGGATTCAAGCCGGAGTGAGGGAATGCCGAGCCTAGGCGAGGCACCGAGTGGTGGGGCAAAGACCTTTTGGTTACTTTTGGGGCGTTTGCCAAAAGTGACCCGCTGTAAGAGCGGAACCGCCAGCCGCCGTTACCGCAGCAACGGATATGTACTCAAATCTACCAACAGAAGCGCCCGTCCAAAGACGGCCATAGCGCAACGGCACACAAGCTACCCACCAAAAGCCTGCGAAGGCCGACGCAACGTCGGATCAAACGGATTGATCCTCGGCCCGATCGCCGCCGCCTCACGCTTGAGCAACTCCACCACCATCGGCAACCGGCTCGGCCCCAGGCGATCACTGATGGTCGCCACACTCAACGCCGCCACCGCAACCCCCTCCCGATTCAAAATCGGCGTTGCCTTCCAGCACTCCGGTGTTGCGCGCGGCATACCCCAGGCTGCGCACATTCTCCACTTCCGAACGCAGCAGCACCTCGTCATACAGGTGAAAATCCTTGAGCCGAGGCAAGTTGTAGCGAATCACCGTCTCACGCTCCTGCTCCGGCAAGAACGCCAGAATCGCCAAACTGCCCTGCCCCACACCCAACGCCACACGCCCGCCAATATCCCCGGTAAAGGTGCGGATCGGGTACGGCCCCTCGCTGCGGTCCAGGCAGATCGCATCAAAACCACTGCGTGCCAGCAAAAACAACGAATCACCCAACGAAGCACTCAAGCGCAACATGCTCGGCCGCACCAGGTCGCGCAGGTTGCCGGTCTTGCCCGCGTTCGCCGCCAGCGCGAAGAACTCCAGGCTCAGGCGATAGCGCTTGCTGCGCGCGTCCTGCTCGACCATCCCCTCGTCCATCAGGCTGCGCAACAGGCGGTGGGTGGTGGGCTGCGACAGCCCCACCTGCTGCGCCAGTTGCGTCACGCGTTCGCCGCCTTCGGGCACCTCGCCCAATGCACGCAACAGCGCGAACACCCGCGACACGCTGCCCGAACCCACTTCTTTGTCACTGCCATTCCGCTCAGTGGAATCCATATCACATAATCTCGGCGTAAATTCTGCTGAATGAATAAATTGGAAAATAATAGTTCGTTGAGTGAAATTCCATCTTCCGCCCATCCTAGTCTTCGTCCTAATCTGCGTCCACAGGGGCGAAATGAACAACAAACGGCAGCCGACTCGAGATCGAGCGCCACCGCACCCGCAGCACTCTTTTCGCATCTGCCCAAAACAAAAAAGCGCGTTTCGACGCGACTCAAACAGGTGGAACGCAGACATGGCTTTTCTCCAACTCAACGCCTTGAGCAAACGCTACGGCGCCGTCGATGCGGTGGTCGCCACTGACCTTGCGGTAGAAAAAGGCGAGTTCGTTTCCCTGCTCGGTCCCTCGGGCTGCGGCAAAACCACCACCCTGCAAATGATCGCCGGCTTCGTCGACGTGAGCGGCGGGCAGATCCTGCTCGACGGCCGCGACATCACCCACGCCAAACCCGCCAGCCGTGGCCTGGGCGTGGTGTTCCAGAGCTACGCGCTGTTCCCGCACATGACCGTGCGCGACAACGTCGCCTTCGGCCTGAAGATGCGCAAAGTGACGGCCGCCGAAATCGCCCGCCAGGTTAAAACCGTGCTGGAACTGGTGCGCCTGGCGCCGCACGCCGAGCGCTACCCGCGTGAACTCTCCGGCGGCCAGCGCCAGCGTGTAGCGCTGGCCCGCGCGCTGGTGATCGAGCCGCCGGTGCTGCTGCTCGATGAACCGTTGTCCAACCTCGACGCCAACCTGCGCGAAGAGATGCAGTTTGAAATCCGCCGCATCCAGTGCGCGGTGGGCATCACCACCTTGATGGTCACCCACGACCAGGCCGAAGCACTCTCGATCAGCGACCGCGTGGTGGTGATGCAGGCGGGACGCGTCACGCAGATCGATGCACCGTACAACCTCTACGAACACCCACGCACGCGCTTCATCTCGGACTTCGTCGGCAAGGCCAACCTGCTGCCGGGCGACTACGACGAACTTGGCACCCCACAAGTACGCCACGCCAGCGGCGACGGCGAGCTGACCCTGAGCCTGCGCCCGGAAAAAATCACCTTGGTGGCCGCAGGCAGCGGGCGCGTGCAAGGCAAGGTGCTCGACAGCTACTTCTTCGGCAGCCAGTGGCTGTACCGTGTCCATACCTCGCTGGGCGACATTACCGTGGTGCGCAGCAACGACGGCAGCGCGCCGCTCGGTTGCGGCGCGGCCGTCGGCCTGGACTGGCACGCCGGTTTGCTGCGCGTGTTGGCGGCAGATGAGGTACACGCATGAGTCGCGGTTATCTGTTGTCGTTGCCGGCCCTGGCGCTGTTCACCGGGCTGTTGATTTTGCCGCTGATCATGACGCTGGTGCTGTCGTTCAACGTGTTCGACTACCAGGTGGGCGTGAAGGCGGATGAATGGACCTTGGCGCATTACCTGTCGCTGTTCAGTGACGCGTACTTCTATGAAATCTTCTGGCGCACCTTCTGGATCAGCGCGCTGGTGACCTTGCTGTGCGTGGTGATCGGCGTGCCCGAGGCTTACATTCTGAGCCGCATGGGTACACCGTGGCGCTCGATCTTCCTGATCCTGATCCTCACGCCGTTGCTGATTTCGGTGGTGGTGCGCGCCTTCGGCTGGAGCCTGTTGCTCGGCGCCGACGGGCTGGTCAACCAGGTGATCCAGGCCCTCGGCGGGCGCCCGGTAAAGCTGCTGTATACGCCGTTTGCGGTGATCATCGCACTGGTGCACGTGATGCTGCCGTTCATGATCATTCCGGTGTGGACCTCGCTGCAAAAACTCGACCCGTCGGCAGAACAGGCGGCGTTGTCACTGGGCGCCAGCCAGGCCACGGTGATGCGCAAGATCGTGTTGCCGCAGGTCATGCCCGGCGTGCTGTCCGGCACGTTGATTGTGTTCGGGCTGGCGGCCAGCTCGTTTGCGATCCCCGGGCTGCTCGGCGGGCGCCGCCTGAAAATGGTCGCCACGGTGGTGTACGACCAGTACCTCTCGGAACTCAACTGGCCCATGGGCGCGACCATCGCGGTGGTGCTGCTGTTGGTCAACCTGCTGATCATGCTGAGCTGGAACCGCATGATCGAAAGCCGCTACAAAAAGTCCCTGGGGGTTTAAGCGCATGTCCAGAAACGGTCCTTTGGCCCTCGGCTTTCACGGCCTGGTGGTGCTGTTCATGATGGCGCCGCTGGTGGTGGTGTGCCTGGTGGCCTTCACCCCGGAGAACACCTTGAGCCTGCCCACATCGGGCTTCTCCCTGCGCTGGTTTCGCGCAGTGTTCGAGCGTGCCGACTTTATCCAGGCGTTCTATAACAGCCTGATCCTGGCGTTTACCGCCGCCACCTTGGCCACGCTGATCGCGGTGCCGGCGGCCTTGGCGATCAGCCGTTATCAGTTCCCGGGGCGCAACTTTTTCAGTGCGTTGTTCCTCTCGCCGATCATCATCCCGCACCTGGTGCTGGGCGTGGCGATGCTGCGTTTGTTCGCGCTGATGGGCGTAAATGGCAGCTTCACCTGGCTGATGCTCGCCCACGTGGTGATCATCACCCCGTACGTGCTGCGCCTGGTGCTGGCGGCGGCAATCGGCATTGACCGCAGCGCCGAACAGGCGGCGGAGTCGCTGGGGGCCGGCCGCTTTACGCTGTTTCGCCAGATCACCTTGCCGATGATTCTGCCCGGTGTGGCCGGCGGCTGGTTGTTGGCGTTCATCAACAGTTTCGACGAGGTGACCCTGTCGATCTTCGTCAGTTCGCCGGCTACACAAACCCTGCCGGTGCGCATGTACGTGTACGCCACCGAGTCCATCGACCCGATGATGGCGGCGGTGTCGGCGCTGGTGATTGCACTGACCGCAGCAACCATGATTCTGCTCGACCGGGTCTACGGCCTGGACCGCGTGCTGGTGGGGAAACATTGATGGCGTTGTTCAAACGATTGGCCGAAACCCAGCGCCCGGCTGTGGCCTTCACCCTGGATGGGCAACCGGCCACGGGCTTGCTCGGCGACACGTTGCTGACCGCCGTGCTGACCTGTGCCGAGCACCTGCGCGGCAGCGATTTCAGCGCCGAACGCCGGGCCGGGTTCTGCCTGATGGGCGCGTGCCAGGATTGCTGGGTGCGCCTGGCAGATGGGCGCCGCGTACGCGCCTGTGCGACGTTATTGGAAGAAGGCCAGGCGATCAGCCGTGACCCGGGGCGCCAAGCATGAAGCCAACAGTGATTGTGGGCGCAGGCCCGGCCGGCATCAGCGCGGCGCGCACCCTGCTCGACCACGGCGTCACGCCGTGCCTGATAGATGAAAGCCTGCGCGGCGGCGGGCAGATTTACCGGCGCCAACCGGCCAACTTTCAGCGCTCGGCCAAGCAACTCTATGGCTTTGAAGCCAGCAAGGCCGAGGCCGTGCACCGCACGCTGGATGAGCTGGCGCCGTTGATCGACTACCGCCCACAAACCCTGGTGTGGAACGCCGAGGACGGGCGCCTGGACATGCTCAACGACGGCCGTGCCGAGAGCCTCGAATACGCGCAACTTATCGTCGCCACCGGCGCCACCGACCGCATTCTGCCGGTGCCCGGCTGGACCTTGCCCGGCGTCTACAGCCTGGGCGCGGCGCAGATCGCCTTGAAGTATCAAGGCTGCGCCATCGGTGAGCGCGTGGCGTTTTGCGGCAGCGGGCCGTTGCTGTATCTGGTGGCTTATCAATACGCCAAGGCTGGGGCCAAGGTGGTGGCGGTGCTCGACAGCGCGCCGTTCAGCGCGCAATGCCGCGCCTTGCCTGCATTGCTCAGGCAACCGGCGACGCTGGCCAAGGGTGTGTATTACCGCGCCTGGCTCACGGCGCATGGCATTCCCGTGCACCAGGGCGCGACGCTCACGCAGATCGACGGCGAACAACGGGTCAACGGTATCCGTTGGGGCGAGCACACGTTGGACTGCGATGCCGTGGCCTTCGCCCATGCCTTGCGCAGCGAGACACAGCTGGCGGATTTGCTCGGCTGCGAGTTTGCCTGGAACAGCTTGAACCGCGCCTGGTTGCCCGCGCGCGACAGTGCCGGGCGCAGCAGTGTCCACGGCGTGTACCTGGCGGGCGATGGCGCCGGGATCATGGGCGCCGACGCGGCGCACATGGCCGGCGAGCGCGCGGCGCTGGCGGTGCTGGAAGACTCAGGCATTGCCATCAACCCTCGCCGCACGGCCGTCCTGGAACAGCAACTGGCGAGCATCCAGCGCTTTCGCCACGGCCTGGAAACCGCATTCCCCTTCCCCGAACACTGGGCCGCGCAGGCGCCGGATGAACTGATGCTGTGCCGCTGCGAAGAAGTCAGCGTCGGCGAAGTGCGCGCGGTGGTGGATGAAGGCCACTGGGAAATCAATCGGGTCAAGGCGCATTGCCGCGTCGGCATGGGCCGCTGCCAGGGCCGCATGTGCGGGCTGGCAGCAGCGGAAATTGTCGCCGAGCGCAGTGGTCGCGGAATTGAACACGTCGGCCGCCTGCGCGGCCAGGCGCCGATCAAGCCGCTGCCGTTTGGCGTAGAGGTGCAGCCATGATCGACGTGATCGTGTTGGGCGGCGGTATCGTCGGTGCCTCGGCGGCCTTGATGCTGGCGCAAAAAGGTCAGCGCGTGGCGTTGGTAGAGCGCGACTTTTGCGGCTCGCATTCCAGCGGTGTGAACTACGGCGGCGTGCGCCGTCAGGGGCGGCCGCTGCATCAGTTGCCGCTGTCGCAGCGCGCCCATCAGTTGTGGGCCGACTTGCCGGGGCTGATCGGCATCGACGGCGAGTACGTGCGCTCCGGGCATTTGAAGTTGGCCCGCAGTCATGCGGACCTCGACGCGCTGCAGGCCTATGCCGAGCAAACTCGTGGCTTTGGATTGGGTTTGCAGGTGTTGGATCACGCTGAACTGCGCGCGCGGTTCCCTTGGGTCGGCGATATCGCGGTCGGCGCTTCGCTGTGCCCTGAAGACGGGCACGCCAACCCGCGGCTGGTTTCGCCCGCGTTTGCCCGCGCCGCGCAGCGCCAGGGTGCTGAGGTATACGAGCAGGCCGAAGTGATGCGCATCGAACATGACGGCCAGCGGTTCCAGGTGCACTGCGCCAACGGTCTGCACCTGCAAGCACCGTGGCTGCTCAACTGCGCCGGCGCCTGGGCCGGGATCGTCGCCGCGCAATTCGGCGAACCGGTGCCGATGACGTCGGCGCACCCGGCGATGCTGGTCACCGAACCGCTGCCGGTGGTGATGAACGTGAGTACCGGCGTTGAAGGCGGCGGCATTTATGCGCGCCAGGTCGCCCGTGGCAATTGCATTCTTGGTGGCGGCCGGGGCTTTGCGCTTGGCCCGCTGACGGCGCGTCCGGGGCAGGCGGCGGTGCTGGAGATTTTGCGCAACGCCGGCGAACTGTACCCGTTTCTCAAAGGTGCCCAGGCGATACGTACCTGGAGCGGCACCGAAGGTTACTTACCCGATCACGAACCGGTGATCGGCCCCAGCAGCACCCAACCTGGCCTGCTCCACGGTTTCGGCTTTGCCGGCGCCGGGTTCCAGCTCGGCCCTGCGGTCGGTGAAGCCCTGGCAGAGATCGTCTGCAGCGGGGCCAGCCGGCAACCCATCGAAGCGTTTTCCATCCGTCGTTTCCAAGCCTGAGAGGAAAAACACCCATGCACACACGTATCGCGCTGTCCTGCTTGTCCCTCGCGTTGCTCGCCTCCACCGCGCATGCCGCGCCCACGCTGTACCTGGGCATGAACGGCGGCACCATGGAACGGGTGTACGCCGACAAGGTGCTGCCCGCGTTCGAAAAGGCCAACAACGTCAAGGTGGTGATCGTGCCCGGCACCTCGTCGGACATCCTCGCCAAGGTTCAGGCCAACAAAGACAACCCGCAAATGCACGTGATGTTCCTCGATGACGGCATCATGTACCGCGCCATCTCCATGGGCCTGTGCGACAAACTCGCACCGAGCGCGCCTCTGGACCAGATCCCGGCCAAGGCCAAAATCAAGGACGAAGCCGTGGCCGTGACCCTGGGCGTGACGGGCCTTGGCTATAACGCCAAGATGTTCAAGGAAAAAGGCTGGGCCGCGCCCACCTCGTGGATGGACCTGGCCGACCCGCGCTTCAAAGACAAGGTGGTGTTCCAGTCCCTGGCCTCCTCCACCTTCGGCCTGCACGGTTTCCTGATGTTCAACCGTATCCAGGGCGGCTCCGAAACAGACGTAGAACCAGGCTTCAAGGCCTGGCCGAAAACCATCGGCCCCAACGTGCTGGAATACATCGCCAGCTCGGCGAAGATCTCCGAGATGGTGCAAACCGACGAGGCCGCGATCTTCCCCCTGACCCCAACCCAGGTCACCACGCAGAAATTGCTCGGCATCCCGATGGAATACGCGCAACCCAAGGAAGGCGCGGTGGTGCTGAACGTGGCCGAGTGCGTGATCGCGCGTAACGACCAGCCGGAGCTGGCGCAGAAACTCGCAGCCTTCTTGCTGACCGCGCAAGCCCAGGCACCGGCGCTTGAAGAAGGCGATCAGATCCCTTCCAACCCAACCACGCCGACCACCGATAAAACCCGCGCGCGGGTGGAGGCCATGCAGGGTTACTTGCAGACGGCGATTTCGATTGATTGGGACCAGGTGAACCAGGCGCGGCCGGAGTGGAATGCGCGGTGGAGTCGCTCGATTGAGCGCTAACCTGAAATAGCGGATTGCTCCCACGCATTTGTGTGGGAGCTAACGTCACTTAGCCCTGGCCCTGCGTGCATTGGCCTTGAGCTGATTTGAGTATGTTTCGTAGATCGCTCTCGCCGCATTCCGTTGGATGTGGATTTCAAAAAGCTTTTGCCGCATCTCTCGATGGCGGTGCGTATTGAGCAGCAGCAACCCGAAAAGCGGAAACGCGACCCCCAGAGAAAACGCCACGGTATGCGGACGGTATTGAATCATTGGTAGCACCAGCATCAGGGAGAACGCGAAATAGCACATCAACAAGCTAGCGGCCCATTTGCGACCTCTCGCAATCATGAAGTTGGCAAACACTAAAAAAGCAGTCATCGACAGTAGACTCCAACCAGACACTTCAGCTTGCAGCGATGGCTCCAGGCTACGCAAATAGGTTGTGTCCACCAGGACAGTGACCATAGCGCCTGCGAAGAGGCCCATGAATATTGTGCCCATGAACACTGGAAAGTAACGGATGAGAAAACCGGCAACTGACTCACTCATTCTGCAACTTCTTCGTATAAGCCCACAGCAATGGTCGTCGTGCTGCCAACATGGCCATTTCGATAGCTTCCAATCAGCCCCAACGCACTGCCCACTGAGCCACTCAGTACAACAAGCCAGCCCAACACTGCAGCACCGCAAGACAAGGATGTATTGATCGCTTCAAATGCAAGCTGCGACTCCCGCGGCTCATGCTCCAACCGCCGCACAAAATCTAAGCGTGCCATCGACGCCGGCATCTCGCGCAAAATCACGCGCTTGGGCAAAACGCTGCAAATCGGCTGAAACTCGCGCAACGTCACCGGCCACAACTGTGAATCGAGATACACCACCCCTGCCCCGGCAATCGCCGGGTCGGCATCAATGGCGGCAAACAGCCGACGCAGATCCATGCTGCGTTCTACCCGTTCACGGGTGGTGCGGTGGGCGCTGGGGAAACCGTCCTTGAATACGCTGGAAGCCATTCCGTTTTTGCTCCTGATTTCACAAGAGCGCAGAGCGTATCTGCCAAGAATGTCGGAAAGTTTCCTTTTTCCAGAAGGCCGCTTCCTGTTGTCACCTTGGAGCCTTGTGGACAATCGTAGGAATCGGAAAAGTACGCCCGCGCCAGTTCCGGCGAACGATCAGACATGGGGCGAGCATGGCAACGGATATGTTTTTAAAGCTTGGCGATATCAAGGGCGAGTCCAACGACCAGACACATCGTGATGAAATCGATATATCGCGCTGGGGTTGGAGGATCACGCAAGCAGGGTCGATGCACAGCGGAACTGGCGGCGGAGCCGGCAAGGTCGATATGGGCAATATCGCTATCGAAAAGCCCCTGGATAAGTCCACGCCGAATCTGATGATGGCCTGCGCAACGGGCAAGCACTATCCGGGAGCCCGAATTGTGGTGCGCAAAGCGGGAGGCGCCAGCAATGTGGAGTATCTGGTGATCACCTTGAGGGACGTCATGGTGGCCTCCTATGAGACGCGCGCAGCAGCAACCAAAGATGTACTGACAGAGGAAATCAGCCTTAACTTTGCCAAGGTTGAAGTCAGTTACCAGCCGCAGAACGCCGATGGCGGCAAGGAGGGTGGACCTGTCCGGTTCGGGTGGAACATTCGCGAAAATATCAAAATCTAGATAACGAGTGATCCCCGACTTAGTCGGGGATCACGGGCAGCGCACGTTTGTGCGCTGTCTTGCGGTAGGCCCCTTCAACAATCGCGCGCACCCGCTCACTCACCGGCTCGCCCATCAGGTAGGCGTCGATTTCTTCATAAGTGCAGCCGTAGGCCTGCTCATCCGCCTTGCCCGGCGCCAATTCTTCGAGGTCGGCGGTCGGTAATTTGTGCACCAGGTTGCCCGGCGCACCGAGGGCGCTGGCCAGCAGACGCACCTGGGTTTTAGTCAGGCCCGACAGTGGCGCGAGGTCGCAGGCGCCGTCGCCGAATTTGGTGAAGAACCCCATCAACGCTTCGGCACCATGGTCGGTACCGACCACCAGGCCGTTGTGCAGGTTGGCCACGGCGTATTGCGCGATCATCCGCGTGCGGGCCTTGACGTTGCCCTTGATGAAGTCGACATGCGCCGCGCTGGCTTCGGTCGCGGTCAGGCTGGCCATCAGGCCGTCGACGCTGGCGGCGATATTCAAGGTGTCGATGTGGTCCGGCTTGATGAAATCCAGGGAGGCCTGAGCATCGCTTTCATCGGCCTGGGTTTTGTACGGCAGGCGCATGGCGATAAAGCGCGCAGCGTAGCCTTCGGCACGCAGTTGCTCCACGGCCAACTGACACAGACGGCCCGCCGTCAGGGAATCAACACCGCCGCTGATGCCCAACACCAGCGCCTTGCAGCCGGAGCCACGCAAGGTGCTTTTGATGAAATTGATGCGCCGCTGAATCTCCTGCGGTTCGCCGCCCTTGACCAGCGCGCGGTTGATGTTCAGTTCCTGGGCGATACGTGCCTGAGTTTGCATATCACACCTCTCTCTATGACTTGGATTGACCTGTGGGAGCGGGCTTGCCCGCGAAGACGGCGTGTCAGTCAACACCGTCAGTGCTGATCCACCGCTTTCGGGAGCAAGCCCCCTCCCACCGAAAACACTTTTGCCGCGTACTGCAAAAACGAGGCGTCTTCACAGACGTTCTTGATCGGGTCATCGGAAAACTTCACCACCGGCTCGCCGTGTACGCGCACCAGCTTCATCACGATGCTCAGCGGTTCCACACCCTCCACGTCGCAGGCCAGGCTGGTGCCCATGCCGAAACCGAACTTGGCCTTGCCACGGATGTGCCGCAGGATCGGCAGGCATTTTTCGAAATTCAGACCGTCGGAGAACATCAGGTCCTTGGTCATCGGGTCGATCCCCAGCTGCTTGTAGCGCGCCAGGACTTTGTCGGCCCAGGCGATGGGGTCACCCGAGTCCTGGCGCAGGCCGTCGTAGAGCTTGGCGAAGTACAGGTCGAAATCCTTGAGGAAAAAATCGGTGCTGATGCAGTCGGTCAAGGCGATGCCGAGGCGGCCGCGGTATTCGCGCACCCAGTTTTCCAATGCGGCGTTCTGGCTTTCGCGCAGGCGCCCCAGTTGCTGGTGCACCATCAGCCATTGGTGGGCCATGGTGCCGATCAGCGGCAGGTCGAATTCGTAGGCCAGGTGCGCGTTGCTGGTGCCGATGAACTGCCCGGGGAAGTCGCGGCGCATGATGTCCACCACTTCGCGCTGGGCCTTGAACGACAGGCGCCGGCGTGTGGAAAAGTCCGAGACGCGCAGGTCGGCCAGCTCTTCACGGCTGAGGTTTTTCTCCAGCCAGTCGAACTTCTGGTAGAGCTTGCGGGTGACGTCTTCCAGGCTCACGTCGGGGTATTTATCGCGGTTGCGCAGCTCACTGACCAACGCCAGCACCGGCTGTTCGAACATGATGCAGTGCAGCATCGGCCCGACCACGCGGATGTTCAGTTGGCCGTCGACTTCGCTGACGTGGATGTAGCGCAGGTTGAAGCGGAACAGGCCCAGGAAGCGCTCGTAGTCCGGGGTCAGGTATTCGCGAAAGCGTGGGTTGAACAGAAAGCGCAGTTCGCCTTCGCGCATCTGCAGGCCGGCGAGTTTCTCCAGCTCGTCGCGCAATTGCGGGATCAGGTGGCCGAGTTTTTCTTTGGAACGGACGATGAAGTTGTATTCCACGTCGACATTCGGGTGCTGGTGCAGCACGGCCTGCATCATGGTGAAGGTGTAGTAGTCGGTGTCGAGCAAGCCCTGGATGACCGGGGATTCGTAGTCGTAGGCACTTTCCATGGTGTTTCTCCTTAGCGCGTGGCCATCGCGGCCAGTTCTTCGCGGGTGCTGCTGATGGCAGCACCGGCCTTGAGCAACTCATTCACCGCCTGTACGCCGCCCTCTTCGCTGATACCTCGGCAGGCCGGCAAGTGCAGGACCACCTCCAGGCCAGCCTTGAGCAGTTGCAACGTGGTGGTCTTGACGCAGTAGTCCAGGGCCAGACCACCGACGATCACGCGGCGCACGCCTTGGGCGTTCAAATACTCGATGACGCCAGTGGACAGTTTGTCGTGCAGGTCGTGGTAGCAGGCACCGTAGGGGTGCAGGTCGGGTTCGACGCCTTTCCAGATGAAGTAGTCGTAGTCATACGGCGTGGGCAGTTCGTCCAGCAGCGTAAAACCCTCGGTGCCCGGCACGCAGTGGCTGACCCAGGTGACGTCGGCGTGGGCCAGGCCGGTGGGTTGCAGCATCTCACTGTGCTGCGTGACCACCCACGGGGCGTGCGGGGTGTGCGCGTCTTTGCTGCCGACACGGTGGCCGGCAAGGCTGGCCATGTAGTTGAGTTCGGCACCGACCTGGTCTCCGCCAACCACCGGCAATTCGTTGGGGCACAGTGGAGTGAAGCTCTTCTGGGCGTCGACGTCGAATGAAGCAATGGCAGTTTTCACGAGGGTCATAGTGATTCTCCGGTGGCCTGGAAACAAAAGTACACGTCATGTACTTTCATTGCAAGAAACATTTAGTTATCTATGCTGGAGCAAGTACATGACATAGCTGTTCGATCCGTTAGACTGTGCCCCACCGCTGTTCAGAAGGATTTCCCATGCCACTCAGTGCCTACCTCCACACCGTCGACCTGTGCGTGTTGTTCTATTGCCGTGCCGCCGGAGAATTGAAGCTGCTGCTGAACAAGCGCGAAGCCGAGCCCTTTGCCGGCCATTGGGCGTTACCGGGCGTGGTGGTTAATGGCGGCGTGCAAGATCTGAGCCTCAAGGATGCCGTGGAGCGCTTGCGGGCGAGCGACAAGGTCGGTTTTGATTTGGCCTGGAGTGAGCAAGTCGGCACGGTGGGCGATGCGTTTCGCGACCCGCGCTGCTGGTCGTCGTCCACCTACTACCTGGCGATCGTGGCCGATGACGTGGTGTTGGGTGTGCATCAGGCCTGGTTTTCGCTGAATGCAGTGGCCGATGGCAGTATCAAACTGCCCTTCGATCACAACCTGATCGTCGCCGCCGTGCAGGAGCGGCTGTTTTCCAAGTCGCTGTACAGCAACTTGCCGTTGATGTTTTTGGGCAACGAATTCAGCGCGCCGCAAGCGACCACGATCTTTTCGCTGGTGCTGGCGCGGCCGGTGTTGAAGACCAGTATCCGCCAGCGTTTGTTGAAGCTGACTGAGGCGGGGTATTTGCGTGAGACGGGGCGCAAGAAGAATGGTGAAGGCGGCCGGCCCCAGGCGACGGTGGAGAACCTGAAGCCTGGGGAAGTGTATTTTTTTGATCGCAGTTTTGCTGAGTAGCCTGGCACTTAAGAACAACAAAGATCCAATGTGGGAGCTGGCTTGCCTGCGATAGCGGTGGGTCAGACCCTAAAGCTGTCACTGACAGACCACTATCGCAGGCAAGCCAGCTCCCACATTCTTAATCGATGCTCGGCTTAGTTCATCCAATTACCGCCATCGACGTTATAGGTCTGGGCCACCACATAGTCGGCGTCTTTGGAAGCCAGGAAGATAGCCATCCCGGTCAAATCCTCCGCCGTGCCCATGCGCCCAAACGGCACCTCGGCCCCTACCCGCTTCTTCTTCTCGCCGGGCGCCAAGCCCTCATGCTGGGCAAACAACGCGTCCACGCCATCCCAGTGCTCGCCATCCACCACGCCGGGGGCGATGGCGTTGACATTGATGCCCTGCTTGATCAGGTTCAGCCCCGCCGATTGCGTGAGGCTGATCACCGCCGCCTTGGTCGCACAATAGATCGCCACCAATGGCTCGCCTCGCCGCCCGGCCTGGCTGGCCATGTTGATGATCTTGCCGCCGTGGCCCTGGCTGATCATCTGCCGGGCGGCGGCCTGCAGGGTGAACAGCGTGCCGGCGACGTTGATCGAGAACAGCCGCTCATAGCTGTCGCGGGTAATGTCGACGATGGGCGCCAGGTCGAACAGTGCAGCGTTATTGATCAGGATATCGAGCTTGCCGGCATGGGCCACCACGGCGGCAAGCGCGGCGTCGATGGAGGCTTGGTCGGTGACGTCCATCGCGACGGCATACGCCTGTGGGCCCAGCTCAGCCGCTGTAGCCTGGGCACGTTGCAGGTTGATGTCGGCGATGGCAACCGTTGCGCCTTCGGCGATATAAGCCTGGGCAAAGGCGCGGCCGATGCCGCGCGCCGATCCGGTGATCAGCGCGCTCTTACCTTCGAGTCGTTTCATGGGGCTGTCCTGTAAAAATTATTTCGGGTAGCCGGCGCGTTTCATCTCGCGCTCGGTGGTGGACTGAGCGTCGAGCAGCGCCTGATCAACCGTCATGCCGCCGGTAAGCGCCGCCGAAAACAACTTGCCGACGGAGGTGCCGATGGCCTGGAACTCAGGAATGGTCACGTACTGAATGCCCACGTACGGCACCGGCTTGGCCGACGGGTGCGCGGGGTCAGCGTGCTTCATCATTTCCAGGGTCACCTGGGCAAACGGCGCGGCCTTCAGGTAAGCCTCGCTGTAGGTGGACTGGCGGGTGCCCGGCGGCACGTTGGTGATGCCTTCTTTATCGGCGACCAACTGGATGTAATCCTTGGACGTTGCCCAGGTGATGAAGGCCTTGGCAGCGTCTTTGTGCTTGGAGGTCGCCGGGATCGCCAGGGACCAGGCGTACAGCCAGGAAGAGCCTTTGTCGGTGACCTCGGTGGGTGCCGCAGCAAAACCTACGTCGTCGGCGACTTTGCTTTGGCTTTTGTCGGTGGTGAAGGAGCCGGCGACGCTGGCATCCACCCAGATCGCGCACTTGCCGCTGTTGAACAACGCCAGGGTTTCATTGAAGCCATTGCTGGAAACACCGGGCGGGCCGTAATTTTTCAGGGTGTTGACATAATAGTTGGCGGCGGCGGTCCACTCGGGGCTGGTCAGTTCCGGCTTCCACTGTTCGTCGAACCAGCGCGCGCCGAAGGCGTTGGCCATGGTGCTGAGCAGCGCGATGTTCTCGCCCCAGCCGGCCTTGCCGCGCAGGCACATGCCGTATTGGCCCTTGTCTTTGGCCGTGAGTTGGGCGGCGAACTCACCCAGCTGGGTCCAGGTGGGGTGCGCGGGCATGCTCAGCCCGGCTTGCTTGAACAGGTCGGTGCGGTAGTAGGTGACAGTACTTTCGCCGTAGAACGGCAAGGCGTACAGGGTGTTATTGACCGACAGGCCCTGACGCACCGACGGGAAAATATCTTCGGCGTCGTAATCAGCCGGCAGTTGGGTCAGGGGTTCCAGCCAGTGCTTGGCGCCCCATAACGGCGTCTCGTAGGTGCCGATGGTCAGCACGTCGAACTGGCCGCCCTGGGTGGCGATATCGGTGGTGAGGCGCTGGCGCAGCACGTTTTCTTCCAGTACCACCCAGTTGAGCTTGATGTCCGGGTGCTGGGCCTCGAAGACCTTGGACAGGCGTTGCATGCGGATCATGTCGCTGTTGTTGACGGTGGCGATGGTGACGGTGTCGGCGGCGTAGCTGGGCAGGGCCAAGGCCAGGCCGGACAGCAGGAAAAGCGCTTGCGGAAGCTTGAACATGGCGGTTTCCACCTGTTGTTTTTGTTGTAGAGCGCCGATTACAGCAGCTTGGCCAGGCCCTCACAAACGCATGGCGAATGCTCGGCTGATACTTTTTTAACCTGGGCTCGCGGATCAAAAAAGTATCAGTGCCAGGCGAAACCGGGGGTAGCGTGCCTGTTGTTAACCGGCGTATTTTGCAGAGATTCCATAAGTAAAAGAGGCATCACCATGCCCATCAACCGCGCCAAGCTGTTCGAGCATCGCCCTGCCGAACTGGAAGTCATCCTGCCTGAGCCGGACCACTGCTTCCGCTGGTTCGAACACGATTACCCGTATGACCTGGCGCGCTGGAACCACCACCCCGAGTTCGAAATCCACCTGATCCGCCAGGGCAGCGGCAAGCTGGTGGCCGGCGACTACATCGGCGCATTCAGTGCCGGGCATGTCGCGCTGATCGGTCCGGACTTGCCCCACGACTGGATCGGCGAGCTGGCCCCCGGCGAGTACCTGACCGGGCGCGACGTGGTGCTGCAATTCGACGGCGCCGCCCTTCTCGCCCTGCGCAAAACCCTGCCGGAACTTGGCGACTTGCAGCCGCTGTTCGAACACGCCCGGCGCGGCCTGCAATTCAGCGGCGACACCGCCGTGCACGCCGCACGCTTGCTCGAAGACATCGGCAAGGCCCACGGCCTGCAACGGCTGATCCTGTTCCTGCAACTGCTCGACACCCTGAAAAACGCCCCGACGCCAAACGTGCAGGCGCTGGCCAGCCCCTGCTACGCCCCCACCCTGGACGCGCGCAGTGCCGAGCGCATCAACAAAGCCTTCGATTACCTGATGACGGAACTGACCGGCGACCTGCGCCTGTCCGTCATCGCGCAACGCCTGGACATGAGCGAGCCGGGCTTCTCGCGCTTCTTCAAGCGCAACACCGGTCACGGGTTTATCGACCTGATGCGCAAATTCCGCGTACAGCGCGCCTGCCGGCTGTTGCTGCAAAGCGACATGTCGGTGGCAGATATCTGTTTTGAAGTGGGCTACGCCAACCTGTCCAACTTCAACCGGCATTTTCGGATCGAGATGAACCAGACACCGAGCGAGTATCGGCGCGAAACGGCGATGCATTTGTTTAACCGCATCGAGAAAATGACACCCAGTCATTTTTGATCAAAAGGTCGATTAATTTCGGTTTTTTCCCTTTTATTCAAGCCATTGAGCAAAGTTGGTACAGCCTGTGCAAACGTTTGCGGAACGAACTTGGTAGGCAAGTTCTCCTTAACCCGAGGAATCGGGTCTAACCGCGTACGAATAGGGATTTTCAATGCACCCCACCTCAAGGCGTCCTGCTTCCTTTGGTGTTTCCTTGCTACTGGCCGCCGTTACGGGAGTACTCAGCGCACCCATTTTGGCGCAGGAAAAACCCGCCGATGATTCAGCACAGGGCGAAACCCTGGCCCCGGAAGCCAGCCCGACGAAAAAAGGCGCGTACCTGTCGGAATGGTTCAACCAGGACCTGACGCTGATCGGCAGCAAAGACATCAGCTTCGGCCCCAAGCCGCAAGATGACGTGTACCTGGAATACGAGTACTTCGGTCGTAAAGGCCCGTTCGAGTTGTACGGCTATATCGACGTGCCGAAAATTCTCGGCATCGGTAACAGTAATGACAAAGGCGCGTGGGACCATGGCTCGCCGGTGTTCATGGAGCACGAGCCGCGCATCTCCATCGACTACCTGGCCGGTCGCAGCCTGGCCATCGGGCCGTTCAAGGAATGGTACGTGGCGTTTGACTGGATCTACGACCACGGCAGCAACAAGGCGAACCGCGCCAACACCCTGTACAGCGGCTTGGGCACCGACATCGACACGCACTCGCGGGTCAACCTGTCGGCCAACTTCTATGGGCGTTACCAGTGGGAAAACTATGGGGCGAGCAATGAATACCAGTGGGACGGCTACCGCGCGCAAATGAAGTACATCGTGCCCATCAGCAAGTTCGACAACGGCGCGTCGCTGACCTACATCGGTTTCACCAACTACGACTTCGGCTCGGACCTGCACAAGGACAACCCGGCACGCACCGCTAATTCCGTGGTGGCCACCAACGTGCTGCTGTACTCGTTCACCCACCTGCGTTTCACCCTGGTCGGCCGTTACTTTCACAACGGCGGCAACTGGGAGGACGGCAGCGAGCTGAACTTCGGCGAAGGCAACTTCCGCGCCCGCTCGGATGGCTGGGGCTACTACGCCGGTGTCGGCTACCAATTCTGATCAAGGAGTATTAGATGAACGTATTAACCCGTCTTTCGCTGGCCGTCGGCCTGGCTGTGTTGCCCCACGTGGTGCTGGCGGACACCGCGCCGATCAAGCCTAAAGTGATGCTGATCACCATGTTCGCCCCCGAAGCGCAAACCTGGATCGATCGCCTGGAACTCAAGCAGGAAGTGCGCGTGCCCGGCCTCTCGGCCGAATACCCGGTGATCCGCTGCAACACTCAGGACGTGTGCCTGTTGGTGACTGGCATGGGCCAGACCAATGCTGCCGCCTCGACCCTTGCCCTGGCCCTGTCACCCAAGTTCGACCTGCGCCAGAGCTATTTCCTGATTGCAGGGATTGCCGGCATCAGCCCCAAACACGGCACCATCGGCACCGCCGCCTGGGCGCACTACCTGGTGGAGTTCGGCACCCAGTGGGAAATCGATTCGCGCGATGCGCCCAAAGACTGGCCGACCGGTTACATCGGCATCAACACCAAAGGCCCCAACGAGAAACCGCCGTTGGACTATAAGACCGAAGTGTTCGAGCTCAACCCCAAGCTGCAAGCCAAGGCATTTGCCCTGTCGCACAAGGTTGAGCTGAGCGAAAGCAAGGAATCCACCGCCTGGCGCAAACACTACCCGGCCGCCCCGGCCAACCAGCCGCCGCAAGTCACCCAGTGTGACACCCTGGCGGGCAACACCTGGTTCTCCGGCACCCGCCTGAGCGAGCGCGCCGAAGTCTGGACCAAGCTGCTCACCGACAACAAAGGCGAGTACTGCACCACCCAGCAGGAAGACAACTCCACCTATGAAGCCCTGCTGCGCGCCAGCCGCGAAGGGTTGGTGGATATCCAGCGCCTGGCGGTGGTGCGTGCCGGCTCGGACTTCGACCGGCCGTACCCTGGCTACAGCGAAGTGGACAATTTGCTGAAATACGCCGATCAAGGCGGGTTCGTGCCGGCGTTGGAGAACCTGTATCGCACCGGTAATCCGCTGGTTCAAGCGATTCTCAAGAACTGGTCCGCCTGGGAAAAAGGCGTCCCCGAAGCCTAGTGAAAATCAAACTGTGGGAGCGGGCTTGCCCGCGATAGCGTTCTGTCAGTCAGCGAGTTGTTGACTGATCCGCCGCCATCGCAGGCAAGCCAGCTCCCACATTTTTTGACCGTGTTAACAATCCTTATGCCGCCGGATGGGCCACATTCAGCGCCTTATCCACCAACAACTGCACCCCTTCCAGCATTCGGCAGATGCCCAGCGCGACATTACGTTGCGACCCTTCGATTTCAAACGCCATATGGTTAGCAATCTGGCTGATGGACGCCAAATCCTGGGAAGCATTGACCAGCAAGGTTTCCGTGCCCAGGTCGGCGCGCACGGTGAAGAGCCCGTCGGTGGGTTCGGGGATGGGTTTTGCGGGGTTGAGGTAGTGGTTGATCGCGCGGTAGGCCACTTCGTGCAGGGTGCTGGTATCGAAGTCGGGTTGGCCGGGTGGATTTGGGCTGTCTTTGATCATGGTGGAACTCCGTCGACAAGTGGAGCTGCCAACGCTCGCGGTCAAGCGAGTTAAGGTGGCAGCTGTACGCGGGTTGACCGACCGGTTGTCAACGAACCCGGCATACCCAAAGGTATCCCGCGCACAACTGCCGCGACACAATACCTCAGGCATAAAAAAAACGCCTGAGATAGGTACAGGGCGTAGCGTTTCGTTAACAAGGTCGGACGGTCAAATCCGGTCGCTGAATGGTCAGCGACGGCAGTGAGGTTAGTCAGCGCCCTTCCGAGCGACAACCTGAAACCTCTGTGGGAAACGTCCGAGTCAAACCCGATCCCAAAGCCTGATGAAGATCAAACTGTGGGAGCGGGCTTGCCCGCGATGGCGGTGCGTCAGTCAGCTTATTTGTCACTGGCCCACCGCATTCGCGAGCAAGCCCGCTCCCACATTTGGAGCTCAGCACATCAGGTAAATGTGTGTACTCGGTCAAATGTGGGAGCTGGCTTGCCTGCGATGCAGACAACTCGGTACATCAGCCATAACCAGTTGATGCCATCGCAGGCAAGCCAGCTCCCACCTTTTATCAGCGCATTAAGGCAGGAAGATGATCTTGTCCGCACTGCCCGTGTTCACTTCTTCGTAGCACTGCACGCCATCCGCCAACGCCACTTCGCGCAAGCCTGTCGGCAGCGGCAACGACCCTTCATCAAAGAAGCGCCCGAACTGCTCCAGCATCACCGCGCACTGCTCGCAGTTGTAGAGCAATGAGTTGATTCCCACCACCGAACCGCCTTTGCGATACAACGCCAGGGCCGGCAGT
The DNA here is from genome assembly GCF_041228395.1 of Pseudomonas sp. N2-3-1-14. NCBI lineage: Bacteria > Pseudomonadati > Pseudomonadota > Gammaproteobacteria > Pseudomonadales > Pseudomonadaceae > Pseudomonas > Pseudomonas sp. N2-3-1-14. The sequence goes on from NZ_CP166199.1 coordinate 3,634,725, forward strand.
TGCACATGCCCATCCACCGGCGCGGCGATGATTGCGATACGGCCGAACGGCGCCAAACCAGCGACAGCCGCCGGCAACCAGAAACCGGTGGTGTCGAAGATCACATCCGCGCCGCCCTTGAACACGGCGTTGACCTGCGCGCCCAACTCTTCCGGCTGGCCCAGCGTAATTGCGTCAAACCCTTGAGCCTGCAGCACCTCAACCTGATCCGCCTTGCGCACCGCCCCCAGTACCTGCGCACCCCGGATCTTCGCCAACGCCAACGCCGCGCTGCCCACGGCGCCATTGGCACCAATCACCAACAACCGCGTGCCTTTGGCCACACCGCTACGTTCCAGTGCATCCCAGGCGGTGGTATAGGGCACGCCAAGGCTGGCGGCTTGGGCAAAACTCAAGTGGCTCGGCTTATGCGCCACGCCCTTGGCCGACACGGTGAGGTATTGAGCGTGGGAGCCATCGGCGAAAAAGCCCAGGTCGCGTCCGGTGCCCCAGACCTCTTGACCGACCAGTGCCTGCGGCCCCTCGACCACAACCCCGGCGAAATCCCGGCCGGGAATCCGCGGCAATGTGGTGTAGGGAAAACGGCCGAGCACGTTTTTAACGTCGCTGGGGTTCAGGCCGGCAGCTTTGACCTGCACCAGTACTTCACCGGCAGCCGGCACCGGCTTGGCAACGTCAACGAAACTCAGGGCGGCGAGGTCGCCGGTGGCGGAAAATTGCAATGCTTTCATGGCCAATATCCATCGAAGGGAAAAAGGAAATCAGGACAACCAACCGCTGACCCACTCGCGCCCCATGGGCCAGAGTTTCTCGCCGAGCAACATGCCCATCAGGCCCACCAGGGCAATGGCAGGCGGCGCGGGTGAGCGGAAGTCCAAGGCGCCGTAGATCACGCCGACAAACAGGCCGATGGCGAGGGAAATCAGGTAGTTCATGGGGGCGGCGCCTTGTAGGTTGATGGGCTCAGTGTAGTGAGCGCCTGCCTGAAACATCGGCCAAGTGCTTCAGGATTTCGGCCAACCCCTCAACCCGCGTAGTGCGACGGCGCCACGCCGAGTTCACGCCGGAACATGTCGCTGAAGCTGCTCGGCGAATAGCCCAAAGACCGCGCAATGCCACTCACCGACTGGCCCTGGATCAGCTCCGCCACCGCCGTGGCCAGTTGCACCTGGCGGCGCCATTCGGCAAAGCCCATGCCCAGGTGGTTCTGGAACAGCCGCGCCAGGGTGCGCACACTGGCCCCGGCCGCCTCGGCGTGTTGCTCGAACGGGATCTCCAGCGACGGCGCCGCCATCACCGCCTGGCAGGCGTTGATCAAGCGACGGTCGGCGCCCACCGGCATGGCGATGCGGATCTGCGAACGACGGGCCCGCTGCAATTCCAGCAGGGCCAGGCCGACAACGGCGTCGTAGTAGGCCGTATCGCCGTTGTCGCCCTGGTCGACCAACGTGACGATCAGCTCGCGCAACAGCCCGCCGACTTCAATCACCTGCACCTGGCTGTCCAGCGTCGCCGCCAGGGCCGGGCGCAGGTAGATATTGCGCATCTGCAGGTCGGAGACCACGCGAATGCCATGTTCCACGCCCGGCGGCAGCCACACCGCACGCTGGGGCGGCACAACCAGCGCTTCGCGAGGCGTTTCGACCCACATCACGCCGCTCATGGCGTACAGCAACTGGCCCCAGTCGTGGCTGTGCGGTTCTACATACAACCCACGCGGGTAGGTGCGCGCCAAGGGTTGCACGGGCACAGCGTGATCACTGAGGTCGGGGGGCGCGGCCAGGGCCATGGGCTACACATCATCAAGGGTGAGCCGCCATGGTAATGACCGCCGCGCCACAATCCGAGTGAATTTTTACTGCCCGCAACGATCACTTGCTTACACATTGAGAGTAGGGAGCTCTAACAATGGACGGATCAGAACCGGTCAATGGCAAGGCGCGCATTGACTACACCCAGGACACATTATTCGGCCCGATGGCCAAGCATGCCGAGTGCCAAGTGAGTGTTCAGCGCACACCGGAACGCACCGTGTTGCGGGTGTTCCAGCCGCTGCCGGAGGATCTGCACGCGGCGCAAACCGTGGTGTTTGCGCTGGAGGGGCGGCGGATCAGTGCGGTGGTCAAAGGTCGTCAGCGCATGGCCGACCACAGCGTCAGGTTCGAACTCAAACCCCAATAAAAAGAGGCCGGTAACACCGGCCTCTCGCTGACACGCTTAGCCGTGAGCCGACTTGGCGCACTCACAGCCCGTTGGCGCCATACACGGCTCACCATGGGCATGGTGCTCGGCACAGCCTTGGCAGCAATAGCCTTTACCGTCCTTCATTACCGCGTCGGCGCCCAGTACACATTTGCAGTGTGGGCAAGCACAGGTTTCATCTGGCATGGTCAGACTCCTTTTCATGGTCGTCCAAGTGCTGCGAACGCAACACCTTAAGCAATGACTCCCGGCAACGCAGCAAGGTTCAGCCCATTAATCGGCTTGACGGGTATTGCTGCGGTACATGAACACCAGCGCCAGCGCCAGACAGAGCATCGCCACGATACGGCTGCCCGACAGTTCAATCGCCGGGTTACCCAGCCAGCCGAAGTTGTCGATCAGCATGCCCATGCCCAACTGCCCGACGATCACCGCCACCGTCGCCACCGCCGTGCCGACGATGGGCACCGCGCCGACCATTACCATCATGTACACCACGCCGAACAGCGCGCCGGTCAGTTGCCACTTAGGCACCTCGAGCAGGCTGACGGACTGGGCCGGCTCAAAAAAGAAGATCAACAGCGCCGTGGTGATTGCGCCCACCGCAAAGGTCAGCAGACTGCTGCGCAATACGCCCACCGCCTGGCCCAGGCGGCCGTTGATGGCCGCTTGCACACTCAGCACCGCACCGGCGGCAATCACCAGTACCAACAACAGAATCAGATTCATCGCCTTACCCTCGTGCAATCAGAACAAGTGCCGCCACAATCAGCGCCAACGCAATCCAGCGCTCACCGTTGACCCGCTTGCGCGCCGTGCCGAACCAGCCGAAATGGTCGATCAACACACTCTTGCCCACCTGGCCCGAGAGGATCGCGATCATGGTCATGGCAATGCCGATATGCGGCGTGGCCAACGTCAGCACCACCACGTACATCGGCCCCAGGAAGCCGCCGATCAACTGCCAGCGTGGCAGGTCGGTCAGCGCCGGGCCTGTCTGCGGGCCGCTGAACAGCAGCAGCAAAAACAGGATCGCCGTGCCCACGCCGAAGATGCTCAACGTCGCCCACAAGTGGCCCACCTGTACGCCCAGCGGCCCGAGCAAACCAGCCTCCACCGACAGGCCCATGCCTGCCAGGATCACCAACGGCAACAACAGCAACCGTAAAAGGTTTTTCTTCGGCGTGGCCTGGGCCACACCTTCGATCGAACGTGCCTGCATACATCACCTGCGCTTTATAAAAACATGGCGCGCATTATCCGGTGGCCGTGCTGTGCGATAAATGGGAGCATACGGATAACACCTTTGCGCATAACGCACAGCTTGGAGGCCATGATGCAGGGCTTGAATGAATTGAGTTTCAAGGCGTTGCGCCTGTTTGTCGCCGTGCTGGATCATGGCAGCTTTTCTGAAGTCGCGCGCCGTGAAAGCCTGGCGCCCTCCTCCATTTCTCGGCAGATCCAGTTGATGGAGCAGGCACTCGGCCAACAGTTGTTGTACCGCCACACCCGCGCCGTGAGCCCTACCGAGGCCGGGCGCCTGCTCGGGCACCATGCGCGCTTGATGCTGGAACAACTGGAAACAGCCGGCCAGGCGTTGCAGGAACAGGAAAGCGAACCCAGCGGCCTGGTACGCATCAACGCGCCGATGGTGTTCGGCCAGCGTCATCTTTCGCCGTGGCTGGGCGAGCTGTGCCGGCGCTATCCCAAGTTGCAACTGGATATCCAGCAAACCGACACCTACGTCGACCCGCTGCAAGACGGCACCGACTTGCTGTTTCGTATCGGCGTGCTCAACGATTCCGGCATGCAGGCCCGCATCTTCGCGCCTCAACGCTTTCGCATCGCCGCCAGCCCCGCCTACCTGGCCCGGCATGGCACACCGCGCCACCCCGACGAACTGGTCAACCACCAGTGCCTGGCCTACAAGGGCATCACCGGCCAGCAACGCTGGTTCTTCCGCCGCGACCAGGGCGACTGGACGCCCTACAGCGTCAAAGGCCCGATCACCGGCAACCACGCCGACACCCTCACCCACGCCGCCGAACAAGGCCTGGGGCTGGTGGTGTTTCCGTCCTGGCTGATCGGCGAAGGCTTGCGCGCCGGCACCTTGCAGGCGGTGCTGACCGAGTACGACGTGGCGACGACGTTGGAGCCGCAGCAGATTGCGGCGTTATGGCCCGGCAGCCGCCGGCTGTCGCTGAAGGTGCGCACGGTGATTGATTATTTTGTCGAGTGTTTTGGCGCGGTGCCGTATTGGGATCGGTGAGCTGGCTCGGGGTTAGGAGGTAAAAATTCCTCGGCGAAAAAGTAGGCTCGTTCTGATTTTTGCGGGCCACCATTCCCCGGCACAGTATGTTGCGCCAGACTCTGGTCACTTCCGTACAGGAGAGACACCATGAAGTCACCGCGTACCGCAATCCCTGTCTCGTCGGACCAGGCCAGCGCCGATCTTTCAAAGCGGTTTCATCAAGCCAGTACCGGCCAAACCATCATTATTACCGAGGATGGATGTGCCCTTGCCCGGCCTGCGCCAGCCGGGCAATTTCACGGGAAGCGAATCGGTTCCATGAGAGGAAAACTGGTTATTCCGGACGACCTGGATGCGCCACTGCCTGACGAGTTGCTGAACGCGTTTGAGGCAGGCTTATGAACAGAACTCTGATCAAAACAACCACTGCCCAATCAACCACGCATTCGCCCCACTGATCAGCGCAAACAGAAACCACGCCAATAGCCGCGTGGGCAGCCTGTTAACAAACGGCCCCATCAATTGCTTGTCATCGGTCATGCGAATCAGCGGATAAAGCGCGAACGGCAACTGCAGGCTGAGCACCACCTGGCTGAGAATCAGCAGCTTGCCAATAGCATCGTCGCCCATCAGCCATACCCCGAGAAATGCCGGGATCAGTGCCAAGCCACGGGTGATCAGGCGTCGCTGCCAGCAAGGGATACGCAGGTTGAGATAACCCTCCATGATCACTTGCCCAGCGATCGTGCCGGTAAACGTCGAGCTTTGCCCGGAGGCCAGCAACGCGACACCGAACAGGATACTGGCGAACGCGCCGCCCACCAGTGGGTCAAGCAGGTGGTAAGCATCCTGGATCTCGACCACGTCGGTGTGGCCGGTCTTGTAGAACGCGGCGGCGGCCAGCACCAGGATCGCCGCATTGACCAGCAAGGCCAGGGCCAGGGAGCCGATGGTGTCGATACGCGCCAGTTTCACCGCGTCCTGTTTGCTGGCGAGGTCTTTGCCGATCAGGCGGGTTTGCACAATCGAGGTGTGCAGGTAGAGGTTATGCGGCATCACTGTGGCACCCAGGATACCGATGGCCAGGTACAACGGCGCAGCGTCGCTGATGGCCGACAGTGACGGGGCAAAACCACTCAACACGTCCGGCCAGTAGGGTTTGATCAGCACCAGCTCGATGAAGAAGCACACGCCGATGGTTGCAACCAACGCCAGCATGATCGCCTCGAGGCGGCGGAAGCCCCGGTTTTGCAGGGCAAGGATCAACAGTGTGTCGAAGGCGGTGATGACAATACCGGTGGTCAGCGACACACCCAGCAGCAAGTGAAACGCCAGGGCGCAGCCAAGCACTTCGGCAAGGTCGGTGGCGATGATCGAAATTTCCGCCAGCAGCCACTGCGTGCGGGCCGAGCGTTTGCTGTAGCGCTCACGGCACAGTTGCGCCAGGTCTTTGCCGGTGGCGATGCCCAACCGTGAACACAGGCATTGCACGGCCATGCCGGCCAGGCTGGCCAGCAGCACCACGAATAACAGGCTGTAGCCGTAGCGTGAACCGGCCTCAATGGCCGTGGCCCAGTTGCCGGGGTCCATGTAGCCGATGGAAATCAGCAGACCGGGGCCGGCGAACATCAGCGCCCGTTTGAAAAACGAAGCCTTGGGGTCAACGATGACGGAGCCGGCCACTTCCGGCGGGCAGAATGGGGCGGTAGCGATTTTCGGCAGGCTGAATTTCACGCGGTATCCCAGGCAAACATACAAGTCAGAGCCGCAGCTTATCAGTCCGACACGACCGTGCGCATCACCGTCTCCCGGGGCAGGTCAAAGGTGTCGACCACTTGCACCACCAGGTCCAGCTCCTGGTTCAGCGCTTCGCGTTCCATACGCTGGCGAATCATGCCGATCATCAACACCGACAAGGTGGTAATCGAGTAGGCCGGGCCGGAGAACGCTCGCACACCCGTGACGAGCAACATCGCCGCCGCCAATGCCTGGCCCACCACCGGAATCGCTGAGGCGGCGCCACGGCGCACGATAAAACCGGTAAACCCCGCCAACGCCGTGCCACTCAAGGCGGTGGTGGCCGAGCGGCTGATATCGATACGGTTGAACACGCCCTGCTCTTTTTGCGCGGCGGCCTTGAGTTCGGCGTCGAAGGCTTGGCGGTCGGCACGGCTGAGTTTGTCCTTGTATTGCTCGATCAACCTCTCAGCAACCAGCGCCTCAATGTCCGCCAGTGCCACGGTTTCAACCGGTTCATCGAACCTGATCCCCAACCGCTGCGCCACATCTTCGGCGATCTGGCGGTAACTCACGCCGTGGCCACGGGCAACGTTCATAAAGCTGTCACCGCCCATGCGTTGCAACTCGATGGCCAGTTTCAGCGGTTCGCGCACACTGGCATCGATTGACGCACTGCGCTTTTGCGCCATCAACTCGGCAAGGAACTTCAACTCGTCCGGCCGCGCTTGCACCAACGCGGGGAACAACTCCACGTCCTCTTCGGCAAAGCGCACTTCAGCGCTGCGCTGATCGGCGCGGATCATGCCGCGCCGTTCCTGCAACAGGTCGGTGTATTGCACCACGGTTTTCAGCTGCGGCCAGTAGGCGGCATGGTCGAACGTCGCCAGGTGCACATTGGTGACCTTGGCCTTGAGCGCCGGCGTGACCTCAATGGCATAACGGCCAATGCAACGTTCGGTGTCCGGTTTCATGGCCAGCGCCCAGTCCTTGCTGGAGTGGCAATTGATCACCCGGCCCTTGAGCGGCGCCGACACTTCATCCCACGGGCTCGACGTACAAATCGCCCCGCCCATCAGCAACAAGTTGTTCAGCGGCAGTTCACGAGCCACCTCGGGGCTGGCCAGCACGCTCTTGACCAGGATGCGCGCGCCCAGCGAATGCCCGATCAGGTTGATGCGCCGTACCTGCAGCGACTCGGCGTGCAGGTAACTGGCCAGTTCAGGCAACAGGGTCTTGGCCACTTCATCGACGCGCGCCTCGACACTTTTGTAATGGTCGAGGAAATAGGCAATCGCCTTGCCCACGCCCACCGTCGCTGCGCCCAGGCCGCCACCGCCGAGCATCGAGGTGATCACATCCTTGAAGGGCGCAAACAGGTTTTCGAGAAAATGCCCCGCCGGCCAGAACAGCATCAGGTTGGTCGAGCCTTCGATGCTCGCCAGCTGCTGCTTGAAATTGCCCAGTTGCTGGCGGTTGAAGAAGGCCGAATAACCGTGAACGTAGAGATTGAGCACATCCCCCTGAGGCTCGCCGCACAGTACAAACGTGGGCTTGCGGGTGCGGTGCATTTCATCCCACTGGTGTTGCATGGGCCGGTGACTCCTGGTGACGATGGACGGCGATAGTAACAAAGCATGACGCTGGGGAAGGTGAATCCTGACCGACGTGTGCCGTTTTCAGAACGCTGACGCCGCCCTGGATTTGGCCAGGTAGCGCGCGGGCGCCTCTCCCAGGTTTCTGCGGAACACCGCGGTAAAGGCGCTGGAACTGCTGAAACCCAACCCCAACGCCACCTCGGTAATGGAGGCGCCATGACTGAGCCGCGCAGTGGCTTCAAGCAGGCAGACCTGCTGACGCCAGGCCACAAACGTCATGCCGGTGCCTTCGTGAAAATGGCGGGTGAAGGTGCGTCGGCTCATGTTCGACCAATGGGCCATTTGATCAAGGGAGATGGTCTGCGCAGGAGCCTGCAGAAAACGCTGGCAAGCCTGGGCCAGACGTGGCTCGGCAGGCAACGGCGCGCTGAGGGGCACTTCGGGCATGGCGCTTATTTCATCGATCAGCAGCGTCAATACGCAGTGCTGACGGACCGTGGTCGCCGCCGACGGCGCGATAGCCAGTGCCGCTTCCAACAGATGCCTGAGCAACGGCGACACCTCGAATACCTGACAACGATCCCGCAGCCCTGCCCGTTCGGCAGCCTGATCATCGAGGTAGGTATTGAGCATCACCACATCGCCGCGCATGTGCATTTCATGGGGCACACCGCCCGGCACCCAGATCGCCCGCTGCGGCGGCACCACCCAATTGCCGAGGTCGGTGAACATCCTCAACGCACCGGTGGAGGCATAGGCGAATTGCCCGCGCGGGTGTGTATGCCGCGTGAACACGGTGCCAGAGGGGTATTCACGCAGAGTGACCAGCGCTTCGGGGTCGTTGTCATCAAAGGTCGGCAGCATGGCCCGATATTGTCAAAGGATGACCTGACAAAGCAAGCGGGCCATCGCCCTGCGCCCTAGCATTCACGCCTTTGAAGAAATCTGTTCAAAGGAACGTCCATGCAGAAGAAACACCTGGCGCTTGCCCTGTTGGTTACCTTGGTCTGGGGGCTGAATTTTCCCATTACCAAACTGGGCCTGCGCTCAATCGACCCTTTTGCCCTCACCGGCATCCGCTTTGCCCTGGCCGCCCTGCCGCTGGTGTTCGTTATCCAGCCGCCCGTCGTCCCATTCCGCTACGTGGCCGCTTACGGCGTGATCTTCGGGCTGGGCATGTGGGGCGTGATCAACTACGGCATCCATATCGGCGTCAGCCCGGGGATCGCCTCGCTGATCATTCAACTCAGCGTGTTTTTCACGCTCGGCTGGGGCCACCTGCTGTTCAAGGAAAAAATCCGTGCTGCACAGTGGGTCGGCGCTTTTCTCGCGTTGATTGGCCTGGCAGGAATCATCGCCAGCCAGACCGGCGAGCACGCGGTACTCGGGGTTTTGTTCATTGTGTTCAGTGCCCTGGCATGGAGTATCGGCAACGTCATCATCAAGGCATCAGGGGTGAAGGAAATCTTTTCGTTCATGGTATGGGCCAGCCTGTTCCCGCCGATCCCACTGTTCCTCATGGCGTGGTGGCTGCACGGCAACGCCGCCTTCGCTCACCTGCCCGAGCGTCTTGACCTGACCGTCGTGTTGTCGATCCTGTTTCAGGTTTACCTGGCGACACACTTTGCCTACTGGGGTTGGAACTCCCTGCTCAAGGTCTACCCCGTATCGACCGTGGCGCCGCTGTCGCTGTTGATTCCGGTATTTGGAATTGCCAGTTCGGTGCTGATGCTGGACGAGCACGTATCCCTACCCAACCTGATCGCGATCGCTGTGATTATTGCCGGCTTGGCAGTCGGGCTTTACCGCAAGCCCCCAAGGCGATGCTGATATCCGGGAACCTTGCGCAGCTCGTGCAGCGGCATTTGTTGCAGATGCTGGCGGAACAGGCGCTTATTTCCAGATAGGCCCCCCTCGTGGCGAGCGGGCTTGCCCCGCGTTGGGTTGCGAAGCAGCCCCATTAAGGAAGATGCGGTGTGTCAGGCGTACCGCAGCGGCTGGCTTTGGGGCTGCTGCGCAACCCAGCGCGGGGCAAGCCCGCTCGCCACAAAGAGCGTGCAGCAGCAAGTCTTCTGTCCACGTCCAACTCCTTCGTGGTCCAAGCCTTCATCCATGAATGCGCAGAAGCCCAACGCTATTGACCCACACGCATCGAATTCGAAATACCTGACCGTGGTGACAACTGATTTAGTTTGTCGAAACGGTAGTAGACCTACAGAAAAGTCATTGAATTAAATGGTATTAATACTTTCGTAAGCGCCCGGTAAGAACGGGACTACAGCCAACATCCATTGCCTGTCGCGTCAAAAATACAAGTTTCAAAATGTAAAAAAGCGCTCTAATGGCGCCTTGTTGATTGGCTTTAAAGATCCTGGAGTTCGCAATGCCCCATGAAGGCAACCTGTTACAAGCAGCCGTGGTGTTCCTGCTCGCCGCCGTGCTGACCGTGCCGTTGGCCAAGCGTCTGCAACTGGGCGCAGTGCTGGGTTATCTGTTCGCAGGGGTGATCATCGGCCCCTCAGTGCTGGGCCTGATCGGCAACCCGCAAAGCGTGGCGCAGTTCTCTGAAATGGGCGTGGTGTTGCTGCTGTTCATCATCGGTCTGGAGCTGTCGCCCAAGCGTTTATGGGTGATGCGCAAGGCGGTATTCGGCGTTGGCCTGGCCCAAGTGTTGCTGACCGGGCTGGTGATGGCGGTGGTGGCGTTGTGGCTGTTTGGCCAAGCCTGGAACAGTGCGATTGTGCTGGGCCTGGGCCTGGCGCTGTCCTCCACCGCGTTTGGGCTGCAAAGCCTGGCCGAACGCAAAGAGCTGAATCAGCCGCACGGGCGCCTGGCGTTTGCGATTCTGTTGTTCCAGGACATCGCCGCGATCCCACTGATCGCGATGGTGCCGCTGCTGGCCGGCAGTGATCACCCGACCACCGAAGCCCAGGGCTTGCAACACGTGTTGCAGATACTCGGCAGCATCGCCGTGGTGATCATCGGCGGACGCTACCTGCTGCGTCCGGTGTTTCGCATTGTCGCCAAGACCGGCCTGCGCGAAGTGTCCACCGCCACCGCGCTGCTGGTGGTGATCGGCACGGCCTGGTTGATGGAGCTGGTGGGCGTGTCGATGGCCCTCGGCGCCTTCCTCGCCGGGCTGCTGCTGGCGGACTCCGAATACCGCCACGAACTCGAAGCGCAGATCGAACCGTTCAAAGGCCTGTTGCTCGGCCTGTTTTTCATCAGTGTGGGCATGGGCGCCAACCTCAGCCTGCTGCTCAGTTCGCCGCTGGTGGTGATCGGCCTGACGCTGCTGTTGATCGGCTTGAAGCTGCCGCTGCTGTATGCGGTGGGCCGGATGGTCGGCGACCTCAATCGCGAGAGCGCGCTGCGCCTGGGCGTGGTGCTGGCCGCCGGCGGTGAGTTTGCCTTTGTGGTGTTCAAGATCGGGCGCGACCAGGGCCTGTTCGAACCGCACCTCTACGATGTGCTGGTGCTGACCATCACGCTGTCCATGGCCGTGACGCCGCTGCTGCTGTTGGTGTGCCCAAAGCTGTTCAAGCCCAAGGTCAAACCGGTGGAAGTGCCGGAGGAATACCGCGCCATCGAAAGCGATGCGCCGCGTGTGGTGATTGCCGGCATGGGCCGTATGGGCCAGATCGTGGCGCGGATCCTGCGTGCGCAAAACATCTCGTTTATCGCCCTCGACACCTCGGTGGAAACCATCGAACTGACCCGCAGTTTCGGCGGTATGCCGGTGTTCTACGGCGACCCGCAGCGCCCGGAAATCCTGCACGCGGCCAAGGTCGATCAGGCCGAGTTCTTCGTGATTGCCATGGACGACCCGGAGATCAACATCAAGACCGCCGAACTGGTGCGCAACCTCTACCCGCACATGAAAATCATCGCCCGTGCACGTAACCGCCAACACGTCCACCGCCTGGTCGACCTGGACGCGTCACCGGTGCGCGAGACGTTTTACTCCAGCCTGGAAATGAGCCGCCGCACCCTGGTGGGTCTCGGTTTGAGCCAGGCCCAGGCCGATGCGCGCATCACCCGTTTCAAAAACCACGACCTGCAGGTGCTCGCTGCGCAACACGCGGTATATGACGATGCCGCCAAGGTCATGCAAACCGCCCAGGAAGCGCGTACGGAACTGGCGCGGCTGTTTGAGATGGACCGGCTTGAGGAAGAGTCCGACAAAGTGTGAGGACAGGAATGAACGATCTGGCGAGTTTTCTGACAGAATACGCCGCAATTTCGTTCATCCACTGGAGCGCTTCATGGCCACTTTCACCAAGACCGCCGTGCTGCTGGCCCTGGCGCTTACCGCCGGCGGCGTGTTCGCAGCAACCAAGCCAACCGCGACACAAACCATCTCGACGCTGGGTGGCAAGTTCACCTTCAACTTGCCCAAGGCTTACGTCGCCGACACGCTGCCGACCGGCAAGGTTGAGGACGGCACCGCCGACACCCAAGGCACGCTGTACGCCAACTCGACCACGAAAAGTGTGGTGATCGTGGCTGAAACGGTGCGCAACGATGGGGCCACAATTAAAGACAATGACCCGCAGTTTCTGGATGGCGCCGTGGCTGATTTCGTCAAGGACCAGAGCGCTGCCCTGCCTGATTTCAAGAAGCAGAACGAGAAGAAACTGACCTTCAAAGGTCTTGGCCTGCGTCAGGTCGACAGCACGGCCACCCAGGGTGGCGGCAAGACTTTGAACTCGACATTCCTGGGTGGCTCGGGCAATCACTTGCTGGTGATTCAGGCGATTTCGCGGGCGGATGATGTGAAGGGGCATGCGGAGTTGGTGAAGCAGATTACTGGGGGTAAGTAGTCTGGTTTTGCGGGTGATGGAGAGTTGATGGGGGTGCTGGGGACCGGGTACATATCCGTTGTGGGGGTGATGGCTGATAGCGGTTCCGCTCTTACAGCGGGTCACTTTTGAAAAGCGCAAAAGTAACCAAAACGCTCTTGCCCCACCACTCGGCACCTCGCCTAGGCTCGGTGTGCCCTCACGCAGGCATTACTCCGCGGGCCGCCGCGACGGGCCGTCCCTGCCCCGTCGCGGCTAAACCGGCGTCCTGCCGGTTTACCCGCTCCGTACTACCTGCGTTCGGCCAGCGTGGTTTAACGGGGCGCCTGAGATCAAGATCAAAAGCACGGCGGCCTAGTAGCCGACCTGAGTGGTTAGATCAAAAGCGGAAGCGAGGCGGCCTGGCAGCCGACCTGATTCTGGAACCTGAACTCAATCAAATGTGGGAGCTGGCTTGCCTGCGATAGCATCAACTGGTTGTGCCTGATATACCGAGGTGCCTGTATCGCAGGCAAGCCAGCTCCCACAGAAAAGCAATGCAGTGCGGTGCTGGCAGATGCACTCGGTCAACTTGTGGGAGCGGGCTTGCTCGCGAATGCGGTGTGCCAGTGACACATGAGCTGACTGCCCCACCGCATTCGCGGGCAAGCCCGCTCCCACAGTTGGATCTCTGTGCATTAGATAGATGGGTGTCGTGTGTACTCGGTCAAAGGTGGGAGCTGGCTTGCCTGCGATGGCATCCACTGGGTATGGCTGATGTACCGAGGCACCCGCATCGCGGGCAAGCCCGCTCCCACAGAAAAGCCACTAGTGCAGCAACGGACAGTTACTCAAAGCCACCAAACGAAAATGACCATCGCAGCAACCCTCACCCGCCGGTTCACTTCAGGCTTTTCTCCAGCCAGGCCTTAAGGTCCTGCACTTCGGTCTCACTGACGGTATGCGGCATGCCCGGATACCCGTGAAACTCCGGCGTCAACCCAAGGCCCACCAGTACCTCGTTCGCCCGGGTCGCCGAGGCATACGGCAGTGCCTGGTCGAGAGTGCCGTGGCCGATAAAGATCGCCAATTTGCCCAATGATTCGCTGGGCTTGAGTTCAGCCTTGAGCACCGGCAATACACTGCCACTCAAGGCCGCGATGCCGCGCACCAACGCGGGCTTTCGCAAGCCCACCTCGTACGACATGATCGCGCCCTGGCTGAACCCCACCAGAAACACCCGATCGCTTTGCGTGTGGTATTTGGCAGTGGCCTTGCCCACAAAGTCTTCGATCAGCGCGGCGCTGCGTTGCAGGTCGGCGGTTTCGCCATTGTAGTCGCCGTCACCCGGCGTCTTGGTAAACCAGCGATAACCCTGTGGGTCCACGGGCATCGGCGCACGTGCCGACAGGTAGGTCCAGGTGGACGGCAGCGCGTCCTTGATGCCAAACAGGTCTTCCTCGTTGCTGCCAAAACCGTGCAGGAAAATCACCAACGGCTGATTGCGCGCATCGCTCTGGGTCTGTTCCAGATAAGACAGGGGCAAATCAGTATGCAGCGTGGAGTCGGCGTGGGCGGCGCTGGCCATCAGGGTCAGTGCCAGGGCAAACAGTTTGAGCATGGGAAAGTGACCTCAGGGTTTGCGCAACAAGTAAGTGTCCATGATCCAGCCATTTTCCAGACGCGCCGCCTTGCGCACCTGTTGGATTTGCTCAGCCACTTCGCTGACTTTGCCGCTGATGAGGATTTCGTCCGGCGTGCCCAGGTAGGCGCCCCAGTAGATGTCCATGTCCTGATCGGCCACGCTGCGGTAGGAATCTTCGGCGTCGAGCATGACCACCAAGGTGTCCGCATCACTCGCCTGCCCCGCCGCCAACCGGCGCCCGGTGGTGATCTCGATGGAGCGACCGATGCGGTTCAGCGGCACCTTGTGCTGGGCGGCCAGGGCTTGCACGCTGGTGATGCCGGGGATCACTTCGAACTCGAATACGCTGCGGCCACTGGCCAGGATCGCTTGCAGAATGCGGATGGTGCTGTCGTACAGCGCAGGGTCGCCCCAGGCCAGGAACGCGCCCACTTCACCGTCAGCCATCTGCTCATTGATCATGCGCTCGAAGGTCTGCTGCTTGTCGCGGTTCAGGTCCTGCACAGCGGTGGTGTAGTCGATATCGCCGCGCACGCGCTCGGGGCAGTCGGCCTCGACGAAACGGTAACCAGGCTCGGTGATGTAGGTTTCGCAAATCTCGCGGCGCAGGTCGATCAGCTTGTCTTTGCTTTGGCCCTTGTCCATCAGGAAAAACACGTCGGCGCGGTTCAGCGCTTTGACGGCCTGCATCGTGATGTAGTCAGGGTTGCCGGCGCCAATGCCGATGATCAGGATGCGTTTCATGGGTTGCTCTCATTGCGGGGCGTGGATTTTGCCATGTTCACGCGCTCAGGCGTGAGTTTCCAGACGCAGGCGCCACACCTTGTTAAAGCGCAGTTCGGTGGCGGACAGCGGCTCGACATCAATCAGGTAGAACATCGAGACAGGGAACTGCAACACGTACAGCATCGCGGCGCGAATCACAAACGGGTGGGTGATAGCCACTACGTGCCCGGGTTGGGTTTCGAGACTTTTCATCCAGTCAGCGACGCGTACGCAAATCTGCTCCACCGACTCACCGCCGTGAGGCGCGCTGGCGCTGTTGGTCAGCCAGTCACTCAATGCATGGCTGTCGAGCTGGCCGATGGCCTGGCCTTTCCAGGCGCCGAAATCACCGTCGCGCAACGCGTCTTCGACCTGCGCGTCATCGCCGAACAAGCCGGCGGTTTGCCGGGTTCTGGCCTCGGGCCCACACACCAGTCGCGGGCTTTTCTTGAAACGACCCGCCAGGGACAGGGCCGCGGGTTGCCACTGCATCGCTACCGATTCGTCATCGGGAAACCGCCCCTGTTTTTGCAACGGCGTGGCGGCATGGCATATCAAGGTCAACCGGGTGGCCTGCATCACAATTCACTCTGTTTCGACGCGCAGTCGGCGTAGACTGGCAAAGTTGTTTCAACATGTTACAACGAACATGAAAGAGGAAGCCGGTTCGAATCCGGCGCGGTCGCGCCACTGTATTCGGCCTTTTAGCCGTAAGCCAGACCCTGTTTCAGCCCAATCGCAATCCATTTCGGGACGCGTCATCCCTGGAGGTTTTCATGGCTAACACTGCTGCAACGAATCCTGATGTGCATTTACCCACCCTGCCCTTGGGCGACATTCTGCCTTGGGCGATCTTCGGTGGCCTGTTGCTGCTGCTGGCGCTCTATTTTGTCGGCGCCGAGCAAGGCGCCAACGCGGTGTTCAAAGGCATGTATGTGCATGAATTTGTGCACGACGGCCGCCACCTGCTGGGTTTCCCCTGCCATTAATCGATAAGCGAGACACGACATGACAGGGCATTTACTCCTGCGCGGGATGCTGGTGGGCTTGCTCGCCGGCGTGCTGGCTTTCGGCTTCGCCAAGACCTTTGGTGAACCGCAGATCGACAAGGCCATCGCCTTTGAAGACCACATGGCACAGATGCACGGCGATGCGCCGGAAGAGGAACTGGTGAGCCGCGAAGTGCAAAGCACCTTCGGCCTGTTCACCGGCGTGGTGGTGTACAGCGTGTCACTGGGCGGCCTCTTCGCCCTGGTGTTCGCTTACGCCCTGGGGCGCATCGGCAAGGTCGGCCCGCGTGGCCTGGCGGCGCTGCTGGCACTGGCGGCATTTGTGGCAATTACCCTGGTGCCAGGGCTCAAGTACCCGGCTAACCCGCCCTCGGTGGGCGACCCCGAAACCATCGCGCAGCGCACCAAGCTGTTCTTCCTGATGCTGCTGGTGTCAGTGGCGGCCGCGGTGATTGCGATCAACGCCGCGCGCAAGCTGATTGCCCGCCGTGGCGTCTGGGCTGGGGCGATACTGGGTGTGGCGTTGTACATCGTGATTGTGTCGGTGGCCGGCAGCCTGTTCCCGGTGATCAACGAAGTGCCGGAGGCGTTTTCGGCCGTGCTGCTGTGGAAATTCCGCGTAGCGTCGCTGGGTATCCAGGTGGTGCTGTGGACCACCCTCGGCCTGGTGTTTGGCGCGGTGGCCGAGCGCAAGCTCAGCCAGCCAACAGCGCGTTTCAACCCTTGAACTGAACCCCGGGGCGGGCCAGGTACAACACCTCATAGCCCGTTCCGGGATGCGCCGCATCCAGCGCCTTGCTTGACAAGGTGATGCGCACCAGCCGCCACGCCTGCACATCCAGCGCCAGGCATACTGCAAACGTGTCACCGCTGTCAGCCAATTGCTGATTGCGCCGTTTTTCCTCGGCGACGATCCCCGCCCGATCCGCCCCCGGCACCAGCGGCCACTCCTCTCGGTACAGGCTCAACGCGTGCTGCGCGGGCCCACGCTGCACATCCAGCGGCAACCAGCTTTCGATGTGCGGACGGCCAAAGCTGTCGAGCACTTTCTGAAAACGCTCGCCGAGTAGAAAGTCGGCGGCCTGCAACGGGTCGGCCCACAGGTACACCGACGCATACACATTGCCCGGCGCCTGCCCACGCGTCTGCGCGATAAACGCCTTGAACAGCAACCCTTGCGTGTCCTCCCACAACGGCCCCAATTGCGCGGCGCGCCGGCGTATCACGTCCATGTCGTAGTCGGCAGGCAGGCGGTGTGAATACTGTTTGGCAAACATGGCAAAGCTCCTGTGCAAGATGTGGACAGAGCTTGCGCACTGGCGATGATTTCAACAAGATATGGCCCAATATAAGTGCGATAAGGATTGGATATGACTGACGCGCTCAAACCCCTCGATATCGACACCGTACACGCCTTTGTGCTGGTGGCTGATTTCGCCAGCTTCACCCGCGCCGCCGAGGCGCTCGACACGTCCCAGGCCGCCATCAGCCTGAAGCTCAAGCGCCTGGAAGAACGCCTCGGTTATCGCCTATTGGTACGCACGCCTCGCCATGTGCAGCTGTCGCCCCAGGGCGAGCGCTTCATCGTGGCCGCGCGTGCCCTGCTCAATGCCCATGAGCGGGCGCTGGCTGACCTGGGCGCCCACGCGTCTCGGCGTTTGGTGATTGGTATCAGCGACCACGTGGCCGGGCCGGACTTGCCCACCTGGCTCAGCCGACTCGCGGCCTACGACCCGCTGGTGATTCTCGAGGTGCGCATCGCCTCGTCCCGCGACCTGGTGGCCGCGTTTGATCGCAATGAACTGGACGCGGTGATCGTGCGCAACGAAGGCGATCGCCAGGACGGCGAAGTGCTGGCCGTGGAACGCTTTGGCTGGTTCGCGGCGCCACACTGGCAACACAGCCCCGGCGCACCGCTGCGCATGGCGACCATGGCCGCGCCCTGTGGCGTTCGGCACCTGGCGGTGAGGGCATTGGAGGCCGCGCGTATCGACTGGACCGAAGTGTTTGTCGGCGGTGGCGTGATGGCGGTAGGCGCGGCAGTGAGCGCCGGATTGGGGGTCGCCGCCCTCGCCCACCGCGTGGCCCCGGCCGGGGCGGTGGACGTGAGCGAGCAATACGGCCTGCCCGCATTACCCGTCAGTGAAGTGCTGCTGTATAGCCGGATCAGTGATGCGCGCTCGCGCGAAACGTTGCGCGCGTTGAGTGCAACGTTTCGTGGCGTGCTGCAGCGCTGAGTGTCAGGCGCCGGATTGCCAAAGCGCACGGCAAAGCCGGTACCCTGGCTCGCGCTGAGCAATTGCACGATGCCGTTCTGTTTGGTCTGGTCGACGCGATAGCCGGCTTCCTGCAGCCATTCAGTCAGGCTTTTCGGGGTAACGCTGTTGATCAGGCGGCCGGGGCCAACACGGCCCCCGCCGGCGCCACCATCGGGCTGACACTGGCGACGAAATCTTCCTTGCGCAGCACCACCAGTGCGATCAACGACACCACACCGGTTGCCACGTAGAAATACCAAGGTGAAGTGATGTCGCCCGTCACCTTGATCAGCCAGGTGGAGATCAGCGGCGCGCTGCCGCCAAACACCGCGACCGGCACGTTGTACGCAACGGCAATCCCGGTGGAGCGGATGCGCGTGGGCAGCAGCTCGCTCATCAGCGCATAGGTCGAGGAGGCATACAGCCCGAACAGGATCGCCACCGCCATCAATGGGGCGAAGAACGACGCGGCAGTGGCGGTCGGTGCCGACTTGAACAGCCAGAACATCGCCAGCGTGGCCAGGGTGCCGATCACCATCAGAAACGGCTTACGTCCGTATTTATCGGTGAACGCGCCGCCAAACGGCATCACGAACGCGGCCGAGAAACTCGCGACGAACACATAGAGCAGCGTGGTGCTGCTGTCGAACTTGAGGATCTTGGCCATGTAGGTCGAGGCGAAGGTCAGCACCAGGTAAAAGATCGAGCTGTGCAAGGTGATGATGAAAAACACCAGGGCAATCGCGCGCTTCCACTGCCAGACTTCGCGCAGCGGTGCACGGGAAGTCTGCCCGGCGCGCTGCAAGGCGAGAAACTCCGGGCTGTCTTCCAGCTTGAGGCGGATGTACATGGAGATAAAACCCAACGGTGCGGCGATCAGGAACGGCACACGCCAGGCCCATTCCTGCATCACTTCGGCGCCCAGGATCCAGGTCATGCCGTTGGCCACGGCACCGCCCAGCAGCAGGCCGAGCACGGCGGTGACCATCAGCCAGCACGTGGCAAAGCCGCGTCGGCCGGGGCCGGCGTATTCGGAGATAAAGCTGGTCACTGTGCCGATCTCGCCGCCCGCCGAGAAACCCTGCACGCAGCGCACCAGAATCAGCAGCATCGGCGCAGCAATGCCAAGCGTTGCATAAGTGGGCAACAGGCCGAGCATGACGGTGGAGCCGGTCATCATCACCAGCGCCATGATCAGGGTTTTGCGGCGGCCGATCTTGTCCGCCAGCGGACCGAAGAACAGCCCGCCCAGAGGCCGGATGAAAAAGCTTAGGGCAAACGCCGCGAAGCTGGCCAACAGGCTGGTGGTGGGGTCATCGGAGACGAAAAAGGCCTGGCCGATGTACACGGCGAGAAAGCCGTAGACGCCGTAGTCGTACCACTCGATCAAGTGACCGGAAGTGGCACCGAGAAACGCACGGCGCCGCTTGCGGACCGTGTCTTGCGCTTGATTGCCCATCAAAGGGACTCCTTGTCTGATGTTCTGTCCATGAAAAACGGGTCTAGGGAAGCGCGGCGATACTCGCTGCTTTCAGCCACTGCCGCAAGTCGGTCTTGAGGATTTTGCCGTAACTGTTCTTTGGCAATTCGCCGGGAAACAGGTACTTCCTGGGTTTCTTGAACGAGGCCATGCGCGCCACGAACCAGGCCGTCAGCTCGGCTTCATCGAGCGGTTGCCCGCTGCGCGTCACCACAAACGCCACCACCGATTCGCCCCATTGCGTATCCGGCTCTCCCACGACGCACACCTCGAACACCTCGGGATGTTGCGCCAGCACTTCCTCGACTTCACGCGGGTACACGTTGCTGCCGCCGCTGATGATCACGTCCTTGGAACGGTCCGTGAGGGTGAGGTAACCCGCCGCGTCGAGAAAGCCGACGTCACCGGTCAACAGCCAGCCCTCGACCAAGGTCTGACGCGATGCCTCGGGGTTGCGCCAGTAGCCTTGCATCACCGTGGCACCGCGCACGGCGATCTCGCCGCGCTCGCCCGTCGGCACCGGCTGGTGCTGTGCGTCGAGAATGCGGATTTCAACGCACGATTGCGCATGGCCGACCGAGGCGGCCAACGTGGCCCAGTCTGCGCGTTGGCGGTCGGCGATCAGCGCGCGAGGCAGCACGCTGATGGTCATCGGGCTCTCGCCCTGGCCGTAGATTTGCACCAGCCGCGGGCCGAAGGTGTCGACGGCCTCACACAGATCGGCCAGGTACATCGGGCCGCCACCGTAAACGATGGTTTTGATGCCTTCGCCGCGATAATCCTGGCGCCGCGCCTGTTCGACCATGCGCTTGACCATGGTCGGCGCCGCAAACAGTGAAACGTTGCCCAGCTCGGCCGCCAGGCCAAACAGCTCGGCGGCGTCGAAACCGTGGGAAGCCGGCACCACATGCCGCGCGCCGCAGCGCACATGAATGAAGTTGTAGAGCCCGGCGCCATGGGACATTGGCGCGGCATACAGCACTGCGTCATCGGCGCTGACCGGATCCACGTCTGTGGGGTAACACAACGACATCGCCATCAGGTTGCAATGGGACAGCATCACGCCCTTGGAGCGCCCGGTGGTGCCGGAGGTGTAAAACAGCCACGCGAGGTCCTGGTCCTGGCGGGGCTCCGGCTGCGCCAGGGTCGGCCAGCCACGCGTCGGCGGCAGCGTGTGGCCGTCCAGTTCCTTGCAGTGCTGAGGCAAGTCGCGCGACGCCGAAAATACCCGGCCGCCGTCGGTAAAGATCAGGCGCGCCTGGGCGTTATCGGCGATCCACGCCGCCTCAGCCGGGTGCAATTTGGCGTTGATCGGCACAGCTACTGCGCCCAGCCACCAGATGGCGTAGAGCACTTCCAGGTAGTCGCAGCTGTTCTTCATCAGCACGGCGACCGCGTCACCGGCGACCACGCCGTGCTGGTCCACCAAGTGCGCGGCGCGCTGGCGAACATGCGCAGCAAAGGTCGCGTAGTCGGCCACTTGCCGCGTACCTTCGAACAATGCCGGTCGCTGCGGGTCGCGGCGCTGGGTGTCGTGCAACCAGTTGGCAATGTTCATGGGTCAGTACCGGCGCGCGTGCAGGACCGAGGCGTAGTTGGCCACTGCCATGCCGCCCATGTTGAACACCAGGCCAAACTCCGGGTTGGGCACCGCCAGGCCAATCGGTTCGCCGGTCAATTGGCGGAACGCCAAGGCGTGCATCGACACGCCGGTGGCACCCACCGGATGCCCCTTGGCCTTGAGCCCACCCGAGAGGTTCACCGGCAGCCGCCCGCCGGCGCGCACCACGCCACTGTCGAGCACGCGATGGCCCTCGCCCTTGGGCGCCAGGCCCATGGCTTCGTAGATCAGCAGTTCGGCGATGGTGAAGCAGTCGTGCACCTCGGCGAAACTCAGGTCGGCCAGGGTGATATTCGCCCCGCGCAGCGCCGAGTGGATGGCCCGTTGCGGGCCTTCAAACGCCAGGATGTCGCGCTGGGCAATGGGCAAGCAGTCGTTGACCTGGGTCATCGCACGAATCTGCACATCACGACGAAACGCGCGCGCTCGCTTGGGTGAGGCCAGGATGATCGCGGCGGCGCCGTCGCTGATCAACGAGCAATCAGTCAGGCGCAGTGACTCGGCCACAAACGGGTTGCTCTTGGACACGTTGTTGCAGTGCTCGAAATCCATCACCCGGTGCATTTGCGCCAGCGGGTTGGCCATGGCATTGGTGTGGTTCTTGGTGGCGATGGCGGCCATCGAGCCCAGCGGGCAGTGGTAGCGCTCGGTGTATTGGCGCGCCGCACGGCCGAACAACTGCGGGAAACTCAAGCCGGCTTCGGCCGGGTCGTTCTGATAACCGGCGCCGGCCAGGGCCTGGGTGACCTCGGCGGTGGACGTGTGGGTCATCTTCTCGGCGCCGACCACCAGCACCAGGTCGGCGCTGCCGGAGAGGATCGCATTGACCCCGGCCTGAATCGCCGCCGAGCCGGACGCACAGGCGTTTTCACACCGCGTGGCGGGTTTGAAGCGCAGGCCCGGGTCGGCCTGCAACAGCAAGGAGGCGGGAAACCCGTCAGGCACCAACCCCGAGTTGAAGTGCCCCAGGAACAACGCATCGATTTGCGACGCATCAATGGCCGCATCGGCCAGGGCTTCGCGGGTAACCTGCACGATCAGGTCTTCAAGGGTGGTGCCTTCCAGGCGACCAAAACGCGAATGACCGGCGGCAACAATGGAGACGCAATCAGCTGGCATAATCAATTTCTTCTATTTTTGATGCGGACATTTACCTACAATGACGCACCGCTGAGCGCTCGCCAATTCGTGTAACTACTTACATGGATAAGTAGCCCGGTGAGAAAAGCAACGAGGCAGGATGCCCAATGAACGCGTTTACCCAGCAACTTCAAGATATCGAACGCCTGGCGTTCCAGCTCTCCCCCGCCCCGCAACTGGTCACGCGCAACCGCGTGATGGTCGATTGCAATGAGGCCTTCCTGCAGTTGTTCGGCTATTCGCGCGACGAATTGGTCAACCAACTGACCCTGCTGATCTACCCGTCCCAGGCCGATTATCACGCCATCGGCAAGCGTAGCCACGACTGGCTGCTGGAGAGCGAGAACGGCTTCTACTCCGATGAACGCTTTATGCAGCACAAAAGCGGCGAGGTGTTCTGGGCCAAGTCCCACGGCTACACGCTCACGCCCAGAGACCCGTTCAAGCTGATGATCTGGCACTTCGAGCGCCTGGACCGCACGCACCAAGGCACCGGCGACCTGACGCCGCGGGAGCGGGAAATCGCCATGCACATCGTCAACGGTCTTAAATCCAAGGAGATCGCCCAGCGCCTGGCGATCTCTCACCGTACGGTGGAAGTGCACAGGGCACGGCTGATGAAGAAACTTGAGGTGAAAAACATCGTGGAGCTGGTGTCAAAAATGATTTTCGTCGGCGGGCGCGCCTGGTTATAGCCAACCATTACAAACCCCGGTCCTACGCTAGCTACGCTGAAAGTGCTCAAAAGGAGCTTTCCCACGCAGTTACGTTTAAAGGACTAATGATATGGCGCACTCCGATCGTTCTTCGCCCGCCACCCAACCTCGCAAGACTCCGCCACCCGTCGAGGGCAGCGGTTCAAACCTGCTCACCCTGGACAATGCCGGCCCCGTGCAAATGGGCTTCTGGGTGCCCAACCGCGTGTGGGCCACCGCCAACTTCCTGGTGCCACTGCGCGACTACATCGACAGCATGAAAAAGGCCGGCACCCTCGCGCCGATGCAGCCGCAACTGATGGAATTCAAAAACTGGGTGACCACCCACAGCGTGTACCGCATGTGGGTCATGTCGCTGATCGAGCAGTCCAATGCGTTCGTGCTGACCCTGGCGCCGCACACTCGCGACCAGATCAAGACCCAGGACGGCGACGTCGTGTGGATCAAGGACTACGACAGTTTCTTCGAGATCCTCAACGAAATTGTCACCACCTCGTCCTCGTTCAACGACACCGCCCAGGTCGGCACGCCCATGAATGCCTTCCTGGCGATTTCCATGGCCACCGAAGCCGGTGTTGCGCTGTTCCATGACGCCACCTTCAATGAGCAATTCAAGAACGTGCTCAACACCTGGAACGCCTACCTCAAAAGCCCGCAGTCACTGGACAAACTCGACATCAACAACCCGGAAAAACCCGGCTCGTGGATCTCCAAGGTCGCCTGGGCAGCCGGTGTATGGGACCAGATGGAATGCGACCCGAAAAAGCCCGGCTACGGCTACGACTCCTGGAACGCGTTTTTCATCCGCAAGTTCGTGCCCGGCGCCCGGCCGTTCCAGGGCGACGCGCAGACGCAGGTCGATATCGGCTGCGAAACCACGCCGTGGGCGTACCAGAACAACATCGCCTTCGAAAGCGACTTCTGGATCAAGGACGTCAACTACTCACTGCTGGACTTGTTCGCCGGCCAACGTGACTGGGCCAAGCACTTTGAAGGTGGGCAGCTGTATCAGGGTTTCCTCTCCGCCACCCACTACCACCGCTGGAACGCGCCGCTGGACGGCACCCTGCTGCGTTCGTGGGTGCAACCTGGCACCTACTTCGCCCAACGCCCGGCGCAAAAAGAAGGCCCAGGCACGTGGGAAGGCACCGAGTCGCAACCCTACCTGGGCCATGTGGCCGCGCGCGCCATTTTCATCTTCGAACACCCCACCTGCGGGTACGTGGCACTGATCTGCATTGGCATGGTTGAAGTGTCGACCTGCATCATCGAACCGGAGTTTATTGTCGACGAAGGCAGCAAGCCGGTGAAGATCACACGCGGCACTGAAATCGGTCACTTCGAGTTCGGCGGCTCGACTCACATGATGGTGTTCCAGCGTGACCGCGTACGCCTTGAAGAGTGGGCCGTGAATGCCGTGCTGCACCGTCAGTCGCCCAAACCGACGCCCATGGGCAGCGTGATTGCAACGGCACTCGACACCCAGAAACCCAAGTGATCCCACGCGGTGATCGCGCCTTACGGCGTGTTCCAGACCCTGGACGGCCCGTTGAACCTGGCGCCGATCACCTTGGCCATGTGGGGCAAGCTGTGTGTGCTGCTGGACCTGCCC
This sequence comes from Pseudomonas sp. N2-3-1-14, assembly GCF_041228395.1. Taxonomy (NCBI): domain Bacteria; kingdom Pseudomonadati; phylum Pseudomonadota; class Gammaproteobacteria; order Pseudomonadales; family Pseudomonadaceae; genus Pseudomonas; species Pseudomonas sp. N2-3-1-14. The sequence goes on from NZ_CP166199.1 coordinate 3,659,541, forward strand.
GAGCTGCCGAACGGCCCGCGCTTTGCCAACAATGAAGCGCTTTCAACGCACCGCGATGCGTTGAAAGCGCTGCTGGAGAGCCGGTAACCCCAGCCAGCGCAATGCCCTGAGCGCGCAACTGCTCGACAGCCTGGACGAAAGCCTGGTCGCCCTCGCCGCCCAGCGCGTCGGCGTGGTGATTCTCGGCGCCGGCGTCGGCCTGAGCGTATGGAGCGCCGCCCACCGGTATTTGAAGGGCGTTGACGGAATTTTCATATCTGGCTGTCTATGATGCGCCCCTTCGTTGGGGAGTAACCGGCTTCTGACCCGCTCAGAAGCGTTCGTATCAACATATTCGGCAACCTGCCGTGGTACGAACACCGTTGAGGTTGGTGAGACCAGCGACACATCCATGCCTAAAGTCGGGCGTGTGGTTGTGTCGTTGACTCATACAGCCCGACTGGAAGCCTCACCGTGAACCCCATTTCCCTGATTTTTCTCGCCCTGGCCATGTCCACGGACGCCTTCGCGGCGGCCATCGGCAAAGGCTCCAGCCTGCACAAACCGCGTCTGATCGAAGCACTGCGCGCCGGCCTGATTTTTGGTGTGATCGAAGCCATCACGCCGATGATCGGCTGGGCCATCGGCCATGCAGCCACGCGTTGGGTGGAGGACTGGGATCACTGGATCGCCTTTACCCTGCTGGTCGCACTGGGCTTGCACATGATCTACAACGGGCTCAAGGCGGACGATGAGGAGGCGGAAAAGCCGACCCAGCATTCCTTCATGATCCTGGCCATTACCGCCTTTGCGACCAGCATTGATGCGATGGCCGTCGGCGTGGGCCTGGCCTTTATCGATGTGAATATTCTGGTGGCGTCGGCAGCCATCGGCCTGGCGACCATGACCATGGTAACCATCGGCATGATGCTCGGTCGGGTGCTGGGCACGGTGGTGGGCAAGCGCGCCGAAATGGTCGGCGGCGTGGTGTTGATGCTGGTGGGTGCAACGATTCTCTACGAGCACTTGTCGGCTTAACGGCCCGCACTGAACAAATGTGGGAGCGGGCTTGCCCGCGAAGGCGATGGATCAGTCGATGACTCTGTTGACTGTCAATGCGCTTTCGCGAGCAAGCCCGCTCCCACAGTAGGTCTGCAGCGTTTCAAGCCGCGTGACTTTCCTTCTTCAAGCTCTCCATATCAATCACAAAGCGATACTTCACATCGCCCTTGAGCATCCGCTCGTACGCCTCGTTGATGCCCTGGATGTCGATCATCTCGATGTCCGAGACAATCTTGTGCTTGGCGCAGAAGTCCAGCATGTCCTGGGTTTCCTGGATGCCACCAATCAACGAGCCGGCCAGGCTGCGGCGTTTGAAGATCAGGTTGAACACCGTCGGCGACGGATGCGGGCTGTCGGGTGCGCCGACCAGCGTCATGGTGCCATCGCGCTTGAGCAGATTGAGGAACGCATCGAGGTCGTGCGGCGCGGCAACGGTGTTGAGGATGAAGTCCAGGCTGTTGACGACCTTGGCCATCTCGTCCGGGTTCTTCGACACCACCACTTGGTCGGCACCCAGGCGCAGGCCGTCTTCGCGCTTGTTCGGCGAGGTGGTGAACAGCGTGACATGCGCGCCCATGGCATGCGCGATCTTCACCGCCATATGCCCTAGCCCGCCGAGGCCGACGACCCCGACTTTTTTGCCGGGCCCCACCTTCCAGTGGTGCAACGGCGAGTAAGTGGTAATGCCGGCGCACAGCAGCGGCGCTACGGCCGCCAGGTTCGAATCATCGTGGGAGATGCGCAGCACGAACTTCTCCTTGACCACGATATTGTCCGAGTAGCCGCCAAAGGTATTTTCGCCGCCGAACACCGGGCCATTGTAGGTACCGGTAAAGCCGTTCTCGCAATATTGCTCCTCGCCCTCGGCGCAGGATGCGCAGTGCTGGCAGCTGTCGACCATACAACCGACACCGGCCAGGTCACCGACCTTGAATTTTTTCACGTTGGCACCGACGGCCGTGACGCGGCCGACGATTTCATGGCCGGGCACCGACGGGTACAAGGTGTTGTGCCATTCGTTACGCGCGGTGTGCAAGTCGGAGTGGCACACGCCGCAATAGAGAATATCGATCTGGACGTCGTCCGACCCCGGCGCGCGGCGCTCGAAGGTAAAAGGCTTGAGTGCATCCTTGGAATCCCGAGCGGCGTAGCTGTAAGTCTTGGCCATTTGGTTCACCTGTTGAACTGACGGTAGAGGTCAGTGGACCAACGCAGACGCGCAAGCGTTCAACCGAGCACATCCGTACAAGCCCCTGGGCCGGTTTAACGCGATAGTGAGACTGAGCTTTTGCCCCCTGACCCCAAGGAGTTTTCCATGAGCACATTCGTTGCCAAAGACGGTACCCAGATTTATTTCAAGGATTGGGGCAGCGGTAAGCCCGTGCTGTTCAGCCACGGCTGGCCTCTGGATGCCGACATGTGGGAATACCAGATGGAATACCTGAGCAGCCGTGGCTTTCGCACCATCGCCTTCGACCGCCGGGGTTTTGGCCGCTCGGACCAGCCGTGGACCGGTAACGACTACGACACCTTCGCCGACGATATCGCCCAACTGATCGAACACCTGGACCTCAAGGACGTGACCCTGGTGGGCTTCTCGATGGGCGGCGGCGATGTGGCCCGCTACATCGCTCGCCACGGCAACTCGCGTTTGGCCGGCCTCGTGCTGCTGGGCGCCGTCACGCCGATCTTCGGCCAAAAACCGGATTACCCGCAGGGCGTGCCTACCGCGGTGTTTGATGGCATCAAGGCCGGGCTGCTGAAGGATCGCGCGCAATTTATCAGCGACTTCAATGCCTCGTTCTATGGCATCAACAAGGGCCAGAAAGTCTCCCAGGGCGTGCTGACGCAGACCTTGCAGGTCGCGTTGCTGGCGTCGCTTAAATCGACCGTGGATTGTGTCACCGTGTTCTCCGAGACCGACTTCCGCCCGGACATGGCCAAGATCGAGGTGCCCACCCTGGTGATCCACGGTGACGGCGACCAGGTCGTACCGTTCGAAACCACCGGTAAAGTCGCGGCCGAGATGATCAAGGGCGCGCAGTTGAAGGTGTACAAGGATGCGCCGCACGGTTTTGCCGCCACCCACACCCAGCAGTTGAACGAAGACTTGTTGGCGTTCCTCAATCGCTGAAGCGAGTGAATCACCCTCTCCTTATTTTGCCGGGCTTGCCCGGCTTTTTTTTCGACAGGTGCTGACCCTGGGTATGATGCGGCTGAACCGGCGACTGCCCGACGCGGTCCCAAGTCATACGCTCATCGTTTCAGGTAATCGCACATGTCACTGCCAAAAGAAATGACCCTGATCGAAATCACCGCCCCTGGCGGCCCCGAGGTCCTGCAACCGCGCCGGGCCGATGTGCCCGTGGCAGGTCCCGGTGAAATCCTGATTCGCGTGCACGCGGCCGGCGTCAACCGCCCGGATGCGTTGCAGCGCGCCGGCAAGTACCCGATGAAACCCGGTATGAGCCCCATTCCAGGCTTGGAAGTGGCGGGTGAGGTGGTTGCATTGGGCGAAGGTGTCAGCGAGTACGCGCTGGGTGACAAGGTGTGTGCCCTGACCAACGGCGGTGGGTATGCACAATTTTGCGCGGTGCCTGCCAGCCAGGCCTTGCCGATTCCGGATGGCATGGACTGGATTCAAGCCGCCGCCGTGCCGGAAACCTTCTTCACCGTCTGGGCCAACCTGTTTGGCCTGGGTGACGCTCATACCGGCCAGAGCGTGCTGATCCACGGCGGCACCAGCGGCATCGGTACCACCGCGTTGATGCTGTGCCGCGAATACGGTATCCAGGCGTTCGCCACCGCCGGCAGCGCCGACAAATGTGCGGCGATCGCCAAGCTGGGCGCCGAGCCGATCAACTACCGCGAGCAGGACTTCGCCGAGGTCATCGCGCAGAAGACCGACAACAAGGGCGTGAATGTGATCCTCGACATCATGGGCGCCTCGTACCTGAACAATAACCTCAAGTCCCTGGCCATGGACGGGCACCTGGTGATGCTCGGCTTCCTCGGCGGCGGCAAGGCCAATGACGTCGACCTGCTGACCATCCTCGGCAAGCGCGCCGTGATCACCGGCTCCTTGCTGCGCGCGCGCACCAAGGACGAAAAGGCTGCCATTGCCGAACAGCTGCGCGAATACGTGTGGCCGGTGCTGTCCGCCGGACGCTGCCTGCCGATGATCGACAAGGTGTACGAATACACCGACGCCGCCCAGGCCCATGCGCGGATGGAAGGCGGCGATCACATTGGCAAGATTGTGTTGCGCGTGGAATGACGCTCATCCGCGCCGCTGAAGATCAACGCTGGCAGCTGTAGAGCCCCAGCGAGGCTGCGACGGCGGCGGCACGGTCAACATGTTGTTGCCTGCCCCACCGCCTTCACCGCCGCGCCACTGCTCGACGGCCCCGACAACGGATCTGTGCCGGGGCATCGACTAGTTACTCGGCGAACGCCGGGTAATCGGTGTAGCCCTCTTCCGAGCCGCCGTACATGCCCTGCGCCCGCAACGGGTTCAGCGGCCAGCCGTTGAACAGTCGCTGCGGCAGGTCCGGGTTGGCAATGAACGGACGGCCGAAGGCAATCAAGTCTGCCAGCCCCGCCTCCACCAATTTTGCCCCGCGCTCAGCGGTGTAGCGACCGGCGTAGATGATGCGCCCGCTGAACGTGCTGCGCACCGCCTGACGGAAAGTTTCGGGCAGGTCGGGAGCGTTGTCCCAGTCAGCCTCGGCGATAGACACATAGGCAATGCCCGATGCCTCGAGCACCTTGATCGCTTCAATGTAGGTGTGATGCGGATCTTCCTCGACCAGGCCGATGTACACGCGGTCCTGATCCGTGCCGCTGAACAGCGGAGAAAAACGCACACCCAGGCGCTGCGGGCCGACCACGGCGGTCACGGCCTCGACGATCTCGCGCAGAAAGCGCAGGCGGTTGTGCAGCGAGCCGCCGTATTCGTCATCACGCTGGTTGGCGTGGGCGGAGATGAACTGGTTGACCAGGTAACCATTGGCGGCGTGGATTTCCACCCCATCAAAACCGGCGTCCAACGCATTGCGCGCCGCCTGTGCGTAGTGCCCTACCAGCTCTTCAATTTCCAGCCGGCTCAACGCACGCGGCACGGGCGGCTGCATCAGCTCGCCGACGCCAGGCCCGGTTTCGATAAAGGCTTTTGCCTGCTCCGCCGCAATGGCCGACGGCGCGACCGGTGCGGCGCCCTCCGGTTGCAGCGCGTTATGGGACACACGCCCCACATGCCACAGTTGGGCGAAGATCACGCCACCTTCGGCATGCACGGCGTCGGTGACTTTGCGCCAGCCGTCGATCTGCGCCGGGCTGTAGATACCCGGCGTCCAGGCGTAGCCCTGGCCGCGCGGTTCGATCTGCGTGCCTTCGCTGACCATGAAACCGGCCGTGGCGCGCTGGCGGTAATACTCGGCCATCAGGTCGGTGGCGATATCGCCGGGTTGCGCGCTGCGTTGACGCGTCAGAGGCGGCAAGACAACACGGTTATTGAGCGTGTGATGGCCCAGTTTTACCGGGGTATTTAAATGATGAGTCATGTGAAATTTCCAAATTCAGGGCGAGCAAAAGCATTGGCGGCTCCAAGGAGCCGCCAATCAATAACGTGTGTGATTAATTCAGGCGGTGAGTGTGAGCAGGGCCTTGGCCACAGCACTGGAACTGGCAGGGTTCTGCCCGGTCACCAGCAAGCCGTCTTCGAGCACAAAGGACTGCCAATCAGCGCCCTTTGCATAGTGGCCGCCGAGCGCCTTGAAATCATCTTCAATCAGGAACGGCACCACATCGGTCAGGCCAACCGCAGCTTCTTCAGCGTTGGAAAAACCGGTAACACGACGGCCCTTGACCAGCGGCTCGCCATTCACGGCCTTGACATGACGCAGAGCGCCCGGCGCATGGCAGACAAAACCGATCGGCTTGCCGGCACGCTCAAACGCTTCGATCAGTGCGATCGACGTTTGCGATTCGGCCAAGTCCCACAGCGGGCCATGGCCGCCTGGGTAGAACACGGTGTCGAAGTCGTCGGCGTTGACCGTGTCCAGCTTGACGGTGCTGGCCAGGGCCTGTTGGGCCGCCGGGTCGCCAGCAAAGCGACGGGTTTGCTCGGTCTGTGCATCCGGCTGATCGCTGACCGGGTCCAGCGGTGGCTGGCCGCCGGCCGGGGATGCCAGCACCAGTTCGGCACCCGCGTCTTTGAAGGTGTAATAGGGCGCCGCAAATTCTTCGAGCCAGAAGCCGGTTTTACGACCGGTATTGCCAAGCTGGTCGTGAGAGGTCAGTACCATTAATACTTTCATTTTCCAGTGCCTCGATCGATGGTTTCAGTAGGTGTATGCATCAGCAGTTCAGGGCAACCCAATAACTGTCGGGTCAGCAGCAGCGCCTCGTCAAAAGGCGCGGATGTTCGGGTGATCTTGCTCATGACGCTGGTCCCCAACCACAGCGCGTACAAGCGCCGAGCCAGGCTTTCGGGGTGTTGCTGAACCGCCAGCGAGCCGTCCTGGATGCCGTGCTGCAAGGCCTCGGCCAGCAAGGCGATGGTGCGTGTGGTGCCGCGCTGCAGGGACAAACGCATTGGCTCTGAAAGGTCTGACACCTCGGCACCAAGTTTGACGGCAAGGCATTTGCCCGCGTCGGTACAGCCGGTCTGGTTGTCGATCCAGGTGTGCCAATAGCGCATCAACCTGGCGGCCCAGGGCAGCCCGGGTTGCTGGAACAGTTGCTCCATGCCTTTGAGGTATTGGTCGAAATAGGTGTCGAGCAAGACCACGCCGAATGCATCTTTGGAATGGAAATAGTGATAAAACGACCCCTTGGGTACATCGGCGGCTTGAAGTATTTCGTTCAACCCCACGGCAGAAAATCCTTTGCGGCTCACAATCAATTGCGCCGTATCCAGAATGGTCTGCCTTGTACTATTAGTCGCGTTAGTCATCATTCATCTCGTCCCGATTAGACCAGTCGTCTAGTTCGTTGAGGGGATGTTAGGCGTCGAGAAAAACTTCAACAATGTCATATCCGCAAGGATTTCGGACATGGCACAAAGTCGGTTGCCGTTTGCCTGGCACCCGTCGACAATCCTCTCTCCCACGCACCTTGGAGAATGACGATGCACAGCGTTGCGCTGATGGTTTACCCGAATTTCCAGTCCCTGAGCCTCAGCCTGGGTTCGGTGTTCGAGTGCGCGAACCTGCTGCGCGGTGAACCGGCTTATGAGTTTCATCTGGTCTCGGAGAGCGGCGGCGCCGTCATGACCTCCCAGGGTTTTTCGGTGAATACCAGCCCGATTCGGCCACAGGGTTATGACACGCTGATCGTCAGCGGCTACCTGGAATTTCGCCTGCCCGAGGCCAACCTGCTGGAAGTGGTCAAAGCCGCCTCTGCGCAGTCGCGGCGCGTGGCCTCGCTGTGCATGGGCATTTTCGTGCTGGCCGAAGCGGGTTTGCTCGAAGGCAAGCGCACCACCACCCACTGGATTCACGCGCCGGCGTTTCGCAAGCGCTACCCGGATATTCAGCTCGAAGAAGACAAACTGTTCGTGGTTGACGGCCAGGTCTGGACTGGCGCCGGCATGAGCGCCGGAGTCGACCTGGCGTTGGCCATGGTGGAAGCCGACCTGGGCAGCGACCTCGCCCGGCGTATCGCCCGCAAGCTGGTGATTGCCCAGCGCCGCGGCAGTGAGCAATCGCAATTATCGGCGTTACTGGAACTGGATCCCAAGTCCGACCGCGTGCAACTGGCCCTGGCCTATGCCCGCGAAAACCTGACCCACGACCTGTCGGTGGAAGCCCTGGCCGAGGTGGCTCGGCTGAGCCCGCGCCAATTCAGCCGGGTGTTCCGCGAAGAAACCGGGCAGACGCCGGCCAAGGCCATCGAGTCGCTGCGGGTTGAAGCTGCCCGGGCGATGAGGGAAACCAGTCGCCACCCGGTCGAAGTGGTGGCCCGCGAAACCGGCTTCGGTGACCGCGAGCGCATGCGCCAGGCGTTTCTGCGCGCGTTCGGGCAGCCGCCGCAGGCGATGCAGCAAGTGTTGTTCAACGCGGGAGCCTAGCGGCAGTGATAAGGGTTTTGGCTGTTGGGTTGTTTTACCCGTACCCAGGCCACGGCGAGTCACCGTGCCCTTCGGATATTCAGGCAAAACGCGCTGCGAATAGAGTAGAGGCCGGGCCTTGGGCCTGTGCCATTCAGGGCGAAACCGGCCGACGAGTCCAAGTGCCGCCGTGCCCGGCTAAGTCCAACATCGTGTTTAATGCAGCGCGGCCCGCGTAATCAAATAACTGACCAACTGCGGATCGTCATCCAGCTCAAGCAGTTGCACCGGGCGCGGCAGGTCATCGAGCACCGCGCGCCAGAACGCCTGGGACACTTCATCCTGATCGTAGAACCGCACCAGCCAATTGGTCTCGCCACTGCGCAGCACTTGGGTGGCGATAGCGCGGCCAATGCCTTTGCGGCGGTAGCGCTTGAGGATGAACAGGTCGGCCAGTTCCAGTGCGTCGATGCCCGGCAGCTCGCTGCCTTCGATCAGCAGGAAGCCGGCGATGTAGCCATCCACCAGCAGCAGGTTGGCGCTCCATTGCGGGTCTTGCCAGTAGCGGGTCAGGTGCTCGTCATGGATATAGAAACGGCCATCCGACTCCACATCTTCCTGCTCCCAGTCTGACGACTCATAGGCATAGTACTGGTAAAGATTACGGATCAGCTCAGACGCATCGGGGCCGGTCTGGATCAATTCGACGGTGGTTTCAGGCATTGGGCTCTCGGTGAAAATACGCAAAGCCCCATTGTTCACAAAAGTGATACACACGCCAATACATTGCATAACCTTTCTGTTTGCTGAACCGATTGCGGATTTGCTACTCCGCGTCCAATATCCTGAAACATTTAGAATAAACTTCGCCTACTGCTTCTTCTAAAGCCCCTTTTTCAAGGACACGTATTGTGACAAACGTCTGTTCCGCCGGCCTGGATGTGGGCTTTGCCTCTCTGGACTACCTGCAGATCTTCATCCTGGGCGTCATCCAGGGCATTACCGAGCTGTTGCCGGTGTCGTCCACAGCCCACATGCGAGTGGTGCCCGCCCTGCTCGGCTGGCAAGACCCGGGTTCGGCGTTTTCCGCAGCCATGCAGTTGGCGGCGCTGGCGGCGGTGGTCAGTTACTTCTGGCGTGACGTGCGCCAAGTGACCACCGGCAGCATCAGTGCGGTGCGCCGGGGCGACTACAACGACCGGTGGTTCAAACTGGCCGTGGCGATTGTGTTGGCCACTATCCCGATTGGGATCGCCGGCCTGGCGCTGTCTTCGACCCTGAATACCTGCAACTCTCCGCTACGCGGCCTGATGGTGATCGGGATTGCCTGCGTGGTGATGGCGGTATTGCTGGCAGTGGCCGAAGTGCGCGCGCGCCACACCCGTGAGATGAGCGAAATGCGCCTGCGCGATGCGCTGATTGTCGGTATCGCGCAGATTAGCGCGCTGATTCCTGGGGTGTCGCGCTCCGGTTCGACACTCACCGCCGCGCTGTTCCTGAACTTCAAGCGTGAAGAAGCTGCGCGCTTTTCCTTCCTGCTGGGCCTGCCGGCCATCGCCCTCGCCGGCTTGAAAGAACTGTGGGTGCTGCTGCACGCCGACATGCCCGCCCATGCCTGGTCGCACTTGATCTTCGGGCTGGTGGTCGCCAGCGTCTCGGCGTTCTTCGCCATCTGGGGCCTGATGAAGTTCCTGGAGCGGTTCTCCACCTGGCCGTTCGTGGTCTACCGCGCGCTGCTGGGGATTTTCCTGATCGTGGCGGTGAGCACCGGCTTTTTGAGTTAAGCCGTGCGGAGCCAAGCCCCAGGCTGGCGGTCGGCCCAAAAGTAACCAAAAGGCTCTTGCCCCACCACTTGGTACCTCGCTTGGGCTCGGTGTGCCCTCACGCAGGCTTTGGAGCGTGGGCCGCCTAAGATCAAAATCAAAAGCAAAGCACGGCGGCCTAGTAGCCGACCTGAGTGGTTAGATCAAAAGCGCGGCCGAGGCGGCCTGACAGCCGACCTGATTCTGGAAGCTGAACTCAATCAAATGTGGGAGCTGGCTTGCCTGCGATGGCATCAGCTGGGTGTCACTGATACACCGAGGTGTCTGCATCGCAGGCAAGCCAGCTCCCACAGAAAAGCAAAAGCAGTGATGTGCTGGCGGCTGAACTCGCTCCCACATTTGGAGCTCTGTGCATCAGATAGAGGTGTGTTGATCTGCTGTTGATCTGCTTTTGCTTCTACCACTCAGGTCGGCTACTAGGCCGCCGTGCTTTTGCTTTTGATCTTGCTTGTGATCTGACAGGCCCCGTCAACCACGCTGGCCGAACGCAGGCTTGAATCCGTGGGTAACCCGGCAGGACGCCGGGTTAGCCGCGTTGGGCCATGGATGGCCCGTCGCGGCGGCCCACGGATTCAAGCCGGAGTGAGGGCACACCGAGCCTAGGCGAGGTGCCGAGTGGTGGGGCAAAGACCTTTTGGTTACTTTTGGGGCGTTTGCCAAAAGTGACCCGCTGTAAGAGCGGAACCGCCAGCCGCCGTGACCGCAGCAACGGATATGTACTCCCCCACCCAAAAAAAGTCAGTCCAAATCACTCGCATCATGCCGCTCACGCAGCTGCTCCGAAACCTCCCCAGAAACCCGATTCACCCTGCGCCCCCGCTGCACCGCCGGCCGCGCCTCAATCGCGTTCGCCCAACGCAGCACATGCTTGTACTCATGCACCGACAAAAACTGCGCCGACTCTCCATACAACCGGCCTTTGACCAACCCGCCATACCAAGGCCAGATCGCAATATCCGCAATGGTGTACTCATCCCCGGCAATGTACTCACTCACTGCCAACCGCTGATCCAGCACATCCAGCTGGCGTTTGGTCTCCATGGCAAACCGATTGATCGGGTACTCCATCTTGCTCGGCGCATACGCATAAAAATGCCCAAACCCGCCGCCCAGGTACGGCGCACTGCCCATCTGCCAGAACAACCACGACAAACACTCCGCACGCGCCGCCGGCTCAGCGGGAAAGAACGCCCCAAACTTCTGCGCCAGGTACTGCAATATCGCCCCCGATTCGAACACCCGAATCGGCGTATCCCCACTGCGGTCCAGCAACGCCGGGATCTTCGAATTCGGGTTCACCGCCACAAACCCGCTGCCAAACTGATCACCGTCACCGATCTTGATCAGCCAGGCGTCGTATTCCGCGCCGGCATGCCCCAGGGCCAACAGCTCTTCCAGCAGGATCGTGACCTTCTGGCCATTGGGCGTGGCCAGCGAATACAGCTGCAACGGGTGCTTGCCAACCGGCAATTCCTGCTCGTGGGTCGCACCGGCGATAGGCCGGTTGATACTGGCAAAGGTGCCGCCGCTTTCAGTGTCCCAGGTCCAGACTTTCGGGGGTACATACTCGGTCATGCTCACTTCTCCTTGGTTTCATCAGGGGTCGACGCAGCCAATTGAGCCACGTTCCATCCGCCGCCCAGCGCCTTGATCAGGCCCACATTGGCGCTCAATTGCTGAGTTTGCAATTGCAACACGCCGCGCTTGGCTTCCAGCGCCACCACTTGCGCCGTCACCACATCCAGGTATGCCACGGCGCCCTGGCGATAACGTGAGGTGGACAGGTCTTCGGCGTATTGCGCTGCAGCCGCCGCATCACGCTGATCATCCAGAGCCGTGCCCAGGCCGGCGATTTGCGACAGGTTGTCCTCCACCTGCTCGAACGCACCCAACACCACGCCCCGGTATTTGGCCGCCGCTTCATCGGTGGCGGCCTTGGCGATGTCCACCTGGGCCTGGCGCGCGCCGCCGTCAAACAGGGTGCCCACCAGTGATGGGCCGATGGCCCAGAACAGGTTGGGCGCGCTGAGCAAGCGGGCAAACTCGTCACTCTGATAACCGCCTTGGGCGCTCAGCGTGATCTGCGGGAACCACGCCGCCTTGGCGACGCCAATCCGCGCATTGGCCGCAGCGATGCGACGCTCGGCAGCCGCAATATCGGGCCGGCGCTGCAACAGGCTGGAAGGCACGCCGGTCGGCACGTTCGGCAAGGCAATCGGCGCCACGTTCACGGCGACGCTATAAGTGGAAGCCGACTCACCGAGCATCGCCGCTATCGAATGCTCCAGCAGCGCCCGTTGCACCTGGCTCTGGCTGAGCTGCGATTTAACCGTCGACAACTGCGTACGCGCCCGCGCCACATCCAGGCCGGAGACGATACCGCCGCCATGCAAACCTTCGGTCAGGCCAAGGGCCTTGGCGTAAGCGTCGCGCGTCTGCGCCAGCAACTGGTTCTGCCAATCGATACCGCGCAGGCGGATGTAGCTGTCGGCCAGTTGCGCCTGCAGGCTCAGGCGTACCGACGCCAGGTCTGCCTTGGCCGCATCCGAGTCGCTGGTGCCGGCGGCCACGGTGTCGCGCACGCGGCCCCACAGGTCGACTTCATAGTCGACTTCAAGGCCCAGCGTCGCGGAGTTGTAGACATCCGGTGAAGTGGCCGAGCGCAACGGTTTGGTGTCTGACTGGCGAATGCGCTGGCCGTTGCCAATGGCCGAGATCTTCGGGAACAGCCCCGAACGGTCCTGGGCCAGGAACCCTTGAGATTGCTGGTAATGCGCGAGCGCGGCGCTCAGGTCGGCGTTGTTTTTCAGCAACTGCTGCTGCATCGCATCCAGCTGCGGGTCGTTGTACACGCGCCACCAGCCATCCCGGTTGGCCTGATCGTTCGGCGTGCCGACCGTCCAGGGCCCTTGGGTGTGAAACTGCGCGGCCATCGGTGTTTGCGGCACGTTCAGCGGTGGCGCCAACGAGCAGGCGCCCAGGCTCAACGTGGCGATCAAACCCAGCACATTGCGCTTAGCCATGGGGTTTGACCTCAGTGGCAGCGACCGCCAGCTGCACCGAATCATCATCAGCCAGGCCATCGGGCGGCGTGTCGATCACGCGGTCGGCGGCTTGCAGGCCGCTGGCGATTTCGACGCTGTCACCAAAGTCGCGAGCGATGCTGACGGTCTTGAAGTGCACATGGTTGTTGGCGTCCAGGGTCGCGACGCGCATGCCCTTGTCATCGAACACCAAGGCGCTGGACGGCACGCGGATGACGTCGGCCTGCACCGGCAGGTCAAACTGCACGCTGGTGTAGCCGCCGGGCAGCAAGCGGCCACCGGGGTTGTCCACCAGCAATTGCACGAGTGTGCTGCCGGAGGCGGCGTTGACCGCATCGGCGGTGGCAATCACTTTGCCGGTGAAGGTTTCGCCGCGGTACTCCGGCACGCTGAGGCGCGCGGTGGTGCCTTCGCGAATCTGTGGCGAGAAGGTTTGCGGCACCTGCACATACACGCGCAGGCGGCTGACATCGGCCACCGCAAACAGCTCTTTGCCGGCGGTCCCGCCCGCGCTGATCAACGCACCTACGTCAGTGCTGCGCGCGGTGACCACACCGGCAAACGGCGCGACCAGATGCTGGAAGCCCTTGGTTGCGACCAGCTGGTCAACATTGGCCTTGGCCGCCGCCACTTTGGCTTGCTTGGCGGTCAGGTCGCCGGTGCGTTCATCCACGTCCTGGCGCGACACCGAGTCGTTCGCCAGCATGGCCTGCCAGCGTTTGGCGGTGGTTTCGGCGAGGTGCTCATCGGCTTGGGCCGAGGCCAACGTGGCACGGGCCTGCAGCAGTTGCTGGTCGAGTTCCGGGGTGTCGATTTCAGCCAACACTTGCCCGGCTTTGACGCGGGTGCCGATGTCGACATTCCAGGATTTCAGGTAGCCGTTGACCCGGGCGAAGATCGACGCGCGTGAATACGCCTCCATCCGCCCCGGCAGGTTGAGCACCGGGCCCTGGGCTTGCACCACCGGCTTGATCAGGTTGACGCTGGGCAACGCCTGGGCGTCGGTCCAGGTCTTGAGGTCGCGCGATTCACTGGCGCGCACGCCGATGCCGACACCGACGATGACAACCACCACTGCCGCACCCACGATCAGCCACAGCAGGCCACGGGAAGACTTGGATTTAGAAACGGAAACGGACATGTCAAACCCCTTGGGTAACGGTGGTCGCACGCGTGGCATGCTGGCGACGCCCGTGGACAAGACTGAAAATCAACGGAACCAGAATCAACGTGGCGACGGTGGCAAACGCCAGGCCGCCGATCACCGCGCGGCCCAGTGGCGCGTTCTGCTCGCCGCCCTCGCCCAGGCCCAAGGCCATGGGCGCCATGCCGATGATCATCGAAATGGCCGTCATCAACACCGGCCGCAGCCGGGTGAAGCCGGCTTCGAGCGCGGCCTGCACCGCATCGCCGTGCACCGCCAGGCGTTCGCGACAGAAGCTCACCACCAAAATGGCGTTGGCAGTGGCCACGCCCATGCACATGATCGCCCCGGTCAGCGCCGGCACCGACAGCGGCGTGTGCGTGACAAACAGCATCCACACGATGCCCGCCAGCGCCGCCGGCAACGCGGTGATGATCACAAACGGGTCGGCCCAGGACTGGAAGTTGACCACGATCAGCAAGTAGATCAGCACCACCGCGCCGAGCAGGCCGAACAGCAAGCCACTGAACGCCGCGTTCATGGTCTGTACCTGGCCTTGCAGGATGACCTTGGAGCCGGTCGGTACTTCACCGGCGTGGGCGGCGATGATCTTCTGGATATCGGCGGCAACGCCACCGAGGTCGCGGTCCTGAATCGCGGTCAGCACTTCGACCACCGGCTGGATATCCGATTGGGTGAACACCGAATTACTGTGGCTGCGCTGAATATTCGCCAGGCCGCCCAATGTCTGGTCGGTGGCCGCCCCGCTGCCGCCACTCAACGGCAGGTTGTGCAACGCCGCCAGGCTTTCAAGGCTGTACTGCGGGGTTTGCATCACGATCGGGTAGGAAATGCCGTTGGCCGGGTTCAACCAGAAGGTCGGCGCCACCTGGCTGGAACCGGCGAGGTTGACCACCAGGCTGTTGGTCACGTCACGCTCGGTCAAGCCGACCAATTGCGCGCGGGTGCGGTCCACGTCGATATTGAACGTCGGCAATTGCCGCGACTGCTGGATGCGCGCATCGACCACGCCCGGCACCCGGCGAATATCCCGCAGCAACGCGCTGGCGTACGTGAAGTTGCCCGCCAGGTTATTGCCGGTGATTTGCAGGTCAATCGGCGCCGACGAGCCGAAGTTGAGGATCTGCCCGACGATGTCCGACGCCGGGAACGAGAACACCGCACTCGGAAACTCGCGTGGCAGGGTTTCGCGCAATATGCGCATGTATTCTGCCGTCGGGCGGTGGCCTTCATTGAGGCTGATCTGAATGTCGCTGTCCTGGGAACCCACGGTGCCGGTGTTGTTGTACACCACGTTGATGCCGCTGATGGACAGGCCGATGTTGTCGACCAACGCCTTGAGCTCATTGGCCGGGACTTTGCGCCGGATCGCGTTTTCGATGTCGGCGATCAGGTGCGCGTTGCTTTCCACCCGTGTGCCAACCGGGGCACGCACGTGCAGCAGGATCAGCCCGGAATCGACCTCGGGGAAGAAGTTGCGGCCCAGGAACGGCACCAGCGCAAACGACACCGCAACAAACGCCAGCAGGCCGATCACCACCGTGCGGCGATGGTGCAAGGCACTGTCCAACACGCTGTGGTAGCGCTCGCGAAAGCCTTCAAAACGCCGCTCGAAACCACGTTGGAAATTCACCAGCGGATTGCGCGACGGCGCGTGCCCGTCCTCACCGTGCACATGCGGCTTGAGCAGGTAGTTGGCGAGTGTCGGCACCAGCGTACGTGACAGGATGAACGAGGCGATCATGGCGAAAATCACCGCCTCAGCCATCGGTACAAACAGGAAGCGCGCCACGCCGTCGAGAAAGAACATCGGCACAAACACGATGCAAATACACAGCAGCGAAACGAACGCCGGCGTGACGATCTGCGCCGCGCCGTCGAGGATCGCGGTCTCCACCGGCTTGCCCTGCTCCAGGTGCCAGTTGATGTTCTCGATGGTCACCGTGGCGTCGTCCACCAGGATGCCGACTGCCAGCGCCAGGCCGCCGAGGGTCATGATATTGAGGGTTTCGCCCAGAGCCGAAAGCGTGGCAATCGAGGCCAGGATCGCCAATGGAATCGACGTGGCGATGATCACCGTCGAACGCCAGCTGCCAAGGAACAGCAGGATCATCAGACTGGTCAGCGCCGCCGCGATCACGCCTTCACGGGCCACGCCGCTGATGGCCGAGCGCACGAACAGTGACTGGTCGCCGATCAGGTCGATGTTCAGGTCAGGCGGCAAGGCGGCCTTGTTGTCCGCGAGCTTTTCCTTGATCCCGGCGATCACACCCAAGGTCGATGCCGAGCCGGTCTTGAGCACCGGCAGCAGCACCGAACGGTTGCCGTTCACGTGCACGATGTTGGTTTGCGGCGGGTTGCCGTCGCGCACGGTGGCCACATCGCGGATCAACACGGTGGTGCCGTCGGCGGTCTTGATCGGCAGGTTTTCCAGGTCATGGAAATCCGACGGCGCGTTGTTCAGTTGCAGGTTGAATTCGTAGCTGCCGATCTTCTGCGTGCCCACCGGCGTGATCAGGTTCTGCGTGGCCAGGGCGGTGGCGACGTCTTGCGCCGACAGGCCGCGCGCCTGCATGCGCGCCGAATCAAGGTCGATCTGCACCTGGCGGCTCTTGCCGCCAAATGGGTATGGCAGCGCCGCACCGGGCACGGTGGTGAGCATCAGGCGCACCTGGTTAAGGCCAATATCGCCCAGGCGCTGCTCGCTCAAACCCGCGCCCGACAAGGCCAGTTGCACGATGGGCACGGTGGAGGCGCTGTAGTTGAGCACCAGCGGCGGCACGGTGCTGGGCGGCAGTTGCCGCAGGATCGCCTGGGACACCGACGTGACCTGGGCGTTGGCCGTGCTGATGTTGACGCCGGGCTGGAAGAAGATCTTCACGATGCCGTAGCCATTCATCGACTGCGCTTCGATGTGGCGAATGTCGTTGACCGTGGTGGTCAGCACGCGCTCGAACGGCGACGTGATGCGCCCCGCCATCTGGTCGGGCGGCAGGCCGGTGTACTGCCAGATCACCGCGATGACCGGAATGCGGATTTCGGGAAAGATGTCGGTCGGCGTTCGCCAGGCCGCCAGCGGGCCGATGATCAGGATGAAAATAGCCAATACCAGAAAGGTATAGGGGCGCCGCAACGCGATGCGCACGAGGCTCAGCATAGGAGGTGATCCAGACAGGGGTTGGATGATCAAGCAGGCAGAGCCGTGCCGTTTTCCCGCCTCGCCCCACGCGTTTCCTGGGGAGTTTGTAACGACATCCGGTCACAAAGAGGCATATGCCACGATATCTAATTTAGTGGCGTACGCAACTAATTTGTTTCAAGCTGTCTCAGTCTTCATCTGCAAGCCATCTTCGGTCTGAAAGGCCTTGTCCTGACAGGTCGCGCAGGCATAATCACCCGCGTCGTGTTTTGTATCAGAGAGTATCTGCCCTTGAAATCTGCCCCGCCTTGTTCCGAGAGTCCCAGCGCCTGCGTGAACGGTGCCGTGCGTCGCACGTCCCGTCGCCTGGGCCAGATCTATGACGAGGCGTATGCGCCCTGCGGGTTGAAAGCCACTCAATACGCGGTGCTCAACCGCATCGCCAAGGCCGGCACGCCGAAGATGGGCGAACTGGCGCAAGCCCTGGTGATGGATTTGTCCGCCCTGGGCCACACACTCAAGCCATTGGTGCGCGATGGCCTGGTAGAGCTGCGCGTGGACGAATTCGACCGCCGCACCCGCCGCGTGCTGCTGACCGAGCAAGGCCAGCGCACGCACGCGGCCGCCAAGCGCATCTCGACGCAAATGGCCGAGCGCTTTGATCAGGCGTTCGGCCGTGAAGCGGCGGCGCAGCTGCGCCAGACCCTGGATTTTATCGCCTCCGACGAGTTTGCCCGCACGCTCCTGGCCAAGGACGATTAAGCCATCCGCCTCGAAGACATCCTCGCCGACCACCTGCACGTGGTGTTCTGCGGCATCAACCCGGGCAAGGGCTCTGCCGCCCTCGGCCTGCACTTCGCCAATCGCAGCAACCGCTTCTGGCGCACGTTGCACCTGGCGGGTTTTACCCCGCATGAAATCCGCCCGGAGGATGCACGCAGCCTGCTCGACTATCACTGCGGCTTGACCACCCTGGTCGAGCGCCCGACGGCGAGCGCGGGGGAATTGGCGCGACATGAATTCACCGAAGCGGCGACGGCGTTTGAACACAAGATCCGTCGTTGCCAGCCGCGGTGTGTGGCGTTCCTGGGCAAGGTCGGTTACAGCGCGTTGTCCGGCCAGCGCGAGATCGCCTGGGGGCTGCAGCCGCAGCTATTGGGCGGCGCCTCGGTGTGGGTGCTGCCCAACCCGAGCGGGCGCAACCTGGCGTTCAGCCTGGAGCAACTCGTGCACGCCTATCAGCCGCTGCGCGCGGCCATTGCGCAGGCCGGCCCGGTGCCCTTAATCTCTTGAGCCAAACACCCTGAGAGCCTTGGAGGCTTCATGAAACTGGTCGGCATGCTGGACTCGCCTTACGTTCGTCGCGTCGCAATTTCCCTTGAACTGTACGGCGTGGATTTCGTACACGAGTCGCTCTCGGTGTTCAGCACCTACGCTGAATTTTCTGCGATCAACCCGGTGGTCAAGGCGCCCACGCTGGTGCTCGATGATGGAACGGTGCTGATGGATTCCAGCCTGATCCTGGACTACTTCGAAACCCTGGCGCCGACCGACAAAAAACTTCTGCCACACAACGCCGGCGCACGCGCCAAAGAGCTGCAAGTGCTCGGCCTGGCCCTGGCGGCGTGTGAGAAAACCGTGCAGATCGTCTACGAGCACCACTTGCGCCCAGCAGAAAAACTGCATGAACCGTGGCTCGATCGCGTAACCGGGCAGTTGCTGGCCGCTTATTCGCTGCTGGAAACACACCTGGCCCAGGCGAGCGGTGAACGCCTGAACCAGGCCGCGCTGACGGCGGCCGTCGCCTGGTCGTTCACGCAGTTAAAACTGCCGACGCTGCTCAAGGCCCAGGCGTATCCCAACCTGCAACGCCACGCCAATCAGCTGGAACAGCATCCGGCGTTCAGGAAATACCCCATCGAATAACTGGCCTAGACCCAGCCCCCATCCACAATGAAGTTTTGTGCCGAACACATCGCCGACGCATCGGAGGCAAGAAACAGCGCCATGTTGGCGATGTGTTCCGGCAGCACACTGCCTGGCAAGCACTGGCTGCGGCTGATCAACTCCCTGGCCGCATCGTCCACCCACATCGCCAGCTGTTTTTCGGTCATGACCCAGCCGGGCACCAGGGTGTTGACGCGGATACGGCTGGGACCCAGTTCCCGCGCCAGCGCTCGGGTCATGCCATGGGCCGCCGCCTTGCTGGCCGCGTACACCGGGTAGCCCGCCGACGCCATCATCCAGCCGACCGAGCCCAGGTTGATAATCGCCCCGCCGCCCGCGCTTTTCATCATCGGCACCACAGCCTTGGCGGCAAAAAAGGCGTGTTTGAGGTTGACGGCGATCAGCCTGTCGAACGTGTCCGAATCGACCTCTTGCAGCGTATGACGCACGTCGTTGGCCGCGTTGTTCACCAGCACGGTGATCGGCCCCAGCGTTTGCTCAAAACGGGCGATCGCCGCTTTGTAGGCGATTTCATCAGTGATGTCGCAGCACACGAACTCAACGCTATGCCCTTGGGCACTCAACACCGCCGCGAGCCGCTCGCCCTGGCTTTGCGCGCGGTCCACAAAGGCCACCTTGGCGCCCTGCGCGGCGAAGGCGCGCACCATGAATTCGCCGATGCCCGAGGCACCTCCGGAAATCAGTACGGTCTTACCCTTCAGGTCGGGATAAACGGCGTGTGCAGTACTCATATAACGCTTGCCTCGATCAATTAGTCTTATTTTATTTGGCGTATCTGGTGTTTAAGGCTATAAATTCGCTGTCAACTCGACGAAATATCGCACATTAGTAGAACTATTCCACTGAAAACAACAAAAGGAAGTTCGACCATGAAGCACCCTCGACACCTGCTTTCAGGCCTTGCCTTGTCCATGCTGGTTGCCAGCGGTGGCGCCCAGGCCGCCGGGCTTAGCAGTGAACACAAGCCTTTCGGCAAAACCAACGACGGCACCGCCGTCGAGCAATACATCTTGCGCAACAGCCATGGCATGCAAGCCACGGTGATCACTTACGGCGGCGTATTGCAGTCGCTGAAAGTGCCGGATAAAAACGGCAAGGTCGATGACGTGGTACTCGGTTTCGACGACGTGCAGGGCTATCAGAGCGGTACGGCCTTTTTCGGCGCGAGCATCGGCCGCTTCGGCAACCGTCTGGCCGCCGGGGCGTTCGAACTCGATGGCAAGCGTTACCAGGTGCCGCTCAACGATGGCCCCAACTCGCTGCACGGCGGTGCTCAGGGTTTCGACAAGCACGTGTGGCAGGCCGAACCGGTCAAGGGCAAGGATTCGGTCGGCGTGAAGCTGAGCTACCTGTCCAAGGACGGTGAAATGGGCTTCCCCGGCAACCTGAAGACCGAGGTCACCTACAGCCTCAACGATAAAAACGAACTGCACATCGACTACAAGGCCACCACCGACAAACCGACGGTGCTGAACCTCACCAACCACAGCTACTTCAACCTCGCCGGCGCAGGCAATGGCGACATCCTCAAGCAAGTGGCGACCTTGCATGCCAGCCACTACACACCGGTAAATGCCACGTTGATTCCGACCGGTGAACTGGCTCCGGTCAAAGGCACGCCGATGGATTTCCTCAAACCCACGCCGATCGGCCAGCACATCAAGGACGACCATCCGCAGCTCAAGTTCGCCGAGCCCAAACAGGGTGGGTTTGACTTCAACTGGGCGCTGGATACCAAAGGCGATATCAAGCAACTCGCCGCCGACGTACACGACCCCGCCTCCGGCCGACGTTTGCAGCTCTACACCACCGAGCCCGGCGTGCAGTTCTATACCAGCAACTTCCTGGATGGCACGGTGAAGGGCAAGGCCGGCAAGGCGTATGCGCATTGGAGCGCGTTTACCCTGGAAACCCAGCACTTTCCGGACGCACCCAACCAGCCAACGTTTGCATCGACCCGGTTGAACCCTGGGCAGACCTACACTCAGAACACCGTGTTCAAGTTCTCCGCCGATTGAACTGAGGGAGCGGGCTTGCTCGCGAAAGCGGTGGTTCAGTGACAGACGCAGTGACTGACACTCCGCTTTCGCGAGCAAGCCCGCTCCCACATTCAGTGCTCACTGAGCATGGCTCAGCAATGGTTCATCGGTTTGGCCACTGCTCAGTTCCAGAGGCCGATTTTTTCCAGTTCCTGCTTGAAGTTCTCGCGGGTGATCAGCGTCACTTCATCCATGGCGGTGTACTTCGGTGGTTCCTTGCCGGTGGTGACCCAGTCGAACATCATCTTCGCGGTGTTGTAGCCTTCGATGTGCGGGCTGGGCAGCATTGAGCCGAAGAAGCCGCTGTTGGCTTTCTTCAATTCGCCGATGGCGTCGGTGCCATTGATGCCGATACCGATCACATTGGCCGCGGCAAAGCCTGCGGTTTCGGTAGCGCGTACGCCGCCGAGCACCGTGTTGTCGTTCATGCCGCCGATGATCAGGTTTTTCGCGCCGCTGGGCAGCTTGACCAGAGCCGAGTTGGTGGCGTCCATGCTGCCCGGGACGTCGAGGGTCTTGGCGGCTGTGAACAGGATGTGATCCTTGGGAAAGCCTGCATCTTCCAGGGATTTGACCGAGCCGTCGGTACGCTTTTTACCGGTGTCGAGTTCGTTGAAGGTGTTGATCACCGCATAAGTGTCCTTCCAGTCCCAACCGCGTTTTTTCGCTTCAGCCGCCATTGCCGCGCCCTGCTTCTGGCCGACTTCAAAAGCGGCCATGCCCAGGTACGGCACGTCCTCCATGAAGTTGCCCTTGGCATCGACAAAGCGATCGTCCACGGCAATCACTTTCAGGCCGTTGACGCGGGCTTTGGCGACGATGGCCGGGCCGAGGGACACGTCCGGCGGGCAGATCACAAAGCCCTTGGCGCCGTTGGCCGCCAGGCTGTCGATGGCCGCCAGGGTTTTCTCGCCATCGGGCACGGCGATCTTGATCACGGTAAAACCATGTTCCTTGCCGGCCTTTTCGGCAAACGCCCATTCGGTCTGGAACCACGGCTCTTCAGCCTGCTTGACCAGAAAACCGATCTTCACTTCTTCAGCAGCCAGCAACAGGCCGCTCAGGCTCAGGGCTGACACCGCCACAGCGGCGCAGCACAGGGAACGCAAACCACGACGACGATTCATACGGGTGACTCCTTGTTGTTGTTTTTGAATGTCAGGATTTAACCGGCAAAGCGGTGACAGGGTGTGCCGGGCACATCGACCTCGATGGCCAATACCGCGCCATCCAGGGGGTGATCCAATGGGCTGGCGGCGCTGGTGATATAGAGCGTGGTGAGATTGGGCCCACCAAAAACACAACTGGTGGGGCGGCTGACGGGCAGTTCGATGACGCGGTCCACTGCGCCGTCGGGCGTCAGGCGCAGCAGGCAACTGCCGTCCCAGCGCGCATTCCAGACATAACCCTGACTGTCCATCGCCGAGCCGTCCGGACCTCCGCGTGGATGCGGGCCAAACCAGACGTGCGCCGGGTCGAGTTGGCCGCCCTCCTGGATCACGTGCCGGTAGAGCGTGCCGTCCAGACTGTCGCCAAAATGCACCTGGCTGCCGTCCTTGCTCCACAGCAAGGTGTTGGGAATGCCCAGGCCGTGCAGCAGCGGCGTGACCTGCGCATCGGTGTCGATGCGAAACAGGCCACCGGAACGTCGCGTGATCGGCAGGTCTTCGCCCCGCTCGCCAATGTTGTTCTGCATGGTGCCCAGCCACAGGCGACCCTGGGCATCGCAGCGCGCTTCGTTGCCACGGTTGCCGGGTTGCGGGTCGGCCACACACAGCAGCGTCAGCGCTTCGGTCGCCAGGTCGAGCCGGTAGACGCCGCTGCTCAAGGTCACAAGCGCATCGCCGCTTTCACAGGGAATAAACGCCGAGACGTGCTCGGGCAGCTGCCAGATCTGCAACTGCCCGTCCATCAGGCGCAACGCCTGTTTGCCGATGATATTGACCCAATACAGCGCCTGGGTCGGCGCATCCCAAAACGGACCTTCGCCCAACTGTGCACGGTGTGCGGTAACGGCATTAAACGGCATGTGACCTCCTGTTTTTTACAGCGGCTCGCGCGATGGCGTGCCATCGACCAGCCGCTGGATGCGCAACGGGTTGGCGTTTTTCAACGCGTCGGGCAGCAGGCTATCAGGGTAATTCTGGAAGCACACGGGACGCAGAAAGCGGTCGATGGCCAAGGTACCGACCGAGGTGCCGCGCGCGTCCGAAGTGGCCGGATAGGGCCCGCCGTGGACCATCGCGTCGCAGACTTCAACGCCGGTAGGGTAGCCATTGAGCAGGATGCGGCCGACTTTTTGTTCCAGCAACGGCGTCAGTTCGGTGAACTGCTCAAAGTCGGCCGGCTCGCCGATAATCGTCGCCGTCAGTTGGCCATGCAGCCCCTGCAAGGCGGCGCGGAGTTGGGCTTGATCAGTCACTTCAACCACCACCGTGGTCGGGCCGAACACCTCTTCCTGCAGCACTTCATCGCCGTCGATCAGCAGGCGGGCGTCGGCCTTGAACAGCTGCGGCTGCGCCTGATTGCCTGCTTGAGCGCTGCCCGCCAGATGCTGGATGCCCGGGTGCGCGAGCAGCTTTTCCAGGCCTTTGCCATAGCTGCTCAAGGTGCCGGCGTTGAGCATGGTTTGCGCCGGCTGATCATTGATCAGGCTGGCCACCTGCTGGGTGAATGCGCTGAACTGCGGCGATGCAATGCCGATCACCAGGCCTGGGTTGGTGCAGAACTGACCACAGCCTTGCACCACCGAGGCCGTCAGGTCGCGGGCGATGGTGTGCGCCCGCGCCTGCAATGCCTGCGGCAATACGATCACCGGGTTGATGCTCGACATCTCGGCAAACACCGGGATCGGCTGCGGCCGGGCTGCGGCCATGTCGCACAAGGCGCGACCGCCCTTGAGCGAGCCGGTAAAACCCACCGCCTGGATCGCCGGGTGCTTGACCAGCGCCTCACCGACGCCGCCGCCGAAGATCATATTGAACACGCCCGCCGGCATTTCGGTGGCCTGGGCCGCGCGCAGGATTGCATCGGCGACCTGCTCAGCCGTAGCCATGTGCCCACTGTGGGCCTTGAACACAACCGGGCAACCCGCCGCCAGCGCCGCTGCGGTGTCGCCACCGGCGGTGGAAAATGCCAGCGGAAAGTTGCTCGCGCCAAACACTGCAACCGGGCCCAGGCCAATGCGGTATTGGCGCAGGTCCGGACGCGGCAACGGCTGACGCTCGGGCAAGGCTTTGTCGATGCGTGCGCCGTAGAAATCGCCACGCCGCAGCACAGTGGCAAACAGGCGCATCTGGCCGCTGGTGCGCCCGCGTTCGCCTTTGATACGCGCGGCGGGCAGTGCCGTTTCGCGGCACACCAGCGCGATGAAGTTATCGCTCAGCGCGTCCAGCTCGTCGGCTATTGCGTCGAGAAACTGCGCGCGCCGCGAGGCACTCAACGCGCGGTATGCCGGGTAAGCCGCGGCGGCCGCCGTGGCGGCGGCGTCGACTTCTTCGGGGGTGGCCTGGAAAAAATCCTGCGGCAAGGCTTCGCCGGTGCTGGCATCGACACTGTGCAGTGTCACGCCGCCGAGGGCGCTGCGCTGGCCGCCGATGTAGTTGTGGCCGAGGAATTGGGTCATGTTGATCTCCTTAAAGGGTGATGACATTGCCGGGCTCGAACACCGCGTCGGCCTTGCCGACCGTGTTGACCAGCGGCGCGCCGAATTCGGCCTGGCTGATCTCGAATACATCGCCCGGTTCAGTACGTATACCGTCGGCAAATGACAAGGTAGCAGTGCCGAAGAAATGAATGTGCACGTCACCCGGCTTGAGGAATTGACTGTATTTGAAGTGGTGATACTCAAGGTTTTCGAGGCTGTGGCACATGTTGGCCTCGCCACTGAGGAATTCGTTTTGCCAGATCACTTTGCCGTCACGCAGGATACGGCTGGTGCCCGCCAGGTGCTGCGGCAACTCGCCTACGCGTAACTCAGGACCATAGCTGCAACTGCGCAACTTGGAGTGGGCCAGGTACAGGTAGTTTTTGCGCTCCATCACGTGATCAGAGAACTCGTTGCCCATGGCGAAGCCCAGTCGATAGGGTTTGCCGTCGTGGCCAATCACGTAGAGGCCGCCGATTTCCGGCTCTTCACCGGCGTCTTCGGCAAACGGCGGCACCGGGAAAGCCTGGCCCGGGCGTACCACGATGCTGCCGTCGCCTTTGTAGAACCACTCCGGTTGCACACCCGCTTGGCCAGACGCGGGCTTGCCGCCCTCCACGCCCCATTTGAAGATGCGCAGGGTGTCAGTCATCGCACTGTCGTCACCGGCCTGCTGGTGCATCTTGTCCCGCGCCGAGGCGCTGCCCAGGTGGGTCAGGCCGGTGCCGCTGATCAACATGTGGGCCGGGTCCGGGTGATCGAGCGGCGGCAGGATTTTCAGGTCAGTCAGCAATGCGCGGTAGTCGTAGCTGTCGCCCAGGCCCAACTTGTCGACCTGCTGCGCCAACTTGACGCCCGCCTCGATGGCCGCCAACGCCAGTTCACGCACGCTGCGGGCCGTCTGCACTTCGCGCAGCTTGGTGCCTTCTACTACGCCGACACGGCGCTCACCGTTGCGTAACTCAAACTGAACTAAACGCATGAAATGTCTCCTTGATTAAGTCCGCGTGGCACCCCGGGCGCTAGCGGCAAATTGTTCGGTGGGCAGCACGTGCTTGCGTTCCAGTACGCGGTACACCACGCCGGTCAGCAGTAACCCGAACACCATCACACCCGACAGGAAGTACAAGCCCGAGGCCAGGTTACCGGTGTACTCCTTGAGCGCGCCGATCACAAAGGGACCGATATAGCCGCCGAGGTTGCCTACCGAGTTGATCAACGCAATGCCCGCCGCCGCACTGGCGCCGGCGAAAAAGCGCCCCGGCAGGGTCCAGAACACCGCCGTGCAGGAGAACAGCGCGAACGCCGCCAGGCACAGCGCGGCCATTTGCAGCACCGGCAAGCTCAGCCAGGCACTCAAGAACAGCCCGATGGCGCCCAGCACATACAGCACCGCGAGATGGCCGTAGCGGTCATTCAAACGGTCGGAGCTGCGCGGAATGATCAGCAGGCCGAGAATGCCGAAGATATACGGCACCGCCGAGACGAAACCAGTGACCAGGTCACTGCCGCCGAACTGCTTGATCAGCGTCGGCAGCCACAGGCCGAGCCCATAAATGCTCAAGGTCACGGGCAGGTAGAACAGCGCCAGCAGCAGTACTCGTTTGTCTTTCAGCGCATGCAGCGGGTTGCCGTGGCGGGTCTGGCCGTAGGCTTGCAGGTCTTTATTCAGCTCGCCGGTGAGCCAGGATTTCTCGTCCTCGCTCATCCACTTGACCTGCTGGGGGCCGTCCGGCAGCCAGCGCAGCACCGGCCAGGTCAGCAACAGCGCCGGCGTGCCGATGACGATGAACAACCACTGCCAGCCATGCAGGCCGAGGATGCCGTCCATGCCCAGCAAGCCGCCGGACACGGGGCCGGTGATCATCATCGCAATGGGTTGGGAAAGGATGAACAGCCCGAGGATCTTGCCGCGATGGCGCACCGGGAACCACTGGGTGATGTAGTACAGCACGCCCGGAAAGAACCCCGCCTCCGCCGCGCCGAGCAGAAAGCGCATCACGTAGAAACTGTGCGGCCCCTGCACGAAGGCCATGCCGATAGTGATCGCGCCCCAGGTCAGCATGATGCGCGCAAACCAGCGCCGCGCGCCGAAGCGGTCGAGCATCAGGTTGCTGGGAATCTCGAACAGGAAGTAGCCAATGAAGAACAGCCCCGCGCCCAAACCATAGGCGGCGTCGCCAATGCCGACATCGGCGCCCATGTGCAGCTTGGCAAAACCCACCGCCGAGCGGTCCACGTAGGCGATCAGGTAGAGCAGGATCAGGAAGGGAATCAGTTTCAGCGTGATGCGCCGAATAAGCCGCAGTTCCTGGCTCATGGGTCGATCTCCGATTGTTGTTTTTATAGAAGCTCGGGGTTACCGCAGGCCAAATTCAGGCAGGGCGATACCTCATTTGAAGCCGACTATATAGTATGACTATTTACAAAACAACTCTTCCAAAGCCTCGATTTTGCGCTTATGTTTAGCCGTATATAGAACATATAGTCATACAATAAGAGAGACCACCATGCCTCATAAAAAGCCCACCCTCCGCTCCGCCCAGTGGTTTGGCACCGCCGACAAGAACGGCTTCATGTACCGCAGCTGGATGAAGAACCAGGGCATTGCCGACCATCAGTTCCATGGCAAACCGATCATCGGTATCTGCAACACCTGGTCGGAGCTGACGCCGTGCAACGCGCACTTCCGCCAGATCGCCGAGCATGTCAAACGTGGTGTGATCGAAGCCGGTGGCTTCCCGGTGGAATTCCCGGTGTTCTCCAATGGCGAATCCAACCTGCGCCCCACCGCCATGCTCACGCGCAACCTGGCGAGCATGGACGTGGAAGAAGCGATTCGCGGCAACCCCATCGACGGCGTGGTGCTGCTCACCGGCTGCGACAAAACCACCCCTGCGCTGCTGATGGGCGCGGCCAGTTGCGACGTGCCGGCCATCGTCGTCACCGGCGGGCCGATGCTCAATGGCAAACACAAAGGCCAGGACATCGGCTCGGGCACGGTGGTGTGGCAGCTCAGCGAACAGGTCAAGGCCGGCACCATCACCCTGGACGATTTCCTCGCGGCCGAAGGCGGCATGTCCCGCTCGGCCGGCACCTGCAACACCATGGGCACGGCCTCCACCATGGCCTGCATGGCCGAGGCACTGGGCACTTCCCTGCCCCACAACGCGGCGATCCCGGCGGTGGATGCGCGCCGGTATGTGCTGGCGCATATGTCCGGCATGCGTGCGGTAGAGATGGTGCGCGAAGACTTGAAGCTGTCGAAGATCCTCACCAAGGAAGCGTTTGAAAACGCGATCCGCGTGAACGCGGCCATCGGCGGTTCGACCAACGCGGTGATCCACCTGAAGGCCATCGCGGGGCGCATCGGCGTCGAACTCGACCTGGATGACTGGACGCGCATGGGCCGCGGCGTGCCGACCATTGTCGACCTGCAGCCGTCGGGGCGTTTCCTGATGGAGGAGTTTTACTATGCCGGTGGCCTGCCCGCCGTGTTGCGCCGATTGGGCGAAGCCAACCTGATCCCGCATCCGCATGCGCTGACCGTCAACGGCAAGTCCCTGGGCGAGAACACCAAGGACTCGCCGATCTACGGCCAGGACGAAGTGATCCGTACCCTCGACAACCCGATCCGCGCCGACGGCGGCATCTGCGTGCTGCGCGGCAACCTCGCGCCGTTGGGCGCCGTGCTCAAACCATCGGCCGCCAGCCCCGAGTTGATGCAGCATCGCGGCCGCGCGGTGGTGTTCGAGAACTTCGACATGTACAAGGCGCGCATCAATGACCCTGAACTGGACGTGGATGCCAATTCGATCCTGGTCATGAAAAATTGCGGCCCCAAGGGTTACCCGGGCATGGCCGAAGTCGGCAACATGGGCTTGCCGGCCAAGCTGCTGGCCCAGGGTGTGACCGACATGGTGCGCATTTCCGATGCGCGCATGAGCGGCACCGCTTACGGCACGGTGGTGTTGCACGTGGCGCCCGAAGCCGCCGCCGGCGGGCCGCTGGCCACGGTGCAGGAAGGCGACTGGATCGAACTGGACTGCGCCAATGGCCGCCTGCACCTGGACATCCCCGACGCAGAGCTGGCGGCACGCATGGCCGAGCTGCCGCCACCGCAGAAGCTGATCGTCGGCGGCTACCGTCAGCTGTACATCGACCATGTGCTGCAGGCCGATCAAGGCTGCGACTTTGACTTTCTGGTGGGTTGCCGTGGGGCTGAAGTCCCCCGTCATTCCCACTAATTGGGATGCTATGATGCCGCCTATTTAGCCAGGGCCTCCCGTTCGTTATGGATCACCAGCCGTCCAAGCCGCGCAAGAGCATGCATGCCCAGATCGTTCAGGACTTGGGCATGCACATCGTTTCCGGTCGCTTCAAACCCGAAGAACGCCTGCCCATGGAGGCCACGCTGTGCGAGGAGTACAAGGTCAGCCGGTCGGTGTTGCGCGAGGCGACGCGCGTGCTCAGCGCCAAGGGCCTGGTGTATTCCAAACCCCGGGTGGGCGCGGTGGTGCGGCCACGCCTGAAATGGCACTTGCTCGACCCTGACGTGTTGTCCTGGCTGATGCAGACCACGCCTCACAGTGAGTTTTTCAACACCCTGGCCGGCGTGCGGCGCATCCTCGAACCGGAAATCGCCGCCATGGCCGCGACCACCGCCACCGACGAAGACATTGCCACCATCGAAAAAGCCTATCTGGGCATGGAAACCGCCAAGACCCACGACGACCTGCTGCAGGCCGACCTGGACTTTCACCGCGCGATTGCCGACGCCACCCGCAATGACCTGCTTGCCTATATGTGCAACATGCTCTCGCTGCCGTTGCGCGAGTCGATCAACATCACCAATCGCCGCCCGGACATCCAGGGCCTGAGCCTGCCGCGTCACAAGGCCATTCTCACGGCGATCCAGAACCGCGACGCCCTCGGCGCCCGCCACGCTTCGCTGGTGCAACTGGACGACACGCGCGTGGCGCTGGACACGGTGATGAACGTGCTGACCCCGTTGTAAATGCACGACGGGCGTCACCTGATTGAGCCAATCGGCTACTGAACAGCGTCCACCAGCGAAATCAGCCGCGACTCAATCGACGCCTCAACGATCTCAAGCACCGCAAGTGTCACCGGCAGTTTGAACCGGCGCCTGCCAGCGCTGCCGGGGTTGACGTACAACGTTGCGCCGCGCCACACGATCAAGGGTTTGTGCGAGTGACCGGTGATCACCAGCCGTGTGTGCGGGTCGAGTAACGCGGGCACGTCGGCAATGTCATGCACGACCAGGGTTTTCCAGCCGTCAAGATCAATGCTCAGATGGTCAGGCACCTGCTGCGCCCAGGCCGCGTCCTGATCATTGTTGCCGCGCACCACATGCACCGGCGCGATCCGCGCCAAGTGTTCAAGGATGTCCGGCCCGCCGATATCGCCCACATGGATAATCTGCTCGCAGCCTTGCAGCGCCGCGATCGCCTCAGGCCGCAGCAAGCCGTGGGTATCGGAAATCACGCCAATTTTCATAGAGCCTCCTAAAGGGTTATGAACATTGATCGCACTCGCCTTAAACGATTCAGGTCAACAGCGAACCTTCCCCCCAAACCAGCGTCCGAGCTAAGGCATTGTTGCTTACCGCTCGCCGCGAGGACCTCGTTTGAAAGCCGCCATCATCAAAAAATACCGCCTGATCATCAAGACCATGGGCTATGTGGGCTGGGCCCTGTTCTGGCTGTTGTTGTGGGATGTCGCCGTGACGGTGGATTTCATGCTGTTTCTCACCACCAAGATCAATTTGCCGCTGATGCCGTTGACCTTGCTGGGTTCGGCGCTGGTGGTGCTGATCAGTTTTCGCAACAGCAGCGCTTACAACCGTTGGTGGGAAGCCCGCACGCTATGGGGCGCGATGGTCAATAACTCACGCAGTTTTGCCCGACAGGTGCTGACGCTGCTGGACGACCCGGACGGCGAAGTGAACCCGGCCAAAGCCACGCTGCTGCGCCGTCATGTGGCCTATGTGAATTGCCTGGCGGCGCACCTCAGGGGCAAGCCGTGCCCCGACGAGGTGCGTGCGTTCATCCCGGCCGAGGAGTTCGCGCGCAACGGTGCGACCAATAACTTCGCCAATGACATCCTTACCGGCTCGGCGGCATTGCTGGCCAGGGAGTACAAGGCCGGCCACCTGGACAGCATCCGCCTGTCGCGAGTGGAGTCAACCCTGGTGGACTTGTCCAACGCCCAAGGTGGCATGGAGCGCATCGCCAATACGCCGCTGCCCTACCCTTACGTGTATTTCCCACGGCTGTTCATTTCTCTTTTCTGCCTGATCGTGCCGGTCGGGCTGGTGGAGTCCCTGGGCTGGTTCACCCCGCTGGCCTCGACGGTGGTGGGCTTTATGCTGCTGGCGATCGAGCGTATCGGCACCGACCTGCAAAGCCCGTTTCACTCCAGCGAGCACCAGATCCAGATGGAAAGCATCTGCGAAACCATCGAGAAAAACCTGCAGTCGATGCAGCGCGATGCGTTGGGTGGCGAGCGCATCGGCTGAGCGCATCAACAGGCTCACGAAGGCAGGTGGTGCTCGTCAGGCGCATTTCATCTGCCATCGCCGGTTCGGGGCGCGATGCGCCAAGGCCCGCATGACAACCGTTGGTATGGCGTTTGCTGGAGAAACCGCGCATCCCACCGCCCGGAGGCGTCATGCACACCGACCTGATGACATTCAGCGAGCAACTCGCCCACCTGACCAGCCTGGATGCGTGCCTGGCGCATGTGCAGGCGGCGACCAACCGGTTGGGGTTCAACACGCTGATCTACGACTTTGCGCCAGTGCCGGTCAGCCATGAAGGCGCGCTGATCACCCCGTCGGTGTTCAAGGCGCTGAATGCACCGCTGGACATGCACGACCTGTGGTGCACAGGCGGCTATTACCAGATCGACCCGGTGCAGCAATGCGCAGCGCGCAGAACCACGCCGTTTGTGTGGTCGTTCGGCAGCGACACCCCGTGGAACGTCGCCCTGACCGACGCCCATCGCCCGGTGGCCCACTATGTCCGGGACTACGGCCTGAGCACCGGCCTGACGGTGCCGCTGCACTTGCCGGATGGCGGCTTTGCCACGCTCACCGCGATCATCGACGGCACCCCGGCGCAGGCCGAGCAGCAGGCTCGGCAAAGTCTTGGGGACATGCTGGGATTGGCGCACACCTTCCAGGCCCGGGCCAGCGAACTGCTGGCACCGGCGCAGCGCTGTTGCACCCATGTTCACCTCACCCGGCGCGAGCGCGAGTGCCTGCAGCATTCGGCCAAGGGGCTGTCGGCCAAGTGCATTGCGGCCGCCCTCAACCGCTCCGAGGCGACGGTCAACCTGCACCTGGTCGCCGCCGCGCGCAAGTTGGGTGCGCGCAATCGCGTCGAAGCCGTGGCGCGTGGTTTGCATTACCGGCTGGTGGAAGTTTGAGAACCTATCACTTTTACCAGTGCACCTGACGCGCCGTTTTGGCTAGCCTGTACCGCATCGATCCCAATGAGGTACAGAACATGCAGGTTCGCGAAGGTTATGCCGATTTCCGTGGCTATCGGACGTGGTTCCGGGTCACCGGCGACTTGAATTCAGGGCGCCTGCCCTTGATCGTTGCCCACGGTGGCCCGGGCTGCACCCATGATTACGTCGACAGTTTCAAAGACCTGGCCGCCACGGGCCGCGCGGTGGTGCATTACGATCAGGTCGGCAATGGCCGCTCGACCCACTTACCCGGCGCCTCTGTCGATTTCTGGAGCGTGGCACTGTTCCTGGCAGAGCTGGACAACCTGGTCGAGCACCTTGAGATCAGCGACTACGCGCTGCTGGGCCAGTCCTGGGGCGGCATGCTCGGCGCCGAGCACGCGGTGCGCCAGCCTGCCGGCTTGAAAGCGTTGATTATTGCCAACTCGCCAGCTTCGATGGACTTGTGGTGCGAAGCGGCGAATGAGCTGCGCCAGGCGCTGCCGCCCGAGGTGCAGGCCACGTTGCTGCGCCATGAAGCCGCCGGCACCACCGACACCGCTGAATACCTCGCCGCAGCGGAAGTGTTTTACGCGCGCCATGTGTGCCGTACCCAACCGGTGCCGGCCGAAGTTGAGCGCACCAATGCCGCCATCGAAGAAGACCCCACCGTCTACCACGCGATGAATGGTCCCACTGAGTTCCATGTGATCGGCAGCATGCGCAACTGGACGATCATTGATCGCCTGGCGCGCATCCAGGTGCCCACGCTGCTGATCTCCGGGCGCTTCGACGAAGCCACACCGGCCACGGTGCAACCGTTTGCCGACGGCATCAGCGACGTGCGCTGGCAGATTTTCGAGCAGTCCAGCCACATGCCGCATGTTGAAGAGCGTGAAGCGTGCATGGCGTGTGTAGCCGAGTTTCTTGCCACCCTGGAATGAAGAGTGGCGAGCAGGCTTGCCCTGCGTTGGGCTGCGAAGCAGTCCTGAAAACAAACACCGCGTTCTGGCTGGCGGACCGCGGTGTTTTTAATGGGGCCGCTTCGCAGCCCAACGCAGGGCAAGCCTGCTCGCCACACAAAGCCTGCTCACCACACAAAAGCCTGCTTGCCACTTCAAGGCGGTTTGCAACACCATCATCCCAAAGCCTGTAACAGACTATTACCCAGTAGAATGTACTAACCAGTTACTTATCTTGCTAACATTCGACCTTTAGTCACTCACCTTCGAGTCCTGTCGACATGAAACGAGCATCCCGCGCCGCTGGCGCCTCACGATATCTCCTGCTGGGCCTGGGCATCATCATTGCCCTGCTCGGCGTGGCCCTGGCCGTTGGCGGCGCCAAACTGGTCAGCCTGGGCGGTTCCTGGTACTTCCTGATCGGTGGCGTGGCCATGGCCGTTTCCGGCCTGTTGATCGCGCGACGCAACCCGGCTGGCGCGTGGTTGTTCGCCGCCTTTCTGGTGGGCACGGCGGTCTGGGCGGTGGCGGATGTAGGGCTGGTGTACTGGCCGCTGTTCTCGCGGCTGTTCATGTTTGCGGTGATCGGCGTGGTGGTGGCGTTGGTGTATCCGCTGCTGGTCGGCAAGCCGGCTCGCGGCGCGTATGGCATTGCTGCCGTATTGGCAGTGGGCGTGGCCGTCGCTGCAGGCAACATGTTCGTGGCGCACCCAAGCGTGGCGCCAACCGGTAAAGGCCCGGGCATCACGCCGGTGGCTGCCGCCGACGCGCAGAAAGACTGGGCGCACTACGGCAACACCGAAGGCGGCAGCCGTTTTGCCGCGCTGGACCAGATCAACCGCGACACCGTCAACAAGCTCAAAGTGGCGTGGACCTACCACACCGGCGACGTCGCCATCAGCGACGGCAACGGTGCCGAAGACCAACTGACGCCCCTGCAGATCGGCAACAAGGTGTTCATCTGCACGCCGCACAACAACCTGATCGCACTGGACGCCGACACCGGCAAAGAGCTGTGGAAGAACGAAGTCAACGCCAAATCGGCGGTGTGGCAGCGTTGCCGTGGCATGGCGTATTTCGACGCCACCGCGCCCATTGCCCAGCCGACCCAACCCAACAGCTCGCCGATCATGGCTGCCAGCGTGCCGGCCGGTGCCCAGTGCCAGCGTCGCCTGCTGACCAACACCATTGATGCACGCCTGATCGCGGTGGATGCCGACACCGGCAAATTCTGCGAAGACTTCGGCACCCACGGCCAAGTGGACCTCAAAGCCGGCCTGGGCGATGTGCCGGACAGCTACTACCAATTGTCGTCGGCACCGTTGATGGCCGGCACCACCGTCGTCGTCGGTGGCCGCGTCGCCGACAACGTACAAACCGACATGCCCGGCGGCGTGATCCGTGGTTTCGACGTGATCACCGGCCAAATGCGCTGGGCCTTCGACCCGGGCAACCCCGAAGACAAACAAGCGCCAGCCGCCGGCAGCACCTACGTGCGCAGCACGCCGAACAGCTGGGCGCCGATGTCGTACGACCCGCTGATGAACACCGTCTTCCTGCCGATGGGCAGCTCGTCCACCGACATCTATGGCGTTGAACGTACCCAACTGAATCACAAATACGGTGCCTCGGTGCTGGCGCTGGACGCCTCCACCGGCGCAGAAAAGTGGGTGTACCAGACCGTCCACAACGACCTGTGGGACTTCGACCTGCCGATGCAGCCGAGCCTGATCGACTTCACCCCACCGGGCAGCGACAAGGCAGTACCGGCTGTAGTGATCGGCACCAAGGCCGGGCAGATCTACGTGCTCGACCGCGCCACCGGCAAGCCGCTGACAGACGTCAAGGAAGTGCCGGTCAAGGCCGCGAACATTCCCAACGAGCCGTACTCGTTGACCCAGCCTAAATCGGTGGGCATGCCGCAGATCGGCGCGCAAACCCTGAACGAATCGGACATGTGGGGCGCCACGCCCTACGACCAGTT
Organism: Pseudomonas sp. N2-3-1-14; assembly: GCF_041228395.1. Lineage (NCBI taxonomy): Bacteria > Pseudomonadati > Pseudomonadota > Gammaproteobacteria > Pseudomonadales > Pseudomonadaceae > Pseudomonas > Pseudomonas sp. N2-3-1-14. The sequence continues at coordinate 3,694,879 of NZ_CP166199.1, forward strand.
GTTGTGCCGTATCGACTTCAAGGGCATGCGCTACGAAGGCCTGTACACCGCGCCGGGCACCGATAAATCGCTGAGTTTCCCAGGCTCGCTGGGCGGCATGAACTGGGGCAGCATTTCCACCGACCCGGTGCATGGCTTTATCTTCGTCAACGACATGCGCCTGGGCCTGTGGATCCAGATGATCCCGTCGCAGAACAAGGCCAAGGCCTCGTCCGGTGGCGAAGCGCTGAACACCGGCATGGGCGCCGTACCGCTCAAGGGCACGCCGTATGCGGTGAACAAAAACCGCTTCCTCTCGGTGGCCGGCATCCCGTGCCAGGCGCCGCCGTTCGGTACCCTGACCGCCATCGACATGAAGACCCAGCAGATCGCCTGGCAAGTGCCGGTGGGCACGGTTGAAGACACCGGCCCGCTGGGCATCCGCATGCACCTGCCGATCAAGATTGGCCTGCCGACCCTCGGCGGCACGCTGTCCACCCAGGGCGGCCTGATCTTTATCGCCGGCACCCAGGACTTCTACCTGCGCGCCTTCAACAGCGGCAACGGTGATGAAGTCTGGAAAGCCCGCCTGCCGGTGGGCAGCCAAGGCGGCCCGATGACCTATGTGTCGCCGAAAACCGGCAAGCAATACATCGTCATCACCGCCGGCGGCGCGCGGCAGTCCACTGACCGTGGCGACTACGTGATCGCCTACGCCCTGCCATAACCCCGTGTTCGCGCGGTGTCGCCCTCCGGCACCGCGCTTTTTGTCTGGAAAACCACGCATGACCCCCACTTCTCATCTGCCCCTTGGCCGCCTGGTGCTGGGCCTGGCCTTTGCTGCCGCCCTGCCCGTTCAAGCCGACGACACCACCCTGACCGGCGACTGGGGCGGCCTGCGCCGTGAACTCGACGAGCAAGGCATCCGCTTCACCGGCGACTACAGTGGCGAAACCGCCTACAACGCCGACGGCGGCCAACACCGTTCGGCGCGCTACTCGCAAAACATCAAGCTTGGCGTGCAGTTCGACCTGGGCAAGCTCTACGGTTTCAACAACGGCGACCGCATCCAGCTGACCATCAACGACCGGCGCGGCAACAGCGCCTCCGAAGACCTGGTGGGCAACCGCCTGCCGATCCAGGAAAACTACGGCGGCCTCTACACGCGCCTCACCGAGTTGAGCTACGAACGCACGCTGTTCACCCCCGCGCTGAACATCAAGCTGGGCTACATGGCCATGGGCAATGACCTCGGCGGCCTCGACAGCGGCATCCTGTGCAACTTCATGAACGCCGGTTTCTGTGGGCACCCGCTGAACATGTCCGGCGGCAGCGGCTGGACCAACTACCCGAATGCGCGCCTCGGCGCGCGGGTGAAATACGATTTCTCGCCATCCTGGCAACTGCGCGTGGCAGCGTTCAATGTCGACCCGGACAGTAACGGCAATTCCAGCCGCGCCTGGCGCCTGGACCCTAAACGCACCACCGGCACGGTGGTACCGATCGAGCTGGTCTACAAACACGCGGGCACGCTGCCGGGTGAATACAAGCTGGGTTACTACTACGACAGCTCCGACGTCAAACGCATCGGCAGCAACAAAGAAGTCAGCGGGCGCGGCGGTCACTACCTGCTGATCGACCAGGCCGTGTGGGCGTCCAGCACATCAGCCGGTCGCGTGCTGCACGCCTTCGGCCAATACTCGGCCGCCAGCGAGGCCGCCTCGCCGTTCAGCAAGTGGTATGGCGCGGGCGTGGTGCTGTACAAACCGTTCGAAGGCCGCCCGCGCGACACCGTCGCCCTGGGTTATGGCCGTGCGGTGCCGAACCCGCGCAGTCGGGATGTGCAGGAATTGGCGGCGTTCAACGCGGGCACCGACTACCCCAACCTGAACAACGCCGAGCAACTGATCGAACTCAGTTACGGCTACCAGGCCACGCCGTGGCTGACGTTGCGCCCGGATGTGCAATACATCATCGAGCCGGGGGCGTTTTCCGGTGAGAACATCGACAACGCGCTGGTAGTGGGTTTACAGGTGAAGGCCATTTTCTGACCGGATAAAGGCCGAGGCGCGAGCGCCAGCTGCGTCTCGCGCCTGTCAGGTCACAGTCGTTACGTCACCATTTACCGAATCAAACGCCATCCCGACTACCCCTGCGCTCTCGAAGCGACGCTTTACCTCTTCGCTGACGATGATTGCACCCAGATAGTGCTTAAGCCTGAAAATATCTCGGCCACCCACGTTTACCGGATCAATAACGAGCCTGGTAAAGCCGCGATAATCCCCCGCCCGGTCCGGCCGTACCGGATCATCCACGGCATACCGCTGATATTCCGAGCGTTGTTGATCAACGCACTCAACCTGCGTCTCGATGATCATCACGAAATAGTCCTGTTCAACGTGCGTGTTCGCGATGTGCACCGGCTCAAGTACGAGATGGTGATAAGGCTTATCCACCTCCGGCAAGCCCACTAATGCATCACGTGCTCTTCTGCTCAATACCGGAACACTGCCATAACCCGCCAGCGCGTAATCAACCTCAACCCCTTCGAACCTGACGTCGAGGGTGTAAGTGCCAGGCTCCATGTAATTGGGCGGCGGATTACTGAAGTGCCAGTTATTAACGTGCCGTATGTCTCCAAGCACCCATTTGTGCGGCACTGAGTGATCCGGCCTGAGTAAGTAATACCGCATGTCCTTATCCTTTTCCCCGCGTCTGCCGACATTATGAAGCCGCTGTATGCTGGTACTCACGCGGCGTACACCCAAACTCCCGCCGAAACACGGTGTGCAGGTACTGCGCCGATTTGAAGCCGCAGCGCGCGGCGATGTCGGCAATCGCCAGGGTTTGGTTTTCCAGGCCCTTGGCGGCGGCTGCGAGTTTGAAGCGCAGGATCTCATCGTGCACGCTGCAGCCGCGCGCCTTGCGAAAGTGTGATTCGAGGGAGGAGCGCGAAACGCCAACATAGGCCGCCACTTGGGCGGTCTTGATGCCCTGGCAAGCGTACTGGCGGATAAACAACAGCGCCTGCATCACGTACGGGTTACCCAACGGTTGATGCAAGCTGGACGCCTGCACATTGATCGCATCCGGCGGCACCAGAATCTGTGTGCCCGCGCAGGGTTTGCCGTGCAGCATCTGGTGCAGCAGCGCCGCGGCCGTGCGGCCCATGGTCTCGGTGCCCTGGATGACTGAACTCAACGGCACGCGCGTCAGCGTGCGAGTCAGCGGGTCATTGTCGATGCCGATCAATGCGACTTCTTCGGGCACGGCAATGCCGGCAGTGAGGCAGGCTTGCAGCAGTTGCCGTGCGCGGGCGTCGGTGACGGCAATGATGCCGATGGGCTTGGGCAAACTGTGCAGCCAGGCAATCTGCTGTTCCACGGCGCTGTCCCACAACGGTGCGCTGGTGCCCAGGCCGCGATAGACCTCCACGTGCAGGCCATCGCGTTGCAACAGACGGCGGAAGGCTTTCTCACGCTCCTGGGCCCAGCGATTGGCCTGGGCTTCCGGCAGGCTGAAACAGGCAAAACGGCGCAGGCCTGCCTCGATCAAATGCTCATACGCCAGCTTCATCAACGCACGGTTGTCGGTGGCGACATAGGGAATGCCCTTCGGGTAGGCACGCGCATCCTGATAGGAGCCGCCCACCGCCACCACCGGCAGCTTGATGTCGGCCAGCGCCTCGCCGATCAGCGGGTCATCAAAGTCGGCGATGATGCCGTCGCCCTGCCAGCGTTCGATGCCCTTGAGGCGACACAGAAAGTCTTCTTCAAGAAACAGGTCCCAGGACACGCGCGTGCTGCTCAGGTAATTGCCGATGCCGGTGATGATGCCCCGGTCGTAGATCTTGCTGCCATTGAACAGCAAGGCAATGCGGTGAACAGGCGGTAGGGTTTTCATTGTTTTTATCCTTAAAGCCGGTCGCCACAGCCTAGACCTCTCTAGTCAAAATCGCACCATGGCTTGGTGATTTTCATAATCGGCAGTCCCGATGCCGTTGCTAGTATCGAGTCACCGCCAAGAACAATAAGGAAATCGCCATGCCGTACTTCCCCGGTGTCGAGAAGGTTCGCTTCGAAGGCCCCAGCAGCGACTCTGCCCTCGCCTTTCGCCACTATGACGCCAACAAAATCATCCTCGGCAAACCCATGCGCGAGCACCTGCGCATGGCAGCCTGTTATTGGCACACCTTCGTGTGGCCGGGGGCGGATATGTTTGGTGTAGGCACCTTCAAGCGCCCCTGGCAGCGCACCGGCGACCCGATGGAACTGGCCATCGGCAAGTCGGAAGCGGCGTTCGAGTTTTTCTCCAAACTGGGCATCGACTACTACAGCTTTCACGACACCGACGTCGCACCCGAAGGCACCTCGATCAAGGCGTACCGCAACCATTTTGCGCAAATGGTCGACCACCTGGAGCGCCACCAGGAACAGACCGGCATCAAATTGCTGTGGGGCACCGCCAACTGCTTCAGCAACCCGCGCTTTGCCGCCGGCGCTGCCAGCAACCCGGACCCGGAGGTGTTCGCCTACGCCGCCGCGCAGGTGTTCAGCGCAATGAACGCCACGCTGCGGCTCAAGGGTGCCAACTATGTGCTGTGGGGCGGCCGCGAAGGCTACGAAACCCTGCTCAATACTGACCTCAAACGCGAGCGCGAACAGCTCGGACGCTTTATGCGCATGGTGGTGGAGCACAAGCACAAGATCGGCTTTACGGGCGACCTGTTGATTGAGCCCAAGCCCCAGGAGCCGACCAAACACCAATACGATTACGACAGCGCCACGGTGTTCGGTTTCCTGCATGAGTACGGCCTGGAACACGAGATCAAAGTGAATATCGAGGCCAACCACGCGACCCTCGCCGGTCATAGTTTCCATCATGAGATCGCCACCGCCGTGTCCCTCGGGATTTTCGGCAGTATCGACGCCAACCGCGGCGACCCGCAGAACGGCTGGGACACCGACCAGTTCCCCAATAGCGTCGAGGAGATGACCCTGGCCACCTACGAAATCCTCAAGGCCGGCGGGTTCAAGAACGGCGGCTACAACTTCGATTCCAAAGTCCGCCGCCAGAGCCTGGACGATGTCGACCTGTTCCACGGCCACGTCGCCGCCATGGATGTGCTGGCCCTGGCGCTGGAGCGCGCAGCGGCAATGGTGCAGAACGACCGGCTGCAGCAGTTCAAGGACCAGCGTTATGCCGGCTGGAACCAGCCATTGGGCCGGGCGGTATTGGCCGGTGAGTTCAGCCTGGAGTCGCTGGCCGAGCACGCCTTTGCACACGAGCTGAACCCGCAGGCCGTGAGTGGCCGGCAGGAGATGCTTGAAGGCGTGGTCAACCGGTTTATCTATACCTGACAGGGTGTCTGCCTGTGGCGAGCGGGCTTGTTGTGGCGAGCGGGCTTGCCCCGCGTTGGGGCGCGAAGCGGCCCTGAAACCTGACACCGCGGTATTTCAGGTAGAGCGGGTCGCCTGGAATGGGACTGCTGCGCCGCCCAACTCGCGGCAAGCCCGCTCGCCACAACTACACTGTTCGCCTACAGTCGTCACACCGTGTCTTTCCAACAACAATAAAAGGACGCATCACCATGAAGTCATTTAAACGCACCTTGCTCGCCACTGCTCTGGCCCTGCTCGCCCTGCCGGTGATGGCCGATTCCGCCCATCCAAAAATCGGTTTCTCCATTGACGATTTGCGCCTGGAACGCTGGTCCCGTGACCGTGATTACTTCGTCGCCGCGGCCGAAAAACTCGACGCCAAGGTCTTCGTACAGTCGGCGGATGCCAATGAACAGAAGCAAATCTCGCAGATCGAAAACCTCATCTCCCGAGGCGTCGATGTGATCGTTATCGTGCCGTTCAACGCCACCGTGCTGACCAACGCCGTCGCCGAAGCCAAGAAGGCCGGTATCAAGGTGGTGTCCTATGACCGCCTGATCCTCAATGCCGATATCGACGCCTACATCTCCTTCGATAATGAAAAAGTCGGCGAGATGCAAGCCAACGGCGTGCTGCAAGCGGCGCCCAAAGGCAACTACTTCCTGCTCGGCGGCGCGCCCACCGACAACAACGCCAAGGTGCTGCGCGAAGGCCAGATGAAAGTGCTGCAACCGGCCATCGACAAGGGCGACATCAAGATTGTCGGCCAGCAGTGGGTCAAGGAATGGAACCCCACCGAAGCCTTGAGCATCGTCGAAAACGCCCTGACCCGAAACGACAACAAGATCGACGCCATCGTCGCCTCCAACGACGCCACCGCCGGCGGTGCGATCCAGGCCCTGGCCGCGCAGAAACTCGCGGGCAAAGTGCCAATTTCCGGGCAGGACGCCGACCTCGCTGCCGTCAAGCGCGTGATCGACGGCACCCAGACCATGACCGTGTACAAGCCGCTCAAACTGATCGCCTCGGAAGCGGCGAAGCTCTCGGTGCAACTGGCGCGCAATGAGAAACCCACCTACAGCTCGCAATACGACAACGGCAGCAAGAAGGTCGACACCATCCTGCTCACGCCTACGCCGTTGACCAAGGCCAATATCGATCTGCTGGAGAAAGACGGGTTTTATACCCAAGAGCAGATTGCCGGGCAGTGACCGCCATGGCCGACTACTTGCTGCAAATGAACGGCATCGTCAAAACCTTTGGCGGTGTCAAGGCGCTGAACGGCATCGATATCAAGGTACGGCCGGGGGAATGTGTTGGCCTGTGCGGTGAAAACGGTGCGGGCAAATCCACCTTGATGAAGGTGCTGTCGGCGGTTTACCCGTATGGCACCTGGGACGGTGAAATCCTCTGGGATGGGCAGCCACTCAAGGCCCAGTCGATCAGCGAAACCGAGGCCGCGGGCATCGTCATCATCCACCAGGAACTGACGCTGGTGCCGGACCTGTCGGTGGCCGAAAACATCTTTATGGGCCACGAACTGACCCTGCCCGGCGGGCGCATGAACTACCCGGCGATGATTCATCGTGCGCAGGCACTGATGCGTGAACTCAAGGTGCCGGACATGAACGTGGCGCTGCCGGTTTCACAGTACGGCGGCGGCTACCAGCAACTGGTGGAAATCGCCAAGGCCCTGAACAAACAGGCGCGCCTGTTGATCCTCGACGAGCCCTCTTCGGCCCTGACCCGCTCGGAAATCGACGTACTGCTGGACATCATCCGTGACCTCAAAGCCAAGGGCGTGGCCTGCGTGTATATCTCGCACAAGCTCGATGAAGTGGCAGCGGTGTGCGACACCATCGCGGTGATCCGCGATGGCAAACACATCGCTACCACCGCCATGGCCGACATGGATATCCCGCAGATCATCACCCAGATGGTAGGCCGCGAGATGAGCAACCTCTACCCCACCGAGCCGCATGAGGTCGGCGAGGTGATTTTCGAAGCGCGTAACGTGACCTGCTATGACGTCGACAACCCAAAGCGCAAACGCGTCGACGATATTTCCTTTGTGCTCAGGCGCGGGGAAATCCTCGGCATTGCCGGGCTGGTGGGGGCTGGGCGCACGGAGCTGGTGTCGGCGCTGTTCGGCGCGTACCCCGGCCGCTACAGCTGCGAAGTGTGGCTCGATGGCCAGGTGATCGACACGCGCACACCGCTCAAATCGATCCGCGCCGGGCTGTGCATGGTGCCCGAAGACCGCAAGCGCCAAGGCATCATTCCCGACCTGGGTGTGGGCCAGAACATCACCCTGGCGGTGCTCGATAGCTATGCGCACCTGACCCGCATCGACGCCGAGGCCGAACTGGGCAGCATCGACCAGCAAATCGCGCGTATGCACCTCAAGACCGCCAGCCCGTTTTTGCCGATCACCAGCCTGTCCGGGGGCAATCAGCAAAAGGCCGTGCTGGCAAAAATGCTGATGACCAAGCCCAAGGTGCTGATCCTCGACGAGCCTACGCGTGGGGTGGACGTGGGCGCCAAGTATGAGATCTACACACTGATGTGTGCGCTGGCGGCCGAAGGCGTGGCGATCATCATGGTCTCCTCGGAGCTGGCCGAGGTGCTGGGGGTTTCCAACCGCGTGCTGGTGATCGGCGACGGCCAGTTGCGCGGTGATTTCATCAACCAGGGCCTCACCCAGGAACAGGTGCTCGCCGCCGCGCTCAGCCATAACAATAATGATCGGAAGACCGCGTAGATGAACCACGTCAAACAGCTGTTTACCCGCTACAAAATGCTCGCCCTGGTAATTGCCGTAGCGTTTATCTGGCTGTTTTTCAGCTGGCAGACCGAGGGCGGTTTCGTGACGCCACGCAACCTCTCCAACTTGCTGCGGCAGATGTCGATAACTGGCATCCTGGCGTGCGGCATGGTGCTGGTGATCATCAGCGGCGAGATCGATTTGTCGGTGGGTTCACTGCTCGGATTGCTGGGCGGGCTCGCGGCGATTCTGGATGTGGTCTATCACATCCCGCTGCTGGCCAACCTCAGCCTGGTGGCACTTTGCGGCCTGATGCTCGGGCTGGCCAACGGTTACATGACCGCCTACCTGCGCATCCCGTCGTTTATCGTCGGCCTGGGCGGCATGCTCGCGTTTCGCGGGATTCTGCTGGGGATTACCGGCGGTACCACCATCGCGCCGGTGTCGCCGTCGCTGGTGTATGTGGGCCAAGGGTATTTGCCGCACAGCGTGGGTATCGGCCTTGGGGTTTTGCTGTTCGCTCTGACCCTGTTCCTCACCTGGAAACAACGGCGTAACCGCGCCCTGCACAGCCTGGCCGCGCACTCCCTGATGCGTGATGGGCTGCGCGTGGCGGTGATCGGCGCGGTGCTCGCCGGGTTCGTCACCACCCTCAACAGCTACGATGGCATCCCGGTGCCGGTGCTGTTGTTGCTGGTGCTGCTCGGCGTATTCAGCTACGTCACCAGCCAGACCGTGTTCGGCCGCCGCGTGTATGCGGTGGGCAGCAACATGGAGGCCACGCGCCTGTCGGGCATCAACGTGCAGGCGGTGAAACTGTGGATCTTCGGCATCATGGGCGTGATGTGCGCCCTCGCCGGCCTGGTCAACACCGCGCGCCTCGCGGCGGGTTCACCGTCGGCGGGCAACATGGGCGAACTGGATGCCATCGCCGCGTGCTTTATCGGCGGCACCTCGATGCGCGGTGGCTCGGGCACGGTGTATGGCGCGTTGCTCGGCGCGCTGGTGATTACCAGCCTGGATAACGGCATGTCGATGCTGGATGTGGACAGTTACTGGCAGATGATCGTAAAGGGCAGCATTCTGGTGCTGGCGGTGTGGGTGGATGTGAGTACGCGGGCCGGGCGGCGCTGAATCACAGCCATAAAAAAAGCCACTCGAATGAGTGGCTTCTTTTTGGCCGGTCTAGCTCAGCACAACATCACGCATTGCCGGGATGTAACCGTAATCGTAGGCCTCCTGCACAAACGAACGGTCCCCCTTCAGTACAATCCTCACGGTGGGCGCCTCGGTGCCGCCGATACGGTAGTCATCGCCGGAGGTGGGCACGCTGTCGATAAACGACGTCACCAGGCCATTGGGCATCACGCAGTGGGAATAGGTCTGGAAAGGTTGCGACGGTGGGTTGCCAAGTACCAGCCCCGAGCCATTCATCGGCGTGTAGGGACCAAACAGATGATCGCCAACAAACCCGTAGACGCCATCCGGCCCGGTCACACCGTCCGCGTAGGTGAACTTGTGGCTGATGGTGAACAGGTAGTACTTGTTGTCCTGGAACACATAATGCGGGCGTTCGGTTTGATCGTTCACGCCCACCGCCGTCACCAGTGGCGGCAGGATTTCCCATTCGTCACCGTTGAGGTCCTTGGCGACAGCAATGCCAATGCAACCGACCTGATACCGCGCACCGCCGACGCCTTCATGGCCAGGCGGCACCAGGCCGAGTTCATCCGGGCCTACTTCGTGAGTACCGCGCTCGCCCGCGACATTGCCTTCAAACACCATGTACAACTTGCCGTCGTTGGGGTCGATAAACGGGCTGGGGTCGCGAAAGTTCCACGTCGCATTCTGCGCTTCGGTCTGGTAATACGTGCCATCAGCCTCGAACAGCGACTTGACGTCAGTGAAGCCCTCAAGCGTTACGCCGCTGTCCGACGTGACGACCCGGCCCCTGACCTTGGCAATCGTGGCCCCCGGCGTTACGCACGTGTAATACAGGTCGATATCGCCGTGGTTGTTGAGCAGGATCGGCGTACCTGCCCATTCACGGGTGGTCGGCGAAACGCCTTCGGCCATCACGCGGCCACCGAAGATCCAGTCCTTGCCGGTGCGCGAGTACCAGTAGCACATGCGCGCATGGCCGTGGCGGTCTTCCCAATCACGCTTGATATCGTAACGGCCATCGGCATTGATGAATTGTGGATCATGCGGGCGACGGTCTGCGGTCAACGTGAAGATAACCGACCAACCATTAACCGATACCACCGTGCCATCCAGTTCACGCAATGGCATGGTGTCCCAAATAAACACGGTGTCACTCATGACAGGGAAGTCAGGACTCACTAACGGCTGTGTAGTCGTCGGGTCATTTTCATTAACTTTTAGCGCATCGGCCCGAGTCCAACGAGTGGGTGTGTGATTCGCAGGTTTCATGATGATGTCCTTTTACTGACGCTTTAGTGACAAGCGAAGATTAAATAACACTGACAGCCGGCAACTGCATTGCGACTGAAAAGAGCGAGCCGTAGTTGGCTCTATATGTGCGAAACAAGGTTTAACATGAAGCCTATTGATGACAACATTAAGAATTATTTAAGTCACAAGTGCCACCACTGTATTTATATCCTTGATATAAATACAGTGGCACGCTTCATAAATGACCGATCAATAGACAGTGAGCTACTCAGCTACCAAACACCAGCGCTACCGCCTGAGCCCCAGCATTCTTTTGCGTGAAATCCTTGGCCTGCGCTGCGGTTCTCAAGGTGTAGTTATAGTTGGAACGCGCTGTCCACTGGGCGTTAGGCGACTTCTGGTTGGTGATGCTGGGCACACTGTTGGTGTCGGTAAAAGTACCAGTGCCTTTATCGTCCAACATGCCGTTATTCTGGCTGCCCTCACCGAAGTAATTACTTTCAGAAAGGATATTGGCGTTCTGCGCCAGGGTAAAACCCAGGTGAAAGTTATTCACGTAGTTGTTATACACGTGAAAATAACCGTAACGCATCAAACCGGGCGCGCGTACTTCCATATTATCGAAGCGGTTATGGCACAGCGTAAGGCGCGGGTAACCATTGAATGCTGCGTTGTTATCATCGGCTGGGTGGCCAAAGATCAAGCCGTACTTGTGGTTGCCAAAAAAGCAGTTGCTGATGGTGGCGTAGTCGGCCTTTTCGCCGATATACACCAGTTTATCTTCACTGCCGTCCGTGGTGGACCAGGTGTGGCCGACAAAAGAGCAATGGTCGATCCAGTATTTGCTGCCGTAGTTCAGGTACACCTGGATATCGTCATTGGCCTTAATACTTGCCGAATGCTTGAAGATAATGTTCTGCAGAATAATATTCTGCGACTGCGCCGTGGCACGCAGGTGGATGTTCTCCAGCGTACGGTTCTGGAAGGAGCCGATCAGGGTCTTGTTGGCGCCCATGTTTACTTTGGTCAGGCTCGACGCCGAGATATTGCTGTTGATCACCAGCACCCGCGGGGTGGTGTCGCCAATATTGGCCTTGAGTTGGTCCAGCGTGGTGATACTGACCACCTGGCCCGCCCAGCCACCAGTGACTTTTGCCGCAAGGGCGAAACCGGTCAAGCCGATGAGCTTGCTTTCTGGATACGACATGAGTTCCCTCTCTTTCATAAAAAGCGGCTCGACAGTGCGAGCCTGTGCATTCAAGTTAATCCGTTAACTTGCACACAGTGTTCGGCATGGCTGGTAATGCCGGTTTTGGCTGATCAGCGCTTAAAAACTGTGTTTATATACAGTAGTGGACATTCAGTACGCGGTCAACCCACGAGCACCACCAATGAGTAGGAAATGGCTTTTTTTCTGGTTTTGAAAAGGCCAGCAAGGCGCGTCGCTTTTAATCGCAGGACGTTTCCTAGACAATCCCCGCCGCCTTGTGCCTGTTGGAATCGGTGGCTAGTCTGCGGTCCGTCGCTGCATTTCAGCGACCGGGTTTAGCAGCCTGACTTCAATAGGCACACGGTTCACTTCTGCTTTTATGGTGGCTGTGCGTGGGGCACCTTCGGGTGCGCTGGTTTTCCTATTGACCGGTCTGCTAACCCGCGTACAGCTGCCACCCTCGTTTAGCAGCGTTGGCGGTAGCTTCCTTGTTCAATAGGAGTTACACCATGAATAAAGTCGTCCCCGACCCACCCCTCAGTTCAGCCAAGGCCCGCGCCGCATTCAACCGCGCCATCGACCATTACCTGCCTGCCCAGGGTGTTCCCATCGAAGACTTGAGCTTCGAAGACGCCCTGCTCTACACCGCGAGCCTGCTCGACAGCGCGTCGGCCACCACCCTCAATTGCAGCGAGCTGCTGCCAAACCCCGAGCGGGCGAAGATTCTGGCGGTGTGGCATTTGCTGGAGATGGCCAGGACGACGGTGGATCGCTCCATTGAGTGCCTGAACCCGACAAAAACCACGGCCTGAATAAACACGGTCAAAAAAGTGTGGGAGCTGGCTTGCCAGCTCCCACAGAAACGCAGAGCACCACGGGGCTGGCAGTTGAACTCGGTCAAATTGTGGGAGCGGGCTTGCTCGCGAATGCGTTGGGTCAGTGACACATGAGCTGGCTGGCACACCGCCTTCGCGAGCAAGCCCGCTCCCACAGTAGATTTCCCTCAGTTGATCTGCGGTGTTATCGAACTATTTGGACACCGGCATCGCAAACTCCGCGCCCTGCTCGATGCTCTCCGACCAGCGCTGCATGATCGATTTCTGCTTGGTATAAAAGCGCACGCCTTCAGTGCCGTAGGCATGCATGTCGCCGAACAGGCTCTTCTTCCAGCCACCAAAGCCGTGCCAGGCCATCGGCACCGGAATCGGCACGTTGATGCCGACCATGCCCACTTCGATACGCCGTGCAAACTCGCGGGCAATGTTGCCGTCGCGGGTAAAGCAGCTGACGCCGTTGCCGAACTCGTGGTCGTTGACCAGCTTGATCGCCTCGCCGAAGTCATTCACGCGCACGCAGGCCAGCACCGGGCCGAAGATTTCTTCGCGGTAGATGCTCATGTCTTTCGTCACGTGGTCGAACAAGGTGGCGCCGAGCCAGAAGCCGTTTTCCAGGCCCGGTTCGGTGGGCACGTAGTCACGGCCATCGAGCAGCAATTGCGCGCCGGCCTGCACGCCTTGTTCGATGTAGCCGCTGATGCGTTCCAGTGCGGCACGCGACACGATAGGGCCCATCTCGGCTTTCAAATCGCGGCCGTCGGTGATGCGCAATGTCTTCGCGCGCTCGGTCAAGGCAGCGATGACTTTATCGCCCACATCACCCACCAGCACCGCCACCGATATCGCCATGCAGCGCTCGCCGGCACTGCCGTAGGCGGCGCCCATCAACGCGTCGACGGTTTTTTCGATGTCCGCATCGGGCATCACCACCATGTGGTTTTTCGCGCCGCCCAGGCCTTGCACGCGCTTGCCGTTGCGCGCGCCGGTCTCGTAGATGTATTGCGCAATCGGCGTGGAGCCGACAAAGCTCACGGCCTTGACGTCCGGGTGTTCGAGCAGGGCATCCACCGCTTCCTTGTCGCCCTGCACCACGTTGAACACGCCGTTGGGCAGGCCGGCTTCGCGCAGCAACTCAGCCATGAACAGCGAGGCGCTCGGGTCGGTCGGGCTGGGCTTGAGGATGAAGGTGTTGCCCGCCGCGATGGCGATCGGGTACATCCACATCGGCACCATCACCGGGAAGTTGAATGGCGTCACGCCGGCCACCACGCCCAAAGGCTGGCGCATCGTCCAGTTGTCCATGCCACGCGACACCTGGTCGGAATGTTCACCCTTGAGCAGGTTGGGAATGCCGCACGCGAACTCGAGGATGTCGATGCCCCGGTCGACTTCGCCCTGGGCGTCGGTGAACACCTTGCCGTGTTCGGCGACGATGATGCGCGCCAGGTCGTCCTTGCGTTCACGCAGCAGGTGCAGGTATTGGAACAGTACGCGGGCACGGCGGATCGGCGGGGTGTCGGCCCAACCGGCGAAGGCGGCCTGGGCAGCGGCGACGGCCTCGCCCACGGTCTGGCGGCTGACCAAGGCCACGCGAGCGGTCACCTCACCGGTGGCCGGGTTGTAGACGTCCTGATAGCGATCATCGCGGGAAACGCGCTGGTCGTTGATGTAATGCTCGATGGTGCGCATGGCAATTGGTCCCAGGTCGGTAACGTTGGAGCCCACGATAGGCTTTCAGTTTGTTCCGAACCAGAGCAGAATCCAGAACTTATTGTCTTCACAGGCGAACAATAGAATCATGGAAAAGGCTGAGATCGAAGGGCTGTGGACCCACATTCATTGGCTGTCGGTGCTTGAGGAACAAGGCACCTACACCGCCGCCGCCGCGCGCCTGGGCGTGAGCAAGTCCGCCGTCAGCCAGCGCATTTCAGACCTGGAGAAAGCCACCGGCACCCGGCTGGTCACCCGCACCACGCGCAGCGTTCGGCTGACCGATGCGGGCCTGTCACTGACCCGCGAAGTGCGCAGCGCCTATGCGCACATCGCCCGTAGTTTCTCGTCGGTGCGCGACGCTGCCGGGGAAATTCGCGGCCTGGTGCGCCTCACCGCGCCGGTGGCGTTTGCCCGCCAGCAGCTGGTGCCGCACCTGTCCGAGTTCCTGCAGCTTTACCCGCAGGTGCGCATCCAGCTGGACGTCTCGGATGCCTTGAGCTCGCTGGCGGCCGAAGGCTACGACCTGGCGGTACGGCACGGCTTCCAGGTGCCGGAAACCCATGTGGCGTGGAAGCTGTGCGACACCGGCTCGGTGCTGGTCGCCACGCGCGAGTACCTGCAACAGCACGGCGAACCGCGCGAACCTGGCGACCTCACCGCGCATAACTGCCTGTACTACCCGCGGGGCACCGACCAGCCGGCATGGACCTTTGAACGCGGCGGCAAACAGGTTGAACGGCTGACCGTGCCGATCGCTGGGAGTTTTTCGACCAATAACAGTGAAGCGCTGCGCGACTCGGCGGTGAACCACCTGGGCATCGCCCTGCTCCCGGATTTCAGCGCGCAGGCCGCACTGGCCAATGGCAAGTTGGTGCAGGTGCTCAAGGGCTGGACGCTTAAGGGCGCGTTTGCCGATGAGATTTACCTGATTCGACCGTACTCGCCCCATGTGCCGAAATCGGTCAGTACGTTAGTGGGCTATCTAAAGGATAAGTTGTCCGGCGGTTTTCGGTTCATGGGTAAGTAACACACTTATGCAGACGACTTAAGCGGAACCATTCTCGACAAGCACTTATTGCCGAACGACTTATAGCCAGCGGCAATAATCCAAATAACCAACGTTAAGACCTTGTATTGAACTTGTTACTTGCCAACGCCTGCAACAACGGGTTCTTGACGCTTTAAAAAAAGCCATACAACTAATTGTAAAACCTAGATAAATATCGCCGTATAAACCTCGCCAACCTGCCGGTTTTAAACTCCTTGCGGCGCAAACTTGCAAAAAAACCACAACCGGCTACGTTCATGAATACCGTGAAAGCCATCAGCCATTACGCACACAACCTGCCCGACGGGCGAGGAACTCTATTGCTCTGAAAACAGCGCTTAACACTGACACGGAACTTAGTCTTAACTCTCAAAAGGGATGCTTTGATGAAGCGCAGCCGGTGGTACCGTGCGTTCTCGAAAAAGGGGCCAGCCGAACATTTTTGGCTGGCGTTGATAGGCTTTGCTGTGCTGGTGATCGCCAGCTTCCTGTTGTTTGAACAACAGATCCAGGACTTCCTGATTCACCTCAACCTGTACCAACCTTCGACGCCTGTCCAGGCATTCAACCTGGCACTGCTGTTGCTCGCCCTGCTCGCCCTCGATGTGGTGTTGCCGGTGCCGTCAAGCCTGGTGGCGTTGCTGGCGGTGGCCATGCTCGGCAGCCTTGTCGGTTACCTGGTGATTTTCATTGGGCTGTGCCTGGGCGCCGGGTTGGGCTATGCCCTTGGCGCCGGCTATTTGCGCTTGCTGTCCGGCCGCCTTGGCTTGCCTCAGCGCCAGCCTGGGCAGTTGGCGTATCGGCTGGGCACGTTGTCGCTGATTTGCCTGCGCGGCGTGCCGGTGCTGGCGGAAACCTCGGTGGTGGCCGCCGGCATGCAACGCTACCCGCTGCGCGCATTCTTGCTGATCACCACCCTGGCCAACGCCGGACTGGCACTGGCTTACACCGCCATCGGCACGTTGCTGATCGAGCAGAACTCGCTGCTGGTCACCCTCCTCGCCAGCATGGTGTTGCCGCTGGCGTTTATGGCCGGTTACAGCCTGCTCAAACGCAAACCCGATGGGCAGCAGCCGCTGCGCGGACGGTTCGAGGTCAGTTACGACTACCCGGTGATGTTCACCGATCACGTGTTTGATCCGCTCAACCCGTGCCTGCACCGCGCGCTCGTCACCCAGCACGAGGCGCCGGTGACGGTGATGGTGTTCGCCGATGCGCAACTGCTGCACAGCGCCCCACAATTGCTGGCGCAAATCGACGCCTATTTCGCCGCCCATGCAGACCTGCATTTGCAAACCGCCCCCATCGCCGTGCCGGCGGGTGAACTGAGCAAAACCTCACGCGTGCTGGAGCAGCTCTACACCGACATGCTGCAACACGGCCTGGACCGGCATTGCTACGTGCTGGCCCTGGGCGGCGGCGCGGTCCTGGATGCGGTGGGCTACGCCTGCGCCACCTTCCACCGTGGCATTCGCCTGATCCGTATTCCCAGCACGGTGCTGGCCCAGAACGACGCCGGCATCGGCGTTAAAAACGGCATCAATGCCTTCGGCCAGAAGAACCTGCTGGGTGCCTTCTACCCTGCCACGGCGGTGATCAACGACTTCCAACTGCTCACCAGCCTCACCCGCCGCGACCAGATCGCCGGGCTGGCCGAAGCGGTCAAGGTGGCGCTGATCAAGGACCAGGCGTTCTTCGCGTGGATGGAACAACACGCCGATGCCCTCGCCCGCTTTGATCACCCGGCCAGCCGCCATGCGATTCGCCGCTGCGCCGAGCTGCACCTGGCGCACATCACCGGCGCCGGCGACCCGTTCGAACGCGGCAACGGTCGGCCGCTGGATTACGGCCACTGGGCCGCGCACAAACTGGAAAACCTCAGCCACCACCGGCTGCGCCATGGCGAAGCGGTCGCGGTGGGCATGGCGTTGGATGGGCTGTATGCGAATGCCTTGGGGTTGTTGAGCGATACCGACACTGAGCGTGTGATGAGCCTGCTGCGCAAACTGGGCTTCAACCTGTGCCCGCCGGAGCTGGCCTTGAAAGATGCGCAGGGTCGCTCGCCGCTGTTGCTGGGCCTGGAGGAGTTCCGCCAGCACCTGGGTGGGCAACTGTCGATCCCCATGCTCAACCGCATCGGCCAGTCGGTGGACCTGCATGAAATCGACAGCGCGACGATGGAGGTCGCGCTGCAACGCTTGTCGACTGCAAGCGAAGCGGCGCTGGCGCTGACGCTGGGCGAGGGTTACGCACAATGAGCCCGATGAAAACCTGGATGACCCTGGGCCGCGTCTCCAACCTGCCCACGGTATGGACCAACACCCTCGCTGCGGCCCTGCTCGCCAGCAGCGCCGGCGCCCTGGCACCGCCGTCGTCGCTGGTGTGGGGGTTGCTGCTGATCACGCTGTCGCTGCTGTACCTGGCCGGCATGCTGTTGAACGACTGGCTTGACGCCGACTGGGATCGGCAACACCACAACCCGCGTCCGATCACCCTGGGTTTGGCCAGCCGGCAACAAGTCGGCCTGGCCACGGCGCTGCTGCTGATACTCGCCGCCGCAGCGGTGCTGGGCCTGAGCCGCTTGATCGACAAGCCGCATTGGCTGCTTGGCAGCGTGGTGCTGCTGGTGGGCTGCATCGTCGGCTACAACCTGCTGCACAAGAAATACGCCCACAGCGTGTGGCTGATGGGCGCCTGTCGCTCGGCGCTGTACATCACGGCAGCGGCCAGCCTGGCGGTGCCGCCGGAGCCGATCTGGCTGTGCGCGATGCTGCTCGGCGTGTACATCAGCGGCCTGACTTACCTGGCGCGCCAGGAGCATCGCAACCAGCTGATCAGCCGCTTGCCATTGCTGCTGATGCTCAGCCCACTGGCCCTGGCGTTCTACTCCAACACGCTGTGGTTCTGGCCGGTATTGCTGCTGTGGTTGGGCTGGCTGGGCTGGCATTACTGGAAACACCTGGCCAACCCGCAACAACGCCAGGTGCGTGCCTTTATCGGCGCTGGCCTGGCCGCCCTGCCGCTGTTCGACGCGCTGGTGCTGGCGGTGGCCAACCAACCGTTGGGCAGCCTGTTGTGTGTGCTGGTGTTTTTCCTGCTTCCCCACTTTCAGCGCTGGATCAAGCCGACATGAACATGCGCCAGGATGGCCTCGCCGCACACCTTCAAGCCCTGACCCAGCAACTGAACGCCGCCGAACTGGATTGGTGGCAGCAGGCGCAGGCGCAGCTTGCCCAGCAACCCAGCGCCACACTGGCCGCGTTATTGAGCGGCCAATGCAAGCGCCTGCTGCCCGCGCCGGCCGTCGAGTTGGCACGTGCGCTGTTAGCGGCCAAGGCACTCGAACACACCCCGGCCACCGAGCAGGTGCCGTTGCTGCGTCAGCTGTTCCTGTGGGGTGACGACCAGGAAAAAATCGCTTTGCTGGGTGCCCTCGACTGGCTCGACAGCGACGGCCTTTGCGTGGCGCTGGCCCTGCAGGCCGGGCGCACCAGCAACCCGCAGGTATTTGCCGCCCTTGCCCTCGACACGGCCTACCCGTCACGCCATTACCCGGAGCGCGCCTTTCACCAGTTGGTACTCAAAGCGCTCGGCATGGGCCTCGACGTCGGGCGCTTGATGGGCCTCACGCAGCGCCAGGGCGTCACGCTCAACCAGCTGGCCCTTGACCTGCTCGATGAACAGCTCGCGGCCGAGCGAACCGTGTCCGCCGGGCTGCCCACCGTCATCGCCTTTGACCTGCTCAGCCCGGCGCAACACCAGCGCCTGCGAAGCCTGAACCTGCCGCCGCAATGGCGCGCCTGCCTGAACTGACACCGCACAACGCCGCCCCTGCCCTTGACGAGGATTCACCATGCTCAAGTACTTCGATCCGCATATTCATATGGTCAGCCGCACCACCGACGACTACCAGAACATGGCCGCCGCCGGCATCACCGGCGTGATCGAACCGGCGTTCTGGCAGGGCCAGGCGCGCACCAGTGTCGGCAGTTTTGTCGACTACTTTGACACGCTGCTGGGCTGGGAACGCTTTCGCGCGAGCATGTTTGGCATTCATCACTTCTGCACCATCGGCCTGAACCCCAAAGAAGCGAATGACCTGTCGATCGCCAATCAAGTGCTGCAGATTCTGCCGCGCTACCTGGTCAAGGACGGCGTGGTGGCAGTGGGCGAAATCGGCTACGACGACATCACCCCTGAAGAGGACCGTTTTCTCGCCGCGCAGCTGGAGCTGGCCAAGCAATTCAACCTGCCGGTGCTGGTGCACACGCCGCACCGCGACAAGATCGGCGGCACCAAACGCACCCTCGCGGTGATCCGTGAAGTAGGCATCGCCGAGCACCTGGTGATCATCGACCACCTCAACGAACTGACCTTGCCGCTGGTGCTCGACAGCGAGTGCTGGCGCGGCCATTCCATCTACCCCAACACCAAGATGTCGGAGCAGCGCATGGTCGCGCTGCTCAAGGAATACGGCACCGAAAAAATGGTGGTCAACAGCGCTGCCGACTGGGGCATCAGCGACCCACTCAAAGTGCCCAAGACCGGCCAGGCGATGTTGGCCGCAGGCTTCAGCGAAGCCCAGGTGGAACAGGTGCTGTTCCATAACCCGGTGGACTTTTTTGCCCAAAGTGGCCAGCTCGACAAGGCGCTGGTGAGCACGCCACTGCCCATCGACCAGCGCAAGCAATGGCAGGAAAACTCCGCCCTGCGCGGCCAGGAACCGGTGGTCAAATGAGTGTCGGCAGCGGCTGGACGGCCGCCCAACTCGGGTATTGCAGCAATGTGCACCCGACCCGCGACCTGGCCGGGTTACGTGCCTCGATCAAGCAGCACTTTGAAGGCGTGCGCAGTTTGCGCGGGCTGCGGCAACAGGACAGCGGCCTGTGGATTTGCGCTCATGCGGCGGCGCAGCTGCAGCAGGAATCGGCGCGCGTGCCGTTCCTGGCATTGCTCAAGCAAAGCGGCTTGCGCCTGACCTCGCTGAACGGCTTTCCCTATGGCGAATTTCATCGGGGCGCCGTCAAAGCCGACGTCTACCTGCCCAATTGGGCCGACCCGCAACGCCTGGCCTACAGCCTGGACCTGGCGCGCATCCTCGCCGATGCCTTGCCAAACGACTGCCGCCACGGTGTGATTTCCACGGTACCGCTGGGCTATGCCGCCACCTGGACGCCGGCATTGCAGGCGCGCGCCGACGAGCATCTGAGCCAACTCACCGCCGCACTCGCCCACCTGCATTGGCAAACCGGCAAGAAAATCGTGTTCTGCCTGGAAATGGAACCGGACTGCGTGCTGGAAAACACCGAGCAGGCCATCGCGTTTTTCCAGCGCCGGCACACCATGGACCCCAACCATGCCTACTTGGCGTTGTGCTTCGATGTGTGCCACCAGGCGGTGATGTTCGAAGACGGCTACCAGTCGCTGGAACGGCTGCGCGCGGCCGAGGTGCCGGTGGGCAAGGTCCAGCTGTCCAACGCGATGATTTGCCGCTTGCCATCGGACGATGCCAGCCGGCGCGAACACGTGCTCAAGACCCTGAGCACCTTCGCCGAACTCACCTACTTGCACCAGGTGAAAGCGCTCACGCCCCAGGGCCATCGAGTGGCCTGGCCAGACCTGCCGGCCGCCCTGACTGACTGCGCCGGGTTCGACGAACTGCGCATCCACTTCCACATCCCGCTGTTCAGCGACCACCTGTTGTTGCCCGAACTCAGCGGCAGCCAGGTTGCCCTGGCGCAGACCTTCGATTACCTGGCGGCGCATGCCGATTTTCGCCCGGTGCTGGAGGTGGAAACCTACAGCTGGGGCGTGCTGCCCGTCGAATTGCGGCCCGCAACCGAGGCCGCTCAACTGGCCGGCATCGCCGCCGAACTGCGCTGGGTCGAAGAGCAACTGCGCCAGCGCAACCTGTTGCATGTGCGGGAGGCCTACGCCGATGCCCTCTGAACAACCGCTGCTGCTGATGAATGTGGTCGGGCTGACGCCCTCGCTGCTGGGCGAAGCGACGCCGCACATCAACACCCTGCTCAAGACCGCCAAGATAGCCAACCTGCAACCGGTGTTCCCCGCCGTGACCTCGACGGTGCAGGCTTCGATCCTCACCGGCGCACCGCCGTCGCAGCACGGGATTGTCGGCAATGGCTGGTACTTTCGCGATCAGGCCGAGGTGCGTTTCTGGCTGCAACCCAACACGCTGATCCAGGGCGAAAAGGTCTGGCACACGCTCAAGCGCGAGCTGCCGGGCTTTCGCTGCAGCCAGTTGTTCTGGTGGTACAACATGTACGCCGACGTAGACGCCGCCATCACCCCGCGCCCGCATTACCCGGCCGATGGGCGCAAACAGTTCGGCCTGTATTCGTCACCGCCCGGCCTGCATGAGCAGATCGAGGCGCAGATTGGCGAGTTCCCTTTCCATGGCTTCTGGGGGCCGGCCGCGGGCATTGCATCAAGCCGGTGGATCGTCGATTGCGCGATGGCCGAGTTCCAGATCAATCGCCCTCACCTGCAATTGATCTACTTGCCTCACCTCGACTACAGCTTGCAGCGCGTGGGGCCTGAGCACCCCTCGATTGCCGATGAAGTGCGCGCCATCGACGCCGAGGTTGGGCGCCTGCTGGCCTTCGCCGAGGCGCAGGGGGCAGCGGTGATGGTGCTGTCGGAGTACGGCATCGAAGCGGTCGAGCAGTCGGTGTCGATCAACCGCGTGCTGCGCGCCGAAGGCCTGTTGCAGGTGCGCCAATCCGTGAGCTGGGAATTGCTCGACCCGGGCGCCAGTGCGGCGTTTGCGGTGGCCGATCATCAGGTTGCGCACATCTACGTGAAGCAGGCACAGGACATTGCGCGGATCAAAGCCTTGCTGCTGCGCCAGCCCGGTATCGAGCAAGTGCTCGATAAAGCCGAGCAACGCGCCTGGCAGCTCGATCACTCGCGCAGCGGCGAGCTGGTGGCCGTGGCCGCCGCGGGGTACTGGTTCGATTACTACTACTGGCTGGATGAGCGCAAGGCGCCGGACTTTGCGCGCACCGTGGACATCCACCGCAAGCCTGGCTACGACCCGGTCGAGCTGTTCATCGACCCGGCGATTCGCTTCCCCAAACTGAAAATGGCGCGCCGCCTGCTGCAAAAAAAGCTCGGCTTTCGCTACTACATGGACCTGATCGCGCTGGACACCACGCTGGTGCGTGGCAGCCACGGCCGCCTGCCCAGCAGCGCACAGACCGGCCCATTGCTGATCACCAATTGCGACCTGGCGTTACCGAAGCAGCTTGCGGCGACGGCAGTCAAGCAACTGCTCCTGGAACATTTCCTGGGGCGCCCACACCTCGAACTGGCCAATGCCAAGGAGCTTCCATGCGGCGAGCCTTATCTATCACTGTCCTGAGTGCACTGGCCGGATTGGCCCAGGCCCAAGGCGCAAGCACGGCCTTCGACTGCACGAATTTTCTGCAGTTTGGCGGCAACCTGGACAAGACGCGAGCCACCTTCACCCAGAGCCCCGAGACCCTGGCCTGGAACTGGTTTGTCTGCCTCAATCAACCGGCTGCGGCACAAAGCCCTGATCGGGCCTGGGAAACCATGAAGCCTTCAGACCAGGTTTACCTGGCCAATGGCACGCAACCCCTGCCCTACGCCCAGCGCACACCCGTGCCCGCTGCGGTGCTGACGCAAGCCCAGGCGATGGGCATGAACGTCAATCGTCTGTTTCACAACCTCAACGCCACGCAACAGGTGGACGGGCTGATCCTGGAAATGGGCGGCCAGGTGCCGCAAGCCCAGCAAGGCCAGGCGGTGCGGTTTCAGCTGCTGATGGGCCCGGACACCTTCAACTACATCGTGCAGCAGAAGGTTTACAACGTGAATGGCCAGGCCGCCTTGACCAGCGACCTCAACTTTCCCTCCACGGCCTGGGAACTGAAGGCCGCCTGGCTGTGGATCGGCAACAACCCGACCTACCAGCAGCAACTGGCCAACGATGGCTACTACATCGCCCAGACCTACTACCAGCAAGGCAGTGAGTACGTGGTCGGCTATGCCGCGTTGAGCGGCTTGCATGTGATCAACAAGTTGAACCCCGACTGGGTGTGGACCACCTTCGAAAACCGCAACAACAGTAAGTACACCGTGACCAACGCGATCCCGCCCACGCCGATGACCAACAGCACCGGGCCGACCCCGGCGGCGCAACCGGTCAATACGAGTTTTCAGGCAAGTAACCCGACGCTGGCGCAATACGAGTTGATCGGCGTGCAATCCAATACCACGCCCACGCTGCTCGCCAACTCCCAATTGGAATCGGCGTTCCAGAACGAGTCGTCGTGTTTCGCCTGCCACGGCACCGCCGCGTATTCGCCGACCAAGGGCTACTTCAATTTCGCCCTCAAACAAGACGG
Source organism: Pseudomonas sp. N2-3-1-14 (assembly GCF_041228395.1). Taxonomy (NCBI): domain Bacteria; kingdom Pseudomonadati; phylum Pseudomonadota; class Gammaproteobacteria; order Pseudomonadales; family Pseudomonadaceae; genus Pseudomonas; species Pseudomonas sp. N2-3-1-14. The sequence continues at coordinate 3,718,618 of NZ_CP166199.1, forward strand.
CGGCATCGTTTACCCAACCGCCGCACTGCCGGCTTCCGACTTTGTCGGGTATCACAAACTGGACTTTGTCTGGTCGCTCAAACGCGCCCAGTGGCAACGCTAAGGAGCCTCACATGAGCGTATTGAATTTCCCGCGTATCTACCTGGGCGGCCATATGTTCTGGAACCCGCCGACCGCTAACAACAACGACATGTACCCGCTTTACGATGCGGTCAAAATGCAGATGAACTGGCGGTTCCTGGAAGCCTTCAAGATCACGCCGCTGAACGCCGCCAGCCAACTGCTGCCGTGGACCATCGCGCCACTGGCGCCAGCCGCCGTACCGGACTACGTGATGCAGGTGCCGGGCAATGCCGGGCAGTTGGCATCCCCCATGATTCCCGGCGAATGGAACCTGTTCGGCGATAACGCCTGCGGCACCGTGAGCTACAACCAGACCCAGTCGGTGATCACCGGCGGCGAGTTGCCCGACGGTGGTTACGTCAGCCAGGACCCGCTGATCAATCAAAGTTATCAGCTGCTCGGCAATCCGTTTGGCGGCGCGCCGACGTCGCCGGCGCGTTTTGTCGACGTGAGCCCGTGGCAGAACACTTTCACCGCGCTGTACTTCGACAAACTGGTGCTGGGCAATGCGCAATGCGGCCTGACGCTCAACCGCGAGCACCGCATGCTGGACCGTTTCCTCAACTTCAACTGGGCCAACCTCGGCGGCCTGGCGTACGTGACCACCACCTGGCAGACCTGCTTTGCGAAGGAAAACCTGGAGTGGGTGATCGGCAACTCGGCCTTGCTGCAAAACCTGCAGGCGCAGATGGCGCAACAACAGGCCAAGGGGCTGATGTTCCGCTTTACCACCTACCTGACCTGCTACGACAAGAACGGCATCTTCAACAACTATCCACCCATCAACACCCACAGCGCCACGCCCGAAGCCCAGGCCAAGGTACAGGCCATGTATCAACAGGCGCTGGATAACGTCGGGGATATTTTCTTCAACCCGGCCTATAGCCGTACCGTGGGCAGCTTGGGGTTGTGGTTTGAGAATGAATTCCCCACCGCGCCGGCAGGCAGGCGCCTGGTGCCGGCCGCCAAGGTGGCGATCTACAAAACCTCACCGGGCACCACCAGCCAGGTTCAACTGGGCGTGATCTCGGCCCAGGCCCATGGCAATACCTTGTCGCTGGACCTGGGCAACGCCTTTCCGTTCTACCCCATCGACAGCAAAGCCGACATTCCGGTCGCGGCCAAGTACCAGGCCGGCAACTACCAGATCGGTATCCGCCAAGGCACGCAATTCAGCCCATTGGCCAGCTTTGGCTATGACGATTACCAGCAATTGGCGTTCGACAAGCGCGCCGGCATCCTCGACCTGCCGCTCACCGTCGAGGCCCAGGCGCAGCTGCAATCCGGCACGCTGGAACTGCAACAGCAAGGCACCACGCCGGTCATCGCCGCGATCCAGCAACTGTGGACCGCCGAGGTGGTAGAGAGCGCCAGCTTTATCGACGTGGGCGACACCAAGACGTTGCAGGTGATGGTGCAATACGACGGCCAGCCCGCACCGGCCGGCACCACGTTGTGGGTGGCCGAATACGGTAATGCCTACATGCTGTGCACCACCGATTACTACCTGGCGTTCAGTAACGCAGCGGACTTTTCGCTGTTCAACAACGACCCGCAGAACCCGGCCAACAACAGCCCCTGCCTGCCGCAATTCGTCGGTGCGAAGACCCTGGCCGGCCAGATCACCGAAGGCACGGGCCGCCAGCTCATGGCAACCCGGCTGGCGGTGCCCGCCGATCAAACCGTGCCGGTGACCTACCAGCAATTCCTGCCGACGCCCGCCGCTGTCGCCCTGAGCCCGACGCTGACGTTCGCCAACCCGATCACCCTGCAACGCACGTTGCAAGACCCGCTGAACAGCCCGGTGCAATTTAGCTTGACCAAGATCCAGACCGACGCCAATGGCATCGCCAACCTGACGGTCACGGCCCAGGCGCCGGGCTTTCCGACCTTGCGTTTCTTTGTCCAGGAAGGCCAGCAGGAACCGGAGATTCCTTTCAGCTTTCCGCTCAACCAGGCCTTTACCGATTTTCTCGCGCCGCTGCGTGTGCTGCCGCTGGAACCGCAGATGCAACAGGATTTCGTCAACACGTGGAACCTGATTTATCAGCGTGAAAATGCCGGCCAGCTGATCTGGGAGACCTTCATCTACCCGTTCATCCTGCAGCCGTTCTATTACCTCTACCCGATCATGAGCAAGTACATGCCGCTCAATAACCTGACGCGCATCGAGGGCGCCGTCGACCAACTGATCGTGTTGATCAGCAAGGCCTATCAGGAGGAAAGCACGCTGGCGATGCCCATCACGCGGGACATGCCGCAAAGCCGTCGCGCCGTGCTGGAACTGTGGGCGCAGGCGTTGGTGAAGCGTAACTATCCACCCGTCCCGCTGAGCATGAACGACTACGCGTAAGCCACGCACAGGACCACCGGGTGACGCCCCTGTCACCCGGTTTTCAAAGGAGTGTGTTATGAACGCCAGCCTCTTGAGCCGACTGTTGCTATTGCTGATGCTGCTCAGCCCCGGCGCCTTTGCCAGGGACGACAGCGGCAAGCCCTCGGCATTGGCCACGCAACTCAATTGCCAGCCGCCCACGAGCGCGCCCGCGGCCACTGCCAGCCAGGACCAGTTCGATCAATACAGCTGGCAGCTTTTTGTTGCCTTGAACTGGCCGGCACAGGACGGGCAGCGCGGCGCGCCCAACTGCAGCAAACAACCCGGCGACCCCGGCTACACCGTGTGGCAGACCTACAAGACCGTCAGCGAAATTTTCCTGCCGGGGGCCGCCAACCCCGGGCCGTGGAATAGCCCGCTGACCGCCAGAAGCCTGGGCATCATCAACATCGCAGCGCTGAAAAACAGCTCACTGGTCAACTCCATCGACCAGGCGGTGGGCGGCTGGTTGATCGATCAGGCAGGCAACCCGACCTACTACGATATTTCGGCCAACCAGGCGTCCTACAACTACATCGTCGGCAATAACTTCTACAACGCGAATGTGGTGTCCAGGGCCAATACCATCAACTTCCCCAATGGCGTGATCGAGGTTAAATCCAGCTGGCGCGTGCTCACCGCCCGTGACAATGCCAGCCATTACCTCACGCAATTTGCCCGCGTGGCGCGGTTCAACAGCCAGGGGCAGCGCATTGGCGTCGGCGAGGCGTACCTGGGCCTGGTGGGCTTGCACATCATCACCAAGGTCAACGGTTACCCGCAGTGGATCTGGTCCACTTTCGAGCAGGTCGAGAACGTGCCGCCCAAAGCCAAAGTCAACGGTCAATGGGTCGATCAACCGGCGCCCGGCACGGCCTATTCCTACTTCAATGCGGCCGCGCCCGCCGCCGCGCTGAATCAGTCACCCTGCAACTGGCAAACACAAGGCGCCCAGCTGGTCTGCGTGCCCAAGCCCGGCACCACGTTCCAGACGCCCAACCCGCTGAACCGCGTGACGCCCATTGCGGATGTAACGAGTTGGGTGAACAACAACTATCGCAATGATCCGGGCCTGCAACGCAGCGTGTTGAAGTACTACCAGTTGATCACCACCCAGCGCCCGCTGATGCCGAACAACCCAGGCAACCCACTGGGCCAGCCGACCCCGGCGCTGTCGGCCAACGTGACCATGGAAAGCTATATCCAGCCCACCAGCAGTTGCATGAACTGCCATTCGATGGCGACACCGGTGAAGAGCCCGTTCAAGTCCGACTTCTCCTACCTGTTCAAATTTGCCAACAGCCCCATCACCCCACACGCCACGGGCAAGGAATAGACCATGAGCATCCTCAACGGACCACGACTGAATTTCTGGGGCGGCATCCGCACGGACGTGAGCTTGCCGAACAACTCGCCGACCATTCCTTTTAATGGCAACAAGCAATGGCCGCTCTTCGATCTGACCACGTCGACCCTGGCACCCGGCGCGCAGTCTTACACCGACGACCAGTTGAACAGCATGATCAACGCGCCCGACGGCAACTACTACACCGCCGGCGGCTGGAACCACTACGGCCAGCACGTGGTGGACATGCAGAACGCCTTGATCAGTTCCCAAGGCAGCCCCGGCAATATCAGCACCACGGGTGACCAGGTCGGTCAGCCGGTGTACCTGCTCGGGTCGGTGGACCCGGTGAGCGGCCAGGCACCGGTGTCCGGGCCGATGATGGTGGATCTGGACCCCAGCGCCTCGACCACCACGCAGATTTTTGTCGGCGGCCTGCAAATCGGCAGCAACGACAATATCCAGCTGCTGATTCGCTGCAATGCGGTGTGCAGCAGTTTCGACGTGACCGGGCGCGTGCTCGAGCCGGCAAAGATGGACGCTCCGGGTTCGTTCCATGCCAGCGGCACGTTCCAGCTGACGTTCCCGCTGAGCAGCATCGTCAGCTGGAACCCGAACAGCAGCGGCCTCAAGGCGATCATCCAGGCGCCGGGCGCGACGGGCATCGTCCTGCGTTTCGTGATGTTCGAGATGTGCCCGCAGATGACCACCGCGCAGCTCGATGCCGATTATGCTGCCGGTAAATACACGCCCAACCCGAGCATTGGCCGCGTCATCGGTACGCTGGCCCCGGCGTTTGCCGGCGAGCCGCTGAGCTGTCAGCCGGGGCGGCAATTGGTCAATGCGGCCACGAACAACGCCGCCTATGCGGCGCTGGGCAATAACGGGCTGTTGAGCCTGGACATGGTCAATGTGATTCCCAAGCAAACCTTCCGCGCGGTACGGGACGACATCACCAGCCCGATCGGGCCGAACGCGAATTATGGGCCGGTGACCATTTCAGCCGGTGCCGCGCCGCTGATCACCCTTAACCCGGCTGCCAGCCCGCTGGTCAATTACTACGTGTATGGCGGCATCGTCGATGTGGCGCTGACCACCAGCCAGCAGCAGGCCGTCAGGACCACGCCGTTGGCGATCAACGCCCCTGGCCAGGTGGCCGGGACTCAGTTGCAGGCGACCGAGTCGACCTATCGGGTGTATGCGGATCAGCGCAACGTGTACCTGGAGGATTACCCCAACGGCCTGACGATCACCTTGCAGGTTCGCTACTTGGGCGGGCCGGTGCCCGGCGCCACCAAAGTCAGCCTGGCAGCGAGTGCCCCGGGCGTCTACGAGCAGAAGCAATACACGAACTTTCTCAACTTTCCGACCTCGCTGACGGTGAATGCTGGTCAACAGGCGGTGAGTTTTCCCGTTACGCTCAAATCCGGCAGCGCCGCCCAGGCGGGCTTCGTGGCCCTGACCTACACGGCCAATGGCGTGGACAACGGCGCCTTTTTCACCAACTTCCGAAAATACGCTCAGACCGACTTTGGCATCGCCAAGGGCAGCGTCATTACCTGGCAACAGGTGTACCCGAATGTGCTGCGCTTTCACTACCTGGCCTTCCCCGCCATGTCGCGCTACGTGCCGTTGAACCAGCCTGACGCGATCATGGGCGCGAAGAACGCGATCCTTGCGCGCACCTCGGACGCCTACAAAGGCACCACGCTGTTCATGCCGGTGGTGCGCTCGATGTCCCCCGCTCAGCGCGCACTGCTGCGGGCCTATCTCACCGGCAGCCCGTGGCAGCCACCGCAATAGGAAGCGAACGCTATGACACTTCATATTCCCGCACAGCCCATCGAAGCCCTGCGCCCGAGCAGCGTTATCGCCGAAGGCCTGCTCAACCCGCGTGGCGTGTGCCTGCAAGCCGATGGCAGCCTGTGGCTGGCCGAAGCCGGCTCAGGCGTGGCAGACCAGCCGTTCAGCAGTCGCATCAGTCGGCTGCAGCCCGACCCGCTGAGGCCTGGGGCCTATCTGCCCGGCGAAGTGCTCGCCCAGGGTTTTCGCAGCATGAACCTGCAGGCGCGCATGCTGCGCGATGAAATCATGGGCCTGTCCGACATCGCCTGTGGTGACGGACGTTGCCTGGCCAGCCAAACCGATTACGTCGGCGGTTCCAGACTGCTCGACCTGCAATACAGCCCGCCCGAGCCGGTATTCCACAGCCGTGGCAACCTGAACGCGCTGTGCTACCACCCGACGCGACGCAGTTGGCTGGCGGTGAAACCGGATACCAATCAACTGGTGGAGTTCAGCCACGGCGAGCAAGAACGTGTGCTCGCGCAATTGCCCGTTCTGGATGAGGACCAGGAGGCTGTTCCTGTCACCCTGGTGTACGAGCCGCACACAGACGCCGTCTTGATCAGCCTGTTCTCCGGGGAATTGCACGGCGACCCCGCGCGCAAAGGCATCGACTTTGCCGACTACGCCGGGCAAGTGATTCGAGTGCACCCGGCCAGTGGGCAAATCGAAGTGGTGATTCGCGGCCTGCAACTGCCCACCGGGCTGGCGCTGTGCCCGCAAGGCAATCTGCTGGTGCTGGAGCTGTGCAGCCATCTGCAACAGCCCTTGCTGCCGGACTGGAACGGCGAGCCGCTGCACGGAGGCTTTACCCGCTTTACCGGGCGACTGTTGCGCTGTGACCTGCGCAACGCAACAGTGGAAGTGCTCGCGCGCGGGCTGGATACGCCGTCCAACCTGTGTGTGGTGCAGGACGCGGTAGTGGTGAGCGAAGGCATGGGCTTGACGGGCCGACCGCTGCCGACACCCGACGGCACTGTGGCGCCGCTCAGTGGCAGGCTGCGGCGGGTGCAGCTATGAGCCTAGAGCGCATCCTCTAACAGCAGAACGGTCGCGGGGCCGGCGCGAAAAGACGGATTGTGCCTGGCCGCTTCGACCATATGAGCGGCCTCATGGTGGGCGGCCAGGGCGTCCTTCGAAGCCCACTTTTCGATCAAGACAAAACTGTCGGGGTTGCCGACCACGGGGTGCAAATCGTACTGCAGACAGCCCTGCTCAGCCCTGACCAATGGGGCCAGTTTGGCGAACGCTGCACGTTGCTCGGCGCCCTTGCCGGGCTGCGTATTGATAATGACGACAAGCCGCACTTCATCTGACATGCAAACACCACCGCAAAGTTTGGTTAAGGAAGCCGCACAGTACGTGAGCACGCCGCCAAGGTGCAAAAAAGCCTAATAGAGGGGTGCATTTCACACGGTTTTCACAGTCGGGCGCATAGGCTCAACTCAGCTCCTAAGTGAACACCTTTAAGCCCGCGCCCCCATCGTGGGCTTTTCTTTGTCTGCGATTCTCATTGGTTACTCGCCTTATCGTGGTACCACAGCACTGGCTGCGCGGTTTTTTTGCTCCATTTCACCTGTTTATTGAACTGGATGAATGAGCGATGACGCTGAACCAATCGCCACCCAGCGCAAGAGGTTAAGCACGCGCATAGATAATTTGAATTAGTCAGTTGCCCGCCCGGTCAAGAACTATGAACGCAGTAAATCTGACGAGGTAACAGCAATGACTATCCAAGCAGAGACACTCGTAGCATTGACCGAAGCGCTTCAGGAGCGCGGCCTGAATCTGGTTTCAGATGTGCACTTCACCCGCGCGCCGTATCGGCAAAATCACCGCTGGATTTGCACCGTCGCGTAACGCTGCCTTTTGCCGGCGGTCAGGCTTAATGGCCGACCGCTGGCACCGCGTTGATCACCCTAGTTCGAGCGGCTTTCGTTACGATTTTGTTGTTTTTTAACGCCCTTCCCGGTTTTTCGCTCGTATTGGTGATGACAGAGCCAGACGACCAGAAGCAGGCCTGCCAAGCCAAAAACGAACAGTAACAGCTCTAGTGCGGGACCTTCGTGTGAAAACATTTTTCGTTCCTCATCCTGAAGTCGTGCAAAACCGAAATCGGTCGCACCCGAAATTATTCGTAACAATTCAAACATTTTCAGGTTAATCGCCAAAACCACGCCTGGCAACCCCGAGTCGCCTTAAAACCATTGATCTAGACGGGTTGCATGGGTGATCACGTTCTGCAGGCAATAAAAACCCGGCGCAGTGGCCGGGTTCGCTGAAGTGAAATGATCAATTATCGGGATGTTCACTCGCGACTGAATCAGCCGCGTCCACATCCGACATATCCTCTTCCAGCGGCGCGTCGTCGTCAGGCGGCAATGGGAGCGCGCCCTCATCTTGGCGCGGATCGTGGCCCGTTTCGTTGTCTGTGCCGCGCGTCACGGCTTGTTGGGAAAGGTTTCCTGGCGCCTTCTCGTTGATTTCCATGTTGACTCTCCGCTTTGGCGCACGGGAAATGCGCACTTAAGCTTGAGAGACGGCGCAGCATTCAGAGTGCAAAGCATTAGACGAATGGTGCCGATCAACGCTCGGTCTTAACGCTTTCAGCTTCGGATGTTTACTACCGCGCGCAGGTAGAGCCGCTGTAAACCTGATGGGCCGCCAGCGATGGCCGACGCACAACGTGAAACAACTCACATTTATGCAACGCCGATATTGAAGGTCAATAATTGACCAACCTATATTTCGTTCCACCCGAGCGCTCACCTCTATACGGATATTGTTCTGCGCCAGCTCGGGTCCCCACTTGAGCGCAGGCAATCAAACATTGAGGTTTGCCATGCGTCTTTCCAAACTCGCGCCAGCCGCCACCCTGCTCAGCCTGTTTACTCTGCCCACCCACGCTGCCGACCTGACCGCCCTGACAGGCGCCCTGTCGTCTGCCCTGGGCGGCGCCAGCAACAGCAACACCCTCAACACCAATAACGCCTCCTGCCAGCAACAGATCCGCGACCTGCAGGCAAACATAAACGCGGCCAATGCCAAGGGTGACACCTTGCGCGCGACGGCCTTCCAGGCAGCGTTGACGCAAACCAACAAAAGCTGCAGTAATTCCAACTACAACGCTCAGGCGCAGGTGGACACCCACCCTCAACGCCAACAAAACATGAACAAGGCCGCGGATGCGATCAATGCCATCGGTGGTTTGTTCAAGTAAGAAGAAATAATCGGAGGCTCCTGCGTCGAGCGTCTTTCATCCCAGAAATGCAGAAGCCCCGCTTGAACGGGGCTTTTGTGTGAGTCAAGCAAGAGCCTTTCTCATGCACCTTGAAACCGCAGCAATACTATTTTTGCAAATGGTGAAGGCTGTGGGTCGGTGTAAGCGGGACGCTTCTGAAGGACCGTCCGAGGCGGGATCGTAGGATTGCTGCGCTTAAGTGAGCAATATTACGCGTACCAGTAGGGCATTTTTGTCGTGCTGAATTCAGCTTTTCAATCGGCTGAAGACTTTTAGATCAAGCGCTGCGAGCCTCAACGCTCATGCTCGCGACTTCATTTGAAGTGGCTTCGAGGCTGGCAGCGAATGTTGGGGTTATTCGATTACAAGCAAGACCTTGGATTGGCATAGCAGAGAGGAGTTCTCTCCAGGGATCTCAATGGAGATGCTGTAGCCACCTGGTTCCAACGAAGACAAATCAGCATTGAAGGAGAAACCTGACTTCAAGAGCTTCTGATTGTTGAATGCCTTTGCCACGTCCGGGCGATCAATAACAGTATGATCCTTGAATGCGACAGGATCGCCCTTATAACCGTTCAGGCGAAGTTTGATTTCCTTCGAAGCACTTTGGTTAACGCTATCGAAAGCCCAGCCGTTGAATTGAACAACGCTGCGCGGAACGTAAATACTTGCACCGGTCTTTCCGGCGATGGTGTCAATGGCGCATTTATCAGATGGGTTATAAGTGGTTTTGGTAGCTGCCGCGTTTTCCTTGCTTCCTTCCTTTTCATTGCATCCAGTCATTGTCGCTGAAGTTATAGCGAGAAAGCTCAGTGCCGCAATCATCTTGTACATGTTTTTTCCTGAGGGGCGTCAATGTGTGTAGCGTTGATTTCTTCAATATATAAATGCTTGGCAGTGCAATCGGCGCAGCTCGAAAAATGCACGACTCATAAGCGGCACAGTCTTCGTCCTTGCTGCTAAAGACATCAACCTCAGCGGTGGGATTATGTAGCGGTTGGCAGCGCAGTACAAGAGTGCGGGAACGGCCTGACAGCAGTTCTCATGCCTTTTCATGGCGCAGTTGGATGGGCAGGTACTGGGTAAAAACGCATCTGTCGGGCACCACCTGCGTAGGGTGCGCAACGGGTCGACACGCTGCAGGCGCCCCTGCCCCCCCGTCGGATTCGACCGGATGAGCGCGCCAAACCCTATCGGCGAGCAGCGCTACAGAAAAGCCAACTACTGAGTGTGTTTTACGCCCAGCCAAGGTCCTTATAGAAACCTTGTTCCGCTCAGAAAAGTCGGTTTTGTAATCTCAAAACACACGCTCCTGGCGAGGGTCGTACTACAGCGGAAAAGATTTGTTCGGCATTCAAACCTTGAAGTCTTCGGCCATTAGCTGCCACTTCAGGAAGAAACTTGAGCGAACACGCGAGACGCTCACAAAATTATTGTATGAACGGGTGCATCCACTTTGATCGCTGGCGCGTAGATTCAATACCCTCACTCGCAGGGCATACGAGCCAAGGAGATACACCATGCACGCCTTTTACAAAAAAATTGCTGCAGCAGCCTGCTTCGCTATTCTCTCCGTAACTGCAACCGCAAGCTTCGCCGCCGACTCTGTGATGGTCGGAGGCGCAGCGATGTACCCCAGTAAAACCATCGTGGAAAACGCGGTCAATTCAAAGGACCACACGACGCTGGTTGCAGCAGTCAAGGCTGCCGGGTTGGTTGATACGCTTAATAGCAAAGGCCCATTCACCGTATTCGCGCCGACAAACGAAGCCTTTGCCAAGCTGCCCGCAGGCACCGTAGATACGCTGGTCAAGCCTGAACACAAAGCCGACCTGACTAAAATCCTGACCTACCATGTCGTACCCGGCACTCATACATCGGCACAACTTAAGGCCGACGCCAAAAAGAACGGCGGCACCGTTATGCTGAAAACAGTTCAAGGTGAGTCGCTGAATATCAAGCTGCACGACGGCAAGCTTTGGGTGATAGATGCCAAAGGCGGTAAGGCAAGTATCAGCATCGCAGACGTGATGCAGTCCAACGGCGTGATCCACGTTGTCGACTCGGTCTTGATGCCTTAAACGCTCTTCAAGCCCGACAGACGCGCAGTTTGCCGGGTAGTGAGGCCTGTCAATAACCGGCTGGTGATCATGGCCGTGTTCACGAGCCATGCCGAAACGTTCACAAACCTTAGCCGGCGCACCGCAACGTCAATGTCTCGATATTCATCGTAAGTTTCTGCGTTGAAGCCAGGTACTGATTGCCTCAACAAGTTCGTTCTTGCACTCCACCGGCAACCAATGGCCGCCAGATAAGCTCGTCACAGTGAGGTCTGCGCAGGCCGCACGCATTGGCTCGCCCAACTGATTACCCTTGATGGTATTCATCGGGTCGTAGTCGCCGTTCACAAACAGTACGGGCAGGGACAGGCGGCCGCCATTGGGCGCTCGATGGGCATAAGCGATGTTGGCATCGTCGTTCAAATACCACGCGCAGGGCGCGCGGAAACCATGCTCCTCAAAACTGCGCACCAGTGCCGCGAAGTCCGCCTGCGGCCAGAGCGCGGGGTCGGGCTGGGTGGGCGGGGCTCGGTGCGCTGCGCCAAACCGCCCTCCTTTGCTGGTGACTTGGGCGTTTGATGCGACTTTAGTGATGCTCGCAGGGTCGCCTCGTCGATAAATCGAAGCCAGTGATGCGGCTTTATCTGCATCAAGGTCTGCGACGGCGGACGCGAAGTGCGTGTTGTAATAGCGGTAATAGTCCCATTGACCGTCTGGATACTCGTCTGCCGGATAGATTGTTCGGTCAACCAGCGGGACGAGCGTCGGCAGCGCGTTGGTGGTGGGGAAGTACGGGACCGAAATCAGCACAACGCCGCGGCTGCGCTGGGGCTCATGAGCAACCAATTCACCCGCCACAACGCTGCCCCAATCGTGGCCCACCCAAATGGCGGGCATTCCACCGAGATGGTCATGAAGCTCTGCCATATCTGCCACGATGTTTTCAATGGAGTACGCGCGGGTGTCCGCCGGCACAGAAGAGCCGCCATAGCCGCGCATGTCGGGTGCAACGCAGTGCCAGCCCTGGGCAGCGAACGCTTGCATCTGCGCGCGCCAGATCAGACCGAGCTCCGGCCAGCCGTGCAGGAACATCATCAATGGTCCCTCGGCAGGTCCCGACGCCACATAGTGCGTCGTATGACGGGGCGTGCTGAAGATGTGCGAAGTCAGCTTGGAAGTGGACACAGGATCTCCTGATGCTAACCGGCGGATACAAGCGAAGCGGCGGCGCCATGCTGCGTCGCCTGTACCCAGAATAACGCCTTTATGTCATCACGGCGCGGTGTTGCACTGGAGGCCGCCTGAAGCCCTTGGCATGGCTGCCCACGGACTTTAGGTGGACGCCATTGCCGTTATATCGCAATCCAGGCAGTGACTTCGCCAGACACTCACAAACTTTTCACAGTTGAGCGCCTATGGTTAACCCAAGCTCCTGGTGAACATCCCTTTAAGCCCGCTGATCCCCATCGCGGGCTTTTCTTTGCGCGCAATTTGGCTGTTGATATTGCGACCCGATTGGAACTAGATCGCCTCAACCTTTCTACATTGAGAAATCTCGGGCAATGCCTGGTCGGCAGAGATTTTATTAAGCTGCCAATGCAGCTTGACAGCGTTTGATTGGTTTACACGCACTCTGGCGCTGCTGGACGTGAGGCTGATGTACGAGGCATCTGAGCTTTTAACGTCGATGACAACGGCGGTGGTGCCGCCCTCAAGATCAGAATTCCCCAGGATTCCAGCTTTCCATTTCTGAGTGACCCTGTGCTCACCTGGTGTAACAGGTACGGCTATGTAACCACCGTTCTCCAGAGACGCTACTTGCTTGCCATCCAAAGAAATCAAGGCAGACATTAAGCCCATGTCGTAGTTACTGGGCCTGTAGACATAGATGACACCCTGTTGTGAATCCACGTTTTCAAGAGGTGTAAATGTTGGCCCTGTGATCGTGCAGGCGCTTAAGAGCCCCAACCAGACAAGTGCTGAGATCTTCCATACTCGATTCATAACCGCTCCATTCTGATCCAGCGCTTGATGATCAACACTGCAAGACTACCAATCAAACTTTTTGTGCTGATCTTGCACGTCCCCCACTCTCCCCCCAAATGTTGGCGGTAAGCCACGAATGGTAAGCGAGGGCTTTAGTTCCTGCCTAGAATCGCCATGCATTCGAAGATCAGTGACAGCCCGCTACGTCGTGATCGCCGCGCGTCGAACAGCCGAATGAGTGCGCTGATGCCGATGCGGCGAATGAGCCCAGCATTTGACTGCCGGGCCTGAAAGGTAAATTAAAGCAGTGCGACGCCAGCCACCTGCTCGGGCACACGGACAAGCGAATAACAGAGATGGTTTATCAGCGCGTCGGGCAGATCGTTAAGCCAACACGCTGACCGCAATTTGCAATGAGTTGCGGAAACCGCCTGAAATGATGCGAAAACGATCAGTAGCTAGGCTGCTTGATTTCTCAAACCCCGGAAACGCAAAAGCCCCGCTTTCGCGAGGCTTTTGTGTAAATCTTGGCGGGAAACCAGGGATTCGAACCCTGGGAACGCTATTAACGTTCGCCGGTTTTCAAGACCGGTGCATTCAACCACTCTGCCAATTTCCCTTTTGCATCACAGGATTATAGTAGCCCATCCCGTGTCAGCGGGCGCCATAATACCCGAATGAAACACACTGTCAAACTCTCGGCATCGCTTGTTACAGAGCGTCTGTTATGATCTTTGCGACTGAACGTTTCAAAACTGAAGGAGTGTCGCCATGCGCGAACAGAATTACGCAGTGAATGGTAACGCGCAGGCTGAGCAGCTTGAAGTCAGCCGCGTGTTGCGCAATACGTACGGCTTGCTCGCCCTTACCCTCGCATTCAGCGGCGTAATGGCGTATGTAGCGCAGCAAATGCGCGTTGGCTACCCGAACATCTTTGTCGTGTTGATCGGCTTCTACGGTCTGTTTTTCCTGACCAACAAGCTGCGTGATTCGGCCTGGGGTCTGGTGTCGGCGTTTGCCTTGACGGGTTTCATGGGCTTTATCCTCGGCCCGATCCTTAACCGTTACCTCGGCATGGCCGGCGGCGCGGAAGTAGTCAGCTCGGCGTTTGCCATGACGGCCCTGGTCTTTGGTGGGCTGTCGGCCTACGTGCTGATCAGCCGCAAGGACATGAGCTTCCTGGGCGGTTTCATCACCGCTGGCTTCTTCGTGTTGCTGGCAGCAGTGGTCGCAGGCATGTTCTTCCAGATCAGCGGCCTGCAGTTGGCGATCAGCGCAGGGTTTGTGCTTTTCTCCTCTGTATGCATCCTGTTCCAGACCAGCGCCATCATCCACGGCGGTGAGCGCAACTACATCATGGCGACCATCAGCCTGTATGTATCGATCTACAACCTGTTCATCAGCCTGTTGCAGATCTTCGGCATCGTGGGCCGTGATGACTGATTGCTAGCGCCATAAAAAATGCCTCACATCGAAAGATGCGGGGCATTTTTGTTTCTAACGGTTCAGTACCGATTAGGTTCCATTTCCAGCTCAACCTTGAAGCGTTCAGCAATGTCCTGCTGGATACGCAGCGCCAGGTCGGCAATATCGTGCCCTGTCGCCCCACCATAGTTGACCAGCACCAGTGCCTGCATCTTATGTACGCCCGCATCGCCATCACGAAAGCCCTTCCAGCCGGCCTTATCGATCAGCCAGCCGGCCGCGAGTTTCATCTGCCCGTCAGTCTGCGGGTAAGCCACCAGGTCCGGGTACAGCGCCTGTAGCTCTGCGGCCAGCGCTTGGGACACCAGCGGGTTCTTGAAAAAGCTCCCGGCATTACCCAGCTCGGCCGGGTCCGGCAGTTTTTCCCGGCGGATGCTGCAAATTGCGCGGCTGACGTCGCTGGGCGTCGCCTCGGTGATCCCCTGCCCGGCCAGGCGCTGCTGCACCGGGCCGTAGCCGAGCTTCAGGTGACTGGTGCGACTCAAGGCAAAACGCACGCGCAGAATCAACCAGCGCCCGGTTTGGTGTTTGAACAGGCTGTCGCGGTAAGCGAAGTTGCACTCTTGCAGGCTGAAATCGCGCAGCTCGCCCGTTTGGCGGTCCAGAGCGGTCAGCCCGGCAAACACATCCTTGATCTCTACACCATAGGCACCAATGTTCTGCATCGGCGCAGCCCCGACGGTGCCGGGGATCAGGCTGAGATTTTCCAGACCACAGAAACCGTGCTCCAGGGTCCACAGTACAAACGGGTGCCACGCTTCGCCCGCCTCGGCTTCGACCACCACCTGCTGCCCATCATCCTGCAACACGCGAATGCCTTGGGTCGCCATGCGCAACACCAATGCTTGAATGTCCTGGGTCAGCAATAAGTTGCTGCCGCCACCGATCACCAGCAGCGGCACTGCGTGCGCAGCCGCGTAAGCCAGGGCTTCACGGACATCGGCGTCACTACGGGCCTCGGCAAACAATTGGGCGCGTACGTCGATGCCAAAGCTGTTGAATGGCTTGAGCGATACCTGCGCAAGCACCTGCAAGGTCATAACCGCCCCTTCAATTCGATTACCAATAAATCACAGGCGCGCTCGATCAGGTCAAGAACCCGTTCAAAGCCTTGTTCACCTTCGTAGTAAGGGTCTGGCACCTCGTCTACTTCAGACTCAAAACGGCGCAGGAACAAGTCCAGCTCCGCTTTACCCTGCCCGGGGTGCAGCGCCTTGAGGTTGCGCAGGTTGCTGTGGTCCATAGCCAGGATCAGGTCATAACGTGCAAAGTCGGCACGCGAGACCTGTTGGGCACGCTGAGCCGACAGATCATACCCGCGCACCAACGCCGCACGCTGGCTACGCTGGTCCGGCGGGTTGCCGACATGCCAATCACCGGTGCCCGCAGACGCCACTTCGACCTGGCCTGCCAAGCCCGCTTCGCGCAGTTTATGGCGCAATACGCCCTCGGCGGTCGGCGAACGGCAGATGTTGCCCAGGCAGACAAACAGAACCTCCATCAGGCCCCCAGCAGGCGACGGACGCGCTCAAGGTCTTCGTGGGTATCGACGCCGGCCGGCGGTGCTTCCAGCGCGTCGCCCACATGGATACGCACGCCGTGCCACAAGGCACGCAGTTGCTCCAGAGACTCGGTGTTTTCCAACCAGCACGGGCCCCAGCTGACAAAGTCATGCAGGAAGCCGGCGCGATAGGCATAGATACCGATGTGGCGGCGGTACGGCACGCCCTCCGGCAAGACGTCGCGACTCCTGGCAAACGCGTCGCGCGCCCAAGGCAGGGTCGAGCGGCTGAATGTCAGCGCCAGCCCATTGATGTCGCTGACCACCTTGACCACGTTCGGGTTGAACAGCGTGTCGATGTCTTCGATAGGCTCGGCCAGGGTCGCCATGCGCGCTTCGCCATGGGCAGCCAGGTTGGCGGCGACCTGATCGATCACGCTCGGCGGGATCAATGGCTCGTCGCCCTGCACGTTGACCACAATTGCATCCGCCGCCAAACCCAGCTGCGTGGCGACTTCGGCCAGGCGGTCGGTGCCGGAATTGTGGTCTTCGCGGGTCAACACCGCTTCGGCGCCAAAACCTTTGCAGGCCTCGATGATGCGTGGGTCATCGGTGGCCACCACGACCCGTTCGGCGCTGCTTTTGCAGGCCTGCTCCCACACCAGCTGGATCATCGGCTTGTTGCCGATCAATTGCAGCGGCTTACCCGGCAAGCGGGTCGATGCATAGCGCGAAGGAATGACAACGGTAAAGGCGGTGGTCATTTATCCAGACGCTCATCGGTGGTCAAGGTACGGGCTTCGCTCTCCAGCATCACCGGGATGCCATCACGGATCGGGTACGCCAGGCCGGCGCCTTTGCTGATCAGCTCGGTTTTGTCGGCGCTGAGCTTGAGCGGGCCTTTGCAGATCGGGCAAGCGAGGATGTCGAGCAGTTTGGTGTCCATGAGCGTTTCCTGGGTAAAAGCGATTTAAGGCAAGAGTCGGGCGGGCAGCAAGCGCATCAGTTGCGTGTCGAACCAGGCGACAAACGCCGGTGACGGCAGCGCATCCACTGCAAGGTACCACCAGTCGGGACGGGCAAAGGCGCGGCACTTCACCGCGTCCTTTTCGGTCATGACCAGCGGCAATGCCGGCGTAAAATTCAAGACATCGGCGCTGTAGGGCGCGTGGTCGGCAAACGCATGCGGTATCGGCCGCCAGTGTAGCGTTTCAAGGGTAGTGAAGAAACGCTGCGGGTTGCCAATACCCGCGACCGCATGGACCTGCTGGCCCACCGGAAAATAATCGGCGGGCTGGCGCTCACCGGTTTTCAAATTGATCAGCGCCGTGGGTTGGAGACGGAAGGCGAAGCCATCCTCGCGATCGGACGCGGCACCGTTATAGAGCAGCGCATCGACGCTCTGCAGACGCTCGACCGGCTCGCGCAAAGGTCCGGCCGGCAAGCAACGGCGGTTGCCGAGGCCACGGGCGGCATCGATCAACACCAGTTCAAGGTCACGGGCCAGGCGGTAATGCTGCAGGCCGTCGTCGGAAAGAATCAGGTCAAGCGGCTCGCTGGCCAGCAGCGCTTTCACCGCGCGACTGCGGTCTGGGTCAATCATCAGCGGGACGCCGCTGCGCTGCACGATCAGCAACGGCTCGTCACCGGCCACTTCAGGGCTGTGGCTGGCCTCGACCCGCCACGGCAACTGCGGCGGTTTGGCACCGTAACCGCGACTGACCACCCCTACCCGCAAACCACTGCGCCGGCAGTGATCGATAAGCCACAGAATCAGCGGCGTTTTGCCCGTTCCGCCCACAGTGATATTACCGACCACCACCACCGGTACCGGCGATTGGTAGATCGCGCCCTCGCCCGCGAGAAAACGCGCACGTTTGCGCTGCACCACACGCCGATACAAAGACTCCAGCGGCCGCAGCACCGTGAGTGCCGGGTGGCCTTCGTACCAGGCCTTGAGCAAACGATCGGACATGGCCATCAGGGTTGGGCCGCCGCCTCTACGGTGGTCATGCGCAGATGGGTGAAGCCGAGCTTGCCGGCGGCATCCATCGCGGTGATCACGGCTTGATGCTGGGTTTTGCCGTCTGCACTGATCGAAAGTGGCATGTTGGTATCGCCGCCGGATTCTTTCTGCAAGGCGTCCATCAGGCTGGTGAGGTCATTTTTCTCAAGCAATTGGTTATTCACCGAAAACACCCCGTCGGCGCTGATGGCAATATCCAGTTGCTTGGCGTCCTGGTCCTCGGCCGGCGAGCCGCTCACCGCTTCCGGCAAGTCGACACGCAGCTGGGTTTGCCGGGTGAACGTGGTGGTGACGACGAAGAACAGCAGCAGGATGAACACCACGTCAATCAGCGACGCGAGGTTGATATCAACGTTTTCCCGTTGCTTGCGGCGAAATTTCACACCCGGCCCTCGACGAAATCGACATCACGATCGCCCTGCACCACTTCCACCAGTTTGATGGCTTCCTGCTCCATGCCTACCACGAGTTCATCGATGCGGCGTTGCAGAAAACGGTGGAAAAACACCGAGGGAATACCGACCATCAGGCCCGCAGCCGTGGTAATCAGGGCCTTGGAGATACCGCCTGCCAATACCGCGGCATTAGTGGTCATGCCTGAGCCCATGAATGAGCTGAAAATATCAATCATGCCCAACACCGTACCCAGCAGGCCCAGCAATGGCGCCATGGCCGCGATGGTGCCCAGCGCATTGATATAGCGCTCCATCTCATGGATGACCCGGGCGGCGGCTTCCTCAATGCACTCTTTCATGATCTCGCGACCATGTTTGGAGTTGGCGAGGCCGGCAGCCAGGATTTCACCCAAAGGAGAATTGGCGCGCAATTCCTTGAGTTTGTCTTTATCCAGTTGCTTGTTTTTGATCCAGCCCCACACCTGCCCCAGCAAATGCTCGGGCGTGATGCGGCTGGCACGCAGGGTCCACAGGCGTTCGGCGACGATGCCGAGTGCGGCGATGGAGCTCAAGATGATCGGCAACATCATCCAGCCGCCGGATTTGACCAATTCCCACACAGTGAATGTCCCCTCGAAAAAGTGCGCCACTTTACCATATAGGTTCGTCAGCGGGGCTCGTCAGCCACCGGCCCGCCCGTCGCGGGCCTGGGTCTTGGGCGAGGTTGATTTACGGTAACGCTTCACGCCAGAAGCGGCGTTGACTGCGCGCAACTTCAGGTGGTTCAAAGGCGCCCAATTGCACACGCACGGCGCCTTGCTCGGCGCTGTCGTACACGCGACTGCCCAACGCCTGATAACGCGCCAGCACCTGCGGGTGCGGATGACCGAACGCGTTGCCACGCCCCCGTGAGATCAGGACCGATTGGGGCGCCAGCTGCTCCAGCAAGGGCCAGGATGAAGAGCTGCGACTGCCATGATGCGGCGCCTGTAGCCAATCGGTTGGTACCGCCAGGGGGGACGCGAGGAAAGCCCGTTCGGCAGCGCGATCGATATCGCCGGTCAACAGCAGGCGTTCGCCGTTGGCCTTTACACCCAACACACAGGATTTCGGGTTGCTGCTAGTGGCGCCAGGCCACTGCCACAGTTCAAACGCTACACCGTCCCACTGCCACTGCTCGCCACTGACGCAGGGTTGAGTATCGAGCAATGCCGGCAAGCCTTGGGTTTCTCCTCCGATCACCCGCTGGACTGCAAGCCCCTGGGCAACGGCTGGCGCACCGCCCGCGTGATCCGCGTGAGCATGGCTGATCACCAGCAGGTCCAAGGTCTCGACCCCGAGTTTTTTCAACGCGGGCAGCACCACGCGCGCGCCAAGATCAAATTCGCCGGAACGCGGCCCCGCATCGTAAAGCAAGGTGTGATGGCGCGTGCGCAGGATCAGCGCCTGCCCCTGGCCGACATCCAGTTGCACCACTTCCACCCGCCCAAAAGGCACGGCCTGCCTGGGTGGAAAGACCGCCAGCAACAGCATTGGCCAGCCCAGCAGCCGAAACGGCACGCCTTGGGGCAGCAGCAACAACACCGCGCCCGCCAGGCTTACACACCAATACACCAGGGGCACCTCGGCCGGTATCCAGGCCGGCTGCTGGCTCGCCAGCAGCGTCAGGGCCCTGAAAAGCCCATCAAGTGCGCCGCCGGCCAACCACAGCAAGCTTTCACCCACAAACGGAATCGCCA
Source organism: Pseudomonas sp. N2-3-1-14 (assembly GCF_041228395.1). Classification (NCBI taxonomy): domain Bacteria; kingdom Pseudomonadati; phylum Pseudomonadota; class Gammaproteobacteria; order Pseudomonadales; family Pseudomonadaceae; genus Pseudomonas; species Pseudomonas sp. N2-3-1-14. The sequence continues at coordinate 3,738,739 of NZ_CP166199.1, forward strand.
GCAGCGCAGTCCCCAGCAGGGCCAATGGCAATACCACCAGGCTGATCCATGGCACGGCAAACAGATTGGCCACTGGCGCACTCAGACTTACAGGCAACCCAAGCACCAGCAGGAGCGGAAACAAACCGATGGCAATCAACCACTGTGGACGCGTCCATGCGTGCCACAGACTCCATGGGCCCAGGCGCCCGCTGAACGCCAGTACCAGCACCGCGACGGCCGCGAACGACAACCAGAACCCCGGCTGCAAACTCGCCAACGGTTCCAGCACCAGCACGGCGTCGAGCGCCAACAACAGTGGCCACCAGATCCCCAAATGCCGGAAACGCAGACGCCACAGCAATACCAGGCCGACCATCACACAGGCCCGTTCTACCGGCACACCAAACCCAGCCAACAGGCCGTAACCCAGCGCGGCGGCAAACGCCAGGCCACACGCCCATGGCAGCCACGGCAAGGCTCGCGGCCAACAGCCTTGGCGCGCAAGCCCGGCCACCAGGCCGTAGATCAACCCCGCCAGCAAGCCGATGTGCTGGCCGGAGATCACCAGCAGGTGCACGGTTCCGGTGTCCTGCAATACCTGCCAGTCCCCGGCAGCCAGCCCGGAGCCATCGCCCAATACCAGCGCCGCCAAACCCGCCTCGCGCCCTTGGGCGTCCACCGCCGCCAAGCGTTGGCGGACAGCATCGCGCCAGGCATTGCGGGCTGGCGCCAGGCGCTGGCCGTCCTTGACCGATCCCGTGGCGCCGATGCGCTGGGCCAGCAGCCAGGCTTCGTGGTCAAAACCGTGAAAATTGAGCAGCCCCGCGGGCCGCTTCAAGGTGATCGCCAGGCGCCAACGCTCACCACTCTTTACTGGCGGGCCACCGTGCCAGGACACCCGAATGCGCTTGGGTAAGCGGGCTGTGCGTGACCGGCTGTCGGTCAGTTCAAACCGTACGCCAGTGCTTGTCTGCTGCGGCAGCCCGGTCACGCGGCCTTCTACCCAACGCGTCTGACCATCCAGCGCCGGCTTCAGACGGTCGTCCAAGGCCCACTGCGCGCTCAGGCACGCCCAGCCCAATCCGAACAGGAAAAAGGCCACCGGATAGGTGCGAAAAGGCAACAACATCAACGCAATCACCCACATGGCCAGTAGCCATCCGGTAGGCGGCAGTGCGGGTAAAAGTCGCAACGAAAGCAGACCAAGTCCGAGCGCAAACATGCCGATTTTCATGAATCATCCCTTGCAAGTGATCCACTCAGTCTTAGTCGCTCGCCCAGCGCTGCCGATGATGTTTTGTCACAAAGTCTGAATTTTCTGTTTATAGAATGCGGGCATACTTGCCCCTCGAACTGACCTGGACCCCTTATGCCCCGGCGCTTATTCAAACGGTACATGCCCGATCCCACGAGTATCAGGGAACACAAGTCTTTACGATTTCTCGGCACGTTGCTGCATGACCCCAACCTCTGGCACCTGAACCGGCACTCCGTTGCGCGTGCCATGGCGGTGGGCCTGTTCGCGGCATTCATCCCGATTCCGCTGCAGATGTTGCTGGCCGCGATCCTGGCGATTGTGGTGCGCGGCAATATGCCTATCGCCGTCAGCCTGGTGTGGCTGACCAACCCGATCACCATGCCGGTGGTGTTTATCTGCACTTACCTGACCGGTGCCTGGCTGATGAACGTGCCGCCGCGCAGCCTGCCGGACAACCTCACCTGGGAGTGGATCAGCGGCCAGTTGAGCACGCTGTGGCAGCCATTCCTGTTGGGATCGGTGGTTGTGGGGCTGGTGTTGGGGGCCCTGGCCTATTGCCTGACCATGGGCTATTGGCGTTGGTGGGTCGCGCACCAGTGGAAGAAGCGCAAACAGCGTCGCGCGTGAAAAAGCTAACGCGCCAGCAGACGCAAATGCACACGCAGGCCTTGCCCGGTATTTTCCGCCCACAAACGCCCGCCCTGACGCTGCACGGCATTACGGGCGATGCTCAGGCCAAGGCCGAAACCGCCATCACCGGGCCGTGACCCTTCCAGGCGTGTGAACGGCGCGAAAATACGCTCCAGGTCACGCTCATCAATGCCGGCGCCCTGATCCTGGAGCCAGATATGCCAGTAATCAGCGTCTCGACAGCCATCAAGCTGCACCCGCCCATGCGGGGGAGAATGCCGAATGGCGTTACGCAGGATGTTTTCCAAGGCCTGAGCCAGCGCGTTCAGGTTGCCCTGTACCCAGCAGTCCGCGGGCAACCGGCAGGGTAAACGCGACGCCGGCCAATCACTTTCAAAGCAGGCATTTTCCCTCAGCATGTCCCACAGGGCCGGAAGTTGAATATCTTCATTGGGCAACGGCGTGCGTTCGCTGTCCAACCAGGCCAGCTGCAGGCTGTCCTCCACCAGGCGCTGCATGGCATCGATTTCCCGGCCCAGGCGCTCACGCAACTGCGTCAAATCCTGTTCACTGTCGCAGGCCACGCGCAAACGGCTCAACGGAGTGCGCAGCTCGTGGGACATGTCCCGCAACAATTGTTGCTGCAACACCACCGTGCCCTGCAAGCGCTCGGACATATGGTCAAAGGCCCGGCCCAGTTCTCCCAGCTCGTCCTGACGGCTGGTGGCCTCACGCGACATGCGCGTATTCAATTGATCGGCGCGCCAGGCATTGGCCTGCTCACGCAATTGATTGAGGGGCATGATCAAAAGCCGATAAAGCCCAATACACAGCAACAGCGTAAACAGGCCGGGGATCACGCCATTGGTCACCACGCGCCAAAACAGCTGGTAGCGCCCCGGCATGAAACGTTGGGGCAGCTCAATCACCAGCGAACCCGCGCCTGGGTCGACCGGAAACGGGATTTTCATCCACGGCAGGCCTTTGACATGCCGGCTGACCGGCCACTCCAACCCGCGCAGAAAGGTCAGGCGCTGGCTTTCCTTGTCACTCAGTGGCGTGCTGCTCAGAGACTGCAAGTCGTTGCCGATCACACCGATCCACGTGGCCTCACGCCTGGCCATAAGCGCTAACCAGGCATCCACGCCTGCCCTGCCCTGGGTACTCCAGGCCAGTTCGGCGCCCGCGGCATAACCCCGCAGAATCTCGCGCGACTCCTCGGCCACGTAGGCATTCTGCTCTTCCATGTAGCGGCCCCAGGACCAACTGAGCCAAACCATCAGCAAACAGAACGCGATCAGCAGGCAGGCCAGTTTCCAGAATAACGAATGCTTGCCCGGCAACCGCTCAACGCCCTTCATCATGGCCGCTCAGTACGTAACCCTTGCCCCACACCGTGCGCACTTCACACTCGCTGTAGCCGATGGCCTTGAGCTTGCGGCGAATCTGGCTGACATGCATGTCCAGACTGCGGTCGTGGGGCGCATAACCGCGCTGCAACACATGCTGATAGAGGAAGGCCTTGCTGAGCACTTCGTCAGCATTGCGGTGCAGGGTTTCCAGCAGACGGTATTCGCTGCGGGTCAGCCCGGCCCAGTGTGCCTGATAGAAGACGTCGCACAGCTCGTCGTCAAAGCGCAGCGTGCGGCTGTCGTCGCGCACCGCCAGAGGCGTGGGCAGCGGGCGCCGGTCCAGGGCCACGCGGCGCAAGATGGCTTCAATGCGCACCCGCAGCTCGATCATGCTGAATGGCTTGGGCAGATAGTCATCCGCACCGAGGCGAAAGCCACTGATTCGGTCGGCTTCTGCGCCCAGCGCCGACATCAGGATCACCGGGATCGCATGGCTCTGGCGCAGGTGGGTGAGGATCGACAACCCGTCCATCCCGGGCAACAGGATATCCATCAACACCACGTCGAACGCCTGGTCGCGGGCCATTTGCAGACCTTGCTGGCCATTCTGGCACCAAGTCACCTGGAAGCCACAGCGGCCCAAATGCTCATGCACATAAGCACCCAGCACAGGGTCGTCTTCGATCGTCAGGATACTGGGTGAGCCAGCTGCGGGAGTCATTAGCGTCTGCAAGTCATTCTCAATCGCTGATTATTCAAGATTAAACTGCCCCAGGCAATCGCCGCCCGGCTCTCAATGGCCCGAAGATTGCGGTATGTCATTAATTTGCGAGATTCCAGGCCGCGCAAATGGCTACACTGCGCAAGTGGCGTGGGCCGGATGCCCGCGCAGATAATCGAAAACAATGTGGTAGCAGGAGAGTGGCGTGCTTAGAAGAATGGGGATAAAAGGCCGCGTACTGTTGCTGACCTTATTACCGACCAGCCTGATGGCCCTGTTGTTGGGGGGTTATTTCACCTGGATGCAGCTCTCGGAGTTGCAAACCCAATTGCTGCAGCGTGGCGAAATGATTGCCGAGCAATTGGCGCCGCTGGTGGCCCCGGCCCTGAGTAGCAAGAACACCGACCTGCTGGAACGCATCGCTACCCAGTCGCTGGAACAACCGGACGTGCGTGCCGTGTCGTTTCTGGCGCCAGACCGCTCGCCCCTGGCGCACGCCGGCCCGACCATGCTCAACCAGCCGCCCGTCGGTAACAGCTCCCACCTGCTGCAGCGCACCGGCAATGACGCCACGCGCTACCTGCTGCCGGTATTTGGCCGCCACCGCAACCTCGCCGGCGAGCTGATCCCCGATGAAGCCGACCGTTTACTGGGTTGGGTCGAGGTAGAGCTGTCGCACAATGGCATGCTGCTGCGTGGCTACCGCAGCCTGTTCGCCAGCTTGCTGTTGATTGCCATCGGCCTGATCTGCACCGCCGCGCTCGCGCTGCGGATCAGCCGCACGATCAACTCACCGATTGGCCAGATCAAGCTGGCCGTGGCCCAACTCAAGGACGGCAACCTGGAAACCCGCTTGCCACCCCTGGGCAGCCAGGAACTGGACCAACTGGCCTCGGGCATCAATCGCATGGCCGAAACCCTGCAAAATGCCCAGGAAGAGTTGCAACACAGCATCGACCAGGCCACCGAAGACGTGCGCCAAAACCTGGAAACCATTGAAATCCAGAACATCGAGCTGGACCTGGCGCGCAAAGAGGCCCTGGAGGCCAGCCGTATCAAGTCGGAGTTCCTGGCCAATATGAGCCACGAGATCCGCACCCCGCTCAATGGCATTCTCGGTTTTACCCACCTGTTGCAAAAAAGCGAACTGTCGCCGCGCCAACTGGATTACCTGGGCACCATCGAAAAGTCCGCCGACAACCTGCTGGGCATCATCAACGAAATTCTCGACTTCTCGAAAATCGAGGCCGGCAAGCTGGTGCTCGACAGCGTGCCGTTCAACCTGCGCGATTTGCTGCAAGACACCCTGACCATCCTCGCGCCCGCCGCCCATGCCAAGCAGCTGGAACTGGTCAGCCTGGTGTACCGCGACACCCCGTTGGCGCTGGTCGGCGACCCATTGCGGCTCAAGCAGATCCTCACCAACCTGATCAGCAATGCGATCAAGTTCACCCGCGAAGGCACTATCGTTGCCCGCGCGATGGTCGAGGACGAGCAGGAGGACAGCGTACAGCTGCGCATCAGCGTGCAAGACACCGGCATCGGCCTGTCCAACCAGGACGTGCGCGCACTGTTCCAGGCGTTCAGCCAGGCCGACAACTCCCTGTCGCGGCAACCGGGCGGTACCGGCTTGGGCCTGGTGATCTCGAAACGACTGATCGAGCAGATGGGCGGTGAGATCGGCGTCGACAGCACGCCGGGCGAAGGCTCTGAATTCTGGATCAGCCTCAACCTGCCGAAAACCCGCGATGACGTCGACGATCTGCCCAGCGCGCCACTGCTGGGGCGTCGCGTGGCGGTGCTGGAAAACCACGAGCTGGCGCGCCAGGCCCTGCAACACCAACTGGAAGATTGCGGCCTGGAAGTGACACCGTTCAACACCCTGGAAAGCCTGACCAACGGCATCACCAGCGCGCATCAGACCGAGCAGGCCATCGACCTTGCCGTGCTCGGCGTCACGGCCAATGATATTCCGCCCGAACGCCTCAACCAGCATCTGTGGGACCTGGAACACCTGGGCTGTAAAGTGCTGGTGCTGTGCCCAACCACCGAACAGATGCTGTTCAATCAATCGGTGCCCAACCCCAACAGCCAGTTGCAGGCCAAACCGGCCTGCACGCGCAAATTGCGCCGCGCACTGGCCGACCTGATCAGCCCGCGCCCCTTGCGCAGCGAACCCGGCGAGCCGCTGTCCAGCCGCGCGCCGCGCGTGCTCTGCGTGGATGACAACCCGGCAAACCTGCTGCTGGTACAAACCCTGCTCGAAGACATGGGCGCCAAGGTGCAGGCGGTAGAAAGCGGCTATGCCGCCATTGACGCGGTGAAACAGGAAACGTTCGACCTGGTGCTGATGGACGTACAAATGCCCGGCATGGACGGCCGCCAAAGCACCGAGGCTATCCGCCAATGGGAAAGCGAGCGCCACGGCACGCCGTTGCCGGTGGTGGCCCTCACCGCCCACGCCATGGCCAACGAAAAACGCGCGCTGCTGCAAAGCGGCATGGACGACTACCTGACCAAACCCATCAGCGAACGCCAACTGGCCCAAGTGGTGCTGAAGTGGACCGGCCTGGCCCTGCGCAACCAAGGCCCGGAACGCACCAGCGACAGTTCGGGCACAGGCGTCAAACTGCTGGTTCTGGACCATGAGGAAGGCCTGCGTCTGGCGGCCAACAAGGCCGATCTGGCCGCCGACATGCTCGCCATGCTGCTGGCCTCTCTGGAAGCCGACCGCCTGGCGATCACCGTCGCCCGCGAAGCCAAAGACAACAATGCCCTGATCGAGCGCGTCCACCGGCTGCACGGCGCCACCCGCTACTGCGGCGTGCCGCAATTGCGCGCCGCCTGCCAACGCGCGGAGACCTTGCTCAAGCAGGACGACGCCAAGGCCATGGCGGCCCTGGATGAACTGGACATGGCGATTGCCCGCCTGGCCAGTGAGGCGCGCGTCAGCGCCTGAGTTTATTTTATAAGCGCGGGCGCTTGCGGCGCGGGTTTGCTCCTGCCTTCAAGGGTCTGCGTTTGCAACTCGCAACTTGCAGGGAGCTTTTTTGATGCGCGTCATTCTTTTCAGCAGCCAGACCTACGACCGCGACAGTTTTCTTGGCGAACCACTGCCGGCCGGCCTTGAGCTGCAATTTCAGCCTGCGCGACTCAACCTCGACACCGTGGCCCTGGCCGAACACCACGAAGTGGTCTGCGCGTTTATCAATGACGACCTCAGCGCCCCGGTGCTGGAGCAACTGGCCGCAGGCGGCACGCGCCTGATTGCCCTGCGCTCGGCCGGTTACAACCATGTCGACCTGCACGCCGCCCAGCGCCTGGGCCTGACCATCGTGCGGGTGCCGGCCTACTCGCCCCACGCGGTGGCCGAGCATGCCGTGGCGCTGATTCTCGCCCTTAACCGCCGCCTGCATCGCGCCTACAACCGCACCCGCGATGGCGATTTCAGCTTGCACGGGCTGACCGGTTTCGACTTGGTGGGCAAGACCGTCGGCGTGGTCGGCACCGGGCAGATCGGCGCCACGTTCGCCAAGATAATGGCCGGCTTCGGCTGCCAATTGCTGGCCTGTGACCCTTTCCCCAACCCACAGGTGCAGGCCCTTGGCGCACGTTACGTGAGCCTGCCCGAGCTGCTGGCGCACGCGCAGATCATCAGCCTGCATTGCCCGCTGACCGCCGACAGCAAACACCTGATCAACGCCCGCTCCCTGGCGCAGATGCAGCGCGGCGCAATGCTGATCAACACCGGCCGTGGCGGGCTGGTGGACACGCCGGCGCTGATCGAAGCCCTCAAGGACGGCCAACTCGGCTACCTGGGGCTGGATGTGTATGAAGAAGAGGCCCAGCTGTTTTTCGAAGACCGCTCCGACCTGCCGCTGCAAGACGACGTGCTCGCACGCCTGCTGACGTTCCCCACCGTGATCATCACCGCGCACCAGGCATTTCTCACCCGCGAGGCCCTGGCGGCCATCGCCAGCACCACGTTGGGCAATATTGCCGCGTGGGCCAAAGGCCAGCCGCAGAACCTGGTCGAAGGATGATCGGCGGTCACATACCAGGCTCATGATAGGCCGGCACCCGTGATAGGATGCCGCGCCTATTTGGAGGATCCATGGCCGAACACGATTTCCGCTTCAGCTTGCTGAGCCCGCAACACACCCTGATCGAATGCCGCGCCCTGGTGCCGGGCCGTTATCAAGTCACCGGCAACGGTGGTTCGATCAAACACGGCGACGTGCTGATCGTCACCCTGCGTGGCAGTAAAACCCTGTCGATGCGCCTGACCGTCGAAGGTGATGCGCGCTACTCCATCCGCCCGGCAGGCCAATGGGTCGCCATGGCCCAGGGGCCGAAATTCGGCGAGCTGGAAATTCATACCTGGAAGGTCAACTGCGACAGCTGCGACACCGTGCTGGAATTTGAATTCGCGGTAGAAACCAAGCTGACCAAAGAGCCGCTGCAACCTGCCGCCAACGCGCGCATCAAGGCCTTGGGCTGGGCCAGCGAAGGCGACAAGCACCGCTGCCCTAAATGCCAGCAGGCCGCGCAATGAAAGGCCTGCTGCTGCTCGCGGCCGTCGGCATGGGCCTGACCGGCTGCGCCGGCGATGCGGTGAAGCTCAAGCAGGATCACAGCTACGTGGTGGAATGGATTGGTGAACGGCCGCTGATGGATTACGCGCACCTGACCGTCACCCTTGGCGCCGATGGTCGCGCCTACGGCAATGGCGGTTGCAACCACTGGTTTGCGCCGTACACCGTTGAGGGTGACAAGCTGAACTTCGGCAAGATCGGCAGCACTCGCAAACTCTGCGCCGAGGCCTTGATGGAGCAGGAGCACCGCTTCTTCCAGGCCCTGCAAGGCGTCGAGCGTTGGGATATTTCGCCGATTGAGCAGACGCGTTTCTGGCCGGCCGAAGGCAAGCCTATTCGGCTGTGGCTTGAAGAAGGCTGATCGACTTCATTGCACACCGGTTTTGCTGTGGGAGCTGGCTTGCCTGAGACAGCATCGACTCGGTATCACAGGCATACCGGGTCGCCCGCATCGCAGGCAAGCCCGCTCCCACACAGTTAACCGCGTAGGGCTTTGAGTTTGGCGAGCACGCCTTGCGCCGTCTGCTCACCCATCAACTGCTCGCGCACCTTGCCCTTGTCATCAATGATGTAGGTCACCGGCAGCGCCTCGCTGCGCGGGATATCGAAAATCTCTTCCGGGTTCTGCGCCAGTACGGTGAACTTGATCCCCAGCTTCTCGCTGGCGGCCTTGAGTTCTTCACCCTGCACATTGTCAAAGTTGACCCCGAAAACCCCAACGTTCTGCCCTTTGAGCTGCTCGGCCAAGGCATTGAGTTCCGGGATCTCCGTGCGGCACGGGCCACACCATTCCGCCCAGTAATTGAGCACCACCCACTGTTTGTCCAAGCGTTCTGACGCGACCTTCTTACCGTATTGGTCAACGCCGTAGTCGTTACCGCAGCCGCTGAGCAGCAGGGTTGTGATGATCGCCACTGCACCGATCAGTCGCCTTGTCATGGGGTAATCCTTCGCAAAAAAATGAACGTTGGCTGCGACCTATCGCCTCTTACGGTTTAAGGACAGGACGCTGCGCAGGTAGAATACTCGCCACCTTACGCAAGATGCGACCCGCACATGACCGATCTGACGCTTTATCACAATCCGCGCTGCTCGAAATCCCGCGGTGCGCTCGAACTGCTGGAAGCCCGCGGCCTCACACCCACCGTCGTGCGCTACCTCGAAACCCCGCTGAACGCCGCGCAATTGAAGACCCTGCTGGGCAAGCTGGGCATCAGCGCACGCCAATTGCTGCGCACCGGCGAAGACGAATACAAAGCCCTCAACCTGGCCGACGCCAGCCTCAGCGAGGCGCAACTGATCGCCGCGATTGCCGAACACCCGAAGCTGATGGAACGCCCGATCCTGGAAACCGCCGATAAAGCCGTCATTGGCCGCCCGCCGGAAAACCTGCTGGAGCTGCTGCCGTGACCGCGCCGTATGTGCTGGTGTTGTATTACAGCCGCAATGGCTCGGTGAGCGAAATGGCCCGGCAGATTGCCCGCGGTATCGAGCAAGGCGGGATGGAAGCCAGATTGCGCACCGTGCCGGCGATTTCTACCGAGTGTGAAGCGGTGGCGCCGAGCATTCCCGACGAAGGCGCGCTGTATGCCAGCCTCGATGATCTGAAAAACTGCTCAGGCCTGGCCCTCGGCAGCCCGACCCGCTTTGGCAACATGGCCGCGCCGCTCAAGTATTTCCTCGACGGCACCAGCAACCTGTGGCTGACCGGTGCCCTCGTCGGCAAGCCAGCCGGCGTGTTCACCTCCACCGCCAGCCTGCACGGCGGTCAGGAAACCACGCTGATGTCGATGCTGCTGCCGTTGCTGCACCATGGCATGTTGATCACCGGCCTGCCCTACAGCGAACAAGCACTGCTCGACACCCAGGGCGGCGGCACGCCGTACGGCGCCAGCCATCACTCGGGGCCCGACGGCAAGCGCATGCTCGACCAACACGAAATCACCCTGTGCCGCGCCCTCGGCCTGCGCCTGGCCACCACCGCCATGTTGCTGGAGAACGGCCGTGGCCAGAAAGCCTAAGACCCTGCCGCCCCAGGCGTGGCTGGAACCACGGGTCAACGTCGCACGCGTGCTCAGCCTGCTGGCGTTTCTTGGGCTGGTGGGGTTGCTGTGCGGGTATTACCTGTTCGTCGCCGACCTGCACGGCGCGCGCCCGTGGGTGATTCTGCTGATCGAACTGGTGCCGCTGCTGGTGCTGGCGCCGGGCATGTTGCTCGGCAGCGCACGCGGGCATTCGTGGATGTGCTTTGTGGTGAACTTGTATTTCATCAAGGGCGCACTGGCGGCCTATGACCCGAACCGCCAGTGGTTCGGGGTGCTGGAAATGCTCGCGAGCCTGGCGTTGTTTTGCACGGCATTGCTGTATGTGCGCTGGCGGCATCAGTTGAATCGGCGGCTGGCGGCAGATTTGCAGCCGGCCTGAAGACCGCTATCGCAGGCAAGCCAGCGCCCACATTTTGAACGCGCCGCCGATCAAATGTGGGAGCTGGCTTGCCTGCGATAGCCTCACCTCGGCCTCAATGATTCACTGTGTAAGCCAACATCATCGACAACTGACACATCGGCCGCCCGCTCTCGGCGTGCCATTGGTTGAACGCACCCTGCACCGTCGCCAAATCCCGCAGGCTGGTCGGCACTTTGTCGACGATCTTCTGCGCATTCAACGCCGCCACCACGTCATAGCTCGGTACAAACGTGTCCTTGCCCACCATGCGCAAAAAACGCGGCGCCGACAGCCCGCCCAACTGGTGGCCGTGCTTGCTCAGGTACTTCCACAGACCGACGATATCGGTCACCGGCCAGTCGGCAACAAAAGCGCCGAAGCTGCCCTTTTCCTGCTCAATGTCCAAAATCATCTGCGCATTGCGCGGCACGCTTTTGAGCTTGCCCAGGTGACGAATGATGCGCGTGTCCTGCATCAGGCGCTCCAGGTGTTCGGCGCCCATCAGCACGACCTTTTCCGGGTCAAATCCGAAAAACACCTGCTCGAACGCGGGCCACTTGCCATCCACCACACTGTGCTTGAGCCCGGCGCGAAATACCCGCAGCGCCAGGGTGGACAGGTAGCGATCGTCACTGATTTTGCGCAACTGTGCCGGGGTCTTGGGCACAGGCAGGTGGGCTTCCAACTCGGCCGCTGAACCAAAACGGTTCAGACAATATTCGTGCAGCCACTTGTAATCGCGCATGCCCTCTCCTGGCAATTGAATTGAAGACGGCGCCCGTAAGCGCCGTCTTTCAGAGCGTTGAAACCTGTTAGAGGTTCACAACATTGACGAAGCGCGACGCGGCGCTCTCATCGATTTTCAGGCTGGTGAAGTCGAACAGGTTGCGGTCGGCCAGCTGCGAGGGGATCACATTCTGCAGGCTGCGGAAGATGCTTTCAGTGCGGCCCGGGGTCTTGCGCTCCCAGTCCACGAGCATTTCCTTGACCACCTGGCGCTGCAGGTTTTCCTGGGAGCCGCACAGGTTGCACGGGATGATCGGGAATTGCTTGAAGTCGGAGTAGGCCTGGATGTCTTTCTCGTTGCAATACGCGAGCGGCCGGATCACCACGTTGCGGCCGTCATCGGCGCGCAGCTTGGGCGGCATGGCCTTGAGGGAGCCGTTGAAAAACATGTTGAGGAAGAACGTCTCGACGATGTCATCACGGTGATGACCGAGGGCCATCTTGGTTGCGCCGATCTCATCGGCAAAGGTGTAGAGCGTGCCACGGCGCAGACGCGAGCACAGCGAGCAAGTGGTCTTGCCTTCGGGGATCAACTCCTTGACCACCGAATAGGTGTCTTTTTCGACGATGTGGTACTCGATGCCCAGCGCTTTCAGGTAGGCAGGCAATACGTGCTCGGGGAAGCCCGGCTGTTTCTGGTCCATGTTGACAGCGACGATCTCGAACTTGATTGGCGCGACCTTTTGCAGGTGCAGCAGCACGTCGAGCATGGTGTAACTGTCTTTGCCGCCGGAGAGGCAGACCATGACCTTGTCGCCGTCCTCGATCATGTTGAAATCGGCGACCGCTTCACCGGCCAGGCGACGCAGGCGTTTTTGCAGTTTGTTCTGGTTGACCGTAAGAGTGCCCATGGCGCTTGGATCCGCTAGAGGTGTGTGACGAAAAGCCGGGCATTTTACCTTCATGACCGACCGAGTTCCATTGTGGGAGCTGGCTTGCCTGCGATGGCGGTGTCACACAACCATTAAAATTCGCTGGCCCACCACTATTGCAGGCAAGCCGACCTTCACAGTGGACCGAGTCATTACTGACAGACCTCACCGCGATTAGCGCCACTCTTTACAGCGCAATTTGCTCTAAAGCCCTACAGTTTTTCCGGTCATCACTTCCTATACTGCGACGTAAGGTCGCACAACTATCCGGGACCTTTGAGGCCTTTGGCCCGTGGACGCTCCGATGGGGGGCGATGGTAATAACGACAGGAGTGACTGGCATGATCCATCACGTCGTGGGGCTGTTTACCCATCCCGACCAGGAATGGCGGGAAATTCGTGGCGATAAGGAAGAAAGCATCGGCCACATGTACCTGACTCACACCCTGATTCTCGCGGCGATCCCCGCCGTTTCGGCGTTTATCGGCACTACCCGGGTGGGCTGGGTTATCGGCAGCCGCGCGCCGGTGATGCTGACCCAGGAAAGCGCCCTATGGATGACCCTGATGTCGTACGCGGCCATGCTCGGCGGCGTGGCGGTAATGGGCGCGTTCATTCATTGGATGGCCCGCACCTACGACGCCAGCCCCAGCATGGCGCGGTGCGTGGCATTTGCCACCTACACCGCGACCCCGCTGTTTATCGGGGGGCTGGCGGCGTTGTATCCGCATATGTGGCTGGGCATGGTCGTCGGCACGGCCGCCATCTGTTACACGGTGTACCTGCTGTATGTGGGGCTGCCCACGTTCATGAGCATCGACCCGGACGAGGGGTTCCTGTTTTCCAGCTCGGTGCTGGCGGTGGGTCTGGTGGTACTGGTGGCGATTATGGCGTTCACCGTGATCGTCTGGGGCTTGGGCGTAGGCCCGATCTACACCAACTGAGCGGCTGACACCGCAGGCGAAGCCACCGCAAGGTGGCTTTGTGCATCATGCATGACCATTCGGCGCCTGACAGATTCGGAAACACCTGCTTTTGCGGCATACTGGGCGCCTCTGGAGAGATGGTCAGCATGCCCGAGCAACTCAATACCCGCGTCGAAGATTGTTTCCTGCAAGCCGAATCCTTTTTTAAACGAAGCTTCAAACGCCCCCAGGTCAGCCTCAAGCTGCGGGGCCAGAAGGCCGGTGTCGCGCATTTGCACGAGAACCTGCTGCGCTTCAACCCACAGCTGTACCGTGAAAACAGCCAACATTTCCTGAAGCAGACCGTGGCCCATGAGGTTGCGCACCTGATCGCCCATCAATTGTTTGGCGAACGCATCCAGCCCCATGGCGAGGAATGGCAATTGATCATGCGCGGGGTATACGAACTGCCGCCGGATCGCTGCCACACCTATGCAATCAAGCGTCGGCAAGTCACGCGTTACATCTATCGCTGCCCGTGTGCCGACAGTGATTTCCCGTTTTCAGCCCAGCGCCATGGGTTGGTGAACCAGGGGCGACGGTACTTGTGCAGGCGTTGCCGGCATACCTTGGTGTACACCGGGGAAACCCGGGTGGAGTAAGGGCCTCTTCGGGAGCAAGCCCCCTCCCACATTTTTGAGCGTGCTGCCGATCAAATGTGGGAGCTGGCTTGCCTGCGATAGCGGCCGAACAGTTAACCAATCACTTTGGCCAGCCGCAATTCTGCAATTCGTTGCGCACTGAGCCCCAGCTCTTCCAACACTTCATCCGTATGCGCCCCCACCGCCGCCCCAATATGCCGAGGCTCTGGCAACCCCTCTGAAAATTTCAACGGGCATGCGATTTGCGCCTGCGTCGAACCATCGCCGCGTGGCACTTGGCTGATCAGCGTCCGCGCCTTCAACTGCGGGTGCTCCACCGCTTCACTTAAACTCAATACAGGCTCAACACACGCATCCACCCCGGCAAACAGCTCGCACAACTGCTCAAAGCTGCGCTTTTCAAACTCGACCTGCAGCGCCAGCTTCAGGGCTTTTTGCTGTTCCGGCCTGGGCGACAGGCCCTGCGCCGCCAACTCCGGCCGCCCCAGCGCCGCGCACAGTTGCTGCATAAACGCAGGCTCCAGGCTGCCGACCGACATCCAGCGCCCGTCGCGCGTGCGGTAGTAATCATAAAAGCTGCCGCCGTTGAGTACCTGAGTCTCCCACTCCGGCTCGACCCCACAGGCCAGGTAACCCGCGCCGGCCATGGCGTTCAGGCTGAACGAACAGTCCGTCATGCTCACATCCAGGTGTTGGCCAACGCCGCTGTGCTGACGCGCTATCACCGCCGCCAGCAACCCGACCACCGCGTGCAGCGAACCACCGGCCACATCCGCCAATTGCACGCCCAGCGGCAGTGGCCCGCTGTCCTGGCGCCCGGTGTGGCTGGCAATGCCGGCCAGCGCCAGGTAATTGATATCGTGCCCGGCGCGGTCCTTATAGGGGCCAGTCTGGCCATAGCCGGTGATCGATACGTAGATCAACCTGGGGTTGATCGCCTTGAGCGCCGCATAACCCAATCCCAAACGCTCCATTACGCCGGGGCGAAACTGCTCAAGAACGATGTCGTAGTCCTTGACCAGCCCACGCACGATCTCCAGCGCCTCAGCCTGCTTGAGGTCCAGCGCCAGGCTGCGCTTATTGCGATTGAGGTAGGCGTGGCTGGCCGATGTGCCTTGATCATGCGGTGGCAGGACGCGCAACAGATCCACGCGCGTAGGCGATTCGATCCGCAGCACCTCGGCGCCCATGTCCGCGAGCATCAAGGATGCGAACGGGCCAGGTAGCAAGGTGGAAAAATCCAGCACTTTGAGGGACGCCAAGGGACCTGACATGGAGACTCCATTTCGGTTTCGAATGCCCACAGCGTAGGCAGGCTTGATCCTACCGGCAATCGTCAGAACGATCAGCGAGGGTGACCGTTTTGATCACGGCGGGCTTTTTCGACGCGGCGGCTTTATCATTGGCCCACGTTTGCTTGCAGAGTGTTCCATGAAGTTCGCAATTGCGCTGTTTTCCGCCGCCCACGCGCCCTCCTCGCGCCGCGCCTTGCTGTTTGCCCAAGCGGCGATTGCCGGTGGGCATGAAATAGTGCGGCTGTTTTTTTATCAGGACGGCGTGTACAGCGCCTCCAGCAACATCGTCGCGCCCCAGGATGAGCAAGATATTGCCCGGCAATGGCGCGAATTTGTCAGCGCGCACCAGCTGGACGGCGTGGTATGCATTGCCGCCGCCTTGCGCCGTGGCGTGCTCAATAGCGAAGAAGCCACGCGCTATCAACGCAGCGCGGTGAACCTGGATGCGCCGTGGGCCTTGTCGGGCCTTGGGCAATTGCACGATGCCGCCCAGGCCGCCGACCGCCTGATTTGTTTTGGAGGGCCGTGACATGTCCAGATCCTTATTGGTAATCAGCCGCCAGGCGCCGTGGTCCGGGCCAAGCGCGCGCGAAGCCCTGGATATTGTGCTGGCCGGCGGTGCGTTCGACTTGCCGATCGGCCTGCTGTTTATGGACGACGGCGTGTTTCAACTGGCGCCGCAGCAAAACGCCAACGCCGTGCAGCAAAAGGATTTGAGCGCCAACCTGCAGGCGTTGGGCCTGTTTGGCATTGATGACGTGTTCGCCTGCGGCCACAGCCTGGCCGAACGCGGGCTCACAGCCCCTGCCAGCGCCCAGGCACTGAGCAACGACGCTATTTGCAACTTGATTGACCGTTACGACCAGGTGATTACCCTCTGATGTCGACTTTACATGTGGTGTCTCATTCACCGTTTACCGATAGCCGCCTCGCCAGTTGCCTGCGCGTGTGCGGCAGTGCGGACGCGATTCTGCTGTGCGGCGACGGCGCCTACGGCCTGCACAACGCGGCGCTGCAAACCAGAGGCGTGAAGGTTTTTGTACTGGCCGAAGACATGCAGGCGCGCAACCTGCCGCTACCGGACTGGGCCGACAGCGTGGACTACCCGGGTTTTGTGCAGCTGTCCATCGACTACGACAAGGTCAACAGCTGGCTATGAACACCCTGACCGTAGGCGAACGCACCCTCGAATTGGACAAGGACGGCTACCTCGTCGACCTCAATGACTGGTCTGCAGAGGTCGCCAACGCGCTGGCCGCCGCCGAGCCCCTGGAATTGACCGCCGCCCATTGGGAAATCCTCGAACTGCTGCGCGGGTTCTATGAAGAGTTCCAGCTGTCCCCGGCCACGCGCCCACTGATCAAGTACACCGCCTTGAAGCTGGGACCGGAAAAGGGCAACAGCCTGCACCTCAACACACTGTTCAACGGCACTCCCGCCAAACTCGCCGCCAAGTTGGCGGGCCTGCCCAGGCCGACGAATTGCTTATGACCGACTTTGCCCCGCTGACCTTTGAAACCCCTGCCGAGCACCCGTTTGCGCAGTTCGTGCGCATCCTGGGCAAAGGTAAGCGCGGCGCGCGCAACCTCACCCGTGAGGAAGCCCGCGAAGCCATGGGCATGCTGCTCGACGAGAAGGTCGAGGACACCCAGCTCGGCGCCTTCCTGATGTTGCTGCGCCACAAGGAAGAAAGCCCGGAAGAGCTCGCAGGTTTCACCCAAGCCGTGCGCGAACGCCTGAGCGCGCCGGCGCTGAAGGTGGATGTCGACTGGCCAACCTACGCCGGTAAAAAACGCCACCTGCCGTGGTATTTGCTGGCAGCCAAGTGCCTGGCGCAAAACGGAGTGCGCATTCTTATGCACGGCGGCGGTGCGCACACCGCCGGCCGGTTGTACACCGAGCAATTGCTGGAAGGTTTACAGATCCCGTTGTGCCGTAACTGGCAGCAGGTCGAAACGGCGCTCGAACACGGCAACCTCGCGTTTATCCCCCTGGGCGACTGGGCACCACAACTGCAACGCATGATCGACCTGCGCAACACCTTGGGCCTGCGCTCGCCGATCCACTCGCTGGCGCGCCTGCTCAACCCGCTGAATGCGCGCTGCGGCCTGCAAAGCATTTTCCATCCGGTTACCAGGGTGTGCACCGCGATGCCAGCGGCCTGCTTGGCGACAATGTAATCGTGGTCAAGGGCGATGGCGGCGAAGTCGAGATCAACCCGGACACCATCAGTCACCTGTATGGCACCACCGGCGGCCAAAGCTGGGATGAAGAATGGCCCGCCCTCTCCGCCCAACGCCACGTCAAACCCGCCAGCCTGGAACCTGAACACTTGAAAGCCGTGTGGCGGGGTGACGCTCAAGACAGTTACCCGCAACTGGCGCTGATCGCGACCATGGCCCTGGCATTACGCGGCATCGGCCATCCGCGAGAGCAGGCGTTCGCATTGGCCCAGCAATACTGGGACGCGCGGGACAAATCGATTTAATCGATCATTCCCCCGCAGTCTTTGCGCTTTTAGTTCGAACTCATCCCTTTACACTGGCCTCCAACGCTTATTAGCCGAGGAGCCAGTCATGGGTTTGCTGATCGAAGGACACTGGAAAGACCAGTGGTACGAAAGTAGCGCAGACGGCGCTTTCCAGCGCGAGCAAGCACAGCGCCGCAATTGGGTGACCGCCGACGGTGAGCCCGGCCCGAGTGGCGAAGGTGGCTTCAAGGCCGAAGCCGGTCGCTACCACCTGTATGTTTCTCTCGCCTGCCCCTGGGCGCATCGCACGCTGATCCTGCGCAAGCTCAAGGGCCTGGAAAGCCTGATCGAGGTGTCCGTGGTCAGTTGGTTGATGCTGGAAAACGGCTGGACCTTCGACAAGGCCCACGGCTCTACCGGCGACAAGCTCGACGATTTTGCCTACATGCATCAGCGCTACACCGCCGACACCGCCGACTACACTGGCCGCGTGACCGTGCCGGTGCTGTGGGACAAGCAGCTCAAGCGCATCGTCAGTAATGAGTCGGCGGAGATCATCCGCATGTTCAACAGCGCGTTCAACCACCTGACCGGCAACACGCTGGACTTCTATCCCGAGGGGCTTCGCCAGACGATTGACGCGCTGAACGAGCGCATCTATCCCGCGGTGAACAACGGCGTGTACCGCGCAGGCTTCGCCACCTCGCAAAAGGCTTATGAAAGCGCGTTTGACGATGTGTTTGCCGAACTGGACCACCTGGAGCAGCACTTGGGTAAGCACCGCTACTTGGCCGGCGAATACCTGACCGAAGCCGATGTGCGGCTGTTCACCACGCTGATTCGCTTTGATGCGGTGTATTACAGCCACTTCAAATGCAACCTGCGGCGGATTGCCGATTATCCGAATTTGTCGAACTGGCTAAGGGAGATGTATCAGTGGCCAGGCGTGGCCGAGACGGTGGATTTTGCGCATATCAAGGGGCATTACTACGCGAGCCATCGCACCATCAATCCGACGGGGATTGTGCCGAAAGGGCCGTTGCAGAGTTTTGATGCCGGGCATGATCGCGAGCGGCTGAGCGGTAAGGCCGTCTGGAACTGACACCGCCTCTTCCGGTAGCGATTGGGCTTTCGTGGCGAGCGGGCTTGCCCCGCGTTGGGCTGCGCAGCAGCCCCAGTAAAAACACCGCGTTCTGCCAAGCAAACCGCGGTGTTGGCTTTAGGGCTGCTGCGCAGCCCAACGCGGGGCAAGCCCGCTCGCCACACTCAAATCACGCACTCCAAGGGCGGTGTCAGACCTGGGATTGTGCGCCTTCGAACCACTTCAGCTTTTCGCGCAACACCACCACTTCACCAACGATCACCAGTGTTGGCGCATGCACTTCATGCTCCGCCACCATGCGCGGCAAATCCGCCAGGGTGCCGGTGAAGACACGCTGGTTGGAGGTGGTGCCCTGCTGGATCAACGCCGCCGGCGTATCCGCCGAGCGCCCATGCTTGATCAGCTGCTCGCAGATGATCGGCAAGCCGATCAAGCCCATGTAAAACACCAAGGTTTGCGAGGGGCCAACGAGGTCATGCCAAGGCAGGTCCGAGGTGCCGTTTTTCAAATGCCCGGTGATAAACCGCACCGACTGCGCATAGTCGCGATGGGTCAGCGGAATCCCCGCATACGCCGCGCAACCACTGGCTGCCGTGATACCCGGCACCACCTGAAACGGAATGCCGTGGGCCGCCAACTCCTCGATCTCTTCGCCACCACGGCCAAAGATGAACGGATCGCCACCCTTGAGACGCAGCACACGCTTGCCTTGCTTGGCCAAGTCCACCAATTGCTGGTTGATCTGGTCCTGCGGCACGGCGTGGTCGGCGCGACGCTTGCCGACGTAAACACGTTCGGCATCGCGACGGCACAGTTCAAGAATGGCCGGCGCCACCAAGCGGTCGTACAGCACCACGTCGGCTTGCTGCATCAGGCGCAAGGCGCGGAAGGTCAGCAGGTCCGGATCACCCGGGCCTGCGCCCACCAGGTAAACTTCGCCTGGCGCATGCGGCGGTTTCCCGTTGACCTTTTCGATCAGCAGGCGCTCGGCTTCATCGCCCTGCCCGGCCAACTGGCGGTCGGCAATCGGGCCCTGGAAAACTTCTTCCCAGAACGCGCGACGCTGCTGCACATCCGGATACAAACCTTTGACCTGGGCACGAAAACGCGCCGCCAACCCGGCCAATTGGCCATAGGTGGACGGAATCCAGGTTTCCAGCTTGGCGCGGATCAGGCGTGCCAGCACCGGCGCATCGCCGCCACTGGACACTGCAATCACCAAGGGCGAACGGTCGACAATCGCCGGGAAGATCACGCTGCACAAGGCTGGCGCGTCCACCACGTTGACCGGCACGCAGCGACGCTTGGCATCACTGGATACTTGCGCGTTCAGCGGCTCGTCGTCGGTCGCGGCGATGATCAGGGTGCAACCGTCGAGGTCGGGCTCCTGATAACCGCGCAAAATCAGTTCCCCGCCACTGCCCAGTACCAGTTCACGCAACTGGTCTTCGATCTGGGGAGCAACCACCCGCAACAACGCACCGGCGTCGGCCAGCAGCCGGGATTTGCGCAAGGCAATCTCCCCGCCACCGACGACCAACACACGACTGCCGCGCAGGTTATGAAACAGCGGCAGAAATTCCATTTAGTCGATGACCTCAACGCCCGCCATGTAAGGCTTGAGCACTTCAGGCACACGAATCGAACCGTCAGCCTGCTGGTAGTTTTCCAACACGGCTACGAGCGTACGGCCGACGGCCAGACCCGAACCGTTGAGGGTGTGCACCAGCTCCGGCTTGCCGGTTTCCGGGTTGCGGAAACGCGCCTGCATGCGACGGGCCTGGAAATCACCGCAGTTGGAGCACGACGAAATCTCGCGGTATTTGTCCTGGCTCGGCACCCACACTTCGAGGTCGTAGGTCTTCACAGCACTGAACCCCATGTCGCCGGTGCACAGCGCCAAGACGCGGTACGGCAGCTCCAGCAGTTGCAGCACGCGCTCGGCGTTGGCGGTCAGGCCTTCCAGGGCTTCCATCGAGGTCGACGGCTCGACCACTTGCACCATCTCGACTTTGTCGAACTGGTGCTGGCGGATCATGCCGCGGGTATCGCGCCCCGAAGCACCGGCTTCACTACGAAAGCACGGGCTGTGAGCCACGAACTTGATCGGCAGCTGCTTGGCGTCGAGGATCTCGCCGGCGACGATGTTGGTCAGCGACACTTCGGCCGTCGGGATCAGGTACAGGTCGGCTTCGCCGTCGCGGCTGATCTTGAACAGGTCTTCTTCGAATTTCGGCAGCTGGCTGGTGCCCATCAGCGCCGGCGCCTGCACCAGGTACGGGGTGTAGGCCTCTTCGTAGCCGTGCTCGGCGGTGTGCAGGTTGATCATGAACTGCGCCAGGGCGCGGTGCATGCGCGCGATCGGGCCGCGCAGCAAGGCAAAGCGTGCGCCGGACATTTTGGCGGCGGTTTCAAAATCCAGGCCACCGGTCAGCTCGCCGAGTGCAACGTGGTCCTTGATCTCGAAATCAAAGACCTTGGGCGTGCCCCAGCGGCGCACCTCGACGTTGCCGTCTTCGTCTTCGCCAATCGGCACCGATTCGTGCGGCAGGTTGGGGATGCCCAGCAGGATCGAGTCCAGCTCGCTCTGAATGCCTTCCAGCTCGACTTTGCCGTCGGACAGCTCAGTGCCCATACGCTCGACGTCTGCCATCAGCGGCGCAATGTCTTCACCGCGCCGCTTGGCCTGACCGATGGATTTGGAACGTGCATTGCGCTCAGCCTGCAGTGCTTCGGTGCGGGTCTGGACGGTCTTGCGCTGTTCTTCCAGCGCTTCGATGCGCGCAACATCCAAGGCAAAGCCACGGGATGCCAAGCGGTCCGCTACGTCCTGAAGGTTGCTACGTAACAGTTTGGAATCGAGCATGTCGGTCTCTCGTTATCAAAGTTTGGTCAAGGACAGGCCAGCCCAGGTGGCGAGCAGCCCGCCGAACACGCTGATACCCAAGTAGCCGAAGGCAACCAGGCCTTGCCCGCTTTCCAGCAGGCGCAGCGTATCCAGTGAAAAGGATGAAAAGGTCGTCAGACCGCCTACAAAGCCGACAATCAAGCCGGCGCGAATCTCAATCGGCACTTCCGGGCGCAACAGGAACCAGCCGTACAACAGCCCGATGATCAAGCAACCCACCAGGTTGACCGCCAGGGTCGCCGCATAAAAATGCTTGGGCCAATTGGCGCTCACCCAGGTACCGGTGGCGAAACGCAATAATGTACCAGCGATGCCGGCTACGGACACGGCAAGAATGGTCTTGAGCACTACTTTCTCCGCTGTTTGGGGCTGAGGCGATCGAGTTGGGCGAGGTGATTGAGCTTTTCACCAATCTTCAGCTCCAGCCCACGGGGCACCGGCTGGTAGAACGGCTGCGGCTCAAGCTCATCGGGAAAATAATCTTCACCGGCGGCATAGGCGTCCGGCTCGTCATGGGCATAGCGGTATTCGTCGCCGTAGCCCAATTGCTTCATCAGCTTGGTCGGGGCGTTGCGCAGGTGCAAGGGCACTTCCAGCGAGCCGTGTTCGGCCGCGGCGCGCAGGGCCGACTTGAAGCCCATGTACACGGCGTTGCTCTTGGGTGCGCACGCCAAGTAAGTGATGGCCTGCGCGACCGCCAACTCGCCTTCCGGGCTGCCGAGGCGTTCCTGCACTTCCCAGGCGGCGAGGCACAGGCTCAGCGCGCGCGGGTCGGCATTGCCGATGTCTTCGCTGGCCATGCGCACCACACGGCGCGCCAGGTACAACGGGTCGCAGCCGCCGTCGATCATGCGCGCAAACCAGTACAGCGCGCCGTCGGGGTTGGAGCCGCGTACGGATTTGTGCAGCGCCGAGATCTGGTCGTAGAAGGCTTCGCCGCCCTTGTCGAAGCGCCGGCGGGTGTCGCCCAGCAGGCTTTGCAGGAGGTCGACGCCGATCTCGCTGTGGTCTTCGGCCAGATCCGACGCGTTTTCCAGCAGGTTGAGAAACCGACGACCGTCGCCATCGGCGGCGCTCATCAAAATCTTGAAGCCTTCGTCGCTGAGGCTGAGCTGGCGCTTGCCCAGGCCCTTGTCTTCGCTCAATGCACGCTGCAACAGCTTGCGCATCGCCGCTTCGTCCAGGCTCTTGAGCACATAGACCCGAGCCCGCGACAGCAGCGCGTTGTTGAGTTCAAACGACGGGTTTTCGGTGGTGGCGCCGATAAAAATCAGCGTGCCGTCCTCCACATACGGCAAAAACGCATCCTGCTGCGACTTGTTGAAGCGGTGCACCTCATCAACGAACAGGATGGTGCGCTTGCCGTATTGCCCGGCCTGCTGCTTGGCCACCTCAACCGCCTGGCGGATCTCCTTGACCCCCGCCAACACCGCCGAAACCGTTTCGAAGTGCGCATCCGAGACCTTCGCCAGCAAGCGCGCCAGGGTGGTTTTACCCACGCCTGGCGGCCCCCAGAAAATCATCGAGTGCAGCGCACCCTGCTCCAGAGCTTCGCGCAATGGCTTGCCGCGAGCGAGCAGGTGTTCTTGCCCGACGTACTCGTCCAGGTTGGTCGAACGCAAACGCGCGGCCAAGGGTTGAGCAATCGGGTCACTTCGAAACAAATCCATGGGCAGCGCTTGAAACCTCTAAACAGTTTATTCCTGGATCACGTCGGCACCCTTGGGGATGACGAACTTGAACTTGGAGGCATCGACAACGCCGTTGGCCTTGACCGCGGAGAACAGGATATCGGTACGCTGACCAACGCTGTCGATCAGGCGCATGTTGTTGATCACGCCATTGCCAAACGACAGCTGCAGGCTGTCGAACAACGTGTCCTTGGACTTAGGCTTGAGGGTGAACTCAATCACGTTGCTGGTTTGCTTGGAGGTGATATCGAAACTGTCGCTGATTTTCGACACATCGCCCGACAGCAGCAGCGCCGGCGTCTGATTCAGGCGCGGGTCGAGCTTTTTGATGGTCGCCTGCTCCAGGTCCGGGTCCCACAAGGTGACTTTCTGGCCGTCGGAGACGATGGTCTGCTCGTTCGGCGCGTCGGTTTTCCAGTAAAACAGGCCCGGGCGCTGCACGGCCATTTCACCGGCGGTTTCCTGCAACTGGGTGCCGCCGCCATCCAGGGTCAGCTGGGAGAAGCGCGCCGTCAGGGTCTTGGATTTGTCCAACAGGTTGGTCAGGCTGGCCACGGAGGCCGGATCAGCGTGGGCCGAAACAGCAGTCAGGGCCAGGGCCGGCAACAACAGCATGCGGATAAGACGCATGGGAGTCCTCATTGAGTCGTTAAGGCGGGCCGCGTGCTGCCACGCGGCACGAGATCAGTCGCGCATCTGCCCGGGGGCGATGACTTCGCGCGAGCCGTTGGTGTTCATTGCGGTCACGACGCCAGCGTTTTCCATGGCTTCGATCATGCGGGCGGCGCGGTTGTAGCCGATTTTCAGTTTGCGCTGTACCGCAGAGATCGAGGCACGGCGGCTTTCAAGCACGAACGCCACGGCCTCGTCGTACAACGCGTCGGTTTCGGCGTCGTCGTCACCACCGCTGCTGCCACCGTCGAAGCCGCTGCCGGCCTCTTCGACACCGGCGAGGATGTCGTCGTTGTATTCCGGCGCGCCGCGCAGTTTCCAGGCTTCCACCACGCGGTGTACTTCGTCATCGGAAACGAACGCGCCGTGAACCCGGATCGGCAGGCTGGTGCCGGGCGGCATGTAGAGCATGTCACCGTGACCCAACAGTTGCTCGGCGCCGCCCTGGTCGATGATGGTGCGCGAGTCGATCTTGCTGGAAACCTGGAACGCCATCCGCGTCGGGATGTTGGCCTTGATCAGACCCGTGATCACGTCCACCGATGGCCGCTGGGTCGCCAGGATCAAGTGAATGCCGGCAGCCCGGGCTTTCTGGGCGATACGTGCGATCAGCTCTTCAACCTTCTTGCCGACGATCATCATCATGTCGGCAAATTCGTCGACCACAACCACGATGGTCGGCAGCTTGGTCAGCAGCGGCGCTTCGTCATGGATATTTTCGCGCTTGTACAACGGGTCGGTCAGCGGCGTGCCGGCGTCCTGGGCTTCCTTGACCTTGGCGTTGAAGCCCGACAGGTTTCGTACGCCCATCTTCGCCATCAGCTTGTAGCGGCGCTCCATCTCGGCCACGCTCCAGCGCAAGGCGTTGGCGGCGTCCTTCATGTCGGTGACCACCGGGCAGAGCAGGTGCGGAATGCCTTCGTAGATCGACAATTCCAACATCTTCGGGTCGATCATGATCAGCTTGGCGTCATCCGGGCCGGACTTGAACAGGATCGACAGGATCATCGCGTTCACGCCTACCGACTTACCGGAACCGGTGGTACCGGCAACCAGCAAGTGCGGCATTTTCGCCAGGTCGGTGATCACCGGCTTGCCGCCGATGTCATGGCCCAGGGCCAGGGTGACCGGCGATTTGAAGTTGTCGTATTCCGGCGTCGACAGCACTTCGGAGAAGCGCACGATCTGCCGGTCTTCATTGGGAATCTCGATGCCCACGGTGGTCTTGCCGGGGATCACTTCCACCACCCGCACGCTGGTCACAGCCAGGGAGCGGGCCAGGTCTTTGGCCAGGTTGGAAATGCGGCTGACCTTGACGCCGGCGGCGGGCTGGATTTCGTAACGGGTAATAACCGGGCCCGGGTGGATCGAGTCGACGGAAACTTCGACGCCGAATTCCTTGAGTTTGATTTCCAGCAGATGGCCGACGGCCGCCAGGGATTCCGGGGAATAATTGAGTTGTTTCTTTTCGGCCGGGTCGAGAATCGAGATCGGCGGCAAGGTGCCTTCCACGGCGCTGTCGATAAACAACGGGGCCTGTTTCTCTTTCTGTACGCGATGGCTCGGCTCGGGAGCTTTCGGCGGCGCCGGGGCAATCACCGGCGGCACCTGCTTCTCGCGGTCCGACATGTGCTTGCTCAGGGCCTGCTCGCGCTCGATCAGGCGCTCCTTGACCTTGGCCTGCTCGCGTCGGTCCGGCGTGGTCGGGGCCACGACCTCATTGACGCGGGTATCCACCTCACGCAGCTGCGCCACCATGCGCTTGCGATCAACACGCGCCGACCACCAGCGGTTGGCCGCACCCTGGAACAATTCGAGCAGGTCGAGGGTGATCTTGCCGGTGACGTCCATCACCTTGAACCACGACAGGTCGGTGAATACCGTCAGGCCGAACAGGAACAGCGCGATAAACATCAAGGTGCTGCCCTGGATATTCAGGCTCTTGCGCGCCAGGTCGCCAAGGCTCTCGCCCAGCGCACCGCCCGCGCCCGCCGGCAAACCGGTAGGCGCATGAAAGTGGATATGCGCCAGGGCCGCACCGGACAGCACCAGAAACACCAGGCCGATCAAGCGCCAGGAGAACAGCCAGCCGCTCCACTGCCACGGCTCGTGGCGCTGGCGGAAGATCTGCCAGGTCTTGATCGCCAGCAACAGCGGGAAGATGTACGCGAAGTAACCCAGCACCATGAACAGAATGTCGGCGCTGTAGGAACCGGCAGGCCCACCGAAGTTCTGCACGTCTTCGATCTTGCTGTTGTGGCTCCAGCCCGGATCGTCCTTGCCATAGGTCAGCAAGGCCATCATCAGGAACAGGCACAGGGCGCCGATGGCGATCAGCGCTCCTTCCTTGAGTCGGTAGTGCAGGTGCTGGCGCCAGGCCGGCACGACTGCTGCTTTAGGTGTTGCGGCGGATTTCTTCAAAACGGGTCTTTTCCTGCGCCTTTAGCGCGTCCATCTGTTGAATGACTGCACACTACCGCTCAATCCGAGCGGCTGAAAAATGAACGAACGTCGCTGAATCTACTTTTAACACTGGGTGATGAAAGGGTGAAATGGCGATAACGCCACAATGGCCGCATTGTACGGGTTTGCGCCCGCGATGCCACGCCCTTGCCGATCACTGAGCAGCATAGACAAATGAAGTGTCACAGCATGTTCAATTTGAGCATGCATTGTCTTTGCTGACAAAGGCTTATGAGCTGTTTTTAGCAATCCAGGCAAGCTTGGCAAATGGCCTGCATTGCCTGGACCCGATTACGACCGCGCCTCGGGCACAGAGTTGCAGAAACACGCGCTCACGCTAATCCTCGTCGATCCCCGATTCGGGCTGGCCCCACAGCGCTGTGTCGACAATAATCACCCCTGCTGCGGCAGGCGACTCGTCTGCCACTCCCCCTCCCCTTCCGTAAGCCTGAATGCCATGCTGACCTGGTTGCAACGCGACTCCCTGACTTTTCCGCCGCTGGCCAAGGCCATGCGCGAACCCAATGGCCTGCTTGCCGCCGGCGGCGACTTGTCGGCCGAACGCCTGATCGAGGCTTACCGCCATGGCTGCTTTCCATGGTTCTCGCAAGGCCAGCCGATTCTTTGGTGGTCACCAGACCCGCGCACCGTGATATTCCCCGACGAACTGCATGTCTCGCGCAGCCTCGACAAACTGCTGCGCCAGCAGCGTTATAGCGTGACGTTCGACCAGGACTTCGCTGCCGTCATCCAGGCGTGCGCCGCACCGCGCAGCTACGCCGATGGCACGTGGATCACCGAGGGCATCCAGAGCGCCTACCTGGCGCTGCACCAGCGCGGCTACGCGCACTCGGTGGAAGTGTGGGATGACGGCGAACTGGTTGGCGGTCTGTATGGGCTGGCGATGGGCCAATTGTTCTTTGGCGAATCCATGTTCAGCCGTGCCGACAACGCGTCGAAATTCGGTTTCGCTACCCTGACCCGGCAGTTGCAGGCCTGGGGTTTTGTGTTGATCGACTGCCAGATGCCCAATGATCACCTGCACAGCCTTGGCGCGCGCGCCATACCGCGCAGTGATTTCGCGGCCTTCCTGCGCAACCATTTGGACCAACCCAGCTCTGGACCGTGGGTTTCCTAGGCGACTTTCTCGCACCTGGCTTACACTTATTTCAAAGCTTATCCCGAGGGTTGATCATGACCGAGCTGGCGCGCTTGAAGTTTTATGCCACTCAAGCCCACTCTTGCAGCTATCTGCCCGACGAGCAGGCCACCACGCTGTTCCTCGACCCCAGCCAGCCAATGGACGTGCACGTATACGCCGACCTGTCAGAGATGGGTTTTCGGCGCAGCGGCGATCACCTGTACCGCCCCCATTGCCAGAACTGCAATGCTTGCGTGCCGGCACGCATCCCGGCTACGCAGTTTTTGCCGGACCGTAACCAGAAACGTATCCTCAAGCGCAATGCCGACCTGACGGTGACCGCCACCAAGCCTCAGTACAGCGAAGAATATTTCGATCTCTACCAGCGCTACATCGAACAACGCCATGCCGACGGCGATATGTTCCCACCCAGTCGCGATCAGTTTTCGACATTCCTGGTGCGCGACCTGCCGTTTTCTCGGTTCTATGAGTTTCGCCTGGACGGACGCCTGCTGGCGGTGGCCGTGACCGATCTGCTGCCCAACGGCCTGTCCGCGGTGTACACGTTCTACGAGCCAAGCGAAGAACGTCGCAGCCTGGGACGCTTTGCAATTCTGTGGCAAATCGGTGAAGCCTTGCGCCTGGAACTGGAGGCGGTGTACCTCGGTTACTGGATAAAAAACTGCAAAAAGATGAACTACAAGACCCAATATCGGCCGATTGAGCTACTTATTAATCAAAGATGGGTCACGCTTAACTAGAACCCCTTGGCTTAAACACCCTTTTTCGGGCACAATGCACGCCGCTTTTGCCTGGCGCAGTTGCACCGGGCCATTCACTGGATACCGAGGGCTTTACTGCATGTCGAAAGAAGACAGCTTCGAAATGGAAGGCACTGTCGTCGACACCCTGCCCAACACCATGTTTCGTGTGGAGTTGGAAAATGGGCACGTCGTAACCGCGCATATCTCCGGCAAGATGCGCAAGAACTACATTCGTATTCTTACCGGTGACAAGGTGCGCGTCGAGCTGACGCCCTATGACTTGAGCAAAGGGCGCATCACTTACCGCGCTCGTTAATCAAGTCAATACAAAACGCCCGGTTCTGCCGGGCGTTTTTGTGTGTGCGATTAATAAAGGAGTTGCTTGCCTGGCGATAGCGGTATGACAGTAAGCGCGTCGCTCACTGATCCATCCAATCGCAGGCAAGCCAGCTCCCACAGTTGATCTTCAGTGTTTGAGACAGACAGCAAAAAGGCGCCCTTGGGCGCCTTTTTGCTTTGTTGCGGTCAGCGATATCAGGCCATTTCGGCCGTGGTTTCGAAATCGAAGGTCAGCTCGCCGCCCTTCAGATCGATATGCACCACGCCACCATGGTCGGAGAGCTCGCCGAACAGGATCTCTTCGGCCAGTGGCCGCTTGATCTTGTCCTGGATCAGACGTGCCATTGGGCGAGCGCCCATTGCCGCGTCGTAACCACCCTCCGCCAACCAATTGCGCGCCGCGTCCGTTACGTCCAGCTGCACGCGCTTGTCTTCCAACTGCGCTTGAAGCTCGGTAAGGAACTTGTCCACCACGCTTTTGATGACCTCATGGCTGAGGCGACCAAACTGGATAATGGTGTCCAGGCGGTTGCGGAACTCCGGCGTGAAGCTTTTCTTGATCACTTCCATTGCATCAGAGGAGTGATCCTGATGCGTAAAGCCGATCGAAGCCCGGGCGGCGGTTTCAGCACCGGCGTTGGTGGTCATGATCACGATCACGTTGCGGAAGTCCGCCTTGCGCCCGTTGTTATCAGTCAGGGTCCCGTGGTCCATGACCTGCAGCAGCAGGTTGAAGACTTCCGGGTGGGCCTTCTCGATTTCATCGAGCAGCAACACGCAATGCGGCTGCTTGGTGATTGCTTCGGTCAACAGACCGCCCTGGTCGAAACCGACGTAGCCCGGAGGCGCACCGATCAGGCGCGACACCGTGTGGCGCTCCATGTATTCGGACATATCAAAGCGCACCAGTTCAATACCCATGGCCTTGGCCAACTGCCGCGCCGCCTCGGTCTTGCCGACGCCGGTAGGGCCTGCGAACAGGAACGAACCGACGGGCTTGTCCGGCGACTTGAGGCCCGCGCGCGACAGCTTGATCGCGGTGGACAGCGAGTCGATGGCCGCATCCTGACCGAACACGGTGAGCTTGAGGTCACGCTCCAGGTTACGCAGCAGTTCCTTGTCGGAACTGGTGACGTGTTTTGGCGGAATCCGCGCGATCTTCGCCACGATGTCCTCGACCTGAGGCACGTCGATGCGCTTCACGCGCTTCTCGACGGGTTGCAGGCGCTGGTAGGCACCCGCCTCATCGATGACGTCGATAGCCTTGTCCGGCATATGCCGGTCATTGATGTAGCGTGACGCCAGCTCGGCCGCTGCGCGCAACGCCTCATCGGTGTACTCGATGCCATGGTGCGCTTCGAAACGCCCCTTGAGCCCACGCAGGATGCCGATGGTGTCTTCAACCGAAGGCTCGGACACGTCGACTTTCTGGAAGCGACGCGCCAAGGCGCGGTCTTTCTCGAAGATCCCGCGAAATTCCTGGAAGGTGGTCGAACCGATGCAGCGGATATCACCCGACGACAGCAACGGCTTGAGCAGGTTGGAGGCGTCCATCACCCCACCGGAAGCCGCACCGGCACCAATGATGGTGTGGATCTCATCGATAAACAGGATCGCCTGCGGGCGCTTTTTCAGCTCACCGAGCAGCGCCTTGAAGCGCTTCTCGAAGTCGCCACGGTACTTGGTCCCGGCGAGCAATGCGCCCAGGTCAAGGGAGTAGACGACACTGTTGGCCAGCAGGTCAGGCACCTGGTTATCGACAATACGTTTGGCCAGGCCTTCAGCAATCGCGGTTTTACCCACGCCCGCCTCGCCCACCAGCAATGGGTTGTTTTTGCGACGACGCGCGAGGATCTGCGCTACGCGCTCAACTTCAAGCTCGCGACCCACCAGCGGATCGATCCGCCCCTGGCGCGCCAACTCGTTGAGGTTGCTGGCATAGGCATCCAGCGGGTTGCTTGAAGAAGAAGACTCACCGCCCTCGTCGTCCTGCATATCCTGCTCACCCTCGGAATGATCGCCGTGCCCTGGCACTTTGGAGATACCGTGGGCGATGTAGTTGACGACATCAATACGCGCAACGCTCTGCTGCTTGAGCAGAAACACTGCCTGGCTTTCCTGTTCGCTGAAGATAGCCACAAGCACATTGGCGCCTGTGACTTCACGCTTGCCGGAGCTCTGGACGTGGAATACCGCACGCTGCAAGACCCGCTGGAAGCCCAGGGTTGGCTGGGTTTCGCGGTCCTCGTCATGCACGGGGATCAGTGGCGTAGTGGAGTCGATAAACTCCTGCAGGTCATGCTTGAGTTTGTCGAGGTTGGCGCCGCACGCACGTAGCACGGTAGCGGCAGCTTCGTTATCCAAAAGTGCCAGCAGCAGGTGCTCGACGGTCATGAATTCATGACGCTTCGAACGGGCCTCCTTGAAGGCAAGATTGAGGGTGACTTCGAGCTCGCGGTTTAACATAGCTTCACCTCATACCCAAGTGGTCGGCGTTAACCGTCCTTCTCGATTTCACAGAGTAGCGGATGCTGGCTTTCCCTGGCGTACTGGTTGACCTGCATGGCCTTTGTCTCGGCGATGTCGCGGGTAAACACTCCACATACTGCCCGTCCTTCTGTGTGAACGGCCAGCATTACCTTGGTCGCCAACTCGCGGTTCAGGTTAAAAAACACCTCGAGCACTTCGACCACGAAATCCATCGGTGTGTAGTCATCATTGAACAAAACCACCTTGTACATCGGCGGCGCCTGTAAGGCAGGCTTCGCTTCCTGAACAGCAATGCCCGCAGAACCGTCGTCGTCATGTTCCTGATCCGGGCGATCCTGATTGAATGTTAGTCGAATCTGGCTGTTTGCATGCATGGAAAGAAAGGTTCGTCAGTGGTTCAAGTACAGTGATGGGGGCGACCTGTCAGAATTTCAACTCTGACCCAATGGTCGCCTTGACTATCGGCGAATCAGTGTTACAACCAATAGAGCCCACAGTGGGTAAAAAAGGTCCGCGCAGTCAACCTTATTTATTCGGGTTAGGACGGATAAACTGGATGATACTCCAGTGATGGAGTCTGGTGCAGAGGGATATGGTATGTCTGGCGTCAAGATCAATGGCAAGGTCAAATGGTTTAACAATGCCAAAGGCTACGGTTTCATAAATGCAGAAGGAAAACCCGAAGAAGATCTCTTTGCGCATTATTCAGCGATTACCATGGACGGGTACAAGACGCTGAAAGCGGGCCAAGCAGTGACATTTGAAACCATTCAGGGGCCCAAGGGACTGCACGCGGTTGCAATCTCGGCGGCCGAGGCGCAAACAGAGGCGCAACCACCTGAAGAAATGCACGAAAAGAAGCTCAAGACAGATCAGCCCACTCAATCAAAGAAGAAGCAAACGGCCTGATCAGTTTTTTCAGTAAGTGCCCCACAAAAAAAACCGGCCATTCCGAGACTTCAGAATGGCCGGTTTTTTATGGCCCGTGATTTACATATGCGAAATCAGCGCATCACCAAAACCCGATGACGACACCAGCTTGGCGCCGTCCATCAAGCGCTCGAAGTCATAGGTCACGGTCTTGGCCGAAATCGCGCCATTGGTGCCCTTGATGATCAAGTCGGCGGCTTCGGTCCAGCCCATATGGCGCAGCATCATTTCCGCCGACAGGATCAATGAACCCGGGTTGACCTGATCCTTGCCCGCATACTTGGGCGCCGTGCCATGGGTGGCTTCGAACATCGCCACGGTATCGGACAGGTTGGCCCCCGGCGCAATACCAATCCCCCCCACCTCCGCCGCCAGGGCGTCGGAAAGGTAGTCACCGTTCAGGTTGAGGGTCGCGATCACGTCATATTCGGCCGGACGCAGCAGAATTTGCTGAAGCATGGCATCGGCAATGGCGTCCTTGACCACCACGTTCTTGCCGGTTTTAGGATTTTTGAACTGCATCCACGGCCCACCGTCGAGCAGCGTCGCACCAAATTCCTCAGCCGCCACTTCGTAGGCCCACTCCTTGAAGGCGCCCTCGGTGAACTTCATGATGTTGCCTTTGTGCACAATGGTCAGCGAATCACGGTCGTTATCCACCACATATTGCAGGGCCTTACGCGCCAGACGTTTGGTGCCCTCTTTGGAGACCGGCTTGACGCCAATCCCGCAGTCCTGGTCAAAGCGGATCTTGGTGACGCCCATTTCTTCCTTGAGAAACTTGATCACCTTGATCGCTTCAGGCGAGCCGGCCTTCCACTCGATGCCGGCGTAAATATCCTCGGAGTTCTCACGAAAGATCGTCATATCGACATCGCCAGGCTTTTTGACCGGGCTGGGCACACCTTCAAACCAGCGCACCGGGCGCAGGCACACATACAGGTCGAGTTGTTGACGCAGGGCCACGTTCAACGAACGAATGCCACCGCCGACCGGCGTGGTCAGGGGCCCCTTGATGGAGACCACGTAATCCTTGACCGCATCCAGGGTTTCCTGGGGCAGCCAGGTGTCCTGATCGTAGACTTGAGTCGCTTTCTCGCCCGCGTAAACCTCCATCCAAGAGATTTTGCGCTTGCCGCCGTAAGCCTTTTCAACAGCGGCATCGACCACCTTGATCATCACCGGGCTGATGTCGACGCCAATACCGTCGCCTTCTATATAAGGGATGATCGGTTGGTCAGGAACATTGAGAGAATGGTCTGCATTGACGGTGATTTTGTCGCCGACTGCCGGAACCTGAATCTTCTTGTATCCCATGCTGAACTCCATCTATGGATTGAACATCTGGCTGCGTTCGAGCCTACTCCAGATATATGGCGACTGAAACCTCACGCCACGCTCATTTGCATCGAAAACAGCATATTTGGTCGCCTACAAGCCTGAAAGCAAAGGCAAAATCGCCAATCTTGAGCACATCGTGCGACGTTAGTCGCACCTGGCAACCTGCGACCTTTAGACCAATGGACGACGCACCTTTTGTATGAAGGCTCGGCGTAAGCATAGCGACGTATGTATAATGCCGCCGCTGACCCAAGAGTCACGACAGCTGACCGCTCTAGACAGTAGCCTTCAGCCAGAAAGCAGGACTATTACAATAGTCCACCCGCTTGACGCTCGACTGATGCAACCCAACATCACCGCGAAGAAACCTCGACATTTCGCTCATGGATGACTTTGAACGAACGCGCTCCACCCGGCGCATCTCGAGTTTCTGCGCACGCTTTCAGCAAAGAAGAGAGTTAATCCGAATATGCCCACCCGCTCGAAGATCATCTACACCTTCACCGACGAAGCCCCAGCCCTCGCCACCTATTCATTGCTGCCTATCGTAGAGGCCTTCACCGCTTCCGCTGATATTGCTGTGGAAACCCGCGACATTTCCCTCGCCGCGCGCATCCTCGCAAGCTTCCCCGAGCAACTGGGCACCAAGGCTATCCCGGACCACCTCGCCGAACTGGGCGACCTGGCCGTTACGCCTGAAGCCAACATCATCAAGCTGCCTAACATCAGCGCCTCGACCCCGCAGCTGCAAGCGGCGATCAAGGAGCTGCAGGCCCAGGGCTACGCCCTGCCGGACTACCCGGAAACCGTAACCACCGACGCGGAAAAAGAAACCCGTGCACGTTACGACAAGGTCAAGGGCAGCGCCGTGAACCCGGTACTGCGCGAAGGCAACTCTGACCGCCGCGCACCGCTGTCGGTCAAGAACTACGCACGCAAGCACCCGCACAAAATGGGCGCCTGGGCTGCAGACTCCAAGTCGCACGTCGCTCACATGAGCAACGGCGACTTCTACGGCAGCGAAAAAGCCGTACAGATCGAAGCCGCTGACGCAGTGAAGATCGAGCTGATTGCCAAAGACGGCACCGCCACCGTGCTGAAAGAAAAGACTTCGGTACAAGCTGGCGAAATCATCGACACCGCCGTGCTGAGCAAAAAAGCCCTGCGCGCGTTCATCGCCGCCGAAATCGAAGACGCCAAGAAACAAGGCGTGCTGCTGTCGGTTCACCTTAAAGCCACCATGATGAAGGTCTCCGACCCGATCATGTTCGGCCAGATCGTTGCCGAGTTCTATAAAGACGCCCTGACCAAGCACGCTGCCGTGCTGGAGCAGATCGGCTTCAACCTGAACAACGGCATCGGCGACCTGTACGCTCGCATCAAGGCCTTGCCGGCCGAGCAGCAAGCGCAGATCGAAGCCGACATTCAGGCGGTCTACGCCGCTCGCCCATCGCTTGCGATGGTCAACTCCGACAAAGGCATCACCAACCTGCACGTGCCGAGCGACGTCATCGTCGACGCCTCGATGCCGGCCATGATCCGTGACTCCGGCAAGATGTGGGGCACCGACGGCCAGCTGCACGACACCAAGGCGGTGATCCCGGATCGCTGCTACGCCACCATCTACCAAGCCGTCATCGAAGACTGCAAGGCCAATGGCGCTTTCGACCCAACCACCATGGGCAGCGTGCCAAACGTTGGCCTGATGGCGAAGAAAGCCGAAGAGTACGGCTCTCACGACAAGACCTTCCAGATCAAGGCTGACGGCGTTGTCCGCGTCACCGACAGCAAGGGCAACCTGCTGATGGAACAGACTGTTGAAGCCGGCGACATCTTCCGCATGTGCCAGACCAAAGACGCGCCGATCCAGGACTGGGTCAAACTGGCCGTCAACCGTGCCCGCGCCAGCAACACCCCGGCCATTTTCTGGCTGGACCCACAGCGCGCGCACGACGGCGTCGTGGTCGAGAAAGTTCAGGCTTACCTGAAAGACCACAACACCGACGGCCTGGACATCCGCATCATGTCGCCGGTCGACGCGATGAAGTTCACCCTGGAGCGCACCCGCAAAGGCCTGGACACCATCTCGGTGACCGGCAACGTACTGCGCGACTACCTGACCGACCTGTTCCCGATCATGGAACTGGGCACCAGCGCCAAGATGCTGTCGATCGTGCCGCTGATGAACGGCGGTGGCCTGTTCGAAACCGGCGCCGGCGGTTCGGCTCCGAAACACGTGCAGCAGCTGGTTGAAGAGAACTTCCTGCGCTGGGATTCCCTGGGCGAGTTCCTGGCCCTGGCAGCATCCCTTGAGCATTTGGGTGTCACTTACAACAACCCGAAAGCCCTGGTGCTGTCCAAGACCCTGGACCAGGCCACTGGCCAGTTCCTGGACAACAACAAGTCGCCATCGCGCAAAGTCGGCAACATCGACAACCGCGGCAGCCACTTCTACCTGGCGCTGTACTGGGCTCAAGCCCTGGCCGCCCAGACCGAAGACACTGCACTGCAAGCGCAGTTCGGCGAACTGGCCAAAACCCTGAGCGACAACGAGGCGACCATCGTTGCCGAGCTGAACGCCGTGCAGGGCAAGCCAGTGGATATCGGCGGCTACTACGCGCCGAACCCGGAACTGACCAGCAAAGCCATGCGCCCAAGCAACACCCTCAACGCGGCGATTGCCAAGTTGAAGTAAGGTTGTAAGGATGCAAAGAAGCCCCGGCCCCGTGCCGGGGTTTCTGTTTTTGCCGTTCTACGCAAGAAACCGGATCAAATGTGGGAGGGGGCTTGCCCCCGATAGCGATGGATCAGTCGAGCTATTGGTAATTGACACACCGTCATCGGGGGCAAGCCCCCTCCCACACTGACCGCAATTGTGCCCAAACACCGCGTCATATCTTGAATCGAGGCCTCCCATGACCTGGCAACCCCACATCACCGTCGCCACCCTCGTCGAAGACAACGGCCGCTTCCTGATGGTCGAGGAACTCAAGGGCGGCCGCGCCGTGCTCAACCAGCCCGCCGGCCACCTGGACCCGAACGAAACCCTGACCGAAGCCGCCGTGCGCGAAACCCTTGAAGAAACCGGCTGGGACGTCGAGGCCACCGGCATTGTCGGGATCTACCTGTACACCGCGCCCAGCAATGGCGTGACCTACCAGCGGGTCTGCTTCACCGCCAAGGCGCTGAAACACCACCCGGACTATCAACTGGACGACGGCATCGTCCGCGCCCGCTGGCTGACCCGCGACGAGCTGATGGCCCTGCGCGATGACTGGCGCAGCGAGTTGATCATCCGTTGCATCGATGATTATTTGAGCGGCCAGCGCCACAGTCTGGAACTGATCCGCCCTTCTCTTTAGCCTTGCGGACGCGAGCCTGCTAGAATCGCGTCCTTTTTAAAGACACCCGTTGAAATCCTATGCGTGATCCAGCCCCTTCTGACACACAAAAGAAGCGCGTCATCGTCGGTATGTCCGGCGGCGTGGATTCTTCCGTTTCCGCCGTTCTGCTCATGGAGCAGGGTTATGAGGTGGAAGGCCTGTTCATGAAGAACTGGGAAGAAGACGATGGAACGGAATATTGCACCGCCATGGACGACCTCGCGGACGCCCAGGCCGTGTGCGACAAGATCGGCATCAAGTTGCACACCGCCAATTTCGCCGCCGAGTACTGGGACAACGTGTTCGAGCACTTCCTGGCCGAATACAAGGCCGGCCGCACGCCGAACCCGGACATCCTGTGCAACCGCGAAATCAAGTTCAAGGCGTTTCTCGACTACGCCATGATCCTTGGCGCCGACCTGATCGCTACCGGCCACTACGTGCGCCGTCGCGACGTGGATGACCGCACCGAACTGCTCAAAGGCCTGGACCCGAACAAGGACCAGAGCTACTTCCTGCACGCCGTCGGCGGCGAACAGATCGCCAAGACCCTGTTCCCGGTGGGCGAGCTGGAAAAACCCGAAGTGCGCAGGATTGCCGAGAAACACGGCCTGGCCACCGCCAAGAAAAAGGACTCCACCGGGATCTGCTTTATCGGCGAGCGCCGCTTCAGCGACTTCCTCAAGCAGTACCTGCCGGCACAACCGGGTGAAATCAAAACCACCGAAGGTGATGTCATCGGTCGCCACCACGGCCTGATGTACCACACCATCGGCCAGCGTCAGGGCCTGGGCATCGGCGGTTTGAAAGACGCAGGTGAAGAGCCGTGGTACGTGCTGGTCAAGGACCTGGAAAACAATGTGCTGATCGTTGGCCAGGGCAATGAACACCCGCTGCTGTTCTCGGGCGCACTGCTGGCCTCGGAGATCTATTGGGTCAACCCGATCGACCTGAGCACGCCGCGCCGCCTGACCGCCAAGGTGCGCTATCGCCAGAGCGACCAGCCTTGCACCCTGGAGAAAACCGCCAGTGGCTATCGCGCCACGTTCGATGACCCGCAACGCGCGGTCACGCCTGGCCAGTCCGTGGTGTTTTATGACGGCGAAATTTGCCTGGGGGGCGGTGTGATTGAAGTCGCCGAACCCTGGAGCAACCCGGCATGAGCCCGACCCAGGAGCAACTGACCGCACTCGGTGGGGTTTTCCTCGCTGCGGTACTGGTCGACAAGATCGCCAAGACCGGCCAGGTGACGGAGGCAGGCCTGACCTGCATGCTCGGCAGCCTGCTGATCCGCGACCCCAAGGACACCCTGGAAGTCTATGGCGGCGACGACCTGGCGTTGCGCGAAGGCTATCGCGCGCTGGTCGGCGCACTGGAGCGCGATCCGAGCACCTTGCAGCGCGAACCCTTGCGCTACGCCCTGTCGATGCTCGGCCTTGAGCGCCAATTGGCCAAGCGTGACGACATGCTCGAGACCATCGGCAAGCGCCTGCCGCAGATCCAATCCCAGGTCGAGCACTTCGGCCCGGCCCACGAAAACGTGATCGCAGCCTGCGGCGCGCTGTACCAGGACACCTTGAGCACCTTGCGCCAACGCATCCAGGTGCACGGCGACATGCGCAACCTGCAGCAACCGAACAATGCCTCGAAAATCCGCGCCCTGCTCCTGGCCGGTATCCGTTCGGCACGGTTGTGGCGCCAGTTGGGCGGTCATCGTTGGCAGCTGGTGATCAGCCGACGCAAATTGCTCAAAGAGCTTTACCCGTTGATGCGCAACGAATAAGTCGCAGCAACCAGGATTTTTATCGCCTCACGCGTAATACGCCGGTCAGTTGGCAACGGACCGGCGGATTTTTTCATGTATGATACGCGCCCCATTTCGTTGCCCGACTGTCCGAGAACACCCCATGCAGCTTTCTTCGCTCACTGCGGTTTCCCCTGTTGACGGCCGCTACGCCGGCAAAACCCAGGCCCTGCGCCCTATTTTCAGCGAATACGGCTTGATCCGTGCTCGCGTTCTGGTTGAAGTGCGCTGGCTCCAGCGCCTGGCCGCTCACCCTGGCATCAGCGAAGTGCCGGCGTTCTCCGCCGAAGCCAACGCGGTGCTGAACGCCCTGGCGGAAAACTTCGCTCTGGAGCACGCCGAGCGTGTCAAAGAGATCGAGCGCACCACCAACCACGACGTAAAAGCCATCGAATACCTGCTCAAAGAGCAAGCGGCCAAGCTGCCGGAATTGGCCAAGGTCAGCGAGTTCATCCACTTTGCCTGCACCAGCGAGGACATCAACAACCTGTCCCACGCCCTGATGCTGCGCGAAGGCCGCGATGACGTGATGCTGCCGCTGATGCGCCAGACCGCCAACGCCATCCGCGAACTGGCGATCCGTTTCGCCGACGTGCCGATGCTGTCGCGCACCCACGGCCAACCGGCTTCGCCGACCACGCTGGGCAAAGAACTGGCCAACGTGGTGTACCGCCTGGAGCGTCAGATCGCTCAAGTCGCCGCCGTACCGCTGCTGGGCAAAATCAACGGCGCCGTGGGCAACTACAACGCCCACCTCTCTGCCTACCCGGAAATCGACTGGGAAGAAAATGCCCGCGCCTTCATCGAAGACGAGCTGGGCCTGGGCTTCAACCCGTACACCACGCAGATCGAACCGCACGACTACATCGCCGAGCTGTTCGACGCGATTGCGCGCTTCAACACCATCCTGATCGACTTTGATCGCGATATCTGGGGTTACATCTCCCTGGGCTACTTCAAGCAGCGCACCATTGCCGGTGAAATCGGTTCCTCGACCATGCCGCACAAGGTCAACCCGATCGACTTCGAAAACTCCGAAGGCAACCTCGGCATCGCCAACGCCCTGTTCCAGCACCTGGCCAGCAAGTTGCCGATCTCCCGCTGGCAGCGCGACCTGACCGACTCCACCGTGCTGCGCAACCTCGGCGTGGGCTTCGCTCACAGCGTGATCGCGTACGAAGCCAGCCTCAAAGGCATCAGCAAGCTTGAGCTCAACGAGCAGAAAATCGCCGCTGACCTGGACGCGTGCTGGGAAGTGTTGGCCGAGCCGATTCAGACCGTGATGCGCCGCTACAACATCGAAAACCCGTACGAGAAGCTTAAAGAATTGACGCGCGGCAAGGGCATCAGCCCGAGGCGCTGCAAACTTTCATCGACGGCCTGGATATGCCAGCCGCTGCCAAGGCCGAGCTGAAACTGCTCACCCCGGCCAACTACATCGGCAACGCGGTGGCCCAAGCCAAGCGCATCTGATTCGCGCAAGCCCTCTTGAGACGCCCGGCCGCGCCGGGCGTTTTTATTCCTGTCTTAAAAGTGCTTTCTTTCAATAGGTTACACATGAATCCTGATATTCCTCTTCAACTTCTGGGCGGCATCACGGCACGCGAATTCCTGCGCGACTACTGGCAGAAAAAACCGTTGCTGATCCGTCAGGCCATCCCTGATTTCGAAAGCCCGATCGACGCCGACGAACTGGCCGGCTTGGCCCTGGAAGAAGAAGTTGAATCGCGCCTGGTGATCGAACACGGCGAGCGTCCGTGGGAGCTGCGTCGCGGCCCATTCGCCGAAGACGCCTTCAGCACCCTGCCCGAGCGTGAGTGGACCCTGCTGGTGCAGGCCGTCGATCAGTTCGTGCCGGAAGTCGCCGAGTTGCTGGAGCACTTTCGCTTCCTGCCAAGCTGGCGCATCGACGATGTGATGATCAGCTTTGCCGCACCCGGCGGCAGCGTTGGCCCGCACTTCGATAACTACGACGTGTTCCTGCTGCAAGCCCAAGGCAAGCGCAACTGGAAAATCGGCCAGATGTGCAACTCCGAAAGCCCGCTGCTGCAGCATGCCGACCTGCGCATCCTCGCCGAATTCGAACAAAGCGAAGAATGGGTGCTGGAACCGGGCGATATGCTCTACCTGCCGCCACGCCTGGCACACTTCGGTATCGCCGAAGATGACTGCATGACCTATTCGGTAGGCTTTCGCGCGCCAAGCGCCGCTGAAGTGCTGACCCACTTCACCGACTTCCTCAGCCAGTACCTGACGGACGAAGAGCGTTACACCGACGCCGACGCCCAGCCGGCAAGCGACCCGCACCAGATCCAGGGTGACGCGCTGGACCGCCTGAAGAGCCTGCTGGCCGAGCACATGAGCGACGAGCGCATGCTGCTGACCTGGTTTGGCCAGTTCATGACCGAGCCGCGCTACCCTGAACTGGTGGCGGGCGAAGAATTGGGCGAAGAGGACTTCGTCAACAGCCTGGAAGGTGGCGCGATCCTGGTGCGCAACCCAAGCGCGCGCATGGCGTGGTCGGAAGTCGATGACGATGTACTGCTGTTCGCCAGCGGCCAGAGCCGTTACCTGCCAGGCAAACTGCGCGAGCTGTTGAAGCTGGTGTGCTCGGCCGACGCCCTGCACAGCGAAAACCTCGGCGAGTGGCTCGCAGACGAAGACGGTCGCGACCTGCTGTGCGAATTGGTCAAGCAAGGAAGCCTGGGATTTGCCGATGAATAAGATTCACGTAAGTGTCGCGGACTGGCGAAAGGATATCGACGAGATTCGGCGCATTCGTGAAGCGGTGTTTATCGCTGAACAATCGGTTCCACCTGAGCTTGAGTGGGACGCGGACGACGCCGACGCCGTGCATTTTCTGGCGTTCGAAGGCGATTTTCCGATTGGTACTGCGCGCCTGCTGCCCAGTGGCGAGATCGGGCGTGTGTCGGTGCTCAAGGACTGGCGCGGCCTGAAGGTTGGCGACAAGCTGATGGAAGCGGTGATTGGGCTTGCCGAGCAACGCGGCCAGACCAAGCAGTTTCTGAGTGCGCAGGTGTACGCGGCGCCGTTCTATGAGCGGCTGGGCTTCAAGATTGTCAGCGATGAGTTTCTTGAAGTCGGTATTCCGCATGTGGACATGGTGCGCGAAGGCTGATCCCTGTGCCGAGCGGGCTTGCACCGCGCTGGGCTGCGCAGCGGCCCTAAAACCAGACGCCGCGTTCTTTCTGAAAGAATGCGGCGTTTTTTTTTGGGGCTGCTGCGCAGCCCAACGCGGGGCAAGCCCGCTCGCCACAACAAGCTCGTTCGCCACAACGAGGCCGCTCACTGCACCAAGCCGGCTCACGACTAAACTTGCGACCTGCCAGGCCGACAAACTGGCACTATCACGCTAAATGACTCGCAGAGATAACGGACATGTCCCTACGCACCCTGCTCACCGCCCTCCTCCTGACTGTCAGCGCCTCGGCAATCGCCGACACCGCGGTCGTCAACCTGAGCAACCGCACCAGCGCCGACCTGCTGCCCGTGGCGCAGAACTTCATCGGCAAGGACGGCAGCGTCAGCGCCTACGGCAACCAGCTGATTGTGAAAGCCGACCCGGGCAAGATTGAGGACCTGCGCGCGCTGCTCGCGCAGTTGGACACACCCGCCAAGCGCCTGCTGATTACCGTCGACACCAACGAAAACAACCAGCAGAACAGCGGCGACAACCAGACGCGCATCATCAGCTACGGTACCGCCAGCCGCGACGGCGGCATCCAGCAGATCCAGGCCAGCGAAGGCGTGCCCGCGCTGATCCAGGTTGGCCAGAGCGTACCGCTGACCACTACTCAGCCCGACGCCTACGGCCGCCCGCAAAACCAGACCCAGTATCGCAACGTCACCCAGGGCTTTTACGTCACCGCCAGCGTCACCGGCGAGACCGTGCACCTGGCCATCAGCACCAACCGTGACCGCATGAGCCAGGAACGTCCCGATGTAGTGAACGTTCAGAGTACCGACACAACTGTCAGCGGCAGGCTGGGCGAGTGGATCCCCCTGGCCGGCATCAACCGTGAGACCCAGGCCGACAAATCCTCTACAACCCGCAATTACTCTACTCAAGGCCGTGATGACCTGACTTTGCGGGTCAAGGTCGACACCTTGAACTGAAGCACCAAAAACTGACTGACGAGTCGTCTTAGACTAAAGATGTAGTGCTTCAAAAAAAGCACTACAAAACATTTGACGATCCAAAAAAGCCTGTGCATGATGGCCTCGCTCCCGCTAATCAGGGGCCCTGGCAAGGGCCTTCGGATCGCCGCTCTAAGCTACCCACCTGAGCCGATTCGTGTCTGTACCGCCCACAAGGTGTGTTTGACAAGGTTGCGACTGGAACGAAGTTGTCCCGAGGGACGGAAGCTAACCAGGTAACCCGGCTACACACTGATGGATTGTACAAAGGCCCACGATGCCCGAAGACCATTCGCAGTTCGCCCTTACCTGCTCAACTCCCCCTTGAGCCTGTCGTTCATCCCGTCGCCCTCCCCGCCAAACCCGGCTTGACCGCCAAGCTTCTGGTCAGCGAGCAGCCATCACCACGCACTGAGTACGTGGCTGGCAAATGGAATTTTCCACCTAGACCTATGCGACGAGGTTTTTCCCATGGCACTGACACGCGAACAGCAAATTGCAGCCCTTGAAAAAGATTGGGCTGAAAACCCACGCTGGAAAGGCGTAACCCGCGC
The DNA here is from genome assembly GCF_041228395.1 of Pseudomonas sp. N2-3-1-14. Lineage (NCBI taxonomy): Bacteria > Pseudomonadati > Pseudomonadota > Gammaproteobacteria > Pseudomonadales > Pseudomonadaceae > Pseudomonas > Pseudomonas sp. N2-3-1-14. Next base: position 3,782,452 of record NZ_CP166199.1, read on the forward strand.
TTATTCCGCTGCTGACGTCGTCCGCCTGCGTGGCTCGGTTCAACCTGAGCACACCTTTGCAAAACTCGGCGCCGAGAAGTTGTGGAAGCTGGTCACCCAGGGTGCCAAGCCGTCCTTCCGTCCCGAAAAAGATTTCGTCAACTGCATGGGCGCCCTCACTGGTGGCCAGGCAGTCCAGCAGGTAAAAGCCGGTATCCAGGCGATCTACCTGTCCGGCTGGCAAGTGGCAGCGGACAACAACTCCGCTGAATCCATGTACCCCGACCAATCGCTGTACCCGGTGGACTCCGTGCCAACCGTGGTCAAGCGCATCAACAACTCGTTCCGCCGCGCCGACCAGATCCAGTGGAAAGCCGGTAAAGGCCCGGGCGACGAAGGCTACATCGACTACTTCGCACCAATCGTGGCGGACGCTGAAGCCGGTTTCGGCGGCGTACTCAACGCCTACGAGCTGATGAAAAGCATGATCGAGGCTGGCGCCGCCGGCGTGCACTTCGAAGACCAACTGGCGTCGGTGAAGAAATGCGGCCACATGGGCGGCAAGGTACTGGTGCCGACTCAGGAAGCCGTACAGAAGCTGACTGCTGCTCGTCTGGCTGCTGACGTTGCTGGCACCCCGACCATCATCCTGGCCCGTACCGATGCCAACGCCGCTGACTTGCTGACGTCGGACTGCGACCCGTACGACCAGCCATTCGTAACGGGCGAACGTACCCAGGAAGGCTTCTATAAAGTGCGCGCCGGCCTCGACCAGGCCATCGCTCGCGGCCTGGCCTACGCGCCGTACGCCGACCTGATCTGGTGCGAAACCGCCAAGCCGGACCTGGACGAAGCGCGTCGCTTTGCCGAAGCGATCAAGAAGGAATACCCGGACCAGCTGCTGTCCTACAACTGCTCGCCTTCTTTCAACTGGAAGAAGAACCTGGACGACGCGACCATCGCCAAGTTCCAGCGCGAACTGTCCGCCATGGGTTACAAGCACCAGTTCATCACCCTGGCCGGCATTCACAACATGTGGCACAGCATGTTCAACCTGGCGCACGACTACGCCCGCAACGACATGACCGCCTACGTGAAGCTGCAGGAGCAGGAATTCGCTGACGCCGCCAAGGGTTACACCTTTGTGGCGCACCAGCAGGAAGTGGGCACCGGCTACTTCGACGACATGACCACCGTGATCCAGGGCGGCACCTCGTCTGTGACCGCGCTGACCGGTTCGACCGAAGAAGAGCAGTTCCACTAAGTAGCGAGTACACGGCCATTGCGGCCCCATGGAAGACCTAACCGCATTGCCGCACAACAATCACGCCCCGACTGGTTCGGGGCGTTTTTTTGCCCGGAAAAAACGCCCTGAGACACAGGAGATTAAAAATGTGGGAATGCATGCAACCTGAAGATTTTGCGCAAAACATTGATCCAGAGCGGTGTTTGCCCGAATCAAATCAGTTAAAAGATCCCCACCAGCAACTAAGCACCAATCAAGCAAGTAACGGCAACTTCCCCCGCCACACGAGAAACATTCGCTTAAACCCTGCGCAAACAATATTCATTATCATTTAGCGCATGAAAACTTCGTTACCCGTTAAACAAAACAGAATTGATTAAATGCCCGCTAATCCCCGCCCCACAAGGGCTACAGCCCCAAGAAGGTGCACTATGTGCTTATTCCATCGAATAATTTCGCTATCGGAATTTTACTTGCCCGGTGTTTAGCCATAAAATCACCGCGATTGATTGCAGTGCGACATATCGTCACTGCATCGTTACTTTTTCGAGCTCAGAGACCTTTGCTCTCTGTTAAGGATTTCCAGCATGACCGAAGCGACAGGACTCATGGCCCACAACTGGGGCTTTGCCATTTTCCTCCTCGGTGTTGTCGGCCTTTGCGCCTTCATGCTTGGTGTCTCCAGCCTCCTCGGGTCAAAAGCCTGGGGCCGCAGCAAAAATGAACCGTTCGAGTCCGGCATGCTGCCTACAGGTGGCGCCCGCTTGCGGCTCTCAGCCAAATTCTATCTGGTCGCGATGCTGTTCGTGATCTTCGATATCGAAGCCCTCTTTCTCTTTGCCTGGTCTGTGTCCGTCCGCGAAAGCGGCTGGACCGGATTCGTCGAAGCCCTCGTTTTCATAGCAATTCTGTTGGCAGGTCTTGTCTACCTATTTCGAGTGGGAGCCCTTGACTGGGCTCCGGAAGCTCGTCGCAAGCGGCAAGCGAAGCTGAAACAATGAGGCTTTGGCGATGCAATACAATCTCACCAGGATCGACCCGGATGCTCCTAACGAGCAGTACCCAATCGGCGAACGCGAAACCGTTTCCGACCCGTTAGAAGACCAAGTCCACAAAAACATCTACATGGGCAAGCTCGAAGACGTGCTGAGTGGCGCGGTCAATTGGGGGCGTAAGAACTCCCTGTGGCCGTACAACTTCGGTCTTTCGTGCTGCTACGTGGAAATGACCACCGCCTTCACGGCGCCCCACGACATCGCGCGCTTTGGCGCCGAAGTTATTCGGGCATCACCGCGCCAGGCGGATTTCATGGTTATCGCCGGCACCTGCTTTATCAAGATGGCGCCGATCATTCAGCGTCTCTACGAGCAAATGCTCGAGCCAAAGTGGGTTATCTCCATGGGTTCGTGCGCCAACTCCGGTGGCATGTACGACATCTACTCCGTCGTTCAAGGGGTGGACAAGTTCCTGCCCGTGGACGTCTACGTGCCTGGCTGCCCGCCCCGCCCCGAAGCGTTTCTGCAAGGCTTGATGCTGTTGCAGGAATCGATTGGCAAGGAGCGTCGCCCACTTTCCTGGGTTGTCGGCGATCAAGGCGTGTATCGCGCCGAGATGCCGTCACAAAAGGAACAGCGCCGCGAACAGCGAATCGCAGTCACCAACCTGCGCAGCCCCGACGAAGTCTGATCCAGCACCGCTTCTTTTATAGAACGAAAACCTGGCTTCATTCTTTACGTTGACCGAAAGCGATAAAAAACCATGACTACAGGCAGTGCTCGACGCATCCCGCCTTATAAGGCAGACGACCAGGATGTGGTTGTCGAACTCAATAACCGTTTTGGCCCTGACGCCTTCACCGCCCAGGCCACACGCACCGGTATGCCGGTGCTGTGGGTGGCGCGTGCCAAGCTCGTCGAAGTCCTGACTTTCCTGCGCAACCTGCCCAAGCCGTACGTCATGCTCTATGACCTGCATGGCGTGGACGAGCGTCTGCGCACCAAGCGCCAGGGGCTGCCGAGCGGCGCCGATTTCACCGTGTTCTATCACTTGATGTCGCTGGAGCGTAACAGCGACGTGATGATCAAGGTTGCCCTGTCCGAAAGCGACCTGAGCATTCCGACCATCACCGGCATCTGGCCGAACGCCAGCTGGTATGAGCGCGAAGTCTGGGACATGTTCGGCATCGACTTCCCGGGCCACCCGCACCTGACGCGCATCATGATGCCGCCCACCTGGGAAGGTCACCCGCTGCGCAAGGACTACCCTGCGCGCGCCACCGAATTCGATCCGTTCAGCTTGACGCTCGCCAAGCAGCAGCTGGAAGAAGAGGCTGCACGCTTCCGTCCGGAAGACTGGGGCATGAAACGCTCCGGCACCAACGAGGACTACATGTTCCTCAACCTGGGCCCGAACCACCCTTCGGCCCACGGTGCCTTCCGTATCATCCTGCAACTGGATGGCGAAGAAATCGTCGACTGCGTGCCGGACATCGGCTACCACCACCGTGGTGCCGAGAAGATGGCCGAACGTCAGTCCTGGCACAGCTTCATTCCGTACACCGACCGTATCGACTACCTCGGCGGCGTGATGAACAACCTGCCATACGTGCTCTCGGTCGAGAAGCTGGCCGGCATCAAGGTGCCGGACCGCGTCGACACCATCCGCATCATGATGGCCGAGTTCTTCCGGATCACCAGCCACCTGCTGTTCCTGGGTACCTACATCCAGGACGTTGGCGCCATGACCCCGGTGTTCTTCACCTTCACCGACCGTCAGCGCGCCTACAAGGTCATCGAAGCCATCACCGGTTTCCGTCTGCACCCGGCCTGGTACCGCATCGGCGGCGTGGCGCACGACCTGCCAAACGGCTGGGAGCGCCTGGTCAAGGAATTCATCGACTGGATGCCCAAGCGTCTGGACGAGTACCAAAAGGCCGCGCTGGACAACAGCATCCTCAAGGGTCGTACCATCGGCGTCGCGCAGTACAACACCAAAGAGGCCCTGGAATGGGGCGTCACCGGTGCCGGCCTGCGTTCCACCGGCTGCGACTTCGACCTGCGTAAAGCACGCCCGTACTCCGGCTACGAGAACTTCGAATTCGAAGTGCCGCTGGCGGCCAACGGCGATGCCTACGACCGTTGCATCGTGCGCGTCGAAGAAATGCGCCAGAGCCTGAAGATCATCGAGCAGTGCATGCGCAACATGCCGGCAGGTCCGTACAAGGCGGATCACCCGCTGACTACGCCACCGCCGAAAGAACGCACGCTGCAGCACATCGAAACCCTGATCACGCACTTCCTGCAAGTTTCGTGGGGCCCGGTCATGCCGGCCAACGAATCCTTCCAGATGATTGAAGCGACCAAGGGTATCAACAGTTATTACCTGACGAGCGATGGCGGCACCATGAGCTACCGCACCCGGATTCGTACCCCAAGCTTCGCGCACTTGCAGCAGATCCCTTCGGTGATCAAAGGCGAGATGGTCGCGGACTTGATTGCGTACCTGGGTAGTATCGATTTCGTTATGGCCGACGTGGACCGCTAAGCATGAACAGCACGCTTATCCAAACAGATCGTTTCACCCTGAGTGAAACCGAGCGCTCGGCCATCGAGCACGAGCTGCATCACTACGAAGACCCGCGCGCGGCGTCGATCGAAGCCTTGAAGATCGTCCAGAAGGAACGTGGCTGGGTGCCGGACGGCGCCCTCTACGCCATCGGCGAGATCCTCGGCATCCCGGCCAGCGACGTTGAAGGTGTGGCCACGTTCTACAGCCAGATCTTCCGTCAGCCGGTGGGCCGCCACATCATTCGCGTGTGCGACAGCATGGTCTGCTACATCGGTGGCCACGAGTCAGTGGTCAGCGAGATCCAGAACAAACTGGGCATCGGCCTCGGCCAAACCACCCCGGACGGCCGCTTCACGCTGCTGCCGGTGTGCTGCCTGGGCAACTGCGACAAGGCGCCGGCGTTGATGATCGACGACGACACATTCGGTGACGTGCAGCCTGCTGGCGTGACCCAATTGCTCGAGGGCTACCCATGACCCTTACATCTTTCGGCCCGGCCAACCTGATCAAGCGTTCGGCCGAGACTCACCCACTGACCTGGCGCCTGCGTGACGACGGCGAGCCTGTATGGCTCGACGAGTACCAGGCCAAGAACGGTTACGCCGCCGCGCGCAAAGCCTTCGCCGACATGGCTCAGGACGACATCGTCCAGACCGTGAAAGACGCCGGCCTCAAAGGCCGCGGCGGTGCAGGCTTCCCCACGGGCGTGAAGTGGGGCCTGATGCCCAAAGACGAATCCATCAACATCCGCTACCTGCTGTGCAACGCGGATGAAATGGAGCCCAACACCTGGAAAGACCGCATGCTGATGGAGCAACTGCCCCATCTGCTGATCGAAGGCATGCTGATCAGCGCCCGTGCGCTGAAAACCTACCGGGGCTACATCTTCCTGCGTGGCGAATACACCACCGCCGCCAAGCACCTCACCCGTGCCGTGGAAGAAGCCAAGGCTGCAGGCCTGTTGGGCAAGAACATCCTGGGTTCCGGTTTTGACTTCGAACTGTTCGTGCACACCGGCGCCGGGCGTTACATCTGCGGTGAAGAAACCGCACTGATCAACTCCCTCGAAGGCCGCCGCGCCAACCCGCGCTCCAAGCCGCCCTTCCCTGCCGCCGTGGGCGTGTGGGGCAAGCCGACCTGCGTAAACAACGTGGAAACCCTGTGCAACGTGCCGGCGATCATCGCCGACGGCGTGGACTGGTACAAATCGTTGGCCCGCGAAGGCAGTGAAGACATGGGCACCAAGCTCATGGGCTTCTCCGGCAAGGTCAAGAGCCCTGGCCTGTGGGAGCTGCCGTTCGGCGTGACCGCACGCGAGCTGTTCGAGGACTACGCCGGCGGCATGCGCGACGGCTACACCTTGAAAGCCTGGCAGCCAGGCGGCGCCGGCACCGGTTTCCTGCTGCCCGAGCATCTGGACGCACAAATGTATGCCGGCGGCATCGGCAAGGTCGGCACCCGTATGGGGACCGGCCTGGCGATGGCGGTGGACAACACCGTGAACATGGTCTCGCTGCTGCGCAACATGGAGCAGTTCTTCTCCCGTGAGTCCTGCGGTTTCTGCACCCCATGCCGTGACGGTTTGCCCTGGAGCGTGAAGCTCTTGATGGCAATCGAGAAAGGCGAAGGCCAGCCAGGCGACATCGAGACCCTGCTGGGGCTGGTCGGTTTCCTCGGCCCAGGCAAGACCTTCTGTGCTCACGCACCGGGCGCCGTGGAACCACTGGGCAGCGCAATCAAATACTTCCGCTCTGAATTCGAGGCTGGCATCGCACCTGCGCGCGCCGGCGATCTGAATCAGGTGGTCACACCGACCATGGTCGGTGCGTAACGCTTAAAAAGGCGAAGGGCCCGTGCGCTTCGCCTTCTCATGTGCTGACGCCTTTATGGCTGTGTAGATGCACATGAATAACAAGATTCCATTAGCCACGCCCGCTGACAACGGGCCAACGAAGAACTTTGAACCATGGCCACTATCCACGTAGACGGCAAAGCGCTCGAAGTCGATGGGGCAGACAACCTGTTACAGGCATGTCTCTCACTAGGCCTCGACATCCCTTATTTCTGCTGGCACCCAGCCCTTGGTAGCGTTGGTGCTTGCCGCCAGTGTGCGGTCAAGCAGTACACCGACGAGAACGACACCCGTGGTCGTATCGTCATGTCCTGCATGACGCCAGCCACCGACAACACCTGGATCTCCATCGAAGATGAAGAATCCAAGGCGTTCCGCGCCAGCGTTGTCGAATGGCTGATGACCAACCACCCCCACGACTGCCCAGTCTGTGAGGAAGGCGGTCACTGCCACCTGCAAGACATGACGGTGATGACCGGCCACAACGAGCGCCGTTATCGCTTCACCAAGCGTACCCACCAGAACCAGGACCTCGGCCCGTTCATTTCTCACGAAATGAACCGCTGCATCGCCTGCTACCGGTGCGTACGCTTCTATAAAGACTACGCCGGTGGCACCGACCTGGGCGTATTCGGCGCCCACGACAACGTGTACTTCGGTCGCGTTGAAGATGGCGTGCTCGAAAGCGAGTTCTCCGGCAACCTCACCGAGGTCTGCCCGACCGGTGTGTTCACCGACAAGACTCACTCCGAGCGCTACAACCGTAAGTGGGACATGCAGTTCTCGCCGAGCATCTGCCATGGCTGCTCCAGCGGTTGCAACATTTCCCCGGGCGAGCGTTACGGCGAACTGCGTCGCATCGAAAACCGCTTCAACGGTTCGGTCAACCAGTACTTCCTGTGTGACCGTGGCCGTTTCGGCTATGGCTACGTCAACCGCGAAGACCGCCCACGCCAGCCACTGCTGGCCGATGGCGCCAAGCTGAGCCTGGACGACGCGCTGGATAAAGCCGCCGAGCTGCTGCGCGGCCGCAACATCGTCGGTATCGGTTCGCCACGCGCCAGCCTCGAAAGCAACTACGCGTTGCGCGAGCTGGTCGGCGCCGAGCACTTCTACTGCGGTATCGAAGCCGCTGAGCTGGAGCGCATTCGCCTGGTCCTGCAAGTGCTGAACGACAGCCCGTTGCCGGTGCCGAACATGCGTGACATCGAAGACCACGACGCGATCTTCGTGCTCGGTGAAGACCTGACCCAGACCGCCGCGCGTATCGCGCTGTCGCTGCGTCAGTCGGTCAAAGGCAAAGCCGAAGACATGGCCGACGCCATGCGCGTTCAGCCTTGGCTCGACGCTGCGGTGAAAAACATCGGCCAGCACGCGCTGAACCCGCTGTTTATCGCAAGCCTGGCTGAAACCAAGCTCGACGACATCGCCGAAGAATGCGTCCACGCCGCACCGGATGACCTGGCCCGCATCGGTTTCGCCGTGGCTCACGCCCTGGACGCCAGCGCGCCTGCCGTTGAAGGCCTGGACGCTGAAGCCGTTGAGCTGGCCAAGCGCATCGCCGACGCCCTGCTGGCGGCCAAGCGTCCATTGATCATTGCCGGCACCTCGCTGGGTTCCAAAGCACTGATCGAAGCGGCTGCCAACATCGCCAAAGCCTTGAAGCTGCGCGACAAGAACGGTTCCATCAGCCTGGTCGTGCCGGAAGCCAACAGCCTCGGCCTGGCCATGCTCGGCGGCGAATCCCTGGATGCCGCGCTGCAAGCCGTGACCGACGGCAAAGCCGACGCCATCGTGGTGCTGGAAAACGATTTGTACACCCGCACGGATTCGGCCAAGGTCGACGCCGCGCTGGATGCGGCCAAAGTGCTGATCGTTGCCGACCACCAGAAGACCGCCACCAGCGATCGCGCCGACCTGGTGCTGCCCGCCGCCACCTTCGCCGAAGGCGACGGTACGCTGGTCAGTCAGGAAGGCCGCGCTCAGCGCTTCTTCCAGGTATTCGATCCGAAATACATGGACGCCAGCATCCTGGTTCACGAAGGCTGGCGCTGGCTGCATGCCCTGCGCGCCACCCTGCTGAACCAGCCGATCGACTGGACCCAGCTTGACCACGTCACCGCAGCGGCCGCCGCAAGCGCCCCGCAGCTTGCACGTATCGTTGATGCTGCACCGTCTGCCTCGTTCCGCATCAAGGGCTTGAAACTGGCCCGTGAACCGCTGCGTTACTCCGGTCGTACCGCCATGCGCGCCGACATCAGCGTGCACGAACCGCGTACGCCGCAAGACCCTGACACCGCGTTCGCCTTCTCGATGGAGGGTTACTCGGGTTCGGTCGAGCCACGTCAGCAGGTGCCGTTTGCCTGGTCTCCGGGCTGGAACTCGCCACAGGCCTGGAACAAGTTCCAGGACGAAGTGGGTGGTCACATCCGTGCTGGCGACCCGGGCACGCGCCTGATCGAAAGCACCGGTGACTCGCTGAACTGGTTCACCGCCGTACCGCGTCCGTTCAACCCGGCCCAGGGCACCTGGCAGGTTGTGCCGTTCTTCCACCTGTTCGGCAGCGAAGAGACCTCTTCGAAAGCCGCGCCGGTTCAAGAGCGCATCCCGGCCGCTTACGTGTCCGTGGCCAAGTCCGAAGCCGACCGCCTGGGCGTCAACGACGGTGCCCTGCTCAGCCTGAACGTCGGTGGCAAGACCCTGCGTCTGCCGCTGCGCATCAATGACGAGTTGGGCGCGGGCCTGGTTGCACTGCCTAAAGGCCTTGCCGGCATTCCGCCTGCGATCTTTGGCCAAACCGTTGACGGTCTGCAGGAGGCAGCGCAATGACCTGGTTCACCCCTGAAGTGATCGACGTGATCATCTCGGTCGTCAAGGCCATCGTGATCCTGTTGGCCGTGGTCGTTGCGGGCGCCCTGCTCAGCTTCGTCGAACGTCGCCTGCTGGGCTGGTGGCAGGACCGTTACGGTCCTAACCGCGTTGGCCCATTCGGCATGTTCCAGATCGCTGCCGACATGCTCAAAATGTTCTTCAAGGAAGACTGGACCCCGCCGTTTGCCGACAAGGTGATCTTCACCCTGGCACCGGTCGTGGCCATGAGCGCCTTGCTGATTGCCTTCGCCGTTATCCCGATCACCCCGACCTGGGGCGTCGCGGACCTGAACATCGGCTTGCTGTTCTTCTTCGCCATGGCCGGTCTGTCGGTCTACGCGGTGCTGTTCGCCGGTTGGTCGAGTAACAACAAGTTCGCCCTGCTGGGCAGCTTGCGGGCTTCGGCCCAGACCGTGTCTTACGAAGTGTTCATGGGCCTGGCGCTGATGGGCATCGTGGTGCAGGTCGGCTCGTTCAACATGCGCGACATCGTCGAGTACCAGGCGCAGAACCTGTGGTTCATCATTCCGCAGTTCTTTGGCTTCTGTACCTTCTTCATCGCTGGCGTCGCCGTGACTCACCGTCACCCGTTCGACCAGCCGGAAGCGGAACAGGAACTGGCCGACGGTTACCACATTGAATACGCCGGCATGAAATGGGGCATGTTCTTCGTCGGTGAATACATCGGCATCATCTTGATCTCGGCATTGCTGGTCACGCTGTTCTTCGGCGGCTGGCACGGCCCGTTCAACATCCTGCCGCAACTGGCGTTCTTCTGGTTCTTCTTGAAGACGGCGTTCTTCATCATGCTGTTCATCCTGCTGCGCGCTTCTATTCCGCGCCCACGCTATGACCAGGTGATGGATTTCAGCTGGAGATTCTGCCTGCCGCTGACCCTGATCAATTTGCTGGTGACGGCTGCTGTTGTGTTGTTGAACACGCCAGCCGGCGCGGTTCAGTGAGGATTTGACCCATGTTCAAATATATTGGCGACATCGTTAAGGGTACCGGTACCCAGTTGCGAAGCCTGGTGATGGTTTTCGGCCACGGCTTTCGCAAACGCGACACCCTGCAATACCCGGAAGAAGCGGTGTACCTGCCGCCGCGCTATCGCGGCCGTATCGTGCTGACCCGCGACCCCGATGGCGAAGAGCGTTGCGTAGCCTGCAACCTGTGCGCCGTGGCGTGCCCGGTGGGTTGCATCTCCCTGCAGAAAGCTGAAACCGAAGACGGTCGCTGGTACCCGGACTTCTTCCGCATCAACTTCTCGCGCTGCATTTTCTGCGGCCTCTGCGAGGAAGCTTGCCCGACCACCGCGATCCAGCTGACACCGGATTTCGAGATGGCCGAGTTCAAACGTCAGGACCTGGTGTACGAGAAAGAAGATCTGCTGATCTCTGGTCCCGGTAAAAACCCTGATTACAACTTCTATCGTGTTGCAGGTATGGCCGTTGCCGGTAAGCCGAAGGGCGCCGCACAAAACGAAGCCGAGCCGATCAACGTGAAGAGCTTGCTGCCTTAAGGAAGAAAGATGGAATTCGCTTTCTATTTCGCGTCGGGTATTGCAGTGGTGTCCACGCTTCGCGTGATCACCAACACCAACCCCGTGCACGCCCTGCTCTACCTGATCATTTCGCTGATCGCCGTGGCCATGACCTTCTTCAGCCTCGGCGCGCCGTTCGCCGGTGTCCTGGAAGTGATCGCCTACGCCGGCGCCATCATGGTGCTGTTCGTGTTTGTGGTGATGATGCTCAACCTGGGGCCGGCTTCGGTCGCCCAGGAACGCGTCTGGCTCAAGCCCGGCATCTGGCTTGGCCCGGTCATCCTCGCAGCGCTGCTGCTGGGTGAACTGCTGTATGTCTTGTTCGCTCACCAGAGCGGCCAGGCCATCGGCCACACCACCGTAGACGCCAAAGCCGTGGGCGTCAGCCTGTTCGGCCCGTACCTGCTGGTGGTCGAACTGGCTTCGATGCTGCTGCTCGCTGCAGCCATCACCGCCTTCCACTTGGGCCGCAACGAAGCCAAGGAGCAATGACGATGCCTGCTATCCCTTTGGAGCATGGTCTGGCGGTCGCCGGCATCCTGTTCTGCCTTGGCCTGGTCGGCCTGATGGTTCGCCGTAACATTTTATTCGTGTTGATGAGCCTGGAAATCATGATGAACGCTGCGGCACTGGCCTTCATCGTGGCGGGTAGCCGTTGGGGCCAGCCGGATGGACAAGTCATGTTCATTCTGGTGATCAGCCTGGCAGCCGCCGAGGCCAGTATTGGCCTGGCGATCCTGCTGCAACTGTATCGTCGCTTCCACACGCTTGATATCGACGCTGCCAGTGAGATGCGCGGATGAACATGATCTTTCTGACTTTCGTATTTCCCCTGATCGGTTTCCTGCTGCTGTCGTTCTCCCGTGGACGCTGGTCGGAAAACCTGTCTGCCCTGATCGGTGTGGGTTCCATTGGCCTGTCGGCAATTGTCGCCGCCTACGTCATCTGGCAATTCAACGTGGCACCGCCCGAAGGCGGCCACTACACCCTGGTACTGTGGCAGTGGATGTCGGTTGAGGGCTTCAAGCCCAACTTCGCGATCTACATCGACGGCCTGTCGATCACCATGCTCGGCGTGGTGGTGGGTGTGGGCTTCCTGATCCACCTGTTCGCGTCCTGGTACATGCGCGGCGAAGCGGGCTACTCGCGCTTCTTCTCGTACACCAACCTGTTTATCGCCAGCATGCTGTTCCTGGTGCTGGGCGATAACCTGTTGTTCCTGTACTTCGGTTGGGAAGGCGTGGGCCTGTGCTCGTACCTGTTGATCGGTTTCTACTACAGCAACCGCAACAACGGTAACGCGGCACTCAAGGCGTTCATCGTTACCCGCATCGGCGACGTGTTCATGGCCATCGGCCTGTTCATCCTGTTCCAACAAGTGGGCACGCTGAACATCCAGGAACTGCTGGTGCTGGCGCCGCAGAAATTCCAGGTCGGTGATTTCTGGATCACCCTGGCGACCCTGATGCTGCTGGGCGGCGCGGTCGGTAAATCTGCGCAACTGCCACTGCAAACCTGGCTGGCGGATGCGATGGCCGGCCCTACTCCGGTGTCCGCACTGATTCACGCGGCAACCATGGTAACCGCCGGCGTCTACCTGATTGCCCGTACCCACGGCCTGTTCACCCTGGCGCCGGAAATCCTGCACCTGGTGGGCCTGGTGGGTGGCGTGACGCTGGTACTGGCCGGCTTCGCCGCGCTGGTGCAGACCGACATCAAGCGTATCCTCGCCTACTCGACCATGAGCCAGATCGGCTACATGTTCCTGGCCCTGGGCGTCGGTGCCTGGGACGCGGCGATCTTCCACCTGATGACCCACGCCTTCTTCAAGGCGCTGCTGTTCCTTGCCTCCGGTGCGGTGATCGTTGCCTGCCACCACGAGCAGAACATCTTCAAGATGGGCGGCCTGTGGAAGAAACTGCCGTTGGCCTACGCCAGCTTCATCGTCGGCGGTGCCGCTCTGGCTGCGCTGCCGTTGGTGACCGCAGGTTTCTACTCCAAAGACGAAATCCTCTGGGAAGCCTTTGCCAGCGGTAACCAGAACCTGCTGTATGCAGGCCTGGTCGGTGCCTTCATGACCTCGCTGTACACCTTCCGCCTGATCTTCATCACCTTCCACGGTGAAGCCAAGACCGAAGCACACGCAGGCCACGGCATCTCCCACTGGTTGCCACTGTCGGTGCTGATCATCCTGTCGACCTTCATCGGCGCCATGATCACCCCGCCACTGGCCGGCGTACTGCCGCAAAGCGCTGGCCATGCCGGCGGCGCAGCCAAGCACAGCCTGGAAATCGCCTCGGGCGCCATCGCCATCGCCGGTATCCTGCTGGCGGCGCTGCTGTTCCTGGGCAAGCGTCGCTTCGTGACGGCGGTTGCCAACAGCGGCATTGGCCGTTTCCTGTCGGCCTGGTGGTTCGCCGCCTGGGGCTTCGATTGGATCTACGACAAGCTGTTCGTCAAGCCATACCTTGCTATCAGCCACATTCTGCGCAAAGACCCGCTCGACCAGACCATCGGTTTGATCCCGCGTGCCGCCAAGGCCGGTCACACGGCCCTGAGCCGCAGCGAGACTGGCCAACTGCGTTGGTATGCAGCTTCCATGGCCGTCGGTGCCGTGCTGGTGATCGGCGCCATCGTTGTGGTAGCGGTCTGACTATGAACATTGCGTACTTTGCGAACTTGCGAAAGGAAACGAGCCCGTCATGATTCTGCCCTGGCTAATCCTGATCCCCTTTATCGGCGGCCTGCTCTGCTGGATGGGTGAACGCTTCGGCGCCACCCTCCCCCGCTGGATTGCGTTGCTGACCATGTCCCTGGAACTCGCACTCGGCCTCTGGCTGTGGGCGCATGGCGACTATTCATTTGCTCCGGCACCGGGTGTCGATCCCACCTTCGCGCTTGAATTCAAGCACGTGTGGATCCAGCGCTTCGGCATCAACGTGCACCTGGCCCTCGACGGCCTGTCGCTGTTGATGATCCTGCTGACCGGCCTGCTGGGTATCCTCTCGGTACTCTGCTCCTGGAAAGAGATTCAGCGTCACGTGGGCTTCTTCCACCTGAACCTGATGTGGATTCTGGGCGGCGTTGTCGGCGTGTTCCTGGCGCTGGACCTGTTCATGTTCTTCTTCTTCTGGGAAATGATGCTGGTGCCGATGTACTTCCTCATCGCGCTCTGGGGTCACAGTTCTTCGGACGGCAAGAAAACCCGGATCTACGCGGCGACCAAGTTCTTCATCTTCACTCAGGCTTCCGGCCTGATCATGTTGGTGGCGATCCTGGGTCTGGTACTGGTCAACTTCAACAACACCGGCGTGATTACCTTCAACTACGCCGACCTGTTGAAAACCAAGATGTCGCTGACCACCGAGTACATCCTGATGCTGGGCTTCTTCATCGCGTTCGCGGTGAAGCTGCCGGTGGTGCCGTTCCACTCCTGGCTGCCTGACGCGCACGCCCAGGCGCCGACCGCAGGTTCTGTGGACCTGGCCGGTATCCTGCTGAAAACCGCTGCGTACGGCCTGCTGCGTTTCGCCCTGCCGCTGTTCCCGAATGCCTCGGCCGAGTTTGCGCCGATCGCCATGACCCTGGGTCTGATCGGGATCTTCTACGGCGCGTTCCTGGCCTTCGCACAAACCGACATCAAGCGTCTGATTGCCTTCTCGTCCGTTTCCCACATGGGTTTCGTACTGATCGGCATCTACTCCGGCAGCCAACTGGCGCTGCAAGGCGCAGTGATCCAGATGTTGGCCCACGGTGTTTCGGCCGCTGCCCTCTTTATCCTGAGTGGTCAGCTGTACGAGCGCCTGCACACCCGTGACATGCGTGAAATGGGTGGCGTGTGGTCGCGCATCGCGTACCTGCCGGCGATCAGCCTGTTCTTTGCCGCCGCGTCCCTGGGTCTGCCGGGCACCGGTAACTTCATCGGCGAGTTCCTGATCCTGATGGGTTCGTTCGTGCACACGCCGTGGATCAGCGCCATCGCTACCTCCGGCCTGGTATTCGGTTCGGTCTACTCGCTGATCATGATCCACCGCGCGTACTTCGGTCCGGCCAAGTCCGACACCGTCCTGCACGGCATGGATGCTCGCGAACTGATCATGGTGCTCGGCCTTGCGGTGCTGCTGATCTACATCGGCGTGTACCCGCAACCGTTCCTGGACACTTCTGCCGCGACGATGCATGGCGTGCAGCAGTGGTTCGGCACCGCCTTCACTCAACTCGCTTCGGCACGGTAAGAGCGCTATGGAATTCACGATCCAACACTTTATCGCGCTTGCGCCGCTGCTGATCACCAGCCTCACCATTGTGGTGGTGATGCTGGCGATCGCCTGGCGCCGCAATCACTCGCAAACGTTCCTGCTGTCCTGTGCCGGTTTGAACCTGGCCCTGCTGTCGATTATCCCGGCACTCAAGGTTGCGCCATTGGCGGTCACCCCGCTGATGATGATCGATGACTTCGCGCTGCTGTATATCGCGTTGATCCTCGTCGCCACCCTGGCGTGCGTGACCCTCGCCCACGCCTACCTCGGCGAAGGCGGCACGGGCTACCCGGGCAACAAGGAAGAGCTGTACCTGCTGATCCTGCTGGCTGCGGCCGGCGGTATCGTGCTGGTCAGCGCGCAGCACCTGGCCGGTTTGTTCATCGGCCTGGAGCTGCTGTCGATCCCGACTTACGGTCTGGTGGCCTACGCCTTCTTCAACAAGCGCTCCCTGGAAGCCGGCATCAAGTACATGGTGCTGTCGGCCGCCGGCTCGGCGTTCCTGTTGTTCGGTATGGCCCTGCTCTACGCAGAAGCCGGCAGCCTGAGCTTCACCGGTATCGGTCACGCCCTGGCAGCCAGCAACAGCCCGGCGCCGATCGCCCAACTGGGCCTGGCGATGATGCTGATCGGCCTGGCGTTCAAGCTGTCCCTGGTGCCTTTCCACCTGTGGACCCCGGACGTGTACGAAGGCGCCCCGGCGCCGGTGGCTGCGTTCCTGGCCACGGCCTCCAAGGTTGCGGTGTTTGCGGTGATGGTGCGTCTGTTCCAGATCTCGCCTGCTGCCAACACCGGCGTGCTGAGCAACGTGCTGACCGTGATCGCCATTGCGTCGATCCTGTTCGGTAACCTGCTGGCCCTGACCCAGAACAACCTCAAGCGTCTGCTCGGTTATTCGTCCATCGCCCACTTCGGCTACCTGCTGATCGCCCTGGTGGCGAGCAAAGGCCTGGCCGTGGAAGCCATCGGCGTGTACCTGGTCACCTACGTCATCACCAGCCTCGGCGCGTTCGGTGTGATCACACTGATGTCCTCGCCGTACAAAGGCCGTGACGCCGATGCCCTGTACGAATACCGCGGCCTGTTCTGGCGCCGTCCGTACCTGACTGCCGTGCTCACCGTGATGATGCTGTCGCTGGCCGGTATCCCGCTGACCGCAGGCTTTATCGGTAAGTTCTACATCGTCGCGACCGGTGTCCAAGCCCACGAATGGTGGTTGGTGGCGTCCCTCGTGCTGGGTAGCGCCATCGGCGTGTTCTACTACCTGCGCGTGATGGTCACCCTGTACCTGATCGAGCCAAACCTTCGCCGTGTGGACGCCGAGCTGCACTGGGAACAGAAAGCCGGTGGCGTGATGCTGCTGGCCATCGCCCTGCTCGCGTTCTTCCTGGGTGTGTACCCACAACCATTGCTCACCCTGGTGCAGCACGCGGTACTGGGCGTTTGATCGCTTAGGACTATGCAGTAAACAGAACGGCGCCTTCGGGCGCCGTTTTTGCGTTCTGGGGGAATGTATTGGGCAAGGTGTCTGGAGTTCTTGGTATCTATCCGTTATTTGGGTTAGGGCCGGTCGCGGCTAAACCGGCGTCCTGCCGGTTTAGCCGCTCCGAACTACCTGCGTTCGGCCAGCGTGGTTTAACGGGGCGCCTAAGATCAAAGTCAAAAGCAGATCAAGATCAAAAGCAGAGCACGGCGGCCTGACAGCCGACCTGATCCTTGAAGCTGAACCCAATTCCAATGTGGGAGCTGGCTTGCCTGCGATGGCATCTACTAGCAATGCCTGATACACCGAGTTGTCTGCATCGCAGGCAAGCCAGCTCCCACAGAAAAGCAAAGCAGTGCGGTGCTGGCAGATGCACTCGGTTGAATTGTGGGAGCGGGCTTGCTCGCGAATGCGTTGTGTCAGTGACACATGAGCTGGCTGACCCACCGCCTTCGCGAGCAAGCCCGCTCCCACATTTGGATTTCAGTACATCAGGTAGATGTGCTTTTGCCCTGCTCGCTTGCAGTGCTTTTATCCTCTTCCAATCATGGAAAATTCCGCTTCCGTTTGCCGCCGCGTCCGGCATCTCCCCGCTAAGGGCCGCCGTATGGTGGTTGCGTTTTAGGAAAGTTCCCACAGCCAGGTCACTCGACCGAGTGCGCGCGGGCCAACAAACTATACGCAGACTACGTACAGAACATGGATGCTCTATTTACCGAACTGCCGGCCTTCGAGCGGCATCGCAAGGACTATCTGAGTGACGAGCTTTTCCAGGGCTTTCAACAGGCGTTGATGAAAAACCCGGAAGCCGGAGACGTGATCGAAGGAACCGGTGGGCTACGCAACGTTCGCTTCGTAGATGAGCGACGTCACAAAGGCAAACGCGGTGGCCTGCGGGTCATTTACTACGGGTGGTCGGGCGGCACGCAATTCTGGCTGTTCACCCTGTACGGCAAGCACGAACAGGACCCTGGCACCTCACCACAAAAAAGCCTTAAAACACATGCTGGACAGGGAAATCAAAGCGAGAACACACCATGAAACGTGAAATCTTTTCCGAACTGGTCGAGGGCTTCGACGCGCTGGCTGAAGAACGCCAAGGCAAAGTCACCCTGCGCACCCACAAGGTCCACCTCAACAACCTGGCCCCGCTGACGGCCGAAGAAGTGGTTGCCGTACGCCAACAGCTCAACCTCTCCCGCTCGGTGTTCGCCATGTACCTGCGCACCAACCTGCGCACCCTGGAGAACTGGGAGCAAGGCCGAGCCAGGCCGAATGCCCAGGCCGCTACATTGATTCGCCTGGTTGCACGGTTTCCGGAAACAGTGGCGCACCTCGCTGCGCTAGGCTGACAAATCAAGCTCCGACAGGTTCGGGGCGGTTGGCTAGTATCTAGCGGCCGCCAAGCATCTCGGCAACGGTCTCGCTGCCCGGCAACCCCTCAACCCACCCACACCGATGGCGCCATGCGCGGTGAACCCTCAGTCCAGAACAGCGAGTGGCTCGCGAGGGCCAACGGATCAATCCACCCACGCAGTTGCGACATGCTGTGGGCCAAGCTGACGATTCCGTTTGCCTTGTGAGGCGTCGGGGTCGTTGGGTAAACCCGCTTTTTGAGCAGGGGCACCTAAGCTCAAGATCAACCGCCCAGCCGAGGCGGCCTGCCCTTCCAATCGTGATCCGAGACGCCCCGTGCCCCCAAAGGGAGCCCGCCCTAACGAGGCTGCAACAGCAGCGCCACCAACGCACTCCAGCCCGTCTGGTGCGAGGCGCCCAGGCCGCGCCCGGTTTCCCCGTGAAAATACTCATGAAACAGCACCAGATCACGACTGGCCGGGTCCGCTTCCAGCTGCGCATACCCCGCCATCGATGGACGCAGCCCGTCCTCATCCCTCAGGAACAATCGCGTCAGACGCTGACTGAGGCCGTCTGCAACTTCTTCAAGGGACGCCAGATAACCACTCCCCGTCGGGTACTCCACCGAGAAGTTATCCGCGTAGTACCGATGAAACTCGCGCAACGATTCGATCAGCATGTAGTTCACCGGCATCCACAAGGGCCCGCGCCAATTCGAATTGCCGCCGTACAACCGTGAGTCCGACTCGCCCGGCTGGTAACGCGCGCACAAGGTGTCGCCGTTCATCTTCAGCGCCAGCGGCTCCTGGGCAAACGCCTTGGACAAGGACCGCACACCAAAGCCTGACAGAAATTCCTGGTCATCCAGCATGCGGCGCAACAAATCCTTGGTCCGTTCGCCACGCAACAGCGCCAGCAACAGGCGATTGCCCTGCCCCGGCTCGTTCCAGCGCGACACCAACTTGGCCAAGTCCGGTCGGTGATGCATGAACCCCAGCAGCCGCTCACGCAAGCCTTCCAGGCCTTCATGTTCGCGCTGCTCCAGCACCAACACGGCAAACAAGGGCATCAGGCCGACAATGGAACGCAAGCGCACCGGTTCGTTCTGGCCGTCGGGGCGGTGCAGCACATCGTAGAAGAACAGATCCTGCTCATCCCACAGCCCTTCGGCGCTGTCGTCGACGCGGTTGATGGCGCCGGCGATGTACAGGAAGTGCTCGAAAAACTTCACCGCAATATCGACGTACACCACATTGCGCTTTGCCAGCTCCAGCCCGATCCGCATCAGGTCCAGCGCGTAGGCCGCGACCCACGCCGTGCCGTCGGCCTGATCCAGCTGGTAACCCGGCGGCAAGGTCGCCGAGCGGTCGAACAAGGCAATGTTGTCCAGGCCCAGGAACCCGCCCTGGAACAGGTTGCGGCCTTCGGCATCCTTGCGGTTGACCCACCAGGAAAAATTCAACAGCAGTTTGTGGAAAATCCGCTCAAGAAAATCCATGTCGCCGACACCCGTCAACGCCTTGTCCTGCTGATACACCCGCCAACTGGCCCAGGCATGCACCGGCGGGTTGGCATCGTCAAAACGCCATTCATACGCCGGCAGTTGGCCGTTGGGGTGCATGAAGCGGTCCTTCACCAACAGCAACAACTGCTGCTTGGCATACCCAGGATCAATCAGCGCAATCGCCACCGCCTGGAAGCCCTGGTCCCAGGAGGCGTACCACGGGTATTCCCAGGTGTCGGGCATGGAAAGGATGTCGAAGTTGGACAGGTGCCGCCAATGGGTATTGCGGATGTGCAGGCGCTCGGGCGGTGGCGCCGGTTGGGCAGGGTCGCCGTCGAGCCACTGGTTCACGTCGAAATAGTAGAGCTGTTTGGACCACAGCAAACCCGCCAGGGCCTGGCGCTGTACATTGCGCGCGTCTGCATCGGAGATGCCGTGTTGCAAGGCCGCGTAGAACTGATCGGCCTCCTCGCGGCGCTGTTCGAACAGCTTGCGCGCGTTGATCTGCGGCGCATCGGTGGGCGCAAACCGCAGGTACAGGATTTTGCTTTCCAGGCCCGCCAGTTCGAGGATGAAACGTGCGGCGACCTTGGTGCCCGCATCGCGGCGAATCGCCGACTGCACGCCAGCCACCACGTAATCGTTGATGCCATCCTTGAACGGCCCAGGTGCCGGCTGCCCGTCCAGGCGCTGATAGTTGCTCTCGTTTTCGCAGAACAGCCACTCCACGCCGTCCTGGCCCCAGGCGCTGAGGTGGCGATCGGAAAGCTCGTGATGACGGGCCAGCACCTGATCGCCGTCCAGGCGCAACTGCGGCTTGGGCGCATCCAGGGTCCAGCTCCAGTCATTGCGCGCCCACACCTGGGGCAACACCTGCAGGCGCGTCGGCTGGTCCGAGCGGTTATGCACGGTGACGCGCATGAAAATATCGTCGGGCTGATGCTTGGCGTATTCAACGCTGACATCGCAGTAGCGGTTGTCTTCGAACACGCCCGTGTCGAGGATTTCGTACTCGGCATCCGCAAGCCCACGGCGCGCGTTCTCGGTGGTCAGGTCGGCGTAGGGAAAGGCCGCATGCGGGTATTTGTAGAGCATGCGCATGTAGGCATGACTGGGTACACCGTCGACGAAAAAGTACAGTTCCTTGACGTCTTCACCGTGGTTGCCCTCGGCGTTATTCAAGCCGAACAACCGTTCCTTGAGGATTGCGTCGCGCTCGTTCCACAGCGCCAGGCCCAGGCACCAGCGTTGCGCCTTGTCGCTGAAACCGGCCAGGCCATCTTCGCCCCAGCGATAGGCGCGGCTGCGCGCGTGGTCATGCGGGAAGTAGGCCCAGGCATCGCCGTCTGCGCTGTAGTCTTCGCGCACCGTGCCCCATTGGCGTTCACTCAAGTACGGGCCCCACTCGCGCCAACGCTCGGCCTCTGGCGTCGCCAGGCGCTGGCCTTCAATCGTTTCAAGGATGTTGGTTACGGGTGCGGCCGTCATTGGGTCCTCCATCACTGACACAGTGACGGGCAGTGTAGAACCCATCCACGCTCGGATGCACATGAAGTCTCCTCCACCCAGGCAAAAAAAGAGGCCGCTGATCAGGCGGCCTCGGTTTTTTCAACGCGGTAAAAGTGCGAGCGTGCTTAGAAGATCGCGTAGGTGTAGTTGAAGATCAGGCGGGTTTGATCCTGATCCGCAGTGCCGGTGTTGTGACCGTGATAAGTACCGGTCCGGAAGGTGGTGCCGAAGCCTTTGAGCGGGCCTGCCTGCACGACGTAATCCAGGCGGAAGTCGGTTTCGTTTTCTTTCTGGTCAGGGCCGCCGGCGACTTTGGACTTGATGTCCGTACCGTCCAGGTAAGCCACGGAAGCTTTCAGGCCGGGTACGTAGGCCTTGAAGTCATACGAGTACTGACCGAAGTTGACTTGCTCGCCCGCACGGGAGAACTGGCCAACCACGGCGTCGGTGAACAGGTAGAAGTCGCTGCCGCCCGCGCCTTGTTGCTGTGGGTCGGCGAGGCTGCCCTGGTTGACCCAGACGAAGCCGCCGTCGTCGCTCACGCCGATGTGGCCGAGCATCAGGCTGCTGCCGCCCAGTTGGTAAGTGAACGCGGCGCTGTAGGTTTTGTTGTCCACTTCACCGGCGTGCTTGGCGTAGCCACCGTTGTTGTTGAACGCATAACCGCTTTCGCCATTCTTGCCGTCGCTGGTGCTGTCGAAGTAGCGCAGGTCAGTCTTGAACGATTGGTCATTGCCCAGCGGCAATACGTGGACCAGGCCGAAATAGTTCTGTTTGTAGAAGTCTTGCAGGTTGGCGTAGTAGTACTGCAGCGTCAGGTTTTTCGCGATGGCGTTGTCGGACGATCCGAACGGTTTGTAGTCCACACCACCAAACTTGAAGCTGTCGCTGTCACGCGTACCGCCGGCCACACTCAGGCCCGTGGAGTTGCTGGACGCACGGCCTTCGGCCTTGTTCAGCTCACCGCCGGTGAAGGTTACGTTCGGAATGTCGCTGGAGGTAAGGATGCCGCCGTCAAAGGTCTGTGGCGCAACACGGCTGTCGTTGGAGACCAGAATAGGCAGCACCGGGGCCAAACCACCGCCGACGTGCAACTCGGTCTGGGAAATACGGAATTTCACGTTACCGGCGGCGCGACCGAAACTGTCGGCCGGTTCTGTGCCGTTGTTCTTGGTCGGGAAGAAGCTGTTGCCGTTCCCTGCCAGGCCTGGGCCTGCGGCGTGGCCGTCGCCACCATCAAGACGCAAGGCGCCGAACGCCATGACGTCGAAACCGACACCAAGGGTGCCTTGGGTGTAGCCGGATTTGTAGTCGAAGCGCAGCAGTGTCGCAGCTTCGCGCAGATCGTTGTTGGTCCCCGAACGGTTGTCTGCGCTGTAGTACATGGTCCGCGAACTGATGGCGGCGTGGCTGTCTTCAAGAAAGCCACTGTGACCTGTGCCAGTGCCCAGAGAACCGAGCCCGAAGTCATCCGCGCAGGCGTGTTGCGCGAGCAATGCAGCGGTGATGGATAACGCCAGTGTAGAAATTTTCATGCGTGACGGCCCCTAAACATTTTTTTATGTGCGTTGTGTGCAAAACGGCGTTTTCATCCCTACAAACGTGACGATTGTTTCATGAGCACCGCAGCGCTCCTCGTGAAGAATTTGTTAGAAAAGTGCCCGTGAAAATGAAATTTCGCCGCCAGGGTTTTTTGTCATATTCACGTCATCTCATTCATTTGCAGAATGAAGTCCAGAGGATTCTTCGTTTGCAACACTGGCTCAAGCTCAACAAAATCCAGCGATAGGCCAAGTTCACGCCCTAGCCATCAGGAATTTTTCTATGCCCACCACCGCACATGTCAGCCCCGACGACATCCGCAGAGGCTTTTCCAAAGCCATGTCCGACATGTACCGAGATGAAGTTCCGCTGTACGGGGCGCTGATGGCCCTTGTGGCCGAGACCAATAGCCGGGTGTTGGCCGGTGATTCGGGGCTTTCCCGGCAGTTGCAGCGCACGGGTGAAATCGAGCGTTTGGACATGGAACGCCACGGCGCCATTCGCCTGGGCACAGCCATGGAACTGGCAACCATCCGCCGTCTGTTTGCCGTGATGGGCATGCAGCCGGTGGGCTACTACGACCTGACGCCCGCGGGCGTGCCGGTGCATTCCACTGCGTTTCGCGCCGTGCATGAACGCTCACTGCAAGCCAGCCCGTTCCGTGTCTTTACTTCACTGCTGCGTTTGGAACTGATTGAAAACCCTGAGCTGCGCGCCTTTGCCGAAAACGCCCTGGCCAAACGCAACATTTTCACCCCGGGCGCCATGGCGTTGATCGAACAAGCGGAACGCGACGGCGGCCTCAACGCCCAAGACGCCGATGCATTTATCTGCCAAGCCCTGGAAACCTTTCGCTGGCACCACACCGCCACGGTCACCGGCGCGCAATACCAGCAACTGAGCGACCAGCACCGCCTGATCGCCGACGTGGTTGCGTTCAAGGGCCCGCACATCAACCACCTGACCCCGCGCACCCTGGACATCGACCAGGTGCAAGCCGCCATGCCCGGCAAAGGCATCACCCCCAAGGCTGTGATCGAAGGACCACCGCGTCGTCACTGCCCGATCCTGCTCCGCCAGACCAGCTTCAAGGCGCTGGACGAGCCGATCGCCTTTACCGACGCGAAGGGCAGCCACAGCGCGCGCTTCGGCGAAATCGAACAACGCGGCGTCGCGCTGACCCCCAAAGGCCGCGCCCTGTACGACCAGTTGCTGAACGCTGCGCGCGACGAATTGGGCGCGTTCCCGAACGAGGCCAATGCCGCGCGGTATGTGCAATTGATGGAGCAGCACTTCGAGGCCTTCCCCGACAACCACACCCAGATGCGCGAGCAAGGGCTGGCGTACTTTCGCTATTTCGTCACTGAGCAAGGCCTGGCGGCGCGCGGCCAAGCCAATCAACCGGCCACACTCCAGGCGCGCATTGCTGCCGGCCATGTGGACGTGGAACCGCTGGTGTATGAGGATTTTCTGCCGGTGAGTGCGGCGGGGATCTTTCAGTCCAATCTTGGCGATGCGGCGCAGAGTCACTATGCGGCGAATTCAAACCAGGCCGAATTCGAGAAAGCACTGGGCTGCCAAACGATTGATGAGCTGAAGCTGTACAGCGAGACGCAACAGCGCTCGATGGATGAATGCATCCAGGCGCTGCAGGCATGAAATGAGAGTGCCCACCCGGCTCACCAGCGCAATCCTTGCGCCGCAACAGTCCCCAGAGCCGGGTGGGCGGTGCGCATGATAGACAGTGAAAAGCGCCCTGTCCCTCAGACAATTCTGAACAAATATGTCCGCGCCCTGTAGGAGCGCGGACTGCAACTACGCCAACTGCTGCACAATCTTGTCTTTGACCAGCAGGCGCTTCTTCTTCAATTTTTCCAGTTCTTCGTCAGCCCCGCCTGAAGACTCGAACGCCAGCACCTCCTTGTCGGCGGCGTCGTATTGCTCGAGCAGCGTGTTCAAACGGTCATCGCCCCTCCTGCGTTCGTGAACGACTTCCTTGGTCAAACCCAGATCCTGATACAGGTCGTGTTTCACTGGCATGGAGTACCTCCGCAAGTTGATCAATGGCCTACGTGTTTGAAGCTAGCCCATTGCGAGGGGTCTTGTCATGTCCGGGGTCATTACATCCCCGTTCGTCGTAATGCAGGCGATGCGATCAAACCTTTGCCACGCCCTGCCCTCCACTGTAGATCGCCACCCGAGGGAGAACGGTTTCATGAAACACGCTGCCACTGCTGTCGACACCCAATGCATCAACACGATTCGCACCCTGGCCATGGACGCCGTGCAGAAGGCCAACTCCGGCCACCCCGGCACGCCGATGGGCCTGGCGCCAGTGGGCTACACGTTGTGGAGCCGCTTCCTGCGTTATCACCCGCAGCATCCCGACTGGCCTAACCGCGACCGTTTTGTGTTGTCAGTGGGGCACGCGTCGATGCTGCTGTATTCGCTGCTGCACCTGGCCGGCGTGGTGGAAATTGATGCTCACGGCAAGCGCTCCGGCCAGCCGGCAATCAGCCTGGACGATATCAAGCAGTTCCGGCAGATGAGTTCCAAGACCCCGGGCCATCCCGAGTACCGCATGACCACCGGCGTTGAAACCACCACCGGCCCCCTTGGCCAGGGGTGCGCCAACAGTGTCGGCATGGCCATGGCCGAGCGTTGGCTGGGCCAGCGTTTCAACCGCGACGGCAGCGTGCTGTTCGATTACAGCGTCTACAACCTGTGCGGCGACGGCGACATGATGGAAGGCATCAGCAGCGAAGCGGCCTCGATTGCCGGGCACCTGAAGCTGGACAACCTGTGCTGGATCTACGACAACAACACCATCAGCATCGAGGGCCATACCGAACTGGCGTTCAGTGAAGATGTGATCAAGCGCTTCCAGGCCTACGGCTGGCACACCCTGCACGTCACCGATGCCAATGACTTGCAGGCCTTGAGCAGCGCCCTGGAAACCTTCAAGGCCAACACCGGCGCGCCGACCCTGATCGTGGTCGACAGCGTGATCGGCTACGGCTCGCCACACAAACACAACACCGCCGCCGCCCATGGCGAACCGCTGGGTGCTGATGAGATCCGTCTGACCAAGGCTGCCTACGGCTGGCCCGAGGATTCCAGCTTCCTGGTGCCCGACGAGGTCCGCACCGTGCTGCGCGATGCGCTGCTTGAACGCAGCCAGCCGCAGTATGAAGAATGGACCCGCCACGTGTCGCAGCTGGAACAGCACGAACCGGAACTGGCCGATGAACTGCGCCGCATGCGCGCAGGCGAAATGCCCGAGCATTGGCAGGATGAGCTGCCCAGCTTCGACACCGACGCCAAAGGCGTCGCCAGCCGTGCAGCCGGTGGCGAGGTATTGAATGCCTTTGCTCAACAGGTTCCGTGGCTGCTTGGCGGCTCCGCAGACTTGTCGCCGTCGACCAAGACCAACCTGACCTTTGATGGCGCCGGGCGGTTCAGTGCCGATGATTACAGCGGGCGCAACCTGCACTTCGGTATTCGCGAGCACGCCATGGGCGCGATTGCCAACGGCATGGCGCTGTCGTACCTGCGACCCTACACCTCGACTTTCCTGGTGTTCAGCGACTACATGAAACCGCCGATCCGCCTGGCGGCGATCATGGAATTGCCGGTGGTGTTTGTGTTTACCCACGACTCGATCGGCGTCGGCGAAGATGGGCCGACGCACCAGCCCATCGAGCACCTGACGCAACTGCGCGCAACGCCGGGGCTACTGACCCTGCGACCCGGCGACGCCAACGAAACCCTGGAGCTGTGGAAGGTCGCACTGGCGCAGACCCATCGGCCAAGTTGTGTGGTGTTGTCGCGTCAGGCGCTGCCCACCCTGGATCGTACGAAATACGCGGCGGCGTCCGGTGCGGCCAAGGGCGCTTATGTCCTGGCGGGCGCGGATAACCCCAAAGTCCTGCTGCTGGCGACAGGCAGTGAAGTCAGCCTGGCGGTTGCGGCTTATGAGCAGTTGAAAAGCGAAGGCATTGCCGCGCAGGTGGTGTCGATGCCCAGCTGGGAACTGTTCGAAGAACAGGACCAGGCATACCGCGACAGCGTGTTGCCGCCGGCGGTAAAAGCCCGGGTCGTCGTGGAACAAGCCGGCCCGCTGGGGTGGGACCGTTACGTCGGGCAGACCGGCGCCAAAGTGGTAATGAGCACCTTTGGTGCCTCGGCTCCCTTGGCCAAGTTGCAGGAAAAGTTTGGATTTACCACAGAGAACGTGGTGAAGCTGGCCAAGGAGCAAATGGCTAACGCCTGATAAAAAATGCGCAAGCGGCTGGCCCGCTTGCGCATTTTGACCTGATTGGCAGTTAAGTCAGTTCTCGCACCAGAAACGGCGCAGTACGGCTGACCTTGCTTTTGGCCACCTTCTGCGGCGTGCCACTGGCCACCACCTTCCCGCCTTGCATGCCGGCCCCCGGCCCGATATCGATTACCCAGTCACTCTGCGCCACGACGCGCATCTCGTGCTCCACAACCACCACCGTATGCCCCGCCTCGACCAGATGATTCAGCTGGCTGAGCAAGCGGTCCACATCGCGTGGGTGTAACCCGGTGGTAGGCTCGTCCAGGACATACAACGTGGCGCCGCGCGCATTGCGTTGCAGCTCGGTCGCCAGCTTGATGCGCTGCGCCTCACCGCCGGACAGCTCGGTGGCCGGCTGGCCCAAACGCAAATACCCCAGGCCAATATCGCGCAACACCTGCAACGAGCGCAGCACGCCAGGCTGCTCGGCAAACACCGCCACCGCCTGCTCCACCGTCAGCCCCAGCACCTGGGCAATGCTCAACCCCTGCCATTTGATCGCCAGGGTCTCAGGGTTGT
The DNA here is from genome assembly GCF_041228395.1 of Pseudomonas sp. N2-3-1-14. Lineage (NCBI taxonomy): Bacteria > Pseudomonadati > Pseudomonadota > Gammaproteobacteria > Pseudomonadales > Pseudomonadaceae > Pseudomonas > Pseudomonas sp. N2-3-1-14. The sequence goes on from NZ_CP166199.1 coordinate 3,810,003, forward strand.
AGCGCGCACCGTGACAAGTCGGGCACGGCGCGTACACGCTCGGCATGAACAGCAACTCGACACTCACAAACCCCTCACCCTCGCAATTGGGGCAGCGGCCCTTGGCGACGTTGAAGGAGAACTGCCCGGCATCATAGTGGCGCTTCTTCGCCGCCGGCGTGGCGGCGAACAGTTTGCGCACGTTGTCGAACAGCCCGGTGTAGGTCGCAAGGTTGGAGCGCGGCGTACGGCCGATGGGTTTCTGGTCCACCTGCACCAGGCGCCGGATCGACTCCAGACCCGCAGTGATACGCCCGCCGCTGGTTTGCGGGGTGTCGTCTTCCAGGCTGGGCTCTTCGTCGGCTTCCACCACACGGCCCAACCCGGCGCCCACCAGTTCCAGCAGCGCCTGGCTGACCAGGCTGGATTTGCCCGAGCCAGAAATACCCGTTACGGCCGTAAAGCATCCCAGTGGGAAGTCCACGCTCAGGTCATTGAGGTTGTTGCGCGTCACGCCTTCGAGCTTCAACCAACCGGTGGGCTCACGGCGCGCCTGGCTCGGCGGGCGTCGCTCGGCAAACAGATATTCGCGCGTCTGCGACGCCTCGATATCCGCCAGGCCCGCTGGCGGGCCGCTGTACAGCACTTGCCCGCCGTGCTCGCCGGCAGCCGGCCCCACGTCGATCAGCCAGTCGGCGCGACGCATGGTTTCCAGGTCATGCTCAACCACAAACAGCGAATTGCCTGCGGCTTTCAAGCGCTCCAGCGCAGTGAACAACGCTTCGCCATCCGCCGGGTGCAGACCCGCCGATGGTTCATCCAGCACATAGATCACGCCGAACAACTGCGAGCCCAATTGCGTGGCCAGGCGCAGGCGCTGCAGCTCGCCGGATGACAACGTCGGCGTGCTGCGCTCCAGGGACAGGTAGCCCAGGCCCAGCTCGATCAGGGTGCTCACGCGCTCAAGCAAATCCTCGGCGATGCGCTGGGCGGCCAGGCGTTTTTCCACCGACAGCTTCATCTTGTCCTGCCCCGCCGCGACCGGCCGCAGCAACTCGGCCAACTGCGACAGCGACAGTTGCGACAGCTCACCGATATCCACCCCGGCAAACTTCACCGACAGCGCCGCGCGGGTCAGGCGTTTGCCCTCGCACAAAGGGCAGGCGCTGCCCTGCATGAACTGCGAGACGCGCTTTTTCATCAGCGCACTTTGGGTGTGGGTGAAGGTGTGCAGGATATAGCGCCGCGCGCCGCTGAAGGTGCCCTGGTAGCTAGGTTCGAGCTTGCGCTTCAAGGCCGCGCGGGTCTGTTCGGGCGTGAAGCCTGCGTACACCGGCACGGTCGGGGTTTCTTCGGTGAACAGGATCCAGTCGCGCTGCTTTTTCGGCAGGTCGCGCCAGGGAATGTCCACGTCATAGCCGAGCGTCACAAGGATGTCGCGCAGGTTCTGCCCTTGCCACGCCAACGGCCACGACGCCACCGCACGCTGGCGAATGGTCAGCGACGGATCGGGCACCATCAGCGCCTCGGTCACCTCATACACCCGGCCCAGGCCATGGCACTGCGGGCACGCGCCCTGGGGCAGGTTCGGCGAAAAGTCCTCGGCGTACAGCATGGCCTGGCCCGGCGGATAACTGCCGGCACGCGAGTACAACATGCGGATCAGGCTCGACAAGGTCGTGACGCTGCCCACCGAAGAACGCGCACTCGGCGTGCCGCGCTGCTGCTGCAGGGCCACGGCCGGCGGCAGGCCTTCGATGGAATCCACATCCGGCACGCCGACCTGATCGATCAGGCGCCGTGCGTAAGGTGCTACCGATTCGAAATAGCGACGCTGGGCCTCGGCGTACACCGTGGAAAACGCCAGGGATGATTTGCCGGAGCCCGAGACGCCGGTGAACACCACCAGGGCGTCCCGCGGAATGTCGACATCGACGTTTCGCAGGTTATGTTCGCGAGCGCCGCGCACTCGCACAAAGCCAAGGTGCTGGCCGGTGACGGGAGGGATGTTGCGCTGTGAAGTCATGAAAGACCTTATCGGACAGTGAGCACGCTGCGCACCCGTTGTGTCAGGGATTCGGGGCTGTAGGGCTTGCTCAGCAGATGAATGTCGGGGCTCAGCAGATGATTGCTGGAGAGAATGTCGCGGGTGTGCCCGGAGGTGAACAGCACCGCCACCGGCGGTACCTGGGCGCGGGCCCAGTCGGCCAAGTCAGTGCTTTTGACCCGGCCGGGCATGACCACGTCGGTAAAAATCAGGTCCGGCTGCACGCCGCCCTGCAGCGCTTGCATTGCGCGGTCGCCGTCTTCGGCGGTGAGCACGGTGTAGCCCGACTGCTCGAGTAATTCCACCACCGTCACCCGTACATCGACGTTGTCCTCGACCACCAGAATGGTTTCCTGGCCGCCCGCGTGCGGTACAGCCTCAACGGGGTGGCTGTCCGGGTCCTCGACGCCGAGGCTGCGCGGAAAGTACATCTGCACCACCGTGCCCTTGCCCTCCTCGCTCCACACCTCGACATGGCCGCCGCTTTGCCGCACGAAACCAAACACCATGCTCAGGCCAAGGCCGGTGCCATGGCCTTCACGCTTGGTGGTAAAGAACGGTTCGAACACCCGCGCCAGGACCGCCGACGACATGCCCACGCCAATATCCGTGACGGCCAGGCGCACATATTCGCCAGGCAGGACGCTCTTGCCCGCACAGTCGTCGGGGTTGAGGATGATGTTATCGCCGGTGATGCGGATCACGCCCTCGCCTTGCATGGCATCGCGGGCATTGATCGCCAGGTTGAGCAAGGCGTTTTCCAACTGGTTGCGGTCGACGTTGATGCACCAGGAATCCTGGGGCAACTGCACATCGATATGGATGGTTTCGCCCAACGCGCGCTGCAGTAATTCACCCAAACCTGCGTAAATGCGCTGGGGGTTGTAAACAGCCGGCGACAACGGCTGGCGTCGAGCAAAGGCCAGCAGTTGCGACGACAGTTTGGCGCCGCGCTCCACCGCTGCGATGGCGGCCGTGACACGGCGCTGTACCTGGGCATTCTCGGGTTCGTGCCGGGCCAGCAGGTGCAGGTTGCCGGCGATCACTTGCAGCAGGTTATTGAAGTCGTGGGCCACGCCACCGGTCAGGCCGCCGATGGCTTCGAGTTTTTGCGACTGACGCAATTGCGCTTCGGCCGAGGAGCGCGCCTGCACTTCGGCCGCCACGCGTTGCTCCAGGTTATGCGTCAATTCCTGGCGCAAGCGCTCGGAGTTCACGTGGCCGGTGGTCTCCACCACAATCGCGAGCACACCGGCCGGTTGTTGGTCATCGCCGGCGACGGGGCTGTAGTAAAGATCCATCCAGACATCTTCCGGCTTGCCATTGCGCAGCAGCACCAGTGCCTTGTTGTTGAACGATAACGTGCCGCCCGCCAAACAGGTGTCCACGACATGCCGGTTGAACTCGGCCACTTCCGGCCAGCCCAGCTCCACAGGCGTGCCCAACAGAAACGGATGCCGGCCGCCGGCAAATATCGAGTAGCTGTCGTTGTAGATCATGTACCCAAGCCGCCCCCACAGCATCACCATCGGCATGGGGGATGCCAATAGCATCTGCACGGCGCTGACCAGACTCTTCGGCCAGGCGTGGATCGGGCCCAGGTCGGTGGTCGACCAGTCGAAGGCGCGGATCCGCTGGGCCATTTCACCGCCCCAGCCTTCGCAGCCATGGGTGTTGGATAAAAATTGCATCTATGGGCTCGTGGCGAAGAGAAGGATGGATGAGTGATGCAGTTACGCTGATAAAAACTTGGAGCCTGCCTGCAATAATTCGTTTCATTGCATATAGCTTATCCGAGAAGGACTGGGCAACTCCCTTCAGTGAAAATCCCGGCTGCGCACGTTAATCCCATCCAGCAGCGGCGTCAGATCGGTCAGGCGCCCGGCAATCAAGTGCCGCACCTCGCCTACCGCCTCCCAGCGCCCGTCGACTTTCAACAGGCGCGAACCGACCAACGCCTGACGCTGACGCTCGGCCAAGTCACGCCAGACCACCACATTGAGGTTGCCGAACTCATCTTCCAGGGTAACGAAGGTAACCCCGCTGGCGGTGCCCGGGCGTTGCCGGCCAGTGACCAGCCCCGCGACGCTGACGTTGCGCCCATGCGCCACCGCCATCAGCTCGAGGGAACTGCGACAGCGGCGTTTACGCAGTTCATCACGCAGCAACGCCAAGGGATGCGGACCAAGGGTGGTGCCGACCGTGGCGTAGTCGGCTTGCAGGTCTTCGCCAACCGTTGGTGCCGGCAGCTGCACCGCCGCTTCGTCGGGGCTGGGCAGGCCAGCGAACAGCCCCAGCTGTTTATGCACCCCGGCCACTTCCCAGCGCGCCGTGTGCCGATTGCCGGCCAACGCGCGCAAGGCGCCCGAGTCCGCCAGCAACGCCTGGGCGCGAGCATCCAGCCCGGCGCGTTCGTCCAGGTCGGCAATGTCGCTGAACGTACCGCGCTGGCGGGCCGCTTCGATGCGCCGCGCGTCCTCCTCGCGAAACCCCGAGATCATGCGCAAGCCCATGCGGATCGCCGGTTGCTGGCCGTCGATGGGTTCCAGGCTGCAATCCCAGTCACTGGCCAGCACATCCACCGGGCGGATCTGCAAGCGATGACGCCGCGCATCCTGCAGGATCTGGTCCGGGCTGTAGAAACCCATGGGCCAGCTGTTGATCAGTGCACAGGCAAAGGCCGCCGGCTCATGGCATTTGAGCCAGCAACTGGCGTAGGTCAGCAAGGCAAAGCTGGCCGCGTGGGACTCGGGAAAACCATAGCTGCCAAAGCCTTTGATCTGCTCGAAGATTTGCGCGGCAAATGCCTCGCTGTAACCGTTCTTGAGCATGCCGGTGCGCAGGCGCTCCTGATGCGGTTCCAGCCCGCCGTGGCGTTTCCAGGCGGCCATGGAACGGCGCAACTGGTCGGCCTCGCCGGGACCATAGTCGGCGGCGACCATGGCGATCTGCATGACCTGTTCCTGAAACAGCGGCACGCCCAAGGTGCGTTCCAGCACCGCCTCGAGTTGCGGTGAGGGATACGTCGTCGGCTCTTCGTTATTACGCCTGCGCAAATACGGGTGCACCATGCCGCCCTGGATCGGCCCCGGCCGCACGATGGCGACCTCGATCACCAGGTCATAGAATTTTTGCGGCTTGAGCCTGGGCAGCATCGACATCTGCGCGCGCGACTCGATCTGGAACACGCCAATGGTGTCGGCCTTGCTGATCATCGCGTAGGTGGCGGCGTCTTCCTTGGGAATCGTCGCCAGCGCCAGGTCCAGGTTGCGATGCCGGCGCAGTAAATCGAAGCAGCGGCGGATCGCGCTGAGCATGCCCAGGGCCAGAATATCCACCTTGAGCAGGCCGACGGCGTCGAGGTCGTCCTTGTCCCACTGGATGATGGTGCGCTCGGCCATGGCGGCGTTTTCCACCGGCACCAGCGTGTCCAGCGGGTATTCGGAAATCACGAAGCCGCCCGGGTGCTGGGACAAGTGCCGGGGGAAGCCGATCAATTGCTGCGTCAGCGTGAGCACGCGGCGCAGGATCGGGCTTTGCGGGTCGAAGCCGCCTTCGCGCAGGCGCTCCAGGGGCGGCGCATCGTCACTCCAGCGCCCACAGCATTCGGCCAGGGCGTTGATCTGGTCCGGCGGTAAGCCGAGGGCCTTGGCCACATCGCGCACTGCGCCGGCCGCGTGGTAGCTGCTGACCACCGCCGTCAAGGCCGCCCGGGTGCGGCCGTAGCGCTGGAACACGTACTGCAGCACTTCTTCGCGGCGTTCGTGTTCGAAGTCGACGTCGATATCCGGCGGCTCGTTGCGCTCCTTGGACAGGAAGCGCTCGAACAGCATGCTCATCAGACTCGGGTTGATCTCGGTGATGCCCAAAGCAAAACACACCGCCGAGTTGGCCGCCGAGCCCCGGCCCTGGCACAGGATCGAACGGCTGCGGGCAAAGCGCACAATGTCGTGCACGGTGAGGAAATAACTTTCGTAACCCAGCTCGCTGATCAGCGCCAACTCATGATTGATCTGCTGCAAGGTCTTGGCGTCGACACCCTGCGGCCAGCGCTGGGCAATGCCTTCTTCAGTGAGCTGGCGCAACCAGGATTTCGCGTTCTGGCCGGCGGGCACCAGCTCGCGCGGGTAGTGGTAACGCAATTGGCTGAGGTCGAACGTGCAGCGCCGTGCAATGGCCTGGGTTTCATCGAGCAAGGCCTGCGGGTACAGCGCGCCGAGGGCGTCGAGGCTGCGCAGATGCCGCTCGCCATTGGGGTGCAGGCGTGTGCCGGCGTCGGCCACCGTGACGTGATGGCGGATGGCGGTCATGGTGTCTTGCAGGGCGCGGCGACCGCGCGCATGCATGTGCACATCGCCGCAGGCCACCGCCTTGATGTGCAGGCTGGCGGCCAGGGCCAGGCGCTGCTCCAGGTGGCGCGCATCGTTCTGGCCGCAATGCAGGTGTACCGCCAGCCACAGGCGGTCGGCGAAGGTACGCCGCAGCCACTGGATCGAGGCCTGGGTGTCGCTGTCTTCGGCAACCCACAGCGCCAGCAGGCCAGGCAGAGGCTGGTCGAAGTCTTCCTGCAGCAGGCGATAACGACCTTTTTCGGCACGGCGTCGGGCCAGGGTAATCAGCCGGCACAAGTGCTGGTAGCCACTGAGGTCTTCTACCAGCAACACCAGTTTGGGGCCGTTCTCGATGCGCACCTCGCTGCCGATAATCAGCGGCATGTCCACCGCCTTCGCCGCCTGCCAGGCGCGCACGATGCCCGACAAGGTGCATTCGTCGGTGATCGCCAAGGCGCTGTAGCCTTGGCGCTTGGCGCGCTCGAACAACTCCAGCGCACTCGACGCGCCGCGCTGGAAACTGAAATTGGACAGGCAATGCAGCTCGGCGTAACTCATGCAAACCAGCCTTGCAGCCACAGCCCATCGCTTTGCCCGACGGTGCGATAGGCCCAGCCTTGCTGCCCGGCGCGGGTCTGGATCAGGTAATAGTCGCGGCGAATATCGGCGCCATCCCACCAACCGGATTCGATGCGTTCCGGGCCCATCAGAATCTGTACGCCCTGCTCGGCCAGCAAGGTCGGCTCGTGCAGCAACCAGCCCGGGCGCTGCACCTTGTTCAAGGTGGGGCACGCGCGGCTATCGGCGGCGGCTTGCCAGGCGCATTCGGGGCGGTGGTCGGCATGAAAGCGCAGGCCTTGCACAGCCTCATCGCCCAGGCGTGCGCGCAGGCGTTCGCGCAGTTGCTCCCAGGGCAACGTCTGTTGCGGGCGGTCGTCGAACAAGTCCTGGCGCTGCGGCACGAACACCGGCAGGTCCTGGGCCACCAGGCGAAAGCCGCGTACCGGCGAGGTGACTTGCACCTGTTCCAGACGGCCACGGGCCAGTTCGAACAGCATCGCCGGTTCGCGCTCGGCGCTGAGCAGGCCGACCTTGATCACGCTGTCAGGCGCCTGGGCGTGTTCCAGGTGCAGGTCGAAACGCTGCACGCCGCTGTCGCGACCGCAGAGGAAGGCCGACAGGTCACCGGTCAGGCGGCGCAACGGAAACAGTAAGGCCTGGTGGGATTGCACATCGAAATTCAGCTCGATGCGTGCATCGAACTGCTCCGGTGGCTGATAAAACGCCAGTGGCAGCGGCCGCTGCCCGCTCAGCGCATCCAGGTGCTTGAGCAAGCCGGCATCAAAGCGCCGCGCCAGCGTGTGGCGGGGCAACGCCTGCACCTGGGCCAACGTGCGCAGGCCCATGCGTGACAAGGCGGTGGCGGCCTGCGGGTCGAAGCCTGAACGCTCGACAGGCAGTGGCGCCAGGGCTTGGTGCAGCGCGTGATCATCGGCCACGGCCAGGCCATCGTAGATATTGGCCAGCACCCGCGCCGCTGCCGGATTGGGCGCGGCGACGATACGGTGGCGAAACCCCAACGCGGTCAGCTCGTTGCGCAACCGCGCCTCGAACTGCGGCCACGGCCCGAACAGGCCCAGGCTCGATTCGATCTCGAACAGCAAGGCGCGCGGGTAATACACACTGACCTGGGAACTGAAACGGTAAGCCCAGGCCGCCAGAAACTGCTGCCAGCGCTCGATTTCTGCGGGGTCGTATTCGGCGCTGGCGAAGGTCTTGGCCAGCGCATGCGCAGCCGTCAGCGATTGCCCGGGGCGCAGGCCCAGCGCGCGGGCGGCGGCATTGACGGTTTGCAACACGCGGCGCTGCGGCGTGCCGGCCAGCAGCACCAGCGGCTGGTCGGGCTCGGGATGCACACGCTGCACCCCGTCCAGCGCCAATTGCGGGAAGACAATACACACCCAGCGCATGGCAACCTCAGTGCCCCGCCAGCGCAATCGGCGCCGGATGGGCCAGCCCGCCCCGGCATTTGAGCACCCGCACTTGCGCAGGTTTTGCCTCAACGGCCAGGCGCAAGGCGGCGGGCGAGGCATTGATTGCCTCGTGTAAAGAGCGCCAGGCAAACGCCAGGGTCTGCCCGGTTTCGGCCGCCACCTGCAAACGGCGCAAGGCGCGGTCATCAGCCTTGCGCGGCCAGCACAGCACGGCGCCGCAACTGCCGGAACGCAGGCATTGTTCGACGGCCCACAAGGTATCGCGCTCCTCGGCCTGGATCACCGAAAGCTGGCGCAAATCCACCCCGGCGTTCTGCCAGGCGTGCGGGTACGGCGTGTAAGGCGGCGCGACCAGCACGATGCGCTCCCCTGCCGTTGATAAGCGCGCCAGGGTCGGCAACACCAATTGCAACTCGCCGACCCCTTCCTTGGCCATCAGGATTTCGCTCAGGGCCGCCTCCGGCCAGCCGCCGCTGGGCAGCACCGCGTCCAGCGCCGCCAGCCCGGTGGGGTGCACGCTGGCCGGCGGCGCAACCGGCCGGCCCTTCCAGACTCGGCCGCCATTGAACAGCGAGTCCAGAGCAACGACGGCGCCCATCAGCCTTGCCTCACCAGGCCGCAGAACACCCCTTCGATGGCCAGGTCCTGGTCGGGGCCTACCTCGATGGGTTGATACGCGGGGTTACGCGGCAGCAGGCGCACATGTTCGCCATGGCGCTCGAAGCGTTTGATGGTGACCTCGCCGTCCAGACGCGCCACCACAATCTGGCCGTTCAAGGCTTCGGCGCTGCGACGTACGCCGACCAGGTCGCCGTCGAGAATGCCGTCTTCGATCATCGAGTCGCCCTGCACCCGCAACAGGTAATCCGGGGTTTTCGCAAAGGTGGCGGGGTCCAGTTGCAGGCGGTTGTGCACTTCGGCGTCGGCGCCAATCGGCAAACCGGCGGCGACGCGGCCGAGCACGGGCACATCCAGCCATTCGGGGCGTGCCGGCTGGTTGAGCAGGCGGATGCCCCGGGCCTGGTTAGGGTTGACCTCGATGTAACCGGCTTCCGTGAGAGCCACCACGTGCTTGCGCGCAACGCTGCGGGAGGCAAAACCGAACGCCTCGGCGATCTCGGCGAGGCTGGGGGGCTGGCCTTGCTGCGCGATACGGTCGCGGATGAAGGTCAGGATGGCAGTGCGGCGGGGGGTCAGGGTCGTCATGGAGTACATTTGTACTCTTGTAGGAAATCTCTGACAATAGCCGTCAGTCGGGAGCGCTTGAGTGCCTGTCTCAGGGCAGCAACGCACCGGTACTCAGCGCAAGCCTGCCACCTGAGTCAACCATGAACTGGCCAAGTCTCAACTTTCTTTGCGCCGCGCACCGCCAGCAGATCCCCAAAATGCAACAGCACATACTCACTCTGCGTGGGCCGCAGTGGCGCGTTCGGGGGGGATGTTTGGGCGTGTCGTCACAGGCGGTGAGCAGGCCGAGGACGGCCAGTAATAAAGCAACGCAGCGCATGGCCACCCTCTCTTTTTAGGCTGTGGAAGCTGCTTGCACACTAAGGCAGCGACGCCACGGCGTTGAGGGTTTTGGCGGACACAAAGGGGGCTTGGTGGGGCAGTCGAATGCGGGGCGTTGGCCACCCCGCATCCAGCGGTTCGCTTAGAACGCGATACCGACCTTGAAACCGTACTCGTCACGCTTGAGCTTGGTGTTGTCGGCGACATAGGAGTCGTCGTCAAGCTTGTATTCGGTACGGGTGTAGTACAGGCCCGCCATCACTGGCAGGTCGCCTTTCTGGTTCATCAGCAGGCTGACTTCAGCGTAAGGGTTGGTGCGGTCCTTGAGGTCCACGGTGTCGCTGCCCACGCCATCGACCTTGAGCTTGGCACGGCCGTCGATGGTACGACGGGCACCGGCTTCGACGCGCAGAGTCATGTCATCGAACTGGTGGTTGTAACCCAGGGCAGCTTTGGCGAACGGCGACTTGTTGGTGAGCTTGACGTCGTAGTCATTGGTGTCCGGCTCGTAGCGGGTCCAGCTGTAGCCACCACCCACAATCACGTCGACAAAGTTGCGTGCGTCGAGCGCGGCACGCCAGCCGAGGTCCAGGTCAGCCTGGCCTTCCTTGAGTTTGTTGTCGCTCTTTTCGCCGTACTTGGCTTCGATCCCGGCCTGGTAGATAAAGCCGGATTCAGCGGTGAGCTTGTTGCCGAAGTTGTAGAACAGGCCCGCTTCAGGCATGTGGTCCTTGTCGCTGTCACTGCCGCCTTCGAGTTTGAAGTCGTTGTAGCTGCCCTGCAGACCGAAAACGGAAATCGGGCCCGTCGGTGCAGCGGCGAACACCACGGCAGGCGCAGCGACCAGCGCCAACAGCGAGGAGCCCTTGAGGAATTTTCCGAATAGCTTGGACATCGTTTTACATCTCCTTGTCTGGTGAGCAAATTATTCAGGAATCGCTTCGAACCTCGGCTTTCGCGAAAGGTTCGAATTAATTTGCGTCGATTTGGAGAAAAAACGGTTCAGCGCAGGCTCTATCTCAAGCTTCTTTGGAAGCTGCTATCACTAGGCCGTTAAGGCTCTCGCGAAGACGTGGATGCGCCGGCAGACGAATACCCAAGGTGCCATGCAGCACTGCCAGCAGCTCATCGACGCTCTCGATTGCGCGCTTTTCACTGGGCTGATCCAGGCAGTGGACCGCGTAGTGGGCGTTATTCAATGTGTAGCGTTTACCCGGCGCGAGCAGCGCAGCTTTCAATTGGCCGACAAACACCGAATCCGGGTGCGTCGACACGTACCAGTTGCCGATTTCATAGTCCCTGTCCGCCTGCACCTGCAGGTCAAACACATACAAGCCTCGCCACTCCTCGCCCACCTTGGCCCACAAGGTGTAATCGGCGCCATTGAACGTCAGCCGATAGGGTTCGTGGGCAGTGGCCTGGGTCGCCTCGGTGTCCAGCTGCAAGGGGCTGCTTGGCACCATGCCGCCGAAGCCGACGTCGGTGACATAGCGCACGCCTTCCAGGGTGACCAGGCTCAGGCGATGGGTGCGCCCGGTGCGCGCATCTACCGGCCCGCCCATCACTACCCAGCCGGTGAGGCCGCGCGCCTCGAAACCCAAATCCTGCAAGAGCGCGAGAAACAAGTGGTTCAACTCGAAGCAATACCCGCCACGCCCATCGAGCAGAACCTTTTGCTCGATGCTCGGCAAGTCGATCGGCACCGGGCAGCGCAGCAACGTCGACAGGCTTTCAAAGGCGAACGTGCACACATGGCGCAGCTGCAATTGCTGCAGGGTTTGCAGGGTCGGCGGCGGCGGCGTGTCGTAGCCCAGGCGTCGCAGATAAAGCTGGCGATAAGTCAAGCGGGGCATGGCGCGATCCTTGAGCGCGGGGCGAAGCGCTCACTATGCAGGGCCAGTGTGCGACTTGTCATTTTGACTGAACCTTTTTGAACACTCACCGATCCATCTATAACAAGACAGGGAGGCAACATGAGTACCGCAAAAATCTACACCATTAATTACCAGCTGCACGGCCAACCGAAGTCCTTTGTGGTGCGCGCGGAGGTGATGAACAACGCCGAGGCGTGGCATTGGGCAGCGGTGGATGCCGACATCGCCCATGTCAGCCGCATTGGGCGTGTGGGTCACGAACAGGTGAAAAAAACCACTCGGCCCTGGGCGGAAAAGTTCGGTATTACCGACGTCACCTGGGTGCCGCCCAAATAAGCAAAAGCCCCGCAATGGCGGGGCTTTTTGTGTTTCTTTAGTTAGTTTTCAAGTCGCCCAGCGGATCATAGGGCGGCTTTTTTTTCGGCTGTTTTTCCTTGTCCAACGGCGCGATCGCAGGACCGATGGGGTCGACTTGCGGGTCGGCTACATCCGGGGAGTCCGGGTCAAAACCCAGCTCGTCCTTGCCACTGCCATGCTCGTCTGAACGCGGGCCTTTCGGGGGATTACTCACGGCGATCTCCTGGTTTTAAAGCGGGCGGGCTTTGTCGTGAAGGTGTTCGAGGTCTTGCTCGACCTGTTCCACATCGTCGTCCTGGCGCTGCGCCGGGTCGTTGGGGCGTAACGCATCGTTGTCGCGCTCCTCTTCACCGGGTGTGCGATCAGGGTCAGGGGTGCCGGGCGGCGGCTGTTTGTATTCGGGCATGATGGTTTACCTCACGGGGGCTACACAGATGTAGAGAAACCGCGGCAAGCCATCGTTCAACTTGATTGCGCAAAGCATGCGAAGATGCCACCCCGCCCCTCTTGAGACCAGACCCGGATGTTCGAGCTCAAACCCTGCGACCCCGCCACCTTCCGCCAGCAGACCCGCCGCAGCACCCTGATCATTGCCGTGCTGTTCGTGGCCCTGGCAATGCTGCTGTCGAGCCTGGCGGTCATGCTGTTCGGTGAACCCGGCGGTGACAACTTTCGCTTCAATGTCGGCGGGGTGTTTGCGGGGGTGCTGATCACCGTCGCGTTGGTGCGCGGGCCGTTCTGGACCCAGCCCTGGCTCGCGCCGGCGGTGTATGGCTGGCAGCTCAAGCGCAGTTTGATGAGCGTCACCAACGTGATGCACAAGGTCACCGAAGGCGTGCAGGCCAACGACCCGACGGCGATCAAGCTGCTGCGTTTTTACCACTTGGGGCTTACGCAGATGCATGCGCTGGACGCCAACTCCAGTGCCCAGGCGCAATTGCTCGGCGAGATCGACGCCCACCAGGCGAAGATGCAGGCACTGGGCATCGACACCGAGCAAACACGCCTGGACCCCGCATGGCTGGACAGCCTTAAAAGCGCCTAAGCCAGCACACGATGCGCTGTTCATCCAGCACCTGTACGAAGTCTTCTTGAAGGGACACACACCCCTCACCGCGTCAGTTGGAAACCTGGGTGCGCCAGCAAAATACCGCGCTCACCGCGATGGCCGCGCCCGCCAGGCCGAACACCCACGGCGCTGATGCCACCGGCAGCAACAGGCCCGCCAGCAACGGCCCGAGGCCCGCGCCGACATCGCGCCACACCGCATTCGAGGCCAGTGCCGAGACGCGCATCGAGCCCGGATTGCGCTCGGCCACCAGGGTGGTCACCAGCGGCAGTTGCAGCGCGCGCAGCACCAATACCGCCGCCGCGCCGACGATCACCCAATAACTGCCGAACGCCGTCAGGGCCAGAGCACTCAAGAATGAAAACAGCAACAGCATCGACGTGGCGCCAAAGCGTTGCGCCGCCCGGCCGCCCAGGGGGCTCAGGAGCATTTCCGAGGCATACCGCAGGGCCATCAAGCCGCCGGCGATCAGCACCGCATCGCCGCCGAGAATCTTTTGTGCCTGGATCGACAGGCCAAAAATAAACAGCCCGTCCAGCGCCACGCCCTCGATAAACGACCAGGTCGCCACACTGTCGGGCCACTTGAATCGCCGCCCGGTGCTGTGCAAATCATGCCCGGCGGTGGGCAAGCCACGCGCCACCCACAAGCCCGCCAGGCAGCAGCCGGCAAGCATCACAAAGATCGGACGTGGACCGGCCCATAAGGTCAACCAGCCACCCAGCGGCAGCGCCAGCATCGGGCCGAGGGCGATCATCGCGCGTGAACGCCCCGCCCGGCGGGCTGCGCCAGCGGGCTCGGACGTTGCCAACACTTGGGTCGACAGGTTCAGCGCGGCAAAACACAGGCCCCAGATCAGCCGCAGGCCCAGCAGCGCAGCGAACCCTGACAGCAGCGAGTTGCCCAGGGCGCACACCGTCGCCGCGCCGGCAGCAATCATGCACGTCAGCCGGTCACCGTTGCGCGCATAGAAATTGAGCACATGCCGATAGCCAAAAATCCGCACCAGGCGGTTGGCTGCCAACAACACCCCGGCCTGCGCCAGCGTGATGCCAAAGGCCTGGGACTCCATCGGCAACAGCAAGTACAGCAACACGTCGCTGGGCAGGCATAACGCGAGGGTCAGCGCGGCGCGTCGGGACGTGGTATCGGCAGTGCGTTGGGCCAGGCTGGACATAAATCTGAAACATCCTGAAATATTCAGGCCGCCACGTTAGCCTTCCCATGGCGGACTTTACAACGCCCAATCACGCCTTTTTCCCATAGGGCAACAAACGCAAACCGCTGGCCACACTGCCCACCAACGCAAACACGCACCCCAACCACAGCGCGTATTGCGGGCCACTGCCCAGGGACAGGTGAAAACACAACGCCACCAATGACGCCCCCAGCGTTTGCCCCAGCAGCCGCGAGATCGCCACGATGCCGCTGGCCCCGCCGCTGCGGGCCAAGGGTGCGCTGGTCATGATCGCCTTGAGGTTGGGCGATTGAAAAAAGCCAAACCCGGCGCCGCACAGCGCCATGCGCCAGCCGATATCAAAGGCCGACGCGCCGCTGCTCAGGGTGGCCAGCGCCGCCATCCCCGCACTGAGCAGCAACAGGCCGATGCCGCACAACACGCCCAGCGACACGCGATCTGCCAGCCGCCCTGCGACCAGGGCCATGACCGCAACAACGGCCGGCCACGGCGTCATCAGAAAACCGGTTTCCACCTGGCTATGACCAAGCACCGCCTGCAGCAGAAACGGCAATGACACAAAGGCCAGGCCCTGGGCGCTGAACGCACAGATCGCCGTAAGGGAAGACAGCGCAAACACCGGGCGCTTGAACAGATCCAGGGCCAGCATCGGCGCCGGGTGCCCAGCCTGGCGGCGTAACAGTAACGCACCGCAGACCAGCGCCACGGCGATCAGGCCCAGGGTCAATGCGCCCTGAACGCCGTGCACCGCCGTGCCCAGGCCAAGCACCAGCAAGGCGAACAACCCGGCACACAGCAGCGCGGCGAGGCGGTCGAACGCGTGACCGGTCATGGGCAGTGTCGGCAATGACCGCAGGCCCAGCCCCAGGGCCAAAAGGCCCAGCGGCACGTTGATCAGGTACAGCCAGTGCCAGCTGGCCACCGACAGAATTGCCGACGCGGCAGTCGGCCCGAGGGTGAACGCCAGCCCCACCACCAGCGAGTTATAGCCAAGGCCGCGCCCGAGCATTTTTGTCGGGTAGATATGCCGCAGCAACGCGGTATTCACGCTCATGACCGCCGCCGCGCCCAGGCCTTGCGCCACACGCGCGGCCGTCAGGGTCAGCAACGACCCGGCCAGCCCGCACAACAGCGACGAGACAATAAACAGCAGCAACCCACCGAGGTATACCCGACGGTGCCCCCACACATCACTCAACGAAGCGAATGGCAGCACCGTGGCGATAATCGCCAGTTGGTAGGCGTTGACCACCCAAATCACCGAGGCCGAGTCGGTGCCGATGCCTTCGGCCAATGTGGGCAGCGCGGTGTTGACGATGGCCGTGTCGAGGGTCGCCATGCCGATCCCCAAAGAAAGAGCGATCACGGCCGGCAGGCGTTTATTGAAGGGCAACCCATCGGCAACAGAAGACATGAACAATCCGGCGCTGGTAACAAAGGCCCCTAGAGTAAGGGCAGACGCGTTTTTTTTCAGTGGCCAATTGCCTGGCTGTCAGAGTTTTCATGTTTGCCGCCGCTCACCTCGTGGCGAGCGGGCTTGCCCCGCGTTGGAGTGCGAAGCGCTCCCCCTCCAGTCGCCGCGGTCTACCTGACAAACCCGGTAGGCAGCCTTTGGGGCCGCTTCGCAGCCCAACGCGGGGCAAGCCCGCTCGCCACAGGTTATTCACTCGCCACAGCCCCCACTATCAACTCACCGCCCAACCAACCGGCCTGGACCACGCCTGCTTCCTCGCCCAGGCGCGCCACCAAAAATTCACACAACCGGGCAAAACGGCCGTCGCCCTGCACATGCAGCAAAGCGTCGAGCTCCAACGCCTGCACCTGCCGCAAGCGCGAGGTGAACTGGCGCCGCCATACACGTCGGGGTTATGCGGGAACACCGTCTTCAACGTCGCAATGCCTGACCGCCAGCGCCGGCTGGTGAACAGCGTTAACGCCAGGCGTGTATCCGCTCTGTGTCGCAAACACGACAGAACGTCATGCCGGTGTATCAAGGTGGTGCGCGGATACACAGCGATACACAGTGAATAATTAACCGCCGATGTACGCCAAATTATTCGGCATCCCGAACGACACAATTAGAAATATTCGCCTTTCCGAACGAAGCCCTTCAGGCGGCCCCGATGACCCTAAAAATCACCATAAATTTCATGCGGTTGTTGTCATCTTTGTTACATGCCAACTGGCATACATTCTGCTTTATCCCTGTTTCTGGTAATAAAATGTTTCAGCTTTGAGACAGTCTCATCAACTGAAACACAATCCGTGGCACGCCAATAAAAACGACAACGCCCCAAAGGAGGGCGACCTTTTCGACTTTTTGATCGACATCAACTTTCCAAGACTGCTGCTGCACATCTGTACCCAAAAGGGCGAATGGCCTGATCGCCAATAACAAGCCTGACTATAAAAAGGACGAATTGATGAGCTCAAGCAAGAACCACGCAGTGTCCTTCATGGACGCAGAACCCCTGGCCCCGGCGTGCGCCGAAAGCGCCCTTGGTTTTGGCCCCTTCCTGTTACTCGCACGCCAGCACGTATTGCTGCGAAACGGTGAGCCCGTCACCTTGGGCAGCCGCGCCCTGTGTTTGCTGATTGCCCTGGCCACCCGCGCCGGCGAACTGCTGGAGAAAGCCGAGCTGATCTCGTTCGCCTGGCCCAAGGTGGTGGTGGAGGAATGCAACCTGCGCGCGCAGATCGTCGCGCTGCGCCGAGCCTTGGGCGACGATGGCAACTTCAGCTATATCGTCACGGTGCCGGGCCGCGGCTATCGCTTCGTGGCGCCGGTGACCGTGCAGGCGGCCGGTGAAGACCATCTGCCGGTGCCCCACGCGCGCGTCCATGAGCCCTCTGTCGCGCCGCCGTCCTGCGAGGTGATTGGCCGCGATGAGTTGGTCGACAGCCTTGCCGACCAGGTGCTGACCCAGCGGTTCTTGACCATCACCGGCCCTGGCGGCATCGGCAAAACCACCGTCGCCATGGCCGTGGCCCATCAGTTAGCCAACGAACTCAAGCTGGACACCTGCTTCGTCGACCTGGCGCCGGCCACCAGCGGGCAATGGGTCACCGGCATGCTCGCCAGCGCCCTGGGCATCCAGACCGTCAGCGACGAGCCATTGCGCAGCATCGCCGCCACCCTGGCCGACCGCCGCCTGTTGCTGGTATTGGACAACTGCGAACACGTGTTGCCGGCCACCGCCGATGCCGTGGAAACCCTCTTGCGCAGTGCCCCTCAATGCTACGTGCTGACCACCAGCCGCGAGCCGCTGCGCGCCGAGGGCGAGCGCGTGCACGACCTGGCGCCGCTGCAAGTGCCCGACGAACACAGGACACTCAGCGCCGTCGAAGCCCTGAAATGGTCTGGCGTGCGCCTGTTTGTGGAACGCGTGCGCGCCCTCGACCCCGACTTTGTTTTCAATGACGCCGACGTGGCGGCCGTCAGCGCCATCTGCCGCAAGCTCGACAGCAATGCGCTGGCCATCGAAATAGCGGCCGCGCGGGTACGCACCTTTGGCATCCAGGACCTGGTCGGCCTGCTGGACGGCAGCTTCCGCCTGCAAATGACCGGCCGGCGCACCGCCCTCGCCCGCCATCGCTCACTGAGCGCGACCCTGGACTGGACCTATTCGATGCTCAGCGGCGACGAGCAGGCGATGCTGCGCCAACTGGCGGTCTTCACCGGCTCCTTCACCCTTGATGCCGTCAAGGCCATGACTGCCAGCAGCGCCCTCGACCCGCGCAATGCCCTGCCCTTGCTCGAAAGCCTGATGGACAAGTCACTGCTGCTCGCCGGCGAATCGCAGTTGCTCAAACGTTATCGCCTGCTGGAGACCACCCGCGCCTACGCCCTGGAAAAGCTCGCCGAACAGGGCGAAACCAACGCCACCGCCGAACGCCATGCGCGCTATGCCCTTGGGGTGTTGCAGGAAGCCGGGCAGACCCTGGATGGCCTGTCACCGCAAACCTGGGTCGCGCTGTATGGCCCCGAGATCAACACGGTGCGCTCGGCACTCGACTGGGCCTACTCAACGACCGGCAACCTGCCATTGGGAATTGAACTGACATTGGGCGGCGTGCCGTTATGGCTGCGCCTGTCGCTGGTCAGTGAATGCCGCAGCTGGGTTGACCAGGGCCTGGCCAGCGACGCCAGCACCCCGTTGCCGTCGCGCCAACGCATGCTGCTGAACACCGCGCTGGCCAGCGCGCTGATGCTCACCGACGGCACGGGCGGCCCGTTGCGGGAAGCGTGGCGCCAGGTGCGCGAGGACGGCCGCGAACTCGGCGATGCCGAGCACAAACTTCGCGCGCTGTGGGGGCTCTGGGGTGACCGTTGCGCGTGTAACCAGTACGCCGAAGCGCTGGAGTTGGCCGAGCGCTACATTGCGTTGAACAACAGCGGGAACCAGCAACTGCTGGGCAAACGCATGCGGGCGGTGGTGCTGTTTCACATGGGCGACCTGGCGGGCGCCCGACAAAATATCGACGAAGCCCTGGGTTCACCGTCGGCTCCGCGCTCGCACATCATCGACGCGCTGTTTGATCAGCGCATCGCCGCACGCTGCCTCAAGGCGAAAGTGCAACTGATGGAAGGCGACGTCGACCCGGCCCTGCGGCTGATCGGCACCTGCGTCGATGAAGCGGTGTCACTCGATCACCCGGCGACCCTCTGGTACACCCTGTGCCTGGGGGCGATCCCCCTGGCGCTGCTGGCGTCCAACCTGCCGAAAATGCGTTATTACCTGGGCCTGCTGCAGGACAGCACCACCCGCCAGGACTTGCATATCTGGCGGCAATTTCGCCTGTGTTTCGAGAGCATCCTGCTGATCCGCCAGGGCTCGCCGGAAGAAGGCGTGCCGCAACTAGGCCAAGCCCTGCAGCACCTGCAGGGCCAGGGCGATGGTCAGCTCTACAGCCTGTTTCGTTGTGAATACGCTTTGGGGTTGGCGCGCCTGGGCCTGGAAAAACTCGCGCTGGAGGTGTTGGAGGAGACGCTGCAATTGGCTATCGGCCGCCATGAGCGCTGGTTTGTGCCGCAGATGCTGCGGATCAAGGCCCAACTGACACTGCGCCAAGGCAACTACGGGTCGGTGGACACGGCCACGGTGCTGCTGCGCCAGGCGTGGGTGGATGCACAGCTGGCCGGTGCGCACTTCTGGCGGGCGCAGATTGCCACGGACCTGGCGCGGTTGCAGGAGCCCAAGTCACGCATTGCTTCTTTGCCCAGGTTTCAGCATCGCTGAGGGCATAGCCGGTATTTGGGTGATGGCCGCCTTGGGTTGCGCCCTTACGGCGGGTCACTTTGGAAAGCCCAAAGTAAGCAAAGGGCTCTTGCCCCACCACTCGGCACCTCGCCTAGGCTCGGTGTGCCCTCACGCAGGCTTTGCAGCGTGGTTTAACGGGGCGCCTAAGATCAAAATCAAAAGCAAAGCACGGCGGCCTGACAGCCGACCTGATCCTTGAAGCTGAACCCAATTCAATGTGGGAGCTGGCTTGCCTGCGATGGCATCAACCCGGTGTACCTGACAGACCGAGTTGTCTGCATCGCAGGCAAGCCAGCTCCCACAGAAGAGCAAAAGCAGTGCAGTGGTGAAGGCTGAACTCGCTCCCACATTTGGATCTCTGTGCTTCAGATAGAAATGTGTTGCTGTGCTTTTGATCCGCTTTTGTCTCTACCACTCAGTGCTTTGCTGAAGCCCTCGGAGTGGACCAACAACAACCACGACATCATCTGGCGCGTGGGCGACGGGTATGGCGGTGAGTATCACGATGTAGACAAACCCTGAGACGTGTCGGATAAGGCCCCCATCGGATGGGGGCCCATTCGCGGGGTGCATTCAGTTGGTGTCGAAACCCAACTGGCGGTACAGCGTTTTCATGTCGTAGTAATCGGTGCATTCGACAATCTTGTTGGCCTCGATCCTGATCACGCAAGTGCCGTCGACATTGATCTTGCGGTGAGTCGCCTGATAGCCGAACAGCTCGCCCTCATGGGTGCCCGTCATATGCCACTGGATCGTCCCGCCGCGCTCGCCAAGGCTGATCAAGTCGCGGATAACCTCGAAATCGGGCAATGCCTTTCTGATCAGGTCGAAAAAGTCGCCCAGCGCCGGGCGCCCTCGCATGATTTGCCCTGCGGCCTTGTCTTCATAGACGGTCGCCTCGGAAAAGATCGCGAGAAACCGCTCTTTGTCGGCGGTAGACCAGCTGTCGGCCCACTCCTGGATCAATGCACGGTGTTGATCTGTCATGGTGAATCTCCTGGGAAAGTTGGAACAGTGCAGCGCCACCCAATTGGTTGACGCCTGCGTCCATCGCCCGTGACAGATACACCTTCAGCTCCTGCTGAGCAGATACTCCCTCCGTACCAAAGCGCCAGACAAGCGTAGTCCGCGCGACGATTAAATCAACCGCGCCGCGACCAGCCAATCCGCTACCGCCTGGAACGAAGCATCCGGCACCGGATCACCGGGCACAGTCTTGCGCGCGATCTCAGCCGCCAGGTTCTTGTCCGGCGCGTGCGGAATACCCAGGTCGTAAGCCTCCTGCAACATCAGCAACGCCTCCTCCGGTGAGGCCCGGCACACGATCACCGGCACTGGCGTCTCACCGCGCACATAACGCACGCCAATCACCCAGCCATCGGTGGTGCCGATCATCATCGACGCCCTGCCCAGCCCCAGCTTGGTCGCCAACGCCTGCATTTCATTGCGCTGGCGCCGCCGCTCGCTCTTGATCAGCGGGTCGCCGTCGATGTCCTTGCGTTCGCGCTTGGTTTCGCTGCGGGTCATTTTCATGTCGCGACCGAACAGCCAGCGCTGCATGATCACGTCCACCGCACCGACCAGGATGAACGCGCACAACACCGTGAACACCAGCGGCTTGAGCACCAGGAAAAACGTCGACTCCATGCACTCCGCGCCACAGCGTGACGACTCCATCAGTGCCTGCAACGCATGCTTGCCGATCACATAAAACGCGATCGCCAGCACATGCACCTTGATCAGCCCCTTGATGAACTCCACCAGGTTGCGCAGGGCAAAAATCTTCTTCAAACCCTCGGCCGGGTTGATGCGTTTGAACTCGGGCTTGATCGGGTCCACCGAGAACACAAAGCCGCGCATGGTGATGATATTGGTCAGGATCACCACGCCGGTGGTCACCGCCATCACCGGCAAGGTAATACCGATGACCAGTTGCTCGGCATGGTCGAGCACCCGCGGCCACACCGTGGCGAAGGGCTCGATGTAGATTTGCGCGGTGAGGTCGATCAGCGCCGTGACCTGGGCCTTGGCACGCGGCGCCAGGATCGAGATGCACAGCGTGCAAAACAGGATGACCATGCCCGACACCAGGTCCTGGCTCTTGGCGACCTGGCCTTTCTGGCGTGCGTCCTTGAGCTTCTTGTCCGTGGCCGGCTGGGATTTTTCTTCGCTGGTATCGGCCATCGGCTACTCCATGCCGGCCAGGGTTTTGAGCAACTCGACAGTGCCGCGAAATTCCGCCAATTGGTCAAGCATCAACGGAATCAGAAAGCCGATGTAGATCACCATCAGGATCGAGAAAAACAGGTTTTTCACTGGCAGTGACAAGTCGAACATATGCAGGTTCGGCGCCATCCGCGACAGGTAGGCAAGCATCAGGTCGGTGATCAGCAACGAGATCAGCAAGGGCGAAACCATCAGCACGCCGACGCGCATGATCTGGTCGAGAATCGACAGCACCGCCAGCAACGCGGAGCTGGCGAACACCGGCGTGAATGAAGTCACCGGCCATAACTGGTAGCTGTGGTAATAGCCGTCGACCATCAGGATAAAGCCGCCGGACATGAAGAACAGCGTGATCAACATCACCGTGAGCAAGGTCGCCATCACGCTGGATTCACCGGATGACAACGGGTCCACCAGCTGCGCCATGGTCGAGCCGCGTTGCAGGTCGATCAACTCGCCCGCCACTTCCGCGGCCCAGAACGGAATGCCGAACAACAGGCCGATGAGGATGCCGATCAGGAACTCCTTGATCAGCAGCCCGGCGATGAACACGCTGCCGTGCTCGGGCATTCGGGTCAGCGCGTCGAACACCGGAAAGAACATCGGGATCGAAATGGCCACCGCCACACAGCCGCGAATCATGCCGGTCAGGCCCAGGCGGTTGAACGCCGGGGTGATCACCACCACCCCCATGGCGCGGCATGCGGCGAGCGAGGCGGCGCTGATCACCGGGTAGGCGACCTCCAGAAACTGCGCGGTAAGGCTGGCATCCATGGGCGGTCAGCGCGTCCACAGCGGGAAGTTATCCAGCACCTGGCTGCCCAGCTCCGCAACTTGGCCTGCGAGTACCGGGCCGAGAAACACGATGGTCAACAGCACCGCCACCAGCTTTACCACCTGCGGCAAGGTCTGGTCCTGAATCTGCGTCAGCGCCTGGAACAGTCCCACGCTCAAGCCCACGATAATCGCCACGCCCAGCGCCGGCGCGGAGAGCATCAGCACGGTCATCAGTGCCTGTTTCATCAATGACAGGAAAACGTCCTGGCCCATGGGTCGTGCCTCAGCCGTAACTCAGAATCAAACCGTGCATCAAGCGCGACCAGCCACTCAGTGACACGAATAAAAAGATCTTCAGCGGGATCGAAATCAGGTTCGGCGAGACCATCGACATGCCCATCGCCATCAGCACGTTGGACACCAGCAAGTCCACCACCAGGAACGGGATGTAGAGCAGAAAGCCGATCTCGAAGGCGCGGGTCAGTTCCGAGCTGACAAACGCCGGAATCAGCACCACCAGGTCATCGTCGCGCAGGTCGGCGCGGGCTTCCGGTGACCAGATGGTCTCGGTGGCCTGCACAAAAAAACCGCGCTCGGACTCATTCGCAAAACGCTTCAAATGCGCCTGCAGCGGCGGGCGCAGCGCATCGCCCAGGTCTTTGAGTTGCTCGACATGCTCGATATTGAGGTCGCGCCCCTCGACCTGGCGGTACATGTCGCCAATCAACGGCGTGGTCACGTACACCGACAGAATCAGCGCGATGCCGTACAGCACCAGGTTAGGCGGTGTCTGCTGCACCCCAAGGGCGTTGCGGATCAGGAACAGCACCACCGAAATCTTCATGAACCCGGTGAGCGTGACCACTGCCAACGGGATCAGCCCGATCGTCGCAACAACCAGGATGATCTCGATCAGGTTCGGCTGATAACCGGTCATGGGGTGGCAAAACTCAGCAGGCGCACGCCCAGGCCGTCACCGATTTTTACCAGTTGGCCCTGGCCGACGCGACGCCCGTTGACCATCAGGTCAACGTTGTCCACGCCGGGCGTGTTGAGCTGCAACAGGCTGCCCGCACCCAGTTCCCGCAATTGCGCCAGGGTCAGTTCCAGGCTACCGACCTGGCACACCAGTTTGAGCGGCAAGTCATCCAGGGCCGCAGCGGCATCAACATCAGTCATTGTGTTCTCCATGTGCAAAGGGGGTGCTTGTAGTTCTTCCTGCAACCGCAATTCGTCACCCTGGTATTGGCAGCGGGCCTGCAAGCGCCCGTCCAGGTCGAGCAACAAGCCCGAGCCCTGCTCCAGCATCAGCACATCGCCGGGCCGCAGGCTGCGCAATTCGCCCAGGGTCAGCCACTGCCGCCCGGCCACCACCGCCAGGGTCTGGTGCAGGGCGGGCAGCGGGTCGGGTTCGATCTGGCCGTATTGCGCCAGCAACTGCGCCACCAGCACGGCAGCGCCTTCGCTCAAGTCCAGTTGCGCGCTCATGGCCGGCTGGTTGCCAAAGGTCAATTCGAGCGCCAGGTGCACGGCATAGGCGCGCTGATCGTCAGTGGCCTCGACTAACTGCACCGGGTGGCCGAGCACCGGTTCCAGGGTCTCGATCAGGTCGAGCACCGCCAGTTCCAGCAGCAACGAGCGTGGCAACGATGGCAGCAACTGCGCATCGAACTGCAACGCCAGCGGTACCAGTACTTGCTCCAGCGCGGCCGACGACAGACGCAGGCGCACCGGGGCGCGACCCAGCAGCAAAAACACATCGCGCGAATTGCCCAGGCCTTGCGCTTGGGCGGCCCAGCTCACGCGCAACGCTTGCCCGGCGCAACGGCCCTGCCAGGCGCGACGGCGACGGTGCAGCTGGTTATGCAGCGCCAACAGCGCCGGGTCGTACTGCGTCAGCCAGGGTGCCAATGGGCCGGCAAGGGCGGTGATCATGTGCCGGTGCCTTCTTCGCGCAACTCACCGACACGGCGTTCATCACTTTCACGCCCTTGCAGCAGGCTTTGCCAGGCTTCGGACTGGCGTTGACGGCTCAGGCGTTCCTGGCGAAACAGGTCACGCTCGCGCTCCTGGCTTTGCAGGGTGGTGGACACGTGGTGCACGTCGTTCTCGAGCAGCTGCTGGTCATCCGACAGGCCGCGCAAACGCTCCTGAGCCGCCTGCCAGCTGGCCACCGACAGGCCCTCGGTCAAGGCTGCATAAACCTGACGGGCTTCCTCGGCAATCGCTTCACGGTGCAGGCGCAGTTGCTCCTTGGCGTCGGTCAACACGTCGTGGGTCTGCGCGCAGCGTTGCTGTTGGGCGGCCAGTTGGTTGGCGGCGCGTTGTTCACGCAGCACCCGCAGGGTTTGCAGGGTGCGCAGTTGGTCGGTTTTCATTGGGCTGTCTCCATGTTCATGCCAATACAAATCTGCGTGGCGAGCAGGCTTGCCCTGCGTTGGGCTGCGTAGCGGCCCCTTGCAAACTCACCGCGTTCTTCCCGAAAAAACTCAGTGCCTGGTTTGGGGCTGCTTCGCAGCCCAACGCAGGGCAAGCCTGCTCGCCACAGCAAGCCTGCTTTTCACAAACATTTGCGCCACTCTTTAACAGGCTCATGCCAACACCTGGCGCATGCGGATCAGGGTCTGGTCCAGGCTGCTCGGCTCGCCGGCGTTCTGGCGCAGGAACGCTTCGATGGCCGCATGGCGGTTGATGGCTTCGTCGGCCAGCGGGTCGCTGCCGGCGGAGTACTCGCCGACGCGGATGAGCATTTCGATTTCGCCGTAACGCGCCATCAGCTCACGTATGCGCATGGCCAGGCGTTTGTGTTCGTCACCGGCGACCTGCTCCATCAACCGGCTGCGGCTGCGTAATACATCCACCGCCGGGAAGTAGTTGCGCTGGGCCAGTTCCGCGCTGAGGGCGATATGCCCGTCGAGGATCGAACGGGCTTCTTCGGCCACCGGGTCACTGGCCGCATCCCCTTCCGTCAACACGGTGTACAGCGCGGTGATGCTGCCGGTGGGGCCGGGGCCGGCGCGTTCGAGCAGGCGCGGCAAAGCCGAGAAAAACGACGGCGGATAACCGCGACGGGTGGGCGGTTCGCCCACGGCCAGGCCGATTTCGCGCTGGGCGCGGGCGAAGCGCGTCAGGCTGTCCATCAGCAGCAATACATTGCGGCCCTGGTCGCGGTGGTACTCGGCCAGCGTGGTGGCGACAAACGCCGCACGCACGCGCTCGGCCGCCGGGCGATCCGAAGTCGCAACCACTGCCACGGTGCGCGCGCGGGCCTGGGCGTCGAGTTGCACGTCGAGCAGTTCGCGCACTTCCCTGCCCCGCTCGCCGATCAGGCCGATCACAATCACATCGGCTTCGCTGTTGCGGATGATGCTGGCGAGCAACGACGACTTGCCCACGCCCGGCTCACCAAAAATGCCCATGCGTTGGCCCTGGGCCAGGGTCAGCAGGCCGTCGATTGAGCGAATACCCAGCGCCATCGAACGCACGATCAGTTGCCGCGAAAACGGTGCGGGCGGCTCGGCATGCAGGGGGTAACGCTGCAAGGCCAGGGTCGGCGGGACGCCATCGCCGTCGAGAAAATCGCCCATGGGGCTGATCACCCGGCCCAGTTGCGCATCGCCCACGGCAACGCCCAGGGTTTCGCCGGTCGCCGTGATTTGCGTGCGGGTCGACAGGCCTTCCATGGAGCCGATCGGCGACAGAATCGCCTCGTCGCCATCAAAGCCGATCACCTCGGCGCTCAAGCTGCGGCCACTGCCGGGGTCGCGCAGTTGACACAGTTCACCGATGCTCGCACCGGCCACACTGGCGCGCAGCAATACACCGCGAATGCTCAACACGGTGCCGTGCATCGGTCGTGGACGGGCTTGCGCCAACCGTTCAGTCAGGCGTGGCAGCAGCTGTTGCAGGTTCATGCCACACCTTCTTCGGCAAAGGGCAGCAGGCTGCGGCGCAGGGTTTGCAACTGCGCTTCCAGGCCCAGTTCGACAGACCCGGCTGGGCTGTTGAGGCGCGCCTGACCGGCGCTCAGCTGCTCATCGGCGTCCACGGCAATCGCCAGGCCTTCGTGCTTGAGGCGTTGGCGCAAGGCCTCGACGTCGGTCGGCGGCACCCACAGGGTCAGTGCCTGGTCCTGGCGAAATGCACTCAGGGCCTGGCGGGTGCAACGCACGACACGGTCGGCGTTGTCCAGCTCACCCAATACTTCGCGCACGATGCCCAAAGCCAGGTCGGCCAGCGACGCTTCCAGGCTGCTCAAGTAGTGCTGCACCTGGGATTGGGTCTGCACCAGCAACTGCGCGACTTGTTCGGCGCCTGCCTGGCGCGCGCTTTCAAAACCCTCGGCGCGGGCGGCGTGCAGCCACTGGTCGCTGTCGGCCTTGATCTGTTCGGCCTGTTCCTTGGCGGCTTGCAGAAAGGCAAATCCATCGGTCCACAGCGCTGCTTCTTCAGCACGCAGGATGCGCGCAGTGGGCCGGCTCGGTAATTCACTCATGGGCGTTGTCCTCGGCCGCAAGGCTCGCAGCAGCGGCTTGAACGATTTCCAGGTCGCGGGGCAAGCGTGCGCTGTGGCCCTGGGGGAAGGCGAAACGCAGGCGCAGCCAGCCCTGCAAGTCGGCGTGCTGGGCGTGCAGCCAGGCGGCAACACAGCCTTGGCCGTCGCGGTCGATGGCCTCAATCAGCTCCGATGGCTCGCGCAGCAGGTCTGCGGCGCCGCCAAGTTGGCGCTGCGCCAACGCCTGGCTGAACACCTCGGCACCGAGTCCCTCGCGCAATTCGTTGACCCCCTCACGGCGGATCTCGCGGCTCAGGGTCGAGGCATGCCAGATGGCACCGCACAACCGTGGCAGGCGTGAAAACTGCGCGGGTGACAACAGCAACACCGCCAGGTCGGCGGCGGACGGCGTCACCAGGTGCGCAATTGGCGCCAGCTGATAATGGTTGACCAGCAACTGCTCCAGACGCTGACGAAAACGCGCCTGGCCTTGCAGGGCCTGCAGCACTTCATCGGGCAACTCATCGGCGAAACAGGCGCCCAGGCTCGGCCCGCGCACAAACTGCAGCGGCTCGGCGATCAGCCCCTGCCAGCGTTCAACCAGGCTCATTCACCCTCCTTGAGCACATACATCGCCTGGGACTGACGCCGCGCCCAGTGTTGGCGAGCCAATACCCCAAGCGCGCCGAGGGCAATCAGCAGCAAGCCGCCAAACATCACGCGTGCCTGCGCCAGGTTGTCTTCCAGCAACCACAGCCCCATGAAGCGCGCCAACCGCGGTTGCGCCGGGTTCTGGCTGATGGCGACGGCGGCCTTGATCGCCGTCACCGAGACGCCGTCGTAGCTAAGGCCGGAAATGCCGTTGGCGACCAGGGTCTTGATCTGCGGGATCAGCGTATTGATGTCGGTGCCCGGGTCGTAACGCACCAGCACCGAGGCCGACGACGGTGAAATCACGCGCTTGAGCAAGTCGTTGTCGGGCAACACCACGTGCACGCGGGCGGCGGCGATGCCGTCGATCTGCGACACCGAGTGCGACAGTTCTTCGCTCAGCGCATAGATCATCTGCGCGCGTTCCTGCACCGGCGACGACACCAGGCCATTGCCCTTGAACACCTCGCCCATGTTGGAAAAGCTCTGTTGCGGCAGGCCGGCGTTGTCGAGCAGCGTCATGGCCTCGGCAAAGCGCTCCTCGTCCACCACCACTTTGAGCTGGCCGTTGTCCTGGGTCTTGCGCTCCGCCGGGATGCCACCGCGCAGCAGCACCGCGACCATGGCGTTGGCATCGCGCTCGCTGAGGTTGGTATAGAGGTCGGTGTTGCACGCCTGCAAGAGGCTGGCGAGCAGGCCGATCAGCAGCAGGCGCAGCGCGCGGTTTGGGCTTGGCATGGCGTTATTGACCCTTGAGCAACGTGTTGGCGGACCCGGAAATCTGCGTCGCACCGCGCACTACCATCTGGGTTTCGATGGAGTAATCGAACATCTTGCCCAGGGAGTGCACGATCTGGTCGACCTGTTGCTCGCCGACTTTTTTGCCCGGCTCGCCCTGCGGCGAAGCACTTGCCGTGCGGATGTCCACCGAGGCCGGCGGCGGCGCCGACGGGTTATTGGTGAGCACGTCGGCGCGTTCGGAAAACGCGCGCGTACGGTCGATGAAACTGTTCATGCGCTCCATCAGGCCCGAGCCGATCTGGTGCGGGCTGGCGCCTTCGGGCATGCCCTTGGCGGTATTGGCCATGTGCTCGAACAGGTTCTGCGAGGCCCCGGCGGGCCCCGCACCGGCGGACGGCGGCAAGGCCGTGGCGCCGGCGGCGAGACTGATAGTCATAGGGGCTCCCTACTCTTCGTCGTCATCGGACATGGCGTCGTTCAGCAGTTCCTGCATCTTCGGCATGATGATGAACTGACCGCCGATGGTGACGGCCTGGGTGATCAACGCATCGTTGAATTCGGCGTCGCTGGTCTCCGACGGTTTGTCGGCGGCCTTGGCGTTATCCACCGCGGCGTTGAACTTGGCTTCAGGGCTGGCGCCACCGGGGGCGAGGTTGCTGTCTACGGCCGTTACGGACATGGTGCTGCTCCTTTACTGGGTTGGGGTTTCGGTACTGACTTGCGCGCCACGGAACACCCGCACCCCGCGCTCGCGCGCCACCGGGGCGGCCACGACCGTGGGTTGCAGGTGGTCGACATGCTGTTGCACCAGCGCCAGGTACGGCGGCGGGCCGGAAACAAACACTTCATCGCCCTCGGGGCCGTTGCGCATGGAGAGTTGCTGGCCGAACACGTCGAGGGTGTTCAGGTAGGCCTGCAACTGGTCCAGGTTCAGGGCGCTGGCCTTGAACAGCTTGGTGCTGATTTCATCGCTGGCATTGAGGTACAGCAGGTTGCCGTCGAAGTACCAGGTCAGGGCGTTGGTGCTGCACAAGGTCTGCAGGAACTCACCGGCGGTGGCTGCGCGGATGGTGCTGCGCGCCTTGCCGCGCACCTTGTCGGAAAGCACCAGCGGCACGTCGAGGTTGTGACCGAATTCTTCCAACGCGCTGCGAACGTCCTGATCGACCAGCACGTAGGCGTAGGGCTGCGAGAACCACGCGGGCTCCTCGGCCGCATTGGCAAAACCCGCACCGAACAGGCATAGGAGCGCCATCAAAAATATGCTTACATGGCCTGCGCCTTCGCCCGACGAGTTGTGACGATGACCCACAAATTTCTGCTCGCCAGCACCTTGCTGCTGGCTGCCTGCTCCAGCAAACCTGCGACCGATACCGACAAATCCCTGCAACTGGCCAACGACCTGAGCAAGCGCGGCGACTACAGCAGCGCGGCTGCGTTGTACGAGCGCGCCACCCAACAACCGGGTGCCGGCATTGAGCTGTGGCTCAAGCTCGGCCAGGCCCGGCTCGACGCCAAGGACGCGCTGGGCGCCGAACGCGCCTTCCAGCAGGCGCTGGGGTTTGATGCCCACAACGCCGACGCCCTGCTCGGCCTTGGCACTGCGCAGTTGCAATTGGGCAAGACCCAACGCGCCGTGACAGCGTTGGAGCAGGCTGCCGAGATCAATCACTTGCCGGTGGCCTACACCCGCCTGGGCATCGCCCACGTGCTGAATGGCCAGGCCAGTGCCGCACAAACCGCCTTCGCCAAAAGCCTGAGCCTGCAGCCCGACGACCTCGACAGCCGTTGCAACCTGGCGCTGGCTTATGCGCTGGGCGGGCAGCCGCAACAGGCGCTGGATACCATTGCGCCCGTCACCCAATCGCCGCGCGCATTGCCCCGGCATCAGCGGAATGAGTTGTTGGTGATGGTGTTGGCCGGGTATGAGCAGCGGGTGGCCAGCCTTCCCCTTGATGACATCCCTGCCGCAGAACGTGCGCGATTGGTGGTGGAGGCCAAGCGGATCAAGGCGATCAGTGATCCGGTGGCGCAGGCCAAGGAATTGGGGTTGGTGGACCCGCGTTGAGCCCGTGGTGATTAAGGGTGTTGTGGCGAGCGGGCTGGTTGAGGTGAACGGGCTTGTTGTGGCGAGCGGGCTTGCCCCGCGTTGGGCTGCGAAGCGGCCCCTTGCAGTCTCGCCGCGTTCTTTCAGATAGCACTCAGGGCCTGGTTTTGGGGCTGCTTCGCAGCCCAACGCGGGGCAAGCCCGCTCGCCACAACAAGCCCGCTCGCCACAGGACGTTCTCAGAACATAGGAAACGTGGCCCTCAACAGTCATTGTTGGCCTCCGGTGGCGCCGGCTTTGGCTTCTTGTTGATCTTTGCGACGTTGCAGCTGCTCGCGGTCGAAGCCTTCGATGTAGACCTGCGCGGCGCGGCCAACAGGGGCGGCCATCGCCGGGCCGGTGGTGCGGCCTTGGGTCAGGTCCTGTCTGCGCTCAACCATCTGCATCAAATTCAAATTGTTCGCGCAGCCCAGCGGCAGCGTCGGTTTGAAGTCTTCGTCCAGCCCGATTGCGTCCTTGGCCGCCGGTTGCTGGCACTGGCTTGGCAGGCCATCCGCGCGAAACTCCGGCGCGTAATACACGGGCGCCAAGTGGGTCTGGCAGCCCATCAGCGCCAGGGGCAAGAGCATCAACACACGCAAAGCAGTCATCGCAGGCCCCCTCATCAATTCATGTAAAAACCGAACGCGCCGCCGCTGCGCGGGCCGCTGGCTGCGGCGGTCGCCGGTTGTGCGTCCAGCGGCGTGGCGAGCGTGCGACTGCGCACCGGCTCGACCAGGTACGGGGTAATCAGGATCACCAGCTCGGTTTCATTGCGCTGGAAACGCTTGGAGCGAAACAGGTTGCCCAGGATCGGCAAGTCGCCAAGCAGCGGCAGCTTTTCAATGTCCTGGCTGCTCTCACGCTGGAACAGCCCGGCAATCGCGAAGGTCTGCCCGCTGCCGACTTCCACCCGCGTGTCCGCGCGGCGCACGCTGAAGGACGGCACATGGAAGTTGCCGAAATCGACGGTACCGCCGCTGACCACGCTGCTGACTTCCGGGCGTACTTGCAGGGCAATGCGGCCGTTGGGCAGCAGCGTCGGGTTGAACAGCAGCGACACGCCGAACGACTTGTATTCGATGCCTACCAAGTCACGGTTGACCGGCACCGGGATCGCCACTTCGCCACCGGCGAGGAAGCTGGCGGTCTGGCCGGTCATGGCGGTGATATTCGGCTCGGCCAATATCTGCAAAATGCCGTTGGCCTGCAGCGCATCGAGCATGCCGTCGATGTTCACATTGCCCGAGCCGGTGCCTGCCGTTGCCAGGCCACCGGCCGTTGCCGCTGCCAGGCCGCCACCGGTGATCAGGCCAAAGGAGAAGGTGCCGTTGCTGAACATCGCGTTCCAGTTCACGCCGTAGTGCAGCAATTCGGAGCGCGAGACTTCGGCAAACCGTACGCGCAGGTTCACCTGGGCCGCGCCTGCGTATTCGGTGGTGTTGATTGCGCTCTGGAAGCCTTGGCCCTGCGGGTTGAGCAGCGCGTTAAGGTCCGTCGCTTCGGCCACCGAACCGACGGTGCCCTTGGCGATCAGGCGGTTGCCGGCGCCGCTGATCTGCGCGCCATTGCCGGGGTGCAAGGCCTGCATCGGCGTGGTCACCGCGGCCGTACCGCTGCTGACCGACAAGGTCAGGCCGGCCAGTTGTTTGCCGTCATTGCCAAGGGCGATCAGGCTGGTAGTGCCTGGCGTCTTGCCGAAAATATAAATCGTGCCCGGCGACACCACTTGCAGGTCGGCCACATTCGGCTCGGCGACCAGTACCGAATCCACCGGCGCCACAAAATGCAGAATGCGCCCTTCACCGGACGCCAGGTTGATCGAACCTGAGGCCCCGTTGGCAATGTCCTGAGCCTGACTTGCAGTGGTGACCAGAGCCAGCAACAACATACAAAAACGCATCATGAGGCAGACGCCAGGGAGGTGACTGAAGCCGCGGCAGGCGCGCGGCGGTTGGAAATATCGGTGAGGCTGATGGTCACCAGCGCTTGCAGGTTGTACTCGGTGGCCAGCTCGCGGAACGACAGCACCGCCAATTCCAGTTCACCGCGCAACACCAGACGGCGCAGGCTGCGCCGCAGCTCCGGGTGCACCAGCAATACCGCGCTGTTGACCTCGCGGGTGTTTTCACAGGCCTGGCGCAGTTGCGCGATCAAGGCGCGGCTGACGTCTTCGGGGATCAATTCGCGCTGCGGTTCCTGGCGACGCAGGGACGCGCGCAACTGGTCTTCCAGGCCCGGCGCCAGCACCAGTGCACCGATTACCCGGTTACGGTCGGCGTACTGATGGCTGATCTGGCGCGCCAATGCCGCGCGCAAATGTTCGGCCAGCCGCCCGGCATCGGTCTCGCGGGCGCCCCACTCCACCATGGCTTCGAGCAAGGCGCGCTGATTGCGGATCGACACGCCTTCGCCGACCAACAGGCGCAAGGTCTCGGCAACGCGCTGCAAGGGGACCAGGCGCAAGGCTTCCTTGACCAGTTCGCCGTACGTGGCTTCGGTGCGCTCGAGCAGCAGGCGGGTTTCCTGGATGCCGAGGAAGTCGGCGGCATAGCGGCGCAGGCTGCGTTCCAGCACGCCACGCAAGACTTCGGCGGGCAGCAGGAAACCGATGCCGGCGTTGCGCAAGGTCTCTTCGTGCTGGCGCTCGACCCAGTGGGCATTACGGCCGTTGAGCGGCGAGTCGGCTTGCACGGTGGCGATGTCCAGCAGTTGCACATGCACCGGGTCGTCCTGCACAAGCAGACAATTGATCGGCAGTTCGCCTTCGCTCACCGGCACGCCTTCCAGCGACACGCGGAAACTGACCGGCGTGGCCTTGGCCTCCATGTAGATGCCCGGCACCGGCACATCCACGCCCAGGTCAGTACGGATGTCGTGACACAGCGCTTCGACACGCTGGCGCAGCAACTGGCGCGGCGCGCTCTGGGACACGCCGCTGCCCAGGGTGAGCAGCACGCGAGTATCGGGCAGCAGGTTGTCATCCAGTTCGGCCTGCGCCTCGACCACCGGTTCCGGGGTTTCGGCCAAGGCTTCCAGCTCGCCCTGGGGCTGGCGGGTGTGCCGGCGGTACATCACAAACGCTGCGCCGCCAAAGGCTGCGGACAAGCCGAGGAATACCCAGGTCGGAAAACCGGGCAACAGGCCCACACCGATCATGATCAATGCCGTCAGGCCCAGTGCCCGGTAGCTGGCGCCCAGTTGCTTGATGATCTCGCTGCCCAGGTCGCCGGCTTCACCGTCGCTGTTAACCCGCGTGACCACCGTGCCCGCCGCCACCGAAATCAGCAGCGCCGGGATCTGTGCGATCAGGCCGTCACCCACGGTCAGCAGCGAGTAGGTGTGCACCGCCACACCAAACGGCATGTCGCGTTCGATCATGCCGATCAGCATGCCGCCGAGCAGGTTGACCGCCAGAATCACCAGGCCGGCGATGGCGTCGCCTTTGACGAATTTCATCGCGCCGTCCATCGCGCCGAACATCTGGCTTTCGCGCTCCAGGCGCGAACGCCGACGACGCGCTTCGGCCTGGTCGATGTCGCCATTGCGCAGGTCGTTGTCGATGCTCATCTGCTTGCCGGGCATCGCGTCCAGGGTGAAGCGCGCGGCCACTTCCGCGACGCGTTCGGCCCCTTTGGTGATCACCACGAACTGCGCCACGGTGATGATCAAAAACACCACCATGCCGACCACGACCTGGCCGGCGATCACAAAGTCACCGAAGGCCTTGACGATATGGCCGGCGTCGCCGTGCAGCAGGATCAAGCGAGTGGTGGTGATCGACAACGACAAGCGAAACAGGGTGCTGAGCAGAATCAGCGGCGGCAGCGCGGAGAATTCCACGGAATGGCCGATGTAGAACGCAACGATCAGGATCAGGATGCTCAGGGCAATGTTGAGGCCGATCAGCATGTCCACCAGGTAGGTGGGCAGCGGGATGATCATCATCACAATCGCCATCAGCATGAATGCGACGATGATCACGTCGGTGCGCTGCGCCGCCATGCGCGCCAGGTTGTTCAGGCGGTTGAGGGCACTCATGCGCCGGCCCTGCGCGCAGCCAGGTAGCGTTTGAAGCACTGGCGCGCTTCGTCCTTGCGCTCGCCGTACCACAGCGCGCGGGCGCGCAGCAGCAACAGGCTGGCGGACTCGCCTTCCAGCGCCACCAGACGATCGAGGGCGCCCAGGGCACGGCCGGCGTCGCCGCTGTCGGTGAACGCGAGCACCAGCGAGCGCAGCAACACACCGTCTTCTGGCGCGACGCTGACGGCGATCAGCAGCATCACCAGCGCGCGCTGGGACTGGCCGTTGCGTCGGTACAGCTCGCCAATCCCTTTGAGCAATTGCACGGCGTCGTCGTTATCGCGGGCCATCAGGCATGTACCTCCGAGCGTTGCTGTTCGAGGGTGCGGCGCATCTCGATCTCTTCGCTGATCAGGTCATGGGCCAGCTCCTTGATATCCGTCTCGGCATCGAGGGACGGCAGGATGTGTTCCATCACGTGTTCCAGCAGCTCCAGGGAGCGGGCGCTGCCGAACAGCAAGGAGTCAACGCCCGCGG
This sequence comes from Pseudomonas sp. N2-3-1-14, assembly GCF_041228395.1. Classification (NCBI taxonomy): domain Bacteria; kingdom Pseudomonadati; phylum Pseudomonadota; class Gammaproteobacteria; order Pseudomonadales; family Pseudomonadaceae; genus Pseudomonas; species Pseudomonas sp. N2-3-1-14. The sequence continues at coordinate 3,845,158 of NZ_CP166199.1, forward strand.
CGCTGGTGAGTGCTTCGAGGTCACTGCGCAGCGAGCGGCGGGTTTGGGTCTTGCGGGTGTTGAGCACCGCCTCGAACGCAGTGGCCTGGCGTGAATTGACCGGGCGAACGGCTTCGACGGGGGCGCTGCGTGCGTCGCTGGGGATGAGCGGGCGGGGTTCGACTTTCATGCGGGGGCCTGCGAACAGCGCTCATGGCTGAATAGGTACTCCGACCCAAGATCTCTAGCGCCTGACAGATAGCTTTCGCGGGCAAGCCCGCTCCCACATTTGAATTGCGTGGCGGTGGGTAGACTTGGGTTGGCGGGGGGGACGCCATCGCGGGCAAGCCAGCTCCCACGGGTGGGTTGGGTGCGTTCCATGGGGCCACTCATAAGGTGAAGGTGAAGCGCTCTTCGCCACGGGCGAGGATCACTTGGTTGTTCTCGATGCGCTCCAGCACCCAGTTGTCCGCCAGGGCCGCGCCGGGGTACAGGCGTTTGCCGCTGTCGTTGATCACGTAGGGGTTGGTGCCGAACCACACGGCCTGGAAGCGCACACGCGGGCGTGCGGCGTCGGCGCGTACGCTGACGCGAGGGTTGAGGACGATCTGTTGGCCGTAACGCTCATCGAAGGCTTGTTGCAGGGCCAGCCATTGAGGTTTTTGCGACTGTTCGAAGCTGCCGACGGCACTGAGCTGGCCGTTGGCGTCAGTGACCTTTATTGCATCCAGGTGGGCAGCCTGGAGTTGCTGCTCCAGCCAGGTTTTGGCGTGTTCACGCGATGGTTTTTTCAGCGCAGGCACCTGCGCCGCGACCGCGGCCTGGGTGAGCGGCGTGTCGTTGCGCACCGCCAGCGCCCCCGCACATAAAAACAGCAGGACGAGCGCGACAATCCAGGGCGTAAATGTGCGCGTGGCGTCCGAAGGTTTTTCCACCCCCTCAGGCGAGGCCAGGCTGACACCTGCCGCGCCGATACGCAGCTGCAACGGCAGTCGCGCGCGATGGCCGCTGCCGTAGGGAATACGGACATTTTTGCCAAGCACAACATCGCCGCCCAACGCTTCGACTGCCACCTGGCCGCCCTCGAACCGCAGGCGCAGGTGCAGGCCGGCGATGCCGGGATCGCTGAGTACCAGATCGGCCGCGAGGTCCGCGCCGAGGGTGTAGACAGGCTGGTCGAGCACCAGGGAACTGCCCTGATGCAAACCGCTGGTCACAGTCAGGGTCGGTGCGCCAATACCAGCGACCGGACCCAAGGAAATCAAGGCTGTCATGTTCGGGTTTGCCCCCTTGAGCATGTGCAACGGGGTCAACAATCAGAAGGTGAAAACACTCAGCAGGTAAACGGGCAGCGCCGGCGCCGCCCGTTTTGGCGAATCAGTTCTGCGGACGCTGTTTGGTGGCGTCGAGTTCCGCTTTTTTCGCGGTACTGATTTCAGTGATCTTGGCCGACTTCTCGATAGCCATGTTGAAGGTCGCTTCCATCTTCGCGATAGCGTCGTCGGCGCCGCCGGCTTTTACTGGTGGGACATCAGCCATGTTCATCTCCTTGCATCGATAGGGAAGTTATTCAGTTGCGCAACAGCAAGCTGAAAGTATGCAAACCGGTGAATGCCCAAAACGTCAGACAGTGAGCCTTCGAACCGTCGTTGGTTTGCATGGGCCCCATACTACTCACGATCAAAACGCCTTCGCTGTGAAAGCTTGTGAAACGTTTCGCTTACAGGGTGTGAAAGGTTTGGCTCAACCTGGCAGTGAGAAAAACTCATGCATCTGAGGCCGTTGAACTTTTTTAAAAAAATCCATACACGCAAAAGACCCAGTGTTTACGGGCCTCTGGCGGCATCACTTGAACAGTTTGCGAACTTTCAACCCCTGGTTGAGTGTTCGATCCGGGACGTTCTCAGCGCTAATTTCGCGACCACTTCACATTTTTCGCTAATAGCCTTTTGCCCAACTTTGCGGATACTTCCATTTGTAACAAAAGCGACTTGATCATCGCGTTTGATAGCTCGGCGCGAGTGGCCTTAATCCCCGCGAGCAACTAATTGCCTGCGCCGAATTAGTACAGTTGCACTAATAGCCGAAATCATTAGTGCGCAGGCCCTGATATATGAAAGAACTTCCAGGTGATCATTTATGCCAGCGATCCCAAGTAGTCGGGACCCTGTTGACACCCCGGGCACAGACGGCTCGCAGAAAAAATTCGAAACCGCGTTGGGTATGCACAACAGCTGACCGACAGGTGTCGCACCAGCGCTAGTGTGGCAAGCGGCTTTGTTATGGCGAGCAGAGTTGTTGTGGCAAGCGGCTTGTTGTGGAGAGCGGGCTTGCCCCGCGTTGGGGCGCGAAGCGGCCCCTCCTACAAACACCGCATTCTTTCAGGCAAACCGCGTAACGGGTTTTGGGGCCGCTGCGCAGCCCAACGCGGGGCAAGCCCGCTCGCCACTGCAAGCCCGCTCGCCACAACGGGCCTGCGCCCACAGTTTTATCTCGGCCCAGGAACAACTGACCGACAGGTGTGACAACCAGCGTTATCGTGGCAAGCGGCGTTGTTGTGGCGAGCGGGCTTGCCCCGCGTTGGGGCGCGAAGCGGCCCCTCGTGCAAACACCGCATTCTTTCAGGCAAACCGCGTAGCCGGTTTTGGGGCCGCTGCGCAGCCCAACGCGGGGCAAGCCCGCTCGCCACAAGCAAGCCCGCTCGCCACTGCAAGCCCGCTCGCCACAACGGGCCCGCTCGCCGCAACAGGCCTGCTTGCCACGACGAGCCCGCGCCTACAGTCTTAGGTTTGCGGCGTACAGCTGATCGCGCTCAGGTCCAGGTGCCCGTCCTTCAGCGGTGGGCACCAGTAGTACCCGCCCGTCAACGGCTTACTGATGCGATACAGCCCATCCACTATCCCGTCTTCCAGCCCGCTCATGCGCCGCAGTTGCGCTTCAAATGCATCAAAGGAATGCCCAAACGCAAGAAACATCAACCCCGCCTGACCGTTCTCGGCCCAAGGCATCGAGCGGCGCACCACAAAGGCTTCCGGGGTGAAACTTTCCTGCGCGGTGCGTTTGGTATGCGCGGACTCGGGTGCATCGTCCAGCTCTTCGTTATCGCCATGGCGGCGGCCGATGATGTGGTCGCGCTCTTGCGCAGGCAACGCGGCAAAACCGTCGAGGTCGTGCTGCCACTGCTGGATCGCGGCAAAGCTGGCGCCGTTGTCGGTCATCGCGGCTTCGACCGCGGCGTCGTCGTGGGGGTTTTCAGTGCCGTCTTCATAGTCGGTCAAATCGAAGCCGGTCTTGTAGCGGAAACCTTCGGTCATCTGCACCAGGCGAAAGGCCGGCGCCAGGGCCTTTTCAACACTGCGGCTGCGCAACAGCAGCTCACCGCGATCCACACCATGCAGCCATACCCACAGCGCCTGCTGGGTGGAGGGGTTATGCGCGCCCGGGCCGCTGACGACAGGGAACGCGCGCAAGCCGTCAATGGTTGCGCCCAGTGCAGTCACCAGCGGCTCACCCAAACCCACCACCGCGGCCGAATCCGTCAACTGCACCAGCGCGTCCAACGCGGCGGGTACGGCTGCCAGGCAATCCACGGCAAAAAACAGATGGCGTGCCTGCAAGGGCACCGGTGCGGCAAGAATGCCCGGCTGGTACTGACTCATGTGAACTCCTTCAAGAAAGCCGCGTAGTTTAACCGCCGCACGCCTGCTTTTGCTCAGGCTTTTCCAGATCAGCGGGGCCAGAACCAATTGCGCCTTCAACTGCGTCCAGCCCTTGGGCGTAACCCGTACCGCGCGGGAATCTTTCGAGCGGCGCAACCAACCGGCTTCGCACATCGCGCTGAGCAACTGCACGCCCAACGCCCGGCCAGATGGTTGTAGCAGCACCGGCCAAAGCGCAGCGCCTGAGCCTCGCGACTTTGGGGTTTGAGCGCTATCGCCGACACAGGCGCAATCGCGCTGAGGCCGGATTCGCCGCCGGCACCCTCAACACCGCGCGACAAATCGGCGCAGCGCTGGGCGTGGCGCCGGCAGGGACGCTGCTGTAATGCGTCTGGCGCTTGCCACACAGCCCTTGGATGGGTGACTCTCTAGTCATGTTTTGCAACTATTCCAGGGGTAGCGACATGACCACCAGTAACCTGCTCGCCCAGCTGTTTCCGACCTGCGCCGCCGATATTCCCGAGCAATTTCGCCTGGCGGCGCCCATTGAACAGCGTGATTACCTGGTCGACGGCCAGTTGCAGGTGTGGAACGGCCCTTTGGCCCAGGTACTGAGCCCGGTGCAATTGGGCGATGAGCGCGTGCATATCGGCAGCACGCCACTGCTGGACGCCGACACCGCACTGACCGCCCTCGACGCCGCCGTGCGCGCCTACGACCGAGGCCAGGGCGAATGGCCGACGATGCGCGTGGCCGAGCGCATCCAGCATGTGGAAGCCTTTTTGCGGCGCATGCGCGAACAGCGTGACGCGGTGGTCAAGCTGCTGATGTGGGAGATCGGCAAGAACCTCAAAGACTCGCAGAAAGAATTCGACCGCACCTGCGACTACATCACCGACACCATCAATGCCCTCAAGGAACTCGACCGCCGCAGCAGCCGCTTCGAGCTGGAACAGGACACGCTTGGGCAAATCCGCCGCGTACCGCTGGGCGTGGCGCTGTGCATGGGGCCTTACAACTACCCGCTGAACGAGACCTTCACCACGCTGATCCCGGCGCTGATCATGGGCAACACCGTGGTGTTCAAGCCGGCCAAGCTTGGCGTGCTGTTGATTCGCCCGCTGCTGGAGGCGTTCCGTGACAGCTTTCCGGCCGGGGTGATCAACGTGATCTACGGCAGTGGCCGTGAAACCGTCAGTGCGCTGATGGCCAGCGGCAAGATCGATATCTTCGCGTTCATCGGCACCAACAAGGCCGCCAGCGACTTGAAAAAGCTGCACCCCAAACCACACCGTCTGCGCGCGGCCTTGGGCCTGGATGCGAAAAACCCTGGCATCGTGCTGCCCGAGGTGGACCTGGACAATGCAGTCAACGAAGCCGTTACCGGCTCGCTGTCGTTCAACGGTCAGCGCTGCACTGCGCTGAAAATCCTGTTTGTGCACGAAGATGTCGTCGAGCGCTTTATCGAGAAATTCAACACCAAGCTGGCGACGCTGAAACCCGGCATGCCGTGGGAAGACGGCGTCTCGCTGACGCCGCTGCCGGAAGTCGGCAAGGTCGATTACCTCAACGCGCTGGTGGCCGATGCGGCGCAGCATGGCGCCAAGGTGGTGAATGCCAATGGCGCAACCAGCCGCGGTTCGTTCTTCTACCCGGCGGTGCTGTACCCGGTGAACCCGCAGATGCGCGTGTACCACGAGGAGCAGTTCGGGCCAGTGGTGCCGATCGTGCCTTATCGTGACCTGGGCACGGTGATCGACTACGTGCTGGACTCGGACTTCGGTCAACAACTGAGTATCTTCGGCACCAATGCCGTGGAGGTCGGGCGCCTGGTAGATGTGTTTGCCAACCAGGTGGGCCGTATCAACATCAACGCCCAGTGCCAGCGTGGCCCGGACACGTTCCCGTTCAACGGCCGCAAGAACTCGGCCGAGGGCACGTTGTCGGTACATGACGCGTTGCGCGTGTTCTCGATCCGCACGCTGGTGGCGACCAAGTTCCAGGAGAGCAACAAGGCGCTGGTCAGCGATATCCTGCGCAACCGTGACTCAAGCTTCTTGACCACCGACTACATTTTCTAACGATGGCGCAGTTCACAATGTGGGAGCGGGCTTGCTCGCGAAGGCGCTGGATCAGTCAACGATGTTTCGACTGACACTGCGCACTCGCAAGCCAGCCCGCTCCCACCCTTTAGACCGCGTTCGCACTGACTACTGAGGCCACGTTTATACCGATGAACCTGCATTTGCCCGCGTTCGCCCGGCGCCTGCTGCGCCCCTTGCTCGACCCCTACCGCCGCTATCGCCATGCCAAGCTGATCCACGCCGTGCGCGTGTCCATCGGTTTGCTGGCCACCATTTTGCTTACCACCGGCATCAACCTGCCGCACGGCGAGTGGGCCTCGGTGACCATGCTGATCGTGATCGGCGGTTTGCAGCACCACGGCAATATCGGCAAAAAGGCTGTGGAGCGTGCTTACGGCACCTTGATCGGCGCCAGCGTCGGCTTGTTGCTGGTGGTGCAACAGGCCTATTTCGGCCAGCCGCTGCTGACTTATCTGTTGATGTCGGTGGTGTGCGGGTTCTTTTCCTATCACGCCATCGGCAAGGGCGGTTACATCGCGCTGTTGTCGGCGATCACGGTGTTTATCGTGGCGGGGCACGGGGATAATCCGATATCCGACGGCTTGTGGCGCACCGTCGACATTCTGATCGGCATCGTGTTGGCGCTGGCGTTCTCCTTCGCCCTGCCGCTGTACGCGGTGTACTCGTGGCGCTACAACCTGGCCAGCGCGTTGCGTGACTGCGCGCAAATCTATAGCCGAATCATCAGCGGCCAGTCGGTCACCGATGATGAACACTTGAAGCTGCTCAACCGCTTGAATGCGGCAATGCTGCAGTTGCGCTCGTTGATGCCGTCGGTGTCCAAGGAAGTGCGCATCTCCATGACCGAACTGGATGCGATCCAACGGCATCTGCGCATGTGCATCAGCACCCTGGAGATTCTCGGCAATACCCGGCCCGACCCGCGCGATGAACAGGCGATGGCGCGGATGCAGGTGATGTTGAAGGCGGAGCACCGGCAGATTCGGGTGCAGTTAGTGGGCATGGCGCGGGCATTGAAGCTGGGGTTTACCGAGCGGCTGGAACGGCCTGCCACGCACACAACGGATGACGAGGCGTTGGAAGCGCCGGTACAGAATGCGCTGGACGGATATCGGTTATTGACGTTGCAACTGGCGGCGAATGTGGATGCCATGCGCCAGCGGTTGGCCAAGACGGCGAGTCACTGGAAGATTTGACGAGAATGCAAAAGGGGCAGCGTACGGTTAAGTAGCGCTGTCCCGACGCACGCTCAAGCATGACGGATGATCAGGTCAGACGGGTGATGCGCACCGAATTGACGATAAAGTCATTGCCACCCTCCGCACCACTGCCGCCGCCTTTGGCCTGGTAGTTATAAAGCACAACTTCCGCACCGCCCATACTGCCGACAAACTCGGCATCCAGCACATACCATTGCTGCCGAGGTATGGAGACTGGGCCTTTGAGGGTTTGCCCAGCCACAAATATAGCCAGGAGCGGGTCGTTATAACCCGACTGATTATAAATAGTTGCATCAACCCGATAACGGTGAGCGCTATTGAAATTACGCACCGCATTGAACAAGACACCCGCGTTCGATGCCGGCCAGAGTGCGGTGACAACTTGAAAGCCTGTGCCTGACATGTAACCACCCGCCGCACCTGCACCGGTACTCCAGGGCCCATAGCTTCCACCCGGAAAGTTGGATACAGCGTCCGTCCACGAATCGTTAATTATGTAGCTCGCTGTTGGAAACACTACGGCTCGCCATTTGTCCGTGCCGCCATCGTAGGCCACTCGAGTCTCAATCTGAAACCTGAAGTTCCTCGGCAGCGCTGCCAAAACATTACGCAGCACTGCCTGATTCACCAGGCCATTTATCGCATCGTGAGTCGTGACCACATAATCCGTCAGCACCTCCTGCAATCGCCCCTCTCCCGTCAACGTCATCCATACACGCTGACCTGCTTTACTTAACGGCCATTGACTCAACGACAACTGAGCATTGCCCGCGAAGTTGTTCAAGTCGATGACCGTTCCATTGGCTTGATGATTAATTGTGGGTGTCGGCAACAGGGCTGGCGCAATTGCACCGACTGTGACGGTTTGAACGGTTGACTGAGCTGTTCTTCCAGCCCGTTGAATCGAATACTGCAACTGCACCCGGCTATTGACACTGTTATGCAGCACTTGAGCCGCCGTCAGATCGAACACTACGGTGCCACTCGCATGACCACTCAGGGTTGTTTGATATTGACTGCCATCCTGATAAATCCAACTCAGTGTGATGCTGTCCGTGGCGAGCATGCCAGGGTATTTAACCGTCACACCGGTGTTGTATTGAATGGCCAACGGGTCAACTGTCGTCGCTTGCGCAGTGTTTGAAGCGCCGTTGAGTGTTGGGTAGGGCAACACCTCGGGAGTCGGTGTGCCTACCACCCTGACCACAGTGGTGCCCGACCGTCCCAGTAGCGAGCCCGTGCCGGTTTGCCACTCGAACCTCAGGCTGACCGTGGCATCCGTCAGCGCGCTGAGCACGTCGTTGCCGATAGGAATGGTCTCCCCTCGCAGGTTTCTGTCGGTGACCGCCGGCAAACGAAGCGTACGGGTTGACTCGCCATACTCGGTCACCTGGGTGATCACCACTGTGAGCACAACGCGGTTGCTCGGGCTCGGTGTCGGCGTCTTGCGTGGCAACGCGACCAGCGCCGCAAACCGTGCCGCGCTGAACTGGTCCAGATCGACGACGGAGACTTCGACTTCGTTGACCGTGAAGATCGGCGGATCAAGCAGGCTGGGGTCCAGTTCGCTGTTGAGGATGTAGGGTCGGGAATACGCGTACTTCTCGCCGGAGGTGTTGTTCACCACATCGCGCACCATAAATTGCACACCCACCGGGCCGTACGGGTTGCCCGCCTGGATAACCGAAGGGCTGATGAAAACCCTGATCGGCCCCGGCCCGGCAGCCTCGTCGGGGCTGACCACATGGTCCATGGTCGTGGCGCCGTAGGCGACGGTGATGGTGTCGTTCTTGCGGATGTTTTCGTACTTGGTAATCAGGCACCACAGCCCGCTTGTGATATTGGTCGGATTAAGGATCGCACCCGCCGGGAACCCCTCAACCGACAGGATCAAGCCTCTGTGGAATTGTTCGGATGCCCAGAACGTGAGGCCACCGGGACGCTTGGTCTTCACCAGGTAAGTTTCAGGCATGGAGCGCAGTAATTGCCCGCTGGCAGCGCGCTTGACCTGGCCGAACACCGGGAATTCGCCTTCCGGAATTTTGGTCTTGGGGATGGACAGGTTGTAGCGATCAGTCACTTTGGTGACGATGGCCGAGGCCACCGCAATGCTCGAGTCCCGCCAGTAGATCGCGTAAAGATCGTTGACCGTGGCCGCGTACCAGTTCTCGAAGGTAAAGAGCGCATTGGGGTCGGTTTCGCGCTGACCCAGCCCCCACTTCGCGGTTTCCGGGTACAGGGCCTCAGCCAGTGAAACAGACGGATAGACCGAATACGGCGGCGGTGAGAGTTCTTCAGTGGGGGTGGTCATGGCCATCACCTTGCTGGGTTGGGACGCGCGCAAATGGCGCGACGGGCAAGGTCGATGAAGCGCTCGGAACAGTCATCGAATCTACTGTCAGAACTGACAGTAGCGACAAATGGTAGAGACCGTTTTACGGCGTCAGGGAGCCGCCAGGCCGGCAAGTCGTTGCAAGCGTTAACGAAAAAGGGACAGCCTGCGTTGACGCAGTGCTGTCCCATGCACGTCCTGTGTGTGTTACGTGAGACACCAAAGACTTTAAACCGGGACGAAACTCACACTGTCCGAGCCGTTATTGACGACCAGGGCTACGCCGGCGGCGGGCGAGAAGGCTATGTTTGCAGCGTTGCTGAACCCGGTGAGGCGTTTAGTAACCTGGTTTGTGTTGGTGTTGATGATGTACACCGAATCGCGATTGGACCCAATGCCGCCAGGGCCCACGCCGCCCACCCAGAGTTCCGGAGCATTCGGGTTTCGCGTGATGCCCCACGCCCAATTGATACCCGTGATTTTCTGGATGATGACGTTACTCATAAGGTCCACAACCAGGACGCCATCAACATCACTGACATAGGCGTAGCGCGCCGGCGTGCCTGCACTGAAGGCAATTTGCACGGGCCGATTGGTACCGCTGATTCTCGCCACGAGCGCATTGCGGGTACCGGCGCTGATGATATCCAACACCGAGGCTGAAGCGACGAGCACCTGTGTTTGTTCCGGATTGACCGCCACGCCGAACGGGTTCACCCCAACGGAGACCCGACCCAGAACGGCGCCCGAGGCGGCATCATGGACGGACACGAAGGAATTTCGGGTGCAGGCAACAAACAATCGCGAACCATCCGCCGTAATGGCGAGCCCCGAAAGGTCGTTGCCGCCCGCGATCTGAACTGTCGAAAGGATCCTGTACGTGGAGGTATCAACGACGGTGTAACTTGACCCATCAAAATTGCCCACATACAGACGCCGGTTGTCTGGACTGAGCACCGACAGGAACGCCGAGTTCACATTGAAGAGGGTGTAAATGACTTTACGCGCCTTGATATCAATCACTGAAACCGAATGGCTAAACTGACAGGTTACAAAAGCCCGCAGCCCATCGCTGGTGATACTGATCCCGTGGGGGGCCATCCCGACGTCAACCGTCTCGGTCAACCCGCCGCCCTGGGCTTGAAACGTCAGCTCCTGAATAGCCGAAGATTGTGTCTTGGTCCCCGTCGTCACCTCATAAGACAGCTTGATGAGCTGGCCTGGGCTTTGCGCGAGAATTTGCGCGCTGATGGAAAACAGCACCAGGCCACTGCTGACCCCGGCCTGCACAGGAATACTGGCGACAGTGCCATCGGCAAAGGTCCATTTGAGCCTGATTATCTGCGCTTCAGTCATGCCCTGATACGCCACGGCCACAACGGCGCCACTCGGATAGTTGCTGGCGAGGACAATCTGGGGCCCCGTTTTGTTATCGAAAGCCGGCGCCAGCAGCCGCAACGCTGGCGTACCGACCACTTGAACCACACTGGTGCCAGAGCGATTGAGCACCACTCCCCAGCGGTTTGCCACTCAAAGCTCAGGCTGATCTTGGCCTCCATCAACGAGCTGAATACGCCGTTGCCGATGGGAATGCTCTCGCCCCGCAGGTTTCTGTCGGTCACCGCCGGCAAGCGAATTGTTCGGGTTGACTCGCCGTACTCGGTAACCTGGGTGATCACCAATATGAGCACCACACGGTTGCTCGGGCTCGGCGTCGGCGTCTTGCGCGGCAAGGTGACCAGCGCCGCGAAATGTGCCGCGCTGGACAGATCCAGATCAACGACGGAGGCTTCGACGTCGTTGACCGTGAAGATCGGCGGGTCCAGCAGGTTGGGGTCCAGTTCACTGTTGAGGATGTAGGGCCGGGAATAGGCGTACTTCTCGCCGGAGGTGTTGTTCACCACATCGCGCACCATAAACTGCACGCCTACCGCGCCGTACAGGTTGCCCGCCTGGATAACCGACGGGCTGATAAAAACCCGGATCGGCCCCGGCCCGGCAGCCTCGTCGGGGCTGACAACATGGTCGATGGTGGTGGCGCCGTAGGCGACGGTGATGGTGTCGTTCTTGCGGATGTTTTCGTACTTGGTAATCAGGCACCACAACCCGCCGGTAATGTTGCCGGGGTTAAGGATCGAACCCGCCGGGAACCCCTCAACCGACAGGATCAAGCCTCTGTGGAATTGCTCCGCAGCCCAGAACGTGAGGCCTCCGGGACGCTTGGTTTTGACCAGGTAGGTTTCAGGAAGGGAGCGCACCAATTGACCGCTGGCAGCGCGCGTGACCTGGCCGAACACCGGGAATTCACCTTCCGGAATCTTGGTCTTGGGGATGGCCAGGTTGTAGCGATCAGCCACCTTGGTGACGACGGCCGAGGCCACCGCAATACTCGAATCGCGCCAGTAGATCGCGTAAAGATCGTTGACGGTGGCCGCGTACCAGTTCTCGAAGGTAAAGAGCGCGTAGGGGTCGGTTTCGCGCTGGCCCAGGCCCCAGGTCGCGGTTTCCGGGTAAAGCGCCTCAGCCAATCGGACAGCAGGGTAGACCGAATAAGGGGGTGGAGACAGTTCTTCAGTGGGAGTGGTCATGGCCATACCTTGCTGGTTTAGCGCGCTGAAACGGCGCGACGGGCAAGGTGAATGAGGCGCTTGGGGCAGTCATTGAATCTACTGTCAGAACTGACAGTTGCGACGAATGGTAGGCTTGCAGGAAAAATCCGACAGGCAACAACAGGATCGACAATCTGTTGTTACCCACCCATTTTCTTACATTTTTTTCACGATTTATTCACATCCGCAGACGTAGGGTGAAGCCTCATCCGTTACAAACGTTGCACATCAAGCCCGCCGCCCCAGCGGGCTTTTTTTTGCCCTGAATAAAGGCTTATCGCGCGGCCTTGGTCGCGGGCGCAACCGCTTGTTCACGAATGGCGCGCTGGGTATCCAGCACCTTGGCCAACGCGGTTTCAGCCTCAGCGCTTTGCTGCGGCACACGAATCGCGGCCGACACCAGGGTGATCAATTTGGCCATTACCTCGGCATCCGTGGCCGGGCGGCCCAGGCTCATGGAGTTCATCAGCAGGCGCAGTTCCGTCCCCGCCATCACCCCGGAAATCGCCTTGAGGGCAAATTGCAGGCGCACACCCAACTCATTGCGGGGCAGGTCCGGCAAGGCCAGCGCAAACGCTTCGAAAAAACGCTGAAACACCGGCTGGTAATGAACCTTGAGGTATTCCTGGATAAACGGCGAGGTGTCGCTGTAAACCCGACCCAGGAAGCGAATGAATGAGCGCCCTTCCCCGCTGGCCGGGTCACTGCGCTCCAGGCCCATGGCCGGGGCGAACAGCACGCCAAGCAAGGTATCGCAATCGAGAGGCCCATCGGATTCGGCTTCACAGCGCGCGAGCAGTTCCAGGCGCTGCTCGTTGAGCGGCTCCAGGCGCTGCATCAGCAGGGTTTTCATCAGGGAATCCTTGTCCCCGAAGTGGTAGTTCACGGCGGCCAGGTTCACCTGGGCGCGCTCGGTAATCTGCCGGAGCAGAACGGCGTCGTAGCCGTACTTGATGAAGAGAGCCTCTGTCGCATCCAGCAGTCGAGTCTTGGTAACGTTTGGAGCGCTGAGTTTCTTCGCGACCATAGGAGTTCCACGGGGGAAATATTGTTTTAAAAAATAATTTGATTTTTTATACCGGGGCGGCCCTTCGAAAGCAAGTACTGACACTGCGCTATCCATCTAAAAGCCTGTATAACCGGGACTTCTGCGACTTGCCGAAGGGATCGTGAGTCGCCTGAACGCTTGCGCGATAAAATCGTTTCAAAGGGTAAAACCGCTCTACATCCATGGCTGGCGAAGCGCATGGAACGCGGTTACTATTCAAACAATATTTTAAAAACAAGAAATAAAACCAGTCCGTGACGCGTACCAGGCAGCTCCCGAACTTGTTACAAGGATTTACCGGGCGCAAGCGGCACCGTCGAGACTGCAGGCGTAGTCATGATGACAGAGACCCCCGCGCACCCAGGCTTGATCTCCCTGCAAGGCATCGGCAAACGCTATCAGCTTGCCGGCCAGGAACTGAACATCCTCAATGATGTGTGCCTGTCCATCGCCAGCGGCGACAGTTGCGGCATTCTCGGCGCCTCTGGCTCCGGCAAAAGTACCCTGCTCAATATCCTCGGCCTGTTGGATTTGCCCAACTGCGGCCAGTACCACTTCGCCGGCCACGATATTTTCAGCGCCAGCCCCGATGAGCTGGCGGCGATCCGCAACCAGCAGATCGGTTTCGTGTTCCAGAGCTTCAACCTGCTGCCGCGCCTCAGTGCCCTGGACAACGTCGCCCTGCCCTTGAGTTACCGCGGCGTGTCGCGCCACGAGTCGGTGGAACAGGCGTTGCGCATGCTGGAACAGGTCGGCCTGGCCGAGCGCGCCCACCATCGCCCCGCCGACCTCTCCGGCGGCCAGCGTCAACGCGTGGCAATTGCGCGTGCGCTGGTCGGCAAACCCTCGGTGATTCTTGCCGACGAACCCACCGGCAACCTCGACAGCACCACGGCCCAGGAGATCATGGATCTGCTTCTGGGCCTCAACCGCGAGCAGCAAGTGACCCTGATCATCGTCACCCATGACCCGCATATCGCCGAGCGCCTGGAGCGCAAGATCCTGGTGCGCAATGGCGTGGTGCATGAGGCCGGGCGCCTATGAGCTTGCGGGTCGAGCAGAGCCTGAGCCAACTGCTGCACGAAGCGTTCGTGAGCCTGCGCACCCTGGGCAAGCGCTCGGTCCTGGCGCTGCTGGGCATCGTCATCGGCAGTTCATCGGTGGTGGCCTTGATCAATATCGGCCATAACGCGGCGGTGGATGCCGCGATGATTTTCAAGGACATGGGCACCGACACCCTGGTCGCCCAGTTTCCGCCCAAAGGCAACAGCAGCGCCCCGATGCGCGCCAGCCTCGACCTTGAGGCCGTGCGCGACACCGTGCCGGGCATTGCCCATATCGGGGCCCTCAGTGTGTTTGGTGGCCCCATCGTGTTCCACGGCCGCACGGCTAACGCCAACCTGGTCGGCACCACAGCCGATATCAAGGACGCCATGCGCCTGGTGGTGCGCGACGGGCGATTTCTTTCGCCTTTCGACGCCAGTGAGACCTACGCCGTGATCGGCGACCAGCTCGCTCAGGCCCTGGGTATGCCGGGCGATCCGCTGAAACCGGGCGACCGCATACGCATCAACGACTACCTGTTTCTGGTAGTGGGCATCCTGCACAACCAGGCCCGCGCCATGCTTATGCCAGTGCAGGCCAACGAATCGCTGTTCATCCCCGCCGAAGGCATGCGCCGCATCTACCCGACGCCGCAGATCGGCAACGTGATTATCCGCGCCACGCCGGGCCAGGACATGGAACGCATCGCCCGCGACGCCTCCAGCGCCTTGAAACGCCAGCTCACCGACCACGATGTCGACATCCAGGTGCCCCAGCAAATGATCGATGGCATGACCCGGCAGAGCCGCACGTTCGCCTATTTGTTGCTGGCGCTGGGTGCGATCTCGCTGGTAGGCGGCGGCGTCGGTGTGATGAACGTGATGCTGATGAATGTCTCGGAGCGCCGCCGTGAGATCGGCATCCGCATGGCCCTGGGTGCGCGTCAGCGTGATATCCGCAACCTGTTCCTGCTCGAAGCCGTGACCCTGACGGCCGTCGGCGCACTTTGCGGCGCGGTGCTGGGCATGAGCGCTGCCTGGCTCTACGCCTGGCTGTCGGGCTGGGCGTTTGCCCTGGCCGCCGCCGCCCTGCCCCTTGGGGTGGGCAGTACGTTGCTGGTGGGCTTGTTCTTTGGCATTTACCCGGCGGTGTCCGCCTCGCGGCTGCAGCCGGTGGAGGCCTTGCGTGATGAATAAATGGCCGCTGTTACTGCTGATCGTAAGCCTGCCGGCCATGGCTGGCGACGTGGTGATCAACCCGTCCGCCCCCAGCAGCACCCGCAGCGGTTACGAGCGCGGTGTGTCGTTGAATGCCCAGGTCACCACCCTGACCCTGGGTGATGCGGTGTACCTGGGCTTGCGCAACAACCCGGCGATCCGCAGCGCGTACCTGCAACGGGTGGCGCAGAAGTTCGACCTGCGCGTGGCCGAAGATGTGTTCAACCCCAAGCTCACGCTCAACAGTTATTACCGCCAAAGTCGCGGCACCGCCGATAACTCACGCAATGCCAACCTGGCCCCGAACGCCACCTTGCTCGGCGAATACGGCACGCGGCTGAGCATGGCTTGGACCCAGCAACTGAACAACGCCGATCGCGCCGGCCGCTACCGCAGTGACGGCCTCGACCTGGCGCTCATCCAGCCGCTGGCGCGCGGCGCCGGCTGGGACGCCACCACCGCGCCGCTGCGCCTGTCGCGCCTGTCGGAACAGGCCAATCGGCTCAACCTCAAGGCTACCGTGGCGCAGACCATCAGCCAGATCATCGCCACCTACCGCGAACTGCTGCGCGCCCAGGAGCAGTTGAGCATCGGCCAGGACGCGCTCAAACGCTCCAACACGCTGCTGGAGGTGAACAAGGCATTGATCAGCGCAGGCCGCATGGCCGAGTTCGAAATCGTGCAGACCGAAGCCGACATCGCCACCCAACAACTCGGCGTCGAAGAAGCGCAGAACCAGCTCGATACCAGCCGCCTGGCCCTGCTGCGCCTGTTGGCACTGGATCTGTCGACGCCCATCCGCGCCAGCGAGGCGCTGGAGGCCAGGCCAATGACCATCGACAAGCGCCAGGCCTTCAACCTGGCGCAGACCCAACAGCCGGAATACCTCGCCGCCCTGCTGGGCAGCCAGCAGGCCGACCTC
Source organism: Pseudomonas sp. N2-3-1-14 (assembly GCF_041228395.1). Classification (NCBI taxonomy): domain Bacteria; kingdom Pseudomonadati; phylum Pseudomonadota; class Gammaproteobacteria; order Pseudomonadales; family Pseudomonadaceae; genus Pseudomonas; species Pseudomonas sp. N2-3-1-14. The sequence continues at coordinate 3,861,293 of NZ_CP166199.1, forward strand.
AACCTGGTGATCGCCAAGGATTCCGGGCGCTGGCAGGTCGACCTGGTAGCCGGGGCCAACCAGATCCGCGATGCCTACAGCAACAACGACAACGGCAATGGCATCGGCAACGGCAACAACCGCACGTGGAACAGCTACGCTGGCGTGCAGGTGCAAATCCCCATCGGTGACATCAGCACGCGACAGGCCGAAGTGCGCGCGCGGGTCAACGTAGAGGACCAGGAGATCCGTATCACCGATGCGCGTCAGGAGCTGGAACGCAACGTCAATGACGTGGTGCGCGACCTCGGCACCCGCTGGCGCCAATATGAAATCTCCCAGCGCGCTGTCGAACTGTCGCGGCGCAAGATCGAAATCGAACGGGAAAAACTCAGTGCCGGGCGCTCCACCAACTTTCAGGTGTTGAGTTTCGAGACCGACCTGCGCAACGCCGAGAACGCGCAGCTCAATGCACTGATCGCTTATTTGAACGCCCAGACCCAGCTCGACCTGACGCTGGGCATGACGCTGGAAAGTTGGGAAATCGCCCTCAATGACTACTGATAAAAAACGCCTGCTGGGCGCTGTATTGGTCGTGCTGCTGACCGGCGCAGGCATTGCCGTGCTCAGCCATCGCAGTGACGCCGGGCAAGCCCAGACGGCCGAGCAGTGGCTGGCGGTGAAACCCGACGCACTCGTGCACCAGATCGGCCTGGTGGGCAAGATCGAACCCGAGTCCACCGTCACCCTGACGGCGCCGTTCGACGGCAACGTGCTGGACAACCTGGTCGAGCAAGGCCAGCGTGTCGACGCCGGCCAGGTGCTGCTGCGCATGGACCCGGCCACCCTCGAGGTGCAGCTGCGCGACGCGTTGTCCGCCCAGCTCAAGGCCCGGCGCACCGTGCAAGAAATGCAAGACTGGGACAGCAGCCCCGCGGTCAGCCGTGCGCGCCGCAGCCTGCGCACTGCCGAAATGACCGCCGGCAACACCCAGCGCAAACTCACCGAAAGCGAAAACCTGTTCAAGCGCGGCATCATCCCGCGCAACGAACTGGACGACCTCAAACAACAGACTCAGCAGCAGCAACTGGACCTCGCCTCGGCCCGCAGTGAACTGCAGCAGGCGCAGAGCCAGGGCCAGGGCGAATACAAGCAGATCGCCGACATGGAACTGATCAATGCCACGGTCAAGTACGACGCCCTGCACAAACTGCTCGATGGCAAGGAGGTCAAGGCGCCGTTCTCCGGCATCGTGGTGCCCGCCCCCGGCAGCAATACGTCGACGCCAGGCGGTGGCAACAATAACGCGCCGGTGCAGGCCGGCAGCAAAGTCAGCCAGGGCCAGGTGCTGTTCGGCCTGGCGAACATCGAACGGCTGAAAATCGTCGCCAAGGTGTCGGAGCTGGACATCAACCAGCTGCACCAGGGCCAGGCGGTGGAGGTGATGGGCGATGGCTTCGACGGTGAGCGGCTGACCGGCTCCGTGAGTGTGGTCAGTGGCTTGGCGATTGCCAGCGACAGCCAGGGCAGCGCGCAGTTTCCGGTGACGTTGTCGATTCCCAAACTGACACCGCAGCAATTGCAACGCGTGCGGCTGGGCATGAGTGCGCGGTTGACCATCGTCACCTACAACAACGCGCAGGCGATTGTGATTCCCAGCCAGGCGATCAACCGCGCTGACATGACCGTGGAGTACCGCGCGACGATGGATCAACCGGTGGAACGGGTGAAGGTCACCACCGGGCAGTCGACCGCGCAGGGGGTGGAAGTGTTTGGCCTCAAGCCTGGTTTCGTGAAGATTGGAAGTTGAAAGCCGATCAACTGTGGGAGCGGGCTTGTCGGATCGCCGCACCGCTGCGATGGCATCAACTGCTTATGGCTGATGTACCGAGTTGCCTGCATCGCAGGCAAGCCAGCTCCCACAGAAAAGCAGAGCACAGAAGTCTGCCGGCTGAACTCGCTCCCACATTAGATATTTGTCAGCTTCAACGCCAACGCCTTGGCCTGAATCGCCACGTCGGTCACCGCTGTGCTTTCCCACCACATCCCGCGCAACGGCGGGCCCATGGCGAACAGGCGCCGGCTGACATTGCCCTCGGCATCCAGTACAGCGCCCGACACGTCCGCCGCAATCCCCAACGCCAATGGCCCGGGCCGGATCAACCCACGCTTGAGCAACTGCTGGGGCAACGGCCGGGCCACGCGGCGCCAGTCGTACTCAATGCCACTGGAATTGATCAACGCCGCCCCCGACACCTGCGTCACCTCCTGCTCGCCGCGACGACGCACGCGGACAGTCACACCACCGTCCGAGGCCACCAGGCCCTTGAACGATGCTGCCTGAATGCGCAACCGCCCTTCGTCCTGCAACCGTGCCACCAATTGCGCGCTCAACGGCGGCGAACGGTGATGATGACTTTCCCACCACGGCCGTACATGGCGCACGAACTGGCGTTTTTCGACGTCGCTGGCCTGGCTCCACAAACGGGCAACATGCGCGCGCACGGTGTCCAGCGGCGCCTGCCAATCGATGCCTTGCTGCAGCGCACTGCGGCATTGGCGGCGCACCTCGCGCAGCAGTTGCCTGGGGCTGCGCAGACGATGGTCCTCGGCGAGAAAATCCACCCAGCCCGGGGGCTGGCGCCGTACATGCGGCAGCAGCCCGTGGCGCGAAAAAATCTCGATCGGGCCACGATGGCCGGCCTGCTCCAGCGAGACCACGGCGTCCACCATGGTCAACCCGGAGCCGATGATCAGTACCGTCGATTGCGGGTCGATCAGGGTCATCGCCTGCACATCCCACGGGTCCACGGCTGCCGCGTTCAAGCCGCTGGAGTCGGTCTGCGGCGTACGCGCGGCAGGAAACATGCCGGTGGCCAATACCGCGAAGGCGCCGCGCAGTTGCTGGCCGTTATCAAGTGTCAGCACTGTCGCGCTCTCGTCCACGTGCAGGTCGATGACCTCGCCACGCACATGCTCGACCGTCGAAGCCGACAACGCCTTGGCTTCGGCCAGCCGCTGCTGCGCGTACAGCCCAAAGATCCCGCGCGGCGGGAACAGCTCACTGATCGGCACCGCTTGCTGGTGCGCCTGCGGCCACCCACCGGCGCCGATGTAGTCGGTGAGCCATTGGGTCAGGTCGTCGGCGTTATCCGGGTCGACGCTCATGCGCGCGGCGTTGCCGTTCAAGGTGTGGCCCAGCTCGACCGCGCTGTAGGCTTCGCCTCGGCCCAGTTCAGCGCGGGGCTCAATCACCAGGATGCGACGCTGCCCAGGCAGGCGCAGCAATTGCACGGCCAACATCGTGCCGCTCAGGCCGCCGCCGATGATCAAGACATCAGCGTTGCGGGTGGATTCAGTCATGCACATCGCCCTTACTGTTTACCCAGATAAATATCGTGCAAATCGCCGCGCGCCCGTAGTTCAGCGGCGCTGCCACCCAAGACAACCCGCCCAGTATCCAGCACGTAGCCCTGGGACGCATAGGTGAGCGCGACGTTGATGTTCTGCTCGGCGATCAAAAAGCTCACCTGCTGCTCACGGTTGAGCTGGGCGATGATCGCGAAAATTTCCTGCACGATCATCGGTGCCAGGCCCATCGACGGCTCGTCGAGCAGCACCAGGGTGGGCCGCGTCATCAACGCGCGGCCGATGGCGACCATCTGCTGTTCGCCGCCGGAGGTCAGCCCGGCACGCGTGTGGCGCTTGGTCTTGAGGCGTGGAAACCAGGCGTAGATGCGTTCCAGGTCATGCTCCATGGCCTTGCGGCTCAGGCGCCGCACAAAGCCGCCACTGCGCAGATTGTCTTCGACCGTCAGCTGGCCGAACACATGCCGGCCCTCCAACACATGGACCATGCCCTCACGCACGCGCTGGCTGGGGTCGATGCCGGCAAGGTCGCGGCCGGCGTATTCGATCACGCCCCGGCTGACCTCGGCCCGTTCGGCACGCACCAGCCCCGAGATCGCCTTGAGCGTGGTGCTTTTGCCCGCGCCATTGGCGCCGAGCAAGGCAACGATGGCGCCCTTGGGCACGCTCAAGGACACCCCGGCCACCGCCAGGATTGCGCCGTCATAGATCACTTCGATGTCATCGACCGTCAACAGCGCTTGGCTGGCGGACTCGGCGGCGGGTTGGCTCATGAGTTATTCATCTCCGGTGCAGGTGCGCGGCGTCAGGCCTTTTTCCTTGGCGAACGCGGCGGATTTTTCGTCAATCAATGGGCGCAGCAACGCGCGGTCGGCGGCGATCCAGTCGCTGATCAGCGTCCAGTTGGCGCCGTCCCATTGCTGCACCCGCGCCGAACCGCCGCCTTCATGGTCGCGGCACGACAATTTGAGGTTCTGCATCAGGCCCAGGTAGCCCATGTCCTTCAAGCGCGCGTCGTCGATGTTCAAGTGTTCCAGGCCCCAACGGCCTTCTTCGCCGTTGAGCGGGCGCTTGCCGAATTTGGCCTGGCCGGTGCGGATCGCTTCCACGGCCACGGCGGCGTTCACCAGGCCGGAGTTGTAGTAGACGCTGCCGAAGTTTTTCAGGTCCTTGAGGTCACTGTGGCCCTTGTCGAGGATGTACTGCTTGAGGCGTTTGTGGATCTCGAAGTCGGCACCGGCCGGGTATGGCGTCAGCGCCAGATAGCCTTTGGCGGACGCACCGGCAGGCAGCACGTCTTCGCTGGAGCTGGCCCAGATATCGCCGATGATATGGTCAACCGGAAAGCCAAAACGCGCGGCGGTTTTCACCGCTACCGGCGTGGAGACGCCCCAGGTGCGCAGGAACACCCAGTCCGGGTTCGCCTGGCGGACCTGGCGCCATTGCGCCGACTGTTCATTGCCCGGATCGGCCACCGGAATCTGGATATTTTCAAAGCCGTATTTCTCTGCCAGCAACTTCAGCGGGCCAAGGGTTTCGCGCCCATAGGCCGAGTCGTGGTAGACCGTGGCGATCTTCTTGCCCTTGAGTTTGTCGAAACCGCCTTCGCGCTGAGCGATGTAGTTCACCAGGGTTGAGGCTTCGCTGTAAAAGGTCAGCATCACCGGAAAGTTGTACGGGAACACCGTGCCGTCGGTGGCTTCGGTGCGGCCGTAACCGAGGGTGATCAGCGGGATCTTGTCCACCTCGGCACGCTCACTCAGCGCGTACGCCGCCGGGGCGCCATTGGGTTGATAGACCGCGACCGGCGCGCCATCCAGGCCATTCTTGAAGCGCTCGTAGCACTCGATGCCCTTCTCCGCCGTCCACTCGGTTTCGCATTCCTGCCACACCAGTTTCACGCCATTGATGCCGCCTTCGACCTCGTTGATATAACGCAGGTAGTCGATCATCCCGGCCCACACCTGCACGCCGCTGGAGGCGTACGCGCCCACACGGTAGGTGGCCAGGGGAATGAATTGCTGGTCGGGCGAGGCCGTCGCCTGGGGCACAGTGCCCGCCAAGGCGGCCAGCGCAAAGGCGGCGCCGACCAGGGAACGTTTCAGGGTTGCACGCATATTGGATTCTCTTGAGGGAATGTTAGAAGCGCAGCGGCCACTGCCGCAGACGGTCGCGCAGGTTGTGCAACAGACGAATCAACCCCTCGGGTTCCTTGATCAGGAACACGATGATCAACACGCCAAAGATGATTTTCTGCAGGTTCTGCAATTGCCCCGCATCCACCGAGCCGCCGAACAAAGCCTGCCCGGCATGGCTGAGCAAAATCGGCAGCAGGCTGATAAACGCCGCGCCGACAAAGTTGCCGGCGATGCTGCCCATGCCGCCGATAATGATGATGAACAGGATCTGGAACGAGCGGTTGATATCAAAGCTGCTGGCGCTGGCCGTGCCCAAGTAAGCGAAGGCCCACAGCGCACCGGCAATGCCTAAGTAGAACGAACTGACGGCGAACGCCAGGCGCTTGTAGCGCACCACCGGGATACCGACCACGGCGGCGGCGGTGTCCATGTCGCGGATCGCCATCCAGTTGCGGCCGACCTGGCTGCGCACCAGGTTGACGGCGGTCCAGGTCAGCAGCAACACCGTGATCAGCGTCAGCAGGTAACGCCCCAGCGGCGTGTTGAGGTCATGGCCGAACAGCGCCAGTTGCGGCGCAGAAATGGTGCCGGAGGAGCCGTAGTTGTAGAACCAGGGGAATTTGACGAACAGCCACTCCAGAAAAAACTGCGCGGCCAACGTGGTGACCATCAGGTAAAAACCCTTGATCCGCGAACTGGGCAGGCCGAACAACAGCCCCACCAATGCGCTGATCACCCCACCGCCGAGCAGCGCCACCGGCAAACCGAGCGCCGGCAGACGCAGCAAAAACCCGTAGGTGGCGAACGCGCCGACGGCCATGAAACCGGCCGCGCCCACCGAGGTTTGCCCGGTGTAGCCGGTCAGCAGGTTCAAGCCCAGCCCGGCCAGTGACAGCACCAGAAACGGGACGAGGATTGCATTGAGCCAATAGTCATTGCCCCACAGCGGCACGACAACAAAGGCCAGCGCCAACAGGCCGATCAGGCCCCAGGGCACGCGCCGCTGGATCAACACCAACGGTGCGGTTTGTTGAACAACAGGAATCGACATGGGTTCAGACTCGCTCGATGGCGCGCTCGCCGAACAGGCCGGCGGGACGGATATACAGGAAGGCCAGGGCCAGTACGTAGGCGAACCACGGCGTGATGCCGCCGCCGATCAGCGGGCCGATATACACCTCGGCGAGGTTTTCCGCCGCGCCGACAATCAGACCGCCGACAATCGCTCCGCCAATCGAGGTAAAGCCGCCGATGATCAGCACCGGCAAGGCCTTGAGCACCACCAGCGACAGCGAAAACTGCACCCCTTGGCGCGCGCCCCACAGCAGCCCCGCCACCAGCCCGACCACACCGGCCACGGCCCAGACGATCTGCCAGATGCGGTTGAGGTTGATGCCGATGGACAGCGCCGCCGTGGTGTCATCCGCCACCGCGCGCAACGACACGCCGATGCGGGTCGTGTTGAACAGCAACGCCAACACCGTGACCAGCACCACCGCCGCCGCGGCGGCGATGAGGTCGAACTGGCTGAGCATCAGTGGCCCGACAAACAGCGGCACGTCGTCAATGCCCAAATCCAGCGCGCGCACCTGCGAGCCCATCAAGCCCTGGGCCAGGCCTTCGATAATGAACGACAGGCCCAACGTGGCCATGAACAGAGTGATCTGCGAACGGTTCACCAACGGGCGCAACACCAGACGTTCGATCAGCAAGGCACCGACGACCATTACGATTACCGTCAGCAGCAGCGCCAGGGCGAACGGCACGCCTTGGTCATGCAGGCTGACGAAGGTCAGCGCGGCGAACAGCAGCATCGAGCCCTGGGCGAAATTGAACACGCCGCTGGCCTTGTAGATCAGCACGAAGCCGATGGCGACCAGCGAGTACAGGGTGCCGGCGAGCAAGCCGCCGAGCAGGGTTTCGAAAAAGAACGTCATCAGTGTGCGACTCCCAGGTAGGCGCTGATCACTTCGGGGTTGGCCTGAACCTCGGCGGGCGTGCCGTCGCCGACCTTGCGCCCGTAGTCGAGCACCACCACATGGTCGGACAGGCCCATGACCACGCCCATGTCGTGCTCGATCAACACCACGGTGGTGCCCAGGTCGCGGTTCACGTCGGCGACGAAGCGCGCCATTTCGTGTTTTTCTTCGGCGTTCATCCCGGCCATGGGTTCGTCGAGCAGCAGCAGGCTGGGGCCTGCGATCAACGCGCGGCCCAACTCCACACGTTTTTGCAGGCCGTAGGACAGGTTGCCCACCAGCACGTCGCGGTGGGCTTGTAGCTCCAGGAATTCGAGGATGCCCTGGGCACGCAGGCGGAAGGCCTCGGCCTCACGCCGGGCGCGCGGCAAACCCAGGGCCTGTTCGATAAAGGTGCTGCGCATATGCCGCGACAGGCCGGTGAGGATGTTGTCGAGCACGCTCATCTTTTTGAACAGCGCGTTGTTCTGGAAGGTGCGGCCAATGCCTCGACGCGCCGCGCCCAATGGGTCGATGCGGTGGAAGTGTTGTTGCTCAAAGACGATCTCGCCGGCGTCAAAGCGGTACACACCGTTAAGCACGTTGAGCAACGAACTCTTGCCGGCGCCATTTGGCCCGATCAGCGCGCAAATCTCGCCGCGCTGCACGTCAAACGACAAGGCATTGATCGCCTTGACGCCCTTGAATGACAACGAGATGTCGCGCACCTGGAGAATGGCCTGGCTCATGCGATGTCCCGTTTGAATTCGGCCAGCCATGTCGGCTCGGCCTTGGATTTAAGCGGTTGCCAGATGTAGGACAGACGCTGAAAGCCCAGCAGCCTGCGCACGCGGTTTTTCAGCAAGCGGCGCAGGCCACTTTGCGGGTGGGCGATGGCCCAGTCGCACAGGCGTCGGCGCCAGGTACCGTGGGGCGCGAGGCGGCTTTCGATGTCGTCGGCCAGGTGGTGCAAACGCTCAGGTGATAACAGCAGGCCGGTCGGAGCGACTTCACTGCGATCGCGTCGGGCCGAGGCGAGGTTTTCCGGAAACGCCAGGCCATGGCCGCTGTTGAGCCACTGCTCCAGCACCACAGCCAACCCGCCCTGCCAGTGAGTGCCCTCCTCGCTCCACAACGCGGTTTCGCCAGAGGGTTGCCACCAGCGCTGCAAGTGCTGCGCCGGGTCCAGCGGGCCGAGCAACTGGGCGAAATCCAGTCGATTGGCAGACGCCCAGTGCCGCACTTGCCGGCGGTCCTGCACATACGAATGGGTCGGGCGAATACGCCACAGCTGTTGGTAAAGGACTTCGGGCTCGAGGTCATCGGCCAGGGTCACCACCTGCCCGCCGACCGATTGCGCAGCCAACGCCAACAACAGCAGGTTCGGCTCGAACGCGCCGCTGAGGGCCAGCCGCGACTGCTCGCCAAAGCCTTGCTGGCGCAACCCATCGGCCAGGCGCTCGACGTCGCGCAAGGCGTCAATCCACCGCCAGGCATACCACTGGCCCTGGCGCTTGTGGCGCAGGGCCGTCTGCAACGGCGTGATTTGCGCCCAGTGACGCAGGTGTTCCAAAGGCTCGGACAGGTTGCCGAGCAGTTCGGCGGGCCATTCCAGGCCCAGCGGACGTTTGAGTTCGTGCACGCTCATAGGGGTGATGCTCCTATTAAAGTGATGTGCGTGCGGTGGTCCGCTGGCTGAGTTATTTGGATCAATACAGTTCTACTGTGGGAGCTGGCTTGCCTGCGATAACGGTGTGTCAGTCGGCACATTTCCAGCTGACTCGACGCTATCGCAGGCAAGCCAGCTCCCACATGGATTGGGTTTGTTCAGTTATAGAGCGCTGGCCTTAAGATCCCTGTAACCGGCACCCGGGTGATTCGCCCCCAATCGTGCGCCATCGCCGAACAACTTCTCGCGCAAGGTGCCCTGGGCGTATTCGGTCTTGTACACGCCGCGCTTTTGCAGCTCCGGCACCAACAGGTCCACGGCGTCGATAAAGGTTTCGTGGGTCAGCGCATAGGCCAGATTGAAACCGTCCACGTCAGTCTCCTCGACCCATTCCTGCAGCAGGTCGGCCACGGTTTCAGGGCCACCGACAAACAACGGGCCAAAGCCGCCAATGCCAACCCAGTCGGCCAGTTCGTTGGGCGTCCAGACTTTGTTGGGGTCCGCCGTGGAGAAGGCCTCCACCGCGGACTGAATGGCGTTGGTGTGCACGTGCTTGAGCGGTTCATCGGGTTTGAACTGGCTGAAGTCGATACCGGTCCAGCCAGAGATCAGTGCCATCGCGCCTTCGTAGCTGACGTAGGATTTGTACTCGTCGAACTTGGCCTTGGCCTTGGCGTCGGTCTCGCCGACGATCACCGTCTGCAAGTTGAAAATCAGGATTTTCTTCGGGTCGCGCCCGGCTTCTGCGGCACGGCGGCGGATATCGGCCACGGTCTTTTTCAGCAACACCTTGGACGGCGCCGCGACAAACACGCACTCGGCCTGCTCGGCGGCGAACTGCTTGCCACGGCTGGACGCACCAGCCTGGTACAGCACCGGCGTGCGCTGCGGCGACGGCTCGCACAGATGAATACCGGGCACCTGGAAGTGTTTGCCGACGTGGCGGATTTCGTGGATTTTGCTCGGGTCGCTGAAAATTCGGCGCTCGCGATCACGCAGGACCGCGCCCTCTTCCCAGCTGCCTTCCCAAAGCTTGTAGCAAACCTCCAGGTATTCCTCGGCGTAGTCATAGCGTGCGTCGTGTTCGGTCTGGGCTTTCTGGCCGAGGTTCTTGGCGCCGCTTTCCAGGTACGAGGTGACGATGTTCCAACCGACGCGGCCCTTGGTCAGGTGATCGAGGGTGGAAAGCCTGCGGGCAAACGGGTACGGGTGCTCAAACGACAACGAGGCGGTCAGGCCGAAACCCAGGTGTTCGGTGACCAGTGCCATCGGCGCGATCAACGACAGCGGGTCATTGACGGGCACCTGCGCCGCCTGGCGAATCGCCGCGTCACCGTTGCCGTTGTACACGTCGTAAATACCCAGCACGTCGGCGATAAACAGCCCGTCGAATTTGCCGCGTTCGAGGATTTTGGCCAGGTCGGTCCAGTACTCCAGGTCTTTGTACTGCCACGAACGGTCACGCGGGTGCGCCCACAGCCCGGGCGATTGGTGGCCGACGCAGTTCATGTCGAAGGCATTCAAGCGGATTTCACGGGACATCAAAGCGCTCCGTTGAGGTGGTAGTTGCCGACAATCTGGTATTTGCTGCGCAACGGATCATCAAGGCTGGGCGGCAGCGCGGTGCGCTGGCCGGTGAGTTCGAACTCGGCATTGCTGGCGAAAATCAGCGCTTCGGCGGCGGCGATCTGCGCTTCGGTGAGGGCCACCGGGCTTGGGTCGGTGGCGGCGCGCTCAAGCAAGGCGGCGGCCACATCGACGCGGATCTGCCAATCGCCGAAGCGGCTGATCACGTAGGGGTCATCGCTTCGCTCAACCGTGCGGCGGGTGCTTTCCAGCAGTTGGCGCGCGTGATTCAGTGCGGTCATGGGTCAGGCTCCTCAGTTCCAGGCGTGGCGGGCGGGCTTCACGCCGTTGAGCACGAAGTTGCCGATCAGGTGGTATTTCCAGCGGGCCGGGTCGTGCAGGGTGTGGGTACGCGCATTGCGCCAGAAGCGGTCGAGGTTGTGCTTGGCGGTCACCGAGCGAGTGCCGGCGAGTTCGAAGAGTTTGCTGCTGGCGAGCAAGGCGGTTTCGGCCGACAGCACTTTGGCCTGGGCGACGACCAGCGAGGCGTGGGCCACGGTGTCTTCGTTCGGCTCGGCCAGGGCCAGGTCGACCGCCTTGCCGGCTTTGGCAAGAATGGCTTCGGTGCCGTGCACGCGCCATTGCAGGTCGCCAATGGCGGCGATGGTGAATGGGTCTTGCCAGCCGTGTTCCTGTTGGCTGTCGATCCAGGGCCGCGCCTGGCGGGCGTGGATTTTGGCGTGTTCAAGCGCGCCAAGGGCGATGCCGGTGTCGACCGCGGCCTGGATGATCTGCGAGATCGGGCCGTTGGCGGTGGGTTGGTCGAAGGCCAGGTGAGCCGGGATCACTGCGGTGCGCGGCACGCTCACGCCGTCGAGTGTCACCCCGCCGCTGGCGGTGGTGCGTTGGCCAAAGCCGTCCCAGCTATCAACCACCGTGAGCCCCGGCGCATCGCGTTCAACGAACGCAATAAAGGCCTGGCCGTTTTCATTGTTGCCGACGGTGGGCACGATATGCGCGAACAGCGCGCCGGTGCAGTAGAACTTCTCGCCGTTGATTTGCGCGGTGTCGTGCTCAAAACGGATCTGGGTATCAAACGTGCCGGCGTTTTTGCTCTTGGCTTCGGAGAAGGCATTGCCGAACCGATAACCGGCCAGGACCTTGCCGAAGTAGTGGCGCTTTTGTTCCTCTGTGGCGGTTTGCAGCAGGATGTCCACCACGCCCAAATGGTTCTGCGGGATTTGCCCCAGCGATGGGTCGGCGGCGGAGATCAACTTGATCACCTCGGCCACCGTCACATAGGACACCTCGGCGCCGCCATAGGCTTTAGGAATGGTGATGCCCCACAAACCGCTGGCAGAAAACTCGTCAAGTTCGGCCACCGGCAAGCGCCGCTCGCGGTCGCGTGCACTGGCGTCGACGGCAAAGCGTGCGGCCAGGCGCGTGGCGACCTCGATGGCCTCGGCGTCCGAGCGAATGATATGGGCAGGTTGTTGAGGGTGGGCTGACATGGGCCGACTCCAGGCTCCGGTGAGATGACCTGGGTGATTGCAGGAGTCGTGCCTGAATCTAATCGCCAATAAAATCAGGGTGTTGCGGCTAAAATCTTCAAACGCCTGCGTGTGCAGGCGAGCAAAGTGTCCATCCACTGTTGCCTGGCAGACAGTTAGATCACCACGTTGCGCACAAAGCGCACCGCCACCTCTCCGTCATTGCGATAGCCGTGGGCCTGGCGGCTGGCGAACATGAAGAACTCACCGGTGGCCACGTGTTTTTCTTCGTCATCGAGGATCAGGGTCAGGCGGCCTTCGAACACAAACAGCTGCACGCTCCAGCCTTCCGGGTCGGGTTCCGGGCTGTAACGGTCGCCCGGTTCCAGGCGCATCTCCCACAATTCCACTTCGCGCCGGGCAGTGGCCTTGGCCAGCAATACGGCTTTACTGCCGGGAATGTCGCCGGCCCACGCCAGCTCGTTGATGCGGCTGTGATCGCCGGCATCCGGCGCCTGGATCAGGTCGCTGAAGGCCACATCCAGGGCTTCGGCGACGCGGTCCAGGGTGGACAGGCTGACATTCTTCTCGCCCGCCTCGATGGCCACCAGCATGCGCCGGCTGACGCCGGACTTTTCCGATAGCGCGGTCTGGCTCATGTCGGCAGCATGCCGCAAACGACGGACGTTCTGGCTGACGTGTTGCAGGACCGACGCCCGATGTGGATTTTCTTTGTGCACTATATTGCTCAATAGGTAGGTGTGCGCAGTATACTGCCCAGCGTGCGGCGCATTGTGCGGTCCGTGCCTTTCCCTTGCAAGACCGAGCCGCCATGACTGCCCCGAACCCTTCCTCACGCTTCAACCGTTTCAGCAAAGCCGAATGCATTCTGGTGGTGATCACCATGATCTGGGGCGGCACCTTTTTGCTGGTGCAACATGCGATGACGGTCAGCGGACCGATGTTTTTCGTGGGGCTGCGGTTTGCCGCAGCGGCCATCGTGGTTGGGTTCTTTTCGTTGCGCACCCTGCGCGGCCTGACCTTGTTTGAGTTGAAAGCCGGCGCCTTCATCGGCACCTCGATCATGTTCGGCTACGGCATGCAGACCATCGGGCTGCAGACTATTCCGAGCAGTCAGTCGGCGTTCATCACCGCGCTGTATGTGCCGTTCGTGCCGCTGCTGCAATGGCTGGTGCTGGGGCGCCGCCCGGCGCTGATGCCGGCCATCGGCATCATGCTGGCGTTTACCGGCTTGATGCTGCTCACCGGCCCGGCCGGCGCGTCGCTGAACTTCAGCCCCGGCGAAATCGCCACGCTGATCTGTGCCGTGGCGGTGGCCGCCGAAATCATTCTGATCAGCGCGTTTGCCGGGCAGGTGGATGTACGCCGGGTGACCGTGGTGCAACTGGCCACGGCGTCGTTATTGTCGTTTCTGATGGTGGTGCCGATGGGGGAACCCTTGCCAGGTTTCTCGTGGTTGCTGGTATTCAGCGCGGTAGGCCTGGGCTTGACCAGCGCGGTGATCCAGGTCGCGATGAACTGGGCGCAGCAGAGTGTCTCGCCGACACGCGCTACCTTGATCTACGCCGGTGAGCCGGTGTGGGCCGGCGTGATCGGACGGATGGCCGGTGAGCGCTTCCCGCCGATCGCGATGGTGGGGGCGGCGTTGATTGTGGTGGCAGTGATTGTGAGTGAGCTGAAGACTAAAGGGCAGAAGGCCATCGAACTGCAGGATGAAAGGGAACAGGAGCAGCAGGGTTAAGGTCTGACTGCTGTAATGGCTGTCAGATCGCCATCGCGGGCAAGCCAGCTCCCACAGGAAGCCGTGGTGACGGCTGCAATGGCGCCAGCTGAAACAATGCCAAACGGGGGGTTTCAGCCTACCTTGTAGGATCCTGCCACATCTTGGCGTTTGGTGATCGACAAAGCGGCACGTATGATGCATCCCAAACTCCCGCAGATTAGAAGCCTATGTCCCTGATAGTTCTACTGCTTCTGCCTTTTATTGGCAGCTGTCTGGCGGCCTTGCTGCCGCACAATGCACGTAACACCGAATCCCTGTTGGCTGGCCTCGTGGCCTTGGTCGGCACCATTCAAGTCGCCCTGCTCTACCCTCAGATCGCCCACGGTGGCGTGATCCGCGAAGAATTCATGTGGTTGCCCAGCCTCGGGTTGAACTTCGTGCTGCGCATGGATGGGTTCGCCTGGCTGTTCTCGATGCTGGTGCTGGGCATCGGCTCGCTGGTGTCGCTGTATGCGCGCTACTACATGTCGCCGGACGACCCGGTGCCGCGTTTTTTCGCGTTTTTCCTGGCCTTCATGGGCGCCATGCTCGGGCTGGTGATTTCCGGCAACCTGATCCAGATCGTGTTCTTCTGGGAACTGACCAGCCTGTTCTCGTTCCTGTTGATCGGCTATTGGCACCACCGCGCCGATGCCCGGCGCGGCGCCTATATGGCGCTGATGGTCACCGGCGCGGGCGGCCTGTGCCTGTTGGCCGGCGTAATGCTGCTGGGGCATATCGTGGGCAGCTATGACCTGGACCAGGTGCTGGCGGCGGGCGATCAGATTCGCGCGCACTCGCTGTACCCGGTCATGCTCGCCCTGGTGCTGATCGGCGCCCTGAGCAAAAGCGCACAGTTCCCCTTCCACTTCTGGCTGCCCCACGCGATGGCGGCACCGACGCCGGTTTCGGCGTATCTGCACTCGGCGACGATGGTGAAAGCCGGCGTGTTCCTGCTGGCCCGCCTGTGGCCGTCGCTGTCCGGCAGCGAAGAATGGTTCTGGATCGTCGGCGGTGCCGGCGCCATCACCCTCCTCCTCGGCGCTTACTGCGCCATGTTTCAAAACGATCTCAAGGGCCTGCTGGCCTACTCCACCATCAGCCACCTCGGGCTGATCACCCTGCTGCTGGGCCTCAACAGCCCGCTGGCCGCCGTCGCTGCGGTGTTCCACATCCTCAACCACGCCACCTTCAAGGCCTCGCTGTTCATGGCGGCGGGCATCATCGACCACGAAAGCGGCACCCGTGATATTCGCAAGCTCAGCGGTCTGGTGCGCCTGATCCCGTTTACCGCGACCCTGGCGATGGTGGCCAGTGCATCGATGGCCGGGGTGCCGTTGCTCAATGGCTTCCTGTCCAAAGAGATGTTCTTCGCTGAAACGGTATTTATCTCGGCGACCGCCTGGGTGGAAATTGCCCTGCCGATGATTGCAACCATCGCCGGCACTTTCAGCGTCGCCTATGCGCTGCGTTTTACCGTCGATGTGTTCTTCGGCCCGCCAGCCACCGATTTGCCGCACACGCCCCACGAACCGCCGCGCTGGATGCGCGCCCCGGTGGAACTGCTGGTGTTCACTTGCCTGCTGGTGGGCATCTTCCCGGCCCAGGTGGTCGGCTCGATTCTCGCTGCCGCTGCGCTGCCGGTGGTCGGTGGTGTGCTGCCCGAGTACAGCCTGGCGATCTGGCACGGCTGGAACGCGCCGATGATCATGAGCCTGGTGGCGATGTCTGGCGGCGTGGTGCTCTACCTGCTGCTGCGCAAACAGCTCAAACGTGGCCGCTTCAAGTACCCGCCGGTCATCAGCTACTTCAACGGCAAGCGCATGTTCGAACGCAGCCTGGTGGTGATGATGCGCGGCGTGCGCCGGATCGAAAAACGCATCAGCACCAAACGCCTGCAGACCCAGCTGTTCCTGCTGGTAATGGCAGCGGTGATTGCAGGTTTGATCCCGATGCTCAACAGCGGCCTCAGCTGGGGCGACCGGCCGAAGATCCCGGGCTCCATTGTGTTTGTGACCCTGTGGCTGCTGGCGATTGCCTGCGCCCTCGGCGCCGCGTGGCAAGCCAAGTATCACCGGCTGGCAGCCCTGACCATGGTCAGCGTGTGCGGCTTGATGACCTGCATCACCTTCGTGTGGTTCTCGGCGCCGGACCTGGCGTTGACGCAGCTGGTCGTCGAAGTGGTGACCACCGTGCTTATCCTGCTGGGCCTGCGCTGGCTGCCACGGCGCATCGAAGAAGTGTCGCCATTGCCCAGCTCGTTGCGCAAGGCGCGCATTCGCCGCCTGCGTGACTTCCTGCTGTCCACCGTGGTCGGCGGCGGCATGGCGCTGCTGTCCTACGCGATGCTGACCCGCCAGACGCCCAACGATATCTCCTCGTTCTACCTCAGCCGCGCCCTGCCCGAAGGCGGCGGCAGCAACGTCGTGAACGTGATGCTCGTCGACTTCCGTGGCTTCGATACCCTCGGCGAAATCACCGTGCTCGGCGCCGTGGCGCTGACGGTGTATGCCCTGCTGCGGCGCTTCCGTCCGTCCAAAGAAAGCATGCAACTGCCCGCGCAACAGCGCCAGTTGGCGCCGGACGTGGCCACCGACCTGGTCAACCCGCGCCAGGCCAGCGACACCGCGCTGGGCTTCATGATGGTGCCGGCGGTGCTGGTGCGCCTGCTGCTGCCAATTGCGCTGGTGGTGTCGTTCTACCTGTTCATGCGCGGTCATAACCAGCCGGGCGGCGGCTTTGTCGCCGGCCTGGTGATGTCGGTAGCGTTCATCCTGCAATACATGGTCGCCGGTACGCAGTGGGTTGAGGCGCAGATGAGCCTGCGGCCAATGCGCTGGATGGGTTTTGGCCTGCTTTCGGCAACCCTGACCGGGCTCGGCGCGCTGTTTGCCGGTTACCCGTTCCTCACCACCCACACCTGGCATTTCAGCGTGCCGGTGCTCGGCGATATCCATATCGCCAGCGCGCTGTTCTTCGACGTCGGCGTGTACGCCATGGTCGTCGGTTCCACGCTGCTGATGCTCACCGCCCTCGGCCACCAGTCCGTGCGGGCCCACAAACCGAGCAACCAGGCCAAAAAAGTGGTTGCCGCAACGCAAGGAGCCGCCTGATGGAAGAAGTCATCGCAATTGCCATTGGGGTCCTGGCGGCCTCCGGCGTCTGGCTGATCCTGCGGCCACGGACGTTCCAGGTGGTGATGGGCCTGTGCCTGCTGTCATACGGGGTCAACCTGTTCATTTTCAGCATGGGCAGCCTGTTTATCGGCAAGGAGCCGATCATCAAGGACGGCGTGCCGCAAGACCTGCTCCACTACACCGATCCCCTGCCCCAGGCGCTGGTACTGACGGCGATCGTGATCAGCTTCGCCATGACCGCGCTGTTTCTGGTGGTGCTGCTGGCCTCCCGCGGTCTGACCGGCACTGACCATGTAGACGGTCGGGAGCCCAAGGAATGACGTGGATCAATCAACTGATCGTCGCGCCGATCCTGCTGCCGTTGCTGACCGCCGCGCTGATGCTGATGCTCGGCGAAAAACGCCGTCCGCTGAAGGCAAAAATCAACCTGTTTTCCAGCATCATCGGCCTGGGCATCGCCGTCCTGCTGCTGTACTGGACACAACAAGGCGGCCCCGGCTCCATCGGCGTGTACCTGCCGGGCAACTGGCAGGTACCGTTCGGCATCGTGCTGGTGGTGGACCAACTGTCGGCGATGATGCTGGTGCTCACCGGGATTATCGGCGTGAGCGCGCTGCTATTCGCCATGGCCCGTTGGGACCGTGCCGGTACCAGCTTCCACGCGCTGTTCCAGATCCAGATGATGGGCCTGTACGGCGCCTTTCTGACGGCGGACCTGTTCAACCTGTTTGTGTTCTTCGAAGTGCTGCTGGCGGCGTCCTACGGTTTGATGCTGCACGGCTCGGGCCGTGCGCGGGTGTCGTCGGGCCTGCATTACATTGCGATCAACCTGCTGGCCTCGTCGCTGTTCCTGATTGGCGCGGCGATGATCTATGGCGTCACCGGCACGCTGAACTTTGCTGACCTGGCACTGAAAATCCCCTTGGTGCCAGAGGCCGATCGCGGCCTGTTGCACGCAGGCGCGGCAATTCTGGCAACAGCGTTCCTGGCCAAAGCCGGCATGTGGCCGCTGAACTTCTGGCTGGCGCCCGCCTACTCCTCGGCCAGCGCGCCGGTGGCGGCGATGTTTGCGATCATGACCAAAGTAGGCGTGTACACCGTGCTGCGCCTGTGGACCTTGCTGTTTTCGGGGCAAGCCGGTGCTTCGGCGCTGTTTGGCGGCGACTGGCTGGTGTACGGCGGCATGGCGACGATCATTTGCGCAGCATTAGCGATGGTCGCGGCGCAGCGGCTGGAACGCATGGCCAGCTTGAGCATTCTGGTGTCGGCCGGAATTCTGCTGTCGGCCGTGGGCTTTGCTCAGCCAAGCCTGACGGCCGGGGCGCTGTTCTATCTGGTCAGCTCGACGCTGGCATTGAGCGCGCTGTTCCTGCTGGCCGAACTGATCGAGCGTTCGCGCTCGGCCAATGACCTGCCGCTGGACGAGGAAATCGATGCGTTGCCCAAGGCCATGGAGTCGTTGCATCCGCGCCCTGGCGTGAACCTCGACGATGAACAGAAAGCCGTGGTCGGCCAGGTGATTCCGTGGACCATGGCCTTTCTCGGTTTGAGCTTTGTTGCCTGCGCATTGCTGATTATCGGCATGCCGCCGCTGTCTGGCTTTATCGGCAAGCTCAGCCTGTTAAGCGCGCTGGTCAACCCGCAGGGGCTGGGGAATGCGGTGGATGAACCCATACGCCCCGCCGCCTGGGGCTTGGTGACATTGCTGATCCTGTCGGGCCTGGCGTCGCTGATCGCCTTCGCCCGTTTGGGCATCCAGCGCTTCTGGACGCCGGAAGAGCGCCCCTCGCCGCTGCTGCGCCGCTACGAGTGCCTGCCGATCTTCTTCCTGCTCGGCCTGAGCATCCTCCTGACGCTCAAGGCCGAGCCGTTGATGCGCTACACCCAGGCCACCGCCGAAAGCCTGAACAACCCGGAACACTACGTGATGGCCGTCTTGGCGACGCGCCCGGTGCCGAGCCCTGAAGCCAAGACCGCCGCCCTGGAGGTGCAGCCATGAAGCGTCTGTTCCCTGCCCCCTGGTTATCGCTGGCGTTGTGGCTGTTGTGGCTGGTGCTGAACCTGTCCGTCAGCCCCGGCAACCTGCTGCTCGGCGCGCTGCTGGGCTTTCTTGCCCCGCTGATGATGGCGCCGCTGCGCCCGTTGCCGATCCGCATCCGCCGCCCAGGGGTGATCCTGCGCCTGTTTCTGGTGGTGGGCCGCGACGTGATCATCTCTAATCTGCAAGTGGCCTGGAGTGTGCTGATCTGCGGCTCGCGTGCGCCGCGTTCGCGCTTTATCAAAATCCCGCTGGACCTGCGCGACGCCAACGGCCTGGCCGTGCTGTCGATGATCACCAGCATCACACCCGGCACGGTCTGGTCGGAACTGGCGCTGGACCGCAGCATTCTGCTGTTGCACGTGTTCGACCTTGAGGATGAAGCGCCCTTTATCGAGCACTTCAAAACCACCTACGAGCGGCCCCTGATGGAGATCTTCGAATGAGCGCCCTGCTCTCCAACGCGATCCTGATCAGCCTGTTCCTGTTCTCGCTGGCCATGGTGCTGACACTGGCGCGCCTGTTCAAAGGCCCGTCGGCACAGGACCGGGTTCTGGCACTGGACTATCTGTACATCCTGGCGATGCTGATGATGCTGGTGCTCGGCATCCGCTACGCCAGTGACACCTACTTTGAAGCGGCGCTGCTGATTGCGCTGTTTGGCTTTGTCGGGTCGTTCGCTTTGGCGAAATTCCTGCTGCGTGGCGAGGTGATTGAATGATGCCGTTATGGGTTGAAGCCAGCGTGGCGGTATTGCTGGTGCTGAGCAGCGTATTCGCACTGATCGGCGCGATCGGTCTGCTGCGCATGAAGGACTTTTTCCAGCGCATGCACCCGCCGGCGCTGGCCTCTACATTGGGTGCGTGGTGTGTGGCGTTGGCGTCGATCATCTACTTTTCGGTGCTCAAGTCCGCGCCGGTGCTGCACGGCTGGTTGATTCCGATTCTGCTGTCGATCACGGTGCCGGTGACCACGCTGCTGCTGGCTCGCACTGCACTGTTCCGCAAACGCATGGCCGGGACGATGTGCCCGCCGAGGTCAGCAGCCGCCGCTGATCGACCAGGCGCACACAGTAAAACATGTGGGAGCGGGCTTGCTCGCGAATGCGGTACATCAGTCACACATGTATTGACTGACACTGCGCATTCGCGAGCAAGCCCGCTCCCACATTGATTTGCGCTAGGCGAAGGATCGGATTCTGGCCGCCAGCTCTGCCAACTCAGCATCATCCGCCCGTACATGATCGTGGGACGAGATATAGCCCTCATACGCCTCGAAGAACTTGTCCACCTTCGAACTCAACGCCTTGAACGCACTGTCCGAGCCCGTGCCATGCATGGGAAACAGCTTCGCATGCAGGTGATCCACCCCATACCCTTCCAGCATCATCCCGGTGCGCGCCACATCCGAAAACGCCCGGTCGATCTGCAATGCGGTTTTCTTGGTGGCGACAACAAGGTCGGCCAGCACCTTATCCGACTGCGCAAACGCATAGCTGCCGTAATGTTGCTTGGGGATCACCACGCTGAAACCCGGCGTGTTGGGGAAGATCGACAGGAACGCCATATGGTGTTCGTCCTCCCACAGAATGTGGGCTGGAGAGGTCTTTCGGACAATGCTGCAAAAAATACAATCCATTCAAATCACCGCCAGTTTCATCATGGGTTTGGTCGTGGCGATCATCTAAAGCCATGAATGGACGAGCGTCAAAACAAAAGACAATTTTCCGAAAGCTCTTACGAAATTGAGATCAGAAACGCAACGGTGATGGGCCGCCCTGATCGATGAGCTGATCATCATCCGTATCCCGGTGCTGTTGGGACAAGGGATTCCCTTGTTCAGCCTGATTGGTAGTGAGCGTGAACTGCGCCATGTCGGCACGTATGCGTCGCAGAATGGGTTTGGCAAGGTGCTCTGGGACGGTAAAGGGGCCAATCAACAGCCCCAATCACACGTCAAACCAAGGTCACCGCGTTGGCGTAGATGTCAGTCGGTGGACTCCCGCCTTGCCTACCCCACACTTCCTCTCGCCCATTGATCACTGCAAGCGAATGGCCCACCATTTGACCGTTAACCGGAACGCCATGAGTCACAAGACCCAGTTGCCCACGCGCCAAGTTTTCAACAGTGGTTTTTTGGATGTGGGCACTCAGGCCCAGGCGCACGAACCCATTGTAATTGTGACCAAAGGGCTCACCGTCATTGATGCTGTATAACGCGCTCTCGAAACCTCGCGCGGCATAACCGTCGTTATTCTCCACTTGCGCCCGTTTAGCACTCACGGCATACAGAAAATTAGCATCTGCCACCATCGCCGGATTATCGCCACTGAACTCAGATCTATAGGTTGCCTGCGCCAGCTCATCTTTGGACAGGTGGTACCAGCGGTCATCCCGCATCTGTATGTTCCAGCCATCACCCGCTGCGATTACCTGCTTGTAAATATCGGTCGGCTTCTGGCCAAACTTCATCATTGCGACCTTTATGGCTGCCACCGTCGTGCAATTGCTTTTATTTGGCCCCTGCTTGAAACCACTCCAGATATTGCCGGGCTCATTACCCACGCCAGGTCTTCTGCCAGGATTACTCCTGTCGGGGTAGAGGTCATCAAGACTCATCCTCTGAGTGGGAGTGTTATGACTTACCTGCCGCGGATGACGAAGCCCAGGTCCGTTATGTGCACGGGGGTGGCCAATGTCATGCGACCGGCTGGACAGAGACTCTCGCCCCGCATCCGGGAACAGGTGCTGTATAGACTGAAAAACTGCCGCTTGGGAGGCTATGTAGACGTCCAAGGTTTGAATCAGCTTGTTGAGATCGTTCTTGAACGTACCGCTGTCCACCGTTTCCAGAAGCGCCTTCAAACTGAAAGATAACCGTTGAGCCATTTGCGCCTTGGAACCTGTCGCATCAAATAACTCATTGAGCTGCTGTTTGACCGCAACCACTTCGGCCGCAGGCGCAACGGAAACCGCCCTGGGTCGCAACCCATTTGGCGCATACCCGGCGCCCACACCTCCCGTCCCTGCCGCCCCTGAATTCCACATCTGCAACGCTCCCGATTAAGTGAAAAGCCCGCAGGGCTCTGACCCGCTCAGTGGTAAGTCGGATGCGGACAGTTCCATACCCTATGTAGGCACGCTGCCCTGTCCATCGCAGAACTTTCAACGACAATTCGAAGAAGCGCTGGCGTGCCCTTCGATAGCATTGCCTGGGTAACGCTGATGCACCGAGGCGTCTGCATCGCAGGCAAGCCAGCTCCCACAGAAAAGCAAAACCCAGGCGGCATTGCAGCCGACCAAATTGTGGAAGCTTAAATCGGTCGAATTGTGGGAGCGGGCTTGCTCGCGAAGGCGGTGGGTCAGTCGCCAGATTCATTGGCTGATGCACCGCATTCGCGAGCAAGCCCGCTCCCACACTGGATCAAGTGAGCCGTTAAAACGATGTGCAAAAAAAACGCCCCGAACCAGTCGGGGCGTTTTCATTCAGCGTTTACCAATCAAGCTTGATCAGCCAACCGCCACGTCGTCCCGCCCTTGCCGTCTTCCAACACCACACCCATCGCGGTCAGTTGGTCACGGATGCGGTCGGACTCGGCCCAGTCTTTGTTAGCCCGCGCAGCCAGACGCGCCTGAATCAGCGCATCAACTTGCGCCGCATCCACACGCCCTTCAGCGCCGGCTTGCAGGAAGTCATCGGCTTCCATCTGCAACACACCCAGCACGCTGGCCAACTCTTTCAAGCGTGCAGCCAGCCCGGCCGCTGCATCCAGATCGGTCTCGCGCAAGCGGTTGATCTCACGCACCATCTCGAACAGCACCGCACAGGCTTCCGGCGTGCCGAAGTCGTCGTTCATCACTTCGGTAAACCGTGCCACGAACGCTTCGCCGCCGGCAGGCGCCACGGCTGGCAGGCCTTTCAACGCGTGGTAGAAACGCTCCAGGGCGCCCTTGGCGTCCTTGAGGTTGTCTTCCGAGTAGTTGATGGCGCTGCGGTAGTGGCTCGATACCAACAGGTACCGCACAACTTCCGGGTGGTACTTTTCCAGCACGTCGCGAATGGTGAAGAAGTTGTTCAAGGACTTGGACATCTTCTCGCCATTGATGCGGATCATGCCGCAGTGCATCCAGGCGTTGGCGTACGTCTTGCCGGTAGCGGCTTCGCTTTGGGCGATTTCGTTTTCGTGGTGCGGGAACTCGAGGTCGCTCCCGCCGCCGTGAATGTCGAAAGTCTCGCCCAGGCAGCAGGTGGACATCACCGAGCACTCGATGTGCCAGCCCGGACGCCCGGCGCCCCATGGCGACTCCCAGCTCGGCTCGCCGGGCTTGGTGCCTT
Organism: Pseudomonas sp. N2-3-1-14; assembly: GCF_041228395.1. Classification (NCBI taxonomy): domain Bacteria; kingdom Pseudomonadati; phylum Pseudomonadota; class Gammaproteobacteria; order Pseudomonadales; family Pseudomonadaceae; genus Pseudomonas; species Pseudomonas sp. N2-3-1-14. Next base: position 3,884,755 of record NZ_CP166199.1, read on the forward strand.
TCCACAGCACGAAGTCGAGCGGGTCTTGCTTGGCTTCGTCGACTTCGATGCGCGCGCCGATGCGCAGGTCTTCGATTTTCTTGCGCGACAGCTTGCCATAGCCCATGAACTTGGCGACGCGGTAGTACACGTCGCCATTGCCGGGGGCGTAGGCATAACCCTTGTCGATCAGGGTCTGGATCATCGCGTGCATGCCCGGGATGTGATCCGTGGCGCGCGGCTCCATGTCCGGCTTGAGGATGTTGAGGCGCGCCTCGTCCTCGTGCATGGCAGCAATCATGCGTTCGGTCAGCGCGTCGAACGACTCGCCGTTTTCGTTGGCACGGTTGATGATCTTGTCGTCGATGTCGGTGATGTTGCGCACATAGGTCAAGTCATAGCCGCTGAAACGCAACCAGCGGGTCACCAGGTCGAAGGCAACCATGCTGCGGCCGTGGCCGATGTGGCAGTAGTCGTACACGGTCATGCCGCACACGTACATGCGCACCTTGTTGCCATCCAGCGGCTTGAAGACTTCTTTGGTCTTGCTGAGTGTGTTGTAGATCGTTAACACGACAACTCCCTTAAATCACTGGCCCCACGAATCTCGCAAGGTCACGGTACGGTTGAATACCGGCTGACCAGGTTTCGAGTCCTTGATATCTGCGCAGAAGTAACCTTCGCGCTCGAACTGGAAACGGTCTTCCGGCTGTGCGTCGCCAAGCGATGGCTCGGCACGACAACCGGTGAGCACTTGCAGGGAATCAGGGTTGATGTTGTCCAGGAAGCTCGCGCTGTCTTCAGCCTTTTCAGGGTTCGGCGAACGGAACAGACGATCGTACAAACGCACTTCGCACTCAATGCTGGCAGCGGCCGGCACCCAGTGAATCACGCCCTTGACCTTACGGCCTTCAGGGTTCTTGCCCAGGGTTTCGGGGTCGTAGGAGCAACGCAGTTCGACGATGTTGCCATCGGCGTCCTTGATCGCTTCATCGGCGCGGATCACGTAGCTGCCGCGCAGACGCACTTCGCCATTCGGCTCCAGGCGCTTGTAGCCCTTTGGCGGCTCTTCCATGAAGTCATCACGGTCGATGTATATCTCACGCGCGAACGGCAGCTTGCGCACGCCGAGTTCTTCTTTTTGCGGATGACGCGGCAGTTCGAGGTTCTCGACCTTGTCTTCCGGGTAATTGGTGATCACCACTTTCAACGGACGCAGCACGCACATGGCGCGCGGTGCGTTGGCGTCGAGGTCCTGACGGATGCTGAATTCGAGCATGCCGTAGTCGACCACGCCGTCGGAGCGGTTGGTGCCGACCATCTCGCAGAAATTACGGATCGACGCCGGGGTGTAACCGCGACGACGGAAGCCCGACAGCGTCGACATGCGTGGGTCGTCCCAGCCATGCACGTGCTTTTCATCAACCAGCTGCTTGAGCTTGCGCTTGCTGGTGATGGTGTAGTTCAGGTTCAGGCGGCTGAATTCGTACTGACGCGGGTGCGCCGGCACCGGCAGGCTGTCGAGGAACCACTCGTACAGCGGGCGATGGCTTTCGAACTCCAGGGTGCAGATCGAGTGGGTGATGCCTTCGATGGCGTCCGACTGACCGTGGGTGAAGTCGTAGTTCGGGTAAATGCACCACTTGTCACCGGTCTGGTGGTGGTGGGCGTGGCGGATGCGGTACATGATCGGGTCGCGCAGGTTCATGTTCGGCGAGGCCATGTCGATCTTGGCGCGCAGCACGCGAGCGCCGTCCGGGAACTCACCGGCGCGCATGCGGTTGAACCAGTCCAGGTTCTCTTCGACCGAACGGTCGCGGAACGGGCTGTTTTTGCCCGGCTCGGTCAGGCTGCCACGGTATTCCTTGGCTTGCTCCGGGGTCAGGTCGTCGACGTAAGCCTTGCCAGCCTTGATCAACTCGACGGCCCAGTCGAACAACTGGTCGAAATACTTGGAGGCGTAGCGCACTTCACCGGACCACTCGAAGCCCAGCCACTTGATGTCGCTTTCGATGGCGTCGATGTATTCCTGGTCTTCCTTGGCCGGGTTGGTGTCGTCGAAACGCAGGTGCGTGACGCCACCGAACTCCTGGGCCAGGCCGAAGTTCACACAGATCGACTTGGCGTGGCCGATGTGCAGGTAACCGTTGGGCTCAGGCGGGAAACGGGTGACGATCTGCGTGTGCTTGCCCGAATCCAGGTCCGCCTGGATGATCGGGCGCAGGAAATTGACCGGGACGGCAGGTCCGGCCTTGGAATTCGAGGTAGGGTCGACAGTGGGCTTGCTCATAGGATCCTTGAACAGACGAAGTGCTTGGCCAGAAGTAGGGGCCGATAAAACAAAGGGCTTATGATAGCCGAAGCTGTCAAGCCGCTGACAGAGCGTGGTCGAAAACTGCTGCATTTAATGCATCGGCGGTAAAAAACCACCTCGAAATTCCTGCAGGTCACGCTAAACTGCGCGCCTTGGCCTCTGTTTAGCCAATCAGGTAAGGCGCTCAGGCGTCCAAACCCACGAATTCCCTGAAAAGAGTAGTGAACATGACTCAAGTCAAACTGACCACCAACCACGGTGACATCGTCATCGAGCTGAACGCCGAGAAAGCGCCGATCACCGTCGCCAACTTCATCGAATACGTTAAAGCCGGCCACTACGAAAACACCGTTTTCCACCGTGTCATCGGCAACTTCATGGTCCAGGGCGGCGGTTTCGAGCCTGGCATGAAAGAAAAGAAAGACAAGCGTCCAAGCATCCAGAACGAAGCGGACAACGGCCTTTCCAACGACAAGTACACCGTCGCCATGGCCCGTACCATGGAGCCGCATTCGGCCTCCGCGCAGTTCTTCATCAACGTCGCCGACAACGCTTTCCTGAACCACAGCGGCAAGAACGTGCAGGGTTGGGGCTACGCGGTATTCGGTAAAGTGACCGAAGGCCAGGACGTCGTCGACAAGATCAAAGCCGTGCAGACCACCGGTAAAGCCGGTCACCAGGACGTTCCGGTAGAAGACGTTATCGTCGAGAAAGCCGAGATCGTTGGGTGATATTGCTGATTTCAGATTTGCATCTGGAAGAGGACCGCCCGGACATCACCCGGGCGTTTCTGGATTTGCTCCACGGGCGCGCCCGTGGCGCCCAGGCGTTGTACATTCTGGGCGACTTCTTTGAAGCCTGGATTGGCGACGATGGCATGACACCGTTCCAGCGTTCGATTTGCGCGGCCCTGCGTGAGCTGAGCGACAGCGGCACCCCGATTTTCATCATGCACGGCAACCGTGACTTCCTGATCGGCAAGGCGTTCTGCAAAGCTGCAGGCGCCACCTTGCTCAAGGACCCGAGTGTCGTGCAGTTCTACGGCGAGCCTGTGCTGTTGATGCACGGCGACAGCCTTTGCACCCGCGACCTTGGCTACATGAAGCTGCGGCGCATCCTGCGTAACCCGATTGTGCTGTTTATCCTGCGGCACCTGCCATTGCGCACCCGCCACAAGCTGGCGCGCAAGCTGCGCAGTGAAAGCCGCGCGCAGACACGCATGAAAGCCAACGACATTGTCGATGTGACGCCCGAGGAAGTGCCGCGGGTGATGCAGCAGTTTGGCGTGCGCACCCTGGTCCACGGCCACACGCACCGCCCAGCGATCCATAAGCTGCAGATTGGTGATCAGGCGGCCAAGCGCATTGTGCTGGGGGATTGGGACAAGCAGGGCTGGGCGTTGCAGGTAGACGAGCAAGGGTTTGCGTTGGCGGCGTTTGACTTCGTCAACCCACAACTAGCCTTGCCTGGCGCCTGATTCTCAGACACAACACCCGTCAAATGTGGGAGCTGGCTTGCCTGCGATAGCATCACCTCGATGTATCTGATGTACCGAGGTGCCTGCATCGCAGGCAAGCCAGCTCCCACATTGACCGAGTTCGGTCTTTCGATCAGTGCCCCGAAGCCTCCGGCCCGGCCTTCGCCGCAAACGGCGGTTTCGCCAACCACACAATCACGATCAAGCCCATGAACATCCAGCCCAGCAGCGTGAAGTAATCCACGGTGGACATCATGTACGCCTGGCTGGTGAGAATCTGGTCCAGCTGTGCATAGGCCTTGTGCCCTGCCCCGCCGAGTGCCTGCAAGGCATCACGGGTTGCCGAGTCGTAGGTGGTCATGTTCTCGCTCATGTACGCATGGTGCTGGTCGGCGCGGCGAATCCAGATCCAGGTGGTCAGCGAGGCCGCAAAACTGCCGCCCAGGGTCCGCAGGAAGGTCGCCAGGCCCGCGCCGTCGGCGATTTGCGCCGGCGGCAGGTCGGACATCAGGATGCTCAAGGTCGGCATGAAGAACAGCGCCACGCCAATGCCCATGAACAGCTGCACCAGGGCGATGTGGGTGAAGTCGACTTCATTGGTAAAGCCGGCACGCATGAAGCAACTCAGGCCAATTGCCAAAAATGCCAGGCCCGCCAGCAAGCGCAGGTCGAACTTGTGCGCGTACTTGCCCACAAACGGCGACATCAGCACCGGCAGAATGCCGATCGGTGCCACCGCCAGGCCCGCCCAGGTGGCGGTGTAGCCCATCTGGGTTTGCAGCCATTGCGGCAGGATCAGGTTGATGCCGAAGAACCCCGCATAACCGAGCACCAGCACAATGGTGCCGATGCGGAAGTTGCGGTAGGCAAACAACCGCAGGTTGACCACCGGGTGCTTGTCGGTCATTTCCCAGATGACGAACACCGCCAGGGCTATCGCCGAAATCACGGCACCAACGATGATGAAGTTGGATTCGAACCAGTCCAGGTCATTGCCTTTGTCGAGGATGATCTGCAGCGCGCCGACACCGACGATCAGGCTCAGCAGCCCGACGTAATCCATCGGCTGGTAACTGGTGACCACCGGACGTTTCTTCAACTGCGAACGCACCACCAGCACCGCGAAGATGCCGATGGGCACGTTGATAAAGAAGATCCACGGCCAGCTGTAGCTGTCGGTAATCCAGCCGCCAAGGATCGGGCCGGCAATTGGCGCCACCACCGTGACCATCGCCAGCAGCGCCAGGGCCATGCCGCGCCTCGCCGGCGGGTAGACCGCGATCAGCAACGTTTGAGTCATCGGGTACAGCGGCCCGGCCACCAGGCCCTGCAGCACCCGAAAGCCGATCAGCTCAGGCATCGAGGTGGAAATACCGCAGAGGAACGAGGCCAGCACAAACAGGATGGTCGCCCACAAAAACAGCTTCACCTCGCCAAAGCGCCGGCTCAACCAGCCGGTCAGCGGCAAGGCAATCGCGTTGCTCACCGCAAACGAGGTGATCACCCAGGTGCCCTGCTCCGAACTCACGCCGAGGTTGCCGGAAATGGTCGGCAAGGCCACGTTGGCGATCGTGGTGTCGAGCACCTGCATAAAGGTCGCCAGCGACAGGCCAATAGTGGCCATCAACAGGCTGGGTGGCGTGAACGAGGCGTTATTGCTCATCAGCGTTGCACAGCCTTGGGCGCGGCGAGGCTGTTGTCATGGATCAGCTGAGTGATCATGGCATCGGCTTCGGCCAATTGGCGGTCATACACGTTGGTGGTGAACGAGGCCTTTTGCGGCGCCTGTTGCGCCAGCACCGGGCCGCTCTTGTCGTGCAGGTCCACGTTGACCACGGTGCTCAAGCCCACACGCAGCGGGTGCTTGGCCAGCTCGTCGGCGTTGATGTGAATACGCACGGGCACCCGTTGCACGATCTTGATCCAGTTACCGGTGGCGTTCTGCGCCGGCAGCAAGGCAAACGCGCTGCCGGTACCGGCGCCCAGGCTGTCCACGGTGCCGCTGTACTTCACGTCACTGCCGTAGATATCCGACTCGATGTCCACCGGCTGGCCGATACGCATATCGCGCAGCTGGGTTTCCTTGAAGTTGGCGTCGATCCACAACTGGTTCAGCGGGATCACCGCCATCAACGCGGTCCCCGGCTGCACGCGCTGACCCAATTGCACCGTGCGCTTGGCCACATAGCCGGTTACGGGTGCAATCAAGGTGCTGCGGGCGTTGGTCAAGTACGCCTGGCGCAGTTGCGCGGCGGCGGCCTGCACGTCCGGGTGGGACGAAATCACCGTGTCGTCCACCAGCGCGCTGGAGGTCTTGAACTGTTGCTGCACGTTGGCCAGGGCGTTTTGCGCCGAGGTCAGGTCGTCACGGGCGTGGGACAGTTCTTCCTGGGAGATCGCGCCGCCGGCGGCAAGGTTCTTACGACGGTTGTAATTGTCCTGGGCCTTCTGCACGTTGGCTTGCTGCGCCAGCACCTGGGCTTTCATGCCATCAACGTTGCTGTACAAGCCCCGCACCTGACGCACGGTGCGCGCGAGGTTGGCCTGGGCACTTTGCAGGCCGACAGCGGCGTCATTGGGGTCGAAGTTGATCAGCACTTGGCCTTCGTGGACCAGGTCGCCGTCGTCGGCGCCGATGCTGACCACGGTGCCGGTGACCAGCGGGGTGATTTCCACCACGTTGCCGTTCACATAGGCATCGTCGGTGCTTTCGTTGAAGCGCCCATAAAGCTCATACCAGGCCCACACGCCGATCACGCCAAGAATCACGATCAGCGCCAGGCCGATCAGCATGATTTTGCGTTTGCGTGGGTTGCTGTCTTTTTGCTGCTCTTTGGGTTGCTCTGTTGCGTTGTTGCTTTCGGCAGTGGCCATGACAAATACCTCAAATTATTCCGTGCGTGTAGCTGGGGTGGTTACGGCCACGTTATCGGCGTTGTACCCGCCACCCAGGGCTTGCATCAATTGAATCGACAGATCGATCTGTGCAGCATTCAAGGCCGCCAACTGACGCTGGGCCTGCAGCAATTGCTGCTCGATGCTGAGTACATCCAGGTAATTCCCGATCCCCGAGCTATAGCGCTGAACCCCGGTGTCGTAAGACTGCTGGGCAATGTCCGCGGCGTGTTGCTGGGCCTGGATCTGCCGACCGGTATCGCGCAATTGCGAAAGGGTGTTGCCAATATCGCCCAAGGCTTGCACCAGGGTTTTGTTGTACTGGGCCACCGCCAGGTCGTAATCGGCGTCGCGGGCATCGAGGTCGGCGCGCAGGCGGCCGCCGTCGAAGATCGGCAACGAGATAGTCGGCGCAATGCTGAAGAATCGGCTGGCCGAGCCAAACATCGCGTCGCCCAACAACGACTCGGCCCCGGCACTCGCGCTCAGGTTGAGGTTGGGGTAGAAGCGGGTCTTGCTCGCGGCGACATTCTTGCTTGCTGCCTCGACACGCCAGCGTGCGGCGATCAAGTCCGGGCGACGGCCCAGCAACTCGGCCGGCAGCACAGAAGGCACGGCAACGGCGCTGGGTTTGAGCACGTTCGGGCGGGTCAGCTCGCTGCCACGGTCGGGGCCTTTGCCGAGCAATACGGCCAGGGCGATCTTGGCGCTTTGCAGCTGTTTTTCTGCATCGATCAATTGCGACTCAGAGCTGGCTTCCAGGCTTTCGGTCTGCTGGTACTGGTACTGGCTGTCGATGCCGGAACTCAGGCGGCGCTTGCTCAGGTCGAGCATCTGGCGGGTGCGCTTGAGGTCGTCGGCGGCCAGGTCTCGCACGATGTGCGCCTGGCCCAGGTCGCTGTAGGCCTTGGCCACGTTGGCGGCCAGGGTCAGGCGCGCGGCTTGCTGATCGACTTCGGCGGCACGCGCCTGGCCCAACGCGGCTTCCCAGGCGGCGCGCTGGCCACCCCACAGGTCAAAGTTGTAGTTGAAGCTGGCGCCGATGTTACGCACGGTGGCGTAGGCATCGCCCTGCCCCAGCGGGTCCTGATCCTTGGCCAGGCGCGAACGGCTCACGCCGGCGCTGGCATCCAGGGTTGGCATGCGGGCGGCATCGGCGGCGTAGGCAGCGGCTTGCGCCTGGTGAGCACGGGCGCTGGCGACTTGCATGTCAGGGCTGTTTTGCAGGGCTTCATGGATCAAGCCGTCCAGCTGCGGGTCGCCAAGGCTCTTCCACCAATCGGCCGTCGGCCAGGCGGCGCTCGACAAGGTCACGCCACTGAGGGACTTGCCGGTTTGCAACGTGTTGGCATCGAGGCGTTGGCCCTGGGTGTCGAGGCCGCTGAAGTTGGCACAACCGGCCATGCTCATCGCCACCAGCACCAGGCTAAGTGCGCGTGTGTTCATTGATTACCTACCCGCTGGATGACGATGGCGTCACCGGCAGCTATCAGAATTTTCGTGAGGATTTTTTCCAGGGTTTGCAACTCGCCGGGCTGCAGGGCGCCAGCCAGCTCATTCATCGCCTGCGCGCCGATGTGCGGCAGCATGTCTGCCAGGCGCTGGCCGTCTTCGGTCAGCACCAGCTGCACCTGGCGCCGGTCCTGCTCGGAGCGCTTGCGCGCCAGCAGGCCCTTTTGCTCCAGGCGGTCGAGCATGCGGGTCATGGAACCGCTGTCCAGCGACAGGTTGCGACACAGCTCGGCGGGCGTGTCGACCTCGTACTGGGCAATGATGATCAACACTTTGAACTGCGCGGCGGTGACGCCATGCGGTTCCATATGCGTGTCGATAATGCGGTCCTTGAGCAGCGCGGCGCGGCCCAGCAACAGGCCGAGGTGGCAGTTGCGAAAGCTGTCAGGGGTGAAGTGGGTCATCGAAAGTCACCTTATTACTGCCTAGGCAGTGAATGTATGACAAGATGTTACTGCTTAGGCAGCGAATGTCAAATGGAATTATTAGCTTGCTTGCTAATTGACCGACAGGTGGGCTGCACCACAAACACTGTGGGAGCTGGCTTACCGGCGATGGCGGTCTGTCAGTCAATGAATCATCGACTGATGGACCGCCATCGCCGGCAAACCAGCTCCCACAGTGTTTGTGCGTGAGGGTTTAGAAATCGCGCTTGTAGAAGATATCCAGTGAACTGGCCACGCCACTGGCCACTTCCAGGTACACCTTCTTGCTCAGCAGGTAGCGCAAGGCAATCGTACTGGCCGGCTCGAACACCCCAACCCCATACCGCAGGCTGAGTTTTTCGGTGATCTTGCCGCTGGCCACCACGGCGGTGTTATTGCCGGTGCCCTGGGTGTCGAGGTCGAAGTCCTGGATACCCAGCTTGTTGGCGATATCCGAGGTCACCCCGGCGCTGCCCATCAACCCCAGCCCCAAGGCGGCTTCGGCCAGCATGTTGTTGTCTTCGCCGGTGTTGTTGCGCGAACGCCCCAGTACCAGATACGAGAGTGCATCCTCCTGAGGCATGGTCGGCTCGGAGAAGATCTGCGTGGTCGGTTGTTCGGCGCTGCCGCTCAAGCGAATACCGGCCGTCACCGTTCTGGACGGTTCGGTAACGACGCGCACCGCTTCGACATCCAGGAACGGTTGGTCCAATGGCCCTGCAAACAACAGCCGCGCGCGGCGCACGTCAAGCCGCTGCCCGTAGGCACGGTAGCGGCCATCGTTGAGCCACAGCTCGCCACGGGTGTCCATGTTGTCGCCGATGTGCACATGGCCCTGCACTTTGGCAGTGAGCCCGAAGCCCGCGAAGTTGAGCTGGTCTTCGCCCACCACCACGTCGATGTCCATGGCCATCGCCATCGGCGCCTTGCCCTCCTCGGTCTGGCTGCCGACGATCACGGTGTCATCGGAGACCTTGACGGTGGACGGCGGCAATTCACGCACGGTGATGTCGCCACGCGGGATGTGCACCTTGCCGGCAATCGCCAGCTTGTCGTGTTTCAGGCTGATTTTCAGGTCCGGCGCCACTTCCAGCTTGGCGTAAGGCTCAACCGTGACCGGCAATTGCGCGCCTTGCAGGCTGAGGTCCACCACCAGCGCCTGGCCCCAGTCGATCTGCCCCTTGAGGCTGCCCTGCCCGGCCTTGCCGCTGTGCCACGCGCCATTCAACTGCACGCTTTCGCCGGCAATCAGGGCCTGCACGTTCAAGCCTTCAAGGCTGATCGGCAACTCCGGCCCGGAGACTTCACCGCCCACCAGATTCACGTTGCCGTTGACCTGCGGTGCCAGCAAACCACCGGAGATACGCCCGTTACCGTTGAGCTTGCCGGTGAGTTTGTCCACCATCGGCACAAACGGTCGGGCCACGGCGAGATCCAGGCCGTTGAGGCTGAAATTACCGGTGATCGGCTTGTTCTTCGGCAACGGGTTGATCTGCGCCTGCACCAGCAACTCGCCGAGCTTGCCGCCACGGAAGGTCAGCTGAGTGTCGATGCGTTTAGGGTTGAGGGTGGTTTCCAGCTTCAGGGTGTCGTAGGGGAAATCCACCCACTGAGCCTTGTCCTTGACGCGCAGGGTGCCACCGCTGGCATCCACCGCGATCACGCCTTTAGGGCCGCTGGCGGGCAGGTCGAGCTGCACGTCGGCGTTGAGCTTGCCTTGCCAGGCGAAATCCTTGGGCATAAAGGCAGCCAGGCTGTCGATAGGGAATTGCTTGAGGTGGTAACGCAACTTCGGCTCAGGCATCAGGCGCTGATCTTCACCGCACAGGCTGGAAGGGCCAGACACCCAGCAATGCGCCGCAAAGGTCAGCTTGCCGTCCGCCAGGCGTTCGATCCTGGCCGGGGCTTGCAGCTTCCAGTCCTGGCCACCGGCTTGAACGTCACCGCTGGCCAGGCGCCCGCGCCAGTTACCTTTGTCGAGGTTGCCATCGAGCGCCAGGCCCAGCTTGACCAGCGGCCCGGCCAGGTCCAACTGGACTTTCTGGCTTTTGATATCCCCTTGAGCGCTGGCGGTCAGGGTGCCGACCTGGGTGTCGCCGGCCTGAATGCCACTGCCCTTGAGGTCGATCTTCGCGCGCTGGGCGTTGTCGAGTGTGGCGTTGAAGGTGAGGTTTTGCAGTTGATTGTCGGCGAACGCCAGTTGCTGGCCTTTAAGGTCGAGTTTGCCTTGCGGCGCCTTCAACGTACCGGCCACATCGACGCGCCCGTTGATCTGCCCACGCAGTTGCGGCCACAACTGGGCCAGGCGCGTCAGCTTGATGTCGATCTGGCCGGCCACACGTTGCTGCAGGCTGCCGCTGCCATTGATGCGGTTATCACCCAGGCGGATGTCCAGGTTGGCCAGGGTCCATTGCTCGCCTGCGCCTTCTGCCTTGGCCGCCAGCACGGCAGTCTGACCGCGCAAGCGGCCCTTGAGGTCGAGGTCGGCGTTGAGCTTGAGTTGTTCCTGTTTGAACTCGCCCTTGCTGCGCAGCGGCCCGGCCAACGTGCCCGGCAACTCCGCGACCCAGTACGCCGGGTTCAACGCCGACAGGTCCAGCGCGGTGTCCCAGGCAATGCCGTCGGCAAACTGCAGGCTCAGGTGGCCTTCAGCCTTGCCTTGGCCGGCCGTCAATTTCAGTTCGGGCAGGAAGAGTTGCTTGAGGTCGCCACTGAACGGCGTGACCACATTGAATTTGCCGGCCGGGCCGTCGAGGTCGGCCTTGAGGTTGCCGAGGTAATTGCCGTCTTTGTAGGAAATCTCGCCGTTGAGCGTATGCAGCGCGAACTGCGGCTCATCAATCAATGGATAGAGGCGGTGCCAGGGAAAATCCAGCCAATCGATCTTGGCGTCGGCGCTGAAGCCTTGTTGCCAGTCCAGATTGGCGCTGAGCTTGAGGCTTTGCTGGTCGCCGGCATTCAAATCCAGGCCGGCGATCTGCGCGCCCTTGGCGTCAACCTTGCCCTGCAGCAGCAGGTCTACCGGGCCTTTTTCCGCAGGCAGCACGGCCTTGCCCAGCAGTTGATAACCGCTGCTCAGGTCGCCCTTGGCGGTGAGGTCCAGTTGATTGAGTTGCAGGGTGTCGGGCAAGTCGGCGCTGGGTTTGAAGCCGTCGGCGCTGATGTGCAATTGCGCGGGCAAGTTCTCCACCAGTGGTTGCAGCTCACCGCTGAGTTTGGCGGGCAGGTAGCCGCTGCTGTCGGCGTCGAGCTTGAGGGTCTTGAGCAAGTCTCCGTCGAGCTTGAGGGCAACCTTCCACGGCGCGCCGCCGGGCGCGTACGGCAGGCTCAGGTTGCCCGTGGCGCTCAGCGGCCAGTTGCCGGTCGGTTGCAGCAGACCGGCCAAGTCCAGCACCAGGTCGTCGCGTTGCAGGTGCACCGAGTCGATCTGCAGGCCCGCGGCGGTCCAGTGCGCCGCGAGCTGCAAGCCCTTGAGCTCTTCGCTGCCATTGAACAGCAGGCTACCGACGCGAACGTCGCCCAACTGGATCGCCACCGGCAGTTTCAACTCCGGCAGCTGGATCGGCCCGCTGCTGCTGTCATCGGTACTGGGTGGGAATTGCAGGCTGACCTGTTCCACGTCCAGCTGGTTGATGCACAGGGTCATGCGCAGCAGGCAGGCCGGCGACCAGTCGAACTTCGCCGCATTCAGCTCGACCCGGCTGGTGTCTTGCTGCCACAGCAGGTGGTCGACACGCCACTGGCCACCCAAATGCCCCTGGAAATTCTCAACCGTCAACCCGGGCACCTGGCTCAAGGCCCAGCGGCTGCCCGCTTGGCTGCCGAGTACCGCCCACAGTGCCAGTAACACCACGGCGAAGACTGCCACGATGGCCAGCCCCGCTATTTTCAAACCACGCATCACAGCTCAGGCCCCATGGAAAAGTGCAAACGAATGCCGCCCGGATCTTCCAGGGCATGGGCCAGGTCGAGGCGGATCGGGCCCACCGGCGACACCCAACGCACGCCCACGCCCACACCGGTTTTCAGGCTCGGCATGTCCAGGCTGTTGAAGGAGTTGCCTTGGTCGACAAAGGTCGCGATCCGCCATTTTTCGGCGATGGAATATTGATATTCGGCACTCAGCGCCACCATGTAGCGACCGCCGATGCGGTCACCGCGATCGTTTTCGGGTGACAACGTCTGGTACTCGTAGCCACGCACGCTCTGGTCACCACCGGCAAAAAAGCGCAGCGATGGCGGCACCGATTTGTAGCCATTGGTGGCACTGCCGCCAAACTGCGCACGGCCGAGGAAACGGTGGTTGTCCCACAAGGTGGTCAAGCCCTTGATCGTGGCGGTGCCGTAAAGCAGGTTGGTGTCGGAACCCAGGCCTTCCTTGGCGACCTTGGCGTCGAACATCAGGCGATAGCCATTGTGCGGGTCGATGCGGTTGTCGCTGCGCAGGTAGGAATAATTGATCCCCGGCATCACCAGGTTACTCAGGCCCGAGTCATTGCCCAGGCGGTATTCTTCGCGCTGGTATTTGAGCGAGATGACCCGCGTCCAGCCGCTGGGCAATTTGCTGTGCCATTCAGGGCCGAGGGTGAGCAATTTACTCAGGGTGTCGGTATTGGCGATCTCTTCATTCTGGTAGCCGCCGGCAAAACGCAGTTTGTCGGTGAGCGGTGGGTCCAGCGGGATGTCGTACCACAGGCCGACGTTCTGGCGCGGCGCCGACAGCTCGGCTTCCCAGCCATAGCTGTGACCTTGTGGGTTGACCCAGTGACGCGTCCAGTTGGCTTTGCCGCGCGGGCCGACGTCGGTCGAGTAACCCAGGCCCAGGCCCATGGTGCGCGGCTTGCGGGTGTCCAGTTGCACCGCCACCGGGATCACATCGTTGGCCGAGGCTGCGGGGCTTGCGTCTACGCGCACGGTTTCGAAAAAGCCACTCGCCTGCAGGTTCTGGTTGAGTTCGGCGATCAGCTCGGAGTCGTAAGGGTCGCCGCTTTTGAACGGCACCATGCGTTGCAGCAGGTCTTCATCAAACGGCGTGTCGCCGGCGAAGCTGACCTTGCCCATGCTGTAGCGCGGGCCGCTGTCGTAAATGAGTTCGATATCGGCGACGCCGGCTTTGGGGTCAACCGAGAGTTTCTGGCTGGTAAAGCGCCCGCTGAAAAAGCCGTAGCGCGAGGCCTGGTTCTGGATCAGACGCTTGGCGTCTTCGTAGTGGCCGTGGTTGAGCACGGCGCCGGATGTGAGGTCGCTGCTGTCGGGCACGCGAAAAGCCTTGAGGCTCGCGGCCTGGCCGTCAACCCGAATGGTCACGTTGCGCAAATGCACCGGCTCGCCGGGGTCGATGGTGAGGATCAGGCGTGGATTCTTGCCGCCTTTCACATCACTGACGATTTGCGGCTGATAGTAGCCCAGCGCCTGGGCCGCCTTGCGGGCCTGCTCTTCGGCGCCGCGGCTGAACCGCAGCAGGGCTTCTTCATCACGATCGCCTACCCCGCCGATATAGCCTTCGATGTTGGCTTTCAACGCGTCGTTTGTAGGCTTGATCCGCACGTCCAATTCGCTTTGCGCCAAGGCGCCGCAGCTTGTGAACAGCAGAATCAAGCCGCTGGTAAATCTTCCTGGAAACTTCATAGGCGCGGATGCTACACGAGCTGGGGAGAGACTTTGAACCCGGAATTATCTGAATAATTCTGCATTAAGCCGTTGCAACATGTAACGACTGCGGATTGGGGTGGAAAAACACGTGCTCCAGGATAGGCCCTATCGCCACTTCGCCGATTTCCTCATAGCCCTGGCGCTTATAAAAATCCAGGTAGCGTGAGTTGCCGGTATCGAGCACTACGCCTGAGGAATGCGGGTCGTCGGCGCACCAGTTGTGCACGGCCTCAAGCAATTGCTCGCCATAGTGTTTGCCCTGAAATTGCGGGTGGATGCCCAACAACGGCAGTACGTGCACCGACTCGGTCGGCAGGCACGCCAGCACTGCGTGATGGTATTCCAGGTAACGGCGAGTGCCGCGCACACCGGTGCTCAACCACATGCGCAATTGCCACGCCCAGCTTTCGGTAATGCCCAGGCGCCGTTGCGGTGGCGCAATCAGAGCGATGCCGATCAGCCGGTCGTTGACGAATAGGCCGATGGCGGGCAGTTTCTGAAAAAAATGCTGCTTGACCAGCTCACGCACCGTGGCGCGTACCCGCTGTTCATAGCCTGGGCGTTCAGCTTCGAAGATGTAGGCGAACGTCGGCTCATGCCGATAAGCCTGGTAGAGCATGGAGCGCGCTTCGCGCGAATAGCCGCTGTTGAGCAGGCGGATCTCGGCAAGGGCCGTCGAAGTGTCAGGCATACAGTCAATCTCCCTGGGCGCCATTCAGAAGATGGCGTTCTTATGGGTACGAACCTACGCAGCACCAGTCGTTCCCAGACATTAGCAGTGCATCTGCTCGACCGCCACGCTGGCCCCCGTCGGACTTGTCGGCTAGCATCGCCCTTTTGCCAGACTGGACTGCCGACCATGAAAATCGTCTCCTTCAATATCAACGGGCTGCGCGCCCGCCCTCATCAGCTGGCGGCGCTGATTGAAAAGCATCAACCCGACGTGATCGGCCTGCAAGAAACCAAGGTTCATGATGACCAGTTCCCGCTGGCCGAAGTGCAGGCCTTGGGCTACCACGTTTATTACCACGGCCAAAAAGGCCATTACGGCGTGGCCCTGCTCTCGCGCAAAGAAGCGCTGAGCGTGCACAAAGGTTTTGCCAGCGATGAAGAAGACGCCCAGCGCCGCTTCATCTGGGGCACCTTCGCCGATGAGAACGGCAACCCCGTGACCATCATGAACGGCTACTTCCCCCAGGGCGAAAGCCGCGACCACCCAACCAAGTTTCCGGCCAAAAAACGCTTCTACGAAGATTTGCAGCACCTGCTGGAAAGCCAGTTCAGCAATGACCAGGCCTTGGTGGTGATGGGCGACATCAACATCTCCCCGCAAGACTGCGACATCGGTATCGGCGCCGACAACGCCAAACGCTGGCTGAAAACCGGCAAATGCAGCTTCTTGCCGGAAGAACGCGAGTGGATGGCCCGCCTGAAAAACTGGGGCCTGGTGGACAGCTTCCGCCACCTCAACCCGGACGTGGCCGACCGCTTCAGTTGGTTTGATTACCGCAGCCGTGGGTTCGAAGATGAGCCCAAGCGCGGCCTGCGCATTGACGTGATCATGGCGTCCAACGGCCTGGTGCCGCGGGTCAAGGATGCCGGCGTGGACTACGAGCTTCGGGCGCTGGAAAAGCCGTCGGACCACGCGCCGATCTGGCTGGAACTGAGCTGACGCGACTCAATGTGGGAGCTGGCTTGTGTGGGAGCTGGCTTGCCTGCGATGCAGGCACTTCGGTCTTCCAGCTAAACCGAGTTGATGCTATCGCAGGCAAGCCAGCTCCCACCTTTGGGTTGTTTGTGTGCCCGTCACACCGTTGAAACCTTACTGACTTAATCTCCCGGCACTCCCTTTGGCTTAAGAAGGTGCCGGCATGATGCTGCGCGTTCTGCTCCTGTTGATCCTGCCCCTCTACGCAGTTGCCGCTGCCCTGCCCGCTCCCGACCAAGACCCCGCGTTGCGCATCCAGGGTTCCAACACCATCGGCGCCGCGCTCGGGCCCGCGCTGGTCATGGGCATGATGCAATACCAGGGCTTGCAGGCGGTGCACAGTGAACCGGGCGACGGCGCCAATGAACAGCGCGTGATCGGCAAGACCCGCCAAGGCAGGACGGTCACCATCGAGGTGGCGGCCCACGGTTCCAGTACCGGGTTCGCCGCGTTGAAAAACCTCAGCGCCGACCTCGCCGCGTCGTCGCGCCCGATCAAGGACAGCGAACTGGTGGACCTTGAACCGTTGGGCGACCTGAAAAGCCCCGAGGCTGAGCAAGTGATCGCCATTGATGGCCTGGCGATTATCCTCAACCCGCAAAACCCGTTGAATACCCTGAACACCGAGCAACTGGCGCAGATTTTCAACGGCGAAGTCGACACGTGGGAGGCACTGGGCGGCATCGGCGGGCCGATTCATTTGTATGCCCGGGATGATCAGTCCGGCACCTACGACACCTTTAAGGAACTGGTGCTACGCCTGCGCGGTAAACCCCTGGCACCTGCCAAGCGCTTCGAATCCAGTGAGCAACTGTCCGACGCCGTAAGCCAGGACCCTCAGGGCATCGGCTTTATCGGCCTGCCGTATGTGCGCCAGGCCAAGGCCGTGGCAATCGTCGATGGCGACTCACAACCGATGTTGCCGTTGAACAGCCTGATTGCCACCGAGGACTACCCGCTGTCACGCCGACTGTTCTTTTACCTGCCGCCCTCGAGCCGCAACCCGTGGGCCAAGGCGCTCGTGGACTTTACCCAGAGCAGCAAAGGCCAGGCGATTGTTGCAGCCAACGGTTTTATCGCGCAGCAGGTGCAGGCGATCAGCGTGGAGCCGCGCCCGTCGATGCCTGCGGACTATCAAGCCATCGCGCGTGAGGCCCAGCGACTGAGCGTGAACTTTCGCTTCGAAGAGGGCAGCGCCAGCCTCGACAACAAGGCGCGCCAGGATTTGCAGCGGGTGGTGGCGTACCTGAAAAGCCACGACAAACTCCACAAGCAGGTGACGCTCGTAGGGTTTGGCGACGCCAAGAATGACCCACAGCGCGCCGCGCTACTGTCGAAGTTGCGGGCAATGGCGGTGCGCCGGGAACTGGTGAAGAACGGTGTGGTGCTGCGCGATATTCTCGGCTTCGGCGCGCAGATGCCGGTGGCGGCGAACACGGCGGACGAGGGGCGGATCAAAAACCGGCGAGTGGAGGTTTGGGTGCACTGACGCCTGGCGAGCAAGCCCGCTGTGGCGAGCGGGCTTGCCCCGCGTTGGGCTGCGCAGCAGCCCCATAATCACACGCACTCTTCCAGGCAGAACCGGTCGCATGGTTTCAGGGCTGCTGCGCAGCCCAACGCGGGGCAAGCCCGCTGGCTACATCTACTGCCCGCTGCGCATCAGCTCTTTGGGCACGTACTTGCCGATCTCGAACTTGCCGATCGCCGCACGGTGCACTTCATCCGGGCCGTCGGCCAGGCGCAAGGTGCGTTGCATGGCGTACATGTAGGCCAGCGGGAAGTCGTTGGAAACCCCGGCGCCGCCGTGAATCTGGATGGCGCGGTCGATCACTTTCAACGCCACGTTCGGCGCCACCACCTTGATCTGCGCGATTTCGCTTTTCGCAACTTTGTTGCCCACGGTGTCCATCATGTACGCCGCTTTCAAGGTCAGCAGGCGGGCCATGTCGATTTCCATCCGTGAGTCGGCGATCTTGTCGATATTGCCGCCCAGACGGGCCAATGGTTTACCGAACGCGGTGCGGCTGACGGAGCGTTTGCACATCAGTTCCAGCGCGCGCTCAGCCATGCCGATGGAGCGCATGCAGTGGTGGATACGGCCTGGGCCAAGGCGGCCCTGGGCAATTTCGAAGCCGCGACCTTCGCCGAGCAGTACGTTTTCGTACGGCACGCGCACGTTGTCGAACAGCACTTCGGCGTGGCCGTGCGGGGCGTCGTCGTAACCGAAGACCGGCAATGGGCGCACGATTTTTACACCGGGGGCATCCACCGGCACCAGGATCATCGAGTGCTGCTGATGACGCGGTGCATCCGGGTTGCTCAGGCCCATGAAGATCAAGATCTTGCAGCGCGGATCGCAGGCGCCGGAGGTCCACCATTTTTTGCCGTTGATCACCCACTCGTCACCCTGGCGCTCGGCGCGGGCGGCCATGTTGGTGGCGTCTGAGGACGCCACGTCCGGTTCGGTCATGGCAAAGGCCGAGCGAATCTCGCCGCGCAGCAACGGCTCGAGCCAGCGTTGTTTTTGCTCTGCGTTGGCGTAGCGCACCAGCACTTCCATGTTGCCGGTGTCGGGAGCGGAGCAGTTGAACGGCTCCGGGCCCAGCAGGGAGCGGCCCATGATCTCGGCCAGTGGTGCGTATTCGAGGTTGGTCAGGCCGGCGCCCAGTTCGGATTCGGGCAGGAACAGGTTCCACAGGCCTTCGGCTTTTGCCTTGGCTTTCAACTCTTCCATGATGGCGGTGGGCTGCCAGCGGTCGCCTTCGCTGACCTGGCGTTCGAACACCGGCTCGGCCGGGTAAACGTAAGCGTCCATGAATGCAGTGACGCGTTCACGCAGTTCCTGAACCTTGGGCGAATAGGCGAAATCCATGAGCAGCTCCCTTCTCTGAGAGGTTGTTTAGGTCATGCAATCGATGCTAGAACAGCGCTGATAATTTACCTAGCCTATTCTCGGCGTGTATTAACATTCATCACCGATATATGATCGGCGCCTGAGCACCTGACAAATCGCCACCTAACAATAAGAGCGCAACGAAATGAATCTGAGCAAGGTCGACCTCAACCTCTTTATTGTCTTCGATGCGATCTACACCGAAGCCAACTTGACCCGTGCCGGGCAGATCGTCGGCATCACCCAGCCGGCGGTGTCCAACGCGCTGGCGCGCTTGCGCGAAACCTTCAATGACCCGTTGTTCGTGCGCACGGCCCAGGGCATGGTACCCACGCCGATGGCGCAGAACATCATCGGCCCGGTGCGCAATGCGTTGTCGTTGCTGCGGGTGTCGGTGCAGGAAAGCCGGATTTTCAACCCGCAGCAGGCGGCCAAGACCTACCGCATCAGCATGACCGACCTCACCGAAGCGGTGATTCTGCCGCTGTTGTTCCAGCGCCTGCGCCGCCTGGCGCCGACGGTGGTGATCGAGAGTTTCCTGTCCAAACGTCGCGAAACCACCAAGGAACTCGCCGCCGGGCGCCTGGATTTTGCCGTGGATGCGCCGCTTAACACCGACCCGCAAGTGCGCCACGTCAAGCTGATGGAAGACCGCTACGTGTGCGCCATGCGCAAGGGCCATCCGATGGCGGGCAAGGACAAATTCACGCTGGATGACTACCTGTCGCTGACGCATATCCATATCTCCAGCCGCCGCAACGGCCTGGGCCATGTGGACCTGGCCCTGGGCAAGATGGGCATCCAGCGCAAGATCGCCCTGCGCTCCCAGCATTACCTGATGGCCTCGCAAGTGTTGCAGCAGACCGACATGGTGATGACCGTGCCCGAGCGCTTTGCCAGGCGCCATGAATTGCACTGGTTCAACCTGCCGGTCAATGACGTGCCGCCTGTAGAAACCCACTTGTACTGGCACGAAAGCACCGACCAGGACCCGGCCAACCGCTGGATGCGCGAGCAAATGATCGAGTTGTGCCAACAGGTGACGGCGCATGAGAAAAAGCTCGATGGCAAGCAAGCCTGACCTATGGCAAGCAGACCTTTTGTGGTGAGCAGTCCCAGTGTGGCAAACAGGCCCTGTGTGACAAACAGGCCCTGTGTGGCGAGCAGGCTTGCCCTGCGTTGGGCTGCGTAGCAGCCCCAAACCCAGGCGCCGCGTTTTATCTAAAAAACTGAGTCAATGTTTATTGCAGGCGCGTCACACCCAACGCAGGGCAAGCCTGCTCGCCACAACACGCCCGCTCATAAGGTTGGAAAGGCAGCTTGACGTTCACGTCAACCTGACATTAGCTTAGCGCCAAGACCTTCTTGAGCGCCCCCATGAGTACGACCTACAGCATCTCCGACCTCGCCCGCGAGCTCGACATCACCACCCGCGCCATTCGCTTTTATGAAGAACAAGGCCTGCTGGCCCCGGAACGCCGGGGCCAGGAGCGCATCTACTCGGCGCGCGACAAGGTCAGCCTCAAACTGATCCTGCGCGGCAAGCGCATTGGTTTCTCCCTGGCCGAGTGCCGCGAGCTGATCGAACTCTACGACCCCAGCAGCGGCAACCACATTCAACTCAACAGCATGCTCGCCAAAATCGCCGAACGCCGTGAGCAGCTTGAGCAACAACTGCTGGATATCGAACAGATGAAGCTGGAACTGGACACCGCCGAAGAGCGCTGCACCCAGGCCCTCGCGCAGACCATGAGCCAGGTTGGCCAATAACGATAAGGTAGCCATCATGCCCCTCCCCTCACACGTACGCCTGGTGGAAGTCGGCCCGCGCGACGGCCTGCAGAACGAAGCCCAGCCCATCAGCGTGGCCGACAAGGTCCAACTGGTGGATGCCCTGACCGACGCGGGCTTGAGCTATATCGAAGTCGGCAGCTTTGTCTCGCCCAAGTGGGTGCCGCAGATGGCCGGGTCGGCGCAAGTGTTTGCGCAAATACAACGCAAACCCGGCGTGACCTACGGCGCACTCGCGCCGAACCTGCGCGGTTTTGAAGATGCCGTGGCCGCGGGCGTAAAGGAAGTTGCCGTGTTTGCGGCCGCGTCCGAGGCGTTTTCCCAACGCAACATCAATTGCTCCATCAGCGAAAGCCTGGAGCGCTTTGCGCCCATCATGGCGGCGGCCAAGCAGCACGGCGTCAGCGTGCGCGGGTATGTGTCGTGTGTGTTGGGTTGCCCTTACGAAGGTGACATCGCGCCGGAACAGGTCGCGGCGGTCGCGCGCGAGTTGTACGCCATGGGCTGCTATGAGGTTTCCCTGGGCGACACCATCGGCACTGGCACGGCGGGCGCTACGCGGCGGCTGTTTGAGGTGGTCGGCGCGCAGGTGCCACGGGACAAGTTGGCCGGGCACTTCCATGACACCTACGGGCAGGCGATTGCGAATATCTACGCCAGTGTGCTGGAAGGGATTACGGTGTTCGACAGCTCCATCGCGGGCCTCGGCGGCTGCCCCTACGCCAAGGGCGCCAGCGGTAACGTGGCGACTGAAGACGTGGTGTACCTGCTCAACGGTCTGGGTATCGACACCGGCATCGACCTGCAGGCGCTAATTCTCGCGGGCCAGCAAATCAGCAGCGTGCTCGGCCGGCCCACTGGGTCGCGGGTTGCCAAGGCGCGTAACGCCAGTTGAGTAGAGCGGCTGTGACAATGTGTTACCGCACCGCTACATATCGAGTAACACGGGAACATATTTTGTCGCATTCGCTGTAGGCGATTTCTTATAAAAATTTCAACCTGCTGATTTTAAAGGCTTTTTAAAAGTTGGCACGGCTTCTGCTATCTCTATTGCATAACAAGAATAAAAAGCGCCAAACCTAATAAAAATAAGACGAAACGACTCTGACATAACAAAAACAACACGGCAGAGACGCAGCTAACAGATTTTTTTGGAGAAGATGTGCTTCGCAGGGTACGGCATGCCGAAACCCGCAACCGGTTAGAGAAAAATAAAACTACCTCAGGTAGCTGCCACTGGTTGGATCGGTAACGAAGAAGCAGATCAGCGCTCAAAAAAATACGTTTGCTCTTGACCCCGAATGGGGGTCGCCCAAAACAGCGGTAAAGGGTAACGGCTGCCAAAAACAACAACAGGCCGCCCCTCAATAATAAAAAAGAGCACGCAACGACAAATTAAAGGGGACCTTCGGGTCCCCTTTGTGCTTTCCGGGATTCGACAAACGCTCGTCTGGCATCGATCAAAAAGCGTGTTCGCGAAGGCGGTGTATCAGTGACAGATGAGCTGGCTGACCCTGCGCATTCGCGAGCAAGCCCGCTCCCACATGGTTTTTGGGTTGTTAGTTAGACTGGGTTTTCAGCTCCTCGATCGAGATTTCGCGCATGCGAAATTTCTGGATCTTGCCCGTCACCGTCATCGGAAACTCTTCCACGAATTTGAAATGCTTGGGCGTCTTGAAATGCGCGATGCGGCCCTTGCACCAGGTTTGCAGCTCCAGCTCGTTGGCCATATGGCCCGGATGGAACTTGACCCAGGCGACGATCTCTTCACCGTAACGCTCATCCGGAATGCCAATAACTTGCACATCTGCCACCGCCGGGTGGGTGAAGAAAAACTCTTCGAGCTCGCGCGGGTACACGTTTTCGCCACCGCGAATGATCATGTCCTTGTTGCGCCCGGCGATACACACGTAACCGTGTTCATCCATGGTCGCCAGGTCGCCGGTGTGCATCCAGCCCGCGTCATCGATGGCGTCACGGGTGCCGTCGGGGTTGTTCCAGTAGCCGAGCATGACGCTGTAGCCGCGCGTGCACAGCTCGCCGATTTCACCGCGCGCGACGGTATTGCCGGCGGTGTCGATGATCTTGTTTTCCAGCTGCGGCTGGGTGCGGCCCACGGTGGTGACGCGGCGCTCCAGGTCATCGTTGGCACCGGTTTGCAGTGACACCGGGCTGGTTTCGGTCATGCCATAGGCAATCTGCACTTCCCCCATGTGCAGCTCGCTGATGACGCGGCGCATCACCTCGATAGGGCATGTGGCACCGGCCATGATCCCGGTGCGCAAGCTGGCCAGCTCGAATTCGCCGCGGCGAGGGTGATCGAGGATGGCGATGAACATGGTCGGCACGCCGTAGAGGCCGGTGGCGCGCTCTTCGGCGACGGCGCTGAGGGTCAGCAACGGATCAAAGCCGTCATTCGGGTAGATCATCGTGGTGCCGTGGGTGATGCAGCCGAGGTTGCCCATGACCATGCCAAAGCAGTGATACAACGGCACCGGAATCACCAGCCGGTCCTGCGCCGTGAGGCCCAGGCTTTCGCCAACCATGTAACCGTTGTTGAGAATGTTGTGATGACTGAGGGTGGCGCCCTTGGGAAACCCGGTGGTGCCGGAGGTGTATTGAATGTTCACGGCCTGGTCGAAGTGCAGGCTGGCCTGGCGCCTGTGCAGCTGTTCGGGCGGGACGCCAGCACCCAGGGCCGCCAGCTGCGACCAGGGCAAAAACCCCTGCGGTGGGTTGGGGTCGAGGCTGATCATCGCGCCCAGGTTGGGGCTCAGTGCTTGCAGCATGGCGTGGTAATCGGAGCTTTTGAATGACCCGGCGCACACTAGCCATTGGCAACCGGACTGCTTGAGCACGTACTCCAGCTCACTGCTGCGGTAGGCCGGGTTGATATTGACCAGGATCACGCCAAGCTTGGCACTGGCAATCTGGGTGATGCACCACTCTGCACAATTGGGCGCCCAGATGCCCAGGCGGTCACCGGCTTGCATGCCCAGTGCCAGAAACGCACGGGCGTGCAAATCAACCGTGTGAGCCAGTTGCCGCCAGGTGTAGCGGCGTTGCTGATGGCGCACCACCAACGCTTCACCCTCGGGATAGCGCGAGACCGTGTTATCGAAGGCCTGGCCAATGGTCATGGCCAGCAAGGTCTTGTCCTGAGAGCCACGGCTGTAGCTCTGATTCGGTTGATCCATAACGACCCCTTTTGTCTTTTTTGTAAGGTGGACGGCGGCTACTTGACGTAAACGTAAACTACGATTGACAGCCTCGCAACGCAAGCTTACGTTAACGTAAAGGTGAGCGCCCTCCCCAGCGCTCAACCACACAACAACAAAGCTCACATTAAGGTGCCTGTCCATGAGTTACCCGTCCCTGAACTTCGCCCTCGGCGAAACCATCGACATGCTGCGCGACCAGGTGCAGTCCTTCGTGGCCAAGGAAATCGCGCCCCGCGCGGCTCAAATCGACAGTGACAACCTGTTCCCCGCCGATATGTGGCGCAAGTTCGGTGACATGGGCCTGCTCGGCATTACGGTGCCGGAAGAGTACGGCGGCGCCGGCCTGGGCTACCTCGCCCACGTGGTGGCCATTGAAGAAATCAGCCGAGGTTCGGCGTCAGTCGGCTTGTCCTATGGCGCGCACTCAAACCTGTGCGTCAACCAGATCAACCGCAACGGCAGCCACGAACAGAAGCTCAAATACCTGCCGAAGTTGATCAGCGGCGAGCATATCGGCGCCCTCGCCATGAGCGAGCCGAATGCCGGCTCCGACGTGGTCTCGATGAAACTGCGCGCCGAAAAACGCGGCGACCACTATGTGCTCAACGGCAGCAAGACCTGGATCACCAACGGCCCCGACGCCAACACCTTCGTGATCTACGCCAAGACCGACGTGGAAAAAGGCCCTCACGGCATCACCGCGTTTATCGTCGAGCGCGACTGGAAAGGCTTCAGCCGCAGCAACAAGTTCGACAAGCTCGGCATGCGCGGCTCCAACACTTGCGAGCTGTTTTTCGATGACGTGCAAGTGCCCGAAGAAAACATCCTCGGCGCACTCAATGGCGGCGTGAAAGTGCTGATGAGCGGCCTGGACTACGAACGCGTGGTGCTGGCGGGCGGCCCGATCGGCATCATGCAGGCGTGCATGGACCTGATCGTGCCGTACATCCACGACCGCAAGCAGTTTGGCCAGAGCATCGGCGAATTCCAGCTGATCCAAGGCAAGGTCGCCGACATGTACACCCAGCTCAATGCCAGCCGCGCCTACCTCTACGCGGTGGCGCAGGCGTGCGAGCGCGGTGAGACCACGCGCAAGGACGCCGCCGGGGTAATCCTGTTCAGCTCCGAGCGCGCCACACACATGGCCCTGGACGCCATTCAGATTCTGGGCGGTAACGGTTACATCAACGAATTCCCCGCCGGGCGCCTGCTGCGTGACGCCAAGCTGTACGAAATCGGCGCCGGCACCAGTGAGATTCGCCGGATGCTGATCGGCCGCGAACTCTTCAACGAAACCCGCTGAAGGAGCGCCCATGGCCACCTTGCACACCCAACTCAACCCGCGCTCGGCAGAATTTGCCGACAACAGCGCAGCCATGCGCCTACAAGTTGACGCCCTGCACAACCTGCTCGCCCACGTGCAGCAAGGCGGTGGCGCCAAGGCTCAGGAGCGGCACACGTCGCGCGGCAAACTGCTGCCCCGTGAGCGGATCAATCGTTTGCTCGACCCGGGCTCGCCGTTCCTTGAACTGAGCCAACTGGCGGCCCATCAGGTGTACGGCGAAGACGTGCCGGCGGCCGGGGTGATTGCCGGGATTGGCCGCGTGGAAGGCGTCGAATGCATGATTGTCGCCAACGACGCCACGGTAAAAGGCGGCTCCTACTACCCGCTCGCGGTAAAAAAACACCTGCGCGCGCAGACCATCGCCGAGCAGAACCGCCTGCCGTGCATCTACCTGGTGGACTCCGGTGGCGCCAACCTGCCGCGTCAGGATGAAGTCTTCCCGGATCGCGAGCACTTCGGGCGGATCTTCTTCAACCAAGCCAATATGAGCGCCCAGGGCATCCCGCAGATTGCGGTGGTGATGGGCTCGTGCACGGCGGGCGGTGCCTACGTGCCGGCCATGGCCGACGAAGCGATCATGGTGCGTCAGCAGGCGACCATCTTCCTCGCCGGCCCGCCGCTGGTGAAAGCGGCGACCGGCGAAGTGGTCAGCGCTGAAGACTTGGGCGGCGCCGACGTGCACTGCAAGATCTCCGGCGTGGCCGACCACTATGCCGACAGCGATGAACACGCGCTGGCCCTGGCGCGGCGCAGCGTGGCCAACCTCAACTGGCGCAAACAGGGGCAGTTGCTGCAACGCCCGCCGGTGGCGCCGCTGTACAGCAGCGAAGAGCTTTACGGCGTGATTCCGGCCGATGCCAAGCAGCCGTTTGATGTGCGCGAAGTGATCGCGCGGCTGGTCGACGGCTCGGTGTTCGATGAGTTCAAGGCACTGTTTGGCACCACGCTGGTGTGTGGTTTTGCGCACTTGCACGGCTACCCGATGGCGATTTTGGCCAATAACGGGATTCTGTTCGCCGAAGCCGCGCAAAAAGGCGCGCACTTTATCGAACTGGCCTGTCAGCGCGGGATTCCGCTGCTGTTTTTGCAAAACATTACTGGCTTCATGGTCGGCCAGAAGTACGAAGCCGGCGGCATCGCCAAGCACGGCGCCAAGCTGGTGACCGCGGTGGCCTGTGCCAAGGTGCCCAAATTCACGGTGATCATCGGCGGCAGCTTTGGTGCCGGTAACTACGGCATGTGCGGCCGGGCTTACGACCCGCGCTTTTTGTGGATGTGGCCCAATGCACGCATCGGCGTGATGGGTGCCGAACAGGCGGCCGGCGTGCTGGTGCAGGTCAAGCGTGAACAAGCCGAACGCGCTGGCGCAAGCTTCAGCGCCGAAGAGGAAGCCGCGATCAAGCAGCCGATCCTCGACCAGTATGAAACCCAGGGCCACCCGTATTACTCCAGCGCGCGCTTGTGGGATGACGGCGTCATCGACCCGCTGCAGACCCGCGACGTGCTGGCCCTGGCCTTGTCCGCTTCGCTGAACGCCCCCATCGAGCCGAGCCGCTTCGGCGTGTTCCGCATGTAAATGGAGCTGTACCCATGAGCGATTTCAACACCCTCGAACTGATCACCGACCGCCGTGGTTTTGCCACGCTGTGGCTCAGCCGCGAAGCCAAGAACAACGCGTTCAACGCCGAAATGATCCGCGAACTGATCATCGCGCTCGACCAGGTGCAGGGCGATTCGTCGTTGCGCTTTCTAGTGCTGCGCGGGCGCGGCAAGCACTTCAGTGCCGGTGCCGACCTGGCGTGGATGCAGCAATCGGCCGAGCTGGACTACCACACCAACCTGGACGACGCCCGCGAGCTGGCGGAGTTGATGTACAACCTGGCCAAGCTGAAGATCCCGACCCTGGCTGTTGTGCAGGGCGCGGCCTATGGCGGCGCGCTGGGCTTGATCAGTTGCTGCGACATGGCGATCGGCGCCGATGACGCGCAGTTCTGCCTGTCGGAGGCGCGCATCGGCCTCGCTCCGGCGGTGATCAGTCCGTTCGTGGTGCAGGCCATCGGCGAACGTGCGGCGCGGCGTTATGCCCTGACCGCTGAGCGTTTTGGCGGCCAGCGGGCACGCGACATTGGCCTGCTGGCAGAAAGTTACCCCGCCGGTGAGCTGGATCAGCACGTCGAACACTGGATCGCCAACCTGCTGCTCAACAGCCCTGCGGCGATGCGCGCCAGCAAGGACTTGTTGCGCGAAGTGGGCAATGGCGCCCTCACCCCGGCGTTGCGCCGCTATTGCGAAAACGCCATCGCACGGATTCGCGTCAGCGCCGAGGGCCAGGAAGGCTTGCGCGCCTTCCTGCAAAAACGTCCGCCCAGCTGGCAAGCACAGGAGCCGCGTTCATGAGCGCACTGACGACTGTGCTGGTGGCCAACCGCGGCGAAATTGCCTGCCGAGTGATGCGCACCGCCAAGGCCATGGGCCTGACCACCGTGGCGGTACACAGCGCCATCGACCGTGATGCGCGCCACAGCCGCGAGGCGGACATCCGTGTCGACCTGGGTGGCAGCAAGGCCACCGACAGCTACTTGCAAATCGACAAGCTGATTGCCGCCGCCCAAGCCAGCGGCGCCCAGGCGATCCATCCCGGGTATGGGTTTCTATCGGAAAACGCCGGTTTTGCTCGCGCGATTGAAGCCGCCGGGTTGATCTTCCTCGGCCCGCCCGCCTCGGCCATTGATGCAATGGGCAGCAAATCGGCCGCCAAAGCGCTGATGGAAAAAGCCGGCGTGCCGCTGGTGCCGGGTTTCCACGGCGAAGCTCAGGACCTGGACACCTTCCGCGCGGCCTGCGAGCGCATCGGCTACCCGGTGCTGCTCAAGGCCACCGCGGGCGGTGGCGGCAAGGGCATGAAGGTGGTCGAGGACGTCAGCCAACTGGCCGAGGCCCTGGCTTCCGCCCAGCGTGAGGCACTGTCGTCGTTTGGCAACGGGCAGATGCTGGTGGAGAAATACCTGATCAAGCCGCGTCATGTGGAAATCCAGGTCTTTGCCGACCAGCACGGCCACTGTTTGTACCTCAATGAGCGCGACTGCTCGATTCAGCGTCGCCATCAAAAGGTCGTGGAAGAAGCGCCGGCGCCGGGCCTGAGCGTTGCACAGCGCAAAGCCATGGGCGAAGCCGCCGTGCGCGCGGCCCAGGCCATCGGTTATGTGGGCGCGGGCACGGTGGAGTTTTTGCTCGACGCGCGTGGCGAGTTTTTCTTCATGGAAATGAACACACGGCTGCAGGTGGAACATCCGGTGACCGAGGCGATCACCGGCCTCGACCTGGTGGCCTGGCAGATCCGTGTCGCCCAGGGCGAGCCACTGCCGATCACCCAGGACCAGGTGCCCTTGATTGGGCACGCGATTGAAGTGCGCTTGTATGCCGAAGACCCGGCCAATGATTTTCTGCCGGCCACCGGGCACCTCGCGCTGTACCGCGAATCCGCACCCGGCCCGGGCCGTCGCGTGGACAGCGGGGTAGAACAAGGCGACAGCGTTTCGCCGTTCTACGACCCGATGCTGGGCAAGCTGATTGCCTGGGGCGAAGACCGTGAACAGGCGCGCCTGCGCTTGTTGAGTATGCTCGATGAGTTCGCGGTGGGCGGGCTCAAGACCAACCTGGGCTTTTTGCGGCGCATCATCGGCCATCCGGCGTTTGCGGCGGCTGAATTGGATACCGGGTTTATTCCGCGCTATCAGGCTGAGTTGTTGCCGGTGCCGGGCGAGTTCAGCGACGAGTTCTGGCAGGCCGCAGGCTCAGCGCTTATGCAGAATCTGCCGGCAGGTGATGGGCCGTGGGCGGATACGCGGGGGTTTCGCGCGGGGCTGCCTGCCGAGGTTTCGCTGCATTTGAGCAGCGGCGCGCAGGATCGTCGGGTAACGTTGGGTGGAGGCGCTGCGCAGTTACGCGGCGAGCAGTTGTGGCTTGAGCACAACGGCGTACGCCGCGCCCATCTGTCGGTGCGCGGCGAAGGGTGCGTGTACCTGCGCTGGGACGGCGAGATGCATGCAGTGAGCCTGTTCGACCCGATTGCAGCGGTCGAGGCCAGCCAATCTCATCAGGGTGGGCTCACGGCGCCCATGAACGGCAGCATCGTGCGGGTGTTGGTGGACGTCGGCCAGGCCGTCGAAGCCGGTACACAATTGGTGGTACTGGAGGCGATGAAGATGGAGCACAGCATTCGCGCGCCGCACGCAGGCGTGGTCAAGGCACTGTTTTGCCAGGAGGGTGAAATGGTTGCCGAAGGCAGTGCCTTGGTGGCGCTTGAAACAGCGGACTAAAACTTCGCCGTGGCCTGCACGACAACGCCGAGGATTCGGCATTCGTCGGTGAACAGCTGCTTGGGGTAGGTGGGATTGAGCGGCACCAGGTAACGCTGGCCGCTTTCTTCCATTAACTGGCGAAAGGTCGCCTGGGGGCTGTCGGCCCATTGGGCGACCACCAGTTTGCCGGGTTCGGCGTCAATGGCCGGGTCCACCAGAATCAACATGCCAGCGCCAATGCTCAAACCACTGGGGGCAGTCATCGCGTCTCCCGTCACCGGCAGCCAGTAGGCTTCGCCTTGGGCGTGGTAATCGGTTAGTTCAAAACGTGCGGCGCCGTAGACCGAGCGCTCTTCACGTATTTCGCAGACGCCCTTCCAGTCGCTGACCGGGTAGCGAAAATACGGGTTGTAGTGTTTTTCCAGGGGCGGGGCCTGATCGGCTTTCTGCCGAATTTCCAGCGCAACCTCCAGATACTCCAACCCTAACTCGGCGAGCACCCGGTTCATGTCCGCCAGGCTTGGCACGCGGCGCTTGTTGAGCCAATGGCCCACGCCGCCCTGAGACATGCCCAGGCGTTCAGCCAGTTCATCCTGCGTGACCTTGCGGTCTTTCATGTTGGCTTTGACCAACGCTATCCAGTTATCCATGGGCCGTGACAATACGTTGTGCAGATGCCACGACAATAAACAGTTTGTAGTAATCCATCAAATGACATAAATACGATTCGTATTAGTATCAGGCGCAGGTTTTCGACATTCACTCAGAGTAGCCACCCTCATGACGACCCGCCCGTATCATCTGCCCGGCACCGCTGAAACCGAACAACTGTCGGGGCTGCGCACCAGCGGCGCGGCCCAGCGCGCATTGGATCATTACTTGAAAGAGGATGTGTCGGCGCCGCTCCCGGACGAGAGCTTCTTCGATATCAAGCCCAACGTCAGCCACGAGGATGCCCTGGTGCATGCTTCGGAGCTGTTACGCAGCGCAGCAGCGGCGGCCTACGAACTGGCGAGCAGCCGGCAGGGCAACCAGCGGGACCTGGCGTTTTCAGTGGTGTATTTGATTGATATGGCGAAGGTGATGGTGGAGCGGACGTTGCAGTCGCCAGCGGCTCAGGCAAACGCATAACAGACACGAAGCAAAAATATTTCTATCCCACGGATAAAAACATTTGACTTGCAAATGATAATGATTATTATTGGGCTCAGCTGATCGCGAGATCAGTCGATAAACCAAGGGACCTTAGGTCGGACTCTTGGAATATCTCCTCATCAGGCTAATCACGGTTTTTGACCCGGCTCTTTGGCCGGGTCTTTTTTTTGCCAGTTTCCCTGGCATGGCTTCAGGCTAATGAAGACTGTGTGTTGCTTGATGGCGCGCATGGTAGCAAAAGACCATCTTCAAAAGAAAGCCGAACGAGCGCTCCAGGCCCGATCTTTCCGAAATAGCGCTTGAGAATCAATCTCATAGATTCTAAGCTGCTGCTGCGTCAGGGATGATGCCCCCCTCCCCCGTGCAAAAATATTGCATCAAGATTTTGCCTGACTCCTGTGTAAGATATCCGCCACAACACTCATATTCAGGCAATCAGACTATGACCGTGGCCTTGACCTCCATCAAGATCAGCACCGACTTCGACAGTGGCAACATCCAGGTTCTGGATGCGAGTGATGCCTATCAGTTATTGCTGGCGATCAAACCCGACACCCGCAGCGCACACTTCCAGTGGTTCCACTTCAAGGCCGAAGGCATGCACGTGGGCCACACCCACACCTTTCGCCTGAGTAACGCGAGTCAGTCCTCTTACAAAAATGCCTGGAGCGGCTACAACGCCGTGGCGTCCTACGACCATATCAACTGGTTTCGCGTCCCCACGCGCTTTGATGGCGAAACATTGCACATCAGCCTGGAAACCCGCGAAAAACAGGCCTGGATCGCCTACTTCGAACCCTACAGCCGCGAGCGTCACGACGCCTTGATCGAGCAGGCCTTGAACCGCGCCGGTACCCAGTTACTCGCCACCGGCAAAAGTGCCGAAGGCCGTGATATCCAACTGCTGCGCCGCGGCAAGGGTGGCGAGGGCCAGCGCAAGGTCTGGATCATCGCCCAGCAACACCCCGGCGAGCACATGGCCGAATGGTTCATGGAAGGCATCATCGAACGCCTGCAACAGGACGGTGACGCCGAGCTGAAAAAACTGTTGTCCGTGGCTGACCTGTACCTGATCCCCAACATGAACCCCGACGGCGCCTTCCACGGCCACTTGCGCACCAATGCCATGGGCCAGGACCTCAATCGTGCCTGGCAGAGCGCCAGCCAGGAAATCAGCCCTGAAGTGCTGTTCGCCCAGCAGCAGATGGAAAAATACGGCGTCGACCTGTTTCTCGATATCCACGGCGACGAAGAAATCCCCTACGTGTTCACCGCCGGCTGCGAAGGCAACCCCGGCTACACGCCTCGCATCGAAGCGCTGGAAAAACACTTTCGCAGCCACTTGAGCGCATTGACTCGCGACTTCCAGACCACCCACGGTTACACCCGCGACCTGCCGGGCGAGGCCAACATGACGCTGGCCTGCAATGCCGTCGGAGAGAAATTCGACTGTCTGTCGCTGACCCTGGAGATGCCCTTCAAGGACAACGACGATGCGCCTAACCCGAAAACCGGTTGGTCAGGTGAGCGCTCCAAACAGCTGGGCAAGGACGTATTGAGCACGGTTGCCGATATCGTCACGGCACTGCGCTAAGCCGCCCCGCCTCCGGCATCAGTCCTTGGTGCCGGTCATGCTTTGCAGCACGCCGTCACGGCGAATCAAGCCGTGAAACAGCGCCGCCGCCAGGTGCAACAGCACCGTCAGAAACAGCAGATACGCCAGATACCCATGGGCCTTGCGCAACACCGCAAACAACGGCGCATTCGCCCCCACCAGCGCCGGCAACTGCACTGAACTGCTGAGCATCACCGGGTCACCGGCCGCCGAAATCATCGCCCAGCCCAGCAACGGCAACACCAGCATCAACGCGTACAACAGCACATGAGAGGCCTTGGCTGCCAACCTTTGCCACAGCGGCAAATCATCCGGCAGCGGCGGTTGCCGAGTGGAAAAACGCACCACCAGCCGCACGATCACCAGCGCCAGAATCGCAATCCCCAGCGGCTTATGCAGGTGAATCAGCCACTCATGGCGCTCCGACACCGACGCCGCCATGCCCGCACCGATAAACAACATAGCGATGACCATCAGCGCCATCAGCCAATGCAGCACACGCGCCAGCGGCGCGAAATAGCGTGGTTGAACATTCATGGCTTCGACTCCTGAGGGGCGCTGTGCAGCGGGCTGACTTCACCGGCACGACGCACGTACGAGCTGGCGTAGGCTGCCGAACGCGCCGCCAGCAGCGGGTCGTCGGAGGCCTGGATACCACTGGGCAAAATCAGCGGATCAAAGTTGATATCACGGCAATCGCCGTCCGCTTGCGGCTGGCTGCTCTGCAGTACCAGGGTGCCGGCGTTGAGCACCTTGTGTTCGCCGGTCCAGGTTTTGCTCGCATCGTCCAGCGGGTCGCCGGGGTTGGCCAGGGTCATGTTCAACTGCCAGCGCAGCGGGCCGGATGCCAGACGCTGCACCAGGTCTTTTTCAAGAAAGTCACTGCCTGAAGGCGCGGTATCGCCCGCTGCATCCTGGCTCTGCGGCACGACGCCCCAACGCACTGCCTGGCGCTTGCCGTCAGCGCTGACCAGATAAAACGCATTGATGCCGTTGTAGGTTTCTGTCGCATAGCTGGCCGACGGCTTGGCCGTCTTGACCCACGCCAGGAACGGCGCGGTCTCCGGGTGCGCGGCAAAAAACGCCGGCATGCCCGCCGGGTTCGGCTTGCCGGTGGCCGGGTCTGGAGCGCCCGCCTTGAGCATCTGGTAAAAGGCTTCAGGCGTGCCCACCGGGAACACCGGCATGCTGTTCATCCCCGTGCGCCATTGCTGGCCGTTGGCTTGGCTGAACTGCAAGGCAAAGCTGCGGATCGGCACACTGCTGTCCGGCGCGTAAGGGTTGCCGCTGGGCAAGGCAAATCGACCAATCACCGGCGTTTTCGCTTCGCTGAACACTTGGGCACTCGAATACGCCCGCGCCTCGGGGCTGCTCTCGAAGTAACCCGCCACGCACACGCCCTTGGCATGGTTGCGGCGAAAGCCAGGGTGCAGGCCGTTATTGGTTTCCAGGGCATTAACCAGGGTTTTGGGGCGCAGGCGCTGTGGGTCGAGGGTGCCGTTGACGTAGGCAAACGCCCCGGCAACAACGGCAACCACGGCACCGATACCGGCGAGCCGTGCGATCAGGCTCGCGGTACTCAACGCAGGACGGGGCGGTGATGAGTGATCTACCATGAAGTGACTCCAGGGCCAGAGGCCTAAGCGGTGAAACATAAGGTCGGAGCATTAAGACGAACGCCGATCCGCTCTATTCCCACGCCCTGTGTTTATTTTTCAGGCTTGGGAATAACCTTCAACGTCAGACGTCTCTCTAGTCCCAGCGTAGCGACCAGCCAGATTCCCATGCACGAACTCGACGAACAGTTACGTGAACTGATCCCCAGGATGCGGCGCTTTGCCGTGTCCCTGACCCGTAACACCAGCAGCGCCGACGACTTGGTGCAATCGACCCTGGAACGCGCAATCACCCGTTGGGCCGATAAACGCATCGAAGGCGACCTGCGCGCGTGGCTGTTCTCGATTCTTTACCGGCAATTCCTCGACGCCCACCGCCGCAGCCGGCGTTACGCGCGTATGCTCGACTTCTTTACCGGCCGTGACGACGCGCAACCTTCGGTGGAGCGCACGGTGATGGCCCAATCGGCCTTGCAGGCTTTCGACCAACTCAACACCGAACAGCGCGCCCTGTTGCTCTGGGTGTCGGTCGAAGGGTTAAGCTACAAGGAGGTTGCCGTCATCCTCGAGGTGCCCGTCGGCACCGTCATGTCGCGCTTGTCCCGGGCGCGCCAGGCCCTGCGCCAACTCAGCGATGGTGAAATTGCCAGCCCTTCCCTGCGGATACTCAAATGATCAGCCTGCCCCCCAGCGAACGCGATTTGCATGCCTACGTCGATCACCAACTGCTGGAGAGCGATCGCCGCGTGCTTGAAACCTACTTGGCGGCCCACCCCGACGTCGCCGCCCAGGTGCATGCCTGGCAACAGGATGCGCAAGCACTGCGCGCGTCATTGAGCGGGGCCTTGCAACAACCGGCCAACCCCGAGCTGGACCCGGCGCTGATTCGCCAACGCATCAAACACCAATCGCGCCGCCACTTCGCCACGGCTGCCGTGCTGTTGATCGCCATCAGCCTGGGCGGTGTTGGCGGCTGGCACGCCCGCGAAGCGACCCAGCCTGCCCTGTTGCCGATGGCCGACGCCATGCAGGCGTTCCGCCTGTTTGCCCAGGACGGCATCATGCCCGCCGACTACAACGCCCAGGACGGCGGCTCGATGCAGGCCTGGCTGGATCGCTACTTCAACCAGGCGCACCGCCTGCCGGACTTGAGCCAGGCAGGTTTCAGGCCTGTCAGCGGGCGCTTGCTCACCACTGAGCAGGGCGCTGCCGCCATGGTGCTGTACGAAGACCCGCAAGGCCGGCGCATCAGCTTCTACATCCGCCCGCCCGGCCCGGAAAACGGCTTCCTGCCCCGCGGCAGCCGCAGCGCCGATGGCTTGCAGGCCGAGTACTGGTCCGGCAGCGGCTACAACTACGCGATGGTCAGCCCGGTGGACCAGCCAACCACGCAGATGATGAAGTTCTAAAAGCCCACGTCCAGCACCACGTTGTCCAGATAGATGCCGCTCGGCGGCGTGGTCTGGTCGGTATAGACCTTGGCGTTGTAGTTGAACACCTGGCTGCCGGTGCCCAGGCCGTTGCCAGGGTTGACCTCTGCCGTTGAACTGGCCCGACGCGCCGTGCCCACGCTGCCCCAGCGGGTCGTGCTGGCACTCTTGAAGATGTCGTAAGCAAGGAAGTTACCGGCGGACACCATTTGCCGGCGGCCACCCACACTCACCGGGTTCTGCCCGTCACTGAGGCCCACGGTGTAGGCGCTGCCCTTGGTGCAGGCCACGCTGGCCTGCCCGTTGACGGTGGAAAATGCACTGACCACCGGCGCGCTGCCAAAGGCGATGGCGGGCGTAGTGATCTGGCAGTCATTGACCACGGTCATGCTCACATTCAGCGTGGTGGTGCCGTTGTTGATCTCACGGCCCGCGCAAATCCCACCAATGCCAATGCCCGAACAGTAGTTCCAGTTCCAGGCGATATTCAGGGTTTCGTTGTACACGCCTGCCGCCACGTTACTGCCGACGGTGGTGGCGAAATACAGCGGCACAACTTTGGTGCCCGGCCCGAACACCAGGCCAAGGGAGGCGGCAATGCCGCCACTGCCGCCAAAATCGAACGCGGTGCCGCGCGTCATTGGGAACGCGGTGGTGTTGTTGGCGTAGATCGTATAGCTGATGACATCCCCGGTCGGCCCGACCAGGCCGCCTTGCGCGGAGCCGGTGACGGTCGCATAGAAATGGTCACTCGAGGTCAAGACTGACAGCAGCGCTGACGTGCAGCTCAAGCCAGCGTTGGTGGTCGAACTCGGCTGGGAGGTGGTGCGCACAGTCATTGAACTCACCGTGGTGCCGAAACTGGCCGGCACGGTGGCGCCCACCGTGCACACCGCCTGCACCTGCACCGACACTCCCAGGCTTGCCAACAGCAGTAACCGCAACAGCCAATCCTTGACCCGCACACGCACACTCCTTATGTCATTGGCACACCAGTGGCCCAATCAGCGGTACCTGCTCCTGCGTGGTATCCAGTTCGAACGTCGCCTGGCAGGCCTGGCCATCGCCGACGGTGACCTGCAAGGTGTTGTGCGCCGCCAGGTTTTCCAGGTAGACCAGGCCGTCCCACCCTACCACCGCCAGCGCGCCGCTTTGCTCGTGCCGCACCTGGCTGCCTAGGGGCAATTCCTGATGCTGGGCGTCGACCAGGGTGATGCTCGCCGCGAGCACCTGGCGCACCGGAAACTCCAGCAAGTAGCCACTGCCCCGGCGCACGGCCACGCGTTGTTCGGCGTTGGGCACTTGCATGTTGGCCGGCAGGTTCAGCGGGTCGATCTCGTATTTGGCCCGGTAGTAGGCGCTGGTCCACGGCACCAGCAAGTGCCCGTTGCGGTCGGTTTCACCCACCACTTGGTTCTCGTAGCGCACCGGTACGCCGCCGACGCCACCGGTGCTCACCACCACAAACGCATCGTCGACACGGTTGGCGGCGAACACGTGGTGGTCCATCCACACCAGCGAGCCACTGGCATCCGCCCAACGGGTTTGCGCGTCGCGGTTGCCATACACGCCGGCCTGCAATTGCACCGACTGCAGGCGCCAGGTCAGGTCAGCCTGTCGATAAGCCGGCCCGTCACCGCTGGCGTAACCCAGGTTAAAGCCCACGCCGCCCTCGGCCGGCACTGCCCGGCTGTAGTTGACGCGCTGCTGGCTTTCTCCGGTTTTGCTGCGTTCGCTGCCCACGCTGAGGCTGCCGTAGATGTCGAAGGGCACCACCACTTGGGCCTGCACTGCCCAGCTGCTGTCACCAACTTCGTGGTTGGCCGACAGGTAAAAACTGCTGTTGCGCCACAGCGCTTTGCTCCAGGTCATGTTCACCAGGCGGGTACGAGAATCATCCGCCGCCTGCACATCGAAATAGCCCACGCCCAGGCTGCCGAAGTCGTTGAGGTTCAGGCTCAAGGTCGCTTGCTGGCTGCGCTTGCTGAGGCTGGCATAGGGCGTGTCGACCAGGCTCAGGTCGGCGTATTCATCGCGGCGCTCTACCCGTTGATAAGACACGCTGTAACGCTGATTGCTGTATTGGTAGCCCAGGCTCAGTTGCTGGCCTGTGCGCCCGTCGAACTGGCTTTGGCTGACGGCGGTATTGAGCACGCCGAAGTTGCCCATGCGCAGGTTGCCGCCAACACCGCCCAGGGCCAGGTCACCCGCGGCTTCGGCGTGGCTTTCCAGGGTAAACGCATCCGACAGCCCATACCGAAAGGTACCGCTCGCCACGCCGGCGCCGTAGCCAAAATCGCGCACAGTGTAGTCGCGGCGCAGGTTCCCCGCCGCCACCGAAAAGTCCGACAAGCCCTTTTGCAACAGCGTACTCGTGACGTAGAACGGCACCGTGGTCGAGACCTGCCGGCCCAGGGCGTCGGTGGTCACCACCACCGCCTCACCCGCGCCGTTGATGAACGGCACGTTGGTCAGGGTGTACGGCCCAGGCTGCAGGTCGGCGCTGCTGGTTTTGTAGCCGTTGATAAACAGGTCCACCGACGACGGCACGGCGGCCTCACCGGCAAACTGTGGAAGCGGGTAGGTGACCAAATCCGGACGCACGCCAAAATCGCGCGACACCTGTACCCCGCCAAGACGCACTGAGGTGCTCCACGGCAAAGCGCCGCTGATCACATCGCCGGCCTCATAGGTCAGCAGGCGCTCGTCGTCGGAAAACCGCCACGTGGTGTCATAACGCCGATAGCCGTTGTACAGGCTGCTGCCGGCTGTCTCCCGGCCAAGGGTGGTGCGGTACTGGCCGGTGTTGGACAAGGTGCCCCAGGTGTCGAACAACCTGACTTCGTTGAAGATGCCGAGGTAGGTGCCGGCGTCATCGGTGTCGTTGAGGTAGGCATCATAGTTGAGCAGCGCGCCAAAGCTGGTCAGCGCCTGGGTGCGCGGGTAATTGTCGCGACTGCCGATAAATTGCTCCGGCAACCAGGCCGGCGGCACGCTGAGCATCAGGCGCTGGCCCTGGCTGTCGTAATCGGTGTGCATGCCTGGCAGGTTTTCCAGCGCAACCTCGGCGGGCACCTCACCCGGCAGCTTCATACCGATGTCCTGCAACACCGACGCCGGCAAAAACAACTGCCCGGCACGCTGATTGACGGCGACCACGCGCCCGGTATCCCTCTGGTTGACCACCAGTTCCAGAAACAACTGCGCATCGGCAACAGCCTCCATACTGCTGGGAGGGGGCGGCAATGGCGCGGCCACGCTCGGCGCCGCAAACACCAGGCCAGACAGGCCACTCACCACCCACACCGATCGCCATAAACCTCTCGCCCGTTCATGGCTCACCAAGGCTTTGCGTCCATCAATGGACATCTCCATCCGTTAACACCAAGGGCTGCTCCATGCCCTACCGCACTGATTTATCGCCCGGGTGCAAGGTTCTCCAATTGCGTCGCACCATTGACTCGCACCTGCAGCGGCTGATCAGCCGGCAGCCCCTCCGGCACCGGCCAGCGCATGGTTGCGCCCGGCAGCACATAGCCCATCAGGCCTTCCACCAGCGGCCGCGGCTGGCCGCCCTGTTTGAACGTGGCGTCGGTCAAGCGCGCGTGCACGGCGCCCTGGTTGCGCATTTCGACGTAGTTGCGCCCGCCCACTGTGACCTTTTTCCAGCTCAGGTCCGGCTTGCCGGCGCTTTTGGGGTCGCGCTCGCGTGTACCGTCGACCTTGCTCCAAAGGCCCGGGCCATAGGCGAACAGCGGCACCGAATAGCGCATCTGGAAGCGAATCGCGGCGGCCGTCTTGCCATCAGCCGGGGCCGCAGGCGGCGTGGCCGGGGGGATTTCATCGATGATGATCCGGTAGGCCAGTTCCCGGCCCGGCGGCACCTCTTTGGTCCGGGTCAGGCGCACCAGCTGTTTCTGCCCCGGCTCGATTTTCGCCACCGGCGGGCTGCCGATCACGTCGCGCTGGTTCTGGTACTGCTCATCAAAACCGCTCTGGGTCCAGGCAAACACGCGGATTTGCAGGTTGGCGGTCTCCGTGCCGCGATTTTCCAGCCACAGGGCGCTGGCCTGTTGGTCGGCCTCCAGCACCGGGTCAATCGGCCAGATCAGCACGGAGCTTGCCGCCTGCGCCTGCCCTGCCGTCAACGCCAACAACGCGCTCAAACCTGCTGCCCAAAAGTGCCGGGAAGCTGCATCCATAAGTCTTACTCCTCATTGCCAATCGCCTTACCACGACAGCTGCACCTGCAACGTGTCGCTGTACGTCCCCCCAGGCGTATTACCCGGTAACTGCACTCGCCCATAAATCGGCAAGGTGATGCTGGCTGCGTTGCTGTAGGCCACGCTCACGCTTTGGCTGATGCCCAGGCTCTGGCTGAACGCCGCGTCCCGAAACAGTTGATAAGCCACTTGGGCAGTGCCGCTATTGAGCTGCATCCGCCGACCGCTGTTGTTGTGCAAACCGCCATCGACACTCATGCTCAACGCGACGCCCGGCGTACATTGCAGGGTCACGCCCGCCGTGAGTGCGACAGACGCGGTGCTGGTCGCCAGGGCCGAATAAGTGCCGAAGGCCAGGCTGCCGTAGTTCGTGCCGCCACCCACCACCAGGCATCCAGGGGTGATGGTCGCGCTGACCTGGAAGGACTGACTGGTCACCGCCAGCAGCGACACCGGCATGCCCCAGCCGATGCACACCACACACGCCGCCCACCCTGCCCGGCTCATGGCGCTTAGAACGTCAGCGTCACGTTGACCGTGTCGGTGTAAGTCCCGGCCGGCAGCCCGGCCTTGCCGTTGGCCTTACCGTAAATATTCACGGCCTGGGCCACGCCCGTGCTGGGTGCCAGGTTGATCACCCCACCGATGGCGAGCAAATTGGAGTGACCACTGTCGGTGAACAGGTCATACGGCACGTAATTGGCCACACCGTCGTACAGCGCGCGCCCACCGCCCACGGACTTGCCGTCGTTGGCGCCGGCAGACACGGTCAGCGTCGGTGAAGTGCCCGCCGAACACAGGATCGACAACGCGCCACCGCCGCCGCCCAACACCTGGCCGTCGGCTTCAGTGAACAGGCTGTTGGCCGTACCGAAGTTCAAGTTACCGAAGCTCATCCCGCCAGTGGCTGCCGCGCCATTGACCTGGCAGCTGCTGGTCAGCACCAGCGTTGCGGTGACGGTGCCGGCGACCGTGGCCGCCTGCGTACCCGACACCCACACCAGCGCCATCAATGGAAAAACTGCTTTCGATACAAGTGCATGCATGATGTTCATCCTCATGATTTACCAATCCAGAGTCACCGTCAGGGTGTCTGTGTAGATGCCGGCCGGTAGGGCCCTGGTATTCGCCACCACCGAGCCGAATACCGGGATCGGTACTTGCGTGCCCTTGGTCACGACGAAATTGCGTTGTTGGCCAACGCTGTAAGTGCTGTGGCCCAGCGGATCAGCCGACAGCCGATACGGAATGGTCTGACGCCCGTTGCTCAAGCGTCGCGTGGTGCCATCGCCATGCGCGCCGCCGTCGATAGTCACGGTGAAACTGCTGACCACCGACGGGTTGCAGGACACCGACAGCGGCGCCTTGTCGCCATCGGAAACGGCTGCGCCCAGTGGGTTGATCCAGGTCGGGCCCTGGCTGCCAAAATCGAGCATTGCCGTGCCGCCCACAGGGCTCACGGGCGCGCTCACGGGCGAGCTTGCGGCGCCCTTGCTCACCTCACAACTGGCGGTTATCACCAGCCGCGCATGAATCTGCCCGGCCACGGCCGCCTGGGCGTCCTCCGCCAGCAGCAACAGGCCGCCCATGGCCACGAGGGCCCAGCCCCGGCTTACCATGTGACCGTGACCTTGAGCAGGTCGGTGTAGCGGCCGACGGCGGGGATGTCCTTGAGCGGTTCGATGCGGCCATATAAGGGCAAGTCGACGCTGCCCGAGTCCGGCACGCGGCCACTGAGCGGTTCGTTCACGGGCAAGGCAATACGTCGCGCGGCGTCGGCGTAAAGGCGATAGGGAATAGGTTTGCTCGAGGGGGTCGCGGCGCTGAGGTAGCGCACTTCGCCGACGCCGCCATGCAGGCCGCCGTCAACGCGCATTTGATAGGGTGTGTCCGGGTTGCATTCCAGGCGCGGCTGGCGCTGGCTGATCAAGGCCGCACTCAACGGGCCGGCCGGGTCATCCAGACGCGGGCCGCTGCCAAAGTCCAACACGCCCAGCTGCTCGATACCCGCATCGCGGGTGATGCCCACCAGCTGGCAGCCCCGTTGCACGTCGATGCGCACTTCTACCTGAAGTTGCGCAGCGTAAACCGTGTTACAGAGTATGGCGCCCATCACTGCCAATACTGCTCGTCCCTTCACAGCCCCAATTCCTTATACAGGGGTGACAACTGTGTATGAGGTTAGCCATTTAAGGAGAAACCGCCAGTTTGCCCAGGATTGCCCCCATGCCATGCTTTTTCGAGATAGCTGGCGGCGCGCTTCTCTAATGGTCAAATCGCTTCGGGCGCCCTAAAGTGAGCGACCACCGCACGACAGAGTGACTTGCATTGGCTGTGCTTCCCCTGATTCAGCGTTTGCTGGGCAAAAAAACCGCCGTCCTGGCCCCCTCGCCTATCCCGGCGTTCTTTGAGAACAAAGCCAGGCAACAGGGCTATACCCTGAGCGCAGGCCAAAACCGGGCGATTGCCGCCCTCGCCCGCGAGACCCAGCACCTGCTCGCCAACCGTGCAACGCGCAGCCTGTACCTGCACGGCCCGGTGGGGCGCGGCAAGAGCTGGCTGCTTGATGGGTTCTTCCAGGCGCTGCCGATTGCCGACAAGCAGCGCGTGCACTTCCATGCGTTTTTTGCCCGCCTGCATCGGGGCATGTTTGCGCACCGTGAGCACGACGACGCCCTGGGCGTGACCCTCGATGAGTTGCTGGCGGGATGCCGGGTGCTGTGTTTCGACGAATTCCATGTTCACGATATCGGCGATGCCATGCTTATCAGCCGGTTGTTCACGGCCTTGTTCGAGCGCGGCGTGCTGGTGCTGGTGACCTCAAACTATGCACCCGAGGGGCTGCTGCCCAACCCGCTGTACCACGAACGCTTCAAACCGGTGATCGACCTGATTGCCGCGCGGATGGACGTGCTGGAGGTCAGCTCACCCCAGGATTTTCGCAGCTTGCCCCAAGCGCATGCCGAGCAGCACTTCAGCGCCGGCCAGTATGTTTGGCCGGGCACGCCCGCCCAGCGTGAAATGCTCGGGCTGCCCGCCACCGATTGCCCCGCGCAACGCCTGACCGTCGGCAACCGCCAGCTGATATGTCGCCACCATCAGGCGCCAACCATCGCGTTCACCTTCAACGACCTGTGCGAACAACTCACGGCCGTGATGGATTACTTACTGCTGTGCGAGGACTTCGACCACTGGATTGTCGACGGGCTGCCCCAGTTGGCAGACTGCCCGATTGCCGTGCAACAGCGGTTTATCAACCTGGTGGACGTGCTGTACGACCAGGACAAACGCCTGACGCTGATCGGCCAACACCCCTTGGCGCATGCCCTTGAAGGGCAGGCCATCGACCTCGCTCGCACCGCGAGCCGCCTGAACCAATTGCAAACCGTCTGCCCGCAACCGGCGCCTCACCCGGTATCATGAACGCCTTTTTACGCCCTCTTGCCGAGTGACTGCGCCGTTCATGAATACCCTCGCCCAACTCAAGGCCGGCCAACTGGCTGGCATCACGCGCCTGGACCTGTCTTGCGGGCTGACCGAATTCCCGCGGGAAATCTTCGAACTGGCCGACTCCCTGGAAATCCTCAACCTCACGGGCAACGCCCTGAGCAGCCTGCCCGACGACCTGCATCGCTTGTCGCACCTGCGCGTGCTGTTCTGCTCGGACAACGCCTTCACCGAGCTGCCGACGTGCCTGGGCCAGTGCGCACAGCTGAGCATGATCGGCTTTAAGGCCAACCGGATCAGCCACGTGCCCGCCGCCGCCCTGCCGCCGCAGTTGCGCTGGCTGATCCTCACCGATAACTGCATCAGCCAATTGCCCAGCGAATTGGGCGAGCGGCCGTTGCTGCAGAAACTGATGCTGGCCGGCAACCAACTGGCGCACCTGCCGCAAAGCCTGGCCAACTGCCACAACCTGGAACTGATCCGCATCGCCGCCAACCGCCTGACTCAACTGCCGCAGTGGCTGCTGACGCTGCCGAGCCTGACCTGGCTGGCCTATGCCGG
This sequence comes from Pseudomonas sp. N2-3-1-14, assembly GCF_041228395.1. Taxonomy (NCBI): domain Bacteria; kingdom Pseudomonadati; phylum Pseudomonadota; class Gammaproteobacteria; order Pseudomonadales; family Pseudomonadaceae; genus Pseudomonas; species Pseudomonas sp. N2-3-1-14. The sequence goes on from NZ_CP166199.1 coordinate 3,928,315, forward strand.
TAACCCGGTGGAAATGGCCGTGGCTGTGGCGGGCGATGACGCGACTCCGAACATCCCGTGGTCGGAACTGGAACTGGGCGAAGTACTGGGCGAAGGCGCCTCTGGGATCATTCGCAAGGCGGCGTGGCGACCGCGGGGGTTGTCTGTTGCAGTCAAACTGTACAAAGGCACGATCACCAGCGACGGCTCTCCGCTGCACGAAATGCAGGCCTGCATCGCCGCCGGGCTGCACCCCAACCTGATCAAGGTGGAAGGCCGCGTGGTGGGCCATCCCGATGACCAGGCCGCGCTGGTGATGGACCTGATCGACCCGAGCTATCGCAACCTTGCTGCGCTGCCGAGCCTGGCGTCCTGCACGCGCGATATCTACGCGCCCGACACGCGCTTCAGCCCCGAAGTGGCCTTGCGCATGGCGCGCGGCATAGCGTCGGTGGCGGCCCATTTGCACCGCCACGGCATTACCCATGGCGACCTGTATGGCCACAACATTCTGTGGAATGCCGAAGGTGATTGCTTGCTCGGGGATTTTGGCGCGGCGTCGTTCCATGCCACGGTGGGCACCTTGGAAACCCAGGCGTTGCAGCGTATTGAAGTGCGCGCGTTTGGGGTGTTGCTGGGGGAGTTGCTGGAGCGGGTTGACACGCCGTTCAACAACGAGGCGTTGGTCGCGCTGCAGAACAGCTGCTGCCAGCCTGATGTGTTGGCGCGGCCGAGCTTTGAAGAGATCGAGACCTTGCTGCAATCTCTGTCACGCCACTGATCAAATGTGGGAGCGGGCTTGCTCGCGAATGCAGTGTGTCAGTCACCCAATCAGTAACTGACACTACGCATTCGCGAGCAAGCCCGCTCCCACATTTTTTACCGCGTTCTATTCAGCGATAAATCAGCCAGCCAGGCCGACGAACATATCCTGCACGTCGTCATGGTTGTCCAGGCCTTCCAGGAAGGCTTCGACTTCGGCCATCTGCTCATCGGTCAAACCACTCACCGGGTTCTTTGAGATGTAGCCCAGCTTGGCCGACAACACCGTGAAACCCTGCTCTGGCAGGGCTTTCTGCACGGCATCCAGGTCGGTGGTTTCGGTGATGAACAGGGTCGTGCCCTCTTCTTCGCCGTCTTCAAAATCCTGGGCGCCGGCTTCGATAGCCGCCATTTCCGGATCAGCGTCCGGCGTGTCCGGCGACGCTTCGATCAGGCCGACATGGTTGAAGTCCCAGGCCACAGAGCCCGAAGCACCCAACTGACCTTTGCGGAACGCCACGCGGATTTCCGCCACGGTGCGGTTGATGTTATCGGTCACGCACTCGACGATCAGCGGCACCTGGTGCGGGGCGAACCCTTCGTAGGTCACGCGGTGGTATTGCACGGTTTCACCCAGCAGGCCGGCGCCTTTCTTGATCGCACGCTCCAGGGTTTCCTTGGGCATCGAAGCCTTTTTGGCTTGCTCAACCACCAGACGCAGGTGGGCGTTGGTCGCGGTGTCGGCACCGTTGCGGGCGGCGATGGTGATTTCCTTCACCAGCTTGCCGAAGATCTTGCCCTTGGCATTGGATGCCGCTTCTTTATGTTTGACTTTCCACTGTGCGCCCATGACTCACTCTCTTCTGTCCATCGCGCCGAGACGTCTACTGGCCGGCGCTTTGGGGGCAGAGTTTATAGGGCAAAAAAAAATCGTTCCAGCAAAAAACCGTCAAGACGCCAACTCGAAAAACGCCTGGATCAGGCGCAGTGAGCGGCGTCGCTGCATGCAACCGAGCATGTGCCGGTTGACCAGCCCGTCGCCCTGCAAGGGAATGGCATGCACGCGCGGATCGCGGCTGACCTCCATTGACGACACCACCCCCACGCCCAGTTCAGCGGCGACGGCTTCGGTCACCGCCTCACGGCTGTCCAGTTCGAGCAAGACTTTGGGCTGCACAGCGGCGCTGGCGCACGCGCTGTCGAAGGTGCGCCGGGTAATCGAGCCGGGCTCGCGAAGCACCATGATCACTTCGTGCAATTGCTCCAGGCGAATGCCCGCCGGGTCGGCCAGCCACGGATGCCCTGCCGGCACCAAGGCGCAGATGCGCGATTCGTTCAGGGCTTGCAGGTGCAGGCCATTGCGCGGTTCCACCTCGGTGAGCACCGCCACATCCGCATGCTCGGACAACAGCGCCGCCAGGGTTTCCTGAGCATTGCCCAGGCGCAGGTTCACGGTGATGCCCGGGTAGCGCGCACGTAACCTGGCGATCATCGGCATCACCAGATGCGGGCCGTCGGCCGCCACCTCCAGCCGCCCGGTGAGCAACTGCCGGTTGGCTTCCAGCAGGGTCTGGGCCTCGTCCACCAGGCCGAAGATCGCGCGGGTGATCGCCGCCAGGCGCGTGCCCTCCTCGGTCAACTCCACCCGCCGCGCCGTACGCCGTAACAACGGGATCTGATAGTGCTCCTCCAAAGCCTTGATGTGCCCGGTCACCGCCGGCTGGCTGATGAACAGCCGCGCCGCCGCTCGGGTGAAACTGCCCTCGCGAGCTACGGCATCGAATGCACGCAGTTGGAACAAGTTCATAGCTATCGGCCTCACTGATAGCTCGCATAACAACAAACAATTTGATTGATAACAAGCCAAACTGCAATTTAGGCGCCGTAGATTCAACCCCCGAGACTTGCGAGGACTTGAGATGACCACCGCCGCGCCCATTCTGCTCACACCCGGCCCGCTGACCACGTCCGTGCGTACGCGTCAGGCCATGCTGGTGGATTGGGGTTCATGGGACCAGCGATTCAACCAACTCACCGCCAGCGTGTGCGAGCAGTTGCTGGCGATTCTCAACGCTGCCGACAGCCACCACTGCGTGCCCCTGCAAGGCAGCGGCACCTTTGCCGTCGAAGCCGCCATCGGCACTCTGGTGCCGCGCAATGGCAAGGTGCTGGTGTTGATCAACGGCGCCTACGGCAAGCGCCTGGCCAGGATCTGCGAAGTGCTCGGCCGCGATTTCAGCACCTTTGAAACCGCCGAGGATGAACCGACCACTGCGGCCGATGTGGACCGTCTGCTGCTCGCCGACCCGGCCATTACCCACGTGGCGCTGATCCACTGCGAAACCAGCACCGGCATTCTCAACCCGCTGCCGCAGATCGCCGAGGTGGTGAAAAGCCACGGCAAGCGCTTGATCATCGACGCCATGAGTTCCTTCGGTGCGCTGCCAATTGACGCTCGCGAAGTGCGGTTCGACGCACTGATCGCCGCCTCGGGCAAATGCCTGGAAGGCGTGCCGGGCATGGGTTTTGTGTTTGCCAACAAACAGTCGCTGGCCGCCGCCCAAGGCAACTGCCACTCCCTGGCGATGGACCTGTTCGACCAGCACCGCTACATGGCCAAGACCGGGCAATGGCGCTTCACCCCGCCAACGCACGTGGTCGCCGCCCTGCACGAAGCGCTGCGGCAATACCACGAAGAGGGCGGCCTGCCTGCGCGTCACCAACGCTACGCACGCAACTGTCAGGCATTGCTGGATGGCATGGCCGAAGTGGGCCTGCGCAGCTTTCTGCCGGCAGCGATCCAGGCGCCGATCATCGTCACCTTTCATGCGCCAAAAGACCCGCGTTACCAGTTCAAGGACTTCTACGAGCGGGTCAAGGCCAAGGGTTTCATCCTTTACCCCGGCAAACTGACCCAAGTGGAAACCTTCCGCGTGGGCTGTATCGGCCACGTCGATGCGGCCGGCATGCGCGCCGCGGTCAAGGCGATCGCGCAGGTGCTGCAAGAAATGGAAGTGCTGGACGTCTGATTGCCCCCTTACCCACAGGATTTGAACCATGAACTATCAAAACCCCAACACCCTCCAGGCCGTTATCCTCGACTGGGCCGGCACCGTGGTCGATTTCGGCTCGTTCGCCCCCACGCAAATCTTTGTCGAAGCCTTCGCCGAATTCGACGTGCAAGTCTCCATCGAAGAGGCCCGTGGCCCGATGGGCATGGGCAAGTGGGACCACATCCGCACCCTTTGCGACCAGCCGCAGGTGGCCGAGCGTTACCGCAAGGCGTTCGGCCGTACGCCGACGGATGATGACGTGACCGCCATCTACCAGCGCTTCATGCCGTTGCAGATCGAGAAAATCGCCGAACACTCGGCGCTGATTCCCGGCGCCCTCGACACCATTGCGCGGCTGCGTGTGCAAGGCATCAAGATCGGTTCCTGCTCCGGCTACCCCAAGCAAGTCATGGACAAGGTCGTCGCCCTGGCCGCCACCAATGGCTACTTCGCCGATCACGTGGTCGCCACCGACGAAGTCCCCAACGGCCGCCCATGGCCGGCCCAGGCACTGGCCAACGTGATCGCGCTGGGCATCGATGATGTGGCGGCTTGCGTGAAGGTAGACGACACCGTGCCGGGCATTCTCGAAGGCCGTCGCGCGGGCATGTGGACCGTCGCTCTCACCTGCTCGGGCAATGCGCTGGGCCTGACTTACGAGCAATTTCGTAACCTGGACGCCGCCACCCTGAACAGCGAGCGCAAACGCATCGTGAAACTCTTCGAAGGCGCGCGCCCGCACTACCTGATCGACACTATCAACGACCTGCCTGCAGTGATCACCGATATCAATCAGCGCCTGGCACGCGGTGAAATGCCGCAAAGCCACTGATTGAGGTCAAAACAACGGCATTTACGCCAGGCAAAGCGCTCAAAACCGGCATACAGTTAAAGGACTCCGTCACCAAGAACGGAGGTTTGCCCTGATGAGTGAGGAACACAGCGATGCCGTGGAAAAACTCCGATACACGCTACAGCACCATATCGATTGCGCTGCACTGGTTGATGGTGGTGCTACTGGCGGTGGTTTACGCCTGCATAGAGTTACGCGGCCAGTTTCCCAAAGGCAGTGGCGCGCGTACGTTGATCGTCGAAATGCACTTCATGTTTGGCCTCACCGTGTTCGTGCTGGTGTGGCTACGCCTGTTCGCGCGCAGCCTGGGCGTTGCGCCGAAAATCGTGCCGGCCCCCCCGCAATGGCAAAGCCTGTTGGCCACGCTGATGCACGTTGCGCTGTATGCGTTGATGATCGGCATGCCGATCGCCGGCTGGCTGATCGTCAGTGCCGAGGGGCATTCGGTGATGTTCTATGGCATTGAACTGCCGCCGTTGATCGCTGAAAACAAGGCTCTGGCCAAAGAGATTGAGCACTGGCATGTGCTGTTCGGCAAGGTCGGCTATTGGCTGATCGGGCTGCATGCATTGGCGGGGATCATTCACCACTACATCCTGCGCGACAACACGGCGCTGCGGATGATGCCCGGTCGAGTCAAAACCGGCGGCTAAGCCTCTACGCAAACCCACGGCGACCTTGCAGGCCGCCGGTATGCACGAAGATCAGACGAGTGCCGGGAGGAAAACGCCCGGCCTCGATCTGCTGCTTGAGCGCCAACAAGGCCTTGGCGGTGTAAAGCGGCTCCAGCGGCACACCACTGGCCTGTTCCGTGGCGTGCATGAATTCAAGCAATAACGGATCGACCTTGGCGAAACCGCCTCGGCTTGCGTCCACTAATTCATACCCTTGCTGCACGATAGCCTGCACGTTTTGAGCGACGCCGTGGTCGTCCGGCACCGCCATTGCGCCATAGACCGTGCGCGCGCCCGCCTCGGCCAACGTCAACCCGGCCAGCGTTGTACCGGTGCCCGACGCCAACCACCACGCGTCGTAGTCGGCCCAGCCCAGGGTGTTCAATTGCGCGCGCACTTGATCGACCAATACCGCGCAGCCCAAGGCACCGGCGATTCCACCGCCGCCTTCCGGCACTGGGTAAAGTTGCGGGTATTGTGCGTGCCACGGCAACCAGAAATCCGCCGCGTGCCGCGCGCGATAGCCGCCGTAACCGAGCCAATGCAGCTGCATGCCGAAGGCTTTCAGGTCGAGCACAGTGGGTGTGTCTTGCGGATGGCCGCGCAACAGGCCTACGGTCGGGAAACCGAAGCGTTTGCCGGCCGCCGCCAGCGCGTGCAGGTGGTTGGAGTGCGCGCCGCCGAGGCTGATGACTCCGCGGGCTCCGGCCGCCTGGGCATCGGCCAGGTGCTGGGTGAGCTTGAACCATTTGTTGCCGCTGATCAGCGGGTCGATGCGGTCCAGGCGCAGCACGGCCACCTCGACGCCGTTCAGCCAATCCAGCTGCAACAGTTCAAGGGGCGCGTGGGGAAGCCAGTCGAAAGGGCCCATAGGGAGGCATGTGAATAGAAAAAGGGGCGGTAGTCTAACACCGCCCCTTTTTTCGTCTTACAGCTCGGCAGCGAGGCGCGAGCCCTGGTTGATGGCGCGCTTGGCATCCAGCTCGGCCGCCACGTCGGCGCCGCCGATCAGGTGCACGTTCTGGCCTGCGGCGACCAGGCCGTCCTGCAGCTCGCGCAGCGGGTCTTGCCCTGCGCAGATGACGATGTTGTCCACCGCCAGCAGCTGCGGCTCGCCTTCGGCGCCGATGCGGATATGCAGACCCTGGTCATCGATGCTCAGGTATTCGACGCTGTTGAGCATCTGCACCTGTTTGTTCTTCAGGCCTGTGCGATGGATCCAGCCGGTGGTCTTGCCCAGGCCGTCGCCGACCTTGGAGGTTTTGCGTTGCAGCAGGAACACTTCACGCGCCGGCGCATGCGGCGCCGGCTTGATACCGGCCACGCCGCCACGGGCTTGCAGTTGCGTGTCGATGCCCCACTCTTTCCAGAACGCTTCGCGGTCCAGGCTGGTGGACACGCCGGCGTGCACCAGAAATTCAGAGACGTCAAAGCCGATCCCGCCAGCGCCGATCACCGCCACGCGCTTGCCCACCGGCTTGCGCTCAAGAATCACGTCCAGGTAACTCAGCACCTTGGCGTTGTCGATACCCGGGATGGCCGGGGTGCGCGGCGCAATGCCGGTGGCGAGGATAATCTCGTCATACCCGCCCGCCGCCAGTTGCGCGACATCCACACGGGTGTTGAGGCACACCTCGACGTGGGTGGTCTGCAATTTGCGCTTGAAGTAGCGCAGGGTTTCAAAGAACTCCTCTTTGCCCGGCACGCGCTTGGCGATATTGAACTGGCCGCCGATTTCGCTGGCGGAATCGAACAAGGTCACTTGATGGCCGCGCTCCGCCGCCACGGTAGCCGCTGCCAGGCCCGCAGGACCGGCGCCGACCACGGCGATTTTCTTGATCTGCTTGACCGGCAGGTAGTTCAGCTCGGTTTCGTAGCAAGCGCGCGGGTTGACCAGGCAGGTGGTCAGCTTGCCGCCAAAGGTGTGGTCCAGGCAGGCCTGGTTGCAGCCGATGCAGGTGTTGATTTCATCGGCGCGGCCGGCAGCCGCCTTGTTGACGAACTCCGGGTCGGCCAGGAATGGCCGCGCCATCGAGACCATGTCGGCATCACCTTCGGCGAGGATCTGCTCGGCAATGTCCGGCGTATTGATGCGGTTGGTGGTGATCAGCGGAATCTGCACCGCACCGCGCAGCTTGGCGGTGACTTTGCTGAACGCGCCACGCGGCACTTTGGTGGCGATGGTCGGGATGCGCGCTTCGTGCCAGCCGATACCGGTGTTGATAAGGGTCGCACCCGCCTGCTCGATGGCCTTGGCCAACTGCACGATTTCTTCCCAGCTGCTGCCGCCTTCGACCAGGTCGAGCATCGACAGGCGGAAGATAATAATGAAGTTCGGGCCCACGGCTTCACGCACGCGGCGAACGATGTCCACCGCCAGGCGCATGCGGTTTTCGTAGCTGCCACCCCAACGGTCGGTGCGGTGGTTGGTGTGGGCGGCCAGGAACTGGTTAATGAAGTAGCCTTCGGACCCCATGATTTCCACACCGTCGTATTCGGCGACCTGGGCCAGCAGCGAGCAGGTGACGAAATCCTGGATCTGCTTTTCGATGCCTTCTTCGTCCAGTTCCTTGGGCTTGAACGGGTTGATCGGCGCCTGGATCGCGCTCGGTGCGACTTGCTTGGGGCTGTAGGCATACCGCCCGGCGTGGAGGATCTGCATGCAGATCTTGCCGCCCGCTTCGTGCACGGCCTGGGTCACGATTTTGTGCTTCTGGGCTTCCTCGTCAGTGGTCAGCTTGGCCGCCCCGGCATACACGCCGCCCTCGTCGTTCGGGCCAATCCCGCCGGTGACCATCAGGCCGACACCGCCACGGGCGCGCTCGGCAAAGTAGGCGGCCATGCGCTCGAAACCACCTGGTTTTTCTTCAAGGCCTGTGTGCATCGAGCCCATCAGGGTGCGATTGCGCAAGGTGGTAAAACCCAGGTCCAACGGGGCCAGCAGGTGCGGGTAGGCAGCAGCGGTCATGGTACAGCTCCACAACGGATCATCACGGGACGTGGCAGGCTCGAATGGCCTGGCATCGGTTTATGTCCCACAGACTAAGAGGCGATGGACTGCCGCTCAATGACTGAAACTGACAAGTTATTGATCCAAATGCACAGCGCCCCTTGGCAAGCAGGTGCCTGAGCCCTACCCTAGTCGGCGAACCCTGCACACGGTCTGTTGTCTGTTGCCCCATGCGTAAACTTCTAGCGTTCACCCTCGTCATGGCCCTGGTTGCCGCCGTCGCCGCGTATCTGGTCTGGACCCAGGAGCGCCCTGTGGCGCATTACCTGTCGGACCTGCGCATTTCCCTGGCCGTCAATGAAGGCGAGCCTGCCGATCGTGGCAACTTGCTGGGCATTCAGCCGGAGTTGTTCCCCGCCGACTACCAGAGCCTGGAACGCCTGCACCTGAAGCTCGCGGCGTACCTGCAAAAGGCCCGTGATCAGGGGCTGATCAATCAAAAGACCATCGTGGTCCTGCCCGAACATATCGGCACCTGGCTGATGCTCAGCGGCGAAAAAAACGAGTTGTACCAGGCGGTCCATTTAAAAGACGCGATGAACTGGCTGTCGGCCAGCAACCCTCTGCAGTTTGCGCGCGCATGGATCAGCGCCACCGGCGATAACCGCATGGATGACGCCTACCTGCGTATGAAAGCCTCCGCCATGGCGCGCGACTATCAAGTGTTGTTCGGCGGCCTGGCCAAAGAGTTTGGTGTCACGCTGGTGGCCGGCTCCATCACCCTGCCCAACCCGAGTGTCGAACAAGGCCAACTGCATGTCGGCCATGGTCCGCTGTACAACGCCAGCCTGGTGTTCAGTGCCGACGGTTTGCCAGTGGGTCAGCCACAGCGCCAGTTCTACCCCATCTACGATGAGCGCGGTTTCATCCAACCGGGCGATGAAAATATCGTCAACGTGGTCGACACCCCGGCCGGGCGCCTGGGCATCCTGATCGGCAGCGACAGCTGGTACCCGGACAACTACCGCAAACTCAACGAGCAAGGCGCGCAGTTGGTCGCCGTGCCGGCATTTGTGACTGGCCGCGACACATGGGATCGCCCATGGCGCGGGTTCAAAAGCGTGTCGACGCCACCCGAAATCAGCCTCAAGCCCGAGGAACTCAGCGAAGGCGAAGCCTGGCACCGTCTGACTCTGATCAGCCAACAGCCGATCAGCCAGGCAAGCGCCGGCATGAGCGTGTTCTTGCGTGGACAGTTCTGGGACTTGGGCACTGCCGGGCACAGCTTTCTCAGCAGCAACGGGCGAGTCAACGCCGACAGCGGCGCCCGTGGCGCACGCCTGCTGAATATCTGGTTGTAGCGCCTTGAAGCCGGTGCGCCTCGGGGATCTGTCGGTGGGCTTCGTGCACACCCTGGCGGACGCCATTCAAAGCCACGGCCTGGACCCGCAACCGCTGCTGCTGCAATACGGCCTGGACGCCGCGCGCCTCGCCGAAGCCGGTGCGCGTCTGTCGATCCCGCGTTACATGCGCCTGGGCCATGCGGCCATCCAACTGACCGGCGACCCGGGCCTGGGCTTGCGCATGGGCCAGCTCAGCCGCCTGAGTCAGGCGGGCCTGGCAGGCGTCACCGCCGCGCAAGCGCCCAACGTGCGTGAAGCCGCGCGCACATTGACGCGGTTCGAGGCGCTGTACGGCTCCAACTATCGCGGGCAGTCGAGTTTTCACGAAGATGCCGAAGGGGCGTGGCTGCGGTTCTATTCCATCAGCCCCTACAACGCCTACAACCGCTTTGTGGTGGATTCGATCATCGCCGGCTGGCTGCAGCAATTGTCCAGCCTGGCCCAACAACCGGTGCAGGCGCAGCGCATCGACATCGAATTTGAAGCGCCCCCGTATTGTGACCAGTACGCCGTGCTGGGCGACGGCCCGGTGCAATTTGGCGCCGACGCCAATCAACTGCGCCTGAGCCAGCAAACCCTGGCGATGCGCAACCCGCAGCATTGCCCGAGTACCTGGCAGCTGTTGTTGAAGTTGTGTGAAACAGAGCTGGAGCAGTTGACGCGCACCCGCAGCCTGCGCGAGCGCATTACCCGTTTGCTGGGGCCGATGCTCAATGGCGGCCGGGAACCCGACCTGGAAGAAGTGGCGGCACGCTTGAAGCTGCCCACCTGGACCCTGCGCCGCAAACTGGCCGAAGAAGGCACGCAGTTTCGCGCGATTCTCAACGACACCCGTCGCGATCTGGCCATGACCTACATTCGTGACACGGAATTGGCGTTCGGCGAAATCGCCTACTTGCTCGGTTTTGCTTCAGCCCAAGCCTTTCAACGAGCGTTCAGGCGATGGAACAACCAGACTCCAGGGGAATTTCGCCGCAGTCAGCGGCATTCCGCCTGAAGTCGGTATTACAGCTCGGTGGCGTCATCGACCGGATCCAGCGGATCCAATTCAAACGCGTGGTACTCCAGCAGTTCTTCTTGGTAATCGTCCATGGTGGACTCCTTGTGGGTTTAAAGCGGCTGCCAATAAATGACCCGCACAGCCAGCCTAAAGTGCCGTGATGACGAAAAAATGTCTGCGCCATGACGTTCCTGCACATCCTGATTAAACGTAGCAGCGCCGGGATGATTTAGCGCTCGACATTTGACGTGCGATTGCAATCATTGCAAATGCAACCAGTTTTCCATTAGGGTACGAACCTCTGTTGCCCGGAGCTTCAACCCATGCCCGCCTCTACCGCTAACGCCGCGCAGCTGTGTATTGACGCACTGAACGCCGCCGAACCATCGCGCAGTTCGCCGCTGTACACGGTGATGACCATGGCCAATACCCTGGAATTCAGCCGGCACGCCTGGGTGATTCGCGGCCAGTCACGCAGCCGGCGTGTGGGTAGCTGGCCCAGCTGGTTTGCGCGTAATACCGGCGAAAAACCACTGCTGTACCTGCACAGCGCGGCGTCGTCGGCGCAGCTGTGTGCGTTGTCGGGTGAGACCGCGCAGCGCGGCATCCTGTGCAACGACATCGAGAACCAGCCTTCGCCCTGGCCCAAGGGCGCGCAACCCTCCCTGCCGCTGTGGCTGGCAAATCACCCGCGTTGCACACCGTATGATCCGGCCTCGGGTGAGGAAGCCCGCGCGATTGTGCTGGCGGGGTTACGCGCGCTGTATGTGGACGGCAAGCCGGGCTTTTATTACCTGGCGCTGCATGATCAAGAGACCGCCGTGACGTTGGATGCGCAAGACCGTGAGGATGCGCTCAAGGGCATGTACCCGATCCGACGTCGCCAAGGGGATGTGCGATTGCTCGGTGCAGGTCGGGCGCTGGTGGAAGTCGCTTATGCTGCACAGTTGCTTGAACAGGACTGGAGCATCACGGCGCAGCTGTGGAGCTGCCCCAGCTACACGCGACTGGCCCGCGAGGCTGCGGCCGCTGCGCGCTGGAATCGGCTGCACCCCATGGCGCCCCAGCAGAGCTGTCACTTGCGTGAAAGCCTGGCCGGGGATACCACGCCGGTCATCGCCGTCACCGGTTATCCGCAGCCGATTGTCGATCAGTTGGCGCCGTATGTTGACGCGCGTTTTGTGGCCTTGGGCGCAGGCTCGGTGCAGGCCGCTGCGCCGAGTCGTTTCTGGATCGTGGTGTGTGCGTTGAGGGCGTTGGCGGATGAAGGGCGTATCGACGCACAACAGGTGGAAATAGCGATGAAACGCTATCCACTTAAATGAATGGGAAACGCGATAAAAAATGTGGGAGTGGGCAAGCCCGCTTCCACATTGGATCTGCACCGTGTCTCAGGTCTTGCGTCGGTTACGGGTTTGCACACCCGCCTCCACTGCCAACTCCGCCGTACGCTCCAGCGTATCGGCAAACAACTGGCGCTGCTCCGGCTCGATTTGCGACAGGAACAACTCGTCGACGGTGCTTTCGTAGATCGTCCACATTTTTTTGCGCAACACCCGACCCGCGTCGGTGATCGAGGCAAACGCCGCTCGGCCGTCGCCGTCTGAACGCGAACGCACCACCAGGCCGTCCTTTTCCAGACGGTCCACCAGGCGCGTCAGGTTGTAGCGCTCGATCGCCAGCACATCGGCCAGTTCGTGCATACGGCGAGTGCCCTCGGGGCCGCTTTCCAGGCCCCACAGCGCGTCATACCAGGCGTACGGCGGCAGGCCCGCCTCAGCCAGCCGACGCTCGATTTCACGGATGACCGTCCTGTGGGCCCTGACAAAACGGAACCATACATCAGGCTCATTCGACGACATGCAACACCATCCGGGGAATTTCAAGAAGGTTGCAATAGTAGCTCATCCCGCGCTAGATTCAGGCATGTCGTTGCAATTGCAACTACATTGGCGCCACTCCCACAAGGAGCTCGCTGCTTCAAATCCGCCTACCCTGGAGCTTCACATGACCCCCAATAACGCTGTAAGGCTGGACGACGATCCACAGGAAACCCGTGAGTGGCTGGAGTCCATCGAATCGGTGCTGTCCACCGAAGGCCGCCCGCGCGCCCATTACCTGATAGATCAGTTGCTGGATTTCGACGTAGCGCGCCATGGTGACTTCTACGGGCGGGTGACCACGCCCTACGTCAACACCATTCCCGTCGACCGCCAGTTGCCCTACCCCGGCAACCTGGCCATCGAGCGTCGCACCAATGCGTTTATCCGCTGGAACGCCATGGCCATGGTCTTGCGCGCGGGCAAACATTCCGGTGTGGGTGGGCATATCGCGACTTATGCGTCAGCTGCTGTGCTGTACGACGTAGGTTTTGACCACTTCTTCCGTGGGCGTACCGACACGTTCGATGGCGATCTGGTGTACATCCAGGGCCACTCCTCTCCTGGCATCTATGGCCGCGCGTATCTGGAGGGGCGCATCAGCGAAGCGCAGTTGGATAACTTCCGCCGCGAGGCCGGTGGCGAAGGTTTATCGTCCTACCCGCACCCGCGCTTGATGCCGGACTTCTGGCAATTCCCCACCGTGTCCATGGGGCTGGGGCCGATCACTGCGGCTTACCAGGCGCGATTCATGCGTTACCTGGAATTTCGCAACCTCAAGCAACACCAGGGCCGCAAGGTCTGGGCCTTCCTCGGTGATGGCGAAATGGACCAGCCGGAATCCCTCGCCGCCATCTCCCTCGCCGGCCGCGAGAAACTCGACAACCTGATCTTCGTGGTCAACTGCAACCTGCAACGCCTGGACGGCCCGGTGCGCGGCAATGCCAAAGTGATTCAGGAATTCGAAAGCCTGTACCGCGCCGCCGGTTGGAATGTGATCAAAGTGATCTGGGGCGGTGGCTGGGACGCGCTGCTGGAAAAGGACCAGAGCGGTCTGCTGCGCCAACGCATGATGGAATGCGTGGACGGCGATTATCAGAATTACAAATCGCAGAACGGCGCCTATGTGCGCGAGCATTTCTTCGGTAAATACCCCGAGTTGCTGGCACTGGTTGCAGACATGTCCGACGACGAAATCTGGAAACTCTCACGCGGTGGCCACGACCCGGACAAGGTCTACAACGCGTATGCAGCCGCCGTGCGCCACCAGGGCCAACCGACGGTGATCCTGGCCAAAACCGTCAAGGGCTTCGGCATGGGTGAAGCCGGCGAAGGCCAGAACATCAACCACCAACTGAAGAAAATGGGCGCCGAGGCGGTAAAAGCCTTCCGCGACCGCTTCGGCCTGGAAGTGGCGGATGACCAGCTCGACGACATCCCCTACCTCAAGCCCGCTGCCGACAGCGAAGAAGCCCGCTACTTCGCCGCGCGTCGCCAGGCCTTGGGCGGCTATGTGCCCGCGCGCCACAGTGCCATCGAGTCATTGCAAATCCCCGAACTGAGCGCATTTGCGACCCAACTCAAAGACACGGGCGAGCGCGCCATTTCCACCACCATGGCCTTTGTGCGCATCCTTGGCACGCTGCTCAAGGACCCGCACCTGGGCAAGCTGATCGTGCCAATCGTGCCGGATGAATCGCGCACCTTCGGCATGGAAAGCCTGTTCCGTCAGATCGGCATCCATTCAGCGGTGGGTCAGCTTTACACCCCACAGGATGCCGGGCAACTGAGCTACTACAAGGAGAGCAAGGACGGACAGATCATGCAGGAAGGCCTGAACGAATCCGGCGCCATTTCCTCGTGGATCGCGGCCAGTACGTCCTACAGCAACCACGGCCTGATGACCGTGCCGTTCTACATTTTCTATTCGATGTTCGGCTTCCAGCGCGTCGGCGACCTGGCCTGGGCGGCGGGCGATGCGCGGGCGCGCGGGTTCCTGCTGGGGGCCACGGCGGGGCGCACCACGTTGATGGGCGAAGGCTTGCAGCATGACGACGGCCACAGCCATATCCTGTCGTCGGTGATCCCGTGCTGCGTGTCGTATGACCCGACGTTTGCCTACGAGCTGGCGGTGATCATTCGCGAAGGCATGCGGCGCATGTACGTCGAGCAAGAGGACATTTACTACTACATCACCCTGCTCAACGAGAACTACCCACACCCGGCCATGCCCGATGGCGTGGAGCACGGGATTCTCAAGGGCATGTATCAACTGAGCAGCCATCCGCAAGCGCAGGTGCAATTGATGGGCAGCGGCTCGATTTTGCGCGAAGTGATCGCCGCGGCCGACTTGCTCGAAAAGGACTTCGCCGTGCACAGCAACGTGTGGAGCGTCACCAGCCTGACCGAGCTGCGCCGTGACGGGCACGCGGCGCAGCGCTGGAACCTGCTGCACCCGGAAAGCGAGCCACGTGCGAGTTACGTTGAGGAATGCCTCGCCGGGCAAGCAGGGCCGGTGGTAGTGGCCACGGACTACATGAAATTATTCGCCGATCAGGTTCTTCCCTTCGTCCACGGCCGTCGCTTTGTAGCGCTGGGCACCGATGGGTTCGGGCAATCGGACACCCGCGAAAACTTGCGTGAGTTTTTCGAAGTGGGCCGGCACTTTATCGTGCTGGCGGCCTTGAAGGCTCTGGCCGATGACGGCGTGATCGGCCGGGACTCCATCACTCAGGCCATCAGGCGCTACGGGATCAACGTCGACAAGGCGGATCCCGTAGCGGTCTGAGTTACTGCGCGGGCGTGGGCAGCGGCGGAATCGCCTCTGTCGGCGCCGGCAGGTTCGGATTGGTCGGCGCCGGCGCCGGCTCGCTTGCCGGAGTTGGGGCTGGCTCTTCCTTGGGTGCAATCGGTGCCGTCTCGGCAGGCGGCGTCACCGTTTGCGAAGCAGCTGGCGCTGCCGGTTCTTCCTTTGGTGCCTCGACCTTCTCGGCTACCGGCGCCGCCTTGGGTTCCGGCACACCGAGGTCAGCCTTGGGCTTCTCGGGAATATGCTCGGCCTTCTTCACTTCCTGCGGCAGGAATACATCCACCAGCGCGAAATAACGGTCGTAGAACTTGGGCGCCGAGACCGTCTCGCTTGCCACCTTGACCATCGAGTCATCGGTGGAACCGATCGGCATCGATACCGAGCCCAACACACCCACACCGAGGCTTGCGGAATTGTTGACCTTCTTCAGCGCATAGCGATCCTGCAAGGCGTTGGCAAACATCGTCGAGTGGTTATTGCCCTTGCCGTCATCGGCACACACCACGTTGAAGCTGATCTGCAGGTGCGTCTCGCCGGTCTGCTGAAAGCTCTTGTTACCCACGACCAGCTTCGGATCGCTGCTGGTGATGATGTAGCCCTGGCTCAGCAGGGCACGCCGCGCCGCTTCGCAGGCCGCCACATCGCTGACCGGGTAATCACGGGAGAACGTACCGGAGTCGTCGAAATTCTCATGTTCATAAATAGCGGTCTTGGGTGACGAGCAGCCCGCGGCGCCCGCCAGCACCAGCGCCAACCCGAGGCTACGCAAGTGAAATGATGTCGACATCGAAAATCCTGAGGAAAACAGTCCGGGCGGTATTGTGCAACAGAACGGGGTCCTGGCGCGCGCATTCCTGTCGGTAAAACGTCACAGGCCTACAGGACGGTGCCTGCAGGAAAAAGCCCGGCGCCCAT
This sequence comes from Pseudomonas sp. N2-3-1-14, assembly GCF_041228395.1. Lineage (NCBI taxonomy): Bacteria > Pseudomonadati > Pseudomonadota > Gammaproteobacteria > Pseudomonadales > Pseudomonadaceae > Pseudomonas > Pseudomonas sp. N2-3-1-14. Next base: position 3,944,593 of record NZ_CP166199.1, read on the forward strand.
ATGGTCGATAAACACACGCAGTTTGGCTGAAGCATGGCGACTTGCCGGCCATAACATCCAGAAGCTGCCGCGGTGCTCGAGAAAGTCATCCAGCACCCGCTGCAAATGCCCTTGCTGCACCGCGTCCCTGACCATGTAATCCGGCAGGCAGGCGATGCCCAGGCCTTCGTGCACCACATGGTTGAGCGATTCAATGGTCGTGCTGACCAACGGTGTGCGCAAAACAGGTTCTGCGGCGCCTGGCACAGGACGCAATGGCCATGGCTCCAATTTGCCGGTGGCGCAGAATTTGTGGCGCAGGCAAGCGTGGCCGCTCAAGTCCCGGGGCTGCTGCGGGGTGCCATGTTGCTCGAAATAGGCTGGCGTCCCCACCAGCACCAGACGGTAGTGCCCCAGATGACGCGCCATCAAGCGCGAATCTTCCGGCCTGCCTGTACGAATCACCGCGTCGAAGCCTTCCTCGATCACATCCACCATGCGGTCGGAAAAATCCACATCCAGTTCGATGTCCGGGTACGCACGCATGAAATCGCTGAGCACCGGCATCAACAGCCCACGCACCTGCGGCACGCTGATCCGCAACTTGCCGCGCGGCGTGAGGGTGGCCTCGGTCAGCTCCTGCTCCGCGGCCTCGACTTCGGCGAGAATCCGTCGCGAACGCTCGAGAAACAACGCCCCCTCGCTGGTCAAGGTGATACTGCGCGTACTGCGGTGAAACAGGCGCACGCCCAGGCGTTCCTCGGTGCGTGCGATGCTTTTGCCCACCGCCGAGGAAGACACGCCAAGCACGCGGCCCGCGGCGGTGAAGCTGCGGGTTTCCGCGACATGCACGAATACCGAGAGACTGCTCAGGCTGTCCATGGGCTTACCTACCAATTGCGGACGTAGGTGTCCGATAAGTTCGGAACCTTAGCCTGTTTTTCCGCAGCTCACAGCCCCCTATCCTGCTTCCTGGCCTTTTTCCATGGATAGCGTGCGATGAGCAACAGCCCTGCAATAACCGATTCGGCCCCCGCCAACCAACGTCAGGCCCTGCCACTGGGTGGTTTGCTGGCGTTGGCTTCGGCCGGGTTTATCACCATTCTCACCGAGGCAATGCCCGCCGGGCTCCTGCCGCAGATGAGCGACGGCCTGGGCGTCTCGCCGGCACTGGTGGGCCAGTTGGTCACCCTGTATGCCCTCGGCTCATTGCTCGCAGCCATTCCTCTCACGCTGCTGACCCGAGGCTGGCGTCGACGGCCATTGCTGCTGATTGCGATCGGAGGCTTTGCCTTGGTCAACAGCGTGACAGCGTTTTCCAGCCATTACGGGGTGACCCTGGTGGCACGCTTCTTCGCCGGGGTTTTCGCCGGGCTGCTCTGGGCGCTGCTGGCGGGATATGCCAGCCGCATGGTTGCGCCGCGCCTGCAAGGGCGGGCGATTGCCGTGGCGATGCTTGGCGCGCCCTTGGCCTTGTCTCTGGGTGTGCCGGCGGGCACGTTCCTGGGCACCACTGTTGGTTGGCGCTTGAGTTTCGCAATCATGACCGGGCTGACGCTGTTGCTGCTGATTTGGGCGCGCTGGCAGCTGCCGGATTTTGCAGGCGAACCTGCGGGAAAACGTCTGGGGCTGCGCCAGGTCCTGAATTTGCCAGGCATTCGTCCGGTGCTGTGGGTGACCTTTACCTACGTGCTGGCCCACAACATTCTCTATACCTACGTGGCGCCCCTGCTGGGGCCCGCCGGAATCGCCGCCGAGATTGATCGTGTGCTGCTGGTATTTGGCCTTGCCGCGCTGCTGAGCATCTGGCTGGCGGGCGTACTGATTGATCGATGGTTGCGGGTGTTGCTCGTGGCCAGCTGTACGCTGTTTGGCTTGATCGCCCTGGCGCTGGCGTTCTGGATCGAGTCGCCAGTGGTTGTCTACGGCGCCGTGGCGTTATGGGGCCTGGCGTTCGGCGGCCTGCCAGCGTTGCTGCAAACCGCACTGGCCAAGGCGGCCGGTGCATCGGCGGATGCAGCGCAGTCGATGCTGGTCACTGTATGGAACCTTGGGATTGCCGGCGGTGGGTTGGTCGGTGGCGTATTACTTCAAGGCTGGGGCGTCGGCGCCTTCGCGTGGGCGGTTGTGCTGCTGATGCTATTGGCTGTGATCGCCAGTCTGAAGAGCAGCCAATAAAAAGCCCCCGGTCCTTTCAGAGCGGGGGCTTTTTACTTCAAACCAACATCAGAATTTCTTGATGTCAGCCTTGGTTTCCAACTGCTTGCGGTAAGCGGCAAAGTCTTGCTGGCCAATACGGGAAGCGAGGAAGCGGCGGTATTGCGCCTTTTCTTCGTCCGTAGGCGCAGCGGCTTCGTTGACGCCGTTCAAGCGCACGATCACCAGGCTACCGTCCGCCAGGGTCACGGTAGTGAAGGTCGGCTTGTCCTTGCTTGCAGGCTTGGGCATGCGGAACAGGGCTTGCAGCACGGCCGGGTCGATCGCTTCCTGGCTACGGGTAGCCGCTTCAGTGACTTTCCAGGCCTGGCCGTCGATCGGCTGGTTCAGCGCAGTTTTGCCATCACGCAGGCTGGCGATCAACTCGTCAGCATGAGCCTTGGCAGCCGCGCTGGCGCGCTCCTTGGTCATCTGCGCACGGATAGCGGCAGAGACGCTTTCCAGTGGCAATTGCGTAGGCTTCAGATGCTCTTTGGCCCGCAGCACAATGATGGTTTCCGGGTCCAGCTCAATGGCGGTGCTGTTGGCACCTTCATCCAGCACTTCCGGGCTGAATGCAGCAGTGACCACCGCACGGTTGGCGGCAACACCTTCGCCACCTTCACGGCCAAACGGCGCCGAGGTGTGCACGGTGAGCTTCAGGTCAGACGCCGGCTGAGCCAGGTCGGAGGCTTCGAATGCCGCATCTTCCAATTGCTTGGTAGCCTCGACAAAACGTTGCTCAACCTGCTGAGTTTTGAGCTCGCGCGTCAGCTTGTCTTTCAGGCTGGCGAACGACGGCACTTGCGGTGCTTCAACGCCCAACAGCTTGATCAGGTGCCAACCGAAGGTGGTGCGTACCGGCGCTGACACCTGGTCCTTGTTCAGGGCGTACAGGGCAGTTTCGAAGTCCGGATCGTAGACGCCAGGGCCCGCGAAGCCGAGGTCACCGCCATTGGCGGCCGAACCTGGGTCCTGGGAGAACTCCTTGGCCAGGGCGTCAAACTTCTCACCCTTGGCCAGGCGTGCCTGGATTTCTTCGATCTTGGCCTTGGCTTGCGCGTCGGTTGTCTTGTCGTTGACTTCAATCAGGATGTGCGCGGCACGACGCTGTTCAGCGAGGTTGGCGGTTTCTTTCTGATAGGCAGCCTGCAGCTCATCGTCCTTGACAGTGACCTGGTCGAAGAACGAAGACTTCTTCAATTCCAGATAGTCGATAACCACCTGATCCGGGGTCATGAACTCTTTGGCGTGCTGGTCGTAGTAAGCCTTGACCTCATCGTCGGTGAGCTTCACCGCCGTAGGGTCGGCCTTGATGTTGACGGTGGCGAAGTCGCGGGTCTGTTTTTCCAGACGGGCGAATGCCAGCACTTCGGCGTCGGTGACAAAGCCGCTGCCGGCGAGACCTGCGCGAACCTGGCCGATCAGCATTTCCTGGGTCAGCATCTGACGGAATTGCAGACGGCTGTAGCCCAGTTGACGGATCACCTGGTCAAAGCGTTCGGCGTTGAACTGGCCGTCCACCTGGAATTCCGGCGTCTGCAGGATCACTTGGTCAAGCGCCGCTTCAGAGAAGCCGAACTTGGAATCGGCAGCACCTTGCAGCAGCAGTTTGCGATCGATCAGACCCTTGAGAGCCGCATCGCGCAGCAGTTTTTCGTCCAGCAGGGAAGCATCGAAATCCTTGCCCAGCTGTTGCATCAGCTGGCGACGTTGCATGTCGACGGCCTGGCTCAATTCGGTTTGGGTGATCTCTTCACCGTTGACCTTGGCCACGTCCTGCTTGTTGTTGGTCGAAGCCTGGAAAATGGCCTCGATACCGGTGAACGCCATCAATGCGACGATGATCCCGATAATGGTCTTGGCAATCCAGCCTTGTGAATTGTCCCTGATATTTTGCAGCATGCGTCCCCCAGAAACGGTTGATCTTCAAAAATTAGGCAACCGTGGAGCGTGGGTAGAGTCCGGATAGAAGAAAGGCGCATCCGAGGATGCGCCTTCTCGTAACTGGCGGAGCGGACGGGGGTTTGAACCAACACCCCAAGCCCTGGCGACCCGATGGATACTTGGGTCAGCTGCCGCTCCGCTGCCAGGCCAGACCTGCGTCTGACCCGGGTAGGTAAGGCTTGAGCGAAGCTTAGTTAACGGCTTCTTTCAGGGCTTTACCGGCTTTGAAACCTGGTTTCTTGGCAGCAGCGATTTGCAGTGCTTTGCCAGTCTGTGGGTTACGGCCAGTGCGAGCTGGGCGGTCGGTCACAGAGAAAGTACCGAAGCCTACCAGTACTACAGAGTCGCCGGCCTTCAGAGCGCCAGTGACGGATTCGATTACTGCGTCCAGCGCACGGCCAGCAGCAGCTTTCGGGATATCAGCGGATGCGGCGATAGCATCAATCAGTTCCGACTTGTTCACTCTAAGTCCCCTTATATATCTATTGAGTATGATTCTAAGTTTTTTGGTGAAAGCAAAAACCAGTGCTGAATGGCCTACAGACACTTAAGAGCCGCTTTATAACAAGGGCTCTAAAAAGCTGTCAAGGAAGCCACCCGGCTTAATCGCATTAATGCGTGCTAATTCTTTCCTTGGAATCAGACTCGCGTTTTTCATCCTTCGAGACTATCTCCGGAGCCACATCCGGCAAGGGCTCCGGCGCGTATTGCAGCGCAATTTGCAGGACCTCGTCAATCCATTTAACCGGTTTAATCTGAAGATCCTGCTTGATGTTGTCCGGAATTTCCTTCAAGTCGCGAACATTCTCTTCAGGAATGATCACCGTCTTGATACCACCGCGGTGTGCAGCGAGCAATTTCTCTTTCAGACCACCAATGGCCAATACCTGACCACGCAGGGTAATTTCCCCTGTCATTGCCACATCGGCTCGCACAGGTATGCCGGTCAATGCCGATACCAGTGCCGTGCACATGCCTACGCCAGCGCTAGGACCGTCTTTGGGCGTCGCCCCTTCCGGCATATGGATGTGGGTGTCGTGCTTCTCGTGGAAGTCCAAGGGAATCCCCAGGCTCTTGGCGCGGCTGCGCACCACGGTCTGCGCGGCAGTGATGGATTCGACCATCACATCACCCAGCGAACCGGTCTTGATCAACTGGCCTTTGCCCGGAATCACAGCGGCTTCGATGGTCAGCAATTCGCCACCCACCTGAGTCCACGCCAGGCCGGTCACCTGCCCTACCTGGTCTTGCTGCTCGGCCAGGCCGTAACGGAATTTCTTCACACCCAGGAAGTGTTCAAGGGAGTCAGCGACAACCTTCACAGAGAAGCGTTTTTCCAGCGCGTGTTCTTTGACCGCCTTGCGGCAAATCTTCGCAATCTGGCGCTCAAGGCCCCGTACACCCGCCTCGCGCGTGTAATAACGCACGATGTCGCGAATCGCTTCGACCTCAAACTCGATCTCGCCTTTTTTCAAGCCGTTGGCTGAAATCTGTTTAGGCGCGAGGTATTTGACGGCGATGTTGATCTTCTCGTCTTCGGTGTAACCCGGCAGACGAATCACCTCCATCCGGTCCAGCAGCGCTGGCGGAATATTCATGGAGTTGGAGGTGCACAGGAACATTACATCGGACAGGTCGTAGTCGACCTCCAGGTAATGGTCGTTGAAATTGTGGTTCTGCTCGGGGTCGAGCACTTCGAGCAATGCAGAGGCTGGATCGCCGCGCATGTCGCTGCCCATTTTGTCGATTTCATCGAGCAGGAACAGCGGGTTGCGCACGCCCACCTTTGTCATCTTTTGAATCAATCTTCCTGGCATCGAACCGATGTAAGTACGGCGATGGCCACGAATTTCAGCTTCATCACGCACACCACCGAGGGCCATGCGCACGAATTTGCGGTTGGTGGCGTTGGCGATGGACTCAGCCAGGGACGTTTTACCGACCCCCGGAGGACCCACCAGGCACAACACCGGACCACGAATTTTCTTCACGCGCTTTTGCACGGCGAGGTATTCGAGGATGCGTTCTTTGACCTCTTCGAGGCCGTAGTGGTCGGCGTCGAGGATGTCTTCAGCGCGCGCCAGGTCCAGACGCACTTTAGTCTGAGCCTTCCACGGCACCTGCACCAGCCAGTCGATGTAGGAACGCACCACGGTGGCTTCGGCAGACATTGGCGACATCTGCTTGAGCTTGTTCAGCTCAGCAGTAGCCTTGGTCAGCGCGTCTTTTGGCAGGCCGGCAGCATCGATGCGCTTTTTCAGCTCTTCGATTTCATTGTGGCCGTCCTCGCTGTCACCGAGTTCTTTCTGAATGGCCTTCATCTGCTCATTCAGGTAGTACTCGCGCTGGCTGCGCTCCATTTGTTTTTTCACGCGACCGCGGATGCGTTTTTCAACCTGCAGCAGGTCGATCTCGCCATCCAGCAGCGCCAGTACGTGCTCGACACGAGCCGGCAAGTCGATAATTTCGAGGATGTCTTGCTTCTGCTCGATTTTCAGCGCCATGTGCGCGGCCATGGTATCGACCAGGCGGCTTGGCTCATCAATGCTGTTGAGCGAGGACAGGACTTCAGCCGGGACTTTTTTACCCAACTGCACATACTGCTCGAACTGCGAGAGCAGGCTGCGCACAAACACTTCAGATTCGCGCTCAGGGGCTTCGACTTCGTCGATCAGCGCCACTTCGGCGCGCAGGTGGCCGTCCACCTCCATGAAACGCTCGACCGCGCCACGTTGCTCACCTTCCACCAGCACCTTGACGGTGCCATCGGGCAGCTTGAGCAATTGCAGGACGGTAGCAACGGTACCGACGCGATACAGGGCGTCTTCGCCTGGATCATCATCAGCAGGATTTTTCTGGGCCAACAGCAGGATCTGCTTGTCGCCCGTCATCGCGGCCTCGAGGGCTTCGATAGACTTCTCGCGCCCCACGAACAGCGGGATAACCATGTGCGGATAGACGACGACATCACGCAACGGCAGGAGAGGCAATTCGATGGTTGTCTTCATGATTTCGCCTCTATGACAGTTGAAAAGTAAGCTTGAAAACAAGATGGGGGCTGTATGCAAAAAAAACAAGCTCAATGCCAGCAGTTAAACGCATGAATAAACGCGAATTAAAAAAACTGCTGCAAAAAAGAAGGGGCCCCGAAAGGCCCCTTGCTTGTACTGCAACTGCAAAACGCTTAAGCGTCTGGTGCAGCCTTGGCAGCCGGCTCACTGTTTTCGTAGATATACAGTGGCTTGGATTTGCCTTCGATAACGCTTTCGTCGATCACCACTTTACTCACCTCGGACTGCGAGGGGATTTCGTACATGGTGTCGAGCAAAACGCCTTCGAGAATCGAGCGCAAACCACGTGCACCGGTCTTGCGCTCCAGTGCCCGCTTGGCCACTGATTTGAGTGCGTCGGTACGGAACTCGAGGTCTACACCTTCCATTTCGAACAGCTTGGCGTATTGCTTGGTCAGGGCGTTTTTCGGCTCGGTGAGGATCTGAATCAAAGCAGCCTCATCCAGCTCGTCCAACGTGGCCAGGACCGGCAGACGGCCAACGAATTCCGGGATCAGACCGAACTTGACCAGATCGTCAGGCTCGACTTCACGCAGGGACTCGCCCACCTTCTTGCCTTCTTCCTTGCTGCGCACTTCCGCACCGAAACCGATGCCGCCACGCGTGGAACGTTGCTGAATAACCTTTTCCAGACCGGAAAACGCACCGCCACAGATGAACAGGATGTTGCGCGTATCAACCTGAAGGAATTCCTGTTGCGGGTGCTTGCGACCACCTTGAGGCGGAACGGAAGCAACCGTGCCTTCGATCAGTTTCAACAGGGCCTGCTGCACGCCTTCACCGGAAACATCACGGGTGATCGACGGGTTGTCGGACTTGCGCGAAATCTTGTCGATTTCGTCGATGTAGACAATACCCATCTGGGCCTTCTCTACGTCGTAGTCGCACTTCTGCAGCAGTTTCTGAATGATGTTCTCGACGTCCTCACCCACGTAGCCAGCCTCGGTGAGGGTGGTGGCGTCGGCGATGGTGAACGGAACGTTCAACAGGCGAGCGAGGGTTTCTGCAAGCAAGGTTTTACCCGAGCCTGTAGGGCCGATCAGCAAGATGTTGCTCTTGCCGAGTTCGACTTCGTCACCTTTCTTGTCACGCTGGTTCAAGCGCTTGTAGTGGTTGTACACCGCTACGGCCAGAACCTTCTTTGCACGCTCTTGACCAATCACATACTGATCAAGGATGCCGCTGATTTCTTTAGGCGAAGGCAATTTATGCGCGCTGCTTTCGGCCTGAGCTTCCTGCACCTCCTCGCGGATGATGTCATTGCACAGGTCGACGCACTCGTCGCAGATAAACACCGAGGGGCCGGCAATCAATTTGCGTACTTCATGCTGGCTTTTGCCGCAGAAGGAGCAATAGAGCAGCTTGCCGTTGTCCTCGCCGTTGCGGGTGTCAGTCATTCGTTCGATCCAAATCCGATAGGCTTGCAACACAAGATGAAGGCTTATGCGGGCTTTTTCAAGCCCGCCGGTGGTCGGACATGCCGACCAGCCCTATTTTGAGGTGCTTATATTAAGCGGGGCGCTTTTCGATCACTGCGTCGATCAACCCATAGGCGCGTGCAGCTTCCGCGCTCATGAAGTTGTCGCGATTGGTGTCACGCTCGATTTCTTCCAGGGTGTGCCCGCTGTGCTTGGCCATCAACGTGTTGAGGCGCTCACGAATAAACAGGATTTCCTTGGCGTGAATTTCGATGTCCGACGCCTGGCCCTGGAAGCCGCCCAGCGGCTGGTGAATCATCACGCGCGAGTTAGGCAGGCAGTAACGCTTGCCCTCGGCACCCGCGGTGAGCAGGAACGCGCCCATGCTGCAGGCCTGACCGATGCAGGTCGTCGATACGTTTGGCTTGATGAACTGCATGGTGTCGTAGATCGACATACCCGCCGTCACCGAACCGCCCGGGGAGTTGATGTAAAGATGGATGTCCTTGTCCGGGTTTTCCGCTTCAAGGAACAGCAGTTGCGCGCAGATCAGGTTGGCCATGTAGTCCTCTACAGGGCCGACCAGAAAGATCACTCGTTCCTTGAGCAGGCGCGAGTAGATGTCATAGGCGCGTTCGCCACGAGCAGATTGCTCGACAACCATCGGGACCAGGCCGCCAGCGGCCTGGATATCAGAGTTCTGCTGAATATAGGAATTACGGAACATGCTCTGCAGTTACTCCCAAATAGTCATGTCTTGAAAACGCATAAGCCAGCGCGAGGCTGGCTTATGGTTGTATTTCGAACGAGTTGGACAATCAGTCGGCTTGTGCTGCTTCCGCCGGTTTGACTGCTTCTTCGTAAGAGACCGCTTTGTCGGTCACCTTAGCCTTCTGCAGAACAGTATCCACAACTTGTTCTTCCAGCACAACCGAACGTACTTCGTTCAGCTGCTGGTCGTTCTTGTAGTACCAAGCCACGACCTGCTCTGGCTCTTGGTAGGCGGAAGCCATTTCCTGGATCATTTCGCGAACGCGATCTTCGTCAGGCTTGAGGTCGAATTGCTTGACCACTTCTGCCACGACCAGACCCAGCACAACGCGGCGCTTGGCTTGCTCTTCGAACAGCTCGGCCGGCAGTTGGTCAGGCTTGATGTTGCCACCGAACTGCTGAACCGCTTGAACGCGCAGGCGATCCACTTCGTTGGACAGCAGAGCCTTAGGCACTTCGATCGGGTTGGCAGCCAGCAGACCGTCCATGACCTGGTTCTTGACCTTGGACTTGATGGCCTGACGCAGCTCACGCTCCATGTTCTTGCGAACTTCGGTGCGGAAGCCGTCGATACCGGTTTCCTTGATACCGAATTGAGCGAAGAACTCTTCGTTCAGCTCTGGCAGCTTAGGCTCGGAAACACTGTTGACGGTCACGGTGAACTCGGCGGCTTTGCCGGCCAGGTCCAGGTTCTGGTAGTCAGCAGGGAACGTCAGGTTCAGAACGCGCTCTTCGCCAGCTTTGGCGCCAACCAGGCCGTCTTCGAAGCCAGGGATCATGCGGTTCGAACCCAGCACCAGCTGAGTGCCCTTGGCGGAGCCGCCAGCGAATACTTCGCCGTCAACCTTGCCAACGAAATCGATGTTCAACTGGTCTTCGTTCTGAGCAGCGCGATCGACCGCTTCGAAACGGGTGTTCTGCTTGCGCAGGATTTCCAGCATGTTGTCCAGGTCGGCATCGGCCACTTCAGCGCTCAGGCACTCTACGGCGATGTCTTCGAAACCGGCAACGGTGAACTCCGGGAACACTTCGAATACGGCAACGTATTCCAGGTCTTTGCCGGCTTCCAGGGATTTAGGTTCGATCGAAGGCGAGCCAGCCGGGTTCAGCTTGTGCTCGACAACAGCTTCGTAGAACGAAGCCTGGATCACGTCACCTACAGCTTCCTGACGCGCATCGGCGCCAAAACGACGCTTGATTTCGCTCATTGGCACTTTGCCTGGACGGAAACCAGCGATCTTGGCCTTTTGGGCAGTCTGCTGCAGACGCTTGTTGACCGCAGTCTCAATACGCTCTGCCGGCACGGTGATGCTCAGGCGGCGCTCGATAGCAGTAGTATTTTCAACAGAAACTTGCATGGATATTCCTCGTTGCACAGACGTTAGCCGGCCGTTTCCGACCCCAGAATCAAGGGCATGCATTCTAGTGGGTCAAACTCAAGAAGTCACCCTACTGAAAACGGGTAGAAAAACAGCAGGCCATTTATAGGTTCAAGTGCACGCATGCACTTTATCCCGTTAGCAAATACAGCTCATCACGCCAGGGCTCTGCATCAGCCTTCTATATATAGAAGAGCGTAGATGCGCCCCCTTGGCGACCGACCTTGCGTGCAAGGCCGAAGGGCGCGGCAGCAGCATCGAGACACACAAATACGACGAAACGCCCCACCCTGGAAACTCAAGACACTTAAACAAAAACGGCACAGCCCTTTTCAGGTACTGCGCCGTTATTCGCTATTAAATAGCTGCACTGACCCTGATATAGCCGAGAATCAGTTCTACACGCTCAAAACCGGCAACGATTCTAACGCCAAGGCATTGAGAATGCTTGCTTTTTCTTGGCGTCAAGACACCGCTCGTGGCAGATGGAAATTTTCGGCGCAAAAAAAAGCGCCAGATCATTGATCTGGCGCTTTTTCTGAATATGGGGTGGACGAAGGGGATCGAACCCTCGACAACGGGAGTCACAATCCCGTGCTCTACCAACTGAGCTACGCCCACCATATTGCATTAACAAAGAACCCAAACATCTTCTTTGCCGAACCTCGCATCCCCTGACGGGGGTGCAAAGCTTTAATTGGTGCGGATGAAGAGACTCGAACTCTTACGCCTCGCGGCGCTGGAACCTAAATCCAGTGTGTCTACCAATTCCACCACATCCGCGCTTGAAGCTCTTAAAGCAAAGGCGCCAGATGATTAATCTGGCGCCTTTTAAAATATGGGGTGGACGAAGGGGATCGAACCCTCGACAACGGGAGTCACAATCCCGTGCTCTACCAACTGAGCTACGCCCACCATATAGCGCTACTTGTGCCAAAGCTGCCTAATGGCGCACCCGGCAGGACTCGAACCTGCGACCATCCGCTTAGAAGGCGGATGCTCTATCCAGCTGAGCTACGGGCGCCTGATTAATCTGTACTCTTGGAGGATTACAAACTAAGTGCTTCCAGCCTTGCACGACAACAATTGTGCTCGACCTTCTTAACCAGTGCTAGGCTGTGCCCGACAAGTGCGACGAATAGTATAGACGCCTCGGAAACCCGTCAAATCTTTTTTGAAAAAAATTCATTTTATTTAAGGGGTTAGGGCAATTTGCAGCCCAAGCGCCTTTGCCCTCACGTCTTGGCATGCGAGAATGCGCGCACTTTTCTTCCCCCTCTCGATGGTTAATCACGCGTAATGACTGCACAACTTATCGACGGCAAATCAATCGCCGCCAGCCTGCGCCAGCAGATCGCCAAACGAGTCACCGAGCGTAGCCAGCAAGGCCTGCGCACGCCTGGCCTCGCGGTGATCCTGGTCGGCAGCGATCCTGCCTCTCAGGTTTATGTCTCGCACAAGCGTAAAGACTGTGAAGAGGTCGGCTTTATTTCCAAGGCCTACGACCTGCCGGAAGACACCACCCAGCAGGCCCTGACCGACCTGATCGACAGCCTCAATGACGACCCGGGCATCGACGGCATCCTGCTGCAGCTGCCACTGCCCGAGCACCTGGATGCTTCCAAACTGCTGGAGCGCATCCGTCCCGACAAAGACGTCGACGGTTTCCACCCGTATAACGTCGGCCGCCTGGCCCAGCGTATCCCGCTGCTGCGCCCGTGCACCCCGAAAGGCATCATGACCCTGCTGGAAAGCACCGGCGTCGATCTGTACGGCCTCGATGCCGTCGTCGTCGGCGCGTCCAACATTGTCGGTCGCCCGATGGCCATGGAGTTGCTGCTGGCTGGCTGCACCGTGACCGTCACTCACCGTTTCACCAAAGACCTCGCTGGCCATGTCGGCCGCGCCGACTTGGTAGTGGTGGCTGCCGGCAAACCCGGCCTGGTCAAAGGTGAGTGGATCAAAGAAGGCGCCATCGTCATCGACGTGGGCATCAACCGCCAGGAAGACGGCAAGCTCGTCGGCGATGTGGTGTACGAAACCGCCCTGCCCCGCGCCGGCTGGATTACACCAGTGCCAGGCGGCGTTGGCCCGATGACTCGAGCATGCCTGCTGGAAAACACCTTGTACGCGGCAGAAACACTGCACGACTGATAAGTGACTGCCATGAAAAGCCCCGCCTGACAGCGGGGCTTTTTTATTGGGCGCAATTAACCGACGACGATGCGTCGTACCTGCCGGTGGCTGCGCTACCCGCCTGGCCTGCCTCGTTTACAACACTGAAAGTGGGCCATTTGCCTGTAAGCACCCTGCCTGACTATTGTGGGCAACTTCATCCGGCGCACGCGGGTAAAACCGTCGGCCTAAGCCGCCTTGAAAAAAACCTGCCACGATGACCAGGTTTTTCTAAAAATCGGTACAACCCTGACCAATCATCGGCTTACAGCCTTTCTTTAAAGGCTCTCTATCGCTTTCTGATCCATACTCCTAAAATGTAACGGCATTTGTCATATAACCCGTTCCTGAACGGTATTTCCTTACTTTTTAGCGAGTTCACCCGCGTGAAAATTCGTCTCTCTATTGTCAGCCTATTTTTTGCATTTACAGGCACCTTCGCGCACGCAGCCGAAACCACCTTGGCCCCGCGCGACACCTCCAAACTGCAGATCGCTTCCGGCAGCGCCATGCTGGTTGACCTGCAGACCAACAAAGTCATCTATTCCAGCAACCCCGATGTCGTCGTGCCCATCGCCTCCGTCAGCAAACTGATGACCGGCCTGATCGTGCTTGAAGCCAAGCAGAACATGGACGAATACATCGACATCAACATCAAAGACACGCCAGAAATGAAAGGCGTGTTCTCGCGCGTGAAAATCGGCAGCGAAATGCCGCGCAAGGAAATGCTGCTGATTGCCCTGATGTCTTCGGAAAACCGCGCTGCCGCCAGCCTGGCCCACCACTACCCAGGCGGCTACCCAGCCTTTATTGCTGCAATGAACGCCAAGGCCAAGGCCCTGGGCATGACCAGCACGCACTATGTCGAACCCACCGGGCTGTCGATTCACAACGTGTCCACTGCGCGCGACTTGAGCAAGCTGCTGGCCTATGCGCGCAAGTTTCCGATGCTGAGTCAGTTGAGCACCACCAAGGAAAAGACCGTGTCGTTTCGCAAACCCAACTACACCCTGGGTTTCTCCAACACTGACCACCTGATCAACCGCGCCAACTGGGACATCAAGTTGACCAAGACCGGTTTCACCAATCAGGCTGGCCACTGCCTAGTGCTGGTCACCAGCATGAGTAACCGCCCAGTGTCGCTGGTGATTCTGGATGCGTTTGGCAAATTCACCCACTTTGCCGATGCCGGGCGCATTCGCAACTGGGTCGAGACTGGCAAGAGCGGTTCGGTGCCGGACGTAGCGCTGCGCTACAAGGCCGACAAGAACCTGAAGAACCGCCCGAATGCCGCAGAAGTGCGTCGCTAAGCACCACAATTCCAATGTGGGAGCGGGCTTGCTCGCGAAGGCGGTGGGTCAGTCATGAATGTATCGACTGACACTCGGCTTTCGCGAGCAAGCCCGCTCCCACGTGGGGCTCAGCGTATTTTTACTTCCTTTGCGCCAACACCTTGAGCGCCTGCGCCGCCGCTTGCTCCTGGCCGGCTTGGGCGGTCGCGTTCGCCGCCGCCCGCCAGCGCTGCTCATCCACATTCGCCGGCAGCTGGCTCGGACGCTGAGTCAGGATGGCCCAGTTGCCTGCGCTCTTCCACGCTGACTCAAAGTCGCTGAAACCCATCACCAAACGCCGGTCCATGCCCGAGCGCAACAGCACCGTGCTCTTCTGTTGATTGAACCCCACCACCACGACATAACGTGTGCCGGACCAAAAGCTCGGGTTGATCCGCGCCATCACCGGGTAACCCGCCGCCACCTGCGCCAGCACGGCCGTCAGCTGGATGTCCAGCGGATACACCATCAGCCCGTATTCACGCGCCAGCACCTGCATGTTGCGCTCCAGGTCCGCCTCGCCGCCTGGCAAGTGCAGGGGCTTATCCAGCAAACCGGGTGTCATGACAATGCCTTGTTGCGACAGCATGCTGGCTAAAGCCGAGGGGCCACTCAGGTAAGCCTCGCTGCGAAAGGTCGGCACGCCGTTGAGTTCGACACGCTCCGGCAGGCCCGCCAGCCTGGACGGGTGCCCGGAACAGGCCGCGAGCCCCAGAGCGCAGGCCAGCAGCAAGGATGTTTTAACGTTCGACCGTAACCGCAATTTTTTACTCTCTTGATCAACTGCCGGTAAGGGCCCTGATCATAGGATGCTCCGCACGGCGGGTATAGCCCGAGGCGTCAGTAAAATGCGCTGGATAGAGCAAACAAGTTGGATGGACTCGACCATTGGTCAATAGCAGGCAACCGTCAGGTAGCTAGACTGTCCATTGAGAAGACTGTGTGTGCCCCCTGCGGGGCGAAAGGAGGCCCGAATGAGCCTTGCAACAACGATTTTCCTGTTGATCTGCGGTTGGCTGGCGGTAGCCAGCGCCATGTTGTGGGGGGTCATGCGCGTGACTCGCCGGCATCATCACCCCCACGTCAAACCCGCTGCACCGGCCAAACACCCCAAGGCCGCGGTGCATCACGCCTAGCCGGGCATGCAATTGAAGTCTTGAGTCGCTGCCACTTCCTTGCCGTGCCCGTCCTTGAGGACGGCACGCACGGTGGTGCCCAGGCTCGATTCAGTCAGGGTGTAATGCTCACCCGCCTGGAAATGCTTGTACTCGACCCGGCCCTGGCAATCCTGCTGATTGTCATCGCCCGCCTCCTCCTCGAATAAGGTCACATCCAGGCGATGGTCACCCGGTGTCACCTCAAAAAAGCGCCCGTCGTCCACGCGCTTGCCGTCGACACGCTCGGCCATCAGGTCATTCGGCGCCTCTTCTTTCAAACCAATCCAGGCTTCGCTCGGGTCAGCCTTGGGAATCGGGCCGGCGCAGGCCGACAACAACAAAACAGCACCAAGGGCTGGGATCAACAACAATGGTTTAAGTGACATGGCAGGGCTCCAAAGGACATCAGAAAAAAACGTTGGACGGCGTCAAAATGTGTCGCGTCCGATGGGAGACAAGCTTGGAGAGCTGCCCTTTGTAGAACAAATGAATACATATGAAACGATCTTCAGCCGTTAACTAAATGTTCCTTCACCTGGCTGAAAGGTGCGTGTTAGGTGGGTCGGGCAAGACTGCCGGGGTTTGCAATTCTGCTCCCTCGGAGGTTCACGCATGCTCGGGCTGGTAAAGACCGCACTGCAAAAGCCGTACACGTTTATCGTGTTGGCCATATTCATCTGTATCGTCGGGCCGATGGCGGCCCTGAAAACCCCTACGGATGTTTTCCCCGATATCGGCATCCCCGTCGTCGCGGTGGTCTGGCAGTACAACGGCCTGTCGCCGGACGCCATGGCCGGTCGGGTGATCTACACCTACGAACGCTCCCTGAGCACCACCGTCAACGACATCGAACACATCGAATCGCAATCGCTGCCCGGCATGGGCATCGTCAAGATCTTCTTCCAGCCTGGGGTCGACATCCGCACCGCCAACGCGCAAGTGACCGCGGTGTCACAAACCGTGCTCAAGCAGATGCCACCGGGCATCACGCCACCGCTGATCCTCAACTACAGCGCCTCCACGGTGCCGATCCTGCAAATGGCGTTCTCCAGCCCCAGCCTCTCGGAAGCCAAGATCCGTGACCTGGTGCAGAACAACATTCGCCTGCCGCTGAGCGCCCTGCCCGGCCTGGCCATGCCCACGCCAATGGGCGGCAAGCAGCGCCAGATCACCCTCGACCTCGACCCGCAAGCCCTGGCGGCCAAAGGCCTGTCGGCGCAGGACGTGGGCAACGCCCTGGCGCTGCAGAACCAGATCATCCCGGTGGGCACCGCCAAGCTCGGCCCCAACGAATACACGATCCTGCTCAACAACAGCCCCAAGGCGATTGATGAACTCAACGACCTGCCGATCAAGACGGTCGATGGCGCACTGATCACCATCGGCCAAGTGGCGCACGTGCGTGACGGTTCGCCGCCGCAGACCAACATCGTGCGCGTCGACGGCCACCGCGCGGTGCTGATGCCGGCGTTGAAAAACGGCAGCATCTCGACCTTGTCGATCATCGACGGCATCCGCCAGATGTTGCCGCGCATCAACGAAACCCTGCCGCCGTCGCTGAAGACCTCGCTGTTGGGCGACGCCTCGGTGTTCGTCAAGCAATCGGTGGGCAGCGTGGCCCAGGAAGGCATCATCGCCGCGCTGCTGACCAGTGCGATGATCCTGCTGTTCCTCGGCAGCTGGCGTTCGACGCTGATCATCGCCGCATCGATTCCCTTGGCCGTGCTGTCGGCGATCGCGCTGCTGGCGGTCACCGGGCAAACCCTCAACGTCATGACCCTGGGCGGGCTGGCGCTGGCGGTGGGGATTCTGGTGGACGACGCCACGGTTACCATCGAAAACATCAACTGGCACCTGGAACAAGGCAAGGCGGTGAAGACCGCGATCCTCGACGGCGCCGCACAAATCGTCGGCCCGGCGTTCGTCTCGCTGCTGTGTATCTGCATCGTGTTCGTGCCGATGTTCCTGCTGCAAGGCATCGCCGGCTACCTGTTCCGGCCGATGGCGCTGGCGGTGATTTTCGCCATGGCCAGTTCGTTCATCCTTTCGCGCACCCTGGTGCCGACCCTGGCGATGTTCCTGCTCAAGCCGCACACACCGGAACAAGGCGCAGGGCATCACCTCGAAGATGCATTCATCAACCACCACGAAGGCGATCAGCACAAGAAACCGCGCAACGCCGTGCTGCAATCGGTGCTTAATTTTCAGCAAGGCTTCGAGCGCCACTTCTCGAATATCCGCGACACTTACCACGGCTTGCTGATTCTCGCGCTGGGCAACCGCAAGCGCTTTATCGTCGGCTTCCTGGCCTGCGTGCTTGCCTCGTTCCTGCTGCTGCCCAGCCTGGGCCAGGACTTCTTCCCGGCCACCGATGCCGGCGCCCTCGCCCTTCACGTGCGCCTGCCGCTGGGCACGCGGATTGAAGAAAGCGCCGCCGCCTTCGACCGGATTGAAGCGCGGATTCGCGAAGTGATACCCGCCGAAGAACTCGACACCATCGTCGACAACATCGGCATTCCGCTCAGCGGCATCGACATGGCCTACAGCAGCAGCGGCACCATCGGCCCGCAGGATGGCGACATCCAGGTCACGCTGAAAAAAGACCACGCGCCCACCGCCGACTACGTGAAAAAACTGCGTGAAGCCTTGCCGGAAAGCTTCCCCGGCAGCCACTTCGCGTTCCTGCCGGCGGACATCAGCAGCCAGATCCTCAACTTCGGCGCACCGGCCCCGCTGGACGTGAAGATCTCCGGGCGCAGCGATGAAGAAAACCGCACCTACGCGGTGGAACTCGAACGTCGCCTCTCGCACATTCCGGGCATCGCCGACCTGCGCATCCAGCAGTCCACCGGCTACCCATCGCTGCAAGTTAACGTTGATCGCATGCGCGCCAATGGCCTGGGCATCACCGAGCGTGACGTGACCAACAGCATGGTCGCCTCCCTCGCCGGCAGCTCGCAAACCGCGCCGACCTTCTGGCTCAACCCGGCCAACGGCGTGTCGTACTCCATCGTGGCGGCAACGCCGCAATACCGCCTCGACAGCCTGCCGTCACTGGAAGCCTTGCCGGTCACCGGGGCCGATGGCCAGTCACAAATTCTCGGCGGCGTAGCCACCATCGAACGCGTGCAAAGCCCGGCAGTGGTGACCCACTACAACATCGAACCCACCCTGGACCTGTATGCCAACGTGCAAGGCCGCGACCTCGGCGGCGTGGCGCGCGATGTGCAAAAAGTGCTGGATGACACCACCTCCATGCGCCCCAAAGGCGCGGTGATCAGCCTGCATGGGCAGATCGATGCGCTGCACGAAGCCTTCAGTGGTTTGAGCTTCGGCCTGCTCGGCGCCGTGGTGCTGATCTACTTGCTGATCGTGGTCAACTTCCAGTCGTGGGCCGACCCGTTCGTGATCATCACCGCCTTGCCGGCCGCGCTGGCGGGCATCGTGTGGATGCTGTTCCTCAGCGGCACTTCGCTGTCGGTGCCTGCGCTGACCGGAGCCATCCTGTGCATGGGCGTGGCCACCGCCAACTCGATCCTGGTGGTGAGCTTCTGCCGTGAACGCCTGGCCGAACATGGCGATGCGTTGAAGGCCGCGATGGAGGCCGGTTACACGCGCTTCCGGCCAGTGTGCATGACGGCTCTGGCGATGATCATCGGCATGTTGCCGCTGGCGTTGTCCGAAGAGCAGAACTCGCCCCTTGGCCGGGCGGTGATCGGCGGCTTGATCTTCGCCACCGTCGCCACCCTGTTTTTTGTACCCGTGGTCTTCAGCCTGGTCCACGGTCGTCACCCTACTCGCGCTGCTGCTGGAGAAACTTCACATGTCGTCTGATCACAAACCCTCGCGCAAGCGTCTGATGCTCATGGGTGTCGGCGGCCTGACACTGGCCGCCCTGTTGGTCGCCAACGGCCTGCACGCCCGCACGATGCACGAACAATCGGTGAGTGCCTGGACCGAAACCGCCGCCATCCCGCAAGTGATGGTGTTCCAGCCCAAACAAAACGTGGCCGGCGACACCTTGCGCCTGCCCGCGCACCTTGAGGCCTGGAGCAAGGCACCGATCCACGCACGCGTCAGCGGCTACTTGAAGGACTGGAAAGCCGACATCGGCACCCAGGTCAAAGCCGGGCAAGTGCTCGCCGAAATCGACAGTCCCGACCTCGACCAGCAAATGGCGCAGACCCACGCGCGGCTGGTGCAGGAGCAAGCCAACGCGCGCCTGGCCGAAACCACCGCCACGCGCTGGCAGAACCTGTTGGCCAGCCATTCGGTGTCGCGTCAGGAGGCCGATGAAAAAACCTCCAACGCTGCCGCCGCCAAAGCCAATGCCGAGGCGGCCGCCGCCGACTACGCACGCCTGTCGGCGCTGGAAAGCTACAAGACCATCCGCGCGCCGTTCGCCGGCACCATCACCGCGCGCAACACCGATATTGGCCAGTTGATCAAGGCTGATACCGACAGTGATCCGGAGCTGTTCAACATTGCCGATACCCATCAACTCAGACTTTACGTGCCCGTGCCGCAGAACTATGCAGCCGTGATTCATCCAGGGTTAGAAGCCGAGCTGACGGTGCCCGAGCACCCCGGCGAGCACTTCAAGGCGCGCCTGATCGGCGACTCCACGGCCATCGACCGCCGCTCCGGCACCCTGCTTGCGCAGTTCGTCGCCGACAACCCCAACGGCGAATTGCTGCCCGGTGATTACGCCGAAGCCACGCTGCCCATTCCGGCGGATACCCACGGCGTGAGCATCCCGGCCAGCGCACTGATCTTCCGCGCCCAAGGTACCCAGGTTGCGGTGCTGGACGCGCAAAATCACGTGCACCTGCAAGGCATCCACATCGGCCTCGACCTGGGCGAACGGCTGGTGATCGACCAAGGTTTGAAACCCGCCGACCGCGTGGTCGACAACCCGCCCGATGCCCTGCGCGAAGGCGACCCCGTGCAACTGGCCGACGCCGGAGGTGCGCATGCGCCCAAGGCTTAAACCCCTGGCGGCGTTGATGCTGCTGCTGTTGCAGGGCTGCTCGATGGCGCCCACCTACAAGGTGCCGTCGGTGGACCTGCCGGCCGGCTATCGCGAACAGACCAGCGATGGCCCGTGGCACAGCGCGCAGCCGTCCGACCAACTGGCGCCCGAGTGGTGGAAGCTCTACAACGACCCGCGCCTGACCGACCTGCAACAGCAACTGCTCAAGGCCAACCCGGATCTGGCGGCGGCGTTGGCGCATTTCGATGCGTCCCAGGCGTATGCCAGCCAGTTGCACGCCGGGTTGTTCCCGCAAATTACTGCCAGTGCGCAGCCGCTGCGCCAGCGGCAATCGGACACACGACCACTGCGCGGGGATACGCAGCCGTCGGTGTACAACAGCAATACGGCGGGCTTCTCGCTGAGCTACGACCTGGACCTGTGGGGCAAGATTCGCAACCAGGTCGCGGCTGGCGATGCCCAGGCGCAAGCATCCGGCGATGATTTGGCGGTGGCGCGCCTGAGCCTGCAGCACCAGTTGGCGACGCTGTATGTGCAGCTCAACGGGCTGGATGCGCAGAGCCGGATTCTGAACAGCTCACTGGACGATTTCAGCCAGGCGTTGCAACTCACGCGCAGCCGTTACGAAGGCCAGATTGCCTCGGAGCTGGACCTCACCCGTGCGCAAAACCAACTGGCCGAAGCCAAGGCGCAACTGGACGAAGTGCGCGGGCAACGCAACCTGACCGAACACGCGATTGGCGAATTGGTGGGTGTGGCGGCCAGTAACTTCAGCTTGCCGTCCAGCCAGCAATTGATTGCGCTGCCAGGGATTCCATCGCAGTTGCCCAGCCACCTGTTGCAACGGCGCCCAGACATCGCGGCGGCGGAACGCCGAGTGTTTGCTGCCAATGCCAACATCGGCGTGGCAAAGGCCGCGTGGTACCCGGACTTCAGCTTGACCGGGTTGATTGGCGGGCAAACTCAGGGGGTTGGCAACCTGCTGTCCGCCGGTAACCGCTACTGGGCGCTGGGGCCGTTGGTGAACTTGCCGATCTTTGATGGCGGACGCTTGAGTGCCAATGAACGTCAGGCCAAAGCCGAGTTTGAAGAGGCGTCGGCGCAGTACCGCAGCCATGTGCTCAAAGCCGTGCGCGAGGTGGAAGACAACCTGGCGCAGCTAAGGGATTTGCAGCAGGAAGCGCAGGACGAACAAGCGGCGGCGGATGCGGCGCAGCACACGCAATCTCTGGCGATGAACAGCTATCAGGCCGGTGCCGTGAGTTACCTGGATGTGGTGACGGCGCAGACAGCGGCGTTGCAGGCACAGAGGACGTTGCAGGCGGTGCAGACGCGGCAGTTGCAGGCGAGTGTGGGGTTGGTGACGGCGCTCGGCGGTGGATGGCAACCGGGCGCCTCAGATCGCTCGTAGGTTCAGCTCGGTTCCAGATGTGAGAGGGGGCTTGCCCTCGATGGTGGTGTGCCATAAGGCTTATTTGTAACTGATACACCGCAATCGGGGGCAAGCCCCCTCCCACAGGGGTTCTGCGCCAGACACACAATGTGTGAACACCTCAGATCCAATGTGGGAGGGGCTTGCCCTCTCACAATGGGCCTGCGCCAGACACAAAATGTATGAACACCTCAGATCCAATTTGGGTGGGGGCTTGCCCTCTCACAGGGGTTCTGCGCCAGACACAAAATGTATGAACACCTCAGATCCAATTTGGGAGGGGGCTTGCCCTCTCACAATGGGCCTGCGCCAGACACAAAATGTATGAACACCTCAGATCCAATTTGGGTGGGGGCTTGCCCCTCCCACAGGGGCCTGCGCCAGACACAAAATGTATGAACACCTCAGATCCAATGTGGGAGGGGGCTTGCCCCCGATGGCGGCCTTCCAGACACATCCTGCCAAAAGCCTGTCGATCACTCCTGGATTACCCGATCTAGCCTCTCAACACCCACCCAGAGAGAGGCCAAGGAATGCCTGACTTACCCGCTTCACACCGCCTGCGTATTGGACGCTTCAGCGAACCCAACCGCATCTACCTCATCACCACCAACACTCACGAACGTCTTCCCATCTTTAGCAACTTCCACCTGGGTCGCCTGGTGGTCTGGCAATTTCGGCTGGCCCAATACCAAGGGCTCGCCAACTCCCTGGCGTGGGTGATCATGCCGGACCATTTCCACTGGATTATTGAACTGCAAAAAGGCTCGCTGGCAGATTTGATGCGGCATGTGAAATCCAAGAGCACGCGGTCGGTCAATGGCGCAAGTGGGCGCAAGGGAAGGCTCTGGCAGGAAAGTTTCCATGACCGCGCGCTGCGCAAGGAGGATGACTTGGTGCAAATGGCCAGGTATGTGGTGGCCAATCCACTGCGGGCCGGGTTGGTGCAACGGATTGGCGACTACCCGTTATGGGACGCAATTTGGGTCTAATGCCCAGCAAACCCGTTCAAACAGCACAGCTCAAATGTGGGAAGGGGATTGCCCCCTCCCACATTTTTCAACCGCCTGTCAGGCAGCGAGTTTGCCGCTGGCGATCGCTGCCGAAGCGGCCACCATCGCCCTCAACAACACCGCACACCCCGCCGCCAGGTCATCCGGTGCGGCGTTCTCGATTTCGTTGTGGCTGATGCCGCCTTCGCACGGCACAAAGATCATCCCGGCCGGGCCGAGTTCGGCGACGAAGATCGCGTCGTGCCCTGCCCCGCTGACGATGTCCATGTTCGACAGCCCCAGCCCATTCGCCGCATCCCGCACAGCGTCCACGCAGCCTTTATCGAAATACAGCGGCGGGAAATCGGCGGTGGGTTCCAGCTCAAACGTCAGCCCATGCTTGGCACAGGTTTCGTCGATCACCTTGCGCACCTGGGCAATCATCGAATCCAGGCGTGCCGGCTCCAGGTGACGGAAGTCCAGGGTCATGCGCACTTCACCGGGGATGACGTTGCGCGATCCAGGATAAGCCTGCAGGCACCCGACAGTGCCACACGCATGCGGCTGATGCCCCAGCGCCGCCGCATTCACCGCCGCCACCACGGCCGCCGCGCCCACTAACGCATCTTTGCGCAAGTGCATCGGCGTCGGCCCCGCATGCGCCTCAACACCGCGCAGTTTCAGGTCGAACCACTTTTGCCCCAGAGCCCCCAACACCACGCCGATGGTTTTCTTTTCATCCTCAAGAATCGGCCCTTGTTCAATATGCGCCTCGAAGTAAGCCCCGACCTTATGCCCACTGACCGGCCGCGTGCCCGCATAGCCAATTGCATTAAGCGCATCACCCACGCTCACGCCCTCCACATCCACCTTGGCCAAGGTCTCGGCCAGGGTAAATTTCTCGGCAAAAACGCCCGAACCCATCATGCACGGTGGAAAACGCGAGCCTTCCTCGTTGGTCCACACCACCACTTCCAGCGGCGCTTCGGTTTCGATCTTGAGGTCGTTGAGCGTGCGCAGCACTTCCACACCCGCCAACACGCCGAAGCAACCGTCGAACTTGCCGCCGGTGGGCTGGGTGTCGATATGGCTGCCCGTCATCACTGGCGGCAAGTCGGGATTGCGACCCGGGCGCCGGGCGAAGATGTTGCCGATGGCGTCGATGGTCACGGTGCAACCAGCTTCCTCGCACCACTGCACAAACAGATCACGGGCTTTGCGATCGAGGTCGGTAAGGGCCAGTCGGCACACGCCGCCCTTGGGTGTGGCGCCGAATTTGGCCAGGTCCATCAGCGACTGCCACAAGCGATCGCGGTTGATGTGCTGATGGGTGGATTGCAGAACGTCGATGGCAGCGTTCATGGGGATCTCCTCAGGCTACATTTCTTATGAATTGACGCGATTCCAACGGTTGGAAATGGGGTCTGAAAATGTGGGAGCGGGCTTGCTCGCGAAGGGGCCGTGTCAGTCGCTGCAAATGTCGGCTGGAAGACCGCATTCGCGGGCAAGCCCGCTCCCACATTTGGATTGCATTTCAACCTTTTACAGGGGTGTTTTTACTGCGAGCGGCAAGGCTCTGCGCTTGGCATTCAGCCCGTAATACAGAACGCCACCCAACGCCGATCCGGTAAACCAGCCATAGCTGTAGAACCAGCTGAACGCATCACTGCCCAGCGACAGCAGGGTCAGCACCACGGGCACGCCGAAGGCGATAAAACCGCTCCAGTTCCACGCCGGGTACACGTCGTCACGGTACAGACCGGCCAGGTCGAGCTGCTGTTTGCGGGTGATGAAGTAGTCCACCACCATGATCCCGGCGATCGGCCCCAGCAGGCTTGAATAGCCCAGCAACCAGTTCGAATACACGGTTTCCAGGCTCACGTCCGAGACGATCAGCCCGAGTTTTTTCAGCAGTTCGTGGCCCATCAACGCAAGCCCCACCAGGCCAGTGAGGATCACCGCAGTGGTGCGGTTGATCAGCTTGGGCGCGATATTCTGGAAGTCGTTGGTCGGTGAGACGATGTTCGCCGCGGTGTTGGTGGACAAGGTGGCGATGATGATCAGCAGCATCGCGATGGCCACCCACACCGGGCTCTGGATGTGCCCGATCAAGGTCACCGGGTCGGAGACGCTGACGCCTACCAGTTTCACCGACGCGGCGGTCATGATCACGCCAAGGGCCGCGAACAGGAACATGGTCAGAGGCAGGCCGAAAATCTGCCCGAGAATCTGGTCCTTCTGACTCTTGGCGTAGCGGCTGAAGTCGGGAATATTCAGCGACAGCGTCGCCCAGAAACCCACCATCGCCGTGAGCCCCGCCATGAAGTAACCGGTCAGGCTCGCGCCCTCGGGGCGCTTGGGTGGAATCGCCATCAGCTCGCTGATTGACACGTTCGGCATTGCCCACACCAGCAGGCCGATACCCACCGCCACCAGCAGCGGCGCAGACAGGGTTTCGAGGCGTTTGATCGACTCGGCGCCGCGCAGCACCACCCACAGGTTCAGGCACCAGAAAATCATGAAGCCGATGACTTCACCCGTACCGCCAAGGGATTTCCAGCCCTCGAAAATCGAGCCCAGAAACAGGTGAATCGCCAGCCCGCCGAACATCGTCTGAATGCCAAACCAGCCGCACGCCACCAGCGCGCGAATCAGGCACGGCACGTTGGAGCCGAGGATGCCAAACGACGAACGCAACAAGACGGGAAACGGAATGCCGTACTTGGTGCCGGGAAACGCGTTAAGGGTCAGCGGGACCAGCACCACGATATTGGCCAGCAAAATCGCCATCAGCGCCTCGCCCACCGACAAGCCAAAGTAGGCGGTGAGCACCCCGCCGAGCGTGTAAGTGGGCACGCAGATCGACATGCCGACCCACAGCGCGGTGATGTGCCACTTGTTCCAGGTGCGTTCGTGCACCTTGGTCGGTGCCATGTCGTGGTTGTAGCGGGGGCTGTCGAGGACGTCGGCGCCGGCGTCGAGTTCGTACAGGCCGTTGCGTTCAATGACTTGCGATCTGTTCTGTTGCATGGCCGCTCCACGGTTTTTTCGAATTATTGTTGCTCACCCAACGCTGAGCGCAGGGTGGCCGGAGTACCTCGTAAACAACATGACATCACGGGTCCGGCCAGCCGCCACTGCACTCAATAACCGTGCCGACCTGCCACCTTGAACCCGCACCGCTTATATAACGTGCTGATGTTAATCAGCTTTCCGATTGCGCCTTCGGAACGTGCCGCATCACTCAGGCTAAATAATGCGAAGTTGCCGAACTGTCAGGACTCAATCTGGTGCAACACAATTATTTTTATTTCCTGTCGCCGTCAAGTGGCATGTCTCAAGCGTCTGATTTGCAATAAGAAATGTTGCTCACATTGAGAACCTGTCAAGTGCGTCAAAATGGTGAACGGCCGCCACATTTTGGTGAATTTATATTTTTATCCTTATAAATCAATTGCTTAAGTACGATATAAGCTTATAAAAAATCTTCTTGCTCATTCGAAAAACTCGGGCTAGTTTCTATTCCTGTCACCGATGACAGGATTTAATTGATCATCGGCAAGCAGCATTACAACACTTAGAACTGGCACAAGCCGGTCAAGCCTGTGAGGAACTCGACATGTCGCTGTTGATCCGTGGCGCCACCGTTATTACCCATGATGAAAGTTACCGCGCCGATGTGTTTTGCGCAGGCGGTCTAATTCGCGCTATTGGCACGGATCTGGATATTCCCGCCGGCACTGAAATACTCGATGGCAGTGGCCAATACTTGATGCCCGGCGGCATCGATCCGCATACGCACATGCAATTGCCCTTCATGGGCACCGTGGCCAGTGAAGACTTTTTCAGTGGCACCGCGGCAGGTCTGGCGGGCGGCACCACCTCGATCATCGACTTTGTGATTCCCAACCCGCAGCAATCCTTGATGGAAGCTTTCCACCAGTGGCGCGGCTGGGCGCAAAAGTCTGCCTCCGACTACGGCTTTCACGTGGCGATCACCTGGTGGAGCGAGCAGGTGCGCGAGGAAATGGCCGAGTTGGTCAGCCACCATGGCATCAACAGCTTCAAGCATTTCATGGCCTACAAGAACGCGATCATGGCGGCTGATGACACCCTGGTCGCCAGCTTTGAGCGCTGCCTGGAACTCGGCGCAGTGCCGACGGTGCACGCAGAAAACGGTGAGCTGGTGTATCACCTGCAACGCAAGCTGATGGCCCAGGGCATCACCGGGCCGGAAGCGCACCCGCTGTCGCGCCCGTCCCAGGTCGAAGGCGAGGCCGCCAGCCGCGCGATTCGTATCGCCGAAACCATCGGCACGCCGCTGTACCTGGTGCACGTATCGACCAAGGAGGCGCTGGATGAAATCACCTACGCCCGTGGCAAGGGCCAGGCGGTGTACGGCGAAGTGCTCGCCGGCCACCTGCTGCTCGACGACAGCGTTTACCAACACCCTGACTGGCAAACCGCCGCCGGCTACGTGATGAGCCCGCCCTTCCGCCCGCGCGGGCATCAAGAGGCGCTGTGGCACGGCCTGCAATCGGGCAACCTGCACACCACCGCCACCGACCATTGCTGCTTCTGCGCCGAGCAAAAAGCCGCCGGCCGCGACGATTTCAGCAAAATCCCCAACGGCACTGCCGGTATCGAAGACCGCATGGCGTTGCTGTGGCACGAAGGCGTCAACACTGGGCGCCTGTCGATGCAAGAGTTTGTCGCGCTGACCTCCACCAACACCGCGAAAATCTTCAATCTTTACCCACGCAAAGGTGCGATTCGCGTGGGTGCCGATGCTGACTTGGTGCTGTGGGACCCCGAGGGTACACGGACGATTTCGGCCAAGACCCACCATCAGAAAGTCGACTTCAACATCTTCGAAGGCAAGACCGTACGCGGCGTGCCGAGCCACACCATCAGCCAGGGCAAGCTGGTCTGGGCCGATGGCGACCTGCGCGCCGAACGCGGCGCCGGGCGGTATGTAGAACGCCCGGCGTATCCGTCGGTGTTTGAGCAGTTGAGCAAGCGGGCGGAGCATTCCAGGCCTGTAGCTGTGAAACGCTGATACCGCCAATCGCGGGCAAGCCCGCTTCCACATTTGATCGGGTTCACACAATCCAACTGTGGGAGCTGGCTTGCCTGCAATGAGGCCTGTCCAAGCGACAAAAAAATCAATGCCCGCCAGAGGCAAAAAACCGTGAGGCCAATACCGTGATCCAGACCCTGACCCACCTCCCCCATCCCCATGAAGATGGGCCGACACTCGCCAGCCATTTCACCGACCTGGCGCCGCCCCTCAATGCCCGCCAGGCTGCACTTGAAGCCTCGCGCTGCCTGTATTGCTACGACGCGCCGTGCGTCAATGCGTGCCCCAGCGAGATCGACATCCCGTCGTTCATCCGCAATATCCACACTGAAAACGTCCAGGGCGCCGCGCAGAAGATTCTTTCGGCCAACATCCTCGGCGGCAGTTGCGCACGGGTTTGCCCCACCGAAATTCTGTGCCAGCAAGCCTGCGTGCGTAACAACGCCGAAGAATGCGCGCCGGTGCTGATCGGCCTGTTGCAACGCTACGCCATCGACAACGCGCACTTCAGCGAACACCCCTTCCAGCGCGCCGCCCCGACCGGCAAGCGCATCGCCGTGGTCGGCGCCGGGCCTGCGGGGTTGGCCTGTGCCCATCGCGCCGCCCTGCACGGCCATGATGTGGTGATTTTTGAAGCGCGGGAAAAGGCCGGTGGCCTGAATGAATACGGGATCGCCAAGTACAAACTGGTGGATGACTTTGCCCAGAAGGAGCTGGATTTCCTGCTCGAGATTGGCGGCATCGAAATCCGCCACGGCCAGCGCCTGGGTGACAACCTGACCTTGAGCGAACTGCACCAGCAATTCGACTCCGTGTTTCTTGGCCTCGGCCTCGCCGCCAGCAAACAGCTCGGCCTGCCACACGAGGACGCTCCGGGCCTGCTTGCCGCCACCGACTACATCCGCGAACTGCGCCAGGCCGATGACCTTAGCCAACTGCCGCTGGCCGACCGCTGCATCGTGCTTGGCGCGGGCAACACCGCCATCGACATGGCCGTACAAATGGCCCGCCTCGGCGCCCGCGATGTGAACCTGGTGTACCGCCGTGGCTTGGCGGACATGGGCGCCACCCACCATGAGCAGGACATCGCCAAGGCCAATCAGGTGCGCCTGCTGACCTGGGCCCAACCCGAAGAAGTGTTGCTGGATGATCAAGGCCACGTGCGCGGCATGCGCTTCGCTCGCACACGCATGGACAACGGCCGCTTGCACCCTACCGGCGAGACCTTCGAACTGGCTGCCGATGCGATTTTCAAAGCCATCGGTCAGGGCTTCGACAATGAGGCATTGCACGATCCGCTGGCCCAGCAACTGCACCGCGTGGGCGAACGCATCTTTGTTGACGAACACCTGCGCACCAGCATTCCCGGGGTGTACGCCGGCGGCGATTGCGTCAGCCTCGGCCAGGACCTCACCGTGCAGGCGGTACAACACGGCAAGCTGGCGGCTGAAGCCATGCACGCCCAACTCATGCTGAATGTGGAGGCTGCGTAATGGCCGATCTCTCGATTGTGTTCGCCGGTATCAAAGCCCCCAACCCGTTCTGGCTGGCCTCCGCACCGCCCACCGACAAGGCCTACAACGTGGTCCGCGCCTTTGAAGCCGGCTGGGGCGGCGTGGTCTGGAAAACCCTCGGTGAAGACCCGGCGGCGGTCAACGTGTCGTCACGCTATTCCGCGCATTACGGCGCCAACCGTGAGGTATTGGGCATCAACAATATCGAGTTGATCACCGACCGCTCGCTGGAGATCAACCTGCGCGAAATCACCCAGGTGAAAAAGGACTGGCCGGACCGCGCGCTGATTGTGTCGCTGATGGTGCCCTGTGTTGAAGAATCCTGGAAAAACATCCTGCCGCTGGTGGAAGCCACCGGCTGCGACGGCATCGAGCTGAACTTCGGTTGCCCCCACGGCATGCCCGAACGGGGCATGGGCGCAGCGGTCGGCCAGGTGCCGGAGTACGTGGAACAGGTGACGCGCTGGTGCAAGACGTATTGCTCGCTGCCGGTGATCGTCAAGCTCACGCCAAATATCACCGACATCCGCGTGGCGGCGCGTGCGGCGTATCGCGGCGGTGCGGACGCGGTGTCGCTGATCAACACCATCAACTCCATCACCAGTGTCGACCTTGAGCGCATGGTCGCCCTGCCGGTGGTCGGCACCCAAAGTACCCATGGCGGGTATTGCGGCTCGGCCGTCAAGCCGATCGCGTTGAACATGGTCGCGGAAATCGCCCGCGACCCGCAGACCCAAGGCCTGCCAATTTGCGGGATTGGCGGCATCAGCAACTGGCGCGACGCGGCGGAATTCGTCGCGCTGGGTTGCGGCGCGGTGCAGGTGTGCACGGCGGCCATGTTGCATGGGTTTCGGATTGTGGAAGAGATGAAGGACGGGCTGTCGCGGTGGATGGACAGCCAAGGCTACAAAAGCCTGCAGGAATTTTCCGGGCGCGCGGTGGGCAATACCACCGATTGGAAGTACCTGGATATCAATTATCAGGTGATCGCCAAGATTGACCAGGAAGCCTGCATTGGCTGTGGGCGTTGCCACATTGCCTGTGAGGACACGTCGCACCAGGCTATCGCGAGCTTGAAGCAAGTGGATGGCACGCATAAATACGAGGTGATCGATGATGAGTGCGTAGGCTGCAATCTGTGCCAGATCACCTGCCCGGTGGCCGATTGCATCGAGATGGTGCCGATGGACACGGGCAAGCCGTTTTTGAATTGGACGCAGGACCCACGTAATCCGTATCGGGAGGCGGTGTAGTCCTGCAGACCGCTATCGCAGGCAAGCCAGCTCCCACATTTGATCGGTGAACACATTCAAGTGTGGGAGCTGGGTTGCCTGCGATAGGGCCTTCAGCCCTCACACAAGCTCAAGGCTCCAACCCAACTGGACCGCCTTACAGCCCACTGCATTCCTTCAGGCAAAATGCGGTCAACTGTGGGAGCTGGCTTGCCTGCGATAGGGCCTTCAGCCTTCACACAAGGCTTAAGGCTCCAACCCAATGCCGCGCAAAATCACCGCGGTCACCGTCTGAATCGCCTTCTCGAACTGCATGTCCGACAACGGCTGGTGATCATTCAGAATCTTCACCTGATGGTCAAAGTCGGCATAGTGCTGGGTCGATGCCCAGATCATGTACAGCAGGCTCGACGGCTCCACCGGCAGGATGCGTTTGTCCTCCACCCACTGGCGAATTTTCGCTTCTTTCATCTTGGCCCAGTCGTACAGGCTTTCGTCCAGCGCCTCACCGAGCGTCGGCGCGCCGTGGATGATTTCGTTGGCCCAGACTTTCGAGCCATACGGCCGCGTACGCGAGCGCTGCATCTTGGCGCGGATGTAGCTGCTGAGCACCACCCGCGGGTCATCGAAGGTTTCAAAGCTCAGGGCATCCTGCTTCCACACCTCCAGCAGGTCGAACAGCACCGCGCTGTACAGTTCGCTTTTGGTGGTGAAGTAGTAATGCAGGTTGGAGCGTGGCAGTTGCACTTCTTCAGCGATGTCAGCCATGGCGGTGCTGCCGTAGCCTTTTTCAGCGAAGATTTTCTCCGCCGCCAGCAGGATTTTTTCGACGTTGACCCGCCGAATTCCGATCTTGTGATTGCCCATAAGGGCTCCCCGACAACAACATGGCCTCAAGACTACCATCGGCTCTAGATCGCGGCGACAAGGCATAATGAAACTTCTTACGCGAACCTTTCCCCTGCAAAACGGATTGGTTAGGATCGCGATCCCCATGAAGGATCATTGCCATGACTATCCGACCTCGCGTGGCCGCCGACGACCCTGTGCTGGGAGCACTGTGGGAACGCTCGGTGCGGGCCACCCATGACTTCCTCCCCGAGGATGACATCCAGCGTTTACTGCCGCTGGTACGCGACGCTTACCTGCCAATGCCGGCCCTCGATGTTTGGGTCTATGAAGACCAGAACGGCATCGCCGGTTTTATCGGCACCGGCGGGCACAATGTAGAAATGCTGTTTATCGACCCCGATCGCCGTGGCCAGGGCATCGGCCGCCAATTGCTCGACCACGCCCGCGCGCGCCACGACACGCTGACGGTGGATGTAAACGAACAAAACCCGCAGGCCGTGGGCTTCTACCTGCACTACGGTTTCATCCAGGTCGCGCGCTCGCCGCTGGATGGCGAAGGCAAACCCTTTCCCTTGCTGCACATGGCCTTACCGACTCTCTAAACCTGAAGGTATTGAACAATGTTGATCAAGAAAACCCTGACCACAATCGCCCTGCTCGCCTCCTTGCTGGGCGCTTCGGCGGCCTTTGCCCATGCCCACCTCAAGAGTTCGACACCGGCGGCTGACAGCTCCGTCGCCGCGCCCGCTGACCTGCGCCTGACCTTCACCGAAGGCGTCGAAGCGACGTTCACCAAAGTGTCCCTGAGCAAGGACGGCACCGAAGTCGCGATCAAAGGCCTGGAAACCCCGGACGCCGACAAGAAAGTCCTGGTGGTCACGCCGGCGGCACCGCTGGCCGCCGGTACCTACAAAGTGGAATGGCACGCCGTGTCCGTGGACACCCACAAGAGTGAAGGCAGTTACAGCTTCAAGGTCGGCCAATAACCCATGGCGACCCTGCTGGTGCTGTGCCGCTTCCTGCATTTCATCGTCGTGCTGTTGATGTTCGGGGCCTGTGTGTTCAGGCCCTGGCTGTTGGGCGCTGAACCGCAGCCGGCGCTGGACCGGCAACTGCTGCGCATCACCCGCGCGCTGGCCTGGCTGGGGCTGGGCTCTGGCGTGGCCTGGCTGCTGCTGATCACCGCCAGCATGGCCGGCAGCTGGGACGCGGCCTTGCAACCGGCCACCGTGCAGTTGGTGCTGGGCAAAACCTTTTTCGGCCAGGTGTGGGTCTGGCATCTGTTGCTGAACCTGCTACTGGTGATCGCGCTGATCAAACCCTGGCCAGCCCTGCGCCTGCCATTGACTGCGCTGCTGTTGGCAACGCTGGCGCCGGTCGGCCATGGCGCCATGCTTAATGGCTTGAGCGGGCAATTGCTGATCCTCAACCAGGTGGTGCACCTGGTGTGCGTCGGCGCCTGGCTCGGTGGGCTGCTCGTGCTGGTGCTGATCTTCAGGCAGCCGCAGGGCTATGCGCTGCAGCCGATTCTCAAACGCTTCAGCGGCGTGGGTTACGGCCTGGTCGCCGGGTTGCTGGTGACGGGCTTGATCAACGTGCGCGTACTGACCGGGCAACTGTGGCCCACGCCGCTGTTCAACGGGTTCGCGCTGATTCTGTTGATCAAAGTGCTGCTGGTGCTGGGCATGTTGGCGCTGGCGTTGCTGAACCGGTTGCGCATTGAGCGCTGCGAAGAACGCCAAGGCAGTTTGAAGGCCAGCGTCATGCTCGAATGGTTACTGGGTGTTTCAGCTGTAGCCGCCGTTTCGCTGCTGGGCACACTGCCGCCGATGGTCATGGCCAACTGAACATCGCTTTTGAAATGCAATCCCTGTGGGCGCTGGCTTGCCTGCCATGGCATCCACTCGGTGTACCTGATACACCGAGGTGTTTGCATCTCAGGCAAGCCAGCGCCCACATTGACCGTGCCCGCTTTTGATCGGCACACGCGACGTCATCGTACAACTTCCGCTTGACACCCCACGGAAACCCCGTAAATATCCCGCCCAATGTTGTACGACGACGTATAACAAATAATAAAAACAACAAAAGAAAAAGGGAGCTTCTCTGTGAGTCAATTCGCCCGCAATTCCTCCTCGCGTATCGGCCTTATCGGTCTCGGCAGCCTGGCGTTCACCCTGCCCCTCAGCGCACATGCCGATGGTTTTCTCGAAGACGCCAAAGCCTCGCTGAACCTGCGCAACGCCTACTTCAACCGCAACTTCACCAACCCCACTTACCCGCAAGCCAAGGCCGAGGAATGGACGCAAAACTTCATCCTCGATGCCAAATCCGGCTTCACCCAGGGCACCGTGGGCTTTGGGCTCGACGTGCTGGGCCTGTATTCGCAAAAGCTCGATGGCGGCAAAGGCACGGGGGGCACTCAGTTGCTGCCGATCCACAGCGACGGCCGGCCGGCTGACAATTTCGGCCGTCTGGGCGTGGCCCTGAAAACCAAACTGTCGAAGACCGAACTGAAAGTCGGCGAATGGATGCCGGTGCTGCCGATCCTGCGTTCGGACGACGGCCGCTCGCTGCCTCAGACCTTTCGCGGCGGTCAGGTCACGTCCAATGAAATTGCCGGCTTGACGCTCTACGGCGGGCAGTTTCGCGGTAACAGCCCCCGTAATGACGCGAGCATGGAAGACATGTTCATGAACGGTAAGGCCGCGTTCACCTCCGACCGTTTTAACTTTGGCGGCGGCGAGTACAGCTTCAACGACAAGCGCACTCAGGTGGGCGTCTGGTATGCCGAACTGACGGATATCTACCAGCAACAGTATTTCAACCTGACCCACAGCCAGCCGGTAGGCAACTGGACCCTGGGCGCCAACCTCGGTTATTTCACCGGCAAGGAAGACGGCAGCGCCCTGGCCGGCGACCTCGACAACAAGACCATGTCCGCCCTGCTCTCGGCCCGCTACAACGGCAACACGTTTTATGTCGGCCTGCAAAAGCTCACCGGTGACAGCCTGTGGATGCGGGTCAACGGCACCAGCGGCGGCACGCTCGCCAACGACAGTTACAACGCCAGCTACGATAACGCCAAGGAAAAATCCTGGCAGGTGCGCCATGACTTCAACTTTGTGGTGCTCGGCATTCCGGGGCTGACCATGATGAACCGCTATATCAGCGGCAGTAACGTACACACCGGAGCGATCACCGACGGCAAGGAATGGGGGCGCGAATCGGAACTGGCCTACACCGTGCAGAGCGGCGCACTGAGGGACTTGAACGTGCGGTGGAGGAACTCGACCCTGCGTCGGGACTTCAGCAACAATGAATTTGATGAGAATCGGATTTTTATCAGCTATCCGATTTCGCTGCTGTAATGCGGTGAATGTGGGAGCTGGTTTGCCTGCGATAGCGGTGTACCAGCAAAACATCTGTCAACTGACAGACTGCTATCGCAGGCAAGCCAGCTCCCACGTTTGATCGCACTCGTCAGCAAGGGCGTTGACAAGCCAGGGACGACCTAACGATACTTTCGGCAAGTCATACGACAACCTACAACAACAATGGAACCCTCATGACCACCTCTACCACCACGCCTGTTCCATTCAACCGCCTGTTGCTCACCGGTGCTGCCGGCGGCCTGGGCAAAGTCTTGCGCGAACGCCTGCGCCCTTACGCCCAAGTCCTGCGCCTGTCGGACATCGCCAACATGGCGCCGGCGGCCGATGCATCCGAAGAAGTGCAACCCTGCGACCTTGCCGATAAACAAGCCGTGCACCACCTGGTGGAAGGCGTCGACGCCATCCTGCACTTCGGGGGCGTTTCAGTGGAGCGCTCGTTCGAAGAAGTCCTCGGCGCCAATATCAGCGGCGTGTTCCACATCTACGAAGCCGCTCGCCGCCACGGTGTGAAGCGTGTGATCTTCGCCAGCTCCAACCACGTGATCGGCTTCTACAAGCAAGGCGAAACCCTCGACGCCCGCTCGCCTCGCCGCCCGGACAGTTACTACGGTTTGTCCAAGTCCTATGGCGAAGACATGGCGAGTTTCTACTTCGACCGCTACGGCATCGAGACCGTGAGCATCCGCATCGGCTCCTCGTTCCCCGAACCGCAAAACCGCCGGATGATGCACACCTGGCTGAGCTTCGATGACCTCACTCAGTTGCTCGAACGCGCGCTGTACACGCCGAACGTCGGTCACACGGTGGTCTACGGCATGTCGGATAACCTCGATACCTGGTGGGACAACCGCTACGCCGCACACTTGGGTTTCACCCCCAAGGACAGCTCCGAAGTGTTCCGCGCGCAAGTCGAAACCCAGCCACCGGTCGCCGCCGATGACCCGGCCAAGGTCTATCAGGGCGGCGCCTTCTGCGCGGCGGGGCCGTTCGGTGACTGACTGCACACCCAAGGGAATGAGTTGCCATGACTGCTGAACTGATTGTTGACGCCCGCAATGCCGTGGGCGAATGCCCGGTGTGGGTGCCTGAGGAAAACGCGCTGTACTGGGTGGACATCCCCAACGGCGGCCTGCAGCGCTGGAGCGCTGCCAGCGGCCACAGTGCCGCCTGGAAAGCCCCGCAGATGCTCGCCTGCATTGCGCGCACCACGGCGGGCAACTGGGTCGCCGGGATGGAAACCGGGTTTTTCCAACTCACGCCACACAATGACGGCAGCCTGGACACCACCGCGCTGGCGAGTGTCGAGCACCCGCGCCCCGACATGCGCCTCAACGACGGCCGCTGTGACCGCCAGGGTCGCTTCTGGGCCGGCAGCATGGTGTTGAACATGGGCCTGAATGCGCCCCAGGGCACGCTCTACCGCTATGCCTGCGGTGCCGCGCCGCATGCCCAGTTGGACGGGTTTATCACCCTCAACGGCCTGGCATTCAGCCCGGACGGCCGCACGATGTATGCCTCGGACTCACACCCGCTGGTGCAGCAGATCTGGGCCTTCGATTACGACACCGAAACCGGCACGCCCTCCAATCGTCGCGTGTTTGTCGACATGCAGCAGTTTCTCGGTCGCCCCGACGGCGCGGCCGTCGACGCCGACGGCTGCTACTGGATCTGCGCCAACGACGCGGGGCTGATTCATCGCTTTACCCCCGACGGTCGCCTGGACCGTTCCCTCACCGTGCCGGTGAAAAAACCCACCATGTGCGCCTTTGGCGGCAGCCGCCTGGACACCTTGTTTGTCACCTCGATCCGTGATGACCAGAGTGAACAGTCGCTGTCCGGCGGCGTATTCGCCCTCAACCCCGGCGTCCAAGGACTGCCCGAACCGCGCTTCACCCTCTAGCTGCATTGCTGTGCCTTGAATACAAAAATAACAACACAGGAGTGACATTCCATGGACTTCAAACGCACCTTGCTCGCCGCCACACTCGTTGCCCTCAGCAGCGCCGCCCAC
The DNA here is from genome assembly GCF_041228395.1 of Pseudomonas sp. N2-3-1-14. Classification (NCBI taxonomy): domain Bacteria; kingdom Pseudomonadati; phylum Pseudomonadota; class Gammaproteobacteria; order Pseudomonadales; family Pseudomonadaceae; genus Pseudomonas; species Pseudomonas sp. N2-3-1-14. The sequence goes on from NZ_CP166199.1 coordinate 3,981,518, forward strand.
GCGCTGGAAATCAAGTTCGCCGACATCCATCCCGCCGGCTACCCCACCGTCGTCGCTGAAGAGAACATGGGTAAAGCCCTGACTAAGCAAAGCAACGGCGAACTGACCTTCAAGTACTTCCCAGGCGGTGTCCTGGGCTCTGAAAAAGAAGTCGTCGAACAGGCCCAGGTCGGCGCAATCCAGATGACCCGGGTCAGCCTCGGCATCGTCGGCCCGGTGGTGCCGGACGTGAACGTGTTCAACCTGCCGTTCGTGTTCCGCGACCAGGCGCACATGCGCAAGGTCATTGATGGCCCGATCGGCGACGAGATCCTCGCCAAGATCACCGACTCCGAATTCGGCTTGGTAGCCTTGGCCTGGATGGACGGCGGCACGCGCAATATCTACACCAAGAAACCGGTGCGTTCGATCGCAGACCTCAAGGGCATGAAGATTCGCGTGCAAGGCAACCCGCTGTTTATCGACGCCTTCAATGAAATGGGCGCCAACGGCATTGCCATGGACACCGGCGAGATCTTCAGCGCATTGCAGACCGGCGTGATTGACGGCGCGGAAAACAACCCGCCAACCCTGCTGGAGCACAACCACTTCCAGAACGCCAAGTTCTACACCCTCACCGAACACCTGATCCTGCCCGAACCCATCGTGATGTCGAAAATCACCTGGAACAAACTCACCCCCGCGCAACAGGACATGGTGAAAAACGCCGCCAAGGTTGCCCAGGCCGATGAGCGCGTGCTGTGGGACGCCAAGTCCGCCAGCAGCGAAACCAAGCTCAAGGCCGCCGGCGTCGAGTTCATCACCGTCGACAAAAAGCCCTTCTATGAGGCCACCGCGCCCGTTCGCGCGAAGTACGGCGCAGCTTACGCCGACATCATCGAGCGCATCGACGCCGTCGAGTAAGCCCCCTCCTCCTCTTAGCTAGGCCCGGCGCGGTCCGCACTGACGTGCCCGGTTACGGTGAACGCCATGAAGAATCGACTGCTGCGCTTCAACGACCGCCTCTACATGACCTGCATCTGGGTCGCCGGCCTCTCGGTATTAGGCGTCGCGCTGATCATCCCCTGGGGCATTTTCGCCCGCTACATTCTCGGCACAGGCGCAAGCTGGCCAGAGCCCAGCGCCATCCTGCTGATGCTGGTGTTTACCTTTATCGGCGCCGCCGCCAGCTACCGCGCCGGGGCGCATATGTCGGTGGCCATGATCACCGACCGCCTGCCGCCGCGCCAACGCCAACTCGTCGGCATCCTCTCGCAACTGTTGATGGCGACCATCTGCCTGTTCATGACGATTTGGGGCAGCAAGCTGTGCCTGTCCACCTGGAACCAGTTCATGAGCGCCATCCCTACCCTGCGCGTGGGCATCACCTATATGCCGATCCCGATTGGCGGCTTGCTGACCCTGGTGTTCGTGCTGGAAAAACTCCTGCTCGGCGACCAGAGCCACCGGCGCGTGGTGCGCTTTGACCTGGTTGAAGAAAGCGAAGGGGCTGCCTGACATGGACGCATTGATTCTGTTGGGCAGCTTTATCGCGTTGATCCTGATCGGCATGCCGGTCGCTTACGCCTTGGGGCTGTCGGCGCTGATCGGCGCGTGGTGGATCGACATTCCGTTTCAGGCCTTGATGATTCAGGTGGCCGGCGGGGTGAACAAGTTTTCGCTGATGGCGATTCCGTTCTTCGTGCTCGCCGGGGCGATCATGGCCGAAGGCGGCATGTCGCGCCGGCTGGTGGCGTTTGCCGGCGTGCTGGTGGGCTTTGTGCGCGGCGGCCTGTCGTTGGTCAACATCATGGCCTCGACGTTTTTCGGCGCCATTTCCGGCTCATCAGTGGCAGACACCGCCTCGGTCGGCTCGGTGCTGATTCCGGAAATGGAACGGCGCGGCTACCCCAGGGAGTTCGCCACGGCAGTGACCATCAGCGGCTCGGTGCAGGCGCTGCTGACCCCGCCCAGCCACAACTCGGTGCTCTATTCCCTGGCGGCCGGCGGCACGGTGTCGATCGCTTCGCTGTTCATGGCCGGCGTGGTCCCGGGCCTGCTGATGAGCGCGTGCCTGATGGTGCTGTGCCTGATCTTCGCGAAGAAACGCGACTACCCCAAAGGTGAAGTCATCCCGCTGAAGCAGGCGCTGAAAATCTGCGCCGACGCGCTGTGGGGCCTGATGGCGATGGTGATCATTCTTGGCGGCATCCTCTCGGGCATTTTCACCGCCACCGAGTCCGCCGCGATTGCCGTGCTGTGGGCGTTTTTCGTGACCATGTTCATTTACCGCGACTACAAATGGCGCGAGCTGCCCAAGCTGATGCACCGCACGGTGCGCACCATCTCCATCGTGATGATCCTGATCGCCTTCGCCGCCAGCTTCGGCTACATCATGACCCTGATGCAGATCCCGGCGAAGATCACCACGATGTTCCTGACCCTGTCGGACAACCGCTACGTGATCCTGATGTGCATCAACATGATGCTGCTGTTGCTCGGCACCGTGATGGACATGGCGCCGCTGATCCTCATCCTCACGCCCATCCTGCTGCCGGTGATTCTGGGCATCGGCGTCGACCCGGTGCACTTCGGCATGATCATGCTGGTGAACCTGGGCATCGGCCTGATTACCCCGCCAGTGGGCGCGGTGCTGTTTGTCGGCGCGGCGGTGGGCAAGGTCAGTATCGAGAAAACCGTGAAGGCCCTGCTGCCGTTTTATGGCGTGCTGTTTCTGGTGCTGATGGCCGTCACCTACATCCCGGCGCTGTCGCTGTGGCTGCCGGGCCTGGTGCTGTAACCCTTTCTCCGAGGCCGAGGTGGTCAACTGTGGGCGCAGGCTTGCCAGCGTCCACAAATCACCTCTGTGTTGGTTCATTCATGCGGCGAGATACCCATGCCTTCAGACTTGATCGAGCTCAGCGACCCACTCACCCACCTCACCCTGGCCCCGGCCCTGGGCGGCAGCATCGTCAATTGGACGGTGCGCGCCACCGGGCAGCCGTTGTTGCGACACAGTGACGAGCACGCGGTAAATACCGGTTTACCCGGCAAGTTGGGGTGCTACCCGTTGGCGCCCTGGTCCAACCGGATCGCCCAAGGCGGTTTCGATAACCCCGACGGCTGGCTGGCACTCACAGCCAACAGCCTGACCGATCCGTTGCCGATTCATGGTTCGGCCTGGCAACAGGCGTGGCACGTGGTCAGTCAGGCGGCGGATGAAGTGGTGCTGGCGCTGCGGTGCGACACACCATTCGCTTATCGCGCCGAACAGCGCTTTGCCTTGCGCGACGGTGAGCTGAGCATTGGGTTGCGCGTAACGCATCTGGCCGAACAGGCGGCGTGGCATGGCTTGGGCTTGCACCCTTACTTGCCGCGCACGCCGGGCACGCGGTTGCAGGCCAAGGCTGGGCAGGTGTGGATGAGCGATGCCTCAAAGCTGCCCACAGGATTGGCGCCGGTGCCGCAGGACTGGGATTTCAGCACATTGAACACCCTGCCCGAAGGCCTGGTGGACAATGGGTTCTGCCAGTGGGACGGCCATTGCCGGATCGAGCAGCCGGCCTTGGGCTATACCCTGGAATGCCGGGCCACCGGGGCGGATTACTTCCTGCTGTATTGCCCGCCGGGGTTGGCATTTTTTTGCATTGAGCCGGTGAGCCATCCGGTGAATGCGCATCACCTGCCCGGCAGGCCGGGGCTGAGGTTATTGGAGCAAGGCCAGTCGACCCAACTCGACTTCACCCTCACATACAGTGCCCATGGGGACGCGGGCTTGCTCGCGAAAGCGGTGGGTCGGTAACCACACGCTTTTCTGGCGCTGCGCTTTTGCGAGCGCGGCCGCGTCCACAGGGTGACCTGTGCTGTGTCAGGGCGGGGTGTCTTTCAGGCGCCCCGCCGTGTCGATACTCACCACCACCGATAACCCCGGACGCAGGCGCTCGCTCTCGGCCTGACCCGGGTCAACGGTGATCCGCACCGGCACGCGCTGGGCGATCTTCACAAAGTTGCCAGTGGCGTTGTCCGCCTGCAACAGGCTGAATTCCGAGCCGGTCGCCGGGGAAATATGCTGCACCGTGCCGTGAAACTTGCGGTGGTTCAGCGCATCCACCGTGAAGGTTACCGGCTGGCCCACCCGCACATTGTCCATCTGGGTTTCTTTCATGTTGGCGATCACCCACAGCTGGGGCGGCACCAATGCCATCAACTGCGCACCGGAGTTGACGAAGGCGCCCAGGCGTACGCCGATCTGCCCGAGCTGGCCGTCACGCGGCGCGAGGATGCGGGTGTTGGACAGGTCGATGCGCGCCAGCTCCACTGCGGCGTCGGCACTCGCCACGGCGGCCTCCAGTGAACCGCGGTTGACGATCACGGTTTGCAGGTCCTGCCGGGCGATTTCCAGGCTGGCCTGGGCCTGGGCCACGGCGGCGATGGTCTGGGCATTGGCGGCGCGCGTCACGTCCAGTTCACGCTTGGACACCGAGCCATCGCTGATCAGCTCTTCGTTACGACGCAAGTCAGCGGTGCTTTTACGCGCCTGGGCCTGGCTGTCGACCAGCGCGGCCTGGCGCAGCTTGATGGTGGCTTCGGCGCTGTTGCGTTGCTGCACCACGTTGGCCAACGAGGCTTTCTGCACCGCCAGTTGCGCCAGCGCCTGGTCGAGGCGCTGCTTGTAGATGCGATCATCCAGGCGCACCAGCAGGTCGCCGGCCTTGACGAACTGGAAGTCCTGCACCGGCACTTCATACACATAGCCGCTCAGTTGCGGGCCGATAATCGTCACCTGGCCGCGCACCAGTGCGTTTTCAGTGCTCTCTACGGCGCTGCTGAAGGGCGGCAATTGCCAGGCATACAGCACGATCAGCACGCCGACGATGGCAATCGCGGCAAAGCCCAACGATGAGATGATGCGCACCCGCAGTGAGCGTGGCTCAGTTGCGGTTGCTCCCGGTGGAGCAGTGCCTTCCGGGGTGGAGGCGATGGCGTTGGTGGTGGTCGTGGTTGTTTCGGTCATGAAGTAACGCCGCTGGGTTGAACGGGAGGGGCTGCTGCCTTGGTGGTGCTCATCAGCCACAGACTGCGGATGAAGATCCAGAGCATGGTGAGAATCGCGATGATCGCAATCAACATGAACACATCGTTGTAGGCCATCACATTCGCCTCACGCGTGGCCGCCGTGGCCAGGCTGCGAATGCCCATCAGGTTGCGCAATTGCGGGTCGGCGATGACACCGCCATACGCCGAACCGCCGCTCTGCACCCGCGCAGCCACACGCGGGTCCAGTAAGGTCAGGTGTTCGACGATCATGCTGGAGTGATACTTCTCGCGCACGATCTGGAAAGTGCCCAGCAACGCTGCGCCTATCAGGCCGCCAAGGTTCTGGCAGATGCCGAACATCACCGAAAAACTCACCAGGTTGCGCGGGTTGGTCAGCACGTTGCGCGTGCCCAGTACCATGGTCGGCCCCAGAAAGAAGGTGCCGCCAAAGCCTAGCAGGAACTGGCTGATATACAGGTTCTGTGGACGGGTCAGGTTGCTTGAGAAGCTGTCCATCACCGAGCCGGTGGCCATCAGCGCCAGGGAGATGATCAAGGGCATCAACAGGTGCGCCGGGTTGATCGTCAGCGCACTGACCACTAGGCCGGCAATCGCCCCGGCCAGCATCACCACGTACAGCGTGTGCATCTGCTGGTAGCTCATGTTCAACATTTGCATAAAGCCCACGGCGCCAGTGGATTGCTCCGACAACACCATGCGAATCAATACCACGGCCAGGGCCAGGCGAATCATCACCCCACTGCCCAGCCAACGGGTCATCAGCAACGGATTGGTGCGGTTATGCTCGATGGCCAGGCCGGCCATGATCAGCACCAGGGAACAGGCCGACGCCACGCCGATCCACGGGGCTTCCAGCCACCAGTCGATACGCCCCAGCGACAGCACCGCGCACAGCAGCGCCACGCCGGTGGCGAGGATGCCGAAGGTGAGGAAGTCGAGTTTTTCAAAGGTCTTGAAGCGATCGCCCGGCGGCAGTTTGAGCAGGAAGACGCAACCCAGGCAGATCAGCGCCATGCCCAATTCGAACAGGTACAGCCCGCGCCACTCGGCAATTTGCAGCAGGTCTTCAGAGAACAACCGCGCCAGCGGCAGTGCCAGCTGCGCGGTGCCCAGGCCGAGCACCAGGGCTTTCATGCGCCACTTGGCCGGGAACGCCTGGATCATGTAGTACAAACCCAGCGAACTCAGCGCCGCGCCCACCATACCGTGGGCCGCCCGCACCGCGATGGCGGAGCTGAGGTCGTTGACGAACAAGTGGCCAAAGGTGACCAGCGCATACAGCACCAGAAACACCTCGGTAAACGCGCGCAGGCCGAACTGCTGGCGAAACTTCACCAGCAGCAGGTTCATGCACACGTTGGTCATCACATAGGCGGCGGGCAGCCAGGCCATTTCGGCGGTGGTCGCGCCCAAGGCGCCTTGCAGGTATTGCAGGTTGGCGATCACCAGCGCGTTGCCCAACCCACCAGTGATTGCCACCAGCACGCCGACCATCGCGAACAGCCAACGCTTGGGCGTGGAGTGCAGCGGCGTCGACGGCGAGCCGGGCAGGCTCGGTCGCTCGTGGGGCTGCCAGGTGTGGGGGGTGTATTTGTCCATTCGGTGGCCTTGATAAGCCGACGTGCAAGGTCGGTGAATCCATTACTCAGGGAGTAGTAAACCTGAGAGACGTGCATCTTGCCATGTCAGGGCAGCAATTGAACGCTTGAACGGGCACGCTCAAAAACGGTGGGAAGCAGGCTTGTCGTGGCGAGCGGGCTTGTCGTGGCGAGCGGGCTTGCCCCGCGTAGGGGCGCGAAGCGGCCCTTGATGCTGACGACGCGATTCTTTTGAGAACTGGGGTGACTTTCTGGGGCTGCTGCGCAGCCCAACGCGGGGCAAGCCCGCTCGCCACGCAGGATTGTGGCGTCTCTGGACAGTTTCAACTTCAGGTCAGAGCGCGGCCTTGAGCAGCATGCCGGCGGCCACTACCACACACAGGCTGGCAAAGCCGACTTGCAGGGTGCGCGCCTTGATCACCGAACACAGGCGCCGCCCAATCAGCATGCCCACGATGCTCGCGCCGATAAACCCCCAGCCCACAGGCTCGATGCTCACCCCGGCATGAAACGCACCCGCGACGCCAATCAACGAGATCAGGCTGATCACCATCAACGAGGTGGCGACGATGCCGCGCATTTGCACATCGGTGAGCTGCTTGAACGCCGGCACGATCAGAAAGCCGCCACCCACGCCAAGCAAACCCGACACGGCACCGGTCACCGCACCCAGCGCGGCCAACGTGGCGCTGCACTTGGCCGTCCAGGCCAAGCGCCCGGTCTGCTGATCAAGCATGCAGTTCTTCTGGCCCCACGACGCGGCGCCATGGTCACTTGGCCCGGCCTCGACCTTTTCGCGCTGCAACATGCGCCAGGCCACCAGCACCATCAATGCGCTGAACAGCCCCATCAGCACGGGCTCCGGCAGTTGATGGGCGAAAAATACACCCAGGGGCGAAAACACTGCGCCGAGCAACGCGATCAATAAGGCCGCGCGGTAACGCACCAGACCATGGCGCAAGCCGTCGATTGCGCCGACCGCCGCCGCCGCGCCCACCGCGAGCAATGACACCGGCGCCGCCTGGGTCATCGTCAAGCCCAACCCCAATACCAGCGCCGGCACCCCAAGGATGCCGCCGCCCGCGCCCGTGAGGCCCATGACCAGGCCCATCAACATGCCCAACACGCTTGCCAGCAGCATTTAATCCACCTTGCTCAGACGGGTCAGCCACTCGCGGCCCTTGAGCATGCCGTTCCAGTAGAACCACGGCAGCAGCGTGGCCTTGAGAAACCACATCGAACGGCGCGCCCGGGTCGGGTCCAGTGGGAAGGTCGGCAGCAGCTTGCCGCCGTAGCCGAACTCGGCCAGCACCACCTTGCCCTTCTCCACCGTCAGTGGGCAGGAACCATAGCCGTCGTACTTGAGCGGCAGCGGCGCCTGTTTGCGCAGGGCCAGCAGGTTTTCAGCGACCACCACGATCTGCTTGCGCACAGCGGCGGCGGTCTTGGCATTGGTAGTGCCGCACACATCGCCCAGGCCAAAGACGTGTGGGTAACGCAGGTGTTGCAGGCTGTGGGGGTTCACTTCGCACCAGCCGCCGGCGTCGGCCAGCGGGCTTTGGCGGATAAAGTCCGGGGAGACTTGCGGCGGGACCACGTGCAGCAGGTCGAAGGATTTCTCTTCAACCGTGAGCGTGCCCGCCGCGTCTTTCACCTCAAACCAGGCCTTGCGCGCCGGGCCATCGACCTTGACCAGGTTGGAATTGAACGCCAGGCGCGCATGGTATTTTTCGACGTATTTCATCAACGGCGGCACAAAGGTCGCGACGCCAAACAGCGCGGCGCCCGCGAGATCGAATTCGACGTCGATGTTTTTCAGGTGGCCTTGTTTAAGCCAGTGATCGCAAGACAGATACATCGCCTTTTGCGGCGCCCCTGCGCATTTGATCGGCATGGCCGGCTGGGTAAAGATCGCCTTGCCGCCCTTGAGCTGTTGCACCAGCTGCCAGGTGTAGGCGGCGTGCTCGTAGCTGTAATTGGAGGTCACGCCGTTTTGGCCCAAGGTGTCTTGCAGGCCTTCGACCTTTTCCCAGGCCAGGCGCAGGCCGGGGCACACGATCAGGTTGTTCCAGGTGACGCGCTGGCCGCTGTCGAGCACCAGGGTCTGCGCCTCGGGCAGCAGTTCGGTGACCGCGGCCTGCACCCAGGTGACGCCATTGGGCAGTACGTCGGCGAGTGGGCGCCGGGTCTTTTTGACGTCGTAGGCGCCGCCGCCGACCAGGGTCCAGGCCGGCTGGTAGCAGTGATATTCGCTCGGTTCGATCAGGGTGATGTTCAGGTGCGGGTCACGTTTGAGCAGGCTGGCCAGCAGGCCGATGCCCGCTGAACCGCCGCCGATGACTACGATATCGCCACTGATGGTAGGGCCACAGTGTTGGTCATTCATGGTCAATCGCCTTTCTTTTACATGCACACAAGGGTCGCTGCCGGATGGCGTCACGCCCAGCTTTTCATGACCGCGCCGCAGTACAGCCCGGACAGGGTTTTCATCACTTGAATCACTTCATGGCTGGCCAGCCCGTAGAAAATGTATTTGCCTTCCCGACGGGTGGCGACCAACCCTTCGTCACGCAGGATGCCCAATTGTTGAGACAGCGTGGGCTGGCGCACGCCGGTCAGCGCTTCCAGTTCACCCACGTTGCGCTCGCCCTGGGTCAACTGGCACAGGATCAACAAACGGTCCTCGTTGGCCAACGCCTTGAGCAAGGAGCAGGCCTTGGACGCCGATGCGCGCAACTGGGCGACTTCGCCCTCACTCAGAGTAGATTCCATTTGCTTCGGGTCCTTTACGTCACTTAAGCTCAAAACATTATGTGTAAACGTAAACTGATTGTAACGACTTTTTTCTTCCTCAACAGGGACAGCCGCCATGCCAGCGTTGATTCACGCTTTTCTGGACGAGGCATCGTCGACCTTCACCTACGTCATCTATGAAGCGGACGGCGGCCCATGTGCCATCGTCGACTCGGTGCTCAATTACGACCCGGCCTCCGGGCGTACCGACACGGCCCAGGCCGACAAAGTCATCGCGTTTGTGCGTGAGCACGGCCTGCAGGTGCAATGGCTGCTGGAAACCCATGCGCATGCCGATCACCTGTCTGCCGCGCCGTACCTGCGCCGTACGCTGGGCGGCAAGATCGCCATTGGTCAGTCGATCAGCAAGGTCCAGGATGTGTTCAAGAACTTGTTCAACCTGGAACCGGAATTTCGCGTCGATGGCTCGCAGTTCGACCATTTGTTTGCGCCGGATGAGGTCTTTCATATCGGCAACCTGAAAGCGCAGGCGCTGCATGTGCCCGGGCATACCCCGGCGGACATGGCCTACCTGATAGACGACCGCTTGATTCTGGTGGGTGACACGCTGTTCATGCCCGATGTGGGTACGGCGCGCTGCGATTTCCCGGGTGGCGATGCGCGGCAGTTGTATGGGTCGATGCGCAAGCTCTTGGCATTTGCACCTGAAACCCAGTTGTACGTCTGTCATGACTACCCGCCTGAGGGGCGGCAGGCGAAATGCCTGACTACGGTGGCCGAGCAGCGCGCGGGCAATATTCATGTGCATGACGGGGTGGATGAGGCGGCGTTTGTAGCGATGCGTACGAAACGTGATGCGGGGTTGGGCATGCCGACGTTGTTGCTGCCGGCGATCCAGGTGAATGTGCGGGCGGGGCATATGCCGCCGGCCGAAGAGAATGGGGTGGTTTATCTGAAGATCCCACTCAACCAACTGTAAGGACGCCGAACCCCCTGTGGGAGCTGGCTTGCCTGCGATGGCGGTATTTCTGACACACATTTGTCAGCTGACCCACCGCTATCGCAGGCAAGCCAGCTCCCACACTTTTACAGCGGCGTGGCTGAGGTTATGTGCCCAGGCTGATGCCGTTGGCCGGCAGGGGCAGCGCGGTCTTGTAGCGCACTTGCTTGAGCGCAAAGCTTGAGCGGATATTCGCGACGCCGGGCACTTTGGTCAGAAAGTCCATCATGAAGCGCTCCAGCGACTGGATCGTCGGCACCAGCACGCGGATCAGGTAGTCCGGGTCGCCGGCCATCAGGTAACACTCCATCACTTCCGGGCGGTCCGAGATCGCGCCTTCGAACTGCTGCAGCGCCAGCTCGTTCTGCTTTTCCAGGCTCACATGAATAAACACGTTGACGTGCAGCCCAAGCAAATCGGCATCCAGCAGCGTGACCTGGTCACGAATCAACCCCAGCTCTTCCATCGCCTTGACCCGGTTGAAACACGGTGTGGGTGACAGGTTGACCGAGCGGGCCAGGTCGGCGTTCGTGATGCGCGCGTTCTCCTGCAGGGCATTGAGAATGCCGATATCGGTACGGTCCAGTTTGCGCATGAGACAAAATCACCTGTTTATTATGTTTATGCAGTTTTTTTATCCGCAAATGATCACGAGCGCAACGAAACAGAGATAAATATTCTTCTACGCCAAGCCTATGATTGTTGTAGGACAAGATTTCTCCTACCCGGAGACGGACTGTCAGCTAGCGCGCCCACTACAAGAAATTCACAAGATAGAGCGTAGAAAGCCATGACCCAGCAGTACGAACCACTGCGTCTGCACGTGCCCGAACCCTCGGGCCGCCCAGGCTGCAAGACCGACTTTACCTACCTGCGTCTGACCGACGCCGGCCTGGTGCGCAAACCCGCCATCGACGTAGAACCCGCCGACACCGCCGACCTGGCCAAGGGCCTGATTCGCGTACTCGACGACCAGGGCCAGGCCCTTGGCCCGTGGGCCGAAGGCATTCCCGTCGAGATCCTGCGCAAAGGCATGCGCGCCATGCTCAAGACGCGGATCTTCGACAACCGCATGGTGGTCGCCCAGCGCCAGAAAAAAATGTCGTTCTACATGCAAAGCCTTGGCGAAGAAGCCATCGGCAGCGCTCAGGCCCTGGCCTTGAACATCGACGACATGTGCTTCCCCACCTATCGCCAGCAAAGCATCCTGATGGCGCGCGAAGTGCCGCTGGTGGACCTGATCTGCCAACTGCTGTCCAACGAGCGCGACCCGCTCAAGGGCCGCCAGTTGCCCATCATGTACTCGGTCAAGGACGCAGGCTTTTTCACTATTTCCGGCAACCTCGCCACCCAATTCGTACAAGGTGTGGGCTGGGGCATGGCCTCGGCGATCAAGGGCGACACCAAAATTGCCTCGGCCTGGATCGGCGACGGCGCCACCGCCGAATCCGACTTCCACACCGCCCTCACCTTTGCCCACGTCTACCGTGCGCCGGTGATTCTCAACGTGGTCAACAACCAGTGGGCCATCTCCACCTTCCAGGCCATCGCTGGCGGTGAAGCCACCACCTTCGCCGGACGCGGCGTCGGTTGCGGTATCGCCTCCCTGCGCGTGGACGGCAACGACTTTATCGCGGTGTACGCCGCCTCTGCCTGGGCGGCCGAGCGTGCGCGCCGCAACCTGGGGCCAACGCTGATCGAGTGGGTCACCTACCGCGCCGGCCCGCACTCGACCTCCGATGATCCGTCCAAATACCGTCCCGCCGACGACTGGAGCCACTTCCCGCTGGGCGACCCGATTGCCCGCCTCAAACAGCACTTGATCAAGATTGGCCAGTGGTCCGAAGAGGAACACGCGGCGGTCAGTGCCGAACTTGAGGCCGAAGTGGTCAAGGCGCAAAAAGAAGCCGAACAGTACGGCACCCTGGCCGGTGGCCAGATTCCAAGCGCCGCGACCATGTTCGAAGACGTTTATAAAGAGATGCCGGAGCACTTGAAGCGCCAGCGTCAAGAGTTGGGGATCTGACCATGAACGATCACAACAACAGTATCGAAGTGGAAACCGCCATGACCACCACCACCATGACCATGATCCAGGCCTTGCGCTCGGCCATGGATGTGATGCTTGAGCGTGACGATAACGTGGTGGTGTTCGGCCAGGACGTCGGTTACTTCGGCGGCGTGTTCCGCTGCACCGAAGGTCTGCAGAACAAGTACGGCAGTTCGCGGGTATTCGACGCGCCGATCTCCGAAAGCGGCATCGTCGGTGTGGCGGTGGGCATGGGGGCCTACGGGCTGCGCCCGGTGGCAGAAATCCAGTTCGCCGACTACGTCTACCCCGCGACCGACCAGATCATCTCCGAAGCTGCACGCCTGCGTTATCGCTCGGCCGGCCAGTTCACTGCGCCGCTGACCATGCGCATGCCCTGCGGCGGTGGCATCTATGGCGGCCAGACCCACAGCCAAAGTATCGAAGCGGTGTTCACCCAGGTCTGCGGCCTGCGCACGGTGATGCCGTCCAACCCGTATGACGCCAAAGGCCTGCTGATTGCCTCAATCGAAAACGACGACCCGGTGATCTTCCTTGAGCCCAAACGCCTGTACAACGGCCCGTTCGACGGCCACCACGACCGCCCGGTAACCCCGTGGTCGAAACACCCGCAAGCGCAAGTCCCGGACGGTTACTACACCGTGCCACTGGACGTGGCCGCCATCGTGCGTCCAGGCTCGGCCGTCACCGTGCTGACCTACGGCACCACCGTGTATGTGTCGCAAGTGGCTGCCGAAGAAACCGGCATCGATGCTGAGGTTATCGACCTGCGCAGCCTGTGGCCGCTGGATTTGGAAACCATCGTCAAGTCGGTGAAAAAGACCGGCCGTTGCGTGGTGGTGCACGAAGCCACCCGCACCTGCGGTTTTGGTGCCGAGCTGGTGTCGCTGGTGCAAGAGCATTGCTTCCATCACCTGGAAGCGCCGATCGAACGCGTCACCGGCTGGGACACCCCCTACCCGCACGCGCAGGAGTGGGCGTATTTCCCAGGGCCGTCCCGCGTGGGCGCGGCGTTGAAACGGGTCATGGAGGTCTGAATGGGCACGCACGTTATCAAGATGCCGGACATTGGCGAAGGCATCGCAGAAGTTGAACTGTCGGTATGGCACGTGAAAGTCGGCGACCTGGTGGTTGAAGACCAGGTGCTGGCGGATGTGATGACCGATAAGGCGATGGTGGACATTCCCTCGCCGGTGCACGGCAAGGTGATTTCCCTCGGCGGCGAGCCGGGTGAAGTCATGGCCGTGGGCAGTATCTTGATCAGCATTGAAGTGGAAGGCGCGGGTAACGCCAAGGATGTACCGGCGGTGGCTGCACCGGCAAACGCTGCACCTGCACCCGCACCTGCGCCGGTTGCTGAAGCCAAACCCGCGCCAGCGCCAAGCAAGCCTGCGCCCGTGGTTGCGGCTCAAGCACACGTGGCCCGTGAAGCTGACGAACGCCCATTGGCCTCGCCTGCCGTGCGCAAACATGCCCTGGATGCTGGCATCCAGCTACGCCTGGTACAGGGCTCTGGTCCGGCGGGCCGGATTCTGCACGAAGATTTGGAGGCTTTCTTGCTCCAGCGTCCGGCGCAAAATAAAGCCGTTGCCAACCCCTACGCCGAACGCACCGACGAAGAACAAATCCCGGTGATCGGCATGCGCCGCAAGATTGCTCAGCGCATGCAAGACGCCACCCGGCGCGCCGCGCATTTCAGCTATGTAGAAGAAATCGACGTCACCGCCCTCGACGAGTTGCGCGTGCACCTCAACGAGAAGCACGGTGCCACGCGCGGCAAGCTGACCCTGTTGCCGTTTATCGTGCGCGCCATGGTCGTGGCGTTGCGCGATTTTCCGCAGATCAACGCGCGGTATGACGACGAAGCCCAAGTCATCACCCGCCTTGGCGCGGTGCATGTGGGCGTCGCCACCCAGAGCGACGTCGGCCTGATGGTGCCAGTGGTGCGTCACGCCGAAGCGCGCAGCCTGTGGGGCAATGCCGAGGAAATCGCGCGTTTGGCCACCGCCGCACGCAATGGCAAGGCCAGTCGTGACGAGCTGTCGGGTTCGACGATCACCCTGACCAGCCTGGGCGCGCTGGGCGGTATCGTCAGCACGCCGGTGCTGAACCTGCCGGAAGTGGCCATCGTCGGCGTCAACCGCATCGTCGAGCGGCCGATGGTGATCAAGGGCCAGATCGTGATTCGCAAGATGATGAACCTCTCCAGCTCCTTTGATCACCGCGTGGTCGACGGCATGGACGCGGCGCAATTCATCCAGGCCATTCGCAGCCTGCTCGAACAACCCGCCAGCCTGTTTTTGGAGTAAGGCATGTCCCAGACATTACACACCACGCTGCTGATCATCGGTGGTGGCCCTGGCGGCTACGTGGCGGCGATTCGCGCTGGCCAGTTGGGCATCCCGACCATTCTGGTCGAAGGCCAGGCGTTGGGCGGCACTTGCCTGAACATCGGCTGCATTCCGTCCAAAGCCTTGATTCACGTGGCTGAGCAATTTCAGCAAACCGTGCACCACAGCCAGGGTTCGCAGTTGGGCATCGAAGTCGACGTGCCGACGCTGGATATCCGCAAGAGCGTGGAATGGAAAGACGGCATTGTCGATCGCCTGACCACGGGCGTCGCCGCGCTGCTGAAAAAGCACAAAGTGCAGGTGATTCACGGCTGGGCGAAGGTGGTCGATGGCAAGACCATTGACGTCGGTGACCAGCGTATCCACTGCGAACACCTGCTGCTGGCCACCGGCTCGAAGAGCGTCAACCTGCCGATGCTGCCGATTGGCGGGCCGATCATCTCCTCCACCGAAGCCCTGGCGCCCACGCATGTGCCCAAGCGCCTGATTGTGGTGGGCGGCGGCTATATCGGTCTGGAGCTGGGCATTGCCTACCGCAAGCTTGGCGCCGAGGTCAGTGTGGTCGAGGCGCAGGAACATATCCTGCCTGCCTATGACGCCGAGCTGACATTGCCAGTGGCCGAATCCCTCAAGCAACAGGGCGTGAAGCTGTACCTCAAGCACAGCGTCACCGGTTTTGAGAACCAGTGCCTGCAAGTGCGCGATCCAAATGGCGACACCTTGTCGCTGGAGACCGATCAGGTGCTGGTGGCTGTGGGTCGCAAACCCAATACCCAGGGCTGGAACCTGGAAGCGCTGAACCTGGACATGAACGGTTCGGCAATCAGGATCGACAGCCGTTGCCAGACCAGCATGCGCAATGTCTGGGCGATCGGCGACCTGAGCGGCGAGCCGATGCTGGCCCACCGCGCCATGGCTCAGGGCGAGATGGTGGCCGAACTGATCAGCGGTAAATCCCGCGAATTCAACCCGGCTGCGATCCCGGCCGTGTGCTTTACCGACCCGGAACTGGTGGTGGTCGGCAAGACCCCGGACGAAGCCAAGGCCGCGGGCCTGGACTGCATCGTGTCGAGCTTCCCGTTTGCGGCCAATGGCCGGGCGATGACGCTGGAGTCGAAAACCGGCTTTGTGCGTGTGGTCGCGCGGCGTGACAACCACCTGATTGTGGGCTGGCAGGCAGTAGGCGTGGGCGTCTCCGAGCTGTCCACCGCCTTCGGCCTGAGCCTGGAAATGGGCGCGCGTCTGGAAGATGTGGCCGGCACCATCCATGCTCACCCGACGCTCGGCGAAGCTGTACAAGAGGCGGCTTTAAGAGCCTTGGGCCACGCGCTGCACCTGTAAATCCGCGGTGAGGCTATCGCGGGCAAGCCCGGCTCCCACAGGGGAATGCATTCCAAATGTGGGAGCTGGCTTGCCTGCGATAACGGTGGATCAGCCCACACACATGCTGAACGGCCCACCCACCTGCTCCCACACCGGCCAATAATGCAGTATTGTTGCGCCCATCCAGAAAAAAACCGACAAGCCTGCCTTCGACCAGGCGGTTGACCAGAGATAGAGGGTGTCATGGGTAACGAAAGCATCAATTGGGACAAGCTGGGTTTTGACTACATCAAGACCGACAAGCGGTTTCTCCAGGTCTGGAAAAACGGCGAATGGCAAGAAGGCACCCTGACCGACGACAACGTGCTGCACATCAGCGAGGGCTCCACCGCCCTGCACTATGGCCAGCAATGCTTTGAAGGCCTCAAGGCCTATCGTTGCAAGGACGGTTCGATCAACCTGTTCCGCCCTGACCAGAACGCCGCGCGCATGCAGCGCAGCTGTGCACGCCTGCTGATGCCGCACGTGTCGACCGAAGACTTCATCGAAGCGTGCAAACAAGTGGTCAAGGCCAACGAGCGGTTCATCCCGCCGTACGGCAGCGGCGGCGCGCTGTACCTGCGCCCGTTCGTGATCGGTACCGGTGACAACATCGGCGTGCGTACCGCGCCGGAGTTCATCTTCTCGGTCTTCGCGATCCCGGTCGGCGCCTACTTCAAAGGCGGCCTGGTGCCGCACAACTTCCAAATCTCCACTTTCGACCGCGCCGCCCCACAAGGCACCGGCGCCGCCAAAGTAGGTGGCAACTACGCTGCCAGCCTGATGCCGGGTGCCGAAGCGAAAAAATCCGGTTTCGCCGATGCGATCTACCTGGACCCGATGACCCACTCGAAGATCGAAGAAGTCGGCTCGGCCAACTTCTTCGGCATCACCCACGACAACCAGTTCATCACGCCGAAATCGCCTTCGGTGCTGCCAGGCATCACCCGCCTGTCGCTGATCGAGCTGGCTCAGTCGCGCCTGGGCCTGAAAGTGGTTGAGGGCGAAGTGTTCATCGACAAACTGGATCAGTTCAAGGAAGCCGGGGCCTGCGGCACAGCCGCCGTGATCTCGCCGATCGGCGGCATCCAGTACAATGGCAAGCTGCACGTGTTCCACAGCGAAACCGAAGTCGGCCCGATCACCCAGCAGCTCTACAAAGAGCTGACCGGCGTGCAAACCGGCGACGTCGAGGCGCCAGAAGGCTGGATCGTCAAGGTCTAAGCCCAAAAAGCCAGCAACACCACAAAACCCATGTGGGAGCTGGCTTGCCTGCGATGGCGGTTTATCAGTGACTGAACAAGTTGACTGATAGACCGTCATCGCGGGCAAGCCCGCTCCCACATTTGCGTTACGGTGTTTTCAGGATTGCGGCGGGATATTCACGGCGACCTTCTTGCCCATACTGATCCTCGGCTCCACCCCATACCCCAGCGCCTCATAAAACCCCACCACCGCATCATTGCCGCCCGTAATCTGCAAATTGATCTTCATGCACCCCAGTGCAGTCAGCGCCTGTTCGGCATACCGTACCAACGAAGCCCCCAGGCCCTGCCGGCGATAATCGCTGTGTACCGCCACCGAATACAGCCAACCACGATGCCCGTCGTAACCGGCGAGAATGCTGCCGATCACAGCCTTTTTATCCGTGGCCACAAAAAACAACCCATCGTTGACCGCCAGCTTCTTATCAATCGCCAACGTCGGCAGGTTGTGCGCGGTGTCGTACCCGAACGCCTGCTGCCACAAAGCCACCACTTGCGCACGGTGCTGACGGTCGCGATACGGCCCGATGGGGTGGCGGGATAACAATGCTTTCTCCATCACCAGCGTGCGCTCGTTACCGTGGTAGACGTCGCGCACGGTGTGAAAACCAATCTTGGTGTAGAACGGCTCGGCGGTCAGCGAAGACGGCACGCTCAAGACCGTCACCCCGGCCTCTCGCGCACGCAGTTCGATCTCAATCATCAGCAACCGGCCAATGCCCTGCCCCTGCAACGCCGGGTTGACGAATACCGAGCGCACCACATTGGCATCCAGCGCCGCAGTGGCGACGATCACCTGCCCCTGCACCGCCACCAGCACAACCCGACGCTGGAGCAAGGCCAGCACGGCGTCAGGGGTAAAATTGCTCGCCACGCGAGCGATCACATCCGCCGGGTAATCCCGCGCATTGCTGCTGTGTAAGGCCGCCAGGATGACCTGGCTGATCCCCTCGGCATCGGCTGCCTGGGCGAGACGAACGGCGGTAGACATGATTGCTCCTGGCTGAAAACAGATTTCATTAGCACCGCCATACTAATGTGGGAGCTGGCTTGCCTGCGATAGCGATCTATCTGTTAATACAGTTGGCACTGATACACGGCTATCGCCGGCAAGCCAGCGCCCACGAAATCAACAGTGGGAGGGAGCTTGCTCCCGATAAGGGCGTGTCTGGCGATGCATTCGGTGACTGACACACCGCTATCGGGAACCAGCCCGCTCTCGCATTTTTAACCGTGCCCGCTGGAAATACGCTTGCCCGGCCTGGTACCAATCAGCTTTGCCTGCCCATCGCGCTGCTTGCCCGTCCGCGCCTCGCTGATCAACCCTGGAATCAACTTGCCCTCCGGCAGGTTCTTCCAGAATCGACTGGGTAAATGCCCTTCCATCACCTTGGGGTTCAAGCGCGCCGGGTTGAAGATATGGCTGTAGTAAGTCAGCCACATGGCGCTGTGAGGGTCTTCGACCTTTTGCGCCAGTTGCTGCCAGGCTTCGGGGCATTCACGTTGATGAATCAACTCCTGACCGTCGTAATAGACCCCATCCAGCGGCGTGGCGATCATCCAGCGATGGCGGCCCATGCGCCCGATGAAGTGCTGACTGGCTGATTTCAATATGTCATGGGCCGGCTCATGCCAGGCCACGTACTCCGGTAACTGCGGCCCGGCCTCCGGGGGCAGCGCGATAAACCGCACAAATGCGTGCAGGTGGTGAGCTTCGCGACTGACCTGCTTGATCCGCCGTTGCAACTCACTGCCCAGCTTGTCCCCGGCCAGCATCGCGGTACGGTCGCCATGGCTGACACGCCACAGCACTTCGTAGAGCAAGCTCCAACGCTGATCGCCGTGATAGCAGGCGGCCGATTCCAACAACGCCAACAGCGCCTTGGGAATTCGCGCCTGGAACGGCCCAAGCTGCTCAGGAATCGGCTCGTCAGTGGCAAACAGGTCCGCCACCTCGGCCTCGCCCCAGCTCACCTGACTGGGGTCGACCTGATGGCTGAGCAGCCAGCGCGCCTGTTCGCGCCAGGTGCTGAACAGGTTGTCGCATTCCAGGCTGATCATCCCCACAACCCCATTTGCTGAGGCTGCGGGCGGTCGCGCAGTTGCTCGCGCAACAACACGCTGGTGGTGTCGGCCTGTTGTGGGTGGTAGTCGCTGGTGATGAAAAATGGCTTGGCCTTGGCCAGCACGCAGCGCATGCGCGCCAAGTCTTCAAAACGGATCTTGCGTTCGCGGCGCAGGTCCACCAGGCGTTGAGTAGTGCGCAGGCCGATGCCGGGGATGCGCGCAATCAACGTGGGTTCGGCGCGATTCAAGTCCAGCGGAAACACCTCGCGATGCTCCAGCGCCCAGGCCAGCTTGGGGTCGATGTCCAGCGCCAGGTGACCGGGGCCTTCAAACAGTTCGTTGGCGCTGAAACCGTAACTGCGCAACAGAAAGTCTGCCTGATACAACCGGTGCTCGCGCATCAGCGGCGGCGCGGCCAGGGGCACGCTTTTCGGGCTGTTGGGGATGGGGCTGAACGCCGAATAATAGACGCGGCGCAACTTGAAGTTGCCGTACAGCGCCTCGGCGCCGTGCAGGATGGTGCTGTCGTCGGTTTCATCGGCGCCGACGATCATCTGCGTGCTCTGCCCGGCCGGCGCGAAACGCGGCGCGCGCGGCTCGTTAAGCACGGTTTGTTCACCGGTGTAGATGGTTTGCATCGCCTGTTTGATCGAAACGATCTGCTTCTCCGGCGCCAGGGTTTGCAGGCTGGCATCGGTGGGCAACTCGATGTTCACGCTGAGCCGATCGGCATAGCGCCCGGCCTCGGCGATCAGCGCAGGGTCGGCTTCGGGAATGGTCTTGAGGTGAATATAGCCGCGAAAGTCATGCTCTTCGCGCAACAGCTTGGCGACCCTGACCAGTTGCTCCATGGTGTAGTCGGCCGAGCGAATGATGCCGGAACTGAGAAACAGCCCGCTGACGCAATTGCGCCGGTAGAAATCCAGGGTCAGGGTGACCACCTCCTCCGGGCTGAAACGCGCACGGGGCACGTCGCTGGAGCGGCGGTTGACGCAGTATTGGCAGTCGTAAAGACAGAAATTGGTCAGCAACACCTTGAGCAACGACACGCAACGGCCGTCCGGGGTGTAACTGTGGCAGATGCCCATGCCGTCGGTGGAACCCAGCCCGGCCTTGCCCTCGGAACTGCGCTTGGGCGCGCCACTGCTGGCGCAGGAAGCGTCGTACTTGGCGGCGTCGGCGAGGATACTGAGTTTTTCGATCAACTGCATGGAGAGCTACCGATACTGGTTTTTTGTACAGTACCAGTAGCTCAACCTTGGCGCCAGTGCCGTCTGTAGGACCGTGCTCGATCAGCTCGCAGTCGCAAGGAGCAAGTCCTGCACCGAGCGTGCTTTGCCCCGATGGCGATCGTTTTCATACAACGACGCCGCGATCTCATCCGCCCGAATCGGCAGTACCGACAGCAAGGTATCGCTCAAGCCATGGCTGGCCTGGCTGAAGCCCTGGATATAAATGCCGGCCTTGCAGCGCTCGTCGGTGACGATGCGGTAGTCGCGCGCTACCTCGAAGTCGCCCATATAGGCTTCCAGCGGCGCGAGCAGTTCGCGGTGCATCTGGCGCTCGTAACCGGTGGCCAGGATCACCGCGTCGTAATGGCTGACGCTGGTTTCGCCGCTGGCGTTGTTGCGCAAGGACAGTTCGATGCCCAGCGGGCTGGCGCTGGCTTTCTCGACCACCGTCATGGTGCGGAACGCCTGGCGGGCGACACCGGAGACTTTCTGGCGATAAAAAATGCCGTAGATGCGCTCGATCAGGTCCAGGTCAACCACCGAATAGTTGGTGTTCTGGTACTCGGCCACCAGGCGTTCGCGCTCGGCGCCGACCTGCTGGAACACCAGGTCGGTAAACGCCGGTGAGAACACTTCGTTGACGAACGGGCTATCGTCGGCGGGCTTGAGCGCCGAACCGCGCAGGATCATGTCGACCTGCACCGACGGGAAACTGTCGTTCAAGTCGATAAAGGCTTCAGCCGCGCTTTGCCCACCGCCGATGATCGCAATGCGCATCGCCTTGCCTTCAACACACGGCTGCTGGGCCATGCGTGCCAGGTATTGGGAGTGGTGGAACACGCGGCCATCATCTTTGAGAGCCTTGAACGCCTCAGGCACACGCGGCGTGCCACCGGCACTGACCACCACCGAACGGGTGGTGCGCACATGCTGTTCGCCCAGCGCGTCACGGGAGATCACGCGCAGTGCTTCAACGTGTTGCTGTTGCAGGATCGGCTCGATGGCCAGCACTTCCTCGCCGTAGCGCGCCTGGGCCTGGAACTGCCCCGCGACCCAGCGCAGGTAGTCGTTGTACTCCATGCGGCACGGGTAAAAAGTGCCCAGGTTGATGAAGTCCACCAGGCGGTCGTGGGCCTTGAGGTAGTTGACGAAGGAATAAGGGCTGGTGGGGTTGCGCAAGGTCACCAGGTCCTTGAGGAACGAAATCTGCAGTTCGCTCTGGGTCACCAGGGTATTGCCGTGCCAACGGTAATCGGCCTGTTTGTCGAGAAACAGCACGTCCAGTTTGCCCTGGGCTTTTTCGCGCTCCTGCAGGGCGATGGCCAACGCCAGGTTCGAAGGGCCGAAACCGATACCGATCAGGTCGTGAACCGCGGGCGAAGCAATTGCCTGTGTCATTCCAGTGTCCTCTGGATAAGCCCCTTGGCGGTGGGGCGGGAATACCTTCAAGACCTGCACAACAGGTCATGTGTTGATAGGAAACGAGGACAGTGAAATAAAATTTAACTGATCATTGATCAGTGCGCGTCCCACTCGCGCATGCGCACCCGGCAATGCTTCATGGCGTTGACGATGTGTTTTTCCACCAGGCTGCGGGAAATACTCAGGCGTTCAGCGATTTGCGGGTGGGACAGGCCGTCAAGTTTGCGCAGCAGGAAGCTGTCACGGCACGTAGCCGGCAGCTCGGCCAGGGCACGCTCGAGCATTTCCAAGCGCAAGTCCTGATCGTGGCAGGCATGCGGCGAACTGGTGGCGAAACGCTCTTCGGTATCCAGTACGTCCAGGGGTTCGGACTGGCGCAAGGCGTTACGCCGATGACCGTCGATTACCAGGTTCAGCGCGGTGCGGTACAAAAACGCACGCGGTTGTTCAATCGGCGTGTCACTGGAGCGCTCCAGCACTCGGACATAAGCGTCATGCACCACATCCTCGGCCACCTGACGGTTGCCCAGCTTGGCGTTGAGGAAACACACCAGCTCGCGATAGTAGTTTTCCACCATGACTCCCGGCCGTCAGGGGCGACGGCATCAAATCCTTGAGTACTAAAGAAGACAGGCCATAGATGATGGCAGTTTGAGTGCGTGCAATTTATAGTAATTCTCATCTACTTTTAAAGAAGTCTTGCATCAATGCGCGAGTTTTTTATTCCATAGAGCTGTTTCCGTGTATGTAAACGCCTAAATCTGCGAGCAATTTTCTCGTATAACACTCAGCCCCCCGCAACTGCGGCCCTCACTTCCTGGCTGGAACCAACGCATGAAACGCCCTCGCCCCGCTCGACGCGCCCTGCTCGCTGTCGCGTGCCTGATCCCCATCCTTGCGGTGGCCGCCTGGCAGGTGCTGCCGCCCGGCCGCGATACGCTGTCCACTGTCACCGTCACCCGCGGCAATATTGAAAACAGCGTCACGGCGCTGGGTACGCTGCAACCGCGCCGGTATGTCGACGTCGGCGCCCAGGCATCCGGGCAGATCCGCGAGATTCATGTGGAGGCCGGGGATCAGGTTAAAGAAGGCCAGTTGCTGGTGGAAATCGACCCTTCCACGCAACAAGCCAAACTCGACGCCAGCCGCTATTCCATCGAAAACCTCAAGGCCCAGCTGCAGGAACAGAAGGCCCAGCACGAACTCGCGCGCCAGAAATACCAACGTCAACAGCGCCTGGCTACCGGCAACGCCACCCGCGAGGAAGACGTGCAAACCGCCAAGGCCGAATTGAGTGCCACCCAGGCCCGGGTCGAGATGTTTCAGGCACAGATCCGCCAGGCCCAGGCCAGCCTGCGCAGCGACGAGGCGGAATTGGGCTATACCCGCATCTACGCGCCCATGAGCGGCACCGTGGTGGCGGTGGACGCACGGGTCGGCCAGACCCTCAACGCCCAGCAACAGACGCCGCTGATCCTGCGCATCGCCAAGTTATCGCCGATGACCGTGTGGGCCGAAGTCTCCGAAGCCGACATAGGTCACGTCAAACCGGGCATGACCGCCTATTTCACCACCCTCGCCGGCGGCAGCCGACGCTGGACCAGCACCGTGCGCCAGATCTTGCCGATACCGCCCAAGCCGCTGAATGAAACCAGCCAGGGCAGTGGCAGCCCCAGCAGCGCCAGCAAAAGCGGCAGTGGCCGCGTGGTGCTCTACACCGTGCTGCTGGATGTGGACAACGCCGACAATGCGCTGATGGCCGAAATGACCACCCAGGTGTTTTTCGTTGCCAGTCAGGTCAAGGACGTACTCACCGCCCCCGTGGCGGCCTTGCTGGGCAGCCACGGCCCCGACCGGCCATTCGCACGGGTGGTGGCCAAAAACGGCGACATCGAGGAGCGCCCGGTACGACTGGGTATCAGCGACCGCCTGCGGGTCGAAGTGCTTGAGGGCTTGAACGAAGGCGATCACCTGCTGATCGGCCCGGTCGATGGCAACGGGGGTTGACTTGACCACGCCGCTGATCGAACTCAAGAACATCCGCAAATCCTACGGCGGCGGCGACAGCCCGCAGGTCGACGTGTTGCGCGGGATCGACCTGTCGATCCATGCCGGGGAATTCGTCGCTATCGTCGGCGCGTCGGGCTCCGGCAAATCCACGCTGATGAACATTCTCGGCTGCCTTGATCGCCCCACCGTGGGCGACTATCTGTTCGCCGGCGAAAACGTCGCGCACCTGGACAGCGACGAACTGGCCTGGCTGCGCCGCGAAGCCTTTGGTTTCGTATTCCAGGGCTACCACTTGATCCCGTCGGGCTCGGCTCAGGAAAACGTCGAAATGCCGGCGATCTATGCCGGCATCAGCGCCGCCGAACGGCACGCCCGCGCCAAGGCGCTGCTGACCCGCCTGGGCCTGGCCGACCGCACCGCCAACCGCCCGCACCAGCTCTCCGGTGGTCAGCAACAACGCGTGTCCATTGCCCGCGCCCTGATGAACGGCGGGCATATCATCCTCGCCGACGAACCCACCGGCGCCCTCGACAGCCACAGCGGCGCCGAGGTGATGGCGCTGCTGGATGAACTGGCGGGCCAGGGCCACGTGGTCATTCTGATTACCCACGACCGTGAAGTGGCGGCGCGTGCCAACCGCATCATCGAGATCCGAGATGGCCTGATCATCAGTGACTCGGCCACCCGTGATACCCACGTGCCCGCCACCGCCCACAGCGGCGCGCTGCAAGCCGTGGACCTGCGCCAGCGCCTGGCCGACGGCGCCGAACACAACGGTGCCTGGAAAGCCGAACTGGTGGACGCCGTGCAAGCGGCCTGGCGGGTGATGTGGATCAACCGCTTCCGCACCGCGCTGACACTGCTGGGCATCATCATCGGCGTGGCGTCGGTGGTGGTGATGCTGGCGGTGGGCGAAGGCAGCAAGCGACAGGTCATGGCGCAGATGGGCGCGTTCGGCTCCAACATCATTTACCTGAGTGGTTCCTCGCCCAACCCGCGCACGCCGCTGGGCATCGTCACCCTCAACGATGTCGAGGCCCTGGCGGCGCTGCCCCAGGTCAAGCGCATCATGCCGGTCAATGGCAGCGACGCGGGTGTACGGTTCGGCAATCTGGACTACCTCGCCTACGTGGGCGGCAACGACGTCAACTTCCCGGAGATTTTCAACTGGCCGGTGGTCGAGGGCAGCTACTTCACCGAGGCTGACGAGCGCGCCGGGGCCACCGTCGCAGTGATCGGCCACCGTATCCGCGAGAAGCTGTTCAAGAACGTCGCCACCCCGATCGGCCAATACATCCTGATCGAGAACGTGCCTTTCCAGGTCATCGGTGTGCTGGCTGAAAAAGGCTCCAGTTCCGGCAACAAAGACAGCGATGACCGTGTCGCCATTCCCTACACCGCCGCCAGCGTGCGCCTGTTCGGCACCTACAACCCCGAATACGTGGCAATTGCCGCCGCCGATGCGCGCAAGGTGCATGAGGCCGAACTGGCCATCGACCAGTTGATGCTCAAGCTGCACAACGGCAAGCGCGACTACCAGTTGACCAATAACGCGGCAATGATCCAGGCCGAGGCGCGCACGCAGAACACCTTGTCGTTGATGCTCGGCTCGATTGCCGCGATTTCCCTGCTGGTGGGCGGTATCGGCGTGATGAACATCATGCTGATGACCGTGCGCGAGCGGACGCGCGAAATTGGTATCCGCATGGCCACCGGCGCGCGCCAGCGCGACATCCTGCGCCAGTTCCTCACCGAGGCGGTGATGCTTTCGGTGGTCGGCGGGCTGTTCGGCATCGCTCTGGCGCTGCTGGTCGGCGGCGTGCTGGTGCTGGCCGAGGTGGCGGTGCAATTTTCTTTGTTGGCGGTGTTTGGCGCGTTTGGCTGTGCGTTGGTCACCGGTGTCGTATTCGGCTTTATGCCGGCCCGTAAAGCTGCCCGGCTCGATCCGGTTAAGGCGTTGACCAGTGAATAAACGATGCATTCCACCGCACCTGTCCTTGCTCAGCCTGTGCCTGTTGCTCAACGCCTGTACCGGCAACCCGCCCCAGGTCGACAGCGGCATCGCGCCGCCCGCCGCGTGGCAATACGCCGAGCGACAGGCCACGCAAGCGACCAACCAGCGTTGGTGGACGCAATTTGGCAGCCCGCAACTCAACCGCCTGATCGACCAGGCCCGGCGCGACAGTTATGACGTGGCGGCCGCCATGGCGCGCGTGCGCCAGGCCCAGGCCAGCGCGGTGATTGCCGGTGCGCCGTTGTTGCCCGAGGTGAATTTCAACCTCTCCGCCAGCCGCGAAAAGCTGCTGCGCGGCAGCGGCAATTCTTCCCTGGACGCTACAGAAAGTAATAAAACCGTCGACAGCTTCGACGCCGACCTCACCGCCAGCTACGAAGTGGATTTCTGGGGCGGCCGTGCTGCCGCCCGTGACAGTGCCCTGCAGAGCCTGCGTGCCAGTGAGTTCGACCAGGCCACTGTGGAGCTGACGCTGCTCAGCAACGTCGCCGACCGCTATGCGCAAACCCTCGCCGCGCGCCAGCGCCAACAGATCGCCGAGCTGAACCTGGCGAATGCGCGCAATGTGCTCGACCTGGTCCAGACCCGCTACGACGCCGGCTCGGCCACAGCCCTGGAACTGGCGCAACAGAAGAGTCTGGTGGCGAGCCAGCAACGGCAACTGCCGCTGATTCAGCAAGTGGCCGAAGAATCGCTAATCACCCTCGCCGCCCTCCTCGGCCAGCCCGTGCAAGCGTTGAACCTGGGCGCCGAGTCGTTCCAGGCGCTGACCTGGCCGACCATTGGCCCGGGCGTGCCCAGCCAACTGCTGAGCCGCCGCCCCGACCTGGCCCAGGCCGAAGCGCAGCTTGCAGCGGCCAGTGCCGATGTCACGGTGGCCCGTGCGGCGATGCTGCCCACGGTGACCTTGGGCGCCACGCTGGGCTCGGGGTCCTACAAGGCCGAGGAACTGCTGCGCAGCCCGTACTACAGCCTGACCTCGGGCCTGGTGGCGCCGATCTTCAACAATGGCCGTTTAAGCGCCGAACGCGACAAGGCCCGCGCCCGTCAGGATGAGCTGCTGCAGACCTATCGCGGCGCCATCATCAACGGCTTTGCCGACGTGGAAAAGTCCCTGAGCAACATCACGCGCCTGGATCAGCAGCGCGATTGGCAAAGCGAAGAACTGCAACAGGCCCAGACCGCCTTCCGGATCGCCGAAAGCCGTTACCAGGCCGGTGCGGAAGACTTGCTGACGGTGCTCGAAACCCAACGCACGCTGTACGCGGCGCAAGACTTGACTGTGCAACTGCGGTTATCGCGTCTTCAAGCCAGCATTGCGCTGTACAAGGCATTGGGTGGCGGGTGGAACGCCGGTTTCTGATAACAAAACTCCGTTGTCCTACACAAACCGTTTAACAAACCTACATTCTTTGACCCGAGGTCCTTGGTAAAAAAGCCGTCTTCAAACGGCTGCCCGGACCCTCTTGATGAAACCCAGCGTTGTTGTAAAAAGCCTGGCGTGCGTCTGCCTCTGGCTGATGGCAAGCCGGGCTTTTGCCGAGCCTCTGATCGCGCCCACGGCGATCGACTGGCTGCTGGATTGTCCCTTCCCCGCCTTTGAACGGCCGGACCCTGAGGTGCTGGAGCGCACCCAATGCGGCAGCGTCAGCGTGCCCCGTGACCACGCCGCGCCCAAGCGTGGCACTGTGCGCCTGGCCCTGACCCGTGTCGGCGCCCGGCAACCGCTGAGCCGCGAGGGTGTGGTGTTCATTCAGGCCGGCGAGCCGCAAAAGGGCCAGGGCGCAACCTTCGTTCTCAAACTGGTCAGCCGCTGGGAGTCCTACGCCACGGCGGCCTATCGCACCCTGACCAACCGTTATGACGTGATCGAACTGAGCCCCCGCGACCTGAGCCAGGAAACCGGTGTGGAACAGGCCGCGCGCGATATGGAGTTTGTGCGCGAACAACTCGGCGAGGCCCGGCTCAACTTCCTCGGCAATGCCCAGGCCACCCGACTTGGCAGTCGGTACGCCGCGCTGTTTACCGAACGCGTCGCGCGCATGGTCTTGGTCAACGCCGGGCACGCGGAACCCGCCACCTCTGGCGTCGAGCAATTGTTGCTCAAGGAATCATCCCGACCCGACGCCGTCGCAGCCGGGTGCGTCAACCGCTGGGTCGCGGATTTTCTGGTCAACGGCCAACAGCCACCTCCCTCTACGCGCTGTCTCGACCCCGGCCGCTGGGAATAATCACTGCGATTACGACCTCTTCGCGCCGAAAACGACACCCTGCGTTGACGCTCTCGACCAATCGTTATTAAGTGCTATTAATCCGCATTAATAGGATCAATAGACACCCATGCTCAGCCGCCCGATGCGACGCAAACGCCAGAAGCTCTCCGATGTGATTGTCGAGTCGGTCAAGCGCTCTATCGTCACCGATGCCTTGAAACCCGGCGACCGCCTGCCCACCGAGCGCGAGTTGATGGAAAGCTTCCAGTGTTCCAAAGGCTCGGCCCGTGAAGCGCTCAAAGCGCTGGAAGTGGAAGGCCTGGTGAGTACGCGCACCGGTCCCAGTGGCGGCGCGTATCTGAACCAGGCCGGCACCGAGCCCGCCAGCCGTGCGTTGCGCAACTACCTGCATTTTCAGCACCTGGACGGCGAGCAGGTGTACCAGCTGCGCAAGGTCATCGAAGTGGAACTGGCCGTGTCGGTGCTCGGACGCTTGAGCGAGGACGACTATCAAGCCCTGCAAGACAACGTGGCTTTGTGCAGCGCGCCGGAGGACAGCGAGGCCGGCCAGCGCGAACAGCGCCTGGCGGAGCTGGAGTTCCACAACCTGCTGGCCAAGGCCTGCCCCAACCCGTTGCTGAGTTTCATGGCGCAGTTTCTCAACGATTTGCTGCGCGATCTGGTGGTGCTGAAAAAAGCCTACAAGCCCAAGCGCAAGCAGTTCGACGCCGCCAACCTCGACTATCACAAGCAGTTGCTGATTGCCTTTCGTGCCGGCGATGAACGCGCAGTGCGCGGCTTGATGCATGAACACATGTGCGATGCCGAACACCATATGACCGCCCTTGAAGGCGAGGTCAGCCCGCACTTTCTATTGGAGTTCGATCACTCTTAAAAACACCACAGCTCCACCTGTGCAAACCCAATCAATGTGGGAGCTGGCTTGCCTGCGATGCACACACCTCGGTGGATCAGTTGAACTGAGTCGATGCTATCGCAGGCAAGCCAGCGCCCACCGTTGACCGAGTTAAACCCGTTGAAGCCATTCATCCAATAACAGGCCTGCCCACAGGCCCTTGCTCCACCGTATCGCCATTGCCGCTCCTGCCAATAACTAAACCAGGGAGTCACCCCATGCAGCGTCGTACGTTGTTGAAAGCCAGTCTTACCGCAGCCGCCGCCCTCAGCCTTCCGCTGGGCGTGCGTTCTGCATTCGCCGCCGAACCCTTCACCTTTTACGGCCTCAAGTCCATGTCTGGCGCCTTTGCCAGCTATGGCAAGTTTGCCGACATGGGTTCGCGGCTCGCGGTGGAACAACACCCCGAGATCCTCGGCCGCCCGCTCAACTACAAGGTCATCGACACCGAAGGCAACGCCGGCAAGGCGGTGCGCAAGGTCCAGGAGGCGATCCAGCAGGACGGCGCACGGTTCTTCCAGGGCTGCACGCTGTCGTCATCGGCCCTGGCGGTGGCCAAGGAAGTCAGCAAGGTCGGCGGCGTGTTCATGACCCCGGTGGGCGCCGATGAGGTGACCGGCAAGGACTGCAACAGTGCGACTTTCCGCTGGTCGGTGCCCACCTACGGCGCGATCCGCGAAACACTGGTGCCGCTGATCAAGCTGCTGCCGGACGCCAAGCGCTGGTACACCATCACCCCGCAGTACGTGTTTGGCGAAGCCTTGCTCGAAGGCGCCAAAAACGTGCTCAAGGAAAACGGCCTGGAGCACGTCGGCAACAGCTATCACTCTTTGCAGGAGCAGGAATTCTCCGGCTACCTGACCAACGCCATCGCCGCCAAACCCGACGTGCTGGTGCTGCTCAACTTCGGCAGCCAGTCGTCCAACACCCTGCGCCAGGCGGTGAATTTCGGCATCAAGGAGCGCATGAAAGTGCTGCTGGTGTGGTCCGCCGGCCTCGACCAATTCCAGGAACTGGGCAGCGATGTGCTCGAAGGCGTGTACCTCGGCGCGCAGTACTGGCACCAGGTCGACAGCCCGCTCAACCGTGAGCTGGTCAAGCTGACCCAGGCCAAATACGGCATCAACCCCACCTACCCGCTGGCCGCCGACTACATCAGCACCAAGGTCATGCTCGACACCATCATTGCCACCGGCAGCTTCGACGGACCGACGGTAGCCAAGGCCATGCAGGGCCTGAGTTTTGAAGGCCCCACCGGTAAGGAATCGATCCGCGCCGGCGACCATCAGGTGATCAAGGATTACTACCTGATGATCGGCAAAGCCGCCGGCGACATGGCCGACAAGGACGACCTGGCCAAAGTGCTCAGTGCCGGCCAGTCGTTCCCGCCGGTGCAAGCCACGGGCTGCGTGCTCGGCTGATCCGCTAAACCATCACCGGTTGTACACGACAGGGCCGCCCGCGCGGCCGCCTGTCCGAGGGTTCCTGCATGCTTAACCTTTACCTGTTCCAGATCCTCAACGGCCTTGGGCTGGGGATGACCTACTTTCTGATCGCGGTCGGGCTGACAATCATTTTCGGCCTGCTCAACTTCGTCAACTTCGCCCACGGCGCGTTCTTCCTGCTGGGCGCCTACATCTGCTACACCGCCGTGAGCCTCACCGGCAACTTCTGGCTGGCGCTGCTGATCGCGCCACTGGTGGTGGCGGCGCTGGCCTGGGTGATCGAGCGACTGTTGATCCAGCGCATTTATCACTTGCCGCACATGTTCCAGATTCTGGTGACCTTAGGGATCGCGCTGATCATCCAGGAAGCCAGCGTGATGATCTGGGGCCCGGTGGGCAAAAGCGTCGCCGTGCCGGAACTGCTGCGCGGCGTGCTGGTGGTCGGCGACTTCGTCTACCCCTACTACCGCCTGTTTCTCATTGTGTTTTCCGGGCTGGTCGGCCTGGGCCTGTGGCTGCTGCTGGAGCGCACACGCTTCGGCGCCCTGGTGCGCGCCGGCAGTGAAAGCACCGAAACCGTGTCGCTGCTGGGCACCAATATCTTCCGCCTGTTCTCGATGACCTTCGCCCTCG
This sequence comes from Pseudomonas sp. N2-3-1-14, assembly GCF_041228395.1. Taxonomy (NCBI): domain Bacteria; kingdom Pseudomonadati; phylum Pseudomonadota; class Gammaproteobacteria; order Pseudomonadales; family Pseudomonadaceae; genus Pseudomonas; species Pseudomonas sp. N2-3-1-14. Next base: position 4,012,887 of record NZ_CP166199.1, read on the forward strand.
GCGTAGCCCTGGCCGGCGTCGCCGGCGTGCTGTTTGCGCCCTTGCGCGGCGCCCAGCCCTTCGTCGGCCCGGAGATTCTCGGCGTGGCGTTCGTGGTGGTGGTGATCGGCGGCATGGGCTCGTTCAGTGGTGCGCTGGTCGGCGGTCTGCTGGTGGGCGTGGTGCAAAGCCTGATGACCACACTTTGGCCCCAAGGCGCGAGCCTGATGATCTACGGCGCGATGGCCGTGGTGATTCTGGTACGCCCTTACGGCCTGTTTGGGAGAGCATGACATGAGCGAGAAAAATCCCCTGCCGTTTGCCAAGACCCAATCAAAAGCGATGTTGCTGTGGGTACTGGCGGTACTGATCGGTTTGCCGTTGATATTGCCTTCGGCAACCCTGGCCACCGAGATCCTGATCTTTGCCATGGCCGCCCTGGCCTGCAACCTGCTGCTGGGCTACACCGGGCTGTTGTCGTTCGGCCAAGGCATCTTCTTCGGCGCCGGCGCCTATTGCGCTGCACTGTTGATGATCCACCTGCAACTGGGCCTGTTCCCTGCCCTGCTCAGCGCCGCCGTGGCCGGCGGTTTCCTCGCGCTGCTGGTGGGCGCCCTGGCAATCCGGCGCACCGGCATCTACTTCGTGATGCTGACCCTGGCGTTCAGCCAGATGGCCTACTTCGTCGCCTACACCCTGAGCGACTGGACCGGCGGTGACAACGGCCTGCTCAGCGTGCCGCGCCCGGAAATCCGCCTCGGTGACACCGTGCTGCTGTCGCTGGCCGACGCCCGCGCGTTCTATGGCTTTGTCGCGGTGCTGTTCCTGTTGATCTTCATCGGCGCACGCCGGGTCATCGCCTCGCCGTTCGGCAGCACCTTGATGGCCATCCGCGAAAACGAAACCCGCGCCTCGGCCATCGGCTACGACACGCGCCACTTCAAGATCCTGGTGTTTGTGCTGTCCGGCGCCGTCACCGGCATCGCCGGGGCGCTGTACGCCATGCTGCTGCACTTTGTGCCGCTGTCGAACATCGATCTGGCGATGTCCGAGAACATCCTGATCATGACCATCGTCGGCGGCACCGGTTCGCTGTTCGGCTCGTTGCTGGGCGCCGGTTCCATTGTGCTGCTGGGCGACTTTCTCTCCGACCTGTGGCCGCGCTGGCTGATGCTGCTCGGCATCATCCTGATCCTGGTGGTGATCTTCATGCGCGGCGGTTTGTGGGGCGGGCTGTCGTCACTGTTCGAACGCGTACGCGGCAGCCGCAAGGCCGACGTTGTGACCAAGGAGAAGCTGTCATGAGCATCCTGCTGGAAACCCAGAACCTGGAACTGGCCTACGGTGCGTTCCACGCGGTGAACGGCGTCAACCTCAAGGTCGAAGCCGGCACCATCCACACCATCATCGGCCCCAACGGTGCGGGCAAGACCAGCCTGTTCCACTGCCTGACCGGCGAACGCCAGGCCACTGGCGGGGCGATTCATTTCGACGGCCAGAACCTGATGCGCAAACCCGCCCACGCCCGCGTCGGCCTGGGCATGGCGCGTTCGTTCCAGCTCACCAGCCTGTTCCAGAACCTCAGCGTGCGCGAGAACCTGCGCCTGGCCGCCCAGGGCCGCGACGGTGCGCGCGCCCTGAACTTCTGGCGCCGCGTCGACAGCAAGCGCGAGCACCTGGAGATGGCCGACCAGGTACTCGAACGCCTGCAACTCACGAGCCGCGCCGACACCCTGGCCGGCGAGTTGTCCCACGGCCAGCAGCGTGTGCTGGAAGTCGGCATGTCGATCTGCTCCAAGCCAAAACTGTTGATGCTCGACGAACCCACCTCGGGCATGGGCATCGATGACATCCCGATCATGACCCAGTTGATCAGCGACCTCGGCCGCGACCACACGGTGCTGTTGATCGAACACAACATGAGCATCGTCATGTCCATCAGCCAACGCATCACCGTGATGAGCCACGGGCAGATCCTGGTGGAAGGCACGCCGGACTTCGTGCGCGCCGATGAACGTGTGCGCACTGCTTACCTGGGAGAGGCCGCCTGATGCTGATCGTCGAGAATATCCATTCCTACTACGACAAAAGCCACGTACTCGAAGGCGTGTCGCTGACCGTCAACCCCGGCGAGCTGGTGACCCTGCTCGGCCGAAATGGCGCCGGCAAGACCACCACGCTGCGCAGCATCCTCGGGATTATCTGCCCGCGCCAAGGCCAGATTCACTTCAACGGCCAGGCGCTGGTGGGCCAGAAGATCTTCGAAATCGCCCGCCAGGGCTTGGCGCTGGTGCCGGAAAACCGCGGGATTTTCCGCCTGCTGAGCGTCGAAGAAAACCTGCGCATCGCCGTGCGCAAGACCAGCCGCTGGCAGCTGGACGACGTGTACGGCATGTTCCCGCGCCTCAAGGAGCGGCGCAAAAACGCCGGCCACGCGTTGTCCGGCGGTGAGCAACAGATGCTCGCCATCGCCCGCGCGCTGCTCAACGACCCCAAGCTGCTGATCCTCGATGAACCCACCGAAGGCCTCGCGCCGGTGATCGTCGACGAACTGGTGAAAATCCTGCGCAAGGTCAAGGACGACGGCCTGCCCGTGCTGCTGGTGGAACAGAACCTGATGGTCTGCGACAAGCTCGCCGACCGCCATTACGTGCTCGAACAGGGCCGCGTGGTGTACGAGGGCAGCGCCGCTGCCTTCCGCGCCGACCCAAGCATCAAGAACCGTTATTTGGCCCTGAGTGCCTGACCGGAGAGTGCCCATGAATAGTTTTGCGCAACCGCTCAAGAGCAACGCCCCGCTGATCAACCGCGACCGCCTGTGGCAATCGCTGATGGACCTGGCCCAACTGGGCGCCACCGTCAAAGGCGGCGTGTGCCGCCTGGCGCTCACCGACCTCGACCGCCAGGCCCGCGACCTGTTCGTGCACTGGTGCGAGGCGGCTGGGTGCAGCGTCAGCGTTGACGCCATCGGCAATATTTTTGCCCGGCGTGCCGGGCGCAATCCCGCCCTGCCCCCGGTGATGACCGGCAGCCATATCGACACCCAGCCCACGGGTGGCAAGTTCGACGGCTGCTACGGCGTGATGGCCGGGCTGGAAGTGATCCGCACCTTGAATGACCTTGGCATTGAGACCCAAGCACCGATCGAGGTGGTGGTGTGGACCAACGAAGAAGGCTCGCGTTTTCCACCGTGCATGATGGGCTCCGGGGTGTTCGCCGGTCAGTTTGACTTGCAGGAAACCCTCGACAAACAGGACGAGCACGGCCTGTCGGTAGGCGCTGAACTGCAGCGCATCGGCTACGCCGGCTCACGCGCGGTGCTTGGCCACCCGGTAGGCGCGTATTTCGAGGCGCATATCGAACAAGGCCCGGTGCTGGAAGACCAGGCCACCACCATTGGCGTGGTCATGGGTTGCCTGGGCCAGAAGTGGTTCGACTTGACCCTCACCGGTGTCGAAGCCCACGCCGGCCCCACGCCCATGCACCTGCGCAAGGACGCCCTGGTCGGCGCCGCCGAAGTCGTCAGCGCGGTCAACCGTATCGCCCATCAGCAACAGCCACACGCCTGCGGCACGGTCGGTTGCCTGAGCGTGCACCCAGGCTCGCGCAATGTGATTCCCGGCCAGGTGCACATGACCATCGACCTGCGCCACCTGCACGCCGACAGGTTGCAAGCCATGGTCGATGAAGTGCGCGGCGTGATTGAAGCCACGGCTGCACGCCACGGATTGACGTTTGCGCTGACGCCCACCGCCGACTTCCCGCCGCTGGATTTCGCCCCGGCCTGCGTCAACGCCGTGCGTGACGGCGCAACGGCCTTGGGCTTGAGCCATATGGACATCGTCAGCGGTGCCGGGCATGACGCGATTTTCGTCGCCGAACTCGGCCCGGCCGGGATGATCTTTGTGCCGTGCGAAGGCGGCATCAGCCATAACGAAATCGAAAACGCCGCGCCGGATGACCTGGCAGCAGGCTGCGCGGTGCTGCTGCGCGCCATGGTCAACGCGGCGCAGGGGGACCTGACATGAGTGAGATGGGCCAACTGACAGCGGTGCAACTGCTGCAGCATTTTCGCGACAAAAGCCTGTCGCCGGTGGAGGTCACCGAAGATGCTTTGCTGCGTATCGAGCGCTACAACCCGGTGGTGAACGCCTACTGCCATGTCGATCCTGAGGGTGCCTTGCGCGCCGCGCGCGCTTCGGAACAACGCTGGCTCAAAGGCCAACCCTGCGGCGCGCTGGACGGCGTGCCCGCTTCGATCAAAGACCTGACGCTGACCCTCGGCATGCCCACCCGCAAGGGGTCACGCACCACCTCCGCCGACGGGCCGTGGGACGTGGATGCGCCCTTCTCGGCCCTGATGCGCAAGGCCGGTGCGGTGCTGCTGGGCAAAACCACCACCCCGGAATTCGGCTGGAAAGGCGTCACCGACAACCCGTTGTACGGCATCACCCGCAACCCGTGGGACACCCGCACCACCGCAGGCGGCTCGTCCGGTGGCGCGGGCGCGGCGGCGGCGTTGAACCTGGGCGTGCTGCACCAGGGCAGCGATGCCGGTGGCTCGATCCGCATTCCGTGTGCGTTCACCGGTACCTTTGGCATCAAGCCGACCTTTGGCTACATACCGCAGTGGCCGGCCAGCTCGATGACGATTCTGTCGCACCTGGGGCCAATGACGCGCACGGTGGAAGACACCGTGCTGATGCTGCAAACCGTCGCGCAGCCGGATGCGCGCGATGGCCTGATCGGTGCGCCACGGACCACACCGTGGCTCAAGCCGGGTGCGAATTTGCAAGGCTTGCGTGTGGCCTACAGCCCGACCTTCGGTTATGTGGATGTCGACCCGCAGGTGGCCAACGTCGTCGCCCAAGCCGTGCAAGGGTTGGTGCAACTGGGCGCGCATGTCGAGCAGATCGACCCGGGTTTCAGTGACCCGCTGGAGGTGTTCAGCACCTTATGGGCCGCCGGCGCCGCCCGCCTGACCAGCACGATGAGCGAGGCGCAAAAACAGCTGCTCGACCCTGGCCTACTGCGTATCGCGCAACGCGGCGAACAGCTGAGCCTGCGCGACTTCAACGACGCCCTCGAAGCCCGCGCGGCACTGGTGGCGCGGATGGCGGCGTTTCATGAGCATTACGACGTGCTGGTGTCGCCGATGATGCCCATCACTGCGTTCGAGGCGGGGCACAACGTACCACCGGGTTCGGGCCTGAACGAATGGATGGAGTGGACGCCGTTTACCTATCCCTTCAATCTCACCCAGCAACCGGCGGCGTCGGTGCCGTGCGGGTTGGCGGCGAATGGCTTGCCGGTGGGGCTGCATGTGGTGGGCGCGCGGTTTGCCGATGAGCAGGTGCTGCGGGTGTGTCAGGCCTATGCCCATGCGTTCCCCACGGAACACCTTGAGGCACCTCGGGTGTTCTGAACTGCGGCGTTCGACCGCGGACTGCGGTGTGCATCGGCGGTTGCGCCTGGCTTATAATTCGCGCTTCATTTTTTGTTGCGCGGGTTGTTTCAGATGCTATTTACAAGGACCGTTCTGGCGAGTGCAGTGCTCGCCCTCCTGCCGATCGTGGCCCACGCTGCAACGCTGGATTTGACCTACGAAGCGCCTGTCACCGAGGCCGCGCCACAGGCTGCACCGGCGACGGCCAAATCGTTGTTCCCCATCAAGACCCAGGCGCCGGTGACCTTCGACTACCACTGCAAGGGCCCGCGTTGCCAGTATGAAGATGACCTGGAGCCGCGCCACGAGGACCAGACCACACAGAGCTGGTCCATCGGTATTCAATAACGATCAGGCGGCTTTTTGCTGGGATGCTATTAGCGATGGGGGGCTTTGGGGGCGTATCCGTTATTGGGTGATGGCTGATAGGGGTTTCGCCCTTACGGCGAGTCACTTTGGAAAAAAAGCCCCAAAGTAACCCAAGGGCTCTTGCCCCACCACTCGGCCAGCGCGGTTTAACCGGGCGCCTAAGATCAAGATCAAAAAGCAGAGCACAGCGGCCTAGTAGCCGACCTGAGTGGTAGAAGCAAAACCGAGGCGGCCTGACAGCCGACCTGATCTTTGAAGGCTGAACTCAATCAAATGTGGGAGCTCGCTTGCCTGCGATGGCATCAACAGGGTGTCACTGACACACCGAGGTGCCTGCATCGCAGGCAAGCCAGCTCCCACAGAAAAGCAAAGCAGTGCGGTGCTGGCGGCTGAACTCGGTCAAATTGTGGGAGCGGGCTTGCTCGCGAATGCGATGGGCCAGTGACACATGAGCTGACTGACACACAGCATTCGCGAGCAAGCCCGCTCCCACATTTGGATCTCTATGCATCAGGTAGATGGGTTTCGTTTGTACTCGGTCAAAGGTGGGAGCTGGCTTGCCTGCGATGGCATCTACTGGTTATGCCTGACACACCGAGGTGCCTGCATCGCAGGCAAGCCAGCTCCCACAGAAAAGCAAAGCAGTGCGGTGGTGGCGGCTGAACTCGGTCAAATTGTGGGAGCGGGCTTGCCCGCGAAGGCGGTGGGTCAGTGACACATGAGCTGACTGACACACCGCATTCGCGGGCAAGCCCGCTCCCACATTTTGATCGGTGTACTGCGCAAAAACTCGCACATTCCCCACCAGCAACTAAGCTCAGCCTCCAACAAAAAAATACCGAGCTGACCGCCATGGCCCACCCTACCGAGACCTTCCGCACCCGTTATCGCGCGGCCATAAGCCGCCATTACCACCCATGGCTGCACGCCGGTTTCGTCCTCGGCTATGGCATTTTCTGCATCACCCTCGCCTGGTCCTCCACCGAACACATCACCCCGCTGCAGTGGCTGACGGTGCCCCTGACCCTGGTGTTCTTCAACCTGTGCATCTACCTCGTGCACCGCCACCTCGGCCATCACAAACACACCCTCGCCCGACTGTTTTATGCGCGGCACACCGGCGACCATCACAGTTTCTTCACGCCCGGCCACATGACCTACGACAGCCCTCGGGACTGGCGCGTGATCCTGTTCCCGGCGTGGCTGATCGTGCTGCACAGCCTGGCCATCGCCCTCCCCGCCTGGTGGATGCTCAAGCAGCTGAGCCCCAACATCGCCGGGCTGTTTGCCGGCTGCATGATCCTCGGTTACTTGCTCTACGAGGTGTTCCACGCCTGCGAACACCTGCCTGCCAACCACCGCGTGGCACGCCTGCCGTGGATCCGCCAGATGCACCAATTGCACGCCCTGCACCACCGCCGCGAACTGATGCAAGGGCGTAATTTCAATATCGTCCTGCCGCTGATGGATTACCTGTTCGGCACTCTGCACTGGGAACCCAACGCCCACGACAACCAGGAACAGTCATGAGCCACCGCCGTCAACATCTTCGTCATGGGCTGTTCGTTGTATCGCTTGCGCTGATCGCCTTTCTGCTGTTGATGCCCACCCAGGTACAACCGGTGAACTGGGCCCCGCCCAAGGCGCCCTCGATGAAGGACGGCACCTACGCTGAGAATCAGCGGCTCAAGGCGGTGCAAAGAATCGGCGCCTCGGACATCGCCGGGCCCGAGGCCTTGTTGCTGGATGCCCAGGGGTTTCTGATCAGTGGCCTGCAGGACGGGCGCATCATCCGAACATCGCCCGACAGCCACACCCTGGAAGTGTTGGCCAATACCGGCGGACGCCCGCTCGGCCTGGCGTTGCACCCGGATGGGCGTTTGATCATTGCCGATGGGGTCAAGGGCTTGCTCGCCCTGGATACCAATCGGCAACTCACGCCGCTGAGCAGCAGCGCGAATGGCTTGCCGTTTGGCTTTACCAATGACGTGACGGTCGACGCCAGCGGGCGTTTTGCCTATTTCAGTGACGCGTCAAGTCGCTGGGGCTATGGCCAGGATGGTGAAGCCGTGATTGAACATGGCGGCGATGGTCGGCTGTTGCGCTATGACTTTGCCACCGGCACCACCGAGGTGTTGCTTGACCAGCTGCAATTTGCCAACGGTGTGGCGCTGGGGCCGGATGAGAACTATGTGCTGGTGAACGAAACCGGCGCCTACCGCATCAGCCGCTACTGGCTCAAGGGTGAGCACGTGGGTAGCCACGACCTGTTTATCGACAATCTGCCAGGCCTGCCGGACAACCTCAGCTTCAACGGCAGCGATCGCTTCTGGGTCGCGCTGTATTCGCCGCGCAACCCCTTGCTGGATGGCTTCGCCGGCTATCCGTTGCTGCGCAAGGTGATGGTACGGGCGCTGATGGTGGTGCCCAAGCCCATCGAGCGTAAGGCTTTTGTGCTGGGGCTGGACACCGACGGCAAGGTCATCGCCAACTTGCAGGATGGCAGCTCGGGCAATTACTCGCCCATCACCACCGCGCGTGAATACGGCGACTGGTTGTACCTGGGCTCGTTGAAGAGCACGAGCATGGCGCGCCTGCCACTGAAGCAGGCACTGGCCCGCGAATGAAAAGGGCAGCCCGGATGGACTGCCCCTTCATGCTTGCGTCAACGGATCAGTGGATGATGTCCTGGGTGCAGATGTGCCCGAAGGTCACGTATGCCACATTGTCACCGCCCACCCCCACACCAGGGAATTCGTCCAGCTCGATACGCCAGCCGCCGAAGTTGAAGGTGGTGTCCCAGTTGTATTTCACGCCGGTGCTGCTGTCCGGGTATTGCACGCGGTAATCGCCGAAGCATTCACCGAGCGCGGCGCTGGCCAGGGAGGTGCCGGCGCTGTTGGTGCTGGCCTTGAAGTCGGTCCAGTGGTACTCGGCGCCCACAAAGCGCTTGTCCACGCGCAGCACTGGCGTAACCCCCAACAGAGGCGCGCCCGTGGAGTCGGACCAGTTGGTGGTCCAGTTCAACGTGCGCGCGGCCTGGGTCGCCATCCAGAATATCGAGGCCGGCACCCGCACGATGTTGTCGCCCTTCACATCCGACGCATTCAACCGTGGCGTAGAGCCAAGGCTCAAGGCGTACGGCTTGGTCGGGTCTTGTGCCACGCCCGGGTTGGCACGTACGCGCACCTTGACGGTGGTGCCCGGCGTGACGCTCGGGTAGGTCGACGTGGAACCGGCCGGCACGGTGACCCAGTTGGCACCGTCGAAACGCTCGAAGAGCCACTGGTTGCGGCTGCCATTTTCATCACCCGCCAGGTACATGCTCACGCTTTGGCCGCGCACCGCCTTGAAGTCGAAGTAATCAACGTCACTGGCGTTGTCGAGGTTGCCGGTCACCTTGTTCATCGAGTCCGGCAGCGCAAAGGCATTTTCCGGTGTGTCGTTGGGCTCAAAGGCGTCGATGTTGGTGTCCACCGCCACACCAAAACTGAACTGCGCGTTGGTGGCGGTCTTGGCCACCATGAACCAGTAGTAATCACCCGCCGGCAGGATGCCGCCCAGGTATTCATCGGCATTGCCTGGGTTATCGGACGTATCGATCAGTTGCGGATTGCCCTGGCCGTCGTCGCGGAACAGGCTCAGCGACATATCGGCGCCCGCGCTCTGGTTAATCAACTGCACCAATACACGGGCGTTGTGCGGCAGGTTGAAGTGGTACGGAAACTCCTGGCCTGTTTGCACTTGGTCGATGGTGTAGAGGGTGTTGATATCCAGGGTCGGGAACAGCGGCTCAAAGGCGGCGACGGCAGCACTTTTCAGGTTGGCCTGGCTCGGCTTTTTCAACTCGCCGATGGCAGTGTTGAACGGTGCGGACTTGGCCGCTTTGCCAGCGGGTTTTACCTTGCCGTTTTTGGCGTCCAGCAGCTTTTGCAGCAGCTCGTCCGGGATCGGCACAGGCGTCAGCGTGCCACCCGGTTTCAGCGCATCGATCACGCCTTGGTTGACCGTACCGGGGGTGAGTATCGAAAGGGTTGGCTCGGCCAGGGCAGAGGCCGAAATAAAGCAGGAGGCCATCATGGCCGCGCCCAGCATAAGGGCTTTTGTCGGTTTCATTTTTTATCCATCCATAGTTAAAAAATTGAAGCTCAGGTAATCGGTGACATCCGGTCACCTGGGGTGGAATGTAGAACATGGCTGTATGCATGTACAGTATTTTTATGGGTTTTTTCACGCTCGGTTTGAACCGATCCAACACAGGCCGTCGGCTTACCAGGCACACCAATACGGCCCGGGCACAAGTCCAGGGGCGCGCATTCACATTGGGAAGTTGCCTACCCGGCAGAGAAAAAGCGCCTGCACAAAGGCGCGTTAATACCCGGTCATTTCCAGATACCCCACCCCGCCCTCAAACTGCACCGGCCCTTCCCAGTACGGAATGCTCAGGTTCATCCAGGCCTTCGGGTTGACGGCCTGGGGTGTGATATCCAGATGCTTGCCGGGGATTTTCAGTGACCAGCGCGTCGGAATGTGGCGCCCGTCGATTGCGGTGGTGGTCAGTGGCGTGAGCTGGATATCGGCGTTGTGCAGCGTCTCGGTGCGGCCCTGTTGATCAATCCAGGTGCCGGTGAGATAGCCCGCGCCGTCTGTTTGCCGAACGCGAAACAGCATCAACTGCTCGCCTCGATCCAGGTGCAGGGAAAACCAGTCCCAGCCGGTCTGACTGGCCGCCAGTGGTTGGCTGCTCCATTCACGGTCGAGCCACGCCGGGCCGCTGACCTCATAGGTGATGCCGTCGATGCTGACAGTGCCGGTCGCGTTGAAAAACGGCTGGCTGTAGTAGTACGACGCCTGGCCCTGATCGGATTTGCGGCTGTAGCCGTTGTCACCTTGCAGCACCAGTGGGCGGCTGGAGGTCAGGTGCAGGTCGTAGGCAAATTGCGCGCCGCCGGCCTTGAGTTGCATCTGCGCCAGAGGGCTTGCGGCGTCGGGGCGGGTAGCGAAATTCCAGTCGTCGATCCAGGCGTTAAACGGCACCGCCTGGGCGCCGGCCTGGCCGATCCCGCCACGCGCGTAGCGTTCGGCAGCGTAATGGTGAGTGGCGGAGGTCACGGCGGCGTGGCCGAGCCAGATCGTGGAGTCGTGCCAGCCGGGTTGCGTCGGCCCCGCCTTCAACGCGTTGCGAAACAGCGTCCATTGCACGCCGAACACATTGCCCTGGGCGTCCTTGAGGTTGGCGGTGACGTACCACCATTCAATGCGAAAACCGTCATGGGGGCCGTGGTCCTCGGGAAAACTGAAGACCTTGCCGGGCACCACCTGAGCAAAGTCCGCCGCATCGCTGCCCAGACCGGCGAAGCTTTCCGGCGGCGCGGGGGCTTTGTCGCACGCGGCCAGCAACAGCAAGGCGGCCCACAACCACGCTTTAATCTTCATTGGCAAACGTCCTCAGCAAATCCGCCGGGCGACTGCGGTACAACTGCCACAACGGCCAGGCCGAGGCCAGCAAGGTGGCCAGCAGCGCCAACCCCAACAACTGAGCAAGCTGCCACGGGAACACCTGCAATGGCAGGCGCCAGCCGAATGCCTGCACGTTGATCACCGCGTCCAGGCACCACGCCAGCACCAGGCCCAGCGGCAACGCCAGCACCAGGGTCAGCACCGCCAACAGCCAGGTCTGGCCCAGGTTGAGCAACATCAATTGCCGACGCGTCACGCCCAGCGCCCACAGGGGCGCGAGTTGGCCCAGTCGGCTTTGGCTCTGGGTTAGCAGGCTGATAAACAGCGCCACGCCGGACACGCCGAGGGTCAGGCTGTTCAAGGCGGCGGTGGCGGCGAAGGTGCGTTCAAACACCTGGCTCGACCAGCCTTTGAGTTGCTGCTGATCGACGATGCGGCTGTCATCCAAGGCAAACGTGCGCTGCACCTCGCGCACCAGCGGTGGCACCTTTTGCGGCTGCACCCGCAGGTTGAAGCGAGCCGGTGTCAGCGTTGGCCAATGCGCCAGCAGGTGGTGTGAATTGACCAGCAGATGGCCTTTGGGGTTGCCGTAGTCGGCGTAAATCCCCACCACCTTGGGCGACCAGACACCCTGATGCGTGGGAATCGCGACGGCATCGCCCAGTTGCACCTTCAAGCGCCTCGCCAATTGTTCGCTGAGCATGACCGTGTCGCCTTGCAGCAACTGGTCCCAAGGCGTGCTTGCCGCCTCCAGCAACGGCCAGTGCTGGCGGTAGGTTGGGTCGTCGACCACGCCGAACACATCCGCCGGCCAGCCCTGCAGTTGCACAGCAACCTGCCAGGTCGGTAGCACCGCCCGCACCAAGGGTTGCTGCGCCAACCACGTCGCGAGTTGCTCGGCCTGAGCCGGGTTTTGCGGGTTGAGGTAGAGCTCCGCCGTCAGGCGCTGCTCCAACCAGTTATTGAAGGTCTGGCGAAAGCCCGAGGTCATGGAGCCCGCGCCGATATTCGCCGCCAGGGCCAGCAGCAAAGCCATCAGCGCCAGGCTCAAGGCCGGCAACTGCTGGCGGCAGTCGGCAAGAAACCACTGGCCGAGCACGGAGCGGCTACGCCCGAGCACCGCCGTCAGCAGCCCATTGAGCACCACCGGCAAACCGAGTGCCGCGCCCAGCAGCAAGGCGGCCATCAACACAAAACCGGCCGCCAGGCTGTCGCCCAACCCTAGCGCCAGCAGTGCGATGACCAGCGCGGTAGCCGCCACCCAACCCTGGCGTCGCAACCAGCGCGCGTGCGCGTCATGCCAGGCCTGAGCATTGGCCAGTGCCAGCAGCGGCAAGCGCGCCGCCCGCCACAGGCTGCTGCCGCCTGCGAGCAGCGCGCCGACGAGGCTCAGGCCCAGCCCGGCCATCCACCACCACGGGCTGAGGCTCAACTGGCCCGGCACCTCGGCGCCGTACAGCCCACGTAAACTTGCGGCGACATCCGGCAGCAGCAGGCTCGCCAACAGATACCCGCTGGCGACACCAAGCACACCGCCGAGCAACGACAACACGCCGAGTTCGACGCCCAGGCTGAGGATCAGCATGCGCGCGCTGACCCCGCAGGCGCGCAAGGTCCGCAATAACCCGCGCCGTTGTTCCAGCGCCAGGCCGATCGCGGCGTGGACAATAAACAGCCCCACCACAAAGGATAAAAAGCCCAGGGCGTCGAGGTTCAAGTGAAAGCTTTCGGTGAGGCGCGCGAGGTTGTTGTCTTCACCCTGCTTGAGTTGCAGCGCAGCCGGTGGCGTGGGATGACCGGCGGCAAAGGCCTTGTCCAGCAGCAGGCGCGACAGTTGCCCCGGCATGCCCAGCAGCGGTTGGGCAAAACCGATATCGGTCAGTAACAGGCCCGGAGCCATGTCCTGCTGAACCTGCAACGGTGGCAAGGCTTGCCCGCTCGCGGCCAGCGGTTGCTCGCCCTCATGCAACCCCAGGGCCGCCAGGGTTTGCGGTGCGATCCAGGTACGCCCCGGCGGGTTGAAAAACGCGATCATTTGCGCCTGGCTCAACCGCTGCCCCGCCACCGCCCCGCCGCCGGGCAACGACAGCGGGTCGATACCCATCAGTTGCAGGCGCAGGTCCTCATGCCCCTTGAGCTGCAAGCGGCCCTGCACCACGGGCGATACCGGCCACCCGGCACGGCGCAGCTCGGCAAACAGCGCCTGGGGGAAGCTGGCAGCGTCCGGCGCACTGAGGCTGGCTTGCGGCTCACCGCCGATCAATTGACTGGCGCGTGCATAACTGTCCCGCGCCTGGCTGTTCAGCGCCTGCACCCCGGTCAACAGTGCGGTGGCCAGCCACAGGCCGGTCAACACGCTGAAAAACTGCACCGGGTGACGCCGCCAATGGCTCAGCAGTGCGCGCAACGTCCAATAAAAAACGCTCATCTCAACGCGCGTCCGCGGGCACGACAAGGCCGCGATGCAGTATCACTTGCTGGTCCAGGCGCGCTGCGATGCGCGGGCTGTGGGTGACCATCAACAGGCTGGTGGCGCTGTCACGCAGCAGGTCCAACAGCAATTGCAACACTTCATCGCTGGTGGCTTCGTCCAGATTGCCGGTCGGCTCATCGGCCAGCAGCAAGCCGGGGCGCGAGGCCAGGGCGCGCCCCACCGCCACTCGTTGCTGCTGGCCGCCGGACAGTTGCTCGGGGTAGCGCTTGAGCAAGTCGCCCAGCCCCAGGCGCTCCACCAATTGTGCCTGCCACTGCGGATCAAAGCGCCCTGCCAGCCGCGCCTGGAACGCCAGGTTGTCCTCGACGCGCAAACTGCCGATCAGGTTGAATTGCTGGAACACCAGGCCGATTTCGGTGCGCCGCCAGTGAGCCAGCTGCGCCTCGGTCAGTTGATCCAGGCGCTGTGTGCCAACCTGGATGCTGCCGCCGTCCACGCGGTCGAGCCCGGCCACCAGATGCAGCAGCGTGCTTTTGCCGCTGCCCGACTCGCCCATCAGCGCAAGGCTACTGCGTTCGCCCAGGTGCAAATCGACGCCCGCCAACACCGTCAGCGGGCCCTGCGGCGTGGCGTAGCTTTTAAGGACACCGTGCACCTGCAACATAAGAGCGCTCACGTGAAAGACTGCAAACGAGAATAACGGCTCATAGTCGCGCCCACGCAATTTTTTCACATTGATTTCACCGCCCGCCTACCCTCGCCCCACTAAATTGCCCACCACACGCCAAGGGTCGGCAACTCGTTAGTTGCCGGCCGTGGCCACTTTTAACCGCTGGATGTTCAGCGAAAAGACAGCAGCCCTATGACAGCCTCTTGCTTAACTTCGGGCATCCGTCGAAGCGTTGCGCCTACTTCAATAAAAACAGTGCAGTACAGTGCCCATGGTGAATGATGTGGTTGACCTTACCCTGACCAAACCGCGCTCGCGCCGCGGCTATATCAAGTGGTTGCGAAAGTGGTGGGCGGGCCTTGCAGTCATCGCGCTGCTGCTCGCCGGCTTCCTGCTGTGGCCCTCATCACCGCGTGACCTGAGCGTGGGCAATCGCTTGCTGAGCTCGCAAGTGCTGCCCAGCTGGCGCGATGGTGACCTGATCGTGCTGGTGCGCCATGAAGAGCGCTGCGACCGCTCGACAAACCCCTGTTTCGGCGGCCCCGAAGGCCTGACAATCGTCGGCACCCAACGCGCGCAAGAACTGGGCAAGGCCTTCCTCAAACTCGGCATGGAAGGCAGCGACGTGCTCGCCAGCCCCGCATTGCGCACGGCCCAGACCTCACACTTCATGTTCGGCAATGCCGAACTGACCTCCGGGCAGCAGGCGATCTGCGGCGCGGCCATTGGCGAAGAGCTGCTCAGCCACAAGCAGCCCGGACGCAACCTCGTATTTGTCACCCACAGCGGCTGTATTGCCGACTTCGAAAAGACTCTGGGTTACCCGCGCGCAGCGTTTCCCGAGTACGGCAGTGCCCTGTTCGTTCGGGTCAAGGCCAACGGCAAATTCGAGACCCTGGGCATCATGAACAACTCCGCGTGGCCCGCCGTCCTGAAACAACTCTAGACACTTTTTTACATATACCCACCTGTATGTTCAGCAAACCGACAGCCCTCTTCTGGCATGTTTAACTGCGCCTGTTACTTCAGGACGTCATGAATATTTTCAGTGACTTAGTGAACTTAGTGACTCTTTCTACTATTACTTACATGCCTCAGTACTCCACCGTTAAACGTCAAGGAGCGACGTTTTGATGACCCGTTTGAAACCTCTGCCGCTACTGTTGCTGGCCTTCGCCGTGTTCTACCTGTTGCCCTTGGGCCTGCACGGTTTATGGATCCCGGATGAAACCCGCTACGCCCAGATCAGCCAGGAAATGCTGCTAAGCGGCAACTGGGTGGCGCCTCACTTCATGGGCGTGCGCTACTTCGAAAAACCTGCCGCCGGCTATTGGCTGATCGCCATTGGCCAGTGGGTGTTTGGCGAAAACCTCTTCGGGGTGCGCATTGCCTCGGCCTTGACCACGGGCCTGAGCGTTCTGCTCGCGTACCTCATCGCCCGCCGCCTGTGGAACGACCCACGCAAGAGCTTCGCCTGTGCCCTGCTCTACATGAGCTTCGGGCTGGTGGCAGGGCAAGCGGGTTACTCCAACCTCGATCCGCAATTCACCCTGTGGGTCAACCTCAGCCTGGTTGCTCTGTGGTTCGCGCTCGACAGCCGTACCCCACGCGGCCGGCTCGGCGCCTGGGCAGTGCTGGGCGTGGCCTGCGCCATGGGGTTCATGACCAAGGGCTTTCTGGCCTGGCTGTTGCCGGTGCTGATCGCCGTGCCGTACATGCTCTGGCAACGACGCCTGGGTGAACTGTTGCGCTATGGCCCGCTGGCGATCCTGGTGGCGGTGGTGCTGTGCCTGCCGTGGGTGTGGGCGATCCATCTGCAGGAACCGGACTACTGGCGCTTCTTCTTCTGGCACGAGCACATCCGCCGCTTCTCCTCCAACAATGCCCAGCACGCCAGGGCCTGGTGGTTCTTCCTGCCGATCATGGTGGTGGCGTGCCTGCCATGGGCGGCGCTGTTGCCCGCGACAGTGGTCAACGCCTGGAAAGACAAAGGCGAGCCGGCGATTATTTTTCTGGCCTTGTGGCTGCTGCTGCCGCTGGGTTTTTTCAGCCTGAGCAACGGCAAGCTGCCGACCTACATCATGCCGTGCCTGCTGCCGCTGGCGTTGCTGATGGGGCATGCGTTGATCGACCTGATCAACCGCGGCAAAACGCGCAGCCTGCGCATCAACGGCCTGTTCAATTTCGCCATCGGCCTCGGCGCGATGGCGACCCTGATTTACCTGCAAATCGGCAAACCGCTGTACAGCAACAGCCACGCCGAGATGTACAGCCTGTCGCTGACCTTCATCGTGCTGTTGGGCTGGATCCTGGCAAATCTGCTGCAAGCCTTCCGCCCGCTGACGCTGTGGGCCATGCCTGCGCTGGCCATCGGCGTGCTGGTGGCGCTGCTGCCTGCCGGCATGCCGCAAGAGGTTACCGATACCGAAATGCCCGACCAGTTCGTGCTTGAGCATCTGGATGAACTGCAACAAACCCATGCTTTGATCAGCAATGAACTGGGTTCGGCCTCGGCTTTGTCCTGGCGCTTGCGCCGCCCTGACGTGGCGTTCTACGACACAGAGGGCGAGCTGCGCTATGGCCTCAAATACGCAGATTCGGTGCACCGCAAAGTCAGATTTGAAAATGTTCAGCCCTGGCTGAGCGAAGCCCGCCAACAAGGCTCGGTCGGCGTATTGATGCGCGTCAGAAGCACCAGTGAACATCGCGAAGAAGGGCAACTGCCACCCGGAGGCCAGCGCTATCGCAAGGGCGCCATGCTGCTGATCATCTATCCCAAACTTCCTTGACGTGATGCCCACCGTGAGAGCCGCCGATGAATTTCTGGAAAACCGATCGCGGCGCGCTGGTGCTGCTGCTGGGCGTCTCGGCGTTACTCCTGCTGCTGGGTCTGGGCAGTCGCGATTTGTGGGGGCCGGAGACCCGTTGGGCCAACATCGCCCTGCAGATGCTGCAAAGCGGTGACTACTTCGACCCCTACCTCAAGGGCGCACCGTATTACGACAAACCGCTGCCCTCTTATTGGCTGATTACCGCGTGTGCCAACTTGATGGGCGGGCTCGGCCCGTGGTCGCTGCGCCTGTCGTCCGTGATCGCGGCCTGGCTGAGCATCTGGCTGGTCTACCTGCTCGGCGAGCGCCTGTTTCGTAAAGGCACCGGGCTGATTGCCGGCTGGATGCTGGCGACCACCTTCTACTTTCTGTTCTGGGCCCGCGTGGCCACGGCCGATGTGCTGACCGTGTGTGGCGTGCTGTCGGCGGTCTGGTGGTATTGGCGCGGGCCGGATGACACGCGGCTGGGACGCTACACGGTATTTTTCCTGCTGCTGGCGGCAACGTCGCTGTTCAAAGGTTTGATCGGCTTTGTGTTGCCGGGCCTGGTGCTGTTGCCGCATCTGCTCAGCGAACACCGCTACCGGCGCCACCTCAACCTGCGCCTGCTGCTGGCCATACTGATCGCGGCGGCGTTCTATTCGATTCCCTTCGTGTTGTCCCACTTTTACGGGGCACCCACCTATGGCGAGAGCGGCCTTGAACTGGTGTTCAAGGAAAACGTGGTGCGCTTTTTCGACCCCTTCGACCACATGGGGCCGATCTATACCTACCTGATCTACCTGCCCGCCTACACCCTGCCCTGGGCGCCGTGCTGGTTGCTTGGCCTGTGGCTGGCGCTGCGCCATTGGCGCCAAACGCCACCCAACGTGCGCTGGCTGGTGTGGGGCCTGGGCCTGCTGTTTGTGTTCTTTACCGCCAGCGGCAGCCGCCGCAGTTATTACGTGTTGCCCCTGGTGCCTTTCGCCCAGTTGCTGGCCGCCTGGTGGCTGAGTGAGCGCCTGCAACAACAACCGGCCCGTTGGCCGCGCTGGCGGAAGGCTTTTGGCATCACCGCCGGCGTGTTGCTGCTGGTGCTGGGCGTGGTCTACCCCTGGACCACCGGCAACGGCGGCGTCACCCGATTCGCCGAGGATGTGCATGCCCAGGCGGTGAAAAGCGCGCCGTGGAATCAGTGGCAGATGGTGCTGGTGGAAGTCGACAACAAGGTCCCGATGTACCTGCAAAACGGCGGCAAGCCGTTTTACTACGTGAGTGAAACCCAGGACTTCCCACGCCAGGGCGACAGCGCCGCGCTGATGGCCTGGCTGGAAAAAACCAGCGGCCAGGGGTTCGACCCGCAGCACACGATCATCGTCGCGCAATACTCAAAGGAAGACCCGACGCCGTTGGCCTACCTGGGCACGGATCATCAGGTGATCACCACGCAGCCGGACAATGGCGAGCGGCTGTTCCAGAAACGTTCGGGCGGCAGCGTGGCGTTTATTCCTGTGCCACGCTGACAGGCCCACTCAGGCGTTGCGGGTCTTCACCTGTGCGTTGAACATGGACAGGCGACGAGCTTGGTGCGCTTGGTGGTGAGTCAGTGAGTTGGCTGAGCTGGCGTGTATATCCGTTATTGGGTGATGGCTGAGGTTGGTTTCGCCCTTACGGCGAGTCACTTTGGAAAAGCCCCAAAGTAACCAAAGGGCTCTTGCCCCACCACTCGGCACCTCGCCTAGGCTCGGTGTGCCCTCACGCAGGCTTTGGAGCGTGGGCCGCCGCGATGGGCCATCCATGGCCCAACACGGCTAAACCGGCGTCCTGCCGGTTTACCCACGCTCCAAAACCTGCGTTCGGCCAGCGTGGTTTAACGGGGCGCCTAAGATCAAGATCAAGATCAAAAGCAAAGCACGGCGGCCTAGTAGCCGACCTGAGTGGTAGAAGCAAAACCGAGGCGGCCTGACAGCCGACCTGATTCTGGAAGCTGAACTCAATCAAATGTGGGAGCTGGCTTGCCTGCGATGGCATCAACTGGTTATGCCTGACACACCGAGTCGTCTGCATCGCAGGCAAGCCAGCTCCCACAGAAAAGCAAAGCAGTGCGGTGGTGGCGGCTGAACTCGGTCAACTTGTCGGAGCGGGCTTGCTCGCGAAGGCGGTGGGTCAGTCAGCTTATGTGTCACTGAACCACCGCATTCGCGGGCAAGCCCGCTCCCACATTTGGATCTCTGTGCATCAGATAGAGGTGTGTTGATCTGCTGGTGCCCTGCTTTTGCTTCTACCACTCAGGTCGGCTTTCAGGCCGCCGTGCTCTTGATCTTGCTTTTGATCTGACAGGCCCCGTCAACCACGCTGGCCGAACGCAGGCTTGAATCCGTGGGTAACCCGGCAGGACGCCGGGTTAGCCGCGTTGGGCCATGGATGGCCCGTCGCGGCGGCCCACGGATTCAAGCCGGAGTGAGGGCATGCCGAGCCTAGGCGAGGCACCGAGTGGTGGGGCAAAGACCTTTTGGTTACTTTTGGGGCGTTTGCCAAAAGTGACCCGCTGTAAGAGCGGAACCATACGAAGCCGTTACCGCAGCAACGGATATGTACTCCCCCCCCCCAAAAAAACCCAACCCCACCCCTCAAATCCGCCGACGCCGCCCAAGCTGCGGAATAGCCGTCTGCACAACATCCACACACTCCACCCGTGTCGCAGTGCAAGCTGCAAGCTGCGCCAAAGTCGGCTGACTGAACAACGTCCGCGCATCCACATCCAACCCCGCCTTGCGCATACGCGCCACCAAACTCACCGCCAGCAACGAATGCCCGCCCAGCTCGAAGAAATGGTCATGCCGCCCTACCCGCTCCAGCTTCAAGACCTGCGCCCAAATCCCCGCCATCAAGGTTTCCACCTCACCAATCGGCGCTTCATACGCACGGCTGACCACCGCCTCCAGCCCGGCTCAGGCAGCGCCTTGCGGTCAAGCTTACCGGCGGGATTAAGCGGCAATACCTCAAGCTGCACAAAAGCCGCCGGCACCATGTACTCCGGCAATTGCTCCAGCACATAGGCCCGCAAGGCCTCCAGGCTCGGCGCCTGAGCGCGCAGGGTGAAGTAGGCCACCAGCCGCTCATCGCGAATCAGCACCGCCACCTCGCGCAGCGCCGGATGCGCCGCCAGGCGTGACTCGATCTCCCCCAGCTCCAGACGCACACCGCGCAGCTTGACCTGAAAGTCATTGCGCCCCAGAAATTCCAGATTACCGTCCGGCAAGTAACGCACCAGATCGCCCGTGCGGTACAGCCGGTCACCCGCCACGAACGGGCTGTCGATAAAGCGCTCGGCCGTCATCTGCTCCAGCCCCAGATAACCCCGGGCTACGCCAACGCCGCCGATATGCAGCTGGCCGCTGACGCCCATCGGCACCGGCGCATCGTGTTCGTCCAGCACATACAGGCGCGTGTTGTTGATCGCACGGCCAATCGGCAACTGCACGGCCGGCACCGGATCGCCGGGTTCCAACGTCCACGCGCTGCTGTCCACCGTGGCTTCGGTGGGCCCGTAGACGTTATGCAAACGCACCTTGGGCAGGCGCGCCTGCACGCCACGGGCCAGGGCTTCGGTGAGTTCGCCACCGCCGCAAAGCACGTCGGTGAGGCTGGTGCACAATGCCGACTCTTCCAGCTCGAGAAACTGCTGCAACATCGCCGGCACGAACTTGATCACCGTGATCTGCTGCTCGCGAATCACTTGCGCCAGATAAGCCGGTTCACGGTGGCCGTCGGGCCGCGCAAGTACCAGGCGCATGCCGTTGGCCAGCGGCCAGAACAACTCCCACACCGAGCCGTCGAAGCTGAACGGCGCACGTTGCAGCAACGCGCCGCCTTCGGCATTCGGGCACAGCCGGGAGCCCCAGTGCATCAGGTTGCCCAGGCCGCGATGTTCGATCATCACGCCTTTGGGCGTGCCGGTGGAACCCGAGGTGTACATCACGTAGGCCAGGTTGGCGACGCTCAAGCCGGGCACCGACGGATTGCCGCTGGGCGCCTGGCTCCAGGCGTTCTGGTCAACGTCGATCACCGGGACAGACACCGCGCCCGGCAAGTCGCGGGTGGCGGCGTGCACCAGCAGGGCCACCGGCTGGCTGTCGTTGAGCATGTAGGCCAGGCGCTCGCGCGGATAGCCCGGGTCGAGTGGCACATAGGCGCCGCCCGCCTTGAGAATCGCCAGCAAACCCACCACCAGGTCCAGCCCGCGCTCGACACACAGCGCCACCCGCGAATCCGGCTCAACCCCGCGTTCACGCAGGTGGAAGGCCAGCTGATTTGCGCGTTCATTGAGCGCGCGGTAGGTCAGTTGCCGCTCGCCGGCCTGTACCGCGATGGCATGAGGAATGTGCCGCGCGTGGGCTTCAAACAGCGCCTGCACGGTCAGGGTTTCGGGGTAGTCGGTTTCGGTGGCGTTGAGGTCCACCAACAGCCGGTGCAGCTCGCTGGCAGGCAGCACCGGCACCGTGCGCAATGGCGTGGCCGGTGCGTGTTCGAGTGTGTCGGCCAAGCCATGCAGGGTCGTGTCGAGGTATGCCAACAGCCGCTGGGCGCCGACCTTGCGCGGCGTCTTGGCCTTGAGCCGAAAGCCGCTGGCAACGTCGTCAACGGTGAGCATCAACGGGTAACTGAGGATGTCTTCACTGCTGAGCAACGCAATGCCCGGCACCAGGTTCAGGCGTGGGTCAGCGTCGGTGTGACGGTAGTTGAGCAGGCTGTTGAACAGCGGCGACGCACTGCTGCAACGCTGGGCCAAGGCGAGCGAGGCCTGTTCATGGGCCAACAAGGCGCTGAGCTGGGTGTGGGTGTCATTGAGCGCATCGAGCACGGTTTGCCCGGCCAGGCGCACGCGCAACGGCAAGGTATTGATGAACATGCCCAGCGCGCGATCGGCGCCCTCGCCGGCTTGCAAACGGCCGAGCAGCACGGTGCCGAACACCACGTCATCGCGGCCCGCGACACGGCTGAGCACATGCGCCCAAGCCAGATGAAACAGGCTGGCAGCGCTGAAGCCAAGGGCACGCGCCTGGGCCCGCAGGCGTTGGTTGAGCGCGTCGCCGAGGGGCTGTTCGGACTCCTCGATTTCAGCGCGGTCTGCCTGCCGCTCCTGCAAGCCGAACGCCAGGGTCGGCTCGTCGACATCCGCCAGGCGCTCGCGGAAGAACGCCTCGTGGGCGGCCTGTCGTTCCGGCGCCCGGGTCTGTGCGACCACATTGCGATACGGCACCGGCACCGGCAGTTGCGCCTGCTCCCCAAGCAGGTGCGCGCGGATTTCGTCCACCAGCACGGTGGTCGAGGTGGCGTCGTTGACCAAGTGATGGAAACGCAGCTTGGCAACCCAGCGCCGGTTATGCGGCTCTTCGGCGTAATCCAGGGCCATCAGCGGCGCCTGGCGCAAGTCCAGCGGCTGATGCTGTTCGCGCAGGGGTTGAACCCGCAATTGCGCGTTGCGCCACACCACTTGCATGGGCTGTTCCAGGGCATCCCAAGCCAGGCTGGTACGCAGGATATCGTGACGGTTGATCACCTGTTGCAACGCCTGGGCAAACGCGTCGAGCTGCGCGCGACTGGCGAAACTGAACAGCGCATGTTGCTGATAGGGATCGCGTTCGTCGGTGAGGTGGTGGTAAAGCAAGCCCTCCTGCAACGGCGCCAGCGGGTAGATTTCCTGCACATTGGCCGCCCCTCCCGGAATGCCGGCGACGATGCGATCAATGCCGGGCTGATCCAGATCGGCCAGCGCGAGCATGTCTGGCGTGATGTGCATGCAACCCGACGGGATGCGGTTAGCCGGCACCTGTCTGTCGCTGCCGGCACTGGCCGCCGCCAACGCTGCCAGGGTGGGCTGGCCGAACAACACCTGCACGTCGGCGCGCAACCCGGCATCACGCATGCGTTGCACCAGTTGCACCGCCAGCAGCGAGTGCCCGCCCAACTCGAAGAAATGATCATGGCGCCCTACCTGCTGCACGTGCAGCAACTGCGTCCAGATCTGCGCCAGAGTGGTTTCCACGCCTTCGAGTGGCGCCTCAAACAACCGCGTCACAAAAGCCGCCTGTGTGGGCGCCGGCAAAGCCTTGCGGTCGAGCTTGCCGTTGGCGGTGAGCGGGAAAGCCTCCAGCTTCACGTAGGCCGCCGGCAACATGTAGTCAGGCAACGAGGCTTGCAAATGGGCACGCAGCGATTCGACAGTGACGCTGGCGCGTTCGACATACCACGCCAGCAATTGCCCCTCACGGAACAGCACCGCGGCTTCCATCACGGCCGGGTGCGTGGCCAGCGCGGATTCGATTTCCCCAAGCTCGATACGCACGCCGCGGATTTTCACCTGATCGTCATTGCGGCCCAGGTACTCGAGATTGCCGTCGGGCAGCCAACGGGCCAGGTCGCCAGTGCGGTACATCCGGCCGTTGCTGAAGGGGTCATCGAGAAAGCGTTCGGCAGTCAGTTCCGGACGGTTGAGATAACCGCGCGCCACGCCCTTGCCGCCGACGTACAACTCCCCCGCCACACCGATGGGCACCGCGCGTTGCTGCTCATCAAGCAAGTAAACGCAGGCGTTGGCGACCGGTGCGCCGATATGCAGCGGCCGGCCCACTTCGACACGCCCGGAGGTGGCGACCACCGTGGCTTCGGTGGGCCCGTAGTTGTTGATCACCTCGAAAGTCTGCGTTCGGCTGAACGAGCGCAGCCGGTCGCCGCCGATCAGCAATGTACGCAATGTAGGGTGTTCCAGGCGCTGACTGAAGGCGTACTCGGCCACCGGCGTCGGCAAAAAGCACACCTGCAACGGCAGCGCGCGCCACCAGTTGAGCAATGCATCGATGTCCTGCGCGTCATCCTGTGCCGGCGGCAGGTGCAGCGTCGCGCCCACACACAGCGCGGGCCAGACTTCCCAGGCCATCGCATCAAACCCGAAGCCGGCCACGCTGGCCGTGTGGCTGCCGGCGCGCAGGTCGAACGCCCGGCAATGCCAGTCCACCAGGTTCGCCACCGTATGGTGCTCGACCATTACGCCCTTGGGCTGCCCGGTGGAGCCGGAGGTGTAAATCACGTAGGCCAGGTTCGACGGCGCGACGGCGACTCGCGGACTGTCGCCCAGGTGCACGGCCGGGTGCTCCAGGCGGATGACCGGCACGTCCAGCAAAGGCAGGCGATGCAGCAAATCCTGCTGGGTCAGCACCGCCACGGGCGCACTGTCGTGCAACAGGTAGTTCAGGCGTTCGGCAGGATGGGCCGGGTCCACGGGGACATAACAGGCGCCGGATTTGAGGATCGCCAACAACCCCACCAGGGTGTCGAGGCCACGCCGGGCCACAATCGCCACGCGATCGTCCAGCTGCACGCCGTGTTCGAGCAACTGCCAGGCCAGCGCATTGGCCTGTTGATCGAGCTGGGCGTAAGTCAGCTGCTGGCCCTGGTGCACCGCCGCGATGGCCTGCGGCGTGCGTGCGGCCTGCGCCTCTATGCGCGCGTGCAGGGTTTGCGGTTCGGTGGCGGGTTGTGCGGTGGCATTCCAACGCAGCAATTGGGCCTGTTCGGCCGGCGTGACCAGCGACAACTCAGCCACGCTCAGCGCGGTGTCTTCCAGGCCTTGTTCCAGCAGCCAGGTAAAGCGCTGCGCCATCGCTTGCACGTCGTCGTGCTGGAAATACGCCTCGTTGTAAACGCAGTGCAGGCACGCGGTGTCCTGATAACGGTTGCTGCGCAGGTGGATGGCAATCGGCAGCGGCTCATGATGGTTGGAAACCTTGACCGCGCGGGCCTGGACCTGACCGTAACGCAGGTCGTGGTCGTCCTGCTCGAAGGACACCGACAGGTCGAACAACTGGCCGCGATCTGTACGCCGCAGGCCCAGCTCACGGTTCATCTCGCTCAACGGGAAGCGTTGATGACGGAAATCCTGCTTGAGCTGGTCACGTATGCCACGCACCAAGGCGCTGAATGGCAACTGCTCGCTGAACTGAAAACGCACCGCACTCACCTGGGTGAACAAACCCACGGTAGACCGAAAACGCGCGTTGGAGCGGTTGAGAATCGGCACCCCCACTACCCACTCATCGCGTTGGCTGGTGCGGGTGAAATACACGTACATCGCCGCCAGCAACACATGAAAGGCCGAGGCCTGATAACGGTTGGCCACTTGTTCCATGCGGTTGAGCAGCGCCACCGGAAACGCTTGCACCAGCGTATTGCTCGGCGCCTGGGCGTTATGCCGAGGCGTCAACAGCGGCGCGGGCAGCACCTG
Source organism: Pseudomonas sp. N2-3-1-14 (assembly GCF_041228395.1). Classification (NCBI taxonomy): domain Bacteria; kingdom Pseudomonadati; phylum Pseudomonadota; class Gammaproteobacteria; order Pseudomonadales; family Pseudomonadaceae; genus Pseudomonas; species Pseudomonas sp. N2-3-1-14. The sequence goes on from NZ_CP166199.1 coordinate 4,038,339, forward strand.
GTATTTGTCCAGCCAATAGGCACGGTCACGGGCATAACGCGCCGATTGCAGGTAGCGCTGGTCGGTGTCGATGAAGTCGATATAGGACGGCGCCAGTGGCTCCGGTTGCCGACCTTGCTCCAGGTCGCTGTACAGCCGAGCCAGGGACTGCAGCATCTGGCCAAAGCCCCAGCCGTCGAGGATCAGGTGGTGAGCCTGGGTACCCAGGCGGTAGTGATCATCGTCGAGTTTGACCAGGAAGAACCGAAACAACGGTTCACCGCTCATGGCATACGGGCGGGCCATTTGCGCCTGCATCAATGCCTGGGTCGCGGCCTGCGGGTCGGGCAGCGCAGAGTAATCGTACTGTCCCACTTCCACGGCCATCGCAGGGACGAAGGTTTGCCGAGGCAGGCCCTGGTCGTCGCTATGCAGCTGGGTGCGCAATGCATCGTGTTTGGCCACCAGCCGCTCGACGGCGCGCTGGATCAAATCGGGGACCACCGGCCCGGCGAAATCGACATAGCCGCCGATGTTGTACAGCGGTGAGTCGCCCACACGCAGTTGGTCGAGCCAAATGTCCTGTTGGGCAGCGGTGAGGGGGAAGCTGGCCGGCTGGCGGGTGAGATGCGTCATAAGATCCTTCTCATGGGAGTTCAGGCACTGGCCGCGCGAGGGCCCATTTCGCCGAAATTGCCGGATTTGAGCATGGGGGTTCGGGCCTGTCTGTCACCCGAAACCCGGACACCACAAAGGCGCAAAACGACCTTGACTGAGGGTTCATTGCTGAATCGATTAAACGCTTGTAGGAAATTGGCTATTTGTGGCCGCTACCAATGCTTAAAAGAATTTTTTAAATAAACATATTTTTCATATAAATCAGCACGTTAATTAAATCTAAAAAGCATAGGCGGTTTTTCGTGGGCGGAATGAGCTGTCAGAAACGTCGAATTAATGACGTGGTTTTTATGGCAGGTTGTGTCCCTCGTTTCCGCTGCATACGTAGGACAAATCCCTATGGCTAAATAAAATCTCGAACGCCGAATTACGTTCAAGGAGCACGGACCGCGCCTCACAAACCCAGGGCGCCCCGTCGACGGTTTTCGACATCAAGGATGAGATGGCTATGAGTCTGACCCGCAGTATTGGCGACACACAGAGCCCGCATTTCTACGCCGAAATGGGTGAGTTGATTTCAAGCAGCGGCCACCAGCACTTCGCCGCCAACATGTTGCACCTCGTGGACAAGTGGGTGCCGATTCATCTGGTGGACCTCAGTGAATGGACCCTCGACGAGCTGCGCGACAGCGTGCGCGAGATCAAGCTCCTGGGCAGCGCCGGCGTTAAAAATGACCTGTCTGCGCCGCAGACCCTGCACCCCATCAAGGACCACCCGCTGCTGCGGCAAATGCTGCGCATGCAGGACCCGCTGCTGATTCAAATGAAGGCCAAGGCCAACAGCGCGCACCCACGCGGCAGCTCACACCAGTGCAACCTGGTGTCGCGCCAGGGCAATCGACGCTGCGTGATTTCGTTCTATCGCCCGCCGACGCAGCCGGGGTTTTCCCTGGCGCAGTTGTCGTTCCTCAAGTGCCTGTCGGACACCCTGCTGCCGTTGATGGAGCGGCACGCGCAAATCCTGCGCCAGGCACCGCATACCGAGATCGAGCCGGCGCACAACCCGCTGGAGCAGTCGCAGTTGCAGCGCGAGTTCTACAAGCGTTTGTCCTTAAGCGATATCACCCTCTCAGCGCGCGAGCAGGAAGTGTGCCTGGGCCTGTTGACCGGCGGCACCGTGCCGCAAATGGCGGAAAAACTTAGCGTGAAAAACAGCTCGATCGAAACCTACCTCAAACGCGCCGCAGCCAAGTTGGGCGTCAGTGGCCGACATGGCCTGGCCAAATGGATGGTTGGCGCCTGATGAACAAAGGGATGCTCACAACGCTAGGCGTGGCCTGGATGCTCGGCGGTTGCTCGCTGATCCCCGAGTACCAGCGGCCGGCGCCGCCTGTGCCGGCGCAGTACCCGCAAAGCGGGGTTTATCGCCTGGCGCAATCGGGCACCGTGGCGATAACCCAGGACTGGCAGCACGTGTTCCACGACCCGGCCTTGCAGCAGTTGATCGCCAACGCGCTGCTCAACAACCGCGACCTGCGCGTTGCGGCGCTGAATGTGGAGGCGTTCCAGGCGCAGTACCGCATCCAGCGTGCGGACCTGTTCCCGGCCCTATCCGCCACAGGCGCCGGCAAACGCCAGAAGTTGCCGGGCGATGTGACCGGCACCGGCAAGTCTGCGATTACTTCCAATTATTCCGCCACGTTGGGGCTCAGCGCTTATGAACTGGATTTGTTCGGCCGTGTGCGCAGCCTCAGCGAGCAGGCGATGCTCACGTACCTGGGCACCGAAGAGGCGCGACGCAGCGCGCAGTTGAGCCTGGTGGCCAACGTCGCCAATGCGTACCTGACCTGGCGCGCCGACCAGGAACTGCTGGCCCTGGCCCAGCAAACCCTGGATGCCGACGACCACAGCTGGCAGCTCACCAGCCGCAGCAAAAGCGCGGGCAAGGCCTCGGCGCTGGACGTGGTGCAAGCGCGCACCGCGGTGGAAAGCACACGTGCGAGCGTGGCCCGTTATGAACGCCAGGTCGCCCAGGACCTGAACAACCTCGCCCTGCTGGTGGGCGCGCCGGTGGATGAGCATTTGCCGGCGCGTCCGCTCGCCGATGAACTGGTGGCGCGCGTGCCCGCAGGGTTGCCGTCCGACTTGCTGCAACGGCGCCCGGATATCCTCCAGGCCGAATATCAGTTGCAGGCCGCCAATGCCAATATCGGCGCGGCGCGCGCGGCGTTCTTTCCATCGGTGACCCTCACGGCCAACGCCGGCAGCACCAGCACGCAACTGTCGGGGTTGTTCAAGGGCGGCTCGGGCACCTGGACCTTCCAGCCGCAGATCAACCTGCCGATCTTCAACGCCGGCAGCCTGCGCGCCAGTCTCGACTACGCAAAACTGCAAAAGGACATCACTGTGGCCCAGTACGAAAAGTCGATCCAGACGGCTTTTCAGGAAGTCGCCGACGGCCTCGCCGCCCGCCAGACCTTCAATGACCAGTTGGATGCACAACGCGATTTCGTCGCGTCCAACCAGGCCTATTACGACCTGGCCCAACACCGCTACCGCAGCGGCGTGGACAGCAACCTGACGTTTCTCGATGCACAGCGCTCGTTGTTCAGTTCGCAACAAGCGCTGATTGTCGACCGGCTGGCACAGTTGGTGGCGGAGGTAAACCTGTATACGGCGCTGGGTGGCGCGTGGGGGGATACGCCGGTGCTGGCGACGGCAAAATAAAGCGGGTTTGGATGTGGGCTAGCCACATCCTTTGTGCAGCGTTCAAGGGGTGCGCTGCGCCACCCGCCACACCTTGTTGCCCACATCGTCTGCCACCAGCAACGCGCCTTGTAACCGGCCTGCGGGTTGCGGTTCCACGAACCCTGTTCACCGACAAACACGCCATCGGCGAACGCCGTTGGTAATCGGGCACCTGGTGGCTGCCAATTTCGTCACGCTCGTTGACCACTGTCCACAGTTGGGTGGAGCCAGGCTTCCAGATGGCGGCGCGGCGTTCTTCGGCGTCGAGGACGTTTTCACCGACATTGCTGTTGGAGCCCACCGTCACATAGAGCCGCGTGCCGTCCGGGTTGGCCAGCAGGTTTTTGGTCCAGTAATGGTTGATCCCGGCCGGCAGCCCGGTGACCTTTACCGGCGTGGCGTCTATGTGGGTCTGGCCCGAGGTAACGCCACCTTGACCACCGCGTCAGCGTTGCCGATGTACAGCTCATCACCCACCAGCGCCATGCCGAAGCATGCGCTTGGCCGGCTTGTGACAACCACTCCGGCCGCTCTGCAAATCACAGCCAACGGCCCATCGCCAGGCTGAACGGCGAGAACTCGGCAAACTGCCAGCGCAACGCCAGCGCTGCCGGGCGCCGTACCGCATGCTCCACGGTCAGCGTCCATAACCGCTGCGCACCGTCGAACATGGCCACTTCGGGGCCGCTGAGGATCAGCGCGGTGCGCCCGGCAATCTGCAGCACGTCGCCCGATTCGAAATCGATAAACAACAGCCCAGCCACCGGGTTGGCCGACAGGTTGCCCAGGGTGTTGAAGAACAGATTGCCGGCGAAGTCGGGAATGGTCAGCACATTGCCGTCGACGCGCACGAAGCCGGTGTTGCCGCCGCGATGGGAGACGTCCACCGAGCGTGCGCCCTCCTCGTCAACGTAGCTTGCGACAAAGAAGGTGTCAGCGTTGCGGATCAGGTGTTGCGCGGCGTCATCCAGCCCGTTCAGGGGCTCGACCAAGGTGCCGGGTTTGCGCGCGATGCCCTCGACCGGGCGTTGTTGAATGTACTTGGGGCAGTTGCCGAACGTGTGCACCACCTCGACCGAAAAGCCAGCGTGACCAAGGCTGCCCACGCGCCCGTTCATGCGGTTGCGGCGGCGGGTAGTGAGGTCGATGCCCAGCAGGCCCACGGACGCACCGCGGTGTAACGCAGCCAGCGCCGGGTCGCCCTTGGACGGCAAGCTGTCGATCTGCAAGGTGTGCGGGTCGGGTGAATGGGCAAACCCCGGCGCGCCTTCGAGCAGCGTCGCCCAAGGGATGCCTTGCGCATCCACCACCGCGAGCATCAAGTAGGGCAACAGCGGATAAAAATCCCGATGCTGCTCCGGCAAATGGTCGCGGATCACCTTGGGCCCCACGACCGCCATGCGCTCGGCAACGCCGGCGCTTTGCTGCATCTGCCGTTCGCCGGCATGCCAGGGGGAGGGTTCGATCAGGTTCATGGCGCACACCTCAGTGTTGGATGGGTGAATGCTGCGCTCTGTCGCCCATCGAGAGAATGCCCACGCTTGGCAATCCAGCATTACGCCAACTGAAACGCCGGATGGTCACGCAGCGCTGCCACGCAGTGATCGACAAAACTGCGCACGCGCATCGGCGCGTTGCGGCCTTCGCGGTACACCACGTGCACCGCCAGCGCCGGCGGTTCAAAGGCCGGTAGCAGGCGACGCAACTGGCCGCTCGCCAACTGGTCATGCACCGGGTAGCTGAGGCAGCGAATCAGCCCCGCACCGTGCACGGCGGCATTGATCGCGCCTTGCACCGTGGTGCAACTCAAGCGTGCGCGCGCCTTCAATGAGCCGCCTTTGAAGCCCCAGTCAACCTGATCGGCACTGGCGATCAGGCGATGCTGCTTGAGGTCGTCGGGATGCGCCGGCTCGCCGTGAGCGGCCAGGTAGTCGGGGCTGGCGCAGAGAATCGGGCGCACCTGCCCTACCCTGCGGGCGATCAGTGACGAACTGGGCAGTTCACCGACCAGGATTGCCACGTCCAGCCCCTCTTCATGCAGGTTGGGGTAATAGTCGTGATAGCGGGCAACGAGACGCACGTCGGGGTAACGCTCCATATAGCCAGCCAACACCGGCGCCATGACGTAGCGGCTGAACAGAAACGGCAGAAAGATTTGCAGGTTGCCCTGAGGCTGCGCGTGCAAACCCTGGGCCGAGGCTTCGGCGGCGTCCACCGCGGCCAGCAGGCGCACGCAGTCGGCCAGGTAGGCGCTGCCCGCGTCGGTCAGGCTCACACCTCGCGTACTGCGTTGCAGCAACTGCGCGTGCAGGCGTGCCTCCACACGCGTAATCGCACGCATCAGCGTCGGGTTGGAGACATGTGCGTGACGGGCCGCCGAGGCCAGGCTCGGTTGCCCGGCGAGCGCCGCAAACAGCTGCATGTCGCGATAACGCTGCATCAGCTGCGCCGCTTCAGCGCCGGGTTCAGGGCCGCGTCCTGCCCGAGGCGCTGAGTGAGAAAGTCGACAAAGGTATGAATTTTGGCCGGCACCCGCGCGCTCTTCTGGAACACCACCTGGATCGGCAGCGGCGCCGGCTCGAAATCCTCCAGCACAATTTCCAGCTCCCCCGCCGCCACCGCCGCCGCGACTTGATAGGACAGCACCCGCGTCATGCCCCAACCCAACCGCGCCAGGTTGATCGCCGCGTTATTGGCCGTGACCACCAGACGCGGCTCGATAGGCACGGTCAGCGGTTGGCCGCCCTCGATAAACCGCCACTCACTCACCAACTGGCTGGAGGACGACGTGACAATCTTCGCTTCACGCAGTTGCTCCGGCCGCGCCGGCCTGCCGTGCTGGTCGAGATACCCTGGCGCAGCACACACTACGCGGCGCACTTCACCCACCTTGATTGCCTGCTGCCCGGGCTCGTGCAGATGGCCGATGCGCACGGCCACCTCCACGCCTTCATCGACCATGTTCACCACGCGGTCGACCAGCAAGGCGTTGATGTTCACCTGCGGAAAACGGTCCAGGTAATCGCCCAGCACCGGCGCCACATACAACTCGCCAAACAGCACGGGCGCGGTGAGCGTCAGGTGACCGCGCGGGATGGAATAACTGCCTGCCGCCGCGTCCTCGGCCTCGTTCAGTTCGGCGAGGATGCGTCGGCAATCTTCCAGGTAGCGCTGGCCGGCTTCGGTCAGGTGCAGGCTGCGCGTGGTGCGCGCCAGCAGTTGTGTGCCGATGCGTTGCTCCATGGCGGCAATGGCCCGGGTCACGCTGGGCGGCGAGGTTTTCAGGCGGCGTGCGGCAGCGGCGAAGCCCGCCTCCTCGGCGACCGCGAGAAATACCTGCATTTCATGAAATCGGTCCATCGGCGCTCACTCTTCTGGCCACAGATCATTTACGGCGCTTGCAGCCCCACTGCTGTGCGCGGCATGCCGACAAAGCCTGGCAAGGCCTCGATGCTGGCGAGCCAGGCGCGTACCTGAGGGTAGTCGGCCAGCGACACATTGCCTTCCGGCGCGTGGGCGACGTAGGTGTAGAAGGCAATATCGGCAATACTCGGCTGCTCGCTGGCCAGGAAGCGGCTCTGGCCCAGTTGCTGCTCCACCAGCCTCAGCAGCGCGTGCGAGCGACTGATGGCGCTGACGGTATCAACCTCAGCGCCAAACACCACGGCCAGTCGCGCGGCCGCCGGCCCGGCGTGAAGTTGACCGGCGGCGGCCGACAGCCAGCGCTGCACGCGCGCCTGGCCGACAGGATCACTCGGCAGCCATTGGCCGTCGCCGTAGGTGTTCGCGAGGTAGACCAGAATCGCATTGGAATCGGCCAACACCGTGCCGTTGTCATCAATCACCGGCACCTGGCCGAAGTGGTTGAGGCGGGCCATAAAGTCCGGGGACTTCTGCGCGCCCTGCTTGAGGTCTACCAGAATAAACTCGCGGGGCAGCCCCAGCAGCGACAACATCAGTTCCACCCGATGGGAGTGGCCGGACAGCGGGAAACCATACAGTTTGATTGCAGGCTGGGACATGAAAGGCTCCAAGGATGAGGTATCGACGCCGCCATGTTCCACCGCTGCGCTGATCGAGGGAATCATCAGGATTTACAATCCAGCATTTCACCGGACGAAACAATCACTGCGCGAATAATTCCATGATCAGGCTGAACAGCGTGATCTTCACCGCGCTGCCCAGCTCGGTCCAGGCCAGTCCGGTGCTGGCCTCATACGCCCCCAGCTCGAGGTGACGCGACACGCAATTGGCCGGCAGCGCGCGCGCCGCCTGTTGTAGCAACACCCCGACGCCCAACCCGGCAGACCCCAGCGCGAGCATGGTGGTGAACTCGCCCAGCTCCGAGGCGATGTTCTCCCACACCGTGCCGTTCGGTGATGCGGTGCAGGCATTTGAGCTGGCGGCGGACAAGACCCAGGCGATGAAGGTGGTGCTGGACTTTGGTGTGGCGGATCTGGATTGAGCCCTTCCCGCCAAACCCTGGAGGAGCTGTCGGGCTTCAGCGAGGCTGTGATAGCGGTGGTTCAGTCAGCTTATTCGGCGACTGATACACCGTTATCGCAGGCAAGCCAGCGCCCACATTTGGGCGGTGCTGGCTGCTGTGTCAGCGCTCTTGCAGCCGGTCGCGCAAAAACCGGTGGTGGGTGGAAAACAGCCGCCGGTAGGTGAGCAACACCGCCCCTACCGTGCCCAATGCCGACGACGCGGCGATCAGAAACATGATCACGATCTGATACCGCACCGCGTCCACCGGGCTCTCTCCCGCCAGTACCTGGCCGGTCATCATGCCGGGCAGGCTGACGATGCCAACCACCGTCATCTGGTTCAGCGTCGGGATCATCCCGGCGCGTACTGCCTGGCGGATGGCTTCCTGCGCGGCTTCCCAGCGCGAACCGCCCAACGCCAGGATCATCTCGATGGTGTTGCGCCCCGAGGTCAGTTCCTGGGTCATGCGCTCGATGCCCAGTGACACGCCGGTCAGGGTATTGCCAAGGATCATCCCCAGAATCGGGATCGCATACTGCGGCTCGTACCACGGGTGGATGCGGATCACCGCAAACAAACCCACCGCCGTGACCAGCCAGGAGCTGCCCCACACCGACAGGATGCTGTCGACCCGTTGCCCGCGATAGGTCCTGCGCCCACGCCCGGCCGCCGACAGGCCGGCGATCAAAGTCATCGCGCACATCAGCGGCAGCACCACGTACCAGTAGGCAAACTCGAACACCCAGCCCAGCAGATAACCGATGGCCAACAACTGCACCACCGTGCGCACCGCCGCCGACAGCAACTGGCGACCCAGGCCCAGGCGCAACAGCAAAGACAGCGCGCCGTTGATCAGGATCAGCGAGGCGGCGATGCCCATGTCCAGCGCGGTGAGGTTTTGATAGTTCATGGTTGGGCCACTGCGCTCAGCACGCCGGCGCTCATCTGCAAGTGGATGGCGCTCATGCGTTGGGCCTGATCAAGGTCGTGGGACACCCAGATGAAAGCACGCGAGGTGTCGCCGGCAAACCAGGCGTCGATCAGCGCTTCCACATCACGGGAAGACGTAGGATCAAGGGCCGCTGTGGGTTCGTCGAGCAACAGCACTTCGGGGTTGAGTTGCAGCGTGCGGATCAGCGCGACCACCTGGGCTTCACCGCCCGACAGGTCACCGGCATTTTTGTGCAGAAAGTCCGCCGTTTTCCCGGCATGCCCGAGCAGCGTGGTGACCGCCTGCAGGTCGAAGCGGCGCTTGCGCAACGTCTTGAGGCTGAACGGGAAACGCAGGTTGTCTTGCACCGTGCCCTCAAGCAGCGCAGGGCGTTGCGACAGGTAGCTGATGTGGCTGCGGTAGTGGGGAATTTCGGCATTGGCAACGGGCTGGCCATTCCACAGAATCTGCCCCGCGGTGGGCGCATCCAGCAGCGCCAGCGCACGCAGGAACACGCTTTTGCCGGAGCCGGAAGAGCCGGTGATCGACACGCGGTCGGCGCTGTTCAAGGTAAAGTCTGTCGGCTCAAGCAAGGCCACTTGGCGACGCTCGTCCACGCGCGTGAGGGCGCGGGTTTCTATCAGTGCGCTCATGGACGCGGTGTTCCTCTTAAATCCTGTTGGGCGCAATGGTGCGGCAGGTGCACGAAGATTTCATGAAAAAATTCAAACTATCGCCGTTCATGTCGTTCACACCTTCACGTGCAATGTAAACAGGAGGCGACATGCAATACCGACAACTGGGCCATTCAGGCCTGCTGGTGTCCGAAATCATCCTGGGCACCGTGCCCTTCGGCGGCCGCGCCGAGTTTGAAAAGTGCGGCGCGGTGGACGTGCCGCAGGCCAAGCGCATGTTCGACATCGCGTTCGACGCCGGCGTGAATATGGTCGACACCGCCGACCTCTACTCCCACGGCCTGGCCGAAGAAGTGGTGGGCAAGGCCTTGGGCGACAAACGCCACGACATCCTGTTGGCCACCAAGGGCCGCAGCCCGGTGGACAAGAACCCGAACAACTCCGGTTCCTCGCGCTACCACTTGATCCGCGCCTGCGAAGCCAGCTTGAAGCGCCTGGGCACCGACCACATCGACCTGTACCAATTGCACAATTGGGACGGCATGACGCCCATCGAGGAAACCCTCGAAGCGCTGCGCCTGTTGGTCGGTTCGGGGAAGATCCGCTACTTCGGCACCAGCAACTTCACGGCCTGGCAAATGATGAAAACCCTGGGCAAGGCCGAGCTGCACGGCATGCTCAAGCCCATCACCCAGCAGATTTACTACACGCCGGAATCGCGCGAAGCCGAATATGAACTGCTGCCGCTGGCGCTCGACCAGTCCGTTGGCACGCTGGTATGGGGGCCGATGGGCGAAGGCCTGCTGACCGGTTCGACGCGGCGCGGGCACAAACCACCGGCCACTACCCGCCAAGGCAGTGACTGGCCGGAACCCTATGTGCATGACCAGGAACGCGCGCTGGATATCATCGAAACCCTCGCCGCCGTAGGCGACGAGCACGGTGTATCGGTGGCGCGCACTTGCCTTGCGTGGCTCAAGGATCGCCCGGGCATTACCTCGCTGATCGTCGGCGCCCGCACCGAAACACACTTGCGCGACAACCTTGCGGCGACCGAACTGAAACTCACCGAAGAACAGTCTTCACGCATCGAGGCGGTGACGCGGCGACAGCCGTTGTATCCGTACTGGCATCGCTTCACCGCCGGGATCGACCGTTTTGACCCGGCGGAGCAGCCGTTCCTGGCCGAGCATCAAAAGACCATGGATGCGCGCAAGGACAAGTAAGAGCAACACAACAAAAAGGTGGGAGCGGGCTTGCCCGCGAAAGCGGTGGTTCGGTCAGCACATTGGCTGACTGACACCGCGCTGTCGCGGGCAGGCCCGTTCCCACACGTGCAGGGTTGCACTGAGCGCCAATGCTGCCTATATTTCCCGCCTGGCGCTCTCTACGCCACCTTCCGCGGAAAGGGCTGCGCCCAAGACACTCACGCTGCATTTCATTTCTACGACTCCCAACCTTAAAGCGGAAAAGGTATGTGCAAGGAGATCGTATGTCGCAACGCCCTGTATCCTCCAACACCGATGGCCGTCTTAACCTTGAGCAGCAGCGCAAGCGCGCCAAGGAACTGTTGCCGCGCCTGAAAAGCCAGGACCCCACCGCCACGTTGTCCCAGGCCCAATGGCACGTCGCCCGGCAACTGGGTTTCAGCAGTTGGCCCAAGCTCAAGGCGCACGTCGACGCCCTCGACTTCGCCGCCCGCCACCCCGCGTTTGAGGCCAGCGATGAAGCCCGCACCACCCACTGGCGTTGCGGCAGCGACATTGCCCACACCCTGCAGGTGGCGGGGTTCAAAGGCCAGTTCCAAATGCTCACCGATCCGCTGTGCATGGGGCCGGTGCGTGACCTCCCCGGCGACGCGTTCCGTGCGATGCGCAGCGCGTTTATCAGCCAGGCGTTCGCCCTGGACCCCACCGAAGCCGCGCGACGCATCAGTGATGAATACCACCAGCTTGAGGCCTTGGCCGACGCCGATCACAGCGTGCTGTGGTGCGAGGCGGATGCCTATGACCAGCTGTTCCTGATCCGTGCGTTGGCCGGGCTTGAGCAGGCACCGCGCAAGCTCGAGCTGATCGAAGTGCACCGCATTCCCGGCGTCGAGCGGTTTATCGGCATTGGCCAACTGGCACCCGACGTCCTCGCGTGGTTATGGCCACAGCGCCGGTTGATCGACGATGAGGCCGTGCAACTGGCCAAGCAGGCCTGGTCGGCTTATTGCAATCCCTCACCGGTCGACTGGGCGCAGGTGGCTCACGGCAACCACCGCACCCTGCCCTTGCTCGCGCCCGCGCTGACGCGCCAATTGCAGGAGCTGCCAGGCAGGCGCGATGGTTTGTCACTCACCGAACGCTTGTCCCTGCAGTACATCGCCGAAGCCGGGCCCGTGCCCTTTGGCCGGGTGTTCGCAGAACTGATGGCCAAGCGTGAGCCGCTGCCGTTTCTGGGCGACATGATGTTCCATGCGTTGTTGCGCCCGTTGATCGATGGTGACGCGCCGTTACTGGTCGAAACTGCAACCGAGCACGATTGGCCGCGTCGCCCACTCGCACTGACCCCACTGGGGCAAGCGGTGCTGAACGCCGACGCCTATTGGCTGGACCACGCCAGCCATACGCGTTGGGTTGGCGGGGTGTGTCTGGAACCCCGCCAACCCCATTGGACGCTGGATGACGACCATCAACCTTTATGGCGTGGTTGACGGCCGCGGTTCGTGGATCGGGCACCCGTTGTGCTCGGCCCTGAACCCGGACGACATCTCGTAAGCCGGTTTACGCACGCGCATTACTCCGCCCAACGGGCGGTGCGCCGCCAGCCCGTGCCACGGGCTGAAGGCCATGCCGTCGTCGATTTTCTGGACGTTTTCAGGGCTCCAGGCCGCCTGCGGCTCGAGGTCGATGCGCGCCACGGTCACGTACGGGCTGAGGTCCTCGGGCCATTGCACGGAAGCATCCTCGATGGGCATTTTTTCCAGGTCAGTGGCCAATTGCACGCGCACCTCCCAGGTTCCGCCGCTCTGGGCAAAATAAGCCTCGACGGCTGCGCGCAGGCCGTCGGGGTTGTCGCCAAAGTCCACGTGCAAGTCGGTCAATGCCGTCAGGTTGGACGACACCGGCACCACAGCGACTTTGGCGTAGTAAGGGCCATAGAGCATCGGCACCACGCTGGAAAAGCTCTCGCCAAGAATATGGGTCTGCGGATGGCCGCCGAGGCTTTTCAGCGTGCCGCTTTCGCCGCCCATGGATTCAAGGGTGGCTTCCACGCCTCGCAGCAGCGCCGAGAAGGCTTTTTTCATGCCCGGCGCTTTGTCAGTGGTCTTGGCCAACAATTTCAGGGTTTTCAAAAAAGCCTTGGGCGTTGCGGCCGTGAAGGCCTTGGCGTTTTGCATGACGAAATCCTGGGTGACCTCGCCATCACTGCCCGGCAATCGCGGGCCGTCCACGCCGACGATCTTGATTGCCAGCCCGCGGGGCGTGGACACCTTGTCATCGAGAATATCGCCCGGGTTGGTCGAAAAGCGCAGGTACACCGGCAACCTCACCGGTTTGGCAAACGCGCCCTGGGCCAGTGTGGCGGGCAGGTTTTCCAGCACGCTGATGTGCCCGCGCAGCAGGCCATGGGCCTTGGCGTGGACACTGCGAGTGGCGTGGCCACTGTCGCGAAAGGTCGTTTCCATGATGCCGTGCAGCGCTTCGGCCAGCTCCTTGCTGGTCTGCGCTTCATCATCGGGAATCTGTTCGAAGGACGGCTCAAAAGCCAAAGGCTGAATCGCTGGGTTGACTACAGGTAGGTCGTTCATCAGGCGTCTCTCCGCTCGGCAAGGTATTCACGGCAGGCTTTTTTAATAGGCAGCGACGACTGAATAAATGCGGCCGTCTTGATTGATAGGGCCGAGGCAGAGAAACGGATGTTCAACAAATCCGCACGGCGTCGGACGAGCGGTTAGCCTGCCGCCCGGAAGCCCACTCGAACCTTTTGCCAAGCGTACTCGTCGTAACGTTATCCCTCACCGATAAAGCCCTCAGGTGCAGCCCATGCTCATCTATCCAAAAGCCCACTTTCACCCCTACACCCACGCGAGCGGCGGCTGGGGCTCGGCGCAGTCGGTGATGAAAATCCTCTGGCGCGAGCAAGCCTTTGCCAAGGCCACCAAAGCGCTGCTCAAACAGAACAAGCCCGATGGCTTCGCGTGCGTCAGTTGCGCCTGGGCCAAACCCGGCAAGCCACATGCCCTGGAGTTCTGCGAAAACGGCGCCAAGGCCACGGCCTGGGAACTGACCTCGCTCAAGACCTCACCTGCGTTCTTCGCCGAACACTCACTCAGTGAACTGCGCCAATGGTCTGACTACGCACTGGAGCAACACGGTCGACTGACCCATCCGATGCGCTACGATGCGGCCACCGACCGCTACCGCGAAACGCCATGGGAGGAGGCTTACCGCGAGATCGGCGCGCAATTGCAAACGCTGCAACCCGACAGCGTGGTGTTTTACGCCTCGGGCCGCGCCTCGCTGGAAACCTCGTTCATGTACCAGCTGTTCGCCCGGGCCTATGGCACCAACAACCTGCCCGACAGTTCGAACATGTGCCACGAAAGCACCTCGGTCGGCTTGCAGGAAAGTATCGGCATCCCTGTCGGCAGCGTGACGCTGGAAGATTTCGAGCACACCGACTGCCTGTTTTTCTTCGGCCAGAATGTCGGCAGTAATGCCCCGCGCATGCTTCACCAGTTGCAGGATGCGCGCAAACGCGACGTGCCGATCATCACCTTCAACCCCTTGCGCGAACGCGGACTGGAACGCTTCGTCAACCCGCAATCACCGGTAGAAATGCTCACCCCCGAATCCACCGTGATCAGTACCCAGTATCACCAGGTGGCGATCGGTGGCGACACGGCCGCCCTGCTCGGCCTGGCCAAAGTGCTGCTGGAGCTGGACGACCAGGCGCAGCGCGACGGGCGTGCGCCGGTACTCGACTACGCCTTTATCGCCGAACACACCGAAGGCTTCGAGGCGTTTGCGGCGATGGTTCGCGCCGCGCAGTGGCCAACCATCGAGCGCCGCTCCGGCCTGAGCCGCGGAGCCCTGGAAGCGGCTGCGCAGGTGTATGCGCGCAGTAACCGGGTCATGATGATCTACGGCATGGGCCTGACCCAGCATCGGCACGGGGTGCAAAACGTGCAGATGCTGGTGAACCTGTTGCTGATGCGCGGCAATTTCGGCAAGCCGGGCGCAGGCATCTGCCCGGTGCGCGGCCACTCCAATGTGCAGGGCCAGCGCACGGTGGGCATTACCGAAGACCCGAAAAAAGTCCCGGTCGAGCTGATCGAGCAGCAGTTCGGCTTCAAGGTGCCGGAGCAAATGGGCCTGTGCACGGTGGACGCCTGCGAAGGCATTCTGGCCGGGCGTGTGCGCGGCTTCATCGGCCTGGGCGGCAACTTCCTGCGCGCGATTCCCGACACGTCGCGCATGGAGCCGGCCTGGCAAACCTTGCAACTCAATGTGCAGATCGCGACCAAACTCAATCGCACGCACTTGCTGCCCGCGCAACACCAGTGGCTGCTGCCGTGCCTGGGGCGTATCGAAATCGACCGGCAGCAGGGTGTCGAGCAAACCTGGGCCACCGAGGACAGCACCGGCTGCATCCACGGCTGGCATGGCAGCGCCGAACCGGTCAGCGCCCACGTGCGCGCCGAGGCCAGCATCGTCGCCGGCCTGGCCCAGGCCACGTTGCCAGCGGGCGGCTCGATTGACTGGCAGGGCTGGAGCGCGGACTACTCAAAAGTGCGCAGCGCCATCAGCCTCATCTACCCGCAGATCTTCCACGACATGGAAACCCGCATGGCCGAACCGGGAGGTTTTCACCGCCCCATCGCCGTTGCGCAGCGCGAATGGCTGACCGAAAGCGGCAAGGCACAGTTCGTGCTGCCCGCCACGCTCAATGAAGACGATGACGTCAACACCGATGTGCTGGCGCGTGACGTGCTGCAACTGATGACGCTGCGCAGCAACGACCAGTTCAACACCACGATCTATGGCTACGAGGATCGCTTTCGCGGCATCAGTGGCACGCGCGAGGTGATCTTCATGCACCGCAACGATATCGCGCGGCTGGGTTTCGAGAACGGTCAGGGGGTGATGTTGACCACCGCCATAGAGCCTGAGGTCAAGCGCCAGGTCGGCCCGCTGGAAATCGTTGCGTATGACATCCCCGAAGGCTGCGCCGCGGCGTACTACCCCGAATGCAACCCGCTGGTGCCGCTCTGGCACCACGCCGAACGCAGCAAGGTGCCGGCGGCCAAATCGGTGCCGATACGCCTGAGCCTGCCGGTTGATCAACGCTTGGGCGAGAGCCCGACGGCGCAGGCCACCACCGCCGGATCGCCCTGGTAGATCGCGCGTGGCGCCGCTGACGGCACGCTGGTCCGGCTGTCAACAGCGCGCAGCACCGGGCGTTCGACGGTTGGCAGGCTATGGTCCGGATCGACCACTTCCATGCAGCGACGCAGCGAGTTGAAATCCGGCGATTGCGACAGCGACAAGTGCAGGGTCTGGCTGACCGATACCGACACCACCGAGCTTTGCGCACATTGCCCGTCGTAGATCAGCGTGTGGCGAATCAGCGGGTTGTCATGGCAATACTTCAACAGGTTGACCTGCCGCGAGTGCACCAGCGCGGTGTTGATGATCAACAGGTCGAACGCCACAACGCCCGAACGTGTCAGTACCTGCAGTTCGTCGAACGAGCTCAAGGGGACGATACGGTGATAGCCCAGCTGGTTGAGCATTTTCTCGATCTTGATCCGTTGCAGAATGTCTGCATCGGCAATCAGAAGGCGTAACGCTTTATTGGACATAGGTAAACCTGACAGTTGGGCATCCGCGTCGATCATTCAACGCTGACCACGTTACCTGTCAGGGGTGAAACCTGACTTTAAGGCGATTCTGAAACGGTAACCGGGTACAGCCGCGCACTTTTAAGAATCGCCTGAAAGCCCCCGCTGCGCCCTGCCCCTACCATGGGCCGCGTTCCCCCACGCTCCCATGGATTCATCTGTGCTCATGTTTTTACTCAGAATGATGATTTTAGCCTGCGGATTGCTGGCCCTTGCACCGCCGCCTGCCAGCGCCGCGCTGAAGGTCGAAGGCACGCGCCTGATCTATTTCGGCCACGACCGCGAAGCCAACATCGGCGTGGTCAACCAAGCTGCACGGGAGGTGGTGGTGCAAACCTGGATCAGCGGCGAGGACGAAGCCAGCAGCCACAGCGTGCCGTTTGCCGCCACCGAGCCGTTGGTGCAACTGGGCGCCGGCGAGCATCATCAGTTACGCATCCTGTATGCCGGTGAAGGGTTGCCCAGCGACCGTGAATCGCTGTTCTGGCTGAACATCATGGAGATCCCGCTCAAGCCGGAAGACCCCAACAGCGTGCAATTTGCGATACGCCAGCGGCTCAAGCTGTTCTATCGGCCACCCGCGCTCAAAGGCGGCTCGGCCGACGCGGTGCAGCAGTTGCAATGGCGCAGCAACGATGGGCGCACCGTCACGGTCAGCAATCCCAGCGCCTTTCACCTGTCGCTGGTGAACCTGCAAACCGACGGCCAGGTGCTCAGTGATTACCTGCTGCTCAAGCCTTTCGAGCGCAAAACCCTGACCGCGCCAGGCCCGTTGCCCAAAGGCACCACCCTCCACTTCACCGAAATCACCGATATCGGTTTGCAAGCCCGCCACAGCGCGGCGCTCAACTGATGGTTCGCGGGGTATTTGCACCAATGTCACTCACCAAACGAATGCTACCCATGCTGCTGTGGGCCTGCGCAGTCCTGCCCGCCACCAGCCATGCGCTGGCCTGCCGTGAGGACGGCAGCGACTCGATCATTACCAAGGAAGCCTTGGGCACCGCCCTGGCGGTGGCGGCCGATGCGCCAAACGGCAGCATTATCTGGGAGTCCGGCCCACGCTCCACCAATGTGATTTGCAAAGATGACTACTACTACGGCCGCGAGGAAATCTACTTCTACGTCAACCCGGCCAACGTCAGCATCGGCACGGGTATCCGCGTGGGTATTCGCTATAACAACCAGCCGATCACCCAAAGTACCGGCAAGGTCGGCACCGGGTTCTTTTCCGACCGCGGCTGCAACCTGACCAACTGCAAAGGCTGGGAAAAGGCGCGCTTCACCCTCAACTTCAGCGTATTCATCGAGAAATACGACCCGACGCCTCCCAGTGGCCAGGCCAGTACCCTGACCGAGTATCGGGTGTTCCAGCTGGACGGCGTGCGCGGGCTGAACTCAAGGCCCAACAGCAACTTCAACTACGTGGTCACCGGCATGAACGGCATCCGCTTCGTGCCCTGTACCCCCGAGCTGACGATCAGCCCCAGCGTGGTCAGCTTCCCGATGCCCTCGCGCAAGTTTGCAATCGGCGAAGTCGCCAGCACCGCAAACTTCAGCTTGAACCTGCGCAAAGGCTGCGACACGCCTTATACCGTCAGCGCGCGCTTCGCCACCACGCCGGGTGGCGGCAGTGTGATCAATGGGTTGCTGGTACCGGACAACAATAAATCGGTGGGCATCGCCCTGTCCCGCGCCGAGAGCCAACAACAATTGCCGTTCGACAATTGGTTCACGCTGCAGAACCTCATGGGCCTGGGCCAGAGCCACGACGAATTCCGCGCCGATTTGAAATGGCGCACCCTGCCGATTCCCGGCGCATTCGACGCCGCGGTGGTGGTGGATATGTATTACAAATAGCTGATTTTTAAGGATCGTCTTATGCCACGCGACACGGCCGACGCTTAAAGTCCGCCGATGCGATTGAAAAGTTATCTGCTCCAGATCAACCCCGTCCTCTCCCGACCCGAAGCAGCCAGAAGGCTGCTTCGTATTTTCGCGACCGTGCTGCTCATCGGCATCCTCAGCGGCGTTTACACCTTTCTGCTGTCCACCTTCAACAACGATATTTCCCAACGCCGTGGCTACATGAGCAGCGCCATCGCCGAAGCCCATACGTTTTTCACCAACCGCGAGGCGCTGCTTGAAAGCCTCAGCCTCTCGGCGGTGCGCAAGCAGTCGAGGATTTACCCCTCCTCTCCCGAAGAAGAGCATGTGCAGCTGGGCGACACGCCGGGCAACCAGTGGAGCATCTGGCTGACGGCACGCCTGCGCGACTACCTCAAGGCCAAGCAACTCAACCTGCTGTACGTGAACGCCGGCCCTACCCCGCAGGTGACACGGGTGTATGACGCGACCGCGCAAGTCCTGCCGATTTCCAAGTGCATGCTCAACCGCCTCAAGGCCTTGCAGCACAGCGATCCGTCCACCCTCAACGAGTTGTGGCTGAGCGACCGCACCGAACACCATTCGCACCTGTACATATTCATCCGTCTGGACCGCCAAGACCCCACTTCCGGCTGGCTGGGTCTGGAAATGGAAAGCCGTGAAGTGTCCTCGACCCTCAGCGACCAGAGCGCCGGCGAGTTCATGATGCTCAACTCCCAGGGCATGCTGGTATTTACCAACAGCGACGACACGCAGATGCGCCAGCAACACCTCAGGCCCAAGGAAGAAAGCTTTTTCGGCTTTGTCGGCAACGGCTTGCTGCCCGATCACCTGGTGATCCGCAAGCACCTGAAATCCTCGGACTGGCAGTTGATGTATTCCATCGACCTGCGCGCGGTGGTCACCGGCTTGTGGAAACAGCTACTGGGTTCGCTGCTGTTCTGCCTGTTCAGCCTGACGCTGATCTGGCTGGTGATGCGCCGCGTCGACCAGCGCTTCATCATTCCCTCGATCCATCGCATCCAGGCGCTGATCGAAAGCGAGGCGTTCGGCCGCGATGTGATCCAGACCGCGCCTGTCGCCCTGTGTGTACTGCGCCGCACCGACGGCCAGGTGGTGCTGGAAAACACCCTGGCCCAGCAATGGCTGGGCCACGGCCCGGAGCGCGAGGCGTTGCGCGCCTGTTGGATCGCGCAGGCCTACGCCGGTGAGCCGTCCGAACGCAGCGATTACTTTGAAACCATCGACGGCCGTCACCTGTACCTGAGCAGCGCACCGACCCGCTACAGGGGCGAGGACGTGCTGTTTTGCGCCTTCAGCGATATCAGCGCACGCAAACAAGTGGAAGCGGCGCTGGAAGAAGCGCGGCAGTCGGCAGACGCCGCCAACGCCGCCAAGACCTTGTTCCTGGCGACCATGAGCCATGAAATCCGCACGCCGCTGTACGGCGTGCTCGGCACCCTGGAATTGCTGGCGCGCACACAACTGGACGCCCAGCAGAAAGACTATCTGCAGGCCATCGAAGGGTCTTCCTCGACCTTGCTGCAACTGATCTGCGACGTGCTCGATGTGTCGAAGATCGAAGCCGGGCAGCTGGCTCTTGAAATGAGCGAGTTTTCGCCGCTGGACCTGGTCCACGAAATCATTCAGGGCTACGCCGCGGCCGCCCAGGGCAAAGGTTTGCAGCTGTATGCCTGCTTCGACCCGAAGTTGCCGGAACGGCTGATCGGCGACGTGACACGCATCCGCCAGATTCTCAACAACCTGCTCAACAACGCCGTGAAGTTCACCGACTATGGGCGCGTGGTGCTGCGCGTCAAAGTGCTTGGCCGCGATGGCGAGCGCTCCAGTGTGTTGTGGCAAGTCTCGGACACCGGCAAAGGCATCGCCCAGGAAGACCAGGCGATGATTTTCGAGCCCTTCTACCAGAGCGAAGGCAACACTAACGTGGTTGCCGGCACCGGCCTGGGCCTGCCGATCTGCCAGCGCCTCACCGAATTGATGAACGGTAATATCCGCATGGTCAGCGAACTGGGCCTGGGCAGCAGCTTCAGCCTGATCCTGCCGCTGGAAGAAGCGCCGACGCCACCGATGACCCCGCTGCTGGCCGAGACGATCTACGTGGTGTCGCCCATCCCGGAACTGGCGCATTCGATCAGCGGCTGGCTGCGCCGCTGGGGTGCACGCGCTCAGACCGGGCTGCCGACGCTGCCGGAAAGCCATCTGCTGCTGCAAGTGCATCCCGGCAGCGTCGATCCATCGCTGGCGCCCGAGTGGCCGGGCCCGGTGATTCACGTCAGCAGCCATGCCTGCACCGCGCTGGAGGCCGAGGCCGGCGCCTGGCACGTCAACCTCAACCACTTGGGCGCTGTTCATCAGGCCGTGAGCCAGGCCCAGGGGCTGTGGGTGGCCCGCGCCGGTGAGCAGACGCGTCAGCGTGACTTGAACAAACTCAACCTGCACCTGCTGGTGGCCGAGGACAACATCATCAACCAGCTGATTTTGCGTGACCAACTCGAAGAGCTCGGCTGCACCGTGGAGCTGGCGGCCGATGGTCAGGAAGCGTTGCAGCTGTACACCGCCGGCAACTTCGACGTGGTGCTGACGGACGTGAACATGCCCCACATCAACGGCTATGAACTGGCGCGCGAACTGCGTCGTCAGGGCTGCCCGTTGCCGATTATCGGGGCCACCGCCAACGCCATGCGCGGCGAGGCCGACCTGTGCCTGGCCGCCGGCATGAACCATTGCCTGGTCAAACCCTTTGCGTTGCGGGCTCTATTCAACTCCCTGGCGCCTTATGCACGGATCACCCATGAAGCCCCTTAGTATTTTGATTGTTGAGGACCATCCCCTGCAGCACATCTACCTGCAGCACCTGCTCAGTGAGTTGGGGGATTTCATGCTCGAAACCGCCGAGGACGGTAAAGAAGCGCTGGAGCGTCTGCGCCAGCGCGATTTTGACCTGGTACTGACCGACCTGCTGATGCCCGGCATGGACGGCGTGCAGTTTATCCAGTGCCTGGCCAGCCTGCGCTGCAAGCCGGCGCTGGCGATCATGAGCGCGGCGTCGCGGCGCATGCTGATGGCGGCCAGCCTGGTGGCGAAAAACCTCGATGTGGAAGTGATCGGGCTGATCTCCAAACCGGTCGCCGCAGACGCCCTGCGCAGCCTCGTCGACCAACTCAGGAACACAGTGCGCAAGCCCTCCCCCGAATTGCCCGAGCACCTGGACATCGACCGCCACACCCTGGTGCACGCCATGAGCAGCGGCCAGCTGCAGGCCTGGTTCCAACCGAAAAAGTCCCTCGCCAACGGCCGCATCGTCGCCGCCGAAGCCCTGGTGCGCTGGATGCATCCCGAGCAAGGCGTGATGCTACCCGCCGCGTTCCTGCCGGCGATCAAGGCATTCGAGCTGGAGGAGCGATTGTTGTGGGTGGTGCTCAAACAGGCGATCCACGCCCAGGAACGCTGGCGCCAGCGTGGCTACGAAATACCGGTGTCGATCAACTTGCCCACGCACCTGCTCAACAGCCATGACCTGGCCGACCGCTTGCTGGAATTTGTGCTGCACCACGACGGCATTCCGGGAATGATCTGCTTCGAACTGATGGAATGCTCGGTGCCCCAGGACATCAGCAACTTCTACGCCGGCGCCTGCCGCCTGCGCATCAAGGGCTTCGGCCTGTCC
The DNA here is from genome assembly GCF_041228395.1 of Pseudomonas sp. N2-3-1-14. NCBI lineage: Bacteria > Pseudomonadati > Pseudomonadota > Gammaproteobacteria > Pseudomonadales > Pseudomonadaceae > Pseudomonas > Pseudomonas sp. N2-3-1-14. Next base: position 4,060,208 of record NZ_CP166199.1, read on the forward strand.
CAGGATGATTTCGGCAAGGGCTACAGCTCGTACTTGAACCTGGTCTCCACGCCGTTTACCGAATTGAAGATAGACCAGGCACTGGTGCAGGGCTGCCACGACAACGAGGGCATGGCGCAGGCCCTGGCAAGCATCATCGCGCTGGGCCGCAAACTTGGTCTCACGGTGGTGGCTGAAGGGGTGGAAACGCCGCAGCAACTGGCTCTGCTGCGCAAGGTCGACTGCAATCAGGTGCAGGGTTTCCTGATTTCACACGCGGTCTCTTCAGAACAATTTCAACAACTTCTGAACAATGATGGCCCCGCGACATCTCACTAGCTGACGGCCGCGGATAATCTGTTCGATAGTAAGGAGTCAGCTCCATCCTGTGCCGATTTATCCTGCGCCTGCGGAAACCCCTGATGAAGCACAACAACGCGGTCCTCGAAGCCTTCACCCGCAGCTCGTCGCGCCTGAACAAAGGCCTGATGGTGCTGCTCGGGATCGCGTTGCTGTTGGTGCTGACCAACTACTGGTCACTGCAACGCGGGGTCGAAACCCGTTACGGCGCCACGCGTTTTCATTTTGCGCGCCTGATGGAGAACCTGGCGGAGCAGGAGTCGTACCTCAAGAGTCTGACGCACCCGGGCATCCAGGCCGAACTGTTGCGCGCCACCAACGTTCAGGTCAGCCTCAAAAGCCGCATGGTCGACAACCACCGCACGCTGTACGAAGGCCAGAAATATTCGTTTTCGGTGCCGTTCAGCGTCAAGTTTGACGAGCAGCAGATCAGCGCTGCCGCCCGGTCGCAGATTTTTGCCCTGGGCGCGCACCTCACCAGCTATTACAGCGCCTTCTGGTCGTCATCGCCCTATGAAGCGCCACAAACCTTTCTGCTCAATCGCCAGACGCCTTACGCCATCACCGTTCCGTCGGTGGGCTACCAGCGTCGAGAAAGTAGCGAGGAAACCGGCAACTTGGTGGCGCTGGTCAACGCGGTGCAACAGACCCTCGAGCAGACGCCGCAGCCGCTGGAACAGAACCGCGTGTACTGGCAGGCCGGTCCCGCGCCTGCGCACCTGTTGGCCTATATCGGCCTGCCCCTCGACGGCCAGGGCCAGGCGGTGGTCGGCACCTTGCTCGACGTGGCTCAGGTTGACGATGTGCAGCGCGCCCTGGACCACTCGGCCTTTGACCGCTTCACCCTGATTGCCCCCGACGGCAGCCGGCTGGTCGGGCCAGACATCGGTGTGCCGCTCAGCGATGGCGTGCACTTCAGGGCAGACGGCTTCGAATTCAAGATTACCCAACGCGGCGACCAGCCCTGGAGCGCAATCTATGGGCTGAACTACTCGCACTTTTTCCATTCGGCCTTGTGGCCGCTGAGCAGCCTGGCCCTGTTGCTGGGCATCCTGATTACGCTGTGCTGGGGCGGTAGCCGCTGGTACCGGCGCCAAGTGATCAACCCCGCACGCCTGGCGCACGAACGCATCGCCGAAAGCGTGGCGTTCAGCCGCGTGATCATCGACACCGCCCCCACTGGCCTGTGCGTGGTGCGGCGCAGTGACGGCAAGGTGTTGATCGAGAACCAGCGTGCCCAGCAATGGCCAGGCACCGCGCGGCTGGTCTCCGCATTGACCGGTGTGCATGACAGCGCCGACAGCGGCGAGACGCACCTGGAGATCGAAGGCCGCCACCTGCAAATCGGCTTCGTCTCCACCCGTTACCAGGCCGAAGACGTACGCCTGTATGCATTCAACGACATCACCCGGCATATCGAAGATGCCCAGTCGTTAGAGGACGCCCGCCACGCCGCCGATGCCGCCAACGAGGCCAAGACGCTGTTCCTGGCGACCATGAGCCATGAAATTCGCACGCCGTTGTATGGCGTGCTCGGCACTCTGGAACTGCTCGGCCTGACCGACCTGGACCCGCACCAGAAAACCTACCTGCAGACCATTCAGCGTTCGTCCGCGACGCTGTTCCAGCTGATCAGCGACGTGCTCGACGTGTCGAAAATCGAGTCCGGGCAAATGGCGATTGAAGCCGTGGAGTTCTGCCCGCTGGACATGCTCGAAGACACCCTGCACACCTACGCCGCCTTCGCCCAGCGCAAGGGGTTGCAGCTTTACAGTTGCATCGACCCGCAGCTGCCCGACAGCGTACTGGGCGACCCGATGCGCATTCGCCAGATTCTCAACAACCTGGTGAGCAACGCGCTCAAGTTCACCGACATCGGGCGCGTGGTGATCCGCGCCCGGGTCACGGCGTGCGCCGCCGAGTACGTCAATCTGGAATGGCAGGTCACCGACTCTGGCGTGGGCATCCCCGAGGCGCAGCAGGCCAAGCTGTTCGATGTGTTTTACCAGGCTCCCGACACCGCCGGCGAAGGCGGCGCCGGGCTGGGGCTGCCGATTTGCCGTTGGCTGGCGCAAATGATGGACGGCGAGATCAAAGTGGTCAGCGAGCCCGGCCTGGGCAGCAGCTTCACCCTGAAAATACGCCTGCCGCTGAGCAGCGGTGCGCTGACCAACCCGCCGCTGATCGAACCCAGCGCGACGCCTGTGTATGTGCAGGCGCCGGTGCGCGAGCTGGCGCAGTCGCTGTGTGACTGGCTCAATCGCCTGGGCATTGCCGCGGCCCTGGCGGCGCCCACGCCGGAACAGGACAGCCGCCAGGCGGTGCTGGTCGATCTGCTGCCCAGCGAGCCCGCCCGCTACTGGGCCGGGCAACGCGTGCTGTGTCTGCCCGGCGCGCACAGCCCGCCGCTGCACACGGCACAGGGCTGGGTCGTGGACGTGCACGACGTACGGGCTATCGCCACCACCGTGTCGCTGGCCCAGCACGGCAAGCATGAGCAACCGCCGGCGGCCCTGCCACAAAGCGCCGGGCAGCTTGGGTTGCGCATCCTGGTGGCCGAGGACAACCCGATCAATCAGGCGATCATCAAGGAACAACTGGAGGCGCTCGGCTGCTCGGTGACCCTGGCCGCCAACGGCGAGCAGGCGCTGCAGTTGTGGCAACCGCAAGCCTTCGACCTGGTGTTGACCGACGTGAACATGCCCCTGATGAATGGTTATGAGCTGGCCCGCACGCTCAGGGCGCATGACCCGCAATTGCCGATCATCGGCGTGACCGCCAACGCCATGCGCGAGGAAGGCGTGCGTTGCCTGGCGGTCGGCATGAACGCCTGGATCGTCAAACCCCTGAGCCTGCAAACCCTGCGCGCGCAGTTGGTCAAGCTGTGCCAGGTCAAGGCGCCGGTCGAACCGCCGCCCGCGCCGTTCGACGACCACGTGCAGCTGTCGGACAAGATGCGCCCGCTGTTCATCAGCAGCGTGCAGCAAGATTTGCAGCGACTCGGCGCGGCACTGGCGCAGCGTGATGCGCGCGCGCTCGCCCAACTGCTGCATTCGGCCGCCGGCGCGCTGGGCGCCGTGCAGGCGCTCCCTCTGGCCCAAGCCTGCATCGAGCTGGAAAACGCACTGAACCGCGGCAGCCTCGACACGACGCTTGAGCTCAAGGTGAAGGCGGTGATGCAACGACTGTCGGCCGTCCTGGACACTCTCCAGCCCGGGCACACTTCCCTCACTTGAACTGGCACTACGGACGGCCCTTTATGAAAAAATTCAACGTGGTTATCGCGGACGATCACCCGATCGTGCTGCTCGGGGTACGCGAACTGGTGGAGCGCGACACGCGCTTTCAAGTCGTGGGCGAAGCGGTGTGTTCGGCGGGCCTGATCGAGCTGTTGCAGCGCCAGGGCGCCGACATCGTGATCACCGATTACAACATGCCCGGCGACTCGCCCTACGGCGATGGGCTGAAGCTGGTGGAGTACCTGAAACGGCATTTTCCGCAGGTGCAGATTTTGATCCTGACCATGATTTCCAACCACCTGATCCTCACGCGTCTGCAGGAGTTGGGCGTGGTCGGCATCATCCAGAAAAGCCAGTTGCACACCGAGATTCAACTGGCGCTCAAGGCGATTGCGCAACAGAGCGCCTACCGCAGCCTGGAGCCGCCCAAGACCTCGGTGATCGAGACCCTCACGGCCATCGACGAGCGCTTTACCAGCTTGTCGCCCAAAGAGTTCGAGATCTTGCGTTTGTTTATTTCCGGCATGAGCGTGAGTGATATTGCGCGCAGCCAGAACCGCAGTTCAAAGACCATCAGTGCGCAAAAAATATCGGCCATGCGCAAACTTGAAGTGAGCAGCGACCAGGACCTTCTCGCCTATTGCCTGGCGCGCAATATCTTCAACTAAGCACACCGTGCAAGCCATTCCCGGGCAATGGCTTGGCCCCCTGTTTGTGGGCTCCGAAACTGCCTTGCGGTGCAACTAACCCGTCTATTGCGCGGCTTATAAGAATCGTCTTATTCGCTCGCAGCGCCTGCCCTCTTATTCTTTCCTCGCAGTTCAACAACCGCATTTTCCAACTAACACTTACGGACATCATCATGAAGAAGTTTTCCCTGGCTGTTATCGCCTCGGCCATTATCGCCGCCTCCGGCAGTGCATTTGCCGATGATCCGGCACCGACGCCTACCCTGGGCGGCAGCGGTAAAATTACCTTCACCGGCGTGATCAACAACGACGCCTGCTCGGTAGACGGCGCCAACTCCGATCGCAGTATTTCGGTGGACATGGGCAACGTTTCGATCAAAGACATGGGCACCGCGGAAAACCCAACCGCCGGCCGTGTGACTGCCAAAGACTTCAACCTGAACGTCAACTGCAACCAGGGCACCAAAGTCGCGATGATCTTTGACGCCAACAACGGCGGTTCGGGCCTGGTGACCGGCAAGAACGTACTGGCGCTGAACGCCGGTTCCGCTTCGGCTAAAAACGTCGGTATCGCCCTGCTCGACAGCAATGGCAGCTTGATCGACCTCAGCTCGCAGGCCACTGCGCGCATCGAAAGCACCATGCACGGCACCGGCACTGCCGGCGGCGACGCCACCCTGAGCTTTGCGGCTGCCTACGTCACCACCGGCGCTGCCGGTGCATCCACCGCCGGTCGCGGTGATGCCACCCTACCGTTCATCCTGCAATACGAGTAACCCCGGCGCCCCGTGCACCGAACGCGCGAGGCCACACGGCCTCGCCATTCTTTTTTGATTACACCGGATAACCCTCATGCTGCCTCGTTCTATTGCCGCATGCCTGGGGCTGCTGGGCATGCTTATGGCTACCCAGGCCGCCGCCAGCATTTCATTGAATGCCACCCGCATCGTGTTCGATGGCGACCACAAAGAAGCCAATATCACCGTGCGCAACGGTAACCAGGATGTGTTGATTCAGTCCTGGGTCGACATGAATGACTCCAGCGGCAGCCGTGCTCCGTTTGCCGTCACCCCGCCACTGGCCCGGGTGTTCGCCAAGGAACAGCAACTGCTGCGCATCTTGTATGAAGGCACGGGCATGCCCACGGACCGCGAGTCGGTGGTGTGGTTGAACGTGCAGGAAATCCCCAAGGCCAGCGAGACCGAGAACACCTTGCAGTTGGCCATTCGCCAACGCATCAAGATTTTTTTCCGCCCTGCCGGCCTGACCGGCAGTGCGTTGCAGGCGCCTGCACAGCTGGAGTGGGCATTGGTCAAGCACGGCGCGCAAACGCTGTTGCAGGTGAAAAACCCGACGCTGTACCACGTGTCCATGGCCGACGTTAAGGTGCAGGCACAACTGGCGAGCGACTCGACCATGATCGCGCCCGGCGAGCAAAGACAGTTCGCGCTCAAGACGGCGCCAGCGCCCGGCCCGGTGCAACTGTCGTTTTCCAGCATCAATGACTACGGCGCACAGAACCATTACACCGCGCCACTTTCGGGCATCGCTGCACACGCCACCGAATCACGCCTCAACCCCTAAGCACTTTCTCTAACCCACAGGCTCACGTTGCGTGCGTGTTCGCGTGCCCGCCTGTTCGCCAATCAGGGATGTCACAGGTCTTCGCATGTCTTTTCTTTCCAGTAACAGGCCCGCGCGTGGCGCACTGAAGTTGAAGACGCTGTCGTTCGCGATTGCCGCCGGCCTGCCGGCCTGGGCGATGGCCGAGGACACTGCGCAAACCTTCAACACCACGTTCCTGCAAGGCTCGCAGTCAACGGTCGACCTGCAGCAATTGCTCTCGGCCAACAGCGTGCTGCCGGGCAATTACCGCGTCGACCTGTACAGCAACGAAGTGCTGGTGGGCCGGCGCGATATCGACTTCAAGCGCAACCCGAAAAACGACCGGGTCGAAGCCTGCCTGACCCTCGATCTGCTCAAGCAGCTGGGCATCGACATGCACCGCCTCCAGGCCGAAGGCAAAATCGACCCGCAGCAGCCGCAGGAATGCTATGCCCTCGCCGAGATGATCGAGGAGGCCAGCGTGCGTTACGACAGCAGCCGCCTGCGCCTGATGGCGAGCATTCCGCAGGTGGCCATGCAGCGCGGCATGCGCGGTTACGTCGACCCGCAACTATGGGATGACGGCGTGCCCGCAGCGTTTATCAACTACCAGCTCAACAGCAGCCGCACCGCCGGCGACTACAAAACGCGCCTCTCCAATAACCTCGGCCTGCGCAACGGTATCAACCTGGGCGCGTGGCGCCTGCGCAATGAATCGAACTTGAGCGGCGGCACCGGGCGCTCGAACACTTACACCAGCAACCGTACTTACCTGCAGCACGACGTGACGGCGATCAAGGGCCAGTTCAGCGCCGGTGAGATTTTCTCCGACACCGACCTGTTCGACAGCGTGCGTTATCGCGGCCTCAAACTGGCCTCCGATGACGGCATGCGCGCCGACAGCGAGCGCGGTTATGCGCCGGTGATCCGTGGCGTGGCGCAGACCAACGCGACGGTGGAAATCCGCCAGAACGACTACATCCTCTACACCGCCAACGTCGCGCCGGGGCCATTCGAGATCAACGACATCTACCCCAGCGGCTCCAACGGCGACCTGCAAATCACCGTGATCGAAGCCGACGGCACGCGCCGCGTGACGATGCAGGCGTTTTCCAGCTTGCCGATCATGGTGCGTGAAGGCCAGGTCAAGTACAGCCTCTCGGCGGGTACCTTCAAGAGCAACGCCGACGGCCTGGCGAGCCCGCGTTTTCTCAGCGGCACCCTGGCGTACGGCCTGACCAGCAACCTCAGCGGAATTGTCGGGTTGCAGGCCAGCGAGGACTACAACGCACTGTCCATTGGCGCCGGCAAGAACACCTCGTTCGGCGCTTTCTCGCTGGACACGACGCACTCCTCCAGCAAGGCGCAGGGGAAAACCACTCAGGGCAGCAGCGTGCGGGCGCTGTATGCAAAGACTTTCACTGGCACCGACACCAACTTCACCCTGGCCGCCTACCGCTACTCCACCGAGGGCTACCGCACCCTCAGCGACCATGTCGAAGACAACAGCCAGGATGTGCGTGTGCGCACCGGCCACTCAAAAACCCGCACCGACCTGACCATCAACCAGAGCATCGGGCGCAACAACGAATTTGGCAGCGTGTACGTGAATGCCAGCGACCAGCGCTACTGGAACCGCGGCGGCTCGCAGAGCTTTTCGGCCGGCTACACCAGCAACTGGGGCGACCTGAGCTACAACCTCGGCGTAACGCGCACCAAGCAGATTGTCACCTGGGGCCAGCCGAGCAGCGACACGCAATTGAACCTGTCGATTTCGTTTCCGCTGGGCAGCCAGGCCCGCGCGCCGCGCGCGTTCGTCACCACCAGCCGGCAGCACGGCGACACCACCACGCAGGCGGGCATCAATGGCTACGTTGCCGATACCAGCGACACGTTTTATTCGGTGCAGGCCGGCCACAGCGACACCAGCGGGGATTCCGGTTCGGTGAACATCAACAGCCGGACGTCCGTGGCGGATGTGAGCCTGGGCTACAGCCAGGGCCAGGGTTACAACTCGCAGAACCTCAACCTCGCCGGCTCCGTGGTCGCTCACGCAGGCGGTATCAACCTGGGGCAGACGGTCAGTGAGACCTTCGCACTGGCCGAAGTGCCAGGCATCTCCGGCGCGAAGATCAGCAGCTACAGCGGCGTAGAGACCGGCTATAACGGCTATGCAGTGATCCCCAATGCCCAGCCTTATCGGGTGAACTGGGTCAGCCTGGACACCCGCGACCTGGGCGGCAATGTGGAAATCACCAACGCCACCCAACAAGTGGTGCCACGCCGTGGCGCGATCGTGGTGGCGCACTACAGCGGCACCACCGGGCGCCGGGTGTTGTTCGAGTTGTTTGATGCGCAGCACAAGCCTCTGTCGTTCGGGGCTTCGCTGGAAGATTCGGCCGGCAAGCAACTGGCGATTGCCGACCCGAATGGCAATGCGCTGGCGTTGGTGGAAGAGGATCAGGGCACGTTGATCATCAAGTGGGGCGATCAGCAGTGCAGCGCAAGCTATGCGTTGGCGCCGCAGAACAAGGCGCTGAACTATGAGCGCCAGGCGTTGGTGTGTAGGCCTTGAAGGGGCAATCCACATCCTTGCTGTCTGATTCTCGAAGATCCAAATGTGGGAGCGGGCTTGCTCGCGAACGCAGTGTGTCAGTCACCAGATACATCAACTGACACTCCACCTTCGCGAGCAAGCCCGCTCCCACATTTCGGTTGAGGTACAGCTTAAGGTCAGCGTTTAGGCTAAGGTGCTGCCGATGCGCCCTCCTCTTCGAGACTTGCCCATGCGTAACCTGATTTTCGCCGGTGCCTGCCTGCTGGCCACAGCCCTCGCAGGCTGCCAGCAAACCCCACCCGCCAACGATCAACTCGACGCCGTGCTCTGGACCCAGACCTCCATCGGTATCATTTGAACCGTTCGTTTTTGCCCATTTCTCGGGCAATCCACGCCGTAAACAGGGTCAGCGCAATTAAAAACGTTTCAATAGCTGCCAACCAACTAAGGGTGAACCAATAGTGTTTCGGCTGCCCCGCCAGCGTGTAAGTGATGGAAGGCCCGACGCGACTGAAGGACACCACTACACCTCGAATCAACCCATCAATAATCTGGTAGCCGGAAAGCCCTACAATGACGGTCAATAGCGCAGTGATGTACCAGAACGACCGACTGTCTGAACGCTTCATAAAACTTCTCTTAATCTCCTAGATTGCGGGGGCAAATGAATCCGCCGCAAATTCTGGCGGCAGCGTGTGCTGTCTATTTTGATGAAGACGCAGTATCCGGGCACGTGATGGGGGCTCAGGCTTTCACGTTCTGCCGGATGTTCCAGCCAAACTTCACCGGCCCACCGTCCTTGCCGCCATCGGCTTTCTGCGGTTGGTAACTGACGTCGACGGTGGCGAAATTCAAGGCGAAACTGTCGTGCAGCACATCGGCGCCGTTTTCAGCACTGGTGCTGTAGGACACCACCATGACCTCCTTCAGGGTGATCACCAGATACTCCACCGGGCTCGCGCCTCCCGCCTTGCGCACCACCAGTTTCGCTTCCGGATAATGCTTGCCGCTGGCGCAGGCCATCATCAGGTTAGGGCTGGATTTATCCAGCGGCTTTGTCAGGTTCAAGTTGGCAATATTGACCTTGCCCGCACCGCCACCCGTGCCGCTGTGCATCGAACCCGACTGCGACATTCCCCACGCCCAGTGGGTAATATCGATCTCGTCGCGATGGGCTTGATCCCTTGACTCACCCTTGATGTCGCCCAGCTTCAAAAACATATCGACGGCCATGTTTGCTCCCTGCCTTGGTGTGCGTTGGTAGTGACGTGGGGGCGCACTTTTCCTTAGCCCCCACGTTGCACGCAAGACGCCAAAGCGGGATAGAGACGCACCCCACTTGAATTGGCGAACCTTCCGACATTCATAGGTGCCTGCGGGTCTTTACGCTCTCGACTCCCGCAAAAACAAGGCGTTAAGGATGACTGCGTCCCTGTTGAAAGATGGTTTCCCCTCGGCTCACCGCACCACGCGTCAGCGGATTGAAAGCAGTATTGATGTGCGTCGGCTGTTTTTTGCCATTGATACCGACCCGGGGCTGATTGGCGCGGGCGTGGTGTACATCGATGAGGCGTTCAACGTGGTGACACTGCGTGAGTTTCAGGCGGTATGCAGCGTGGTGCCGAAGAAGCTGGTGCTGCGCGAGGCGCCTCGCTATGTCGGGCCTGCGGAGTTCAAGCGGATGCTGGAGCATGAGCCGCGGGAGTCGAAGTTAGTGGCGGAGGCGCTTGGCACGGCGGTGACGTGTGCGGGGGCAATACTGAGTTGGATAGTTGTGACGAGTGGAGTGATGTTGTTGCCCTTTACGGCGGGCACGAGTGCGGTGATTACATTTATCGGCCAGGCCGCCCTAGCTGCCAGCGTTACACAATGCATGGTCGGGCTAGGTCGAACCGGCGCCGAGGCGTTTGCTCCGCAACGCCTTGATCGGTTGGATAGCGAAGCCTGGTATCAGGCCGTCGACGCAACGCTGAATGCCATTGCATTACTGGGTGTTGCCACTTCCGCCTTGACCACGATCAAAACAGTAAACACAGCAACGAGAGTCACCGGCAAGCCGCTCAAACAAGTACTCAAAGGCCTGAACCGCCAAGAGCGAGCGAAACTGAATGATGAGCTGCTCAAGCTTCGTGCCCCCCGATTGACGTCCAAACTGCTCAAGGTAAAACAAGCCAATGGGGTATTACCAAAACGAATCAGCGCCACACAAATGCAACTTTCTACCGTCAACCATATTAGAGATGCCTTCGCTGCAACCTTGGGTTTCGCTAGCAGCTCACTACCAGGAAACATCAGGACGCTGGCGATTGGTATCTACGAGGAAGCCAGCCAATGAGCAAGCGCGAAACATTAAAAGACCTAGGCGAATCCGCAATGGATGAAAAATGTAAAGATTGGAAATCTTTGCCTTCCGACGAACGCGCTTACGCATACTTCTACTTTGAAAACCCACGAAAGTTCAGGAGACGCTATGCGCTAGTGATTGGAGCCGATCTACTTGCCGGCTGTTTCACGATTGCGATGACTGCCGTCCTATTGTTGGTGACCCTTCTCTCAGGACTTCCGGAAGACCTTGCAATCAAAATCTTCTTTTTCGGCAGTGTTGCGACAGGCCTTGTCCTCTTTTTTTCCAAGGCTCAAGTCACCTATGGTCGAATCCGCTTGGTATGGGTCAGTGTCGGCATTTACGTAATCTGCTTACTGATATCGCTGCCCACGATAGCGTACCGTCCGCCGCCTTTTCTCTACGCCATATCCCTGCTTAGCCCGCTGACCGGCCTATTGATCCTCAACAGCCACCGCTACCGCGAACTCCGTCACAAGATGGTAGAAATCCGCCATAAACGCGAAGCCGTCATCGCGACCCTGAAAAAACAGGGTCGCTGGAAATGGTGGTAATCCCTTATCCGACTGCCTGCAACACCTCAGGCGCAGGCTCAGCGCGCGCCGCGGTGTGCCGATTTACCGGCACCGGTAAGCCCAAGTGCCCGCGCAAGGTGCTGTGGCTGTACTCACTGCGAAACAACCCGCGATCACGCAACAACGGCAGCACTTGATCGGTGAAGCGCGCGAAGTCGTCCGGCGCGCCCACGTGGATATTGAAACCGTCCACCGCCTCTTCGACAAACCAGCGTTCGATCTCGTCCGCCACGGTCTTGGGTGAGCCGACAAAACTGGAGAACGGCTTGGCGAAGCGCAGCGCCGCCTGGCGCAAGGTCAGCCCTTGATCGCGGGCGACTTGCTTTATGTTCTCGGCATGCCCGCGATAGCCATTGCTGCCCAGGTCACCCAGGTCAGGGAACGGCTCATCCAGCGCGTACTGCGTGAAGTCGTGGTAGTTGAACGGCCGACCCAGTTGCACCAGCGCCTTGTGCAAGTCCAGCTCGCCGTTGCGTTCACGGTCGATGGCCTGGGCCTGTTCGTCGGTGTCGGCAATAATCGGCGAGATACCGGGCAGGATGGTCACGTGGTCGGGGTTGCGCCCGGCGGCGGCAGTACGTTGTTTGATGTCGCGGTAGTAAGCCTGGGCGTCTTCAAAATTGCCCACGCCGGCGAAAATCCCTTCGGCGTAGTTCGCCGCCAGGCTGCGCCCGGACTCGGAGATCCCGGCCTGGAAGATCACCGGTTGGCCTTGGGCCGAACGGGCAATATTCAGCGGCCCGGTGACTGAGAAAAACTCACCGTGGTGGTCCAGGCGATGCTGACGTTGGGGGTCGAGAAACACCTTGCTGACTTTGTCGCGCACGAAGGCGTCGTCCTCGTAGGAATCCCACAGCCCTTGCACCACTTCCAAGTGCTCGGCCGCGCGGCGATAGCGCTCGGTGTGGTCGATATGCTGCTCACGGCCAAAGTTGCCGGCGGCGCCTTCCAGGCCGGTGGTCACCACGTTCCAGCCGGCGCGGCCGCCGCTGATCAAGTCCAGGGAGGCGAACTGCCGCGCCACGTTGAAAGGTTCGGTGTAGGACGTGGTCAGTGTGGCGACCAAGCCGATTTTCGAGGTCGCACCGGCCACTGCCGAGAGCAGGGTCAGCGGCTCCAGGCGGTTGAGAAAGTGCGGCGCCGAATCCTGGGTGATGTAGGGGCTGTCGACGATGAACACCAGGTCGAACTTCGCCGCTTCGGCCTGCTGCGCCTGGGCGCGATACCAGTCGATGTCGACACTGGCATCGCCGGGGATTTGCGGGTGCAGCCATTCGTTTTGCGCCGTGCCGACGCCAGTGAGAATGGCGCCGAACTTGAGTTTCCGGGGGAATGTGGACATTTTGATGCTCCTCCGTGGATAAACATGAATCACTGTGGCCAGCGCGCTTGTTGTGGCGAGCGGGCTTGCCCCGCGTTGGGCTGCGCAGCAGCCCCAAAACCTGACGACGCGGTTTACCCGTTATACCGCGGCGGTTGGATTGGGAGCGCTTCGCACTCCAACGCGGGGCGAGCCCGCTCGCCACAGTAAGCCCGCTTGCCACAACAGCCCCGCTTGCCACAATTAACCTGCTCACTGCAAAAAATTACGCCGTACGGGCCGCGATAGCTTCGACTTCCACCAACGCCCCCGGCAAGGGCAACGCCACCACTTGCAACGCCGTACGCGCCGGTTTGTTCGGCTGCTCTGGCGTGCCGAAGAACTGCGTATAACCACGCTGCAACCCGGCAAAGTCCAGCTTGCCACCGGTTTCTTCAGCGCCGACCAGAAACACCCGCAACTGCACGATATCGCCCAGGTCCAGGTCTTGTTGTTGAAGGATCTTGCGCAGCTTGTTGAACACCGACACCGTCTGCACTTCGGTGCTGCCGTACGCGGCTGGCGTGCCTGCCGGTGCCTGCGCGTCGGCAGGATCCGGTAAGGTGCCGCTGACGAAAATCAGGCTGGCAGACGCCGGCACAGTCACGGTTTGCGAGATCGGAAAATCACCGACGCTGGTACGTTGAATGCTGTCGCTCATGAGGATGCTCCTTAAGACGCGGCCAATGCCGCACGCTGTGTTTGTTGCGTCACGCGGTCCGCCAGTTGCGCAACCACATGGCGCGCCGAGTTGGCCGCCGATTCCTGCCAGATGCCCACGCCGCTTTGCACCAGACCGTCTCCGGCGAAATACACGCGGCCATGGGCCTGTTCAAGCAAGGCACTGGCGTGGGCGGGGAAGTGTTCGCGTTGCAGCCACGGGCCTTCGCTGTAGGGAATCTGTTCCCAGGACACGGCCAGCGGGTTGCGCAGGTGTTTGGCGTAACCCGGATGCAACAGCTCCACGGCTTCCCTGGAGGTGGCGTACTGCTTATCGAACGGCTGCGCGCCAAACACGTCGGCGCCCTCCCCGGTCACGTATCCGGCCACCAGCAAGCCTTCGCGGGTGTTGAGGTCGTTGCTCGGGTACCAGAGCAGGCGCGCCGGGTGTTCGATCCAGGACAGGCCGCCGTAGGTGCGGTAGTCGGTTTCCCAGAAGCGCGGCGATTGCCACGCCACTTTGGTGGCCTGATCGCTGCGGGTGCTGAGCAACGCGGCTTTGATCGGGTCGCTGAAATCGGTGTCGAGTTTGGCCAGCAACGGCAGCGGTAAGGTCGAGACCAGGTAATCAGCGCGCACCACCTGTTCGCGGCCGCTGTGTGTGTCGTGGTAAGTCACCGCCACGCCGTCTTCCAGCTGACGGACCTGCCTGACCTGCGCGCCCAACTGCACGTGTTCGCTGACGCGTTGGTAGAAAGCGTCGGTGATGCGGTCCATGCCGCCGACCGGCTCGAACATGGTTGCCGAAAACTCAGGGAACTCAGTGTGCAATAACGCGCCCCACAGTTCGGGGTGCAGCAAGCGGTCCAGCGCCAGCGGGCTGCGGCTGGCGGGCAATGCGCCGGGATGCGCGGGCGACTCCAGGTGACCGGCGCGCAGGCTGCCCTCATAGGCCAGTTCTTGCGACAGATCGCCGTAGACCTGCAAGAAGGCCAGCAAGCGCGTGCGCTCTTCGCCGCTCAACACATCATCGAGTGCATCACGCTGCACGGCTTTGGCGAGCAAACCAGAGAGGTGCCCACGCGCATCATTGATCGCCTGGCCAACGGTGAATGCCGGCTGTTGCAGGTCCGGGCGCACCTGCGCGCCATGGCTGCTGTTGACCAGCACTTCCAGCGGCACGCCCAGCTCGCTGCAGTAATCCAGAATCGTTCGGTGCTGGCTGGGAATCCTGGCCGGGCCGGCGTTGAAATACAGGCCCTGATCAAATGCCACGGTTTGCGTGCGGCCGTCCTTGTAGTCCACGCGGTCGCCATGGCGCAGGGTCCAGGTGCGCCCGCCGACGCGATCGCGCGCTTCCAGCACTTGCACACTGAACCCGGCGCGGGTCAGTTCCAACGCAGTGACCAGCCCGGCAATCCCCGCCCCCAGCACCAACACGCGGGTGCCCTGCCCCAGGCCGGGCTTGAGTTTCAGCGGCTGCGGGCGTCGGTGCGACGACGGCCCCAGCCCCAATACCGCCAGTGCATCCTTGACTGCCTGCTCACCGCCTACCGCGGCAATGCTCGACAGCGCTTCACGTCGTGTCAGTCCCATGATCGATGCTCCTAGTCCGGCAGGCCCGGTGGGTTGATCAGCGACTTATCGACGCGCTCGATGTCCAGGCCCCAACGTTGCAGCACCTGTTCGTATTGGCCGCCGGCAATCGCGCCTTCAAGCGCCGTATGAATCGGCTGGACCAGGCCGTTGTCCTTGCGCGTGGTCACGGCGATATCCGCTTTCAGCGGCCAGCCACCATTGACCGTGCCGACAAGCTTGATGCCACCGGTGATGGCCGCCGAATAGGCGTACACCGAGTTAGGCCCGAACAGCGCATCGCTGCGCCCCGATTGCACCGCCAGCTGCGCGGCGGCCTGGTCGTCGAAGTACTGCAACAGCGCAGGCTTGATGCCGGCCTTTTCATTCGCATCGTTCCACGCCAGCAGGACTTTTTCCTGGTTGGTGCCAGAGCCGACAATGATCTTCAGCCCGGCAATGTCCGCGGCCTGCTTGATCGCGGTGATCTTGCTGGTGCTCTTGACGTAAAACCCCAGCACATCCTGGCGATACGTGGCGAAGTCAAAACGCCTCTTGCGCGCTTCGGTCACGGTGACGTTGCTGATCACCGCGTCGTATTTGCCTGAGCTGACGCCCAGCGGCCAATCCTCCCAGCTGGTCTGCACCACGTTGAGTTGCAGGCCAAGGCTGTCGGCGACCAGCTGCGCGGTGTCGGCCTCGCTGCCGATGGTGGTCTTGTCGTCATTGGCCAGCAGCGCCAGCGGTGGCCCGGCCACGCCGGACACAGCCACGGTGAACTTGCCCGGCTGGGCAAACTTGAAGCCTGGCGGGATCTGCGCGATGGCTGCTTCGTTGCGCGGCACATGAATGCGCACGCGGTCGGGGCTGAGGTCGACCTGTTGCACGGCAAAAGCGCTTTGCGCGGTGCTGACGGCAAGCGCCAGCAAGGCCACGCGGGCGGTATGGATGAACATGGCAGTCACTCCTTGAACTAAAGCACCTTGCCGAGAAAGGCCACGGTGCGGGGATGTCGGGGTTGGCGGAAAATCTGTTCGGGCGGGCCCTCTTCGATCAGTTGACCGTCGCATAGGAACACCACGTGGTCGGCCACCTCACGGGCGAAACCGATCTCGTGGGTGACGATCACCAGGGTCACGCCCAGTTGGGTCAGGCCCTTGATCACATCGAGCACCTCGCCCACCAGTTCCGGGTCGAGGGCTGAAGTGGGTTCGTCAAACAGCAGCACCTTGGGGTCCAGTGCCAAGGCGCGGGCGATGGCCACGCGCTGTTGCTGGCCACCGGAAAGCTGGCGCGGGTAGGCATCGACCTTGTCCGCCAGGCCAACCTTGGCCAGCAACTCGGCGGCCTTGAAGTGGGCTTCGGCTTTACGCCAGCGCTTGTGGGCCAACGGCGCTTCGGCGATGTTTTCCCAGGCGGTGAGGTGCGGGAACAGGTTGAAGTTCTGGAACACGAAACCCACGTCGATGCGCCGCTTGAGAATCTCGCGCTCTTTCAATTCGTAGAGCAGGTCACCCTTGCGCCGATAGCCGACGTATTCACCGTCGATGGTGATGTGCCCGCTGTCGATCTTCTCCAGGTGGTTGATGGTGCGCAGCAAGGTGGATTTGCCCGAGCCGGACGGCCCGAGGATCACCGTGACCTTGCCCGGGTCAATGGTCAGGTCGATGTCGTTGAGCACCTGCTGGTTGCCAAAGCGCTTGCCCACGCCCTGGATCTGGATGCGCCCGGCGCGTGCGTCACTCATGGGTTTTCTCCTTGAGCCAGCGGCGGATGCGTTGCAGCGGCGTCGGCGGCAGCACGCGCGCGGTACCACGCGCAAAGTGGCGCTCGACGTAATACTGGGCGCTGGTCAGCACGGTGGTGATGATCAGGTACCACACGGTGGCCACGATCAGCAGCGGGATAACTGCCTGGGTGCGGTTGTAGATGACCTGCACGGTGTAGAACAGCTCCGGCAAAGCCAGCACGTAGACGATGGACGTGCCCTTGACCAGGCCGATGATTTCGTTGAAACCCGAGGGCAGAATCGAACGCAGCGCCTGGGGCAGGATGATCCGGAAGATACGCCGCGAGGCTGGCAAGCCCAAGGCCGCCGCCGCTTCATGCTGGCCGGCATCCACGCCGATCAGGCCGCCGCGAATGATCTCTGCCGCGTAGGCCGCTTGCATCAGGCTCAGGCCCAACACCGCCACGGTGAATTGACTGAGCACATCCACCGTCGACCATTCGGCGAACACCACGCCGGTGAATGGCACGCCGAGCACGATGTGGTCATACAGGTAGGCAAAGTTGTAGAGGATGATCAGCACCAGCAGCGCCGGCATCGAGCGGAAAAACCAGATGTAGCCCCAGGCCAACGCCGCCAGCAGCGGCGAGCCCGACAGCCGCGCCAGGGCCAATGCCGTGCCGAGGATGATGCTGAACACGGTGCTGAGCAATGTCAGCAACAGCGTCTGGCCCAGGCCACGCAGCACCGACGGCGAAAAGAACCACTGGCCGAACACGCCCCACTCCCAGCGCGGGTTGGTGGCCAGCGAATGCACGATGGCCAGCAGCACCAGCGCGGCGAAAATCGACCCGGCCCAGCGCCACGGGTGCCGGGCCGGCACCACGTGCAAGGCTTTGATCGGCGTTGCGACACGCGCCTGGCGAACCGGGTAGTCGGTGACCTCATCGATCAGGTCATAGGTTTTGGCGACAATGGGCATGGTCTATTCCTCGCGAGTTGCGGCCTTAGAAGGCGTAAGTCAGCCGGGTGTAGTAGTACCCGCCGGTAAAACCGTAGGGTGAATACGTGCCGTAGCTGGCGAGCATGGTGCTGCTCGGCACGCCTTGTTTTTTGGGGTATTGGTCGAACAGGTTCTTGGCGCCGACGGCGACGTTCAGGTCTTTGGTGAGGTTGTAGCCAAGGTCGAGGTCGGTGATCCACTTGGCGCTGTAGACCCGGTCGAGGCTGCGGTCGGCGGAGACGTTGACCTCTTTGTAAGAACCGTAACGGGTCAAGGCCAGGTTGAGGTTGAAGCGGTCGATGCTCCAGTCACCGCCCAGGATCAGCTTGGTCTTGGGCTGCACATCGGTGATCAGGCCGCGGGCCTGGCGGTCCATCAGGTCATAGGAGGTGCCGAGGATGTCGGTGGACGCCTTGTAGTTGAGGATCTTGGTCTGGTTCCAGTTGAACGCGGCCGTCCACTTCAGCGAGCCGTACGGGCCGATGTCCTGGTTGTAGTTGCTGACCAGGTCCACGCCTTTGGTGCGGGTGTCGGCGCCGTTGATGAAGTACTGGCCGCCGGAGGTGGAGTTGATGCCGTTGTTCTGCAAGACCTGGGTGACTTCCGGGCCCAGCAGGGTGCCGGTCAGGGTGATGCGGTCACGCAGGTTGATCACGTAGGCGTCGGCGGTGAAGTTCAAGCGGTCGGTGGGCGTGAGGGTGAAACCGAGGCTGAAGTTGGTCGAACGCTCGGGTTTCAAGCCCTCGGCGCCCAAGGCCTTGGCCGCCGCCGACCCCACGGGCAACACGCCGTAGTTGATCGATTGATACACGCCGTCAACCACGCCATAGGTCGTGGAGCGCGCGCTGAACAGGCTGTTGGCCAGGGACGGCGCGCGAAAACCATTGCTGACCGTAGCGCGCACGGCGAACTGCGGGGTGAAATCGTAGCGCGTGGTCAGTTTGCCGCTGCGGGTCGCGCCGACGCCTTCGTTGTAATGCTCATAGCGCAACGCGGTGCCCAGGTACCAGTCCGGCAGCGGGTTGAAGCCCACATCGACATAGCTGGCGAGGCTGTTGCGCGAGGCGCTGCTCTCTTCCGCCGGTGAAATGCCGTTGGTGACCTGCGCCCCGGACGACGCGCAATTGCCCGGCGCCACGCAGTAACCGCCATTGGCATAGGACGCGTAGTCACCGGCCTGCACCTCATAGGTGTCGCGCCGATGCTCGAAGCCGTAAGACAGGTCCAGCGGCTTTTGCAGGCCAATGTCGAAGCCGCGCTTGAAGTCAAGGTTGGTGGTCAGCTCGGTGGAAATCCAGGTGCCGGAGGTGAAGCTGTTGGGTGTGTACTCGCCCAGCGACGGGTTCTGGTTGTGGGTGGTGCCCTGCTCCGCTTCGTTGCGCCCGTAGGTGGTGGACAGATCCCAGTCCCACGCGCCGACCGTGCCCTTGCCGCCGAACGCGGCCTGGAAATCATCCTCGTCGATGTACCAGGTCGGCGTGTAGCCGGCCGGGTAGCCATTGGGCCCGGTGGTGATGGTGTTGGTGATGGTCGGCAGGCGGAAGTTCTGGCCTTGCTCGGCCTTGCGTCGCGAGTAGGTGGTGAAGGAATACAGGCTCAAACTGTCATCAATCGGCAGCTCGGCGTTGTAGCCCAGGGTCAGCAGGTTGGTCTTGGGCGTGCCGTAGCCGCCATAAGTGGACTTGCCCGCCAGGCCATAGGCTTGCTCGTAGGTGTAACCGTTGGCGCTGGCCTTGTTGTCGTCATTCTGGCTGCGTGCGTCCAGGGCCAACTGCACGATGCCGCCGTTGCCGATTTCGAAACCCTTGTTGAGGCTTTGCTGCACGGTCTGTTTCTTGCCGTCGTAGCCCTGGCCGATGTTGGTCACAGCGGTGCCGCTGGTGTCGGCCTTGAGGATCACGTTGATCACCCCGGCAATGGCGTCCGAGCCGTATTGGGCGGCAGCGCCGTCGCGCAGCACTTCAACGTGGTCGATGGCGCTGATCGGGATCAGGTCCAAGTCAGCCGGAGCCGCGCCGGTGTTGATGCCGTTGATGTTCAGGGTGGCGCTGGTGTGACGGCGCTTGCCGTTGACCAGCACCAGCACTTCGGCGGCACTCAGGCCGCGCAGGTTCGGGGCGCGGGCAATACCGCTGGCGTCCCAACCGGTTTTTTCCGGCAGGGTCAGCGACGGGATGACGGCGCTCAAGGCTTCCATCAAACCGGGCTTGCCAGTGTTTTGCAGTTGCTTGGCGCTGACGACATCGATTGGCACCGGGCTGCTGGTGACGGTGCGCTGCTCGGCGCCACGGTTGCCGGTGACCACCACGGTGGACAGGGTGCTGTCGTCCTGGGCCTGAGCTGCACTCGCCAGCAGGGCCAGCGCCAGGGCGGTGGTGGGGTGTAAAACGTGCTTCATGGCCACTCCAGACTTTCCAGATCGCGAAGTCGGGCGCTCGCGCGGTCGGGCGCGGTGCTCGGATTTTTCGAGGGTGTTTCGGCGATTGGAAACTAGGTGTGGGGCGAGCGAGGGGTTTGAATGGGCAACATACGTTGAACTCCGTTCCAACGATTCTGCCGCAGGGTCTTTACCCGGTTATGGCGCGCAGAATCTGAATCACGCTGGGTACCATCCGAGGTCAGGGGTAGGCTGTTGCGATCAAACATAACGGAATGGATTTTAAAAATATAATGCTATTTGGGTATAAGCTAATATTCTCTACTTTCATTATTTATTAATAATTTTATTCGTATTGGTAATGTCTTATTGAGATCAGGCGCGGGTCGCCAGCGTGGTTTAACTTGAGCACCCAGGATCAAAATCTACAGCTCGGCGGGCTGACAGCCGACCTGATCCTGGAGGCTGCACTCAATCAAATGTGGGAGCTGGCTTGCCTGCGATGCAGACAACTCGGTGGATCAGGCATACCCGGTTGATGCCATCGCGGGCAAGCCCGCTCCCACATTTGGATCTCTGTGCATCAGATAGAGATGTGTTGCTGTGCTTTTGCTTCTACCACTCAGGTCGGCTACCAGGCCGCCGTGCTCTGCTTTTCCAAAGCCTGCGTGAGGGCACACCGAGCCCAGGCGAGGTGCCGAGTGGTGGGGCGAGGACCTTTTGGTTACTTTTGGGTCCGTACAGGTCCTTCCAAAAGTGACCCGCTGTAAAAGCGGAACCCATAGCAGCCGTTACCACAGCAACGGATATGTACACGAGCTACCACCATCCCAGGCAACCCAACTCCCACATTTTCCACCCCATTGCTTCACTTCATCTCGCCGGCCGCAGCAACTGCATCTGCTGGCGATAATCATCCGTCACCTGCCGCGCCTGGCTGCTGCTGGTAATCACCCGAGGCGTAATTAACACAATCAACTCCGTGCGATCCTTGGACTTGCTGGTGTTACCAAACAACCACCGCAACCCAGGAATTTTGCCCAGATACGGCACAGCACTGACACTCTGCGCGTTGTCCTGCTTGATCAACCCGCCCAGCAACACCGTCTGCCCACTTTGCACCGCGACCTGCGTCGACACCGAGCGCGTCGATATCCGCGGATTCACCGGAGTATCACTGGTACCACTCTGAGTTTCGGCATCACTGACCTGCTGCTGAATATCCATGTACACCAACCCGCCCGGATTAATGCGCGGCACCACATCCAGAATCACCCCGGTCTGCACGTACTCGACGCTGCTCAAGGTGGAATCGGCGTTGCCGGTATTCACCGTGGTCTGACTGATAGGAATGTTATCCCCCACCTGAATCTGCGCCGGCTGGTTATTCATCACCACCAACGACGGCGCCGACAGCACCTGAGTGCGCCCATTGGTCTCCAACGCATGCAACGCCACCTGCAAATTGGTGCTGACAAACGAATAAAACAACGAATCCGACGCCCCCAGCCCTGCCCCGCCGCCCCCGAGCGCCCCCTGGCTGCCCGAGGCATTCGCCACCGTATTACTTCCCGAATTCCCCGCCAGGCGCCCCAGATACCACTGCACCCCAAGGTCCAGTTCCCCGGTCAACTTGACCTCAAGAATGCGCGTCTCGATCTGCACCTGAAGCGGCGGATTATCGAGGCGTTTGATCGCCGCTTCGATCTCCTTCCACTGCGCCGGACGCGTGCGCACCAGCAGTTGGTTACTGCTCTTCTGCGCGGTAATCCGAGTACCGGCTTCAAGACTTTTATCCGCCGCAGGCGCAGCAACGTCCGGTGCTTGCTCAGGCTCCTCGGCAGGCGGCGGCGCATCTTGCAACCCGCCGGAATTGCTGTTGAGCGACGACAACGTCGCCGTGCGCAACCCCGGCGCAACCTTCGCCGGCGCGTCGTCCTTGATCGCGTCATTGCCGTAGATCTGGCGCAGGTACCTGGCCAGGTCCGAAGCCTTCATATTGCGCACATCGTAGACATACATCTGCGGCTCGTTACCGCCGCCCTCATCGATGGTGCGGATCCAGTCACCCACCTCGCTGAGGTACTGCGGCTGTGAAGAAATCGCCACCACCGAATTGGTGCGCTCAATCGGCAAAAACCGCAGCATGCCCGCCAACGGCATGCCACTGTCCGGGCCGAACATGGCTTGCAGCTCGGGCATCAACTCGGCCACTGACGCGCGTTGCAGGCCGAACACGCCCACCGACATGCCCTTGAGCCAGTCCACATCAAAGGTGTCGATGGTTTCCTGATAATTGGCCAGTTCCTCCGCGGTGCCGGCCAGGCTGAGGATATTGCGCGCCGGGTCCACCAGCAAAAACGCGTTCTCGCGGGCAAACGGCTTGAGCAGCTTTTGCATCTCGGTGGCGGAGATATACCGCAGTGGGAACAACCGCGCAGAGAGGCCGCTGGACGGCGCCGCCACGTGCATTTGCGGCACCAGCTTGCCGGCCACGGCCTGGTCGGCGGGCAGGATCACATAGCGCTGGCCCTGGCGGATCATCGCGTTGTCGGTCCAGGACAGCAGGGTTTCCAGAATCGACAGCGCCTGCTGCTTGTCCACCGGTTTGGAGGTGGAAAAGCTGACGTTGCCCTTCACGCCCTGGGCGATGCTGTAGTTCTCGTGCAGCAGGTCGCCCATCACGCTGTTGATCACCGCTTCGATGGGCTGGTCGGCGAAGTTGAACACGATGTCGCCGCCCTGCTCCTTCGCGCTCGGTGATGCGGCGGGCGGGCGCACGAATTGCTGGTTGCCACGGATCACCTGGCGCTGTGGCGCTGACCTGGCTGCAAGCGGCGGGCTTTCAGGCGCAGGCGCCGCAGTCGGCGGCCGTTGTGAACCGGTGCCCTGCATGGCTTCGTGCAGCAGCTCGTCGTCCGCGTCGGGGCGGTCGGGGAAGGCGCCACAGCCACCCAGTGCGAGGGCGGTGGCCAGGCAAAATGTTGAAGTGCGCATGTCGATCAAGGGAGGGGCTCGCGGGGAAGAGTAATCGGGGGCCGGGTGGACGGCGGCGGCAGGCGTTTGGCATAGAGGTGCAAGGTTTGCGTGCGGCCATCCAGGGCAAAACGGGCGTATTGCGGCGTCAGGTGTTCCAGGCGCCAGCCGTTGGGCAGCGTCTGGCCCAGGCGCACGGTCAGCGGGCGGCCGTCGGCCTGCTTGAGCATCGCCATTTGCAGGTTGCCAGTGATCATGATGCCGCTGAGGGTCAGGTTGGCCAGGCTCGAGACTCGGGCTTTGCCTACCACGCTGTCGGGGCTGCGATCAGGGCTGAACAGCGGCGTTTGCCACGTGGCGGCGAGGCTGTCGAGTGTCACGCTTGGCGCCACGCGCGCACTGACCGCAGGGTGCGCGCGCACGACGGGTTCGGGCAGCCACTGCGGTTCATCGCCGATGCTGCTGAGGATGACCGCCATCAGCACGCCGAGTAACCCGGCCAAGCCGAGCAAGCCCCATTCCAGGGGACGCAGTGCGCCGATCATCGCGCCACCTGCGGTTGCAGATAGCCGCGCACCAACAGGTGCACCAGCAGTTTTCCCGCCCCGCCGCTGGCTGGCGCCTGCTGGCCGCGACGGATGCGCAGCTCATCCACAAACAAAAACGGCGGCTGGTACTCCAGCTCATGCAGCACGGCTTCCAAGGGCTCGATGGCGCAGTTCAGGGTCAGGCTGACTTTGACCTGACGATACGGCTCGCCCTCGTCCTGCTCGGGGGTGATGGGCTTGCGTTGGGTCAGGCTGCAGCCGCCGCCGAGCGTGGCGTGGCTGTTGATCAGGTCGGCAAGACGCTGCATCAGGTCGGCGGCCACCACGTCAGGGTCATCGCCCGGCAACAGGCTGGTGCTGCTGGCCGGGTCCTGGCGGGCCTGTTGCAGTTGCTGGCGCAGCGCATCGCCCTGGCGCACCACGCCGGCGTAGCGTTGCTGCTGCTCGCGCAACTGCTCGGCCTGTTCGCCCATGTCACGCAAGGGGCCGGCGAACCAGCTGTCGATCAACAGCCAGTAGGCCGCGCCGACGACCACGGCCAGCAGCAGCAAGGCCGCGCCGCGACGTTCACGGGGTGTGAGGGGTCGGCGCATCGGCGGCCTCCTGGCGTAGGTGGGCACGCAAGGCAAACTGGTCCTTGCCGGTGCGCGCATCGGGTTGAATCACCCCTTCGAACTGGGCGTTTTCCAGGCTGTGGCAACCCTTGATGCGGGTGATCAGCGCGCTGGCCTTGGCGCTTTGCCCGGAGATGGAAATCTCGCCGTCCTTGACGTCCAACTGGTCGAGCCAGGTGTCGGCGGGCAGGCAGGTGGTGAGGTCATTGAGCAACGCGGCCAAGGGCGGCTGCGCCAGTTTGCGCCGGGTCAGGTATTGCGCCGCGCCACGGGTATTGAGCAGTTGCTGGCGCAAGGCGTGCACTTCGGCAACCTGGGCTTTTTGCTGCTGCACGCTGGCGCGCATGGCGTCGAGCACGCGCTGGCGGTCGTTGAGCCACAGCAACATCGCCGCAATCAGCAAGGCGCCGCATAGCCACGGCAGGCTGCGTTGCAGGCCTTTGCCGGTGGGGCGTTGGCGCGGGCGCAGTGGCGCCGGGAGCAAGTCGATGCCCAAGTGATTCACATCCACCCGATGAGGGTGCACGCCGAGGGCGGCGCAGTCGGTGAGGATCTGGTCCAGCTGTTCGCGCAGGATCGCCACCAGCGTGACCTGCAGGTGCGTGGCGGTGCGTTGCTCCTGGCGCGCGACGAAGTACAGCTGGTCAGCCTCGAAGGGCGTGTAGCGATCCAGCTCGTACCCGACCACGGCGGTCAGGTTGCGCGCGGCGGCCAGCGGCAGCTGCACGGTTTGCAGCAGCACCGCGTCGGGCGCGAGCATCAGCACCTGGCGCGCGCTGGCGAGTGTGACCGGTTCGCTCAGTGGCCAGTGGCAGACCTGCTCAGGCGGCTCGCTCAGGGCCAGCCATTTCGGGACACAGGCGCGCAACTCCGCGAGCCACAGGCGCCAGCCCTGTTGCAGCAGGCTGCCGCGCCAGTGCCGGGCGATGGGTTCCAGTCGATTCATTCTTGCCAACGCAGCACCCGGTAGGGTTGCGCGCTGTCCTCCGAGGGGCTCAATAAAACGGTGAGTTGCAGGCGTGCCTGGTAGCCGCCGGGACGCTGTGCGTGGCTGTCGACCACCAGCACCACACCCGGGTCGGCGCCTTCGGCGTTCTGACGCGGCAAGTTCAGCGCCTTGCGCATCAGCGGGCTGGCGAAGGCCGGATCGGGTCGATCCAGGTCACTCCACAGGGTGATTTCCGGCAGCAATTGGCTGTACAGCGTTTGTGTCATGCCGGGCAGCTGGCGCACTTCTTCCAGCACCCGAAACGGCGGCAGGCCGTGCTTGCGGCGCGCCTCAAAGGCTTTGATCAATTGGTCGGCCTGGGCCTGGGTGGCGCCGCAGGCCAGGGCCAGGCGCATCAAGTCATCGGCCTCGGCGTTGATCAGGTAGAGCTTGCCGCGCTCGCTGCGCAGGCTGACGTGCAACTGGGCATCGTCGAAGGTCAGCGGGATGTCACGGCCGTCGGCAACCCAGCGCCGATCGGCCATGACCAGGGCGATGCCGGCTTCGGCAGCCAGCACGGTCTGGGTGTGCTGGCGCAACCACAGGGCCTGACGGCTTTGCAGCTGTACCCAACCGGCCAGGCCGCCGAGCAACACACTGAGCAAGGCCAGTGCCCACAGCACCAGCAGCAGCGCAGCGCCGCGTTGGCGCCTCATTCCTCCAGCGCTCCGCTGGCGAGGTTAAGACGCAGGGCAATCACTTGGGTAACCCACGGCAGCGGGCCGTCGATACGCGCGGCAATACGCACCGCAGCGGGCAAACGCTTGGGCCACGGCCATTGGTTGATCCATCCGGTGGCTTGGCCCAAAGGCGATACGCCGCGGTAACTGAACTGCACGTCCTGGACGTTTTTGAGCAGCACTTGCGGCTCACTGCGGGCGACGTTGGTGTGCGATTCGAGCTGAGCAAACGACACCTGCAATGCCTGTTTTTGCGCTTGCAGCGTGAACCGCTGAATGCCGCCGCCGAGCACACCTGGCAGCGTCGCCACAAACTGCAATCGCTGGGGCGTGCCGACAAAAAAACCATCGGTCTGGCTGTCATCTTCGGTGACGTCCAGCGGCAGCGCTTCACTGATCGCCGTGCGTAGAAACTGCTGGGCGGCGCGCATCTCATCCAGGCTGGTGGTGTAGCGCTGGGCCTTGGACACGGCGCGATTGGCGCCCAGCAACGCCCCGCCCACCAGCACCAGCAGCACCGCGAGCAGGCTCAGCACCACGAGGATCTCCAGCAAGGTGAAGCCCTGCTCGCGGCGCTTCACAGGCGCGCCTTCAAGGTACTGAAACGGGCCTGGTGCGGCCCTTCGCTGACGGTCAGGTCGAGGCGAAAAAGGTGCGGCTGTTGTCGGGTCTGGGTCAGTTGCCAGTGGATGCCCTGCAAGTCACCTTCACTGACACCTTCAGCCAGCGGCCCCGCCGCTTCCTGGTCGAGTACCGTCAGCGCCGCATGGGTGAGGCGGTCGCTGTGGGCGACTTGCGACAACGAGCGCGCGCTTTGGCCAAAGGCGACCAGCAACACTGTGCCGCACACCGCCATCAAGGTCAGTGCGGCGAGCATTTCAAGCAAGGTGAAGCCTGTCTGGTATTTCATGGCAGCGCCTTGGACTGCACGCTGCCGGTCAGCCAGCCCACGTCGATACGCCAGCGCCGGCTGCCATTGGCCAACAACAGGTGGCCGCCGGTTGAGCTGCCGTCGGGGTAAAACTCGACAGCCGAGCCGGCCTGTTCGGCAGTGTGCAAGCTCACCTGCAACTCAGCCGGCCAGCGTTGCAGCGCGCGGCCCGGCGCCTGGAAGGTCATTTTCTGCAGGTCGAATTCAGTGCGCGCCGCCGTGCCGCTGACAACCGCCCCGGCCCGCGTGGTGCGCAGCGCATCGACCATCTGCCCGACCACGCGACGCTCTTGCGCCGCCTGCAAACCCTGGCGCACGCCCAGCCCCAGCAACCCGGCGGCGAGGCCGATCAACAGGATGACCACCAGCATCTCCAGCAGGGTAAAGCCGCGCTGGGCCATGGCGAGGTTATTCCCAGTTGCCCAGGTCGGCGCTGTAGCCATCGCCGCCCGGCTGGCCGTCCTGACCGTAGAAAATCAAATCGAAGGCGCCGTGCTCGCCGGGGTAGCGATAGCCGAAGGCATGGCCGAACGGGTCCTTGAGGTCGGAGGGCTTGGCGTAGGGGCCGGCCCAGCTGGATGCGTTGGCGGGCTTGTCCACCAGCTGTCGCAGGCTGTTGGGCGGTGCGCCGACGTCGAGGGCATAGCTGTCGATTTTCATGCTCAGGCCGGCCAGCTGCGCCTTGCCTGCGCCGTATTTGCCCTTGTCCACGTTGCCGCCGACCTGGCGCACCACAATGGTCGCGACAATGCCCAGCAACACGATCACCGCGAGCATTTCGAGCAGGGTGAAACCGCTTTGGCGGCGTGTCGATCCGAGTTGAAGGTGTCGCATGGGAGTGGCTCCTTGAAGGTTCATATATTGCTGGTCAGGCTCATCAGCGGCAGCATGATCGCCAGCATGATTACCGCCACCAGCACGGCCATGACCACGGTCAGCGACGGCACCAGCGCGGCGAGCAGGCGGTCGATGCCGCGTTTGGCTTCGACGTCGAACACCTCGGCGACCTTGAGCAGCATGCTGTCCAGTTCACCGGCCTGTTCGCCGACTTCAATCATTTGCAGGGCCAGGTCTGGCAGCAGCGGTTGCGCGCCGAACGCGCTGGCGAGGGTGCCGCCGCCTTTGACCGATTCCGCCGCCTCCGCCACTTGTGCCTGCAGCGCACGGTTGGTGCAGACTTGGCGGGCAATGACGAGTGCCTGCAGCAAGGCCACGCCGTTGCTGAGCAAGGTGCCGAGGGTGCGCGTCAGCCGGGCGGCTTCGACGCGTTGCAGCAGCGGGCCGATCACGCGAATGCCGAGCAGGCGGCGGTCGTAGCGCTGCCTGCGCAGCGGATCACGCAGGCGTGCCGCCACGATCCAGATGACCGCCACCAGAGCGCCCAGGACCCACACGCCATAGGCGCCGAGGAACTGGCCAAGCGCGAGAATGACCTCGGTGATCAGCGGAATCGGCACGCCCAGGTCCTGGAAAATCGGCACGAATTGCGGCACCACGTACGCCAGCAACAGCGCCAGCGAACCCACTACACCGACCACCAGGAACGCCGGGTAGATCAGCGCATTGATGACGTCGCCGCGCAGCAACTGGCTGCGTTCCAGGTAGTCGCCCAACTGATGCAAGGTGCTTTCCAGCGCGCCACCGGCCTCACCGGCGCGCACCATGCTCAAATACAGCGCCGAGAACGTGTCGCCCTCCTCCTCCAGCGCGGCGGATAACGGCTTGCCCGCCTTGACGTGGTCGCGGATACGCTCGATCAGCGCGCGCACCTGGGGTTGGCCGGGTGGTTTGAGCAGCAGGCCCAACGCGCGCTCAAGCGGCTGACCGGCGCCGAGCAACGTGGCCAGTTGCTGGGTAAAGCTCACCAGGGCTGCGCCCTTCAACGGCCCGCGCACAGTGCGCAGCAGCGGGCTGCCGGCCACTTCGATGTGCAACAGCAGTAAACCGCGTTTGTGCAGGACGGCGATGGCAGCCGCCTGGTCCTGGGCTTGCAGCGTACCGTTGTGGGCCACGCCCTGGCTGTCCAGCGCGCGAAACTTGAACAGGCTCACGCGCCCTCTCCACGGGTGACGCGCAGCACTTCTTCCAGCGAGGTGACGCCCGCCAGCGCCTGGCGCAGGCCTTCTTCATGCAAGGTGCGCAGACCGGCGCGGCGCGCGGCCTGCTCCAGCGTGGCGGCGTCGGCGTGGCGCATCAACAGGCTGCGCAGTTCGTCGTTCATCACCAGCAATTCGGTGATTGCACTGCGACCGCGATAAGTGCCCTTGTAGAGCAGGATCGGGCGCTGGTCGGTCAAGCGATCCAGGCCATGTTCTTCGATCAGTTCCGGCGCGGCTTCGAATGCCACGCGGGTCGCCGGGTCCAGGCGCCGTACCAGGCGCTGGGCGAGAATGCCGCTGACCGTCGAGGCGATCAGGTAGCTTTCCACGCCCATGTCCAGCAAGCGCGTGATGCTCGCGGCGGCGCTGTTGGTGTGCAGGGTGGAGAGCACAAGGTGGCCGGTGAGCGAGGACTGGATGGCGATGCGGCAGGTCTCCAGGTCGCGGATTTCGCCGACCATGATCACGTCCGGGTCCTGGCGCACGATGGAGCGCAGCGCGCCGGCGAAGTCCAGGCCAATGGCGGGCTTGACCTGGATCTGATTGATGCCTTCGAGCTGGTATTCCACCGGGTCTTCAACGGTGATGATCTTGCGTTCAGCGGTGTTGAGCCGCGACAACGCGGTGTAGAGCGTGGTGGTTTTGCCTGAGCCTGTGGGCCCGGTGACCAGCAGGATACCGTGCGGGCGTTCGAGCAGGTCGAGAAACGCCGCCAGGCGCTGGCCGTCAAAGCCCAGGCTCTGGAAGTCGAACTGCACGGTTTGCCGGTCGAGCAGGCGCATCACCACCGATTCGCCGAAGCTGGTGGGCACCGTGGACACGCGCAGGTCCAGCGCCTTGCCCTGGACGCGCAGCATGATCCGCCCGTCCTGAGGCAGGCGCCGTTCGGCGATGTCCAGGCGCGCCATGATCTTGACCCGCGAGATCACCGCCGCCGACGAACTGGCCGGCGGCGCTTCGGCGTCGTGCAGCACACCGTCGATGCGGTAACGCACCTTGAGCTGGTTTTCGAAGGGTTCGATGTGGATATCCGACGCGCGCTGTTCCACCGCACGCTGCAGGATCAGGTTGACCAGGCGAATCACCGGCGCTTCGGAGGCCATGTCCTTGAGGTGTTCGATATCTTCCAGCGCCCCGCCCTGCTCATCGAGGTTTTCGATCAGGGTGCCCATGGCGGAGCGGCCCTGGCCGTAGTAACGCTCGATCAGCGTGTCGACTTCAGTACGCGGGCCGATGGCCAGCCACACCGGCACCTGGCAGGCGTAGGCCAGGGCTTGAAAGGGATAGAGGTGCGCCGGGTTGGCCGCCAATACGCGCAGGCCACCTTGGGCCCAGCCCATGGGCACAACCTGGTAGTGGCGCATAAAGCGTTCAGTGAGGGCGGGCAATGGGTCGAGCAGCGGCGGCGCGGCATCGGCCAGCAACAGCGGCGCGCCAAGCAGGTCCGCCCAGGCGCGGGCCAGTTCGATTTCAGAGACCAGCCCCAGACGCGCGAGCAGGCCGAGCAGGTCGCCGGCGTCCGTAGACAGGCGCCGGGCGCGCTCCAGGTCGACCGTTTTCAGCCCGGCGTGCCGCATCAGCCACGCGCACACGTGGTCGGTGTGCGGGATCTGCAGAGTGCAGGCATCGATGGGCATTGACGACATAGTGTGGGGTGTCTAGTTGCGAGAAAGTATGGCTATTTGGAACTACTGGCCAATACCGGAGAAGTGCCATTAGTTCGCCACGCCGCAGTCGGGGTTAACCGGGTTAATCGACTGAAAGTTGTAAATCTAGTTCCTGATGGCTGGAAACAAACTGAAAAGAATACGCATTGGCTGTCCCGGATTTCCGGTACAGCCCTTGATTTAGGGCCTTTGGAGTGAATCAGCAGAAGTGAGCTAGTTGCAATTAGCCACTTCACTAGTTATTCAAGTGCTCTCACGCTCAATCAAGCGACACTCCAGAAGATTCAATCGCACAACTTCATCCTCCACTGGCAGAACACCCAAACTTTCAAGTACCCGCGTGGCGGCTAATATTCCGATTTCCAGGGCTGGCGGTTTTATCGTGCTCAGACTTGGCAAAAGCATTTGGGCAAAGGGGTAATCACCAAAACCGAGCACGGCGCAGTCTTGCGGGATGTTCAATCCGGCCCGCTGGCCTGCCAGCAAACCACCGGCGGCCAGGTTGTCGTTGGCGAAGAAAATCGCATCCGGCGGCGTGGCGTGGCTCATCAGCACCTGCATTGCCTGCTTGCCGGCTTCGAAAGGCGCCAGGTCCGCATCCGGGGCAAACACCCAGGGCTGCACACCCAGTTGGGCGGCGGTGGCGGCATAACCGTCGCGCCGCTCCAGCGCACTGAAGTCGCCGGGCGCACTGTTCTGCACGAAGGCGATGCGCCGATACCCTTTGGCATGCAGGTAGCGCGCAGCACTGACGCCCACCTCGTAATGGGAGAAGCCAATCTGCAAGGGTTCGCGCGCGGGCACGTAATCCCAGGTTTCCACCACCGGAATGTCTGCCTCGGCGATCATTTTTTCAGTGCCCGCGCTGTGGAAACGACTGGTCAGTACCAACGCCGCCGGCGACCACCCGAGAAACGCGCGCACCGCACTTTCTTCCTGGTCGGCGCTGAAGTAACTGGACGCCAATAGCAGCTGATAACCATGGCGGCTGAGCGTGTCACTGAAGCCCTGGATGGTGTTGGCAAAGATCGGCCCGGAGATGTTGGGAATCACCATGGCCACGATCCGCCCACGCGCCGAGGCCAACCCACCGGCCACCAGATTGGGCACATAACCCAACTCGGCCACCACCGCCGCGATACGCTCCCGGCGCTCTGGCGAGACCTGCTCTGGCTGATTGAAATAGCGCGACACGGTGATCGCCGACACCCCGGCCTGGCGCGCCACGGTATTAAGAGTGACGCGCCCGGCGCCACGGCGTTTGCGCGGTTTTTCTTCGCTCAAGAGGCAATCCTGTTAGACACGAAAAGGCATATAGGACTAATTTTTTAGTATTTGACGCTCTAAACCAGTCCCAACAATAATGCCGATGTTAGCGCTACCAAAGCGCTTTGTCTGCTACTCGCTCGAGCGAATGCCCAAGACACGACACAGGCGCTGACGGTCGCAGAACCGCAGCGGTTCAGGGCATTTTTGGAGCGGGCACAGCATGCACAACTTTCCACGTCACACTCATTTATTGTTTCTCGCCGGGCTGACCGCCCTCCCCGCGCCGGGCGTATTTGCCGCCGATGAGCAAGAACCCACGCTCAAATCCATCACGGTTACCGCGACGCGGCGTGAAGAGTCGCTGCAAAAAGTCCCGGTGGCGGTCTCGGTACTCGATGGCGAACAACTGGAGCGCGATAACCGCAACGGCGTGGCGAGCATCGTGCAGCAAGTGCCGTCGCTGAACTTTCGCACCGGCGCGTCGAACAAGGACACCTCGTTGTTCGTGCGCGGCGTGGGCACCATTTCCACCTCTCCAGGCGTTGAACCGACCGTGGCCACAGTGATCGACGGCGTGGTGTATGCGCGTCCAGGCCAGGCCACCCTCGACCTGCTGGACCTTGAGCGCATCGAAGTGCTGCGCGGCCCGCAGGGCACCCTGTTCGGCAAGAATGCCTCGGCCGGCGTACTGAACATCACCAGCAAGGCACCCACCGCCGAGACCCACGGCTATATTGATCAGTCGTATTACAGCGGCAACGAAAGCCGCACGCGTTTCGGTATTGGTGGCAGCCTGGTGCCGGGGGTGCTCAAGGGCTCGATCAGCACGCTGCTGGGCAGTTACGACGGTAATGTGGATAACAAAAATAACGGCCAGGAGATCAACGGCTACAACCACAAAGGTATTCGCGGCAAGCTGGAATTCACCCCCAGTGACGAGGTGAAACTGACCTTGATCGCCGACTATATGCAGGCCCATGACGACGGCCCGAATGGCGTGGTGAGCAAGTCGCTGACACCCGCGTTTGCCAATGCGTTGAGCCCGGTGCGCGCGTCCAGCGACAACCGCGATATCAACACTGACACGCGCAACCATGTCGAAGACACCAATAAAGGGTTATCGGCGCAGCTGGACTGGAACCTGGGCGACTACACCCTGACCTCGATCACCGCCTGGCGCGGCTGGGACAACACCCAATACCAGGATGGCGACCGCCTCGGCACCATAACCGCCGCCTTCCCCGGCACCGCCGACAAGGGCGAGCTGGCCTTCGACCAGTACTCCCAGGAACTGCGCCTGGCCTCGCCCAAGGGTGAGTTCCTGGAGTACGTCGGTGGCCTGTTCTACATGCATGGCAAGGACGAAGAGACCTACCAGCGCACGCTGACCACCCCGGCGCGCACCGACCGCGGCATTGCCGACTACACCACCACCAGCGACAGCTACGCGGCATTCGGTGAAACCACGCTGAATTTCACCTCACGCTTTCGCGGCATCGCCGGCCTGCGCTACACCCACGACGACCTGAAATACGATCACCGCCGCGTGTCGACCTCCGCCACCACGGTGAGTGGCATTCAACCGGCCACCCGCAGTGCCGGTTCGGTAGACGAGGACGGCTGGTCCGGGCGGTTGGGCGTGCAATTCGACATCAGCGACAGCATCACCAGCTACCTGACCTACTCACGTGGCTACAAAGGCCCGGCGTACAACGTGTTTTTCAACATGCAGCCGCGCGACACCAACGCCCTCAAGCCAGAAACCTCCAACACCTGGGAAGCCGGGATCAAGGCCACCAGCTGGAACAATCGCCTGACCACCAACCTTGCGGTCTTCCACAGCGACTACGACAACTACCAGGCCAACTTTTTCGACACGGTCGCCGGCCAAGTCGTGACGCGCCTGATCAACGCCGGCAGCGTCAGCACTGAAGGTGTCGAACTCGATTACGCCTTGCAGGCCACCCAGCAACTCAAGCTGTCCGGGGCCTTGGCCTACACCCGTGCACGTATTGACGAATTCGCCTGCCCCGCCGGTGCGGCGGCAACGTGCAACGTGAATGGCAAACCACTGCCGTTCAGCCCGGACTGGAAAAGCTACGTGCGCGCCGACTACAGCATCCCGCTGGAGAACGGCCTGGACGTTGAGCTGGGCACCGACTACAGCTGGCAGAGCGAAGTGCAGTACGACATCAGCCAGAACCTCGACACCAAACAAGGCGCCTACGGCATCTGGAACGCCAGCGTGGCCCTGGCCGATTACAGCAATGGCTGGCGCGTGGCGCTGTTGGCCAAGAACCTCGCCGACAAGTCTTATTCACCGCTGCTGGCCAGCGGCGGCAACTACATCTACCGCGCCGTACCCCGTGACGATGAACGTTACTTCGGCGTGCAACTGCGCAAGGATTTTTAAGCATGAGCCGTCAATTGAAACTCGGCGCCTTTCTCATGGCCACCGGGCACCACGTCGCCGCCTGGCGCCACCCGGACGTGCCGGCCAACGCCGGGCTGGATTTCGCCCAGTACAAACGTCTGGCGCAGATCGCCGAGGCGGCCAAGTTCGACGCGCTGTTCGTGGCCGACAGCATTGCCGCCGCCACGGGTGAGATCGCCAGCCAGATGGCGCGTTCGGATCACTTCGAGCCGCTGACGTTGCTCTCGGCGTTGAGTGCGGTAACGGCGCATATCGGCCTGATCGCCACGGCGACCACCAGCTACAACGAGCCCTACCACGTGGCCCGCAAATTCGCCTCGCTGGACCACCTCTCCGGCGGGCGCGCCGGCTGGAACCTGGTGACCTCGGACAATGCCGCCGAGGCGCAGAACTTTGGTCGGGATGAGCACCTGGGCCATCGCGAGCGTTACAGCCGGGCGCGGGAATTTCATCAGGTGGTGACCGGGCTGTGGGACAGCTGGGAAGACGACGCTTTTGTGCGCAACAAGGCCAGCGGCCACTACTATGACCCGGCGAAACTGCATGTGCTGGACCACGTCGGCGAGCATTTCCGGGTCAAGGGCCCGTTGAACGTGGCCCGCTCGCCACAGGGCCAGCCGGTGGTCGTGCAGGCGGGTTCTTCCGAAGCCGGCCGGGAGCTGGCTGCGCAGACCGCCGACGTGGTGTTCACCGCGCAAACGTCGCTGGCCAATGCGCAGGCGTTTTATGCCGACCTCAAAGGGCGCCTGGGCGGCTACGGGCGTGAGGCCGACGCGCTGAAAATCATGCCCGGCGTGTTTGTGGTAGTGGGGCCAACCGAGGCTGAGGCACAGGCGAAATTCGAGGCGTTCCAGGCGTTGGTCGAGCCCGAGGTGGGCGTGGCTTTGCTGGGGCGGATGCTGGGTAATTTCGACCTGTCCAAGTACCCGTTGGACGGGCCGTTGCCGCCGCTGCCATTGACCGACAGCGGGCAACGCAGCCGCCAGCAATTGCTCAGTGACCTAGCGAATCAGGAGCAACTGACGCTGGCGCAACTGGGCCGGCGGATTGCCGGTGGTCGCGGGCATTACAGCCTGATCGGCACGCCGGTGCAGATTGCCGATGAGCTGCAACGCTGGTTCGAAAACGCTGCGGCCGATGGTTTCAATATCCTGGTGCCGCATTTGCCGGGAGGGCTTGAGGACTTTGCCCAATGGGTGGTGCCCGAGTTGCAGCGGCGCGGCCTGTTCCGGACCGACTACACCGGCAGCACACTCAGGGAACACCTCGGTTTAGTGCGCCCGGCGAATCGTTTCAAGGCGGCTCAGGCATGAAAATCCCTTTGCTGTTGCTGACCTTGCTGGCCGTCACCGACACCGCGCTGGCGGCCGACCCCGCCACCCTGCGCATCGGCTATCAGAAAGGCTCTATCGCCCTGGTACTCGCCAAGGAACATGGCCTGCTGGAAAAACGCTTTGCACACACCGCGGTGAAATGGGTCGAGTTTCCCGCCGGCCCGCAGATGCTTGAGGCACTGAACGTGGGCGCGCTGGATGTAGGCTCTACCGGCGATATCCCGCCGCTGTTCGCACAAGCGGCCGGTGCCGACCTGGTCTACATCGGCGCCGAACCGCCCAAGCCAACCGCCGAAATCCTCCTGGTGCGCAACGACAGCCCGCTGCACTCGGTTGCCGACCTCAAGGGCAAAAAAGTGGCCTTCCAGAAGGGCTCCAGCTCCCACAACCTGATCCTGCGCGCCTTGAATAAAGCAGGCCTGCGCTATCAGGATATTCAACCGGTGTACTTGCCCCCGGCCGACGCACGCGCGGCGTTCGAGCAAGGCAGCGTGGACGCCTGGGCGATCTGGGAACCCTATTCGTCATTGGCGTTGAGCCAGAGCCCGAGCCATGTGCTGGCCAATGGCGAGGGCCTGGGTTTGTCGGGGCCGATGTACACCGCGCGGCGTGAGTATGCACAGGCGAACGGCGCGTTTATCCATGCTCTGCTGGGTGAACTCAGTGCCGCCGAAGCGCTCACCCGCAGCGAGCGTGAAGACAGCTTGAAGGTGCTGACCGCCTTTATGGGCCTGCCTGCCGAGGTGATTGCCCGCTATATGGATAACCGCCCGCCTTCGCCGATCCTGCCGATTGACGAGACGGTCATCCAGGCGCAGCAAGCGACGGCGGATCTGTTTTATCAGAACCGTTTGTTGCCCAAGGCCATTGAAGTGAAGAAAGCCGTGTGGAGCGCTGAAGCCAACTGAGGCCAGGCATTGTGGGAGCGGGATTGCTCGCGAATAGAGCGTGTCAGCCAACACATCAGGTGGCTGACCCACCGCATTCGCGAGCAAGCCCGCTCCCACAGTTTTAACTGCATTTCACATCAAGCCACGCAGGGCACGGTGGTCAGTAGCAGGTTGAGTGGCGTCAGGCTTGATTTCGGGTGCTTTTTTCCACGAGGCACATCGGTGTGCCGGCCACCGGCTCGCGCATGATCTGTACCTGCACATCGAACACTTGACGCATCAGTTCGGCGCTGATCACTTCGGCGGGCGCGCCGTGCGCGACCAGTTTGCCGCCGTGCATCACCGCCAGGTGGTCGGCATAGCGGCAGGCCTGGTTGATGTCATGGAGCACGGTGATCACGGTCTTGCCTTCGGCGGCCAGTTCGCCCATCAGGTCGAGCAGTTCGACCTGGTGACTGATGTCGAGGTAGGTAGTGGGTTCGTCGAGCAGCACCACCGGTGCGTTCTGCGCCAGCACCATCGCCAGCCACGCGCGTTGGCGCTGGCCTCCGGACAAGTCCGCCAGGGCGCGGTCGGCCAGGGCGTCGAGTTCCAGGCGCTGCAGGGCTTGGGTCACGTGGGCCTGGTCGTTGCCGCTCAGGCGCCCCCACAGCGAGTTATGCGGGCTGCGGCCATAAGCGATGAGTTGGCGCACGCTGACGCCTTCCGGCACCGGCAGCACCTGGGGCAAAAATGCGATCTGTTGTGCCAACTGACGAGCGGACAGGCTGGCGTAGGCTTGATCCCCCAACGTCAACTCGCCCTGGCTTGGCTTGAGGATGCGCGCGAAGGCCTTGAGCAAGGTGGACTTGCCGCAGCCATTGGGTCCGATCAACGCAGTGACACGCCCCGGTGGCGGCGCGAACGACAAACCCTGCACGATGCGCGTGGCGCCGTAGCCGATATCGAGTTGATGTGCTTTTAAAATGCTCATGTCATCAGCCCTTGAACCGTGCCAGCAACCAAAGAAAATACGGCGCGCCAATCACCGCCGTCAGCACCCCCGCAGGGATTTCGCTGGGCGCGATCAACGTGCGCCCGAGGGTGTCGGCCAGCACCAGCAACAGCGCGCCGATCAGCATCGCCGCCGGCAGCAGATACAGGTGATGCCCTCCGACCAGCCGCCGCGCCATGTGCGGCGCGACCAGGCCGATAAACCCAATCGGCCCGATCACCCCCACGCCGAGGCTGGTCAGGACCACCGCGCACGCCATCGCCAACCAACGCGTGCGGGTCAGTGCGGTGCCCAGGCTGTGGGCGGCTTCGTCACCCAGGGCGATCAGGTTCAGCGGTTTGGCCAGGCACAGGCCCAACGGAATCAGCAGCAGAAACGGCAACACCAGCGCCACGTGGTGCCAGTTGCGGCTCCACAAACTGCCGGTCAATGCGAGCAAGGCGGTGTTGATATCCAGCGGATGGGAGAGGATCAGAAATTCAGTAACGCTGGACAACGTGACCGCAATCGCCACGCCCGACAGCGCGAAACGCACCCCGGAAAAACTCACGCCGGTGTTGTACAGCGCGAGCAGCAAGGCGCCACCCGCACCGCCGAGGCAGGCCACCAGGGGCAACCAGGCAATCGGCATGTGCGGCCATCCGATGATCGCCACCGTCAGTGCCAGCCCGGCGCCCTGAGTGACGCCGAGGATTTCCGGCGAGGCCAGCGGGTTGCGAATCACACCCTGGACAATCGCCCCGGCCAGGCCGAACGCGCAGCCGGCGAGGATGGCGATCAGGCTGCGTGGCAGGCGATGGTTCCACACTTCGAAGTCGAGGGCGTTGTGGGCCAGCAGACGGTCCAGCACCGTTTCCGGGGTGAGCCACACCGTGCCGGCACTGAGGCTGACACCGGTCGCCACCAGCAACATGCCGAGCAACAGCCATAGGCGTAATCGGGGTTGGGTCATAGCGCGCGCCTGGCAAGAAAGAGGAAGAACGGCGCACCGATCAGCGCGGTCACCACACCCGCCGGAGTTTCCACCGGAAAGGCCACAGCGCGGCTGAGCAAGTCGGCGCCGAGCACGATCGCCGCGCCCAGGGCTGCACTCAGCGGGATCAGCCAGCGGTAGTCATTGCCGAGAAATTGCCGAATGATATTCGGCGCGATCAGCCCGACAAAACCGATGGGGCCGACGGCGCAGACGCTGGCCCCCACCAGCAACAGGCTGGCGAAAAATACCTGCAGACGCAGGCTGGCGATGCCCACGCCCAGCGAGCGTGCAGCGTCTTCGCCCAGGTTGATCAGGTTCAGGCGCGGCGCGCACCACAGCGCCCACAGGCCGCCGATCAAGGTGCAAGGCCAGAGTAATTGCACCTGGGCCGCGCCGACGTTCGCCAGGGAGCCGGCCAGCCAGTTCAGCACGCTTTGTGCCTGAGCCTCGACCAGAATCACCGTGAGCCGCGTCAATGCTGCGCACAGCGCCGCCACGGCCACGCCGGCCAATACCAGCAGGCCTTGGGCGGTGGCGGGCGACCACGCACCGCCCAGACTGAACACGGTAATCCAGGCCAATGCGCCGCCCACGCAGGTCATCAACAATGCGCCGCCGGCAAAGGGTGGCGCGACCAAGCCGGTCGAGAACAATGCCAACCCCAGCGCCGCACCCGCCGTTACACCAAACAGCGACGGCGATGCCAGGCGGTTGCGGGTAATGCCCTGCATCAGCGCACCGGCCAGGCCCAGGCAGGCCCCGACCAAGGCCGCGCATACCGCTCGCGGCACCCGCAACTGGGCGACGATATAGGCCATATTGCCGCCCACGCTGCCCTGGTGAACCAAGCCATTCCAGGCATCCGTCGCCGTGAGGGTGAACGGTGACCAGCTGTACAAAGAGAGCCAGAACAATAAAGCGCCCAGCAGCACGATACTCGCTGCCGCGAGACTTCGGCCCATGCTTATTGGCTCAGTACGGCTTTGCCGCCTTTGAGAATGGCCAGGGCGTCTTCGGCGATTTGCTCCGAGGCCAACACACCGCGATTGCGCGCCCAGCTGTCGCCGTCGACTTCGGCCACATGGTGGTTACGCACCGCACCGAGCACTTGCCACAGCGGCTGCTTGCTCCAGGTGTCGACGATGCTTGGGCGGCGGTAGTGACCGACCAGCAACCAGCCCGGATCCAGCGCGAGCAATTGCTCCAGGCTGACAAACTCAGTGGGGGCGGCGTTGGCGCGCACCGAAGGTACTTTCAGGCCAATGGCTTGCAGCACGCTGCCGGCATAGGAGTCCGGGCCGTGCACGGAAAAGCTGTCTTCCCGGGCGACGCCGAACAGTACGCTGGCACCGGCGGGTATCTGCTTGGCAATCGCCTGCAAATGCTCGCGGTTCTGCGCGATACGCGCCTCCATCTGCGGGCTTTTACCCAGGGCCTTGCCGATCAGCTCGGCGGACTTGAGGCTGCCCTCGTAATCCTCACCACGCGAAGGCAACAGCAAGGTGGGCGCGATGCTCGACAGGTCGCTGTACAGCGCCTGGTGGCGATTGAGGTCGGCGACGATCAGGTCCGGCTTGAGCCGGGCGATTTCCTCGATGCTCGGCTGCGAGCGCAGGCCCACCGATTTCCATTGGCCGATGGCCTGGCGCACGCGTGGCAGCACTCGGTTGGCGTCGCCATCATCGGCAGCGCCTACGGGCGTAACGTCAACAGCGGCGAGGCTGTCGAGAAAGGAAAACTCCAGCACCACCACGCGCTTGGGCACATCCGGCAAGTGCACTGCGTGCTGACCATCATTGAGGTCGATGGGTGCAGCGCTTAACACGCTGGACGAGAACGCCAGGAGGCAGGCGGCAAGGGTCGGGATGGAGCGCAGCATTCGCATGACAGGGACCTCGGCGTTGGAACACCCCGGCTGGACAGGCTGGGGAAAACGGCGGGTACTATTCCATATCGGGGCGATGCAATCAAAAAACATTCTTATTAACGCTTTTTCATTTACAGGCGCTGTACATCCTGTTGGCAGTTGGGCTGCTGTGGCGAGCGGGCTTGTTGTGGCGAGCGGGCTTGCCCCGCGTTGGGCTGCGCAGCAGCCCCTATTCAGTCACCGCAGTTTTTTCAGTCAGAACTCATTGGCAGGTTTTGGGGCCGCTTCGCAGCCCAACGCGGGGCAAGCCCGCTCGCCACATCAATCACGCTTGCCTCGACAAGCGCTCGCCCTCAAGTTGCGCAGTTAGAAGTCGACGGTGGCCGAGAGCAAGTAGGTACGCGGCGTCGACAGGGTCAATCCCGGTTCGCTGTCATCCGAGGCCCCGGCCGAGCTCCAGTAGCGTTTATCGGCGACGTTCTCGATATTGGCGCGCAAGGTGATGTGTTTGTCATCCACCTTGAAGGCGTAACGCGCGCCAACGTCGATGCGGTTCCAGGCATCAATTTCTTTCACGTTGGACTGATCCAGGTACTGCGAGCTGGAATAAATGCCCCGGCTGGTCAGGGTCAAACCCTCGAGCGTCGGCACATCCCATTCCGCCCCCAGGTTCACGTTGTACTTGGGCGTGGCCGGCGCGCGGTTGCCGTCGTAGGTGCCGTTGGTGGTATGGGTCAGCTCGCTGTCGATGTACATCACGCCACCGAGCAGGCGAAAGCCCTTGAGCGGCTCGCCAAACACACTCAGCTCCACCCCGTCGTTCTGGCGTTTGCCGTTGGGGCCGAAC
The DNA here is from genome assembly GCF_041228395.1 of Pseudomonas sp. N2-3-1-14. Lineage (NCBI taxonomy): Bacteria > Pseudomonadati > Pseudomonadota > Gammaproteobacteria > Pseudomonadales > Pseudomonadaceae > Pseudomonas > Pseudomonas sp. N2-3-1-14. Next base: position 4,101,374 of record NZ_CP166199.1, read on the forward strand.
ACCCGCGTGGTCGCGTTGGTCTCATAGGCTGGCTGTTTGATGCGGAACACGGCGGCGGTGACGGCGAAGGCGCCCGCGTCGTATTTGGCACCGACTTCGACCTGGCGGCTGATGAACGGCGGGAAGATTTCGTCTTCGTTGATCGAGGTAGAAGGTGCGATTTTGCCCTGGCTCAGGCCTTCCATATAGTTGGCATACAGCGACAACGTGTCGGTGGCCTTGAAGAGGATGCCACCCGACGGCGAGACTTTTTCCTCGTCATAGGCGGTGTCACCTTTGACGTTGTCGGTCCAGTCATCCACCTTCACCCGCTGCCAGCGCGCGCCGAGGGTCAGCAGCAATCGGTCGTCGAAGAAACCCAGGGTGTCGGACAGCGCGACACCGCTGAACTTATTCTCCGTGTAGACCTTGGAATCGAAGCGCGTCGGCCGCGAGGGGGTCGGGGTTTGCACGGGGTCGTAAAGGTTACTTGGCGCCGCCGCGTACCGCGCCCCGCCATTTTCAAAGTCCATATAGAAGTAGCTGGCAGCCAGGTTGAGCTCATGGCTGACGGGGCCGGTGTGCAACCAACTGCGCACTCCCGCCGTGGCGGTACGCACGTTTTCTTCACGGGTGAAATCACGCGGCTGCACGCTGAAATCCCCGGCGTTGTTGGTGACGGACACTGCGTGGCGCAGGAAGTCGTGATTACTTTTTCGCGCGCCGACACCGCCGTAGAGCATCACGCTATCAGTGAGGTCGAACTCGCCGTTGACGGTGCCGAACGTATCGTTGGTGCTGGCCTTGCTCCAGGGTTGCGCGTAGTTGCGGCGCACATCGCTGGCACTCGGCACGCGGGCATTCGGGCCGATCTGGACACGCTCCTGCGGGGCATCGGTGTCACGCTCGGTGTGACCGATGTCAGTGGAAAGGCGCAGACGTTCGCCACGAAAATCCAGGCCCAGAACGGCCATCTCACGGTCGACACTCTGGTGGTCCCACTCGGTGTCGCCAGACTGCTTCACGCCGTTGAAACGGATGCCGAATTTGTTGTCCTCACCAAAGCGCCGGCCCACGTCCACCGCACCGCCAGCCTGGCTGCCGGAAGCCCAGGTGCCGGTAAACGAATTGATGTCTTTGTCGGTGGCGCGCTTGGGCACCACGTTGATTCCGCCGCCGACGCTGCCGCGTGGTGAGATGCCGTTGAGCAACTGGCTAGGGCCTTTGAGGATATCGACGCGCTCGGCCATTTCCATGTCGATGGTGTACGTCGGCAAAACGCCGTACAGGCCGTTGTAGGCCACATCACTGTTGAACAGACTGAATCCGCGAATGGTGAACTGCTCATAGCGCCCGCCGGCCGGGTTGGTAGCGCGCACTGAGGGGTCACTGGCGATCAGGTCGCCGAGGGTGCGCGCCTGCTGGTTCTTCACCGCTTCCTCGGTGTAGGTGGTCATGCTGAACGGCGTTTCCATGAAGTCCCGCGAACCGAGCAAGCCCTGCGAACCACGACGCGCCACTTGCCCGCCAGCGTAGGTATCGCCGCCCTCCTGCCCTGCGCTGCCGATGATTGACGTCGGCGCCAATTGCAGGCTGCTGCCTTCGGGCACCGGCACCAGCCTGTACGCCTGCTCACCCATCGGTTGCAACTGCAGGCCGGAGCCTTGCAACAGGTAAGCAAAGCCCTCCTCCACGCCATATTCGCCGGCCAGGCCACTGCTGCTGCGACCGCTGACCAACGCAGGATCTACCGACAGATTAACCCCCGACAACCCGGCGAAACGGGTCAGCGCCGCGCTCAGGCTGCCAGCCGGCACCTGGTAGCTGCGCCGAGCACTGCTGTCTTCGGCGTAGCTGATCGGGACGAATAATGGGCTGGCACTGAGGCTCAGCATCAGGCTCAAGTTCAGTAACGGGCGCAGGCGCAAGGGTGGGACGGCGGGCATTGGCGGAAGCTCTCGATTTGATTCACTTGCCATGAATGACAGGCGAGGTGAAAAAAAGGGACAGGCATCGGCCATTTTTTTCAGGCAATGAAGCGCTCAACTGATCGGTACTTTTAGCCCCACCTTGACCCGGTCCAGCGCCTGGTATTCCCGCAGGCTGGCGACATTCAGTATCAGCACGAAATCCACTTCGCCGGTGACGGGGTAGCAATGGTGCACCTGGGGCAGGATCGACCCGTCGAAACCGTCCAGGACCAGGGTGTGGAAGAAGGTCAGTGGGTGCGCCTGGCGTGCCTGATCAACCCTGCTGGTGACGTTGATGGGACTTTGCTGCTGGCGGTGGTTGGCAGCTAAACGCTTACGTGCCAGGGTTCTCCCGGCCATTACCCTGAGCATTTTCGTCTTGCATAGAAGCCACCCATTGCTCAGGATGGCGGCCTGATTTCAACCTCTGCAAGAAGGCTCGACGCATGAAACTATTGCGTAAATGGCGCGAACACCAAGCGCGCAAGGCATTGCGCGCGCTCTCCCCCCTGGAGCGTTCGACGCAGAAACTGCGCAACCGTTACCCCGACTACAGCTTTGGCATCGGCACCTACGGAGACCTGAAGGTTCACGACTGGCATGAAGGCACGACCTTGCGCGTAGGTGCCTACACGTCCATTGCCGGCAATGTCGAAGTGTACCTGGGGGGCCATCATCGCACCGACTGGCTCAGCTGCTATCCCTTCCCGGCCAAGGTCAAAAGCCTCGCGCACATCACTGATTTTGGTGGCAGCAAGGGCGACGTGATCATTGGCAATGATTGCTGGATCAGCTCGCACGCGAAGATTCTGTCCGGCGTCACCATCGGCAATGGCGCGGTCGTCGCGGCCGGCTCGATTGTGACCAAGGATGTTGCCCCGTACGCCATCGTGGGCGGCAACCCCGCCAAACATATCCGCTGGCGCTTCGATGAGCCCACCCGCCAGATCCTCGAACAGTCCGCCTGGTGGGAATGGCCGGAAACCGAGGTGCGCGCGATCGCTCATTTACTCTGCAGCACGGATATCGACCCGTTTGTGGATTACCTCAAGCAGCGCGCCACTGGCGCCTGACGGGTGCCAACAGGCAGCCATGCAAAACTTACGCGCATGAAAAAGCCCAACCTTTGCAGGTTGGGCTTGATCAAGAATATGGTTTCTGCCACTCCATTACAGACGAAACCGACCTACTTCCTGTTTAAGTCCTATCGCCAACTGATTCAAATCGTTGCTGGTGCGCAGAAGATCTTGCACAGACTGATTATTTTGCTCAGCCATCTGTGCAGATCGTTCGACGTTACGTGCGACGTCCTGACTTGCAGCTGTTTGCTCACGCAAGGCCAAAGAAATCTGTTCGACCACCTCGAGCACTTGGCCAGAGCTTTGACTAATTTCAGTAATAGCCTTGCCAGCTGACTCCGCCATTTCCACACCCTGGCTAACTTCCATCACGCCGCTGCGCATACTCTCCACAGTCTCACGGACTCCGAGCTGGATCTTGTCGATCATGCCGGCAATTTCCTGGGTAGATTTACCGGTGTTCTGCGCGAGCAACCGTACCTCGTCGGCGACTACTGCAAAGCCGCGGCCTTGTTCACCCGCTCGAGCAGCCTCAATGGCAGCGTTGAGGGCGAGGAGATTGGTTTGATCTGCGATGCCTTGAATAACACTGATAATGGTAGATATCTGCTCGGAATGGTGGCCCAACTCTGACACTTTGGTTGAGGCATGCTGCACTGTCTTCGCGATACCATTCATGCTGGTCAGTGTGTTCTGGATGACAGTGGATCCATCTATTGATTGCTGACCAGAGCGGTGAGCGAGTCCGCCGGCCTCGCCTGCGTTGTTGGATACATGGTTGATACTTACCGTAAGTTCTTCAACCGTGGCCGCCATCGCGGATGCCGAGTTTGATTGTTCGTTTACCGCGCTGGAAAGCTGCTCCGAAGCTCCTGAAATCTTCTGTACGGATTCAATCAATTGACTGGCAGCTTGATTGATCTGCTGAATCATTTCCCGCAGGCGCGTTTGCATGCGATCAAATGCCCTGGGCAGTTCATCGCTGCTGCTGGTATCAATCACGGTGTCCAATCTACCTTCGGCAACCGCTGTCGCCGCGTCTATAGCCACTTGCAGGCGGGCGCGCGTGGTACGGCCTAAAGCATAGGCGAGGATGACCGCCAAAAAGGCCGCAATCAAACCACCGGCCACCAGAATCGTAATCGCGCGATCCTTGGCGTTGTTCATCTCTTGAGTGCGGCTTGCCAACAGAACGTCTTCTGCCTGCGATAGCTCTGCAATAATGCCGCGCATGCCATCCATTTTGGCTTTGTCTGCGCCGCTGCTTATGCGCTGATTCAGCGAATCACCGGAGGTGCCGCTTTGCGTCAGCTCACGCCGTTGCGCGATGATCGAATGAACGTCTTCGTCCAGCCACCGCTTTTGTAGCTGCTCCAATGAGGCAAGCCGTTTCTGCTGCTCGGCGTTATCAATCGTCAGTTCTTTGAGCGTCGCAAGACTGCTAGAGAATGTACTTTCACCGGCAATCTGGGGCTCAAGAAAGTTGTCCTTGCCGGTGATGACGAAGCCGCGCATACCGGTCTCGATATTGATCAACTGTTCAAGGGCTATCTTGGACTGACTTAACACGCGATAACTGTGGACGTTGCTGCTGATCGCACTGTCGACCTGTCCAAACCCACGGTATGCGCTGATGACAAGGATGCCCAACAGAAACACGATGGCGGCAAAGCTGAGGTAGAGCTTTTGGGAAATACTGAGTTTGCTATACATATGTATGCTCGAATGGTGGAGCATCCTTGGCTCGGACTTTTAGATTTTTAATGCAAAGATCGAATGATGTCGTATCGACATCACTCTTTATCGACTGCTAGTGCCCTAGCTTGAGTGGCGCTCTCAACAGGCATCAAATTTACTGGAGTGCGCCTTAAGACATGAGTCTGGGCATCACGTTTAGTCAACGGAAAGCCCCCATAGCAGGCTGCCACCCCTCACGGGAAGCGGAGCCAAAGCTGCAGAATGGTTGGAGTCCGCTCGATCACTGCTTGTCTCCCACTCATAACCTGTAGCCGCTGGTGGACCGGTGATCGAGCTTCTAGCAAAACAATGGCTCATTGACATCATCGCAACCATCCGACAACCTCTATTTAAGTGTAGGAATGTTGAAACAGCGGTTAGGAAAACCCCTACCCCAATGCGCTGGTCACAAAATCGACGGCAGCGATGAGCAAGACAAAAGCGCCAAAAAGGACTGCTTATCCATAACTTAATAACTCCTCCAGTGCGAAGTTAAAATGCTTTTCACATAACCCTGACAGGCCCGCAGCGCGATCAATCCTTGGTCGCCGGCGTCGGTGATGCCGATAATTCTTTGAACATGCGCTGGGTCAAGTTGGGCTCGACGGGCTGCCTGAACCACGCCGACGGTGCCGGCGGCGGTAGGCACGTTGCAGCCACTGGCTGGGTCGTCGGCAAGGAGGACTGACAGCCGCACATCAGCAGTGGCAAGGCGATCGCGCAAAAGGGCCTGGTTGCGTTGAGCATCGGATAGTTCTCGGGTGTGTTGTTGGTCCTGGGCCGCGAGATCCTGCTCGATGGCCAGGCGCTTGTTCTGTTCTGCGCGGGCTTGCGCGCTGGCGGCTTTAGCTATTGCGGCCAAATCATCCTTGTGCAGGCCGGCCTGCTCGGCGAACCAATCACGCATCTGTTGCTCCATCCGGGCTTTCTGCCAACCGCCGGCGCGGAACGCTACTTGTTCGGCCTGGCCAAGAACTGTTCTGCCCTGCTTCTCGAAGCTCGATGACGCCCACATCACCCGGATGTCTGCATCCAATAGGTGGGCATGGTCTTCGTTGTGAATGCTACCGGTGTCGGCAAGGATCTCGGCTTGGAGCCAGTCCCACACCTCTGGAGCTGGGGTCAGGCGAATATTGTGAGAAGACAAAATCTAAGGGATCGAGCAACGAAGCAGCAGGCATCGGCCTTTTCACGACTCCCCCATAACGTCTTTGAGATGGTAGGTTCTCGTGCGTAACGAACGACCTAGAGCTTAATGAAATGAAAGACCTGAGCCATCAAGAACCTAAGCCCCCAAGATTCAAACTTCTTAGCTTGCTAAAGGACGGGACGTGGTTTGCAAGCTTCACAGTGCTGTTAATTTTTGCGATCAATGTCGTAGATGAACGAAGTCAACTTAGAAGCGACGTCAAACACCTGACTGACACGTTGGCGGAGGTGAGAAAGGACCTTGAGTCAGCTCACCTCGAAAACAAGCAGCTCAACGATTCACTGCTCCAAAGCCGAATCGATCTCGCCACGAAAGAGGTTCGTCTCGAAGAGTTCGATAAACAACTCGCCTCCATCAATCGGGGCGCTTTGAACTCTAAGGCAGAAGCTGAAACCTACAAAGCACTCACGGCATCTGATAAACGCTGCGAACCCTACAGGCAAGATATTTCAAGACTGGAGAGCAAACTCGCTATATCGGCACTGGATGTATTCTCGACTCGAGGAGAGCAGCGCAAAGAGACACTGGCGGCGCTGGAACGGAGCAAAGACTCATTGGATGCTTGCATGGGGATAAAACGTTAACTGCCTGATCTCACCCCAGCTCCTTAACGGCTATTCAACTCACCATGATGTGGGTTTGTACGTGTGCGTGCCCATGCAGCTCCGCGACGATCAGCCCTTGAGGGATTCCGGCGACCCGAGCAGCGTCGACCGCCTTGGCGATGGCCACATCCAGGTCGGTCAGTGCCTTGTGATGTCCTGGCTCATCGGCAGCGCGTGGCGCAGGCGGGTTACATTGCTCTTCAGCTGAACGGATCGGCAGGTTTCGCGATCGAGCGCACAAACCACATGAAACCCTGCTGCAGATTGGACTTTGCCAACGCTAACAGTCGCGGGTCAACGCCTTCAATCTGGCCGATCTGCTTGAACAGCTCGCCGGCGTCGGCTTCCAGAGCTTTGATCGAGTTCATGCCGTCGATCTCGGACTGACTCAGGTCGCGGTAGCCGGTGATTTTCTTGTGCTGGTTATCCATGGGGGATTCCTCATGATTGCGCGCCACGATTTGGCGCATTCGAAAACGTGGCGCGGATTACGGCGCCTGCCGCTCTACCGCTTCGCTGACCTTCTCGGCCGCCTTGCTAGCGGTATCAGCCACCTGGACTGCGGAGCGTGAAGCGTCTTGCACCTTCACTGCAGCGTCCTGGGTCTTCTCGGCCAGGGTAGTCAGTCGCAGGTCGCGCTTGCCCAGGGCGACGTCGTAAGCGGCGCGAACCTCGGCAAGCTGTTTGGTCTGCTCGCTACTGGCGGACCACACGCCGGCTTGGTAGCCAAGTGTCAGCCCGCCGAACACCAGCAGGATCGCAATGACCCATACTTCGGCGCGCCGCCACCAATGGCGGGCGATGAAGTTGATTGCGCATCTGTCCATCAGTTGATGCCTCCCAGCTTGATTCGCAGTCGGGCGATCTCTTCGCTCTGCGAGATGACCGTTGCCATGACCTGCGCGACCTGGCTTGTGAGGGATTCGATCTTCCCTTCCATGCGCCCTACTGCAGCGCGTCGTCAGGATTTTGAACCTATGCCACCGCAAATGGCGCGATGCTGAAAAGCGGCCGTGGCTGGAGAGCGTACCGATGATATCGATGCTTGAGGAAAAGAGGTCTGCCCGGAAACCCTACCCGATGTCCTGGGAAGAGCAGACGATTCTGTTCCCTGAACTGCCGGATCACCTGTTGAGGATGGCCCTCTATAAGGTGAACACGGGGTGCCGGGAACAGGAAGTGTGCAAGTTACGATGGGAGTGGGAAATACGGGTGCCGGATCTGAACACCAGCGTGTTTTTGATACCTGCCGGATTCGGTGGGCGAAGTGATAAAGCTGGGTAAAGAACGGCGATGAACGCCTGGTGATCTTGAATAGAGTGGCGATGAATATCATCGACAAGCAGCGCGGCCTGCATAAAGACTTGGTGTTCCCCTACGGACAGCCAGATCAATATGGGGCCACTACCATGGACAGAATGAACGACTCCGCCTGGAGGAAGGCCAGGAAGCGCGCGGCGGACAAGTGGGAGGTAGCCAACCAGTCGCCGGCGCATCCAGGGTTCAGGTCATTTCGGATTCACGATCTGAAGCACACCTTTGGCAGAAGGCTACGTGCAGCAGGTGTGACAGAGGAAGATCGGAAAGCATTGTTGGGGAACAAGAACGGCAGCATTACGAGCCACTATTCTACCCGGAGCTGCAGCACCTGATTGAGGCTGCGAACAAAGTGTCGGCAACTGACTCTAGGGGGCCAGCGCTGACTATCTTGAGAAGGAAATCGGGCTGATCCCCCGCAAAAGTCCCTACGCATGAAAAAGCCGAACTGGTTAGAGTTCGGCTAAGTCATTGAAAAATATGGTCGGGACGGAGTGATTCGAACACTCGACCCCTAGCACCCCATGCTAGTGCGCTACCGGACTGCGCTACGCCCCGACTAGGCGTGTTACTGGGTTCGCTTCGCTACGAAGCGATCCGGAATATACCGCAAGCTTTTGAAATGTGGAAGTATTTTAAAAGCCGACGTTATTTCTTCAAAACCACCAGCACATCTTCGAGTTCGGAGATCATCTGGCGGATCAGTTGCTTGTATTGGGTGGTGTCGTCTTTGGCTTCATCACCGGACATGCGCTGGCGCGCGCCACTGATGGTGAACCCCTGATCGTACAGCAACGCGCGGATCTGTCGGATCATCAGCACATCCTGGCGCTGATAATACCGACGGTTCCCGGTGCGTTTGACGGGGTTGAGTTGAGGAAACTCCTGCTCCCAATAGCGCAGCACGTGCGGCTTGACCGCACAAAGCTCGCTGACTTCACCAATGGTGAAGTAGCGTTTGCCTGGGATGACGGGTAGTTCGTCGTTATGACTTGGTTCCAGCATAAGCCTCAACTCGGGCCTTCAACTTCTGCCCTGGACGAAAGGTGACCACACGGCGAGCCGTGATCGGGATTTCTTCTCCCGTTTTTGGATTGCGGCCAGGCCGCTGGCGTTTGTCCCGCAGGTCAAAATTGCCGAAACCGGACAATTTGACCTGTTCGTTGTCTTCCAGAGCGTGCCTGATTTCTTCAAAAAACAGCTCGACCAATTCCTTGGCTTCGCGTTTGTTCAGACCCAGCTCTTCGTACAGACGTTCCGCCATCTCAGCTTTCGTCAAAGCCCCCATACGTCACTTCCTTAACGTGGCGTTCAACCTTTGTTCAAGCGAGGTGAGGATATTTTGTGTCGTGGTATTCACCTCATCGTCATTAAGAGTGCGCGATGGATGCTGCCAGGTCAAGCCAACTGCAAGGCTTTTTCTATGCGGATCAATGCCTTTACCCTGATAGACGTCAAATAGCCTGAGGTCTGTCAGCCATTCCCCTGCATTTTCACGGATTACATCCAGAACGGCAGTGGCGGCGACTTCGCGATCGGCGATCAGGGCCAGGTCACGACGCACTTCAGGGAAGCGCGACAACTCGCTGAATTTAGGCATCTTGCCCGACGCAACTTCCGCCAAGACTAGCTCAAAAACGAATACCGGACGGTCCAGGCCGAGGGTTTTCGACAACTCCGGGTGGATGGCACCTACGTAGCCCACCAGGCGCCCTTCGCGTTCGATACGCGCAGTCTGGCCTGGGTGCAACGCTGGGTGGCTTCCCGGCACGAACGTGAAATCGTCAAGCGCGCCGGCAAAGCCCAATACCGCTTCCACGTCAGCCTTGACGTCGAAGAAGTCCACGGCGTCGCGGCCTTGGGCCCAGCCCTCAGGCAGGCGGCTGCCGCACACCACGCCAGCCAGCATCGGTTCTTGTTTCAGGCCGTCGAGTTGGCCGACAAAACGCAGACCGCTTTCGAACATGCGCACGCGGTCTTGCTGACGATTAAGGTTGTGGGACAGTGCCTTTACCAGGCCCGGCCACAACGACGAACGCATGGCCGCCATGTCGTTCGAGATCGGGTTAGCCAACAGCAGTGGCTCGACGCCCGGGTTGAACAGCTCGAACTGTTTAGGATCGATGAAGCTGTAGGTCACCGCTTCCTGGTAGCCACGAGCGACCAGCAGGCGACGCAACTCCGGCAGGTGCGCACGGGCCTCAGCTTTAGGCTGCGGCGCCAGGCGTGCTTGCGGATAGCGAACCGGCAGGCGGTTGTAGCCATACAGGCGGGCCAGTTCTTCGATCAGGTCGACTTCCAGGCTGATATCGAAGCGATGGCTTGGTACTTCGACGTGCCACTGCCCTTCCGCGCCCGCGGAAATGCTCAGGCCGAGGGCCGACAGCAGTTGCTCGATCTGAGCCGGCTCGATTACCAGGCCGAGCATTTGCTCGACGCTCTTGGCGCGCAAGGTGATCGGTGCAACGGATGGCAGGTGCTGCTCGCTCACGGTTTCAGTGATCGGGCCAGCTTCGCCGCCGGTGATTTCCAGCAGCAGGCCAGTGGCGCGCTCCATGGCTTCACGGGCCAGCTTCCAGTCCACACCACGCTCATAGCGGTGCGAGGCATCGGTGTGCAGGCCGTAGGAACGGGCTTTGCCAGCGATGGCGATCTGATCAAAGAACGCACTTTCAAGGAAAATATCACGCGTGGTCGCGAACACGCCGCTGTGCTCGCCACCCATAACGCCGGCAATGGCCAGGGCGCGGGAATGATCGGCGATCACCAGGGTATCGGCGCGCAGGGCCACTTCCTGGCCGTCGAGCAAGACCAGTTTCTCGCCTTCTTCGGCCATGCGGACGCGAATGCCGCCGTTGATTTCGGCGAGATCGAACGCGTGCAACGGTTGTCCCAGCTCCAGCATCACGTAGTTGGTGATGTCGACGGCAGCGTCGATGCTGCGCACGTCGGCGCGGCGCAGGCGCTCAACCATCCACAGCGGGGTTGGCTTGGACAGGTCGACGTTGCGGATCACACGGCCCAGGTAACGCGGGCAAGCGTTGGGAGCCAAGACCTCGATCGGGCGCACTTCATCGTGCACAGCGGGCACGGCGGCAACCACTGGACGAGTAACCGGGACGTTATACAACGCACCCACTTCACGTGCCAGACCGGCCAGGGACAGGCAGTCGCCACGGTTCGGGGTCAGGTCGACCTCGATGCTGGCGTCTTCGAGTTCCAGGTAAACGCGGATGTCCTGGCCCACTGGCGCGTCGGCCGGCAGTTCCATCAGGCCGTCGTTGCCTTCGCCCACTTGCAGTTCAGCCTGGGAGCACAGCATGCCGTTGGATTCAACGCCACGCAGCTTGGCTTTCTTGATCTTGAAGTCACCCGGCAGTTCGGCGCCGATCATGGCAAACGGAATCTTCAGGCCCGGGCGCACGTTAGGCGCTCCGCACACGACCTGAAACGTCTGCGCGCCGTCACTGACCTGGCACACACGCAATTTGTCGGCATCCGGGTGCTGCTCGGTGCTCAGCACCTCGCCCACCACGACGCCGCTGAAAACACCGGCGGCCGGCGTGACGCTATCGACCTCAAGACCGGCCATCGACAGACGAGCAACCAGCTCGTCGCGATCTACCTGCGGGCTTACCCAGCCACGCAGCCATTGTTCACTGAATTTCATCCTGCTCTCCTAAAGATTCGTTACGACTAGCGAAATTGCGCGAGGAACCGCAAGTCGTTGTCGAAGAACAGACGCAAGTCGTTCACGCCGTAACGCAGCATGGCCAGGCGCTCAACGCCCATGCCGAAGGCAAAGCCCGAGAACTCTTCCGGGTCGATCCCGGACATGCGCAGCACGTTAGGGTGAACCATGCCGCAGCCCATCACTTCCAGCCAACCGGTCTGTTTGCAGACGCGGCAGCCTTTGCCGCTGCACATCACGCATTCCATGTCGACTTCAGCGGACGGCTCGGTGAACGGGAAGAACGAAGGACGGAATCGCACCGCCAGCTCTTTTTCGAAGAACACCCGCAGGAATTCTTCGATGGTGCCTTTGAGATCGGCGAAATTGATGTCGCGATCAACCAGCAGGCCTTCGACCTGGTGGAACATCGGCGAGTGGGTGATATCCGAGTCGCTACGGTACACACGGCCTGGGCAGACGATGCGGATCGGCGGCTTGGTCGCTTCCATGGTGCGGACCTGTACCGGCGAGGTATGGGTGCGCAACAGCATGTTCGCGTTGAAATAGAAGGTGTCGTGCATCGACCGGGCCGGGTGATGGCCTGGGATGTTGAGCGCCTCGAAGTTGTGATAGTCGTCTTCGACCTCAGGGCCTTCGGCAATGCCGTAGCCGATGTGGGTAAAGAACTGCTCGATACGCTCCAGAGTCCGGGTGATCGGATGCAGACCGCCCGAGGCCTGGCCACGGCCAGGCAGGGTCACGTCAATGGACTCGGCGGCGAGTTTGGCCGCAAGATCGGCCTCCTCGAGCGACGCCTTGCGCGCATTGAGAACCTCTGTGACACGCTCCTTGGCAACGTTGATCAGCGCACCGACTTGCGGACGCTCTTCAGCCGGCAAATTCCCCAGGGTCTTCATCACCTGAGTCAATTCACCTTTCTTGCCAAGGTAGTGAACCCGGATTTGCTCCAGGGCATTTACATCTTCAGCGCTTTGCACAGCCTCAAGGGCTTGAGCGACGAGCGCGTCCAGGTTTTCCATGTACAGACTCCAGATACAAAATAGGGGAAGAGCTTGAAGGCTCTTCCCCTATTTATGACGTTTACCACCTTGAGCTGCAGGAGCAGCCCAGGGTGACTGTCGGGGGTACTTAAGCCAAGGTGGCTTTAGCTTTCTCGACAATCGCAGCAAACACCGCTTTATCGTTCACGGCCAGTTCAGCCAGAACCTTACGGTCGATTTCGATGGACGCTTTTTTCAGGCCAGCGATGAAACGGCTGTAGGACAGACCGTTAACACGAGCACCAGCATTGATACGAGCGATCCACAGAGCGCGGAACTGACGTTTTTTCTGACGACGGTCACGGTAGGCGTATTGGCCTGCCTTGATTACCGCTTGCTTGGCAACACGGAATACGCGTGAGCGTGCGCCGTAGTAGCCTTTAGCGAGTTTCAGAATTTTTTTGTGACGTTTACGGGCAATGACGCCACGCTTTACACGAGCCATGAGTTACTTCCTCTAGTCTTGATCCAAAAATTAACGAAGGCGCAGCATGCGCTCGACTTTTGCCACGTCAGACGGATGCAGCAAGCTGCTACCGCGCAGTTGACGCTTACGCTTGGTCGACATTTTGGTCAGGATGTGGCTCTTGAAAGCGTGCTTGTGCTTGATACCGTTAGCAGTTTTCAGAAACCGCTTAGCAGCACCACTTTTAGTCTTCATCTTTGGCATGTTCGGATACTCCGCATTCAGTTGATAAACATAATCAGAAGGCCTGCCGTGCCCTGTTGATTACTTCTTCTTTTTCGGGGCGATGACCATAATCAGCTGGCGTCCTTCCATCTTAGGATGCTGCTCGACGGAACCGTACTCCAGCAGGTCAGCTTCAACCCGCTTGAGGAGTTCCATCCCCAGCTCCTGGTGGGCCATCTCACGGCCGCGGAATCGCAAGGATACCTTGGCCCTGTCCCCATCACTCAGGAAACGTACCAGGTTGCGCAGTTTTACCTGGTAATCCCCTTCCTCCGTCCCTGGACGAAACTTGATTTCTTTTACTTGAATCTGCTTCTGGTTCTTCTTCGCTGCGGCAACCTGCTTCTTCTTCTCGAAGATCGACTTGCCGTAGTCCATCACCCGGCAAACGGGTGGGATTGCATCGGCGGAGATTTCCACCAGGTCCAATTTGGACTCTTCAGCAATACGAAGCGCTTCATCAATCGAGACGATGCCAATCTGCTCGCCGTCAGCGCCAATTAACCGAACCTCGCGTGCCGAGATATTCTCGTTGATCGGGGCTTTCGGTGCAGCTCGTTTATCTTGTCTCATTTCACGCTTAATAATAATTACTCCGAATCTGGGCGACCACGCCGGGAAACCGCTTGCGCGAGGAACTCAGCGAACTGGGCGACGGGCATCGAGCCCAGGTCAGCACCTTCACGAGTACGCACAGCGACAGTCTGCATCTCGACTTCCCGATCTCCGATAACCAAAAGATAGGGAACCTTGAGCAAAGTATGCTCGCGGATTTTAAAGCCGATCTTTTCATTTCTCAAGTCGGACTTGGCACGAAATCCGCTTTCGTTGAGAGTTTTTTCAACTTCAGCCGCAAAATCTGCCTGTTTATCAGTGATATTCATGATCACTGCCTGGGTCGGAGCAAGCCACGCAGGGAACGCACCCTCGTAGTGCTCGATCAGGATTCCGACAAACCGTTCGAACGAACCAAGGATCGCTCGGTGCAACATAACCGGGTGTTTCCGGCTGTTGTCTTCGGAGACGTATTCGGCTCCCAAACGGATCGGCAGGTTAAAATCGAGCTGCAAAGTACCACATTGCCAGACACGACCAAGACAATCTTTCAGCGAGAACTCGATTTTCGGACCGTAGAAGGCGCCCTCACCCGGCTGCAGATCGTACGCAAGGCCCGCGCTGTCTAGGGCTGCGGCCAGTGCAGCTTCGGCGCGATCCCACAGTTCGTCGGAGCCGACGCGTTTTTCCGGACGAGTGGACAGCTTCATTTCGACTTCGGTGAAGCCGAAATCGCGATAAACGTCCATGGTCAGTTTGATGAACGCGGCGGATTCAGCCTGCATCTGCTCTTCGGTGCAGAAGATGTGGGCGTCGTCCTGAGTAAAACCGCGCACGCGCATAATGCCGTGCAGCGCACCCGATGGCTCGTTACGGTGGCAGGCACCAAACTCGGCCAGACGCATCGGCAACTCGCGGTAGCTTTTCAGGCCCTGGTTGAACACCTGCACGTGGCATGGGCAGTTCATCGGCTTGATGGCGTAGTCGCGGTTTTCCGACTGAGTGGTGAACATGTTGTCGGCGTAGTTGGCCCAGTGCCCGGATTTTTCCCAGAGGCTGCGGTCAACGACCTGCGGAGTCTTGATCTCCAGGTAGCCGTTTTCGCGCTGAACCTTGCGCATGTACTGCTCGAGCACCTGGTACAGGGTCCAACCGTTCGGGTGCCAGAACACCATCCCAGGCGCTTCTTCCTGAAGGTGGAACAGGTTCAGGCGCTTGCCGATCTTGCGGTGGTCGCGTTTTTCGGCTTCTTCAATGCGCTGGATGTAGGCCGCCAGCTGCTTTTTGTCAGCCCAGGCCGTGCCGTAGATACGCTGCAGTTGCTCGTTCTTTGCATCGCCGCGCCAGTAAGCGCCGGACAGCTTGGTCAGCTTGAACGACTTGAGGAAGCGCGTATTCGGCACGTGCGGGCCACGGCACATGTCGACGTATTCTTCGTGGTAGTACAGGCCCATGGCCTGCTCGTCCGGCATGTCTTCCACCAGACGCAGCTTGTAGTCTTCGCCACGCGCGGTGAACACGTCGATCACCTCGGCGCGCGGCGTGACCTTCTTGATTACGTCGTAATCTTTTTCGATCAGCGCGTGCATGCGCGCTTCGATAGCGGCCAGGTCGTCCGGAGTGAAAGGACGCTCGTAGGCGATATCGTAATAGAAGCCTTCATCGATAACCGGACCGATCACCATTTTTGCCGTGGGGTACAGCTGTTTAACCGCATGGCCGATCAAGTGCGCGCAAGAGTGGCGAATGATCTCCAGCCCCTCTTGATCCTTGGGCGTGATGATTTGCAGGCTGGCGTCGCTGGTGATCAGGTCGCTGGCGTCAACCAGCTTGCCGTCGACTTTGCCGGCTACGGTGGCCTTGGCCAGGCCTGCACCGATAGAAGCGGCGACCTCGGCTACGGATACCGAATGATCGAATGAACGTTGACTGCCGTCGGGAAGAGTAATAGTTGGCATGGCGCCTCCTCTCCTAGTGGTGACCCCTACCAAAGGTCACGTGGGTTGGGATGAGCCAGTACAAGATCCAACACCAGGCCGTTCAATGATGAACGCCTGCCTTACAGCGGCAGGAGCCTTTCGGCCAACCGATAATCGAACCAGAGTGACTGGAGTGAGCTAAAAAGAACATGGCAAGGCGGCAACTTGGCACGCCTGGAAATAGCCAGGCCGAGGATGCTAGCACAGATGAACGGTCATCGTGCTGGCGCCGCCTTTCTGAAAGACAAATTCGAGGCTTTATAGGTGCAAAAGTGAACTTGAGCTGTACGCCATGCCTCAAACACACCGAGAATCGCTGTTCGTCCTCGACCCAAAGGAGCATCCACATGATGCGTTTCACCTCGACCCTCGCTCTCGCTGCTTCCCTGGCCTTCCTGTCGCTCGGCGCCCAGGCAGCCGCCCCATCGAACTGGCCAACCGGCGCTCGCGACAACTTCATCAAAGATTGCAGCTCGGCAGCCCAGCAAAGCGTGGACGCCAAAACTGCCAAAGACCATTGCGAATGTGGCGCTGACAAGATCAACGCCGAATTGAGCACTGCAGAGATCAAGGAGCTCATGACCAACCAGAACGCAGATCCGGCGCTTAAGAACAAAGCTGTCGCGGCTATTTCGTCCTGCAAAGTCGTGAAGAAATAATCAGAACGACCACTGATCAGACGGCCGTCGCGCTGAAAAAACAGCCTGAAAACTGCCATTTCGCACAAATTACGCAGCTTTTACGGCTTTTTTTAACAGCTGATATTTCGCACCAAAGCCCCGTAAATCGGGGCTTTCAGCCAGCCCAGACAGCAAATGCAACGCTATTGATTAGCAAACAATGCCTTGGGGGGGCTCCCAAGTCGAACATTTCGACTATGATAGCCAAGTGTGCCCAGTTGGCCTGAGCAGCACAGCACTACTGAAAATATATGTTTCTTGGAGATACACCATGTCTAATCGCCAAACCGGCACCGTTAAATGGTTCAACGATGAAAAAGGCTTCGGCTTCATCACTCCTCAAGGTGGCGGTGACGACCTGTTCGTACACTTCAAAGCTATCGAAAGCGACGGTTTCAAAAGCCTGAAAGAAGGCCAAACCGTTTCCTTCGTGGCTGAGAAAGGCCAAAAGGGTATGCAAGCTGCACAGGTTCGCGGCGAGTAATTCTCCGCTGAGCTAAAAAAAACCCCGTCCATGTGACGGGGTTTTTTATGGGAGCTACAAAAGTGCCGAGGTTCTTAGCCGCAGTTGACTCGCGTGATCACCAGATTGTCATCGGTGTTCAGGTTCAGGCGGTCGGAGCGGTATTCCAGGGTGATCATGTCATTAGGCTTGAGGATACGTGCGTTCTGCGCACCGGCACGTGTACGCGCCTGCTCCAGCAACTGGGGCGAGGCTTTCTGGCCGATCGCGAACTCGGCGGCCTTCGCCTCACAGCGGCTATGACCGGCATCGGCCACGGCGGCGTCTTTGGCTGGCTCAGAGGTACCCGGGGTGCTGCAACCCGCCAACGCGAATGCTGCCAACAAAGTACCGAATGATGCGAGCTTCCAAGGCATGAAGCCTCCTATGATAAAAATGGACAGAGATCGTGCGACAGCGATCTGGGGGATTGGTTTCAAGACGTGAATCGCCCGCAGGCAAGTCTGCCTGACTCAGGCCGAGCATTCGCTCGGTCAATCGTCACCAGATATGAATGTATTCAGTAGATGTCGATGTAGTCGAACGGCGGCTTCGGCCAGTTCTGCTTGAGCGCGTTGAATATCTGCATGACCCAGACTTCATCACTGGCCGCTACGTTACCGACATAACCGGAGCCTTTGGCCCAGGTCTCAAGGCGAAACAGCAAGCCGGCGATATCAGTGCCGCCCACCACGCCTGACGAGATGTAGGCAATCCCGGCCTTGGTCACCCGCAGCTGGGTATGCTGGTCATCGCTGGCGCTGGCCAGCAACTGACGAACAGCCTCCAGCGTCAGGTTCTCGGGGTTGTTCAAATCGATCTGCACCTGGCGTTCCCCGGCAATTAAACAGGGCCACAGTGTCGCACAGCACATGCCTCATGCCTAAGTAGCAGTGCCAAACGCTACCCAAAAATGGTTAACTGCGCCGGTAAAAGCCGCGTTTTAGCGCACTGCCCAGTACTTTCAACCCCGCGAGACACCCATGACCACTGTTACCCTCCAAGCCGACATCAAAGCCAAGTGGCCCCAAGGACAAAGCTCCTACAGCCCCGGAAGCCCGGAGGAGTTGGCAATCATCGGAATCGACCTGCTGGTCAAGGAACTCGGCACTCAGGCTGCACAGGCCTTCATCGGCCAGGTATTCGAAAAATACCCGGCCGATCACATGGGCGCACACAACCCCGAGCGCGAATAAGAACCGGCCGACGAACGCCGACCGGCACACACATTACTTCAGACGCGCCAGACGCTCGGTCAGCAGATCGAAGAAGCCCTGAGCATCGCCGTTCTCGACCCAGAAGGCATTCTTCGGCTGCTTCAGGCCATCGTACCAATCGACAATGGTCTGGCCGAAGGTCGGGCCTTCACGGCTGTCCACCACCACATTGACTTCACGGCCGCTGAACAGCTCAGGTTTGAGCAGGTAGGCAATAACGGTGGCATCGTGAACCGGGCCGCCTGGAATGCCGTAGTGCTCCATGTCGCCTTTGACGTATTCATTCAGAATATCGCCGACGACTTTGCTCGCGTTGTTGTTGATATCGGCGATTTGCTTGAGGCGCGCCTCACTGGTCAACACCTTGTGGGTGACGTCCAGTGGCAGGTAAGTCAACTTGACGCCGCTTTTGAGCACGACCTCAGCCGCGATAGGGTCGGCAAACAAGTTGAATTCGGCCACTGGCGTGATATTGCCGCCGTTGAAGTGCGCACCGCCCATCACCACCACTTCCTTGATGCCTTGGGTGATTTCCGGAGCCTGGGTCAACGCCAGCGCCAGGTTGGTCTGTGGGCCGAGCATGGCGATAGTGATGCTGTGGGGCTTGGCGGTGCTCAGGGTTTTGATCAGGTAATCAACGGCATTGCCTTCGGCCAGGCCTTTTTTCGGCTCGTGCACGGTAACGCCCGAAATACCCTCTTTACCGTGAATATTCTCGGCGTAGATCGGCGTGCGCAGCATCGGTTTTGGCGCCCCTGCGTACACTGGAATATCCTCACGCCCCGCCCATTCGCGGGCCAGGCGCGCATTGCGGGAGGTTTTGTCGAGGCGCACGTTACCGGCGACGGTGGTCAGCGCACGAATATTCAATTCCTGTGGAGAGGCCATTGCAAACAGCAAGGCCACTACATCGTCAGCACCCGGGTCGGTGTCGATGATCAGGTCGATTTTTTCCGCCGCGTGGGCGCTGGCTGCTGTGAGCGCGGACAAAAGCAGGACACTCCGAAACAGGTTTTTCAGGGATGGAAGACCACGTTGCATGAAACACTCCTTGTCGTAGGAAATCTCTAGAAAGTTACGCCGGACACCAGCGCGATATTGCAATAAGGCTGGCACTCGCCGGTGCGCACGACGGCGCGAGCCTTGCGGCTCAGTTGCTTGAATTCTTCGTGGCTGACCAGGCGTCGCTCGCCCAGGGCTGCCTGCTCGGTCAGGGTGTTGAGCGCAGTGAGTGCAGGCGGTTGCTTGAGCAGGATTTCTTCGGCCAGCACGTGGCTTTCCACCTGCATCTCGCTGAGCACAATGCGCAGGGTGCTGATGAAGTCAGGAATACCTTGGGTCAGCGCCAGGTCGATCAGCTCGACACCCGGCGGCACGGGCAAGCCGGCATCGCCGATCACCAGGACGTCACCGTGACCGAGAGACGCAATGACACGCGACAGGGCAATATTGAGCAGCGGTGTCTTTTTCATAAGGGCACAAAACCTTGAACGTCGTGCAGCGTGGGAATAGAGGGTTGCGCACCGGCGCGAGTCACAGATAGCGCTGCGGCCACCTGACCAAAGCGGATGGCCTCGGCTTCGCTCTTGCCATTGGCGAGCGCGGCGGCAAACCCGCCGACAAAGGTGTCGCCCGCCGCCGTGGTGTCCACCGCCTTGACCTTGGGCGCCACCAGATGCTCAAAGCCTTGGCCATCGGCAAACAATGCGCCCTGGGCACCGAGGGTAATGATGACCTTGCCCGCGCCTGCCTTGATCAACTGCGTCGCAGCGACCTTGGCACTGTCGAGAGAGTCGAGCGTCACGCCGCTCAAGGCGGCGGCTTCACTTTCATTGGGAATCAGGTAGTCAATCGAGGCATACCATTCGGCCGGCAAAGGGCCGCTGGCGGGTGCCGGATTGAGGATCACCGTCTTGCCCAGTTCACGTCCGCGCTTGAGGGCCTGGCCTACCGTGTCCATCGGCGATTCCAGCTGGCAGACGATGACATCGGCGGCCTGCAACACTGCGTCAGCCCGTTGCAACGAGGCTGGCGTCAGCGCACCGTTGCCGCCGGCCACGATCACAATTGCGTTCTGGCTGCTGTCATCCACCACAATCAACGCCACGCCGCTGGAGCCGTCTACCGTGCTCACGGCCTGACAATCAATGTCCTCCACCACCAGCGCATCACGCAATTGGGCGCCGTAGGCATCAGTGCCGACACAGCCGACCATCGCCACATCAGCGCCCAGACGCGCAGCAGCCACTGCCTGGTTGGCGCCCTTGCCGCCGGGGACGGTAGAGAACGTTTGGCCGATCAGGGTTTCACCGGCACGCGGCAACCGACTGGCGCGGGTGACCAGGTCCATGTTCAAGCTGCCTATTACCACTACTTTTGCTGGCATACATCAGTACTCATCAATTCGGTTCAGCGGTATTGGGCGAACACACCGGCGACCGGCGCCGTCGACTCACGCAAAACAATACTCGGCGTCACGATACGTTGAACGATCGGCAGTTGGGGGTTGCAATTCTTCGCAGCAAAAGCTCGGCCGCCGTTTCGCCCAGTTGCACGATCGACTGCCCGACCGTAGTCAGCGCCGGGTACACGTAACGGCCCATTTGAATATCATCGAAACCAATCACCGACAATTCGCCGGGCACGCGAATATTGCGCTCTGCCGCAGCGCGCAACACGCCGAAACCGATCATATCGTTACTGGCAAAGATCGCGCTCGGCGGATTGTCCGACAGCAACTGCACGGCTGCGGCATACCCGCCGATGCTGGTGAAGTCGCTCTCTTGAGTGCGATTGGCCGCTACTTGCACACCCGCCTCACGCAGCGCCCGGTGATACCCCGCCAGACGCATTTGCGCCACGCGGGTGTGGCCGGGGCCACCAATGCAGGCGATGTCGCGGTGACCGAGTTCAAGCAAGTGCCGGGTCGCCAGGTAGGCGCCCTCCTCGTGGTCGATGCGCACCAGATCGACATCGATGCCATCCAGCGCACGGTCGACGATCACCATGGGCGTGCGCACTGCGCTCAAGCCAGCGGCAAGGCCACTGTCGTCGCCCCCTACCGAGGTCACGATCAAGCCGTCGATGCGCTTTTCGAGCAACACGCGCAAGTAGCTGCGCTGTTTTTCAGCGTTGTCATCGGAGTTGCAGAGGATCACGCAATAGCCATTACGCTCGCAGTAATCCTCGATCCCGCGGGCCAACTCGGCAAAATACGGGTTGAGGCTGTTCGGCACCAACAGGCCGATGGTGGCGGTGGTCTTGGCCTTGAGCGATCGCGCGACCGCACTGGGCACATAATCGAGCTGCTTGATTGCCGCTTCGACCTTGATCCGCACAGGCTCACTCACCGGCCGCGTCTTGTTCACCACATGGGACACGGTGGTGTAGGAAATACCCGCAAGCGCTGCCACATCCTTGATCGTCGCCATGGTTCAGACTCGCCGGCTGGCGCGCTGGCTGCGATAAGTGTCGAGGACCACGGCAATCACGATCACAGCACCGGTGATGATGCGTTTGGTGGGCTCCGTAGCACCGATCTGCGCCAGGCCAGCGGCCAGTACCGAAATGATCAACACGCCGAAAAAGGTGCTGATAACCGAACCGCGTCCGCCCATCAAGCTGGTGCCGCCGATCACCACAGCGGCGATCACCTGCAGCTCCAGGCCGGAGCCGGCATTCGGGTCCGCCGCTTCCAGGCGCGAAATCTGGAACAGTGCCGCCACACCGGCCAACAGCCCCATCAGGCTGAACACCAGGATTTTGTACGGCTTGGGATTGATCCCGGCCAGGCGCACGGCCTCTTCGTTGGTGCCGATACCGATCAGGTAGCGACCAAACACCGTGCGCGTCAACACCAACTGAGCGGCAATGATCACCAGCAAGGCAATGATGAACGACGGCGAAATTCCGAAGGCAATCGGGTTCGACAGCCAGGCAAACGAATCACCAATATAGGCGGTGCGCGAGCCGGTCATTTGGTACGCCACGCCGCGCGCCATCTCCAGCACGCCGAGGGACACAATAAACGAGGGGATTCGCCAGGCCACAGTAATCGAGCCGGTGATGGTGCCTGCCACTGCCGCACAGCCCATGCCCAGCAGCGCTGCCGGCAGCACGCTCCAGCCCCAGCCGAGAATCGCCACACTGACCGCCGACGCGGCCAATGCGAGCACCGAGCCAACCGACAGATCGATGCCGCCGATAATCAGGATGAACGTCATGCCCACCGCCAACACCATCAAGTCCGGTATCTGGTTGGCCAGGGTGCTGAAGGTGTCATAGGACAGGAAGTGATCGCTCAACACTGAGAACAGCGCAATCATCGCCAGCAAGGCGCCAGCCAGCCCCAGGTAAGTGCCCAGGCCGTAAAAGTTGCCGCCGGTTTTACCCGGGGAAGTTGTGGTTTTCATGGGGTATCCCTAAGCGCTGCGTCGTTGAGCAGCGCGTCACGTTTTTGGTAGCCGGCAAAAGCGGCGGCGAGCAATTCGTCCTGGGTCCAGCTGTCGCGCTCGAAGGTTTCGATCAGGCGCCCGGCGGACAGCACACCGATGCGGTCACAGATCAGCATCAGCTCACGCAGGTCGCTGGACACCACCACCAGCGCTTTGCCCTGGCGCGTCAATTCGCCGAGCAAGGCATAAATGTCGAACTTGGCGCCGACGTCGATGCCTCGGGTCGGCTCATCGAACAGCATCACCGCGCAATCGCGCTCCAGCCAACGGCCGATCACGACTTTCTGCTGGTTACCGCCCGACAGCTCAGACACCAACTGCGCAGGACTGGAGCTGCGGATGCGCATGGCGTCGATCTGGCGCTTGGCCAAGGCGGTTTCGTCGCGGCTGTTCACCACGCCGCCGCCGGAAATTTCCGGCATGTTGCCCAAAGCAATGTTGGCGCTGATCGACTGGGTCAACAGCAGGCCTTCGCCCTTGCGGTCTTCGGTGATCAGGGCAATGCCATGGCCCACCGCATCCACCGGGGAACGAATGCTCACCACCTGAGCCGGCGACCCCAAGGCGACAGTGCCGCTGTCCGCCAGGTCCGCGCCGAAGATCAGGCGCAGCAGCTCGGTGCGGCCGGCGCCGATCAGGCCGGAGATGCCATAGATCTCCCCGGCGCGTACTTCAAAGGACACATCACGCACCTTGTCCGAGCGGGTCAGCCCTTTCACGGTCAAGGCGGGGCCGCCGATAGTGCGCGGGCCCAGGTCGATCTGTTCACCCAGCTCGCGCCCGACCATCAGGGTGACCAGTTGCTCACTGTTGTAGTTGGCCATCGGCTCGACGCAGACCAGTTTGCCGTCGCGCAATACCGCAATACGCTGGGCAACACGGGCCAGCTCTTCGAGCCGGTGTGAAATATAAATGATCGCCACGCCCCGAGCCTGCAGGCGGGTGATTTGTTCAAAGAGCATTTCGACTTCACGCGCGGTCAGCATCGCCGTGGGTTCATCGAGGATCAGTACGTGGCAGTCGCCGATCAGGTTGCGGGCGATTTCGACCATCTGCTGATGGCCAATGCCCAAGGTGCCAACCAGGGTATCCGGGTCGATCGCATCCAGGCCGACCTGAGCCATGGCTTCGATCGCGGCTTTGCGCAGCTGTTTGCGGCTGATCCATCCACACTTGCTGGGCAGGTTATCCAGGAACAGATTTTCGGCCACGGTCAGTGTGGGCAGCAGGTTGAGCTCCTGCATGACCATGCGCACGCCCAGCTCTTCAGCCTGGGTGCGGCTGCCGGGACGGTAGTCCTGACCATTGAACTGCATATGCCCGGTGGTCGGCGTGACCAGCCCGCCGATGATTTTCGACAGCGTACTTTTACCTGCGCCGTTTTCACCGGTCAGCGCCAGCACTTCCCCACGATTGAGCGTCAGGGTGATGTCGGACAGAACCGGTTGGGCATAGGTCTTGCCGATACCGCTGACCGAGAGGACAGCGTTCGGGGCGGAAGATGACATAGGAAAATCTCCAGGCGCCCACTCAGGACGAGCGGGCGCTGTTGGGTGCTGCCAGGATTACTTCTTGAGGACGAGTTCGACCGGGGTTTCGATCACACCGTCTTTGGCATCGACTTTCTCACCCTTGACCAGCTTGAGCGCGTTCTGGATACCGAACACGGCTTGCTGGGCGGCAGCCTGGTCAGCGGTCGCAAGCACACGGCCATCTTGCAGCATTGGTTTGATGGCTTCGATGTTGTCGTAGCCTACGACCAGCACTTTGCCGGCTTTGCCCGCAGCGCGCACGGCAGAGACAGCGCCCAAGGCCATGTTGTCGTTACCCGCCAACAGTGCCTTGAGGTCCGGGTATTCGCTCAACATGGCGGAGGCGACTTTCTGACCCTGGTCGATTTCCCAGTTGCCCGACTGAGTGGAGACGATCTTCATGCCGGCCGCGTCCATCGCGTCCTTGTAGCCTGCGGTGCGCTGCTGCGCGTTGGTGGTGGTCGGGACACCTTCGATGATGCCGACCTTGTCACCCGCGGCCAGTTGCTTGGCCAGGTAGTCACCGACCAGCTTGGAGCCTTTACGGTTATCCGGGCCTACGAACGGAATATCGAGGTTTTTGCTTTTCAATACATCCGGATCAAGGCGGTTGTCGATGTTGACGACCTTGATGCCCGCATCGGAAGCTTTCTTCAACACGGTGACCAACGCCTTGGAATCAGCCGGAGCAATCACGATGGCGTTTACTTTGGCGAGGATCATCTGGTTGACGATATCGATCTGCGCGCTGGTATCGGTTTCGTTCTTGATCCCGTTGGTGATCATGTCGAAATCACCGGCGTGGTCTTTTTGATACTTCTTGGCGCCGTCCTGCATGGTCACGAAGAATTCGTTGGCGAGGGACTTCATCACCAGGCCGACCTTGGGTTTGGCGGCGGCGTCATCGGCAAAAGCAGAGGAAAGGGGCAGAGCAGCGGATGCAGCGGCAAGCACAGCGACAGCAAGAAGACGTCCAGCAAATGGCAGCTTCATGGGTTCACTCCGATCTTATGATTATTGTGAGCAACGCTTGCACGGCAGACCGTCTCGCAAACGTTTGCGTTAGTCAAACTATGAGAACCTTGTCGAGATTTGTCAACGGGTGAAAAACGCCTTTCATCCAAGCCCATTGCTACCTGCCATTGCGCCCCATTCGGTGGATGCGACTAAACATCGCCCTCGCCCGCCCGTTCTCTAAAACGACAGCCTGTGAGACTCATGTCATACGCAACCTGTCGATATGCCCTGATGGCTTTCGGACAACCGAACACGATACTGCCTCCCCGTTCGGAAAGCCGGACGTGTGCTTTTTCATGTCCTCTGGGATATCTGTAAATAGTGTTTTAAATCAACACCTTAATTTATAGGCACGAACACAATCAGCTTGGTACAAATCCTGCTCTTTCCTGGCACCTCGTGGCGTTCAGAACCGCCCGGGTGTTCTAGATGAACCTGCGACCGCACTCATCAAAAACCAGAGAGAAAAATAATGAAATCTGCACTGAAGTCTTTTGTTCCGGGCGCACTCGCCCTCCTGCTGCTGTTCCCCGTTGCCGCTCAGGCAAAGGAAGTTGAAACCAAGACCAAACTGTCCAATGTGGTGATCCTTGCCACCGGCGGCACTATTGCCGGCGCTGGCGCCAGCGCTGCCAACAGCGCCACTTATCAGGCGGCCAAGGTCGGCATCGAGCAATTGATCGCTGGTGTTCCTGAGCTTAGCCAGATTGCCAATGTGCGCGGCGAGCAAGTGATGCAAATTGCGTCCGAAAGCATCAACAATGAAAACCTGCTGCAACTGGGTCGCCGTGTTGCCGAACTGGCCGACAGCAAGGACGTCGACGGCATCGTGATTACGCACGGTACCGACACCCTCGAAGAAACCGCCTACTTCCTTAACCTGGTGGAAAAAACCGACAAGCCAATCGTTGTGGTGGGCTCGATGCGTCCGGGCACCGCCATGTCGGCGGACGGCATGCTCAACCTGTACAACGCCGTCGCCGTCGCTGGCAGCAAAGATGCACGCGGCAAGGGCGTGCTGGTCACCATGAACGATGAGATCCAGTCGGGTCGTGACGTCAGCAAGATGATCAATATCAAGACCGAAGCGTTCAAGAGCCCATGGGGCCCATTGGGCATGGTGGTTGAAGGCAAATCCTACTGGTTCCGCCTGCCGGCCAAGCGCCACACCCTGGATTCTGAATTCGATATC
Organism: Pseudomonas sp. N2-3-1-14; assembly: GCF_041228395.1. Lineage (NCBI taxonomy): Bacteria > Pseudomonadati > Pseudomonadota > Gammaproteobacteria > Pseudomonadales > Pseudomonadaceae > Pseudomonas > Pseudomonas sp. N2-3-1-14. Next base: position 4,127,824 of record NZ_CP166199.1, read on the forward strand.
AAAACCATCAAAAGCCTGCCGGACGTTGAAATCGCTTATGGCTACGGCAATGTGAGCGACACCGCCGTCAAGGCCCTGGCTCAGGCTGGCGCCAAAGCCATCATCCATGCCGGCACTGGCAATGGTTCGGTGTCTTCCAAGGTCGTCCCTGCCCTGCAGAAACTGCGCAAACAAGGGGTGCAGATCATTCGCTCGTCCCACGTGAACGCCGGCGGTTTCGTGCTGCGTAACGCCGAACAGCCTGACGACAAGTACGACTGGGTGGTTGCCCATGACCTGAACCCGCAGAAAGCGCGGATCCTGGCGATGGTTGCGCTGACCAAGACCCAAGACAGCAAAGAGCTGCAACGGATGTTCTGGGAATATTGATTTCTGATAACACTGTGGAGGCGGGTTTACTCGCCTCTATCTTCCCTTGAAACTTCCCCGCCACAACTCCCCGCGCAAGTCCTGAGTTTTAAGCAGTTGCGAAATTCCTTATAGTTAAATACTGTATACACATACAGCAAACTAAGGAATGCTCCGTGGCAAAGTCCTCTTCCGCAACCACAACCCCGCCTGACGCTTACGCACGCTTGGCCGTTCGTGTGCAAAAAATCATCAACTCGACCAATGCCCAGAAAGCCAAGGCAGCCTTGATCTTCCGTTTACCCGAAGAGCCCGAAGATGAATGGGCGCGCTTGCTGGAAGAAATTGCGGAGAACGACAACGTGACCCTCGCTTATCGGGACGACGGTGGTGTGCAGATTTTCTGGGTTGTGCCGAAGGAAGATTGATTCAATGAGTGTTCGCTTTACTGCGTTGTTTTGTCTGTTTTTTGCCATTACTGCCAACGCCCAGGCGCCTCGAACCTTCAGCGAAGCCAAGAAAGTTGCCTGGAAGCTCTATGCGCCACAATCCACAGAGTTTTACTGCGGCTGCAAATACACCGGCAACCGGGTGGATTTAAAAGCCTGCGGGTATATTCCACGCAAAAATGCCAACCGTGCCGCACGCATCGAATGGGAGCATATCGTTCCAGCCTGGCAGATCGGCCATCAGCGTCAATGCTGGCAGAACGGTGGACGCAAGAACTGTACGCGCCGCGATGATGTATTCAAGCGTGCAGAGGCCGACTTGCACAACCTGGTGCCTAGCATCGGGGAGGTCAATGGTGACCGCAATAACTTCAGTTTTGGTTGGCTGCCGGTACAAACCGGACAGTACGGCTCATGTTTGACCCAAGTGGACTTCAAGGCAAAAAAGGTCATGCCGCGCCCGTCTATTCGCGGAATGATTGCCCGGACCTACTTTTACATGAGCAAACAATATGGCTTGCGCCTGTCGAAACAGGACCGCCAACTATATGAAGCCTGGAACAAGACTTACCCGGTACAAACCTGGGAGCGCCAGCGCAACCAGACCGTGGCCTGCGTGATGGGGCGGGGCAACGAGTTTGTCGGCCCGGTTAACCTGAAAGCCTGCGGTTGAAGGCGGGAGGAACTCCCGCCCGGTCTGTTGGTTACTGTGCAACCTTGTGTTCAATCACCTGGGACTCGGTGTCATTTTTCTTGGCGCGGGCCAGTTTTTCGGTCAGTTGCGCCTGCTTGGCTTCGGCTTCGGCCTTACTGGCGAACGGCCCCAACAGGACATCGTCCTTGCCGTCTGTTTTCACGATATAAAAATTAAACCCATGTTCCAGCAACCAGGCAGTCAAGTCAGTGATTGCCTGGAGCTTGTGGTCCGGCGGGCCGACCCACACATCCCATTCCTGAGCGGCAATCGCGCCGGTGCCTGGCTGGCTTTCAGTCACGGCAGGCTTGGCCTTGGGCGCTTCGACAGGTTTGCCTTCACCGCAACCGGCCAATGCCAACACCGCAATTGCCATCGCTACTTTACGCACTGCCCTGCTCCTTTGAGGATAAAGAGGCAACTTTATCATTCACTGTCTATTCTGGCCGTCATAAACGTTGGCTTAAACAATGCGAATGATGTATCGCAGACCTGTATGATGCCGCCATGGGAATTAATGTCGCCTCTATGCGTCCTAAAAGAGGCAGTCACAGGGAAGCGCTTAGCAGTAAGCTACACACATCCGACATCTGCCCTGTCTGAAACATGTGTCCTTAAAAGTAATCAAGGAGAAGTCCATGCTTATACTCACCCGCAAAGTCGGTGAAAGCATAAACATCGGTGATGACATCACGATCACCATTCTGGGCGTCAGCGGCCAGCAAGTACGAATCGGCATCAACGCACCCAAGGACGTTGCCGTGCATCGCGAGGAGATTTACCAGCGTATCCAGGCTGGCCTGACGGCTCCGGACAAAAACCAGACTCCTTGACGCACTCTCAGTAGCCAGCCCTTTCGTTCACTGTAACGGCTGGCGAAGACCCTTAAAGGCTGCTCGAGTCTCTTGCGTGAACAGCACGCTTTGCGCCTTGCGCTTCGCCCCAAGATGAAACTGTCTTGACGACTTGAACTTGTTGCGTAATCCACAGCCGAATCTTCTGACTCTTATCCTGCCGTCCGAGTGCATTCAGGAGCACGTCGATGAGGCACGCCGCCCCCAAGCCCCTCGTTTCCAAGTCCTGGTGGATCGTCCTGCTGATAGGGCTGGTCTTCGTGACGCTGGGTTATGGCCTGAGATACGAAATTGAAAGTAGCAGTGCCTCCCATGGTAGCTCTTGGCCTGATCTGGCGCTGTTTCTGTGCGGTTACCTGTTTGCGTTCTGCCTCAAGCCTATTCAGAAGGCGATTCTGCGCAAGTTGTGTCAACGCGCCGCGCAACGAACGCACCACAAAACTGCACGATGACGCCTCCTTGCGGGCTATCAGATCACCGGCATTTACAGTGTCGCAGCAAGACCTATGCTTGGGCTTGCACGGTCAGTATTAAGGGCTGAAACAGATGGATACCCTGAGTAAATCCGAAATTGAAACTGCGCTGGCGGCCCGCCTGCCCAGTTACACAATCGCCTGCACACTGCACGCTGACGGCACATTGTCGGCTGTTCTCAGCGGCCCTGAAACCGACCACTTTGCAATCACCGGTATCGTGCGCGCGCACTATCGCGGCCCAGAAGCGATAGCCCGGCTGGCGAACGAAATCCTCAGAGAAATGGTGATGTCCCGACAGGGCCTTCGCAGCAGCCGACTGCAGGCCCTACCGGAAAACAGCGTAAGGTCAGACCGACCCGGCAGCTGATGAAATCAGGAGCGATAACAGGTTTGGCTTTCGTGTATCAAGCCACGGCGATCGATAAACTCAGCAACCCGTCATCATTACGATGCACGCGCACGCGCTCATACCCATGAATCGACGCATGTACCGTGACCATGGGCTGCAAGTGCGTCGAGGTCACGACTACCACGTCAGCCCCCGCCGCCTCCGCGGCGCGAATCCCCACCGTCGCATCCTCGAACACCAGGCAGTCCTGCACCGGTACGCCCAGACGCTGCGCACCCAGCACATAACAAGCCGGATCCGGTTTGCCGCTGGCGACATCCTCGGCCGTCACCAGCACTGCCGGCGGCGCAATGCCCGCCGCTTGCAGGCGGCGCAACGCCAACTCCCTGGGGGCAGACGTGACCAGCGCCCACTGACCGCCAGGCAAACTGTTCAGAAACTCGACAGCGCCTGGAATCGCGACGACACCCTCGACATCGTTGATTTCCGCCTCGGTTATCCACTGCGCTTCAACTTCAGCGTCCACGCCTGGCAATGCCTGCCGGGTGATCGTATCAATGGCTCGTGCGCCGTGAATGGTACTCAGAAAAGCCGCCACCTCCAGGCCGTGGCGTTCAGCCCAGATACTCCAGACCCGTTCGGCGGCGGCGATAGAGTTGAGCAAGGTCCCATCCATATCGAATAAAAAGGCGCGGTAGCGTTGGGTAAATGCGGCTGGACCTTGAATAGACACTGCGGGGTTTCCTTTTTATCGCTGACAAATGCTGACCCCGATGCAATCTACGGATCACGTCAACACTTGTAAACGTTGCAGAGCACTGCCCTCCCCCTTTGCATTACAAGCTTGTAATGAAGCTGTAAGTCTTGTCAGCACCCTCACTTCATACAGTGGCGTCGCCAGTCACCCACACCGGGTGACACACCTGCACACTGATGAAGGGCCGCACGATGAAACCTGCAAGCACACTCTGCCTGATCGCCGCCAGCTTGTTGATGCTGGGCACCGGTACCGCCATGGCTGGCACCGTGGCACCGATCAAAGCCAACAACGTGGTCCTGGTGCACGGCTCCTGGGCGGACGGCTCGAGCTGGTCCGAGGTGATCACCCGTCTTCAGGCCGCCGGCCTGCATGTCACCGCCGTACAGAACCCGCTGACCTCGGTGGCCGATGACGTCGCCGCCACCAACCGCGTACTCGATCAACAGGACGGTCCTACCGTCCTGGTCGGCCATTCCTACGCCGGCACCGTGGTCAGCGACGCCGGCGCGAACTCGAAGGTCAGCTCTCTGGTGTATGTGGCAGCCCGCGCGCCGGACGCCAATGAAGACTTTGTCGCGCTCTCCGCCAAATACCCGAGCATGCCGGTGCGAGCCGGCGTTGAAGAGCACGACGGTTACCTGACCCTGCACCAGGACGCTTTCCTGAAGTACTTCGCCGCCGACGTGCCCCGCGCCAAGGCACTGGAGCTGTACGCCGTACAACAACCGATTACCAAGACGCTGTTCAGTGGTCGCACCGTGAATGCCGCCTGGCACACCAAGCCGTCCTGGTACGCCGTGTCGAGCAATGACCAGACCATCAACCCGGAGCTGGAACGCTTCCTCGCCAAGCGCATGAACGCCACCACCATCGAGCTGCCTTCGAGCCACTTGTCGTTGGTGTCCCACACCAAGGAAATCACCGACCTGATCCTCGAAGCGTCCGGTCGCCAGCCTTGAATCCGTTGATTACGAACTTGTCATGATCCTGTTGGTTGGCTGTTTGGGGCGCCTGGTTACTGTGAACTCACTGCCAATCCCGGCAGCCGACCTTTTAAGAGAGCTACTGCCATGAAACTGTTTATCCTGGGCTTCGCCGCGCTGCTTGCCACCGGTTCCGCATTTGCCGCCGACACCTCTTCCGCCAACAACGTGATCCACGACAAGACCGGCTTCTTCGTGCACCTGGACGTCGACAAAGTGCTGTCGAGCACCGACACCTACGGGCAGTGCGGCATCGTCCCTGCCCGCCTCGATTACCTCGACCACCAGGGCCGCGAACATGTGCTGGACTACCAGGTACAGGGCATCGGTTGCGCCAGTGACAATTGATCGGGCTACACTTGCGCCACGCACAGAATCAGGGCACTTCCCCATGAGTATCCTTGTAGTCGAAGACGAACCCAAGGCCGGCAATTACCTGCTCAATGGGCTGCAGGAACTGGGTTACTCCGTGAGCCTTGCCCGTGACGGTGTGGACGGGTTGCACCAGGCGCTGGAAAAGTCATTCGACGTGATCGTGCTGGATGTGATGATGCCGAAAATGGACGGTTGGGAAGTGCTGCGCCGACTGCGCAAGGAGGCCGACACGCCGGTGCTGTTTCTCACCGCCCGCGACGACATTGCCGACCGCATCAAGGGCCTGGAACTGGGTGCCGATGATTACTTGATCAAGCCGTTCTCCTTCGCCGAGCTGGTCGCGCGTTTGCGCACCTTGACCGCCGCGGCCCGAGCCGCGAAGAAGAACAGCTGCACATCGCCGACCTGCAGATCGACGTGCTCAAACGCCGCGTCACCCGCGCCGGCGCGCGCATTACCCTGACCAATAAAGAGTTCGCCCTGCTGCATCTGTTCGCGACCCATCAGGACCAGGTGCTGTCACGTTCGATGATCGCCTCGCGGGTCTGGGACATGAACTTCGACAGCGACACCAATGTAGTCGACGTCGCCGTGAGGCGCCTGCGCCTGAAAATCGACGACCCGTTCCAGCTCAAGTTGATCCACAGCGTGCGGGGCATTGGCTACCGCTTCGACACCCAGCCATGAACAACCGCCGCCACTACTCGCTGACCCTGCGCCTGGCGCTGATCTTCGCCCTGCTCGCCTTTGCCCTGCTGGCCACCCTGGGCGTGGCGCTGTACCGCGAACTTGAGCGTGAACTGATCAAGCGTGACGATGCCGCGCTGATCTATCGCGCCGACCAGTTGCGCGACCTGCTCAACGACAGCAACACCCTGGACCTGATCAAGACCAAGCCGGAGCTGTTCCGGAACATGCTGGGCAACAGCGAGTCGGTGCTGAGTATCGCGGCGCCGGGGCAGAAGCCGTTATTGCTGGTCAACCCGGGCAACATTGAAATGCCGAACGTAACGCCCGTGCCAAAGGACCATGAACTGGGCTTTTCCGACGTGCACCACTTACCTGGAGTGAACGGCGTACCCTTCGCCACCGTCGCCGCCTCCATTGATTCCGGAGACCTGGGAAGCCTGCAAGTCACCACGGGACGCTTGATGACCGAACGTACCGCCATGCTTGCCAGCTATCGCCTGAGCGTATTTATCCTGGCCAGCATCGCGGCGATTATCCTCGCCTTGGTCGGTTACCTGCTGGTGTACCGAGGCCTGCTGCCGCTGCGGCGCCTGGCCACACACGCGCAAGGCGTCGGCGTGGGTAACCTTGCCGAACGACTCGACAGCCACGGTGCGCCGAAAGAACTTCTGCCGATGATCGACTCTTTCAACACCATGCTCGAGCGGCTGGCCAAGGGTTTTGTGCAACTGGGCCAGGTGTCTACCGACATGGCCCACGAACTGCGCACGCCGATCAACAACCTGCTGGGCGAAACCCAGGTCGCGCTTCAGCAGAGCCGCAGCATCGAAAGCTATCAGCAATTGCTGGCCTCCAATGTCGAAGAGCTCGAACGCCTGGCACGGATGCTCGACAACATGCTGTTTCTCGCCCGCACCGATCCGGCCAGCGCCTTGCGCCAGCGCCAGGAGCTGAGTGCAGCGGATGAAGTGCAACGCATGGCTGATTACTTCGAAGGGTTGGCGAGCGATGTGAATATCAGCATCCTCGCGCAAGGCGAAGGCGTGATCTGGGCTGAACCGATGCTGCTGCGCCGGGCGCTGGCAAACTTGTGTGCCAATGCCATCAAATACGGCGCCCCCGGTTCGGAGCTGGTGATTCAAGCCACGCCAAATGCCGAAGGCATCCGCCTGAGCGTCAGCAATCAGGGAGAGACCATCCCCGCCGAACACCTGCCCAGGCTGTTCGAACGGTTTTATCGGGTGGACGAATCGCGGGAACGCTCGGCCCAGTCCAACGGGCTGGGTTTATCGATCGTCGCGACCATCATGCAGCTGCATAACGGCCGCTACAGCGTCACCAGTGAAAGCGCATTGACATGTTTTGAGCTGATTTTTCCGAAGCGGGAACACTGAGCAGTGCGTGCCAGAACCCTGGTGTTATTTTGCAAAGTTTTGTAGGTCGCAGCCGTTCCCATCTGCCTCTACTCTTGCCCAGAGCGCTCTCTCAGATCATTCAAAACAGGTGTCACGCTTTGGAGAACAAACAGCATCAATCAGGCGGGACGAACACGCTGACTCAGGGTAGAGCCGGTGCAGGTAATAACGGAGATTCTGGTATGGAAAAACGCTTGGGTTTACTGGAAAAAGGGCTGGCTGACATGAAAGAGAAGCTGATCGCCGTTTCGAACAGGGCAGAAGCCATTGAAAGGCACTCCACCACCCATGAAAAACACTATGCAACCCGCGCGGACCTGGCAACCACAGAGCTGAACCTGATCAAATGGTATGTGGCCACTGCGTTCGCGATGACGGGGTTGGCCTGCGCCATTACTTTCGGGCTGACCCGAGCGTTGGCCGGTTGAGGCAAGCCTGGCAGGTCAACTGACCTGCCCACCGGTTTGCACGATATCCACCTGCGTATCCCACGCCGTCTGTAGCGCAACCCGCAAACCTTCAACCATTGTCACCAGTGCCATAGAGGGCTGCGCCGCACCAGAGACCTGATCCGGCAGGCTTGGGGGTACGTGGATAAAGCCACTGCGTATCGCCGTGCCGGCCAGGGCATGCTGCAATAGGTAAAACACCTGATTACACACAAAGGTCCCCGCCGTCTGTGATACCGACGCCGCGATCCCGGCCTCGCGCACAGCCTTGACCATCGCTTTGATCGGCAAGGTCGTGAAGTAGGCCACCGGCCCCCCGACCACCACTGGGGTATCGACCGGTTGGGCCCCCAGATTGTCAGGGATGCGTGCGTCGTTCACGTTGATTGCCACGCGCTCCATGGAGAAATCGCTACGGCCGGGGGCGAGGCCTGTGGCAATCACCATCACCGGGTCAAATTCGGCGATCAACCGCGTCAGGCACGCCCCCGCCGTGGCAAACGCACAGGGCAGTCGACGCGCCACAATGTGCACATCTTCGCTCAGTCGCACGCCGTCCAACTGGCGCGATGCCTCCCAGGACGGGTTCATCAGGTCCTGGTCAAAGGGCTCGAAGCCCGTCAGCAACACAGTTTGCATTTTTGGCCTCACATCAACAGGTAGAGCAGCACGATATTGACCACCAGCATCATCAACGCCGTCGGCAGTTGAGCCTTGATCACCGCGTTCTTGTCCGGTAACTCCAGCAACGCCGCCGGGACGATATTGAAGTTGGCAGCCATGGGCGTCATCAACGTGCCGCAATAGCCGGAGAACATGCCGATTGCCGCCATCACCGCCGGGTTGCCGCCATACACGCCCACCAACACCGGTACGCCGACACCGCCGGTCATCACCGGAAACGCCGCAAAGCCGTTACCCATGATCACCGTGAACAGCGCCATGCCCAGCACGTAGACCATCACCGCCACCAACTTGAAATCAAGGTTGATGTAGGTAGTGGTGACATGCGCAACGGCCGTGCCCACTCCGGCTTCATTGAACAATAGCCCCAGCATTGCAAGCATCTGCGGCAATACCATGGCCCAGCCGAGGGCCTCGGTCAGGCGCCGGGATTCACGCAAGGCTTGCACCGGAGTATCGCGGGTCAGCCAGCAAGCCAGGCCGAGGGCGATCAGACAGCCGATGCCCAAGGATACAAAGGTGGTGTTTTTCGGGTCCAGCAGCGGTACGCCGCCGATCTCGGTGTGTTTGAGCAACACCGAACCAATCACGGTGGTGAGGGGAATGGCCAGCGCGGGAATAAACAATTTATGCCCCAGGCGCCCGGCACTCGCGCGGGAGGCCTTGTCATGCAGTTCGGCATGCTTGCCGCGGCCGACGCCACCCAAGCCTGCGATCAGCGCCATCACCACCACGCCGACACCAATGACCACCGACGGCAAGCGCTCCCCCACCAGGAATGGAACGGCAAACAAGAGCCAGAACAGCGCGGTTGACCAGCGTTTAGGGTGGGTTCGATCCAGCAGGATCATTCCTGCAGTTATCAGCAATAGAACACCGGCAAGCCAGTACAGGTACTCAATGGAGATGATCATTGTGCAGCCTCCACCGGCGTGGCGGCGGGCGTCATCTCGCGCGTAAGCCTGCGATCAAACCGGTGCAGGCGAATGGCGTGGATGATAAAGGCGCAAATCGCCGTCGGAATGCCCCACACCGCAATGTGCAGTGGCTCCACATCAATCCCCGAACCCAGCAGGAAGGTGTGCATCAACGCGATCGCACCAAAGGCGACAAAGATGTCCTCACCGAAAAACAGCCCGACGTTATCGGTTGCCGCACACATGGCCAACACTTTGTGGCGCAACGTATCCGGCAGTTTGCCGTAGCGCTTTTCCGCCGCCCCTTCGGCCATGGGCGCCAGCAACGGCCGCACCATTTGCGGATGCCCGCCCAAGCTGGTCAGGCCCATGGCGGCGGTGGACTCGCGCACAAACAGGTAAATGATCAACAGGCGCCCGACCGTGGCTCGCTCGAAACGCGCGATCCAGTTTTGTGCATGCAAGCGCAGGCCATGGCGCTCCAGCAGGCCAATAACAGCCAGGGGCAATAACAGGATCAGTTGCAGCGCGCGGGTCTGAAGGAAACCATCACCCATGCTGGCGAGAATTTTTTCCAGCGGGAAGTGGGCAGCCAGCCCGGTGGCAATGGCGGCGGCGGTGACCACCAACAGCGGATTGAAGCGCAAGACGAAGCCAACCACGATGACAAGTACGCCGATCAACGGCCATAGGTTCACAACAGTTTGCATGACGAAGAGGTCCTTGAATGCGCGCTGCGGCGCCATTACAGCAGGATGTGAACAAAGGGTTCACAGCATGAAAGTGGCATGCAGCTCGGCGCGGTTTTTATTGTTGACCCGATAGGTCGAGCGTCAGTGGCGGCAACTTTGCTGCCTGGGGGCGGGAGGTGTCCAACAAGAAAAATTGTTGCTGCAAACCAATAAATTTTGTGGGTGATTGGCGCCGGGCGATCCGGCGCCGTACGAAAATTCAGCCGAGGCGTTTCTGGAAAAAGTGCCGCTGGTGACCCGCCGGGTAATCAGCGATATGGCCAAATTCACTGAAGCCCAGCTTTCGATAAAACCCCGGTGCCTGGAAGCTGAAGGTGTCCAGCCAAATCCCGACACACTCCCGCTCACGGGCCAGCTCTTCGGCGGCGCGCATCAACCGCGTGCCGGTACCTTGGGTACGCATCTGATCCGGGATGCTCAACAGCTCAATGAACATCCACCCATAGGAAATTTTTCCATAAAGGCCACCGACAACCTCTTGTGTAGCGGGGTCTCGCAACAAAATCCCGATGGTTTCGAACGCCATGTTGCCCGTGTGACTGAGGTTGTACGCCCTCAGCGGTTTGAGGATGGCCTCACGCTCCTGCGCCGTTACGTCGAACGACACTTCCATTGCCACTTCCATAGCGTGCTCCCTGGTATGAATTGAGTCGGCGACCAGTATGCAGGCTTACTGCGGCTTGACCAGCCTCGTAATCCGGGCTGATCTGCGCCAGGATCATCGAGGCTGCAGCCCCCAATGGCACTGCGTCCTGCCCAGCGGCCCCAGGTGCTCCAACACCCTTGGTTACCCCAGGAACACGCCTTGCCACCCGGAATCACCATCATGTGCCCGATCTCACCAGCATTGTGCCAGTGGCCGGAATACCGGCGGTTATCCAGGTACAAACCGGCACCGAGACCGCTGCCGATAAACAGGTGCACAAAATTCGTCAGCTCGCTGGCGACGCAATAGAGGCGTTCAATTGTGATTGATCGCCGCGCGGCACGGCTTGCGAAGGCCTGTTGCCCAGCGTGCCGACCGCACATGCGCTACTGGAACCCTTCACGATGATTCAAGGGTTCTATGTGAGTGCAGTGCAGCTGGCTATGACGCGCGGGCGCAATCCGGATCAGCCGCGGAATTTGAAGAAGGTGACGCAGACGCGGTAATTCGAGCGTGCGGGCCCAGGGCTGACCCGGTATTGTCGAGTGCGATCGACCTTCACTGAAAAAGGCCAACACCGGTGACATCATCCGTTACACCTGTTTCAAGCGTGCAAACCCGTTTGATCGCCCTGGTGGTCGCCGTGACCTTTTTCATGGAGAACCTCGATGCCACCGTCATCGCCACCGCCTTGCCCACCATGGCGTCCGCGTTCGGGGTCACGGCGGTCGACATGAATATCGGCATCACCGCGTACATTCTTGCCGTAGCGATCTTCATCCCGCTGTCCAGTTGGATCGCCGACCGTTTTGGCGCACGCCGGGTGTTCGCCGGTGCGATCATTATCTTCACCCTGGCTTCGCTGCTTTGCGGGTTGAGCCAAAGCCTTGAGATGTTCGTGATCGCCCGTGTGCTGCAAGGCGTGGGCGGCGCGCTGATGGTGCCGGTGGGGCGCCTGGCGGTGCTGCGCAATACCGACAAAAAAGACTTGGTGAACATGATTGCGGTGATCACCTGGCCCGGCCTGGTCGCGCCAATTCTAGGGCCGTTGGTGGGTGGTTTGATCGTGACCCACGCAACGTGGCCGTGGATTTTTTACGTAAATCTGCCTCTGGGAGTGCTGGCCCTCGTTGCCGCATTGTGGCTTGTGCCCAAGGGGCGCGAGGCCAGCGTACGGCGATTCGATGCCAAAGGCTTTGTGCTGCTGGCAGGTGCGTGTGTGGCAGTGCTGGGCGGGCTGGAATGGCTGGGCAACCAGACCAGCGAAACGCTGATCCCGGGTTTTGTACTGGTGGCCACGGGCACGTTGCTCGCGGCATGGGCCGTGCATCATTGCCGCCAGCATGCCGAACCGTTATTACCGCTTCAGACCCTGTCCATCGGCACCTTTCGCGTGAGTATTCTTGGCGGGTCGCTGTTCCGTCTCGCCATCAGCGCCCTGCCCTTTCTACTGCCCCTGTTGTTTCAAGTGGGTTTTGGCCTTTCTGCGGTGGATGCCGGCTTGCTGGTGCTGGCGGTGTTTGCCGGCAACCTGGTAATGAAACCCTTCACGACGCCCATCATGCAACGCTTCGGGTTCCGCCCGGTGCTGCTGGTCAATGGCGCCATTGGCGTCGCATTGGTTGCGGCCTGTGCCTTGTTCACGGTGCAAACGCCCTTACCGCTGATAGCGGCCGTGCTGTTCGTGGGTGGGCTGTCACGGTCGATGCAGTTTACTTGCTACAACTCAATCGGCTTCGCCGACGTCCCCAAGGCGCGGATGAGCGAGGCGTCGGCGCTGTTCAGCATGGCGTTCCAGCTGGCGATGGGTCTGGGGGTCTCCATGGCGGCGCTATTGTTACGGGCGTCGATGGCTGTGCAAGGGCACGCCGTGCACGCGGCCGTCGGGGACTTTCGGGTGGCCTTCGTGGGCGTGGCGCTGCTTGGGCTCGTGGGATTGATTGACGTGTATCGTTTACCGATGGGCGCCGGCGAAAACGTGCTGAATCGCGCTAAAACGACGGGACCGTGAAGAATCCTGTTCCAGACCTATACTCACTTGAGCTGTTGCGCGTTTTGCGCACCGCTCACGGCAGTATTGCCGACCAAGAGGTAGCCGCTATGTACGCAGGACAAATGAATATGACGACAACAAATGGTGAAATACGCTGCCAGATGGTTGTTCAAATCATCTGCCTTTTGTCGGTTGCCACGCTGTTCTGCTGACCCATCAGTACTGCCTGCCTTTCAACCTCCGCCGCGTATAACCGCGCGGGGGCCGCATTCGCGCTGAAGATCTTAAATAATAGGCCTCAAGGGCTTGAACACCCCGCCAGAACATTCAAGGCCTTGGCGTATCGGGCCAGACGCGCGCCTAGCTCAACAAACAGGCGAAAGCCGAAAATAAAGCCGACAACGACAAACCAGACGGATAAATAGGTGAGCTTCTCCGCGCCGGTCGAATCGCGCCCACACCGGTATCGGCTATTTTGAGTAAACCTCAATCACATCGGCGCAGCGTGTGATCAGCACCGATGCACTCAGGGCGATTCGAATAAGAAGGCGGGCGCCGAACGGGGCGTGGGTAAATCGCAGACAACAAAAAAGGGCCCACCTTTCGGTGAGCCCTTCTAGACCGCCCAGCAGAGCGGATTTTGTTTGGTAGGCGCGATTGGACTCGAACCAACGACCCCCACCATGTCAAGGTGACCCCGAAACAGATGTAAGTCTTTGACACACAAGGAAAACATACCATTTTTCTGTGCATCCATAACAGCCAATACTCTCTATAAAAATCAACAACTTAGCGTTGGATATTCCTACAGTAGTGCCCCCTCCCCGGCGTCCTGCCGACCGAACACGACCCTCCCAAATAACACCGGTTGCTAAGCTGTTCACTCCACCAGAGAAACGCAAATGCCAAACTCAAACCTACTCCCTTCACTGTTGGAAGATGTGGTTCCAGCCACTGTTACGGTGGGCAGCGCTCATAAAAAGCCTGCAGCTCTACCTCGGTGAGCTGCAAAAGATGATCTACGAGCAGTACCTACCTGCGTTCGAGGAGGTCGGCTCTAAGCCGTGAAAATCTACGTCTTACGCAACCACATCGAATGTGTGTTGGCCAAACGCTTACCAAAGGTTAGCGTGATGGCTGAACCAAACCGCAGAAACGCAAAAGCCCCGCTAATGCAGGGCTTTCGTTTGAATCTTAACGGTAGACCGGGGAGTCGAACCCTGGAGATGCTATCAACGTCCGACGGCTTTCAAGACCGCTATGCAACTGCCCGCAGGCCGTGGCCTTTGAATGTTCATTGATTCGCGTGAGGCGAGTATTGCACCAGAGATGGACGTCTTTTTCAGTATTTCCCTCACTGGCAAAAGACTCACCCTCACGCGGAATCATTACTTGGCTTGGCGAAGCACGAGCTCCGAGAGACGGGTCTTAACCCGGAAGCAGAACTCGCGAATTTGAAATTGATAAGCGGGCATGACCATGTGGTTTAAATCGGGACCTAATGAGTCTTTGATTTCCATGTACTTGGCCGTCTTGGCAGCAATGGCCTGGTATTCCGCCTCGTATTTGTTGTAAGACACTTTGTTGTAGACCTTTAAAACATCCAGCTCTTTACGGCATTGCTCAGCGCGATTTTGGTTCAGGTCTGTTTCTGATTCTGCCTGCGCGGATTCCGGAGCGGCAGGGACATGTGAATCAGCACGGGCGTTCGCAGGCGCAGCCTCGTAGCGGACTGTCCAGTTGTCTGGAGTGGTGTGTGCGACTTCAGGGGGGGCTTCCTGGACGACGGCAGGAGGTGGAGCCACGTCAGGTTTTTCTGGCGTTTTCGTAGCGCATCCCGAGAGGGCCAGTCCTACCACTACAACGATGCCACACATTTTATCCATCGGTTCCACCAATAGTCCATTACGGTTGGCTGAGTCGTTAGGTTCTGGGTAAAAGTATTAACTCACTCAATGATCGAGTGAAATTTTCTACCAGCCTCAAGGCGCTCAGCCCCTCTTCCTTGAGTACGCAGATAAACGATAATAGTAAAAAAACAAAAACATGACGAGTAAAAGCTCGCCAGAAAGGCTACAAATTTAATCGGTTAAATTAGTGTGGGGCCACGCTGCGCATGCGCCTGGTGGTGGCCCGTGTAAATCGCAGCGCCGATGGGGATGGCTGCCATTGTGGGCCAAGGGCAAGCGCCCCGAACCAATTGACGCCATTATAGGGGCGGTCACCAAATGGATTTACCGAAGGATTGGTGAGGACGCCAAGCCCTTCGAATAGTCAAGGTTTCGGCCCCCATGAGAAACCGTCTTACGCCATCAACCCCCAGAAACGCAAAAGCCCCGCTTTCGCGAGGCTTTTGTGTAAATCTTGGCGGGAAACTAGGGATTCGAACCATGGGAACGCTATTAACGTTCGCCAGTTTTCAAGACCGCTACGCATATAAAGACGGGCTGACGCCTTGAGGGCCTGCAGAGTTCCTTTTCTCGAAGCAATTGATAAGGCTTGAAGGCGCATTCCACCTGGGGTACTTTTTTAGTTTAGGAACTGCTTTTCTAAGCAAATTGCCCCATAAAAAACCCAGCTAGCACTCCAGACCACCCAGGTCAACAAAAACTTGACAGGCCGTTTTTTTTATGAGATGATTTTATAGATTAGTGTTTTTAGCTAGTGTGTTTCTGAGTTCGAATCTCAGTGCCTTGCTGTTCCCCCTACTGTTTCTTAGTTTTTTGCGTTTCATCAGCGTTTTAGTGCAAAAAAAATCAGAACAGAGCTTTAAATCAACAAAAAAGGGGGTACTTATGAATAATAAATCTCAACGTCGTACAAAAAGCAATGTCATCACTTATGTTGCATGTTTTTTTGAGACAGTATGGGCAGCAATGGTATCGGTAATGGCGGCCAGCACGAGCGGTGTACAGGGTATCCTGTCACTAGCTAAGAACATTATTTCTCTTCGCTGATTCCTGCGCACCTTTAATTAGATGCTTCGGCCTCACTTCTCAAATACCTTCTGACTGGTACTCTTATTCCTTCTTAGGAGAACCAGACATGCCCAACTCAGACCTGCTCCCCTCTCTTCTGTCCAAGCTCTACGAAAACCAGCTGGCCCTTGAGGCTTCCATCATGGAGATATCGAACTGGATCGAGCAGCGTGGCTCCGCCGAGGTAGCCGAGAACGTGCGCGGAGCTCTGGACACCATTGATGACAACGAGAAGTTCATCAAGCTGACCCTGGCGGTCCTTATGTCGCCCGAGTGAAGTTGATCTGACGCTGAGCGCTTCACTACTTGCAAGCAACCGACCACAGCTGATCGAGCTTCGTAGTGTAGCTCTGGCTCATCATGTCCCGGCGCATCCCCCAGTCGGGGTTTGTCGGTACACTGGCCGATCGCAGCGTCCCCCTTCCCCACCTGTCATTGATCTGGTCCAGCACGGTCATCACTCTGGTGGCCTCGACTGGCTGAGACACCGCGAATAGATCGTCCGTGTATTCACCTGGCTGGCAAAGGTTGAGCAACATCACCTCGGCTTTACTGTACTTGAAGCCAGGTCGAAAAATCCGGTCAAGGGCGTCAACTGCAGCCTTTGTCAGCAGGCGCACGTCGTCAGTTGGATACGGCATATCCACCACTACCCCATTGGCATACTTGGCTTCTTCGGGGTTGAACATGCCTGTGCGGATGCAGACACGGACCTTTTTGCACAGCGAGTTTTGAGCTCGCAGCTTTTCAGAGGCGCGCATCATGTAGGTGGCCACCGCCTCCTTGATCGGCGGCAACTCGGTAAGGCGCTTTCCGAACATCCGGCTACAACAGATTTCCTGCTTGGGTGGGTCGGGCTCGTCCAGTTCCAGGCATGAGGTGCCGGCCAGTTCGCGGGCGGTCTTCTCGATGACCACGCTGAATTTTTTGCGAAGCGTCCAGGGGTCGGCCTTGGCCAGATCCATCGCTGTCTTGATGCCCATCGTGTCCAGGTGAAGCTTCATCTTCCGGCCGACACCCCACACCTCTGAGACGTCGGTGTTGCGCAATACCCAGTCACGCTTTACCGGGTCAGTGATATTCACTACACCGCCGGTCTGGGCCTGCAGGCGCTTCGCTGTGTGGTTGGCCAGCTTGGCCAGGGTCTTTGTGTGGGCGATTCCGACGCCCACCGGGATTCCGGTACACTGAAAGACCCGTGCGCGGATCTGGCGTCCGAGGACATCCAGGCTGGCAATACCGCTCAGGTCGGCGAAGGCCTCATCAATGCTGTAGATCTCGACGGCGGGCACCATGCTCTCGATCAGCGTCATGACCCGCTCACTCATGTCCCCGTACAGGGCATAATTTGATGAAAACGAGACAATGCCGTGCTGCTTGAGCTTGTGCTTGATCTGGAAATACGGCTCGCCCATCTTGATGAAAGGCTTCGCGTCGTAGCTTCGGGCGATGACACAGCCGTCGTTGTTGCTTAGCACCACGATTGGCACCTTTGCCAAGTCAGGGCGGAACACACGCTCGCAGCTTGCATAAAAGCTGTTGCAGTCAATCAGCGCAAAGACAGGTGTCTGTTCAGACATGGCTGCGTACGGTGCTGGTGATCACGCCCCAAATCGACAGCTCGTCGCCCTCCAGAATGTACCGCGCCGGGTATTTCGGGTTCTCCGACAGAAGGATCACCTCTCTCCCGCGCTTACACAGACGTTTGCAGATGGGGTCATTATTCAGCAGCGCCACCACTACATGCCCGTGTGCCGGCTCAATAGACCGGTCCACAACCGCCAGGTCACCCTCAAAAATTCCCGCGCCCTGCATGCTCTCGCCAGTGATGGCGATCAGATAGACGTGCGGCGCCCTGATATTTAAGACCTCATCCAATGAGATGTTCTGCTCAATATGGTCGGCCGCCGGCGATGGAAAGCCAGCTGGTACCCGAAAAGAGCAAAAGGGCAGCTTCGTGCCGCCCTCGGCGATAGGACCTAAAATTGCGAAGCTCATGATGCAGCCTTTTACATGCACTGTACGAATGTACAGTTAATAACGCAGATGGCTTGCGGTCAATTTGGCGTAAGAGATATCTGACAAGCGGCCCCGTCAGACAAACTCATCTGCGTAAGCGGCGACAGCCTCTTCTGTGAGTTCCCGCCACTCACCGCTGTCGATTACGCCGCGCTCTTTCATATCGTCAGCCAGGGACAGGCGCCTCTCGTAACGATCTTCAGCTGTCGCCGATATGAAGTCGGGTTCATTGCGCAAGGCGAACCACGCCTGCATTGCGTTGATTTGCTCGCTGTGGATCGTCATGACGAATACTCGAGGCCAGTGTCTACAGTGTAGAGATTGGCCAGCGCCCAACTGTTCAGCAGGTCCGACAAGCGGAGAGCATCATGTGCGGAAGACTTACCCAGTACCGGGGAATTCACGACTTCGTGGCAGCGTTGAGCATGCCTAACGCTCTGGCTAACTCTGTCGGTGAATTGCCAGTGGAGCGTTACAACGTAGCCCCCACAACCCAAGTCGCCCTGCTCCACCTACAGGGTGATCTGCTGCACGCCGACATGGTGCGCTGGGGTCGGCGGCCACACTGGGCCAAGGTCAGGGCCGCACCGATCAATGCGCGCGTCGAGAAAGTAGCCCATGGACGGTTCTTTCGTGCGATCTGTCCGCACCGAGCAATCGCACCCATCGACAGCGGCTGCGCTTGTCGCGATGGCGACTGTAAAGACGCTACCACCACGCCCCCGGCGCTTTCCGTCTGATCAGGGACAGCGCTGGCGGCCCAGTTCGGCCACGCCACAGGCCCCCTGAATGGATCGCCGAACGGATGGGAAAAGCAACCGGCAACATGATCCTCTAGCACCATGGGGAATGGATTAACGAGGATGGGCCGGACGCGGTGGGCGTGCTACAGCTGGCACTAAAGCTTCCGCCGACGCCAGTTTTACACTTGACGCCTTAAAGCCCCATGACTGGCGCAACGGACCACTGCAGTGGGGCTTGATCAGGTACGCAATGGTTCTCGTACAGAGCGCATCGGTACAAGCCGCGCCGAGGTATCGCCCAGACGAATCGAAAGCGTCCGCTTACTATCTTTGCCGGCAATGCTGCCAACCACCACCTCACGCATCACGTGTTCACTGACAAGAGCTTTAGCGTGTCGGGTGAAGCCTCCTCGATCAAGCGGTCAGTTCCCGGTACCGCGCGGCAGCTGCGTCCTCGACCGCAATAAACAGCGCCTCGATGGTCGCCGGGGTCAGCGCATGGGCTGCATCTACCCCTTCGACAAAACCTTTAGCGCGCGCCAGGGCCAGCTTCAGGGCTTGCAAATCCTCAGCACGCGCCTGGCGTGACAGGTGGTTTTGCATCTTGGTGCGAAGCCCAGCCGGTAGGCTTATCGCGTCCAACTGCTGGCTGACGTTCATCTCGCAACTCCCTGCACTTCGGCTAATATTCTGGCCAATTCGCGCAACGGGTACTGAGCTTGAATCAGCTCGCAGCCTGCGCAGTGTCGCACCGGGTCATGAGCATTACTCGGCCATTGCGTGGCCAGGCATAAACGGCAGCGTACCGCTTCCTCGCTCATGATCCATCGCTCATTCAACAGGCCTAAAGCGAAATCAGCACACAAGTCGGGCGACAGTGGGCTAGAAACAGGACACTGAACCTTTATGTATTCATCCATGCGGATTCGAACCCTTTAATAAGACGGTAATGGAATTCCCGCCCGTGCTCTGGGGATAAGACCTCGCCGGCGATCAAACCGTCCAAAAAACCAATCAACTGGTTATACAGACTGGGCGGCGCCCGCTCAGTCAAGGACTGGATCCGGAACGCCTCTACGTGGTGACGCACTCTAAATAAGATGTACTCGGGGTCTGCCAGGGTCATGAGGTCGTTGAAAAATTGCTGGGCGTTATCGATGGCTAGTGGATGAGTGAGGGGCGCGTACATAATTATTGTTGCCTTTGTAGATGGACTGCACGTTGAAGCGGTTATGCGAAACTGGTAACACAGTCTAGGGCTGCCTGGCTGCCTATACCAATAAAAAACGTCTCCGTCAAGTCAATACGTGCAGCCCCTTTTTATAAGTGGATTATTGTTAACGCCTGACTGGGAGAATGCCACTCATGGAGAATCCTCCGACACAGCCCTCAGAATGTTTGCCAAATCCCGCAACGGATATTGCATGTTGCCAATTTCACAGCCATCGGAATGGACCATCGGAATTTGAGCATTGCTGGGCAATTGTGTGGCAAGGCAGTAGCTGCAGCGCACGGCTTCGTCACTCATAAGCCACTTATCATTCCACAGTCCGAGTGCAAAATCGGCCGTCGTTGTGTCGGCCACTGCCGGCGGTAGATCTGGATTTAGGGTCATACTCCACCTCGCCATGCGCTGGTCAGCGTCGCCATTCGTATTCGGGCAACCAAATTCCTCGGGGAAGACTTTGTTATCGTTCAGCCACGTAAAGACCTGGGCACATGCTCGGACGATCTCTGGATCAAGTCCCCACACCTCGGTAACGGCGGAGCGAACATGTCTTCCCGCGTTCCACAAGGTGAACAGAAAACTGGCTACCGTACGGCCCTGCCTGGTGTCCTTCTGAGCGGTTAACAGGAGTTGCTCAAGTGCTTGTTGAGTTTCGGAATCGAAAGTAAGTGACACGGCGTAATTTCCTTTTTACGTAATCGATGGACTTACGAAGAGCTACTGCGGGGGTAGGGTATACCCTGCCTGAGGCCGACTTTCCATTCAGCTATCAAAGCTTTACCTTTGACATAGATGATTGCAGCGACTAACGCGATACGCCTCAGCGATGCACAGAGCCCACGCCGCTTCGGCTTGTCCGCCAGAAGGTAGCACAGGTTAACTCGCTGATGGCCACACCATAAACACCGACTTGTAACACCGGAGCGTGACTGGTGATAGTACCGGTGGCGTGGACTGTGTGGGCCAAAGCCGACGCTGAGGGGCGCCAACCGCTGCTGCTCGCGATTGACGCATGCACTGATGGGCCCTGACAGAATATGCACACTCGTCGACAGGTGAAGTGAATAATCTCCACAACTACCAATCCATGCAATATAACTTGGATACCGGAGACTAAGGTTGACTAGTATTAGTGGGTGAAGGTGTCGTAAGCACTCACCAATATTCTGAAATAGCCCCCTGTACTACACTGAAAGGTTCCACGCAGCGTCACTTGATGCCCTCGCAGATTTTCCCAATTCACTTTTCGCAATCCATCTGCCGTAAAATTGGCGTTTTGAGAGCTCCATAGACTCCAAGCACGCTCAGCTGCAGACATAACGGGTCATTCGATAGAAATTTTTGATTGATCTGTCAGAGGTTAAGGCCGATAGATAAATAATACTGGCAGCGTCGCTGGTTTTTTCCCTATGGAGTCACCATGAATCTACGTTCCATTAATATCGCTCCCAGATCCGCTCTCTGCTTCGGCCTTATCACTATGCTTGTAATTGCACTTGGAGCCTTTTCGTACGTACAGCTCGGAAAATTGAGAGGAACAGAGCAGGACATTGAAAATAATTGGCTCGCAAGCATACAGACTGCTGACGATATACAGATTGCACTTTTGGGCGCCCGTTTAGAGAGCATTCGCTTACTAGCCACTTCGAGCCTAGAAGAAAAAGCGACAGCTTCAGAGCATCTCCAGGACGCGCAGAATATACTTAATAAGCAAACCGAATACTATCGAAACAATTTAATATCCGATGAAGACGAACGAGCGAAATTTAATGAAGCCGCTACGACGATGGAGAAATATATAGACGGGCTCAAAACCATACTCGAATTAGATGGCACGCAGCATGAGAAAGCCGTTCAATTTGCAAATACTGAACAGCGTGATCGCGCCAACGATTACCAGGCTAAGCTTACAGCATTGAGAGATCACAACGTCAAAGGAGCAGCTACAGCAGGGACTACAGCGACGGCTGTATACTCAAACAGCATTACAATTGTCGACTCAGTGATTGGTGCTTCATTAGTTCTTACCATATTTCTTGCAATTGCACTTACTCGAAGTATAGTTCGCCCTATGAACTCCTCTGTAAAGATGGCAGAAGAGATAGCAGCAGGCGACCTTAGGCTTGTTCTTGAGGTAACCGGAAATGATGAGTCCGCAAGGTTAATGCGAGCGCTCAATACAATGCAAGGAACCTTGCGTGATACCATCAGCGAGATATCTGAGGCTGCCACGCAGCTTAGCACTGCCGCAGTTGAGATGAGCTCGATAACAGAAGGCGCAAGCTTTACCCTTCAGCAGCAAAATAGTGAAATCGAACAGGCTGCAACTGCGGTGACCGAGATGAGCGCCGCGGTTGATGAGGTTGCTCGCAACGCTATTTCCACATCAGAATCAGCTCGTGAATCCAACAAAGCTGCAGCGGCAGGAAACAATAAAGTTGGTGAAACACTCAAAGCAATGCGCAGCTTAACGGACAGGATTGAGATCACGTCGGAACAAGTACAACTGCTAGCTGGACAAACGCAAGAAATAAGTACAGTTTTAAGTGTAATTCGAGCAATCGCGGAGCAAACCAACCTCCTAGCGCTAAACGCTGCTATTGAAGCTGCTAGAGCAGGTGAACAAGGAAGAGGATTCGCAGTGGTTGCGGATGAAGTTAGAGCTCTTGCTCATCGAACCCAAACTGCAACTCAGGAAATCGAACAAATGATTTCAAGCATTCAGGCAGGTAGTGCGCAAGCTGTAGAATCGATGATTAGTAGCACCCATGAGGCGCATAGCACTAGGCAAACGGCTGATGAGGCTGGCCAGTCGCTCAAAGCTATCACATCAGCTGTTCAGCTGATCGATGATCGGAATCAGCAGATCGCGACTGCATCGGAAGAGCAGGCTCATGTAGCAAGAGAGGTAGATAGAGCCCTCATAAGCATTAGAGAACTCAGCGTTCAAAGTAGCGAAGGAACCCATCAGACTCTTCTAGCAAGTAACGAGCTTTCGAGACTTGCAATATCACTCAATCAGATGGTCGGTCGTTTCAGAATTTAAATACCAAACCCACCGTCAGCCCTGCCATTTAATTTAATCGGCTATCGCCCTGAGATATGCCTGGCACGCGCGCAGCGCGATCAGTCCGTTGTCCCCATCGTCGGTGATGGCGATAATTCGTTGCGCATGCGCTGGGTCAAGTTGGGCTCGACGGGCTGCATGAACCACGCCGACGGCGCCGGCGGCGGTAGGCACGTTACAGCCACTGGCTGGATCATCGGCAAGGAGGACCGACAGCCGCACATCAGCAGTGGCAAGGCGGTCGCGCAAAAGAGCCTGGTTGCGTTGAGCATCGGATAGTTCTCGAGTGTGTTGTTGATCCTGGGCCGCGAGATCCTGCTCGATGGCCAAGCGTTTGTCCTGTTCGGCGCGGGCCTGGGCCGCTGCGGCATTGCTGATCGTTGCCAAATCATCCTTGTGCAGGCCGGCCTGCTCGGCGAGCTTCTCTCCCATGCGCCAGTCCTGCACCTGCCAGGTCACGCCCGCGGCGCCGGCCATCAGCGCCAGGATCAGCAGCACCAGGCTCGCCAGCTTCTGCACCGGCGTCACGCCAGCACCTTCTTAGCCCGCTCCCACAACTGCAGGCGATCTTCCAGGCCGTTGAGCCCACCGTTAATGCGGCGGGTGATCTTCGTGAATTCACCCTGATCCGCCAGCGTGTTGAGCCCCTTGGTGGACCAGAACCAGGCCGCAGACATCGCCGCGTGCTGGGGCAGTTCGAGCAGTTCGGGCTCGTTGATCAGCTCCAGGCCCATCGCTTCACCGCACGCGGCATAGTTGGCCCGGCCGGTGATCTGGATCAGGCCGCGGCCACGGTACTTAGAACCGTCCCCCTTAACGGTGTTGCCCAGATCGGCGCGACCTTCATAGCCGGCCTGCTGAGCTGTGGGTCCCCAGACCTCGCGCACGTAACGCAGTTGCCCCGATTCATGCCCGACCTGGGCGATAAACGCGGCCAGGCGCAACTTGCCGACGATGCCATAGCGGCCCATGGCCGTGTTCAACACAGGAACGAAAACGCCGGTTTGGCGGCCGGCGTTCGGGAGGATTTGCAGCAACTGCTGCTCGGTGATCGGCATAGCTTTTCTCCAGGCGAAAAAAAACCGCTCAAGGCGGTATCGGTGGGCTTTTTTGTGGGGGGCTCTGCTTAAGCCTGTGCAGCCTTCAACGCAGCGAGTTCTGCGCGCAATTCTTTGACAGCCCCCATCAAGTCCGTGATCAACGCCATCGGTTCGAGTTGCTGAACGCGGGGTTGGCCGTCGTCGCCAATCCCATCTTTTTCGCCGGTGACGGCAAGCGGATTGACTTCCTGCGCCTCGTGCGCGATCAGCCCTTGGTAAACGACGTTGTCACCTTTGAACACATCGCCGAAATTTTTGCGCTGGTAGGTGACGATCCGGTAAGCGTCGACACGGTCCAGGTAAGATGTCTTCGGCGCGTCCTTGATGTATTTCTTGAAGCGGTAGTCAGAGCCGAACAGTGTCATGGTGCCCACGTACGTTGCGCCGATGTACACGTCAACGTTGGAGCCGGTCCAGTTGAAGTTGTAAGATGTTGCACCATATACACCACCAACACCTGTACGCGTACGGTATCCACGAGCAGCGATTGGTGTATTAACCTCGTTCGACACTGTTAAAATACTGACATTGGCATATGGGGTTACTACACTTGTAGGGACATTAAGTGTCCCTCCATATGAATAACTCATAGAAGGTCCACCAGCTGTGTTATCTGCATTAACAGATCGCCAAGTGAACCCACCGTCACCATTACCCTTGTTTACGATGAAGTGCCCCTCCCCCAGCCCGCCAGCATTCCAGCCCATATACAAACCTTGGATGTTGTACCGGCCTGATGCTTCCCGAACGCCTACCTCCGCGAATATAGCGCGGCCGTCAGTCACGCCAGTGCCACCCTTAGCAACTGGTAAGGCGGAAGGGAGAGTTCCACCCGTTCCGCCGAGGGCCGCATAAAGCTCCGTCGACATAGCGTTGATCTTCGTGCTCGCAGTCCGAGGTGGATCACCACCTAGACCTTGTGGCGGAGTACCGAGGATAATTTCTTGCCTAGCCATAAGTTCTCCCTATACCACCATCTTGGCGGTCATCGTCGATATACCTAAAGAGGTCGTGTTGTATCCTGGAATGTAAATAACGGCCGCAATCATGCGCTTATTCGGGTAATCCCAAATAAACTGAAGGTCGCTTTGTTGTTGAAGCGACCTAGTTACAGGCATGCTCATTGTATTTATAAGCACGTATTCATTATCTGAAAGGACAAAAGGAGATGAGAAGAAGTTAATACTCTGACCCTGAGCCGTTGAGCCGCTCCCCGTGAAAGTCCAAGTAGAATTTGAGTTTGAGAAAAGCGCTGTGGGCGTGCCTGTGTCGAAAATAATCTTTCTGGAACCATCTCGAAGCCTTATTCCGTAATCGCTCAGGATTTCAGCACCAAACCCAGCCGCGAAATATTGACCATTAGGCCGTACACTTGAGTTGTCGTAAGCCCTAATCTGAAACCCCGTCCATGCGCCAGCGCTTCCGAGAACTTCGGCGCGAGACATGCCTATTTGGCCCGATACAGGATCTGGCCGAATGAAAACAAAGGGCGGCAAGATCGACGTGATGGTGAATGGAAACGAGGTTATTGCAAATAGTCCAGAGTTATTGTTGTATCTCCCCTTGCATATAACAGAAAGCCTTGTTCGCTCAGAATCGATAATCACCCTGTTATCGACTGACCCCTTAAACATTAGTCCGTAGGAATCTGCCATTTATTTGAACCTCACTACCACTAAGGTCATTGCCGTCAATGAAATCCAGCTTGCTGTTGTCGTATATCCTTTCATGCGCCTCCATACCCGAGCAGCGCCATTTATCACTTCAGGCTCAAGCTGACGATCACTGTTGTAGTTTATTGGTCCAAGGGGGACGCAGAAGGCAATAGAGTTCTGGGGCGTAATGTCAGCAATGGGCACGTCGATATATGAAGTGCCCGGAGCCCAGGTATTAGGGCTTACAGTTTCGGCGTAGACAATTCGACAAGTGAACACGCTATCGTCGAGCTGGACCTGTCCATCGCCCCCCTTTACACGCATGCCATTATTCATGGCATAAGCCTCCCTACCGTGACTCGATCAACATCATTAGGGTCGTACACCGTGATGCCGTCATTGTTGAGCACCGTTGACGCACCAGCGCCAGCACTACGCAGCGTGAAGGTCCCGGCCTTGACGTTGATCTCCAACAGTGGCCGCCCCTTAGGGTCGACAGCTTCAGACCTCAGTGTCATACCCAGAATGATTTCCTGGATGAAAGCCTTGCTGATAATTGCTTGGTTGAGGACGACCTGATTGTTCTGTACCACGAACATCGGCACCAACTGACCGCTTACCTCATCGACCACCGCGAATCGCTGCGCGAATATGAGGAACTCCGACTGCTCTCCATCCGATCCAAACGCAAACCCGGAAGTTACCGTCTTACCGCCAACTATTGTCTGAGCCTTGAGAGTGACCATTGCCGACACTTTTCCATTGGTGGTGGCGACAACCTGGTTCGTCTCCTGAATGGCCGCTGTATTTCGCCCCGAGCTAGCCTGCACGGTGTCGATCCTCTCGCTAAGCGCCTGATCCGTGGCAGCAAGCGTGGTTGTTGTGGATTTGAACGCAGCTTCATTGCTGTCGACCTTTGCTCCTAGCGTCGTTACTCGCTCTGCGACTGCGGTCGTAGCCGTAGCCGCTGCCCTAGACACATCCAGAATGCTCGCCGCGTTATTCGCGACATTGGCCTCAACAATGTCTGTGCGTACAGATTGCGCAAAATCACGCTCTGCGATCACAGACATCAAAGACCATGCTCCCGCGGAGGAAGTGCTGTCGCCAGCGCTCCCCTCCTCTGAGCCTGCTGAGTCGGACTTCACAAGCGCGTACACCCCGTCCAGGCGCTCGGCGGTGGCCGTGACCTTCCCGTCCACGTCCCCGATAGCTGCCTTGTTCTTGCTGATCTCCAGGGCCATAGCTGCATTGGTTTCGGCGATGGTGCCCAAGTTGAACCAGTAGTTGGCGTTCGGCGGCGTCGTATTGACAGGGACTGCGGTTGTCGCCTGGAATAGCTGCTGACCCACGCGAACCATATCGCCCTTGACGTAGGTTTTGCTCGGCACGTATTCCAGAGCGTCGACCACTTCAGATATAAGTTCTTCCAACTCCTGCCTGGCCTTATCCAATCGGTCATTGACCGAGCCAGGGCCGTCGCCAGTGATCAGATCGATCTCCTCACGCAGGCTCTGGTACAGCGCCCCCTTGCCGATCTTCTCGGCGAAATACTTGTCGTACTCGGTCTGATCAGAGCTAGCACGGCCATTCACTGCGCCCGGGATCGGCCAGAACGGCCCAACGTTGCCGGTGCGGTCCACCAGGCGCGCCCAAAAGAACAAGCTCGCACCGGCCAGCAAGCTGTGCATCTCATGTTTGGCCTGCGGGTAGCTGAAGTCGCTCAGCTTGGTCGCGGTGCCCAGGTCAGGCGCTTGGCTATACCAAAGCTCAGACCGCTGAGTGTCTTCGGCGCCCGGCGGGAATCCCCACTGAATGCCGATGCCGTAGACCAGACTGGTGGTGGTCAGGAACGACACCGGCGGCGGCAGGCCAGTTTTGCCTTGCAGTTTGGTGAGGTTCGAACTCTTCCAGACTGAGGAAATTTCAAAGGCGCTCACCGAGCGCACGCGAGCCAGGTAGGCGCCCGAGTAGATGCCGGTGACGTCGACGCTGGTCGAGCCAGTGCGCTGCACCTTGATCCAGTTGCCGCTGTCCTTACGCCACTCCACGTCGTACGCGACGGCGCCGATGACGGCTGGCCACGAGATGTCCATGGTGCTGATCGCGATGCCCTGATTTACGGCATAGCTCGATGTCAGGGTGACGCTGGCCGGCGCCGGAACCACGGTGATCGGGATAACGCTGATCGGCCGATCTTCCAGGCGCGCGCCGGTGTCGATGTGCGCAAACTTGCTCGGGTCGTACTGCACGGCCGAGATCTCGAACACGCCAGGCTCTGGCCGGGCCACGCTCACGACCCGATACAGCGGGATCGCCAAGTCGTCGGCATCCAGCGCCCACACCAGTTCAGCTTCGGGCGTCACGGAATAAGCCACGGTCACCGTGACTTTCCGGCCACTCACCAGTTGCACAGTCCGCCCCTCACACTTGCCATCAGGCAGGTTGAGGATCAACCGGTCGCCGGGCTTGGCCTGGGTGTCGCGGTCCAGGGTGATGACCTTGCCATTCACAGCCGAGATGCGCCCGCCCACCGGCCGACCGGCCAGCAGTTCGTCAGCGATCGGAATTACGTAGCCGGGCAGCGGGATACGCCCGTCGAGGCCGACCTTGAAGGTGACCGCCCGATCCTTGGAGTTTGTGAGCAGCGCCCACTTACCACGGCGCTGGGCCTCGGATTCGCGGGTGCAGCCAATCGCGCTGATCTCCAACGGATTGTCGCCATAGCGCCGCTGCAGCTTCTGGTCAGTCACCGCCGTGACGTCGGTGTCGTAGTTGTTCAGCGGGTTGTCGTAGCTGACCAGCGCGCGGGTATAGCGGGTGCGCTCCGACGCGCTGGAATAGGTGAACTTGCCATCGAGCACGCTTGCGCGGGTGTAAGCGAAGTCGAAGTCCGTGGCTCGCGGCATATCCGACAGGGTGAATACCTGGCCCTGAGCCCAGTAGGTCATCCCTCGGTAGATCGCCGAGATATCGCGCAGTAGCGACCAGGCATCAGCCTTGCTCTGCAGGTTCAAGTTGCAGATGAAGCGCGGCTCCTGGCCACCCTTCCCGTCCGGCACCAGCTGGTCACAATACTGCGAGATGCGGTACAGCTCCCACTTGTCGACCATCCACGGCTTGATGCGGCGGCCCAGGCCGAAACGGTCGTTTGTTGTGATGCCGTAGGTGTGCCAGACAGGGTTGTCCGTCCAAGCCTCCTTGAACGTCCCATCCCAGACACCTGTGTAGCTACGCGATCGGGGATCATAGTTACTCGGCACCTGCCATTTTCGGCCATCACACTCGAGCGTTACCGCTGGAATATTGCGGAACTGCTCGGCCGAAAACTCGATGAAAAGTAGGGCCGTATTTGGGTAACGAATCTTTGCGTCGATCACCTCGGTGAAACCGGCGATCTGCATCGTATCGGAGATTTTGTTGTTGTTCTGGTTGGACGTCAGCCGGGTGATCTTCAGCAACCATCCAGCCGTTGCGCGCGGCAGATCGATTCGCCGGCTGCGCTCGTACAGGCTGGTGGTCTTTCCGGAAACCCCCTCGCTCAGCACTTCCTGGTAGGCGCCGCCGTCAGTGGCCAACTCGATCTTGTAGCCGATCGCGTAACCATTGATGTTGCTGCCAGCATCCACAGATTGAAGCGCCGGCCATGCAAAGCGCACGCGCACAGCCGAGAGCTGTGTGTTGCTGATGGAACGGACCCATGGAGTACCGCTACGCAACTCGGTGCCAATAGTGGTTTCGTTCGCGACAGATGGAATGCCCTGGATGTAGGTTTGGTCTACCGCTCCTGCTCGCCACTCCCACTTCACATTCGGGAAATTGATGTTTCCCTGAGGGTCTTGCAGGGGGGTGTTGTCGAGATAGATGTCGCGCGCCGTCGGTATGCCTTCGAACTCACCCTCGCCCACCGCGATCAGCATTTTCGCGATAGCAACAGAGCGCAGACTGTCCGGCGCTTCGGTTGGTATTTTCGGTTTCTCGGAACCACCCTTGGCGCCGTAGATGTCGAGCTTCTTTGCTGCGCCCATGCTTTCCTCCAGGCAATAAAAAACCGCCTCAAGGGGCGGCGCTGTTCAGCAGGTGCGGGCTACATTTGGTCTTCCGCGTAGATTTCGGCACTGATGATCGCGCCGCCCCAGCGTCGGCGGCCGGCACACAGTGCTGCCGGGTTGCCGGATGCCGTGGTGTTCTTCGCGCTACCGAAGGCGTAGCCGGGAGTATTCTCCGGCGCCGCACTGGTCTTGAGGCCGCCGGCCTGGGGGCTGAGCATTTGGATAACGCCGCCCAGCACCATCGAACCGCCCATCATGATCAAGGCTGAGCCAAACGGTGCCCCCGCGCCAAAGGTTCCGCCGGTGATGACCAGCCCGACAACGATCAGTACTGCGCCGACAATGGTTTGCAGCGCTCCGCCGCGCTTACTGCCGGTTATCACCGGGGCAATGCGAATATCACCCTCCCCCGAGAACTCAAGTTCCTTCTCAGCTAGGTTTGTCTTGCCGCGAAATACGGCGAACTCGATCCCACGGGACTTCGCGTTGGACAAGAATCGCTCGAACCCTGGAATTTGCACGCACAGGGCCTTAACTGCTTCTGCCGGCGTCCTTACGGCCATCCGAAAGGACTTACCAAACTGACGAAGCTGTCCGTAGAGCAGGATCGTGGTCATAGGCTGATAATTAACGGCAAGTGCCGCCATTTGCTTTTCTCCAGGCAATAAAAAGGCCCGCAGAAACGAGCCTTGATCAATTTGATGCGCTGCAATACGCGCTAGTTTAAGTACCGCCAGTCTCTTACTGGCGATCCAGTAACTCACCAACAAATAGTGCGTTGTCTCAGAAGCTACGCCTCTGGGCCGATTTAAAGTTACTCTCCAACGAATGAACCTAGCCCTCAAAATGGCAGCCTTACCGGACCACCTCGTTCGCTAAGCAACCTGGGTCGCAAACCTGCCCACCGCGTCGACCACTCGCTTCGCACCATCCTGAATTTCGACAATGACCTGACCTGCCTGGGTGGCGAGCTCAAGGCCCTGTTCAGCTTGTGATTTGCTATTCGCCATTTCAGTGACGGTCTCATCTACCAGCTTCTGATTCTGTAAAACTACCGATGCGATTTCTTCTGTCGCCGTGCTGGTTCGCCCAGCCAATTGTCGAACCTCGTCGGCCACAACGGCAAAGCCTCGACCCTGCTCACCTGCGCGAGCGGCTTCAATCGCAGCGTTTAAAGCCAGAAGATTGGTTTGCTGAGCGATGCTGCTAATCGTCTGAATAATCGAGCTGATCAACAATGACTGTTTGCCCAGCGCTTCTACTCCCCCAGAGGCTGCCTGCATGTCAGCGGCGATTTTACGCATTGTGTGCATAGTGTCGTTTACGACAACAGCTCCTCGCTGTGCGCTGATATCAGTTTGCTGGGATATCTCAAACGCTGTTTGGGCTGCCCCGCTGACTTCTTGCTCACGGGCCACCTGATCCGTCACCACAGTCGCGAACTTTACTACTTTACAAAGTTTACCTTCGGTGTCGTAAACAGGGTTGTAGGTTGCTTCCAGCCACACCGTTTGGCCGCGGCTGTCTAAGCGCTCGAATCGGCCGGCAATAAACTCACCTCTATTCAACGCTGACCAGAAATCCTTGTATTCCTGGGATGAAACTTGCTCTGGTTTACAGAAAACTCGGTGATGGCTCCCTTTTGCTTGTTTTAGGCTGTAGCCCATAGCTTGTAAAAACTGATCATTTGCCATCAGTACATTTCCAGAGAGATCGAACTCGATCACCGCTGTAGAACGTAGTAGCGCCTCAATAAATGACGCATTTTCCGAAGCTTTTTCTACTCGAGAAGTAATGTTAGTAGCGTAGCAAGTAACATGACTCAACTGGCCACTCTCATCTTTGATTGGCTGCCAATGTGCATGAATCCAGACTAATGAGCCATCAGCATGAAGGTACCTATAATCGTCGGTGATCGATCTGCCTGCGGCAACCGCGGATCGGAAGTTATGAAAGCACTCTAGTTTGGATACGTACTGCGGCACAATCTCTGCCATTGCGCGACCTAAAAGACTATCCGGAGCATAGCCCAGTGCTTTTCCAAAATTGTCGTTACATGCCGTAATTCTAAACGTTGAGTCGATACTCAAAGTTAACATTTCACGGTTAAGGCCATCGCGCAGCTGGCGCAGCTCCAACAGCTCATTATTTTGAAATTGAAGCTGTTTCTTAAGGTTAGCGTTGAACATAGGAAATCGCCTCTGTGATCACACCAGTCCTATCGGCATCTTCTGGCGAAAATTGAGGACATCCGAGGGGAAAACGGTTTTGCTGTGCACAGTATAGTTGAGCGACGATGCTGCAACATCCAGAGGCTGCAGAATTCAGCGACTCTGGCGCTAAATAAAATTATTTCAATTGGCTCATGGCGTCTTTGTGCCGGAGAATCAAGCTGGTTCGGTCATACCAAGATCCGCCAAAGACAATGATCTCAGATGGCCTTCCGTAAAGATGGTGTAGTAGGAATGGACCGATGCCGAACGTACCCGACTCTTCATCGGGCAGTGCCGGGTCTGTGCCCAGGTAAATCCCAGCGTGGTTCGGGTGAACAGTCCGCCCGACATGCATGACGATTAGGTCGCCGCGCTGTGGCCGGTCGACTCGCACAAAGCCGGCTGCCGCGTAATGCTGCTCGTACAGGCTTACGTTCTCTGCACTCTCCCACCAGCCATCGACGCGCTGGAAGGCTTCAAACTTCAGCCCCCATTCCCGCTGATACCAATCGGCGCAAACCTGCCAACAGTCCCAAGCGCCGTGCACGAACGGGCGCTTGAGCAGCGGCGTGCTACCCGCCGGCGTAATCGTGCGCAAGTCACCCTCGGGCCAAGACAGGATGTGCCATGGCAAAGCCGTGGCCTCACACATGGCCAAGTCATGCGGTGAGGGCCTGCTGGTGGCGTCCGGGTGCGAGTGGACGATGCCGATCACCTCGCCCAAGTCTTCCGCCGCGGCGTAGTCCTCGGGGTCAAGCCGGAACTCTTCGTTCGGCTCCTTGGCTATGTTCCGGCACGGGAAGTACTTCTGCGCGCGGCCCACGGCCAACAGCAGGCCGCAGCACTCTCGCGGATACTCCGTCGCCGCATGCGCCTGGATGGCCGCAATGATGTGCTTGCGCATGGTCAGCTCCGGGCAATGAGAGACACGGCGGGGAATCCGCCAAAGGACAGTTCGTTGTTCTCGCCGAATCGCAACTTGCAGGACGACAGGCAGCCCTTGCACTGATCCTTGGCCGGATCATCCGTGGGGTTGTCTTCGTCGTCGAACATGGCCGCGCCGGTGTAGCCGCAGTCCGGCCCTCGGTAACCATTGGTCATGGCCCAGTGGCAGAACGTCGTCATCTGGCGCCCGGGAAGTCCATGGTTGTCGATCTCACCAGGAGACGACAGCTCCCAGACCACCGCCTCGCCGTCCTCGCTGGTCTTCTGGTCGATGTACCAGATCTCCAGCGCCTCCTGGGTCGAGTCTGCAGTCGGATTGCCCTCCGGGTAGTTCGCTGCATCCAGATACTGCGCCAACGTCTCGCGGACAGTGAGCTTGAACTTCAGCAGGTCCTCGAACGCCAGGCACAGCGCTGTGACACGCCCATTGATGTTGCCGGCGGCAAATGTCGGGCGAGTGGCTGTTCCGTCGCTGCTGGAACCGATACCTTCAATTTGCACCGGCCAGGCCGCGTACTCGGCACCCTGCCACCAAATCGACTTAGCCGGCAGATCGGCTTCTGATCCCTCGTATGCCAATAGTTCGTCCGGCGTGTGCGGGATAGCATGACCGTGGAAGCGCAGGTAATCGGCGCCGTATTCGGTACCGTCAATTTCGAACAGGCGAATCTCGCCGCCGGGCTCCAGTTTCTGGATGTCCGTGATCAGTGCCATGGGTGGTTATCTCAGGGATGAAAGGTTTGCTGGAAGGTAGCGGTGATGGCGTAGACCTGGCCGCCGCGGTGCACTGGCTTGTAGCCGTTGCACTTGTAGAGGCCAAGCTCGCCGAGGGGCGGCGTCCAGAGAAAGCCTTTTGCCCCCTTATGCCTGTCGAGGAACTTCCTGATCTCCAGGATTCGCGTGCCCATACCGGTAAACGTCACCGGCCAGGATTCCGACTGATTGTTCAGTCCATCCTCGACCGACTGCTCATAGCCATCGCCGAACTTTTTGGTCCGGACGCGCTGGGTAATCTCCCCTTCCGCGCCCTTCTCCGTTGCCCATGTAAATCGTTCGATTGCCATCAGCGTCCCTTGATTGCTTTGTTGATAACGCCGCCCTGGCCCATGTCCTTGTTGCGCATCTGCTGGTACTTCTGCTCCACAAAAGCCGCCAGCTCCTTGCCGAACAGGTCGTAGCCAGGCGCGTCGGCGGAGGATGATGCGTTGCCGTCTCCGTCGATATGCACCGCGACGTTGATCTGCGTTGCACCCGCCCCGCCACCGCCCATGGCCATAACACCCAGCTTGCCGCTGGATGTGCGAGTCAGTGGCATGATCGCCTCTGCTCCAGCCTCCCCCATAACGCCGGTTTTGCCGTTGGCCATGCCAAAAGCTGTGGGTTTACTGACGACCGAGTTGGTGAAAGCGCCGCCGTCGGCGAACATCTGCACTCCGCCCGACCAGGCGCCGCCCAATGCTTGCGGGAAGTAGGACCCGGAATAGCCGCCAGCCGAGGCGCCAAGGTTTGAAGACGCGGCACCAGCTGATCCAGCAGCCAGCCCATTGCCAACGGCGGCACTGCCGCCCAAGTAACTCGCCGCGGAACCCACCAGGCTGCTCAGTAATGCCGAGCTGGCCTGACGCGTTGCTATGCGCGCCATGTCAGCCAGGATCGATTTTGCAAAGTCCGAGAACGATGCTTTACCAGTCATGGCGAAGTTGACTACCGCGTCTTCCATCGAACTGAAGGCGTTGCCGAACAGGCTTTTCGTCTGCCCGGCGATGTTCCGCGCCGAATCCAAATAGTTGTCCCAAGCCGCTGTCGCGCCCTTCGTCCAGTCGCCCTGGGCGCTCTCCACATCCGCGTAGTTCTGCCGAATCTGGTCAGTGGCAGCTTTATTCGCGTCGGCGAGCGCTTGCGACTTACGCTTGAACTCTTCCTCCGACATGTTCCGCGACGGGTCAGACTTCTGGTTGGCAAGCTCCAGCGACTGCTGAGCAAATCGGTCCTGTTGGTTGTTCAGTTCGCCGCTGAGTGCGTTCTGACGGTCACCCTGGCCTACGCCAATCACGGCGCGCTGCCGGCAAGCTCCAG
The DNA here is from genome assembly GCF_041228395.1 of Pseudomonas sp. N2-3-1-14. Taxonomy (NCBI): domain Bacteria; kingdom Pseudomonadati; phylum Pseudomonadota; class Gammaproteobacteria; order Pseudomonadales; family Pseudomonadaceae; genus Pseudomonas; species Pseudomonas sp. N2-3-1-14. Next base: position 4,162,734 of record NZ_CP166199.1, read on the forward strand.
GGCTCGTTGTTGCTGCCCCAGTGCCTGCACGTAGGTGCTGATCGCGCGCTCTTGCTTCGCCAGGCGCCCGGTCTCGTTGGTCGCCAGCACTTCAAGCTGGCTATCAGCGTCCTTCTGTGCCTTGACCATTCCCGCTCGCGCGTCAGCGATCTTCTGGTCGAGCTGGATGGTCTGCGCGGCCAACGTGGTCTTCATCCCCTTTGCGGCTTCAAGGGCGGCGATCTCGGCCTCGTAGGCCGCCGTTGTCTGGTCGAGCTGATTGCCGATAAGCGCCTGGCGCCGCAGCAGATAGTCTTCCTCGGACAGCAAGCCAGCCTTTTGAGCCGCTTCCAGTTCCTTCTGGTAATTTTTGTAGGTGTCGGTGATCGCCGACAGGTCGTTCTTAGCGTTGTTGAAACTGGTTAAGTCCACCTGGGAACCGGCGGCCTTCGGGTCTTTGAACTTGTCGTTGATATTGGCGATGTTTTTGTCGACCGTTGCCTGAGCCAGGCGAGGATCGTTCGGCGCTACCTTGCGGATATCGTCGAGCTGTTTCTTGTAGTCCTTGAGGGCGTCGGCGCGTTTCTGCTCATTCGTCCATGACGATTTAGTCAAAGCATCGATTTTAGCCATCGATGATACGGCTTCGCCTTGGGCCTTGGCTTGGTCACCCTCCCACTTCGCGATATCGGCTTGGGCCGCCTTCTCATCTTCCAGCATATTCAGGCGATCTTGCCGAAACTCAATCAGCGCGTCTTTGGACTTTTTGTTTTGGAACAAACCGTCCATGTTATGCGCTTCAAGCAGGTCCGCCTTCGCGCTTTCAATATCCGCGTTGATGTCGCGACGACCAATATTCTTGATCCCGTCGGCGGCGCGCGCCACGGCGTTGTACGCCTTCTCCCAAAGACTGAGGTTTGCCAGAATCTTTGGAGTGCGCTCATTGATCGCATCAGCGTAGGCATCGGTCGCGAGCTTCACGGCGCCGGCGTGATCGCCTTGCTTTTCCAGGGCCACGATTTGCGAGTAAACCGAGGCAGTCAGGTAGTGGTACTGCTCGTTTAGCGCGGCGGACGCCTTGACAGGGTCGTCCGCCAGCTTGGAGAACTCCCCTACTGTCTCACTCACAGCTTTGCCAGTGGCTTCCTGCATCGACACGGCGGCCTGAGTGATCTCGGTAAAGCTCGCACCTGCGATCTTTCCGTTGTCAGCCAGCAGGGCCAGGACAGAGGCTGCTTGCCCCGTAGATCCGACAGTAGCGCTGACCTGGCGCGCCATATCGCCGAGCTGTCCGGCACTGACGCCTGCGTAGTTGCCGGTGAGGATCAGCGACTTGTTGTAATTGTCGGTTTCGGCTCTACCCTGAACAAATCCATAAGCGAGTGCGCCGACCGCTGCGACAGCCAGCCCAATAGGCGCGGCCATTGCCGCGATCCGAATTGCCGATGAACCGGCATTGGTCCCCAGCTCCAGAATGTTGTGCGCTGCAACGCGGATGTTGCCTTCAGCCAGAGCGTTTCCCAGCTGAACCACGTTCTGCCGGGCGGCCTTGGTGTTCAGTCCGAGGCCGGCAAACGCCGAACTTGTCTTGTCGATCTCGGCATACTTGCCATCGATCTTCTTTAGGGCTTGGTTGTATTGCTCTTGGTTGATACGGCCCGCATCCAGGTGCTTGCCCAGTTGCTCGACCTGGGTATCCAGCTTGGCCAATGCGGCGCGGGCCGGGTCAATGGCACCCAGCAGGCTGTTCAGGGCCTTCTGTTCGTCCATTGCAGACTTGGCCAAGGCGATTTGCTGCTTATCGAGCTGCGCCGAGATCTTCGCCGCCTCGGCCTCGCCGTAGGCGCCGGTCTTGGTCAACTTGGTGAGCGCGTCACGCTGCTTTGCCAGGTCCTGCGTAGTCTTGGCGCTGGTGGAAAGCGACTTCTCCAGCGCCTGCATTTCGTTCATCAGCGAAACGGCGGACTGCTCGGCCCGGCCGCCGGCCTTCGCCATATCATCCAGGCTCGCTTTAGCCTGGATTGCATCGGCCGAGTCGATCTTGACGCCGAGTTCTGCAATGTTCATCGACTCACCTTGAATAAGTGCCCGTGCTCACGGGCTGTTTTCCCTTTCCTCCGCCATGACGCGCAGGGCTTCGCCTTCCAGCACCTGAAGGTCAGGGAAGATTTCAGCGAGTTTCTTTTTCTTGATACCGAGGAAGCCGGCCACGTCGCGGATGCAGTTGTAGTCGAGACCGATCGCGCCGCCGGAGCCCGCGCGCCACTGAGTCGACATCCGGCTGAACAGGAAGAACGCCGGCCAGTTGCAGGGCCAGACCTCGACATCCTCATCGTCAAGGTCGGCAGCCGTCAGCCCGAGAACACCCAACTGCTCAGCAGATGGGCCGCTTTCGTACATTGCTTTGGCTGCCGCCCTCAGTTTCCCAGGCGCGCCTGGCTAAAAGCGCTCTGGTAGGCGTTGATTACCGCCTCGGCGGTGCCATAACAGGACTTCACAAGAGCATGGATGCTCTTGTCGTCGAACTTGTCATCGAAGCCCCAACCGACGACGAGATCCTTGATTTGCTGCACCTGAAGCTCGGTCTCGGCAGAGACAACATTAGACAATGTGGTCTCTTCAACGAAACTGGCGCGCATCTCCTTGCCCTTCGCGCTCCAATCATCAAACAGGGCGGCAAGTCCCGGCCGATCCCGATACTTGAAGGTGAACTCAATTTTTTCGGGCTCCTCCCCGACAATTGGAATCTGCACGAATGCCTTGAATGTAGGGTTCTGGGCGATCCTGATCTTTGCCATGGGAAGTCCTTATGCGCCAGCCAGATAACGAAGCGAACGAGCGGAAAGCCCAATGCTGATCGTGCGCGTCATGACGTTGTTGCGCTCCATGGTCGGGTCAGGGGTGATGCTCACATAGCCCGGATAGAGGATCTGATCACCGTTACGCAGCTTCATGCGGACGACCGCCAGCTCCTTGGTGTCGTCATAACCTTCGACGGTTTCCACATACTGAGCTGTCGGCTGGTCCTCTACTACGATGGTGATCGTGGTGGGGTTGCGGTTGGTCGGGAACTGTTTGTCGTCATCGTCTTCCAGATAGCCGACAGTTTGGTACTGCTGCTCACCGCCGGACGATGTGAAGGACGTGACCTTCGAGATCTGCGTCCAGCCGGACACAGGAATCACTGAGCCGGCACCTGCGCCGACGGTGTACTTGTCTGTGTTGGTGGTGTTGAGGCCAGCCAAGGAAAAGGCATCGGCAGTAATCCCGGATGCTTTTACAGCGCGATCATTGATGAGCGCCCAGCCAGAGTTGACCAGCAAGATGTCGCCCATTTCAATGCTGTGTCCAACAGATGCAGCGACTGGCGGTTTGGCATTGGTCAAGGCGGTGAATGGGACAGCAGATCCCAAAACTCTGGCGATCTCCAGCACAGCGCCGTTCGGCAGCGGGAAGCGTGCGGCCATGGTGTATTTCCTCTTGAGTGCCCGCCTGACGGCGGTAGGTTATGCCCCAGCGGGCGGTTGGTCTGCGACACCCAGATAGGTGAAGCTGGCCGGGACCGTGTAGGTCGCCGACTCGGTAATAGTTGGTCCTTGATCTACTGGCTCGGTGATCAAGCCCTCGAAACCGTTGCGGGCCAGTGGCGTGTCGACGCGAAACAGCCGGGTCAGTTCGTCAATAAGCGCTTCGGCGGTGGCCATGGCCTGCGCCGAGGGGCAGACGATGCTGACCTGATAAACACCGGCGTACTCGTAGGCATCCCCGCCGAGATAGCGGCAGATTGTGCTGGCCGGCAGTTGGAAAGCTCGCAGGTACGTTTCAGAAGCGCTTGGCGTAAAAGGCTGGTTTGGGTAGGCCACTCGTATCGGGCGCGCAGCCGCCCATGCGGCCAGCTTCGTTTCGATTGCCTGACGGGCGCGTGCGTGACTCATACCTGGTTGTTCCTGATGGCCTCCAGCACGATCTGCTGAAAGCGAGCCACGGTTACCCGGACCATGCCGCCGGGGGCCTGGGTGGAATGGCCGAACTCCAGCGGAATCGCGTAGGGCAAGTTGTTTACGATGAAAGCCGTTTCGCCGGCCTTAAACTCAATGGCGCCCGCCACAAGCCGCGCATTCGCCTCAGCTCCTGTCGGGTCCGGGTGAATGCGGAAGCTGTTGTCGACAGAGCCAATAGAGAAATTCCAGTTCGCCCGAAATCGGCCGCCGACATGGTCCTGACCGGCGACCAGGCCATTCACGTTGAAGTTCTGGTGGCGCTCGGCCTTCGTTAGAGGCTTGGCATATTTCACGCCGCGCTTGAGGTTGCCTGCCTTCGTGAAGTTCGACTCGTTCAGGTTGATGAGCGTGTTGCGGATGGCGACTTTGAAGTCGTAGTCATCGGCAGCGCGGGCATTGGATTCCCGGTGAGCGACGTTCGCGGCCCATATCTCAGGGTTGCCCACCGGCGACATGCGGATGATGCTGCTGCCAATCTCGATGATGATTTCACGCAGGCTCGCGTCGATTGCTTCACTGGCCTGGGCGGCGAACTCGGCCAAGCTCAGGGCGAAGCTGCCTGACTGGCCAGCGCCTGCCCGGCTCACGAGCGCACCTGCAGCTCATACAGGATTGGCGTCCCGGCTGGGTTGACCTCTTTCAGCGGAGGAATAATTGACCAGGTACGCCCCTGGACGACCACTTTGTCGAGTAGGCCTGGCACCCAGGCCAAACCCTGCGCAGCGATCTTGAGCTTCTTGTCGCCTTGCCGGATGAGGCTGTTGTTCTGGAATTCTAGGCCGGTGAAGTCGAGCAGGAGGCCTTGGGCGATTTGGTCAACAGTTGCGCCAGGCGCTTCGCCGCCGATGTCCGGGTCGTACTCGCCCGGCTCCGTCTTGCTGATGGTCACGGGCTGGCCGAACTCTGTGATCATATCCAGAGCCATCACGGCCATTTCGTCGTAGAAGGTGGCCATGGTGGTCTCCGTTACAGCTATGCGCGGATCGCGAACAACCCGCGCTTTTGTAAGTAGTCGGCAAACTGCGTAGCGCTCGGTCGATCAGGCGCCGCCGGCAACAGTCGGCCACTGGTGTTGGAAATCGTCGCGTATTCGCGGGTGACCGCACCTTCAACACGCTCCAGCGTCACCGCTCCTTTCCGCTTCTCCACCGGGTCAATATCGTCCTGATGGATCTCGGCGGCCAGCGCCATTTGGCCGTACTGAATACGCGCCGGCAGGTAGTTGTTCGGCTTGATCTCGTGATCCAGCAGCACTTCCCGGCGCGGCCAGGACAGTCCCTGCTCGCTATTCGTCTTGCTTCCCTTCCAGGTCATGCCATCCATCGCCAAGGCGGCCCGGCGCAGCAACGCTTCCTGCTCGGGAACGCCTGCGGGGATGACCGTGCCGAACTTCACGGCATACATGGCCAGGTCCTCGGCGCTCGCGTAGCTTTCGGCGTCAGGCTTGCCGGTACCGTCCTCGATGATGAGTGTCATACGTCAACTCGCTGGCATGTTTTGAAAAATGGCCGCCGGAACAGCGACAGCCAGCAGTATTACTCCTTGGGCAGCTCAGCGACGAGCTTTTCCAGGGATTCTTTGGAGACGTTTGCCCGATACTGGACCTTGGCCTCATCGAGCTTTGCTTTCAGCGCCGCGATTTCACCGGCCTCGTCAGCCGGCGGAGTGAGGGCAGACTTCTTCAGCGCTTCAACCTCTCCGCGAAGTGCGTCGACATTCAAGGCCAGGCCGTCACGCTCAGTCGTCAGCTCACCAACCGAGGCATGGATGGTGCTCAGCACTTCAAACAAGCGCAGCGCCAGCTCGCCGGATTCGGGGCGGTTAATCTCGCCAGCCTCCAGGCCGTCAACAAGTATCTGAATCGATCCATGCTCAGCACGCAAAGACAAGATCACCTTTTCCAGTTCGGACTGGCTGCCCGCACCAACAATCTGCACCCGTTTGGCTTCCCTCACTGACACGTCGATGCCGGCCGCTTGATACGCTTCTACCACGCCAGGCCAATCGCCAATCACCAGCACACTGGTCACACCGGCCTCGGGCTTATCGAAGTGTTCCGGATTGCGGTAACGCTTCTCCGGGTCGAAGCCGCTCAGCTGGTTGCTGTAAGTCAGTTCCATGTGTTTCTCCAAGGCGGCCATTGCTGACCGCGCGTTGAGTTTGAGGTTTAACCGCCAGTAACAGGAGGCGTTGCGGTCAGCGTGATCATCACGCCGGCGGTGACTTTGTTGCTGCCCGCATGCTTAATCCAGTTGGCAGCTGAACCGACTGCAGCCAGGGTTGGGTTGGAACCGCCAGTGGTGGCTTTCCAGCTGTAACCCAGCACATCGATATTCACGGTGCCTTCCGCGCGGTAGCCGATGCTCAGGTTTTCTTCGTCGTTCACTTCATAGGAACGGAAGCCCGGGGCCTGCGACTCGGTAATGGTCACGGCGTTAGGCAGCAGGCCGAAAATCACGTCCGCCGGCGCGGTGTCGGTCACCAGTACAGGCTTGCCCAACGTGCCCGGCAGGCCGCCGTAGATCACGACACCGGCCTCTTCGTAGATCTTGTTGGTGATCGCTTCGTCGACGATGTCGAAGTAAGCGCTGGAGTGCATCACCCACAGAGCGATCCGGCCGAACTTGTCACCGAACTTGCGCATGCCACGGGTCAGCGTCTTCTTGCCGTCGGTTTCGATGTTGGCCGAAACCACCATGTCAGCGTTGGAGCCGATGGCGGCACGAAGGCCAGCTGTTGCGTATTGGATGAAGCCTTCCAGCGTCGCGTCTGCTACGTCAGCACCAACGATCTGGGAGAACTCCTCGACCGGACGGCCGCGGCGCTTGAACGCCTCTTCGGTGGTCTGGTACGGGCCGTACTTCCAGGGAGCTTTGACGCCGACAGCTTCACCGGCGCTGATTTTCTTGGCAGTTACCTTGCCGTCAGAGTTGACGTCGCGGTGCTCCAGAGAGCCGTTCAGCTTGTAGAGAGCGCGTTTGCGGAAGTCGCCTTCGATCAGCTCGTTGTCCAGCACCATCGCGCCATTGGACGATGCGTTGAACACATCCAGGTTGTCCTGGACACGCTCCAGGTATGCGGTTTGCGCCTCATCGTTGTAGATGATCAGGTCGCTGTTAACGGTTGTAGCCATGGGTCAATCCCCTTACTTGGGCAATGCGAGATATGCGGTTTGGCCGTGCTTGCGCTGAAAATCGCGCTTCTGCTCGGAGGTCATTTCGGAGCGCTTGAATGCAGCCTTGCCGCCACCCCCGCCCGGGGCAAATGTTCCTGAAGCCCTTGGCCACAGATGAGGTGCGCTTTCACGCAGAGATTCCGCCCATTCGAGCGGAGTCAGAGGGGTCTTGCCATCTTTACCGAGGATGACCTGGCCGGATTCATCAACGGCGACCGCATCGCCATCTTCGTTGAGGGTGAACACGCCTTTGGCGCGCAGGATGATGTCGTCTGTTGCTTCCGGCAGCGCGCCGGCCTTCAGTGCTGCGCCGCGTACCGAGTCGCCCAGGACTTTGCCCTGGAACTTGGCAGCGAAAGACTCAGCCTTCTCAGCGCGCTCGCTGATGGTCTTCAACTGCTTGTCGTAGTCGCCACGCAGGCGCTCGGTGCGACGGTTGAAGACCTCGTCCACCTTACCCTCTGTCAGCAGCTTGGTTTCTTCGTCCTGGCCCGCACGACTGAGCAGGCCTTTGACGGCGTCGATGTCGATGCCTTCAAACTGGGTTTCGAACTGGGTCAGCTTGCCGGAAGTTTCCTTGAGCTTGCCCAGCAACTCCGAGTTCTTGGTTTTCAAACCGGAAACAGAGGCTTCAACGGCAGTCGCGATAGCGGCCTTGATTGCCGGGTTTTCCAGGTCGATTTCGTTTTCTTCTGCCACGTTGATGCACCCCTTGGGTTTGGATTAGCCTGCCTCGCAGGCAAATGAAATCGCGTCCCTATTTCAGGGGCGATAAAAATGGTGAAAGTTATGGCGCGGATGGACACAAGGCTGGAAAGCGAAGGAGCTGAATTTCTCGTGCTAGGGCAATTGCTGATTCACAAAATCGCCGCTTACAAGACTTATACCAACATGCCTGGATACGACATCGTGGCTACCGACGCTGCGCAAAACTCTTCCGTTCGAGTTCAGGTAAAAAGCCGTTGGAGAACAGGTGCGACTGGATTCCCCATCAAAAACTTCGATTGCGAATTTGTGGTCGCGGTATTCCTCAATCGCGGATCTCCAGACGGAAAAAAGCAGCCTATCCCACCGCATTACTATGTTTTGCCAGTAGCAACGATCCAGGCCCTTCCTAGATCTGAGGGCTGGAGCAAGGTGGACCTGAAGCACTTGCCCGATCTTGAGCAGTACAGAGAGGCGTGGGGCTTGATATCAGACGCCTTAGGATCAATTCGGGCCGACGCCTGCCCTTTGGAACGCTAATGGTTCCAGTGTTTTCATCTGCGCGAGAGTCAATGGCGCAAAGTTGCGATCAAGCTGCAGCTCTGCGAAGCGTTCAACGCTTAGACCACCCTCGCGAAACAGCTTGGCCCGCATAGGACCGATTGCCTCGTCCTGGAACGAGGCTGGCTGCTGCTGGAGCCAGTGGTAGTAATCGATGTCAGCACTGACCTGCTTTCCGCCGTCAGCACCTACCGAGGCACGCGTTGCGCCCTTGGCGAACATCGCGCTGAGCTTGGTCAACAGAATGAAGGTGGTGCGGCAGTTAGGGTGGAAAGGCGGTCTTGGGCCGGAATCCACCGGAAACTTGCGCTTATCCATTGAGCGGCACAACTGGCCGGTCTTGCTATCCAGCGTTGCCACCATCTGGATCTCTTTCACGATGTCCATGTTGGCCTTGGCCACCTCCATCCGGGCCTGGGAAGACACATGCTGAATAGCGGTGTGCACGACGGTGCTGGCATTGCGGTTGGTGGTGGCCAAGATGCCGTCTTTGTACCCTGCCGCCTTGGTGCCGCGAATGTTGCGGATGATCTGGAAGTTCGTCTGACCTTCGAAGAAGCCCTGCCGGATGGTGCCGGTAACTCGTTCACGCTCTGCACCGGTCCAACCCTTGATGAAGGCCTTCAGCAGCTTCCCGCCGCCTGTGCCGCGCACGCTGAGCGGATTCGTCAGCACTGCGGTGCGGATTGCAGCGGCCGTCGGAGCGACCACATCCAGCGACACGCCAACCGGCGCAGACCTGGCAAGACTGGATGCCTCAAATTCGGCCTCGTAGTTGGCGATGTCCACCAGATCCAGGTTTAGCTGCGTGCTGTACCGGTCGAAGATGCCCAACAGCAGGCTATCTACTTCCTTCAGCAGCGCTTCCAGACGCTTGACGTTGTACTCGGTCAGGTCCGACTGGGTGAGCCGATCCCGGATCGATCGATCAATCTCCTTGAGGAAAGGGGCGAACTTACCGACCTCCCCTGCCTTCAGCTTCTCGAGAAAGACCGCGTGCCGGATCGTGGCATCAAGTACTGCCGGATTTACCGCCATTTGGTTTGTCCTCGTCGTCCAGGCCCAGGCCATCGCCCTGCTCTTCCAGCTCACCGTCAATCTGTTGGTCAGTACGTTCTGGTGCGATCAAGCCGAGCTTGCGCAGGTACGCCCGAAGGTCAGCTTTCGCAAAGCCGCCGTTCTGCCACAAGCCAACCAAGGCCGTGATCATCTGCGGATCAGCTGTGAGTTCGACGAACTCCTGATTAACCTGGTAGGCGACCTTCTTGTCTGCAACGCCCATGTAGGCGCAGCACCACATGATTGCCCGGGTGTAGGCCTCGCTGACGTTTGCCACGCAGCCGGCCAGCACTGACGTGGACGCCGATTGGTCGCCGCGGGCCTCGGTAGCCGTCTTGGACGACAAAGACGCAACCACCATCCGCGCCCCGAGCTCGATCATCATCTGGTTCTTGTCGGCCATGGCCTCCTTGACCAGCGTGTTCGGCGCCGGTTGTGCATAGCCGAATGCACCACCCGCCGGCAGCATCATCGGCGCCCTGGAGCCGACATAGACGCCGTTCTTCTCCATCCAGTCGCGCCACTGCTCATCAAGGCCGCTGATCCACGGCTGAGCCTGACCACACCAGAAGACGCTGTCTTCGTAATCGGCACTGTTCCGGTAATGGCCCAGGTTGATCATGGCGATGTCGTACAGCGGCGACTCGTCGATGCTTGGGTCGTTGTTCTGCGCGCCGACGAAAGTGAACGGGATCTCCTTGAGACGACCGGTTACGCCTTCTGGCTTGAACTCGTCAATGACTGCCAGTGGCCCGCCACCTTTCGGACCGGACCGGCGCCAGACGCGGCAAACAAAGCCGTCATCCTCAAGCGCCAGCTCCCGGTACTGCTCAGCCGTCTTGTAGCCGAAGCCGTCAGGAATCTCCGGCGACTCGCGCAGGACCACCAGCGTCAGCACGCTGTGACCGTTCACCATGCCCGTGCGCCAGTTGATGATGTCTTCGGCGCAATAGGACAGGATCACCGAGTGTCCGCCGATGCCGTCATCCTGGTGATAGTCGACGTACAGACCGTGCCGACCAGCCTCAAGCACCTTCTCAAGCGTGCCCTGTGAATGCTGGTAGATGCTCACCCCGGAGCCGTTGGCGTTGTCCTGCAGGTACTCCAGCTTCTTCGGCACCGTCAGTGTCGGATCTTTGTGGAAAGCCAAACCCAGCAGCCCGTTTCGGGTGTGCCCGGTGGCGTTCTTGAACACCGCCCGCTCGCGGTAAGCCCGGTTCCGATCTTCGTTCTCCGGCGACTTGTCGTGCGAGTTGATGTACGGCAGCCGATCGACTACCCGGTGCTGGCCCGCGCAGACGTCGCGAACCGTCGCCCAGCGGTCCAGCACTGCCGTGTATTCCGCCCGCTTGAAGGAGACGTCGTTGCTCATCGGGCGTATCCCATTTTGATAGCGGTGACCGGTTTGATGATCGGGTACTCGCGGTGGATGAAGTAGCCGCCGGCGTCGTTCGCGTGATCGATGCCAGCGGTTTTGTCTGGCTCCCCGTTCGCACCCCATACCTGCTGCTCCAGGCCATCGGCATAAGTTGGGCAGGTGAACGGGTTAACCAGGTAGCGGCGCTCGCCCTGCGCATTGCAGAAGACGGCGTTCATTGCGTTGATTCGGTCCTTCACGGGCGGGTTTGCCGCTGGAGCGATGACCGCGAACCCGGCCTGCTTGAGCATGGCAAGGTCGGTGATGCTGGCGTTCAGGGACTTGCGTGAATCACCCGAGGCATCCGGGTAAATCCTGATCTCGCACGTCTTCTTGAAGTCGTTGCCGTCGTGCTGCCAGTAGCGCTCTTTGATCCGGCGGATCATGTCGGGCGTGTCGTAACCGTCGATAAGCTCATCCACGGCCCTGGGCAACCCCTGGTCGCGCTTGACGTGGGTGATCGCCGCCATCTTCCCGACGTTGAAGTCCATACCGATGAACAGCGGCTCGCCGGGCTGCACGGTGTCGAAGCACCCGTTGAGCTTGCGGTCGTAAGCCGTGTAAATCGTTCCCGACGTAAGGTTGACGAACTGGCCCTTGAGGTACGCCATGATCAACTGGGGCGGATATGACTCCATCAGAGAGGCGATGTAGTCATCCGGCAGGTTCAGCTCGTTGTCGAACGTGCTGGCCTGCACCAGGCCGTACATCTCTTTCAGTGACGGCTTGTCGCGCAACTGCTTCACGAATTGCAGGAAGACAAACTTAAAGCCTTCCGGCGTCGTGGTGACGTCCACGCCGTTCTTCAGCCCCGGAAGGTTGTAGCGCATACGGGCAATGATCTTGCGCCAGGCCTGCTGAGCCTTGATGGCAGTCAGTACGTCCAGCTCATCCACCAGGGCGTGACCAATCTTGAAACCGACAATCGTCTGCGGTTTCTCCATCGACCGGCAAATCACAGTGCCGCGGTACTGCCGACCGCTGTAGATGTGAACCTCGTGGTTCGCCTGGTTGATCTTGGTCTTGAGCCCCCAGTCGTAGGCCACCTCATCCATGGTCGGATAGAAGATGTCCCGGATCTGCGGGTAAGTCGGTGCGAAGTAGCCAGCGTTGACGCCGGGCCACTCCATGAAGTGCTTACTCAGTGCCGAACAGCCCACCCAGGTCTTGCCTGAGCCGAACCCGGCAACGAACGCACGGAATTTGTGAGGCAGCGTGAGGAACTGAGCCTGCGGAACGTTAAGGCTCGGCATTCGGCTTCCTCGCATCCACCACGTCGACCTGGATGCGGGTCGGGATCACCGGTTCATCACCGGCCTCTTCCTTCCGTGCCCGGTTGACGTAGATGTCGCCGCACTCTTTGGCAGCCTGCTCCAGTAGCTGGGCAGTGAGCGCCATGTTCTTCATGCCTTCGGCTTTCTCAGCCATGCGGCTCAGGGCGCGCAGTCGGAAGGCTCGATTGGCGATCGGGATGTCTTCAGTCTCTTCGCGGAACCGCTTGCGGCTCTCTCGGAACATCGTTGCCCACTTCTCGCCCAGCGCCTTACCGGCTGCCTTTGTTGGGTCGTGTGATTCGCACTGCTGACGAGTGACAACAACGTTGAATTCTTTTAAGACCGCCTCAACCACCTGAGAAGGTGTGTCAAAGCACGCGAGAGCCTGAACAATAAAGGCTTTCACCTCACTTCGAAGAGCTGCCATTGGCGATCATCCGTCTTAACCTGTCTAAAATCAGGCCGACTTGAGCAGACAGGTTCCGCAGGCCCTCGATATGTTCAATTTCCCCACCTCAGCAGGACTGTTTGCAGCGTCCACCAACGCTTGAACGTCAGGGCTTGCACCATAACGGCGGACGACACCGACGAACTCTTCAACGTCGTGGCCCTGCAGCTTGATCTTCGGTGCGCCGTCTTGGGTGAATGCTGGTTGAGCGTACTTGTCGGTCGCATGAGCCAGGTGATACAGCTCGTGTTCGATCAGGGCGCAGAACTCAAGGTCGCTGCACTGGGCGCAGTAGTCGGCCGCCAGGGTGATGATGAAGGCCGGCACATCGCCGAACCAATCACGCATCTGTTGCTCCATCCGGGCTTTCTGCCAACCGCCGGCGCGGAACGCTACCTGTTCGGCCTGGCCAAGAACTGTGAGTCCTTGTTTCTCGAAGCTCGACGACGCCCACATGACACGGATACCTGCATCCAGCAAATGGGCATGGTCTTGGTTGTAAAGGCTGCCGGTGTCGGCAAGTATCTCGGCTTGTAGCCAGTCCCATACCTCCGGCGCTGGTGTTAGGCGAATTAGGAAGTCTGGCAGATCGGCCAGATGAAGCGCTGAGGGAGGGGGTCTCGGCCAACTCAAAATCACACCTTTCCAAACTTGAAATAAGTAGCTAATACCTGCAAATATGTGACTCGCATAGCTAAGGAGCAGCAAATGGTGATGTCATGCCATGACCCCCGAAGACTCGTTAAGCATATTGAAAATGCATACCCTGATGCCAGTCGGTCTGCGGTCAATGCGGTCGGAGCCCTACAGTTTGTATTTCCTGATGGCATGGTAATCAACATCTATCCAAAGGGAACCATTCACTTCCAAGGGAAATCCAGCGCCATCCGGGCGAAAGTGGAAGCTCAAATCTCATTTATTAACAGACGATAGCGAGCAGTATCGGTGTTGATTCACCGCTGGCTACCTCAAAGTCACAATCGATCAGGCCGTTTTAGTGGGCAATGGTATTCATTGAGATACCATCTCATAGGCCTGCATGGTGACCATGGAGCAATCCAATGATCAAGCCTTTAGGAACGCTGGTAGACAACGCTGCCGTGGCATCGGCAATAGCCTTGTCGATAGCGCTTACCGCAGTATTGATATCCGGGATCACTGGCGTACTGTGAAGCAGTCGGACGAGGTTGCTCAGTTGCAAAGCCTCGCGCCACGTTTGGGCGCATTCGAAAAATATGGCGCGTTGGGTACGGCGTACCGTCAGCCGCTCGTCACACCAATTAAACTTTCTGAGCGCCAGTGCCGACCTATATTTAGGTGCAAATAAAAAATTTGGAGCGCTTGTGAATAAAGAAGAAATTGAACGAGAGCTTGCCCATGCCGCAAATAATTACAGGCAGCTGGCAAGTACCCTCGCAATGATCAAAGGCACTCCACTTGCTCAAGATCCATCTTTCATAGACCAAATTGACCACCTCAAAGGTGCAATGATTGCTCTTCAAGCGCAAGTTCGCCGGCTGAGCGTCCTCGATGGAGCAATGCATAGTCCTGCTCGAAGAGGGAAGCACGCGCTGCACCTCGTCAAGCGATAAACGTATAGAGCGATGTCGCACTCACTTACTCTTGCTTATGACGATCTGAGCGTTCATCTAGCCTGCTCAGGAGTCCAGCAACCTAATCTACTTAACTAAGTAGGCAGTGCACCCGCAGTACGCCATCACGGGGGTGCTCGGTTTAGGACTTCATCCACTTTGTCGGCAGCTTTGGCAGCAGTCGTCGCAGCCTTCGTGGCTTGGTCGGCGGCGGTACCGGTTCGGCGGCTCAGCTCTTCTAGGCGCTTGTCGCGCTCAGTCATGGCGGTGTCGTAGGCTTTTCGCATGTCGGTCACTTGGCTGCTCTGCTTATCAGCGAGCGACCAGTATGCGGCTTGGTAACCCAGTACTGCCCCACCACCCACCAGCACTACAGCAATGGTCCAAACTTCGGCCCGGCGCCACCAGCGGCGTGCGATAAATTCCAATGCGCATCTGTCCATTAGGCGATTCCTCCCAGCTTGGTGCGAAGGCGGGTGATCTCATCGCTCTGCTGCGTCACGCGGTCAGTGAGTTGAGCTACCTGGCTGGTGAGCGCTTCGATCTTACCTTCCATGCGCCCAACGGCAGCTGCCAGGTCATTCCGCTCCTTCGCGAATTGATCGGCGCGGGCCTCGGCTTCTTTGCGAGCGGCGCGCTCCTGGTTCAGCAACTCGTTTAGTCGCTTCAGTGTGCCGATATCGGCGCTGTCCATTGCTCGGTCAGTTGCATCCTTAGAAAGGAACCGGCGCAGCCATAGCAGGCCGCCCAGTACCACGGTGGCACTACCGCCCAGCCAGGTAGCTGTGCCTGGGCCTAGGTCAGTAGGGTCCATCTTCACTCCAAACCGCATTTATTCCCATTCTGGGATTCAATAATTGCATGTTCCGCATCATTCAGAAGCGGAGACAAAAAGATATTTCCACACAAAAAATCAGATAATTCCTACATCAATTTTGCTTCGGATAGGGAATATTGACGTCGAAATGAGTAATTGAGCAGAGAGGATCGCCTTTTGTTAGTCATTACTAGAACTCCCAATAAGCGCTTGCGTATAGGCGACGAAATCCAAATCAACGTGGCTAAGGTCGTTGAAGATACGGTGTATTTAGCCCTCAGCGCACCCGAACGCATATCAATCAAAGCGGTGAGTGGTATTCACGACGATGAAATACCCAAGCGTCCGAACGGCGCAGTAGAACTTGCTTGAAACGGGGTTAGCAGGCTGCACTCCCTGCTCAGAGCGAGGGGTGGCGGGGCAGAAAACGAAAAAGCCCGCATAATGGCGGGCCAGTTATTACAGCTAGTATCGAAATCCCACTAAAGAAACAGCTCTAAAAAGGGAAAATTATGAGCATTGGATACATACTAATTGGTATCAAACTTGTCAACCATAGTTCTGGCGCTAATTGTATATCGATTGAAAAGTCAATGACCGTCCGTCAGTTACGGAAGTACGTTTTAAGCAAATTTAGCAAAGTTGACGACTGATCAACCTGAAAGGCGCTACTCGACCTCGGTCAAGCGGCGCTCCAAAAAAACTTATCCTCCTATCCTTCTCCAGACTCACCAAGTATTTGCAGTTTCATCGCAGAAATTTCTGTTACGAGAGCAGTAATGCGAGAAGACTGCGCATCATTCATAACCACCCGCGCAATTTGCTCGATCTGAGTCTGAGCCCTGACCGCGGGTACCTAGCCGCTCACTGGGCTGAATTGAGGGTACAGATCTTTTCTGTGCCTCTTATCGGGAAAAATCCAGCGAATGCTGGGTGCCCGAATAGGGACGTCACAATCAATGAAATTAAAGTGAGGTCGATATTTAATCGACGCCCAACTCAGTGTGCAGATCATGCGGAAGGCCTAGCGCCAAATATTCCAAAAACTTTGGTTGTCGAATATGAGGGACGGCGAGAGGTTCGAAGCAGCACTCCTCTCCATTGGCATTGGCCGGAGAGATCTAGATACGTGCGCACTTTGCTCGGGATCGGGTCGATAAGGACACCTTATCTGCCCCGTTTGCGCAGCGCTCGGAAAAGAAAGCCAGCCATGGATGCGAAAAATGAAGCGTCGCGGCCATTTTTTTTACACAAACTCAAAACGCGTAAGATCGACAGTATGGGCGGATAATCTCTCACTTTCTCACTCGACGCAACTCCATTTTGTGATAAAAGGAGATTTTTTATAGCTACAGTTGCTAAGCATCAAGTATTTTAGGGGAATTGTTAGCGGCTTTAGGCGACCCTAAACATATGAGCTCGCTTTCGGCACCAATCCTACCGAATAAAGCTATGACCATCATAGATAAATGCAGTCGAATTGGTGATGAGCATCTGATATGTTCACACACATATGTGTTCCAAGCGGAGGTGATCATGGATGCTGCCGATTCGACCCCAGATTATGAAGAGGTGCGCTTGAAGCGCGTGGCAGAATTTTGCTCATGCGACCAAGAGAGTGATGAGGTTTTCGAAAAGTTAATCGCTATCACTTCAGAATATTTCAACGCACCGATCGCACTGATATCCATTGTAGATGAGCATAAGCAATGGTTTAGAGCTCGGATTGGAATCCCAGAACACTCAACATCTCGCGGCATTTCGTTCTGCGCGCACTCGCTTTTTGACAAAAACCCTTTAGAGGTTTTAGACGCTAGAATGGACGAACGCTTCAAAGATAACCCTATGGTAAATGGACCGCCTTATATTAGGTATTACGCTGGCGCGCCTCTTCTTACAGATGATGGCTTCTCTCTCGGTAGTCTCTGCATTATCGATACATCTCGTAGAGAACCAATGAGCAAACGAGACATGGGAATGCTCGTTTATTTCGCTCAACTCGTAATTATGCGAATGACGGGCTTACGCTCACGCACCTACATTGACCAGCCAACTGGCCTATTTAATCGACTCCGATTGGAAGAAGATATAAGACTCGTCAGCACCACTGACGAAGAACATTATCTTTATGCTGTGGACGTTATCTCACCTAAATTTCTAAACGACGTTGTAAAAGCTCTCGGGTACAGTTTCTCACAGGAACTAATGCTCAACGTCAAGACTCGCCTTCAAGCGATATTACCAAAAGGTTGCGTCTTATATAAAATCAGCCCTACACGATTTGGCTTTCTTCTACATGCGATAGACCCTATAGAGACTCTGTGTAAGAAGATACTATCAGATTTAGAACGGCCGGTTGATTGCAAAGGGATTCCCATACAGATGCAGACAGGCATTGGCGTGTTACCTCTTATCGACTCAGGGGAGAAAGACTGGCTTCGCTTAGTGGTTGGAGCTGCTGACGACGCTAGAGTTCGCAATCTGGGATGGTCACTGTATCAACCGAAGTTAGATGCAGCACAGAAACGGGCGTTTGTGCTACTAAGCTCATTATCTGAGGCCGTCCGGTCAGCCAGCCAATTAAATTTGGTTTTCCATCCGAAAATAAACCTGTCGGATTTTTCCTGCGAAAGTGTTGAGGCGTTAATCCGCTGGACCCACCCGACACTCGGCCCTATAGGTCCAGCTGAATTTATTCCTTTGGCTGAAAAGACTGCATTAATGCGACCTCTGACTTTCTGGGTACTTGATGCAGTTGCCACTCAAGCAAAAGAGTGGAAGGAACAAGGGATTAAATTGAGAGTGGCCATGAACGTAACTGTTGGCGACCTTGAAAATTCGAATTTCGTAGATCGAATCGAAGACCTTATAGGCGAGAGCGACCTTGATCCAGACGATTTAGAGCTGGAATTCACTGAAAGCATGCTTATGTCCGACCCCGTAACGGTAATAACGCAACTGGAGCGCGCACGAAAATTGGGCATAGAGGTCTCTGTGGACGACTTTGGCACTGGTTACAGCAACTGGTCATATCTACGACAGCTTCCAGTTAACACGGTGAAACTTGACCAATCACTAATTAGCAACCTCAATGCAAATGAAAAAGACAAGCGACTCGTTAAGACATTGATCGAGCTCGCTAAAGGACTGGGATATCGGGTAGTAGCAGAGGGAGTTGAAACCGAAAAGATTCTGTCCCTCATTAGCCAATGGGGCTGCACCGAGGCCCAAGGGTACTTGATTACTAAGCCTCTGAGCGCAGGTCTATTGACCGAGTGGTTGCAAAAGGGAGGTTTTCGACCTGAATCTCGATAAGGCGAGAGCACCCAATTTTGTGCTATGCCGAGGCGCATTTGATCTCTCAGCCTCCGCGCTGAGCCCCGCCTCTATACGCGCTTAGAAAACTTCGACTCCAGCATTGAGAACCTTCAATTCTCCGTCTAGTTTTACTAGACCCAATCAGGGACGACTGAAATCGGAGATAGGATATGCGTGGATATAAGGGAGTATTCGTTGTGGCGTGTCTAGCTGCGGGAATCATGTCACAAGCGGCCATCGCTAGCGCCGAGGGGGATATTGCCACAGACGTGCGCACGGATGTACGTAATGCAGACAAAGATGCTGACCGCGCCGAGCATGATGTTGATAAGGAAGCGAAGCATCTAGAAAACGAGCGGCACAAGGGCGATCGCCACGTAGATAAAGAGATGAAGAAAGACCTCTAAAAAACATGACCATGGCGGCGGGCAGTCCTAACATCGACTCCCCGCCATCTCAATAGTGCGCCCCATCCTATGCAGCAACAGTTTCAATTAATCCTTCCGCATCGAGCAGGTCTTGAGCAGCGGTCAGCGCAGCATTCACCTGGTCGTCTAACGCTTTACGGATAGACGAACGCCAGCGGTAGCGTGTCGATTCCGGCTTACCATCATTGTCCCAATTAGTAATGTTGTACCAGGCAGCGGGTAGCACCGCGGCGGAGCGCTTACCCTCGGCACCGGAAACCTGCGGGATGGCCCAGGTAAGTACAGCGCACTCACGGAACCGTTTCGGCGCCGGCGTCTTCACCGAGTTCAGCAGTTCCAAAATGGCGCCATGCTTTCGTTCCTGGTGCGTCGAGTACTTAGCCACAAGTGCCCGCCAGTGCGCCGGGCTCAACGCCTTGTGTAGCCGCCCGAACACCCAGCAGTCCTGAAGAAACGCAGCCTCCTTGCCGACGATCTCCCCCTTCTGCTTAGCGCACTGCACCTTCGGCTCAAAGTCGCAGCCGCCGGCGGAAGTGATGGTCTCAGCCGCGAGGGCTCGAACTACTGCTGAAACGACGTTGCGATAGGTCATGCGGCTTCCCCTTTTTTCAGCTCTCTGGTCATTGCCCGGTATTTGGCCTTGATGGCCTTGATCTCATCCACGGTGTACTTGCGCGCCTCATGAGGCCCTTCGATCCATACGACCTTCTCGGCACCAATGCGCAGCACAAGGCGGATGCGGTACTCCACGGCGTTGCCGGAAAGGTTTCGGTTGCACTTCACGCACTGACGGTGGATGTTCGACGGCTCGAAGCGCAGCTCTGGGCAGGCGCCGACGGATCTATAGTGCCCAGCGTCCCAGCGGCTGCCAGTCATGAGATCGTTGTCAATGGGCGTCGAGTCGCAGCTGATGCATGGCAGGTGCGCGTCACGCAGGCGCACGTACTCGTTCACCGCGGCCTGGGCTTCGCGCAGGTGGTCCGCCCTACTCTTCATCTTCTCCTTGCGGACCTTGATGTCCTTGCGCTCAACGTCGGCCAGCGCCTTTCGTGCCCGGACCTGATTGACCGGCGCATGAGCCAGCGCACAAGCAATTTCACCACAAACCGCCTGGAAGTCTCGAACCGGGGTGAACTTGACCCGGCATACGGCGCAGCACTTCTGGCGGCGCGCCCGGGTCTGGATCCCGCC
Source organism: Pseudomonas sp. N2-3-1-14 (assembly GCF_041228395.1). Taxonomy (NCBI): domain Bacteria; kingdom Pseudomonadati; phylum Pseudomonadota; class Gammaproteobacteria; order Pseudomonadales; family Pseudomonadaceae; genus Pseudomonas; species Pseudomonas sp. N2-3-1-14. Next base: position 4,182,699 of record NZ_CP166199.1, read on the forward strand.
GGACTTGAGCGGCGTGGTGCGCTTCAGTTCGGTACGCTTCATGCCGCCTCCTTGAATGCTTCAAACTCTGCCATTTCGGTCAGGCGCTCTTCCGTGAGCGTTGGCCAGTCATGCAGCATCAGGTACGCGCAGCACTGGCGCCAGAAGTCTTGGAATGCCTCCTCCCCCATTGAGTCGTACGAGAGACTGCGAGGTGTCTTGCGCGTGAGCTGGCCCAGGCCAGGGATGTCGAACAACTCCTCGTCGCAGTACACGCCCGACTCCAGTTGCAAGGCCTTAATGGCGTCGTGGGACTGCTTGCCAGAGAACCGGTCGATGTTCTGGCTCAGCACCCGGCCCAGGCCGTGGACCAAACCATTGAACCGTGGGTTGCGTGGCTGCTTGAGGTCGGCACGAATCTTCGTGTTTATCCGAAAATCGCGCTCGCGGAGTATCGACCGGTCAGCGTCGGAGGACGGCACGAACGCTGCCACCTCCTTGCCAGTAGCCGGATCGACCAGGCGGCGCAGCACCAGGTACACAGGCATTGGGCGTGGCTTGGCTGGCTTGGTCATGGCCGCTCCTCCCTACCACTACCGCGGAAGCAAAGATCCAGACCAAAACCAAATACGCCAAGTACCACCACCACACCCAAAGGTACAGAAAAGAACGCTATTACCAGGCCAACCGCCAGTGCTGGCACGGCGGCGAAAAACAGCCCTGCAAGGAAGTAGCTCATGACGGCTCTCCCTTGCCCATGACGGCGCGTCGACCTTCGTGGAACGCCATTACCTCCTGCATACCGTTATCCACTGCGACGATCTCGCGGTCGAAGTAGGCCTGTCTGTCGGTCTCACCCTCTGGAGGTAGCTCGCCCGGGCCGGCCAGCGAGTTGTAGATCCACGCCATTGCGGCGGCCGGGCCCTTGCCATGCTCTTCCTCGATGAGGGCCGAGCGCATGGCGAGGAGGTAGCGACCAAACAGCAGATCCAATTCCTTGATACGCATGCGGGCCAACTCGTTCTCTGCCAGCAGCTCCAGCGCCACCTCCTCCACGGTCTTCTCACCCAGGAACTCATCCAGCGCCTCGGTGTTGCGCTTCCAGTCGGCGCAGTCGGCCCGGAATGACGCGGCTTCGGCCCAGAGCAGTTTATGAAGTTGTTGCTTGTCGATGGTCATGCTCGTGACTCCAATTCCTGGGCCTGCCTGATCAGCAACGCCCGGCGATCCGCCAACTCGTTGGCAGCTGCAATCCGTATTTCGTCCTGCTGCTGTGCGCTGGCTTTGCGCATTTCCAGCATCGAGCTCTTAACGGTCTCGAGCTTTGCGCGAAGGGCGGGCTCCGGCCGGGTGACGTTGCCAGTAAGCAATCCGGCAATGGCCCGGCCATCCTCGGTGATCGGCTCAACGCTCAGGTCTTCCAGGTACTTCTGGGCGTGTTCGCGCGGGATTCTCTTCAGCTCCATCGCCTTGGTCACAGCCTGCATGCGGCGGTTGGTGTCGAAGCCCACGGACACGTGCCAGTTGACTGGTCTCGCATCCTCGCGAGCCTGGCTCACGAACCTCTGGTAGGCGTCAATGAACGCCATGCGCGCGCCGATTTTGTCGCCGCCATCCAAGATGGGTTTCGCGGCTGCCAGAGCCAGCTGGATTTCATCGGTCAGCACCACGGTTTCAAATTCGTCATTCGTGGTCATCGCAATGGCCCAAGCCTCGTCCTTGCCCGGGCGCCCGTCGGAGGACTGAACGCGCTGCAGGATGTCTGCCATCGCCAGCTTGCCCTTCACTTCGAAGCGGCAAGCCTTCAGTGCGGCTTTCACGACAGGCACGGGATACGCACAGAGGTCTTCAGCCATCATCGCTGCGGTACCTGGGTTCATCTCCTGGCCCATAGCCTCGGCCGTTGCGCAGATGGCGGCGGCCAGCCCGGCGACCTGCTGGTCGTTCATTTCAAAGGTATTCATTGCGGTCACCTGCTTGGCGTTTGGCCAGAACCATCTGGGCGGCCTGTTCTGCTGCGGAGTGGTTCGCCTCCGTCCGTTCCATCTGGCGAGCGGTTGTGCCGTTGATTTGCTGCCCGGTCACCCACTGGGTGTGATAGCTCTCGGCGTTGGCCAGCAGCTCGTTGAGGCTGTGGCACTTGCGCAGTACAGCGGCATCGCTGGTTTTCAGGAAGTGGGCAGCGACGTGATGGGCGACATCGGCGCCGAGGCGGTCGACCAGTTGGCCGAGCTGGCCGCCGACCTTGGCATTCCACACCGGCCAGGCGCTGTAGCGCTTGCGGTATGCCATGGCGTAATTCGCCCAGACCTTGAAGGTTTTGCAGGTCTGGTCTTTGGGGCCCGGCATGTCGGCGGGGATCTCAACCCGTGGGGCATCGGTGCGATCAGCCACCAGCATCAAGCCGCGGGAATGAGCCGGAACAACCTCGGCGGGAGCCGGGGGTGCAATTGGTTCATTGACCGGTTCCATGACTGGTTCAAGAGAGTTACTGATTCTGGGTGCAGCTGCTGCACTACCCCCTGGTGCAGGAGATTCACTAGGGGGTGAACCTGCTGCACTACCCGGGTGAATCTGCTGCACTACCCCTGGTGCAGGAGGTGCACCACCCCCTTCGAGGGTCAGGAAGTAAACGTTCGACGAATTCCCTTTTGGGCCTCCCTTCCGGATCTCCTTGCGCAACAGTCCCGCCTCACACAGAGCGGTGATGTGGTTCATGACAGAGCGCTTGCTGATCTCGCACTGATCGGCGATGTGCTGGTAGGACGGCCAGCACTCACCAACGTCGCTGGCGTTGTCGGCCAACTTGATCAGCACCAGCTTGCGCAGTGGATTACCGACGCGAAGTTTCATCGCGGCGACCATAAGGCCCATGCTCATGCTGCACCTCCGGCGAACGCGCGGAAATCAATCGTCCGCACGCCCTTCCAGCTATTGCAGGACATGCAAAGGGTCTGGAGGTTGCCCAAAGAAGCCTCTCCACCTTGGCATTCAGGTACGACGTGATCAGCCCTCAAACGCATCAGCACCGAGCAGCCACAGCGCAAGCACGCGTGACCGTCACGGGCGAATACCCGAGCACGCAAGCCAGAAGGGATTGGTTTCTTTTTCGTCCTGCGCCGGGGCGGGAGGGCCCGTGGTTGGTGCGCGGTGACGTGACCCATACGGTCCGGGTTCCACTCACAGCCTTTTTCCGTGAGTCGGAATGCTTCAGGACGAAGCTCAATCAAACCGGCCTCTTCAAGGGCCTTCAGCATGCGGTAAGCGGTGTCTGGCTTGTGGGTGAGCAGCGGCAACTCCTCAGTGATCTTGGCCTTGCTCAGCGCGAAGAAGACCCCGTCATAGGTATTGATTGGCTTGGTCCAGCTCGGGCAGCCGTAGACGAAGGCGAACAGCAGGGCCTGCTGAGAATTCAGCCCCCACTCCAGCGCCTTCACCTGGTTAATCGTGACGGTGTATTGCATGTCAGGCCTTCCCGACCTTTGCGGCCAATTCGATGAAGCGATCCACGTACCAGTGAGGCTGCGTCTCGCGGGGGCATTGAGGGCTGGTGAGGTTCTTGCCGTAGGCCAGGCCCTTCCCGGTCACGGACCAGAAGTCGATCATTTCCTGCTTGGAGTTTTTGCGCCGCAGGACCTTGAGGAAGCCGTGGGCCTCCAGTGCAAGGTTGAAGGCGCGGGCGGTGCTGGCGATGGCGTGATCTTTGATCAGGGCGGTAATTGCCTTGGTGGGCATCGAAGAGCCGCCAGCGGCATCAGGGGCGGCGTCAACGGCGTAGCCTGGAAGGAACTTGGCGTCCAGGCCGTTGTTGGCGGCGATCATGGCCAACATCAGCATCTTGCTGGAGTTGGCCGGCTTCAGCAGGCGGTCGAAGCATTCCAGAATGGCGAGTTCGCCAATGACCTTGGAGTTGTTCGTCTCTTGGGCGGTGTAAGAGCCGGTCTTTCGAATGGTCGGCAGCACCTGGCCCACCACCCACTCTTCGAACTGCTCAGCAGCCGGAAGCTTGGACTTCATCACAAGACGGTAGAGATCGCGCTCAGGGATGATTTGCACTGCGCGGACCTGACCTCCCATTTCGGTATGGCAGGTACTGACCGCTTTGCAGTGAACATTGATCGCTTTCGACGTGTTGGAGTAGCCGAGGGTTTCGGCGATATCCTTGGCGATGAACCAAGGCTCTCCGAGGCCGTCGTCAATTACGCGGACAGGGAAGCCGTGGAAGTCGAAAGGGGTCACAGGCTTAATCCGCGCCACGTTTTGAAATTGCGGAAAACGTGGCGCGGGAATATTGGGTTATTGATCGATTCAGTGTGTTGGTGCATGATTTGCTCCAATTGTTTACCGCTGTAGAAAAAGCCGACCTCTAACGTTGGCTTTTTTGTGCCTGCTAGTCAGGCTATGGATTTCAGTGGCCGAGCCGCCGCGAGCAGTTGCTCAGCTCTACGCCCCAACTCCCCCGCCTTCGCTTCAACCTGACGGCACTGCTTGGCGAACGCTGGCAAGTGCGGAAGGTCCAGTTCGCACATCACTTGGTCATCAAAAACTTCGCTGCCGGTATCGATCACATCGCCCAGCGCGCGGATCAGCGCACCGAAGCTTTTGTTCGCACATTGGTCGCTGGTCATCTGGCGGGCGCCGGTCAGGCCGTGGCGGCTTGCAAGCTCGTTTACGCAGTGGTCGCGGAATTCGGGTTCAAGGGCGTTGACCCAGGACTCTTCCAGCCACGACGGCATTTCCTGATCGCCAGACAGCCAGCGCTGAACACGCTTGAGCCAGCGACCGGTAGCCTTCACAAACTCATTTACGTCGGCGGTCAGTTCCGCAGAGTTGAAGTCAGGAACGTCTTTCTTCTGGGCGCGCTCCGGGATCGACAGGTGCAACTCGCGACTCAACGCCTGGGCGAAGTCGTCCTGGCTCAGGCTGGTGCGTGCGATCTGGTTTGCAGCGTGGGCGACCAGCACCTGATCACGGGTTTGTACGGTGTGTCTAGAACTGGACGTTTTCATGAGGCCTGCCCTCTTCTAACCTGGCTTCAATGGAGCGGCGGACAGAGACGTCAGGCGGCTGTCTTACGTGCGGGAATAGGGCGTATCTCATTTGCCTGGATCGACCCGTCGTCCATCAGCGTGATCGAGATATCCCGACTAGAGTGATACATCTGAGATACGGCGCTTTGCTGGATACCCAGAGCCTTGGCGAGATCGCTCTGGGTTCCGTGCGATGACAGGTATTCCCCGAGGGATACAGTCTTCATCATCTGAGTCTCCGGTTGAGTTGCAGCCATATTAGCACTGCTGTTTTAAACTAAACAAGGAAAGGATTAGCAGTGCTGTTTGCAGAAATATCAGCGCTGCTACTTAATCACTCGCATGACCAAGCCCATTCGAACCCCTCTTAACCAAGAGCAGCTAAATGATGCCGCTCGCCTAAAAGACGCGTACCGCAACGCGGTTAAGGCGTCGAAGGATAAAGGCGAAAGCCCGGCACTCAACCAATTTGAAGTTGGCGCAAGGTGTGGCTGGAGCTCACCGCAGAGCACTGTAAGCCAGTACCTTAATGGAAAGGTCGCACTCAACTTGGACGCCCTCATCAAGCTGGCAGAGGTATTCGGCGTCAAACCTTGGGATATAAGTCCATCACTTGCAGACGGTATCAGGCGCGCCGCTGGCGAAACGGCAGTCCACATGCACAGTGGTAGGGATCTAGCCGCAAATAGCCCCTTTCCTGCCGGCAGTGATATCGAAGCAGCGGAAGAAAAATACGCCCACGTACCGCAGTACAGCGCCAAGGCGGCTGCCGGCATCGGACATGAGAATCCGCACGTCGAGTCAATAGCCACTCTCGCGTTCAAGCGCGACTGGCTGCGAACCAAAGGTGTGAAGCCAGAGAGTTTGATCGTGATTTATGCCGACGGCGATAGTATGTGGCCAACGATCAATGACCATGACGTCCTGCTGCTTGATACCTCTAAAACCGAGCCTGTCGATGGTCAGGTGTTCGTTCTCACTAGTGCGGACAAAGGCTCGATCGTTAAACGAGTCGTGAAGACACCGCTCGGCGGCTGGATCCTCAGAAGCGATAACGATGACTGTGATGACTACGCCGATATTGTGCTTGTCCGCAGTGAAGTGAATGAGCACCGCATCATCGGCAAGGTTATCTGGAGAGGTGGAGACCTGTGAATCTCACCAAGCCAAACCAAGACCTAAAGCACGACCTACAAGCATCGCCTCCGACCTCAAGTGGTCAGCCGTAGAGCTAATGAGAATTGTGGAGCGGCTGACGCTTGCCGGCAATGAGGCGGGTACCCAAGCCGTGCTGAAGATGTGCACGGTGCTTTTTGCGGACGAGGATCGGCTGGCCGGGTATGCGGACGAGGTGAAGGCGGCCAGATAAATCGAAGCAAGCCTGAATAGGCGCATAGTTTGGCGCGGAGGGATGCTGTAGCCTCTCGCTTTCGGACGGGCAGCCATAGTCTTAAATAGACAGAATCACGCACGGAAGCAACAATGGAAGACATGAGCAAAGCATCGCTACAAGTCGTTTATGACGGGCCCGCGCTTCAATCGCACGAGATGGAGGTGCGTGATCTTGCGCCCGCCCTTCTGGCTCTCGGGGAGCTTTTCGAAGAGGCAAACGCCACGCTCAACGATGGCCGAACCAAGCTCTCCGTCAGCGTCAAAGGATCATTTAAAACTGGCAGTTTTGGAATTGATCTTGGCGTAACGCAGAGTCTGATTCAGCAAGCCCAGGATCTTTTTGCCGGTAGCCCGGTTACCGCAGCGGCGAATCTGATCGCCCTGCTCGGCTTTACGAGCCTAACAACGAGGGGTGTTTTTCAGCTCATCAAGTGGGTTCGCAATCGAGATATCACAAAAGTTGAAATCCTTAGCGATGGCGTTGTCAGGGTTTTCTGCGATCAGGAGCATTTCGACACCGAGGAAAAGGTCTTAGCGCTGTTCCGAAATTGGAAGCTACGCAAGGCTTTCCAAGACGTAGTGCACAAACCGCTCCAGCGGCCGGGAGTTGATTACTTCGCCGTTCGCGAGCCTGATGGCGATTTCGTAGCGGCATCAGAAACGGAAGCCGAAAACTTCATCGCTCCCGAGCAGGAAGAGGAGCGACTTGATGAGAGTGAGCGAGTGGCCAGCCTTCAGTTGGTGAACATCGCCTTTCGCGACGAAAATAAATGGAGATTCCACGATGGCGCGTCCACGTTCTACGCATCAATTGTTGATCCAAGTTTCCTTTCGATGATTGAGAGTGGCGATCTGCGATTTGGCAAGGGAGATATCTTAAGGGTTCGCCTAAAGGAAATTAAAACCCTTGTGGGCGATCAGTTGAAGGCCGAGCACCAAGTTTTGGAAGTGCTTGACCATCGCCGCTCTGGCACTCAGCTAAAGCTTCCAATTCAACACCCCGATTGAATCAAGCCCGGCCCAGCGCCGGGCTTCTTGTATCTACTCTACCCTGGCCCGCCCATACATTGCGCAGTACTGCAAAGCAATGCTCCCGCGTGCTGCACCAGCCTTCTCCACTCATCGCTAGTTATGAGGTCCGCTCGCTCCATTGCGTCAGCCCGCCTCAGCAATTCGAAATATTTAAACTCTGCGTCCATTCGACTTGCAGCCAACGCACATAGCTCGCGCCAAGCTGTGAGGGCTAATTTTCGCTGCTCCTCTCTCATAGGAAACCCGCCATCGACATTCCGGATATGCGTCAGATTACAGGCGTCAATAGCGTGATGCTGCTAAAGGCGACCAATGGTGGCCGTACGCCATGATTGGCAAAGTGTCGGCTCTATTACGGGAGGGATTCAATGCGTTTGAAAAACTGCACTCCGCTTGCTGCTTTGACCATGGCCTTGGCTGGCTACGCCGCATCGCAACAGAGAACTCCAGTCGCACAGGTCGCTGCAGGTCCTGCCAAGGCGCCGCATGTGTTCAAGGCTATTGATTTCTAATATGACCCAAATTCACCTGAGGCCGTCAACTTCTCTAGGCAACTGGATCTTCCTGCATGGCAGTGCGACCTGGAGACGACCACTAGCAATGCTATGGTTTGATATGCGAGCGCTCAAACTATAGCCGTATACAACAACTCGCTTAGCGCATGCTTCAAGCACGCTAGGGCACAGGGTGATGAAGCAGTTAATCGCCTAAAGGCCGCCAAAGTACCGGCCACACAGGCCGAACTGAGCAAGGACCTATACCCAAAGTGGTCGGCCTACATGGTCACCATGAGTGCCTATCGCACTACGGACCAACAAGCCAAATCCGCGTACCAGGCCGCGAAAGAAGCTCTCGCGACAGAGGTGAAGTTTTCTAACTGACCTTTAGCCGAAGCATCCAAGCCTGCCAAGTGCGTGCTTTTTTATGCTTCGCACCGACAGGAGTACATCCGTACTCTTAAAGCTTGCCCTTCCTACGGGCATGAAATACTGTTTATGCATACAGCCAAACAGCGGAGCGTCATCTATGGCAAAGCACAAATCTCAAGCACCAAAAGAACCGTCGACCTATGAATTGCTCGGCATGCGCGTACAGCGAGCGGTCAATGCGACCAAGGCGCAGGCATCCAAATCTGCGCTCTTGGAGCGCTCCACAAATGACGATCCGGCTGATTGGGACCGCGTGCTGGACGAAATAGCGGAAAACGATAACGTGACCATCGCCCATCGGGATGACGGATTAATTCAGCTGCTATGGACGTAACCTGGAGAAGACTGAGCCTGCCCTCAATAGAGCCCGCACTTGCTGCGGGCTTTTTCATGTTCGCGCAAAATACATTAGCAGTGCTGTTTACTTTAATTATCAGCAGTGCTAATTTATCTTCACCGAGTCACCCAACAGCGACTCGCCAGGGCCTTGCAGCCCAACGCTCTTTAGCGAAACCCCTCGCCGGATCACCGCCGGCCCAGATTCAAAGGCAGCGATGAACCGGCCTAAACGGTTCAGAGGGTTGGCAACTGACCCGGGCGTGCAGCGTAAAGCGCCAAGTACAGTTATCCAGCGGGAGAACAAACCGAAAGGCCCGCGGCTGGAAGAACATTTGATTCAAGCCGGTGACCGACGCCAGTAGCGGGTCACGGCCAGCTCCAAAAGATTTGAATTAGCGATCCCAATAGCCTCGGCTGGGAACGCCGGACCTCATGCACCCTGCCCACCTAACCGGGCAAACGAGCTGCAGCGTGCTTGTTGTAGGGACCTGTGATCCAAGGCGAATAGATGCTGATTGACGCCCTGAGGAGGAAGCTCACCGCCAACCTACGAAGATGAAAGGCCAGCCCTGCAATCAGCAGCGGGCAACGAGCCACACCGCTGACGCAACAAACCCAGGCCGTCGCCAGTAGCGGGCCTGGGCCCCCTTCCCCACCTCTATTACGTCAGCACTCCTCCCCCGCGCCCATCGGCAACCAGCGGGAGGCATGAGTGTTGACGAATACAGGTGAACAACCCGCCACCTTGGAGGCGACCATGAACGCAGCATTGAATATTTGCCAGGAGCGTTACGACGCTCAGTTGCCTCCAGAGGTCAGCGAGAGCAACGAGGTGGCTGACTGGCTTGAGCATTCGGCGGAGCGCTTGGTGTGCGGCGTCGACATCAACTGGAAACGGCGCTTCGGCCAGCCGCAGGTCGTAACGTTCGACCGGTTCTGCACGGTCCTGCAAGGCCACCTTAACCAACGCCAGATCGACGGCTTGGACCAGCGTGATTCGTTTGCCCGCCTGCTGCTGTCGGCGATGCTTGGCAGCCAGAGCGACGCACGGTCCCACGCCGCGGACCTGCTGGGCCAGCAACGGCCAATTGAAGCAATCGAGAAGATCGCTGTAGCGCTGCTGAGGCCGTATGCCGAAGACGCAGTAGCTGCGGAAAGGGAAGAGCGCGAAGACGACGTGGATGCCGATGTATGAGCCCGCACATCTTGATCGACGAAGCGCTGGAGGCGCTTGAACACCCAAGCTGCGAGCCCGGCTCCCAAGCCGTCGTGGCACGGATGATCACCAACATGCTTACCGGCGACGCGATCACCGTCGAAGAATTCAACCACTACTGCCAGCGCCTGCTGAAGATCACCAGGCAGCGCAAGGAGGCCGCATGACCACCGCACCGGTTAAATCGCTGATTGATGAGCAGCTTGAAGACGTTGAGTCAAAGCTGATCATGCTGGGCTTCGGCCTCCCCTTCAATGAAGTGATCGGCCAGCCGCGTGAGCGTGCTGTGGCCACCTTGCCGAAGCGCCTGGCGGCGACCATGAAGGGCGGTCGAATTGCGGTGAGGGTTCGGCCGTGACCACCCGCCAGCGCACCCGGCGTCTGCTCATCTGGCGCGGCTCCTTCTCTGCCCTCGCAGTCTTCACCCTCCTGATGTTGCTCAGCGCTCTCGCTGATCGGATCACCTCCTAAACACTTACAGCGCCCCTCTCCGGCGGCGCGGAGACCAATCATGTCCGAACAGAACATGCATATCTGGAACAAGGTCGATAAGACCGACACCAGGTTCACCAAGAAAGCCAAGGTCAACGGCCAGGACATCACCAGCTTGAGCGGTACCGCGATGGCCATGAAGGCCACCGAGCTGTTTGGTCCGGTCGGCATCGGCTGGGGCTGGAGGATTGTCGAAGAGCGCTTCGATGAGGGTCATGAAATCTTCATCGGAGAAGGCGACAAGCGCGCATGCATAGGTCGCGAGATTGGTCACACAGTCAAAATCGCGCTCTGGTTCATGCAGGACAGCCAGCGTGGCGAGATCGAGCAATACGGCTGCACTCGGTACCAGTACAAAACTACCTACGGCATGATCACTGACGGCGAAGCGCCAAAAAAATCGCTCACCGACGCCATCAAGAAATCGCTTTCGATGCTTGGGTTCAGCGCCGATGTGTTCCTCGGGCTGTTCGATGACGACGCGTACGTCACTCAACTCAAAGAAGAGGAAGCGATCGCAAATGCCGACGACAAGGACGCTGAAATTCTTCGGCAGAAGCAGGAGCGCGTGGACTGGCTCGCCTCAGCAGTTGAGACCATCGGGAAGGCCCTCACTACGTACGAACTGAAAACCTTGAACGTGAAATACATCCGCGAAGCTACTCGCCGCAATGAACCAGCCTTCATCGCCCGCATCACTCGCGCATTCGAAGAACGCAAAGCCAGCCTTGAGAAAGGCAAGGAGGCAGCAGCATGACTCAACTGTACGCACTCACCGGCAAACTCGCCGAACTCCAAGCCATGGCCGACACCGATGATGAAGGCCTTAAAGAGGCTTTGCAGCACGCGATGGACGAAGTCCAGGGCGACTTCAACGACAAGGCCGACAACATCGTTATGTTGCGCCGCAATATCGAAAGCGACGTGACGGCCATCGAAAACGAAATCGAGCGCCTGGCCGAACTCAAGCGGATCAAGTCCAACAGTGTGTCGCAGATCAGCGACTATCTGCGGCGCAACATGGAAGCCGCCAACATCAAGTCGATCAAGCGTCCGCTCTTCACCATCACACTGGCCATGGGCAGCGAACGGGTGATCGTGGATAACGAAGATGCAGTGCCGGACGAACTGACCACTGTGAAGTCGAGCATTGCTCCGGACAAAAAAGCCATTGCCGCCAAGCTCAAGGAGATCCGCGAACATAACGAAGCGGTGCGCAAGCGCATGGCAGCCGGTGAAGACGCTGAACACGAACTTCTACCCGAACCTACCTGGGCTCACTTGGAGCGCGGCGACAGTTCGATCCGAATCAAGTGAGGTCGCCATGTACGTCAGCAACCACCTCAACCTGTTTGAGCAGCACCGCAAGGACGCCTACTCAATATCGGAGCGCACGGCGGAGTTCTTGGCCGCTGGCGGGACAGTCGCGCAGTTGCCAAGCCCGCCACGCAAACCACTGCCACCGCCCCGCTCCACCAAGATCGATCCCGAAACCATCCTCAAGCGCCGCAAGCCGTCTATCACAGCGGCAGAACGTAAGGCGCTGCGCAAACTCGCGGTGGCACTATGAGCAAGCGCAAACCGCATAACCTGCATACACGCATAGCCCGATCGTGCCGCTCGCTGCTGGCATCCAATCACGTCGCAGTGGTCAACATCGACCCCAGCGGCCGCCAGGGCATGATCAATTACAAGTCACTGAAGAACATCGCGCCGGGGAAGATTGGCCAGGCCGTCTGCGGTATCCCCCACCGATGGACGATCTACCTCAGCGCCCTCTGCATCGACGCCCGCGGCGACCGGTACAGCAAGTCGGTGGAGGTGGCGCCCGATGGCGTCTACCTCTCCGACCACCTGGAAGACGTGATCGAGCATTGCTACAAGAAGCTGCGCGACGAGGCCAATCAAAGCCAGATGGTGGCTTCGGGCTGGATCGCTATCCCCGACACCTTGTCGCTGGACGAGGAACACGCCGCGCGGATCTTCGAAGCCGTCGGCGCCTGGCACCAGGTAAAGGTCGATTCATGCGCCGCATAGCCCGCATCCAGCAACGCAAACGTCAAACCTGGCTCGCACTGCCGGCCAGCGGAATAGAAGAGGTAGGCCATGGCCAAGACTGTGCAGGAGCGATCGGCAAAAACTGCCAGGAAGCGCGTGGCGAATGCCGAAGAGGAGTTGAGGCTAAGGGTTCGCCCAGGCACGCGCCAGGCGCTGGCCGACCTGATGGAGTGGTCAGGCATTACTGAGCAGGGCGAGGCGATGACGCTGATGATTCATCACCTGCACGCGATGGGTTCAGCGAAGTGCCAGCCTCTACTGAACCCGCCGCGCCACGAAATCGAGATATCTCAAAACGTGGCGCGGGAATTCAGAAATAAAAGCCTGCTCGCCATCCAGAAAGACCCGGGCGACGAGATCATAGAGCCGCACAATTCAGGCGTTTAGCGTTTCAATGTATCTACGTCCCATTGAGTAGCCATGCTCGAAAGCCTCATCAAGGGCGGCTTGCGGCTCATGAGATGCAAGAAGCTCAGTCTCGGGTAAACCATCCTTCGATACCTGGTATTGAACCGTGAATTTTCCTGCGGTTTTCTCGGACGGAAAATGGACCATAACGAGTATTTCGTGATTGTTGAATTTGAAGTCGCGAGTCTCGCTGCTGACTATATCGTTCATCGCTGCACCTGCTTTACGAGGAAAGATCAGACCTTAATCGGTTTTCTCTTCTTCTTGTATACCCCCACCCTACTCGCTGCATCCGGTAACCGGAGGGCAGCGCCTGACTGGAGATAATCCATGAGCAACTACATGTACAAGACCACTGCCCCGGCCGTGCTTGCCGCGGTAATCGCCTGGGAAGCAAAACGCAAAGAGTGGGACGCCCAGCGCGCCAAGCTTGGCGAGGTGTTTGGTGGTGCGGCATCACCGATGCGGTCAGGCAACCGGAGCTACGTCGGCGGCGTGAAACTCAGTGATAGCCGCGAGCTGGACGTGCACTGGTGCCGTCCCGACCAGTACGACTACCGCGCTCTGCGCTCTAGCGCCAAGCCGGCGAAAGGAACGCAAAAGGAAGCCCGCGCCGCCCAGGTCGCCGAGCATGAGCGCCTGTCTGCCCTGTGGAAGGAGCATTGCCCTGGCAGCATCGACATGGACGAATCCTGGGAGGCGATCGGCCTGAACCCGGGCGCACTGTGGATGTGCGGCGGTGTGTTCTTCGAGCTGGATGGGGTTGTGTACCTGAACCTCGGCCTCAGGCTTGAGGATGGACACGAGAACATCGAGGGCGCCGCCGAGATCCTCGGCAGCGAGTTTGAAGCGGCGCGGCAGCAAGCACTGCATCTGCGCAAGGCGGCTTGACTTAGGCGGGGAAAAGCTCGGACAAAGGAAGCACGCCAACAACTGCTTGGCAGTTCAAATCAGCGCACACAACCATGCCGATTGCTAACGGCGTTCTTGCAACGTAACTGTTAGCGACAGCAACGAAGTCCACACCGGAACACTTCGGGCAAGATGGCTTGAATTCATCGTCCCGCATTTGTTGGATATTCATCTGTTTCTCTCCTTGATCCGGCTCCACGCCGGTCACCCGTAATACCGCAACCCAAACCAGATTACCACCATGCGGTAACAGCCTTCTGAGATCAGTCGCTCATTTAAATACCCGGAGAAGAAATCGCTCGATTCGGTCATTTAAGGAGGGTTTTGGCGCTAGCAGGGACTGAAGCTTATTAACAGCCTCAGTGATCTCTGCCTGGTAACCATGAACAGGACTTATGGTGAGCTCCGGCTTCTCGATCACCTCGAAAACCTGATTGAACTCATTGAGTACACCTTCGACGGCATGGCGAACGGATGAAATATGACCGCAAACTTCTGCGTCTGCACCTGAATCAGCTTCAAAGGATCGAAGGGGAAAAAGCGCCTGGTTCAGGCTAGATATGACTACGGATTGCAAGCTCTTCGTCTGTAGGCCCTTACTCCAAGTATCCAAAGCTTGAATCACTCTGACTCTACAATTTTCGGCGATCAAGATGGCGCGGGCAGTAGCATTCTTTCGAGCTTGTCGCTCAACGTGCAATCGGTATCGGGACTCCCTTCCGGATAGCCAGATCGCAACCAAGATTGCTGCAATAGCTCCAAACGCCTGAACCCATGACGCCAGTCCTGGATGACTCTCGATCCAACGAAAAACGACTTCCCAGCTCATAACCCACTCCCCTGTAGATCCCGGAACTATACCGGCGAGGATCCCCTATGCCCGCACAACAGAAGAAACACCCCTTCGATTTCAAAACCCAATACGGACTCGGCTTCAACCCTCAGGACGATGAAATTGTTGTCGACTTCTTCTGCGGCGGCGGCGGTGCCGGTACCGGGCTGGAGATTGGTCTGGGCCGCGCTGTGAACGTGGCGAAGAACCACAGCCCGCAAGCGATCAGCATGCACACCATGAACCACCCAGGCGCACAGCACTTCACCACCGACGTGTTCGAGGGTGACCCTGACACCGAGTGCGGCGGCAAGCCTGTCGGCTGGTTCCACATGTCACCGGACTGCACGCACTTTACCCAGGCCTCAGCCGGCCAGCCGCGGAAACGTGAGATCCGCAGCCTGTCGTGGATCGGCTTGAAATGGGGTGGCAAGAAACGCCCACGCGTCATCAGCCTGGAAAACGTGAAGCAGATTCTGCAATGGGGTCCGTTAATCTCCAAGCGCTGCAAAATCACTGGCCGCGTAGTGAAGCTCGACGGGACAGTTGCCTTGCCTGGCGAGCGCGTACCAGTTCAGCATCAGTACTTGGTACCCGATCCAAAGAAACGGGGACGCACCTGGCGCCGATTCGTCGCCCTGCTGGAAGGCATGGGCTATGTCATTGAATGGAAGGTGATCAAGGCGTGCGACTTCGGCGCGCCGACCAGCCGAGAACGCCTGTTTATGATCGCCCGGTGCGACGGCCAGCCAATCGTGTGGCCGGAGCCGACCCACGCCAAGAACCCTGCCAAAGGCCAGCAGAAGTGGAAAACAGCCGCCGACTGCATCGACTTCACCGACCTGGGCAAAAGCATCTTCGGCCGCAAGAAAGACCTGGCTCCGGCCACGCTGCGCCGAGTTGCCAAGGGCATGAAGAAGTTTGTCATCGACAGCGCGTCGCCGTTCATTGTGCCGATTGCCAACTGGTCCGGCGAGGCAGTGCAGTCAGCCGATGAGCCGCTGCGCACAATCACCTCCTACCCAAAGGGAGGCGCTTTCAGCGTGGTGAGCCCAATCATCGCACCGGCAACGCACCAGGGCGGCGACCGAATCAACGACCCACTCGAACCGCTGCCGACAGCGACCTGCGCGAACCGCGGCGAGCTGACGCTGATCAGCCCACTGATGGTTGGGGCCGGTGGCCCGGAGTATTCGGGCAAGCCGGTGGGCACGCTGATGACGCAGAATCACCGCGCGCTGGCTTCCGCCTGCATCGTCCAGGCCGGGCACGGGGAAGGCTCTGGCACAAACAAACGCCGCTCCCATGGGGTGAACGACATCTGCGGCCCGGTCGGCACTATCACTGCAAGCGGCGGCGGCCAAGCCGTCAGCGCGGCGGTGATGATCCAAGCCAACGGTGGATTAAATACCACGCACGCCAAGGGCATGCACGAACCCATGACCACGGTGACCAACACCGGCAGCCAGCAGCAGCTGGCCGTGGCAAACCTTGTGCACATGCGCGGCAACTGCGATGCGCGGGACGTGAACGACCCGTTGCACACCATCAGCGCCGGCGGCCAGCACCACGGGTTGGTCAGCGCATTCATGGAGCGGGCATTCGGCGGCAGCATTGGCCAGGGCCTGGAAGAGCTGGCGCCGACCATCACAGCCGGCGGCGGTGGCAAGAGCTCGCTGGTGTCGTTCACGTTATCGCCTGAGCACGAAGCCGGTGCCCTTCGCGTCGCCGCCTTCCTGATCAGCTACTACGGCACCGAGAACATCAGCGCATGCGACTCGCCGGCGCCGACGATAACCACCAAGGACCGCTTGGCCATAGTCACCGTGATGGTCAAGGGAACGCCCTATGTGATCGTCGACATCTGCCTGCGGATGCTGAAGCCGTCCGAGCTGTACAAGGCACAGGGCTTTCCCGCCGACTACATCATCAGCCACGGTGCCGATGGTAAGCCGTTAACCAAAACTCAGCAGGTGCACATGTGTGGCAACAGCGTCAGCCCGCCGCCGATGGCCGCGCTGGCACTGGCCAACGATCCATGGCGCGCCGCCGAGAGACAATCCGAAGCAGCATAGGAGTACATCCGTACTCCTCTCGCGAAACCTGCATATTTCAGGAGAGCACCTGCTGACTAATGGCGACTGTCCGAAGCTGCTGGAACAGCCCTGAGGAAATGTCTCCACGCTTCATAGGCGTAATGATGCTTCTGAGCAGACTCCAGCCACTCAGGCCCGGTCATCTGCCCAGCCGACACCAACATCATCATTTTGCTAGTGGCAGCATCGAGTTCTACGAGCAACTCGTGGTATTTGAATCGAACGTCTTCCATCCCGCTTTCCTCAGAGGCTCATCCAAGTGGGACTCATAACGAATCTGATTCATTTTGGATCCAAAAGAGTAACAAGTCAGTCGCTCGAAAGATTCACATCAGTTGATAAGCGGTTGAATTCGAAGCTAGAACGACCTTTGACGTCGCTCTTTTGGGGGAGAAGCAAGGTTGGGTACGGACTGCGAAACTCTCTCGCGAGCAAAATCCAAGCCCCAGACCAGAGCCTGGGACATCGTCTGCCCAGGGCGATCAAGAAAACTATCTTCAAAAATCATCATTCCAGTCTGTCCGTAAATACCAACGAATAACTGGGTCTGATTGGTCTTTGACAGTCGGACTTGGATGTTCAGCAAGATGCCAGATGGAAGTCGCTCATCGTGATTGCGGCAATGCAATTCAGGATCGGCCCAATTCCAGTAGATCTGACCGCGGGTACGCATGGTCCGGCCTCATTAGATGTGTGTCGCTCAAGATTACACCAATGCCGGTGGATAGATACGTGTGGCGCCGAAGGTTCCGCACATCCGACCAATGGTCATTAATTAACCCCTCCCCTTCACAGTCAGCCGCTATAGCGGCAAGGACAAAGTCATGCCTGAAGAAAGTGAATCAAGCCTGCGTCAGCGCATCACCACGTACATGAGCGGCGCCGGCGGATCCCGCGATAGCTGGTTCTGCACCTGGTGGTTTCGGTTCCACATCGAGCCATTCACCACCAAGCAGGTCCGCCGCGAACTGGAGCTGATGAAGCGCGAAGGCTTGGTCGAGTCGGACCACGGCCAGAGCAACAACACCAAATGGCGGCTCACCAAATACAAACCTGACGAGGTGACGCCATGATCGCCACCCTCTGGTTCGCCTACGTCTTCATCTACAAGGGGCCAAGGCCATGAAACAGCATCGCGTTTTGATCGGCGACTGCATTGAGTCGATGCGCACGCTGCAGGACCAGTCAATACACACCTGTGTTACATCGCCGCCCTACTTCGGTCTTCGGGACTACGGCATGGCCGGGCAGATCGGCCTGGAAGAAACTCCTGCTGAATTTATCGCGCGTCTGGTGGAGGTCTTTCGCGAAGTGCGCAGGGTTTTGCGTAATGACGGAACGCTATGGGTAAACATGGGCGATACGTATGCATCAATCGCCGGGGTTACGCACCTGGTGGTTCCGCTGGCAAACACGACATGGTCTCTCAGGCTACGCGCGGTGCGGTATTACGCGGCAAGCGCCGAGCTCCACCGACGGGTCTGAAGCAAAAAGACCTGATGGGCGTGCCCTGGCGACTCGCCTTCGCCCTTCAAGATGATGGCTGGTACCTGCGTCAGGACATCATCTGGCATAAACCGAACCCCATGCCTGAATCCACCAAGGACCGGTGCACAAAGTCGCATGAGTACCTGTTTCTCCTGAGCAAGTCACCACGTTATTACTACGACCAGGATGCGATCAAGGAACCTGCAGCGCTCAGCTCTATAGTGCGAATGGCGCAGGATCTCGAGCAACAGCGCGGGAGTGATCGCGTGCCCGGAAAAGCGAATGGGCCAATGAAAGCTGTGCGTAGCAAGCGGGATAGTTTCAAGCGCGATGAATCAAAGCGAGAGCAGCCCATCCCTGGGCAGTCGCTGGGAACGCACCGGCCAGATCGAGAGGAAAGTGCCTAGCCCTTGGACACTCGAAACAAGCGCAGTGTGTGGACGGTGCCGACGCAAGGTTTTAAGGGTGCGCACTTCGCGACCTTCCCCCCGGACCTGATCAGGCCTTGCGTCCTAGCTGGCGCGCCACTCGGTGGCGTCGTGCTTGACCCTTTTGGCGGTGCCGGCACTACGGCGGTGGTCGCCATGCAGGAAGGTCGCAAATCGATCCTGTGCGAACTGAACCCGGAATATGCCGCAATGGCTGAACGCCGGATCGCAGCAGCCTGGCTCGACGGCGCGGCACAGATGGATGTCTTTCGCGACACCGCGCAACACCCAGCAGCCTAACCCCAATCCCCCTACATGCCTGCCGGTGAGCGGCGGGCGAGGTATTCCTATGTCAGCAGTTCAGCGATTCCACGAAGCAGCCAACGACGCCCTGGTCAAACTCAGCGAGTACTGCCTACCAGGCGCCAAGCTTGCCCTGGTCATTGTCACCCCAGGCGAGCCGGAGCGAGACATCATCCTGGAAGACCAGGGCATTGATAGAAACGACGTGGTCAGCGCGCTGCGCCGGCGTGGCCTCAGCATCGACGGCGACAACACCTACAAGCGCGATCTTTGCGACACGATCGTCGGTGCACTGGCTCTGGGAGCCCAAAACACCAACCCGCCGCCGGCGGATCACTGGGCGCAGCAGTTCTGGGAGATCGGCCGAGAAGAGCGATCTATGACCGAGGAACTGGTCGAGGTGCTCAAGGGGGTTCAGAAGCGCTGCGAAGGCATGGGATATGTCGGGGTTGACGGCCAATACCTGAAAGTCGTCCGGGCAGCCATTACCAAAGCCACCCAATAACCAACCTTCTGCCGCCCAGCGCGGCAAGGACACCACATGTTCGCAATAAAACTCACCCTGCTGATGCTGGGCGTTCTGCCCTACGTGTCAGCCACGGCCTGCTGGTTCTTTTGGATCGGCCCCTGCCTGCTCATGGATGGCGAGTCGGCAAATATCCTCGGCGCCTTTGCAGGCACCTGCATCTGGCTGCTGATCACTTTCGGCATGGTCATCCACGTCATCAAGACAGCGCGGCCCACGGTGGGCGGGAGGTAGCTATGGCAAAGGTCCTGGCGCAAATTACGGTCAAGCTGCCGCGCCTCATGGAGGCAGGCGAATACAGGAAGTTGCGGTACGTCGGAGGAAAGCCGAGCCTGCAGCAGTTGAAAAAATGGATCGAGGAAGGCGAAGTGATCGGAGAGGTTAAAGGCGGGATGTATTTCGTCGATGTGCAGGCGGCGGTCATGGGATCGAATGACCCGCTGCTGGCCAAGATGCTGGAGCTCGGGTGATGGCTGCCCGGCCCCGCACGCTGCAAAACAGAAAACTTCCGCCGAACCTTTACCCGAACGGGAAGTATTGGCGGTACCGCAACCCGGTCACTGGTGTGATGACCAGTATCAACCGCCCACTGGAGGATGCAATCAAGCTGGCCCGGGCGGCAAACCTCAAGTTCGCCGAGCTGGTCGTCGATGATGGTTCGCTGCTGGCGGTGCTGACGGGCGACCGCCTACCAATCGTGAGCAACCTGCTTACGCGATTCGAGGATGAGTGGTTGCCGGACCGATCATACGCCGCGCGCACCCTCGAGGAGATCAAGTTCAAGCTCGAGCGGTACCGGCAGGATTTGGGCGACCGACTGATAGGTCAGCTCGATGTGCTGGCCATGGCCGAGTACCTGGACAACTTCAACAACAACGCCTACACAAAGCATCGCGGGCTGTGGGTGCAGATCTTCGCCTTTGCGGTAGCGAAGGGCTTGGCCGAACGTAACAACGCCGAGCTGACCCTGGTGAAGAAAGAGGCCGAAAAGAAGCGGCAGCGCCACACGCTCGACGGTTTGAAGTTGATCATCGAGGCGGTGACCACGCCGCCCTGGCTGAAGCGGGCAATCCGCCTGGCCCTGGCCAGCCTCCAGCGCCGGGACGACATTGTCACCTGGCTAAAGTCGGCGGCCGACATGGAAAATAACACGCTGACCGTCTCTCCCGGAAAGACCCAGGGTTATGAGAACCCTGTGCACCTAAAAATCACCATGGGTACCGCGCTGCGGGAGGTGGTCGGGGAATGCCTGCGGTCGCCGCTCGCATCGCCGTACTTGATCCACTACAAGCCCAAGGCCCGCCGGCGGGAACAGATCGACGCCAAGGACCACTGGACATCCGTGACCCCGGACTACCTGACCAAGGAGTTCAGCAAGGCCAGGGACGCCGCACACGCCTACGACCATGTGCCGGCCGGCGAGCGCCCCACTTTTCACGAGATCCGCGCACTGGGCGCGTGGCTGTACGAGCAGCAGAAATTCCCACAGGAGTACATCCAGGCGCTCATGGGTCACGCGGACGAGAAGATGACGAAGCATTATCAGGAGGGGCACGACGAAAAGAAGATCGAGTACCTGGAGGTGGGCGCCGAATTGGCGTTCTAAGGTGGGAGTTTTGCAAAAGTTTTGCAAAAGTTTTGCAAATCGCAGACAACAAAAAAGGGCCCACCTTTCGGTGAGCCCTTCTAGACCGCCCAGCAGAGCGGATTTTGTTTGGTAGGCGCGATTGGACTCGAACCAACGACCCCCACCATGTCAAGGTGGTGCTCTAACCAACTGAGCTACGTGCCTGCTGTGAGGCGGCATTCTACGGAATTCCGGAGGGGTGTCAACATCTTTTTTGCAGCTAACCCTATGAATATGCGAATTATTTATTTGCGTCGGGTGCACCGGTGATTTTCGGGTGGCTGGCAGGCAATTTTCAACTCAGGTAGGATCGGCGCACTCGTAAAAAATATAAAACAGAGGTTCCAGGATGGCGAACACCCCCTACCCCCAGTCGTATTACGCCGCGTCCGCGAATGCGGCACCGCCACGCCCGGTACTGCAAGGTGACGTCGAAACCGATGTGTGCGTGATTGGCGCCGGCTACACCGGCCTTTCCAGCGCGCTGTTTCTGCTGGAGAACGGTTTTCGCGTCACCGTGCTGGAAGCCGCCAAGGTGGGGTTTGGTGCGTCGGGCCGTAACGGCGGGCAAATCGTCAACAGCTACAGCCGCGACATCGATGTGATCGAGCGCAGCGTCGGCCCCAAGCAAGCGCAGCTGCTGGGGCAAATGGCGTTTGAGGGCGGCAGGATCATTCGCGAGCGCGTGGCCAAATATCAGATCCAGTGCGACTTGAAGGATGGCGGCGTGTTCGCCGCCCTCAACAGCAAGCACATGGGCCACCTGGAATCGCAGAAACGCTTGTGGGAACGCTACGGGCATACGCAACTCGAGTTGCTGGACGAACGCCGTATCCGCGAAGTGGTGGCCTGTGACAACTATGTCGGCGGCTTGCTCGACATGAGCGGCGGGCACATTCACCCACTCAACCTCGCACTGGGCGAAGCGGCTGCCGTTGAATCCCTGGGCGGCACGATCTACGAGCAATCGGCCGCGGTGCGCATCGAGCGCGGCGCGAACCCGGTGGTGCACACCGCCGAAGGCAAGGTCAGGGCCAAGTTCATCATCGTCGCGGGCAACGCTTACCTGGGGAACCTGGTGCCGGAGCTGGCGGCCAAATCGATGCCTTGCGGCACGCAAGTCATCACCACGGCACCGCTGGGTGATGAACTGGCCAAGACGCTGCTGCCCCAGGATTATTGCGTCGAAGACTGCAACTACTTGCTCGACTACTACCGCCTCACCCGCGACAAGCGCCTGATCTTCGGCGGCGGGGTGGTGTACGGCGCA
Organism: Pseudomonas sp. N2-3-1-14; assembly: GCF_041228395.1. NCBI lineage: Bacteria > Pseudomonadati > Pseudomonadota > Gammaproteobacteria > Pseudomonadales > Pseudomonadaceae > Pseudomonas > Pseudomonas sp. N2-3-1-14. The sequence goes on from NZ_CP166199.1 coordinate 4,205,056, forward strand.
CGTGACCCGGCCAACATCGAAGCGATCATCCGCCCGAAGATGCTCAAGGCCTTCCCGCAACTCAAGGACGTGAAAATCGATTACGCCTGGACCGGCAATTTCCTGCTGACCCTGTCGCGCTTGCCGCAGGTGGGTCGTCTGGGCGACAACATCTATTACTCACAAGGCTGCAGCGGCCATGGCGTGACGTACACGCACCTGGCAGGCAAGGTGCTGGCGGAGGCACTGAGAGGTCAGGCGGAGCGTTTTGATGCGTTTGCCGACCTGCCGCACTACCCGTTCCCGGGCGGGCAACTGTTGCGCACGCCGTTTGCGGCGCTGGGCGCCTGGTATTACGGGTTGCGGGACAAACTGGGGTTCTGAGTACGCAGTGGGAGCCGGCTTGCCGGCTCTTGCAGCAGAAAGCCAAATCGCAGAAACAAAAAACCCCGGTCTTTCGACCAGGGTCTTTGCTATCGGATCAAAGTCAGCCAAAGGCTTTCTTTGTGCTTCAAGGCGTTCAGTGGGCCTTGAGGCAGATATGGCGCAGCGGACGGGACTCGAACCCGCGACCCCCGGCGTGACAGGCCGGTATTCTAACCGACTGAACTACCGCTGCGTATCGCTTGACCAGCTGAGCGTAAACCCTCAACTGTCTTTAAACATCTGATCGATCAGCCTGGGCTGTTCAATCTCAAGCTCGACATGTCGAACCTGGAAAATATGGCGCAGCGGACGGGACTCGAACCCGCGACCCCGGCGTGACAGGCCGGTATTCTAACCGACTGAACTACCGCTGCGCGTCGGTGCAACCTTTAACGTTGCGTCTTGCCCTAGGGCAAAACTCTCAAGAAGTGGTGGGTGATGACGGGATCGAACCGCCGACCCTCTGCTTGTAAGGCAGATGCTCTCCCAGCTGAGCTAATCACCCTTTGCTTCGTTGAGGCCGCGAAATTTACGCAGGTAGCGGACCTAAGTCAATAGCCTGCTTGAAGTTTTTCTGAAAAAGACAAAATTGCTTCAAGACGGCTATCTGCCCTACTCGCTGTAAATCATCTTCTTGCTCATGCCACCGTCCACCACAAACTCTTGCCCGGTGACAAACCCCGCCTGGCGCGACAGCAACCACGCCACCATCGCCGCCACGTCTTCAACCGTACCCACCCTGCCCGCCGGATGCTGGGCATGGTCGGCATCCGTCAAAGGCTCGGCACGTCGGGCCGCCGGATCACGCGCATCGATCCAGCCAGGGCTGACGGCATTGACCCGCACCTCCGGCCCCAGGCTCATGGCCAAGGCATGCGTCAGGGCCAGCAGGCCGCCCTTGCTCGCCGCATAGGCCTCGGTGTCCGGCTCCGACTGACGCGCCCGGGTCGACGCCAGGTTGACGATGGCACCGCCATGGGCACGCAGGTACGGCGCGCAGTGCTTGGCCAACAGCATCGGCCCACTGAGATTCACCGCCAACACGCGGTTCCAATACGCCAGGTCGAGGCTTTCCAGGGTGATATTGCGCGGGTCGGCCACGGCCGCGTTGCACACCAACGCGTCCAGCCGCCCGAACTGCCCCAGTACTTCTGCGACACCTTGGGCCACTTGTTTCTCGTCGGCGACGTCCATGGTGATAAACCAGGCATTGTCGCCCAGCACCTTGGACACCTTGGAGCCGCGCTCGCGATCAAGGTCGGTCAACACCACTTGCCAGCCTTCGCTGATCAGCCACGCCGCGATCCCGAGACCAATGCCCCGCGCCGCGCCCGTCACCAGTGCGACGCGGCCGTTACCGACCGCCGCAGCATCCATGGACCACTCGATCACAAGGCCGCCAGCCCGCGGGCCAGGTCTGCCTGCAAGTCGGCCACATCTTCCAGGCCCACTGCGATGCGGATCAGGCTGTCGCGAATGCCGGCCGCTTCACGCTCTTGCGGCGCCAGGCGACCATGGGAGGTGGTGCTCGGGTGCGTGATGGTGGTCTTGCTGTCGCCCAGGTTGGCGGTGATCGAAATCAAGCGAGTGGCGTCGATAAAGCGCCAGGCACCCTCTTTGCCGCCCTTCACTTCGAAGCTGACCACGGCGCCGAAACCACGCTGCTGGCGCTGGGCCAATTCGTGTTGCGGGTGGCTCTTGAGGCCGGCGTAGTGCACTTTCTCGATGCCATCCTGCTGCTCCAGCCACTCGGCCAGGGCCTGGGCATTGGCGCAATGGGCCTTCATGCGCAGGCTGAGGGTTTCCAGGCCCTTGAGGAAGATCCAGGCGTTGAACGGGCTCAGCGTCGGGCCGGCGGTGCGTAAGAAACCCACCACTTCTTTCATCTGCTCGCCACGTCCAGCCACCACGCCGCCCATGCAACGGCCCTGGCCGTCGATGAACTTGGTGGCCGAGTGCACGACGATGTCTGCGCCCAGCTTCAACGGCTGCTGCAATGCAGGCGTGCAGAAGCAATTGTCGACCACCAGCATCGCGCCCTTGGCGTGCGCCACTTCGGACAATGCGGCGATGTCCACCAACTCGGCCAGCGGGTTGGACGGCGACTCGACGAACAGCAATTTGGTGTTGGCCTTGATCGCCGCATCCCAACCGGACAGGTCTGCCAGCGGCACGTAGTCCACTTCAATACCGAAGCGCTTGAAGTACTTCTCGAACAGGCTGATGGTCGAACCGAACACACTGCGTGACACCAATACATGGTCGCCAGCGCTGCACAAGCTCATCACAACGGCGAGGATGGCCGCCATGCCGGTCGCCGTGGCCACCGCCTGCTCAGCGCCTTCGAGGGCAGCAATACGCTCCTCGAACGCACGAACGGTCGGGTTGGTGTAGCGCGAGTAGACGTTGCCCGGCACTTCACCGGCAAAACGCGCGGCGGCGTCGGCGGCGGTGCGGAACACATAGCTGGAGGTGAAGAACATCGGGTCACCGTGCTCACCTTCCGGGGTACGGTGCTGGCCGGCGCGCACAGCCAGGGTATCGAAAGCTACGCCATCGAGGTCGCTGTCCAACCGACCGGCATCCCATTCCTGACTCATGCTGCGACTCCTTACTCAATTCTTTATTTAAGATACAAAACCGGCCCCTCAGGGCCGGTGTTTACTCAGTTGTTGTACAGATCGATGATCGCGCTGACCGCCTGGGTCTTGATCTTCGACGAGTCGTTGCGCGCCTGTTCGATCTTGTTCAGGTAAGCCTCGTCGACATCGCCGGTCACGTACTTGCCGTCGAACACGGCGCAATCGAACTGCTCGATCTTGATCTTGCCGCCGCCAACCGCTTCGATCAGGTCCGGCAGGTCCTGATAGATCAGCCAATCGGCGCCGATCAGGTCGGCCACATCCTGGGTCGAACGGTTGTGGGCAATCAGCTCGTGGGCGCTCGGCATGTCGATACCGTACACGTTCGGGTAACGCACAGCTGGCGCAGCAGAGCAGAAGTACACGTTCTTGGCACCCGCTTCACGGGCCATCTGAATAATCTGCTTGCACGTGGTGCCGCGTACGATGGAGTCGTCCACCAGCATCACGTTCTTGCCGCGAAATTCCAGCTCGATTGCGTTGAGCTTCTGGCGAACCGACTTCTTACGCGCCGCCTGGCCCGGCATGATGAAGGTACGGCCGATGTAGCGATTCTTGACGAAACCTTCGCGGAACTTGACGCCCAAATGGTTGGCCAGCTCCAACGCAGCGGTACGGCTGGTGTCCGGAATCGGGATTACCACGTCGATGTCGTGCTCAGGACGCTCGCGCAGGATTTTCTCGGCCAGCTTCTCGCCCATGCGTAGACGCGCTTTGTATACCGAAACGCCGTCGATGATCGAATCCGGACGCGCCAGGTAGACGTGTTCGAAAATGCACGGGGTCAGTTTCGGCGCAACAGCGCACTGACGGGTGTGCAGCTTGCCGTCTTCGGTGATGTACACCGCTTCGCCCGGGGCCAGGTCGCGGATCAGGGTGAAGCCCAGCACGTCCAGGGACACGCTTTCGGAGGCGATCATGTACTCGACGCCTTCGTCGGTGTGACGCTGGCCGAACACGATCGGGCGGATGCCATGCGGATCGCGGAAACCGACGATGCCGTAACCGGTGACCATGGCCACGACCGCGTAACCACCGACGCAACGGTTGTGCACGTCAGTCACGGCGGCGAACACGTCTTCTTCGGTTGGCTGCAGCTTGCCGCGCTGGGCCAGCTCGTGGGCAAACACGTTGAGCAGCACTTCCGAGTCGGAACTGGTGTTGACGTGGCGCAGGTCGGATTCGTAAATCTCCTTGGCCAGTTGTTCAACGTTGGTCAGGTTACCGTTGTGCGCCAGGGTAATGCCGTAAGGCGAGTTGACGTAAAACGGTTGAGCTTCGGCCGAGGTCGAGCTACCGGCAGTCGGGTAACGCACATGGCCAATACCCATGTGCCCGACGAGGCGCTGCATGTGACGCTGATGGAACACGTCACGCACCAGGCCATTGTCCTTGCGCAGGAATAACCGGCCGTCGTGGCTGGTCACAATACCGGCAGCGTCCTGGCCGCGGTGCTGGAGGACGGTTAGCGCGTCATACAGCGCCTGATTCACGTTCGACTTACCGACGATACCGACGATGCCACACATGCGACGCAACCCCTACTTAATGAATCTTGACTGAACACTGCTTACTGAGGCGTTTTGGCCGGCAAGAGGTGTTCCTTGAACGGAAGATCAGCGGGTACGCTGATTCCGCTGGCCAGCCACTGACTGCTCCACCCCAGAATGAGGTTCTTGGACCAATCTGCAACCAATAGAAATTTTGGCACGAGTACCGACTCCTGCCACCACGAATCCTGCTGTACCGGCCCCAGGCTCAACAGCCCGACCGCCACGACCACCAGCAACGCGCCACGCGCAGCGCCGAAGGCCATGCCGAGAAATCGATCGGTCCCGGAGAGGCCGGTGACACGTATCAACTCGCCAATAAGATAATTGACCATTGCCCCCACCAGCAGCGTGGCGATGAACATGATGGCGCAGCCCGCGATGACGCGAGCCGAAGGTGTCTCGATGTAACCGGCCAGGTAAACCGACAATGAACCACCAAACATCCAGGCTACGACTCCTGCGATGATCCAGGTCAGCAACGACAGTGCTTCTTTTACGAAGCCGCGGCTTAGACTGATCAAAGCGGAGATGGCGACGATTGCAACGATCGCCCAATCAACCCAGGTAAATGGCACAGTGCAGCCTACGTACGGATAAGGCGGCGCATTTTAGCAGAGCGCCGGGCTGTCGGTAAGCTGTGATTGCGGGTGCGTTGCAAATCAATGGGTTGAGTAGGGCGAAGACCCCCTCAGGACCACCAAATACAATGTGGGAGGGGGCTTGCCCCCGATAGCGATGGGTCATCATCAGAGATGCTGACTGACCTACCGCCATCGGGGCAAGCCCCCTCCCACATTGAGTGCATTCCAAGCTGAAACGGGGGTGAAATCAGCCGCGCTCAGGCTGAAAACGCACCACAAAGCCATTCAGGTTCTGCTGGCGACCCAGCAAGTCGCGCAGACGATCGGCCTCGGCGCGCTCGATCAGCGGCCCGATAAACACGCGATTCTTGCCATCGGCACTGCGGATATAGGCGTTGTAGCCCTGAGCACGCAGCTTTTTCTGCAAGGCTTCGGCGCTCTCGCGATTGGCCAGGCTGGCGAGCTGGATCGACCAAGTGATCGGCAGGCCATTGGGATCGATACGGCTTTGACCAACGTCCGGCTTGCCCGGCGCGGCAGGTTGCGGAGCAACCGGCTTGGGCGCTGGTGCCGGCGCGGCCGGCTTGGCCGCAACCGCAGGCGCTGCCGGAGCGGGCGCAGCTGCAGGTGCGGGCTTGACCACCGGCACACTCGGCTGCACCGGCATGCTCGGCGCCTGCTGCGCAGCCACATCCGCATCACTCGGCACAGGCTCCTCAGGCAACGCCTGCGGCTCGGGCACCACCACCGGCTCGACCTGAACTTGCGGTACCGTCGGCGCCTGGGGCGCAGCCGGCGCCTCAACGACTACCTGGCGCTGCTCGTCCTGACGCGAAAACAGCATCGGCAGAAAAATCACCGCCAACGCCACCAGCACCAGGGCTCCAACCATTCGCTGCTTGTATGCGCTATCCAGTAATGCCATGTGCAGCTTCCTCCGTGGAGCGCCGGGCCAACCACTCTAGCGCCTCGGCAACACAATAAAATGATCCGAACAACAGAATCTCGTCCTCGGCCGTTGCCACCGCACACTGCGCTTCAAGCGCGGCGGTGACGCTTGCATACGACGCCACTGGCGCACCAAGGTTCTGCAAGGCCGTTTCCAATTCAGCGGCCGGCCGACTGCGCGGCGTATCCAGCGGCGCAACCGCCCAAGCCTGGACATTGTCCAGCAACGGCGCAACCACGCCGTCCAGGTCTTTGTCAGCCAACAGCCCGAACACCGCCAGGCGGCGACCCACCGGCGGCGTGCGCGACAGGCGTTGTGCCAGGTACTCGGCGGCATGCGGGTTGTGCCCCACATCCAGCAGCAGGTTCAGGCGCTTGCCCTCCCACTCGAAGGTGCGACGATCCAGGCGCCCGACCACCCGAGTGGCCAGCAATGTCGCGGCAATCTGCTCGGCATGCCACGGCAGATCCAGCAGCAGGTAAGCCTGCAACGCCAGCGCAGCGTTTTCCATCGGCAGGTTCAGCAGCGGCAGATCATGCAGCTCTACCACCTGGCCGCGCGCATCACGCCCACGCCATTGCCAATGTTGAGCACCGATGTCGAGATTGAATTCGCGGCCGCGCAGGTAAAACGGGCAATCCAGCTCGCGCACCTTGTCGAGCAAGGGTTGCGGCGGGTCCAGATCACCACACAGGGCAGGCTTGCCCTGGCGGAAGATCCCGGCCTTTTCATAGGCCACCGACTCGCGGGTATTGCCCAAGTAGTCGGCATGGTCGACGCCAATGCTGGTGACCAGCGCCAGGTCGGCATCCACCACGTTGACCGTGTCCAGACGCCCACCCAGGCCGACTTCCAGGACAACCACATCCAATTGCGCACGCTCGAACAGCCAGAACGCCGCCAGGGTGCCCATTTCGAAGTAGGTCAGGGAAATTTCGCCGCGCCCGGCATCCAGTGCGGCGAAGGCTTCGCAGAGCAGCTCATCAGTGGCTTCTACACCATTGAGCTGCACCCGCTCGTTGTAACGCAGCAGGTGCGGGGAATTGTAGACGCCGACTTTCAGCCCTTGGGCTTGCAGCAGCGCCGCGACAAAGGCACAGGTAGAGCCTTTGCCGTTGGTGCCGGTCACCGTGATCACACGCGGTGCCGGCCGGCCCAACCCGAGGCGGGCCGCTACCTGTTGCGAGCGCTCCAGGCCCATGTCGATGGCTGACGGATGCAACTGCTCAAGGTAGGCGAGCCATTCGCCCAGGGTACGTTGGGTCATAGGTTTGCAGGCACCGGCGGTACAACGATCGGTTCGACTTTAGGCGCGACGTACACAGGCGTCGGCAGACCCATCATTTGCGCCAGCAGGTTACCCAGGCGTGGACGCAGCTCGCCACGGGCAATGATCATGTCAATCGCGCCGTGCTCCAGCAGGAACTCGCTGCGCTGGAAACCTTCCGGCAGTTTTTCGCGAACGGTCTGCTCGATCACGCGCGGGCCGGCAAAGCCGATCAGGGCCTTGGGTTCGCCGACAATCACGTCACCCAGCATCGCCAGGCTGGCGGAAACGCCGCCATAAACCGGGTCAGTCAGCACGGAGATGAACGGAATGCCTTCTTCACGCAGACGCGCCAGTACCGCGGAGGTCTTGGCCATTTGCATCAGGGAAATCAGTGCTTCCTGCATGCGCGCGCCACCGGAGGCGGCGAAGCAGATCATCGGGCAACGGTTTTCCAGGGCGTAGTTGGCGGCACGTACGAAACGCTCACCGACGATGGCGCCCATGGAGCCGCCCATGAAGGAAAACTCAAACGCCGACACCACAACCGGCATGCCCAGCAACTTGCCGCTGACGGAAATCAGCGCGTCCTTTTCACCGGTCTGCTTTTGCGCGGCGGTGAGGCGATCCTTGTACTTCTTGCCATCGCGGAACTTGAGCCGGTCAACCGGCTCCAGGTCAGCGCCCAGCTCGGCACGGCCATCGGCGTCGAGGAAAATGTCGATGCGGGCGCGGGCGCCGATACGCATGTGGTGGTTGCACTTGGGGCAAACGTCCAGGGTCTTTTCCAGCTCCGGGCGGTAGAGCACCGCGTCGCAGGATGGGCACTTGTGCCACAGACCTTCAGGAACCGAGCTTTTCTTCACCTCGGAACGCATGATCGAAGGGATCAGTTTGTCTACTAACCAGTTGCTCATGCTTTCTTTCTCCAGTACCGGTGGCTTGAACACAGCCCCGCGTATGCCCTTGAGCTAAATTCATATGTGGCGATGACACAGGCTGGACGGGGTCAGACGTTCGACCAGCCACTTCCTGCCTGTATCCTCAGCCTTCCAGACAACCTGCAGCGCGGGTTGTCACTACATTTCCGGGCCTCCCGCAGGCGGCGCCGATGCTGTTTTACACAGTGGTAGTTATGGACGGCGGCAGACTGCGAGCCGTCACATCACACCATTGCTGTTGCGCACCGCTTGCATGAATGCGCGAATCTTGTGGTGATCCTTGATGCCCTTGCCCTGCTCCACCCCACCGCTGACGTCGACGGCGTACGGCCGAACCTGCTCGATGGCAGCCCCGACATTCTCGGGGTTTAGCCCGCCGGCCAGGATAATCGGCTTGCTCAGCCCCTCTGGAATCAGCGTCCAGTCGAATGCTTCGCCCGTACCGCCCGGCACGCCTTCGACATAGGTATCCAACAGAATGCCACGAGCGCCAGTATAGGCAGCGCACGCGGCGGCGATGTCATCCCCGGCCTTGACACGCAGCGCCTTGATATACGGACGTTGGTAGCTTTCACACTCGTCGGGGCTTTCATCGCCGTGAAACTGCAGCATGTCCAGTTGCACGGCATCCAGGGTTTCGTTGAGCTCGCAGCGGCTGGCGTTGACGAACAAGCCAACGGTGGTCACGAACGGGGGCAACGCGGCGATGATTGCACGCGCCTGCAACACATTCACCGCCCGTGGGCTCCTGGCATAAAACACGAAACCGATGGCATCCGCCCCCGCCTCGACTGCCGCCAGCGCGTCTTCTATGCGGGTGATCCCGCAAATCTTGCTGCGAACGGCTGGCATGTCGTAGAAACCTCAGGGGTTGAACCGAGAAAGTCCCGGATGGTAACAAAAGCTATTCCGGGCGTCAGCCGCCAAGTTCGCTGAAACCTGTGAGGAAGTGTGGCCCGATGAAACGATCCGGCAATTCGAACTCGTCGCGGTACTCCACGTCCACCAGATACAGGCCAAAAGGATGCGCCGTCACCCCACCTGTGCGGCGGATACGACTTTCCAACACTTCTTTGGCCCACTCCACCGGGCGCTCGCCGGTGCCGATGGTCATCAACACGCCTGCAATATTGCGCACCATATGGTGCAGGAAGGCGCCAGCGCGGATATCCAGCACGATCATCTTGCCGTGACGGGTCACCCGCAGGTGATGGACTTCCTTGATCGGCGACTTGGCCTGGCACTGGCCGGCACGGAACGCGCTGAAATCATGCACACCGACCAAATGCTGCGCGGCCTCGGCCATGCGCTCGGCGTCCAGCGGGCGATGGTTCCAGGTGATTTCCTGGTTGAGGTGCGCCGGACGGATCTGGTCGTTGTAGATCACGTAGCGATAACGCCGGGCAATCGCCTTGAAGCGCGCATGAAAATGCGCAGGCATGACCTTGGCCCAGGTGACGCTGACGTCATGGGGCAAATTGATATTGGCGCCCATCACCCACGCTTTCATCGTGCGCTCGGCCTGGGTGTCAAAGTGCACCACCTGGCCACAGGCGTGCACACCGGCGTCGGTTCGCCCGGCGCACATCAGCGACACCGGCGAGTCGGCGACCTTGGACAAGGCGTTTTCGAGGGTTTCCTGCACCGTCAGCACACCCGAGGCCTGGCGCTGCCAGCCGCGATAGCGTGAGCCTTTGTATTCCACGCCCAGGGCGATGCGGTTAAAGCCTGCGGCCGCCATTTCGGCGGCCGCGTTATCTATATTTGCCAAGAACTGAGAGCCCGATGAGTTGCGCAAAGGCGGCCATTATAAAGGCGGCACACGCATGAGGGGCGCTTTTGTTGCGAGGCCACACGCCAAACCAACTGTGGGAGCGGGCTTGTACGCGAATGCAACGTGCCGGTCGCTCAATCAGCTAACCGGCACGTCACCCTCGCGAGCAATCCCGCTCCCACACTGGTGTTACACCACCCTTCAGATTTTGCCGAGCATTTCCTTGGCTTCACCGCGCTGGGCTTCGTCGCCCTCAGTCAGCACTTCGGACAGGATGTCGCGCGCGCCGTCGGCATCGCCCATGTCGATGTACGCCTGGGCCAGGTCGAGCTTGGTGGCCACTTCATCGGTGCCAGAGAGGAAATCGAACTCCGGCTCATCAGCGCCCAACGCCGCATCTTCAGCGGTAAAGGAAGGCTCGATCGGCGGATGCTCGAGGCTCTGGGACAGGCGATCGAGCTCCGCGTTGACATCGTCCAGCTCGGACGTGAAGGCATCCGGCTTGGCGGCCGGCGGCGCTTGCGGTTCGTCAGCCAGGGACAGGTCGAAGTCTTCCGGCAGGTCGAAATCATCCAGTGCGGCAGGGGTAAGGGTCGGCGGCTCAACGGCCGGCACATCCTTCATCTGGTCTTCAAGGCCCGAGAGGAAGTCATCGTCCGACTGCGTGGACGACGGCGCGTCCAGCTGCAGGTCCAGATCGAAGTCCGACATATCATCCGGGGCAGGCTTGGCTTGCGTCTGGCGCTGCAGGACCGACTCGAAACTCGACTCATCCTTGGGGCTGACCACGGCCGGCGAAGCGGCTTCCAGATCGTCCAGGCTCAAGTCGAAATCCGTATCGAACGCGTCGGGTTCCGGGGCCGGTGCTGCCGGTTTGTCTTCGAGCAGGTTCTTCACGTATTGAGCGTCCAGCGCCGCCGCGGCCACCGCAGCACTGACGCCCGCGGCCAACACGGCCATGGCCGGGAAGCGACTCTTGAGCTGCTCGACCTGAGCGTGGTTTTCGCCCGTGGCCACCAGTTGACGCTCTTGCGTGACGAAGCCGTCCTTGTCGCTCTGCAGACCGTAGACTTCCATCAGCTTCAAGCGCAGATCACTGCGCTTGGGCTCGCGCTTGATCGCCTGTTCCAACACATCGGCGGCCTGATTCAGGTGACCACGGTCGATATGGGATTGAGCTTGTGCCAGCGCATCGCTGGAGTTTACCGGGGCTACGGCGACCGCCAACGGCGCCAGCACGGAAGCCACGCTCGGCACCACGACAGGCTCAACCACGGGGGCAGGCGCTGGCGCAGCAGCCAGCTTGACGTTCGGCGGCGGCACTTCCAGGCCTTCGAAGCTGTCCGGTGGCAGGTCGTGATCCACACTCGGCGAGAACTGTGGCTCTTCAGCCAGCGCCCGCGCCATACGCAGGTGCTTTTCCTCTTCGAGGCGGGCGTTGCGGTGACGGGCCCACAGCAGCAGGAGCAACAACACCAGCAAGCCGGCAGCACCGCCGATGACCCCAAGGACAATCGGGTTGGTCAGCAGATCGTTGAATTTACCTTCGGTGGTGCTCGCCGGCGCGGCATCCGGCTTGATCGGCTCGGGCGTAGCCACCACGGCAGCCGGCGTCGCATCGGGTGCCGGCGCAGCCGCCGCAGTGGCCGCAGGCTCACCTGGCAGCTGCGCGGGGATGGTTGCTGTCGCGGGCGCAGTGCCCGGCACTGCCGGGTTACCGCCCTGAGCCTGCAACTTGGCCAGTTGATCGTTTTTCAGTTGAATCAGCTTTTGCAACTTGTCCAGCTGGCTTTGCAGGTCGGCTGCGCGGCTTTTCAGCTCGGCATTGTCGCGGCGCGTGGTGTCCAGCTCTTCCTGGGTCATCGCCAGCTTGTCGCTCAACGCACGACCGTCAGCGGCCCTGCCCTTTGCACCTTTCTTGGCGGACTCGGCCGACACCAGGCTCAAATTGTCCTTGGCATTGGTGCTCGAGGGCGCATCGCCTGCCTGGGTGCGCCGAGTGGCGTCGAGTTGCTGCTTGCCGGCGGCCTGATTATTGGCCGTGCGACGCCCCTGGCGCCAGGCGGCATTTTGCGCAGTGACTTCGGCAATCGCCTCCGGCTGCGGCAAGCTGGTGGCTTGCTGGCGATCCGGAAGACGCAGCACCTGGCCGGTTTTCAGGCGGTTGATATTGCCGTCGATGAAAGCATCAGGGTTGAGCGCCTGGATCGCCAGCATGGTTTGCTGGACCGACGCGCCGTTGCGGTTCTTCGCGGCAATTTCCCACAAGGTATCGCGAGACGTCGTGGTGTGCTGCGCAGCTTTGCTGACCGTGGGCGCCGTGTTGGCAGGTGCCGACTGGGTCGGCGCACTCAAGCGCGGTGCAGGAGCGCTGGCGGTCGGTGCCGGCTGCTCGAACTTGGCCGGGTCGAGCAGCACACTGTAGTCGCGCATCAGGCGGCCGTTGGGCCATTGCACCTGCAGCAGAAAACGTACATAGGAATCAGGCAGCGGCTTGCTGGAGGTGACGCGCACCACACTGCGGCCATTGGGGTTGATCACCGGGGTAAACGTCAGGTCATTCAGAAACGCCTGGCGATCCACGCCGGCGTCCACAAACGCCTGGTCAGACGCCAGGCTCGGGGTGATCTCGGAGGCGGTGAGGCCGCCGACGTCGAGCAATTCGATTTCCACCGCCAACGGCTGGTTCAACTTCGACTTGAGGGTCATCTCCCCAAGCTGCAGCGCCTGCGCCATACCGGAAGACAGCGCCGAGGCGGCCGCTATTGCTAACACCAGTTTGCGAACTTGAACCATAGCCTCATCCTTTGTTTGAACACTCCCCGGCCTGCGAGAAGGTTGGTAACCGCTGCCATAAGGCATGGCGAGCCGATAGGTTACCGACGCGCTTCTGTTTCGCTTGGGGCCAAGCATAGCGCCTGGCTAGAATCAATCTACAAATTGCCGCCAAGTATCTTTTACACAAGGCCTTTTATCAACAACTGCGCCAGCTGCACGGCGTTCAACGCCGCGCCCTTGCGTACGTTATCTGACGTCAACCACAGATTTAGTTCCGCCGGGTCGTCAACGCCCGCACGCACTCGTCCAACGTAGACCACATCCTGGCCGACCGCATCCCCAACGGCCGTAGGGTAGTCGCCCTCTTCCACCAGCTCGATCCCCGGCGCTGCCTCCAGTGCACGGTTGACAGCGGCCAGGTCGACCGGCGCGCCCAACTGCAATGACACTGTCAGGCTATCGCCAAAAAACACCGGGGCTTGAACGCAGGTTGCGGAAATCTTTAGCAGAGGCGTTTCCAGCACGGCGCGCAGTTCGTGTACGAGGCGTTTCTCCAGGGCTGTATGACCTTGGGCGTCAGGCGTGCCGACTTGCGCCAGCAGGTTGAAGGCCATCTGCCGATCAAAGAACTTCGGCTCCAGCGGGCGCACGTTCAGCAGCTCGGCGGTCTGCCGGGCCAGCTCGCTGACGGCCTCGCGGCCCTGGGCCGAAACGGCCAGGTTGGCAGTGACGCTGACGCGCTGGATATCCAGCACGCCGCGCAACGGCGCCAGAACCACCGCCAGGTTGGTGGCCGACGGACTCGGGCTGCCGAGCTGGAAGGGCTTTTTCAGGCCCTTGAGAATATGCGCGTTGGCTTCCGGCACGACCTGAGGTGCCTGGTCGGCCGGCAAGGCGCCGGAGAGGTCGATCACCGAGCAACCGGCCGCCGTGGCGCGTGGCGCGAAACTCAGGGTCACCGCCGGGCCTGCCGCGAAGAAGGCCAGCTGGGCTTTTTTGAAGTCGAACTCATCAACTTCCTTGACCCGCACGTTTTTGCCGCGAAACGGCACCGAGGCGCCGGCCGAGTTGCTGCCCGCCAGCAGATACAGGGTGCCTACCGGAAAATCCAGCTCTTCGAGAATCTGCACCAGGGTTTCACCCACGGTGCCGGTTGCACCGATCACGGCGATTTCAAAGGTCTGGGTCATGGTGGCTGCCTCGGGCGTTGCGGGGGGAGCGGCACTTTACCGGGTGGTGGGGAGTGAGGCAATTGGGCTGGGCCCTGGGGTGAGGCTGATGGCCCCATCGCGGGCAAGCCCGGCTCCCACATTTTGATTTGTGAACACAGTCAAATGTGGGAGCTGGCTTGCCTGCGATGAGGCCCTCAAGAGCAATAAAAAACCCGCGCCTGTCACCAGAACGCGGGTTTCTCACTCACCAGCAGCGATCAACGCTCCAGCAAAATCCGCAGCATGCGACGCAGCGGTTCAGCCGCGCCCCACAGCAGTTGGTCGCCGACGGTGAACGCGCCCAGGTACTGAGTCCCCATGTTCAGCTTGCGCAGACGGCCAACCGGTACATTCAGGGTGCCGGTGACCTTGGTTGGGCTCAGCTCCTGCATGCTGATGTCGCGGTTGTTCGGCACCAGCTTGACCCATGGGTTGTGCTGGCTGATCAGCCCTTCGATATCGGCGATCGGCACGTCTTTGTTCAGCTTGATGGTCAGCGCCTGGCTGTGGCAGCGCATGGCGCCGATGCGCACGCAGATGCCGTCCACCGGAATCGGGTTCTTGAAGCGACCGAGGATCTTGTTGGTCTCAGCCTGGGCCTTCCACTCTTCGCGGCTCTGGCCGTTCGGCAGTTCCTTGTCGATCCACGGGATCAGGCTACCGGCCAATGGCACACCGAAGTTTTCGGTCGGGTAGGCATCGCTGCGCATGGCTTCGGCCACACGGCGGTCGATGTCGAGGATCGCGCTGGCAGGGTCGGCCAGTTGATCGGCAACGGCCGCGTGGGTGGCACCCATTTGCTTGATCAGCTCGCGCATGTTCTGCGCACCGGCGCCGGAAGCCGCCTGATAGGTCATGGCGCTCATCCACTCGACCAGGCCAGCTTCGAACAAGCCGCCCAGGCCCATCAGCATCAGGCTGACGGTGCAGTTGCCGCCCACGTAGTTCTTGGTGCCAGCGTCCAGCTGCTGGTCAATCACCTTGCGGTTCACCGGGTCGAGGATGATCACGGCGTCGTCCTGCATGCGCAGGCTCGAGGCGGCGTCGATCCAGTAACCCTGCCAGCCGGCTTCGCGCAGCTTGGGGAAGACTTCGCTGGTGTAGTCGCCACCCTGGCAGGTCAAAATCACGTCGAGGGTTTTGAGCTCTTCAATGCTGTAGGCGTCTTTGAGCGGAGCAATATCCTTGCCCACGGACGGCCCTTGGCCACCCACGTTCGACGTGGTGAAAAACACCGGCTCAATAAGATCGAAATCCTGCTCTTCCAGCATCCGCTGCATGAGCACGGAACCGACCATACCGCGCCAACCGATCAGACCTACACGTTTCATCGCAACTACACCTTGTTAAAAAGTGGGCCGCCTTGCAGCAACAACTGCAAGCGGGCCCGAGAGATTACAGATTCCGCAGCGCGGCGACTACTGCGTCGCCCATTTCTTGCGTCCCAACTTTGGTGCAACCCTGCGACCAGATGTCGCCGGTGCGCAAACCCTGGTCCAGCACCAGGCTCACAGCCTTCTCGATCGCATCCGCCGCTTCGCTCAGGTTGAAGCTGTAACGCAGCATCATCGACACCGACAAGATGGTCGCCAACGGGTTGGCAATGCCTTGGCCTGCAATGTCCGGCGCCGAACCGTGGCACGGCTCGTACATGCCTTTATTGTTGGTGTCCAGGGACGCCGACGGCAGCATGCCGATGGAACCGGTGAGCATCGACGCCTGGTCGGACAGGATGTCGCCGAACAAGTTGTCGGTGACGATCACGTCGAACTGCTTGGGTGCACGCACCAGCTGCATGGCGGCGTTGTCGACGTACATGTGGCTGAGTTCGACGTCCGGGTAGTCCTTGGCCACTTCTTCGACGATTTCGCGCCACAGTTGGCTGGAGGCCAGTACGTTGGCTTTATCCACCGAGCAGACCTTCTTGCCGCGCACGCGGGCCATGTCGAAACCGACACGGGCGATACGGCGGATCTCGCTCTCGCTGTACGGCAGCGTGTCGTAGGCCTGACGCTCGCCATTTTCCAACTCACGCACACCGCGTGGCGAGCCGAAGTAGATACCGCCGGTCAGCTCGCGCACGATCAGGATGTCCAGGCCCGCCACCACTTCCGGCTTGAGGCTCGACGCATCGGCCAGCTGCGGGTACAGAATCGCCGGACGCAGGTTGCCGAACAGGCCCAGTTGCGCGCGAATCTTCAGCAGGCCGCGCTCCGGGCGGATATCACGTTCGATTTTGTCCCACTTCGGGCCGCCCACGGCGCCGAGCAGTACGGCGTCGGCAGCACGGGCGCGGTCCAGGGTTTCGTCAGCCAGGGGCACGCCGTGCTTGTCGATGGCGGCGCCGCCGATCACGTCGTGGCTCAATTCGAAGCCCAGGCTGTACTTGCTGTTGGCCAACTCCAGGACTTTGACCGCTTCGGCCATGATTTCCGGACCAATACCGTCGCCAGGAAGAATCAGAATCTGCTTGCTCATGCGTTCCTCGTTTCATCAAGCGACCCGCCCGTGGGCAGGTCGGGAAAATTAATCAGCGTTCGGCAAACACCACCAGCACGTCGGTGCTGAAGGTGCCGTCGGCTTGAATCTCGTAGTAATCACGCACTTCCTGGCCCATCGCCTGCTGCAACTCGAGGATCGCGGCGCGCAATACCTCGGGCGTACGCATGCGCTCCACCCACGAGGTGTATTCCAGGCGCAGGCGCTGACGGCTGCTGTTGCGGACGTGCAAGCCGGCTTCGCTGAGCTGGCGCATCCATTCGGCGGCGGAGTAATCGCGCACGTGACTGGTATCGCGCAGCACTTCGACGGTTTGCAGGTAAGTGTCCAACAGCGGGCTGCCCGGTGACAAGACATCGACAAATGCCGCGATGCCGCCAGGCTTGAGCACCCGACGCACCTCGCGAAAGGCTAGGCCAAGGTCGCTCCAGTGGTGGGCCGAGTAACGGCTGAACACGAAGTCGAACTCGCCATCGGCAAATGGCAGGCGCTCGGCGGCGCCGTGCACGGTGCGGATGTTGTTCAGGCCTCGCTCTTTTGCGGCGGCTGCCACCACGTCGAGCATTTGCTGGGACAGGTCGTAGGCCACCACGTCTTTAACCAGCGGCGCAACGTGGAAACTCACATGCCCGGCACCGCAACCCAGGTCCAGCAGTCGTGCGGCGCCCTGCCCGGCCAGTTCGGCCTGCAGCAGTGCGAATTCGCTGCCTTGAGCGTGCACGGCACTGCTCAGGTAGGCCGAGGCCTGTTCGCCGAATTGTTTTTGCACGACTTGGGTGTGGGCGGTGCTGGTCATGGTGGCTTTCCTTGGGTTTTGGGGTGGTTGTACGGGCGCTATCGCAGGCAAGCCAGCTCCCACCGCTGGAATGCATTCCAAGGTGGGAGTCGGGCTTGCCCGCGATGGGGCCCGCACGGTTACCGCAAATCAGGCATCGCGAAACAACCAGGGCTGGCTCGCCCGGTGCTTGGTTTCAAACGCGGCAATCGCATCGCCGTCCTGCAAGGTCAGGCCGATATCGTCCAGGCCATTGATCAGGCAGTGCTTACGGAACGCATCGACTTCAAAGTGATAGACCTTGCCGTCCGGACGGGTCACGGTCTGCGCGGCCAGGTCAACGGTCAGTTGGTAGCCGACATCGGCTTCGACCTGCTTGAACAGCTCGTCCACTTCGGCGTCGCTCAAGATGATCGGCAGCAAGCCGTTCTTGAAGCTGTTGTTGAAGAAGATGTCGGCGTAGCTCGGCGCGATGATGCTGCGAAAGCCATATTCTTCCAGGGCCCACGGCGCGTGTTCACGGCTGGAGCCGCAACCGAAGTTCTCGCGGGCCAGCAATACGCTGGCGCCTTGGTAACGCTCGGCGTTGAGCACAAAATCCTTGTTCAACGGGCGCTTGGAGTTGTCCTGGTAGGCGTAGCCCACGTCCAGGTAGCGCCACTCATCGAACAGGTTCGGGCCAAAGCCGGTGCGCTTGATCGATTTCAAGAACTGCTTGGGAATGATCTGGTCGGTGTCGACGTTGGCACGGTCCAATGGCGCGACAAGACCGGTGTGTTGGGTAAAAGCTCTCATCGGGTATTCCTCAGATCAATTCGCGAACGTCGATGAAACGACCGTTGACGGCAGCGGCGGCGGCCATGGCCGGGCTGACCAGGTGGGTACGCCCACCGGCGCCCTGACGCCCTTCGAAGTTACGGTTGGACGTGGACGCGCAATGCTCGCCCGACTCCAAACGGTCCGGATTCATCGCCAGGCACATGGAGCAGCCCGGCTCGCGCCATTCAAAACCGGCCTCAAGGAAGATCTTGTCCAGGCCCTCGGCTTCGGCTTGCGCTTTGACCAGGCCCGAACCTGGCACCACGATGGCTTGCTTGATGGTCGAGGCCACTTTGCGGCCTTTGGCGATCACCGCCGCGGCGCGCAGGTCTTCGATCCGCGAGTTGGTGCAAGAACCGATAAACACGCGGTCCAACTGGATGTCGGTAATCGCCTGGTTGGCTTTCAGGCCCATGTACTTCAAGGCGCGCTCGATGGAACCACGCTTGACCAGGTCGGTTTCCTTGGCCGGGTCCGGCACGTTCTGGTCAACGGCCAGGACCATTTCCGGCGAGGTGCCCCAGCTGACTTGCGGCTTGATCTGGGCGGCGTCGAGCTCAACCACGGTGTCAAACACCGCATCGGCGTCGGAGACCAGGTCTTTCCAGGCTTCGACCGCTGCGTCCCAATCGGCGCCTTGCGGGGCGAAGGGGCGGCCTCTGACGTATTCAACGGTTTTTTCGTCCGCCGCGACCATGCCGACACGGGCACCGGCTTCGATAGACATGTTGCAGATGGTCATGCGGCCTTCGATGGACAGGTCGCGAATCGCGCTGCCGGCGAACTCGATGGCATGGCCGTTGCCGCCGGCGGTGCCGATCTTGCCAATCACCGCGAGCACGATGTCCTTGGCGGTCACGCCGAACGGCAAGGTGCCTTCGACTTTAACCAGCATGTTCTTCATCTTTTTGGCGACCAGGCACTGGGTGGCGAACACATGTTCCACCTCGGAGGTGCCGATGCCATGGGCCAGAGCGCCGAACGCGCCGTGGGTGGAGGTGTGGGAGTCACCGCAAACCACGGTCATGCCTGGCAAGGTGGCGCCCTGCTCCGGGCCGATCACGTGCACGATGCCCTGACGCACGTCATTCATCTTGAATTCGGTGATGCCATATTCATCGCAATAGTCGTCGAGGGTTTGCACCTGCAAACGCGACACCTGGTCGGCAATGGCCTCGATGCCGCCCTTGCGCTCCGGGGTGGTCGGTACGTTGTGGTCCGGGGTGGCGATGATCGAGTCGACGCGCCAAGGCTTGCGCCCGGCCAGCCGCAGGCCTTCGAACGCTTGGGGCGAGGTCACTTCATGGATGATGTGACGGTCGATATAGATCAGCGACGAGCCATCGTCGCGCCGTTTCACTTCATGGGAATCCCAAAGCTTGTCGTAAAGCGTTTTGCCGGCCATCAGTCGGTCCTCATCATCGGTCTTTCTATGCCCCGGGCCTTGAGACATTCAATAACCCTTTGGCTTGTGAGGCTGATGGTATGGCGCTACATTAAATAACTCAAATTCATATTTTTTATGCTTTGGATTACCAACTGGAATACCTCAATGGACTTGGCCAACCTTAATGCCTTTATTGCCATCGCCGAGACCGGCAGCTTCTCCGGCGCCGGTGAACGCCTGCACCTGACCCAACCGGCCATCAGCAAGCGCATCGCCGGGCTGGAACAACAATTAAAGGTACGTTTATTCGACCGCCTGGGCCGTGAAGTCGGCCTGACCGAGGCCGGGCGTGCCCTGCTGCCACGTGCTTATCAGATTCTCAATGTGCTGGACGACACCCGCCGCGCGCTCACCAACCTGACCGGCGAAGTCAGCGGCCGCCTGACGTTGGCCACCAGCCACCACATCGGCCTGCACCGCCTGCCACCGATTTTGCGCACCTTTACCCGCGAGTACCCGAATGTGGCGCTGGATATTCAGTTCCTCGATTCGGAAGTGGCCTACGAGGAAATCCTCCATGGCCGCGCTGAAGTGGCCGTTATTACCCTGGCGCCCGATCCGCACAACCTGGTACGCGCCACACCGGTGTGGGACGACCCGCTGGATTTCGTGGTGGCGCCCGAGCACAGCCTGACCGCCAATGGCACGGTCAACCTGGCCGATATCGCCAAACACCCGGCGGTCTTCCCCGGTGGCAACACCTTTACCCACCATATTGTCAGCCGCTTGTTCGAAGCCCAGGGCCTGACGCCGAATATCGCCATGAGCACCAACTACCTGGAAACCATCAAGATGATGGTGTCCATCGGCCTGGCCTGGAGCGTGTTGCCGCGCACCATGCTTGATGAACAGGTGGCAAGTATCGCTTTGCCGGGCATACAGCTCAGTCGCCAGCTAGGCTATATCGTGCACACCGAAAGGACGCTGTCGAACGCTGCGCGGGCTTTCATGAGCCTATTGGATGCACAGGTCGATCTGCCAGGGACACCGGCATGAAGCTGTGCGGCCTCAAGGTCTGAATAAACCGCGCCGAACGCCCATTGAGCCAAGGCCCTTTGATAATGCGCAACCCCGTCGATTCCGTGCCACCCCTGCCCCGCATTTACGCCCTGGACCCTCAAGAGGCGGAACGAAGCTGGGACAGCGCCCCGCAGTTGCTGGCAGCCCTCAATGCTGCCCGCCTGGGCGCGTGGTGCTGGGAAATCGACACGGGCAGGATCAGCTGGTCACGCGGCACCCAGGCGCTGTTCGGCTACGATCCGCGCCAGCCGCTGCCCAAAGACCTGGATTACCTGGATCTGCTCGCGCCGTCGGACCGCGCGCGCGTGGTGCGGGCCTTTCACGCCGTGCTGGCGGGCGAGCCGTTTGAGCAGGCCATGCACCACCACATCCAGTGGCCGGATGGCAGCCATCACTGGCTGGAAATCAACGGCAGCCTGGCACCGGACAAGACCGGCCGGCGCCGCATGATCGGCGTGATCCGCGAAACCACTCGCCAGCGCGAGCGCGAGCACGCCCTTATCCACTCGGAAAAACGCTTCGCCACGCTGTTTCATCTGTGCCCCAATATGGTCCTGCTGACCCGCCAGGCCGACGGCCTGATCAGCGAAGCCAACCAGTATTTCGAGATGCTCTTCGGCTGGCCCGTGGCCCAGGCCATCGGCCGCACCACGCTGGACCTGGGCCTGTGGCGTGACCCGCAACAGCGCGCCCTGCTGGTCAGGGCCACCCAACGCAAGGGCGAACCCATCAGCATGGAAGTGCAGTTCTGCGCCAGCAATGGCCAGATCCACGACGGCACCTTGAGCGCACAAAAAGTCGAGCTGGAGGGTGAGGCCTACCTGATCAGCACGTTTGTCGACACCACCGAACGCAAAAACGCCGAGCAGGCGCTCAAGGACAGCCAGGAGCGCCTCGACCTGGCCCTGGATTCGGCACAGCTGGGCACCTGGGACTGGCATATCCCCAGCGGCATGCTCTATGGCTCGGCCCGCGCGGCGCAACTGCACGGCCTGGAGGCGTTGCCGTTTCACGAACCTTTCGATGCTTTTTTTGAAGGCATGTCTGATGAAGAGCGCGAGGGCATGCGCAACGCCTATCGCAGCCTGCGCGAAGGCCCGGGCGGCAACTACCAGTTGACCTACCGCGTACAGATGGAGGACGGCAGCGCTCGTTACCTGGAAAGCCGCGCGCGGCTGTATCGCGACGAATCGGGAAAACCGTTGCGCATGGCCGGCACCTTGCTGGATATCACCGACCAGGTGGAACGCGAGCAGCGCATCACCGCCTCCGAAGAAAAGTTCGCCAGCCTGTTCCAGGCCAGCCCCGACCCGATCTGCGTGACCTACCTGGACAGCGGCGCCTTTATCGAAATCAACCCCGCGTTTACGCAGACCTTTGGCTGGACCGCCGCCGAGGTACTCGACAAAAGCGCCGACCAGATCGGGCTGTGGGATGACTCGAGCAAGCGCCTGCAACGTATCGAGCGGGTGATTCGCGAGCAGTCATTAAACAATGTCGCCATTGGGGTGCATCACAAAAATGGTCAAAGCCTGACCTGCGTGATTTCCAGCCGCCTGATCAAGGTCGGCGACCAACCCTGCATCGTCACGACCCTGCGCGATATCACCCAGCAACAACGCTCCGAGGCCGCCCTTAAAGCCAGCGAAGAAAAATTCGCCAAGGCCTTCCATTCAAGCCCCGACGCCATCTCCATCACCGAACGTGACACCGGCCGTTATGTGGAGGTCAATGACGGCTTCTGTCGCCTCACCGGCTACCGCGCCGAGGAAGCCATCGGCCTGACGCTGTATCAGATCGGCATCTGGGCTGATGAGAATCAGCGTGCGGCGCTGCTGGCCGAACTGCAGATCAAGGGCCGAATTCATCACCTGGAAATGCTTTGGCACAACAAACGTGGCGAATTGTTGGCCGTGGAGGTATCGGTCGAACCGATCACCCTCAATGAAACGCCGTGCCTGCTGCTGACGGCGCGGGACGTGAGCCTGCTGAAAAACGCCCAGGCGCAGATCCGTCACCTGGCCTATCACGACCCGCTGACCAACCTGCCCAATCGTGCGTTGCTGATGGACCGCCTGAGCCAGCAGATCGCCCTGCTCAAACGCCATAACCTGCGGGGCGCCCTGCTGTTTCTCGACCTCGATCATTTCAAGCACATCAACGATTCCCTCGGCCACCCGGTCGGCGACACCGTGCTGAAAATCGTCACCGCACGCCTCGAAGCCAGCGTGCGCATGGAAGATACGGTGGCGCGCCTGGGCGGCGATGAGTTCGTGGTGCTGCTCAGCGGCCTGGAAGGTACACGCGTGGAAGTCAGCGCTCAGGTACAGGAACTGGCGGACACCCTGCGCGAATTGCTCTCGGAACCGATGTTCCTCGACGGCCATCGCCTGCAGGTCACGCCGAGCATTGGCGTGGCGCTGATCCCCGACCACGGCTCGACACCCGCAGACCTGCTCAAGCGTGCCGACATTGCGCTGTATCGGGCCAAGGATTCAGGACGCAACACCACGCAGATGTTTCATAACAGCATGCAGAAAACCGCCAGTGAACGCCTGCGCATGGAGACCGACCTGCGTCTGGCGCTGTCACGCGGTGAGTTCAGCGTGCATTACCAGCCTCAAGTGGATGCGCGCGGCAACCGCATCATCGGTGCCGAAGCACTGGTGCGCTGGCAGCACCCGCAACTGGGAGCGCAGTCACCCACCGAATTTATCAAAGTGCTGGAAGACAGCGGCCTGATCCTGGAAGTCGGCACCTGGATTCTTGATGAAGCCTGCGGCGCCTTAGCCCAATTGATCGCCGATGGCCTGGTGGACCCGTTGAATTTCAGCCTGTGCGTGAATATAAGCCCGCGCCAGTTTCGCCAGAACGACTTCGTGGAGCGGGTGGAGCGCTGCCTCAAGCAGCATCACCTGCCGTATAGCCTGCTGAAACTGGAAATCACCGAAGGCATCGTGATTCAGAACCTGGATGACACCGTGGCCAAGATGCGCCGCCTGAAAAAACTCGGCGTAAGTTTTGCCATGGATGACTTCGGCACCGGCTATTCGTCGCTGACCTACCTCAAGCGCCTGCCGGTGGATGCGTTGAAGATCGATCAGTCCTTTGTGCGCGACGCCACCCACGACCCCAACGATGCCGAAATCATCCGCGCCATCGTCGCCATGGCGCGCAGCTTGAACCTGGAAGTGATCGCCGAGGGCGTGGAAACCCCGGAACAACTGGCATTCCTGCAAAAGCTGGGCTGCCATTTGTTCCAGGGGTATTTACACAGCCGGCCTCTGCCCATCGAGGCGTTCAGGAAGCTATTGGTGTGACCCTTACACCAGCTTCAATGCGCGAAACCCGCCGTTCATCCATCGCGATGACGCCAGGTCCTGCTTTCGCCCATAGAAATCCAGCGCGCCATTGATGACCGCGACCGAGTGGCCGGTGTCCGCCAGCGTGCCGACCGCGCCGCGGGCCAGTTCTTCAACCGTGCTTTCACGTATATAGGCGTACAACCCAAGCCGCCGAAGCGCCTCCCCCGGGTGCTCGCCGTCGTTGAGGGTGTGCAGGGCCGTTGCATAACTCTGCCCGGCGCGCATGTCGTTATTTTCCAGGTGCGCGCGCTTGGCACTGACCGCGTACAAGAAGTTGGCGTAGTTGATCAACTGCGTATTGCTGCCGTGGAAGTTTGACGCGACGATGGCCTGGCGCAGCTCATCATGGGTCACCGTCAGCGTGAAGGAGTCCCTCATGACCACCTCAAAACCGTCGGCGGTGACTTGGATGCGCTTATAGATTCCCTGGGGGTCCTGCCAGAACCGGATGATCGCCGCCTTGATCGCCGACACCGTGACGCAATTGCCTTCCACGCCCTGATAAAAACCACCCCAGATCTGTTCGGGCGTCATGCCGGACACGACATCGGACACCTGCCGAGCGTTGTCGGGTACCGCCGGCTTGTCGTCGAACAACACGTACCCGTAACCCTGCCTGGTCTGGCGCCGCTCGTCGTAATAATGGCTTACGCCGTCCATCACCAGCGCCGAGCCAAAGTTGTGAGTCTCCATGACCCCTACCGCACCCTTTGCCTGCATGGCACTTGACCGCACGTACTGGCACAGGCCGAACAGGCCCATGCCCTGCAAACACCGCAGGACGGTTTCGCCCTCCAGCGTTTTTGCCAGCGCGGCTTCAAACGTCGGGTAATTGCCGGTCAGTTGCTTGCGCTTTACGAACGCCGCGAACACAAAGTTGGCATCCTTGACTGCCCCGCTATCGTCGCCACTGAACCTCGAAGCCTGCGTCGCCTGCGCCAACTCCTGGCGAGACAACTGAACCTTGAACTCGTCCTTCATGGTGATGTGATAGCCATCGCCCGTGGCAGTCAGCGCATTGAACATGCCAGCCGGGTGCTGCCCGAAGGTTGTCATCATCAGTTTGATGACGGCTGCGTGGGTGCTGGTGTCAAAGTGCTCGCCAAACTCCCCCCGCGCCGCATTGAATGCACGGATGATATGCGCAGGTTTTTCCCCCGCACGTTTTGACGAAAACACCGAAGCCGCGTCGTCGTACCCGTTGGCCGGCGAGCCTGGGCCATTACTTGCTGTGATATTCATTCACTGATTTCCTGAGACTTACCGAAGCAATAACCTGCAAAACACAATCGGGGCGAGGCGGCGTTGCGACGGGTTGAGCCGCCCGCATCACCTGTGGTCGCCCCCTAGAAAAGGGCTATCGCCTGACCGCGGGCAGGCGTGGCACCCCTGCGCCCCCACAACTCTTCGCGGCCGTTGATCACCGCCACCGAATGCCCGGTGCGATTGCACATGCCCAATTGCCCACGGGCGAGTTCCCGCACAGAGACCGTTTTCATGTGCTTGCGCAGCCCCAGCCGCATGAACCCCTCCCCCGGCCCACGCTCATCCTCACCGTTGTTCAGGCTGCGAATCGCAGCCTGATAACTTCTGCCCGCCGTGTAATCGTTGTTTTCCATCTGTGCGCGCTTGGCACTGACCGCAAACAGAAATTGCGCATCCTTGAGCATGCCCTTGTCCTGCCCTCTGAACCTGGCGCCTCGCGCACCTTCGGCCAATTCACGGTCAGTCAGCGTGAGCTGAAAATCATCGCGCATCACCACTCGATAACCGCCGCTGAGGCGCGTGACTTGTTGGTAGATATCCGTGGGGCTTTGACCAAATCGGTGCATCGCCGCCTTGATCGCCGACACCGTCACGCAGTTGCCATCGGGGCCTTGGCGAAACCCACTCCAGATGTTGTCCGGCTTCGCACCGCCGCGCTTGTTTGAAAGGCACGGGAGCGCGGCTTCGGAATTGGGCCTGGGAGTGACCGGCTCGTGCACTACCGACGGATTGACCGGTGGCGTGGGTATAACGGGGACTAACTTATCTTTGGTGGCCGACAACGCCCTCAATATCTGAGTCAATAAAGAACTCAACAGCACCGCAAACGACTGCACCGCATCACGTTCATTAACGCCGCGCACCCGACGCGCTGAACCGTTGATAGATGGCCGACAAACAGTCGCAGCAGTCTTTCTTTCAATCACGTTCAAGTGAACATCCGCTGCATGATTGGCACTTGTTAAATCACTATTGATCACCTGCCGGACATCGATGACACGCGCAATATTATTAATTAAACAGTTAGACATATTCCCCCCCATTGAGCAGGCACCTCTTCGCAACTTATAGCCAAAGAGGCGCCTGCACGCTTCAAGAAGTTAAACCAAGTGTGGGACTATCAGGCCTTGAACATTGGCTTGGTATTTAACCGCCAGTTTCTTGGATCAAAATAATCTTCAACCGGGCCTGGGCTGGTTAAGTCTGGAACCGGCGTATCAGGCAAGGGCTTTGGAGCGATGTCCGGCACCACGGAGGGCGTTGGCTCCGGCGTAACCACCGGCGTGACGATGCCTGGCACCGCATGTGTGTGGTCTGGCTTGATCTCGGTCTTTGGCGCAGGCGGCACGCCAGGCTTGGTATCCGACTCGACCTCAGGCGTGACGGTGCCGGGTACCTCAGGGGTGTGTTCTGGCGTGATATCAGCCTTCACGTCCGGTGTTACACCCGGCTTGATCCCCGGTTGCGGGCCGGTTTCAGGCAATGGCGACAGATCCAGCACACGCTTCAGTCGTGGGACGTTGTTCACAACCGCCTGCGCATCCGTGCAATGGCAATGACCGGCGTTCACATTGACGTGTACGTTGGTCTTACCGTCATTCGTCACGGTAATCGCCGGCTCGGGCGCGGGCAGATGTGGCAGCGCAGCTGGCGCCTTGAGTGCAGCAGGCACTACCACCGCAGCGTCCATCAGCTGCAGCTTCGCTTGCGGCTCCGACACCTGCGGTTTCGCCGGCAAGTTGCCCACATCCGGCGAACTCGGCTGCTTGGCGACCTCGGAATTGACCGGCACCGTGCGCGCCTCAGGCTTGGCGTCTGGCACAACGCCCGGGCCGGACAGCAGCGCGGGCGTTAAATCCTTTCCGGCGACCATTTCGCGTATAGCCTTGAAAACCTGCTCGAGCATGTCAAATAACCGCGTGAGCGCAGCACCCGGAATCATCAGTTCGTTGGGCGAGAACCGGGCGTTATCAGTGTTAAGCGGCGTATTGGCAACACGCGCACCGGAAACCTGCACCTCTGTCGTTTCAGCAAACTTAGCGGATGAAATACTGTTTCGATCAAGGACAGACGCGTTAACTTTCATGAACGATGGATTATTAACCGACAGCGACATTTAGCAATTCCTTATTCAACAGAGCCTGGCCGTATCAGCGGACCAGAGAAGTGAGAGTGTTAATAGCTGAAAACAACCACGTTGCTTCACAGTCCTTACTTTCGTGGAAAGTTAGGCTATCGAGTTCCGCCAATCGCAGCTCATATAAGGAAACCAATGCGCGTTATCAGACTTTGCCGCATGAACTATCGCGACAAACCGCGAGGCAAGCCGCTCTTGGCGCTAAAAAATCGTCACACCCGTTAATACACTGCAGGCATGCAACTCACCGACAAGATTAAACCGCCTGTTCGTCAATCTTTTGTGCTAGCCCACAAACGAAAAAAGGGCGCCAATGGCACCCTTTTTTAGTGAACGTGAACCATCAGGCTGCAATGGGGTGCTGCATGCCCAGCAGGTGGCTGACGTGCTTCAAATCCGTCTCGCGCCGCAAGGCGGTAAACAGCACCACTGCTTCGGGATAATTGCGCGTCAGCATCGCCAGCCATTGCTTCAACCGGCCAGGCGCCTGCTTTTCAGTCAGTTGCGCCACTGATTGGGTCCAGAACGCCTGAAGCATCGGCTGCATCTGCGCCCAGGTCATTTCCACCACCTCTTCGCCCGCCTTGGCTGCCACAATTTGGCGCGCCAAGTCAGGCCGTGCCACCAGGCCGCGACCAAGCATGATGTCTTCAACGCCGCTGATTTCACGGCAACGCTTCCAGTCTTCGACGCTCCAGATATCCCCATTGGCGAACACCGGCACCTTGACCACGTCCTGCACCCGCGGGATCCACTCCCAGTGGGCCGGCGGCTTGTAGCCGTCGGTCTTGGTACGCGCATGCACCACGATATGCGCCGCGCCGCCTTCAGCCAGCGCCGTAGCGCACACCAGCGCACCGTCCGGGCTGTCGAAGCCAAGGCGCATCTTGGCGGTCACGGGGATATGCGCGGGCACGGCACGGCGCACATGTTCAACAATCTGATTGAGCAGCTCCGGCTCCTTGAGCAGCACGGCGCCGCCGCGCGACTTGTTGACCGTCTTGGCCGGGCAGCCGAAGTTCAGGTCAATCACCTGGGAACCCAGCTCGCACGCCAGCGCGGCGTTTTCGGCCAGGCACACCGGGTCGGAACCCAGCAATTGCACACGCAACGGCACGCCCGCCGCGGTGTGGGCACCGTGCAGCAGTTCCGGGGCGAGCTTGTGGAAATAGGCGGGGGTCAGCAGGCGGTCGTTGACGCGGATGAACTCGGTCACGCACCAGTCAATACCGCCCACGCGGGTCAGCACATCGCGCAGGATGTTGTCGACCAACCCCTCCATGGGCGCCAAAGCAATTTGCATGGAAAACACTCAACAAAAATCGTGGCGCAGTTTACTGGGTTTCCTGCAAGAAACGTTAACCCCCTGTCAGCGCAGGACCGTAGCCGTCGAGAAATTCGGCCGGCATACGCTTGGGCTTGCCCGTGGAGAGTTCGATGCAGACAAACGTGGTATGCGCGCGCAGCAAGGTCGCGCCGTCGCGAGGACGGACCAGCTGGAAACGGCGGGTCATCTTCAGGCGCTGGTCCCAGTCGACGATCCAGGTCGCCAGCTGCAGCTCATCACCTTCGTAGCCGGCCGCCAGGTAGTCGATCTCATGGCGCACCACGGCCATGGCGCGGTCGAGCCGGCGGTACTCGGTAAGGTCCAGCCCCAGGCGCTGGGAATGGCGCCAGGCGCAACGCTCCAGCCACGACACGTACACCGCATTGTTGGCGTGCCCGAGGCCGTCGATGTCTTCAGCGCCAACCTGCAGATCGATGATGAATGGCGTTGCCAAGTCCCAGCCCATGCCTTGCTCCAGTCGATTGATGTCGGCGGGGCAGTGTATCAGGCCGTTTGCCGCGCCTGTAGACGACGGCCGGCCAACAGGGCAAGCACACCCTCGATCACCCGTGGATCGGCCAGCACTTTCTGGTGCCCGCCTTGTTCCAGGCGCAACAGGCGGCTGTCGAACCAGGCCTCGTGAATGGCTTGTGAGGCTTTGACCGGGACAAAGGTGTCGTCTTCGGCGTGCACGATCAAACCGGGGATATTGAGCTGGTAGTGAGCCACGTCCAGGTGTTTGAGCGGCATGCCGAAGGTCAATTCAACTTCCTGGATAAACGCCGAGCGCGCCCGTGGCGGCAACCCGACCATACCGGCGAAACCGCGCAGCACGTCGAGAAAGCGCGAAGGCGCCGCAATGCTCACCAGCGCCTCGGTACGCAGGCCCAGCTGCACCGCCAGCATCGCGCTGGCACCGCCCATGGAATGCCCCACCACCGCGTGCAACGGCGGCAACTCGGCGGCAGCTTCGAGCATGGCGCGGGCGAACAGCAGCACATGCGCCTCGCGCCCCGGTGAACGGCCGTGGGCCGGACCGTCGAGGGCAATCACCGAATAGCCGTCATCCACCAACGCCGTGATAAGGCTGGCGAACTGCGTGGGGCGCCCTTCCCAGCCGTGCATCAGCAACACGGCGGGGCCCTGGCCCCAACGCAACGCCGACAGGCCGAAACGCAAGGTGATGCGCTCCGATTGCGCCAGCAGCGGCAACTCCCAGTCGCGCGGCGGCAGGTTGCGTGGCGTCATGAAGGTACGACGCAACTTGCTGGCCACCAGGTGCGGCGCCACACGGCCGACGGTGCCATTGAAGCCTCGAATCCAGGTTAATGCGCCCATCAGGCGACTCCTTTTTCAGCGCACCGCCGATTTGGCCGCGCGCAACACGCGGTCCGACAACTCGCCCGGCCCGAGCGCGCGGGCCAAGGCCAGGCCGCCAATCATCAAGGCCATATCCGCCAGGGCTTTGTCGGTGTCCTCCGGGCTGGCAGCCAATTGCGCGGCCATCAGCTCCGTATGCTCGTTGAGCGCCTGGCGAAACTCATCCGGCAAGCGGCTCATCTCGCCCACGGTGGCGGGTATTGGGCAGGCCTGGTCCGTGGAGTCACGGTGCTTGCGCGACAGATAAAACGCCGCCACCAGGCCTCTGCGCTCCTCACCGGTGAGTTGCGCGTCCATGTCGTCAATCGACGCGCGCCGCCGGGCGAGCAACTGGGTGAAGGCCTCCAGCATCAACGCGTCCTTGCTTTCAAAGTGCGCGTAGAAGCCGCCGACCGTAAGCCCCGCCGCGCCCATGACTTCGCCGACACTCGGTTCGGCCGGGCCGCGCTGGATCAACGCCGCGCTGGCAGCCTGCAAAATGCGTTCGCGGGTTTGCGCTTTTTTATCGCTCATCGTTGCCTCCGTCTCTCATGGGTTGAATATTATTACCATAATAATATTTCGCAAGCCACCCGCGTGACCGCTCGTCCGAGCAGCACAGATCACATCAAAGGAATAAACCGCCCGCCCCAGGCCTTCTCAATGCAATAAACTGCACATCGCAGAGAACGTCATGGCCTGGCGGCAGTAAAACCAGAACTGTGCGTGGGTCGCCGCAGAAGCCGCCCCTACGTGTTCGCCAACGAATACACCGCCAACTTCAAAGGTTGAAGGCGAAGGCGTGGGCAACCAGCCGTTCGGCAAATTCTTCAACGACGCCGACGGGCATGCCGAGGCCAACTTTCTGGAGGCCCTGCGCGTCAATGACTGTGTGTTCGATGCGGGGTATCAGGAGATCGTGGTGAGCCTCAACAACTCACCGTGCCGGCAATGCTGCGTGCTGTTCAGGCAGTTCATGGAGGACATCCTGCTGCGCTTTCCAAACACACGGCTTGCGATTTCACGCTTGCCCGGCATTCGCGTCGAAATGTGCAACGTCGCACTGGGGGACGCCCAGAACAGAGGTCCGCAGGTTGATCGGCAAAAGGAGCTGGCGCGCATCAACGAATCCCTGCGCACCGCCAATGGGGTACGCAGGATGCCGTAAACGGCCGCGGGAAAAACCCAAACGCCAGACAAACAAAAGGGCCATTCAATAATTGAATGACCCTTAAAAATCCCGCAGAGCGGGTAATCGTGGCGTCCCCTAGGGGACTCGAACCCCTGTTACCGCCGTGAAAGGGCGGTGTCCTAGGCCACTAGACGAAGGGGACACAAACCTTCTATACAACTGACCAGCGCTGAGAGCCGATCGATTCAAGGACGGTGTGGCCAGACCTTGAACCTGTAAATTGGTGGAGCTAAACGGGATCGAACCGTTGACCTCTTGCATGCCATGCAAGCGCTCTCCCAGCTGAGCTATAGCCCCGGATTTTTCGCCTCGCGGCGCAGCAGACCTTTCGAGCTGCTTGTTGAAACTGGCGTCCCCTAGGGGACTCGAACCCCTGTTACCGCCGTGAAAGGGCGGTGTCCTAGGCCACTAGACGAAGGGGACAAAACCTTCTGTACATCTGATCAGCGCTGAGAACTGATCAATTCAAGGACGGTGTGGCCAGACCTTGATCTGTAAATTGGTGGAGCTAAACGGGATCGAACCGTTGACCTCTTGCATGCCATGCAAGCGCTCTCCCAGCTGAGCTATAGCCCCTCATCGGTGAGGACGGGGCGAATCTTAATGGCGGTTTGGAAACGTGTCAAATTTATTTTCAACTATTTCCAAAATTTTTTGCCGGGATAACAATCACTTACCGACGAAACCCCGGAAAACCGGGGTTTCGTCGTTACAACAGCCGACTTAAGCGATAGCGCCCAGCAGCTTTTCCCACTCTTTGTTTTCTTTCTTCGACACACCACCAAGCAAATCAAGGGCTTGGCGCAGACGGAAACGCGTCAGGTCCGGGCCGAGGATTTCCATCGCATCCAGTACCGACACCGAACTGGCCTGCCCGGTAATCGCGGCAAACATCAGTGGCATGGCATCGCGCAGTTTCAGCTCAAGGGACTCGACCACCGCCTGAATCGTCGCGGTGATTGCATCCTTCTCCCACTGACGCAGGCTTTCGAGCTTCCACAGGATCAACTGCATCAGTTGGCGAACCTGATCACCCGAGAGCTTCTTGGACTCAAACAGCTTGGCATCCGGGTTCACGCCACCGGCAAAGAAGAAGCTGGCCAACGGAGCCACCTGGCTGAACGTCTCCACCCTGCCCTGCACCAACGGCGCGATCTTCATCATGTACTCGGGGTTCAACGCCCATTGCTGCACACGGCTGGCGAATTCTTCCACCGGCAGGTCGCGCAGCCACTGGCCGTTGAGCCACGACAGCTTCTCGATATCGAAAATCGGCCCGCCCAGGGATACGCGCGACAAGTCGAAGTTATCGACCATTTCCTGCAGCGAGAACTTCTCACGCTCGTCCGGCATCGACCAGCCCATGCGGCCCAGGTAGTTGAGCATCGCTTCGGGCATGAAGCCCATGCGCTCGTAGAACGTCACTGAGGTTGGGTTCTTGCGCTTGGAGAGCTTGCTCTTGTCCGGGTTACGCAGCAGCGGCATGTAGCACAACTGCGGCTGTTCCCAGCCGAAGTATTCGTAGAGCAGGATCAGTTTGGGCGCCGACGGCAGCCATTCTTCGCCGCGCAGCACGTGGGTGATGCCCATCAGGTGGTCGTCGACCACGTTGGCCAGGAAGTACGTCGGCAGGCCGTCGGTCTTCATCAGCACCTGCATGTCCATGCGGTCCCACGGAATCTCGACGTCACCGCGCAGCATGTCCGGCACCACGCACACGCCTTCGCTCGGCACTTTCATGCGAATCACGTGAGGTTCACCGGCAGCCAGGCGCTGGGCTACTTCTTCTTTGGATAGAAGCAGCGCACGGCCGTCGTAACGCGGGGTTTCGCCACGGGCCTGTTGCTCGGCACGCATCTGGTCGAGTTCTTCGGCGGTGCAGAAGCACGGGAACGCGTGGCCCATGTCGACCAATTGCTGGGTGTACTGTTTGTAGATGTCGCTGCGCTCGCTCTGGCGATACGGGCCGTGCGGGCCACCGACGTCCGGGCCTTCGGCCCAGGTGATGCCCAGCCAGCGCAAGGCATCGAAGATCTGCTGTTCCGACTCACGGGTCGAACGCAGTTGATCGGTGTCTTCGATCCGCAGGATGAATTCACCGCCGTGCTGCTTGGCAAAGCAGTAGTTGAACAGGGCGATGTAAGCAGTGCCGACGTGGGGATCCCCAGTAGGCGATGGCGCAATGCGCGTGCGGACGGTGGTCATGGCAAGTCTCGAATGGGCGATATAACTGAAAATTGAAACAAGGGGCGAATGGTAACAGCCTGGGGGATTTCTGGAAAACCGAGGCGCGGCCATCGGGGGCAAGACCCCTCCCACACTTTGGCGTGTGAACGCCGTCAAATGTGGGAGGGGGCTTGCCCCCGATGAGGCCCGCTCATTCACCGCAAATCAAACAGCCAACAACCGCTCGCGCAACTTGCCGATCTCATCGCGCATCTGCGCCGCCGCTTCAAACTCAAGGTCGCGCGCCAGCTGGTACATCTTCTCTTCCAACTGCCGGATACGCTTGGTGATCTCACTCGGCGAGCGCAATTCGTTCTCGTACTTGGCGTTTTCTTCAGCGGCCTTGGCCATGCCTTTGCGCTTCTTGCTGCGCGAGCCCGGCACAGTGGCGCCTTCCATGATGTCGGCGACGTCCTTGAACACGCCTTTGGGGATGATGCCATTCTCCAGGTTGAAGGCGATCTGCTTGTCACGGCGGCGTTCGGTCTCGCCAATCGCGCGCTCCATGGAGCCGGTGATACGGTCCGCATACAGAATCGCCCGGCCATTGAGGTTACGCGCCGCCCGGCCGATGGTCTGGATCAGCGAGCGCTCGGAGCGCAGGAAGCCTTCCTTGTCGGCGTCCAGAATCGCCACCAGCGACACCTCCGGCATGTCCAACCCTTCACGCAACAGGTTGATGCCCACCAGCACATCAAAGGTGCCCAGGCGCAGGTCGCGGATAATCTCGACGCGCTCCACGGTGTCGATGTCCGAGTGCAAATAGCGCACGCGCACGCCGTGGTCGGCCAGGTAATCGGTCAAGTCTTCGGACATGCGCTTGGTCAGCGTGGTGACCAGCACCCGCTCTTCCAGGGCCACACGTTTGGTGATTTCCGACAGCAAGTCATCGACCTGGGTCAGCGCCGGGCGGATTTCGATTTGCGGATCGACAAGGCCCGTCGGACGCACCAGTTGCTCAATCACGCGGCCCGCATGTTCGGCTTCGTAGTTACCCGGTGTGGCCGAGACGAAAATCGTCTGCGGGCTGATGCTTTCAAACTCGTCGAAACGCATCGGCCGGTTATCCAGCGCCGATGGCAGGCGGAAACCGTATTCCACCAAGGTTTCCTTACGCGAACGGTCACCTTTGTACATCGCCCCCACCTGCGGCACGCTGACGTGGGATTCGTCGATCACCAGCAAGGCGTCGTCCGGCAAGTAATCGAACAAGGTGGGCGGCGCCTGCCCGGATTCGCGACCCGAGAGGTAGCGCGAGTAGTTTTCGATGCCGTTGCAGTAACCCAGCTCCAGGATCATTTCCAGGTCGAACCGCGTGCGCTGCTCCAGGCGCTGGGCTTCCACCAGCTTGTTGTTGGCGCGCAGGTAGTCCAGGCGCTCGACCAGCTCGGCCTTAATGCCCTCGATCGCGCCCATCAGCGTTTCGCGCGGCGTTACGTAGTGGCTTTTCGGGTAGAAGGTGAAGCGCGGCAGCTTGCGTATCACCTCACCGGTCAACGGGTCAAAGGCCGACAGGCTTTCGACTTCATCGTCGAACAGCTCGATGCGAATCGCTTCCAGGTCGGATTCGGCCGGGTAGATATCGATCACATCGCCGCGCACACGGAAGGTGGCGCGGGCGAAATCCATGTCATTGCGGGTGTACTGCAAGCTCGTCAGGCGCCGCAGCAGCTCGCGCTGGTCGAGTTTGTCGCCGCGATCGACGTGCAGCACCATCTTCAAATAGGTTTCGGGGCTGCCCAGGCCGTAGATGCACGACACCGTGGTGACGATGATCGCGTCCTTGCGTTCCAGCAGCGCCTTGGTCGCCGACAACCGCATCTGCTCGATGTGGTCGTTGATCGACGCGTCCTTCTCGATGAAGGTGTCAGAGGATGGCACGTAGGCTTCGGGCTGGTAGTAGTCGTAATAGGAAACGAAGTACTCCACCGCGTTGTTCGGGAAAAACGCCTTGAACTCGCCATACAGCTGGGCGGCCAGGGTTTTGTTCGGCGCCAGCACCAGGGTCGGGCGATTGGTCTGCGCAATCACATTGGCAATGCTGAAGGTCTTGCCTGAACCGGTCACCCCAAGCAGCGTCTGGTGCGCCAGGCCGGCTTCAATGCCTTCAACCATCAGGCGAATGGCTTCGGGTTGATCGCCGGCGGGTTCAAAGCGGGTGACGAGCTGGAAATCCGACATAACGTACCTCGTGAAGTCACCCCAGACTCGAAACCGCCAGGGACGAAAAAGCTCAGCAACCCGCGAATAGTCAACGCAGGTTGCAGGAAAAAACCATGATAGCTGTAGAAGTGGAGGCAAATGTGACGGGTTTCAAGGCAATCGTCCTACCTGCTGTCGCCGCCCCTTATTGCAATAAGACTAACGGTCGGCAAATAAACCGAAAAACTTGGCCGAAAAGCCGTTTCGGTTGTCGCCCTGAGCCTGGATGGCCTCTATACTAGCTCCCCGTTTGTGCACCGCTCTAGTGCATTCGGCTGGAGCGCGACACGTCCCTCCATTCCCCCATAGAGCTGCCGCAAAAATGAGCCTGTTCTCCGCTGTCGAAATGGCACCACGCGATCCAATCCTGGGCCTCAACGAAGCATTCAACGCCGACACACGAACCACCAAGGTCAACCTTGGCGTGGGCGTTTACTGCAACGAGGAGGGGAAGATTCCACTCTTGCGTGCCGTTGCCGAAGCGGAAGCCATTCGCGTGGCGCAACACGCCGCCCGTGGCTACTTGCCGATCGACGGTATCGCTGCCTACGACCAGGCCGTGCAAAAGCTGCTGTTCGGCGCCGACTCGCCCCTGCTGAGCGCTGGCCGTGTGATCACCGCGCAAGCCGTCGGCGGCACTGGCGCGCTGAAGATCGGCGCAGACTTCCTCAAGCAACTGCTGCCCAACGCCGTGGTTGCCATCAGCGACCCTAGCTGGGAAAACCACCAGGCGCTGTTCGAAAAAGCCGGCTTCCCGGTGCAAACCTACCGCTACTACGACGCCGCCACCCACGACGTCAACCGCGCCGGCCTGCTCGAAGACCTCAACGCCCTGCCGCCACAGTCCATCGTGGTGCTGCACGCCTGCTGCCACAACCCGACCGGCGTCGACCTGAGCCCGGCCGACTGGCAAAACGTGCTGGACGTGATCAAGGCGAAAAACCTCGTGCCGTTCCTCGACATGGCCTACCAGGGCTTTGGCGATGGCATCCACGAAGATGCCGCCGCCGTGCGCCTGTTCGCTGAGTCGGGCCTGACCTTCTTTGTGTCCAGCTCGTTCTCCAAATCGTTCTCGCTGTACGGCGAACGCGTGGGTGCGCTGTCGATCGTCAGCGAATCCAAGGAAGAAAGCGCGCGCATCCTGTCCCAGGTCAAACGCGTGATCCGCACCAACTACTCCAACCCGCCGACCCACGGCGCGGCGATTGTGGCGGCGGTGCTGAACAACCCTGAGCTGCGCGCCCAGTGGGAAGCGGAACTGGCCGAAATGCGCCTGCGCATCCGCGGCATGCGTGAGCAGATGGTGGCTGAACTGGCCAAGGCTGCCCCGGGTCACGACTTCAGCTTCGTCGGCCGCCAGCGTGGGATGTTCTCCTACTCCGGCCTGACCGTGGAGCAAGTCACCCGCCTGCGCACCGAGTTTGGTATCTACGCGCTCGACACTGGCCGCATCTGCGTAGCGGCGCTGAACCAGTCGAACATTGGTGCAGTGACCCAGGCGATTGTTCAGGTGTTGTAAACCTGCAACGGTTGCGACAAAGGGGAAGCCATTCAATGGCTTCCCCTTTTTTGTAGCCAGGCGCCTCCTGTGGCCCGCAGGCCTCCCGTGGCGAGCGGGCTTGCCCCGCGTTGGGCTGCGAAGCAGCCCCATAAAGCCCCCCGTGAACTTACTGAAAGAACCCGATGCCTGAACAAGGGGCCGCGACGCCCTCCAACGCGGGGCAAGCCCGCTCGCCACAGGAAGAAAACCTCGCTGCCTGCCGCGACCAGCCCTAGACTGAACCCCAACTGCCCCTTTGCTGTGAGAGCCTTATGAGAAACGACGACCTGGACCTGCGCGCCGACCGCGACGAACTGCATGACTTCACCCCGCGCGCCCCGCAAGCCAAGCGCCAGAAAAGCCTGGTGCTGCAAGTGGCACTGGGTGTGTTCCTCGGTGGCCTGGCCCTTTGGTTGGTACAACTGGGCGCCACGGCCATCATGGCCAAACTCGCCATGGGCACCCTGCAATTTGGCGGTTAAAAACACGATCAACAGGTGGGAGCTGGCTTGCCTGCGATGGCGTCAGTCCAGCCTGCACGGCCTTAGCCGATACACCGCTATCGCAGGCAAGCCAGCTCCCACATTTGATCTAAGTGGCTACCAGACCACGTTCCTCCAACAGCTTCACAAAACTGTTCAAGCTCTGCGACACCGTGCCCCGGCGCCAGATCAGCCAGGTATGGAGGAGGCGGAACGCGTCGCTCAGCGGCCACACACTCACCGCCGTAAACCCCGGCATGCTCTCCAGCATGCTGCGCGGCATCAGCGCCAGGCCGGCCCCGGCACTGACGCAGGCGAGCATGCCGTGATAAGACTCCATTTCAAAGATCTTGCCCGGCACCGCGCCATCCTGTGAGAACCAGCGCTCGAAGTGGTGGCGATACGAGCAGTTCGAGCGAAACGTGTAGATGCTCTCCCCCGCCACATCCTGCCCGCGCGTGATGGGCGCATGGTGCAGCGGCGCAATGACCACCATCTCCTCCTCAAACACCGGCACGCCTTCCAGCGTGGCATGCAGCACTGGCCCGTCGACAAACGCGGCCGCCAGGCGTCCCGACAACACGCCCTCGATCATCGTGCCGGACGGCCCGGTGCTCAGGTCCAGCTCGACCTTGGCGTGTTTCTGGTTATACGCCGCAAGCAACGCCGGAATGCGCACCGCCGCCGTGCTCTCCAGCGAACCCAGCGCAAACGCGCCCTGGGGCTCCTCCCCCGCCACCGTGGCGCGGGCCTCTTGCACCAGATCAAGAATGCGCCGCGTGTAGCCGAGGAAATTCCACCCGGCCGGCGACAGGCGCAGGCGGCTCTTCTCACGGATAAACAACTCCACGCCCAAGTCCTGCTCCAGTTGCTTGATGCGCGTGGTCAGGTTCGACGGCACGCGATGAATCAACTGCGCGGCGGCGCTGATGCTGCCTTGCTCGGCAACGGCCTTGAAGATTTCCAGCTGCACCAGGTCCAAGTCATTCTCCAATCGTGAATGTATTGCTTAATATTATTCAGTTTCCAGAAAACATGCAGCCCCGTAGGCTGAACCCATCCACTCATTCAGCCGGACGGTGCCATGAACGCTATCTCTCACCAGACTCACGCCTTGTCGATCAACCCCGCCACTGGCGAAACAGTTGGCAGCTACCCTTACGAAACCGAGGCGCAGTTGGACGCGGCGCTTAACCGCGCCACGGATGCTTTCCGCAGCTGGCGCCGCCAACCAGTAAGCCAGCGCGCCGAATTGCTGCTGGCCCTGGCCGCTGCGTTGCGTGAGCAAGCCGAAGACATGGCGCAGATGATCACCCTGGAAATGGGCAAACCCATCG
This sequence comes from Pseudomonas sp. N2-3-1-14, assembly GCF_041228395.1. NCBI lineage: Bacteria > Pseudomonadati > Pseudomonadota > Gammaproteobacteria > Pseudomonadales > Pseudomonadaceae > Pseudomonas > Pseudomonas sp. N2-3-1-14. Next base: position 4,244,150 of record NZ_CP166199.1, read on the forward strand.
CCCAGGCCCGCGCCGAAATCGAAAAATGCGCGCAACTCAGCCAATGGTATGCCGCCCACGGCCCGGCCATGCTCGCCCCGGAACCCACGCTGGTGGACAACGGCAGCGCCCAGATCGAATACCGCCCACTGGGCCCGATTCTCGCCGTCATGCCGTGGAACTTCCCGGTCTGGCAAGTGCTGCGCGGCGCCGTGCCGACCCTGCTCGCCGGCAACACCTACGTGCTCAAACATGCACCCAACGTGATGGGCAGCGCCTACCTGATGAAGGCGGCGTTTCAAAAAGCAGGCTTCGCCGATGGCCTGTTTGAAGTGGTCAACGTGACCAACGACGGCGTGTCCAAGGCCATCGCCGACCCACGCATCGCCGCGGTCACCCTCACCGGCAGCGTCCGCGCCGGCGCCGCCATCGGCTCCCAGGCCGGCGCCGCGCTGAAGAAATGCGTGCTGGAACTGGGCGGCTCCGACCCATTCATCGTGCTCAACGACGCCGACCTCGACGCCGCCGTCCAGGCGGCGGTGATCGGGCGTTTCCAGAACAGCGGCCAAGTCTGCGCTGCCGCTAAGCGCCTGATCATCGAAGAAGGCGTAGTGCAAGCCTTTACCGCCAAATTCCTCGCCGCCAGCCGCGCCTTGGTGATGGGCGACCCGACCGAAACCAACACCTACGTCGGCCCAATGGCCCGCTTCGACCTGCGCGACGAACTGCACGGCCAGGTGCAGGCCACGCTGGAAGAAGGCGCAACCCTGCTGCTGGGCGGCAACAAAGTCGCCGGTGCCGGCAACTACTACGAACCGACCGTGCTGGCCGACGTCACCGACCAGATGACCTCGTTCAAACAGGAACTGTTCGGCCCCGTGGCCTCGATCATCACCGCTCGGGATGCCGACCATGCCGTGGCCCTGGCCAACGACAGCGAGTTCGGCCTGACGGCGAGCGTCTTCACCACCGACGCGGTGAAGGCACGGAATATCACCAACCAGCTGGAAACTGGCGCAGTATTCGTCAACGCGTTCAGCGTGTCCGACCCGCGCGTAGCGTTTGGTGGAGTGAAAAAGAGTGGGTTCGGGCGCGAACTGTCGCACTTTGGCGTGCGTGAATTTTGCAATGCACAGACCGTGTGGCTGGATCGCAAATAAAACAGGCAACACCCTTCAACTGTGGGAGCTGGCTTGCCGGCGATAGCGGTGGATCAGTGACAACTCCTTGGCTGACACACTGCAATCGCAGGCAAGCCAGCTCCCACCTTTGATCTGCGGCGTTTGTGGCCGTGCGTGATTTCTGCAACGCGCAGACCGTGTGGCTGGATCGCAAATAAAACAGGCAACACCCTTCAACTGTGGGAGCGGGCTTGCTCGCGAAGGCGGTGTATCAGTTGGCAAATTTGTCGACTGACAGACTGCATTCGCGAGCAAGCCCGCTCCCACTCAAGCCAGCTCCCACTTTTGATTTGCGGTGTTTGTGGCCGTGCGTGATTTCTGCAACGCGCAGACCGTGTGGCTGGATCGCAAATAAAACAGGCAACACCCTTCAACTGTGGGAGCTGGCTGCCTGCGATAGCGGTGGATCAGTGACAACTCCTTGGCTGACACACTGCAATCACAGGCAAGCCAGCTCCCACCTTTGATCTGCGGTGTTTGTGGCCGTGGGTGAATTCTGCAACGTGCAAACCGTGTGGCTGGATCGCAAATAAAACAGGCAACACCCTTCAACTGTGGGAGCGGGCTTGCTCGCGAAGGCGGTGTATCAGTTGGCAAATTTGTCGACTGACAGACTGCATTCGCGAGCAAGCCCGCTCCCACTCAAGCCTGCTCCCACTTTTGATTTGCGGTGTTTGTGGCCGTGCGTGAATTCTGCAACGCGTAGCCCCTGTGGCTGGATCGCAAATACGCGAGTCAGTCGCTCAACAACGGCAGCGTCACCACAAACTCACTGCCCTTGCCCTTGCCCTCGCTTTTGGCGGTGACCTTGCCGCCATGTGCTTCAACCAGCTCGCGCACCACCGTGAGCCCGATCCCCAGGCCCGAGCCGTTGAAGCCGATGGCGTGTTCATCCTGCACGTAAGGGTCAAAGATCAGCGGCAGCGCCTTGGCCGAAACGCCAATACCGTTGTCACAAATGCTGATCCGCAGCGCGTCCGTCGCGGTCACAGCCAGCACAATCGAGCCGCCCACCGGCGTGTACTTGGCTGCGTTGGCCAGCAGGTTATGCAGAATCTGCGCAAGGCGCCCAGGGTCTCCGCTCACCATCACTTGGCCGTCAGGCAGGTGGGCCTCAAATTGCTGCTTCTTCGCCCGCATCACCGGGCCGCAGGCATCAATGGCACTTCTGAGGATTTGCAGGATGTCCACATCGCGTCGTTCGATGCGCAGCTTGCCCGTGCTGACGCGGGACACGTCCAGCAAGTCGTCGACCAACTGTGAAATATGCTGCACCTGACTTTCAATCAGCTCACGCATGCGCGGCAGCTGGTCGCTGGGCAGGCGAACCATGCGCTCGGCGATCATGCTGATCGGCGTCAATGGGTTGCGCAGTTCATGCGCCACCATCGCCAGGATGCTTTTCTGCTGGCCCAGCGCGCGCTCGGCCGTGGCCTGCAAGTCTTGTGCACTGAGCGCCGCGATTACCAGTTGCGCATTCGCCTCGCGAAGCTCCTGGTAAAGGCGTTGTTCCTCCAGGGGCGGCGGGGTTGCGGCGCCCGACTGCGCGAGGAGGATCGCCAGCACCAGCTGCTGATTGGCCTCGATCACCTGCTCGACGTGCTGGGTATCCACCAGACGGCTGCTGGCGTCAGTCAATTGCTGCTGCAGGGCGGCCAGCACTGTACGCGCCTCAACGGTTTTTTGGCCAATGAGGAACAGTTCGTGAGCCGCCGTGGTCAGCTCACTTTCAGGCTTGCCGTCGCCGCCACTCACGAGTCGGGCTCACACATGTTTGGTTTCCGCCGAAGCTTGCCGGGTCGGTCGGCCGCCCAACAGCCCCTCCTGCTCCGGCAGCATGTCGCGAATCTGCAGGCCGTTATCGTCGATGTGGTACTGGCGCAGTTGGTCGGAGTGGGCGCTGGCGCGCACTTTGACCACGGCCATGATGCGCAGTAACCGGCTTTGTACTTCGATATAGCGCTGCACGATGATCGCGTCGGTCAGAAACGCCGTGCCATAAGGGCTGAAGCGCAGGTCGGTGTAACGGTCTTCGAGCTCCGAGGTCATCAACACGCTGACCCCAACGGCGGTCAGCGCCGTGACCATGCGTGACAGCGACTCGCGAAAATCCGCACGGAAGGTAGGTGCCAACGCCAGCTCAAAGCCTGACAGCGAGTCAATCACCACACGGGTGGCTTTCAACCGGCTGATTTCACTGAGCAGCAGTTGCACGATTTCGTCGATGGACAGGTCCGGCGCGCGGCTGTCCACCAGGCTGACGTTCCCGCTCTTGATCAACTCGGCCAACTGAGGGTTCTGCGAATGGTTGGGCCGTTGCTCGAACGCCGCAATCACTCCGGTTTCGCCGTTGCGCGCGCCTTCAGCCAGAAAGGTCGCCGCCAGGATGCTCTTGCCCGAGCCGGACGGGCCGGCCACCAATAGCGAATAACCCCGAGGCAGGCCGCCGCCGAGCATCTCATCGAGCGCTGGCACGCCCATTTTCAGACGGGTGATCGGGAACGTCGACGGCGCTTCAACCGCACGGTTGACGGCGGCCGGCGGGAACACCTTGACCCCCGAGGTGGCAATACGAAAGGTGTGCAGCCCCGGCAAGGTCGGTTGGCCGCGCATCTTCATGATTTCCATCTTGCGCACCATTGAATTGCGCTCAACGCTCTGGCGTAGCCAGATCAGGCCATCGGCCACGGTGAAAATCGGATTGGTGTCCGTCTCGGTGAAATATTCACCGATCAGGAAGGTGGTCGCCTGCCACGTGGTCATCAACATGCCCAACTGCTGGATGAACTGCGGCAGGTTGTTGTTCGGGTTGTGCTGCGTCTGGCTGGCCAGCACCACGGAACGGAACGAATCGACAAACACCAGCGACGGCGAATGCGCCTCGACCTCGCTGACAATGCGCCGCAATACCTCGTCCAGGTCGCCCGCCAGGGTGTCGTCCGCCAGGTTTATATAACGAATCGACCGGTTGATGGCGGCGTCGTCGAAAAAATCGAATTGCTGCTGATAGCGCAGCATCTTCAGCGGCGGCTCACCGAGCACGGTAAAGAACAGCGCCGGACGCTCCGGCGTGGCCAGCGCAAACATCATCTGGTGCGCGAGGGTGGTTTTGCCGCAGCCTGGCGGGCCGGCGATCAGGTTGAACGAAAACTCCGGCAGGCCACCGCCCAGTACCTCGTCCAGTCCTGGCACACCCGTGGCCAGGCGGTTGATAGTCACTTTGGTGCTCATGGCGAAATTTCCTGCGAAGAGGTGTCGCTCGAAGAAGGCTGCCACACGCCAACCAGCAGACGTGCGGTGAGTGAAGGCCCGATCAGCGTGGTCAGAAGCTCGTAGAGGGTCGTCAGCAACACCTCACCGAAAAACAGCGCATCGGTTTCGTTCTGCTCGACGAGTACGGATTTGAGGGCAATCAAGTCCATCGCGGCCGGCACACTGTCATAGGTGGCGGCCAGGCGTGGATGGGTCGAGACGCACAGATGGAAGCTGCGACGGTACAGCGCGGCAACGCCTTGCTGGCCGATGACGGGCGCCAGTGCTGCGCCCACATCCTGCAAAATCGAAACAACCGCCGCGGCGACGCTTGCAGTGTCAGCCTGCGGACCAACACGGTGCGCCAGAGAAGCTACGATCCGGCGGCTCTCTTCGCTAAGCGTGGGCATGTCTGACTAATATCTGATGAACAGAGACTGATGGTACACCCTATATCCGCAGATAGAGACCCCCGGCGGCCTGCCAATTGCGCGTGGACAGGCTCCCCCTTGCGGGCATGATCGACTACCATACCGCGCCGGTTCCCACACGGGACTAATAGGGAATCCGAAGCGCGTTCATTGCGCCAATCGGAACTGCCCCCGCAACTGTAGGTGCTGAGCCTGCTCCACATCGCCACTGGGCATTGCCCGGGAAGGCCGGAGCGTGGCGACGACGCATCAGTCAGGAGACCTGCCGGCCCAGCAAAATCACTAACCGGCGGGGTGTCCGGGAAGTACCTCCGCGCCCTGCGATGCCCGCAGCGCTCCAGGGTGTATTTCCGAGCCGTACCTCCCCAGTTCCACGTACGGTTTACCCGGAGATTGCCCGATGTTGCCACGCGTTAGCGCCCTGATCACCGCCCTGGGCTTTTGTGCCCTGGCCCAAGCGACGCCCACTCACTACCCGCTGACGGTGCAGAACTGCGGTAGCACCCTGACCTTTGAGCAGGCGCCTGCGCGCACGGTGACTATCGGCCAGGCCGCCACCGAGATGCTTTACGCCTTGGGCGTGGGCGACAAAGTGGTCGGTACCTCGCTGTGGTTCAATAACGTATTGCCGCAATTCAAGGCGCAGAACGACGCCATTGAGCGCCTGGCCAACAACGAACCCAGCTTCGAAGCGGTGATCGCCAAGCGCCCGCAGCTGGTGGCCGCCGAGCTGGAATGGGTGGTGGGCCCGCAAGGCGTGGTCGGCACCCGCGAGCAGTTTCACGAGCTGAAGATCCCCACCTACCTGCTGCCCTCCGACTGCGAAGCCAAGGACAACCGGGTGGGCGCCGACGGCACGCGGCTGGAGCCGTTTCGCGTCGAGACCGTCTATAAAAGCATCAGCCAACTGGCCGAGATTTTCGACGTACAGGCGCGCGGCCAACAATTGAACGACGAGCTCAAGGCGCGCCTGGCCAAATCCATTGCCACCGCCCACAGCAAAGGCCTCAAGCACGCCAGCGCATTGGTGTGGTTCTCCAGCTCGGAAATGGCCAGCGACCCGTACGTGGCCGGCCACAAGGGCGTGCCCGAATTCATGCTCCAAACCCTGGGCCTGCACAATGTGGTGCAGTCCGATGAAGAGTGGCCCGCCGTCGGCTGGGAGACCATTGCCAAGGCCAACCCGACCTTCCTGGTGATCGCGCGCATGGACCGGCGCCGCTACCCGGCCGACGACCATGAAAAGAAACTCGCCTTCCTGCGCAGTGACCCGGTGACGCGCAACATGGACGCGGTGAAAAACAACCGCATCATCATCCTCGACGCCCTGGCATTACAGGCCAGCGTGCGCACGTTCGATGGCCTCGAACAGCTGGCCGGCGCCATCGACGGCTACGACCTGCACAAATGATGCGTACCCTTCTCGCCTTGGCGCTGCTGTTGCTCGCCGTGCTCGCCGGGGTAGCCATCGGCGAAACCGCCATCGCGCCGCAGGTGGTGTTGCAAGTGCTGGCCAACAAACTGTGGGCGGCCGGTTATGCGCTTGACCCAATCGACGAAGGCGTGGTGTGGAATTACCGCCTGACCCGCGCCCTGGTCGCCGCCGCGTGCGGTGCCGGGTTGGCCACGTGCGGGGTGATCTTGCAGTCGCTGTTGCGTAACCCGTTGGCCGATCCTTATCTGCTGGGCATCAGCGCCGGCGCCTCGACCGGCGCGGTACTGGTGGCGCTGATCGGCGTCGGCGGCGGGCTGGTTTCGCTGTCGGCAGGTGCGTTTGTCGGCGCCATGGCGGCCTTTGCGCTGGTGATTCTGCTGGCGCGCGCCAGCGGCTCGACGAGCGGCACCGGCCAGATCATCCTCGCCGGCATCGCCGGCTCACAGCTGTTCAACGCCCTCACCGCGTTCCTGATCACCAAGTCCGCCAGCTCCGAGCAGGCACGCGGCATTATGTTCTGGCTGCTGGGCAACCTCAGCGGGGTGCGCTGGCCGTCGGTGTGGCTGGCGGTGCCGGTGACCGTCGCAGGCCTGGCGGTGTGCCTGTGGCACCGGCGTGCGCTGGATGCGTTCACCTTCGGCACCGACTCGGCGGCCTCGCTGGGCATTCCAGTGCGCCGGGTGCAGTTTGTGCTGGTGGGCTGTGCGGCGCTGGTGACGGCGGTGATGGTGTCGATTGTCGGCTCCATTGGCTTTGTCGGGCTGGTGATTCCGCATGCCGTGCGCCTGCTGGTCGGTACCGGGCATTCACGCCTGCTGCCGGCCAGCGCCTTGGGCGGCGCGCTGTTTTTGATCGCCGCCGACGTGCTCTCGCGCACGCTGATCAAGGGCCAGGTGATTCCGGTCGGCGTGGTTACCGCGCTGGTCGGCGCGCCGGTGTTTGCATTGATCCTGATCGGCCGGAGAAATGCGCGATGACGGTGCTCAGTTGCACAGGGCTGGGGTTCAAGGTGCGCGACGCCGAGTTGCTGCGCGATATCCACCTTGACGTTCAGCGGGGTGAAACCTTGGGCATCGTCGGGCCGAACGGTTCCGGCAAGTCCACCCTGCTCAAACTGCTCGCCGGTTTGCGTGCACCGGCTTGCGGTGAAGTGCTGTTGGGCGGCGAGCGCCTGGGCCGCCTATCCCGGCGCGCCATCGCGCAGCAACTGGCCGTGGTGGAACAGCAGGCTGATACCGACGATGCCATCCGCGTGTTCGACGCCGTGGCACTGGGCCGCACGCCCTGGCTGTCGGCATTGAGCCCGTGGTCGGACGCGGACGCGGCCATCGTCAGCCAGGCGCTGCACGACGTGGACGCCACCCACCTGAGCAAACGTGCATGGCGCAGCCTTTCGGGCGGCGAACGCCAACGCGTGCACATCGCCCGTGCCCTGGCGCAACGGCCGCAGATTCTGCTGCTGGATGAGCCGACCAATCACTTGGATATCCAGCATCAACTGGCGATCTTGAAGGGCGTGCAGGCCTTGCCGGTGACCACGTTGATTGCGCTGCATGACCTCAACCAGGCGCTGACCTGTGATCGTTTGGCCGTGCTGGACCGCGGGCGGCTGGTGGCGCTGGGCCCGCCACTGGAGGTGCTGACGCCGCAGCGATTGCAAGAGACATTCGGGGTACAGGCGCACTACCTGACGGACCCGTTTGACGGCGCGCAGATCCTGCGGTTGCGCTCGAACTGATGAGCTGACCGCGGCCCCTAAAAACACCACCGATCAAGTGTGGGAGCTGGCTTGCCTGCGATAGCGGTGGGTCAGTGGCACATCAGTCGGCTGACCCTCCGCCTTCGCGGGCAAGCCCGCTCCCACAGTTTGACCGAGTTCATCTGCCAGTGCCGCACTGCTTTGCTCTTCTGTGGGAGCTGGCTTACCTGCGATGCAGGCGCCTCGGTCCACCAGGTACACCGGGTTGATGCCATCGCAGGCAAGCCAGCTCCCACATTTGATTGAGTTCAGCTTCGAGAATCAGGTCGGCTGCCCGGGGTCCTTGAAGCAGCTACAGAGACCGCTGCATATGCGTCGTCCGCCAAACCGGATCCGCCTCGACATCAACAATTTCAAACCCTTGCCGAAGCCAAAAATCAATCGCGCCAGCAAGAAACGGATGAGTATGCAGGTAAACCATCTCCACCCCCTCCCCCCGCGCCTTCGCCTCCAGCGCGCCGTACAACTCACCCGCCAACCCGAATCGGCGCAACGCCGGCGCCACAAACAGGCGCACCACCTCCACCGTCTTGAGGCCCTGGTAATTCAACTGGGAGAAGCGCCCGTCGTAGGGCACATAGCCGATGGCCGCAACAATTTGGCCATCAACGCGGGCGATCAGGAACTGGCCGTCGCCATGAACATACACCGCTTCAAATCGCGCCAGATCGTCCGGCATGCCGGCTGCGCTGAGCTTGGGGAAAAGCTCGCTGCGAGCCTCAAGGACAAAGTCCAGCACTGCTGGAATGTCGTCGCAGGTCACGTCCTGAATGACCGGTCGCTCGTTCATACAACTTTGATCTGGCTGATCCCTACCACCTGCGCCTGCTCCAGAATCTCCTCGGGCGTCGCATCCGCAGGCGGCAGGATCAACCCATTCTCCGCATCGCCAAAATGCAATTGCAGTAAATGCATCGCCGCCTCGTGCACGGGCAGTTCAGGCTGTTTGAGTTCAAACACGTGGGTGCGGGGCTCGTCGTTGAACAGGTAGTTCAGGGTGTATTCGCGCATGGTGAAGTCCTGATGATGGGAAAGGAGCAACTGATTAACCTGACTTATCGATCAGCTTTTAAGTTCCCACCCACTCGCTCAGTGTCATTTAGTCTGCACGTAGCACAAAGCAGATCCCTTCACGCCCGACGCATGGACGCTGACATGGCGAGTGGAAAAGCCTGGCTTCTCGACGAACTGCTTCTCTTGCCAACTCGCATAGATGCCGTACTGATAACCGATGGCGCCATTGGCATACCACGACACGGCCATCTTATACACGCCCTTCTCATCGGGAGCCTCCCACAGCGTCTTGTCGATGACCGGCTTCGCCTGGTTGAACGTGCGCAGGTGGAACGTGCGCGGTCCGCCGTTTGGCTCGGTAGAACTGGACAGAAACAGCGTGTCGTCCTCGGCATCGTCTTCGGCAGCGGCCAGAATCACTGCCGGCACCCACTTCTCGCCCCGGTACTCTTTTTCGATGAACACCGTGCAGCTCAACGTACCGTCACCTGGGGTCTTCATTTTGAATTGCCGCTCGTACTGCCCGTAGGGCACATCAAACGAGAAGTAATATTCGGCGCCTTGAACACCTGCCACCAGCAAAAATGCCGATAGCCCTACGACTGCATGGGAAATGGCCACGTATGCGTCCTTGCGAGAGTCTGAAAATGAGGGTGTCAGAGGTTACCCAACTTGCAGGAGAATCTGAAAGATATCGCCCACTCTATCTTCACTTTTCAGGACTCCACGCTGGAAGGCCAAGGCGTGAACACTTTGCGCCACTTCGGGAATCGACGCGGTAGTCACTGGAGCACCGAACGCGTGAATGCTTAGGGGAAATCCTGCCCGCCGTTCGGGTAACGACACCTGCAAATACGCCCGGCGGTTTTGCGACAGCCCTGCATAACGCCATACTTCTCGATAGCCTGAATAGCATAATTGGAGCAGGTGGGCTCAAACCGACAAGCATCACGCAGTCGGCTGGGAGCGACTCGCTGGTACCAGCGAATCGCTGACAAGGCACAGCGCTTGATCATCGAGGCTTGCGCAAAGAAATCACGTAGTAGCTGCTGAGCACATCTTTCTTCCCAAACAGCGCATCGAAGCAACCGGCTTTGACGGAGACGCCGATTGTGTCGATTCGATAGAACTCCCAACCATCCTCGGCGTGAGCATTAACTACATTCTCAAGGTAGGCTGCAGCCTCATTGCCCCTATGCTCTTTCGCCCGAACTTCAATGTTCGGTGGCACCTGAACCATTTTGTAGATATACATCCGTGATCACCCTACAAGTGCTTGCATTCCCTTGAACACAAATCGCAGCAGCTTTATAGCTCGACGAGTGCGGGATGAACAGCCTGGATCCTCGCCGATATCCACTCCCGACTGTAAGCAAGTACGCCATCTGCCATCGCCACCGGAAAATGAATAAACCCGTGGGCTGATTCCGGTAGCAGATGGGCTTCAACCTCCGCCACCGCTGCCCATCGCTCAGCGAGATCAAGCGTGTCGTCCTTGAGCGGGTCCAACTCCCCCACAAACATCAACGCTGGCGGCAACCCCGTAAGGTCGCCATACAGCGGTGACAAGGGTGGCTGGCGCCGCGCCTCATCACTCAGCCCCGGCGTGAGCATGCGCAGCGCCTCGACCATTCCCGGCCCGTCCAGCAACAATGTCTCCGGCCCCGCCGTGCGCACGCTCGGTGTGCCGGTCAAGTCGTATACGCCGTAGTACAACACCGCACCGCGCACGCGCTTGAGCAAATCCGGCCATTGCTTAAGCGCCAGCAAGGTTGCCGCCGCCAGATGCCCACCGGCGGACTCACCCACGACAAACACCGGCAAATCAGCAAACTCGTCACTGCTGAGCAGCCAGCGCGCAGCATTCAGGCAGTCCTCCATCAGCCCTTCAACCGGCGTGTCGACCGCCAGCCGATAGTCCACCGACACCACCGCCACGCCACACGCCTGCACCATGCCCAGGTTCAGGTCGTCGTCCATCTGCGCATTGCCGATCACCCAGCCGCCGCCGTGGATATCCAGCACCACGCCTTTGGTTTTCCCCTCGGGCCGCAGGATGCGTACGGGCACCGAGCCGACCCTTCGGGTTTCGGCCACAGGCGCTTTCTTGAGGGCTTGGCTGACCCGCAACAGCGCCTGAATCACACGCGGCGTGACGCGGTTGCGGATTTTAAAGCGCGGCATCCAGGCAAGCTTCTTGTTGAAGTCGCGCATCTGCTCCAGCTCAGGCTCGCTGGCAGGCCACGGTGTGTAGGCCATCAGCGATTGTTCCGCAGAATCGAGAAATTCAACGCCGCCGCCACACTCAGCCACGCCAGGTAAGGGAACAGGATCAACCCGGTGATCAAGTCCAACCGCAACGCCATCACCACCAACGCCGCTACTACGAGCCACAGCAGCACGATCACCACCATCCCGGCGAAGAGGTTATGCGCGCCAAAAAACACCGGCGTCCACAGCGTGTTCAGCGCAATCTGCGCCGCCCACAAGCCCAGGGCCAATTGGCTGCCGGGGATCATCGTCAGGCGATAGCCCGCCCAGGCGAGCAGCAGATAGATGACCGTCCAGGCCACCGGAAACAACCAATTGGGTGGGGTGAAGCTGGGTTTGACCAGGCTTTCGTACCACTGGCCGGGCTTGAAAATAACGCCGGTGCTGGCGGCCGCGGCGCAGGCGATGAGGAAAATCAGGAAGATCATGGGCTATCCACTCTCAGGGTTCATTTGAAGATAGGACGCATGGGGAGCCGGTAAAAGTTCACAAATCATCCGGCGCCACGATCTTCAGCCAAGGCCAGCGCGCTTGATAACTGCGGGCCTTGGCGGCGAACAACTCAGGTTCCGGATGCAGCGGGTTAATGCGCAACACACCCTGCTCCACATCCGCTAAGCCATAGGGCGCATACACCTCGCCCGTGTCGATCTCCAGCCCGATGCAGGTGCCGGCCACCAGGTAACGGTCGACGCCCTGTTTAGCCGAGTGCAACTGTGGATAAGGCCGACCAAAGCGCTCGCCGTACCAAAGGTGCACCCGCGCCTGGTTCTTGACCTCGACGTTGACGCCCAAATCCTCAAATAAACGTTCGGCGGCGCGGATCACCTTGTCCTCCGCTTCGTAGGACAGATCCGTGTCGAAGTAAAAGACGTCGTAGTCCTTTACGCCCTGCGCCGCAGGCAAGTTTGACTGATGGTTCCATACGGCCTGGAACAGGCAGCCCGCCGTGAGCATGCACTGCTCCACACCGAGGTCGGGCAGGCGCGCGGTGATCTGGGCGTTGATGGGGTTGGCCATGGCCAGTTCGAGCAGGGTGTTGACGGTCAATGTCATGGTTAATCCTTGGGTGTTCAGTGCGGCTCAAGCCACCGACCCTACACGACTGGCGGGAGGGTTTCGTGACAGCAATATTTCTATACACTTTGCCCGCCCGCTACCAATCGTCAAGGATAAAACGATGCGAATCAGAGAAATGGCCCTCATCACCGCCGCCGCGTTGCTGCTCACCGCCTGCAGCGACAGCCCATCGGACGCCGACATTCAAGCCGCGCTGCAACCCAGGCTGGAAGGGGCTTCCTGCGTAACGGCGGCGATGTTCAACAGCTTCCCGGTGACCTTGAGTGACAGCGTCATGAGCGGCACCTCCAGCGCCAACCAGCCGGCCTTCGATGCGCTGACCAACGCCGGCCTGCTGGCCAAAAGCGACAAAACCTACACCCTCACCGACGCCGGCCGCGCCGCCTACGTGCAGCAGGAATCCGGGTTCTGCTACGCCCAGGGCTATGAAATCGCCAAGGTCCAGAACATTGCCGCCAACACCAACCCCATGGGCGCCGCCGTGGACAAATCCTGGGTGGTGACCGTGGACATTCGCCAGAAAACCATCGCCGACTGGGCCAACACCCCGGCGATTGAAAAACTGGCCCGCAACCCGGAAAACCTCTCCGAAGTGCCAAAGACCTACCACGTGGTGGTCGGGCGCCTGAAGGGCGAGCAAACGCTGAAGCTGATCGACCCACGGTTTTCGATCATGCGTGGGGTTGGGGTGAATCAGGCGTTCTAACCCGGCGCGGTGGTGGCAAGCAGGCTTGTTGTGGCTTGAAGGCTTGCTGTGTCAGGCAGGCTTGTTGTGGCTTGAGTGCTTGTTGTGGCGAGCAGGCTTGCCCTGCGTTGGAGTGCGCAGCGCTCCCAACCCAGCCACCGCGGTCCAACAGTAAAACTCGGTCGCCTGTTTGGAGGGGCCGCTTCGCACCCCAACGCAGGGCAAGCCTGCTCGCCACAAAAGGAGTTTCCTCAGCCTGGGACATTGCGAACGGCCCGCAGCACCTTGCCCCATTGCCTACGCGTGCGTCAGAATCCGCCGGCTTGTGCGCTGGGGTGGCCGTCTCTAAGGTGGCTCGGTCGCTGAATGTTCAGTGATCGGGTTTAGTAGCCCACGGTTTAACCTAACAAGTGCATAAGCTTCATCTGTCAGACGTTCTCGTCTGTGCTTGATGGTGGCTGTGCGTAGGGCACCCTCGGGTGCGCCGGTTTTGTTAGGTTCCACCGGTCTACTAACCTGCGTACAGCTACCGCCTTTTCGTTTAGTAGCGATGAGGTTGTAGCCCAAGCAAGGAACTTAACAATGGCTAATGTCACAACAGACTCAACCACCCTCTTCACCGTCGTCCCCGACGCCAGCACCGAAACCCTCATCACCAACAGCTACGAAACCTTCACCAGCGTCAGCACCCTGCTGCTCGACCTGTCCGAAGACCTGTGCGGCAAACACCGCGACATCGCGCTGGCCATTCACCAACTGAGCGAACTGGGCGTGCTGCTCACCGCCAAATTGCTCGACCGTGAAGCACCTTGCCCTGGCTGACCCACAGCCCACGGCAGCGCCGCTGAAGGCGCTGCCTTCAATTAACCCCAGGGAACGAATCAACGTACTGAATGGTGAAGTCTGGAAAGGAGTCAACAATCTGGATCTTGTAGTCGGGGAAACTCTCGACTGTTTTCCACTTGCCGGCCGAATCGGGAAAACTGCTCACCTGCTTTACCTTAAGGTCAGGGAAACTGTTTACCACCTTGACCTTATAGTCCGGGAAGCTACTGACGAACTTGATGTTGCCGTAAATCTTTGACACATCAACAGTCGTATCCGCTTGAGCGCTGAAGGCACACGCCAGCAGCAGTGACGCGAGAGCAACTTTGAACATGGCAGCCTCATCCTGAGAAATAAAAAGGCGCCCAGTTTAACGACCTGCGCGCACAACGTCCTGTAGTGCTGGGTTCTTAACCCTTCAACTCACCCGCGCGGTTACTCGCCGCATCGTCGTAAGCCACATACAACGACTCGGCGATCTGGCTTTTGATGGCTTTGGTGGCTTCCAGCCCCAACACAAACCCTTCAGCCTTGCCGCCAGCGCGGTTGAGTTCTTCGTGGGTGGAAGCACCGGTGATGGCGTCAAGCAGCTTGATGGCGTGAGGGCCGACGCCTTTAGGGAGGGAGATTTGGTCGATGGACATGGCAATACCTTGATAAAAAATGATCGGAAGCGCATGGACCACTGCCGGGGGATGCCATGGTAGACCGGTTAGCGGGGAAAGGGGCTGCTTTCAGCCAGAAGCAGCCGGTCATCAAGGCCCAAAAGTGTCCCGAGGTGAGTATCTAGTTGCGCCAATCGGCGCCAGTCATTGTGAGCCAGGCTAGAGGTTTCAACCATTTGCTAACTGGAGGTAATCGCAAATAGGTTTTTGCACAAGTAGGCATCCTCTCTTGGAATGAAATCTTCGGGGCTTTCATTGCAGGAAAATGCTTCGAAAACGTGGCTGATGATTTTCTTTGCTTGGTCCGTGGAAAGGATGCGCGTGTCTATCAGGTCAAGAAGAGCATCGGCTATCTCGTTTAAACTAACGCAGTATTCTTCAGCTGCAATCCTGAGAAGCGCTCGCATTTCCCTATATTCATCATCTGAATTTACGTTGTTTTTCAGAAACTCAAGTGGCTCTTCCAGAATTTCAAAGGGTAAATTTTTTGATATCTGTCGCAGTATTCTATAAGGGCCCGCCTAAGCATCACGCCATCAAATTTTTGAGAGCTAGCCCCTTACAGTGCATTAACTTTCGTATTAGCTATCCAGCTTTTCATCGCGAAACCTACCTTGCTTAGCGCTTAGTTGAGGGACGTCAAAGCGTCCAGTCGGCTTCTTCAAATACTTCAATCCTCACCATGCGTCACCTCACCACAAGAGGCCCCCGATTCTGTTGGCTCCTTCGAATGCTCGCAATGGGTCGAAAGTGGTCATCGACAGATTTTCGTTGCTCACACTGCACAACGCTTTCACAAGAAATCACTGACCTGGAACGGTTTATCAGTCGCGAAAATCGATTCATAGACCGCGTCGTCAAGTTCGTCACGGGCAAGGAACACGCTAGCACTATATGCGCGGGCCTTGCAAAACCAAGCAAAAGATCCGTCGTCGTCGCGCTCCAGCAGATAGAAGTATTGTTCCTCCATTTGAGCGCATATAGTCTCAAGTCGAGCCCGACCTCCACACGACAACAGTTCAGCGACCTCGTTAGAGTCACCCCCTACCTCATCAACCGCCCAGAGAACGATACGAGTAGCCACCCGCGTTTTCTCGGCCGGTTCTAGAGCATCGAAAGTACGGTGTACGTCAGGATAGCTTGACACCAAGCGGTCAGTCATGGGGCTTAAATCCTCAGAGCGGGCTTGCCGATTACACCTGAATTGCCATCTAAAAGGACACCGTAGTACGTCGGCGAAACTTCGTTGAAACCTCTTCAGGTCGGTAGCAGCCCCTCGTGACAGAAATCAACCGGCCAAAAGCGGACGACCAACTCGGTTCTGGTTTCGCCCAGCTTGCCTCCTCCGCAAGTGCAAGCTGGCTCACTTCTCTGCCTCTTGGATACGCCTGGTATGTCAAGTCGGCTAAAGGCCACACCCCCGATGCGCATTGATTCGGCTCACGCTTAGGTTTGAACTATCCGCAATATCCGGATAGCCACCTGTCGCTGGAATTCTGAATACGCTGAGCTAAAAGGCATCCAGTGCTCTACACAGCCCTGCCTTCTCAACAGGCTCACTTTCAGGTTTTCCAGCTGGGTTTAAGCGCTGCAACGCGACCAGGCACTGGCCACCGTCCAACAGGACCAGCTCATAGTCCTGACCCGCCTTTGGGGTGAAACGAAAGGTTTGCCGGCAACTATAGGAATATCCGGCGGAAACGTGGCCTTCACTCTGGAAGTTCATGGCGAAAGGCTTGCCCGCCGGCACTTTGAGTTCGGTACGCGCCAGACCTTGTCCTTCCACCCGGCGGTTGCTCTCGGGCATGCCCAGGCTGCGACCATTATTCTTGTCCGCAAAGCCGGATTCGGACACGGCCATCACCCCGGCGCCGGGGACACGCCAGTCGATGCAATCGCGGCCCGGCACGCCGCGCGCCATGCCATTGGTGATTACGCGCAAACGCGCGGTATCACCTGAGGCGGGTTCGACATAGGCCGTGGAGTAAGCCCGGATATTGGCAATATTGCCGCAGCCGCTCACGGCAAAAGCCAGACCCGCTATCAGAAACGCTCTCATGGAAAATCCTATTTTTTGTGCCTTCAACGTGCGGACGCACAGGCCTTGAGCTCATGCCGGGTGTCCAGCGCACAGAGATCAAAACCGTCACTGCGGGTGTAGCCTGCACGCTTCATACACTCGAAGCGTTCTGCTTTCTGCTGGAGCGTGGCCTTGGGATCAATGCCGGATCGGTTTTTTGAACCGCACGCCAACATCGAAGCGAACACCTCCTGGCTGTTCGCACCCGGTTTCTTCCATAGCTCCACTTCATCAGTGGGTGGCTGAAACGGCGTGGCAAAACAGGCCGTGACGAGCGGTAGCAGCATGACTGCAAGTGCAACTGGTTTAAGCCACATTCTAGGTTTCCTTATTTTCTAGGGCTGACAGGCACCAGCACCGGCTTCATTTCTTTCATGTCAGGCCAATACCTCGTGCAGGCAGACTCACCACTGCCATAACAACTGTGCATCGTAGTGGCACCGTTGAAGACGTTGATTAGTTCCTTGAGATAGGTACTGCCTTCAGGGATCACCCCGCCGGTGCCCGGGTTGTTGCCCATGAAGAACAACCGGCCAACCGGATCGTAGTTGTGGACCTCATATTTGAGGACCATGTTCGCCCGTTCGACAGGGTCGGTGACGGCGTTGCGGTTTTGCAGATAGGCCAGCTGTTCATCGGCGCGATAGACATTGAACGCTCCGCCAAAGTTATACACCGTGGTCTTGCTGAGCAGACCCGCAGCATCAGGCAAATTAGCAATGGAGTCTCGCGAGTTGCCGCCGGTCATGGTGCCGCGGCTGTGCTCAGTCAAATGCAAACCGGTGGCACCGTACTTGAGCTGGATTTCCCGAGCGGCTTCGGTGTAGTTGGTCAAGCCCCAGAAGTCGTTGTCCATTGCCTTCTGATAGCCGGCAACCAGCAGCTCTGACATTCGATTACCCGCTGTCGGAAACCATAGGAAATATTGTGGCCCTGTAGCATCTGGGTCGCGATGCTGAGCGGCGTATTTCGCCGCTGCCTGCGCGTCGTTGAAAATCCCGTTGAGGGCCACGTTGACCACGTTGTTAGCGTCGGGTTGCAGGTTATCCCGCTCCTCACCCTCAACCTCCCGGAACTGCGGTTTCGTGTCCGCACCTCTGTCGACATTGCCCTGATCATCCATATCCACGGCATACATCTGGGGCGCCGTCTTGAACATCGTACGGTACGCCTCATCGGTAAACTGCACCCCCTGGCGATAGGCTTCATTCTTGATCGACTGCTCCGCCTCGGCGGTGCGTTGCAGTTTGTCCAGATCCTGGCGCCCAGCGCCAACATGGGAATGGGCGGTATCACGGTTGAGCCCGGCCACTGTTTGGTTGGCATCACGCCCGGTCAGCTGTTGCTGGCGATAGGCATCGGTAATCAGAATATTGCCCGCACTCACCGCGCTCAGGGTATTGCCCTGGGATGAATCCGAGGCTTTTCCCGCATCCAGGTAATTGCTGAACAAAGCCTTACTAGCGCCGTACATGCCCTGGCCGACAAAGTCGCTGCTGAGGGTGAACCCGCTGCTGTCCGCACTCGCCTTGGCGCTGTTGTGCAGGTTGGAGGTGGTCAATGAGCCAGTGCTCAGGCTGTTTTTGCCCTCGGCGATCGCCTTGTCATTGCTGGCAATCACGCCGCCCACCAAGTCGGTATTGCCTTTGACGCGGATATCAAAGCCATCGTCGCCAGCCCGAATGCCGCTCTGCTCGGTGACGCTTTCAAAGTTGGATTTCTGGATGCCTTTGTTCTGACTCAGCGTGAAGCTCGATGAACCGATGCAGAACGGCGGCACGCAGATGCTCACGCCCACGCCGAGGCTGGTTTGCTTGGCCTTGTAGGTACTGGTGTCCTGCAGGCTTTCGACGCTGAAATCACCGCCCACATCGGCAGTGACTTGCTTGCCGGTGACCACCGCTCCCTTGAGCCGGGTATCGCCTGCAGAGTCGAGCGAGACTTTATTACCCGCATCCACGTGGGTGTTGCTCCAGACCACGTCATTGCCGTCGGCCTTGCCGCGGTTCTGGGAAGCACCTGCGTTGAAACTGATACCGTTGGTCGAACTGCCGATAGCAATACCGATCCCCAGGCTGGCATTACTGCCCTTCTCGGTACTGCGCTGCTCCACTGTATTTTGCGCGGCGAGCAAGGCGATTGTGCCGTCGGCCTTGAGATTTACATCATGCCTGGCGGTGATCTGGCTGCCTTGCACCGTGAGGTTACTGTTCTTGCCGGCGCCTGCAGCAGTGATGTTGACATCGCCACCGGCCAATACCGACGAGCCGGCCGCCGAGTTGGAGGTCTGCTCGCTTTTACTCTCCTTCTTACTGGTGCCTGCCGAAATGCTGATATTGATGCCCCGGCCATGGCCGGGTCTTTGTCGTACTGGATATAGCCGTTGCCGGCTCCCATCAGGGTATTGACCAGCGCCAGGGTTTTTAGCCGGCCATCGTCGGTACGGTCGGAAGCGGTTTTCATCCGCTGAGCGGTCTGCACGGCTTCGATCACCGGGTTAGTCACGGTAATCGTGAGGCCGCCTTGCTTGAATTTGGTCTCCTGACTGATGTGTTGCTGGTCGCGAGCCTCAAGGATATTGACGTGCTGCGCCGCAATGTCCACATCGCCCTTGGGCGCCGTCAATTGGCTGCCGACCTGGCGATACGCATTGCCGGCCAAAATGTTCACGCTGCCGTCGGTGGCGCCGATGGTGCTGGCGGCCGCCGTTTCACTGTCGGTGCGGTTTTTGTCACTGCGTTGCTGGCTGCCGATGGTCACCGCGATTGCGCCGCCGCTGAACAACCCGCTTTGCTTGACGTCCTTGAAATGCTGCTCGCTGAGCTGATCGGTGGCGGCCAGTACATTCACATCGTGCCCGGCCAACAAGGTCGTACCGCTGGTAGAGACCACGTTGCTGCCGCGCACATTCACGTCGTTGCCGGCCTTGACCCACGTCGTCTCGCCACTGAGGGTGGTGGCCTGGGCGCGGGTCTCACTGACCGTGTCACGGGTGGTGGTGGTTTTGCTGGAGAACAGGCTATTACTGCCGGTGACTTTGTGGGCTTCATCGACAAAGTTGTAGCTCTGGCTGGTGCCGAGATTGACGTCACGCCCTGTGGCAACGGTGACCCCACCCTGCTCGCTGGTGACTTTCGCGCCACGGGCATTGAGGTCGTTGTCTGCGACCAGGCGGACCTCGCCTTCACCCTGGATCACGCTGCCGGTATCGGTGCGGCTGGCGTCCTTGCGCCAGTTGCTGGAATTCCATTGCACACTCTGCTCGCGGCTCTGGGTCACCGTGCCCAAGTTGATATCGTGGCCGGCAACCACCGTGGTCTTGCCGTCTTTGCCCGAGCTGACGATCTGCGCCGCACTGAGGTTGATGTCGCGCGCGGCATTCGCTACCAGTTCACCCTTGGCATCGGACACAAAAAGTCCGGCAACCCGTGATATCCCGGTCGCGGTGCCCTGGGCACTTTGGGTGTCGCGCGTGCTGGAAACCAGGTTGATGTCGCGACCGGCGACTGCGTTCAGGCGCGTGCCGGCATCGATCAAGCCACCGAGGTTGTTCAAGTCAGTGCGAGCCTTCACTTCTACCTCGGCGCCGGACAGACGCCCGCCCAGGTTCTGGATGCTGTCGGCGGAAATCGCCAGTACGCTGCGCCCGGCAATCGTGCCGCTGTTGACCAGGTCGCCTTGCAGATTGAGGTCCACCACGTTACCCGCCATCAGCGCGCCGGAACCGTCCAGGTCACCGTCGCGCACCCTTACATACACCTGCGGCACCAATGCCTGGGTCACGCTGCCATCGGCGAGGGTCACGTCTTTTTTGACCAACCACACGATGTCACTGGTCAATTGCGCCATTTGTTCAGGACTGAGTGCCACACCGGGCACCAGGCTCCACTTTCCGGCGTAGGTCAGCGCGCTGTCCAGCAGCGCCCGGTACTGGGTCTCGTCGTTGGCGTAGCCATCCAGAAAGCGCCGCCCGGTCAGTTGGGCGATCTGCTCACGGATCAGCTTCTGCTCATAGAAACCATCGCCCAGGCGCGTCAGGGTCAGGCCGGGGTCGAGTTGGAGCCGATCGAGCATGTAATTGGACGACAACCAAGAGCGGTAACTGGTGAAACGCGGGTCGCTTTCCACCAGGTAGTTCGGGTTTGCCTGCGGGTTGAGGTGGAACAGGCTATTGTCCGGTACCTGCACACTGACACCGCCAGTGCGTATCGACTCGCCGACGCCGCCCGCCGCAGTAGCTTGCAAGGCCGGCACCTCCAGGACCGGGGCCGACGCACGGCCATTGCCCACGTTCACGGTGGCAGCGCCGGCACCGACGGCGGCCTGGTCGACGCTGCTGGTCAGGCGTGCACCGACTTGCAGGCCACTGCCGGTTTGGGCGGTATTTTCCAGGTACTGGGTGGGCTGCAGGAAGATATCTGTGACACTGGCTGCCGGGTTGTAGGCGGCTGTGGAGTTGCCCTGGCGGTCGCGCCCTTTGCGATGGATGCGATACAGATGACTGAATGTGCCGCTGTCCGTCACAGTCTGCTGCCCGGGGACTTCGGTGTTATTAAGTTGCCCGATATTACCCACGAGGGTACCACCGGCGATGATCCGGCTCTTATCGTTCAATACCGAATTGGCGGTCAGCAGCATCGAGCGGCCGGAGAGTATTTCTCCGGGGTCCGAGGTGAGGATCTGTGTCTGGGTGGTCGTGCGGGTGAAGTCGTAGCGGTTGTAGTTGTCAGCCACGCCTTCAGGGCTGACCAAGTGGCTGACTTCGTTTTTGTAGAGTGAGATCTGGTCCGGCCGATAACGGTTGGCGGAGCCCGTGTGCTGGAACTCCTGCACCGCCTCCTGGCTGACTTGCACCACCTGAGTGCTGAAGTGTTCGTTAGTGTTACGCAACTCGGCACTGTTGAGGCTCAACGCGCCTAGGGCTTCAATGCTGGCACTCGCGTTGCGCACCAGCGCGGCCTGGCCGACAGCCTGGCCTTGGGCATCCAGCGCTGCTCCAATCAACAGGTCACCAGCGCTGAAAAGCATCGCGTGTTCACGGTTAAGCAGTGTGCCGGTGCCGATGTCCAGCCGTTCGCGTGCAGCGATAACCGCTGCGCGGGCATCTTCCACATCGTTGGTCAGTTGCCCCGTCGCAATCGACACCTGGTCGCCGTAGATACGGCCGGTGCCCAGGTTATTAAGCACCTGGGTATTGAGCCGGGTGATATGGGCGTCAATCAGGCCACGGTTATTCAGGCTGTCGGCCGCATCAAGGGTGACCTGCGCGGCGCTGAGTTCACCGCTGGCGCGGTTTTCAATTACAGCACTGGAAACCCGCAGTTGCTTGCCGGCCTGCACGCTACCTTGGTTGTCGAGCGTGCCTTGCAGGGTCAGGTCAAGATCGCCGTTGGCTTGCAGCTTGCCGGTATTGACCAGTCCCGAAGCCAGGTCGAGGCGAATATCACCCAGGCTCAACACACTACCGTCACCGCTGAGGCTGGCGCTGGTAAGGCCGAGTTTTTCCCCTGCGATCAACGTGCCGCCGCTGTTGAGCAGCGACTGGTGGGCGCTGATCGACAATTGCTTGCTCGACGAGATCAAGCCCGCACTGTTATCCAATTGGCCGCTGCTGTGGACGCTCAGATTCTGATCAGCCCGGATGGCGCCCGAGCGGTTGAGCAACTGAGCCAGATTCAGAGCCAAGGACTGCCCCTCCACGCCCTGGTTGGCGCCTGTGGTCTGCTGGTTGTCCAACTGCCCGGCATCGACCGTCAGGGTGCCGCCGGCACGCAACAGACCACCAAGGTTATCAATACGCCCGCTGCCGATATCCAGGCGCGCATTGCCCAGGCTTTGCAGTTGGCCTCCGTGGTTATTCAAGGCGTTGCCGGTCAGCAGAATGGATTTTTCGCTGCTGAGCACACCGGCGGCAAGATTGTCGATCTGCGCCGCATGGAGCGCCACGTCGCCTTTGCTGCCGATAAAGCCGGCGCTGTTGTTCAGATAGCCTGCCCAGAGGTTGACCTCGGCTTGGCCAAGGATGCCGTTGGCGCTGCCCGAATCGGTGTTGGTTAACGTTTGCCCATGGGTGTCGAGCGTCATCGCGCCCTTGGCCTGGATCAGCCCGGCCTGGTTGTTCAACTCACCGCTGCGCAGGTCCACCGTGCCGCTCCCGATAATGGCGCCACGCTGGTTCGACAGTCGTTGCACGGCGCTGTCCAGCAACAAGGCCGCGCCACTGATCAAGCCGTCATCATTGTTCAGGCCCTGGCTGCTGATCGTCACGCCTTGCTGTGTTTGCACAACGCCCGCGGCGTTATCGAAAGCGCCCTGGCTCAGCGTAATACCCAGCGGACCGCTGACCGAGCCCACAGTGCCTTGGCGGTTACTCAGAGAATGGCCACTAACACTGAGTGTACCCTTGGCCGCCAGTGTGCCGTGGTCATTGTTCAACTGCTCGCCAGACACCACCAGGCTGTCGTCGGCGGTGATCTTGCCTTGCCCATTGAGCAGTTGCCCTGCACTGAGGTGTGCGCCTTTGGCCGCAGCCAGGGTGCCTGCGCTATTGTCCAGCTGCGTATGCGCGGTGATATTGAGGTTGCCGGTGACGGCAGCCTGGACCGTACCGCCCTGATTGAGCAAGCGATCCGCCGTCAGGCTGACGTCACTGTCACTGGCCAGGGTGGCGCCGGTGTTGTCGAGCAAACCGGTGGTGGTGATACGCAGAGTATCCGTGCCGGTCTGCAGGATTTTCCCCTGCCGGTTGGACAGTTGATGGCTGTCGATCTGGATCTGCCGCGCCACGGTGCTGGCGCCGTCCAGCACGGCATCGGCAACCGCGACTTGCAGTAAACCGTTGCTGTGTATGTCCCCATGGTCCCCCTGCAACGCCTGGCCTTGAAGTGTCAGGCTGCCCGTGCCGGCATGCTCGATCCTGCCCTTGGCATTGGACAGGCGCGCCGCCGAAAGGCGTACGTCGGTCGCATTGCTGGCGATGCGTCCTTCGGTGTTATCCAGGCGGTCGGACACAGCAATCACCGTGGCGCCCTTGCCGACCTGGACGATTTCACCTTGGCGGTTGGACAGGCTGCCGGCGGCCAATTGCACACCTTCGGTGTTGATTTTGGCACTGTCGGTGGTCAGGGTTTGTCGCACCGCTGTGCTCAACGTCCCTGTCGCGTCCAACGCTGCACCGCTTAAGTCAGCGCCGCCCGTGCGAGCAGTGAGCATGACATTGTGCGCAGCGGTCTTACTCGCATTGAGGTCAAGGTTCTCGGCGCTCAACTGCAGATCCCCGGCAGCAATCGCCGAGCCTTGGTGCTTGAGCGTCTGGCTGGCGCTGACGCGCAGTGCGCCATTGCCACTGACCGCGCCGTCAGCTGCCACACCTGCGCCCAATATCGACTTGCTGGCGTTGTCGATGGTTTGGGCGGTCAGGGTCAAGTCCTGCTGCGCAGCCACCACCCCTTGGTTGTTGATATCGCCACGACTGGACAGCGTCGCGGCGCCCTTGCTGTACAGCGAACCGCTGTTATCGATGCCCAGCTGGCTGTCCACCTGCAGGTTCTGACTGCTGCTGATTTGCCCGCTGTTGCCCAGGCGCCCGTCGGCGCTGATGACCACATCGCCGGCACTCGAACCTATTTGCCCGGCATTGCGCACGCCCAGGCCGGCTTCGGTACCCACCAACTTGATTTTGCCGGCATACATGCCACCCAGCTGCGCCACGTCAATGGCGACCTGGGGCTTATCGCCGGAACCGTTGATGACCGTCGCCTGGGTATTGTCGGCATTGACCTGGTTGGCGCCACTGGTCACCCGCAGGTCCTTGGCCCAGATACCGGCATTGACCTCGACCGAGCGTGCGATGACATCGGTAAAGTCGGTCTGCGATGCGTCCAGGCCCTTGCCGGAGATAACCACCTTGCCGCTTTCAACGCGGTAGCCTTGCAATTGGCCGTCCTGCATCTGCGCACTGCCGCTGGTCAAGGTGGCACGGTTGGCGTTGATAAAACCACAGCCGTCACAGGCGATGCCCGACGGGTTGGCGATCACCACCTGGGCTCGGTCACCGGCGACTTCGATGTAACCACGCAATTGGCTGGGGTTGCTGCTGTTGACCTCATTAAGGATCACCCGCGCCGTACCGCCGGCCAAATGCGCATTGCCCTCGATCCAGCCACCCAGCTGAGTTTGGGTATTGGTGCGCGCATTGTTGAGGATCGCGCCTTGGGCATTAACGTCGAACTGGCTGTAGGTGTTACGTGACACCCCTGCCGCACTCGGGGCCTGAATGTTGACTTGGGGCACACCGTTTGCGGCGTTGATAATCACCGGTTGCTGGCCGGGCGCAGCGCCACGGTCAGCCACAATATCGCCCCAGGCCAGCGGCGAGGCCAATGTGATCAAGCCCAACGCCGCCATCAATGAGAACCGCAGGGGAAGCAGTGTCAGCACAGTATTCAAGACGACAGGGGCGACACCGATCCCGGTGCCTGAGGCTTTTTTGCTGCCCAGCACGTTTTCGGCCACTACCATCAGCAGGCCACGGGCTTTGTTGAAAACGATCCTGTAGAGGTGTTTGTTCATGACGATCCCTGTGTCTTGAAAGCTCTAAAATGCGACAAGTACTACGATTGGCGGGCAACGGCCGCGATCGGCCACTTCAAGCGCGCCAGAGCAGCACCTTGAAACCGCTTGATCCGTAACCCGCGCTCGTTGCCCCGGTGATACAGAGCGCTGAACCGGCTGTCGGCAAACAAATGGCGCTGCACTAAGCGTGCAAGGCGGGCGCTGTGACCAAAAGGCGTCACCCAGTCCAGGAACCACAGTCGCTCGCCGCTGTTCCAGTCGTGCGCAGGCAGGCTGATGGCAGGATTTTGCACATAGCGCTGCTCGGCCTCGACGCTGAACCAACACCAGGCGGCGTAAAACACCGGGCGCCCCGATTCGTAGCCGATGATGAACTGGCGGTTGGCAATAGCTGGCAACAGCAGCGCGTTCAGGGTGTGCAGCGGCACATCGCGATGGCTCGCCGAGTGCATCCACAGCCATACGGCGGCACCCAGCGCCTGGGCCTCGTTCCATGGCTTTTCGCTGAACGCCGGCGCGATCAGCTCAAGGTTATCGAGTTGCATGGCAAACCCTCACATCGACCACGTCAGGCTGAAACCTGCCGTGGTACTGGCAGTCTCGAAGCCCTTGGGTTTGCTGATCGGTTGACCGACAAACACGTCGTAAGACACTTGCCGGTAGCCACCGCGCAACCCCACCACGTACCCGGCCAGATGATCACCAATGAGGTATTGGCTTGAAGGGCCGCCCACCTTGCCGTAGTCAACACCCAGGTAGGTCTCCTGCCCGGAGTTGCCCAGCGCCAGGCCGAGGTCGTTACGCACCAGCCAACCACGGTCGGCCGACAAAATGTTTTCACCGTCAAACCCGCGCACGCTGTAGCGCCCGCCGATCGAGAAACGATCCTGCGGCACCAACGCCGTGCGGTTCCACTGCGCACGCCAGGCCGCGGTGTAACGCAAGCGCTGCGTGGCAAGGCCAAACGGTACGGAAAATTGCGCGTCGGCGTTGATGATCTGCGAACGCGAGGTCCCTTCGTCAAACGCCTCCTCAGGCGCAGCGATTGCGTTGCGCGCACCTGTGCCCCGGCGATAGCTGGTGCCCAGATCGAGCGTGGCGGTACCGATGAACTCCCGATGACTCAGCCCCAGCGCCCAGCCTGCCATGCGTCGGCGCTGAATTTCGATCTCGGTATCGTCGATATAGTTTTGCGAAGTGCGCGTCCAGCCACTGAGCTTGAGCGTGGTTTTGCGCACGGCATCGCGATACAGCAAGCGAGACGCGCTGATCTCGTTGTTTTTGCTTTCTCCGGTGTACTTGTAAGTCTGGTTGGCCCCAGCGACCGTCTGGTGATAGTCATACTCGCTGGACGTGACGCCAAACAGCCAATAACCGTAGGGGACAGAGTAGTGCAAGGTATGGCCCTTGGAACCACGATTACCCGGGTCCCCCCCGCCCAAGTCGTGGTTGAAGCTGGCGTAGAACAAATCGTTCAGGCTCAGCAGGTTGTCCAACGACACCGAAGCCGAACCCAGGTATTTACCTGTGGCATCGGTTCCCGAATCATCTACCGACACGCTCAAACGCACGGGAAGTGCCTGTTTCCACGCGATAACCAAGTCACTGTCGCCCGGCTTTGCGTCCATCCCTTGGGCCGCGGCGATTTGGATATCCGCCTCAGCCGTGGGCACGCGTTTGAAGTTTTCCAACGCTTGCTCAAGATCACGCAGGTTCAGCAGGTCACCTGTTTTGGCAGGCACCGCGTTCCAGGC
This sequence comes from Pseudomonas sp. N2-3-1-14, assembly GCF_041228395.1. Taxonomy (NCBI): domain Bacteria; kingdom Pseudomonadati; phylum Pseudomonadota; class Gammaproteobacteria; order Pseudomonadales; family Pseudomonadaceae; genus Pseudomonas; species Pseudomonas sp. N2-3-1-14. The sequence continues at coordinate 4,271,135 of NZ_CP166199.1, forward strand.
ATTGGCTCGGGTAGAGGTGCCTTCGGCGAAGCGGATGGAATGAATGCGCCCCGGAATCAGGGTCAGTTGCAGCACACCGCTGTTTAAATCCTGAGGCGGTGCAAGCACGCGTGTCGTGACAAACCCGCGCTCGATGATTGCATTCTGGATTCGCTTCATCGTCAGGTTGATGCCTTGGGCACCCAGACATTGACCGGTGGCCGGGTCATTTTTGGGATCGGCGCTGCGCAGTGCCCATTGAAAATCTTCAGCCAACTCGCCGTTCAAGACGACCTGACGAATCAGGAAACAGGGGGATTCGCGCTTCTCGAGCAAAACCCCGGCGGAGGATGAGGGCGGCGCCTCAAGGCGCACATCCGGCGACGGCTCAAGTTGCTCGCGCAACGCTCGCTCGCGGTCCTGCTGCAATAGCAACTGTTGGGCAGGTGCGGGAGGGTCAGCGGCCTGCACGCCGAAACTGCTGATCAAACCGAACAACAATACGGCCACCGAATGAAGGGACGGTGGCAGTTTTCTAACAGGCAAGTACAACGTACCGAAACGGGCCAGGTACTCCCTAGGCCGGAAACATACTTTCATTTCGCATCCCTGTGAAATCTTCCTGCGGGTGCAGCATGCACCAGAACGGCACGTGATCTGCAAGAATTGCCTCTGACAGGCAACTCCCCTATGAACAACTGTTGCTCATTAAAGTTCAAGGGCGCGTGAGAAATTTCCTACACTTAATTTCTTCCCGGCTTCTTAGACCCCTCTAAGAGACTACTCTTGGCCGGTGAGCGACCGTCGCTCTGATTAGCCATCCTTGTCTTTCCACACGTGGAGGACTTGTTATGAACATCATCGCTACCTGCGGCCGTCAGCCCTGGAACAAAGGAAAACTAGTCGGGCAGAAAGCCCCACTCCGACTGAGAGATATCTGGGCCATCCGAGTAAGGCTTCAAATTGCGGAAAGAACCCGGGATCTGGCTCTATTCGATCTGGCCATCGACAGTAAGCTTCGAGCCTGCGACTTAACCAAGCTCCGCGTGCGCGATGTCGCCCATGGCGAGCACGTATCATCACGAGCCATGGTGATGCAGCAAAAAACGCAGCGACCAGTGCAGTTTGAGATCACTGAGCAAACACGGTCAGCTCTCGTGGCCTGGATACATCAGGCACAACTACGCAGCGAGGACTGCCTTTTTCCTAGTCGGCTACATACCTCAGACCATCTATCCACTCGTCAATACGCTCGTATCGTCAAAGGCTGGGTGAAAGCCGTAGGCCTTGATCCAGCCATGTATGGCACTCACACAATGAGACGTACGAAGGCATCACTAATCTATCGCAGAACGAAGAACCTACGGGCGCTTCAGTTGCTGCTCGGCCATACGAAGCTGGAGAGCACTGTTCGATATCTGGGGATTGAGGTCGATGACGCCCTGGAGATGGCGGAACAGACTGAGGTTTGATCATGCATAGCGACGGTCGAAGTCAGACCGTCGCTAACCGCTAGTTAGGAGCCATTTGGTGTGGCGTGTAAGAATTTACCGCCTTTAGCTTCAACTGCCGAGCGAACTGCCGCGGCATCTGATGTCGAGCCGATAAATGCAAGTTGCAACTTAGGGAGCATGCTTGATGTGTTACTTAAGGCTGTAATAGCTGAGTTGGCTGCAAAAGAACTATTGGTTCCTGAGATGGCGACACGAACATCAGCTTTGCTTGCAGGGGCAATTATTTGGTGGATGCTTGAAACAATTGGAGATTCTAAACCTGCACTTCCGATAAGCGCGGATGCCATAGCTCCGGAAATGCCGTTATTCGCTGCGGGAACCCAAACTAAATTAAATTTTTGTTGCTCAAATAAAATTGCCGCAGATTGTGCGGCTTGCTGTGGCGATTGGCTCCCAGTTGTAGCGCATCCTACTAATGCAAATAACAAAATTGTGAATGTCGCGAAAAGTTTCATAACTGCTCCTGGATATTTATTAGGCGAAGGTTCTTTCGAGATTCACTGAGTGTATGTTGTATAACTTTCCATCGCCATACATAACCTCTTGATCATCATAAAAGGTGATTTTGTAAGCGCGACAGTGATGGGTACATCATTGCTGATGCATTAGCAGACTGCCCACCGTCTGCTTTGGGCCCAGCCCACACGTCGCGCCAAGCCTTAGCTGTCGTCTTACTCCTGAGCTATGCGACGACTCATTCAGGCCTGATAGCAAAGGCATTTCGATGTCGCGTTAGTGCGGATTCGCTGGTCCGTTTGCTTTCCGTCGTGAGAGGCAGGAATCGGCCAATAGCGGACAGTGATAGAAAAATAAATCTGTCCCCTTTTCGCCGTCCCCTTTTCGCCGAATAAAGGCTAAGCAACCTGATCAGACTTCTTGCAGTGGACCGGTTGGAGCAAACAGAACTGCAAATTTTAGCCTTTCGGGTAACACGCCAGACTTCAGTGTACTGACCAACCCTAGCAACTCTCTTTTCGCCTGTTCTTCGTCCTCCCAACTTGACCAGCAGAAGTCATTGTCTGGAAGAGAAATAAGCTCAATGGCTGCTTCAAGAACATGGATGAGACTTTCAATAGGGAAGTCCTGATTTAACTCTCCATGAATCAGCTGCCTTGCACGGTCCAAATTCATAGGGTGACTGCCTCTTCCTGTTCGTGACGGTTAAAACAGCATCGAGGCTAGCGCGTACAGGGATGGCGAAACAAGGGAGAAGCCCCCTATTTCCGAACGTCCGCTTCTGGCCGATTGCTGCCCTCCGTAAAGGGCAGCTTAGGGTCGATAACTGCCAGTCAGCATGAAATCGGGGTCAGACCACCATTGGTTTAAACGTGGGCTGACCCTGAGGAATCTACCAAAAGTGCGGTCAGGTACGCTGCAGTTTTCCACTACAGCGTCGGTAACCGGTCCAGCGCGCAAGTGCGCTCTATTTTCGGCTCGTCGGCCGTGGGCACGCGCAAGCCCGAATCGACATTGAATATGTCGATGTAACAACGGCTCAGCGAGCCCGGGACGTCGACAATCCCTCCCTTGATCACATAGCGTGCGCCCGGCGAAAATTCGCTGACAAACGCTACGCTGCACGAGCGATGGGCATTGGCCACGCCGCGCATTTCCAAGTGCAGCGGCTTGCCGGCTTCAATTGGGAAAAATCCGTCCGGCGTCGAGACATTCTTATAAACGGAAACCAACTGCTTCCCCATCCCTGACTCAGTCGCCACGGTTCTACCGTATTTGCAGCCGATGGCAGGCGCCTCGACCAGAGTCACGCCGTTTCGATAATTTTCCATAGAGACCAATTCGCTGCGGATCAGCGCCTGGGGCGCCCCCGCAGGCACAAGGTATTTCGGCGCTGGGGCGCAGCCTGCAAGTAGCAGAACTGAGCACAGATAGAGAGGCTTCATAATTTCCTTATTAATGGCGGTAGAGGCGGCACTAACAGGCCTGATCAATCACAGTGAGTCAAGCAATAAGCGAGAAGGATGGGCGGCTGATCAGGTTGAATTAAAGGTGAACCGCCCTTGGTTTATTAGATACGCGCAATGGCCACTTTTGGCCGAAAGCAGCCCTTCCCGACAACCCGCTACCAAACAAACATAGATACACCTGTTATTTCGCCACCCTCCCTACCAACACCCCAAACAACTCCCCCCGCGGCATCTCACTCACCGCAATCCCCGCATTCTCAAACCACGCCTTCCCCGCCTCCGGATGCGGCCCGCTCAGCACCACCACGCCCTTCTCATACCGATACCGCGCCGCCGCCACATCACCATTGCGATAAGTCGCAATCACCGCATACGGCGCGTGCCCATCAACCTTGGGAAAGTACGGCCCGTCCTGATAGAACACACTGTCCAGCTTGCCATCCCACACCACCCGCACCGCCGCATCCTCAATGCCCGCCACTTCAAACCCTGGCCGCCCGGCTTCGGAGTCCAAGTCCTGGGGTATCAACCCAAAGTTGCTGTTGTCCGCCAGATAAGCGCCCATGCATAACCCCAGGTAGCGCCCGCCCTTGGCCACGTATTCACGAATGGCGTCCACGCGTGCATCACCAAAGCTGTCGAGCGCGGCGGGAATATCCTGCCCGCCGCCCGGCTGAACATAGAGGTCATAGCGCGCAAGGTTTTGCGGGGTGATGTCGATGGCTTCATCCGCGCCGACAAAGTCGATCTGGTAGTTCGGGCTGAGCCGCAGCAAGGCGTTTTTGACGTTCTCGGAACAGTCGTCACACCCCGCCGGGCCACGGTAGATGGCGACATGGGTGATGGGCGTCGCGCCTTGCGCCCATGGCGATTGCAAGGTGGCGAGTGCAAAAAACGCGACAGCGATAGCAGGCAGTTTCATGGCGGCTGGCTCAGCGAACAGTGGGTCGGGGCTGTTCAAAGCCTATATCGAAGGTTTCTTTGAATACGTAAACAGTTGTAAATCGGCTAGTGTCGCCTGAACCCATATCCGCCAGAGGGCATGCAATGCAGCTGACATTCAGCCACGTCGATGTATTGGTCGAGGACCTCGAACAGGCGTGCGCGTATTACGCCAATATTTTCAACGCCAACATCTCCACCACTCAAGTCTGGAATCGCGGCGGCTTTCATGTGCGGTATGCGGTCGTGCTGATGGGCCAGGAGCGTTTCATGCTGGTGCAGCCGCTGGCGGGTAACTTGCGCGAGCTGTTGGACGCACACGGCGAAGGGATGATTTACCGGCACTGCTACACCACGCCGGACATCGAGGTGGCCTATGCCGAGTTGGTCGCCAAGGGCGTGCAACCGGAGGATGAGAACGGCCGGCCATTGGCCCTGGAGGATCTGCAGTCGCCATCCGGCACGCGCATCATTTGGTTGCCCAGGCGCTTTGGGCATTTCTCCATCGAGATTCTGGAAGAAAAAGGCTTGCAGGCCTTTATGCTGGCGGCGTTTGCTTGAGCGGCGTTGCATTACCCCTTTACATGAGGATTACTGTAGGCCGTGCCTGACTCAGAGATCGCCGCCATGTTTGAACTCGCCTCCCTCGTCACCTACGTCGCCGTGGTGATCGGTCTTTTCCTGATCCCCGGCCCTTCGGTGCTGTTGGTGCTCACGCGTACGCTGCAAGGCGGGCGCAAGGTGGGCATCGCCACCGGGCTGGGGGTGGCTTGCGGCGATTTGATTCACACACTGTGCGCGGCACTGGGCCTGTCAGCGATTTTGATGACCTCGGCGGCGGCGTTTAACGCGGTGAAGTGGGCCGGTGCGGCGTATCTGATCTACCTGGGCGTGCGGGCCTTCATGGCCAAAACCAGCACGCACGCGCGCCTTGAGTTACCGGCGGTGACGCCGCGTCAGGCATTTTTCCAGGCGATCGGGGCTGAGGTGTTGAACCCGAAAACCGCGATCTTTTTCCTGGCCTTTTTGCCGCAATTTGTTCATCCCGAATCCGGCTCGTCGCTGGTGCAATTTGCGGTGCTGGGTTTGATTTTTTCGGTGCTGAGCGCGATTTACACGAGCTTGCTGGCGATCTCGATTCGCCCGTTGAGTCGCGGGATCAAGGGGCTGTCAAAGTTGCGTCGCTGGGAAGGCAAAATCATCGGGACGCTGTTTATGGGGCTGGGGCTCAAGGTGGCCTTTCAGCAACGATAGGCAGGCGCGATGAAATTCCACGGTTTTGTACTCGGGCATATAGAGGTTGAGGTCGAAGGACGCGCCTGTGACCTGCACAATTTCTATGTCGCCAGCGACATCCATTACGCGCTGTCTGAGCGCACGCTGTCGCTCAGGTTTACACGACGGACCGAGGACTGGGTGCCGCCCGAAGAGCCACGGGAGATCACCGTCACCTTCCATGGCGTGAGTTATTTTTCGGCCGAAGGGTGCCATGACAGCCCGATTGAGGACGACACGGTGCTTCACGCCATCGGCATTGTGGCGGCCGACGCCGAGACAGAAACGTTCTACCTCTGCGACACCTTCCCCGCCGACCATCACGTGGTGGTGTGCTTCGCATCGGGTCTGACCTTGCGGCTGCACGCCGTTGAGGCGTGGTGTGACATTCAGGTCTAAGGCGTTTCACTTCGAACCGATGGGAACCACTGGCTAACCCGTGAATACGGGCCGGATGATGTGATGACTTTTATTGAATCTCAGGACCTTTGATGCCCCTAACCAAACGCGACACCGCCCGCCTCGAACGCCGCCTGGTCGCCACGCTGACCGAAGCCTGCGAAACCGCCAAGGCTGAAATCCCGGGCTTCGAGTGGCTGACTCACACGGTTGACTACGCTGCGTTCCCGCAAAGCCTGCGGGTGATTTGGGTGTTCGATACGCGGGCCAACAAGGATCTGGCCCTGGCAAACGGGGCGGACCAACGTATGCGCGAACTGACGGCTGCTGCGTTGGAAGACGCCGAGGTGGCCTCGGTGAAAATCGAGCGCTGTGTACGCTTTGATTCTGAAGAGGCCTGCAACCTCCAGCATGGCGGTGATTGGCGGGTGCGACTGGCCTGACGCGGCTCTAATGTGGGAGCTGGCTTGCCTGCGATAGCCCTGGATATCTACACAACTTTTGAAGGCAGCCAATTTCTCCTGTGGCAAGCCTGCTCGCCACAACAGCGCACTCTGTGCTGCGGTAGCGGTGGATCAGTGGCAGATGCTTACGCTGACACGCCCCTATCGCAGGCAAGCCAGCTCCCACAGTAGATCGTTGTTGCCCGCCAATGCTGCGTGGGCGCTGATCATTCCAGTGGCCGCAATGACGAGGTCACCAGCAAATCCCGTGTATAGGCATGCTGCGGCGACTCAAACAGCTGCTGCGTACTCCCACCATCAAGTCGTGCGCCAACGCGCGTACCACGGCCAGGTCATGGCTGATCAGCAAACTCGGGTGGTGTCGCCGTGTTCGGGGCATGGCTTCAAGCACTCGGCGGCGCTGGGTGAAGGGTTTGCGCAGTGGTGCATCCGGGGTTCGAGTGACCTGGATTTGTCGTCGTTTTCGTTGAAGCGCTTTGCGAACAGCTGAGAAGCCGCACACAGCTCTCGGTGGTCTGTAGGGGCTAAGGCTTTGTGACGCGCGGGCTTTTTGTGGCGAGCGGGCTTGCCCCGCGTTGGGCTGCGCAGCAGCCCCAATGAGGCAAAATGCAATGTGCCAGACGGTACTCCGGCGCCTGGTTTAGGGCTGCTTCGCAGCCCAGCGCGGGGCAAGCCCGCTCGCCACATCAGGCCCGCTCGCCACATCAGGCCCGTTTGCCACACCGAGCCCGCTCGCCACGAGGGTTACGCGCGCCTGCTGAGCCTTTTATTTGGCGAAGGCGTACTCGCCGCCCTGCTCCACTGCCTTGCGGTAGGCCGGGCGCGCCTGGAAGCGTTGCACCCACGCGGCCAGGTTCGGGTAGGCCTGCAACTTGCCTTGGGCCTTGGCGATTTCGCCGATGAAGCTCATCTGGATATCCGCGCCGCTCAGCTCGTCACCCACCAGGAATGGCGTATCCGCCAGCACGTCGTTCAGGTAGCCCAGGTAGTTGGCCAACTCCGATTCGATGCGCGGATGCAACGGTGCGCCCGCTTCACCCAGGCGGCCGACGTAGAGGTTGAGCATCAGCGGCAGCATCGCCGAGCCTTCGGCGAAGTGCAGCCATTGCACGTATTTGTCGTAGGTGGCGGTGGCCGGATCAGGCTGCAGGCGGCCTTGGCCATGACGGCGGATCAGGTAGTCGATGATCGCGGCGGACTCGATCAGCACAAGGTCGCCGTCTTCGATCACCGGGGATTTGCCCAGAGGGTTGATGGCCTTGAGTTCGGGCGGGGCAAGGTTGGTTTTCGGGTCGCGCTGGTAGCGCTTGATCTGGTAAGGCAGGCCGAGTTCTTCGAGCAGCCACAGAATGCGTTGCGAACGCGAGTTGTTGAGGTGGTGGACAGTGATCATAAGGGCTCCGCTGAACGAGAGTGGGTATCCAGGTAAGAGACTACGCTGTCGCGGTGGAGTGCCATGGATTAATTCGCAACCATCGCCCACAACGACGCGCCGACCCCGGTGATGCTCTCCCCGGCGATCAATCCGGCCGCCGCGGTAATCGCAAAACGTTCGGTGAGACTCGGCCAGCGGCAGCTCGCCAACCACGTCAGCACCGCGCCGAGGGCCATCATCAGCGATACCGAAGCCGGCAGCACGAAGGCCAGGCCCAAGGCCGCGGCGCTGGGCAGATACCGGGCGCGTCGGGCGGACAAGGTGCTGTCGAGAATGCCCAGCAACACGCCGACCGCGCCTGCCAGGCCAATCGCCCAACGAATGCTCACCGACAATGAATCCAGGCCATGGGTCAGGGTTTGCGCCACGGCTTTCCAGGTGGCGACCGCGGGTGCCGGCCACTCTTCGGTGAGCAGCATGCTTTGCGGGTCGGGGATCAACGCCAGGTAGGCAAACACACCGACGATGCTGCCGACGAAAATCCCCAGAATCTGCGCGATTACTTGCTTGCGCGGCGTGGCGCCAATCGCCTTGCCAACCTTGAAATCGTTCATCAAGTCCGTGCATTGCCCGGCCGAGCCGCCGGCGGTGTTGGCACTCATCAAGTTGATCGGCACTTGCCCCGGCGCAACGATGCCGAAGCTCAGCTGGGACAATTGCCCGATGGCGCCAATCGGCGGAATGCCGGTGGCGCCGACCACGCGCGCCGCCACGGCGGCCAGGCAAATCGCCAGGGGAATGGTCAGCAAGGCCATCCACAGGTTGATGCCGAACAACAGCGCTTGCAGGCTCACCACCAGCACAATCGCCAGTGCAAAACCGGCGGCAGGCCCAGCCTTGGGGATCGCCCAGGGCGTGCCGCCGCCGGCTTTGGTGGACGTGTGCAAGGCCCACAGGCGGATCGCCAGCGAGGCCAGCGTTGAACACACCATCAGGCTCACGCCGGGCCACAACAACCACTCCACCAGCGCGGCAAATTGCGGGCCGCTGCTGTCTGCCGGCAGGCTGACCAGGCCTTGCGCCAACAGCCACGGCCCCAGCCCGCCCCAGGCGAGCAAGGCGCCAAGCAGCAGGGTCAGGCCCACGCGAATACCGATGATGCCGCCAAAGCCCAGCAACAGCAGCGAAGGGTCGGCGGTAAACGTCAGGCGCTCCAACGCCGCGCTGGGCGACCAGCGCGGCAAGGCCCACATAAACGTATCCACCCACTTGACCAGCCCGGACAGCAACGCGGCGCCGAGCAGCACCTTCAAGCGCGTGGCGGCTTCGCGGCCGTGGTTGTAGATGTGCAGCAGGGTTTCCAGGGTGGCCATGCCTTCGGGGAATTTCAGCGCCTTGTCATTGAGCAGCGAGGGCCGCAGGTACCAGGCGATCCAGATCCCGAGGAAGCTCACCGAGAACACCCAGGCGATCATCGGCAAGGCGTCCAGCGTGTGGCCGGTCAACAAGGTGTAGGCCGGGATCGGCGCCACCAGCCCGCCGGAGATAATCGAGGCGGCGGCCGAGGCAACGGTCTGGTTGATGTTGCTTTCGTGCAGTGTCCACGGCAGTTGCCCGGGGCTGCGCCTGGCCAGGCCCTGCCAGATGGCATAGCCGACCAGCAAGGCGATGATCGACATGTTGAACGACCAGCCAATCTTGAGCCCCGCGTACACATTCGAAGGCGTGAGCAGGATGCCCAGCACGACCCCGGTAATCACCGCGCGCAGGCTGAGTTCGCGTTCCACGGGGGCGGTCAGGTCGGGTGATGGCGGGGTCGAAGGCATGCGGATTCCTTTCGGCAACGAAACAGGGCGACTTGATAAGTGAGCCCTGTTGGCGCTGAAGGTTCATCTAACGCGTGGTGCTTTTACTCAGAGTGCACCGTGTTGGGGGGCGCAGCAGGATCAATTGGAGCGATGGGGGTTTTCTGATAGACCTCGTTGTCTGGTTTTGGGGCCGCTTCGCGGCCCAACGCGGGGCAAGCCCGCTCGCCACAGGGGGGCATCATCAGCACAGGCGAAAGCGCGTGGTGCTTTTACTCAGGGCGCACTGTGTTGGGGGGCGCAGCAGGATCGATTGGAGCGATGGGGGTTTTCTGATAGACCTCGTTGTCTGGTTTTGGGGCCGCTTCGCGGCCCAACGCGGGGCAAGCCCGCTCGCCACAGGGGGGCATCATCGGTCCAGGCGAAAGCGCGCGGTGTTTTCACTGAGGGCGCGGCTGCCTTTGCTTAAGGTGTCGGCCGCCTGGTTGACCGCGCGCGCGCCGTCGAGCAAGCGTCCTGCGGCCTGATCGACTTGCTGGATGTTGCCGCTGACTTCATCCGCCGTCGTCGCCTGTTCTTCCACCGCCGCCGCGATCTGCGCCAGGGTGTCGGTGACGTTTTGCACCGCGCCGGCAATCTCGCCCAGGCGTGTGCCCAGGCCGGTGACGGACTCGGCGTCAGTCAGCGCCTGGTCACACGCGGCGCCCATCAGCGTGACCGCCTGGCTCACCGTCGCGCGCAAGCTGTCCACCGTGCCGGCGATCTGCGCCGTAGAAGCCTGGGTGCGTTGCGACAGGCTGCGCACCTCGTCCGCCACCACGGCAAACCCGCGGCCTTGCTCGCCTGCGCGGGCCGCTTCGATGGCGGCGTTCAGTGCGAGCAGGTTGGTCTGTTCGGCAATGCCGCGAATGGTGTCGACCACTGACTGAATCTGCTGGCCCTGCTGGCTGACTTGTTCCAGCGCATTGGCCGTGTCGGTCAGGCGCTGGTTGAGTTGCTGGATGCTCGCCGTGGTGCGCTGGCTGTCGCGGCTGCTGTCTTCGGCGATACGCCGGGTTTGCTGGGCGCTGCCCGAAGCCTGTTCGCAGCTTTTGGCGACGCCCATCGAGGTGGCCGCCAGTTGCGTGGCAGCGGCGGCGATCTGGCTGATCTGGTGTTGCTGGTCTTCGACGTCGGTCAGGGTGCTGCCCGATTGCGCGTTGAGGGTGAGCACCGCCGAGCCCAGTTGCTGGGTCTCGTGGTTGACGCCCAGCAGGCTGGTGCGCAGTTGCACCACGGCGACGTTGAGCGCGGTGCTGATCGCCGCCAGTTCGTCGCGACCTTCCACCGCCACTTCGACGCATAGGTTGCCGTCACGCAGGGACTCGGCGAGCGTGGTGATGCCACTGGCACTGCGACGAATCGAAGCCTGCAGGCAAATGAACAAGTACAACGCGGCCAAGACCAGCAGGCTGAACGTGGCCACCACCGGAATAAACTCCCTGAGCGAGCGGTCACGGTAATAACTCAAACGCTCATCCAGCGAGTGCAGCGACTGGCTGCGCAGTGCGCCCAACGCGCCGAGGATGCTGTCGACACTGCGATCAAAGCCTGCGGTGTCGACTTTAATGGTGCCGCCAAACACGCCATCGTCCAGGCCTTTGAGTTCGTTATCAAGCAACTGCAGGCTGGTGTCGTATTGCGCCGTCCACGGTTCCATCCCGGCGTATTGCTTGGCTTTGAGCGACGCGGCGGCCTTGACCAACTGGTCACGTGCATCGCCGATTCGGCCGCGCAGGTCGCGCATCTGCAAGCGGCTTTGCAAGGTGAATTGCCCGGAGGCAATCGAGGACTGCCCGACACTAGCGGTGCGGCCAATACGCTCGATCAGGTCCGGCGTGTGCTGGGTGGAAATCTGCATCAGCAAGTAGGTCTCCAGCCAGGGGTCGAGGATCAGGCCGGATTCCAGGGTGATCTGCTCGCGCAAGGTTTGCATCGCGGTCAAAGCGGCGGTGAAGCGGTCATAACCGTCCGGCCACCAGCCCACGGTGCGCAGCGATTGGGTGTCCATGCCCTTGACCGTCGCCTGCAAGGCCTCAAAACGGGCCAAGGTGTCGGCGCTGGCGTTGTGGGTCTTGAGCGCATCGCCCAAGGCTTGCAGGCTTTGCACAATGGCGGGGTTGCCGGCATCGACGTTGTCCATCGCGGCCTGCGCGGCGGGGGTTGGGGTGTGCAGAATATCCAGCGCTTTCCAGCGGGCAGCCAGATTGCGTTGTGCGGTCAACTGGCCATCCAGGGTGTCCAGGGCCAGCAGTTGGCGCACGCCGGACTGCTCGCTGGAAATCACCGCTAATTTGTCGCGATAGTCCTGGCCGATCAGCCACAGGCTGCCGGCCAGGGGCAGCATGAACAGAAAAAACAGAATCTGAAACTTGCGCGCAAAACCGAAACGGCCAAGCAGGCGGATACCCGGTGATAAAAGACTGTGCATGGCCGACCCACTCCCCCAAACAACCTGGATATGACTAGAAGCAAAATGCCATGTCATTGATTGGGAAGGTACTAGCAAGATACGGGCCGTTGGTGGCGGGTCGCGAAATAGGCGGCTTGGCGAGGTGACAGCGCGGTGGCATGCGCGAAAATGGGGCAAAAGCACTCAGTGTGCAGAGTGGAACGGTAACCCGGCTTTCCAGAGAGGCTGGCGTGCCCTGGAATGCCCTCGGCACTGACCTGCCCGACCTAGCGTGCAAGGACATCTGAAGCCGCCATGGACATCCAACGGCTACTGAAGAAAAGACAACTCAACGTACAAGAGCAAGTTGAATCGGTGCCGGCGAGCTATTTGACCAACATGTACTGACTGAAATTATTGATGTGATCATCCAGATTGTCCTCAAGCATCATCCGGTACTGGTCACAAAAATACTTCAGCATCGCTTCCCGCGCCTCGGCCATTTCGGCGCCGGACTTGAAGTTGCGTGCACTGGCCCAGGCGTTGAAGCGCGTGGTGCCGAACATCATCGAGGCGCTGACCTCGCCGAGGTTTTCACAGGTTTTGAGTTGCTCGTTCGACAGTTCGATGTGTGCGTCGGCACGGTCGTAGAAGGCTTGGTCGGTGGTGTCGGCCATGGCGGTGTCCCCGGGTGAGCAAATGATGGCGGCTATTGGAGCATATCCAGCGGCCGGATAGGAGACGCCTCCGGGTGGAGGCGTCCTTGCACGTCACGCCAACGCAAGCACCAGACGCTCAAGCCCGATGCCGAACCCGGCACCTTCGCGGTATGCACCGCCGCCCACCACTTGTTGCTGAGCCCCCAACGCGGGGCAACGCACCTCGAAGCCATTGCCTTGCAGGTAGTAACTCAACCCGCGTTTGACGGCCAGGTTAAGCTCATAGTCAAGGCCCAGCGTGTCGAGAAAACCGGTGCACAGCGCTTGGCTGCGCTGCAACGCCAGCGCGGGCTCAGGGCTGAGAATTTCCAGCCCCAACTGAGTGAACTCCCGGTAGCGCCCAGCTTGCGGCCGCTCATACCGGTAACACCGCGCCACGTAGAAAAACATCGCCTCCTCGCGCGTGCCAAGCAATTGCGTGTTGCGTTCCTGGAACAGCGCGGTGGCTTCCGGGATCAGGCAACACTGACGTCCGGCCTTGTCATCGAAGGCCCACATCTGCCCGATGATTTCACTGCCGCCGGCTTTTTCGATAAACGTGTCCTGGCCCCACAGGGCCGGCACGATGGCTTCTTCAGCGCCCGCGTCGATGAAGATAGCTCCGAAAACGCGCCTCGATCTCACGCATCGTCGCGGCTTCTTTACCAGTCACTATTCGGGTACCACGTAGCATTGTCATCCTTTGAATCTCCCTTTTTACAAGCAATAAAAAAGGCGCCGTGGGCGCCTTGGGTGGTGGTTCATTGAGTGATCAGAGGTTCTGGTCAGTCAGTGAGCGCAAGCAACCGCGGCACCTTGGGCAAGGTCCGTGGGGGTGATGGCGGTTGCTTAGCGAAAATTCAGTCATGGGCGATCCTTGCACAGGTGGGTGAGGCGTGACAAGCCGGCGTTAAACCAGCGGCGTCAGCTGACTCAATTGCGCAGGCGTCGGAAAACCCAGCGTGCGATAGCGCGCCGGGTACAAGCTCGCCGGCGCCAGCAGGTCACCCACCTTGGCCTCAAGCTCAGCCCATTCGACCACCTGGGTCTGGGCGGTGCCATCGGGCTGGATCTGCACCAGCGCCACGCGGTCGGTCTTGGGCAGCAGGGTGTCGACGGTTTCTGTCCAGCTACAGATCGAGAAGGTCTTGCCGTGACTGTCCTTCAACTCGAACAACGTGTAGGTCGCGACAAACACGTCGATCTTCTGCTCATCGTGCAGGGTGTCGAGCTGCTCTTTCTGCGCGTGGTAGTTGCCCTGCAGCAGCATGTGTTCGAGGCTCGCCATGCGCGCCTTGAGCGCTTCATCCTGACTGATGAAAGGCACGATCCGTTGATCGTCATAGGTGTAGACCTGGCTGGACACCGCACGTCCGCTTTCCATGGCCTTGAAGCTGACCTCGACCATGTGCCGAATGCCCTCTTCATCCTTGTCACCGGTCACCATCAGGATGTCGCGGGTCGGGATCATGAACACGGGGCGGCCCTTGATGGCCGCACGCTGCAGGACATCCGGCAGCAGCACGCGGCTGGTGTCATAGCCGTCATTCCAGCGGCCGAGGTAGAGGCCGGGCACAATTTCGTCGAACGCGTCCTGGGTCGCTTCACGCAGATTGCTCACCGCCACCGCCAACGCCTCGTCCAGGCTCACGCCCCACTGTGGATCAGGCCCCTCGGTCAGGGTGGAGGTGGTCTCGGGGTAGTCCACCGCCAGCAGGGTCACGCAGTCGGTGCCCAGCGCTTTGTGAACGGCGGTGTAAGGCGCATCCCAGCCCTTGCTGCGTACGTGATAAAGGCGCACTTCTTCGAGCATCGCCAGGTTACGAATCACCGGCCGCAACAGCGGCCTGACGCCTTCAAAGGTGGGCGGGGCTGGCTTTTTGTAGCCGAGCAATGTCGATACATACCCTTTCAATACGTCAGATTTGTGCGCTTTTTCGGCGTTCTGATAGTCATTGAACGCGTTATGCAGGTTGAAGTAGCTACCGTCGCCATGTTTGAGGCGGAACTCTTTGGGCACGTACTCAAGAGGCTCGCTGAAACCCGCTTCGCGAGCCGCCTTGATGACTTTCTCGGCGAATGCGTCTTGGGTCAGCGGGCGATTGAACAGTTTGTCGAGCAGGGAACCGAACATGCGCAGCGTCCTCCATGGGTGCGAGCCGTCCATCATGGGCGGCGCAAGAGACCGGGTAAAGCGCCGGTCTGGGATGTGTGACCCTGTTCACTGTTGCCAGTTCAAGCCAGCAGTTGGGTGATCCAGCGCGCCTGCTGTTCAATCTCCTGCACCTTGTGCTGGGGCACCGTCTGCCGGGCCTGCTCGAAGCTGGCCAGGGTCTTGTGCTTCTGACGCAACATGCGCTGCCACTTGCCCAGGAACTCCGGGCTGCGCGCTTGCATTTGCAGCGGGCCGAAGTACAGCTGTTGCGCGGTGTAGATCAGCGGCTCAGCGCGTTCGGCGACGATGATTTCGTAGTAAAACCGGTTCTCCTGCAACAGCTCCTCGCGCACGATCTGGTAGCCGTTATCCATCAGCCATTGGCGCAAGGGTTGTTCGCCGCCATTGGGTTGCAGGATCAGGCGCTCCTGGCCGTTCAGGTGCGCCCTGCCGCTGTCGAGGATGTCGCGGATGGTTTCGCCACCCATGCCGCACAGGGTGATCGCGGTGATTGCGTCCGCCGGTTCAATGGCCGCCAAACCATCAGCCAGCCGCACGCTGATGTGCTGCTGCAAAGCGTTGTCGCGTACCGTACGTTCGGCCGCGTGAAAGGGCGTGGCCGCCACTTCCCCCGCCACCGCCGCCGCGATCACGCCGCGACGCATCAAGGCTACCGGCAGGTAGCCATGGTCCGAGCCGATATCGGCCAGGCGCGCACCGGCCGGCACGTTTGCCGCCACGCGCTCCAGGCGCATGGACAATGTGTGTTCGTTCAACGGTTGTTCCTTATCAGCACAACATTACACACCCGAAAACCGATCCCGGCTGTTGGTCAGGTGCAGCACCATGGCCGCGCGCGCGGCGTCCGGGTCCTGGCGCTTGATGGCATTGAAGATCGCTTCGTGCTCCAGGTTCGCCAACTGACCGAGCTTGGCAAAATCGGCGCCGCCGCGCTCGGCGCCCTTGACCTGCGTGCGCGGGATCATCGCATTGCCCAGGTGCAGCATGATTTCAGTGAAGAAGGTATTGCCGGTGGCCTCGGCGATCAGTTGGTGAAAGCGCTTGTCCTCCTCCACGCAACTGTCGTTGTTGGCCAGCGAAGCCTGGTAGTCATCCAGCGCTTCGCGCATGCGCACGAGTTGCTCGTCACTTCTGCGCACAGCGGCCAGCGCCACCGCTTGCACCTCCAGGCCCAGGCGCAGCTCGAGCATATTGCGCACGCTGGCGACGGTGTCCACATGCAGGCGCAAGCCCTGTTGCGCATGCTGCTCCAGTACAAAGGTGCCGATGCCGTGGCGGGTTTCTACCAGGCCTGAGGCCTGCAACTTGGAAATGGCTTCGCGCACCACCGTGCGACTCACCCCATGCTCAAGCACGATGGTGGATTCGGACGGCAGTTTTTCACCGGGCTTGAGCTGGCCGAGCAGGATGCGCTGGGTCAGCGCATCAACCACGCCTTGGGCCAGGTTATTGGAACGTCTTCGGACCAGGGTTCCGTTTTCAATGGGCATCGCTAGGGTCCACGGGGTTGGGCTGGACGGAGCTTAACACCCCGCCTGGCGGCGACGCTGAGTTGATTCAAAAAATGCCGCACTTGTATGACAACCAAACTTGATAGCGCTTAACCCAAAGGGCGTCAGTGTCGCTTAGCGGGTCACGCTTACACCTTCCCGACACACGCGAAACGGTATAAAAACCCAGTAAAGCTGGGCAAATAACCAAAATACCTATTCCAACGCTGCGCTTATAAGAACAAATACACCCCACGCCGCATTGCGAAAAAAAGAAATGCACTTGTATGATGTCTATCAACAAGACACACAAACCCGCATAAAAATAAATCAGGGGAGTTTTGAATTGTGACCAATTCAAACCATGTATCTGCCGCTTCACCCAGCGACTCAGTACTCACGCGCGCCGTGAGCAAAGTGAAGGGCCATGTGCTCCCACTGTTCGTGATCATGTTCATCCTCAACTACATCGACCGGGTCAATATCGGCTTCGTGCGCACGCACATGGAGCATGACCTGGGCATCGGCGCGGCCGCCTATGGCCTGGGCGCCGGGCTGTTCTTTATTGGTTATGCGCTGTTTGAAGTGCCCTCCAACATGCTGCTGCAAAAGGTCGGTGCGCGGATCTGGCTGACGCGCATCATGTTCACCTGGGGCATCGTTGCCACGCTGATGGCGTTCATCCAGAACGAAACACAGTTCTACATCCTGCGCTTTCTGCTGGGCGTGGCCGAAGCCGGGTTTTTCCCTGGGGTGATCTACTACTTCACTCGTTGGTTGCCGGGCGTGGAGCGTGGTAAGGCCATCGCGATCTTCCTCAGCGGTTCGGCGGTCGCCTCGCTGATTTCCGGTCCCTTGTCGGGCGCACTGTTGCAAATCGAAGGCTTCGGCTTTCACGGCTGGCAATGGATGTTCGCCATCGAAGGCCTGGCGTCCGTGGCGCTGGGGTTCTTCGTGTGGTTCTGGCTGGACTCCAAACCCCACGACGCCAAATGGCTGACCCGCGAAGAGCAGGACACGCTGGTCGGCGCCATCGACCAGGAACAACGTGAGCGGGAAGCGCTGACCACGGTCAAACCGACCATTGGCAAACTGCTCAAGGACCGCCAGATTCTGCTGTTCTGCGCCCTGTACTTCTGTATCCAGCTGACGATCTACGCGGCGACCTTCTGGCTGCCGAGCATCATTAAAAAAATGGGTGACCTGAGCGACATACAGGTGGGGTTCTTCAACTCGATCCCGTGGCTGATCTCGATCATCGCCATGTACGCCTTCGCCTCGCTGTCTGGCAAGTTCAAGTTCCAGCAAGCCTGGGTGGCCGCCGCGCTGTTGATTGCCGCTGCGGGCATGTTCATGTCCACCACCGGCGGGCCAATCTTTGCCTTCGTGGCAATCTGCTTCGCGGCGATCGGGTTCAAGTCCGCCTCGTCGCTGTTCTGGCCGATTCCCCAAGGCTATCTGGATGTGCGCATCGCCGCGGCCGTGATCGCGTTGATCAACTCCATCGGCAACCTGGGCGGTTTCGTGGCCCCGACCACGTTTGGTTTTCTGGAACAAACCACCGGCTCGATCCAGGGCGGCCTCTACGGCCTGGCCGGCACCTCAGTGCTTGCCGCGATCCTGGTGTTTTTCGCCAAGACGTCGCCCTCGCCCGTATTGACCTCTGCCAGCGCTGCGCCAACCGGCGCCGCCATCAGCAAACCTCTTTGAGCTTACTTAGGACATTGCCATGAACACTCCCGTAGTCACCCATTTGCAAGTCATCCCGGTGGCAGGCCACGACAGCATGCTGCTCAATCTGAGCGGCGCCCACGGGCCATTCTTTACCCGCAATATCGTGATTCTCAAGGACAGCGCCGGCAACACGGGCGTCGGCGAGGTGCCCGGTGGCGAGCGCATCCGTGAAACCCTTGAAGATGCGCGCAGCCTGGTGGTCGGCCAGCCAATTGGCCAATACCAACGCATCCTTAACCAGATGCGCAGCACCTTTGCCGCTCGCGACGCCGCCGGCCGCGGCCTGCAGACCTTTGACCTGCGCATCACCATTCACGCCGTCACCGCCATGGAAGCGGCGCTGCTCGACCTGTTGGGCCAGTTCCTGGAAGTGCCGGTGGCGGCGCTGCTGGGTGAAGGGCAGCAACGTGATGCGGTAAAAATGCTCGGCTACCTGTTTTATGTCGGCGACCGTACGACCACCTCTCTGGCCTACCGCAACGAGGCGGACGCCGATGATGATTGGTTCCGCCTGCGTCATGAACAAGCCATGACCGCCGAGTCGGTGGTGCGCCTGGCCGAAGCCGCCAAGGCCAAATACGGTTTCAACGACTTCAAGCTCAAAGGCGGCGTCCTGAGTGGCGATGAAGAAATCGAAGCCGTCACCGCCCTGGCCGAACGCTTTCCCGATGCGCGCATCACCCTTGACCCCAACGGCGCGTGGTCACTCAAAGAAGCCATCCGCCTGTGCCGCGACCAACACCACGTGCTCGCCTACGCCGAAGACCCCTGCGGCGCAGAAAACGGCTACTCGGGTCGCGAAGTCATGGCTGAATTCCGCCGTGCCACCGGGCTTAAAACCGCGACCAACATGATCGCCACCGACTGGCGCGAAATGGGCCACGCGATCCAGTTGCAATCGGTCGACATTCCGCTGGCCGACCCGCACTTCTGGACGATGCAGGGCTCGGTGCGTGTAGCGCAGATGTGCAATGAATGGGGCCTGACCTGGGGTTCGCATTCCAACAACCACTTCGATATTTCCCTGGCGATGTTTACCCAAGTGGCCGCCGCCGCACCGGGAGACATCACCGCCATCGACACCCACTGGATCTGGCAGGACGGCCAGCACCTGACCAAGGCGCCACTGAAAATCGAAGGCGGCTACGTCAAAGTGCCCACCCAGCCTGGCTTGGGCGTGGAGATCGACATGGATGCAGTGGCCAAGGCCCACGAGCTGTACAAAGGCATGGGCCTTGGGGCGCGAGATGACAGCGTGGCGATGCAGTTCTTGATTCCGGGCTGGCGCTTCAACAACAAGCAGCCGTGCCTGGTGCGCTGAGCCTCAGCGCAAAGTCGGTCAATGTGGGCGCCGTTAAGCCATCATGGTTTACCGGCGACCACTGGCTTAGCGCTTGTCGCCTGATTGAGCGCAATCGGCTGCACAGTCAGCTCAACGCCTAACGCCAGCATCAGCTTGTGGATCGTTTCATAGCGGGTCTTCGAGCCGCCCTTCAGGGTTTTATACAAACTCTCGCGGTTGACCCCGGCCGCCTCAGCCACCTTGTTCACGCCCTGGGCTTTGGCAACCTCGGCAAGCGCCTTCATAAACACCTGCGGGTCTTGCGACTTCATGCTTTGCGCCAGATAAGCACTGATAACTTGCGGGCTGTCGAGAAAGCGCGACGCCTCATAAACCTGTGTGCCGGAGGTATCAAGATCGAGGATCGGCATGTCCTCGGGTTTGAATTTCGATTCACTCATTTCATTGACCTCTCAGGGCATCGAGTATCTCTTTTGCCCGTTTGATTCCCCGCTTCTGATCGGTTTTATCGCTGCCCCATAACATCAGGTAAGCGGTGATCCCCGTCCGTACAAAATAAATCCTGTAACCAGGCCCGACGAAAACACGCATTTCACTCAGGCCTTCGCCGACTGGCTCGCAGTCGCCAAAATTGTTGTCTTCGGCGCGGTCCAAGCGCGTCAGAACAGCCGTTTTCCCCCAGATATCCTTCATACCGTCGAGCCATGTATCGAACTCCGGCGTCCTGCCGATCAAGTTAGTCACAGATTCACATGTAGCCTACTGGCTACTCCTTGCCGATGCTAGTTAATTTTTTGTTCCGGCGCGATCCGGAACAAAAAACCTAGCTCAGCCCACGCATAATCAGACTGTCGATACTGTTAGCGCTTATGTCCTTTACGTTTAAAGTGCCCGATCGAACAGCGGCGTCACGTCATAGCGCTGCTTCAGCATCTGCGCATCCACCAGGAAATCCGCCGTGGCCTGCGCCTCGCTGACTATCGTCGGCGAAATCGGCAGCACCTTGATTGCGTCACGCTTGAACCACACCTTGGCGATCTGCGGCGCAGACTGGTTGGCTTTCGACCAGGCCTCGGCGTACTCGTCGACATGGCTGTTGCTCCACACACGAGCGCGGGTAAGGCGTGCGACAAAGTCTTTGATGATTGCGCCTTTCTGCGCCAGCGCCGGCTCATACGCGACGATGTAGGTCGGCGCACTCATCAAGCCCTTGGCGTTGCGAATCAGGCTGCTGCCCTCTTTCTCCTGCAGCGACACGTAGGGTTCCCAGGTGCCGAACGCGTCGATGTCGCCTTGGGTCAACGCCAGACTGGCCTCGGCCGGCAGCAGGTATTTGAAGTTCACGCTGTTGCGCGGCACGCCGGCTTCGTCGAGGGCTTTGTAGGCCAGTTGCTGGCTCCACGAACCGTTCCAGATTGCGATGGTTTTTCCTTTCAGATCGGCCACCGACTGGATGCCTTTGCGCGCCACGATGCCGACGCCGTCAAGGCTGGTCTGGGTGCTGGCGACCACTTTCACCGGCGCGCCATTGGCCGCCAGGCTGATCACCGGCGTGTCACCGACAATCCCCACATCCAGCGCGCCGCTGGCAACCGCCGAGGCCACAGGGGAGCCGGTATTGAAGCGCTTGAAGTCGATCTTGTAGGGCAAGTCCTTCAACTCGCCTGACAGCTCCAGAACAATGCGGTTGGAGAAAAACTGATCGCCCACGGTGAGCGTCAGGGGCTCTGCCGCCTCGACAGAAGGACCGTGCAGCGTAAGAACGGCCAGGCCGAGCAGGGCAAGCAAGTGTCGACGATTGATCATGAACGCACTCCACACACGTGAGGGCTGACTCAACCATCTGTGGGCGTGCAGTCTGGTGATGAGAAAAGGGATTGGAAGGTCGCCAAGTACGGCGCCAGTAGAAGCTAACGCAATAAAATCACGGGGTTTAATACTGTTGCGCACTATCGATAGAACCGCCGCACAGCTTGATAGCTATTTTTCGTATTAAAAACTTTGCGAACCGTGGGTTAGGGTGACGGCACCAGACCACTGGACCCCAGCACCTGAGCCACTTTCTGCAAGGTCCATTGCATGTCGATTTCTGCGTTGAATATTTGGGGCGCTGCGCCCTCCTCCCGTTACGAACAACTGGCTGCACCGTTTCGCCCACTTTTTGCGCAGATCCTTGCGCAAGCCGCAGAGGCCGATCAGACACGCGCCAGCCTGGCGATTGTTATCCGCCAACTCAACGAACTGGGGCTGCCCCGCTGGCGCTTGCCCGTGAGCCACGGTGGCCAGGGCGCGACCTTTGCCGAACTGCTTGCGTTGCTCACCGAACTGTCCGCCGCCGACTCCAACATCACCCAGGCCCTGCGCGGGCATTTTGGTTTCTGCGAAGACGTCCTCTGTGCCAAAGACCTCGACTGGCGCGCCAAATGGCTGGACCGGCTCGGCCAGGGCGCGCTGCTCTCTCCCGGCAGCACCGAAGTCGGCAACCAGACCCGAGGCGACTTCGAAACCCGTCTGCACCGCGATGCCGACGGCACCCTGCGCATCAGCGGCAGAAAGTTCTACACCACCGGCGCGCTCTACAGCGACCTGATCAATACCGTCGCCACGGGTGAGGACGGCACGGTGTATTCCGTCGTCGTCGACCTCAAGGCCCCCGGCGTGCACATCGTCGATGACTGGAATGGTTTCGGCCAACGCCTCACCGCCAGCGGCACCTGTATCTTCGACAATGCCCCGGTGGAGGACGACCTGCGCCCTACCCACCAACGCTTCGGCTACGGCCAGTCGTTCTACCAGATCTACCACCTCAGCACCCTCGCCGGCATTGCTCGCCGTGCGGCGCTGAGCGGTGCACAAGAACTCAGCCAGCGCGCCAGGACCTTCACCACTGGCAACGCCGACACCGCAGCGCAAGACGTGCAGTTGCTGCAAGTCATCGGCGAAGTCGCCAGCCAGGCCTACGCCGCGCACGCCATCACCCAGCAAGCGGCGCAGCGCCTGGAGCAGACGGCGCAGTCTGTGATCGCCCACAAGCAAGCGCTGCACGACGATGACCCACACGTGGCATTGGCGGAGCTGGAAGTGTGCCTGGCAGTCAACCCGGTAGTGGACGCGACACTTGCGGCGACCACCGCACTGTTTGACGCGCTGGGCGCCAGCGCCACGGCCAGCAACAAAGCGCTGGACCGGCTGTGGCGCAATGCGCGCACGCTGGCGAACCATAACCCGCGCGTGTACAAGTCGCGGATTGTGGGCAATTACCTGGTGAATGGCTTGCTGCCGCCGGCGCAGTGGCGCGTGGGGGTGGCCAAAGCCTGATCAAACAACACAGAGCAAATGTGGGAGCTGGCTTGTGTGGGAGCTGGCTTGCCTGCGATGGCATCACCTCGGTTTAACGGCAAGACCGGGGCGCCTGCATCGCGGGCAAGCCTGCTCCCCCATTGGATAGGGGTGGGCTTACTGGCTCACAAACGCCACCACCCGCGCCAGCATCCGGTCACACGCCGCCAATTGTTCCAGGCTGATGAACTCGTCGGGCTTGTGGCCCTGCTCCATGCTCCCCGGTCCGCAGACCACGGTGGGAATCCCTGCCTGGTCAAACAGCCCGCCCTCAGTCCCGAAAGCCACAGTGCCGTAGTCGCGCGAGCCGCAGAATTGCGCAACCCACTCAGCCGCCTGGCTCTGCAGCGACGTCGCCAGGCCCGGGTAGCTGGATAACTCGCTGAAGCTGATCGCACACTGCGCGCTCACTGCCTGCATTGCCGGCAGCAGCGTGTGTTCGGCGTAGCCGCGTAACTGGTCAGCAACCTGCCAGGGGTTCTGGGTCGGCAACGAGCGCACTTCAAAGTCAAAACTGCAATCCTGCGGCACGATGTTCAACGCCTTCCCGCCGCTTATCACACCGGTTTGCACGGTGGAAAATGGCGGGTCAAATCGCGCATCAAGGTGCTGCTCAGCCTTGAGCGTTTCACCGAGTCGCACCAGCTCACTGATCAACCGCGCAGCGTATTCGATGGCGTTTACGCCGGACGGCGCATAGGCCGAATGGCACGCCGCGCCATGGATCTGGCAGCGCATGCCCAGCTTGCCCTTGTGGCCCAGCACCGGCTTGAGCTCGGTGGGCTCGCCAATCACGCACAGCAGCGGCTTGACCGGTTGCGCGTGAAACCTTTCGATCAGCGAGCGCACACCCAGGCAGCCGACCTCTTCGTCATAGGACAGCGCGATATGCACCGGCATGCGCAGCGGCGCCTGCACCAGTGCCGGCACGCAGGCCAACACACAGGCGATGTAGCCCTTCATGTCCGCCGTGCCACGCCCGTACAACTTGCCGTCTTTTTCCGTCAGGTCGAACGGCGCCACCGTCCAGCGCTGACCGTCCACCGGCACCACATCGGTGTGCCCGGACAACACAATCCCCGGCACGCCGGCCGGGCCAAGGGTCGCCAGCAGATTGGCCTTGCTCTTTTGCGCGTTGAACACCAACTCGCAGGCCACGCCGTGGCCTTGCAAATACGTGCGCACAAAGTCGATCAAGGCCAGGTTGGATTCACGGCTGGTGGTGTCGAAACGCACCAGTTGCGCCAGCAGGTCGCGGCTGTTGCTCATCGGTCATCTCCCGGTACCGCATAGCCCGGTGCCTGGTGTGGGTTGATGGCGCGGTCAATGTAGTCCTGCAGTTGGCTGCGATAGGCCTGCCACAATTGGTCTAGGGCGCCGATCGGATCGTCATCGGCCCAGTCCACGCGCAAATTGACGATGGGCCACAGCAGGTCATCGACCACCACAAGGGCGGCCGAATGCACCGGGCCGGCTTCACCGCCTTTAGCCTGGCCCGCCTGCATCGCGGCAAGCAATCGGTCGGCCAGGTGCCCGGAGGCGTTTTCGAACGCCCGCACCATGGCCTCGATCACGCCGGGATCGGCGAGCATATTCCCCGCGGCCACGCATTGCTCACCACTCAACGCCGCATGAATGCCAAGGGTCTGCGCGCCGCTGAAATGCGCCGTGCGGCCTTGGTTATCGATCACCATTACCTGGCGATACTGGCTGTGATCCTGGCCGGCCAGCACCGTTTCCAGCGCCTCACTCGGCGCCAGGCCCTGCCCTAGCCTATCCAGGATATGCGGGCCCAAACTCGGCAAGGTGATGTTCTGCGACGCCACCGCGCCCACGCCGGGTCGCAGCCACGGGCAACGGGCGCCAACGGCAATGCTTGAAGAGCTGATCGCAATGCCCAACTGGCCGGTTTCGGCACAGCGAGCGACAACGGAAAACGTCATAAAAAGCCCTCAGTCGAGCACCGAAGGGTCGGCGTCGATCATCAACTGCTTCATTTCTTCAAAGTGCTGCCGCGAAAAGTCCGCGATACCTTCCCAGCCGCGTGCGGTTTTCTCCGCCACGTCATCCGACAACACCCGCAACGGCTGCCCAGTGGACCACGCCGTCACCAGGATCTGGCAGGCACGCTCCAGGGTCCAGATATCGTCAAAGGCCTCACCAATGGACGCGGCCGTGACCATCACCCCATGGTTGCCCATCAGCAGGCGGCTCTTGCCGTCGAGCAGCGCGGCCAGGCGCGCGCCTTCGGCTTCAGTGTCAGCCATGCCGCCGTACAGCTCGTCCACAGCCACGCGGTTGAAATAGCGCGCGGTGTTCTGGTCAATCGCCGGAATGTGCGGTTTGGCCAGGCACGCCACCGCCGTGGTGTAGACCGGGTGCAAGTGCAGCACGGCGCGGGTTTGCGGCAGCAGTCGGTGGATCTGCCCGTGGATCGACCAGGCGGTGGCGTCCACATGCGGGTGGTCGGCGCAGGCCGGGTCGTCGGCGTTCAACAGCAACAGGTCGCTGGCGCGAATGCGCGAAAAATGCTTCCACTTCGGGTTAAGCAAAAACTGTTTGCCGTCGGCCGATACCGCCGCGCTGAAATGGTTGGCCACCGCCTCGTGCATGCCCAGGTGGGCAATGATGCGAAAGGTTGCCGCCAGGTCGATGCGCGCCTGTTCTTCAAGGGATAACGCCATGAATCTGTCTCCGCAAGGCGCGACCGCAAGGCTGCGGCCGCGCAATAGGCTTACTTGGGCATCAACGCTGCGATGTCGGCATCGGTCGGCGCTTCAAAGTTGTACTTCTTGAGCAAGGCCGCGTATTGCGGGGTCGCGCGGTACTTTTGCAGCCCGTCGAGCAGGGCTTTTTTCACCTCGTCGTTGCCCTTTTTCACGCCGAAGCCGTTGAGGACCGGGTAGATCAGCGTGTCGGACGAAATCACCACGCGGCTGCCGAGCTTGTCGACCACACCCCGCGCCACGGCGGCATCGGTGATCTGCGCTTCAACGGCGTGGGCCAGCAAGGCCTGGGTGGTTTGCGGGTCGGTGCTGTATTCACTGATCGCAATCGGTTTCAAGCCCTTGGCCACGCAGTACTCATCCGACAGTTTGTGCATCTGCGCCAGCCAGGACGTGGCGCCCATGGAGCCGATCTTGTGGCCGCAGAACTCTTCCGGTTTCTTGGGTTGGAACGCACTGTCCTTGAGGGTCAGGATCGACTCGCCGCTTTTCAGGTAAGGGATCATGTCGATGACTTTGACCCGCTCCGCCGTGATGTACATCGACGAGTTGGTCACATCGAACCGCCCGGCCTGCAGGCCGGTGATCAGGTTGGGGAAGCGCGTGTCGAGGGTTTCGACCTTGCGCCCCATGACCTTGCCCAGGCCGTCCATGAACTCGATATCAAAGCCTGCCGGCGTGTTGTTATCCATGTACTCATACGGGAAGAAGGTCACGTCGGAACCGGCGATGATCTTGCCTTCCTGCTGGAACGCCGAAGCCGCCAACGAGGTCAGTGCAACCGCGGCGCCCAACAGGCACACGGCAAGAGGGCGAAGACTTTTTTGAGACGCTGTCATGGTCATTACCTGCAAGGGTTTTAGGGGGTTAGGCAGTCGCGCAGTCTTGGCCGGCCTGTTGCACAAAGAACGATGCGCCACGGGGTTTCTGCGGCAAGCGCAGGTGGTTGTCGGTGGAACGCACCAAGCCACTTTCTTCACCGGCCACCAGCAGGCCGGCGTGTGCACTGGGCAGCGGGTTTTCGCCGAATGGCAGCGCGTCTTCAGCGGCGTAGACGCTGATGAACAGGGTGCGCGGCAGTTCGGTCTCGTTAGGGCTGGAAGCATGTAAAAGGCGCGTGTGCATAAAGCACACGGAGCCGGCCGGGCCGTAGCAGGCGACCGGTTGCTGGCAATGTTCTTGAACCACGGCATCGTCCACCGAACCGGTAAAACGCTGGTTCTGCCAGTGCGACCACAGCGGGCCTTTGTGGCTGCCGGGGATCACATTCAGTGGGCCGTTTTGCGGGGTCACTTCGCTGACCATCAGCAAGGCAGTGACGATGTCGTCGTTGCTGTGCGGCGTGAACAGAAAGTCCTGGTGCCACTTCACCTGCGTCGCGGTGTGCGGCAGTTTGGAGTTGATCTTGCTGTGGTGAAAACGCGCGCCGCCAGCGCCCACCAACTGCGCGGAAATCGCCGCCATCCGCGAGTGCAGTGCCACGCGCTCATACGCCGGGGAAATCTCGGTGGGCGAACTCACGCGGCGCAACGACGGGTGATCGGCGCGATGATCGCCTTCCAGGTCGAAGCGCGCGCGGCCATCCACGGTGGCGCCCCAGCCCTGGTCGTGGCTGCGGCTCTCTTCCACCCACTGGTCGAAGTCATGTTGCAACGCGGCCACTTCGTCCAGCGACAACACGCCCTCCACCACCAGGAAGCCGTCGCGCTGGAATTGTTCGATTTGAGCTTGCTCGATCATTTTGTGTGAGTCCTGAACATTAACGAGATCACGCCAGCGAGACGTCCTTGAGGAACGCCTCCACGCGTGGGTTGTGGCCGCTGCGCAGGGCCTGGGGCGTGTCGTCGCAGACCACGCGACCCTTTTCCATGAACACGATGCGGTCGGAGACCTTGAAGGCGAAGTTCATCTCGTGGGTGACGATCACCATGGTGATGCCCTCCCCGGCCAGGGCTTCGATGACCTGCAGCACTTCGTTGACTTTCTCGGGGTCGAGCGCCGAGGTGGGCTCGTCGAACAACATGATCTGCGGGCGCATCATCAAGGCGCGGGCAATGGCCACGCGTTGCTGCTGGCCGCCGGACAGCTGGTGCGGGTACTTCCAGGCGTGGTCGAGCATGCCCACCTTGTGCAGCAGCGCGTAGGCCTGTTGCTTGAGTTCATCGGTGCGCCCCAGGCGATGGTATTTCGGCGCCATCAGCAGGTTGTCGAGCACGCTCAAGTGCGGAAACAGGTTGAAGCTCTGGAACACCATGCCGATGTTCAGGCGGTGCTCGGCGTGCTCAATAAATTGAGGTTTCTGCGCGCCGACTTTGTGCAAGTGAATGAACGGCAGGCCGTTGATATGAATCTCGCCGTTGTCCAGTTGCTCCAGGCCGTTGAGCAGGCGGATCAGCGTGGTTTTACCCGACCCGGACGGCCCGATCACCGACACCACTTCACCCGGCTGCACCTGCAGGTTGACCGAGCCCAGCACTTCAATGTCGTTGTAAGCCTTATGCAACCTTGCGGCTTGCAGCGCGGCGACGCCGGTGTTGGCCGGGCGCTCCGGCGCCGTGCGTTGTTGCGTGGCCAATGCCAGCACCGCCGCATCCGGCACGCGCGACACATTGCGCTGGTTGACGTCGAGAAAGCGCTCCAGGCGTTTGAGCAGGAAGTCGAACACGGTGACGATAAACACGTAGAAAAACGCCACCGCCGCCATGGTTTCGATCACCAGGAAGTTCTGCGAATACAGGCGCTGGCCGACCATCAAAATCTCGGTCAGCGAGATCACCGACACCAGCGAGGTGAGCTTGACGATGGAGATGTACTCGTTGGCCAGCGACGGCAGGGCCACGCGCAACGCCTGGGGAATCACCACGCGCCACTGGGTGCCAAAGAACTTCAAGCCCAACGCCCGCGCCGCTTCGCCCTGCCCTTTGGGAATCGAGAGCAAACCACCACGGTGGATTTCGGCCACGTACGCCGTCTCGCAGATCACCAACGCCAGCAGGCCGGACCAGAACGGGTCGGCCAGCACGGCCGAGGTGCCGGGCAGCGCCTGGGGCAGGTTGTAGATAAAGATCAGCAGCACCAGCAGCGGCAGGCTGCGGAACAACCAGATATAGCCTCGGGCCGGGACGCTGAGCAGCCCATGTTTGGATTGTTTGGCCAGCGCCAGCAGAAAGCCCAGGGCAATACTCAGGACCCAGGTCAGGGTGCTGAGCTTGATTACCGTCCACGTCGCCCGCCAGAACTCGGGATCGGCGAGCAAACCAAACATGTAGTGCCAGTCGAATGTCATCGTCGCGGTGCCTTGCTGAAAAGAAATTGATCTGCATCGATGGGATGAGAGTCGTGGGGACGGGGGTGCAGGGTCAATTCGTAAAACCCGGCCCACTGGGTAGGCAGAACCTATGCAGTGATAACCGGCTAGGAGAAACAATGAAGATCAAATGTGGGAGCGGGCTTGCTCGCGAATGCGGTGTGTCAGTCAACCCATGTGTAGCTGACATACCGCCTTCGCGAGCAAGCCCGCTCCCACATGGGTCCTCTAATGTTTCCGGGATTGTTTGCTCCGGCCAAAAGAGTGCACCGCCGAGCAAGTGGCGCAGCCCGCGCCACCTTTTGGTGCAATCTCAGCTCACACCACTCAAGACCCGCACCGCATGCGGGTCAAAAAAGCTCGGCGGCGCCATACCGGGGATGTACTGGTCGGACACAAACATCCGGCAGCGCTCGGCGAACGCCGACACCACACGCGACAGCTGGGTGTTGCTCGCCGTGGCGTAGCCCAGCCGCATCGGCCGGTGCGAGCCGGCCAGGCGCAGGCGAATCACGCGTTTGCCATCCTGGGACACATTGGATTTGGGCCGCGCATTCGCGAAGGAATAGCCAATGCCATTGCCGACCATCGCGCGCACCGTTTCAAGGTTGGTGGAGCGCATGATGATGTTGGGCGTGGTGCCCGCCTGCATGAACAGGCTGAGGAAATAGTCGCGGCTCCAGGGCGTGTCGAGCAGCACCACCGGATACGCTTCAAGGTCTTGCATGCTCACCGCCGGCAAGCTCGCCAGCGGGTGATACTCGCCGACCATCACGTACGGCGGCAGGTGCGCCAGGGCTTGGAAGTCGATGTCGGGGCTGGTCACCAGGTCGTAGGTCAGGGCGATATCCAGCTCGCCGCTGCGCAGTTTTTCCAGCAATTCCTCGTGGTTGCCTTCGGCCTGGGTCAGCCGCACGCCGGGGAAGGCGCGGCCAAAACCAAACACCAGTTCGGGGGTGATCATCGGCGCCAGCGACTCCAGGCAACCCACCCGCAAAGGCCCGCGCACAGTGTTCAACGACTCCGAGGCGATGGTGTAGAGGTTGGTCATCTGCTCCAGAATCAGCTTGGCTTCCTGCATCACCTGGCGCCCCACCGCCGTGAGCGAAATGCCTTGGGCGTGATGGCGGATAAACAGCTGGATGCCCAGCTCGGCTTCCATATGGGTGATGGCGGCCGAGATCGACGGCGACGACACATGAATGCGCTCAGCCGCAGCACTGATGCTGCCCGCCTCTCCTGACGCCACGAAATACTCCAGTTGACGCTGAGTAATACGACTGAGCATTACGCCTGCCCCTCAACAATGACTGTACGCGGGGTGTTGCAGGGTTCGTGCCGGGTCAGGCGCGAACCGATGACCTGCACGGGCTTCGGTTTTTCCTAAGCACTACCGCGCGCAAATGCTGGTTTCGCGAGTTCGAGGGCGATGTGAAGCTTGTTGTATCCCGCTTCCGATGAGTTGCCCTCCATGCCGACCCACACCCGCATCCGCATGTTCAACACCAAACAGACCTACCCCAACCAGGCGCTGGACAACGACTTGTGCCAGGCCGTTCGCGCCGGCAACACCATCTATGTGCGCGGCCAGATCGGCACCGATTTTGACGGCAACCTGGTCGGCCTTGGCGACCCGCGCGCGCAAGCCGAGCAGGCGATGAAAAACGTCAAGCAACTGCTTGAAGAGGCCGGCTCCGACCTGTCGCACATCGTCAAGACCACCACGTACTTGATCGACCCGCGTTACCGCGAGCCGGTGTATCAAGAGGTGGGCAAGTGGCTCAAAGGCGTGTTCCCGATCTCCACCGGGCTGGTGATTTCCGGCCTGGGCCAGCCGGAATGGCTGATGGAAATCGACGTGATCGCCGTTGTGCCGGATGACTGGGCCGTATGAAGGCGGTGATTGCCCGTGAGCCGGGCGGGCCGGAGGTGCTGCACGGCGTGGAGCGCCCGGTGCCAACGCCCGAAGCCGGCGAGGTGTTGATTCGCGTGGCCGCCGCAGGCGTCAATCGCCCGGACCTGATGCAACGCAGCGGCGCACCGATTCCGCCTGGCGTCACCGACGTGCTCGGCCTGGAAGCGGCGGGCATTGTGGTCGCGACAGGCCCTGGCGTAGACGAGTTTGCCCCTGGCGACCGCGTGATGGCGCTGCTCAACGGCGGCGGCTACGCCGAGTACTGCGTGGCACAGGCGGCGCACTGCTTGCCGGTGCCGGCGGGGTTGTCACTTCAGGATGCCGCTGGCGTGCCGGAAGCGGCGTTCACCGTGTGGCACAACCTGTTTGAACTGGGCCGCCTGCGCAGCGGCGACAGCGTGCTGATCCACGGCGCCGCCAGTGGCGTCGGCAGCTTTGCCGTGCAGTGCGCGCACGCCGCCGGAGCGCGGGTGATTGCCACCGCCGGCGGCGCGCAGAAAGTCGCGATGCTGCAAGCGCTTGGCGTGTGGCGCGCGGTGGATCGCCATGTTGAAGATTTCGTCGAGGTAGTGAACGACTGCACCGAAGGGCGCGGCGTGGACGTGGTGCTGGATAACGTCGGCGGCCCTTATGTCGCGCGCAACCTCGCCGCCATGGCGATGGGCGGGCGGCATGTGAGTCTGTCATTCCTGCAAGGCGCGAAAATCGAGTTGGATTTACAGGCCTTGATGCGCAAAAACCTCAGCCTCACCTCTTCCACTCTGCGCCCTAAAAGCCACGCCGAAAAAGCCCGTTTGGCGGTGTGCATCCGCTCGCGTTTTTTACCCTGGCTCGCCTCCGGCCTGGTGCGCCCGCAGATCCACACGCAGCTGCCACTGCTGCACGCCGCCGAGGCCCATCGCCTGCTGGAGGCCAACGCCAACGTCGGCAAAGTCGTGCTGACCGTCGCGCAATAACCTGGAGCGCAAGCCATGCACCACCGCGTGTTTTTTCTCAATGGCCCTAACGCCAACCTGTACGGGCTGGACAAAAACGGCACCTACGGCAGCGAAAGCTTCGCCAGTATCGAAGCACGCTGCCAACGCCACGCCGCTGAGCTGGGCCTGACCCTGGACTTTCGTCAGAGCAACCATGAAGGCGTGCTGGTGGACTGGATACAGGAAGCGCGACTGAACGCCGACGCCATCGTGATCAACGCCGCCGGGCTCACCTACAGCTCGGTACCGATCCTCGACGCGCTGCTGGCCTTCGACGGCCCGATCATCGAAGCGCACATGAGCAACATCTGGAAGCGCGAGAGTTTTCGGCATCACTCTTACGTGTCCAAGGCGGCTACCGGCGTTATCGCAGGGCTTGGGGCGTTGGGTTATGAGCTGGCGCTTACGGCGGTGGCCACGTTGCTGAAAACCCAATGAACCGCCTCACCGCAGATCAACTGTGGGCGCTGTCGAGCTTTAGCGCGGCGGCGAAGGGGTCACCGCAGTGCATCTGATTACCCGTGCACCTGCATCGCAAACTGGCTGACGCAGCTACCCGTCGAAAAAATCAGGCTGAAAAAGCGTGTATTCAGGGTGCATCAGTGATGCATCGAGAATGACGCTGCTGGTGATTGCCCCATGGGGTTTGGATTTTCCTAACCTCTGCCTTCAAAAAGCATAATTTCGCTCCTTTCACTGCGTGATCACACTGAGGCTGTCGATGCTTGCGCGTCGCCCAAACCGACCGAGGTCGTTCACTTTTAGGAAACGCACATGTCAGTGGAAACAATCAACACCCTGGTAGTGGGCGCAGGCCAGGCCGGCGTCGCCATGAGCGAGCACCTTTCCCTGATGGGTGTGCCGCACCTCGTGCTGGAGCGCAGCCGCATCGCCGAACGCTGGCGCTCGGAGCGCTGGGACTCGCTGGTCGCCAACGGCCCGGCCTGGCACGACCGCTTTCCCGGGCTGAAATTCGAGGGCATTTCCCCCGAAGCCTTCCCGCCGAAAGAGCGCATGGCCGACTACTTCGAAGCCTACGTCGAGAAGTTACAGGCCCCCGTGCGCACCGGCGTGGAAGTCCAGCGCGTGGAACGCCATGTGGGCCGCCCCGGCTTCAAAGTCACCACCTCCGCGGGCATCATCGAAGCCGCCAATGTGGTGGCTGCCACCGGCCCGTTCCAGCGCCCATCGATCCCCACCATCGTCCCGACCACCGCGCCCGTGCACCAACTGCACTCCTCCACCTACAAAAACCCTGCGCAATTGCCCGAAGGCGCCGTGCTGGTGGTCGGCGCCGGCGCCTCCGGCTCACAAATCGCCGAAGAGCTGCAAAAGGCCGGCAAAACCGTGTACCTCTCGGTGGGCGAACACTACCGCCCGCCCCGCGCGTACCGCGGCCGCGACTACTGCTGGTGGCTCGGCGCGCTGGGCCTGTGGGACGAAGTCAAAATTCAGCCGAAGAAAAAGCACGTGGCCTTTGCCGTCAGCGGCTACGAGGGCGGTAAGACCGTGGACTTCCGCCGCCTGGCCCACCAGGGCATCCACCTGGTCGGCGTCACGCGCGAGTGGAACGAGGGCGTCATGACTTTCGAACCGGGCCTGGCCGACAACGTGGCCGAAGGTGACCGCGCCTACTTTGATGTACTGCGCGACGCCGACGCCTACATCGAGGCCAACGGGTTGCCGTTCCCATTGGAGCCCGACGCCTGGAAATTGCTGCCCGACCCGCAGTGCCTGGTTAACCCGATCCTCAGCCTGGACCTGGCCGAGGCCGGCGTGACCACTATCCTTTGGGCAACTGGTTTTAAATTCGATTTCAGCTGGTTGAAGGTCGATGCGTTTGACGAAAAAGGCGAGCCGTTTCACAAGCGCGGGATCTCGGCGCAGAGCGGGATTTACTTCCTCGGCCTGCCGAATCTGGTGAACCGCGCGTCGTCGTTTATCTACGGGGTTTGGCACGACGCGAAGTACGTGGCCGACCATATTGTTTTGCAGAATGAGTACATGTCCTACACCAAGCCCTGAAACAGCAAAGTCCGAGGCGACAGCGCCTTGCTCCGTTGCCTACGCTTGCGTCAGAATCCGCCGGCTTGTGCGCTTGGGTGGGCGTCTCTAAGGTTGCTCGGTCGCTGAACACTCAGTGATCGGGTTTAGTAGCCCGAGCGATAACATAAAGTGCATGAGCCTCATCTGTCAGATGTTCTTGTCTGTGCTTGATGGTGGCTGTGTGCAGGGCGCCCTCGGGCGCGCCGGCTTTGTGTGTTTCCCCGGTCTACTAACCTGCGCACAGCTGCCACCCCATCGTTTAGTAGCGAAGAGGTGTTGGCCCTAATCAGGTACAACACACATGTTCAAAGTCACACCCAACCCTCCGAACGAGCCGGACCTGAAGCTGAACCAGGCGGCGCATCGCGAGATTGATCGCTATCTCAATCCAGAAACTGACTCACCATCGCCGCCAGGCTTGTTCTGCGTTGCCGCCGACGCCAGCAACGAAACCCTGATCACCAACAGCTACGAAACCTTCTCCTCAGTGACCGCCTTGCTGCTTGACCTGTCGGAGGACCTGACCGGGAAACAGCGCGACGTGGCGCTGGCGATTCACCAGTTGAGTGAGTTGGGGGTTTTGTTGATGGACAGGCTGATGGAGCGGGAGGCTGCTGTAGCGGGTAGCTAAGCTTTCAACTGTATGGCCCGAATAAACAACCGGGCTTACTCGCGAACATGTCGGGCTGGCAAACATTGCAGTCGACTGACCCACCGCTTTCGCGGGCAAGCCCGCTCCCACAGGGGGATCGGCGCTTAACTGATGGGTAGTGGGGAACAGGCCACCTTTAAAGGCGTGGCCTGCCGCCTGTTCTGTCTAACGCAACCGAATACACGGCAACCGATACCTCACCTCGACCAGCTGCACACCGCCCCTTTCAAGCGTGCGCTCACTGCCCGCCTCCTCAACACAGCCTGCCCGGCGATAAAACCGGACAGCCCTTTCATTACGGGCCAACACCCACAGCGTTACCTGTTCAAACCCCTGCTCAGCCAAATACTGTAAGCCCGCGTTCCACAACGCCAGCCCGACGCCCGTGTGCCAGTGCTCCGCGACCACGTAGATGGCCATCACTTCACCTACGTTCTGCGCAGCAGCATCCTCATCACGGCTGGCGCCGACGGATACCCAGCCGACTACCTGCTTGTTCACCTGCGCCACCCAGACTTTTGATTCGCCCGACTCAATCGAGGCCATCCAAAATGACTCGCGCCTGGCCAACGTCGAGCTCAACGCACCCAAGTAGTCGGCGGGCATCAGCTCGCGATAGGCGTCCTGCCAACTGCTGATGTGCACCTGGGCAATCGCCCTGGCGTCTGCGGGTGAGGCGTGACGAATCATCGAAGCGTTCCTTGTTCGGATATCAAGGGGTTAGCGTAAGCCGGCCTCGATGACGATTTTGCGATGCACAGCCCCTCGTGCCATCCATACACACTATGGGCCAGTTACGCCGCGCGCCGTAAGGTGCTGACGGACGTAATAATTGTCGAATTCACTGCTTTCGACGAATTGGAAACCATGGCGGGTATAAAACCGGTTCGAGGCGCTTTCTTTGAGAGCACCCACTTTGATCGGCAGTGCAGCCGCGTCCGCTTCTTTGAAAATCAGAGTAAGCACCGCAGCACCTACCCCTGCCCCTTGCGCACTCGGCCTCACGTACAGGTGGTCGAGCACGAGTTGATCGGGGTCGTGCTTGACCACGACAAAGCCGACCCGGTCTCCAGCGACCTCGATGTAACGGGTGTTGTGGGGTTCGAAGCCGCTGACAAAGCGCTCACGCGCCCGCACCGGATCAAACCGCCCGACACGCTCCAGACTGTCGCGCATCGCCTCGATTCGAATGGCAACCAAATCGTCCAGGTCGCTGGGTTGAGCGAGGACTAACTTCACTGGGGCGTTTTGATCGCGTGTGATGGGCATGACGTTGCACTCTATATAGGCGCAGGAGTAAGACCACGTTTATACGGTTTCCCGAAGCGTGGTCTACCTTGTTTTTTTAAGCGCACCTCAGGCTCAGGCGCGCTTGGGCAACTTCCAGTTCGGCCGGATGAAGTGGCAGGTATAGCCATTGGGTATGCGCTCCAGATAATCCTGATGCTCTGGCTCCGCTTCCCAAAACGGCCCTGCGGGTTCTATCTCAGTCACCACACGGCCTGGCCACAACTTGGAGGCATCCACGTCGGCAGCAGTGTCTTCGGCGATGTCGCGTTGCTGTTCGCTCAGGTAATAAATCGCTGAACGATAGCTTGGCCCAAGGTCATTGCCCTGGCGGTTAGGCGTGCTGGGGTCGTGGATCTGGAAAAAGAACTCGAGAATCTGCCGGTACGTGATCACCGCAGGATCAAACACGATCTCAATCGCTTCAGCATGATTGCCGTGGTTGCGATAAGTGGCATTCGGCACATCGCCGCCGGTGTAGCCGACTCGCGTGCTGAGTACGCCGGGGTAGCGCCGCAACAGGTCCTGCATGCCCCAGAAGCAGCCGCCGGCGAGGATCGCGGTTTCGGTTTGGTTGGTCATGGTCTGCCCTTGTGCTGAATGAGTACCGGGATAGTTATGGGGCTGCGCTGGGCAATAGCAAGGGTGAACGTCGGGTCGCGCTCGCCTCACTCATAAAACTCCCGGCCAGCAAAATGGCCGCACAGCGCTGCGCAGCCGTGAGGCAATGGTTCATACGCCACTGCGCGCTGACATCCGCATGACTTCAAATTGCCGCCATGGCGTCATATTTCTGCAATGAAACCATGCGATTTTTGTCGGCGGAAATAGGACATAACAGCCAGTTCTAGCACGCTAAGCCGCTGTTTTAATTATGGAAAATGGATTTTAAGGAAAGCCGATGTCGATGTTTTGTCAGATTATGGATAAATCTGAGAGCGGTGGGTGCGGGTGCAAGATCCCATCCAGCGTGTTAACCAAGATTCTGTCGCAAACTGCAGCAGCCAATACGGTGTCGGATGACAAAGTGGTATTGGGCTTTGAGTCTTCTGACGATTGCGCCGTCTATGACGCAGGTGAAAAATACCTTTTATTCACCACCGATTTTTTCTCCCCGATAGTCAACGATCCTTATGTCTTCGGCCAATTGGCAGCCAGCAATGCTGTGAGCGATATCTTTGCTTCAGGCGGGAGTCCGCTGATTGCCAACTCGATCATGGCGTTCGACCCGGAACTGGTTTCGGCCGAGCAGGTAACGCAGATGATCCTGGGCGCCCAGTCGGTGATGAACAAGTTCAATGTGAGCATCGTCGGTGGCCACACGATCAAGAACAGCCAGCCCTTGTACGGTTTCTCGATCATTGGTGAGGTGGAAAAGCACCGGCTGAAGAAAAATAACACCGCCAGGGCCGGTGATTTGCTGGTCATGACGCGTCCGATTGGTGTCGGCATCCTCGCCAATGCCCTGAAGACCGGCGTGATTGAGCAAGCGGATATTGCCGCGTCGACGCTTGCCCAGATCACCGGCGACAACGCGTTTGGCCGCACGCTGAGCGAAAGCCCTGAAGTCAGCAGTTTGACTGATATCACCGGGTTCGGCCTGATCGGCCATATCAGTGAGATGGTCGGGCTGGGGCAACTGGATGTTGACCTCGATACAAGCGGTCTGGTTTTTTATGACGGAACAGAGTCATTGGCAGTGGCGGTGACGTCGGCTGACAGCGGTATTTTTTCTAACCTAAAAAAGTACGCGCAGAACGTGGAGTACCTGGCTGATCTTCCCTTGGCTAGAAAGTTTCTGTTGCATGACCCGCAAACGAATGGCGGTTTGCTGTTCACGGTGAGTGCCGAAGGGTTTGAAACGAACCGTCGAGCGTGGCAGGCGCTTTGCCCTGATCTGATTGTTATCGGTCGGATGAAGGAAGGGACCGGCAAGATCAAGGTCTGCTGAGATGGTAGCCATGACAATCTACCCGGTGATGGTCGGTGTGGGCGTGATGGCGGGTTTCATGTCAGGTCTGTTCGGTATCGGCGGGGGCATCATCGTGACGCCCCTGTTGGTGCTGATTTACCCGATGTTGTCCGGTCAGAAACTGCCGATTGAAGTCGTGACGGGGCTGTCTTCCGCACAGGGCTTCTTTTCGTCCCTCGTGTCGTTCGCGCTGCACCGCATCAAGTTTCAGCCCGATTGGCGAGTGATCAGAAGCTTTGCCGTACCGATGGCTGTCGCCAACTTTTTTGCCTCGCTGAATGCTGATGCCTTCAGCGAAAACTTCATCCTGTTCGTCTTCGGCCTGCTGGGGTTGATGTCGTTGTTGGTCACGTACCTGTTCCGTAAACCGGTGGCCCTGTTGTGCAACCATCAATCGCTGTCGTTGCCACTGATAGGGCTGGTGCTGGGCGTATTGTGCGGGCTGGTTGGACAGGGTGGCGGGTTCATCTACTTGCCTGTGCTGATCAGCTTGTTTGGTCTGCAGATAAAGCAGGCCATTTCGACCTCGGCGCTGATCGGTATCATCGGCGCAAGTGGGGCGTTATTCGGCAGAGTGGGTTCAACCATGGATTTTCTCGGCTACACCGGTGAGTTGGTACTGGGGATATTGGTGGGTGGTTTGCTCGGAGCCATGCTTTCTCATCGGCTGGACTCGCGGCACCTGAAACAGGCGCTGAATGCTTTCGTTTTGCTGTGCTCGCTCCAGCTCATGCTGCGCGTGCTTATTTGACCTGTGAGTCTCTGTTCGCACCTGCGAGCAGCATCCTGAATGACATAAAAAAGAAACCTGGAAGTGTTTGATATGGATATTGCTGTGGATGCAGTTTATGCCGACGTCTGTGGGTCGGCTCCAGTTTCAATGGGTGTGAGCAACATGCTTCAGGCGCTGTTTTCGACCCGCCAATGCGCCAACCCCAATGCCAATCATGCCCTGGGCGTTGCGTTGCTCGAACGCGTCGAACGGGCGCGTGGCAGCATCGCCAGCCTTTTGAACGTGGACGCCGACTGCCTGATTTTCAACAGCGGCTCCAGTGAGGGCTGTGCCCAGGTGTTTCATGGTTTTTTCGAACGCTACAAGCATGAGCAACCCTTGGTGTTGTACTCAGCGATCGAACACGCCTGCACCCTGCAGAACATAAACCGCTACGGCCTGGAAGGCCTGCAAGCCATAGCGATCGGGCATCAAATGAACGGACTGCTCGACACCGACCAATTGGAGCAGCTGCTGCGTGCCCATGCAGGTCGTCCGACCCTGGTTTGCGTTATGGCCGTGCATAACGAAACCGGCGTGATTCAATCGATCGAAGACATCGCCCGACAAGTGAAGGCTGGAGGTGGTTGGCTGTTTTCGGACATGACCCAGGCCATCGGCAAAATCCCTGTGGATCTGCACGCATCCGGCGTTGATTTCGCCATTGCGTCAGGACACAAGTTCGGGGCGTTGCCCGGCGCCGGTTTTCTGTACGCCAGAAGCCGCTACGGGTTGTCGCCATTGATTGTTGGCGGCGGCCAGGAAGGTGGGTTGCGCGGCGGTACTCAGAACTATCCGGGCATTCTTTCGATTGAAACCGCGTTGCAGGAGAAACAGCACACCTACGGCACCGGCAAAGTCGCGGTACAACAGAGCCGGGAGACATTTGAACGTACGCTGCAAGCGATGCTGGGCGAAGTGGTCGTGATCGGTCAGCAAGCACCGCGTGTGCCTTGTGTGAGTTTTGTAGCATTGCCAGGAGTCAATACAAAAAAACTGCAGTGGGCCTTGAACACGCAGTCGATCTACATCACCGGTGGGTCGGCATGCTCGGACAAGAAACTGAGCCTGTCCAACACGGTTACACAACTGGGATATCCCGACCGGATCGCCGGGGCCACGGTGCGCATTTCCATCGACGAAGCACAGTGTCAATTCGCCTATGAGCGGATTCTGGAGGGTATCGCCCAAGCGCTGAAGCTGTCTTCGACTGTCCCGGCAGCTCACACTGTGACCCACGTGTCATGAGGGTGGTGACCTCAGGCTCGGCGTACCTGGACATCGACGCGTATGCCTGTTGCATTGCGTACGCCGAGCTGTTGAATCACCAGGGCGTTGATGCTCGGGCCGTCAGTAGCGCCCCGCTCAATGTCAGCATCTGCAGGACCGTGCTCGGATGGCAATCATCTCTGGACGATTATCGGCC
Source organism: Pseudomonas sp. N2-3-1-14 (assembly GCF_041228395.1). Taxonomy (NCBI): domain Bacteria; kingdom Pseudomonadati; phylum Pseudomonadota; class Gammaproteobacteria; order Pseudomonadales; family Pseudomonadaceae; genus Pseudomonas; species Pseudomonas sp. N2-3-1-14. Next base: position 4,311,064 of record NZ_CP166199.1, read on the forward strand.
GGGAGCGGGTGATGAGTACGTGTTGGTGGATGTCTCCGACTACCACCATTTCGACCCGCTGGTGGTGCTTGAACAGGTGGTGGAAGTCATTGACCATCACCCAGGCTTTGAAAACTATTGGGCGCAGAAGCTCGGACCTGCGGCAGACATCCTGCCGATCGGCGCAGCAGCAACGCTGATTTTTCAGCGTTGGGAAGCGGCAGAGCTGTTGCCGCTGATCAGCGAAAAAAGTGCTGCGCTGCTGGCCACGGCCATTTTGGACAATACCCTGAATTTCACCGGGCAGTTGACCACCCAAGCGGATATCCGGGCGTATGAAGTCCTCGCAGGGCGGGCGAAACTGGAGGCCGACTGGCCCGAGCGGTATTTCTCCGAGTGCCAAGCCACTGTCGAGTCAGACCTGATTGGCGCGTTGGCGGTTGATGTGAAGCGGCTGAAAGCCGAGAGCAACCTGCCGCAGGTTTTCGCGCAGCTGGCGGTATGGGATGCCAGTGCGCTCATCCGAACGCATCGTGCAGCGATCGGTGACTGGCTGGCGGCGCAGGGTGAAGACTGGCTGTTGAACGTCATCAGCATCCGCGAGTGCAAAAGCTACTTTCTGGCTGAGCCCTTGGTCAGCCAACAAAAGTTGAGCCATTTGCTGCCAATCGAATGGCAGGCCGCAATGGCGGTGCTTGAGCCCGCGCTGCTACGCAAGGAACTGTTGAAGCTGGGGTTGGCCGCCTCTGCGTTGTGAGTAAACCGCGGCTGGTTTTGTAGTCGCGTCGAAGGGCTACTTATGGGCGACAGTAGCCGCTATGACACACCACTTCCGGCCAAGCCAGTGAGCCACTTCAACCCTATCTGTGAGCAAAACCAAATACCCCGCACTTCAACCGAAGGCGGGGCGTTCTCTCCAGCATCGGCGTGGCCGCGGTCGATACTTAGGGTTCTACGGCGTGGGCAGTGCGTCCATGCCGGTGGCGGCGCACAGGGCAATGCCCATTATGTTCACGGAGGGACTGGGAGCAGCGCTTCACCCATTTCATGGGGGCGGCAGCAAAACCTGATTTGCGCAGACCCAGACCCGCACGGATGGTTATGATGCTTCGCTGATCAACAGCCCTCACTCACCCTCCTGTGCAGGAAATGCAAAATGAGCATTGATTGGATCAACTTCACGCCTTGGACTTCATTAGGCGCAGGCGCCTTGATCGGGCTGTCCGTCAGCGTGTTTGTTCTCGCCAATGGCCGAGTCGCAGGTATCAGCGGCTTGCTGGGAAGCGTGATGCGGTTTGGCAGTGAGGGCTGGAGCGAGAAAGCGTTGTTTCTTCTTGGCCTGGTGATTGCGCCATTGCTGTGGGGGCTGTTTAGCGTGTTGCCACAGATCGAGATCACGGCACAGTGGCCGGCCTTGGTGATGGCGGGCCTGCTCGTCGGCTTGGGAACCCGGTACGGCTCCGGCTGTACCAGTGGTCACGGCGTGTGTGGGATCTCTCGATTGTCACCCCGCTCCCTGGTGGCGACTGTGTGCTTTATGGCCGCCGGCTTTGCAACGGTGTACCTCATCCGCCATGTGCTGGGAGTTTGAAGCTGATGCTCAAGTTGACCGCATTTCTCGCCGGGCTGATCTTTGGCCTGGGCCTGCTCTTGGGCGGCATGGCCAACCCCGCCAAGGTGTTGGCGTTTCTCGATGTGGCCGGGGCCTGGGACCCGTCACTCGCCTTGGTGATGGTCGGGGCCATCGCCGTGGCGGTTATCCCTATGAGTTGGGCACGCAAGAACAAGCTGTCCTTACTCGCGGCGCCCATGCAGTTACCTGTTAACCGGGAGTTGGACGTGCGCTTGATAGGGGGCAGCGTGGTGTTCGGTATTGGCTGGGGAATGGCGGGTATCTGCCCTGGGCCAGCGGTCGCCATTCTGTTTACCGGGCACTGGCAAATTCTCATCTTCGTAGTGGCGATGCTGGTGGGTATGTATGTGTTTTCCAGCCTGGAAGGCCGGCGCACGTCTTGATAGGGGTTGACCCCGATTTTTATAGACTGGTAGATATCAGCCCTGACCCTATTCGCCGTCATCGAACCGCTGGGGTAAGCTTCGCGCCAGAGGCTTCCCCCAGCAAGGAGAATAAACGGCGATGGGCTTGTTCAGTCGATTGTTCGGCGATCGCTTCATACAACCCCCACCCGATGAACCACGGTTGAGCGATGCCGCGATTATGCGTGAGCTTTATCCATTCGGTGCGCAACTGAAAACGTTCACCCAGGCCCTGTTGGCGCAGCTGCCTGACAAGGAACGTGCGCGTCTCGTGAGAAGGGTGTCGCGCTATTACAACCTGGGTGAAGACCCGGCCACCGCGTTGGTCAGTGGTCTTTTGGACGCTGAGAAAGGCCAGTTACTCAATAATCTGGTTCTCATGGCCGTGGACGTACACGGCTTCGATGATTTTAAGTACCTGGCACCGAAACTGGTTGAAGCCAGCGGTATTGACCAGGTTTATGCCTACAAGCTGGAAGAGACGCCATCACTGATGCAAGTGCTGATCGATTTCGATCAATGGCTGACCGGGTTCGGGAAGCGCTTTCTGCATGTGGATACAGGCGGCGCCGATTATGTGGGTTGCATCATTGAGCAAGACTGCGTCGAAAACCTGATCGCGCTGGCCAAGCAGGCTGGCATCGACGCACGGCTCGATCCCTTTTGAGACACGTTGGCTGACCGCTAATGAACCAGGCTGTGTGAAAACACCCGCCGAGCAGCTCAAAACCTGCGGTTTAAAACAGAGTAAAAACGGGGTCAGACCACGTTTTATAATAGTGGTCTGACCCTATTGTTCTCTTCATCGGGTAGAGCATGTGCCTTCCATCTGAATCGACCAAAACAACAGAGTATTTCTTGTAAAAACGGGGTCAGACCACCTTTTATAATAGTGGTCTGACCCTATTCTTCTCCTATTCTTCTCTGAGTCGTTTTCAGCCGTTCGCGATAGACAGCAATCGGCCAGAAGCCGTCACTCAATCTACAAAATCAGGGCGGTTCACTGCGCCTCCTCCAACAGCCAATGCGCAAATGCCTGGATGGGCGGGCGACTCAGCTCAAGGGGTTCAGGTAACACGAGGCAAAACGTCTTGGCGACATTCTCCTTCTGCGGCCATGGGGCAACCAGCCGGCCCTGCGCCAACTCCGCCTCCACGTACATCCGCGGTACGAGTGCCACACCCAGGCCAGCCAGTGCTGCCTCAATCAACATCGCATGCAAGTCGTAGCGTGCGCCCATCGCTGGGTTACTTAGGACAATTCCGGTTTCCTGGGCATAGCGCTGCCACGCATCCGGGTTCTGTCGTCGGTGTAATCGCGGCAGTGAATCCAGCGCCGTTGCCTGCTTTCCCTGCTTCAGTAGGACAGGATGACAAACCGGAATTAACACTTCGTTCAACAAGCGATGCGTATGCATGCCTGTCCAGGCCGGGTGCTCAAAATGGATGGCTGCATCAACACCACTACCAGCAAGTACGAACGGCTCCATGCGTTCCGAGAGGTGTACGCAGATATTCGGGTGTTGCTGGCTAAAGCCAGATAAACGAGGGATGAGCCAGCGCAAGGCAAAGGTCGGGCTGACGGCGATATCCAGACTTGCACCGTTCTCGGGCTGGCCCATCAAATACTGGCTGTCCCTGTCTAGACGATCGAGCAGTTCGCGAACTTGCACCGCGTATCGCTCACCGTTAGGCAAGAGTCGCACGCGGTTGCCCACGCGCTCGAAAAGGGTGACTCCCAGAAAGACTTCCAAGCGACCTATTTGCCGACTGATTGCGCCCTCGGTTAACGCCAACTCATTGGCGGCGCGGGCAAAGCTGCCATGACGGGCTGCTGTCTCAAAGGCAATCAGCGCAGCGTTACTGGGTAGCTTTCGACGCATGGTCCTTTCCTTGAGTCAAGATAACCAACTTGATGTTAAGTCACTGATGGGTGCCGAAAATTCGTTTTATCAGGTATTACCACACCACTAGCATGATGAAACATCAATCTATGTGGTGACTTTATGATTTACACAGTCGAATGCAACTACGCTGAACCTGACAGCGAAGCCGAGTGGAATGAGTTTTACACCCTGGAAAAACTGCCCGCGCTGATTTCGGTGAGCGGTTTCAGCTCTTCACAGCGTTTCAAAGCCTTGAGCGGCAATTGCCCGGCCTACTTGGCCTTGCATTCCGTTGAGACGCTCGCTGTATTGCAGAGCGACGAATACCGCGTAAAGGGAGGTGGCAATTTTTCTCGCTGGCATTCTCACATCACTGATTGGAAACGCAACCTCTATGCCGCAGAAGGCCGTGCAGTTGCCGTGGGCGCGGACGAGTTCCTGTTGATCAGTGAACAAGGCCCTCACGTACTGATTGAACTAGGCCTTACACCTGTAGCACTGCACGCCTTTGCGTTGGACAAGTCTCCTGCACACCGTTGGCTGGCCAAACTGGATTGCACTCAGGCCAAAGCCAACGATCTGCAGGGGCTTAATGTCTATCGCGCCATGACGGAGCAGCTACAGTCATGAATAAGGCAGAAATACCTAACTGGAGGCTCCCCAGCCAGCAAGTCGGTGAGTTTTCGATCACAGCCATCAGCGACGGCTACTTGGGAGCGAACCTGGATTTTCTCGCCAACATCGCTCCCTCGGAGGCGGCCCGACTGCAGTTAGCCGCCGGAATCAGGGAGCCTGCGTCGATCCATATCAATTGCTATCTGGTACGTGGGCGTGGCCGAACGATTCTGATCGACGCCGGCGCCGGTGGATTCAATCACTGGGGCGGCGAGTTGCTGACGCATCTTGCACTGGCCGGAGTGCAGCCTGCCGACATAGATACGGTTCTGTTGACTCACGCGCACCCCGACCACGTAGGTGGCTTGTTAAACGCAGAGGGAGACATGGCCTTTGGTAATGCTGAGTTGGTTGTGCATCAGCGAGAGCTAGCGTTCTGGGAGGACGATGGTCACCTTGGCAAGGCCAGTGAACGTGCGCGTGGAAACTTTCTGTTTGCACGAAGGGTGTTCGAACGGTACCGGAAAAATCTGCGCCCGTTCGCCACCGATGATGTCTTGCCGGGCATCAGCGCGATGCCATTGCCTGGGCATACCGTCGGGCATTGCGGCTACCGATTTGAGTCCGGTGCACGCAGCTTGCTGATATGGGGCGATATTGTTCATTTTCCTCAGATTCAGATTGCGCGCCCCGATGTCACGATTGCCTTCGACCAAGATCCCCTGCTATCGGCGGCCACGCGAACGAGACTGCTGGATTTGGCCAGTTCAGATAACTTGATGGTCGCTGGCATGCACTTAGGAGCGCTCGGCTTTGCTCATATCAAGCGCTCAGGGAGCACCTACGCCATTGCTTACGAAACGTAAGTCAAGTACGGGCAGCAAACTGTCTTTCGATAGTTTTTCTTCGCGGCTGAAAACTTGCCAGGAACGATAAAGGGAGCACATTTGTTTGCACGACTCTGACGTCCGCTTTTGGCCGATTGCGGCCAGACATAGGATTCAGCCCCATGATTTTACCGGCCAACAAGCCTGCGTGCTCTCTGACGGTGAGACTGAGACAGCGTTTTGTCCTCGGCGCAGTGAGCCAGGAGCGCGGTCATCGCAATGTCTACAGGAAAGCCATCCTCCAGCCATTTAAGCGCCAGTCCCGACCAATATTCGGAATGTGACGTCAAGGCTGTGATCACCAGCGGCTGCAACGCAATGTCAGTAGGTAGCGTATATTTTTTGCTAAGAGCGCTTACCGCATCTGGCAAATCGAGTACCGCCATTTCGAAAGGTTTCTCAAGCAGCGGTAATAGCCAGACATAGCTAAATTCTTCGTTCATCTTTTCCCCCGATTGCTAATGGTCGCTTTTTGCCGTAGCACAAGAGGAGGAATCAACCCAGCGCAGAACAGTGGTCGCCAATGGCGGCAATATCCGGGTGCGCCGAAAACAGACTTTATAGAAGGCTCAAGGTTGATTACCTTCGTGTTGTGAGTTCAGGCGTCCAAGACCGTAGTAGTTCATGAATTCGCGCATAGTCGGTGAAAGCGTCTCTTGTGAAGCAATCTGCCAGAATTTTCTTTCCCCAAGAACCGGCTCAAACCGCTTGATGAGTTCCTGCGCTGTATTGTGATGGCCAACACGCAGCCAGTGCCTGAACATGTATTCGTTTTCCTGCCGCGATAGCTGTGCTGCTTGGATTAGTCTGAGTGAGTACCGAAAGTTCAGTGGCCATAATTGCTTTAGAAAATCGAGTCTCTGAGCGTTTGGAAGGCCCACTAACCACTGCTTCACATCCTTATCCACCTGAGCATTACTAGAACGCGACGCCACCTGCCCCGGTGTGAAACGAGAGTCGTCCATGGTGTGCAAGGCCTAAGCGTATAAGGGAAGGTCACATTCTGTCCTATGCATAGGAATAACGGGCAGCTTATTTTTACGCTATTGACCGATTGCTGCCCCTCCGTAAAGGGCAGCTTTGGGTCGAGAGCAGCCTATCTCGCAGCGCATACCACCATAAGCCAACAGCCCCCGTGAAGCCAAAACACCTCGACCAGATAGCAAACGCTTCACACCTATAACTCTGGTAAAAGCACTCCAACCAAACCCCATCTTTCTCGGAACCTCGCCATGCCGCGCCTTCTCCCCCTTCTGCTCTCGCTTTTACCCAGCCTGGCCTACGCCCTCCCCGCCCTGAAAGACACCACGCTCTACACCACCACCGTCCACGACTGCGAGGACGTTAATCTGGCCACCTGGCAGCATCCCACCCGCGCGTTGCTGGAGAAGAACAACTTCCAGCTCGAACGCATCCAGCTGTGCAACGGCGGCCATTACCCGATTTTCCAGGTGCAAGCGCCCTACGACCCGCGCGGTCAGACCAAGGATTTTTTCCTGCCGTTGTATGAGCACATGCGCAAGGCCAACGGTAAATGGCCTTACGCATTGGTCGACAGCAGCGACGCGGTGGTGGTGTACGTCAGCTACCCGAAAGACGATGAGATCTCCCTGGATTACGAGGGTTTCGAAGCGCCGTAGAAGCGCGTTTCAATCATTGCAGGCGGCCCGGTAAGGGATGCATTGCGAGGGCATTTCAGGTAATGATGCGCCACCCAAATCAAGGACGATAAAAACAATGAAAACCGCGCTGCGCGCCCTGTTGCTGCTGTGCCTGTCCACGCCCGCCTTCGCGGCCGAAAGCCCGGTGGGTTTCAAGACCGCCACGCTGCCCGATACCACACACCAGCGCCCGCTGGAACTGGTGGTCTGGTACCCCGCCACCACCACAGCCCAACCCGAGCTGATCGCCGACAACGCGGTGTTCATCGGCGCCCTCGCCGTGCCCGACGCGCCACCGGCTGCCGGCGAGCATCCGTTGGTGGTGCTGTCCCACGGCTACGGCGGCAATTGGGGTAAACAGGTGTGGCTGGCCAGTGCCTTGGCGCACGAGGGTTATATCGTGGCCGCGGTCAATCACCCCGGCACCACCACCAAAGACCGCAGCCCGCGAGCCGCCGCGCAACTGTGGCTGCGCCCGGCCGACCTGAGCCGCGCTATCGACGCGGTTTTGGCTCAGCCGCAGCAATTTGGCGCCGTCGCACATAACCGGATTGCTGCGGTGGGCCACTCCCTCGGCGGCTGGACCGTGATGGAAATCGCCGGGGCACGCTTCGACCCCGACCTGTTCAACCGCGACTGCGCCGACCACCCGAAGTTGGGCGGCTGCATCGGCTACCAGCAGATGAACCCCGCCGCCACGCCCGCCGGCAAGGCCCAGTTGGCCGCTGACTTGAGCGACAAACGCATCACCGCCGTTGTGTCACTGGACCTTGGCCTGTCGCGAGGCTTCACCCGCGCCAGCCTGGCCGCACTGCCGGTGCCGGCGCTGGTGATTGCCGGGGGCGTGCCAACCGAGGACATGTCGCCTGAATTGGAATCCGCCGACATGGTCAAGCGCATGCCAACACCCTCCACGCAGTACGTGGAGATCAGCGACGCCACGCACTTCAGCTTTATGTCGATCTGCAAGCCGGGTGGCATGGCATTGATTGAAGAGAGCTCGCCGGGCGATGGCATGATTTGCCGGGACGGCGAAGGGGCGCGGCCACGGGCGGTGATCCAGCAGCAAGTGGTGGCGCTGATTACTGGGTTTCTGGCACGGCCCATTCACCCTTAACCAAGACGTTTGGACAGGCAATGAATAGCCCAATCAATCTGCTCTTCGTGTGCAGCCGCAACCAGTGGCGTAGCCCTAGCGCAGAGGCCATCTGGCGCCGTCGCCCCGGCTTCAATGCGCGCTCGGCGGGCACCAGCCCGAATGCGCGCAAAACCATCGGCGCCGCGGATATTCGATGGGCAGATGTGATCTTCGTCATGGAGCGTAAACACCTGCATCGCCTGCAGGCAGACTACGCGCGGTTGCTTGAACACAAGCCGCTTTACTGCCTGGATATTCCGGATGACTTTCGCTACATGGACCCTGAACTGATGGAGCTGCTTGAAGACACCGTCGCGCCTTATCTCAACACCTAGGCGTGGTGCACTGGCCCAACCTATGCAACAGCCGTGGCCCGGTCACCTCGCAGCGCCGGGCCATGTGAAGCGTGATCAGAACGGTTTAGTCGGCAAGTACTTACCATCCAGGATGATCACCGCGCGCGAGCCGCCGTCCGGGTCTTCGACTTTTTTGACGTCCAGCTTGAAGTTGATCGCGCTGATGATGCCGTCGCCAAACTTCTCGTGAACCAGTGCCTTGAGCGTGGTGCCGTAGACCTGAATCATTTCGTAGAAGCGGTAGATGGTCGGGTCGGTCGGGACGCCGTTGCCGATGCTGCCGCGCACGGGGATGGTTTGCAGCAGCAGCACGGCGTCCGCGTCGAGGCCCAGGGTGTTGGCAACGGTTTGGGCTGCGTCGGCCGGCAGTGGATGTTGGCCGAGCAAGGCGGCGGTGACAAAGGCTTCGTGCAGGCCGGTGCCTTCGGCGATCTGGGCGAACGACAGGTCTTTGCGGGCCTTGGCCAGCAGGATGACGTCGGTCAGGGCAAGGCGAGTGTTCTGGCTGATTTGTGACTGGATCAAGGGGTTATCTCCGTGGTTAAAACTGTGGGTAAAACGGCTGATGGGGAAAGCGCCAACGCTCAACTGTGCGAGCTGGTATGTCGGATCGCCGCACCGCTGCGATGCAGACACCTCGGTGTCTCAGGCGGGGTAATCGGCCAGCGGCACAAAGGTGCCGGTGCGGCTATCGAAGGCCTGGATACAGCCGCTTTCGATGTCGTAGACCCAGCCATGCAGGGTCACGCGCTTCTCTTCGAGTGCCAGGCGTACCGAGGGGTGCGTCTGGATATTGGCCAATTGCGCGATCACATTTTCGCGGACCATGGAGGCGACTTTGGCGGGCTGGTCGACATGCTGGCGAGCCTCGTTGACCACCCGGCCGGAGTCGGCGTAGCGCAGCCAGCTGGCCACGGCGGGCATGTGGTCCAGGCATTTGCAGGTGGCGATGGCGGTCATGGCGCCGCAATCGGAATGCCCGCAGATCACGATGTCGCGGACCTGCAAGGCCGCAACGGCGTACTCCACTGACGCCGACACACCGCCCGGCTCCGGGCCGTAAGACGGCACGATATTGCCGGCATTGCGGATGACAAACAGCTCGCCCGGTTCACGCTGCGTGACCAGCTCGGGCACCAGGCGGCTGTCGGAGCAGGAGATGAACAGCGCCCGTGGGCTCTGCTGGTTGGCCAGGTCTTTGAACAAGCCGGCGCGCTCAGGGAAGGCACTGCGCTGGAATTTCAGGAAACCGTCGATGATGTCTTGCATGGGTAACTCCTTTGAATCGCGATGCGATGGAGCAAAGGTTACGGAGCCCGTGCAATAAGGTAAAAGTCTCATATATGATCCAGAACATTAGATAATCTTATGAGTACAAACATGCTGGCACGCCATATCCAGTACTTCTTGGCCGTTGCAGAACACCAAGGCTTTACCAAAGCGGCGGCGGCCCTGCATGTCTCGCAGCCGGCGCTGTCGCAGCAAGTGCGGCAGTTGGAGGAGAGCCTCGGTGCGCAGTTGTTTGATCGATCCGGCCGCCAGACGCGCCTGACCGACGCCGGTGAGGTGTACCTGCGCTATGCGCTGCGGGCGGCGCAGGAACTGCAGCAAGGCAAGCGCGCGATCCATGACGTGGGCGATCTGAGCCGCGGGACGCTGCGAATTGCCGTCACGCCGACGTTCACCACCTACCTGGTGGGGCCGCTGGTGGAGGCCTTTCACGGCCGCTATCCGAACATCACGCTGAACGTGCGTGAGGTCGCCCAGGAACACATGGAAAACCTCCTGCTGGCGGACGAACTGGATGTGGGGATTGCGTTTGATGAGGTCCACGCGCCCGACATCGACGCCACGCCCCTGCTGGTCGAAACCCTTGCGCTGGTCGTCGGCAAGCAGCACCCGCGGGCTGAGGAGCGGGTAATTGGGCTGGAGGCGTTGAATGGCGAATCACTGATTTTGCTGGGCAAGGAATTCGCCACCCGCGAGCAGATTGACCGCTATTGCAGCACGCACAGCATTCGCCCACGCGTGGTGATGGAAGCCAATGTGATTGGCGCGCTGATTGAGGTGGTACGCCGGACCACGCTGTCGACACTGTTGCCGGCGGCGATTGCACGGGCGCATCCGCAGTTGGTGGCGATTGAGCTGGGGCCGCAGCGGTTGCAGCGCACCGCTGTGTTGATGCAGCGCAAAGGGGATTATCAGCCGGCGGCGGCGCGAGCGTTTTTGGCGTTGGCCAAGGACGTCGCCGAGGGGCTGACCTGACAGGGCAAACGTGCCTACTTGCCAGGCCCCCAAACAATGGCCTGAGCCACCACGACGTACTCGCCGTTGAAGGTGGCCGCTGGCGAGCCATATAACTGATAACCCAGCGCAAGGGCTTCAGAGACGCGGTGACAAAACGCGGCGTCATCCTTGCCCGTCAGTAGCCGGTAAACAGGTAATCCATCGGGCGGCGTGGTTTGCATGGTGTGGTTTTCCTGGTCGACATGAAAGTATCAGGCCCGAACGCATCGTACAGCCCGTGAACGAACCGACAGCAGCATCCATGATTTCCTGCTTCGGCTCAATTCTGCCAATCCGATAAGCACAGCGGAGAGCGCGCGCTCGTCAGGAATGTTAAGGGTGTACGGCTTGATCATGGGGGCTGCCGTTGAGTTCCGTATCACATCGCCTTGAGTAATACTGGACCGGCACCAGCCCCCGATGTATTCCCCGTGTAACCTGGTCGAGTAGCGCGAATAGTCATGCATAGAACTAAACACAGCGCTTTCGCCTATCAGGCGGTGTACCGCTACCTGGTCGAGTTGATCGACGCCGGCCCGCCAGACGGCGAACGCAAACTGCCGTCTCTGCGCCAACTGGCCGAGCGCCTGGGTGTGTCGGTGTCGACCACCAAGTACGCCTACGCGCTGCTTGAAGATCAAGGGCGGATCTACGCCAAAGCCAAATTCGGCTACTTCACCCGATCGCTACCTGCGCCGTTATTGACTGAAGGCACATCAAGCCTGCTCGACCAGGTGTTTGCCACGGCCCGCCAGCCCGGGATGCTGGCGCTGAGCAGCGATGCCCCGGCGATGCTGCTGTCGCTGGAAAACCCGCTGCTGATGCTCGAGCGTGAACTCACCCGCCAACTCCCGCGCTCGCTGGCGCCGCTGTACCTGCCGTTCGGCGAGCCCGAATTGCGTGCCGCACTGGCCGAGCGCTACACCCAGTCCACCGACCGTTACTGGCAGGCCGACCATGTGTTTATCGGCTCGGACTTGCACGCAGTGTTGGACGCAGCGCTCAACGCGCTGGACCTCGCCGGCACGGTGGCGTTGGTGGAGTCGCCGTGTTCGTGGGCGATCCTGCGTCAGCTGCAGGCGGCGAATATCCGGGTAATCGAGTTGCACCTGGATGCGCACGGGCGGTTTGACCTGGCCGCGCTGGAAGGGTTATTGCAGCGCGCGCCGATTCGATTGGCGGTGCTGTCGTCGACGGTGAATATTCCCCAGGGGGGCGTGGTGCCTGCGCGGGACAAACAGCAAATTTGCCGCTGGTTGGCAGAGCGAGATATCTGGCTGTTCGAAAACGACACCTACGGCGAGTTGTATTTCGAGCCGCAAGCGGCGCGCTATCGCGACTTCGCCGACCCGCAGAAGCTGTTGGTGTTTTCGACCTTCGACAAAGTCATCGGCTCGGAAGCGCCCTATGGGTACGTACTGAGTCGCGGGCAAGGCTCGCAGTTGCAGCGAGAGTTTCTCAAGCGCGGGTTCCGCCTGTCGCCTATCCGTCAGAAGGCGATCGCCAAACTGTTCACGTCCAAGCGCATCGACCCACATTTGAAAGCGCTGCGGGCGCTGCTGCTCAAGCGCATGACCCAACTTGGCGCGCTGCTGAGCGAACACGATCAGTGGCAGGTTCACCGCCCCCACGGCGGCGCGAGTTTCTGGCTTGAGGCCTCGCCCGCCGTCGACATGCGCAAGGTATTCGAACGTCTGCAGGCCGAGCGCATCGTCATTGCGCCCGGCGAGCTGTTCAGTCAGCAAGGCGCCTGGCGGCATCACCTACGCCTGAGCTACACCCTCGACTGGGGCAAGGATATCGCCCAGGCCGTAAATCTGTTGGCCCAGGCGATGCGTCAAAGCCCGTAGCAATGCCGCGCCTCGGGGAATCGCCCGTGGCGTACGTCATCGGCAAAGCGCTCGCAGGCATCGCGAATCACCGCGCCGACATCCGCGTACTGTTTGACGAAACGTGGCAGGTGCTCACCGCTCAGGCCCAGCACGTCTTCGGTGACCAACACCTGGCCGTCGCAGGCGGGCGAGGCGCCGATGCCGATCGTCGGCATTTTCGCGTCCTGGGTGATCTGCCGGGCCACACCTTCAGCCACGCCTTCCAGCAGCAGGCTGAAAGCGCCCGCCTCCAGGTTGGCACGCGCATCTTCAGCGATCACCGCAGCGGTTTGAATCGTGAGGCCCTGCGCCTTGAAGCCGCCCATCACATTCACAAACTGCGGCATCAGCCCCACATGGGCCATCACCGGAATGCCGCGCGCCACCAGAAACTCAACCGTGCTGGCCAGGGCCTGGTTGGCTTCCAGCTTGACCGCATCGCAGCCGGTGCGCGCCAACACCTGGGCGCAGTTGCGAAACGCCTGCGCGTGGGATTCCTGGTAGCTGCCAAACGGCATGTCGGCGATGACACAGGCCAGGCGCGTGCTATCGACCACTGCGCGAGTGTGGCCGATGATTTCTTCGAGCTGCATGCTCAAGGTTGAAGGCCGGCCATAGCCGACCATGGCCGTGGAATCACCGACCAGAATGAAGTCGACCAACGGGTCGATCAGCTTGGCGATGGTGCTGGAGTATGCCGTCAGGGAGACGATTTTCTGCTGGCCTTTCATCGCGACCAGTTGCGGGACGGTGGTGCGTTGGGTGCGGGTATGCGTGCTCATCAAATGGCTTCCGTTTGCGCTGAATACCCGGCCTGATTATTGGCAAAACACCCGGTGATTCAATGCACAGATCGGCGCTGAAAAGCGACCCAGATGCCAAGACGTTCCGTTGTGGCGAGGGCCGTTGCGCGTTCGCCAACAGCACCGGGTCCACGCAGAGGGGTTTATTGGCCCTCGATCAACCGCAGCGCCAACGGCGCGCTGAACGTGCCGGCCGCCGGCCCACCATGGCAGTCGGCGATGGGCGAAGAGGCGCCGTCCGAGTTGCCCGGCAGCTTGATCCACAGCGCCAGCAGGTTGGGCGTGACGGCGTGCGGCAGCATGCCCAGCTTGCGCGCGGGCGGGTTGCACCAGTCGCCACGGACGGCGCCGTTGCCGTTGCGGCTGGTGTCGACGACCACGGCCTTTGTGTAGGCGTGATTGGCAAAGAGCCTGGCGTTGATCCGGTCGGCGTAGTCACGGGATTGATCGAGCGTGTAGAAATTGGAGACGTTCAGCGCAAAACCGCGCGCGTTTTTTATTCCGGCCGCATGCAGGGTATCGGCCATCTGCGAGGCGGGCTTCCAGTGCGCGTTACCGGCGTCCAGGTACACATCCGCCTGGGGCGCGCGTTGCTTGAAACCTGAGACTGCGTAGTTGAACAGCGCCAGGCGCTCGTCTCGCTGAGACTGGCTGAGGCACTGCATGTCCGGCAGGGCGTCGGGCTCCAGGATGATGATCGCCGGTTTGCGGCCAACGCCGTTGATCAGGTGGTCGATCCAGGCGCGATACGCTGCCGCATCGGCCGCGCCGCCTGCAGAGGCGCCGCCGCTGCAGTCACGGTGCGGCAGGTTGTAGGCGACCAGAATCGGTGTGGCGCGGGCCGTGGCGGCGGCGGATACGTAGCGGTGCACACGCGGCTCAAGTTGATCGCTGCCCTGGCTGCTGCCGGTCAGCCACAGGGCACTCGGCACCTGGGCAATGGCCACACGGATGGTTGCCGCGTCGGGCGCCTGCGGGTTGTGTTTTACCCACTGGGCAGCGTTCGATTCGGGATTGATGTAGAAGGCGTCGCCGGCGTGGGCGGCCGGTAGCACCGATAACAACACCAGACTGGCAACGCCAACGATGAACCTGAGCATATGTTGACTCCACAAGGCCGGGGCCTGACGTACTGCCTCAAACTGATATCATGCGATCAATTACCCGCTGAGTAGCACACCATGAACCGCCAGAAAAAACTGCAGCAGCTCTTCAAGGCCAAAGCGAAAAAGGCCAGCGCCAAATTGGCCCCCAAGAGCAAAGATAAATACATCAGCAAAGCCGACCGCGCCAAACTCGAAGCGCAGGCCGATCAAGCGTCAACCACCGCCACCGACACGCCCAGCTGAAGGCGTCCCCGCTTCATATTTGCCCCAGATACGCCGCAGGTGCCGCGCCGAACCAAAGCCCGCGCGCTCGGCGACGGTTTCGATGTCCAGGGTCGACTCAACCAGTAATTCACGCGCCACGGTTAAACGCAGGGTGTGCAGATAATCCAGCGGACTGATGCCGACGTGTTCGTGAAACAGTCGCGCCAGGTGCCGGCTGCTGGTGCAAGCCAGGCTGGCCATACGCGTGACGGTCCACGGCTCACACGGGGCTGCGGCGACGGCGTCCTGCACCCGATGCACGGCGGGATGCAGGTGATTGCGCCCGGCGATCCAGGCCGACAGCTGTGGATCGGCACCGCTGCGGCGCATGTACACCACCATGTCCCGCGCAACCGCGCAGGCCAGTCGCGGCCCGGCCAGCTCGGCAACCCAATGCAGCATCAGGTCGATGCCGGCAGTGACGCCAGCGCTGCAACTGATGTTGCCATCGGTGACGTACAAGCGGTTTTCCAGTACTCGAGCCTTGGGCGCCATGGACTGCAAAGCGGCGCACAGCGCGTGGTGCGTGGTGCATTGGCGTCCGTCCAGCAGCCCGGCGCGGGCGGCGCTCAACGCGCCCGCACAGACGCAGACCAGTTTCTCGCCGGACGGCGCGAACACCGCTTGCAGCCACTGGGTCAGCACGCTGCTGGCCGAGTCAAATGCCTGCAGACCCGCCTTGCTGACCTTCGACGTGGAGCCCACCAATACCACCAGCGTGCCCGGCGCCAGGGTTGGCGGAAGCGGCGCCAACCCGGTCAGCGGCAAGCCGATGGACGTTTGCAGCGTTTCAACCGGGCTGACGTACTGCAAGTCGAACTCAACGGCCGTCGAGTCCTCGACCTGAGCGGCCAGGCGCAGCACTTCGGCGGGACCGGCCAGGTCCAGCATCAGCACGTTGGGCAGCAGCACAAACAGCACCGGCACGCTCACGGGGTCAATCCTCCAATGCCTGGGCGACCGTGACGATGCGCGCAAAGCGGCCTTCCAGCACCAGCTCCGTACGCTCGCGTAGTTCGGCTGCGGTATAGACCCGGCCGCTGCGCGCGTGGGTCATCGGGAAGGTCAACGTCGCTTCGCTGACAAAATCCACACCCAGGCCACTGTCCGACGCCTGCCGCGTGGTGGTTTCACAGCACTGTTCGGTGCGAATGCCGCTGATGATCACTGTGGTCACTCCCATTTCCGTGAGCCACGCCGCCAAGGGCGTGCCGGCGAACGCGCTGTGAAAGCGCTTGTGAATGACCCGGTCAGGGTTGATCGACAATTCGCTCAATGCCCGAACATTGCCCGAGGCCAGCGAAAAATGCCCCTGGTCTTCCACATGGAAGACTTGTATCACCGGGATGCCCTGTTGAACACACCCATCAATGAGGGCCTGCTGCTTTTCCAGGTAACCCGGCAGGTCATTTTCGGACCAGTAGCTTGAATGGCGGAACGAATGCTGGGCATCAATAACAATAAGGGCTTTGCGGTTCATGAGGTGTCCTGTTGGCGTGCAGTTCAGTGAATGATGCAAGCCATACTAGGCAGTGCGGCAGGTGAGCAACAGGCACGTGCCGGACCACTTGAGGACGTATTCGGACATCCACTGTCAGCGGCGCAAAGCACCTTGCGAGGTTTCACGCAGGGTGGTCAGGGCAATCAACGCACAGACCGCCGCGCCGGCCATGAAAAACCCCGGGATCAGCAAATTGCCGGTCGAGCCGATCAGTGCTGTGACGATGTAAGGCGTGATCCCGCCGCCCAGGATGGCGCCCAGATTGATGCTGATGGCCATGCCGGTGTAACGAACCCGAGTGGGAAACTGCTCGGCATAGGTCGGGTAGCCCACCGACTGGATCACCGGCATCGGCAGCGTCGCCACAAAAAACGCCAGGACCGCGATGAACAGGCTGCTGTTGTTCATCAACACCATCATCGGAATGACCAGCACCGCATAACCGACAAAGCCGATGGCCAGGGCTTTCTTGCGCCCAATGCGATCCGACAGCCCGCCCCAGAACGGCATCAGCGCGGCCATGCACAGGCTGACGCCGGCGATGACCCAATAGATCTTGGACTTCTCGAAATGCAGGTAGGTGGTCAGGTAGATGTTCATGAACACCAGGCCGATGTAGTAGCCGGCGTTCTGTGCAAAGGCGAACACCACCACGCGCAGCACCGCCGGCAGGTTCTGCGTGAGCACCTCCTTGACCGGCGCGGTGGGCGGCTTTTCCACGGCGAGAAAGGCTTTGAACTCAGGCGTTTCCTCGACGTTGTGGCGCATGATGCACGAGAAGATCACCAACGGAATCGCCAGGAAAAACGGGATACGCCAGGCCCAGGCCTGCAGCTGCTGTGCATCGACCAGGCCGGTGGTGATGCCGCAGATGATCGCTGCCATCGACCCGCCCATCGCAACACCCACCGGCGTGAAGGCACCGTAGAAGCCACGGCGGCCCTTGGGTGAAGACTCGGCCAGAAAGGCCGCAGCGCCGATCACCTCACCGCCGGCGAAAAAGCCCTGCGCCAGCCGGATCAGTACCAGCAGGATCGGCGCAGCAATCCCCACGTGGGCCGCCGTCGGCAACAGCCCGATCATCGCGGTCGCGGTGCCCATTCCGATGACGGTGCTCAGCAATACTTTGCGCCGACCGATGCGGTCCGCCAGCCGCCCGAGCAGAATGCCGCCCAACGGCCGGATCAAGAACGCACTGCCAAACACCGCCAACGTGGCCAGCAGCGCGGCGGCGGCGTTATCACTGGGAAAAAACAACGGCGCGATAATCGTCGCCATAAAGCCGTACACACCGAACTCGTAATACTCCACCGCAGTGCCCGTCGCGGCAGCGATGGCTGCCCGCTTGGCGATCCTGGTGGCGCTGCTGTCAGCGGTCTTGTCGAACTCGCCCAAACGCGGCGATGGGATGGGAGTAGCGATCACGCGAGACATAAACACCTTCCACTCTGACCATGGGTCATTTGAGTTATTGAGGTGGACAGTTCCACCCAGAAGTAAACCCGTCAGGTTACGAGGGGTTTTAATGCTCGACAGTAAGAAGTGTGAACGTGGGCTTAATCATCTAGCGCTCCTGTTTTTATTATCGGTAGCGACGGTTTTTGCTCAGTGGGTGGCCTCCAGTCGTTCCAGCGCGTGTGCACGCGCCACGAACAACGCTTGAGCCGTGGGTAAATCAATCAGCGAGAATCGAATGTCATCGCCGGGCATCAGTTGCGCCAGCTTGGGTAAATCCACACTGGCCACCTGGGCGATACGCGGGTAGCCACCGGTGGTTTGCCGGTCTGCCATCAGCACAATCGGCTGGCCGCCGGCGGGCACTTGCACGGTGCCGAATGCCACGCTTTCGGACAGCAGCTGACGGGGCTGCGTCAGGTCCAGCGCAGCGCCCTCCAATCGATACCCCATGCGATCCGAGGCAGCGGTCAGCTGATAGGGCTCATGCAGGAAGTCATGGCGAGCCGTTTCGGTGAAGTCAGCCCATTCGCGCCCCGGCAGCACCCGAATGCAAGCTGGACGTGTCGGCGCGCCAAGCCGCCAGCCCGCAGGAATATTCAACCGCACGGGGTTTGCGAACGATGAGCAAATGGGGATCACATCGCCGGCTTGCAGTGCGCGCCCCGACAGCCCGCCAAACCCTCCCCGGCTATACGTGCTGGCGCTGTTCATCACCGGCGTGAGCAGATAACCGCCGGCCACGGCCAGATAGGCCCGCGCGCCGTACTCACGCTTCTCGAAGCCAAGCATCGCGCCCGGTTTGACGCGCACGGCGTGCCCGGGTTGCAGCGCAACACCGTCCAGGCGCGCGCCCAGGTCAGCCCCGGCCAGGGCGATCAGCGCCTGTGCCTGAAAGCACAAGACCGGGCCTTGAAGGGTGATTTCCAGGGTTGCAGCAGTGGTCGGGTTGCCCACCAACAGGTTGGCCAGCGCATGCGCGTCCTGGTCCATGGCGCCGTTGACCGGCACGCCCCAATGCTGAAAGCCCACGCGGCCGGTGTCTTGAAAGGTGGAAAACAGACCGGGCCTGATCACTTTGATGGTCATCGCTGCGCTCCGGCCAGTTGTTCAAATTCACGGGCGGTGATGGGCACGAAGCGCACCTGATCGCCACCGCTCAACAGGCAAGGCGGCTGATTGGCCGGCGAAAACATCGGCAACGGTGTGCGGCCCACAATGTTCCAGCCACCCGGCAAATCAGCGGGGTAAATCACGCTCTGACAATTGGCCAGGCCGACGCTGCCGCGCGTGACCTGCGTGCGCGGTACGGCGCGGCGCGCCAGTTTCAGCGCAGGCTCGTGCATGCCGATATAGGGATGGCCCGGTGCGAAACCGACCATCAATACATCGACCCACTGCCCGCTGTGTGCGGCGATGACTTCGCTGGGTGTGATGGCGCAGGCGTTGGCGATGTCCAGCAGATCCGGCGCGTAGTCGCCCTCGTAGCACACCGGGATTTCCAGGCGTTTTGGCGTGATGCGCGTCAGGTTGTGCTGTTGTGTCAGGGCGTTTTCCAACACCTGGGCAATTGCGTCGTAGGGCACTGATCCGGGGTACAGCCTGGCGATGATAGGCGGGGCATAATGCACGCCCACGGACACCATCGCCGGGATCACATCGGTCACGCCGCCAAGCAGCCCACGCGCCAACAGGTCATGCAGCGTGGCACTGAACGCCACGGCACGGCGGTTGGCCTGCGCGCTGAACAGCGTTGCAAACACCACCACGATGCAGCTGTCGCCACACGGCTCGAACTGCCAGCGCTGTTCGGCACGCACAGGCCGAAAATCACAGTCAACGTCAGACATCACGTCACTTCTCTCATGCGGCAGGCATGCAGCTTCACGTCTTATTGACGCCGTCGCTCGGGTGGCGACGGTCGCGCGGATGGCAACTACTTGGCGAACAACTGGCTCATGTCCTTGAACGCCTTGAACTCCAGCGCGTTGCCGCACGGGTCAAACAGGAACATGGTGGCTTGCTCGCCGACCTGGCCCTGAAAGCGTATGTAGGGTTCGATCACAAACCGGGTTTCACGCGCTCTGAGCCGATCGGCCAGGGCTTCCCATTGGTCCCAGTGCAAGATGATGCCGAAATGCGGGACCGGTACGTCGTGACCATCGACAGGGTTGGAGTGCACCGACTCCTGGGATTGAGTCTTGGGGTGTTCGTGGATGACCAACTGGTGACCGTAAAAGTCGAAATCGACCCACTGCGCGCTGGAGCGACCTTCGCGAAGGCCAAACACGTCGCCGTAGAAGTGGCGGGCGGCGGCGAGGTCGTAGACGGGAATAGCTAAATGAAAGGGCGAAAGGCTCACGGTGGCTACCTGCGGGTTCTGTTATTCAGAACCCGATTCTTCACCAGAAAGACCGTGCGATAAAGCGCATATCTTTCGTCCTGAGCCTCAATTTTTTCGAGGCTCGCGCCCTACTTCGGCGCACCGAGCACTTCCATGATGCACGCCCTGAATAACGCGAAGAGTGGCAGTTGGCGCCGGGTGTACTTGGTGAGCAAGACGATTTCGCGATGGAAAGTCAGCTCGTCCAATCGCAAAACCCGCACGTCGCTGCCGTGTTCCAGCCACAAGCCGGCCAGTGGCACCAGGGACACGCCGAGGCCGCTGCGGACCATCTTGACGATGGCGTCCAACTCATCAAGCTCCAGCGCCTGCTGCGTCTGGATCTTTTGTTCCTTGAGAAACTGCGTGACCTGGCGGCCACCGAACGAGCCCCGGTCGTATCGCACAAACGGCTGCTCGCGCAGGATCTGCAACGGGTCATCGCCCGGTACGTCCTTGGCGGTGATCAGCACAAAAGGCTCGCGGGCGATGACCTCGACATTCAGCTCCTTTGGCAGGTTGAACGGCGGGCGAATCATGATCGCCAAGTCCAGTTCACCGGCATCGACCTGGCTGAGCAGGTTCAGCGAAACCCCCGGCACCAGGTTGACTTCAATGAACGGCGCACGCTGTTTGAGGGCCACCAGCGCCTTGGGCAGGATGCCGGTCTGCACACTGCCGATGGCGCCGATGCGCAACGAACCGTGGAAGTTGTTGGCCCTGTCGGGCGTGCCCATGCGCGAGAAAATATCGAGGATTTCCTCCGCCAGCGGCACCGCACGCTGCCCTGCCGAGTTGAGGGTGGCGGAGCGGCCGGTGCGGTCGAACAGCTTCACCCCCAGCGCGTCTTCAAGGTGCTTGATCTGCGCGCTCACGGCCGATTGCGTCAGCCCCACCTGCTGGCCGGCAGCGGCAAAAGTGCCGCGCCGCGCGGCGCTGACGAAGGTCCTCAGTTCTCGAATCATGCCGCATACCTCACTGGTTCGCTCAGCAGCCGCTCAACGCCACCTGCGGCCGCTCGCCCGCAAAGAAGAAGGGACGCAACCGCACGCCCACGCCGTTACCGATAAACGCCGCCACCAACCATACCCAGCCATGCAGGCTGCCCGAGGCGATGCCGCTGAAGTACGCGCCGATATTGCAACCGTACGCCAGGCGCGAACCGTAACCCAGCAACAAGCCACCGATCACCGCCGCCACCAGCGAGCGCGCGGGGATTTTCAGGCTTGGCGCAAAACGCCCGGCCAGGCCGGCCGCCAGCAGCGCACCAAGGACGATGCCGATGTCCATCACGCTGGTGATGTCTTCCCACACCGGTGCGGCCAGGGCCTTGGCATTGCCCGGCACCTGCCAGAACACCCAGTTGGCCACGTCCACACCCAAACCGCTGGCGACCTTGGCGCCCCACAGCGCGAACGCCGAGGTAATGCCCCACGGCCGCCCGGCCAGCGCCAGGGTGGCGTAGTTGAGCAGCGCCAGGCCAATCGCGCCCCATACCAAGGGCCACGGCCCGCGCAGGAAACGGCGCAGGCCGGTGTGCTCGCTGGTCACGCCCTCTTCCAGTTGGCCATGACGGCCCTTCTCCAGGCGCACGGTGACGGCTGCAATGATCGCGAACACCGCCAGGCTCAAGAGCAGCGCCGGTACGACGCCGAAGCTTTTGACGATGGACACCGCCGGAAACGCCGGCAGTGCAAACCACCAATCAACATGGTGGGTGGCGATCAACGACCCGCAAATGAAGAAGAACAACGTCACCAACATACGCGCATTGCCGCCGCCCACGGTGAACAACGTGCCCGAGGCACAACCGCCGCCCAGCTGCATGCCGATGCCGAAGATAAACGCGCCAAACACCACCGACACGCCGGCCGGCGCCACCAGCCCGACCACCGGCTGACCAAACAGCGTGCCTGCCCCCAGCGCCGGGAAAAACAGCACGACCGCCACCGCCAGCATCATCATCTGCGCTCGCAAGCCGGCGCCACGCCGATCATTGATGAACACGCGCCAGGCCGAGGTAAAGCCAAAGGCGGCGTGATACAGGGTCAAACCCAGTGCCGCGCCGACCACCAGCAACAGCACCTGGCGTGAGCCGACACTGCTTTGCAGGAACACGGCGCCCGCCACCAGGATGATAAACGCCACCAGCGGCGCGATGGGTTTGCGCGCGGGGGCAAGGGAGAGAGAGGTACTCATCGGGGATCTCGGGTTGTTTGAGTTTGAAGGTTTGCAATGGGGGGCGAGTATAAACCGAGGGCCGTGGTGTGGTGCGCTCGCTTATTTTGGCCAGCAGGCTTCCTGTGGCGAGCGGGCTTGCCCCGCGCTGGGGCGCGAAGCGGCCCTAAAACCTGCCAGCGAGGTCTTACTGGAAAATCGCGTTAACCGAACTGGGGCTGCTTCGCAGCCCAACGCGGGGCAAGCCCACTCGCCACAACAAGCCCGCTCGCCACAGGAAGCCCACTCGCCACAACAAGTAGCCTTTATGAAGAAAAATTTATACAGCCAAACTGTAGAGTTTTCCTGCACGGGTGCTACGGTTAAGGCATGACCGACTCTTCTCCTGGCACCGCCACCCTGGCCGCCGAACTGCGCATCTCACTGGGCAAGCTGATCCGCCGCCTGCGCGAACAGACTCACCCCGATGATTTCACCACCGCGCAAAAGTCGGTGTTGCTGCGCCTGGACCGCGATGGCCCGAAGACCGTGTCCGCCCTCGCCCGCGCTGAAAGTGTGCGGCCGCAGTCGATGCGCATCACCGTGGCCGGGCTTGAGGCAATGCAAGCCGTCAGCGGCAAGCCGGACCCATCCGATGGCCGGCAGACGCTGATCGAACTGACGCCCACCTTGCGCAAACACCTGACCCAAAGCCGCGCCGCCAAAGACGATTGGCTGCTGCACGCGCTGCAGGAACAGCTGTCACCCCAGGAACAACACGAACTCGCCGCTGCGGTGAAACTGCTGGAGCGCCTCGCCGACTTTTGAATCACCCGATTGAGGAAATAGCATGGCTGTCACCTCGCTGGATGCAACAACCGCCCTGATCATCGTGGACCTGCAACACGGCATCGTGGGTTACCCTTTTATTCATCCCATTGGCGAGGTGATAGAGCGGTCGCGTGCACTGCTCGACGCCTTTCGCGAACGCGGGCTGCCGGTGGTGCTGGTGAATGTCAGCGGCTTTGCGCCGGGACGCACCGAGCGGCCGCGTCGCAGCGTTGGCCTGCCACCCGATTGGGCTGATCTGATTGCGCAACTCGGCCAGCAGCCCAGCGACATTCTGGTGACCAAACGCAGCTGGGGCGCCTTCGCCAACACGGACCTTGAAGCGCAGTTGAAGGCGCTCAATGTCACGCAAGTGGTGATCACGGGCGTTGTCACTGGCACCGGCGTCGAAGCCACCGCGCGGCAGGCGTATGAATTTGGCTTCAACGTGACCCTGGCCATCGATGCCATGACTGACGTCAGCCCCGAGGCCCACGCCTACAGCCTGCAGCACGTGTTCCCCAAGCTGGGCGAATCGGGCACGGCGCAAGCCATCATCGAGTTGCTCGACAACCGGGGGAACTGAAGCCGTCATGCGTTTCCTCAGCACGTTCCGCTCCCTGCGCAGCCCCAACTACCGCATCTGGGCCGCCGGCGCGCTGGTGTCCAACGTCGGCACCTGGATGCAACGCACCGCCCAGGACTGGCTGGTGCTGACTCAACTCACGCCGCACAATGCCGCCGCGGTGGGTATCGTGATGGCGCTGCAGTTCGGGCCGCAACTGTTGTTGCTGCCGTGGACAGGGTTTGCCGCCGATCACTACAACCAGCGCAAACTGTTGATCTTCACTCAGGCGGTGATGGGCCTGCTGGCGCTGACGCTGGGCGTGTTCACCATCACCGGCTTCGTGCAGCTGTGGCATGTGTACGTGTTTGCGTTTTTATCCGGCTGCGCCTCGGCATTCGATGCGCCGGTGCGGCAGATTTTCGTCGCGGAACTGGTGGGCGAGAAGGACTTGTCCAACGCCATCGCACTCAACTCCACCTCGTTCAACATGGCGCGCATGATCGGCCCGGCCGTGGCCGGCGTGACCATCGCGTCAGTGGGCACTGGCTGGGCGTTCCTGCTCAATGGCTCGAGCTTTTTTGCGGTGCTTGTATCGCTGTTTTTCCTGCGCGTCTCAACTCAACACACAAAGGTGCGCGCGCTGCGTACCAAAGGTAGCCTCACCGAAGGCATGCGTTACGTGTGGGCACGGCCGGACCTGAAGGCGATCCTGCTGATGCTGTTTCTGATCGGCACCTTCGGCATGAACTTCCCGATTTTCATCTCGACCATGGCCGTCACCGTGTTCCATGCCGACGCGCGCGGCTACGGGCTGCTGACCTCGACCCTAGCCATCGGCACCATCGCCGGTGCGCTGATTGCCGCGGGCAGCGAGCGACCCCGGTTCAAGTCTCTGCTGACCGGTGCGGCAGTGTTTGGATTTGGCTGCATGCTGGCAGCCCTGGCGCCCAATTACTGGACGTTCGCGATTGCGCTGGTGGTCATCGGCGTGGGCGCCATGACCTTCAGCAACACCACCAACAGCCTGATGCAACTGACCACCGAGCCCGCGATGCGTGGCCGGGTAATCGCCCTGCGCGTCGCCGTCGCCTTGGGCGGCACGCCAATTGGCGCGCCCATCGTCGGTTGGGTCGCCGACCACTTGGGCCCGCGCTGGGCGCTGGTGGTCGGCGCGGTGTCAGGCATCCTGGCGGTGGGCGTGGCGCTCTACACAATCAAGCGCCAGCTGGATCGGCCGCAGGTGATCACGTCCGACCCACCGACCCCGTGACCGGCAGATTGCCCAGCAGCTTGAGGCCGGTGCTCTTCACAAACGTCTCGTAGTCCATCGGCTTCTGGATGCGCGTTTCAGCGTTAGGCAGCACATAGGCCCAGGCGCGTTTCGACGAGGCGTCGTACACCAGCTTGAACAGGCGCGTCGGCACCCAGACCTTGTTGTCGCCGATGGTGCTGTAGCCCGCGTCGAACAACAGGCCAGTGAACACAAACACATCGCCGCCGGCACGCACGGCAAACTTGCGCACATCCGCCTCGACCTTGCTCCAGATTTTGCGGTTGTTGGTAGGGTCTTGCGGCACCATGTTCGACAGCGCGAAGGATTGCGCCATGGCGTTCGCGCTCGGCGCGTCGGCCGCCGGAGACTGATGACCACGGTCCACGGCCGGGTGCTGGCTGCGGTAGTCGCTCAACTCGGCGCGAGCGCCTTTGGGGATGCGCGGGTCTGCGTAGAACTGGTTGGTGCGTTCCTCGCCTTTGGCGTTCTTGAGCTGCGCGGCGTTCAAGCGCTCGACCACCACCAGCGGCGTCTTGCTCGTTTGCGAGTAGAGCACCGCAAAATTATCGGAACACAACGCCATGGGTTTCATGGTGCTGGGCACGGTGGCGGTGTTGATCGGTGTGGCACCGGGGAACAGATCGGCGCAGCTGGCGAACGTGGGTTGCTGTTGCTTGCTGGAATAGAGGTCGAGGGCCGCGCGCTGGCTGGTCGAGCCTGCGCGTGAAGTGTATGCCTGGGCGGGTGGCTTGATAAGGTCGAACAAACCACGGGCATCTGCCCCGGTGGAAAGCAAAACAAGGGCTGACAGCCCGACTGCAATTTTGCGCAGGTGCATGCATGACTTCTTTGAAAGGGAGTAAGCGGCAGGCTCCGCTGGCGGAGCCAAGTGGATGATCTTGCGAGGTTTATTGACCCTCGCAAGGCATTTTAGTGCGGCCGCTTCACGCGTTTTTCAGCAACCCTGTCAATGCCCCGCCACGGCGGGCTTGCCCGCCCCGCGCGCGCCAGGCAATCGCAAACGACAGCGCGACCAACAGCGCCATTGCCCAGGGAAATGAGGCAACGCCCCAGGTATCGAGCAGTACGCCGCCCACCACACCACTGCCGGCAATCGCGCTGTTCCATGCCACCACGTTCAGCGACAGCGCCACGTCTGCGCCGTCACCCGCCGCGTCCGCGAGAGCTGTTTGCAGCAAGGTCGCCGCGCCGCCAAAATAGTCGACGCCATACTTACCAGTCTCTCGGCCTTAAATGCAAGAATCTCATGCCCCCTTGGGCACTGTGATAAATGCGTCGGCTCCGGTTGAATACTCAATGATCGACGGTGTACTCATTTTGAGTTTGTGCCGTTCGATATGGTCGCTTTTCATCCGCGAAAGAAAGCGCACCAGGTACAAACCTGGCTCATCGAGTTTAACGACGTACTTGAGTTCATAGGACTCAGACGGGCCGATATCCAGGTAAGGAAAGACCCACAACGTCGAGCTCAGACCATCGTACCGGGCCGTTGCTACGTCCCAGGCGGGCCCATAAACCGGCAGGCCTGCCTCGAAACGCTGGACTTTGATGATCGATAAAACCCGCCGATCAAGGTTCAGCCTGGCAATGTCGTTGCCACTGTTGGACAGCGTGACGCCTACTTCCAACAAGCTGGAACCCCCTTCGGTAGGCTTCAGGTTAGTCGCCAAGGTTGCCCCTACATGCGCGCTCAATTCGGTTTTCAACTGCAATTCCTTGATCAGGAGCGCGCTCAGTTGTGAGTCCTGCTTAACGTAGTAAGTCACCCAGACCGTCCAGCCGCCCACGCACAACAGGCCGACAAGGGAGAGCAGGCTGGCAACCACCCCCACCTTGATTTGCAGCAGCTCCCAATGGCTGCGTCGCTGAGAGGTTTTTTTAGACGGCGTGCGAGTCATACAGAGGTTGCTCCTGAACAAAGCGAGCAAACTTACGGCAACCCTCTGCGATCAAGCAATAAACGCCACCGGGCGCTCTGCCGGCCGTATCGGTGAGGCTTTACAGAGCGATACCCAGAACGCTCCTACACCTCTTTAAGCTACAAAAATCTGCAGGCTCATCGCCACCTCTTTATAGTAACGCTTCGCATTTGGCGGTTTACCAAGGAACGTGCACCCTCCTCCAGACGGTGCGCGTCATCGTTTAGAAGGATCTCTATGCAAAGCGCAACTCTCTTGCCGACGCGCCTGTTCGGTGCACTGGCGGTGGTCATCTGCGGGCTGTTCAGCGCGCAGGCAAGTGCCGATTACACCGACCGCTCGCTGACTGTCGAAAAAAATAACCAGTCTTACGTAGTGAATGCCGACGGCAGTTTTGTGCTCGACGTCGAGCTGGTCCGGCGCATCAATGAAGAGCGCGCGATCAAGCCCAACGCCGAGCGCTCGGTGAGTTTCAACCGCACGCTGGAAACCGTGGACATCATGGATGCCTACACGCTCAAAGCTGATGGCCGCAAAGTGCCGGTCGCCGCCGACCAGATCAAGGAGCAGCAGGAACAGGCTTCAGCCGAAGCGCCGATGTTCCAGGACTCGCGGGTCAAAGTGGTGATCTTCCCGGACGTTGCCGTGGGTGACCGTATGGTGTTGCACTACCAACGCCAGCGCACCACGCCGATGTTCCCCGGCCAGTTCGAAGACCTGTATGCACCGGACTTCTACGAGAGCCAGCAAATCCACCTCACTTACGACATGCCGGCAGACATGCCGTTGTTCGCTGACGTGAAGGGTTTCAAAGCCATCGCGCCCACCCTAGCCAACGGGCGCAAGATCTACCGCTGGAACCTGGAGCCCACCGAGAAAAACCGCGTTGAAGTCGGCTCTGTTGCCTACACCGATTACGGCCAACGTCTGGCGGTTTCGACGTTCACCGACTACAAACAGTTTGCCCAGGCGTACGCCGCCAGGGCGCAGGTCGAAGTAACAACGGCCATTACCCAACTGGCCAAGAAACTCACCGCCAACCTGGATTCACCGCGCAGCAAAGCGCTGGTGTTGAGTGACTGGGTGCGCAAGAACATTCGCTACGTCGCGGTTTACGTCGGCAATGGCGGCGTGGTGCCGCATTCGGCGCAGGCGGTGCTGGATAACCGTTATGGCGACTGCAAGGACCATGTGGCCTTGCTTGAAGCGCTACTCAAGGCCGTGGCCATTGAAAGCTCCCCCGCACTGATCAACCTCGGCGACGCCTATGTGCTACCAAAGGTGCCGACCTTGGGTGTGCTTAACCATGCGATCACTTACATTCCGGCCCTCGATCTTTATCTGGACTCCACCGCCACCCCCATCGCCGCCGGCTACTTGCTGCTTCCCGAATTGGGCAAACCTGTGTTGCTGACCCAGCGCGGCGAACTGGCGCGTACACCCGTAAACCAACTGGGCAAAGTGGACGGCACGCTGCATTTCAAAATCGACCCGAGCGGCGCGGCGGACTTCACCAATGGCACCACGGTGGAAGGCTGGGCGACGGAACTCAACCGTTTCCTGTTCAAATCGATGATGCCTGCCGACCTTGACCAACTGACCCAGAAAGTCCTCAGCCTGTACGGGCAAACCGGCAGCGGCAAGATCGAAACCGACCCACTGGACAGCAACGCTGCCACCTTCACCTCCACGGTCAAGGGGCGTACCGACAACCTGGTCAACCTGCCCGGCCCTACCGGCGTGCCCACGCTTAGCAGCCTGGCGGGCGGTATCGGCCAGAACGTGTTCAGCTTCCTGTCGGAACAGGAGCGTACTCAGAACTTCACCTGTACCTCCGGCACGATCGAAGAAAAGGCACGCTTCGATTTTCCCAAAGAAGTGAACATCCTGGCGGTGCCCAAGGCCGTCGCCCTGAACACCGGCGGATTCAACTATCAGACCACTTACGTCAAGGAAGGCAACAGCGTACTGATCACCCGCAGCTACGCGTTTAACCGCCCCGACGTGGTGTGCAGCCCACAGGATTTCGTCGCCATGAAGCCGGCGATTGAAAGTATGGTCAACGACCTGAAAAGCCAGATTATTGTGCAGACGCTGTAACCCCACCTTGCCGATTCTCGCGTGACGGGCTGATGCACCGCCGCGCGAGGATCTCCACCCTCCCCTTTAGAACTTCGCCTGCACTCCCACTCGCAGTGTGCGCCCCGGTGCCGGCATGAAACTCTGCGCCAGCGGGTCCAGGTAGTAGCGATCGGTCAGGTTCTGCAGTGACACGTTCAGGCCAGCGTGTTCTTGCAACTTGTAGTTAAGGAACAGATCGACCAAGGCCACTTCGCGGTAATTCAATTGCGGCGTGGTGGCGCCAGTCTGCCAGGGTTTGTCGGCGGTGACGGTGGGGCCTGAGGTGTAGGTGATGCGCGTACCGAGCGTAAGGCTCTGATCGAAGAAACGCAGGCCTGTGGTGAGGTTGCCGGCGAAGCGTGGTGGGTTCTGGGTGTTGGTGTAAGAACCCATGAAGCTGCCCGGCGTGCAGTTCGGCGTATTACCGGTTTGCTGATAAAGGTCACTGGTGGCGCGCAGTGTGGCGGCGAAGGCCGAATCGCAGGTTTCGGTCTTCAGGTAGTAGGTGGACGACAGGTCGGCAAATACGCGTCCGGTATCGTAGCGGGTTTGGAACTCCAGGCCGCTGGTTTTGTAGCTGTCGGTATTGCTGAAGCGCATCAAGCCCCACAGGCCAGGGCTGGGATCGTAGTAGCGGGTGATGTAGTTTTTGATGGTGTTGTTGAAGTAAGCCAGCTTGATCGCCGCCGAGTCGTCATCGAACAACAGCCCCTTTTGCAGCGTGCTGGCGCCGATCTCCCAATTGCTCGAACGCTCGGGCTTCAGGCCCTTGCCGGGCATGGTCTGCAACACGCCCTGGCTGGTTTCGAACAGCGAAGGCATACGAAAGCCTTGGGTGTAAGAGGCATACACAAAGGTGTCCGGCAGCACCTCGATATTGATGCCCACCGCGGGGGCAAAGGCGCCGCCGCTGCTGCTCGCCTTGGCAGAATAGTCATAACCAGTAACCACCTCCCCGACCTGGGACGGATAGACCGTGGAATCAACCACGCCAAAGTTGTTGTACCGAACGCCCTCGAAAGGAAAGTTAGTGTTCTGGAAGACAATGCCATTGTTCAGGCGTGGATCGGTGGCGTCGGTGTAATCGCCGTTCTGATCAGGGAACCACATCATGTTGCCGGAATTGCCGCCGTTGTAGACGCGCAGGTAGCGCAGGTCTCGCTCCTCACGCCGTGCCGTGGCATTGGCGATGTGGTCTTTGCTGCGATAGTGGGTGTAACGTCCGCCGCCCCATAACGTGAGCCTGTCCACAGGCTTGTATTCCAGCTTGCCATTGAAGCTGAACTCCTGCCGCGACCCTTCGCGCAACATACGGTTGGCGTTGATATCGTCCTGGTTGGTGACCACGCCTTTTTGCGGGCGCAGTGCTTCGAGCTGGAACGAGCCGCCCAAGTCCAGCTTCAAGTCGCCGTAGTCGGTGGCCCAGCGCGAGGTATTGGCCAGGCCGCCGCCAATGCGTTGGTTAGCCTGACGGCTCCAGGCGCGGTCCGAGCGATAGGCCTGGGACGCCGGCGCCTTGACCGAGGTGAGCTGGCTGGTTTGCGCGTCGG
Source organism: Pseudomonas sp. N2-3-1-14 (assembly GCF_041228395.1). Classification (NCBI taxonomy): domain Bacteria; kingdom Pseudomonadati; phylum Pseudomonadota; class Gammaproteobacteria; order Pseudomonadales; family Pseudomonadaceae; genus Pseudomonas; species Pseudomonas sp. N2-3-1-14. The sequence continues at coordinate 4,341,728 of NZ_CP166199.1, forward strand.
TCAGCCACAGGTCGGCAGTCAGGTCCATCAACGGGTTACCCGAAGGCAAGTAGTTGTAACGCGCTGTGTAGGTGTCGATCTTGGTGTGACCCAGCGGGTACTGATAGATGCCGCCGGTGCCGAAGCGGAAGATATCCGAAGGCATGATTTCGCCGATGCGTCCGTCATAACGGCGATAGCCCAGGTCGAAGGTATGCCCGTCCGCCGGGCGCAGGGTGGTCTTGAGCAGGAACGATTCGGTGCTCGACGAGGAATTCAGCACTTCTTCGCCGGCGTTGTAGGCGGTGGCCACACTGCTCTGCTCATCGCCCCAGCGGTCGTAAGTACGGTAGCGATCCTGCCCCTTCTTGCCGGCAAAATAGTTGCCTTGATCGCGCTTGGCATAGGCCGCCACGACGTCGAAAAACTCATGGGTATAGGCAAACGCCGCACTGCCAGCCTGCGCCTCTGAGCCAAACAACCCACCGCGACTCTGGTGCGGTTCTGAGTACAGCTCCTGGGTTTTGGAATGCGGGTCTCGGGAGGCTGGGGCGACGCCGTTGTTCCACAGGTCGCCCTTGAGGCGCAGGCCGATGTTCTGGCCGTCTTTGAGGATGTCGTCGACAGTGAGGGTACGCATCTTCACCGTGCCGCCGATGGCGCTGGAGGTCAGGCTTGGGCCCTTGTCGATCGTGATGTCGCTGATCAGGTCCGGGTCGATGTAACTGCGCTGCTGGGTACCGGCGTAACCGCGATAAACATCCAGTGCCTGCTGCGACCCATCCACCGTGACCGCCACCCGGCTCTGGCCCTGGATGCCGCGGATATTCACATCCAGCCCGCCACCATTGCGGCTGTCGCCGACCTGCACGCCCGGCTGGCCCTTGAGCACGTCGCCCACAGAGACCACGCCAAAGCGCTGCATGTCTTCGCCGGAGATGTACACCGATGAGCGCGGCGCGCGGTAGACGTCTTCCTCGTCGAGATTTTCGCCCGTGACCTTTTGCGTCGGCAGCAGGACTGCACCTTGATGCGCACGCAAGACATAGCCGCCGTCGGCCTGGCGCTGATAGCCCAGGCCAGTGCCTGAGAGCAGTTGGGTCAGGCCCGACTCAATGTTGTACTCCCCCTGCAGCCCGTGGCTGGTCTTGTCGGCCGTAAGCAGCGCACTGCCCGCCATGCTGATGCCCGCCTCGGCACCAAAGCGCGACAGCACTTGATCCAGCGGGCCGGCGCTAATTCGGTAAGGGCGTTCGCCGGCGGCAAAAACCAGCTCACCGTAGAGCGGCTGTAAACTCAAAAACAGCAAGCTGAATGTATGGGTACGCAAGACACGAGCGGGGGAAATCATGCAAGGCTCCTAGGGGTTGAAACCCACCTGTGCCGGTGGGTAATACCTAAAGGCCAAGCCAGATCGAAAAAACTATCGCGCCGCGAAAAAAAAACTTCACGCAGGCACCACCGTCACCCAGTAACGCGTTCTTCGCTCGATACGCACCGGCAACGTGTTGGCGACCAGCGCGAGCGCAGCATCGGTATCGTCCAGCTGGAAACTGCCGGTTATACGCAGGCCCGCCACTGCTTCGCTGCAACGCAAGAAGCCTTGGCGATAGCGCGAGAGTTCAGCCAGCAATTGATCCAGGCGCATGCGCTCGGCGGGCAGGATGCCGCGCATCCAGGCCTGGGCCAGCAACACGTCGATAGCGGTCGGGGGCCCCGCTCCGTGCTCATCAACCTGTAGTTGCCAGCCAGCCTGCAACGGTACAGGTGCTGGCTGATGCCGCGTGCTCACTTGCGCCAGACCGCGCAAGACCGTCACTTGCGTGCCATGGCCATCATGGCGCACCAGCAGGTGGGCGCCATGGCTGTAGAGCACCGCGTTTGGGGTCAGCAGCTCCAACGACGCGGAACTTGCCGGAGTATCCAGGGCCAATTCGCCCTCGACCAACTGCACGCTGCGCCGCCCCGCGCTCATGTCCAGGTTCACCGCACTGGCGGTGTTCAGCCACAGCGAATAGCCATCCGCCAGGGCCCAGTGGCGCCGCTCGCCAACGCGCGTGCGATAGCTCGCCAATGCCGAACGCACCAAGGTGGAATCCGCCGTTTGCCAGGAGATCCCACCCAGCAGCCCCAACGCCAGCAAACACTTGAGCACCTGGCGACGACGCTGCGGATCAGCCCCGGCCGCCTGCAACGCCCGGCGCGCCGTGGCATCGGCTAATAGATTGGCGCCCGGCTGAAGCAGCAGGGGCAAGCTGCTTACCCGCTGCCACGCATGCTCATGCTCGGCACTGGCCTGGCGCCATAACTGCAAGGCCTGATGCTCGCCAGCACTCATCAACCCGGATTGCATCCGCACCAGCCAATCGATGGCAACGTCCCGCACGCGAGGATCAACCGCGGCGCCACTCATTCGAACCGGCTCGCGTAGCAAACACTGAACGCCTTGCCCATGGCGCGCTGCACCTGGGCCACGGTCAGGCTCAACTGCGCGGCGATCTGTGGATAGGTCAGCCCATCGAGCTGGGACAAAAAGAAAATCTGCCGAACCCGCGCCGACAACCCGACCAGCAGCGAATCGAGCTGCAACAACGTCTCGATCATCAAGTGGCGCTCCTCCGGCGACGGCTCCTCGGCCACCGGCCGCGCCGCCAGCGCTTCCAGGTACGCCCGCTCGATCGCTTGGCGACGCCAGCGATTGATCAGCAAACCATTGGCGATCGTGGCAAGAAACGCCATGGGCTGGCGCAGCTCGCGCACATCTTCCTTGGAGCGCAGCACGCGGATAAAGGTGTCGTGTGCCAGGTCTTCGGCATCGGCACTGTGCCCCAAACGCCGATGCAGCCAGCTTCGAAGCCAGCCATGGTGATTCGCATACAGCTTGGCGACCGGCGAGGCGATGCTGTCGTCGTGCATGTCAGGTCCGCATTAAATGATAATGCTTCTCATCTTATGGCTTTGGTGTGGGCGTTGTATAGGGGTTGGAGTGGCTGCCATTAGTCAAATCCAAGGCAAAAAAAAGCCTGCATCTCTGCAGGCTTTTCTCTATCTGGCTCCACGACCTGGACTCGAACCAGGGACCCAATGATTAACAGTCATTTGCTCTACCAACTGAGCTATCGCGGAATGCGCCGTATGTTACTGATTAAAAAGAAGAAGTCAAGCACTGAGGCATATTTTCCAGAATTCCCTCGGATAACCACTGCAAACGTCTATACCGGGCTGGCCATTTCTTTGGCCAGGTCCAGCCAAGCGCGGGCGGCTGGCGGCAGGTGTGCACTGGCGCGCCACGCCAAGGCGATGTGCCAATCGGTGTGCGCCTCGTCCAGCGCAATCAGCGCGATGCCGGGTTGCTGATGCTTGTGCGCAAGCATGCGCGGCAGGAAAGCGACGCCTAGCCCCGCCGCCACCAAGTCGACGATAAAGTCGATCTGGCCGCTGCGTGCCGTTACCCTCGGCGTCACGCCCTTGCGTTCACAGGCCGCAAGGATCTTGGCATTCAGGGCGAAACCCGCTTCGAACAGGATAAACGGCGAATCCGCCAGGTCGTTGAAATCAATGCGCGTACATTGGGCGAGTGGATGGCTCATGGGCAGCACGGCCATCAGGGGTTCGTTGCGCACCGACTGGTAGTCGAAATCTTCATCCATGGGCAACAGCAGCGCCGCCAGATCGACCTCGCCGGCTTCCAGGCATTCACGCAATTTCTTGCTGCCATACTCGGTCAGCTCGATATCGATGTCCGGATACCGCCTGCGGTAAGCGGCGAACATCGCGGCAAACAGCACGCCGCAGCCCACGGGCGGCAAGCCAATGCGCAATACACCACGCTTGAGCCCGCGCAGGTCGTTGATCTCGGCCACCAAGTCGTTGCGTTCAGCGAGCAACACCAGCGCGCGGCGGTAGGCAATTTCGCCAGCGGCGGTCAGTTCGTTCCTGTGGCCGAGGCGATTGAGCAGCGGCGTACCCAACTCATCTTCCAGCGTCTTGACCGCCTTGCTCACGGTGGACTGAGTCAGGGACACCACCTGGGCCGCCTGGGAGAAACCGCCCTGGCGCACCACTTCGACAAAGGCGCGCAATGTTCTGAGGTTCATCGGTATTCCTTTGGCGACTGGCTGCTAGCGATAAAAGTTGTTTTTATCATGCCAGATCTTTCCTTATGCTGAACCCACCTTGCCTTGTGGAGACCCTGTTGATGATCATCTCGTCCGCTTCCGATTACCGCGCAGCCGCAAAGCGCAAACTGCCGCGGTTTCTGTTCGACTACATCGACGGCGGCGCCTATGCCGAACACACGATGCGCGCCAACAGTTCGGATTTGGCCGAGATCAGCCTGCGCCAGCGCGTCCTGCGCAATGTCGACAACCTGAGCCTCAAGACCCACCTGTTCGGCCAGGAACTGGCCATGCCCGTGATCCTGAGCCCGGTGGGGCTTACCGGCATGTACGCGCGGCGCGGTGAGGTGCAAGCGGCAAAGGCAGCGGCGAACCAGGGCATTCCGTTTTGTTTGTCGACGGTGTCGGTGTGTTCGATTGAAGAAGTGGCGTCGCAGAGCCCGCAGTCGATCTGGTTCCAGCTCTACGTGCTCAAGGACCGTGGGTTCATGCGCAATGCGCTGGAGCGTGCGCAGGCTGCCGGGGTCACCACACTGGTATTCACCGTGGACATGCCGACGCCTGGCGCGCGTTACCGCGATGCGCACTCCGGCATGTCCGGGCCGTTCGCGGCATCGCGACGCATGCTGCAAGCGCTCACCAAACCGCAATGGGCCTTCGACGTAGGCCTGATGGGCCGCCCGCACGACCTGGGCAATATCTCAAAATACCTCGGCAAGCCTACTCATCTGGAAGATTACATCGGTTGGCTGGCCAACAACTTCGACCCCTCCATCAGTTGGAAAGACCTGGAGTGGATCCGTGAATTCTGGAAAGGCCCGATGATCATCAAAGGCATTCTCGACCCGCAGGATGCCAAGGATGCGCTGAGTTTCGGCGCCGACGGTATCGTGGTCTCCAACCACGGCGGCCGTCAGCTCGATGGCGTGCTCTCCACCGCCAGAGCCTTGCCGCCGATTGCTGATGTGGTTGGCGATGACCTGACGGTACTGGTCGACTCGGGCATCCGTTCCGGGCTGGATGTGGTGCGCATGCTCGCACTGGGTGCCAAGGCCTGCCTGCTGGGACGCGCGACGGCCTACGCGCTGGCCGCCGATGGCCAGCACGGCGTTGAAAACCTGCTGGACATCTTCGCCAAGGAGATGCGCGTGGCCATGACGCTGACCGGCGTGACGTCGATTGACCAGATTGACAGCACTACGCTGGTTCAATCAGCCAAATAACTGACGTCATTACCCAACGACTGTTTTTACTCTGTAAAACGGTCGTTGATTTATAAGAAGTTTTAATAAGTTAAACGAAATGGCATGAATCTCGCTCTAATCCCTTTCAAGCAGGTTAGGCGATGACAAGACGTGCGGCGGTATCCAGGGGTTATAACCCATGGTAAAGCGGTTTAAACTGTTACCAATGTTTTACGGAACTGAAGGAACAGTAAGACGCTTGGCACTCGCCACTCTCACGCAGCCTGTAAGACAGTTAAGTGCTTAGAGGCAGATAGCTTATGAAAACACCGACCCAGACTCACGCAATTGACTTCGACAGTGCCAAATTGCAACGCCTGGGTTTTGGTCAGCCATCTCTCCTGCCACCCCGTCGACCGACGTCGTTTGCCCAGCTTCGTCAGCAATTGAGCCAACAATTGCAAGTCAGTCTGGAGCCCCAGCGCATCCTTGGCCTGTTCTTTCGCGAGATTCAGCGCCTGGTGCCTCTGGACGCATTGCAGTATCGCCACGAAGCCAGCGACCTGCGCCTGGAATTTGGTCATCGCGGCCACCACTCGGTGAGCTATGCCTTGAGCCATGAAGGTGAGCACTTGGGCGAGCTGGTATTTCGACGCAATCAACGCTTGCTGGAAGACGAACTGGTCCAGCTTGAAGCGCTGCTGGCAACCTTGCTTTACCCGATGCGCAATGCCCTGCTCTACCGCGCCGCCACTCGCAGCGCTCTGCGCGACCCGTTGACCGAAACCGGTAATCGCGTGGCCATGGACCAGACCCTGCAACGCGAAATCGACATGGCCCGGCGGCACATGAACCCGTTGTCCCTGCTGATGCTGGACATCGATCACTTCAAGAACATCAACGACACTCACGGCCATGCAACCGGCGACACCGTCCTGCGCGCGGTGGCCGGGGCGATCAAGAGCCAGTTGCGCAATGTCGACATGGTGTTTCGATTTGGCGGGGAAGAGTTTCTGATCCTGCTCTCCAACACCGGCCGGGACGCGGCAGGGATGGTCGGCGAGCGCCTGCGCAAGGCGGCACAAGCTCAGGACTATTGGGCGGAGACCACACGGGTCGAGCTGACGGTGAGCCTGGGATGTTCGACGCTGTTGGCCGCCGAGTCTGCCGAAAGCCTGTTGCGCCGTGCCGACAACGCCTTGTACGTGGCCAAGCGCGAAGGTCGCAACCGCTTGGCAATGGCGGGGTAAACACCCCGCCATCACGCTTACATCACGCCTCGCTGGCGACGCGAACCTGACGTTCGCGAGTGGCCGCAGGCGCCTTTGCTTTTTCGTTCTCCAACCGCATGCAGCTTTCCAAGAACAGGTACATGTAGTCGTAGCTCTTGCACACCGCCTGACGCAGCTCTACCTGCAGGGCTTTGCTGGGATTCGTCCCGGCCAGGGTGCAGATGATTTCCAGCGCTTCCCATGGGTGGGCGTCGTCATACTGCGCGTGCATCTTCAACCACTTCATGGCGCGCTTGCGGTCTTCCTCAGGGAAGGCTGCCGCGTAAACACCGGTCGAGCACACCACCGCCGACCACTCACCGGTTGCACCTTCGATCGCGTAGTTGGTGGCGGCAATCGCGACGATCAACGAATCGGCCGAGCTGGTATGCCAGCACCAATGGCTCAGTGCGTGCAGCTCAGGCGGTACGTTCTGCGCTTGCAGTTCTTCCAGGCTGACGCCGTGGGCACGGGCCCAATGCACCCAATAGTCGGCGTGGTTGAGCTCCACGCGAATATTGCGCATCAACCACCGGCGCGCCATATCCTCCCCAGGATGACGGGCAAACTTGGTCTTGGTGAGGTTTTGTGCCATGTACAAGGCAAACTGTTCAACCACTGGCCAGCCACCGATCAGGTAGTGACGCAGGGTCTTGGCGCTGAGCGTGTTGTCACGCATGCGCTGATACAGTTCGTGCTCGACAACTCGGCGCTTGCTCTCGCTACAGTCCTGGATCAATTGCTGCGCCCAGGCGGGTAACTCGAGGCTTCCATAAGCGGGCCGGTTCTGTTGAATGTGTCGATCACTGTAAGGCTCCTTTTTAAGTGTGATTGTACAGACCAGCAAAGTTTCAGCGGAATGTGCCGGGCGCCTTGAATAACAGAGGCTGCGGCCGCACAGGTCGACACTGCAAGCTGTCAAAGGTAAACAATTGCGGGCGTTCAATCAGGTAGCCCTGAGCGTAATCCACACCTATCTCCAGTAACGCCTGTTCGATTTGCGGTGTTTCAACAAACTCGGCAATTGTGCGCTTACCCATGACATGGCCGATGTGGTTGATCACTTCGACCATAGCGCGGTTAATCGGGTCGTCCAGCATATCCTTTACGAAACTTCCATCGATCTTCAGGAAGTCTACAGGTAAATGTTTCAGATAGGCGAATGAGGACATTCCGGCGCAAAAATCGTCGAGCGAAAAATGGCAACCTAAGGCTTTGAGTTCATTAATAAACCGAATTGCACTGCCCAAATTCGCTATAGCGCTGGTTTCGGTTATTTCAAAACAAATCATTTCAGGCGGAATGCTGTAAGCCTCGAATTTCTCACGTAAAAACCCAAGAAAATCGTCATCTCCAATAGTTATCCCTGACAGATTTATCGCACACATGGCCATAGGTCGGCCCGCACGCTCGTGCATGCAACGGGCGATGATCTTGAATACGTTCTCCACCACCCAGCGGTCCAGCGAAGTCATTAAACCGTAACGTTCGGCGGCCGGGATAAAACTGTCGGGAAGGATGATCCGGCCCGCCTCGTCGTGCAGGCGCAGCAGGATTTCAATATGGCCATTGCCGCCATCGGTTTGGCCCAGCGGGGAGATTTCCTGGGCGTAGAGGCAAAAGCGATTCTCCTCCAATGCCATGTGCAGGCGCTGCACCCAAGCCATCTCGCCAAAACGCACGGATAACTCCGAGTCATCTGCGTGGTAGACCTGCACACGGTTGCGGCCCTTTTCCTTGGCCATGTAGCACGCCATGTCGGCGGCTCGTAACGAGGCTTCCAGCGTGGTCGGGGTTTGCGAAATGTGCACCAGGCCAATACTGACGGTGGTCATGAAGGGCCGCCCCTTCCACACAAAATGCAGGCTTTGCACGGTATGGCGCAGGCTCTCGGCGATCTTTTCCGCCACAGGTACCGGACAGTTCTCCAGCAGAATGCCGAACTCGTCCCCGCCCAGCCGCGCCAGCGTGTCGCCCTCACGCAGGTCCGATTGCAGCAGTGCGCAGATGTGGCGCAGCAATTCGTCCCCCGCTGCATGACCGCAGGTGTCGTTGACCAGTTTGAACTGGTCAAGGTCGAGGAACATCAGCGCATGTCGCCCGCTCTGCTGGCGCCCCGCAGGGTGCAGCACTTGCTCAAGGCGATACTCGAATTCGCGGCGGTTGGCCAGGCCGGTCAACGCATCGTGGGTCGCTTGCCAGGAGAGGTTGGCAATGTATTGACGCTCCTGAGTCATGTCGTGCAGCACCAGCACCGCGCCGCTGACCTTGCCTGCACTGCGAATCGGCGCGCCCACCAGCGTCACTGACACGGTGCTGCCGTCCAGGCGCTGGATCAGCTTCGAATGTTCGCTGCCGCCACTGAGCTGGCCCTTGATAATGTGCTCCAGCAGCGTAAAACCGTCCGGCTCGGCGTTCTCGTCCAGCAGCTTGAACAGCGCCGCCAGGGGCAGCCCTTGGGCCTGCGCCGAGCGCCAGTGAGTCAGTGCCTCCGCCGCAGGGTTCATGTAGGCAATGGCGCCGTCGACGTCGGTGGTGATCACGCCGTCGCCGATCGACTCAAGGGTGATCTGCGCCCGCTCCTTCTCCACCTGCAGCGCGTCGGCGAAGGCATGGCGCTGGGTCAGCAACTTGTGGGTGCGCAGCAGGGCCAGCACGATCAGGCCCAGTGCGGTGGCCAGGTTAGTGATCAACAGCAGACGCAGGATGACCCGCGAGCCCTCGCCCAGGGCATCACTGAAGGCCTTGGCAGCCGGCGTAACGCCGTCGTTGATGGCGGTGATGCGCGTTTTCCAGGCGTGCACGTCGGTGCTGCTGGCCTGGTCAGCGCTGATCGCCCGATGCATGGCGCGCGCCAGGTCATCCAATTGCACCAGGTAACCGTCGCCCACGGTCCACAGCTCGATGGCCTTTTCCAGATAACTGAAATGGCGGAAGTTGAGGTACAGCCAGATCAGGCTGGAAACGTCATCAGGATGGTTGCCGCCCTTGAGGATACCCAGGCGCGCGGCCGTCAGGTCGGGGGTGGGCCGGTCGAGGGCAATGCGCAACTCATGCCCGCCTTGGGGCACTGAGATGGCTTGCTGGTATTTGAGGTAAGTGGCCGGATCGCGGTTGTCGGCGTAAAGGGTCAGGTAGTAGATCGCATCTTTCTGGCCCTTGGACCACAGGCTTTCACCGGCCACATACCCGCGTACCGCCGAGAGCATGTAAAGGCTGACGCAACCCAGCAATGCCTGGAACAGTACCACCGCGATAAACGGCCAGACGATGCCCAACAACCGAGGCGTACTTAACGTCGTTCCGAGAGTGCGCTTTTGCTTCATGAGGTCCCTTGCACAAGCACTACCAAAAACAGGCGAGTGATTAACGCTCCTGACAGCACAATCTTGGCTAAATTCGCTCGATCCGCTCAAGGGCGCCGGCTCGATTCAGCGCCTGAACCTTGAACGGCGCAGGAAAGCCGCTATTTCCTGGGGAGACTCTTGTGCCTGCCAGAGTCAATCATTGCAAACCCAACATCACCTAACTTGCTGCAAATGTCCGTAGAGCTTGGCGTACAGGCCACCGTCAGCGATCAACTGCTGATGATCGCCATCCTCGGCGATGTGCCCACCATCAAACACCAGTACCCGGTCAGCCTGTTTCACCGCTGAAAGCCGGTGCGCGATGATCAGTGTAGTACGCCCACTGAGAAACCGCGCCAGCGCCTGGTGCAGGTTGTACTCGGTGGCGGCGTCCAGGGCGGACGTGGCCTCATCCAGAATCACTACTTTGGGCTCGGCCAACACCATTCGCGCAATGGCCAGGCGTTGACGCTGACCGCCGGAAAAGCGTACGCCGGAGCGCCCCACTACGCTGTCCAGCCCCAGCGGCAGTGCCTTGACGGTAGCATCCAACTGGGCGATTTCCAGTGCCTGCCAACAGGCCTGGTCGCTGCGGGTGCGCCCCATGGTCAGGTTGGCGCGCACGGTATCGTTGAACAACGCCGGGTGTTGCAGCACCACGGCGACGTTTTCGCGGATGGTCGCAAGCCCGATTTCCTGCTGGGTGGCCCCGCCGAAGCGAATGCTGCCGGCTTGCGGCGTATACAGCCCCAGCAGCAGTTGCACCAGGGTACTTTTGCCGCCGCCACTGGCGCCGACAATCGCGACCTTCTCACCCGGCGCAATGGCCAGGTTCAACTGGTCGAGCACCAGCTCGTCGCCGTAGCCGAAATCCAGACCGCGCACCTCGATGCCGACGGTCTCACGCCCGGCAAACGGGTCTGCGCCGCCGGCATACTGCGGCTCGTCGGCGCGCGCCAGCAGCTCGTTGATCCGCGTCAACGCCCCGCCCGCCGCGTAGTAAGCGTATTGCAGGTTCAACAGTTGCTCCACCGGCCCGATCATGAACCACAGGTAGCTGAACACCGCGAGCATCTGGCCGATGGACAAGTCGGAAAACAGCACGGTGAGCATCGCCGCAGCGCGGAAGATGTCGATGCCAAACTGAAACAACAAGCCACTGGCACGGCTGGAGGCGTCGGTTTTCCATTGGGAGTGGATCGCGTAGTCGCGCACTTCCTGGGCGCGCTGGCCAAGGCGCCCGAGGAAAAAGCCCTGGCGGTTGCCCGCCCGCACTTCCTGAATCGCGTCGAGGGTTTCGGTCAACGCCTGGGTAAAGCGCGACGTGCTGTCGTTTTCAAGCTTCTTCAAGTGTTTGACGCGTTTGCCCAGCTGTACCGTGGCGTAGATCACCAGCGGATTGAACAGCAGGATCAGCAGCGCCAGCTGCCAGTGCATCCACACCAGAATCGCCGAAGTACCGACCAGCGTGAGCATGGCCACCAGGAAGCGACTGAGGGTTTCGCCGACAAATTTGTCCAGCGTATCCAGGTCGGTGACCAGGTGCGTGGTGACCGTGCCACTGCCCAGGCTTTCGTATTCGCCAAGGGAAATGCGCTTGAGCCGCTCGATCAGGCGCACGCGAATGCGATAGACAATGTCCTTCGCCAGCCGCGCAAACAGCCGCGCCTGCACCACGTTGAACACCAGTGCGCCGCAACGCAGGCACAGCGTCACCAACAGCATCAGGCCGATATAACCGGCAGCCTTCTGCCAGCCCAGGGGCAACGCGTTGTTCATCACCTTGAGCGCGGCATCGCCACGGCCCAGCAACACTTCGTCGACCAGCAGAGGCAACAGCAAGGGAATCGGCACGCTGCACAACGTCGCCAGCACAGCGACGCCATTGGCAATCCACAGCGATTTTTTGTGGCGCAGGGCCAGACGGCGAATTTCCGCCCAGGTCAGTCGGTCGGTACGGTCGGGCTGGTCATGCACAGGTGGCTCGCTCCAACCAGCGGGCGAGCAATGGCGACAGCTCGGACAGCGGCTGGTAGCCGTTGGTCAACAAGGCCAACTGACCGTTACGCTCCGCCAGCAAGGTCGGAAAACCAGCAATGCCCAAATCCTGCACCCAGGTGAAATCAGCGGCCGTCGCGGCGTGCTGCTCGGCGCGGTCGAACGCGCCGGCAAACTCGATACGCGGGATGCCCGCCTCCTCGGCCAGTTCGACCAGCACGCTGGCCAGGGTCACATCGCGGCCCTCGACGTAAAACGCGCGCTGGATCAGCCCCAGCAGCTTCCACGCGCAATCCGGCGCCAGGCTGCGCGCCGTGACGATGGCGCGGCACGCGGGCTCGGTGTCATAGACAAAACCATCGGGCAACGCGCCTTCACGTGTGAACGGCTGACCGGTGGCCTCGGTGACCGCCTGCCAGTGCTCAAGGATGTAGCGCCGGGTGGTCGGCTCCAATGCCGCGCCACTGCCGGTGCGCAAACCACCCACCACCAGGTGCAGCTCAACGCCCGCAGCCTGGGCCTGCTCGACCAACGCTTCGGCCACCGGGGCAAAGCCCCAGCACCAGGAACACATCGGGTCCATCACATAGAGCAGGCGCGCGGGCATGGGTCAGGCCTCGGAAGGGGTTTGCTTATAGTTGAAGCCAATCGGGTGAGGCATATTGCGGGACTTGGCCAGCTCGATCTGCTTTTGCCGGTCAATCGCGCTGCGACGGGTCTTCTCCGGCAGCTTATCCCAGCAATGCGGGCAGCTGATGCCAGCCACATAGTGCTCGGACGCGCGGTCTTCGACGCTCACCGGTGTACGGCAGGCATGACATTGATCGTAGTCGCCTTCGCTCAAGTCGTGGCGCACGGTCACGCGGTTGTCGAACACAAAGCAGTCGCCCTGCCATTTGGTCTCTGCCTGCGGCACCTCTTCGAGGTACTTCAGAATGCCGCCCTTGAGGTGGTACACCTCGTCAAAGCCTTCGCTGAGCATGTAGCTCGAAGCCTTTTCACAGCGAATGCCGCCGGTGCAGAACATGGCGACTTTCTTGTGCTTGGCCGGGTCGAAGTTGGCTTTGATGTAGTCGGGAAATTCGCGAAAACTGGTAGTTTTCGGGTCAATCGCGCCTTCAAAGGTGCCAATGGACACTTCGTAATCGTTACGGGTGTCGATCAACAGCACTTCCGGGTCGCTGATCAGCGCGTTCCAGTCCTGCGGGTCAACATAGGTGCCGACTTTTTTGTTCGGGTCGACGCCTTCGACGCCCAGGGTCACGATCTCTTTCTTGAGCTTGACCTTGGTGCGATAGAACGGCTGCTCATCGCAGTACGACTCTTTGTGGTCGATGTCGTCCATGCGTGGGTCGTTCTTCAGCCAGGCCATCAGGCCATCGATGCCTTCGCGGCTGCCGGAAACGGTGCCGTTGATGCCTTCTTCGGCGATCAGCAACGTGCCTTTGATGCCGTTGTCGACCATCGCCTGCAGCAGTGGCTCGCGCAGGGCGACGTAATCTTCGAGGGTGACGAACTTATACAGTGCCGCCACGACAATCGGTTGAGTCACGGGTGTTCTCTCCAGGTGGCTACCCTCGTAAGGGGTGAACCGGATAACGGCAGCTGGGTTTTTTAGCCGCAAGCTGCAAGTAAAAGCAAAAAAAACGCGCCGACTAGGCGGCGCGTTGGGGATTGTAGCAAGAAGGCAGCTGCGAGGGCTCTAATCTTGTCGCGTGCAGCTGACAACTTGTGGCTGCTTCAATGCCCTCCGGCGCAGGTCGGCGAGGCCGGGGCTGCGTCGATTTTCGCCCATTCTTCAGGCGTGTAGGTATGCAGCGCCAACGCATGAAACTCGCTCATCAGGTCACCCAGCGTGGCGTAGACCGTCTGATGGCGCTTGACGCGGTTAAGCCCCTCGAACTGCTGGCTGACCAGCACGGCCTTGAAGTGGGTCTGCAACCCACGGCTGTGCATATGGCTTTCGTCCAGCACGCTCACGTGTTGCGGGCTCAGGGCGGCGAGCGCCGTTTCGATACGCTGTTGCATGGTCATTCCTGCTTACTTCTTCTTGGCCGGTGCGGCGGCTTTTGGCGCCAGCTCGTTGGTCATGTCTTCCAACAGCTTGTTGACTACCGGCACAGCGCTTTCCAGCTTGGCCTGGGTCATCTGGGCCGATTGCTGGGTCAGCTGCGGCATTTTTTCCAGGACTTTTTTACCCAGTGGCGACTGGTAGAAGGCAACCAGGTCCTTGAGCTCGGACTCGCTGAAGTTGGTGGTGTAGAGCTTGACCATGTCCGGTTTCAGCTTCGGCCAGCCGATGGCTTGGTCCAGCGCGGCGTTGGCCTTGGCCTGGTAGCTGTCCAGTACGGACTGCTTGGCGGCAGGCGCCTTGGTCTGTTCGAAACGCTGGGCGAACATTTGCTGCACTTGCATGTACACCGGGGTACCCAGCTTGTCAGCGTGGGCCAGGGTAAGGAAGGCTTCGGCACTGGCGTTATGGCTGGCGGTATCGGCAAAAACTTGGCCGCTGGCGCAAACCAGAGCAACCGCGGTACAGATGGCACGAAGACGAGTCATCGAGTTTCCTTTTCTAGCAGGCGAGGTAAGACCCCAAGGGCGACCATTCTGCGCCTAAAAAACCTCGCGGCTCAACCCCAGGCCTTGTTCGGCCTGGATTTGCAGGACTTGCCTGCGATGAAAAGTCTTTTATGGAACCCCCAAGGCCCATCACGGCCTAAACTGCGCAAACGAACCTGAAGGAGTGTGCCCGATGAGCCGTATCGAAACCGACAGCCTGGGAGAAGTCCATGTCCCGGATGACGCTTACTGGGGCGCGCAGACCCAACGCTCGCTGGTGAATTTCGCCATCGGCGAGCAACGCATGCCTTTGGCCGTGCTGCATGCCCTGGCCCTGATCAAGAAGGCAGCGGCGCGGGTCAACGACCGCAACGGCGACTTGCCTGCCGATATCGCCCGCCTGATCGAACAGGCCGCCGATGAAGTGCTCGACGGTCAGCATGACGATCAGTTCCCACTGGTGGTCTGGCAGACCGGCAGCGGCACCCAGAGCAACATGAACGCCAACGAAGTGATCGCCGGCCGCGCCAACGAACTGTCGGGCCAGACCCGCGGCGGCAAAAGCCCGGTGCACCCGAACGATCATGTCAACCGCTCCCAAAGCTCCAACGACTGCTTCCCCACCGCCATGAGCATCGCGACGGTGCAGGCGATCAACACGCAACTGCTGCCGGCGATCACCAACCTCTCGGGTGGGCTGGCGGAACTGTCGGCGCGGCACATGAAGCTGGTCAAGACCGGCCGCACCCACATGATGGACGCCACCCCGATCACTTTTGGCCAGGAAGTTTCTGCGTTTATCGCCCAGCTCGACTACGCCGAACGCGCGATCCGCAGCGCCCTGCCCCCGGTGTGCGAACTGGCCCAGGGCGGCACCGCCGTCGGCACCGGGCTCAACTCACCCCACGGCTTTGGCGAGGCGATTGCCGCCGAGTTGGCCGCCTTGTCGGGGCAGCCCTTTGTGACCGCCCCGAACAAATTCGCCGCCCTCTCCGGCCACGAGCCGCTGGTAACCCTGCACGGCGCGCTGAAAACCCTGGCCGTGGCGCTGATGAAAATCGCCAACGACCTGCGCCTGCTCGGCTCCGGCCCGCGCGCCGGGTTGGCCGAGGTCAAGCTGCCAGCCAACGAGCCGGGCAGTTCGATCATGCCGGGCAAGGTCAACCCGACCCAATGCGAAGCGCTGTCGATGCTGGCCTGCCAGGTGCTGGGCAATGACGTGACCATCGGCATTGCCGCCAGCCAGGGGCACTTGCAGTTGAACGTGTACAAGCCGGTGATCATCCACAATCTGCTGGAGTCGATCCGCCTGCTGGCCGACGGTTGCAACAACTTCCAGGAACACTGCATTGCCGGCCTTGAGCCGGATGCAGAACAAATGGCCGAACACCTGGAACGCGGCCTGATGCTGGTGACCGCACTCAACCCGCACATTGGCTACGACAAGTCGGCGCAGATCGCCAAGAAGGCGTATGCCGAGGGCCTGACACTGCGTGAAGCCGCGCTGGCGCTGGGCTTCTTGACTGATGAAGAGTTCGACCAGTGGGTACGCCCGGAAAACATGCTCGAAGCCGGCCACTGACCTCAGGTTTTTGATTCGCTTTTGATCTAAGGCGCCCCGTTAACCACGCTGGCCGCACGCTGAGCCTATGCGAGGTGCCGAGTGGTGGGGCGAGGACCTTTTGCTTACTTTTGGCTGGGCCGGCATTCCGGTCCTTCCAAAAGTGAGCCGCTGTAAGAGCGGAACCCTAGGTAGCCGTTACTGCAGCAAAGGGTATATACGCCGACTAATATCCCAGCCAACTGACATGCCGCCTTCGCGAGCAAGCCCGCTCCCACAGTTAACAGTGTTGCGGCAGCGAGATACGGGGCGCGCCAGAGGCCGCCATCGCAGGCAAGCCAGCTCCCACATTTACACCGGTTTACCACCCTAAAGCCGCGGCGGCGACCCGGCCGCCACGCCAGGCATCAAGACGCCAGCCGCACCCGCCGAGCCCTGAGCCCCGCCAGCAACGACGGCGCCAGCGCCACCGTCGCCGACCCCAGCACCACCACCAGCGCCCCGACATAGCCCAAGGCGTTGATCTCTTCGGCCTGCACGAACGCCGGCCATAACCACGCTGCCAACGCCACTGCCACAAACGTCACCAACGGCGTCAGCGCCAACGTCGCACTGACCCGCGAGGCCTCCCAATGCGCCAACGCCTCGGCAAACGCGCCGTAAGCCACCAGCGTATTCATGCAGCACGCCAGCAACAGCCAGCCTTGCAGCGGGCTCAACTGCAGCGCCTCCAGCGGATGCGCCCACGGCGTGAGCAGCGCGGCGCACGACAGGTAGATCACCATCATCACCTGCAGCGAATTCCATACCGTCAGCAACTGCTTCTGGCCCAAGGCGTAAAACACCCAGGTGGTAGTGGCGAGCAGAATCGTCAGCACCCCGGCGGTGTAGGTGCCCAGGGACGTGAGCATTTCCACCAGGCGTTGGTTGAAGAACAGCCCGAAGCCGATGATCAACACCACCAGGCCCACACCCTGCCCCAGGCTGAAACGCTCCTTGAACACAAACACGCTGGCGACCATCAGAAAGATCGGCCCCATCTGCACCACCAACTGGGCCGTGCCGGGGCTGAGCATTTTCAGGCCTACCAGGTACAACACGTAATTGCCCACCAGCCCGCACACCGCCATGGCTACCAGCCAACCGCCCTTGGGGCCGAGCACTTTGCGACTGGGCAGGCGCTGGGTGAGGGCCAAGTAGATAAACAAGCAGCTACCGGCGACAACCAGGCGAAACCAGGTGACGGTGACCGGGTCCATCACCCGCAGCACTTGTTTGAGTTTGATCGGCAGGATGCCCCACAGGAACGCGGTCAGCAGGGTCAAGCCAAAGCCATAGACCCAGCGGCCGGAAGAGATGTGCATGAGTGCCCCGAATGCCTGAGGAAGTGGAGGCAGCATTCTAGGGGCAAGCGCACGAATTGGGATACGGCACAATTCAAATGTGGGAGCGGGCTTGCTCGCGAACACGGTGGGTCAGCCTTGCCTGTGTTGACTGATACACCGCTTTCGCGGGCAAGCCCGCTCCCACATTTTTAAGCCGGGTTTCTTCAGTGAGATCTAGCGTACGGCTTCGAAGAGCCCGGTGGCGCCCATGCCGCCGCCCACGCACATGGTGACGATGCCGTAACGCAGGTTGCGCCGTTGCAGCTCGCGCACCAAATGCCCGACTTGTCGCGAACCGGTCATGCCGAACGGATGCCCGATGGAAATCGAGCCGCCATTGACGTTGTATTTGGCGTTGTCGATCTCCAGGCGGTCACGCGCATACAGGCACTGCGAGGCAAACGCCTCGTTGAGTTCCCACAGGTCGATATCCGCCACCTGCAAGCCCTTGGCCTTGAGCAACTTGGGCACCGAGAACACCGGGCCAATGCCCATCTCGTCCGGCTCGCAACCGGCCACGGTAAACCCGCGGAAAAACGCCTTGGGCTTGAGCCCCAGTGCCAGGGCTTTTTCCAGGCTCATCACCAGTGTCATCGACGCGCCATCGGAAAGCTGCGAGGAGTTGCCAGCCGTCACCGAACCGTCTTCGGCAAACACGGGCTTGAGCCCTTGCAGGCTGGCCAGCGTGGTGTCCGGGCGGTTGCAGTCATCGCGATCCACCACGCCTTCAAGGATCTGCACCGCGCCGGTGTGCTTGTCCTCAACCTTGTAGGTGACTGGCATCGGCACGATTTCATCGTCGAACAAACCGTCAGCCTGAGCCTGCGCGGTGCGCTGCTGGCTCTGCAAGGCGTAACGGTCCTGCGCTTCGCGGCTGACGTTATAGCGACGCGCGACGATTTCGGCGGTCTGGCCCATCGGGAAGTAGATGCCCGGCACTTGCTCTTTCAGCAGCGGGTTGATCAGGTTGTCGGTGTTGACGCTTTTGAGGGTCAGGCTGATCGATTCGACGCCACCGGCGACGATGATGTCGCTGCAACCCGAAGCGACCTGGTTGGCCGCGATCGCGATCGCCTGCAAGCCCGAGGAGCAGAAGCGGTTGAGGGTCATGCCGGCCGTGCCGGTGCCCAATTGCGAGAGCACTGCCACATTGCGCCCGATGTTGTAGCCCTGCGCGCCTTCATTGGAACCGGCACCGACGATGCAATCCTCGACCGTCGCCGGGTCGATGCCATTGCGGCTCAGCAGTGCATCCACGCAATGGGCCGCCATGTCGTCCGGACGGGTCTGGTTGAACTTGCCACGAAAGGATTTGGCCAGGCCGGTTCGCACACTGTCGACGATCACTACTTCACGCATGGGCTACCTCGATCTTGTCGTTGTTGGGAGATCAACCGAGGATAAATCCAGGCCCTCCCCACCGCGATGATCATTCACCCCGCCTATACAAAAGCATGGCAATGAGCAGGCTGGTTCTGCCAAGTGGGATGTTGTGCCGGACACGCTGGCTGTGGCGAGCAGGC
This sequence comes from Pseudomonas sp. N2-3-1-14, assembly GCF_041228395.1. Classification (NCBI taxonomy): domain Bacteria; kingdom Pseudomonadati; phylum Pseudomonadota; class Gammaproteobacteria; order Pseudomonadales; family Pseudomonadaceae; genus Pseudomonas; species Pseudomonas sp. N2-3-1-14. The sequence goes on from NZ_CP166199.1 coordinate 4,360,653, forward strand.
TTGCCCTGCGTTGGGGCGCGAAGCGGCCCTGATCCAGACGCCGCGCTCTTTCATTTAGAACGCATTGACCGACGATGGGGCCGCTTCGCAGCCCAACGCAGGGCAAGCCTGCTCACCACAAAGAGCCTGCTCACCACAAAAAGCCTGCCTGCCACAGGTCAGCGCCCGCCAACGCTATTTTTTCTTTTTCTTCTTGTCGTGCTTGTCGGTTTTGTCGAACGCCTCTTCCAGCGCGCGGTTGATGGTGCGCAACACCTTGACCCGCGCCCAGCGCTTGTCGTTGGCTTCCACCAGCGTCCAGGGCGAGACTTCAGTGCTGGTACGGTCGACCATATCGCCCACGGCGGCACGGTAGGCGTCCCACTTGTCGCGGTTGCGCCAGTCGTCTTCGGTGATCTTGAAGCGCTTGAACGGGATGTTCTCGCGGGCCTGGAAGCGCTCCAGCTGGGTGTCCTTGTCAATCGCCAGCCAGAACTTGACCACGATCACACCGGCGTCGCGCAGCTGCTCTTCAAAGTCATTGATCTCTCCATAGGCACGCATCCAGTCCGCCGGGGTGCAGAAACCTTCGATGCGCTCCACCAGCACGCGTCCGTACCACGAGCGGTCGAACACCGTGAACATGCCGCGCGCCGGAATCTTCTGCCAGAACCGCCACAGGTACGGTTGGGCACGCTCGTCTTCACTCGGCGCGGCAATCGGCACGATGTGGTACTGACGCGGGTCCAGCGCCGCCGCCACACGCCGGATCGCCCCGCCCTTGCCCGCCGCATCGTTGCCTTCGAACACGGTAACCAGCGCGTGCTTGCGCATGCGCTTGTCACGCATCAGGCCGGAGAAACGCGCCTGCTCGGTGATCAGCTGTTCTTCGTAATCGTCCTTGTCCAGGCTCAAAGTCATGTCGAGGCTGTCGAGCAGGCTCTTCTGATCCACCGAGGCCAACAACGGCGCCGGGTTCATGCCGCTGGCCTTGCCCTTGGGCAACTTCAGCGCATTTTGCAGGCTTTCGAGCAGGATCTTGCCAACGGTGAGGCTGCGGTAGTGCGCGTCGACGCCTTCGATCACATGCCACGGCGCATAGTCGCGGCTGGTGCGGCGCAGGATGCGCTCACCAAAATGCACAAATTTGTCGTAGGTCTGGGACTGCTGCCAGTCCAGCGGGCTGATGCGCCAGCTGTGCAGCGGGTCATCGGCCAACGCCTTGAGCCGCGCTTTCATCTGTTTCTTGGACAGGTGGAACCAGAACTTGAAGATCAGCGCACCTTCGTCGCAGAGCATCTTTTCCAGGCGCTCGGCACCGGCGATGGCCTGGTCCAGGCGTGCGTCCTTGATCTCGCCGTGCACGCGGCTTTGCAGCATCTGGCTGTACCAATTGCCGAAAAAAATGCCCATGCGGCCTTTGGCTGGCAATTGCCGCCAGTAGCGCCAGGCCGGTGGGCGCGCCAGCTCTTCGTCGGTCTGCTGGTCAAAGGTGCGCACTTCGATCAGGCGCGGGTCCATCCATTCGTTGAGCAGCTTGACGGTCTCGCCCTTGCCGGCGCCCTCAATGCCGTTGATCAAGATAATCACCGGGAAGCGCTTCTGCTGCTGCAGCTCGTACTGCACTTCCAGCAACGCTTCGCGCAGGGCCGGCACTTCGGCCTCATAGGTGTCTTTGTCGATGGCGTGACCGATTTCGGCGGATTCGAACATGGGCAGCTCCGTTTCAAGATGGATCAAGACTAGCGGATTGGGCAACAACGCGCGGGAGGAAATTCCACGCCAACGTGCCGTGGGTCAATTCAAAGCCCATTGATCAGCTAGAATGGCCGCCTTGCTGTTGCCCGCTGTTATTTTATGAGCCGCCCATGACCCCCATCACCCACGCCCAGCTCGACTGGGACGACCAAGGTCGCCCGCACTCGCGGGTCTTCGACGATGTGTATTTTTCCGACCAGTCGGGCCTTGAAGAAACCCGCTACGTGTTCCTCGAACAGAACCGTCTGCAGGCGCGCTTTGCCGCCCTGCCGGTGAACGGGCGACTGGTGATCGGCGAAACGGGGTTTGGCACCGGCTTGAATTTTCTGTGCGCCTGGCAGCTGTTCGAACAGCACGCGGTGGCGGGCGCGCGTCTGCATTTTGTCAGCGTGGAAAAGTACCCGCTGAGCCACGCCGACCTGCAACGCGCCCTCGCCCTCTGGCCAGAGCTTGCGCCCTTCGCCGAGCAACTGCTGGCGCACTACATTGCCATCCACCCAGGCTTCCAGCGGCTGGTGCTGGATAACGGCCGCGTGACGCTGACCCTGTTGATCGGCGATGCCCTGGAGCAGTTGCCGCAACTGGATGCCCAGGTCGATGCGTGGTTTCTCGACGGCTTCGCCCCGGCAAAAAATCCCGACATGTGGACCGCCGAACTGTTTGCCGAACTGGCCCGCCTGGCGGCACCCGGCTCGACCATCAGCACCTTTACCAGCACCGGCTGGGTACGCCGGCTGATCAACGCCGCCGGGTTCAAGATGAAACGCACACCAGGCATCGGGCATAAGTGGGAGATCCTGCGCGGTGAATTCCTCGGTTGGCCGGCCGAAACGCCGCCACCGGCCCACAGCAAACCGTGGTTCGCCCGCCCGGCGCCGGTGCCTGGTGAGCGCAGCGCCCTGGTGATCGGCGGCGGCCTGGCCGGGTGCGCCACCGCGGCCAGCCTGGCGGCACGTGGCTGGCGCGTGAGCCTGCTGGAGCGCCACGGCGCCCTGGCCCAGGAAGCGTCGGGCAACCCGCAAGGCGTGCTTTACCTCAAGCTCTCGGCTCATGGCACGGCGCTTTCGCAACTGATCCTCAGCGGTTTCGGCCACACGCGACGCTTGCTTGAGCACCTGCACCGCGGCGTCGATTGGGACGGTTGCGGCGTGCTGCAACTGGCCTTCAACGCCAAGGAAGCCGAGCGCCAGGCCCAACTGGCCGCCGCATTTGCGCCGGGCCTGCTGCACCTGCTTGACCAGGCTCAAGCGCAGGCGCGCGCCGGCGTGGCGCTCGAACACGGCGGGCTGTTTTACCCCGAGGGCGGCTGGGTACACCCGCCGGCATTATGCCAATGGCAAGCGCAGCACCCGTTGATCGACGTGCTGCCGCATCACGAAGCCCTCGAGTTGCAGCGCGTTGACGGTCAATGGCAAGCCCTGGCCGGCGACACCCTGCTGGCGAGCGCGAGCGTGGTGGTGCTGGCAGGTGCTGCCGAGATCAAGCGGTTTGCGTTCAGTGCCGACCTGCCGCTCAAACGCATTCGCGGGCAGATCACACGGCTGGCAGAAACGACGGCGAGCCAGGCGCTGGCCACCGTGGTGTGCGCCGAAGGCTATGTCGCCCCTGCGCGCCTGGGTGAACACACCTTGGGCGCCAGCTTCGACTTCAAGAGCGACGACCTGACGCCCACTGCCGCCGAGCACGCCGGTAATCTGGAGATGCTGCGGGAAATCTCCCTCGACCTGGCCGACCGTCTGGGCGCCGATGCCTGCTCTGCCGAGCAGCTTGAAGGCCGCGCCGCCTTCCGCTGCACCAGCCCCGACTACCTGCCGATTGTCGGGCCGCTGGCCGAACGCGAGGCGTTCGACCAGGCCTACGCGGTCCTGCGCAAGGACGCTCGCCATGTGCCGCCCACACCCTGCCCATGGCTGGACGGCGTTTACATCAACAGCGGCCATGGCTCACGTGGCCTGGTCACCGCGCCGCTGTGTGCCGAACTGCTGTCAGCCTGGCTGGACGCCGAACCCTTGCCCTTGCCCAGCAGCGTGGCCGAAGCTTGCCACCCCAACCGTTTTGCCTTGCGCGCGCTGATCCGCAGCAACGCCGGCAAGCCTTAGACCTGGCCGAATCACGGGATCACACAGGGCGACAGGTCGCCGAGTTTCAGCGCCTCCTTGGTCAGGCGCTCAGCTTCGCCCTTATGCGCCGCCTGCTGTTCGCGCAGGATCTGGTTCATCTGGTCAAGGTAGTCGGCGTCGTTGAGCGCGGTGCTTTTTTCAAAGACCGCCTGCAGGCGTTGGTCAAAGGGTTCGTTCAACGCCTCGAACGATCGGCTGAAGGCGACTTTCAAGTGACTGTCCCATAACGGCAACTCCACCAGGTAGTTCAAGAGCTTGGGTGAGCGCTCCGCCGCCCGGAGTTGTTCTTCGGCGCTGTTCAGCGCTTCGACCGTGACGCCGCCCAGGCGGGCAAAGCGCATGTGCAGCGGCTGACCCGGCAAATGAAACTTGCTCGCCAGCCCTGTCCGGTAGGCCAGGCTGACTTCCAGCGGGTCGGCCTCCGGGTGCGCCTGACTGTGCGTGCGTGCGTAGCTGTCCAACTGATCCAGACGAAACAGGCCCTTGGCCAACTTCAGCAGCGGCTTGGCGGTCAGCTTGCCACCTTCGACCCCTTTGGCAGCTTCGTGGATCTCCACCAGCACCTCAAGGTTGCTGAAGTTCAGCGCCGCACTGTCATCGCAATTGAGTGGCGTGGCGGCCCGGTCAAAAATTTCATCGCGTAGCTGCGTGTCAGTTCCGGCCGCCTCCAGCACCCGCCAGACGCGTCGTTCCAGGTCCTCACGCACCAGTTGAGCATCGCCGGTGCCGCCCAGTTCGGCCAATAACCGGAACAGGCTCTCGGACTCTGGCTCTTGCTGAAGTCCCGTCCAAACCGCCTCTTTTTGTGTGTACCGCGCAACCGCGCTGTCGGCCAGCCATAATTCCCGGGCTTTCTGCTCGTTGAGGCGAGCGATGTCATCTTCCAGGAAGCCCATGCCGACGCCGGTTCGGCTCCGATAGTCGGCCAGTGTCTTTCGGCTGGCTTCATCCAGCGGGTTGTGGCGCAGGTTGATGGCTTCAGCCACAGGGCGTGGCGCGGTGAACAACCAGCCAGGCACGGCCGGGATCTCGTTGTCGCGCAGGTCGAGGTAATGCAGGTAAGGCAGGCGCGGTACCCCACCAGGAAACGCGCGCAGACGACAATGACGCAGCATCAGCTCACGCAACTCGAACATGTGGCCGATGGCAGGCGGGTCGATCAACGGGTTGTTGCTCAGGTTCAAGACCTGCAGGCCGCGCAGGTCAGCCAGCTTGGCGCGGGTGTGTTCGGTGAGTTGCAGGTGGTTGTCGTTGAGGTACAGGTGTTTGAGCGCGGGCATCTGTGACAGTACTTCCGGCAGGCGTGTCACCTCGTTGCTGCGCAGCTCCAACGCCTCGAGCTGCTTGAAGTGCTTGAGAAAATACGCCACGTCATCGTCGAGCCCCATTCTGTTCAACGACAACTGCCGGACGTGGGCAAAGCTGACCTGCGCCGGCAAGGTGGGCAGTCGGCCCACGACCAGGCCATCGAGTACCAGGCTTGGCACCTTTACCCCGCTGGCATCGGGCAACAGGAGCGTCTGTCGCCAGCCCTCCTCGATGGCCTGCATCGCCTGATGACGGCCCAAGCGGTAATCCGCCTGGGGATGGGGTAAACCGGCGAGGGACGTCTCGTCATTGCGCCACGCCTTGAGTGCCCGATGCAGGGCCTCGAATTGTCGTTCCAGCGCCTCCACGGACTGGGCGCGCGCCAAGTGATCGGGGCCTTGCCCGTCCAGGAACGTCGCCACCTGCCGCTCGTCAAAACCGGGATACAGCCTGTTGACCTTGCGCACCAGCGCCGCCGGGTGCCGCGTCGAGCGCACCATGGCTTGAACGCACGGCACCGGCGCCGGTTCAGGGAGTGCACGCTCGGGCCATAGATGGCGTGAAAGCACGTGGCGTTCGTCCTCGGCGCACGCCTGGATCGCGTCGCGCAATCGACTGGCACGCTCTGCCCCCGACAGGTTCAGCGCCGCCAATTGCGCAGGCGACAAGGTGGCAAGCAGAGCCTGGTAAAACCCGTCCGGGCCTGAGACCTTTTCGCCCAGCGGCGCACCTTTGTCGTCAAACGCCTGGACCCCATCGCCAGTCTCGACCAGTGTCCGCTGCCACCGTGCATGCTGGCTGCCAGAGGTGCCTAGCAGGTCGCCGATCAAACTGTCCCGGCGTACCTGCACGTGCAAATCCTGCGGCCACCCCGCGACCTTCGCCAGCAGGTGAACGGCCAGCTGTCGCGAGGGGGCAGTCGCCAGCTCCGGCAGATACAGGCCGATCAGCGCCTGGTCTTCTTCCTGCACCGCCAACGCTTCGCGTACCCGTTGTGCGAGCGACAGCGGCACGCGCCGGGTGCTGCGCAATTGCCAGCGATGCACGGTTGGCGTTTTGGATAACAATTCCCAGGCGATGCGATTGGGCAAGAGCGGGAAATGCGCCTTGAGCAACCCGTGATCTGAATGGGTAATGCCATCCGCTTCCTGATACAGCTGCTGGAAAACCTCTCGGTGGGTGCGCTTGAGCGAGGCCAGCAACTGGCGCGCAAGCACCGCGCCCTGCTCGTCTGGCGGTACCGAGCCGCCCAGCAAGGTGTCGATCTCGTCCGGCGGCAGCACGTCGAGCAGAGTCGCCATCACTGCGCCGTCTTTGAGCGCCTGCTCAGTGATGTGGATGCTCAAGTGTCCATGCTCGAAGGTTGCGCTGCCGGGAAAACGTTCGAGCCGCGCCCCTTGGCGGTCCAGCACCTCGAAAAACCGTCCCTGCGGCCAACCTGGCATCAGCGGCAACGCCAGCAACTGAACGCGCGCGGTGCTTGCATCCGGGCGTGGCTGATGTTCCAGCTGCCAGATCAGATCGCGGACTTGCTGGTTCAAGGCGAAACGCGCCACGCAGTCGTTGAAGCGCTCCGGCAGCGGGCTATTTTGCAGGGCCAGGGCGTGCAGGCGGGAGGGGCCCATGTCGACAATGCTCGCCACGTATTTCAATTGCTCGGGGGGCAGCGCGGCCAGGCGCGGGTTGAGCCGAGTGAGGATGTAGGACGGGGGCACCCACTCCTGAGTGTGTTCGAACGCAAACCGCCAACCGCCCTGGCGGTTGTGCAGCAGGCGCGGACGATAGGCCGTGGTCCGCGTCGGGTGAAGCGCATGCCAGTAACCCGACCGCGCATCGTAGGCCACCGAATACACCACGCCCTTGATCCTGACATATGAATGACCGCCGGCCTGGTAGATCCCGCGGCTATTGGCCACCGTCAGGGCGTCGACATCCAGCGTCCGCCCGTAAGGCTTGAGCCGCCGACGCCACAAGCGAGGACCGGCATCAGGCAGTTGCACGGCTTCGACCGCTTCAAAGAACTCCGCGGGATTGGACTTGAACGCCCTGAACACCTTGCCCGCCACCTTCACACCATTCGCAAACAGGGCCATGGCCGCGAGGTTTTCGGCCACATTGACCAAGTGTTCCAAGCCTTCGGCCTGGTCGCTATGCGTCCAATCATCCACGCCCTCGAACACCTCGGCGAGCATCTCGCCGACGGCGACGCCCAACATCAATTGCCCGAGCACCGGCACCATCAGGCCGGCGATGTTCAGCATATTCAGGCCCGCCTCCTGATAGCCTTGAAGGCGTTTCTGGCGCGCCTGCTCATCCACTTGCGCCGTCGGCACGGCCAATGCAACGGCGTCCAGCTGGATCTTGCGGGTCAAGGCGCCGAAAAAGAACGGCTCCAGGCCAGTGTCCACCTCCACGGGCTCCACGCGTTCGAGTGTCCTGCGTTTGTCAAAGCGCTGGAAAAAACCGAACCGCTCAGCCTCATCCAGGTAGCGAATGAAGAAGCTGCGATAGGCCGGCACCTGAAGCTTGAGCGTCAGGTAGACGGTCAGATCACCCAGCGTGGGGTATTCGTACCACGGGCGCCCGGGCTCGCCTGGCATGTACACCAGCAAGGGCCCCTCGGCAAAGCCGCGCGTGGAAGCATGGCCGAACACCAGCACGCTCCACAGGCATGCCCCATGCACATTGATCCCTTGCCAGACCAGCGGCCTTTCATGGAACAACACATGCTGCAGGTTCCGCGCGGGCAAGCGTGTATTGAGCAGGGCTTGCAACGCGGTATAGCCGGACTCACTGATATCGCCCTTGGCATGGGCAATCTGCAAGTCGATTTGCATGTCCTTGATCTTGCACTGGCCGACCTCGCCGACCACCGGGTTATAGGCCCGTTCAGCGCCGTCCTCGTCGTCGCTCCCCGCGAGGTTGAACACCTCACGCAGGTGCCGCTGGTAGGCCGCGCCCAGGTCCAGTTCGCGGCAGTACCGCGCAAAGGCTCCAACGCTCAGCGTTGACACGTGTTGGCCCGCCGCTCCCGTTCGAATCACCGCGCCTACGGGCAGCCCCTTCGCCTCGGCCTGGTCCTGGGTAAAATTCTGCATGGCCGCCTGCAGCAGGTTGTGCTTGTCCAGGGACATCGTCTGCAGCCGTACGCCACGGCCGAAGGTCAACGCGGCGAAGTGCCGGTTGGGCAACTCCAGCCAGTCACGTTCGACATTCAGCCCTGCATGCCCTTTTGTTACCAGGAGCGCTTTGAGTCGCTCGGCACAAAATGACCTGAGCGGCATTACACGGCGCAGCAGGCTCGCGGCCCGCTCGCGGGGTTGCTGACTGCTGGCATGCGCCGCTTCGAGCGCCTGACGCGTTGGGGCGGCGGCACTTACCAGCCACGGAGGCAGCGTACGCTGCAGCACGTTGGCCTTGTCCAGGTCGCCAGTGATTTCCAGCAGCGCAGCGGTTATTTTCTCCTGAGAGACAAGCGCAGCGGCCTGGCTTACAGCCGGTTGTTGGGTCATCGGCAACAGTCCTTATTGCGTTGGATAATGACCCGGACAATAGCCCTCGCACCGGCGCTGAAGGGTTCAAATAGTCGCTCGATAACGCGGCGCATCCCCCCACTTTTTGCATCCGTGATTGACCTATCTACCGACCATTGAAGGGCGCCCCGCTGGCGCGCGACGTGGCTTGCGGCCACTCAAGGCTCTTTGCCTTATAACGTATTGTTCTAAAACTCCGTGAATCTGCTCGGGTCAGTCTCTGGGTACCCACCCTTTTGGTGCGGTGCCTTTTTTGTCTGTCCCCAACGGAAAAACCGGTAAGGAATATATGTGCGGATTAGCTGGCGAGTTACGTTTTGATCACCAACCTGCCGACCTGGCAGCGGTGGAGCGGATCACCCATCATTTAGCACCACGCGGTCCTGACGCGTGGGGCTTCCATGCCCAAGGGCCGATTGCCCTGGGCCATCGACGCCTGAAAATCATGGACCTGTCGGACGGCTCGGCCCAACCGATGGTCGACGCCCAACTGGGGCTGTCCCTGGCCTTCAATGGCGCGATCTACAACTTCCCGGAATTGCGTCAAGAGCTGGAAGCCCTGGGCTACGCCTTCTATTCCGGTGGTGACACCGAAGTGCTGCTCAAGGGCTACCACGCCTGGGGCGAAGCACTGCTGCCCAAGCTCAATGGCATGTTTGCGTTTGCCATCTGGGAGCGCGACGCGCAGCGCCTGTTCATCGCCCGCGACCGCCTGGGTGTAAAACCTTTGTACCTGTCGCGCACCGGCCAGCGCCTGCGCTTTGCCTCGGCACTGCCGGCGTTGCTCAAGGGCGGTGATATCAACCCGATGCTTGATCCGGTCGCGCTTAATCACTACCTGAACTTCCACGCCGTGGTACCGGCACCGCGCACGTTGCTGGCAGGTGTTGAAAAACTGCCGCCAGCCAGCTGGATGCGCATCGACGCCAACGGCAAGACCGAACAGAAAACCTGGTGGACCCTGCCCTACGGCCCCCATGACGATGAAAAAAACCTGACCCTGGAAGACTGGACCGACCGCGTGCTCGACAGCACCCGCGAAGCCGTGGCCATTCGCCAACGCGCCGCCGTGGATGTCGGCGTGCTGCTCTCCGGCGGTGTCGATTCGAGCATGCTCGTCGGCCTGCTGCGTGAAGTCGGCGTGCAGGACCTGTCGACCTTTTCCATCGGTTTTGAAGACGCCGGCGGCGAGCGCGGCGACGAATTCCAGTATTCGGATCTGATCGCCAAGCACTACGGCACCCGCCACCATCAACTGCGCATCGCCGAAAGCGAGATCATCGAGCAACTGCCCGCCGCATTCCGTGCCATGAGCGAGCCGATGGTCAGCCACGACTGCATCGCCTTCTACCTGCTGTCGCGGGAAGTGGCCAAGCATTGCAAAGTGGTGCAAAGCGGCCAGGGCGCGGATGAACTCTTCGCCGGTTACCACTGGTACCCGCAAGTGGATGGCGCCAGCGATCCCTTTGCCGCCTACCGCGATGCCTTTTTCGACCGCAGCTACGACGACTACGCGGCCACCGTCGCCCCCAAGTGGCTGACCGCCAACGATGCTGCCGGTGACTTTGTGCGTGAGCACTTCGCCATGCCCGGCGCCGACGCCGCCGTGGACAAGGCGCTGCGCCTGGACAGTACGGTGATGCTGGTGGACGACCCGGTCAAACGCGTCGACAACATGACCATGGCCTGGGGCCTGGAAGCACGTACGCCGTTTCTGGACTACCGCCTCGTCGAATTGTCAGCCCGTGTGCCCGGCAAATTCAAATTGCCCGACGGTGGCAAGCAAGTCTTGAAAGAAGCCGCGCGCCGCGTGATCCCGAGTGAGGTCATCGACCGCAAAAAAGGCTACTTCCCGGTGCCGGGCCTCAAGCACTTGCAGGGCGACACCCTGAACTGGGTGCGTGAACTGCTGCTGGACCCGAGCCAGGATCGCGGCCTGTTCAACCCGGCCATGCTCGATCGCCTGCTGACAGACCCGCAAGGCCAACTGACGCCGCTGCGCGGTTCAAAGCTGTGGCAACTGGCGGCGCTGAACCTGTGGCTAAGCGAACAAGGAATCTGATTGATGAAACCTCTTGCAGCGGCTTACAGCCAACGCTTGCTGAAGGGCCAGGCGCCGACCTACGAGCGCCTGCAAGCCCGCCTGGCTGAAGATGGCAGCCCGTTGGGCGCCGAACCGATTGCCGTGCATTGTGGTTGGGGCCGATTGTTGATCGGCCATACGTTCCCGGACCCGGCGAGCCTGGCCCAGGAACTGCTCAAGGAACAGCCTGGCGAGCGCGACATCGCCCTGTATGTGGCAGCGCCCCAGCAGATTCTGGGGATCGATCCGCAGCAGTTGTTCCTTGACCCGTCCGACACGCTGCGCCTGTGGTTCAGCGACTATCGCCCCGCTACCCGTGTGTTTCGCGGTTTTCGTATTCGCCGGGTCCAAACCGAAGCCGATTGGGCAGCGGTCAACGTGCTCTACCAGGGGCGCGGCATGTTGCCGGTCGACGCTGAACGCCTGACCCCACGCCATCAGGGCGGCCCGGTGTATTGGCTGGCCGAAGACGAAGACAGCGGCGCGGTGATCGGCAGCGTGATGGGCCTGAACCATCAGAAAGCCTTTCACGACCCGGAAAACGGCTGCAGCCTGTGGTGCCTGGCAGTTGACCCGCAGTGCACCCGCCCCGGCGTGGGTGAAGTGCTGGTGCGCCACTTGGTGGAGCACTTCATGAGCCGCGGCTTGAGCTACCTCGACCTGTCGGTGCTGCACGATAACCGTCAGGCCAAGAGCCTCTATGCCAAGCTGGGTTTTCGCGCGCTGACCACCTTTGCGATCAAACGCAAAAACGGCATCAACCAGCCGCTGTTTCTGGGCCCGGGCCCGCAGGCCGGGTTCAATCCCTATGCGCGCATCATTGTCGAAGAGGCCCACCGACGTGGCATCGATGTGCACGTGGATGACGCCGATGCCGGCCTGTTCACCCTCAGCCATGGCGGGCGCCGCGTGCGTTGCCGTGAATCATTGAGCGACCTGACCAGCGCCATCAGCATGACCTTGTGCCAGGACAAGAGCCTGACCCACAAAGTGCTCAAAGCCGCCGGCTTGAACCTGCCGTCGCAGCAATTGGCGGGCAGTGCCGACGACAACCTGGAGTTCCTCGACGAACACCAGCGCATCGTGGTCAAGCCACTGGATGGCGAGCAAGGCCAGGGCGTGGCGGTGGATTTGCAGACCATCGAGGACGTGCAGAAAGCCATCGAAACAGCGCGCCAGTTCGACAGCCGCGTGTTGCTCGAGAGCTTCCATGAAGGCCTCGACCTGCGCATTCTGGTGATCGGTTTTGAAGTGGTTGCCGCCGCGATTCGGCGCCCGGCCGAGGTGACCGGCGACGGCCAGCATTCCATCGGCGCCCTGATCGAAGCCCAAAGCCGTCGTCGCCAAGCGGCCACTGACGGTGAAAGCAAGATCCCGCTGGACGACGAAACCCAACGCACCCTGCACGCCGCCGGTTTTGACTACAGCAGCATCCTGCCGCGTGGCCAGACCCTGGCCGTGCGCCGCACCGCCAACCTGCACACCGGCGGCTGCCTGGAGGACGTCACGGCGATTTTGCACCCCACATTGGTGGACGCTGCCGTGCGCGCGGCGCGTGCGCTGGACATTCCCATGGTCGGCCTGGACCTGCTGGTGCCTGCCGCCGATCAACCTGAGTATGTGTTTATCGAAGCCAACGAACGGGCCGGGCTGGCCAACCATGAACCGCAACCGACGGCGGAGAAGTTTGTGGATTTGCTGTTTCCGCACAGTCAGCCGACCGCCCAATAACCTGTGGCGAGGGCCCGTCGTGGCTAGCGGGCTTGTTGTGGCGAGCGGGCTTGCCCCGCGTTGGGGCGCGAAGCGGCCCTGACCCTGGCACCGCAGTCTTTCAGCCAGAATGCGTTGGCAGGTTTTGGGGCTGCTTCGCAGCCCAACGCGGGGCAAGCCCGCTCGCCACAGCAAGCCCGCTCACCACAACAGGGCCACTTGCCACAACAGGCCCGTTCGCCACACAAAATCCGCTCGCCCCCATTCATCAGGAGTCTTTATGAGCCGAACCATCCCCGAACCGGATCTCAACTACCTGCAGAAGGTACTGCTGGAAATGCTCGCCATTCCCAGCCCTACCGGCTTCACCGACACCATCGTGCGCTACGTCGCCGAGCGCCTGGAAGAGCTGGGGATTCCCTTTGAGATGACCCGGCGCGGCACGATTCGCGCCACCCTCAAGGGCCAGAAAAACAGCCCTGACCGTGCCGTCTCGGCCCACTTGGACACCATCGGCGCCGCCGTGCGGGCGATCAAGGATAACGGCCGCCTGACCCTGGCGCCCGTCGGTTGCTGGTCCAGCCGTTTTGCCGAAGGCAGCCGCGTCAGCCTGTTCACCGACAACGGCGTGATCCGTGGCAGCGTGCTGCCGCTGATGGCCTCCGGGCATGCCTTCAACACCGCCGTGGATGAAATGCCGGTGAGTTGGGACCATGTCGAACTGCGCCTGGACGCTTACTGCGCCACCCGCGCCGACTGCGATTCGCTGGGCATCAGTATTGGTGACTACGTGGCGTTTGACCCACTGCCCGAGTTCACCGACAGTGGCCACATCAGCGCGCGCCATCTGGACGATAAAGCCGGCGTGGCTGCACTGCTCGCCGCGCTCAAGGCGATCATCGACAGCGGCGAACCGTTGCTGATCGACTGTCACCCGCTGTTTACCATCACCGAGGAAACCGGCAGCGGCGCCGCCGCGGCATTGCCTTGGGATGTGAGTGAATTTGTCGGCATCGACATCGCACCGGTCGCGCCCGGCCAGCATTCGAGCGAACACGCCGTGAGTGTGGCGATGCAGGATTCCGGTGGGCCGTACGACTATCACCTGTCCCGGCATTTGTTGCGCCTGGCCTCGGAAAACGACCTGCCCGTGCGTCGCGACCTGTTCCGCTACTACTTCAGCGATGCGCATTCGGCGGTCACCGCCGGGCACGACATTCGCACTGCGCTGCTGGCGTTCGGTTGCGATGCAACCCACGGCTACGAGCGCACACACATCGACAGCCTGGCGGCGTTGAGTCGCCTGCTGAGCGCGTACATCCTCAGCCCGCCGGTATTTGCCAGCGATGCGCAGCCGGCCCAGGGTTCGCTCGACCGCTTCAGTCATCAGATCGAACACGAGACGCAGATGGAGAGCGATACGCGAGTGCCATCGGTGGACAGTCTGGTAGGACAGAAGTCCTGAGGCTGGCAACCTGATACTGGCAAGACGGGTCCCGGCGCAGTAGCATCGCCGGGATTCTACCTCTGAGGCTTTTATGCTGATTCCCTACGACGCACTTGAAGTCGACACCCTGACCCGGCTCATCGAAGACTTCGTCACCCGCGACGGCACTGACAATGGCGATGAAACGCCCTTGGAGACCCGCGTGCTGCGCGTGCGCCAGGCGCTGACCAAAGGGCAGGCGCTGATTGTGTTCGACCCTGAAAGCGAGCAATGCCAGTTGATGCTCAAGCACGACGTGCCCAAGCATCTGTTCGATTGAGGAGGTGCTAGGGGTTGGTTTCAGTTTGCGCGACTTGGCGTTCGAGGATTTTCTGATACACCTCGGCGCGGTGCACGTTGACCCCTACCGGTGCCTGGATGCCGAATTTCACCTGGGTTCCGTTCAGCTCGAGGATATGCAAGGCGATGTCATCGCCGATGGAAATGATTTCGCCTACGGCGCGGCTTAAGACCAGCATGGCGGTTGTCCTTTTGGAGTGACAGGACCTTGACCATGCGCGCTCGGAGGGGGTGCGACAATGGCTTGCCACTAAATCAGGCGAGACCTACGCGAGCTGGTAATTTGCCTGACAGACATCAGCCTCATTGGGCCGGTCGGGTACCTATCCGTTACCGGGGTGTCGCCGGGTAAGGCGCAATCCAGCTGCGCCGTTACCGGAATAACGCATAGGTACACGCCCAACACCTCAGGCCTTGACCGCCTGAGCCTTGGCCCGCATCTTGTCTGCCATGCTGGTCATCTCGTCATACAGCAGCTGCGGATTTTTCTGCTTCAACGCCCAGGCCATGCGCCCTTGCTCGTGCGGCAAAATCATGAATTCGCCCTGTGCCACGCGCTGGTAGATATAGTCGGCAATGTCAGCCGCCGAAATGGGCGAACTCTCCAGCAACTTGCCCACCTGCGCCTTCATCGCCGGCGTCGGCCCACGAAACGAATCCAGCAAGTTGGTCTGGAAAAACGACGGGCACACCACATGCACGCCAATTTCCTGATGCTTGAGCTCGACCAGCAAACTCTCCGACAACGCCACCACGCCCGCCTTGGCCACGTTGTAATTACTCATGGCCGGCCCCTGCATCAAGGCCGCCATCGACGCAATATTGATGATCCGGCCCCTGCTCTTCTCCAACAACGGCAGGAACGCCTTGCAGCCCTTGACCACACCCATCAGGTTAATCGCGATCTGCCAGTCCCAATCCTCCAGCGACAACTCGGCAAAGAAGCCCCCCGACGCCACACCGGCATTGTTGACGATCACATCGATACCGCCCAATTTCACCTCGCACGCCTGTGCAAAGGCGGTGAGCTGGCTGTAATCACGCACATCGCAGCGCTGCACAAACCCATCACCACCCGCCTCGCGCACCAGCTTGAGCGTTTCCTGCAGGCCCGGCTCGCTGACATCCGACAAGGCCAGCTGCCAACCCTCACGGGCCCAGCGCAGCGCGATTTCGCGGCCCAGGCCGGACCCGGCGCCGGTGATCATCATGCGATTTTGCATAGGAAATAAGCCTTGTGGTTCACGTAGGAAGTGACCGGCAGTGTAGCGAAGGTTTTTGCGACACCCACGCACCATCCAATTGATGAATGCCTCGGGCAAACCTGAGGCCAGGTGCGAGGATGGTTTATAGCGTAAGTTCAATAAATTTCAACTAAGCGCACCTGATTGCGAACGCATTAAAAGAAATAAGCAACTTTGCAAAATGCTTTAAAAAAGCAGGGAATTTTCTTTGAAGTGACAGAGTCGGAGTTATTAAGGCGTCCGTAAATAAACCCACGGGCCTGTCGTTAATAACCGGTCTTTTCAGAAGGCCCTATAAGGAAAAAAACCATGAGCCTCATTCTGATCATTATCTTGATCCTGCTGTTGGTCGGCGGCCTGCCGGTGTTCCCGCACTCGCGTAACTGGGGCTATGGCCCGTCGGGTATTCTGGGCGTTGTCCTGGTAGTGCTGGTGGTACTGTTGCTGCTCGGTCGGATATAAATTCCGCACAAAAAAAAGAGGCCTCAATGAGGCCTCTTTTTTTATGCCCGGTTAATTAATCCGGCTTGCCGTCAATCACGCCGGCAGTGTTATCCAACAGGCTCTTGGTGGCCGTTTGCAGGAACGACTCGAGTTTCTGCTTCAGCGCCGCTTCGTCCGGTGACTCGGGAATCACTTTACCGGTCGGGTTCGCGCCCAATTCATACTCCCACAGCTTGGGCGGCATCTCCTTGGGCAGTACCAGAATGCGGTCTGCGGTAACCAGCGCCACCGTCTGATCGCTGCCCGACGGCTTGATCACGCCGAAGCCCTTATCGCCTTCCGGCAGGTTCAGCAGGTCACGGCCCCAGCACTGGTGCAGGGTGTCGCCACCGAGGCGGCCCATGATGGTCGGCACGATGTCGATCTGAGTGCCCACGGTGTGGTCACGCTCGCCGAACTTCTCCTGCATGCCCGGTGCAATCATCAGCATCGGCACGTTGAAGCGGCCCAGGTCCATTTCGGTGATCTGCTGTTCGTTGCCAAAGCCATGGTCGCCCACGATCACGAACAGGGTTTCCTTGAAATACGGCTCTTTGCGGGCCTTTTCAAAGAACTGGCCCAGGGCCCAGTCGGAGTAACGCATGGCCGTCAAATGCTCGTTGAGGCTGCCACGGTCGGTGACTTTCTCGACCGGCAATGGCGTCGGCAACGCGTACGGCGTGTGGTTGGACAGGGTTTGCAGCAGTGCGTAGAACGGCTTGCCGCCTTCGCGGGCTTTCAACTCTTCCAGGCCACGGTTGAACATGTCCTGGTCGGACACGCCCCACGTCGGGTCGGAGAACACCGGGTTGACGAAGTCATTACGCCCGATGAAGTTGGTCATGCCCTGGTTGCTGAAGAAGCCCGACTGGTTGTCCCAGGCGAAATCGCCGTTGTAGACATACACGTCGTCAAATTTGCGCGCGCTGAGCAACTGCGGCAGACCCGACAGCTTGTGGCTGCCTTCCGGGGTCTGCATCAGGTATTCGAAACCCGGCAAGTTCGGGAAGCAGGCCATGGTGGCGAACATGCCCTGGTGGGTGTGCGTGCCATTGGAGAAGAAGCGATCGAACAGCAGGCCTTCCTTGGACAACTTGTCGAAGTACGGCGTGATGTTGCCCGGGCGACCCAGGGCGCCCACCGAGTGACCGGCGAAGCTTTCCATCAGGATGACCACGACGTTCTTGATCGGCAGAGTCTTCTCGGCCGGTGGCGTGTAGTCACGACGCACGGCGGCGGTGTCGGTATCCACCAGTTTCTCTTGCGGCAGCACCAGCATGTCGCGCACGGTCTGGGTGGCCAGCGGCTGGTCCAGGGTGGCCTTCCAGATGTTGGAACGTTCCTCGGAGAAGCGCGCCTTGGCCGCAGCGATCAGCGACAGCGTGCCGTTGAGGCCCAACTGGTTGGCGAAGTTCGAGTCGGTGGTGTAGACATCACCCCAACGCAGCGGCGGGCCTTGACGCAAGGTGCCGCGGATGGCGACTACGGCGATCAACAGGCAGACCACAAACACGGCGATGCGGCTGTACCACGGCGCCACTTGGCGGGTACCGATGCTGCCGCCGCTGAACGGGCCGCGAGGGCGCGTTGCACGGTCGGCACCTTTGAAGGCCATGCTCAGGATCAGCGTGCCCACGGCCCAGGCCAGCAGGTAACGCACCACCGGGAAACCGTACCAGAGCATGCTCATCACGGTTTTCGGGTCTTCCTTTACATACTGGAAGACCAGGCCGTTGAGGCGCTGGTGGAATTCGCGGTAGAAGTCCATTTCCATCAGCCCCAGGAACAGGGCAATGCTGGACGCGACGGTCAGCCACAAACGGAAGAACCCGCGTGCCGCCATCGCCCGTACGCTGAACAAGGCCAGCAGCAGCGGGACCAGCACGTACATCACCAGGCGTATGTCAAAACGCAGCCCGTTGGCGAACGCTTCCAGGAAGGTCGAGGCCGGCGTGTCGAGGATCATCTCGCGGTTGTAGACCAGCAGCGCCAGGCGCAGCAGGGAGAACATCACCATCATGACCAATGCGCAGAGCAGCGTGTACGCCAGATGGGATTTGACGGTCGGTTGCAGCAGGCGATTTGAAGCTCGCTGCTGA
Source organism: Pseudomonas sp. N2-3-1-14 (assembly GCF_041228395.1). Taxonomy (NCBI): domain Bacteria; kingdom Pseudomonadati; phylum Pseudomonadota; class Gammaproteobacteria; order Pseudomonadales; family Pseudomonadaceae; genus Pseudomonas; species Pseudomonas sp. N2-3-1-14. The sequence goes on from NZ_CP166199.1 coordinate 4,378,756, forward strand.
CTCAGGGCGTCCGGGTTTGCCATGTCGTTTCAGGACCCATTGGAAGTTTAAGTTGCGAAAAAATGCAGTGGCGTCCGTCCCTCGCCCAGGCTGGCTGGGGCAGGCGGTTAACGCGGTGGCGCAAATGGTGCCCGATCAATGGCATCAACGCTATTAATTACTGAACGTGCGCCGCGCTTGTGCCTTTAAAGGCACTCGAGATAGAGCCTTGGCAGCGTCATAAAGCCGGCGAATTGTCTTGGAAAAGATGTGAAAATTTCGTGCAGCGAATACTTTCGACACACAAAACTCTGAATACGCTGGAAACGAATGTGGGAGCGGGCTTGCCCGCGATAGCGATGTGTCAGCCCGCACAACTGTGGCTGATAAACCGTTATCGCGGGCAAGCCCGCTCCCACATTTACCGTGCCCACTCAGGATCAGAGCGGGCCCAGGTGTCGTCAGATCCGCACGTTACCGCGTGGCCCGGCGATTGCCCAGATGATCAGGCCCAAGACAGGCAGCAACAGGATCAGCAAAATCCACAGCACCTTGGCACCGGTGCTGGCGCCGCTTTTGAACACGTTGATGATCGCCCAGATATCCAGCGCCAGGATGATCAGGCCAATCAAGCCATTAAAAGTGGAACCCATGGTGTCGCTCCTAAGTGAGGGCATGCACTTGTAGGATAGTCAGCCCTGGCAGGGGTTCCGTTTTATTTCAGACGTGGACGGCAACGCGCAGGGCTTCCAGGGACGGCTCAGCCTTGATGCCGACTTCAGCGCACAGTTCCAGCACGCGCGGCAGGTCGTTGCCGTAGACCAGCACCGCCTGAATCTCGTCATCCAGCAACTGACTGAAGTTGAGCAGCACATAGCCACCGTCCTCCGGGCTCAGGGCGCTCATCTGGATCTGGATGCGGTTCAGCGCCGTCAGGTCTTCGGTCTTGGCCAACTGCTTGGGCTTGAGATTGAACGCCACGCCCGGGCCGAACGACGCGACGATCTGTGCAAACAAGTCGCCATAGGTGTCGGCTTGAAACAGCACCGTGTCCGGCAAGCTACCGACCACGACCCACTCACCCAGCGGAATCGGGAAAGTGTCGTCGTAGTTGATATCCGGGTTGGCCGCCAGAAAAGCGGCAGGGTCCGCGTAGGCCTGGGCCGCTTCCTCGGCAATGCGTGCCACTTCGTCCTCGCCCATGACGCCGGCGCTGATTTTGCTGATGAGTTCGACGAGGGCGGTTTGCATGGGAAGGTCCTGTGGCGAGCTGGTTTTTGAGGGCGCGTAGCCTACACCAGTTTTTGCAACTGCGCCGCCGTATCCGCCGCGCCCATGGTGTGCGCCGCCGCCAGTGCCGTCGCACCCTGAGCATCGGTGGCCTTGGGGTTGGCACCCTGGCCGAGCAGGTAGTCGAGCATTTCGACACGGTTGAACATCGCGGCCATCATCAACGCCGTGCGGCCGTCCGAGGAGGCGCCGTCCACCGGCGCGCCGCCGTCGATCAGCGCCTTGACCACGGGCAGGTTGCCCTTGAACGCCGCACCGGCCATCGGCAGTTGGTTCTTGTCGTTGGCGATCAGCGGGTCGGCCTTGAACTCCAGCAGCACTTTCACCGCGTCGGCGTGACCGTGATAGGCCGCGAGCATGAGCAAGGTGTCGCCATTGTGATTGCGCAGGTTAGGCGGCAAGCCTTTGGCCAGCAGTGCGGCGAGCATGGCGGCATCGCCTTTGCGGGCCACGTCGAAGACCTGCTCGGCAAATTCAGCGGCTTCGTCTTCGGTCATTTGTTTAGGCTGGTCTGACATGTGGGGCTCCTTGTCTGGTTGCTTTATAGGCGCCCAGTGTCGCGATGGAGTTCCCCACTGTCATGGCTTTTTTGCCAAAAGCGCTCATAGGCAGAATCAATAGCGCTGCTTTCAATAACGGAAATGCCCGCCCTGAATCTGCGCCAACAAGTCGCCGGTGACCGGCACATAGCAATCCGAGCCCGGCAGCCACGCATACACCGGGTCATTGCCGGCCTTGCCCGGGTCGAAGGCCTCCTCTCTGAGACGCACCTTCTGATACTTGAAGGTGCCGGTGGTTTCCATCTTCACCTTGATCCGCAGGAACAACGGCACCGCGTAATGCGGCAACTGGCCGTGGGCGAATTGCAGCAATTCACGCATGTCCAGCGAGGCCAGGGATTCACTTGGCGTGATGGCGACCATGCCGGCGCGGCCATTGGTGTTTTCGATCTCGACGCCGTAAGCGACCACTTCGGCGATCTGCGGATGTTGCAGCAGCACGTTCTCCACTTCGGTGGTCGAGACGTTTTCGCCCTTCCAGCGATAGGTATCGCCCAGGCGATCGACAAATTGCGCATGGCCGAAGCCGATGCTGCGCAACAAGTCGCCGGTATTGAAATAGCGGTCGCCCTTCTCGAACACGTCGGTCAACACCACCTTGCGGTTCTTTTCCGGGTCGGTGTAGCCGTCGAACGGTGACTTTTCATCGATCCTGGCCAGTAACAACCCCTGCCCGCCCGTTTGCACCTTGCGCATGAAGCCGTCGCCGCCACGCACCGGTTCACCGCTGTCGTTGCTGTAGTCCACCAGTGCCCAGTGCTGCAGGCAAAAGCCGATGGTGTTGTCGAAATTCAGCACGTTGGTGAATCCGATGTTGCCGTCACTGGCGGCATACAGTTCGCAAACATGCTCAACGCCATAACGTTGCTTGAACTGCGCCCACACGCCGGGACGCAGGCCATTGCCGACCATCTTGGTCACGCGGTTATCGAGATCCTGAGCGCTGGCGGGCTGATCGAGCAGGTAGCGGCACAACTCACCGACATAGCCCAGGGTGGTTGCGTTGAATTTGCGCGCATCGTCCCAGAACTGGCTGGCGCTGAATTTACGCCGGATGGCAAAGCCCGAGGCCCCGACAATCGCCGAGCCCCAGCACACGCACAGGCCGGTGGCGTGGTACAGCGGCAATGTGCAATAGAGGACGTCATCCGGGCCCATGTCCAGCGCGATACTGCCGAAGCTGACCGCGGTTTTGGTCCAGCGCCCGTGCTTCATGATGCCGGCCTTGGGCAAGCCCGTGGTGCCGGAGGTGTAGATATAGAAGCAGGGGTCGTTGAAGAACACTTGTCCGGTACTGGCGGGGTTTTCCACCGAGCCGTCGGCACTGGCGGTCATCAGGTCGGTATAGCCTTCAGGAGGCGTGCTTGAGTGCTGATCGGCGACAAACCAGGTCCTGTGCGCGGCGATTGCCACGTGCTCACGCACGGTCGTGTAGGCCGCCACCAATTCCGCGCCCACCACGATTGCCACCGGGCTCACCAGATTCAGGCTGTGCGCCAGCGTTGCCTGGGTTTGCGACGTATTGAGCATTGCGCAAATGCCACCCAGCTTGGCCACGGCCAACACGCTCAACAGCAGTTCAGGGCGGTTTTCGATGAACAACGCGACCACATCCCCCTTGCCGATGCCCTGCTCTTGCAGGTGATGGGCAATACGGTTGGCACGCTGGTTGGCTTGGGCGTAGCTGAGCACACTGTCGCCATATAACAGCGCCGCGCCATCTGGGTTACGAGAGGTGGCCTGTTCGAATTGCCATCCCAGGCCGCAGGGCTGGCTGGGATCGGTGACGTTCGCGGCGCGCATGCCGCGTACCACGCGTGGCAGGGCCCGAACTATCGCCGGCACCTTACGCAGTAGCTTGCCCCAGGTGATCATGTCGTCGTGCGGGTGGTTCATGGCGGAACGTCCTTTTTCTTATTCTTCGTATGATCCAGACACAGCCTCGGCCCTGTAGGAAGAGGTCAAATACCTTGCAGGAAAATACGCCTGCCATTCTTCGGCTGTACATGTGGGATTTGAAAAGTTTTGTATCCCGTACCGCCCAGAATGAAATAGGGAATTGCGCGGCGCCGATGCGGTCATTAACTGTAACGGGGAGCGAAATGCCCGGCCCCGATAACGCAAAATGCAGGATGCACGATGGCCTTTCATGCAAATTGCACGAAAGTGAAAAACCTATAAAATTTTAACCTACTGATTTATAACGATTTTTTAGACAGTCCAATACTGGCACAATCACTGCACCTATCACTCCATGCTTGCCAACTTGAGCCAACGGAGCTGATAGACATGAGCCTGATCCAAGATAAATTCGCTTCTGTATTCTCCCAATACGACGTCACCACTCAGCCACGCCCAGACGGCGGGATCCTGTTGACCCTGCGCAACAGCGAAGGCAAACAGGTCAAGCGTTCGATTTCGTATCAACAACTGCACACCGCTGACCAACTGACCTGGGTCATCAGCGCCATTCGCCGCGACCTGGCCGAACAAGCCAGCGAGCTGCCACAGATCTCGATGCTGCAAAGCCAGAATCGCTTTGCCCTGCCGACCTACCATTCGGCCTGAGTAATCCGGGCAAAAAAGGCCGCGACGCCGTTGAGCGTCGCGGCCTTTTTTTGTGCCTTCAGCAAAGCCCCTGGCGGGCCGCTGCGTTCATCGCCTGCACGCGGTTGGTGACTTGCAGCTTGAGGTAGATGTTACGCAGATGGAATTTAACCGTGGCTTGGGAGGTGGCGCGAATCTGGCTGATTTCCCAGACGGTCTTGCCTTCCGAGGCCCAGCGCAGGATCTCCAGCTCTGTCGGCGTCAGGGGTTTGCCGCCCAGGCTCAGGCGTTTTCCAACGGCGCTCGGCACGGCAAGCGCACGACACGGCTGCTCTGGGCCACTCATCACTCTCTCTCCTGTATCAGTGGATGCCATACCACCTTTCGGACTCCTGCGATTGACAGGCGGTATAAACATTGAGTCGGGAGAGTTACATAACGAATAGATTGAAAGCATAAGGCGCCGCATAAACAGCTACGTCTTACATTTATATAAGTTCTTTCCCACAACAACTTCCAACCTGCCGGGGTTGAACATTCAACTATTCGCGCTTAATCGTCCAAGCCTGGAAAACCAGCGGCACTGTGCTCGCCGGTGAACTGAGGCACACACCCTTCGGTTGTATGGAATAAACGTAGCGCCACACAGTGCGGATTTTCACCCACGTCGAGCCAATGCGGCATTCCGGCCGGAACCACCAGCACGTCATTCTTCTCACAACGCACGGCGTAGACGTACTCGCCCACGAGCAGGCAGAACAAGCCTTGACCCGCGATAAAAAAAAGCACGTTGTCTGCACTGTAGCGACGCGCCTTGAGGCCTTCAGCGCGCAATTCGGCGCGTTGCGGATGGTCGCCCGTTACGCTCAATACCTGAGCAGAGCCGTAGCCGAGGGCATCGATCTGCGACTGGTACGCCGCGATCATTTCAGCGTCACTGGCGCCCTTTTCGAGGGGGCTGGGCTGCCAGCGGTCAAAACCCACGCCGTGCTCAACCAGGGTCGAGACGATATCGTCGAAGTGGGTCAACACCTTGTTCGGGGTATCGGGTGTGGCGAGCGGGTAAACAGCGACATAACTCATTGCACGGTTCCTTTATTCGGCTCTTGCAATCGAAAGCCAATGATTAGGGCGGCGGCCAGGGCCGCGACACTGGCGATGCTGAAGGTCAGGGTCGGCCCCAACAGGTTCCAGCTATAACCGGCATACAGCGCGCCCAATGCGCCGCCAGTGCCGGCCAGTGCGGCATACAGCGCCTGGCCCTGGCCTTGCTGGCGAGCGCCGAAGCTGCGTTGCACAAAGGCAATCGCCGCCGCGTGAAAACTGCCAAAGGTGGCCGCGTGCATCACTTGCGCCAGCAGCAGCACCCAGAAAAATTCGGCGAATGAGCCCAGCAACAACCAGCGCACGGCCGCCAACAGGAAACTTGCCAGCAGCACCCGTCGCACCGAAAAGCGCGTGAGGATGCGGCTCATGGCCAGAAACATCAGCACTTCTGCGACCACGCCCAAGGCCCAGAGCATGCCGATCACGCCACGGCTGTAGCCCAGATGTTCGAGGTGCAGGGTGAGAAAGGTGTAATACGGGCCGTGGCTCATTTGCATCAGCGCCACGCAGGCATAAAACGCCAGCACCCCAGGGCTGCGCAATTGCTTGAGAAAACCGTCACCGGCCAGGCGATTGTCGTGGATCGCGGGTTGCGCATTCGGTACCCACAGGCTGGCACCGATGATGCCGGCCATGATCACCACGACCACCACCGGGTAAATGTCCAGGCTCAGCCAGTCGAACAGGCGGCCCATGATCACCACGGTGAGGATGAAACCAATCGAGCCCCACAGGCGGATCTGGCTGTAGCGCGAGGTCTGCTTTTGCAGGTGGGCCAGGGTGATCACTTCAAACTGCGGCAACACGGCGTGCCAGAAGAACGCATGCAGGGCCATCACCAGCGCGAGCCAGGCGTAGGTCTTGCTGAAGAAAATCAATGAAAAGCTGGCCAGCGTACACACCGCGCCAAACCGGACGATGGCCAGGCGCCGCCCGGTGTAATCGCCGAGCCAGCCCCACAGATTGGGCGCCACGCAGCGCATCAGCATGGGGATAGCCACCAACTCACCAATGCGTGCGCTGGAGAACCCAAGATGATCGAAGTACAGGGCCAGGAACGGCGCGGTCGCCCCGAGCAGGGCGAAGTAGAACAGATAGAAGCTGGACAGGCGCCAGTACGGGAGGGTCGGGCTCACCATGCACGGGGCCGCTTCGCGGCCCTGCCTGAGCAAGCCCGCCCGCCACCGGCTGTCACAGCTGGCCCAGCACCGGCGTATTCACGTGCACATCGGCATTTTGCCCGCGGTTGCGCAGCAGGTGGTCCATCAACACGATGGCCATCATGGCTTCGGCAATCGGCGTGGCACGGATGCCGACGCACGGGTCATGGCGGCCCTTGGTGATCACATCCGCCGGGTTGCCGTGCACATCAATCGAGCGGCCTGGCGTGGTGATGCTCGACGTGGCCTTGAGGGCCAGGTGCGCAACGATCGGTTGGCCCGAGGAAATACCGCCGAGGATGCCGCCCGCGTTGTTGCTGAGGAAACCCTGCGGGGTCAGCTCATCGCGGTGCTCGGTGCCGCGCTGGGACACACAGGCGAAACCGGCGCCGATTTCCACGCCCTTCACCGCGTTGATGCTCATCAGCGCATGGGCCAGCTCGGCGTCGAGGCGGTCGAAGATCGGCTCGCCCAAGCCAGGTTTGACGCCTTCGGCAACCACGGTGATCTTCGCGCCGACGGAGTCCTGGTCGCGGCGCAACTGGTCCATGTAGGCTTCCAGTTCCGGCACTTTGTCCGGGTCGGGGCTGAAGAAAGCGTTGTCGTCGACGCTGTCCCAGGTCTTGAACGGGATCTCGATCGGACCCAGCTGACTCATGTAGCCGCGGATCACGATGCCCTGAGTGGCCAGGTATTTCTTGGCGATGGCACCGGCAGCCACGCGCATCGCGGTTTCGCGCGCCGAGCTGCGGCCACCGCCACGGTAGTCGCGTTCGCCGTATTTGTGATGGTAGGTGTAGTCGGCGTGGGCCGGGCGGAACAGGTCCTTGATCGCCGAATAGTCCTTGGACTTCTGGTCGGTGTTGCGAATCAGCAGGCCGATGGCGCAACCGGTGGTGCGGCCTTCGAACACGCCGGAGAGGATTTCGACTTCGTCGGGCTCCTGGCGCTGGGTGGTGTGGCGGCTGGTGCCGGGCTTGCGGCGGTCGAGCTCGCGCTGCAGGTCGTCCAGAGACAGCTCGAGGCCTGGCGGGCAGCCATCGACAATGGCGACCAACGCCGGGCCATGGCTTTCGCCCGCGGTGGTGACAGTGAACAGCTTGCCGAAGGTATTGCCGGACATGCAGGGCGCTCCGTGAAATCAGTTGAATCAAGTCAACCGTAATAACTTAAGGCGGCCAGTATACGCAGGCTAACCGACTAGTTCATCCTCGAAACCTTACCGGTAGACGTTGGTCCAACCGGCACCTTCCTGATGATGGCGCGATGATGCTGCGAGTTCTGCTTTTAACCCTCACCCTGTTTTCCAGCCTGGGCTTCGCCGCCTCCCCTGTCGTGCTGCAACGGCCGATCAGCCTGGACACCGGCAACGGCGAGCTGTTTGGCTCGCTTTTACTGCCCCAATCCGACAAGCCGGTGCCGGTGGTGTTGATCATTGCCGGCTCCGGGCCTACCGACCGTAACGGCAACAGTGCCGACGGCGCACGCAACGACAGCCTCAAGCGCCTGGCCTGGGTGCTTGCCCGACACAACATTGCCAGCGTGCGCTACGACAAGCGCGGGGTGGCCGCCAGCCTGGCGGCCACCCCGGATGAACGCAACCTGACCCTGGATGCCTACGTATCCGATGCCGTGGCCTGGGGCAAGCTGCTCAAGGCCGACAGTCGCATGGGCCCGCTGATCGTCCTGGGCCACAGCGAAGGCGCGCTGGTTGCCGCGCTCGCCGCACCGCAACTGAATCCGGCCGGCGTTATTTCTCTGTCTGGCAGTGCGCGGCCGGTGGATCAGGTGATCCGCCAGCAGTTGGCCGATCACCTGCCCCCTGCCCTGTTGCTGCGCAGCAACGAGATACTCGACCACCTCAAGGCCGGCCAAGTGGATGCCGATGTGCCCGGCCCGCTGGAAGGTATTTTCCGACCCAGCGTGCAGCCTTATCTGATCAGCCTGTTTCGCGCCGACCCGTCAGCCGCGTTCGCCAAACTGACCATGCCGGCCTTGATCATCCAGGGCACCAACGATATTCAGGTGGGCGTCGCAGATGCCCGGCAACTGAAAAACGCCAAGCCCGACGCGCACTTGACGGTGATCGAAGGCATGAACCATGTCATGCGCATTGTGCCCAAGGACGTGAAAGAGCAACTGGCCTCCTACAACGACCCGAAACTGCCGCTTGCCGCCGAGCTGGGTGAGCGCATCGTGCGCTTTATCGACGGACTTCAACCCCGTTAAGCGACTATTTACCTCCAGTCCTGAGAAAAACGGCCGATAAGCCCAGGGTCGACAGTAAAAAGACTGTCGACCTGCAGGGCTTGGACAGGATCGCGCCGCATGACAACCACAGAAGCTACACCAGAACCTATTGCCGACACCGCGGCTGAAAAAACCGAGGCCGTCGAGGCAGCGGCCCTGCCGTGGGCGGACGTGCAGGCCGAACATTTCAAGATGCTGCGCCTGGCGCCCCTGGCCACCGACCGTGCCACCGGCGCGCGGCCGTTGCGGTTCGTGCAGTTCGGTTATGCCGAACGCAATGACAAACACCACAGCCTGTTGCGCATGGTCATCCAGTTGCCGGGCCAGCGAGTGCGCCGCGAGCAGAACCACTTGGATATCTGGGTCGATCACGATAAGCACCGCGTGCACTTCGGCCCGGGCAACAGCCTGGAAATCGAACCGGCCAACCGTGGGATCGGCCGCTTCCTCGTCGCTCAAGGCGCGGCGTGGGCGAAAAAGAAGTGGTCACACTACCGCGTCGACGGCGTGGACCTGGCCAATAAAGACGCGCTGAACGAAGCCACGCGCCTGCGTCGCGATCACTTCCTGCGCATCCAGGGCTTTGATGTGGCCTACGCCGATGTGCAACACCTCAAAGGCAACGTGCAGCCGGGCAAAGTCAGCGACGTGCTGGACAGCTGGAACACCGAGAAGGTGCAGTTCGTGGAAATCCTCGAAGCCGCGCAGATGCTGCAACAGGCCGAGCAGAACCTGGCTGAGCAGGAAGTGAAACTGCGCAAGGAAGAGGAAAAGGTCACCAAGTTCAAGCGTGAGGACAGCGGGCTGCGCTTTACCATCACCTGTTTAGTGGCGTTTACGGTATTTCAGGCGGGGTTGCTGATCTGGATTGCCACGCACCGCTAGCACGTTGGAACGCAATTGAAATGTGGGAGCGGGCTTGCTCGCGAAAGCGGTGTATCAGTCACTGATAAGTTGACTGTCATAACGCCTTCGCGGGCAAGCCCGCTCCCACATTCTGGGTCGGTTTCTACAGTTGGGTGGGTTTAAACCCGAGCAGCAAATACCGCTTGATGCGCGCGGCACTGCTCGGCCGTCAGCATGAACACACCATGCCCGCCGCGCTGGAACTCCAGCCAGGCAAAGTCGACTTCCGGGTATAGCGCCTCAACGTGCACCTGGCTGTTGCCAACCTCGACAATCAACAAGCCTTTCTCGGTGAGGTGGTGTGCGGCCTCAGCCAACATCCGGCGCACCAGGTTCAAGCCATCATCGCCGCAGGCCAGGCCCAACTCCGGCTCGTGCTGGTATTCGTCGGGCATGTCGGCGAAGTCTTCGGCATCCACGTACGGCGGGTTGGACACGATCAGATCAAACCGCTGACCCGGCAAACCGTCGAAGCCGTCACCCTGCACGGTGTAGACGCGCTCGTCGACGCCATGGCGCTCGATGTTCTGGTTGGCCACCTCCAGCGCTTCGAAGGACAGGTCGCCCAGTACCACTTCGGCGTCCTGGAACTCGTAGGCGCACGCGATACCAATGCAACCGGAGCCGGTGCACAGGTCGAGGATGCGCGCAGGTGGCTGGGCCAGCCAGGGTTCGAAGCGGTTTTCGATCAGTTCGCCAATCGGTGAACGCGGGATCAGCACACGCTCGTCGACGATAAACGACATGCCGCAGAACCAGGCTTCCTTCAACAGGTAAGCGGTGGGTACACGCTCATGGATACGGCGGTGCAGCAAGCGCTGAACGTGGGAAATTTCCTCTTCTTCCAGGTTGCAGTCCAGGTAGCTGTCGGCAATTTCCCAAGGCAGGTGCAAGGCACCGAGCACCAATTGCCGGGCTTCGTCCCAGGCATTGTCGGTACCATGGCCGAAAAACAGGTCTTCCCCATGGAAACGGCTGACAGCCCAACGGATATGGTCGCGCAGTGTGCGCAGGCGGGATGTGATCACGGGGACAAGCTCCTGGAAAAAACGACTGGCGATTCTAACAGCCTTCGCCCGTACCGACGATGTACGAAACCCCTTCGCCATCCGTCGGATTTCATCCAATTTGCCATCGCAGGCTTAAACAAGCCGCCCCCTTGACATGGCTGCACGTCAACAACGGCGTACCTTACGATGGTAGCGATTCACAGAACCGCTCAGCCAGTGGACAATGTCGCAAAAGCCCCCCTCACAGGAGCCCCAGAATGTCCGTTCCAAAGACGATGTTTCAACTCAGCGGTCGCGGTTACGCAGCAGCCAACCTGAACCATGCGACCCTCGTGATCATCGACGCCCAAAAGGAATACCTCAGCGGTCCACTCGCCCTCTCGGGCATGGACGCGGCGGTCGAAAACATCAAGCAATTGGTTGCCGCCGCGCGCAATGCCGGGCGTCCGATCGTGCATGTACGTCACCTTGGCACCGTCGGTGGCCTGTTCGACCCGCAGGGCGAGCGCGGCGAATTCATTCCCGGCCTGGAACCACTCGGTGACGAAACCATCATCGGCAAACTGCTGCCGAGCGCGTTTCACGGCACCGGGCTGGAAAAACACCTGCAAGACCTCGGCTCCCTGGACCTTATCGTCTGCGGCTTCATGAGCCACTCCAGCGTCAGCACAACCGTGCGCGCCGCCAAGAACCTGGGCTTTCGCTGCACCCTGGTGGAAGACGCCTGCGCCACGCGCGACCTGCCTTACAAAGGCGGCATCCTGAGCGCTGAACATGTGCAACAGACCGAAATGGCCATCATGGCCGACAACTTCGCGACCCTCGCATTGACCAAAGATCTGATCTGATTGACCTTCTGATGAGCGGCGCGGCGTGTTTATTGCCCCGCTCATCCGCAAAACCTTTTCATTTTCTGCAATTGCCTCTGGTACAGGAACAACCTGTGTATCTTCCGGTCGAAGGGCCGATACCCTGGAGGAAAGGTCGGAATGAAGATATCCGATGGTTTTGACGCTCGTCGCTTGCGCCCCAAGGGCCCGAGCAACTGGCGTCTGCGCCTGGTGGCCGGCTTTGCCGCGCTGCTGGCCATTGTAGGTTTGCTGCTGGCTGGTGCCGGTGGCGCCGGTTTGTTTGGTCATTCGCCGGCACTCGGCGAACTGAATGCCAGCCCGGGCGGCTCGGCAATTTTGTTGGTGATCGGCCTGTTGGTGCTCTGGCTGGGCGTCTGGTTATGGCGTCGCAGCCGTCGGCGGATGCGCCAGCCGTTGTCGCTGAACATCGCCTCACACCTGATGAAAAAGCACGACTGATGGCGCTTGGATAGCGTTTCCTGCGCCCCGGCCGCCGCGATTTAGGTAAACTGCCCGCCCTTCGCGGAGGCTGACATGCAAGACGACGATTTTTCCCTGTTCAAAAACGAGCTGCGCGGCGTCAAGCCGATCAAGCACGACCGCGCCGACACCGGCAAACCCAAGACCGACCGGGCGCAGATCGCCACGCTGCGCCAGGCCGCGACCGTGCGCACCGATGCCACCACCGTGGATGGCCTGTCGGACCAGTTCGTAATCGACGTAGGCCCCGAAGACGAGTTGATGTGGGCCCGCGACGGCGTGCAGGAAAGCCAGATGCGCAAGCTCAAGATCGGCCAGATCCCGTTCGAGGGCAGCCTTGACCTGCACGGCATGAACGTCGAAAAAGCCCGCGAAACCCTCTGGGCCTTCCTGGCCGAAGCGACCAAATTCGAAATCCGCTGCGTGCGCGTCACCCACGGCAAGGCCGTGCGGTTGGATGGCAAGCGGCCGATGATCAAGAGCCACGTCAACACGTGGCTGCGCCAGCATGCCCAAGTGCTCGGTTTTACCTCTTGCCAGGCCCGCCACGGCGGCGCGGGCGCGGTGTATGTGATGCTCAAGCGCACCATGATGGAGGGGCGCGACGAGTAACAAGTGCCATCGTCAGGCTTGCAGCGATGTGTCCGCCACCGTAACCTTGCGCTTTGCGAAAATCCCACAGGTAGTTTCATGTCCCTGGAACAGAATTACACCGCGATCCTCGGCCAACTCGGCGAGGACGTTTCCCGCGAGGGCCTGCTCGACACGCCAAAGCGTGCCGCCAAGGCGATGCAGTACCTTTGCCGCGGCTATGAACAGACACTCGAAGAAGTCACCAACGGTGCCTTGTTCAGCTCCGACAACAGCGAAATGGTGCTGGTCAAGGACATCGAGCTGTACTCGCTGTGCGAACACCACCTGCTGCCGTTTATCGGTAAGGCTCACGTCGCGTATATCCCGAGCGGCAAAGTGCTGGGCCTGTCGAAAGTGGCGCGGATTGTCGACATGTATGCGCGCCGCCTGCAGATCCAGGAAAACCTCAGCCGCCAGATCGCCGATGCCGTGATGCAAGTCACCGGCGCGCTGGGCGTGGCCGTGGTGATCGAAGCCAAGCACATGTGCATGATGATGCGCGGTGTAGAGAAACAGAATTCTTCGATGATCACCTCGGTGATGCTGGGTGAGTTCCGCGAAAACGCGGCCACGCGCAGCGAGTTTCTCAGCCTGATCAAGTAACAGGCTGTGCAGGAAAAAACCGGCGTTCATCGCCGGTTTTTTTTCGCCTGCAAATTTCAGGTAAGCTGCGGCCCCTTCTTCATGGGCAAGAGGTTTTCAGCCATGTTCGTCAAAGCACTTCGAGTGGGCCTCGGCCACGTCATCATCGCGGGCGACTTCATTACCCGCCCACGCAAAAAGCAGCGCCCCGCCGAACAACAGGCGCAGGTGAACGCTGCGGCCAAGGACCTGAGCCTGTATCAGTTCCACGCCTGCCCGTTCTGCGTGAAGACCCGTCGTACGTTGCACCGTCTGAATGTGCCGGTGGCGTTGAAGGACGCCAAGAACAATGCGCAAGATCGCCAGACCCTGCTGGAGCAAGGCGGCAAGATCAAAGTGCCGTGCCTGCGCATTGAAGAAAATGGCCAGACCACTTGGATGTATGACTCCAAGGTGATCATTGATTACCTCGACAAGCGGTTCGCCGCAGTCTGATGAACACCGCGATCAGTGTGGGAGCTGGCTTGCCTGCGATGCAGACACCTCGATTTATCAGTGACACCGAGGTGACGCTATCGCAGGCAAGCCAGCTCCCACATTAGTTCGGCGTTGCCAATTCGATATCCAACAAGGCCGAGCCCAGGCAGTTGCCGGAGTCGGCGGCGGCATGGGTTTGAGCCCGGCGGCGCAGCGCTGTTTTGAATTGCTGAAGGATCAACTGTCTGCCACAACAGACAGCTAAAGGTGGGAGCGGGCTTGCTCGCGAAAGCGGTGGATCAGTCGAATCATCAGTGACTGCGCACCCTTGGCGAGCAAGCCCGCTCCCACGTTTGGACCTGTGTTCAGTCCAGCATCGCCACATGTTTGGGGTGGCTGGCCACACGTTTGAGCCACGCCTGCACCGCCGGGTACGGCGTCAGGTCAAAACCCCCTTCATGGGCCACGTGGGTGTAGGCATACAGCGCGATATCGGCAATCGAATATTGCTCGCCTACCAGGTAGGGCGTGGCTTGCAACTGACGCTCCATCACCCTCAAGGCCTTGTAGCCGCCCTTATGGGTGTTTTTGTACTCCTCCAGTCGGTCTTGCGGCATGTTCAGGTAGAACTGGATAAACCGCGCCACTGCGATATACGGCTCATGGCTGTATTGCTCGAAAAACTGCCATTGCAGCACTTGGGTACGCAGGCGTGGCTCAGCCGGCAGAAACTCGCTGCCGTCCGCCAGGAAGTTCAGGATCGCGTTGGACTCCCACAGGCAGGTGCCATCTTCCAGTTCCAGCACCGGGATCTTGCCGTTGGGGTTCTTGGCCAGGAATTCGGCGGTCTGGGTGTCGCCCTTGAGAATATCGACATCGATCCATTGGTACTCGATGCCCAACAGATTGAGCATCAATTTGACCTTGTAGCAGTTGCCCGACTTGTAATCGCCATAAACCTTGTACATGGGGCTCCCCTTATGCCGCTTGCGCGTGCTGTGCTTGACGGACCACCGCGGCCAGGCGCTTGAGACCTTCGTCCAGACGGGCCGGGTCGATATGGCTGAAATTGAGGCGCAACGAGCCGAGGTGTTGATCGGGCTCGGAAAAGAACGGTTCACCGGGCATGAACGCGACGTCCTGATCCAATGCTTGCGCCAACAAGGTGCGGGTGTCGAGCGGTTGTTTCAAGGTCAGCCAGAAGAATAATCCGCCCTCAGGCGTCTGCCAGTCAGCCAGATCGCCAAAATGACGCTCCAGCGCGGCCTGAAATGCATCGCGACGCTCGCGGTAAAAGCGGCGCAGTTGCGCCAGGTGCTGCTGGTATTTCTGGGTGCCGATCCACTGCATGGCCTGCCACTGGCCGACGCGGTTGGTGTGCAGGTCCGCCGATTGCTTGAGCTTGAGCAAATGCGGGAACAGATCCGGGCTGGCGATCAGGTAGCCGATGCGCAGGCCCGGTAGCAGGGTCTTGGAGACGGTGCCGGTGTAGATCCAGCTGGCTTTTTTCAGGCGGCCGGCGATGGGCTGCGCACTGGCGCCGTCGAAGCTCAGTTCGCGGTAGGGTTCGTCTTCGATCAGGGTGATGCCGAACTCATCGAGCAAAGCGGCGACGGCCGCGCGCTTGGCCTCGCTGTAGCGTACGGCCGAAGGGTTCTGGAACGTCGGGATCAGGTAGATGAACGCCGGACGATGGTGTTCAAGGAGGCTGCGCAAGGTGGCGAGGTTCGGACCGTCGGCCTCCAGTTGCACGGTCAGGCAATCGGCGCCGAACAGTTGGAAGATCTGCAACGCCGCCAGGTAAGTCGGGCCTTCCAGCAGAACCTTGGTGCCCTTGTCGATATGCAGTTTGGCGGCCAGGTCCAGGGTTTGCTGGGACCCGCTGACCACCAGCACCTGGCTCGCCTGGCACGGTATGCCCAACGCGCGGGCCTGGGCGGCGAGCAGTTCGCGCAACTGCGGTTCGCCTTCGCTCATGCCATATTGGCCGAGGGTGAGCGGCATGCCGTCCCAGTTCAGTGCCGGCAGCATGGCTTCGGCCGGCAGGCCGCCGGCGAACGACATCACTTCCGGGCGCTGGGCCGCGGCAAGGATTTCACGGATCAAGGAGCTTTTGAGGCGCGTAACACGTTCAGAGAAGGCCATAAGGTCACCGGTGGCAAAGCGCATGGAAAATACGTCAAACTGCTTGACCGAAATTACGCCGACTTGAGTAGATACGTCAATATGCTTGACCTTAAAACCCAGAGCAGCCAGCAACAAGCCATGGAAGCGTTCTTTTTCGGCTACCAGGCCTTTACCGCCAAGGCCGACGAGATGCTCGAACGCCGAGGCCTGAGCCGTGTGCACCAGCGCATCGTGTTTTTTATCGCGCGCTACCCCGCCTTGAGCGTAAAGCAACTGCTGGAGTTGCTCGGCGTGAGCAAGCAGGCGTTGAACATACCGTTGCGACAGCTGCAGGAAATGCACTTGGTAAACAGCGTGGCGTCCGAAACCGACAAGCGTAAACGCCTGTTGGAATTGAGCGACGAGGGCCAGCGTTTCGAGCAGTCCCTGCGCCGCGAACAGGTGAAGCTGCTGCAGCGCGCCTTCAGCGAAGCCGGCGAAGACGCGGTGGCGGGATGGCTGGCGGTGAATCAGGCGCTGAGTGCCGTGAATTAGCCTTTCATCTTGTTTCGAACACATAATCGAAAACATTATTTGCTTTATTTGTATACAAAAGCATAATTCGCTTCGTGCGAGTTCCTGACCTATTGGTCAACAAAAACCCGCCAGTACCTCAAAGCGCTGTTGCCCACACCTGTGACCGGCGCTGGAAATAACAATAAAACTCTTGAGGAGTACTCGCTGTGGAAAGCCGCAAATCCGAAGCCCCAACGCTGGACCTCTCCGCGCCGCAAGGCGGTTGGCTGGAACGCCTGTTCAAACTGCGTTTGCATGGCACCACAGTGAAGACCGAACTGATCGCCGGCCTCACCACGTTCATCACCATGGCCTACATCATCTTCGTCAACCCGAACATCATGGCCGATGCCGGCATCGACCACGGTGCGGCGTTTGTCGCCACGTGCATCGCCGCTGCGCTCGGTTGCCTGCTGATGGGCCTTTACGCCAACTGGCCCGTGGGCCTGGCGCCCGGCATGGGCCTGAACGCGTTTTTCACCTATACCGTGGTCGGCACCATGGGCTATCACTGGGAAACGGCGCTGGGCGCGGTGTTTGTTTCCGGGGTGTTGTTCATGGGCCTGACCCTGTCCCGCGTACGTGAATGGCTGCTCAACAGTATTCCCGTCAGCCTGCGCCACGCCATGGGCGCCGGTGTCGGCCTGTTTCTGGGGGTGATCGGCCTGAAAACCGCCGGCATCATCGTCGACAGCCCGGCCACGCTGATCAAGCTGGGGTCGCTGCACGAGCCTGCGCCACTGCTGGCGGCGGTGTGCTTTTTGCTGATCGCGATCCTCAGCTACCACCGGGTGTTCGGCGCAATCCTCATCAGCATCATCGCGGTCACCCTGGCCGGTTGGAGCCTGGACCTGGTGCACTACAACGGCATTCTCTCCACCCCACCCAGCCTGGCGCCGACCTGGATGGCCATGGACGTGAAGGGTGTATTCAATGTCAGCATGATCAGCGTTGTATTTGCGTTTCTTTTTGTACACATGTTCGACACTGCCGGTACACTGATGGGCGTTGCGCAACGCGCCGGGCTGGTGGGCGCCGATGGCAAGATTCATAACCTGTCCCGCGCGCTGAAAGCCGACAGTGCCTCCAGCGTGTTTGGCGCCATGGTCGGTGTGCCGCCGGTGACCAGTTATGTAGAAAGTGCCGCCGGTGTCGCCGCGGGCGGTCGCACCGGGTTGACCGCCGTGACCGTGGGCGTGCTGTTTGTGGCAGCAATGTTTTTCGCGCCCTTGGCGGGCATGATTCCTGCCTATGCCACCGCCGGTGCGCTGATTTACGTAGCGATGCTGATGATGGCGAGCATGGCCCATATCAATTGGGATGAAGCCACCGACAGCATCCCGGCCATCGTGACCGCGATCATGATGCCGCTGACGTTCTCGGTTGCCGACGGTATCGCCCTGGGCTTCATCACATATGTGGCGCTCAAGGCCGGCACCGGCAAGTACCGCGAGATTTCCATCAGCCTGTGGGTGCTGTGCGCGATTTTCATCGCGAAGTTCATCTTCCTGTAGTTCGCAGGAAACGGCCGAAAACCGCCTCACCTTCGGGTGGGGCTTTTGTACGAATGGAGGACTGTAAATGACCCTGGAAACCTGGCTGCTGTTCAGTGGCGCTGCATTGATCGTGATCCTGATCCCCGGCCCGCTGTCGCTGTTGATGATCAGCAACAGCCTGAACTACGGCCTGCGCCGTTCCTACCCGGCGTTTCTGGGCGGCGTGTTCGCCTCGATCTGCCTGTTGAGTGCCTCGGCATTGGGGCTGGGTGCATTGCTGCTGGCCTCGGAGCAGTTGTTCAGCGCCCTGAAGGTCGTCGGTGCGCTGTACCTGTTTTACCTCGCCTGGCAGAGCTGGCAGCAATCGCGCCAACCGGCCCAGGGTGCCGTGGTGCCCCAGGCCGTGGCCACACCGCGTTTTCGCGCCTTGTTCGGTCGCGCGTTTGTGCTGGGCGCCAGCAACCCCAAGGACATCCTGTTCTTTGCCGCCTTCTTGCCGCAGTTTCTCAGCAGCGAGCACGCGTTCCTGCCGCAATTGCTGATCATGATTGCTACTTGGACCGTACTCGACTTGCTGTGCAAGCTGGCCTACGGCCTGGGTGCCCATGGGGCTGCGCGCTACCTGCGCAGCGGCAGTGGCCAGAGCTGGTTCAATCGCGTCAGCGCCGCACTGTTCGGCGCCGCGGGCATGGTGTCGCTGATCAAGGCGAGGACGGGCTCACTTTGACAAAGTAGACGCTCGGGCGGGCCGCCTGCGTCGTAGGCCATTGAATGCCGGCAACGATCCGAGCCAGGCGATTTTCGTTGATGGCGCTCTTGACGCCCATCAACGCAACCGACCGCGGATGCGTATTGATTGCGGCGTCAAACCACCGGTCCGTCAGCCGGGTTTCCAGCCTCACCGTGCCTCTCTCGATCCAATGGATGGACACGTAGTACAGCGTGTTTGAAGGGGAAGAAGGATGGGTCGCGATCAACTCATGCGTGGGCTTGCGTCCGTGCCTGAGCTGCAGTTCCTGCACGTTGAACCCTTGCTGCTCCAGCGCGCGCTTGACTGCGGCGCGCAGCGCGATGATCCGCTGAGGCTTGACCTCACCACCGCCGGATTGCAACGCAGGGTCTAACCCGACGGCCCGGAAGTCGACACGCGTGAAGCCGGGGGCCTTGCCCTCGTAACCGATGTGCAGCGCCCTGCCCGCCCTTTGAATGGGCCGTAACATTCTCAGCAAATCATCCGTCTGACCCGGCCCGTTGGGAGTCGACATCAGCCAGTTGTCCAGCGTCGAACGAATATTGAGCAGGTGCGTGGCCGTCGCCGAGCGCGAAGAATCGGCCAGTTCAATCAGCCTTGCGGCTGCCAATGCCTGGCTGCGGCGGGTCATGCTGGGGAACGCCTGCCCCACGGACTGCTCCAGCGGCCGGTCAAACAACGGGGCATGCACCTGCCACTCACCCGACACGCCGCGTGATATCGCAATGGGCTGTTCACCCATCGCAGTGCTCGTCCAACGTTCAATATCAACACGGGCAAGCGAGACCAGCGGCTCATTGCGGGTGATAAACGCGATGCCATTCCAGGGCGCATTGTCGCCCTGATGAAGCACTCTGTAATAACCTGCCCCCGAAGCGGCGAGGCTGTCATACCGGGGCCCGATGTAGACGGCATCGTAGGGAAATCCCGGCGGCTCCATGTGCACATGAAACGTGCCGAACGCCGAGAGGCCGGACACCTGCCCCGTCGCATCCGGAACACGCCATTCGAACCAATAGGGGTCCGGCGCCGGTGACCGATAGATGCGGTTGTGCGTGGCGGCGCGCACCGTCGGTGGCTGCCAGTCCGGGGGTGCCTGCACTGGCGCACGCCACGGGCTGAGCAGCGTCGAACTCGTCCCCGCCACCGGCTGAGGCGCATCCGCGCCCAGTAACCATTCCCCGGGCTGGTGCACGTTCACTATCAGTTCGTCTTGCCCAGGCGCCTGCCGGTTTTTCAGGCGCAACGCGTGTTCGTTGCCGCGCCGATAAAGCGGGTAATGGTGTGAGTCATCCGCCACGAACAGCTCGCCATCTTTGACATACACGCCTTTTTCACCAACACCTTTCAACGCCACAGCCCCTTGAGGCACCCCCTTGATTCTGAAACGCTCCAGGTCCTTGAGTTGAGCCACCGGTGGCGGCGCGAGGCGGTCAAGCCCGCTGGCCCTCATGCGCAGACGATGGATACGCCCCAGCACAGCCCGCGCGGCGGGCCGCGCCATACGAGCCGCCGCAACCGGCACCCTGGCGGGGCCGGGAATAAAGTTAAGTAACAAATCGATTGCCAGAAACGCGCTCATAAAGCCCACATCGACCGCCGTGTGAGCGTCGCCAAAGCGGTGATAACGCCGCGCCATAAGCAGCAGTTCACGGAATTGATTAAAAATCCCGTACATCGGGCAGAAAAACCCCACCAGCGCCCGCGTACGTGTCTCGCTTTGCTCACCAAGGCGGCGCGCGCGGTAGGCCTGCAGCGCCTTGCCAGAATGGCTGGCGGCTTGAGTGCGGCGCTGCAGCTCAAGCACGCTGGCGTGGTAGAGCAATGCCCTGGCGTCGCTGTGAGAGGTGGCGACAATTGCCAGCCAGCCCTGCGGATCACTGGCAATCTGCTCAAGGGTGTGGGCCTGGATCTCATCCAGCAACGCCGTCGGCTCCAGGTGCTTGATGTTAAAGGAGCGAATAAAGCCAAGCCCCCGCCAAATCCCCTTCACCATAAAAAATGCAGGCGGCAGATCAAGCGTGCTGAACAGGTGACCTGGGCTATCGGCGCGGTCCGGATGGTGGGTAATTGCCTCAAATGCCCAGCCAGGTGCGACCTGTCGCGCGAGCGCTCTGGCGTTATCGGCCGATGCGCCGATACGGTTCAATGCAGCAAGGGCCTGTTGCAGGTCGCTGTACTCGGTGAGAACCCAGGCTTGCGGGGCATCGGGCCAGTAGACCACGCAACACCCGGAGCGCTTGTCGTGCACCACCACAATGCCTGCGACATAGCGGTCGTGCTGCATCGTATGGCCCACCAGGTGCACCACGTGCAGTTGCAACTCGTGCTGGTTGTTCAGCAAGTCTGGCGGCATGCGGGCCGCCATGGCGGTGCTAAACACACTTTGCGCGTTCGCCGACAGCCCGCTTTGCCGCGCCAGGAACAGGTGGTGGTCAACGCCTGCGTGCAACGCGCGATTCAATAAGGGCGGGATGCGTCCTTCGCTGAGGGCGCGATCGGTGCCGGCAGGCGGATAAAAAGCGCGGTTGATCAATGCTTCGTACTGCCCGCCGATATCCAACGAAGCGACCATCTGGATCAAATACCCGGCATTGAGCCGGTGTCGCCATTCAGGTTGTAGAAAGCGGGCGCGGTTCAATCGCCATTGCGTCCAGGGCGCCAGCGGGTCGAGGTTGTGCAGCGCCAGTTGCAGCAGACTGAAGGAGGTACGCGTAGCGGTCGGGGTGAGGACGATGGTGCGATCACCGACAGTGCAGCCGCTCGCCCACCCACAAAACTGGCCATGAACATCATCAGGCATTTCAATAAAGGGCTGGTCGATCAGCCACGACGCAGGGACGCCGTCCTGCTGCAAACGGGCCGTCAAGGCACGGCGGGCAAACGTGTCCAAATCGGGCAGGTGCTGCTCAAGCCGCGCCTGGAAGGCGAAGGCGCTGCTGAGGTAAAAACGCTGCGAACGTTTGAAGCGTTTACGCTGGGCACGCGTGGCGCCCACCCAGCCCGCCGGCAATTTTTGCGCTTCAGACGCGGCCTTGCGCAGTAACTCGATGTTCGCCTGAGCCTGGCTCAGGGCACTATTGGCCGGAACCTTGAGCTGTTGCGCCAGCCCCGCCAGCAACAACGCGCGACTGAGCCCGACCTGCGTCACTTCGCTGAATATACGCGTGATGTCTTCAGTGCTTTTGTGCAGGCGATCGTAGCAACCGAGCAATTTTTTCAACGCGGCCAATGCAGGCTTGCCGTCGATGGGGACGTAGCGCACGGCCAAGGTTTCACGCAGCGCATGTGCGCGCAAATCGCTGCGCTTGTCATGCTCGATACCGCCCCACAGCACCGAGCCGTCCCGGCTGCCGAGGCTCGCCTTGACGCTTCGGGTCAAGGCATCCAGCCCGGCAAAACCCAGCACCCCGCCCTCTTCCCCAAAGGCGTAGAGCACCACCGGAAGCTGGCGGGCCGGCACCCTCAGCGCGGCCGCGGTGGTCACCAGCCACACATTATGCAGGGGATAAAAAGCATCGGGCTCACTGCCCACGGCGATTGAAAGCACCTGGGTTTGGCTGCCCGGGCGTGCCGCGGGCGAAGGCGGGTCCAGCACGTCGATAATCAGGTCGCGGTGGGCCGTGCCCAGCAGTTTGAGACGATGTTGCAGCTGAACCTCGCAGCGCAGTGCCTCGGCTTGGGCATGCATGAACAACGAAGTACGCCTGGGCGTTTGCGCGCCACCGGGGCGCTCGGTCCAGAATTTCAGATCGAGCAGCCGGTGCTCTGCACCCTGCAGCAACGAACTCAGCGCCTGGGCATGGGCCGCGAGCTGCGCCTTCAGCGCTATGAATTGCTGATAAGCGAGGGTCTCGATGCCGGGCTCATACGGATCCAGCAAGGCCAGCAGACCTTTTTCGTAACGCTTGACCTGCTGCTGCGCAGTGCGCAAGGCCAAGCCGGGTGAGGTACTGGCAAAGATTATTTCTGCGCTGCGTCGTTGCTGGTCCCATTTGAGTAACGGGTCAGCAAGAGCGCCAAGCCGAGCGCTGCCGACCCACTGCTTTCGCGCCCCTTCCACCTGCGCGAGTAACGCGGCGACAGCCACCGGCCGAGGCGGTTGTGCAGCAACAAAGGGAGGATCGACCCTCACGGCACACGCCAATTCGGTGTTCCATTGCCCGCGCAACAACGCTTGCGCGCTCAGCGCCAACGCGTCGTCGAGCACCTCCAGGCCGCGCACAAAACCGCCCGCCGCAGACAACTGCGCGGGCTGGCATAACCCAGTGCGACGACTTGCCACCAACCCCTGCCAGAGCATGTCCAGCTGCGCTCGGTCCAGCGGCAGCAGGCCTTCCTGCAGGGCGGCAAAAGACGGGTACTCGTAGAACGTGCGGGCCACACCCGGCACGTACACCACCTGCGGCGCCTGCGCGGGATCACCCTCACGATAAAAGTGCAATACGCCTGGCATCGCCACCGCGGGTGTTCCGGGCCACATCAGCAGGCCCACCCGTACGCTGGCCCAATCCCCGCCTGCACGTTGGCGTGCCGTCGCGGTCGGGGCATCGATCACGGCCTGCACCAGGCTCATGCCCGCCGGTGATAGCTCATCCAGTTGCCGTGCCATGCAGGCCCGGTCAGCGAACAGTTCAGTGTGCAGCTCGACCCAGCGCTCGCGGCGTGTGAGCCATGAGCCCCGCGCCAAGGTGTCCCAATAGTGGTCTGCCGCCTGCACCAGCCGCTCAAAAAGTCGCATCGCAATGACGCGCTGCAAGGCTTGCAAAGGGGTATAGGGCAACCGACGGCTTGGCTGCCCTTTTATGCTGAGCGTGGTGAATTGATTGACATTGATAGGCACCGAGGGCCGTGCCAGCAGCGACAGGGCCCGCTCGGTCAAGCTGTTGATGATCTGCGGTGCGCCTGGGCGCTTGGTCTCGGTAAACAGCAGAGTGTCCGGTTCCATCTCAAATGCTTTGCGCAGTTGAGCACGGATCACTCGCAGGATTTTGGGCGAGCGCCCTATCAGCTGTGCCAGTGCGCGTACCGATTCGCCGCAGCGCCAATCGGCAAGAGCGAGCTGATTGATCAGGCGGCTGGGATGGGTAAACCGGTTGATCCGCCGGGTCAGTTGATCTCGAATGGCCTGCAAATCGGCTTGGGCAGCGACGACAGCATCAACGTCTTCGGGCAGGGAACTGAAAGAGGGCAAAACGCCTGGGTGATCTGGGGACGAGGCCATTGGTGTTTTCTTCTGAGGAAAACACCCAGCCTAGGCATCACCGACACTCAAGAGGTGCTAGATAGTTGAATGCACTACAGGCAAAAAAAAGCCCGCAGTGTGGGCGGGCGAAAAACCAACGAAGAGCTTTGGGGGTGTGAAGCGAGGTGACGCTCAGCTACCGCGATAGGTGGAGTAGCTGTAAGGCGAAATCAGCAGGGGCACATGGTAATGGTCCTGTTCGGCGCTGATGCCAAAACGCAGCACCACCACATCCAGGAAAGCCGGCTCGGGAAGCTGCACACCGCGGGCCCGGTAATAATCGCCGGCACTGAATTGCACCTGGTACACACCGCTGCGGTAATCGTCACCTTGCAGCAACGGCGCGTCGCAACGGCCGTCGCTGTTGGTCACGGCGGTAGCGACCAGCTCCAGTTGCGCGCCTTCGACGCGGTACAGTTCAACCTTGATCGCGCTGCCGGGGCAGCCATGTGCGGCGTCCAAAACGTGTGTGGTCAAGCGTCCCATGGCGTCTTTGCGCCTCCCGTAAACAGTAGAAAAGTGATCCGCACTCTTTCAGGGCAGTGAAAAAGCCGGCGATGGCTGATTAAGACACTTTCTAAAAAAATTGTACACAATAAATTCAACAAATATCCCGCACCTCGCAGCCACCGGTTCGCCGACCACCGCGGTGCCCCTGATAAAACCCACTGAGGCGATCGCCGGCCAGCCAGCGCCTACCGCTGGACATCCGCGAAAAACTTTTTAGCGTTTAGCTGACCAGTCAGGCAGGTTTCTTGCAGTAGCTTGAGTGCGCGCCGTTGAGAAAAAATGCAGAAATGCGGGCTTACAAAGTCGGCGATAAGTTGTATACAATCACTCATCGCTACTACGACGAACAAGAAGGAAGACTGCAGTGAGCGCTGACTACCCACGCGACCTGATCGGTTACGGCAGTAACCCTCCTCACCCCCACTGGCCGGGCAAGGCACGCATCGCGCTGTCTTTCGTACTCAACTACGAAGAAGGCGGCGAGCGCAACATATTGCACGGCGACAAAGAGTCCGAGGCATTCCTTTCGGAGATGGTCTCGGCCCAGCCGCTGCAAGGCGAGCGCAACATGAGCATGGAGTCGCTGTATGAATACGGCAGCCGTGCCGGCGTGTGGCGCATCCTCAAATTGTTCAAAGAATTCGATATCCCGCTGACCATCTTCGCCGTGGCGATGGCCGCCCAGCGCCACCCGGATGTGATCCGCGCAATGGTCGCCGCCGGCCATGAGATCTGCAGCCACGGCTATCGCTGGATCGACTACCAGTACATGGACGAGGCCCAGGAGCGCGAGCACATGCTCGAAGCCATTCGCATCCTCACCGAACTGACCGGCGAGCGCCCGTTGGGCTGGTACACCGGTCGCACCGGCCCCAACACCCGGCGGCTGGTGATGGAGGAAGGCGGCTTTCTGTACGACTGCGACACCTATGACGACGACCTGCCCTACTGGGAACCCAACAACCCCACCGGCAAGCCGCACCTGGTGATCCCCTACACCCTGGACACCAACGACATGCGCTTTACCCAGGTGCAGGGTTTCAACAAGGGCGATGACTTTTTCGAGTACCTCAAGGATGCCTTCGACGTGCTGTATGCCGAAGGCGCTGACGCACCGAAGATGCTTTCCATCGGCCTGCATTGCCGCCTGATCGGCCGCCCGGCGCGCCTCGCCGCCCTCAAGCGTTTTATCGAATACGCCAAGGGCCATGAACACGTCTGGTTCACCCGCCGCGTCGACATTGCCCGCCACTGGCACGAAACCCACCCGTACACGGGAGCGGCGAAATGACTGCGTTCCAAACCTTGAAACCGTCGAGCCTGAGCCGCGATGCATTCGTGACAGCCTTCGCCGACATCTACGAACATTCGCCATGGGTGGCCGAAAAGGCCTTCGACCTGGGCCAGGATTCTTCAATCGACCAGATCGAAACCCTGCACCAGCGCATGAGCGACATCCTGTTGAGCGCCGATCATGCCAGCCAGCTGGCCCTGATCAACGCTCACCCGGACCTGGCGGGCAAAGCTGCCGTCCAGGGCCAGTTGACCGAAGCCAGCACGAATGAACAGGCTGGCGCCGGTATTCACCAATGCTCGAGCGAGGAGTTTTCTCGCTTCACCGAGCTGAACGATGCCTACAAGGCCAAGTTCAAGTTTCCCTTCATCATGGCGGTAAAAGGCAGCAACCGGCACCAAATCCTCGCCGCGTTCGAAACGCGTATTCACAATTCGGTGGAAGCCGAGTTCAAATGCGCCCTGGCCGAGATCAACAAAATCGCGTTGTTCCGATTACTGACCCTTTAGCAGACCTGGCCCGAGCGCTCATGACGCCCAGGGCCTGGCGAGCATCCCAAGCCACTTTATTTAAGGCAGACAAGAAGAATGAAAGCTTACGCCGTACCTTTCGAGAAGTTCGTCAACTTGGCCGACGCCCGTCTGGGCACCAAGATCCTTTCGGTGACCGATGACTGGTTCGCTGACGCCAACCGCCTGTTCCAGCCGACCCCGGCCGTGTGGAAGGAGGGCGTTTTCGATGACAACGGCAAGTGGATGGACGGCTGGGAGTCGCGCCGCAAGCGCTTCGAAGGCTACGACAGCGCGGTGATCCGCCTGGGCGTGCCCGGCTCGATCAAAGGCGTGGACATCGACACTTCATTCTTCACCGGCAACTTCCCGCCGTCGGCGTCCCTGGAGGCGTGCTTCCTGGCCTCGGGCGATCCTGATGAAAACACCCAGTGGGTGGAAGTGCTGTCGGCCGTCGAGCTGCAAGGCAACAGCCACCACTACCACGAGATCAGCAACGACCAGGCGTTCAGCCACCTGCGTTTCAACATCTACCCGGATGGCGGCGTAGCCCGTCTGCGCGTGTATGGCGTGCCGTTCCGCGACTGGTCGTCGGTGGGCGACAACGAACAAGTCGACCTGGCCGCCGCCTTGAACGGTGGTCGCGCGCTGGCCTGCTCCGATGAACACTTCGGCCGCATGAGCAACATCCTCAACCCGGGCCGTGGCATCAACATGGGCGACGGCTGGGAAACCGCACGTCGTCGTACGCCAGGCAATGACTGGGTGATCGTCGCGCTGGGTCACCCGGGCGAGATCGAGAAAATCATCGTCGACACCCTGCACTTCAAGGGCAACTACCCGGACACGTGCTCCATCCAGGGCGCGTTCGTGAAGGGCGGCACCGACAGCCAGATCGAAACCCAATCGCTGTTCTGGCGCGAACTGCTGCCGGCGCAGAAGCTGGAAATGCACGCCGAACACACCTTCGCCGAGCAGATCAAGGCGCTGGGCCCGATCACTCACATCCGCCTGAATGTGTTCCCCGATGGTGGCGTGAGCCGCCTGCGGGTCTTGGGCAAAGTAGCTAAATAAGCGGTGAGCCCATCGCAGGCAAGCCAGCTCCCACATTTGAATGTATTCGCAAATCAAAATGTGGGAGCCGGGCTTGCCCGCGATAGCGATAGAACAAACAACACAGACCTCGGATAAGAGACAGCCATGCGCACACTAGTGATCGAACCCCTGACCAAAGAAGCCTTCGCCCCTTTCGGAGACGTTATCGAAACCGACGGCAGCGATCACTTCATGATCAACAACGGGTCGACCATGCGCTTTCACAAGCTGGCAACGGTAGAAACCGCGCAGCCTGAAGACAACGCGATCATCAGCATCTTCCGCGCCGACGCGCAGGACATGCCGCTGACCGTGTGCATGCTGGAGAGACACCCGCTGGGCAGCCAGGCTTTCATACCGCTGCTCGGCAACCCCTTTCTGATCGTGGTCGCGCCACTTGGCGATGCACCTGTATCGGGCTTGGTCCGCGCCTTCGTCACCAACGGCAGGCAGGGCATTAATTACCATCGCGGCGTCTGGCACCACCCGGTGCTGACGATCGAAAAGCGGGATGACTTCCTGGTGGTTGATCGCAGTGGCACCGGCAATAACTGCGATGAGCATTTTTTCAAAGAGGATGAGCGGTTGATCCTCGCCCCCCACCAATAAGAGAAGGTCTGATCACTCGACAACAGAGTGACAGGCGAGAGGTAAAGACTGTGGAAGCACATTTGATGGAATGGCTGAACCTTAGCGTGCGCTGGGTTCACATGATCACCGGCGTCGCCTGGATCGGCGCTTCGTTCTACTTCGTCTGGCTGGAAAACAACCTCAATCGCGTCAACCCCAAGGACGGCCTGGCCGGTGACTTGTGGGCGATTCACGGTGGCGGTATCTACCACCTGGAAAAATACAAACTGGCCCCGCCGACCATGCCGGACAACCTGCACTGGTTCAAATGGGAAGCCTATTTCACCTGGATGTCCGGCATCGCGCTGCTGTGCGTGGTGTTCTACGCCAACCCGACCTTGTACCTGCTGGCCCCGGGCAGCAGCCTCAGTGGTCCGGAAGGTGTCTTGCTGGGCCTCGGTTCGCTGCTGGCGGGCTGGTTCATCTACTCCTTTCTGTGCGACTCGGCCCTGGGCAAACGCCCTGCCCTGCTCGGCCTGATCCTGTTCGTGCTGTTGATTGCTGCCGCTTACGGCTTCAGCAAAGTGTTCAGCGGGCGTGGTGCCTACCTGCACGTGGGTGCGGTGATCGGCACCATCATGGTCGGCAACGTGTTCCGCATCATCATGCCCGCCCAGCGTGCGCTGGTGGCGGCCATTGCCGAGAACCGCACGCCGGACCCGGCGCTGCCCGCCAAAGGCTTGCTGCGCTCACGGCACAACAACTACTTCACCCTGCCGGTGCTGTTCATCATGATCAGCAACCACTTCCCGAGCACCTACGGCAGCCAATACAACTGGCTGATCCTGGCCGGTATTGCGGTGGCAGCCGTGTTGGTACGGCACTACTTCAACACCCGTCATAACAGCCAGAAGTACGCGTGGACCTTGCCGGTTGGCGCACTGGCGATGATTTGCCTGGCGTACGTGACCGGTCCGAAACCGGTGTCGACGGCTCCAGATGTGGCCAAGGCTCCGGCTGCCATCGAGTACCAACCGCTGCCGGAAACGGCACTGGGTGGCGGGCTCAAACCGGCTGCGCCAGCGGCACCCGCACCGGCCCCCGCCGAAGCAGCACCGGCGCAGGCATCGATTGATTTTGACAAGGTGCATGGGGTGATTCAGGAACGCTGCGCCGTGTGCCATTCGGCCAAGCCGACCAGCCCCCTGTTCAGTACCGCGCCGGCGGGCGTGATGTTTGATACGCCGCAGCAGATCCAGCAATTGGCCCCGCGCATTCAGGCGCAAGCCGTGGCCAGCCAGATCATGCCGCTGGGCAACATCACCCAGATGACTCAGCAGGAGCGCGACCTGATCGGCACCTGGATCAACCAAGGAGCCCGCACAAACTGACAGCCTGATACAGATCCAAATGTGGGAGCGGGCTTGCTCGCGAATGCGATCGTTCAGTCACTGATGAGTTGAATGACACACCGCTTTCGCGAGCAAGCCCGCTCCCACAGGGGATTTGCGCCGGTTTACCGATCGCGTTTCAAATGGCAATTGAATGCCAAACAACACAAAAATAAAAAGATTCGAGGTGTTGCATGTCCCAGTTAGAACCGCAGACTCCTGCCGCGCCCGCCATGGTGCGGCTGCCCCTCTTGCAACTGATTCTGGTAGGCCTGCAACACGTCTTGCTGATGTACGGCGGCGCCGTCGCCGTGCCCCTGATCATTGGCCAAGCCGCCGGTTTGAGCCGTGAAGAAATCGCCTTTCTGATCAACGCCGACCTGCTGGTAGCCGGTATCGCCACCATGGTGCAGTCGTTCGGCATCGGCCCGGTGGGCATTCGCATGCCGGTGATGATGGGCGCCAGTTTTGCCGCCGTCGGCAGCATGGTGGCGATGGCCGGCATGCCCGGTATCGGCTTGCAGGGGATCTTCGGCGCAACCATTGCCGCCGGGTTCTTCGGCCTGCTGATCGCGCCGTTCATGTCCAAGGTGGTGCGTTTTTTCCCGCCGTTGGTGACCGGCACCGTGATCACCGCCATCGGCCTGTCGCTGTTTCCGGTGGCCGTGAACTGGGCCGGTGGAGGCAGCGCCGCCGCCACGTTCGGCTCGCCGGTCTACCTGGCGATTGCCGCACTGGTACTGGGCACTATCCTGCTGATTAACCGCTTCATGCGCGGCTTCTGGGTGAACATCTCGGTGCTGATCGGCATGGCGCTCGGCTATGGCCTGTGCGGCATGCTCGGCATGGTTGACCTCAGCGGCCTGGCGCAGGCGCCGTGGGTACAGGTGGTGACGCCGCTGCATTTCGGCATGCCCAGGTTCGAGTTGGCGCCGATCCTGTCGATGTGCCTGGTGGTGGTCATCATCTTTGTCGAGTCCACAGGCATGTTCCTCGCCCTGGGCAAAATCACCGGCCAGGATGTCACCCCAAAAATGCTGCGCCGTGGCCTGCTGTGTGATGCCGGCGCATCGTTTTTTGCCGGCTTCTTCAATACGTTTACCCATTCCTCGTTCGCGCAGAACATTGGCCTGGTGCAGATGACGGGCGTGCGTTGCCGCTCGGTGACGATCATGGCCGGCGCGTTTTTGATTGTGCTCAGCCTGTTGCCCAAAGCCGCCTTTCTGGTGGCCTCGATTCCACCGGCGGTACTCGGCGGCGCGGCAATTGCCATGTTCGGCATGGTCGCGGCGACCGGGATCAAGATCCTGCAGGAAGCCGATATCGCCGACCGGCGTAACCAGTTGCTGGTGGCGGTGAGCATCGGCATGGGCCTGATCCCGGTGGTGCGTCCGGAGTTCTTCGCGCAATTGCCCTTATGGATGAGCCCGATTACCCACAGCGGAATTGCCATGGCCACCCTCAGCGCGTTGTCGCTGAATGTACTGTTCAACATTCTGGGAGGTGCTGAACGCCCCGTTGTCGCCCACACGCATTGATTCCACCTGTTTTTAAAAACAACAAAAATAATAAACAACAGGAAACACGCACATGCACGCCATCCACCTAGGGCCGGCCACCCGCCGCGCCCTATTCTTGCCCCTCGCGCTCTCTAACAGCGCACTTGAGCCAAGGCCTGGGAGCCAGTATTCTCCGCGCCCGCTCGAATCGACTCAAAAAAAAACAGCGAATGTAAAAGCTGACTGCAGGGCCAACTTATCCCGGCCCCGCAGTGGCTGCCAAAGTGCGCAAAAGCCCCCTGAATTCGACTGCAGTTTGTGCAGCCGACGGGGATTTTTTGGCTTTTTGAACACCTTGGCGCAGCTCTTGCTAAAAGCATTAAAGCTGACCATACAGACGATTTTTTCAGCGAACCAAAAGGCGCCACACCAGAGCGCCTGCGTAGAAAAACAACCATAAAACTTTGACTCGGGAGCAACCGAATGAAACCTATGTTGAAAGGCCTGATGCTGGCAGGATCCCTGCTGGCCGGTGGCCAAGCCGTGGCGGGCGATCTGTTGCAGTGGCAAAACAACAGCCTGACGTATCTATGGGGCAAGAACTTCACCGTCAACCCGCAGATTCAGCAGACCGTCACGTTTGAACATGCCGATGCCTGGAAGTACGGCGACAACTTCTTTTTCGTCGACCGCATCTTTTACAACGGCAAGGAAGACGGCAACGTCGGCCCAAGTACCTACTACGGCGAGTTCAGCCCGCGTTTGTCGTTCGGCAAGATTTTCGACAAAGACTTGTCATTCGGCCCGATCAAAGATGTATTGCTGGCCTTCACTTACGAGTTCGGCGAAGGCGATAACGAGTCGTACCTGTTGGGCCCGGGTTTTGACTTGAACATCCCGGGTTTCGACTACTTCCAGCTGAACTTCTATCAGCGCCAGACCGAAGGCAATCGGCCGGGTGACGGCGTATGGCAAATCACCCCGGTCTGGTCTTACACCATCCCCGTGGGCAACTCCAACGTGTTGATCGACGGTTTCATGGACTGGGTCGTGGACAACGACAAGAACGCCCGTGGCACTTACCACGCCAACCTGCACTTCAACCCGCAGGTTAAATATGACCTGGGCAAGGCGCTGCACTGGGGCGAGAAGCAGCTGTATGTAGGTTTTGAATACGACTACTGGAAGAACAAGTACGGGATTGAAGATTCCGGCGCGTTCAAGACCAACCAGGACACGGCGAGCTTCCTGGTCAAGTACCATTTCTAAATAACACTGCAAAACAAATGTGGGAGCGGGCTTGCTCGCGAAGGCGGTGTGTCAGTCACTGAATCTGCTGACTGATCCACCGCCTTCGCGAGCAAGCCCGCTCCCACATTTAGTTAACCGTCAGCCCAAGGAATTTGGACAATTCCTCGCGCTTGGCCAACGCATCCTTCCTGCCCAGTTCAATCAACTCGCTGCAATACCCCGCCTCGAACAGCAAGTAACTCAGCACCCCTGCCCCGCTGGTTTTGGTCGCGCCCGGCCCGCGCAAGAATAGGCGTAACGCCGCCGGCAACTCCTGGCGATGCCGCGCGGCGATTTCATCAATCGGCTGGCTCGGCGCGATCACCAACACCTCCACCGGGGCCAGGCCCTGGATCGCCGCATCCGCCGGCAACACGTGGCTGAACTGGTTCAGACGCTCGAGCAATTCGATATCGCTCTCCAGGCTGTCGATGAACGTGCTGTTGAGCATGTGCCCGCCGATCTGCGCCAGGGTGGGTTTCTGGCCGGTGTAGGTGCGTTGTGTGGAAGGCTCATTGCCGCGCGGATTGCCACTCACGCCCACCACCAGCACCCGACTGGCGCCCAGGTGCAAGGCCGGGCTGATCGGCGCGGATTGGCGCACCGCGCCATCGCCGAAATACTCCTGGCCAAGTTTGACCGGAGCAAACAGCAAGGGGATCGCCGAACTGGCCAGCAAGTGTTCAACCGTCAGTTGGGTGGGCATGCCAATACGCCGATGGCGCAGCCACGCATCGATAGTGCCGCCGCCCTGATAAAACGTCACTGCCTGCCCGGACTCATAGCCGAAAGCCGTGACCGCGACCGCGTGCAGGTGGTTGTTACGGATGGCCGCATCGATGCCGTCCAGGTGCAGCTTGTCTTTGAGCAATGCGCGCAACGGTGTGCTGTCGAGCAACGCGACCGGCACCTGAGCCCCCAGGCCGAGCAAGCTGTGGATCAAGAAACGACTGGCCTGGCGGATAACTCCAGGCCAGTCGCTGCGCAGCACCCGATGGCTGCGAAAGCCCTGCCAGAACGCCGTGAGGCGCTCGATGGCAGCAGTGAAATCAGTCGCGCCGCTGGCAAGACTCACCGCATTGATCGCCCCTGCTGACGTGCCGACGATCACCGGAAAGGGATTGGGCGCCCCTGGCGGCAGCAATTCGGCAATCGCTGCCAAGACCCCCACCTGATACGCCGCTCGCGCCCCGCCGCCGGAAAGAATCAAGCCTGTGACCGGTTCAGTTGGGCGCATTGCATCACTCCATGTGGGGCAGAAAGCGTTATCGACGGCGTTTTTCGTACAGCTTGGGCTCACCCGGTGGCCGGCTCTTGAAACGCCGATGGGTCCACAGGTATTGCTCCGGGCATTCGCGAACCGACGCCTCGACCCACTGGTTGATGCGCAGGCAGTCGATCTCATCGGTTTCGCCCGGGAAGTCGGTCAACGGCGGGTGGATCACCAGGCGGTAACCACTGCCATCGGCCAGGCGTTCCTGGGTGAACGGCACCACCAGCGCCTTGCCCAGGCGGGCAAATTTGCTGGTGGCGGTGACGGTGGCGGCCTGAATGCCGAACAGCGGCACAAAGATACTTTGCTTGGCGCCGTAGTCCTGGTCCGGTGCGTACCAGATGGCGCGGCCGGCGCGCAGCAACTTGAGCATGCCGCGCACGTCTTCGCGCTCTACCGCCAGGGAATCGAGGTTATGCCGCTCGCGGCCACGGCGCTGAACGAAGTCGAACAGCGGGTTGCCGTGCTCGCGGTACATGCCATCGATGGTGTGTTTCTGGCCGAGCAGCGCCGCGCCGATTTCCAACGTGGTGAAGTGCAGGGCCATAAGAATCACACCCTTGCCATCGAGCTGCGCCTGCTTGAGGTGCTCCAGCCCTTCGACATGGGCCAGGCGTGCTAGGCGCTGACGCGACCACCACCAGCTCATGGCCATCTCGAAAAACGCGATGCCGGTGGAAGCGAAATTTTCCTTGAGCAGCTTCTTGCGCTCTTTGGCGGATTTTTCCGGGAAGCACAGTTCCAGGTTGCGCGCGGCGATGCGGCGGCGCTCGCCAGCCACGCGGTACATGCCCGCGCCTAATAAACGACCAATGGTCAACAACGCGCGGTATGGCAACTGGGTGATCAGCCACAGCAGGCCGAGTCCCAGCCATAGCAGCCAAAAACGCGGGTGAAAAAATACAGCTCGAAAACGCGGGCGATCCATTACAGATTCCGGTAAAGACAGGGCCGCGCATTCTACAACGTTCGACTCGGCTTGCGGCCCGTGGATGTTCTCGTTATAAGTCTCGACACTTTTCGTGACAAGCCGCTTTTGCCGACCATGAGCCAAACCGAACCGCTAGACCAAGATCCCGTGTTCCAGCTGAAAGGCAGCATGCTCGCCATCACCGTGCTGGAACTGGCCCGCAATGACCTCGATGCCCTGGACCGCCAACTGGCCGCCAAGGTCGCCCTGGCGCCGAACTTCTTCAACAATGCCCCGCTGGTGTTGGCCCTGGACAAACTCCCGGCCGGCCAGGGCGCGATTGATTTGCCCGGGCTGATGCGCGTTTGCCGCTCGCATGGTTTGCGCACTCTGGCGATTCGCGCCAGCCGTATTGAAGACATCGCTGCGGCAATCGCTATTGAACTGCCAGTACTGCCGCCGTCGGGTGCCCGCGAGCGACCGCTGGACCCGAGCGAAGGTGAAGTGAAGAAAAAACCGGAGAAACCGCCGGAGCCCACCGTCAAGCCTACAAAGATCATCACCTCTCCCGTACGCGGCGGGCAGCAGATTTACGCCCAGGGCGGCGACCTGGTGGTGATCGCTCCCGTCAGTCCGGGTGCGGAACTTCTTGCCGATGGCAACATCCATGTATACGGCCCGATGCGCGGACGTGCCCTCGCCGGCATCAAGGGTGATACCAAGGCCCGTATTTTTTGCCAGCAGTTGACCGCTGAGCTAGTGTCCATCGCAGGCCAGTACAAGGTTTCAGAAGATTTGCGCCGTGATCCGCTGTGGGGGGCCGGGGTACAAGTCAGCCTGTCGGGCGATGTGTTGAACATCATCCGTCTTTAACGGATACTGCCGCATTTTCCAAGCATCTCTAGACTCTGATAGCACAGCGAAACCGGCAAGATTTGCGTAGGAATATTCGAAGTTGGCGTTTCCCTTGGGAAACCACATCTTTTCCTACAAAGGCTGTCCGCCTGCAGCGAGTTCCAAGAGATGTTTTTCAGGGGCTGAAAAGTCCTTTTTCCTTAGGGGTGAAACACCTTGGCCAAGATTCTCGTGGTTACATCCGGCAAGGGTGGTGTGGGTAAGACCACCACCAGCGCCGCTATCGGTACCGGCCTCGCTTTGCGCGGCCACAAGACAGTCATCGTCGACTTCGACGTCGGTTTGCGTAACCTCGACCTGATCATGGGCTGCGAGCGCCGCGTGGTGTACGACTTCGTCAACGTGGTGAACGGCGAAGCCAACCTGCAGCAGGCCCTGATCAAGGACAAGCGCCTTGAGAACCTGTACGTACTGGCCGCCAGCCAGACCCGCGACAAAGACGCGCTGACCAAAGAAGGCGTAGGCAAAGTCCTCGCCGAACTGAAAGAAACCTTCGAATACGTGGTGTGTGACTCGCCGGCCGGTATCGAAACCGGTGCTCACCTGGCAATGTACTTCGCCGATGAAGCCATCGTGGTGACCAACCCGGAAGTCTCCTCGGTACGTGACTCGGACCGCATGCTGGGCCTGTTGGCCAGCAAGTCCAAGCGCGCCGAAGAAGGCCAGGACCCGATCAAGGAGCACTTGCTGCTCACCCGCTACAACCCTGAGCGCGTCAGTAACGGCGAAATGCTTGGCGTTGAAGACGTGAAGGAAATCCTCGCAGTGACCCTGCTGGGCGTGATCCCGGAATCCCAGGCCGTCCTGAAGGCTTCCAACCAGGGCGTACCAGTGATTCTTGACGACCAGAGCGACGCCGGCCAGGCGTACAGCGATGCCGTTGATCGCTTGCTGGGCAAGACCGTGGAACATCGCTTCCTCGATGTTAAGAAGAAGGGATTCTTCGAGCGTATCTTTGGAGGCAACTAAACAATGAAATTTCTCGACTTCTTTCGCGCCAACAAAAAGCCAAGTACCGCGTCGGTAGCGAAAGAGCGTCTACAGATCATCGTGGCGCACGAACGCGGCCAACGCAGTACCCCGGACTACCTGCCAGCCTTGCAGAAGGAACTGGTCGAGGTGATCCGCAAGTACGTCAATATCGGCAACGATGACGTGCATGTCGCCCTGGAAAACGACGGCAGCTGCTCGATTCTGGAACTCAATATCACCCTGCCTGATCGTTAATCGAAAAGGCGGCCGCCACGGCGGCTCGGTCACCTTGATCCCTGTTGGGGAACCGGGTGGGCGAGCCGCCGTTGGCGTTTGTTACGAGGCTGTTTAATGCCGCTGTCCACTATCCATATCCTGCACCAGGACGACGCTGTCCTGGTGGTGAACAAGCCGACCCTGCTGCTCTCGGTGCCCGGCCGCGCCGATGACAACAAGGACTGCCTGATCACCCGCCTGCAGGAAAACGGCTACCCCGAAGCCCGCATTGTCCATCGCCTGGACTGGGAAACCTCAGGGATCATCCTGCTTGCGCGGGACGCCGATAGCCACCGCGAGCTGTCGCGCCAGTTTCACGACCGCGAAACCGAAAAAGCCTACACCGCCCTGGCGTGGGGCCAGCCGGCACTGGACAGCGGCAGCATCGACCTGCCCCTGCGCTACGACCCGCCGACCAAGCCACGCCACGTGGTCGACCACGAGTTCGGCAAACACGCGCTGACCTTCTGGAAGGTATTGGAGCGTTGCGGCGACTGGTGTCGCGTCGAGCTGACGCCGATCACCGGGCGTTCGCATCAGTTGCGCGTGCACATGCTGTCGATCGGGCATCCACTGTTGGGTGACGGCCTGTACGCCCATGAACAAGCCCTGGCCGCCTGGCCACGCCTGTGCCTGCACGCGAGCATGCTGAGCTTCACCCACCCGCAAAGCGGCGAGCGGCTGCGCTTCGAGTGCCCTGCGCCGTTCTGAGTGGGCAATGAGGTCAAAAATGTGGGAGCGGGCTTGCTCGCGAATGCGGTGTGCCAGTCATAGATAGGCTGGCTGATCCACCGCATTCGCGAGCAAGCCCGCTCCCACATTTGTTCTGTGCACTTCTTGCCGTCGAACGGTAAACTCCGCGCATTGCTGTCTGGAGCTATTTATGCGCGAAGCGTTGAATCAAGGCCTGATCGACTTCCTCAAGGCCTCCCCTACTCCTTTTCATGCCACTGCCGCCCTCGCCCAGCGCCTGGAAGCGGCCGGTTACCAGCGTCTCGACGAGCGCGAAACCTGGACCACCGAGGCCAACGGTCGTTACTACGTGACCCGTA
Source organism: Pseudomonas sp. N2-3-1-14 (assembly GCF_041228395.1). Classification (NCBI taxonomy): domain Bacteria; kingdom Pseudomonadati; phylum Pseudomonadota; class Gammaproteobacteria; order Pseudomonadales; family Pseudomonadaceae; genus Pseudomonas; species Pseudomonas sp. N2-3-1-14. The sequence goes on from NZ_CP166199.1 coordinate 4,416,318, forward strand.
ACGATTCGTCGATCATCGCCTTCAAGCTCGGTCGCCACTCGCCGCTGCAAGGCGGGATTCGCCTGGTCGGCGCCCACACCGACAGCCCGTGCCTGCGCGTCAAGCCCCAGCCGGAGCTGCAACGCCAGGGCTTCTGGCAGTTGGGCGTGGAAGTCTACGGCGGCGCGCTGCTGGCGCCGTGGTTCGACCGCGACCTGTCGCTGGCCGGCCGCGTGACCTTCCGCCGTGACGGCAAAGTCGAAAGCCAACTGATCGACTTCAAGCTGCCCATCGCGATCATCCCCAACCTGGCCATTCACCTGAACCGTGAAGCCAACCAGGGCTGGGCGATCAATGCGCAGACCGAGCTGCCGCCGATCCTCGCGCAATTTGCCGGTGACGAACGCGTGGACTTTCGCGCCGTGCTCACCGAGCAACTGGCGCGCGAACATGGTTTGAACGCCGACGTGGTGCTCGACTACGAGCTGAGCTTCTACGACACCCAAAGCGCCGCGGTGATTGGCCTCAATGGTGACTTCATCGCCGGTGCGCGCCTGGACAACCTGCTGTCGTGCTACGCCGGCCTGCAAGCCTTGCTCACCAGCGAAACCGACGAAACCTGTGTGCTGGTGTGCAACGACCACGAAGAAGTCGGCTCCTGCTCGGCGTGCGGCGCCGATGGCCCGATGCTGGAACAGACATTGCGCCGCCTGTTGCCTGAGGGTGATGAATTCGTACGCACCATTCAGAAATCACTCTTGGTGTCGGCGGACAATGCTCACGGCGTGCACCCCAACTATGCCGAGAAACACGACGCCAACCACGGCCCGAAACTCAACGCGGGCCCGGTGATCAAGGTCAACAGCAACCAGCGCTACGCCACCAACAGCGAAACCGCCGGCTTCTTCCGCCACCTGTGCATGGCCCAGGAAGTGCCGGTGCAGAGCTTCGTGGTGCGCAGCGACATGGGCTGCGGCTCGACCATCGGCCCGATCACCGCCAGCCACCTGGGCGTGCGCACGGTGGACATCGGCCTGCCGACGTTTGCCATGCACTCGATCCGTGAGCTGTGCGGCAGCCATGACCTGGCGCACCTGGTGAAGGTACTCGGTGCGTTTTACGCGAGCCACGATCTGCCCTGATGTCAGGGCGCGACCATCGCAGGCAACCCGCGCCCCCACTTGATCTGTAAATACAGTCAAATGTGGGAGCGGGCTTGCCCGCGAAGGCGGTCCATCAGTGGGCAGATTCAGTCCCTGACACCGCATATTCGGGGGCAAGCCCCCTCCCACAGTCAGTTGTGGGTACACATGACCTGCATCATCTGCACTTTCCATAATCCGACCTAGACTTGTCAGTATTCCCACTCTGACAAGGCCGTCGCCCCATGATCTCCATGTCCTCCTTCCACGCCATGCTCATCCCGATCCTCATCGGCATGATCCTGCTGGCCGTCGGCTTCAACTTTCGCGACAAGCCGGTCAGCGTGTTTGGCATGTGGATTGGTATGCTGCTGATCCTCGGCACCGTGGTTTACAAGATCCTCGCCAAACTGGCGGAATGACAAATGCACTCGCATTGGGCATAACGGCCTCGTACACTCGGTCAATTCGTCGTTTTCAAGGTTGACCGCCTCGTGCTCTCGCGTCTTTTTGCTCTGCCCTGCTACTGCCTGATTGCCCTGCTGATGTTGCTGCCGATAGCGCCTGCCCAAGCCGTGAGCTTGCCCGGCCTGCTCGGCAGCGCCAACAAGACTCAACCCCAGGCCGATGTGCCGCTGGGGCAGTCGCTGGACGAGGTGATCAAGACCCTCGAAAACGACCAGCAGCGCACCCAGCTGTTGAGCGACCTGAAGAAACTGCGCGAAGCCACGCAAAAAGCCCAACCCGCCGCTGAACAAGGCGTGCTCGGGTTGATCGGCAGCACGCTGTCCGACCTCGAACAGCAGTTCTCCGGCGCCGACAGCCCGGTGCAACGCTGGTCCAACGAGGTCGAACTGGCCAAGGATGAACTGGGCGCCCTGATGCTGCCCGCCAGTGAATGGCTGCCGATCATCTTCGGTTTTGCCGTGATCCTGGCCGTGTGGAGCCTGCTGGCCGCCGCGCTGATCTGGCTCAGCCACCGTCTACGCGAACGCTTCGGGCTGCCCGAAGAACTGCCGCAACACCCGCGCACCTGGGACATGCTGCGCTTCGCCCTGCGCAAGTTGGGGCCGTGGCTGATCGCCTTGGTGATCACCGTTTACCTGAGCTACGCCCTGCCTTCGTCCCTGGGTAAATCCCTGGCGATGGTGCTGGCTTACGCGCTGGTGGTCGGCACCTGTTTCTCGGCGATCTGCGTGATTGCCTTCTCCGTACTCGACGGCCCGCACCGCCACCGGGCGCTGTATATCCTGCGTCACCAAGCCTTCCGTCCATTGTGGTGGATCGGCAGTTTCGCCGCCTTTGGCGAAGCCCTGAGCGACCCACGGCTGGTAACGGCCCTGGGCCAGCATCTGGCCCACACGGCGGCGACGGTCGCCAATGTGATGGCGGCGCTGTCCACCGGCGTGTTTATCCTGCGTTTTCGCCGGCCGATCGCGCACCTGATCCGCAACCAGCCGCTGTCGCGGCGCCTTACGCGCCGTGCCCTCACCGATACCCTGTCGATCATCGGCACCTTCTGGTACTTGCCGGCATTGTTGCTGGTGGGCATTTCATTGTTCGCCACCTTCCTGTCCGCCGGCGACACCAGCACCGCCTTGCGCCAGTCATTGTTGTGCACGGTGTTGCTGGTGTTGTGCATGGTCATCAACGGCCTGGTGCGCCGCCATGCGCTCAAGCCACAACGCGGGCACAAGCGCCACGCGCTGTACTCCGATCGCCTGAAAAGCTTCGTGTATACCCTGGCTCACTTAGTGGTGTGGCTGGTGTTTATCGAACTCGGCCTGCGCGTATGGGGCCTGTCGATGATTCGCTTTACCGAAGGCGACGGCCATGAAATCAGCGTCAAGCTGTTTGGCCTTGGCGGCACGCTGTTGTTTGCCTGGCTGATCTGGATCCTCAGCGACACCGCCATCCACCACGCCCTGACCCGCTCGCGCAAAGGCCTCGCGAACGCGCGTGCGCAGACGATGATGCCGTTGATCCGCAACGTGCTGTTTGTGACCATTTTCATCATCGCCGCCATCGTGGCGCTGGCGAACATGGGCATGAACGTTACGCCGCTGCTGGCCGGTGCCGGTGTGATCGGTATTGCCATCGGTTTTGGTGCACAGTCGCTGGTGGCGGACTTGATCACCGGCCTGTTCATCATCATCGAAGACTCGCTGGCCATCGACGACTACGTGGATGTCGGCGGCCACCTTGGCACCGTCGAAGGCCTGACCATCCGTACGGTGCGCCTGCGCGACATCGACGGCATCGTGCACACCATTCCGTTCAGCGAAATCAAGAGCATCAAAAACTACTCGCGGGAATTTGGCTACGCGATCTTCCGCGTGGCGATCCCCTACAACATGGAAATCGATGACGCGATCAAACTGATGCGCGATGTCGGCCAGAAAATGCGCAACGACCCACTGCAACGCCGCAACATCTGGTCGCCGCTGGAGATTCAGGGCGTGGAAAGCTTTGAGTCCGGCAGTGCGATCCTGCGGGCGCGGTTCAAGACCGCGCCGATCAAGCAGTGGGAAGTGTCGCGGGCGTTCAACCTGGCGCTCAAGCGTCAGCTGGATGAAGCCGGGCTCGACCTGGCGACGCCGCGCTTGAGTGTGCAGGTGGTCACTGCCGGCACCGTGCAGGAGAAAGAACCACAACAATAAAGAGGGAGAGGTACTTATGCGTTTGAACGGTCTGACACACCCATGGGTTTTCGGAATGCTCTGCGGGCTAACCAGCAGTGCAGTGATTGCCGCCAGCAGCGGCCAGGAGAGCGCCCGGGAGGAAATCGCCGCGCAGGCAAAAATCCTTGAACCGGCGTTACTGGAAACCCGCCGCGATATCCACGCCCACCCCGAACTGGGCAACACCGAAACGCGTACGGCCCAATTGGTTGCCAGGCAACTGCGCGACTTGGGCCTTGAGGTGAAAACCGGCGTGGCCCGCACCGGCGTCGTCGCCGTCCTCAAAGGTGCACTGCCCGGCCCAACCGTGGCCCTGCGCGCGGACATGGACGCGCTGCCGGTCAAGGAAGTCGCCGACCTGCCCTTCGCCTCCAAAGCCAAGGGCACCTACCTGGGCAAGGAAGTCGACGTGATGCACGCCTGCGGCCACGACGCCCACACCGCGATCCTGCTGAGCACGGCGAAGATTCTCACCGGCATGCGCGACCGTCTGCCAGGCACGGTGGTGTTTTACTTCCAGCCGGCCGAAGAAGGCCCAAGCGACTTTATCCCCGATGGCAAAAACACCTGGGGCGCGAAGATGATGGTGCAGGAAGGCGTGATGCAAGCGCCCAAGCCCGACGCCGTATTCGGCCTGCATGTGTGGGCCGGCGTGCCTGCCGGGCAAATCGCCTACCGCCCGGGCCCGACCCTGGCCAGCTCCGATGACCTGCGCATCAAGATCCTTGGCAAACAGACCCACGCCGGCCGCCCTTGGGACGGTATCGACCCGATCACCGTCGGCGCGCAGACCATTGTCGGCCTGCAAACCGTGGTCAGCCGTCGCACCGACATCTCGTCATTTCCATCGGTGGTGAGCATTGGCACCATCAACGGCGGCACGCGCTACAACATCATTCCCGAGTCGGTGGACATGAGCGGCACCATTCGCTCCTACGACTACGGCATTCGTCAGAAGCTGCACGCCGACGTGCGCCAGACGGTAGAGAAAATCGCCGAGAGTGGCGGCGCCAAGGCCGAAGTCACGATCATCGAGAAGTACGACCCGACCATCAATAACCCGGCGCTGACCGAGAGCATGCTGCCAAGCCTGCGCTGGGCGGCCAAGGATGATGTGGTGCAGGCCCCATTGGTGGGCGGCGCGGAGGACTTTTCGTTCTATGCCAAGCAAGCGCCGGGGCTGTTTGTGTTTCTGGGGGTGACGCCAAGGGATCAGGACATGAGCAAAGCGGCGCCGAATCATAATCCGGGCTTCTTTGTGGATGAGTCGGCGCTGGTGGTGGGGGTACGGACGTTGGCTTCGTTGGCGACGGATTACCTGTACACCAACCCACCGCAATAACGCTTTATGTGGGAGCGGGCTTGCTCGCGAGTGCGGTATGCCAGTCACTGAATGGGCTAGCTGATACACCGCATTCGCGAGCAAGCCCGCTCCCACATTGGATTGCAGCGTGTCAGCCCGCCAGCGCAGCGCCATCCATCTTCTGGCGCAGGCTCAGCGGGCGCATGTCGGTCCAGACTTCCTCGATGTAAGCCAGGCACTCTTTTTTCATGCCGCTCTTGCCCACGGTGCGCCAGCCTTCCGGCACGGCCTTGTAGTCGGGCCAGATGGAATACTGCTCTTCGTGGTTGACCACTACCTGAAACAGGATGTCGTCGCGGTCAAATACTGAGGTCATTGCTGTTCTCCATCGCTCATAGAACTGGCTGCGCACCACGCGCAGCGCCGATATCTGTAGAAACGTACCAAGCGTGCGAAAAATTAGAGGTTGGCGACCGCTGCCGCCAGGGCGCGGCCAAAGATCTCGGCAACGCGGTCGATTTCGGCGGCGGTGATCACCAGCGGCGGCAGGAAGCGCACCACACTGCCGTGCCGGCCGCCCAGCTCCAGAATCAGCCCACGCTTGAGGCATTCGCGCTGCACCAGCGGCGCCAGTTGGCGATGCACAGGCGGATGGCCCTGGATATCGACTGCGCCGCTCGGGTCGACCAGTTCCACGCCGAGCATCAGCCCACGTCCACGAATATCCCCCAACTGCGGGAAGTCGCGCTGCAGAATGCGCAGGTGCTCGCCAAGGCGTTCGCCCATGGCGGCGGCGTGGCCGGCCAGGTCGTGTTGCTTGAGGTAGCGCATCACCGCCGAGCCCGCCGCCATCGCCATCTGGTTGCCACGGAATGTTCCGGCATGTGCGCCCGGCAACCAAGTGTCGAGCCAGTCGCGATACACCACCACCGCCAGCGGCAAGCTGCCGCCGATGGCTTTGGACATCACCACCACGTCCGGGATGATGCCGGCGTGCTCGAAGGCAAACATCTTGCCGGTGCGCCCGAAGCCGCTCTGGATCTCATCGACGATCAGCGCCACACCGGCTTGCTCGGTGATGCGGCGCAGGCCGCGCAGCCAGTCGAGATCGGCCGGGATCACGCCACCTTCGCCCTGCACCACTTCGACAATCACTGCCGCCGGCAACAACACGCCGGCTTCCGGGTCATTGAGCAGGTTTTCCAGGTAATGCAGGTTGACCCGCACGCCTTCGGCGCCGCCCAGGCCGAAGGGGCAACGGTAGTCGTAAGGGTAAGGCAGAAATTGCACGCCATTGCCGAGCAAAGCGCCCAAGGGCTTTTTCGGCCCCAGGCTGCCCATCAGGCTCAGCGCGCCTTGGCTCATGCCATGATAACCGCCCTGGAAAGACAACACGGTGCTGCGCCCGGTGGCGGTGCGCACCAGCTTCAGTGCGGCTTCGACGGCATCGGTGCCGGTGGGGCCGCAGAACTGAATTTTCGCTTCACGTGCCAGGTCGGTCGGCAGCAGGCCGAACAGGTCCTGCACGAACTGGTCTTTCACCGGAGTGGTCAGGTCGAGGGTGTGCAGCGGCAGTTCGTCGCTCAGAACCTGCTGAATGGCTTCGATCACCACCGGGTGGTTGTGGCCCAACGCCAGGGTGCCAGCGCCGGCCAGGCAGTCGATGAAACGACGGCCTTCAACGTCTTCCACATAGATGCCCTTGGCACGCTTGAGCGCCAGGGGGATACGCCGAGGGTAGCTGCGGGCGTTGGACTCCTGCTGGCGTTGGCGGGCCAGTATCGGGGTTTCTTCGAATTGGTAGAGTGTTTCTGCGCACGCCGGGCTGGCGTGCACCGGGGCGTCTCCGATACGGCTGGTAGCGACTGACATCTCTCGATCCCTCAATACGCGGGTGGGGTGACCAAACTGGCGATCCGCGCGCGCGCGGATTTCATGTTCTGGAGACGCACCAGGCGGTGGGGGATTTAGGCTTGTTGTGGTTTTTTGAGGTGGGGCATATCCGGTTTTTTGGTGATGGCGGGCGGGGGTTTCGCCCGTACGGCGGCCTAGTGGTTAGATCAAAAGCGAAAGCGAGGCGGCCTGACAGTTGACCTGATTCTTGAAGGCAGAACTCAATTCAATGTGGGAGCTGGCTTGCCTGCGATGGCATCAACCCGGTGTACCTGATGGACCGAGGTGCCTGCATCGCAGGCAAGCCAGCTCCCACAGAAAAGCAAAGCAGTGCGGTGCTGGCGGTCTGTACTCGGTCGACTTGTGGGAGCGGGCTTGCTCGCGAAGGTGGTGGGTCAGTTACACATGAGCTGACTGACCCACCGCATTCGCGGGCAAGCCCGCTCCCACATTTGGATCTCTGTGCATCAGATAGAGGTGTGTTGCTGTGCTTTTGCTTCTACCACTCAGGTCGGCTTTCGGGCCGCCGTGCTTTTGATCTTGCTTGTGATCTGACAGGCCCCGTCAACCACGCTGGCCGAACGCAGGCTTGAATCCGTGGGTAACCCGGCAGGACGCCGGGTTAGCCGTGTTGGGCCATGGATGGCCCGTCGCGGCGGCCCACGGATTCAAGCCTGCGTTCGGGCATGCCGAGCCTAAGCGAGGCACCGAGTGGTGGGGCAAAGACCTTTTGGTTACTTTTGGCTGGGCCGGCATTCCGGGCGTTTGCCAAAAGTGACCCGCTGTAAGAGCGGAACCGCCAGCCGCCGTTACCGCAGCAACGGATATGCCCCCCAAATAAAGCGCTCAAATCCCCCGATACCGATCATTCAACGCATACAAAATCGCACACGTCTCCCCATCCAAAACCCCACCATAATCCCGACTCCGAAAGTGCATCTGAAACGCCCGCGTCCGCAGCTCAAACGCCCGGCGATTCTGGGCCGGCTTATACCCATACCGCTGAAACGCCCGCTCTACCTCAACCTCCGGCGGCAACCCAAGACAAAACCGCCGCTGATACATGCCCCGCGTCGTCTCATCAAACCAGGCCCCGACCCCAGCCTCGAACAAGCACCGCCAAGGCAACCGAGGCCCCGGATCGCTCTTGCGCCAATAGGCAACATCCGAATGCCCAAGCACATCGGCAGGCCCAATCTGCGGATAGCGCCCAAGCACATCGCGAACCAACGCAATCAACACATCAACCTGTTCTTCGCCATACGCTGGAAACGTAAACACGCCCCCCTCATCCCGCGCCAAATTAACAATCTCGACACCAATCGACCGGCTATTGAGATCATCCCGCCCACCCCAATAACTGACCCCGGCATGCCACGCACGCTTATCCTCGTCCACCAGCCGAAACACGCGCAATTCGTCATGGCCGGTGGCGCGGTAGCCAGGGTCATCCGGATCGGGCAGCAAGTAGTGAGCGCTGACACCCTCTTGTGTGAGCGTACGCAGGGATGAAGCAAAAGGCGCCGCGGTGTAATGCAAAACCACCTGCTGCACGGGCTCAGCGTTACGCTCATTGAAACCCCTGGCGGGGAAACTGCTATCGACCACCAACATAAGAACCGTCCTTTTCAGTACAGGCCGAGTCATTCAGCCCGCTCAAGCGCAAAAAAATTACCGCCATCCTGAAGGGAAGAATGTCAGGCGGGCGGTAACTATTTGGTGCTTGAAGAAAAGTGCTCAGCGCCGCAACGGCATCCCCAGATCGACCCGTAAACCATCTGCCTGACTGTCGAATTTCAGCGAGCAGGAGCAGCGCTGCACGATCGCCTGCACGATCGCCAGACCCAGCCCACAGCCCTCGCTGCTGCCATTGCGCCAGAAACGTTGGGTCAGGTATTGCAGGTCCTCACTGGAAATCTGCTTGCCATGATCACGCACGCGGAACACCACCGTGTCGGCAGTGGTGAACACACTCAGCTCCACCCGGGTATCACCCGGCGTATGGCGCAGCGCGTTATCCAGCAGGTTGCGCAAGGCCGCGACCGCCAGGGCCACTGGCATTTCCACCGGGGTATCGGTGAGGTTGGCCGACAGGATCAGGTCGATACGCCGGTTGTCGCCGGCGTTGGCATCCTGGATCGCCAGCCGCGCGACCTGTTCGGCGCTCGATTGCAGGCCGTCATCGAACGACAGGCTGCCTTCCACCCGCGCCAGCAGCAGCAATTGCTCAAGGGTGCGATGCAGGCGGTCAGCGCCCTCCTCGGCGTGGGCCAGGGACTGATCACGCGCCGCGCCGTCGGTCATGCGCGCCACTTGCAGGTGGGTCTTGATCGCCGTCAGCGGGCTGCGCAACTCATGCGCGGCATCACCGGTGAGGCGGCGCTCACGCTCGATGGTCTTGGCGATGCGTTGCAACAGTTGGTTCTGGGTGTCGAGCAGCGGTTTTAGCTCGCTGGGCAGAGGGTGAATCTGCAAGGGTTCGAGCGAATCGGCGCTGCGGCGCATCAACGCGTCACGCATGCGGTTGAGCGGCAGCAGGCTCTGGCCGATGCCCAGCCACAGCAGGCACAGGCAACCCAGCAAGGCCACGCCGACCGGCACCGAAGCCGCCAGCAGGATCGACAGGTTCAGCGCCTCGCGCTCCACCTGACGGTCGGCCGTGGTGATCAACAAGTCACCCCGGGACAGGGTGAAACTGCGCCAGCCGACGCCGTCGATGACTTGATCGCGAAAGCCACTCTTGCGCGACTCCAGGCCTTCATCCGGGGTCATGTGGCTGCGCGCCAGAATTTCCCCACGCAGGGAGCTGACCTGGCAAGCCATGCCACCCGGCACATTCAGTTGCTCGGTGCGCAGGTGCGTACCGCCGCTCACACTGGCCAGGCCCGGCATCTGCTCGGTCAGCCCCGCGACCATGCGCGCGGACGCCACCAGACGCTGGTCGAGGGAGAACATCATCTGGTTGCGCAGATCGTTGAGCATCCAGGCCGCCGCCAGCAGCCAGATCAGCACGAAAGCAGCGCCCAGCTTGAATGTCAGGCGCAGGCGCAGGCTCATCACGAGGCGTGTTCTCCATCATCGGCCACGCCACCATCGGCCGTGCCCAGGCGATAACCGAGGCCGCGTACGGTCTCGACGATGCCGTTGCCCAATTTGCGCCGCAGGTGATGGATATGCACGTTGAGGGCGTTACTTTCCAGTTCGTCGTTAAAACCGTAGACGCTGTCCTTGAGCTGTTCGCTGGACAGCACCCGGCCTTTGTTATGCAACAAGGCCTGCAACAACGCTTGTTCGCGACGGGAAAGATCCACCGGCTCGCCGCCCAGGAAGGTTTCGCGGCTGCTGGGGTCGTAGGCGAGGCGGCCGTGTTCGATCAGGTTGACCCGGCGCCCCGCCACCCGCCGCAGCAGGGTTTGCAGGCGGGCGGCAAGCTCGCGCAGGTCGAAGGGCTTGAGCAGGTAATCGTCGGCACCGGCTTGCAGGCCGTCGACACGGTTGGTCACAGAATCGCGCGCCGTCAGAATCAGCACCGGAATCTCCAGCCCCTGGCTGCGCTGTTGTTGCAGCAGCTTGAGGCCGTCTTCGTCGGGCAAACCGAGGTCGAGCACCATGATGTCGAACGTGGCCGCCTTGAGCATCGCCCGTACAGCCGCGGCCGTGGCCACGCGTTCGACGGTAAAGCCCTGAGCGCCGAGGCCGGCCACGATGCCGCTGGCGATCAGTTCGTCGTCTTCACAGACCAGTACGTGCATGGTGAACCCTTCATGAAAGATGGGGAGAATTAAAGGTGCAACGGATTAAGCGCCGATTATGCCGTGAAAAGAGGCGCGCTCAGACACGCCCTTCACTTTAGAATAGCCCCCGGTTAATCATCGGTTAATCAACGCCACACATTGTGTCCCTAACTTGCACCAAACTAAGGCTTGACCATGCGGCATCTGTTTACCTTTCTACTGGTAATGTTCGCGGGATTCGCCCAGGCCGCGCCGGGCAACCCTTTTGAAAGCAAACCCGATTTCCTCCCGGTGGGCAAAGCCTTCACCTTTACCTCCGAACGCCTGGAGTCTGGCGAGACCCAGCTGTATTGGCAGATTGCCGACGGTTACTACCTGTACCAGCAACGCATGAAGTTCGACGGCCTGGCCGACAAACCGGCGTTACCGCAGGGCGAAGCCCACAGCGATGAGTTCTTCGGTGAGCAGCAAGTGTATCGCCAGGGCCTGGAAGTGAAGATTCCGGCCGGCGCCACCGGCCAGGTCAAGCTCGGCTGGCAGGGCTGTGCCGATGCGGGCCTGTGCTACCCGCCGCAGTCGATCACCGTGGACCTGGGCGGCAACCCCGCCGTCGCCGCCACCGCACAAGCCCAGGACCAGAGCCTGGCCAGCGGCCTGCAACAGCGCAGCCTGGGCTGGAGCCTGCTGGTGTTCTTTGGTCTGGGCCTGCTGCTGGCATTTGCCCCGTGTTCGCTGCCGATGCTGCCGATTCTCGCAGGCCTGGTGGTCGGCAGTGGCGCGAGCCCGCGTCGTGGTTTTGCCCTGGCCAGCAGCTACGTGATATGCATGGCGCTGGTATATGCAGCGCTGGGCGTACTGGCCGCGCTGCTCGGCGGCAACCTCGCTGCATGGCTGCAAACGCCGTGGATTCTTGGCAGTTTCGCCGCGCTGTTTGTGATCCTCGCGCTGCCAATGTTTGGTTTCTTTGAACTGCAATTGCCGGCCTTCCTGCGTGATCGCCTGGACAACGTCAGCCGTCAGCAAAGCGGCGGCAGCCTGGTAGGCGCCGGCGTGCTCGGTGCGCTCTCCGGCTTGCTGGTGGGGCCGTGCATGACTGCGCCACTGGCCGGCGCGCTGCTGTATATCGCCCAGAGCGGCAATGCGCTGCACGGTGGCCTGATTCTCTTCGCCATGGGCATCGGCATCGGCATCCCGCTGTTGCTGCTGGTGACGGTGGGCAACCGCTTCCTGCCGAAACCGGGCACTTGGATGAACGTGCTCAAGGGCGTCTTCGGCTTCCTGTTCCTGGGCACCGCAGTGCTGATGATTCGCCCGGTGGTCGGCGAAAGCCTGTGGCTCGGCCTGTGGGGCGTATTGGCCCTGGTGATGGCTTACTGCGGCTGGGGCCTGGCGCGCGAATACGGGCTGGCGGCCAAAGTGTTTGGCGCAGGCTCCCTGGTGCTGGGCCTGTGGGGCGCAGTGCTGGTGGTGGGCGCGGCCGGTGGCAGCGACGACCTCTGGCAACCGCTGAAAGTCTACGGTGGCTCGCGGGTTGCCGCCGCACCGAGCGCCCATGACGCGTTCATGACCATCAATGACCCGGCCGTGCTGCAAACCCAGCTCGACAGTGCCAAGGCCCAGGGCCAATGGGTGCTGGTGGATTACTATGCCGACTGGTGCGTGTCGTGCAAGATCATGGAAAAACAGGTATTCGGCAAACCGGAGGTGATGGACGCCCTTAAAGATGTGCGCCTGCTGCGCCTCGACGTCACCGCCGACAACGCTGCCAGCCGTGAGCTGCTGGGTCGCTACAAGGTGCCGGGGCCACCGAGCTTTGTGTGGATCGGCCCCAACGGTGAAGAACGTCGCGCCCAACGCATCACCGGCGAAGTGGATGCCGCCGCCTTCCTGCAACGCTGGACGCAAACCCGAGACGCACGCTGATGCTGACCCTGACCATCGGCACCTTTGCCATCGCCCTGAATCACATCCTGCTGATCAGCGCGTTGATTCTCGCCACCCTGGTGGGCTGGCGGGTGGCCAAGCGTGGCGGCGAAAACCCCGAATCGGTGCTGTTCACCCTGTTCCTGCTGGGCATGCTGGCCGCGCGCGTCAGCTTTGTCGTGATGTACTGGAGCGATTACAGCCGCGATCCTCTGCAGATGGTCGACCTGCGCGACGGCGGTTTCCTCGCCTGGCCCGGCGTGATTGCACTGGTACTCGGCGCACTGTTGTACGGCTGGCGCCGCCCTGCCCTGCGCAAACCGTTGAGCGCCGGGGTGGTCACGGGCTTGGTGTTCTGGGGCCTGACCAGTTTATCGCTGAGCCTGTACGACAAAGGCGCGCAACTGCCGGACATCACCTTGCGCAACGCCAATGGCGACGTGGTGCAACTGGCCGACTACAAAGGCGGCCCGCTGGTGATCAACCTCTGGGCCACCTGGTGCCCACCGTGCCGCCGGGAAATGCCGGTACTGGAGCGCGCCCAGCACCAGCGCCCCGACGTGACCTTCCTGTTCGTCAACCAGGCCGAAAGCATGCAAAGCGTCAGCACCTTCCTCGCGACCCAAGGCCTGACCCTCGATAACGTATTGTTTGACGCCAGCGGCCGACTCGGCCAGGCCGTGGGCTCCATGGCCTTGCCGACCACGCTGTTCTACCAAGCCGATGGGCGCCTGATCAACAGCCACCTCGGTGAGCTGTCCCAAGCCAGCCTGGCCCGTGCCATGGAACCCTTCGACACCGCCCCTGAAAGGAAACCGACATGCCAAGCCTCCGCCACCTGCTGACCCTGCTGCCGCTGACGCTCGCGGCCACCCTGGCCCAGGCCGAAGACTGGCCGGCACCGATCAAACAGATCGAAGCCAAAGGCGCCAAGATCCTCGGCAAGTTCGATGCGCCCAGCGGCCTCACCGGCTACGCCGCGCAGTACCAGAACCGTGGCATGGCGCTGTACCTGACCGCCGACGGCAAAAGTGTGATTGCCGGCAACCTGTACGACGCCGAAGGTAAAGACCTGAGCAGCGCGCCCCTGGAAAAACTGGTGTATGCGCCGATGGCCAAGGAAGTCTGGGCCAAGATGGAACACAGCAACTGGATTCAGGACGGCGATAAAAACGCGCCACGTATCGTCTACCTGTTCAGCGACCCCAACTGCCCTTACTGCAACATGTTCTGGGAACAGGCACGGCCGTGGGTAAAAGCCGGCAAGGTGCAGTTGCGCCATATCATGGTGGGCATTATCCGCGAGGACAGCCCAGGCAAGTCGGCTGCGCTGTTCGCCGCCAAAGACCCGCAAAAAGCCCTGGAAGAACACGAAGCCGCCGGCAAAGGCAGCAAATTGCAGGCGTTGGACAAGATCCCGGCGGACATCGAAGCCAAGCTCGATGCCAACATGAAGTTGATGGAAGAGCTGGAATTGTCGGCGACGCCGGCGATTTTCTATCTGGATGACAAGGGCGGGTTGCAGCAACAGCAAGGCGCGCCGTCGCCGGACAAGCTGGCGAAGATTCTGGGACCCAAGTAATCGACGTTTCCCTAAGACTGTTTCGGGCTTGCGCAACAGAAAACGAGCAAAGCAAGTTCATAAAAACCGGATGAAAACTTGAGCCTGACGCAGAAAATCCGATGCCCAAAGAGGGCATCGGATTCTATTTGATAAAGCCAACGATCAGCTCATAAACATAGCTGTTTGAGATCAGGCACGTCTGCCCGATGTCTCTTTGCGCTACTGCCGATTGGCGACTTCGAGATCCGCCTCATCCTCACCGAGGCCAGACAGATGAGTGCCTGTGATCAACGGCCCATAACGGCGGCTGAATTCCCAGTTGTAGGGCACGTGGTCTTTGCTGATCCCGTTGTCCCAATTCACCGACCATGTCATCAGGCCCTTGATCGACAGCCCTTTGGCGTCCAAACGCTTGAATGCATTGGTCACGGCTGCGGGGTTGATCACATAACCGGTGGCGGCTGCGTCGACGTTGGCCGGCAGACCAATGACGAACTTGTCCGCCGGGATTTTGGTAAACCCTCGCGTTCCGCTCACCAGACTTTCGGTCAGGTAAAACAGGAAATCCTCTTTCATCGCGTCGTTGTTCTGGGCAATCCAGGCACCGTTGCCGTTGTTGGCCTCCTGCACCCAGATCCCGTCGCCCCCCTGGTTGTAATACTGCGGGGCAATGAAGTCGTAATAGCCTTCCAGCGCCTGGATGTAACCGACGTATTTGCCGGCGGTGGTCAGGTAAGGAAACTCCGGCGCCATGCTGATAATGAAGTGTTTGCCTTCACCGGCGTAATGGTCCTTGACCAGTTTCAACGCGGCGGGCAGGACAGTCTTGTTGTCGGCGAAATCAATCGCGCTCTGCTCAAGATCGATGTCCAGGCCATCAAAGCCATAGGTTTCCACCAGGCGGATAATCTCGTTGGCCAGTGGCTGTTCGTTGCCTTTATGCAGCTCGATGTGCGCATCGGCGCCGCCAAGGGAAATCAGCACCGCCCTGCCCTGGCTGTTTAGCACGCCCACCTGACGGCGGAACTCGGCGTCGGAAAGGTTGTACGGCTTGAACGTTGGGATACCGTTGCCTTTCATGAAGGCCACGGCCACCACGTTGTAATCCTTCGGCACGTCCGCCAGGTTCATATTGGCGAATTGGCCACGCTGGTAACCGTCGCTCGCGCCGGCAGGCCAGTTGTGCCAGAAGCCCATGAGGATCTTTTTGCCGGCAATGCTCGGCATCAGCGAAGCGACATCGTTCAGCGGCGATTTCAGTGAGGTGAAGTCAATATTTGTCATGTTCTAATCCTTCAGAACGTATGGGTTTAACGGCGCGGGCTTATTTGAAGTCCACGTCGAAGGCTTGATAGAAGGCGTTGCCGGTGTTGGCGACGATCCACATCAATACGATCACATGCTTGCCCTTTTTGTTGGCCGGCAGTTTCACTTCGTGATTGACCTTGGCCTTCAGTTCACCTGCATGGCTGAAGTACGGCACCTGGGTATAGAAGTCTTCGGCGAACGGCTGGGTTTCCAGTTGTGCACGGGTGATGCGCTGTTTCGGATCCCAGCCATCCTTGGTGATCAGCCAACGATAGCCACGGGTGGTGTGCGGCGCGGTGTATTCCCAGGTGACCTTGAAGGTCTGACCCGGGTCGACATTGAGCAGCGGCCAGGTGAAAGCACGGTTGAGTTTCTTGGCCATTTCCTCGTTGGTGAAGTTGATGCAGTCACGGGCATCGGTCTTGCCGCCGCTGAGGATGAAGCCGTCGGCGGGTGGGGTGACGCTGTCACTGTCGGTTTGATAAGGCGCCGGGAACGGGCCGGCAATCAGTGCCGGAAAGTTCTTGCCGCCTTCCATTTCATTGACCTGCCAGGTAGCCAGCAAGCCGAGATCCACGGCGACTGCGCCACGGCTGGAAGGGGACGTGACACGACCATGGCGAAGAGGTGTCTGGGTTTGTGGTTTATTCATGTGTGACTCCATTGATAGTGATTAAGAACTCTCCCTTCCTGAAGGAGAGAACCTCAACCTAACGGAGTTGCCTTTTTTTGCCACAGGCCCGATTTTCGCTCATTTTCTTCTCATGAGCCGACGGCCCCAAAAACACTGTATATAAAAACAGTATTATGGAAATCACCTACGCCACCAGCGGTCAATCTCCTACAGCTCAAGGCGTAAATAGACACCGGTTCTCTCGTAAGTCGCCTTATCCCGTCCGTCAGTGATGAGGCATTGGCCTGGCGGCGGAACAATCTGTCCCCGCGCCAGGGCACTCTCACCGATACCACGATGTCGTTTCGACCAACAGCACGCTCACCGCCAGTTGTTAGAGGTTGCCTTAAAGCCCCTCCAACTCCGCCATCAAATCACTCAACCGATCCACCTTCTCGGCGCTGATCTCATTCGCCGCCAAGCCCTCGATATACTCAGCCAACTCCGCCACCGTGCTGCACTCAAACATCGCCCGCAGCGGTACATCGCGTTGCAGGGTTTTCTGCACGCGGGAGGCAATCTGCGTGGCCAGCAACGAGTGCCCGCCGAGCTCGAAGAAGTTGTCCTGCACACCCACCTTGTCGACTTTCAGCACCTCGGCCCAGATGGCAGCCAAGGTGGTTTCCAGCTCGTTGCGCGGCGCCAAGTAATCCTGGCTGTGCAACTGGCCGATCTCCAACGCCGGCAGGGCCTTGCGGTCGAGTTTGCCGTTGGCGTTCAGCGGCAGGCGCTCAAGCCATAACCAGTGCAGTGGCACCATGTATTCCGGCAGCTCTGCGCGCAGGCGTTGCTTGATGCGGTCCAGGCGCTCGCTCGGGTTGAGGCTTTCATCCGCCGCCACCAGGTAACCCACCAAGTGCTTGCCGTTGACGCCCTCTTGTACACCCACCGCGGCGTCACGCACCTCCAACTGTTCATGCAGGCGCGCTTCGATTTCACCCAGTTCGATGCGGTAGCCGCGAATCTTCACCTGGTGGTCGATACGCCCCACATATTCCAACACGCCATCGCTGCGCCGACGTGCCAGGTCGCCGGTGCGGTAGAGACGCTCGCCGGGTGCGCCAAACGGGTTGGGCACGAACACCTGCGCCGTGCGCAACGGATCGCTGACGTAACCACGGCCCACACCAGTCCCCGCCACACACAGCTCGCCAACCGCGCCCTGGGGCACCAACGCCAGTGCGCCATCGAGCACGTACAACCGGTTGTTGTCAGTCGGGGTGCCAATCGGCAAATAAGTGCTTTGGGTTGACGCCAGATCGACGCGGAAGAACGCCACGTCATCCGAACATTCCGCCGGGCCATAAGCGTTGACCAGGCCAATGTCTGGATAACGCAGCAGCCATTGGTGCGCCAGCTCCGGCGGCATCGCTTCGCCCGTCGGCAGCATCCAGCGCAGGCCGTCCAGGCTCATGCGTTCCTGGGCGAGCATGCCCTGGATCAGCGACGGCACGCTTTCCAGCACAGTAATGCCCTGGGCCTGCACATGGGCCAGCAAGCCTTGCGGGTCATGGGCAAGGGTGTTCGGCACAATATCCACCCGCGCGCCAAACAGCGGCGCAGCGAGGAATTGCCACACGGAAATATCGAAACTTTGCGACGCAGTTTGGGCGATTACATCCGCCGGGCTCAGGTCCAGATAAGGCACCTTGCTCAACTGGTTATTCAGCATGCCGCGCTGTTCGACCATCACGCCTTTGGGCAGGCCGGTGGAGCCCGAGGTGTAGATCACGTAGGCGAGGTTGTCCGGGCCGCTGTAGACACCTGGATTTTCCCCACGGCCCGGCACTTCCTCCCACACCAACAGTTGGCAGTCGGTACCTTCCAGCAGCTCAATTGCCTGCTCGCGACACGCCTCGGTGCACACCAGCAACGGCGTACGGCTCAAGTCGATAATCCGGCTCAGGCGCTGGCTTGGCAGGCCTGGGTCCAGCGGCAGATAACCGGCGCCGGCCTTGAAGCTGCCGATGATCATGCCCAGCAAGTCGAGGTTGCGCTCGGCCAGCAGTGCCACCGGCTGGTCCAGGCCAACGCCTGCTGCGATCAGCGCGTGACCCAAACCGTTGCTGCGCCGATTCAATTCGTCGTAACTCCACTGTTGGTCGAGGCAGCTGGCGGCGATGCGCTGTGGATGCTCGGCCACCTGCGCCTCGAACAGCTCGACATAGCTGCGCTCCAATGGGTAGACGTGCTCACTCTGGTTGCAGCCGTCGAGCAGGAATTCACGTTCCTGCGCGCCAATCAACGGCAGGTCGGCCATGTCGCCATGGAAGCCTTGCACCAGCGCCAGCAGCAGGCGTTTGAACTCGCCGAGCATGCCCTGCACGGTGCTTTCGTCGAAGTAACGCTGGTCGTAGGACAGGTGCAAACCTAGGTCATCGCCCGGGTAGCACACCGCGGTCAGCGGGAAGTTGGTGTGGGTGCGGCCGGAATCCGAGGTGGCATTCAGGCTTTGCGCGCGGTCCAGCACCGAGACCTCCACCGGCGCGTTCTCGAACACGAACAGGCTGTCGAACAACGGTTGGCCCTTGGGCAATTCGCTGTGTTCCTGAATGGTCACCAGCGGCAGGTACTCGTACTCGCGCAGCTGCATGTTGCTGTCAAGCAAGCCGCTCAACCACTGGCGCACGCTGCAGCGCTGACCGTCTTCAGGCAGTTTCACCCGCAGCGCGATGCTGTTGATGAACAGGCCGACAGTGCGTTGCATCTCGGGCATGTCCACCGGGCGCCCGGCCACGGTAACGCCGAACAACACGTCACGCTCGCCGCTCAAGCGACGCAGCACCAACGCCCATGCCGCCTGGGCGAAGGTGTTGACGGTCAGTTGATGGGCCTGCGCCAGTTCACGCAGTTGCGCACCGTCGCGTGCCTCCAGGCGGGTGTAGCAGTCGCCCACCACCATACCGCCGCTATGGCCCGCATGTTCACGCAGGAACGGCCGGTCGCTCGGGATCGGTGTGGTGCGCTCGAAACCTTGCAGGTTGTGCTGCCACCACTGGCGTGCTTCAGCGAGGTTCTGGCGTTGCAGCCAGGCAATGTAATCGCGGTAGCGCGGCGGGGTGGCCAACTGTGCTTCGCGGCCTTCGCCCAGGGCCATGTAGATCTCAAAGAAGTCATTCATCAACAGCGAACGGCACCAGGCATCGATGAGGATGTGGTGGTTGCTCATCATGAACCAGTAGCGCGCTTCACCGACGCGGATCAGGCGCAGGTGAAACGGCGCCTGGTTAAGCAGATCGAAACCGGCTTCCCGCTCGGCCTTGAGCAAGGCTTGCAGACGGGGTTCCTGTTCACTTTCCGGATCGGCGCTCCAGTCCAGGTACTCGATCGGCGTGCTGCCCGGCTTGTGAATCACTTGCAGCATGTCTTCGCCGACGTTCCAGCAGAACGACGCGCGCAAGGCTTCGTGACGCGCGATCACCGCCTGCCAGGCTTGGGCAAACCGCTGCGGGTCGAGCGCGCTGTTGATGCGGTAGCGGTCCTGCATGTAGTAGAGGCCCGTGCCCGGTTCCAGCAAAGTGTGCAGCAGCAGGCCTTCCTGCATCGGCGTCAGCGGGTACACGTCTTCGATAGCGCTGGCCGGCACCGGCAGGCTGTCGAGTTGTGGCTGGGTTAGGTGCGCCAGCGGGAAGTCCGACGGCGTGAGGCCGCCGGCAGCGTCGCTCAGGCAATGCGCGATCAGGCTTTGCAGTTCGCCCAGGTAGGCCTCGGCCAGTTCGCGAATGGTCTGTTGATCGTGGCGCTCGCGGCTGAAGGTCCAGCGCAGCACCAGTTCGCCGCCGTACACCTGGCTGTCGACGCTCAACTCATTAGGCAACGGCGCCTGCGGGTCATGCGCCAGGCCGGCTGGCTCATCCAGCGGGTGGAACAGCGCATCGGCGCCAAAGCTCTGGTCGAACTGGCCGAGGTAGTTGAAGGTGATGTCGGCGCTTGGCAGTGCGGCCATGGTCTGCTTGCACAGATCGTCCGCCAGGTAACGCAGCACGCCATAGCCCAAACCTTTGTGCGGCACGCCGCGCAGTTGCTCCTTGATCGCCTTGATCGATGCGCCCTGCTCTGCTTGCGGGGTCAGGCGCAATGGGTAAGCACTGGTAAACCAGCCGACGCTGCGGGTCAGGTCGATGTCATCAAACAAGGTTTCACGGCCATGGCCTTCCAGCTGGATCAACGCTGAATCGTGACCACTCCAGCGGCACAGCACACGGGCCAACGCCGTCAGCAGCAGGTCGTTGACCTGAGTGCGATAGGCGCTTGGCGCCTGTTGCAGCAACTGGCGGGTGTGTTGCGCGTCCAGGCGCACGCTGACCGTGTCGGCATCCCGAGTGAGCAGCGAACCGTGTGGGCGATCCACCGGCAATACCGCCGCAGGACCGGCCAACCGGTCTTGCCAAAGGCTCAACTCTTCACGCAGGGATTCACTGCTCGCATAGGCCTGCAAACGCGCAGCCCAATCGCGCAAGGCGCTGGTCTTGGCCGGCAGGCTGACCGATTGGCCGTCGCTCAGTTGGCGGTAGACGGTTTGCAGGTCTTCAAGCAATACGCGCCACGACACGCCATCCACCACCAAGTGATGAATCGCGATCAGCAGGCGTTGCTGACCCTGCGGGCCATCCACCAGCAAGGCGCGCAGCAGCGGACCGTGTTCGAGGTCGAGGCTGCGTTGGGTGTCGGTGAACAGCGCGGTGCACTGCGCCATATCGCGCACTTGCGCCTGCATCAGCACGCCGCCGCGCGGCACGGCCAAGTGCTCGGCGTGCCATTGGGCATCGCGCGGCGTAAAGCTCAGGCGCAGGGCGTCGTGGTGTTCCAGCACCGCCAACAGCGCTTGCTCCAGGCGATGAGGGTCGAGCAGTTGCAGCGGTTTGAGCAGCAACGCCTGGTTCCAGTGCTGACGATTCGGAATCGCCGTATCGAAGAACCAATGCTGGATCGGCGTCAGGCCCGAGCTGCCCGTCAGCACCCCTTGTTCGGCGCTGACCCGCTCGGACCGCGTGGCCACGGCTGCGAGGGTTTGCACGGTCTGGTGCTGGAACAGGTCGCGCGGGCTGAAGTGAATCCCGGCCTGCCGCGCACGGCTGACCACCTGGATCGACAGGATCGAGTCGCCGCCCAGTTCAAAGAAATTATCGTCCATGCCGACCTGCTGCACGTTCAACACGGCGCACCAGATCGCGGCCAGGGTGTGCTCCAGTTCGTTGCGTGGCGCCACGTAGTCTTGGCGGTTCGCCTCCGGGTCCGGTTGCGGCAAGGCGCGGCGGTCGAGCTTGCCGTTGGCGGTCAGCGGCATGCTGTCCAGCACGATCAGGTGCGCAGGCACCATGTAGTCCGGCAGTTGCGTCTTCAGGTGTGCCTTGAGCGCGTCGCGCAGTGTGCCGTGGTCGGCGTCGCTGACCAGGTAAGCCACCAGCTGTTTGCCGCTCGGCGAATCCAGCGCCAGCACCACCGCTTCGCGCACCGCGTGGTGTTCCAGCAGGCGGGTTTCGATTTCGCCCAGTTCAATGCGGAAACCGCGAATTTTCACCTGATGGTCGATACGGCCCAGGTACTCCACCAGGCCATCGGCGCGTTGGCGCACCAGGTCGCCGGTGCGGTACAAACGCCCGCCATTGGTAGCAAACGGGTCGGCGACAAAACGCTCTGCGGTCATGCCCGGGCGTTGGTGGTAACCCTGGGCCAGACCGGCCCCGCCGACATACAACTCGCCGGTCGCACCTTGCGGCACCAGCGCCAGGTCGGCGTCGAGAATGTAGGCCACGCGGTCGCCAATGATGCTGCCGATCGGCACGCTGCCAGCGCCCTCCTCCACGTGCTCGGGCGCCAGACTGGCCAGCGGCATGACCACGGTTTCAGTCGGGCCGTAGGCGTTGAAAAACACCTCGGGCTGAAACGCTGCGCGGATACGCTGCAAGTGTTCGCCGGTCAGCGCCTCACCGCCGGTGATGCACATGCGCACCGGCAAGGTTTGCTGCTGAGTCGCCAGCCACTGCGCCAACTGGCTGCCATAGCTTGGGGTGAAGCCGAGGATATTGATGCGATGGGTGCGAATCAGCGCGCAGATTTCTTCGGCATCCCACTGGCCCTGGGCGCGCAACACCACCTGCGCGCCGCTGAGCAGCGGCACCAGCAAACGCTCGGTGGCGGCGTCGAAATTGATCGAATAAAAGTGCAGTTCGCAATCGTCCGCACGCATGCCAAAGCGCTTGATCACCGCCTGGCAATGCATGGCGATTTCACCGTGGGACACCACCACGCCTTTGGGCTTGCCGGTGGAACCTGAGGTGTAGATCAAGTACGCCTGATGTTGCGGCAAGCTGATAAAGGGCAGCTCGTCGGCCGAGTAATTGGCGAGCACCGGCAGGTCATCTTCCAGGCACCAGCACGCCACCGTCGCCGGCAGTTCACCAAGGGCTTCGAACAGTGCCGCGTCACTGAGCAGCAGGCCGATGCCGCTGTCTTCGATCATGTAGTGCAAGCGGTCCAGCGGGTATTCCGGGTCGAGCGGCACATAGGCGCCACCGGCCTTGAGAATCGCCAACAAGCCAATCACCATTTCCAGGGAACGCGGCAACGCCAGGCCGACGCGCACCTGTGGGCCGACGCCGCGCTCGCGCAGCATCCACGCCAGGCGATTGGCGCGGGCGTCCAGTTCGCGGTAGGTAAGGGTTTCACCGGCAAAGGTCAGTGCCGGCGCATCGGCACGCTTGCTCGCCTGCTGACTGAACAACTGGTGAATGCACTGATCGAGGCGATGCTCGCCCGCTTCCATACCGAGGCTGTCCTGCAACGCGCGCTGCTCGGCGGCGGTCAGCAACGGCAATTCGCTGAGGCGCTGCTGCGGGTTGGCGATCAGTGCCTCCAGCAAGTTGCGCCAATGCTCGGCCATGCGCGCAATGCGCGGTTCGTCGAACAGGTCGGTGCTGTAGGTCAGGCAGCAACCCAGGCGATGGTCGAGGTCGGTGACTTCCAGGTTGAGGTCAAACTTGGTCGCGCGCGCATCGTTGGCCAGGTACTCGACGGTCATGCCGGCCAGTTGGCGGCTCTGCTGGAATTCCCAGCGCTGCACGTTGCACATCACTTGGAACAGCGGGTTGTAGGCCGCGCTGCGTGGGGGTTGCAGGGCTTCCACCAAATGATCGAACGGCAGGTCCTGATGGGACTGGCCTTCAATCACGGTGTGGCGCACCTGCTCGAACAACTCGCCCACCTTCATCTGCCCATTGAGCTGGCAACGCAGCACCTGGGTGTTGAGGAATGCGCCGATCAGGCCCTCGCTTTCCGGACGAATGCGGTTGGCCACCGGCGCGCCGATGCGCAGGTCGGTCTGGCCGCTGTAGCGGTAGAGCAACACGGCCAGGGTGGCGGTCATGGTCATGAACAGGGTCAGGCCGCGTTCGGCATTGAAGGCGCGCACACGGGCGGCCAGTTCATCGCTCAGGTCAAAGCGGTACAGCTCGCCCTGGTGGCTTTGCACCGGCGGACGCGGGCGGTCGCCGGGCAGTTCGAGCAGTGGATGCTCATGCCCAAGCTGCCCGATCCAGTAGTCGAGTTGGCGCTGACGCTCGCCGGACTCCAGCCATTGGCGCTGCCACACGCTGTAGTCGAGGTACTGCACCGGCAACGGCGCCAGCGGCGAATCGCGCTCGTCGATAAAGGCCTCGTACAGCGCGCTGAGTTCACGCGCGAAGATGTCCATCGCCCAGCCTTCGGTGACGATGTGGTGCAGGGTCAGCACCAGGTAGTGTTCCTGCTCGCCGGCCTTGACCAGGCACGCGCGCAGCAATGGCCCGGTTTCCAGGTTGAAAGGCGTATGGGCTTCGTGGTCGGCCAGTTGTTGCAGGCGCAGCTGACGCTCGGCTTCAGTGAGCGCCGAGAAATCCTGCCAGTCCATGCGCAGGCCGGTTTGCGGCGCGACCTTTTGCTGGGCCACGCCGTCGAGGCTCGGGAAGGTGGTGCGCAGGGTTTCGTGACGCATGATCAAGGCTTGCAACGCCGCCTCGAAACGCCCCACGTCCAGCACGCCACGCAGGCGCGCCATGCCACCGACGTTGTAGGCCGGGCTGTCCGGCTCCATCTGCCAGAGGAACCACATGCGCTGTTGGGAATAGGACAGCGGCACCGGCGCGCTGCGGTCGACCTTGGCGATAGCGGTTTGCTGGTTGCGCTGGCCCGAAGCCTGGATCAGCCCGACTTGCTCGGCAAACGCGCCCAGCTCGCTGGCTTCGAACAAGGTGCGCAGCGGCAGCTCGACGTCGCAGGCTTGGCGGGTGCGCGAGATGATTTGCGTGGCCAGCAACGAGTGACCACCGAGGGCGAAGAAGTCGTCGCCCAGGCCAATGCGAGGCAGGCCGAGGACTTCGCGCCAGATCGCCGCAATCTGCTGCTGCAACGGGGTTTGGGGTTCGATGTGTTCACGGGTTTGCCACAACGGCGCCGGCAAGGCACGGCGGTCCAGTTTGCCGCTGGGGCTCAGCGGCATCGCCTCCAGACGCAGCAGTTGCGCGGGCACCATGTATTCCGGCAACTCGGCGGCCAGGGCAGTTCTTACCTGTTGAGCGTCCAGCGCGGTGCTGGCGGTGTAGTAGCCGATCAGTTGCTGGTCACGCACCAGCACCACGGCTTGGGCGATGCCGTCCATGGCCAACAGGCGTGCTTCGATTTCTTCCGGTTCCACGCGAAAGCCACGCAGTTTGACCTGCTGATCGAGCCGGCCGAGGTAGTCGAGTACGCCGTCAGCGCTCCAGCGCACGCGGTCACCGGTGCGGTACAGGCGTGTGCCCGCCTCGCCCAAGGGGTCGGCGACGAAACGTTCTGCGGTCAGCCCGGCGCGGCCGAGGTAACCGCGCGCCAGGCCGATGCCGCCGATGCACAATTCGCCCGGCACACCGGCCGGCAATGGGTTGAGGTGTTCGTCCAGCACGCGACAGATCACATTGCCCAGCGGCCGGCCAATCGGCGAGCGCTCGCCGTCTTCGGCCTGGCACTGCCAGTGGGTGACGTTGATCGCGGTTTCCGTCGGGCCATAACGGTTGTGCAATTGCACCGCCGGCAACTGTGCCAAGACGCGGTTGCGCAGTTCGGCGGGCAAGGCTTCACCGCCGGAGAACAGGCGGCGCAGGCTGGTGCATTCGGCCACCCGCGGCTCATCGATAAACAGCTGCAACAGCGGCGGCACAAAGTGCAGGGTGGTTACGCCGTGTTCCTGCACCAACTGCGCAATGCGGTGCGGGTCGCGATGCTCGCCGGGACCGGCCAGCACCAGGCGGCAACCGGTGATCAATGGCCAGAAGCACTCCCACACCGACACGTCGAAACTGATCGGTGCTTTTTGCATCAGCACATCGGTGTCGTTGAGTTGATACGTGGCTTGCATCCACTGCAAACGCTCGGCCAGCGCCGCATGGGTATTGCCCACGCCCTTGGGCTGGCCGGTGGAGCCGGAGGTGTAAATCACGTAGGCGAGGTTGTCGCCATGCAGGTGCAAACCCGGTGCCTGGGTCGACCAGCTGTCGAGGTGCAGGCTGTCCATGGCGATCACGCACACGCCTTCGGGTGCCGGTAACAGCTCGAGCAGTGAGGTTTGGGTCAACAGCAGGTGCACGCCGCTGTCCTGGAGCATGTAGGCCAGGCGATCGGCGGGGTAATCCGGGTCGAGCGGCACATAGGCGCCACCGGCCTTGATGATCGCCAGCAAGCCGATCAACAGTTGCGGCGAGCGTTCGGCGGCGATGGCCACGCACACATCCGGGCCAACGCCCTTGTCACGCAGGTAATGGGCCAGGCGGTTGGCCTGGGTGTGCAGTTGGGCGAAGGTCAGGTTGCCGTCTTGCCAGACCAACGCGGTGTTGTCCGCGGTGTGTTGGCTGAGCAGTTCTGGCAGCCACTGCTGCGCCGGCGTGCACGGCGCTTCACTCCACGGCTGTTGTTCGTCGGCGTGCATCAACGGCAAGTCGCCGATGGCCTGTTGCGGTTGCTCGCACACGGCGTGTAGCAAGTTGATGAAGTGCTCGGCGAGACGCTGAATGGTTGCGCTGTCGAACAGCTCATCGGCGTAGTCGAACGACAGGCTCAGGCGCCCGTTGCGGTCTTCTTCGCTGTGCAGTTGCAGGTCGAACTTGGCCTCGCGGCTGTGCCAGGGCAACTCATCGGCGAGCATGCCCGGCAGGCGGCGCAAGGCACTCAGGTCGCGTTGCTGGTGGTTGAACATGACCTGGAACAGGCCCTGTTCGCGGGCGTGCGGGAAGGCTTCCAGCAGTTGCTCGAACGGCAGGTCCTGATGCGCCTGGGCGCCCAACGCAGCCTGACGGGTGGCCGCCAACAATTGATCGAACGGCAGACGGCCATCCAGCTCGGCGCGCAGCACCAGGGTGTTGATGAAGAAGCCGATCAGGCCTTGGGTTTCCTGGCGCGGGCGGTTGGCATTCGGCACGCCGATGCGGATATCGCGCTGGCCGCTGTAGCGGTAGAGCAGGCTTTGGAACGCCGCCAGCAGCAGCATGAACGGGGTGGCTTGGTTGTCTTGGGCGGTCTGGCGAATCGCTACACTGAGGCCGGCCTCCAGGCGCACGCTATGGCGCGACGCGCTGTGGCGTTGTTGCGACGAGCGCGGATGGTCGGTGGCCAGGCTCAGGCTCGGATGTTCCTCGCCCAACTGGGTTTTCCAGTACGCCAGTTGCCGCTGGCCTTCGCCTTCGGCCAGCCATTGGCGCTGCCAGCTGCCATAGTCGGCGTATTGCAGGGCCAGTGGCGGTAACGCCAGGGGCTGGCCTTGCGTTGCGGCGGCATACAGGCGCGAGAATTCGTCGATGAGGATATTCAGCGACCAACCGTCGGCAATGATGTGGTGCAGCGTCACCAGCAATTGGTGATCTTCATCGTCCAGGCGCACCAGGGTCACCCATAGCAGCGGGCCCTTTTCCAGGTCGAACTGGGTGCGCGCTTCGTCTTCGCGGATCTGCTGCGCGCGTGCCTCACGCTCGGCGCCCGGCAGGTCGCTGAGGTCGATAATTTGCAGGTCGAATTCGGCGCTTGCCTGCACACGCTGGAAGGCCTGGCCGTCGCGCTCGTAGAAGCGCGTACGCAGGGCTTCGTGACGCTCGATCAGGTGCTGGAAGCTGGCGCGCACGGCGTCTTCGTCCAACTCGCCGCGCAAACGCAAGGCGCCGGGGATGGTGTAGGCGCTGCTCTGCGGGTCAAGTTGCCAGGTGATCCACAGGCGGTTTTGCGCCAGCGATTGCGGCAGGTCGTCCTGGCGCGACAAGGCATGAATCGCGCCTTGAGCAACGCCGCCGTCCTGCTGCAATTGCGCAACGCTTGCGGCAAAGCTCGCCAGGGTCGGCGCTTCGAACAGCATGCGCAGGTTCAGCTCCAGCCCCAGGGTTTCGCGCAGGCGGGCGACCACTTGGGTGGCGGTGATGGAGTTACCGCCGAGCAGGAAAAAGTGGTCATCGGCCGCAACGGTTGCGACCTGCAACTGCTCGCACCAGATGGCGGCGATCTGGTTTTGCAGATCGGATTCCAACGCCGCATCGCTCGCTTGCGCTTGCAGGTCGGGGAACTGCGCGTAGCTGTCGAGGCTGCCATCGGCGTGGCGAAGGGCACAGGCCGAGCGCTGCACTTTGCCGCTGGAGGTCTTCGGCAAGGCGCCGGGGTTGAGCAGCACCACCACGCTCGGGGCTTCTTGATACGCCTCGGCCACGGCCTGGCGGATGGCTTTGATCAGCGCCTCGGGCGGCAGGATTTTCTGCACGCTGCGGCTGATTTCGGCGGCGATGCCGATGCCTTCCAGGCCTTGGTCATTCACTGCAAAAGCGGCAACGCGGCCCTTGCGCACCACTTCCACTTCGCGCTCGATGGTTTGTTCGATGTCCTGGGGATACAGGTTATGACCGCGCACGATCAGCAGGTCTTTCAGGCGTCCGGTGATGTACACCTGGCCCTCGCGGATAAAACCCAGGTCGCCGGTGCGCAGCCAGGTGCGGCCGGCGTGCTGTACAAACGTCTTGGCCGACGCTTGCGGATTGCGCCAGTAGCCGTGGGCGATGCTCGGGCCGCTGGCCCACAGTTCGCCGACGTGGTTATCTGGCAGTTCGCTCAGCGTGTGCGGGTCGGCGATCAACACCGCGTGCTCCGGCTGGCTGGTGCCGCAACTCATGATCGCGTTGCCCTGCCCCGGTTCGGCGCGGTTGGCGGCCAACGCCTGTTCATCCAGGCGCAAGGCCGGGATGCCGTGGCCGCGGGTGCCGCCAGCGACGAACAGGGTCGCCTCGGCCAGGCCGTAGGAGGCGAAGAAATTGTTCGGGGTGAAGCCACACGTCGCGAACTTCTCGGCGAAGCGCTCCAGGGTGTCGAGGCGGATCGGTTCAGAGCCCGAATAGGCCACGCGCCAGGTGCTCAAGTCGAGGCGCTCCAGGGCTAATTCGCTGACCCGCTCGCTGCACAGGCGGTAGGCGAAGTCCGGGCCACCGCTGATGGTGCCGCGGTATTCACTGATCGCCTCCAGCCAACGCAGCGGCCGGCCAAGGAAGTACGCCGGCGACATCAACACGCACGGCACGCCACTGAAGATCGGTTGCAGCAGGCCGCCGATCAGGCCCATGTCGTGGTACAGCGGCAGCCAGCTGACGATCACGTCATCCGGGTTGAGGTCGATGCCAAAACCACGGCGGATCAGCACTTCGTTGGCCACCAGATTGCCGTGGCTGACTTGCACGCCTTTGGGCAATGCGGTGGAGCCGGAGGTATATTGCAGAAAGGCGATGTCGTCGGCGTGCAGTTCGGGTTCGACCCAGCGCTCGGCGAGCTGTGCATCCAGGGTGTCGACGCTCAGCACCGGCGGCGCGTTGTCGATTTGCGCCAGGCCGTCGCCGAGGCTGGCAATGGTCAGCAGCACGCGCGGTTCAGCGTCACTGATGATCGACAGCAGGCGCTCCTGATGATGCCGGCGCGTGGACTCTGGCGGATACGCCGGCACTGCGATGACCCCGGCGTACAGGCAGCCAAAGAACGCCGCGACGTAGTCCGGGCCGCTGGGGAACAACAGCACCGCACGCTCGCCCAACGCCACATTGGCCTGCAAGGCGGCGGCGATGGCGCGGGCGCGCCGGTCCAGGTCACGGTAGCTGAGCACAACGTTTTGCTCGGCAGAGTCGGCGAGGAAGCGCAGGGCCACCTGGTCCGGGGTCTGTGCGGCGCGACGTTGAAGGGACTGGACCAGAGTGCGGGGAAGTTCGAAGGCGTCCATCATGGGGTTCCTGCCTGAAATCGGCTTACGGGAAAATCGAGAAATAGAGAGCGTTCAGACGGCGGCCAGCTGCCGCGCCGCGTCACTGCGCCAGCGTGCGAGGTGCTCGTCGGCGTAGCGCCGCAGGCAACGCAGCACGGCGCTTTCGTGCTGCACGAGAAAGAAGTGGTGGCCGTCGAACATGTCCAGGGAAAAGCCGCTGGCGGCGTCGGCCTGCCAGTCAAGCAACTGGTCGGCGCGCACGCTGTCTTGCTTGCCGCCAAACACGTGGATCGGCATGCCCAGCGGTTCGCGCTGGCCGTAGGTGAAGCTGCCGCAGAGCAGGAAGTCGGCGCGCAGGATCGGCAGCATCAACTGCATCAATTCGGGGTTGGCCAGGGCCTCTTCGGCGGTGCCCTGCAATTCGCGCAGGCGGGCGATCAGTTGTTGGTCAGTCTTTTCAATGGCGTAGTCGCTCACATCACGGCGCGCCGGGCCGGCGGTGCCAGAGGCAAACAACGCCAGCGGCTCAGGCGCACCGCGCTCGCGCAGGGCGTGGGCCAATTCGAAGGCGAGCAGGCCGCCGAGGCTGTGGCCGAACAGGGCATACGGGCCGTTCAGGTCGCGGCTGATTTCATCCGCCAACTGCGCTGCCAAGGCCTTGATGTCGCGCTGCAACGGCTCATCCATGCGCATGCCGCGCCCCGGCAACTCCAGTGGGCACACTTGCAACCAATCCGGCAGAGCCCGACGCCAACGCGCATAGACCATGGCGCTGGCCCCCGAATAGGGCAGGCAAAACAGGCGCAGTCGCGTGGCGGCACTCATCGGCTGAGCGCTCTCATCAGGCTGAGGGCGCCCGATAGGCTAAAGGCTCCAAACTGAAACACGCTGTATGCACCGTACAAACCCATGTCGTCCTCCTGCGGGCGCTGATCCTTGGCCGTTTGTTAACGGACCTGTCACCCATGAGAACGGACGGTGCCGGCAAATAATTAGTCTGCGGGCAAGCGCGAGACCTGGTTCACACCTTTCAGGAAGGCATAAGATTAGTTCGTCTTCTCATTTGACAATCATTATCATTAAGCATAATTTGTTGCCCGATGTGTAGGAGGCCTCAGCACGGACGCCCTCCCCTAACCTCTTTTGCGACAAGGTGATTTCCATGACGGAACAAGTATTCACAGGCAGGTGCGACTCACCGCTTCTCCAGGCATTCGTCGACAATCGTTTGATTCTGGTGAAGATCGCGGCACGCATTACCGGCTGCCGCTCGCGCGCCGAAGACGTGGTGCAGGACGCCTACTTCCGGCTGCAATCGGCGCCGACGATCACCTCATCGTTCAAGGCCCAACTGAGTTATCTGTTCCAGATCGTGCGCAACCTGGCGATCGATCACTACCGCAAGCAGGCCCTGGAACTCAAATACTCCGGGACCGAAGAGGAAGGCTTGAATGTGGTCATTCACGGCGCTTCACCGGAAACCTCGCACATCAACTTCAACACCCTGGAAAACATCGCCGACGCCCTGACGCAATTGCCTCAACGCACCCGTTACGCGTTCGAGATGTATCGCCTGCACGGCGTGCCGCAAAAGGACATCGCCAAGGAACTCGGCGTCTCGCCGACCCTGGTGAATTTCATGATTCGTGATGCGCTGGTGCATTGCCGCAAGGTGTCGGGCAGCCACAGCGATACGTTTGCACGGCGAGTCTGAGTGTGGGGAAAGGGCTTGTTGTGCTGAGCAGGCTTGTTGTGGCGAGCGGGCTTGCCCCGCGTCGGGCTGCGCAGCAGCCCTGAAAACAGACACTGCGGTCTGACTGAAAACCTGCGGTGGCTTTATTGGGGCCGCTTCGCAGCCCAACGCAGGGCAAGCCTGCTCGCCACAGCAAGCCTGCCCACCACAGCAAGCCTGATCCGCGCTCAGTGCACCGCTGTCACATCAATGCGATACGGCTCGAAGATCTTCAACAGCTGCCCGTTATCGCGCAGGCGCTTGAGCATCTCGGCAAACGCCGCCCCGGTAATCGGTGCCTTTGGCCGCAGCAACGCGTAGTGGTGGTACACCTGGTCAATCCGCTCCGAGACCAGGAACTGCCCGGCCATGTCCGCGTTGCGCACCATGAAATCACTCAAGTACGAACGCGTGACCAGTGCGATGTCCGCACGCCCGCGCGCCACCATCAGCAAGTTGCTGTCATGGGAATAGGTCAACGTGGCGTTGAAATGCTCGGTCATGTACTTGGGGTCGGGGTTGAAGTTGGCAAAGGCGTAGTGATAACCGCTGAACACGGCCAGACGCTTGCCGTTGAGGTCGGCGAAATAGCGCTGATCGCGACCGGGCTCACGTTGGGCGACGAAAATTTCCGCGTCCTCAAGCCCCATGTCCACGGCAGTGTGGTCAATGTTCTGCCAGCCCCAGTCGGGGTTTTCGAAGATCGCCATGTCGACCCGGCCTTGCTCGAAATCGCGAAAACGCCGTGGGATAGACGTCGGCACCAGTACAAACTGGTAGTCGGTTTGCGAGGCGTTCAGCGCCTCGACCAGTTGCGGCAGTAAACCGGTGTCGGCGCCTTGCTCGGGGCGTACGGTGTAGGGCGGAAAATGCGCGGCGCCGATCCTCACCAATTGCGCAGCCGAAGCCGGCATCCACCCCGCGGTGCCCAGTGCCCATAAAGTTAGTCCTGCAGCCAGCCGCCATGGCGAAAACATTGAGGCACACACCGTTTAATACTCTGATGGCGATAAGCTAGGCGTTTTTGTCAGGTGAGACAACTTTCCATCGGCAAATTAATGGCTTGCGCCTCAATCGGCCTTCAGCACCATCAGCAGGGCTTCTTCGGCCAATTGCTCCAGGGTCATGCTGCCTTGGGCGCGGAACCACGTGGTGGTCCAGGACAACGCGCCGGTGAGGAAACGCCGGGTGATAAATACATCGCCCCTGATGTAACCGGCGGCCTTGGCCTCGCCCAGCACCTGCAACCAGATGTCTTCGTACACATCCCGCAGCGCCAGCACTTGGGCCTGGCCATCGGCCGACAGCGAACGCCATTCGTAGACCAGCACCGCCATGGCTTCGCCGCTGCCGCCCATGATCGACTGCAACTCACAGCGAATCAGCGCCAACACGCGTTCACGCACGCTGTTCGCTTCCTCGAGTGAGGCGCGCATCATCGCGGTGTTGTAGTGGATGGTTTCCTCCATCACCGCGCGCAGGATCTCGTCCTTGCTCTTGAAGTGATGAAAGATGCTGCCGGACTGAATGCCCACCGCGCTGGCCAAGTCACGCACGGTGGTGCGCTCAAAGCCCTTGTTGCGAAACAGGTGAGCTGCGGTTTGCAGCAATTTGCCCCGGGCACTGTCGGGGTCGGTCAATTGGCCGGCATCGACCATGGTGCGCATCACCCTCAGGGCTTTTTGCTCATCCATGCCTCTCTCCTTCACGTGTGCTGACGTCGTGGGCGGCAATTTAGGCCGTGGCCGCCACCCAAGCAAGCGCTTGGGCAAAACTTGTGTACAGAGTTTACAAACCAAGCGCTTGCTTGGTAGTCTCGACGCCAGCCATTCGAGGACGGATTTCTCATGAGCAAGACGGTACGTATCGGCTGCGCCAGCGCCTTCTGGGGAGACACCTGCACCGCCGCCGCCCAGTTGGTACACGGCGGCGCGCTGGATTACCTGGTGTTCGACTATTTGGCGGAAGTCACCCTGTCGATCCTTGCCGGCGCACGGATGAAAGACCCTCAGGCCGGCTACGCCACGGATTTCGTCGAAGTGCTCACGCCGCTGCTGGGCGACATCCAGCGCCAGGGCATCCGCGTGATCAGCAATGCCGGCGGCATCAACCCGCAAGCGTGCGCCGCCGCCCTGCAAGCGGCCTGCGACAAGGCGCAAATCCCGCTGAAAATCGCCGTGCTGCTGGGCGATGACCTGCAACCGCAGCTCAAGCACCTGCACGGCGTCAGCGATATGTTCAACGGCGCGCCGCTGCCGCCGATGTGCGTGTCGGCCAACGCCTACCTCGGCGCGCCGGGCATTGCCCAGGCACTTGCGCTGGGCGCCGACATCGTGATCACCGGCCGCGTGGTCGACAGCGCCGTGGTCAGCGCCGCATTGGTGCACGAATTCAACTGGTCATGGCAGGACTATGACCGCCTCGCCCAAGCTGCCCTCGCCGGGCACATCATCGAATGCGGCGCGCAATGCACGGGCGGCAACTTCACCGATTGGCGTGACGTGCCGGACTACGAGCACATTGGTTTTCCCATCGTCGAGGTCAGCGCCGACGGCCAGTTCACCGTCAATAAAGTCGACGGTACGGGCGGGCTGATCAGCGAACTCAGCGTGGCCGAACAGCTGCTGTATGAAATCGGCGACCCGCGCGCCTACCTGCTGCCCGATGTGATCTGCGATTTCAGCCAGGTCAAACTGCAGCAGCAAGGCAAAAACCAAGTGCGCCTGCACGGCGCCAAAGGTTTGCCGCCCACCGATCAGTACAAAGTCAGCGCCACCTACCCGGACGGTTTTCGTTGCACCGCCAGCTGCCTGATCGCCGGGATCGACGCGGTGGCCAAGGCCGAGCGTGTCAGCCAGGCGCTCATCAACAAGACTTCGGAACTGTTCAGCCAGCGTGGCTGGGCGCCTTACACCGAGGTCAACATCGAACTGCTCGGCAGCGAAGCCACCTACGGCGCCCACGCCCAGCGTCAGGATTGCCGCGAAGTGGTGGTGAAACTGGCGGTGCGGCACCCGAGCAAACAGGCGCTGGTGCTGTTCGCCCGCGAGATCGCCCAGGCAGCCACCGGTATGGCGCCGGGGTTAACCGGAATTGTTGGCGGCCGCCCGACGGTGTACCCATTGATTCGGCTGTTTTCGTTCCTGATCGATAAATCATCCTGTGAGCTGGTGATCGACTTCCAAGGCCTGCGCCACACCATTGAACTGCCCGCCTCTGCGCCACTGGTCACCCCGGCTGAGCCGATTGACCCGCCCAAGCCCCAGGGCCGCGCCGACGCCAGCGTGCCCCTGGTAAAGCTGGCCGTCGCGCGCTCCGGCGACAAAGGCAACCACAGCAATATCGGCGTGATCGCCCGCCATCCCGACTACTTGCCGTGGATCGCCGAAGTGCTGACCCCGCAAGTGATCGTCGACTGGATGAGCCACGTGCTCGACCCCTTCCACGGCCGCGTCGAACGCTGGTACTTGCCCGGCAGCCACAGCCTGAATTTCCTGCTGGAAAACGCCTTGGGCGGCGGCGGTATCGCCAGCCTGCGCATCGACCCGCAGGGCAAAGCCTTCGCCCAGCAACTGCTGGAAATTCCCATCGCCGTGCCGCAACACATCGCCGATCAACTCAAATAAAAGGAGCGTTGCCGTGGCCTTCGACTCAATCTTCAAAGCCGACCTGTTCCACGGGCAAACCGTGATCGTCACCGGTGGCGGCAGTGGCATTGGCCGCTGCACCGCGCATGAACTCGCGGCCCTCGGCGCTCAAGTGATTCTGGTGGGGCGCAAACCGGAAAAACTGCAAACGGTGGCCGCGGAAATTGCCGAAGACGGCGGCACGGCCCATTGGCAGGCTTGCGATATTCGCGATGAAGACGCGGTGAAGGCGCTGGTTACGCAGATTATCCACGCACACGGCCCGATTCACGGGCTGGTGAATAACGCCGGCGGCCAATACCCGTCGCCCCTGGCCTCGATCAATCAAAAGGGCTTTGAAACCGTGCTGCGCACCAACCTGGTCGGCGGCTTCCTGATGGCGCGGGAAGTGTTCAATCAATCCATGAGCAAGCACGGCGGCGCCGTCGTCAACATGCTCGCCGACATGTGGGGCGGCATGCCCGGCATGGGCCACTCGGGCGCAGCCAGGTCGGGCATGGACAACTTCACCAAAACCGCTGCGTTCGAATGGGGCTACGCCGGGGTGCGCGTCAACGCCGTGGCGCCGGGCTGGATTGCCTCCAGCGGCATGGACACCTACGAAGGCGCCTTCAAGGCGGTGATCCCGACCCTGCGCGAGCACGTGCCGCTCAAGCGGATCGGCACCGAATCGGAGGTCAGCGCGGCCATCGTGTTCCTGCTCAGCCCCGCCGCCGCGTTCATCAGCGGCAGCACCTTGCGCATCGACGGCGCCGCCAGCCTGGGCAGCCGCGCCTGGCCGCTGCCCAAGGCGCAACCGCCGAGCGAGCCGTTCAATGGTTTCCACCGTGCCTACCTGCCCGATGTGCTCAAGGCGGAGCACTAAACCATGCCGGTGATTGAAAGCTTGATCGACGCCCACAGCCCGCAGTTCGCGCAAAACCGCGAGGCGATGCTGGCCGCCATCGCGCAGCTGCGCCAGCTGGAGCACGCCCTGCTCAGCAAGGCACAGGAAGCCAAAGCCAAGTTCGACACGCGCGGCCAACTGCTGCCCCGCGAGCGCCTCAACCTGCTGCTGGACCCCGGCGCGCCGTTCCTGGAACTGGCCAGCCTGGCCGGCTACAAACTCCACGACGACAAAGACGGCAGCGCAGCCGGCGGCGGTTTGATCGCCGGCATCGGCTACGTCAGTGGCGTGCGCATGTTGGTGGTGGCCAACAACAGCGCGATCAAGGGCGGCACCATTTCCCCCACGGGGCTGAAAAAATCCCTGCGCCTGCAACAGATCGCCATGGAAAACAAACTGCCGGTGGTGACGCTCGCCGAAAGCGGTGGTGCCAACCTCAACTACGCTGCCGAGATTTTCGTCGAGGGTGCCCGCAGCTTTGCCAACCAGGCGCGCATGTCGGCCATGGGCCTGCCGCAGATCACCGTGGTGCACGGCTCGGCCACGGCCGGCGGTGCGTATCAGCCGGGGCTGTCGGATTACGTGGTGGTGGTGCGCGGCAAGGCCAAGCTGTTTCTCGCCGGACCGCCGCTGCTCAAGGCCGCCACCGGCGAAGTGGCCACCGATGAGGAACTGGGCGGCGCCCAGATGCACGCGCAAACCGCCGGCACCGCCGAATACCTGGCCGAAAACGATGCCGACGGCGTGCGCATCGTGCGCGAGATCGTCAGCCTGTTGCCTTGGGATGAGCACCTGCCGCGTGCGCCGACACGCAGTTACACAGAACCGCTGTACCCCATCGAAGAGCTGCTGGGGCTGATCCCCGACGACCCGAAAAAACCCTACGACGTGCGCGAAATTCTCGCGCGCCTGGCCGACGGTTCCAACTTCCTCGAATTCAAGGGCGAGTTCGACGCCCACACCGTCTGCGGCCATTTGCACATCCAAGGCCGCGCCGTCGGCGCGATCGGCAATAACGGCCCGATCACGCCCAAAGGCGCGAGCAAGGCCGCGCAATTTATCCAGTTGTGCGACCAGAGCCGCACGCCGCTGCTGTTCCTGCACAACACCACAGGTTTCATGGTGGGCACCGAGTCAGAGCAACACGGCGTGATCAAGCACGGCGCGAAGATGATTCAGGCAGTGGCCAATGCGCGGGTGCCTAAACTCACGGTGGTGGTCGGCGGCTCCTACGGCGCCGGCAACTACGCCATGTGCGGCCGCGGCCTGGACCCGCGCTTTATCTTCGCCTGGCCCAACAGCCGCACGGCGGTGATGGGCGGCGCGCAGGCGGGCAAAGTGCTGCGCATCGTCACCGAGGCCAAGCAATTGAAGGAGGGTTTGGTGCCCGACCCCAAGGTGCTGGACATGCTCGAACAGGTCACCGCGCAGAAGCTCGACAGCCAGTCCACCGCGCTCTATGGCAGCGCGAATCTGTGGGACGACGGGCTGATCGACCCACGCGATACCCGCACGCTGCTGGGTTACCTGCTGGATATTTGCCATGAGGCCCAGAGGCGGCAGTTGCAGCCCAACAGTTTCGGTGTGGCGCGTTTCTAAAGGAGAACAACAACAATGATTTTTACCCAGGAACATCAGGAACTGCGCCGCACCGTGCGCGCCTTCGTCGATCACGAGATCAACCCGCATGTGGACGAATGGGAAAAAGCCGGGCGCTTCCCCATTCACGAGATCTTTCGCAAGGCCGGTGACCTCGGCCTGCTGGGCATTTCCAAGCCGGAGTCATTCGGCGGCATGGGCCTGGATTACAGTTATTCCATTGTTGCGGCCGAAGAATTCGGCACCATCCGCTGCGGCGGCATCCCCATGTCCATCGGCGTGCAGACCGACATGTGCACCCCCGCCCTCGCCCGCTTCGGCAGCGATGAACTGCGCGACGAGTTCCTGCGCCCGGCCATCAGCGGCGAGCAGGTCGGCTGCATCGGCGTCTCGGAAACCGGCGCCGGCTCCGACGTCGCCGGGCTGAAAACCCATGCACGCAAAGACGGCGACGACTACGTGATCAACGGCAGCAAAATGTGGATCACCAACTCGCCCAGCGCCGACTTCATTTGCCTGCTGGCCAACACCTCCGACGACAAGCCGCACATCAACAAGTCGCTGATCATGGTGCCGATGAACACGCCGGGCATCAGCGTCAGCCCACCGCTGGAAAAACTCGGCATGCACAGCTCCGAGACTGCCCAGGTGTTCTTCGACGGTGTGCGCGTGCCGCAACGCAATCGCATCGGCCACGAAGGGGCGGGCTTCATGATGCAAATGCTGCAGTTCCAGGAAGAACGCCTGTTTGGCGCGGCCAACATGATCAAGGGCCTGGAATACTGCATCGACAGCACCATTGAGTACTGCAAAGAACGCCAGACCTTCGGCAAAGCGCTGATCGACAACCAGGTCATTCACTTTCGCCTGGCCGAACTGGCCACTGAAATCGAATGCCTGCGCGCGCTGGTCTACCAGGCCACCGAGCAATACATCAAAGGCCAGGACGTGACCCGCCTGGCGTCCATGGCCAAGCTCAAGGCCGGGCGCCTGGGCCGTGAGGTCAGCGACAGCTGCCTGCAATACTGGGGCGGCATGGGTTTTATGTGGGACAACCCGGTGGCCCGCGCCTACCGCGACGTGCGGCTGGTGTCGATTGGCGGCGGCGCCGACGAAATCATGCTGGGCATCATCTGCAAATTGATGGGCACGCTGCCTGGGAAAAAATCATGAATACCCTGCTGCTCGAACCGCATAACGGCGTGCTGCACATCACCCTCAATCGCCCGGCGCATCGCAATGCCATGAGCCTGGAGATGGTCAACGAACTGCGGGCGGTGTTGGCGCAGCTCGACAGCCAGGTGCGCGCGCTGGTGATCAGCGGCGCGGGCGGGCATTTCTGCGCGGGGGCGGATGTGAAAGACATGGTCACCGCCGGCGGCACGGCGCGGTTGCAGGCGCTGAACCGCGCGTTTGGCACCTTGCTGCAAGAAGTTGAGGCGGTGCCGCAAGTGGTGATCGTGGTGCTGCAAGGCGCCGTGCTGGGGGGCGGGTTTGGGCTGGCGTGTGTGAGTGACATTGCGATCGCCGATCACCA
The DNA here is from genome assembly GCF_041228395.1 of Pseudomonas sp. N2-3-1-14. NCBI lineage: Bacteria > Pseudomonadati > Pseudomonadota > Gammaproteobacteria > Pseudomonadales > Pseudomonadaceae > Pseudomonas > Pseudomonas sp. N2-3-1-14. The sequence continues at coordinate 4,455,141 of NZ_CP166199.1, forward strand.
GGCGCGATTCGGCTTGCCGGAAACCAGCTTAGGCTTGTTGCCAGCGCAGATTGCGCCGTTTGTGGTCAAGCGGATTGGCCTGACCCAGGCGCGCCGGCTGGCGCTGACGGCGGCGCGGTTTGATGGGCTTGAGGCGCAGCGCTTGGGCGTGGTGCATTTTGCCGAGAGCGATGCGCAGGCATTGGCGCAGCGCCTGGATGAAGTGTTGGGACACGTGCTGCAGTGTGCGCCGGGCGCGAATGCGCGGACTAAAGCGCTGTTGCTGGCCAGTGCCGACGAGCCGCTTGAGGCGGTGCTGGATCGCGGGGCGCAGTGGTTTGCCGAGGCGGTGACGGGCGTGGAAGGAATAGAGGGGACGCAGGCTTTTGTGCAGAAGCGTAAGCCAGGTTGGTGCAAATGACGCCATCGCAGGCAAGCCAGCTCCCACCGTTGAAACGCCTTTCAAGGTGGGAGCTGGCTTGCCTGCGATGGGGCCAGAACAAACACCCGATTACCCAGGGATAAACCAATGCCCCCATTCAGCAAAATCCTGATCGCCAACCGCGGCGAAATTGCCTGTCGCATCCAGCGCACCGCCCAGGCTCTGGGCTACCGCACTGTGGCCGTCTACAGCGATGCCGACGCCCAGGCCCTGCACGTGCAGATGGCCGACGAAGCCGTCAACATCGGCCCGGCGCCCGTCCAGCAGTCGTACCTCAACATCGCCGCCATTCTCAACGCAGCCAACATCACTGGCGCCGACGCCATCCACCCCGGCTATGGCTTTCTCTCCGAAAACGCCGACTTCGCCCGCGCCTGCCAACACGCGAACATCACCTTCATCGGCCCAAGCGTTGAGGCCATCGAACTGATGGGCAGCAAGCGCCTGTCCAAGCTGGCCATGCTCGAGGCTGGCGTGCCGTGCATACCCGGTTACCAAGGCAACCGCCAAGACGACGCCAGCCTGCAAGAGCAAGCCAAGTGCATTGGCTACCCCCTGATGATCAAGGCCAGCGCCGGCGGCGGCGGACGCGGCATGCGCCTGGTGCACGACGCCAGCCAACTGCTCGACGCACTGCGCACCGCCCGCTCGGAAGCGATGAACGCCTTTGGCAGCGACGAACTGATCCTCGAGCGCGCGCTGATCGACCCGCGCCATGTCGAAATTCAACTGTTCGGCGACAGCCACGGCCAGCTCATCTACCTGGGCGAACGCGATTGCTCGATCCAGCGCCGCCACCAGAAAGTCATCGAGGAAGCCCCTGCCCCGTGATGACCCCGCAACTGCGCCACGCCATGGGCGAAGCTGCCCTGAAGGCCGGGCGGGCGGTCAGTTACGTGGGCGCCGGCACCGTGGAATTCCTGCTCGACCGCGACGGCCAATTCTATTTCCTGGAAATGAACACGCGCCTGCAAGTGGAGCACCCGGTCACCGAGCTGATCACCGGCCTCGACCTGGTGGCCTGGCAACTGCAAATCGCCGCCGGTGAACCGCTGCCACTCACACAGGCCGACGTGACCCTCAGCGGTCACGCCCTGGAAGTGCGCCTGTACGCCGAAGACCCGGCCCAGGGCTTTGTGCCGCAAACCGGTGACGTGCTGCGTTGGGAGCCTGCCGTCGGCGTGCGGATCGACCACGGCGTGCTCGAAGGCCAGCGCATCAGCCCGTTCTACGACGCCATGCTCGGCAAGATCATCGCGCACGGCGCCACCCGTGAAGAAGCCCGGCGCAAACTGCTGCGAGCAGTCCAAGACACGGTATTGCTGGGCGTAACGACCAACCAGCGATTGCTCGCCGATCTGCTTGAACACCCGGACTTTATTGCCGGCGATTTCAGCACCGGATTCATCGCCGCGCACTTCAGTGACATTCCCCGCCAGGCAGCCACGGATGAACAGATCGCCCTGGCCGCCGCGCTGTTTTATCAACACAGCGCCGGTACCCACCCCCGAGGTTTAACGGGCTGGCGCAACAACGCCAGCGTGCCTTGGACTTATCGGCTGGATATTAACGACGCACCCCACGCGGTCGCCGTGAGCGTTTTGCACGCCAACCACCTGCAGGCCAACGGCATCGACATTCGCAACCTCAGTACCGATGGCCGTCGGGCCACGCTGGAGATCAACGGCGTGCGCCGCCGCGTCGCCTATCACCTCGACGATACCCAGCTCTGGCTGCCCGGCGTGCGGGTGATCAACCTTACCCAGCAGGTCGCCAGCCGCCAGGCCGATGCCGGCAGCGGCACCGTCAAGGCGCCGATGGACGGTGCCATTGTCGATATTCGGGTCAGCGCCGGTCAGCGTGTCAGCCAGGGCCAGCTGCTGCTGGTGCTCGAAGCGATGAAGATGGAGCATCCGCTGACGGCCGGCATCGACGGCGTGATCAAAAGCGTGCAGGTGATTGCAGGCGCTCAGGTGCGCAACCGCCAGGTTTTGCTGGAGATCGAAAAGCCCTAGGCGGAACTACAAGGCCCGGCTACGCTCTATCCCCATCAGGAAGGGACGAGTACGGGAACCTGCGCGATGCCTCATTGGCTGATTATTGACCTTGAAGCCACAACGGATGAAGGCGGCTGGCCCGTGACGGAGATGGAAGTCATCGAGATCGGCGCGAGCCTGGTGAACCGCCAAGGCCGTGAACTGGATCACTTCCAGCGCTTTGTGCGGCCGCTGCGTCGGCCGTTGCTGACGCCGTTCTGCCGACAGCTCACCCACATCACCCAGGCCAACATCGACGCCGCGGCACCGATGACCGATGTGTGGCCACTCTTCGAACGCTGGCTGGGCCAACATCACACGCGCCTGGAAGGCTGGGCCAGCTGGGGCGACTACGATCGCAAGCAGCTTGAACTCGAATGGCAACGCCATGGCCTGGCCAGCGCGCTCGCACAAACGCCGCATGTGAACCTCAAGCAGCGCTTTGCCAAGGCCCGGCGCCTGGATAAGCCGCTGGGTCTCAACGGCGCGCTGCAATTGGCGGGGATGCAGTTTCAGGGTCAGCAACACCGGGCGCTGGAAGATGCACGCAACACCGCGCGCCTGCTGCCATTGATTTTGCCGGTCTAGGCAGCGCGCAAAGGCTTGGGCATACTGGCCGGCCTTTTCCAATATCCTGCTGTTCTGTAGGAGCCGGCGTGCCGGTGATGGCGTGCGCCTGAGCGAAGCCAGGCACGTCCATACAGAGCAGCAAGCCTTAATCCACTTTTCGAGGATTCACCCATGTTTAAAGTCAACGAATACTTCGACGGCACCGTCAAGTCGATCGCTTTCGGCACCGCAGAAGGTCCGGCGACCATCGGCGTAATGGCACCGGGTGAATACGAATTCGGCACCGCCCAGCGTGAAATCATGCACGTGGTGTCCGGCGCCCTGACCGTGAAACTGCCCGACGCCGACTGGGAAACCTTCGCCGCCGGCAGCCAGTTCAACGTACCGGCCAACAGCAAGTTCCAGCTGAAGGTCGCGGTAGACACTGCTTACCTGTGCGAATACCGCGGCTAAGGGTTGCACCGGTCAAAAAAATGCCCGTCTCGCAGGAGACGGGCATTTTTTATGCGCGAACGTGTTACTCGATGATGGTCACCGGCATGCCCACTTCCAGACGGCCGAGGTCATCGTTGACCAGGTTCTGGCCGAACAGGGCGCCGTGTTCCGTCTTGCGATAGGCATCGAGCGTGGCGAAGGGTTCGCGATCGGCACTGCGTTCGCCGGTCGCCGGGTCGATCGTGGTGAGGATGCAACGTGCGCAGGGCTTGACCACTCGGAACTCAACGTCGCCGATACGCAGGCGCTTCCAGCCGTCTTCGGCGTACGCTTGACTGCCTTCGATCACCAGATTGGGACGAAAACGCAGCATTTCCATGGGCCGGCCGACCTGCCGGGAAAGGTCGTCCACGGACGCCTGACCGATCAACAACAGCGGGTAGCCGTCGGCAAACGCCACCTGGTCGTTATCTTTGCCGAAACCGGCCTCGGTGCTGCGTGCACGGGCCAGTGGCATCTGCACCAGCCGCGTGGCTTTGCCGATAAAGTCACTGACCCAGGCCGCCGCCGCATCGCCGGCATCCGGCACACGCAGGGTATCGCGCCAGATCGTCACCCCGCGCAGTTCGGCGTCGCTGCCAGGCAAGGCCACCTCCAGCGGCGCCATGCCAGGCGTGCTCAGGGTCAGGCCACCGGCGCTGTTCCACAACGCCGACAACTGGCTCATCTTCGCCACCGCCCGCTGCGTCAGAAATCGCCCGCTGGCTGCGTCCACCAACATCCAGCGTCGATCCCCGTCCAGCCCGAGTTGATCCAGACCGACCTGCTTCAAGGCTTCGGCCTTGCCGGACTTCAAGGGATAACGGTACAACGCGCTGAGACGAAGCATGAGCCTGCGTTCCTGAGGGGACAAAGCGCCACCCTATAGCAGGCAGCCCCCGGAATCAAAGGACGACGCCCCCACAGCCAACAAGCAGGTGCAACGCGCAGACTCAGCGTGGCAGCAGAAGTATTACGGCGAGCGGGCTTACTGTGGCGAGCGGGCTTGCCCCGCGTTGGGCTGCGAAGCAGCCCCACAACCAGACACCGCAGTTCTACTGAGACACCGCAGCGTCCTCATGGGGCCGCTGCGCAGCCCAACGCAGGGCAAGCCTGCTCGCCACAAAGAGCCAACTCACCCAACTACAGCTTCCCCTTAAAGAGAATCAGGCCGGCACTTCATCCAGCATCAGGCGTTGGCGCACCACATCCACCAGCTTGTCGGGCTGGAATTTGGACAGGAAGTTATCGCAACCGACCTTTTTCACCATCGAGTCGTTGAAACTGCCCGACAGCGAGGTGTGCAGCACCACGTAAAGCCCGCGCAGGCGCGGATCGTTGCGGATTTCGGTGGTCAGGCGGTAGCCGTCCATCTCCGGCATTTCGGCGTCGGTAAAGATCATCAGCAGTTTGTCGGTCATCACCTGGCCGCTGTCGGCCCAGGCCTTGAGCATGTTCAGCGCCTTGAGGCCATCACTGGCGATGTGCATTTTCACCCCAAGCTGGCCAAGGGTGTCGCGCAATTGCGACAGGGCCACATTGGAGTCGTCCACCAGCAGCACTTCGCGGCCACGGGCGCGCTCCAGCACCGGGTCTTCGAGTTTCTCGCGGGAGACCTTGGCGTTGTACGGCACGATTTCGGCGAGAACTTTTTCCACGTCGATGATTTCCACCAACTGGTCATCGACCTTGCTGATGGCGGTGAGGTAATGCTGGCGACCGGCGCTGGCCGGTGGCGGCAGGATGGCTTCCCAGTTCATGTTGACGATGCGGTCCACACCGCCCACCAAGAACGCCTGCACTGAGCGGTTGTACTCGGTGACGATAATCGTGCTGTTGGGCCCCGGCACCAGCGGACGCATGCCAATCGCCTGCGACAGGTCGATCACCGGCAGGGTCTGGCCGCGCAGGTTGACCACGCCACACACAAACGGATGACGCTGGGGCATCAGGGTCAGCTTGGGCAACTGCAGGACTTCCTGCACCTTGAACACATTGATCGCGAACAGCTGCCGCCCGGCCAGGCGAAACATGAGAATCTCCAGGCGATTCTCACCCACCAGTTGCGTGCGTTGATCTACCGTGTCGAGAATGCCGGCCATTAAAAGCTCCTGATGTGGTGTGTGTGCGGCTGGTTCAGCGGGTCGGGTATCGCGACCCTGCCGACCAACGCGCCGTCTTTGAATTCTTCGCGAGCATGCTTGCGTCTATGCTCGTTATCGGCGGCGATCGCCAGAGCTTGACCCCGGTAAAATGCCACGTAAATTCATTGATGTCACACTGACATCATGGTTTACTGCAACGGCCTCTTCAAACGGCACTGCAGCAACGTCGCGCGACCTTCAAATCGACGTGAGGTTCCGCTGCGTAAGGGAATCCCCTATACACAATCAGGCCCAACCTGATATTCGCGATATCTAATAGCCATTAATGTGACGCCATTCTCATTGCATGAATGGAGTCAGGCTTTTGTTTGCCATCCCAAGCCCTCGGCCCACGGGTCTTTCAGAGATTGCCGTGGCGGCATCCAAAGTTGTGCAAGCGACCCGAATGACCAGGGCCACTCTCGGCTACCGTGATCATTCTAATAACGGTCCTACTCGAATTTCGGAAGCGGGCTACAGATTTCAGTCATATTTCAGCGGTAGGTTTACGCCATTCACCCGGTGCGGCATCTCATCACCCGAGCTTATGTTGCGGAGACATGCATGATGAATAACGCAAACGAATGGCAAACTGCACTTCCCGAATTCCTGCTTGAGGCCGAGATGCTCCTGGCCAAGTCGCAAGAGTGCTTGAACCACTTGCACCTGATTCGCAACGACAGCGATGCCATCGACTGCATGAAAATCAGTTTGAGCAAGCTGGCTGAAAAGGCCGAAGGCCTGGCCCTGCAGGCGATCAGCGAATTCTCTCGGCATATTCAAAACCTGATTGCCAATGCCGCCTGCCCCATGGAACTGCATGACCAGGCGCTGAAGGCCTTGCATGACTGCCTGACATTACTGGCCTGGCAACTGGAGTTGATCGACACCCGCACCGGCGAACTGGCTCTGGATGAAAGCGAGCAAACTAAATTGATTGCGACAGTCACCTTGCAGATCCCGCAAAAAAACTTCGGTTATAAACCGCAGCAACGCTTACATCACACCTCATGAAGGGGTGAGAGGTCGTATTTAATCAGTGAGTTATCTAATAACGACAGCAACATATCAATTAGCCATCAGCGCTATAACTCTGCACACCCACTTCATTAATACAACGGCCTGCTGTTTCAACTCCGGGACCCTCTAACGCGCAGACTAGGGCCCTGAGTATTTATGCGTGGTTGTTAACCCCTCAGGCGAGTCGCCAGGCGACCAACGGTAATAGTGGTGGTACTATGCCCCGCTCGAAGTGAATCAACTTCATGATGTATAAAAGATGTTTCGGCACCGCATATCAAACAAAGCCCCGTCAGCCGCCGTGACCGGTCTTCCCGCAGCGAACCTTCATTGGCTCCATCCGCTATGTACGCCAGCTTAAAGTCACTCATCGCAAGATCCGTGTCCCGCAGCAATGCCCGCCGCATCGTTCTCGCCCTGTGCCTTTGCTCATTGCTGGTCAGCCTGTGGGCCTATACCCGTTCCGCGCCGTTGCCGTTATTGATCCCTTTGCTCAACCTGGCCACGTTGCTGGTGGTGGGCGTGCAACAGTGGCGCTCGCGCAAATCGATAAAATTCCAGCCGCAGGAATTGGCCGATCGCTTGCTGCAAGTACAGGAAAACGAACGGCATCGCCTCAGCCGCGAATTGCATGACGACATCGGCCAGTTGCTCACTGCCGCCAAGCTGCAAAGCGAATGGCTCAAGCGCCGCTTGCCGCCAGACCTGCAAAGCCAGTGCACGGTGCTGTGCAACACCTTGAATGAAACCCTGGCCAAAGTGCGCGACGTCTCGGCCATTCTCAACCCCAGGCAGCTGGCCAGCCTGGGCTTGGAAGCCAGCCTGCGCGCGCACCTGCTCAAGACCCTGGAAAACACCCCGGTGCACTGGAGCCTGGAATGCCAGCAACGGCTGACCGGTATTCCCGAAGAGATGGCCGTGGCGGCCTTTCGGATCACCCAGGAAGCGGTGACCAACATGCTTCGCCATGCCCAGGCGCACAACTTGCTGGTGCGCCTGCAACGCCTGCCCGAAGGCCTGTCGCTGATGATCTGCGATGACGGCCAGGGCTTCTCGCCTGCCATCAACCCCGGCCTGGAAGGCCAACGGGGCATGGCCGGCATGTCCGAGCGGATAGATCAGTTAGGGGGCACTTTGTCCGTCAACAGCCAGCCTGGCAAAGGGACCCGGATCGACGCACTTTTCCCCTGGGCGCCGCGCGCCCTCGAACGGGCCAGTTCCCCTAAGGTTCTCGAGTGACCTGCAATTTACTTCTGGTGGATGACCACGCACTGATTCGGGCCGGCGTACGCGCGCTGATCCAGGATATTCCCGGCTACACCGTGATCGGTGAAGCCAATGATGGTGCGCAGTTACTGGAAAAATTCAGTGCACTGCAGCCGGATATCGTGCTGCTGGACCTGTCGATGAAGCACGTCGGCGGCCTGGACGCATTGCAGCAACTCAAGGCGGCCTACCCCAAAAGCAAAGTGCTGATCCTGTCGATGCACACCGACCCGGAGCTGATCATGCGGGCGCTGGAGTCCGGCGCCCATGGCTACCTGCTCAAGGACACCACCGCCAACGAGCTGGAACACGCCCTGCTCGCCTTGAGCAACAACGAACGCTACCTGAGCCCGGCGATTGCCCACACCGTGATCAATCAGGCGCTGATCCGCAGCCAGGGTCCCACTTCCCCCGTCGCCCACAGCCACAACCTCACGGCGCGCCAGCTGGAAATCCTGCGCCTGATCGTGCGCGGCAAATCCACCCGGGAGATCGCTCACGGCCTGGGCCTGAGCATCAAGACCGTGGAGGCGCATCGCTCGCAAATCATGAAGCGCCTGCAGATATTCGACGTGGCGGGCCTGGTGCTATTCGCCGTTCGCGAGCAGATCATCAGCCTGGACGATTAGCGGCGAATTCAGCGGCAGGTGCACACGCAAGGCCTTGGGCAGTGCAGAGAACCGCAGGTCATCGCCTTTTAACGGTTCACCGTCCAGGTTGATGTACAGCCCTTCGGCCACCTTGATCTCGACCCACGGCAGGCGCGCGCGCACAAACATGTTGTCCAGGCCCCAGCCGTCGCTCATCAGGGTCATCAGCGTGCCAACCACCTCCTGAGGTGCCGGCAGAATGCTGATATCCAGCAAGCCGTCGTCGGCCAACGCGCCAGGGCACAGCACATGCCCGCCGCCCGCTTGGCGACCGTTGCCGATCCCCAGCGCGAGCAGGTCGCCCTTCCAATGGAAGCCCGGCCCTTCCAGCTCGCCATAGGCGGCCTTCAGTTCACTGAAACGCGTCAACCCGGTGAACAGGTAGGCCGCGCCGCCGAGGACTTTTTTCAGGTCTTCGGAGGTATTGGCCGTGACCTGGCTGCCAAACCCGCCGGTGGCCATATTGAGGAACATTTGCCCGCCGGCCTGGCCGAGGTCGATGGCCCTGGGCGGTACGTCCAGCAGCGCCAGCGCGTGCGCAGGCTGCAGCGGAACGCCGGCGGCGCGGGCAAAATCATTGGCGGTGCCCAACGGCATCAGCACCAGGCTGGCGTCGGTCTTGGCCAGCGCCATGGCTTCGGCCACATCGCGCAAGGTGCCGTCGCCACCGCCGGCGATCAGGTGGGTATAGCCGTCGGCCAGGGCCTCATTGACGATGCGCTGGGCGTCGCCGCCCTCCCAAGTGACCCGCACCGCCAGCTCCCAGCCCTGCTCACGACGGGCCTGCACGGCGGCGCGCACATCCTCGTTGAGGGCTTGCTTGCCGTGCAGGATCAACAGTGCCTTGGGGGTGGTCATGCGGGGATTCTCCTGGGTTCAAAGGTGCTTGAAGGATGTGGACATTGGCCGGAGAGAAAAAAGCCATCGGGGACGCAAATTTATTGGCCGCCTGGAAGTTATCCATCGCCTTGCACATCGATACCTTGCCGTTGGGCACAGGATCTACGACATCCCATCGCTTGCCGTCGGCAGACAGCTCATGCAGCTGGATTGAACAGTCGGCGTAAATGCTCGCCTGCACCCTGTAATCCGTCCCAGGCCGCGGCGCAAATGTCAGGCGGCACCTATCGAGTGCGCCTGGTGTACCGAGGTGTCCGCATCGCAGGCAAGCCAGCTCCTACAGGAAAGCCAGCCCGCAACGTCGGACAGGTGCAGCAACCTACGTCAGCTTTTGTGCAACTTACTCATCAATTGCGCTTCAGCCTGGGTCAAGCCACACGACTGCGTCAGCTCATCCACGGTCGCGCCCATGCCCACCAGCTTCGCCGCCTGGGCGAACGACAGGCTCGAAGGGTCGCGTTGTTCGATCTGCGCCAGCTTGTCCGGCAGCGGCCCGAGAATCGCGCGCAGTTCATGCAACTCGTCCCCGACCTTTACCGCAGTCTGCTGGAAGTGATCCACGCGCTTGACCAGGTCAAGAATGCGCCGGTCACGCACGGCATCGCGCTCGGCCTGTTGCTGGGCCAATTCGCGTTGCTGGCGCATATAGCGCAGCAGGAACGCCACGGTCCCGGCCCACAACAGGGCCAGGACAATCACCGCCGCTTCAAAAAACAATCAGATGTTCTCCAGGTCCTGCCATTCTTCTTCGCTCATCATCTTGTCCAGCTCAACCAGAATCAGCAGTTCGCCGTTCTTGTTGCACACGCCCTGGATGAACTTGGCCGATTCTTCGTTGCCCACGTTCGGCGCGGTTTCCACTTCCGATTGGCGCAGGTAAACCACTTCGGCCACGCTGTCGACCATGATCCCGACCACCTGCTTGTCGGCTTCGATGATGACGATACGCGTGTTGTCGTTAACCTCGGTCGGCACCAGGCCAAAACGCTGGCGGGTATCGATCACGGTCACCACGTTGCCGCGCAGGTTGATGATGCCCAGCACGTAGCTCGGCGCACCCGGTACCGGCGCGATCTCGGTGTAGCGCAACACTTCCTGCACGCGCATCACGTTGATGCCGTAGGACTCGTTGTCCAGTTTGAAGGTTACCCATTGCAGGATTGGATCATCGACCAAACCTTGTGCGGATGCTGACTTGTTCATTCCTCGGACCCCTTCAAATACCGTTTTCACGGCGTATGTACTTCGCTGACCGCACTTGCATGCGGGCCTTATTGTTCAATCAACTGCGTTTGTTCTGTGGCATCGCTTTTACCGCGCCGCTGGCGATCAACTCAGCCAGCTCGGCGACATCGAGCAACGCGCACATGTGTTCAATCACGGTGCCGGCCAACCACGGCCGTTGGCCCCGGTGGCTGCGCCATTTGATTTCATTGGGGTCCAGGCGCAACGAGCGGCTGACTTGATGCACCGCCAGCCCCCACTCGTAGCCCTGCACCGAAATCACGTACTGCAAACCCTGGCGGAAGTCATCGCGGTAACGGTCGGGCATGACCCAGCGTGCGGTGTCCAGCACCTTGAGGTTACCGGCCTGGCTTGGCAGGATGCCGAGAAACCACTCCGGTTGCCCGAACAGCGGCGTCAGCTCCTGACCTTCCAGCGAATAGATCGAGCCCAGGCACACCAGCGGCACCGCCAGGGTCAACCCGGCGACGTCGAACAACAGGCATTCGAACGGCTCGGCGGCCCACGCCGGGCGACCATCCGCGGTGACTGGCGGCGGCGTGATGCTCGGCGGCAGGTGGACTTCCACCACCGGCTCGACCACCACGGGCGCCACGACCGCCGGCGCAATCGGCGCTATCGGCTCAACCACAGGCACGAGGTATGCATCGCGGGCTTGTTCTTCGAGCACTGCCAACTGGAACTCATCCAGCGTGCCTTCGGCCTCTACAACCGGTTCAAGCACCAGAATCGGTTCCGGCAGTTCCTCTTCGGTCGCGTCCTGCAGCAGGGCATCCAGGTAGGATTCCAGCGCCAGTTGCGGCCGGGTCTTGAATTCAACGGGACGGTTCATCACGCCACCTGCGCCACAAGCTGTTGCGACAGCAAATGCTTGAGCAACGCGCGGTACGCCAGCACGCCACGGCTTTTGCCATCGAACTGCGAAGGCGTCAGGCCTGCGCGGCTGGCGTCACGCAGGCGCGTGTCGACCGGGATGTAGCCATTCCAGATGGTGTCCGGGTAGGCATCGCGCAATACCCGCAAGGTGCCAAGGGACGCCTGGGTACGACGGTCGAACAACGTCGGCACGATGCTGAACGGCAGCGCCTGCTTGCGCGAACGGTTAATCATCGCCAGCGTGCTGACCATGCGCTCCAGGCCTTTGACCGCCAGGTGCTCGGTCTGCACCGGGATCACCAACTGCTGGCTGGCCGCCAAGGCGTTGACCATCAGCACGCCCAGCAGCGGCGGGCTGTCGATGATCGCGTAGTCGAAGTCCTGCCACAGCTGCGCCAGGGTCTTGGCGATCACCAGGCCCAAACCGCTCTGCCCCGGCGACTGACGCTCCAGGGTCGCCAGCGCAGTGCTGGACGGCAGCAGGGAAATGCTTTCGTTACTGGTGGGCAGCAGCAATTGCCCCGGCAAGTCGGCCGGCACGCTGCCTTTGTGCAGGAACAGGTCGTAGCAGCTGTGTTCCAGCGCATCCGGGTCGTAGCCGAAATAGCTGGTCATCGAGCCATGCGGGTCGAGGTCGACCACGACCACACGCTTGCCCGCCTCGGCCAGCAAGCCGGCTAAAGCGATGGAGGTGGTGGTCTTGCCGACTCCACCCTTTTGATTGGCAACTGCCCAGACTCTCATTCGGTTGGTTCCTCCCGGCAGGCGATGGCGCGACCGAGACATTGCATAAGTTATTGAGCCGGTGACGGAGAATTGACGGCGCTCTGACGAACCGACGGCTTAACGGTTGGCGTAGCAGTTTGTGTGCCAGCCCGCTTCAGTGCCGCATCCGGTGTTGCATTGGCCGTGCCGGTGCCGGTCAGGCTGCGGCGTACATCCAGGTTGCGCGACACCACCAGCACCACGCGACGGTTGCGCGCGCGGCCTTCGGCGGTGGCGTTATTGGCCACCGGCTGGAATTCGCCGTAGCCCACCGACGCCAGCCGACCAGGATTCACGCCCTGCATCGCGAGCATGCGCACGATGCTTGCGGCGCGCGCCGACGACAGTTCCCAGTTGGTCGGGTACTGCGCAGTCGCAATCGGGAAATTGTCGGTAAAGCCTTCCACGTGGATCGGGTTTTCAAACGGTTTGAGGATCGCCGCCACCTTGTCGATGATGGTGAACGCCTGGTCGCTCGGCATCGCATCGGCGCTGGCGAACAGCAGGCTGGAGTTCAGTTCGATTTCCACCCACAACTCGTTGCCGCGCACAGTCATCTGGTTGGATTTGATCAGGTCGCCAAACGCAGCGCTGATGTCATCGGCAATGCTTTTGAGCGGGTCGCTGGTGCCACCGATGCCGGCGGCGGTTTCGTCGCTGTCGTTGACCAGCGGCTTGGCCGGGGTCACGGTCTTGGGCCGCTCTTCGCCAATGGGGATCGGCTTGAGGGCACGGTCGGCGTCGTTGAACACGCCGATCAGCGCCTGGGAAATGACTTTGTACTTGCCTTCGTTGATCGACGAGATGGAGTACATCACCACAAAAAACGCGAACAGCAAGGTAATGAAGTCGGCGTAGGACACCAGCCAGCGTTCATGGTTGACGTGCTCTTCAGGCTCGCGGCGGCGACGGCTCACAAACTCCCTCCTACACAAAGCATGCCCATCAATCCATGAAGCCCTGAAGCTTCAATTCGATGGAGCGCGGGTTTTCACCCTCGGCAATCGACAAGAGGCCTTCCAGCAACATTTCGCGGTAACGCGACTGGCGCATGGCAATCGACTTGAGCTTGCTCGCCACCGGCAGCAACACCAGGTTGGCACTCGCCACGCCGTAGATGGTGGCGACAAACGCCACGGCAATGCCGCTGCCCAACTGCGACGGGTCGGCCAGGTTACCCATCACGTGGATCAAGCCCATCACCGCACCAATGATGCCGATGGTCGGCGCGTAGCCGCCCATGCTTTCAAAGACTTTGGCGGCGTTGATGTCGCGGCTTTCCTGGGTGTAGAAATCCACCTCGAGGATGCTGCGGATCGCCTCCGGTTCCGCGCCATCAACTAGCAATTGCAGGCCTTTGCGCGCGTAGCTGTCGGGCTCGGCATCGGCCACGCCTTCCAGGCCCAGCAGGCCTTCCTTGCGGGCGGTGAGGCTCCAGTTGACCACGCGGTCGATGCCGCCTGGCAGGTCGACGCGTGGCGGGAAAATGATCCACACCAGAATCTGCATGGCGCGCTTGAACGAACTCAGGGGCGATTGCAGCAACGCGGCGCCCACTGTGCCGCCGATCACGATCAGTGCCGCCGGGCCGTTGGCCAAGGCGCCAAGGTGGCCGCCTTCAAGGTAGTTGCCGCCGATAATCGCGACAAACGCCATGGTGATGCCAATCAGGCTCAAGACATCCATCAGAGGCAGGCCTCCACCAGATGCTTGCCGATGTCGTCCAGGCTGTAGACGGCGTCGGCCAGGTCAGCCTTGACGATGGCCATGGGCATGCCATAGATCACGCAGCTGGCTTCGTCCTGGGCCCAAATGGCGCTGCCGCCCTGCTTGAGCAGGCGCGCGCCTTCACGGCCGTCGGCGCCCATGCCGGTAAGCACCACCGCCAGAACTTTGTCGCCGTAGGATTTCGCCGCAGATCCGAAGGTGATGTCCACGCACGGCTTGTAGTTGAGGCGCTCATCGCCCGGCAGGATTTTGATCGCGCCACGACCATCGACCATCATCTGCTTGCCGCCCGGAGCCAGCAGCGCCAGGCCAGGACGCAGGATGTCGCCATCCTCGGCTTCCTTGACGCTGATGCGGCACAGCTTGTCCAGGCGCTCGGCGAACGCTTTGGTAAAGGCCGCGGGCATGTGCTGGATCAGCACGATCGGCGCAGGGAAGTTGGCCGGCAGTTGGGTCAATACCCGCTGCAAGGCCACCGGGCCGCCGGTAGAGGTGCCGATAGCGACAAGCTTGTAGGCTTTGCGCTTGGGCGCAGGCGAATGCGCGCTCGGTGCAGCGGCGCGCACCGGCGGCGCCGCAGGGCGTGCCACGGGCGCAGGTGCCGGGCGCGCAAACGACGACGTCGGCGCAGCAGGCGCTGCCACCGGGGCCGGCGCCGGCGCACTGGACAGGCTGCGACGGTTACTGCGCGAAATGCTGTGCACCTTCTCGCACAGCATCTGCTTGACCTTCTCGGGGTTGCGCGAGATGTCTTCGAAATTCTTCGGCAGGAAGTCCACGGCACCCGCGTCCAGCGCATCCAGGGTGACCCGGGCGCCTTCGTGCGTGAGCGAGGAGAACATCAACACCGGAGTCGGGCAGCGCTGCATGATGTGCCGAACAGCCGTGATGCCATCCATCATCGGCATCTCGTAGTCCATGGTGATCACGTCCGGCTTCAACGCAATGGCTTGATCAATCGCTTCTTTGCCGTTGGTGGCCGTGCCGACCACCTGGATCGTTGGATCGGCGGAAAGAATTTCCGAGACGCGGCGGCGGAAGAAACCCGAATCGTCCACCACCAGGACCTTGACTGCCATAAACACTCCGTTAGGCGGGGCGGGCATTACCGCCCAAGCCCCACCAGAATCAAATACGCCGTGCGGCGTAACGCTTGAGCATGCTCGGAACATCGAGAATCAGCGCGATCCGACCGTCACCGGTGATGGTCGCACCCGACATGCCCGGGGTTCCCTGCAGCATTTTGCCCAACGGCTTGATGACCACTTCTTCCTGGCCGACCAGTTGATCGACCACAAAGCCGATGCGCTGGGTGCCCACGGACAAGATCACCACATGGCCTTCGCGCTGCTCTTCATGCTTGGCCGAAGCCACCAGCCAGCGCTTGAGGTAGAACAGCGGCAACGCCTTGTCGCGCACGATCACCACTTCCTGGCCGTCCACCACGTTGGTGCGCGACAGGTCGAGGTGGAAGATCTCGTTGACGTTGACCAGCGGAAAGGCGAACGCCTGGTTGCCCAGCATCACCATCAGGGTCGGCATGATCGCCAGGGTCAACGGCACCTTGATGACGATCTTCGAGCCTTGGCCCTTGGTCGAGTAAATGTTGATCGAGCCATTGAGCTGGCTGATCTTGGTCTTCACCACGTCCATGCCCACGCCACGGCCAGACACGTCGGAAATCTCGGTCTTGGTCGAGAAGCCCGGGGCGAAGATCAGGTTGTAGCACTCGGTGTCGGTCAGGCGGTCGGCGGCGTCCTTGTCCATCACGCCACGCTTGACCGCGATATTGCGCAGAATCGTCGGGTCCATGCCTTTGCCGTCATCGGTGATCGACAGCAGGATATGGTCGCCTTCTTGCTCGGCCGCCAGAATCACCTTGCCGTTGCGGGACTTGCCCGAGGCTTCGCGTTCTTCCGGGGTTTCGACGCCGTGGTCGACGGCGTTGCGCACCAAGTGGACCAGCGGATCGGCCAGGGCCTCGACCAGGTTTTTGTCGAGGTCGGTTTCTTCACCCACCAGTTCCAGGTTGATTTCTTTCTTGAGCTGGCGCGCCAGGTCGCGAACCAGGCGCGGGAAGCGGCCGAAGACTTTCTTGATCGGCTGCATCCGCGTTTTCATCACGGCGGTCTGCAAGTCAGCGGTGACCACGTCGAGGTTCGACACGGCCTTTTGCATGGCTTCATCACCGCTGTTCAGGCCCAGGCGCACCAGACGGTTACGCACCAGCACCAGTTCGCCGACCATGTTCATGATGTCGTCCAGGCGTGCGGTATCAACCCGTACGGTGGTTTCAGCTTCACTGGCAGGCTTCTCGGCCACCGGCGCCGCACCAGCCCGTGCAGGCGCCGGGGCGGCTGGAGCGGGTTTGGCGGCGGCCGGTGCGGCGGCTTTGGCTGGCGCGGGTTTCGCCGCTACCGGGGTGGCGGTCGCCGCGGCGGCCGGGGCCACTTCGGTGAACTTGCCTTTGCCGTGCAATTCATCCAGCAAGGCTTCGAATTCGTGATCGGAGATCAGCCCGTCGCCAGCCGGCTCTGCCGGTTCTGCCGTGGCGGCAGGCGCGGCGGCGGTGGCGGCGGTGGCGGCGACTTCCGGCAAGGCTTCGGCCGCAAAGGTGCCTTTGCCATGCAACTGGTCGAGCAACGCTTCGAATTCGTCGTCGGTAATGTCGGTGTTGGCAGACGCCGCCGGTGCTTGCGGCGCAGCGGCAGGTGCCACGGCGTCGGCGGCGAACTGGCCTTTGCCATGCAATTGGTCGAGCAGCGATTCGAACTCGGCGTCGGTAATGTCTTCGCTGGTCGGCGCTGCAGGCGCAGTGGGCGCTTGCGGTGCTTCAGCTTCGGCCTTCACCGCACTGAGGGAGTTGAGCAACTGCTCGAACTCGCTGTCGGTCACATCCGGCTCAGCCTCGACAACCGGCTCAGGCGCCGCTGCCACAGGTGCCGCCGACGTGGCCGGTTCTGCCAGGCGTGCCAGGGCGGCCAGCAGTTCGGGCGTGGCCGCAGTGATCGGTGCACGTTCGCGCACTTCGCTGAACATGCCGTTGACCGCATCCAGTGCTTCGAGAATCACGTCCATCAGTTCCGAGTCGACGTGCCGCTCACCCTTGCGCAGGATGTCGAACACGTTCTCGGCGATGTGACAGCACTCCACCAGCTCATGGAGCTGGAGGAAGCCGGCGCCCCCTTTTACAGTGTGAAAACCGCGAAAAATTGCATTGAGCAGGTTCGCATCATCCGGTCGGCTTTCCAGCTCGACCAGTTGCTCGGACAGTTGCTCTAAAATTTCGCCGGCCTCTACAAGGAAATCCTGAAGGATTTCTTCATCGGCGCCGAAGCTCATGTGGGTGCTCCTTAGAAGCCTAAACTGGATAACAGGTCATCTACGTCATCCTGACCTGACATAACGTCTTCACGTTTATCGGCATGAATCTGCGGACCTTCACCCTTGGCGAGATGTTTTTTTGGATCTTTTTCCGAGAGGATCGCTTCGCGGTCATGTTCGATACCGGCAAAACGGTCTACCTGGCCGGCCATGAGCACCAGTTTGAGCAGGTTGCTTTCCACTTCGGTGACCAATTGGGTCACGCGCTTGATCACCTGACCGGTGAGGTCCTGGTAATCCTGGGCCAGCAGAATGTCATTGAGGTTGCTGGAAACCGTGCGGTTTTCCTGCTCGCTGCGTGACAGAAAAGCGTCAACCCGACGCGCCAATTCACGAAACTCTTCAGCCCCCACTTCACGACGCATGAAGCGGCCCCAGTCAACGCTGAGCGCCTGAGCGTCGGTGGCCATGCCATTGACCAGCGGCGTGGCGTTTTCCACCAGGTCCATGGTGCGGTTGGCAGCCGCCTCAGTCAGCCTGACCACATAGGACAGGCGTTCGGTGGCATCGGTGATTTGCGAAATTTCTTCGGCCTGGGGCATGTGCGGGTCAATCTGAAAATTGACGATCGCACTGTGCAGCTCGCGCGTGAGCTTGCCCACTTCCTGATACAGGCCGCGGTCACGGGTCTGGTTAAGCTCATGGATCAACTGCACCGCGTCGCCGAAGTGGCCTTTTTCAAGGCTTTCGACCAACTGGTGAGCATGCTTTTTCAGGGTCGACTCAAAGTCTCCCTGCGACGTTTCTTTATGCTCCATAGCGCCCCCGTGGCAGCATCAATGACCGATGCGTTCGAAGATTTTTTCAATCTTCTCTTTCAAGGCCAGTGCAGTGAATGGCTTGACCACGTAGCCGTTTACCCCGGCTTGGGCGGCTTCGATGATCTGTTCACGCTTGGCTTCGGCGGTCACCATCAACACAGGCAGGCTGCGCAGTTTTTCATCGGCGCGCACGTGACGCAGCAGGTCGATACCGGTCATGCCCGGCATGTTCCAGTCGGTTACCAGAAAGTCGATGCTCCCGCTGTTGAGGATCGGAATCGCCGTAATGCCGTCATCCGCCTCGACCGTGTTGGTGAACCCAAGGTCACGCAACAGGTTTTTTATGATCCGCCGCATCGTTGAGAAGTCATCAACGATGAGGATTTTCATGTTCTTGTCCAATTCGACCTCCAAGCAGTCTTAAACGCGCCCAGCACCTGGACGCGCCATTTCAATCAACAGGCGTTACACAAAAAGGACTGCCCAGGGCACCACGGTACGAACCCGCGAAGGCATGAAGCCTTCGCGGTAGCGTCTGCAGTGTCCCCACACTGCCTGTCAGCGCGCGCGCCACTCTCCCAATCGCCCCCGCAAGCGGGCTGCGCACTGGCTGTGCAACTGGCTGACACGCGATTCGCTGACCCCCAGGACCTCACCGATTTCCTTGAGGTTCAGCTCTTCGTCGTAGTACAGCGCCAACACCAGTCGCTCACGCTCCGGCAAATTGGCAATCGCTTCCGCCAGCGCGCCCTGGAAACGTTCGTCCTCCAGGTCGCGTGACGGTTCGAGATGAGCACTCGCGCCGTCCTCGTGCAGCCCTTCGTGTTCGCCGTCCTGCAACAGGTCGTCGAAACTGAACAGGCGGCTGCCCAAGGTATCGTTCAAAATCCCGTAGTAATCGTCGAGACTCAATTGGAGTTCGGCCGCAACTTCATGATCTTTAGCGTCACGACCGGTTTTTGCTTCAATTGCGCGAATTGCGTCACTGACCATTCGCGTGTTGCGGTGTACCGAGCGCGGCGCCCAATCCCCTTTACGCACCTCATCGAGCATCGCGCCACGGATACGGATACCCGCATACGTCTCGAAACTCGCGCCTTTGCTCGCGTCGTATTTGGTCGACACTTCGAGCAGACCGATCATGCCGGCCTGGATCAGGTCTTCGACCTGTACGCTGGCCGGCAGGCGTGCCAGCAAGTGATAGGCAATGCGCTTGACCAGGGGCGCATAGCGCTCGATCAATTCGCCCTGGCTGTCACGCGCCGACTTTTTGTAAAGGTTGTAGCCGCTGGATGTCATAGCACAGGTCCCGCGCTCGTCTGATGCACCAATCGCTCGACGAAAAACTCCAGATGCCCCCGAGGGTTGGCGGGCAACGGCCAAGTATCGACCTTCTGGGCAATAGCCTTGAACGCCAGCGCGCACTTCGAACGAGGGAACGCTTCGTAGACCGCACGCTGCTTTTGCACAGCCTTGCGTACACACTCGTCATAGGGAACTGCGCCTACATATTGTAAGGCGACATCCAGGAAGCGATCCGTGACCTTGGTCAACTTGGCGAACAGGTTGCGTCCTTCCTGCGGGCTTTGGGCCATGTTGGCCAGCACGCGGAAGCGGTTCATGCCGTAGTCACGGTTAAGCAGTTTGATCAGGGCGTAGGCGTCGGTGATCGAGGTGGGTTCGTCGCAGACCACCAGCAGCACTTCCTGGGCGGCGCGCACGAAGCTGACCACGGACTCGCCGATGCCGGCGGCGGTGTCGATCACCAGCACGTCGAGGTTGTCGCCGATATCGCTGAACGCCTGGATCAGGCCGGCGTGCTGCGCCGGGCTCAGGTGCACCATGCTCTGGGTGCCCGAGGCGGCCGGCACGATGCGAATGCCACCGGGGCCTTGCAGCAGCACATCGCGCAGCTCGCAGCGGCCCTCGATCACATCGGCAAGGGTGTGTTTGGGTGTCAGCCCCAGCAGAACGTCGACGTTCGCCAGGCCCAGGTCAGCATCCAGCAGCATGACGCGACGGCCAAGCTCTGCCAGGGCCAGGGACAAATTCACTGACACGTTAGTTTTCCCGACGCCACCTTTGCCGCCGGTCACCGCGATCACCTGTACGGGATGCATGCTGCCCATTTTATTTCTTTACCTTGTCTTGCTTAGACGCAGGCTACATGGCTTGGCCGCGTGAATCGCTTGCAGACCATCGATGTAGATACATTTCATGGTGTTCATCCTGGCCTTAACCGACCCGCTTGGCGGGGTTGTGGTAAAGGTCGGCGAACATATCGGCCATCGCTTCCTCGCTAGGCTCTTCTTGCATTTGCACGCTGACGGCACGGCTGACCAACTGATGACGGCGCGGCAGATGGAGATCATCCGGGATCCGCGGCCCGTCGGTCAGGTAGGCGACCGGTAATTCATGACTGATGGCCAGGCTCAGCACTTCACCCAGGCTCGCGGTTTCATCGAGCTTGGTGAGGATGCAACCGGCCAGGCCGCAACGCTTGTAGCTGTGATATGCAGCGGTAAGAACCTGTTTCTGGCTGGTGGTTGCAAGCACCAGGTAATTTTTTGACTTGATGCCACGCCCGGCCAGGCTTTCGAGCTGCATGCGCAGCGCCGGGTCACTGGCTTGCAGGCCGGCGGTGTCGATCAGCACCACGCGCTTGCGCAGCAGCGGGTCGAGGGCGTTGGCCAGCGACTGGCCCGGGTCAACGTGGGTCACCGTCACATTGAGGATGCGGCCCAGGGTCTTGAGCTGCTCCTGGGCGCCAATGCGGTAGCTGTCCATGCTCACCAGCGCGATATTCTGCGCGCCGTACTTGAGCACATAACGCGCTGCCAGCTTGGCCAGGGTGGTGGTCTTGCCCATGCCGGCCGGGCCGACCATGGCAATCACACCGCCCTCTTCCAGGGGTTCGATTTCCGGCGTCACGATCATGCGTGCCAAGTGCGCCAGCAACATGCGCCAGGCTTGGCGTGGTTCTTCAACTTCGGCGGTCAGCGCCAGCAGGTCGCGGGACAACGGGCCAGACAGGCCGATGCGTTGCAGGCGACGCCACAGGTTGGCTTGTTGCGGTTTGCTGCCTTGCAACTGGTTCCACGCCAGCGAGCCCAGCTGCACTTCGAGCAGCTCACGCAGGCCGTTGAGCTCAAAGCGCATCGAGTCGAACACGCGCTGGTCAACTGCGGCAGCCGGGGCCGGCGCTGCAGGACGTGGCGGTTCTTTGAATGTCGGTTCAACCAGCGGCTCGGCAGCGGTCAGCGGCAGGCCGGCGAACAACTGGCGGTTGGTGCTGGCATCGCTGTCGCCACGCATGCTCAATTCAGCCTGGGCCGAGACAATCCGCGAGGCCGTCTTGCGCAGCTCGTCTTCGAGCTCCATGTTCGGCACACGCGGCGCCAGCGCCGAGGGGGTGTAATCCAGGGCAGCCGTCAGCTCGACACCGCCGGCAATACGACGGTTTCCGATAATCGCGGCATCGGCGCCCAGCTCATCACGTACCAGTTTCATGGCCTGACGCATATCGGCGGCGAAAAAACGCTTAACTTGCATAACCCACTACCTCAGCCGTTGGGCCCTACTGTCGCGACAATAGTCACTTGCTTGTTGTCAGGAATTTCCTGATAAGCCAAAACGTGCAAATTCGGCACTGCCAGACGTCCAAACCGCGACAACATCGCGCGGACCGGGCCCGCCACCAGCAGAATCACCGGGTGACCCGCCATTTCCTGGCGCTGCGCGGCTTCAATCAAAGAACGCTGCAGTTTTTCCGCCATGCTTGGCTCCAGCAGAACGCCCTCTTCCTGGCCTTGTCCCGCCTTCTGAATACTATTGAGCAATATTTGTTCCAACCTTGGCTCCAAGGTGATCACAGGCAGCTCAGACTCAATCCCTACAATGCTTTGCACGATTGCACGGGACAATCCGACCCGTACCGCCGCCACCAGCGCGGCGGTATCTTGACTCTTGGCGGCATTGTTCGCGATGGCCTCGGCGATGCTACGAATGTCGCGCACCGGCACCTGTTCGGCGAGCAAGGCCTGCAACACCTTGAGCAATTGCGACAGCGAGAGCACGCCCGGCACCAGTTCTTCGGCCAGTTTTGGCGAGGCCTTGGCCAGCAAACCCATCAATTGCTGGACTTCCTCGTGGCCGATCAGCTCGTGGGAATGCTTGTACAGGATCTGATTGAGGTGCGTGGCGACCACCGTGCTGGCGTCTACCACGGTGTAACCCAGCGATTGCGCCTGGCTGCGCTGGCTGACTTCGATCCATACCGCTTCCAGGCCAAAAGCCGGATCTTTGGCGGTTATGCCGTTGAGCGTGCCGAACACCTGGCCGGGGTTGATCGCCAGTTCGCGGTCGGGGTAAATCTCGGCTTCGGCAAGGATCACGCCCATCAAGGTCAGGCGGTAGGCGCTGGGGGCCAGGTCGAGGTTGTCACGGATGTGCACGGTCGGCATCAGGAAGCCCAGGTCCTGGGACAGCTTCTTGCGCACGCCCTTGATCCGCGCCAGCAATTGGCCGCCCTGGTTGCGGTCCACCAGCGGAATCAGGCGGTAGCCGACTTCCAGGCCGATCATGTCGATCGGGGTCACGTCATCCCAGCCAAGCTCTTTGGTTTCCTGGGCGCGGGCCGGCGACGGCAGCAGGTCCTGCTGGCGGGCGATTTCCTGCTGGGCCAGGACCTTGACCTGGTTTTGCTTGCGCCAGAACAGGTACGCACCGCCGGCGGCCATGGCCGCCATGCTCAGGAACGAGATGTGCGGCATGCCCGGCACGATGCCCATGATCGCCATGATGCCGGCAGCCACGGCCAGCGCCTTGGGCGAGGCAAACATCTGGCGGCTGATCTGCTTGCCCATGTCTTCGGAGCCCGAAGCACGGGTCACCATGATCGCGGCGGCTGTGGATAACAACAGTGATGGCAATTGCGCCACTAAACCGTCACCGATGGTCAGCAAGGCGTAGACCTTGCCCGCATCGCCGAAGGTCATGCCGTGCTGGAAGATACCAACCGCCATGCCGCCGATCAGGTTGATGAACAGAATCAACAGGCCGGCGATGGCGTCACCGCGCACGAACTTGCTCGCACCGTCCATGGAACCGTAGAACTCGGCTTCCTGGGCCACTTCCAGACGGCGGGCCTTGGCCTGGCCCTGGTCGATCAGGCCGGCGTTGAGGTCGGCGTCGATCGCCATTTGTTTGCCGGGCATCGCGTCGAGGGTAAAGCGCGCGCTCACCTCGGAAATCCGCCCGGCGCCCTTGGTCACCACCACGAAGTTGATGATCATCAGGATCGCGAACACCACGATACCGACCACGTAGTTACCGCCGATCACCACTTCACCGAACGCCTGGATCACCTTACCGGCGGCGGCGTGGCCGTCCTGGCCGTGGAGCATCACCACCCGCGTGGACGCCACGTTCAGCGCCAGGCGCAGCAGGGTCGCGATCAGCAGGATGGTGGGGAATACCGCGAAATCCAGCGGCCGCAGGGCGTACACGCAGACCAGCAGCACGACGACGGACAGGGCAATGTTGAAGGTAAAAAACACGTCGAGCAGGAACGGCGGCATCGGCAACATCATCATTGCCAGCATCACCAGCAACAACAACGGCACACCCAGGTTGCCCCGCGACAGATCAGTCAGGGTGCCACGGGCCGTGTTGAGCATTTGAGAGCGATCTACCACCGGTATTCCTCGTGTTCCTTGAAGCAAAGTTTTGACGCTGAAGCGCGTCCTGGAGGCGGTATTGCAAGAAGCCTTCCAACTTTTGCATTGAGGCTCAGATCACCGAACAAACGACCGCGCCTACCGGGTGTAAATCGGTTCAACTGTGGGAGCGGGCTTGCTCGCGAAGGCGGTGTGTCAGTCAGCGATAGTCCAGCTGAACCACCGCTTTCGCGAGCAAGCCCGCTCCCACAGTTGGATCTGTGTGCCTCTGCTGCTAACGAGGCAATTCCGACAATATTTGGGGTTGCCCCTGCGATTTCGCTCTTGGTCTGGAAGGGTCACAACGAGAAGGCGCGCCGGGTATTGCGCAGTTTATTGAGGTCGGAAGGTTAAGGGCCGAGCGCGTGCTGGACTGCACTGCTCGCCCCTGCGCTCTTGCGCAGGCGCGAGCAATAAACGGCCTAGAGAACTTCGACCTTTTCGGCCTGTGGCCCTTTCGCCCCCTGAGCGACGTCGAACTTTACTTTTTTACCTTCTTCAAGGGTCTTGAACCCTTCACTGACGATGGCTGAAAAGTGAACGAACACGTCAGACCCGCCCCCATCCTGAGTAATGAAACCAAACCCCTTCTCCGCGTTAAACCACTTCACTGTGCCTGTTGCCATTGCCGCTCTCCTTACATCGGGTTCCATGACCCGCACGGGTCGCTAGATAATCTTGATATGCGACGCGAAGATGCCCTTGGGCCGATGGATCCTCGCGAATTGCACGCGCAGGCCCGTTTTCAACCAAACCCCGCACGAACTTTTGAGATCCACCTGCACCGGCTCATCGCCGCCATCCAGTGCAATCAAGCCTTCCCCGGTTTTCCGGCTATAGGATTTGATCGTGCCCGTTACCGCTTCCATTACCGCTCCCTCTGCATCTCTACGACGACCTGTGTGCAGTGTGCTGCCATGGAACCGCGAGCAGGCGGCGCTGGCTACTGTCAGAGTTGACAGGTAGACGGGGGTTAACGACGAGTGGTAGCGGAAGGCGCGACGAACGTACCGTGGCGAGCAGGCGTTTTTGTGGCGAGCGGGCTTGCCCCGCGCTGGGCTGCGAAGCGGCCCTAAAACCGAACGCTGCGGTGTGTCAGAGGGAACGCGGTGGGCCTATTGGGGCTGCTGCGCAGCCCAACGCGGGGCAAGCCCGCTCGCCACGAGAAGCAGCTCGCGACCAATTCAGGATCAGGAATCGCGGCGCAAATCCGGCGGAATCGGCAGATCCTTGAGCGGCTCGGGCCGCTTGCCCTTGCCCGCGCGGTATTGGCGGATCTGATAGACATAGGCCAACACCTGCGCCACGGCCAGGTACAAGCCCGCCGGGATTTCCTGGTCGAGGTCGGTGGAGTAAAAGATCGACCGCGCCAACTCCGGCGACTCCAGCAACAGAATGTCGTTGGCCACGGCGATTTCGCGGATTTTCAGCGCGGTAAAGTCGCTGCCCTTGGCCAACAGCATCGGCGCGCCGCCCTTCTCCGGGTCGTACTTGAGGGCCACGGCGTAGTGAGTCGGGTTGGTGATGACCACGTCGGCATCCGGCACCGCCGCCATCATCTTGCGCTGGGACATTTCGCGCTGCAGCTGGCGAATGCGCTGCTTGACCTCGGGCCGACCTTCCTGGTCCTTGTGCTCGTCGCGCACTTCCTGCTTGGTCATCAGCAGTTTCTTGTGGCTTTCCCACAGCTGGATCGGCGCATCCACGGCGGCGATGATGATCAACCCGCAGGCCATCCACAGCGCGCTCCAGCCCACCACCTGCACGCTGTGGATGATCGCCGACTCCAGCGGCTCATGGGCGATGCGCAGTAAGTCGTCGATGTCGGACGACAACACCGTCAGCGCCACAAACAGGATCAGGATGAACTTCGCCAACGCCTTGAGCAGTTCCACCAGCGCCTTGCTGGAAAACATGCGCTTGAGCCCAGCCGCGGGGTTCATCCGGCTGAACTTGGGCGCCATGCTGCCAGCGGCAAACAGCCAGCCTCCCAGGGACACCGGGCCGATCAAAGCGGCCAGCAACAAGGTGATGAGCACCGGCTGCACCGCCAGGATCGCGATTTTGCCCGAGTGCAGCAGGTATTGGCCCATGGCGCCGGGGCTGAGCAGCACTTCACGCGGCAACGAGAAGTTGAGTTTCATCAACTCCATCATGTCCAGCGCCAGACCGCCGCCGTAAATCAGCAGGCCACCGGCGCCGGCCAGCATGACGGCGAGGGTATTGAGTTCTTTGGAGCGGGCAATCTCACCCTTTTCCCTGGAGTCCTTTTTGCGTTTGTCCGTGGGGTCTTCTGTTTTGTCCTGACCACTCTCGCTCTCGGCCATGGCTCAACGCGCCCGTGCCAGATCACGTAAGAACTGCAAGGCGTCGGTCGCCAGCGGTTGATACTGATTGAGAATGTCGGCCATGCCGATCCAGAAAATCCCCATGCCCAACACCAGGGTCAGCGGGAAACCAATCGAGAAAATGTTCAGTTGCGGCGCCGCGCGCGTCATTACGCCGAACGCGATGTTGACCACCAGCAGCGCGGTGATCGCCGGCAACACCAGCAACAGCGACGCGCCCAACACCCAGCTCAGGCGCCCCACCAGTTCCCAGAAGTGACTGACCACCAACCCCGAGCCCACCGGCAAGGTGGTGAAGCTTTCGGTCATGACCTCAAACACCACCAGGTGGCCGTTCATGGCCAGAAACAGCAAGGTCACCAGCATGGTCAGGAATTGCCCGATCACCGCCACCGACACGCCGTTGGTGGGGTCGACCATGGACGCAAAGCCCATGCCCATCTGGATCGAGATGATTTGCCCGGCGATCACAAACGCCTGGAAGAACAATGTCAGCGAAAAGCCCAGCAGCGCGCCAATCAATATTTGCTCGGCGATCAGCAGCAAGGCACTCAGGTCCAGCGCGTTCACCGGCGGCATCGGCGGCAGGCCGGGCACGATCACAACGGTGATGGCAAAGGCGAAATACAGGCGGATACGCCGCGGAACCAGGGTGGTGCCGAACACCGGCATGGTCATCAGCACCGCCGTGACGCGGAACATCGGCAAGATGAAAGACGCCACCCAGGTGCTGATCTGGGTGTCGGTCAGTGCCAGCACAGATTGCATGGGGTCAGCCGATCAACTGCGGAATACTGCCGTACAGCTGCAGGATGTATTCCATGAAAGTTTGCACCAGCCACGGGCCGGCGACGATCAAGGTGATCAGCATCACCAGCAACCGCGGGAGGAAGCTCAAGGTCTGTTCGTTGATCTGCGTGGCCGCCTGGAACATCGCCACCAGCAGGCCGACCAACAGGCTCGGCACCACCAGCACGGCGACCATCATGGTGGTCAGCCACAGCGCTTCACGGAACAGGTCGACCGCTACTTCTGGGGTCATGGCGCTACACTCCGCCGAAACTGCTGGCCAGCGTGCCGATAATCAGCGCCCAGCCGTCCACCAGCACAAACAGCATGATTTTGAACGGCAACGAAATAATCAGTGGCGAGAGCATCATCATACCCATGGCCATCAGCACGCTCGCCACCACCAGGTCGATGATCAGGAACGGGATGAAGATCATGAAGCCGATCTGGAACGCGGTCTTCAATTCGGAGGTGACGAAGGCTGGTACCAGGATGGTCAGCGGCGCCTGATCCGGCGTGGCGATGTCGGTGCGCTTGGACAAGCGCATGAACAGCTCAAGGTCGCTGGAGCGGGTTTGCGACAGCATGAAGTCCTTGATCGGGCCCTGGGCCTTGTCGATCGCATCCTGGGCGCTGAGTTTTTCCGCCAGGTAGGGTTGCAGGGCTTGCTGGTTCACCTTGTCGAACACCGGCGCCATGATGAACAGCGTCAAGAACAGCGCCATGCCGGTGAGGATCTGGTTCGACGGCGTCTGCTGCAGGCCAAGGGCCTGACGCAAAATCGAAAAGACGATGATGATCCGCGTAAAGCTGGTCATCAGCATGACAAACGCCGGGATAAAACTCAGCGCGGTCATGATCAGCAGGATCTGCAGGCTGACCGAGTATTCCTGGGCGCCGGCGGCGTTGGTGCCCAGCGTGATCGCCGGGATCGACAACGGGTCGGCCGCAAACGCCAGCGGCGCGGCCAGCAACAGCATGAGCGTCAATAAAACGCGCATTACTTCTTATCCTTCTGATCCTTGCCCAGCAACTCCATCAGGCGCTGGGCGAATTCTGGCGTGGCGGCCTCGGCCTTGGCCACTTCCACCGGCGACTTGAGCACATGCAGCGGGGTGATACGGCCGGGCGTGATGCCGAGCAGAATCTGCTCTTCGCCGACTTGCACCAGCACCAGACGATCACGCGGGCCGAGGGCGCGCGAGCCGATCATCTCGATGACCTGGCCATTGCCCGGGCCGATGCGCTGCACGCGGCGCATCAACCAGGCCAGCACGAAAATCAGACCGACCACCAGCAACAGGCCCAGCACCAGCTGGGTCAATTGCCCGCCGATGCCGCTGCTGACCACGGGCGCCGCAGCCGCCGCTTGCGCAACCGGCTCAGCCGCCAGGGCGCTCAATGGCAGCGCCAGAAACAGTCCCGCCATCGAATACTTCATATCAGCGCAACTTCTTGATGCGTTCGCTTGGGCTGATCACATCCGTCAGGCGGATGCCGAACTTCTCGTTGACCACCACCACCTCGCCATGGGCGATCAGGGTGCCGTTGACCAGCACGTCCAGCGGCTCGCCGGCCAGGCGGTCGAGTTCGATCACCGAACCCTGGTTGAGCTGCAACAGGTTGCGGATGTTGATTTCGGTGCTGCCCACTTCCATGGAAATCGACACCGGGATGTCGAGGATCACATCCAGGTTCGGGCCGTCGAGGGTCACCGGGTCGTTGTTCTTCGGCACGCTGCCGAATTCTTCCATTGGCAGGCGTTTGCCGGCCGGCGCGGTGGCGGCGTCGGCGGCCAGCAGCGCGTCGATGTCGTCCTGGCCAACATCGCCGGTTTCTTCCAGCGCTGCAGCCCACTCGTCAGCCAGGGCCTGGTCTTCGGCGGAAGTGTTTTCGTGTTCGGTAGCCATTACATGTCCTCGGCGAAGCAAAAATAATTGTTGATCAGCGGCGGTTGATCGGTTCGATCACTTGCAACGCCAGGTTGCCTTTGTGCGAACCCAGCTTGACCTTGAACGACGGCACGCCGTTGGCACGCATGATCAGTTCTTCCGGCAATTCCACGGGAATTACGTCCCCCGGCTGCATGTGCAAAATATCGCGCAGACGCAGCTGGCGACGGGCCACGGTGGCGCTCAGCGGTACGTCGACGTCCAGCAGGTCTTCGCGCAGGGCCTTGACCCAGCGCTCGTCCTGGTCGTCCAGGTCGGACTGGAAACCGGCGTCGAGCATTTCGCGCACTGGCTCGATCATCGAGTACGGCATGGTCACGTGCAGGTCGCCGCCACCGCCATCGAGTTCGATGTGGAAGGTGGAGACCACAATGGCTTCGCTGGGGCCGACGATGTTGGCCATGGCCGGGTTCACTTCCGAGTTGATGTACTCGAAGTTGACTTCCATGATCGCCTGCCAGGCTTCCTTCAAGTCGATGAAGGCTTGCTCCAGCACCATGCGCACCACGCGCAGTTCGGTCGGGGTGAATTCACGGCCTTCGATCTTGGCGTGACGGCCGTCGCCGCCGAAGAAGTTGTCCACCAGCTTGAACACCAGCTTGGCGTCGAGGATGAACAGCGCGGTACCGCGCAATGGCTTGATCTTGACCAGGTTGAGGCTGGTGGGCACGTACAGCGAGTGCACGTACTCGCCGAACTTCATCACCTGCACGCCGCCCACCGCCACGTCCGCCGAACGGCGCAGCATGTTGAACATGCTGATACGGGTGTAGCGGGCGAAACGTTCGTTGATCATTTCCAGCGTCGGCATGCGTCCACGGACGATGCGATCTTGGCTGGTGAGGTCATAACTTTTGACGCTGCCGGGTTCGGCAGCCATTTCGGTCTGTACCAGACCATCGTCGACGCCATGCAACAGCGCGTCGATTTCATCCTGGGACAGCAGGTCTTGCACGGCCATGTCGTGATCCTACTGCAATACGAAGTTAGTGAAGAGCGCCTGCTCGACCACGACTTTGCCAAGCTCTTTCTGGGCCACTTCCTGCACGCTGGCAGTGACCTTCTGGCGCAGCATTTCCTGGCCTACCGGCGTGGCCAGGCTGTCGAAGCTCTGCCCGGAGAACAGCATCACCAGGTTGTTGCGGATCACCGGCATGTGCACTTTGAGCGCATCCAGGTCCGCCTGGTTACGCGCCAGCAAGGTGATGCTCACCTGCAGGTAGCGTTGACGGCCGTTCTGATTGAAGTTGGCCACAAAGGCCGGCAGCATCGGTTCGAAGATTGCCGGTTGCTTGACGTTACTGGCGGTTTCGGCGGCGGGTGCCGGTTTGCTTGCACTGCTGTGCATGATGAACCAGGTGCCGCCAATCGAGGCGCCGATGGCCAGGAGCAGGCCCAGCACGATCAGCAGGATAAGCTTGAGCTTGCCTTTGCCTGCGGGTGGAGTTGCTGCGTCGTCGCTCTTCGCCATGCCAATAATCCGTCACTATTCTGGAATTCATAGATCTACGGAAAGGCAAGAGCAAGTGTTATGCCAGAGTTGTCTGGTAACCCGGTAAGCGCGAACACCACATATCAAATGTGGGAGCTGGCTTGCCTGCGATGGCGGTAGCTCAGCTCACATCTGTGTGACTGATACACCGCCATCGCAGGCAAGCCAGCTCCCACATCGATCGGGTTTCAACAGGAGTCAGGCGTAGTAATCAACGGCGCTGGAGCCGATCACTGTTTGGGTCACGGGCGCGACGGCGGCTGCCACTTCGGCGTGATCACCGGCGTCCCCGCCATCACCTCGCCCGCCGCTGCCACTCACACCGCGCGCCTGGTTCTGCTGCTGTTGATCCTGGCCCTGGCCCTGCCACCCACGCGACTGGTCGGAGACGTTGACGTCGACCTGCCCCATGCCTTGCTGGGCAAACATCTCGCGCAGACGGCCGGACTGGGTTTCCAGTGCTTCACGCACCACGGCGTGACCGCTCATGAACGTGACTTGGGCCTGCTGGTCCGCGGTCATGTTGACCTTGATGTCCAGGCGCCCCAACTCTGCCGGCTGCAATTGAATTTCTGCCGACTTGAGGTTGGCACTGGACAGGTACATCACGCGGTTGACCACTTCCTCGGTCCAGCCGCTCTGGTGCATGGCCAGCGGCGCATTCGCAACCGGTGGCAAGGCATTCGCGGTTTTCGGCGTGGCGGCCTGGGTCAATGCGGCGAGGCGGTTGGCGAAATCATCCACGCGGGTGTCGCTGCTGGCGTCTTTCAAATCCTTGAGGCCACCTTCGATCAGCCCGCTGAAGGCTTTGTCGCCGCCCTGGTCGGTGCTGTCCTTGGTGGCTTGCTGATCGACCATAGTCGCCAGGCCCGCAGCAAAGCTTTGCGCAGCGGTCGGCTGATCCTGCGTAGTGGTCGGTGCGGCTTTCTGCGGCGTCTGGCTACTGGCCGAAACGTGACCGCCCTGCTCCATCGCCAGGCGCACGGCGGGCATAGAGTCCAGCGGATCCGCCTCCGGGTCGAACGCCGGCTGCTTGGCGTCATCGGTGGCAGCCACAGCGGGCGCGACGACTGGCTGGGCCTTGTCGTCTTTGGCGGCTACAGGTGCCGGCGTTTCTACCGGGACGGGCACGGGGACCGGTGTGACCGCGGCAACCACTGCCGGGTCAACCACGGGATCAACCGGAGGCTGCTGCGCCACCGCCGGGTCGGCGGTTTTGTCGTCGTCATTGCTGGCGCTGTCGTCGGATTTGGCCGGCGGCTTGGCAGGCAAGGGATTGCCGCTATCGGCAACGGCCGGCTTGCTGGCGGCAGGCTTATCGTCGCCTGCAGCCGGCTTGGAGGGGGTGTCCGAGGGCTTGTCACGCGTGACTTTGGCCGGGGCGTCGTCGCTCTTGAGCGTCGGTTTCGGGCTTTGGTTTGCAAACACTTGCGCGAAGCCAGGGCCCTTGCCTCGTGGGTCCGCAGCCGCTACCGAGGGGGTGGCGGCCGGCGCTTGAGGCTTGGCCGCAGCGGCAGCCTGAAGAAGCGAATTGGGGGCGACTGGCATAGGTAAGGGTCTCCACTGCACTGGGATCGGGGATGCAGTATCCAGAGGTAGAGCAAGAGTTGGGCCAGGTTTACCTCGAGCCCTCAATCACAGCTGAAAACGCTGACGCTCGTGTTCGTACAACGGCCGAACCAGCGCGAATTCCTGGTCGATTTCGTCGACCAGTTCATCCAGGTCCACGCGTGTCAGTTGCGCAGAGCCGTCTTCGAGCCGGCGGCAAAGTTCTGCCAACCGCACCGCCCCCAGGTTACCGCTGCTGCCCTTGAAGCTATGCGCGATGCGTCCCAGCGCCTTGGCATCGTCGCGAGCCTTGCGCAACGCTTCGACGCGCTTCTGCGAATCGTCAAGGAAGGTATCCAGCAGTTTCGGGTACTCGCCTTCCATCACTTCCTGCAAACCCGACAACACATCGGGGTCCAGATGAATCTCAGCCACTTGTTCGCTCCTTGATCAAGAATCGGCGGATTATGCCAGAGCCCCCCAGCAAAACTCCACGCACACACTGCGCCCGCCATCGGACCAGCGTACATCGCTGCTCAACTGGCGCACCAGGCTCAGGCCGCGGCCAGACAGACGGTCGACATCCATCGGCCGCGCCAGCACCTGCTCCACGTCAAACCCCGGGCCGCTGTCCTCAATGCGCAGCGTCATTTTGCCGCCCGTGGCGGTCGGCACCACCTGCACATGCACCCGCACGTAACCGCTGTTCAACTGCCCCAGCCGCTCATTGCGCTGGCGGTAATAGTCGGCGAACCCCTGGGCATCACGCTTGAGGCGCGAATCCAACCCCAGCACACCATGCTCCAGCGCGTTGGAATACAACTCGGCCATCACACTGTAAAGTGCCCCGCTCTGCCCCCGCAGACCCTGAATCTCCAGCAGCAACTGCAGCAGATACGGTAACGGGTTGTAGCTTTTGAGGGTCTGCGCACGGAATTCGAAACTCACCGACCAATCCAGCGGGCACGACTGCCCGCTGTCGGCGTAAACGGGCTCGGCCGCGCGCAACGGCTGGCCGGCCTGCAAGGTGATTTCCACCATGCTGACGTCATCGCGCGCCTGGCCACGAAACGCCGCCAGCGCCCGCTCGATGTCTTCGAATAATCGGTCGGGCTCGCGGTTGGCCGCGAACACCTGCTGCAAGCGCTCGGCGCCGAACAGCTGGTCATTGGCGTCAGCCGTGTCAAGCACGCCGTCGGAGAGCAAAAACACCCGGTCGCCCAACGCCATGGGCCAGACCTCGGTGCCGTCATCGAACGCCTGCGCCGACAACACACCCAGCGGCAGGTGCCGCGACACCAATGGCGTGCGCTTGCCCGTGGCGACTTCATGCACATAGCCCTCGGGCATCCCGCCGTTCCACACCTCCACCACGCGCCGCTGAGCGCTCAGGCACATCAGCGTGGCGCAGCAGAACATGTCCACCGGCAGGATGCGTTTGAGCTTGGCGTTCATCTCGCGCAGGGTCTGCGCCAGGCCGTAGCCCTTGGCGGTCATGCCGTAGAACACTTCCGCCAGGGGCATGGCCCCCACGGCGGCCGGCAGGCCATGGCCGGTGAAGTCGCCGAGCAAAACATGCATGTCGCCGGAGGGTGTGTACGCCGCCAGCAGCAGGTCGCCATTGAACAGGGCATAGGGCGATTGCAGGTAACGAATGTTCGGCGCCGCATTGATACAGCCCGAATGCGCCACCTTATCGAACACCGCCTTGGCCGCGCGCTGCTCGTGCAGCAGGTAGTCGTGGTGCCTGGCGATCAGGTCACGCTGCTGCAAGACCGTTGCCTGCAGCCGGCGCAGGCGGTCCATGGCGTTGATTTTCGCTGCCAGGATCAACTGGTTGTAGGGCTTGGGCAGGAAGTCATCGCCGCCCGCGTCCAGGCACTGGGCCAGCGCCTCGCTTTCGCGCAGCGAGGTCAGGAAGATGATCGGAACCAGCGCCTCACCGGCGAGCTGCTTGATGCGCCGCGCGGCTTCAAAGCCGTCCATCACCGGCATCAGCGCGTCCATCAACACCAGTTGCGGGCGCTCGCGGGTAAACACCTCAACCGCTTGCGCGCCGTTGGTGGCGGTGAGTACTTGGTGCCCCTGACGCCGAATGATGGTCGACAGCAACAGCAAATCGGCGGCGCTGTCTTCGGCGATCAGGATCGTCAGCGGTTCAAGGACCGGGGCCAGGCTGCTCAACTGAGATCGAACAGTTTGTCAAAGTTGGAAATGGCGAGGATCTTGCGCACATCGGAGTTGCTGTTGATCACCTGGACTTCGGCATTGTCGCCACCGGCATGGTCACGCAACAACAGCAACATGCCCAGGGCCGAGCTGTCCATGTAGGTGGTGTCTTTGAGGTCCACCACGTAGACCTCGGGCACCTTGTAGAACCGCTCGTAGGCGTCACGAAAGGCTTGATGGCTACCGAAATCGAATCGCCCTTTGACGGTAATCGTCAATTTTTTCCCATCCAGGGATACTTCTGACACGACTGACATGCGACTGCTTCCTTGTCATTGGCAATGTGCAACAAGGTTTAGCAGGTGATCGAGGTATGGGCAACACAGCAAATCAAATGTGGGGGGCTGGCTTGCCCGCGATAGCATGACCCACCTCGGTACCTGCATCGCGGGCAAGCCCTGCTCCCACAGTGGGCCGGTGGCGGCCGTTAGTACTGTGATTGGCGGGGAAGTCGCTGTGACAGCTCGTCGAGCAGCTTCTGCTCGCGCTTGTCTTCAAGCGCCCGCGCTTCGTCGATGTAGCGCTGCACCAGTTTGCGCAAACCTTCGACCCGAGCGAACGCCGCCTGCCATGCCTCGCGGGCTTTATCGAGGTTGTTCTGGTGCCAGGCCAGGCTCTGGCGCTGTTGGCCTACGGCGGTTTCCAGCTGATTGAGGAAGCCCTGGTAGCCCATCAGCCATTGGCCGGAAACCCCCTTGCTGCCGCGCTCGATCCATTGCTGCTGGTATTCGCCGCGAAAGCGCTCCAGGTCGCCGAGCTTGCTTTCCGCCAGGCGCACCTGCCCCTGAAAGTAGCCCAGGCGTTGCGCGGCGGTTTTTTCGGCCTTCTCCGCCATGTCTACCACTGGGGCCAGGCGCGAGGAACGGGTGCTGGCCATGGCTTAACCGCCTGGCGCCGGGGCGAAGATCGAACCCAGATGCGCTTCGCTTTCGCCCATGCTGATCTTGTCGTTGAGGCCCTGGCGCAGGTAGGTCACCAACTGCGGTTGCAGGGCAATCGCCAGGTCGGTTTCGCGATCACCGCCGGCCACGTAGGCACCCACGCTGATCAAGTCGCGGCTCTGCTGATAGCGCGACCACAGTTGCTTGAAATGCTGGGCGCGGGCCATGTGCTCCGGCGTGACCACCGCCGGCATCACCCGGCTGATCGACGCTTCGATATCGATGGCCGGGTAGTGCCCTTCTTCGGCCAAACGCCGCGACAGCACGATGTGGCCGTCGAGCACGCCACGCGCCGAGTCGGCAATCGGGTCTTGCTGGTCATCGCCTTCGGACAGCACGGTGTAGAACGCCGTGATCGAACCGCCGCCGGCCTCGGCATTACCGGCACGCTCAACCAGCTTGGGCAGCTTGGCGAACACTGAAGGCGGGTAGCCTTTGGTGGCCGGCGGTTCGCCGATGGCCAGGGCGATTTCCCGCTGGGCCTGGGCGAAACGCGTGAGCGAGTCCATCAGCAACAGGACGTTCTTGCCCTTGTCGCGAAAATATTCGGCGATGCGCGTGCAGTACATGGCCGCGCGCAAACGCATCAGCGGCGCATCATCGGCCGGGGATGCGACGACCACCGAACGCTTGAGGCCTTCTTCACCGAGGCTGTGCTCGATGAATTCCTTTACTTCACGGCCCCGCTCACCGAT
Organism: Pseudomonas sp. N2-3-1-14; assembly: GCF_041228395.1. NCBI lineage: Bacteria > Pseudomonadati > Pseudomonadota > Gammaproteobacteria > Pseudomonadales > Pseudomonadaceae > Pseudomonas > Pseudomonas sp. N2-3-1-14. The sequence continues at coordinate 4,491,092 of NZ_CP166199.1, forward strand.
CAGCCCGACCACGATGATGTCGGCCTCGGTAAAGCGCGTCATCATGCCGAGCAACACCGACTTACCCACGCCGGTACCGGCAAACAGGCCCAGACGCTGGCCGCGGCCGACCGTCAATAAACCGTTGATGCTGCGAATGCCCACGTCCAGCGGCACGCTGATCGGGTTGCGGTTGAGCGGGTTAATGGTCGGGCCGTCCATCGGCACCCAGTCTTCGGCCTTCATGCCGCCCTTGCCGTCCAACGCGCGACCGGCGCCGTCGAGCACGCGGCCGAGCATGCTCATGCCCATCGGCAGGCGGCCGGTATCGGCCAGTGGCACCACGCGCGCACCGGGGGCGATGCCCGCCAGGCTGCCGACCGGCATCAGGAAAATCTTGCTGCCGGAAAAGCCCATCACTTCGGCTTCGACCTGCACCGGGTGGTAGCTGTCGTCGTTGATCACCAGGCAGCGGCTGCCCATGGCGGCACGCAGGCCTTCGGCTTCGAGGGTCAGGCCGACCATGCGCAGCAGGCGCCCTTCGAGGATCGGCTGGCCGGGCAACTCAGTGGCCTCGGCGTAGCCGCTCAGGCGCTTGGCGAAGCTGGTGCGTTCAAGGCGCATCGGCGGCGTCCAGGTCCACGCTCATATCAGGCTCGGCCGGGTGCAGGGACTGTTCATGCAATTGATCGAACATTTTCGCCATGATCTGGCTGATGCGGGTTTCCACCGTGGCATCGATGCGGCTGTGCTCGGTTTCGACGCGGCAGCCACCGGGCAGCAGCGCCGCGTCCTCGACGATGCGCCAGGTTTCTTCATGGCGCTCGCGCAGGGCTTTGACCTGTTCGAAATCCTGCGGGTTGATGTACAGCCGCACATTGCCGACGCCCAATGGCAGCAGCTTGAGGGCTTCGCGCATCACGCTTTCGATGTGGCTGGAATCGAGCACCAGCTCGCGCTGGATCACTTGGCGCGCGATGTGCTCGACCAGCCCGACCATGGATTTTTCCAGCTGCGAATCCTGTTCGGCGATCGGGTCGAACAGGTTGCCCATCAAGCGCTCAAGGCTGGCCAGCTTGACGCTCAGCGCCTCCTCGGCCTCTTGGCGAACTTTGAGGGTGGTGCTGCGAAAACCGTCTTTTTCACCCGCCGCGAAACCCTCGTTGTAGGCCTCCTGGCGGATGGCTTCCAATTCTTCAAGGGTCAGTGGCTGGACTTCATCGAGCGGCACTTCTTCCATTTCGGCCGGCGTTTCAATCACCGGCTCCGGTTCAGGTTCCGGCACATGCGGATCGAAACTGGGCAACGACCAGATATCGAACCCGCCGACATCCCGCGCGCGAATCAGATCGCTGGGCGTCTCATCTTTGTTCGACATGGGCAGCGCCTTAGATCATTTCTTCGCCGCCCTTCCCGCCGAGAACGATTTCTCCGGCTTCGGCCATACGGCGGGCAATGGTGAGGATTTCCTTCTGGGCGGTTTCCACGTCGCTGACACGCACCGGACCTTTGGCTTCCAGGTCGTCACGCAACAGCTCGGAGGCACGCTTGGACATGTTCTTGAAGATCTTCTCTTTGACGTTTTCGTCCGAGCCCTTGAGGGCCAGCACCAGCACGTCCGAAGACACTTCGCGCAGCAACGCCTGGATGCCACGGTCATCGACATCGGAGAGGTTGTTGAACACGAACATGAGGTCTTCGATCTGGCCGGACAGGGTGTCGTCGATCTCGCGGATCGAGTCCATCAACTGACCTTCGACCGAGCTGTCGAGGAAGTTCATGATATCGGCCGCGCGCTTGATGCCACCCAGGGTGGTACGCGAGGCATTCGAGTTGCCCGAGAACTGCTTCTCGAGAATCGTGTTGAGTTCTTTCAATGCCGCTGGCTGCACGGTGTTCAGCGACGACACGCGCAGGATGATGTCCAGGCGCACTTTATGGTCGAAGTGGCCAAGCACTTCACCGGCCTGGTCCGGGTCCAGGTAGGCGACGACGATGGCCTGGATCTGCGGGTGCTCGTAGCGGATCACGTCGGCAACGGCGCGCGGCTCCATCCATTTCAGGCTGTCCAGGCCACTGGTGTTGCCGCCCAGCAGGATGCGGTCGATCAGGCCGTTGGCCTTGTCTTCGCCCAGCGCCGAGGTGAGCATCTTGCGGATGTAGCTGTCGGAGCCGACGCCCAGGCTGGTCTGGTCGCCGACGATCTCGACGAACTCGCTCATCACCTGCTCGACTTGCTCACGGTGCACATTGCGCATTTGCGCCATGGCCACGCCTACGCGCTGAACCTCTTTGGGGCCCATGTGGCGCAGCACTTGTGCGGCGTCGGTTTCACCCAAAGACAGCAGCAACACGGCGGCTTTGTCGACTTTGGTGAGCTTGGCAACAGCGGCTCGATCATTCATCTGCGTTAATCCACTCTTTCACGACCTGAGCCACACGGCCCGGGTCTTCTGCTACCAGACTCTTGATTGCGTTCAACTGAGCGTCATAGCCTTCGCTCGGGCTTGGCAACAGGATGCTTTGCGGGCCACCGAGGCTGACGCGGTCGTTGGCCAGTTCGCCGTCCAGGCCGCCCATGCCACCCAACTCGACGTCACTGCCAGCCAATGCCAGCTGCTTCTTGCCATGGCCGGTGATGTTGTTGAGCACGGGGCGCAGCACGCCGAACACCAGCACCAGGATGAACAACACACCCAGCACTTGCTTGACGATGTCCCAGAACCACGGCTGCGTGTAGAACGCCGGGTCGGCGATCACTTCGCCGCGCTCGGCGGAGAACGGCATATTGATCACGCTGACGCTGTCGCCACGGCTGGCGTCGAAACCGACGGCGTCCTGCACCAGACGGGTGAAGCGCGCCAATTCGTCGGCGCTCCAAGGCGCACGGGTGACGGCGCCGTCAGCGGCATTGACCTTGACCTGATCATCGACCACCACCGACACCGACAGGCGATTGATTTTGCCCTGCTGCTGCTTGGTGTGGCTGATGGAACGGTCGAGCTCGAAGTTCTTGGTGGACTGGTTACGCTTGTCCGCCGGGTACGGTGCGAGCATCGGCTGGCCGGTGGCCGGGTCCATGATCTGCTGGCCGTTGGCGTCCAACAGTGGCTGACCAGGCTGAATCGCACCCGCCGTCGCGGCAGCGCCACCGGTGGTTTGCGGTGCAGTGGCCGGGGCCGGTGGCTGGTTGCTCAGGGCACCCGGCACACCTTGCGGGCCATTGCTGGCGGTGCGTTGTTCGCTGGTCGATTGCTCGCTGCGCAGCGCCGGCTGGTCCGGGTTGAACTGCTCGGAGGTCGATTCGACCGCACTGAAGTCCACGTCGGCAGACACTTCAGCTTTATAGCGGTCGTTGCCCAGCACCGGCTGCAGAATGTTGTGCACACGCTGAGTGAGCATGCTTTCCATGCGACGGCTGTAGTCGAACTGCTTGCCGGCCTGGGTCAGCGCGGAGTTCTCGGCCTGGTCGGACAGCAGGTTGCCCTTCTGGTCCACCACGGTGATTTGCGACTTGCTCAATTCAGGAACGCTGGTGGCCACCAGGTTGATGATCGCCAGGACCTGGCCAGGCTCCAGGGAGCGGCCGGAAAACAGTTCGACCAATACCGAGGCGCTTGGCTTGCGCTCGTCGCGCACGAACACCGAGCTTTTCGGAATCGCCAGGTGCACGCGGGCGCCCTTGACGTTATTCAAGCTTGAGATGGTGCGTGCCAGTTCGCCTTCCAGGCCACGGCGGTAGCGTGTGGCCTCCATGAACTGGCTGGTGCCCAGGCCCTGGTCCTTGTCGAGAATTTCAAAACCGATATTGCTGTCGGACGGCGTGACGCCGGCGGCCGCCAGCTTAATGCGCGCACGCGCCACGTCATCGGCCTTGACCAGCAAGGCCCCGGAATTGGGCTCCACGGTGTAGGCGATGTCGGCGGCGGCCAGGGTTTCCATGATCTGCTTGGAATCCATCCCGGCCAGGCTGCCGTACAGCGGGCGGTAATCAGGTTGCTGCGACCACAGCACCACGGCAAAACCAATCGCCACGCTGGCAGCCAGGCCGACCATCAGGCCCACCTGACGCAACATGGTCATTTCGGAAAGGTTTTCCAGGAACGACAGGCCAAACAGCGGCGGCTTGCCGTCTGCCTTGGCGGGTACGTTGTCCACGACTGCTTCTGCCATGACTTAAATCTCGTCCTTAAACCGGCATCTGCATGATGTCTTGATAAGCCTGAACCAACTTGTTACGCACTTGGGTCAAGGCCTGAAAGGAAACGCTGGCCTTTTGCGAAGCGACCATCACATCGGTGAGGTCCACGCCGCTTTTGCCGATCTCGAAGGCGGTAGCCAACTGATTAGAGGCTTGCTGGGTATCACTGACTTTGTTGATTGCCTGACCGAGCATGTCGGCAAAACTGCTTTGGCCCAATTCCGGCGCAGGCGCGACGGATTTCGGTTGAGCCATGGCATCCATTTGCATGGAGCGCATATCCAACATCAACCGATTGAACTCAATACCCTGGCTCATGACCTTCTCTCTCCGACGACCCGCAATTTTTTGACACTACGCAGCGGTTACTAGGGGTGGTAGCAACAAGGGTGCCAGCTCCGTGGCTATTCGTAAGAAAAGGCGACAAACCCTGTCAGCCTGAGTATTTCCAAGACGGCGATTTGTCAGGTCGCGAACAGGTAGGCTTCGACATCCATCCCCGCGTCGCGCATCTGCGCCAGCTTGTAGCGCAAGGTGCGCGGGCTGATGCCCAGGCGCTCGGCGGCTTCCTTGCGGCGGCCGCGCTCGGCACGCAGGGTGTCGATGATCATCTGGAATTCGCGGCGACGCAGGTCGTCGCCCAAGGCGCCGCCAGACTCGGCGTCGGCCACGACCACCGGTGCCGGCGCCAGGCTCGGCAACGGCGCCGCGCCACTACCCATGGCCAGGCAGAAGTCCTGCGGCTGGATCAACCCGCCCTGCTGCAAAATCAGCGCGCGCTGGATGGCATTGTCCAGTTCCCGCACATTGCCGGGCCATGGGTAGCTGATCAGGCAGGCCTGGGCCTCGGCCGACAGCCGCGCCTGGGCATGCTTCATTTTTTTGACGTGGTTGTTCAACAGGCGCTCGGCCAGCGGAATGATGTCCGCCGGGCGCTCACGCAGCGGGCGCCAGGCCAGCGGGAACACCGAGAGCCGGTAGAACAAGTCTTCACGAAAGCGCCCCGCCGCCACTTCGCCCGCCAGGTCGCGGTTGGTGGTGGCGACCACGCGGATGTCCAGCTGGATGGGCTTGCGCGCACCGACACGCTCCACTTCGCGCTCCTGCAGCACCCGCAGCAGCTTGGCTTGCAGGCCCAGGGGCATTTCCGAAATTTCGTCGAGCAGGATGGTGCCGCCGTCGGCCTGTTCAAACTTACCAGCCTGCGCGGCAATGGCGCCGGTGAACGAGCCCTTTTCATGGCCGAACAGCGTGGCTTCGAGCATGTTGTCGGGAATCGCCGCGCAGTTGATCGCAATAAACGGTTGTTTGGCGCGGCCCGACTGCTGGTGAATGTAACGCGCCAACACCTCTTTACCGGTGCCGGACTCGCCAGAGATCAACACGGTTGAATCGCTGCGCGCCACCCGGGCTGCCAGTTCCAGCAACTGCGCGCTGGCCGGCTCGAAGGCAATCGGGCCTTCACCCTCGGCATTCGACACCACGCCCAGCGCATGCCGGGCGACCAGTTCGATCAGTGCCTTGGGCTCGAAGGGTTTGACCAGGTAATCCGCCGCCCCCTGGCGCATCGCGTCCACCGCCCGCTCGACGGCGCCATGGGCTGTCATCAGCAACACCGGCAGTTGCGGCTGGCACGCGCGCAACAGGCCGAGCAACTGGTGGCCGTCCATGCCAGGCATGTTTACGTCACTGACCACCAGGCTGAAGGACTCTTGCTCAACGGCCTCCAAGGCATCCTCGGCAGAACCGACCGCCCGGTAGTCATGGCCCGCCAACAGCAGCGTGTCAGCCAATGCTTCACGCAGGGCGCGATCGTCTTCGACCAATAAAACCTTGATAGCCATAGTCCTTTTACTCCGCGCTTGCCGCGCTGGAAAACAGCGGCAAGGTCATCAATGCACAGGTGCCACGCCCCAACCGGGAGTGCAGCTGCAATTCTCCCTGATGTGCACGCGCCACTGCCTTGACCACGGTCAGGCCCAGGCCCGTGCCGTTGGTCTTGGTGGTAAAAAACGGTTCGCCCAGGCGTTGCAGCACGACCGGGTCGATGCCGCTGCCGCTGTCGCTGATGCACAGGCGCAGGGTTTGGTCGCGGGTGTAGAGGTGCACTTTGAGCCGCGCACCCGGGCCGCTGGCCTGGGTGGCGTTTTCGATCAGGTTGAGCAAGGCGCCGACCAGGGTGTCACGGTTGCACAGCAACTCGCCCAAGTGGCTGTCGCACTGCCAGCGCACATTGACGTCCCGGATATGCGTGGCGGCTGCCGCTTGCAGCGACTGCATCAGCGCGGATGGCGTGACGCGGTCGGTCAGCGGCAATTCGCCGCGGGCAAACACCAGCATGTCGCGCACCTGGTGCTCCAATTCATGCAGGCGTTCCTTGAGGCGACCGGCAAATCGCTGGTGGGTGGCGGCCGGCAATTGCTCATCAGTCAAATGACTGGCGTAGATCAACGCGGCCGACAACGGCGTGCGGATCTGATGCGCCAACGAAGCGACCATCCGCCCCAGCGACGACAAACGCTCATGGCGCGCCAACTGGTCTTGCAAGTGACGGGTTTCAGTCAGGTCGTTAAGCAGCACCAGCTGGCCGGGCTCGGCGTCCAGGGAACGGGTGGCGATGGACAGACGCCGACCGTCTTTGAGGGAGATTTCATGGCCATCGTCTTCGCGCGGCGCAAAGCAGCGTGTAATCACCTGGCGCCACAGCTCGCCTTCCAGCGGCTCGCCCAGCAAGTCACGCGCGGCCGGGTTGGCTTCGCGGACACGGCCCATTTCATCGATGACGATTACGCCGCCAGGCAACAGGTCGAGGAGGTTTTGCAGACGGTTGGCCAGACGCTCTTTCTCGGCCAACTCCTGCATGCGCTGGGCGCTGACCACTGCCAGTTCGCCTTTAAGCTCGGAAACCCGCGCTTCCAGCAGACTGTAGGAGTCGGTCAGTTGGCTCGACATCTGGTTGAACTGCGAGAACGCCTGTTCAAGACCCTGCCGGGTCAGCGGCTCTGCGCACGGAACCAGCCCAGGAATAGCAGGGGCTGAAGAAAGTTTGGCGGCGTGGGGCATCATGCTCTCTCGCTGGCTGACCGTCAGTTAAACGGAACGTTGCGAGGGCTGTAGCAATACCCGTGCCGAAAAAAATAGACCTATCTATCAGTCAGTTAAAAAACAGGCGTCAATCATCCGCCTGTTCGTCACCTTCGCGACGGCTCATGCCGTACTTGCGCATCTTCTCCACCAAGGTGGTGCGACGGATGCGCAGGCGCTCGGCCGCGCGCGCGACAATGCCATTGGCATCGTCCAGCGCCTGCTGGATCAGGCCTTGTTCGAGGCTACCGAGGTAGTCCTTCAAGTCCAGGCCTTCGGGCGGCAGCATGGCGGTGGAACCGAAGTCCGGCGTATGGCCGTTGATGGCCACGCGCTCTTCCAGGTCACTGCGCAGGCTGTCTACCAGCTGCTCGTCTTCGTCGTCGACGTAGCGGAATTTCTTCGGCAGCTCGACCACGCCGATCACACCGTACGGGTGCATGATGGCCATGCGCTCGACCAGGTTGGCCAGCTCACGGACGTTGCCCGGCCAGCCGTGACGGCACAGCGACATGATCGCGGCGGAGTTGAAGCGAATCGAGCCGCGCTTTTCGTGTTCCATGCGCGAGATCAGTTCGTTCATCAGCAGCGGGATGTCTTCCACGCGCTCACGCAGCGGGGCCATCTCGATAGGGAATACGTTGAGGCGGTAGTAGAGGTCTTCGCGGAAGCTGCCGACCTCGATCATGCTTTCGAGGTTTTTGTGCGTGGCCGCGATGATGCGCACATCGACGCTCTGGGTCTTGTTGCTGCCCACGCGCTCGAAGGTGCGCTCCTGCAACACGCGCAACAGCTTGACCTGCATCGGCAGCGGCATGTCGCCGATTTCGTCCAGAAACAGGGTGCCGCCATTGGCCAGTTCGAAACGCCCGGCACGGCTAGTGATCGCCCCGGTAAAGGCGCCCTTTTCGTGGCCGAACAGTTCGCTTTCGAGCAACTCTGCCGGGATCGCCCCGCAGTTGACCGGCACGAACGGCCCGTCGCGGCGCTTGGAGTGATAGTGCAGGTTGCGTGCGACCACTTCCTTGCCGGTACCGGACTCGCCGAGGATCAATACGCTGGCGTCGGTATCGGCCACTTGCTGCATCATCTGGCGCACGTGCTGGATCGCACGGCTGGTGCCGACGAGGCTGCGAAACAGGTTGGGTTCGCGATGACGACCGCGCTCGCGGGCCTGGTCATACATCTCGCGGTAGACCTGGGCACGGTGCAGGGAGTCGAGCAATTTGCTGTAGCTGGGCGGCATTTCCAGGGTGGAAAGCACGCGGCGGCGCTGGTCTTCCGGAAGGTCCACGGAAGAAATATCGCCCATCAGCAACACCGGAAGGAACTCATCCCAGGTAGACAGTGTCTTTAACAAGCCCAGAACTGCGCCAGGAGCGTTGACCGTCCCGATCAACACACAGATGACTTCACGGCTCGACGACAAAGAGCTGACCGCCTGCTGCCAGTCATGGCTACCGCAGGGCAAATTTTCTTCACCAAGAAAATTCAAAATTACCGCTAAATCGCGGCGGCGGACGCTATCGTCATCAATCAGCAGAATTTTGGTTTCACGCCACATGCAATAGCAACTTCCCTAGTAAAACGCTCTGCCCCAGAGTGAGGGCAATCTAGACGTTTGTAAGATTTCTTACCCTACTAGACGTCTGAAATCTGAAAACAGCACTAGTTAAGTCAAAAATGCTGGCACAGTCAAATATATGACGCGCCGTTCGGATTAACTGAGCCCATTCAGCCGAACAGATGGTAAACCTTTGACGCGCTTTCCGCTCGGTTGATCTGCGACATCTCTTCGAAAATCGCCTGGCGTTCGCCAGTCGTCACTTCAAGCAACTGCTGATACACCGCCAGCAAGCTTTGCAGCTTTTCCCGCAGGGCATCCTCGTCCACCGGCGCATTGTTGAGTGCCTCATCGATCACCGCACGACACCCCATATCCAGTTCGCCGATAGCGTCCCAGTTACGGTGGGCCAATGCGTCAACCAAAGCTTCGCGGGTCTCGTCAATCCGTTGCAGGGCGTGGCTCATGACATCATCCTCAGGCCAACAGGCCTACAGTGTTGCAATACCGTCCCAGCCTTCCTTGAGCGTAATCATCAGGCCGGCTACTTCGTCGATCATGGCGACATCGCTCTTGCTGTTGGCTTCCAGCAGGCGCGTGGTCATGTAGGCATACAGATTGTCCAACTGCTGCAACGCGGCCGGATCATCGGTTTTTTCCGGATTAAGGCCATCACGCAAGCCGATCAGGATGTCGATCGCCTTGCCCAGCAGCAAACCTTTTTGCGCGATATCACCACGAGCCATGGCGCCTTTGGCCTGAGCCATGCGATCCAACGCGCCTTCCATCAGCATCTGGACCAGACGGTGCGGGCTGGCTTCGGAGATCTGGGCATGGGAATTGACCTTCTGGTATTGGCGAAGGGCTCTCATGGGATTCATGTTTCTACCTCGTGACAGGCAACAGCTAAATAGGATGGGCTCTGACTAATATGTCGACTGGGTCGCAAAAAACTTTAACCGCAAGTCGGCTGAAGGCGGCGCCCGATGGCGGTAATCACCAGCGGGCGGCTTCATCGGGATCAACTGTCCGAAGACGTCTTGTTCAGCGCGTTGAGCGTGCTCATGACACTGGAACGCTGGCTGGTGAGCTGGGCCACCAGGTTGTTCATCGTCGTGTACTTGGCGGTCAGGCTGGTCTTCAGGGCGGCCATACGCGCGGTTAGGGTGTCCTGCTGGTTCTGCAGGTCCTTGAGATCGTCCGACAGCGTCGACGAACGCGTGGCCAGCACGCCGGTGTTGCTCAGTGCATAGCTGTCGGTCGCGCTTTTCATGCGCGCCAGCAAGCCATTGTCACCGTTGAAAATGCCGCCGATGTCGGTGGGGTTGGTGGCAATCGCTGCACCGAACACCTTATCGTCGATACTCAACTTGCCGGTGCCGGAGTCCGTGTTCACGCCAAATTGCGCCAAGGACTTCAACGTGCCCGTGCCCGTCATTGCGTTCAGCTCGCTACGCAACGCGGTCTGCAGGGAGCGCATGGTGGCATCGCCTGTCAGCGCAGCGCGCGTGGTGGAACCGTCCGCGTTGGTGGTGACCGCGGTCTCGGTGTTCATGGCCGTCATCAACGCGTTGTAGGTGTCGACAAAACCCTTCACCGAACTTTTGAGGGTGTCGTTGCTGCGGGTGACCGTGATGGTCGATGACACGCGCGTAACGCCGTCAGGGAGCGTCCCTGTAACCCCGGCAGGCAGAGGCGACACCGCCGTCAACTTGATGCTCACACCACTGATCGCCTCGGTCAGGGTATTGCTCTTGGATTCCTGAGCCGTGCCGTCAATGGTGTATTTAGCGTTTTGCGGTGGATCACCCACAACCGACGAACCCGCTTCCAGGCCGGAGTTACCCCCCAGGGTAATGTCCGTGCCGGCGCCGGTATTGGTCGAGGTCATGACCAGGCGAGAACCGGTGGCGTCAGTCAGGATGTTGGCACTCAGGCCAACACTGCTGTATTGCGCGTTGATCGAGTCACGCACTTGTTGCAGCGTCGCGCCTGGCGGAACACTGACCCCGTAACTCTGACCAGACTGGGAAATTTCCAGGGTCGTCGCGGTGGTGCCGGTATTGACGACGGTTTTCGCGCCGGTTGAATAATTCTGAGTAGCAACCTTCGAGGCGGTCGCCAACTGGTTGACGATCAGCTGATAACTGCCCGCAGACGCACCGGCACCCAAGGTCACGGTGGACACGTTGGCATCCGACGTCGTCGCCGTCAGGCCGCCGATACTGGCGTCCTTGGTCATGTTGTCCATGGCACCACGGAAGGCATCCAGCGCGGCTTGAATCTTGCCGATCGAGGACAGCTGGGCAGTCGACGTTTGCGTCTGCTTGTTGATCTGCGATTGCTTCGGCGCCTGTTCCGCGTTCACCAATGCCGTCACGATCTGCTGGGTATCAATGCCCGTAACGGGGCCGCTAACTGATATATCACCCATGATTCTTCTCCTGATCCGGGGCTGGCGCTTTATTGACGGACGACGCCTAAAGCAGCTACAGCAACAAAATTCATGCCAGCTCAGACTTTGGCGTCAAACAATACGCTGCTGGCGTCATGAAGGCTTTGTGCGAGTTTCAATGCCGTTTCCGATGGGATCTGACGAATGACCTCGCCGCTTTCGGTCGCTATGACCTTGACGACTACTTGATGGGTGGAGTCATCAATGGAAAAGTCCAGGTTGCGCTGGGCAGCCTGGACGAATTTGCGAATATCCGTGACCGCCTGTTCAAGGTCGGACGGCTTCGAGTCCTGCTTGGGTTGGACCGTCGCAGCCAAAGGATCAACCTTGGTTTTCTGCGGGTCGTTGTTCACGGGAGCAGGAGCGCTCTGTGGCGCCACTGCCGGATAAGACAGGTTCAACTTCACGCTCATGTCCATGCCCAATCTCCTCATCACGCAAAAGACAAAAGGGCACGTAAACGCGCCCTTCCGTCATTCATCTACCGATGGCTATTACTGAAGCAGCTTCAGCACAGCGGAAGGCAGTTGGTTGGCCTGGGACAGGATCGCAGTGGAAGCCTGTTGCAGGGTTTGTTGCTTGGTCAGCTGAGCAGTTTCTGCAGCGTAGTCAACGTCCTGAATCTGACCGCGAGCGGCGCTGGAGTTGTCCGAGATGCTCTGCAGGTTGGCAACGGTGTTGTCGAAACGGTTTTGTACAGCACCGAGACCGGCACGCTGGGAGTCGATGTCCGAGATCGCCTGGGTGATCACGTCGATCGAGTTCTGTGCGTTGGCAGCAGTGGTGATGTCAGTGTTGTTGACGGTGGTTTTGGTGGAGTTGGCAGCAGTACCAGTAGCTGCGAACAGACCGGTCACACCGGCGCCGCTCAGCGAGTAGCTGCTGGAGGAGTTCAGCGACACTGCGCCAGTAGCGACGATCGGGCCAGCGTCCAGTGCAACGGCTGTGCCGAATGCACCGCTGCCGTCCTGAGTAGCGACCTTGACACCTGCAACAGCACCGGCATCGCCAGCGTTGAAGGTCAGGTTCTCACCGGTATCGGACTTGACCGACAGAGCGTTGGTGGTCGAATCGTAGTTAACGGTGATGCCCAGTTTGGCAGCGTTGGACTTCAGCTGGTCAGCCAGGTCCGAAGTGCTGGTCACGCCAGTGAACTGGACAGCGGTACCGCTGCCGACTTTCAGGGTGAAGTTGGCGCTGGCAGGGCTGGCAGCAGCAATGGCAGTGGAGTCAACGGAGAACTGGGCAACAGTGCTGGCAGTAGCAGCCAGGCCGCCGACAGCGCCGTTCATTTGAGCAGCGATCTGCTTGGCGGAAGCGCCGGCAGCGATGGTCAGGTTGGTCGACTGGCCGCCACCGGTAACGGTGATTGCGCCGCCGGCAACGCCGGTTGCACTTGGCGCTACGCCTTGAGTTTTCAGCTGCTGCGAACCAATGTTGTTGGCTGCAACGTTACCGATGCTCATGTCGATGGTCTGGTTGGCGTTGGCGCCGACCTGGAACGAAGTAGTACCGAAAGAACCGTCCAGCAGGTTCTTGCCACCGAAAGTAGTGGTGGTAGCGATACGGGTCAATTCAGCAGTCAGCGCTGCGTATTGAGCCTGGTTCGACTTACGGTCTTCAGCGCTTGGCGAGCCGTTGGCGGATTGCAGAGCCAGGGTACGCATGCTTTGCAGGATGTTGGTGGACTGCTGCATTGCGCCTTCAGCGGTCTGAGCAATCGAGCTACCGTCGTTGGCGTTTTTGATTGCAACGCCCAGGCCGTTGATCTGGCTGGTCAGACGGTTGGAGATTTGCAGGCCGGCCGCGTCGTCTTTGGCGCTGTTGATACGCAGGCCGGAGGACAGACGCTGCATGGAAGTTTGCAGGGCGCCGGAAGCCTTGTTCAGGTTGTTCTGAACGTTCAACGAAGCAAGGTTAGTGTTTACTGTTAAAGCCATGACGAAATCCTCGTGGGTGGTGTACTGCGGCTTCCGGCCCTGGCAACCGCCGGGTGTGGCCTAGAGAACCTTCGTAATAGTTATCGTCGTGAATGCAGGTTGCTTGAGGACTTTTTTGATTTTTTTTACTAGCAACGGGCCATCCTTTGTAATTCAAGCATTTACGACAGCCCAAACGCCCGCAAATGCTGGGTTTTCTGGCGCCAAATAAAAAACGCCCAGGCTTTTACAAGCCTGGGCGTTTTTGTGTGCAGCTCTATCAGGGCATCACGGACGATAGAGAATCGCCGAACCCCACGACAAGCCAACCCCAAATCCGCTGATCGCGACACGCTTCCAGTCGCCGTCCATCATGTGCTTTTCAAGCAGCAGCGGAATGCTGGAAGACACGGTATTGCCGGTCTCGACCATGTCCTTGATGAATTTCTCCACCGGGGCGTCTTCAAAACGCCGGGCCACGGCGTCGACAATCGCCGCACTGCCCTGGTGAATGCAGAAGGCATCGATTTCGTCAGCCTTGAGCTGCGATTCGTTGAGCAGCTCATGCAGATGCGCCGGCACTTTGAGCAGGGCAAAGTTGAACACCTGGCGGCCATTCATGAAAAACACGCCATCGCTGACCTTCAGATGCGGCGCACCGGAACCGTCAGTACCGAACTTCGACTTGCCGAGCAACCACGGCGCATCTTCACCCATCCAGGTGGCAGTGGCGGCATCGCCGAAGAGCATGGTGGTGTTGCGGTCTTCCGGGTCAACGATCTTCGAATACGGGTCGGCGGTGATCAGCAGGCCGTTTTTCAGGCCGGTGGCTTCCATGAAGCCTTTCATCGCGTAGATGCCGTAGACATAGCCCGAGCAACCCAGCGAGATATCAAACGCCGCCACATGGGTCGGCAGGCCCAGTTTGTCCTGGACGATGGCGGCCGTGTGGGGCAAGCCTTCCTCATCGCCGTTTTGGGTCACGACGATCAGCGCGTCGATGGACTCGCGCTTCAAATCAGGGTTGTTGGCAAACAAGGCGTTGACCGCCTCGACGCACAGGTCGGAGGTTTCCTGCGCAGCATCCTTGCGCGGCAGGAACGCCGAACCGATCTTGCCAATGATGAAGTCCTCATCCTTGGCGAATTTGGCGCCCTGGGCGTAGTTATCGACCCCGTCTGCCGGCACGTAACTGGCGATGCTTTTTATGCCAATCATTGTGGCTTCCCAATACTAAATAGCTGGATAACACCCCTCGGGCTACGCCGGGAGCGCTGACAATAAAGGGGATAACCCCGTAAAAATATCGCTGAAAGCCCCCGCGCAAAGACCCTGCGACGACTTATCCTTTTCACACGATACAGTGAAGATGCGCTTTATGACTCACAGGTCACTCAATTTTGTGCGCTTTGTGCAAAACCCTGCAACATTCTCGGCCCCAGAAACGACAACGGCCCACCCTGTTGCCAGGGTGGGCCGCTTGTACGCTCGCCCGTTACATGCGGCTGAACAGGCTCAACTGGGAGATCTTCACAAACGCCAGCTGCGAAGCCTGCAGCATGGTCTGCTGCAATGTCAGGTCAATGGCCGCCTGGCCCATGTCGACGTTCGCCAGCGATGACATGGTGGAGGTGTTGGCCAGCCCCAGGCTGGTGTTTTCCTGGCTCTGGATATCCAGGGCGTTCTGGCGCGCGCCAATCGAGCCACGCACCTGGTCGATCTGCGCCGAAGCATTGGCCAGGTTACCGATGGAGGTATTGATCACGTCCTTGAGATTGTTCATGGCAACCGGGTCGCCATCGGCCGGGGTTTCCAGCGCCTTGCGCAGTTGGCCCAGCGTGTCCAGGGCGTTCATGTTCTTGTTGCTGGTGGCATTCACCGAAAACTGATCACCCGCCCCCGGCGCACCGCTCACATCGAAGGTCACCCCGGCAGCCGTGATCGACGTCGCGCCGGTGGCCATGGTGCCCGTGGCAATTGACTTGCTGTTCGCCGAGTACGGCTGGGCGTACACCTCATAGTCATTGCCGCTGGTGAACTTGATCACCGCGCCCGAGTTCGGAAAGGTGCTGGCGTAGGCCGCCTGGTCGGTGACCCGGCCACCGGTCAACTGCGCCGTAGACGGATTACTGGCTGTACGCGAACTGCTGAACGTGTCCGGCTTGCTCTCCAGCGTAAAGGCCTTGCCCGCCACCAGCGCGTCAGACGGCGCGCCCGAGGCCACATCAGACCCAAGGTTCAGGCTGATGTCGAACTTGACCCCGCGCAGGTTGACGCTGGACGCGCCTTCCTTGGTGGAATCAAATGTGCCGTTACCGGAGATCTCGGACGTAACGTCGTTGCCGTCCTTGTCGGTCACGCTGTATTGGGTACTGCTGGAGAAGGTCAGCTTGTACGGCTGGCCATCGGCAAAATTCTTCGTGTAAGCGGTGCCCGAGGTGACCAGGCCCGCCGAAATCGCGATTTTGCCGTCGTTGACCGCCGGCGGCAAAATCGTCGCCTGAGTGCGACCGGTGTTGCCGGAGCTTTCCAGCAGCGTCTTGCCGGTATCGCCCGCGGCAACCGTCAAGTTGCTCGACACTTGCAGGCTCAGCGGCGTCTCATCACCCTGGTAGGTGTAGGTGCCATCGTTGTTACGGCTGTAGGGCGGCGTGTCGGTCTTGGCCCCGGAAAACATGTAGTTGCCGCTGGAATCCTTGGTGTTGAGCAGGCCCAACACCTGGTCTTCGAGCGCGCCGACCTGAGCGGCGATAGCCTTGCGGTCGTCATTGCTGAGCTTGAGGTTACCCGCCTGCAACGCCAGGCCGCTGGCGGTTTGCATGGCCGTGTTGATGCTCGACAACACGCTTTCCTCGTTGGTCAGCGAGTTTTGCAGGCTGGTGATGTTGCCGTTGTACTGGCCCAGCATGTCTTTCTGCTGTTGCAGCATCAGCAATTGCGCGGCGGCTACCGGATCATCCGAAGCGGTCTGCACGCGCACGCCGGAGCTGGCCTGGTCCTGAGCCTTCACCACACCCGAATAGTTATCCTGATATTTGGCGGAGCTGGTGTCGAAATACTGCTGTGTAGAGATACGCATCGTTCCAGACTCCTTTAAAGGGCGTTGATCAGTGTGCTGAAGGTTTCTTGCGCGGCCTTGATGATCTGCGACGACGCGGTGTAGTACTGCTGGAACTTGATCATGTCGCCCGCCTCCTCATCCAGGTTGACCTGGGACACCGAGTCGCTGGCCGCCTTGTTCGCGGCCAGCAATGCGCCGGTGGCGGTGCTGTCGGTGTTGGCCTGAGCAGCCTTGGAACCGACTTGGGACACCAGCCGGCTGTTGGCGCTGACCAGGCTCACGCCCGCATTGCCATCTACCGCGCCGACCGTCGCCTTGGTCTGCAAACCCAGCAATTGCTGAGCGTTGCGGCCATCGGAGGTGGCGCCGCTGTTGAACGAGAAAGTCGTGCTGTCGCCGTTGGCGGGTGCGCCCGCCACCGTGGTGTCGAAACTGAAGCTCTTGCCTGGAATCAACGTGCCGCTGGCATCACGCATTGGCACACTGATAGAGACCTTGTTGCCCTGGCCCGGAATGATGCTGCCGGTGCCGATCGAGTTGCCCTGGGCATCGCTCACTGTGTAGGACTGGGTGCCGTCTGCCGCAGGCTTGCCAAACACCATCTTCACTGGCATCGAGTTTTCGATCCCGGTGCGCAATTGCGCGCTGGCGGCGCCGCCATTGATATCGATCGGCAGCGTCAATGTCGGTGGTGTGAACGTGCCGGTGCCGGTGTTGGTAGTACTGGAATTACCGGCCAGTGGCGCCGCGAACGCGAGCTTGTTCGGGTCCTTGAGGTCGACACTGATGTTGCTGGCCCCGGTCGCCGTCGGGCTGACCTTGAAGCTGTCACCGGCAGCCATCGGCCCCTTGCCATCCAGTGCCAGGGTGAAGCCGTCGATCACGGGCGGCGGCGTGGTGGTGGTGTCGAACGAGCCCATGGCTTTGCCGTCGGAGCGCACCACGTTGTACTGGTTGCCGCTGGTGAAGGTGACTTTGTAGTCGAAGGTCGAGAGCTTGCTGCTGTCGGCAATCGTCACATTCAGGTTGCCCGAGCCTGCGCTGTTGCCCGAGGCTGCCTGGCTACGCTGGGTGATGGCCGCGGCGCTGTTGATGTCGCTGAACAACGAAGAACCGAAATCGCTGTTCAGGTCCAGGCCCTGGCCCAACTGGCTGTTGACGCTGTCAGCGGTGGCAATGGCAATGCGGCCCAGGTCATTGATGGCCGGCATCAGCGCATCACTGCGATAACGCAACAGGCCGCCGATGCTGCCGCCGGACACCACGTTGCCGATGTCCATCGGCGTGTCGCCCATGTTGAGCTGAATGGTGTACTGGCTGTTGTCGGTTTTGCTCGGCACCGCCGAAATCGTGTTGGCCACACCGCCTTCGACCAGCGACTGGCCGGTGCCGGTGGTGATGCTGAACTGGCCGTTCTTCTCGGTGGCCGTTACGCCGATCAGCTCGTTGAGCGAACGCACTGCCTCGTTACGCGCATCCAGCAGGTTGGCCGGCGCACTGGTCGACGAGCCCTGGGCGGTTGAAATTTGCGTGTTCAGCGAGGCAATCGACGAGGTCAGCTTATTGACCTGATCACTCATGGTGCTCAGCTGACTGTTGATGCTTTCTTTTTGCTGGGTCAGTTGGGTGGAGATCGCGTTGAAGCGGTCGCTCAAGGTCTGGGCGCTGGTCACCAGCAGCTGGCGCGCGGACACGTCGCTGGGGGTCGCTGCCGCGGTCTGCAGGGACGCGAAAAACGCGCTGAGCACGGCAGACATGCCGGTGGACTTGTCAGACAGGGTCTTGTCAATCGCAGCCGCCTGGCCCGCGTAGGCGGTGGCGTCGCTGTTGAGGGCCGTGCTGCTCTGGTAAGCGGCGCCCAAGAAATCGTTATAGATGCGGCGCACATCCGCCAGGGTCGTGCCGCTGCCGATGTACACGCCACCGTACTGATTGCTGGCGCTGGCGTTCTGGGTGGTCTGCTGACGCGAGTATCCCGGGGTGTTGACGTTGGCAATGTTGTTACTCAGGACCGACAACGATCCTTGAGCGGCGTTGAGCCCCGACATCCCGATATTGAGCAAACTCATGATTCAGACCTTATAAATGAGTGGAGGCGCCCGCGGCAGCGTAATCCTGGTAACTGTTCATCGTTTTGGCGATCTGCGAAATCTTGCTGGCGTAGTCCGGGTCGGTTGCATATCCGGCTTTTTGCAACTCGCGCACAAACTGTTCCGGGTTGTCGGCTGATTTCACAACTTCTTTATAGCGATCATTGCTTTGCAGCAATGTGACCAGATCGTGGAAGCTGTCCTGATAGGAGTTGTAGGAACGGAACTGCGCCGTTTCCTTGACCATCGACCCATCACGAAACTCGCTGGTAATTGCACGCGCCTGGCCGCCCTGCCAACTCTGCCCGGCCTTGATGCCGAACAGGTTGTGACTGCTGCTGCCGTCCTCGGCGCGCATCACCGATTTGCCCCAACCGGTTTCCAGCGCGGCCTGGGCCACCAGGTACTTGGGGTCGACACCGATGCGCGCGGCGGCCGCCTTGGCCATCGGCAGCATGGTGGCGACAAATTCATCCTGCGAGCTGAAGGCTTTCTTCGCCGGCGCCAGCGGTGGCTGGGCGATGGCGCGGCCATACACCTGCATGCGCCCGCTCGGTACGGCAATGCTGCGCGCGCTGCTGTTGACCACGTTGTCGGCGGCGGCGCTGTTACGCAGCGGCGCGCTCTTGGCATCGATGGCGACCGGCGCGTTCGGCACGATACCGGCCAACAGACGGTCAGTCAGCTTGCTCGGCAAGGCGATACGGCGCTGGTTCATCAGCTCCATGTCGTTGGCGTGCGTACTCGCGCCTTCAGGCACGGCCACGCGATAAGCCCACAGCGGACGCTGACCGTTGGAGCGGCCCAACGGCCCTGCGGCCTGGGTGCCTGCGGCGATTTCCGTCGGCACATCGACCTTCTTCGCCGGCGCTTGCGCCGCCTCCGGGCCCTGCAACGTGGCCGCCTGGGCGTCCACCGGCTTGTTCTTCTGCATCTGGCGCATCAGCACGTCGGCCAGGCCAATGCCACCGCCTTCGCGAGACATCGAAACCGCCAACTGCTGGTCGTACATTTCCTGGTATTGCTTGGCCGCCGGCGTATTCAGCGGGTTGTCCTTGCCCAGCGCTTCCGTGGCCGAGCGCATGGACTTGAGCATCTCGCTGAGAAACAGCGACTCGAACTCCTGCGCGACTTTGCGCATGTTGCCTTCGCTGTTCTTGTCGGCGCCGACCTTGAGCTGGTTAAGCCGGTTCAGGTCGGAGTAAGACCCCGAATCTGCCGTGCTGCTGATCCCGCTCTGGCGCATATCCATGACCATGGCTCAGATCACTATCAGGTCGGCTTGCAAGGCGCCGGCCTGTTTCAGCGCTTCGAGGATCGCCATCAAGTCGCCTGGGGCTGCGCCCACCTGGTTCACCGCGCGGACAATCTCGTCCAGCGTGGTGCCGGGGCCGAACTTGAACATCGGCTTGGCTTCTTGCTGAGCATTCACCCGCGAACGCGGCACCACCGCCGTCTGGCCATTGGACAAGGGCCCAGGCTGACTGACGATCGGGTCTTCGGTGATGGTCACGGTCAGGCTGCCGTGGGTCACGGCCGCCGGCGATACCTTGACGTTCTGACCGATCACGATCGTGCCGGTACGCGAATTGATGATGACCTTGGCCACCGCCTGGCCTGGATCGACCTCAAGGTTTTCCAGGATCGACAGGTAATCGACGCGCTGGCTTGGGTCCAGTGGCGCGGTGACGCGGATCGAGCCGCCGTCAATGGCCTGGGCGACGCCAGGGCCGAGCATGTCGTTGATCTTGTCGACCACGCGCTTGGCGGTGGTGAAGTCCGAACGGTTGAGGTTCAAGGTCAGGCTGTTGCCCTGGTTGAAGCCGCTGGGCACGGTGCGTTCCACCATGGCGCCACCTGGAATTCGTCCGGCAGACGGCACGTTAACGGTGATCTTCGAACCGTCACGGCCCTCGGCGTCAAAACCACCGACCACCAGGTTGCCCTGGGCGATGGCGTAGACATTGCCGTCGATACCCTTGAGCGGCGTCATCAGCAACGTGCCGCCGCGCAGGCTTTTGGAGTTACCGATGGACGAGACGGTGATGTCCACCACCTGACCCGGCTTGGCGAACGCCGGCAAGTCGGCACTGATGGACACGGCCGCAACGTTTTTCAGCTGCACGTTGCCCGAGCCCGCGGGCACCTTGATGCCGAACTGCGAGAGCATGTTGTTGAAGGTCTGCAGGGTGAACGGGGTTTGGGTGGTCTGGTCACCCGTGCCGTTAAGCCCCACCACCAGGCCGTAGCCGATCAGTTGGTTGGAGCGCACGCCGGAAATACTGGCGATGTCTTTCAACCGCTCAGCAAAGGCCCCTGTGCTCAAGGCCAGCAACAACGCGGCAGCCATCAGCTGTTTGAGTTTCAAAGTGGCCACCTAGAAAGGGAACAGCGGGCTAAGGAAGAAACGGTCGAACCAGCCCGGCTGACTCGCATCAGCAAACGAACCCGTACCCGAGTAGGTAATGCGCGCATCGGCAATCCGCGTCGACGGCACGGTGTTGTCGGTGGAAATATCATCGGCGCGGACCATGCCCGCAATGCGCACCAGCTCGTCGCCGGTGTTGAGGGTCATCCACTTTTCACCGCGTACGGCGATGATGCCGTTGGGCAATACATCGGCGACGGTCACGGTGATCGAACCGGTCAGGCTGTTGCCCTGCCCCGCCGCACTTTTGCCGTTGGTGGCGCGGTCGCCGCTGTAGCCGGCGTCCAGGCTCAGGTCGCCACTGCCCAGCGGGTTGTTGGTGTTAGGCACGCCACCGAACAGCGACGTCAGACCAATGCTGGTCTTGCTGGTCTTGCCGATCTGCGAGTTGGCGTTTTTGCTGGCCTGGGTTTTCTCGTTCAGGGTGATGGTGATGATGTCACCCACGCGGAACGCCTTGCGGTCGCTGTACAGGTTCTGTTCGAAACCGGCCTGGTAGATCGAGCCATTGTTGGCCGCCGCCGGCAACGGCGTGCGCGGCAACACCGGCGCGTAGTACGGGTCATTGGGTTTTGGCGTCGGGGCGACACAGCCCGCGAGCACGGCGATCCCACTCAATGCCAGAACAGAAACATAGCGATTCATGACCCTTACCTCACGGTGTTGCAGGCGCCGTCGATGGCGCCCCATAGACTTGATTACAGATTCTGCGTTACGAACGAAAGCATCTGGTCGGCGGTGGAAATCACCTTGGAGTTCATCTCATAGGCGCGCTGAGTGGTGATCATGTTGACCATCTCCTCAACCGTGCTGACGTTGGAAGTTTCCAGGGTGCTTTGCAGCGTGGTGCCAAAACCGTTCAGGCCAGGGGTGCCGATTTGCGGCGCGCCGCTGGAGGCGGTTTCCAGGAACAGGTTGTTACCCATCGCTTGCAGGCCGGCCGGGTTGATGAAGTCGGCGGTTTGCAGGTTGCCGATCACTTGCGACGCCGGGTTGCCGGCCACGGTGATCGACACAGTGCCGTCGTTGCCGACGGTGAAGGTCTTGGCGTCCGCTGGAACCACAACAGCCGGCTCCAGGGCGAAACCGTTGGCCGTGACGATCTGGCCATTGGAGTCGAGGTGGAACGTGCCGTCACGGGTGTAGGACGTGGTGCCATCGGGTTGCAGGATCTGGAAGAAGCCGCGCCCGTTGATGGCCATGTCCAATGGCTGACCGGTTTGCTGCAGGTTACCGGCGCTGAAGTTCTTCTGCGTGCCAACGATCTGCACACCGGTACCCAGTTGCAGGCCCGACGGCAATTCGCTGTCCTGGGTCGATTGGGCGCCCGGCTGCTTCTTGATCTGATAGAGCAAATCCTGGAACTCGGCGCGGTCACGTTTAAAGCCCGTGGTCGACACGTTCGCCAAGTTGTTGGAAATGGTGGTCAGGTTGGTGTCCTGGGCGGACAAACCGGTTTTGGCAACCCATAGAGCCGGAAGCATGCTGTTCTCCTTCGTGCGCCTGTTTGTTGGCGCTGCGCTGCAAAATTAGTAGTCGGTCAGTAACGCGCCAATCAGCTCATCGCCAGAACGCGGGTCATGGCCTGGTCGTCTTCCTTGGCGCTGTTCATCATCTTGATGTGCAGCTCGAACTGCTTGGAAAGCGACAGCACCGCGGTCATTTCTTCAACGGCGTTGACGTTGCTTGCCTGCAGGAAGCCCGACGTCAGCGTGACGTTGGCGTTCGCCTGGGCCGGCAGGCCATCCTTGGTGTGGATGGTGCCGTCCAGGCCCTTGGTCATGTTCTTGAGGTCCGGCTGGACCAGCTTGATGCGGTCCACTTCAGCCATGACCCGCGGGCCTTCACCCATGGCGCGGATGCTGATGGTGCCGTCGGCACCCACTTCGATTTTCTGCTGCGGCGGCACCGCAATCGGGCCACCGTTGCCCATGATCGGCATGCCGTTGCCGGCCCGCAGCACGCCCAGCGCATCCACATTCATGCTGGCGCTGCGCACGTAGGCTTCACTGCCATCGGGGGTTTGCACGGCCATCCAACCGTCGCCGCTGACCGCTACATCGAGGTCACGACCGGTTTCGATCATGGCGCCCGGGGAGAAGTCGGTGCCCGGACGCTCGGTCATGGCAAACGCGCGCGCCGGAAAGCTGTCACCAAACACCGGCATCGAACGCGCCTGCTCCAGGTCACGCTGAAAACCGTTGGTGGAGATGTTCGCCAGATTGTTGGCATGGGCCTTCTGCGCCAGTGCATTCTGGCTGGCGCCGGTCATTGCCACATAAAGGTACTTGTCCACGCTCTATCCTCTTTCTGACGGACGCTTGCCGCCCACCGCTGTACTGATGAGGCTTAAGCAATTTGCGAACCAACTTTTAAAAACGAGGAAAAGTCCAGGCAGTACGGGGGTTTGCGGGGAGGCACGGAGATTATGAGGCTGGACGAGAGTCGAAAAAACGGCGGACTACTGCCGCCTGCGGCAAGCACAGGTCTTGAAGATGACAAATAACAAATGTGGGAGCTGGCTTGCCAGCTCCCACAGGGGATGCGTTCACTTGTCGCCCTTGAGGATTTCGTAATCACGCAGCTTATTGGCGATGGTGGTGTGCGACACGCCCAAGCGTTTGCCCAGTTGCCGGCTGCTGGAATGCTCGGCATATAAAGCCTCCAGCACTGCCTTCTCGAACCGGCCGACGATCTGCTCCAACCCGCCCTCCAACGAGAAATCGCCAAGCGGCTGACGCACGCCGTAATCCGGCAAGCGAATATGCTCAGCCTTGACCGTCCCGCCTTCGCACAACGACACCGCCTGAAACAGCACGTTTTCCAGCTGGCGCACATTGCCCGGCCAGTGATAGTGGCTGAGCCGATCCATCGCAGCCGGTGCCAGCTTGCGCAGCGGGCAGCCGATCTGCCGGCTGGCTTGATCGAGGAAATGCTCAACCAACGGCGCCAACCCATCCAGGCATTCGCGCAGCGGCGGGATATGCAGCGACAGCACATTGAGGCGGTGATAAAGGTCCTGGCGGAATTCGCCGCGGGCGCAAAGCTCAGACAAGTCCACCTGCGTCGCACAGATCACCCGTACATCCAGGTAAACCTCTTCATCACTGCCCACCCGGCGAAAGCATCCGTCCTGCAGAAAACGCAGCAATTTCACCTGCAGACGCGCGCTCATTTCGCCGACGCCATCGAGAAACAACGTACCGCCTGCCGTCAGCTCCAACAGACCCAGCTTGCCTTCGGCCCGCGCGCCTTCAAATGCACCAGGCCCGTAGCCAAACAGCTCAGTCTCGGCCATTGACTCCGGCAAGCCTGCGCAATTGAGCGCCATCAATGGCGACTGCCCACGCGGGCTGGCCAGGTGACAAGCGCGGGCCAACAGCTCTTTGCCGGTGCCGGTTTCGCCTTCTATTAATAGAGGCGCATCCAAAGGCGCCATGCGCCGCGCCTCGCGCACCACGGCCGCCATGACCCTGGAGCTCTGGAAGATGCTGTCGAAACCACGCAGTTCCTGCTTGCGCACGTTGTAGATGCGTTCCCCGACGCGGTCGGCGCGGTGCAGGGTCAGCACGGCCCCCGCCATGGCTTCGCTGTCATCGTGTTCGGAGGATTGCAGCGGCGCGATGTCCGCCAGGAATACGTCACCCTTGACCTTGACCCGCAAGCCATTGATGCGCGACTTGCTCGCCCGCACCAGTTCCGGCAGATCGAAGTCTTCGGCGTAGCGCGACAGTGGAATGCCCGGCACCTCGTCCACGCGCACCCCGAGCAACTGCGCCGCCGCGCGGTTGGCGGCAACGATGGAGCCGCCCATGTCGATCGACAGCACCGGAAATTCCAGGGCGCCAAGCAGCGCATTGAGCTCCATATGCCGACGCTCGCTGGGCATCAGCCCTACCCGCTTGACGCCAAACACCCCGGCAATGGCTTCAAATTGCGGGCGCAGCGCCTGAAATTGCATGTTCACCAGGTTGGGGCAAAACAGGTAAATCGCATTGCCATGTTCGCCGCCGACCTCGCCCTTCGCGACGTTGACGCCGTACTCCACCAACAGGTTGAGGATGTCCCGCAGGATGCCGATGCGGTTCTGGCAGTGCACTTTAATACGCATGAAAAAGCCCGAAAGGTGGGAAGGCGCCGCGTCTTTTTGCCGCTGGGCGCAGATAGTCGTCAAGATTATGTGACAGCCCGTGAGCATTTCACAGCCCAAGACAAGGATGAGACGGACTATCGTAACGAATACTTTACAAAAAACGGTAACATTTCCTACAGCATTAAGCCGCAGCCCGATGGAATCCGGCGCCTCAAGGGTTATCAATAGGCTCATCGCAGGACATAACAAGAACGAATGCCTAGCAGGAGAGCCGTATGAAGCAAACGCACTACGTGGCCCGCGAGCCCGATGCGCAAGGTTTTATCCACTACCCGCCGGAAGAACACGCGGTGTGGAACACCCTGATCACGCGCCAGTTGAAAGTGATCGAGGGCCGCGCCTGCCAGGAATACCTGGACGGCATCGACAAGCTCGGCCTGCCGCTGGACCGCATTCCGCAACTGGGTGAAATCAACCAGGTGCTGGCCGAGACCACCGGCTGGCAAGTCGCCCGCGTGCCGGCACTGATCCCCTTCCAGACCTTCTTCGAATTACTCGCCAGCAAGCAGTTTCCGGTGGCGACCTTTATTCGTACCCGCGAAGAACTGGACTACCTGCAAGAGCCGGATATTTTCCACGAGATCTTCGGCCACTGCCCGCTGCTGACCAACCCCTGGTTCGCCGAATTCACCCACACCTACGGCAAGCTCGGCCTGGCCGCGACCAAGGAACAGCGCGTGTACCTGGCGCGCCTGTACTGGATGACCATCGAGTTCGGCCTGGTGGACACCCCGCAAGGCCGGCGCATCTACGGTGGCGGCATTCTGTCGTCGCCCAAGGAGAG
The DNA here is from genome assembly GCF_041228395.1 of Pseudomonas sp. N2-3-1-14. Lineage (NCBI taxonomy): Bacteria > Pseudomonadati > Pseudomonadota > Gammaproteobacteria > Pseudomonadales > Pseudomonadaceae > Pseudomonas > Pseudomonas sp. N2-3-1-14. The sequence goes on from NZ_CP166199.1 coordinate 4,516,810, forward strand.
CGTGTACTGCCTGTCGGATGAGCCCGAGCACCAAGCCTTCGACCCGCTCGAAGCGATGCGCACGCCGTATCGGATCGACATCCTGCAACCGCTGTATTTCGTCCTGCCTGAGCTCAAGCGCCTGTTCGACGTGGCACAGGAAGACATCATGGGCATGGTCGAGCGCGGTATGCAGTTGGGTCTGCACGCGCCGAAATTTCCGCCCAAACCCAAAGCAGCTTGAACCTTACGTTTTCAGGCCAGGTGAGTCTGTTCCCTGGCCGCGCGTTGCTTTAGGGTGACGCCACTGACGACCGTTTTTCAAACACTCGAATTCAGGACACTTCCCATGACCACCTTGAACCAAGCCCACTGCGAAGCCTGCCGTGCCGACGCCCCGCAAGTCAGCGATGAAGAGTTGCCGGTACTGATCAAGCAGATTCCCGACTGGAACATCGAAGTCCGCGACGGCGTGATGCAGCTGGAAAAGGTTTTTCTGTTCAAGAACTTCAAATTTGCCCTGGCCTTTACCAACGCCGTGGGCGAAATCTCTGAAGCCGAAGGCCACCACCCAGGCCTGCTCACCGAGTGGGGCAAAGTCACCGTGACCTGGTGGAGCCACTCGATCAAAGGCTTGCACCGCAACGACTTCATCATGGCCGCGCGCACGGACGAAGTGGCCAAGGACGCCGAGGGCCGCAAGTAATGCATTTCGATGCCATTGGCCGCGTGCCCGGCGACCCGATCCTCGGGCTGATGGACCTGTATGCCCAGGACAGCAACCCGAACAAGTTCGACCTGGGTGTCGGCGTCTATAAAGACGACCAGGGCCTCACGCCGATTCCGCATTCGGTAAAACTCGCCGAACAGCGGCTGGTAGACGCCCAGACCACCAAGACCTACATCGGCGGCCACGGCGATGCGGCATTCGGTGCGCTGATCAGCGAACTGGTGCTCGGCGCCGACTCGGCCTTGATCCGCGACCGCCGCGCCGGCGCAACGCAAACCCCTGGCGGCACCGGCGCCCTGCGCCTGAGCGCGGACTTTATCGCCCATAACCTGCCGGGGCGTGGCGTGTGGCTGAGCAACCCGACCTGGCCGATCCACGAAACCATCTTCGCCAAGGCCGGGCTCAAGGTCAGTCACTACCCCTATGTGGGCGCCGACAACCGCCTGGATGTGGCCGCGATGTTGGCAACACTTGCCACGGTGCCCGAGGGCGACGTGGTGTTGCTGCATGCGTGCTGCCACAACCCGACTGGTTTTGACCTGTCCCAGGACGACTGGCGCCAGGTGTTGCAGATCGTGCGCGAGCGCCAATTGCTGCCGCTGATCGACTTCGCCTATCAAGGCTTCGGCGACGGTCTGGAGCAAGACGCCTGGGCCGTGCGATTGTTTGCCGCCGAGCTGCCGGAAGTGCTGATCACCAGCTCCTGCTCGAAAAACTTTGGCCTGTACCGCGACCGTGTCGGCGCGTTGATCGTGTGCGCGGCGGATGCTGAAAAGCTCACGGATGTGCGCAGCCAGCTGGCAAACACCGCGCGCAATCTGTGGTCGACGCCGCCGGATCATGGCGCCGCCGTGGTCGCGACCATCCTTGGGGATGCCGAGCTGAAAAAGCGCTGGAGCGACGAAGTCGAAGCCATGCGCTCACGGATCGCGCAGCTGCGTTCCGGCCTGGTGGAGGCGTTGGCGCCCCACGGGCTGGCCGAACGCTTTGCGCATATCGGTGCGCAGCGCGGGATGTTTTCCTACACCGGCTTGAGTGCCGAACAGGTCAAGCAACTGCGCGAGAAGCACAGCGTGTATATGGTCAGTTCGGGGCGGGCTAACGTGGCCGGGATTGATGCGACGCGCCTGACCCTGCTGGCCGAGGCCATCGCCGACGTCTGCAACTGAAGAAACGGGGAATAAATGTGGGAGCGGGCTTGCCCGCGAATGCAGTGTGACAGTCACCCAATATATTGACTGACACTCCGCATTCGCAGGCAAGCCAGCTCCCACATTTGAACGGAGTGAGGCCTTTAGCCCGCAACCATCTCGGCTTTGAGCTGCGCCTCTTTCGCCTGCGCATCCGCCAACCGATACAACTCGATCTGCCCGTCCCAGTGCTCGATCAGCGCCGTGCACGACTCCACCCAGTCCCCGCAGTTGAGGTAATCCACCTCGCCCACCTTGCGAATTTCCGCGTGGTGAATATGCCCGCAGACCACGCCATGCAGCTCGCGCCTGGTGACTTCGTGGGCGATCGCCTCCTCAAAGTCGCTGATAAAGCTCACTGCCGTCTTGACCTTGTGCTTGAGGTACGCCGACAGCGACCAGTAGCCGTAGCCATACCGTGCCCGCCAGTGATTGAGCCAGCGGTTCAGCGTGAGGGTGAACTCGTAGGCCGAGTCGCCGAGAAACGCCAGCCAGCGATGGTAACGGGTGATCACATCAAACTGGTCGCCGTGAATTACCAGCAAGTGACGGCCATCGGCGGTGACGTGCACCGCTTCGTCCACCAGTTGGATATTGCCCAGGATCAGCTTGGAATAGCGCCGCAGGAACTCGTCATGGTTGCCGGTGACATAGATCACCTCGGTGCCGCGCTTGGCCATGGTCAGCAAGCGGCGGATCACGTTGGTATGGGCCTGGGGCCAATACATGCCGCCGCGCATTTTCCAGCCGTCAATGATGTCGCCCACCAGGTACACCTTGTCGGCGTGGTAGCCCTTGAGAAACCGCGACAAGTGTTCGGCCTGGCAGTCCCGCGTGCCCAGGTGCACGTCGGAAATCCACAAGGTACGAACCCGTTGTTTAGGACCGGGTTTGGCGAATTCGGCACGGGTCATGGGCATCCCTCGACGCTGTTTTAGCGAGCTTGCGCCCTGGTGGTTAACAGCCCATGACAGCGGTGCGTCAGTCTGATGACAGCGCCTGATGCCCGTGAAGCGTTGTAGACTGGCGCCCTGCACCCTCAGGAGACCGCGATGAGACCGACGCTCACGCTGCGCCACTACCTCGAAGAGCCTCTTGCCCACAGCCATGACCATGCGCAGTTGGTGTTCGGCCTGTCCGGGCACCTGGACCTGGAAGTCGATGGCCGGGGCAGCCAGGTGCGCGAAAGCAGCGTGATGGTGCTGCCCTTTTCCGCTCACCACGCCTGCGGCAGCCGCGATGGCAGCCGGTGCCTGGTGCTGGATGTGCCCACCGAACACTGGGTGCTGCACTCCTTGGGCGAGCATGCCGAGGCTAGCCGCCGCCTGCTCGATCAACCGGCGCGCCTGACTCTGGATTCGCGGCAAAGCCAGCTGGTGCAATGGCTGGCGCACAGCCCGGTGGATGACCCGTTGATCGTGCAGCAAGGCGCGGTGCTGTTATTGGCCAGCCTCAATCACCCGCTGGCCCAACCGATGCCGGGGCGGCGCCTGCCGTATGCGGCGTTTGATGCGCATATCGAACGACACGTTGCGCATCCGTTGCAGGTCGCGGACCTTGCGCGCATTGCCGGCCTGTCGGTCGCGCGCCTGCACGCGCGCTTTATCGCCGAGTGCGGGCAGACGCCGATGGACTACATTCGCGGGCGCCGCCTGCAGATGGCCTTGAACCTGTTGCGCAACACGCCGCTGCCCATTGGCGACATTGCCGAGCGCGTCGGCTACAGCTCGCAAAGTGCGTTTGCCGCCGCGATGTTGCGTGAATTTAGCGCATCACCGGGCGCATTGCGGCGCTCATCATAGTCTTGCGACAAAAAACGCGAGCCGGACGACAGACGCCCACACCTCCAACCTCTAGACTGCGATTCTGTCACCCCGTTGATTCAAGGATCGCAATGACTCCCCGCTCAGCCCTCGGCGCCCTGCATATCGGCGCACTGATGTTTGGCCTCACCGGCGTATTCGGCAAGCTGGCGGCGGCCTCGCCCGCCATCATCGTCTTCGGCCGGGCGGCCTTCGCCGTGGTGGCGCTCGCCGTGTTTGCGCGATTCGCCAGCAACACCACCTGGAAAACACTCCAGATGCGCGACTGGCGCCGCCTGCTGATCAGCGGCGTACTGCTCGCGGCGCATTGGGTGACCTTCTTCATCGCGGTCAAAGTCGCCGGCGTGGCCGTCGCCACGCTTGGGTTTACCGCGTTCCCGGCATTTACCGTGATTCTCGAAGGGCTGATCTTCCGCGAGCGCATTCGCGCCAATGAAGTGCTGCTGGTGGTACTGGTCAGTGTCGGCCTGATCCTGGTGACGCCAGACTTCAACCTCGCCAGCGCAGCCACCGGCGGCCTGCTCTGGGGCATTGCCTCGGGTTTGCTGTTCTCGTTGCTGTCGCTGAACAACCGCGCCAGTTCCGGGCGCATCCCCGCGGTGCAGGCGGCGCTGTGTCAGAACCTGGTGGTCGCGGCTTGTCTGCTGCCGGTGGCGGCACCCGGACTGGCGGATGTGCGGGCAATTGACTGGTTGTGGATCGGGCTGCTCGGGGTGTTCTGTACCGGCCTGGCCCACAGCCTGTTTGTCGCCAGCCTGGCGGTGATCAAGGCGCGCACCGCCTCGGTGGTGTTTGCCATGGAGCCGGTCTACGGCATCACCGCGGCCTGGGTGCTGTTTGCCGAAACCCCAACCTTGCGCATGCTGCTGGGCGGCGCGCTGATCATCGTCGCCATCGTGCTTTCCGGGCTGATGGGCAGCACCAGCCAGGCCAAAGCGCCTGCGGCGACGGCCTGATGCTCAGGCTTTGCGGTCGTTGTGGCCCAGATCGCGCTGCGGGTCGATCTGGTCACGCACGCGCTGCTTGAGCACCTTGGCTTCGGGGAAGCCGCCGTCGGCCTTGCGCTCCCAGATCTGCACGCCATCGCAGGTGATGCGAAACGCGCCGCCGGTGGCCGGCTCCAGCGCCACACGACCCAGGTCATCGGCAAACGTACTCAACAACTCCTGGGCCAGCCACGCGGCGCGCAACAGCCACTGGCACTGGGTGCAATAGGTGATGACGATCTCGGGTTTGCTCAGCGACATAATTTGAGAGGTTCCTGGCATAACGGGCTGGGTGGATCGGGTGGCTATAATACCGGCCTTTCGCCCAGCCTCGAGATTCATGATGCGCCGCCTGTTGTCTTGCCTGTTTCTGTGTTTGCTTCCACTGCTCGCCGACGCCGTTGAAACACCCCGCCCCAAAATCGGCCTCGTGCTGTCCGGCGGCGCCGCGCGTGGCCTGGCGCACATTGGTGTGCTCAAGGCTCTGGAAGAGCAAGGGATCCAGATCGATGCGATTGCCGGCACCAGCATGGGCGCGGTGATTGGCGGGCTGTACGCCTCGGGCTACAAGATTGATGAGCTGGAAAAGCTCGCGCTGAATATCGACTGGCAACAAGCGCTGTCCGACGCACCGCCGCGCGAAGACGTGCCGTTTCGACGCAAACAGGATGACCGCGACTTTTTGGTCAAACAGAAGCTCAGTTTCCGCGACGACGGCAGCCTCGGCCTGCCACTCGGCGTGATTCAGGGTCAGAACCTGGCACTGCTGCTGGAAAGCATGTTCGCCCACAGCAGCAACACGCGTAACTTCGACAAGCTGCCGATCCCGTTCCGCGCAGTGGCCACCGACATCACCACCGGCGAAAAAGTCGTGTTCAACAAAGGCCACCTGCCCCAGGTGATCCGCGCGAGCATGTCGATCCCGGCGGTGTTCGCCCCGGTGGAAATCGACGGCCGGCTGCTGGTGGACGGCGGCATGACCGACAACATCCCGCTGGACGTGGCCCGCGAGATGGGCGTCGACATCGCCATCGTGGTCGACATCGGCACCCCGCTGCGTTCGCGCAAGCAACTTGCCACTGTGGTCGATGTGCTCAACCAGTCGATCACCCTGATGACCCGGCGCAACTCCGAAGAGCAACTCAAGGCGCTGCACCCCAAGGATGTGCTGATCCAACCGCCGCTGGCGGCCTACGGCGTGACGGACTTCGGCCGCGCCAAGGACATGATCGACGCCGGCTACCGCGCCACCCGCGCGCTTGATGTACGCCTGGCGCACCTGCGCCCTGCTGAGCCTGTCGACCCGCAACTGATCGCGGCCCGCACACCCGGCGAGCGCACCCCCGTGATCACCGCCATCAAAGTGGAGAACGACTCGAAGGTCAGCGATGACGTGATCCGCTACTACATCCGCCAAAACCTGGGCGAGCCGCTGAACCTGGGCCGTCTGCAAACCGACATGGGCACCCTGTACGGCCTGGACTACTTTGAGCAGGTGCAATACCGCGTAGTGAAAAAGGGCCAGGACAACACCCTGGTGATCAGCGCACGCGGCAAACGCAGCGGCACCGACTACTTGCGCCTGGGCCTGAATCTGTCGGATGACATGCGCGGCGACAGCGCCTTCAACCTCGGCGCCAGTTACCGCATGAATGGCATCAACCGCCTCGGCGCCGAATGGCTGACGCGGGTGCAGATCGGTGATCGCCAAGAGCTGTACAGCGAGTTCTACCAGCCACTGGATGTCGGCTCACGCTACTTCGTCGCGCCCTATATCAGTGCCCAGGCGCAGAACGTTGAACTGATTCTGGACAACGACCCCATCTCCGAATACCGCCTGGAGCGTTATGGCTTTGGCTTGAACGTCGGCCGCCAGATCGGCAACAGCGGCGAGATCCGCTTCGGCGTCGGCGAAGCCTGGGGCAAGGCGGACGTGCGCATCGGCGACCGCGACCTGCCGAGCGTGAGCTTCAGCGAGGGCTTCTATGAACTGAAGTACTCGTTCGACTCGCTCGATAACGTGTACTTCCCGCACACCGGCGAAGACATCGGCCTGGCGTTCCGCGAATTCGAGCCCGGGTTAGGCTCGGACCAGCGCTATCGACAGTGGGAGTTCAAACTGGACAAGGCCATGAGCCGCGGCCCGGACACGCTTATACTGGGCGGCCGTTACGGGCGCACGCTGGATAAATCCGACGTAGTGGTGTCCAGCTTCCTGCTGGGCGGTGCGCGGCAATTGTCGGGCTTTCGCGAAGATGCAATCTCGGGGCAGAACATCGCCCTGATGCGCGCGGTGTACTACCGCCGCCTGACGCCGCGCTCGTACCTGCCGTTGGACTTCCCGCTGTACCTGGGTGCCTCGGTGGAACGCGGCCGCGCGTGGAACAACGACAACCAATTCGACAGCGGTTACATCAACGCTGCGAGTGTTTTCCTGGGGTTTGATACGCCGTTGGGGCCGCTGAATTTCAGCTATGGGTTCAATGATGACAATCAGCAGGCGGTGTACCTGAACCTCGGCCAGACGTTCTAGGCAGCGCACAAAAAAAGTGGGAGCTGGCACGCCAGCTCCCACTTTTTAATTTCTGGTGAATCCCGGATCAGGACTTTTCCAGGTTCGCCAGGATGTGCCCATGCACACGCATGCACACGCGCAAATCCTCTTCATCCACGCCCACAAACAGCTCATGGCGCAACGCTGTGGCAATGGTTTCGATCTGGTCGATCAATGGGCGGGCGGTGTCGCACAGCAATATGCGTTTGGCACGACGGTCTTCAAGCACCGCCTGGCGTTGCACCAGACCCTGGCCTTCAAGGCTGTCGAGCAGGCGGGCCAGCGTCGGCCCTTCGACGCCAACACTTTGAGCCAGCTCGCGCTGAGTGGGCGCTTCCGCAAAACGGGCCAGGTGCAACAGCACCAGCCAACGCGCCTGGGACAAACCCAGCCCCGCCAAGCGGCGGTCCAGTTCGGCGCGCCAACCTCGGGACATTTGCGCCAACTGCATGCCAAAGCGGTGTTGATCGGTTAAAGGCATAAAAAACTCATGGTTTAGACTGAAAATAAAGTGTGGCTAATTATTAGTCAGCTAAGCATGAGCCATGCCAGGAGGCAAGGGCCGCTATGTACTGATTCGTTACATTGGCGCAATTGGCACACTAAATTTCGAATTCCGACTGCAAAGCAGCCCGCACGCAATACAAAACACCCTCAGGCACACGCCCGGTAAACAGCGGCGCGATCTCCGCAACTGGTGGCAATTCGCCCTCTCCGTCGAGGAATGCATCCTGGATTTCACCGAGCAGATCTTCCGGCAAATCAAGGGCTTGCTCCAACGACAACTGCTGCTTGCCGATGGATTCGGCCAGCAGGGTATAGACGTTTTTTTCCGAACATTGCAGTTGGCCGGCAATCTGGATCGGGGTCATGCCGGCACGCGCCAGGCTGATCAGTTCGTGGCGAATATCGGCGACTTCCTTCGGCGCCTCGGCCTGGCCGCCGAGCACTTCGAGGAAGGCTTGCCCGTAGCGTTCCAGCTTGCGCGCGCCGACGCCGCTGACCCGGGCCATTTCGGCCATGGTGGTCGGCTGCTCGCGCAGCATCTCCAGCAACGTGGAGTCGGGGAAAATAACGTAAGGCGGCACACTGTGTTCCTGCGCAAGTTTGCGTCGCAGGGTGCGCAAGGCTTCCCATTGCTCGCGCTCTTCGCCACGGACCAACTGGCTGGCCTGGCTGGTGCTGCTCTTGGCCGTGGTCTGCGGTTTGAGGTCGCGACGCAGCTCCAGGCTCACTTCGCCCTTGAGCAATGGCCGGCAACTGTCGTTCAAGCGCAGGCCGCCATAGCCCTCGAGGTCGATGTCCACCAGGCCGCGGGCGACCATCTGACGGAACAATGAGCGCCACTCGCCTTCAGCGCGGGCTTTGCCGACGCCATAGACCGAGAGTTTTTCGTGGCCGAAGCTGCGCACTTTTTCGTTGTCCTTGCCCAGCAACACGTCCACCAGATGGCCCACGCCATAACGCTGGCCGGTGCGATAAATAGCCGACAACGCCTGGCGCGCCGGCTCAGTGGCATCCCAGGTCTGCACGCCGTCCACGCAGTTGTCGCAGTGGCCGCACGGCTCGGGCATGTCTTCGTCGAAGTACGCCAGCAGCGTTTGGCGGCGGCAGCGCGTCTCCTCACACAGCGACAGCATCGCGTCGAGCTTGTGTTGCTCCAAACGCTTGTGACGCTCGTCGCCCTCGGAGTTCTGCAGCATCTGCTTGAGCATCACTACGTCTTGCAGGCCATAGACCATCCAGGCATCCGCCGGCAGGCCATCACGGCCGGCGCGACCGGTTTCCTGGTAATACGCCTCGAGGGACTTGGGCAGGTCCATGTGCGCGACAAAGCGCACGTTGGATTTGTCGATGCCCATGCCGAACGCGATGGTCGCCACCATGATCAGGCCTTCCTCGTTGAGAAAGCGCTTCTGGTGGGCAGAGCGGGTTTCATTGGGCAGGCCCGCGTGGTACGGCAGCGCCGGATAGCCTTGCTCGCAGAGGAACGCGGCCACTTCATCGACCTTCTTGCGCGACAGGCAATAGACGATGCCCGCATCGCTGCGCCGCTCGGACAGGAACGCCAGCAACTGCTTGCGCGGCTGCTCCTTGGGCACGATGCGGTAGAAGATGTTCGGCCGGTCGAAACTCGACAGGAAGCGCTCGGCGTTCTGCAAATGCAGGCGCTCGACGATTTCTTCACGGGTGCGTTTGTCGGCAGTGGCCGTCAACGCGATGCGCGGGACGTCGGGGAACAATTCCGCCAACTGGCCCAGCTGCAAATATTCGCGACGAAAATCGTGGCCCCATTGCGATACGCAGTGGGCTTCATCGATGGCGAACAGGGCGATTTCCAGGCTCTGCAAAAACGCCAGCATGCGCGGCTGCACCAGACGCTCAGGGGCCAGGTAAAGCATCTTCACTTCACCGCGCTTGATGCGCGCGGCCAGGTCGCGCTGCTGCTCGGCGCTGAGGGTGGAGTTCAAGGACGCGGCGGCGACACCAAGCTCTTCAAGGGTGGCGACCTGGTCGTCCATCAACGCGATCAGCGGCGACACCACCACGGCCAGGCCATTACGCAACAGCGCCGGCACCTGGAAGCACAACGACTTGCCGCCGCCGGTAGGCATCAGCACCAGGGCATCACCGCCACTGGCCACGCGCTCAATGATCGCACCCTGGCGGCCACGAAAACTGTCGTAGCCGAAGATGTCCTTGAGGACGCGTTGAGCCTGCTCGAGCATGTAAAACTCCAAAATGGTGCCGAAATCCCTCTGTACAGGCTGGCCGAAAAACCCCGGCTTCACGGGAAATAATCCGTAAGCGAAGTTTTCGCGGGTGGGCGCTGGGCCTGCAGGGGCATCACAAAACGCGGCAGTATACCCGAGCGTCGGTCCGCAAAGGGCGCCACTGACGAACAGCGACTGCTATCTAAACCTGGCAAATATGCCTTGCAGCTGGCCTGGGGGCTCAAGAAAGCCTAGAATTGCGCATCGTTTATTCCCAAGGTATGCCGTAATGTCCTTCGCTGAGCAACTAACCCGCCTGCAAGCCTTCCTCGACGCCGATGAGCTGCATGACGAGGCGCTGGACTACGTGGCCGCCCACGGCTACCTGACCGCCCTGTCGATCTCTTCCGACATCGTGCCGGACCGTGAGTGGATCGACGCCTTGTTCGCCGAAGAGCCGCACTACGCCGATGCCGCCCAACGCGAAGAAATCGAATCCACCCTGCTGGCCCTCAAGGCCCACATCGGTCGCCAACTGGCTTCCGACGAGGAATTCGAGCTGCCTTGCGAGCTGGACCTGGGCGAAGACCCGGATGACTCCGACCTGCGCGGCTGGTGCATCGGTTTCATGGAAGGTGTGTTCCTGCGCGAAGCGGCCTGGTTCGAAACCGCCGAGGAAGAAGTCAGCGAAATGCTGCTGCCGATCATGGTCGGTTCGGGTCTGTTCGACGACCAGCCGGAATTCTCCGACATCGCTTCCGACGCCAACCTGATGGACGACATGATCGTACAGATCCCGGAAGCCCTGACCGCCCTGTACCTGTTGTGCAACGCCCCTGACGAAAAACCGGCGATCCTCAAGCCACGTCACCACTGAGTCGTTTGCCCGTGTCCCCCATGGGCAATCGCTCGCTGCTCCTGCGTTACGCACTGCTGGCCATCGGCTGGTTGAGCGTGGCGCTGGGAGTGATCGGCATCTTCCTTCCCGTATTGCCGACCACGCCCTTCCTGCTACTCGCCGCTGCCTGCTTCGCTCGAAGCTCCCCGCGTTTCTACCACTGGCTGGTGGAACACCCGCGCCTGGGCCCGTGGATCAAAGACTACCTGGACGGCAATGGCATTCCGCTCAAGGGCAAGGTCTACGCACTCGGCCTGATGTGGTTGAGCATTGGTTTCTCCTGCTACCTGGTGCCGCTGCCGTGGGCACGCGGTTTCATGCTGACCAGTGCCGTGCTGGTGACGATCTATATCCTGCGCCAAAAAACCCTGCCGCCCCGCGAACGGTAGGCGCGGCTTGAGTGGGAGCCGGGCTTGCCCGCGATAGCATCGCCACGGTGCAACGTTCACACCGCAGCGCCTGAATTGCAGGCAAGCCAGCTCCCACACCAGCCAGCAGCTACATAAGCCAGATCCTGCACACGACCTTGGTCGACACTGACTAACCCCAAGCATCATGCGAGACTGTCCCACCGGGCCTGGAATGCCTGGGTGTTCTTATGCTCGGAGTTACCATGACGCTGTCCAGCGGGCTGATCGCCGCCGTTGCCCTGGCCTATATGGCCATTATGTTTGCCATCGCCTTTTACGGTGACCGCCGCCATGCGCCGTTACCGCCGAAGGTGCGCGCCTGGGTGTATAGCCTGTCGCTGGCCGTCTACTGCACCAGCTGGACCTTCTTCGGCGCGGTAGGCCAGGCCGCCGAACAGCTGTGGGCATTTTTACCGATCTATCTAGGACCGGTGCTGCTACTGGTGTTGGCACCCTGGGTGCTGCAGAAGATGATTCTGATCAGCAAGCAGGAAAACATTACCTCCATCGCCGACTTCATCGCCGCGCGCTACGGCAAATCCCAGTCGCTGGCGGTGGTAGTGGCGCTGATTTGCCTGGTCGGCGTGCTGCCCTACATCGCCCTGCAACTCAAAGGCATCGTGCTGGGCGTGAACCTGTTGATCGGCTCCGGCCCCGACACCACCGGCACGCGCGCCCAGGACACGGCCCTTATCGTGTCGCTGGTGCTGGCGCTGTTCACCATCGTGTTTGGTACGCGCAACCTCGACGCCACCGAGCACCACCGTGGCATGGTGCTGGCGATTGCCTTTGAATCGTTGGTCAAGCTGTTCGCCTTTCTCGCTGTCGGCGCGTTTGTGACCTACGGCTTGTACGACGGATTCGGCGACCTGTTCAGCCAGGCGATGCTGGCGCCGCGCCTTGAGGAATACTGGAAAGAAACCATCAACTGGCCGTCAATGGTGGTGCAAACCGGCGTGGCGATGATGGCGATTATCTGCCTGCCCCGGCAGTTTCACGTCACCGTCGTGGAAAACATCGACCCGCAAGACTTACGCCTGGCCAAGTGGGTGTTCCCGGCCTACCTGATCCTCGCCGCGCTGTTCGTCATCCCCATCGCCCTTGGCGGCAAAATGCTGCTGCCCGGCTCGGTATTGCCGGACTCCTACGTGATCAGCCTGCCCATGGCCGAGGCGCACCCGGCCCTCGCTGTGCTGGCGTTTATTGGCGGTGCGTCGGCAGCGACCGGCATGGTGATCGTGGCCAGCATCGCCCTGTCGACCATGGTGTCCAACGACATGTTGCTGCCGTGGCTGCTGCGACGCTCCAGTGCCGAGCGGCCCTTCGAAGTGTTCCGCCACTGGATGCTCTCGGTGCGCCGGGTCAGCATTGTGATCATCCTGCTGCTGGCCTACGTGAGTTACCGGCTGCTCGGCTCCACCGCGAGCCTGGCGACCATCGGCCAGATCGCCTTCGCGGCAGTCACCCAACTGGCCCCGGCGATGCTGGGCGCGCTGTACTGGAAGCAGGCGAACCGGCGCGGCGTGTTCGCTGGGTTGGCGGCGGGCACGTTTTTGTGGTTCTACACCTTGGTCCTACCGGTCACGGCGAAAAGTCTTGGCTGGTCGCTGAGCCTTTTCCCCGGGCTGACGTGGATGCATTCACACCCGTTTGGCTTCTCCGTGACCTCGCTGACCTTGGGCACCGTGTTTTCGCTGGCGGGTAACTTCACGCTGTTTGTGTGGGTCTCGATGCTGTCGCGCACACGGGTCTCGGAGCATTGGCAGGCCGGACGCTTTATCGGCCAGGAAATCAGCCAACGCGCCAGCGCGCGCTCGATGTTGTCGGTGCAGATCAGCGACCTGCTCAGCCTGGCGGCGCGCTTTGTCGGTGAAGAACGTGCCCAGCAGAGTTTTATCCGCTTCGCCTATCGCCAGGGCAAAGGTTTCAACCCCAACCAGAATGCCGACAACGATTGGATTGCCCATACCGAACGCCTGTTGGCGGGCGTGCTCGGCGCCTCTTCGACACGCGCCGTCGTAAAAGCCGCAATTGAAGGGCGGGAAATGCAACTGGAGGACGTCGTACGTATCGCCGACGAAGCCTCCGAAGTGCTGCAGTTCAACCGCGCGCTGCTGCAGGGCGCCATCGAAAACATCACCCAGGGCATCAGCGTGGTCGACCAGTCGCTGAAGCTGGTGGCCTGGAACCGGCGCTATCTGGAGCTGTTCAACTACCCCGACGGTTTGATCAGTGTGGGCCGGCCGATTGCCGACATCATTCGCTACAACGCCGAGCGCGGCTTATGCGGGCCAGGGGAAGCCGAAGTGCACGTCGCGCGGCGTCTGCACTGGATGCGCCAGGGCCGTGCGCATACGTCCGAGCGCCTGTTTCCGAATGGGCGCGTGATCGAGCTGATCGGCAACCCGATGCCCGGCGGCGGGTTCGTCATGAGCTTCACCGACATCACCGCGTTCCGTGAGGCCGAACAAGCCCTGACCGAGGCCAACGAGGGCCTGGAACAACGGGTGACCGAACGCACCCATGAACTGTCGCAACTGAATGTGGCGCTCACCGACGCCAAAGGCGTGGCCGAATCCGCCAGCCAATCGAAGACGCGCTTTCTGGCGGCAGTGAGCCACGACCTGATGCAGCCGTTGAACGCGGCACGATTGTTCTCCGCCGCCCTCTCCCACCAGAACGACGGCCTGTCTGCCGAAGCCCGCCAGTTGGTGCAGCACCTGGACAGCTCGCTGCGCTCTGCCGAAGACCTGATCAGCGACCTGCTGGATATCTCGCGCCTGGAAAACGGCAAGATCAATCCCCAGCGACAGCCCTTCGTCCTCAACGAGTTGTTCGACACCCTGGGAGCAGAATTCAAGGCACTGGCCCACGAGCAAGGCCTGCGTTTTCGCCTGCGTGGCAGCCGCCTGCGGGTGGACAGCGACATCAAGTTACTGCGACGGATCCTGCAGAACTTTCTTACTAACGCATTCCGCTATGCCGACGGCCCGGTACTACTTGGCGTACGCCGACGCAAGGGTGAACTGTGCCTGGAAGTGTGGGATCGCGGCCCTGGCATCCCGCTGGATAAACAACAGGTGATCTTCGAAGAGTTCAAGCGCCTGGACAGCCACCAGACCCGCGCCGAAAAGGGCCTGGGCCTGGGCCTGGCAATCGCCGACGGCCTGTGCCGAGTGCTCGGCCATCGTTTGAGCGTGCGTTCGTGGCCAGGTAAAGGCAGCGTGTTCAGCGTGCGTGTGCCGTTGGCGCGTAACCAGGCCAGCCCCAAGGTCAAGACCACGCAGGATAACGGGCTGCCGTTGAGCGGTGCCCAGGTGCTGTGTGTGGACAATGAAGAAAGCATCCTGATCGGCATGCGCAGCCTGCTCACGCGCTGGGGTTGCGAGGTGTGGACCGCTACCGATCAGGCGCAATGTGCGGCGTTGCTGGCCGAGGGCGTGCGCCCGCAACTGGCGCTGGTGGACTACCACCTGGACCACGGCGAGACAGGCACGGAGTTGATGGGCTGGCTGCGCGCGCAACTGGCGGAGCCGATTCCCGGGGTAGTGATCAGCGCCGATGGGCGCCCGGAAATGGTGGCCGAGGTGCATGCCGCAGGGTTGGATTATTTGGCCAAGCCGGTGAAGCCTGCGGCGTTGCGCGCGTTGTTGAGTCGGCATTTGCCATTGTAGGAATGACTGAACTCAATCCCCCTGTGGGAGCTGGCTTGCCTGCGATAGCAGTGGAGCAGTCACCACCGCTATCGCAGGCGGGCCAGCTCCCACATTGACCGTGTGCTACTCCGGTAAGTGTGCGACGCCGTCGGAGTCGGTCATCGCCCGTTCGAGCAAATCCGCTGGCAGGCTCTTGCTCGCACGCGCACCCAGCAACCTTAACTGCTCGGTTCGGCTGACCAGATTTCCACGGCCATCCGTCAGCTTGTTTCGCGCCGCGCTGTAGGCCTTATCCAGCTGCTGCAGGCGGTTGCCGACTTCATCCAGGTCCTGAATAAACAGTACGAACTTGTCATACAGCCAGCCGGCGCGCTCGGCAATTTCCCGCGCGTTCTGGCTCTGGCGTTCCTGCTTCCACAGGCTGTCGATCACCCGCAGGGTGGCCAGCAAGGTGGTGGGGCTGACGATCACGATATGGCGGTCGAACGCTTCCTGGAAGAGGTTCGGCTCAGCCTGCAACGCGGCGGAGAACGCGGCCTCTATCGGCACGAACAACAGCACGAAATCCAGGCTGTGCAGACCTTCGAGGCGCTTGTAATCCTTGCCGGCCAAGCCTTTGACGTGATTGCGCAGGGACAGCACGTGCTGTTTCAGCGCCGCCTGGCCGATCACATCGTCATCCGCTGCAACGTACTGCTGATAGGCGGTGAGGCTGACCTTGGAATCGACCACCACCTGCTTGTCGCCGGGCAGCATGATCAACACGTCCGGCTGGAAGCGCTCGCCGTCCGGGCCTTTGAGGCTGACCTGGGTCTGATACTCGCGGCCCTTCTCCAGCCCGGCATGTTCAAGCACGCGCTCAAGAATCAGCTCGCCCCAGTTGCCCTGGGTTTTCTGGCCCTTGAGCGCGCGCGTGAGGTTGGTGGCCTCGTCCGACAGTCGCAGGTTCAGTTGCTGCAGGCGCTCAAGCTCCTTGGCCAGGGAAAAGCGCTCGCGCGCCTCATTCTGGTAGCTTTCTTCCACGCGCTTTTCAAACGACTGGATGCGTTCCTTGAGCGGGTCGAGCAATTGGCCCAGGCGTTCCTGGCTGGTTTCGGCAAATCGTTGCTCACGTTCGTCGAAGATCTTGCCGGCAAGCTCGGCGAACTGCGCACGCAGCTCGTCCCGCGAGCCTTGCAGGTCAGCAAGGCGTTGTTGATGGCTTTCCTGTTGTTCGCGCAGTTCGGCGCGCAACGCCGAGGACAGCGCATCGAGGCGGCGCAGCTCGGTTTCCTTGGCGCTGCGGTCGAGGTTCCAGGCGTGGGCGGCGTCGCGGGCGTTATCGCGGTCGATCTGGAGCAATTCGACTTCACGGCGAACGGCGGCCAGGTCAGCTTGTTTGGCGGCGTTGGCCTGGCTCAGGTCACTGATCTCGTCGCGGCTGGCGTCGAGTTGCGCGGCCAGCCCTTCCTGGGCCAGTTGCGCGGTGGCCAGGCGCTCTTCGAGCAGTTCCCAGCCGGTCATGCGCGCGCTCAGCCGCCGTTGGAGCTGCCAGCACAGGGCCAATAAAGGCACTGCAGCGCCAGCCAGGCCCAAGGCAACACTGGTCCAGTCAAAAGCCATCGCCATTTCTGCCATCACCGAAAAAGAGCAAGGTTAACCAAGCGTGGGGCTTGAGGACAGCTCAGTCTTCGACCTGCCCCAGTTCGCGCTGGGCGCGGCGGTCGCCGGCACGGGCAGCCAGGCGCAACAGGTCATGGCCGATGCGGCGGTCGCGGGCGTTGCCGCACTCACGGCACATCAGCTGGCCCAGGCGGCTCTGCGCGGCAACCACACCTTCACGGGCCGGCTGCTTGAGCAAGCGCCCGGCGAAGTGCTTGACGTTGGTGCTGTGCCCCAGGCGCGGGCTGTCGAGCAGCCACAAGGCGACTTTCAAGGAGAAACGCTTGGGTGCGGTAACAGTCTGAGGGGTGTCGGTAACAGATGGTGATACTGAGCGAAACTTCATAAAGCACTGCGGGACAGAACGGAAGGCGCGCCACTCTACTCTTTTTTTCCTACAGGTAAAGCTGAAAAATCCCTGCACGCCCGTTCTAGAGCAAGCGCTTGGGACAATCCACAGAAGCTGTGGATAACTCAGTGGACAACCCACCTTTAACGCGCGCAAAGGCCCATGGAACGGGGGCCGCAGTCAAACTGACGATTTTTTCACCAATAAAAAAAAGCGATATTTTTCATTGACTTAAATTTTCATTGCAGGCAAATGGCGGCGCTTCCAGGCCGTTGACAGACGGGTTACATACCTCGCAACTAATGTGCACAAGTACCCACCCACTGGCTATATGGCGCCGGTTTTTTGCTTCGACACGTCCTAAAAATGTTACCGACAGGCCAAACCAGGCACTTTTCAAATCCTCGCCGGCTCGCCACACTGGCCCACTCCCACACGCAACCTACCAAGGCTCGATGAAAGGAATCCTCTTATTCGCCGTGTTGCTGCTGGCCATCTGTGTAACTTCATTGGCGGTCAATGCCGCGCTGCCCTCCCCCGACGGCGCGCTGTTTGCCATCGCCATCCTGGTATCAGCGGCGTTTACTGCCGTAATGCTGTGCATAGAGTTGAGTGAAGGCCGAATCAACGACATGCGCGAGGTGATGAATGTGATCGAGACCGGCCGGTCCTGGCGCTTGACCCTGGCGGCCTACGGACTCGGCTGCTCATTGGCCGCGACGGCCACCGTGCTGGTCTATCACGGGTTGTTGGGCGGCTGAATTAAGTTTTTTGGCTAGCACACTTCCCTTCCGTGTTTCAATCCGTTACTATCCGCGGCGTTAGTACCAAGCTGAAAGTCAATTCTGGTCGAACAACTCCCCTGAACAACACGGGATCGAAGCGCGCCCGATCAGCGGCGCCAGAATCACCGCCGCGCCGTTGTGCTGCTCGATCAAGGCCACCAGTGCGGTGAATTTGAGCAACAACACCAGCCCCAGAATGACCACGGCAATCGGCCCGCTGCGCGGGTCTTTCATGATAGTCAGCGTGCGCTCGCGGTCGCCAAAGCCGCCGAGCCAGGCATCGGCGCTGTCCGCCAGCCCGTCTAGATGCAAGCCGCCACTGAGCAACACCCAGGCTGTCAGCACCAGCGCCGCATGCAGCAATAACGGTGCGCCCATCAGGGCGGTGTTCAGGGCCCACAACAGCAGCCCGAACAGCAACCCCACCACCGGGTAAAACAGCAACGAACGCCCCAATTCCTGAGGCTGCGGCATGCCGGGCAGACGAATCGGCAGGCTGCTGAGAAATTGCAGGGCGATCCAGAACGCCAGCATCCTCAGACTCCTTCCTTCAGCAGACCGTCGGCCATCACCTGCAGGCTGAACAGCCCACCGTGGCCGACCTCGACATTCAGTAGCTGCTCACGCGGCAAACCGCGCGCCTGCGCCAGCAGCAGCCGCATCACGCCACCGTGGCTGATCAACAGCACGCGCTGTGCGGCATATGCCTGATGCAAGCGTGAGACGGCGCCGAGAACGCGTGCAGAAAAATCGCTGACGCGCTCGCCTTCAGGCGGTGTAAAGCTGTAAGGATCGGCCCAGAACCGGCCCAGTCCTTCGGCATCGGTTTGCATCAGCGCCGCCGCGCTCTGCCCTTCCCAGGCGCCGAAGTGCAGCTCCTGCAGATCCTTTTCCAGGCTCACCGGCACCCCAAGCCGTGCGCCCAGCTCGTGGGCGAACAGCGCGCAGCGTTGCAGTGGCGAACTGACCAACCGGTCCCACGGCCCCTGCTCCGCCACGGCGGCGCGCATCTGCTCCCAGCCTTTGGCGGTGAGCGCGTCGTCCAAGCTGCCGCGCAGGCCGCCGCCCAGCTCGGTTTCGCCGTGGCGCAGCAGGTCCAGGTGCAAGGTCATGCCGGGCGGTCTGCCACGGCGGCTTCGGCGAACGTCGCCATCTGCCCGTGCAGCGCGCACGCCAGGCGCAACAACGGCACCGCCAGCGCCGCACCGCTGCCCTCACCCAGGCGCAGGCCCAGTTCCAGCAGCGGTTGCGCGTCGAGGCTGTGCAGCACATGACGATGACCGGGCTCAGCGCCGCGGTGGCCGAACACCAACCACTCACGGCACGCCGGATTCAGGCGTGTAGCCACCAGCGCCGCGACCGTGCAGATAAACCCGTCCACCAGCACCACGATGCCTTCCTGGGCGCAGGCCAGATAAGCCCCCACCAACGCGGCAATTTCGAAACCACCCAGGTTGAACAACGTGTTCAACGCGTCGTCACGTTGCGCCGCATGCAAGGCCAGCGCGCGTTCAATCACCGCCACTTTGTGGCTGACGCCCTGGGCGTTCAAGCCGGTGCCCGGGCCGGTCAGGTCGCTCACCTGGCAATCGAGCAACGCGCACGCCAAGGCACTGGCAGCGGTGGTATTGCCGATGCCCATCTCGCCGCCGATAAACAGCTGTGCGCCGTTTTGCAACGCACGGTGCGCACTGTCACGCCCGGCTTGCAGGGCAAGTCGCCCTTGCGCTGCGGTCATCGCCGGGCCGTTGACGAAATTGGCCGTGCCGGCGCCGATATTCAGATGACGCACACCCGGCAGATCCAACGACGGCGTGACGGTGCCGAGGTCGACCACTTCCAGCTGCGCATTCAACTGCCGCGCCAATACGCCGATGGCCGCACCCCCGGTGACAAAGTTGTGCAACATCTGGCCGGTCACTTCCTGTGGAAATGCCGATACGCCTTCTGCGACCACGCCATGGTCACCGGCGAAGATGGCGATCCACACCTGATCCACCGCAGGTTTGACCTGGCCTTGCAAGCCGGCCAATTGCACCGCGATGGCTTCGAGCTGGCCGAGCGAGCCGGCTGGCTTGGTCAATTGCTGCTGGCGAGCCAGCGCGTGTTCATGCGCCGAAGTGTCGACGGCCTTGCAGGGGTTGAGCCACCAGGAGTCAGTCATAACGCAGTACCTTTCAAAGTCAGGGGCAGGCCGGCGACGGTCAGGACCACACGCTGACACCGCTCGGCCAAGGCTTGATGCAGCCAACCGGCTTCATCCACATAGCGGCGAGTCAATTCGCCCAGCGGCACGACACCCATTCCGGTTTCGTTGCTGACAAAAATGATTTCACCCGGCAGCGAGGCCAGGGTTTGCAGCAGTTGATCGCGCTCGAACGCCAGGCGTGCGGGGTTCTCCAGCATCAGCAAGTTGGTGAGCCACAGGGTCAGGCAATCCACCAGCAGGCAGCGGTCGGCGGCGGCGCTTTCGCGCAGTACACGCGCCAGCTCGATGGGTTCTTCGATCAGCCCCCAATGATCGGGACGGCGCTGGCGATGCAGTGCGACACGCTCGTTCATCTCGCCGTCCAGCGGCTGACTGGTGGCGATGTAGGTGACATGCAAGCCACACTCACTCGCCAGCTTTTCGGCGAGGCGGCTCTTGCCGGAACGGGCGCCACCGAGGATCAGTTGATACATGGGAAGGCACCTGTGTCGGCCGGCTGATAGGGTGAGGCGGGCACTGCCCCGTGTGGGAGCGGGCTTGCTCGCGAACGCGGCGTGTCAGTCAGCCGATTTGTCACTGAAGCACCCCATTGGCGAGCAAGCCCGCTCCCGCTGCTGAGGTGAGGTGCATCAGTTGAACCGGGGTTGGCTGGCCGGGCGCCACCGCAGGCGGGCCGGCGCCTGCTGGGGGATCGGGTGTACACCGTCAGATCCCGCATAGCTTGCGCAACAGTTCGGTGTCCAGATGGTGCTCCACCAGGTCCGCCAGGCGCTCAATATCGCGCTCGCGCAGGGCGTGGTAATCCACCTCTTGCACATCCTGCAGCCCGGCCCAGCGCAGTAACGCGCTGCACGCCGCCGGGGTTTCGAACACGCCGTGCAGATACGTGCCAAGAATCTGGCCGTCTTCACTCAGGGCGCCGTCACAGCGGCCGTCATCCAACAGCACGGCGGCGTTCGCCAGGGCACTGCCGGCGGTCACGCCCGCATGGATTTCATAACCACTGACTTCGGCATCTTCCAGCAGCAACCGTCCGCGCACATTGCGCAATTGTTTCTCTTGTTCCAGCGTGGTGCTGAACGCCAGCAACCCCAGGGCCTTGCTGGAACCGGCCAACCCTTCCAGGCCGAGCGGGTCGTGCACCTGCTCGCCGAGCATCTGCAACCCGCCGCAAATCCCCAGCACCTTGCCGCCATAGCGCAAGTGCCGCGCAACGGCAGTGTCCCAGCCGTTGGCGCGCAAATAGGCCAGATCGCTGCGCACGCTTTTCGAGCCCGGCAGGATGATCAGGTCGGCAGCCGGAATGGCCTGGCCAGGGCCGATAAACTGTAAATCCACCTGGGGATGCAAACGCAGCGGGTCAAAATCCGTGTGATTGCTGATGCGCGGCAACACCGGCACCACCACCTTGAGTACTTGGGCGGCCTTGTCGATCTGGCGCTGGTCGATGCCGTCTTCGGCTTCCAGGTGCAGGTCCATCACGTAGGGCAGCACGCCCACTACCGGCTTGCCGGTATGCGCTTCGAGCCAATCGAGCCCCGGCTGCAACAGCGCGATATCACCGCGAAAGCGATTGATAATGAAGCCTTTGACCCGCGCCTGCTCGGTCGGCGACAGCAATTGGAGGGTGCCGACCAGATGCGCAAACACGCCGCCGCGATTGATATCGGCGATCAGCAGCACCGGGCAATCCACGGCCTCGGCGAAGCCCATATTGGCGATGTCATTGGCGCGCAGGTTGATCTCCGCCGGGGAGCCCGCGCCTTCCACCATCACCACAGGGTAGGCCTCGCTCAACCGTGCATGGGAGGCGAGCACCGCCTGCATCGCAATGGCTTTGTAGTCGTGATAGGCCACGGCGTTCATGCTGGTCACGGCACGGCCATGGATAATCACTTGGGAGCCGGTGTCACTGTTGGGCTTGAGCAGCACCGGGTTCATGTCGGTGTGCGGCGCCAGGTTGGCGGCCTGGGCCTGCACGGCCTGGGCGCGGCCGATCTCGCCGCCCTCAGCGGTGACGGCGCTGTTGAGCGCCATGTTCTGCGGTTTGAACGGCACCACGCCAATGCCTTGGCGTACCAGCCAACGGCACAGCGCGGTCACCAGCGTACTTTTACCGGCGTCAGACGTGGTGCCTTGCACCATCAACGTACTCATGCGGCGTCCTTGTAAGCGGCCAGGGCCTCATCGAGTCGCAACCAATCGGCCTCAGTGTCGGGCAGACCGAAGCGCAGGCTGCTGTCATGGACAAACAGGCGCAGCAGGATGCCGCGCTGGGCCATGAATTCGTGCAGGCGTTCGGCGTGTGGGGTGATCAGCCATTGGAACAACGCGCAACCGCCCTTAGGCTCAAAGCCGTGGCGCTCAAGCAGCGCAAACAAGCGCTGGCCAGCCTCGATACAGCGATGACGCTGTTCGGCATGCCCGGCCGTATCGCGCAGGCACACCTGGCCAAGCACCCGTGTCGGCCCACTGACTGCCCACGGGCCGAGCTGTTCGGCCAACAACTTGAGCAGCTTGCGTTCCGCCAGCACAAAGCCCAGGCGCACACCGGCCAGGCCGAAGAACTTGCCGAATGAGCGCAACACAATCAGGCCGACTTGATGGGCCTGGCTGGCGAGGCTCAATTGCGGGGTCACGTCCATAAACGCTTCGTCCACCACCAGCCAGCCGCCGCGCTGGGCCAGCCGTGAGTGCCAGTCGAGCAGGCGCTGCGGCGGCAGACTCAGGCCGGTGGGGTTATTTGGATTGACCACCACCAGCACGTCGAGGCCGTCGAGAAAAAAGTCGACTTCCTGCTCCTGCACTTCGCGCACCACGTAACCGGCACGGCGCCAGGCTTCGGCGTGTTCGGCATAACACGGCGACAACACGCCGACCTTGCCGGAACGGCGCAAGCGCGGCAGCAACTGAATCGCCGCCTGGGAACCCGCCACCGGCAACACGTGGGCGGCGCCGTAGTACTCGCTGGCGGCCTTTTCCAGGCCGTCGTCGGTTTCCGGCAATCGCGCCCAGGCCCGCAGCGGAATCTCGGGAATCGGCCACGGCCAGGGCGCCAGGCCGCTGGACAGGTCGAGCCAGTCCGCCTCGGCAATCCCGTACTGAATCACTGCCCTGCGCAGCCGGCCACCGTGCTCAAGCATAAAATTGCGCCCCCGCGCACAGGATCAACAGCCATAACCATACGCCGCGCTGCACCAGTTGCCAGCCACGGTCGATGGCGTCGGCATCGGCCGCCGGGCCTTCGCCCAACTGCGCACGCTGATGCAGCTCGCCGTGATAAATCGCCGCGCCGCCCAATTCAACACCCAAAGCGCCCGCACCCGCCGCCATCACCGGCCCGGCGTTGGGGCTGTCCCAGGTCGGCGCCTGGGTGCGCCAGCATTTAAGCGCCAGGCAGGTTTTGCCGAGTACCGCGTAGGTCAACGCCACCAGACGCGCAGGAATGTAGTTGAGCACATCGTCGATTTTTGCCGCCGCCCAGCCGAAACGCTCAAAGCGCTCGTTGCGATAACCCCACATGGCATCGAGGGTGTTGCTCAAGCGATAAAGCACCACGCCGGGCACGCCGGCCACGACAAACCAGAACAGCGCGGCGAACACCGCATCGCTGCCGTTCTCGAGCACCGATTCAGTCGCGGCGCGCGCGACTTCAGTGCTGTCCAGTTCGCTGGTCTGACGGCTGACGAGGTAGCTCACGCGTTTACGCGCTTCATCCAGGTCACCGCTGCGCAACGCCTGGGCGACGGGAATCACGTGCTCGCCAAGGCTGCGCATGCCCAGCGCCATGTACAGCGCCAGAATCTCCAGCACCCAGCCGATATACGGCGCCCACGACAACAGGGTGGCCAGCAACGTCAGCGGCACCACCGCGATAAACCATGCGGTCACGCCGTGGCTGCGCCACCCGCGGCCGCCGCTGTTGAAACGTTTTTCGATACGCCCGGCAAAGTTGCCGAACGCCACCAGCGGATGCCAGCGCCTGGGCTCGCCCAGCAGCGCATCCAGCGCCACCGCAGCGACACACAGCAAGGCCACACTCATTGACTCACTCCCCACACATTCTCATACACCATTTCACTCAGCGGCCGTGGTTCGGTCCAGCCTTCGAGTTGCAACATCGGTGCCGGGTAGAACTCGGCCACCGGGCCCAGGCACAACACGGCCAGGGGCTTTGCACCCGCCGGCAACCCCAGCAGGTCGGCCAGGGCCTGGGGTTCGAACAACGAAACCCAGCCCATCCCAAGGCCTTCGACGCGGGCGGCCAGCCACAGGTTCTGGATTGCACAGGATAACGAGGCCATGTCCATTTCCGGCAAGGTGCGCCGGCCAAAGATGTGGCGTTCGCGATCATCCATCAGCGCAGCCACCAGCACTTCGGCGCAGTCGTGGATGCCTTCGACCTTGAGCTTCATGAATTCGTCGGAGCGCTGGCCCAGGGCCTCGGCGGTGCGCACGCGCTCTTCTTCCACCAGTTGCTGGATTTGGCCGCGCAGGGCGCGGTCGCTGATGCGGATGAATCGCCACGGTTGCATCAAGCCGACGCTGGGTGCCTGGTGTGCGGCCTGGAGCAGGCGTTGCAGCAACTCGGGGGCCACGCTGCCGCCGGTGAAGTGGCGCATGTCACGGCGTTCGGCGATGGCGCGGTAGACGGCCTGGCGTTCGGCTTCGGGGAAGGCGTTGTCAGTCATGGCCCTATCGCGGGCAAGCCCGCTCCCACATTGGATTGAGTTTCAACTTGGTCAGTTGTGGGAGCGGGCTTGCCCGCGATAGCGATCTCAGGGCCAGGCGCAAACAATGCAGCCACCGCCGCCGGGTTGGAGGGGAAGTAAAAGTGCACGTAGGAAGCCGTCATCCGCCCCTGCCTGTAAACCGCCTCGGCGCCACGCCCGCCGTTAGGGCTCAAGCCTCGGGCGATCGGCTGCCACTCGGTGCTGGTCAGCGAATGGTGATAGGTATGGCCGCGCAGCACGCCTTCCGGCAACTCGACACTTTGCAAAGCCAGCGCCGCCAGCTTCTTTTGCATCACCGCGTCGCCCTGCAGCAGGCCAACCAATTCGGCACGGGTGCCGTCGACATCGGTCAGCGAGTCCAGCAGGTAGAGCATGCCGCCGCACTCGGCGAGCAAGGGTTTGCCCGCCGCGTGATGCGCGCGAATGGCGTTAAGCATCGGGGTGTTTTCCGACAGCGCCTGGTGGTGCAATTCCGGGTAACCACCGGGCAGATAGAGGCTGTCGGCCTCAGGCAATTGGCTATCGTGAATCGGCGAGAAGAAGCGCAACTCAGCGCCCATCGCACGCAGCAGGTCAAGGCTTGCACCGTAGGTAAACGCAAAGGCTTCGTCGCGGGCCACGGCGATGCGCACGCCCGCCAGCAGCGGCTCGGCCTCGATCACTTCGGGCGCGGCGAACGTTACCGGTGGCGGCACGGCGACTTCGCAGCTGCTGCCCAGGGCTTGGGCGGCGGCGTCCAGGCGCATATCGAGGTCATTCAATTCGCTGGCTTGCACCAGGCCCAGGTGGCGGCTGGGCAACTCGATGCCGGTTTCACGCGACAACGCGCCGTACCAGCGCAGGCCTTCAGTGAGGCTGCCTTCAAGCAATTGCGCATGGCGCAGGGTGCCAACGCGGTTGGCCAGCACGCCGGCGAACGGCAGGTCCGGCTGATAGCGCGCCAGGCCCAAGGCCAGCGCGCCGAAGGTCTGGGCCATAGCGGTGCCGTCGATCACGCCCAGCACCGGCACACCAAAGTGCCGCGCCAGGTCGGCGCTGGAAGGCGTACCGTCGAACAGGCCCATCACGCCTTCGATCAGGATCAGGTCAGCCTCGCCCGCCGCTTCCCACAGCAAACGGCGACTTTCCTGCTCGCCGACCATCCACATGTCCAACTGGTACACCGGCGCACCGCTGGCGCGCTCGTGAATCATCGGGTCGAGGAAGTCCGGCCCGCACTTGAACACGCGCACCTTGCGCCCCAGGTTGCGGTGCAAACGGGCGAGCGCGGCGGTGACGGTGGTTTTGCCCTGGCCGGATGCCGGTGCGGCGATCAGTACGGCCGGGCAATGACGGGGCTGATTCAAAGTTCGACGCCCTTCTGTGCCTTGATACCGGCCTGGAACGCGTGCTTGAGCATGCCCATTTCGGTGACGGTGTCGCCCATTTCGATCAACTCGGGCTTGGCGCCACGGCCGGTGACCACCACGTGCTGCATCGGCGGGCGGGCTTGCAGGTCGCTGAGTACCTGGTCCAGGTCGAGGTAGCCGTGCTTGAGGGCGATGTTCAGTTCATCCAGCACCACAAGGCCGATGGAAGGGTCTTGCAGCATTGCGCGGGACACCGCCCAGGCGGCTTCAGCGGCGGCGATGTCGCGCTGACGGTCCTGGGTTTCCCAGGTAAAGCCTTCGCCCATCACGTGAAAGCGCACTTGCTCGGGGAAGCGGCGGAAGAACAGCTCCTCGCCGGTGCTGTTGCGCCCCTTGATGAATTGCACCACGCCGCACTGCATGCCGTGGCCCATGGCGCGGGCAAGCATGCCAAACGCCGAGCTGCTTTTGCCTTTACCGTTGCCGGTCAATACCAGCAGCAAGCCGCATTCGTTCGGGGAGTTGGCGATGCGCTCGTCGATCACGGCTTTTTTGCGCAGCATGCGCGCCAGGTGGTGTTCGTCGCGGTCGGGGGAATCGGTCATGGCAGCTCTCCGTTGGGGCTGGACAAAAAACGGCGGGCAGGAAAATAGACAAACAGACAGCCAAGCATCGCCCACCGTGATGCTGTTGGATGATCCAGGCCGGTCTCCGGACTCATGAGTGGCGCTTGCTCAGCGAGCGAGCAGGCCGACGGCGCGCCTTCCCATATCACGCGGATACAGTGGCAAAAGGCACCGTTTTGACTCATTTACCGTTGCGGGGGCAGCGCCGGAATCGCGGCAGCACTGTGTACAAGTGCGCTCACTCACCGGCTTCCCTGTTTCACTCTGTCGACCCACAGGTCACAGAGCACCTGGAACAAGCCGCGAAGGTTAGTGGGTTGGGGGTGGAGCGTCAATTAAAGCCGGCCTTGCACTTGAACGATCGGACCGGCAAACGCCTCTACCCTTACAGGTATCAAGGAGAAAACCATGCATAAAACCAGACTTGCCTTACTGATCATGCTCGCAGGCACCCTCGCCGCCTGCGGTGAAAGCTCTACCCTGCAGGTGTCCGACGGCACCGGACCTTCGCCCAAGCTGCCGGAGCCGAACAAAACCCTGATCCCCACCGTAAACATTGCCCCGGCGATTGGCTGGCCAGACGGCGCGAAGCCTACGGCCGCCGCCGGCACTCAGGTCGCGGCGTTTGCAGACGGCCTGGATCACCCGCGCTGGTTGTATGTATTGCCCAACGGCGACGTGCTGGTGGCAGAAACCAACGCGCCGCCCAAGCCGGATGATGCCAAGGGCATTCGCGGCTGGGTGATGGAGAAGGTCATGGGGCGCGCCGGTGCGGCCGTGCCGAGCCCGAACCGCATCACCCTGCTGCGCGATGCCGATCACGATGGCGTGGCGGAGACCCGCACCGTGTTCCTGGAGAACCTCAACTCGCCGTTCGGCATGACCCTGGTCGGCAACGACCTGTACGTGGCGGACTCGGACAAACTGCTGCGCTTCCCCTATCAACCGGGCGAAACCGCGATCAAGGCTGCCGGCACCACGGTGGTTGACCTGCCGGGCGGCAGCATCAACCACCACTGGACGAAAAACGTGGTGGCCAGCAAGGACGGCAGCAAGCTGTACGTGAGTGTTGGCTCCAACAGCAACGTCGGCGAAAACGGCCTGGCAGCCGAGGAAGGCCGCGCGGCGATCTGGGAAGTCGACCGCGCCACAGGCCAGCACCGGATTTTCGCCTCCGGCCTGCGCAACCCCAACGGCATGGCCTGGGAACCGCAGAGCGGCAAGCTGTGGACGGCGGTGAATGAGCGCGACGAGATCGGCAGCGACCTGGTGCCGGACTACATCACGTCGGTCAAGGATGGCGCGTTTTATGGCTGGCCATTCAGCTACTACGGGCAACACGTGGATGTGCGCGTCACACCGCAGAACCTGGACCTGGTCGCCAAGGCCATCGCTCCGGACTATGCCGTGGGGCCACACACCGCGTCCTTGGGACTGACCTTCGCCGAGGGCAGCAAACTGCCGGCGCAGTTCAGCAACGGCGCGTTTATCGGCCAGCACGGTTCGTGGAACCGCAAACCGCACAGTGGCTACAAGGTGATCTTCGTGCCGTTCGAAGGCGGCCAACCCAAAGGCCAGCCGGTGGATGTGCTGACCGGGTTTCTCAACAGCGATGAGAAAGCCATGGGCCGACCGGTCGGCGTGGTGATTGATCAGCAGGGAGATTTGCTGGTGGCCGATGACGTGGGGAATAAGGTGTGGCGGGTGTCGGCAGCCAAATAGCCGATCCCGGGTACAGCCTAAAACCAATGTGGGAGCGGGTTTGCCCGCTCCCACATTGGGATCTGCACTCGCCTTACGGGTTACGCGCCAGACTCGCCGGCAACACGCGCTTGGCGCTCAGGTAGGCATTTTGCCAATAGGCTTTGGACAGCGTATCCAGCTTCACCGTGCCGCCGGTCTGCGGTGCATGCACGAATCGCCCTTCGCCCACGTAGATGCCCGCGTGGCTCACCTTTGAGCCGCCGCCAGTGGCGAAGAAGATCAGGTCGCCGGTCTGCAGGTTATTTTCGCTCACGTCCTGGGCACGCATCACGATCAATTCACGGGTGGTGCGCGGCAGGCTGATGCCCGCGGCGTCACGGTAGACAAACCCGATCAGGCCGCTGCAATCAAACCCGGAGTCCGGCGTGTTGCCGCCCCAGCGATAAGGCGTGCCGACCAGGCCCAGCGCACGAAAGAGCACGTCTTCGGCTGCCGGCGAAAAATTCTGCGTGGAGTAATTGAACACCGGCTTGGGCTTAACCGCTACGGGAGCGGGCGGCGGTGGACGGCTTGCGCAGGCGCTGAGGAGCGCGGCGCAAACAAGAAGAATGAGGCGGGCTGAGGTCGACATGGGCAGAACAATCCTGGTCTGGATGCGGCTTTTCGCTGCCGAACGCTGAAAACCAGAACGCGCAAGCAAAGCTCGCGCGAACGGATTACAACAATATCCAGGGATTCTAGCGCTTACACGTCAAACTTCAAGTATCACTTTAACTTTACTTACTAGCGGTAACCGTCGTCGGGGCCATGGCGAGTGCGCGCTTGGCTTCGATGAAGGTTTTGCTCCAGTAGCTGTCACCCAGGTTGTCGACGCGCACACCACCACTGCGACGGCTGCTGGAGTGAATAAACTGGTTATCGCCCAAGTAGATACCGGCGTGACTCACACGACCACGGCCCGCCGTACTAAAGAAAAGCAGATCACCGGGCTTGAGGTTATTGCGTGCGACCAACGGTGCATCCACGTTGATCATTTCGCGGGTCGAGCGAGGCAGGTTCATGCCGGCTTCTTCACGAAACAGGTAGCCGATGAAGCCGCTGCAGTCGAAACCGGCCTCAGAGGTACCGCCGAAACGGTAACGGGTACCGATCAGGGACATGCCGCGTTCAAGAATGCTGTCGGCCAGAACTGGAAGCTGGTAAGGCTTGCTGCCGGCGAAGTCGGCGAGTTCTTTTTCAGTTGCAACTTCTTCCTCGTAAACAGTGGAAGACTGCGTTGCAACGAATTTTGCCTGGGACTGTTGTGCTGGTTTTTGCTGCTCAGCCACGTTTTGAGTGTGGGTGGCGCAACCGAACAACAGGGTAACGAGTGCGAGAGGCACGAGGGGTGCGAAGCGATTTAGCATGGGCACGACCGTGGCTGGTATGTAAAGAAGTCGAGACTATGCCCACTATCACATCGATTTGCAAATTCAATCGTGATCTATGTGACTTCTTGTTTGAACGATGACATCTAACCGCTTAACACCCATTACATGCCTTTTGCGTGGCCAAAGCGGCCCAAACGCAGGTTTTCTGGCGCCTGAAATTTGCCGAAAGCCGCGCACTACAAGGGCTGGCTACCAGCCGAGGGTTTCCTTGAGGAAGGGGATGGTCAGCTTGCGCTGGGCCTGCAACGAGGCCTGATCGAGCTGTTCGAGCAAATCGAACAATGCACTCATGCTGCGGGTGCCGCGAGTGAGAATAAAATGCCCGACTTCGTCGGTAAGGTGCAGGCCGCGACGGGATGCACGCAATTGCAGGGCACGCAATTTGTCCTCGTCGGACAATGGGCGCATCTGGAAAATCAGCGCCAGGGTCAGGCGCGACTTGAGGTCGGCCAGCTTCACCGGCAATTCACGCGGCGAGGTAGACGCGGCGATCAACAGGCGCCGGCCGCTGTCACGCAGCCGATTGAACAGGTGGAACAGCGCCTCTTCCCAATCCGCCTTGCCAGCAATCGCCTGCAGATCATCCAGGCACACCAGTTCGTATTGCTCCAGGTGGTCGAAGATGCCGATACCACGGTCCATCAACTCCGCCAACGGCAGGTAAACCGCCGGTTCGCCCATTTGCTCGAAGCGCAGGCACGCCGCCTGCAACAGGTGGGTACGCCCCACGCCGTGCTTGCCCCACAGATAGATCAGGCTTTCAGTCCACCCGGCGTCGGCTTCGCAAAGCCGCTCGACATAGCCGAGTGCAGCGGCATTGGCGCCTGGGTAGTAATTGATAAAGGTGGCGTCGTCACGCAGACGCACACCCAAGGGCAGCTGAATCGGTTTCATGCTGACTGAACGGCTCCAAACGAACCGTTAGTGGCCTCTGTGTAAAGTTTGCAAAGTTTATACCCGTGACGCCGGGCGCACAATGCAGCAGACCACAAGCAAAATCAAAGGTTTGCGTTAACTTGGGCGATTTGCGCAATTGTTTGACGCCCTGCCCGTAGAAACAACAAACCCGGCCTGGGCCGGGTTTGTGACGAAGCGGTTACAGGTCGGGGTCTTCAACCCCGGTGTACACATCCGAATCCTTGTACAGATCATGCACATGGCGCACCAGCACCATGATCACCGCCGCCACCGGCAGCGCCAACAGGATGCCCGTAAAACCAAACAGCTCACCGCCAGCCAGGATCGCGAAGATCACCGCCACCGGGTGCAGGCCGATCCGGTCGCCCACCAGCAAGGGCGTCAACACCATCCCTTCAAGGGCCTGGCCGACCATAAACACCGCAACAATCCCGAGCATCGGGTACAGGTCGCCGCCAAACTGGAACAACCCCGCCACCAGCGCCGCGCCAATCCCGATCACAAAGCCCATGTACGGCACGATGGCAGCCAGACCGGCAATCAAGCCGATCAACAGGCCCAGCTCCAGGCCGATCGCCATCAACCCCGCGGCGTAGATGATCCCCAGCGCGAGCATCACCAGCAACTGGCCCCGCACAAACGCGCCCAGCACCTCATGGCACTCTTCCGCCAGGGAGACGATGCGCTCCTCGTTGTTGCGCGGCAGCAGGCCGCGGATCTTGGCCATCATGATGTCCCAGTCACGCAGCAGGTAGAACGCCACCACCGGGATCAGCACCAGGTTGGTCAACCAACCGATCAATGCCAAACTGGACGCCGTGGCCTGACTGAGCACGACACCGACAATATCGGTGGTCTGCCCCATGTGCTCACTGATCGCCGCCTTGACCTTGTCGAACTTCCAGAAACCGTCCGCCAGCCCCAGCTTGGCCTGCGCCCACGGCATTGCCGTGTGCTGCAGCCAGTCAAGCATCTGCGGCGCCAGTTCATACAGGCGAAACAGCTGCTTGGCCAGCATCGGCACCAGCACCAATACCAGCGCGGTGATGATCAACGTGAACAAGGCAAACACCGCTACCACACCCAAGGTGCGCGACAGGCCGGCCTTCTCCAGGCGATCCACCACGGGATCGAACAGGTAAGCCAGCAGCAGCGCGACCAGGAACGGCGTCAGGATCGAATGTAGCAAGAACACAAAAACGCACAGCAGGACAATCCCGCCAAGCCACACCCAACGACGCGTATCCGCCATAAACCACTCCATTATTTGCTTCTATCTATAGAGGAAGAACACTTACCACCGAAAACGCAGCTGAGCCTGAGGTTCAGGTGCTGCGGGTGCCTGGGCACCCTCTGCCACCGGCGGCTGAACAGCAGCTTCGCCCGCAGGCACTTCCTGCAACTTGGCCAGGCTCAACTGAGTACGCAACTGATCAGCACTGCCGTTGACGCGGTACACAATGCGAGTGCCGTCGACCAACTGCGGCTGACCACCAAAAGGTTCGAGCAGATGGCCCAGTGCAGCGTAGCGTTCCAGGTTCATGCCCTGCACTTCGAGCAATTGCTCACTGCTCACACCGGGCTTGACCGCAAAACGTGGCGCCAGCTTTTGGCTGACAGCGAGCAATACGGCGTCGGCCACGGCAGCGGTGTCGGCGCCTTGGGCGGTGCCCTGCTCAGTTTTGTCGCCCAGCCACAGGCGCCATTTGGCCTGCCACTGATTGCCTTCCTGACGGGCGTGCACCGCGAGCAACGCGTCGGCCCCGTAGCGCTCGGAGGCTGCACGCAGTGGCGTGGCATCGGCGCTTTCCAGATTCGGCGCAGTGGCGACGACCTGTTCATCCAGATCACCCAACGGCAGGCGCAACGGCAAACCCCGGTGTTGCGCCGCACGGCGCAGGGCACCGGCAATGGCTTGACCATCACCCACCAGGCTGCTGCCTTCGGTGGAGTCGTTCAGCCACCAGCCGAGAATCGACGGCCGATTACTGCCCCAGATAGACAGGCCCGCTGCACGCAGGGCGCGATCGGTGCTCACCGGGTCGAAATCCACCTGCAGGCTCTCGGGTGGGCCAGCGTCGTAGCCATATTGGCTGATGATTTGCTGCGGATCTTTGCGAATTGCCGCCAGGCCCGGGCCTTCGGCGGCCTTGGCGTCGCCGGTCAGGCGGATCACCAGGGTTTGCACGGCTCGCTGGGTCGCTTGGTCGCGCTCTTGGGGCGACTGGCTGCTGACCGGTTCAAGCACTTGATACAGGCCATTGAGGGTTTCGGCATGACTCGCCAGGCTGACCAACGACAAGCAGCCTACAAAGAAGAATTTACACAGACGCATGGAAGATTCCCGAACGACAAATTTAGCGGCTGGAACAGACCGCGTGAACCCGGCTTGCCAGGCTGTGACCACAGCAGCCGGTAAAACATTCACAGGGTCGCGGTAAGTTTTCGTACTGTCATAACGATAGCGGGTTAAAGGCTATACCTTAATACGCGCCATCACAGAGACGATTAGCAATTTTTTAACCGCGCTTTTTAACCTTTATGGCCCTGCCCGTCGGCCCGAGGATGGCCGCTGCCCCTCAAGCCTGATAAAATCGCGCGCCTTCGCAGACCGTCAACGGCTGGGCCTCTTCACGAAAGCCTTCGCCAGCTCGGTCGTTACCCAGAAATCCCCCTAAAGGCCTGGATCATGAGCAAGCAACCCTCCCTGAGCTACAAGGACGCCGGTGTAGACATCGACGCCGGTGAAGCATTGGTCGAACGCATCAAGAGCGTCGCCAAGCGCACTGCGCGCCCCGAAGTCATGGGCGGCCTGGGCGGTTTTGGCGCCCTCTGCGAAATCCCGGCCGGCTACAAGCAGCCTGTGCTGGTCTCCGGCACCGACGGCGTGGGCACCAAGCTGCGCCTGGCCTTGAACCTGAACAAGCACGACAGCATCGGCATCGACCTGGTTGCCATGTGCGTCAACGACCTGGTGGTGTGCGGCGCCGAGCCTCTGTTCTTCCTCGACTACTACGCCACCGGCAAGCTCAACGTCGAGACCGCGACTCAGGTTGTGACCGGCATTGGCGCGGGCTGCGAACTGTCGGGTTGCTCCCTGGTCGGCGGCGAAACCGCTGAAATGCCAGGCATGTACGAAGGCGAAGACTACGACCTGGCCGGTTTCTGCGTCGGCGTTGTCGAAAAATCCGAAATCATCGACGGCTCCAAAGTCGCTGCCGGTGACGCCCTGCTCGCGCTGCCATCCTCGGGCCCGCACTCCAACGGCTACTCACTGATCCGCAAGATCATCGAAGTGTCCGGCGCCGACATCGAGAACATCCAACTCGACGGCAAGCCGCTGACCGACCTGCTGATGGCCCCGACACGCATCTACGTCAAACCACTGCTCAAGCTGATCAAGGACACTGGCGCCGTCAAAGCCATGGCCCACATCACTGGCGGTGGCCTGCTGGACAACATCCCGCGCGTCCTGCCAAAAGGCGCCCAGGCGATTGTCGACGTGGCCAGCTGGCAGCGTCCTGCGGTATTCGACTGGCTGCAAGAGAAAGGCAACGTCAACGAGACCGAGATGCACCGCGTGCTGAACTGCGGCGTCGGCATGGTCATCTGCGTGGCTCAAGAGCATGTTGAAGCGGCGCTGAACGTTCTGCGTGAAGCGGGCGAGCAGCCATGGGTCATCGGCCAGATCGCGACTGCCCCGGAAGGCGCAGCTCAGGTTGAACTGAAGAACCTCAAGGCTCATTGATGTCTCAGACCTGTGATGTCGTGGTGCTGCTTTCCGGCACCGGCAGTAACTTGCAGGCCCTGATCGACAGCACGCGCACCGGCGATAGCCCGGTGCGCATCGCTGCGGTGATCTCCAATCGCAGCGACGCCTACGGCCTGCAACGCGCCAGGGACGCGGGCATTGAAACCCGCTCCCTGGATCACAAGGCTTTCGAAGGCCGCGAGGCCTTCGACAGCGCCTTGATCGAACTGATCGACGCCTTCAACCCCAAACTCGTGGTCCTCGCCGGCTTCATGCGCATTCTGAGCGCCAATTTCGTGCGGCACTACGAAGGGCGCCTGCTCAATATCCACCCCTCCCTGCTCCCCAAGTACAAAGGCATGCACACGCACCAGCGTGCGCTTGAGGCTGGCGACAGCGAGCACGGCTGCAGCGTGCACTTTGTGACCGAGGAACTCGATGGCGGCCCTCTGGTCGTACAGGCAGTGGTTCCGGTAGAGTCTGCAGATTCAGCGCAGACACTTGCGCAACGGGTTCACACCCAGGAACACAGGATTTACCCGCTGGCTGTTCGCTGGTTTGCCGAGGGGCGGTTGATTCTTGGCGATCACGGTGCATTATTGGACGGCCAATTACTTGCGGCCAGCGGCCACTTGATTCGAACCTAGGAGATTTTATGCGTCGCGCCTTGCTCTTCGCTTTTGCGCTGTTCGCCTTGCCTGCCGTGCAAGCAGCAGACCTTCACCCTTTCTCCGCCAGCTACACCGCCGACTGGAAACAGTTGCCCATGAGTGGTTCGGCCGAACGCAGCCTGACCAAGAATGACAATGGCACCTGGACCTTGAACTTCAAGGCTTCCATGATGATCGCCAGCCTCACCGAAACCAGCGTGATCCTGTTCGACAAGGACGCACTGCAACCCAAGAGCTACAGCTTCGAACGCGGCGGCCTGGGCAAGGCGAAGAAGATCAACCTGGATTTCGACCACGCGGCCAACAAGGTCACCGGTTTCGAAAACAAGGACCCGGTCAACGTCACGCTCGAAAGTGGCATGCTCGACAAATCGACTTATCAGCTTGCCCTGCAGCGCGACGTCGCCGCCGGCAAAAAAAGCATGAGCTACCGCGTGGTCGAAGGCACCGACGTCGATACTTATGACTTTCGCGTGATCGGCCCGGAAAAGGTCCAGACCAAAGCCGGCGCCATCGATGCGATCAAGGTTGAGCGCGTGCGCGACCCTTCCCAGAGCAAGCGCATCACCCAGATGTGGTTTGCCAAGGACTGGGGCGGCATCCTGGTTGCCCTGCGTCAGGTGGAAACCGACGGCAAGGAATACAACATCATGCTGCTGGACGGCACCGTTGACGGCAAGGCTGTCAAAGGGAGCTGATCGGCTGATGAGCTGAAAAACGAGCCTCGCTGAATGCGGGGCTTTTTTTCGCCTGCAGGTTGTGTGTTGGAGCGTCTACCGCTATCGCAGGCAAGCCAGCTCCCACACTGGAATGCATTTCAACGGTGGGAGCTGGCTTGCCTGCGATGGCGTTGGAGTGGGCAGAACAAGGCTAAAGACCAAGAAGAACATGAAACTTTTGTCATAAAACTCAGCCCCCTGCGACGCAATGTCGCGGATTACGGGGCCTGCGGGACAGTTGCAGTTTGTGCAATGAATTGTTGCGTGCAAAATCGGTTTACTTAGCAAGCTAACAAAACATATAAAAGAGGCCTGCGACGACTTGCCGCAGATCAACCAGAGATTGGAGCAAGCAGATGACTGTAAAAGTAACTGAACGCGACGATGCACACATGTCTCACGAAGCACTGGGCCATGGGATTCATATCTGGGATGTCCATCAACAAGACCAGCTGGTCGGCATGTTCCACAACGAGAACGAAGCCCACAATTATAAAAACGAGCTCGAATCTCTAGAGATGAAACGCCAGGCACAAAGCTCCTGAATACTGAAATCCGCTAGGCCCCCAGCCCCACGCAGCCAGGGTGCCTATAAACACAAACCCCGCCTTTTGAGCGGGGTTTGTGTTTATAGGCTTTGGCGTTGGGCGCGCCTGGCACGCCCGATTGTTTTAACGCCTTACCACATCAAGTCATCCGGGATCTGGTACGCGGCGTATGGATCATCCTCATCCGGCACCTGGCTTTCGGTGAGGATATTGAGCTGCACGATACGCTCCGGCGCACGCTCCTGAATCTTCAGCGCCGCCTCACGCGGGATCACCTCGTAACCGCCGCCATGGTGCACGATTGCCAGGGAGCCGTTGCTCAGCTTGTTGCGCATCAGCGTGTTGACCGACAGGCGCTTGACCTTCTTGTCATCCACGAAGTTGTAGTAGTCCTCGGTGGTCAGCTTAGGCAGGCGCGAGGTCTCGATCAATTGTTTGACCTGGGCCGTACGGGCCTTGGCCTCGGCTTTTTCCTGCTGCTGGCGGTTCAGCTCCTGGTCGCGCTTGACCTTCTCGGCGTGCGCCTCGGCGGCCAGGCGTGCCTGGGTGTCGTCCACTTCGGCTTGGCCCTTGTGGACCAGGCGCTGCTGCTTCTGTTTCTCTTTGCCGACCTGCTTGGCCTGCTTTTGGTTAACCAGACCTGCTTTAAGCAACTGGTCGCGAAGGGAAAGGCTCATGGTGCTTACTCACTTAGGCAACTGCTTAACCGCAGCTGGACAGATTCTTTTCCTGGCGTTTGGCTTCACCCCACAGGGCGTCCAACTCTTCGAGGGTGCAATCTTCTATGGATTGATGCGTATCGCGCAATGCCTGTTCGATAAATCGGAAACGTCGTTCGAACTTGGCATTGGCGCCACGCAACGCAGCTTCCGGGTCAACCTTCAGATGCCGGGCCAGGTTGACCGCTGCAAACAGCAGGTCACCGACTTCATCGGCAATCGCCACCGGGTCGTTATCGGCCATGGCTTCGAGCACTTCATCCAGCTCTTCGCGCACGTTGTCCACCACCGGCAAGGCGGCGGGCCAGTCAAAGCCGACCTGGCTGGCGCGCTTTTGCAATTTGGCGGCGCGCGACAGCGACGGCAATGCCGTGGGCACGTCATCGAGCAGGGACAGCTGCAGTGGCGCGTCGGACTTTTCCGCGCGCTCCTCAGCCTTGATCTGCTCCCAACGCTCCTTGACCTGCTCTTCGCTCAGCTGAGGAATATCCAGCGGCGCATACAGATCACCCGTCGGGAACACGTGAGGATGGCGGCGAATCAACTTGCGGGTAATGCTGTCGATCACCCCGGCAAATTCAAAACGCCCCTCCTCCCGCGCCAACTGGCTGTAATACACCACCTGAAACAACAGGTCGCCCAGTTCGCCTTGCAGGTGATCAAAGTCGCCGCGCTCGATGGCATCAGCGACTTCGTAGGCTTCTTCCAGGGTGTGCGGGACGATGGTTGCGTAGGTTTGCTTGATGTCCCACGGGCACCCGTACTTTGGGTCTCGCAGGCGGTTCATCAGGTGCAGCAGGTCTTCAAGTGAATACATCAGTCAATCTCTGTCCGCGTTCAGTGGGAGCTGGCTTGCCTGCGATGCAGGCGACTGGGTGTAGCTGGCAGACCCAGGCGATGCTATCGCAGGCAAGCCAGCTCCCACATAAAACTGCCCCACATTTTCAGTCCGCGCTCATCCAGCTGCTCATGGTGTGCGATTACGCCGCGTCTCAATGATGTTCGGCAACTGGGAAATCCGCCCCAGCAACCGACCCAACGCGTCCAGGCCCGGAATCTCGATGGTCAGAGACATCAACGCCGTGTTGTCCTCTTTGTTCGAGCGGGTATTGACCGCCAGCACGTTGATCCGCTCATTGAGCAGCACTTGCGACACGTCACGCAGCAAGCCGGAACGGTCGTAGGCGCGAATGATGATGTCCACCGGGTAAGTGAGCACCGGCACCGGACCCCAGCTGACCTGGATGATGCGCTCCGGCTCGCGCCCGCCCAGTTGCAGCACTGAGGCGCAATCCTGGCGGTGAATGCTTACGCCACGGCCCTGGGTGATGTAGCCGACGATGGCGTCGCCCGGCAACGGCTGGCAGCAGCCGGCCATTTGCGTCATCAGGTTGCCCACGCCCTGAATCTGGATATCGCCGCGCTTGCCCGGTTTGTAGCCGGTGGCTTTGCGCGGGATCAGCTCCAACTGCTCGCTGCCGCGCTCCGGCTCGACCAGTTGCTGCGCCAGGTTGACCAGTTGCGCCAGGCGCAAGTCGCCGGCGCCAAGGGCTGCGAACATGTCCTCGGCAATCTTCATGTTGGCTTTTTCGGCCAACTTGTCGAAGTCCACCTGCGGCAGGCCCAGGCGCGCCAGCTCGCGTTCGAGCAAGGTTTTACCGGCCGCGACGTTCTGGTCGCGCGCCTGCAATTTGAACCAGTGGACGATCTTCGCCCGTGCCCGCGATGTGGTGATGTAACCCAGGTTCGGGTTCAACCAGTCGCGGCTCGGCGTGCCGTGCTTGCTGGTGATGATCTCGACCTGTTCACCGGTCTGCAGGCTGTAGTTGAGCGGCACGATGCGCCCGTTGATCTTGGCGCCCCGGCAGTTGTGACCGATTTCGGTGTGCACGCGGTAGGCAAAGTCCAACGGCGTGGCGCCCTTGGGCAAGTCGATGGCGTGGCCGTCGGGGGTGAAGATATAAACGCGGTCGGGCTCGATATCCACCCGCAGCTGTTCGGCAAGGCCGCCGATGTCGCCGAGTTCTTCGTGCCACTCGAGCACTTGGCGCAACCAGGAGATTTTCTCTTCGTACTGGTTGGACCCGGCCTTGACGTCGGTGCCCTTGTAGCGCCAGTGCGCGCACACCCCAAGTTCAGCCTCTTCGTGCATGGCGTGGGTGCGGATCTGCACCTCCAGCACCTTGCCCTCAGGGCCGATCACCGCAGTGTGCAGGGAGCGATAGCCGTTTTCCTTGGGGTTGGCGATGTAGTCGTCGAACTCCTTGGGAATGTGCCGCCACAAGGTGTGGACGATACCCAGCGCGGTGTAGCAGTCGCGCATTTCCGGCACCAGCACGCGCACGGCGCGCACGTCGTAGATCTGGCTGAAGGCCAGGCCCTTGCGCTGCATTTTGCGCCAGATCGAATAGATGTGTTTGGCGCGGCCGCTGATGTCGGCGTCAACGCCGGTGGCCTGCAACTCGGAACGCAGCTGGCCCATC
Source organism: Pseudomonas sp. N2-3-1-14 (assembly GCF_041228395.1). Classification (NCBI taxonomy): domain Bacteria; kingdom Pseudomonadati; phylum Pseudomonadota; class Gammaproteobacteria; order Pseudomonadales; family Pseudomonadaceae; genus Pseudomonas; species Pseudomonas sp. N2-3-1-14. Next base: position 4,556,385 of record NZ_CP166199.1, read on the forward strand.
ACGTCGGTGATAAAGCGCTCACGGTCGAGCCGCCGCTCATGCAGCAGCGTCGCAATCTGTTTGTATTGATCGGGCTCGAGGTAGCGAAAGGACAAGTCCTCCAGCTCCCACTTGATATGGCCGATGCCCAAGCGATGCGCCAGCGGCGCGTAGATGTCGAAGACTTCGCGCGCCACCCGGTTGCGCTTTTCGTCGTCGGCGGTCTTCACCGCACGGATCGCGCAGGTGCGTTCAGCCAGCTTGATCAGCGCAACGCGTACGTCGTCGACCATCGCCACCAGCATTTTGCGCAGGTTCTCGACCTGGCCCTGGGTGCCCAGCACCATCGACTGGCGCGGGCTGAGGCTGGCACTGATAGCCGCCATGCGCAGCACGCCGTCGATCAGTTTGGCCACGACCGCGCCGAAACGCTGGCTGACCGTCGGCAACGGGATGTGCCCTTCACGCACGCCGCGATAGAGCACGGCGGCGATCAGCGAATCCTGGTCGAGCTTGAGATCGGCGAGGATCTCGGCGATTTCCAACCCGGTGCGAAAGCTTGACGTGCCCTCCGCCCAGAGGTTTTTGGCCGCGTTGTCTTGTTGTTCAGACTCACGAGCGAACTCGCAGGCTGCTTTCAAGGCTTCACGGTCCAGTGCCGGGTCGACACTGACGGCATGATCCAGCCATGCCTCGAGATTGATACTGCCGTCGGTGTTGATCGGCTGGTGTGCTCTCACCTGTACCATCTTGCTTACCTTCCCTACGACGCACCTTTAATGCGCCAAAAATCATCGCTGACCTGCTTTACCTGAATAAAGCTTACACACACTCCCTGGCAGGTCACGGCCTTGGAGAATGCAGGCCAGTCGGATTAAACGGGCATCCTAGCCCGCTTCAAATAACGCCATGGCCTCGACATGCGCGGTTTGCGGAAACATGTCGAGGATCCCGGCACGTTTTAGCCGGTAGCCCTGCTTGACCAACTCAACCGTGTCCCGCGCCAGCGTGGCCGGGTTGCAGGACACATACACCAGACGCTTGGCCTTAAGGGTCGCGAGCTTGCGCACAACCTCCAGGGCACCATCACGGGGTGGGTCCAAGAGTACCGCAGAAAAGCCCTGTTTGGCCCACTCCGCGTCAGTCAAAGGCTGGGATAAATCGGCCTGAAAAAACTGCACATTATGCAAATTGTTGCTGACGGCATTCTGCGCCGCCCGGTCCACCATGGTCTGCACGCCTTCTACCGCGACCACTTCACGCACTTGCCGGGCCAGTGGCAAAGCGAAGTTGCCCAGCCCGCAGAACAAATCCAGTACCCGCTCGTCGGGCTGTGGCGCCAGCCATTCCAGGGCCTGGGCGACCATCGCGGCGTTGACGCCGGCGTTGACCTGCACAAAATCCCCGGGCCGATAAGCCAGCTCCAAATCCCACTGTTCCAACCGATAACCCAACGCCGAATCCGTCTCGACCGGCTCCGGCTGGCCCTCGCCATGCAGCCACAACTGCGCGTCATGGAAGGTGCAAAATTCCTGCAGGATCAGCAGGTCTGCCTCGGACAACGGCGCCATATGCCGCAGCAGCACGGCAATCGACGAGCCGCTGAACAACTCCACATGCCCCAGCGCCTGCGGTTTGCTAAGGCGGCGCAGCATGTTCGGCAAACGCTGCATGATCGGTTGCAAGGCTTGTACCAGCACGGGGCAATCATCGATGGCGACGATGTCCTGGCTGGCCACGGCGCGAAAACCCACTTCAAGTTTTTTCGCCTTGGCATCCCAGCGTACCGCCACGCGGGCGCGTCGGCGGTAGCCGAATTCCGGGCCACTCAAAGGTTCGGCCCACACCTGCGGTTCGACACCGGCGACGCGAGACAGTTGTTCGGCGAGCATGCGCTGTTTCAGGGCAAGTTGTTCGGCATGGGGCAAGTGCTGCACGCTGCAACCGCCGCAGCGGCCAAAATGGGCGCAGGGTGCCGGACGGCGCAGTTCGCTGGCCGTGAACACGCGCTCGGTGCGGGCTTCGACCACTTTGCCGTGGGCGCCCAATACCCGTGCTTCGACCTCTTCGCCGGCGAGCGCGCCATTTACAAACCAGGTGCGGCCTTCAAAGAACACAATGCCGCGGCCGTCGTTGGCCAGGCGCTCGATGGTCAGGCGCTGCTTCTTGCCTACCGGAATTTGCGGGGCCCGGCTGCCGCCCGTCGGTTGAAAGCGCAGGCCTCTCTCGTGCTTGGCCATCAGTTGGGTTCGTCGAAAATGCCGGTCGACAAGTAACGGTCGCCTCGGTCACAGATGATCGCGACGATCACTGCGTTTTCCACTTCCTTGGACAAACGCAACATACCGGCCACGGCGCCACCGGAGGACACGCCGCAGAAAATGCCTTCTTCACGCGCCAGGCGGCGGGTGGTGTCTTCGGCTTCGCGCTGGGCCATATCGATGATGCGGTCCACACGCGTCGCGTTGTAGATCTTCGGCAGGTACTCTTCGGGCCAACGGCGAATGCCGGGGATAGCCGCGCCTTCCATCGGTTGCAGGCCAACGATCTGGATCGCCGGGTTCTGCTCCTTGAGGTAGCGCGAGTTGCCCATGATGGTGCCGGTGGTGCCCATCGAGCTGACGAAATGGGTGATGGTGCCCTGGGTCTGACGCCAGATTTCCGGACCGGTGGTGGTGTAGTGCGCCTCCGGGTTATCACCGTTGGCAAATTGGTCGAGCACCACGCCACGGCCTTCGGTGGCCATGCGCTCGGCGAGGTCGCGGGCGCCTTCCATGCCTTCTTCCTGGGTGACCAGGATCAGCTGGGCGCCGTAGGCGGTCATTGCCGCCTTGCGTTCGGCGCTGCCGTTGTCGGGCATGATCAATACCATCTTGTAACCCTTGATGGCCGCGGCCATGGCCAGGGCGATGCCGGTGTTACCCGAGGTGGCTTCGATCAGGGTGTCGCCGGGCTTGATCTGCCCGCGCAGTTCCGCGCGGGCAATCATCGACAGCGCCGGGCGGTCCTTGACGGACCCGGCCGGGTTGTTTCCTTCGAGCTTGAGCAACAGGGTATTGCTGGTTTCACCCGCCATGCGTTGCAAGCGGACCAGGGGCGTGTTGCCGACGCAATCGGCGATTGTAGGGTACTGCAAGGTCATGGCGTATTCGCAATCCAGACTGCGGGGGCGAACATCATACCGGGAAAGGCTGGCGGGCCATATCACGCAAAGTATGGTGCTTATGGCTTATAGGAATAAGCGAGTGGTGTGTGGCCTGCAACGGCGCTATCGCGGGCAAGCCCGCTCCCACAGGTATCCGGGATCAATGTGGGAGCGGGCTTGCCTGCGAAGGCCGCACCTCGGTGAACCGGCTACCCCAACTGCCCGTCGCCATGATTTTTACGAAACACCTCTTCTCCCATCGCAGCAATCTGCCCCTCAATAAGCGCCTCAAACGGTTTGAGCAATGCGTCAAAAGACGCCGGCGCCTCCAGCACCTGCAATGCCTGCACAATCGCCTCCACCGTCGACAACGCACCTGGCCCGGGCGCCTTGCGCAGCCGGTAGCGGGACACCGCACCCTCGGCCAGGGCCACTCGAGGCAAGGCCGCCAGTAACGGATTGAGGTGCAACAATTTGCGCGCCTTGCGCCAGGTACCGTCAGGCACCACCAGCAGCATAGGTTCGTCAGTCGGGGTATAGGCCTGTAAAGGCTGCGCATCCTCAGCGGGAAACAACAACCGCGCCTGGTAGCCGGGCGGGTTCAATAAGGTCGGCAAATCCTCAAACACCTCGCCCACCACCAATTGCGCATTGTTCAACCCCAACGCTGCCAGCCGCGCGGTATTGAGCGCATGGTTGACCTCACTCGGGTGCTGCAACAGCAACACGCGGGTGCGGCTGTCGAGGCTGGGGATCAGCGCGCACAGGCAATGGGTGACAGGCCGCAGGCAGCGGGAGCATTGGGGTCGGGACATGGTTTCAGGCCTGGTTGAGCTGTGCTTTGAGTAAATCGCGGAAGGTCTGGATCAGCGGCTCGCGGCTACGGCCCCGGCGCATGATCATCGAAAATGGCGCCTGATAGCCGAAGGTCGCCGGCAACAATACGCGCAGGTCGCCCTTGTCGGCCCAGGCCTGGGCGTAATGCTCGGGCAGGTAGCCGATGTAGGCGCCGGACAGCACCAGAATCAACTGAGCTTCCATACTTTCCACCGTTGCCGCGCTGTGTTTGAAGCCGTGGCGCGCCAGTTCAGCCTGGCTCCAGTAGCCGCGCCCGACCATGCGCTGTTGGGTGATCACTTGTTCGGGGATGCGCCGTTCGTTGAACAACGGATGGCGGGTGCTGCAATACAACCAGTGTTGCTCGCGGTACAGCGGCATGTAGATCAGCCCGCTCATGCGGTTGGAAAAGGCGCCAATGGCCAAATCCAGACGATTGTCCTGCACACCCAGTTGCAGTTCGTAAGGGCTCATCACCGAGAGGTGCAAATGCACGGCCGGGTGTTCCTGGCTGTAGGCGCCAATCACCTCAGCGAACGGCAGCGCCTTGTCGCTGACGGTGGAGTCGAGCACGCCCAGCTTCAGTGTGCCGCGCAACTCGCCTTTGAGCGCTGCAGCGTATTGCTCGAAGCCTTCCAATTCGCCCAGGAGCCGCAGGGTTTCCTGATGGAACAGCTCGCCCTTGCTGGTCAGGCTGAACCCGCCGCGCCCGCGATGGCACAGCACCAGGCCCAACGCCGACTCCAGCTGGCTCATATAAGTGCTGATGGCCGACGTCGACAGGTTGAGTTCGTGCTGGGCGTTGGCAAACCCCTGGTGGCGCACGACGCTGACGAAGATGCGCAGGAGTTTCAGGTCGGGCAAGGCGTTGGCCATGGGTTCTCCAGATTCAGCGAATGCACGCGATCCCATTGTGGGAGCTGGCTTGCCTGCGATGGCGGCGTATCAAAAAAAGCTATGTGGCTGACCCTCCGCTATCGCAGGCAAGCCAGCTCCCACACTGGGCAGGGGCTCGACAGAAAGGATCGGTTGCGCCCAACACAGGCCGGGGAGTTTACCCCAGGCATTAGTTTAGAAAAATCTGAACTAAGTATTTGCCCCTGCCGATTCTTCCCGCCCTGGGCTTTTCGCAGAATCGGCCCCTAATAAACAAAACAACGATGAGGCAATCCCGTGGACAAGATTTTTCACCAACCACTGGGCGGCAACGAAATGCCGCGCTTCGCCGGCATCGCCACCATGATGCGACTTCCCCACCTGCAAACGGCCAAAGGCCTGGATGCCGCCTTTGTCGGCGTGCCCCTGGACATCGGCACCTCGCTGCGCGCCGGCACCCGTTTCGGGCCGCGGGAAATCCGCGCCGAATCGGTGATGATCCGCCCTTACAACATGGCCACCGGCGCCGCACCGTTCGACTCCCTGTCGGTTGCCGACATCGGCGACGTGGCGATCAACACCTTCAACCTGCTCGACGCTGTGCGCATCATCGAAGAAGCCTACGATGAGATCCTCGAGCACAACGTGATCCCGATGACCCTGGGCGGCGACCACACCATCACCCTGCCGATCCTGCGGGCGATCCACAAGAAACACGGCAAGGTCGGGCTGGTGCACATCGATGCCCACGCCGACGTCAACGATCACATGTTCGGCGAGAAAATCGCCCACGGCACCACCTTCCGCCGCGCGGTGGAAGAAGGCTTGCTCGATTGCGATCGCGTCGTACAAATCGGCCTGCGCGCCCAGGGCTACACCGCCGAAGACTTCAACTGGAGCCGCAAACAGGGCTTCCGCGTGGTCCAGGCTGAAGAATGCTGGCACCACTCGCTCGCGCCATTGATGGCTGAAGTGCGTGAAAAAGTCGGCGGCGGCCCGGTGTATTTGAGCTTCGACATCGACGGCATCGATCCAGCCTGGGCACCGGGCACCGGCACGCCGGAAATCGGCGGGCTGACCACCATCCAGGCGATCGAGATCATCCGTGGTTGCCAGGGCCTCGACCTGATTGGTTGCGATCTGGTAGAAGTTTCGCCGCCTTACGACACCACCGGCAACACCTCGCTGCTCGGCGCTAACCTGCTGTACGAGATGCTGTGTGTACTGCCCGGCGTGGCGCATCGCTGATGAGCACGCACGAGGTGCTGCAAGCCGCGGCCGACCTGGTCTCGGCCTTCGCCCGCAATGACCGCGCCGCCTACTTCGGCGCGTTCACGGCCGATGCCAGCTTTGTGTTTTACACCCTCCCCCAGCCGCTGCTCAGCCGCGATGCCTACCAGGCGTTGTGGGACAGCTGGCGCCGGGACGAGGGGTTTGAGGTGCTGTCCTGCACTTCAAGCAACGCCTTTGTCAGCCTGCAAGGTGACGTGGCGATTTTTATGCATGACGTGGCCACCGAGCTGCGCATGAAAGGGGAGCAATTTTTTAGCCAGGAACGCGAGACCATTGTCTTCACACGGCAAGGGTCTGGCACACAACAAAAACAAGGCCTGTGGCTGGCCTGTCACGAACATTTGTCCGCTATGCCGGAAGGGCTGCCGCCCCCTTAGCCAATGTGATCGGAGCTGATCATGAATAATAAAAACAACGATAAAAGTATTCGAACGATAGAAACCAACGGGGTCGAACAGATCCCGGACCACGAACGTACTGCCGGGCCCAAGGATCTGTTCCGACTGATCTTTGGCGGTGCCAACACCTTTGCCACCGCCGTGCTGGGTTCGTTTCCGGTGCTGTTCGGTTTGTCGTTCCAGGCCGGCGTCTGGGCGATTGTGCTGGGCGTGCTGGTGGGCGCGCTGATCCTGGCGCCGATGGGCCTGTTCGGGCCGATCAATGGCACCAACAATGCCGTGTCGTCCGGTGCGCACTTTGGTGTGCACGGGCGCATAGTCGGCTCGTTTCTTTCGCTGCTGACGGCGATTGCCTTCTTCTCACTGTCGGTGTGGAGTTCAGGCGATGCGTTGGTCGGCGGTGCGAAACGGCTGATCGGCCTGCCGGAAACCGACCTGACGCTGGGCCTGGCCTACGGCCTGTTCGCCCTGCTTGTGCTCACCGTGTGCATTTATGGCTTTCGCTTCATGCTGTGGGTCAACCGCATCGCGGTGTGGGCGGCGAGCCTGCTGTTCCTGCTGGGCATCTTCGCGTTTGCGCCGGCCTTCGACAGCCACTTCGCCGGCACCGTCGGGCTCGGCCAGACCGGCTTTTGGGCGGCCTTTATCGGTGCTGCGCTGGTGGCCATGAGCAATCCGATTTCCTTCGGTGCATTCCTCGGTGACTGGTCGCGCTACATCCCGCGTGAGACGCCGAAAATACGCATCATGCTGGCGGTCGTGCTGGCTCAGATCGCTACGTTGATCCCGTTTCTGTTCGGCCTGGCCACCGCGACCATCGTGGCGATCAAGGCACCGGACTACATTGCGACGAACAACTACGTCGGCGGTTTGCTGGCGGTGGCGCCCACCTGGTTTTTCTTGCCGGTGTGCCTGATCGCGGTGATCGGCGGCATGTCCACTGGCACCACCTCGCTGTATGGCACCGGCCTGGACATGTCCAGCGTGTTTCCGCGCCTGCTGTCACGGGTCAAGGCCACGCTGCTGATCGGCGTGATGTCGATTGCCTTCATCTTTATCGGACGTTTCGCCGCCAACCTGGTGCAGAGCGTGTCGACTTTCGCCGTGCTGATCATCACCTGCACCACGCCCTGGATGGTGATGATGATCATCGGCCTGATTGTGCGCCGCGGCTTCTACTGCCCGGACGACTTGCAGGTATTCACTCGCGGTGAAACCGGCGGGCGCTACTGGTTCAGCCATGGCTGGAACTGGCGCGGGCTGGGGGCCTGGATCCCGAGCGCGCTGGTGGGTTTGTGCTTCGTCAATTTGCCGGGGCAGTTTGTCGGGCCGCTGGGCAACCTGGCCGACGGCATCGATATCAGCCTGCCGGTGACGCTGGGGCTGGCCTCGGTGGTGTACCTGAGTTTGCTTCGCCTGTTCCCGGAACCAGCGGCTGTTTATGGCCCCCAGGGGCCGCTTCGCAGCCCAACGGGAGCAAGTTCCCTCGCCACAAAAAGCGCCTCAATAGCCTAAAAAAATAATCGGAGACCCGCCGTCATGGCTTTGGATTTATTCGTCGTACTCATCTACGCCGCCGGCATGCTCGTGCTCGGCTATTACGGCATGCGCCGCGCCAAGACCCACGAAGACTATCTGGTGGCCGGCCGCAACCTGGGCCCGTCGCTGTACATGGGCACCATGGCCGCCACGGTATTGGGCGGTGCATCCACCGTCGGCACCGTGCGCCTGGGTTATGTGCACGGCATCTCCGGCTTCTGGCTGTGTGCTGCGCTGGGGGCCGGGATCATCGCGTTGAACCTGTTCCTGGCCAAACCGCTGCTGAAGTTGAAGATCTTCACCGTCACCCAGGTGCTGGAAAAACGCTACAACCCGATGGCCCGCCAAGCGAGCGCGGTGATCATGCTGGCCTACGCGTTGATGATCGGCGTGACCTCGATTCTGGCCATCGGCACCGTGCTGCAAGTGCTGTTCGGCCTGCCGTTCTGGGTCTCGGTGCTGCTGGGCGGTGGCGTGGTGGTGGTGTATTCGACCATCGGCGGCATGTGGTCGCTGACGCTTACCGATATTGTGCAATTTGTGATCAAGACCGTCGGCCTGATGTTCATCCTGCTGCCGATCTGCCTGTACCGCGTCGGCGGCTGGGACCAACTGGTGGCCAAGCTGCCGGCGTCGAACTTCAGCTTCACCGAAATCGGCTGGGACACGATCATCACCTACTTCATGATCTACTTTTTCGGCATCCTCATCGGTCAAGACATCTGGCAACGGGTGTTCACTGCCCGCGACGAAAAGGTCGCGCAGTACGCAGGCACCTTCGCCGGCTTCTACTGCATCCTCTACGGCCTGGCCTGCGCGCTGATCGGCATGGCCGCTCATGTACTGCTGCCGAATCTGGATAACGTCAACAATGCCTTCGCCGCGATCGTCAAAGCGTCGTTGCCGGACGGCATTCGCGGGCTGGTGATCGCCGCCGCACTGGCCGCGATGATGTCCACCGCCAGCGCCGGTTTGCTCGCCGCCTCCACCGTATTGACCGAAGACCTGCTGCCGCGTTTGCGCGGTGGCAAGCAATCGAGCCTGAACATCAACCGCTTGTTCACGATGCTGACGGGCATTGCCGTGCTGGGTATCGCCCTGGTGGTCAACGATGTGATCAGCGCCCTGACCCTCGCCTACAACTTGTTGGTGGGTGGCATGCTGATCCCGCTGATGGGGGCGATTTTCTGGAAGCGGGCGACGACCTCGGGGGCGATCGCGTCCATGGCCCTGGGCTTTGTGACGGCACTGGTGTTCATGTTCAAGGATGGCTTGGACGCGAACACGCCGATCTACTACAGCCTGGCGGTTGGATTGGTGAGTTTTGTAGGCGTGAGTCTGTTGTCGCGGCGCCCGCAGGCTGCGGCGGCCAGGGCAATTTAAGGCAGCACAGGCATCAGAGCGGTTTCTTCAGCGGGTGCGACGTCGGATGTCGTACCCGTTTTTTTTGCCTGCCACACACAACTGTGGGAGCGAGCTTGCTTACGAAGGTGGTGTATCAGCCAACATTTACGTTGACTGACAGACCGCCTTCGCGAGCAAGCTCGCTCCCACCTGTTGAATCCTGTTGGAACCCGGGCTTATCTGCGACGGGGCCGGCGCTGCTCGTCATCCGTGCGAATCGGCACCGGTTGCAGCGGAGGCTCGATCAGTCCGAGCGCGACGCCAACGTCATGGAGCCAGTTTTGGATTTTCTCTTTCATGGTTGCCCCCTTTGCGGGTAATGCGGGTCGGCGCGAGTTTTGTCGCCTTTTCCTACAGTGATAGTAGTACTAAGTCCTACGTAATGCTTGAACGAAACCACAACGAACTATTACTGAATTGATTCAAATCCTGACGGATCGTTCAAGCAATCGCGCGCGTGTCCTGCAATAACTCGGCTTTGCCTTCCTGCTGCAGGTCAATCCATGCATTGAGGTTAGCGCCGAGCATACCCTTTCGCCACATCAGCCAGGTCGTTGCAGTAGCAAAAGGCCCCGTCAGGGGATGAACGGACACGCTGTCCTTGCCTGGCAGGCTTTCCAGCATGGATTCAGACATCAATGCCACACCGGAACCGGCAATCACGCAGGCGAGCATGCCCTGATAGGACTCAATCTCGATGGCCCGGCCCATGGCCACGCGCTCGTGGGAAAACCAGGTTTCCAGCCGCGTGCGGTACGCGCAACTGCGGCGAAAGGTGAACACCGAGCGCCCCGCTACATCCTGCGGCCCGCGCACGGGCGGGTGATCAGCCTCGCAGATCAACACCAGACGCTCTTCGCACAGTGGCACACCGTCCAGGGTGGCGATGGTCAGCGGGCCATCGACCAATGCCGCATCCAGACGCCCAGTGATCAAGCCTTCCAACAGTTCACCGCTGGGCGCCGACTGCACCTGCAGGTTCACCATCGGATAAGCCTTGTGATAGCGCGCCAACAACCTCGGCAAATGAATCGCGGCAGTGCTGTACATGCTGCCCAACACAAAATCGCCGGCCGGTTGCCCGCCCTGAACGGCGCCGTGGGCTTCATCGTGCAGCGCGATCAGACGGGTGCTGTAGTCCAGCAGCACTTTGCCGGCGGGAGAAAGCTGCAAGCGTTGACGCTCGCGCACAAACAGCTCCACGCCCAGCTGCTCTTCCATTTGCTTGAGCCGTGTCGACAGGTTCGACGGCACACGGTGCAGGCGCTCAGCCGCGCGGGTGATGGAGCCCTCTTCTGCCACGGCCTGGAAAATCCGCAATTGACTGAACTCCATACCTTTCTCCAAAACTGAACAAGTTACTCACTATTATTCATTTTTACAGAAAGTCAATTCGCTTTAGCCTGAAGGTCTTCGCGTGCTTGCAGGAAACCAGAACATGTCGCCGCTGATTCGCTTACTCGCCAGCTTTGTCGCCCTGATGATGGCCATGGGCATTGGACGCTTCGCCCTCACACCACAGATGCCGCATCTGCTGAGCGAAGGGCAGATCGACCTGACCGGCGCAGGCCTGATCGCTGCCGCCAATTACCTGGGCTACTTTGTTGGCGCGGTGGATTCGATCTTCGCCCGCAGCCACCACCACGTGCGGGGGCGGATGTACGGCGGGTTGTGGCTGTGCGTACTGCTAACGCTGGCGTCGTATTGGGCGCAAGGGTTTTGGCCGCACCTGCTGCTGCGCTTCGGCACGGGTGTCGCGAGTGCCTGGGCGTTGGTGATGATCACCAGTTTGAGCCAACCGCTGGCAATTGCCGCCGGCCGTCCACGCTTGGGAGCCCTGGTATTCGCCGGGCCAGGGCTGGGGATTTTGCTCACCGGTCTACTGGCTTTGGGCTCGAACCTGCTGGGACAAAGTTCGGCCTCACTGTGGCTGGTGTATGGCGTGGTGGCGTTGGTCATGCTGCTGGCTATCCTGCCGTTCTTGCCTCAGCCGATGCCCGCCGTCGCACACACCGCCAGTGCAGGCAGCAATCAAAGCATTGCGCACCTGTGCTGGATCTACTTTCTGTACGGTCTGGGCTACATCATTCCGGCGACCTTCCTGTCGCAGATGGCCAGCGCGCAATTCAACGGCGCCTGGCAGGCGGATCTGTTCTGGCCATGCTTTGGTCTGGCGGCTGCCGTTGGCGTGGTCGGGGTGAGCTTGCGCCGCAATAACACGCACACCACCCGCCGCTGGCTGATGACCACCTTGTGGCTGCAAGCGACCGGCGTGTTTGCCTGCTTGCTGGGCAACGGCTGGGGCCTGGCGCTGGGCGTTTTGCTGTGCGGTACGCCGTTCCTGGCGTGCATGATGCTGGTGATGCAACGCCTGCGTGAGGTCGCGCCCCACCGCTATCAGCGCAGCACCGGGCTGCTGACCGCCAGCTTCGCCATCGGTCAATTGAGCGGCCCGCTGCTGGCCTCGGTGAGCAGCCACCTGAGTGGCGGCCTGCAACCGGCTCTGGTGATTGCCGGCGCAGGCCTGCTGGTGGCCGGCGCGCTGCTGCTGCGCCCTACTGTCTCACTCAGCCAGCCACCAGTGGCGCCGGTACGCGAACCTGTTCTCGGCGCGCCAGCACCAGGAAAAACAGCCCACCCAGCAAGCACCCGGTAAACCAGGCGAAGTTGGCCATGCCCTGCAACGCCGGGGTGAAGGTGATCGCAACGCCCGCCAGCGTCGCGGGCACCAAGGCTTTGACCGCGGTCCAGTTCACGCCGCCGTCGAAGTAATAGCGCCCGCTGGGGCTGTCATCGAACAACGCGTCCACATCGATCTTCTGTTTTTTGATCAGGTAGAAGTCCACCAACAGGATGCCGAACAACGGCCCGATACACGCCGCGAGGATGTCCAGCGTGTAGTGAATCATCAGCGGGTTGTTGAACAGGTTCCACGGGGTGATGAAGATCGACGCCACCGCCGCAATCATCCCACCGGCGCGCCAGCTGATTTTGCTCGGCGCGACGTTGGCAAAATCAAACGCCGGCGAGACGAAGTTGGCGACGATATTGATGCCGATGGTGGCGGTCACGAAGGCAAACGCGCCGAGCAGCACGGCCATGCTGTTGTCGATACGCGAAACGGTGGCAATCGGGTCATGCAGCATTTCGCCAAACACCGGCAAGGTGCCCGAAACGATAACGACGGTGACCAGTGAGAACGCCAGGAAATTCACCGGCAGCCCCCAGAAATTACCGCGACGCACGTCGTGCATGCTGCGGCAGTAGCGGCTGAAATCGCCGAAATTCAGCGTTGGCCCGGAGAAGTAGGACACCACCAGCGCAGTCGCCACGATCACCTGCCCAAAAGTCTGCCAGCCCGAGAGGGATTTTTCCGCCAGGGTAAAGCTGATATTCGCCCAGCCGGCCTTCCACACAATCCAGCCGGCCAGGGCAAACATCACCGCGTAGACCACCGGCCCCGCCCAGTCGATAAAGCGCCGGATGGATTCCATCCCAGCCCAGAATACGGCGGCTTGCAATACCCATAAGGTGAGGAAACTGAACCAGCCCAAGTAGGACAGGCCTGCAAAATGCGGCTCTGCATATATCGCCATCTGCGGGAAAAAACGCAGCACCACGATGATCAGGGCACTTGAGGCCAGATACGTTTGAATCCCGTACCAGGCCACCGCGATCAGGCCGCGAATCACCGCCGGAATATTTGCTCCGAACACGCCAAAGGCCAGCCGGCAGATGACCGGATACGGCACCGCCGCTTGCTGGCTCGGCTTGGCGACAAGGTTGGCAATCAACTGCACGATACAAATACCCGCCAGCAAGGCGATCAGCACCTGCCAACTGGCCAGCCCAAGCGCGAACAAGCTGGCGGCAAACACGTAGCCGCCGACGCTGTGCACGTCACTCATCCAGAAGGCAAAGATGTTGTACCAGGTCCACTTTTGCGGCAGCGGGCCCAGGTCCTGGTTGTACAGGCGCGGGCTGTAGCCTTTGGGCAATTGTTCGGTCATCGCTTGGCTCCTCGAAATACCGGCCTGCGCTGCCGTAACGGTGTGCATACGGGAGGCGGCGAGGTTTGTATACGAGGTGTTCAGCAGAATGCGTGCCAATGGCACACAATCCCTCTGGAACGGTGCTCCAAAGGGATTTAGGAAGCGCTAGAGGATGGGGCTCCGCTCAGCAACGGTGCACGTGGATCCTGTACACAATCAGCGTTGCACCCGATGTGCACACAGGTACCCGACCGTGCAGCAAATGGCAGTCAGGACGGTACCCCAAGCGATATCCATGAGCGCCAATTCAGCGGACCAGCCCTGCAGCGTCGCCCAGTTGCTCAGGTCATACGTGCCGTAGGCCACCAGACCAAGCAGGGCTCCCAACCGCGCTGCGCGCTGCCAACTGCCGCTCGGCAGGACCACAAACACCACACACCCGATGGCATACAGCAGGTAGAACACCACGGCGGGGAACAGGCGCGGCTGATCGAGCATCAGCGAGCCAAGCAGGGATTTGTAGGTCGGGCCCATGAGGACGCCGAGCCAGAGGCCGTCGAGCACCAGAAACGCAAGCAAGGTGCCGAGGTAAGCGAACAGGGTTTTCTTGGACATTGAAGCGACCTCTGCTGGAGCTGGCTTGCCAGTGCTGGCCTCCCTCAGGACACCACGAAAACCACTGGCCTCGTCGCCGGCGAGCCGGCTCCTACAGAAGAACAAAGCGCACTCAGCTTAGTTCAATGCGATCCGCGTGAATCACAATCTGACCTTGCTTGTAGAGCGCACCAATGGCCTTTTTGAAGTTGCCTTTGCTGACACCGAACAAGTTGCTGATCACCGCCGGGTCGCTTTTGTCGCTGACCGGCAGAGTGCCGTTGTTTTCACGCAACTTGGCGAGAATCTTCGAGTTCAGGCTGGAGGCCGCTTCCTGCCCAACCGGCTGCAGGCTCAGGCTGATGTTGCCATCGGCGCGAATCTCTTTGATGAAGCCTTTCTCTTCCTTGCCCGGGCGCAGGAACTTGAACACTTCGTTTTTGTGGATCAGGCCCCAGTGCTTGTTGTTGATGATTGCCTTGAAGCCCATGTCGGTGGCTTCGGCCACCAGCAAGTCGACTTCCTGGCCCACCTGGTAGTTGGCCGGTGTCTTGTCCAGGTAGCGATCCAGCCGCGCGGTGGCGGTGATGCGCTTGGTGTGCTTGTCGAGGTAGACGTGCACCACGCAGTATTCGCCGGCGGTCAGCTGACGTTTTTCTTCTGAATACGGAAGTAACAGATCCTTGGGCAAACCCCAATCGAGGAATACACCAATGCTGTTGACTTCGACGACTTTCAAACTGGCGAATTCGCCGACTTGAACTTTCGGCTTTTCAGTCGTTGCGATAAGTTTGTCGTCGCTGTCCAAGTAAATGAAAACGTTAAGCCAGTCTTCATCTTCACTGGGAATATCTTTCGGGATATACCGATTGGGCAAGAGGATTTCGCCATCTTGCGCACCGTCCAGGTACAAACCAAAGTTAGTGTGTTTTACCACTTGCAAGCTGTTGTAGCGCCCGACTAAAGCCATTTCCAAATACCCTCGTTACGTGGGCGGCATTCTACCCGAGTTGCGCCCGGCACGCGCGCGCACCTGAAAAATCGCGGGCTGGCGTGGCGTTCCAGTGGCACCGCCCCACTCGTCAGATCAGATCCTTGAATTTTGCCGCCAGCCAGGCACTGATTCCTCAAGTGGTTTCGAATTAAAACAGTAAGTTAGGCGACTATTTCACCGACAAACTTCGATAATTACGGCCTGACTCAACAACTCCCGGGGGGATATTTGCCAAGCAATTGTCAAGTATTTCCTGTACGATGCCTGGCCAAGTTAATTTTCTACAGGTTAGTGGCCGCCATGCGCGTAAAAGCATCCAACAGCAAAGCAAAGCCAGCTCCAGCCGTTGAAACCAGCGAATCGATCAACAGCCAGATTGCTGCGTTCCTCAAGTCCGGCGGCGAAATCCAGCAAATTGCCAAGGGCGTCAGCGGCCAGACTTTCGGCCCGTCCAAGCAAATCAGCCTGGGCAAAAAGTAAAACCCGCGCAACATCCGCCCGCGTTGCACCTAGTCCCTAAGCGTCTTGCCCTCAAGGCGCCAGGACTAGAGCTCGAAATACCCTCTGTGCATCACCCTGCAGTGCGCTAATCGACGAACGGGCCTCACCTTCAGGCGTTCGCCGGTATGCTTGCACACGTCTAGTACGGGCATCTGCCCGATTTCCTCTGTCACTGCTCCTCGCTTTTCATGGAGTGAAGCATGCTCAAGCCCTGCTTTTTTCTGATAACTGCCCTTGGGGCAACCCCTTTAGCGCAAGCGCAGGTTTTCCAGCGTGAACTGGGCGATTTCGACCTAAAACTGGGCACGACGCCAAGCCGCAGCATGGCCCAAGGCCTGGTAAAGCCGACTGCCCCCGGCAGCGACTCATTTCACGGCGGGCTGGACCTGAGCCATGACAGCGGCCTGTATATCGGCCAGTTCTCACCGAATATGGGGCTGTCGTCGGCCAATAACCTTGAAGTCGATTCCTACCTGGGGTTCAAACGTCCCTTCGACAAAACACTGGGCTATGAAGTCGGCTTGATTCACTACAGCTACCCCAAGCTCAGCCCTCTGGACAGCCAGGAGTTCTACGGCGGCCTGAACCTGCTGGGCAATCGCTTCGGCGTCTCCTTCAGCAACGACCCTGATCGCCAGGACAGCACGTTGTTCGCCGACCTCGGCGGCACGCAGCCTTTCGGCATCGGCGTCAGCGTGAAGTACACCACCCATCAGTTGGGCACCCCTGCCTCGGTGGAAGGCGGCTCGATCAGCAGCTTCAGCGATTGGTCGGTGCAGTTCTCCCGTGCGTGGAAAGGCATCGACCTGGACCTGATCTACAGCGATTCGAGCCTCAGCGGTGGCGATTGCTCGGCCTACTCCGGACACAATTCGCAATGCGACGGCCTGTTGACCTTGAAGGCGGCGCGGTCGTTTTATTGACGGGCTGAACTGTCGCACCTCGCTCAGGTTCACATGCATTAACCCTCTCTGCGCAAGGACTCGCCCATGCTGCGTCGGCTCAAATTACTGGTGGTATTGCTGACCCTGAGCCTGGTGCTCGCCGGCTGCAATCGCGTGGGCCTTGCCTACCGCAATCTGGACGTCATTATCCCCTGGACCCTCAACGACTACCTGGACATGAACGCCGGGCAGAAGAGCTGGTTCAACGACACACTCAAGGACCACCTGGCCTGGCATTGCACCACACAATTGCCGGGCTACCTGGACTGGCTTGATCGCCTGCAACAGATGGTCGACAACAATCAGGTCACCGACGCCGCACTGCAGACCCGTACCGTCGAAGCCAAACAGGCGATAGCCGAGGTGGCGCGGGAAATAACGCCGTCAGCCATCCAATTGCTGCAAGGGCTGGATGACCAGCAGGTCAAGGAAATGAGTGACGCCCTGGCCAAGGACCTGCGCAAGCGCCAGGACGAATACCTCAAGCCGCCCTTGGCGCAGCAGATCAAGGAGCGCGCGCAACGCATGAGCAAACGCCTGGACGCCTGGATCGGCCCGCTCAGTGACAGCCAGCAGAACCGTGTGACGGCCTGGTCTACCGCTTTGGGCGAACAGAATCAGGAATGGATCGGCAACCGCGCCCGCTGGCAGGCGCAATTCATCGCCGCGGTGCAGCAGCGCCAAAGCGCGGACTTCCCGCAGAAGATGCAGCAGTTATTGGTGGATCGCGAAAGTCTGTGGACCCCGGAATACAAGACTGCCTATGCCCGAACGGAAACGGCGGCGCGCAGCCTGATTGTCGACCTGATGGCGGAAAGTACGCCGCAGCAGCGCATGAAACTGACGCAAAAAATTGACGGTGTGCGCAGCGATTTCAAAGCCCTCAAATGCCTGAAGGCTACCGCCAACTGATGTTGGCAAGGGGGACAAGTCCCCCTCGCTCAATTGATCGGCGGATTGCCTGTCAGGCAATTTGCGCCTTCGACGCCACTTCATCAAACGTCGCCGGCTCCAGCGCATCCGACTGGTCATCGAGCACCTGACGCGGGTGGTCATTGCCGGGGATAGAGCTGTCAATCAGCGCCAGCAGTTGCGCGCCGCGCGCGGTCAGGATGAAGTTCTCACCGTTTCCGCCCTCTTCTTCTGGCCGTGACTCAATAAACCCACGCTTGAACAGCAGCGCCTCATAATCCGCGGCGGTCTTTTTCAGCGTGTCCAGGTTACCGGTGGCTTCACCCGCCGTGGCCTTCTCGGCAGCTTCCTGCTCGGCATACTTGCGCGGGGCAAAGCTGCCTTCGCCGTTCTGCACTTCATGCAGCAGACGTTCGATCAAATCCCAATTGTAAGTCGTCATCCTGATTCCTCCTGCAGGCCGGTAGGAAAGTAGCCCGTCTACAGGTGTGACATGCCCCGTCACTGGCCGTTCAGCTGGATAGACCGCCGTCATTTCTCTGAACTTTCCAGACGTTCGCCACCTCAACTGAACACACTGCCAAGGAGGTCCGACCATGAAAACCCTGATGAACCTGGCCATCGCCGCCACGCTGCTGACTGCCCTGCCCGCTTGGGCCTGTACGCCTGAAGAAGCCACGGCAAAACGTGAGCAACTGGCGCAGGAGGTGACCAGGCTCACCCAGCAAAACCCCGCCAAAGCCAAGGAAATGAATGCAGAGCTGCAGAAGATGGATATGGACACGACCTCTGCCGACCTGCCAGACAAATGCCAATTGATCGATCAGCGCCTTAAAGACCTGGATAAAGCAGCCGCCGAGACAAAAAACTGAAGCCCAAAAAAAACCGGACATCGCCCGGTTTTTTTATATCGGTGCAGCCTTACTCGGCAGCCGGCGCTTCTGGCTTGCGGCGCTTGAGCGGCGCCATGCCGTCCTTGCTGACGAGCGACAGGTTGTCGGTCTTCGGCCGGTTGGCAATCTTGCGCTTGGTCGGCGACTTGGCACCGGCTCTCTTCTTGTCGCCCTTGGCGTCGACTTTTTTCTTCTTCACGCCAACCGCCTTGCCCGACGCCTTGACCTTCTTCGGCCCGGTGTAGGTGCCTTTGACTTCCTTGATGGTGCGGCGCTCGAACGACTGCTTGAGGTAGCGCTCGATGCTCGACATCAGGTTCCAGTCGCCATGGCAGATCAGCGAGATTGCCAGGCCATCATTGCCGGCACGCCCGGTACGACCGATACGGTGCACGTATTCGTCGCCGCTGCGCGGCATGTCGAAGTTGATGACCATGTCCAGGCCGTCCACGTCCAGACCGCGCGCAGCCACGTCAGTGGCCACCAGGATCTTCACGCCGCCAGCCTTCAGGCGGTCGATGGCCAGCTTGCGGTCCTTCTGGTCTTTCTCACCGTGCAGCACGAACGCTTTGTAATCCTGTGCCACCAGGCGACCGTAGATACGGTCCGCTGCAGCGCGGGTGTTGGTGAACACGATGGCCTTCTGATAGGTCTCGTTGGCCAACAGCCAGTTGAGGATCTGCTCTTTGTGCACGTTGTGATCGGCGGTAACGATCTGCTGACGCGTGGTGGCGTTCAGGTCGCTGACGTTGTTGACCTGCAAGTGCTCAGGGTTGTTCAAGACCTTGGCGACCATGTCACGCAGGGTCGAGCCGCCAGTGGTGGCGGAGAACAGCATGGTCTGCTGGCGATTGACGCATTCGGCCACCAGGCGCTGCACGTCATCGGCAAAGCCCATGTCGAGCATACGGTCGGCTTCGTCGAGCACCAGCACTTCGACTTCCTTGAGGTCGAGGTTGCCGGCGTTGAGCTGCTCGATCATGCGGCCTGGGGTGCCGATCAGAATGTCCGGGACCTTGCGCAGCATGGCGGCCTGAACCTTGAAGTCTTCGCCACCGGTGATCAGGCCGGATTTGATGAAGGTGAACTGCGAAAAGCGCTCGACTTCCTTCAAGGTCTGCTGGGCCAGCTCGCGGGTCGGCAGCAGGATCAGGGTCTTGATGCTGACGCGGACTTTGGCCGGGCCAATCAGTCGGTGCAGAATCGGCAGGACGAAAGCGGCGGTTTTGCCACTCCCGGTTTGAGCCGTCACCCGCAGGTCACGCCCTTGGAGCGCGAGCGGGATGGCCGCTGCTTGCACAGGCGTAGGCTCGACAAATTTAAGCTCGGCCACGGCTTTGAGCAGGCGTTCGTGCAGGGCGAATTGGGAAAACACGGGTGCTACCTCGAAGAAATACAAAATATCAGCTGCATAGGGTAACGGTTTCGGGCGTCCAAACCGAGTTTCTTTACGCGAACGGGGCTAATCAGCTGCTTTTTTGTCAGCTCATTTGTCTACAACGTCAACTTTGTCGCACTTAAATGCTCTAATCGGCCCGTGTTGTCTTACAGAAGAATCGGTTTCACCCATGGATATCAAACAGTTCTGGCTCAACGTCCAAGACCTTTGGGGCGCCCTCGATCAACACCCGCTGCTGCATGCGAGCCTGGGTTTGCTGGTGTTGCTGGTAGTCGCCCTGCTGCTCGGCCGGGTCGCGCGCTACCTCATCCTCCACGCCGTCAAATTGCTTGGCCGGCAACCGGCGCTGCACTGGCTCAATGACCTGCGGCACAACAAAGTCTTCCACCGCCTGGCACAGATGACGCCGTCCCTGGTGATTCAGTTCGGCCTGTATCTGGTGCCGGACCTGAGCAAAACCGCCACGCTGTTTATTGGCAATGTCGCCCTGGCATTCACCATCCTGTTCATGACGCTGGCCGTGAGCGCCCTGCTCAATGCGCTGCTGGATATCTACGCACGTACCGAACATGCCCGCACTCGCTCAATCAAGGGCTATGTGCAATTGGCGAAAATGGTGCTGTTCGTGTTCGCCGCAATCATTATTGTCGCCACGTTGATCGACCGTTCGCCGCTGTTGCTGCTGTCGGGGTTGGGTGCGATGTCGGCGGTGATTCTGTTGGTGTACAAGGACACGCTGCTCTCGTTCGTCGCCAGTGTGCAATTGACCAGCAACGACATGCTGCGGGTCGGCGACTGGATCGAGATGCCTCAGGTCGGCGCCGACGGTGATGTAGTGGACATCACGCTGCACACGGTCAAGGTGCAGAATTTCGACAAGACCATCGTCTCCATTCCTACCTGGCGCTTGATGTCAGAGTCGTTCAAGAACTGGCGCGGCATGCAGGCGTCCGGCGGTCGCCGCATCAAGCGCAGCCTGTACATCGACGCCAGCGGCGTGCGTTTTTTGCGTGACGATGAAGAAGTGCGCATGACCCAGGTGCACTTGCTCACCGACTACATCAGCCGCAAGCAGGCTGAACTCAAGGCGTGGAACGAGGCCCAGGGCAATAGCGCGCAACTCTCTGCCAACCGCCGCCGCATGACCAACCTGGGCACCTTCCGCGCCTATGCCCTGGCCTACCTGAAAAGCCACCCGGACATTCAGCCGAACATGACCTGCATGGTGCGCCAGATGCAAACCACCGCTCAGGGCGTGCCGCTGGAAATCTACTGCTTCACGCGCACCACGGCGTGGGCGGATTACGAGCGCATCCAAGGGGATATTTTTGATTACCTGCTGGCGGTGCTGCCGGAGTTCGGTTTGAGCCTGTACCAGCAGCCAAGTGGCAATGACTTGCGCGCGGGCATGTTGCCGGCGGTGCTGGGGGCCAGTCATTTACCGACCTTGGAACACAGCGCGGTATAACACCAACGACCTTCTGTGGGAGCGGGCTTGCTCGCGAAAGCGGAGAATCAGTCAACCGATCACTGACTGACCTACCGCCTTCGCGAGCAAGCCCGCTCCCACAAAGGGGTTCAAGATTGGGCTAACCCTTTACGTACGCCCAACCGGCTGATCCACACCGCCGCCAAAATCACCAACCCGCCCAACGCCAGCCGCCCCAGCGGTTCATGCTGGTTCCAGATCAGCAAGTTCAGCAGCAACCCCACCGGCACATGCAGGTTGTTCATCACCGCCAGGGTGCCGCCGTTGACCAGGCAAGCGCCCTTGTTCCACCAGTACATGCCCAACGCGGTGCTGACCAACCCGAGGAACACCAGCACGCACCATTGCAGGGGCGCTTGTGGCAGGAAGTCGGCCTTGCCGAACAACAGGAATGCCGGCAACACCACGATCAAGGCGCCCAGGTAGAAGTAGCCGAAACGTCGGTAATGCGGCAGGTCGCTTGGATAACGCGCCACCAGATGTTTGTACATCACCTGCCCGGCGGCGTAGGTGAAGTTGGCCAGTTGCAACAGCAAAAAGCCGCCGAGGAAGTGCGGCGTGATCTGGTCAAAGCGAATCACTGCCGCGCCGCCCACCGCCACCAGCGCCGCGATCAGCGCCCAAGGATTGAAGCGACGGTTAAGCGCGTCTTCGATCAGCGTCACGTGCAACGGCGTGAGGATGGTGAACAGCAACACTTCCGGCACCGTGAGCACCCGAAAGCTCAGGTACAGGCACACGTAGGTCACACCAAACTGCAGCGCGCCGATCACCAGCATGCCGCGCATGAACCTTGGCTCTACCGAGCGCCAGCGGGTCAGCGGGATGAACACCAGCCCGGCCAGCACCACGCGCACCAGCACGGCGAAATAGCTGTCGACGTGACCGGCGAGGTATTCGCCGATCAAGCTGAAGGAAAAAGCCTGAATCAGGGTGACAACCAGTAAATAGCCCATGCGCGCCTCGTTTCGAATGGGCGCGACTTTAAGGGTTTTCGGTGTTTGAAGAAACTCGAGGCAAAAAAAACCCGACCTCGCTAAAGCGGCAGTCGGGCAGGAGCACTCAGGAGCAACAAGTGCAAAGGGAGGTTCGATACGCGTACTTGAAGGGTTTGCGTGGAGCGATATAAACACCGCGCGATTATGTGACGATTAAACGATCAAGCCACCTGTGCCAACAGCGCCTTGGCGTGGTTAATGCCTTTTTCCTGGAAGTCCCCGCTCAGGTTCACCCCTTCAGCATGAATGAAGGTCACGTCGTGAATACCGATAAAGGCCATGACCTGACGCAGGTACGGTTCCTGATGATCGGAGCTGGCGCCGGTGTGGATGCCGCCGCGCGCGGTCAACACAATCGCGCGCTTGCCAATGAGCAAACCCTGAGGGCCGGTGGCGGTGTACTTGAAGGTCACACCGGCGCGCAACACGTGGTCCAGCCAGGCTTTGAGGGTGCTGGGGATCGCGAAGTTGTACATCGGCGCAGCCATCACCAGCACATCGGCGGCAAGCAGTTCGTCGGTCAATTCGTTGGAGCGGTCCAGGGAGGCTTGTTCGATGCCGCTGCGCTGTTCGGCGGGTTTCATCCAGCCGCCGAGCAGGTTGGCGTCCAGGTGCGGAACCGGGTTAAGCGCCACGTCACGCAGGGTGATCTGATCCGTCGGATGAGCGACCTTCCATTGGCTGATGAATTGCTGGGTCAGCTGACGGGAGATCGAATCCTGTTGGCGTGCGCTGCTTTCGATGATCAGAACATTGGACATGGCTGGGTAGGCTCCATCTGTAAATGCTGTAAGGCGATGGAGAAAAGATTAACCAGGGCTCATTCGATAAAAAAGCGCAAAAAACTGCTACAACCCATCTAGAAATTTGTTTATAAGCGGAGTATTGCTGTGAGCATGCTCCGCTGCTGCTTTATTTTGGGGCACATGCCAGCGCGATACGCATCTTGATAATGGCGCGACTGAACTTGACCGTGGTGTTGGTGCTTTTGCCCGCCGCCACCGTGACCTTGCGATTACGCGGCGATTCCGGGCCGTTGGTGAAGGTTACCGAACACACCGCGTCGTTGGTGCCGTAGTTGTTTAGCCGGATCGAACTGATGTCGCCGTCCACGTCGGTCGCGGTGTAGTCCACTTGCACGCCGTCGATCTTTTTCGTGACGTCGATGGGGTAGGCAAATGCGCTCATCGGCAGCAGCGCCAGCAACACACAACAGAATTTTCTCATTCGGCAGTCTCCAATAAGGACCGCCAGCTTAGGACAAGAGGAGCTCATCTTGAAAGCGCCCCGCGTTACCCTCGATCAATGGCGCACGCTGCAAGCCGTGGTCGACCACGGCGGCTTCGCCCAGGCGGCTGAAGCGTTGCACCGTTCGCAGTCTTCGGTGAGTTACACCGTCGCTCGCATGCAAGACCAACTCGGCGTGCCGCTGCTGCGCATCGACGGGCGCAAGGCGGTGCTCACCGACGCCGGTGAAGTGTTGTTGCGCCGCTCGCGGCAACTGGTGAAAAACGCCAGTCAACTGGAAGACCTTGCCCACCACATGGAACAGGGATGGGAAGCTGAAGTGCGGTTGGTCGTGGACGCCGCCTACCCCAATGCACGCCTGGTGCGCGCCCTTACCGCCTTTATGCCGCAAAGCCGTGGCTGCCGCGTGCGCCTGCGTGAAGAAGTGCTGTCGGGCGTTGAAGAGTTGCTGATGGATGGCATGGCCGACCTGGCGATCAGCGGGTTCATTATCCCCGGCTACCTGGGCACGGAAATGAGCGATGTGGAATTTATCGCCGTGGCCCACCCGGACCATTCGCTGCATCGCTTGAACCGTGAGCTGAGCTTCCAGGACCTGGAAAGCCAGATGCAGGTGGTGATCCGCGACTCCGGCCGCCAGCAGCCGCGAGACGTGGGCTGGCTTGGCGCCGAACAGCGCTGGACCGTCGGCAGCCTGCCCACCGCCGCGACATTCGTCAGCAGCGGCCTGGGCTTTGCCTGGCTGCCCCGGCACATGATCGAGCGCGAACTCAACGATGGCCTGCTCAAGCAGCTACCCTTGGAAAAAGGCGGCAGCCGCAACCCGACGTTTTATCTGTACGCGAACAAGGACAAACCCCTTGGCCCAGCCACACAGATCCTCGTGGAACTGCTGCGCACCTTTGACACCGCCCCCCTGGACGCGCCTTACGCCGCTCCCCAGCAAGCCTGAAACGGAGTTCATGCATGGCCTGGTTCGACCATGAAGGCTGCAGCCTGCACTACGAGGAATACGGCCACGGCAGCCCCTTGATCCTGATCCACGGCCTGGGCTCCAGCAGCCAGGATTGGGAACTGCAGATTCCGGTGCTGGCCCGGCATTACCGCCTGATCGTGGTGGATGTGCGCGGTCACGGGCGCTCCGACAAGCCTCGCGAGCGCTACAGCATCAAGGGTTTCACCGTCGACCTGCTCGCCTTGATCGAACACCTGAACCTGCCGCCCGCTCATGTCGTGGGCCTGTCCATGGGCGGCATGATCGCCTTCCAGCTGGCGGTGGACGAACCTGGCCGGGTCAAGAGCCTGTGTATCGTCAACAGTGCGCCCGAGGTCAAAGTGCGCAGCGCCGATGATTATTGGCAGTGGGCCAAGCGCTGGAGCCTGGCGCGAGTGCTCAGCCTGGCCACCATCGGCAAGGCCTTGGGTGATCGGCTGTTCCCCAAACCGCACCAGGGCGACCTGCGGCGCAAGATGGCCGAACGCTGGGCAAAAAACGACAAACGTGCTTATCTCGCCAGTTTCGACGCGATTGTGGGCTGGGGCGTACAGGAACAACTTTCCAGGATCACCTGTCCAACCCTGGTCATCAGCGCCGACCACGACTACACACCCGTGGCGCAAAAAGAAATCTATGTAAAACTGCTGCCCGATGCGCGACTGGTGGTGATTGAAGATTCCCGCCATGCCACGCCTTTGGATCAACCCGAAGTCTTTAACGCTACCCTGCTCGATTTTCTAAAGACAGTCGAAACCACTACCCAGGATCACTGACCCATGTTGAAAAAAATCGCCTTCTTTGCCGGTTCTGTTTTGTTCGCCGCCAACCTGATGGCCGCCGAGCCCGCCAAGGCGCCTCACGTCCTGATTACCACCACCAATGGCGACATTGAAATCGAACTGGACCCGGTCAAGGCGCCGATCAGCACCAAGAACTTCCTGGCCTATGTCGACAAAGGCTTCTACACCAACACGATTTTCCACCGCGTGATCCCGGGCTTCATGGTCCAGGGCGGCGGATTCACCGCGCAGATGTCGCAAAAACCAACCGAAGCACCGATCAAGAACGAAGCCAGCAACGGCCTGCATAACGTACGCGGCACCCTGTCGATGGCCCGCACCAATGACCCGAACTCGGCCACCAGCCAGTTCTTCATCAACGTGGCCGACAATGCCTTCCTCGATCCGGGCCGTGACGCCGGTTACGCCGTGTTCGCCAAAGTGGTCAAAGGCATGGACGTGGTCGATATCATCGTCAACTCGCAGACCACCACCAAGCAGGGCATGCAGAACGTGCCTATCGATCCTGTTCTGATCAAGTCAGCCAAGCGCATCGACTGAGGTCTGCAGGTAGCTCCGCGCATGGCCCACAAGGCCACGCGCGCATTTGAACAGGAGAGCCCGCCAGGCGGGCGTCAACCTAATGCTCTATCGTCGTTTTGAACAACTGATCGATATTTTCCGCGCTGCCCCCAGCGACGCCCCGCCCGACAAAGTCCTGCCCTTCTACCTCTATTACCTGCGCCAGGTGTGGCCAAGCTTTGCCGCCTTGCTGGTGGTAGGCCTGATCGGTGCGTTGATCGAAGTGGCGTTGTTCAGCTACCTGAGCCGCATCATCGATCTGGCCCAAGGCACACCGCCCGCCAACTTCTTCCAGGTTCACAGCGCCGAGCTGATCTGGATGGCCGTGGTCGCCCTGCTATTGCGCCCGATCTTCAACGGCTTGCACGACTTGCTGGTGCACCAGACCATCAACCCCGGCATGACCAGCCTGATTCGCTGGCAGAACCACAGCTACGTGCTCAAGCAGAGCCTGAATTTCTTTCAAAACGATTTCGCCGGGCGTATTGCCCAGCGCATCATGCAAACCGGCAACTCCTTGCGTGACTCGGCGGTGGCGACGGCGGAAGCCATCTGGCACGTGTCGATCTATGCGGTCAGCGCCCTGGTGCTGTTTGCCGAGGCCGACTGGCGGCTGATGATCCCGCTGATCACCTGGATCATCTGCTACAGCCTGGCCTTGCGTTACTTCGTGCCGCGCGTGAAAGAGCGCTCGGTGATCTCCTCTGAAGCGCGCTCCAAACTGATGGGCCGCATCGTCGACGGCTACACCAACATCACCACCTTGAAGCTGTTCGCCCATACGCAGAATGAGCAGGAATACGCCAAGGAAGCGATCATCGAACAGACCGAAAAAACCCAGCTGGCCGCCCGCGTGCTGACCAGCATGGACGTGACGATTGCCATCTTGAACGGCCTGCTGATCGTCACCACCACCGGCCTGGCTCTGTGGCTGTGGACCCAGTCGCTGATTTCCGTGGGCGCGATTGCCCTGGCCACCGGCCTGGTGATTCGTATCGTCAACATGTCCGGCTGGATCATGTGGGTGGTCAACGGCATTTTCGAAAACATCGGCATGGTGCAGGACGGGCTGAAAACCATCGCAGCGCCGCTGGCGGTCACCGACCGCGAGAATGCCCCACGCCTGAACGTGCCCCATGGCGAAGTGCGCTTTGAGCAGGTGGATTTTCACTACGGCAAAAAGAGCGGAATCATTGGCGGCTTGAACCTGTCGATCAAGGCCGGGGAAAAGATCGGCCTGATCGGCCCGTCCGGCGCGGGCAAGTCGACCCTGGTCAACCTGCTGCTGCGCCTGTACGACCTGCAAGGCGGGCGCATCCTGATCGACGGGCAGAACATCGCCGAGGTTGCCCAGGAAAGCCTGCGCGCGCAGATCGGCATGATCACCCAGGACACCTCGCTGCTGCACCGTTCGATCCGTGACAACCTGCTGTACGGCAAGCCGGATGCGACCGATGAAGAACTGACGGCCGCCATCCACAAGGCCCGCGCCGATGAATTCATTCCGCTGCTGTCGGACGCCGAAGGGCGTACCGGGCTGGACGCCCATGTGGGTGAGCGCGGGGTCAAACTCTCCGGTGGGCAGCGCCAGCGCATCGCCATTGCGCGGGTACTGCTCAAGGACGCGCCGATTCTGATCATGGACGAGGCCACCTCGGCGCTGGACTCGGAAGTGGAAGCAGCGATCCAGGAGAGCCTGGAAACCTTGATGCAAGGCAAGACGGTGATAGCGATTGCGCACCGGTTGTCGACCATCGCGCGAATGGACCGATTGGTGGTGCTGGAGAAAGGCCAGATTGCCGAGACCGGCAGCCATGCCGAGCTGCTCGCCCATGGCGGGTTGTATGCCAGGTTGTGGCAGCATCAAACCGGAGGCTTCGTCGGCATCGACTGATAGTTTGAGGGCACACACAATCCAAACTGTGGGAGCGGGCTTGCTCGCGAAAGCGGTGTACCCGTCGCCCTATAAGCTGACTGACACTGCGCCTTCGCGAGCAAGCCCGCTCCCACAGTTGATCGCATTGCATAGCAGCATTGGCCTATCGCGCCAGCGCCCAAAGGGTTCTGGCGCTTTTTTATGGCCTGGACTTGCCCACAAACCCTGCTTCAATCAAAGCAGTGCCCAGACGGGCGCTGAAGTAAATCTGCAGGGAGCATCATTGATTTACTGATTGGGTAGAGCGATCTATCAAGGACGTGTTGCATGTCTTTGTTCAAACGTTCAATCACAGAGGGGTTGGGTACGTTTTGGCTGGTGTTGGGCGGTTGCGGGAGTGCGGTGTTGGCCGCAGCGTTTCCCGCCGTCGGGATCGGGCTGTTGGGTGTGGCCCTGGCATTCGGGCTCACGGTGTTGACCATGGCGTTTGCCATCGGGCACATCAGCGGCTGCCATCTCAACCCTGCCGTATCAGTAGGCTTGGTAGTGGGCGGGAGGTTCCCGGCCAGGGAGTTACCGGCTTATATACTCTCGCAGGTTATCGGCGGCACGGTCGCCGCTGCGCTGCTGTACTTCATTGCCAGCGGCAAACCCGGGTTCGAACTGGCATCGGGCCTGGCTGCCAATGGCTATGGCGAGCATTCGCCGGGCAGTTACTCAACGGCAACGGGGTTTGTCTGTGAGCTGGTGATGACGGCGATGTTCGTGCTGATCATCCTTGGCGCCACAGACCGTCGTGCCCCAGCGGGCCTCGCGCCCATCGCCATCGGCCTGGCTTTGACCCTGATCCACTTGATCTCCATCCCCGTGACCAACACCTCGGTCAACCCGGCCCGCAGTACCGGCCCGGCGCTGATTGTCGGCGGGTGGGCGCTTCAGCAGTTGTGGATGTTCTGGCTGGCGCCCATTTTGGGTGCGGTGATCGGCGGCGCGACCTATCGATGGCTGGGCGAGGAGGACCCAGCCTGAGGTCAAGGGGTTCAGCCCTGCCGATAAGGCAGGGCTGTCCTCGCTTCTTCGGCATACGCCAGAATCCCCACGCGCTCGCGCTCGAGGAAATCTTCCACGGCATTCTTCAGGCCCGGATGGCGCAGGTAGTGCCACGACCGGGTGATCACTGGTTCAAACCCGCGAATCAATTTGTGCTCGCCTTGGGCGCCGGCGTCGAAGCGCTGCAAGCCGTGAGCAATGGCGTAATCCATGCCCTGGTAGAAGCAGGTTTCGAAATGCAGACGATCGAATTCCGCCAGGCAGCCCCAATAACGCCCGTAGAAGCTGTCGCCACCGATCAGGCTGAAGGCCATCGCAACCGGGCGCGCGCCCTGTTTAGCCAGCACCACGCGAATCGCTTCGGGCATGCGCTCGGCCAGCAGGCTGAAAAACGCCCGCGTCAGGTACGGCGACTGGCGGCGCACGGCGTAGGTGTTGGCGTAACAGGCGTAGACAAAATCCCACTGCGCTTCGCTCAACTCATGGCCTTGCAGCCATTCGAACTCGATGCCCTGCCCCGCCACTTGCTCGCGCTCTTTGCGCATTTGTTTGCGCTTGCGCGAACTCAAGGCGTCGAGGAAATCCTGGAAGTCGCGATAACCGCGGTTTTGCCAATGAAACTGGCAGCCCAAGCGCTGTAACCAACCTGAATGCTGCGCCAAGGCTTGGTCGGCCAAAGGGTCAGTGAAGTTGATATGGGCGCTGGAGAGCCCTTCGATTTCCAGGTAGCCCGGCAGGCTGTTCAGCAGCTCGAAGCCATCTTCGGCGCTCCTGGCCAGCAAGCGCGGCCCGCTGACCGGGCTGAACGGCACTGCGGTCAGCAACTTTGGGTAGTAATCAATGCCTGCCCGCTCACACGCATCGGCCCAACCGTGATCGAACACGTACTCACCGTAGGAATGCCATTTGCGGTAGCTGGGCATTGCCGCCACCAGGCGATCGCCTTCCCAGTGCAGCAAATGCTCAGGTTGCCAGCCCGATTGCGGGCCCAGGCTGGCGCTGTCTTCCAGCGCACTCAGGAATGCATGCCGCACAAAGGGTTGGGCCTGCGGCACGAGGGCATCCCACACCTGCGGGGCGATTTCGGACAGGGCGTCCAGGCGTTGCAACGGCATCGGCATCCTCACTACTTCAGGGCGTGAAAGCCTGGCGAGTATCGCTTATCGCTGGCCTTCGCACACGCTCAAATGGCACGACAAAGGCCGAATCAAATAGTTCCTTCTTAAATATTTTGTCATCTACATGACATCACTTAGCCACTGCCCCGTCATAAGTGATCGTGATACTGACGCCTGTTTTTAGAGCGCCTGGTTCTAGCAGGCGGCTATTTTCCGTCCGTCATCGGTCGGTTGTGTCCTGGGTGGTTTGCCATCCCTCCTCACTTTCGGAGATTGATATGCGTCTTGCTTCCACTAAAACTGCGGCGGCCCTGTGTGGCGGCCTGTTGCTGGCCCTGAGCGTTCCGGCCAGCGCTGCAGTCGACGCTAAATTGCTCGACATGCTCAAGGCCAACGGCCAGATCACCGCTGCGCAGTACACCGAACTGCAAGCGGAATTGGCCAAGGACCAGAAAGAAAAGCAGATCGCACAGCAAGCTCAACAAGAGACCAACGAGCAGATCGCGGCCACCGCGAAAAAAACCAACGACCTGAGCATGTTCGACCAGAAACTGGCCTGGGCCGCGCGCACTCAGCTCAAGGGTGACGTGCGCTTCCGTCAGGAAACCGTGAAGATCCAGGGCGAATCCAACAACGGCGGGCGTGACAAGGACCGTCAGCGCATCCGTGCCCGCCTGGGCGCCTACACCGAGGTCAACTCGCAGGTCGACACCGGCATTCGCATTGCGACCGGCAGCAGCGACGACGCGCGCTCCACCAACCAGGACCAGGACAACTACTTCGACAAGAAGTCGATCTGGCTGGACCTGGGCTACATCGACTACCACCCGGACCAGATCAAAAACCTGCACGTGATCGGCGGCAAGATGTTGCAACCGTGGGTCAACATGGGCGACGTGATCTGGGACAGCGACATCAACCCGGAAGGCCTGGCCCTGACCTACAAATACCCATTGGGCAGCAGCGCCGAGTTGTTCGGCAGCATCGGCAACTACAACCTCAAGGACAACGTCGACGGCGACGGCGTGCAATTTCGTCACGACCTGCGCCTGACGTCCGGCCAGCTGGGCACGCGGTTCTCGGTGACTGACAACTTGAAAATGACTCTGGGCGGCAGCGTCTACGCCTACCAGAACGACAAGGACAGCCGCTGCACGACCACCACCACGCCTTGCGCATTGGCGGTCAACGGCAACTCGGCCGACAACCAGTTCCGCCTGTACGAAGGCTTCGCCCAGGCCGACATCGGCGGCCTGGCAGTGCCGTTGGCGTTCTATGGCCAGTACGTGAAAAACAACGACGCCGTGACCGACCAGGACACTGCCTGGTTGATCGGTGCCAAATCCAAAGTGTTCGGCTTGAACCTGGACTACAACTACCGCGATATCCAGCGTAACGCCGTGGTGGGTGCCTTCACCGACTCGGACTTCGCCAACGGCACCACCGGCTCGCGCGGTCACAAGATGAAGGTCAGCTACGACATCGACAAGAACTTCGCCCTCGGCGCCACGTACTTCCTGACCAAGGCTGACTATGCCAGCCGCACGCAGCGTGATGCCAACACCAACACCCTGCAGTTGGATGCTGAAGCCAAGTTCTAATGGGTGTGCAATAAACCTTGGGCCAGGACGGCCCGAGGTGGTTTCAACAGCCTTGCGTGGGTGGATCGCCCCTCATCATCCGTTCGCCCCGCCCACGCGAGTCTGCATTGTTCGCGCTTTTACTGATCTTTCAGCCGCTCGGCCACCAGCCGGTCAGCCAATGCATCCACGTCCTTTACCGGTTCTTCCGGCAGGATTTTCAAAGTCGCCTGCATCAGGCGCATCTGACGGATAAATCGCCGGCAGTTAGGGCAAAACATCAAGTGATGACGCACCAGCAGACGCTCGCGAAAGGTCAATTGCCCATCGAGGTAGTCACTGGAACGTGCCACTTGTTCTTTGCAGGTCAACATTCGCCCGTTTCCTCAAAATGCTCCACCGTGGCGAAGACTTTAAGCCGTGCCCGATGCAACAGCACACGGACATTGGAGAGCGAGAGCGTCAGAAGATTACAAATCTCTTCCAACTCCAGGCCTTGGCGCTCACGCAGTACCAGCACGCTGCTTTGCAGCTCCGACAAACTCAGCAACGTATGCTCCAGGCACTTGCGCAATTCATCCTCGGTCAGCAACGCCTCCGGAGTGTCCTGGTGCCAGGCGTACGGGGCGACGGCCAGTGGCCATCGTCGGGGACGAAGCGATCGTCACCGATGGTGCCGTGAGGTGAGGGCAAATCGTCGAGCAACACTTCCCGGCGATTTTGTTTATAACGGCCCTTGGCGGAGTTGGCGGTGATGGTCAGCAGCCAGGTCTTGAGGCTGGAACGCCCTTCGAACTTGGCCAGGTTGCGCACCACCGACAACCACGCGTCCTGCACCACTTCGTCGGCGTGGCGCTGGCCGACGATGGCGTAGGCCACTGCGCGCATGGCGCTCTGGTAGGTGGTGACCAATTCCTTATAGGCGCGCTGCTCGCCCTTGAGCAGCCGTTCCAGCAGGTGCGCGTCGTCGGCGGCTGCCATCGTTTACCTCAATCCTGCTGTGGAAATCCGATACCTGTGGGAGCTGGCTTGCCTGCGATAGCGGCGGTGGCTCCACTATCGTCATCGCAGGCAAGCCAGCTCCCACATTAAATCTGGCCAAATCCAACGATTAGCGTTTACGCAGGATCACGCTGCCGATCGAGTAACCCGCACCGAACGAACTGAGCACCGCCACGGCTCCTTTTGGCAAGTCGTCCTGGTAGGTGTGAAACGCAATCACCGAACCTGCCGAACTGGTGTTGGCGTAGGTGTCGAGAATCACCGGCGCTTCTTCCACCGAGGCTTCGCGGCCCAGCAGCTTTTTCACGATCAGGTGGTTCATGCTCAGGTTGGCCTGGTGCAGCCAGAAACGCTTCACATCGGTCACATTCAGCTGGTTTTCGTCCAGATGCACACCGATCAGTTCGGCAACCATCGGGCAGACGTCACGGAAGACCTTGCGACCTTCCTGTACGAACAGCTTGTCCGGCGCGCCGATGCCCTCTTCCGCCGTGCGGTTGAGGAAGCCGAAGTTGTTGCGGATGTTGTTGGAAAACTTGGTCAGCAGTTTGGTGCTCACCACGTCGAACTGATGCTCGGAAGTCGCCAGGTCGGCGCGCTCGAGAATCACGGCCGTGGCCGCATCACCGAAGATGAAGTGGCTGTCGCGATCACGGAAATTCAGGTGGCCGGTGCAGACTTCCGGATTGACCATCAGGATCGCCCGCGCCTGGCCCAGCTGGATGCTGTTGGCGGCGTTCTGGATACCAAAGGTCGCCGACGAGCACGCCACGTTCATGTCGAAACCGAAACCTTCGATACCCAGCGCTTCCTGGACTTCGATGGCGATGGCCGGGTAGGCGCGCTGCAGGTTGGAGCAGGCGACGATCACGCCGTCGATGTCGGCGGCAGTCTTGCCGGCGCGCTGCAGGGCCTGTTCGGCCGCGCCAACCGCCATCTGGCAAAGCACCGACCACTCGTCATTGCTGCGCTCAGGCAAACGCGGGGCCATGCGCTGCGGGTCGAGAATACCGTCCTTGTCCATGACAAAACGGCTCTTGATGCCCGATGCTTTCTCGATAAAGGCCGCGCTGGACTCAGTCAGTGCCTGGACTTCACCGCGCTCGATGGCGGCGGCGTTGTCAGTGTTGAACTGCTGAACATAGGCATTGAAAGACTGCACCAGCTCTTCGTTGGAAATGCTGTTGGCCGGGGTGTACAGGCCAGTGCCGCTGATGACGACGTTATGCACGGTCGTTCCTCTAAATCTGTCAGGCAGAAGATATTGGTACCGTCGTACCAAACTTTAAGTCGTTCGATTCCGTCCAGCGGGCATCAAACTGGCAACGCTTTATTCCATCGCGCCGCGGCTGCACACCAGCCCATCACGACGATCCCGGCATTTATGACCGCGAAGTTTGCCACAACTTCGGGGATTTGGCGCCATTTCCCGGATAAACCCGGTGCTGACTGTGGGCGCTGGCTTGCCTGCGATGGCATCCCAGTGTCTTGACTGATACACCGCGGTGCCTGCATCGCAGGCAAGCCAGCTCCCACATGAGATCGGTTTTGCTCTGGAAGCCAAGAAAGCCTCAGGCTTCCACCTGGCTCCACTGCTTGCTCAAACGCTTGTCGGAGATCGGCACTTTGGTGCCCAACTGCTGGGCAAACAACGACACGCGATATTCCTCCAACCACCAGCGATACAGCTCCAGCTGAGGGTCGCGCTTGCCTTCCTGGGCGTGTTTGTTCAGGCGGTTCTGGTATTGGGCCCACAGGCCGCTCAGCTCGGTGCTCCACACCCGGTCTTTTTGCACCTGGCTGGGCAGTTTCTCCAGGCGCAGCTCAATGGCCTTGAGGAAACGCGGCAGTTCCTTGAACCACTGCGCCGGGGTTTCCCGCACAAAGCCCGGATACACCAGGTTGCTCAACTGCTGCTTGATGTCATTCAAGGCCACTGCCTGGGCCAGGTCGATCTTGCCCTTGAAGCGCTTTTGCAAGCCATGCCACAGCTTCAGCACTTCCAGCGTCAGGCGGGCCAGGCGCTCGGCGTGCTCGGTCCAGCTGCCGCGCTTGCGTTCGGCCAAGGCCGCCAAACCTGCACCGTCACGCGGCAAGCTGGCTTCGCCTTCCAGTACGCAGGTGTCGAGGCTGGCCAACAGAATGTCTTCCACCAGTGCGTCGATGCGCCCCAGTTCGCGGTACATCAGGCCCAATTCGGTCAGGCCGGGCAATTTGCCGCGCAGGAATTTCGCCGGCTCGGCCAATTGCTGCAGCAGCAGACGCTGCAACGCGCGACGATGCTGGAACTCCGCCTCGGCGGCCGTCGAGAACCGCCCTTCCTTGACCGTGCCATTCTCTTCAACCAGCGCCGGGTAGACCGTCATCGACAGGCCGGCGATCTTTTGCTGAGTCTTCTCGGCCACCGCCGCAAACACCTTGGCTTGCACCGGCTCCTGGCTTTTCGCGGTTTGCGGCACGGCCAACGCGGCCTGGCTGGCCTCGGCAAAACGTGCCGTCAGCTCGGCCAGGTCGCGACCTTCGCCGAGGAACTTGCCCTGGCCGTCGACCACTTCCAGGTTCATCTTCAGGTGGTTTTCCACCTGCTGCGCCGCCTCGGCCCAGGCTTCATCGCTGACCCGTGCGCCGGTCATGCGCAGCAGTTCGCGCCCCAGCGCCTGGGGCAGCGAGCCCTGGCCGAATTCGATGCGTTGCAGCGCCGCCTTGACGAAATCCGGCACCGGTACAAAGTTTTTGCGCAGCGCCTTGGGCAGGTTGCGCACCAGCGCGATGCACTTGGCTTCGATCACTCCCGGCACCAGCCATTCCAGGCGTTCCGGCGGCAACGCCGGCAGCAGCGGCGCCGGCACGCGCAGGGTCACGCCGTCGCGTGGGTGATTGGGCTCGAAGTGGTAACTCAAGGCCAACTCCAGATCGCCCAGGTGCAAGGTGTCGGGATAATGCAGGGCCGTGACTTCACTGGCCTCGCGAGCCAGCACGTCTTCCTCGCGCATGATCAGCAGTTGCGGGTCTTTCTGGCTGTTGACCTTGTACCAGCTGTCGAACGTCGCGGTCTGGTGGATCTCCGCCGGCAAGCGCGCATCGTAGAAGGCGTACAGGGTTTCTTCGTCCGCCAGGATGTCGCGGCGGCGCGCCTTGGCCTCCAGTTCGTCGAGCTGCTCCAGCAGTTGCTGGTTGGCCGTCAGGCACTTGGCCCGCGACTGAATCTCGCCGCGCACCAGGCCTTCGCGGATAAACAGCTCGCGCGACACCACCGGGTCGATCGGCCCGTAATGCACCGGCCGGCGCCCAACCACAATCAGCCCGAACAGGGTGATCTGCTCAAAGGCCACCACTTGGCCGCGCTTCTTCTCCCAATGCGGTTCAAAGTGGTTTTTCTTGATCAAGTGGCCGGCCAGCGGCTCGATCCAGTCGGCATCGATCTTCGCCACCATGCGCGCATACAGCTTGGTGGTTTCCACCAGTTCGGCGGTCATCAGCCATTGCGGGCGCTTCTTGCCGATGCCCGAGGACGGGTGAATCCAGAAGCGCCGCTGACGCGCGCCGAGGTAATCGCCGTCTTCGGTCTTCTGGCCGATCTGGCTCAACAGGCCAGACAACACGGCCTTGTGCAGCTTGGCAAAGTCCGCCGGCTCCTTATTGACGGTCAGCTGCATGTCGCGGCAAATCAGGCTGAGCTGGCGATGGGAGTCGCGCCACTCGCGCAGGCGCAGGTAATTCAGGAAGTTCTTGCGGCACCAGTTGCGCAACGGGCTGGCGGTCAGTTCCTGGCGCTGTTCCTCAAAACCGCGCCACAGGTTCACCAACCCGGCGAAGTCCGAATCCGGGTCCTTCCACTGTGCGTGAGCCTGGTCGGCCGCTTGCTGGCGTTCCGGCGGACGCTCGCGCGGGTCCTGAATCGACATGGCACTGGCGACGATCAGCACTTCCTGCAAACTGCCCAGCTTGGCGGCTTCGAGCAGCATGCGGCCCATGCGCGGGTCCACTGGCAGGCGCGCCAGTTGACGGCCCAGCGGCGTGAGCTGGCTGTTGCGGTCGACCGCCGAAAGCTCTTGCAGCAGGTTGAAACCGTCGCTGATGGCCTTGCCGTCCGGCGGCTCGATGAACGGGAAATCGGTGATTTCGCCGAGGCGCAGGTGCAGCATCTGAAGG
Source organism: Pseudomonas sp. N2-3-1-14 (assembly GCF_041228395.1). Lineage (NCBI taxonomy): Bacteria > Pseudomonadati > Pseudomonadota > Gammaproteobacteria > Pseudomonadales > Pseudomonadaceae > Pseudomonas > Pseudomonas sp. N2-3-1-14. The sequence continues at coordinate 4,592,956 of NZ_CP166199.1, forward strand.
ATTACGGCGGCAAGGTTGGTGCGCAGAATTTCCGGGTCGGTGAATTCCGGGCGGCCAATAAAATCCTCTTCACTGTACAAGCGGATGCAAATACCCGGCTCGACTCGCCCGCAACGGCCTTTACGCTGGTTGGCGCTGGCCTGGGAAATCGCTTCGATCGGCAGGCGCTGCACCTTGGCGCGGTAGCTGTAACGGCTGATGCGCGCGGTGCCGCTGTCGATCACATACCGAATGCCCGGCACGGTCAGCGAGGTTTCCGCGACGTTGGTCGCCAGCACCACACGGCGGCCCGGGTGGGACTGGAAAATGCGCTGTTGTTCAGCCGGTGACAGGCGCGCATACAGCGGCAGAATTTCGGTGTGCTTGAGCTGGGCCTTGCGCAGCATCTCGGCGGCGTCACGAATCTCGCGCTCGCCCGGCAAGAACACCAGCACATCGCCAGGGCTGCGCCGTTCGCTGCGCTCATAGGCGGCAATTTCATCCAGGGTGGCGAGGATCGCCTGGTCGACGGTCAAGTCGTCCTCGACGCGGTTGCCCTCCTCGTCCTGCTCCAGGGTCAGCGGGCGATACCAGGTGTCCACCGGGAAGGTACGGCCCGAGACCTCAACAATCGGCGCATCGTCAAAGTGCTTGGAAAAACGCTCCAGGTCGATGGTCGCCGAGGTGATGATGACTTTCAGGTCGGGGCGACGCGGCAACAGGGTTTTCAGGTAGCCGAGCAGGAAGTCGATGTTCAGGCTGCGTTCGTGGGCTTCGTCGACGATGATCGTGTCGTAGCGTTCCAGGTAGCGGTCGTTCTGGGTTTCCGCCAGCAGGATGCCGTCGGTCATCAACTTGATCAGGCTATTGGCGTCACTCTGGTCTTCGAAACGCACCTGATAGCCGACCAGCGCGCCCAACGGCGTGGCCAGTTCTTCGGCGACGCGGCTGGCGACGCTGCGCGCGGCGATTCGGCGCGGCTGGGTGTGGCCGATCAGGCCGTATTGGCCACGGCCGATTTCCAGGCAGATTTTCGGCAGTTGGGTGGTTTTACCCGAGCCGGTTTCACCGGCGATGATCAGCACCTGATGCTTTTGCAGCGCTTCTTTGATCTCGTCGCGCTTGGCGGCAATCGGCAGGCTATCGTCGTAGCGAATCACCGGCAGGCTGGCGCGCCGCGCCGTGACCTGTGCGCAGGACGACTGCATGCGCGTGACCCACTGCGCCAGCTTGTCCTCGTCGGGCTTCTTGCGCAGCTCGAGCAACTGGCGCCGCAAGCGGTGGCGGTCGGCGAGCATGGCGTGATCGAGGTTTTTCAGCAGTTGGTCGATAGCGGGCGCTTGGTCAGTCATCAGATGCGTTTGGGTCGTCTATTTATGCAGGGGCCGGATTGTCGCAGAAAACCGCCAACGCGCGCGCCCCTCATTCGTTATCACGGCCTTTGCGCCGGTACGGGAACACGTCGATGACCTTGCCGGCGCGAATCGCGTCCTGCAGGCCTTTCCAGTAGTCGGCGTTGTACAGCTCACCATGCAGCTCATCGAACAGCTTGCGCTGGCCGGCGTCGGCAAACAGGAACGGCGGGAATTCTTCGGGGAACACATCCAGCGGACCGATGGAGTACCAGGGCTCCGAGGCCATTTCGTCCTCGGGCGTGCGCGGTGCCGGGATGTGGCGAAAGTTGGCTTCGGTGAGAAAGCAGATTTCGTCGTAGTCATAAAACACCACACGACCGTGGCGGGTGACGCCGAAGTTTTTCAGCAGCATGTCGCCGGGAAAGATGTTCGCCGCCGCCAGTTGCTTGATGGCCAGGCCGTAGTCCTCCAGGGCTTCACGCACCTGGGCGTCGTTGGCGTTGTCGAGGTAGAGGTTGAGTGGGGTCATGCGCCGTTCGGTCCAGCAGTGGCGGATCAGCACGGTGTCGCCTTCCACTTCCACGGTGCCCGCAGCGACTTCCAACAGCTCGGCCAGGCATTCAGGCTCGAACTTGCTCAAGGGGAAGCGGAAATCGGCGAACTCCTGAGTGTCGGCCATGCGCCCCACGCGGTCGACGCTTTTGACCAGGCGATACTTCTCGATCACCGTGGCGCGATTGACGTTTTTCGACGGTGAAAAACGGTCCTTGATGATCTTGAACACGGTGTTGAAACCCGGCAGCGTAAACACGCTCATGACCATGCCGCGCACGCCGGGCGCCATGATGAAGCGGTCATCGGTGGTGGCCAGGTGGTTGATCAGCGCGCGATAGAACTCCGACTTGCCGTGTTTGTAGAAACCGATTGAGGTGTACAGCTCGGCGATGTGCTTGCCAGGCAGGATGCGTTTGAGAAACCCGATGAATTCCGCGGGCACCGGCACATCGACCATGAAATACGAGCGCGTGAACGAGAAGATGATCGACACGTCGGCTTCGTCCGTGATCAGCGCGTCGATCTGAATGCCGCGCCCTTCGCGGTGCAGCAGCGGAATCACCAACGGCCATTGTTCGTCACGGGTGTAGATGCGTCCTACAAGGTAGGCGCCTTTATTGCGGTAGAGCACCGAGGAAAACAGCTCGACATTGAGGTCAGGATCTTTGCACACCCAGTCCGGCAAGTTCTCGCGCAGTTGCGCTTCGAGCCGGCGCAGGTCGTTCGCAAGGTCTGCGTAGGGTTCGCTGAACGCGTAATCGGCGAAGACCTGCGCCAACATCGCCGTCAGGTCGCCCGCCGGCTGATAAACGCGGGTTTGCGCCGCACGCGCACGGCGCAGGCTCGGCCGCGTGGTGTGGATGAACATGCAGGCGTCGCTGATCAGGTCATGACTGAACAGGCCGCAGAAGATCGAGTTGTACCAGGTCTCGGACAGCTCATCGTCAAAGCGCAGGTCGATCAGGCCGATGTAGGCACGCTTCACCAGCGGCCACGCGTCCACTTCCAGCAGCGTGGCCTCGTCGAACTGGGCGCGCAGGCGCGCCGTTACTTCAGCGACTTTTTCTTCGTACAAGTTGATCCGCGCCGCCGAAGCCGCCTGCCCTTGCTGCCACTGGGCCTTCTCGAAACGTTCACGGGCGCCGTCAGTGATCTGGCGAAAGTGCTCACGGTAATCGTCGAAGCCCTCGAGGATCATGCGGGCGATGGCGAGGGCGGATGGCGACATGCGGGAAACCTCGAACGGGCATCTGGAAGCCCTGAGCTTAGCCAGTGAAACGAAGCAGGAGAAGGATGATTTTCCGGGCTTATCTGTACCCCTTCGCGCAGTTTGTACATTTACTTTCAATTTTCCCAACTCGACCAAGCGGTCAATAAACGCACCGAAAAGTCTCACCGCGCACGCCTGTAGCCCCACAACCGCATGGCTTGGCGCTGGCGCGAGAGAAAACCAGTGCTGTCGCCGATTCTCAGCACAGGTCACCGCCTCGATGCACCGTAAGGGAAACCCTGATTACTACCTTGATGGCACTTTGATATATAGCGCGCCCTTTCCCACCCAAATCAGGTCCGAAGACCGGTCCGGGAACAGAAGCTAATCGCCTAAGGAGCACCAAGATGTCATTGAGGAATATGCGAATCGGTCTGCGCGCCAGTCTGAGTTTCGGGGTTTTGGCCGCCATGCTGGTGATTGTCGGCCTGTTTGGCCTGGGCCAGATGGCCAAGCTGCGGGAAAGCGCGCTGGTCATCGAAGCGTCATGGATGCCGAGCATCGAGAATATTCACGACAGTGCCGCCTATGTGGCCAATATTCGCCTTGAGGCCTTGCGCCTGGCGACCACCGACGAATCGCGGATTCGCGACAACAGCAAAAGCCTGATCACCCGCCAGAGCACTGAGCTGCAAACGCTGCTGACCCATCACGAAACCCTGACCAGCGGCGACGAAGAAACCGCTCTGCTGAAAAAACTCAAAGGCGATGTGGCGACCTATCTCAGCATCGTCGGGCAGATGGTTGCCCTGGTGGACAAGGATCAACAGCAAGACGCCATCGACCTGCTGACCAGCCGGCTGGCACCCCAAGGTGCGGTCCTCAACAAGAGCCTGGAGGACATGATCACCTTCAATCAGAAAGGCGTCGAAGACGCGGCCGACGCGGCCGCGCAGATGTATTCCAGCGCACAGTGGGTGGTTGGCCTGATCATCGTTTGCGCGTTGATCGCCACCTTGTTACTCGCCTGGCTGCTGACCCGCAGTATCACCGCCCCCCTCGGCCAGGCCCTGGTCGTGGCACGCACCATCGCCGGCGGCGATTTGAGCCAGCCTGTGGTGGTGAAAGGCACCGACGAACCGGCGCAATTGCTGACGGCCCTGGCCACCATGCAGGGCCAGTTGCGAACCACTATCCATGGCATCAGCGAATCGGCGCAGCAACTGGCCTCCGCCGCCGAGGAGATGAGCTCGGTGATGGAACAGAGCACCCGTGGTCTGCAGGCGCAAAACGATGAAATCGAACAGGCTGCGACCGCCGTCAACGAGATGAGCGCGGCCGTGGACGAAGTGGCGGGCAACGCGGTGTCCAGCGCTGAAGCGTCCAAGGCCTCCGATGAAGACAGCAAGCACGGCCACTACCAGATCAGCGAAACCATCAGCTCGATCCAGAACCTGGTGGACGAAGTGCTTGGCGCCTCGAACAAAGCCGAAGGCCTGGCCGTGCAGGCTCAGGACATCAGCAAAGTGCTTGAAGTGATCCGCGGCATCGCCGGGCAAACCAACCTGCTGGCCCTCAATGCCGCCATCGAAGCGGCGCGCGCAGGCGAAGCCGGCCGAGGCTTTGCGGTAGTGGCCGATGAGGTGCGCTCGCTGGCGCAACGCACCCAGGATTCCACCGAAGAAATCGAACAGATGATCACCGGTATCCAGCAAGGCACCCAGGACACCGTCGACGCCCTCAACAGCAGCGCCGAACACGCCGGCCAAACCCTGCAACGCGCCAACAGCGCCGGCAGTGCGCTGGAGAAAATAACCGCGGCGATCTCGCAGATCAGCGAGCGCAACCTGGTGATCGCCAGCGCCGCTGAGCAGCAGGCACTGGTGGCCCGTGACGTCGACCGTAGCCTGGTGAACATTCGCGACCTGTCCACCCAAACCGCCGCCGGCGCCACCCAGACTTCAGCCGCCAGCCAGGAACTGTCGCGCCTGGCCGTGGACCTCAACGGCATGGTGACGCGGTTTGTCCTGTAATTAGCGATTGTGTCGGCCAGGCCTCTAGGCAACACTCGCCGCCTTATTTAGGTAGGAGTGTTCCGTGAGACCTGTCGACACCCTGTATTTGCTGGGGCTGGCTGCCATCTGGGGCGCGAGCTTCCTGTTCATGCGCATCATCGCGCCGGAAATCGGCACCGTGCCGACCGCTTTTTTTCGCGTGTCGATTGCCGCCGCCGGCTTGCTGGTGATACTCGCAGCGATGCGCGTCAACTGGGACTTCCAGGGCAAGTTCAAGACCGTGCTGCTGCTGGGCGTGATCAACTCCGGCATCCCCGCGACCATGTACTCGGTGGCGGCGCAGGTGCTGCCGGCCGGCTACTCGGCGATCTTCAACGCCACCACGCCATTGATGGGCGTGTTGATTGGCGGGTTGTTCTTCAGTGAACGGCTGACACCGTCGAAAATCGCCGGCGTCAGCCTGGGCCTGCTCGGCGTGGCCGTGCTGACTCGCGCCGGGCCGGTGGCGTTTGACCTGGAATTATTGATGGGCGCGCTGGCCTGTCTGTTGGCCACTACCTGCTACGGCTTCGCCGGGTTCCTCGCACGGCGTTGGCTGGACCAACGCGGCGGCCTGGACAGCCGACTCGCGGCGCTGGGCAGCATGCTCGGCGCCACTCTGTTTTTACTGCCGTTTTTTGCCTACAGCGCGATCAGCCATCCGCCGGCGAGCTGGGGTGGCTGGCAGGTGTGGGCGTCACTGTTAGGTCTGGGCCTTGTGTGCACGGCGTTTGCCTACATCCTGTACTTCCGCTTGCTGTCGTCCATTGGGCCGGTCAAGTCGATGACCGTGACCTTCATGATTCCGCCATTCGGGGTTTTGTGGGGGGCGTTGTTATTGGATGAGCCGTTGTCGATGGCGCATGTGTATGGCGGGGTGTTGATTGGGGGGGCGTTGTGGTTGGTGTTGCGGGTGGGGAAGTTGAGTAAGTCGCCTTAGTCTAATCCGAGCATTTATAAGTGCCGCACCTACCCTGAGCCTCTTGGAAAAGGCATAGTGCATGCCAAAATGAAATGACGCGGAATGAACCATGTACCTTGCTACAAAAGAGCGGCCGGTAGGCTACCTCATTCTCTTAGCTATATCGGCCGTCTTCGTTGCAGGCAACTTCCTATGGCAAGGCCATGACGGCTTTAATCTCTGGGATGAAGGCTATCTCTGGTACGGCGCCAGACAAATAGTTACCGGTGAGATTCCGATTCGAGACTTCATGGCGTATGACCCAGGCCGTTATTACTGGGCTGCAGCCTATTTTTCTATTATTGGCGACAACGGGATCATAGCGCTGCGCGCAGCCGTGGCTTTATTCCAGGTGATAGGTCTGTATGCAGGACTTTGGACTGTGTCCATTGCCCTAAGACACACCACAGCAAAAAACATCGCCTATTTGTGCATCGTCGCGGTCACGCTGATGACCTGGATGTACCCGCGGCATAAAATTTTCGACATATCCATCTCAATGATTCTTGTCGCAGGCCTGACTTATCTGCTGCTGAATCCATCGACTATTCGGTATTTTTTTCTGGGTGCCTTAGTCGGGCTCGCGGCGGTCTTTGGTCGCAATCATGGTTTTTATGGCGCAGTGGCCAGTTTGCTAGCTATCGGCTGGCTAAGGATCAAAGCACCGCAATCAAGTACGGGATGGACGGATATCGCGGCCTGGGTTGCAGGCGTCGTCATAGGCTATCTGCCCGTGATCGGCATGTGCCTTTTCATTCCTGGGTACTTCACAGCGTTCTTAGACACTATTGTCTTCATGCTGCAGCAAGGGAACACGAATTTACCTCTGCCTATTCCCTGGCCTTGGAAAGTCGGCTTCGGCACCATCGGCCTGATCATCGAGACCCGGTGGTTTCTCGTCGGAATTTGCTTCATTGCATTGATAGCTTTCGGCGCGGGAGCACTAGGGTGGGTATTTAGAGAGCGGTTCAAAGGCCGTTTTGTGCGTCCTGAACTGGTAGCCGTGTCCTGCGCTGCGCTCCCTTATGCACACTTTGCCTTCGCTCGTGCAGACGTAGGCCATCTCGCACAGGGTATCTACCCGCTACTGATGGGGTGTTTCATCCTGTTCGCCTATCTTCAATCGTGGGCTTCAAAGCTAACACTGGGTGTACTTACAGCGTCGGTCAGCCTATTCATACTCGCCGCATGGCAACCGGGCGTGCTTGCTCGCACGCAGGATGGCTGGCAACGGATCGAGGTTTCTAGCTCGGTGTTGTCTATGGACGCTGGGACTGCTGAAGCAGTGAACCTCTTGAGAGATCTCACCGAGAAATATGCGCCAGCCGGCAGACCCGTCCTGGTTCTGCCCTTCTGGCCTGGTGCCTATCCTTTATTAGATCGGCATGCGCCGCTTTGGGAAATCTACGCCTTGTCGCCACGCTCTGAGGAATTCCAGCGGACCGAAATCGAACGGATAAAAAAGGCTGATCCCGGCTTTGCATTGGTCTTCAACATGGCAATGGATGGGCGAGAGGAATTGAGATTCTCGAACTCTCATCGTTTGATCGACGAATACATTCGCTCTCATTTTGACCTGATCCAGACTGCCGCCAACCCGGCGTTCCAAATTTATAAAGCACCGAGCACCAGGAATTAGGGCAAATGTGGCGACGATTCAGCCTTCATGATCAATAGTCATTTGATCTGATAGTGATATCGCGCCACTAAAATTCAAGGCAGGTAGCAGAATTAAAGCAAAGGAGCGGACGAGTAGATTTCTTGGATTTTATGTGAGTGTTTGCATGTTCGAGTGACGTCGTTGCGCATTTTTCACACTGCGCTATAGGCCATGTCTGCAATGGGCATGAGTTACGTCCAACGATGGCAGCGCAAGATTTCTTGACGTTTCATGAACGCCACAAGCATGGTCCCGCTCGCAGATTGCGCAAGCGCAACACCAGGCTGGCGAACCGGTCAAGCGACACCAGGCGCCGCAATGAATGCAAAAAAAAACCGCTAATGCGGTTTTTAGGTTTTTCAGTACAAGCGCCAGACAGTCGTTTCGCGTCAGCAAGCGCTCAAGCAGTATCAGGCTGGAAACTCACTCTTGAGGATGCTCCGGCTTCGGCCGACTCAAAAATAAGAACTTGGAAAAGATGAAGGTCAGCGGCACGGTGATAAGTATCGCCAACAGCGGGCCTACTCGCTCGTCAAATCCAAGTTTATCGACCCAGACCCATAGAATCAAAAGGCTGGTGAGGTATTGCGCCAGATAGACCAACGGGAACAACGCGACCGACTTGATGCCCTGATGACTCTTGAAAACAAAGAATCGGTTGAGGCTGTACGCAAGCACAATCCCGGCCACGTAGGCGATCGTATAACTTGTCCGGTAAGACAAAACATTCAGCAGCAGCAAATAAAGTCCGTAGGTGACGAGGGTATTAAAACCGCCCGACACCAGGAACCTGGCAAAGTCCACCTGCAGGATTTTAGCCGCTACGCGCTTAATCCCCCGCATCATTGAGCGTTGGCAATCAGCGATTTGAATTCGTCGTAATTGCGGATGTAATCGGCCGAATCGTAGTAATGCGACGCAAACACCATCAGCACTGCATCATGGGAATAGCGATACTGGATGCCCCATGTCATGGGCGGCAGGTAAATGCCCTTGTTCGGTTTATCCAGCACGAACTCTTCTCGGTTCCTGCCGTCATCCGCGACCACGTGAACCGAGCCCTTAACGGCAACCAGGAACTGATGGCAGACCTTGTGCGCATGTTCGCCGCGCGTTTCTGCGGTAGGCACGTCATACACCAGGAAGTAACGTTCCGACTTGAACGGGATGGTGCGCTCGAATTCACCCGCCGACAGGCTGCCGCGAATGTCAGCGACTTCAGTCATGGTGTGCAATGTCACACCACTGACCGTGGTTTGGACCACGCCGGGCTTGCTGTCGACCTTTTCAGCCACATCCTGGGATGTGCTGGCAGGCTTGGCATCAACGTAGCCGATAATTTTGGCGGGGTTGCCGACAACAATGGCATTGGGCGGAATGGAACGCGTAACCACCGCACCTGCGCCGATCATTGCGTTGATGCCAATGGTCAGACCCGGAAGGATGGTGCAGTTAGCACCCAGTGAGGCGCCCTTGCGGATGATGGTGCGATCGAAGGCTTGCGGGTAAACCTTGCTGCGCGGAAACAGATCATTCGTGAAGGTTGCATTCGGACCAATGAAGACGTCGTCTTCAATGGTGATGCCGTCCCAGACCTGCACGCCGCATTTGAGTGTGACGCGGTCGCCGATGATCACATCGTTTTCAATGAAAACGTTATCGCATACGTTGCACTCACTGCCCAAGGTCGCCCCAGGCAGAATATGCGCGAACGCCCAGACTCGCGTGTCTTTGCCAATATTCTCGGATTCGCACAGTGCATGACTGTGAACGAAGAATTGCTTAGTGCTGCTCATTCTTGTCTCCAAAATCCTCAACACGCATTGGGATTGCCAAGGGTCGATTCTTTGTATTTTCGTAGGTACGCCATGCATAGGAGCCCACGATTCCCAGCCCCAGAAGATTCAGGCAGCCAAGGAAGGTGATCGTCAGCATGATCATTGCGTAGCCCGGCACTTCAATCATGCCGTGCAACTTCGCCGCCAATGTGAAAACGCCGAATAGTGCCGCCAGAAACGAACCGAACGCGCCGACACGCGTGAGCAGCCTAATGGGCAGGTCCGTAAAGGAAAACACACTGTCCATCAGGTAATTGACTTTCTTGCGCAGGGTCCAGGCCGAGGTGCCGTGGACTCTTTCCTGACGGGTGTAGGTCACGACTTTCCTGCGATAACCCAGCCAGAAAATCTGGGCGATCAGCGAGCTGTGCCGCTCATCCAGCGTCAACAGTGTGTCCCTGAACGCGCGATTGCAGGCAAACATATCGACGCCACCCGGCGGAATCTCCGGGATGACGTATCGGCGATAAAGCCCCCAGAAGAGGTTGGATGCCATGCGACTGCCCCACGGGTCCTGCCGCCCCTCTCGAACACCGACGACAACATCGGTGTCCTGGCCCAACAGCACGCGGTTCATTTCAAGAACCAGTTCAGGCGGCTCCTGCAAGTCCGCGGCCATTACCGCAAATCGGTCGCCACTGCCATTTTGCAGCCCCGTACGAATAGCCATGAACGAGCCAAAGTTCTTCGACAGCAAAATGAGCTTGGAGCGGAAAGGCTGCGAAGGCAGCTTCTCTCGCAAAATCTCATAGCAGCGGTCCGGACTGCCGTCCACAACGAAGACAACCTCAAGGTTGTTATCAAGCTGCGTATTCAGGCCAGCTATGGCGACGAGCAGATCGGGAAGATTGCCCTCGTTGCGATATACGGGGATGACCAACGTCAGCAAGGTTATTTCCCCTCAGAGAAGTAAGCAGTGACGGCCTCGATCACACGATCGACTTCTTCGTCGGTCAGGCCAGGGTAGCAAGGCAGCGAAATAACTGTTTCACATGCATGCTCGGTCACGCTCAACGCGGCTGGCTTGGCAGCGTAGGCCGGTTGCTTGTGGTCAGCGATTGGGTAATGGATATCGGTGCTGACGCTCTTTTCTTTCAATGCAGCAGCAAACTGCGCCCTCGCCTTCACGCGCACGACGTAGAGGTGGCCTACGTAATCTTCGCCGGTGGAGCATGGCAATTGCATGTCCAGTGCCGCGAACGCCGCGTTGTAGCGCTTGGCGATCGCACGACGTTGCTCGTTCCAGGTGTCCAGGTGCGGGAGTTTTACACGGAGGATCGCGGCCTGCATTTCGTCAAGGCGGCTGTTACGGCCGCCCGGGACAGACACTTGGTACTTTTGAGTCCAGCCGTATTGGCGCAACTGACGGATGCGAGTCGCGAGTTCGTCATCATCGGTGACCACTGCGCCACCATCACCCAGAGCACCGAGATTTTTGGTGGGGTAAAAGCTGAAGCACGCAATCGTGCCAAAACTGCCGGCCTGCTTGCCATTGCGTCGCGCACCGTGGGATTGGGCGCAATCCTCCAGCACCGGGACGCCCGCCGCCGAAGCGATACGCACGATTTCCTCGATGTTGGCCAGCTGACCGTAAAGGTGCGTCACGATCACCGCCGCGGGCTTGCTGTCCAGTACCTGCGCGAGCGCTTTCGGGCAGATGGTCAGGCTGGCCGGATCCACATCAACGTACAGAGGCTCTGCGCCGACTGCATGAATCGCCGTGCTGCCGTAGAAGCCAGCGTTCGCAACCGCAACAACATGGTCGCCGGGGTTAACGCCCAGCCCCTTCAGAGCCAGCTCAAGAGCATCTGAGCCATTGGCAACGCTGACGCAGTGTTTGATGCCGACATAACCTGCGAATTCCTCCTCGAACAACTTCACTTCGTTCCCAAGAACGTACCAGTGGCTGTCCAATACAGCTTTCAGAGGTGTGACGAAATCCAGGCCAGCATTTGCCTTTACGGCCGAGAAAAGAACGATATTTTCCATAAAAGTCCAAAAGTCACTGAGCAGATTGGTTGGCCTTGTCACAAAGGCTTGGCATTGCGAAAAGCTTAAAAGATGAAGTAAGGGTGTAAAGAATTAGCTTGCACCCCCCTGCGTTAGGCTGGAGGGTGATCTGGCCTGAATAGCCTGTGCGCAAGGCCTTTGGGGTATTGAGTGCTTTTGCGACATCAGGCCGCTCCAAGTCCACCGGCAATACACCAACGACCTTCTCATTTTCGACGACAATCACGAATTCCGGAGTGCCGGCGCTCTCAGGAACATAAGTCCACCCCCTGAGTTTCCAGGTGTTATCGGACGTGTAACCTTCATCTATATTCCCTGCCGCTATCGAGTCAGCAGCGCGAGGCAGGGTGAGATACGCCTGTGCTTTTTCGGGGACAAACAGGCGGCTGGATAACTCATTTTGAGCCAACGAGAACTTGCTCGACGTTTCTTTGCCGCGATTTTGATCAACAACGCCCTGAATCGCAGCGCCGATAGCTGAGCCCTTCAAATTCCCAGCAGCCGTAATATTTGCTTTCCAACTCAACACATTACTCAGCACCATGAAGACTAGCAATATGCCCAAGGCTACGCTGAGCTTGCTGGCAGCGTTGCTGTTTTTTGGCTCGTACGCGCTCATTTAGCCGTCCTTTCTACCAGCCGCTTTGCGATCAAGGAGAGAAGAAGCCCCAGAAAGGGAATGGTCACAAACAAATACCTGCCCTGCGGCTGAGGAAGTGAATTTTGAGAGGCGATCAGACTGAATAACGTCATGGAGGGAAACAAACCAACGATCATGACAAGTGGCAAAATGTAGTCCAGCACAATTTCACGCTTAGGCTCTCTGACGCTCAGAGGTTTGACCTGGGCAATGGCTACGCAAATGATACCGATCAACGCAAATGCAGCTAATTGGTAATAGACAGTGGGTATGAATAAATTCATCCAGCCCGTCACAGAGAAATAGCTTTTATAGGTCAACCCCAGCCACGGCCAGAGATTAGCTGTGTTCAAGAAATCGTGCCCGCACCGAAAGTAGCAAGTACCAAAACCCGCGGCCGGATTCAGCCTGTGCAGATTCACGAATTCGATTTGACCCGATATCCCCGATATTTCGCCATATTTGTGATAGACCAGTATCAGCATGGGGGCAGCCAATACAGCGGCGGCCACGATCATTGTCGGCAGGTGCTCAAATAAACGCTTGTTTCTGAACATACGCGTCGACAACAACATCACGAAGGCAAACACCAGCGCTGGAATAAAATACAGCTTGGCCATCAACATAAGACCGACTGCCAATCCGAAATACAAGGCTCGCTTTCGAGTGGGCGACTGTATGAAACTCATCAGCGTGCTTATCAATAGTGCGATACTGGTCAGCCCATAAGCGTCGCTGTTGAAATATGAGAATACAAACGTAACTTGTGGAATCAGGGCAATAATGCCGGCAATGAGCGCAGACATTACTGGCGACAACCCAATAAGGCGGGAAGTACGGAAAAGCGCGCAGATGAACACGCCTCCCAACATCCAATCGAAGCTGCGAGCCCCCAGATAAAGGAAGTCAGGCGACACGATCCAACTGCTCACATATGTGGTTACCAAAGCGCCCAATATGTGAGGAAAAGGAAGCCCGTGGTACCAGAACTCGCCTTTTTGCCAAGTGTGCCCAGAGATGGTTCCCACGAAAACCTCATGCGGCTCAGTAGCGAGCGGCAGGGCATGAGAGCCTCTCAAAAACTCCAACAAGTAAAAATGGGTCGACTCGTCGGGCGCACCATTAAAGGCAATGCCCAACGACCAACTCGCAACCAACAAAAAGTAACCGATTGCCAATAACCACTGCCAGCTGAAGTCAGATAGGCCTGTAGCGCTACGGGTTTGAATTTCACTACTCACTGCCAGGCCTCTGTGCATAATCAAAAATTGGTCATCGCTCGTGCAAACTGATTACAGTTTTACCCTCGGTGGCCACGCCAAACTGAAATCTTCATGTTCCAAAGTAAGATTCGGATTGTACGTATAGTCTTCATGAATCTTCGGCCAGCGCGCCTGAACATGAAGAACCTCTTTGGAAAACCGCTCCTTCTTCTCAGGTGTATCCTCAAGGCCCCGTGTCGCGGACTCATGGTGATACAGCTCGGCAAAAGGCGTCCAGACATTGATGTAGCCTGCTTCCTGAACCCTCAGGCAGAAGTCGACATCATTGAACGCGATTTTGAGATTCTCTTCGTCCAAGCCATCCACTTGCTCAAAGATGGACTTCTTGATTATCAAGCACGCTGCAGTGACGGCTGAAAACTCTTGGATCAACCCAGCCCGGCAGAAGTAACCGTAGTCACCTTTAGGCAGGTATTTATGGGAGTGGCCCGCGACGCCGCCGACACCGAGCACTACACCGCCGTGCTGTAAGCGGTCGTCTGGATACCAGAGGCGAGCGCCTACCGCGCCGACATTAGGCTGCAACGCGATTGACACCATCTCATCCAGCCATTGCGGCGTGATCACTTCAATGTCGTTGTTAATCAGGCCGATCAGTTCGCCGCGTGCCATTCTCACTGCGCGATTATTCAACGCAGAATAGTTGAATGGACCATCGTCACGTAAGACTCGAATGTTGTCTTGCTGATCAAGTGATGCGAAATACTCGAGAGAAACAGGATCATCCGACCCGTTATCGATCAAGATAATTTCGTAATTTTTGTAGGTGGTTAGACGCTCAATGCTGTCGATGCATTGCTTGACCAGCGCGTAAGCGTTACGCGTCGGAATAACCAGCGTGACCAACGGAGCTTTAGCTGGGAGCGTGTAGTGGACCCGGTACAAGCCCATAGGCAGCAGCTCTGTACGGCCTATGTCACCTTTGCGTAGCAAATGTTCGTCCAGCGCCTTAACACCAGCGAGGGCGGCATAGGGCTTTTCATCCCCTGCCATGGCTGTGCTGCCAGCGTGCATGCGCCAGTGGTAGAGAACCCGAGGAATGTGCACGATTTGTGCGCGCTCGAGTTTTTCGGCGCAGCGCAGCGCGAGATCGTAATCTTGCGAGCCTTCAAAGCCAACGCGGAAACCGCCGACTTCTTTGACCAGGTCGGAGCGATAGACACCCAGGTGACAAACCATATTCTGCGAACGGAACAGAAACTCGTTCCAGTCCGATTTAAAGTAAGGCGAGCTGCGTTTCCCCGAGGAATCAATCTTGTCCTCGTCGGAATAGATCATACCGGCGTCCGGGTTGTCGTGGATGGCGCGGGCAACCCAATACAGTGCGTGTTCCGGAATGAGGTCGTCATTATCCATCAGCGCAATGTACTGCCCCGAGGCCAGTTCCAGCGCCGAGTTACTGGCCTTGGAAATATGGCCGTTTTCTTTGCGGAACATGACTTTGAAACGCTTGTCCTGACCCGACAGCGTCTTGAGATACGCGATGACCTCTTTATCCGTGGAAGCATCGTCGGCGATGCACAACTCCCAATTCTTGTAGAGTTGGGATTTAACACTGTCAATGGCTTCACGCAGCAAATCGAGCGGTGGATTGTAGACAGGCATGATGATCGAAATCAGCGGCTTGCTTTTCCACGTGCGAATTTCTTCACTCATCTTCCAACGGCCATTGTCATCCAAGGTGTCGTAATACTCGACCCACTTGGAATAATCAAAGCGATCAGATACTTCTCGAGCTTCCTGACCGATGGAGTTAAGACTGCTCGAGGTGGCCACATACACAACGCGTGCTCTTAAACCGGCCAATCCTTGCTGCCGAGCAACCGTAATGGCTTTGCCCACGGTGCTGCTAAGGCCGCCGCCACGACGAATCACCGCCGGCAGCAGACGCACACCCTTTTTGACTTGCCCAACACGTTTCACAAGCTTGCGAAAAGGCGCAGTCACCTTCCAGCTGGACGTGGATTGCATGGCAATTATGTGCAGGTTCAAATTATGGATATGAGTATCTTTTTGAACTTGCTGAACACGCATTTGCTCTTCGAGGTTGGCGATGTGAACATCTTTATCCCTCAACGATTCCTGCCAAGTGGCCAGCGTGTTGTGCAACGCTTCATCTTTAAGCGTGATCTGCTGATGCAGCGTTTCGATTATCTTGAGACGCTCGGCTTCGGAATGTGCATTTTCCAGCGCTACCGCGGCGATAAACTCACTGATCTGAATGTCCTTCTCATCCAACTCGAGATTTTTCTGTTCTGTCAGTAGCTGAAGGGCGGACTGATGCTCTTCGGCCGCCAACTGCAACTGCTCAACCACCGCCTGAACTTCTTTATCTTTCTCGCGAACAGCTTGAGCGATCATCTCAGCATGAGTGGAGGTGATCGATGCCTTCAACAGTCCAAGCACATCGCTGATTTCTCTGTTCGAATCAACGAGTTGCTCCAGCTTGACGCTCGAATCAAGTATCTGGTCGAGCTTGCTGTTCGAATCGATAATCTGATCCAGCTTGCTGTTCGAATCGAGAAGTTGATCCAACTTGCTGTTTGAATCAAGAATCTGGTCCAGCTTGCTGTTCGCGTCAAGAATCTGATCCAATTTAGCATTCGAATCGAGAAGTTGATCCAGCTTGCTATTTGAATCGAGAATCTGGTCCAGCTTGCTGTTTGAATCGAGAAGCTGATCCAGCTTGTCTTGCAGTTCGGAGTTGGGGCGTGTCAGCCCGGATTGATTCAGCACATTAATCTCTTGAGCGAGTTGCTCTTCCGTGAATAAAGTAAGGCTTACTTCCAGCTCAAGCAGGTCGGCGCCACTAAGCATGTCGTCTTTTAAAGGAATCGTTACGCTTGGGTCGTCACTCAGCGCTAGATAAAGCGTGTTGCGACCGATCTGGGAAATCCGCATGGCGGAGGCGATGACCAGCGGGTCACTGATGTCATCCTGCCACTCCCAAATCGTTTCGGCGCTAGAGTACACCTTGATAGTGTCAATCGAGAAGCTTTGGCGACGATTGATGGGGTCGAAACGCAACACCACGCCATCGGGCAACCCATCGGGCAGGCGGAACTTGATTACCTGGTGCCCGTCATTGACCACCTGGAGCAACGTTGATTCTTCAGAAAAATTTCCCGCCGCGTCACTCATATAGAGTTTGGCGTGCGTGGAAGGCAGGTGCACCGCGCCTATCTTGTGAATCATGGCTTCAGGAGACCAGTTGAGAAACTGGCCTGCATCGGCACCGGTTACCCGCTCTTGAAAGGCCGCTTCAGTCGCAATGTAGCGCGTCAGGTCATCTGCGCTGATATCCATGCCTGCGCTAGCCAACAGCTGAGTCACGAATTCTTGGCGGCTCACCGATGAGCTGCTTGGATAGAACGGGTTCGCAGCCGCCATAAGCAGCAGCAGGGCTCGCATCATCAGATAACCGAGCTCCACACCCTCATTCATCTCCCACTCGACATCGATAAACTTGGGGATGTTGCTGGCGTCGACGACGATATTTTGCGGAACGGCGTCAATGTAACGGCCGGGGAGCAGTGTTTTGGCTGAAAGAAGCTTGGTGCCAGCGCCCTCCTCGTCCAACAGGCTCTGCAAACACGCCAGGTACTTCTGCAAAAACGGCGTAAAGCCCTCAATACTCCAATCGCGGCGGGCCGCAACATCGAGGAACTCAAGGCTCAGCACGCTACCTTTCGCGTAGGCATCCACACGCGGAAGCACGTATTTGAAACCGTCGTCAGCAATGGCACTCGACTCATCGACAGCCACATTGCCCAGCTTTCTGTACTGAACCTGAATCCCTTGCGCGGTGTTAACGAACAACGATTCCTTACAGTACCGAGTCTTTCTGCCTGTGCTGTAGTGATACGCCAATACATCACTGTCCAGCGGTTGATCATCGGCGCAAGAAGCCACGATCAAAAACGAGTTGGCCAGTTCCATACCCAGGCTGTTGTTGATAACCACCGACCAGGCCTTCTCCAGATTGAAGGTTGTCTGCTCAGGAAGTTGCGGGTCTTTCTTGACGTTCTGCCAAGCCAGCGCGGCGGCGTCAAAACCGTCGCACGCAAAGCCGCTCTCGGTAATGATCGAATTGGGAAGTTTGTAATCCGGGCTCGGCGCCAGAAAGCTGGACGAGGTGAAACCTGCGCGCGCTATGAGGTCTTCGAGCTCTTTCTTGCCGTAGGTCTTGGGCTGTCCGCGCTCGTACCGGCCTTCGATACCGTACATGGTGATGCCGACGTGATCTTCCGGCGCGCCGGCGAAGTACTTCAGACCCAACTGGTTTTCGATGGCGATAAAAAGATGGCCATCGGGCTTCAACAATTGGCGAACGCGCATGAGCATCGCTAAGGCGGGGTCGGGTGCGCTGCTAAACATACTGGCGTATTCGAGGACGCCAATCAGCGTGACAACGTCGAACTGCTCCTCGATTTTGAAGTCATCGAAGCGCTCGGCCAACACCGTCACGTTATCCAGATCCCGCGTACGGCTCGCAGCCATGGCTGCTCGGCGCGGGCTTCCTTCCAGACACAATAAATCAGCGCCACATTCGCCGAGGTAGCGGCTGATAGCGCCACAGCCGGCGCCAATTTCCAGCACTCGGGATTTGAACAGGTGCTCAAAGGGACGCAGGATGTTCGCGCGCGTCGCGCTCAAGTGGTAGAGCTTGGCCCAGTCGGTGCAGTATTGCGGCAGCTCGTCTGATAACACAGACACGTCGCTGGCATTACTGATGATCTGGGCGAGTTCGTTTTCTGCATTATCTCCGTCGCTGTACGCGATGCCTTG
This sequence comes from Pseudomonas sp. N2-3-1-14, assembly GCF_041228395.1. Taxonomy (NCBI): domain Bacteria; kingdom Pseudomonadati; phylum Pseudomonadota; class Gammaproteobacteria; order Pseudomonadales; family Pseudomonadaceae; genus Pseudomonas; species Pseudomonas sp. N2-3-1-14. The sequence goes on from NZ_CP166199.1 coordinate 4,611,289, forward strand.
GAAGTCGGCGCGCACCCAAACACCCGTATCGCTATCCTTGGAATAACCATATTGATCAAGTTTAAACATTAAGGTCTACCGGATCGATGCTCATAGTCGCGGCGAGGTCAATCAACCCCAATAGCTTTGGCGTGGGTTCGACAACAAAGTGAATGGAGTCATAACGCCTGTCATGGGGAATGATGTGCTCGCCCTCTCTGGACGCGATCCCTAGGGATATAAAGTAATCGCCAGTGGCCAATTTGTTAGTGAATTTCACACTGGCAGTGGCAACAGTCCCGGATTCGCCCATCGAACGGGTCTCAACACAATCCAGTAAATAGGAGTTTGTGCCGTATACCGTGACACCTTCCTTGGTTTTGATAGTGAACCCAAGAATGGGGTTTATGACCGAACGGTTAAATTTAAGCGACAAACCCAGTACGATTTCCTCACCTGGTTCCAGGCTGGTTGGGTACTCTCGACCGCTTGCGCTCAGATGAAAATCCATCAACGTTGCAGCACCGTCACCCCATCGATACTCGTGCGGGTTATAGCCCACACGCGACGCGTAAACATCGCTATCCAGCGACAGTTGCACGGTTGGTACCAGGGGCTCGGCCGCTTTATCCGACTGCACCGGAATGTCTTGTTCTTCAGTGCTTGCGTCGGAATTGCGGCCAAACAGGATGTCGGTGTAACGATTTATAACCGGACGTGACTCTCCGATCATTTCTATTCGACTTTGTTCCAACAGGATCGCGCGCGAGCAATGGGTAACCACCTGCTCACTGGAATGGGTCACTAACAGAATGCTGGTGCCATTTTCCTTCAGCTGACGCAGGCGTTCGAAGCACTTGGCTTGAAAGCGTGCATCGCCCACCGAAAGCGCTTCGTCCACCACAAGGATTTCAGGATCGACTTGGGCCTGTACCGCAAATGCGAGCCTTACCGCCATGCCACTGGAGTAGGTCTTGACCGGGTGATCCAGGAACTCACCGATATCGGCGAAGCTTGCGATTGCATCAAAGCGATCATTCACCTCGTCGTGCGTCAGCCCGAGGACCGCCGCGTTCAGATAGACATTCTCCCGACCGGTAAACTCCGGGTTAAAACCCGAGCCCAACTCAAGCAGCGCGGCGATGCGGCCGCGCGTCTCGATCTCGCCGATGGTCGGTGTCAGCGTGCCGCAGATAATTTGCAGCAGCGTGGACTTACCCGAGCCATTGCGACCGACAATTCCGACGGTTTCACCTTTATTGACTTCAAAGCTGACGTCGCGCAGCGCCCAGAACTCCTTGCCGTAGGTGGTGACTTTGTCACCCGCCCATCGCTGGAAACGCGGCACGATTGCCTGCTTTAAACGGTCTCTAGGCTTGTCGTAGGTGTAAAAACATTTGGAGACATTCCGAACGCTGATTACGGCTTGATCAGATGACATCAGCGAACCCTTTACGTGTTTTTTGGAAGAACCAATAGCCGACGGAGGCAATGATTGCTCCAACGATGACAGCGACGCCGAGACTCTCCCAATTTGGTAGATGGCCGAAAAGCAGAACGCTTCGACTCTCTTCAATAATGTAGGTCAGCGGGTTGAGCTTTAACCAAGGCTTATAAACATCCGGCAGCGCCGCTACCGGGTAAAGCACGGGCGAAAGAAAGAGCAGTACGGTGGTGAGCACCGTGATTACGTGTCCCACGTCCCGCAGGTAAACCCCCAGCGACGCCAAAAACCAACTGACCCCCAGCGTGGCCAGAATCAATGGCACGAGAATCAAGGGGAACAGCAGCGCCGTCCAATGCAGTTCTCCCAGGATAAGAAACTGGGCGCCCAACAATACGACCAGGCTAATGCAACTGTGGAACAGGGCAGAACCCAAGGTAATTACCGGCAGGATCTCAAGCGGGAACACAACCTTTTTGACATAGTTGCTGTTGGCCATGACAAGCGTCGGTGCACGATTGGCGCACTCGGCAAATAGCCCATGGACGATCATGCCGACAAACAGCAGGATCGCGAACCCACCCTTGCCTGTATCGACACCGATCCATCGGGATTTGAAAATTTCTGAAAACACGAAGGTGTAGACCGCGAGCATCAGAATCGGGTTGAAGAAAGACCATGTCAGGCCCATCACCGATCCGCGGTAACGCCCAATGACTTCACGTTTGGTCATTTGTGAAATCAATGAACGGTATTTCCAGAGATTGACCACAAGACTGATTGGACCTGCTGAAGGTCTGCTATGAGGATCCACTAGGCGAACTTCTCAGCGTTGACCAGACTTACGGCATTCGCATCTTTGGCAGAGAGCGTAGGCGGCTCGGTAATCGGCCATTCGATTGCCACGTCAGCGTCATCCCACGCAAGACTGCGCTCATGCTCAGGTGCCCAATAATCGGTGGTCTTGTAGAGGAACTCGGCACTTTCCGAGAGCACCACGAAACCGTGGGCAAATCCTGGCGGAATCCAGAGCTGCGCTCGGTTGCTGGCACTAAGGTGTACGCCGACCCATTTACCGAATGTCGACGAGCTTTCACGCAGGTCCACGGCGACGTCAAAGACCTCACCGTGTGTGACGCGCACCAGCTTGCCCTGGGCCTGTTTGATCTGATAATGCAGCCCGCGAAGCACGCCCTTGACTGATTTGGAGTGGTTGTCTTGCACGAAATGAACAGGTCTTCCAACGGCCTCCTCGAAAACTTTCTGATTGAAGCTTTCGTAGAAAAAACCGCGTTCATCCCCGAACACCTTCGGCTCAAACAGAATTACGTCCGGGATGGCAAGTGAGCTGGATCGCATTATTACAATATCTCCAAAGTGTTATCAGGGCCGGCTTCGCGGCGCTACAGATCAAATTATTCTTCAGGCAACAGCTCCGAATACCGCGCCGGGCATCGCACTATCAAAAAATCTTTTCGTGCAGCAAACGCTTGAGATACTGACCGTAGCCATTCTTGGAAAGCGGCGCGGCGAGTTTCTCCAGCTGCTGCGCATCAATCCACTTTTGTCGAAACGCGATCTCTTCAGGGCAGGCCACTTTAAGCCCCTGACGGTGCTCAAGCGTAGCGATGAAACTACTGGCTTCCAGCAGCGAGTCGTGGGTGCCGGTATCCAACCACGCATAGCCTCGGCCCATGATCTCTACCGACAGCTTGCCCCGCTCCATGTAGATACGGTTAAGGTCGGTAATCTCAAGCTCGCCTCGTGGCGACGGCTTGATGCTTTTGGCGATGTCCACTACGTCCTGGTCATAGAAATAAAGACCGGTCACCGCGTAGTTCGACTTGGGCTCAAGAGGCTTTTCTTCGAGGCTGATCGCCTTGCCCTGTGCATCGAACTCTACAACGCCGTAACGCTCAGGATCGTTCACGTGATAGGCGAAAACACTCGCGCCATCCTGACGCAGCATCGCGCTTGCCAGCAGTTCATTGAAATGATGGCCGTGATAAATGTTATCGCCCAGCACCAAGGCCGACAGGTCGTTGCCGATGAACTCTTCGCCGATGATGAATGCCTGCGCCAGGCCATCCGGGGACGCCTGCACGGCATACGAAATATTCAAACCCCAGCTACTGCCATCGCCCAACAGCTGCTCGAAACGCGGGGTGTCCTGCGGCGTTGAAATGATCAGGATGTCGCGAATACCCGCCAGCATCAGCGTGGTCAGCGGGTAGTAGATCATTGGCTTATCGTAAACCGGCAGCAATTGCTTGGAGATAGCCAAGGTTGCAGGGTGCAGGCGCGTGCCTGAGCCGCCAGCCAGGATGATTCCTTTACGTTTGAGCATGTTCATTTCTCTAGTGTTTCTATGAGCATCCGTGCCACACCGTCTTGCCATTCAGGCAAGCGCAATGAGAAGGCATTCTGCAGTTTTTGGGTGTTGAGTCGGGAGTTGCCGGGGCGCTTGGCCGGTGTTGGGTAAGCGGCGGTAGTCAGCGCACCCACGGCGTCCGGGGCAACCTTGAGTTGCACACCGGCAGTCTGAGCGTGTTCAAGCACGAAGCGGGCATAGCGATACCATGTGGTCTCGCCAGCTGCCGCCAGGTGATAAACCCCACTCAGTTGGGGGTTCGAATGCATTGTGCGGATGGCATGTGCGGTAACGTCGGCCAACAGATCCGCCCCGGTGGGCGTACCAAACTGGTCGTCGATCACGTTAAGGCTGTCGCGCTCTTGCGCCAGACGCAGCATGGTCTTGGCGAAGTTATTACCTCGCGCTGCATAGACCCAGCTGGTGCGCAGGATCAGATGCGCGCAGCCGCTGGCCTGGATCGCTTGCTCGCCCTGGAGTTTGGTCGCGCCGTAAACGCTCAGCGGCCCAACCGGGTCGCTTTCCTGCCAAGGCGTCTGGCCATCACCGGCGAACACGTAGTCAGTGGAGTAGTGAACCAACAGGGCATTGAGCTTCTGCGCCTCTGCCGCCAGCACTGCCGGGGCCTGCGCATTCACACGCAGGGCCTGGTCCGGCTCGCTTTCGGCTTTGTCGACGGCCGTATAGGCCGCCGCATTGACGATGACGTCAGGCGCAAAGCGCTGCACGGTGGCCGCCAACCCTTGCAGGTCGTTCAGATCACCGCAGTAGTCCTGGCTTTTCGAGTCGAGCGCAAGCAATTGGCCCAGCGGGGCCAAACTGCGTTGCAACTCCCACCCCACTTGGCCATTTTTGCCAAGTAGAAGGATCTTCATGCGGAACGCTCGGCGTAGTTCTTTTCTACCCACTCGCGGTAAGCGCCCGATTGGATATTGCTGACCCAATCCTGGTTATCCAGGTACCACTCCACGGTCTTGCGGATGCCGGTCTCGAAGGTTTCGGCCGGCTTCCACCCCAACTCGCGCTCCAGTTTGCGCGCGTCGATGGCGTAACGGCGGTCATGGCCAGGGCGATCGGTGACGTATGCAATCTGGTCGCTGTACGGCGTGCCATTCGCCTGAGGGCGCAGCTCATCGAGCAGGGCGCACACGGTGTGGACGATGTCCAGATTTGGCTTCTCGTTCCAGCCGCCGACGTTGTAGACCTCGCCCACGGTGCCGGCTTCCAGCACACGACGAATCGCACTGCAGTGGTCTTTTACGTACAGCCAGTCACGAATTTGCTGACCGTCGCCATACACCGGCAGTGCCTTGCCTGCCAACGCGTTGACGATCATCAACGGGATCAGTTTTTCCGGGAAATGGTACGGCCCGTAGTTGTTCGAGCAGTTGGTGGTCAGTACCGGCAAGCCGTAGGTGTGATGGTAGGCACGCACCAAATGGTCGCTGGCCGCCTTACTGGCCGAGTACGGGCTGTTAGGCTCGTACTGATGGTGTTCGGTGAACGCAGGATCGTCCTTGGCCAAGGAGCCGTAGACTTCGTCAGTCGACACATGCAGGAAACGGAAGGATTGCTGAGCATCGGCGTCCAGCCCTTTCCAGTAGGCACGCACCGCCTCCAATAGGCGGAAGGTACCGACGACGTTAGTCTCGATGAAGTCTTCCGGGCCGTGGATAGAACGGTCTACGTGCGACTCGGCAGCGAAGTTCAAGATAGCGCGCGGCTGATGTTCAGCGAGCAAACGCTGGACCAGCTGGGTATCTGCGATGTCGCCCTGTACGAATACGTGGCGCTTGTTGCCTTCCAGCGAGCTGAGGTTCTCCAGGTTGCCGGCATACGTCAGCTTATCCAGATTAATGTTGGCTACCCAGTCCAATACAAAGTTTGCACCGATAAAGCCAGCACCGCCGGTTACTAAGATAGTCATTGAGTCAGATCTTTTTCAGTAGTGTTGCAAGAATTAGCCCGAGGTTCCCCATTAAAGTCTGCCGATACAAACCGGCCGACCGGAACCCCAACACTCGTCTAAGTAACGTTTGCCTGCGCGCATGCTTGAAACGCATAAGAGTCAGTCGTTGCTCTTCGCAAAGACGGTGGGACATCGCTTCGAGGGCACAGATATTCTGTTCGTTCCATTCGAAGAAGCGTCCCTGGAAAATCATTTTCAGCCGTACGACGCGAGCGGCCCAACTGGAGTTGCTGCCAATGAGGTTTTCATCGTGCTGGCGGTACAACATTCTCGGCTCGTGATCATAGTGCACGGCGCCGCCCGCCCCAGTCACAAGCTGGTAAATCCACCAGTCGTGAGAGGGAACCTTGACGTTCAAACCCGCCTCGATGATCAATTCACGTGCAGCGCGATTAAAAACCATCGTGTTGCCACCCGCAATACTTTGAACGAGCGCGTTTGAGAAGTGCGGAGGGCGTGGGAAAAGCGGAGAAAAGCCAAGCTTTGCACCAGACTCACTGACTAACTGAGTACGGCCACAGTATAGAGCAGGGATGTGCTCAGGAATGGTCTGCAACCAGGACTGCGCCACCGCCAGCTTATCGTCGTTCCAGATATCGTCCTGATCACACCAGGCGAAATAATCCGCAACGACGTCAGGACGGCAGGTTAACGAGAGAAAATTGGCAACAAACCCTCTTCCGGGGCCGGCCACAACCTTCAAACGGTCGCGCCCCCAACGCTGAGCATAGTCTTGGAGAATCGCTGGCGTACCATCTCGAGAGCCGTCATCGGAAACGACTAATGACCAGTTGCGATGGCTCTGTCGCTCAATGGAGTCGAGTTGATCCCTAAGGAACGCCTCACCATTGTACGAGCACATCAAAACCGCAACCTTTGCTAAGCAAACGTCGTGCGGTTGGACATTGGATAGACTGCGCGATGCGAAAATAGACACAACATCCCTTTGCGAGCAAACTGCATACCCTATAAATACGTAGGATATAGGCCACAATAAGGTCGGAATTATTACAGCATTACTCTGTAAGCACAATCGTACTGAATGCCAGCGGTCGGCTAACATGAGTGTGCTGAGCGCTCTGCAATGCGGCATCGGGCCACTATCTGAGCGTTTGCCCTTAATAGCGCGAGTATGGCGCAGACTCTGAATCTTGCGCGTAACACAATAAACAATGCTTTGACTGGAGCACCTTCTTGCGCGTGCTCCAGTCAGCATTGACTCAACGGCTCGCCACGCACTCAGCTTTTACGAAACACAAACCCCAAGCCAACAACGATCAACCCCATCCCCAACACGCTCAACAACGCCAGCCGATTACCAAAAATCAGGTAATCCATCACCGCCGTCACTGCCGGCACCAGATAGAACAAACTGGTGACGTTCACCAGGTTGCCCCGCGCGATAAGCCGGTACAGCAACAGGGTCGCCAGCAACGACACCACCAACCCCATCCACACCACCGGCAGGTAAAAGCTGGCGCTGTGTTCAAAATGGAACGGCTGGAACGGCACGAATACCGAGCACAGCAGCAACCCGGCGAGGTATTGCACCGGCAGCGTACCCAACGGGTTATCGGTGATGCGCTTCTGCATGATCGAGCCAAGCGTCATGCTCGCCAGTGCCAACAGGCCATAGAGCATGCCCGCCATCGACATGCCGGACAGACCGATGCCCTGGTAGACCACCATGATCAACCCCGCCAATCCCAGGCCCAGGCCAAACAGCCGGCGCCAGGAACGCTGGCGCTCCATGAGTACCACCGTGAGTATCGGCTGCACCCCCATGATGGTGGCCATCACGCCGGGAGTGACTTTAAGGTCCAGCGCCAGCAGATAGAAAATCTGATACGCGCCTAACAACACCAGCCCCGTCGCCGCCGCATACAGCATGGGCTTGCCGGGGCGTGGCAGTTTCAACCTGAGGATCGGCACCAGAACCACCAGCCCCGCCAGGGCGATGGCGAAGCGAATCAGCAGAAAGGCAAAAGGCGAAGCATGGGCCAGGCCCAACTTGGAGAAAATCGCCCCGCTGCTCCACAACAGAACAAACAGGCTCGTCGAGGCCGCCGCGGCCACGGATTGTTTCGAAAGAACAGACATGGATACCACCTGTAATTAGGCAAAAAAGCCGATTCAGCCAAAGCTGAAACTCAATAGGTTTTTTTCAGGTAGGCAAAAGGGAACAGCGATTCGCTGATCAGCCCGAAATGCCGACACCCGGCGGTGATACGACTGCGTACACCGGCGCGCTACTGACAGGTGGGGGGGTAGTGACTGATCTGCGCAGGCTGTTTCTTCCCGCACGGCACGACCACAGCGCTGACCGCTGAATCGACTACCGCTATGCGCTGGGAAGCTGGCATGTGCTGATCTTTTTTGAAGGGATAACGACGCGCCGACTATAACCAGCCGCCTTCCTGTTTTGCAATCACTTAACCCACGCGCCGTGCGTGGAAGAGTTTTCATGCCTGCGCAGAAAGCCGGTCGCTATAATGCCGGCCAGTTTTTTCCAAGGATTTCACATGTTCGCTTTGCCCTGGCTGTACTTGGTGCTTCTTTCGATTGGCTACGGACTGGCCCTGACCTACGGGCAACTGGGCGCGCTAGCGGCCGTGTCGGTGGCCATGCTACTGATCGCCGGGTACGCCGTGCGCCAGCAACGCAGCCCTTGGGCGCGCTACCTCGGCCACGGCCTGTTCATTGTCCTGGCCCTGGGTCTGGCGATGCACTGGCTGCCGGGCTTCTACAACGGCCGCGGTATCGCGCCGCAGCGTTTTACCGCTGACTCGGTACCGTTTTCAATGTACCTGAACCAGGACAAACCGCTGATTGGCTTCTGGCTGTTGCTGGCCTGCCCATGGATCGTGGCGCGTCGCACGCTGCGCCTGTCGATCTGCGTCGCGGCCCTGGCACTGACCCTGACGGCGGTCGCTGCGCTGGGCGGCGCCACATTGCTGGGAATGATCGACTGGGCACCCAAATGGCCGGAACAGGCATGGCTGTGGGTCCTGAATAACCTGCTGCTGGTGACGCTGGTGGAAGAAGCGTTGTTTCGTGGCTATATCCAGGGTGGCCTGAGTCAACGCTTCAAACACCTGCCCTACGGCGAGCACCTTGCACTGTTGCTGGCCTCGCTGCTGTTCGGCCTGGTGCACCTCGGCGCGGGCTGGCATTGGGTGCTGCTGGCGAGTATTGCAGGCATCGGTTATGGCCTGGCGTATCGCTTCGGCGGGTTGGGCGCCGCGATTGCCACGCACTTTGGCTTGAATCTGCTTCACTTCGGGTTGTTTACCTACCCGATGCTGGCCGGCTGATTGTTGCAAAAAATAAGTTAAATAAATGCCTGCAACGGCCGACAACCCATCAAAGCCTTGCGGATTGAACAATCATGCGTAATAACCAACCCGTTACACAGCGCGAACGTACCTTCCCCGCTCAGCAACGGTTGATCTCCACCACAGACGCCAAAGGTGTGATCACCTACTGCAACGACGCCTTCGTCGAAATCAGTGGGTTCACCCGTGACGAGTTGATCCGTGCCCCGCACAACCTGGTGCGTCACCCGGATGTGCCGTCGGCCGTGTTCGCGCACATGTGGTCCACGCTCAAACAAGGCTTGCCATGGATGGGCATCGTCAAGAACCGCTGCAAGACCGGCGATCACTACTGGGTTAACGCCTATGTAACGCCGGTTTTCGATGGCAACCAGGTGGTCGGCTACGAATCGGTGCGCATCAAGCCCACCGCCGAGCAGATTCGCCGCGCCGAAGCGCTCTATCAACGCATCAACCAGGGCAAGTCGGCCGTGCCTCAGCGCGACAAATGGTTGCCGGTGCTGCAAGACTGGCTGCCATTTATCCTGATCAGCCAGCTCAGCTTCATGATCGGTGCGTCGCTCAACTCCCACTGGGGCTTTGCCCTGGCGGCGGGGCTGTCGGTGCCGCTGGGCCTGCTGGGCCTGAGCTGGCAGCAGCGCGGCCTCAAGCGTTTGCTGCGCCTGGCGGAGCAGACCACGTCCGACCCGCTGATCGCGCAGATGTACACCGACAGCCGTGGCGCACAAGCGCGGCTGGAGATGTCGATTCTCAGCCAGGAAGCGCGTCTGAAAACGTGCCTTACTCGCTTGCAAGATACGGCCGAGCACCTCAACGACCAGGCGGCGCAGTCCAACACCCTGGCGCACAACAGCTCCAGCGGCCTGGAACGCCAGCGCGTGGAAACCGAGCAGGTCGCCACCGCCGTCAACCAGATGGCAGCAACGACCCAGGAAGTGGCCAGCCACGTGCAGCGCACGGCGGACGCTACCCAGGAAGCTAACCGCCTGACCGGTCGCGGTCGCGACATCGCCGGGGAAACCCGCGAAGCGATCCAGCGCCTGTCGGTCGCCGTGGGTGAAACCGGTGTAACCGTCACCCAGCTGGCCAAAGACAGTGATGAAATCGGCGGCGTGGTGGACGTGATCAAAGGCATCGCCGACCAGACCAACCTGCTGGCATTGAACGCCGCCATCGAAGCGGCCCGTGCCGGCGAAATGGGCCGTGGCTTTGCAGTGGTGGCTGACGAAGTGCGTCAACTGGCGCAGCGTACCGCCGAGTCCACCGGGCAGATCCACGCCCTGATCGCCAAACTGCAGCAGACCGCCGCTGCCGCCGTGCAAACCATGGACGCCGGGCATCGCCAGGCCGAAGAAGGTGTGGCGCGCGTGATGGAGGCGGATCAGGCGCTGGTGGGCATCAGTGAAGCGGTGGCCAACATCACCGACATGACCACGCAGATTGCCGCCGCCACCGAAGAGCAAAGCGCCGTGGCCGAAGAGATCAGCCGCAATATCAGCACGATTGCGCTGTTGGCGGATCAGACCTCGGAGCAGGCGATGAACTCGGCGCAGTTGAGTGAAGAGCTGACGCATACGGCGAATACCCAGTATTCGCTGGTGGAGCGTTTTAACCGGTAAACCGCTATCGCGGGCAAGCCCGCTCCCACATTGGATTGGGTTCACACATTTCTATTTGTGAATACATTCAAATGTGGGAGCTGGCTTGCCTGCGATGAGGCCCTAAAGGCCGCCGAGAAACTCGGAGACCTTCACCGCCGCAGCCTCCAAATGCTGCTCATGGCTAAACCCCGAAGCCTTCAACGGCTTCAAATCATGATCCCCCGCCACCAGCCACATCACTTCGATGCTCGGCGACAACGCATACGCCTGCACCGCCGCCCGATTGCCCAGCGCATCGCGCTCACCCTGCACAATCAACGTCGGCGTCTTCAGACCGGCCAGATGCTCAGTGCGTGGTTTCTCCGGTTTGCCCACCGCATAAAACGGATAACCCAGGCACACCAACCCGTCTGCAGCCAATTCATCCGCCAGCAAACTGGCCATCCGGCCGCCCATGGACTTGCCGCCAACGGCCAGTTTGCCAGCGACATGGCGTCGCACCTCGGCATACACCTCGCGCCAGGCTTGCAATAGTTTCGGCGCCGGATTCGGCGGACGTTTGCCGCCGTCCAGGCGGCGTTGGGCCATGTAGGGGAATTCAAAGCGCAACACGTTCACGCCATGCCCGGCAAGGCGTGCAGCCATGTCGTTCATAAACCCCGAGTCCATGGGCGCACCGGCACCGTGGGCCAGGATCAGCGTCACCGGCGCACGCGCGCTGGTGCCTGTCGCCGCATCCCACAACCAGCCGTGCTCGCGCACACACTGCGCCCATTGATCCCCGTCAATACTGGCCTTGTGCTCTTTGCCCATGCTTGCCTCGCTTTTTAGTCTGCCTATAACTCCAGCCCAAGTGCCGCATTGGCTTGGGTTGAACCGTGGATGGGGAACCATGAACACTACTTTAAGTACCGCCTATAACTACAAGGTGGTCCGCCAATTCACCATTATGACGGTGGTGTGGGGCATCGTCGGCATGGGGCTCGGGGTTTTTCTCGCCGCCCAATTGGTTTGGCCTGCACTCAACTTCGATTTGCCCTGGACCAGCTTCGGCCGCTTGCGCCCGCTGCACACCAACGCGGTGATCTTTGCCTTCGGCGGCTGCGCGCTGTTCGCCAGCTCCTTCTACTCGGTGCAGCGCACCTGCCAGACACAGCTGTTCGCGCCGAAAATCGCCGCGTTCTGCTTCTGGGGCTGGCAGCTCGTAATTCTATTGGCCGCGATCAGCTTGCCGCTGGGCTACACCAGCTCCAAGGAATACGCCGAGCTGGAATGGCCGATCGACATTCTGATCACCATCGTCTGGGTGGCCTACGCGATCGTGTTCTTCGGCACGATCATGAAGCGCAACACCAAGCACATCTACGTCGGCAACTGGTTCTTCGGCGCGTTCATCATCACCGTGGCCATCCTGCACATCGTCAACAACCTGGAAATCCCGGTCAGCCTGACCAAGTCCTACTCCCTCTACGGCGGTGCGACGGATGCCATGGTGCAGTGGTGGTATGGGCACAACGCGGTAGGCTTTTTCCTCACCGCCGGTTTCCTCGGGATGATGTATTACTTCGTGCCCAAGCAAGCCGAGCGCCCGGTGTATTCGTATCGCTTGTCCATCGTGCACTTCTGGGCACTGATCACCCTGTACATCTGGGCCGGCCCGCACCACTTGCACTACACCGCGCTGCCGGACTGGGCGCAGTCACTGGGCATGGTGATGTCGCTGGTACTGCTGGCCCCGAGCTGGGGCGGCATGATCAACGGCATGATGACGCTGTCGGGCGCCTGGCATAAGTTGCGCAGCGACCCGATCCTGCGCTTTTTGGTGGTGTCGCTGGCGTTCTACGGCATGTCGACCTTCGAAGGGCCGATGATGGCCATCAAGACGGTCAACGCCCTCTCCCACTACACCGACTGGACCATCGGCCACGTACACGCCGGCGCGCTGGGCTGGGTGGCGATGATTTCCATCGGCGCGCTGTACCACATGATCCCCAAAGTGTTCGGCCGCGAGCAGATGTACAGCCTCGGCCTGATCAACGCGCACTTCTGGCTGGCCACCATCGGCACCGTGCTCTACATCGCCTCGATGTGGGTCAACGGCATCGCCCAGGGCCTGATGTGGCGTGCGGTCAACGAAGACGGCACCTTGACCTACTCCTTCGTCGAAACCCTGGTGGCCAGTCACCCTGGCTACATCGTGCGACTGGTGGGCGGTGCAGTGTTCCTCAGCGGCATGTTCCTGATGGCTTACAACACGTGGCGCACCGTGCGCTCGGCGCAACCTGCCGAAGCCGCCCCTGTCGCGCAAATGGCCTGAGGAGTCAGTGATGAAACACGAAACGATTGAAAAGAACGTCGGCCTGCTGATGCTGCTGATGGTGCTGGCCGTGAGCATCGGCGGCCTGACCCAGATCGTCCCGCTGTTCTTCCAGGACGTGACCAACAAGCCGGTCGAAGGCATGAAGCCCTACACCGCGCTGCAACTGGAAGGCCGCGACATTTACATCCGCGAAGGCTGCGTGCAGTGCCACTCGCAGATGATCCGCCCGTTCCGTGCCGAAACCGAACGTTACGGCCACTACTCGGTGGCGGGCGAAAGCGTGTGGGACCACCCGTTCCTGTGGGGCTCCAAGCGCACCGGGCCAGACCTGGCCCGCGTCGGCGCGCGCTACTCGGACGACTGGCACCGCGCGCACCTGTACAACCCGCGCAACGTGGTGCCGGAGTCGAAAATGCCGGCCTACCCATGGCTGGTCACCGCGCCGGTCGACAGCAGCCACACCGAAACCAAGTTGAAAGTGATGCGCACCCTCGGCGTGCCGTACACCAACGACGACATCAGTGGCGCCGTCGCCAGCCTCAAGGGCAAGACCGAAATGGACGCGCTGGTTGCGTACCTGCAAGTGCTCGGCACTGCCATCAAGAGCAAGAGGTGAGCCATGGGATTTGAATTCGACGCGGGCACCATCCGCGGCCTTGGCACGCTGGTGGTCGCCATCGCTTTTATCGGCCTGTCGCTGTGGGTGTTCAACAACCGGCGCAACGCGGAATTCGAGCAGGCCCGCCTGCTGCCGTTTGCCGATGAACCTACTCCATCCGACGCTCAAGAAGAGCCTGCAACAAGGAGCACTCGCCCATGACGACCTTCTGGAGTACATGGATCTGCGTATTGACCCTCGGCAGCCTGATCGGCCTGACCTGGCTATTGATCGGCACCCGCAAGGGCGAAACCAAGGGCAGCGTCGACCAGACCATGGGCCACGCCTTCGATGGCATCGAGGAATACGACAACCCGCTGCCGCAGTGGTGGTTCATGCTGTTCGCCGGCACCCTGGTGTTTGCGGTCGGTTACCTGATCCTCTACCCAGGCCTGGGTAACTGGAAAGGCGTGTTACCGGGCTATGAAGACGGCTGGACCCAGACCAAGGAATGGGACAAGGAAATGGCCAAGGCCGACGCCAGGTTCGGGCCGATCTTCGCCAAATTCGCGGCCATGCCGGTGGAAGAAGTCGCCAAGGACCCACAAGCGCTGAAAATGGGCGGCCGCCTCTTTGCCTCCAACTGCGCGGTGTGCCACGGCTCGGATGCCAAGGGCGCGTATGGCTTCCCGAACCTGGCGGACAACCTCTGGCGCTGGGGCGGTTCGGCGGAAGCGATCAAGACGACCATCCTGAATGGTCGCCACGCGGCAATGCCGGCCTGGGGTGAAATATTGGGCGAAGAGGGTGTGAAGAACGTCGCCGCCTTTGTGCGTCACGACCTGGCCAAGCTGCCATTACCCGCCGACAGCACCGCCGATCTGGCGGCCGGTCAAGCCGCCTTCAATACCACCTGCGTCGCCTGCCACGGCCCACAAGGCCACGGCATGGAAGCCATGGGCGCGCCGAACCTGACCGAGCCTGCCGGTTTCATCTACGGCACCAGCCTGGCGCAACTGCAGCAGACCATTCGCCACGGCCGCCAGGGCCAGATGCCAGCGCAGGACGTGCTGCAAGGCAATGACAAAGTGCACCTGCTCGCGGCCTATGTGTACAGCTTGTCCCATAACGCTGATGGCGCAACGCCAGAAAGCCCAACCGAGTAACCGCAGACTGCCGCCCCAACCTGGGGCGGCAGCCCTGCCCCCCTCAGCGACCAAGTGTCGCACCCCTGCCCACCCCAACTTTCCCCTGCTGCCATTCGGGTCTACGCTTGCCCAACAGTGACCGGTTTTGGCGTATCAGGCGACTGCCGTTGCGACCTGAAAAAATTCCTGTCCACCCGATCAGCTTTCGATTTCTGATTTTGTCCTTACGCCAAACATGGAAAGGGCGCAGAATCTGGCCCGGAACGCATTGATACAGGTCAGCCATTGCGTTGCAATGGCCCCTCGGTTTGTCCATACTTGCGGCCGATTTCAACTATAAAAAAACCTAAACCGTGGAACCTTAGAATGAGCACAGCAATCAGTCCGACTGCTTATAACTATAAGGTAGTCCGCCAGTTCGCCATCATGACGGTGGTCTGGGGGATCCTTGGCATGGGGCTCGGGGTGTTCATCGCCTCGCAACTGGTTTGGCCGGAATTGAATTTCGGTTTGCCATGGACGACCTTCGGCCGCCTGCGCCCGCTGCACACCAACCTGGTGATTTTCGCCTTCGGCGGATGTGCATTGTTTGCCACCTCCTACTATGTCGTGCAGCGAACCTGCCAGACGCGACTGATCTCCGACGGCCTCGCCGCCTTCACCTTCTGGGGCTGGCAAGCCGTGATCCTCGGCGCCATCATCACCCTGCCGCTGGGCTACACCACCACCAAGGAATACGCCGAGCTGGAATGGCCGATCGCCATTTTGCTGGCCATCGTCTGGGTGACCTACGCCGTGGTGTTCTTCGGCACCATCGTCAAGCGCAAGACCAAGCACATTTATGTGGGTAACTGGTTCTACGGTGCCTTCATCCTGGTCACGGCGATGCTGCACATCGTCAACCACGCGTCCTTGCCGGTGAGCTGGTTCAAGTCCTACTCGGCCTACGCCGGGGCGACGGACGCGATGATCCAGTGGTGGTACGGCCACAACGCGGTGGGATTCTTTCTCACCACCGGCTTCCTGGGGATGATGTATTACTTCGTGCCCAAACAGGCCGAGCGTCCGATCTACTCGTATCGCCTGTCCATCGTGCACTTCTGGGCGCTGATCACCCTGTACATCTGGGCCGGCCCGCACCACCTGCACTACACCGCGCTGCCGGATTGGGCGCAGTCGCTGGGCATGGCGATGTCGATCATCCTGCTGGCCCCCAGCTGGGGCGGCATGATCAACGGCATGATGACCCTGTCGGGCGCCTGGAATAAATTGCGCACCGACCCGATCCTGCGCTTTTTGGTGGTGTCGCTGGCGTTTTACGGCATGTCGACCTTCGAAGGGCCGATGATGGCGATCAAGACCGTCAACTCGCTGTCCCACTACACCGACTGGACCATCGGCCACGTCCACGCCGGCGCGTTGGGCTGGGTGGCGATGATCTCCATCGGCGCGCTGTATCACATGATCCCCAAACTGTTCGGCCGTGCGCAGATGCACAGCGTCGGGCTGATCAATGCGCACTTCTGGCTGGCCACCATCGGCACCGTGCTCTACATCGCCTCGATGTGGGTCAACGGCATCACCCAGGGCCTGATGTGGCGTGCGATCAACGATGACGGCACGCTCACCTACTCCTTCGTCGAAGCGCTGCAAGCCAGCCATCCGGGCTATATCGTCCGCGCCCTGGGCGGTGCGTTCTTTGCCAGCGGCATGCTGTTGATGGCCTACAACGTCTGGCGCACCGTGCGTGCCTCCGACCCTGTAGAGGCTGAAGCCGCCGCCAAGATCGCCGTTGTGGGAGCTCACTGATGAAGCATGAAGTAGTCGAGAAGAATATCGGCCTGCTGGCCTTCTTCATGGTCATCGCCGTGAGTATCGGCGGCCTGACCCAGATCGTTCCGCTGTTTTTCCAGGACGTGACCAACAAGCCGGTCGAAGGCATGAAGCCGCGCACCGCGCTTGAACTGGAAGGCCGCGACGTCTACATCGCCAACGGTTGCGTGGGCTGCCACTCGCAGATGATCCGCCCGTTCCGCGCCGAAACCGAACGCTACGGTCACTACTCGGTGGCCGGTGAAAGCGTGTGGGACCACCCGTTCCTGTGGGGTTCCAAGCGCACCGGCCCGGACCTGGCCCGCGTCGGCGCACGTTACTCGGACGACTGGCACCGCGCGCACTTGTATAACCCGCGCAACGTGGTGCCGGAGTCGAAAATGCCGGCCTACCCGTTCCTCGTGGAAAACAAGCTCGACGGCAAGGACACCGCGAAGAAGATGGAAGTCTTGCGCACCCTGGGCGTGCCCTACACCGATGAAGACATCGCCGGTGCAGCCGCAGCCGTCAAGGGCAAGACCGAAATGGACGCACTGGTGGCCTACCTGCAAGGCCTTGGCACCATCATCAAAAGCAAACGGTGATCTGCATGGATATCGGGATGATTCGTGGCCTGGGCACCGTTGTGGTGATGGTGGCCTTTATCGGCCTGGCGCTGTGGGTGTTCAGCCCCAGGCGCAAGTCGGAGTTTGACGACGCAACCATGTTGCCTTTTGCGGATGACCCCGAAGCCATCAAGCACGTCGAGCAAGCGTCTAGGAGTAACAAAGAATGACTACGTTCTGGAGTCTGTACGTCACAGTCCTCAGTCTGGGTACCATCTTCGCCCTGACCTGGCTGCTGCTGTCGACCCGCAAGGGCCAGCGCACCGAGCAGACGGACGAGACCGTCGGCCACTCGTTCGATGGCATCGAGGAATACGACAACCCGCTGCCCAAGTGGTGGTTCATGCTGTTTGTCGGCACCATCATCTTCGCCCTCGGCTACCTGGCGTTGTACCCCGGCCTTGGCAATTGGAAAGGCCTGCTGCCGGGCTACAACTACCTCGACAACGACAAGCAAACCCCCTTCGCCAACGGCCAGACCGGCTGGACCGGCGTGCACGAATGGGAAAAGGAAATGGCCAGGTCGGAGGCCAAATTCGGCCCGATCTTCGCCAAATTCGCCGCGATGCCGATTGAAGAGGTTGCCAAGGACCCGCAAGCCTTGAAGATGGGCGGCCGCCTGTTCGCCTCCAACTGCTCGGTGTGCCACGGTTCCGACGCCAAGGGCGCCTATGGCTTTCCCAACCTGACCGACGCCGATTGGCGCTGGGGCGGCGAGCCGGCGACCATCAAGGAAACCATCATGAAAGGCCGCCACGCGGTGATGCCGGCCTGGGCCGAAGTCATTGGCGAGCAAGGCGTGGCTGACGTGGCGGGCTTTGTGGTGACCAACCTCGACGGTCGCAAACTGCCGGAAGGCGCCAAAGCCGATGTGGCCAATGGCGCGAAACTCTTCGCCGCCAACTGCGTGGCCTGCCACGGCCCTGCCGGTAAAGGCACGCCCGCGATGGGCGCGCCGGACCTGACCCACCCGGGTGCATTCATCTACGGTTCGAGCTTCGCGCAGCTGCAGCAGACCATTCGTTATGGCCGTCAGGGCCAGATGCCAGCGCAGGAGTTGCTGCAAGGCAATGACAAGGTGCACTTGCTGGCGGCCTATGTTTACAGCCTGTCCCATGGCGACAAGCCAGCTGAAGAGCAGTAAGACACAAAAGCAAACGGTGGGAGGGGGCTTGGCCCCGATAGCGGTGCCTCAGTGACAGTTGATCAACTGTCATGCCGCAATCGGGGGCAAGCCCCTCGCACATTTGGAGCGCATTCGACTGCCTGCAAAGCTGCAACACAGCCAAAACCGACCATACTTCACAAGTCAATTGATCCAGATCACTTACACCATCAATTGATTTCCCCCAACGCGACCAAAGGTCGCACCCGTGCAGCACTGCCGCAGGCGTATCATTACGCCACTGCAACAGCCTATTTTTGACCCCGGTTGGCACGTACTGGCCGAGGCAAATCTCCACCGCCGTGGGATGCAATGATGAGCAACCAAATACCGGTACATGACGTTACCCCGCCTGCCAAAAACGCCAGTCAGTCCGTCGACCTGTATGCGTCGCGAGAGAAAATCTACACCCGCGCCTTCACCGGCTTGTTCCGCAACTTGCGTATGCTGGGCGGCGCCGTTTTGTTCCTGCTGTATTTCGGCACCGTGTGGCTGAACTGGGGCGGGCATCAGGCGGTTTGGTGGAACCTGCCGGAGCGTAAATTCTTCATTTTTGGCGCGACCTTCTGGCCACAGGATTTCATTCTGCTGTCGGGCATTCTGATCGTGGCCGCCTTTGGCCTGTTCTTTATCACCGTGTACGCCGGCCGCGTGTGGTGTGGCTATACCTGCCCGCAAAGCGTGTGGACCTGGATCTTCATGTGGTGTGAAAAGGTCACCGAAGGCGACCGCAACCAGCGCATCAAGCTCGACAAGGCGCCGATGGGCGCCAACAAGTTCCTGCGCAAATTCAGCAAGCACACGCTGTGGCTGTTGATCGGCTTTGTCACCGGCATGACGTTCGTTGGCTACTTCTCGCCGATCCGCGAACTGGTGTTCGACTTCTTCACCGGCCAGGCCGATGGCTGGTCGTATTTCTGGGTTGGTTTTTTCACCCTGGCCACCTATGGCAATGCCGGCTGGCTGCGCGAACAGGTGTGCATCTATATGTGCCCGTACGCGCGTTTTCAAAGCGTGATGTTCGACAAGGACACCCTGATCGTTTCCTACGACCCACGCCGTGGCGAAGTGCGTGGCCCGCGTAAAAAAGGCACTGACTACAAGGCCCAGGGCCTGGGCGACTGCATCGATTGCACGATGTGCGTGCAGGTGTGCCCCACCGGTATCGATATCCGCGACGGCCTGCAAATCGAGTGCATCGGCTGCGCTGCGTGTATCGACGCGTGCGACAACATCATGGACAAAATGGAGTACCCGCGCGGCCTGATCAGCTACACCACCGAACACAACCTGTCGGGGCAGAAAACCCATAAATTGCGCCCGCGCCTGATCGGTTACGCGCTGGTATTGCTGGCAATGATCAGCCTGTTGGTCGGTGCATTTTTTATGCGCTCGCTGGTCGGTTTCGACGTCAGCAAAGACCGTGTGCTGTTCCGTGAAAATGCCGAAGGCCGTATCGAAAACGTCTACAGCCTGAAGATCATGAACAAGGACCAGCGCGACCACACCTATGTGCTCGACGCCTCGGGCCTGCCGGACCTCAAGCTGCAGGGTCGACGCGAGATCAAAGTGGCGGCCGGGGAAATCCTCAGCCTGCCGGTCGAGTTGTCGAGCGCACCCGAGCAACTGCCGTCGAGCACCAACGAGGTGACATTCGTCCTCAAGGATGCCGATGACGACAGCGTCCACATTGAAGCCAAGAGCCGTTTCATCGGCCCACAAGTTCGTTAACAAGAGAGCACGACAATGCCCGCAGCTACTGCCGCAAGCCCTTGGTACAAGCACCTCTGGCCGTGGATCATCATTGGAATCCTGACCTGTTCGGTGACCTTGACCTTGTCCATGGTGACCATTGCGGTGAAGAACCCGGACAACCTGGTCAACGACAACTACTACGAGGCCGGCAAAGGCATCAACCGTTCCCTGGACCGCGAACTGCTGGCCCAGACCCTGCAACTGCGCGCCGCGGTGCACCTGGACGAACTGACCGGTGAAGTCGACCTGCACCTGACCGGCAACAGCAACCCGACCACCCTGGAACTGAACCTGATTTCTCCGACCCAGCCGGAGAAGGATCGCAAGATCAATCTGGCCCGCAGCGACAGTGAACCGGGCCGCTACATTGGCCAGGTCACCGACAAGGTCGAAGGCCGACGCTTTGTGGAATTGCTCGGTGTCGAGGGCGACAGGACCTGGCGCCTGTTCGAAGAGGAACAGGTCAGCCACGACAAGGACTTGCTGCTGGGTGATGAGCCGTTGCAGGGCGCTGAAGACCTGAAGAAGTAATAAGCCTGCGCTTCGCGCATCGCGGGCAAACCGGCTCCCCATTGCTGTGGGAGCCGGGCTTGCCCGCGATGAGGCCCTCCCCGCCGACTAAGATCTAAACCCATGAGCACCCCAACCCCCTGCTACCACTGCGCCCTGCCCGTCCCGTCCGGCAGCCGGTTCACCGCCGTGATCCTCGGCGAGCGCCGCGAACTGTGCTGCCCGGGATGTCAGGCGGTGGCCGAAGCCATTGTGGCCGGCGGGCTGGAAAGCTATTACCAGCACCGCAGCGATGCCTCGGCCAACCCCGAGGCGCTGCCGGTGCAACTGGTGGACGAGTTGGCCATGTACGACCGCGCCGACGTGCAAAAACCCTTTGTGCGCCATGACGGTGATCTCGCCGAAACCACCTTGTTGATGGAAGGCATCAGTTGCGCGGCCTGTGGCTGGCTGATCGAAAAACACCTGCGCAGCCTGCCTGCGGTGGCCGAGGCGCGGCTGAACCTGTCCAACCACCGCCTGCACGTGCGCTGGGCCGACGCGCAATTGCCGCTGAGCCAGTTGCTCAGTGAGCTGCGCCATATCGGCTACGCCGCCCATCCTTATCAGGCTGACCGCGCCGCCGAGCAGTTGGCCGGAGAAAACCGTCTGGCCTTGCGCCAATTGGGGGTGGCGGGGTTGCTGTGGTTCCAGGCGATGATGGCGACCATGGCCACTTGGCCCGAATTCAATATCGACCTGAGCCCGGAGCTGCACGTGATCCTGCGCTGGGTGGCGATGTTTCTGACCACGCCCATCGTGTTCTACAGCTGCGCGCCCTTCTTCAAAGGTGCGCTGCGCGACCTGCGCACGCGCCACCTGACGATGGACGTGTCGGTGTCCCTGGCGATTGGCGGCGCGTATCTGGCCGGCATCTGGACCGCTATCACCGGCGTCGGCGAGCTGTATTTCGACGCGGTGGGCATGTTCGCGCTGTTCCTGCTGGCCGGCCGTTACCTGGAGCGCCGAGCGCGGGAACGTACGGCCGCCGCCACCGCTCAACTGGTCAACCTGTTGCCCGCCTCGTGCCTGCGCCTGAAAGCTGACGGCCAGAGCGAACGCATTCTGCTCAGCGAATTGGCCGTGGGTGACCGCGTGCTGGTACACCCCGGCGCGGTGCTGCCGGCAGACGGCGTCATCCTCGACGGCCAGTCAAGCATCGATGAAGCCCTGCTCACCGGCGAATACCTGCCGCAGCCACGCTACCTGGGCGATGTGGTGACGGCCGGCACACTCAACGTCGAAGGTGCGCTGACCGTTGAGGTCCGCGCCCTGGGCCATGACACGCGCCTGTCCGCCATCGTGCGCCTGCTGGAGCGTGCCCAGGCCGAAAAACCGCGCCTGGCGCAAATCGCCGACCGTGCCGCGCAATGGTTTCTGCTGTGCTCGCTGATCGCCGCGGCGGTGATCGGCCTGCTGTGGTGGGAACTGGACGCCTCGCGGGCGTTCTGGATTGTGTTGGCGATGCTGGTGGCGACCTGCCCGTGCGCGCTCTCTTTGGCCACGCCAACCGCCCTCACCGCCGCCACGGGTACGCTGCATAAACTCGGGCTATTACTGACCCGCGGGCATGTGCTGGAAGGCCTGAACCAGATCGACACGGTGATTTTCGACAAGACCGGCACCCTCACCGAAGGCCGCCTGGCGTTACGTGCG
The DNA here is from genome assembly GCF_041228395.1 of Pseudomonas sp. N2-3-1-14. NCBI lineage: Bacteria > Pseudomonadati > Pseudomonadota > Gammaproteobacteria > Pseudomonadales > Pseudomonadaceae > Pseudomonas > Pseudomonas sp. N2-3-1-14. Next base: position 4,633,617 of record NZ_CP166199.1, read on the forward strand.
ACCCATCCCTTGGGCGCGCTGAACAGCGATGATTGCCTGGGCCTCGCCGCCGCCCTGGAAAACCGCTCCGAACACCCGATTGCGCGGGCTTTTGGCCGTGCGCCGCTGGCCGCCGAAGAAATCCTGAGTTTCCCCGGCCTGGGCCTGGAAGGCCGTGTGGGTGAGCGCCAACTGCGTATCGGCCAACCGGGGTTTGTCTGCCAATTGAGCGGTTGCCCAACTCCCGCCTCGCCGGACGACGCGGGCCAGTGGCTGCTGCTGGGTGATCGTGACGGCGCACTCGCCTGGTTCGTGCTGGATGACCGTCTGCGCAGCGACGCGCCGGCCCTGTTGGCGGCATGCAAAGCGCGCGGTTGGCGCACGTTGCTGCTGTCCGGTGACAGCTCGCCGATGGTGGCCAGCGTCGCCCGCGAACTGGGTATCGACGAAGCCCACGGCGGCCTGCGCCCCGACGACAAACTGCAGGTGCTGCAACAATTGCACAAGGAAGGCCGCAAGGTGCTGATGCTTGGCGATGGCGTCAACGATGTGCCAGTGCTCGCCGCTGCCGATATCAGTGTGGCAATGGGCTCGGCCACGGACCTGGCGAAAACCAGCGCCGATGCCGTGCTGTTGTCCAATCGTCTCGACGCGCTGGTGCAGGCCTTTACCCTGGCGCGGCGCACCCGTCGGGTAATCCTCGAAAACCTGCTGTGGGCCGGGCTGTACAATGGCCTTATGCTGCCGTTTGCCGCGCTCGGCTGGATCACGCCGATCTGGGCGGCGATCGGCATGTCCCTCAGCTCGTTGACTGTGGTGCTCAACGCCTTGCGCCTGACTCGCCTGCCGAGCGCGCCGACTGCAAGTGCCCCCTTAGTAACCCGCCCGCTGCCGGCCTGAGCCGCGTGGGCATGGAGTGCAGATGCCAGCTCTATACGTGATGATTCCAGCGGCGCTGCTGTTAGTCGGCGTCGCCATCTACATCTTCTTCTGGGCGGTGGACAGCGGCCAGTACGACGACCTCGACGGCCCGGCCCACAGCGTGCTGTTTGACGATCAGGACCCGAACCACCTGGCGGCTGTCGACGAAGCCAACGGGCCCGAGCAACCGCCCAAAGATCCGCCCCATGCTTGAACTGGCGCCGCTGCTGGTCTCCGCGCTGATCCTTGGCCTGCTGGGCGGCGGCCATTGCCTGGGCATGTGCGGCGGGCTGATGGGCGCACTGACCCTGGCGATCCCCAAAGAGCAACGCTACCGGCGCTTTCGCCTGCTGCTGGCGTACAACCTGGGGCGCATCCTCAGCTATGCCGCCGCCGGCTTACTGATCGGCCTGGCCGGCTGGGCGGTGACCAACAGCCCGGCGGCGATGTTCATGCGTGTGCTTGCCGGTTTATTGCTGATCAGCATGGGCCTGTACCTGGCCGGTTGGTGGAGCGGCCTTACGCGCATCGAAAGCCTAGGTCGCGGCTTGTGGCGCTATATACAGCCCGTCGCCAACCGTTTGCTGCCGGTGTCCAGCCTGCCCCGCGCGTTGCTGTTGGGCGCGCTGTGGGGCTGGCTGCCGTGCGGCCTGGTCTACAGCACATTGCTGTGGGCGGCGAGCCAGGGCAATGCGGCGGACAGTGCGTTGCTGATGCTGGCGTTCGGGCTCGGCACCTGGCCGGTGTTGCTGGCGACCGGGCTGGCCGCTGAACGCGTCACAGCCGTGCTGCGCAAACGCAGCGTGCGTGTGGCGGGAGGCTTGCTGGTAATTCTATTTGGCCTGTGGACCTTGCCCGGTCCGCACCAACACTGGCTAATGGGCCATTAAATCGCCATGTGGCATAGCGCCGCTCCCCGTTGATGCAAATCAACATGCCCTGCCCGGCGCGCCCCTAGACTCGGCCCACTAGCCAATCCGGGGGACCGCCCGCATGCTCGACGCCATTCGTTGGGACACAGATCTGATTCACCGCTACGACTTGGCGGGGCCGCGCTACACGTCCTACCCCACCGCCGTGCAATTCGACAGCCAGGTCGGCACTTTCGACCTGCTCCACGCCCTGCGCGACAGCCGCAAGGCCGTGCGCCCCCTGTCGCTGTATGTGCATGTGCCGTTCTGCGCGAACATTTGCTACTACTGCGCCTGCAACAAGGTCATCACCAAGGACCGTGGCCGCGCCCAGGCTTACCTGCAACGCCTGGAGCAGGAAATCCAGCTGGTGGCCTGCCACCTCGACCCGAAACAACCGGTCGAGCAGTTGCACTTCGGCGGCGGCACACCGACCTTTCTGAGCCACGACGAACTGCGCCAGGTCATGGCACGCCTGCGCCAGCACTTCAATTTGCTCGACGATGATTCTGGCGACTACGGCATTGAAATCGACCCGCGTGAAGCCGACTGGGCGACCATGGGCCTGCTGCGTGAACTGGGTTTCAACCGTGTGAGCATCGGCCTGCAAGACCTCGACCCCGAGGTGCAGCGTGCGGTCAACCGCCTGCAGAGCCTGGAAGAAACCCGCGCCGTGATCGATGCGGCGCGCACCTTGCAGTTTCGCTCGATCAATATCGACTTGATCTACGGGCTGCCCAAGCAAACGCCGATCAACTTCGCACGTACGGTGGAGGAAGTGATCAGCCTGCAACCGGATCGCCTGTCGGTGTTCAACTACGCGCATTTGCCGGAGCGTTTCATGCCGCAACGGCGGATCAACACCGACGACCTGCCCTCCCCGGCGGAAAAACTGCTGATGCTGCAAACCACCATCGAGCAGTTGACCCGCGCGGGCTATCGCTACATCGGCATGGACCACTTCGCGCTGCCGGATGACGAACTGGCCGTCGCCCAGGAAGAAGGCACGTTGCAGCGTAACTTTCAGGGCTACACCACCCACGGGCATTGCGACCTGATCGGGCTGGGCGTGTCGGCGATCAGCCAGATCGGCGACCTGTACTGCCAGAACAGCAGTGACCTCAACCACTACCAGAACGCCCTGGCCGGTGCGCAACTGGCTACCAGCCGTGGCCTGGTGTGCACTACGGATGATCGGTTGCGGCGCGAAGTGATTCAGCAGTTGATCTGCACCTTCAGCCTGAAATTCGAGCAGATCGAACAGGCCTTCAACATCGATTTTCGCGGCTATTTCGACGAGCTATGGCCGCAGCTGCAGACGATGGCCGCCGATGGCCTGATCGAGCTTGATGCTCAGGGCATTCGCGTATTGCCTGCCGGGCGCTTGCTGGTGCGCTCGGTGTGCATGGTGTTCGATGCCTACCTGGAGCACCAGAACAGGCAACGATTCTCGCGGGTGATCTAGGCGTGAATTATTTGGACAGCAGCGTCATTGCTTCCATTTGAGCTTCAGGCGATTCATCTTTCAGCGATTTGGACAGCTGCCCCTGGGCGGTCATCAACCCGGACTGAATCGAAGCAATATCCCCCTGCAAACCGGCGACCTTCGCCTGGCGTGCCTCCGGGCTCAGGGCCGTATCATTCATGGCTGCTGAAAGCTGAGCCATCTTCTCGGCAAGCTGCTTCCTGAGTTCGCGGATCATTTTCAGCATCTGTTTGATGGTGTCTTTCAGATTGCTGTCGTCGATGTCTTTGTTGGGGTTGCTACCGGCTTGAGAAGCCTTGAGCCCTGCCCCGGATATCTTCACCACCACACCTTCGCCGGGCGTGGGTGGAGGCGCAGGTTTGTCATCGACCTTCTTGCCCGCAAGCGCATCAGCGGCCGTCAAAACCTGCGGGGCCTTGGTAGTAATGACAGGGTTATTGAAAGGGATTACCGACATGACCTGAGCTCCAGCTCATAGGGATTCACCTATGTATCGGCGTCGATACATAAACCTTTATGCACGTGCCGCTTTTTTGTACACGCTGGTCTGATCCCCCCTCGGTGCGTTACCCTTACGTCTTATGTGTGTTTTCCCACAAGGATTTAAGAAATGTCCGAGCCAGTCAAACTGCGCGCTCACAGCCAGGCTCACTGCAAGGATTGCAGCCTGGCTCCCCTCTGCCTGCCACTTTCGTTGAATCTGGAAGACATGGAAGCGCTGGACGAAATCGTTAAACGCGGCCGCCCGCTGAAAAAGGGCGAGTTTCTGTTTCGCCAAGGCGACAAATTCGATTCCGTTTATGCAGTGCGTTCAGGCGCGTTGAAGACGTTCAGCCTCAGCGACAGCGGCGAAGAGCAGATCACCGGGTTCCACCTGCCCAGCGAACTGGTCGGGTTGTCCGGCATGGACACCGAGATTCACCCGGTGTCGGCCCAGGCGCTGGAGACGACATCGGTGTGCGAAATCCCCTTCGAACGCCTGGATGAACTGGCCCTGCAATTGCCGCAGCTGCGTCGCCAATTGATGCGTGTGATGAGCCGCGAGATTCGCGACGACCAGCAGATGATGCTGTTGCTGTCGAAGAAAACCGCCGACGAGCGGATCGCTACGTTCCTGGTCAACCTGTCGGCGCGTTTCCGTGCCCGTGGGTTCTCGGCCAATCAGTTCCGCCTGAGCATGTCGCGCAATGAAATCGGCAACTACCTGGGCCTGGCGGTGGAAACCGTGTCCCGCGTGTTCACGCGCTTCCAGCAAAACGAGCTGATTGCCGCTGAAGGCAAGGAAGTGCATATCCTCGATCCGATCCAACTGTGCGCGCTGGCCGGCGGCTCCCTGGAAGGTTGATCCAGCCGCTTGCGGCCGCGCCAATCGGCGAGGCCGCAGGTATACTTCGAGTCCGTTTTCCGCTCCCAGGACTCTTCGACGATGACCTTCGATTCGTTCGACATCAAATCCCTGATCCGCCCTGTCATCGACTTCCCCAAGCCAGGGGTTATCTTTCGTGACATCACCCCGCTGTTCCAATCGCCCCGCGCCCTGCGCCTGGTCGCCGACAGCTTTGCCCAGCGTTATGTCGAAGCCGATTTCACCCACATCGGCGCGATGGATGCACGCGGCTTTCTGATCGGCTCGATCATCGCCTACCAACTGAACAAACCGCTGATTCTGTTCCGCAAACAGGGCAAGCTGCCGGCTGACGTGCTGGCCGAGGGTTATCAGACCGAATACGGCGAAGCGTTTCTTGAAGTGCACGCAGACAGCCTGTGCGAAGGCGACTCGGTGCTGATGTTCGATGACCTGATCGCCACCGGCGGCACCCTGATCGCGGCGGCCAATCTGGTGCGGCGCATGGGCGCGAGGATTTTCGAGGCGGCGGCGATTATCGACCTGCCGGAACTGGGCGGCTCGCAACGCCTGCAAGACATGGGCATTCCGACGTTTTGCCTGACGCAGTTTGCGTTGACAGAGCGTTAAGAGACGTCTGTCAGGGCCTCATCGCGGGCAAACCCGGCTCCCACAAGTGACCGCGTTCCAATGTGAGAGCTGGCTTGCCTGCGATAGCGCCCGAAAGACCACCACCCATCAAAGCCCCATCTGCTTGCTGATGATTTCATTCATCACCTCGCGCGTGCCGCCGCCGATGGACAGGATGCGATTGTCGCGGTACAGCCGCTCCACCAAATTGCCGCGCATGTAACCCTGGCCGCCAAGGATCTGCACCGCGTCATAAGTCACGCGGTCGGCGGTGTCGGTGGCCAGGTTCTTGGCCATGGAAATCTCCTTGATCACACTTTTGCCGGCCGCCATCTTCGCCGCCTGGCGGTAGGTGAATTCCCGCGAAACCTCCACCGCCGTGGCCATTTCCGCCAGCCGGTGCTTGAGCACCTGGAATTTGCCGATGGGTTTGCCGAACGCTTCGCGCTGGGCGGCCCATTTGAGACTCTCCTCCAATGCAAGCTGCGCGGTCATATTGGCCATCAGCGCCAGGGCCAGGCGCTCACTCTGGAAGTTGCCCATGATGCAGGCAAAGCCCATGTTCTCGACGCCGATCAGGTTGCCCACCGGCACATGGCAATCGTCGAAGAACAACTCAGCCGTGTCCGATGCCCACCAACCCATTTTCTTCAGCGGCTGGCCGACCGTGAAACCGGGCGTGTCTTTCTCGATGAGCAATAAGCTGATGCCGCCAAAGCCCGGCCCGCCGGTGCGCACCGCGACCGTGTAGAAGTCGGCACGCACGCCACTGGTGATAAAGGTTTTGCTGCCGCTCACGCGGTAATGCTCGCCATCGCGGATGGCGCGGGTTTGCAGGTTGGCGACATCGGAGCCGCCACCCGGCTCGGTAACCGCCAGCGCGCTGATCTTCTCGCCGGCCAATACCGGAGGCGCAACACGCTCGCGCACCTCGGGCCGTGCCCATTTGACGACCGGTGGCAGGCCGATATCCAGCGAACCCAGGCCAGCCACCACACCACCGGAGCCGCAGCGCATCAGCTCTTCGCTGGCGGCGACCTTGGCGAACAGGTCACCTTCGTGACTGCCGCCCAGGCTTTCGGGGTAACCGATGCCAAGGATTCCCGCCGCGCCGGCCTTGAGGTACAGCTCACGCGGAAAGCTTTGCGCTTCCTCCCATTGCTCAATGCCCGGCAACATCTCGCGCTCGACAAAACGGCGCACGCTGTCGCGAACCAATTGGTGGCTGGGGTCGAAGTAGTCCTGATAGGCAGACATCGGCAAGCTCCACGGTGGGGTGGAGCGAAATTACCAAGCGCTTGCTTGGTTTTCAAGGTCCCCCTTACACCACAAAACCACTGTGGGAGCTGGCTTGCCTGCGCCCACATTTGAACAGCGGTGTGGCTTAGAGGGCGATCGGCTTGCGGCCTGCAAACGAATGCGCCAGCGTCCCGCCGTCCACCAATTCCAGCTCGCCGCCCAACGGCACGCCATGGGCGATGCGCGAGGTGATCAAGCCTTTGTTGGTCAGCAGCTGGGCGATGTAATGCGCGGTGGCTTCGCCTTCCACCGTCGGGTTGGTCGCCAGGATCACCTCGGTGAACGTGCCCTGCTCTTCTATGCGCGCCACCAGTTGCGGAATGCCGATGGCTTCCGGCCCCAGGCCATCGAGCGGCGACAAATGGCCCTTGAGCACGAAGTAGCGCCCGCGATAGCCGGTCTGTTCCACCGCGTACACATCCATCGGCCCTTCCACCACGCACAGCAGCGTGTCGTCGCGACGCAGGTCGGCGCATTGCGGGCAAAGGTCTTCTTCGGTGAGGGTGCGGCACTGGCGACAGTGGCCCACACCGGTCATGGCTTGGCTCAAGGCCTGGGCCAACCGGGTGCCACCGCTGCGATCACGCTCCAGCAGTTGCAGCGCCATACGCTGGGCGGTTTTCTGACCGACACCCGGCAAGGTGCGCAAGGCGTCGATCAGTTGGCGAATCAGGGGGCTGAAGCTCATGAGCGAATGGTCCGACAAAACAACGAGACGCGGTTTATACCCGCGCCCCGGATTAGCGTCAAATGGTCAATCCTGCGCGACGCGTACCACCAACTTGCCGAAGTTGCGTCCCTCGAGCAAACCGATAAAGGCTTCAGGCGCCTGCTCCAGGCCCTCCACCACGTCTTCGCGGAACTTGATCTTGCCGTCCCGCACCCACGGCGCCATGGCGCTGAGGAATTCGGGCTGGCGATCGCCGTAGTCGTCAAACACGATAAAACCCTGGATGCGCACGCGTTTGGTCAGCAAAGTGCGTTGCAACGCGGGCAGCCGGTCCGGCCCGCTTGGGGCTTCATGGGCGTTGTAGCCGGCAATCAGGCCGCACAAGGGAATGCGTGCCTTGGGATTGAGCAGCGGCAATACCGCGTCGAAGACCTTGCCACCGACGTTTTCATAATAGATGTCCACGCCGTTGGAGCACGCCAGGGCCAGCTCATGGGCAAAGTTGGCGCTCTTGTGATCGATGCAGGCGTCAAAACCCAGCTCGTCCACCACGTAGCGGCACTTGTCCGCGCCACCGGCGATGCCCACCACGCGCAAGCCCTTGAGCTTGGCCACCTGGCCCACCACCGAGCCGACTGCGCCGGACGCCGCCGCGACCACCAGGGTTTCGCCGGCCTGGGGCTGACCAATATCCATCAACCCCATGTACGCCGTCATGCCCGGCATCCCCAGCACACCCAGCGCCATCGACGGGCTGGCCAGGCCACCGGGCACCGGCATCAGGTTACGGCCGTCGCTGATGCTGTGGCTCTGCCAGCCCGTGGAACCGACGACCAGGTCGCCAACTTCAAATTTCGGATTACGCGACTGTTCGATACGGCTGACAGCGCCACCGGTCATTACCTCGTCGATTTCCACTGGTGCGGCGTAGGACGGTGCGTCGCTCATGCGGCCGCGCATGTACGGGTCGAGCGACAGGTACAGCGTTTTCAAGAGCACCTGGCCGTCCGCCAGCTCCGGCAGATTCACGCGCTCCAGGCGAAAGTTTTCCGGGGTTGGCGCACCTTGCGGGCGCGAGACCAGCACGATGCGCTGGTTGAGAATGGGTTCTTGAGGCATGAGGGGGCTCCTTTATCGAATGCGTCGGTATAGGGTGCAGACCATGCTTGCCACGCCAGGGTTCGATTGGATCGGCACAAACAAAAATGCCAGGCACTGGGCCTGGCATTTGATTCTAGCCAAGGCTAGACCATCAGAACGGCATCTTCATGCCCGGTGGCAGTTGCATGCCAGCGGTCACGCCGGACATTTTGTCCTGGCTGTTGGCTTCGATCTTGCGCACGGCGTCGTTGACGGCCGCGGCGAACAGCGCTTCAAGCATTTCCAGGTCATCTTCGCTGGTGCCTGGCAATACGCTTGGGTCGATGCTCACGCGCTTGATGTCGTGACGACCGGTCATCACCACGCTAACCATATCGCCACCGGCTTTACCGGTGACTTCGGCGTTGGCCAGTTCTTCCTGCATCTTGGCCATCTTTTCCTGCATCTGCTGTGCCTGCTTCATCAGGCCGGCCATGCCACCTTTCATCATGGGAATCACCTCAAAAGTACGTGGATCAATTAATAGCCCGGTGTCATGAAGCTTGGGGCACCGGGGCTTCGACAGGTTCAATAGTATCGTGACGCACGACCGCACCGAACTGTTGCATCATTTGCTGGATGAGCGGATCAGCCTGGATAGAGTTCTCGGCATCGCGCTGACGGTTGATGCGTCGGCGTGTTGCGGCCTGGGCCGGGGTTTCCTGCTCGGGCTTGATCAACTCGATGGTGATGGTCAGCGTGCGCTCATGGTACTGGTTCAATGCATCGTTGAGCCGGCGTTGCTGGGTCGCGTTGAACAGCGCGCTGTGCGCCGGGTCCAGGTGCAACAGCCAGTGATCGCCATCGATGGCAATCAAGGTGCAGTTGGCGGCGATGCTGCCGGTCATGCCGGAGATCGGCAACTTCGGAAACAATTCTAGCCATTGCAGCGCCAGGCCGGTGGCCGGGGCCGCAGCCGGTTCCGCCTCGGGCTCGGGTGCAGGCTCAGCGGTGTGTTCGCTGGCCAGGTCATCGAGGTAGCTGTAGGCCGAATCCATGTCCGGCTCGATGTAATCTTCGTCCAGCGGCGGTTCATCATCGAGGTCGATGCCGGGTATTGCGGCTTCAACCTGGGCGACGGTCGGCTCTGGAACCGGGGCAGACACCCACTCGGGTGCGTCCGGCACCACGCTGTCGGGCGTCGGCGTCGGCATCGGCGTGAGTTCGGGCTGCTCACCGCTGGTTTCCAGCACGGGCTCCACGGCAGGCTGCAGTTCCACTTCGGGCTCGGCGTCTACCGGGTCATTCCACGGCAGGTCGACCACGGCTTCGGGCTCAGGCTCGGTCACCGGCGCCGGCGCGATGGCTGGCGCAGCCGTCACCGGCTCTGGCGCAGCCACTACCGGCTCAGGCGCAGGCGCAGCAACTACTGGCGCGACTACGGCCGCGCCAGCCACTGGTTTGGCGGAATCAACTGTGGCCTGGCTGATCCCCACTGGCTTTAGCGGCTGTCTCGGCGCGTCGGCCGCATCCGCCGGTCGGAACGCCAGCATCCGCAGCAGGACCATTTCAAAGCCACCGCGCGGGTCCGGTGCCAGCGGCAGGTCGCGGCGCCCGATCAGGCCCATCTGGTAGTAGAACTGCACATCTTCGGCCGGCAATGCCTGGGCCAGCGCCAATACGCGGTCGCGGTCGCCATGGCCGTTGTCGACACCTTCAGGCAACGCCTGGGCAATCGCAACGCGGTGCAAGACGTTGAGGATTTCCGACAGCACGCCGTTCCAGTCCGGGCCTTGTTCCGACAAGTGGCGCACCGCCTCGAGCAACGCCTTGGCGTCGCCCTCGATCAGCGCGTGCAGCACGTCGAACACCTGGCCATGGTCGAGGGTACCGAGCATAGCGCGCACGTCGGCGGCCATCACCTTGCCTTCGCCAAAGGCGATGGCCTGGTCGGTGAGGCTCATGGCATCGCGCATCGAACCATCGGCCGCGCGGCCAAGCAGCCACAGCGCGTCGTCTTCGAACGGCACGTTCTCGACACCCAGCACGTGAGTCAAATGCTCGACCACGCGCTCAGGGGTCATGTTTTTCAGGGAAAACTGCAGGCACCGCGACAGAATCGTTGCAGGAAGTTTCTGCGGGTCGGTGGTGGCCAGGATGAATTTGACGTACGGCGGCGGCTCTTCCAGGGTTTTCAACAACGCGTTGAAGGAATGGCTGGAAAGCATGTGCACTTCGTCGATCAGGTAGACCTTGAAGCGGCCACGGCTCGGTGCGTACTGCACGTTATCGAGCAACTCGCGGGTGTCTTCGACCTTGGTGCGGCTCGCGGCGTCGATCTCGATCAGGTCGACGAAACGCCCTTCATCGATCTCGCGGCACACCGAACACGTGCCGCAAGGCGTGGAAGTGATACCGGTTTCACAGTTCAGGCATTTGGCGATGATGCGCGCGATGGTGGTCTTGCCCACCCCTCGCGTGCCGGTGAACAGGTAGGCGTGGTGCAGCCGTTGGCTGTCCAAGGCATTGATCAGAGCCTTGAGCACATGGGTCTGGCCGACCATTTCGCGGAACGAGCGCGGACGCCATTTACGTGCAAGAACCTGATAACTCATCGAAAACCGTCGCAACTGGGAAGCGGAAGCCGGTAATGCTAGCGGAGCAAGGGGGAAATTGCATCCGGCACGCTCGTCTAATCTGACTAAGCTCTGCTCAATGGCCCCGCAAAGGCCTGAACCCGGAGAGTGTATGCGCGTAGTCCTGGGCGCCTTATGGATGATTTCCCTTGCCAGCCTCGCGGCGCCTGCGCCGTTGCGTTTCTCGGTTTCCGACAGCTGGGCGATGCCGATGGCCCAGGTGGAGGACAGCCAGCCCACCCAAGGCATTTTGTATGACTTGATGTTAAGCCTGGCCACCCAGATCGGGCGCCCGGCCGAGTTTCACGTGCTGGCGCGGGCACGCATCGCCAACGCCATGGCGCATGGCGACATCGATGTGCGCTGTTATGTCGCCCAGGACTGGGTCGACAGCCTGTCCGGCGACTACACCTGGAGCGTGCCGCTGATGGTGCAACGCAATGTGCTGGTAAGCCGCCACGCGACGCCGCAGCCTGCAGAAGTCGGTACGCTGACGCCTCAGCCGATCGGCACGGTGCTCAACTACCGCTACGCTGTGCTCGACCCATTGTTTGCCACTGGCCAGCTCACCCGCGACGATTCGCGCAGCGAAGCCTTGGTGCTGCAAAAGCTGGTCGCCGGGCGTTTTGAATACGCCGTGATTAACGAATGGATACTCGAACGCTTCAATTTGAACCTGCCGCCGAACCAGCGGCTGCAAAAGGTCGCGATCATCGACGAGCAAAGCCTGGGTTGCATCGTGCGCAACGACCCGAACGTGCCGGTACAGCGGATCTTGCGTACGCTGCTGCGGATGAAGATGTCGGGGGAAATCGACGACATCATCAACCTGTACACCGGCGAAAGTGAGCGATCACCGCTCACTCCTGACAAGAACTGACAGGGCATCCCTCTAGACTGGGCGCACTTGAACGCCCATTCCCAAGGAGTCTACAATGCACACCGTCGCCCATTACTTCCTGCTCTACGTCGACAGCCCGGCCACCAGTGCCAACTTTTATAGCCGCCTGCTGGATAAGCCGCCGGTTGAACTGAACCCCACCTTTGCCCTGTTCATCCTCGACAACGGCGTAAAGCTGGGGCTGTGGTCGCGCCACACGGTGGAGCCTGCGGCCCAGATGACCGGCGGCGGCGGTGAGGTGGGCTTTTCCCTGCCAGACCAGGCCGCCGTAGACGCCCTGCACGCTCAGTGGGTGGCGCGCGGCGCAACCATCATCCAGTCACCGACCCGTTTGGATTTCGGCTACACCTTTGTCGCCCAGGACCTCGATGGCCACCGGCTGCGCGCGTTCTGCATGAGCGACTGACCGCCAGCGGCCCTCCAGGCTGATGGCCGCCACGCTGGCCAGCACCATCACACCGCCCAGCATCACCTGCACGGCAATGTGCTCGCCCAGCAGCGTCGCGGCCATCACCATCGCGACCGGCGGGATCAGGTACATCGCCACCGACGCTCGGCTGACCTCGACGTGCTTCAACACATAGGCCCAGGCGAGGTACGCCAGGGCGCTGGGGAAAATGCCTAGGATCAGCACCGCGAGGTTTTCCGCCAGCGGTGCCTGCTCCACGGCATTGGCCAGGCCTGGCAGGTTCACGCACAGCATCAGGGTGCCCGCCCACACCATGTAACACGCCATGGTCAGCGGGCTGTAGCGATGGGCATAGTGTTTCTGGATGGCGAAATACACGCTCCATGACACCGCCGCCAGCACAATCAGCAAACCGCGCGGGTCAATATCGCCCACGCCATGATCGCCCCAGATCACCACCAGCACGCCAAGCAAGCCCAGCAACACACAGCCCCAGCGCCAGGCACTGACGCGCTCTTTCAAACACAAACACGCGATCAGCACACTGAACAGTGGCGCCGACTGCGCCAGCACGCTCGACGCCGCCGCCGTCACCCATTGCTGCCCATAATTGAGGCTGGTGTGGTGCAAAAACACGCCAAAGAACCCCAGCACCAGTAACCACGGCAGGTCGCGCAAACGCGGCCGGCCAATGCCTACCGCCAATGCCACACCGCCCATGAACACCGACGCAATCAGAAATCGCAGCAACGCCAACTGGCCGGGGTTGTAGCTGTGCAACCCCATGTGCACGCCAATCGGCGAATAGGCCCAACAGAGGATGACGCCGGAGATGACTAGCGTAAGCTTTGCGGGTGACGGGGTATTCATCGGCGGCGTCCGGCAACTGAGTAGGATGCCGTCAGTCTTGGCCCCGGCAAGGCGCAGGACAATTAAGCGTTTCTGACTTCTGAAATCACTGGAACTGAGCAATGGAACTGGCCCAACTGAAAATGGTGCGAGCCGTGGCGCAAACCGGCAGCGTGGCCCAGGCCGCCCTGCAATTGCATTGCGTGCCGTCCAACATCACCACGCGGATCAAGCAGTTGGAAAGCGAGTTGGGCACGCCCTTGTTTATCCGTGCCGGGCGCGGGTTGGCAATCAGTGCCGCCGGGGAAATCTTCCTGGACTACTGCGAGCGCATTCTGGCGCTGGTAGACGAATCCAAACGCGCGGTGGATGCCGACGCCATCCCCCGCGGCACCTTGCGCATCGGCGCGGTGGAGTCCAGCGCCAGCGGCCGCCTGCCGCCCTTGCTGGCGGAATACCATCGGCGCTACCCGGACGTCTCGCTCGAGCTGGTCACTGGCGCCTGGGCGCAGTTGCTGGACGACCTGCAACACCATCGCCTCGATGTGGCGCTGGTGGCCTGTGGTGGCAAACGCGCCAAGCTTGAACACAGCGTGGTCTACAGCGAACGCCTGGTGCTGATCGCCAGCGCGTCCAGCGCCCCGATCAACAGTGCCCAAGACCTGGCCGGTCGTACGCTGCTGGTATGGCCTGCGGGCTGTCCGTATCGCGCGGCGCTGGAGAACTGGGTCAAACCGCATGCTTTCAAACCGAGCATCGCCAGCTATGCCAGCTGGGGCACGATCATCGGTTGTGTCAGTGCGGGGATTGGCGTGGCATTGGCGCCGGAAGGCATCCTCGCCCGCTATGAGCAGGCCAATCAGTTGGCCTCCTACCGGTTTGAAGAGCTGCAGGCCGTGGACAACCTGCTGTTCTGGCACAAGGACACCCAGCGGCATTTGGCACGGGACGCGTTTGCCGGGCTGCTGCGGGAGACTTTTGGCTGACCCGGGCAGCAAATTTCAGTATTCTTCCGCGAAATTAATTCAAAATGTAAGGGACTACCATGAATTACTTCCGCGTGTTGATAGCGGCGGCTGCGCTGAGCCTGTCTGCCCTACCCGTCTTTGCTGCACCTGCGCCCGCCGACGCCAGCGCGCCGGCTGAAACGGCTGAACACTTCCTCGCCTCACTCAAGCAGAAGACCGGCACGGTCACGCTGCCCAGTGGCATTGCCACGCTCAAGCTCAACGACGAGTTCTACTACCTCGACCCCGCCGACACCGAGCGCCTGTTGACCGATGGCTGGGGCAACCCACCCGGCTTCAAAACCCTGGGCATGATCGTGCCAAAAGCAGTCAGCCCCTTGTCGGAACGCGGCTGGGGCGTGATCGTCAGCTACAAGGCTGACGGGCACGTTTCCGACGAGGACGCGGCAAAAATCGACTACGCCGAACTGCTCAAGCAAATGCAGGAAGAAGACGAGGAAGATAACAAGCAACGCCAGAAACAAGGCTACGCCGGCCTGCACCTGCTGGGCTGGGCCGAACCGCCGCGCTACGACGATGCCACCCACAAAATGTACTGGGCGCGCGAGCTGAAAGCCGACGACGCCCAGCAAACCACCCTCAACTACAGCATCCGCGTGCTGGGCCGTGAAGGCGTGCTGGAACTCAACGCCGTCGCCGCCATGGCCGACCTGTCCACCATCAAGCAGGAAATGCCCAAGGTTTTGGCCTTTACCAACTTCACCGACGGCAACCTGTACACCGACTTCAACCCCAAGACCGACAAGCTGGCCACTTATGGCCTGGCGGCCCTGGTGGCCGGCGGGATAGCGGCCAAGGCCGGGTTGTTTGCCAAGATCGGCATCTTCCTGCTGGCGGCGAAGAAGTTCCTGATGGTCGGCGTTGTGGCGCTGTTCGCCGTGATCCGCAAGCTGTTCAACCGCAACAAGGCCTGAACCCCGGGCATAAAAATGCCGCAACGTGCATGACACGTTGCGGCGCAGGGGTTGGCTCAGTGCTGCGCAGCAGGCTCTGGCGGCTGCGCGCCCGGGCACGGGTTGACGATCGCAAACTCATCCACAGCCGCCATCCCTGGTTTGTAGCCCGGCACCGTTACATAGCGCAGCACCCGATTACCGGTGAGCTTTACAAATGAGCCCTCGATACCGGTGAACACCTTCTGCTGATGGCTCAACAGGTAATCGAAGATCTTGTCCTTCATAGGGACATTGATTGCGCCACGCGGCGTGATCGGGGCAAGCATGAAGGCATCATCGTGGGTAAACACGTAGAAGGTTTCGGGTTTGCCGCGCCCATCCGTCACTTTTGCGCACATCACCTCATCGACACGCAGCGTCCCGACCGGCAGGTAAGACTTGTCCTGGTAGAGGGGCGCGGTTCAGCTTTTGGGCGCAGTCAGGCGGCTGTATTGATCCTGGCGGATCCAGCCGGTGAACGAGCGGTCCTTGGCATTGGTGAATTCAACCTGAGCCCAGCCGTCCTTGAAAGCCAGTACGCCGACCACATCGTCCTTGACGATATACGGACGCTTGCCCGCGCTTTCGCCAGGGGTTTTGAGCAGGTAAGCCTTGTCGGCAGTGACCGTCACCAGGCCGATCCACTGTTTGCTGGCGGTTTGGGTCAGGTCCAGCCCGGTGGCGATTTCCGGCATCAGCACGCTGAGGCAACCGGGGTGCTGGCGGCCTTGTTCCACGGTCAGCGTCACGCCATCGGACGAGGCCGTCACGCTGCCAGGGTAGGCGTCGTCGACCCAGGTCGTCAGCGCTTCGGGCGCGCCTTGCAGGTAAAACGTACAGGTGCGGGTTACGCCCTCACCCAACGCTTCCGAATAGAAACCTTCGACTTGATGCTCAGGGGTGACCGCCAGCATCAGCCCTTCGTACTTGCCTGAGTGCAAGGCTGTTTCGTCTGCACATGCAGGCGCGATAGCGCACAACGACAAAACACCCACTGCCAGAAAACGCATCATCTTATTTCTTCCCTTCCAGTGCTTCGTAGGCCTTCTTGATACGGCGGTCATAGTCGCCGTAATCCTCGCCGTTATAGTTTCGCGCCATGGCCACGTAGTCTTTGTCTTTCATGGCTTTGATCAACGCCGGGCTTTTGCTGCAAAAACCGAGGAACGCCTTTAATTGGTTGCCGGCATTGATCTTCAATGCCGCGGCAAATTCGAACACGGTCTTGTAACCACAGGAGGCGTAGTTGAACCCCATGATCTGGAACATACCCCAGGACGCCGACATCAAGGCCGCTTCCTGATCCAGCGCAAAGGCGGTGGCCATGGTTTCCCAGGCCTTGGCCTGGTCCTTGTTGTTGACTTGCCACTGCGGCCCGGCCTTCCTCACGTAGACATACGACAGCAGTGGATGTGCCTGGTCGTAGATGTGCTTGGTGTACTTGCGAAACAGGTGCCCTTCAAAAGCGATCACCGGCAGCTGGGCCGGCCCGAAACCGGAACGCCCGCCGGACTCCACGGTGGCGAACGCCTTGATGATATTCACCGAAATACCGCTGCCCAACTGTGTGGCGGCGTTCTGGAAGTCGGTTTCGGTGAGCGTCATGCCGCCGTCGCACGTGGGCTGTAGCATCAATTGCCGGTTGCGTCGCTCGGCCTCGATCATCGCACGCATGCGGTCCAGGTACACATTGACCGTGGCCTGCACCGCATCGCCGTTGTTATTGCCGAACGCGTTGAGAAAGCTTGGAATGCGCATCGTCGGAAACGCCTTCACCGGCACTTTCACCGCTTCTTCGATCAGGCTGTTGAACGTACGACCGGTGGGGTCGATCACCCCATCGGGGTGCGCGTATTTAAGGTGGCGAAACTGATACTGGCTGATGCACTGCACCAACTGGCCGTCGCACTTGCCATTTTCGGCCAGCGGAAAACCCATCTTGGGAATGATCAAATTGAATAAATACTGGATGCACTGAACATCGGCAGGCAAGTTGCGCGCTTTACCGGGCGCGCCCACCGAAGCACTGATAAGACGGGGCAATCCTTGCAGGCTTTTCATCACTGACATCCTTGTAAGTTAAAGAAGTGCTGGCACTTCAATATCAATGCAGCGCTCTTGTTACACCTCGAAACAAGTGGCTGGCGGAAACTAACAAGATGGTTTTGGGTTGTCCAGTGGGCGCTTTGCACGTTGTGAAACAACCGTCACGCACGGCTACTTTTTCCTCTCCAGCGCCTCAAAGGCTTTCTGGATTCGCTTGTCGTAATCACCATAATCCGCCCCGTTGTATTGGGCAGCCATGCCCGCGAAGTCCTTGTTCTTCATGGCCTTGAACAAGGCCGGGTTCTTGCGGCAAAAACCGACGAACGCCATCAACTGCTGGCCGGCGTTGAGTTTCATCGCGCTGACGAAATCGAAGACGCTCTTGTAACCGCAGGCGGCGAAGTTGAAGCCCATGATCTGAAACATGCCGTACGACGCCGACATCAACGCCGCTTCCTGATTTAACTTGAACGCATCGGCCAGGGTCTGCCACGCCACCGCCTGGGTTTTGTTGTTGGCTTTCCATTGCGGGCCGGCTTTTTCCCGGTAGGGGTATGACAGGAGGGGATAGGCCTTGTCGTACTTCTGCTGGGTGTATTTGCGAAAGATGTGACCTTCATACGCGATCACCGGCATCTGGGCCGGGCCGAAGCCGGATCGCCCACCAGATTCCACAGTGGCGAACGCCTTGATGATGTTCACCGAGATACCGCTGCCCAGTGCTGTCGCGGCGCTTTGAAAGTCAGCATCGGTCAGCGTCACACGTCCATCACAGGTGGCTTTTGTAACCCAATGCAGTGTGTCTGGTTGGGCCGGGGCAGGCGCCGGAGGGCGTGGCGGGGTTGGGGCGACAGCGGTACCGGCCGAGTCGTTGGCCGGGGTCACGGGAGTTGTCTTGCGCGCGTCTTCGAGCAGGGCGCTGAACGTTCGGCCTGCCGGGTCAATCACGCCGTCGGGTGTGGCGACCTTGAGACGATTGGATTGATAGTCCTTGATGCGCTGGACCAGCAGCGGGCCGCACTTGCCATCCACCAGCAAAGGCGAAGCGGGTTTGGCGGTGATCAGGTTGAATAGATTCTGAATGGATCGAACATCATCGGAATCATTACGGGCCTTGCCGGGGGTGCCGACGGAACCACTGATACGACTGGGTAAACCTTGGAGGCTGTGCATGGCAATCATCCTTTCTGATTGAAGGAGTGCCATCACTTCTTTACTACTCCAGCACCACGGTCATTTTTTGAAAAAAACCCATGATTGACGCTAGCAGACGGTCGAAGGTTGTCCAGCAAAAAGCCGTCATGGCTGCGCACTACAGATGGGCAGATGACTGAAGAAACGTTTTTTGATTTGAAACAGAGGGGGTTGCGGGAGAGCGTTATGGAGGCAACCCCACCAGCCACACCCCGGCACACAATGTTCCCGCTGTGGCTGCTGCCTTCCGGCTCTGACCAGGTTCACGGGTAATCGTTGCGGGGGGACCGATGGGGTCACCATAACGACGCTCGCCTCTCGGCAAGCCGCGCCATTGTACCGATCTCATCGGAAGTTACAACCGTTGGTTCAGGATTAAAAAATCAAGGGGCTCAAGCACTTGTGCCGCTACAGAATCACGGCTTCATCTGCCCTGCCGCCCTCTTCCTGGATGACCAAGTGAATAAAGTGCAGCTTGGCGATCACCGCCGGCGGCAGCACAAAGGGATAAAAATCCGGCTGGCCCATGCTGCGCGACAGTTCGTTGAGCATGCCGGCCAGTTCAATCCAGGCGTTGACGAACGACAGGAACGCCGTACCGCCTGGGTGTTCGGGGTCGTAAAGGGTGCTGAGGGGAAACGGCTGGTAATCCAGGTCCATCTCACGGGCACTCATGCCAAAGCCCAGGGCGGTGTCGACGGCGTCCATCATGTGCAGGTAGTGGGCCCAGGTTTCGGCCCAGTCTTCCCAAGGGTGCATGGTGGCGTAGGCGCTGACGCAAGTCTGCTGCCAGTCGGGGCGTGGGCCGTTCTGGTAATGATGGTCGAGTGCATCGGCGTAGCTGGCGCGTTCGTCGCCGAACAAGGCGCGAAAAGGTTCAAGCCAGTGGGTATCGGCGATCAGGCGGTCCCAGTAGTAATGGCCGACCTCATGGCGAAAGTGGCCAAGCAGCGTGCGGTAAGGCTCGCGCATTTGTACGCGAACTTTCTCACGGTGGGCGTCGTCGGCTTCCTTGATGTCGAGGGTAATCAGACCGTTGGCGTGGCCCGTCATCGGAGCATTGCCTTCCAGGTCGACGCCGACGAAGTCGAAGGCCAGGCCGTTGTCTTCATCGACGCTTTTGGGCACCACTTGCAGGCCGAGGCTGATCAGTTGCGCCACCAAACGGTGCTTGGCAGTTTCGACCTTGCGCCAGCGTTCGGCGTTTTCCGCGATCGACAGGTCGGGAATGGTGCGGTTCAGACTGCACGCCACGCACAGCGGCGCCGTACTGTGCGCCGGGATCAGCCAGTTGCAGGCGGCGGGAGTGTCGAGGTTGGCACAGCGACGGAAGGCGCCGGCGTCAAGGTTGTCGTCCTGCAGCCAGGTCCCGACAACCGGGCCCGGCTGTAAGGACGATACGCGGCTTTGCTGCGGCTGATAACCGA
This sequence comes from Pseudomonas sp. N2-3-1-14, assembly GCF_041228395.1. Classification (NCBI taxonomy): domain Bacteria; kingdom Pseudomonadati; phylum Pseudomonadota; class Gammaproteobacteria; order Pseudomonadales; family Pseudomonadaceae; genus Pseudomonas; species Pseudomonas sp. N2-3-1-14. The sequence continues at coordinate 4,653,363 of NZ_CP166199.1, forward strand.
GCAGCGCCTGGCAAGCGAGGCACTGGCTGTTGCGAAAGAACAGCGATTGGCCACAGCGGCACTGCCACACCTTGCTGTTACGAGATGCGCCCGCCGTGAACGGTGCTGCGATGCGTGAACTGAGTTGCTCGAAGTAGCGGAACATGGCGATCTCTCTCTGGGTGACCAAGACTAGATCATTTCCCGTGAGAGATCGTTCCACTGGTGAGGGGGCTGCTGCGCAGGCCGACGCTGGGCAAGCCCGCTCGCCGCAATAAGCAGCAGCCCACTCCCCGCACGCGCCGTCAGACCGTGATGTTGTGCTTGGCCAGGAATACCACGAACGCTTCTTCGTCCAACACCTTCAAACCCAGTTCGCTGGCCTTGGCCAATTTCGAGCCAGCGCCCGGCCCGGCCACCACACAGTGGGTTTTCGCCGAGACGGAGCCGGCGACCTTGGCGCCAAGGCTTTCAAGCTTGTCCTTGGCCACATCGCGGCTCATCAGCTCCAGTGAACCGGTGAGCACCCAGGTGTGCCCTGCTTCGGGCAAGCCTTCGACGACCTTCTTCTCGCTCTGCCAGTGCATGCCGAAGTCCTTGAGCTGCTGCTCGATGGCCTGGGCGTGGTTGGCATTGTCTTGGTTGTCAAAAAACTCGCGCACGGCCTTGGCCTGCTTTTCAGGCAGTGCCTGACGCATGTCCAGCCAGTCGGCCTTGATTACGCCTTCCAGAGAGCCGAATTTATCCGCCAGTTTCTGCGCAGCGCCCGGCCCAACGCTGGGCACGTGCAATTTGTCGAGCAAGCCGCCCAAGGTGGTGCTGGCGGCGAACTCGGCACTCAGGTCGCCCTGATCCTGCAGTTGCAGGCCGCATTGCTCCGGCGACAACAGCGCGCCAATCACCTCCTGGTTATGGCTGTCTTCAAAGAAGCTGTGAATCTCGTGCGCCACTTCCAGGCCCACGTCGGGCAGGTACGTCAGCACTTCCGGCAAGGCCTTCTGCACACGCTCCAGAGACGCCAGGGAGCGCGCCAGCACCTTGGCGGTCTCCTCGCCCACATCCGGGATGCCCAAGGCGTAGATAAAGCGCGCCAGGGTTGGGGTCTTGCTGTTTTCGATGGCGGTGATCAGCTTCTTGCTGGAAATATCGGCAAAGCCTTCCAGGTCGATGATCTGCTCGTACTTGAGCTTGTAGAGGTCGGCCGGCGAACCGATGAGTTTTTCATCCACCAACTGCTCGATGGTCTTGTCGCCCAGGCCGTCGATGTCCATGGCACGGCGCGAGACAAAATGGATAATCGCCTGCTTGAGCTGCGCGCCACAGGCCAGGCGCCCGACGCAGCGGTACACCGCGCCTTCGCTGACGGTTTCCTTGCCTTTGCTGCGCTTGACCAGTTGCGTACGCTCCACGTGGGAGCCACACACCGGACAGCTTTCGGGGACCTGCACCGCGCGGGCGTTTTCCGGGCGGCGTTCGGTGACCACCGAGACGACTTGCGGGATCACGTCACCGGCGCGGCGGATGATCACCGTATCGCCGATCATCAGGCCCAGGCGCGCGACTTCATCCATGTTGTGCAAAGTGGCGTTGGACACGGTCACACCCGCGACCTTGACCGGCTTGAGGCGCGCAACGGGCGTGACGGCGCCGGTACGACCGACCTGAAATTCGACGTCGAGCAATTCAGTCAGCTCTTCCATGGCCGGGAATTTATGCGCGATGGCCCAGCGCGGTTCACGCGCGCGAAAACCCAGTTCACGTTGGGCAGCAATGCTGTTGACCTTGAACACCACGCCGTCGATTTCATAACCCAGGCTGTTACGCCGCTCGCCGATATCGCGGTAGTAGTCCAGGCATTCCTGAATCCCCTTGGCCAGCTTCAGTTCGTGACTGATCGGCATGCCCCACTTCTGCAACTGCTTCAAGTTGCCGATGTGGGTGTCGCTGATGTCTGCGGTGACCTGGCCAATGCCATAGCAGCAGAACTCCAGCGGGCGGCTGGCGGTAATTTTCGAGTCCAACTGGCGCAGGCTGCCAGCCGCCGCGTTGCGCGGGTTGGCGAAGGTCTTGCCGCCGACTTCCAGCTGCGAGGCGTTCAGGCGCTCGAAACCGGCCTTGGACATGAACACTTCGCCGCGCACTTCCAGGGTCGCCGGCCAGCCGCTGCCGTGCAGCTTCAGCGGGATATTGCGCACAGTGCGCACGTTGACGCTGATGTCTTCGCCCGTCGTGCCATCGCCACGGGTGGCGCCGCGTACCAGTTCACCGTCTTGATACAGCAGGCTGACCGCCAGGCCATCCAGTTTGGGCTCACAGCTGTATTCCACCGCCGCGCCGCCGCCAAACAGATCGCCCACCGGCAGGTCGAGGCCTTCGGTGACCCGGCGATCAAACTCGAGCATGGTGGTTTCGTCAAAGGCGTTACCGAGGCTGAGCATCGGTATTTCGTGCTTCACCTGAGTGAACGCCGACAACGCCGCACTGCCGACCCGCTGCGTCGGTGAATCACGCGTGACCAAATCCGGATGCTCGGCTTCCAGGGCTTTGAGCTCGTGGAACAGCCGGTCGTACTCGGCGTCCGGAATGCTCGGCTCGTCGAGCACGTGGTAACGGTAATTGTGCTGATCCAGTTCAGCGCGCAATTGGAGGATGCGGGTATGGGCGGCGGTCATGGGTGTTCTCTCAGAAAGCAAAAGAGCAGCCGAAGCTGCTCAATATGTTAGTGCGCTTATTCTACTGACAACGCTGAAGACCAATCCTCAGCGTTTCTGTGTCAGGGCGCGACGCTCGAACTCGACGATGCGCTGACGGTAGTGTTCGATGGTCTGGGCGGTCAGGACGCTGCGTTGGTCGTCCTTGAGCTCGCCGTTGAGTTCCTGAGACAGCTTGCGGGCCGCGGCCACCATCACGTCGAACGCTTGTTTGGGGTGACGCGGGCCTGGCAGGCCGAGGAAGAAGCTCACCGCCGGGGTGCTGAACAGGTCGATGTCGTCCAGATCGAAGGTGCCCGGCTTGACCGCGTTGGCCATGGAGAACAGCACTTCGCCGTTACCGGCCATGCTTTCGTGACGGTGGAAAATATCCATCTCGCCAAACCGCAAGCCGCTTTCCAGGATGTTCTGCAACAGTGCCGGGCCTTTGAAACCGGCGGCATCGCGGCAGATCACGCTGATCACCAAGACTTCTTCAGCGGCCGGCTGGTCATTGACCGACTGGCGTGGCGCGCTTTTGGTCGGGGTCTCGTCGGGGAAATCGTCATCACGGCTGCTGAAGCTCGGGCCATCATCGACGTCAAGGTTCAGGTCGCCCTGGTGCGGCTCGGCAACTGCGGCGCTGCCGCGTTTACCGCGTTTGGAAGACGGTTCACGGGCTTCACGCACCGGCGCGCTCATCGACGGCAAGTCGTGTTCGTCCAGTTGCGGCTCTTTATGGGTATCCAGCACGCGAGGCGGCCCCAGCAGTTCGGCGCTGCCATCATCGTCAGGCAAGTTGGACAGGTTGCGGTCCAGACGGAACTTGAGCTTGCCCTTGCCACCGCGCATGCGGCGCCAGCCATCAAAAAGAATACCGGCAATGACAATAATGCCGATGACGATCAGCCACTCGCGCAGACCGATTTCCATGTAATCCCGTGCCTCTAATAAAAAATGCTGAAAAATAAGGGGTTTAGCAACATCCAAACCGCTTTAAAACGTGGCGCCAACTCTATGTTCTGACTGACGTTTTGCCCACGCATACGAGGAATTGACAATAAACTAGCACGACCTTCGATAACTTTACACAGTTGGCGCGAAATGTGTCGATTTGCCATGTTTGGGCCACATGAAAGATCGCTTGCGCCAGCCGCCAACTGTGAGCTTCAAGCTGCAAGCTCTAAGCCTCAAACACGTGTAACCAGCAACTCGCCGCTAGGCATCCACCAGCGCCATCGCTTCTTCCACATCCACCGCCACCAAACGCGAACAACCGGGTTCGTGCATCGTTACACCCATCAATTGATCGGCCATTTCCATGGCGATCTTGTTGTGGGTGATATAGATGAACTGCACGGTCTGGGACATCTCTTTAACCAACCGAGCGTAGCGTCCAACGTTAGCGTCATCCAGCGGGGCGTCAACTTCGTCGAGCATGCAAAACGGCGCCGGGTTCAACTTGAAGATCGCAAATACCAGCGCCAATGCGGTCAGTGCCTTTTCGCCACCGGACAACAAATGGATGGTGCTGTTCTTCTTGCCCGGAGGCCGCGCCATGATCGTCACCCCTGTATCGAGTAGATCTTCGCCCGTCAGTTCCAAGTAAGCGCTGCCACCACCGAAAACTTTCGGGAATAACGCCTGCAAACCGCCATTAATCTGATCAAAGGTATCTTTGAAACGATTACGGGTTTCCTTGTCGATCTTGCGGATCACATTTTCCAAAGTGTCCAAGGCTTCCACCAGATCGGCGTCCTGGGCATCCAGATAACGTTTGCGCTCGGACTGCTGCTGATACTCGTCGATGGCTGCGAGGTTGATCGCGCCGAGTCGCTGAATACGCGCAGCAATCCGTTCAAGTTCTTCTTCGGCATCTTTCTCGTTGGCCTGGGCGGTCAACGTATTAAGCACGCCGTGCAGGTCGTAGCCGTCTTCCAGCAACTGGTCCTGCAGGGTCTTGCGGCGAACCGTCAGGGCCTGCCATTCCATGCGCTGCTGTTCGAGCTGGCCGCGAATCAACTGCGATTGCTGCTCGGCCTGGGTCCGGCGTTTTTCCGCATCGCGCAGTTCGCGATCGGCGTCTTCCAGGGCGATTTGCGCAGTCTTGAGTTCTTCGTCGACGGTCATGCGCTTGTCGAGCAATTCTTCGAGCTTGAGCCGCAACTCCTCCAGCGGCGCTTCGCCCTCCTCCAGGTTGAGGCTCAGTTGCTCGCGCTTTTCGGTGAGGCGTTCGGATTGCATCTCCAGGCGCTCAAGGGCCTGACGCGTGGACGCGTGCTGAGCCTGCAACGAACCGAGGCGCACCGCCAATTGGTGAGCGTGATCCTTGTGCTGGCGCGCTTCCTGACGCACGCGGTCAAGGCGTTCGCGCAAGCTGTCGCGTTGGGCCAGCAGCAGTTCGCGCTGCTCGGTGTCCAGCGCCATGCTGTCGAGGGCTTCCTGCAGTTGCAGGCGCGCCTCACCGATTTGTTCGTGCTCAAGGGCGCGCTGCTCGCCCATCTCCGCCACTTCTTCATCAAGACGGGTGCGGCGCAGGGTCAGTTGCTCGACCTTGGCCTTGCTCGCCGACAATTGGGCCTTGAGTTCACCTTGCTGGCGCGCTTCGTCCTGCAACAGGCGGCGCAGGTGTTCGCGGCCGGTCTCTTGCTGGCGCTGGGTGGCGCGCAGGGTTTGCAGTTCGGTTTCCAGGCGTTCGAGAGTGGCTTCGCGTTCTTCGCGCTCGGCGCTCAGGTTGACGATTTCCTGGCCACGGGCCAATACGCCGCTTTCCGCTTCGCTGGCACGGCGTACGCGCAGGAAGTGGCGGCCCACCCAATAACCATCGCGGCTGATCAGGCTTTCGCCCGCGCCCAATTGGCCGCGCTGCGCCAGGGCTTGCTCCAGGGAATCCACCGGTTTGACCTGCCCCAGCCAGGGCGACAGGTCAATCGCCGCCTCGACCTTGTCCAGCAAACTGCCCGGCACGCGCGTGCCATCGGCCGCCGGGCTGAGCAAACGCAGATCGCCCTGAGTAAAGCCGGCCAGGTCGAAGCCACCAAAATCGTCGACCAGCACCGCCTGCAGGTCGGCGCCGAGCACGGTCTCTACCGCCAGCTCCCAACCCGCTTCAACTGTTAACCCTTCAGCCAGGCGCGGGCGCTCGGCCAAATGCTGGTCGCGCAGCCACTCGGCAGTGCCGGTGCCCGGGTCCAGAGCGGCTTGCTGCAAGGCCTCCAGCGACGCCAATCGGCCGTTCAGCCGCTGCAAATCGCCCTGCGCCTGCTGCTGCGACTGGGTCGCCTGTTGCAGTTGCTGACGCAATTGCTCCAGGCGCTCCACTTGTTGTTCTTCGCTGGCTTCCAGCTCTTCCAGCGTCATCTCACTTTCGGCCAGCTGCTCGCTCAGCTCCATGATCGCCGCGTCTTCCGGGTCGGCGGCGAGCAACACGCGCTCTTCCTGCAGACGCCGTTGGCGCTCGGCCAGACGCTCCATGCTGGTTTCCAGCTGCTGGATGCGCGACTGCTGCACCTCAGCCTGGCGGCGCGGCTCGGCGGATTGCAGGTTGAAAGCGTCCCACTGCTCTTGCCAGCCGTGCATGGTGGTTTCGGCTTCTTCCAGGGCGGCGGCGGCTTCTTCGGCGGCGGCGCTGGTGATTTCCTGCTCGGGGGTGAGCATGTCCAGCTCTTCGCCGAGGGTCAGCAGCAAGGTGCGGTCATGGCCCAGGTGCGATTCGGTCTCCAGGCGCGCGCGCTCGGCTTCCTTCAAATCATCTTGCAGTTGGCGCAGACGCTGCTGGCCATGCTGAATGCTCTGCTCGACCCGGGCGATGTCGCCACCCACTGAATAGAAGCGGCCCTGCACCAGATTGAAGCGCTCGGACAGGTCATGGTGACCGTCACGCAGGCGCTCGATGCTGGCGTCGGCATTGCGCTGTTCGGCCACCAGCGCTTCAAAGCTGATTTCCTGGGTGCCGATGATCGCTTCGCGCTGGCCGACCTGATCGTTCAGCGCCTGCCAGCGCAGGGCCGAGAGTTGCGCCTTGAGCTGGCGTTCTTCGCCCTTGTATTCCTGATACTTCTCGGCCGCCTGGGCCTGGCGGTGCAGGCGCTCCAACTGGCGCTCCAGCTCTTCGCGCAGGTCGGTCAGGCGGGCGAGGTTTTCGTGGGTGCGGCGGATACGGTTTTCGGTCTCGCGGCGGCGCTCCTTGTACTTGGAGATGCCGGCTGCTTCTTCAATGAAATTACGCAGGTCTTCGGGCTTGGCTTCGATCAGCTTGGAGATCATGCCCTGCTCGATGATCGAGTAGCTGCGCGGGCCCAAGCCGGTGCCGAGGAAGATGTCGGTGATGTCCCGGCGCCGGCACTTGGTGCCGTTGAGGAAGTAGCTGTTCTGGCTGTCGCGCGTCACTTTGCGGCGAATGGAAATTTCCGCGTACGCCGCGTATTCGCCGATCAGGGTGCCGTCGGAGTTGTCGAACACCAGCTCGATGCTGGCCTGGCTCACCGGTTTACGGCTGGTGGAGCCATTGAAGATGACGTCGGTCATCGACTCGCCGCGCAGGTTTTTTGCCGAACTCTCGCCCATCACCCAGCGAACGGCGTCGATGATGTTCGACTTGCCGCAGCCATTGGGCCCCACCACTGCCGCCATGTTACTGGGGAAGTTCACCGTGGTCGGGTCGACGAAGGATTTGAACCCCGCCAGTTTGATGCACTTGAGCCGCACGTTTAGGCGTCCGCCAACGCAGCGATGACCAATGAACAACTGCGCTGGCCGTAGGCGGACAGCACCAGGCGAATCTGCGCCAGGTCACGCGCCAGCACGGCGGCGAGCAGTTGCTCGAACAGCGCCAGGTACTCGCTCATGGACGCCTTGCGCTGATCCAGCGCCAGGTAATAGGCGCGGTTCATCGCCGGCTGCAGGTTCTCGACGGTTTCCTGCAAATACGGGTTGTTGGCAAAAGGGTACGCGGCGCGCATCACGTTGAAGCTTTCTTCGACGAAGGCGCGGATGTCCTGACGCTCAAAACTGTTCACCAGACGCTGCTGGATCTGCAGGAACGGCGTCATGTCGGCCTGCACCTTCCAGCCCTCGGCCACCGCATTGCCGAGCAGGATGTACAACTCGCCCATCAGCGTGCACAGGCTCTGCACCTTGTGCGCGGTGAGCTCGGTGACGTGGGCGCCACGGCGCGGCAGGATCGCGATCAGGTGGCGGCGCTCGAGGATCAATAAGGCTTCACGCACGGAACCACGGCTGACATTGAGCGCCAGCGTAACTTTCTGTTCCTGGATCCGCTCCCCAGGCTTGAGATCGCCGCGAATGATACGTTCGGCGAGGTGGTGAGCAATTTGCTCGGCGAGACTGTCCGGCGCCTTGAACGTCATGTTTTCCCTTCAGAATCTTCTATCAGTACAAGCGCGGCAGTGTAGCGCATTGGCCCGCTGATGGCGCTACGCCCACGGTGGCGAATTTGGCATGAAATAAGCAGCGATGAAAACCCACAAGCCGCCAAAAACAACGGTTCCAGAAGACTGGACCATAATTGAAAGTGTTGTGACCGTAACTTCTTGACCTCCTGGTCAGAAAATCATTGACCGAAAAGTCAGACATGACTAGATTCGGCGCAAAGCGGTTAACAACAATAATGAGTCTGCGAGGCCTTCCGTGATCCAGTTTTTACTCAACCAGGAACTCCGTAGTGAGCACGCCCTGGACCCCAACCTGACCGTGCTCAACTATTTGCGTGAGCACGTGGGCAAACCCGGTACCAAGGAAGGCTGCGCCAGCGGCGACTGCGGGGCGTGCACCGTCGTGGTCGGCGAGTTGCACCGCGACGAACAAGGCGCGGAGCAGATTCGTTATCGCAGCCTCAACTCATGCCTGACCTTTGTGTCGTCGCTGCACGGCAAACAGCTGATCAGCGTTGAAGACCTCAAGCACCAGGGCCAACTGCACAGCGTGCAAAAAGCCATGGTCGAGTGCCACGGCTCGCAATGTGGCTTTTGCACGCCGGGCTTTGTGATGTCGTTGTTTGCCCTGCAAAAGAACAGCGACGCGCCCGACAGCCAAAAAGCCCACGAAGCGCTGGCCGGCAATTTGTGCCGTTGCACCGGCTACCGCCCGATCCTGGCCGCCGCCGAACAGGCCTGCTGCAACAAACCCGTCGACCAGTTTGACAGCCGCCAGGCCGAGACCATCGCGCGCCTCAAAGCCATTGCGCCAACGCAGACCGGCGAACTCAACAGTGGCGACAAACGCTGCCTGGTGCCGCTGACCGTCGCCGACCTGGCCGATCTCTACGACGCCTACCCGCAAGCCCGGCTGCTGGCCGGCGGCACCGACCTGGCGCTGGAAGTCACGCAGTTTCATCGCACGCTGCCGGTGATGATCTACGTCGGCAATATCGAAGAAATGAAGCGCATCGAACGCTTCGACGACCGCCTGGAAATCGGCGCCGCCACCGCCCTCTCCGACTGCTACACCGCGCTGCACCACGAATACCCGGACTTCGGCGACCTGCTGCACCGCTTCGCCTCCCTGCAAATCCGCAACCAGGGCACCTTGGGCGGCAACATCGGCAACGCCTCGCCGATTGGTGATTCGCCGCCGCTGCTGATCGCCCTGGGTGCACAGATCGTGCTGTGCAAAGGCAACGTGCGCCGCACCCTGGCGCTGGAAGACTACTTCATCGACTACCGCGTCACCGCGCGTCAGGACAGCGAGTTCATCGAGAAAATCATCGTGCCCAAGGGCCACACACTGTTCCGTGCCTACAAGGTGTCCAAGCGCCTGGACGATGATATTTCCGCGGTGTGCGCCGCCTTCAACCTGAAGATCGAGAACGGCGTGATCAACCAGGCACGCGTCGCCTTCGGGGGCATGGCCGCCACGCCCAAACGCGCGAAAAGCTGCGAAGCCGTGCTGGTGGGCGCCACCTGGAACGCCGTCACGGTGGAAAAAGCCTGCGCCGCCCTGGCCGAGGATTTCACCCCGCTGTCGGACTTTCGCGCCAGCAAGGAATACCGCCTGCTCAGCGCGCAAAACCTGCTGCGCAAATACTTCATCGAACTGCAAACGCCGCACATCGAGACTCGGGTGACCGCTTATGTCTAACCATCACGCCGTCGTTAAAACCCAGGCCGAACTCGCCGAGCTGTTCGCCCAGGACCTGACCTCCGGGGTCGGCCGCAGCGTCAAGCATGACAGCGCCGCCAAACATGTGTCCGGCGAGGCGCAGTACATCGATGACCGCCTGGAATTTCCCAACCAACTGCACCTGTATGCGCGCATGTCCGACCGTGCCCACGCCCGCATCCTCAGCATCGACACCACGCCCTGCTACGCCTTTGACGGCGTGCGCATCGCGATCACCCACGAAGACGTGCCGGGCCTGAAAGACATCGGCCCGCTGATGCCCGGCGACCCGTTGCTGGCCATCGACACCGTGCAGTTTGTCGGCCAGGTGGTGCTGGCCGTGGCCGCGCGCGACCTGGAAACCGCACGCAAAGCGGCCATGGCGGCGGTGATCGAATACGAAGACCTGGAGCCGGTGCTGGACGTGGTCGAGGCCTTTCGCAACAAGCATTTCGTGCTCGACAGCCACACTCACCAACGCGGTGATTCGGCAGGTGCACTGGCCACGGCGAAAAACCGTATCCAGGGCACGCTGCACATCGGCGGCCAGGAACACTTCTACCTGGAAACCCAGATCTCGTCGGTGATGCCCACCGAAGACGGCGGCATGATCGTCTATTGCTCCACGCAAAACCCCACCGAAGTGCAGAAGTTGGTGGCCGAAGTGCTCGACGTGTCGATGAACAAAATCGTCGTCGACATGCGCCGCATGGGCGGCGGTTTCGGCGGCAAGGAAACCCAGGCCGCCAGCCCCGCCTGCCTGTGCGCGGTGGTGGCGCGCCTCACCGGCCAACCGACCAAAATGCGCCTGCCGCGCGTCGAAGACATGCTGATGACCGGCAAGCGTCACCCGTTCTATATCGAATACGACGTGGGCTTTGACGACACGGGTCGCCTGCACGGGATCAACCTGGAACTGGCGGGTAACTGCGGCTGCTCGCCGGACTTGTCGAACTCGATTGTCGACCGCGCGATGTTCCACGCCGACAATTCGTATTACCTGGGCGACGCTACGGTTAATGGCCATCGTTGCAAGACCAACACGGCCTCCAACACCGCATATCGCGGCTTCGGGGGGCCACAAGGCATGGTCGCCATCGAGGAAGTGATGGACGCCATCGCTCGGCACCTGGGTCTGGACCCATTGGCGGTGCGCAAGGCCAATTACTACGGCAAGACCGAGCGCAACGTCACCCACTACTACCAGACCGTCGAGCACAACATGCTCGAAGAGATGACCGCCGAGCTTGAAGCCAGCAGCCAATACGCCGAGCGCCGCGAAGCGATCCGCCTGTACAACGCCCACAGCCCGATCCTGAAAAAAGGCCTGGCGCTGACGCCGGTGAAGTTCGGTATTTCATTTACCGCCAGCTTCCTGAACCAGGCCGGTGCGCTGATCCACATCTACACCGACGGCAGCATCCATTTGAACCACGGCGGCACCGAAATGGGCCAGGGCTTGAACACCAAGGTCGCGCAAGTGGTGGCCGAAGTGTTCCAGGTCGACATCGACCGCGTGCAGATCACCGCCACCAACACCGACAAGGTGCCCAACACCTCGCCCACCGCGGCGTCCAGCGGTGCCGACCTGAACGGCAAGGCTGCGCAGAACGCCGCCGAAACCATCAAGCAGCGCCTGGTGGAGTTTGCCGCACGCAAGTACGACGTGAGTGAAGCGGATGTGGAGTTTCACAATGGTCACGTGCGGGTACGCGACCAGATCCTGACCTTTGAAAGCCTGATCCAGCAGGCGTATTTCGCCCAGGTCTCGCTGTCGAGCACCGGTTTCTACAAGACCCCGAAAATCTTCTACGACCGCAGCCAGGCGCGGGGCCGGCCGTTCTATTACTTCGCGTTCGGCGCGGCCTGCTGCGAGGTGATCGTCGACACCCTCACCGGCGAATACAAGATGTTGCGCACCGACATCCTGCACGACGTCGGCGCCTCGCTGAACCCGGCCATCGACATCGGCCAGGTGGAAGGCGGCTTTATCCAAGGCATGGGCTGGCTGACCATGGAAGAGCTGGTGTGGAACAACAAAGGCAAGCTGATGACCAACGGCCCCGCCAGCTACAAGATCCCGGCCGTGGCTGACATGCCCCTGGATTTACGCGTAAAGCTGGTGGAAAACCGCAAGAACCCGGAGGACACGGTGTTCCATTCCAAGGCCGTGGGTGAGCCGCCGTTCATGCTCGGGATTGCCTCGTGGTGCGCGATCAAGGATGCCGTGGCGAGTGTGGGTGAGTATCGCCATCAGCCGAAGATTGATGCACCGGCCACACCCGAGCGGGTGTTGTGGGGGTGTGAGCAGATGCGGCAGTTGCAGGCGGCAAAGGCTGTTGAGGCTGAAACCGAGATGGCTTCGCTCTAAGACCGAGGTGCTGCCATCGCAGGCAAGCCAGCTCCCACATTTGATGGTGTTCACACATCAAAATGTGGGAGGGGGCTTGCCCCCGATAGCGGCCTGACAGACGCCACAAGAGGTGACTATGAACAACTGGATCAGCGCCCTCGCCGACCTGCAGAACCGCGGCGAACCCTGCGTGCTGGTGACCATCATCGAAGAGCTCGGCTCCACGCCGCGCAATGCCGGCTCGAAGATGGTGATCAGCGCCGCGCAGACCTTCGACACCATCGGTGGCGGGCACTTGGAATACAAGGCGATGCAGATCGCCCGCGACATGCTCGTGCGCGGCCAGCAAAACACGCATCTGGAGCGCTTCAGCCTCGGTGCAAGCCTGGGCCAGTGCTGCGGCGGTGTGACTGTGCTGCTGTTCGAACCCATGGGCCAGGTGCAGGCGCACATTGCAGTGTTTGGCGCCGGCCATGTCGGCCGCGCGTTGGTGCCGCTATTGGCGAGCCTGCCGTGCCGGGTGCGCTGGATCGATTCCCGCGACCAGGAGTTTCCGGAAAACATTCCCCAGGGCGTGCGTAAAATCGTCAGCGAGGAGCCGGTCGACGAAATTGCCGACCTGCCAGTGGGCAGTTACTGCATCGTCATGACCCACAATCACGCGCTGGACCTGGAACTGACCGCCGCGCTGCTCAAGCGCAATGACTTTGCCTACTTCGGGCTGATCGGCTCGAAAACCAAACGGGTCAAGTTCGAACACCGCCTGCGAGATCGCGGCTTCGACACCGCGCAGCTGCAACGCATGCGCTGCCCGATGGGCCTCACCGAGGTGAAGGGCAAACTGCCGGTGGAGATCGCCATCTCCATCGCCGGCGAAATCATCGCCACCTATAACGCCAATTTCGGCCAGCACACCGCGAGCGCCGAACCCATTGCCAAACTGCTGCCGGCCTCGCGCCGCAGCCAAGCACTCTAAATTGAGAACACCATGCCTTTGACTCGCAAAGCCTACCGTGCCGCCATCCTGCACAGCATCGCCGACCCTGCTGAAGTGGGGATCGAAGCGTCCTATGAGTATTTCGAAGACGGCCTGCTGGTGATCGATAACGGCCAGATCAGCGCCCTGGGCCACGCCAGCGATTTGCTGCCGACGCTGCCCGCCGACATCGACGTTACTCATTATCAGGATGCGCTGATCACCCCGGGCCTGATCGACACCCATATCCACCTGCCGCAAACCGGCATGGTCGGCGCCTATGGCGAGCAGTTGCTGGATTGGCTCAACACCTACACCTTCCCGTGTGAAAGCCAGTTCGCCGACAAGGCCCATGCCGAAGAAGTCGCGGATATCTTCATCAAGGAACTGCTGCGCAACGGCACCACCACGGCGCTGGTGTTCGGCAGCGTGCACCCGCAATCAGTCAATTCATTTTTTGAAGCGGCCGAGAAACTCGACCTGCGCATGATCGCCGGCAAGGTAATGATGGACCGCAACGCGCCGGACTATCTGACCGACACCGCCGAATCCGGCTACCAGGAAAGCAAGGCGCTGATCGAACGCTGGCACGGCAAGGGCCGTTTGCACTATGCGGTCACGCCACGTTTTGCCCCGACCAGCACCCCGGCGCAACTGACGCTGGCCGGGCAATTGCTGGGCGAATACCCGGACCTGTACATGCAGACTCACATCAGTGAAAACCTGCAGGAAGTGGCATGGGTGAAAGAGCTGTTCCCGGAGCGCAAGGGCTACCTGGACGTGTATGACCACTACAAATTGCTGGGTGAGCGTTCGGTGTTTGCCCACGGCGTGCACCTGTGCGATGACGAATGCGCGCGCCTCGCCGAAACGGGTTCGGCGGTAGCGTTCTGCCCGACCTCGAACTTCTTCCTCGGCAGCGGTTTGTTCAATCTGCCGATGGCCGAGAAGCACAAGCTGAATGTCGGCCTGGGCACCGACGTGGGCGGCGGCACCAGCTTCTCGCTGCTGCAAACCTTGAACGAAGCCTACAAGGTCATGCAGTTGCAGGGCGCGCGGTTGAGCCCGTTCAAGTCGCTGTACCTGGCCACCTTGGGTGGCGCGCGAGCGCTGCGTTTGGAAGACAAGATCGGCACCTTGCAGCCGGGCACTGACGCGGACTTTTTGGTGCTGGATTACAACGCCACGCCGCTGCTCAGCTATCGCTTGAAGCAGGCCAATAATATTGCCGAGACGTTGTTTGTGCTGATGACGCTGGGGGATGACCGGGCGGTGTTGCAGACGTATGCGGCCGGCAATCTCGTGCATCAACGCTGATCTAAAGCACGCCGAGAAGCAAATGTGGGAGCGGGCTTGCTCGCGAATACGGAGTGTCAGTCACCAGATGCATTGACTGATCTACCGCATTCGCGAGCAAGCCCGCTCCCACATTTCTGGCCCTGGTGAGTCTGGGAAATTACAGTTTTACGGACGAGCGTCCCGGCTTTTTCGTCTGCAACAAATGCGAGAACACCGCGTGCAAATCATCCGACGCGCTTTCCTCATCGAGGTTGAGCTTGCTGTCGATGTGATCCATGTGGTGCATCATCAAATTCACCGCCAACGTTGCGTCGCGTGCTTCGATCGCATCGATCAGCTGCGTGTGCTCATCGTAAGAACAGTGCGAGCGGTTGCCGCTTTCGTACTGGGCGATGATCAACGAGGTCTGCGACACCAGGCTGCGCTGGAAGCTGATCAGCGGCGCGTTCTTCGCCGCCTCTGCCAGCTTGAGGTGAAATTCGCCGGAGAGGCGGATACCGGCACCGCGGTCGCCGCGGGAAAAGCTGTCGCGCTCGTCGTTGACCATCTGGCGCAGCTCGGCCAGCTGTTCGGCCGTGGCGTGCTGCACTGCCAATTCCGTGATCGCCCGTTCGACCAGACGCCGGGCCAGGAATACCTGACGCGCTTCTTCTACACTCGGGCTCGCCACCACCGCACCACGATTGGGCCGCAGCAGTACCACGCCTTCATGGGCCAGACGCGAGAGCGCGCGGCGAATGATGGTGCGGCTGACGCCGAAGATTTCGCCCAGTGCCTCTTCACTCAACTTGGTTCCGGGCGCCAGGCGTTGTTCAAGGATGGCCTCGAAGATATGCGCGTAAACGATATCGTCCTGGGTTCCGCTGCGACCGGCCTTGCCGGCTCGCGGTTGTTTCTTGAGAGGTTGCAACTGTTCGTTCATGGGCACTCGGGTTTGGAGAACGGCGGCGAATTAACGGTAATACGGCAAGCGCGGGTTGCTGGCAAGTATCACCTAAAAACAGGGCACATTGTACACAACCCAATGCGCCAACACACTGTACGGCTGTTTGCAGCGTCGGCTGTATCGCAACGAGTAGTTACGTTTGAGTTTAGGCTTGAATCTGCGCCTTCACTGACAAATACCCAGGTAAAAGGAACACCTCTCCATGAACGACGCCACCCAAGCGCCTTTGCGCCCGTTGGCCGACACTTCTGCGTCGGCCATCGTCGCCGGCTTCATTGCCATGATGACCGGCTACACCAGCTCGCTGGTCCTGATGTTTCAGGCCGGCCAGGCCGCCGGGTTGACCACGGCGCAGATTTCTTCGTGGATCTGGGCCATCTCCATCGGCATGGCGGTGTGCAGCATCGGCTTGTCCCTGCGCTATCGCACGCCCATCACTATTGCCTGGTCCACACCCGGCGCGGCGCTGTTGATCACCAGCCTGGGCGGCGTGAGTTACGGCGAGGCCATTGGTGCCTACATCACCTGCGCCGTACTGGTGACGCTGTGCGGGCTGACCGGCAGTTTCGAAAAACTGGTCAAGCGCATCCCGTCGTCGCTGGCGGCGGCCTTGCTGGCGGGAATCCTGTTCAAGATCGGCAGCGAGATTTTCGTCGCCGCGCAGCATCGCACCGGCCTGGTGCTGGGGATGTTTTTCACGTACCTGATCATCAAGCGCCTGTCGCCACGCTATGCGGTGCTCGCCGCGCTGGTGCTTGGCACTGTGCTGTCGGGGCTGATGGGGTTGCTGGATTTCAGTGGTTTTCACCTCGAAGTGGCGATACCGGTGTGGACCACGCCGCATTTCTCGCTGGCGGCGACCATCAGTATCGGCATTCCGCTGTTCGTGGTGGCAATGACCTCGCAGAACATGCCCGGCGTCGCCGTGCTGCGTGCCGATGGCTACACCGTGCCCGCCTCGCCTTTGATCACCGCCACCGGCCTGGCCTCGCTGGTGCTCGCACCCTTCGGCTCCCACGGCATCAACCTGGCGGCAATCAGCGCGGCCATCTGCACCGGGCCGCATGCCCATGAAGACCGCAACAAGCGCTACACCGCCGCGGTGTGGTGCGGTGTGTTCTACGGGATTGCCGGAGTATTTGGCGCGACCTTGGCGGCATTGTTCGCAGCATTGCCAAAGGAACTGGTGCTGTCGATTGCAGCGCTGGCGTTGTTTGGCTCGATCATCAATGGCTTGAGCATCGCCATGAATGAGCCGAAGGAACGCGAAGCGGCGCTGATCACCTTTATGGTCACCGCGTCAGGCTTGACGTTGTTTTCCATCGGTTCGGCGTTCTGGGGGATTGTGGCGGGGGTGTTGACGCTGCTGATTCTGAACGGGCGCAAGGCATAAAAAAACGGCGACCCGAAGGTCGCCGTTTTTTTCAGTATCACTTAGCCGCGTTGATCGGCTTTTCTGGATACCACACGTCCAGCAACGGGCTGACTTCAGCCTTGGTCAGCTCGGAACGGGTTTTCAGCCAGGCTTCAACAGCAGCACGCTGCTCTTCGGAGACCGAGCCACGCTTCTGCAGGCAAACCAGACCGAAGTCATCGCCGCCGACATAGCCCAGACCGTTGGCTTCCATGGCTTCTTTGATGAATGCTTCGAGGAAAGCGTCGATAGCTTCTTCACTCAGGCCTTCGTTGAAGTCCAGGTTCAGTTCGAAACCCAGCTCTTGAAATTCATCAACGCACAGTTTTTTGCGCAGACGCTGGGAACGGTTAGTCGCCATTGGAACAATCCTCATAAGTAATAACGGGCGGCACTTTAGCAGTTTAAGGCAAGGATTGCCCGACTCTCTGGGACAGGCGGCTATCTGTCTGCAAAAAAACGCGCAATACCAGCTATCGTTCAGCTACAACTGGATCCACCTTGGGGCATAATGCCGACACTTTCGTGACCAATGAGGGATTTTCTTCCATACCCCTCGCCTTTTTCACCCTTCTCAGCAGTAGGGTTTTATTCCTTATGATCAAATCTTTTCGTTCCGTGTTATTGGCCAGCGTTCTTCTTCCACTGGCCTTTTCCGCCGCTGCCGCCCCAATCAACAACACCCTGCCACCCAACGTTGCGCAGGCCCTGCAGAAAGCCAAGCTGCAAAATACCGCGCTGTCGCTGGTGATGCTGCCCCTCACCGGCCCCGGTACCCCCACCGTGTTCAACGCCGACGTGTCGGTGAACCCGGCCTCCACCATGAAGTTGGTCACCACCTACGCTGCCCTGGAAATGCTCGGCCCCAACCATCAGTGGAAGACCGAGTTCTACACCGACGGCACGCTCAGCGGTGGCGTCTTGCACGGCAACCTTTACCTAAAGGGCGGCGGCGACCCGAAGCTGAACATGGAAAAACTCTGGCTGCTGATGCGCGACCTGCGTGCCAATGGCGTGCAGCAAGTCACCGGCGACCTGGTGCTCGACCGCAGCTTCTTCAACCAGCCGCAATTGCCCGAATTCAATGACGACGGCAATGACGAGAACAAGCCGTTCCTGGTCAAGCCCGACGCCCTGCTGGTCAACCTCAAGGCCCTGCGCTTCGTAACCCGCAATGATTCGGGCCGCGTGATCGTATCGGTCGAGCCGCCGATTGCCAGCATTCGCATCGACAACCAGGTGAAAGTCTCCAACGCCAAGCAATGCACCGGCGACGTGCGCTACAGCCCGGTCACCGCCGCCGACGGCAGTGTCACCGTGACGGTCAGCGGCCAACTGGGCGATGGCTGCAGTTCGCAGACTTACCTGTCGCTGCTCGACCACGCCACCTACACCGCCGGCGCTGTGCGTGCGATCTGGCAGGAATTGGGTGGCACCATCCAGGGCCGCGACATCCAGGCGCCCGTGCCCAAGGACGCCAAAGTACTCGCCCGTGCCTTCTCGCCGGACCTGGCGGAAATCATCCGCGACATCAACAAATACAGTAACAACACCATGGCTCAGCAGCTGTTCCTGAGCCTGGGCGCGCAATTTCGCAACGATGCCGACGGCGACGACGCCAAGGCTGCGCAACGTGTGGTCCGTCAGTGGCTGGCGAAGAAAGGCATCACCGCGCCGCACCTCGTCATGGAGAACGGCTCCGGCCTGTCGCGCGCCGAACGTGTCAGCGCCCGCGAGATGGCGGCCATGCTGCAAGCCGCCTGGAAAAGCCCGTACGCGGCGGAATACATCAGCTCGCTGCCGATTGCCGGCACCGACGGCACCATGCGTAAACGCCTGAAGACCACCGCCATGCGCGGCGAAGCCCACGTCAAGACTGGCACCCTGAACACCGTGCGTGCCATCGCCGGGTTCAGCCGTGACAACAATGGCAACACCTGGGTGGTGGTGGCGATCCTCAACGATTCGAAACCGTGGGGCGCCTCATCAGTGCTGGACCAGGTGCTGCTGGACCTGTATCGCCAGCCGAAGCTGGCGGCGGCTGCGCCGGTGCTCTAAAGGCAACACAGATCAAATGTGCGAGCGGGCTTGCTTGCGATAGCGGTGTATCAGTATCAGATTCGCTGACTGACACGCTGCAATCGCAGGCAAGCCAGCCCCCAACATGAATGCGCGCCGTCTGAAAAACTCTGTCAATCAAACCCTGATTCGCTCAGCCTCCACCCGGTCCCTGCCCGCCTGCTTGGCCCTATACACCGCCGAGTCCGCCCGCAGCAGCAGCCCGTCAATGCCGTCATCGATCCGCCAACTGGCCACACCGAAGCTGGCGGTCACGATGCCCACCGTGTCCATCGGCGCACTGCGCAACGACTGCCACAACTCCATCGCCAGGCTGTACGCCTGCTCGCAATCAGTGTGCGGGCACAACACCACGAACTCTTCGCCGCCCAGTCGGCAAAACACATCCGTGCGCCGCAGGCGCTGACTGATGCGCTTGCACACCTCCTGCAACACCCCATCGCCTACCGCGTGACCGTACTGGTCGTTGATGCGCTTGAAGTGGTCGATATCCAGCATGATCAACGACAGCGCCCCACTGGTGCGGTTGAGCCTGAGCATCTCGACCTTGAGACGATCCTGGAAATAACGCCGGTTATGAATGCCCGTCAGCGAATCGGTGATGGACAGTGCCCGCAGCTCTTCCTCCACCCGTTTGAGGTCGGAAATATCCGACACGTAGCCATGCCACAGCGTACCGCCGCCTGGCAGTTCTTCAGGCGTGGCTTCGCCGCGAATCCAGCGCAGGCCGCGTTGTGGCAACAGCACGCGGTATTCTTCGCGCCAGTGGCTCAGCTGCAACGCCGACAAGCGTATCGACAGGCGGACCCGCTCGACGTCCTGGGGATGAATGCGCTCGAAGACCTTGGCCGCGTCCTGTTGCAACACGCCGGTTTCGATTTCATAGATATCGCGCATGCCATCGCTGGCATAGATGAAACGCCCGTTGCCCTGAGGCTCGAGGGTGAACTGGAAGATCCCGCCGGGCACATGGGCACTGAGCTTTTTCAGCAAACGATCGCGCGCCGCCAACGCCTCGTAGGCGCGTTTCTGTTCGGTGACATCCAGGTAAATCGCCAGATGCCCGATCCACAAGCCATGGTCATCCAGCAATACGGTGCCGAGCATGTTCACCGTCAAGGGGCTGCCATTTTCGCGTAACAGGGTCCACTCGCGCGCATGGTGCAGGTGGTCCGGGCTCTCCACCAGCATCGCCTGGCTTGGCGGGATGCGCTTGCCCATGGCCGCGCTCAAACGGGTGGCGCGCGCTTCGAGTTCAGCGGCCAGGTGCAGGCTTTCCAGGGTCATGCGCCCCAGTACCTGGTCGGACGTGTACCCCAGCATTTGCTCGGCCCCGGCATTGAACGTGTTGATCACCCCGCGCAGGTCAGTGGCGATGATCGCGACCTGGGTGGCCGCATTCAGCACGCTGCGCAATTGCCCGTGCGCACCGCGCAATTCCTGTTCACGCAGGCGCAACTGCTCGGTGCGCTGCTCGACCAGTTTCAGCGCGCGCTGGCGTTGGCTGACCACCACATACAACAAGGCACTGAGCAGCAGGCTGAGCAACCCGCCCATGGTCAGGATGGTGCTCATCGAGGAATGGTTGGCCTGATCGAAGACCTGGCTGCCACGCAACGTGAGGGCATACACATGGTCGCCGAGGGTCAAACGGCGCGCGGCGCTGAGGTCGCTGGCGCCCACCGCATTGCTCGAGGCATACAGCACGCGCTGCTGGGTGTCGGAGGTATCGACGATCTGCATCACCAGGTTGTCGCGGTTCGGCTTGGGCAAACCGTCGGCCACCAGCTGTCGCATGCTGATCACCGCCATCACGAAGCCGCTGGGCTCGGCCTCAGCCGGCTTGCGCACGGGCGCCACCAGCAAAACCCCGGCCGCATAGGCCGGTTCCACACCCACCAATTGCATTGGCTGGGATACCGCGGGCGTACCGCTTTCTTGCGCACGCTCAAGGACCGAGCGCCGAAGCGGCTGTGCCAACAGGTCGAAACCGAGCGGCGAGCCCAGCAGACTTTGGGTTTGGCTATACAACACCGGCACGTATTCATCGCGCTCGGCGGCAGGCGCCAACTCCCCTGATGAATTCAGTTCACGGATGGCAAAGGGCGCGCCGCGCTGGCGCGAGATCTCCTGTTCAAACGGCTTGCGCTGATCGCGAAAAATCCGCGGTGCCCAGGCATACGCGCGGGCGCGCAACAGCAAGGGTTGGGCAAACCCATCGAACTCGGCGCGGGACACATCACTGGAATTGACGAAGAAGCGCTGCAGGCTGGCCAGGCGTTGCTCCTGGTCTTCGAGGCGCTCCTGCAGGCGGGTGTAGCGTTCATTGACCAGCAACTGGAAACGCTGGCGAACCTGTTGCTGATACAGATCGGCGGCGGCCCAGGCAATAATTACCGTCAGCGCGCAACCTGCCAATAACACCACCAATGCCACCAGCCAAGCCGACGCCTGCTCACTGATAAAGCCTAGGATTTTGGGGCGTACGGCATGCATCGGCATAGGCAACACTCACAACGCCAGCGTGCGGGGCTGTCACTTTGGCTAGGGCTTCAGTTATAGCCATGAGGCCACTGTTTGACCAGCGCAAAAAAGCCGCAAACCCGGAATACGCCAGGCTTGCGGCTTTTTGTTCCAACTTGGTGCAGCAATCAGCGCGCAGTGATTTTCCACGCCCGGTGGATCTTCGCGTTACGCGCGAAATCCGGGTCGAGGGTCTTGTCGCTGATTTCCTCGACCGCATAGCGTTCGCTGAGGTTGTCCTCGAGCACGAACTTGCGGAAGTTGTTCGAGAAGTACAACACGCCGCCCGGTGCCAGGCGCGCCATGGCCAGGTCGAGCAACTGCACGTGGTCACGCTGCACGTCGAAGATGCCTTCCATGCGCTTGGAGTTGGAGAAGGTCGGCGGATCAATGAAGATCAAGTCGAACTCATCGCGGCTGGCTTCCAGCCACGCCATCACGTCGCCCTGCTCCAGACGGTTCTTGTCGGAGAAACCGTTGAGCGAGAAGTTGCGACGTGCCCAGTCCAGGTAGGTCTTGGACAAGTCGACGCTGGTGGTGCTGCGCGCGCCGCCCTTGGCCGCGTGCACACTGGCGGTAGCGGTGTAGCAATACAGGTTGAGGAAGCGCTTGCCGGCCGCTTCCTTCTGGATGCGCATGCGCATCGGGCGGTGGTCGAGAAACAGGCCGGTGTCCAGGTAATCGGTGAGGTTGACCAGCAGCTTCACGCCGCCTTCGCTGACCTCGGTGAACTTGCCCTGGGCGCTCTGGCGCTCGTACTGCTTGGTGCCGCTCTGACGCTCGCGACGCTTGACCACCACGCGGCTCTTGTCGACGTTCAGCGCCTGGGGAATCGCGGCCAGCGCATCGAACATGCGTGCGGAAGCTTTTTCCGGGTCGATGGATTTCGGCGCGGCGTATTCCTGCACGTGCACCCAGTCGTGGTAGAGGTCGATGGCCATGGAGTATTCCGGCATGTCGGCGTCGTACACACGGTAGCAATCCACGCCTTCGCGCTTGGCCCACTTGCCCAACTGCTTGAGGTTCTTCTGCAGGCGGTTGGCGAACATCTGCCCGCCTTCGCTCAGGCGCGCCTGTTCAACCACCGGGGCCGGGGCTGGCTTGATCGGGTTACCGTTCTTGTTGTACTGGCGCTCTTGCGGCTCGGTCGGGGCCTGATCGTAAGCGGCCTGCTCACGCTCGGCCTGACGCTGCTCCGGGGTGCGGCGCTCGCCGGTGACGAACTGGTCCGGGTTGACTTTGATCAGCAGCAGTTTGCACGGCAAGGCGCCGTTCCAGAACGAATACTGTTTGTGGCTGCGAATGCCCATGCGCTTGCCCAGGTCCGGCGCGCCGGTGAACACCGCCGCTTCCCAGCCCATGCACGCCTGACGCAGACGCTCGCCAAGGTTCTGGTAGAGGTACAAAAGGCTGGCTTCGTCACCCAGACGCTCGCCGTACGGCGGGTTGCAGATGACCAAACCTTTTTGATTCTGGTCCGGGCGCGGCTCGAAGGTGCCGACTTCGCCCTGGTACACCTTGATCCAGTGGCTCAGGCCAGCGCGCTCGATGTTATTGCGCGCGGGCTGAATCAAGCGTGGGTCGGCTTCGTAGCCTCGCACCCACAACGGCGGCTTGTTCATGCCGATGGCCGCCCGCTCGGTCGCTTCGGTGTGCAGCTTTTTCCACAGCGCCGGAACGTGGCCGAGCCAGGTGGTGAAGCCCCACAGTTCGCGATTGAGGTTGGGGGCCATGTCGGCGGCGATCATCGCGCCTTCGACCAGGAAAGTCCCCACGCCACACATCGGGTCCGTCAGCGCGCCGCCTTCGGCCGCAATGCGCGGCCAGCCGGCGCGAATCAAAATCGCCGCCGCCAGGTTTTCCTTCAACGGTGCCGCGCCCTGCTGCAGGCGGTAACCGCGCTGGTGCAGGCTGTGGCCGGACAGGTCGAGCGACAGGATCGCTTCGCCGCGGTCCAGGCGCAGGTGAATACGCAGGTCCGGGTTGATCTTGTCGATGGAGGGGCGTTCGCCGGTCGGGGTGCGCAGCTTGTCGACGATCGCATCCTTGACCTTCAGCGCGCCGAAGTGGGTGTTGTCGATGCCCGAGCCGTGGCCGCTGAATTCCACCGCCAGGGTGCCATCCGGGACCATGTGGTCGGCCCATTCGATGTCCAGCACGCCATGGTAAAGGTCTTCAGCGTCCTTCATCGGGAAGCGCTTGAGCACCAGCAATACACGGTTGGCCAGGCGCGACCAGAGGCACAGGCGGTAGGCGGTTTCCATGTCGGCCATGCCGCGCACGGCCGAGGTGTGCTCGCGTGCGTCCTCAAGGCCAAGCCCGACGGCTTCCTCGATCAGCAGGCCTTCGAGGCCCTTGGGGCAAGTGAGGAAGAGTTCAAAACGGTCCGACATGGGGCATTCCAGGCTTTTCAGCAATAAATGAACAGGCGACGCATCGCCGGCTCGGTTTTTAATCAAGCACTTTTCTTGAAGAGTGCTCGCGTGGCACGAATGTGCCGTCCCACCCCGGCTGCCGGGCCTTTGGGCCAGAATTTCCGGGGCAGAGAAATAATTGATCGCAACAAAAAGAAATATTCCGACCCTTCGTCGAATAATAACCGACTGCGGCGGGCGGACATTCTCACTAAAGGATTAAACCCATCCTCTATGCAGAGCACATCATAGCTGGCTTTGCCCAACAAAAGGGGCGAAAAGCCATCCCAGCTTATGGCTATAGCATCGTTATCGTTACGTGCTTATGACAAAACGATCATTGAATCCATGTGACCTATTGGTTAGAACTCAACACAGGTTGGCGCCGTAACGACGCCGACACATCGGCTCGCCACGCCGGCAGCGAGCCCACCAACGGCAGAAAAACTCTGCCCGGCCTCAGACGAGGCCGAAGGATATCAAGACAGTCAACAAGTGAGGGAAACACCCTATGAGAAGACTTAAGCGTGATCCGTTGGAAAGAGCATTTTTACGCGGATATCAATATGGCGTTCATGGCAAATCCCGTGAGCTTTGCCCATTTACTCTACCGTCGGTACGCCAAGCCTGGATCAACGGCTGGCGAGAAGGACGCGGCGACAACTGGGACGGTATGACTGGCACTGCGGGAATCCACAGACTCAACGAACTTCACGCCGTCGGCTAACACAGGGCACTTAATCCGACACACCACCTTGAATATGTAACGACTTAACCACGCACGCCCCATCAGGGCGGCGGGCTTCGGCCCAGGGGCTCCTTTAGGGAGCCCTTTTTATTGGGTCGGTGGCGATGCGGAC
Organism: Pseudomonas sp. N2-3-1-14; assembly: GCF_041228395.1. Taxonomy (NCBI): domain Bacteria; kingdom Pseudomonadati; phylum Pseudomonadota; class Gammaproteobacteria; order Pseudomonadales; family Pseudomonadaceae; genus Pseudomonas; species Pseudomonas sp. N2-3-1-14. Next base: position 4,678,015 of record NZ_CP166199.1, read on the forward strand.
TACACACTCACAGGTGTATTTTTTTAGCCTGCCATCGCCAACAAGCCGGGCGCCTACCTTTTTGGCAAGGCCGCTATCGCATCCACCGACTCGCGAATCAGCGACGGTCCTTTATAGATAAAACCTGAGTACAGCTGCACCAGGCTTGCACCGGCGGCGATCTTCTCGGCCGCGTGCTTGCCTTCGGTGATGCCGCCCACGGCGATGATCGGCAAGCGCCCGGCCAACTCAGCCGCCAGCACCTTGACGATGTGAGTGCTCTTGTCGCGCACCGGTGCGCCCGACAGCCCACCCGCTTCATCACCATGCGCCAGCCCTTCGACACCCACACGGCTGAGGGTGGTGTTGGTGGCGATCACCGCATCCATGCCCGAATCCACCAGCGCCTGAGCGACCAGCACGGTTTCTTCATCGCTCATGTCCGGTGCAATCTTGATGGCCAACGGCACACGTTTGCCATGACGTATGGCCAGGTCTTCCTGGCGCTGACGCAAGGCTTCGAGCAGTTGCTTGAGCGAATCACCGAACTGCAGGCTACGCAGACCCGGCGTATTCGGCGAGCTGACGTTGACGGTGACGTAGCTGGCGTGGGCGTAGACCTTGTCCAGGCAAATCAGGTAATCATCGACGGCGCGCTCTACGGGCGTGTCGAAGTTCTTGCCGATATTGATGCCGAGGATGCCCTTGTATTTCGCGGCTTGAACCCGTGAAAGCAGATGATCAACGCCCAGGTTGTTAAAGCCCATGCGATTGATGATCGCCTCGGCTTCCGGCAGGCGGAAGATCCGTGGTTTTGGGTTGCCCGGTTGCGGGCGTGGCGTCACGGTGCCGATTTCGACAAAACCGAAACCCAATTGCGCAAACCCGTCGATGGCCGCGCCGTTCTTGTCGAGGCCGGCAGCCAGCCCGACCGGGTTGGGGAAGTCGAGTCCCATCACCGATACCGGCATTTTTGCCGGTGCCTTGCATACCAGGCCATTGAGCCCCAGACGACCACCGGCACCGATCAGGTCCAGGGACAGATCGTGGGAGGTTTCCGGAGAGAGTTTGAACAACAGCTGGCGGGCCAGGGTATACATGGGCGGGCTAGACTCGGATGGCGGCGAAAGGTGGCGCCGATTATAGCCGGGGTGGCGCGCCAGGTGCGAGGTGCGCCGTCCAATCGTCAATGACGTTGTGCTACCAACGCCTCATACCGCGCCCATATTTTTTCTGCGTAGCGCAAACGCAACGCTTCACGCTCAGGTGCCGCGCCGGCGTTGTAGGAGCCCACGGCTGTCCAGTTGTAACCGAAACGCTGGATAAACCCGGCAAGTATCGAGGCGCCCACCTCGACCGACAAACAGGGCTCACTCAACAACCGCTCCTCGGTAATGCCCTGCTTGGCCAGGCGAGGCAAGTGCATGCTGTTGATCTGCATCAGGCCAATATCCCGGGAGCCATCGCTGTTGAGCGCGTTCACGGCGCGCGCGCGGTAACCCGATTCCACAGCGGCGATGGCCTGTAAAAGCTCAGGTTCGAGGTCATAGCGGCTAGCCACCTCTTCCCAGCAATTGGCCCAGGCCTGATGGCTGCCCATCAACAGGCTCAACACCAACGCTTTGCCCAATCGATTAATCATGGGTCACCTGCCCACAAGCCGAGCAGATGCGTTGCACACGCCCTGGCCCCGTCTGGAGAATGGCGTGCTGCTCGGCTTTCACGGCACAGGTAAAGCGATACCCCCTGCCGTAAATTGTCTTGATAAAGCCCTTGTCCTTCTTCAGCTGCTTGCGCAATGCGTAGATACAGCGCGTCAGCGACTCCTCTGCAACCTCCCCTCGGGCCAGACCAACTCAAGCAGACGATCCTTGGTCATCAACGCTCCGTCAGAAGCCAACAGCAGCCGCAATACATGCCACTCCTTGGGCGGCAACTGAATATCCGCGCCTTCGCCGATCAATCGGCCATCGCCCTGCAAGGTCCACCCGGCAAACACCCAGGCAGCCGTCAGCCCATCATTCACGAGGGTCATGCACACCTCTGCACCCGACTACTGACATTGAATTCCTTGTTTCCAGAAACGGCCGATACGCCAACATCACGACTATAAAAACCCGAGCCGCGAACAACGTTAGGAAAAAACCCATGTCATCGAGGCTTTCGGCGGGCGCCACGTAGGACTTTTCGCAGTCACCGACCGCAAAGCGTTTCAGGGCTCTGACCAACGGGTTGTGTCACTCAAGGACATCACGGCGTTCGCGCACAAACGCACGCTGCACACGCTCATATTGGCTCGGGGTCAGCGGCGGCGGGCCGACAGCACCGGCCAGCATCCGCGGCTCACTGCCAACCGCCCGCGCCTGGATCACAAAGAGCCGCACCTGCGCGCGTCGACCACGGCGGGTCGCCTCGCCCTCACGGTGAAAACCACCCAGCCACAAGCGTCTGCCTTGAGGTACGCGCACCACAGAGCTGACGGTCATTCGCCCCACCGCTCCTGCCGAGCCGGGCTTGAATGTGCTGTCCATCTGACGGCCATCCTCGAGGTTCACCAGCATCTCGATCTGATGCGCTCCGGCGAAGCGCGGGAGCACACTGGCTTCAATGCCATACCGCACGGGCTGCCAATCACCCTTATCGTCGCCGGGCCGTGGCAGGTAAAACGTATGGTTATCCTGGAAAACCGCAGGCACGTTTTCCTGGGTAAGGATTACGGGAAACGCGACGACTTTGGCCTTGCGCCGGTGCTCCAGCACACCGAGCTGTGCCATCAAGCGGTTGTCTTCCAAAGGTTCCAGTACGCGCGTCACGAAAGCCCCGGTCTGGGTTTCCTGAGCCCAGGCCGCGCCCATTCTGGCGAATTCACTGCGCTCCACCTCCACTTGCCACAGCGACACCTCAATCGGTCGCTTGGGCTTGTCGAGCTCCGCCACCAGCTCCTCAAGCACCTTCACCTGAGCAGGTTTGCCCTTGATCAACAGGCTGTTTGAATCCGGATAAGCCATCACCACCAGGCTCTTGTCGGCCAGCAAACCCGGGGGTCGTTGCGTGTCCTTCTTTTGCTCGCTGGCCAGCACGGTTTCGATCATCGAGGCCATGCCCGGAACGTTGACCTGGTCGTCGCCCATCGAATACTTGCGATCCGCTACGTGCGTGTTGAACACCTGCACCACGCCGAAGGTTTGCGTGCCGACGCGGACCTCAGTGCGCTGTTTGTCCATCAGTTGAGCCAGGTGCAATACCTGGTCGACATAGTTAGGTGGCCCGGACACATAGAACGTCCGCCCGCCGCTCTCCCTCAGGGGAAAACGCGATTCATCGAGCCCGGAACGGCGCATGAACCCGCGCAGCCTGTCGACCGAGATATGCCGCAGCGCTACCGCCGAGCTTTTTGCCTCACCGGCGTCATACAGGTAAAGCACCTGCCCGTCGCTGTACCAGATCAGGCCTTGCTGCTCGGCGACGGTTTCCAGCGTGTGCTGCGCCGCGTCCAGGTCGAATTGCCCGGTGATGGTTTTACGCGCCACCTCGCGGCTGACAACGACAGGCAAGCCCAAGGGCACCGACAGCGCGGTAAAAAAGGTATGCAGGCTTTCATCCCGCGCCTGATAGCTATCCCCCAAAGCGCACGCGTTTGCCAACAGCAGTGCACCGCACAGCAGCCAGCGGCATAACCTGCGGTAACTGCGCATGGTTGGGGAATGGATAGACACCGTGGATGTTCCTCGCCGTCTGGCGCAAAGAGGCGGCCATACTGGAAGGCAGCTGAGTTTCAATCTTGATGGAAAGCTGACGGCGGACTGCGCTTGAAGCCCCGTGGCATGTGCCTTGCTAAGGGCTATGTATCAAAGCCTGCACCAACGTCGGAGCAGGCTTACGGACAATGGCGTCGTTTCCCTGCAATGGCTTGCGCTGCCACCCGCGCAACCCTCAAGGGTTACGACGCTTTTTTTTGAGCAAAGGTGAGTGTTGATGAACGATTCGGTCGGCAACAGCCCGGTGAACCATCCGCTGGCCTGGGTAAACGGCAGTGACGCCCCGGAAAAGAGCAGCCTCGACCTGGGCTTCATGGCGCTGACCGATTGCGCCTCGCTGGTGGTCGCCGCCACCCAGGGTTTCGCCCAACCCTACGGCCTGACGCTGAACCTCAAGCGCCAATCGTCCTGGGCCAACCTGCGCGACAAACTGGTCAGCGGCGAACTGGACGCCGCCCATAGCCTCTATGGGTTGATCTATGCCGTGCACCTGGGCATCGGCGGCGTAGCGCCGACCGACATGGCCGTTCTGATGGGGCTCAACCAGAACGGCCAGAGCATCAACCTGTCCCGCGGCCTGCAACAGCAAGGGGTGATCACTCCTGAAGCACTGGACCGCCACGTGCACCAAAGCCGCACAAAACTGACCTTTGCACAGACATTTCCCACAGGCACTCACGCCATGTGGCTGTATTACTGGCTGGCGAGCCAAGGCATTCATCCGTTGCACGACGTCGACAGCGTGGTGGTACCGCCGCCGCAGATGGTCGCGCACCTGCAAGCCGGGCGCATCGATGGGTTTTGCGTGGGCGAGCCCTGGTGTGCCAGCGCGGTCAAACAAAACCAGGGGTTCACCCTGGCGACCACCCAGGCGATCTGGCCGAATCATCCGGAAAAGGTTCTAGGTTGCACCCAGGCGTTTGTCGATCAATACCCGAACACCGCTCGCGTCCTGGTCATGGCGATTCTCGAGGCCAGCCGCTTTATCGAGCAAAGCCAGGAAAACCGCCGCTCCACCGCACAATTACTCAGTGCTCGCGACTACCTCGATGCGCCGCTCGACTGCATCGAACCACGCCTGCTGGGTGCTTATGACGATGGCCTCGGTCACCAGTGGCAAGACCCACATGCCCTGCGGTTTTTCGGCGATGGCGAAGTAAACCTGCCGTACCTTTGCGACGGTATGTGGTTCATGACCCAGTTTCGGCGCTGGGGCTTGCTGCGCGAAGATCCGGACTACCTGGGCGTGGCCCGCCGCGTGCAGCAACTGGCTTTATACCGTCAGGCCGCTGCCGCCGTTGGCGTCAACGCAAACGCAGCGGACATGCGCAGCAGCCAGCTGATCGACGGCAAAATCTGGGACGGCTCCGACCCCGCCGCCTACGCGCGCAGCTTCCGACTGCACGCCATGGCAGACCACCCCAGCCACGAAGCGCAGCGCTGACAGGACGACCTTTATGTTACGCATCCTGTTGATCAACGATACGCCGCGCAAGGTCGGGCGCCTCAAGGCCGCATTGATCGAAGCCGGGTTCGAGGTGATCGATGAGTCCGGCCTGACCATCGACCTGCCCGCGCGCGTCGAAACGGTGCGCCCGGACGTGATCCTGATCGATACCGAGTCACCTGGCCGAGATGTAATGGAGCAGGTGGTACTGGTCAGCCGCGATCAGCCGCGGCCGATCGTGATGTTTACCGACGAACACGACCCGAACGTAATGCGCCAGGCCATCAAATCCGGGGTCAGCGCTTATATCGTCGAAGGCATTCAGGCCCAGCGCCTGCAGCCGATCCTGGACGTGGCCATGGCCCGCTTTGAAAGCGACCAGGCCTTGCGCGCCCAGCTCCAGGCGCGCGACCAGCAACTGGCCGAGCGTAAACGCATCGAGCTGGCCAAAGGCATGCTGATGAAAATGAAGCACTGCAACGAAGAAGAGGCCTACACCCTGATGCGCCGCCAAGCCATGAGCCGCCAACAGAAACTGATCCAGGTGGCGGAGCAGATTATCGCCATGAGCGAGTTGCTTGGCTGATCTGGCGCAGCTCTTGCTAAGCATTCACCACAGGTAACCAACGGCGGTTGCCCCTTCTACGACAAAGACGTCGCCCATCCGGTTTGCCCTCGCGAGCCCGATGGCGGCGTTTTTTCGTTTTGGCCCCAGCGCCTGGGGCCGATGGGGCGGCTTTTAGCCAGCGGCCCCATCACTCGGCCTTCTTACAAGACCCCAACCGTTGAGGTGCGTGATGAAATCAAGCTTCTGGAAATCCGGGCACACCCCGACCCTGTTTGCCGCGTTCCTGTATTTCGACCTGAGTTTCATGGTCTGGTACCTGCTGGGCCCGCTGGCGGTGCAGATTGCCGCCGACCTGCACTTGACCACCCAACAGCGCGGGCTGGTAGTGGCCACGCCGATCCTGGCCGGCGCGGTGCTGCGTTTTCTGATGGGCATGCTGGCCGACAAACTGTCGCCTAAAACCGCCGGGCTGATCGGCCAGGTCATTGTGATTGCCGCACTGTTCGGCGCCTGGCAACTGGGCATCCACAGTTACGAGCAAGCCCTGCTGCTGGGCGTGTTCCTGGGCATGGCGGGCGCGTCGTTTGCGGTCGCCCTGCCGCTGGCCTCTCAGTGGTATCCCGCGGAACACCAGGGCAAGGCCATGGGCATCGCCGGTGCCGGCAACTCCGGCACCGTGTTTGCCGCGTTGCTGGCACCGGTACTCGCCGCCGCGTTTGGCTGGAGCAATGTGTTCGGCTTCGCGCTGATTCCATTGGTCATCACGCTGGTCGTCTTCGCCTGGCTGGCGCGCAATGCCCCGGAACGCCCGAAAGCCAAATCCATGGCCGACTACTTTAAAGCCCTGGGCGACCGCGACAGCTGGTGGTTCATGTTCTTTTACAGCGTGACGTTCGGCGGTTTTATCGGCCTGGCCAGCGCCCTGCCCGGCTACTTTAACGACCAATACGGCTTGAGCCCGGTGACCGCCGGCTACTACACCGCCGCCTGCGTGTTTGGCGGCAGCCTGATGCGCCCGTTGGGTGGTGCCCTGGCGGACAGATTCGGCGGGATTCGCACCTTGCTTGGCATGTACAGCGTGGCGGCAATCTGCATCGCGGCGGTGGGTTTCAATCTGCCAAGTTCTTACGCGGCCTTGGCACTTTTCGTCTGCACCATGCTCGGCCTCGGCGCAGGTAATGGCGCGGTGTTTCAACTGGTGCCCCAGCGTTTTCGCCGCGAGATCGGCGTGATGACCGGCCTGATCGGCATGGCCGGCGGGATCGGCGGCTTCGCCCTCGCGGCAGGCATGGGCGCGATCAAGCAAAGCACCGGCAGTTATCAAATGGCCCTGTGGCTGTTCGCCAGCCTCGGCGTGCTGGCCTGGTTCGGGCTGCACGGGGTCAAACGTCGCTGGAGAACCACCTGGGGTTCGGCCGCCGTGACCGCCGCACGCGTCTGATGGGCTTGCAACTGAGTGTCGCGCAAGCCAGCGCCATTGGCCCTCGGGCCGAAAACCAGGACGCCCTGCGCGTCGTCACACCCGTGGCGGAACTGGCAGCGAGTAAAGGTTACCTGTGCGCCATCGCCGATGGCGTCAGCCAATGCGCCGACGGCGGCCTGGCGGCGCGCTCGACCTTGCAGGCGCTGGCGATGGACTACTACGCCACGCCGCAAACCTGGGGCGTGGCCCAGGCGCTCGAACGTCTGTTGCTGGCGCAGAATCGCTGGTTGCAGGCCAACGGCGGCGGCCAGCCGCTGCTGACCACCTTGAGTGCGCTGGTGTTTCGCGGCCAACGCTTCACCCTCGCGCATGTCGGCGATTGCCGGGTGTATCGCTGGCTGGGCGGCGAGTTGCAGCGCATCAGCGAAGACCATGTGTGGGAACAACCGGGCATGCAGCAGGTGCTCAAGCGCGCGCTCGGCCTGGACCAACACTTGGTGCTGGATTTTCTCGACGGTGAACTGCGCGCAGGCGAATGTTTTTTATTGCTCAGCGATGGCGTGTGGGCCGCCTTGGGTGAGCACAGCATCAGTGCGATCCTGCGTGAGCAAACTGACCTCGATGTGGCGGTCAACACGCTGGTCAACGCCGCGCACCTGGCCGCCAGCCAGGACAATGCCAGCGCCTTGCTGGTGCGCATCGACCAGCTCGGCGCCGCTACCCTGGGCGATGCGCTGGTGCAGTTGCAGCAATGGCCGCTGCCCCCTTCGCTCAAACCCGGGCAGCGCTTTGAAGGCTGGCAGGTTGAAAGCCTGCTGGCGCAGAGCCGACAGTCGTTGCTGTACCGGATACGTGATGCCCAGCAGCAACCCTGGCTGCTGAAAACCTTGCCGCTCAACCGCGACGATGACAGCGATGCCGGCCAAGCATTGCTATCTGAAGAGTGGTTTTTGCGCCGGGTTGCCGGGCGCGCGTTTCCTGAAGTTCACGCGGCCAGTGGGCGACAGCATCTGTACTACGTGATGCGCGAATACCCGGGGCAAACCCTTGCTGAACTGTTCCGGCACCAGGGCCCATTGCCCCTGGCGCAGTGGCAGTCCATCGCCGAGCGGTTGCTGCGGGCGATGGGCCTGCTGCACCGGCGACAAATCCTGCACCGCGATATCAAGCCGGAAAACCTGCTACTGGGTGACGATGGCGAACTGCGCGTGCTGGATTTTGGCCTGGCCTATTGCCCGGGGCTCTCCGAAGACCGCGCTCATTTGCTGCCCGGCACGCCAAGTTTTATCGCACCCGAGGCGTTCAGCGGCGAGCCGCCTACGCCGCAGCAGGATTTATACAGTGTCGGCGTTACCTTGTATTACCTGCTGACCGGGCATTATCCCTACGGCGAAATCGAAGCTTTCCAACGTCCGCGTTTCGCCCAGCCCGTCAGCGCCAGCCGCTATCGTCCCGACCTGCCTGACTGGTTGCCACTGAGCCTGGAACGCGCCGTGGCGGCCTCACCCGCGCAACGTTATGAAACCGCCGAAGAATGGCTGCTGGTGCTGGAGCAGGCCGACCGCCGTGAATTGAGCGTGCGACCACGGCCCTTGCTGGAGCGCGAACCGCTCAAGGTCTGGCAAAGCCTCGCCGCCATGTCGCTGCTGGTCAATCTGGTGCTGCTGTACTGGCTGTTGCACCACTAGAGGGCAAATTCCCAGGCAGCGTTGACTCAACGCCCCAATAAACCCGCAAGCTGGCCAACTTGGCACAGCCACTGCATTAGCTTCCCCAACAACACACATACAGCCGTCCCTTCAACGTCGAAGGGGCGAGCTTCCCGAGAGAACGGGACCAGGACAAAGGCGTCCTCGCTAGATCACTAGCGGGGACGCCTTTTTTTGTTTGCGCGTAATTGGTCGAGCCATTGCGGAGAACGACATGAAAAAACTCAAACTGGTGATGATCGGCAACGGCATGGCCGGGGTTCGCACCCTTGAAGAATTGCTCAAGCTGAGCAGCGACCTGTACGACATCACCGTGTTCGGCGCCGAGCCCCACACCAACTACAACCGCATTCTGCTGTCGCCGGTGCTGGCCGGCGAGCAAACGTTCGAAGAGATCGTGCTCAACGATCTCGACTGGTACCTGGATAACCACATCAAGCTGTTGCTCAACCGCAAAGTGGTGCAGATCGACCGTGTCAAACGCCTGGTCATCGCCGAAGACGGCACCGCAGCCGAGTACGATCGCCTGCTGATCGCCACCGGCTCGACGCCATTTATCCTGCCGATCCCAGGCAATACCTTGCAAGGCGTGATCGGCTACCGCGACATCGCCGACACTCAGGCCATGATCGACACCGCCAAAACCCACAAGCACGCTGTGGTGATCGGCGGTGGCTTGCTCGGCCTGGAGGCCGCCAACGGCCTGATGCTGCGCGGCATGCACGTGACCGTGGTGCATATCGGCGAATGGCTGTTGGAGCGGCAGCTGGACAAGACCAGCGGCCAACTGCTGCAAACCGAACTGGAAAGCCGTGGCCTGGTGTTCCGTCTACAAGAACAGACCCAGGCGCTGCACGATGCCGGTAACGGTCGTGTCGGCTCGGTGCAATTCAAGAACGGCGACGTCATCCCCGCCGACCTGGTGGTGATGGCCGCCGGCATCCGCCCCAACACCGAACTCGCAGAAAAATCCGGCATCCCGTGCAACCGCGGGATTCTGGTCAACGACACCTTGCAAACCTACGACCCACGCATTTATGCCATCGGCGAATGCGCCAGCCATCGTGGCATCGCCTATGGCCTGGTTGCGCCACTGTTCGAGCAAGCCAAAGTCTGCGCCAATCAACTGGCGCAGCTGGGCTTTGCCACCTACAAGGGCTCGGTCACCTCAACCAAATTGAAGGTCACCGGTATCGACCTGTTCTCCGCCGGCGACTTTATGGGCGGCGAAGGCACCGAAACCATCACCCTCAGCGACCCGATTGGCGGCGTGTACAAAAAATTGGTGATCAAGGACGACATCCTGGTCGGCGCCTGCCTGTACGGCGACACCGCGGACGGCGGTTGGTATTTCCGTCAGATCCGTGAGAACCATGCGATAGGCGAGATCCGCGATCACTTGATGTTCGGCGAAAACGCTTTAGGCGATGTCGGCCATCAAGGCCAGGACAAGGCCATGAGCATGGCCGACAACGCCGAAGTCTGCGGCTGCAACGGCGTATGCAAGGGCACCATCGTCAAGGCGATCCAGGCGCACGGGCTGTTCAGCGTTGACGAGGTCAAGAAGCACACCAAGGCCGCCAGCTCCTGCGGCTCCTGCGCCGGGCTGGTGGAGCAGATCCTGATCAACACCGTGGGCGGTGCCGCGGACGTCAAACCGAAGAGCGAAAAGGCGATCTGCGGTTGCAGCGACCTCAACCACGGGCAAATTCGCCAGGCCATCCGCGATCAGCACTTGCTGACCATCGCCGGCACCATGAGCTACCTGAACTGGCGCACACCCAACGGCTGCGCCACCTGCCGCCCGGCGCTCAACTATTACCTGATCTCCACTTGGCCAGGCGAAGCCAAGGATGACCCGCAATCGCGCCTGATCAACGAACGCGCCCACGCCAACATTCAGAAAGACGGCACCTACTCCGTAGTCCCGCGGATGTGGGGCGGTGTGACCAATCCGTCAGAGCTGCGGCGTATTGCCGACGTGGCCGACAAGTACAACGTGCCGATGGTCAAGGTCACCGGCGGTCAGCGCATCGACCTGCTGGGTATCAAGAAACAGGACCTGCCAGGGGTTTGGAAGGACCTCGACATGCCTTCCGGTCACGCCTATGGCAAATCCATCCGCACCGTGAAGACTTGCGTCGGCAGTGAGTTCTGCCGTTTTGGCACGCAGAACTCGACGCAGTTGGGCATAGAGCTGGAGCATGACCTGTTCAACATGTGGTCGCCGCACAAGGTCAAGCTGGCGGTGTCCGGTTGCCCACGCAATTGCTCGGAAGCCGGCATCAAGGACGTGGGCATCATCGGCGTGGATTCCGGCTGGGAGATGTACATCGGCGGCAACGGCGGGATCAAAACCGAAGTCGCGGAGTTCTTCGTCAAGCTGAAAACCGCCGACGAAGTCCGTGAATACAACGGCGCTTTCCTACAGCTTTACCGCGAAGAAGCCTTCTACCTCGAGCGCACCGTGCACTACCTGCAACGCGTGGGCATGGAGCACATCAAGAAGGCCGTACTGGAAGACCCGGCTCGCCGCCAAGCTCTCAACGAGCGTCTGCAGTTTTCGCTGTCGTTCGAACAAGACCCCTGGAAAGAACGCCTGGAGCAGCCGCTGCTGAAAAAGGAATTCGAGGTCATCCCCGTCAAACAGCTGGAGGTGCCGGTATGAACTGGCTGGATATCTGTGCACTCGATGAAATCAACGCCCTGGGCTCGCGCATCATCAATGGGCCCAAAGGTGATATCGCGATTTTTCGTACCAGTGATGACGAAGTGTTCGCCCTCGATGACCGCTGCCCGCACAAGGGCGGTCCGTTGTCCCAAGGCCTGATCTACGGCAAGCGCGTAGCCTGCCCGCTGCACAACTGGCAGATTGATCTGGCATCCGGCGAAGCCCAGGCACCGGACATCGGCTGCGCACACCATCACCACGCCCGCGTGGAAAATGGCCGGGTCATGCTGGCCCTGCGGGACGCGGGTTGATGAACCGCCAGGTCACCGCGTCCACCTGCTGTTACTGCGGGGTGGGTTGCGGCGTGCTGATCGAGCACGATGGCGCGCAGATCCTCGGTGTGCAAGGCGACCCGAACCACCCGGCGAACTTCGGCAAGTTGTGCAGCAAAGGCTCCAGTCTGCACCTGACCGGCGACCTGGCGGCCCGCGCCTTGTACCCGGAGCTGCGTCTGGGCAAAGGCCTGGCGCGGGCACGCACCGACTGGGAAACCGCACTGGAGCACGCGGCCAACGTGTTCGCCGAGACCATCAGCGAACACGGGCCGGACAGCGTGGCGTTCTACATTTCCGGGCAATTGCTGACCGAGGACTACTACGGCTTCAACAAGCTGGCTCGCGCGCTGGTCGGCACCAACAACATCGACAGCAACTCGCGGCTGTGCATGTCCTCGGCAGTGGTGGGCTACAGGCGCAGCCTGGGCGCCGATGCGCCGCCGTGCAGTTATGAAGACCTGGAGTGCAGCGACTGCGTAATGATCGTCGGCAGCAACATGGCCTACGCCCACCCGGTATTGTTCCGACGCCTTGAGGAAGCCAAAGCGCGGCGCCCGCAAATGAAAGTGTTGGTGATCGACCCACGCCGCACGGACACCTGCGATTTGGCTGACCTGCACCTGGCCATCCTGCCTGGGACGGATGTGGCGTTGTTCCATGGGATTTTGCATCTGTTGCTGTGGGAAGACTGGATCGACCGAGACTTTATCCAGGCGCATACCGATGGACTGGCCGAGCTGAAACGGCTGGTGCATGACTACACGCCGCAAATGGTCACGCAGCTGTGCGGGATCAGCGTCGAGCAACTGCGCCTGTGCGCCGAATGGGTCGGTACCTCCAGCAGTTTTCTGTCGCTGTGGTGCATGGGGCTCAACCAATCCACCGCCGGCAGCGCCAAAAACAGCGCGCTGATCAACTTGCACTTGGCCACCGGCACGATTGGCCGAGCGGGCTGTGGGCCGTTTTCCCTGACTGGCCAGCCGAATGCGATGGGTGGACGCGAGACCGGCAGTTTGTCGAATTTGCTGCCCGGCCATCGCGAGGCGGCCAACCCGGAACATCGGGCCGAAGTGGCCGCGTATTGGGGTGTTGATCAGCTGCCAGCCAGCACCGGGCTGACCGCCATCGAACTGTTTGAACAGGTACAGGCCGGCAAGATCAAGGCCTTGTGGATCGCCTGCACCAACCCTGCCCAATCCTTGCCCGACCAGAACACCGTGCACATGGCCTTGGAGACGTGCCCTTTCGTGGTGCTACAGGAGGCTTTTCGTACAACAGAAACGGCCCGTTTCGCTGACTTGCTGCTGCCGGCGGCCAGTTGGGGCGAGAAAGAAGGCACGGTAACCAACTCTGAACGGCGCATTTCCCACGTGCGACGGGCCATCGCCCCACCTGGGGAGGCGCGCCCGGATTGGGCAATCACTGTGGATTTTGCCCAGCGCCTGGAGCGACGCCTTCGTCCCGGAAAACCGGGGCTTTTCGCCTTTGAACAACCCTCGCAGCTCTTTGATGAGTACAAACTGCTGACCCGCAACCGTGACCTTGACCTGTCGGGCATCAGCCATGCCCTGCTCGATCAGATGGGTCCGCAGCAATGGCCGTTTCCCGCGGGCGCGCAATCTGGAACTGCGCGCCTGTACGCCGACGGCGTATTCCCGACCGAGAGCGGCCGCGCGCACTTTGTTGCCGACCCCTACCGCGCCGCCAAAGAGCAGCGCGACGCACGCTTCCCGCTGACGCTGATCACCGGCCGCCTGCGTGATCAATGGCACGGCATGAGTCGCACAGGCACTGCAGCCCAGTTGTTTGGTCATGTGAACGAAGCACTGCTGAGCGTGCACCCGGATGAGTTGCGCCGCCATCGCTTCAAGGACGGAGACCTGGTCAACCTCAAAAGCCGTCGTGGCAGCGTGATTATTGCCCTCAACAGTGATGACAGCGTGCGCCCCGGCCAAGCGTTCCTGCCGATGCATTGGGGTGACCGTTTTCTCAAGGGTGGCGTGAATACGCTGACCCAGCCAGCCTTCGACCCTTTGTCGAAACAGCCGGAACTCAAACACAGCGGTGTGCGCCTGGAGGCTGTGCAACTGCCGTGGCAGCTGTTTGCGTTGATCGAAGGCGATGTGCAGCAACACGTCGAGGCACTGCGCCCCCTGTGCGAGGGCTTTGCCTACGTGAGCCTGAGCCTGGCCGGGCGCGAACGGCCGGCACTGGTGGTACGCGCGGCACATACCGAGGCGCCCGACCTGCAACTGCTGACCCGTATCGACGCACTGCTGGGGCTCAACGACGGCCCAGTGATGGCGTACGACGACCCGCGTCGCTCGATCGGTAAACGCGTAAAAATCGAAAAAGGCCGGATTACCGCGTTGCGCCTGGCCGGTGAAACCCTGGCTCGGCATTGGTTGCAAAGCCTCTGGCTGGAAGGCCGCACTGACGATCAACTGCGCCGCTGGCTGCTGGCACCGCTCAGTGCGCCGCCGGGCAGTGCGGCAGCCAGCGGCAAGATTGTGTGCAACTGCAAGAACGTCAGCGAAAACGCCGTGTGCGCAGGCATCACTCGCGGCCTGGACCTTAACGGGCTCAAACAGGCGCTGGGCTGCGGCACGCAATGCGGCTCGTGCGTACCGGAAATCAAACGTCTTTTGGCCAGCAACCCGAAGCCAATCGCAATCAGTGTGTGAGGGAAAAACATGAGCGCAAAAATCTGGCTGGTGGGTGCGGGGCCCGGTGATCCTGAACTGCTGACCCTGAAGGCGGTGCGGGCCCTCCATGAGGCCGACGTGGTATTGATTGATGACCTGGTCAACCCGGCTGTGCTGGAGCACTGCCTTGAGGCGCGGATTATCAGCGTAGGCAAACGCGGTGGCTGCCGTTCGACGCCACAGGATTTTATCCATCGCCTGATGCTGCGTTATGCCCGGCAAGGCAAATGCGTGGTGCGATTAAAGGGTGGTGACCCGTGCATTTTCGGGCGTGGCGGCGAAGAAGCGATGTGGCTGCGCGAACGTGGTGTGGACGTGGAGTTGGTCAACGGGATCACGGCGGGCCTGGCCGGTGCAACAAACTGCGATATCCCGCTGACATTGCGCGGGGTCAGTCGCGGTGTAACGCTCGTTACGGCACATACCCAGGACAACAGCAGCCTGAACTGGCGTGCACTGGCCGAAAGCGGGACGACGTTGGTGGTGTATATGGGCGTGGCGAAGCTGGAGGAGATCCGTCAGCAGCTGCTGGAGAGCGCCATGGCAGAGGATATGCCGGTGGCGATGATCGAAAACGCATCGCTGCCTCAACAGCGAGAATGCCGTAGCACGTTGGGGCAGATGCACAAGGATGCGCAGGCGTTCGCCTTGAAGAGCCCGGCAATTCTGGTGATCGGCAGTGTCGCTGCGGCTGCACAGGCGGCATGCGTGGCCGTATCCGCCAGCGCCTGAGGCAAATGCCAGGCGAAAAAAAGCCCGGCCTAAGCCGGGCTTTTTTTTACCACTCAGTAATTACTGAGCAGCTTGAGCTTCTACCGAGGCTTCTACGCGACGGTTGATAGCACGGCCAGCTTCAGTTGCGTTGTCAGCAACTGGGCGGGATTTGCCATAACCAACCGAGCTTACACGGTTAGGAGCAATACCGTCTTTGACCAGAACTTGCTTGACCGCGTCAGCACGACGCTGGGACAGCTTCTGGTTGTAAGCGTCAGGACCGACGGAGTCAGTGTGACCTTCAACAACGGTGGTGGTTTGTGGGTACTGTTTCATGAAGTCAGCGAGGTTTTTCACGTCGCCGTAGCTGTTAGGCTTAACAACCGACTTGTCGAAGTCGAACTTCACGTCCAGCTCAACACGAACAACCTGAGCAACTGGAGCTTCTGGCTCTGGAGTTGGCTCTGGAGCTGGTGCTGGAGTAGGAGCTGGAGCTACTGCGCCGGCGTTGCCGCCGAAGTTCACACCCAGGCCGACCAGTGCGGAGTAATCCCACTTGCCGTTGTCCAGGTTGTAGTCAGACTCAACACCGGCACGTGCGAACAGGTTGTTGGTGAAGTAGTACTTCACGCCAGCGCCAGCGATAGCCAGAGTGGACTGGTCGCGACCTTTGTGGCCGTCAGCTTCAACGTTGGTACGGCTCTGGTGACCGAAACCACCTTCAACGTATGGACGCAGGGAGTCAACACCGGCCTGACCGAAGTGGTACTGAGCAGTCACGCTGCCAGTGTCACCTTTGATCTTCTGGCTACCAGTACCGTCGTTCGAACGGGTGTGGTTGGTAGTGTCGTAGTTCAGGTTGATCGACACGTCGTCGG
This sequence comes from Pseudomonas sp. N2-3-1-14, assembly GCF_041228395.1. Classification (NCBI taxonomy): domain Bacteria; kingdom Pseudomonadati; phylum Pseudomonadota; class Gammaproteobacteria; order Pseudomonadales; family Pseudomonadaceae; genus Pseudomonas; species Pseudomonas sp. N2-3-1-14. The sequence goes on from NZ_CP166199.1 coordinate 4,694,202, forward strand.
TCAAGAAGTAACCGATGCTTGCGCCAGGGTTGAAGCCGTCTTCGATGTGCTTAACGCTATCGTTGTACTGCTTCTTGTAGAACAGCTGGCCTTCAACTGCGCCTTGGCCTTGTGCCAGAGCGCCGAAAGAAGTGGCAGCAATAAGAGAACCAATGGCAAAGCCCAAGGTGTTTTTCAGTTTCATCCGTTAAATCCCCATCTGGTGATTGTAAAGCAGTCCCACAAACCGGGGGACAACTCGGCGACAAGTCTAACAGAACTTGCCTACACGTAAGAGATATTTGCCACGCACTAAGTTTCAGTCTCGCCCGCAAATTTCTCACGTAATTTATCAAGAGCACGCTTGTAACGCATTTTTGTAGCACTCAAACCCATGTGCATGATGTCAGCAATTTCCTGAAACTCCAGCTCTGCGACAAATCGTAGCACCAAAATTTCGCGGTCAATTGGGTTCACATGCACCAACCAGCGATCGAGTCCGCCCTTTTCCTCGGGTGCCGGCGCCTTTTCTTCAGACGCTTCCTCAAGGGGGTCGAGACTCAAAGCGTCCATCAACCGACGCTTTCGCCGCTCCTTACGATACTGCGTGATGCACTCGTTATACGTGATGCTGTAGAGCCATGTCTTGAACTTCGATTTGCCCTCGAAGTTCTTCAGGCCATACAGCACCTTGAGCATCACTTCCTGACAGACATCGTCCGCATCTCTATCGTTCCCTAAATACCTTGAACAAACGTTGAACAGAGTGCGTTGATATCTGCGCATCAATTCTTCGTACGCGCGTGTTACGTGAAACAGCTCCGTGTGCGAGCGCGCGACCAACTCCTCATCAGAGAGCTCACGGGGGTCATAGCGCGTAGACAGCGTTTGGGCTTTATTCAAAACAAGTCGTGCCGACAGTCAGGTCAATGTCCGCTACAGCCCGGTCACCCGGGTTTGCGGCGGCGTACATTAGCAGGGTTTGCCGGATTAGCGGCTACTGACCTGCTGCTCCAGGAGAATCCGATTGGACAGCGATACCAGCTCACCGTCATCGGTCAGCACGGTCGTCTTGACTGTGCCGATCTCCTCGATTTGCCCTTCGACCTCGCCCACACGCACCTGTTGCCCAACCTGATACAGCTCACGCACATAGATTCCCGCAAGAATCTGACCGGCAATTTCCCGGCTTCCCAACCCCATGGCCAGCGCAACGGCCAGACCAACGGTAATCAAAACAATCACAATCACATGGTTGAGCAGGTCAGTTTTGACCTCGAGCTGGCTGATCGCGACGGAAATACTGATGATGATCACCAGCCCCTGAGCGATCCGCCCCAGGCCCGCAGCATAGTCCAGCCCCACACCTTCAGCGGCTCCGCGCACCAGCCCGTTGGCCAGTTGCGCCAGTAAAACGCCTACGAGCAGCACCAGCGCGCCGCCGAAAACCTTCGGCAAATACAGCGCCAGCATGTCGAGCGTAGCTGAAACTCGCTCAAGTCCAAGGGATTGAGCTGCAGAAACCAGAAAAATAAGTAAAACGAACCAGTAAACGATCTTCCCGATGAGGGTCGAGATCGGCACTTGCAGCCCGGCACGACCCAACAGCTTGGTCAGGCCCGTGCCTGCCATCAAGCGGTCCAGGCCCAGTTTGGCGAGCAATTTGGACAGCAGGGTGTCGAGCAGCTTGGCCACGACAAAGCCCAGCAAGACCAAAACCAGAGCACCAAACAGGTTGGGAATGAAATTCGCCACCTTGGTCCACAATGCAGTCATCGCAGTGACCAGGCTCTGGGTCCAGAGATCAAGTTCCATATTCAATCAGCCTTATCAGCAGTGCGAGCAAGAGGTTTACGACGGGAAACCGGCGACACATGGGCCGAACCATTGTTCAGAGCCATCATCAGCGCCGGCAGCCAACGACCGAGCAGCCCGAACAGATCTCCCGCACCTACCTGACGGTTGGCGGTTTTCAACACGCGACCCAGGCAGGCGTCGTCGTCACGGTTGGACGGCGAAGCATTAAGCATGTCACGCAATGACTGTTCGAACGGATCGTGCATAAAGACCTCTCGCAAGTGATTTAAAAGACGAGGGTTAAATTCCTGGGGTCACATGTACCCCCTACTACGTTCAGGTCATATTCAGGTCAAACCCAGCGCAATCGTCGAAATAGCCACCATTGTCCCAAGGCGACGACCACCATCATCAGGCACGCAATCATGAATCCGTAGGGGCTGGCGGAGAACGGAATCCCGCCCACATTTATACCCAGCAAACCGGTGAGAAAACTCATCGGCAAAAAAATCCCGGTGATGATACCGAAGCGGTACATGGTGCGATTCATCCGCAGGCTCAATCGCCGGTCTTCGGTCTCAAGCACAAGCCCCACGCGCTCTCGAGCCAATTCGAGCTCTTCCAGGTAACGCGTCAGGCTGTTGTGTAATTCGTTCCAGTAGTCAGCATCGTCATCACAAAACCACGGCAATTTGGTTCGCGTCAGCTGGGCAAAAATATCTCGCTGAGGGGCGAGGAAACGTTTGAGCCCCGCCGCGCGCCGACGGATCTGCAGGACGCTGCCATGTTCCGGAGTATACCGTTCGTCGGCATCCAATTTTTCTTCTTCGATATCGACGACTTCAGACAGATCGGTAACCAGATCCTGCACTTTGTTGGTCAGGTACTGCGCCATATAAAGGATGAGTTCCGAAGCGGTTTTCGGCCCTTTGCCCTCCGCCAGTTGCACCAGCAACTCATCGGTTGCGCGCAGCGGACGCAGGCGCAAGGAAATCACGCGATCGGCCGCTGCGAAGATCCGCACCGACACCATGTCTTCCGGCTCGGCGCCCGGGTTCAGGTTGACCCCGCGCAGAAACAGCAGCAATTGGGCTTCGGGCAGCGGCAACAGGCGCGGACGGGTGTTTTCCTCAAGCAGCAAATCGCAGGCAAACTCGCTCAAGCCACTGGATTTACGCAGCCAGGTCTGGGTCTGCGGATGGCTGCGATCCCAATGCAGCCACAGGCTTTCCTGAGGCTGAAGTTGCAAGTCGTCGAGCTCAGTCCGGGCAATCGAACGCGCACCGCCTTTACCGTCCAGCACCAGGGCATGCACCAGCCCCCATTGCGCGTTTTCTTCCTCGAACATCCTCACCCCTATCGGCAACAGCAGTTTATTCAGGCATTTTCAGCGGGCTGGGCGAGACGATCACGCCGTTATTGTCCGCATAAATGTATTCACCGGGGCGGAACGTCACGCCGGCGAAGGTCACCACCACGTTCAGGTCGCCAATGCCGCGCTTGTCGGTCTTCATCGGGTGAGTGGCCAGCGCCTGTACGCCCAAATCGGTTTGGGCAATGACATCGACATCACGGATGCAGCCGTAGATCACCAGCCCTTCCCAGCCGTTTTTTGCGGCTTTCTCGGCAATCATATCGCCGAGCAACGCGCGACGCAGGGAGCCACCACCGTCGACCACCAGCACCTTGCCGGCGCCCGGCTGATCGGCCTGTTCCTTGACCAGGGAGTTGTCCTCGAAGCATTTGATGGTGACGATCTCGCCGCCAAAGGAATCCCGGCCACCGAAATTACTGAACATCGGCTCAACCACCTGCACCAGCTCCGGGTAGGCGTCGCACAGATCGGGCGTCACGTAATGGTTCATCGAGAAACTCCTGTCATCAAAGAAGAGGTCGAACATCCCACGGTGTACATCAGAAAAACGTGTCGCAACAGGCAATCTTTAACGGTTCACCGGTTGGCGGCGGCCATGATCGGACTCGCTTCGTCGCAACACAATAGCGACTGCGCGACTGAATATGACCAGAAGCGTTTAACGCGTCATATCTTAGCCGCAACCACACACGAGTGAAACGCCCTTGGCAGAGCGCTTGATCAAACAGCTGCCAGTACCTGCGGGTACGCCCCGGCCAAGGGTGTCAGTGGATCGTTCAACCACCGCGCCACCATTGGCCATACCTCGGCTTGAGCAGCTTTGCTGACCAGCATCTCGACATGCCCGAAATCCCCGCTGAAGCCCTGCTGGCGCCCCAGACACAGGTATTGGCGATGCTCGGAGCCGACTTGCTCGAACAACTTGCGGCACGCCCAATCCGGGTCCTGCTGGTCACCGGCGGCACTCACCGCCAACAACGGCACATCGACTTCGGCGAGGCCCTTCCACCAATCCTGTTTCCCATCGCCAAAGCGACCGAACAGGCCGTTCCAGCGCATGGCTTCGATCATCACGCCCGCAGGTTCATCCTCCGGACCACGCTTGAGCCGCGCGCCGGACACCTCGCCAAAGCGTTTCAGGAGCAAACGAGCGGTCCACTCCACCGGTGGAATTTTCAACGGCCAGTGGGTACGGCTCACCTGGCAACCAAACAACGCCACCGAGGCCACCACTGGCGCCCCCAGGTGCTGCCCGCCGAGGGCCGCAGCCAGTGCGATGCCGCCCAGGGAATGCCCGATCCAGTGCGGGATTTGCGCACTTTGCTCACGCACAAACGCGCCAATGGCCGGCAAATCGTAACGCGCGTAGTCGGCAACGCGATTCTTCGCGTAGTCATGGTTGCGCTTGGACAAGCCATGCCCGCGCATTTCCGCGATCCACACATCAAAGCCCTGGCGCGCCAGATAAGCGCCCAAACCGATGCCTTTGGGCGAGTACCAGAAACGTCGGTTGGAAAAACTACCGTGCAACAAAATGACCGGCGTGCCCCGGTTTTCCGGGACATCGGCCAGGCCCAAACGCGTCACAGCCAGCTCGACGGTGCCGTCGGGGCTATTGCCGGGTTTGAGGCGATACACATCTTCACTCAGGTCGCCGCGACGTTCAGCACTGATCAGGGCGACGGGAAACAGGTTGCTGCTGCTTTGCATAATGCTCTTGCACAAAAAAGGGCGGCGTCCGGAAGGAGTTCCGCCCTGCACAGATAAGAATGCCGGTCACCCTTGAGGAATGACCGGCACTTTTTAAGTCACGACCTTAGGCGGACGCTTGGCCTTCCGCGAGGAAGAACCAGGTTTCCAGCACGGAATCGGGGTTCAGCGAGACGCTTTCGATGCCCTGTTCCATCAGCCATTTGGCCAGGTCCGGGTGGTCGGAAGGGCCCTGGCCGCAGATGCCGATGTACTTGCCGGCCTTGTTACAGGCCTGGATGGCGTTGGCCAGCAGCTTTTTGACCGCAGGGTTACGCTCATCGAACAGGTGGGCAATGATCCCCGAGTCACGGTCCAGGCCCAGGGTCAGCTGAGTCAGGTCGTTGGAACCAATGGAGAAACCGTCGAAGAACTCCAGGAACTCTTCGGCCAAAATGGCGTTGGACGGCAGCTCGCACATCATGATGACGCGCAGGCCGTTTTCACCACGGCTCAGGCCGTTTTCTGCGAGCAGGTCGACCACTTGGCTCGCCTCGCCCAAGGTACGCACGAACGGCACCATGATCTCGACGTTGGTCAGGCCCATCTCATTGCGCACGCGCTTGAGAGCACGGCACTCAAGCTCGAAGCAGTCGCGGAAGGCCTCGCTGATGTAACGCGAGGCGCCACGGAAGCCCAGCATCGGGTTTTCTTCTTCCGGCTCGTAGAGCTTGCCGCCGATCAGGTTGGCGTATTCGTTGGACTTGAAGTCCGACAGCCGCACGATGACCTTTTTCGGGTAGAACGCCGCCGCCAGGGTGCTGATGCCTTCGACCAGTTTCTCGACGTAGAAGCCCACCGGGTCGTTGTAGCCAGCGATGCGCTTGTCGACGCTTTCCTTGATGTCCAGCGGCAGCCCGTCATAGTTCAGCAGGGCCTTGGGGTGCACACCGATCATGCGGTTGATGATGAATTCCAGGCGGGCCAGGCCCACACCGGCGTTCGGCAACTGCGCGAAATCAAAGGCGCGGTCCGGGTTGCCGACGTTCATCATGATCTTGAACGGCAGATCCGGCATGGCATCGATGGAGTTTTGCTTGATGTCGAAGCCCAGCTCACCTTCAAAGATGAAACCGGTGTCGCCTTCAGCGCAGGATACGGTCACGCCCTGGCCGTCTTTCAACAGTTGGGTCGCGTTGCCGCAGCCCACCACCGCAGGAATGCCCAGCTCACGCGCAATGATCGCCGCGTGGCAGGTACGCCCGCCCCGGTTGGTGACGATGGCGCTGGCGCGTTTCATCACCGGTTCCCAGTCCGGGTCAGTCATGTCGGACACCAGCACGTCGCCCGGCTGGACTTTGTCCATCTCGGACACGTCCTTGATGATCCGCACCTTGCCGGCGCCGATGCGCTGGCCGATGGCACGGCCTTCCACCAGCACGGTGCCGGTTTCTTTCAGCAGGTAGCGTTCCATGACGTTGGCGGAAGTGCGGCTTTTCACGGTTTCAGGACGCGCCTGCACGATGTACAGCTTGCCGTCATCACCGTCCTTGGCCCACTCGATGTCCATCGGGCACTTGTAGTGCTTTTCGATGATCATCGCTTGCTTGGCCAACTCGCTGACCTCAGCGTCGGTCAGGCAGAAACGCGCGCGCTCGGCCTTGTCGACTTCAACGGTTTTTACCGAGCGACCGGCCTTGGCCTCGTCGCCGTAGATCATCTTGATGGCCTTGCTGCCCAGGTTGCGGCGCAGGATCGCCGGGCGACCGGCCTCAAGCGTGTGTTTGTGTACGTAGAATTCGTCCGGGTTGACCGCGCCCTGCACGACGGTTTCGCCCAGGCCGTAGGCGCCGGTGATGAACACCACGTCACGGAAACCGGATTCGGTGTCCAGGGTAAACATCACGCCGGCAGTGCCAGTTTCCGAACGCACCATGCGCTGCACGCCGGCAGACAAAGCCACCAGCTTGTGGTCGAAACCTTGGTGTACGCGGTAGGAAATGGCGCGGTCGTTGAACAGCGAGGCGAACACTTCCTTGGCGGCGCGGATGACGTTTTCGACGCCGCGGATATTCAGGAAGGTTTCCTGCTGACCGGCAAAGGAGGCATCCGGCAAGTCTTCGGCGGTGGCCGAGGAGCGCACGGCAACGGCCATGTCCGGGTTGCCGGCCGACAATGTAGCGAAGGCGGTGCGGATTTCTTCGTTGAGCTTCTCGGGGAACTCGGCGTCCATGATCCATTGACGGATCTGGGCACCGGTCTTGGCCAGGGCGTTGACGTCATCGACGTCCAGGGCGTCCAGCGCGGCGTGGATCTGGGCGTTGAGGCCGCTCAGCTCGAGGAAGTCGCGGTAAGCCTGGGCCGTGGTGGCGAAACCACCGGGCACCGAGACACCAGCGCCTGCAAGATTACTGATCATCTCGCCGAGGGATGCGTTCTTGCCCCCCACATGCTCTACATCATGGACGCCGAGCTTATCGAGGGAAACTACGTACTCTACCAAGGTGATCTCTCCACTTTCTGTGTTGGAAAAGCTCAGGACGCCAGCGGCTCAGTAGGAGCAAACGCCAGCGCTTGTGGCCTGGACCTGGAAAATAAGTGAGAATGCGGCCCACTGCGGGACGGCAAAATCGCGCCTATCATATCCAAGATTCGCCATCAGCTTAAGGCCCAGGGCTCAAATGAAACGATCTGCTTTCTTTATCTCCGACGGCACCGGCATCACAGCCGAAACATTGGGTCAGAGCCTGCTCGCGCAGTTCGAAAACATTACCTTCGCCAAATTCACGCGGCCCTATATCGACAGCGTGGATAAAGCGCGAGCCATGGTACAACAAATCAATCTGGCGGCTGAAAAAGACGGTTTTCGGCCGATCATTTTCGACACCATCGTCAATCAAGACATCCGTGAGATCCTCGCCACCTCCAATGGTTTCATGATCGACATCTTCTCCACGTTCCTGGCGCCACTGGAACAGGAGTTGAGTGAACACTCCTCCTACTCAGTAGGAAAGTCCCATTCCATTGGCCACAACTCCAACTATATGGAGCGTATCGAGGCGGTCAACTTTGCCCTCGACAACGATGACGGCGCTCGCACTCATTACTATGACAAGGCCGATTTGATCCTGGTGGGCGTTTCCCGCTGCGGCAAAACCCCAACATGCCTGTACATGGCCATGCAGTTCGGTATCCGCGCCGCCAATTACCCGCTGACCGAAGACGACATGGAGCACCTGACGCTGCCGGCCGCCCTGCGCGCGCACCAGCACAAGCTGTTCGGCCTGACCATTGACCCGGACCGCCTCACGGCGATTCGTAACGAACGCAAGCCCAATAGCCGCTACTCCAGCTACGCACAGTGCGAGTTCGAAGTGCGCGAGGTGGAAAATCTGTTCCGTCGCGAGAATATTGCGCACATCAATTCCACGCATTTTTCGGTGGAAGAGATTTCGGCGAAGATTTTGGTGGAGAAGGGTGTAGAGCGCAGGTTCAAATAACTGCACTGTCTGAACTGACGCCTTCGCGGGCAAGCCCGCGGCCCACATTTGACCGAGTTCCAACACTGGAATGCATTCAAATGTGGGAGCTGGCTGGCTTGCGATGAACGATAACGCGGTAAACCTGCCTACAGGTGAAACCTGCCACCACCCTGCCCCAACGCCGTCGCCAGCGCATCGAACCCAGCCCGCAACAACTGATCGTCACCCGACGTATTACAGATACTCGCCCGAATAAACTGCGGCACCGCCGTTTGCCCTACCGCAAAGGCTTCGGCCGTGGCGATCAGGTAATTATTCTGCTTAAGTTCCGCCTCGATTTCCGACGCGCGCCAGGGCTCCGGCACTTCAATCCAAAAATGCGGGCTGTTGAGGTGGGTGCGGTACTCCAGGCCGGTCAGCAGGTCGCGCACCAGGGCTTTGCGGCGGCTGATCTCGTTGATCTGCTGACGTAGCAGGTATTCCGCCGTGCCGTTTTCGATCCACTGGGTCGCCAGTTCCAGAGTCACTGGCGTGGCCATCCAGCAGGTCGAGCGCAAGGCCGCCGAAATACGACTGACCAGCGCCGGTGGCGCATGCACGTAGCCCACCCGCAACCCCGCGGACACCGCTTTGCTCAGGCTACTGATCAAAATCGTACGTTCAGGCGCGAAATGGCTGAGGGGCGGCGGCCGATCTTCTACCAATACGCCGTGGGCTTCGTCTTCAAGAATCAGCAGATTGTGCTCGCGACACACTTTGACCAACGCTTCCCGGCGCGCGACCGACAACACCGCCGTGGTCGGGTTCTGGATGGTGGGCGTGCAGTACAACGCCGAAACCCGGTGATTACGACAGACTTCATCCAGCGCGCCCGGCAACACGCCTTCTTCGTCCATCTCCAGGCCGATCAGCCGCACGCCGAGCATGCGCGCGGCCGTGATCAGCCCGGGATAGGTCAGCTGTTCGGTGACCACCGTATCGCCCGCCCGCAGCAATGCCATCATCGCGCACAGCAGGCCATGCTGGCCGCCATTGACGCAGATGACCTGCTCGGGAATCGGGTGAAAATCACGCTGCACCAGCCACTGCGCCCCGGCCTCACGGTAGCGCGGCAAACCGGCATCCGGGGTGTAGGCGCTGATGTCCTGGAGGAACTTGGCGTTGGTCGACAAGGTTTGGAAGCTCTGGGCCAGAAACACCGTCTCCTGACCAGGAATATGCATGTTACGGCTCATGTCGAAGTAATGGCGCGGCTCCTCGCTGACGTTGCGAAAACCTTCATCACGCTGGCGCTCCATCCCACGCTTGCGCACGAAAGTGCCGTCACCCACCCGCGCCACCACCAACCCGAGGCGTTCCAGTTCGCCGTAGGCTCGGCTGATAGTGCCGATGGTTACACCCAGATTGTCGGAAAGCACCCGATGGGGCGGCAGTTTTCGTCCGGGTTCAATCAAGCCTTCAAGGATGCCCCGTTCCATCACATCGGACAGGCGCTTGTACTTCACGCCCTGACCGCTGGACAACCCCTCACGCATAATTGACACCATGTCAATATTTGTTTTGACAGCCATCATTCGCCCTAATAGTGTGCTTTTACGGGTTCAATCACCGAATGAAACAACTTAATACACAGTCAATATAGAGTTCAATTCCGGCTCAGGGAAGCAATAAACGATGCCAATGTCCGCCGTTCTTGAAAACACAACAAAAACAAAAACTCAGAAACAGTGGTTGGCCGGCCTGGTAACCAGCGTGATGTTTCTTATCGTGTGCCTGAGTTGGGGCACTACGTGGCTGGGGATCAAGATCGCTGTCGAGAGCGTGCCACCGCTGACATCGGCGGGCCTGCGCTTCCTGATCGCCTTCCCGCTGTTCCTGTGTTTCGCCCTGGTGCGCCGTGAGCCCATCCTGTTCCCGCGCGAAAGCCGCTGGTTCTTCGTATTCGTGACACTGTCCTACTTCAGCGTTCCCTATTACCTGCTCAACTACGGCGAGATGCATGTCTCTTCCGGCCTCACCGCGCTGCTGTTCAGCTGCATGCCGGTGTTTATCCTGATTTTCTCCGCGCTGTTTCTGCGCGAACGCATCTATTTTTCCCAGGTGGTCGGCATCGGCATCGGTTTCGGCAGCCTCTACATGATCATCAAGAGCCAGGGCCTGCACCTGGACCATGCCGAGTTCTTCGGAGTGCTGGCAATTCTGACCGCCGCGATCATGCATGCCTTGTGCTACGTCATTACCAAGCAAAAAGGCAGCGCCATCAGCGTCATCACCTACAACACGCTGCCCATCGGCATTGCCGGGTTGATGCTGTTTGTGGCCGGCCTGTGGTTTGAAACACCCACCTTCGAAACCATCACGCTGCGTTCCTGGAGCGCGCTGTTCTACCTGGGGCTGGTGGCGTCGGTGGGCGGGTTTATCGTGTATTTCATGCTGCTCAAGCGCTTGAGTCCGATCATTCTGTCGTTCGTGTTCATCATCTTCCCGGTATTCGCGGTGATCATCGGCGCCTGGTACGAAGGCGTGGAAATTTCCCGCGACCTGATGCTGTACTCCGCCATCCTGCTGGCTGGTTTCGCGATCACCAAGCTGCCTGTCGAAAAACTCCTGGCCAAGAAAAATTGAGCCTCCTGACCCACCCCTATCAGCAACGCGAGAGCAACATGGACGTCCTCCGCCCCAACGCCCTGGAGCAGATCTATGCCCACGCCAGCCGCAGCTACCCAGAGGAATGCTGTGGTTTTGTCTTCGCCGACGGCAGCGTGTACCTGGGCAGCAATATCCAGAACGAATTACACCGCAAGAACCCCCAGATGTACGCGCGCAGCGCGGCCAACGGCTACACCTTCTCGGTAGCCGACACCCTGCTGATGAACAAGGCGTTGCGCAGTGATAACCCGGTGGTGGTGATCTATCACTCGCACCCGGATGTCGGCGCCTACTTCAGTGACGAAGACCAGGACAAGGCACTGTTCCTGGGTGAGCCGATCTACCCCGTGAGCTACCTGGTGGTGGACGTACGCCAGGGCAAGGCCCTGGGCTCAAAGCTGTTTGCCTGGGACGGCAAGCATTTCGCCCCTCAACCCTTCAACGACCTGCACACGGAGTTGTCCATGAACGCTGTCTCTTTCCCCGACATTCTGGTTCGCGTGGCCAAGCTGCCGGAATCGACCCTCGAGGGCACCGGATCGACATTGCGCGAAGTCATTGAAAACCTCTGCAGCAGCCACCCGCAGCTGCGCCCGCACCTGTTTCACGAGAAGAACAATCAGCTCAAGGAACACTTCCTGTTCACGGCCGAGGAAGAACTGATCGACGCCGACGAGCCCTTGCCGGAAAAAGCCAGAATCGAAGTGCTGCTCGCCACCTCCGGCGGCATGGACGTCGAGGCTTTAAGCAACGAAGAAGTGCAGCGCTACGTGCGCCATATCACTCTGCCAGGCGTCGGGCGCGAAGGTCAGTTGAACCTGAAAAAGGCCAAGGTATTGATCATCGGCACCGGCGGTCTCGGCTCGCCCATCAGCCTGTACCTGGCGGCGGCCGGCATTGGCACCCTGGGCCTGGTGGACTTCGATGTGGTGGAAAGCAGCAACCTGCAACGCCAGATCGTTCACGGCAACAGCACACTGGGCATGCCCAAGGTCGAGTCGGCCAAACAGCGCCTGCAGGATCTGAACCGGCACATCCAGATCAACGCGCACAACACTGCCCTCAACGCCGACAACGCCCTGGAACTGGTGGGCGCCTACGACTTGGTGATCGATGGCACCGATAATTTCGACACGCGTTACCTGGTCAACGACGCCTGCGTGCAGCTGGGTAAACCTCTGGTCTACGGCGCCATCTACCGCTTCGACGGGCAGATCAGTGTGCTCAACTATAAAGGTGGGCCGTGCTACCGCTGCCTGTTCCCCTCAGCACCGCCTGCCGAGCTGGCACCCAACTGCAGCGCCGGCGGCGTAATCGGCGTATTGCCGGGTGTGGTTGGCATGATTCAAGCCACCGAGGCCATCAAATTGCTGATCGGCATCGGCGAGCCGCTGTCCGGTCGGTTGATGCGCTTCGATGCGCTGGCGATGAAATTCAGCGAAATCCGCTTCAAGCGCCGCGCCGACTGCCAATGCTGCTCGGCGCTGCGTCGCAGCGAACCGGTGGCGCCGACAGTGTGCGCCGATGCCGTGCCCAGCCAACCGTCCCTGGCCGAAGAACGCTACATCAAGCCGCGAGTACTCAAGCAAGTGCTTGAACACCAGCGCAGCGCCGATGTGCTGCTGGACGTGCGTGACGCCACTGAGCTGGAGGTGTGCAAACTGCCGGGCGTGGTGCATATCCCCCTGGCCGAACTGGATGAGCAACTGCACAGCCTCAGCCGCGACAATACCCATTACCTGATCTGCTACGCCGGCTCCCGCGCCGAGCAAGCCGCCAGCACCTTGCTGGCCGCCGGTTTCGCCAACACCAAAGTCCTGCAGGGCGGCATGAAACACTGGGTTCGCGACGTCGAACCCGACATGCCTTTGTACTGATCCGGGGGCTGAGCGATGTTGCATAACTCGATTCTTGACGTGATCGGCCACACACCGATCGTGCGTCTGGCGCAGTTTTCCGAAGACCTTGGCATCGAGGTCTACGCCAAGCTGGAATCCCTCAACCCAGGTGGCAGCCACAAGGCACGCATCGCGCTGGGCATGATCCTCGACGCCGAGCGCCGCGGCGTGCTGATGCGTGATTCCGGGCAGACCATCATCGAGCCCAGCGGCGGCAACACCGGCATTGGACTGGTGATGGCCGGCAACGTGTTGGGTTACAAAGTGGTGCTGGTGATCCCGGACAACTACAGCCCCGAAAAGCAGAAACTGCTGCGCCTGTACGGTGCCAAGGTGGTGCTGTCGAACAGCCGCCTGGGGAACAACTCCCACGGCGAAAAGTGCATGGAACTGCAGCTCGAAAACCCCAGCTACGTGATGCTCAACCAGCAGCGTAACGGCGCCAATCCGCAAACCCACCGCGACACCACCGCACCGGAAATCCTCCGCGCGTTCGGTGAACGGCGCGTGGATTATTTCGTCAGCGGCATCGGCACCGGCGGCCACCTCACGGGCATCGGCGAAACGCTCAAGGCCGCCTGGCCTGCACTGCGGGTCATGGGCGTAGAACCGGAGGAATGCGACCTGCTGAAAAACCAGCACGCGCCGCACCATATCCAGGGCCTGTCGATTGGCTTGATCCCGAGCATTCTCAACCTGGACGTGATCGACGGGATGCTCAAGGTGTCGCACCAGGCATGCATGGACATGATCAAACGCATCATGCGCACCGACGCCATCAGCCTGGGCTTGTCCTCGGCCGCCAACATGGTCGCCATCGCCCAACTCGCCCCCGAACTGCCGCCCGAAACGGTGGTGTTGACCATGGTCTACGACAATGCTGACAGCTACCTGCCCAGTTTCGAATAACCGGTTTCCCAACCATCCAGAACGCGGGGGTGCCTCCATGGGGGGCTTTATCGACATGCAACAGCTGCACGATGAGTTGCTCACCCACCTCATCAAGACCCTGACGCCTGCGCAGATCAAGCAGCTGGAACCGCACCTGGCGCCGCTGATCCAGAACGCCGCCCAGGCGGTGGCCGAAGACCTGATCGCCTATGCCTATCGCGACCCGGCGTCACGCGGGCGCGGCGAGTTGATTCTGGAATCCTATGCCTCGTTCAAGGCCGTGCTGTTTTACCGCCTTGCGCACCTGGTATGGCATTTCCCCGATCAAACCAATGGCGAGTTTTCGCGCATGGCTCTGAAGCTCAGCAACCAGGGCAAAATCCTCTCTGGAGCCGAAATCCATCCCGCTGCGCGCATAGGCCGGCGCTTCGTGCTGGACCACGGTTACGGCACAGTGATCGGCGAAACCTGCGAGATCGGCAACGACTGCTACATCCTCTGTGGCGTGACACTGGGCGCCCGCGGGATCGCCAACAACCCGGATGGCAAACGCCACCCGCGCCTGGGCAACAACGTCGAGGTCGGCGCCGGCGCCCGCGTGTTGGGGTATGTGCTGATCGGCGACAACGTGTTTATCAGCCCTTCGTGTGTCATCACCCAGGACGTGCCTGCCGGTACCAAGGTCAAGGTGGTCAATCAGGTTCAACTGCAGAAAAAGGATGAGTCAGACCACAGCAACTACCTCGGAGCTTTCGCCCTGGACGAGCGTTTGCACGTGGTCGGCGAAGTGAATGCCAGCCACAAGGTCACGGTGCTCGACGCCGACTTTCACCCGTTGCAGGGGCTGATGCTGGAGCCTACGGTGAAAGAGCGTCATCACCTGCAGTTTCGCCTGCGCCGCCTCGATGTCGGCGAGCAGCTGCCACGCTTGCCGCTGAACCTGAAAATCTGCGGGCCGGAATTTGAAATCACCCTGCTCTCCCCCCCTGGCTTGAGTGCGATGGTGCGTCACCTGTTGCAAGCCAGCCCACTGATTGTCGGAGGTTGAACATGTCTGTGCACACCATGGAAACCCTGGCGCTGTTCGACAGCGCGCCCTACCAGAATGCCTTCAGCGCGCGGGTAATTGCGGTCAGCGAACACGGCATTGCCCTGGAGCACACGCTGTTCTACCCCACCGGCGGCGGCCAGCCGGGCGACACCGGGCACCTGACACTGGCCGATGGCACGCGCGTCGAGGTGATCGGCACCGTACGCGACCCGGTGCTGCGTTCGATCATCTGGCACCAAGTCCAAGAGTGCCCGCCGCAGTTGATTGCCGGGGTGCAGGTAGACGCGGGTCTGGACTGGGAGCGCCGCTACCAGCATATGAAGATGCACACCTGCCTGCATTTGCTGTGCTCGATCATTGATGCCCCAGTCACCGGTTGCAGCATCGGCGCAGACAAAGGCCGGCTGGATTTCGACTTGCCGGAAATGACCCTCGATAAAGACAGCATCACCCGCGACCTCAACGCCCTGATCGAGCAGGCCCACGTGGTGAAAACCCTGTCGATGCCCGCCTCGGAGTACTCAACCCTGCTGCAGATCACCCGTACCCAGGCAGTAGCGCCGCCGGTGATCCAGGGTTCGGTGAGGGTAATTGAAATCGCCGGCATCGATATCCAGCCATGCGGTGGCACCCATGTGATCAACACCGAGGAAATCGGCCGGGTGTTCTGCGAGAAAATCGAGAAGAAGAGCAAGCACAACCGCCGGGTGATCCTGCGGTTCGAGGGATAGGTCAACCCTGACGCGGCCCGTATGGGGTGCCCCCATACAAGGCCGACGCGGTGCAGCCCTTATTGCTTTTGCTCGCTGATTTTCTTGCTCAAGGTCTCGATCTGCGCTTGAAGCTGCGCAATCACCGCCTTGAACTGTGCTTCCATTTGATCAAGCCCGGCCTGCAGCTGTGCGTTTTCACTCATGAGTGCTTCAACGCCACGCGCAGCAGTCGCTTCTGGCTCATCGCTCGGGGCCGACGTTGGGTCATTCGCGGGGGCCGCTGCGTCGGGTGACGGACCAGGAGCAGAATTTTCCGGCTCAGAAGGCACCGCGTTCTGAGGCGTGCCAATCGCGTCAATGCGTTGAGCCAAGCCCTGGATTTGCTCTTGCAGTTGCTGAATCACCGTCTTGAGCTCCCCGAAAAACGCTAACACTTCCTGGCGAAACGCTTGGCTCTCACGGTTCAACGCTTCAAGACTTTGAGCCTGGCCCGGCTCAGTCCCCGATGGATTCGGTGTAACCGGCGAAGCCTGCGACGGCGCAGTGTGCTGCTCACCTGCAGAACGGTTCTGCGGCGTAGCCTCAGGCTGATTCGAGGAGGGTTGAGTGGCTTCACGGGGTGTATTGAGTTGCTGAGTCAGGTCGACGACTTGCTGTTGGAGGCTCTGGATCTGTGGCCCAACCTCAGCGGCAAACCCCTGGAACTTGGCACGAAGCGCCATATTTTTTTGCGTCAGTTCTGCCAGCGAGTCCGTCGCCTCCGAGCCCTGTGACGGTGGCGCGTTCACGATCGCGCTGTGGCTTGAGAACTGGCCGCGCTGCTCGGGCGTCATCGCAGGACGCAGCGGCGCCGAATCGGGCTGGGTACTGGCTCGTTCGGAAGCGCGGACGCTGTCCTGGTAGCTGATGGGCGACGGCTTTTGAGGCTGTTCATAGCCAACCGTGTAGGGTGCTGGCCGAGTATTTACGCTAGTCATAGGGACCTTCCCAGATTCAGGTAGTGAAGTCGTGATTGCCGATTTGAAGGCCTGCGTTCGCACGCCGTCTGGTTACCTGATTGGCGTTTCTCTGAAAGAGGGTTCCGGAACCGTATGGCGGGTAAGTGGCTATTTGTATCTCAGGCAAAAACAGCGGTGTCTTGCGCTTGTGTCAGGGGCGGACGCCCGGCGCACCAACACATAAGCCGCAGTTCGTACAGGAAACTGACAGCAAATTTATGTGCTTGTAACATTCAGAAACGTACAATCCCGCCTGCAACGCCTCGTTGCCCCTGACTCACGAAAACAGCGCCTGCCCTTCTCGGTGGGTCATTCGTGCAGCAGCTAAGCTCACTCCCATCACGCCCCTGAACGCTGCAGGACTGACTGCCTATGAACAGAGTGTTTCGTCACTATTTACCGGCGTCCACGCTGCGCTTGCTACCCAATCGCTGGGATTTGGTCGCCTTGCCTTTGGTGATCGGCTTTTTATTGTTTTTCTCCATTACGGCGCGGGAAACCTGGGCACCAATCGCCACGTTGCAAAGTGAAGTCATCTCTCTGGACCCGGCCAACCTGCCGGAATACGCGATGCGCACCACCCTGCGCATGCTCGCGGCGATGGTCGCCGCACTGGTCTTCACCCTGTTGTACGGCACCCTGGCCGCCAAAAGCCGGCGTGCCGAGAAACTGCTGGTGCCGGTGCTCGACATCCTGCAATCGGTGCCGGTGCTCGGCTATATCTCTTTTACCGTGACGTTTTTCCTGTTGCTGTTTCCCGGGCGTGTGCTGGGCGCCGAGTTCGCCGCGATCTTTGCGATCTTCACCAGCCAGGCCTGGAACATGACGTTCAGCTTCTACCAGTCGCTGCGCATGCTGCCCCACGACCTGGTCGAAGTGTCGACCAACCTGCGGCTCTCCGGCTGGCAGAAGTTCTGGAAGCTCGACGTGCCCTTCGCCATGCCCGGGCTGGTGTGGAACATGATGATGAGCATGTCCGGCGGCTGGTTTTTTGTGGTCGCCTCCGAAGCCATTACCGTCGGCGACAAGACCATCACCCTGCCGGGCGTGGGTTCTTACCTGGCCCTGGCCATTGCCCAGAAAGACCTGCACGCCGTGGGTTACGTGATCCTGGCGATGATTGTGGTCATCCTGATGTATGACCAGTTCCTGTTCCGTCCGCTGGTGGCCTGGGCCGACAAGTTTCGCATGGAGACCACGGCCTCTCAGGGCGCCGCGCCGCAATCCTGGCTGTTGAACCTGATCCAGCGCACGCGCGTGGTTCAGCGCATCCTGCGCCCGATCACCCGTGCCATCAGCCGAATCGGTAACAAGCGTTTCAGCCTCGCGGGCAGTGCGCTCAAGGCGTTGCCGGCAGAAACACCGAAGGCCTCAAAAGTGATCGATTGGGTGTGGGGCACACTCATAGCGCTGCTGGCCGCTTATGCGCTGTATCACATCGTGCAGTACGTCGGCACCGAAGTGACCTTTGCCGAGGTCGGCCATGTGTTCCTGCTGGGCCTGATCACGCTGCTGCGGGTAACCGGGCTGATCCTGATCGCATCACTCATCTGGGTGCCGCTGGGCGTGATGATCGGCCTGCGCCCCCGCCTTGCGGAGAAAATCCAGCCCCTGGCGCAGTTCCTCGCCGCCTTTCCGGCGAACCTGTTGTTCCCGGTATTCGTCATCGTGATCCTGCACTACAAGCTCAACCCGGACATCTGGCTGAGCCCGCTGATCGTGCTGGGTACCCAGTGGTACATCCTGTTTAACGTGATCGCCGGGGCCAGCGCGTTTCCCAATGACTTCAAGGAAGCTGCCGCCAACTTCCGCATCCGCGGCTGGTTGTGGTGGCGCAAGGTGATGCTGCCGGGAATCTTCCCCTATTACGTTACCGGCGCCATTACCGCTTCGGGCGGCGCGTGGAACGCCAGTATCGTTTCCGAGTACGTGTCCTGGGGCCAGGACAACGTGGTCGCCCACGGGCTGGGCGCCTACATTGCACAGACCACCGCCGCCGGCGACTTCCCGAAAATCGCCCTGGGCGTGGTGGTGATGTCGATCTTTGTGGTGGCCTTCAACCGCGCAGTCTGGCGGCCGATGTACGCCCTGGCTGAAAACAAACTTCGCTTGAATTGACGGGATTCGCTGTGATGAATACCAATACCGAACACGCTGCTGATACCCCGCAAATCTACTCGCTGAAAAACGTCAACCGGGTTTTCGGCAAGGGCAAAGACGAGCTGCAAGTGCTCAGCGGCGTGGACTTGAGCCTGCACGAAGGCGAGATCGTCGGCATGCTCGGCCGCTCCGGCTCGGGCAAGTCCACCTTGCTGCGCATCATCGCCGGGCTGATTCAGCCGTCGTCGGGCGAAGTGCGCTACAACGGCGCCCCGCTCAACGGCCCGGCCGAAGGCGTGGCCATGGTGTTCCAGACCTTTGCGCTGTTCCCCTGGCTGACCGTGCTGGAAAACGTGGAAGCCGGCCTGCAAGCCTTGCAAGTCGAGCGCAAGGAAAGCCGCCGCCGTGCCCTGGCTGCCATCGACCTGATCGGCCTGGACGGGTTTGAAAACGCCTACCCGCGCGAGTTGTCCGGCGGCATGCGCCAGCGCGTGGGTTTTGCCCGTGGCCTGGTGGTCAACCCGACGCTGCTGCTGATGGACGAACCCTTCTCGGCCCTCGACGTGCTCACCGCCGAAACCCTGCGCACCGACTTGCTGGACTTGTGGAGCGGCAAGCAACTGCCGATCAAATCGATCCTGATCGTGACCCACAACATCGAAGAGGCGGTGCTGATGTGCGACCGCATCCTGGTGTTGTCGTCCAACCCTGGCCGTGTGGTCGCCGAAATCAAGGTGCCATTCGCGCACCCGCGCAACCGCCTGGACCCGACCTTTCGGCAAATGGTCGACGACATTTATGCCTTGATGACCGACCGGCGCAGCGCCGATGCCAAAGGCATCCCCGAGCTGAAAATGGGCAGCCTGCTGCCGGAAGTGTCGACCAACCTGATGGCCGGCCTGATCGAAACCCTGGCCGCCGAGCCTTACAACGGCCACGCAGGTTTGCCCACGGTGGCCGAGCGCCGCCTGCTGGAAGTGGACGATTTATTCCCGGTGGCCGAGATGCTCGAGCATTTGGGTTTCGCCGAACTCAAGGGCGCCGACATCACCCTCACCGACGCCGGCAAACTGTTCGCCGACTACGGCACCCAGGAACGCAAAACCCTGTTCGCCGAGCATTTGATCCGGCACGTGCCATTGGCCGCGCGCATTCATCAGGTATTGCTTGAGCGCAGCGGGCACCGCGCGCCACGGGTGCGCTTCGAGCAGGAACTGGAGGACTCGATGACCGAAGCCTTTGTGCAAAAAACCCTGGAAAGCGTGGTGGCGTGGGGTCGGTATGCGGAGATTTTCTCCTATGACGACCATACCGAGACCTTCAGCCTGGATGATGTGGAAGGCAGTATGTAAGCCGAACACTTTTTATTGAGCACACAGGGCAAATGTGGGAGCTGGCTTGCCTGCGATGCAGGCAATTCGGTCTTTCAGATACACCGAGGTGATGCTATCGCAGGCAAGCCAGCTCCCACATTGATTGGGTTTACACAGTGAGTGTTGTGGTGGTGTTCAGATCACAAACAGGTCCACAAACCGATTCACTGGCGTGGCCTCAAGCTTCGCCTGATCCTTGCACAGGGCAAAAATCTCGGCACTGCGCTGCGCGGTAAACCGGGTCGCCAGGTTGGCCTTGAACTTGTCCTCCAGCAATGGAATGCCATCCATCCGGCGCCGACGATGGCCAATCGGGTACTCCACCGCCACCTGCTCGGTGCTGGAACCATCCTTGAAAAACACCTGCACCGCGTTGGCGATGGAGCGCTTGTCGGCCTCCAGGTATTCGCGGCTGTAGCGTGGGTCTTCGACGATCACCATCTTCTGGCGCAGCTCATCGATGATCGGGTGGGCCGCGTGAAACGCGTCCTCGTACTGCTCGGCCACCAGATTGCCGAAGGCCAGCGGCACCGCGGTCATGTATTGCAGGCAGTGGTCGCGGTCGGCGGCGTTGGCCAACGGGCCGACCTTGGAGATGATACGAATCGCCGACTCATGGGTGGTGATCACGATGCGCTCGATTTCATGCAGGCGAGCTTTGACCTGCGGGTGCAAGGCCACTGCGGCTTCGCAGGCGGTTTGCGCATGGAATTCGGCCGGGAAGCTGATCTTGAACAGGACGTTTTCCATCACATAAGTGCCGTAGGGCTGCGACAGGCTGAACGCGCGCTTGTCCTCAGGCTTGAGCGCCAGATCGTTGTTGGTGTGACTGAACAGCACGTCATAGAACCCCCACTGCGGCGCACTCAACACACCCGGAATGCCCATCTCGCCGCGCAAGGCGATATCGGCCAGGCGCACGCCACGGCTCGACGCATCGCCAGCCGCCCAGGATTTGCGCGAGCCCGCATTGGGTGCATGGCGGTAAGTGCGCAGTGCCTGGCCGTCGACAAATGCATGGGACAACGCTGCAAGCAACTGCTCGCGGTTGGCGCCCATCAGCTTGGCGGAGACCGCCGTGGAGGCGACTTTCACCAGCAGCACGTGGTCGAGGCCGACACGGTTGAAGGAGTTTTCCAGGGCGATCACGCCCTGGATTTCGTGGGCCATGATCATCGCTTCCAGCACCGCGCGCACGGTCAGCGGTGCGTCGCCATTGGCCACGCGCTTTTGCGACAGGTGGTCGGCCACGGCGAGGATGCCGCCGAGGTTATCCGAAGGGTGGCCCCACTCGGCGGCGAGCCAGGTGTCGTTGTAGTCGAGCCAACGCACGATGCAGCCGATGTCCCAGGCGGCTTTGACCGGGTCCAGACGCAACGAAGTGCCCGGCACGCGCGCACCGAACGGCACGACGGTGCCCTCGACGAGTGGCCCCAGGTGCTTGGTGCACTCGGGAAAACGCAGGGCCAGCAGGCCACAGCCGAGGGTATCCATCAGGCAGTTGCGGGCGGTGTCCAGTGCGGCCTGGGAGTCGATGCGGTAATCGAGGACATAATCGGCGATGTCCTGCAGGACTTGGTCGTAGTCGGGGCGGTTGTTCTGGTCGACGTTGGCGCTCATGGCAGTTCTCCACACAGTTAGGGGGTTGTTCCATCCTCAGGGTCAGGGTTGATCATGTGTTGGCAGGTCTGATTGCCTGCTTATAAGTGTTGGGTAGCGCTTAGGCTTTTGTGGGAGCGGGCTTGCTCGCGAATGCAGTGGGCCCGTCAACTTATGTGTAGCTGACACACCGTCTTCGCGAGCAAGCCCGCTCCCACACAAGCCCGCTCCCACATGGGTTCGGTGCTGGCTATTAAAAGGCGTCGCCGGGCACGCGTACGAAACCTTCCATCAATACCCGCGCGCTGCGGCTCATGATGGCTTTCTTAACCACCCATTCGCCGTTCACCTGGGTCGCCTCCGCGCCCACACGCAAGGTGCCGGACGGATGCCCGAAGCGCACCGCATTACGTTCGACACCACCGGCTGCGAGGTTGACCAAGGTGCCGGAAATCGCCGCCGCCGTGCCAATCGCCACCGCCGCCGTGCCCATCATGGCGTGGTGCAACTTGCCCATCGACAAGGCGCGCACCAGCAAATCCACATCACCGGCCTTGATGGCCTTGCCGCTGGACGCCACGTAGTCCAAAGGCTTGGCCACAAAGGCGACCTTGGGCGTGTGCTGACGCTGGGCGGCTTCGTCAAGATGCTTGATCAGGCCCATGCGCAATGCGCCATAGGCCCGCACGGTCTCAAACATCGCCAGGGCTTTGGGGTCGCTGTTGATCGCGCCTTGCAGCTCGGTGCCGGTGTAGCCGAGGTCTTCAGCGTTGATGAAAATCGTCGGAATGCCCGCATTGATCAGTGTCGCCTTGAAGGTGCCGACACCGGGCACCTCCAAGTCGTCGATGAGCTTGCCGGTGGGGAACATCGAGCCACCGCCGCCCTCCTCTTCCGCCGCCGGGTCCATGAACTCCAGCTGCACTTCGGCAGCCGGGAAGGTCACGCCGTCGAGCTCGAAGTCGCCGGTTTCCTGCACCGCGCCGTCGGTGATCGGCACATGGGCGATGATGGTCTTGCCGATATTGGCCTGCCAGACACGCACCACGGCCACGCCGTTGCGGGGCACGCGGGCGGGGTCGACCAGCCCGGCGCTGATGGCGAACGAACCCACCGCCGCCGACAGGTTGCCGCAGTTGCCGCTCCAATCGACAAAAGGCTTGTCGATGGAGACCTGGCCAAACAAGTAGTCCACGTCGTGATCGGCGCGGGTGCTTTTGGCGAGGATCACGGTTTTGCTGGTGCTCGAAGTGGCGCCGCCCATGCCGTCGATTTGCTTTTCGTAGGGATCGGGGCTGCCGATCACCCGCAACAGCAAGGCGTCGCGCGCGGCACCCGGCACCTGCGCGGCTTCGGGCAGGTCCTTGAGGCTGAAAAACACGCCCTTGCTGGTGCCGCCACGCATGTAGGTGGCGGGAATCTTGATTTGCGCTGCGTGTGCCATGGTTAACCCCTCAGGCGGTCGCCGCCGATTCCAGGAAGTCCTGGGCAAAACGTTGCAACACGCCGCCCGCCTCGTAGATCGACACTTCTTCGGCGGTGTCCAGGCGGCACGTCACCGGCACCTCGACACGTTCGCCATTTTTGCGGTTGATCACCAGGGTCAGCTGCGCACGCGGGGTGCGTTGACCGACCACGTCATAGGTTTCGCTGCCGTCGATGTTCAGGGTGTGGCGGTCGGTGCCCGGCAGAAACTCCAGCGGCAACACGCCCATGCCCACCAGGTTGGTGCGGTGGATACGCTCAAAGCCTTCGGCGGCAATCGCCTCCACACCGGCCAGGCGCACGCCCTTGGCCGCCCAGTCGCGGGACGAACCCTGGCCGTAGTCGGCGCCGGCAATGATGATCAGCGGCTGTTTGCGCTCCATGTAGGTTTCAATGGCTTCCCACATCCGCGTGACCTGGCCTTCCGGCTCGATACGCGCCAGCGAACCCTGCTTGACCTTGCCGTTTTCCTGGACCATTTCGTTGAACAGTTTCGGGTTGGCAAAGGTCGCGCGTTGCGCGGTCAAGTGGTCGCCGCGGTGAGTCGCGTAGGAGTTGAAGTCGACTTCCGGCAAGCCCATTTTCGCCAGGTACTCGCCCGCGGCGCTGTCGAGCATGATCGCGTTGGACGGCGACAGGTGGTCGGTGGTGATGTTGTCCGGCAGCACCGCCAGCGGGCGCATGCCCTTGAGTGGGCGTGCACCGGCCAGCGCGCCTTCCCAATACGGCGGGCGGCGGATGTAGGTGCTTTGCGGGCGCCAGTCGTACAGCGGCGCGACTTTGGGGCCGGTGTCTTCGTGGATCGCGAACATCGGGATGTAGACCGCGCGGAACTGCTCCGGCTTGACCGAAGCCTTGACCACCGCGTCGATTTCTTCATCGCTCGGCCAAATGTCCTGAAGGCGGATTTCCTTGCCGTTGGGGTCGAGACCCAGCACGTCCTTTTCAATGTCGAAACGGATGGTGCCGGCAATCGCGTAAGCCACCACCAGCGGCGGCGAGGCCAGGAACGCTTGCTTGGCGTAGGGGTGAATGCGCCCGTCGAAGTTGCGGTTGCCCGACAACACGGCAGTGGCGTACAGGTCGCGGTCGATGATTTCCTGCTGGATCACCGGGTCGAGTGCGCCGGACATGCCGTTGCAGGTGGTGCAGGCAAACGCCACCACACCAAAACCCAGCTGCTCCAACTCGTGGGTCAAGCCCGCTTCGTCCAGGTACATCGCCACGGTTTTCGAGCCGGGCGCCAGCGAGGATTTGACCCACGGCTTGCGCGTCAGCCCAAGCTTGTTGGCGTTACGCGCCAGCAGGCCGGCGGCGATCACGTTGCGCGGATTACTGGTGTTGGTGCAACTGGTGATAGCGGCGATGATCACCGCACCATCAGGCATTTGCCCCGGCACTTCGTCCCACTGGCCGGAGATGCCCTTGGACGCCAGGTCGCTGGTGGCCACGCGCGCGTGCGGGTTGCTCGGGCCGGCCATGTTGCGCACCACGCTGGACAGGTCGAAGGTCAGGCCGCGCTCGTATTGCGCGCCTTTCAAGTCATCCGCCCACAGGCCGGTGTGACGCGCGTACTGCTCGACCAGGGTGACTTGTTCGTCTTCGCGGCCGGTGAGTTTCAGGTAGGCGATGGTCTGCGGGTCGATGTAGAACATCGCCGCGGTGGCGCCGTATTCCGGGGCCATGTTGGAGATGGTCGCGCGGTCGCCCAGGGTCAGCTTGGAGGCGCCTTCGCCGAAGAATTCCAGCCACGCCCCCACCACTTTCTGCTTACGCAGGAATTCGGTTAGCGCCAGCACCATGTCGGTGGCAGTGATACCCGGCAGCAGCTTGCCGGTGAGTTCGACGCCGATGATTTCCGGCAGGCGCATCCACGACGCGCGACCGAGCATCACACTTTCAGCTTCGAGGCCGCCAACGCCGATGGCGATCACGCCCAGGGCGTCCACATGCGGGGTGTGGCTGTCGGTGCCGACGCAGGTGTCAGGGAACGCCACGCCGTCACGCACCTGAATCACCGGAGACATTTTCTCCAGGTTGATCTGGTGCATGATGCCGTTGCCCGGCGGGATCACGTCGACGTTCTTGAAGGCCTTTTTGGTCCACTCGATAAAGTGAAAACGGTCTTCGTTGCGACGGTCTTCGATGGCGCGGTTTTTCTCGAACGCATCCGGGTCAAAACCACCGGCTTCGACCGCCAGGGAGTGGTCGACGATCAACTGGGT
Source organism: Pseudomonas sp. N2-3-1-14 (assembly GCF_041228395.1). NCBI lineage: Bacteria > Pseudomonadati > Pseudomonadota > Gammaproteobacteria > Pseudomonadales > Pseudomonadaceae > Pseudomonas > Pseudomonas sp. N2-3-1-14. Next base: position 4,719,506 of record NZ_CP166199.1, read on the forward strand.
CGGCACCACCGGGTTGACCTGGGCCGGGTCACCGCCTTGCAGGGCGATGGCGTCGCGCAGGCCGGCAAGGTCGACCAGGGCGGTCTGGCCGAGGATGTCGTGGCACACCACACGCGCCGGGAACCAGGGGAAGTCGAGGTCGCGCTTGCGTTCGATCAGTTGGTTCAGGGACGCATTGAGCGTGGCCGGGTCGCAACGGCGCACCAGGTTCTCGGCGAGCACGCGGGAGGTGTACGGCAAAGTGGCGTAGGCGCCGGGGGCGATTGCATCGACTGCCGCACGGGCGTCGTAGAAATCCAGGCGGCTGCCAGGGAGCGGTTTGCGAAATTCAGTGTTCATCGTCAGGACTCGGTCACGGTAGTTGCAAAAGGAAGACCTGCGCAGATCCAGAATTGGAATGTAATCAACATGTGGGAGGGGGCTTGCCCCCGATGGCGGTTGCTCAGTGCCAGCTGTATCAACTGACAGACTGCTATCGGGGGCGAGCCCCCTCTCACATTTGACCTCATACCCATCCCGGGCTCGTCGGTCTCCTCACTCAGCGACGTTCGATTGGCACGAACTTGCGCTGCTCAACGCCGATGTACTCGGCGCTTGGACGGATGATGCGGTTGTTGGCGCGCTGCTCGAACACATGCGCGGCCCAGCCTGTCAGGCGTGAGCACACGAAAATCGGCGTGAACAGCTTGGTCGGGATGCCCATGAAGTGGTACGCCGAGGCATGGTAGAAGTCGGCGTTGGGGAACAGTTTCTTCTGCTCCCACATGGTCTTGTCGATGGCTTCGGAGACCGGGAACAGCACCTTGTCGCCCACTTCGTCAGCGAGCTTTTTCGACCAGCCCTTGATCACTTCATTACGCGGGTCGCTGTCTTTGTAGATCGCGTGGCCAAAGCCCATGATCTTGTCTTTGCGCGCCAGCATGCCGAGGGTGCCTTCGACGGCTTCTTCGGCCGAGCCGAAACGCTCGATCATTTCCATCGCGGCTTCGTTGGCGCCGCCGTGCAGCGGGCCGCGCAGCGAACCGATGGCGGCGGTGACGCAGGAATACAGGTCGGACAGGGTCGAGGCACACACACGGGCGGTGAAGGTCGAGGCGTTGAACTCGTGCTCGGCGTAAAGGATCAGCGACACGTTCATGACCTTCTCGTGCAACTCGCTCGGCTTCTTGCCATGCAGCAGGTGCAGGAAATGGCCGCCGATGCTCGGCTCGTCGGTCACGCAGTCAATCTTTTTGCCATCGTGGCTGAAGCGATACCAGTAGCACATGATCGCCGGGAAAGCGGCAAGCAGGCGGTCGGTGACATCGCGCTGCACGCTGAAGTCTTTTTCGGGCTCGATATTGCCCAGGAACGAGCAGCCGGTGCGCATCACGTCCATCGGGTGGGCGTCGGCGGGGATGCGTTCCAGCACTTCTTTGAGCGCCTGCGGCAAGTCGCGCAGCTTGCCGAGTTTGGCGGTGTAGGCCGCCAGTTCGGCTTTGGTTGGCAATTCGCCGTACAGCAGCAGGTAGGCGACTTCTTCAAATTGCGCATCGGCGGCCAGTTCACGCACGTCGTAGCCGCGATAGGTCAAGCCGGCGCCGGCCTGGCCCACGGTGGACAGTGCGGTCTGCCCGGCCACCTGGCCACGCAGGCCGGCGCCACTCAATACTTTTGCTTCAGCCATGGTTGTTCTCCAATTTTGTAGTTATTCAGGGAGGCGCGTTCTTTACTTTTTCGCGGCGAACAGCGCGTCGAGCTTCTGCTCGAAGGTGTGGTAGTCGATGCGATCGTAGAGCTCCATGCGGGTTTGCATGGTGTCGATCACGTTCTGTTGAGTGCCATCGCGACGGATCGCGGTGTAGACATTCTCGGCGGCCTTGTTCATGGCGCGGAAGGCCGAGAGCGGGTACAGCACGATGGAAACATCGGCAGATTTCAACTGTTCGGTGGTGTACAGCGGCGTCGCGCCAAATTCAGTGATGTTGGCCAGGATCGGTGCCTTCACGCGGGAGGCGAAGAGCTTGTACATCTCCAGCTCAGTGATGGCTTCGGGAAACACCATGTCAGCGCCGGCTTCGATGCAGGCGGCGGCGCGTTCCAGTGCCGACTCCAAACCTTCGACGGCGAGGGCGTCGGTGCGCGCCATGATCACGAAACTGTCATCGGTGCGCGCATCCACGGCGGCCTTGATGCGGTCGACCATTTCCTGCTGGGACACGATTTCTTTGTTCGGGCGATGGCCGCAGCGCTTGGCGCCGACCTGGTCTTCGATATGGATAGCGGCCGCGCCAAACTTGATCATCGACTTGACCGTGCGCGCCACGTTGAAGGCCGAGGAGCCAAAACCGGTGTCCACGTCCACCAGCAGCGGCAGGTCGCACACGTCGGTGATGCGGCGCACGTCGGTCAACACGTCATCCAGGCCCGTGATGCCCAGGTCTGGCACGCCCAGAGAACCCGCCGCCACGCCGCCACCCGACAGGTAAATCGCCTTGAAACCGGCGCGCTTGGCCAGCAGCGCGTGGTTGGCGTTGATCGCGCCAACGACCTGTAACGGATGTTCGCTGGCGACCGCGTCACGGAAACGCTGGCCGGGTGTACTTTTATTGTTAGAACTCATGACTCACCTCTTCAGGAAGTGCCGTCGGGGAAGTGACGGGCAATGTTGCGTTTGGAGGCGCCGATATGCCGGCGCATCAACAATTCGGCCAGTTCACCGTCGCGATCGGCAATCGCGTCAAGAATGCGGTGGTGCTCGGCAAAAGCCTGGCGTGGACGATTGGGCGTGGCGGAGAACTGGATGCGGTACATGCGCACCAATTGGTACAGCTCGCCGCAGAGCATTTGGGTGAGGGTGCGGTTACCGGCGCCTTGAATTATCCGGTAATGAAAATCGAAGTCGCCTTCCTGCTGGTAGTAGCCCAGGCCGGCCTGGAACGCTTCGTCGCGTTCATGGGTATGAAGCACCTGGCGCAGCTCTTCGATTTCCGCGTCGGTCATGCGCTCGGCGGCCAGGCGGCAGGCCATGCCCTCCAGGGACTCGCGGATTTCATAGAGTTCGATCAGCTCGGCATGGCTCAAGGACACCACTCGAGCGCCAACGTGAGGCACGCGCACCAGCAGGCGCTGGCCCTCAAGGCGGTGGATGGCTTCGCGCAGCGGGCCACGGCTGATGCCGTAGGTGCGGGCCAGCTCCGGCTCGGAAATCTTGCTGCCGGGGGCGATTTCGCCTTTGACGATGGCGGCCTGGATGCGCCGGAAGACGTTCTCGGACATGGTCTGGGAATCGTCCTGCGCCACCACTGGGGTTTCCAGTTGATCCAGCATATTGTCGACACCTTTAAAAGCAATGCCGCAAAAACTAGCCACTCAGACCCGAATAGTCAAAGAATAAATCAACATTGTCGACAATCGTCTAATAACCCCTTCTGCGCTGAATAGGGGCATGGCCGCCTGCCAGCGCTGGCGCCAAAAAAGCATCATGTTAGAATGCCCGCCGCTTTTGCCTGACATCACTTGATGAAACGGCGCACCCGAGATTGCGCAGCAATGCCAGTCGCCTTGAATTAAACATCGCACTGCAGCGCCTCAGGATCTATGAGACTCAAGCCCTTCCTTTTAATGTTTTGCCTAGCGTGCATACCCAGCCTTGGCGGCGCCGCCGAGAAGACCGTGTATGGCCTGAATGAATACGCGAAACTGGCGGGCATTGACCTGGAAGTGGCGGCCAAACTCGACACCGGCGCCAAGACCGCCTCGTTGAGCGCCCGCGACATCAAGCGCTTCAAACGCAACGGTGAATCCTGGGTACGTTTCTACCTGGCCATCGACACCGCCCATTCCCACCCCATCGAACGCCCCCTGGCCCGCGTCAGCAAAATCAAACGCCGCGCCGGAGACTACGACCCCGATGAGGACAAGAACTACACCGCCCGCCCAGTGATCGCCCTGGACATCTGCATGGGCACTGCTTTACGCAGCATCGAAGTGAACTTGACTGACCGCAGCGCATTCCAATACCCGCTGCTGATCGGCTCCGAAGCCTTGAAACGCTTTGATGCGCTGGTCGACCCCAGTCTTAAATACGCAGCGGGCAAACCTGCCTGCCCCGCTGACGCTCCTACCGCCGAGTAAACCGAATGCGCTCTCTGACCCTGCACCTGAAAATCCTCATCACCATTTTGGTGGTGCTGGGTATTTCGGTCACCGCCTACCAGATTTTCGTGCTGGGGATTCCCGTCACCGAGGACGCCACCGACGACCTGTGGAACATCGACGCCAAGGTCGAGTTTGTCGCCAGCCCCAAAGACCCGGTTAAGATCTCGATGTTCGTGCCGCCCCTGAGCCGCGACTTCGTCAGCCTCAACGAGAGTTTCATCTCCAATAACTACGGCGTGAGCGTCAACCGCACCGACGGCAACCGCAAGGTCACCTGGTCGGCGCGCCGCGCCAAGGGCAACCAGACGCTGTATTACCGCCTGGTGCTGACCAAGCGTTACAGCGGCGAAAAGGTCAAGGTCAAAGGTCCGACCTTCCGCGACAGCATTGCCGTGGAAGGCCCGGAAAAAATCGCCGCCGAAGCCTTGCTGGCGCCGATCCGCCAGCATTCGGCCGACGTCGAAACCTTTATTACCGAAGCGATCAAGCGCACCAACAACCTCAACGACGACAATGTGAAGCTGCTGCTGGCGGGCGACCCGTCGACGCCGCACAAGGCCAAGATCGTCGAGTTATTGCTGTCCATCGCCCATGTGCCGGTGGAAAAAGTCCACACCATCCGCCTCGTCGCCGACCAGCCGCAAACCCCGGAACTGTGGCTGCGCAGCTTCAATGGCAATGACTGGCTGTATTTCAACCCGGAAACCGGCGAGCAAGGCCTGCCCGCTGACCGCCTGCTGTGGTGGACCGGCGATGAAAACCTGATCACGGTGGATGGCGGCAAGAAAGCCATGGTGACCTTCAGCCTGAACAACAGCGAAATGAACGCGATTCGCCTGGCCAAGCTGACCGACGAGAACACCGACGCCAACTTCCTCGAGTACTCGCTGTACGGCCTGCCGCTGCAAACCCAGCAGACCTTCATGATCATGGTGATGATCCCGATTGGCGTGCTGGTGATTCTGATCCTGCGCAACCTGATCGGCCTGCAGACGCTGGGCACCTTCACCCCGGTGCTGATCGCCCTGGCGTTTCGCGAGACGCAACTGGGCTTTGGCATCGTGCTGTTCACCATTATTACCGCGCTGGGCTTGTCGCTCAGGTCGTACCTGGAACACTTGAAGCTGCAGATGCTGCCGAGGCTGTCGGTGGTGCTGACCTTCGTGGTGGTGCTGATTGCGGCCATCAGCCTGTTCAGCCACAAGCTGGGCCTGGAGCGCGGGCTGTCGGTGGCGCTGTTCCCGATGGTGATTCTGACCATGACCATCGAACGCCTGTCGATCACCTGGGAAGAACGCGGCGCCAACCATGCGCTGAAAGTGGCGATTGGTACGCTGTTCGCCGCCTCGCTGGCGCACATCATCATGAGCGTGCCGGAGCTGATCTACTTTGTGTTCACCTTCCCGGCAGTCCTGTTGATCCTGGTGGGTTTCATGCTAGCCATGGGTCGTTATCGCGGCTACCGCCTGACCGAACTGGTGCGTTTCAAGGCCTTCCTCAAGGCTGACTCGTAATGTTCGGCTTCTGGAAAACCTGGAAGGCCCTGGAAGCGCGGGGGATCATGGGCATCAACCGGCGTAACGCCGACTACGTGCTCAAGTACAACAAGCGCAGCCTGTACCCGATTGTGGATGACAAGATCATCACCAAGGAGCGGGCCATGGCAGCTGGCATTCACGTGCCGGAAATGTACGGGATCATTTCCACCGAGAAGGAAATCGACAAGCTCGACGAGATCATCGGTGGGCGCAGCGACTTCGTGATCAAGCCGGCCCAGGGCGCCGGCGGCGATGGCATCCTGGTGGTGGCCGACCGGTTTGAAGGGCGCTATCGCACGGTGTCCGGCAAGATCATCAGCCATGAAGAAATCGAACACCAGATTTCCAGCATCCTCACCGGCCTGTATTCCCTGGGCGGCCACCGTGACCGCGCGCTGATCGAATACCGCGTGGTACCCGACCAGATCTTCAAGAGCATCAGCTACGAAGGCGTGCCGGACATCCGCATTATTGTGCTGATGGGTTACCCGGTAATGGCCATGCTGCGCTTGCCGACGCGCCAATCCGGCGGCAAGGCCAACCTGCACCAGGGCGCGATTGGCGTGGGTGTCGACCTGGCCACGGGTTTGACGTTGCGCGGCACGTGGCTGAACAACATCATCACCAAACACCCCGACACCACCAACGCGGTGGATGGCGTGCAACTGCCCAACTGGGACGGTTTCATGAAGTTGGCGGCCAGCTGTTATGAGCTGTGCGGGCTGGGTTACATCGGCGTGGACATGGTGCTGGACCAGGAAAAAGGCCCGCTGATCCTCGAGCTGAACGCGCGACCGGGGCTGAATATCCAGATTGCCAACGACTGCGGCCTGACCTTGCGCACCCATGCGGTGGAAGCGCGGCTGGAAGAGTTGAAAGCTGCGGGCGTGACGGAAACGCCGCAAGAGCGGGTGAAGTTCGTGCAGGAGATGTTTGGGCATATTCCCGCCGTTGAAGGCTGACGCCACTCAACTGTGGGAGCGGGCTTGCTCGCTGCCCCATTTAAACCGCGCTCTAGGACCAAACCCTTCGGAGGACTACAATCGCCTCCCCCAAGCCAACAGCTGATCCACCCCGCATGTCGACCTGCTCTGTACATCCGCTGCCCTACCGGGCCAACCCCGCCGACTACTTCGCGGCGATTCGTCATGCCCCCGGCGCAGTGTTGCTCGACAGCGGCCGCCCGGCTGCCGAACGCGGGCGCTATGACCTGCTCAGCGCCTGGCCAGTGGAAACGCTGACGGTACGGCCTGACGAAAACGGCAGTGATTTCCTGCAACGCTTGCGCGAAAACCTCGCGCAGTTGGGTGAGGCGGGTTTACCTGCTGGCTATGAGTTGCCGTTCGCTGGCGGCTTGATCGGTTACCTGAGCTACGACTTCGGCCGCCACCTGGAACACATGCCGCATTTGGCGGTGGACGACCTGCACCTGCCGGACGCACGCTTTGGGCTGTATGCCTGGGCGCTGATCAGTGACCACCGGGTGCAGAGCAGTCAGCTGGTCTTCCACCCTTCGCTGATCGACAGCGAACGACAACGCCTGATTGCGCTGTTCAACGCTGAAGTTGTCGACACCCAGGCCAGCTTCAAACTGCACGGCCCCATGGTTGCGGACCTGACCGCCGACGCTTACCGGCAGGCCATCGTGCGCATTCAGGATTACATCCAGGCCGGCGACTGCTACCAGGTCAACTTTGCCCAGCGCTTTCGCGCGCCGTGCGTCGGCGATCCGTGGGCGGCTTACTGCGCCTTGCGTGAGGCGTGCCCTACCCCGTTTTCCGGGTTCCAGAGCCTGCCGGACGACGGCGCAGTGCTGAGCCTGTCGCCGGAGCGCTTTGTGCACATTAGCGAGCGCCGCGTCGAAACCCGCCCGATCAAAGGCACCCGCCCGCGCGGCCTGACACCCGAAGAAGACGCGGCCCACGCCGCCGAGCTGCTGGCCAGCCCCAAGGACCGCGCCGAAAACCTGATGATCGTTGACTTGCTGCGCAACGATCTGGGCCGCACCTGCCGCACCGGCTCGGTGAAAGTGCCGGAGTTGTTCAGCCTGGAAAGCTACCCCAACGTGCATCACTTGGTGAGCAGCGTCACTGGCACCTTGGCCGACGACAAGGACGCCCTCGACCTGATCGCCGGCAGCTTCCCCGGTGGTTCCATCACCGGCGCACCGAAGATTCGCGCCATGCAGATCATCGACGAGCTTGAACCCACGCGGCGCGGGTTGTACTGCGGCTCGTTGGTGTACCTGGATGTGCGCGGCGAGATGGACAGCTCCATCGCGATTCGCAGTTTGCTGGTCAAGGATGGGCAGGTGTGCTGCTGGGGCGGTGGCGGGATCGTGGCGGACTCGCAGTGGGAGGCGGAGTATCAGGAGTCGCTGACTAAAGTGCGGGTGTTGTTACAAACGTTGGAAAGCTTGTAGCAGCCCGGCCCTGCCTGAGGCTCAGGCGCAGAGCCGAGCTGCCGAAAAAGCCTGCATCAGAACAGTCGTGGACGACGTGTGGCCTGGAGGATAGCGTCCAGCGTCCACGTCCACCCGCCGTTTGTGAAGGATCACATGAAGCGACTGCCTACTCGTCAGAAATTATTTCCGCGATTGCATATCCACCCCGCCGCGCCTACCATCTCCCAAATTGGGAGGTTGCAGCGATGCGCATAATCGCTCTGTCTGCCTTACGAACATTCTGGGAAAGCCATCCCGCCTATACCGATGCCAAAACACCCCTGGTCGAGTTGTACCGTCATAGGGAGAAGACCACTTACCAGACGCCACAGGCACTCAAAGCAGAGCTCAGAACAGCCAGCATTCTCAAAGGCGGCAGGGTTGTGTTCAATGTGGGTGGCAACAAGTATCGAGTGATCATGGCAATCGATTATCAGCGCCAGCTGGGGTTCATACGCTTCGTGGGAACCCACGCGCACTACGACCAGATCAACGCGGAGACCGTGTGATGAACATAAAACCCATTCATTCCCAGCAAGACCTGGCGGCGGCGCTCGCACGCGTCGAGCAACTATGGGGGGCCGAGATCGGCTCGCCGGAGGGTGACGAGCTGGAGATCCTCGCCGTCCTTATTGAGAAATACGAAGCGGAACACTTTCCCATGCCGCCTTCGGACCCGGTGGAAGCGATCAAATTTCGCATGGAGCAGCTAGGCATGACCGCCCGTGACCTTGAGCCTTTCATCGGCACGAGCGGGCGAGTGTCTGAAGTGCTGAACCACAAGCGCAAGCTGAGCCTGGCGATGATCAAGCGCCTGCATGAGGGCTTGAGTATTCCTTATGATCGGTTGCTCGCAGGGGCCTGACCTGGCCGTACCGACCCTGTCGCAGGCAAGCCAGCCACCACAGGTTGAACTGTGTGAACCCAACCAAATGTGGGAGCTGGCTTGCCTGCGAAGCGGCCATCAGCAGCGCTGAAAAACTTACAGGCTCAACGCCCGATTCGACGCTTTGATGAACTCTTTCTTCAAATCCTCAAACGTATGCACCGCGGGAAATTGCGGGAACTCGCGAATCACGTTCTGCGGCGCATGGAACAGAATCCCACGGTCAGCTTCGCCCAGCATCGTGGTGTCGTTGTAGGAATCGCCGGCGGCGATCACGCGGTAGTAGAGGGTCTTGAATGCCAGCACGGATTGGCGCTTCGGGTCCTTTTGACGCAGTTGGTAACTCACCACCCGGTCGTTTTCATCGGTGATCAAGCGGTGGCACAGCAAGGTCGGAAAACCCAGCTGGCGCATCAGCGGTTGGGAGAATTCGTAAAAGGTGTCGGACAGGATCACCACCTGGAAACGCTCGCGCAGCCAGTTGACGAACTCAATGGCGCCGTCCAGCGGCTCAAGGGTGGCGATTACTTCCTGGATGTCGGCAAGCTTGAGCCCATGCTCGTCGAGGATGCGCAGGCGTTGCTTCATCAGCACGTCGTAGTCGGGAATGTCGCGGGTAGTGGCGCGCAGGGATTCAATACCGGTTTTTTCGGCGAAGGCGATCCAGATTTCCGGAACCAGCACCCCTTCCAGGTCGAGACAGGCAATTTCCACAAGACACTCCCATTTAGATGTTGTTAGTTGAGCGAGCAAAAGGACTGCCGAACTCTAGCGACTCAAGCTCTGCGCCGCAACGCAGGGCGGATTTTGGTACCATCGCTTCCCTATAGAGCGCTCAGCGCCACTGACCTGTAGGAACCGTCCTGATGAACCAAGCCTTCGACGTCGTTGAACTCGCCACGACTTATGCCAACAAATCCGCCCAGGACATTCTCAAACTGGCGTTCAGCCAGTTCGGTGATGACCTGTGGATTTCCTTCAGCGGCGCCGAGGATGTGGTGCTGGTAGACATGGCTTGGAAGCTGAACAAGAACGTCAAGGTGTTCAGCCTCGACACCGGGCGCCTTCACCCGGAGACCTACCGGTTCATCGAACAGGTGCGCGAGTTCTACAAGATCGACATCGAGTTGATCTCGCCGGACCAGAGCAAACTGGAACCCTTCGTCAAGGAAAAGGGCCTGTTCAGTTTCTACAAGGATGGCCATGGCGAATGCTGCGGTGTGCGCAAGATCGAACCGCTGCGCCGCAAACTGTCCGGCGTGAGCGCCTGGGCCACTGGCCAACGCCGTGACCAGAGCCCCGGCACCCGCAGCCAGGTGGCGGCGTTGGAAATTGACACGGCGTTCTCAACACCCGAGCGCACCCTGTACAAATTCAACCCACTGGCGCAAATGACCAGCGAGGAAGTCTGGGGTTACATCCGCATGCTCGAGCTGCCGTACAACAGCCTGCATGAGCGCGGGTTTATCAGCATCGGCTGCGAGCCGTGCACCCGGCCAGTATTGCCGAACCAGCACGAACGCGAAGGCCGCTGGTGGTGGGAAGAAGCCACGCAGAAGGAATGTGGGCTGCACGCTGGGAATATCATCAGCAAGGCCTGAGGTTTGTCGCAGTAAAAAATGTGGGAGCGGGCTTGGTCGCGATGAGGGTGTGTCAGTCAATGAATTGTTGGCTGATAGATCGCTATCGCGGGCAAGCCCGCTCCCACATTTGCTTTATGGGGGGGACAAAAATTTTGTACACACCTATGTAACTATCGGTGCCATTTATGTGTGCAATTCATATTTCCCCGCACCAAAACGTAACACCCATCCCCGCGTGCCGTTTGCCTCTCCAATAGAGCACCTTCCCACTTAAAAATAAATACCTGTTCAAACGGTCAATTTATATCGCTTTAAATTCAGCTAGTTATTTTAATAATCAGTAAGAACTAAATTAAACACAGTTTTTATAGATCGAAAACTGGCACGCATGTGGCTTAAGGTGAATTACTCTTTGTATACAATAAATACAAAACCTACATACACTTTGCCATCTGCGACGTTCCAGCAGATGTGCCGGAGCCTGCCGGAATGCGTACAAGCCTCTCGAATAACATCGCACTGGATCTGCCCTCCTCCGTCCTGAACCCTGTGGCCGCAAGCCCCGGCCCGCTCGTGCTCAGCCCGCGCTTGCACAACAAAGACCTGGCGCCCACCAAGGTTGAAGGCCGACGTTGGGGCCGCTACAGCATCTTTGCGCTGTGGACCAATGACGTGCACAACATCGCCAACTATTCGTTTGCCATCGGCCTGTATGCCTTGGGCCTCGGCGGCTGGCAGATTCTGATGTCGCTGGGGATCGGCGCAGCGCTGGTGTACTTCTTCATGAACTTGTCGGGGTTTATGGGCCAGAAGACCGGAGTGCCCTTCCCGGTGATCAGCCGCATCAGTTTCGGCATCCACGGTGCACAGATTCCAGCATTGATTCGCGCGGTCATTGCGATTGCCTGGTTTGGTATCCAGACCTACCTGGCCTCGGTGGTTTTCCGCGTGCTGCTGTCGGCCATTCATCCAGGATTTGCCGACTATGACCACAACTCCATCCTCGGCCTGTCGACCCTCGGTTGGGCGTGTTTCGTGGCGATCTGGTTTGTGCAGCTGGTGATCCTGGCGTACGGCATGGAAATGGTGCGCCGCTACGAAGCGTTCGCCGGGCCGGTGATTCTGGTGACGGTGGCCTCGCTGGCCGGTTGGATGTACTTCCAGGTCGGCGGCAATATTGCCTGGTCGATCCGCGAACCGCTGAGCGGCGGCGAGATGTGGCGCAATATCTTTGCCGGTGGCGCGTTGTGGCTGACGATCTACGGCACGCTGATCCTCAATTTCTGCGACTTCGCCCGTTCCTCGCCCTGCCGCAAGACCATTCTGGTCGGCAACTTCTGGGGCTTGCCGGTGAATATCCTGGTGTTTGCCGCAATCACCGTGCTGCTCTGCGGCGGGCAGTTCCAGCTCAATGGCCGGGTGATCGAAAGCCCGACCGAAATCATCGCGGCCATTCCCAATACCTTCTTCCTGGTGCTCGGCTGCCTGGCCTTCCTGATCGTTACCGTGGCCGTCAACATCATGGCCAACTTCGTCGCCCCCGCGTTTGTGCTCAGCAACCTGGCGCCCAAGTACCTGAACTTTCGGCGCGCCGGGTTGATCAGCGCCACGCTGGCAGTGCTGATCCTGCCGTGGAACCTCTACAACAGCCCGCTGGTGATCGTGTATTTCCTCTCGGGCCTGGGCGCGCTGCTGGGGCCGCTGTACGGGGTGATCATGGTCGATTACTGGCTGATCCGTAAAAGCCAGGTGGACGTACTGCAGCTGTATAGCGAAGACCCCAATGGCGTTTATTACTACAGCCGCGGAGTTAATTTACGCGCGGTCGCGGCGTTTATTCCCGCAGCGGTGATCGCAATTCTGCTGGCGCTGTTGCCCGGCTTTGCCAGCGTCGCCCCGTTCTCCTGGCTGTTTGGCGCCGGTATTGCAGGGCTGTTGTACCTCTTGATCGCCAAGCGTCGGCCGCACTACGCCGATGTCAGTGGCGAAAGCATTGCAGTCGATAACGTCAGTCATTAATCAAGGACATTCCATGCGTATCCTCGTGGTTAACGTCAACACCACCGAATCCATCACTGAAACCATTGCCCAGCAGGCGCGGGCCGTCGCCTCGCCAGGCACTGAGATTGTCGGGCTCACGCCGTACTTCGGCGCCGAATCAGTGGAAGGCAATTTCGAAAGCTACCTGGCCGCCATCGCGGTGATGGACCGCGTGATGGCCTACGACCAGCCGTTTGATGCGGTGATCCAGGCCGGCTATGGCGAACATGGCCGTGAAGGGTTGCAGGAGCTGTTGAACGTGCCAGTGGTGGACATCACGGAAGCAGCCGCCAGCACAGCAATGTTCCTGGGGCACGCCTATTCAGTAGTCACCACCCTGGATCGCACCGTGCCGTTGATTGAAGACCGCCTGAAACTCGCCGGCCTGTACCAGCGCTGCGCCTCGGTACGCGCCAGTGGCATGGCAGTGCTGGAACTGGAAGAAGACCCGCTGGCGGCGATGGAAGCCATCGTGCGTCAGGCGGAACGGGCCATTCACGAAGACAAGGCCGAGGTGATCTGCCTGGGCTGCGGCGGCATGGCCGGGCTGGATGAACAGATTCGCCAGCGCACCGGCGTGCCGGTGGTGGATGGGGTGACGGCCGCGGTGACCATTGCCGAATCGCTGGTGCGGTTGGGGTTGTCGACGTCGAAGATCAGGACCTATGCCACCCCGAGGCCGAAGAAAGTCATTGGCTGGCCGGGTCAGTTCGGCCGGTAGACCGCGTTGCCTGCATCGCGGGCAAGCCCGGCTCCCACTTTTAATCGCATTCCCCTGTGGGAGCCGGGCTTGCCCGCGATGGCCGCGCCTCGGTAGGCCGCCGGGATCAAATGGCGCTGAACCGTCGCCCCAGTTGCTGCTCGGCAAACTGCTCAATGATGAAATCCACAAATACCCGGGTCTTGCCGGGCAGCAGTTTGTGCTCGGCGTAGTACAGGGAGATGTTGCCGTCGTCGACGTACCAGTCGGGCAACACCCGCACCACCGCACCGCTGTCCAGAAACGGCACGGCCATCGGCATGCTCACCAGCGCAATGCCCAGGCCTTGAGCGCTGGCGCAGCAGGCGGCTTCGGAGTCGCTCATGGTCATGCGCGGTTTGAGCACCAACGGGCGCTGTTCACGGTCTGGGCCGGTGAGTTGCCAGGTGCGCACGCGGCCGGTTTGCGGCGAGCGGATCAGGATGCCCAGGCACCGCGATAAATCTTCGGGCGCGTGCACCGGCGGGCGTTGCGCCAGGTAATCCGGGGAGGCCACCAGCACTCGATGCGCGGGGCTCAGCTTGCGCGCCACCACGCCCTGGGGCAGTTCAAAACCACCGCCGATGGCAGCGTCGAAGCCTTGACCGATCAGGTCGACCTGACGGTTATCGAAATGCCAATCCGGGCTGATATCCGGAAAGCGCCGCATAAACTCCGCCAGCAGCGGCACCACATAACGATTGCCGAACACCGTGCCCATGCTGACTTTAAGCGTGCCCACCGGCCGCCCTTCGGCGCTGGCCAGGTTGGCCACGGCGTTCTGGATGGTGGTGAGGCTGCCACTGACCTCTTCGAGGAACAACTTGCCGGCCTCGGTCAGGGTCAGGCGTCGGGTGCTGCGCTGGAACAGCCGCACACCCAGGCGTGCCTCCAGCTTGGCGACGCTTTTACCCACCGCCGCCGGCGTCAGGCTCAAGTGCCTGGCGGCCTCGGCAAAGCTGCCGCCTTCGGCGCTGCGTACAAAACATTCGATACTGCCAAAGCTTTCCATATCGCCCCATTACAAACTCTTGGTTTACACAGACTATAGCAATCACGGTCTACCGGGTCGGCGGGACGAGGTCGATACTCACCCCATCAACTACTTGGAGATCGACATGACTGCACACAACCTCACTGGCAAAGTCGCCTTGATTCAAGGCGGTTCCCGCGGCATCGGTGCCGCCATCGTCAAACGCCTGGCCGCGCAGGGCGCAGCCGTCGCCTTTACCTACGTCAGCTCGGCCGCAAAAGCCGAAGCGTTGCAAAACAGCGTGATCAGCGCAGGCGGCCAAGCCCTGGCGATACAGGCCGACAGCGCCGATGCCACAGCGATTCGCGCTGCCGTCAACGCCACCGTCGACGCCTTCGGGCGCCTGGATATCCTGATCAACAACGCCGGGGTGCTGGCCATCGCGCCACTGGAAGACTTCAAGCTGGAAGACTTCGACCAGACCCTGGCGATCAATGTGCGCAGCGTGTTCATTGCCACGCAGGAAGCGGCCAAACATATGAGCGAAGGCGGCCGCGTGATCAACATCGGCAGCACCAATGCCGAGCGCATGCCGTTCGGCGGCGGCGGGCCGTACGCGATGAGCAAGGCGGCGCTGGTGGGGCTGACCAAGGGCTTGGCACGGGACCTGGGGCCGCGTGGCATCACGATTAACAACGTGCAGCCTGGGCCGGTGGACACCGATATGAACCCGGCGAGCGGCGAGTTTGCCGAAACATTGATCGGGTTGATGGCAGTGGGACGTTATGGCCACGTGGAGGAGATTGCCAGTTTCGTGGCGTATCTGGCGGGGCCGGAAGCCGGGTATATCACGGGTGCCAGCTTGACCATCGATGGTGGCTTCAGCGCCTGAGGGTTCTGGAGAACAGCAAAACCCAATGTGGGAGCTGGCTTGTCTGCGATGGCGTCCTCAAGGTCGCTATCGCAGGCAAGTCAGCGCCCACATTTTTTGGCCTGTGTTGAGTCAGCGCATGGAAGGGAGGCCATAGGCGGCCAGGTCAAAGTCTGCGAGTTTGCGAATGATCTGGTCGGCATGCGCGTACTTGCTGTCGGCCATGGCTTCATCCGGCACGGCGATGGCCGTCATGTTGGCAGCTTTTGCGGCCGTCACGCCAAACGGTGAATCTTCGAACACCAGGCAATCTTCTGGCGCTACGCCCAAGCGGCGCGCAGCGGTGAGGAAGATATCCGGTGAGGGTTTGGCGGCGCCGACTTCCGGATCGTCAGCGGTGACGATGGTGCCGAACAGGCCAAACCATTCGCGGTGCAGCGTGGTTTTGTGGCCAAACGAATGACGCGACGAACTGGTGCCCACCGCAATCGGGATGTTATGCGCGTTCAAGTGCCGCACCAGCGCTTCAGCGCCGGGCATGCCCAAGGCCTTGGGGAAACGCTCGCTCATCAGCGGTTCGCGTATTTCCAGAAACTCAGCTGGCGTGATCGGCAAGTCCAACGCTTTCACCACATAGTCGGCCAGGTCCTGAGCACCTCGGCCGATGATGTGCTGCTTGATCCCCCAGTCGTAGGTGCGACCGTAACGTTCGGCGATGATCTGCGTGACTTCGGTGTAGATGCCTTCAGTGTCCAGCAACAACCCGTCCATATCGAAAATCACGGCCTTGATTGGACCGACTGCAATACGCGGTGCATTCATCACAACAGAACCTTGGGGAAGGACTAAAAGGATTCAGCACAATAACGGTCATGGTTGCCTGCAAGCAACCGTTGCGATGACCAATGCGCCCTTCCTCTCCTGTCTTACTGAACACACCGAAAAAACTGCCGAGCTTATCGACTACCCGCAAGAACAACTCAGTTAAGGACCAACACTGTCATTATGCTGAGGCGTTGCCTGTTCTGTCTGTGACTCACTTTTAAAAGCGAACCCGACATGCTCTATCGCGTAGCCGCCGACAGCCTGGTGCTGTTTCACCTGTGTTTCATCCTGTTCGTATTGTTCGGCGGGCTGCTGGCGCTCAAGTGGCGGCCGGTCATGTGGCTGCACTTGCCCGCTGCCGCCTGGGGCGTGGCCGTGGAAGTGTTCCACCTGCCCTGCCCGCTCACCCGCTGGGAAAACCTGTTTCGCCACCTCGCCGGGCAGGACGGTTATGGCGGCGGGTTTATCGAGCATTACCTCCTCACGCTGATCTACCCGGCCGGGCTGACTCCAAACATTCAACTGGTGCTTGGCGCGTTGGTGTTGCTGATCAATATCGCGGTGTATGTGCGCCTGATCAGGCAGGCGTAGGCAGGCAGCCCAGGTCAGCCAGGGTGGCTTCGACCGCTTGATCCAGCGGCGTGTGTGGTTCGCGGCCCAAGGTATCGACCAAACGCTGGTTATCCATCCGCAGCGGGGTTTGCCACAGGTAGCGCATCTCCAGCATCTCGCGGACCGTGACCACGAAGGGCGCGATCACTCGCATCAACCACCAGGGGAAGCGGCCTGCGCGGGGTTGATGACCGGTCCTGCGCAAGACTGCCCGCTGGATCGCCTGAGTCATCTGCGTGCCATCCATATCCTCATGCCCCGCCATATGAAAGCGCGCGAACGCCTCGAGCGTCTCGCGGCGTTCAATCAGCGCGAGCATGGTGCGCGCCACATCCGGCAAGTACGCCCATTGGTGCGCCACACCCGGCGCGCCCGGATAGCTGACGACATGCACCGGTTTGCCGGGTTTGACCAGGCCCTGGGCAAACCAGTTGTTGGCGACACGGGCGCCAAAGAAATCCCCGGCCCGTACGATCAACACGCGAGCGCCCTGGCGGGACGCCTGTTCCAAACGCTGCTCCAATTGCACCCGGATCGCGCCCTTGCGGGTTTGCGGGTGTTGAGGCGAGTCTTCGTGCAACACGGGAAACGCATCCGGCCCGAAGTTATAGACCGTGCCGGGCAGCACAATCGTCGCGCCTTCGGCGATGGCCGCCGCAATGGTGTTGTCGATCATCGGCATCACTAATTCAGCCCAGCTGCGATAGCCCGGCGGGTTGACCGCATGCACGATCACCGCACAGCCACGCGCGGCAGCAATGACTTCCTGACGATTGAGCGCGTCGCCCTTGATCCAGGAAAAGGTCGAGTTCTCACGCCGGGCCTTGTCCACATCCCGGGTCAACGCACACACTTGCCAACCCGCCGCGCGCATCTGCCGCGCCACTTCACCGCCAATCCCGCCCGTTGCACCCAGTACCAGAACTTTGCTCATGACCTGCTCCCATGTTGTCGGTGAGGTCATTTTGTGTGCAGCGTCGCTATAGATAAATTGCCGAAGAGCATCCAGCCGCTATACATTTATGCATGGCAGCACATATTGGTTGGGAGCTTTACCGATCGTTCCTTGGTGTACTCAAGGAAGGCTCGTTGTCGGGGGCCGCACGGCAGCTTGGCATCACACAGCCCACAGTCGGCCGGCACATTGCCGCGCTTGAAGCGGCGCTGGGCGTGGTGCTTTTTACCCGTTCACCCACGGGGCTGTTGCCAACTGCGGTGGCGCACACCTTGCGCGCCCATGCTGAAACCATGGAGCGCACCGCCGCCGCCCTGGAGCGCGCGGCGTCTTCTCAAGGCGATGAAGTGCGCGGGGTGGTGCGGGTCTCGGCCAGTGAAGTGGTCGGCGTGGAAGTGCTGCCGCCGATCATCACCGCGCTGCGCCGCCAGCACCCGCACCTGCGGGTTGAACTGATCCTGACCAACCGCCTGATCGACCTGTTGCAACTGGAAGCCGACATCGCCGTGCGCATGGTCCGCCCCAGCCAGGAGCAACTGCTGGCGCGGCGTGTCGGCTTGATTGAAGTCGGCCTGCACGCCCGCGACGATTACCTGCAAGAACGCGGCATGCCTGTGCAAATGCAGGATCTGGTCGGTCATTCAGTGATTGGCTTCGATCAGGAGAACGCGTTTATCCGCAGCCTGGCCATCAAGGGGTTTGAACGCAGCGCCTTCGCCATCAGCAGCGACAGTGACCTGGCGCAACTGGCGCTGATCCGCGCCGGCGCCGGCATCGGCGGGTGCCAGGTGCAATTGGCCAAACAGAACCCGCGCCTGCAACGGGTATTGCCGCAGGCGTTCGCGTTCAAGATGGACACCTGGGTGACCATGCACGAAGACCTGCGCAACAGCCCGCGCTGCCGGGTGACCTTTGATGCGTTAGTGGCGGGTTTGCAGCGTTACGTACAGGCTTGAGACAGCTTGGTTGGTAAAGAATCAGTCTCCCTCATTCCGTTCGTAGACGCCCCCATGTCCGAAGCCTTCGAAGTCCCCAGCCCCCACGAAAAACACATCGAACACACCACCGAACATGCACACGGGCGCGGTGACAATTTTGCCAGCCGCATCGCCGTGATGACCGCGCTGATGGCCACCCTCGGCGCCATGCTCAGCTACCAGGCCGGCTCCACCGAAAGCGAAGCGGCGATGGACAAGAACAACGCCGCCATCATCAAGACCGAAGCCGCCAACCAGTGGAACTACTACCAGGCCAAATCCAGCCGGCAGAACCTGGCCGAATTGGCCACGCATATTCCCGGCGTGGACGCTGCGCATTACAAGGATGAGATCGAGCGTTACAAGAGCCAGAAGGAAGACGTGCGCAAACAGGCCGAAAAGCTTGAGGCGACCTCCAAGGAATGGGATCAGAAATCCGAAGAGGCGCTGCACCAGCATCACCGTTGGGCGCAGGCGATGACGGCGATTCAGATCGCGATTTCGTTGGCGGCGATTACGTTGCTGACGCGCAAGGAGTGGCTCAAACGCATGTCCTACACCGCTGGCGGTGTGGCCGTAGTACTGGGCGCCTTGGCGTGGCTACACCTCTGACAGACTGAACACAGTCAAAAATGTGGGAGCGGGCTTGCCCGCGACGTCGGTGGGTCAAGCAGCATTAATGTTTGCTGTGCCACCGCTATCGCAGGCAAGCCAGCTCCCACCTTTAATCTCCAGTGTTTTCGGAGTTGGGTTCGGCCATCACATCGCTATATAGTAAAACGCATAACGCCTGATGCTGTTCAACGCGAGGGGAAACCGGTGACTGCACAACCCCAGGAAGCCGTGGGCGCCGCCTACAGTATCGACGCCATGCGCTACGCCCAGGCCATGACCTGGCAAGCCATCGACCAACTCGCCCAACGCATTCGCCCCGGCATGCTCGAATCCCAAGCGCGTGAGCTGGGCAAACAGGTACTCGCCGAGCTCGACATGCAGCGCATCTGGCATCCGCTGCTGGTGCGCTTTGGCGCCAATACCCTCAAGGCTTTCAACCAACGCTCGGACGGCGACCCGGTGCTGGGTGAAAACGATATCTTCTTCATCGACATGGGCGCCGTGTGGCAAGGCCACGAAGGTGACGCCGGCGCCACCTTTACCACCGGCGACGACCCTGAAATGATCGCCTGCGCCAGCGCCGCCAAAGTACTGTTCGAGCGCGTACAATCGCGCTGGAAAAATGACCAGGTCGTAGGCCTTGAGCTGTACCGCTACGCCGAGGAACACGCCAAGGCCATGGGCTGGCAACTGAACCTGGACATCAAGGGCCACCGCGTCAGCGACTTCCCCCACGCGATCCACCGTGGCGGCGACCTGGGGGATTTCGAGCACTGCCCGAACGCCGGGCTGTGGATCCTGGAAATTCAGATTGCCCACCCGAGCAAGCCCTACGGCGCTTTTTACGAAGATCTACTCGCTTAAGGAATACCCATGGAACACTCCACCCAATTCCCCGTGCTGTTGTTTTCCTACGGCACCTTGCAAGACAAGGCCGTGCAACTCGCCAACTTCGGCCGGGAACTGGTCGGCCAGCACGACGCGATGCTCGGCTATTCGCAAAGCTGGGTCGAAATCACCGACCCCGAAGTGCTGGTCACCAGCGGCAAGACCCACCACCCGATTGTCGCGCCGACCGAAGAACAGGCTGCCAGCGTTGAAGGCATGGTCTTTCAGATCAACGAGCAGGAACTGGCCGCGGCGGATGCCTACGAGGTGTCGGACTACAAGCGCGTGTCAGTGGCATTGGCTTCGGGGCTGACAGCGTGGGTTTACGTGCAAGCCTGAAGATGAAATTGCGGGCAATTGATTTCAATCTGCCAGTGCTCAGATTAAAGTGGCGCCCCCTCGAGAATTGAATCTCGAGGGTCAGTCCATGGAGTTACACAGTGAAGTACGTCAGTAAAGTGGTTGCAGCAGCTGTTCTCGGTTTTACCCTCGCAGGCTGCACCGGCACCGCCATCAAATCCCCGCAGTACGACAGCAGCCAATACACCGTTTTGGGCCACAGTGAAGCCAGCGCTACCGGCATCATGTTGTTCGGCGTCATCCCGATTGGCCAGAACAGCCGCTTCGTGCGCGCCCAGACTGCGGCCATCAAGGCCAAAGGCGGCGACGCGCTGATCAACACCCAAGTGCAGGAAAACTGGTTCTGGGCCTGGGTGCTGAGCGGTTACACCACCAAAATCTCCGGTGATGTGATCAAGCTGAAAACCGCGCAATAAGCCGGAAGTTGCCAGGGCGTTGAGCCCGACAAGCGACGTATCATGGGCCAGACCTTCGAGGACGGCCCATGAACCTCAGTATCTTTTACGCACTCGCCGCTGCCGCGCTGTTCGGCGCCAGCACCCCGCTCGCCAAAACCCTCGGCCTGGGCCTCTCGCCCATACTGCTCGCCGGCCTGCTCTACCTCGGCAGCGGCATCGGCCTCGCAGGCGTGCGCCTCATCCGTGATCATGGCTGGAAACCCACCGCGCTCACCCCGGCTGAATGGCCGTGGCTGATCGGCGCCATCGCGTTCGGCGGCATCCTCGGGCCGGTGGCACTGATGTTCGGCCTGACCCGCACCGCCGGCACGACCGCCTCGCTGATGCTCAACCTTGAATCGGTGTTGACCGCCGTCATCGCCTGGCGGGTGTTCAGAGAAAATGCCGACCGGCGCATTGTGTTCGGGATGATCGCCATTGTGCTGGGCGGCGTAGTGCTGTCCTGGTCCGGCGCCGGCGGCGCCAGCCACGATTGGCTCGGGCCGGTGGCCGTGGCAGTGGCCTGTTTGTGCTGGGGCATCGATAACAACCTGACACGCAAGGTGTCTGCGGCGGACGCGCTGTTTATCGCCGGCGCCAAAGGGTTGATTGCCGGTGCGGTGAACTGCAGCCTCGCGCTGTACCTCGGAGCGCAGATGCCGGGTGTGGCGCAGCTGGCGCCGATCTTGCTGGTGGGGTTTCTGGGGTACGGCATCAGCCTGGTCATGTTTGTCCTGGCCTTGCGCGGGTTGGGCAGTGCGCGCACCGGAGCGTACTTCTCGACGGCGCCGTTCCTTGGGGCGGCGGTGGCCCTGCTGGCATTCGGGGAGTCGGTGACGGTGGCGTTCTGGATTGCGTCGGCGCTGATGGCCGTGGGCGTGTGGTTGCACCTGACAGAGCGGCATGCGCATGAACATCTGCATGACGCGACGGAACATGGGCATCGGCACGTGCATGATGAGCATCATCAGCATGAGCATGGGTTCGAGTGGGACCCGACGCAGCCGCATAGTCACGTGCATGTTCACAGCGTGATGAAGCATAGCCATGCGCACTTTCCGGATGTGCATCATCGGCATCGGCATTGAGGCACTGACGGCAAAGCGACCGGGCATTGTGGGAAAGGGCGAGGTAGAGTCGCCCTTCTTTTCAAGGCCAATCGTCAATAAAAAAACAGCTGATGATGAGACCGAAGAGGGA
Source organism: Pseudomonas sp. N2-3-1-14 (assembly GCF_041228395.1). NCBI lineage: Bacteria > Pseudomonadati > Pseudomonadota > Gammaproteobacteria > Pseudomonadales > Pseudomonadaceae > Pseudomonas > Pseudomonas sp. N2-3-1-14. The sequence goes on from NZ_CP166199.1 coordinate 4,741,588, forward strand.
GAGACAGGTCACGAAAGTTGGTATGACCATCCAGTACTTTAGGTGCCGAGGTATTTTTTCAACATCCTCAACAAGTACCATGCCTCTCCACTGAATGACTTTTGGGATAAGAATGACGGTAGCCATGGCGTATACGCGTTGAGGCCTTCCCTGAAAGGGCGCATTACGAAAAGTGTGCCTGCATCCGACTATGTAGCTGCTGTATTGCAGATAGCGCTCCGCGGCATCGAGTTTTTTGAACATGGCAGAAAACATGATTGGGAAGCTTAGTAGCAAGAGGGCGCATGAGCCCAATACAAAATATTCCAGATACATTCAATTCTCCACGGACTTATAGAGAAATTTACCTAAGAACTCTCCAGCGCTGCTTCCGAGCTTACCTGAGGCGAGGCCGCCCGCAGCACCGCCGACGATGGCGCATGCCAAAGCTCCGGCGCCCGCTGTAGGTATGCCAAAAACGATGGCGCAAGCACTGGTACCGACAAGAGTACCAAGTGTCCCGCCTATGGATGCGCCGCCCACTCCCATCACCAACTTGCCTCCTTCAACATATTTCGCCTGCGTACACTCTTGCTCACGGCCCGTGGAACACGCCTCCGATATCTCCAGCGCCGTGGCCCCAACATCCAGTGCTATACCAATATAAGTCCCCGCCTTTAACATCTGCGAAGCCTTGGCTAGACGCTTGACCCTCTCCTCATACCCACTGATTTCTCCATGGTGCCAGTAGCTTTTACTGGAAATCCCGAGCATTTTTTTAATCGAACCTTCGTTTCTCAAGCCCGTACCCAAACGCGCCATCCCCGAAATTTGAGTATCCAACCTTGCAAACAGCGCCCTACGCTTAACCAGAAACTCTTCCCTTGCCCCCGTGGTGCCCTTTCTCAAGTACTGCTTATGCAAATCCTCGATTTCCATAAGAGTCTTCTCGACCTGCGCTAGATGCTTACTCCAGGCACTGCTGGCACTGCCGATGCCAACAGACGAATAAGACAATATGGACTGCAATTGATCATGGTTTTTGATCAGAAATTGGTCAGTTGCGGAGTATGCCAACAGGGCGAGCTTTATATTCTGCGCCGAGCGCATCAGCTGTGCCTCTGCAGCGGTGCAATCGGCAGTTCGGCTATCGCCAATGATCACCAACTGCCCAGGCAACACCAGCGTGTTGCGGATGTGCTGGTTCAGGGCGTCGAATTTGGTGTGAGTATGCGGATCAAGCGCCAAGCTCATTTTGAGCAAGGGATAAGGCTGCGATCGTTCGTTGATAAATGCGTACGGTCCCTGCATGCGTGCACTTCCAAGTGACTGAGGCGCACGACTATAAGAAGGCGCTACTGCCGAGGTAAGACGCGTATAGGGGTGGTTTTGATGTTTCAGAAACAGGCCACTTCAATCGAGGCCAATTCCTACGATTGCAGGTTCTGGCTGATCACCTGCCCCAATCATTCAAAGGAGTTGCGTGGATCTGATCGAGATAGATTGCTTAGGCAACGTCCTACGGCCCATTGGGAAGCGTCGACCTACCGCTTCAAAATCGCCAAGCCTATAGTCGCTCGGTCGCCCACATGGCGATCGGGTTTGGCGACTCGACGATAAATCGAAAGAAACGTCCACGCGTATTTGCGGGATGCTTCTGCGCGCAATAAGCTGCTCAACGGTAGCTGTGCGCGGGAGACCTTCGGGTCTGCCGGTTTTTCCGATTGTCCCGGTTCGCCAACCTGCGTACAGCTGCCACCCTTTTGTTTGGCGACAAATGTGTGGTTGCTATTCTCTGACAACCGGAGTTTCACACATGAACCAATACACTGCCCTCACCAGCAACGACAGCGCCACCCCTGCCCTTTTTATCGATACCACCGTGCCGTTGGAAATCCTCCTCGACGCCGCAAGTTGTCGGCTTCGGGCTGTCACCCAAGTTCTTGAGAACCTTGCCCTACGTAGTGAAATAAGTAGTGATGCAGTTGTGCTCAGCGATTTTGCGTTGCTTTGCTCAATTCCGCTGCGCGATGGGTGCGATTTGCTGGATGTCATCGCGCGGCGGATGGATATGCCACGCGCATGATCTAAGAACGCTACGCTTTCAAACTTCCCCTAGGTCTCTGCCGAAACCTGGGGGGTTTGTTTTCTCGTATTTGACGCCACGTCCCTCGCTTTAGAATTTAAGGGCACGCCTATACACTGAGCTGCAATGGCACCTGCCGGATCCCTCTCGATTCAGACCTGACTCATACAACAAGACCCTATAAAAATGAAAATAGTGTTCATCGCTACGCTGGGAATGTTATCGCTGATTCAACCATCACTGTCCTTCGCGGATAACGCCAATGGGAAAAACCTCTTTTTACAGCGATGTGCCATGTGCCACGGCGCTGATCTCAAGGGAACAGGTCCATTAGCGCATAGGAGCAATCCGCCTACGCCTGATTTGACAACGCCTGCTTTCAAGAAACGACTGAGTGATTATCCGGGCGTTATTGTATCGTCGGTAATACTTCGGCCGAATGGAGACTTGATTCCGAGAACGTTGCGAGAGAATGGTGTGAAGGTGCCGCCACATGCCTGGACGGTTAATGATTTTCGCGATTTGAATCAATATATGAGTGGCGCTATTTTAAAAAAATGATGCTTTTTAAACAGTAATCCAAGTATCAATTACTTTGTCATTTGCCAAGTAGATGGGGATAACCCTCGCAAAACAAGCTCTCTCACCGAGCGAGCGTGTGAGGGCCTGTATTAAATAAGTGGCGTTATTCGAATTCAGCGTTCAGCCACTACAAAGTTCTTTTATCGCCTTGCTGATAACGGCCTGCCGTTTACAAATCGAAGGGCGGCGCATGGCCAAGGTCTAATGCCGTCAATTGCGGTTTGTCAGAAGCTTCCTAACTTCGATCCATCTCAAGCGCCAGCGCCCAGCGTTTAAAGGGTGCTATGCCCGCCAAACCCAGCACATCAAAAAACACCCATTTGCGGGTCCGTACCGAAAAAGCCTGAACGGCTTGCCCCGGGGTAAGGCTCTGAGCATTGCTGATCGATATGAGCGCACCAGACATGCTTCCTACATAAGGCGAATTTGCGGGGTCAAGCAGACCGACTTGCAACGTCCCGCAAGTGTCCGGAAGGACCAGAGATAATGTTTCACCCGTTTCCAGGCGCCCTACGACCTTACCGTCAAACAAGATTGCCAGCGCAATAGCTTGACCATAAGCGCTATCAAACAGGCCTTTCTTGCGATGAATTGTGATATCCATGCGCTGTCCTGAGAGTGCTCGATGCACAAAGTGTAGTTGTAGGTTTACGACGTACCGGGGCAAGGGCACTGAGGACTGAACGCCGCTGATTTGTGATAGCTGAATAGCCGCTTGGGTGGGATCCGTCACACATAGACAAAGTCGTCAGCGGCAGATGGATCGGCCCTGCCAATTCAGTTATTGGCTGTACTTATGTACCCACCTAGCACACCCGTCCCATGGGCTATTTTGCGGACGCCAGAAACCACAACCCCCGACTTTCTCTAGGAAAATCAGGGGTTTGTGTTTACTTAATGTGGCGGTGAAGGAGAGATTCGAACTCTCGATACAATTTCTTGTATACACACTTTCCAGGCGTGCTCCTTAAGCCACTCGGACACTTCACCGTATCTCGTCAAACCAGTTCAGTCTGTCGAGGCGCGCTAATGTAGTCGAAAGCCTTTCTGATGGCAAAGGTTTTTTTCAGAATTTTCATGCGCTTAGACGGTTATGCCGTTACCCACCCAGCGAGGGACGGTGAATCTGCCATTCTCGGGCATCGGCGGTACGCGTTTGGTAGGGCTGCTGCGCCCTGCTCCGGGCCGTCTACCCTTGGGGATGCAGGAAAAGTCTGACTGTGTAGTCAGTCACGGCGCTTTACCGGGGCGGGTGTGGTGGGTAACGTCTGCGCATGCGCTTCTATAAACAGCCTATCTATAACAAATCCTACAAGGAACCGCGTCATGAGTGAGTTGATTGCCTACCACCTCGAAGACGGTATCGCGACCCTGACCTTGAGCAACGGCAAGGTGAATGCCATTTCTCCGGCCGTCGTCAGTGAGTTTAATGCTGCACTGGATCAGGCCGAGAAGGATCGCGCGGTGGTGATCATCACCGGCACGCCGGGGATTCTGTCGGGTGGTTATGATTTGAAGGTGATGACAGCCGGGCCTAAAGAGGCCATCAGCCTGGTGACGTCGGGCTCGACGTTGGCGCGTCGCCTGTTGTCGCACCCGTTCCCGGTGATTGTGGCGTGCCCTGGGCACGCGGTGGCCAAAGGTGCATTCCTGCTGTTGTCGGCCGATTACCGCATTGGTGTGGAAGGCCCGTTCAGCATTGGCCTGAATGAAGTGGCGATCGGCATGACCATGCACCACGCCGGTATCGAGTTGGCGCGGGATCGTCTGCGCAAGTCGGCGTTTCACCGGTCGGTCATCAATGCTGAAATGTTTGACCCGCAAGGTGCCTTGGCAGCCGGCTTCCTGGATAAAGTGGTTGCGCCAGAAGAGTTGCACGCGGCGGCCCTGGAAGCGGCGCGCCAGTTGAAGAAGATCAACATGAACGCCCATAAGCACACCAAGTTGAAGGTGCGTAAGGCACTGCTGGAAGCCTTGGATGACGCCATCATCCAGGATCAAGGGCATAACCTGATCTGATGCCTTACCCATGTTGTGCCAAAGCCCGACCTTGAGTCGGGCTTTTTCTTACAAAAAATGGGGATACGTCTTAAACCGCTCTAGCTGGGCGCTGCCGGCACACATTGAAACATGTGCTTAAACATCGCCTATCTCCCACGTCTGTAGGGGCAATTGCCGAATACAGTGCACATCCGTACACTGCGCCACCTTTTGTCCCGATGGGCTGTGTCGATGCTTTTTCTGTTACGTATGTTGTTGATGGGCCTGCACTTTATGGTCGCTGGCGTGCTGGGCGTGCTGCTGGGCATCTGTCGGCCGTTCAACCCGGATAACAGCCGCTTGTGCGCTCGCCTGTATGGGTTGCCTGCGATGTGGATGTTGCGACTGAACGTGAGGGCGGACGTCGACTCGCTGCGTAATAAGCCCGGCACGTGCGTGATCATCGCCAACCACCAGTCCAACTACGACCTGTTTGTGCTGGGCACTGTGGTGCCGCATCGCACGGTGTGCATTGCCAAAAAAAGCCTGAAATGGGTGCCGCTGTTCGGCCAGTTGTTCTGGTTGGCGGGCAATGTGCTGATCGACCGGGGCAACGCGCACAAGGCGCGGCGCGCGATGCTCACCACAACGCGCACTTTGCAGCATGAAGACACATCGATCTGGGTGTTCCCGGAAGGCACACGCAACTTGGGCAAGGGGCTGCTGCCGTTCAAGAAAGGCGCATTTCATATGGCGATTGCGGCGGGCGTGCCCATCGTGCAGGTGTGTGTCAGCAACTACATTACGCACATGCAGCTTAATCGCTGGGACAGCGGTGATGTGCTCATACGCTCGCTGCCGCCGATTCCTACCGTAGGACTGACTTCGGATGACATCCCGGCGTTGATGCAGGCGTGTCAGAAGCAGATGGATGAGTGTATTGCGCAGATGGACCGTGAACTGCAGGCCGCGTGGGCAGCCGCGCCTTTGTGATTTTTTGCGGGCGCTTTGCCCCCCCGTACAAACAAGCGTGCTCGCCACAAAAAGCGTGCCTGCATGAGCAACAAGGGAACGCCATTCACGCTAAGCTGCCCAACACCTGTCCTCCCAATAAGAAGCGATCAGCACCATGGGTAGAGTTGTTGCGGCGGCCGTTTACAGCGCCGGAAAGAAAGTCACTGATATCACCCTCGATGAAGGCGCAGCCTGGGCCGCCAAGCCCGATCACTTTGTGTGGATCGGCCTGGAAGAGCCCAGCGCCCAAGAGCTGGCCAACCTGCAACGCCAGTTCAACCTGCACGAACTGGCCATCGAAGACGCCCTCGAAAAACACAGCCGCCCCAAGCTTGAAACCTTCGGTGATGCGCTGTTTATCGTCACCTACTCACCGGTGCGCGAGAACGGCAAGCTGGAGTTTATCGAAACCCATATTTTTGCCGGCAACGGCTACATCATTACCGCCCGCAACGGCCACTCGGCGTCCTACGGCTTTGTGCGCCAGCGCTGTGAGGCGCGGCCGTTGTTGCTGGAGCACGGGGAAGATTTCGTACTCTATGCGCTGCTGGATTTCGTCACCGAAAATTACCAGCCGGTGAGCGAAGCGATCCACGCCGAAATTGATGAGCTGGAGCGCAATGTGCTGTGCAGCTCGCTGAGCGAGCGTGATATCCAGAACTTGCACGGCCTGCGCCGCGACGTGCTGCGGCTTAAACGCTATGTGGCGCCGATGGTGGAGATCAGTCAGGAATTGCAAAAGCTGAGCTTCCCGTTTATCGACAAGAACATGCGCCCGTATTTTCGTGACGTGCAGATCCACGTGACGCGGCAGATGGAAGACCTCACCACCTTGCGCGATATCGCCAGCCAGACGATTGAGATTGGTGTGTTGCTCGAAGCGTCGCGTCAGAGCGTGGTGCAGCGCAAGTTCGCCGCGTGGGCGGCGATCCTGGCGTTCCCCACCGCGGTGGCGGGGATTTATGGGATGAACTTCCAGAACATGCCCGAGCTGCAATGGCATTACGGCTACTTTGCGGTGCTCGGGTTTATTGCGGTGGGCTGCACCAGTTTGTGGGCCAGCTTCAAGCGGTCGGGCTGGTTGTAAATCAACGCCAGCCAGCCGGCCCCGCCTCAAGCGTGATTCAGGCCACGTCGGCTTCTGGCTTGTGCGCCACAAAACGCATCATCCATTCCGCCACGGTTGCGCCGTGGTGGTCACGCGCCAGACTGGCCACGCCATTGGTGTAGATCTTTTCGCCCAACGTTGTCTGAAGAATTTCCAGCAGCTCGCGGGAATAGTCGTGGATGAATTCCGGGTGGCCCTGGAAGCACAACACCTGGTCTTCAATGTGGTAAGCGGCGTACGGGCAGAAATCGCTGGAGGCAATCACGGTAGCGTTTTCCGGCAGGCGGGTGACCTGGTCCTGATGGCTGATCAACAAGGTCAGCTCTTCCACCACCGGGCTCATCCACGGCGCCTTGGCGTTGAGTTTGTAGTCGTGGATGCCCATGCCCCAGCCCTTGCTGGCGCGCTCGGTCTTGCCGCCCAATAGCAGCGCGAGCAACTGGTGGCCGAAGCACACGCCCAGCAACTTGTCGCCGCGTTCATAGCGTTCAAGCAGGTAGGTTTTGAGGGTCTGGATCCACGGGTCGGTGCCAAAGGAATCGGCCTTGCTGCCAGTGATCAAGTAGGCGTCAAACGCCTCGTCATCCGGCGGGTATTCGCCCTGAACCACGTTGTACACAACAAACTCGGCAGCAATCGGCTGCTTGGAGAACAGGCGCTTGAACATCTGCCCGTACCCTTGGTATTGATCGATCAAGCCTGGACGCAGGATATCGGTTTCCAGGATACAGACGCGTAGCGACATAAAAAATACCTGACACGGTGGTGGGAATAATGCACACCCCAGAGCCTGCCTTGAAACACCCCTGCAAAGCAAGTCTCGCCAAGCGCCTCAGTGTGGGGGTGGGCTTGCCTGCGATGGCGTTATATCGGCCGAAATTTGCATTGGCTGACACACCGCTATCGCGGGCAAGCCCGCTCCCACATGGTTCTATATCGCTCAGGCTAAGGTGTTTAGGTCAGGTGAATATTTCTCCTTGTGCCGCTTTTTCCAGCAGCAGAGCCGGGGGCGAGAAGCGCTCCCCGTACTGCTCGGCCAGGTAGCGCGCCCGGGCGATAAAGTCGTTCAGGCCGTACTGGTTGATAAACTGCAGCGCGCCGCCGCTCCACGCGGCAAAGCCTATGCCGAAGATTGAGCCGACGTTGGCGTCAGCCGTCGACCTCAACACGCCCTCCTCCACACAACGCACGGTTTCGATGGCCTGGATGAACAGCAAACGGTCGCGCACGTCCTGTGGCGAAATTTGGTTGTCGGGCTGTTCAAAGCGCGCTTTCAGCTCCGGCCACAGGTGTTTCTGCGCCCCTTGGGGGTAGTCGTAAAAACCACCGCCCGCCGCCTTGCCCGTGCGTTTGTACTCATTCACCAACAGGTCGATCACCTGGGTCGCGGGATGCGTCGGCGGCGCCTTGCCTTCAGCCTGTAGATCTTTCGCGGTTTGCTGCCGGATGTGGCTCATCAAGCTCAGCGACACCTCATCCGACACCGCCAACGGCCCCACCGGCATGCCGGCCTTGCGCGCTTCGGTTTCGATCATTGGCGCGGCCACGCCTTCGCCGAGCATGGCAATGCCTTCGTTGGTGAAGGTGCCGAACACCCGCGAGGTGAAAAAACCACGACTGTCGTTGACCACGATCGGAGTTTTCTTGATTTGCAGGACGAAATCAAAACCTCGGGCCAGGGTTTCGTCGCGCGTATGGGCGCCCTTGATGATTTCCACCAGCGGCATCTTGTCCACCGGACTGAAAAAATGCAGACCAATGAACTTGCCTTGATCGGGCACGGCGTTGGCCAGGCCGCTGATGGGCAAGGTCGAGGTGTTGGAGGCGATGACGGCGTCGCTGCCGACCACACGTTGCGCGGCGGCCGAGACCCTGGCCTTGAGCTCACGGTCTTCGAACACCGCTTCGATGATCAGGTCGCAGCCGGCCAGGTCGGCGTCGTCTTGCGTAGGATGGATCCGCGCCAGAATGGTGTCGCGCTGTTCGGCCGTCAGTTGCCCACGGCTGATCTTCTTGTCCAGCAGCGCGGCCGAATGCGCCTTGCCCTTTTCGGCCGCGGCCAGGCTGACGTCCTTGAGCACCACGTCGATGCCCGCACTGGCGCTGACATAGGCGATGCCCGCGCCCATCATCCCCGCGCCCAGTACGCCGACTTTGCGCGTGACGTACGGCGCAAAACCTTGTGGCCGTGAGCTGCCGGCGTTGATGTCATTGAGCTGGAACCAAAAGGTACCGATCATGTTTTTCGCCACCTGGCCGGTGACGAGTTCGGTGAAATAGCGCGTTTCGATCAAGTGCGCAGTGTCGAAATCCACTTGGGCGCCCTCCACGGCGGCGCAGAGGATTTTCTCCGGGGCCGGGAAGCAGCCATGGGTTTTGCTGCGCAAAATCGACGGCGCAATCGCCAGCATTTGCGCCACCTTCGGGTTCGACGGCGTGCCGCCAGGGATCTGATAAGCCTTGTTGTCCCACGGTTGTCTGGCCTCGGGATTGGCCAGAATCCAGGCGCGGGATTTGGCCAGCAGCTCATCGCGATCCATCGCCAGCGCATTGATCAACCCGGCTTGCAGCGCCTGCTGCGGCCGCACCTTCTTGCCTTCCAGCAAATACGGCAGGGCCTTTTCCAACCCGAGCATGCGCACCATGCGCACTACCCCGCCGCCGCCCGGCAACAAGCCCAAGGTGACTTCAGGCAAGCCGAGCTGTGTCGAGTTGTCATCCAGCGCGACGCGGTAATGGCACGCCAGGCAAATCTCCCAACCGCCGCCCAACGCCGCACCGTTGATGGCGGCCACCACTGGCCTGCCGAGGGTTTCCAGACGGCGCAGTTGGGCCTTCAACACCAACACGCCGTCGTAAAATTCCTTGGCGTGGGCCTTATCGACTTTGATCAATTCATTGAGGTCACCGCCGGCAAAAAAGGTTTTCTTCGCCGAGGTGATCACCACACCGGCGATGCCGTCCTTTTCTGCCTCCAGGCGCGCGACTGCGGCCGCCATGGCCTCGCGGTACACGCCGTTCATGGTGTTGGCGCTCTGGCCGGGCATGTCGAGGGTCAGCACCACGATATGGTCCTGGCCTTTTTCGTAACGAATGGCGTCGGTCATGACAGGTTCCTTGGGCTCAGAGGCGTTCGATGATGGTGGCGATGCCCATGCCACCGCCGACACACAGGGTGGCCAGGCCGTAGCGCTGCTGGCGCACTTCCAGTTCGTCGAGCAGGGTGCCGAGGATCGCGCAGCCCGTGGCGCCGAGCGGGTGACCCATGGCAATGGAGCCGCCGTTGACATTGACCCGCGCAGCGTCGATGCCCATGTCTTTGATGAACTTGAGGACAACTGAAGCAAACGCTTCGTTGACTTCAAACAGGTCGATGTCTTCCACGCGCAACCCGGCCCTGGCCAGGGCTTTGCGCGTGGCCGGTGCCGGGCCGGTGAGCATGATGGTCGGGTCGGTGCTGGTGACCGCCGTGGCGACGATGCGCGCCCGCGGTCGCAAGCCCAGTTCGCGGCCTTTGGCCTCGGAGCCGATCAACATCAGCGCGGCGCCGTCGACGATGCCGGAACTGTTGCCTGGCGTGTGTACGTGATGGATGCGTTCCACATGGCTGTAGACGCGCAAGGCGGTGGCATCAAAGCCCATCTGGCCCATCATCTCGAAGCTTGGCTTGAGCTTGCCGAGGCCTTCAAGGCTGGAGTCGCCACGAATGAACTCGTCGTGGTCCAGCAGCACGATGCCGTTTTGGTCCTGCACCGCGATCAGCGACTTGTTGAAAGAACCGTCAGCACGCGCCCTGGCCGCTTTCTGCTGGGAATGTAGGGCGAAGGCGTCGACGTCATGGCGGGTGAAGCCTTCCAGGGTCGCGATCAAGTCCGCGCCGATGCCTTGGGGCGTGAAGTGACTGTGCATGTTCGTCTGCGGGTCGAGCACCCAGGCGCCGCCATCACTGCCCATGGGCACGCGCGACATGGATTCGACGCCGCCGACCACCACCAGGTCCTCAAAGCCGGAACGCACTTTCATCGCGCCCAGGTTCACCGCTTCGAGGCCCGAGGCACAGAAACGGTTGATTTGTACGCCGGCGACACTGATGTCCCAGTCCGCCACCAGTGCGGCGGTCTTGGCAATGTCGGCGCCCTGGTCGCCCACCGGGGTGACGCAACCGAGCACGATGTCATCCACCTGGCGTGTGTCGAGGTCGCTGCGCTGCGCCAGCGCGGTGAGCAGACCGGCCACCAGGTTTACCGGTTTGACGCTGTGCAGGGCGCCGTCGGCCTTGCCTTTGCCCCGGGGCGTGCGTATGGCATCAAAGATCAAAGCTTGGGTCATGACATCCTCGAACGCAGTACGTGTGTGCCCCTACCTTAGGCCCGATTGACACGGTTTCAATGACGGATGCGCTCATTGCTTTTGACCCTCACGCTCGGACGAACGGTAGGGTGCTATGGGAAAGCGCGGGTTAATCGTTTTAGCGGTCTAGCCAAGGCATTGGCGCCAAGATGGCGATATGCCTCATGCCTTTTTAAGTAGAAATGCTGATTAGCTGATATTAAATGGATCTAAGCGACGCAGAACGAGGGCTCTAAGGTTCAATCAGTAAGAAGTTGCTGCCGGGTTTTGCTGGAGCAGCTGTAAGAAAAGCGACACGTCACGTTGCGATACTGAAATTGACCGGCACGCATTTGACGCTCAGGAATAACAACAAAAGGCAGTCAGCCATGTTCAAACATTCGAAAGTACGTCAGGCGGGACTTATTCTGTTCGCCACCACACTGATTCTGATCTTGCCCAATTTAACCAAGGTTATTGGGTGACGACTCGATCCTCACATTCCGTGCACACATTGCATCAGGACTGCAGCTTTTGGCAGCACCTGCCGGGACATTGCGTATAGCGGTCCTGTTGCAGGGGCTGTCTTTTTGCGTGCCGATTTCCGGTATCGTGGGCGCCATCGCCACTTCAAATCGGGCTCACTCTTGAAACTGATCCTCGCCTTTCTCGCCGCGCTGTTGGCCCTTCCCACTGCGGCCGCCCAGTTGACCATCGACTTGGACCGCGCCAGCAAAACCTGGCAGACCGAAGATCTGCTTAAGCACCCGCAGGCGCAGACGGTGCATATCGTCGATGACGTTTCCTACAAGCGCGACATGACTTATCGCGCGGTGCCGCTGGCGGCTCTGTTGCCAGGCCTCTCGCCGGAAAATCATCTGCAAGCCGTCGCCCTCGACGGGTTCGCCGCCGAGCTGACGGCGGCGCCACTGCTGCAAAAACACGGTGCCCGTGCCTGGCTGGCGGTGGAAGACCCGGCTCATCCGTGGCCCGCGCTGGCCGAAGGCAAGCCAAGTGCCGGGCCGTTCTATCTGGTGTGGACCGACCCGCAAGCCGGGAACATCAGCCCTGAGCAGTGGCCCTTCCAGATGTCCGGGATCAAGCAATTGAAGACAGTGGCCGAGCGCTTTCCAGCCCTGTTGCCTGACCCGAAACTCGCCGCGAATGACCCGATCAACCAGGGCTTTGCGCTGTTCCAGAAAAACTGCCTGGCCTGTCACCGCCTCAACGGCGCCGGCGATGCGCAGGTGGGGCCGGACCTGAATATGCCCTACAACCCTACGGAATATTTCAGCGGGGATTTCCTCAAGCGTTATATCCGCGACCCGCAGAGCCTGCGGCATTGGCCCCAGGCGAAGATGCCAGCGTTCGCAGCCAGTGTGTTACCGGATGGCGAGCTGGATTTGCTGGTGGGGTATTTAAAGCATATGGCGGGGCGTAAGCAGCAGCCGTAAGCCTTACCAAGCTGCCTTGCTCAACGGGACTGCTGTGGCGAGCGGGCTTGTCGTGGCGAGCGGGCTTGCCCCGCGTTGGGCTGCGCAGCAGCCCCAAAACCAGACGCTGAGGAGTGCCTGACACACAGCATTCTGCTTTATTAGGGCCGCTTCGCAGCCCAACGCGGGGCAAGCCCGCTCGCCACAGCAAGCCCGCTCGCCACAACAAGCCCGTCCGCCACGACAGGTCCGCGCCTGCATTTGAGCTACCCGACTCCGGAGATTATTGCTGCTGCACCGAAATCACCGGCGTCGGCGCCACGAACACTTTGGCATGCATCTGCTCATGCCCGCCGCCTCGGCGCATGCCGCGTACCGGGCAGGCATCCAGGTAATCCAGGCCTACCGCCAACTTCAAATGCCGCTCGGGCCGCGCTAATTGGTTGGTCACATCAAAGCTGTACCACGCGTCATCCAGCCAGGCTTCGGCCCAGGCGTGGCTGGCCAGGTGCGTGCTGTCTTCGGTGTACAAATACCCCGACACATATCGCGCTGGAATGCCCAGGCTGCGCGCGCAGGCCAGGAATGCATGGGTGTGGTCCTGGCACACGCCTGCGCGCCCCGCGAATGCCGTGGCGGCGCAGGTGTCGACTTCAGTGGCGCCGGGCGTGTAGACCATCGACTGGTTGAGCGCATGCATCAGGTCGATCAACGCAGAGCGGTCCCGGCGTTGACGGCAATGCTGGTCGGCAAAACCGCGCAACGCGTCGTCCGGCTCGGTCAGTCGCGTGCTGCGCAGGAACGGAAACGCCGACTGGCTTTCGTGCTCAGCCTCACGCAATTCATCGATGTCCACTTGGCCACGGGCGCCGATGATGATGGCGTCGTGGGGCTCATCAAGGGTCAGCACGTGCAGGATGTTGCCAAACGGGTCGACCTGCGCGCGCACCGGGCGCGGTAGATCAAGCTGCCAACTGAGCACGTGCTGGCGTTCGCTGTCGTGGGGCGTGAGGCGCAGGTACTGGATGCTGGCGCGCACCTGGTCTTCGTAGTGGTAGGTGGTTTCGTGGCTGATGGAAAGTCTCATGCCGCCTCCAGGTAGGAACTGTAGATGGCGTCGCCCAACTGGCGGACCAAGGGGATAAAGTCGGTCAGCCAGGCATGCAGGCCTTCCTCGAGAATTTCGTCGATGGCAGTAAAGCGCAGGCGCGCGTCCATCTCGGCGGCCAGGCGCTGGGCCGGGCGCCCGTTGAGGCCCGGCAGGCTGGCAAGGATCTGGTCGATCTCTTCGCTGCAGGCACGCAGCGAGCGTGGGACATCAGCGCGCAACAACAGCAGTTCGGCCACTTGCCGGGCGCCGGGTGCGTCACGGTAGATCTCGGTGTAGGCCTCAAACGACGACAACGCGCGCAGCAAGGCACTCCACTGATAGTAGGCATGGGCCGTGCCGTCGCTGACCGCAGCGGCTTGGTCGCCGGCCATTTCGTAGCGCGCATCCAGCAGGCGCAGGGTGTTGTCGGCACGTTCGATGAAGGTGCCCAGGCGAATAAAACGAAACGCGTCATTACGCATGATGGTGCCGTAGGTGGCGCCACGGAACAGGTGCGACCGCTCCTTGACCCACTCACAGAACCGGCTCATGCCGTAGCGGCTGAGCCCTTGCTGGGCGATATCCCGGATATCCAGCCAGGTGGCGTTGATGTTTTCCCACATGTCGGCGGTGATTCGCCCACGCACCGCATGGGCGCTGGCGCGCGCGGCGCCGAGGCAACTGTAGATGCTCGCCGGGTTAGCCGCGTCCAGCGCGAAGAAGTGCAGCAGGCGTTCGGCATGCAGTTCGCCGTGGCGCTCGTGGTAATCCTCCAGGGTGCCGGTGATCAGCAGCGGCATGGCCAATTCGTGCAGGCCATCACCGCGCCCGTCCTGAGGCATCAGCGACAGCGAATAGCTGACATCAAGCATGCGGGCGAGGTTTTCCGCGCGTTCCAGGTAGCGCGACATCCAGTACAAATCCGAGGCAGTTCTACTCAACATGGCATCAGTCCTCGACCACCCAGGTGTCTTTGGTGCCGCCGCCCTGAGACGAGTTGACCACCAGCGAGCCCTCGCGCAGGGCCACGCGGGTCAAACCGCCGGGCACCACGCGGGTTTCCTTGCCGGACAACACGAACGGCCGCAGGTCGATATGGCGCGGCGCAATGCCGTTTTCGACGAAGGTCGGACACGTGGATAAACACAGCGTCGGCTGCGCGATATAGGCGTGGGGCTTGGCCTTGATGCGCGCGCGGAAGGCTTCGATTTCCGCTTTTGTCGACGCCGGGCCCACCAGCATGCCGTAGCCGCCGGAACCTTGGGTTTCCTTGACGACCAGGTCCGGAAGGTTGGCCAGCACGTGGGACAATTCGTCGGGCTTACGGCATTGAAACGTAGGCACGTTCTTCAGAATCGGCTCTTCATCCAGGTAAAAACGGATCATCTCGGTGACGAAGGGATACACCGACTTGTCATCGGCCACCCCGGTGCCAATCGCGTTGGCCAACACCACATTGCCCGAGCGATAGGCCGCGAGCAGGCCGGGCACGCCGAGCATCGAGTCGGGATTGAAGGCCAGTGGGTCGAGAAATGCGTCATCGAGGCGACGGTAGATCACATCCACGGCCTTGGGGCCGTCAGTGGTGCGCATGAATACGCGGTCATCGCGCACGAACAAGTCGGCGCCTTCCACCAGTTCCACGCCCATTTCCCGCGCAAGGAAGGCGTGCTCGAAGAACGCGCTGTTAAAGCGCCCCGGGGTTAGCACCACCACGCTGGGGTTATCCAGAGGGCTCGAGCTTTTCAGGGTGTCGAGCAACAGGTTGGGGTAATGGTCGATGGGCGCGATGCGCTGGGCGGCGAACAACTCGGGGAACAGGCGCATCATCATCTTGCGGTCTTCGAGCATGTAACTCACGCCGCTCGGTGTGCGCAGGTTGTCTTCCAACACGTAGTAGGTGCCGTCGCCATCGCGTACGAGATCAACACCGGAGATGTGGGAATACAGATCGCGGTGCAGGTCCAGGCCCTGCATGGCCAACTGGTATTGCTCGTTGGCCAGCACCTGTTCGGCGGGGATGATCCCGGCCTTGATGATGCGTTGCTCGTGATAGAGGTCGGCGAGAAACAGGTTCAGCGCCTTGACCCGTTGAATGCAGCCGCGCTCGACAATTTGCCACTCACTCGCCGGAATGCTGCGCGGGATGGTGTCGAAAGGAATCAGGCGCTCGGTGCCCTGCTCGTCCCCGTACAGGGTGAAGGTGATCCCGGCGCGATGAAACAGCAAATCGGCTTCACGCCGGCGCTGGGCCAGCAGTTCGGCGGGAGTTTCAGCTAACCAGCGGGCGAACTCGCGGTAATGGGGGCGGACCTGCCCTGCCCCGTCGTACATTTCATCGTAATAAGTGCGGATCATGCCGTACTCCTTGTCACCCGGGCGCGAGAACCGTCGCAAGGCCCGTGCCAGCGGCATAAACACTTAAAAATCAGTGAGTTAAATAACCTGCAGGTTTTGCGCGCACCGTCCTGGTGCGCAGAATGCCCGCTGTCCTGTACCACGCTTCATCGCAATGCGGGCTTTGACTATCAACAGCATAGTCAGAGTTGATTTCACTGCCCGGTTGCGCTTGCGGATAATCCCCACATCGGCTGACCAGGATGTTTCCTGAGATGTCAGCGAACCGCTCTTCCCTTTAAGCCACCCTCTTTGGGTGGTTTTTTTTGCGCCGTAGAAAGCCAAGAGCCCGGCTTGCCGGCGATCGCGAGCTTAAAGACGCTATCGCCGGCAAGCCGGGCTCATAAGGGTGGCGATGTTAAGGATGCAGTTGTGGGGAGTGCACAAACAAAATCGGCCGACCCAAAGGTCAGCCGATACGCTGTGTTGCTCATCGAATGCCGCTACATGGGTAACCCACGCACCTCCTGCTTGACGCCCCATCCCTCGATGATCCCGCCCAAAGGCTCGACCACCGCTTCAAAGTCTTGCTCGAAGTCTCCTATGCCGTCGTAGGTTGCGAACATGATTTTGCTCAGTTCCAGGTACCAGGCGCCATCATCGCGCGCGCTGACCTGGGCATTCAGGGATTCCCCACGAAATCGACCCGCAGCCCTGCGCGCCCGTTCCTCATCCGGGAAAATGGCGTAGAACTCGATGGGGTGGAACCGTGAGAAGTCGAAACCGCCTTCTTTCATGCGGCGCAGTACGTTGGTGCTGATGTCTTCTTGATAGGCTGTGCTCATGAAACGTCCTCCTCAAACTGATGGATAGACTTTCCGTGCTTCCCGAAGACCGCGCCCTGCTGGCGCGGGTGCTACGGCAATAACGACACCGCGGGAAAACAAGCATGTAGCTGACAAGACCAGACCTTAGCGATTCATTCGCTGATCTCGGTTGCAGAGTAGCGCGAAGCTATCACCTCCACCAGAGGTGCTTGAAGGGCATACAGGCAATGTTCAGGCGGCGGGAGAAATGTCGAGGATTTGAATGCTGTTCTGGTCTTTAAGAATCTTGACCGTAGGCTCGGGTTTGCGCCCTTCCAAGTCATTCAGGTCAAGTTCGGCGGCCACTGGCACCAGCTTGTTACGAATCATGTGTGCCGCATCTTCGAGGCTGGGCTTCTGGTCGCAGCTGAACTGCTCGACGGACTGAACGCCGTGATCATCAACGAAGGTAATCTGCCACTTTTGCATCGGTGCCTCCTCGATAAAACCCATGTGTGGGCTTACAACTATCTGGACCTTGAGGGCTCGGCAAACGTTCCACTCAAGTCAGGAGGCACCTGATTAATGACACTTATTTTTCAGCGTGTTCTTTCAAGGCTTTCAAGGTGTTGAACGGCGCGTCCACCACGAACTTGTTGGCCAGCCACGATGGCACGCTGCCGCCTGGCTCGGTGTGCACCTGGTAGGTGACTTCGGTCTGGTTGTCGCCTTTGGGTACCAGCTTCCAGTAGCCGTCTACCTGGGCAACGCGCACGTAACCTTTCACTTCTGGCTGATAGGTCGGCACTTCCAGCAATTTGCGGGTCACGGTGCCGTCGGCAGCCTTGGAAGTGGTGATTTCGAGGATCGAATCGCGGTCGGTCACCGGGAACGGTGCCTTGAACTGGGTGTAGGTCCAGCTCTTGTCGCCTTCGGTCTTGAGCAGTTTTTGCGATTTGCATTCGTGGATCCAGGAGCAGGCACCGGCCACGTCTTCCTGCAGGGCCTGGATCTTGGCGACAGGCGCCTTGATCAGCGCCACACCGCGGTAGGCCTTGTATTTGGAGCCGGCAATTTCGCTCAGGGACACCTTGATACCGTCTTCGTCCTTGGCGACCTGCCAATCCTCAGCCTGCGCAGTGGCAGCAAACAACACCGTAAAACCGCACAACACAGCCATTCGTTTCAGCGAACCCATTGTTGTATTCCTTATTGTCGAAGTTCTGAAAGTAAGTTCTGAAAGTAAATTCCGATAGTAAAGCCCATCAAGCCGCCGTCATCTGCTCCCACCAGCCGATCAACCGGATCGCATCGGCCTGGTCGTTGCCACAGACATCCAGATCTGCCTTGAAATCACTGCACACCGCTGGGCGTTCCGGTTGGCCAAACAGCAGGCATAGCTGTTCGACCGACAGGTGCAGGCAGCGTTCGCCCGCGGGTTTGCCGTGCGGCATTCCCGGCAATGGCGAACTGATGGAGGGGGCAATGCAGCATGCGCCACAGCCTTCACGGCATTTCATGACCAACAGGTCCTCGACGACTCAATGTGGATGGCCGGGCTAGAGTACGCCCTTAAACAGCCGTTTTAAAATGGTCTAACAGGGGTTTTTCGCACAAAACAAAAGTGACTGACCAGTCTGCGACAGATGGTCGATGAGCGGCGTCACCTTTGCGCGAAATTTATTGCTTGAACTCGAAATCCAGCGCTGCGCCTTCGATATCGCGACGTTCATCGTTACGCAACTGCAGCTTCATCTCGTTGCTGAGCAAGCGGCCGTTGATCTGGAACGCGCTGTTGTCGGTAGGTTTCTCGCCAAACATCGGCGGCAGCAAGGGCACGCTCTTGGGCTTGGGCATGGTGCCAATGGGCTGCAAGTGCCTGACCATGTCCGTAGGCAGTGTCAGGTCCAACTGTGCCGGTGGCAGTTTGGTCTGCGCCACTTCATGGGCTGACTTGGATTTGCTCGCGACAGGGGCGCGCTTTTTCACCGTGGCGGCTTTCTTCTTGGCTGCCGGAGCCTTTTTGGCGGGCGCCGGTTTTTTCGCGGGGGTGGCCTGCTCGGTACTGGCGGCGGGCTTGCTTTCAGACACCACAGGCGTTGCCGCCAGCACGGTGCCGACGTTACACAGGCTTAACAGGCCAACCACTACAGCAGCGCGAAAAATAGATGTCATATCGCCAACAGCATTAACGGCAGAGGGCCATATGCTCGCTTGTTGTGCGCGGCATGACAAGTCTGGTGATTAGCCAGCTATCGGTACTGTCCCCATTACACGCCTCAGCCACTGGCCTCAAAGCCCGGCTGCAGTTTCCTGGCACAGCTGGCTGGCGAGCATCCCCAAGGTCATCAGCGCCCGCTCTGCCTCGCGGTTCCACGGCGTGCCGCAGTTGAGGCGAATACAGTGGTTGAACTGTTCCGTATTACTGAAAATCACCCCCGGCGCAATGCTGATGCCCTGCTGCAGTGCGCGCACGTGCAGTTCCTGGGTATTGACCCGCCCCGGCAAACTGACCCACAAGATAAAGCCGCCGTTGGGGCGCGTCATCTGTGTGCCTTCCGGGAAATACTGCTGCACCGCCAGCTGAAAAGCGCTGAGGTTCTTGCGGTACTCCTGGCGGATGTAACGCAGGTGGCGGTCATACCCGCCGTTTTCCAGGTAGGCCGCAACGCCCATCTGGGTCACGCTGCAGGCCGAGTGGGTGCTGAACATCTGCAGCCGCTGGATTTCCTGCTGGTATTTGCCGGCAATCATCCAGCCGATGCGCACGCCGGGAGACAAGGTCTTGGAAAAGCTTGAGCAGTAGATCACCCGGTCGAGGCGGTCATAGGCTTTCAGCGCCTTGGTGCGGCCCAGTTCGAACATCAGTTCGCCGTAGATATCGTCCTCGACGATCTGAATGTCGAAATCCGAGGCCAGGCGCAGCAACTGTTTCTGGCGTTCTTCAGGCATGGTCGCGCCCAGGGGATTGCTCAGGCGCGTGGTCAGCACCAGGGCCTTGATCGACCACTGGTTGGCCGCCAGTTGCAAGGCCTCAAGGCTCATGCCGGTGGACGGGTCGCTGGGGATCTCGATGACTTTGAGGCCCAGCAGATCGGCCAATTGCAGCAAACCGTAATAGGTGGGCGATTCGGCGGCGATCAGGTCGCCCGGGCGGGTCAGCACGCGCAACGACATCTGCAACGCATCGACACAACCGTGGGTGATCACCACTTCGGAGGGGTCCACCACTACGCCGGCGTCGCGCATGCGAATCGCCACTTGGCGGCGCAACGGCTCAAAGCCCGGGCTGAACATGTAACTGAATGCGCGCGGGCTCTGGAAGCGGGTGACTTTGGCCAATTGCTGGTGCAGCGCCCGCACAGGCAGGTAATCCACACTCGGCACGGCGGCGCCCAACGGGAACACACCTTCGCGGCGCGACTCGACCAAGACTTGCTGGATGATGCTGCTGCGGGTGACCAACCCCGGGCGCTCGACCCTCGCGATGTCCGGCGTGGGCGCCGTCAACGCAGGCGTCTGGTGCACGTAATAGCCCGACTGCGGCCGCGCCCGGATCAGCCCCTGGTCTTCCAGGTTGGCATAGGCCTGTAACACCGTGGCGTGGCTGACGTTGAGCTGGGAGCTCATTTTGCGCACCGAGGGCACACGCTCACCGGGTTGATAGACACCACGGCGGATGTCCTCAGCCAGTTGCTGGGCGATACGTTGGTAGAGCAACAGATTGGTCATGACGCAGCACTCGATTTCACGGGTATTTTATTTTTGTGTGAAACATACCGGCACAGTTTAGAAGTGTACGGGGACAGTTGCGAGAATAGTCGAGCTCGGGCGGCAGTGATAGAAAAAACTGTGCGGGTGTTGAACATGAAAAACCCGATCAGCGATCGGGTTTGCTTGGGGTGGGAGCTGGCTTGCCTGCGATGGCATCACCTCGGTTAGCCAGATCCATCGAGGTGCCCGCATCGCAGGCAAGCCAGCTCCCACAGAGAACCGCGCAGGGCGTTAGCGGGCAGCGCCCAGCTGGCCCTTTTCATCGGAGAACACAATTTCCACCCGACGGTTCTGCGCGCGACCGCGCTCGGAGGCGTTGGCTTCGACCGGGTACTGGTCGCCATAGCCTTCGACCTGGATACGTTTTTCATCGATCCCCAGGTCCATCAGCACGTCGGCCACCGATTGCGCACGGTCGCGCGACAGCTTCAGGTTTTCCTGCTCGCCCCCGGTGTTGTCGGTGTAACCCTCGATACGCACCACGCGCTTGGGGTTCAGTTGCAGGAACTGCACGATCTTCAGCACCGTCCGATTGGCCGAGTTTTCCAGCTGCGCATCACCGGTGTCGAACAGCACATCGCCGAGGGTCATCACCAGGCCGCGATCGGTCTGGGTGGTGGTCAGGCTGGCGATTTGCTCTTCGAGCCACTTGCCCTGTTGCTGCACGCTGGCGAGTTTGTTTTCGCGCAGGGCCAGTTGCAGGCGTTGGCGTTCCAACTCGAGCTTGGTGCCGCGCTCGGCGTTAAGGCCCTGTTCGGTGTGTTCGCGGGCGATCGCACTGTACCGCTGGCTCAGGTAAGCGTAATGCACCACGTCGGCACCGCTGCCCCAGTAGCTGGACAAACGATCGGCGCGCGCCAGGGATTCACCGGCGCGAATGACGTCCTTGGGTGCAAAACGCAGCACATTGGCGTCCTCTTTGACCTTCTGGAAATCAGTGCCGGCCTGTTGCAAGGCCTGCTCGCTGCTCGGTTGGCTGGCGCAACCGCCCAGGGCGGCGCTGCCCAGCAGCACGACACAGCTCAACCCACGGATCATCGGGCTCATTGGGCTTCTCCCAACTGCAATTGCTTGCGCAGGCGGGTGATGCGGGTGTTGAGCACGCTCAGTTGCTCCTGGCTCTTTTGGGTCAGAACCTTGGCTTCTGCAAGGCGCGCGTCCAACTCGGCCTGTTCGGCCCGCATGCGCGCATGCTTGTAGGACTCATCGGCCATGTCGGCCTTGGCCCTGGCGAACTTGTCTTCGGCCAGTTTCAGCTCAGGCGAATCGTCGGCGCTGGCCCCCACGGCGCTGGCTTGTTCCAGGGCTTGCTGGGTGAGGCGTATTTGCTCATTCGGCGCAGGATCAGCTGCACATCCCGCCAAAGCGACAACGGCGAGGGCCGCGAAAAGAGGTCGAATAGTCACTGTAAATCCTTACTTTGCTGGGGTGCCGACGGGTTGTTGCAATTGCGCTTTCCAGCGCTCGAGGTTGCGCTGCATTGCTGTTTGCACCACACCGGACGCGGGCAATTCTGTCATCTTTTTGGCCAGCTGTCCGCGCAGCCACGGATCATTGCAGGCCGAGTTGTGGGAAATCGCCAGGTACAAGCCGGGTTGATCGACAGGCACTTCTCGCGCGATCAAGTCGTTGCTCATGCCCAGCGTCTGGGCCATGGCCATACCCGAATAACGCCCGGCAAGCACGTAGTCCACTTCCCCCAGCAGCAGTTTCTGAAAGGCCGGCGTCAAGGTGGGAAAGCGTTGCAGGTTGAGCTGTTGGCTGGCGAAGGTGTCGAAATCGGCACTCAAGCGTGCGCGTTCCGAGACTGCGCCCTTTTGACCGTGCAGGTCGGCTGCCGTGGCGTAGACCAGCGCCGAATCCTTGCGGGTCCAGACCAGGTAGTCGATCTGCATCAAGGCCGGGTGGATGTAGTCGAGGGTTTCCAGCTCGCCCAGGTTCAGCGGCGCATCGGCGAGGATGTCCATGCGCCCGCTGCGCACTTCATCCAGGGCCAGGGCGCGTTTGCCGCCATAGAGCAGGTCGATTTTAAGCCCCAGCTCCTTGGCCACTTGTTGCAGCACATCGGCGGTGGCGCCGATCAGGTGCGTCGGGTCTTGTGGGTCACGCCATAACAAGGGCGGCGCGTCCGGGCTGCCGGTGATCACCAGGCGCTCACATTTGCCAGCGGCCAGCGCCAGGCTCGGCAGTAGCGCCAATCCAAGTGTCAGTGCCAGCACTACGGGACGCAGATCCATGGCGGTTCTCCAGATTAAAAAGGGGCGCGCAAAAAAAAGCCCGGTCCAAAGACCGGGCTCTTTATAAGTGAAGCGGCTGGATTAGACCAGCTTCTCCAGCTCAGGTACGGCTTCGAACAAGTCTGCCACCAGGCCGTAATCAGCCACCTGGAAGATCGGCGCTTCTTCGTCCTTGTTGATCGCAACGATCACTTTGGAGTCTTTCATACCGGCCAAGTGCTGGATCGCGCCGGAGATACCGACGGCAATGTACAGCTGTGGCGCAACGATTTTGCCGGTCTGGCCGACCTGCATGTCGTTGGGTACGAAACCTGCGTCGACGGCCGCGCGGGACGCGCCCACCGCAGCGCCCAGCTTGTCGGCCAGGGCGTACAGGTGCTTGAAGTTGTCACCGTTCTGCATGCCACGTCCGCCGGAAACGACGATCTTGGCAGCGGTCAGCTCAGGACGATCCGACTTGGCCAGCTCTTCGCCAACAAAGCTGGACGTACCCGCGTCGTGGGCGGCGGAGACGGCTTCAACGGCCGCCGAACCACCTTCAGCAGCAACCGGGTCGAAACCGGTGGCACGCACGGTGATCACTTTTACCGACGCGTTGGACTGCACGGTGGCAATGGCGTTACCGGCGTAGATCGGGCGCTTGAAGGTATCAGCGCTTTCAACCGAGATGATCTCGGAGATCTGGTCAACGTCCAGCTGCGCGGCAACGCGTGGCAGGATGTTTTTGCCGTTGGAAGTAGCGGCAGCCAGGATGTGGCTGTAGCCAGCGCCCAGCTCTGCAACCAGAGGAGCAACGTTTTCCGGCAGTTGGTGAGCGTAGGCGGCGTTGTCGGCCAGCAGTACTTTGCTCACGCCAGCGATTTTCGCCGCGGCTTCAGCCACGGCGCCAGCGCCCTGACCTGCTACCAGCACGTGAATGTCGCCACCGATTTTCGCAGCGGCAGCCACGGTGTTCAGGGTGGCCGGGGCCAGCACCTTGTTGTCGTGTTCTGCGATTACCAAGATAGTCATGATTAGATTACCTTCGCTTCGTTTTTCAGTTTCTCGACCAGTTCAGCCACCGACTTGACCTTGATGCCCGCGCTGCGTGCAGCCGGCGCTTCAACCTTGACGGTCTTGTTGGTGGAGGCGGTGGAAACGCCCAAAGCTTCTGGAGTCAGCGACTCAAGCGGCTTCTTCTTGGCTTTCATGATGTTTGGCAGGGACGCATAGCGCGGCTCGTTCAAACGCAGGTCGGTGGTGACGATGGCCGGCAGTTTCAGCGAAACGGTCTGCGCGCCGCCGTCGATTTCACGGGTAACCGCTACGCTGTCGCCGCTCACTTCGACTTTGGAGGCGAAGGTGCCCTGGCCGTAACCGGTCAGTGCAGCCAGCATCTGGCCAGTCTGGTTGTTGTCGCTGTCGATGGCTTGTTTGCCGAGGATCACCAGCTGAGGCTGTTCCTTGTCGACAACGGCTTTGAGCAACTTGGCAACGGCCAGGGAGGTCAGCTCTTCAGCCGATTCAACCAGGATGGCGCGGTCGGCGCCCAGTGCCAGGGCGGTACGCAGCTGCTCTTGGGCAGTGGCAGGACCGATGGAAACCACGACGATTTCAGTCGCCACGCCTTTCTCTTTCAGGCGTACGGCTTCTTCCACAGCGATTTCGCAGAAAGGGTTCATCGACATCTTGACGTTAGCGAGGTCGACGCCGGAATTGTCCGCCTTGACGCGAACTTTCACGTTGTAATCGACAACGCGTTTGACAGCTACAAGAACCTTCATGGATTCCTCGTTACTCTCCGGTGAAAAGAAAGTCGCCTAGGCGAACCTGGCGGTTGATGCTCATCGGCACACAAGGGCACCTCCAAAAACGTCGGCGGATGACCTTACTCACGGGAAATGATGACCGTTCGTCAGTGGTGACTGAGAGGTCATTCTTTATCGCGGCGTGTAAACTGCGCGCCATCAATGAAACGCGCGTCACCTGTTTTGCCTTGGCCCTGCTTTTGGACGTGCTCTTGAAACCTGCGGTATGCCTACGGTATGCGCAAAACCGACCGTATATTGACCGGAACGCCTATTCTGGTCAATACGCCAAAATAGCCAGTCATAAGCCGCGTTGCTTTGATTTACCTAGCTTCCAAGCAATTCAAACAAACGTTTGTATTGGACGCTGCCAGTGGTGTAGATATAATGCGCCACCTAGAGAGAAAGGTGGGTCATCCCGTGCTCCGAATGCACTGATGACGGATGCGACACCGAACCTCCACCCATTAAAAAAAAAGCCTGTTGAGCCTTGAGTAGGAGATAGCCTGTGGAACGCGAATACATGGAATTCGACGTGGTCATCGTCGGCGCTGGCCCGGCAGGCCTGTCTGCCGCCTGCCGACTGAAGCAGAAGGCCGCCGAAGCCGGTAAAGAAATCAGCGTCTGCGTGGTCGAGAAAGGCTCCGAAGTCGGCGCGCATATCCTTTCCGGTGCGGTGTTTGAACCCCGCGCCCTGAACGAACTGTTCCCGGACTGGAAAGCACTCGGCGCCCCGCTCAACACTCCCGTGGTGCGCGATGACATCTATGTACTGCGCAGCCCGGAAGCCGCCACCAAGGTTCCCGACTTCTTTGTGCCCAAGACCATGCACAACGAAGGCAACTACATCATCTCCTTGGGCAACCTGTGCCGCTGGCTGGCCCAGCAGGCTGAGAACCTGGGCGTGGAAGTCTACCCAGGCTTCGCCGCTCAAGAAGCACTGTTCGACGAAAACGGCGTGGTCCGCGGGATCATCACCGGCGACCTCGGCGTCGACCGCGAAGGCCATCCAAAGGAAGGCGTCTATACCCCAGGCATGGAGCTGCGTGGCAAGTACACGCTGTTCGCCGAGGGCTGCCGTGGCCACATCGGCAAGCAACTGATCCAGCGCTTCAACCTGGACAGCGACGCCGACGCCCAGCACTACGGCATCGGCCTCAAAGAAATCTGGGAAATCGACCCCGCCAAGCACCAACCTGGCCTGGTGGTACACACCGCCGGCTGGCCGCTGGACATCATGAGCAACGAGAACACGGGCGGTTCTTTCCTCTATCACCTGGAAAACAACCAGGTGGTCGTGGGTCTGATCGTCGATCTGTCCTACAGCAACACCTTCCTGTCGCCGTTCGATGAGTTCCAGCGCCTCAAGCATCACCCGGTGCTGGCCCAGTACCTGGAAGGCGGCAAGCGCATCAGCTACGGCGCGCGTGCCTTGGCCAAAGGCGGCATCAACTCGTTGCCGAAGATGGTCTTCAAAGGCGGCGCCCTGATCGGCTGCGACCTGGGCACCATGAACGTGGCCAAGATTAAAGGCAGCCACACCGCGATGAAGTCCGGCATGCTCGCCGCCGACGCGGTGGCCGAACGCCTGTTCGCCGAGTCTGAAGGCGGCGACGAACTGACCAACTACGTCGACAGCTTCAAAGCCAGCTGGCTCTACGAAGAGCTGTTCGCCAGCCGCAACTTCGGTCCGGCGATGCACAAATTCGGCCCGATCCTCGGCGCCGGCTTCAACTGGTTCGACCAGAACATCCTCGGCGGCAAAATGCCGTTCACCCTGCACGACACCAAGCCGGACTACGCCTGCCTGAAGCTCGCCAAGGACAGCAAGAAGATCGATTACCCAAAACCCGACGGCAAGCTGAGCTTCGATAAGCTGAGCTCGGTGTTCATCTCCGGTACCAACCACGAAGAAGAACAGCCGTGCCACTTGAAGCTCAAGGACCCGAGCATCCCGATCGGCACCAACCTGCCGCTCTACGATGAACCGGCGCAGCGCTACTGCCCGGCCGGCGTGTATGAAGTGATCACCAAGGAAGACGGCGAGAAGCGCTTCCAGATCAACGCCCAGAACTGCGTGCACTGCAAGACCTGTGACATCAAGGATCCTTCGCAGAACATTACGTGGGTGACGCCGGAAGGCGCGGGCGGGCCGACTTACCCGAATATGTAAGTCAGCTGGCAAGTCTCAAAAGGCTCCCAATCGGGAGCCTTTTTTATGCCCGACACAGATCAAATGTGGGAGCTGGCTTGCCGGCGATGGCGCAGTATCAGTCAACCAGTCTTTAGCTGTCCCACCGCTATCGCAGGCAAGCCAGCTCCCACATTGACCGCGTTGCATCAACAGAATCTAGGCAGCCCGCTCTTCACCGGGGTTACGCAGAAAATAGCGCTTATATTCACGACTGAACTGCGACGTACTCTGATACCCCACACTGTGCGCCGCCTGCGCCACGCTCAGGCCGTCCACCAGCAGCAACTGCTGCGCCTTGAGCAAGCGCAAACGCTTGAGATACTGCACCGGCGACAACAACGTACAGCGCTTGAAATGCTCGTGGAATGTCGACGCGCTCATGTGCGCATAACCGGCCAGCGTCTCGATATTCAGCGGCTCGGCGTAATGGGCATGCAGGTGATTCAACGACGTGGCGATGCGCGAAAACTGCCCCTGCTGCTCTACCAATGCCCGCAACACATCGGCCTGCGGCCCGCGCAACGCGGTGAACAACAATTCGCGCACCCGCGCCGGACCCATGATCCGGCTTTCCAGCGGATCGTGCAGGCACTGCAACAGCCGCTCCACGCACCCACGCATCGCATCATCGAGCACCACCGAACTCATCGACTCCAGCGTCTGCGCTGCCGGCGGCGGCCCGGCCTGAATGCCCATGGCCATGACCAACTCGCCCAGCACCACCCGATCAATACCCACCGTCACGCCATACAACGGCGCGTTCGGCAGGGCAAAGGTCTCGCATTCAAACGGCACCGGCATCGCCTGGATCAAATAATGCCCGGCGCCATACTCCAGCGTACGCGGGCCCAGGTAGGCGACTTTGCTGCCCTGGGCCACGATCATCAGGCTCGGCTCGTAGATCTGCGGGCCGCGCGCCACGTCGCAGCTGGCGCGCAAGACCTGCACGCCGGGAAGGTTCGTCGGTGAAAATCCGTCGCAGGGCGTAAGCCCTTTTATCAAGGCCACCAAGGTGGCGTTGGCGTCGAGATGGCGGGTCAACAACATGGCAAAAAACTTCGCGAAAAAGGGATGAGAGCATCATCGCAGGTCTGAGGGCACATAAATCCAAACAAGGGGCACTCCCGGACGAATAGGCATGAGACTCGGAGCAATCGCCATGGCCGCATCGGGGCGCGGCGCGGAGAATGCGCCGCCTCCCTAGTTATTCCTGTTGCGAGGTTTCCTCATGTATACCGCCATCGGTTATGCCGCCCAGTCGGCGACCACTCCCCTCGCCCCCATGTCCTTCGAACGTCGCAGCCCGCGCGCCGATGACGTGGCCATCGAGATTCTCTACTGCGGCGTGTGCCACTCCGACATCCACCAGGCGCGCAACGAGTGGGGCATTGCCGTGTACCCGCTGATGCCGGGCCACGAGATCGTCGGCAAAGTCACCGCCGTCGGCGCCAGCGTCACCGCGCACAAAGTCGGCGACCTGGTCGGCGTGGGCTGCATGGTTGATTCGTGCCGCCACTGCGACGCCTGCCACGCGGACCTGGAGCAATACTGCCTCGAAGGCCCGACCATGACTTACGCCACCCCAGACCGGGTCGATGGCAGCAACACCATGGGCGGCTACTCCGACAGCATCGTGGTCAGCGAGCACTTCGTGGTGAAAATCCCGGCCAAGCTCGACCTGGCCAGCGCCGCACCGATCCTGTGTGCCGGCATCACCACCTACTCGCCACTCAAGCATTACGGCGTGAAAGCGGGCGACAAAGTCGGCGTGCTGGGCATGGGTGGCCTGGGCCACATGGGCATCAAGTTCGCCAAGGCGATGGGCGCAGAAGTCACGCTGTTCACCCGCTCCGCGAGCAAGGCTGAAGAAGGCCGTCGCCAGGGCGCCGATCACGTGATCGTGTCCACCGACGCCGAGCAAATGAAAGCCGCCGCCGGCAGCTTCGACTTCCTGCTCGACACCATTCCGGTGCAGCACGACCTGAACCCCTACCTCGACGTGCTGCGCTTTGACGGCGTGCACATTCTGGTCGGCCTGATCGAACCGGTCGATCCGCCGGTCAACGCCGCCAAGCTGGTGTTGGGCCGTAAAGTGCTGGCCGGTTCGTTGATCGGCGGTATTGCCGAAACCCAGGAAGTCCTGGATTTCTGCGCCGAGCACAACATCACCTGCGACATCGAAATGCTCGACATCCGCCAGATCAATGAGGCTTACACCCGCATGATCGCCGGTGATGTGAAGTACCGCTTTGTCATCGACATGGCGACCTTGAAGGCCTGATCAGGCCTTCGCGCCCAACTCCGCTGAGAGCCGCGCTGCGACCTGTTTGATCACAGGGATCAGCTCGGCCATTTTTTCCAGCGGCATGTAGGGCACGGTACTGGCGATGCTGATGCCGGCGACGATTCGCCGGCTGGCATCGCGCACCGGTGCCGCCACACAACGGATCGACGGTTCGTTGTCTTCCAGATCGAACGCATACCCCCCCGCCACGTATTCGCGCATGCGCTGCTCGAACTGCGCCCAGGATTGCTCCGGGTGCTGCGGCCACTGCTGGCTCTTGCCACCGGCCGGAAGGCTGGCTTCATACAGGCGCTGCCACTCCTGCACCGAGTCGTCCAGCAACATCGCCTTGCCCACACCCGTGCGCGCCAGTGGCATGCGATGGCCCACCCGCGAGCGCATTTCCGGACCGTTACGGCCGGGATTCTTGTGCAGGTAAAGCACGTCGTCGTATTCGCGAATCGCCAGGTGAATGGTGTCGCCGGTCAGCGCCGACAACTCATCCAGATACGGCACCGCGAGGCTCACCAATGGCAATTCTTCACGGGCCTGGAAGCCCAACTCGATCAGCTTGGGCCCCAACAGGTAACCGACTTGCGGCACCACGCGCAGGTAACGCTCCTCCACCAGGCAACTGGCCAGGCGGTGGGTGGTGCTGCGGGTGGTGCCGATGCGCCGGGCGATCTCTTTCAGATCCCGCGCACCGGCCGCCACTGCCTGCACCACGCCCAGGCCACGCAACAGAGTCTGGGTGCCGGTGGGCGCGGCGTCTTTGACGGGGATGTGGGCGTTTTCCTGCATATCGGGCCTATTGGGAAGTACGAAAACGGCGCCATTATGGCAAAAGCAGCCCTCCTGAACAGAGGAGATCCACTGTGGGAGCTGGCTTGCCTGCGATGAGGCGTGTCAGGCAGTCAATGTGCAGGCTGACACACCGCTATCGCAGGCAAGCCAGCTCCCACATTTGGATCTCCACAGGGCAAGGCTTCAGCGTTGTTTCATACGGTCGATAATCACCGCCAGCAACAGGATCGAACCGCGGATCACGTACTGGTAAAAGGTGTCGATGTTTTTCAGGTTCATCGCATTCTCGATGATCGCCAGAATCAGCACCCCGGCAATCACATGCCGGATCATGCCGATGCCGCCGCTCAGCGACACGCCGCCCAGCACGCAGGCAGAAATCACCGTCAGCTCAAAGCCCTGCCCGATCATCGGCTGGCCGGAGGTCATGCGCGAGGCCAGAATCACCCCCGCCAACGCGCCGATCAAACCGTGCACGGCAAAGATGATGATCTTGGTGCGATCGACATTCACCCCGGCCAGCAACGCCGCTTCCTGGTTACCGCCGATGGCCATGGTGTTGCGCCCGTAGGTGGTGTAGTTGAGCAGCCAGCCGAAGAACACAAAGCACAGCACGGTGATGATGATCGGCACCGGCACGCCCATCAATTGGCCGTTGCCGAACACGAAAAAGCGCTCGTCCATCACGCCAACGGCCTTGCCGTTGGAGAAGATGTAGGCCAGGCCGCGCACGATCTGCATGGTCGCCAAGGTGGCGATCAACGCATTGATGCGCAGCTTGGCGATGACAATGCCGTTGATCAGCCCCACCACCAGGCCCATGGCCAACGCCGCCGACACGCCGAGCACCACGCTGTCGGTGTCACGAATCACAATCCCCGCCACGACGCCGGCGCAGGCAATCACCGAACCCACCGACAAGTCGAAGTGCCCCGACGCCAGGCAGAACAACATGGTGCACGCGGCGATACCCACCGTGGAAATCGCCAGGCCCAGCCCGCGCATGTTCAGCGGCGAGAGGAAGTTGTCGATAAACAACGCACTGAGCACAAAAATGCTCAACGCGGCGAGCAGCATCACCCAATCATCAAGAAACTTGCGCTGGTTAAAACCCGGCCAGAAGCTCTTTGCAGTTTTTATTTGCGACATCATTCACCTCGAATTCTTCAAGCCCGCGTACGCGGAAGTGCCAATTGCAATAGCTGTGCTTCGTCCGCCTGATCGCGGTTCAACTCGCCGGTCAGTACGCCTTCGCTCATCACCAGGATGCGGTCGGAGATGCCCATGACTTCCATCAAGTCGCTGGACACCACGATCACCGCGATGCCACTGGCAGCCAGGTTGTGGATGATCTGGTAGATCTCCGACTTGGCGCCGATGTCGATGCCGCGCGTCGGCTCATCGAGCAGCAACACCTTCATCGGCATCGACAGCCAGCGGCCGAGAATGGCCTTCTGCTGGTTACCGCCGGACAGGTACATGATTTTCTGTTCGGCGTTCGGCGTTTTGACTTTCATCGCCTGGATTTGATGGTCGGCGTTGCCCTTCTCCCAGCCATCACGCAAGAGCCAGCCAAACGTGGAATGGGCGCCGCGTGCGCTGATGTTGATGTTCTCGGCGACGCTGGACAGCGGGATGATGCCTTCCTTTTTACGGTCTTCCGGGCACAGCAGCACGCCCGCATCGATGGCATCACGCGGCGAGCGCAGGTGCAGGTTTTCACCAAAGAGCCGCAGCTGCCCGGCGGTGGAACGCGTCAATCCGCTCAGCAGCCGAAACAACTCGGTACGCCCCGCGCCAACCAACCCGAACAGGCCGAGAATCTCGCCCTTGTGCACCTCAAGGCTGACCGCTTCGCGCAAGCCCGGGCCCAGCAAGCCCTCGACCTTGAGCGCCACCTCGCCGCGCTCACGCGGGCGGTAGTCGTAGATGTCCTGAATATCCCGGCCGACCATGCACGTCACCAATTGGTCGTGGGTCAGCGTGGCCATGTCGTCAAAGGTGCGCACGAAGCGGCCGTCCTTGAACACCGTCACCGCGTCGCAGATACGGAACACCTCTTCCATACGATGCGACACGTAGAGCACCACTTTGCCCTCGTCGCGCAGGCGCGTGATGATCGCCATCAAACGGTCGATCTCCCGCGCCGAGAGGCTGCTGGTGGGTTCGTCAAAGGCAATCACATGGGCGCCACGCGACAACGCCTTGGCGATTTCCACCAGCTGACGCTGGCCCAGCGACAACCGCCCAAGTTTTTCCTGCGGGTCGATCTCATCGGCCAGGCCTTTGAGACACGCCAGCGCCTGCTTGCGCAGCAGCCCGCCATTGACCACGCCGAAACGCGACGGCAAATGCCCGAGGAACAGGTTCTCGGCCACGGTCATTTCCGGCACCAGGTGCAACTCCTGGTGGATCACCGCGACGCCGCTGGCAATGCTGTCGGCGGCAGACTTGAAGTCCATGGTCTGCTCGCCGATCTGCACCGTGCCGCTGCTCGGAATGTAGGCGCCGCCGAGGATTTTCAGCAGGGTCGATTTGCCCGCGCCGTTCTCGCCCATCAGCGCGTGCACCGAGTGCGGTCGCGCTTCAAAGCTGATCTGCGCCAAGGCTTTGACCCCGGGAAAATCCTTGCCGATGCCGTTGAACCGCAAGGCCGCGCCGGTCATTTCCACAGACCGATTTTGCTCAACTCTTCCTTGAAGTTGGCGCGGGTGATCAGGGTCACGTTGTCCAGGGCGGTGAACTTGGCCGGCTCAGTGCCTTTGGTCACCCACTCGAACATCGCCGTGGCGGTTTTGTAGCCGGAAGCGTCCGGGCTCAGCAGCATCGAGCCGTAGAAACCGGTGTCTGATTTCTTGAGCTCTTCGATGGCATCGGTGCCATTGATGCCCACGCCAATCACATTGGCCGCCTTGAACCCGGCGCTTTCGGTGGCGCGCACGCCGCCGAGCACGGTGCTGTCGTTCATGCCACCGATGATCAGGTTTTTCGCGGTGCCCGGCAGTTTCACCAGTGCCGAGTTGGTTGAATCCATACTGCCCGGTACGTCGAGGGTTTTCTGTGCGCTGAACAGGATATGGTCGGCGGGCAAACCGGCGGCCTTGAGGCCTTCTACCGAACCGTCGGTGCGCTTCTTGCCGGTTTCCAGCTCGTCAAAGGTGTTGATGACGGCGTAGGTTTCCTTCCAGTCCCAGTTGCGGTGCTTGGCTTCGGTGGCCATGGCTTCACCTTGTTTCTGGCCGATCTTGTAGGCGTCCAGGCCGACGTAAGGGACGTCTTCCATGGGCTTGCCTTTGGCGTCGACGAAACGGTCATCCACCGCCAACACTTTCAAACCGTTGAGCTTGGCCTTGGCCATGATCGCCGGGCCCAACGATACGTCCGGCGGGCAGATCACAAAGCCTTTGGCGCCGTTGGCGGCGAGGGTGTCGATGGCCGACAGGGTTTTCTCGCCATCGGGCACGGCGATCTTGATCACGGTGAAGCCCTGGTCCTTGCCGGCCTTTTCGGCGAAGGCCCATTCGGTCTGGAACCAGGGTTCTTCTGCCTGCTTGACCAAAAAGCCGATCTTTACCTCTTCGGCAGACACGAAGCCGCTGAAGGCTGCGGCGAGCGTCAGGGCGCCGAGTGTTTTCTTGAACATGAACCACCTCTTCTTGTTATCGAAAAATTTTAGTCGTGGTACATCACAGAACGCCCGCCATCGATCATCAGGCAGGTTGCGTTGATAAAGGGCGCCCCGTCAGTCGCCAGGAACAGCGCCGTCATCGCCACCTCGACCGGCTGGCCGATGCGCTTGGGCGGGTGCAAATCGAAGGCACGCTGGCGCTCGGCATGCGGGTCGGGAAAACCGTTCCAGTAATCGACGTTGAGCTGGGTTTCGATATAGCCCGGCGCGATGGCATTCACACGGATGCCCTTGGGCGCGTATTCGATGCCAAGCGCGCGCGTCAGGCCGAGCAGGCCGTGCTTGGCGACCGGATAGGGAAAGCAGCCGGGGATGATGTGGCTGGAATGGGTGGAGGCGATGTTGATGATGTTGCCGATGCCCTGCTCGATCATGTGCGGCAGCACCGTACGACAGCCGTACCAGGCGCCGTCGAGGTCGATGGCGAAGCAGCGGCGCCAGTCTTCGTCGGTCATTTCCAGTGGGTCGCGGAACACGTTGACGCCGGCGCAGTTGACCAACACATCCACACGGCCAAAGCGCTCGATGGCCAGGTTAACCAGCGACTGCCATTGCTCTTTGGACGTGATGTCGACGGCCTGCGCGACAATGTCGGCACCGCGTTCGCGCCAGTGGGCGGCGACGTTCCGGACTTTTTCACCTTGGATATCCGCGATCACCAGACGGGCCTGCTGGGCCTGGAAGCAGGCGACAATCGCCTCGCCAATGCCTTGAGCGGCGCCGGTGATGATCACCACTTTGTTTTTCAGCCGCTCGCCGTAGGTGGGTTCCGGCACGGCGGGTAATGACAACGGTTGGGGCTGCATCGCTTCACCTGTTTTATTTTTGGTAGTGAGTGCTGATGCAGGCGACTATAAACCCATCTTTTGAAATATCTCAATATATAAATTTGCATCCCATATAGTGAAACAAAAGCTGAGAAGTGCGGGTGTGGGGTTGCTTGGGAATGCGGTGGGTCAGAGGTGAAGGGTTGGCTGGAGGAGTGCCATCGCGGGCAAGCCCGGCTCCCACAATTGGGCTGAGGTGGATGCGGAATTTTGCTCTGTCGCTCATTAGTGTGGGAGCTGGCTTGCCTGCGATAGCGATGGGTCAGGCGGCTTGGTTGGTACAGATACACCGCCTTCGCGGGCAAGCCCGCTCCCACATTTGGGCTGCGGCGGTGCGGAATTTTGGTCAGTCGCAAAGTAAGTGTGGGAGCTGGCTTGCCTGCGATGGCGATGGGTCAGGCGGCTTGGTTGGTACAGATACACCGCCTTCGCGGGCAAGCCCGCTCCCACATTTGGATTGCGGCGGGTGCGAGATTTTGGTCTGTCGCTCATTAGTGTGGGAGCTGGCTTGCCTGCGATGGCGGTGGGTCAGGCGGCTTGGTTGGTACAGATACACCGCCTTCGCGGGCAAGCCCGCTCCCACATTTGGGCTGCGGCGGGTGCGAGATTTTGGTCTGTCGCCAATAAAGGTGGGAGCTGGCTTGCCTGCGATAGCGATGGGTCAGGCGGCTTGGTTGGTGCAGATACACCGCCTTCGCGGGCAAGCCCGCTCCCACATTTGGATTGCGGGGGGTGCGGAGATTTTGGTCTGTCGCTCATTAGTGTGGGAGCTGGCTTGCCTGCGATGGCGGTGGGTCAGGTGGTTTGGTTGGTACAGATACACCGCCTTCGCAGGCAAGCCCGCTCCCACCTTTGATCTTCTGGGGTTACAGAGGGTTGGCTTCAGCCCTGGGCGAAATCGCGCAGTGCGTCGCCTTCCATGCGGTAACGCACCCATTCTTCCTGCGGTTGTGCGCCGATGGACTTGTAGAAGGCGATCGCTGGCTCGTTCCAGTCCAGCACGCTCCATTCGAAACGTCCGCAGCCGTTGTCGCAGGCGATCTTCGCCAAGTGGCGCAGCAATTTCTTGCCCGCCCCGCCGCCGCGCTGTTCGGGGTTGATGTAGAGGTCTTCGAGGTACAGGCAATTGCTGCCCAACCATGTGGAATAGCTGAAAAAGAACACCGCAAAGCCAATCGGCAGGCCGTCCCGCGAGCAGATCAGGCCGTGGGCGGTGGCGCCCTCGCTGAACAGACTGCGCTCGATATCCGCCACACTGGCGATCACTTCATGCCGGGCCTTTTCGTACTCGGCAAGCTCGGTGATGAAGGTCAGGATCTGCGCAGCATCGCTGGGCACGGCAGGGCGAATCTCGATGGTCATGGGCGGGCCTTGGGCAATTTGAAAGCCCACATACTAAGGCGCTTTCATGACTGATTGCAGCGCATTTTCGTGCAGGCCAGGGGGCTTACTCCAGCGGATGCTAAAGCAAGCACCACCAAGCACAGAACAATCGGTCGCAGCGTGCGTGGTAAAAGTTGGCCACAACTCCAACTATTCCAAGGCTTACCCCATGCACGCCACTGCACCCGCAAAAAAGCAAGGCGCGACGCTCTTCGCCCTGTTCTGCCTGGCCAGCTTCCTGTTGTCGCTGTCGTACGGCTCGACGTTTCTGCTGTCACTGCTGATCCATTCACGCGGTGGCAATGAGCATGATGCGGGCAGTGTGATCTCCACGGCGATGCTCAGTACCTTTGTGGCCGTGGTGTTTTCCGGGCACCTTGCCGATGCGGTCGGGGCCGCGCGGGCTATTGCGGGAATGGGCGTATTGCTGGTTGTGGCGTGCCTGGGTTTCGCCCTGACGCCGGGGTTCGGCCAAGGCTTGATGGTGTTCGGGCTGGCCCTTGGTTTGGGCTGGGGCGTGTTCTACACCTTGGGCCCGATCATCGTGAGCCTGCTGGTGGAGCCCCAGCAGCGAGCCAAATACTTTGCCCTGCTGTCGGGCAGCATGTTGAGCGGGATCGGCTCCGGCCCGTTGCTCGGCCGAGCCGCCAGTGCGCTGGACCTGCCGCTGACAACGGCCTTCTATATTGCCGGGCTGGCCAGCTTTGCCGGGGTGCTGATGTTCTGGCGCATGGGCGCCCGCCTCAAACAGCACGCGAATGTGCCGGCCTCGAGGATTTCCTGGGCCGCCAGCCGTCGCGTGCTGTCATCCAAGGCCGGGTTCGCAATCCTCATGGTCGGCCTGGGAGGGTGTGTGTTTGGCGGGCTTTCGTCATTTCAAACCAGCTATGCGGCCGCGCATGGCCTGGACTACTCGCTGTTCTTCGCCGGGTTTCTGAGCGCTGCGATCACCAGCCGTCTGTTGATCGCAGGCCACGTGGTCAAACGTGATGCCTACCGGGCGGCGTGTGTGTTGTCGGGGATCATGCTCGGGTCGATCGTGCTGTTTGCGGTGGGCGTGAGCGGCAATTTCAGCTACTTGCTGGCCGCCGCCACGCTGGGAGTGGGTTACGGCCTGACGTATTCGGTGATCAACGGGCTGGTGGCCAACGAAGCACCGCCCGGCACCACGTCCCAGGCATTGCTGCTGTTCAGCCTGGCGTACTTTGTCGGCGTGTTCGGGTTTCCCTGGCTGGCGGGCAGGATCATCGTCGATTACGGCCTGCCGACATTGATGGCAATTGTCGTGGGCGTGGCGTCGTTGAATTGGCTGATCACGGTGGCGCGGCTGGTGTGGCGCAAAGCTTCTGCACACAAAATCTTACAGGTGAGCTAAGACCGTTCGTCGCCATCAAGGCACGAACCGCCAGCGGGGGCTGACCAATAAAGGGTAAGGACATTAATCATATGGAGACACCCCCATGAAGAATTCCAAGTTTGCCGCCCTCGCCCTCACCGGCCTGCTGTCTGCCGCGTCGCTGAACGCCTTTGCCGCCACTTCCTCGACCGGCAAGACCGACCCGGTCGGCAGCCCGCCAAGCCCCGCCACCCAGGAATCCCAGGATTCGATGGGCACCGGCCTGGACACCAATGGCGGCGCGATCATCGACAACAGCGCTGGCGCTGACCCTCGCACCAAGGGTAACGACACCCAACGCCAGGCACCGGCTGCAGTCGGCAACGGCAAAATGGGCCCCGGCATCAGCAATGAGCCGAAGGTCAATAAAGGCGACGACTCGAACATCCCTGGCGCCCCAAAACAACCTGCGCCTTGAAGCATCCATAACGACACCGACACCCGATCATTCCCAGTGAAGAGGTACGCATGAACGTCGATAGAAACCTTGAAAAAGAAGTCCTCACCCGCCTGCTGCACGCCCACCCGAACGGTCTGGGCAAGGAGGTGCTGGATAACTACCGCGGCGGGAAGGAGGTTGCCAGTGTCTTGGCGTTCCTGCAGGACCGTGGATTTATCAAGGATGGGCATGTGACCACCGACGACGCCGGTGAATACTCGTTGAACCTGCCGATCAAGCTGACCGCGTCAGGCGTTGACGAGGCGCGCAAGCTGGAAGGCGAAAGCACCCAGTAATCCATTTTGTCTGGTCTGGCCCTGACAACAGGGCCAGTTGGAGTATCGCAATGCCTCTTGGAAGCAAAGCTAAATACACCGCCGCACAGAAGCGCAAAGCTGCCCGTATCGAACACAGTTACGAGCACAAAGGCGTGCCCAAGGAAGAAGCCGAAGCCCGCGCGTGGGCCACCGTCAACAAGCAATCCGGCGGCGGTGACAAAGCCGGCGGTTCGGGCCAGCGCAAAGCGCCGCAGAAAAAAGCCGAGGCACGCAGTGATTCGGCCAAGCGAGCTGCCGCCAGCCGCGAGGGTCACCCTCGCACCGGTCGCACTTCGCTGGCGACGCAGACCAAGGAAAGCTTGCTGAAAGAAGCGCGGGCGAAGGATATTCCGGGCAGGTCGAGCATGCGCAAGGATGAGCTGATCGAAGCGCTGCGCAAGGCTGGCTGACGCCGGCCTTGCCGACACAACAAACACAATGTGGGAGCCAGCTCCCACATTGTGTTTTGTGTTGCACATTCAGGGTCAGCGGTGAGCCGATACCAGCAGCATCATGGGGCGCTCTTGTTCTTCGGCCAATGCTGGCCGAGCAATAAGGTCCGCTTCGCTCGGCCCCCACTCCTGCACGTGACTGAGCGTGAACCCCGCCTGAATCATCAGAGTGAGCAACGTGCCCAGCGTACGGTGCTGCTTGATCACGCCTTCGGCCAACCAATGGGTCACCCGCGGCCCTTCCAACTGATAGCCATCCACCGGCCAGCTTTTGCGGCCTTGATCATCGACCAGCCACCCCGGATTGCGCGGTGCCATGAAGATCGGGTGCTCGATGGAAAACACCAGTCGGCCACCGGGCACCAGGGCGTGGTGAATACGCTCGAACAGCCCCTTCAGATCGACGATGTAATGAAAGGCCAGCGAGCTGTAGGCCAGATCGAACGAGGCAGCAGGCAGGTCGAGCTGTTCCAGGTCGGCGATGGCATAGGTGATGGTCGCCGCAGAGGTCATCTGTTTGGCCCGCGCCAGCATCTTCTGCGACACGTCCAACCCCAGCACACAAGCCGCGCCCTGCTCCTGCGCCCAGCGGCTGAACCAGCCATAGCCACAGCCCAGGTCCACCACTTTCAAGCCAGCCATCGGCGGCAACATTGCCTGTAAGGCAGGCCACTCCGGCGCGCCAGCCAGGCCTTCGGCCGAGCGGCCCATTTTGCTGTAGCCCTCGAAGAAGGCTGGCGTGTCGTAGATATTCTGGGTCATGGCGTCGCTCCGTGCTGAGTGGCGCCTATTCTGCCAACAACGCATCCACTTCGGCAGCCCCAGGTGAGGTTGCCGGCCCCCAGCGCGTGACCGCCAGCGCTGCGGCCGCATTGGCGCGGCGTGCCGCATCAGCCGGTGTCAAGCCCTTGGCCAACCCCGCAAGAAACACACCGGCATGCGCATCGCCGGCGCCGTTACTGTCCACGGCGGTCACCTTGAAGCCGGGCACGTGCCTGGCCTCGCCTTGAAGGCTGACCCAGCACCCGTTCGGCCCATCGCGCACCACCAGCAACGCATCGGCAGGCAAGTGCCGTTCGAGTTCGAGCAGTGCCTCGGCCAGGGTATCGGCGCCGGTAAACGCCAGGGCTTCCGGGCCGTTGCTGGTCCAGATGTCGATGCGCGGCAGCAAGGCCACCATCAGCGCCGAGTCCGGCGCCTTGACCAGCGGCCCCGGGTCGAACACCACCGTGATGTCACGCGCCAGCGCCAGCAGCCAATCAAGCAATGCCTGGGCCTTGCCTTCGAGCAACAGGCTGTAGCCGCTGACATACACGTAATCGTCCGCGCGCGGCACGACGTTAGCCAGGTCCTCGGCGCTCAAGTCTCCTTCAGCGCCGATATGCGAAATGAAGGTACGTTCGGTGGTGGCTTCGGTCAGCGACACGCATAAGCCGGTGTCCTTGCCGTCGCTGGTCGCCTGGGCCATCTCTACGCCCTCGGCTTGCATGGCCGCGCGCGCCAGGTCGCCGAAACGGCCGTTGCCATGGCGGCCGAGGTAAACCACCGGCAGACCATTGCGTCGGGCGGCGGCCATCACGTTGAAACCGCCGCCGGCTTCGAAGCTGGCAGACCGCGCCAGCACATCGCCGCCGGTTGCAGGCAAGGTGTCGAGGGCCATGACCAGGTCGACGATGACCTGGCCGGTGTGCAGCAATCTAGACATTGGGGCTCTCTACTAAAGCCGGACGACGGTCAGCTGCGCCGCCCAGTACTGCGTAAATTCCGCCGGCCACCAGGAAGGTGACGATCCAGCCCAGCCCGTTGTGACCCAGCCACGAGTCGGACAGCGGGCCGGCGAACCAGATGTTTTCGGCCGTGGTGCCGATGGTGGTGAAGCTGAAGCCCAGCACGATGGCCACGGCCCAGGCGCCGAATGCACGCCATTCCACGCCGCCGCGATACCAATAGGCACTGCTTGGGCTCACGTCCAGCAAGTCTTTGGGGCTGTAGTAGTGGCGATGAAGCAAGTCGACCACGAAGATCCCGACCCACGCCGTAATCGGCACCGCCAGCAGCGAGATGAACGTGATGAACGGGCCGTAGAAACTGTCGGCAATCAGCATGAAGTAGATGGAACCGGCGAAGATCGCGACGATGTCGACGATCACCGCGTGCACGCGCTTGACCTTCAAGCCAAGGGTCAAGGTGGTCAGGCCCGCCGAGTACACCGACAGGTTGTTGGACAGCAGCAGGCCGCCAAACGCGGTGATCAGGTACGGCACGGCCATCCAGGTGGGCAGCATGTCGCGGATCGCGATGATCGGGTCAGTGGCCGAGGCCAAATCGTTGTTGCCCACCGACAGCAAGCCGCCAAGGGTGATCAGCAACACCAGCGGAATCCCCGCACCAAACGCGGCGGAGGCCACCAGGCGCACGGCCTTGACGCTGCGGTGCTGGTAGCGCGACATGTCGGCGCCGGCATTGGCCCAGCCGATACCGGTGCCGGCCGCCATGGTGCCGACGCCGATGATCATCGCGCTCAGCGGCGCCGGCGTGGCGTTGAACACCGCGCTCCAGTCGATGGTGGCGCAGAGGAAGCCGCCCACCAGGATGTTCAAGGCGCCAAATACGTAGGTCGCCCACTTCTGGATCACCAGCAAGGTCGCGTGGCCCAGACCGGAGACGGACAGGGTCAGCAGCACGAAGATGGCGATGAAGATCAGTGTCAGCACGGGCGCGCTTTTGGCTTCGACCGGCGAGTGGAACAGGATCGAACACAACGACAGCAACACGAATGCCGCCGTGGTGGTGTTGACGGTTTCCCAGCCCAGTCGCGACATCAGCGACACAAGGGTCGGGCCGATATTGCCGCGCACGCCGAAGATCGCGCGGGACAGCGTCAGGCTCGGTGCACGCCCGCGGCGGCCGGCAATCGAGATGATGCCCACCACGGCGAACGAGCCGGCGGCGCCGAGGATTGCGACGATGATCGCCTGCCAGATCGCCAGGCCACGGAACGCCACGAGGGTTGCGCCCAGCGGCAAACCGAGAATGCTGATGTTGGCCGCGAACCACACCCAGAACAGTTG
The DNA here is from genome assembly GCF_041228395.1 of Pseudomonas sp. N2-3-1-14. Lineage (NCBI taxonomy): Bacteria > Pseudomonadati > Pseudomonadota > Gammaproteobacteria > Pseudomonadales > Pseudomonadaceae > Pseudomonas > Pseudomonas sp. N2-3-1-14. The sequence continues at coordinate 4,782,985 of NZ_CP166199.1, forward strand.
CAGCGGATGACCGTTGCACTCGCCTTCAGGGACCGGTTCGATACCGCGTGTTTCCAATTGCCCGGCACTTTGGCCGGAAGAAGTGCTGCTCATGAGGGGGTGCTCCTGGTGCCTGTATTGTTGTGGTTGTGGCAGATACTCAAGGTGAATCGACTCTCGGTCTTCCTGACTCTGCGAGTTCAATGTCTGCGGCGCTTAGCGAATTTGCAGCAGCCCCTGCACCAGCGGCTGCAAGTCCAGGCCATTGACCCGCTTGACCTGTTCAATCATCGCTGGCGGCCAGCACTGCATGCCCAGACACGCGCCCAACATCGCGCCGAGCATCGCGGCGATGGTGTCGGTGTCGCCGCCAAGGCTGGCGGCCAGGCACACGGCTTCAAAAGCATTCATCGCGCCCACCGCCACTTGCTGCGCGAGGGCAAACGACACCACCACCGATTCCTGGGAGGCGACAGAGGTGCCAATCAGTTCGTAAAGCAGGTCGGCGAACAGGGCTTTGTCGCCGCTGCCGACGCTCAAGGTGCGCGCCCAGCTGATGCGCGTGGAAATACGCCCACCGGCAATCCAGTGACCATGGTTTTCCGCCTGCTGGGCGATCTGCGTGCCGATGTTGAGCGCTTCGCCCAGGTCCACGCCGTTGATACCGGCTGAGACCACCGCTGCAACAGCGGCCGCGCTGGAGATGCCCAACGTGGTGTTGTGGGTGACCTGGCAGGCCTGGATCACCGCCTGGATGAACGGCGCCGGGTCGCTGACATCGGCGGCGATCCCCACCGGCGTGATCCGCATGGCGGCGCCGTTGGTGGTGCCATAGCGCCCGGACTCCTCCGGGGTGTGGCCGGCGAGGATCATGTCGATGGCGCGCTTGGTCGATGGCCCGAGCAAATCCTGGGAGCCCTTGGCGCGCATCGCCGCTTCCCAGTCGATCAAGCGCTGGGCGAGCACGGTCGGTTCGATCTGGCCGTGGCCTTCAACCAGCAACTCGCCGACCAGGATCGCCTGCTCAGTGTCATCGGTGATCGAACCGGCCGGCATGTTTGGCGCAATGGGTTGGTCGGCGTCGGCGTCTTCCAAACCCGTGATGGCACCGAAGCGCTGTTGCACCTGCTCGCGGCTCAAGGACTGGGTGGGCATGCCCAATGCGTCGCCCAACGCCAGGCCATAGAAGGCGCCGAGGGCGCGGTTTTGCGGGGTCATTTTGACGCTCCAAACTGCAGGTGCAGGCGAAAGTGCAGAGGGTCGAGCAGACTTTCGACGTACTCCATGAAGCGCTCGCGGCGGTCGTAGGTGGTGCGCGAAGCCTTGAGAAACACCGTGCCCGCGGGGCGGCCAAGCAGCTCGGCGTCTTCGTCGCTGAGGGGCTCGGCGCCGATCCATTGGTCACCTTCGGCGCCGACGTAGCCGTAGGCAGCCAGGGTGATGGTCAGGGAATTGTCGATCAGGCCGACGCGGGGCAGGCCTTCCAGGCCACCGGAGGCGGGCATCAGCGAGCGCTCCAGCGACACCGCCGTGCCATCGGTGGTACGCCGGCGACGGTCGAGGGCGATGAATTGGTCGCTGCCGAAACGGCTGAGCAGGTCGGGCCGGGTCACGGCTTCCAGGCGCAGGACGTCGGTGGTGACCAGCGCCCCCGTGTCCGCCAGGGCCTGGGCCCAGCCGCTGTGTTGGTCGAGCACCATGCCGTCAAACGTGACGATGGAGCCGACGCCGCTCTGGGTCGCGATGTAGTTGCGGCGTTTGAGCTCGGCCAGGGCTTCGCGCAACGTGCCACGGCTGACCGCAAACTCTTCGGCCAACTGGTGCTCGCCTGGCAGCAGGAAACCGTCGGCCATCACCCCCGCCTCGATACGGCGGATAAGCTCGTCAACGACGCGTTTTTTCTTATCAAATCGGACATGTCTAATCATGTACAAATTGATAACCGATAGCGCCCGATGACAGCAAGCGAATTATTTCAGGAAGGTGAAAAAGCCGGCCTCAGGGCTCCAGGCCAATGCGGAAAAACTCCCCGGCGCTCCATACGCCAAGCCAGTTCTGACCGTTGATCGGACGGCTGACCGCCAACTCGACCAGTTGGTAGAAAACATTGCGATGCACGAGGGCTTCGAGGTTGGTGCGCACACGCAAATAGGGCGCGGGCTCCTGGGTGATGGGGTCGATTTCGACGCGCAGCGGGTGTTCGAGGCTGGCCTCGACGTGCTCGTCGACGTTGGTGGTGAAGTGCAGCACCTGGCTTTCGCCCTGCCCTTGCACCTCAAGGGTTATCGCCACGAACGGTGCGTCATCGACGGTGATGCCAACCTTCTCTACCGGCGTCACCAGAAAATAATCATCACCGTCGCGGCGAATGATGTTGGAGAACAACTTGACCATCGGCTTGCGCCCGATCGGCGTGCCTTGGTAAAACCAAGTGCCATCGCGGGCGATGCGCATGTCGATGTTGCCGCAGAAATCCGGATTCCACAGGTGCACCGGTGCCGGCCCCTTGCCCTTGGGCAATTGAGCCAACAGGTCATTGGCCTTGGCGGAATCGGACATGCAGTTCTCCTTGAGTTTTTTACTGATCTCCCATGCCCAGCAGGCCGCGGGCGTACTGCGCCAGGGGGCGGGCAATCAGATCTTCTGGCTTGTTGTCGTGGAACGTCAGTAAACCGCCACGACTGCGAATACGTGCAGTATCAATCAAATACTGGGTGCTGGTCTCGATCAACATGATCTGGATGACGCCGCTGTCCAGCCCGACGCGGTCCAGCGCCTGTTGGTCCGTCCATTCATCGGCATTGCCGATGCGGTCATCGGCTGCAGCGAAGCGGCAATACAACAGGTAATGCGCACCCGCCCCACGGGCTTCGGCCATCGCCTGCTCCAGGCCTTCGGGCTTGCGCGCGCGGCGCACCATCGGGAAGTATTCGACAAAGCCGTTGAAGGCTTCTTCGGCCACCACGTTGGGTCGCGGATAAGCGCTGCCCGGCGGCACAAACGCACCTTGGGCGATAAAGACAAAAGAGTCCGGCTGTATGCGAATCGACGCAGTGCGGCGGGTATCACTGTGGTCCAGCAAGCCGGCGTCGCTCATCTGATAGCGGGTGCCTTCGGCCATATCGCTGACGGTCATGCAACCACTCAGCGTCAATGACGCCAGCAACAAAACCAGACTACGCATCCTAATCCTCCAGAAGCCGGTGACGGAAAACCGGCGAATGGGCGTGAGATGCAGAATCCGCGCCATCCGGCAGCGCCGCAAATGAAATGTGGGAGGAGCGTGTGTGGGCTAGCCGCCAATGATCTTCATGATGGTGGCACCGCCGGAGAAGGCCACTTCCTGTTTGTCGCCCAGGGCCTTCATCAGCAGGCCTTGCAAGGCAGGGAGCGCCTGATGGCGCGGCAGGTCGAGCAGGTCGCCGACGTAATGACGGTTGCTCGACGACAGGCAGCCATGCAGCCAGCCGGTAGACGACAAACGCAGACGCGAACACGTCCGGCAAAACGGCACGCTTTCATTGGCGATGACACCAAAGAAGCCCTGGCCCGGCACCTCGTAGCGCACTGCGGTGGCGTCTACTGGCGCGTTGGCTTGCAGGTATTCGTGGTGTTCACCGATCAGGCTGAGCAGTTGCTGCAGGCTGACGAATTGCTGCAGGAAGGCGTTGGAATCCTTGGCCAGATGGCCCATGCGCATCAGTTCGATAAAGCGCAGCTCGTAGCCACGTTCAAGGCAGTAGTCGAGCAGCGGCATGACCTGGTCCAGGTTCTGCCCGCGCAACGGCACCATGTTCACTTTGATCTTGATCCCCGCGGCGCGGGCCTGGTCCATGCCATCAAGCACAGTGGCCAAGTCGCCGCCACGGGCGATGCTACGGAAGGCGTCGGCGTCCAGGGTGTCGAGTGAAACGTTGATGCGGCGAATGCCGGCATCCACCAGCAGCGGCAGTTTGCGCGCCAGCAATTGGCCGTTGGTGGTCAGGCTGATATCACTGAGGCCCATTCCGCCGACCGCGCTCATGAAGGCTTCCAGCTTGGGGCTGACCAGCGGTTCGCCGCCCGTGATGCGCAGGCGCTCGATGCCCGCCGCTTCGATCAGGTACGCCACCCCACGGGCCATAGCCTCGGCCGAGAGTTCGTCCTGGGCAGCCACCAGCCGCTTGCCGTTAGGCACGCAGTAGGTACACGCGTAGTTGCAGGCTGAGGTCAGGCTGATTCGCAAGTTGCGAAATCGCCTGCCTTGACGATCAACGATCATGGATCACTCCGGCAGAGGATGATTCGGGCGCGCTAAAAGCTGACCTATAAATCAACTTTTAGCAAGGTCCTTGCCTGAGTATATTCCTGGGGTACTGCAACTGGCAGTAAATCATTGCGCCATCACTGTCGGGAATAGCTCAAGCAGCGGGGGTTTCACCGCTCTTTGGCTCAGCGCCCGGCAGTTCAGCGCTGTGCTTGCGTTTGTTGCCCATGCGCACGCCGATGTCCATCAGGAACTGGAAGAAACCTTCCTGATCTTCCAGCACGTTGCTCCAGAAAGGCGAGTGGTACAGCGCCACGGCGCCGTGCACCAACGCCCAGGCGGCGCAGTAGTGGAAATAAGGCGGCACATCTTCAAGCTTGCCTTCGCTGATACGACCTTTGATCAGCAGGGTCAGGCGCTCAAAGTTCGAGGCGCGAATCTTGTGCAGCTCCTCGACCATTTCCGGAACCTGATTGCCCTTGACCACTTTCTCTTCCAGGCGATCGAACAGGCGGTAGCGCTGCGGATCACGCATGCGGAACTCGAAATAGGCGCGGGACAAGGCTTCTTTGTCTTTATCGACATCGGCCGAGTGCAGCAGCTCGTTCAAGTCGCGCTCGTAGTCGAGCATCAGGCGCAGGTAGATCTCGGCCTTTGACTTGAAGTGCTTGTAGATCGTGCCTTTGCCGATACCCACGGCATCCGCAATCATCTCGACGGTGACGCTGTCTTCACCTTGTTCGAGGAACAGCTTGAGTGCAGTGTCGAGAATTTCCTGCTCACGGCGGCGAAACTCACGGACCTTACGGGGTTCTTTTTGCATGAGGGAGAAGTCTGCAGAGGTCAAAGTGGGAGGGTTGCGCAGGGCCATTGATACGTGGCGATACGATTTACCCAGTGCGAGGGATTATCCCGACTGAACAGTCGTTGGGCAACGCCTATGTGAACCCGTTATGCACTTAACTTTCAGCACGCCAACGTTTTTGCCGTTGTCAGTCAGAAACAATACGCAATAATGACACCCGTGCACCTGCGCAATGAGAACTCAAGCGAAGCGCGCGTATTCCAAATCTGTTTAAAAAACGATCAGATGCGACTGGACTGAATGGGATCCTGATCAATACTTGAACTGTCGGCGTGGCATCTCCCCCAAGTGACGCGTCGACCTGGGTACCGACGGACTGTGTACCCTTGTTTACTCCTAATGGTCTTAGCCCGGATTCACCCCCCAGAACCCGGGTTTTTTTTGCCTGCAATTTGGCCCTATCAGCCGCTGACGTGGGCCAGTGGGAACAGGCGCTTGAAGTTTTCGGTGGTCTGCTCGGCGAAGCGTTCGTACGACTCACCCCGCAGCATTGCCAGGTAATCCGCTACATCGCGCACATATTCCGGCAGGTTCGGCTTGCCGCGATGGGGGATGGGCGCCAGGTAGGGCGAATCGGTTTCCACCAGCAGGCGGTCGGCCGGCACCTGGCGCGCCACATCACGCAGGGCATCGGCGTTGCGAAAGGTGACGATGCCCGACAGGGAAATGTAGAAGCCCAGGTCCAGTGCGGCCTTGGCCATGTCCCAGTCTTCGGTGAAGCAATGCAGCACGCCGGCCTGGGGCAACGCGGCCTCGCGCAGCAGCGTCAGGGTGTCTGCGCGGGCGCCACGGGTGTGAACGATCACCGGTTTGCCGGTTTGCTGGGCGGCCTGCAGGTGCAGGCGGAAGGACGCCTGCTGCAACTCAGCGGCCTCGGGCTCATAGTGGTAATCCAGGCCGGTTTCGCCAATCGCCACCACGCGAGGGTGATTGAGTTCGCCCAGCAGCCAATCGAGGGCGGGGGCTTCGCCGGGCTTGAGGTCCAGCGGGTGGATGCCCACCGAACAATCGACATCGGCATAACGATCAGCCAGCGCTTTGACGTCGGCGGCATTTTCAGCGCTGACACCAATGCACAGGAAGTGCCCTACTCCACGCTGGCGCGCAGCTTCAAGGGCAGCGTCGAGGGAGCCACCATGTTGGGCAAGGTCGAGGCGATCAAGGTGGCAATGGGAATCTACGAGCATAGGAATGTACAACTTGAGTCACGGAAAGTGTCTGGCCGACGATACACCGTCGGCCGCGGAAATTAACGCCGGCCGAGCAAGCCGACCCACTGCACCAGCAATGCTTCGAGTAACAGCACGCGGTTGAGGTTGGCTTTGCCGAGCACCTTCTGGCGCTGGGCCAGAATCCAGTCCTGGATATTCAGCACCTTGTCCTGCGCGCTTTTCTGCGCCAGGTACTGCACCACTTTGCGCATGTCCGGCAGGCCCAGGCCGGTTTCATCCTGGGTCAACTGGTAGCGCAGGATGAGGCTCGACCAGTCACAGAACCAGTCGAACAGCAGCAATAACGGAATATCCTTCCACGCGCTTTCGGCCAGTTGCGTCGCGGACAGCTCCTGCTTGAGCAGCTTCTTCACGCCATCGACCACCAGCGCACGTTGTTCACGCACACCCTGGGCGTGCAGCTTCACGGCCGCCAAGGGGGAACCTGCGGCCAGGGTCAGCAACTCGACGCGTTCGTCTTCGCCGCACTCGGGCAGCGCCTGCGCCAGCCACTGCAGGCTCATCGCTTCGCTCGGCAATGGGCAGGCCTGCTGCACGCAACGACTGCGAATGGTCGGCAACAGGCGACTGGACTGGTGACTCACCAGCAACAGCACCGTATCGCCCGACGGCTCTTCCAGGCTTTTTAGCAAGGCGTTGGCGGCGTTGATGTTCATCGCCTCCACCGGCTCGATCAGCACCACTTTGCGCCCGCCCATCTGCGCGGTCTGCACCACAAAGCTGACGAGGTCACGCACCTGGTCGACCTTGATCGCCTTGTCGGCTTCCTCGGGCTCCAGCAGGTAGTTGTCGGGGTGGCTGCCGGCCTTGAGCAGCAGGCAGGATTTGCACTCACCGCAAGCCTCCAGATTGACCGGACGCTGGCATAACAGGCTGGCCATCAGGCGCTCGGCCAACGCACGCTTGCCGATCCCCGCTGGCCCATGCAGCAAATACGCATGCGCATGCTGGGCACGCCCGGCCAGTTGCTGCCAGAGGCTGTCCTGCCACGGATAGGCTTCAGCCACGAGCGCGCTCCAGCAGCGTCGGCACCAGGGCGTCAATGGCCTGCTGTACCTGCGCCAGCGGCTGGGCCGCGTCCAGCAGGTGGTAGCGCGCGGGCTCCGCCTTGGCGCGTTGCAGGAACGCACTGCGCACCGCATCGAAAAACACCTGGCCTTCCAGTTCGAAGCGGTCCAGACGACCCCGGGCACTGGCACGGGCCATCCCCACTTCCACCGGCAGGTCGAACAGCAAGGTCAGGTCTGGACGCAAATCGCCCTGGACGAAAGTTTCCAACGTGGCGATGCGCGCCAGGCACAAGCCGCGCCCGCCGCCCTGGTAGGCGTAGGTCGAATCGGTAAAACGGTCGCAAATCACCACCGCGCCACGCGCAAGGGCTGGGCGAATCACCTCGGCCAGGTGCTGAGCGCGTGCAGCAAACACCAGCAGCAGCTCGGTGTCCGCGTTCATCGGTTCCTCACCCGGGGCCAGCAATACTTCACGGATGCGCTCGGCGAGCGGTGTGCCGCCGGGCTCGCGGGTCAATACCACCTCGATGCCCGCCGCGCGCAGGCGTTCGGCCAGGTAATCGCGGTTGGTACTTTTGCCGGCGCCTTCCGGGCCTTCCAGGGTAATAAACAAGCCAGTCACAGGCAGTCCTTAGTCAGAGTCATTGCGGGCTTTGCGGCGCGGCGGTATCCGGCGCAGCCTCGACGGGCTTTTCAACCGGCGCCTCGGTCGGTGCTTCGGCAGGAGGCGCCGCGTCTTCCGCCGGTTTCACCGCCGGCGCAGGGCTGGAACGGTAATCGGCACGGCGCTTGAGCTGAAACTCGCGCACGGCGGCATTATGCGCATCCAGGTCATCGGAGAAAATATGGCTGCCATCGCCACGGGCGACGAAATACAGGCTGCTGCCCGGCACCGGGTTCAACGCAGCATGAATCGCCTCGCGGCCGACCATCGCGATCGGCGTCGGCGGCAGGCCGGCGATCATGTAGGTGTTGTAAGGGTTGGCTTCTTTGAGATGTGCGCGGGTCAACTTGCCGTTGTAGCGCTCGCCCAGGCCGTAGATCACTGTGGGGTCGGTCTGCAGCAACATGCCGATCTTCATGCGCCGCACAAACACGCCGGCGATTTGCCCGCGCTCTTCCGGCACACCGGTCTCTTTCTCGACCAGGGAGGCCATGATCAGCGCTTGGTAAGGGTCGGTGTAGGGCGCATCGGCGGCGCGTTTGCTCCACTCCTGGGCAAGTACATCATCCAGGCGGTTGTAGGCTTTTTTGAGGAATTCGACGTCGGTCATGCCGCGCACGAAGCGGTAAGTGTCAGGAAAGAATCGCCCTTCGGGGAACACGCCGGGGTGACCAAGCTTGTCCATCACTTCACTGTCACTCAGGCCCGACAGGGTCTGCACGATCTTTTCATGCTTGGCGAGGGCCGACCGCACCTGACGGAAGTTCCAGCCTTCGACCAGCGTCAGGCTGTATTGCACCACTTCGCCGCGCTGCCACAGGCCAATCAAGCCTTCGGCGGTGAGGCCTGGGGTCATGCGGTATTCGCCGCTGTGCAGTGGCTGGCCGTCGAGGTTGAAGCGCCAGTACAGGCGCAACCAGAAAGCATCATCCAGCACGCCTTCGGCTTCAAGGCGATTGAAGGTGCCCGTCGGGGTCGACCCGGCAGGCACATCAAGCAATTGTTCCTGGGTCAGATTCAGGGGCTGCTTCAAGGCAGAATCGAGCTTCCAGGCCGAGAAGCCCAGCAGCAAGCCTGCCGAGACCAGGCCGATCTGCAGCAGTAAAACCAGTTTTCGTATCAACTCAAATATCCAATAGCGCGCGAACAATGCCCTGCAGTTTACGGGTGAGCGGCCCAACCGACCAGCTCATCGCAGCGCAACTGCGCACCGGCCAAATGCCATAAACGCTGTTGCACACGAAGACTTCATCGGCCTGCTGTAACTGCTCAACGCTGATGTCGGCCACGGCCAGCGGGATACCCAGTGCATGTGCCTGGGCCAGAATCTCGGCGCGCATGACCCCGGCAACGCCACAACGATTCAGATCAGCGGTCAGTAACACGCCATGGCGAACCAGAAACAGGTTGCTGAACACGCCCTCGATAACGCGACCAGACATATCCAGCATTAAACCTTCGGCATGCTCGGCATCCTGCCACTCGGCCCGGGCGATCACTTGTTCCAGACGATTAAGGTGCTTGAGACCGGCGAGCAACGGCTGCTCGGCCAAACGGGTAGCGCACGCAAACAGGCGGATGCCGTCGGTTGCGTGAGCGTGGGGATAGGTCGCGGGCGGATTGCCCTGCAAGATACGGCGCACCGGGGCGCCGGGGTTGATGCCATAACCGCGCTGGCTGTCGCCGCGGGTGAGGATCAACTTAAGCACTGCGTCGCCAAGAGCGGCGGCGTAAGCCAGGACTTCATCGCGGATCAGTGCGTGATCCGTGATCAACGCAAGGCGCCGGCAGCCCTCCTCAAGGCGTTGCAGGTGGCGGTCGAGCAGCACGGGCTGCCCGGCCTTGACGGCGATGGTTTCAAACAGCCCATCACCGTACGCCAGGCCGCGATCTTTCAGGGGCACGCTGTCCGCTGGCTGACCGTCGACCCAGCTGTGCATCACTCGGCGAACCGGCGGAACACCAGGGAGCCGTTGGTGCCACCAAACCCGAAGGAGTTGGAGATCACCACGTCGATTGGCATCGGCTGGGCTTCGTGGGGAACGAAGTTCAGGTCGCAACCTTCGTCCGGCTCATCAAGGTTGATGGTCGGCGGAGCGACCTGATCCTTGATGGCCATCACGCTGAAGATCGCCTCGACCGCGCCTGCCGCACCCAACAGGTGGCCGGTCATGGACTTGGTGGAGCTGACCGCCAGCTTGTAGGCGTGCTCGCCAAACACCGACTTGATGGCCTCGGCTTCCGCCAGGTCGCCGGTCGGGGTCGAGGTGCCGTGAGCGTTGATGTACTGCACCTGGTCGGGATTCACCTTCGCATCGCGCAACGCATTGGTGATGCAGCGCGCAGCGCCGGCACCGTCGGACGGTGGCGACGTCATGTGATAGGCATCGCCGCTCATGCCAAAGCCGATCAGCTCGGCGTAGATGGTGGCGCCACGCGCCTTGGCGTGCTCCAACTCTTCGAGCACCAGGGCACCGGCGCCGTCAGACAGTACAAAACCGTCACGGCCCTTGTCCCACGGACGGCTGGCACGGGTCGGTTCGTCATTGCGCGTCGACAACGCACGGGACGCGCCGAAGCCGCCCATGCCCAGGCCGCAGGCGGCCATTTCAGCGCCACCGGCGATCATCACGTCCGCCTCGTCATAGGCGATGTTACGCGCCGCCATGCCGATGCAGTGAGTGCCCGTGGTGCACGCCGTAGCAATGGCGTAGTTAGGCCCCTGCGCACCCAAGTGGATGGACAAGAAGCCGGAAATCATATTGATGATCGAGCCCGGCACGAAGAACGGTGAAATTCGACGGGGGCCGGAATCGTGCAGCGTGCGGCTGGTTTCTTCGATATTGGTCAAACCGCCAATACCCGAACCCATGGCCACGCCGATGCGGTCACGGTTGGCGTCGGTGACTTCCAGGCCGGCATTACGCACCGCCTGAAAACCGGCTGCCAGGCCGTACTGAATGAACAGGTCGAGTTTGCGGGACTCTTTGATCGAGAGATATTCCTCGACATTAAAGCCCTTTACCGAGCCGCCAAAACGGGTGGAATAGGCAGAAAGGTCCGTGTGCTCGATCAGACCGATACCACTGTGGCCAGCCAGAATGCCCTGCCAACTGCTTGGCACATCCGTACCCAGTGGCGACAACATACCCATACCGGTGACTACGACGCGTCTACGCGACACAGCACTCTCCTTTTTTCTTGATGGCGACACTTCGCTTCAGCACGCATTTTATCAGCGCTGAAGTTTCATCAGAGCTAAAGAAAAAACCGCACGCCGTTACAGCAGTGCGGTTTTTCCCTAACAGCAAGCGACGACTACAAACTATTACGCCTGGTGGGCAGTAACGTAGTCGATAGCAGCTTGAACAGTAGTGATTTTTTCAGCTTCTTCGTCCGGGATTTCGGTCTCGAATTCCTCTTCCAGAGCCATCACCAGCTCAACGGTGTCAAGGGAATCGGCACCCAGGTCTTCTACGAAGGAAGCGCTGTTGGTCACTTCTTCTTCTTTAACGCCCAGTTGCTCGGCGACGATTTTCTTGACGCGTTCTTCGATGGTGCTCATACCTTGTTTAACTCCTAATGGACAAATTCAGGCAGCTGGCCAGTGGGTAAGTGTATAGAAAGCCATTTCAGCTTTTCAACTGAAAGCTTCACCCTGTACCCGGTCGGCCACCAGCCTATAAATTAAGTTGCAGCTTTATAACGGATTTTAGACAGCTCGTATGACATTTTTTTGAAGCGATCCGTCACAATTTAACTCATGTACATCCCGCCGTTCACCGGGATTGTAGCCCCAGTCACGTATGCCGCACCGTCGGATGCCAGGAAAGTGACCACATTTGCGATCTCTTGAGCCTGGCCCAGACGGCCCAGCGGAATCTGCGTCAGCAACGCTTCACGCTGTGCTTCCGGCAGTTCACGGGTCATATCGGTGTCGATGAACCCTGGGGCCACCGAGTTGACCGTAATCGACCGCGAACCGACTTCACGCGCCAATGCACGGCTGAAACCTTCCAGACCGGCTTTGGCCGCCGCGTAGTTTACTTGGCCTGCGTTGCCCATGGCACCCACTACGGAGCCAATATTGATAATTCGGCCCCAACGCGCCTTGGTCATGCCACGCAAAACGCCCTTGGACAGGCGAAACAGACTGTTCAAGTTGGTATCGACCACGTCGTACCACTCGTCGTCTTTCATGCGCATCATCAGGTTGTCGCGGGTGATACCGGCGTTGTTCACCAGAATAGCCGGTGCGCCAAATTGTGCAGTGATTTGAGCCAGCACAGCGGCAACCGACTCATCGTTGGTCACGTTCAGCTCAAGGCCAGTGCCCTGAACGCCGTTTTCCTTCAAGGTGGCGGCGATACGCTCGGCACCCGAGGCGGATGTCGCGGTGCCGATGACTACGGCGCCCTGACGGCCCAGTTCCAGGGCGATCGCCTGGCCAATGCCACGGCTCGCGCCGGTAACCAGTGCAACTTTACCTTGCAGACTCATGCAGGCTTCTCCTAAGTTCGGGGATCAGGGATTCAGGCCAGTGCCGCGCGGGCGGCAGCGAAGGCATCCGGGGTATTGAGGTTGGCAGTCGAGACGCCGTCGGCGCAGCGCTTGTTCAGGCCAGCGAGGACCTTGCCCGGGCCACACTCGACAAGCTCGGTGGCACCCTTGGCCGCCAGGGTCTGGACCGACTCAACCCAGCGCACAGGCTTGTAGAGTTGCTCCAGCAGGTCGCGCTTGAGGGTCTCGAGGTCGGCGGCAACGGCCGCGCTGACGTTCTGCACCAGCGGAATCTGCGGCGCCTGCCAGTTGACGGCGGCGATGGACTCGGCAAATCGCTCGGCAGCCGGGCGCATCAGCTCACAGTGGGACGGCACGCTGACCGGCAATGGCAAGGCGCGCTTGGCACCACGAGCCTTGCAACCTTCGATGGCACGCTCAACGGCAGCCTTGGCGCCGGCAATTACCACCTGGCCAGGCGAGTTGAAGTTCACCGCGCTGACCACTTCGCCTTGGGCCGCTTCGGCGCAGGCTTGGATCACCACGGCGTCGTCCAGACCCAGGATAGCGGCCATGCCGCCCTGCCCGGCCGGAACAGCTTCTTGCATCAGTTGACCACGACGCTCGACCAACTTGACGGCTTCAGCCAGGGTCAGGCTGCCCGCCGCCACCAGGGCGCTGTATTCACCCAGGCTGTGACCGGCCACGTAAGCCGGGCGCGCGCCACCTTCAGCCAGCCACAGGCGCCACAGCGCGATCGACGCGGTGAGGATGGCCGGCTGGGTTTTATCGGTTTGATTGAGTTGCTCTTCCGGCCCTTGCTGGGTCAGCGCCCACAGGTCGTAACCCAGGGCGTCGGAAGCTTCCTTGAAGGTGTCCAGGATCAACGGATGTTGCGCGCCCAGCTCGGCCAACATGCCGAGGGACTGCGAACCCTGCCCTGGAAAGACGAATGCGAGGGATGTAGACATGTAACAAGCCCCTAATGATCTGGTCGTCAAAAATGAACGCTCCCGATTTTGAGATGAATCCACGGGTGGGAGCGCACGAAACTGACAGATTGGATGGTCAATTGAACTGGCCGGTCACATTTAAGCATTCCCGGGCCGATTCGCCTAAGGCAACAAGTCCTCAAGACGGCCGTGCAAGCGGTGCGGCAGGTTTTCCTGGATCTCGATCAGCGCCCGCGCAATCGCACTTTGAAAACCTTGCACCCCCGCCGAACCATGGCTTTTCACCACAATGCCCTGCAACCCCAGAAAGCTCGCACCGTTGTGCCGCGCCGGCGCCAGGTCGGCCTGCAAGCGGCGCATCAACGGCAGCGCCAGGGCGCCAACCATGCGTGAGGCGAGGTTCTGCTTGAACAAGGCCTCGATACGCGAAGCGATCATGGTTGCCAGGCCTTCGCTGGACTTGAGCAGGATATTGCCGACAAACCCATCGCATACCACCACGTCGGCTTCGCCACGGTACACCCCGTCACCTTCGACAAACCCGACGTAGTTCACCCCTCGCGCATTTTGCAGCAAGGCGGCGGCGAGCTTGACCTGCTGATTGCCCTTGATGTCTTCGGTGCCGATATTCAGCAACGCCACCCGCGGCCGGGTCACGCCCAACGCCTCAGCGGCCACCGAGCCCATCACCGCGAACTGGAACAGGTGCTCGGCACTGCAATCGACGTTCGCACCCAGGTCCAGCAGTTGGCAGTAGCCTTTTTGTGTGGGGATGGCCGCAACCATCGCCGGGCGATCGATCCCGGGCAGTGTCTTGAGCACATGCCGCGACAACGCCATCAAGGCTCCGGTATTGCCGGCACTGACACAGGCTTGCACCTTGGCATCACGCAACAACTCAAGGGCCACCCGCATCGAAGAGTCGGGCTTGCCACGCAGGGCTGCCGCCGGCTTGTCATCCATGCTGATGGTTTCACTGGCTGGCGTAATCGTCAGGCGCGCGCGATCCACCGCCGGATGGCTGGCAATCAATTCTTCAAGAAGGGAGGGTTGACCGACGAGGGTCAGGTGCAGCGAGGGCGTAGCAGACAGGCTGGCAATGCAGGCCTGAACAATGCTGCGGGGACCGAAGTCCCCGCCCATTGCGTCAATCGCGATGACTTGAGCAGACAAGTGATTACTCGTCAGCGCCCTTGTCGATCACTTTACGACCACGGTATACGCCTTCTGGCGATACGTGGTGACGCAGGTGAATTTCACCGGTGGTTTTTTCTACAGACAGAGTGCTTGCCGTCAGGGCATCGTGCGAACGACGCATGTCACGGGCAGAGCGGGATTTTTTGTTCTGCTGAACAGCCATAATTGATTAACTCCTAAACGTTTGGGTCACGCTTTAACTGCGCCAATACACTGAACGGGTTGGACCGCGTTACCTCGTCCTCGCTCGGCTCGGCCTCGTCATCGAGACCCTCCGGCTGCTGGCATTCTTCCGGATGATGAGCAGGCACAATGGGCAAGGCGAGCAAAAGCTCCTCCTCGATCAGTGCATGCAGATCCAAAGGATCTTCGCCCAGTTCCAGCACGTCATAACCTTTCGGCAACGACTGGGTATTCGCACCCTCCTTCACCACAGCGTAACTGCATTCGCTGTGAATCGGCAGGGTGACCAGCTCAAGACAACGCTGGCAAACCATTTTGACTTCGGTGTCGATAAAACTGTGGATTACCACAGACTTACGTTCATCTCGTTCAAAAACAAATTTGGCCTGCACCGTACCGACAGTGTCGGAAAGCGGGTCGCAGAGTCTCTCCAAATCGGCCAGCAGCAATTCACCTTGAAGGGAAGTGCCACGATCTGCCAATTTGCGCGGGTCAACGTGAGGTGGAATCGGGTCATTCAACATAGGCGCAGCATTATAGGGATGCACCCGGCCATGTCAAAGGAAATTCAGCCCTGTGCGTCAGCCGGTCACACCGCTAGAATCCCCGGCTGCTCTGAGGAGACGCTTATGCTGCCTTTATTACTTGCATCCAGCTCGGTTTATCGCCGGGAATTGCTGAGCCGCCTGCACCTGCCGTTCATCTGCAGCTCGCCGGATATCGACGAAAGCCACCGTGAAAATGAATCCGCCATTGAGCTGGTCAAGCGCCTGGCCGAACAGAAAGCTCGCGCGCTCGCCGGCAGCCATCCGGGGCATTTGATCATTGGCTCCGATCAGGTCGCTGCTCTGGAGGGCAGGATCATCGGCAAGCCCCACACCTTCGAGAACGCGCGCGCGCAACTGCTGGCAGCGAGCGGCAAGCGTGTCAGCTTCCTTACCGGGCTGGCGCTGCTGAACAGCGAGACCGGGCACTGCCAGGTCGACTGCGTACCGTTTACGGTGCACATGCGCGAACTGAGCGCTGAACGCATCGAGCGCTACCTTCGGATCGAGCAACCTTATGACTGCGCCGGCAGCTTCAAGGCCGAGGGACTGGGCGTGAGCTTGTTCCAGAGCACCGAAGGGCCGGATGCGACCAGCCTGATCGGCCTGCCACTGATTCGCCTGGTGGACATGCTGCTGGCTGAAGGCGTACAGACCCCCTAAGCCCACCACAAAACCAATGTGGGAGCTGGCTTGCCTGCGATGCACACACCTCGGAACATCAGTCGAACCGAGGTGACGCTATCGCAGGCAAGCCAGCTCCCACAGTTTGAACCCTGGCGCTTTCGAGGTATCAGCGCAGCGTCGGGCCTTGGAAGCCCATGTACATAGCCAATTTCTCAGCCACGCTGGCACCCAGCTTCTTGGAGAAGCGATCAAACGGCGATTCCTGAACAGTGAAATCCACCAATTCCTTCTCGCCAATCACATCCCGCGCCACCGAACTGGCACTGCCCAGCCCATCGATCAAGCCCAGCGGCAACGCCTGCTCACCCGACCACACCAGGCCGGAGAACAGCTCCGGATGGTCTTTATCCTTCAGACGATCGCCACGCCCCTGCTTCACGCTGGCAATGAACTGACGGTGAGTGGTATCGAGCACGCCCTGCCAGAACTGGGTTTCATCGGCTTTTTGCGGCTGGAACGGGTCGAGGAATGCTTTGTGCTCACCCGAGGTGTAAGTGCGACGCTCAACCCCAGCTTCTCCATGGTGCCGACGAAGCCATAACCGGCCGCCGTCACGCCAATGGAGCCGACCAGGCTGGCCTTGTCGGCGTAGATCTGGTCAGCGGCACTGGCGATGTAATAGGCGCCCGAGGCGCCCAGGTCGGAAATCACCGCATACACCTTGATATCCGGGTGCAGGCCGCGCAGACGGCGAATCTCGTCATATACGTAACCCGACTGCACCGGACTGCCACCCGGGCTGTTGATGCGCAGGATCACGCCCTTGACCTTCGGGTCTTCAAACGCCGCGCGCAGGCTGCTGACAATGTTGTCGGCGCTGGCGGACTCTTTGTCGGCGATCACGCCACGCACTTCGATCAAGGCGGTGTAGTTACTGCCACGGGTAGCGCTTTTTTCCATGTCCATCAGTGGACTGAACAGCACCAGCATCGCGAGCAGCCAGATAAAGGTCAGCAGCTTGAAGAAAATCCCCCAACGCCGCGCACGACGCTGTTCCTGAACACTGGCCAGGAGGGTCTTCTCCAGCAGCTTCCAGCTTTTATCATCGCTGCTATCCGCCTTTTCCGGCGCCTTCCACTCGTCACTCATGCCATTAACCCCAGCAAAGACTTATTGGGCCCGGCTGAGCCAGGCCTGCAGTTCGGAAAAATGATCAATCGTCAGCCTCGGCTCGTACTGCTGCAAGACCTCGGCAGCCTGAGCGCCGTAGCTGACCGCCACACTGTCCATGCCAGCATTGCGCGCCATCATCAGGTCGAAGGAGGCATCGCCCACCATCAACGCCTGACGCGGCGACACACCACAATGGGCAAGGATCTGCTCAAGCATCAGAGGATGAGGCTTGCTGGCGGTTTCATCCGCCGCCCGGGTGATGTCGAAATAATCTTCGAAGTTGTGCGCCTTAAGGACCCGGTCCAACCCGCGACGGGCTTTGCCGGTGGCGACTGCCAAGTGATAACCCTGGGCACGAAAGGCCTCCAGCGATTGCACCACACCGTCGAACAGCGGCGAAGGCGTGGCCTCCAGCGCGATGTAGTGTTCGGCGTAATGGTCGCGAAAGGTCACCAGCTCAGCGTCACTGATCTGCGGGTACAAGGTACGGATGGCTTCAGGCAAGCCCAGGCCGATGATGCCTTTGACCGCGAGATCGGTGCACAACGCAAAGCCCGAACGGGTTGAAGCTGCGTGCATTGATTCCACGATCCGCCCGATGGAATCGCACAGGGTGCCGTCCCAGTCAAAGATCAGCAGTTTGTAATCAAGGTGCGACACTCAAACGCTCCACGGTCTTGGCCCACATCTCGTCGACCGGCGCCTGCAGCTTGAGCTCACCGCCATCAGGCAGCGGAACCGTCAGCATGTAGGCGTGAAGGAACAGGCGCTTGCCGCCCAGGTCGCGGATTTCCTTGGAGAAATCCTCGTCACCGTACTTGGTGTCGCCGGCGATACAGTGGCCTGCGTGCAGGGTATGCACGCGAATCTGGTGAGTACGCCCGGTCACTGGCTTGGCCTCGACCATGGTGGCGAAGTCACCGAAACGGCGCAGCACCTTGAACAGGGTCAGGGCTTCTTTGCCCTCCTCGTCCACTTCAACCATACGCTCGCCGGAGCGCAGGTTGCTCTTTTGCAGCGGCGCACGAACGCTTTTGATCGAGCTGGCCCAGTTGCCACGCACCAGCGCCATGTAGCGCTTGTCGACACCATCGCCACGCAGGGCGGTGTGCAGGTGGCGCAACATGCTGCGCTTTTTGGCGATCATCAGCAGACCGGAGGTGTCGCGGTCCAGGCGGTGGACCAACTCCAGCTCCTTGGCATCCGGGCGCAACTGACGGAACGCTTCGATCACGCCGAAATTCAGGCCGCTGCCGCCGTGCACCGCAATGCCGCACGGTTTGTTGATCACGATCAGCTTGCTGTCTTCGAAAACAATTGAAGCCTCAAGGCGCTGCAGCAAGCCTTGGGCCAGCGGCACGGGTTCGTCACGCTCAGGCACGCGAACCGGCGGCACACGGACGATATCGCCCGCCTGCAGCTTGTACTCGGGCTTGATGCGGCCTTTGTTCACGCGCACTTCGCCTTTACGCAAGATGCGGTAAATCAAGGTCTTGGGCACGCCTTTGAGCCTGGCCAGGAGAAAATTGTCGATGCGTTGGCCGGCATATTCCGGCGAGACCTCGAGCAGCTGGACGCTGGGGGTCTGGGGGGCGGTAGTCGTCATGGCGGCGATGATAACAATTTTTTATGGAATTGAAGCACTTAATCATTGCTGCTATAGTCGCGAACGCCGCCAAAAGCGGCCTGGACAGAGGACTTGCGGCAAACTGCCGGCCCTGACCATCGCAATTCATCAGGACGCGAGGCCGTCCTACGGGGCTTTTGCCACCTTGGAAGGCTCGAGATTGTAACAAGCGCAGGTGACATGAGGCCTGAAGCGAGTGCAGAAAGCAGAGTGAATACTCGCGTTCTGCGCCGATATTTACGGCCAGTTCACAAAGTGCAGTCAGTCTTGAGCCAGACCATGGCGAAAGCTTCGGAAACAACGCCTGTTAAGAGCTGAGTGAGAGCGCAGTCGCCCACACCTAGTCTTGTTTAGCCATGAGCGTGGACTCCCCATTGGAGAACACGGTAAATGCCAACCCGCTGCGGATTCTGCGCGCGGCAGCACCCGAATTATCAGGGATACGTGTAGGGTGGAGATGCACAACCGTCGGACCGTGTAGCACTAGGCTTATATTTAGACGCTTCATCTCGTCCACAGTCGCCGGTTGATTCCTCCTCCTGACCTTAGCTTTTGTTGAAGTGGTGCCTTTGTCACCACCGCTAACAAGCAGGACGCGTCCGTCGCGATACCGGCCCAATTGGCTCGTTATTGCTGGACACTGGAGTGGCCAACCACTCTTGACGCACCTGACACCGACCGTGAGAAGTCGTGTGTGCCGAACGCCGTTTCCGGCAGCCCGGAAACCGACGGTACAACATGAAAAGAATGCTGATTAACGCAACTCAACCCGAAGAGTTGCGTGTTGCACTGGTAGATGGCCAACGCCTCTACGACCTGGACATCGAATCCGGTGCACGCGAGCAAAAGAAGGCCAACATCTATAAAGGCCGTATTACTCGCATCGAACCAAGCCTTGAGGCTGCCTTTGTCGATTTCGGCTCCGAGCGCCACGGCTTCCTGCCCCTCAAAGAAATCTCCCGCGAATACTTCAAAAAAGCCCCAGAAGGCCGCGTGAACATCAAGGACGTCCTGAGCGAAGGCCAGGAAGTCATCGTTCAGGTCGAAAAAGAAGAACGTGGCAACAAGGGCGCCGCCCTGACCACTTTCATCAGCCTGGCCGGCCGTTACCTGGTGCTGATGCCGAACAACCCGCGTGCCGGCGGTATTTCCCGTCGCATCGAAGGCGAAGAGCGCAACGAACTGCGTGAAGCGCTGAACGGCTTGATTGCACCAGCCGACATGGGCCTGATCGTGCGCACTGCCGGCCTTGGCCGCAGCAGCGAAGAAATGCAGTGGGACCTCGACTACCTGCTGCAACTGTGGACCGCTATTAAAGAAGCGTCCCTGGATCGTTCCGCGCCGTTCCTGATCTACCAGGAAAGCAACGTGATAATCCGCGCCATCCGCGATTACCTGCGCCAGGACATCGGCGAAGTGCTGATCGACAGCGTTGAAGCCCAGGACGAAGCCCTGACCTTCATCCGCCAGGTAATGCCGCAGTACGCCAGCAAGATCAAGCTGTACGAAGACAGCGTTCCGCTGTTCAACCGTTTCCAGATCGAAAGCCAGATCGAGACCGCCTTCCAGCGCGTCGTCGAACTGCCTTCCGGTGGCTCCATTGTGATCGACCCGACCGAAGCCCTGGTGTCCATCGACATCAACTCGGCGCGTGCGACCAAAGGCAGCGACATCGAAGAAACCGCCCTGCAGACCAACCTGGAAGCGGCTGAAGAAATCGCTCGCCAGCTGCGCCTGCGTGACATCGGCGGCCTGATCGTGATCGACTTCATCGACATGACCCCAGCCAAGAACCAGCGCGCCGTGGAAGAAAAAGTCCGCGAATGCCTGGAAGCTGACCGTGCCCGCGTACAGGTCGGCCGCATCTCGCGCTTCGGCCTGCTGGAAATGTCCCGTCAGCGCCTGCGTCCATCCCTGGGCGAAAGCAGCGGCATCGTCTGCCCGCGTTGCAACGGCACCGGCATCATCCGTGACGTTGAATCGCTGTCCCTGGCGATCCTACGCCTGATCGAAGAAGAAGCCCTGAAAGACCGCACCGCCGAAGTCCGCGCGCAAGTGCCGATCCCGGTTGCAGCTTTCCTGCTCAACGAAAAACGCAACTCGATCACCAAGATCGAACTGCGCACCCGTGCCCGTATCGTCATCCTGCCGAACGATCACCTCGAAACGCCGCACTTTGAAGTGCAGCGCTTGCGTGATGACAGCCCGGAAGCGCACAGCGGCCAGTCCAGCTACGAAATCGCTGCTGCTGCGGCTGAAGTGGAAGAAGTCCAGCCAGCTGCCGCAACCCGCACCTTGGTTCGCCAGGAAGCTGCCGTGAAGACCGCGCCGGCCCGTGCCAACGCACCGGTACCTGCCGAGGTAGCCGCCCCGGTTGCCGCGCCAGCCGCCCTGCCTGAGCCAAGCCTGTTCAAAGGCCTGGTGAAGTCGCTGGTCAGCCTGTTCGCCACCAAGGAAGAGCCTGTTGCTCCGGTAGTGGTTGAAAAACCTGCCACCGAGCGCCCGGCCCGTAACGAAGAACGTCGCAACGGTCGCCAGCAAAGCCGTAACCGCAACGGTCGCCGTGATGAAGAGCGCAAGCCGCGCGAGGAACGTGCACCGCGTGAAGAACGCGCGCCACGTGAAGAGCGTGCACCTCGCGAAGCCCGCGAAGAAACCCCGACCGTAGCCCGTGAAGAACGTGCACCGCGTGAAGAGCGCGCACCACGTACCCCACGCGCCCCTCGTGAAGACCGCAAGCCACGTGGCGAGCGTGAAGAACGTGTGCGTGAACTGCGCGAGCCACTGGACGCAACTCCAGCCGTGGCTGCCGAAGCGGCCAGCGAAGAACGCCCGGCTCGCCAGCCGCGTGAAGAACGCGCCCCACGTGAAGAGCGCCAGCCGCGCCCACCGCGTGAAGAGCGTCAACCACGCGTCGAGCAAGCCGCTGCCGCCAGCGAAGAAGAAGTGCTGACGGGCGAAGAGCAACTGCAGGAAGACGGCCAGGACAACGCCGAAGGCGATCGTCCACGTCGCCGCTCCCGTGGCCAGCGTCGTCGCAGCAACCGTCGCGAGCGTCAACGTGACGCCAACGGCAATGTCATCGAAGGCTCGGAAGAGTCTGGCGAAAACGCAGAAGCCGCTACCGCCGAACCGACTGGCGCCGAACTGGCTGCCGGCCTGGCTGTGACAGCCGCCGTAGCCACCTCGGTGATCAGCGCACCTGCTGAAGCCCAGGCTCACGAGCAAGCTGAACGCGCCACTGCCGCCGTCGAAGACACCTCTGCTGTAGAAGCGCCAGTCGCCGAAACGCCAGCGGTTGAAGCGCCAGTGGTTGAGGCCCCGGCAGTTGAAACGCCGGTAGTTGAAGCTCCAGTCGTCGAAGCAACCACCCCGATCGAAGCCCCAGTGGTGCCGGAAGTGGAAGTTGCATCGGTTCGCGAAGCCCAACCAGCAGTGGAAGTCACCGCTGTCGAGCCTGCACCGGTGGTTGAGCCTCAGCCAGTGGTTGAAGCCGTGGTTGAAGCGCCGGCTGTCGAAGAGGCTGCCCCGGCAGTGCGTGAAGTTCGCGAAGAACAGACCGCCTTCCAGTGGACTGCCGAGCCAGCCGCTCCGGTTGAAGCGCCGACCCCTGCCCCTGTGGCAGAAGAAGCACCAGCACCGGCTGCCGAAGTGGTTGAAGCCGCTCCGGTGGTGGTTGCCGAGCCTGCGCCAGTGGTTGCCGAAGTCGCCGCCCCGGTGGTTGAAGCAGCCCCTGCCAGCGCCTTGACTGAAAATGGCCGCGCGCCGAACGACCCACGTGAAGTGCGTCGCCGTCGCAAGGAAGCTGAGGCCGCCGCCGCGGCAGCCGCTGCCGCACCGGCTGCTGCTGAAGTGGTCGAGGCGCCAGCCCGGCTACTACTGAGCACGCCCCAAAGGCTTTGGAAGCAGAACACGAGCCTAAACCTCTCGTCTGATTCCATCAGCCACTAAAAAGCCCCGCCTGAGTGATCAGGCGGGGCTTTTTTATGGGCGATTGATTTGAGACCTGCGCAGTTCCAACACGGGAGCGAGCAGGCCCGCTCCCACATTCAATCGGCGTTGAAATTCAGCCTCTGTGGCAGATCAACATCCCAAAGCACACCCGGATCATTCACGTGAACCTGCGCTACCTTCGCCTGAGCGAACAGAGGCTTGGCGCCACGATCCCCGGTCAACGCCATCAGGCCTGGCCCGAACGCACGACCAAACGCCACAGGATGGCCGCACGCTCCCGCATGCACCGGCACGCTGATACCCTCTTCCTGCAGCGCATCCAGTACCTGTTCAATGCTCGATGATTGAATAAACGGCATGTCGCCCAATACCACCAACCAGCCGTCTGCCGCGCCACTGGCGGCAACCACCGCCGCAAGGCTGTCGCCCATGCCGGCAGAATGCAGCAACAGGACTTCACAGCCGTAAGCCTGTGCCAGGCGAATCACCTCCAGGCGGTCCGGCGAAGTCACCACCCAGCGCTTTACAACACGCTCAGGCAAATTCACAAGCACCTGCTCGATCACCGGCCGCGTCACACCATCTAGGCCCACGCAATCGGCCAGCAACTTGTCTTTATCAGCCCCCGCCTCAGCCCGAAAACGACTGCCCTGCCCGGCCGCCAGCACAATCGCGGCAACGGTCATTGGGCCGCTACCGGCAACGGCTTTTTCTGCAGTGGTGCCACGCCGTTCTTGATCGCAACGATTTCGGCCATCAACGACAACGCAATTTCCGACGGTGTATGACTGCCGATGTGCAAACCGATCGGCCCATGCAAGCGGGCAATGGCCTCCGCCGACAGGCCCAGCGCCGCCAGGTTCTCTCGGCGCTTCTGGCTGTTGACCCGTGAACCAAGGGCACCAATGTAGAACGCCGTGGAATTGAGCGCCGTCAGCAGCGCCATGTCATCCAGGCGTGGATCGTGGGTCAGACAGACGATGGCAGTGCGTTCATCGGTCTGGATATTGAGCACCGCTTCATCCGGCATGCCCGGTACAAAGCGGCCGTGCTGCTCTTCCCAGCCATAGACGAACTCTTCACGCGGGTCGCAGATCAGCACTTCGAAATCCAGCAACCGCGCCATCTCGGCCACGTAGCGTGACAACTGGCCCGCACCGATCAGCAACAAACGCCAGCGGGGGCCATAGATCGCGCGCAGGCGTTCACCATCGAAGGTCACGACATCGGTCTTGCTCGCACCGCTCAAGTTCACCTCGCCAGTGGCCAGGTCCAACTCGCGCGCAACGATTTCATGCGCCTCACACCGCGCCAGCAATTGGGCGACCCAAGCCCAGTTGTCCACGCGCTCTTCGGTCAGGCGTAATGTACCGCCGCAGGGCAAGCCAAAACGCGCAGCTTCATCCCGGGTAACGCCATAGGTCACCAGTTGCACCGGCGGCCCGTCGTCCGGCAAGCGACCGTCCTGCAAGCGCGCGATCAAGTCATCCTCGATGCAGCCACCGGACACCGACCCAATCACGACACCGTCGCCCCGCAAGGCCAACATCGCCCCAGGCGGGCGCGGTGCACTGCCCCAGGTCTGGACCACGCTGTAAAGCACCACTCGGTGCCCCGCGCGGCGCCAATCGAGCACGCTGCGCAAGACATTCAGATCCACACTGTCCATCAAAACTCCTGCAAGCGATTGCAGCGCAAACATGCGGCTGGCTAATGGGTTTTAGAGCGGACACCCCGGCGTGAGTTTCATCAGCATCGTCCGGTCAGGGCCAACGGACGTAGGCAGATACGAGCCTCATCGCGATTTGATGAAGCGGTGACTGACTGTAAATCAAAAGCACCGAAAAGTGACCCCGCAGAAACGCAAAAGCCCCGATCAAGTCGGGGCGTTTGCAGAGCGTCTGGCGCGATTCACGCCTTCGGCATGTTACTTGACCGCAGGAGCAGGGCCTTCAGCCACGCCCAGGTCATCTTCCGGACGGGTGTCGGAGATGCCAGTGCCGCCGGACGCCAGCTCACTGTGCAGCTTGTCGGTGTCCAGCTCCTTGACCCACTTGGCCACAACGATGGTGGCAACGGCGTTACCGACCAGGTTGGTCAATGCGCGGGCCTCGGACATGAAGCGGTCGATACCCAGGATCAGCGCCAGGCCGGCAACCGGCAGATGGCCAACAGCCGACAGGGTGGCCGCCAGCACGATGAAGCCCGAACCGGTCACGCCTGCAGCGCCTTTGGAGGACAGCAGCAGCACCAGCAGCAAGGTGATCTGGTGGGTGATGTCCATGTGGGTGTCGGTCGCCTGAGCGATGAACACGGCCGCCATGGTCAGGTAGATCGAGGTACCGTCGAGGTTGAAGGAGTAGCCGGTCGGGATCACCAGGCCTACTACGGATTTCTTCGCGCCCAGACGCTCCATCTTGATCAGCATGCGTGGCAGTGCCGATTCGGAGGAGGAAGTCCCCAGTACGATCAACAGCTCTTCACGGATATAGCGAACCAGCTTCAACACGCTGAAACCGTGTGCGCGGCAGATGGCGCCCAGCACCACGACCACGAACAGGATGCAGGTGATGTAGAAGCAGATCATCAGCTGACCCAGCTGTACCAGCGAGCCTACACCGTAGGCGCCGATGGTGAACGCCATGGCGCCCAGGGCACCCAGTGGCGCGAGCTTCATGATCATGTTGATGATGTTGAACATCACGTGCGCGAAGCGATCGATGAAGTCCAGCACCGGCTTGCCGTAGGCACCCAGGCGGTGCAGGGCGAAACCGAAGATCACCGAGAACATCAGCACTTGCAGGATATCGCCGTTGGCGAAAGCGCCGACGATGGTGTTCGGGATCACGTTAAGGATGAAGCCAACAACGCTCTGGTCTGCACCGGCAGTCACGTAGGCCGCGACTTTGGAGGCGTCCAGGGTAGCCACGTCGATGTGCATGCCGGCGCCCGGTTGCACGACGTTAACCACGACCAGACCGATCAACAGGGCGATGGTGGAAACAACTTCGAAGTACAGCAGCGCGTAGCCACCGGTTTTGCCCACCGATTTCATGCTTTGCATGCCAGCGATGCCGCTGACAACGGTGCAGAAGATGATCGGGGCGATGACCATTTTGATCAGCTTGATGAAGCCGTCACCCAGTGGCTTGAGCGCCACGCCGGTCTGCGGGTAGAAGTGACCGAGCAAAATACCGATAACGATTGCAACGATCACCTGGAAATACAGGGATTTATACAGTGGCTGACGAGTCGTCATTGCAAAGTTCCTCAATCGCACCGTGTGGCAAATATCCGCCATTGCCCACGACACTTGAATTGCGAACCCTCCTGCACTGGAGGGATTTGTTGTTTGCGAGGTCTGCTGAAACAGACCTGCGCTGTTTTCTGTATCGCAAACGCCGTGCCACATCGCTTAAAAACGCTGAAGGCCTTTAGACATCAGGGCTAGGGGCAAGACGACGGCCCTGTACACCCTGGAAGATGTGGCGGAATTCCGCCAGGCCACCCGGTCTCGTCCTACAATTTGGCGGATATCCGCCTTGTCGCCCCTCTCGGTGATGGCTAACATCCGCCACTCCATGGACGAGGCCCTCACATGCGTGAACGTACCATCGCCAGCCACTACGCCCGGGCCGCCCTCGGCGGTGCGCGCCGGGTCGGCTACGACTGCTCGGGCCTGCTGCTGCAGGTGGGCATCACCCCCGAGCTGTTGACCGAACCCCGCGCCCGCATCGCCCCCGAGCAATTTACCCGGCTTTTGCAGAGGTTGTGGCTGGCGCTGGACGACGAATACCTGGGGTTTGCCGAAGGCCCGAGCAAGCGCGGCACTTTCGCCATGATGTGCCACGCGCTGATTCACTGCCGCACCCTGGAGAAGGCTCTGGAACGCGGCTTATTATTTTATAGCCTATTCCCACAGGGTCCGCGCTGGCAGCTGACGAGAGAAGGCGATATGGCCCGGCTGAGCCTGGACGATTCGCAGCTGTGGGACCCGGATCACTTCCTCAGTGAATGCCTGCTGGTGATCTGGCATCGCCTGGGCAGTTGGTTGATCGGCCAGCGTATCCGCCTGCAACAGGCAACGTTCAGCTACCCGATGCCGGCCCATGCCGGCGAATACGACCTGCTCTTTCCCTGCCCTCAGGTATTCGGCGCGCCACACAGCAGCCTGGTATTTCCCAGCCGCTACCTGAGCTTGCCGCTGCTGCAGGACGAACGCACCCTCAAGCATTTTCTCGAGCGCTCCCCCGCCGACCTGCTGTCGCGGCCGGATGAAGGCGACAGCCTGAGCAGCCAGCTGCGCCGCCTGTTGAGCCGCGACCGCACGCCCTGGCCGGACCTGGAAGCGGTCGCGCAGCACTTGCACATCAGTCCTCAAACCCTGCGCAGGCATTTACGTGAGGAAGGCACCAGCTTTCAGGCGCTCAAGGATGAATTGCGACGGGACATTGCCATCTATCACTTGGGACGAGCGGATTTGTCGTTGCAGGAGATTGCCGAGCAACTGGGGTTCTCCGAGCCGTCGGCGTTTCATCGGGCGTTCAAGAAGTGGACGGGCTTGACGCCGGGGGCGTATCGGGCGCAGGAGAGTTAGCGGTGTGGTGCCATTGCCGGCCCCTTCGCGAGCAAGCCCGCTCCCACATTTAACCGCGTTTATCCTGTAGGAATGCGGTCGAATGTGGGAGCGGGCTTGCTCGCGAAGGGGCCAGTGGAGTCAACAGAGATCACAAGGCCGGAAAGTGAATCTTGAACGCCGCGCCGCCCAATGGTGAGTCGCCCAAGGTCAGCCGCGCGCTGTAGCTTTCAATAATGTCCTTGACCACCGCCAAACCAATGCCCTGCCCCGGATGCTGGCGGTCCAGCCGCTCACCCCTTTGCAGAATCCGCGCACGCTGATCAGGCGGCACGCCAGGCCCGTCATCTTCAATGCACAGCTCGGTGCCTTCAAGGCTTTCTGTCAGGCTGATGCGCACTTCGCTCAGGCACAGGCGATAGGCGTTTTCCAGCAAGTTGCCGAGCATTTCGAGCAACGCGCCCTTCTCGATCGGCACATCGCATTCGGCCGGCAACTCAAAAGTCACCGTCACGCGTTTATCGCGATAGACCTTGTCCAGCGTGTCACACAGGCTTTGCAATACCGGCTCAAGGCGCACCTGGTGGCGCACCAGCCCGCTTTTGCGCAAGCTGGCACGCTGCAACTGGTAGCCGATCTGCTGGCTCATCCGTTCGATCTGCGACTGCAATACCCACGCCTGGCCGCGATCTTCCGGGCGCTGGGCCATGTCTTCACTCACACCCTGCAACACGGCCAGCGGCGTTTTCAGGCTATGGGCCAAGTCGTCGAGGGAATCGCGGTAGCGCGCCCGTTGTTCACGCTCGCTGTGCAGCAACCGGTTGAGAGAGCCCGTCAGACGCAGCAATTCTCGTGGATGCTCCTCGGAAAGGCTTTCGCGGGTGCCGCCTTCGATCTGGTCAAGTTCCTGGCTAAGGCGCCGCAGTGCTTGCAGGCCCCACGTCAGGCCCAGCCACAGCAACGTCAGCAACACCAGCAAGGCCGCGCCGAACCCCAGATAGAGGTTTTCCCGCAGGCCTTCAAGGGTCAGCTGGTATTCGCGCACTGGCTGCAGGGCCACGATACTGAACGCCGCGCTCTTGCCGCCCAGCAGCTTGACCTCGACGTCATACACGAAAAATTCCTGACCATTGGCCTCGCGTATGCGCGCGAACTCATTACCGCGCCCGTCGTAGCGCGGCTTGTAGTTGATGTTTTCTTCCTGGGTAGCGCGTGAGCGCCATACCAGATGGCCTTCACGGTCGTAGATATAGCCAAGCAGACGGCTATCGGTGAGGTTGAAACGCTCGTCCGGCAACTGCGCAGGCATCAGCAGGCGATTGTTTTCGACGCGCGCAGCGGAAATCAGGGTGGTGACGTCCGACGCCAGGCGCTGCTCGATGGAATCCTGCAGCGCCAGGCTGAATGCCCCTTGCATGGCGGGCAATAAGCCCAGCATGAACAACACGGCCAGGGTGGTGGCCGCCAGCATCAAGCGCACACGTAACGAGCGTATCAACGGCAGCGCTCATTAAACAGGTAACCCAGGCCCCGCACGGTGTCGATCGGCTTGAACCCGGCTGGCCCTTCCAGCTTGCGGCGCAGGCGGCCGACGAGCACTTCGATCACGTTCGGATCGCGCTCGTCGTCATCGGGATAAAGCTGCTCCATCAGGCGGTCCTTGGCGACAACTTGCTGATGGTGGCGCATCAAGTATTCGAGAATCCGATACTCATAGGCGGTCAGCGCCAGCGGCTGCTCATCCAGGGACGCTTGCTTGCGATTGAGGTCCAGCAGCAAGGGCCCGGCAACAATGGTCGACTGGGTGAAACCGCTGGAGCGGCGCAGCAAGGCGTTCATCCGCGCCTCCAGCTCTTCGAACTGGAACGGCTTGACCACGTAGTCGTCAGCGCCGGCCGCCAAGCCTTCGACCTTGTCCTGCCAGTTGCCGCGGGCGGTGAGGATCAGGATCGGGAAGGTCTTGGCCTGGCTGCGCAGTTGGCGGATCAGGTCCAGGCCGCCCATGCCGGGCAGGCCCAGGTCGATGATGGCCAGGTCATGGTTGAATTGCCCGGTCTGGTACAGGGCTTCCTCGGCATTGGCCACGGCCTCGACCACGTGCCCGCTGTCGGTCAGGCGGGTGAACAGGTGATGACGCAACAGCGCCTCATCTTCCACGACCAGCAATTTCATAAGGCTCTCCAAGGCAATTCAACTGTCCGACAGGGGGATATCATAGCGGCCCTGCAAGTCTTGCGGGCGCAGTTTAATGCCATTGTATTGGCCCGTCAGGTGTTCGTAACCGGTGCGGTAGGCAGGTTGCGGGGCGCTCAGGCCCAGGGACTGGCCCCACGGCGCGGCCTGGGTGCCCGCGTCTTCGAAGCTGACACGATGGATCAGGTTGCTGGACTTCTTGGTTTTCTCGCCACCAAAGGCCGCAAATGCACCGTCCGACGCCTGGACGCCGGCAGTGGCACTGAGCATGGTTAACGCCAACATCAGCTTTTTGATCGCAGTCATGGTGCTTACCTCTACGCGTTTTGGCTGTTGAGCCCAGACTACGCAGGCGCCCCTGAACTCCCCCTGAACGGGCTCTGAACCGGGCCTGAACCGTGACGGGCTATCCACTGGCGCGCCAACTGACGCAAAATACCGCGCATGACGCCTCTACCCGCTTGCTGCACCCCACTCGATGCCCATTGGCCGCTGCCCGCTCCGTTGCCGGGCACGGTGTTTCTGAGCACCCGTTTCGATCCGGCCTTATTAGCCGCCGGTGATTTCCAGCGCTGCGCGGTGCCGCCTCCGGCCAGCATCCAGCGCTCAGTGGCCAAGCGCCAGGCGGAGTTTCTCGCCGGCCGCCTGTGCGCCCGCGCGGCGCTGCAACAACTCGATCACCTTGATTGCGTGCCGCCCATCGGCGAAGACCGTGCGCCGGTGTGGCCTGAACACATCAGCGGCTCAATCACCCACAGCACCGGGCATGCGGCGGCGATTGTCGGGCACAAGGCGCAATGGCGTGGGCTGGGGATGGACCTGGAAAATGTGCTGGCCCTGGACCGGGCCGAACGCCTGGCCGGGGAGATTCTGACGGCTGAAGAAATGCAGCGCATGGCAAGCGTGCCGCGCGAGCAGGTCGCCTTGTTGGTGACGCTGACGTTTTCGGCCAAGGAAAGCCTGTTCAAGGCGCTCTACCCGATCGTGCAGAAGCGCTTTTACTTCGAACATGCCGAGGTGGTGGCGTGGTCCGAGACCGGGCAGGTGCGACTAAGGCTGCTGACCGACCTGTCTGCCGAGTGGTGCCATGGCACGGAGTTGGAGGCGCAGTTTGCGGTGGAAGGTGAGCAATTGTTGAGTCTAGTGGCCGTCAGGGCCTGATCTGACGCCATCGCTGGCTCGCCTGCGATAGCGATCTCAAGCCTTCTCCTGATCCCTGGGCCAACTCAGGCTGAAACACGCCCCACCCAGGTTGTTGCTCTTGCTGATCAACGCCCGCCCGCCGTGCCAATAGATGATCCGCCGCACAATCGACAAACCCAGGCCGTGCCCGCCGGAGGCGCGGGTGCGGCTGTCGTCCAAGCGCAGAAACGGCGTAAAGATGCGCTCCCAGGCGCTTTCCGGCACACCGGGGCCGTCATCTTCCACATCAATGCGGCAACGCACCTGCCCGACCTGGTAGCTGATCAACACCTGGCCCTGGGCGTGGCGCATCGCATTGCTCACCAGGTTTTGCACAGCGCGGTGCAGGTAGCGCGGCTCGGCATCGACCCAGGCGTCGTCCCAATGCGCCGACGACAGGCAAATACCACGGGCCACGTTGACCTGAGGGCGCAGTGGCGACAATTCGCCGATCACCTGATCGAGCAACGCGCTGAGGTCAACCCGCTGAAAATTCAGCTCCGGCGCGCCCTGCTCCAGGCGGGCGTAGGTGAGCATTTCGTCAACCAGGCCATCCAGGTCTTGAATGTCGCTGTCCATGCCGTCCATGTATTTGCGCCGCGCCTCGGGGCTGGCGGCGTCGCCGATCATCTCCAGGCCAAAGCGCAGGCGTGCCACCGGAGTGCGCAATTCGTGGGACACCGCCCGCACCAGCTCACGCTGAATCGCCAGTAACTGCTGCAAGTGCTCGGCCATGCCATTAAAGGCCGCCGCCAGTCGCCCCACCGAGTCGGCGCCGCGTGCCGGCACGCGGACCTCCAGATTGCCTTTGGCGATGCGTGTGGCCGCCGCTTCCAGCCCCTTAAGGCGCCGCTCAAGCTGACGCACCAACAGATACACGATCAAGCCGATCAGGGTCAGGCTGATCAAGGCGATCAGGATCAGCCACTGCGGCGGGTAAGGGTTCATTTGGTACAGCGGGCCGATTTCCAGTACCCATGGCGTCCCGACCATGCCGGCAAACACGCGGATCGAATCGCCGCCCTTGCCCAAGGCCATCACCGTGTCGCCTTCCGAAACCCGGCGACGCTGATCGTCGTCCATGTCCGCTTGATCCAGGGTCATCAGGTGCATGTCAAAACCAAAGCCCTTGGCTTCTTTTATGTCAGCGAGTTTTTGCGGCTGCTCGGCGACCGGAAAGCGCACCAGTTCGTCCGCCAGCAGGTAAATCGTCGCGCGGGCCAATTGTTCGCTGATCTGTTGCACTTCGCCGGTGAGTACCAGCTGTTCCTGCTCGCTGACCAGGCGCAGTACCCGCGCCGCGTGCGGCCCGGTCTGCTCGACCAGCACCTGGCCGCGTTGCAGGCGGTTGCGTTGGCTCAGGTCCAGTTGCGCGTCGGTGAGTGTGCGCAGTTCCAGGGGAATGCCCAGCAAACGCTCCCACACCGCCAGGGCTCGCTGGCGTTCGATGGCGCTCATGGGCTGCAGGTTGTCGCCCATCAACGCGAAGGTGCCGTGGGCCAGGCGTTCACGGTATTGACCGCTGCGCACTTCATTGAGCAGGTGCAAGGCCAGTACGCCCAGCAGCGCGACCAGGATCAGCGCCGCGCACATGCCGCCGTAGATGCGCAGGAAGATTGAGTTCACAGCGGCATATCGGCAGCGGCTTCGGGGACGAACAGGTAGCCTTTGCTGCGGATCGTCTTGATCAGGCGCGGGTGGATCGGGTCGTCGCCGATTTTGGGGCGAATGCGTGAGATGCGTACATCAATGGAGCGGTCCTGGCCGTCGTAGCCGATGCCGCGCAGGGCGATAAAGATCTCTTCGCGCGACAGGATGCGCCCGGCATTCGCCACCAGCAGCCATAGCAGGTCGAATTCGGCACTGGTCAACTCAATGCCGCCTTCGTGCAGCCAGGCTTCGCGCAGAGCGTTGTCCACCACCAACGGGCCAAATTGCAGGCGACGCTGGTTTTCCACGGCGATCGGCAAGGCCGGCTCACTGCGCCGCAGCAGGGCCTGGATACGCGCCAGCAACAGGCGCGGGCGCACGGGTTTGCACACGTAATCATCGGCGCCCATGTCCAGGCCCTGCACCTGGTCCATGTCATCGGTGCGTGCAGTGAGCATCAGGATCACACCGTCATAGCGCTCGCGCACACTGCGGCAGATGCTCAGGCCATCTTCGCCGGGCAGCATCAGGTCGAGGATCACCAGGTCGGGCTGTTCGGCAATGATGCGTGCCGCCGCCAGGGCGCCGTCGCTTTCCACCGCCACCCGCAGGCCGTTGCTCTGCAAATAATCACGGGTCAACTCGGCCAATCGCTCGTCGTCCTCGACGATCAATATCTGCCAGGCTTCTTGCTCCATGCGCTACCTCGGTTCTAATTATTGTCATCTACGGGGCACACACTGCTGCCTCTATTGAGGGCCGATTGTAGCCATGCGCCAGCCCTCTGGCACAAGCCGGGAAATCCATTCGGTGATCGCATTTTTTTGTGGTAGGGTTCGCGCCCTCAAAATTCCAATCGGCTGTTTTTACCTTGGAATATTCGGTGACAAACGGCGCGATCCAGTAGTACTGCGGCCTACACGGGCGTTCTACGATTCATACACATTTTACCCACAGCGTTATCCACAGGTAGTGCGTTGCTAAGCCCCCCAAAACGCATTATCTTGTACCTCGGCGCTAAAAAAACCCTACATGTAGGGTTTTAAGCGAAAAACCAAACACAGATCAGACAAGAAACTCAAGCGCTTTCTTGCTCCCGTTTGGTTGGAACCAACGCATTTTTTAAAAGCCCAAACCGCGCACGCGGATGGCAGCCGTTTTCCAGCCTCCAGGGCAGAAAGCGGTACGGGTGTTGCAGTGCTTGAAGCGAGCAACTGTCACCCACCAGGAATACGGCGAAGGGCGCCTCATGGCCCGAACCGAAGACTTCGGCATGGAAGCGGCGCGATGAGCTCCCTTCCTCCTGTCCCGAAGTTGTTATGCCAGGCCCCAGGCCTGCTGTAAGTGCTTCAGGACGGAACGGTGGGCACCGTGATGGTGCCCAAATAAATATAGAATGTGGAGACAACCCCCCATGCAAACCGACACAACTCGCGAGAACCCGCAGGGCTCCGTGCCGCAGGCCGCTGATTCGAACCTGGATCTGTCCGCCACTGCACCTGGCCAACTGCGAGTGATCAAGCGTAACGGCACTGTCGTTCCTTACACCGATGACAAAATCACCGTCGCCATCACCAAAGCGTTTCTTGCAGTTGAAGGCGGCACCGCTGCTGCCTCGTCGCGCATCCATGACACCGTTGCCCGCCTGACCGAACAAGTCACTGCGACCTTCAAGCGTCGCATGCCCTCGGGCGGCACCATCCACATCGAAGAAATCCAGGACCAGGTCGAACTGGCCCTGATGCGTGCCGGCGAGCAGAAAGTTGCCCGCGACTACGTGATCTACCGTGACTCCCGCGCCAAAGAGCGCGCTGTACGCACCCCGGCTGAAGAAGCTGCCGTGCAAGCTCACCCGTCGATCCGCATCACCCTGGCTGACGGCACCTTTGCGCCGCTGGACCTGGGCCGCCTGAACACCATCATCACCGAGGCCTGCGAAGGCCTGGAAGAAGTCGACGGTGACCTGATCCAGCGCGAAACCCTGAAGAACCTGTACGACGGCGTGGCCCTGACCGACGTCAACACCGCCCTGGTGATGACCGCCCGTACCCTGGTTGAACGTGAGCCGAACTACTCGTTCGTGACCGCGCGCCTGCTGATGGACACCCTGCGTGCCGAAGGCCTGGGCTTCCTGAAAGTCGCCGACAGCGCCACCCACCACGAGATGGCTGACCTGTACGCCAAGGCCCTGCCTGCCTACATCGCCAAGGGTATCGAGTTCGAATTGCTCAACCCGATCCTGGCCACCTTCGACCTGGAAAAACTCGGCAAGGCGATCAACCACGAGCGCGATCAGCAGTTCACCTACCTGGGCCTGCAGACCCTGTACGACCGTTACTTCATCCACAAGGACGGTATCCGTTTCGAACTGCCGCAAGTGTTCTTCATGCGCGTGGCCATGGGCCTGGCGATCGAAGAGAAGCACAAAGAAGACCGCGCCATCGAGTTCTACAACCTGTTGTCGTCCTTCGACTACATGTCATCGACCCCGACCCTGTTCAACGCTGGCACCCTGCGTCCACAGCTGTCGAGCTGCTACCTGACCACCGTGCCGGATGACCTGTCGGGCATCTACCACGCGATCCACGACAACGCCATGTTGTCCAAATTCGCCGGCGGCCTGGGCAACGACTGGACCCCTGTGCGTGCACTGGGTTCGTACATCAAGGGCACCAACGGCAAGTCCCAGGGCGTTGTACCGTTCCTCAAAGTAGTGAACGACACCGCTGTAGCCGTGAACCAGGGTGGCAAGCGCAAAGGCGCTGTGTGTGCCTACCTGGAAACCTGGCACATGGACATTGAAGAGTTCATCGAGCTGCGCAAGAACACCGGTGATGACCGTCGTCGTACCCACGACATGAACACCGCAAACTGGATTCCTGACCTGTTCATGAAGCGTGTCTTCGATGACGGCCCGTGGACCCTGTTCTCGCCATCGGAAGTACCAGACCTGCACGACCTGACCGGCAAGGCCTTCGAAGAGCGTTACGAGTACTACGAAGCCCTGTCCCAGTACCCAGGCAAGATCAAGCTGTTCAAGACCATCCAGGCCAAAGACCTGTGGCGCAAAATGCTGTCCATGCTGTTTGAAACCGGCCACCCATGGCTGACCTTCAAAGACCCGTGCAACCTGCGCAGCCCGCAGCAGCACGTGGGCGTGGTCCACAGCTCGAACCTGTGCACCGAGATCACCTTGAACACCAACAAGGACGAGATCGCCGTTTGCAACCTGGGCTCGATCAACCTGCCGAACCACATCGTCAACGGCAAGCTGGACACCGCCAAGCTGGAACGCACCGTGAACACCGCCGTTCGCATGCTCGATAACGTTATCGACATCAACTACTACTCGGTACCACAGGCGCAGAACTCCAACTTCAAGCACCGTCCGGTCGGCCTGGGCATCATGGGCTTCCAGGACGCACTGTACCTGCAGCACATTCCTTACGGTTCGGACGCTGCAGTCGAGTTCGCCGACAAGTCGATGGAAGCGGTCAGCTACTACGCCATCCAGGCTTCCTGCGACCTGGCCGACGAGCGCGGTGCCTACGAGACGTTCCAGGGTTCGCTGTGGTCCAAAGGCATCCTGCCGCTGGATTCGCAACAGATCCTGATCGAGCAGCGTGGCCAGAAGTACATCGACGTTGACCTGGAAGAGTCCCTGGACTGGGCCCCGGTACGTGCCCGTGTGCAGAAAGGCATTCGTAACTCCAACATCATGGCCATCGCACCGACCGCCACCATCGCCAACATCACTGGCGTATCGCAGTCGATCGAACCGACCTACCAGAACCTGTATGTGAAATCGAACCTGTCGGGCGAATTCACCGTGATCAACCCGTACCTGGTTCGCGACCTGAAAGCTCGTGGCCTGTGGGATTCGGTCATGATCAACGACCTGAAGTACTACGACGGTTCGGTGCAGCAGATCGAGCGCATCCCGCAAGAACTCAAAGAGCTCTACGCAACTGCGTTCGAAGTGGACACCAAGTGGATCGTTGACGCCGCCAGCCGCCGTCAGAAGTGGATCGACCAGGCCCAATCGCTGAACCTGTACATCGCTGGCGCATCGGGCAAGAAGCTCGACGTGACCTACCGCATGGCCTGGTACCGTGGCCTGAAAACCACTTACTACCTCCGTGCCCTGGCCGCGACCAGCACCGAGAAGTCGACCATCAACACCGGCAAGCTGAACGCTGTTTCCAGCGGCGGCAACCACGGTGATGATTCGGTTCTCGCAGCACCAGCCGGTCCAGCGCCAGTGCCAAAGGCCTGCGCGATTGATGAGCCGGATTGCGAAGCTTGCCAATAAGCTGAGCTGATCCCGGGCTTGATTGCCCGGGGTTGAAAAAAACCGATAGACCCTGCTGCAGTGGGTTTATCGGTTTTTTTGTTTTTACGCTAAACGAATTCGTAGGCGTTGCCTTCCTGGGGAGCGCCGCCCCGCCCTCCCCACAACTCCACGCGACCGCCAATCACCGCCATTGAATGGCCGCCATAGTCGACAACGCCCAGTGTGCCGCTTGCCAGCTCCAAACTCGAAGAGGCTTTGTAGAGGCCCTTCAACCCAAGCCGGTCCAGCGCCTCTTGCCCCATCTCACCGTTGTTCAAGCTTTGCATCGCATGCGCAAAACTCTGTTTTGAAGCCTCGGGATTGTCATCAAAACCATTCCCTTCCATCTGTGCACGCTTGGCACTCACCGCGTACATGAAGTTGGCGTCGGTCATCATCGAGGGGTTATCCCCCTTGAACTGCGCGTAACTGGCGGCGTACCTCAGTTCAGCCTTGGATAAATCCAGTTCGAACCCATCGCGCATCTTGACGTGATAGCCACCAGCGGTCTCATGCACCTCAGCGAAAACATCAGTGGGCTTCTGCCCAAACTTCATCATCGCCCCCTTTATCGCGGCAACCGTGACGCAATTACCATCAGGCCCCTGGCTGAATCCACTCCAGATATTGTCCGGCTTCTTGCCCGGGTTACTTGCGTCCGGCGTGTAGTTGAAATGCTTGGAGCCCTCGGTAATCGGCAGATTACTCATGGGCTCACTGCCGCCAAAATCGCTTGGATTAACCCGGCGGCCATCACCCCCACCGCCACCGCGATCTGGCGACGGTGTGGGACGCGGTGTTGGAGACGGAGTCGCGTCATCTGCAAACAGCTCCGGAAACAGCCTCTTCAACAGCGCAAGAAAATCCGTGACAGCATCGCGCTTCAGCTGCTCAAGGATCGCTTTGAATTTTTCCTCTCCCAGCGCGTTTCGCTTGTCATTGAGCTTGTCGCGCAGGTCCTGGACCGTCTGGTTTTTGGAGGTTTTCTCGGCGTCATCCAACTGCCTGAGAAGCTGCGTGACCGCCTCTTTATCGGCATCGAACACATCCCGGCTGCCCTCTGATCGGCTGACGCCATTCAGGAACTGCCCTGCCCACCCAACGCCATAACGCACACCTCCAGCCCCTTGGCCGGACATCGACGAACTTCCCATACCGAGCCACCTTGTGATCGAACACGTTGAGGCTTGATGAGTGGGAAGAACCGTGTGGCCGGTTCCAACACGGGCCTGTCGGCTGTAATCAGGCGAGAGGTGGGAATACTCCCCGATGCCAAATGGCAGGCAAAAAAAAGCCCCTCGATCGAGGGGCTTTTGTTGCGCGTGCGCGTCAGGCCAACAGCATCAGGTCATCTGGATGATGGTCTGCATGATGGTGCTCTGAGTGGAGATGGTCTTGGCGTTCGCCTGATAGTTGCTCTGGGCCTTGATCAGGTCCACCAGCTCGTTGGTCAGGTTGACGTTGGAGTTCTCCAAAGATTTGGACACGATCGAACCCAGGGTACCGGCTTGCGGGGTGTCGTAACCCGGCTGGCCCGATGCATAGGTTTCTTTCCAAGTGGTGCCGCCCGCCGGCTGCAGGCCTTGTTCGTTGTTGAAGCTGGCCAGGGAAAGCTGGCCGATGGACTTGCTCTGCTGGTTGCTGAAGGTGGCGAACAACACGCCGTTACCGTCAATGTTCAGGCCGGTGATCTGGCCGGTGGCGTAGCCATCGGTGACCGGTGGGTTACGGTAGGTGGCCGAGTTGTACTGGGTGATGTTGCTCATGTTGATAGCAATCCCACCAGGGTTGGCGTTCGCACCGTTTTGGGTCCACACGCCGTCGGTCACTGTGCCTGGCACCCAGCCGGTCAGCTGCAAGGTGGTGCTGGAAGTGGTGCCCGTGACAATCCCGGTGAGCTTGCCGGAACCGTCGAAGCTCAACGTCGAGGCGACCGGCGGCGTCGAGCCTGTGCCGGTAGGCGCCGAACCGTCAGGGTTACGGCCATCGATCAGGGTGTAGGATTTCCAGGTGTTGGAATCTGTTTTCACCAGGTATTGCACCATTGGGTGGGCGTTGCCCTGGGTGTCATACAAGGTGGTGTTGTATTGGGTGCTGAAGGTGGTGGAGTCTGTTGGATCAAACGGCTTGGTCGTCTGATCGATCACCGGCGAAGACGAGTTCAGGTTACTGGTGGAATCGACTTTGGTGGACGCCTTGGGTGGCAGGTTCGACAGGTTCAGTTGCAGGTCGGTCAGCGCGCCCTTGATGATGTTGCCGTCGGCGTCCGCCGCGTAGCCTTGCAGGCGCGAGGTGCCGGTGTTGTTGGTGATGTAGCCATCCTTATCCGAACGGAAGGCACCGCTGCGGGTGTATTCCAGCGAGCCGTCACTGCCCTTCTGAACGAAGAAGCCGCCGCCCTGGATCGCCATGTCCAGCAGACCACCGGTGTTGTTGACGTCACCCTGGGTGAACTGCTGGGAAACGGCCGCCAGGTTCACACCACTGCCAACACTGTTCTGGCCGGTGCCCAGCTTGGACGCGGCGTAGATGTCCGAGAACTCGGCACGGGACGACTTGAAGCCCGTGGTCGCGACGTTGGCGATGTTGTTGCCGGTCACGTCCAGTTGTTTGTTGGCCGCATAGAGGCCGCTAAGGCCGATGTTAAAAGACATGTTTCTCTCCTTCTGCCGTATTTAGCCGGCTCTATGTACCGATAGTCTGAATTTGCGACAGCTTGACGCTGCCCATGCCGCCGGCAAGGTTGAGCAGCATTTCGCCGCCGGTCTGGCTCAACGTCACGCTGGTCACTGTTGCCGGCAGCGAGGTCAACAAGGCAACCGAGTCGCCCGTATCATTTTTGGTGCTGGCCGCGAAGGTATAAGTCCCGGCGGGTGCGACCTCGCCGTTATCGTCCTTGCCAT
This sequence comes from Pseudomonas sp. N2-3-1-14, assembly GCF_041228395.1. Classification (NCBI taxonomy): domain Bacteria; kingdom Pseudomonadati; phylum Pseudomonadota; class Gammaproteobacteria; order Pseudomonadales; family Pseudomonadaceae; genus Pseudomonas; species Pseudomonas sp. N2-3-1-14. Next base: position 4,822,577 of record NZ_CP166199.1, read on the forward strand.
CCCAGATAAAGCTGGAATCACCGGCGCTTTGGGCGCCCATGTCGAGGGTGCGGACCACGTTGCCGTCCTTGTCGGTGATCTTCACGGAGACGTTGCCCGTCGCCGCGGTCACCGCCACCGAGCCGGTCATGCTCTTGCTGGTATCAACCATGGCCTTGTCGGTCTGGGTGATGATCGAACGCCCGACCATCGACGACGCCTGCAGCGCTTGCGAGGAGCTGAAGCTGCTGGAGATCGCATTCACCGAGTCGTTCAGGGTGTTGATGCCTTCCAGGCTACTGAACTGAGCCAGCTGGGCCACGAAGGCGCCGTTGTCCTGTGGCGACAGCGGGTCCTGGTTTTTCAGCTGGGTTACCAGCAGCTGCAGGAATGCATCTTTACCCAGCGCCTGGTTACCGGTGGCCGCCGTGGCCACCGAAGCGAGGCCGCTGTTGTCCGTCGAGGTCTTGACCTTGGAGTTGAAAAGGTCCTGAACCGGCGTGTTGGTTGTCGTAGAAGTGCTATCAACAATGGCCATTATTTGGCGCCCCTTATCACTGACCCAGGGTCAGGACCTTCTGCATCATGGTTTTGGCGGTGTTCATCATTTCCGCGTTGGTTTGGAACGAGCGGCTGGCGGAAATCATGTCGGCCATTTCCTCGACCACGTTGACGTTGGGGTAGTACACGTAACCCTTTTCGTTCGCGGCGGGATGGTTGGGTTCGTAGCGGGCTTCCAGATTGCTCTGGTCTTCGACCACGCCAAGCACCTGCACGCCCTGGCCTGCGGCGTCCTGGTTCTGGAACAGCGAGTCGCCGCTACCGCTCTGGCCACTTTGGCCGTCCTGAAACATGGTGGCGAACACCGGGTGACGGGCACGGTAGGTCTGGTCAATGCTCGAAGACACGGTCTCGGCGTTGGCGATGTTACTGGCGACGGTGTTCAGGCGCGTGGTCTGCGCGCTCATGCCACTGCCGGCAATATTGAAAACACTGGCTAAGGACATGGCTTACTCTCCACGCAGGGCTGACATCAGCCCTTTGAATTTGCTGTTGAGCAGGGTGAAGCTGGCCTGGAAGTTCACCGAGTTTTCGGCGTAGGCCGATTGCTCCAGCTGGGCGTCGACGGTGTTCTGGTCGATCGATGGCTGCATCGGCGTGCGATACAGCAACGACTCGTCACCATTGCTCAAGCCTTGCGCTTCAATATGACGGCTGTTGGTCATGTTCAAGGCGAAGGTGCCGTTCTTGGTCTTGTCCTGCTGTGCAGCGAGCACGGCAGAGAAGTCCAGGTCCCGAGCCTTGTAGTTCGGGGTGTCGGCGTTGGCAATGTTGTTGGCCAGGACTTCGGCACGCTGGGCGCGGAAGCCCAGGGCTTGTTCGTGGATACCGAGCGCTTTATCGAAGCTGATGCTCATGGCGGAAACCTTTAGGCTGACCTGCTTTTCGTAACAGGGTTATAGCAAGGCGCATGCCAATTCCATCGGGGCCCGTAATTCAAGGGTTTGCGGGAAGTTTGCCGGTGGTAATGCCAGAAAAGCGGCAACGGCCTTCCGCGTGGCGCCAGTAAAGCGGCAATACCGGTTGCCGCTTTTATGCAGATTGCCGGCAGTGACACGGCTGCTTGGACGACAGGTTCAGCAGGCAGCCCTTCACTGCAACGGCCTGAACACTGAATATGCGTCGCCTGGGCTTGAACCCTGCCGAATCGCGCGCATAAAAAACGGGAGGCCTTTGGGGGCCTCCCGTTTTTTAATGCTCATGTGCCGATCACTTGGCCTGGTAAATGATACCGGGACTGCACTGCACCATCTGGTAATGATCCGGCAACCCGTTCAGCGCCTCGGACGCACCAAGGAACAGATACCCACCACGCTTGAGCGTGCCGTGGATGCGCAACAGGATGTCTTTCTTCACCTCGGCCGAGAAATAGATCAGCACGTTGCGGCAGAACACCATGTCGAACTTGCCCAGGCTGGCGTAGCTGTCGAGCAGGTTGAACGAACGAAACTCCACCCGGCTCTTGATCGGTGCCTTGACTGCCCAGCGCCCCGCCCCTTTGGGGTCGAAGTAACGCTGCAGGCGCTCCTGAGACAAACCACGGCCCAAGGCCAGGCTGTCGTACTCGCCGGTCTTGCAATTGGTGAGCATGGTGCCGGACAAGTCAGTGGCGACAATCTGCGCCCCGGCCTTCAACTGGCCCATGTTCGTGCGCTCGAATTCGTCGATGGACATCGAGATCGAGTACGGTTCCTGCCCCGAGGAGCAAGCGGCCGACCAGATACGCAAGCGCTGGCCCGGGCTGGCCTTGATGGCCTCCGGCAGCACTTTGTTCTTGAGCACTTCGAAGGGGTAGGTATCCCGAAACCACAGGGTTTCGTTGGTGGTCATGGCATCCACCACCATTTCCTTGAGCCCGCTGCGCGGCTGGCCCTGAATGCGCTGGACCAACTCGCCCAGCGACTTGATGCCCTGCTGCTCCATCAGTTTGTTGAGGCGGCTGGATACCAGGTACTGCTTGTTTTCACCGAGCAATATGCCACAGGCTTTTTCCAGGAAGACCCGGAACTGTTCGAAATCCAAATTACCCGTAGACAATGATACCGCCTCTTAAATCGTGTGACCGCCAGGGGAACTCCCCTTAGCCGTGATCTGCTGCCTTGATCCGGTCGACTACCCGGGATGCCAGGTCATCAGGGCGGAATTTGGCCAAAAAGTCATCGGCACCGACCTTCTTGACCATCGCCTGATTGAATACGCCCGACAACGAAGTATGCAGGATGATATGCAATTTTTGCATGCGTGGATCGTTGCGTATTTCGGCCGTGAGCGTGTAGCCATCCATTTCCGGCATCTCGATGTCGGAGATCATCATCAAAAATTCTTCTTCCGGCTTCTTGCCTTCGTCCACCAGCTTGCGCAGGTAATCCAGGGCCTGGCGACCGTCGTTGAGGGCCACCACTTCCACGCCGACGGTCTGCAGGCAACGGCTCACTTGCTTGCGCGCGACCGAGGAGTCGTCCACGGTCAGCACGCGCAGCGAGATTGCCTTGTGCGCCGTTTCGGCGTCGACGACGCCTACCGAAATCGACTCGGAGGTCGGTGCAACTTCCGCGAGGATCTTCTCCACGTCGATGATTTCCACCAACTGGTTATCGACCCGCGTCACCGCCGTCAGGTAGTGATCGCGCCCCGTGCCCTTGGGCGGCGGGTGGATTTCCTCCCAGTTCATGTTGACGATGCGTTCTACCGAGCGCACCAGAAAACCCTGGGTCTTGGTGTTGTATTCGGTAATGATCACGAACGGATTCTGACGGTCCTGCAGCCCCGCAGAGCCGGTGGCCAAGGCCAGGTCAAGAATGGGAATGGTCGCACCACGAATGTTGGCCACGCCACACACCACCGGACTGGACTTGGGCATGATCGTCAGTTTGGGACACTGCAGCACTTCCCGCACTTTAAACACGTTGATGCCGTACAGCTGCTTGCCGTCCAGGCGAAAAAGCAACAACTCCAGGCGATTCTGCCCTACCAGCTGTGTGCGCTGGTTTACTGAATCCATTACTCCTGCCATGCCCAGACTCCTACGCAAAAACCTTAGGGGTACGACGCGTACCCAACACTAAACGGCACGAGCTTTGCTATTTATTGATTTATGAACCTTAAAACGACAGTTTCCCGACGCATCCCACGCTACCGCAGAGTTGTCTGCGTCTGGCTGGCGTTGCTTGCCTTGGGCACGGGCACCATGGCCCGTGCAGATAATGTCACCCTGCCTGATCTCCTTATCGGCGTCACTCAAGGCTTTCTTGAATTCACTGTAGAAGATTATCTGGCGACCACGCAGACGCCGGGACGTTATGAAATTCAGGTGAACCAATTGGACCCGCGCCTGCGCATGCCCATGTGCGACAAGGAATTGACAGCCACCCTGGAAAGCCCCGCCCAGCCCATCGGCCGCGTGACGGTCAAAGTACGCTGCGACGGCGCCTCGCCCTGGACTGTGTTCGTCCCGGCGCAGGTCAAACTGTTTCGTGATGTAGTGGTTGTCACACGCCCGCTCAAACGGACGGGCATCATCGGGTTTGAAGACGTTGCGCTGCGTGAACGGGATATCAGCTCGATCAGCCAGGGTTATCTCACCTCCGTAGACCAGGCCGTCGGGCAAAAACTTACCCGACCAATGGTTGCCGACCAGGTGATTACGCTGGTGCATCTGGAGCAGGCTGAAGTGATTCGCAAGGGCGACCAAGTGGTGATTTCCGCCAGCAGCGGCGGGCTGACGGTAAAGATGCCCGGCGAGGCGCTGTCCAATGGCGGCATGAGCGAACAGATCCGGGTCAAGAACCTCAATTCCAATCGCGTGATCAAGGCACAGGTGATGGCGCCAGGCCAAGTCGAGGTCGCTTTATAGATCACTGGTATCAAGCGCCAGCTTTTCCTACACTGTGCTCTGGATGTCGACCTGTACAGGTTTATTGTCAATCGAGCCTAAAGTTTGTCCGGGTATGGCCGAAAACATGGCAAGCGTCCAAATACCCAGAGGTTTTTTTATCATGGTCATCGATTTCAGTCGTTTGAATAACACCCCGGCATTGCCCGGCAATACGCGCACCAGCGGTGCCAAGGACAGCGTAGAAGCCAAGGCCCAGCCAGCGCCCGCCAAGACCGAACAGGCCAGCGCCAGCCAAAGCGGGAATCGGTTCACCTGAGCAATGAGGCTCAACAGTTGCAAAAGGTCACTGACTCGCTGCGCGACCAGCCGGTTGTCAATAAAGCCCGTGTGGCCGAGTTGAAACAGGCCGTTGCCGATGGCAGCTATAAAGTCGACAGCAGCCGTGTAGCCAGCAAGCTGCTTAACTTCGAAGCCGAGCGCTAGGCAAAGGCCTGCGCAGGGCTTTTGGACGCTTAAAACCCAAGGCCAGCCATGCACCACGACGAACATTTGCTTCAACTGATCATTGATGATCTGGCGCCGACGCAACATTTGCTCGAGCTGCTAAAGGAAGAGTCCCTGGCCCTGTACGGCCGGGACATGCGCTTGCTGGAAGAAATTCTGGCGCGCAAGCAGTCGCTGATTGTGCTGCTTGAACAGCACGGCAAAAAGCGCAGCGAAATTCTTCTCAGCCTGGGCCTCCCGGCTGATCACGACGGCCTCGCACAATTGGCCAGCCACTCTTCGGTTGGCGATCAGTTGCTGGCGCAGAGCACCGCACTTAATCAATTACTTGCCCAGTGCCAGGAAGCCAACCTGCTCAACGGTCAGTCGATCCAGCTGCAGCAAGCGACGACGGCCAACCAGTTGCGCATCCTTCACGGCGGAGAACCCCCGGCGCTGTATAACGCCCAGGGTTCCACCTCGCGTCTGGTCAAGCCAAGCACCCGCAGCCAAGCCTGACAGTGGTTTACAGCGCGCCCTATCCAAGGCGCGCAACATGCTGGCAAAATGCCGGTTCTTGCGTGTAGTCGTATTTTGTCTGGAGATGGAAGAACCGTGTTCAACGCCCTTAATGCGGAAGATGCTCCGCAGCCACCCAAGGTGCTCACCACGCCTCTGGAAATCGCCAGCACATTACGGATGCTGCAAGAAAGCCATGATCCACTGATCATCACTTTCCATGAACGCAGCCAGCGCTTTCAAAGCTACCTGGTAGACGTTGACCGGGACAGCAAGGCGCTGATCCTGGACGAAATGATTCCGCGTGACGGTGAACGCTACCTCGAGAATGGCGAACCCTTTCGTATCGAAGGTTTCCACGATGGCGTACGCGTCGCCTGGGAAAGCAACGGCACACTGACCATCAGTGAAAAAGACGGCCACCGCATCTACACCGGCAGCATGCCCGACGAGGTGGTTTACCACCAACGCCGCAATGCCTTTCGCGCGGCGTTGAAGCTGGCGCAACTGGTCAGCATCGAACTGGGCGGCGAGAAGCTCAAGGCACCGATCAGCGGCAAGCTTCTGGACATCTCCGCCACCGGCTGCAAATTGCGCTTTGAAGGCGACATTTCCGAGCGCCTGCAACTGGGCCAGGTCTATGACCGCTTTATTGCCGCCCTGCCCTTTGGCAGCATGACCACCTCTGTCGAGCTGCGTTACTTGCACTTCGAAGACAAGATCAACACCACCTTCGCCGGCGTGCGCTTTCACAACATGAGCGGGCTGGTGCAGCGCCAGGTGGAGCGGTTTGTATATCAGCTGCAGCGCGAGGCGCGACGCTTTGACAAAGACGACGATCTTTAAGCGTTAAGGATCGCGACAAAAAAACGGGCAGACCCTGATGGGATCTGCCCGTTTTTGCATTCAGGGGCGCGCCCTGCTCAAGTCGTGAGGATGCTCCTCCGGCCCCAGAGGTTCCGGCGGCCCTTCGAAGGCTGGCTCGTCTGCCGGCGGCTGTGGATCAGTGTCAGGCTCAGGATCCGGCACGGTAGTCTGCATCTGCTCCTGCACCACCGCCTCGTCCACCCGAGGGTCCAGACATGCCACCAGCGGCGAGCTGGACATGCTGTCAGGCATTGCCACGTGGTGCAGCGGCGCATCGTCCACTTGGTGCAGGTTGGTCACCGCCTTCGGCCGGATACGCCACACCAGAATCAACGCACACAGGCTGAAAAACGCATACAGCATATGGCTGCCGAAGAGCTTCATGACCACGCCCGCCAGCAGCGGCCCGACACTGGCGCCGATGCCGTAGGTGACCAGCAACATCGCGGTCAACGATACCCGCCGATCGCCCTCGACGTGGTCATTGGAAAACGCCACTGCCAACGGATACAGGCAGAACTGCACCAGGGAACACAAGAACCCGGCCACGAACAGCACTTCCAGAGGCACCTTGGTCAGCAGCGCCAATGGCAACGCTGCCACCGCCAGGCATAAGGCAAAACACCGAATCAGCAAGGCGCGATCATAGCGGTCTGAGAGCCAGCCCAAAGGCCACTGCACCACTAGCCCGGCGAAAATGCAGCTACCCATGAACAGACCCACTTGCTCGGTGGTCAGGCCTTGCTGCGAAGCATAGAGCGGTGCCAGACCATAGAACGAACCTACGATCAGCCCTGCGCCCAGCACAGTACTAAGCGACTGAGGCACGCGCTTTATAAAGAAGCGCGGCTCCATCGGCGCAGGATGCAAAGGCGCCGGGTGAATGCGCCGGGTCATGGCGACCGGCACCAGGCAAAGGGCGAAGCACAGCGCGACCAACATCAGCAGCTCGAGGCCGAGCTCCGGATGCATCACCAGGATCAGTTGACCCAGCACCAGCCCGAGGTAGGAGGCAATCATATAACCGCTGAATACCACGCCACGCTGCTTGGCGTCCGCCTGCTCATTGAGCCAGCTCTCGATGACCATGTACTGGCACATCATCCCCAGGCCCACGATCATCCGCAGTACGATCCAGGCGGGCAGCCAGTTGATCAGGCCATGGCCCAAAACGGCTGCCCCGACAATCCCGGCACACGTGGCATAGGCGCGAATATGCCCGACACGGGCGATCAGGCGGTGCCCGATCTTGCCGCCCAACACCAGGCCAAAGTAGTTAGCCGCCATCAGCGCACCCACCCACAGGCTGTCGACGTGGTCGGCTGCCAGGCGCAAGGCAAGGTAGGTGCTGAGCAGGCCGGACCCGATCAACATCATCAAGGAGGCGAAATAAAGGGCTCGAAAAGATTTCCAGATCTGGCGCATCGGCGTTCCGAGCGGCTCCTTGCAGTGAGAGTCAGGGCTATCGGCATGATAGTCCGGGGTTGCCGGGTCCGGACAGGCGATATCGGCTGTATCCGGGGAATATTTTGCATATGGCTCAGACGCTGCCTGGCCATATGCAAGGTACACAGTTTGCGATAAATACACCGCGCACCTGCTGTGAACCCTCAACGGCTGCAAGGTTCGACCGGTGTTCACCAAGCGCGCACAAAAAAGCCCCGCCAGAGCGCTCTGGACGGGGCTTTTTCACAGGTGCTGAATCTGGTGTCCCAGGGCCGGTTCGAACGGCCAACCTTCCCCTTAGGAGGGTCATCTCAGGTCCAACCCTCACTGATCAAGCCCAGCATTTATTGGCCTTAGCGTCCGGTTGTGTCCGTAAAAACGACCCCGTATAGTTCTTTTTGCACCCACCATGCACCCATGGGAACAAATTGAAAGCTAACAGCCAAACTGCTGGGATCACTGCAGGTCACTGGCAACGAATACGAAGTTCACGATACCACCGTCGGCGGTCTATTCGTGCGTGTTACTGCCGCAGGTGCAAAGTCTTACGTCGTCTCCTGGGCCCGTGGCCGGAAGAAAACTTTAGGTCGTGTCGGCATTCTCACACTTGATCAAGCGCGCACTGAGGCCACTCAGTACCTCGCAGAAGCCCGATCACATGGAGAGCCTCTGGCGGTCACTCAAGGCCGAAGGGCCGCCACCCTGCCCTCCTTGCGCGACTTCATTGAAGACACATATATGCCGTGGTTCAAGGCTCATCACAAAGGCCACGAGAAGACGCAGCACACCCTCAGTAATAACTTCGACCCAATCATGGCCCAGCGCCTGGGCGCGATCACCGGACGAGACCTGGAGCAGATCCGCACCGGATGGATGCAGGCCGGCAACAAGGCCTCGACGGTGAATCGAAAAATGGGCTCGATCAGCGGTGTTTTCAGTCGTGCCGTTGAGTGGGAGTACATCGATACACACCCGCTGGCCAAGCTGAAACAGCTCAAAGTCGATTCAAAGGGGGTGATTCGCTACCTGGCTACTGACGAGACCAAGCGTCTACGCGATGCCCTGGACGCTCGACAGGATGAAATGAGGGCCGAGCGTGAGAGTGCAAACCCCTGGCGGACGGACCGCCACAGAGAGCCACTGCCAAGCCTCCTGCAACTGCCCTTCACCGATCACCTGAAGCCAATGGTGTTGGTATCGTTGAATACCGGCATGAGGCGCGGAGAGCTATTCGACTTGAAATGGTCAGCGGTGAACTTCGACACGAAGACAATCACAGTCACCGGGGCCACCACCAAGACAAGCGATACGCGCCACATCCCGATGAACAAGGAAACTTTTGGTGTACTGGAAGCCTGGAAGAAGCAGGTGAGCAAGTCGCCGTATGTATTCCCAGGTCAGGGCGGCGGTCGCTTTGAGGACGTCAAAAGCGCCTGGCTCAAGTTGCTTGAACGGGCGCAGATCGGCGAGTTCCGCTGGCACGATATGCGTCACGACTTTGCGTCACGCCTGGTAATGGCCGGCGTACCGCTCAACACGGTGCGAGATCTGCTGGGGCACGCCGATATCAAAATGACGTGCGCTACGCGCACCTGGCCCCCGGCACTAAGGCTGCGGCGGTAGAACTGATCTAAAAGGGTATGAGATCAGCGTCGCTTAGCGGAACGATGGTAGAGCTGCCTTTGTGACGCTCAACGTGCTGCAGAATGGTTTCCCAGTTGTCCGTAACTAAAAACACTGACAGCTCCCCGGTCTCTGGGTTGTGACCACCGGTTTTACTCTTATGCCAAAAATAGCCGGTAGCCTTGATCGTCTCCCAGATTCTAAGCTCGTCATAAGTCAATGCCTCTGGCATGTGATACGCCAGCTTCACAAGCCTTACAGACTCATCTGTGGACCATACCTTATCTATTGCAGACGACAGGGTTCCGCCATCGGAGTCGAGCTGCTGGTTCGTGATGGCTTGTGATATTGCCCACTCAATCACCGCGGTCAGAGAGCGCTTCTGCAGGCGCCCCATAATATCGAGCGCGAACTTGATTTTTGGGTCAATGCGAATCCCAACGCTCACAGTAGTGCTCGTTTCGCCCGTGCGTTTGCTCGTCTTAGTAGCCATAACCTTCCATCTGCTCTGATGAGGTCAGCCGAACTGACCTGATATTCACAGCTTGCGTTACACGCAAACCCCTGTCAATACGTGCGAGTACGAGCTCGTTTAGCAATTGCTTTCAATGTTAGTTTTGTGCGTTGTAATCTAGCAACACACGACGCCCTCTCTGGCTTCGTCTTTTGGGAGACAACCATGGAACAAGCACAGCAACAAATGGCGCCGCTGTCGGTGAGCGTCGAAGAATCTGCCCGCATTCTGGGGATCTCGCGCTCGGCCACCTACGAGCTGATCGCTCAAGGTGAAATCAAGACTTTCAAAATCGGCCGTCGACGCCTGGCACTGGCATCCGAGCTGAAGGCTTTTATCGAGCGCGCAGCAAAGGGCTGCGCACGGTGAAGTACGAAAAGAATAAGGAGTTGGGATTGCGCAAGATTGCGCGAGAGATTGCCAAGGCGGTGCTCGAACACCGCCTTAGCGAAAACACACTGGATAGCACCAAAGTGAAGGGCAAACTATGACACGCCATTCTTCAACTGAGCAAGACCGCAAAATGATCGAGGCTCTGCGTAACGGGCCTGTATCGACCATCGAAGCCGCCAAGAACCTGGATATCGTCCAGCCCCCCAACACCATCCGCCGCCTCAGGAAAAAGGGTCACGAGATCCGCACCTATTGGACGCACCAGTCCACCGAGCCAGGCCGACCACCTCACCGCGTGGCCAAGTACATCCTGATGCGCGAAGCGTCGTAATCCAGAGTTCGCAGAGGTCTCCGCAGTTTTGCGGCGACCTCTCGCGTCTTCCTGTGAGCTGCTTGTGGGCTTCGTCCCGCTGGTTATCCAGCCGAGTTACGCTGAGGTCGATTCAGTGGAATGCCTAGCCACAAAACTACTTAGCCGTGGCGACACGGTTAGCATTGAGCTTGGGCGGCTCGTCATTCAACCGGCGAGCGGCAAGCCCGTGCCGCCTGACTGGATCAATACCAACTCGGCTCGGCTTTGTCGTGACGTGCTTATGGCAGTGGGCCTGGATGCATTCGAGTACGTAGGCTATTCAACTGGGCACTACGGCAAAACCCGGAGCGCTGGTATCACGCTTCAGTTTGTCTCGATGCTGTCCGGACAATCTGTCTACGCAGTGTTCAACGCCGATCTGACGCGTCAGCGGAACACCGCTACGGCTAAGGCTGGCGCTCTGCTACCAAAAGGACAATTCCGCATCGGCAAGCGCAGCCACTTCTACAAGTTCTGGATGGGGACCGGCCTGCCTTTTCCTCGGCGGCTGGCGGCTATGCACGATTACATGGGGAAGCTACGTAGCGTCCTGGTGACTGAAACAGTGACTGATGACCGCTTCAAAGTCGGCAGTCTGGTGCCTGTCAGTCTGACCGCAGAGCAATTCAGAGCAGCCATTTTGCCGGACAACATCCGGACAATTTCCGGACAAGCGCCGGACAACTCCCGGACAAAAGTACCGGACAAGGAAATGCCTACAGACCACGAACCACAAGGGTTACAGCCGTTTCCAACTACGTGTGCTTCAAACTACGGAAACAAGGTAATAAGGGAGGGCGGTTACAAGACCTTTCCTTACTCCCCCATACACACACCTAAGCCACCACAGGACCAGAGTGTTAATGAATGGTTGGAGGCATACAGCTCCACATGATCTACCTTGCCGAAAAGGCCCCCGCCGCCGGCAAATGAAAAAAGGGCACCACCCTGTTTCGGGGTAGTGCCCTTGATGCTGCGAAGGTTTCGTAGTTTGTCTGCCCTACTCCAACACCACCGCGCGGTATTGCTGATCGCCGCCCAGGTCATCCGAGCCGAACAGAGCCTGATTGACGGCCTTCCTACTATCAAGCAGACGGTCATGCTCATCGTGAGTGCCAATGTCCGCCGCAACCCACTCAGGGAGCTCCTTACGCCGCCGCAACTCGCTTAGGTGTGTCCACCACCGGGTAGCGTGACGGCGCTCTGCCAGGATTAGCTCCATCACCAAGGTTCGTTGGTTCTCGGTGAAGAAAGGCAAGTCTACGGCGCTAGAGCCGTACACCTCAGTGCCTACCGCCCCCTCCCCTTCACATTCGGACTTATCTTGGCCTTTCAGGGCGTTACTGATATTTTGGTAAAGTTGCATGACGTCTACCTTCAAGTTTCGTCGTGTGATCGCCAGGCCGCTGTTCGCGCAGCGGCTTGGCACCTCTTCTGAGATGGCCCAAATCTGGACCATCGATTCGATCGGCTAAGGTTTCAGCCGATTACTGCTTGCCCTTCTCGCTGATCCAGCCTGCTGCCCAGCTCAGGGGGTCTTTCGACTCCATCGGCTTGAGTGGCTTCCCATCGCGCGCCGCCTGCTTACCCTCCTTCTCCGTCTCTGTGTGAATCCACAGGGCCGCGAGCTTGTAGCCGGCCGCCCGCTGGCGTTCTTTGTAATCCCGCTGCCTGGCTGCTGCTGAGCGCGGGGGTTTGGCTTCGTCTGTCATCTCGCCTCTCTGTTACTAGTTACGACAAACCAAAGTTATAGGCTCGTGACTAGTAACGCAATGGAAGGAGTGAAAAATAGTTCATGGCATAACTCCGGGGGATCTACCTGGTTGAGATAGCACGGGGCTGCGTGGCATCTACTGGATACCGGTAGTTTCACGAGAAGGCCGTAAAAGCGTTGGGTCCCACCTCCAGTGGAATACACCGGCTACCTCAATTTGAGGATCTTACAGCCGCATTTGTCGGATTACCTGCCGCGGATCGGCGCCGGCGGATAGCGCTGAAGCTCCGCTTATATTGAGTTGATCCAGAGCCTGCTGCTCGAATGCATCTGCGATGCGATGCGGCCTTGCGCACGATCAGCAGGTAAGTCGCACACAAACTTTTGTCTGGTGCCGGAGGTGAATCAATGCGCCCCAAATGGATTTCTTGACCCAGATCTCTCCGAGTGACTCACTGAGGTTTCTGACCCTGGAAACACCCAATAAATGGCATTATGATGTCACCCCACCCCCTCCTACTCATGGATGAATAATGTCAAGCAATGAAGTGCAAGAATGGACACTTGAAGGCGTTTTGGACGAGTTAGCGCGTCTCGATAGCTCAATGCACGACAGGCATTTTGCCTTTATCCTCGGCTCAGGTGCCTCGTTCTCTTCAAACATTCCTACCGGAAAAGATCTTGCACAACGATGGCTTACCGACCTTCATCTTCGGGAGTGCAAGAGCGATGAGCGTTTAGAAGAATGGGTGAAAAACAGTGGCGTCGTTAGTGGAAATTTAACATTTGAGACTGCTGCAGAGTTCTACCCTCAGATTTTTGAGCGTCGATTTCGGGGAGATCGCGAATCTGGATATGCAGAACTAGAAAAGCACATGGATGGCAAAAGCCCTAGCCTCGGGTACACCCTGCTTGCTGAAATAATACAAGAAACTCGCCATAAAGTTGTAGTCACTACAAATTTTGACAATTTAGTAGCAGATGCTCTTTCGATGCACGCTCACCAATCCCCCCTCGTAGTTGCCCACGAATCGCTTGTAGGATTTGTCCGCCCTCAATTACGCAGGCCATTAGTGGCTAAGATACATCGTGACTTATACTTCAACCCAATTAACGACCAAGACGGCGTTTCCAACCTTGAGGAAGGGTGGAAAAACGCCTTGAAAAAACTATTTCAATTTTTTACCCCTATAGTTGTAGGCTATGGCGGCAATGACGGCAGTTTGATGGGGTTACTTAACAGCCTCGAACTGGGCGATATTGCAGGTCGTATTATTTGGTGCTACCGAGAAGGCTCTCCACCTCCTGAACTAGCACAGCAAGTCCTAACCAAACATGACGGAATAAAAGTTAAAATCCCTGGCTTTGATGAGTTTATGTTGCAGCTAGCAACAAAACTTGTACCGGACTTTGATTTAAACAGGATTGCTGAGCGAACAGAAGATCTCGGAAAGAAAAGTGCAGATCGCTACCGTAAACAAGCTGACCAATTAATGAGGTCCTTAGCTCAAGGTACTGAAGAACAGCGTAATACCCGCCAGATAATGGCCCAATCAGTGCAGCGAAGGACGAGTTGGTGGGCGTGGGAACTGGAAGCTGCAGCACAGACAGACCTTAAAAAACAAGAAGAAACCTACAAACAAGGTTTAGAGCAGTTCCCTGAAAGTTCTGAGCTTCATTATAATTACGCGCTGTTTCTTTCAAAGGAAAAAGATGATATCCCTGGCGCAAAGGAAATGTTTAAAAAATCAATGGAACTAGCCCCTAGCGACCACGAAGCGATTTTTGCCTATGCAGAAATTCTAAGCCGCCATGATAAAGATTACGAAAAAGCAAAGGAGCTGGTGCAGAAAGTAATGAGCATGAGCCCTACAGATCCTGACCCTGTTTGTTTATACGCTTCTATATTAGCCCACCAAGGGGCTCTTACAGAAGCCGACAGACATTATCGCCAGGCGTTAAAAATGGATACATCTAACTCTAGCAACTTAGTAGAATATGCTGACTTTCTAGCTGACCATCTGAAAAAATACGAAGCAGCAGAGATTTATTATAAAAGAGCTCTCGAACTGGAGCCTAATAGCTCGTATGCCTTAGGCAACTACGCCAACTTCTTAGCCTTTCAAGTTGGCAATTTAGAAAAGGCGGAACTATTTTATGATAAAGTCCTAAAAATAGAACCCGTCTCATCAACAGTTAAATCCAACTACAAAGAGTTCCTGCGCATACAAAAGGAACTAAAGATACAAAGCAAGCGAACAAGCAACAAAAACACCAAGAACGACGTAAGTTCTGATAAGATTGATAGCTAGTCTAGCAAAGCCCCCTTCAAGCAAAATTGATAGCGTTGAGTTTCTAATATCAAGAAACTCAACAACTCAAACATAATTATGCCACACACACCGAATAACATCCGACACGAGGATGAGGTACCAGTAAAACTCCAATCGATCGACTGATCGCAATCAGTATCGGGTGAAACCTCATCAGCAAGTAATACCGTTTTCAACACTGTATTTAAACCTTAGAGAATCAAACTTTGTGGCGTTTTAGTCTCACTCAGCGTGGTGGAAACGCCACAGAGTGTGGAAAGCAACACGTTAGAGAATCCCTCAGACCCTAGGGATTCCCGAACACCTGGCCAACCTACCAATTCTGGTAATTTCGGTGATTGCGAGACAGACCAAATGAGCCGACTCGGATCGTTTCGTCTGTTGACGACCGGCGCACGCAAGAGACGCTATTGAGCTCAAGACGAGGAGAGCGACTCCCCCATCGCCGCCTCCTTAAACCAAAGTAGCAATCATCACTTTCTAGCTTGATTTGCCACAAAGGGTGTGGCTATTTGCAATCATACCCACATGGACGAATGACCAATGGCGAACAAACGGAAGATTGCTTATGCACACCACCTGCCAGGGTGGAAATTTGAGGGCGGCAACCGAGAAGTCTTGAAAGCAAGCAGACGTGTGGCACCGGATGAATATGAAGAGGAAATGAGAGGCGCCTTGTATTGCCCCGGATGCTTCACCAACGTCGAGCGCACCCCCAAAGAAAAAGACTTGTTTACGAACCAGCGTGACCCTTTCTATCGGCATCTGAAGCGATGGAGTCATGTCGCATGCGTGCTGAGGGCCAAGAAGCCTATCGGCAAGCGATATGACACATGGGAGGAAGCCAAAAGGGCGGTGGATCACGAGCACCTAGCTGTAGTGAAAGAGTTTTTGCAAGAGAGACCCGAAATCGACCTCGCGCCAAGCGAAGAATATGACGAAACCCCTGTCGAGGATGCGGATGGACCGTTATCGGAAGTGCCCATAGGTCGCCACCATGGGGAATCGTTCGAGCTTCCGAGCAAAATTACGACTGTCGCGGGAATATGCCGTAATTTTGAAAACAACAAAGACAAGTATTTCGTTCTCCCTGGCGCAATTCACGCGGTGAAGCTCGCAGAACTTCTCACCGACGTGGCAGACCTAGATTGGAGCGTCCTTGATACGGTTCAAACGCCAAAGCTTTTCTACGGAAAAATCCTACGCAGCTGGAATGCTGGTAAGTACTCCACCTCCATAAGAATGACTCGCCTACGGTGCGGCAGGGGAGTGGGCGACTTCACCGTTAAAATGCCGGACGGCTTTTGTCAGGCGAAGAACATTAAAGACGTGTCTGTAGGCAGAATCGTGATGTTTTACGGAGTGATTACTAAGAATGGTGGAGGGCTTGGGGTCGAGCACCTTGCCTGGGGCGAGATTGCGCTGGTGCCGAAGAAGTACAACGAACTACTCATTCCGGAGTAAGCCCAGCTTGGGCAGCCTGACAGCACGCCGGAGCAGGCATGCGACAAGGTGATCCGCCACTGGTGGAAGAGGCATCCAAAGCTGGGCATCAAATCCGCGCCACGTTTTCATATCTCGCAAAACGTGGCGCGCGAACCTGACAAAACCTGACATCCCAAAACGGTAGGTCAGCCCTCCCCGCTCCATCCTCAATCTGAGGCAGGACTGAGCCGAAAACCCGGCTGTGTATCACTTTGCCTACCCCCGATTTACTGCAACAAAAATACCCTTATCAATCCGCTGCGAACCAACTATTTCAGTCCCGTTTAATCCGGTTGCGCGTATCACCTAGAGTGCACCTAAAAAGCACTGGATAAATGATCAGATCATGCCTAATGTGAGTTTTTGAGCCACTCAAAACCCATTCGAGGCAGCCCCCATGAACACAGCTAAGCCCGCCCGAGGACGCCAGCACAAACCAACTCGATCCGAAGTTGCCGCTGCCTGGGGCCGCCTTCGCGAAGCCGCAGCAGACGGAAGCGTTCAAGCATCCGCCCTGCTGATAGCGCTCGCCGAAAACAAACCGGTCATCGCTATGGAATCGCCCGCCGCATGACTGATCGCGATAAAGCCGGCAAATGGAAGCCCGGACAGTCGGGTAACCCCGGCGGCCGCTCCGGCCAGACGCAAGAGCTGCGCGCCCGACTAGCAGAAGGTGCAGACGCCGTGACAAAGAAGGTTCTGACAGCGGCCAAGAAGGGCGATATGCAGGCTTGCCGTCTGATCCTTGAACGCCTGGTACCGCCAATCAAGCCAACTGCCGAGACAGTGTGCTTCGACCTGGACGACACCGACCTGCCCAGCGCAGCCAAATCAATCCTTCGCGCAGTTGCCGCCGGCGAGCTACCGCCCGACCAGGGCAAGGCATTGATCGAGGGGCTAGGCGCTGTTGCCCGAGTCATCGAGGTTGCCGAGCTACAGAAGGCCGTCGAAGAACTCCGCGAACAGATGGAAGGAATGCGGCAATAAGCATTAAGTGGATGCGGGCCGAGCTCAAGCGAATTGCAGAGAAGATCGGCACCGAAGACGAAGAGACAGTGCTCGTTATGTTGACGGTGGTGGACTGCAGGGTTGACGCGGTTGAGGGGGAGATGGATTGGGCCATTCGTTCAACTATCCCGTCCAGGGCGTACAGACGGTCATGCACTTCCCACTGCGCACCATGAACAGCTATGACGCGGCCAATCTGGCAGAGGCGTTCATTCTCCACGTCCGAGCAATCGAAAGCCTCCGCCGCCCTGCTCCAGTAGGCGTGATGGATATGCGGCCATTCCCAAGTCCTGGAGCCTGGATCTTCCCGCCAAAGGCAGACGGCCAGGACATCAAAAAACACGTCGCAGAACAGTACCGACAGATCACCGAGGCCAGCCATGAACATTCGTAGCCAGGTTGCCAAGTTGCGTCAGCAATCCGGGCTCACTCAGTTCAATCGTGACGTGCGAGAGATCAGCGCCCTTATGGACGAGTTGCACGCAGCAGCAGCCGGCGGTGGCGCCCGGGAAAACGTTTCCCTACTCCAAATCCTGAGCGAATCCTCAGACCAAAAACCGGCCGCCCCACGGCCAGACAATCAAAAGGTAACTCCATGAAAATCGGCAAACGATCCGTCCTCAAAGTTGGCTTGGCCAACCTCCATTACTCCGAATACGAGCACTCCCAAGTAGAGGCAAGAACATTCAACATTCAACGACCCGATGGCACCAAAGGCACTTGGCAGGCCGGTGGCTTGCTGAAGTCTGTCCGCCATTTGCAGGGATTGGCCCTGGAGGCGTTCAAGGACCTCGGAGAAGAAATTCTCTCGATTCGCGAGAACAAGGACCTCAACGCCGCTGCCATTGAGCGCAAGGGCAAGGAGCAGATTGATGGAATCATTCCCGCCCTGATGCCGGCGATGGAGAAGGCAGCAAAAGATATGCTCACGTTGGCCCAGACAGTGGCCAGCGGCTTCGCAGCGGTCACGCCGCGCGCTAGCTCGGACGTTGTTGGTTTCCTGGCTGATCAGGAGCTGCGAGCCATCGTGCGAGGCCTCAAGCCGGAGGAGCGTCAGCGCCTAGTGGCTGAAGCGCGCGCAGGCAGTCACCCCGACGTTGTAGAGGCGGTACTCAGGGCAAACCCAATGCTCTCCGGGTTATCGCCAGAGGCGGCTGACAGCCTTTCGCGCGCAGGCATTGCCGCGTCGCGCGCCGAAGACATTGAAGGGCTCAAGCAGATGCTAGCGATCTACGATGACGTGCTGGCCACGGCCTCCAATGCCGGTGTCGCACTGAGTGGCATGGTTGCCAATTCGAATGGGTACACCGGCCGGTTTGAGAAGTGGAGATCGGGCTGCGAAGGCTCCGAAGCGCTTCGCGAATGGCTGGCGAAAATGCCCACTCGCACCACCGCAAAAGCGTCTCCTGATCAATCCGAAGCGGCCTAACTGCCCCTCCGTGCGCTACGCAAGTATTGGTAGCGCCGATCAACGGCAGACTCTGTGAGTGTGAAGACATGACCTTTCAAGAGCGTTTTACCGAAGCGTGCAAAACGCAGAAATTCAAACCCTACGAACTGATCCAGGGGCCGGACGCCGGCTACACGGTGTGGGAGGTCCAGCACGTCAGTGGTGGCCAACAAGTGACAGTCGACGGCCCCTTCTTCACTGAGGAAGAGGCCAGGGTTTCCGCCGACCTGCTGAGGGGGACATTCCGAGGCGCCCGAGCCAGCGAGGCAATCTACAACCGGGTGTGGAACTACGACCCGCGCCAGGAGCAGTTGACCATCGATCAGGCGCATATGTCGCGCGCAGTGCTCGCCATTCGCCTTGGGCTTCCAGCCCCGTCCACCAATCCATAGGAGGCCCCATGGCCGCTACAGCATTCGATAACTCCCCTATGACCACCATCAAGCTCTACGGCCAGCTCCGACAGTTCGGCAGGTCGTACGACCTTGCCGTGCGGACGCCGGCGGAAGCCTTGAAAGCACTGTGCGTGCAGATTCCCGGCTTGGAACGCTTTATCTCAAATGCCAGGTCGCGTGGATTGGTGTTCGCCGTTTTTCGAGGTAAGAAAAACATCGGGGAGAGCGAGCTGAACTATCAAGGCAAAGGCGACATCATCATCGCTCCAGTGATCGTAGGCAGTAAGCGGGCAGGCATCTTGCAAACGATCATAGGGGCTGTACTGATCGTTATGAGCCCCTTCACAAATGGCGCAACTCTCGCGCCAGGCATTGCCTTGGCCGCCGGCGGCGTGATTCAAATGCTGAGCCCACAAGCCCAGGGCTTGAAGTCCAGCGCCGCGCCAGAGAACACACCTGGCTATGCTTTTGGTAGTGCGAAGAATACCGTGGCATCGGGCTTGCCCGTACCACTCTGCATCGGTCACCGACGCTGGGGTGGCGCCATCATCAGCGCTGCTATTTACGCCGAAGACCAGGTGTAGCCAGGCTGGTATAAAGTCACCCATCAACCACGAGGAAGAAATATGCACAGGATTCTGCTCGCCGCCGCTGCCGTGTTGCTGGCCGGCTGTTCAAGCACGCCGGTAGAGCCTGGTTCGGCCAAGCGCGTGCCTGCCGATCGGGTCTACGCTTACCAGGCCGCCGTTCCGGATGGTGCTACGTTGGTGTTAAGCCGGGATAATGGGTTTTGGGCTTCAGGTGGCTGTATGGCCACTGTGCTCATTGATGGAAAAAAGGTTGCCCGCATTAACACCGGCGAAGTGGTGAAATTCCAGGTCAAGCCAGGTCGGCACATCGTTGGAATCGCTGGCGACGACGAGGGCGGCGGCCTGTGCGCCATGCAGATCGGCCAACCGATGAAAGAGACCGCGGCCGAAATAGCCGCCGGAGAGGTACAGAAGTATCGGATATCAGGCACTCAGAACGGTACTGACATTCGACCTAGCTCTCTTTGATGCCTCTGGATGGGGTAGATCACTCGCCTACCCTAACCTGGCTTAATCACCCCGAACAGATAGCGGAGGATCTGAATATACACGGCTACCGCGGAAAGAATTTTAAGAACGTAAAACAGATTTGTAGGCCAATTTAAGACAGCTGGAGCCAATAATTCTGTCTCTTGGTCAAACCCTTTTTTTTCTTTATACCTACTGAAAACAGCCCACGTCACGGAAGCGTAGAGGTATTGCATGAAGTCGAGCGCGAGAGCGCAGATGACCCAAAGCAGAGCCCAATACAGAGCCGTGGGAAGAGTGGTTAACCCTCCTATCTCCTGCTTGAACACCCAAATTACTGCTACTGCGGAAAGGCAGAGTGATCTTACGTTGTCACTGACCTTGCCACTGAAATAGTAGTAGTCCTGTCGAAACTCTTTGAGCTTAGGCATTGCTTGGCTTCCTCGGACCGGTCGATCCAGTGCCGGATTGGGAAATTGTCGGTTGCTTGTCGGTTACCACGCGGATAACCACAACCCCATCCTTCCCTTTAGTCACGACCTTGCCTTTCACCACGCCCGGCGCAGCGCGAAAAATTCCCCGCCGGTAATAATACAGATGACGGTTACCTGCTTTCTTTTCTTTATGAGAGGTATCGACCAACTCTCGCTCGATCGATACGACTAGGTCCCCTTCGATCCACTCATAAACTAACTTGAACCCCTTTGGTACGTTTACCTTGATTTCCAATCGCCAGTTCCTTTTGGTGGGGTATTTGTTAGGCAGAGTTTAGGCCTATCGCTTTGAGTATGCCTATCCAGATACAGGCTTATTTTGCCTTTTTCGGGCTTTTCGCTTGATAAGTAACACCCATAGTGCAACAGTATTAGTAGAACGCCCTAACTGATACAGGCACCCATCATGTTTATCCGCGCATACCTTCGAGCCTCCACCGAAGAACAAGACGCCGGCCGGGCCCGGGCCTTGCTTGAGCAGTTCGCCAGCGACCATAACAAGGTCATTGCCAGCGTGTACCTGGAGAACGCCAGCGGCGCTACCGCCGACCGGCCGGAGCTGCTGCGACTGCTCAAGGATGCCCGTAAGGGTGACGTGTTGCTGGTGGAGTCGATAGACCGCCTATCCCGCCTTCCAGTGGAGGACTGGCAAAAGCTCAAGGCTGCGATCGACTCCAAGGGCCTGCGCATCGTCGCATTAGACTTACCGACCAGCCACCAGGGTATGCAGGACACCAAGGGCGACGAGTTCACCGGGCGGATGCTAGGCGCCATCAACTCAATGCTAGTGGAAATGATGGCCGCCATTGCACGCAAGGATTATGAGCAACGGCGTGATCGCCAGGCCCAAGGTATCGAGAAAGCCAAAGCGGCCGGCAAGTACCAAGGCAGACCCGTTGACGCCGATCTACACAAGCGAGTGGCGGAGCTGCTCGCCGCGGGTTTGGGCATCCGCGCGACGGCACGGCACGCCAACTGCTCGACAACAACAGTACTAAGGATCAAGGCTCAGACAGCTTAGCGATGTTTGATTCCGGCCTACGTCTTTCTAGGCGGCAATACCAACCCATTTGCGTTCCTGCACTGCCCATGGAGGCACAACGCATTCACCGGCCTTCAATTTTAAGACATCTTGCATAAATTCCGGCATCACGGAGCCCGTCATCCGACCAATAAGTACCTTCTGCTGCTCAGCAGGCAGAGAGCGCCACCACGACGGGGAGATATGTATATTTTCGAAGGTTTCAAAAAAAATCCTTACCAGAGTGGAGGCAAGGTTTGCATCAGGGATACAGGCTAGGCTTTGAATATAAGGCATACAGACTGGGTCATCCTCTGGCATCCAGGTAAAAACAACGTGCCCTAGAGCCCCACCGTAAAATGACGTGACACTGATGGTATGCGGAATCGTGGCGAAGTCCGAAAGGTTCTGAAGCTGCTTACCTGCGAAGTCTGTCTCGGGCGAAAATGCACCGCTACACATTATCGGTGGTGGCTCATCAAAGGTAATGATGTATGACCGAACTGAAGAAAAATCTTGTGAGGTCAAGATCGCATCGAAACGCGCTTTGTGATGTTGATTATCCTCTACTCCAACCCCAACAGCTGCGCCATATAGCCCACTGATTGCTTGGATTCTCATTTGCTCAGAAATGGATCGCCCTTGGTCAAGGTTCGAATGATTTCCAGCGCTGACCGAAGCCGCAAGCTTCGTATAACTTTCGCGAGCAAGTGCACGATAGGCCAGCAGAAAACACTGTTCTTGAGATCCGGTAAACAGGTGCTTCTCAACCGACGAAAATAGAGCGTTGTCGTGATTCGAGCAGAATCCAGTGAATGTTGAAGCGTTATTAATCCCTACGAGTTGTGGTTGAAGGACACCATTGTTTTTGATCATATTTTCAAAGCTGAAAACGAATCCCAACACATGGCCTTTCTCTGCAATTTTAGCCAGGCTTCCAGCGCGAGGCACCGTATGAGCCCGAATGATTTGCTCACTACACTCGCCCTGCATGGCGGCAGGAACTGAACACACCTTCGCTGAAAAGTCTTTACGGAACTGGGCGCCCACCTCCCAGTGCTTCACAGGTTCCTGCTTCTCTCGGTCTAGATGACATTTTTTAAATTTTCGGCCAGAGCCACACCAACAGATATCGTTTCGACCATATTTCATATTTGAGCCTCCCTTCTCAGGCACCTAGAACACCCAGTTGAAACCACGAAAAGCCAACAAAAAAGCCCCGTCAGGATTATTTCCTGATTCGGGGCTTTTTCGATTCATGTAATGCTGCTTGCACCCACCATGCACCCATGAAGAAATTTACTTACTTAGGTGAAACGCTGGAAGCCTTGATTCATATGGTGTCCCAGGGCCGGTTCGAACGGCCAACCTTCCCCTTAGGAGGGGGATGCTCTATCCAATTGAGCTACTGGGACAAAATGACAGCCACCGGACAAGAGGCGCGGCGACGGACGGCGTGCATGTTAACGGCCGAGGTAGGTTTTGTCATGTCGTCCGTTGGCTTTTTGAGCGTAGGCCTGTCCTTGTTCTGCAGAGCGCGGTTTGAACCCGTAAAACCGGGGGATCCATCACCGTCGTGCAAAATGCACTCCCCCAAAATGCCAGCATTGCAAATTGCAACCTTACAGGCGGTTAAAGTAGACTTAAGGCACTGATTTTATTGAAATAATAGTTTGGCACGAGACCTGCAATACTTCTCCTACAAAACCTAACCGGCCACGGCGTTAAGCGGAGAACATGACCATGAACAGTGCCCTTCTGTTAGCCCTCAACACCGTAGCCCTTGCTGCATTGGTGACTTTCCATTTTCAATCGACTGGCAGCAATGATCCCGCACAAATCAGCCAGGCGGTGCCGCACCATTTGCAACAACGCCCGCAATTGGCGGTGATGACGCCCAACGCACAATCGCCGGTACGCCTGACCCAGGGCAGTCAGGCCGCGCCAGCATCTGAACACTGGGTTTTCTGAGGGATCGTGAATGACTAAATCTGCCTGGCTGTTTTTGTGCCTGACCGTTGCAACCGGCATCGCAGGCCTTGGCGCCGATGCCCAAGATACGCAAACCACCGCTTTTGTTGCTGCCGGTGTATGTGCAAGCCTTCTGCTGCTGACGCTCATCGTGGGCCGCAGAATCAAGTTCGACCCCGTCTTACGCTGATCCCTCCCTCCTGCTTGTCCCCCTACCTTATGTCGCCTCGTGCTAGTAAATCGGCAAATTGCCACTAGTCTTAAACACGAGGGCAAAAGGCCATATTGCTATAGGATGTGCGGCCTCAAACCCCGCCGTGGCCTGGACTTGCGAGAAGTTCCTTTGCGGAATCACTCGTTGAAAAGTTTTCAAACCAGTCCGCAAAAATGCAAATGAGTGCTGGCATAAAGCCTTTAGGCAGTTCAATATTTGTCACAGAATTGACGCCAAGGAACTGTCAAATCTGAGGCATGATGCGGCCTCTTTGTAATTCGGGTTGAACTTTGGTCGTGAGCCTTGTCTTAACACTCATCTTGCGGCCAATTCCAAAAACCGCTCCCCTGAACTAACCGGTTAAATATATGCGCCCATTGAAACAGGCAATTTATTCCAGCCGTACGGCTGACAAGTTCGTCGTACGTCTGCCAGACGGAATGCGGGAACGCATTGCCGAGGTGGCTCGCAATCATCACCGCAGCATGAACTCCGAAATCATCGCGCGCCTGGAACAGAGCCTTATTCAGGAAGGTGCGCTGGGCGAAGAGTTGAGCATGCGCCTGGACAGCCCTGAGCTGTCACTGCACGAACGCGAACTGCTGCAGCGTTTTCGTCAGCTCTCCCACCGCCAGCAAAATGCTCTCGTCTCGCTTATTGCGCACGACGTTGAGGCGGCCGCAGAAGCCAATTGATCTGCAGTTGAAAGCCGAAGCCAGCCATGTGCTGGCTTTTTTTTGCCTGCGATTTGATAAAGGAGTGCCGAGAACAGACGGCAAAGCGGGAGCAGATGTGCTCCCGCTGAGGGGATCAGAGCAGAAAGATCGTCGCCAGACCCAGGAAGATGAAGAAGCCGCCGCTGTCGGTCATGGCAGTGATCATCACACTGGCACCCATCGCCGGATCACGCCCAAGGCGCGCGAGGGTCATGGGGATCAACACCCCCATCAACGCTGCCAGTAGCAGGTTGAGGGTCATGGCGGCGGTCATCACGACGCCAAGCGACCAACTGCCATACAGCAAGTAAGCCACCACGCCGATCACGCCACCCCACACCAGGCCATTGATCAGGCCCACGGCCAGCTCTTTGCGCAGCAGGCGCGAGGAATTGGCCGTACTCACCTGATCCAGTGCCATCGCACGCACGATCATGGTGATCGTCTGGTTACCGGAGTTGCCGCCGATACCCGCCACAATCGGCATCAGCGCCGCCAAGGCCACCAGCTTCTCGATCGAACCTTCAAACAGCCCAATCACGCGCGAGGCGATAAAGGCTGTGATCAGGTTGATCGCCAGCCAGGCCCAACGGTTATGCAGAGAGCGCCAGACCGACGCAAAAATGTCTTCCTCTTCACGCAAACCGGCCATGTTGAGGACTTCGGTTTCACTTTCTTCACGAATCAGGTCGACCATTTCGTCGATGGTCAAACGGCCAATCAGCTTGCCGTTCTTGTCGACCACCGGCGCCGAGATCAAGTCGTAACGCTCAAACGCCTGCGCCGCCTCGTACGCGTCCTCATCCGGATGAAAGCTCACGGTGTCGCTGGCCATCAAATCCGCAACTTTCTTGTCCGGATCATTCACCAGCAGACGCTTGATTGGCAGCACGCCCTTGAGAATGCCTTCGTAGTCGACCACAAACAATTTGTCGGTGTGACCGGGCAACTCTTTCAGGCGACGCAGATAACGCAGTACCACTTCCAGGCTGACGTCTTCGCGGATGGTGACCATCTCGAAGTCCATCAGCGCGCCGACCTGATCCTCGTCGTAGGACAGCGCGGAGCGCACTCGCTCACGCTGCTGGCTGTCGAGCGCTTCCATCAGCTCATGGACAACATCACGGGGCAGCTCGGGGGCCAGGTCGGCCAGTTCGTCGGCGTCCATCTCCCTGGCTGCAGCCAGGAGCTCATGATCATCCATGTCGGCGATCAGGGTTTCACGGACCGAGTCGGATACCTCGAGGAGAATATCGCCGTCGCGGTCGGCCTTCACCAACTGCCACAGGGTCAGTCGATCATCCAGCGGCAAGGCTTCGAGGATATAGGCAACGTCGGCGGAGTGCAGGTCATCGAGCTTGCGTTGCAACTCAACGAGGTTCTGCCGGTGCACCAGGTTTTCGA
This sequence comes from Pseudomonas sp. N2-3-1-14, assembly GCF_041228395.1. NCBI lineage: Bacteria > Pseudomonadati > Pseudomonadota > Gammaproteobacteria > Pseudomonadales > Pseudomonadaceae > Pseudomonas > Pseudomonas sp. N2-3-1-14. The sequence goes on from NZ_CP166199.1 coordinate 4,848,412, forward strand.
CGCGGTCGTGATGCGGACCTTCCTGGCGGTGCGTGAGGTCTTCGACCACGCGCTGGCGCTGCAGCAGCTCGATGACTTGAGCCAGGCGATCCTGCAGGCTGTCTTGCGTTTTCTTTACTTCTACTTCGGTCATAGGCGAACTCCACTCCCAGCAGCGGGGCACGCCGGAAGGATCAATCAGTCAATTCATGATTGGTAAAACGGGGTACTAAGTAACTACTGGGTAAGTCCATGGAGGTATTCCACAAGCCCCGGCGGGGCTGACGGGCGCAATGATACACCTTGCGTCGGTTTTAAACGTTAAAAAACTGGAAAGAACAAGCGCTTGCGAGCCAAAGCTGAGCTTTGGCTGCATCTATGAACTGCGACGACGCAGCGGATAAGGAAAACACATGGTGCGGGAGAAAAAGATAAAATCCCACACAAACCCCAGACGGCAAAAAGCCCGCACTAGGCGGGCTTTTTGTTTGTATGGTGCACTCGACAGGATTCGAACCTGTGACCGCTCGGTTCGTAGCCGAGTACTCTATCCAGCTGAGCTACGAGTGCATATTGTGTTTTTAGACCAGATCACAACTGGTTGAAGCCGAGTCACCTGCATTGCTGCAACTGACTCTTAAATGGTGCACTCGACAGGATTCGAACCTGTGACCGCTCGGTTCGTAGCCGAGTACTCTATCCAGCTGAGCTACGAGTGCATTTGTTGCCGCGCATTATAGGCCGTTCAATCTCTATGTAAAGCTATTTTTTCGAGTAATTTCAACAACTTACCGAAAAAACCAGATTGCAACGTACTAAGCAAATAATGGCGGAGAACGGGGGATTCGAACCCCCGACACCCTTTTGAGGTGTACTCCCTTAGCAGGGGAGCGCCTTCGGCCACTCGGCCAGCTCTCCGCAACACGGGGCGTATATTAACCACGTTCATCCCCGTTTGCAAACATAAAAAACGATAAAAATTAAAGGCTTGGTTCTTCGTCCTTCTCTTTCTTGATCCGCAGGTAAATTTCCTCGCGGTGGACCGCTACCTCTTTCGGAGCGTTAACCCCGATACGTACTTGATTGCCTTTGACGCCGAGCACGGTCACGGTGATTTCGCCATCACCGATAATCAGGCTTTCTGCGCACCGACGAGTCAGAATCAGCATACCTTTCTCCTCACGCATTTCAGTTCAGGAACAACAGTCTGCAAAAAAAAGGCGTTCGACCTACGACATGAAAGCCGTAGCCCTAACGGCCTAAGTATTGTCGAGCGCACGCAAAAGACCATGCGCCCCACAAAAAAATGAAAGGCGCGGTAAACCGCGCCTTCCTGGCATCGCATCACTCGCCCTGTCGGGCCGGAGCGTCCAGCTCAAAAGCGGTATGCAGCGCGCGTACAGCCAGTTCCAGGTACTTCTCTTCGATCACCACCGAGACTTTGATTTCCGAGGTGGAGATCATCTGGATGTTGATGCTTTCCTTGGCCAGCGCCTCAAACATGCGGCTGGCAACGCCGGCATGGGAACGCATGCCCACGCCCACGATCGACACCTTGGCAATCTTGGTATCGCCGACCACTTCACGGGCGCCAATCTCGCTCGCCGTGTTCTGCAGGATTCGCTCCGCCGCATCGTACTCGTTACGGTGCACGGTGAAGGTGAAATCGGTGGTGTTATCGTGCGAAACGTTCTGCACGATCATGTCGACTTCAATGTTCGCGCCACTGATAGGACCGAGGATCTTGAAGGCCACGCCCGGAGTATCCGGCACGCCACGGATCGTCAGCTTGGCTTCATCGCGGTTGAAAGCGATGCCGGAAATGATCGGCTGTTCCATGGATTCCTCTTCATCAATAGTAATGAGGGTGCCCGGACCCTCTTTGAAGCTGTGCAATACGCGCAGCGGAACGTTGTACTTGCCGGCGAACTCCACCGCGCGGATCTGCAGCACCTTGGAGCCGAGACTGGCCATTTCCAGCATCTCTTCAAAGGTGATCTTGTCCAGGCGCTGGGCCACGGACACTACACGCGGGTCGGTGGTGTAGACGCCGTCCACATCGGTATAGATCTGGCATTCGTCAGCCTTAAGGGCCGCTGCCAGCGCCACGCCGGTAGTGTCTGAACCGCCACGCCCCAGGGTCGTGATGTTGCCCTGCTCGTCCACACCCTGGAAACCGGCTACAACTACCACGCGCCCGGCTTTGAGATCTGTGCGGATTTTCTGATCATCAATCTGCAGGATGCGCGCCTTGGTATGTGCGCTGTCGGTCAGGATGCGCACCTGGCTGCCAGTGTAGGACACCGCCGGCACACCACGCTTGTTCAGCGCCATGGCCAACAGGGCAATAGTGACCTGTTCACCGGTGGACACGATCACATCCAGCTCACGCGGCAGCGGCTGTTGATCACCGCTGATCGCCTTGGCCAGATCGATCAGGCGATTGGTCTCGCCGCTCATGGCCGACAGCACCACTACCAGGTCGTCGCCGGCGTCGCGGAATTTCTTAACCTTGTCGGCGACCTGCTCGATTCTTTCGACAGAACCGACCGAGGTGCCTCCGAATTTCTGTACGATCAAAGCCATTTCTAAGCCGCCTCAGCCCGTAAAGGGGCGCCCAATAAACAAATCTTCCAGCAGCTGAGCAAGCCCATGACTAGACCATGGGCTCATTAACAGTGCCTTAAATACCGGCCTCGACAAACGGCACGGTCAGGGCCAGGGCCGCGTCCAGGGCACCGGCGTCTACACCACCGCCTTGCGCCATGTCCGGACGACCACCGCCCTTCCCGCCCACTGCCGCGGCGGCTTGCTTCATCAAATCACCAGCCTTGAGTTGGCCAGTCAGGTCTTTGGTTACACCGGCAACCAGAACGACCTTATCCTCATGGACACTGCCGAGCAGGATCACTGCGCGGCCGAGCTTGTTCTTCAACTGATCGACCAAGGCCAACAGCGCCTTGCCGTCCTGACCATCCAGGCGCACGGCCAGAACTTTCACGCCCTTGACGTCCAGGGCAGAGGCCGACAGATCGTCGCCCGCTGCGCTGGCCGCCTTGGCCTGCAACTGCTCCAGCTGTTTTTCCAGCTGGCGGTTGCGCTCCAGTACACCAGAGAGCTTGTCGATCAGGTTGTCGCGGCTGCCCTTGACCAGGCTGGCCGCTTCCTTGAGTTGTTCTTCGGCTGCATTGAGGTAGGCCAGGGCCGCAGCACCGGTGACCGCTTCAATACGGCGTACACCCGAGGCCACACCGCCCTCACTGATGATTTTCAGCAGACCGATGTCGCCGGTACGGTTGGCGTGGATACCGCCACACAGCTCCACCGAGAAGCTGCCGCCCATGCTCAGTACGCGCACTTCGTCGCCGTACTTCTCGCCAAACAGCGCCATGGCGCCTTTGTTTTTGGCGGTTTCGATGTCGGTTTCTTCGGTTTCCACCGGGGTGTTTTTGCGAATTTCGGCGTTGACGATGTCTTCCAGCGCCTTGATCTGTTCAGGCTTGATCGCTTCAAAGTGGCTGAAGTCGAAGCGCAGGCGCTGGCTATCAACCAACGAACCCTTCTGCTGCACGTGCTCACCCAGTACCTGACGCAAGGCAGCGTGCAGCAAGTGAGTGGCGGAGTGGTTCAAAGCAGTTGCATGCCGCACGTCGGCATCCACTTGAGTGTCTACCGGCGCGCCGACGGTCAAGTTGCCCAACACCAGCACACCGTGGTGCAGGAATGCGCCGCCGGTCTTGGTGGTATCGCGCACCTCAAAACGACCGGACGTCGAGCTCAGGTAGCCGCAATCACCCACCTGGCCACCGGACTCGGCGTAGAACGGCGTCTGGTCCAGGACCACAACAGCCTCTTCGCCTTCATTGAGCACGTCGACCGATTTGCCGTCTTTATAAATGGCCACGATCTTCGCCGCGCCAACGGTCGCCTTGTAGCCGATGAACTCGGTAGGCACGTCAACCTTGACCAGCGTGTTGTAGTCCAGACCAAAGGAGCTGGCAGAGCGAGCGCGCACGCGCTGGGCTTCCATCTCACGCTCGAAACCCGCTTCATCGACGGTCAGCTCGCGCTCGCGGGCGATGTCGGCAGTCAGGTCCATAGGGAAACCGTAGGTGTCGTACAGCTTGAACACCACGTCGCCCGGCACCACGGTGCCTTTGAGCTCGGCCAGGTCCTGCTCCAGAATCTTCAGGCCGTGTTCCAGGGTCTTGGAGAACTGCTCTTCTTCAGCCTTGAGCACGCGCTCGATGTTGGCCTGCTGCTGCTTGAGTTCCGGGAAGGCATCGCCCATCTCGGCCACCAGCGCTGCAACGATCTTGTAGAAGAAGCTGCCGCTGGCGCCCAGCTTGTTACCGTGACGGCAGGCGCGACGGATGATCCGGCGCAGCACGTAGCCGCGGCCTTCGTTCGATGGCAATACGCCGTCGGCGATCAGGAAGCTGCAGGAACGGATGTGGTCAGACACCACCTTGAGCGACGACTGGCCTTCGTTGGCGCAGCCAATGGCGGCGGCCGAAGCGCTCAGCAGGTTGGTGAACAGGTCGATCTCATAGTTGGAGTGAACGTGCTGCATCACCGCACTGATCCGCTCCAGGCCCATGCCGGTGTCGACCGACGGGGCTGGCAGCGGATGCAACACGCCATCGGCGGTGCGGTTGAACTGCATGAACACGTTGTTCCAGATCTCGATGTAACGGTCGCCATCTTCTTCCGGCGAGCCCGGTGGGCCGCCCCAGATATCGGCGCCGTGATCGTAGAAAATCTCGGTGCACGGGCCGCATGGGCCGGTATCGCCCATGGTCCAGAAGTTATCGGAGGCGTAAGGCGCGCCCTTGTTGTCGCCGATGCGAATCATGCGCTCGACCGGCACGCCGACTTCTTTGGTCCAGATGTCATACGCCTCGTCGTCCGTGGCGTAGACGGTGACCCAGAGTTTTTCCTTGGGCAGCTTCAACACGCCGGTCAGGAAGGTCCAGGCGAAGGTAATCGCATCTTTCTTGAAATAGTCGCCGAAGCTAAAGTTACCCAGCATCTCGAAAAAAGTGTGGTGACGAGCGGTGTAACCGACGTTTTCCAGGTCGCTGTTCTTGCCGCCGGCGCGCACGCACTTCTGGCTGCTGGTCGCGCGGGTATAGGCGCGCTTTTCCTGGCCCAGGAAGCAGTCCTTGAACTGGTTCATCCCCGCGTTAGTGAACAGCAGGGTGGGGTCATTGCCTGGGATCAAGGAGCTGGAGGCTACACGGGTGTGGCCTTGCTCTTCGAAGAAGCGAAGGAAGGCTTCACGGATTTCTGCGCTTTTCATTAGGTTCTTCCACGGAGTCTGCGGCCAAAGGCCAGTGCGCAACATCATCAGACGGAGCGACGGCAAAGGGCCGCATTATATCGGCCCTTTGCCGGTGGTACAGCGTGTTTATGTGATAGAAACAGTCAATTAGACGGTCTGCACCGTCATTTGCGTGAAAACTCGGCAAATGTCTGCACGACTTGCTCGATCTGTGCCCGGCTGACATCCAGGTGAGTGACCATACGCAGACGCGGCGCGGCGCTCAACTTGATGCCGCGCTCGGCAGCAAAGGCTTTCAACGCGTCGGCGCGGTCACCGATCTGCACGTAGACCATGTTGGTCTGCACCGGCTCCACCGCATAACCGGCCTTGCGCAGTTCATCGCCCAGCCACTGGGCATTGGCGTGGTCATCGGCCAGGCGCTGTACCTGGTGATCCAGGGCATACAGCCCGGCCGCCGCCAGAGAGCCGGCCTGGCGCATACCGCCGCCGACCATTTTGCGCAGACGACGCGCCCTGGCGATCAACGCGTGCGAGCCGCACAACACCGAGCCAATCGGTGCCCCCAGGCCCTTGGACAGGCACACCGACACCGAATCGAAGTGCTGAGCAATTTCCCGCGCGTCTACCCCAAGCTTGACCGCGGCGTTGTAGATCCGCGCGCCATCCAGGTGCAGCGACAACCCATGCTCACGGGTAAACGCCCGCGCTTTCGCCAGGTAGTCCAGCGTCAGTACCTTGCCTTGCATGGTGTTTTCCAGCGCCAGCAGGCGGGTGCGGGCAAAGTGGAAGTCATCCGGTTTGATCGCCGCCAACACGTGGTCCAGGTCCAGTGAGCCGTCCGCCTGCACCTCCAGCGGCTGCGGCTGGATCGAACCGAGTACCGCCGCGCCACCGCCTTCGTATTTGTAAGTGTGGGCCTGCTGGCCGACGATGTATTCCTCGCCACGCTCACAGTGAGCCATCAACGCCAGCAGGTTGCTCATGGTGCCGGTGGGCACGAACAGCGCCGCTTCGAACCCCAGACGCTTGGCCATTTCGGCCTCCAGCAGATTGACGCTGGGGTCTTCGCCGTAGACGTCATCACCGCTGACGGCGCTGGCCATCGCGTCGAGCATGCCGGGGCTGGGTTGGGTCACGGTGTCGCTACGCAGGTCGATCACAGACATGAAGCAGGCCTCTAACGGGGTGATGTGATGTGCTCTTGTGGGTGATTACTGCGGGCAAAGCCACGGAATATCAAGCCCCAATTGGCTTCAATCGAATACCAACCAAACAAACCGATATAGGTTATCGATACAGCGCTCGTGCAGTTTTTGAAAAACCATGTTAAAAACTCTCCGCCGCCAGGGTTCTGGCGGCAACGTTCTCAGGGCGGGGTGTAATTCCCCACCGGCGGTAATTGCACGCAATGTGCATAGCCCGCGAGCGCTTGGCGCCTCGAACTGCTCACGCAGGACGGCGACAAGGTCAGCAGACCCGGTGTGATCCCGGGGCCGACGGTCATAGTCCGGATGAAGAGAGAACGGGATTGGCACCTAAGGGCCGCGCGCTGGGTTCATGCTTGCATGAGGCAGTGGTTCGTACCCTTAAATCCCATTCGATTCATAACGCCCTGTTTTTTTCTTAAACAGGAGTCAGAACATGCAACCCACCGCAATCGATAGCAAAATCAAGAACCATCACGGCGAGCGCGTCGCGTTTATCCAGGCCTGCTGGCACAAGGATATTGTCGACCAATCGCGTAAAGGCTTCCTTGCCGAAATGATCGCCCAGGGCTACCAGGAATCGGACATCGATTTCTTCGAAGTCGGCGGCGCCTTTGAACTGCCCCTGCACGCCAAGCTGCTGGCCAAGACCGGCCGCTACGCCGGCATCGTCGCAGCCGCACTGGTGGTGGACGGCGGCATCTACCGTCACGAATTCGTCGCCCAGTCGGTGGTCAGTGGCCTGATGCAAGTGCAGCTGGAAACCGAAGTGCCGGTGTTCTCGGTGTCCCTGACTCCGCACCACTTCCACGCGGGCAGCGAACACCACACCTTCTTCTACGAGCACTTCGTCCACAAGGGCCAGGAAGCCGCGCGCACCTGCGCCGACACCTTGCACAAAGTGCGTGCCATCCGTCGCAGCGAGCAGAAACTGGCGGTATAAGTCGCCCCTGAAAACGCCCCGCCCACCCAGGTGAGCGGGGCGTTTTTCGTTCAAGCATCTACCACCGCGCCATGACGTATCTGCGGTCTAGTGAGCCACACGCCGGGCCACCGCCGGCCTTCTCACCTGACCCGGAGCCATCACGCCATGCACCGCCCTCTGTTTGTACCCGACACCCCCAGCGCCATTCACACCGTGCACGGGGGAAGCCTGACGCCCACCGACGCAGAAAAAACCGCCAACCTGGGCGGTGCCCCGTTGCGTGCGCAGGTCTATCGGGACACTGCCGTTCGGGTCGAACGATTCAGGCTGCAGGCCCGCCAGGATAAGGCGCCGCGCAGGGATACCCTGAGGTTTGCATTCACCGCCGATCAAAGCGAACTCTGGCTCGGCGCAGCGGGCGATCACCTGCACCTCTACGTAGGCACGGTGCTCTATCAGATAACGCCGTCTTCGCCGAGGCAAATCATCGAGCTGGTCACCGGCCATGGCGCCGACTGCATCCATGTCGATGACAGCCTCCAGAACCCCGTCAGCATTGACGCAGGCGCTGGCGAAGACTACCTGCGCGTCGGCGGCCGTCACTCAACCATCCTGTCCGGCGAGGGTGATGACACGCTACGGATCAGCGCCGAGGACTGCACCGTCGACAGCGGCCCCGGCAACGACAGCACGCAGGTCATCGGCGCCGGCACCGCGCGTATCTATGCGGGTGACGGCGCCGACAGCATTCACGGCGGCGCCGGGCTCAACTTTATCGATGGCGGGCCGGGCGACGACGTGATTGTCGGTGGCAGCGGCCATCACCTGCTCAGCGGCGGCGACGGCAATGACACGATCAAGGCTGGCAGCGCCACTAACGTCATCTATCCGGGTAAAGGCCATGACCATGTCAGCAAGCTCAAGGCGACAGACCGGGTATACAGCCTGCCCGGCGACACCCTGGTCGCCATGACCAACGACGAACGCTACGCGTGGTTGCTTGAAAAACTCGCCAGCCTGCCAACCGCGTCGCTCGAACAGGTCATGGCGGTGCTGTTCCCCACCGACCTCGACACGCTCCACCAGACGCCCGTGGCGTCCGGCGAGGCTGGTAAAACGGGTCTGTCGATTGGGGGAAACAGGCAGTTTGCTGCGCGCGTCGAATCCGATCTCAGCCTGCTGCGCGTTTCGCCCAACGGGCAAAAACTGCTCCACGCACTGGATATTGCGGCACAACACAGTGGGCAACCCGTCAGCATTGAACCGGGTGACGAAAACAACGCCAGGTTCACGCCCTCCACCGACAGCGACACGCTGATGATCCGCGACGGCCAGCCCGGCACGCCGGCCTACGGCGGGCGGATCGAGTACAACCCCTTTTTCAGCCCACCGGGCTCGCTGCCGATCATCGGGCTCTATCACGAGCTGTGTCACGCCTATAACGCCGTCACCGGTACCGTGGCGCCCGGCACCACCGATGAAACTGACGGAGGCAAAACCGTTGCGATCAAAAACGTGGAGCGGCAAGCCGTGGGCCTGCCCATCGATCTGGCGCCTTTTGACTTCGATCTGAACCCCGATACCCCGCCCACGCGGACCAACCCCGAGGCTTTTACGGAAAATGCACTGCGCAAGGAGTTCGGATTGCCGACACGCGATGCGTACCTGGCGAAGCCTCAAGGGGACTAAACCAGCGCTGCGTCCGAGGTGGGCACAATCAGAATGCCGGCGCGCAAACCATTCTTCACTTTCGGGTTAGGGAAGATGATGCGTGCGCCCTCCTCCTCGATCACCCAGCGGGTCTTGGCCACGTCTTCGGCCAGCAGATAGCCCTTGGCCAACGGCGAGAAGTTTTCCACGTCCGCCGGCAAATGCAGCAGGAAGGCATCACTGTGCTTGATCACTTCACGCGATACCGCAAACAGTTGCAGGCCATCCAGGCTGTCGGTGGCCGGTTCGCTGCCTTCGATGATCTGCGTCAGGCGCCTCTCCAGGCGGGAAACATCCACGCCCTGGTTCTGGCCGAACGGCCGCGCCTTGCCCAGCTCCAGAGTAAACGCCTCGGCGTTCAGTTGCTCATAGGTGAACGCGGTGAAGGTGATCGACGTCTTGTTCTGCAGCAGCACCGCTTGCATGCCGGCAGCACACAGGCGCGCCAGCTCGTGCCGCGAATGCTGGCGACCTTCCTTCCACGGGTACAGCGCGAACTGCTCGATCTTCGAACCGCGAATGGCCGTGTGCAGGTCGTAATGCAGGCGCGAGCGCTCAGGCAGGCTGAAGAACGTGCGGGCCAGTTGCTCAAGCTCAGCGGCGCGCATGGCCTCAGGGCCAATGTTTTGTTCGTGGCGGCCATTGAACAGCCGGTTGACGTCCAGCTCGAGGTAACGCTCGCCGCGGCGCATGGCCTCGGGGTTACCGAACAGGAACAGAATACGGGTGCGGGGTTTGATTTCCCCACGGGCAATGCCATGCAACAGGCGGTCGAGCAGTTCGATCGGCGCGGTTTCGTTGCCATGGATGCCAGACGACAGCAGCAGGTCGCTGCCGTTGTCCAGCGCTTGCGGCGGGCGCACTTCGAGCGCGCCCTCGCTGAGCCAGCGCATCTGCACGCCGTCGACAGTCAGTTGAATTTTTTGCGCCGGTTCGCGACCGGCGAGGGTCAGTTCAAGCAATTTGCCGAGGGCGAGCATAAGCAGCTTCCTTAGTGGTTGCAGCCAGGGCCGTGAACGTGATCGTCGTCATCACCTTCAACGTCGGCCGGTTCCATTTCCAGTTGCAGGCTCATCAGGTTGGTGGCCAATGGGCGCATCAGCAGGTTGGCGTATTCAGCGTCGCCTTCTTCCACGTCCACACCAATCAGCAGCTGGCCACGGCCGTCGTGCTGGATCCAGATTTCCTTGCCCTGCCAGACCACGGCGACGCGGGTGCAGGAGGTTTCCAGCTGGGTGCCGTCGGTGTCTTCAAGAATCAGTTTCAGGGTGTCGGTGGTCATAAAGAGTTCTCAGCCATAGGGTGTAAAAAAAGTGGCGCTAGTTGATCTGGAAAGGATAAACCGAGCCCAGTTTAAGGATTTGCGTCAGTTCATCCAGTGCCGTCCGGCACTCAAGCAGCAATTGCGGATCAGCCAGGTCGGTTTCACGCAGGCTGTCGCGGTAGTGCTTGTCGACCCACTGGGTCAGCGTGTCGTACAACGGCGCGGTCATGATAACCCCTGGGTTCACCGCCGCCAGCTCAGTTTCATTCAACGCCACGCGTAAACGCAGGCACGCCGGGCCACCGCCGTTCTGCATGCTTTGCTTGAGATCAAACACCTTCACTTCACGGATCAGCCCGCCGGAGGCCGTCAGGCCTTGCAGGTACTGCCAGACGCGCTCGTTGGCGCGGCATTCTTCCGGCACGATCAGCAGCATCGAACCGTCGGCGCGGGTCAGCAACTGGCTGTTGAACAAGTAGGACCGTACGGCGTCCTCGACGCTGACCAGGGCGCGCGGCACGCACACTGACTGGAAGTTGCCGCCCAGTTTGCCCAACTTGCCTTGCAGCTCGGCGAGCATCTGTTCGGTATTGAGGAACGCGTCCTCGTGGTAGAACAGCACCTCGCCGTTGCCCACCGCGATCACGTCGTTGTGGAACACGCCGGCATCGATCACAGACGGGTTCTGCTGAGCGTAGACCACGCCGTCATCCTTCAAGCCGTGCAGGCGCGCGACGGCCTGGGAGGCTTCGAGGGTCTGGCGCGCCGGGTATTTCTGCGGCGCGGGGTAACGGGTATCGAACGCGCTGCGGCCAAACACGAAGAACTCGACGCCGGCCTCGCCATAGTCACGGCAGAAGCGCGTGTGGTTGGCCGCGCCTTCGTCACCGAACTGCGCCACCGCCGGCAACGCGGCGTGATGGGCAAAGTGTTTTTGGTCGGCGAACATCGCACCCAGCACGCGGCTGGTGGTCGGGTGTTCGATGCTGCGATGGTATTTGCAGTTGAGGTTGGCGGCCGTGAAATGCACGCGGCCGTCCGCCGTGTCGGCGCTCGGGCTGACAGTGGCGGCGTTGGCCACCCACATGCTGGAGGCCGAGCAACTGGCAACCAGCAGCGGCATGGCGTGCTTGGCCGCCTGCTGAATCACCTGAGCGTCGGTGCCGCTGAAACCAAGGTTGCGCAACGCGGCCACGTCAGGACGTTCCTGCGGCGCCAGCACGCCTTGCACAAAGCCCATGTCCATCAGGGCTTTCATTTTCTGCAGCCCCTGCAACGCCGCTTCCTTGGGGTTCGAAGACTGCTGGCTGTTGCTCTGGGACGCGACGTTGCCGTAAGACAAACCGCCGTAGTTATGGGTCGGCCCCACGAGACCGTCAAAATTGACTTCACAGGATTTCATCGGCGAGGCTCCACGAACATCTGTTTTTATAGGCATCAATAGCAATCTTCACACCACCGCTACTCTCTATCTGTAAACCCGATCAACTGTGGGAGCTGGCTTGCCTGCGATGGCAGCGGCGCGGTTTGACTAAAGGACCGAGTTGCCCGCATCGCAGGCAAACCAGCTCCCCCACAAGCCCGCTCCCACCTTTAGATCAGCGTAATACCTGGGGTCAACGTCGCCGGGACCACCAGGCTCGGCGTTTCCAAAGACGCCACCGGGTACGCGCAATAATCCGCCGCGTAATAGGCGCTGGCGCGATGGTTGCCCGACGCCCCGACCCCACCGAACGGCGCGGTGCTGGCAGCGCCGGTCAACTGCTTGTTCCAGTTGACGATGCCGGCGCGGCTTTCCAGCCAGAACTGTTGGTAGCGTGACTCGGAGTCCGACAACAAGCCCGCGGCCAAACCGTACTGGGTGTTGTTGGCCTCAGTGATCGCCGCGGCAAAATCAGCGTAGCGAATCACCTGCAGCAGCGGGCCGAACAGCTCTTCATCTTCGCGCTCGGTCACGCCGGTCACGTCGATAATGCCAGGCGTCAGCAACGCGGCCTGATCCTGCGGCTGGGTCATTTCCAACAGCGCCACGGCGCCATTGGCCAGCATCAACTCCTGGGCGTCCATCAAGGCTTTGGCCGCGCCGAGGGAAATCACCGAGCCCATGAACGGCGCTGGCTGCTGATCAAACGCACCCACTTCAATCGTCGCGCTGACCGCCACCAGACGCGCCAGCAACGCATCGCCCCAGGCACCTTCGGGCACCAGCAAGCGACGCGCGCAGGTGCAACGCTGACCGGCCGAGATAAACGCCGACTGAATAATGGTGTAGACCGCCGCATCCACGTCGGCCACTTCGTCGACCACCAGCGGGTTGTTGCCGCCCATTTCCAGGGCGAGGATCTTGTCCGGGCGCCCGGAAAACTGCTCGTGCAGGTGATTGCCGGTGCGGCTGGAACCGGTGAAGAACAACCCGTCGATACCGGGGTTGGCCGCCAACGCGATACCGGTTTCCCGCGCGCCTTGCAGCAGGTTCAACACGCCCGCCGGCAAGCCGGCGTCGATCCAGCATTGCACGGTCAGCTCGGCGACTTTCGGGGTCAGCTCGCTCGGTTTGAACAGCACGGTATTGCCCGCCAGCAACGCCGGGACAATGTGCCCGTTCGGCAAATGGCCAGGGAAGTTGTAAGGGCCGAACACCGCCACCACGCCGTGCGGCTTGTGGCGCAACACGGCCGTGGCGTCGCCCAGTGGGCCGCTCTTCTCGCCGGTACGTTCACGGTAACTTTGCACCGAGATGGCAATCTTGTTGGCCATGCTGGTGACTTCGGTGGCCGATTCCCACAGCGGTTTGCCGGTTTCTTCGCCGATGCAACGGGCGATTTCGTCGGCGCGACTTTTCAGCGTGGCGGCAAAGGTTTCCAGCACGCTGATGCGTTCTTCCAGCGGGCGCCGGGCCCAGCCTGGAAACGCCTGGCGCGCGGCCTGCACGGCGGATTCGACCTGTTCGACGCTGGCGCCATTGCCAGTCCACAGTACCTGCTGGGTCACCGGGTTGCGCGACTCAAACAGTTCACCCTGGCCCGCCAGCCAGCTACCTGCGATATACAGCGAATTCATTATTTCGACTCCCGAGCAGCAGACAACGCAACAGCGCGCACTTGATCACCCACCACCAGTTGCAGGCGTTTGGCGGTCTGTGGATCGACCACCAGCGTGCCTGCCGCCAGACGGGCCGGAGCGGCCGTGATGCGGCACTCCTCGCGCTTGCGGTTATGAATCAGGAACGGCGTGGCGTCGTCCCCTGGGGTGCCGATGGCCAACACCAGTGACTGGCTGTCGCGCACCGCACGGATTTTGCTGGTTTCACACTCCACCGCCGGGCCGGCGTCGAAGATATCGACATAGCCCTGGTAGCTGAAGCCTTCGCTCTTGAGCATGCTCAGCGCCGGTTCGGTGTCCGGGTGAACCTTGCCGATGACATTGCGCGCGTCTTCGGAGAGGAAGCAGCTGTACAGCGGAAACTTGGGCATCAGCTCGGCGATAAACGCCTTGTTGCCCACGCCGGTCAGGTAATCGGCCTGGCTGAATTCCATCTTGAAAAAGTGCCGGCCCAGGCTTTCCCAGAACGGCGAGCGCCCGGCGTCGTTGGACACGCCGCGCATCTCGGCAATGATCTTGTTGCCAAACAGCTGCGGGAATTCAGCGATAAACAGCATGCGCGCCTTGGCCAGCATGCGGCCGTTGAGGCCGTTGCGGTAATCGGCGTGCAGGAACAACGAGCACAATTCGGAGTTGCCAGTGAGGTCGTTGGCCAAAAACAGCGTCGGAATCTCGCGGTAGATGTTCAGTTCCTGGGAGGCGCTGACGGTCAAGCCGACCCGGAAGTTGTACCACGGCTCACGCAGGCCGACGGCGCCGGCAATGGCGGAAATACCCACCACGCGGCCTTCGTCGTTTTCCAGCACAAACAGGTAGTCGGCATCGCCGCGCCCGGCTTCACCGCGAAAGGTTTTTTCCGCCCAGCCAACCCGATGGGTCAGGCGCTCTTCGTTGGCCGGCAAGGTGGTAAGGCCGGTGCCGGTGCTGCGCGCCAGATCAATCAGGGCCGGTAAATCGCTGCTGCGTACGGGACGAACGATCATGCTATCTCCTCAGACGGGCCGCCTGCTCCAGGCCACCCGCAAAACTCTGCTTTAAACAGCGACCAGGCGCACGCTGGCACCTTCGCCGACACCCAGGGCTTCGGCCGCGGCCAGGTCCAGGGTCACCGGTTTGCCGGGCGCGTAGTCCAGCTCCAGCATCACCGCGCGGTAATCCTGCAACTGCGCGTTGCTCACCAAGTACTGGCGGCCGGCCCCCTTGACCATTTCGCCGATCTTCACCGGCACCACGCGGCTCTGGGCAATCGAGCGAATGCCCGAAACCCGCGCGTGCAGCGTCGGGCCACCGTCGAAGATGTCGATGTAATGATCGGTCTCGAAGCCTTCCCGCATCAGGATGTCGAAGGTGATCTGCGCACGCGGGTGCACCTGGCCCATGGCTTCCTGGGCTTCGTCGGGCAGCAGCGGCACGTAGATCGGGTAATGCGGCATCAGCTCGGCGAGGAAGGTGCGGCTTTTGAGCCCGCACAGGCGCTCGGCGGCGGCATAGTTGAGGTCGAAGAAGTTGCGACCAATGGCGTCCCAGAACGGCGAATCACCGTTCTCGTCGCTGTAGCCGACAATCTCGGTCACCACCGAGTCGGCAAAGCGCTCGGGGTGGCTGGCGACGAACAACAGGCGGCCACGGGAATTGAGTTCCGACCACGGCGAACCGACCAACGCAGGCTTCACGTAGAAACTGGTGAGCAGGCTGTTGCCGGTCAGGTCGTGGCACTGGGAAAGCACATGGATCTTGTTGTGGATCTTCAGCTCGCGGGACGCGTGCACGAAGGTTTCGTTACGGAAGCTGTAGAACGGCTCCGAGTAACCGGCCGACGCGACGATGGCCGAGCAGCCGGCCAGCTCGCCGGTCTCGGTGTCTTCAAGCACGAAAAAATAGCTTTCTTCGCCATTGAAACTGACCTCGGCCGCGAAGGACGCTTCGCTGGCGGCGATCTTGTCGCTCAGGCGTTCCACATCATCCGGCAAGGAGGTGACACCAATCGGGCTGTCCGCAGCCAGACGCTGTACCTCGCCCAGATCAGCCATTTGCGCGGGGCGCATCACCAGCATGGTGTCACTCCTTAACTCGAAAAACTCATAGAGGAAAAAATGCCGGACACGGGATCTGAGTTCACCCAGATCCAATGTGGGAGGGGGCTTGCCCCCGATAGCAGTCTGTCAGTTGATAAATCCAGTGACTGATCCACCGCTATCGGGGGCAAGCCCCCTCCCACATTTTTGACCCAGTCCAGCCAGCAAAATGTGTCGCTATCAGGCTTGCGTCAGCGTCTTCACGGCGCGTTCAAAACGGTCCAGACCTTCCTGGATGTCCGCATCTTCCACCACCAGGCTCGGGGCGAAACGCACCACGTCGGGGCCGGCTTGCAGGATCATCAGGTTTTCTTTTTCGGCCGCGTTGAACACGTCCTTGGCCTTGCCCTTGAACGCGTCGCTGAGCACGCAACCAATCAGCAGGCCCATGCCGCGCACTTCGGTGAAGATGCCGTATTTCTCGCCGATCTGTTGCAGGCGCGCCTTGAACAGCTCGTGCTTGGCATTCACGCCAGCCAGCACTTGCGGGGTGTTGATCACGTCGATGACCGCTTCCGCCACCGCGCACGCCAGCGGGTTGCCGCCGTACGTGGTGCCGTGGGTGCCGACCACCAGGTGCTTGGCCAGGTCTTCACGGGTGAGCATGGCTGCAATCGGGAAACCGCCGCCCAGGCTCTTGGCGCTGGTGAGGATGTCCGGCGTCACGCCGTAATGCTGGTAGGCGAACAGGTGGCCGCTGCGGCCCATGCCGGTTTGCACTTCGTCGAACACCAGCAGCGCGTTGTTCGCATCGCACAGCTCGCGGGCGCCTTGCAGGTACGCCAGCTCAGCCGGCAATACGCCGCCTTCGCCCTGGACCGGTTCGAGCACCACGGCGCAGGTCTTGTCCGACACGGCGGCTTTCAGCGCTTCCAGGTCGTTGTAAGGCACGTGGGTGATGCCGGTGATTTTAGGCCCGAAGCCGTCGGAGTACTTCGACTGGCCACCGACGTTGACGGTGAACAGGGTACGGCCGTGGAAGCTGTTCAGCGCGGCGATGATCTCGTACTTCTCGGTACCGAAACGGTCGAACGCCACACGGCGGGCCAGCTTGAACGCGGCCTCGTTGGCTTCGGCGCCGGAGTTGCAGAAGAACACGCGCTCGGCAAAGGTGGCGTCGATCAGCTTATGCGCCAGGCGCAGGGCCGGCTCATTGGTGAAGACGTTGGAAACGTGCCACAGCTTGTTGGCTTGTTCGGTCAGTGCACCGACCAGCGCCGGGTGGGCGTGGCCCAATACGTTAACCGCGATGCCGCCGGCAAAGTCGATCAGCTCGCGACCGGCCTGGTCCCAGACGCGCGAACCCGCGCCACGCACAGGGATAAATGCGGCAGGTGCGTAGTTGGGAACCATGACCTGGTCGAAATCGGCACGTTGCACCGGGGCTTGCTCAACGGACATCGGAGTCTCCTGAAGAGGAACGCCTGCCTGGAACTGGCGGGCGATGCAGGGATTGTAAGGACAGTTTTCAGTGCGGCCTTGCCGCCAAGCGACAACTTCTTATAGCGCCAACCCGCGTTTTCAGCGGGTTTACGCCAATGCGACAAATAGCATCGCAATGGCGCAGTTTAAACCGTGGGCTCGCCCAACGGCACCGATTTACGGCTCGCGCTTAATTATCTAACACGGATCGGCGACGGCGAACTGTTCTGCTGAGGGCATCATTTTATCCTCAGGAAGCTTTGCAATGAGCCAGCAACCCAGCGTGCCCGCCTTCGACCGGCTGATCCCGGCGCGCGACGTTCATCATGAAACGCTCAAAAACGCGATCCCCGACTGGCTGGGCAACGCGTCGGCCGCGCGTCGCAACGCCCTTAAAACCAGCGCCCCGGCGTGGTACGCCCAGCCCTCAGCCGAGCAGGACGCGGCGCTCAAAGGCCTGATCCGTGAGGCCTGGATCAGCCAGAACCGGCTCGACAAGGCCATGGACGCACTCAAGTCACCCGCCGACTTCGCCGCGCCCGTGCTGCAACAGGCGCTCAAGCAGCGTTTCGGTGTGGAGTGCGATGTGCGCAGCACCTACCTGCGCCTATCTGTACCGGCAACCATCCCCTGGTTCCCGGTGCGCTCCGGCGCAACGCGGATCAGGACCGTGTCGCTGCTGGACGCCGCCCTGCATAACTTTGAAGCTGGCGAAACCACTGTCGACGCCTACGAGCCACCGTCCGGCTTTATCACCCGCCCCACCGCCACCGGGCATTTCGAAACCTTGCCCGACATAGACACCCGTATCAGCGTGCCGGCCTTTACACGCCTGTGTCGCGAACTGGACCTTGGCGGCCAATACAGCGCCTACCTCGAGCACTTCCTGGACCTCAACAACCCCGTCGCCGCTGCCTACCTGCAACACCGCTTCGACGCCAGCCAGATTGCCAACCTGAGACTCGCCCTGCACGTGGCGCGCCTGCAGGGCGATCTGTCGCAAGCCAGCTCGCAGCGCCTGCAACAATTGCTGAGCAACCCGGCGGACTGCAACGCACTGCGCTGTCACGCCCTGAGCATCCTGTCCAGCCCGCTGACAGGCATTGTGCTGTTTACCTCCGCGAACCTTGAGCGGGCCAATCACGTGGTGCCCGTCATTGCCTATATTCCGCACGACCCGCAACACCCGCTCAAGGAGTACCCCTCCAGCGTGCAGTTCATGCAGGCCCTGACCGCCGACCTGCGCCAGCCTGCGTACCAGCAATTCTTCAGCCGTTTCGTGAACCACGACGAGCGCGGGCATTTTTTCGCCGACCTCGGCCAGCGCCTGTCCCGCGTCACCTGGCATGCGCACACCCGCGGCGACCCGCGCCCTGCCTGGCGGGATACGCCGGTGGACAAGCCTGAGCTGCAGTTTGCCGTCACACCGATCAGCGGCTCGGTGCTCGAACACCTTTACCAAACCACAGTGAGCAAGCTGTTCAATGACGCACGCGCTCAAGCCGTGTCCACCGCCAGCGCCGACCAGAAAACCCGCTGGGAGCGCTGGAGCCTGTTCGAAAAAATCGGCTCGGCCCTGCTGCAGATTGCCGCGCTGGTCGCCGCGCCGTTTGTACCGCCGGTGGGTTTACTGATGCTGGGTTACACCGCGTATCAGCTGCTGGATGACACGTTCGAGGGCATCGTCGACTGGGCCGAAGGCCTCAAGACCCAGGCGTTCGGGCACCTGATGTCAGTGCTGGAGCAGATGGTCCAACTGGGCATGTTCGCCCTCGGCCCGCCGCTTGCCGAAGGGTTGTTGCGCCAGCACTTGCCCGCGGAACTCTGGCAGTTTTTCGACCGCCTCAAACCCGTCACCTTGCCCGATGGCCAGCCCCGGCTGTGGCAACCGGACCTTGCGCCTTACGCCCACGCGGTGACGCTGCCCGAAGGCTCACGCGCCAACCCGCTCGGCCTGCACACGCATGGCGAGCAAGACATCCTGCCCCTGTCCGGCGCGCATTACGCGCTGGGGCTCGACCCCAGCACCCAGACGCATTACTTCAAGCATCCCACCCGCACCAATGCTTACCGCCCAACGGCATACAGCAATGGCCAAGGCGCCTGGGTGAGTGAGCTGGACCGGCCGCTGAGTTGGGACAGCGCCCAGTTGATGCGCCGTCTGGGCCATCAGGCGCAAAACTTCAGCGACCTGCAACTGGCACAGATTCGCCACGTCAGCGGTGTCGAAGACGCGGCGCTGCGCAAACTCTACATGACCCGCGAACCCCTGCCACCGCTGCTGGCCGACACCTTTGAGCGCTTCAAAATCGACCAGGACCTGCAAACCTTCATCGACCAAATGAACAGTGATGACCCCCGTGTCCAGGCGCTGGCCGATGCCCAGACCCAACTGCTGCTCTTGACCAACTACGGGCTGTGGCCCACCACCAGAACCCTGCGCCTGATCGACAGCCGGGGACGCACGCACTGGGAAATCCCGGGCACGCCAGACGCCAGCGTCACCCAGATTCATGAGCACCAACTGAACAATGGCGACCTGCTCCAGACCCTTATCGAAGCGCTGGACGAACCGCAGAGAAGGACGTTGCTTGGGGAAGCGTTCGGCGATCCCACAACCTCGCTACAAGCACGTACGCGTGTTCTCAGGAAAAAACTTGCCCACCTGGCACGGGAAAAACGCTGGGCGCTGTTCGAGTCAGCGTATCGCGCGCTGCAGCGTACCGACGATGCGCAGCTGAGCGCGCTTGTCGACGCGTCGCCGGGCTTGCCGGTGAGCGCCGCTGAAGCCCTGCGCGCCATCGCCAGCCCTGAGGAGCTGCGCGCCCTCGATCAAGGCCGGGTACCACGGCGCCTGATCGAGTTGGCGCATGAAGCCCAGCGAGAAATACGCGCCTGCCGTGCCTACGAAGGGCTGTACCTGGACAGCATCGACAACCAGGACACTGACCGCCTGGCCCTGCACTCCCTGCCTGATTTGCCGAACTGGCCCGCGGGCTGCGCATTAGTGTCAGAAACGACACCGCTGATGGCCCGTTGCGCGACGTGATCGGTGATGACCGCGCCAGCGTTCAGCGCACGCTGGTTTACACCGCCAACGGCGACTACGTGCCCACCGACAGCAGCGGCCCGCTGTTTGGCGAAACCGACTTCTACACCGCCCTGCTCCAGGCGCTGCCCGACCCGGCGCGCGCTGCGTTGGGCATTCATATCGGCCAGGGCCCGGCCCTGCGCCAGGCGCTTGCTCGTCATGCCCTGCACCGCTGGCACCTGCGCGAGTTGCTCGCGGACGCCCCCGTCGGCAAACCCGCCTACGACCCAAACACCATGCGCCTGCGCGGTGGTATGCCGGGCTATCGGCCGACGACCATGCCCGGCGCGCAGCACGCGCTGACCGCGCATGAACACGCCCGACAACTGTTCCCGGCGTTGCCACGCACACATATCGACAACATTGTGCGCAGCCTGGAACAAGCGCCCGGCGGGGTCACGACGGCGCTGAGTACGCTGCGCAACGAATACCAGCAACTTGAGCGCGACTTGCAGGCCTGGATCACGGCCACGCCGCGCCTGAGCGCTGACGCCGAGGTGCGCATCAGTCGTCAGGAACTCGCCTATGCCAGGCGCAACCGCACGGCCTGGGCCGATGAACTGCGCCGGGCCTGGCGCCTGGAAACCCCGCTTGATGCGTACTACGAGCCGCCTGCCCCCAATGGCTATCAACTGCACTTGAACTGGCCGATTGCCGGCCATCCTCCCGTGCTGCCCGGGCGTTTCGGTCATATCTCCAGCCTGTCGCTGGAGGGCGAGCAAGGGCCACTGGAGATCGACACGTTCCTGTCGATGTTTCCGTTCCTGCGCCGCCTGACCGTGCGCAACGTCAACCTCGACAGACTGCCCGATGGCGTCCCCGCGATACCCAGCCTCAATGAACTGGTCCTCAGCGATTGCAACATCACCTTGACTGCCCAGACCCGCACCGCGCTTGAAAACATGACCCGGCTCAAAACCCTCGACCTCTTCAACAATCCGCTGGGGCTCATACCCAGTGTCGAGAACATGCCTGGCCTGCACTTTCTGGATTTGAGCAACACCGGTATCACGCAATTGCCTGCCGGGATTTTGCAGCGCCCCCAGCTGGAGACCGCGCTGTTTCGGGACAACCGCATTGCTGAATTGCCCGACGCACTTTTCGAGCTTCCCGTGACAACCAGTCATTCGTTCGACTTTTCCGGCAACCCGCTGTCTGGCCAGACCCTTGAGCAGGTCAAAACCTACTTCCAGCGCACCGGCAGTTATTGGGAGGCCAATGCGGCCCCGGTGGACATTGCCAGCGCGAAGATGCTTTACCCAACCTTGAGCAGTGACGAAATCAACCGCCTGATTTTCGGCCTGCCGGGCAACCTGGAAATGGGCAAGATCGAACTGGCGCGGCGTGACCTTGACTACAAGCAGCTGAACCACGAGCTGGACGCCTGGGTGAACAGCCCCGGTCTCAGTGAAACCGCCCCCTACCAGCGCGAGGCGTTCAAACAGGCGCTGCTCGCCGGATGGCGTCGGCAACTGAAGCAGGACGACCACAGCAACGACATTTATCCCACTTACGCGCTGGACATCTCTGCCCCCATAAGCGGCAAACTGCCGACACTCAGCAGCCGATTCACCCACGTGTCGACCCTCAGGCTCCGTGGCGATGCTCAGCCGTTGGACGTGGGAAACTGGCTGGCGAGTTTTTCGGACGTGCAGCACCTGATCATTGAAGACTATGCGCTGGAGGATATTCCCGAGCCGGTTTTCCAACTGCCACAGCTCACGACCCTCAGCCTCGAACGCTGCAACCTGCGACTGTCAGCAAAAACCGTCCAGGCCCTGGAGGCAAAGAGCAACCTGGAACGGCTGAACCTGAGCGATAACCCTCTGGGGCAACTCCCGGACTTTGCTTCGATGACCTCACTGGACAGCCTGGGACTGCGCAACACCGGCCTCACAGAGATTCCGCCGAGCCTGCTCACGCCCCGCGAACGCAACCTCGTAGACCTGAGCCACAACCTGATCACGCAGATCCCAGAACCGCTGCTGCAAAGGCCGGCCCCAGTTACCAGCGCGTTTGATTTATCTGCCAACCCGCTGTCACGAGCGACCCTGGAACGGCTCAAGCGCTATTGCCAAACCCGCGGCGAGCACCTCCAGGTCGATGCGCCCGGCGCCTATAAAGCGCGCATCGCAGCCCTGTATCCGACGTTCACCACTGCGGAGGTGAATGTGTTTATCTTCAGCCTGCCCGGCGATCTGGATGCGATTGACGGCGCCATCCGTCGTCTGGAAAGCGAATACGAGCGCCTCAGTGCAGACCTCACCCTCTGGGCACTGACCGTACCCGAACGGCATCCCATCCTTGATGTGGCGCTGGACGAACAGACAGCAGCCGAGGAGCAAATCCAGCGCCTTGCCATCAAGACAACACTGGAGGAAGGCTGGCGCCGCGAGAGCGAAATCGACGATTTCAATGGCGGGTATGGCGTGACCCATAAGCTGACGTGCCATACGTCGATCTTTGGCGAGCTGCCCACCTTGAGCGCACGGTTCGAACATGTTTCGCATCTGGAGCTCATCGGCGAAGGCACCACCACCAACGTTGAAGGCCTGGTGCGTGCATTCCCTAACCTGAGCACGCTGGCACTGGATCAATACGCCCTGGGCGATATTCCCGACCTGATCTTCAACCTGCCAAGGCTGACCAGCCTGACGTTGACGCAAAGTCGGCTTCGCCTCAGCCCGCGGGCCCGCGCCAAGTTGCGCGACTTGCGTAACCTGGAGTACCTGGACTTGAGTGACAACCCGCTGGGCGGGGCGCCTGAGCTGGACAATATGCCCAGGCTGGAATGCCTCTACCTGCAAAACTGCGGGCTCAGCGAGGTACCGGTCGGGCTGTTTGACCGCCCTTATTTGCGCACCGTGGACCTGAGCGACAACCTGATCACCCAGGTCCCGGACGACATTCTAAGCATGCGCCAGCCGTGGGACGACGAGTCCGACCTCAGCGGCAACCCGCTGTCGGAGGGCAGCCTGGACCACCTTCGGCAGTATTTTCGCCAGACGGGCAATGATCTGCAGGTGGATGCAGCCGGCCTGAACGCCCAGGGCGCGCCCCTGACGCCACCGTCCACACCTGAACCGATGGAGGAATAACAGAGGTCAGCCGCGCTCGGACGGCACCGACGACAACTCGAACGGGCTGCTGCTGCGGCGTTGGTTGCGGTCTTCACGCGGGGTAGCGCCGAAGAAGTTGCGGTAGGCGCTGGAGAAGTGCGGGCCCGAGGAGAAGCCGCACGACAGGCCGATCTGGATGATCGACTTGCTGGTTTGCATGAGCATCTGGCGCGCCTTGTTCAGGCGCAATTCCAGGTAGTACTGGCTGGGAACGCGATTAAGGTATTGCTTGAAGATGCGTTCAAGCTGTCGTCGCGACACGCATACGTGCTGGGCGATTTCGTCGGTGGTCAGCGGCTCTTCGATGTTGGCTTCCATCAGCAACACGGCCTGGGTCAACTTCGGATGGCTGGAGCCCAGGCGGTTCTGCAATGGAATGCGCTGGCGCTCGCCGCCTTCGCGAATGCGTTCGACCACCAGTTCTTCGGAGACGGCGCCGGCCAGTTCGGCGCCATGGTCACGGGCCAGCACGGCCAGCAACAGGTCGAGTACCGACATGCCGCCGCAGGCGGTCAGGCGATCACGGTCCCAATCGAACAGATGGCTGGTGGCGATGACCTTGGGGAAACGCTCGGCAAAATCGTCCTGCCAGCGCCAATGCACGGCGGCGCGGTAGCCGTCGAGCAGACCCAGTTGCGCCAGCGGATACACACCCGCCGACAAGCCACCGATCACGCAACCCGCCCGCACAAGCTGCTTGAGCGCCGCGCTCAGTTGCGAGGCGATGACGGTCGGCGGCTCGTCTGCCAGCAGGAAGAGTTTCTGGAAACCCTCAAGCTTGCCGGCCCACGGCTCACCCGGCAATTGCCAGGCGCCTTCGGTGGCAGGCTCGGCGAGCAGGAACGACAACTCGTAGACCACGTCCGGATGCACCCGCTGAGCAACGCGCAAGGCCTCCTCAGCCAGCGCAAGCGTCAGGGCTTTTGTGCTGGGCCAAATCAGGAAACCAATTTTATGGGCGGTCATGGAGTGCTATCCGAAACGAAGAACGGTAATGAAGACAAGGGCCAATGCTAGCCGGAAACCAACACAAATCTCAAAACATATGGAGATCCAATGTGGGAGCGGGCTTGCTCGCGAATGCGGTGGGCCAGCTACTCATCTGCTGACTGATCCACCGCTTTCGCGAGCAAGCCCGCTCCCACAGGGGATTGAGCCGATCTCAAGACTGTGAAGCATGCACTAACTCGGTGCACAAAGCAGTCTTGATTATTTCAGGCTGCCCGACAGGAACTGCTGCAACCGCTCAGACTGCGGGTTCACCAGCACTTCACGCGGGTTGCCACGCTCTTCAACGATGCCTTTGTGCAAGAACACCAGCTGGTTCGACACTTCACGGGCAAAGCCCATTTCGTGGGTCACCACCACCATGGTGCGGCCTTCCTGGGCCAGGTCCTGCATGACCTTGAGTACTTCGCCGACCAGTTCCGGGTCGAGCGCCGAGGTCGGTTCGTCGAACAGCATCACCTCAGGCTCCATCGCCAGGGCGCGGGCAATTGCCACACGCTGCTGTTCGCCGCCGGACATGTGGCCGGGGAACGCATCCTTACGATGGCCCACACCGACTTTGGCCAGGTAATGCTCGGCTTTTTCACGCGCGTCTTTTTTCGACATGCCCAGCACGTGCACCGGAGCTTCCATCACGTTTTCAAGCGCGGTCATGTGCGACCACAGGTTGAAATGCTGAAACACCATCGACAGGCGCGAACGCATGCGTTGCAGTTGCTTCGGGTCGGCAGCCTTCATGGCGCCGTCTTTGTTGGCCACCAGTTTCAGCTCTTCGTTGTTGAGCAGAATCTTGCCGGCGTGAGGTTGCTCGAGCAGGTTGATGCAGCGCAAAAAGGTACTTTTGCCTGAACCACTGGAACCGATGATGCTGATCACATCACCGGCCGCGGCGGCCAGGGACACACCTTTGAGCACTTCATGACTGCCATAGCGTTTATGCAGGTCTTGGACTTCAAGTTTGTACATGCGGTCGGTTCTCACAAAAACAGGTGGTCAGTCGTTGAGCAAGCGCCCGTGACGCAGCGCTTCGCGCCCCGCCACCTTGGCCAGCCAGAAACCCGCTTGGGCATAACGCAGCCGTTCAACGGCAAACAACACCCCGGACGTGCCCGCACACACAATGCTGACGCGGTCGGTCAAGGGATCAATCACTTCAAAAATCGGCTCGCCGGTCTCCACCCGGTCACCGGCTTTACGCAGGTAACTGATTACGCCGGCATGGGGCGCGAACAACAGCTCGGTCCCCTCGAATGGCAGGCCTTCGCACGGCTCATGCTGCGGCGCGGGCCATTCGCCCTTGATCAGGCCTTGTTCGGCCAGGAACGCGAGGATGCCTTCAGCGTGGAAGATCGCCTCGTCGCGGCCGGTGTCGGCCTGGCCGCCCAGCTCCAGGGTCGTCGCCAGGCACGCCAGCGGAATCTGCGCCTCGGGGAACGCCCGGGACAGGCGCAACCACGGCAGCGAACAGGCTTCATCGAACGAGCTGCCGCCGGAGTCTTCCGCCAGCAGGCCGACTTTCACATTCAAGTGCGCCGACAGCGAACGCCACTGTGGCCAGTGTTGCGGCAGCGCGTACATGTGCAGCGCGGCTTCGGCATCGCAATGCAGGTCGAGGACGATATCGGCGGTGCAGGCGTGGCTGAGCAAAACGCGCTGCATGCCTTGCAACTGGCTGCTCGGCTCGGGCAACGCGCTAAGCGCATCGCTCATCGCCTGGCGGATCATGCGCACATTGGCGTGCGGGTCATCGCCCAGCTTGCCCTGGAGCAACGCGGCGACCGGCTCGCTCAACTCGACGAAATCGCGGTTGAAGTTCTTGCCGCTGCCGACTTCGAAACGCCCCTGGTGGCTGCCTTGCAACAGCTGGCCCAGGCCCATCGGGTTGGCCACGGGCACCAGTTCGATCACGCCATTGAGCGCACCTTGCTGTTCCAGTTCGGTGAGGCGTTTTTTCAGTTCCCAGGCCGCGCGCATGCCGGGCAATTCGTCGGCGTGCAGGCTGGCCTGGAGGTAGGCCTTGCGCTCGCCGCTGCCGAAACGAAACACGCTCAGCTGGCGCTCGCAGCCCAGGTGGCCCCAGGGCAACAGGTGATCGATACGTTCCATATCAGTGCTTCCGTGGCGCCAGGTAGCTGAGCCAGCGGCGCTCGGCCAGCTTGAACAGGCGTACCAGGATAAAGGTCAGGCACAGGTAGAACACGCCGGCCGTGATATAGGCTTCGAACGGCAGGTAGAACTGGGCGTTCACAGTGCGCGCGGCACCGGTGATGTCGATCAGGGTGACGATGGACGCCAGGCTCGTGGTCTGCAGCATCATGATCACTTCGTTGCTGTACTGCGGCAGCGCACGGCGCAGGGCCGACGGCAGCAGGATGCGGCGGTACAGCTTGTAACGCGACATGCCCATGGCCTTGGCCGCTTCGATCTCACCGTTTGGCGTGGCCTTCAGGCTACCGGCGATGATCTCCGCGGTGTAGGCGCTGGTGTTGATCGCAAAGGCCAGGCACGCGCAGAACGTGGCGCTGGACAGCAGCGGCCACAGGAAGCTTTCGCGCACGGCTTCAAATTGGGCCAGACCGTAGTAAATCAAAAACAGCTGCACCAGCATCGGCGTGCCGCGAATCACGTAGGTGTAGAGCCAGGCCGCACCATTGACGATCGGCTGCTTGGACACGCGCATCAAGCCCAGGGGCAAGGCGGCGAGCAAGCCGAAGAACAGCGAGATGGCGAGCAATTTCAGGGTGGTCACCAAACCGCCGAGGTACAGCGGCATGGCGTCCCAGATGACGTTGTAGTCGAAGATCATAGATCAGCCGCCCTTACGCCTACCGAGTAGCGCTTCTCAAGATAGCGCAGGGCCAGCAACGACACGCTGGTGATCACCAGGTACATCGCCGCCACTGCGAGGAAGAAGGTAAAAGGCTCGCGGGTGGCGTCTGCCGCCTGCTTGGCCTTGAACATCATGTCTTGCAGGCCCACCACCGAAATCAGCGCGGTGGCCTTGGTGAGTACCAGCCAGTTGTTGGTGAAACCAGGGATCGCCAGCCGAATCATCTGCGGCACCATCACCCGGAAAAACACCTGGAAAGAGCTCATGCCATACGCAAGGCCGGCCTCGGCCTGGCCCTTGGGAATGGCCATGAAGGCGCCACGGAAGGTTTCCGACAGGTAGGCGCCAAAGATGAAACCCAGGGTGCCGATACCGGCGGCCAAGGGGTTCAAGTCGATATAGTCGTCATAGCCGAGCATCGGCGCGACGCGGTTCAACAAGTCCTGACCGCCGTAGAAAATCAGCAGGATCAGCACCAGGTCGGGGATCCCGCGGATCACCGTGGAGTACAAGTCACCCAGCCAGGCCAACCAGCGCACCGGTGACAGGCGTAACGCGACCCCGATCAGACCCAGAACAATGGCCAAGGCCATGGACGACAAGGCGAGCTGAAGCGTCAACCATGCGCCATCGAGGATGACGGCCCCGTAGCCTTTCAACATGATTCAGGTCCTCGAAAAGGGGGATGAAAAAATGGCGCAAACCGCAGGAATTCTGTTGCTTGCGCCATTCTGGACAGACAGCTAGGACGAGTTACTTAGGGTCAGCGCCGTAAATATCGAAGTCGAAGTATTTGTCCTGGATTTTCTTGTATTCGCCGTTGGCACGGATCGCTGCGATAGCCGCGTTGATCTTGTCCAGCTCGGCCTTGTCGCCTTTACGTACAGCGATGCCGATGCCGTCGCCGAAGTACTTGGCGTCGGTAAACTGTGGGCCCACGAACGCGTAGCCTTTACCGGCCGGGGTTTTCAGGAAGCCGTCTTGCAGCAGGGTGGCGTCAGCCACGGTGCCGTCGAGGCGACCGGCTTCCACGTCCAGGTAGATTTCGTTCTGCGAGCTGTAAGGCACAACCGTGGCGCCTTTAGGGGCCAGAACTTCCTTGGCGAAACGATCGTGGATCGAACCGCGCTGCACGCCGATTTTCTTGCCTTTCAATTCATCCAGGCTGTCGCTGACCGTGGTGCCTTCCTTCATCACCAGCTGCGCTGGGCTCAGGTAGTAACGGTTGGTGAAGTCCACGGACTTTTTGCGGTCTTCGGTGATGGACATGGACGACAGGATCGCGTCGATCTTGCGCACTTTGAGCGCAGGGATCAGGCCGTCGAATTCTTGCTCGACCCAGACGCACTTGACCTTCATCTCGGCGCACAGGGCATTGCCGATGTCGTAGTCGAAACCGACGATGCTGCCATCCGGCGCCTTCGAGGCAAACGGAGGGTAAGCCGCTTCGATACCAATCTTCAGGGGCTTTTCATCAGCGAAGGCCTGCATCGACAGCACGGACAGCGCCAGGGCGCCCAACAGCACAAGTTTCTTCATCTTGGGACTCCATCGGTAGGGCAAAAAGCAGAATGAGCCGTGGCCCACGATGCGACTTAAGTGAAACCGAATAGCGGTGCTGCGTCCTACCCCGGTTCAGCATGGGAGACGACGAGCGAGTGATCGGCATTCTAACGACAGGCCGGAAGCCGATATTTCCTCAATGCGACAACAATTTACAGAAGCACTGAGAAAGCGGTTCCAGCACATTGACAGCCTCTGAATTTTATGCAGAGACAAAAGATATTAAACCTGTTGATGCTGCAAATTGCGGGCCTATTATTCGCAAACCCTTCTAGCACGGCAAGTCTGGCGTTTAATCTTATTTCAGAGGGTGTCTAAAACGGGGCTTTTCGGGGCACAGGCGTAGCACTTTGCTTCAGGTTTGGGCGTGGGGTTACACATTTGCAGGCCTCGGTAACATTCAGAAACGTCCTACGGGGGAAGTCGATATTTATTGGTTTGGTGGTTATGTCGGTCTGTCAGACCTACACCGCCTTGCCCATGAAATACATTCCAAATGTGGGAGCGGGCTTGCTCGCGAATGCGGTGGGTCAGCTGCACATCTGCTAACTGGTCCATCGCATTCGCGAGCAAGCCCGCTCCCACAGGGGATTTGCATTGGCTTCGATATCCTGCAAAAAAGCCCCACCCAGCTCACGCCGAATGGGGCTTCGTCCCACCAACCCGCCTTACGCGACGTTCATGGTCTTGTGCGTTTCAATCAAATGCGCCACCACACCCGGATCAGCCAAGGTCGAGATATCCCCCAACCCGTCATATTCAGCCGTGGCAATCTTGCGCAGAATCCGCCGCATGATTTTCCCCGAGCGCGTCTTCGGCAAGCCCGGTGCCCACTGGATCACATCCGGCGACGCAATCGGCCCGATCTCTTTGCGCACCCAGTTTTTCAGTTCCAGGCGCAGCGCTTCGTTCGGCTCTTCGCCATTTTTGAGCGTGACATACACATAGATGCCCTGCCCCTTGATGTCATGCGGCACGCCCACCACCGCCGCTTCGGCGACTTTCGGGTGTGCAACCATCGCGCTTTCGATCTCGGCCGTGCCCATGCGGTGGCCGGACACGTTCAACACGTCATCCACACGGCCGGTGATCCACCAGTAGCCATCCTCATCGCGACGCGCGCCGTCGCCGGTGAAGTACATGCCACGGAAGGTCTTGAAGTAGGTGTCGACGAAGCGGTCATGGTCGCCGTACAGCGTACGCGCCTGGCCAGGCCACGAATCGAGGATCACCAGGTTGCCTTCGGCAGCGCCCTCGATGATGTTGCCCAGGTTGTCCACCAACGCCGGCACCACACCAAAGAATGGCCGCGCGGCCGAACCCGGCTTGAGCGCGTGCGCACCCGGCAGCGGGCTCATCAGAGTGGCGCCGGTTTCGGTCTGCCACCAGGTGTCGACGATCGGGCAACGGGATTGGCCGACGTTCTTGTAGTACCAATCCCACGCTTCCGGGTTAATCGGCTCACCGACTGAACCGAGCAGACGCAAGCTGCTGCCGTCCACACCTTCGCAGGCGGCGGTGCCGGATGCCATCATCGCGCGGATCGCAGTGGGCGCGGTATAGAGGATATTGACCTTGTGCTTGTCGACGATCTTGCCGACGCGGGTGATGTCCGGGTAGTTCGGCACGCCTTCGAACAGCAGCGTGGTCGCGCCATTGGCCAGCGGGCCGTACACGATATAAGTGTGGCCGGTGACCCAACCGACGTCGGCGGTGCACCAGTAGATTTCGCCCGGGCGGTAGTCAAACACGCGCTCGTGGGTCAGCGCCGCATACAGCAGGTAGCCGCCGGTGGTGTGCTGCACGCCTTTGGGTTTGCCGGTGGAGCCGGAGGTGTAGAGGATGAACAGCGCTTCTTCGGCGCCCATCTCTTTGGGCGCACACACGGTGCCCGCCACTTTCATCAGGTCTTCGTACCAGATGTCGCGATGCTGGTTCCACTTGATGTTGCCATTGGTGCGCTTGCACACGATGACTTTCTGGATGCTGCTGGTTTCCGGATTGGTCAGCGCGTCGTCGACGTTGGCCTTCAGCGGAATTTTCTTACCGGCGCGGATGCCTTCGTCGGCGGTGATCACCACCTTCGACTTACAGTCAATGATGCGACCGGCCAGGGCTTCCGGCGAAAAGCCGCCAAACACCACGGAGTGAATCGCACCGATGCGGGTACAGGCCAACATGGCGACCACGGCTTCGGGGATCATCGGCATATAGATAGTCACCACGTCGCCGCGGTGCACATCCTGGCCGCGCAAGGCGTTGGCGAACTTGCAGACTTCTTCATGCAGCTCGCGGTAGGTGATGGTGCGGCTTTCGGAAGGGTCATCGCCTTCCCAGATGATCGCCGCCTGGTCGCCACGCTCGGCGAGGTGACGGTCCAGGCAGTTGTAGGAAACGTTCAGGGTGCCATCGGCGAACCATTTGATGTCGACATGGTGGTCGTCGAAAGAGGTCTGCTTGACCGCGGTGAAAGGCTTGACCCAGTCAAGGCGCTTGGCTTGCTCGCGCCAGAAGCCATCGGGGTTGACCACCGACTGCTGGTACATGGCCTTGTAGGTCGCCTCGTCGGTCAGCGTGTTGGCTGCTACTTCGGGGCGAACGGGGTACAGGGAAGCCGCACTCATCTTTCTTACCTCGGTGACAATAGTTGTTTTTGTATGCCCTGTTGTAGCCGGGGCGCCCCCATAGAACCATTCGACGATGGTAGTAACAAGCCCCTACAAATTGCCCCGCCATGCCCATTTACGGCTCTGGCCCGCGCCCTGCGTGGCTTTCCGGCTGGATGAAAAAACCTTTATCAGGGGATTGTTACAAAAACCGCCAATAGTGTTTATCAAAAGCACGGGTATATGAATATAACTCGCAAGCCTAAAATCAACTCCGCCAACAAGGCACAGTGATTAACAACGTAACAGCCCCCACGAAGGCAACGTTAATCCGAACTTCCCAACTCTTAAGTTACACACGCGGCCTCATAAGGGCCCCGTGACCCCTTTCGCCCTGAAGAAGGTAAGTAAAGAAATGAAAGCTCTCGTAGTTATGGCCCTCAGCAGCTTGTGCGCCACCGCCGCCCTGGCCGATGAGGCCCCGACCGAGCTGGCCGGCCAGAACGCCCCGATCGTTGAGGATTACACCTACAGCACTCACCTGGATGTTGCCAAAGTATTGTCCATGAGCACTGTTCCGGAAGTATGCCAAGTGGTACCGGTACAAATGGAATATGAAGACTCACACGGTCAACGTCATATTCTTAATTACCAAGTTATGGGCAACGGTTGTTCTAACGGGTAACAGGTTATTGAGTCAGGTTTAAACCGGATCTTGGTCGCCGCAAGTAATCGTTCTTGCGGCCAAGAACCTATTTCGAACCCACTATGAAACAAATGTGGGAGCTGGCTTGCCTGCGATGGCAATTTCAGCCTTACCCACCTCCCAAAGCCCGCCACCTACCCGCCTCTGCTGCCCCCACAAAACCTATCCCACCGCCCGTCAAAAAATTCCTGTCCCGGCAAAGCCTTGCAAACACGCGTCTTGGCCGAAAACCAAGCTATTTTGGCGCTCAATCGTGACCATCCGCCGCAACACAAAGCCGAATTTTTCCCTATAATGCGCGGGTAAATCGGGCCTGCAATATCCCTTTACACTGGGATGAAGAGCCAGACCTTGAGCCTGCGCTGGAGCATGCACCTGTCGCTCCGCCCCTCAAGCCTCACGCAGAACACCCGTTACCCAATTCCGTTTAATGCCTGCGCGAGCTGTTGCAACAAACGATTCCTTAAGATCCACCGCGG
Organism: Pseudomonas sp. N2-3-1-14; assembly: GCF_041228395.1. Taxonomy (NCBI): domain Bacteria; kingdom Pseudomonadati; phylum Pseudomonadota; class Gammaproteobacteria; order Pseudomonadales; family Pseudomonadaceae; genus Pseudomonas; species Pseudomonas sp. N2-3-1-14. The sequence goes on from NZ_CP166199.1 coordinate 4,880,783, forward strand.
CCTCTGGGCCGTGTGAACACCCAACCATCCGGTTTCACACGGGCACCTTTGAGCCCTCACGCAGGAGACGACACGTCATGCTGAGCTGGGACGAATTCGACAAAGAAGAAGAAGGCGAAGTAGCCGCTAAAGGCGCCAACGCCGGCCACGCCACCGAAGCCAACATGGACCGCCTCGACGGTGCCGGCGCTGCCGCCGCCATCGAAGCCCGCGCCGTCACCGCCAGTGACTCCGCCGCCATCGTGCGCGCCAAGGCTGCCCTGGACAAACTCGACGTCGCCGAAGGCCTCGCTGAGCTGGAAGGCTCCGCCGCCCGCGTCGCCGTCGACGAAAAGCGCATGATCAACTGCCGCGCCGACCTCAACCAACTCGTGCCCTTCAAGTACGACTGGGCCTGGCAAAAGTACCTCGACGGCTGCGCCAACCACTGGATGCCGCAAGAGGTCAACATGACCGCCGACATCGCCCTGTGGAAAAACCCCGAAGGCCTGACCGACGACGAGCGCCGCATCGTCATGCGCAACCTCGGTTTCTTCTCCACCGCCGACTCCCTGGTTGCCAACAACCTAGTCCTGGCCGTGTACCGCCTGATTACCAACCCGGAGTGCCGCCAGTACATCCTGCGCCAAGCCTTCGAAGAAGCGATCCACACCCACGCGTATCAGTACTGCATCGAATCGCTGGCCATGGATGAAGGCGAGATCTTCAACATGTACCACGAGATCCCATCGGTCGCCAAAAAGGCCGCCTGGGGCCTGAAGTACACCCGCTCGATCTCCGATCCGAAGTTCGAAACCGGCACCGTCGAGACCGACAAAGAACTGCTGCGCAACCTGGTCGCTTACTACTGCGTGCTGGAAGGCATCTTCTTCTACTGCGGCTTCACCCAGATCCTGTCCATGGGCCGTCGCAACAAAATGACCGGCGTGGCCGAGCAGTTCCAGTACATCCTGCGCGATGAGTCGATGCACCTGAACTTCGGTATCGATGTGATCAACCAGATCAAAATCGAAAACCCGCATTTGTGGGATGCCGAGATGAAGGAAGAAGCGACCCAGATGATCCTGCAAGGGACTCAACTGGAAATTGAATATGCGCGCGACACCATGCCTCGCGGCGTGTTGGGCATGAATGCGGCGATGATGGAGGACTACCTCAAGTTCATCGCGAACCGTCGTCTGTCGCAGATTGGGTTGAAGGAAGAGTATCCAGGGACGACTAACCCGTTCCCGTGGATGAGCGAGATTATGGACTTGAAGAAAGAGAAGAATTTCTTCGAAACCCGCGTGATCGAGTACCAGACCGGCGGCGCGCTGAGCTGGGATTAATTCCTAAGTCGGCAACATCAAGAAGCCCTGACATGTTCAGGGCTTTTTTATGCTCCGTGATCTGAATATTTCCAAATTCAGAGACGGTCAAATCCCACCAGACTGTAGGAAATTTCGTAGACGCAATAATGGCTACTCAGTATCGTCCGAGGGTTTTCTACCCTCGGCGGCTGTATGGATATTACGAAAGAAAAAACGGACTGGAACGACGCTGAGCTGACAGCGGCGGTAGAGGCGTACTTGAAGATGTTGGCCTGGGAAAAGAGCGGCCAACCTTTCAACAAAGCACTCGAAAACCGCCTTCTGCGTGACGGCCCGGTAGCGGGCCGTGCGAAGGGTTCTATTGAGTTTCGCATGCAAAATATCTCTACCGTGCTCGTCCGTATGGGCTGGGACCGCATCGAGGGCTATAAGCCCGCCAAAAATGTGGGCTCAGGCGTAGAGCAACGCATCCGCAATGCACTGGCCGCAAAGGGCGTGTTCGAATCAGAAGATGCTGCCCAAACGGCAGACGAACAAACGCTGATCCGCCGCGCATCCAAACTGCAGCAACAACCCTTCCATAAGCTACCCGACGGCATAGCCCAGCCACAGAAGGTATCGACCGTCAGCACCGCCTTTGTCCGCGACCCAAAGGTACGCGCCTGGGTACTAAAAGAAGCCAACGGCATCTGCGAAGGCTGCGGTTCAAACGCACCTTTCGAGGTCGACGGCCAGCCATTTCTTGAAGTACATCACGTCAAGCACCTCGCCCAGAAGGGTTCGGATCGCACGACCAATGCTGTAGCCTTGTGCCCCAATTGCCATCAGCGTTGCCACCGGTCGAGTGACCGGGAGGCTTTCACCGAGGGGCTTTACGCCAAGATCGGAAGATTGGCACGGGAGTAAACTCCTGCTGTCACACCTGATGCACGCTTAATAAACACTAGATAGGACCGAGGCCAACCCGTGAACCCAGACATGCTCGAAGCCGGCCCAATGGACGCCAAAGTACTTTCCGTCTTTGACTTCGACGGCACCCTGACCCATCACGACAGTTTCGTGCCCTTCCTCAAGTTTGCCTTTGGCACCGGTGAGTTCTACGGCCGGATGGTCAAGCTGGCGGTGCCGGGGCTGCGTTTTTTGCTGCGGCAGATCAGTCGGGATGAGTTGAAGGCGCAGTTGATCCGCACCTTTATGACGGGGGTGGAGAAGGCGTGGGTGCAGCAGAAGGCTGAGGAGTATTGCCAGAAGAATTGGGCGCGGTTGATGCGCCCGGCTGGGATCCTTTCGGTGGAACAGGAGTTGGGCTCGGGGGCGGTGGTGACGCTGTGTTCGGCGTCGCCGGCATTGGTGCTGCAGCCGTTTGCAAATCGGCTGGGGATCAAGTTGATTGGCACTGAGCTTGAGGTGGTCGACGGGGTGTTGACGGGCAAGCTCACGGGGAATAATTGCCGCTGTGAGAATAAGGTGCTGCGGCTTGAGGCGGTGTATGGGGATTTGGGCGATTATCGGCTCAGGGCCTGGGGCGATACCCGCGGGGATCGGGAGTTGTTGGCGGCGGCGCAGGATGCGCATTTTCGGCATTTTCATTCGAAGAAAAAGCAGGGCAAGTTGCAGCGGTGATGCGGGTGGATGGGGTCGGCGGGTGGACCGAGGTGATCCCATCGCTGCCTCGCTGGGCTCGAGAGCTCCCACATTTTGATCGGTGCAGGCCAGACAGCGCACTAGCATGGGGTGCTGGGGGTCGATACAAATAGCGGGGTCGGCAGCCGACCGAGTCGATCCCTTCGCTGCCTCGCTGGGGCTCGAGAGCTCCCACATTTGGGCTTTGTTGGCCTGTTGATCGGTGCTCGGCAGGGTTATGTTGCGGCTTTGAGGTCTACGCCCAGGGCTGTGGCGAAGGCTTTTACCATTGGGCTGCGCGGGGCGTTGTGGCGCAGGATCAGGTTGAAGGCGGTGCTTAGGTGAACCTGCTCCGGGCACAGTGCGCGCAGGCGCCCTTCCCTGACCAGTGGCGTGGCGTAGTGTTCGGGCAGGAAGCCTAAGAAGCGGCCGGTGAGGATCAGGATGGAGACGGCTTCAACCTGTGAGGCCGAGGCGGACTGGCTGTCGTAGGTGACGAAGTTGGCTTTGTCGCGATGGATTGCATACCGGTGGTTGACCACTTCGTATTGGCGCAGCACGTCTGGCGTAATGTCGCTCGCGTTGAACAGTGGGTGTCCTACGGCGCAGTAGGCGTGGGCTTTTTCTTCGTACAACGGGAAGTAGTCGAACTCTTCGCGGCGTTGGTAAACCGGCACGATGCCGACGATCAGCCGCCCTTCCACCACGCCGCGCTCAACTTCGTCCAGTTGCGAGGCATGTAGGCGCAATCTAATTTTTGGCGATTCGCTGTGTAATTTCCCTAATGCGGTAATTAGCGGCGAATTAACGTCGGAGACGGTGTTATCAATAACGCCCACACTTAGGTCGCCGATCAGTTCATTTTGCGCCGAACTAAGCTTGTCTCTGAAACTGTCCACCGAGGTAAATAACTCGATGGAAGCCTGATACACCAACTTGCCTTCTTCGGTCAGGCCAAAGCCTTCCCGGCCCCTTGTACACAGGCGCATGCCGATGCGAATTTCAAGGTCGGAGATCTGTTTGCTGATGGCCGCCAGGCCCACGTTCAGCTCGTTTTGCGCGGCGCTGAAGCCGCCTGCTTCGACCACCGCCATGAACACGCGCAGCAATTTGAAATCCAGCCCGCTCAGTTGCAGGGGCGGTCGTGTGCCGGGTTTTGGCGGCATGTTTCCAGAAGTGGAAAGTGGGGTTTCCATAATACGCGTTGACCTCAAGTGCCATATTCAACAGGCTTCAACCCAATCCTTGAACATAGCCAGGCGGCGATAATGGCCGTAAACATCCGCCCTTGGCAACCTTGAATATAGCGGGTTGAACAGCACACAGAGGCTGATTTAACACCCGTAAAAACCTGACACTACGATCAGGTCTTTTTAGTTTTTTACTGTCTCCGACTCTTCTAAAAACAAGCGTGAGGAATACCGATGTCCCAGCCCACCGACCGCCTTTGGGGTGCTCGTTTCAAGACCGGCCCGTCTGCTGCATTGGCCGCGTTGTCGCGTTGCCCTGAGCGCTATTTTCGCCTGACGCCCTACGACCTGGCCGGCTCCCGTGCCCATGCCCGGGAGTTGCAACGCGCCGGTTTGCTGGATGACTCCGAGACCCTGCGCACCCTCGAAGCCCTGGACCGTATCGGTGAGGACTTCGCCGCCGGGCGCCTGCATCCAACCCTGGATGACGAGGACGTGCACACCTTCATCGAACGCGTATTGACCGAGCGCCTGGGCGCCTTGGGCGGCAAGTTGCGCGCCGGGCGTTCGCGTAACGATCAGACCGCCAATGATCTGCGCCTTTTCCTACGCGACCATGCGCGCATCATCACCACTGAGGTGTTGGGTTTGCAGCAGGCGTTGGTGGAGCAGGCTGAGCAGCATGTCGAAAGCATCTGCCCGGGCTTCACGCACTTGCAGCAGGCGCAACCGATTGTGTTTGCCCATCACTTGTTGGCGCACGCGCAGTCGATGTTGCGCGATGTGCAGCGCCTGGTGGATTGGGATGCGCGCACCGCGTTGTCACCGTTGGGTGCTGCGGCCATGGCAGGCTCGGCGATTGCGCGCCAGCCAGAGCATTCGGCCAAGGAAATGGGCTACACCGGGCCGTGCGAAAACTCGATCGACGCCGTCGCCAGCCGTGACCATGTGGCGGAGTTCCTGTTTGTGGCGGGCATGCTCGGGGTGAATATTTCGCGGCTGTCGGAGGAGTTTTGCCTGTGGTCGTCGCGCCAGTTTCGCTGGGTGGTGCTGGACGATGCCTACGCCACCGGCAGCTCGATCATGCCGCAGAAAAAGAACCCGGACATTGCCGAACTGGCGCGGGGCAAGGCCGGGCGCTTGATTGGCAACCTGACCGGGTTGATGTCGACGCTCAAGTCGTTGCCGCTGTCGTACAACCGCGATTTGAGTGAAGACAAGCACAGTGTGTTGGACAGTGTGGACACCTTGTTGCTGGTGCTGCCAGCGATGGCCGGGATGGTTGCGACGATGAAGGTGCAAGTTGAAGAGCTGCGGCGTCAGGCGCCGATGGGCTTCACCTTGGCGACTGAGGTGGCGGATTGGTTGGCCACGCGCGGTGTGCCGTTCAAGGAGGCGCATGAGATTACCGGCGCCTTGGTGCAAGCCTGTGAGAAACACGAGATTGAGTTGTGGGAAGCCTCACCGGCGATGTTGGCAGAGGTGGATGCCCGGCTGCTGCCGGAGGTGCGGGACTGCTTGACCCTGGAAGCTGCGATTGCGGCGCGCAGTGGTTGGGGTGGGACGGCGCCGGAGCGGGTTCGGGAACAGATTGAGCGGTTGAAGACTGCCTTGGCTGAGCAGCAGACATGGGCTGAGAGTTATCAGGGGTTTCGGATTTAAACCTAGGCCTTTGTGGTGAGTTTGCTGGCGTTTTCGCAGGCAAGCCAGCTCCCACATTTGAACCGTGTTTTAACAGTTGGATCGAGTACAGCAGTGGAGTAGCACCATGAACCAAACCCCGGCAGAGCGCTTGGAAGCTGAGCGCAAGTTGTCCGAGAACCAGTTCGATATCACGCAGTACGAGCACGTACCGCGTCGTTATTACGGGCGGATGTTTTTTGCCACGTTGATCGTGATCGCATTGGCCGCGTTGTTGCGCGCCTTTGCCAATGGCCAGATCGAATGGTCCTACATCGGGCAGTTCCTGACGTCTGAGGCCATTCTGTGGGGCCTGGTGAACACCATCGTCATGTCGATTCTGGCAATGGCGCTGGGCGTGGTCATCGGCGTGATCACGGCGATCATGCGCATGTCGGCCAACCCGATCCTGCGCTACGTGGCCATCACTTACACCTGGCTGTTTCGCGGTACGCCGCTGATTCTGCAGCTGTTGCTGTGGTTCAACCTGGCGCTGATTTTCCCGGTGATCGCCATACCCGGCCTGTTCAGCATCGACACCGTCGACCTGATGACGCCATTCGTGGCCGCGCTGCTCGGCCTCAGCATCAACCAGGGCGCCTACACCGCCGAAGTGGTGCGCGCCGGCTTGCTGTCGGTCGACACTGGCCAGTACGAAGCCGCCAAGTCCATCGGCATGCCAAGCCTGCAAGCGCTGCGTAGGGTGATTCTGCCGCAGGCGATGCGAGTGATCATTCCGCCTGTAGGCAACGAGTTCATCAGCATGGTGAAAATGACCAGCCTGGCCAGCGTGATCCAGTATTCGGAGCTGCTGCACAACGCGCAAAACATCTACTACGCCAACGCCCGCGTCATGGAGCTGCTGATTGTGGCCGGCATCTGGTACCTGGCGGTGGTGACTGTTCTTTCATTTGGTCAAAGCCGCCTCGAGCGTCGTTTTGCCCGCGGCGCCGGCAAGCGTTCGTAAGTCTGGGTTGAGGAGATTTGCCCCATGAGAAGCATCGTCAAGGCCGTCAACCTGAACAAGTATTACGACGAGTATCACGCGCTGCGCGACATCAATATCGAGGTCGAGCAAGGCGAAGTCATGTGCATCATCGGCCCGTCCGGCTCGGGTAAAAGCACGTTGCTGCGCTGCGTCAACCAGCTGGAAAAGATCGACAAGGGTGGCCTGTGGGTCGACGGCGAACTGGTCGGTTACCGCGTCGTCGGCAACAAGCTGCACGAGATGAATGAATCGCAGATTGCCCGCCAGCGCCTGGCGACCGGCATGGTGTTCCAGCGCTTCAATCTGTTCCCGCACATGACCGTGTTGCAAAACATCATCGAAGGCCCGGTGCAGGTGCTCAAGCGCTCGCCCAAGGAAGCCATCGAAGACGCGCTGGAATTGCTGGCCCGCGTCGGCCTGGCGGACAAGCGCAATGCCTACCCGGTGGAATTGTCCGGCGGCCAGCAACAGCGTGTGGCCATTGCCCGCGCGCTGGCGATGCGCCCCAAGTTGATGTTGTTTGACGAGCCCACGTCAGCCCTCGACCCGGAGCTTGTAGGCGAAGTGCTGTCGGTGATGCGCGATTTGGCCACCACCGGCATGACCATGATCGTGGTCACCCATGAGTTGGGCTTCGCCCGCGAAGTCTCCAACCGCATGGTGTTTATGGACGCCGGCCAGATTGTGGAAGCCGGCAGCCCTGAAGAAATTCTAATAAGCCCACAAAACCCGCGTACCCAAAGCTTTATTTCTGCCGTTCGCACTTAACTAAAAAACTAACGAGAACGCCCCCATGAAAAAATTGTTTATCCCAACGTTGCTCGCAGGCCTGATGGCCTCCTCGTGTGTATTCGCGGCATTGCCGGCGGCAATCAAGGACAAGGGTGAGATCAGCGCGGCCATCGTGCCGAACTACCCGCCGATGGATTTCAAGGACACCGCCACCAACAAACTCACCGGCCTTGACTTCGACCTGGGCAACGCCCTGGCCGAGCGCCTGGGCGTGAAGATCAAGTGGCAGGAGACCGGCTTCGAGCAGATGCTCAGCGGCCTGACCACCAAGCGCGTCGACATCGTACTGTCAGGCATGAGTGACACCGCCGAGCGCCAGAAGGCCGTGACCTTCATCGACTACTTCACCAGCGGCCCGCAGCTGTACACCCTGGCCAAGCGTGAAGACCTCAAGGAATTGACTGACCTGTGCGGTAAAAAAGTCGGCACCAGTCGCCGTACCACCTGGCCGTCGGAAATTGCCGCGTGGAGCAAGGAAAACTGCGAAGCGGCGGGTAAGCCAGCGGTCGTGGTGATCGGCACTGAAGGCTCTGCGGATGCGCGTGCGCAGTTGCAGCAGAACCGTTTGGACGCGGCGATGCAGGGCAGCGAGACGATTCCTTATTTGATGTCGCTGGACAAGGGCAAGTACAAGCCGGTGGGCCTGGCGATTTCCAAGCAGTTCACGGGGCTGGGGATTGAGAAGAGCAACACCGAGCTGGTCACGGCGATCAGTGAGGCGTTGCAGGGCATGATTGATGATGGGACGTACGGCAAGATCCTGAAGAAGTGGGATCTGGAACAGGGTGCGGTTGAAAAAATCAGCATCAATGCCGGGCAGTAACTTGATCTAAATGTGGGAGCGGGCTTGCTCGCGAATGCGGTGGATCAGTCGGTAAATTTGTCACTGACACATCGCATTCGCGAGCAAGCCCGCTCCCACATTTGAATTGTGTTGTATTGGAAAAATAATAAGGACATCCGCCCCACCGTGGCCACCTACTCCCTGGTAATCCGCCGCCTGATGATCTGCTCGGTGACCATCGTCGTCAGCCGCGCCATGACCAGTCCGCTGCTGGCCCTTTGGCTGAGCACGCGCCTGGGCCTCAACCAGCAGGACATCGGCTTGCTGATGGGCATCGCCGTGTTCATCGCCACGTTGCTCGGCCTCTATGGCGGCTACGTCATTGACCGCCTGGAAAAGCGCAAGCTGTTGATCCTGGCCATGCTTTCCAGCGCCATCGGATTTTTGTTGCTGACCTTTGCCAGCAACCTCTACCTCACCACCCTGACCCTGGTGATTACTGAAGCCGCGTCGGCACTGTTCCTGATCGGCTCCAAGGCCATCATCAGCGAAAACCTGCCGGTGGGCGACCGCGCCAAAGTATTTTCCCTGCGCTACACCCTGACCAACGTCGGCTATGCCACCGGCCCGATGGTGGGCGTGGTGATCGCCGGGCAGATCCCCTGGGCGCCGTTCCTGATCGCCAGTGCCATCGCCTTGGGCAGTGTGTTCCTGATGATCGGCATTGCGCCGACCCAGCTCGACAACAGCAACAAACCCCTGAGTTTTCTCACGACCCTGCGCACGCTACGCAGCGACCGCACGCTGATCCTGTTCACCAGCGGCAGCCTGTTGAGCACCATAGTCCACGGGCGCTATACGCTTTATCTGTCACAGTTTCTGCTGGTGGCCTACAAGCCCGCCGAGGCGCTGAAGATTCTGTCGGCGGTGCTGGCCTGCAACGCCATCACCGTGATTTTGATGCAGTACCAGATCGGCCGCTTTCTCAAACGTGAACAGCTGCGCTACTGGATTGTGCTGGGCACGTTGTTGTTCATTGTCGGGCTGATCGGTTTCAGTCTGGCGGACAGCCTGGTGACCTGGTGCCTGGCGATGTTCGTGTTCACCTTGGGCGAGATGATCATTTACCCCTCGGAATTCCTGTTCATCGACACCATCGCCCCGGATGCGCTGCGCGGCAGTTATTACGGTGCGCAAAACCTGGCGGCGTTTGGCGGGGCGATGAGCCCGGTCATTTGCGGATACCTGCTGATCAATGCGGCGCCGGTCAGCATGTTCTATGCCCTCGGCGCATTGACCGCATTAGGCGGCACCTTGTGTTTCCTGAGTGGACGGCGTGTAGCCGGTACACCGCCTATCTAATGTGGGAGCTGGCTTGCCTGCGATAACGGTGGGCCAGCTTGCCTATCCGTAACCTGACACACCGCTTTCGCAGGCAAGCCAGCTCCCACATTTTTTGCTCTGCGTAGCGGCTTCTATTTGCGTAATATCCAGCCACTCATCTCACGGACCCGAGCCCCATGAAATTCGACACGGCCTACAGCCTGAGTCTCGATGACAAACTGTCGATCTACGACGTACGAGACCTGAATTTCGACGAAACCAGCCCTTTCGACTCCGACAAGGACAGCTTCCTGTGCCCCAACGACGAATGCCGCGCGTCGTTCGATGCGGGCAATGCGCTCAGCACCTTCAACGCAAAAAACGTGAACTATCAGCGCATACCGCACTTCAAGAACAAGGCCAGTACCCAGCACATTGACGGCTGCCGCTACGCCAGCACGCACAAGACTGCGACCGGCGAAACCGATGACGAGCGCGAGGATAATTTCCCATCGGAATGGGTACTGACGCGACGCCAGTACGAGCGCAAGCCTGCCGTGACCGGCTCCGAAGCCGGCATCCCACACGACCCCACGAAGGTTGCGTCTGCTCGTAGCGGTTCGTCCCACAGCGCCAGCGACTCTACCCCAGACAAAACCAGCGTGTTCGCCCACCCGGTGGAATGCTATGTGTCGAATATCGACGATAAAGACAAGCTTAAGAGCATGCCGCTGAAGATCGGCGATCACACGGCAACCTACTGGACGTTTTTCAAGAAGATCGAGTACCTGCAGGACAACAACGGCCTGATCTACTGGGCAAAATCAAGCAGATCAAGGACTACACCGCCAGCTTTCGCATCGATTTCGAAAAGAAAGTGTGGCTCGACAAGAAGCCCTACTCGGTCAACGTCTACCTGAGCAAAAAACTCATCGAAAACTACCGCAAGCGCACGGCGTTCCTGGAACAGATCAAGGCGGCGGCAGACAGTAAAAAGGCGCTGTACTGCTTCTTTTATGGGGTCACGCCGCAATTGAAACAGGTGCCAAGCAAGAAAAACCCCGAGCAGACATTCGGGGTTTTCAGCGCGAATATCGAGAACCTGGATCACTTGATCATTCGAGAAGCGCCGGGCGTGGAATAAAGCGCGACTGAAACGCCATTAAAAAAATCCAGTTGATGAGCGGTCAAAACAACTGTACAAAAACACAGTATAGTTTGCCTTCCCCCGTCGAACCTGGAGAACCCCCCATGTCCTCTCTGGCAATGAGCTCTTTCGTAGAACAGCAGATCGTCCTGCACCAATTCACCGCCAAGCACAGCGTGCAGGCCCGCGCGATGCTCGGTTGGAGCCGAGAAGAACTGGCCCGACAAACCGGGCTGGCGGTTGAAACGGTGCAACGCTTTGAAAGCCAGGGCGATGTAGATGATGAAACCCGCCTGGTATTGGCCTTTCGGCTGGAAGCCGAGGGGCTGGTGTTTTTCCCGGGTTTGCGCCGGGTTGGGGCATGAGTGCGCGCAAGTTCGACAAGGCCCCGGCCGAGCCCGCGGCACAAGGCATCATTTCGCGCTTGATGGGCTCAACAGCGGCATCAATTGATTCACCAGCGCCTCAACCGAATGGTGCGTAGCGTCCAGCCGGATCACCGGGCAGGTCAGTGGCTTCAGCCAGCTTTCATGCCGACGCAGGCTTCGTAGGCTGTGGTTACCATCATCGTAACGAGCAGCCCAGGCGAGAAACGCGACGCTGTTTTCATGGCGGCTGCCGCCCTCCAGAATCCGGTCACCATAGCGCTGCTCTTCGCGCAGCCGCAGGCGGTGCAGGCGAACCTGCGGGTCTACACGCAGGAACACCACATGGGTGAACTGCGGGATCATGGCATCGCCCCATCCGCACACTGAGCCGGACAGCACCCAGCCTTCGAGGCCGGCACTTTGTTCCTGTAACAGACGCGTGCGTTCATCCCGTAACCGAGCGACGGTGAACGGTTCCGGAGTTTGCTGCCAGAAGAAGTCGTCGGAGTCGAAATAAACCACATCCAAGCGTTCGGCCAAGGCTTTGCCCAAGGTCGTAGTGCCTGCGCCTGCAGCGCCGAGGATGTGAATTTTATAGCGCATGACTTGCCCCCTTAACTTGAGTGTAAGCCGTTGGGGCATCAGGCCTGCAATTGCAGCGCGCGGCGCATCATTTGTGGCGGCTGGCCGAAGGCACGCAGGAAGGCGCGACGCATGCGCTCCGGGTCACCGAAACCGGTGTCGCGGGCAATGATGTCGATGGGGTGGTCGCCGGATTCAAGCATCAGGCGCGCCGCTTCAATGCGCAGGCGTTCGATCGCCTTGGCCGGGGTGTGGCCGGTTTCGCTGCGAAACAGACGGCTGAACTGGCGCGGACTAAGGTGCGCGACGTCGGCCAGCCGTTCAACCGAAAGCTCTTCCTGCAAATGCTGGCGGGCGTAGACCAGGGCGGTTTGCACGCGGTCGGACTTGGGATCGATGTCCAGCAGTGCGGAAAATTGCGACTGGCCACCCGCGCGGCGATGGTAGATCACCAACTTGCGCGCAACCTCGCGGGACACCTCTGCACCCAGGTCGTTTTCGACAAGTGCCAGGGCCAGGTCGAGGCAGGCGGTCATGCCGGCAGAAGTCCAGAGTGGACCGTCGACAGTGAAGATGCGGTCTTCTTCAAGCCTCACAGTGGGATACGCCTGACGAAAGGCGCGGGCGTGGTACCAGTGAGTGGTTGCCTTGCGGCCTTCCAGCAGCCCGGCCGCCGCCAGGTGGAAAGAGCCGGTGCAGGCAGAAGTCACACGACGCGACTTCACCACTGCGTGCTGCAAGTAGCTGAGCAGGCCAGGCGTGGCGTCGAGCACTTCGTTATCGCCCACTACCAACACCGTGTCGTACGGACCAAAGGGCACCGTATCAATGGCAAAACCCATGGAGCTTTTGACCGGCCCGCCCTCCTCGGATACCAGGTCTACCCGATAGAACGGCTGTTCCACTTCCAGATTGGCGAATTCAAACACCGTACTGGTGCTCAGGCTGAGCATCTGAAAACCCGGAAACAGCAAAATACCGACAGACACCATGGCCAAACCTCATGTCTCTAAAGGAGGGATATACGACATTGCAGCCATGACATTACACCCATAATCTTGGTTGCAACAAGGCCCTCCTTCCTTGGCCCTCCTGGAGCAACTGCAATGACTCAATCCAAAGGTTATGCGCTGATCACCGGCGCTTCTTCGGGCATTGGCGCCACCTACGCCGATCGTCTGGCTCGCCAGGGTTACGATCTGATATTGGTTGCGCGTAACCAGCACCGACTGGAGCGGCTGGCGACTCAGCTCAACGCCGATACCCAACGGGATATCCAAGTGGTGGTGGCCGACCTGAACCTGCCGGCCGATCTGGCCCGTATCGAACAGATCCTGCACGACGACAGCCGCATCAGCCTGTTGGTGAACAACGCCGGCATCGGTGCCACCGCGCCCTTGCTCGACAGCGATGCGGACAAGATGGAGGCAATGATCCTGCTCAATGTGCTGGCCCTGACCCGCCTGGCCAAAGCCGCAGCAACCAACTTTGCTGCCCAGGGTCGCGGCACCCTGATCAACATCGGCTCGATCGTGGCGGTCGCACCCAAGTTGCTGAATGGTGTTTACGGGGGCACCAAAGCGTTTGTGCAAGCGTTTTCCGAATCACTCGAGCATGAGCTGAGCGACAAGGGTGTACGGGTTCAAGTGGTGTTGCCCGGTGCCACCGCCACCGAGTTCTGGGACGTTGCCGGCCTGCCGGTGAGCAACCTGCCCGAGACAATGGTCATGACCGCGCAAAACCTGGTGGACGCCGCATTGGCAGGGCTCGCACAAGGTGAGAAGGTCACCATCCCGTCACTGCCTGACAGCCTGGATTGGGACGCTTACGAAACCGCGCGCCTGGCCTTGGGGCCAAACCTGTCACACAGCAGCCCGGCCCCACGTTACGGCGTGTAGTCAGCGAATGGACTAAAGCCCAGGTCAGTGGCCGCCTGGGCCGCCGGCGCTGATCTGTCGATAGGCACGCAGCAACGCGTGCAAAGCATCGCGAGACCCTCGAGCGCCATAAAACCAAAGCTTCGTGCCCTCTGCCAACGGCTCGCAAACGGCGGGATACCCGATTATGCACGCACTATGAAACGCCGCACATTGATCGTCAGACACCAAGGCATCAAGACGATGCCTGGTCACCAGATCGTCGATTTCACGCGTCTGCAAAGAGAAGTGAAGGCAGTGGCCTGCACGTCGTGCATCTACCGGTACCAATTGCGCACCGGCCTGTTGCAGGACGTCGAACGCTCGGCGCAAGGCTGCGCTGTGTTCAATGGCTTCGTAATGGGCCCCGTGCACATACCGGTCAGCGAACCCGATGCGCCACCCTGCGAGCACCTTGGCAGCGGTAAAGGTGCTGTTATTGCGTACCAGAGGCACTTCAACCATCACAGGCCCTGTGGGCTCGATACCACTCAAGGCGACGAGTGACAGCGCAGGGTCCCGCTCGGGTTTTAGCAGCGGGGCCACGGCGTTGTAACCGGGAATGAGTGCGAAGCCCTTTGGAGGGTCAGCGCTGAAGACGATACCGCCCAGGCTGGCTTTATCGGTGTGGGCCTGGGCCGGCGCAGCGTTCGCGCCGCCCGCTTCACCCGCTTCAGGCAAGGAAGGCCCAAGCCGACAAGGCAGGCCCAGCCGCCAATGCTCCCTACAGTTTTTTTCCATCAGAACCTGCACCCCGACAATGACCGTGCGGGATCATCGCACTCTCATCGAAGGGTTGTCGCAGGGCTGAAATACCCTGAAAACTCATTTTCCTACGGCCCCAAACTTCAGCCCGTAGCGTGCTCTTTCGCACCTTGCGTTTCCACGTCCAACCACCACGCATGCCCACGCTCAGGCTGGTTCAGATTGAACGCTTGCCCCATCGCCGGCGTGGTAATCGAAACGTTGCGCTCCCAGGCCAGGGCCATGATGCGGTCGAACGGCTCGTGCCAGGCATGGAACGCCAGGTCGAACGTGCCGTTGTGAATCGGCAGCAACCAACGGCCTTTAAGGTCGATATGCGCCTGCAAGGTTTGCTCCGGCTGCATGTGCACATGGGGCCAGTCGACGTTGTAAGCACCTGTTTCCATCAGCGTGAGATCAAACGGGCCGTATTGTTCGCCGATGCGTTTGAAACCGTCGAAATAACCCGTGTCGCCACTGAAAAACACCCGCCGCGCACCGTCGATCATCACCCAGGAACACCACAGGGTCTGGTTGCCGTCAAACAGACCGCGGCCGGAAAAGTGCTGGGCCGGCGTGGCGATAAAGCGAATGCCATCGACCTCGGTGCCTTGCCACCAATCCAGTTGCCTGACTTTGCTGGCGTCCACACCCCATTTCACCAGGGTGTCGCCCACACCCAGTGGGGCGAGAAAGTAGCGGGTTTTGTCGGCCAGCTGGACCACGGCCTTATGGTCCAGGTGGTCATAGTGATTGTGCGAAAGAATCACCGCTTCCAGCGGCGGCAAGTCTTCAAGGCTGATGGGCGGCTGATGGAAGCGCTTGGGCCCGGCCCAACTGAACGGTGAGGCACGCTCGGCAAACACCGGGTCGGTGAGCCAGAACTTACCGCGCATTTTCAGCAACACGGTGGAATGCCCCAGACGGAACACGCTGTGATCGGGAGCGGCCAACAGCTGCTCGCGTGTCAGCGGTTGCACCGGGATCTTGCCCACAGGGCGCGTGCTGCGCGGCTTGTTGAAAAGCATGTTCCAGAAAATCCGCAACGTCTTGCCAAAGCCACCGTGCTGCACTGGGGCATCGTTGGTGAAATGCCCTTGCTCCTGCTCGGCAGGCTTGAGTGCTTCAGGCGAAGGGTCGAGACGGCTTGAAATCGTGGCCATTACAGAGTGACTCCTGGGGTCCGCTCATAAATTACACTGCACAGTGTAGTTTCTACATTGCAACAAAACCCGGAGCAAGTAAACTACCGAGTGTAATTTCATCCAAGAGCCGAACGCATTCCATGACTGCTCCCCAACGCCTCACCGACCGCAAACGCGAAGCCATCGTGGCAGCGGCCATCACCGAGTTTCGGGCTAACGGGTTCGAGGTCACCAGCATGGACAAAATCGCCGCCACCGCCGGTGTCTCCAAGCGCACGGTCTACAACCACTTTCCCAGCAAAGAAGAGTTGTTTGCAGAAATCCTGCACCAGTTGTGGGCCAGCAGTGTCGCCCAACTGGACGCCAGCTACGCCAGTGACCGCCCCCTGCGCGAGCAATTGCGCGGTTTGCTGCAGGCGAAGATGCAGATGATGTCGGACGCCAACTTCCTCGACCTGGCCCGCGTCGCGATCGCCGCCACCATTCATTCGCCAGAACGCGCGCAAGACATGGTCAACCGCTTGAGCAAGCGCGAGGAAGGCTTCACCCAGTGGGTACGCGCGGCCCAGGAAGATGGCCGCCTGGCCTGCACCGACCCGGCCTTTGCGGCCCATCAGATCCAGAGCCTGCTCAAGGCGTTCGCCTTCTGGCCGCAAATTACGCTGGGCCAACCTACTCTGGACGCTGCCAGCCAGGCCAGCGTTATCGAATCGGCCATCGACCTGTTCCTGGCCGGCTACGAAGTCAGCCCTGCCCCTTCGCAATAAAGCCTGTTGCATGAGCGACATTCCAGGTCGTTTTTAGCGCATTCACCCGGTGTGCTACGCAAATGGCTTGGAAGGACACTGATTATTCCCACGCGAATAACTGACAATATTCACACCTATTATCCGATCAACGGTTCCCGCCGCTGACGCACGCTGTCGCATCTGCAAAAAAGAGCTGACCCGGAACACTATGGAAAACAGACGAGGCAAAGGGCTGTCATTTGCCAGGCGTATCTACAAGCCAAGGATTATCGGCCTGGGTATCGGTTGTATCAGCGTTATCGGCGCCCTTTACCCGTTGGCGATGCCGGGCTGGGTATGGGCCTTGCTGATATTCAACGGTTATGCCTGGGCCCATGTGGCGTACCAGCTCTCCACGCGCTCGCAATTTCCCTATCAGGCCGAACAACGCAACTTGCTCTATGACTCGCTGCTCGGCGGTTTCTGGGCGGCGGCCACGCAATTCACACCGCTGACGACCGTGACCATCCTGTCGATGATGACCATGAACAACGTCGCGGCCGGGGGCAAGCGCCTGTTTCTGCGCGGGCTGGTGGCACAGGCGGGCGGTATCGGCGTGGCGTGGGCGCTGTTGGGGATCAAGTTCAATCCCAACGTCAGCCTTGCCCAGGTGTATACCTGCCTGCCGATGCTGACGCTTTATCCGATGGCGATCGGCATGGTCTGCTATCAGTTGGCAATCAAACTCTCGGAACACAAACGCGCCCTCAGCGCCCTCAGCCGTGTCGACAGCCTCACCGGCCTGCTCAATCATGGCTCATGGAAAGACCTACTCAATCTCAAGTTCCACAAATGCCAGCAGCAACACAGCCACGCCACCATTGCCTTGATCGATATCGACCATTTCAAACAGATCAACGACACCTATGGCCATATCGTCGGTGATCAGGTGTTGCGCCAGTTGAGTCAGGAGTTGCGTCAACACCTGAGGGAAAACGACTTGGCCGGCCGTTACGGCGGCGATGAGTTCTGTGTGATTCTTCCGCAAATGTCACTGGAAGAAGCTGCGCTGGTCATGGAACACATGCGAGAAACTTTTAGTAACTATCGCAATTCGCAGATCCCGGAGTTGCGCGTGAGCCTGAGCATTGGTCTGGCAGACTTCCAACCCGTCTTCAGCGATGCGGCAATGTGGCTCAACGCCGCGGATCGCGCGCTCTATGTCGCCAAGGACTCCGGTCGCAACCGGGTGAATGTCAGCCACTACGTCGTCGCCCACTCCGCTTAAGTCGTCCTACGACACCTCGTCTGAATTCTCTTCAGACACACTGCCGCAGAAGCATAATGCCACCATTGGTCGCCTACTCAATGACGTTCCCGCCCTGAAGGCGAACTTCTTGGCCGGCCGATCACTCTGAACCCGTTGTTCAACCCCCCTCTGTCGGCACAAGGAAGCTGACAATGAGCAAGTCAACCGTAAGGCCTGGTGCCGTACGGGGGCAGGCGCATATTCATGGATACCTCTGACGCGTGCTTCCCCGAGCTCTCGAACATGCTATTCAACGCCCACAAAAAAACCATCAGCACCCTGCAACACACCAATGCTCAACAAGCCAGCTTGCTGGATGCCATCGAGCGCTCCATGGCGGTGATCGAATTCGATCTGCAAGGCACCGTCCTGCGGGCCAATGAGAATTTCCTCAAGACCATGAGCTACCGCGCCGAACAGATCGCGGGCCAGCCCCACCGGATGTTCTGCACCCCCGCGTTCACGCGCAGTGCCGAGTACAATCAGTTGTGGACGCAACTGCGTAATGGCCAATTTCAGTCGGGCACCTTTGAGCGCGTCGGCGGCGACGGCCAATCGGTATGGCTGGAAGCCAGCTACAACCCGGTGCGCGATCACACGGGCCAGGTCATCAAAGTGGTGAAATACGCCATGGACGTCACCCCGCGTCTGGAGGCCGAAAGCGAAGCCAACGCCAAGTTGGGGGCCATCGACCGGGCCATGGCGGTGATCGAATTCAACCTCGACGGCACCATCATTACCGCCAATGCAAATTTCCTGCAGCGCATGGGCTACAGCCTGGCGCAGATTCAGGGCAAGCATCACCGCCTGTTCTGCAAGCCGGACCTGGCCAACAGCTCGACGTACAGTGAGTTCTGGAAGCGCTTGAACCAGGGCGAACTGTTCAACGGCCAGTTTGAACGCATCGACAAAAACGGCCAGACGGTGTGGCTGGAGGCCAACTACAACCCGGTGTACGACGCCAGCGGGCGCCTGTGCAAAGTGGTGAAGTTCGCCTCCGACATCACCGCCAGAGTGCAACAGCATGCCGCCGACGCCGCCAGCGCTGCCCAGGCTTATCACATCTCGCTGAGCACTCGGGATATCGCCGAAAAGGGCGCTGATGTGATCCAGCAAACCGCCAGCGGCATGCGCGAAATTGCTGCCGACATCGATGGCTCCTCGCAACTGATCGCCAAACTGGGCGAGCGTTCGCAGCAGATAACGGCCATCGTCAACACCATCCGCGGCATCGCCGACCAGACCAACCTGCTGGCCCTCAACGCCGCCATCGAAGCGGCGCGCGCTGGCGAACAAGGCCGTGGTTTTGCCGTGGTGGCCGATGAAGTGCGGCAACTGGCGGCACGTACCAGCGGCTCGACGGCGGAAATTTCCAGCATGATCGCGATGATCCAGGAGGAAACCCGCCAAGCCATCGACAGCATGGAAGGGACACGCGACCGCGCCGCTCAAGGTGTGGAGTTGGCCAACCAGGCCGGCACGGTAATCCTGCAGATTCGCGAAGGCACGGGCGAGGCTGTGCAGGCGGTGAGCGCGTTTGCCAATGAGCGGGGCAACAACTGACCTGATCTTCATGTGTCTGGCCGGGGGCTGGGTCTATAGTGCTGACTAGTCTCTACGCCAAGGATTCGAGCCCGCCATGACCCCAGACAAGCCAGAAGCTGCCCCCGTCGATCACCTGCGTTTCCACCGAGGCCACGCCCACTTGGCGCCGACCTTCGGCAACGACACCTTTGCGCTCAAGGCCGAAGCGTTCGCGCGCTTCTTTGGTACGCCCACCTTTCTCGGCGCGCAAACCGCGATCGTGATCTTGTGGGTAGTGCTGAACATGACCGGCATCACCCACTTTGACGTGTACCCGTTCATCCTGCTCAACCTGGCCTTCAGCCTGCAATCGGCCTATGCCGCGCCGCTGATCCTGCTGGCCCAGACACGCCAGGCTGCCCGCGACAAAGCCCAGTCCGACGCCGATGCCCAGCACCGCGAAGCGCTGGCCATTGCCAACACCGAGCGCCAGGCCCAAGCCGAACAAACCACCAAGCAGTTGCTGGAACTGCTGGAGCAGAACACCCGCCTGACGGAAATGACCAAGCAACTGACCGAGCGTATCGAGACCCTGACCTGCGAGATGCATGAGCAGTTCATGCGCAAACCCTGAGGGCGAAGCCGTTGGCTTAGTTATGGCGCGCGCAATTGTTGTGGCGAGCGCGGCTTGTTGTGGCGAGCGGGCTTGCCCCGCGTTGGGCTGCGCAGCAGCCCCAAAACCTGACACTGCGGTTTACCTGAAGAATCGCGTTGGCCTGTCTGGGGCCGCTTCGCGCCCCAACGCGGGGCAAGCCCGCTCGCCACAGAAACCCGCTTACCACAACAAGCCCCGCTTGCCACAACAAGCCCTACTTGCCACAACAAGCCCGCCAGTCACAAAAGGCGCCGTTCATGGCAACCGCACATGCCGCCCCAGCTCATCAAACAACGTGACCACCGAACGCAACGCCCTGCAATCCGGACGTGTCAGCAGCCACAATGCGGTGTTCCGCCCGGCCAACGCCGGCCCCAGTGGTTGCAAACCATCGCCCAAGAGAAAATCCGGCAGCGCCGCCACGCCCAGGCCCGCGCGTACCAACTCGGTGACCGACAACATGCCGTTGCAGCGATAGCTGGGACGCACGCCCGGCAAATGCTCGCGGCGCCAGGCGACGGTGGGGTGATCAGGCAAGAAGTCGTCCGGGGCGATCCACGGCAGCTCAGCCAACTCGCGGCCTGCGTGCTGGCGCGCAAAATCGGCACTGGCACACACTTGATAGGCGACCGTGCCCAGGCATCGACCGACAAGGTGCTCCGGCGGCGTCTTGGTCAGGCGCAGGGCAATGTCCGCATCGCGGCGGCTGAGGTTGGCGAAATCATTCGATGTGCTCAACTCCAGGGTCAGCGCCGGGTATTCGGGCATGAACCGCGCCAGCGCCGGCAGCAGCAAACCTTGCAGCACTGAGTCGGTACAGGTCAGGCGCACGGTGCCGCTGATCACTTCGCCGCCCTGCTCCACGCCAATGCGCGCCGCCTCCAACGCCTGTTCTGCGTGCTCGGCCTGCTGCGCCAGGTTGCTGGCCAAACTGGTGGGCAGGTAACCGGCACGGCTTTTTTCAAACAGGGTCTGGCCCAAGGCGGCCTCCAGCCGACGCACCGCACGGAACACCGTGGACACATCCACCCGCAACAGCGCCGCCGCCCGCGCCAAGGTGCCGCCGCGTACCAGGGCGAGGATCAGCGAGAGGTCGGGATAGTCGATTTGATAGTGCGTGGCTGCATTGAGCATGTGGGCGAACGCCAATTTTGATTGCGTGAGCGCCAATCTATAGTGGGCACCAGCACACAACAAGCCATGGGACGTACACGATGAAAGCCAGCACCTTGCACCTTGCCCTGATCGGCGACTACAACCCCGACGTCACCGCGCACCAGGCCATCCCCGTGGCGCTGCAACAGGCGGCCGACGCCTTGAACCTGAACGTTCACGTGCAATGGCTCGACACGGACTCGATCACGCCCACCACTCAATTGCATATGTTCGACGGCTTCTGGTGTGTGCCCGCCAGCCCCTACCGCGACACCGACGGCGCACTGCGGGCGATCCGGTTTGCCCGCGAACACAAGCGCCCTTTCCTCGGCACGTGCGGCGGTTTTCAACATGCGGTGCTCGAATATGCCCGCAACGTGCTGGGTTGGGCGGATGCCGAACATGGCGAGCTGGCCCCGCACGCCAAGCGTGCGGTGATCACACCGCTCAGTTGCGCACTGGTAGAGGCCACGGACACCGTGCGCCTGGCGCCCTACACCCGCATCGCCGAGGCCTACGGCACGCTGGATATCCACGAGGGTTATCGCTGCCGGTACGGCATCAACCCCGAGTTCGCCAACGCACTGTTGGAAAGCGACCTGATTCCCAGCGGCCACGACTCGGCCGGCGATCTGCGCGCCATCGAATTGCTCGACCATCCATTTTTTGTCGCCACGCTGTTCCAACCGGAACGTGCCGCGCTCAAGGACGTCACGCCACCCTTGGCGATCGCCCTGCTCAAGGCCTGTCTGGAGTGGTCACGATGATCGCCAACACACCCGCCACGCCCTACTACGCAGTGATTTTCAGCTCATTGCGCACCGAGGGCGATCAAGGCTACGGCCAGGCCGCCGCCCGCATGCTGGAACTGGCGCGTGAACAACCGGGGTTTCTGGGGGGGGAGTCGGCGCGCGAGGACGGCTTGGGCATCACCGTGTCCTACTGGGAAAGCGAGGCGGCGATCCTGGCCTGGAAGCAGCAGGCCGAGCATCGTGAAGTGCGCGAGCAGGGGCGCGCCACCTGGTATTCGGCGTTTCAAACACGCGTGTGCAAGGTGGAACGGGCCTACACCTTCCAGAAGTGAAATGCGTTCCCCTCTGGGAGCTGGCTTGCCTGCGATGGCATCAACTCGGTTTTACTCAGAGACCGCGTCGTCTGCATCGCAGGCAAGCCAGCTCCCACCTCTGATCTTCATTGCCTGCAAAACAACAGGCGCTTAGCTCACCAAACTGCGCAACGCACTGATCTGCGGGACTTCTACCGGCGCATGTACACGCGCAACGGCTCGGTGATGTTGATGCGGTCGTCGATGTTCTGGTCCAGCAGCAACTGCAGGCGTTCGCGCGACAGGGTCATGGCGTGGTCGGCGGCCGGCAGCCAGACAAATTCAGCAGTGGGAATGATGCCGTCATCGGCCACGTCCATGCCGAAGGCATCTTCGCTGAAACGCACGATGTACTGGCCGGTTTTGCGGTTCAGGCCGACAAAACCGTGGAGCTGGTCGGCGGCCTGGCAGATGAGTTCTGAAGTGATGCGCATGGTAAACCTCACTGAAAAGTCCCACTGGGACTGGAAAGATGGCTTACACGCGTGGCAGAAATTACGGCCCTCTGACGGGGCAGCTGCGGCCAAGAATACTGCAAGACAGCACAAAAAAACCCAGAAAAATGGCGCCTGAGCACCTTAATGTCGGTTTGGTGATAGCGCCTTTCGCAATCAATTGTTAAAAAGGACGCCTTCTCAAAGTTACCTCCACGAAAGGACTTCGCATATGCCTGTCACGTTTACCAAGAGCGCCTTGCTGCTCGCTCTGATGCTCGGCCTTGGCCAGGCACAGGCTGCCGACCCGATCAGCCCGGCTGAATTGGCAACAAACGAAGGCATTCCTTACCCGGCCGTCATTGCGCACCGTGGCGCTTCCTACGACGCTCCCGAATCCACCGCGGCGTCCTACAAGCTCGCGCGCGACCTGGGCGCCGACTACCTGGAAATGGACCTGCAGCGCAGTAAAGATGGCGTGCTGTTCGCCCTGCACGACAATAACCTGCAGCGCACCACCGACGTGGCCACCAAGTTCCCCGAGCGCAAAGACGCCCCGGCCAACGAGTTCACCTGGGCCGAGCTGCGCACCCTGGACGCTGGCAGCTGGTTCAACGCCGCCTACCCGGATCGCGCGCGCCCAGCGTTCGTCGGCCTGAAAATCCAGAGCCTGGACGAAATCATCAAGATCGCCGAAGGCAACCCGCAGCACAAACCCGGCCTGTACATCGAAACCAAAGAGCCCAAGCAATTTCCGGGCATCGAAGCCGACCTGAAAAACAAGCTGCTGGACAAGGGCTGGTTGAGCTCCGCCGGCTCCAAGCTGGGCAAGAGCAACACGGGCGTCGGCCAGGGCAAGGGCCGCGTCGTGCTGCAAACGTTTGAAAAAGACAGCTTGAAAGAGCTGCAGAAAGAAATGCCCAACACCCCGAAAATCCTGCTGTTGTGGGTCGGCCCTGGCAGCATCGAGCCAAAATCCGCGCAAACATTTGCCGAATCCGGCGAGACCACCAAAGCGGCCTACTACGCCAAGCAAGAGCCCAAAGACGCTGCCGAATTTGAAAAATGGGTCGACGAAGCCAAAAGCCTCGGCGCCATCGGCACCGGCCCATCGGCCGAGCTGACCAACCATGGCGACCAGAGCTACACCGACCTGGTGAAGCCGCAAATGAACAAGCTGACCCACGACAAAGGCTTGCTGGTGCACGTCTATACCGTCGATGAGCCCGTGGACTTCGAGAAAGTGATGGCCGCCGGCGTCGATGGCATCTTCACCAACCGCGCCGCCGAACTGCTGAAGTTCTACAAGCGCTGGCCGTCGTCGAGTGTGCAGGACCTGCTCAAGGACAACGGGTACTAACTAAGCGTCAGGCCGCAATAGGTGTCGGTTCGCCATTAAGGATGAATTAAGTTGCGCTGGTTAATCTGGCGCCACTTAAACAGCTCACCGAAGGACACACCATGAAAACCCTGACCGCCCTGTTTGCCGCTACCGCCATGACCCTGACTGCCGGCCTGGCCCAGGCGGATGTTCGCCCGGATCACATTGAAGGCCTGCTCAAATCCGGCGCAGTCATGCCGTTCGAAAAACTCAACGCCGCCGCCGTGGCCACTCACCCCGGCGCCAGCATCACCGACACCGAGCTGGACCACAAAAACGGTGTGCTGGTGTACGAAGTTGACGTGACCGACACCGCCGGCAAGCGCTTTGAAGTCAAGCTCGACGCCAAGACCGGCGCGGTGCTGGAAAACAAGCAAGACACTTGAGTCAACCGCCAAAAAAACCGCGCCACTTTTTAAGTGGCGCGGTTTTTTTATGCGTGCTGCAAAGCCAGAGGCAGGAAAAGTACCCACCTGGATAATGAAATTACACCTACAGCGCGCAAGGTCGCTAGAATCCCACTCATTAACCTGGGCACAACGCCCACCCTCCTCCATATCGAGACCGCTGCATGGGGCAGAAAGCCGCCGACATCGCCACTATTGGCCGTATCAGTGCCGTACCTGCGATGCTCAAAGTCATCAGCGACATGACCGGCCTGCGTTTTGCCGCCGTGGCGCGCGTGACCGAGGACACCTGGACCGCCTGCGCTGTACTCGATCAATTGGAGTTCGGCCTCGGTGTGGGTGGCGAGCTGGACCTGTCCACGACGATCTGTCACGAAATCCGGGGTTCCCACGCCTCTGTGGTGATCGACAAGGCCAGCGAAGACCCGCGCTACCACGACCACCACACCCCGCGCATGTACCAGTTTGAAAGCTATATCTCGGTGCCGGTGTTCCGCACTGACGGGCGTTTTTTCGGCACCATTTGCGCGTTGGACCCCAACCCCGCGCAGCTGCGCAGCAGCACGATCCAATCGACCATGGAGTCGTTCGCCCGGGTGCTGTCCTTGCAGATCGAAGCCGAGGAGGCCTTGCAGAATACCCAGGCGCAATTGCAGGAAGAACGCGGCACCGCCGAGCTGCGCGAGCAATTCATCGCCGTGCTCGGCCATGACCTGCGCAACCCGCTGTTCGCCATCAACTTCGGTGCCGAGCGGCTGCTGCGCAAACACCCCAACGCGGCGACCGACCCGCTCGTACGGCACATCCTCGCCAGCGGCCGGCGCGCCTCGCAACTGGTCGAAGATGTACTGGATTTCGCTCGCGGGCGCATGGGCAGCGGCATACCGCTGCACCTCAATGATTGCCTGGATCTGCAGGACGCTTTTCGCCATGTGGTCTTCGAAGTGCAAAGCGTAAACCCGCAACGCTTGATCAAGGCCGATATCGGCGACCTGCGTGGCGTCTACGGCGACCGCGATCGGCTGGCGCAATTGCTCTCCAACCTGGTGGCCAACGCCATCCATCATGGTAGCCACGACGGCCCGGTGGAGGTCACGGCGCGGGTTGAGCATGAGCACTTCACGCTGACCGTGAAGAACCCCGGCCAGATCGACGAACTGGCTTTGCCTCGGCTCTTCCAGCCCTACTCGCGGCCGGTCAAGGACACGCCGCAAGCCGGCCTGGGCCTGGGTTTGTATATCGTCAAGCAGATTGCCGATGCCCACGGCGGGCAGCTTGAGGTGTCGTCCTGCGCAAAAAATGGCACGCGTTTCACCTTCACACTGAAAACCCGCTGAACTGGTTTTCAAACCGTCACAAAATCGTCATCCAGCCTTGCAATGATTCGCCCACGCGAACCTGTGAAACGTCCTACAGGCGCTTTCTCTGCGAGCCTCCATGAACCACAGCATCGACCACGGCCATCAAGATCCCGATCTGTTTGGCCTGCTTTACGGGTTTCGTTTTCGACCCGGCGAAAAGGGCGAGCAGATTGACTCGGCCACGGCGCTCGCAGCCTTGCAGGCGCCGCACAACCCGGAAGAATTTCTCTGGCTGCACCTGAACCTGGCGCACGCCGCGTGCGAGCGCTGGATGCAGACGCATCTGGCGCTGCCGGAAGAGTTTTTCGAAGCCTTGCACGAAGGTTCGCGCTCTACGCGCATCGAACACGTTGACTCGGCCTTGCTGGCGGTGGTCAACGACGTGGTGTTCAACTTCAGCAGCATGGTCTCCTCGGATATTTCCACGCTGTGGGTGTGCGCCCGCAGCCACTTGCTGGTGAGTGCGCGCCTGCAACCGTTGCATTCGGTGGACAAATTGCGCTCGTCGGTCAAAGCCGGTGAACGCTTTCGCTCGCCGCTGGAGCTGCTGGTGCATTTGTTGCGCGACCAGGGCGAGGTGCTGACCCAGATCGTGCGCAAGACCAGCCTCAGCGTCGACCAGATCGAAGACCAGTTGCTGTCCTCGCGCCTGTCTACCAACCGCGCCGAACTGGGTGCTGCGCGCCGGGTGCTGGTGCGCCTGCAACGCCTGCTGGCGCTGGAACCGGGCTCGTTGCTGCGCCTGCTCAATCGCCCGCCGCAGTGGCTGCAAAAGGAGGACGTGAAGGAATTGCGCAAATCCACCGAGGAGTTTGCGCTGATCATCAACGACCTGATGGCCCTGGGCGAGCGGATCAAATTGTTGCAGGAAGAGATCGCCGCCAACCTCAATGAACAAAGCAACCGCACGCTGTTCACCCTTACGGTGGTGACCGTGCTGGCGTTGCCGATCAACATCATTGCCGGCTTTTTCGGCATGAACGTGGGGGGCGTGCCGCTTTCTACCGACCCGGAAGGCTTCTGGATTCTGGTGGCGTTGGTGGCCACGTTCACCTTGATTGCCGGCCGCTGGGCATTCCGCAAACGCAAAGACTACTGACCTGCAATACAGTCAAAATGTGGGAGCCGGGCTTGCCCGCGATGCAGGCACCTCGGTCTTTCAGAGGCACCGAGGCGATGCTATCGCAGGCAAGCCAGCTCCCACATTGATTGCACTCTGACATTACTTTTGTGGCGGTTTGTAGACCAGTGGCACGCCCAATTCCCTAAACACTGACTTACCGCAGCATCTCTGTAACATTCTGCAATGATCATCAACGACATCCTCCCCACACTGGATGCTCCGGCATGGCCACCCCTTCCCTGACTGCCTCCACCACTGCCTCACACGCAGACCCCAAACCCCGGCTGGACAAGAAACCCGGCCTGGTGACGGTGATCATCTTCTTCGCCGTGCTCGCCATGGGTCTGCTGTTTACCGCCTACAGCCTGATGCACGACATGCACGAACTGGGCACGGTGGTGACCACCTGGACGCCGTTCCTGCTGCTCGGCGTGGCGCTGTTGATCGCCCTGGGCTTCGAGTTCGTCAACGGTTTCCACGACACCGCCAACGCAGTGGCGACGGTGATCTACACCAACTCGCTGCCGCCACACTTTGCGGTGGTGTGGTCGGGCTTTTTCAACTTCCTCGGCGTGCTGCTGTCCAGCGGCGCCGTGGCGTTCGGCATCATTGCCCTGCTGCCGGTCGAGCTGATTTTGCAGGTGGGCTCCTCGGCCGGTTTCGCGATGATCTTCGCCTTGCTGATCGCCGCGATCCTGTGGAACCTCGGCACCTGGTGGCTGGGCCTGCCGGCGTCGTCTTCGCACACCCTGATCGGCTCGATCATCGGCGTCGGCGTGGCGAACGCCTTGATGCACGGGCGTGACGGCACCAGCGGCGTCGATTGGAGCCAGGCGATCAAGATTGGTTATGCGCTGCTGCTGTCACCGCTGATCGGCTTCGCGTTTGCCGCCTTGCTGTTGCTGGCCCTGCGCGCCTTTGTGAAAAACCGCTCGCTGTACAAAGCGCCCAAGGGCGACACGCCGCCGCCGTGGTGGATTCGCGGCATGCTGATCGCCACCTGCACCGGCGTGTCCTTCGCCCACGGTTCAAATGACGGCCAGAAAGGCATGGGCCTGATCATGCTGATCCTGGTCGGCACCCTGCCAATGGCCTACGCGCTGAACCGCACCATGCCGGCCGAGCAGTCCTTGCAGTTTGCGGCAGTGGCCGAGGTGACCCAGGTCGCCTTGATGAAAAGCGCACCGCAAGCACTGCCGGGCGACCCACGGCCGATCCTGTCGACCTACGTGCGCACCAAGGAAGCCACCGCGGAACTGATACCCGCCCTCGCCGCCCTGGCAGGCCAGATTGGTGACGAAGTCAAAGGCTACGGCTCTCTGGCCAAAGTCCCCGCCGAAGCGGTAGGCAACGTGCGTAACGACATGTACTTGACCAGCGAAACCATTCGCCTGATGGACAAGGACAAGGTCGGCAGCTTCGACGCCGACACCCAAGGCAAATTGAAGCTGTTCAAGGAACAGGTCGACAGTTCCACGCGCTTTATTCCGCTGTGGGTGAAGATCGCCGTGGCCATCGCGCTCGGCCTGGGCACCATGGTTGGCTGGAAGCGCATCGTGGTGACGGTGGGCGAGAAGATCGGCAAAACCCACCTGACCTATGCCCAAGGCGCCTCGGCCGAGACCGTGGCGATGCTGACGATTGGCGCAGCGGATATGTTCGGGTTACCGGTGTCGACCACCCATGTGCTGTCGTCCGGTGTGGCCGGGACCATGGTGGCCAATGGCGGAGGGTTGCAGATGAAGACCATCCGCAATTTGCTGATGGCCTGGGTGCTAACGTTGCCGGCGGCGATTCTGTTGTCGGGCAGTTTGTACTGGCTGTTCACCAAACTGTTCTGACCCAACGCAATTGGAAAGGTGGGAGCTGGCTTGCCTGCGATGGCGGTGTACCCGCCAACAGTAAGGTAAGCTGACCCGCCGCCATCGCAGGCAAGCCAGCTCCCACAGGGGTTTTAGGGTGTGTCAGGAAGTAAAGAGGCCAGCCATGGCCTTCAACCGCTTCTTGTACATCCGCCGCGCCTCCAAGGCCTCCTCCAGCGTCACCGCCACAAACCCCGCCCGCTGGTTCGGCTGCATCTGCCCGATCAAATCCAGATCCGCACTGATCACCGTGCCAATCATCGCGTAGCCACCGCCCGAGACCGCATCCCTGTGCAGCACAATCGGCTCCAACCCCGCCGGCACCTGGATCGAGCCAATGGGGTAGCAACTGTCGACGATATTCGACGGATCAGAGCCCGCGCCAAATGGCTGCTCACGCGGCTGAAAACTCAGCGCGCTACCGCCCTTGAAGCGATAGCCGATGCGATCCGCCTCGGAGCCCACCGTCCACGGTTCGGCAAAAAAGCTGCTTTTCGCGCCGTCAGTCAGCCGGTCGTAATACAGCCCCGGCACCACACGCAAGGTCACATCGCCGCCGACTGAGCGACGCAGTGCCATCGGCAAACTGTTGCCCGCACGCCCCTGCCCACTGGCATCGCCGATCGGCAGTTCATCGCCCGCCTGCAAGCGCCGTCCCTGAAACCCACCGAGCGCGCCGAGGGTGTATGTCGAGCGACTGCCGAGCACCAATGGCACATCAATGCCGCCCGCCACCGCCAGGTAGGTGCGCGCGCCCGCCTTGGGAAATTCAAAGCGCAACACTTGCCCGGCGCGCACCTGGAACGCGGTGTCCTGGTGCACCACGTCACCGTCCAGGCGCGGCGCCATCAGCGCACCGCTGAGCGCCACCAATGCGTCCTGTTGGAACTGCAACTCCGGGCCAATCAACGTGCATTCCAGGCCCGCCGCACCCACCGGGTTGCCCACCAGGTGGTTGGCCGCGCTCAACGCGTATTGGTCGAGCGCACCCGAGGGCGGGATGCCCAAGTGGTAATAGCCTTCACGACCAAGGTCCTGCACAGAGGTGGCGAGGCCGGGTTTGATGACTTTGATCATTCCAGCGCCTCCTGCAGGGTTTTCGGATAGCCAACGGGGTCGGCAAGAAAGGCGTCGAGGGAAAATTCCACCGGGCGGATGCGCAGGTCGAAACGCCCCGCGTCCACCTCGGCGACCGCCAGGTCGTAGGCGTCGCGGTCCAGCGGTTTGAACTGCACGATGTCACCGGGGCGGAAGAACACCATGTGTTCCTTGAGGTACGCCAACTGCTGCGCCGGGTCGTAGATCGGCGCCGGGGTCACGCCAAACATCTGGTAACCACCGGCGCCGCGTACCGAGTAGATACAGCCAAAGCAGCCGCCATGCCCGAGGGTCAATTTGGGCGTGTCGGTGCGCGGGCGCAGGTACTTGGGCACCTGCAATTGCCGTTCGCGCTCAACCATCTGGAACATGAACGGCAGGCCTGCGACAAAGCCCACCATCGACACAAACCACGGCGCGCCGCTGTGGGCGGCGATAAACGCGTCCACGTCGGCCAGGCCGTTGATGCGCGCGGCGTATTCCAGGTCCGTGCCCGTGGGGTCTTGGTGACGGTCGCGAAAACGCATCAGCGTTTCGTGGGTCCACGGGTCGTTGTAGAGCACCGGGATTTCAATGATGCGCGTGTGCAACGTGCGCTCGGCCACGGCCTGGGCTTCGGCGCTTTGCACGGCGTCGAGCAGCACGTGTGGCGCGATGCGGTCGGGGTCGAAGCGAATCTGAAACGACGCATTGGCCAGGCACACATCCAGCACGCCTTCCAGCGCCAGACGCTCCACGGCGCGGGTCACGGCCATGCCTTTGAAAAAGGCCTGCAAGGACATGCTGTCGCTGACCTCGGCAAACAGGTGTTCATCACCGCCGAAGCTGTAGCGGATGGGGGACGTTTCAGCCATGTCTGTTCCTCTTGGAATCATTGTAGAAAGGCAGGCAAAAAATAATGTGGGGGGCGCACGTTTTTTGTTGTGGTGAGCGCATGTCGTTGTGGCAAGCGGTCTTACTGTTGCCAGTGGGCTTACTGCTGCCAGCGGGCCTACTGTGGTCAGTGGACCTACTGTTGCCAGTGGGCTTACTGTGGCGAGCGGGCTTGCCCCGCGTTGGGCTGCGCAGCAGCCCTTAAATCAGGCGACCGGGTGCTACCTGATACTACGCGGCGATTATTGGGGCGGCTTCGCCGCCCAACGCGGGGCAAGCCCGCTCGCCACAGGCCACAGCAAGTCCGGTTGTCTCAGCAAGCCCGCTCGCCCTCAGAGAGTCCGCTCACCCCAACACGTCCACTCGCCGCAGTGACTACGATGCCCGCCTGGTCCAACGCATCGCGAGTGGCCTCGACCAACTCCAGCGCGCCGGGCGTGTCGCTGTGCAGGCAGATGGAATCGAATTCGATAGGCAGGTCTTCGCCCTCAACCGTTCGCACCAACCCCGTCTGACAAGCACGCAAGACCCGCGCCGCGACCGTTGCAGGGTCAAGCGCGCGCACATTGCGGGTAAACACGATGGAGCCGGTCAGGTCGTATTCACGGTCGGCATAAAACTCGCGCACCACAGGCTGCCCGAGTTCCTTGGCAACGCGCCAGATCACCGAGTTGGGCATGCAGTACAGCGACAGTGTCGGCTCAATGAGTTGCAGGTTTTGCACCAGCAAGCGCGCGGCCTCTTCGTCGCGGGCCAGGTGCATGTAGAGCGCGCCGTGGGGCTTGATGTGTTGCAGGGGCACGCCTTGGGCGCGGGCGATTTCGCGCAGGGCGCCGAGCTGGTAGAGCATGTCGTCCACCAGTTCCTGGGCCGGTGCGTTGATGTGCCGACGGCCGAAACCCACCAGGTCGCGAAAGCCTGGATGCGCGCCGATGGCCACGCCCAGTTGCTTGGCGCGCGCGACGGTGCGGCGCATGGTACCGGGGTCGCCGGCGTGGAAGCCGGTGGCGATGTTGGCTGAGCTGATGTAAGCCATCAGTTCAGCATCCACGCCATCGCCGATGGTCCAGGGGCCGAAGCCTTCGCCCATGTCTGAATTGAAATCCACTGCCTGCATCGGTGTCGCTCCGCCAAAGGTGATGCGAGGAAAGTAGGCTGGCGCTTGACCCCTTGGGAAGATCTATTATCAGATGGCCCATCTTCTGAAAATCAGATAAAGCCATGTCCCTGACTTTGCGCCAAGTTCGCTACTTCGTCGCCACTGCCGAGATCGGCCAGATCTCCCAGGCGGCCATTCACTTGAACATCTCCCAGTCGGCGGTGACCACGGCGATCAAGGAACTGGAAGCCATGCTCGGCGTGCAGCTGTTTGTGCGTTCGGCCCAAGGCATGAACCTGACCGATGCCGGGCGGCACTTTCTCAACCGAGCCTATGTGATTGTGCGCAGCGTGGACGACGCGCTGAACAGCCCGCTGCCGGATTACCGCGCCAGCGGCGTGCTGCGCGTGGCGGCCAGTTACACGGTGCTCGGCTACTTCCTGCCGCATCACTTGCAGCGCATGGAACACTGGCACCCGGACGTGACCATCGAGGTGTTCGAGCAAGAGCGCCAGGCCATCGAACACGGCCTGCTCGACGGTCAATTCGACATGGCCGTGGTGCTCACCGCCAACCTGACTCACCCGGATATCGTCTCGGAGATCCTGTTCAATTCCGAACGCCGCCTGTGGCTGCCCAGCCACCACCCGTTGTGCGAACGCGGCGCCGTGAGCCTGGCCGATGTGGCGCAGCAACCCTACATCCTGCTCACCGTCGACGAGGCCGAACACAGCGCCATGCGCTACTGGGAACAGGCCGGGCAAACGCCCAAGGTGCGGCTGCGCACCAGTTCAGTGGAAGCGGTGCGCAGCATGGTTGCCAATGGCAGCGGCGTGGCGATCCTGTCGGACCTGGTGCACCGGCCCTGGTCCCTGGAAGGCAAGCGCATCGAAACGCTGACGGTGACCGACCCGGTGACGCCCATGAGCGTCGGCCTGGCCTGGCACCGCGAGCGCGCGTTCACGCCGGCGATGCAGGCGTTTCGGGATTACTTCCACGACGCCTTCCTGGCACCGCAGCAGTTGTCGGCGCGGCGTTAAATCCGGGCTTGCAAGGTGGCGGCCAGCCAATCCATGAACACCCGCACGCGCTGTGGCAAATGCCGTTGCCCGGCATAGAGCAGCGACACGTCCAACGCCGGTGCGGGGTAGTCAGGCAACACGGCCACCAGTTCACCGCGCTCGAGTAAATCGCGAATCCCCAGGACCGGCACCTGAGTGATGCCAAAACCGCCCAGGCACGCCGACTTGTACGCATCGGTGCTGTTGACCGTGACACGCCCGGCCATCGGCACGCGGTGCACTTTGTTGCCCTGCTGGTATTCGAACCCCGGCGAACGCGAACCCAATGGCCGCACGTAATGCACCAATTGGTGATGCGCCAGGTCGGCCAGGGTCTCGGGCTTGCCATGGCGCTGAACATACTCGGCGCTGACGCAGTTGATCATCGGCATGCTGTACAGCAGGCGCGCGACCACCGACTGATCGGGCTGCGCGCCAACGCGCAACACGCAGTCGAAACCTTCGGCGAGCAGGTCTACCTGGCGGTCGGTGGTGCTGATTTCCAGCTCGATCAAGGGGTGGGCGTGCATGAATTCGGGCAGGCGCGGCAGGATCAGGTCCCGCGCCATGACGTTGGGCATGTCCACGCGAATGCGCCCGCTCAGTTGCGCTTCATCCTGACGAAACAGGCCTTCAAGTTCTTCCATGTGCGACAGCAAATCCTTGCTGCGCTCATACAGCACGCGCCCATCCTGAGTGGCCTGGACCTTGCGCGTGGTGCGCTGCAACAGGCGCGCACCGAGCAATTCTTCAAGTGCCTGCACGTGCTCGGACACCGTGGAGCGCGGCAGGCCCAGGCTCTCGCCGGCCTGTGTGAAACTCGACAGTTCGGTGACCCGCACGAAGGTGCGCAACAGCTCAAGCTTGTTCATGGGATTGTTCGCCTTATCCGGCCAGTGATTCCGATAACGTCCTGTTTATCACGTTACGAACGGACAAATACACTCAGTCCCACTGATCACACAAGAGGACTGCACCATGACCCGTAAAATCGCACTCATCACTGGCGCCAGCCGCGGCCTGGGCAAAAGCGCAGCGCTGCACCTGGCGGCACAGGGCGTCGACATCATCGGCACCTACCACAGCGCCGCAGCCGACGCCCAAGCGGTGGTGGAACAGATTCAAGCCCTGGGTGGCCGTGCGGCCATGCTGCAACTGGATGTGAGCCAAAGCGGCACTTTCAATGACTTCGTCGGCGAGATCAGCACAGTGCTCAAGGATGTTTTCGCACAGGATCACTTCAATTTTCTGATCAACAACGCCGGCATCGGCGCTCACGCCAGCTTCGCCGAAACCACCGAAGAACAGTTTGACCGCCTGGTGGCGATCCACCTCAAGGCGCCATTTTTCCTCACGCAAAAATTGCTCCCGCTGATCAGCGATGGCGGGCGCATCATCAATATCTCCAGCGGCCTGGCGCGGTTCAGCCTGCCAGGGTATTCGGCGTATGCCTCGATGAAGGGCGCGGTTGAAGTGCTGTCGCGCTACCAGGCCAAAGAGTTGGGCCCGCGCGGCATTACCGTCAACACCCTGGCACCGGGCGCCATCGCCACCGACTTCGGCGGCGGCGCGGTGCGCGACAACAAGGACCTCAACGCAATGGTCGCCAACAACACCGCGCTGGGCCGTGCCGGTTTGCCAGACGACATCGGCGGCGCGATCTCGACCTTGCTGGCCGATGGCAGCCACTGGATCACCGGGCAACGCATCGAAGCCTCGGGCGGCATGTTTCTGTAGGCATTGTGCGCTAGCATCAATGCCTTCAAGTCACAGACAGGCAATCACCGATGAGTTTCGATCCAGGTTTGGCCGGCGGCATGGGCGTATTGGCAGCCGTGGTCGACAGCGGCAGTTTTGCCCGCGCCGCCGACAGCCTGGACATGACGCCTTCGGGGGTCAGCCGAGCGATTTCGCGGCTGGAAAAGCGCCTGGGGATTCGCCTGTTCGACCGCACCACGCGCTCGGTGCAACTGACCGACGAAGGCCGACGTTTTTATCAGCAAATCGCGCCGTTGCTGGCCGGTCTCGAAGAGGCCGCCAGCTCCGCCGCCGACAGTGCATTGACCGTACGCGGGCGCTTGCGGGTGAATATCGACCCGTACTTTTCGCGCCTGGTATTGGGCCCGGTGCTGGGCGACTTCATGCGCCGCTACCCGCAATTGCAGTTGGACTTGCACACCCGCGACCAACTCGGCGATCTGGTCGCCGACGGTTTTGACGTGGCGATTCGCTTCGGCATCCCGCAATCCTCCTCGCTGATCGCGCGCAAATTGATGCAAGTGCGCGTGCTCACCGTGGCCTCCCCCGCTTACCTTGAGCAATACGGCCGACCGGCCACGCCACAAGACTTGGAAAACGGGCATATGTGCCTGGACTTTCGCGACTCGCAGACCGGGCGCCCGTTTGCCTGGGAGTTCCACCGCAAGGGCGAGCAGGTGATCGTGCGCACCGACGGGCGCTTGGTGGTCAACGACGCCAGCACCTTGTACAGCGTGTGTGAACACGGGCACGCGGTGGCGCAAATGCTCGACCTGGGCCTGACGCCGGCGCTCAATGCCGGCAGCCTGGTGGAGTTGTTTCCCGACTGGCCGGACGAGCGTTTTCCGTTGTACGCCTACTACCCGTCGCGGCATTTGCCCGCCGCCAAGGTGCGGGCGTTTCTGGAGTTTGTCGCCTCGCTCAAGCTTGGCTGACCAGCCGGCGCTGTACGAACTTTTCCCGCAGCACGTCATAGCCCCAGTGATACACATAGGTGTACGGCAGGAAGAACAGCAGCACGCCGATGTCGAGAATAAACGCCTGCATCAGGCTGATGTTCAGCCACGCTGCGATCAACGGCACACACATCAGAATCAGGCCGCCCTCGAACATCAATGCGTGCAGCACACGCGTCCAGGCGTTATTGGCGAGTTTCCAGCGTGCCTTCAGGCGGTCGAACAGGCCGTTGAAGATCACGTTCCAAGTCAGCGCCATCAGGCTGATCGCCAGGGTGACCATGCCCATCTCCAGGGCGGGCTTGTCCATGATCCACGCCAGCAACGGGGTGCAGATCAACAACGCCAAACCCTCAAAACCAATGGCTTGGCAAACACGTTCAGTAATCGACTTGGTAGGGTTCATGGCCCGGCTCCGTGAGTGACGACGGTTGCCATGATTACCCTTTGAATCGATACTTCATAACTAATAACCATCGATCAAGGCGATACTCATGGCCTCTCATGAAGTGCTGCAGGCGTTTGTCCAGGCGGCCACCCAAGGCTCTTTTTCCGCCGCGGCGCGCAAGTTGGGCAAGAGCCAATCCACGGTCAGCGCGGCGGTCGCGAGTCTGGAGATTGACCTGGATGTGACGCTGTTTGATCGCAGCAGCCGCAAGCCAACGCTCACCCCGGCCGGCCACGTGTTGTTGCAACGCGCCGAGCAGGTGCTGGAGGCCAGCAGCCGCCTGGCGCTGGCGGCGAGCCAGTTGTCACAAGGCCTGGAGCCTAAGTTGACCATCGCCATGTCCGATACTTACCAGTCCGACCGCTTTGAAATCGCCCTCAAAGCGTTTGAACAGCGCTACCCGGACCTTGAGCTGGAATGTCTGATCGCCGAGTGCGAAGACTTGGTCGCTCTGGTGCAGAGCGGCCGAGCGCAGATTGCGTTTATCGAGCAACAGGACACCTACCCGCCCGACCTGACGGGCGCTCCCGTGGAGGAGCGCACCGAAATTGCGCTGTTCGTCGCGCCTTCACACCCGTTGGCCCACTTGAAAAACATCTGCGTGAACACCCTGCAGCAGCATCGCGAGCTGCGCCTGGCCAGCATCATCAACCCGAATGAAATCCGTGCCACTGGGCGCGTGTGGTCGGCCCCCAGTTACCTGATGTTGATGGAAATGGCGCAGCTGGGGTTCGGCTGGGCGCCGATACCGCGCTGGCTGGTGGAGCGCTTTGGCGGCGACCACCTGGTGGAGCTTAAGGCCCGTGGTTGGCCACGCTCGGTGGCGGTGGACGCGCTGTGGTCAAGGCACCACCCGCCGGGGCCGGCGGGGAGTTGGTTGCTCGGCAAGATGTTGGAGTGATTGCCCCCAGACAACGCGTTTGCATGTGGGAGCTGGCTTGCCTGCTCCCACAGGGTTGATCCTTATTGTCTGGGGGATTTGAGTTCAGCCAGGCGCCGCTCTAAAAAGCGCTTTTCTGGGGTTTGTTGAGTCAGTGACAGGGCTTTTTCGTACGAAGCACGGGCGTGTTCGCTACGCCCCAACTGCCGACAAAACTCCCCACGCGCCGAATGTGCCCAGTGGTAATCCAGCAACTCGCCTCGCGCAAAAATCGCCTCCACTGCCTGCAGGCCTGCCAACGGCCCATCGCGCATCGCCAGCGCCACCGCGCGGTTCAACTCGATCACCGGCGACGGCACCGCCCTGAGCAACACGTCGTAGAGCCCGACAATCTGCGGCCAGTCCGTCTCCCCCGCGCTCGACGCTTCGGCGTGCACCGCCGCAATGGCGGCTTGCAGGCAATACGGGCCAAAACGCCGTGTGCTCAACGCCTGCTCCACCAGTGCGCAGCCTTCAGCAATCAAGGACGCGTCCCACAACCCACGGTCCTGTTCATCCAGCAACACCAACTCGCCGTCGGCCGAGGTGCGCGCCGCTCGGCGTGATTCGTGCAATAGCATCAGCGCCAGCAGGCCGATGACTTCCGGCTCTGGCAGCAGTTCCACCAGCAGGCGCCCCAGCCGAATGGCTTCGCGGGTCAGGTCCTCCCGAGTAAGGTTCGCGCCCATCGACGCCGAATAGCCCTCGTTGAACACCAGGTAAACCACGCGTAACACGCTGTCCAGGCGCTCGGGCAATTCGTCGCGGGACGGCACCTGATAGGGAATCTTCGCCTCGCGAATCTTGCCCTTGGCGCGCACGATGCGCTGGGCGATGGTGGTGGGCGTGGCGAGAAAGGCGCGGGCGATTTCTTCGGTGGTGAGGGCGCAGATCTCACGCAAGGTCAGCGCCGCCTGGGCGTCAGGCGCCAGCGCCGGGTGGCAGCAGGTGAACATCAGGCGCAGGCGGTCGTCTTCCACGTCGTCCTCATTCCACTCGGCCGCTTCCAGCGCATCGGCCTGCTCCTGCAACAAGGGGGTAAAACGGGCCTGGCGGCGCAGGCGGTCGATGGCTTTGAAACGGCCGGTCGAGACCAGCCAGGCGCGTGGATTGCTCGGCACACCGTCGTGCTGCCAGCGCTCGACCGCGACGAAGAACGCCTCGTGCAGGGCTTCTTCGGCGAGGTCGAAATCACCGAGCAAACGGATCAGCGTGGCGAGCACGCGGCGTGACTCGCTGCGGTAGATCGCCTCCAGTTCAGGCGTCAATCGGGCATGCCCTGGGTCACCAGCGTCACCAGGCGGTCCAGGCTCTGGCCCCAGCCGTCATGAAACCCCATGGCTTCGTGCGCCTGTTTATCGGCTTCGCTCCAGTGCATGGCGCGAGCGGTATACAGCGTCTTGCCTTCGACCTCTTCGAAAGTCACTTCGGCGGTCATGAACGGCTTGCCCGACGGCACCCAGCCTGGCGAGTAAGCGTCGGTAAACACCAGCCGGCTCGGCGCCTGGATCTCCAGGAACACACCCTGGGTCGGGTACTCGGCGCCATCCGGCGCACGCATCAGGGTACGAAACAGGCCACCGACCCACAGGTTCATTTCGCACTCGGGCGTGGTCATGCCGTGGGGTCCCCACCATTGTTGCAACAAGGCAGGTTCGGTCCAGGCGCGAAACACACGGTTGCGCGGGGCGTCGATCAAGCGGCTGATGGACAGTTCAAATTCGGCAATTGGCGTTGTCATGGGATAAACCTCTTGTGGTTGTTGTTTTCAGAGATTCAATTCACGCACGGGGCGTACTTCCACACTGCCGACCCTGGCCGCCGGTATGCCACCGGCCACCTGGATCGCTTCGTTCAAGTCCTTGGCCTCGATCAGGTAAAACCCGGCGAGCTGCTCCTTGGTCTCGGCGAACGGCCCGTCGGTGATCGACAACTTGCCATTGCGCATGCGCACGGTGGTGGCGGTGCTCACCGACTCCAGTGGCTCGGCGGCGAGCATGCGCCCGCTGGCCTGAATTGCCTCGGCATAGGCAAAACACTCGGGGTCCGCAGGGCTGTCCGGCGAGGTGTGCAACACCTGCTCGTCGCTGTAGATCAGGCAGAGGTATTTCATGGGCGTCTCCGTTTTCGGACTACTGACTATAGTTCGTGGCGGTCAGGGTTTCAGGTCGAACAATGCGCTGCCGCTGCCCATGTCGAAGGGCGCCGACCAATGCTCATGCACCACGCGCCATTGACCCTCGATGCGCTGGTAACCGGCGGTCACCCGCATCCAGCAGGCCTTCACCACGCCATCCGGCCCGGCACCGCCGCAATGGGCCAGCCAATGGGCAAACGCACTCTCGGATGCCTCGATGATATGCAGCTCATGGAACTCAAAAATGCCGGGGCCGGGGCAATGCTTCATGCAGTCTTCCCAATGCATGCGGTAGGCCGCCTTGCCCTTGAATTGCAACGCGGTGACGGCGTCGAACGAGACGATATCGTCGGCGTAAAAGCTGACAATTTTGTCGATATCACGGACCAGCACAGCCTGCTGCCATTCATCGATCAGACGGGTGATTGCAATGCTCATGGCGATACTCCTGAGGGTGGAAAATCACGTGGGACACCCTTAGTCGAACGCGCTTTGGGTAAATCGACAGCGCGCTGAAAAATAATTTCGCCACGCGCAAACCCGCTAGAATCCACGCCTCTTTGTAGGATTTGGGATGCGCCCTGGATGGAAACCCGCCTCGTGCCCTATGAGACGCTGAGCCTTGTGCAAAAACAGCAACTCGACACCCTGCAAGTGCATCCCGAGCAACTGGCGTATTCAGGCGATATCTACTGCGCGCTGAACAGCCTGCTGGTCAATCCCAGCCCCAACGCCATCAAGGGCTTCGCCCTGCTCGCCGATGACGTGCCCGTCGCGTTCCTGCTGCTTAAACGCCCGCCCTGCCTGCCTCATTGGGCCGATGAACACAGCGCCACGCTGCACGCGTTGCAGGTTGATCGGCATCAGCAGGGCCGTGGGTTTGGCAAAGCCTGTTTGCAGGCGCTGCCGGCGGCGGCCCTGCGCACGTGGCCGCAGATCAAAGCGTTGGAGTTGTCGGTGGACGCGCAGAATGTGGCGGCGATGGGCCTGTATCTGGCGGCGGGCTGGGTCGACAGCGGCGAGGCGTATAAGGGCCGGATTGGCCATGAGCGCCGGCTGGCGTTAGTGCTTTGAAACGATAAGGAGGTGGTGAACATGCTGACAACCCTGGAACAACTCGAAACCCTCTACGGCCTCCCGCACGAGCGGGCGGTGCGCAAGGAGATCCCGTTTCTCAACGAGGATTACCAGGCCATGGTGCGGGCGTCGCCACTGGTGGTGGTCAGTTCATGCGGGCCGGAGGGCATCGATGGCTCGCCGCGCGGCGATGTGCCGGGGTTTGTGCGGATTGTGGATGAGCGCACCCTGGCGATCCCGGATCGGCCGGGCAATAACCGCCTCGATACCCTGCGCAACTTGGTCCAGGACCCACGCATTGCATTGCTGTTCATCATCCCGGGCATTGGCGAGACCTTGCGCGTGAATGGCCTGGCGCAGATTTGCATCGAGCCCGAGCTGCTGGAGAGTTTTGCGGTGAACGGCAAGCCTGCGCGCTCGGTGATTCTGGTGCAGGTGCAAGCCGCGTATTTCCATTGCTCGAAGGCGTTTGTGCGCTCGGACTGCTGGAACCCCGAGAAGCACCTGGACCGTTCGGCATTGCCGTCGGCCGGGGCGTTTCACAAGCGGCTCAATGACGGGCAGTTTGACGCCGAGGCGTACGACCGGGAAATGCCGGAGCGGGTCAAGGCCACGCTGTATTGAAGGACCTGTGGGGCCGGAGCGCCGGCCCCTGTGAGTCATCAGGCTTTCTTTTCGACCGGCATCCAGATCTCAACGGAACCCGTGCCTTTGCGTGCATCAAAATCCGCGCTGTAGCGCTCGAAATCCGCCCCGGCCACCTTGTAGCCCGAGTGCGGCAACCACTCGAACATGATGCGCTCGTAGGTCTGCTCAAGCGCTTGCACCGGGCCGTGGTGCGCAAATACCGCGTAATGGCGGGCAGGCAATTCAACTGACTGGAAATTGCTGGGTACATCGCTTTTGGCCGGTACTTCAACGCCGGCCAGATAGTCGAACTCGCCTTGCTTGGCGTTGTAGCACACGCCATACATCTGGCGGTCAACGCGCTTGCTGATGTCTTTGATGTTGCCGTCGAGCACTTCCCACAACTTGGGAATATCCCCCACGGTGGCTTTGTCGTAATGGCCCTTGAGCCCGGCAATCACCAGGGCTTTGCCCTCTTCCAGGCGTGGCTGCAAGGGTAGTTTTGTCTGCTGATCCATCTGAACAGTCTCCTTCTTGTGAGGGTACAAACCCGCATCGAGTATAGGGGCATATTGACGCCTCACCCCAATCGGAAATTTTTCCTGCGCCATCTGGACAACTGGCCATCATCGACCGTATTGTCTGCCCCGCAGGCCACCGCAGTGGCCGACGTCGCTCGGACGGTTCCGGGCGCTTACGTACTCTTGAGGCAACAATGGCAGACCAAGGTTCGCCGCGCCGCTTTGCGCGCATAGATCGACTCCCCCCTTACGTTTTCAATATCACGGCCGAGCTGAAGATGGCTGCGCGTCGGCGCGGCGAAGACATCATCGACTTGAGCATGGGTAACCCTGACGGCGCCACGCCTCCCCACATCGTGGAAAAAATGGTCACCGTCGCCCAGCGTGAAGACACCCACGGCTACTCCACTTCCAAAGGCATTCCGCGTCTGCGCCGGGCGATCTCGCGCTGGTACAAGGACCGCTATGAAGTGGACATCGACCCGGAAACGGAAGCCATCGTCACCATCGGCTCCAAAGAAGGCCTGGCGCACTTGATGCTCGCCACCCTCGACCAGGGCGACACCGTACTGGTGCCCAACCCCAGCTACCCGATTCACATCTACGGTGCCGTGATTGCCGGCGCCCAGGTGCGCTCGGTGCCGCTGATTCCGGGGGTGGATTTTTTCGCTGAACTGGAACGCGCCATTCGTGGTTCGATCCCCAAGCCGAAGATGATGATCCTCGGCTTCCCGTCCAACCCCACCGCGCAGTGCGTGGAGCTGGACTTCTTCGAACGGGTGATCGCCCTGGCCAAACAGTACGACGTACTGGTGGTGCACGACCTGGCCTACGCCGACATCGTCTACGACGGCTGGAAAGCCCCTTCGATCATGCAGGTGCCGGGCGCCAAGGACATTGCGGTGGAGTTTTTCACCCTGTCCAAGAGCTACAACATGGCCGGCTGGCGCATCGGCTTCATGGTCGGCAACCCGGAACTGGTCAACGCGCT
The DNA here is from genome assembly GCF_041228395.1 of Pseudomonas sp. N2-3-1-14. Classification (NCBI taxonomy): domain Bacteria; kingdom Pseudomonadati; phylum Pseudomonadota; class Gammaproteobacteria; order Pseudomonadales; family Pseudomonadaceae; genus Pseudomonas; species Pseudomonas sp. N2-3-1-14. The sequence goes on from NZ_CP166199.1 coordinate 4,922,984, forward strand.
GGCGCGCATCAAGAGCTACCACGACTACGGCACCTTCACCCCGCTGCAGGTGGCGGCGATTGCGGCGCTCGAAGGCGATCAGCAGTGCGTCAAAGACATCGCCGAGCAGTACCGCCAGCGCCGCAATGTGCTGGTCAAGGGCCTGCATGAACTGGGCTGGATGGTGGAGAACCCGAAGGCGTCGATGTATGTCTGGGCCAAGATTCCCGACGCGTATGCCGCCATGGGCTCGCTGGAATTTGCCAAGAAACTGCTGCTGGAAGCCAAGGTGTGTGTGTCGCCGGGCATCGGCTTTGGTGAGTATGGGGACGATCATGTGCGCTTTGCGCTGATCGAAAACCAGGACCGCATTCGTCAGGCGGTGCGCGGGATTCGCGGGATGTTCCGCGCGGATGGGTTGGTACCCAAAACCGGGGCATAACTCGGTCAACAATGTGGGAGGGGGCTTGCCCCCGATAGCAGAGTGTCAGTCACTGCATCGGGTGACTGGTCCACTGCCATCGGGGGCTTGCCCCCTCCCACATTTGTTTTGCGGTGAACCTGTTACACCACCATCGACAGCAACATGATAAAGATCAGCGCCACCACCGACAGGATGGTCTCCATCGCTGTCCAGGTCTTGAACGTCTCGACCACGGTCATGTTGAAGTACTGCTTCACCAGCCAGAAACCCGCATCGTTGACGTGAGACAACACCAGCGAGCCTGCGCCCGTCGCCAACACCAGCAGCTCACGGTTCACGCCTGGGATCATGCCCACCACCGGCACCACGATGCCTGCGCCGGTAATGGTCGCCACGGTCGCGGAACCAGTCGCCACGCGAATCACTGCCGCCACCAGCCACGCCAGCAAAATCGGGTTGATCTGCGCGTTCACCGCCATGTGGCCGATCACGTCACCCACGCCGCTGGTCACCAGCATCTGCTTGAAACCGCCGCCGGCGCCGATGATCAAAATGATCGCCGCGGTCGGTGCCAGGCTGGCGTCAAGCAGCTTGAGGATTTGCTTGGAATGAATGCCCTGGCGATGGCCAAAGGTGTACAGCGACAACAGCAACGCCAGCAGCAGCGCGGTGATCGGGTGACCGATCATGTCCATCCAGTTACGAATGGCGTGGCCGTCCGGCAGCGCGACGTCAGCGAAGGTTTTGAGCAGCATCAGGAACACCGGCAGCAGCACGGTGATCAGGGTAATGCTGAAGCTCGGCAGGTCTTTGGACTCCGGCTCGCGGGCCAGTTGATCGACGAGTTCCTGGGACGGGTTGCCCGGAATGTACTTGGCGATAAACGTACCGAAAATTGGCCCGGCAATAATGGCGGTTGGCAGAGCAACGATCAGGCCGTACAGGATGGTCTTGCCAATGTCGGCGCCAAACACGCCGATGGCCAGCAGCGGGCCCGGGTGCGGTGGCACCAGGCCGTGCACCGCTGAAAGGCCGGCGAGCAGCGGGATGCCGATTTTGATCAGCGACACGCCGGTGCGGCGCGCAACGATAAACACCAGCGGGATCAGCAGTACAAAACCGATCTCGAAGAACAGCGGGATGCCCACCAGAAACGCGGCGAACATCATCGCCCACTGGACTTTCTCTTTGCCGAAGGCGCGGATCAAGGTCTGTGCGATCTGATCGGCGCCGCCGGATTCGGCCATCATTTTGCCGAGCATCGTGCCCAGCGCAAGGATGATGCCGACAAAGCCGAGCACGCCGCCAAAGCCGTCCTGGAACGCCTTGATGATCTTGTCCACGGGCATGCCCGAAGTCAGACCGAGGAAGCCGGCCGCGATGATCAGTGCAATGAACGGGTGCACCTTGAACTTGGTGATCAAAAAGATCAGCCCGATGATAGTGACCACTGCATCTAGCAGCAGGTAAGACTCGTGGGACATGCCAAACATGGGGGGTCTCTCCTGTTTGTTGTTGTTATTAAAGCGGGTGTTGAATTTCCTGCCGGGGATAGCGCTATCTTTTCCGGCAAAAAATTAATGGGTTGGTTCAAAGCCGTGTTGCAGCCACCAGGCATTGGTTTGCTCGGCCAGGTCCTCGACGCTGTCTTCGCTGGCGTTGAGCGCCAGGGTCAGCGGCTCGCCTACGGGCGATTCAAGGGTGGCGAACTGGCTGTCGATCAGGCTAGCCGGCATGAAATGGCCGGGGCGATGGGACACGCGGTCGGCGGCCACGGCACGGGTCAGCTCCAGGAACACAAAGCCCAGGCCTGGCGCGGCTTCGCGCAGGTGGTCGCGGTATTTTTTCTTCAGCGCCGAACAGGTCAGCACCGGATGCTCGCCGGCTTTGAGCGCGCGACGCAGTTCATCGCACAGGATGTCGAGCCAGCCGGCGCGGTCGTCGTCGTTGAGGGGATGGCCGGCGCTCATCTTTTCGATGTTCGCGGCGGGGTGAAAGCTGTCGCCTTCGATGGCGGTGGCGCCGTTCAGGCGGCACAGGGCTTCGCTGACGCTGGACTTGCCGCAGCCAGAAACACCCATGATGACCAGGGCGGTAACAGGTTGACTCATGAAACACCTCAGGACGCATATAGCGCTACCTTCGCACGCTGTAAGGCTAGTGCAAAAACAGGCTTTTCCCGCGCCGACTTGTCATTTTTATGGAGTGACGCGTGCATCCTCTCCGAAACCGTTGAACCGGATCAGGCAACCCTGAGTTCAAGCATTTGCAGCCTTTTGGAGACAGCGCTACCTTAGTGCCTCGATTTTTGTTTGGCAACCGCCTGATGACCTCCAAGAACGATAAAAATACCCGCACCACCGGTCGCCCGACCCTCAATGAAGTCGCCCGCCTGGCCGGCGTCAGCCCGATCACCGCCTCGCGCGCCCTGCGTGGCATCAGCACCGTGGCCACCGAGCTGGTGGAAAAAGTGCAATGGGCCGCCGCCGAACTCAACTACGTGGTCAACCCCGCCGCCCGCGCCCTGGCCTCGGCGCAAAGCCACTCGGTGGTGGTCATCGTGCCGTCGCTGTCCAACCTGCTGTTTATCGAAACCCTGGAAGCCATCCACCAAGTGCTGCGGCCCAAGGGCTTTGAAGTGCTGATCGGCAACTCTCACTATTCGCGCGACGAAGAAGAAAACCTGTTGCGCAACTACATGGCCTACCAGCCACGCGGGTTGCTGCTGACCGGCTTTGACCGCACTGAAAGCGCGCGCCGGATGGTCGAGGCCAGCAATGTGCCGTGTGTGTACATGATGGACCTGGACCCGAATGCCGGCGTGAACTGTGTGGGGTTTTCGCAACTGAGTGCGGGTGAAACGGCGGCGGCGCACTTGATCTCGCGTGGGCGCAAGCGCCTGGCGTACATCGGCGCGCAGTTGGACCAGCGTACGTTGCTGCGCGGTGAAGGTTTCCGCCGCGCGCTGCAACACGCCGGTATGTATGACCCGGCGCTGGAATTGCTGACGCCGCGCCCCTCCTCCGTGGGTTTGGGTGGCGAGCTGTTTCTGCAGTTGCTGGCGGCGCATCCGGACGTGGATGCGATTTTCTTTGGTAACGATGACTTGGCCCAGGGCGCACTGCTCGAAGCCCTGCGCCACGGCATCAACGTGCCGGAGCGCGTGGCCGTGTTGGGTTTCAACGACTTGCCCGCCTCTTCTTTCATGGTGCCGCGCTTGAGCAGCATCAGCACACCGCGTGAAGCGATTGGCCGGCGCTCGGCAGAGCACCTGTTGACGATCATGGCCGGCAACAAGATCGCCAAGCCGGTGGTGGACATGGGCTTTGAGTTGCAAGTGCGCGAGAGCACCTGATTTTTGAAGGCCAGACACACTCAACGTGTGGGAGCTGGCTTGCCTGCGATGGCGCAGGGTCAGGCAATGATGTGTTGACTGACTCACCGCCATCGCAGGCAAGCCAGCTCCCACCTTTTTTACCGTGCCCGCTTGAGATGTAAGACGCCTGTAGGACGCGGCTGACATTGCGGTGAGCGCCTTGCCCGGCTGCCTACGCTTACGTCAGAATCCGCCGGCTTGTGCGCTTGGGTGGTGGTCTTTAGGGTTTGCCGGTCGCTGAATTTCTCGGTGACCGGGTTTAGTAGCCCGAACTTCCCAACACAATATGCACAAGCCAACTATGGCGGCTGTGCGTAGGGCGCCTTCGGGCGCGCCGGGTTTGTGTGGGATTACCGGTCTACTAACCTGCGTACGGTTGCCACCCAACTTGTTTAGTAGCGATGCGGGTGTTGGCACAAACCAGGTACTTCAACCATGCAAAGCGTCAATCCCCCGAATACGCTCTTCACCATCATCCCCGATACACCCATCGAATCCCTGCTGATCAACAGCTACGAAACCGTGTGTTCCGTCAGCGCCTTGTTGCTCGACCTCTCCGATGACCTCACCGGCAAGCACCGCGACGTAGCCCTCGCCATTCATCAATTGAGCGAGCTATCAGTGCTCATGGTAGGCAAAGCCATGGACCAGCAAACACCGCGAACCTGACGCCCAGCGCGGTTAAACATGTGGGAGCGGGCTTGCCTGCGATGGCGGCGGGTCAGCTACACATGGGCTGACTGACACACCGCCTTCGCGGGCAAGCCCGCTCCCACCTTTACCGTGCCCACTTGAAGGCAGGGTTAATCCGCTGAAGCCAGCATTTTTACCAAGGCCGACGCTCCTCTGTGCAACGGCTGATTTTTCAACCACACCGCATTCACCACCATCGCCAGCCCGTTCTCGATGTTCTTGAAGTTCAAGCGCCGCAAGCGCCCCGCCGCCAGCAACGGCGCCACCACCGACTGCGGGAAGTTGCCCCAGCCCAGCCCAGCTTCCACCATCTCCAGCGCCATGCCCAGGGTGTCGGTCCGCCAATAGGATTGCCCCACCAGTGGCCGACGATCGCTGAGGGGCAAGTCCCGGCCAGCCACCAGAATCTGTCGCACGCGCACCAAATCTTCCAAAAACGGTTCGCCGCCCGCCTGGGGGTGTCGCGGGCTGATACAGGCCATCAGTTGCTCGCTGCCGACAAACTGAAACCGCTCCAGCACATTCACGCTCAACCCCGCATAGGCCAGGCACAGCTGCACACGGCCGCTGTGCAGCAGCTGCAAAACGTCATCTTGCGGGGCGGTCAGCACTTCGATGTCGAGCAACGGGAATTGCTCACTGAGTTCGCCAATGGCGGCCAGCAGGCGCCGCGTATTGATGTCGGCGCCCACGCCAATCGACAGCTTGCTCTCCAGCCCCTGAGACAGCTGCAACGCATGCACCTGCAATTGTTTGAGTTGCTCGGCCATCAGCCGTGCATGGGGAATCAACGCCAGCGCCAAGTCGGTGGGCACCGGCTCGCGGTGGCTGCGATCGAACAACGGGTAACCCAGCTCGGCTTCAAGGTTGGCAATGCCCATGCTCACCGCTGAAGGCACCTTGCCCAACGCCCGCGCCGCCGCCGAAAACGAGCCGCGCTCCACCACCGCCAAGAACAACTGGACACTGTCGCTGGTAAAACTCATCGCGCCACCTATCAATAAAACTGAAACCTTCTGACTTTTAGTATCAGCCAAGCTGACGCTATCTTCTGCGCCCTCTGAGGTTCCTGTCACGTAGAAAAGAGGAAGTGGTATGCAAGGCGTGAAACGCAAACTGGTGTATGTGTCGCTCTACGAGCTGATCGGCATGACCTTCTCGGCGCTCGGGCTGGCGCTGCTGTCGGGCACTCACCCCTCCAGCACAGGGCCGCTGGCGGTCGTCATCACGACCATCGCGGTCACTTGGAACTTCATTTACACCTCAGTGTTCGAGCGCTGGGAAAGCCGCCAGGCCGACCGCACGCGCACCGTCAAACGCCGCATTGCCCACGCGGTCGGGTTTCAACTGACGCTGATCGTCTTCCTGATTCCGCTGATCGCCTGGTGGATGAAGGTCAGCCTGGTGCAGGCGTTTATGCTGGACCTGGCGTTGATCCTGTTCATTCCCTGCTACACGTTTGCCTTCAACTGGCTGTTCGACCGCACCTTCAGTTTGCCCGCGTCGGCGCTGCCGGCCACAACCGCGTAGCGTCGAAGGTTTACCCCTGATAGATTCCCATGGGTCATCTCCATCGTCAGGGAAGTACCATGGGACACTCACTGAAAATCCTGGGTCGCACGTCCTCCATCAACGTGCGCAAAGTGCTCTGGACCTGCCAGGAACTGGGCATCGACTACGTGCGCGAAGACTGGGGCATCGGTTTCAAACCCACCCAGTCGGCCGAGTTCCTCGCCCTGAATCCCAACGCCCAGGTGCCGGTACTGATCGACGACCACGGCGTGCTGTGGGAATCCAACACCATCTGCCGCTACCTGATAGGCCTTTACCAACGCCACGACCTGTTGCCCGCCGAACCGGCGCCACGCGCTCGGGTCGAGCAGTGGATGGACTGGCAAGCCACCGAACTCAACCGCGCCTGGAGCGATGCGTTCACCGCTCTGGTGCGCAACAACCCGGACGGTCTCGACCCGGCGCAGATTGCCGCCGCCGTGCAGGTATGGAATGACAAGATGGGCCTGCTGGAGCAACAGCTGGCCAAGACCGGCGCCTACGTGGCTGGCGACGAATTCACCCTCGCCGATATCCTCATCGGCCTCTCGGTGCATCGCTGGCAGAACGCCCCCATGGAGCGCCCGCCCTACCCCGCAGTGGCGGCCTACTACCAGCGCCTCAGCCAACGCCCGGGCTTTCAGACCTTCGCCCTCGCCGGTCATAACTGAAACAAGGACACCCCCGTGAAAGGACTCAACGTATTGCTCACCGGCGCCTGCGGCAGAATCGGCAAGGTATTTTTCGAAGCCTCGAAAGACCGCTACCGCTTCACCCTTACTGACCGCGCCGCACCGGACTTTGACCTGGGCGAGCACCGTTACATCAACGCCGACCTCAGCGACAAAGCCAGCCTGGCCGGCCTGCTCAATGGCATCGACGTGATCGTGCACCTGTCCGGCATCCCCGACGCCAGCGCCGCGTTCGAGGAGCTGCTGCCCAACAACATCCTCGCCACCACCTACCTGTTCGAAGCCGCCGTGGCCGCGGGCGTAACACGCCTGGTGTACGCCAGCAGCGCGCAAGCCATCGAGGGCTACCCGGTTGACCGGCAGATCACGCCCGGCATGCAGGTCATGCCCGCCAACCTCTACGGCGTGAGCAAATGCTACGGCGAGGCGCTGTGCAGCTACTACGCGGCAAAAACCGCGCTGTCGACCATTGCCCTGCGCATCGGCGCCTTCGAATCGCGCCAAACCCCCGACCTGAACAACGCCCGCGACCTCAGCGCCTGGCTCAGCCCGCGTGACGCCGTGCAATTGCTGCAACGCTCGGTTGAAGTCGAAGGGGTCAAACACCTGATCGCCCACGGCATTTCCAATAACCGCTTCAAGCGCCTGGACCTGAGCGAAACCACACGGGTGCTGGGCTATCAGCCGGTGGACGATGCATTCCAGACCTTCGAGATGCCCATCACCTACTGACCCTTGCGCCATAAAACCTTCAAACCTGAAGGCTTGGCGCAATAAATCGGCAATTGCGTGCCGTGGCGCACGCAATTTCACAAGCACCGGTTTACGTTAGCCCGCTAAGATTCCAGGTCACTGCCCCTGGAATCCGCCCATGTCGACACTCACCGCCTCAGCCACGGACGGCATTGACCCGATCCGTGCCGCCCACATCAGCGCGCGCATTGACCGCTTGCCCGCCGTCGCCACGCTCTGGCGCCTGGTGGCGTTGCTGTCGATCGGCGGTTTTTTCGAGCTGTATGACTTGTTCCAGACCGCCTATATCAGCCCCGGCCTGATCAGCGACGGGATTTTCCACACGGGCAGCGAGGGCGTATTCGGGTTCTCCGACCAGGCCGCTTTCGCCTCGGCAACCTTCCTCGGCCTGTTCCTCGGCGCCAGCCTGCTCAGCCCCATTGCCGACCGCTTCGGGCGTCGGGCGATCTTCACCTTCGCGTTGATCTGGTACACCGTCGCCACGGTGTTGATGGGCATCCAGACCTCCGCTCTGGGCATCATCTGCATGCGCTTTCTGGTGGGCATTGGCCTGGGCATCGAACTGGTGACCATCGACGCCTACCTCTCGGAACTGGTGCCCAAGCGCATGCGCAGCTCGGCCTTTGCCTTTGCGTTTTTCATCCAGTTTTTGTCAGTGCCGGCGGTGGCGTTGATGTCATGGTGGCTGGTGCCCCAGGCGCCGTTCGGGGTGTCCGGCTGGCGCTGGGTAGTGCTCAGCAGTGCAGTGTTTGCGCTGTTTATCTGGCAACTGCGCAAGCGTCTGCCGGAGTCACCGCGCTGGCTGGCGCAGAAAGGCCGTTTTGACCAAGCCGGGCAGATCATGGACAGCCTGGAAGCACGCTGCCAGAAAGACCACGGCAAAGCGCTGGATGAACCCGAACCCGAAGCCGTCAGCGTGCAGGGCAACGGCCGCTTTGCCGATATCTGGCAACCGCCTTACCGCCGCCGCGCGTTGATGCTGATCGTGTTTCACGTGTTCCAGGCCATCGGCTTTTTCGGCTTCGGCAATTGGTTGCCGGCGTTGCTCTCGGGCCAGGGCGTGAGCGTGACCCACAGCTTGCTGTACGCCTTTATCATCACCCTCGCCTACCCGCTGGGCCCGTTGCTGTTTGTGAAGGTGGCCAACCGCTTCGAAAACAAATGGCAGATCGTCGGCTCGGCCATGGGCGCGATGATCTTCGGCAGCCTGTTCGCCCTGCAAACCACGGCGGTGGGGCTGGTGATCTGCGGGGTGATGATCACCTTTTGCAACGCCTGGCTGAGCTTCAGTTATCACTCGTACCAAAGCGAACTGTTCCCCACCAATATCCGCGCGCGGGCGGTGGGCTTCTGCTATTCGTTCAGCCGTTTGTCCACGGTGTTCAGCAGCCTGTTGATCGGTTTTATCCTCGAACACCTGGGCACGCCGGGCGTGCTGGCGTTTATCGCCAGCAGCATGTTGATCGTGATGATCACCATCAGCTGGTTCGGGCCGCGCACGCGTAACCTGGCGCTGGAAAATATTGCGCACTGACGGCAAGCCTTGGCCGCCGACGGGACAAAGATTGCCGCGGCGGCGGTGTCATCCCCAATAAAAACGGGCACATCGCCCTCGGCATGCTATTTGCTCCGCCTGAAAGACCGAACACATCCTCAGGTGACCGATCATGCTGGTTAACAACAACGCCCAAGCGGTGTCGACCGTCCAACAGCTCAAGCGACCCGACATGGACCCCGCCAATGCCGCCGCCAGCACGCTGTACAGCGGCGCCCTGCAAGCGGCGCAGCAAAGCGTGACCGCACCGGCCGCGCAGAAGGACCTGGACAAGGCCAACGACCGTATCGACGAAGCCTTTGCCAAGACCCGTGTGCAGTTGCAAGCCAGCACGGCGGCAACGACCGCCACTACGTCATCCACCACGACGGCAACAAGCACTGATGTGCCTGCCGCCGGCTCGACCACCAGCAGCGCGCGCGCCGACTTCACCGACTACATGAACAAATCCCCGGCCGAACGCATTCGCGAACAGCTGCTCAAGGAGCAGGGTTTAACCGAAGAGCAGGTGCAAGCCATGCCGCAGGAAAAACAGGACGCGATTGCCAAGCAAGTGGCTGATCGTGTGAAGCAGCAGCAAGAACAGCAAGTAGCGGCGAAAGCCACGGACCCGGCGCAGTCGGTGAAAGAAACCCTGGCTGCGATTTAACCGACACGCCCAATCAAACTGTGGGAGCTGGCTTGCCTGCGATAGCCTCACCTGGGTGTACTTGATACACCGGGGTGTCTGCATCGCAGGCAAGCCAGCTCCCACAGGGACCGTGCTTACTGCAGTTGCAGGGTCGAGTTGAACTGACTGATCGCATCCACCACATGCCGTGACCCTTCCTGAATTTCCAGGATCACCTGCCCCGCTTCATTCGCCAGCTCCACCCCAAGCCCGGTGCGGCTCAGGCTCGACTGCATGCTCGAGACTGCGCTCAGCGACAGGTCGTGGTTCTTGCGCACCACCTCCACAATCTCCACCGTCGCCTGGCTGGTACGCGCCGCAAGGCTGCGCACTTCATCGGCCACCACCGCAAACCCGCGCCCATGCTCGCCGGCCCGCGCAGCTTCAATGGCCGCGTTGAGCGCGAGCATATTGGTCTGCTCGGCGATGCTGCGAATGGTCTGCACGATGGAGCCGATGATGTCCGACTGCTTGCTCACCGCATCGATGCTCTGGGCCGCCTGGTTCAGGTCGTGGGAAATCTCTTCGATGATCTGCACGGTTTGCTGCACCACCTCCGAGCCCTTGCGTGCGCAGGCGTCGTTTTGTACTGAGGTGGCATGGGCCGAGTCGGCGGCGGTACGCAGGGTGGTGACCTGATCGGTGATGTCACTGGCAAACTTCACCACTTTGTACAGGCGCCCATTGGTATCGAAGATCGGGTTGTAGGAGGCCTCCAGAAACAGGGTTTTGCCGTACTTGTTTTTGCGTTCAAAGCGGTGGGAATGGTATTCGCCGCGGTTGAGCGAGGCCCAAAAGGCCTTGTACGCCGGGGCTTCCACTTCGCCGCGATGGCAAAACATGCTGTGGTGCTGGCCAATGATTTCTTCGCGGGAATACTGCACGGTGCGCAAAAAGTTGTCGTTGGCGTTGATGATCTGGCCTTGTGGGGTGAACTCGATCACGGCCATGGACCGGCTGATCGCGTCGATCAGGCTCTGGTTCTCGTGTTCATGGTGAACCCGCGCAGAAATGTCCGACGCCACTTTGATCACGCTCAGCACCTGATTGCTGCTGTCCAGCACCGGCATGTAGCTGGCCTCGAGCCACACTTCTTCACCGCGCTTGTTCAAGCGCATGAACGTGCCGCTGAGCGCTTCACCCCGCGCCAGGTCGCGCCACAACTTGGCGTAGGTCTCGGTGTGGGTGTACGCCTCTTCGCAAAAGATGCGGTGATGTTTGCCGCGAACCTCCTCCACGCTGTAGCCCATGGTTTTGCAGAAGTTGAGATTGGCGTCGAGGATCACGCCGTTGCGGTCGAACTCGATCATCGCCATGGAGCGGCTGATGGCAGCCAGCTTGGCGTTGGCTTCGGTGAGGGCACAGGAAAAACGTTCGATTTCTTGCAGGTCGGATTTGTGATGGCGGTTGAACATGGTCAGATCACCCTAGATTCCCAGCGCCTGAGACGGCGCATTCCATTCTTCAGTTGGCTATTGCTGGCACACCGTCATGGGGAAAAAACCATCCGAATCGCTTTACATGCCAAGCGTCATCAACGGTTGTGGGTGAGCATAGACAGGGCATGGCGCTATGCAAGGCCACTAGTCAGCCAGCATTTTTAACAATGCACCGACCGCCGCCGAGGGTGGAAGGGTCGGTGAACCGACCAAGGCAAACTCACGGTACAACGGCACCGTCAGCGGCATCACGCGCAGGCCATTGCGCTGCGCCGGCAAGGCCATTTCCGGTACCAGCGTGACACCGACGCCCTCGCGCACCAGGCTGTAGGCGCTGCTCCATTCACGTACTTCCACGCGGATATCGCGCAGGCGCAAACCGGCGTCGGCCGCCAGGCTGCGGGCATTCGCGGTACAGCCGCCGGTGGCCAGTACGAAGGGTTGTTCGAGCAAGGCTTCGAGCGCCACGCTGGCATCCTCCGCGCGCTGCGCCAGTGCATGGTGGGTCGGCAGCACTGCCATCCACAGGTCGCGCCCCAATACCGTGGCGTTGCGCTCGGGCTTGGGGTTGAGCACCACGCCCAAATCGATCAGGCCCGCGTCGAGCAAGGTGTGCACTTCGCTGTCGGTCACTTCCAGGGTGGTGACCTCGATACCCGGGTTCAACTGACGGAAACGCTGCAGCAACGGCGTCAGAAAAGTCGCCAGCACCTTCGGAAAACTGGCGATGCGAATGTTCCCCCGCAGCAGCGGGCGCGCTTCATCCACCGTGGTGCGAATGGCCTGCAACGCACCCATCATCACCCGCGCCTGCGCGATCACATTGAGCCCAAGCGCTGTGGGCAACGTCTTGCGCGGTTCACGGGTAAACAGTTGCGCGCCCAGCGTCGCCTCCATGGACGCCATGGCCTGGCTGGCGGCGGACTGCGTCATGCCCACCTGTTCGGCAGCCGCCGTGATGCTGCCGTGGTCGGCGACGGCCACCAGCAGGCGCCAGTGCATCAGGTTCATCATGGCAGTAGCTGTCCTTATGGATGGGGTCTGCAGGTTTAATTTTACGCACGGTGCCACGCCCGCGAGACTGGCGCAAACCCAACGGAGTCGCCTTTGATGAAACTGTATTTTTTCCCCAACGCCTGTTCGCTCGCCCCGCATATCGTGCTGCGCGAATTGGCGCTGCCGTTCGAGCTGGTGCAGGTGAACAACCAGGCTAAAACCTTCGGCAACGGCGAAGATTTCCTGCAGATCAACCCCAAGGGCTACGTGGCGGCGCTGCAACTGGACAACGGCGATGTGCTGACCGAAGCCAGTGCCATCCTGCAATACCTGGCCGACCTCAAACCCGCCGCCCTGCTCGCCCCGGCCAATGGCAGTTGGCAACGCGTACGGTTGCAGGAATGGCTGAACTTTATCGCCAGTGAGATTCATGGCGGGTTGGCGATTTTCTTCAACCCGGCCATTCAAGGCGAAGTGCGGGCGATGTTTGTGGCCACGCTGTTCAAGCGCTTTGCGATTCTGGTGCAGACACTGGAGCGTCAGGATTACCTGCTGGGCGAGCAGTATTCAGTGGCGGATGCGTATTTGTTTGTGGTGCTGCGTTGGGCGGGTGTCCACGCTATTGATTTGCAGCAGTGGCCGGCGTTGGCGGCGTTTCAACACAGAGTGGGTGAGCGCCAGGCTGTGATCGAGGCCTTGGCTGCCGAAAATCCATGACCTGAAATGCAATCAACCCTGTGGGAGCAGGCTTGCTCGCGAATGCGGTGGGTCAGTCAGCACATGCATCAGCTGATACACCGCCTTCGCGAGCAAGCCCGCTCCCACAGTTGATCTGCTTCGTTTCAAAGAAAGGGTTTCAAGCTGCCATTGGTGATGAACGCACTCAGCGCCAGCACATCCACCGAGCCCGACCGGTCCTGATCCAGATGCGCCACTTGGCTGCGCACCGCGTCATGGATCCGCCGCGTGCCCTGCCCCAATCGCGATACACAACGCAGGTCTACCGGCGGGTCTTGTCGACCACCGCCAGCGCCTGCCCGGCGTAGTCTTCCACCCGATCGGCCACCGGCGTGTCCACCGCGGCACCGAGCCCGGTGAAGTGGCCGTTGATGCCGCCGCCAGAAATCAGGTGAGTGCGCGGCTCGATCACCGCCTCGCCACGGCCCTGAAGCGCCAGGCTGGCCTGGATGGCGGTGAGGATTTCTTCGTTGGACAGGTTGAGCGCGTCGATGTCCAGGCCGTTGAGAAAGTCGATGTAGATCGGTTGCATGGTCTGCTCACTGATGGGAGGTTTTATAGCTGGTTGTGGCGAGCGGGCTTGCCCCGCGTTGGGCTGCGAAGCGGCCCCATTCCAGACCTGCGCGCGTCCCCTGACACACTGCGGTGAATGGGTTTGGGGCTGCTGCGCAGCCCAACGCGGGGCAAGCCCGCTCGCCACAACAAGCCCGCTCGCCACGGGAAGCCCGGTCGCTTGGGCCGCAGGATTCAGGGGGCCTTGAACACGATCTGCTGCACATCGACCTTCTTCGGGATCAGGCCATTGGCAAAAAACAGGTCGGCAGTGCGTTGCTGGTTGGCGATGTCGACGGCTTCCAGCGGACGAATCGGCGCGGGTGAGCGGTGTTCGAAGTAGCTTTTAACCACCGCCGGTGGCAGGCCCAGGGTCTTGGCCATCAGCGCAATACTTTGCTCGGGTTGGTCCAGGGACAGGCGCTGGGCCTTGGCCAGGGTGTTGATAATCGTGCCGACCGCTTGCGGGTGCTGTTTGGCAAACGGGCTGCTGACCACGAAGAAACTGCCCGCCGGGTTGAGGCCTTGGCCATCGCCCAGCACGCGGGCGGAACCGTCGACCACGGCCGCGGAGTAGTACGGGTCCCACACTACCCAGGCGTCGACCTTGCCTTGTTCAAACGCGGCACGGCCATCGGACGGCGACAGGTACACCACGTCGACATCCTTCCACTGCAAACCGGCGCGCAGCAGGCTCTTGAGGAACAGGTTGTGTGCGCTGGAACCCTTGAGCAGCGCCACGCGCTTGCCCTTGAGCTCGGCCACGCTCTGAATCGCGCTGGCTTTGGGCACCAACACCGCTTCGGTCTTGCCCTCGTTCGGCTCGACCGCGAAGTACTGCAAATCAATGCCGGCGGCCTGGGCGAAGATCGGCGGGATGTCGCCGATGTTGCCGATGTCCAGGCTGCCGCCGTTCAGTGCTTCGATCAGCGGCGGGCCGCCGAGGAATTCGATCCATTGCACCTGGGTGCCCGGCAGCGCGTCTTCAAACAACTTGTGCTCGCGGGCCAGCACCATGCTCACCGAGCTTTTCTGGTAGCCGATGCGCAACGTGGAAGGTTCGGCGGCGAGCACATGGCTGGCCACCAGCGAAAGAACCACAACAGCGAGGGCTTTAAGCATCAGAGGGCTCCCTTGAGCTTGGCCGCGATATCTGCCGGCACCCATTGCTGCCAGACGTTCGGCTGCTCTTTGAGGAACGCCAGCGCGACCTGGCGTGGCTGTTCACGTTTCTCGCTCATCTGCGCAAGGATGCCGTTGAGCAGGTCGATCGGCAGGTCGACTTTTTCAAAGAACGTGACCAGTTGCGGGTACTGCGCCTTGAACGGCGCCGACACGCCAATCGCCAGGTGCGCCGGCATCGAGCGGGTGCCGATGGGGTGCGGGTTATTGGCGTTGGCCAGGGTTTTCCAGGCCTCGGCGTTGAACGGCGGTTCTTCCAGTTTGATCAGCTTGAAACGCCCCAGCAGCGGAGTGGGCGACCAGTAGTAGAACAACACCGGTTTGCCGCGGCGGATCGACGACGCCACTTCGGCATCCAGCGCCGCGCCGGAGCCGGTGCGGAAGTTGACGAAGGTGTCGGTCAGGCCATACGCCTTGAGCTTCTGGCTGTTGACGATTTCCGAGGTCCAGCCGGTGGGGCTGTTGAGAAAGCGGCCTTTGCTTGGGTCTTCGGGGTCGCGGAACACGTTCTTGTAACGCGACAGGTCGGCCACCGACTTGAGGTCCGGCGCCAGGGGTTTGATGCCGCGCTCGGCGTCGCCCTTGATCACGTATTCGGGCACCCACCAGCCTTCGGTGGCGCCTTTGACCGTGTCGCCCAGGCCGAACACTTTGCCTTCGCTTTCGGCCTTGACCCATGCCGGACTGCGCCCGGCCCACTCTTCGCCGATCACTTGAATGTCGTCCTTGGCCAGCGCGGCCTCCAGGCTCACGGTGCTGCCGGGCAAGGTGTCGGTGGGCAGGCCGTAGCCTTTTTCGACGATCAGGCGCAGCACTTCGGTGATCAGGCTGCCGCTTTCCCAGGTGATGTCGGCGAAGTGGATCGGTTTGACGGCGTCGGCGGCGTGGGCCGGCTGGGCCAGGACGGTCAGTGCCAGCAGCGAACCACCGAGCAGGTTTTTTAGTGTTTTCATGAGTAGCCTCTTGGAGATTCGATTCACAACGCATTCAAAGTGGGCAGGGTCACTGAGTGAAGCCTTCAGGCCGCATTGACGGTTACCCACAACCCGGTGCGGCGGGTGATGTGGATCGGCAAGGTGCGCGCCAGGGTGTCGAGGATTTGCTGCGGGTTGTCCAGCCGATAAAGGCCGCTGACGCGCAAGCCGGCGACTGACGGGTCCAGGCGCAACACGCCACGGTGATAGGGCCGCAACGCGTCGATGACTTCCGCCAACGGGCGGTCGCGCACTTGCAGCAAGCCGTCGATCCACGCCGTGGCGCCGGCCGAACTGACCCGCACCGGGCCGAAGCCGGCGCGGTCGAAATGCACTTCATGGCCGGCGGCGAGTGGCAGGCAACGGTTGAGCGCGCGGGCCATGTAGTCGCTGACCGAGCGTTGGGAAATCCCCAGTTCGGCGGCAATCTCGGGATACGTCAGGCCATTGAGTTGCGACAGCAGGAAGGTCGCCTTGACCTTGGCAGGCAAGCCGTCGAGCAACTGGTCGATGGCCTGCAAGGCTTCGAGCATGTGCGCCAGGTCTTCGGGAGACGGCGCGGTGCAGGCTTCGTCATTGTCCAGGGCATCGAGATACGCGCGCTCCAGATCGCGCCGGCGCCACAGCTGGTACATCAGGCGCTGGGCGATGGTGGTGAGCAAGGCGCGGGGCTGGCGTATCGGCACCACGCCTGGCGAACTCAGCAGTTGGACGAAGGTGTCGGCGGCGATGTCTTCGGCGTGGGCACGCGAATCGAGATGGCGGTGCAAACGGCTGCACAGCCAGTCGTAATGACTGCGGAACAATCCGCCCACGTAATCGCTGTGAGAAGTGTCGGCGCCGGACATAGTGGCTCCATCTGAGTAGGTTGCGCGTTATGTCCGGTGTTCCGGTGGAGCGATCCTAGCAAGGCTGCTTATTCTTTAATAATATTTAAAAAGTATTTTTATATAACCTTATTGAAGCTTCGAATAACCCGCGTTGACCGCCTGTTGCTGGTAATCCAACAGCACGCGGTAGTCGTCTTCGCGGGCGGGCAGCACTTGCTGGATACCCAGCGTGTCGACCACCTGCGGTAAATCCTGCAACGCCAGGTTCATCGCCTCGCGGATCTGCGCCACATGCTCATCGCTCAGCCCAAGCGGCCCAATGTAAGGCAAGGTCGGGCTCGGCGCGCTGCGGGTGACGATGCGCAGCCCCGCCACTTCCTGCGGGGCGAAACGCGCCAGGTAGTCGTAGGTGACGCTGTCGATGGCGGCGAGGTCGGCAAGGTTTTCGCGCAGCCAGCGCAGGCTTTCACGGTGGGCGCCGCTGATGCCGACGCTGGCAAAGAAACGGCCGCCGCGCTGCAACGGCGCGAGGCGTTCGCGCAGCAGGTTCATGCCGCTGTTGGAGTCATGGCCGTTGATCACGCCACGGCTGTGGTAGAAGTCCGCCAGCGCGGTGCGCGGGTTGTCGTCGCGGGTGAGCAGCAGGCTGCAATGTGCGCCCTGGCGGCTGTGGGCCAACTCGTAGCGTGGGCGACCGATCACGCGCACCTGGCCGCGCAGTTGGGTCATCAGCGGATAGCCGCAGGTTTGCGTGACGAGCAGTTCGGGCGCCAGCCACAGGCCGTGCAGGTCGAGGTGGTCGGCGTTGCGGCGGCTCAGGTTCAGACGCTCGACTATCCGCGCCAGCCACTGCTGGTTGGCGCGCTGCACCGCTTCGGGGGCGACGTACATCAGCAGTTCGGCGTAGTGATCACTCATGAGCGTCTCTCAGGCAAAAGGGTGCCGGGGGCTGTCGATGGCCTTGAGGCCGTGGCGGCTGATCAATTGGCCGTAGCCCTGCACCACAAACCCGCCGCTGCGCGCCACCCATTGTTCGCGGCGGGCGCGGTAGACGGTGGGCAGCAAGTACCAGGGCAGTTTCGGCAAGTCATGGTGCACCAGGTGCAGGTTGTTGTTGAGGAACAGCCAGGTCCAGGGCCAGGCCGCTTCGTTGAGGACGGTGCGCTGTTCCGGCTGCCGGTGTGGACGGTGCTCATAGTAGGAACGGATCGACGCCAGGGACAAGGCCGGCACGCTGACCAGCAGCAGGTAATGCCACACCGGCAGTGCGCTGCAGTGGGCGATGAAGCTCAGCATCAATAAAGTCACCACGCCGTGGGCCAGCCACATCGGCCAAACGTGGGGCAAGCGTTGAAGCTCATGACGCGCCAGTCGGCCAATTGCCAACGGCGCCGCGAGCAGGAACCGGCCGAGCACGGTTTTGGTCAACCAATGCACGCGGCGTTTGAGCAACGAGCTGTTGTCCCATTGCGACTGGTTGAGGTAGCGGCTTTCCGGGTCGATGCCCGGCAGCGTCAGGTCTTCATCGTTGTGGTGCAACAAATGGCTTTCGCGGTACAGCGTGTAGGGATACCACACGGCAAATGGCGCATAGCCGAGCAGTTTGTTTACAAGAAGCGAGCGGGTGGGATGGCCGTGGAGCAATTCGTGTTGCACCGACAGCCACAGCGTCACCAACGGGATCAGCAGCAGGGTGCTCAGCCACAGGCCCAGCCATTGACTGGCGAGCATCACGGCGAACCAGCCTGTGTACACGCCGATCAGCAACAGCCAGGTCGGCCATTCGGTTCGGGCGGTAAAACGGTGCACCAGGGCTTCGATTTCCCGGCGCTGGGTCAGATCAAGGTAGTTGGCCATCGGCAGCTCAGAGCAGGTGTTTCCTGCTCTGTGCATTGAGGCTCGAAAATCTTGCAGACCGTTTGGTTCTAAGCTTGTAACTCAGTGACCGAACAGGCCTGTGTCGGACTTCTTGGCTTTTTTGTCGGCGCGTTTTTCATCGGCGGTTTTTGCCGGTTTCTTCTTCGCGGCTTTCTTTGAATCCATACCTTTGGCCATGATGCATGCTCAACTGAAGGGGATGTAACAGTGGGTATACCACCTATTGCCGGGCAGAAGGCGCTTATAATCCCCGGCCCTTGATATTGCTCGCTTGAAGACCATGCCCGAACTGCACCTCGAACCGCTGGCAGCGCCGCTGTGGCCGCTGCTCAACAAGTTTTACCGTAGCCATGATTCGTCGATGAAGGCCATCAAAGGTGGGCGTCTATGGGTGGCGCGCGACGGCGAAATCGTGGCCGGGTTGTGCCTGAGCCCGGTGGTGGGTGGGCAGTGGCTGACCGGGGTGTTTGTGGACCCCGCGTATCGCGGCAATGGGTTGGCGGCGCGGCTGATTCTGCAGGCTGTGGCCGAGGTGGAAGGCACAGTCTGGCTGCTGTGCCATCCGGATCTGGAAGGTGTGTACCAGCGCATGGGCTTCACTCAGGACACGGTGCTGCCACAATCGCTCAGCGAGCGGCTGGTGCGCTACAAACGCAATAAACCCATGATCGCCATGGGGCTTATAACCAAGGGTGAGGTGCACCTCGGATAATGTGTGATCGCCCGGCAGAGGGCCCATGCTAGCCTCGACGGCACAGTGGCCCCTTACAGGATGATCATGAAAACGACGCTTGCAGCTTTGTCCCTCACCGCCCTGCTCGTTCCAACGCTCAGCCAGGCAGCCGACGCACCGATTACCGCCAAGCAGTACGCCAGCGTGCTCGCCGGCAGCTGGCGCGACCCGGCCAACAGCGCGCGCGATGTTTACCGTCATCCGCAGCAAACGTTGGAATTCTTTGGCTTGGGCGCCCAGCAGACGGTGATCGAAATCACCCCGGGCGGCGGCTGGTACAGCGAGGTGCTGGCGCCGTTGCTCAAGGACCATGGGCATTACGTGGCCGCCGTGCAGGCTGCGAGCAGCAGTGCTTACGCCGCGACGTCCGAACAGAACCTGAAAAACAAATTCGCCGCCGACCCTGCGCGTTATGCCAAGGCCGAGGTTGTCGAGTTCGATCCCAAGGCGCCGGTGTTCGGTAAGCCTGCGTCGGCCGATGCCGTACTGACCTTTCGCAATGTGCATAACTGGGTTGACGCGGGCACCGCGCCGGCCACCTTCAGCGCGTTCTACACGGTGCTCAAGCCCGGTGGGGTGCTGGGCGTGGAGGATCATCGGGCCAAGGACGGGGCGGATCTGGAAGCGATCAAGGACAGTGGTTACCTGACCACCGCGCAGGTGGTGAAGCTGGCAACGGACGCCGGGTTCAAGCTGGCGGGGCAAAGCGAGGTGAATGCCAACCCGAAGGACACCAAGGATTACCCCGGTGGGGTGTGGACCTTGCCGCCGGCATTGAAGTTGGGTGAGCAGGACAAGGCCAAGTATGTGGCGATTGGCGAGTCGGATCGGATGACGTTGCGGTTTGTGAAACCGGCGAAATAACCCGCTTGAAATGCAATGCAAATGTGGGAGCGGGCTTGCTCGCGAATGTGGAGTATCAGTCACAGGATATGTCACTAATACACCGCCTTCGCGAGCAAGCCCGCTCCCACATTTGGATCTCATTGGGCCTGAAAGCTATTCGTCAGCCTTCGGATCCATGTCCGGAAACATCACTTCAATGAACCCGAACTTGCTGAAGTCGGTAATCCGCGAGGGATACAACCGGCCGATCAGGTGATCGCATTCATGCTGCACCACGCGCGCATGGAAACCCTCGGCGATGCGTGTGATCGGCTCGCCCTTAGGGTCGAAACCCTCGTAGCGAATCTGCTGATAACGGTCTACCGCGCCACGCAGGCCGGGCACGGACAAGCAACCTTCATAGCCCTCTTCCACCACCGGGCTGAGCGGGGTGATCAACGGGTTGATCAGGATAGTCTGCGGCACCGGCGGCGCATCCGGGTAACGCTCGCTGGCCTCGAAACCAAAGATCACCAGTTGCAGATCGACGCCGATCTGCGGTGCGGCCAGGCCAACGCCGCCGACGTGTTCCATGGTCTGGAACATGTCGTCAATCAACTGCCAAAGCTCGGGGCTGTCGAACATTTCCGGCGGAACCGGCGGTGCAATACGCAGCAGGCGCTCATCGCCCATTTTCAGGATTTCACGGATCATCGATCAGGCTCAATGGGTGTGGGCTTGGAGTGGTCCCGGCCTAGGCCTGAGACGTGCTGTTTTTCATCCGTGTCAGAAACGTGTTCAGCGGGTTCATCGAACTCTTTTTCTCCCGGGTCCTTGCCTTCAGTCGACATGTGTTCGATCACGGCATTCATCTCCGCGCCCAGCAGCAGCACCGCGGCGGAAATATAGAAGTACAGGAGCAGGACGATGATCGCACCGATACTGCCATACATGGCGTTGTAGTCGGCGAAGGTTTTAACGTAGTAGCCAAAGCCCAGGGAAGCAACGATCCAGACCACCACGGCGAGCACCGAGCCTGGCGTGATGAAGCGGAACTTCTGCTCCACATCGGGCATCACGTAATACATGAGGGCCACGGCGAACATCAGCAAAATCACAATCAGTGGCCAGCGCAGGATGGTCCATAAGGTCACCACGAATTCCTGCATGCCGATCTGCCCGGCGAGCCATTCCATCACCTGCGGGCCAAGCACCATCAACGCGGCGGCGGCGAGCAGCATGCCGGCGATGCCGACGGTGTAGAACACCGAGAGCGGGAAGCGCTTCCAGATCGGACGGCCTTCGACCACATCGTAGGCGGCGTTCATCGCGCTCATCATCAGCCGTACACCGGCGGAGGCGGTCCACAGGGCGATCACGATACCCACGGAGAGCAAGCCACCTTTGGACTGCTGCAATTGGTCGATCACCGGGTTGACCTGCTCCAGCGCCTGGGGCGGCAGCACCAGTTCCGATTGCATGCGCAGCCAGGTGAAGAAGTCCGGCAGGTGCAGGAAACCGATCAGGGCGATAAGGAACAGCAGGAAGGGAAACAACGAGAACAGCATCTGGTAGGCCAGTGCCGAGGCATAGGTGGGCATTTCGTCATCGACGAATTCCTTGACGGTGCGCACCAGCACCTTATGCAGGGGTAAACCTTGTAGTACCGGAAAAATCATAGCGTCTCCTTTCGCCGCAAAAGGGTGAGGTCGTGGGCGACTCAGGGGCCGTTTTCTACATCAAAAGTAGCCTACTTGGCGACTTTGAAACAATTACCAGATTTTAGTTGCAGCATCTGACATAAAAACGGCCATCCGTGGATGGCCGTCGGGCTGCACGCATACAGCCAGCGATTCAGACTTACTTGGTGGCTTTTTTTACCGCATCTTTGGTGTCGCCCACCGCTTTCTGCACTTCGCCTTTCTTTTCTTGAACCACGCCTTCGGCGCGCAGCTTGTCGTTGCCAGTCACTTTGCCAACACCTTGCTTGACGTTGCCGACGGCTTCGTTAGCCAAACCTTTTGCCTTATCCGATGTGCTGCTCATGGTATTTCTCCTGGAACAATCGAGGTTTTTGGTCATTACGTAGAGATTGACCCGAGGCTGTTCGGCAGAGTTTCAATTATTTTTCGACCGGCATTTCATCGCCGCCTGCAGGTTTGGCTTTATGTTTTGCAGCCAACCCACGAGAATGCCCCGCACATTCAGGCTATAACGCTGAATAACAGATCCCGTAGGAAGGTTATGAAACTCAATAAAGCACAGGCTATCGCCCGCAGAAACCAGGAACTGGGCGGTGCCGTACTCGGCCTCAACAACTGCCACTTCACCGACCTGGACCGCAAACGCAACATCTGGTGGTTCGACCTGCCGGTGGGCCGTATTGCCGTGGGCCAGTACGAGTGGATTCACCTGTTGATGCACAACGCCGAGTCCGATCAGTTGCTGCACCTGAAGGTGCCGACAGCATTTTTGCGTGAAAAACTTGAAGGCCTGGTGGTGCGCAATGCAGGCAAGCGCAGCCCGGAGATCACTCTGGAGCTGAGCGCGGACAAGGATTCGTTCCTTACCGATGTGCGCCCGGCGGGTTCGGGTGTGAGCTTCGCGCAGTTTGCGGTGTAAAGACGCAGATCAACAATGTGGGAGCGGGCTTGCTCGCGAATGCGGTGTGTCAGTCGCCGGATGTGTTACTGACCCACCGCTTTCGCGAGCAAGCACGCTCGCACATTTGGATTGCATTCCAATCCAGGCAATAAAAACCCCCGCAATTGCGGGGGTTTTTATTGGGTTACTTTTTCAGGCCAAGCTTCTTCAGTTCTTCATCACGCAACTCACGTCGCAGGATCTTGCCCACGTTGGTGGTCGGCAACGCATCACGAAACTCAACGGCCTTGGGCACCTTGTAGCCGGTGACATTGGCGCGCATGTGCTCCATCACCTGGTCTTTGGTCAGGGTGGCACCGGGCTTGACCACGATGAAGATCTTGATGTGCTCACCGGATTTTTCATCCGGCACGCCGATGGCCGCGCACTGCAGCACGCCCGGCAAGGTTGCCAGCACATCTTCCAGCTCGTTGGGATAGACGTTGAAGCCGGAGACCAGAATCATGTCTTTCTTGCGATCGACGATGCGCATGTAGCCGTCAGGCTGGATGATCGCGATGTCGCCGGTCTTCAACCAGCCTTCGCTGTCGAGGATTTCGGCGGTAGCGTCTTCGCGCTGCCAGTAGCCCTTCATCACTTGCGGGCCTTTGACGCACAGTTCGCCGATTTCACCGAGGGCCAGCTCGACGCCGTCGTCGGTGATGACTTTGCACACAGTCGATGGCACTGGAATGCCGATGGTGCCGATCTGGATGTTCTGGATCGGATTGACCGTCGCCACCGGGCTGGTTTCGGTCATGCCGTAGCCTTCGCAGATGTTGCAACCGGTCACGTCTTTCCAACGTTCGGCCGCAGCCAGTTGCAGGGCCATGCCGCCGGACAGGGTGACTTTCAGCGCAGAGAAGTCCAGCTTGCGGAAGCCTTCGTTGTTGCACAGCGCCACGAACAACGTGTTGAGGCCGACAAAGCCGCTGAACTTCCACTTCGACAGTTCCTTGACCATCGCCGGCAAGTCGCGCGGGTTGCTGATCAGGATGTTGTGGTTGCCGATCAGCATCATCGCCATGCAATGAAAGGTGAAGGCATAGATGTGGTACAGCGGCAGCGGCGTGATCAGGATTTCGCAACCTTCGTTGAGGTTGGAGCCCATCAGCGCTTTGCACTGCAGCATGTTGGCGACCAGGTTGCGGTGGGTGAGCATCGCGCCCTTGGCCACGCCGGTGGTGCCGCCGGTGTATTGCAGCACGGCAACATCGCTGCTGGCCGGGCTGGCATCATTGACCGCCTGGCCGTGCCCCTTCGCCAGCACGTCGTTGAACTTGATCGCCTTGGGCAAGTGATAGGCCGGGACCATTTTCTTCACGTACTTGATGACGCTGTTGATCAGCAGGCGCTTGAACGGCGACAACAGGTCGGCGACTTCGGTGACGATCACGTGTTTGACGGCGGTCTTGGGCACGACTTTTTCAGCCAGGTGCGCCATGTTCGCCAGGCAGACCAGAGCCTTGGCCCGGAATCATTGAATTGGTGTTCCATTTCCCGCGCGGTATACAGCGGGTTGGTGTTAACCACGATCAGGCCGGCACGGATGGCGCCGAACACGGCAACCGGGTATTGCAGGACGTTGGGCAGTTGCACGGCGATGCGATCGCCAGGCTTCAAGTCGGTATGTTGTTGCAGGTAAGCGGCGAAAGCACCGGACAATTCGTACAGTTCACCGTAGGTGATTGTTTTGCCCAGGTTGCTGAAAGCCGGCTTGTCGGCGAAGCGCTGGCAGGACTGTTTCAGTACCGCCTGAATATTTGGATACTCGTCTGGATTGATGTCTGCAGCAATCCCGGCGGGGTACTTATCCTTCCAAAAGTCTTCGTTCATGGAAGCCCACTCCTCAGCGACGCGAATTCATCATCGCATTTGATGCGATTATTATTGGTGTATGTTTTTTTAAAGGTGAGTCTGGCGCTTTCAAGCAGGCCGAGAAGTCACAAAGCGCGCCGAGAGTAGCAGCTTTGCCAAGGGCCGCCTAGAGCCAAAAGGGGCCCCTACGGTCATAAACATGACTGTCCTACAATATTTGGTCACACTTTAAGCAGCGATGAAATATCCCAGCAAAAGGCTCTGGAATAGGGTTTTCAGGGCAGTAAATAACAATGTGGGAGGAGGCTTGCCGCCGATGGCGGTGTTTCAGCCAACACATCTGCTGACTGATACGCCGCCATCGGGGCAAGCCCCCTCCCACATTTTGAGTGGATTTCAATCAGGGTCAGGCGATGTCGCGAAGCTCCCTGCGCAAAATCTTGCCCACCGGCGTCATCGGCAGCGAGTCGCGCAACACAATATGCTTGGGCACTTTGTACCCGGTGAAATTGGTCTTGCAGTACGCCTTCAGTTCTTCAAGGCTCACGCCTTGGGTACGCGCCACGACAAACAGCTTCACCGCCTCCCCGGTGCGGTCATCCGGCACGCCGATGACCGCGCAGTTGGCCACCGCCGGGTGGGCCATCACCACGTCTTCGATCTCGTTGGGATAAACGTTGAAGCCCGAAACGATGATCAGGTCTTTCTTGCGATCAACGATGCTGACGAAGCCATCGTTGTCGATCACCGCAATATCACCCGTCTTGAACCAACCGTCGGCGTCCAGCGCCTCGGCGGTAGCGGCCGGCTGCTGCCAGTAACCCTTCATCACCTGCGGGCCCTTGATGCACAGCTCGCCGCGCTCACCCAATGGCAGCTCGTGCCCGTCATCGTCGATCACCTTCATCCCTGTACCCGGCACTGGAATCCCCACCGTGCCCAGGCGCGATTGGCTGCCGTACGGGTTGGTGCTGGCCACGGGTGAGGTTTCTGTCAGGCCGTAGCCTTCGCCGATGGAACACCCGGTCACCGCCTTCCAGCGCTCGGCCGTGGCCTTGATCAGGGCGGTGCCGCCGGAGTTGGTGATCTTGAGGTGGGAGAAATCCAGGGTCTTGAAGTCGGGGTGGTCCAGCAGTGCCACAAACAGGGTGTTGAGCCCCAGCAGGCAGGAGAACCGCCACTTTTTCAGCTCTTTGATGAACCCGCCGATGTCGCGCGGGTTGGTGATCAGCACGTTGTGGTTGCCGGTCACCATCATGCACATGCAGTTCGCCGTGAAGGCATAGATGTGGTACAGCGGCAGCGGCGCGATCATCACCTCCTGCCCTTCCTTTACCAGCGGCTGGCCATCGTCGGTGACCTGGGACATGCACGCCCGGACCTGCTGCATATTCGCAACCAGGTTGCCGTGAGTGAGCATCGCGCCCTTGGCCAGGCCAGTGGTGCCGCCGGTGTATTGCAGCACGGCGATGTCATCCAGCGTGACCGGATGCCGGATCAACCCCTGCCCCGCGCCCATGCGCAACGCGCGTTTAAACGACACCGCCCGTGGCAGGTGGTAGGCCGGGACCATTTTCTTGACTTTGTCGACCACGGTGTTGATCAACCAGCCCTTGGCAGCCGGCATGAAGTCGCCCATTTTGGCTTCGATCAGGTAGTCGATCTCGGTGTCGGCGCACACCTCCTGCACCCTCGCACCAAACAGGTTGAGGTACACCAGCGCACGCACGCCGGCATCCTTGAACTGGTGACGCATCTCGCGCGGGGTGTACAACGGGTTGGTGTTGACCACGATCAGCCCGGCGCGCAGTGCGCCGAACACGGCAATCGGGTAATGCAGCACGTTGGGCAGCTGCACCGCGATACGCTCGCCCGGCTTGAGGTCGGTGTGTTGCTGCAGGTAACCGGCGAACGCTGCACTCTGGCGCTCAAGCTCGGCGTAGGTCAGGGTGATGCCCATGTTGCTGAACGCCGGACGGTCGGCAAAGGCCTTGCAGGAACGTTCGAAGACTTCGATCACCGACTTGTACGTGGTGAGATCGATGTCGCTGGGAACGCCCGCGGCGCGTTTGTCATTCCAGAAATCAGGTTGCATTATTCTTGTCCTCTTACCTGAGTGTGTCCGACCGCTGCAGCGATAAAAAACGTGCTGCTATAAAAAGCGGAGCTTTGGGGACGTTAGCAGCTATGGCCAAACAGGCAAATACAGGAAAGAGCGTCATTAATTGCGTGAATCTTCCTACAAGGGCCTGCACTGATCAGACGCAAGCCCGAGGATGAGCTATACACTGCAACGACCCTGAGCAAAGGAAGCGCCATGAACCACAGCACCTTCTGGCTGACCGCGAATGACCGCAGCCGCCTGTACGTCAATCAATGGCTGCCGGAAGGCGAGACCCGGGCAATCATCATGCTGTCCCACGGCATGGCCGAGCACAGTGGTCGATATTCACGCCTGGCCCAAGCCCTGTGCGGTGCCGGTTACGGCCTGTATGCGCTGGACCAGCGCGGTCATGGCCGCACCGCCGATGAAGGCACGCTGGGGCTGTACGCCGAAAAGGACGGCTGGAACAAAGTGGTGGGCGACCTGGCCAGCCTCAACCAGCACATCGGCCAGCAGCAGCCAGGGCTGCCCATTATTCTGCTGGGCCACAGCATGGGCAGCTACATCGCCCAGGCCTACCTGCTGCACCACAGCGCCAGCCTGAATGGCGCGATTCTCAGCGGTTCGAATTTCCAGCCGATTGCGCTGTACCGCACGGCGGCGGTGATTGCTCGTATCGAACGGGCACGCCAGGGCTTGCGCGGGCGCAGTGCGCTGATCGAGTTCCTGTCGTTCGGCTCGTTCAATAAAGCCTTCAAGCCCAACCGAACGGCGTTTGATTGGCTCAGTCGCGACCCGGTCGAGGTCGACCAGTACATCACCGACCCGCTTTGCGGCTTTCGTTGCACCAACCAGTTGTGGATCGACCTGCTGGGCGGCTTGCAGCAAATCAGCAAAGCGTCCAATCTCGCGCAGATCGATCCGGGCCTGCCGATCCTGGTGATGGGCGGCGAATGTGATCCGGTGAGTGAAGGCAAGCGTCTCAAAAGCCTGGCCCATGCGTTGCGTGAGGCCGGCTGTCAGCACCTGCAATTGAATATCTACCCGCAGGCGCGTCATGAAGTGTTCAACGAAACCAACCGTGATGAAGTCACAGCGGATGTACTGGCGTGGTTGCAACAGGCTCTGACCTTGCGCAGGCCGACCCGCTGCGAATAGCTTTTCGTTTAAAATCAAACGCTTAAAATCATACTGTTTAATTACTGATTAGCCACAGGATGCACCCCGAGATGACTCAGGTTACCAACACCCCGTACGAAGCCCTCGAAGTCGGTCAGACCGCCAGCTACAGCAAGACCGTCGAAGAGCGTGATATCCAGTTGTTTGCCGCGATGTCCGGCGACCACAACCCGGTGCACCTGGATGCCGAGTACGCCAAGGCGACCATGTTCAAGGAGCGTATCGCCCACGGCATGTTCAGCGGCGCCCTGATCAGCGCGGCCGTTGCCTGCGAGCTGCCTGGGCCGGGCACTATCTATATCGGCCAGCAGATGAGCTTCCAGAAGCCGGTGAAAATCGGCGACACCTTGACCGTGCGTCTGGAAATCCTCGAGAAGCTGCCCAAGTTTCGCGTGCGCATCGCCACTCGCGTGTTCAACCAACGCGATGAGTTGGTAGTGGACGGTGAGGCGGAAATCCTCGCACCCCGCAAGCAGCAGGTGGTGACATTGACCGAACTGCCGCCGATCAGCATCGGCTGATGCCTGGGTATAAAAATCGCCCATAAAAAAGCCCCGCATCAGCGGGGCTTTTTCTAATCAGGCGCGACTCAAGACTGAGCGCGAGCCTGGTTACGCAGGGCTTTCACCTGGTCGTGGTTACGTTGGGCGCCGTGGAACTGACGCTCAACCAGGTCACGAATACCCAGCAGGTTGTGCTTGTTGATCTTCTCGATCGCTTCTTTGTAAGCCTTCAGTGCGTGGTCTTCACCGCGCTCGGCTTCGTTCAGCACGGCTTCTTCATCTTTGCCGGTAACCATCGATTTCACGTCGACCCAACCACGGTGCAGTGCGCCGGCAACCGAACCGGAATTTTCCGGATCGCCACCCAGGGCTTTCACAGCGGTTTGCAGCTCAGCGGCAGCGCTGGCGCAATCGGCGGCACGTTTCTGGAAGAGCGCTTTGAGCTCTGGGTGCTTGATGTCTTCAGCACAAGTTGCGAAGCCTTTCTGGCCGTCTTTGCTGGTCTCGATCAGGTCGTTAAGTACAGAGATCGATTCTTTGTTGATGTCAGTCATTTTTCAATTCCTTGTGCGGGTTAAGAAACGTGTATTAATGATTGCAGCGCCCGTGCCAAGTTTTAAAAAACAATTTTTTCCTTATTTTTCAACAAGATAAAAATTATTGAACCATCTGTATGCGAGTTATTTGCATGATCTGTCATTTGGCCTTCATGCAGAATGCCTGTATTTTCCAAGGTCTCGACTTGAACGCTTGAAGCCCATGAACCCCGAAAAACTCGAATTGCTGATCACCCGCGAAATGCCCTTCGGCAAATACAAGGGACGGATCATCGCCGACTTGCCCGGCCCCTACCTGAACTGGTTTGCCCGTGAGGGTTTCCCTCACGGCGAGTTGGGCGGCTTGCTGGCGTTGATGCAGGAAATCGACCACAACGGCCTGTCCGAACTATTGGAACCGCTGCGCGTAAAGCACGGCAAACCTGCCCCCCGCCACTGAGAGCCTCGCCATGCCAAGGAATGCAGATAACGAACGTCACTGGCAGGCCATTGCCCAAAGCTATGAGCTGGAACCTGGCCCGATCAATCTGGAAAACGGCTACTTCGGGCGTATGAGCCACGCGGTACGGGCGCAGTACCTGGAGCACGTCGCGTTTATCAACCGCAGCAACTCACTGTATGTGCGCCAGCGCTTTGAGCAGGGTGAAAACGACGAGGTGCGCCGCCAACTGGCCGGACTGATCGACGCCGACCCGGAGTCGATTGCGTTCACCCGCAATGCCACAGAAGCTTTGCAGTCACTGATCCGCAACTACAACAACCTGCAACCGGGCGACCAAGTGCTGATCAGCGACCTGGAGTACGACACGGTCAAAGGCGCGATGCGCTGGCTGGCGGGCTATCGCGGCGTGGAGGTGATCGAGTTATCCCACACTCACCCGGCCAGTTTCGACAGCCTGGTGCAGACTTATCGCACTGCGTTTGTGCAGTACCCACGCCTCAAGTTGATGGCCCTGACCCACGTGACCCACCGCACCGGCCTGGTAATGCCCGTCGAGGCGATTGCCACAGCCGCACGTGAGCACGGCGTGGATGTGATCCTCGATGGCGCCCACGCCCTGGGCCAGATCGAATTCAACCTCGCCCAACTGGGCATCCAGTTCGCCGGCTTCAATTTGCACAAATGGATCGGCGCGCCGCTGACTCTGGGCTTTCTGTACATCGCCCCGGAGCGCCTGGCCGATATCGACCCGGACATGGGCGAGTGTCATTACCCGGCCACCGATGTTCGCGCGCGTACGCCCTACAGCACACCGAATTTCCCGGCGCTGATGACCTTGCCGCTGGTGCTGCAAGAGCACCGTGCACTGGGTGGCTCGGCGGCCAAGGGCGCACGGGTCAATTACCTGCGGGATCTGTGGGTGAACCCGGTGCGTCAGTTGCCGGGCATCGAGGTGCTGACGCCGGATGACCCACGGCTGTATTGCGGGATCACGGGGTTCAAGTTCACCGGCCGTGATCAGCAGGTGATGGCGGATCGGTTGCTCAAGGACTACGACCTGTTTACCACCACCCGTGTCGGCGCGGCCTTTGGCAGCTGCATTCGGGTGACGCCGGGGTTGGTGACTTCGGCGGCGGACATCGATGCCCTGGTCAAAGCAATAACCGAGCTAAGCGCGGACTGAAATGTGGGAGCGGGCTTGCTCGCGAATAGGCTGGGTCAGTCGACGAATAGGCCAACTGAACCAGCGCATTCGCGAGCAAGCCCGCTCCCACATTGATCGGCGTTGAATTTGAGGTTTTCTACAGGCAAAAAAAAGCGGCACACCGACCAAGTGCGCCGCAAAAATGCCGTTAAGCACAGCAACAACGATTCGGTAAATCAGCTCAATCCAGCAGTGCCAGCGCCTGTGCGGTGACTTCCTGGATGCGGGCCCAGTCGCCGTTCTTGATCCACTCCGGATCAAGCATCCAGCTACCGCCCACGCACATCACGTTTTTCAACGCCATGTAGTTTTTGATGTTGGCCGGGCCAACGCCGCCGGTTGGGCAGAATTTCACTTCGCCGAACGGACCACCCAGCGCCTTGATCGCAGCAACGCCGCCACTCACTTCTGCCGGGAACAGCTTGAAGCGGCGATAACCCAGGCCATAGCCTTCCATGATGCCGGAGGCATTGCTGATGCCTGGCAGCAACGGGATCGGGCTGTGCACCGAGGCTTCCAGCAGGTCACGGGTAATGCCTGGCGTGACGATAAACTGCGAGCCGGCCACTTCGGCGGCTTCGAGCATGTGACGGTCGAGCACGGTGCCGGCACCGGTGCACAATTCAGGGCGTTGCTCGCGCAGCACTTGAATCGCCTTGAGGCCGAACTCGGAACGCAAGGTCACTTCCAATGCGGTCAAACCGCCAGCTGCCAGGGCATCGGCCAGCGGCAGGATGTCCTGTTCGCGGGCGATGGTGATCACCGGCAGGATCCGCGCCTTGGCGCAGAGGCTGTCGATCAAGGCAACTTTATCCGCCATGGACACGGTCGGTTGAGGGCTTTTCATAGCGGCTGATCCTTGGCTCATGGGCACCAGTAAATCTCTAAAGTAGGTTGCAAAAACGCGCGAATCGGCATGGCAGCAACGTCATCACTGGCCAGCGCGGCGCTCAAGGTGGTCAATTTTGCGCTGCCGGAAATCGACAGCACGGTGTAGTGGGCCGTGGCCAGCAACGCGCGACTCATGGTCAGGCGCTGGTGTGGCACGGTCGGCGCAAGCATCGGCCAGCAACGGCGGGTACCGTCGGCCTTGAGTGCTTCAGCCAGGTTCGGGCTGTTGGGGAACAGCGACGCGGTGTGGCCGTCATCGCCCATGCCGAGTACCAGCACGTCGATGGCGGGCAACTCTGCCAACTGGCGATCGGCCAGTTCGGCGGCATCTTCAAGCGTGGCCGCAACGTGATACAGGCTGAGGAACTTGGCCTTAGCCGCTGGACCTTGCAGCAAGTATTTCTTCAACAGGCCGGCATTGCTGTCGGCGTGCTCCACCGGCACCCAACGTTCGTCGGCCAGCGTGATGGTGACCTTGGACCAGTCCAGCCCCTGTTTGGCCAGGTTCTGGAAAAACGCCACAGGGCTGCGGCCGCCAGACACCACCAGGGTCGCCTCGCCACGGGCACTGATGGCCGCGCGCAGTTGCTCGGCCACGTCATTGGCCAAGCCATCGGCCAGCAAAACGGGCGTGCGGTACTCATGAGCAGTTACGCCCTGAGGCAGTTTCAATTCAGATATCGCCATACCATGACCTCCCATCCCGCGTGATCAGTGCAATTGAGCTCATCGGCCCCCAGGAACCCGCCGCGTACGGCTTGGGCGCATCACCGGATTTTTTCCACCCGGCGATCAACTGGTCACACCACTTCCACGCGGCTTCGATTTCATCTTTGCGAACAAACAAGTTCTGATTGCCGCGCATTACTTCCAGCAACAACCGCTCGTAGGCATCCGGAATACGGGTGCTGCGATAGGTGTCGGAAAAATTCAGTTGCAGCGGGCCACTGCGCAGCTGCATGCCCTTGTCCAGGCCCTGCTCCTTGGTCATCACACGCAAGGAAATACCTTCGTCCGGCTGCAGGCGGATGATCAGTTTGTTGCTGATCTGCAGGCGCTGCTCGGGGGCGAAGATGTAGTGGGACGGTTCCTTGAAGTGGATGACGATCTGCGACAGCTTTTGCGGCATGCGCTTGCCCGTACGCAGGTAGAACGGCACCCCGGCCCAACGCCAGTTACGGATATCGGCACGCAGGGCGACAAACGTTTCGGTGTCGCTCTGGGTGTTGGAATTCTCTTCTTCCAGGTAACCCGGCACCGGTTTGCCGGCACTGTAGCCGGCGATGTACTGGCCGCGCACCACTTGGGTGGTCAGGCCTTCCGGGCTGATCGGCGCCAGCGCCTTGAGCACCTTGACCTTCTCGTCACGGATGCTGTCGGCGGACAGGTCGGCCGGCGGGTCCATGGCGATCAGGCAAAGCAGTTGCAACAGGTGGTTCTGGATCATGTCGCGCAGCTGGCCGGCCTTGTCGAAGTAACCCCAGCGGCCTTCGATACCGACCTGCTCGGCCACGGTGATTTCCACGTGGGAAATGTAGTGCTGGTTCCACTGGGTTTCGAACAGGCTGTTGGCAAAACGCAACGCGATCAGGTTCTGGACCGTCTCTTTGCCCAGGTAGTGGTCGATACGGTAGGTGCGGTTTTCCGGGAAAAACTGCGCCACGGCGTCGTTGACCTTGCGCGAGGACTCCAGGTCCGAACCGATGGGTTTTTCAAGCACGACGCGGGTGTTTTCCGCCAGGCCGACCTTGGCCAGGTTTTCGCAGATCGCCCCGTAAACAGCCGCCGGGGTGGCGAAATAGGCGATCAAGCGTTGGTCGCTACCGACCTTCTCGGCCAGGCCGACGTAATCGTCGGCTTTCATGAAATCGACATGCACATAGGCCAGGCGCGCGAGGAAGCGTGTCGCCACGGCTTCATCAAGTTCCTTGCCGACGTACTTACGCAGTTCTTTCTCGATGTGGGCCATGTGTTGCTGTTCGGAGCCGGCCTCACGGGCCAGGGCCAGGATGCGCGTGTCGTCGTGCAGGAGGCCCGCGCCATCGAGTTGATAGAGAGCAGGAAATAACTTGCGCAGCGCCAGATCACCCAACGCGCCAAACAGGGCAAAGGTGCAGGGTTCTACGGTTATCGAAGGC
This sequence comes from Pseudomonas sp. N2-3-1-14, assembly GCF_041228395.1. Classification (NCBI taxonomy): domain Bacteria; kingdom Pseudomonadati; phylum Pseudomonadota; class Gammaproteobacteria; order Pseudomonadales; family Pseudomonadaceae; genus Pseudomonas; species Pseudomonas sp. N2-3-1-14. Next base: position 4,956,303 of record NZ_CP166199.1, read on the forward strand.
ATGATGTTTGTTCTTTTATCAAGTTAAGCTACAAATACCTTTTTTCAAGGCATCACTCAAGGAAAAATGTAGTAATAACCACAACATTTTCCCGAAATACGCATTCCGAGTGGTGGTGTTCAGCTACCCTCAGTAGGATAGGCCACCGCAAAGAACCACTCGTCGATTGGTTACCGCCCTTAATTTGCATCGTCGCCCGAAGGAAAGACTGAATGGACCGCGTGCGAAATCTTCTGGAACAGATCCGGAACCGCCTCGAAGAATTGAACAAGGCCGAGAAAAAAGTCGCCGAGGTTATCCTGCTCAACCCGCAGCAGGCGACCCGCTTCTCTATCGCCGCCCTCGCCCAAGCCGCCTCGGTCAGTGAACCGACGGTCAACCGTTTCTGCCGTTCGTTCGGCGTCAGCGGTTACCCTGAACTTAAATTGCAGCTGGCGCAAAGTTTGGCCAGTGGCGCAGCGTATGTCAGCCGCGCCGTCGAAGCCGATGATAACCCTGAGGCCTACACGCAGAAGATCTTTGGCAGCGCGATTGCATCTCTGGACAGCGCCTGCCAGGCCCTGGACCCGGCCCTGATCAGCAAGGCCGTGGACCTGTTGATCCAGGCGCGGCAGATCCATTTCTTTGGCCTTGGCGCTTCAGCCCCGGTGGCCATGGATGCGCTGCACAAATTTTTCCGCTTCAACCTGGCCGTGACCGCCCATGCCGACGTGCTGATGCAGCGCATGATCGCGTCTGTGGCGCATACGGGCGAGCTGTTCGTGATTATTTCCTACACCGGGCGTACCCGTGAGTTGGTGGAAGTGGCGCGCATCGCCCGGGAAAACGGTGCGTCAGTGCTGGGCGTGACCGCCGAGAACTCGCCACTGGCCAAGGCCAGTACGGTAAGCCTGAACATTCCGCTGCCCGAAGACACGGACATCTACATGCCGATGACCTCGCGGATCATCCAGCTCACCGTGCTGGATGTACTGGCGACCGGCATGACCTTGCGCCGCGGGGTGGATTTCCAGCCGCATTTGCGCAAGATCAAAGAGAGCCTGAATGACAGCCGGTATCCGGTGGGGGATGAGTTCAACTAAGCCAGCCTGTGTGCTGGCTTCACTGGCCTCATCGGGGGCAAGCCCCCTCCCACAGTTTGATTTGTGAATACCTTCAAATGTGGGAGGGGGCTTGCCCCCGATGAGGCCATCAGCCGCACCACTAAGCCCCTGCCCTGGCCTGCAAACTCAAATGCGCCCTCTCCCCCGGTGCCAAGCTCGCACCGGCCATCGCCGACTCCACGCACACAAACCCCGACGCCTCGTTAAAGCTCACGCCCAACAACGGCCGGCTGCCCGGGTGCCACACCACGGTGTCGGCGCTGTCGCCGGTGTCGATGCACAACTCGCGCTGCCAGGCATGGTCTTTGAGGTGCAATTCGCCCTCGTGCTGGAACACCCGCTGGCACCCGCCATCCACGCGCAGCTCGCCTTCCTGCTGGCAAGCCTGGCGATTGAGCTGGTCATAACCTTGCGCGCCATCAAGCCCAGACAGCGCTATCTCATCCACGTGACCAATACGCCAATAGGCGTGCAAAGCATGGCTCAATTGGCACGGCAGTTCGTCCTGATGCTCGGTGCACAGGCGCAGCTCCAGGGTTTCACCCAGGTGTGCGTGCAGGTCGACCTGCCAGTCGCACAGCTGCAATTGCCAGTGCAGGCGCACACCGTCGTCGTCGGTGCTGCTGTCGAGCAGCTTCCAGTCGATCAGCCGCGCCCACCCATGGGAAGGCCACGCGTTTTCGCTCGGATGACGCCCATACCACGGCCAGCACACCGGCACGCCGCCTCGGATGGCACCGACTTGCGGCCACTTGGCCGCGCACCACAGCCAGGGTTTCTGGCCACGCGGTTGAAAGTGCAGCAATTGCGCGCCCTGACGGCTGAACACTGCCTGGCACAACGGATGGTCGATGACCAACACGTCGCGCATCTGAAAGCGTTCCCAGGCGAACACCGGACGCTCGCGCAGGGATTTGAAAAAGCGTTGCAGCGGATGCTCATGCATGTGCCACGGTCCTGAAGTTCTTCACAGTGCAATCCAAAAAAAAGCGGATAGCCATGGCTATCCGCAAAATGCGCACAGAGAGAAGGAGCTTATCGCAACAGCGTTAGAACGTAGACTGAATTTTCAGGCCCGCTACTACCGCGTTGTCGACTTGTTTCACACCACCTGGGTTGGCGATGTATTGCAGGTTAGGACGCACGGTCAGCCAGTTGGTGACGTGGATGCCGTAGTTGAGTTCGACGTTGTACTCGGTGTTACGCAGCGGTGCGTAACCGGACTGGTCGTAGTCGGTGAAGCCACCGGCCGCGTTGAGCAACTCAGCGTTTTTCTTCACGTCACTGTTGGCATGGATGCGGGAAACACCGATACCGACGTCATCTTTGGTACGTGCGTCGAATGGCCCTTTATACACAAGCATCAGCGACTGGTAGTTGTCGACCAGGTTGGTGTCTTTGTCGTGGAAGGTCACGTTGGCCGCAATGTTCAGGCCGCGCGAAGCATCGCCATTGTGCGTGGTGAGTTGCTGTTGCAGAACGCCCCAGTAGCCGCTCTTGCTGCTGCGCACGCGGAACGCCGCACCGGTGGTGCCGGCATCGTTACCGTTGACGTCTTCACGTACGTCGGTAGCGTCAGCGGTGCTCTTGTAGTAACCCACACGGTATTCGCCCGGCAGGCCATTGACCTTCGGCGACCAGACCAATTCCACCGGCAATACGGTGCCCTTGGTGCCGCTGCCGCTGAGTTTGAAGCCGTTGCCGTGCTCCAGCTGCGATGGGTTCTGGTTGTACGCACCGATTTGCGCATACAGCTCAGGCGTGATGTTGTACTTCACGCGGATCGCTGCCTGGCTGACAGGCCAGTTGTACCAGGTGTTGACGTAGTTACCCACTTGCGAGCCGCAGAACGACAGGTTCTGGAAGTCGCACGGGAAGGTGTTGAAGTCTTCGCCTTCACCGAAGTAACCGAGCTTCACGTCCAACTTGTTGTCGAACATCTGGTGCTGAATCCAGAACTGGGTCAGACGCACCATGTGGCCTCGGCCATCAACTTCTTGAGACGAACTCAAGGTGCCGGCACGCGGGTCACCAATGCGGTCATTGGAGATGTTTGCGCCGTTCCGGTTAGTCAGTTGGATCTTGGCCTGGGTGTTATCCCAGCCCCACAGCTTTTGCAGATCCAGTGCTACGCCCAGACCGAACTGGTCAGCGTAACGGGCAGTTTTGTCGTTGTTGTAGCCACCGCTCAGGTTGCCACCGACTTCCCCAACGTAATCAGCCTTGATATCGATACCTTGCTCGATCAGCTTGGTACGCTCGCCGCCCCAATCGCCGGTCATCCACTTGGAATCGGCACTGAAAGCATCGTCCGCCATCGCATTGGCGGACAATACCAGGGCTGCTGCCGCTGACAGTTGGCAGATCAGCCGGGTGTTGTTGTGTTGCTTTTTCATCCCTACATCCTCGTCTTTATTGTTATTAAACTGTTTTTATCTAACGCGGGTTACTTTTTTTAACCAAAACAACAAGTTATCCATTCAGGCGCAACACTCAGCGTCCCTTGAATTGGGCCACATTATCCGCACGGTCCTGTGCTGGCAATGAAGCGGCAGTGCCCAGGCGCTCGCCGGTGTTGGCGTCAAACAGCAGCACCTTGGCTGGATCGAATTGCAGGGTCAGGGTCTCGCCCACCTGCGGCGCCACGTCGGGCGCCAGGCGGCAGCAGACCTTGGTGTCGTTCAGTTGCACGAACACCAGGGTGTCCGGACCGGTCGGCTCGGTGACCTGGACTTCGGCACGAATGCTCGATGCGCTGTCGCCCTCGCCTGCCGCCAGCATGATCTGCTCCGGACGCAGGCCCAGGATCACGTCGCGGTCTTCGAGGCCGGCGTCCGACACGTTAAGCGCCAGCTCGCAGCGCGCCTGGCCGCTGTCGAGCAGCGCCACCAGACGACCGTCCTTGCGTTGCAGGCGCAGCGGCACGAAGTTCATCGGCGGCGAACCAATGAAGCTCGCCACAAATTGGTTGGCCGGGTTGTTGTAGATCTCTTTTGGCGTGCCGAACTGCTGGATGATGCCGTCCTTCATCACCGCCACTTTGTCGCCCAGGGTCATCGCTTCGATCTGATCGTGGGTGACGTAGACGGTGGTGGTTTTCAGACGCTGGTGCATCAGTTTCATTTCGGTGCGCATCTCGACGCGCAGCTTGGCGTCGAGGTTGGACAGCGGTTCGTCGAACAGATAGATCTTTGGCCGACGTGCCAGGGCACGGCCCATGGCCACACGCTGTTGCTGGCCACCGGACAGTTGTCCCGGTTTACGGTTTAGCAAGTGCTCGATCTGCAGCAGCTTGGCCACGCGCGCTACTTCGGTGTCGATATCGGCCTGGCTCATTTTGCGAATCTTCAGGCCGAACTCAATGTTCTCGCGCACGCTCATGGTCGGGTACAACGCGTAGGACTGGAACACCATGGCGATGTCGCGATCCTTGGGGCTCATGCCGCTGACGTCTTTATCACCGATCATGATCGCGCCGCCGGTGATGGTTTCAAGCCCGGCGATGCAGTTCATCAGCGTGGATTTGCCGCAACCCGAAGGGCCGACCAGGATCAGGAACTCGCCTTCCTTGATCGACAGTTCGATGTTCTTCAAGGTGTCGGGCAGGCCGGCGCCATAGGTCTTGTTTACATTGCGAAGTTCAAGCGTAGCCATGATTACCCCTTGACCGCGCCGGCCGTGAGGCCGCGCACGAAATACTTGCCTGCGATCACATAGACCAGCAGGGTCGGCAGCCCGGCGATCATCGCCGCCGCCATATCCACGTTATATTCCTTGGCCCCGGTGCTGGTGTTGACCAGGTTGTTCAGCGCCACCGTGATGGGCTGCGAATCGCCGCTGGAGAACACCACACCGAACAGGAAGTCGTTCCAGATCTGGGTGAACTGCCAGATCAGGCAGACCATGATGATCGGCGTCGACATCGGCAGAATGATCTGACGGAAGATGGTGAAAAAACCCGCACCGTCCAATCGTGCCGCCTTGATCAGCGCATCCGGAATGCTCACGTAGTAGTTACGAAAGAACAGTGTAGTAAACGCCAACCCGTAGACCACGTGCACAAACACCAAGCCCGTGGTGGTGCTGGCCAGGCCCATTTTGCCGAGGGTGAACGAGGCCGGCAGCAACACAGTCTGGAACGGCAGGAAGCAGCCGAACAACAGCAGGCCGAAGAACAACTGCGAGCCTTTGAAGCGCCAGAACGACAGCACATAGCCATTCAACGCGCCGATGGCGGTGGAGATCAATACGGCCGGAACGGTGATCTTGATCGAGTTCCAGAAGTAGCCATCTACAGTGGCCCAGGCCTTGACCCAGCCGATGCCGGTGACCACGGTCGGCCAGCTCAGCAGGTTGCCGGTGCTGATGTCTTCCGGGGTTTTGAAGCTGGTCAGCAGCATCACCACCAGCGGCACCAGGTACAGCAGCACCGCGAGGATCAGCACCGCGTAGATCGCGACGCGACTCAGGCTGATGGTCGGTTTGGAAGCGAGACTAGTCATTACGCTTGGTCCTCAGCTCGGAGTACAGGTAAGGCACGATGATCGCGAGGATCGCGCCGAGCATCAGGATTGCACTGGCCGAGCCCATGCCCATCTGGCCACGACTGAAGGTGAACGAGTACATGAACATCGCAGGCAGGTCGGAGGAGTAGCCCGGGCCGCCGGCGGTCATTGCCGCCACCAGGTCGAAGCTCTTGATGGCAATGTGCGCCAGGATCATTACCGCACTGAAGAACACCGGACGCAGGCTGGGCAGCACCACGCTCCAGTAGATGCGCGGCAGGCTGGCGCCGTCGATCTGCGCGGCACGGATGATCGACTGATCAACGCCACGCAGGCCGGCGAGGAACATCGCCATGATGAAACCGGAGGCTTGCCACACGGCGGCAATCACCAGGCAGTACACGACGCGGTCGGGGTCGATCAGCCAGTCGAGACGGAAGCCTTCCCAGCCCCAGTCACGCAGAAGTTTGTCCAGGCCCATGCCCGGGTTGAGCAGCCATTTCCAGGCGGTACCGGTGACGATCATCGAGAGCGCCATCGGGTACAGGTAAATGGTGCGGATAAAACCTTCGCGGCGGATTTTCTGGTCGAGGAAGATCGCCAGGGTCACGCCAATCACCAGGGTGATACCGATAAACATCCCGCCAAAAACCGCCAGGTTCTTGCTCGCTACCCACCAGCGGTCGTTGTCGAACAACCGCGCGTATTGCGCAAGGCCGGCCCATTTGTAACTTGGCAGGAAGGTGGATGTGGTGAACGACAGCACGAACGTCCACAGGATGTAGCCATAAAAGCCCACCAGCACGATGAACATGCTGGGCGCCAGCACCAGTTTAGGGAGCCAGCGCTGCAGTGCATCGAACGGCGAGGCCTTGCTGAACACAGCAACAGAACTCATGGGAAAATCCAGTACAGGGAAAAAGGACTACAGGAACAAACCTTGTGAGGGGTCAGGGGGTTTCCCCTCACAAGGATCAGCCGTGCTAACCGTTACTTCGCAGACTTGATCGCAGCGCCGAGTTTCTTGGCGGTGTCGGCCGGGTCGGCTTTCGGGTCGTTGATGTAGTTGGTCACGACATCAAAGAACGCACCTTGCACGGCCAGGGTGGTGGCCATGTTGTGCGCCATGCTTGGCTGCAGGCCGCCCGTCTTGGCGTCAGCCAGGAAGTCTTTGGCAGCGGTCTGGGCGCAGGAGTCGAAACCGAGCTTGTCCATTTCGTTGAGCATGTCGGTGCGCACAGGGATCGAGCCCTTGTTGATGCTGAAGACTTTCTGGAAGTTTTCACCCAGCACGACTTTGGCGATGTCCTGCTGACCGGCAGCAGTGCCTTTGTCTTTCTGCTTGAACACCGCCAGGGAGTCGATGTTGTAGGTGAACGCTTTGTCGGTGCCCGGGAAGGCTACGCACTCGTAATCCTTACCGGCGACTTTCTTGGCGGCGGTCCACTCGGACTTGGCCCAGTCACCCATGATCTGCATGCCGGCCTTGCCGTTGATGACTTTGCCTGCTTCCAGGTTCCAGTCCTGGCCTTTGCCGTCGACGTCCATGTAGGTCGCGACTTTCTTCAGCTCAGTCAGGGCCTTGACCATTTCAGGACCGGTCAGCGCGCCGTTGTCCAGGTCAACCAGGGCTTTCTTGTAGCCGTCGGCACCCATCACCGACAGTACGACCGCTTCGAACACGGTGCTGTCCTGCCAAGGCTGGCCACCGTGGGCGAGCGGAATGAAGCCCGCGGCTTTGAGCTTGTCGCCGGCTGCGTAGAATTCTTCGAGGGTGGTCGGGTTCTTGGTGATACCGGCTTTCTTGAAGACTTCCGGGTTGATCCACAGCCAGTTGACGCGGTGGATGTTGACCGGTACGGCAACGTAGTTACCTTCGTACTTCACGGTATCGGAGACTTTCTTGTCGAGCAGGGAGTCCCACTTTTCTTCTTTGGCGACGTCTTTGAGCACGTCGGTGTCGAGCAAGCCAGTGGACGCCCATTCCTGGATGTCGGGGCCTTTGATCTGGGCAACGCCAGGCGGGTTGCCGGCAACTGCGCGGCTTTTCAGCACGGTCATGGCCGTGGCACCACCGCCGCCTGCGACAGCACCGTCTTTCCAGGTGAAGCCGTCTTTCTCAACTTGGGCCTTCAGGACATCTACAGCCGCTTTTTCACCGCCCGAGGTCCACCAATGCACAACTTCAACCGTCCCTTTCGAGTCGGCGGCAAATGCACTGAGGGGAAACAACGAGGCAATGGAAATAGCTACGGCGAGGCGATTAATCGCGTTCATCTGAGTACCTTTTCTTGTTGTTATGCATGCAAGTCTAGAGCTTGCGCTGCACGGAGTTTAAACAGGGATTTTCAAGGCGCAGGTAACAAAGGGACGTACAAATGTCACCATTTGGTGACATAGCAACCCTGTGCCAAAGCGCTGGTCATGCTGGGTGACAAGGGTAGCGCAGGCAGCACCACCGCTTGCCAGGCGTGATAAAGGTCCGGCTTGCCGCCCCAGATCTTGCTGCTGGGCTGGTTGTGCGGACTCAGCTCGTGGTGCCAGCTGCCATGGACACGATCGATAAAGTGGTTTTCGCAAAACTCCCAGAACCGCCGATACCAGGTTTCGTAATGCAGCTCTGCGGTGCGTTTGAGCAACGCTTGGGCAGCGGCGCTGGCTTCGGCATGGGTCCAGTGCAGGCGCTCGCGCACCACCGGGCGGTGGTTCCAATCGAGCGTGTAGACAATGCCCGGCGCACCGTCCACGGCCCAGGCGTATTCGCAGGCACTGGCGAACAAGCCCTTGGCATCGGTGACCAGCCAGTCCGGGGTCGTCAGCCCGGCTTGCAGGCGGGCCGCCTCCAGGTGCAGCAGCAGCCGCGCCCACTCAAAACCGTGCCCGGGGGTGATGCCATAAGGGCGAAAACCATCGGCGGGATTGTCTTCGTTGTAGCCCAGCAGCGGTTGCCACCGGGCGTCGAAATGCTCGATGACCATGAACTGGTTGCCGGCGGCGCAGGTGTGAATAACACGCTCGACAATACGCAGTGCGCGGTCCAGCCAGCGCGTGTCTGCAGTGACATCGGCCAGCGCCAGAAACGCTTCGGTAGCGTGCATGTTGCTGTTGGCGCCGCGATAAGCCTCCACACCGGTCCAGTCCTGAGCAAAGGACTCGAGCATGGCGCCCTCCTCCTCGCTCCAAAAGAACTGGTCGATGATGTGCACGGCGTCGTTCAACAGATTCTGAGCATCGGGCGCGCCCACTGCCACCGCCGAACTCGCGGCGAGGGCAACGAAAGCATGCAGGTAAGCGGCCTTGCCACGGTTGCCATCGACGGCGTGGGCCGCGGCCAACCAACCGCCGTGCTCACTATCACGCAATGGGCCACTCAGGGCCGCGACACCGTGCGCCACCAGGTCGGCGTAACCGGGCAGGCCCATGGCGTGGGCCATGGCGAAGCTGTGGGTCATGCGGGCGGTGTTCATGGTTTCGGCGTGGGCATCGGCCGGCAATTGGCCTTGATCATCGAGGTTGCCAAAACCGTCAGGCAGGCGCGAGGCCTTGGCGAATGCCAGCAGGCGCTGGCCTTCGGTGGCGAGCCAGCTGTGATGGGCAGGTGCGTTCAGCCAACTACTGGCAGGCAGTGGTTGCATGGTCATGGGTAGCCCTTATTATTTTTTATGGGATGACCGGAGTCTAAACAAGGGTGCGATGAGGGCAAGTAACGAAGGGGGCTGGAAATGTCACCAGCCGGTGACAATTCAGGCACGAGCCCTGCGCCCAACTCTGGCCCCCATCTGATTGTGGGAGCTGGCTTGCCTGCGACAGCGGTGGGTCAGTTACAAAGCATGAGCTGACAGACCGCTATCGCAGTCAAGCCAGCTCTCACAGTTTGAAACCGGCTCACACCGACTATCACTGCCCTCCTAGAGGCCTGACTTTCGCCGGCTCGTTGAGCTGTTGCTGCAGGTTCTGCACCTGGCTCTGCAACGTGGTGATGTTGCGCGTGGTCTGGATACGGAACACATCGAACTCTTTATTGGTCGGCGCATCGCTGTTGGCGGGCTGGTTGTCCTGGGCGCTTTTGAGTACCACCAGGTCCTGCTCCAAGCGCGCAATCGCCGCGCTCGGGTTGCCCTGTTTTTTCAGGGCAGCCACGTCGGCAGACAGGTCTTTGATTTCGCTTTGCGCCGCCTTGAGCGTTGCCACCGCGTCGGTCAACGCCTGCACCTGGCCCTGTAACTTGGCATTCGCATTGGCCAGGTCGGTCGTGCTGGCGGTCATTTGCGCCAGGCGCTGGTCCAGCTCGCTCGCCTGGCCGGCAACGCCGACCTGCTGCTTGCCTTGCTCCTGCAACTGCGCTTCCAGCTGCTTGATTTGCAACTTGAGCGCTTCGCTGCCGTTGTTCACGTTGGCTTCGCTGGCGACCACCTTGCCGGATATGTCCTGCAAACGCCCCGCCGCTTCTTCACTGATGCGCGCAAAGCTTTCTTGCGTGGCAACCAACTGCTGGCCCATCAGGGAGATCTGCTGAAAGCTCCACCAGGCAAGGCCCGCAAAGGCGATCAGCAGCGCGCCCACCAGTGCCCACAACGGGCCGGTCGTGGCGCTCTTGACCTTGACCACCGGCGTATTGCGCGAGCGCACGGAGGTAGCAGGTGTCGGCTCGAAATCATCATCGTCCCCGATGTCTGCCCGCAGGCTGGGAACGTTGTCGAAATCGTCTTTAGCATCGTTACGCATGAATCAACCCTGAATCGGTGAGATGGCTACCTGAAAAGCCGAGCGACGGCAGTATAAACCGCGTTCGCGCCGCACTGATCGACCCGGAACCGCACATTCGGTTCCCGATGTATTGCCGCTTGTGAACTTACTTGAGCCCCGGATCCTGAGCTTTCCACCAACTGCAGAATTCGTCGAGGGCGGTCCACAGGCTGACCTTGGGCTCGTAGTCGAGATAATGCCTCGCGCGGCTGATGTCGAGGGTGAAATCTTTGTTCATCACCTGCATGCCCAGGCGCGACAATGCTGGCTCCGGACGCCCCGGCCACATCGCGCAGAATGCCTCGTTCAACGCCGCCACGCTGTAGGACAAGCCGTAAGACCGATAACGCGTGATCTGGGGCATGTCCATCTGGCGCATCACGTAGTTGACCACGTCCCACACCGGCACAGGCGCGCCGTTGCTGATGTTGTAAGCCTTGCCCAGCGCCGAGCCGGTCGCCAGCAAACTGCTGAGCAACGCTTCGTTGAGGTTGTGCACGCTGGTGAAATCGACCTTGTTCAGGCCATCGCCGACGATGGCCAGGCGGTTCTTGCGCTGCATTTTCAACAGGCGCGGAAAAATGCTCATGTCACCGGCGCCCGTGACAAAGCGCGGGCGCAAGGCCAGCACTTCCAGGCCGAACTCCTGGGCGCCGAACACCTTCTGTTCCGCCAGGTATTTGGTAGCGGCATACGGGTGCTTGAAGCGCTTTGGCACTTGCTCTTCGGTCAGCCCCAGGTGATCACGCCCGTCGAAGTAGATCGACGGCGACGACAGGTGCACCAGCCGGCCGACGCGCTGCTTGAGGCAGGCTTCGACGACGTTTTCAGTGACCAGCACATTGCCTTGATGGAAGTCCTGATACTTGCCCCACAGCCCGACGGCACCGGCGCAATGCACCACGGCTTCGACGTCTCGGCACAGATCGCGCACAAGGTCGGCATCATTCAAATCACCCTGGATAAACTCGGCACCGCGCCGTACCAGGTGTTCCACACCTTCGGCGCGCCGCCCGTTGACCCGCACGTCCAGGCCTTGCTCCAGAGCGAACCGCGCGAAGCGCCCGCCGATGAAGCCGCTTGCGCCGGTGACCAGAATCTTCATGTAGCCTCCTACGGATGCAGCTGCCAGCGTCAAGCTTCAAGCCACAAGTTAAAAACGATCCGCAAGCTTTTCTCTTGCAGCTTGCAGCTTGACGCTTGTTACTGCTGATAGGGCACCAACCATTGGCCACATGCCTGGGCCAAATGGTCGGTCAACAAGCCCAACAGTTGCCCGCCACTGCGCCAATGATGCCAGTACAACGGCACGTCGATGGGCTTATCTGGCAACAACTCGACCAATACGCCGGTTTGCAGTTGGTCGCGCACCTGTAATTCGGGTACCAGCCCCCAGCCCAGGCCGGCTTCGGTCAAACGGATAAAGCCTTCGGACGACGGGCATAAATGGTGCTCGAAACCGCCATCCACTCCCAGGGACGCCAGGTACCGGTGTTGCAGGAAATCATCCGGGCCGAACACCAGCGCCGGTGTTCGTGCCAGTTGATCGGCACGCACACCGTCAGGGAAATGCCGGGCAATAAACGCAGGGCTGGCCAACGCGCGATAACGCATGGCGCCGAGCAACAGGCTGCGCGCCCCAGCCACGGGGCGCTCGCTGGCGCAAATACAGGCCGCCACTTCACCGGCGCGCATGCGCTTAAGGCCAACGGTCTGGTCTTCCACCACCAGGTCCAGCAGCAAATGTTGCTCGGCGCAAAAGTCGCTGACCGCCTCAGCCCACCAGGTGGCAAGGCTGTCGGCATTCAGCGCGATGCGCAAACGCTCGGGCATGCCCTCCTCGTCCAGCGCCGGCACCTGGCTTTGCAGGTCGCGCTCCAGCAAGCGCACTTGTTGCACGTGGTTGAGCAGGCGCCGGCCGATGTCGGTGGGCGTCGGCGGCGAGGCCCGCACCAACACCGGCTGACCGATGCGCGCCTCAAGCAACTTGATGCGTTGAGAAATCGCCGACTGCGAAAGCCCCAGCACCTGGGCGCCGCGTTCAAAGCCGGCCTGTTCCACCACCGCGGCCAATGCGGACAGCAATTTATAGTCGAACATCAGTTTCTCTAATGAGCGATCAGCAATATTGGTTTTTCTTATACAGCGTAGCCCGTGAGAATGACCAGCATTGCTTCTCTCTCTATCAAGGAATTCTCACATGGCCGGTGAAACCGCTCTGGCAACCCTGCTGCGCAGCATGAGCCCGCACCTCAATGACGGCGATTATGTGTTCTGCACCCTGCCCGATCAGCGCGTGCCGCAGGGGTGCGACGTGATCGGCAGCTTTCGCGAACAGGAAGGGTTGACGCTGATTCTAGAGCGCCAACAGGCAGAGCACGCCGGGCTGGCGTTTGACTATGTGGCTGCGTGGATCACCTTGAACGTGCACTCCGCCCTGGAAGCCGTGGGTTTAACCGCGGCCTTTGCCAGCGCGCTGGGCCAAGCCGGCATCAGCTGCAACGTGATCGCCGGTTACTACCACGACCACCTGTTTGTCGGCCGCAGCGATGCTGAGCGGGCCATGGATGTATTGCGCCAATTGGCAGCAAACGCGGAGTAACCCTTATGTGGCAAAGCTATGTGAACGGGCTGCTGGTGGCCCTCGGCCTGATCATGGCGATCGGCACCCAGAATGCGTTTGTGCTGGCGCAAAGCCTGCGCCGTGAACACCACTTGCCAGTGGCCGCGCTGTGCATCGTGTGCGATGCAATACTTGTAGCTGCCGGGGTATTCGGCCTGGCCACGGTGCTGGCGCAGAACCCGCTGCTGCTGGCAATCGCCCGCTGGGGTGGCGCGGCATTCCTGCTGTGGTACGGCACCCTGGCGCTGCGCCGGGCGTGTTCCAGGCAAAGTCTGGAACAGGGCGAAAACCTCAAGGTGCGTTCGCTGCGCGCGGTGTTGCTCAGCGCCCTGGCGGTGACCCTGCTCAACCCGCACGTGTATCTGGACACCGTGCTGTTGATTGGCTCATTGGGCGCTCAGCAAACTGAACCCGGCGCCTATGTAGCCGGTGCCGCCAGCGCGTCATTCCTGTGGTTTGCCACACTGGCATTGGGCGCTGCGTGGCTGGCACCCTGGCTCGCGCGCCCCGCTACGTGGCGGCTGTTGGACTTTCTGGTGGCGGCGATGATGTTCAGCGTGGCGTATCAATTGATCAGTGCTTGATGAATATTCCAAAACGCTCTGGAACCTCTATCCCACACAGTTGTTGCGTGGTTTTGCCGCACCCCCGGTGCTATGATCCGGACCCTGCGCCGCAAAGAGTACAAACTCCCCGGCGCTTGTTTGGCCGCCCGTGATCGGCCTTGCGCTCACCGCAACTGACCTGATTAGGAGAATCATCATGGCTTTCGAATTGCCGCCGCTGCCCTACGCACACGATGCCCTGCAGCCGCACATTTCCAAGGAAACCTTGGAATACCACCACGACAAGCACCACAACACCTATGTCGTGAACCTGAACAACCTGGTGCCAGGCACCGAGTTCGAAGGCAAGACCCTGGAAGAAATCGTCAAGTCTTCTTCAGGCGGCATCTTCAACAACGCCGCTCAGGTCTGGAACCACACTTTCTACTGGAACTGCCTGGCGCCAAACGCCGGCGGCCAACCTACCGGCGCACTGGCTGAGGCTATCAACGCCGCTTTCGGTTCGTTCGACAAGTTCAAAGAAGAGTTCACCAAGACGTCCGTCGGCACCTTCGGTTCCGGTTGGGGCTGGCTGGTGAAAAAGGCTGACGGTTCCCTGGCCCTGGCCAGCACCATCGGCGCCGGCAACCCGCTGACCAGCGGCGACACCCCGCTGCTGACCTGCGACGTCTGGGAACACGCTTACTACATCGACTACCGCAACGTGCGTCCAAAGTATGTGGAAGCGTTCTGGAACCTGGTCAACTGGAAGTTCGTGGCTGAGCAGTTCGAAGGCAAGACCTTCACTGCCTAAGCAACGCTTGCGGTAAAGAGAGCCCGGCCATCGTGCCGGGCTTTTTTATGGGCAGTGAATTGTGCTCTGGTGGCTGGAACTCGGTGCGCGGATCTTGCCACGTAGACAGTGTGAGGAATTCGCCTCTCGTACCTGTCGGAGAAATTACTATGACCATCGGCGCAATAACATCCATGCTCCCTATGGTTGCCGGTTTGGCCCAAGAGGGCCTCAAAGCTGTGACCGAGCTCGCCAAAGCGGCCGGTCAAATGGCTCAGTCGCAATCTGGCAACAAGCAAGGTGAAGGTGATCAAAACAAGATTGCGCATGAAGACATGCACAACAAGGAACGTGTGAATTTTTCGAACAACGAATCCACCAACAGCACCGTCAACATCAACGTCGCGTAAAAAAGCGTCAGTTCCCAGCGCATCCGCTGCGCCCACGGGAATTGCTCAAGGCAGGCGGATCCATGTCCGCCTCGCCCCGGCGCCCCTCTCAAGTTCCTTGTCAAACCTGCCGATGCCCTAATGTTCCTTTGACTGCCATCACGAGATTGCCAATACTCATGGCATATTGAGGCCACCCGCATGGAACAAGGAATGCCCCTTTGAAGCTGGAACTCAAAAACAGCTTGTCGGTGAAGTTGCTACGGGTGGTGCTGCTGTCGGCATTGATCGTGGGCGTGGCGCTGAGCGTGGCGCAGATCGTTTTCGATGCCTACAAGACGCGCCAGGCCGTGGCCGGCGATGCCCAGCGCATCCTCGACATGTTTCGCGACCCCTCGACACAGGCCGTCTACAGCCTGGACCGCGAGATGGGCATGCAGGTAATCGAAGGCCTGTTTCAGGACGATGCCGTGCGCATGGCCTCCATCGGCCATCCCAACGAAACCATGCTCGCGGAGAAAAGCCGCGCATTACAGCAATCGCCCACCCGCTGGCTGACCGACCTGATTCTTGGCCAGGAGCGCACCTTCACCACCTCATTGGTCGGCAAAGGCCCCTACAGCGAGTATTACGGTGACCTGAGCATCACCCTGGACACGGCTACCTATGGCAAAGGTTTTCTGGTCAGCTCGGTGATCATCTTTATTTCCGGCGTACTGCGCGCGCTGGCCATGGGGCTGGTGTTATACCTGGTTTATCACTGGCTGCTGACCAAGCCGTTATCACGGATTATCGAGCACCTGACGTCGATCAACCCGGACCGGCCCAGCGAACACAAGATCCCCCAAATCAAGGGCCACGAACGCAACGAGCTGGGGCTGTGGATCAACACCGCCAACGAGTTGCTCGAATCCATCGAACGCAATACTCACCTGCGGCACGAGGCAGAATCGAGCCTGCTGCGCATGGCCCAATACGACTTCCTCACCGGCCTGCCCAATCGCCAGAAACTGCAGGAGCAACTGGACAAGATCCTGATCGACGCCGGCCGCCGACAGCGCCGCGTTGCGGTGTTGTGCGTAGGCCTGGATGACTTCAAAAGCGTCAACGAACAGTTCACTTATCAGGCCGGTGACAAACTGCTGCTGGCCCTGGCTGATCGCTTGCGCGCCCACAGTGGCCGCCTCGGCGCCCTGGCCCGGCTGGGCGGCGATCAGTTCGCGCTGGTCCAGGCGGATATCGACCAACCTTACGAGGCCGCCGAACTGGCGCAAAGCATCCTGGATGACCTGGAAGCCGAATTTGCCCTCGAGCATGAGCAGATTCGCCTGCGCGCGACCATCGGCATCACGTTGTTCCCGGAAGACGGCGACAGCACCGAGAAGCTGCTGCAAAAAGCCGAACAGACCATGACCCTGGCCAAGAGCCGCTCGCGCAACCGCTACCAGTTCTATATCGCCAGCGTCGACAGTGAAATGCGCCGGCGCCGCGAGCTGGAAAAAGACCTGCGCGACGCCCTCAGCCGCGACCAGTTTCACCTGGTCTACCAACCGCAGATCAGCTACCGCGACCACCGCGTGGTGGGCGTGGAAGCCTTGATCCGCTGGCAGCATCCGGAACACGGCCTGGTGCCGCCCGATTTGTTCATCCCGTTGGCCGAACAGAACGGCACCATTATTCCGATTGGCGAATGGGTACTCGACCAGGCCTGCCGGCAATTGCGCGAATGGCATGACCTGGGCTTCACCACCCTGCGCATGGCGGTCAACCTGTCCACCGTGCAGTTGCACCACACCGAGCTGCCGCGGGTGGTCAACAACCTCATGCAGATTTACCGCCTGCCGCCACGCAGCCTTGAACTGGAGGTGACCGAGACCGGCCTGATGGAAGATATCAGCACCGCCGCCCAGCACTTGCTGAGCCTGCGCCGTTCCGGGGCGCTGATTGCAATTGATGACTTCGGCACCGGCTATTCGTCCCTCAGCTACCTGAAAAGCCTGCCGCTGGACAAGATCAAGATCGACAAGAGCTTCGTCCAGGACCTGCTCGATGACGACGACGACGCAACCATCGTGCGCGCCATTATCCAACTGGGCAAAAGCCTGGGCATGCAGGTGATCGCCGAAGGCGTGGAAACCGCCGAGCAGGAGGCCTACATCATTTCCGAGGGCTGCCACGAGGGCCAGGGCTATCACTACAGCAAACCGCTGCCGGCCCGGGAGTTGGCGGCGTATCTGAAACAGTCCGAGCGCGACAACGCGGCGATTCTCTGAACGCTGAAAACAATACTAAATATTTCCCTCGTATAAACCTTTACACAAAATGCAAATCTTTCGCATTATGTCGCAGTTTTTGCGCTCCCCGCGCGCCCCATCAACAACCGAAGCAGGATGTTCGCCATGATTCGTATGCCCCTGGCCACCGCCAGTCTGCTGGCCATTGCCATTTCTCTCGCAGGTTGCGGCGAAGGTAAAGACAAGGCCGCCGCGCCCCAAGCGCCGACCCCGGCTGCCAGCACCACCGCTCCAGCGGCTGCCACCCCAGCAGGCCAGGTCGACGAAGCGGCCGCCAAGGCCGTGGTCGCGCACTACGCTGACATGGTGTTCGCGGTGTACAGCGATGCCGAATCCACCGCAAAAACCCTGCAAACCGCAATCGACACCTTCCTCGCCAACCCGAACGACGACACCCTCAAAGCGGCCCGTACCGCCTGGATCGCCGCGCGCGTACCGTACCTGCAGAGCGAAGTGTTCCGCTTCGGCAACACCATCATCGACGACTGGGAAGGCCAAGTTAACGCCTGGCCGCTGGACGAAGGCCTGATCGACTACGTCGACAAATCCTACGAGCACGCCCTGGGTAACCCAGGCGCCAACGCCAACATCATCGCCAACACCGAGATCCAGGTGGGCGAAGACAAGGTCGACGTGAAAGAAATCACCCCGGAAAAACTCGCCAGCCTCAATGAGCTGGGCGGTTCCGAGGCCAACGTCGCCACCGGCTACCACGCCATCGAATTCCTGCTGTGGGGCCAGGACCTCAACGGCACCGGCCCAGGCGCGGGCAACCGCCCTGCGTCGGACTACATGACCGGTGACGGTGCCACCGGCGGCAACAACGAGCGTCGTCGCACCTACCTGCGCGCGGTGACTCAGCTGCTGGTCAGCGACCTGGAAGAAATGGTCGGCAACTGGAAACCCAACGTCGAAGACAACTACCGCGCCACCCTGGAGGCCGAACCGGCCACCGACGGCCTGCGCAAAATGTTGTTCGGCATGGGCAGTCTGTCCCTCGGCGAGCTGGCCGGTGAGCGCATGAAGGTGTCCCTGGAAGCCAACTCGCCGGAAGACGAGCAAGACTGCTTCAGCGACAACACCCACAACTCGCATTTCTACGACGCCAAGGGTATTCGTAACGTTTACCTGGGCGAGTACACCCGCACTGACGGCACCAAGATGACGGGGCCGAGCTTGTCATCCCTGGTGGCCAAAGCTGATCCGGCCGCCGACACCGCGCTCAAGGCTGACCTGGCGTCGACCGAAGCGAAGATCCAGGTCATGGTTGACCACGCCAACAAGGGCGAGCACTACGACCAACTGATCGCTGCAGGTAACGACGCGGGCAACCAGATCGTGCGTGACGCCATCGCCGCGCTGGTCAAGCAGACCGGTTCGATCGAGGCCGCGGCGGGCAAGCTGGGTATCAGCGACTTGAACCCGGATAACGCTGATCACGAGTTCTGATCCGCGCCGCGTTGAATGAGGCGACCTTCGGGTCGCCTTTTTTATGCCCGCCTAGTGGAGCCCGATGACCACCACAAACCCCATGTGGGAGCGGGCTTGCTCGCGAATGCGGTTCATCAACTCAAGAATTCGTTGACTGACACTCCGCATTCGCGAGCAAGCCCGCTCCCACATTTGATCGACGTCGCTCCCAAGCCCCGGTTTACAAGCCCTGCACCGCGGGTAGAATGGCGCCACTCTCCCAACACCCGAGCTTTCTTCATGGCGTTGCCGACCTTACGCATCATCGGTTTCATCATCGGCATCTTCCTGATCACCCTCGCGATCGCCATGGTCATCCCGATGGCCACCCTGGTGATTTTCGAACGCACCAGCGACCTGCCCTCGTTCCTGTGGGCCAGCCTGATCACCTTTCTCGCTGGCCTGGCGCTGGTCATTCCTGGCCGCCCCGAACACGTACACCTGCGCCCCCGAGACATGTACCTGCTGACCGTCAGCAGTTGGCTGGTGGTCTGCGTGTTCGCCGCGCTGCCGTTTTTACTGACCCAGCACATCAGCTACACCGACTCCTTTTTTGAAAGCATGTCTGGCATTACCGCCACCGGCTCCACGGTCTTGAGCGGGCTGGACAGCATGTCACCGGGCATCCTGATGTGGCGCTCGCTGCTGCACTGGCTCGGCGGCATCGGCTTTATCGGCATGGCGGTGGCAATCCTGCCACTGCTGCGCATTGGTGGCATGCGCCTGTTCCAGACCGAGTCCTCGGATCGCTCTGAAAAAGTCATGCCGCGCTCGCACATGGTGGCGCGCCTGATTGTGGCCGCGTATGTGGGCATCACCATCCTCGGCAGCCTGGCGTTCTGGTGGGCCGGGATGGGCGTGTTTGATGCGATCAACCACGCGATGTCGGCCATTTCCACCGGCGGGTTTTCCACCTCTGATGAATCCCTGGCGCACTGGAAACAACCGGCGGTGCACTGGGTCGCCGTGGTGGTGATGATCCTCGGCAGCTTGCCGTTCACCCTGTATGTCGCCACCTTGCGCGGCAATCGTCGGGCGCTGATCAAGGATCAACAGGTGCAAGGCTTGCTCGGGTTGCTGCTGGTGACCTGGCTGGTACTGGGCACCTGGTACTGGTGGACCACCGACCTGCCGTGGTTCGATGCGCTGCGTCATGTGGCGGTGAACGTCACGTCGGTGGTGACGACGACCGGTTTTGCACTCGGGGACTACAGCATCTGGGGCAACTTCTCACTGATGCTGTTCTTCTACCTGGGCTTTGTTGGCGGCTGCTCGGGCTCCACGGCGGGCGGGATCAAGATCTTCCGCTTCCAGGTTGCCTATATCCTGCTCAAGGCCAACCTGAACCAGCTGATTCACCCGCGCGCGGTGATCAAGCAGAAGTACAACGGCCACCGCCTCGACGAAGAGATCGTGCGCTCGATTCTGACCTTTTCGTTCTTCTTCGCCATCACCATCTGCGCCATTGCCCTGGCATTGTCGCTGCTGGGGCTGGACTGGATGACCGCATTGACCGGCGCGGCCAGCACCGTTTCCGGCGTGGGCCCGGGCCTGGGCGAAACCATCGGCCCGGCCGGTAACTTCGCCAGCCTGCCGGATGCGGCCAAGTGGATCTTGTCGTTCGGCATGCTGCTGGGCCGACTGGAGATCATTACAGTCTTTGTTCTGTGCATTCCGGCGTTTTGGCGGCACTGACCGCCGACGCTTCGAGCAACCGCGCCCGGTACTCGCCGGGCGTGGCATCGAACCAACGGCGGAACGCGCGGAAAAAATTGCTCGGGTCGGCAAACCCCAACAGGTAGGCAATTTCCAACAGGGTCATGCTGGGCTGCGCCAGGTACTGCTCGGCGAGTTCTCGGCGGGTGTCGTCGAGCAATGTCTGGAAACTGGTGCCCTCCTCCTGCAAGCGCCGCTGCAAGGTGCGCTGGGACAGGTGCAAAGTCTGGGCGACCACTTCGCGTTTGGGTTCGCCCTGGGGCAGCAGACGGCACAGCACTTGCCGCGCCTTGTGGGTCACGCGGCTCTCGGAAAAGCGCGCGAGGTATTCACCGGCAAACCGATCATGCAGCAACGCCATGGCTTCGTTCGCCGTGGGCAACGGCGCGTCCATGTCGGCTTGCTCAAAAATCAGCGCGTCATAAGGTGCATTGAATTCCAGGGGCGCATGGAAGGCTTGTTTGTAAGGCGTCAGGTCCGCCGGTTGATCGCCTTGCAGCACCACTTTGCGCGGTTGCAAGGTGCGGCCGGTCAGCCAGCCGCACAATGCCAACGCACTGGCCAGCGAGGCTTCGGCGCTCTGGCGGGTCGGTGGCAAGTGGTCGCCGTGCACTGTCAGAATCAGCGCGTAACCTTCAGGTAAGAGTCGGAAGCTCAAGTCGGCGCTTTCGGCGATGATGCGCTGATAACGCACCAGGCGCATAAAGCCCTCGGCCAACGTGTTGCTGGACATCAGCGCATAACCGGCCACATGAAACGACGCCGGGCGAACAACCTTGCCCATGTTCAGGCCGATCGCCGGGTTGCCCGACAGCTCAACCGCCCGTTGCCAAAGCCGCGTCATCGAGTCCTGAGGAAAACGCGCGTCAGGGTCACTGAGGGCGGCGTAGTCCAGGCCCAATTGCTTGAACAGCACACGGCAGTCCAGGCCGTCCATTTCCAACGCCTTGACTATCCCCATCGCCCAGCTTGCAGAAGTTGTTCGTTCGCTCATGGCGTCTTCTTAAAAAAGCAGGCTTAACGGCAGCCAGGAAGCCAAGGATACTAAAGTGGCATCTATTGTCACTGGCTGTTACCACTGATCACTCTAGACTCAAATAAGCTCCCCGCCGAACATCTGTTAGGCGGTACAACCACCCAAGGGCCGGCCAACGTGGAAAACGTCAAACAATTCAATAGCTTCGCCGAGTTCTATCCTTACTACCTGAGTGAACACGGCAATAGCACATGCCGGCGTTTGCACTTCATCGGCACCACACTGGTGATTGGCATCCTGGCGTACGCCATCGGCAAAGGTTCGGTGGGGCTGCTGCTGGCTTTGCCCATCGCCGGTTACAGCTTCGCCTGGATCGGCCACTTCTTCTTCGAAAAGAACCGCCCGGCGACGTTTCAACATCCGCTCTACAGCCTCTTGGGCGACTTTGTGATGTACCGCGACATGATCTTGGGCAAGGTCCCTTTTTAAACAGGACGCTTTTTTGAACAGGGCGCCTTTTAAGAGGGCGTCCTTGAAGGTGTGACCTCTTGTCACTTGCCTAAACAATGAAAATTCGTACATAGGTCGACATAAAATTCTTTTTGTCATTTTCAGTGCTGTATCCTGCCAAGGCTTTTTGAGAGCGCGCAATCACACTGCGATTGATAAACAGACCTTGCGAGGAGCGACGACGATGCACGAGATACCTAATCTCCCCTTCCCAAGCCTGCACCCAACAGAGCAGCCAACACCGCAGCAGGCCAGCGACAACCGGCCTGAGACCAAAGAAGCACAACCAGTCGACAGCAAAAGCCAGGACTGACGCCGTACCAGACCGTGTGGAAAGCGCACTTTTGAGCGCTTTCCACACTGCCTGAATCACCCCGAGATGCCCGCCATGACTGATACCCTCCCCGACACCCCCGACGCCGCTGTACTCGACGCAGCCCTGCAAATGATCGACGTGTGGAACCGCCTCAGCCCTGAAAAACAGGCGCTCCTGCTCAAGCGCTTCGGCACCCAGGAAAACGCCCTGGCCGCCCTGGTGACCACGCAAATGCTGACGCCGGCCAAACCCTGATCTGTCGGTAATCTGAAGTTTTTACGTTTTGCCGCCCCGCGAGGCGTAAGCGCCGGTATCATTAGCAGCCTATCTTTACCTGCTGCGACAGTGGACCTCTCCCATGCCAGATACCCAGCGCCCCATGGCGGTCACGCTGCAAGTCGTTTCCATCGTGCTGTTCACCTTTATCGGTTACCTCAATATCGGCATTCCCCTGGCCGTGTTGCCGGGCTACGTCCACAGTGAACTGGGCTACGGCGCGGTGATTGCCGGCCTGGTGATCAGCGTGCAGTACCTGGCCACGCTGCTGAGCCGCCCGTATGCCGGCAAAATCATCGACAACCTGGGCAGCAAGCGCGCGGTGTTGATCGGCCTGGCGGGCTGCGGCCTGAGTGGCGTGTTCATGTTGCTGGCCGCGTGGTTTTCCAGCCTGCCGGCCGTCAGCCTGATCAGCCTGCTCATCGGCCGACTGGTGCTCGGCAGCGCCGAAAGCCTGGTGGGTTCGGGCGCCATCGGCTGGGGCATTGGCCGGGTCGGCGCGGCCAACACCGCCAAAGTCATTTCATGGAACGGCATCGCCAGTTATGGCGCACTGGCCATCGGCGCACCGCTTGGGGTGGTGCTGGTCAGCCATTTCGGATTGTGGAGCATGGGCGTCAGCATCATTCTGCTGGCGGTGCTCGGCGTGTTTCTGGCCTGGAACAAGGTCGCAGCGCCGATTGTGGCCGGTGTGCGCCTACCGTTCATGAATGTGCTGGGCCGGGTGCTGCCCCACGGCTGCGCGTTGGCCCTGGGCTCGATCGGCTTTGGCACCATCGCCACCTTTATTACGCTGTATTACACCACCCAGCACTGGGACAACGCCGTGTGGGCATTGAGCCTGTTCGGCGCCAGCTTCATCGGCGCGCGCCTGCTGTTCGGCAATTTGATCAACCGCATCGGCGGCTTTCGCGTGGCGATTGCCTGCCTGTCCGTGGAAATCCTCGGGTTGCTGTTGCTATGGCTGGCGCCTGACGCCCACCTCGCCCTGGCCGGTGCGGCGTTGAGCGGGTTCGGCTTTTCCCTGGTGTTTCCGGCGCTGGGGGTGGAGGCGGTCAACCTGGTGCCGGCCTCCAGCCGGGGCTCGGCGGTGGGGGCTTATTCGCTGTTTATCGACTTGTCGTTGGGCATCACCGGCCCGCTGGCAGGTGCGGTGGCGGCGGGGTTCGGCTTTGCCTCAATCTTCCTGTTCGCTGCGCTCGCCGCCGCCGGTGGCTTGCTGCTGAGCCTGTACCTGTACCGGCAAGCGCCCAAGGCCCGCGAAGCGCGCGACGCTTAAAAGTCGACCTTACCGCGCCCGGCCTTGATGCTGCCGCGCTTGGTCTTGGATTCCAGGCGGCGCTTTTTCGAGCCCAGGGTGGGCTTGGTCGGGCGGCGCTTCTTCTCGACCTTGGTAGCGCTGAGGATCAACTCCACCAGGCGCTCCAGCGCATCCGCGCGATTCTGTTCCTGGGTCCGGTATTGCTGGGCCTTGAGCACCAGCACGCCTTCACTGGTGATACGGCTGTCGCGCAGCGCCAGCAGCCGTTCCTTGTAAAAGTCCGGCAACGACGACGCCCGAATATCAAACCGCAGGTGCACCGCGCTCGATACCTTGTTGACGTTCTGCCCACCAGCGCCCTGGGCGCGAATGGCGGTCAGCTCGATCTCGGCATCGGGCAGGTGCACGTTGTTGGAAATTACCAGCATCACTCAAAAACCTTAGGCAACGGACAAGCCCAACTCGGATAACAACATCGACGCCTGGGCTTTGGAAATCACGGCGCCTTTGAACAGTTTGGCATCATTGAGGCGAAAGCCGCTCAAATCCGCGCCCCGCAAGTCAGCGCCGGCAAAATTGGCACCGTTGATGCGGGCGTGGGCGAGGCTGCAGTCGACAAGTTCGGCCTTGCGAAAGTCTGCATCCGACAAGTCGCTGTCGGAAAAATCCAGATTATTGAGCACGGTTCGGGCAAACGACAGGCCGGACAAGAACGCACTGTTGAGCAAGGTCTCGCTGAAGCTCAACCCCAGGGACGCGCAATGGGTGAAGTTGGCGCCCGTCAGTTTGCACTGCGTGAAATGGGCTTGGGACAACTTGCTGCGCTGCCAACGGGTGTTGTTCAGGTCGCAGCTGATGAATTGCGCCTCGAGCAGGTTGGCCGCCTCGAATACGGCGTGCCCGGCCCGGCAACTTTTCCATTGCGTGCCTTCCAGGCGCGCACCGAGAAAGGACGTTTGCGCCAGTGTGCAGCGCTCGAACACCCAATGCTCCAGCACCCTCCGCGACAGGTCTGCCCCGCTCAAATCGACGCCCATCAAGCGCAACGGCCCGCGGTGCTGGTCGATCAGGTCTTGCACCTCATCGCGCTGCAAGCTGCCGCCGTCGATATCGATGTGCTGCATGAAGCCTCCGGGCAGGGCCGATGAAAAAGAAGGCGCGAGTCTACCCTGTCGGCGCCGACAAAAAACCCGGCAAGGCGCCGGGTTTTCTGTTGAGGCAAGACGGCTTACTTCAACGCCGCACTCGCCGTGGTCAACGCCGCTTCAGCGCTGCGCTTGTTCTTGATCCAGTAGCACAGCCCCATGAACGCCACCCATACCGGAATCGCGTACACCGAGACCTGAATGCCCGGAATCATCAGCATGATCACCAGGATAAACGCCACGAACGCCAGGCAAATGTAGTTGCCGTACGGGTACCACAGCGCTTTGAACAGCGGCACCTGGCCGGTGCGGTCCATGTGCTGGCGGAATTTCACGTGCGAGAAGCTGATCATCGCCCAGTTGATCACCAGCGTGGCCACGACCAGCGACATCAACAGCTCCAGCGCGTGTTGCGGGATCAGGTAATTCATCAGCACCGCCACCAGGGTGACCGCCGCCGACGCGAGGATCGAACGCACCGGTACGCCACGCTTGTCGATCTTCGCCAGGGCTTTGGGCGCATCGCCCTGCTCAGCCATGCCCAGCAGCATGCGGCTGTTGCAGTAGGTGCCACTGTTGTACACCGACAGCGCCGCGGTCAGCACCACGAAGTTGAGGATGTGCGCGGCAGTGTTGCTGCCCAGCATCGAAAACACCTGCACGAACGGGCTGCCGCTGTAGGCATCGCCGGACGCGTTGAGGGTTGCCAGCAGGCTGTCCCACGGCGTCAGCGACAACAGCACGACGAGTGCGCCGATGTAGAAAATCAGGATGCGGTAGATCACCTGATTGATCGCTTTGGGGATCACGGTACGCGGCTGGTCGGCTTCGGCCGCGGTAAAACCGAGCATTTCCAGGCCGCCGAACGAGAACATGATGATCGCCATGGCCATCACCAAACCGCTGACGCCATGCGGGAAGAAACCGCCGTGGTCCCACAGGTTGCTCACCGAGGCTTGCGGCCCGCCACTGCCACTGACCAGCAGGTAGCTGCCCAGGGCGATCATGCCGACGATGGCCACCACCTTGATGATGGCAAACCAGAACTCGGCCTCGCCGAAGACTTTGACGTTGGCCAGGTTGATCATATTGATCAGCACGAAGAACGCTGCCGCCGAGACCCAGGTCGGGATCTCCGGCCACCAGTAGTGCACGTATTTGCCGACCGCCGTCAGCTCCGACATGCCCACCAGGATGTACAGAATCCAGCAGTTCCAGCCCGACAGGAAGCCGGCAAAACCGCCCCAGTACTTATGGGCAAAGTGGCTGAAGGAACCGGCGACCGGCTCTTCGACGATCATTTCGCCGAGCTGGCGCATGATCATGAAGGCGATGAAGCCGCAGATGGCATAGCCCAGGATCATCGACGGCCCGGCTGATTTAAGCACCCCGGCCGAGCCCAGGAACAGGCCGGTGCCGATGGCGCCACCGAGGGCGATCAACTGGATATGCCGATTTTTCAGGCCGCGTTTCAGCTCGCCTGAAGAGGAATGGGGTCCACTCATGAAAAGGGTCTCACGCAAGGTTTGATGATGTTGAATGCACGTTGCTGCCTTGAATCTCGACTCAAGCAGCGCCGCTCAAACCCCAGCGCAGGCACCAGGAGTACAGCGTCTTTCTAACGGTCATGCGTCACCTGTTTGTTTTTATCTGTGACGAAATCGAACCCGTCCGGCTCGTGGCCAGGCGGAGTGATCAGGGTGGATAAACCCTGAGGTCTTGGCCTTTTGCGTAGGTACGCAAGGGAGTCACAGTAAAACGCGGCGCATTGTACACCGCTCGACAGCTTCGGGCCGCCCCTGGGGAGCGCCTGTGACAATCTGTCAGGCATTCCTTACAGCGCCGGGTCGCTCAATGACGGCGCGCTTTTAGCGTAAATTAATCGTTACAGCCCGGAAAATAAGCGTTACAGGCGCGCTTGATCCGTCAGAAAACGGAAAAATGTCAGTATGAAAAATCCTACAAATTAGCTTCGCCAGTCCGTTGTTTTTGCTAAATAAAAAACCACCGCGAAAAAACAGAAGAAAAAATCCAAATGAGACCGTGTCAATAAATATTTTGCATTCTGAAACACACTCTCCTAGGTTCTTTCACTTGCCAGCGAAGCCCGTTGGCAAGCCGTTCTCAAACAACGTCCTCTAGGAGATACACCATGCAAGCACTGGAAAAAGACCTGGAAACCGAACTGCAACTCGACGATTGGTTTGAAGCGCCGACCCATGAGGCCGCCGTTGAAATGATGCAAGCTGATGCCGTTGTGCCTTTTGGCACCGCGATGTGGCCTTTCTAACACCCGGCAGGCAACCGGCAGGTGTTGTGCACGGCACCTGCCCCCTTACCCCAGGCACAGAAGGACATACGTCATGGACAAGGCCCGCGCCGTCGAACATTTTCTCTACTACCTTGCGCATCACCCGCCCTCAACGGCTTGAGCCGCCCAACCGTGCTGCTAGGCCACACCGAGCGCTATGACGCCATTGCCCAGGCGATCACCCACGGCAGCGCCGCCCGCTTCAATTTCCAGCTGCAGCGCCTGGACCTGGCCGCCAGCGACACCCTGGCCCAGGCCATCGAAACCTGTGACCTGTACCTGTTTCTCTACGATTCCTCGACCCTGCCCAACCCACGCGCCGAAGGCCCGGACTTTATCCGCGCCCTGCAGGGGTGATGGCCGAGCACTGGAAGAAATCCCTGCTGTTCAAGGATTACGGCGACTATTTCTACGACACCTTCAGCGTCGAGCCGCAACGCATCGCCGACCTCAATGCCACGCTGATCCGGCGCATGTCCCAGGCCAACGTGCTGAGCTTTACCGACAAACACGGCTCGCGCCTGGAAGCGCCGATGAGCAGCATCAAGAAGTGGACCAATATCAATGGCGTCGGCAACCATGACCTGGCGCCGGGCGAGATCGCCACGCACAGCGAAGCCATCAACGGCCAGGTGCGGTTTGTCGGCACCTTCCTCAGCACCATCCCGTTTGCACGCAAATACGGCGTACTGCAATCACCGCTGGAGCTGTGGATCGAGAACTCGACCATTTGCAGCGTGGCCAGTGATGTGCCGGGCCTGGCGGACGATTTCAACAAGTACTTGAATGCCAACCCGTCCAACCGTCGCGTGGAAGAGCTGGGGATTGGCACCAATGAAGGGGTCAAGGATTTGTACGCGCGCAATGCCGGGTTCGAGGAGCGCCATTGCGGCTTGCACCTGGGCTTGGGCGGCGGGCAGAAAGGCAGCCATCACCTGGATTTGATCTTTGCCAGCGGGGTGTTGGCGCTGGATGACAAGCCGGTGTTTGATGGAAGGTTTGCGTTCTGAGCACAAAATTCAGAAACACTGGAGGTACAAATGTGGGAGCGGGCTTGCTCGCGAATGCGCAGTGTCAGTCACCAGATGTACTGACTGATCCACCGCTTTCGCGAGCAAGCCCGCTCCCACATTTTTGACCATATTCATGTCCAAAAAAAAACGCCAACCCGAGGGTTGGCGTTTTTTTGTGCAGCACTTACATCACTGCGGCTTCTTGCGACCAAAACCAGGACGCTGGCCCGAACCGGCCGGGGCGCCACGGCGCTTGCCCGACGGCTCGTCCGCGACCAGTTTCGGCCCAGGACGCTTGTTCGCTGCCGGCTTGGCTGGACGCTTGGTGCTGGCGCTGTCGGCTGGGCGATCGGCTGCCGGAGCACCACGGCCTTCACCACGGTTGCCGCGGCCGCCGCTTGGTGCTTCGCCGCCACGCGCAGGACGCGGGGTGCGAGGGGCACGCTCGCCTTCCTGGCGGGACGGAGCGGTTGGGCGACGCTCGCCTTCGATGTGCGGCTCACGCGAGATGCGACCGCCGGTGGCCGGTGCATTCAGCGCCGGGCGCAGGGTGCGGGCAACACGTTCGGTACGGGCCACAGGACGCGACGATTTACGCTGCATACGCTCAAGCTTGTCTTTGCTCTTGGCGTTCATCTGCGGCATGGCAACCGGCGTCAGGCCGACCTCAGCACTGAGGATATCGACTTCGTACTGGCTCATTTCGCGCCAGCGGCCCATCGGCAGGTCGGAGTTCAAGAACACCGGGCCGAAACGCACGCGTTTCAGGCGGCTGACCACCAGGCCCTGGGATTCCCACAGGCGACGCACTTCACGGTTACGGCCTTCCATCACCACGCAGTGGTACCAATGGTTGAAACCTTCGCCGCCTGGCGCCTGCTTGATGTCGGTGAACTTGGCCGGGCCGTCCTCAAGGACGACGCCCGCTTTCAAGCGCTCGATCATCTCGTCATCGACTTCACCGCGTACACGCACGGCGTATTCACGGTCCATCTCGTAGGACGGGTGCATCAGGCGGTTGGCCAGCTCGCCGTCGGTGGTGAACATCAGCAAACCGGTGGTGTTGATGTCCAGACGGCCGATGTTGATCCAGCGGCCTTCTTTCGGCTTGGGCATCTTGTCGAACACGGTCGGACGGCCTTCCGGGTCGTCACGGGTGCAGATCTCGCCGTCGGGCTTGTTGTACATGATGACGCGGCGCACCGATTCGGCGGCCTCTTCACGCTTGATGACCTTGCCATCAATGGTGATTGCATCGTGCAGGTCGACGCGCTGGCCAAGGGTGGCTTCAACGCCGTTGACCTTGATGCGCTTCTGGGTGATCCAGGCTTCGACGTCGCGGCGCGAGCCCACGCCGATACGCGCCAGCACCTTTTGCAGTTTTTCGCCTGCTGGGCCGATTTCCTGGCTGTCGTTCTGGTCTTGGTCGTTCATCTTAAGCACCTCCCGGTGGGTCGATTCAGGCGTGGCCTGAAGAGTGTTGAAAGCAGGGCTTTGGCCGAATAGCTCGGCAAAGGGTCGCGAATCATACGCGCATGGCGCGCATTGCGCATCACAGACTAGTCGATTAAGCCGCAGTCATTTGCTTTTCCGCCGACCGGTGGCGCCCAGGGCCAAAAGGCGCAGCTCGGCTTCGGCCAGCACTGTGCGTTTGTCGACCTTGTCGAGTTTCTTCCAGGCGCGGATTTCGCGCTTGCTGCGGCCACAGCCGACGCAGATATCGTCGCTGAATTTGCAGATGCTGATGCACGGGTCTTTGCTGGAGCTCATGTTTTCTCCCAGGCAACCCAGACAATGCAGATCCAATGTGGGAGGGGGCTTGCCCCCGATGCAGTGTGTCAGCCTACATTTTTGTCACTGGGGCACTGCTATCGGGGGCAAGCCCCCTCCCACATCGAATTGCGTCAGTCTTCGAGTTGGCGGCGTTCGTTTTCGATGGCTTCGGCCAGGGCCCGGGCTTCGTCTTCCTCATCGCTCAACGGCGGTTGTTCGAGGGCGGCGACGGCAGCCAGGAGTTTATCGCGGGCTTCAGCCACGCCAAGGATGTCTTCCTCGGGCTCCGGTTCTGGCTCGGTTTCCGGCTCCGGTTCCGGTTCCGGCTCAACTTCGACCTCGGGCGCGGTTTCACCGTTCACCTGGGTTTGCGGTTCACTCGCACCGTCACGCAGCAAGTCGTCGAAGTCAGTCTTGATTCCCTGCTCCATGTCGTCCAATTCGAGCAACAAGGTATGGAAACTGGTCTCGTCCTTCGGCTCTTCAGGCTCGGCCGTGGCGTCGGCGAGTTCCTGCAGGCTGGCGGGAACCGGTGCGTCGTCGAAATCCAATACCGGCTCGGCCTCCATCTCGCGCAGTTCGGCGAGCGGCGGCAGGTCATCCAGGTTTTTCAGGTTGAAATGGTCGAGGAACACCTTGGTGGTGGCAAACATCGCCGGTTTGCCGGGCACGTCGCGGTAGCCGACGATGCGGATCCACTCGCGCTCCAGCAGCGTCTTGACGATATGGCTGTTGACCGCCACACCGCGCACGTCTTCGATTTCGCCCCGGGTGATCGGCTGGCGATAGGCGATCAGCGCCATGGTCTCAAGCATCGCTCGCGAATAACGCTGCGGGCGCTCTTCCCACAGACGGCCGACCCACGGGGAAAACTTCTCACGGATCTGCAGGCGATAACCCGACGCCACTTCGCGCAGCTCAAAGGCGCGGCCATCGCAGGACTTGCGCAGGATCTCCAATGCCTTCTTGAACACCGGTGGCTCAGGGCGCTCGGCCTCTTCAAAGAGTTCGAACAGGCGCTCAAGGGATTGCGGTTTACCCGAGGCCAGGAGAAAGGCTTCCAGCAGCGGCGCCAGTTCGCGGGGTTCAGTCAAATTCATCGATTCAGCTCGTTATTCGGCTCGCGCCCGCACGTGGATAGCCGCAAAAGGCTCATTCTGGACCAGCTCGACCAAGGACTCCTTGACCAGCTCAAGGATCGCCATAAAGGTCACCACCACCCCCAGGCGCCCTTCTTCTTTGGTGAACAACTCGACAAAGGGTACAAACCCGCCGCCCTTGAGGCGTTCGAGCACATCGCTCATACGCTCACGGGTCGACAGTGCCTCGCGACTGACCTGGTGGCTTTCAAACATGTCGCCCCGGCGCAGCACTTCAGCCATGGACATCAGCAATTCTTCCAGGCTCACATCCGGCAACAGCTTGCGCGCCCGGGCTTCCGGGGCGTCGAGCTTGGGCACCACCACATCACGGCCCACACGGCTCAGGTTGTCGATGCCTTCGGCGGCGGCCTTGAAACGTTCGTACTCTTGCAGGCGGCGGATCAGCTCGGCGCGCGGGTCATCCTCTTCGGCTTCGACGGTCTCCGAGCGCGGCAACAGCATGCGCGATTTGATCTCGGCGAGCATCGCGGCCATCACCAGGTACTCGGCGGCCAGCTCCAGGCGCACGGTCTGCATCAGCTCGACATACCCCATGTACTGGCGGGTGATTTCCGCCACCGGGATGTCGAGGATATTGATGTTCTGCTTGCGGATCAGGTACAGCAGCAGGTCCAGCGGGCCTTCGAAGGCTTCAAGGAACACTTCCAGGGCGTCCGGCGGGATGTACAGGTCCAGCGGCATTTCCAGGACCGCCTGGCCATAAACCATGGCAAAGGGCAGTTCCTGCTGGGCGCCGGCCTGGCTGTCGACGGTTTCGACGACCGACATTCAGGCCTCGACCATGAACGGCGTCGGATCGCCGCAACCCACACGCACCACTTCCGGCTCGCCGTCGGCCAGGTTGATCACGGTGGAGGCCTTGTTGCCGCCGTAGCCGCCGTCGATGATCAAGTCGACGTGTTTTTCCAGCAGGCGGCGCATTTCGTAAGGGTCGTACAGCGGCTCTTCTTCACCGGGCAGGATCAACGACACACTCATCAGCGGCTCGCCCAGCTCAGCCAGCAACGCCAGGGCAATCGGGTGCTCCGGCACACGCAGGCCGATGGTGCGCTTTTTCGGGTGCAGCAACAGGCGCGGCACTTCGCGGGTGGCGTTGAGGATAAAGGTGTAGGGCCCAGGCGTATGGGCCTTAAGAAGGCGGAAGGTGCCCGTGTCGACCTTCGCAAACAGCCCAAGCTGGGACAGGTCGCTGCAAATCAGTGCGAAGTTGTGGTTCTTGTCCAGGTCACGCAGGCGTCTGACCCGTTCAACCGCGTTCTTGTCGCCGATCTGGCAACCAATGGCGTAGGACGAGTCGGTTGGGTAGATCACCACGCCGCCGGCGCGGATGATCTCCACGGCCTGTTTAATCAGGCGCGCTTGAGGGTTTTCCGGATGAATCTGGAAGAATTGACTCACGTGTTCTACCTGTTCAGACGGTGGCAATAATGGGGTCATGCTTGAATCGCCCCCACAACAGCGGCAGATCTTCCGGTACTTGGCGATACTCGCCAATCTCGGACCAGCCGCCTGGGCCATGAAAGTCACTGCCGGCGCTGACCAGCAGACCAAATTCGCGAGCAAGTATCGCCAGGCTGCCCACCTGATCGGCGGGTTGGTGCCCGTTAACCACTTCGATAGCGTGGCCGCCCGCTCCAATATAGTCGGCAATCAGCTTGCGGCGCTTGCTGCGAGTGAAATCGTAATGCCACGGATGCGCCAGGCTGACCCAAGCCCCAGCGGCCCGCAGCGTGCCGACGGTGTCTTCCAGGGTCGGCCAGTGTTGCTTGACGTCACCCAACTTGCCGGCGCCCAGCCATTTGCGGAACGCCTCGGCGCGATCCTTTACAAAACCTTCACGCACCATCCAGTCGGCAAAGTGCGGACGGGCCGGTGCGTTGCCGCTGTCGCCCAGCTCCTGCTGGATGGCGCGGGCGCCTTCCAGAGCATTGGGCATGCCTTTAAGGCTGAGCTTGCGGCTTATTTCTTCGGACCGCAGCCAGCGGCCATCGTGCAATTGGGCAATGGCCTCGACCAACGGCGCGGCGTTCTGATCAAAACCGTAACCGAGCACATGAATGGTGGCGCCGCCCAGGTGCAGGACAATTCCACGCCATTGACCAGCTGCATGCCCAGCGCATGCGCGGCCGTACGGGCTTCGTCGAGGCCTTCGAGGGTGTCGTGGTCGGTCAAAGACAGGACTCGCACGCCTTTTTCAAACGCACGCGCAACCAGTACCGCGGGCGCCAGGGCGCCGTCGGAGGCCGTGCTGTGGCAGTGCAAATCAACATTCACGGGGGTGTGTAACCTCAAGTCAGCTGGCGCTATCGCAACCAAGGATGTTTGTTATTATGCCGCCACATCCAGCTTCTGGCTCTTACTGTGAAACAATTCATCGACTTCATCCCGCTGTTGCTGTTTTTCATCGTTACCAAACTCGACCCCAGGGTCATTGATATCGCCGGTCACGAGCTGACATTCGGGGGCATCTACAGCGCCACCGCCGTGCTGATCATCAGCTCGATCGTGGTCTACGGCGCCATCTTCATCTCCCAGCGCAAGCTGGAAAAAAGCCAATGGCTGACCCTGATTGCCTGCCTGGTATTCGGTGGCCTGACCCTGGCCTTTCACAGCGAAACCTTCCTTAAATGGAAAGCCCCGGTGGTGAACTGGCTGTTCGCCCTGGTTTTTATCGGCAGCCACTTCATCGGTGATCGCCTGCTGATCAAGCGCATCATGGGCCATGCACTGACCCTGCCGGACCCGGTGTGGACACGCTTGAACGTGGCCTGGATCGTGTTTTTCCTGTTCTGCGGCGCCGCCAACCTGTTCGTGGCCTTTACCTTCCAGGCCTACTGGGTCGACTTCAAGGTCTTCGGCAGCCTGGGCATGACCGTATTGTTCCTGATCGGCCAGGGTATCTACCTGTCGCGCCACCTGCATGACACCGCCCCTACCACGCCGAAAACCGAGGACTGACATGCTCTACGCCATCATTGCTACCGACGTCGCCAACTCGCTGGAAAAACGCCTGTCCGTGCGCCCGGCCCACGTCGAACGCCTGAAACAGCTGCAAGCCGAAGGCCGCATCGTGCTGGCCGGCCCACACCCGGCCGTGGACAGCAACGACCCGGGCGACGCCGGCTTCACCGGCAGCCTGATCGTCGCCGAGTTCGCCTCGTTGGCCGACGCCCAAGCCTGGGCCAAGGCCGACCCGTATGTAGCAGCAGGCGTCTACGCCGATGTGGTGATCAAGCCGTTCAAGCAAGTCCTGCCTTGAACCCGCTTTGTTTAATAAAGCCGGGCCGAACCTAATCGGTTCGGCGCGCTCCTAATGGCTCATTATTCTCGGTAACCTGCCGACAACGTTCTGAATATTCGTGTGGAATCAGGAGTTCCGATGCGCTTACCTCAGTTGTGTCTGTTGGCAGTCTTAACGATCGGGGCTACGGCCCACGCTGAAGAAACCTCGAACACCGGCAGTTCCACGCCCCTGTCCGTGAGTGCCGCCAGCCAGATCACCGAGTTGCAGCAACGTTTGAAAGAAAGCGAACGGCTGCGTGAAGAACTGAGCAAGCAACTGCAAAGCGCAGACACTGCCCGCGAAAGTGCCCAACTGAATCGCTTGCGCCAAGAGAACCAACGCCTGGCCCAGCAACTCAAAGAATCACAAGGCGGCGCCTTGACCCGCTGGCTGACCGAGCAACAACAGTGGTTTGTCACCGGTGGGGCCGTCGCACTGATCGCCCTGCTGTGCGGGATCTTCGCCAGCGGTGGGCACCGTCGCCGTCGACAATGGCTAAATTGAGTGAGTCATGAGCGAGCTGTTACTGATAGATGATGACCAGGAGCTCTGTGAGCTGCTGACCAGTTGGCTGAGCCAGGAAGGTTTCCAGGTGCGTGCCTGCCACGACGGCTTGAGCGCGCGTAAAGCCTTGGCCGACAGCGCCCCTGCGGCGGTGGTGCTCGATGTGATGCTGCCCGACGGCAGCGGCCTGGAGCTGCTCAAGCAATTGCGCAACGACCATCCGGAATTGCCGGTGCTGATGCTTTCGGCACGGGGCGAGCCGCTGGATCGCATCCTCGGCCTGGAGCTGGGCGCCGACGATTACCTGGCCAAGCCCTGCGACCCGCGCGAACTGACTGCCCGCTTGCGCGCCGTATTGCGCCGCAGTCATCCGGCGGCGGTGTCTACTCAGCTGGAACTGGGCGACCTGTGCTTCAGCCCGGTGCGTGGGGTGGTGACCATCGATGAGCAGGAATTTGCTCTCACCGTGTCTGAGAGTCGCCTGCTTGAAGCCTTGCTGCGCCAGCCGGGTGAGCCGCTGGATAAGCAGGAACTGGCGCAGATCGCGCTGGGGCGTAAGTTGACCCTCTACGATCGCAGCCTGGATATGCACGTGAGCAACTTGCGTAAAAAGATCGGCCCACATCCGGATGGCCGACCGCGGATCATGGCGTTGCGTAGTCGCGGGTATTATTACAGCCTCTGATTGGTATGGGGGTTGGGCTTTTGGGGTGGGTGTATATCCGTTATTTGGGTGATGGCCGCTTTGGGTTCCGCCCTTACGGCGGGTCACTTTTGAAAAGAGCCCAAAAGTAACCAAAAGGCTCTTGCCCCACCACTCGGCACCTCGCTCACGCTTCGGTGTGCCCTCACGCAGGCTTTGGAGCGTGGGCCGCCGCGATGGGCCATCCATGGCCCAACACGGCTAAACCGGCGTCCTGCCGGTTTACCCACGCTCCAAAGCCTGCGTGAGGCCAGCGTGGTTTAACGGGGCGCCTAAGATCAAAATCAAAAGCAAAGCACGGCGGCCTAGTAGCCGACCTGAGTGGTTAGATCAAAAGCAAAGCCGAGGCGGCCTGACAGCCGACCTGATCCTTGAAGCTGAACTCAATCAAATGTGGGAGCTGGCTTGCCTGCGATGGCATCAACTGGCTATGCCTGATACACCGAGGTGCATGCATCGCAGGCAAGCCAGCTCCCACAGAAAAGCAAAAGCAGTGCGGTGCTGGCGGTTGAACTCAGTGAAATTGTGGGAGCGGGCTTGCTCGCGAAGGCGGTGTGCCAGTGACACATGAGCTGACTGACACACCGCATTCGCGGGCAAGCCCGCTCCCACATTTGGATCTCAGTGGATCAGATGGATCATGTGTTGCTGTGCTGTTGCCCTGCTTTTGCTTCTACCACTCAGGTCGGCTACTAGGCCGCCGTGCTTTTGCTTTTGATCTTGCTTGTGATCTGACAGGCCCCGTCAACCACGCTGGCCGAACGCAGGCTTGAATCCGTGGGTAACCCGGCAGGACGCCGGGTTAGCCGCGTTGGGCCATGGATGGCCCGTCGCGGCGGCCCACGGATTCAAGCCGGAGTGAGGGAATGCCGAGCCTAGGCGAGGCACCGAGTGGTGGGGCAAAGACCTTTTGGTTACTTTTGGGGCGTTTGCCAAAAGTGACCCGCTGTAAGAGCGGAACCGCCAGCCGCCGTTACCGCAGCAACGGATATGTACCCAACCCCACCCCGCCCCAAGTTTTGTCAGCCCCCACCAAACCCCTCTTTACCCAAGCTTTACCCACACCTGACCGCCGCTGACCTTGATCTGAGTAACCTACTCACATCCGGAC
This sequence comes from Pseudomonas sp. N2-3-1-14, assembly GCF_041228395.1. Lineage (NCBI taxonomy): Bacteria > Pseudomonadati > Pseudomonadota > Gammaproteobacteria > Pseudomonadales > Pseudomonadaceae > Pseudomonas > Pseudomonas sp. N2-3-1-14. The sequence continues at coordinate 4,992,832 of NZ_CP166199.1, forward strand.
TCACCGGAATAGAGACAGGAGAATCACCATGCGCAAGACCCTTATCGCTTTGATGTTCGCCGCTGCCCTGCCAACCGTTGCCATGGCCGCCGCGCCAGAAGGCCCAGGCCCGATGGGCGGCCCTGAAGGCCACATGATGGGTGGCCCGGGCCCCGGTGGTGAACACGGTCCGCGTGGCAAAGGCGGCCCGTTCAGCCAACTCGACCTGAGCCGCGAACAGCGCGAGCAAATCGGCAAGCTGATGGGCGAACAATGGCACGGCCGCAAAGAGATCGTGCGCAAGTACCTGGACAAACTGCCAGCCGCTGACCAGCAAGCCATGAAAAACGAAATGGCGGCCGCCAAGCAGAAAACCCAGGCCGACATCCGCGCCGTGCTCAAGCCCGATCAACAGAAGAAATTCGACGAGATCGTCAAGAAACAAGCCGAGCGCCGCGCCGAGTGGAAGGAATTCCAGGCCTGGAAAGCCCAGCAGCCGAAAAAAGCGCAATAATGCTCTAGCTTTACCACCCCAGCCCAGTGGCTCGCGCCGCTGGGCTTTTCCTGCTTGAGGGTTTCCTGTGCGTTCATTGTTCTGGCGCATCCTGGCCAGTTTCTGGCTGGCCATCGCCTTGGTTGCCGGGCTGTCGATCCTGCTTGGGCACATGCTCAACCAGGACGCCTGGATTCTCAGCCGCCACCCCGGCCTCAACAACCTGCCGCAGGAGTGGACGCAGCTCTACGAAGCCCAGGGCGAGGACGCCGCTCAGGATTTGCTGCAACAACGCAAACGCCAGTACCACATCGACGTGCAAGTGCTCAATGAGAGCGGCGAGCCGGTGGTGCGCGGTACGTTCCCCCGGCGCGCCGCCGCCTTCGAGGCCCGGCAAAATGACAACCAGGACGGCCACCTGCCGTGGCGCCGCCTGACCGCCGAGTACACCAGTGAAAAAACCGGCGACACCTACCTGCTGATCTACCGCATCCCGCACCCGGAACTGGACGAATGGCACCGAAACAGCCTGACGTGGCCGTTGAGCGCGCTGGCGATTGCGCTGGTGGTGCTGACCCTGTTCAGCCTGCTGGTGACGCTGTCCATCACCCGTCCGCTCAGCCGCCTGCGCGGCGCGGTGCATGACCTCGGCCAGGCCACCTATCAGCAAAACAGCCTGGCGAAATTGGCCAACCGCCGCGATGAGTTCGGCGTGCTGGCCACTGATTTCAACCGCATGGGCGCGCGTTTGCAAAGCTTGATCGGCAGCCAGCGCCAGTTACTGCGCGACGTGTCCCACGAGTTGCGCTCGCCGCTCGCCCGGCTGCGCATTGCCTTGGCCTTGGCCGAACGCGCCAGCCCCGAAGAACGCGAACGACTCTGGCCACGCCTGACCCGCGAATGTGATCGCCTGGAAGCCCTGATCAGCGAAATCCTGGTCTTGGCCCGCGTCGATGCCGACAACGCGAGCGCTGAAGAAGTCGACCTCAACCCGCTGCTCAAGAGCCTGCAAAAGGACGCCCAGCTCGGTGCTCCGGACCAGGTGGTGCAACTGAACGCCGAGCCCGAGCTGGCGCTCAAGGGCTGGCCGACCATGATCGAGCGCGCCGTGGATAACCTGCTGCGCAACGCCCAGCGCTTCAACCCACAAGGACAACCGATCGAGTTGCACGCCCGGCGCCACGGCGAGCGCATTCTGATCAGCGTGCGTGACCACGGCCCCGGCGTCGAAGCCGAACACCTCAGCCAATTGGGCGAACCGTTTTACCGCGCGCCCGGCCAGGCTGCCCAAGGCCACGGCCTGGGGCTGGCGATTGCCCGGCGCGCGGCGGAACGCCATGGCGGCAGCCTGATCCTGGCCAATCACCCCGACGGAGGTTTCATCGCCAGCATCGACCTGCCGCTGGAGCCGGGAGTTGTCACACCGGTGTGAGGATCTTCTATAGTGGCCCTTCTCTAATGGAGGGCCTTTGATGACTGACCTGCTGACTCCCATCCAAGCCGCACTCGATCTGCCGCAAACCCCGCTGACCTTCACGGAGGCTGGCGCCCTGCCCTCGACCTTCGCCGTCACCGAACTGGCCAGCGCCAGCCTTGGCGCAGCCGGCCAGGCCGTGGCTCACCTTATCCACCAACAGACCGGGCGTTTGCCCAGTGTCAGTGTGGACCGTCGCCTCGCCTCCTTCTGGTTTTCGTCCTCGATTCGCCCCGTGGGCTGGGAAACGCCGCCGCTGTGGGACCCGGTCGCCGGCGACTATGCCTGCGCCGATGGCTGGATTCGCCTGCACACCAACGCCCCGCATCATCGCGCCGCCGCCGAGCAGGTCTTGGGCAAGGTCAATGACCGCGCCGAAATGGCCGCAAAAGTTGCAACGTGGAACGCTGCCGAGCTGGAACAGGCGATCGTCGATGTCGGCGGCTGTGCAGCGCAGATGCGCACGTGGCAGGCCTGGCAAACCCATCCCCAAGGGTTGGCGGTGAATGCCGAGAAGTTGGTGCAGCGCCAGACCTTCGACACCCCCACCGACAAACCCTGGCTCGGCTCGTTGGCGCGCCCACTGGCGGGCATCAAGGTACTGGACCTGACACGCGTATTGGCCGGCCCCGTGGCCAGTCGCTTCCTCGCCGGGCTCGGCGCCGACGTGCTGCGCATCGACTCGCCGAGCTGGAACGAACCCGGCGTGGTGCCGGAAATGACCCTGGGTAAACGCTGCGCACGCCTCGACTTGAAGAGCCCCGAAGGCCGACAGGTGTTTGAAGCGTTGCTCAAGGACGCCGACATTCTGTTTCACGGTTACCGCGCCGATGCCCTTGAACAACTGGGTTACACCGCCGCAGAACTGCAGACCCTCGCCCCCGGCCTGATCGACGTAAGCCTCAATGCCTACGGCTGGAGCGGCCCGTGGCGCAATCGCCGCGGCTTCGACAGCCTGGTGCAGATGAGCAGCGGGATTGCCGACGCGGGCATGGCCTGGAAGCAGTCGGATAAACCGGTGCCACTGCCATTGCAGGCGCTGGATCACGCCACCGGGTATTTGATGGCGGCCAGCGCGATCCAGGCGCTAAGCGAACGCTTGAAATCCGGGCGTGGCGGCTCGGCGCGGTTGTCATTGGCGCGCACGGCGAAGTTGCTGGTGGAAGCCGGACAGGTGCCGGAGCAACCGGCGTTACGGGCTGAAGAGACGAGTGACCAGGGGTTGGTGGTGGAACAGACGGCATGGGGTCAGGCCCATCGGTTGCTGGCACCGGTCACCCTCAGCGGCACGCCGTTGCAGTGGGATTTGCCGGCGGGGGAATTGGGCTCGCACCGGGCTCAGTGGTGACCTGAAGACCGCCTTCGCGGGCAAGCCCGCTCCCACATTTGAAATGCATTCCCCATGTGGGAGCGGGCTTGCCCGCGAAGAGGCCCTGACAGACACCATCAATCCGCCCGGTGCAGCGACGCCCACAAATGCTGCGCCGCATACGCCCTCCACGGCCGCCACGCCTCAGCCCGCACCCACAACTGGCGCGCCGAAACCGGCCCGCCTTCCAACGCCGCCAACGCGTTGATCAACCCAATATCCCCCGACACAAACGCATCCGGCTCACGCAACTGACGCATGGCGATGTACTGCGCGGTCCAGTCACCAATCCCCGACAAGGCCACCAGCCGGGCCACGCCGTCGTTGAGACTGGCTTTGGGCTCAAACAACTGCGGGTCATCCAGCAACGCCTGAGCCACACCGGACAACGTGCGGCCCCGCGCCTTGGGCATGCCCAACGTCGCCAGATCCGCCTGCGCCAACGCCTCCGGCGTCGGGAACAGGTGGGTGATACCCGCGCGTGGGGTTGCCAGTGGCTGGCCGTACTGCGCCACCAGTTTGCCCGCCAGGCGAATGGCTGCCACCACCGTGACCTGCTGGCCCAATACCGCGCGAATCGCCAGTTCCAGACCGTCCCACGCGCCCGGCACGCGAAGGCCCGGACGCGCCGCCACCAGTTGCGCCATCAACGGGTCGGAGGCCAATTGCGCATTGATCAACCCGGGCTGGGCGTCCAGGTCGAACATGGCTCTCAAGCGCCGCGCGATCTCAGCAAGCACCGCCGCGTCAGAAACCTCCACGCCAACGTCCAACCAGTTGCCCGCGCCCGGCGTAACACTGATCCAGCCGTGGCAACCGTTAACACTGATGCCGCGTCGATACACACCCGCCTCGACACTTTCCAGCCCAGTGATCGCACGCAGGGACAAAAAGCCCAGCATCGCCGCCCAGTCATAGGGCGGCTGATACGCCAGTCTCACAATGACAATACCCCGCCATACAAGCCATACGCCGCCAACCCTGCGCCGGCGACAACGCAACTGAAAATGCCTTTTTCCACAGAGGTGAACAACCGCTGGCCCTGCTCGCGCTTGGCCAGGGCGAACAGAATCACACCGGGCGCATACAGCAGCGCCGACAACAGCAGGTATTTCAAGCCGCCGGCATAAAGCAGCCACACGGCATACGCCAGGGCAATCAGGCCCACCAGCAAATCTTTCATGCGCTGGCGGCGGGCGCCTTCGTAGGTTTCGCCACGTGCACTCAACAGCACCGCATAGGCCGCCGACCACAGGTACGGCACCAGAATCATCGACGAGGCCAGGTAGATCAGTGTGGTGTAGGTGCTGTGGGAAAACAGCGTGATCACCAGAAAGATCTGGATCATCACATTGGTCAGCCACAGTGCGTTAACCGGCACCTGGTTGGCGTTTTCCTTTTTCAGAAAGGCCGGCATGGTCTTGTCATGGGCAGTGGCATAAAGAATTTCCGCGCACAGCAACGCCCAGGACAGCAAGGCGCCAAGCAAGGACACGGCCAGGCCAATGCTGATCGCCATCGCGCCCCAAGGGCCGACGATATGTTCCAGCACGCCCGCCAGGGACGGGTTTTGCAACTGCGCCAATTCCGGCTGGCTCATGATTCCCAAGGACAACACATTCACCAGCACCAGCAGTGCCAAGACGCCAAGAAACCCGATCACCGTGGCCCGGCCGACGTCCGAGCGTTTCTCGGCCCGCGCCGAATACACACTGGCGCCTTCGATACCGATGAACACAAACACGGTGACCAGCATCATGTTGCGTACCTGGTCAACCACGCTGCCGACTTGCGGGTTGCCCAGGCCCCAGATGTCACGGGTGAAGATATCCGCCTTGAACGCCACACCGGCGATCACGATAAACATCAGCAGCGGCACGATCTTCGCCACGGTGGTGATCTGGTTGATGAAGGCCGCCTCCTTAATCCCGCGCATCACCAGAACATGCACGGCCCACAACAACAGCGAGGCGCAGGCGATGGCGACAGGCGTATTGCCCTGGCCGAACACCGGGAAAAAGTAGCCGAGGGTGCTGAACAGCAACACGAAGTAACCGACATTGCCCATCCACGCGCTGATCCAGTAACCCCAGGCCGACGAGAACCCCATGTAGTCGCCAAAACCGGCCTTGGCGTAGGCATACACCCCGGAATCCAGTTCGGGCTTGCGGTTGGCCAGGGTCTGGAACACGAAGGCCAACGTCAGCATGCCCACGGCGGTGATCGCCCAGCCAATCAATATGGCGCCCACTTCAGCGCGCGCCGCCATGTTCTGCGGCAAGGAGAAAATCCCCCCGCCAATCATTGAGCCCACCACCAGCGCGATCAGCGCACTGAGTTTGAGTTTTTGGGCCGGTTGCGACATGAACACTCCTGAATAACTAACAATTGAGCTGACGACCGTGCACTCAACTAATTAATTCAGCGAGTGTAGCGTTTATTAAAGACAGCGATAAAACCGTCAAGCTCATAACGTAATGGCATGACAGTTTATATAGTTCAGGTTTATTTAGAATTTAAATAGGCAGGCACTTTGCCAGCCCTCGGTTATTTGGCAGCCCGTCCCGAAAAAGTTTGCACATTCAGCAAAAGGGGCTAGCTTCAAAAGTCCGCCTGAACGCACTAAATAATTAACCACAACGCAGAGCCGCTCTGGGACGCGACTTTGCGAGGAACACTATCGCCCGGAAATCTTAACCCTAAGTCATTAATTCACAATGGAATGTGCCAATGAAGTGATCTGAGTCAGCTGTTTGATTAGCGCACGGAATTATTCTGTGGTCTCTCTTCTCCTGCATTGGAGTCATGCAATGTCTGAATCTCCCGGAAAACTTCGACTAGGCGCGCTGGTTGCACTGGTCGTGGGCTCAATGATTGGCGGCGGGATCTTCTCACTGCCGCAAAACATGGCTGCCAGCGCCGATGTAGGTGCGGTGTTGATTGGTTGGGTAATTACCGCCATCGGCATGCTGACCCTCGCCTTCGTGTTCCAGACCCTGGCCAACCGCAAGCCCGACCTCGACGGCGGCGTGTACGCCTACGCCAAGGCCGGTTTCGGCGATTACATGGGGTTCTCGTCGGCCTGGGGTTACTGGATCAGCGCGTGGCTGGGCAACGTCGGTTACTTCGTGTTGCTGTTCAGCACCCTCGGGTACTTCTTTCCGATCTTTGGCGAAGGCAACACCCCGGCCGCGGTGATTGGCGCGTCGGTGTTGCTGTGGGCCGTGCACTTTCTGGTACTGCGCGGGATCAAGGAAGCGGCGTTCATCAACCTGGTGACCACCGTCGCCAAGGTCGTGCCGCTGGTGCTGTTTGTGTTGATCGCACTGTTCGCGTTCAAGCTGGACATCTTCACCGCTGACATCTGGGGCGTTAAAAACCCGGACCTGGGCAGCGTGATGAACCAGGTGCGCAACATGATGCTGGTCACCGTGTGGGTGTTCATCGGGATCGAAGGCGCGAGCATCTTCTCGTCGCGGGCGGAAAAACGCTCCGACGTCGGCAAGGCCACCGTGATCGGTTTTATCACCGTGCTGCTGTTCCTGATGCTGGTGAACGTGCTGTCTTTGGGGATCATGACCCAGCCGGAACTGGCCAAGCTGCAGAACCCGTCGATGGCCGCCGTGCTTGAGCATGTGGTCGGTCACTGGGGCGCGGTGCTGATCAGCGTCGGCCTGATCATTTCGCTGCTGGGCGCTCTGCTGTCGTGGGTGCTGCTGTGTGCGGAGATCATGTTCGCCGCCGCCAAGGACCACACCATGCCGGCGTTTCTGCGCAAGGAAAACGCCAACCACGTGCCGGCCAACGCCCTGTGGCTGACCAACGCCATGGTGCAGATTTTCCTGGTGATCACGCTGTTCTCGGCCAGCACTTACCTCTCGCTGATCTACCTCGCCACCTCGATGATCCTGGTGCCTTACCTGTGGTCAGCGGCCTACGCGCTGCTGCTGGCGGTGCGCGGCGAGACCTACGAAAACGCCCTGCGCGAGCGCAAGAAAGACCTGTTCATCGGCGCCATCGCGCTGATCTACGCGGTCTGGCTGCTCTACGCCGGCGGCGTCAAATACCTGCTGCTTTCCGCCCTGCTCTATGCCCCTGGCGTGATTCTGTTCGCCAAGGCCAAGCATGAACTGGGCAAACCGATTTTCACCCATGTCGAGAAGCTGATTTTCGCCGCAGTCGTCGTGGGCGCCCTGGTGGCTGCCTACGGCCTCTACGACGGCTTCCTGACTCTGTAAGTGTTTTCTACTGGAGGATCTGTAATGACCACGGAAAAAGTGAAGTACGGCGTACATTCCGAAGCCGGCAAACTGCGCAAAGTCATGGTGTGCTCCCCAGGTTTGGCCCACCAGCGGCTGACCCCCAACAACTGCGATGAACTGCTGTTCGATGACGTGCTGTGGGTGGCTCAAGCCAAGCGCGACCACTTCGACTTCGTCACCAAGATGCGCGAGCGGGATATCGATGTGCTGGAAATGCACAACCTGCTGACCGACATCGTTGCCATCCCCGAAGCGCTGGACTGGATTCTGGAACACAAGATCACCCCAAACACCGTGGGCCTGGGCCTGGTCGATGAAGTCAGTTCCTGGCTGCGCAGCCTTGAGCCGCGCAAAATCAGCGAGTACCTGATTGGTGGCGTGTCGGCCGATGACCTGCCGAGCAGCTTCGGTGGCAAGACCATCGAGATGTTCCGCGACTTCCTCGGCCACGCAAGCTTCATTCTGCCGCCGCTGCCCAACACCCAGTTCACCCGCGACACCACCTGCTGGATCTACGGCGGCGTGACGCTGAACCCGATGTACTGGCCAGCGCGACGCCAGGAAACCCTGCTGACCTCGGCCATCTACAAATTCCATCCCGAGTTCACCAACGCCGACTTTCAGATCTGGTACGGCGACCCCGACCAGGAGCATGGAGCCGCCACGCTGGAAGGCGGCGACGTCATGCCGATTGGCAATGGCGTGGTGTTGATCGGCATGGGTGAACGCTCGTCCCACCAGGCCATCGGCCAACTGGCGCGCAACCTGTTCAAAAACAAAGCCGTGGAACGCGTGATCGTTGCCGGCCTGCCCAAATCCCGCGCGGCGATGCACCTGGACACGGTGTTCAGCTTCTGCGACCGCGACCTGGTCACCGTCTTCCCGGAAGTGGTCAACCAGATCATCCCTTTCACCCTGCGCCCGGATGAAAGCAAGCCACACGGCATCGATATCCAACGGGAGAAAACCAACTTCCTCGAAACCGTCGCCGCAGCGCTCAACCTCAAGGCGCTGCGTGTGGTCGAGACCGGCGGCAACAGCTTCGCCGCCGAGCGCGAGCAGTGGGACGACGGCAACAACGTGGTGGCCGTGGAGCCCGGCGTGGTGATCGGCTACGACCGCAACACTTACACCAACACCCTGCTGCGCAAGGCCGGCGTGGAAGTCATTACCATCAGCGCCGGTGAACTCGGTCGCGGCCGTGGCGGCGGCCACTGCATGACCTGCCCGATCATCCGCGACCCAATCGACTACTAACTTTCAAACCTTGGCCGCCGCTCATGAGGCGCCGGCCAAGGGGATAACCTAAACAGAAGGAGATCCACCATGGCTTTTAATATGCGCAATCGCAGCCTGCTCTCGCTGATGCACCACACCACCCGCGAGCTGCACTACCTGCTGGACCTGTCCCGCGACCTCAAGCGCGCCAAATACACCGGCACCGAGCGCCCACACCTGCAGGGCAAAAATATCGCGCTGATCTTCGAAAAAACCTCGACCCGCACCCGTTGCGCGTTCGAAGTGGCGGCTCACGACCAAGGCGCCCACGTCACCTACATCGACCCGGTGTCGTCGCAGATCGGCCACAAAGAAAGCATGAAAGACACCGCCCGCGTCCTGGGCCGCATGTTCGACGCCATCGAGTACCGTGGCTTTGAACAGGAAATCGTCGAAGAGCTGGCCAAGTTCGCCGGTGTGCCGGTGTTCAACGGCCTGACCGCCGAATTCCACCCGACCCAAATGATCGCCGACACCCTGACCATGCGCGAACACAGCGACAAGCCGCTGCATGACATCAGCTACGCCTACCTCGGGGATGCGCGTTACAACATGGGTAATTCGTTGCTGATGATCGGCGCCAAGCTGGGCATGGACGTGCGCATCGGCGCGCCGAAAGCCCTGTGGCCACACGAGGATTTCATCAAGCAGTGCCAGGCGTTTGCCGAAGAAAGCGGCGCGCGCATCACCATCACTGAGGACCCGAAAGAGGCGGTCAAAGGCGTGGACTTCATCCACACCGATATCTGGGTGTCGATGGGCGAGCCAGTGGAAGCGTGGGACGAGCGTATCGAGCAACTGCTGCCGTACCAGGTCAACACCAAGATGATGAAGGCCTCGGGCAACCCGCGCGTGAAGTTCATGCACTGCCTGCCGGCGTTTCATAACAGCGAAACCAAGGTGGGCAAGGACATTGCCGCGCGCTACCCGAACCTGGCCAATGGCGTGGAAGTGACCGAAGAGGTGTTCGAGTCGCCGGCCAACATCGCCTTTGAGCAAGCGGAAAACCGCATGCACACCATCAAGGCGATTCTGGTGTCGGCGTTGGCGGATATCTAACCCAACACCGCTCCCACTGTTGGAGCGCAGTCAATGTGGGAGCGGGCTTGCTCGCGAATGCGAAGTGTCAGTTGATACATCAGGTGGCTGAACCACCGCCTTCGCGAGCAAGCCCGCTCCCACAATTTGTCCTGTGTTCACAAAGCTGAATTCTAAAAGGATTGCATTATGCGCATCGTCGTAGCCCTGGGCGGCAACGCCCTGCTCCGCCGTGGTGAACCCATGACCGCGGACAATCAACGCGCCAACATCCGAATCGCCACCGAACAGATCGCCAAGATCCACCCCGGCAACGAGTTGGTGATCGCCCACGGCAATGGCCCGCAAGTCGGCCTGCTGTCGTTGCAGGCGGCGGCCTACACCAGTGTGTCGCCCTACCCACTGGACGTGCTGGGCGCCGAAACCGAAGGCATGATCGGCTACATCATTGAACAGGAATTGGGCAACCTGCTGGACTTCGAAGTGCCGTTCGCCACCTTGCTGACCCAGGTGGAAGTGGACGCCAACGACCCGGCCTTCAAAAACCCGACCAAACCCATCGGCCCGGTATACGCCAAAGCCGAAGCCGAGAAACTCGCCGCCGAAAAAGGCTGGGCCATCGCCCCGGACGGCGACAAGTACCGCCGCGTGGTCGCCAGCCCGCGCCCGAAACGCATCTTTGAAATCCGCCCGATCAAGTGGCTGCTGGAAAAAAGCGCCATCGTCATCTGCGCCGGTGGTGGCGGCATCCCGACAATGTATGGCGAAGACGGCAAGCTGCGCGGCATTGAGGCGGTGATCGACAAAGACCTGTGTTCATCCCTGCTGGCCGCGCAACTGGACGCCGATTTGCTGGTGATCGCCACCGACGTCAACGCCGCCTTTATCGACTTCGGTAAGCCGACCCAGAAAGCCATCGGCCAAGCCCACCCCGACGACATGGAAAAACTCGGTTTCGCCGCCGGCTCCATGGGCCCCAAGGTACAAGCCGCCTGCGAGTTCGCCCGCCAGACTGGAAAAACCGCCGTCATCGGTTCACTCTCGGACATCGAAGCCATCGTCCAGGGCAGTGCCGGTACGCGCATCAGCACGGCAAAACCTGGCATCACCTATCTGTGAAGTAAAGGAGATACGCCTATGGCCACCTTTGAACCCGGTCACCTGCACGTCGAACGTCACGCGCTCAACAAGGATGACTACAGCTACAACCTGTGCATCGACTACGAGGTCAGCCAGGACCCAAAGGAAGGCAAGGGAATGCTCTTCAAGCTGCACGGTTCGGTGCAGGGCAAGGACCTCAAGGAGGAATTCTTTTTGCCCAAGGACCAGGCCTTTGATTTCGCCCGGCATGCGATGAACATCGCGCAGAAATATGGCATGCCGAAGATTGCGACGCTTAACGGCCAAATGCACAAGCAGTACGACTTGATGTTTGAGGATGTGCGGCATCAGTTGGATGTGAAGGCGGGCGATCCGATCAAGCCCGAGCACCTGGAATAACAAGTTTGCACTGACACAACACCATCAGTGTGGGAGCGGGCTTGCTCGCGAATGCGGTCTTTCAGTCAATAAATCAAGAGACTGACACACCGCATTCGCGAGCAAGCCCGCTCCCACATTTTGATCTCCATCCGCTCCAAGGCATACTTGCCGCCTCTCGCTTTGCAGATTTGTCAGCCACCCCATGCGTATCCACGTCAGCTTCATCGACCGCGTCGGCATTACCCAGGAAGTCCTGGCCCTGCTCGGTGGGCGCAATCTCAACCTGGATGCGGTGGAGATGGTGCCGCCCAACGTCTACATCGACGCGCCGACACTGAGCGCCGAGGTGCTCGAAGAACTGCGCGACGCGCTGTTCAGCGTGCACGGCGTACAGGCGGTCACGGTGGTGGACATCCTCCCCGGCCAACGCCGCCACCTGCAACTCGACGCCCTGCTGGCCGCCATGACCGACCCGGTGCTGGCGCTGGACAGTGCCGGCAAGATCCTGCTGGCCAACCCGGCGCTGATCTCCCTGTACGGCCGCGAGCCGGCGGGGGAAAGCATCAGCGAGCTGTTCAACGACGCGGCGCTGCTGGAGACCTTGCTGGAACACGGCTTTCGCCTGCCGCTGCGCGAAATCAGCGTCAACGGCCAGACCTTTTTGCTGGACGCCACGCCGATCACCGACGCCGGCGCCCTGCTGACGCTGTACCAGCCCAACCGCATCGGCGAACAACTGTCGGCGCTGCACCATGACCATGCCGAAGGCTTTGATGCGTTGTTGGGCGAATCACCAGTGATCCGCACCCTCAAGGCGCGTGCGCAGCGCGTCGCCGCACTCGATGCGCCGCTGTTGATCCAAGGCGAAACCGGCACCGGCAAAGAGCTGGTCGCGCGGGCCTGCCACGCCATCAGCGCGCGCCACAGTGCGCCGTTTCTGGCCTTGAACTGCGCGGCGCTGCCGGAAAACCTCGCCGAGAGTGAACTGTTCGGCTACGCCCCCGGCGCCTTTACCGGCGCGCAACGCGGCGGCAAGCCGGGGCTGATGGAGCTGGCCAACCAAGGCACGGTTTTTCTGGATGAAATCGGCGAGATGTCACCGTATTTGCAGGCCAAGCTGCTGCGTTTTCTCAACGACGGCAGCTTCCGGCGCGTTGGCGGCGACCGCGAAGTAAAGGTCAATGTGCGCATCCTCAGCGCCACCCACCGCGACCTGGAAAAGATGGTCAGCGAAGGCACCTTTCGTGAAGACCTGTTCTACCGCCTCAATGTGCTCAACGTCGAAGTGCCGCCGTTGCGCGAGCGCGGCCAGGACATCTTGCTGCTCGCCCGCTACTTCATGCAGCAGGCCTGCGCGCAGATCCAGCGCCCGGTGTGCCGTCTGGCGCCTGGCACCTATCCGGCGCTGTTGGGCAACCGCTGGCCGGGCAACGTGCGGCAGCTGCAAAACGTGATCTTCCGCGCCGCCGCGATTTGCGAAAGCAGTTTGGTGGACATCGGCGACCTGGACATCGCCGGCACCTCGGTGGCGCGCCAAAGCGACGGTGAAGTCGACAGCCTGGAACAGGCAGTGGAAGACTTCGAGCGCAGCCTGCTGGAAAAGCTCTACGCCAGTTACCCCTCGACCCGCCAACTGGCCAGCCGCCTGCAGACTTCGCACACGGCGATTGCCCATCGCCTGCGCAAGTACGGCATCCCAAACAAACCCTGACTGAATAAACGCGGTTCAAAGGTGGGAGCTGGCTTGCCTGCGATAGCATCGCCTCGGTTCAACTGACAGACCGAGTTGCCTGCATCGCAGGCAAGCCAGCTCCCACAGGGATTGCACTCCAAATCTGGTCTGGATGCGACACTCGCTGTACTGAAAGCGCTACAGCGTAATGATATCGCTACAACCCTGTTTTTTGCGCGCCATGCAAGGCTTTGATCCACATAGGCTTTTTTTCAACGGCCCAGCTGTAGCGAAATCGCTACAGGCAAATCTTTCCACTTCCTCGCTGATTTTATTAACCTGTTGATTTATAACGAATTAATAACATTGGCCGCGATATTGCTAAGTAACTCCTCATTATTCCAATCCCGTCCACCAGACGAATCTGGCCCTGAGGAGTTTCCATGAGCGAGTTGCGTTTCACTGAAGATCACGAATGGCTGCGCGCCGAAGCCGATGGCAGCGTCACCGTGGGCATCACCGCTTTCGCGCAGAACGCGCTGGGTGATGTGGTTTTCGTGCAACTGCCGGAGTTGCAGGCCTACGCCAAGGGCGCAGAAGCCTCCACCGTTGAGTCGGTCAAGGCAGCGAGCGGCGTGTACATGCCGCTGGACGGCGAAGTCCTCGACGTAAACGACAAACTCAGCGACAGCCCGGAATTGGTCAACGAAGACCCGATGGGCGAAGGCTGGTTCTTCCGCTTCAAACCCGCCGATGCCGATGCAGTGGCTAAGCTGTTGGATCAGGATGCGTACGACCGCCTGATCAAAGCCAACGCCCAAGCCTGAGGAGCGCGCCATGACGATCAATCTCAGCACCGCCAACGAATTCATCGCCCGTCATATCGGCCCACGCCAGGAAGACGAGCAGCAAATGCTCGCGAAGCTGGGCTTTGACTCGCTCGAAGCCCTGAGCGCCAGCGTGATCCCGGAAAGCATCAAGGGCACCAGCGTGCTCGGCCTGGAAGACGGCCTGAGCGAAGCCCAGGCCCTGGCCAAGATCAAGGCCATCGCCAGCCAGAACCAACTGTTCAAGACCTACATCGGCCAGGGCTACTACAACTGCCACACGCCGTCGCCGATCCTGCGCAACCTGCTGGAAAACCCGGCCTGGTACACCGCCTACACCCCGTACCAACCCGAGATTTCCCAAGGCCGACTCGAAGCGCTGCTGAACTTCCAGACCCTGATCAGCGACCTCACTGGCCTGCCGATCGCCAACGCGTCGTTGCTCGACGAAGCCACCGCCGCCGCCGAAGCCATGACCTTCTGCAAGCGCCTGAGCAAGAACAAAAGCAGCAACGCCTTCTTCGCCTCGATCCACAGCCACCCGCAAACCCTCGACGTGCTGCGCACCCGTGCCGAGCCGCTGGGTATCGACGTGGTGGTGGGCGACGAGCGTGAACTGACCGACGTCAGCGCATTCTTCGGCGCCCTGCTGCAATACCCGGCCAGCAACGGTGACGTGTTTGATTACCGCGAACTGACCGAGCATTTCCACGCCGCCAATGCGTTGGTCGCGGTCGCCGCCGACCTGCTGGCCCTGACCCTGCTGACCCCGCCGGGTGAGTTCGGCGCCGACGTGGCCATCGGCAGCGCACAACGCTTCGGCGTGCCGCTGGGCTTTGGTGGCCCGCACGCGGCGTATTTTTCCACCAAAGACGCGTTCAAGCGCGACATGCCGGGCCGTCTGGTCGGTGTGTCCGTCGACCGTTTCGGCAAGCCGGCCCTGCGCCTGGCCATGCAGACCCGCGAGCAACATATCCGCCGCGAGAAGGCCACCAGCAACATCTGCACCGCCCAAGTGCTGCTGGCCAACATCGCCAGCATGTACGCCGTGTACCACGGCCCCAAAGGCCTGACCCAGATCGCCAACCGCATTCATCACCTGACCGCGATCCTGGCCAAAGGCCTGAGCGCGCTGGGCCTGAAGGTTGAGCAAACACACTTCTTCGACACCGTGACCCTGAACACCGGCGCCAACACCGCGGCCCTGCACGACAAGGCGCGCGCCCAGCGCATCAACCTGCGTGTGGTGGATGCTGAGCGTCTGGGCCTGTCGGTCGACGAAACCACCACCCAGGCGGATATCGAAGCCTTGTGGTCGATCTTCGCGGACGGCAAAGCCCTGCCGGAATTCGACGCCAACGTCCAAGGCACCCTGCCGGCCGCCCTGCTGCGCCAATCGCCGATCCTCAGCCACCCGGTGTTCAACCGCTACCACTCCGAAACCGAGCTGATGCGCTACCTGCGCAAGCTGGCCGACAAGGACCTGGCGCTGGACCGCACCATGATCCCGCTGGGCTCGTGCACCATGAAGCTCAACGCCGCCAGCGAAATGATCCCGGTGACCTGGGCCGAGTTCGGTGCCCTGCACCCATTCGCCCCGGCCGAGCAAAGCGCTGGCTACCTGCAACTGACGTCCGAGCTGGAAGCCATGCTCTGCGCGGCCACCGGTTACGACGCCATCTCGCTGCAGCCGAACGCCGGTTCCCAAGGTGAATACGCCGGCCTCTTGGCCATTCGTGCCTATCACCAGAGCCGTGGCGAAGAGCGCCGCGACATCTGCCTGATCCCGTCGTCGGCCCACGGTACCAACCCCGCCACCGCCAACATGGCCGGTATGCGCGTGGTCGTGACCGCCTGCGATGCACGCGGCAACGTCGACATTGAAGACCTGCGCGCCAAGGCCATCGAGCACCGCGAGCACCTCGCGGCGCTGATGATCACCTACCCGTCCACCCACGGCGTGTTCGAAGAAGGCATCCGCGAAATCTGCGGCATCATTCACGACAACGGCGGCCAGGTGTACATCGACGGCGCCAACATGAACGCGATGGTGGGCCTGTGCGCACCGGGCAAGTTCGGCGGCGACGTGTCTCACCTGAACCTGCACAAAACCTTCTGCATCCCTCATGGCGGTGGCGGCCCGGGCGTTGGCCCGATTGGCGTCAAATCGCACCTCACGCCATTCCTGCCAGGCCACGCGGCCATGGAACGCAAGGAAGGCGCGGTGTGCGCGGCGCCATTTGGCAGCGCGAGCATCCTGCCGATCACCTGGATGTACATCAGCATGATGGGCGGCGCGGGCCTCAAACGCGCTTCGCAGCTGGCGATCCTGAATGCCAACTACATTTCCCGTCGTCTCGAAGAGCACTACCCGGTGCTCTACACCGGCAGCAATGGCCTGGTGGCGCACGAGTGCATCCTGGACCTGCGCCCATTGAAAGACAGCAGCGGCATCAGCGTGGACGACGTGGCCAAGCGCCTGATCGATTTTGGGTTCCATGCGCCGACCATGTCGTTCCCGGTGGCCGGCACCTTGATGATCGAGCCGACCGAAAGTGAATCCAAGGAAGAACTGGACCGCTTCTGTGACGCGATGATTGCCATCCGCGAAGAAATCCGCGCGGTGGAAAACGGCACGCTGGACAAGGACGACAACCCGCTGAAAAACGCGCCGCACACGGCCGCTGAAATCGTCGGCGAATGGACCCACCCGTACAGCCGTGAGCAGGCGGTGTACCCGGTTGCGTCGTTGATCGAAGGCAAGTACTGGCCGCCGGTTGGTCGGGTCGACAACGTGTTTGGCGACCGCAATCTGGTGTGTGCGTGCCCGTCGATTGAGAGTTACGCGTAACCCTGACTGACGGAACAGGGTCAAGTGTGGGAGCTGGCTTGCCTGCTCCCACATGGATCTCTTCCACAGTCAGGCCGAGTACACCCAGAAAATAATAAGAAACCGGAGAACAACCATGTCCCTTAGCGTGTTCGACCTGTTCAAGATTGGCATCGGCCCCTCCAGTTCCCACACCGTTGGCCCGATGCGCGCCGCCGCCCGCTTTGTCGAAGGCCTCAAGCGCGACAACCTGTTGAGCGCCACCACCGGCATCAAGGTGGAACTCTATGGCTCGCTGGGCGCCACCGGCAAAGGCCATGGCAGCGACAAGGCCGTGTTGCTGGGCCTGGAAGGCGAACACCCGGACACCGTGAACACTGAAACCGTGGCTGCACGCCTGGCGCAAATGCGCAGCGACGGCCGCTTGAACCTGCTCGGCGAACACAGCATTGCGTTCAACGAGAAAGAACACCTGGCGATGATTCGCAAACCGCTGGCCTACCATCCCAACGGCATGATTTTCCGTGCCTTCGACGCCGCCGGCATCCAGATCCGCAGCCGCGAGTATTACTCGGTCGGTGGAGGGTTTGTGGTGGACGAAGACGCGGCCGGCGCCGACCGGATTGTCGAAGACACCACGCCGCTGACCTTCCCCTTCAAACACGCCAAGGACTTGCTTGGGCATTGCGCCACCTATGGGCTGTCGATCAGCCAGGTGATGCTGACCAATGAAAGTGCCTGGCGCCCGGAAGCGGAAACCCGCGCTGGCTTGCTGAACATCTGGCAGGTCATGCAGGACTGTGTGGATGCCGGTTGTCGCAATGAAGGCATCTTGCCCGGCGGTTTGAAGGTCAAGCGCCGCGCTGCCGCATTGCATCGACAGCTGTGCAAGAACCCCGAGTCGGCGCTGCGCGACCCGTTGTCGGTGCTCGACTGGGTCAACCTGTACGCGCTGGCAGTCAACGAAGAAAACGCCAACGGCGGCCGCGTGGTCACGGCGCCCACCAACGGCGCGGCCGGGATTGTGCCGGCGGTTTTGCATTACTACATGCGCTTTATCCCCGGCGCCAATGAAGACGGCGTGGTGCGCTTTCTGCTCACCGCCGCCGCCATCGGGATTTTGTACAAGGAAAACGCCTCGATCTCGGGCGCCGAAGTCGGCTGCCAGGGCGAGGTCGGCGTGGCCTGTTCGATGGCAGCCGGGGCACTGTGTGAAGTGCTGGGCGGCAGCGTGTCCCAAGTGGAAAACGCCGCCGAAATCGGCATGGAACACAACCTCGGCCTGACTTGCGACCCGATTGGCGGGTTGGTGCAGGTGCCGTGCATCGAGCGCAATGCGATGGGCTCGGTCAAGGCGATCAATGCGGTGCGCATGGCCTTGCGCGGTGACGGGCAGCATTTCGTCTCGCTGGATAAAGTCATCCGCACCATGCGCCAGACCGGCGCCGACATGAAAAGCAAATACAAGGAAACCGCCCGTGGCGGTTTGGCGGTCAACATTATCGAGTGCTGACGCCTAACAGCGCGTCAGCACGTTTTTCAGGAGCTGAATATGTCCACCCAAACCCTGTTGAAAACTCCACTGCATGCGCTGCACCTTGAGCTGGGCGCGCGCATGGTGCCCTTCGCCGGCTACGACATGCCGGTGCAATACCCATTGGGCGTGATGAAAGAACACCTGCACACCCGTGAACAGGCCGGGTTGTTTGACGTGTCGCACATGGGCCAGATTCGCCTGACGGGCGCAAACGCCGCCAAGGCCCTGGAGACCTTGGTGCCGGTCGACATCATCGACCTGCCGGTCGGCATGCAGCGCTATGCGATGTTCACCAATGACCAGGGCGGCATTCTCGACGACCTGATGGTGGCGAACCTGGGCAACGACGAACTGTTCCTGGTGGTCAACGCCGCCTGCAAGGACCAGGACCTGGCGCACCTGCGCCAACACATTGGCGAGCAGTGCACGATCGAGCCGCTGTTTGAAGAACGCGCCCTGCTGGCCCTGCAAGGCCCGGCGGCGGTAAAGGTACTGGCGCGCCTGGCGCCGGAAGTGACCAAGATGACGTTCATGCAGTTCGCCACCCTGCGCCTGCTGGGCGTGGACTGCTATGTCAGCCGCTCCGGCTACACCGGCGAAGACGGGTTTGAAATCTCCGTGCCCGCCGCCAACGCCGAGAGCCTGGCGCGCAGCCTGCTGGCCGAGGCCGAAGTGCAGGCCATCGGCCTGGGCGCCCGTGACTCGCTGCGCCTGGAAGCCGGCCTGTGCCTCTACGGCCACGACATGAACACCGACACCACGCCGATTGAGGCCAGCCTGTTGTGGGCCATCTCTAAGGCTCGTCGTGCCGATGGCGCGCGTGCCGGTGGCTTCCCCGGCGCCGACCGGATTTTCACCCAGCAACAAGCCGGTGTGAGCCGCAAGCGTGTCGGCCTGCTGCCACAGGAACGTACCCCGGTGCGTGAAGGTGCAGAGATCGTCGATGCGCAGGGCACCGTGATCGGCAGCGTGTGCAGTGGCGGCTTTGGCCCGACGTTGGGCGGCCCGCTTGCCATGGGTTACCTGGACAGCGCATTCATCGCACTGGACACCGAAGTGTCTGCGTTGGTACGTGGGAAAAAGGTGCCATTACGTGTAAGTAAAATGCCATTTGTGCCACAACGTTACTTCCGTGGCTGATTGACTGTTCCTATAAGTAACGCGGTTGCGTTAACGTGCACTAAACTGTAACGCAACCGCCATAAAACAGTGCACTGACGATAGTCAATGTAATAGCTAACAACCTATAACAAGTGATCAACTCTATCGAATAAGTGAGATCGACATTAATCATCAAACAGTCATGAAGCCGAGCAAACGCTGGGCTTTTGGCGGGGCTTGTTTTTTCTCTATTAGTTGGCGTAGAGTTTGCCCACTGTGTTTGCATGGGTCGCTTTGAACCTGGACCTGGGCAGTAGCCAAAGTTTGCTACAACCCGTTCGACGTCTCTTACTTTCCTGCAACTCAGCCCAGTACTCTTTCATGTGAAAGGGGCTGTCATTAATTTTTTGCGTCAAGGAAATAAGAAAATGGCTGATCGTCAGAGCGGTACCGTCAAGTGGTTTAACGACGAGAAAGGGTTTGGTTTTATCACTCCAGAAAGCGGTCCGGATCTGTTCGTGCACTTCCGCGCTATTCAGGGCAACGGCTTCAAGAGCCTCAAAGAAGGCCAGAAAGTGACGTTCATCGCCGTGCAAGGCCAGAAAGGCATGCAGGCTGACGAAGTACAAGCAGAAGGCTGATCCTTGCTGCGACAAAAAGCCCCTGATGGTGACATCAGGGGCTTTTTTATGTGCGTTTGCTCGTAAAATGGCTTTTTTCTCTAGAGAGACTGCCATGTCCAAACCCCTGCTGAGCCCCCAAGGCGAGTTTCCCGCCGTTGGCCTGGGCCGTCGCCTGGCAGCGATGTTTTATGACTTTCTCCTGTGCACTGCCTTGCTGATCGTCACGGCGTTCATCTACAAGCTGGTGTGGATGGCCTTTATCGGTGAGGCGAAGATGCGCGCGCTCACCGAGTCTGGCGCACTGGACGGTGACCCGTTGCTGTCGACGATTCTGTTCTTTGTGTTATTTGGTTTTTTCGCCAAGTTCTGGACCTATTCCGGCCAGACCCTGGGCATGCAGGTGTGGGGCGTGCGCGTGCAGAACGCCGACGGCTCGCGGATCAGCCTGTGGCAGGCGCTGTTGCGGTTTGTGGTGTCGATTGCGTCGTGGTTGTGCGTAGGGCTGGGGTTTATCTGGTCGCTGTTTGATAAGCAAAAACGCAGCTGGCATGACATCTATTCGGATACGCAGCTGGTGCGGATCCCGAAGCAGAAGAAGTAATTCCAAACGACACAAAACAACTGTGGGAGCTGGCTTGCCTGCGATGCAGGCACCTCGATCTATCAGGCAGACCAGGGTGATGCTATCGCAGGCAAGCCAGCTCCCACATTTTTAACCGTGTTTACAATTAAATTAAGCGTTGCCAGCCAGTTTCAGGCGCGCCGCCTGGGTGAAGTCGAGCATGCGCTTGAGCGGCCTTACCGCCTGCGGAATCACCGACGGCTCGACGAAGATCTCGTTGCTGCCCTCACGCAGGCACTGCAGCGTGCGCTCCAGTGTATTCATCGCCATCCACGGGCAATGCGCGCAACTGCGGCAGGCCGCGCCGTTGCCGGCAGTCGGTGCCTCGATGAAGACCTTGTCCGGGCACAGCTGCTGCATCTTGTAGAAAATGCCGCGGTCGGTGGCGACGATAAACGTCTTGTTCGGCAGGCGCTGGGCCGCTGCGATCAATTGGCTGGTGGAACCCACGGCGTCCGCCAGTTCGATCACCGACGTCGGCGATTCCGGATGCACCAGAATCGCAGCATCCGGGTACAACGCCTTCATGTCCTCGAGCTGCTTGGACTTGAACTCCTCATGGACGATGCACGCGCCATCCCACAGCAACATGTCTGCGCCGGTCTGGCGCTGAATGTAGGTGCCCAGGTGCTTGTCCGGCCCCCAGATAATCGTCTCGCCGTTGTCCATCAGGCTTTCGACGATTTCCAGTGCGCAGCTTGAGGTAACGACCCAATCGGCCCGCGCCTTGACCGCCGCCGACGTGTTGGCATACACCACCACCGTGCGCTCGGGATGCTGATCGCAGAACGCCGAAAATTCCTCCACCGGGCAGCCAAGGTCCAAGGAGCAGGTGGCTTCCAGGGTGGGCATGAGGATGCGTTTTTCGGGCGTAAGGATTTTGGCGGTCTCGCCCATGAAACGCACACCGGCGACCAGTACGGTCTTGGCCGGGTGGGCTGCGCCGAAGCGGGCCATTTCCAGGGAGTCGGAGACACAGCCGCCGGTTTCTTCGGCCAGGGCCTGAATCACCGGGTCGCAGTAGAAGTGGGCGACCAGCACCGCGTCCTGAGCCTTGAGCTCGGCGGCGATGGCGGCACGCAGGCTTGCCTCTTCTTCGGCGCTGAGCGCCTTGGGCTGCTTGGCGTCGAGGTGAGCTTGAACCAGTAGGCGTTCGGAAATTTGCGTCATGTTCGCAAGACCTGCAGGCGCAGTTGCGCGAAAGTCGAGTGTACCACCGGCTCTGGAGCCTTTCGGGCGCCGCCGGACGAAGTGATTGTGTTCATCAAGCACGGGTGAAGCTGCGCAAGGCTACAGAATATCGAATCGATTCAAAAGCCTAATCTGGCCTGCACAGGCACGCTCATCGGGCAAAAAAACGGGAAGGCGCATCACTGGGCCTTCCCGCTTTGATCACGCCGAACGTCAGCGCATCAGTACATCCGGATCGTTCTGCAACAGGATCGAGTCATGCATGTTGGCCAAGGCATCCTTCAAGGTTGACTGCTCCAGGGCATCCTTGGACTTTTTGCTCTGCTGCGCGGCGTGCTCAAGCAGCGCTAGGTAGTCGCGCTTGGTTGAGGCTTCCTTCGGCACCACGCTGTCTTGCACCCGGTTGCCCATCACGTATTTCTGCGTGTGGGTGTTCTGGGAAGCCGATTGGGTAACGGACGCATTCGTCAGTCGGCCGTCTTTATAGGCGAAGGTTGCGGTGCTGCTGGCCTTGTCCTGCACTTGCACATACAGGTAATTCTGCGATTCGCGAGAGCCGTCAAAAACCGGCGGTTTGCCACCGTCGAGGCCTTTATGGAAGCTGGCCGACAGCAGCGATTGCTGGTTCTGGGTGACGCTGCGGTCGCCCGTGCTGCGGCCATTGACCTGGGTCTTCTGCGACACGCTGTAGGAAAAGCCCTCAACTTCCGACCGACGCATCGAATTGGGCGCGCCCGCCGCCTGTTTGATCGAGGCCTTGAAGTCAGCCAGGCCCGTCAGCAAGCCTTTGTCGGTCGGGTTATTCGTCAGCGGGTTTGCAGTGCCAGCCCCGGGCGGATAGTTGCTGTTCATGGCGCTGAACGCGTCCTTGAACATGGCCATCAGGTCCGCGTTGGCACTGCCGCGCCGCTCGACGCGGTCGAACTGCGCTAGGTAGGTTTGCAGCGCCTTGGCCTGCTGCTTGGCATTGCCTAGGATCGCCGCGTTTCTCAGGTCCACCGTGAGGTCAATCTGACCCGCCGGGCCACTCATGCGCGTGGTACGGCTCTCGCTGTCGGCATGAAAGGCCAGAGTAATGTCCTCACCGTTCGAGTCCTTCACCTTGGCATTGAGGTCCACCGACGACAGCAGCTTGGCGTCGAACTGAGTCAGCCTGCTCAAGTCGAGTTTCGGCGGCACGGCGGTCAGCCCGTCGACCGAGGCCTGGAATGCGCTGCCCAACTGGCCGACGGCCTTGAGTTCATCGGCGGTCAACTCCCCGCCTTCTACGGTGGCCTGCACGCCCAGACCATCTTTCTGGTTGGACAGGCTGAACGTGACGGTCTTGCCGCTGGCAGTCTTGATGCTGAGGCTGACCTGGTTGTCGGCCTTGCTGTGCAGCAGCGTCTGGTCCGCCTTGATTGCATCGGTGTCGCCAGCGCGGTCAGCGGTGGTGTTGAGCAGCGACTGGGAAATAGCGGCACCGCCACCTTTGGTGAATTGGTCCACTAACGCAGCGCCCAGGCCACTGTAGCGGCTGGCCGTAGTGACCGAGTGGAAGTTGGCGTTGATGACCCAGGTGATCGAATCATCGCTGTTGTTTTCCCAGGTCCGCACGCTTTCCTGGCCGGGCAACAAACCGTTTCGAGAGTAAGTATCGACGACATCGGCTGCCGGATTGCCAAGGCTGACCACTGAAGAAGGCCGCGTTGGTGAGACATCGAGGGTGTTCGCCGAGGTGGCCGGCGGCGTGCTGGTCGCAGCCCGAACAATGAGGGGATTGGTCGCTATAACAGGCGTTAGCGTGGTCATGACAGTCCGTGTCTTAAAAGCTGAGTAGCGTTCAATCTAACCAAGACGCGCCGGGATTAATAGCACTGATACCTAAATGGAAGGCAAAGAGCCATGCCAAAAAACTGGCTCTTTGCGGTATGGCGCACGTCAGAAGCGGTAAGTCACCGAACCCCCGAAACCATTGGCGCTGTTTTCATATTCGGCGTCGTAGGTCAGCGCCAACTGAGGGTTGTTGTCGCGAATCTTGATCGGCTCTTCCTTCAGGTAGGAATAGGCCACGTCAAACGTCAGGTTATCCACCGGTGTCCAGCCGGCACCCAGGCTGAACACGGTACGGTCGCCCGTAGGAATCCGTACGGAACGGTCGGTGTTGTTGGTCGGCGTCTGGTCCACCGAGAAGCCGGTGCGCAGCACCAGTTGTTTGTTGAGCTGATACGACAGGCCGATCGCATGGGACCACGTGTCGTGCCAGTGCTCCTGCTCGGTGATGGAACCCAGGCCTGCCAGCTCAGCCGTCAGTTCGGACACGCCGGAATTGTTCACCGTGATCTTCTTCAGCTGGCTCCAGCGGGTGTAGGTGCTGCCCACGTAAAGGGTCAAGGCATCGGTCAGCTGGTGAGTAACGGAAAGGTCCACGGAAGACGGCGTGGTGACATTCAGCTTGGCGTCATACTTCTGTGCCCCGCCGTCCAACAGGTCGGAGAGCACGCCCGAGGCGTCGGTATGACCACTCAAGTGATACACCACTTGCGAATGGTAGGTGAGGCCGACGCGGGTACTGTCCAGCGCCTGCACCAGGATACCGGCGTTAAAGCCCATCGCGGTGTCGTCGCCCTTGATCTTGGCCGTTTCCGTACCCAGCCCGAACGCCGGTACCTTGGAGTCAAGCTCGCCGCTGATTTTGTTGAAGGTCGGGCCGAAACCTACCGACACCTTGTCGTTGAACGCGTAGCTGACGGTCGGCTGCACGGTGAGGACTTCAATCTTGCTCTTATTCCCAAAACCATTGCCCTGGAAGCTGTGCTCATAGTCGGTCACCAGGCCAAACGGTGCGTAGATGCCCAGGCCAAACGCCCAGTGTTCATCGATCGGCGTAACCAGGTAACCCATCGGCACGGCAATGCCGGGGACCATGTCGCCCTTGTTGGTGCCAGGGTTATCGACGCCGCCCTGGCTGGAGCTGGCGTCCTTGATATTGGTTTTGGCATCCAGGTAGGTCGCCCCGATGCTGACTTCATTGTGCTTGAGGCGCGACATGCCGGCCGGGTTGCCGAACACCGTGCTGGCGTCGTCGGCCGAGGAAGAACGCCCGGCGTAGCCTGTGCCCATTGAACTGATGCTTTGTTCATTGAGGGCGAAGCCACCGGCGAGCAGCTGTGTAGAGGCAAGCGAAACGCAAAGCGCCAAGGCGCTTTTAAGAGTTTTGTTATTCATTATTAGGACTCGAATTATTGGTCAGCGCCGGGAAAACTACCAACGTTCGAGCCGAGGGTTTATGAAGAGTTTTTCATGCACACGATTGTCGGACAATTCTAGAGTTTTCAAAGACTTTGCCCGTTTTTCGGCGTCTTTTTATGACCTTTTAACCTGATCGTGACCGCCTGGTTTTAACTGCCCGTAACGCCAGGGCAGCCCGCCCTCGTAAGCTCAACCCAATCCAACGTGCGCACTGGTTGCCTGCGATTGCATCGAGTGTGTCTGGCCAACGTGTCGCGAGTATCCACCGCCTAAACGTCAACACCAACGCTTTGCCAGCGCAAAGTCAGCACCGTACGGGAGGAAGTCGCTGGTGAGATAGGTATCGTAATGACATGATACGGCCCATTTACTCCCACTCGGCCAAACTCAAATGAATACCACTGTCGGGATCGGCTCAGAGCCAAGCGAGCTGGCCGCCACCGGCTTGGGCAGAAGCGAAGCGTTCACCGAGCGCGTTCTGGCCAGCATCAACGATTGCATCAAGGTTCTGGACCTCGACGCCCGCCTCACCTTCATGAGCGAAGGCGGCATGAAAATCATGGAAGTCAGTGACTTCAACGCGATCCGCGGCTGCCCCTGGCCCGACTTCTGGCAGGACAAGGGAAACGCGGATGCCAAGGCTGCCGTACAGGCCGCCAAAAACGGTGAAAGCGCAAGTTTCATCGGCCCCGCCGAGACGCTGGCCGGCAACCTGAAATGGTGGCATGTGCAGGTCAGCCCGATCCTCGACCGTGACGGCCGGCCGGAACAGATCCTCTGTGTCTCGCGTGATATCACTGCCCTGCGTGAAGCCGAAGAGTCCCTGCGCACACTCAACGAATCCCTTGAGCAAAGGGTGATGGAGCGCACCCGCGATCGCGATCGTATCTGGCGCCTGTCGCCGGACCTGATGCTGGTCGCCCAGCTCGACGGCGTCATCTCCGCGGTGAACCCGGCCTGGACACGCATGCTCGGCCACACCGAACACGACTTGGTGGGCAGTCAGCTGCTGGACTTGGTGCACCCGGAAGACCTCGCGGTCTCCTCCTCGGCGGTCAGCCGCCTGGGGGACGGCAAGAATTTTCCCAATTTCAAGAACCGCTACCGCCACCAGGACGGCAGCTACCGCATGATCGCCTGGACGGCCGTGCCCGACAGCGACTACATCCACGCGGTGGGCCGGGATATCCAGGCCGAAGAAGAAGCCAAGGAAGCCCTGCGTCTGTCGGAAGACGCCCTGCGTCAGTCGCAGAAGCTTGAAGCAATCGGCCAACTCACCGGTGGCGTCGCACACGATTTCAATAACCTGCTGACGGTCATCAAGTCTTGCGCTGACTTGCTCAAGACGCCTTCTTTGAGCGAAGTGCGGCGCATCAAGTACGTGGAAGCCATCGCCAGCACCGTGGACCGCGCCGCGCGCCTGACCGCCCAACTGCTGACCTTCGCGCGCCGCCAGGCGCTGCGTCCGGAGGTTTTCAACGTCGGCGACAGCGTATTGCGCGTGGGCGAAATGATGGACAGCCTGACCGGCTCACGCGTCAAGGTCACCATCGAGGTGCCGCAGGAACCCTGCTTTATCAACGCCGATGAAAGCCAATTCGACACCGCCCTGGTGAATATGGTGGTCAATGCCCGGGATGCCATGGCCGGCAACGGCCAATTGGCGATCAGGGTGGCAACCGCTACGTGGCTGCCTTCAGTGCGTGCCCACCCGGTGCGAGTCGCCGAGTACGTGACGATTGAGTTGAGCGACACCGGATCGGGCATTGCTCCGGAGAAGCTCGACGCGATCTTCGAACCCTTCTACACCACCAAGGCCATCGGCCAGGGCACCGGGCTGGGCTTGTCGCAGGTGTATGGCTTTGCCAAGCAGTCGGGCGGTGAAATCCTGGTGCGAAGCGAGTGCGGCAAAGGCAGCCAGTTTATGTTGTACCTGCCCAAAGTCGAAGCCGGTTTGATGCCCGTCATCCAGGACAGTCACGACGTACCCATCGCCTCTGACCTGTGCGTGCTGATGGTTGAGGACAATCCCGACGTCGGCCTCTACACCTCGCAGACCTTGGAACAGATGGGTTTCAAAGTGCTTTGGGTCGCGGACGCCCACAGTGCGCTCGAGGCCCTTGCGCCGAACCCGGAAAGCTTCCAGGTGGTGTTCTCCGACATTTCCATGCCGGGCATGAGCGGACTGGAATTGCTCGATGCGCTCGAAGCTCTCTACCCGTGGCTGCCGGTGGTGCTCACCACGGGTTACAACGACGAATTCGCACGTATCGCCAAGGAAGAGGCCCAGCGTTTTGTGCTGTTGCAAAAGCCCTACTCCACCGAAGCATTGGCCGTGCTCTTGCAAAAAGTCGTCAAGAGTCGCCTGAACCTCACCGCACAAAGCTAAGCCTGAGACGGGACCGCACCGGCCCCGTCTCTAAACACTTCGATTAAGCAGTTCCTCTGCAACAATCAAAAACCATCCCGCCCCCCCGGCACTGCAACCAAAACCCGCAAAACCAACCCTTAACCCGTGCCCACACCCCGACATTGAAGCTGGACGAGGGCAAGTCCGCGTTCACCGGCGCAGACATTTCTAAATGTTTCTTCATAAAGCCAAACCGTCATTAAACAGACATATCTCAGGAATTAAATCGTCACGTCTTAGACAGGTGGACCTATCCCACTTAACCCTTCCCTTGAGGTGTTGTCGTGATGTTGCCGACTAAAAAAAGTCTGTCTGTTCTGTTCGCCGCCCTGTGCCTGAGCGGCGTGGCCCACGCCACTGACGTTACCGGTGCCGGTTCCAGCTTCGTCTACCCGGTGCTGTCGAAGTGGTCGCAGGACTACAGCAAGAACTCCAGCAACCGCATCAACTACCAGTCGATCGGCTCCGGCGGCGGTATTGCCCAAATCAAGGCCGCCACCGTGGACTTCGGCGCCTCCGACGCCCCGCTGTCCGCCGATGAACTCAAGGCCGGCGGCCTGGGCCAGTTCCCCAGCGTGATCGGCGGCATCGTGCCGGTGATGAATGTGGAAGGCATTGCGCCGGGCCAGTTGAAGCTCGACGGCGACGTGCTCGCGAAGATCTTCCTTGGTGACATCAAGGCCTGGAACGACCCGGCCATCGCCGCGCTCAACCCGGGCTTGAACCTGCCGGTGGCAAACATCACCGTGGTACACCGCTCCGACGGTTCAGGCACCTCGTACAACTTCACCAACTACCTGGCCAAAGTCAGCGACAGCTGGAAAACCAAGATCGGTTTCGGCACCACTGTGCCGTGGCCGGTGGGTGTGGGCGGCAAAGGCAACGAAGGCGTTTCGGCCTACGTGAAGCAGATCAAGAACTCCATTGGCTTTGTGGAGTACGCCTACGCCCTGCAGAACAAGATGACCTACACCCAGTTGAAGAATGCGTCGGGCAAATTCGTCAAACCTGACGCCAAAGCGTTCCAGGCAGCCGCGGACACCGCCGACTGGGCCAACGCCAAGGACTTCAACCTGATCATGACCAACGCCCCAGGCGAAGGCGCGTGGCCGATCACGGCGACCACCTGGATCATCATGTACAAGCAACCCAAGAATGCCGAGCAAAGCCAGGCGGCATTCAGCTTCTTCAAATGGTCGCTGGAAAAAGGCCAGCAACAGGCAGCAGCGCTGGACTACGTAGCCCTGCCGGACTCCCTGGTGTCGCGCATCGAAGGTTACTGGAAGTCTGACTTCGCCAACTGATTCGCCCTACAACCGCCTTGCTCATTGATTGAGGAAGGCGGTGAGCACATCTGATATGAACGACACCGTCCACCCGCTGGTTATGAGTACTCACGCAGGCGACACCGCGGGCGACCGTCGTGCCACCCGCGATCAACGCCACGATTTGTGGTTCAAACGCTCGATGTTCGGCGCAGCCATGCTGGTGTTGGTGCTGCTGGGTGCCATTGCCGCCTCGACCCTGTGGGGCGGCAGCCTGGCGTTCAAGACCTTCGGGTGGAGCTTTATCACCAGCACCGAATGGGATGCGGTGAACAACCACTTTGGTGCCGTAGTGCCGATTTACGGCACCTTGGTCACCTCGTTTCTGGCCTTGCTGATTGCGGTGCCGGTGAGCTTTGGCATCGCGATTTTTCTTACCGAAGTCGCGCCGCCGTGGCTGAAGATGCCGGTCGCGTCGGCGATTGAACTGCTCGCCGGTATCCCCTCGATCATCTACGGCATGTGGGGCCTGTTCGTGTTCGGGCCGTTCATGGCCGAACACCTCTCGCCCTTGATCAATGACTACCTGGGCGCCCTGCCCTTTGTGGGCTCGCTGTTCCAGGGCCCGCCGTTGGGAATTGGCATGCTCACTGCCGGCATCGTGCTGGCGGTGATGATCATGCCGTTTATCACCTCGGTGATGCATGAGGTGTTTCGCAGTGTGCCCACGCCGTTGAAAGAATCGGCCTACGCGCTTGGCAGCACTACCTGGGAAGTGGTGTGGGACATCGTCTTGCCCTACACCCGCTCGGCCGTCGTTGGTGGGATCTTTCTCGGCTTGGGCCGCGCCCTTGGCGAGACCATGGCCGTGACCTTTGTATTGGGTAACGCGCAACAGTTTTCCGCGTCCCTGCTGATGCCCAGCAGCTCGATTGCCTCCGTCATCGCCAACGAATTCAGCGAGGCCTACACCGACCTGCATCGCTCCGCGCTGATCGCCTTGGGCTTCTTGCTGTTTATCGTGACATTCGTGGTGCTGGCACTGGCACGCCTGATGCTGATGCGCTTGTCGCGTAAGGAAGGGTTATGAACACTCACGAACGCCTGTACCGCCAGCGCGCGCTTAAAAACGCTGTGGCCATGTTCTTCAGTTGCGGCGCCACCGCCTTTGGCTTGCTGTGGCTGGCGTGGATTCTGCTGACCACCCTGATCAATGGGTTCCAGGCTCTGAACCTGCGCCTGTTTACCCAGATGACCCCGCCACCCGGCACCGAAGGCGGGCTGGCCAATGCGTTTTACGGCAGCGCGCTGATGTCCGGCATCGCGCTGTTGATTGGCACGCCCATCGGGCTGATGGCGGGAATCTGGTTGGCGGAGTTCGCCCGCCACTCGCGCCTGGGCACCACGGTGCGGTTTATCAACGACATCCTGCTGTCGGCGCCATCGATTGTGCTGGGCCTATTTATCTACACCGGCGTCATCCTGCCGCTGAACCTTGTGACCAACCATCAGGTCGGGTTTTCCGCCATCGCCGGTGCCCTGGCCCTGGCTCTGCTGGTGATCCCGGTAGTGGTGCGCACCACCGATGAAATGCTCCAGCTGCAACCTTCGACCATGCGCGAGGCAGCCTTGGCATTGGGTGTACCGCAATGGAAGTTGACGCTGCAGATTGTGTTGAGAGCGGCCAAGGCCGGCGTCGTCACCGGCATCCTGCTCGCTCTGGCACGGATCACCGGTGAAACCGCGCCCTTGCTGTTCACCGCCTTCGGCAATCAGTTCTGGAGCAGCAACTTGCTCAAGCCGATTGCCAGCGTGCCCGTGGTTATTTTCCAGTACGCCATGAGCCCGTTCGATGACTGGCACGCGCTCGCCTGGGCGGGTGCACTGGTGCTGACGCTGTTCGTGCTGGTGCTGAGCCTGACATCCCGCCTGATTCTTTTACGCAATAGGTCTCACTGATGGACGCTACCGGCATTGCTCACGAAAAAACCAAAATCCAGGTGCGCGGGTTGGAGTTTTTCTACAACAACCAGCGCTCGCTGAACGCCATCGACATTGATATCCCGGAAAAACGCATCACCGCCATCATCGGCCCCTCGGGCTGTGGCAAATCCACCTTGCTGCGCGTGTTCAACCGCATCTACTCGATGTACCCCAAGCAGGAAGCCCGTGGCGAAGTCCTGCTCAATGGCGAAAACATCCTCGCTCCCGGCTACTCGATGAACCGCCTGCGCAGCCACGTGGGCATGGTGTTCCAAAAGCCGGTGCCGTTTCCGATGTCGATCTACGACAACATCGCCTATGCCGTGCGCCACCACGAAAAACTTTCCCGCCGCGAAATGAACGATCGCGTCGAACAAGCCCTGCGCGGCGGCGCCCTGTGGGATGAGGTCAAAGACAAACTCAACCAGAGCGCACAGAGCCTCTCCGGTGGTCAGCAACAGCGACTGTGTATCGCACGCACCATCGCGCTGCGCCCGCAAGTGTTGCTGCTGGACGAGCCGACCTCAGCGCTCGACCCCATTTCCACCGGGCGCATCGAGCAATTGATTACGGAGTTGAAGACGCAGTACACGGTGATCATCGTGACCCACAACATGCAGCAGGCCGCTCGGGTGTCGGACAACACCGCGTTCATGTTCATGGGGGAATTGATTGAGTACGGCAAGACCGACCAGATCTTTACCACGCCGAAGATGAAGCAGACTGAGGACTACATTACCGGGCGGTTTGGGTAACCGCTCGGCGTGGCAAAGCATTGGGGCTTGGTGGCGGGCTCAGTCCGAGCGGGCTGAGCTTATGTATTGATCGATGCACAGGTCGCGATAAGTCTGTACGCCAAGGACGCGCAGGCGCCTGGCGTCGCAAGGCCCAAATCACAGGCAAAAAAAAAACCCGGAAATCCTCACTTGCGTGGGCCTTCCGGATTTTCTAAACCGCCAAAAATGGTGGGTCGTGTGGGATTCGAACCTACGACCAATTGGTTAAAAGCCAACTGCTCTACCAACTGAGCTAACGACCCGCTGTGTGGTGGCGCGTATAATACTGATTTCTAAGGATTATTCAACACCTTATTTTAAATAAATCAGAAATAACGCGTGGGGTCAGTAATTCCGGCCGCTTGGAAGCCTTCTGCGCGCAGTCGGCAGGCGTCGCATTTCCCACATGCACGGCCGTCATCGTCTGCCTGATAGCAGGAAACAGTCAGCGTGTAATCGACGCCAAGTCCTACACCAGTCTTCACAATGTCCGCCTTGGTCATGTTCTGCAGCGGCGCCTGAATACGGAAGCCCTGCCCCTCTACGCCGGCCTTGGTGGCCAGGTTGGCCATGCGCTCGAACGACTCGACGTACGCTGGCCGGCAGTCCGGATAGCCGTTGTAGTCCAGCGCGTTGACGCCGATGAAGATGTCGCGAGCATTCAATACTTCAGCCCAACCCAGGGCCAGGGACAGAAATACGGTGTTGCGCGCTGGCACGTAGGTCAGCGGAATGCCTTCACTGGGCGCCTCGGGCACGTCAATGCTGCTGTCGGTGAGCGCGGACCCGCCGATGCCATTGAGGTTGAGGCCGATCACCTTGTGTTCGACCACACCCATGTCACGGGCCACGCGCGCGGCGGCGTTCAGCTCGGCGCGGTGGCGCTGGCCGTAGTCGAAACTCAGGGTGTAGCAGCTGAAGCCTTGGGCGCGGACCATGGCCACCAGGGTGGCGGAGTCCAGACCGCCGGAAAGCAGGATGACTGCACGCTTTTGATCAGCCATATCAGCGCCCCGGCTCGTCATTCCACAGGTATTTGTGCAGCTGCAACTGCAGGCGCACCGGCAGGTTGTCCGCCACCACCCAGTCAGCCAGGTCGCGAGCGTTCAGGTCGTGATGGCTTGGAGAGAACAGCACCTCGCCTGCACGACGGTCCAGCCCGTACTGGATCAGCTTGGAAGCCGCCCAGTCATAATCGTCGCGGGAACAGATCACGAACTTGACCTGATCGTTGGCGGTCAGCAGGTCCATGTTGGCGTACAGGTTGCGGTGCGCCTCTTTGGAGCCAGGGGTCTTGAGGTCGACCACACGGCTGACGCGCGGATCCACGGCCGAGATGTCCAGGGCGCCGCTGGTTTCGAGTGAAACCTCGTAACCGGCGTCACACAGCCGCTTGAGCAGTGGGATGGCATTGGGCTGGGCCAGGGGTTCGCCGCCCGTCACACAGACGTAGCGCGGCTTGAAGCCGGCAACCTGTTCGATGATGTCGTCCAGGGTGCGCACGGTGCCGCCGCTGAAGGCGTAGGCGCTGTCACAGTATTGGCAACGCAAGGGGCAGCCGGTCAGCCGTACAAATACAGTAGGCAGGCCAGCAGTGCGCGTTTCACCCTGTAACGAGTAAAAAACTTCGGTAATACGTAATGTGTCTTGCATAGTCGCCACGGGCGTAACAGCTAAACAGGCTGTCCGCCTCCGTCAGGCACTTCAAGGAATTGCGCAAACGCGTAAACCCCAGGAAGCGTGTTTCATAAAAGGGCGTGGATTCTAACGAAAAAACCCGCGCCAGGCGCGGGTTTCTTCTAAACGGGAAGCATCGCTTACAAGCGCTGCAAGTCCCGCTGGGCCAACTGGGCAGCGGAGGTACCCGGATACTGGGCAACCACCTGCTGCAGAATGCCTTTTACCTTGTCGGTGTGACCCAGGCGGCGTTCTACGTCAGCGAGTTTGTACAGCGAATCAGGCACCTTGGCGTGCTTTGGGTAAAGCTGGCTGACCTTGGCAAAAGCCTGGCCTGCACCTTGCAAATCACCCTTGGCCAAGTTGACCTCGCCCAACCAGTACTGGGCATTGCCCGCGTATTGGCTGTTCGGGTATTTGCGCAGGAATGCGGTAAAGGCCTGGCTGGCCTTATCGAAATCCTTGGCTTTGATCAGGTCGAAGGCTGCATCGTAATACAGCTTTTCCTTCGCCGGATCACCCGGTTCACTGCTGGCAGCAGGGGCTTGGCTTGCCGCCGCGGCCCCTGCTGCTGCACCACCGGCGGCGCTTGGTGCGCCACCGGCAGAAGAATTATCAGGAGTGGCGGCAGGTGTAACGCCGGCTCCAATGCGTCGGTCAAGATCCTGGTAACGCTCCAGGCCTTCTTGCTTGAGCTGGTTCACTTGATTCTGCAGAACTTCAATCGTGCCTTGTTGCTGCGACAATTGATCCTGCATGCGTTGCAGCTGGTTGAACAGTTCGCCCTGTGCCGAGGGAGCGGACGTAGCCGCTCCCCCAGCATAGGCGCCGTTCGTGCCATAACCCGCTGGCGGATAACTGCTCCCGCTATTGTTATAGCCAGAGTTGCTATCTTCCACAGGAACCGCAGCCCACACCGCAAGCGGTGCGAGGCTGAGAGCCAATACAGTTAGAGCACGACGGCACGTTCGCATGACGAATTACTTACGCAGTTCGACGCGACGGTTTTGAGCCCAGGACTGCTCGTCGTGGCCAGTAGCAACTGGACGCTCTTTACCGTAGGAAACCAGTTCCAGTTGGCCTGGAGCAACACCTTGCAGTACCAGGTAGCGCTGAACGGCTTTCGCACGACGCTCGCCCAGTGCCATGTTGTACTCACGAGTACCACGTTCGTCAGTGTTACCTTCCAGAACAACGCGAGCGCCGTTAGCTTTCAGGTCCTTCGCGTGAACGTCCAGAGCGCGCATGGCTTCTGGCTTCAGGTCCGAACTGTCGTATTCGAAGTAGAAAGTGGTGATAGCGCGCAGAGCAGCTTCTTCGCTCAGGGAGCCGTCAACTGCACCAGTGTTAGCGCCGTAACCAGCGTTTGGATCAACAGCTGCGCCTTCACCGGCATTGTCGCCGCCTTTAGACGAGCAACCAACGGCTACGGACAGAGCCAGAGCCAGAGCAGCAAACTTACCAAACTTCAGCATTTCCATCGTGAAACTCCTAATGAACCCCAGTGTGTTAAGTACTTCTTTTTGTAGCGCCGCGTCAGTTCAGGTAAGGGGACCAGGACGGTTCTCTGACTTCGCCTTGAGCGGTAGGAAGCGGGAGCCTTACGCGTCCATTAATGGACACGAGCATCAAGACTCCCCGGCCCTGCTGGCGGGTGGCGTAGATTACCATGGTGCCGTTGGGCGCAACAGTAGCTGACTCATCAAGGTTGGTATCTGTGAGGATTTTTACGGTTCCGCGCTGCAAATCCTGGGCCGCAACCCGGAAATTAGTGAAACCATCCTGACGGTGAATCATCACCAACGTCTTTTCATCAGCCGAAAGCTTAGGGTTGGCATTGTAGTTACCAATAAAGGTCACGCGTTCTGCGCCACCGCCACCTACGCTTGTTTTGTAGATTTGAGGCTTGCCGCCACGGTCGGAGGTGAAGTAGATGGTCGAACCATCCTTACCCCAGAACGGTTCGGTGTTGATGCCCGGGCCGCTGGTAACACGGCTGATCTGGCGCGAAGCCATGTTCATCACGTAGATATCAGGGTTGCCGTCTTTGGACAGTACGAACGCCAGGCGCGAACCATCCGGCGACCAGGCTGGCGCACCGTTGAGGCCTTCGAAGTTGGTGATCTGCTCGCGACGACCGGTATCAATGTGCTGAACGAAGATGCGTGGACGACGCTGCTCGAACGATACGTAGGCAATACGCTTGCCGTCCGGCGCAAAGCGCGGCGACAGGATTGGCTCACGCGATTGCAGCAAGGTCACAGCGCGTGCACCGTCGTAGTCCGAACGCTGCAAGGTGTAACGAGTGTTGTCTACAGAGAAACGCTCAGCCGTTACATACAGCAGACGCGTCGAGAAAGCACCTTTGATACCGGTGAGCTTTTCAAACGACTGGTCGGAGATGTAGTGCGCCATGTCCCGCAGTTGTTCGGCGGTGCCCGAAACGCTGCCGGTCAAGACCTGCTGCTCGGTGGCCACGTTGAACAACGTGTACTGGATCTGCAGGCGACCGCCGGCCGGCGTAATGTTGCCGACCATCAGGTACTGGGCGCCCACTGCCTTCCAGTCACGGAACACAACTTCGCTGGCCTGGTTAGGCTGGCTGATCATGTTGCCTTTTGGAATCGGCGCGTAGTAACCGGAGTTGCGCAGGTCGTCACTGACGATCTGGGCCATGTCGTCCGGCAGCACGCTGCCGCCCTGCCAGCCGAACGGTACTACGGCAATCGGGGTGGCCCGATCGCTACCGCTGGTAACCAGGATGTTCTTTTCATCCGCCGCCGCTATCCCTGCCATACAGCAAATAACGACAAGCATTCCTCGAAGAAGGTTTCTCACAAGGCTAGATCCTCAGGTGTGAATGTCATCTTGAATGAACGATAGGGAGCGAAGTCGCTTGGTTTCATTCCCTGCATCTCGGTCAACCGGCCAATGTTCTTGACCGCGGCAACCGCCGAACTGTCGAACGAACCGTCACCACTGGACTTGGCCACGCTGACCGAAGTCACCGTACCGTCCGGCAACATGCCGATCTGCAGCACTACTGTCATGCCTTTGCGTGCCGAAGGTGGACGTGTCCAGCCTTCCGCTGCTCGTGCCCGAATCAGGTCGTCGAAACTGCCCGCGACTTCATCACCACGCTCATCGGCCAAGGCTTGCTGACGCTGCGGCGTGTCGGAAAGCAAATCTGCCAAGGCCTGGGCCTTTTTCTCTTCGGCGGATTTACGTGCTGCTTCCTGGGCCTTTTTCTTGCTGGCGTCGGCGGCAGCTTTCTTCTTCGCGTCGTCGGCGACTTTCTTCTTCGCCTCGTCTGCTTCAGCTTTTTTCTTGGCGTCTTCGGCGGCTTTCTTCTTCGCGTCTTCGACTATCTTTTTCTTGGCTTCTTCAGCGGCCTTTTTCTTGGCCTCTTCTTCAGCAGCTTTTTTGGCTTCTTCTTCAGACTTCTTCTTAGCTATATCAGCCAATTGTTTCTCTTCGGCTTTTTTAGCTTCGGCAGCTTTGTCGGCTTTCTTGGCTTCATCAGCCTTTTTCGCCTCGTCAGCTTTCTTGGCTTCGTCAGCCTTTTTCGATTCCTCGGCCTTTTGAGCCGCCTCTTCTTTCTTTTGTTCCGCAGCAGCCTTCACCGCTTCCTGCTCGACCTTCTTCTGTTCCATCTGTTCGACTTCAGTCTGGCGCGCAGCCGACTTCTGGGCCTCACCCGCAATCTTCTGATTGGTCTGGGTGGTGGCCTGACTTTTCGATTTCAGCTGATACAGGGTCGCCTGCACGATCGGCTTGGCTGGCGGCAGGTCCGGAGTCATGGCAAAGCTGACGAACAGCATGCCAAACACCAGGACGTGCAGGGCAATTGCCCAGACGCTAGGCCAGAAGTAGCTTTCCGAGGCGGACGGCTCTCGCTGTTGCTGCATCAGGGCGCCTCGGTAATCAAGCCAACGTTACCCACGCCGGCCTTCTGCAGCCCACCCATGGCGCCCATGACGGAACCATAGTCGACCACTTTATCGCCGCGAATGAACACCTGGGTGTGCTTGCCGCCTTCGTTACCGGCCCGGATGATCTTGGTCACGGCATCGGTCATCTGCGGCAAGGTCATGGCCTTGTCCTGCTGTTTCTGGGTGTCGACTTCGCTGCCAAGGTTCCAGTAATAGGTCTTGTCAGCCTTGATCGAAATGGTCAGGACCTGAGTGTTGTTGTCTTGCGGCAAGGCTTCGCTGGAAACCTTGGGCAGATCAACCTTCACGCCCTGATTGAGCATCGGCGCGGTCACCATGAAGATGACCAGCAGCACCAACATCACGTCGATGTAAGGCACTACGTTCATCTCGGCGACCGGCTTGCGCTTTTTGCGAGCTCGAGCGATTAAAGCCATTGGGAATTACCTGCTTATTCTTCGCTGGTGTGCACTTTACGGTGCAGGATCGCCTGGAATTCATCGGCGAAGGTGTAGTAACGGCTGATCAAGGTCTCGCCGCGCGCGGCAAAACGGTTGTAGGCAATTACTGCGGGGATAGCAGCGAACAAGCCAATCGCGGTGGCGATCAGGGCTTCGGCGATACCCGGGGCCACGGTGGCCAGGGTCGCTTGCTGAGCCTGAGCCAGGCCACGGAAGGAGTTCATGATGCCCCACACTGTACCGAACAGGCCGATGTACGGGCTCACGGAACCGACGGTGGCGAGAAACGGCAGGCTCTGCTCCAGCTTCTCTTCTTCGCGGGAAATCGCGACGCGCATGGCACGGGCCACGCCTTCCATGACCGCTTCCGGGTCAACGCCCGGTTGCTGGCGCAGGCGGGAGAATTCCTTGAAGCCGGCGCGGAAGATCTGCTCGACGCCCGAATCCGGGTCCGGGTTGCTGCCGGCCTGACTGTACAGCTTGGACAGGTCGATACCCGACCAGAAGCGCTCTTCGAAGCTCTCCAGGGCACGTCGACCGGCACGCAGCAAATTGCTGCGTTGAAAAATCATGACCCAAGAGGTAACCGATGCGGCTACCAGGACCAGCATCACCAGTTGAACCACGACACTGGCATTGCTGACCAGGCTCCACATGGAGGAATGGTCGACGACGGTAGGTTCCACGCTAAATCTCCTGCTTTGATTGTTTACCCGCGCCGCTTACGCCGGCAAAGGCCGCACGTAGAGCTTCGGGAATGGCCCGGGGTTTCAAACTATTGGTGCGCACACAGGCCACCAGGAACTGCCCCTCACAGAGCAGCGTTGCATCCGTTGCCCGCCTGACCTGCTGTTTAAAGCGCAGGCTGACACGGTTCAATTCGATTACTTCAGCGCTGACCAGCAACTCGTCGTCCAATCGCGCCGGTGCGTGGTAACGCGCCTCGCTGGAATGCACGACGAATAACAGGTCCTCCCCTGCCAGCTGGGATTGGGCAAAGCCCAGCTCCCGTAGCCGCTCGGTTCGAGCCCGCTCCATGAACTTGAGGTAGTTGACGTAATAAACGATGCCGCCGGCATCGGTGTCCTCGTAATAAACGCGACAGCGATGTGCGAACGACTGATCCCCGTTTTGCGCGCGCATACTCTAGTGCTTACTCCTCAGGTTGCCAATCCGGCTGGGCAACTGTTTTTTCATTCTCTGAAACATTTGCAGCAACTGAATGACGCTACCAGCCACTAGGACAGCACAAACCTCAGATAAATCGACTGACGTGAGCTTTTTAATCGTCCACTGCATCCAGGAATTCGTCTACTACAGGCATCTCGCCCAATCGTGACGGAATGTTTAACCCGAAGTGCAGATAAGCATGACGCGTCACCACCCGCCCCCTTGGCGTGCGCATGATGTACCCCTGCTGAATCAGGTACGGTTCCAGCACATCCTCAATGGTATGACGCTCCTCGCTGATCGCCGCCGCCAGGCTGTCCACACCCACCGGGCCGCCGTCGAACTTCTCGATCATGGTCAAGAGTAGACGTCGATCCTGGTGATCGAAGCCATGTTCGTCCACATCCAGCAGGTTCAACGCCAAATCGGCCACGGCCTTGGTGATGTGCCCCTTGGCGCGCACTTCAGCAAAATCGCGCACACGTCGCAGCAAACGGTTGGCGATCCGCGGCGTGCCTCGCGCTCGACGGGCGATTTCAAACGCGCCTTCCGGGTCGAGCGGCAAGCCCAGGATGCTCGCCGAACGGCTGACAATCGTCGCCAGGTCTGCGGTGCTATAGAACTCTAGACGTTGAACAATGCCGAAACGGTCTCGCAGCGGGTTGGTCAGCATGCCCGCGCGGGTGGTCGCGCCCACCAGGGTGAACGGCGGCAGGTCGAGTTTGATCGAGCGGGCCGCCGGGCCTTCGCCGATCATGATGTCGAGCTGAAAATCTTCCATGGCCGGGTACAGCACTTCTTCGACGATGGGCGACAACCGGTGAATCTCGTCGATAAACAGCACATCGTGCGGCTCAAGGTTGGTCAGCAAGGCCGCCAGATCACCCGGACGCTCCAGCACCGGGCCGGAGGTGGACTTGATCGACACGCCCATTTCCTGGGCGATGATGTTCGCCAGCGTGGTTTTACCCAGCCCCGGCGGGCCGAAGATCAAGGTGTGGTCCAGGGACTCGCTGCGCCCGCGCGCGGCCTGGATAAACAACTCCATCTGCTCGCGCACGGTGGGCTGGCCGATGTATTCGGCCAGGCTCAGCGGGCGGATGGCCCGGTCCTGGACTTCTTCACGGTCGCGCGGGCCAGTGGCCGCGATCAGACGATCAGCTTCAATCACTTAAATCATTCCCTTCAGGGCTCGGCGGATCATGTCTTCGCTGCTCAGGTTCTTGTCCTTGATGGCCGATACGGCTTTGCTCGCTTCCTGCGGCTTGTAGCCCAGGGAGATCAACGCGCTGACCGCGTCGCTCTCGGCGCTGGCGACCTGGCCTGCCGGCATGTCCGGCTGGTTCGGCACCAGGGCAAACATGCTCGGTACCACTTCCCAGGCCTTGAAGCGGTCCTTGAGTTCCACCAGCAGACGCTCGGCGGTTTTCTTGCCGACGCCCGGCACCTTGGTCAACGCCGAAGTGTCCTGGGCCGACACCGCGCGCACCAGCTCATCAACTTCCAGGCTCGACATCAACGCCAGCGCAAGCTTTGGCCCCACGCCATTCAAGCGGATCAGCTCGCGGAAAAAGTCGCGGTCGCGCTTGCCAATGAAACCGTAGAGCAGTTGCGCGTCTTCCCGTACCACCAGATGGGTGTGCAGGGTCAGCGGCTCGCCGACCGACGGTAGGCGATACAGGGTGGTCATGGGCACTTCCAGCTCATACCCCAACCCATTGACATCCAGAATCAGGTGCGGCGGCTGTTTCTCAGCCAGGGTGCCGCGCAAGCGTCCAATCACGGTTCAGATCCTTAAAGCTTGGGGTCAGATTGAGGCCTGACCGGAAATAACGATTGCGCTGATGCTATCAGAGACGCAGCCGGCCGCCACGACTGCGTGCCGTGCCCAGGCCGTGCGGCAGCAAGCTTGAGCGCGTGTGCGCATGGCAAATGGCAATGGCCAGGGCGTCGGAGGCGTCGATTTGTGGTTTTGAAGTGAGCTTGAGCATGTGCATGACCATCATCTGCACCTGCTCCTTATTCGCCGCACCGGTGCCGACCACGGCCTGTTTGACCTGGGTGGCGGTATACTCGGCGATTTCCATGCCCTCCTCCGCACCGGCGACAATCGCGGCGCCACGGGCCTGGCCAAGCTTGAGCGCGGAGTCGGCGTTTTTGGCCATGAAGACTTTTTCGATGCCCATGGTCACCGGCCCGTAGGTCTGGATCACTTCACGCACGCCGCGATAGACAATCTGCAGGCGCTCGGCCAACTCGCCTGCGCCGGTGCGAATGCAGCCCGAGGCGACGTAGACGCAGCCGCGCGGGGTTTGTTGCACCACGCCAAAACCGGTGATGCGCGAACCGGGGTCGATACCTAGGATTAAAGTCATAACGCCTGCGGGTTGGGTAAAACACAATTTTTGCGGCCAACATCGATCAACTGTGGGAGCTGGCTTGCCTGCGATGCAGACACCTCGGTGCTTCTGCTAAACCGAGGTGATGCTGTCGCAGGCAAGCCAGCTCCCACAGTTTGATCTACATCATCCTTCAGACCAGCTGTGCAGCCACGTCTTCCGGGATGTCGGCGTTCGAGTACACGTTCTGCACGTCATCCAGGTCTTCCAGCATATCCAGCATCTTCAGCACCTTCTGCGCGCCGTCCAGGTCCAGTTCGGCGCTGGTGGTCGGCAGCATCACGATTTCCGCGTCGGTGCCTTTGAAACCTGCCGCTTCCAGGGCGTTGCGCACCGCATAGAAGCCGGCGAAGGAAGTGAACACGTCGATGGAGCCGTCTTCGTTGGTCACCACGTCGTCGGCGTCAGCCTCCATCGCAGCTTCCATCAGCGCGTCTTCATCCGTACCCGGCGCAAAGGTGATCTGCCCTTTGCGCTCGAACAGGTAGGCCACCGAACCGTCGGTGCCCAGGTTGCCGCCGCATTTGCTGAACGCATGGCGCACGGCTGCCGCAGTACGGTTGCGGTTGTCGGTCATGCACTCGACCATCACCGCCACGCCGCCCGGGCCGTAGCCTTCGTAGCTCAGCTCGACCATGTCGTCGGTGTCGGCGGCGCCGGCACCACGGGCCACGGCGCGGTCGATGATGTCGCGGCTCATGTTCGCGCCCAAAGCCTTGTCCAGCGCCAGGCGCAGACGCGGGTTGGAGCCCGGGTCACCACCGCCTTGGCGGGCAGCGACGGTCAGCTCGCGAATCCACTTGGTGAAAATCTTGCCTTTCTTGGCATCCTGACGCTCTTTGCGGTGCTTGATGTTCGCCCACTTGGAATGGCCAGCCATAACACAACTCCGAAATTCTCTAGAAACCTTATCAATCCCGCCCCAGGCAGGATTTTCCTCTTAAAAGCACAACCCTTGTAACGCAAAGGCGCATCCGAAGATGCGCCTTTTTAGACTGCGTAAACCTCAGTGCGCTTTCACGCAGCAGCCTTACTCAGCCTTTGGCGTCTCGCGCAGACGGATATGCAACTCGCGCAGCGCCTTGGCATCCACCACGCCCGGAGCCTGGGTCATTACGTCCGCAGCACTCTGGGTTTTCGGGAAGGCGATCACTTCACGGATCGACTGGGCGCCGGTCATCAGCATCACCAGACGGTCCAGACCGAATGCCAGGCCGCCGTGCGGCGGAGCGCCGTACTTCAGGGCATCGAGCAGGAAGCCGAATTTCTCTTCCTGTTCCGCTTCGTTGATGCCCAACAGGCGGAAGACCGCTTGTTGCATCTCTTTGCGGTGGATACGGATCGAACCGCCACCCAGTTCGGTGCCGTTCAAGACCATGTCGTAGGCACGCGACAGCGCGCCTGCCGGGTTGGCTTCCAACTCTTCAGGCGAGCACTTCGGTGCAGTGAACGGGTGGTGCAAGGCGCTGAAGCTGCCGTCGTCGTTCTCTTCGAACATCGGGAAGTCGACGACCCACATCGGTGCCCACTTGCAGGTCAGCAGGTCCAGGTCGTGGCCCAGCTTGATCCGCAGCGCGCCCAGGGCTTCGCTGACGATCTTGGCTTTGTCGGCGCCGAAGAACACGATGTCGCCGTCAACCGCACCGACGCGATCGAGGATCGCGTTCAGGTTGTCCAGCGGAATGTTCTTCACGATCGGCGATTGCAGGCCGTCAACGCCATTGGCGCGCTCGTTGACCTTGATGTACGCCAGGCCCTTGGCACCGTAGATGCCGACGAACTTGGTGTAGTCGTCGATCTGCTTGCGCGGCATGCTCGCGCCGCCAGGCACGCGCAGGGCGGCGATGCGGCATTTAGGGTCGTTGGCCGGGCCGCTGAACACCTTGAAGTCGACTTCCTTGAGCTGGTCGGCCACGTCCACCAGTTCCAGCGGGATACGCAGGTCTGGCTTGTCGGAACCGTAGCGGCGCATGGCTTCTTCGAAGGTCATGTGCGGGAACTCGCCGAATTCCAGGTCCAGCACTTCCTTGAACAGGTTGCGGATCATTTGTTCGGTCAGGCCCATGATCTCTTTTTCATCGAGGAAAC
This sequence comes from Pseudomonas sp. N2-3-1-14, assembly GCF_041228395.1. Lineage (NCBI taxonomy): Bacteria > Pseudomonadati > Pseudomonadota > Gammaproteobacteria > Pseudomonadales > Pseudomonadaceae > Pseudomonas > Pseudomonas sp. N2-3-1-14. The sequence continues at coordinate 5,036,002 of NZ_CP166199.1, forward strand.
TGGTCTCGATGTCGATCTGGGTGAATTCCGGCTGGCGGTCGGCGCGCAGGTCTTCGTCGCGGAAGCACTTGGCGATCTGGTAGTAACGGTCGAAGCCGGCCACCATCAGCAGCTGCTTGAACAGTTGCGGCGATTGCGGCAAGGCGAAGAAGGAACCGGCGTGGGTACGGCTCGGCACCAGGTAGTCACGCGCGCCTTCCGGGGTGGCCCGGGTGAGGATCGGCGTTTCGACGTCGAGGAAGCCGTTTTCGTCGAGGAAGCGGCGGATGCTGGTGGTCATGCGCGAACGCAGGCGCAGCTTCTCGGCCATTTCCGGACGACGCAGGTCCAGGAAGCGGTAGCGCAGGCGAGTTTCTTCGCCGACGTCGGAGTATTCGTTGAGCGGGAACGGCGGGGTTTCCGACTCGTTCAGCACTTCCAGCTCGTAACCCAGCACTTCAATCGCGCCGGACGCCATGTTCGCGTTCACGGCACCGGCCGGACGCAGGCGAACCTTGCCGGTGATTTTCACAACATATTCGCTGCGCACGCGGTCGGCGGCGGCGAAGCTTTCAGCGCGGTCCGGATCGAACACCACCTGGGCCAGACCATCACGATCACGGATATCGAGGAAGATCACCCCGCCGTGGTCACGGCGACGGTGGACCCATCCGCACAGGGTGATTTCCTGACCATCCAGGGTCTCGTTCAGTTGGCCGCAATAGTGGCTGCGCATCATGATAGTGGTTTCACTTCTCGTAATTCGAATTTCGGTGGAGGCTCGCCTCGTCACCGTACAGTTAAGCAGGGGACGGATAATGCAGGAGCCTGCGCGTAGAGTTCAACTCAGTCTGCTTTGTCGCCGCCCGCCAGATTCTTCTTGGCGCCGGTCTTGAAGTCGGTCTCGTACCAGCCACCGCCGCTCAGGCGAAAGCCCGGCATGGACAACATCTTCTTCAGCTCAGGTGCCTGGCAGGCAGGGCAATCGACCAGCGGCGCTGCGCTGATTTTCTGAATGGCTTCCAACTGATGACCACAGGAAGCACATTGATAATCGTACATGGGCATGGAGATGTCTCGGCGATCAGATCATTACTGCGCTGCACCCGCCCTGTGGGTAAAGACCCGGCACGCGCAGCAAAGCGCGGGATTATATCTGGTAAATCGAAGCAGCGCAGCCGGCTTTCTGCCCCAGGCCTTGCCCGCCCGGGCAGCGGGCCGGCCCGGTGCCGCCTGGCTAGTCAGGGTGGTGCGACGCCGTACTGCCTTTTAATACGTGAACCACGCACACCACCCTGACCAAACCACTGAAGTTCTTCACTCCTCCGTAACGCAAATGCACTTCCCGATCGACATAAGACAACAATGCGCTGACTGAGCAGGCATTGAGCCTGGCTATCTCCGTGAGGATATTCCAATAGATCTGCTCGAGCCGCAGGCACGTGGAAAACCCGTTGAGCCTGACCGACCGGGACAATGGCTTGGCCAGTCCCATATCGAACCCTTTAGCAAAAGGATCGACTTTTATCTTATGAAAACCACAGGTTTCCATCACTCCACTACCCACTCCGCGTGACATACACCTGACACTCCATTGCCAAACAGCAGCCCATGGGTTTCTCCCATCGGACAGTGGCCCTATAAAACAGCAGGACGTGCGGGGCAGCCAGAAGACGCGGAGTCGATAGTCGTAGGACAACGCCAGGAAGCGCAGAGAAACAAGCGAGCGGCGCCAGGACGGCACCACTCGGTTTGCTTTTGGGGCTGGAGCGTTACTGGTTTTCGAGCAGGGATCGCAGCATCCACGCCGTTTTTTCGTGGACTTGCATACGCTGGGTCAGCAGATCGGCGGTCGGCTCATCGCTGACCTTATCGAGCAACGGGAAGATACCGCGCGCGGTGCGGGTCACAGCTTCCTGGCCCGCCACCAATTGCTTGATCATCTCTTCTGCGCTGGGCACACCCTCTTCTTCCTTGATCGAAGACAGACGGGCGTAGATCGAATAGGCACCCGGCGCCGGGAAGCCCAGGGCACGGATACGCTCGGCAATGGAGTCCACCGCCAGCGCGAGTTCGTTGTACTGCTCTTCAAACATCAAGTGCAGCGTACGAAACATGGGGCCGGTGACGTTCCAATGGAAGTTGTGGGTCTTCAAATACAGTACATAGGTATCGGACAGCAGCCGTGAAAGCCCATCGACGATGGATTTACGATCTTCTTCACTGATACCAATATCGATTGCCATGTTTTTCCCCTTCAATTGACGAGCATTCATTGATCAGGTGCAGGACCACTCTAGCAAGAGTGCAAGCCGTGTGCAGCCCGACACACGCAACTGGCGTGCGGCAAATCGCCCCTCTGCATGACAGGTTTGCTACACCCAGCAGTCCTGGTTCAATCGACGGCGCGCAGGCCTCAGCCTCAAGTAGGAAAACGCCCAAAATGCCGCCGAAAAAGTCCGCACCTGTCTAGGACAAGTGTTTGAAGCAGAAATGCCATCGCGCCTGCAACACCCCGAAATGCTTGATTTGAGTAGGCACAGCCTTTGCTGTTAAATAGACGGCGTGTGGTTGCCGTTAATTTGCGCGGCACACCACATAGGCTGATACCCGTGCACGTGCCCAACGCCTCCCATTGTTCAGAAGCGAACCGTGCCCGTCAGCTCTTCCTTGTGATCCTTCTTAACGTGAGTTAATCAAAATGTTGAAAATCGTCCACCTGCTAACGGGCGTTGCAGCGTTGCTGCTGTCCTTTATACCGAGCTTGCAACAGGGAAGCCCTCCCTACCTGGAACAACACGACGCTCTGTACCTGGCCTTGTTCGGCCTTCTTAACCTGACGCTGGCACCGGTGATCCCGTACTGGAACAAAGGCACACGTCATCAACTGCAAAACCTGGTCAGCGCGCTGCTGGTACTGACCGTTGTCGTTCAAACCCTCACCCTCCTGGCACCTATGCCTGAAGTCGGCGGCCACCCGGCTATCCTGCTCAGCCTGGTGATTGCTGTGGTCGCTATCGTTCTTCACCTGGCCATCAGCTTCTACCGTTCGTCCCCAGCGGCCGCGACGCAAAACTACGACATGACCAACCGGGATACCGGTACCGTGAAGTGGTTCAACACCTCCAAAGGCTTCGGCTTTATTTCCCGCGATTCGGGCGACGATATCTTCGTCCACTTCCGGGCCATCCGTGGCGAAGGCCACCGCGTTCTGGTCGAAGGCCAGCGCGTGGAGTTCTCCGTCATGAACCGTGACAAAGGCCTGCAAGCCGAAGACGTGATCGCGGCATTGCCGCGTCGCTGATACTTTTCTCGGCGTAAAAAAACCGCGATCCAGCCCTGCTGGGTCGCGGTTTTTTTATGGCGCGCATTAATAATGTGGCGGCGGCGCTTCTTCTTCGGATGACTCGAACTGGCCACCCATTTCTTCCTGACGCTTGAGCAGCGCCGTCATCTGCAGCTGCAGGCGCTCTACCGCCCGCTGCTGGGTGACCAGAATGTCATTGAGGGTCTCGATGGTGTCGTCCTGAAAGGCCAGGCGGCTTTCCAGGTCGGTGACGCGTTCTTGCAGATCCATAATTCAGTCCTGGCTAAAGATGAAGCCGGCAGGCAATAAAGCGCGCAGTCGGGCGCGTATCGCCGTTACTTGCTCTTCGGTGTACGGCCGGGCCGGATGCTTGCCCCAGACCGGTGCAGGCCAGGCGGCATCATCACGCTTGCGGACGATCACGTGCACGTGCAACTGGCTGACCACGTTACCCAGCGCACCAATGTTCATCTTGTCGGCTGCCCACCCTTCGTTCAACAACGCCGCCAGGGCGGTTGTTTCCTGCCACAAGGTTTGCTGATCGGCGACATCCAGCTGAAACACTTCACTGATACCGTCAATGCGCGGCACCAGGATGAACCACGGGTAATTCGAGTCATTGGACAGCAGCAGGCGGCAGAGCGGGAAGTCCCCAATAGCCAGTGTGTCTTGTTGCAGGCGTTGGTCTAAGGCGAACACGCGGGCACTCCGTTTGGCAGGTCAATTTCAGGTGCCCAGCATACCTTTGAATGCGCAACGCTTCACGGCGAATGCGCAAAGCCTCGATGCATGCGGATAAAAAACGTGCCCCCTTTAGAGGCAAGCGAATATTTGAGCTACGCTGAATCGGGCCTCGACGGAATGCACCAAAATGACCCACCCGTGCCTCAAAGGGATCCGCCGATTACCCACTCATGAGGGTCAACCGGTAACGTTTTTACCTGGTACAGGATTTATGCAGCCCTGCAGAGGTGTAACGCCTGGGCGTCAAGCCCAAACCAAACGGCGTAAAAAGCCCGTGCTTATGCGGTTTTTACACTCCCGTAACGTTTTTCACGAAAAAATGACATTTGGTTACCGCTTTGTGCACGCTTGTTGCATTCACCCCACTATCGTCGGCAACGGCACCCGTTTGGAAGCAGGTGTTTCGCGATAAAAACACAAGCGATTGAGTGCGTATCACGGAAGATTTCAAACTTCGAAAGCGGTCTGAAAACAGCACTTAAGTTGTCAGCCTGGTTACAGTCGGGCTGTGAATTTGCGACATGGAAATAGCAATTTACGACAGCCTCGTAAAGAAGCTGAAAGGATAGATGGGTAAGTATCGTCAATAGGGTCCGCGTGATATAACTTTGCGCCGACACAAAAAAGAAAGAGCCGCCCAGATAAAAATACAGGTGGGACGGCAGTACTCTTCCTAAAACCAAAGGAGCAAATCACGATGCGCGTGATGAAGTGGAGCATGATCGCCCTGGCTGTTTCAGCAGGCACCTCGCAGTTCGCAATGGCGTCCGCCCAGGACGATTCCAAGGGCTTTGTTGAAGACAGTACTTTCAGCATCAACACTCGTTTGCTGAACTTCAGCCGCGACTTCCGTAACAACGACACCGGCAAAAGCCGTGTAGACGAAACTGGCCTGGGCTTCAACGGCCTGTTCCAGTCGGGCTACACCCAAGGCACCATCGGCGTCGGTGTTGATGTGATCGGCCTGCTGGGCGTGAAACTCGACAGCGGCAAGGGTCGTTCGGGCACTGGCCTGTTCCCTACCGGTGCAGACGGCCGCTCGCAAGACGACTACTCCAAAGGCGGCGGCGCTGTTAAGTTCCGCATCTCCGACACCGTGCTCAAAGTCGGCGACCAATACACCACCGCGCCTGTATTCGCCTCCGATGACAGCCGCTTGCTGCCAGAGCTGCCGCAAGGTATCTCGATCACCAGCAACGAGATCAAGGGCCTGAAACTCGAAGGTGGTCACTTCACCTCCAGCGTGGCACAAGCACAGACTTACCGTGACAGCCTGGGCCTGACCAAAACCGACTTCATCGGTGGTGTTTACGCCCTGACTCCAGAAGTCAGCGCCAGCCTTTACTACGCGAAGACTGAAGACTACTGGAAGAAAACCTACGCCAACCTGAACTGGACTCACGCGCTGAGCAACGAACAGTCCCTGGCCGTTGACTTCAACATTTACAGCACCAAGAGCGACGGCGCCGGCCTGCAACGCGCAGAAAAAGACGGCACCACCAAACTGGACAACCGTGCCTACAGCTTGCAAGGCGCGTACACCATCCAGGCTCACACGTTCACCCTGGCCTACCAAAAAGTCAGCGGTGACGGTGACTACGGCTACGGCGTAGACGGCGGCGGCACGATTTTCCTGGCCAACTCCATCGCCCGTTCCGACTTCAACGCTGAAGACGAGAAATCGTTCCAGGCTCGTTATGACCTGAACATGGCCACCTTCGGCGTGCCAGGCCTGAGCTTCATGACTCGCTACGTTAAAGGTACCGGCGCTAACACCGCAGAGACCTCCAACGGCAAAGAGTGGGAACGTGACATCGAAGCCAAGTACGTGATTCAGAGCGGTCCAGCAAAAGACCTGAGCCTGCGCGTGCGTCAAGCGACCTATCGTTCGTCTGATGGCGTGTACTACGGTTCGGCGTCTATCGACGAACTGCGTCTGATCGCGCAATACCCGTTGAACATCTTGTAATTGCCAGTTTGATTACAACGATGGCTTAAGGCCTCGGCCTTAAATAAAAAGCCGCTCCCCTGTTTGCAAGGGAGCGGCTTTTTTATTGCAGTTTTATTTCTCTGAAAAATAACTAGCAAGCTAACTAACGAGATTAACTGCGCGCATCGAACCTGACCATTCGGCCAAGTTCGATACGTTGCGCTTAGTTATTTCGCAGCCGGTTCCTGCATTACTCGAATAACGCGCTGTGGAAACGGAATATCAATGCCCGCGCCTTTCAAACGATCACGCGCCAGTTCATTAAGCATGAACACCACGTCCCAGTAATCTGACGTCTTGGTCCAGCAGCGCAAAGACACGGTGATCGAACTGTCACCCAAGGTCGACACCACAGCAACTGCCGCAGGATCTGCCAATACACGCGGGTCTTTTGCCAGCTCCAACAGCACTTCGCGAGCCTTCTGCAGGTCGGCTTCATAGTCGACACCCACGTCAAACACCACCTTGCGGGTCGGCTGACGGTTGGTGTTGGTGATGATGCCGTTGGACAGGATGCCGTTAGGCACAATCACGGTTTTGTTGTCGCCGGTACGCAGCACGGTGTGGAAGATCTGAATACTGTCGACGGTCCCGGATGTGCCCTGGGCCTCGATCCAGTCACCGATGCGGAATGGGCGGAACAGCAGAATCAGCACGCCGCCGGCGAAGTTGGCCAGGCTGCCTTGCAACGCCAGGCCGATGGCCAGGGTAGCCGCACCGATGGCGGCGACGAACGAGGTGGTTGCCACGCCGATCATCGAGGCCACGCTGACAATCAGCATGACTTTCAATGCGATGTTGGCAAGGCTGGTGATGAAGTGCTGCAGCGCCAGGTCCGCATTGCGGATGGCCAGCAAGCGCCCCACGCGGTGGGTAAATACGTTAATCAGCCACCAGCCAATGGCCAGGGTTATCACTGCCAGCAACACCCGGCTGCCGTATTCCATAATCATCGGGATCCAGGACTGCGAGGTCTTGATCAGGTGATCCACTTCAGCGTTCAAATCCATCTATCTTCTCCTGTTGCGCGGATGTGCGGCTTGATTGACTGCCATAAAACGCAAATGAGCCCCGTGGGGCTCAAGTGTAGGCACAGACTCTGGGGCGTGGGACGTCAAAAACACCCACAGGTTCCGCGAAGTGCCATCAGTCGCGGAAGTTATTGAACTGCAGTGGCATGTCGAAGGTCTTGGCGCGCAGGGCAGCGATTGCCTCTTGCAGATCGTCACGCTTCTTGCCGGTCACGCGAACCTGTTCACCCTGGATGGCGGCCTGGACTTTCAGCTTGGCATCCTTGATGTGCGCGACGATCTTCTTTGCCAGCTCTTTGTCGATGCCTTCCTTGAGCACGGCTTCCTGCTTCATCAGCTTGCCGGAGGCGTAGGCGTCCTTGACTTCAAGGCACTGCACGTCGATCTTGCGCTTGACCAGGGCCAGCTTGAGAATCTCGATCATCGCTTCCAGCTGGAAATCGGCTTCAGCGGTCAGGTTGACGGTCAGTTCCTTTTCCTTGAACTCGAAGCTGCCCTTGCCTTTCAAGTCATAGCGACGGTCCAGCTCCTTGACGGCGTTCTCGACGGCGTTGGTGACTTCGTGTTTGTCCAGTTCGGATACCACGTCGAACGAAGGCATGTCATTTCTCCAATATAAGGGGCGGGCTCAGTAGAGATGGAGCGCGCCCAAGCTAAAATGCCGAGGCATTATAGCGGTTCTTTCGCCCTGTTCACTGTGAGCGACCCTACGGAGCACAAACTCATGTCGACTACCTGGCACATTCTCGGCGCCGGCAGCCTGGGCACACTGTGGGCCACACGCCTGTCGCGCGCGGGCGTGCCCGTGCGGCTGATCCTGCGGGATGAGGCGCGCCTTTCCAGCTACCGGCAGGCAAAAGGCCTGACGCTGGTAGAGCATGGCGTAGAGCAGACCTACCCAGTGATCGGCGAAACACCCCACAGCCAAGAACCCATTCATCGTCTGCTGGTGGCGTGCAAAGCCTACGACGCCGAAACCGCCATCGCACAGCTGCAACACCGGCTGGTACCGGACGCCGAACTGATCCTGTTGCAAAACGGCCTGGGCAGCCAGGACGCCGTGGCCGCGCAGCTGCCGCAAGCCCGTTGCATCTTTGCCTCCAGCACCGAAGGCGCGTTCCGCGACGGCGATTGGCGCGTGGTCTTTGCCGGCCATGGCTACACCTGGCTGGGGGACGCGGGCCACCCGACGCCACCGCGGTGGCTGGACGACCTGCACGCCGCCGGCATTCCCCACGAATGGAGCACCGATATTCTCACCCGCCTGTGGCGCAAGCTGGCGCTCAATTGCGCAATCAACCCGTTGACCGTGCTCTACCAGTGCCGCAACGGCGGTCTGCAAGACCACCAATGCGAAGTGGCGACCTTGTGCGCCGAATTGACCGAGTTGCTCGAGTGCTGCGGTCAACCGGCCGCCGCCGAGGCGTTGCACAGCGAAGTAGAACGCGTCGTCCACGCGACGGCGGCCAACTACTCCTCCATGTATCAGGACGTGGCAAACGCCCGGCGCACCGAAATCAGCTACCTGCTGGGCTACGCTTGCCAGGCGGCGGCCCGCCATCAGTTGGTGCTGCCGCATCTGCAACAGCTGCAAGCGCGGCTGATCGACCACTTACGCGCACGCGGATTGGCCACCGACTGAGGCACGCGCTACCCTGCCTACCTGTCTATCACCTGGGAAAACCCTGATGCCATTGCGCCAGCGTCTTGAAAATCTACCGGTAGGGCAGAAACTGCTGGCCGCCCTGCTGGTGTTGTTGACCACCGTGTTGTTGGTGGCCAACCTGACGTTTATCAGCGCCGCCTACTGGATCTCCCAGGAAAGCATGGCCCCGCAGGCGTTGCAGGCCATCGGTCGCCTGGTGTCCAACCCCGCCCTCGCCGCCGAAGCCCTCGAATCCCCGGCCAAGGCCGACGCCCTGCTCAGCGAATTGACCAGCTACTCGCCACTACGCGCCGCCGCCTTGTACGACGGCGAAGGCACCCGCCTGGCCCAAATGCAACACGGCAACCGCCTGCACCTGCCGGACAACTACCGGCATATCGAGGCCTGGCGCGTCACCGAATTTCGCAGCAACCAGGTCATCACCCTGCCCCGCGCCGGCCAGCCTCCGGGGCATTTACTGTTGGTGGCCAGCAGCGAGCTACCCGTGGCGTTCTATACCGGCACGCTGACAGCCAGCCTGGGCATCCTGATTTTCAGCGTGTTGCTCTGGCTGGTCATCGCCCGGCAGATCAAACGCTTGATCACCCGCCCGATTCACGAACTCGAAGAGCTCTCGCGCCAGGTGACCCGCGAAGAAAACTACGCCCTGCGTGCCGGGCGCGGCAACCATGATGAAATCGGCAGCCTGGCCGAAGCGTTCAACACCATGCTGTCGCGCATTGAAGCCCGCGAGCATCAGCTCAAGCGAGCGCGGGACGACTCCCAGGCCGCCTACGCCCAAGCCCAGGGCCTGGCCGAAGAGACGCGCCACACCAACCGCAAGCTGGAACTCGAAGTGCAGGTTCGCAGCAAGATCGAGAAAAAACTCACGGGCTTCCAGAATTACCTGAACAGCATTATCGACTCGATGCCTTCCGCGCTGATCGCCCTGGACGAACAACTCTACGTCACCCAGTGGAATCAGGAAGCCACCGCGCTTTCCGGCACGCGCCTGGACGAAGCGCTGAACCAGCCGATCTTCCTCGCGTTCCAGCCGCTCAAGCCCTACCTGCCACAAATCAAGGCCACGGTTGAGCAACACACGGTTGAACGCATTGAGCGCGTCACCTGGATAAAGGATGACGAGGCCAAGCATTACGCCCTGACCTTTTACCCCTTGATGGGCGGCGCCGGGCGCGGCGTGGTGATCCGTATCGACGACATCACCCAGCGCTTGTCCCTGGAAGAAATGATGGTGCAGTCGGAGAAAATGCTCTCCGTCGGCGGCCTGGCCGCGGGCATGGCCCACGAAATCAACAACCCGCTCGGGGCGATCCTGCACAACGTGCAGAACATCCGCCGCCGCCTGTCCCCCGACCTGCCGAAGAACCTGGAACACGCGGAACAGGCGGGCATCGAACTGGAGGTGGTCAACCGCTACCTGCAGGGCCGCGAAGTCCCGCAATTGCTCGATGGCATCCAGCAAGCCGGCGCACGCGCGGCGAAGATCGTCACGCATATGCTCAGTTTCAGCCGCCGCAGCAATCGGCAAATGGCGCCTTGCGATTTGCCAGCACTGATCGACCAGGCGGTGGAAATTGCCGGCAATGACTTCGACCTGACGATCGGCTTCGACTTCAAGGGCCAGGCAATCATCCGCCAGTTCGACCCGCAGCTCGGCCCGGTGCCCGGCACCGCCAACGAACTGGAACAGGTACTGCTCAACCTGTTGAAAAACGCCGCCCAGGCCATTCACCTGCGTGAAGACGACCGCGAGCCCGGGCGCATTATTTTACGTACCCGCCTCAACCCGCCCTGGGCGGAGATCCAGGTGGAAGACAATGGCATCGGCATGAGCGAAAACGTGCGCAAACGCACGTTCGAGCCGTTCTTCACCACCAAGGAAATCGGCCAAGGCACCGGGCTGGGGCTGTCGGTGTCGTATTTCATCGTCACCAATAACCACAAAGGCCAGATGGAAGTGCACTCCACCCTCGGCCAAGGTACCTGCTTCACCCTGCGCCTGCCGCTGGCCGGCAGCCAAATGCCACCCTTTGACCTGACTCAACTGGAGCAATAACCATGGGCTTTCGCCTGTCGAAGATCTACACCCGTACCGGCGACACAGGCGAGACCGGCCTGGGCGACGGCCGTCGCGTGCCCAAGGACCACCCGCGGGTGGAAGCCATCGGCGAGGTGGACACGCTCAACAGCCAGTTGGGTTTACTGCTGGCCAGCCTTGAAGAGCAGAGCGGCAAGCATCCGCAACTGAACGACGTGATTGAGGTGCTTACCCCTTGCCAGCATCGATTGTTCGACTTGGGTGGTGAGCTGGCGATGCCGGTGTACAAGGCATTGAATGCGGCCGAAGTTGATCGGCTGGAAGCGGCGATTGACCGCTGGAATGAGGAAGTCGGGCCGCTGGAAAACTTCATCTTGCCCGGTGGTTCCGCGCTGATCGCCCAAGCCCACGTGTGCCGTAGCCTGGCGCGCAGTGCGGAGCGGCGGTGTCAGCAGTTGAATGCGGTTGAACCGTTGGAAGGCGTGGGGTTGGCGTACATCAATCGGTTGTCGGACTTGTTGTTTGTGGCGGCACGGGTGATTGCCAAGCGCCAGGGTGTGGCTGAGGTGTTGTGGCAGGCGGCGGCTAAGCCACACTGAGTTTTTGGGGTGACTGATCTGAACCCCTTCGCGCGCAAGCCCGCTCCCACAGTTGACTGCATTCCAACATTGGAACCCGGTCGACTGTGGGAGCGGGCTTGCTCGCGAAGAGGCCCGTCAGAACAACATCAAACCTGCGGCCAAAACGCCCGAATCCCGGCAACACCCTGAGCCCCAGCGGCCCACGCCTGCTCCCGCTCTGCCGGCCCTACGCCGCCGAGCAAAAACACGGGTTTGCTGAACCCACGGATCAACTCGGCCGCCTGCTCCCACCCCAATGGCTGAGCATCCGGGTGCGTTTGGGTCGGCTGCACCGGTGACAGCGTGACAAAATCCACGTCCATCATTTCCGCCAGCGCCAGTTCTTCAGCGTTGTGGCAGGAGGCCGCCAACCAGCGATCCTTCGGCAGTGGGCGTCCCTTGCTCGCGTATTTACGCAACTGCGCCGACGTCATGTGCCAGCCGGCCGCCGGGAAATCCCCCAGCCACTCAAACGGGCCCTTGAGCATCAATTGCGCCTTGCCGGCACACAGGCCAACGGCGTCCACTGCCAGGTCACGGTATTTAGGGTCGTAACCATTGGGCGCACGCAGCTGAACCAGCTTGATGCCCCCGGCAATCGCCTTCTGAATACCACGCAGCAAGGTCGGGGTTTCCAGCTCGCCTGGGGTAATCAGGTACTCAGCCGGCAGCCGCGCCGCCGCCACGATCGGGGCATTCGCCGCCGGGAACGCATAGTTGATCAAGTCTCGCGGAGCCACCCATTCCAACGGCTGCCCTTCGGCACCGTGGGGCTCGCCGGTAAAGGCCGAGACTTCCCAGACATCCAGCAACACCTGCTTGTCCGGGTAGTCATGCTGCACCTTGATCAGCGGGCGTGCCGTGGTGACCTGGATGCCCAGTTCTTCCTGCAATTCGCGGGACAAGGCGGCAGCAACCGATTCATCGGCCTCCACCTTGCCACCGGGAAATTCCCAGAGGCCGCCCTGATGCTGGGTATCGGCGCGGCGCGCCAGCAGGATCCTGCCATCGACACCGCGGATCACCGCTGCTGCTACATGCACTCGTTTCACCGCGCTTATCCTCTTGGCTGTCAGGTGCGGTATTCCGCATTGATCTTCACGTACTCGTGGGACAGGTCAGTGGTCCAGATCGTTTCGCTGCACTCACCGCGACCCAGCTCGATGCGGATGGTGATTTCTTCCTGCTGCATCACTGCCGAGCCCTGGGCTTCGGTGTAGGTTTCGGCGCGGGCGCCACGGCTGGCAATGCACACCTCGCCAAGGAACACGTCGATCTTGCTCACATCCAGGTCAGGCACGCCGGCACGGCCAACGGCGGCGAGGATGCGGCCCCAGTTCGGGTCAGAGGCAAACAAGGCAGTCTTGATCAGCGGCGAGTGGGCCACGGTGTAGCCAACGTCCAGGCATTCCTGGTGGTTGGCGCCGCCGTTGACTTCAACGGTTACGAACTTGGTCGCGCCTTCGCCGTCACGCACGATGGCCTGGGCCACGTCCATGCACACCTCGAACACCGCCTGCTTCAACGCGGCGAACAGTGGGCCTTCGGTAGAGGTGATTTCCGGCAGGTTGGCCTGGCCGGTCGCAATCAACATGCAGCAGTCGTTGGTCGAGGTATCGCCATCGATGGTGATGCGGTTGAACGATTTGTTGGCGCCGTCCAGCATCAAGCGTTGCAGCACGTCGCGGGAGACTTTGGCGTCGGTGGCGATGTAGCCGAGCATGGTGGCCATGTTCGGGCGGATCATGCCCGCGCCTTTGCTGATGCCAGTTACGGTGATGGTCACGCCGTCGTGCACGAACTGACGGCTCGCGCCTTTTGGCAGTGTGTCGGTGGTCATGATGCCGGTGGCAGCGGCAGCCCAGTTATCCACAGACAAGTCATCCAGCGCGGCTTGCAGGGCGCCTTCGATTTTTTCCACCGGCAATGGCTCACCGATTACGCCGGTGGAGTAAGGCAGCACTTGGCTGGCGTCTACGCCAGTCAACTGGGCCAGCTTGGCGCAGGTGCGGGCAGCGGCCACCAGGCCAGGCTCGCCGGTGCCGGCGTTGGCGTTACCGGTGTTGGTCAGCAGGTAGCGAATCGAACCGGCCACGCGTTGTTTGGCCAGGATTACCGGCGCGGCGCAGAACGCATTGAGGGTGAATACACCGGCGACAGTCGAACCTTCGGCACAGCGCATCACCACCACATCCTTGCGCCCGGGGCGCTTGATGCCGGCCGAAGCGATACCGAGTTCAAAACCGGCAACCGGGTGCAATGTGGGCAAAGGACCAAGACCAACAGCCATGAATGCGCTCCTTAAAAATAGGTGATGTCTGTGCCGTCGCTATCGACGGTGGGAATTAATGGCAAAACGCCGCGACGGCTGATGCCGGTCGCGGCGCGGGGTGTTGCAGCGTCAGGCAAAAATCTTAGTTGATTTCGCCGTGGCAGTGTTTGAACTTCTTGCCCGAACCACACCAGCACAGTTCGTTGCGGCCCAGCTTCTGATCATTGCGAACCGGGGTTTGCGCCAAGGCCACATCGACCTCTTCGCCCAACACCTCAGGCGCTTCCAGGCCCGGTGCTTCGTCGTGCTGGAACTGCATGCGAGCAGCCAATGCTTCGGCTTCCTGGCGCAGGCGAGCTTCTTCCTCGATCGGGTCTTCGCGACGCACCTGAACGTGGGACAGCACGCGAATCGAATCGCGCTTGATCGAATCCAGCAGCTCGGAGAACAGCGTGAACGACTCGCGCTTGTACTCTTGCTTCGGGTTCTTCTGGGCGTAACCACGCAAGTGGATACCGTGACGCAAGTGGTCCATGGTCGACAGGTGGTCTTTCCACAGGTCGTCCAGCACACGCAGTACGATTTGTTTCTCGAAGGTGCGCAGCGCTTCGGCACTCGCCTGCTCTTCTTTCTCGTTGTACGCGGCCAGCAGCTCGGTCATCAGCTTCTCGCGCAGGGTTTCTTCATACAGGTGGTCGTCTTCGTCCAGCCACTGCTGAACCGGCAGGTCGACACCAAAATCGCTCTTCAACGCCGCTTCCAGACCGGCAACATCCCACTGCTCAGGCAGCGACTGTGGCGGGATATGCGCGCTGACGGTGGCGTTGAGCACGTCCTGACGGAAATCGGCAATGGTCTCGCCAATGTTGTCGGCGGCCAGCAACGTGTTACGCATGTGATAAATCACTTTACGCTGTTCGTTGTTGACGTCATCGAACTCGAGCAGTTGCTTACGAATGTCGAAGTTACGGCCTTCTACCTTGCGCTGAGCCTTCTCGATGGCGTTGGTCACCATGCGGTGCTCGATCGCTTCACCGGACTGCATGCCCAGGGCCTTCATGAAGTTCTTCACCCGATCGGAGGCGAAGATGCGCATCAGGCTGTCTTCCAGCGACAGGTAGAAACGGCTGGAACCGGCGTCACCCTGACGACCGGCACGACCACGCAGCTGGTTGTCGATACGGCGCGATTCGTGACGCTCGGAGGCGATCACCTGCAGGCCGCCGGATTCCAGCACGGCCTGATGACGTTTCTGCCAGTCAGCCTTGATCTGAGCGATCTGCTCAGGGCTCGGGTTTTCGAGCGCCGCGACTTCCACTTCCCAGTTACCGCCCAACAGGATGTCGGTACCACGACCGGCCATGTTGGTGGCAATGGTCAGTGCGCCTGGGCGACCGGCCTGGGCGATGATCTCGGCTTCTTTTTCGTGGAACTTGGCGTTGAGGACTTTGTGCTCGATGCCTTCCTTGTTGAGCAGGTTGGACACGTGCTCGGAAGTTTCGATGGTGGCAGTACCCACCAGGATCGGACGACCCTGGGCCATGCCGTCCTTGATGTCGTTGATGATTGCCGCGTATTTCTCTTCGGCCGTCAGGAACACCAGGTCGTTGTAGTCTTTACGCGCCAGCGGCTTGTTCGGTGGAATCACCATCACGGCCAGGTTGTAGATCTGGTGGAACTCGAACGCTTCGGTGTCGGCCGTACCGGTCATGCCGGACAGTTTGTTGTACAGACGGAAGTAGTTCTGGAAGGTCGTGGAGGCCAACGTCTGGCTTTCAGCCTGGATGTTGAGCCCTTCCTTGGCTTCGATGGCCTGGTGCAGGCCTTCGGACAGACGACGACCCGGCATGGTACGGCCGGTGTGTTCGTCAACCAGTACGACCTGGCCGTCCTGAACGATGTATTCGACGTTGCGATGGAACAGCTTGTGGGCGCGCAGGCCGGCATACACGTGGGTCAACAGGCCCAGGTTGTGGGCCGAGTACAGGCTTTCGCCTTCAGCCAGCTCGCCGATCTGGGTCAGCATCTCTTCGACGAACTGGTGACCGGCTTCGTTGAGTTCGACCTGACGGGTCTTCTCGTCGATGGAGAAGTGACCTTCTTTGGTCACCACGCCTTCCACTTCCTCAATGTGCTGCTCCAGACGCGGGATCAACTTGTTGATCTCGGTGTACAGGCGCGAGCTGTCTTCGGCCTGGCCGGAGATGATCAGCGGGGTACGGGCTTCGTCGATGAGGATGGAGTCGACTTCGTCGATCACGGCAAAATTGAGTTCGCGCTGGAATTTTTCTTCCATGCTGAACGCCATGTTGTCGCGCAGGTAGTCGAAACCGAATTCGTTGTTGGTGCCGTAGGTGATGTCGGCAGCGTATGCGGCGCGCTTCTCTTCCGGCGGCTGGAACGGCGTTACCACGCCGACGGTCAGGCCGAGGAATTCATACAGCGGGCGCATCCAGTTGGCGTCCCGGCGAGCCAGGTAGTCGTTCACCGTCACAACGTGTACGCCCTTGCCGGACAGTGCGTTGAGGTAAACACCCAGGGTTGCCACCAGGGTCTTGCCTTCACCAGTGCGCATTTCGGCAATCATGCCTTCATGCAAGGTCATGCCGCCGATCAACTGCACGTCGAAGTGGCGCATGCCCATGACACGCTTACCGGCTTCACGGGCGACCGCAAAGGCTTCGGGAAGCAGCTTGTCGAGGGTTTCACCTTTGGCTATGCGGGCCTTGAACTCTTGGGTCTTGGCGCGCAATTGCTCGTCCGAAAGGGCAACCATCTGCTCTTCGAAGGCATTGACCAGCTGCACCGTCTTGAGCATGCGTTTAACTTCGCGCTCATTCTTGCTTCCAAAAAGTTTCTTTAACAAAGGCGCAAACATATCGGCAGGTTCTTCCACACATAGGGATGGAGGGCGCACCGTGAGTGGCCCGAGCAGCCCTCACGGCCGCATGCGAACGCGCATTCTACCCGGAATCGTGGGTGAGGAAAGTGGCGTTATTCCCCGATGCTGGCATGGCGCTGTGAGAGGGCCTGTTTAAAATAAGGGCTTTTGCTGGAACTTCAACCCATCAAGCGCAGAAGTTACCTATTGATTTTACGAGCAAAGCGCTGCGTGACGCATTGGCTGGGGGGCACACAGGCGCTTTCTGCTAAGATGGCGGCTCTGTTACTTAAGGTGTCTAAACATGGCATTTCGCCCTCTTACAGCCCGCGCGCCCAGCGTGTTGCTCCGCGAAGCCAAGCCGTTGAAAGCCATCTTCGGCCATGCGCAACGCTTGGGCCATTTGCAACGCCTGGTCGAAAGCCAGCTACAACCTGCCGCACGTGAACATTGCCATGTGGCGTCCTGGCGCGAAGGAAATTTGCTGTTAATTGTCACCGACGGTCATTGGGCGACCCGTTTGCGCTATCAGCAAAAACGCCTGCAGCGACAATTGATGGCCTTTGATGAATTTGCCAGTTTGACCCGTATCCAGTTCAAGGTGCAGCCGCCGACCGTGCAGCAAGGCGCGGTGGGGCACACCATCAACCTGTCGGTGAATGCGGCCGAAACCATTCAGGCAACGGCCGACGGGATCAGCGATCCGGGCTTGCGCGCAGCACTGGAACGATTGGCCGCGCACGCCAAGCCCAAATCTGAATAGCTACTTACGCTTGCTGCCGCCCAGCAACGAGCCCAACAAACCCCGCACCAACTGCCGGCCCATCTGATTGGCGGCCTGCTGCATGGCTGACTTGAGTGCCTTGCCGGCCGTGGTGCCCAGAAATGCCCCGGCCTTGTCGGTAAAGCTCGGTTCTTCGGCAGCAGGCGTGGCTGCCTCAGTCGGCCCGAGCTCCTTGCGCGCCATCAACACTTCATAGGCCGACTCTCGATCAATCGGCTTGTCATAGCGCCCCAGCAACGGCGAGCTGGCAATCAGCGCGGCGCGTTCGGTTTCGCTGAGCGGCCCGATGCGCGATTGCGGCGGCGCTACCAGCACGCGTTGGACCACTTCCGGCGTGCCCTTTTCCTGCAAGGTGCCCACCAGTGCCTCACCGGTGCCCAGCTCTGTGAGCACCGACAAGGTGTCGAATGCCGGGTTGGCCCGAAAGCCATCCGCTACCGCGCGCAGGGATTTCTGCTCTTTCGTGGTGAACGCCCGCAAGCCGTGCTGAATACGCAGACCAAGTTGCGCCAGGACCGTGTCAGGCAAATCAGCGGGGGATTGCGTGACAAAGTACACACCGACACCCTTGGAGCGGATCAGGCGCACCACTTGCTCCAGTCGGTCCTGCAAAGCCTTGGGCGTGTCGGCAAACAACAAATGCGCCTCATCGAAAAACAGCGCGAGCAACGGTTTGTCGGCATCCCCGCGCTCCGGCAACTGCTCGAACAGTTCGGCCAGCAGCCACAGCAGGAAAGTCGCATACACCTTGGGCGCCTCGTGCACCAGCCGGCTGGCGTCGAGCAGATGGATTCGCCCGCGGCCGTCGCTGGCCGGCTGCAAAATATCTTCAAGCTGCAGGGCCGGCTCACCAAACAAGGCTTCAGCGCCCTGTTGTTCAAGCACCGCCAGGCGCCGCAACAGCGCCTGGCTGGAGCCGGTAGTCATCAGCGCGGCATCGTCACCCAGCAGCTGCGGGTGATAGCGCAGATGGTTGAGCAATGCCTTGAGGTCTTTGAGGTCGAGCAGCAGCAGGCCTTCGCGGTCCGCCACTTTGAAGGTGGCATAGAGTGCCGACTGCTGGCTGTCGGTGAGTTCCAACAGGCTGCCGAGCAATAAAGGTCCCATTTCGCTGATGGTCGTGCGAAGCGGATGACCCGACTGCCCGTGGATATCCCACAGCGTTACCGGATAAGCCTTCGCCGTGTAATTAAGGAAGGGCATGCCCGCGATGCGCTCAGCCACTTTACCTTGAGGGTTCGCGGCAGCCCCCAGACCGCACAGATCGCCTTTGATATCAGCGGCGAACACGGCCACACCCGCATCACTGAACGCTTCCGCCAGGCGCTGCAAGGTCACGGTCTTGCCGGTGCCCGTGGCGCCGGCAATCAGGCCGTGACGGTTGGCCAGGCGCATGGCCTGGGCGATGGGCTGGCCGTCCGGGCCGGCGCCAATAAGGAGTTGCGAGGAGTCAGGCATTTCGTCACCTTTGGTTAATCTTTAGTGCCGCAAGGTCGATACAGATAATTGTAAGACCCACAAAGTCTAAAAACAGGTCGGATGGCTCCTACAGGGACTCACAGAGCTATCACCAGAAGTACCACACCTTTTTTGACGCTGCCATTTTGCGCATCCCATGAGGACGCGCTTCGGATACCAAGACCTTAGCGGACCCTTCAAGCCATGAATAAAAACCTGCGCTTCAGCCACAAAATCCTGCTTGCAGCCGCCCTTATCGTCATCGCCGCCTTCGCATTGTTTACCCTCTACAACGACTACCTGCAACGCAACGCAATTCGCGACGACCTCAATAATTACCTGCATGAAATGGGCGACGTCACCGCCAGCAACATTCAAACCTGGCTCACCGGACGCATAGCGCTGGTGGAAAACGCAGCACAGAACATCGCCATCAACCCCGAGCCCGCCGTGGTCGCCGGCCTGCTGGAACAGAAAGCCCTGACGTCCTCGTTCATGGCCACCTACGTGGGCGACAGCAAAGGCGCCTTCACCATCCGCCCCGACACCAAGATGCCCGATGGCTTCGACCCAAGGGTGCGCCCCTGGTACAAGGGCGCCCAGTCCAGCAATGGTTCAACCCTGACTGAACCCTACATTGATGCTGCGACCGGGAAACTGATCATTTCGGTCGCCACCCCCAGCACCACCACAACTGGCCAGAGCATCGGCGTGGTTGGCGGCGACCTGAGCCTGCAAACGCTGGTGGATAACATTGGCGCGCTGAACTTCGGCGGCATGGGTTATGCGTTCCTGGTCAGTGCCGATGGCAAAGTGCTCGTGCACCCGGACAAAAACCTGGTGATGAAGACCCTGGCCGACATGTACCCCAATCACACGCCGAAGATCAGTACTGACTTCAGTGAAGTTCAAGCCAACGGTAAAGACAACATCGTGACCTTTACACCGATCAAGGGCCTGCCCTCGGTGAACTGGTACCTGGGCATTTCGGTGGATAAAGACAAGTCGTTCGCCATGCTCAGCGAGTTCCGCAATTCGGCGATCATCGCCACGATCATCGCGGTGGTGATCATCATTGCGCTGCTGGGCATGCTCATCCGCGTGCTGTTGCAACCCCTGCACGTAATGACCCGCGCGATGCAGGACATCGCCGATGGCGAGGGCGACTTGACCCGCCGCCTGACCATCCAGAACAACGATGAGTTCGGCACGCTGGGCATTGCCTTCAACCGCTTCGTGGAGCGGATTCATACCTCGATCCGCGAAGTGTCCTCGGCCACCGAACAGGTCAACGAAGTCGCTTTGCGCGTGGTCAGTGCCTCCAATTCCTCGATGGTCAACTCTGACGAGCAGGCCAACCGCACCAACAGCGTCGCCGCCGCCATCAACGAACTGGGCGCCGCCGCCCAGGAAATCGCGCGCAACGCCGCACAAGCCTCCAGCCAGGCCAGCGATGCGCGGCACTTGGCCGAAGACGGCCAACAGGTGGTGGATCGCAATATCAAGGCAATGACCCAACTGTCAGCGATGATCAGTGCTTCGAGCAGCAATATAGAAGCGCTGAACAGCAAGACTGTGAACATCGGGCAAATTCTGGAGGTGATCACCAGCATCTCCCAGCAAACCAACTTGCTGGCACTGAACGCCGCCATCGAAGCGGCGCGTGCCGGGGAAGCCGGGCGCGGGTTTGCGGTCGTGGCCGATGAGGTGCGCAACCTGGCCCATCGCACTCAGGAATCGGCGCAGCAAGTGCAGAAGATGATTGAGGAACTGCAAGTCGGCGCGCGCGACTCGGTCAGCACCATGAGTGAAAGCCAGCGCCACAGCCAGGACAGCGTGGAAATCGCCAACCTGGCCGGCGAGCGCTTGAACAGCGTGACCCAGCGCATTGGCGAGATCGACGGCATGAACCAGTCAGTGGCCACCGCCACCGAGGAGCAAACCTCGGTGGTGGAGTCGATCAACATGGACATTACCGAGATCAATACCCTCAATCAGGAAGGCGTGGAAAACCTGCAATCCACCCTGCGCGCCTGCACCGACCTGGAACAACAGGCCGCTCGCTTGAAACAGTTGGTGGGCAGTTTCCGAATCTGAGCCCAGTGCCCGCCGTTTTTTTAGAGCGGCGGGCCGTTATTTTTCCGGAGGCTCGGATTTGGCCTGTTCGCGCTCCCACAACTCAGCGGCACCCGGAAACTCGGTGCCGTCCTCAGCATCCAGGTCATCCGGGTCATATCGACTTAAACACCCCTCCCCCAGCGTCGCCGGGGCTTGGGAGGTGGCTTTGTCGAGTGGATCGCTCATTGATCAATCCCCAATAGCAGAAAAAAAAAGGCCTGGGACGATTTAACGCCCAGGCCTGTGCTTCTTCAAGACCTGTATCAGAACACTACGGTCTTGTTGCCGTGCACGAGCACGCGATCTTCCAAGTGATAACGCAGGCCACGGGCCAGCACCATCTTCTCGACGTCACGGCCGAAACGCACCATGTCTTCAATGCTGTCGCTGTGGCTGACGCGTACCACGTCCTGCTCGATGATCGGGCCGGCGTCCAGTTCTTCGGTGACGTAGTGGCACGTTGCGCCAATCAGCTTCACGCCACGCAGGGAGGCTTGGTGGTACGGCTTGGCACCCACAAACGACGGCAGGAAGCTGTGGTGAATGTTGATCACCTTGCCAGCGTATTCACGGCACAGTTCCGGCGGCAGAATCTGCATGTAGCGCGCCAGCACCACCACATCCGCTTCGTGCTGCTTGACCAGGCGGGAGACTTCGGCAAAGGCCGGCTCCTTGTCCTGCGGGTTGACCGGCACGTGGTAGTACGGGATGCCATGCCATTCGACCATGCTGCGCAGGTCGTCATGGTTGGAGATTACGCAAGCGATCTCGCAGTCCAGCTCATCACTGTGCCAGCGGTGCAGCAGGTCGGCCAGGCAATGGGACTCGCGGCTGGCCATCAGCACGACACGTTTTTTCTGCTCGGTGTCGGTGATGTGCCAGGTCATCGAAAACTCTTCAGCGATCGGCGCAAACGCCTCACGAAAAGCTTCAAGACCAAAGGGCAGCGTGTCGGCACGAATTTCGTGACGCATGAAAAACCAACCGCTGAGATCGTCCGAGTGATGGCTCGCCTCGGTGATCCAGCCGTTGTGGGAGGCCAGAAAGTTACTGACTTTGGCAACGATGCCAACCCGGTCCGGGCAAGCAATCACCAGCCGAAAAGTGCGCATTAGGGGGAAACTCCAGAACTTCGCAAAGGCGGCCATTCTAGCGATTGCGCAGAAAAACTGCAGTATTCCTTACGGCTTATTCTGCCCCCACCCTCAGGCTACAGCCCTTAATAGCGTAAGGTTTTACCAACGCTATATGCGTGTCCAACGTGATGCACGGGCAATTGTCGGAAAATAAACGAGATTATCTTTACGTCTACCACCTACTAATTAACTCGATTGCGTAGCAGCGCTACAAACATTCAAAGTAATTCACATAAATGCATCCTTAAATGTTTACTTGGGGTTAGTGCCTGACTATTATTAGGCCACTCTCCTGCCAATCCGCGCTCTACATAAGGTAGTCCACATGTCTCTGATCAACGAATACCGTGCCACCGAAGAAGCTATCAAAGAGCTGCAAGCCCGTTTGAAGAACCTGTCCCAAGACGACAAGCTGCAAACCGAGCTGGAATTCGAAGGCAAACTGCGCACCCTGATGGGTGAATACTCCAAATCCCTGCGTGACATCATCGCGCTGCTGGATCCAGAGTCGAAAGTTAAAGCACCCCGCGGCGCTGTGAAAACTACCGGCACCAAGCGCGCTCGCAAGGTCAAGCAATACAAGAACCCACACAACGGTGAAGTGATTGAAACCAAAGGTGGCAACCACAAGACGCTGAAAGAGTGGAAAGCCAAGTGGGGCGGCGACGTGGTTGAAGGCTGGGCTACCCTGCTGGGCTAAGCCTGGTCGGGCTCTCGCCTGATAAGCGACACAATAAAAAACGCCAGCTTGCTGGCGTTTTTTATTGTCCGAATATTCTCCAATGCCTGACTACAGGTTCAGCCGGGCGGCTAAAGAGTCGGCATACTCCTGCCATTGATCCAGCACCTGACACTGAAACGATGTAGCACTAACAGCCAACTCCTCGCGCGCCTGTTTAAATGCCAACAGGGTAGTCGGCGCGCCCCACTCCGAACTCGACAACCGTTGCTGACAGAAAAGTTTCCAGCGCTGTTGCTCCTCGTTGTTCAAGGTGTCAGGAAAGTTACGCGCGCGGTAGCGGAATAATAATTCCGGCAAACGATGATCATCAAATGGCCACTGCTGATGGGCCAGATGTAAAGGCTCGGCTGCCCGGACTTGTTCGCATAAACGACGATCGCGATCACCAATAAAACCGTCATAGAGCTGCTGCTCGGGATCCGCACTCGGCGCAAAATCTTCCTCGGCATAAATAGCCGCCAACTTATCGCGCCAAACTTCGTGTGCGTCAGTTAGTCGCAGTGCACGTGCCTGGCACGTGTCCATATCCAATTGAAGTCGCTCGCGGTCCTGCGCCCGCAGCACGTTCAATGGGGCAACGACCGGGCAGCGGTTGATATGCACTAACTTGAGCGGTACTGGCAGTTCGCCTTCCGCCAGATCACCACGGCGCGTGTAGAGGCGCTGGCGCAAGGTATCGGCGTCCAGATCCAGCAATCCCTGCGGGTCCAGCCCAAGGTCACAGACGATCAATGCATTGCGATTGCGCGGGTGCCAGGCCAGCGGCAGCACCACGCCCAAGTAGTGACGCTCGGCGGAAAAGCGCCCGGATATATGGACCATCGGTTGCAGCAGGCGTACCTGATCCATCACCCGCTGCTTGCTGCGCAGTTGAAACAGCCACTCATACAACTTGGGCTGTTTCTCGCGGACCAGGCGCGCCAGGGCGATCGTGGCTCGCACGTCCGACAACGCGTCGTGGGCCTGGCCATGATCGATCCCGTTGGCGGCCGTCAAACGCTCAAGCTTGAGGGTGACGCGCCCATCCTGCTCTGGCCAGACGATCCCTTCCGGGCGAAGTGCGTAGGCCGTGCGCACCACATCGATCAAATCCCAGCGACTGTTGCCGCCCTGCCATTCACGGGCGTAAGGGTCGAAAAAGTTGCGATACAAACTGTAGCGCGTCATTTCATCGTCAAAACGCAACGTGTTGTAACCGGCACCGCAAGTGCCCGGTGCGGCCAGTTCGGCATGCACTCGGGTCATGAAGTCGGCTTCGGCCAGGCCTTTGTCCGCCAGAATGTCAGGGGTGATGCCGGTGATCGCGCAGGCGGCCGGATGAGGCAGGATATCGTCGCTGAGCTGGCAATAAAGGTTGACCGGCGGGCCGATCTCGTTGAGTTCGAGGTCGGTACGAATACCGGCAACCTGAAGCGGGCGATCGCTGCGCGGATTGATGCCGGTGGTTTCATAGTCGTACCAGAAAATGGAGGTCACGGGTTATTCCTGTGCTGAAGACCGGCAAAGTCTAGGCGCTGTTGGCCGTCCGGGGCCAGTGATACCTTAGCTGTACAAATATCCAGCAAAACCTTGAATGGTTGCTTCCACCGACGACACTGCTAGCATCCGTGTCTCTTAGCCGCTTCGCACTGCCAGGGATCGCAATGCCGAAAAACCCTTTGGATACCCGCTACCAGATCGAGACCCCTGAAGGCATAGATCTGCCCTTGCGTCCGGCAGGCCTGCCGCCGCGGGTACTGGCCTTTGCTTTCGACCTGGGCTTGCGTGGCTTGGTCATGGGCATCCTGCTCGTGCCACTGGCCCTGTTGGGCAATATTGGTATTGGCCTGGGTTCATTGCTGCTGTTTCTGGTCAGCTGGTGGTACATGGTCTTGTTCGAAGTGCTCAATCAAGGCTGCTCTCCAGGCAAGCAGGTCATGGGCCTGCGGGTCGTACAGGACGATGGCACGCCTGTCGGCTGGTCCGCCTCGCTGATCCGCAACCTGCTGCGCTTTGTCGACATGCTGCCCTTCGGCTACTTCCTCGGCGCCATCAGTTGCCTGCAACACCCTCATTTCAAACGGCTCGGCGACCTCGCCGCCGGCACCCTGGTGATCTACCGCGAACAATCACTGGCCCGCCCCCGGATACCCCAAGCGGCTGCGTTGCGCCTGCCCTTCGCCCTTGATCTGAGCGAACAGCGCGCCATTCTCGGCTTCGCCGAACGCCAGGGCGAACTCTCTACCGAACGGGTGCATGAACTGGCGTCCATCCTCGCGGCCCCTCTGCAGGTGTCCCCTGCACGCGCCGTAGAGCAACTCAATGGTGTGGCCCGTGGCTTGCTGGGGCCGACATGAAGCAGAGCCTGTTCGAAAGCCGTCACCAGCCCCAATGGCAAGCCTTTGAAGCGCAACTGACACAGTTGGAGCAAGGCAAGGCCAAGGCCAGCGACGTGGCGGACTTTCCCCATCACTATCGACGCCTTTGCCAGCACCTCGCGCTGGCACAGGAGCGTGGCTACAGCAGTTATCTGGTAGATCCGCTGCAGCAATTGGCGCTGCGCGGCCACCAGCAGCTCTATCGCCATCGCAGTCAATTGGGAGCGAAGGTTCTGAGTTTCGTCCTGGCCGACTTCCCGCGCCTGGTACGAGAGCAATGGCGCTTCGTGTTAATCGCCGGCCTGTTGTTTTTCGGCAGCCTGCTGGGAATAGCCCTGCTGGTTTACCTGTTTCCCGACCTGATCTACAGCATCGTCAGCGCCCAGCAGGTCGCCGAGATGCAAAGCATGTACGACCCCGCTGCCAGCCGCCTTGGGCGTGCCGCCGAGCGAGCCTCCAGCGAAAACTGGATGATGTTCGGCTACTACGTGATGCACAACATCGGCATCGCCTTCCAGACCTTTGCAGCCGGGTTACTGTTTGGTCTTGGCAGCGTGTTTTTTCTGATTTTCAACGGCTTGATCATCGGCGCAATCTGCGGCCATCTCACCGAAATTGGCTATGGCCAGACCTTCTGGTCGTTTGTCATCGGCCACGGTGCATTCGAGCTGACCGCCATCGCCCTGGCCGGCGCTGCGGGTTTGCAACTGGGGTGGTCGCTGATCGCTCCGGGACCGCTCGCTCGCAGCGAATCCCTGCGGTTGGCGGCGCGCAAAAGCGTGCAGATGCTCTGCGGTGTGATGGTGTTCCTGCTGATCGCTGCGTTGATAGAGGCGTATTGGTCTTCCACCACCGCTATCACACCTTGGATCAAATACCTGGTGGGCGCCGCGCTTTGGCTACTGGTGGCCGCTTACCTGATTCTTGCAGGGCGGGTTCACCATGCGCCTGAGTGATGCCAGCGTGGTAATTCGCCCCCGCACTGCCTGGGAGGCCATGGACCTTGGCGTGTTGATGGCCAGGGAGCATCGCTGGCTGTTGATGAGCAGTTGGGCGCTGGTGAGCTTGCCGGTATTTGCGTTGCTCACCGTGGTGTTATGGGAGTCTCCCTTTGCCGCTGTTTTTCTGTTCTGGTGGCTCAAGCCGGCGTTCGATCGGCTGCCGTTGTACATCCTGTCCAAGGCACTGTTTGGTGAAACACCCAGCGCCAAACAAGCCGTGCGTCATTGGCCGCGACTGCTGAAAAGCCAGCTGCTGGTCAGCCTGACCTGGCGGCGTCTGAGCCTGAGCCGCAGTTTCGTGCTGCCAGTGAGCCAACTCGAAGGCCTGGGTGGCCAGGCGCGTCAACACCGCCTTGGCGTGCTGTTACAACGCAACGCAGGGGCCGCGCGCTGGCTGACAATCATTGGCATGCACCTGGAAATCGGCCTGTGGTTTGGCTGCATGGCGCTGTTCTACCTCTTCATTCCTGAACAACTTGAACGGGATTGGGACTGGCAACGGCTAGCGCTCGCCACCCGTTCGCAAGGGCTGTGGCTGGAGCATCTGGGCAACGCGTTCTATGCGCTGATATTGGTGTTCTGGGAGCCTATATACGTCGCCTGCGGTTTCAGCCTGTACCTCAACCGCCGTACCGTACTGGAGGCCTGGGACCTGGAACTGGTATTCCGGCGTTTACGCCAGCGCCTGGGCAGCGTGGCGACGCTACTGCTGTTGGCGGTCGGACTGATGCTGCAGGCCAGCCCACTGGTCATGGCGGATGAGTCCAGTAGCCCAAAGCAACTGAGCACCCCGGCTGCGAGTCAATCCATCAAGACCCTGCTGGCCCTCCCCCCGTTCAAAAACCCGGAAACCGTCACCCGCTATCGCTTCGGCGAAGACCAGCCTGCGGCCAAAGGCACCGCGCACGGTGAGGGCAAATTACCCGGATGGTTACAGGCACTGCTCGATCACCTCAACAGCAACACCTTCAAACACGTAGGCCAGGGATTGGAAATACTCCTGTGGAGCCTGTTGATTGGAGGCCTCGCGTTGCTCGGTTGGCACTACCGCTACGGGTTGCAGGCTTTTGTCAGTCGGCGCGCAATCAGTCAACCCAGGGTTACCAAGCCCGCTCCAACGCAGTTATTCGGCCTGGAACTGGGCATAGACACTTTGCCCGACGACATCGCCAGCACTGCCGAACACTTATGGCCCACACAACCACGGCAAGCCCTCAGCCTTCTATACCGGGGCCTGCTCAGCCACCTGTTGCATGACTACAACATGCCACTGAAAACCGCCGACACCGAAGGCCAGGTCCTGGAGCGTGTTCACCAATTACAACAACCGCAGCTGCTGGTGTTCAGTGATGAGCTGACACGCCACTGGCAGAACCTGGCCTACGGCCACCGGCTGCCCCCGCTCGCCGCCCAGCAAAAGCTCTGCAGCGACTGGCGTGCGTTGTTCAAGTCGGACGCCGCGCAATGAACCGCCTGTTACTGTGGGCAGGTGTACTGCTGGCGTGCCTGCTGGGGGCCGGTGCATTTTATGCCTGGCACAAAGCGATCCCTTATGACGAAGTGGTTGATCGCGGCCCATCGCCCCAAGCGCGGGAGAATCCCTATTTGGCGGCAGAGTACTTTCTGCGCCAGCAAGGCCTGAGCGTCGAGCATGCCAATAGCCTTGAACGCCTCGCTCACCTCCCGCCACAAGGCCACAGCCTTCTGCTGTTGGGTGATCGCGCTAACATGACCCCACGCCAGGTGGATCATCTGCTGGAGTGGGCGAAGTCCGGTGGCCATTTGCTGGTGGTCGCCGAAGCGCTGTGGGATGAAGAGACAGGTAAAAGCGGCGACCTGCTGCTTGATCGGTTGAACATCCACCAGACATTGAGCGAAACCTTCGATGAACCAGCCACGACGCGCAAAAAGAAAACGCCGGACCTGACCAAACTCTACGTCGACAATGAAACCGCCCCGGCGTACTTCAGTTTCGATATCGACTTCAACCTCACCGATCCCAAACACCTGGCACAGTTTTCAGCCAACAGCGCCAAATCCAGCCACCTCATGCAACGCAATCTCGGGCATGGCACCGTAACCGTGGTAACCGACAGCGAGCTGTGGAAAACCCCGGGCATCGGCCAACACGATAACGCCTGGCTGCTGTGGTACCTCAACCAAGGTACTGACGTGACCTTGTTGTTCAACAGCGACGTAGACAGCCTGTTGACCCTGTTGATGCGCTATTTCCCCCAAGCCTTGGTGGCACTCCTGGCGCTGATTGCCCTGGCACTCTGGCAGACCGGCCTGCGCCAGGGCCCGATCCAGGCGCCTGCGCCCAGGGCACGTCGGCAGTTGCAGGAGCATTTGAAGGCCAGCGCCGATTTCCTGCTGCGTCGCACCGGCCAGGGCACGCTCTTGCACGCCCTGCAGCGTGACATTCAGCGCGCTGCCCGCCGACGTCACCCTGGCTTTGAACACCTCGACACCGCTCAACAGTGGCAGGTACTCGAACGCCTGACGCGCCAACCCTCCCACATCATCAGTCAGGCCCTAGGCCCACTCCCGGCAAAACGGCTCACCAGCGCCGATTTCAGCCGTCAGGTGGCATGCCTGCAAACCCTCAGGAATGCCCTATGAGCGAACTCCCTGCAGCCACTGCCCCTACCGCCGAAAGCCTTCAACACGCCAGCCAGCAGGCACAGGCCCTGCGCGTTGAACTGCGCAAGGCGGTGATTGGCCAGGATCAGGTGATCGACGACGTACTGACCGCGCTGATCGCTGGCGGTCATGTCCTGCTCGAAGGCGTACCCGGCCTGGGCAAGACGTTGCTGGTGCGCGCCCTGGCAAGTTGCTTTGGTGGTGATTTCGCGCGTATCCAGTTCACACCGGACCTGATGCCCAGCGATGTCACCGGCCACGCCGTGTATGACCTGCACACCGAGCAGTTCAAGCTGCGCAAGGGGCCGCTGTTCACTCACTTGCTGCTGGCCGATGAAATCAACCGCGCTCCGGCCAAGACTCAAGCCGCCTTGCTTGAAGCCATGCAGGAGCGCCAAGTCACTCTCGAAGGCGAGGCGCTGCCTATCGGTCAGCCTTTCATGGTGCTGGCGACCCAGAACCCTATCGAACAGGAAGGTACTTACCCCCTGCCCGAAGCCGAACTCGACCGTTTCATGCTCAAAGTGCGCATGGACTACCCCGATGCTCGGCAAGAACTGGAGATGGTGCGCGAAGTGACTCGCTCGTCCCGGGCAGACATGCTCGATGTGCACCCGCTACGTACAGTGCTGCAGGCCCAGGACGTGTTGCACCTGCAGCAGGTTGCGAGCGAACTGGCGCTGGATGAGCAAGTCCTCGACTACGCCGTGCGCCTGGCGCGAGCCACCCGCACGTGGCCTGGGCTGGCCATCGGCGCCGGCCCTCGGGCCTCCATCGCCCTGGTTCGCGGGGCCCGGGCACGCGCTTTGTTGCGTGGCGGTGAATTCGTCACCCCTGACGATATCAAGGGGTGCGCGCTGGCTGTACTGCGTCACCGGGTGCGCATTGCGCCGGAACTGGACATCGACGGGCTCGAGGTAGACCAAGTGCTCCAGCAACTGCTGGACCAGATCGCGGCGCCCCGGCAGTGACTCGTCCATGAAGCCGACCCGCCTGTTGCTCAGCTGGCTGAGCGTGCTGCTGGGCCTGAACATCCTGCTCGGCGCCGCAACGGCGCTGCAGCTTAACGCGCCCGACACGCTGCACTCGATAGCCTGGGGCTTGTTACTGGCACTGTTGCTGCTGGCGCTGCTGGATGCCGTGCGCCTGCGGCGTCGCCCCGGTGTGCAAGTACAACGGCAAATGCCGGGCAGCCTGGCACTCGGACGCTGGGGGGAAGTGCGCCTGACCCTGACGCACGATCACTCGCAACCAATCACAGTGAAGGTGTTCGATCATGTTCCTGACGGCTTGAGCATGGAAAACCTGCCCCAAAGCATTGAACTGCGCCCCGGTGAACACTGCGAACTGGGCTACCGCCTGCGGCCTTTGCGCCGTGGACACTTCAGCTTCAGCCGCTGTGAAATTCATCTGCCCAGCCCCATTGGGCTATGGTCGGCACGGCAATTTGTCGAGGTCAGCGATACGACTCGCGTCTACCCGGATTTCGCCCACTTATACGGCGCACAGTTGCTCGGTGTGGATAACTGGCTCAGCCAACTCGGCGTGCGCCAACGCCAGCGCAGGGGCCTGGGGCTGGAATTCCACCAACTGCGCGAATTTCGCGAGGGCGACAGCCTGCGTCAGATCGATTGGAAGGCCACCGCACGACAACGCACACCCATCGCCCGTGAATACCAGGATGAGCGCGACCAGCAGATTGTGTTCATGCTCGATTGCGGTCGACGCATGCGCAGTCAGGACGGCGATTTGTCACATTTCGACCATGCACTCAACGCCTGCCTGTTGCTCAGTTATGTCGCGCTGCGTCAGGGCGATGCCGTGGGGCTGAGCACCTTTGCCAGTGACCAGCCGCGTTACCTGGCGCCGGTCAAGGGCAGCGGCCAGCTGAACCTGCTGCTCAATGCGGTGTACGACCTGGATACCACCCGCCGCACGGCCGACTATCAAGCTGCGGCCAGCCAACTGCTGGCTCGGCAAAAACGCCGGGCGCTGGTGATCGTGGTCACCAATCTGCGCGATGAGGACGATGAAGCTCTGCTGACAGCGGTCAAGCGCATCAGCCGACAGCATCGGGTACTGGTGGCGAGCCTTCGGGAGGAAGTACTCGATGATTTGCGCCAGGCCCCGGTGCAAACCCTGCCTGAAGCATTGGCTTATTGCGGGACGGTCGACTACCTCAATGCACGCAACGAACTCCACGACCGGTTGAGCGCCCATGGGTTATCCGTACTGGACACGCCGCCATCAGCGTTGGGGGCCGCGCTCGTCACGCGTTATCTGGGTTGGAAAAAAGCCGGAGTGTTCTAAAAGCGTGCTGACACAAACACCTTGCCAAGGCCGGGCTAACGATCCAACCCGGGCCAACACGTTCAATGCCTAAGCGGATGCCTGTAACGGATCGAAGCTGAAGTAATTCAACAAGGCGCTGATCAGCTGGCTGTACTCTTCGCCCGCCTCGATCACGCTGAATCCCGAGTCGTAATGCTGCGGGTTGATGTCTTCATGGCTCCACAAGCAGGTCGCGGTCAGGTCAATTGCCTGGCACTCGCCGGTCGGGCCAGGAATTTTCAGACGCAACTCGAAATCCACGTCGACCATCATGGGCAACTGGCTGATCAACATCAGCCCACTTTCGGACGCGTTGCCCAGAAAACCGATAGGTTTATCGGTAACACGGTTGAATACCTGCAGGAAGCAAGGTAGCTGGTGCCGCTCGATCCGTCGGTGGGTAAACATGTGAGATCGCCATCCAATGGCCATGCCCTGGCCGGTCCAGTGATTCGGAACGAGCCAATGGCTCGCTCTCCCTGGATCTCGGTGTGCCAACAGACGTCGCTATGGTCACTAAACAACTGCCGAATCCGGGCCTCGCATTCGTTCGAATAGAAACTTGTACAAACGAACACCCAAAGGATAGCTCAAGACTGGCGACGGGCCAGCTGTAGCATGACAAATATCATTACAACGACGCCGGCCGTGTCTGTGCAGCACTGGCGCCGGGGTAATGCCCCAACTGCTGCAGGGTGTCGAGCCGGGCTCGCGCACGGTAGGCGTACTCACTTGTCGGGTACTGGCTGATGATGAATTGGTAGGTCTGGACAGCATCGACGAACAATTTCTGCCGCTCCAGGCATTGGCCGCGCAACATCGAGACCTCCGGTTGCACGTAGCGACGGGTGCGGCTCTCGCGGTCAACCTGGGACAATTCCAGCGTGACGCGCTCGCAATCACCCACCCCATAGGCACGGTAAGCGTTGTTCAAATGGTGGTCCATCGACCAGCGGGTACAGCCGACAACACTGACGGCCAGGGCAGCAACGAGCAAAATTCGCATGGGGGTTCTCCTGTCTTGAGCAGTGTATCGACCCCTCGTCGAAAATCTTCAAGGATGTTCGTCTATTCAACCGCTGCAAAAACAAGCCAATCGTCGATAAGTAGTGCAAACGAACAATGACTACAACGAAAGAGCATAGTAGCCTTCTCCAGCGCTTGAACTCAGGAGTCTGTGCATGTCCGTCCGTCGTACCAAAATCGTCGCCACCCTTGGCCCGGCCAGTAACTCGCCGGAAGTCCTCGAACAGCTGATTCTGGCTGGTTTGGACGTTGCCCGTCTGAACTTCTCCCACGGCACCCCGGACGAGCACAAGGCTCGCGCCAAGCTGGTGCGTGACCTGGCCGCCAAGCACGGCCGCTTCGTGGCGCTGCTGGGTGACCTGCAAGGCCCGAAAATCCGTATCGCCAAATTCGCCAACAAGCGTATCGAGCTGAAGATCGGTGACAAGTTCACCTTCTCCACCAGCCATCCGCTGACCGAAGGCAACCAGCAAGTCGTGGGTATCGACTACCCGGATCTGGTCAAGGACTGCGGCGTCGGCGACGAACTGCTGCTGGACGATGGCCGCGTGGTCATGCGCGTCGACACCGCCACCCCGACCGAACTGCACTGCACCGTGATCATCGGTGGCCCGCTGTCCGACCACAAAGGCATCAACCGTCGCGGCGGTGGCCTGACGGCGCCGGCGTTGACTGAAAAAGACAAGGCCGACATCAAGCTCGCCGCCGAAATGGAAGTGGACTACCTCGCCGTATCCTTCCCGCGCGACGCTGCCGACATGGAATACGCCCGTAAACTGCGCGACGAAGCCGGCGGTACTGCCTGGCTGGTAGCGAAGATCGAACGCGCCGAAGCCGTTGCCGATGACGAAACCCTCGACGGCCTGATCAAGGCTTCCGACGCTGTAATGGTTGCGCGTGGCGACCTGGGCGTGGAAATCGGTGACGCCGAGCTGATCGGCATCCAGAAAAAGATCATCCTGCACGCCCGCCGCCATAACAAAGCGGTGATCGTGGCGACCCAGATGATGGAGTCGATGATCCAGAACCCGATGCCAACCCGCGCCGAAGTGTCCGACGTAGCCAACGCCGTGCTCGACTACACCGACGCCGTGATGCTCTCGGCTGAAAGTGCTGCCGGCCCGTACCCGTTGGAAGCCGTACAAGCCATGGCGCGGATCTGCGTCGGTGCCGAAAAGCACCCGACCAGCAAGACCTCCAGCCACCGCATCGGCAAAGTGTTCGAAAGCTGCGACCAGAGCATCGCCCTGGCAGCCATGTACACTGCCAACCACTTCCCGGGCGTTAAAGCGATCATCGCCTTGACCGAAAGTGGCTACACGCCGTTGATCATGTCGCGCATCCGTTCCTCGGTGCCGATCTACGCGTTCTCCCCGCACCGTGAAACCCAGGCCCGTGCGGCCATGTTCCGTGGCGTGTACACCGTGCCGTTCGACCCGGCCTCGTTGCCGCCGCATGAAGTCAGCCAGGCTGCCATCGACGAACTGATCAAGCGCGGCGTTGTGGAGAAAGGCGACTGGGTCATCCTGACCAAGGGCGACAGCTACCACACCATCGGTGGCACCAACGGCATGAAGATCCTGCACGTTGGCGACCCAATGGTCTGAGTGACAGGCTGAAAAATAAAAGCCCCGCCATGAGAATGGCGGGGCTTTTTGCATGTCAGGCTGGCGGTTGTGTTGGCGTCACTGGCCTCCTCGCGAGCAAGCCCGCTCCCACATTTGACCGCACACACCCTGAAGAAACACGCTCGAATGTGGGAGCTAGCTTGCTCGCGAAGACGTCAGAACAATCGACAAAATCTAGCGCCTGGTGACAAAAGCCGACAACGCCGCAATCGCCTCCGGCGATTTCAACCGCTGCGTAAACAACGCCCCCTCCTCTTCAATCACTTGGCGCAACTGCTCGCGATCTACACTTTTCATCAAATGTTTGCTGACTTGCACTGCCCCCGGCGCCAGCGTCTCAAAACGTTCAGCCACTTCACGCGCCTTGGCCAGCGCCGCTTCACCGCTGCTCAACGCCTGCGTGGCAATGCCCCACGCGGCCGCCTGCTCACCGGTGAATCCCTCGCCCAGCAGCAACAGCTCAGCCGCTTTGGCATGCCCGAGCAATCGCGGCAGGATCAGGCTTGAGCCAAATTCCGGACACAGCCCAAGGTTGACGAATGGCATGCGCAAGCGCGCGTCGCGGCTGATATA
Organism: Pseudomonas sp. N2-3-1-14; assembly: GCF_041228395.1. Lineage (NCBI taxonomy): Bacteria > Pseudomonadati > Pseudomonadota > Gammaproteobacteria > Pseudomonadales > Pseudomonadaceae > Pseudomonas > Pseudomonas sp. N2-3-1-14. The sequence continues at coordinate 5,070,330 of NZ_CP166199.1, forward strand.
GACCAGGTCGCAATGCAGCAGCAGGGTCGTGCCGATGCCCACCGCCGCGCCGGCCACAGCAGCGATCACTGGCTTGCGGCAATTGAGCAGGCTTTTCATAAAGTGAAACGGCGGGCTGTCGAGGTCGCTGGGCGGCTGTTCGAGGAAATCGCCGATATCATTACCGGCGGTAAAACACTCACGGCTGCCCTGAATCAGCACGGCACGGATGTCTGGGTCCGCGTCGGCCTGCTCCAACGCGTGAGCCAATTGCGTGTACATGGCGCGGGTCAGGGCGTTTTTCTTGTCCGGGCGGTTGAGCTGCAAGGTCAGCAGCCCGCGTTCGCGTTGCAGCAGGATGGCGTCGGTCATGGTGGATCTCGCGGCTGTAGAAGTCAGCGCTCAACCACGGGGCACAAACACATCGGCCAGCAGTTGATTGCGCGGCAGACCGGCCAGGAACAAGCGTTTGGAAAACGCCTCGACGCTGACAGGGTGCCCGCAGAGTAAGGCCAGAGTTTGCCGCGAAACAAGCCGCAGTTGCGCCAATGCCTGGGTCAACTCAGCCGCAGTCCACAGCTCCACGGTCACGTTCGGATGCTGCAAAGCCAACTGCGCCAGGGGCTCGGCCAGGTAATGCGCGTCGGCATCATGAGCCAGGTGAATCACACGGATAGCGCCCTGATGATCCTGGCGCAACGCCTCGCGCAGCACGCCCCACAACGGCCCAAGCCCGGTGCCGGCGGCCAGCAGCCATAGCGGCCGCGAATGCCAGTCGGGATCGTATTGCAGCGCCCCGCCCCTCAACTCGCCCAGGCGCAGGTCGTCTCCCACTTGCAACTGGCGGGCAATATTTATGAATTCACCGGGCTGACGGCAATCGAGGTGAAACTCCAGGAAGGGATCTTCCTGAGGCAAGCTCGCCAGCGAATAGGGCCGCGCCACCTGTCCAGCCCACACCACCAGATGCTGCCCGGCGCGATAACGCAGGCCACGCTCCGGTTGCAAGCGCAGGCGCAACACACTCGCATTCAACCAGTCGACGCCCACCACCTTGGCGGGCAAACCGTCACGCAGCGGGTCGAACGTTTCGACTTGCACGTCCCCGACAACCTGGCATTGGCACGCCAAACGCCACCCCTGCTGACGTTGCGCCGGGCTCAAGGCGTCGGGTTGTTTGTCCTCGACCGCACCCTGGCAGCGCACCAGGCACGCATGGCAACTGCCCGCCCGACAACTGTAAGGCACGGCCACACCCGCCAGATTCAGGGCATCCAGCAAGTTGCTGCCGGTGGCTACCGACCAGTGGCGTTCGCCGACGTGCAGTTCAGGCATATAAGGTCTCAATCAGAAGGGGCGCGCACAGGGAATCATGCCTGCGACAGTTTGACCATAGTCGGGTGTATCGGCCACCGCGCCGGGTTATACTGCCGCGCCTTTTTAGCGTCGCGCCTGCACCTACGGCGTGCCTTGGAAAGGTGGACTCAGCCGACCGATGTACCCCACTGAGCCACCTTTATTGAATGTTCCCTTATAGAGGAGCGCGACTCATGACCGTGATCAAGCAAGACGACCTGATTCAGAGCGTTGCCGACGCCCTGCAATTCATTTCCTACTACCACCCCGTTGACTTCATCCAGGCGATGCACGAAGCCTACCTGCGCGAAGAATCGCCGGCAGCCCGTGACTCCATTGCGCAGATCCTGATCAACTCGCGCATGTGCGCCACCGGCCATCGCCCGATCTGCCAGGACACCGGTATCGTCACCGTGTTCGTGCGCGTGGGCATGGACGTACGTTGGGATGGCGCCACCATGGGCCTGGACGACATGATCAACGAGGGCGTGCGTCGCGCCTACAACCTGCCGGAAAACGTCCTGCGTGCATCGATCCTCGCCGACCCGGCAGGTGCGCGTAAAAACACCAAGGACAACACCCCGGCCGTGATCCACTACTCCATCGTCCCGGGTAACACCGTGGAAGTGGACGTGGCAGCCAAGGGCGGCGGTTCCGAGAACAAGTCGAAAATGGCCATGCTCAACCCGTCCGACTCGATCGTCGACTGGGTGCTCAAGACCGTTCCGACCATGGGCGCCGGCTGGTGCCCACCGGGCATGCTGGGCATCGGCATCGGCGGCACCGCCGAGAAAGCTGCGGTGATGGCCAAGGAAGTGTTGATGGAATCCATCGACATCCACGAGCTGAAAAAGCGCGGCCCGCAGAACCGTATCGAAGAGATGCGTCTGGAGCTGTTCGAGAAGGTCAACCAACTGGGCATCGGCGCCCAGGGCCTGGGTGGCCTGACCACCGTGCTCGACGTGAAAATCATGGACTACCCGACCCACGCCGCCTCGCTGCCGGTGTGCATGATCCCCAACTGCGCCGCCACCCGTCACGCACACTTCGTGCTCGACGGTTCGGGCCCGGCGTCGCTGGAAGCGCCATCGCTGGACGCCTACCCGCAAATCGTCTGGGAAGCCGGCCCATCGGCCCGCCGCGTCAACCTCGACACGCTGACCCCGGAAGAAGTGCAAAGCTGGAAGCCAGGCGAAACCGTGTTGCTCAACGGCAAGATGCTCACCGGTCGCGACGCGGCGCACAAGCGCATGGTCGAGATGCTGAACAAGGGCGAACCCCTGCCGGTAGACCTCAAGGGTCGCTTCATCTACTACGTCGGCCCGGTTGATCCGGTGCGCGAAGAAGTGGTTGGCCCGGCTGGCCCGACCACCGCCACGCGGATGGACAAGTTCACCCGTCAGATCCTCGAGCAGACCGGCCTGCTGGGCATGATCGGCAAATCCGAGCGCGGCCCGACCGCCATCGAAGCGATCAAGGACCACAAAGCCGTGTACTTGATGGCTGTGGGCGGTGCGGCATACCTGGTGGCGCAAGCCATCAAGAAGTCGCGCGTAGTCGCGTTCGCCGAACTGGGCATGGAAGCGATCTACGAGTTCGACGTCAAGGACATGCCGGTCACCGTGGCGGTGGACAGCAAGGGCGAATCCGTACACATCACCGGTCCTGCCATCTGGCAGAAAAAGATCAGTGAAAGCCTGGCGGTAGAAGTGCAGTAAGCACTTCACTGCGAGGATAAAGGCGACTGCGGCCCATGGCCCAGTCGCCTTTTTTATGGCCTGCTCATTCCTCTGGGCCGGTGGAGTCTGTTGCGGCTGGAGGGCATGTTGTGGCTAGAGGGATTGGTTGTGGCGAGCGGGCTTGCCCCGCGTTGGGTGGCGAAGCCGCCCCAATAAGGCCACCGCAGTGTGCCAGGCCTATCGCGGGGGCAGTTTTTAGGGCGGCTTCGCCCCCCCTACGCGGGACAAGCCCGCTCGCCACAACAAGCCCGCTCGCCACAAACTGAACGGCGTGCATGCTATGGTGCTCACCCCTTACCGTGCCTGTTCATCACCGTATGATCGCGATCCCACGCCCCCTGCGCCTGACCTTCTATTCCCTGTTGATCATCGCCGGAGCGGTGCTGGCCGCTGCCTTGGCCACTCGCCATGCCGAACGCCAAGCCTTGGTGGATGACGCCGCCCGCGCCAATCAACAGCTCACGCTCTATGGCAATTCCCTGCACACCCTGATCGAACGCTACCGCGCCCTGCCCGCCGTACTGGCGCTGGATTCGGAAATGATCAGCGCCTTGAAAGGCCCGCTCGACGCCACCACCCAAGACCTGCTCAACCGCAAACTGGAGCGCATCAACGGCGCAGCACAGTCCTCAACCCTGGAACTGATGGACCGCAACGGCCTGGCCGTGGCCGCCAGTAACTGGAACTTGCCGAGCAGTTATGTCGGCCACAACTACGCGTTTCGCCCCTATTTCAGCCAGACCTTGAGCCAAGGCACCGGCCGTTTTTATGCGGTCGGGGTAACCACCGGCATTCCGGGTTACTTCCTCTCCAGCGCGGTGGTCGATGAACACGAGCAGTTTCTCGGCGCCATGGTCGTGAAGCTCGAACTCTCCGAACTTGAACGTGAGTGGGCCCAGGGCAATGACCTGCTGCTGGTCAGCGACGCGCGCGGCATCGTGTTTATCGCCAACCAGCCGGGCTGGCGTTATCGCAACCTGCGGCCGCTGTCGGCCAGTGACCTTGCCGAACTCAAGGCCACGCGCCAATACGATAAAAAGCAATTACAGCCCCTGCAAACCCAGACGCTGCAGCGCTTCGACGAAAACAGCCACCTGATGCGCGTCAATGGCCCTGACGGCAATGCCAACTACATCTGGGAATCCCTGCCACTGAAGGCCGAAGGCTGGACCCTGCACCTGCTGCGCAAACCGCAGTTCGCCTTTGAGGATCAGCGCAACGCCGGCCTCGCCGCTGCAGGTTCGTGGCTGGCGCTGGTGTTTCTGGTGCTGTTCCTGACCCAGCGCTGGCGCCTGGCCCGCCTGCGCCAGCGCAGCCGCGAAGAGTTGGAACAGCTTGTGGAGGAGCGCACCCAGGCGCTGCGCACGGCCCAGGATGGCTTGGTGCAATCGGCCAAACTGGCGGCACTGGGCCAGATGTCCGCCGCACTCGCCCATGAAATCAACCAGCCGCTGACCGCCCAACGCATGCAGTTGGCGACCCTGCGCCTGCTGCTGGACCACGGCCGCGTGGACGATGCCTACCAAGCGCTCACACCGCTGGACGACATGCTCACGCGCATGGCCGCACTCACCGGCCACCTCAAGACCTTCGCGCGCAAAAGCCCCAGCGGCTTGCGCGAAAAGCTCGACCTGGCCACCGTCGTCGACCAATCCCTGCACTTGCTCGACGCGCGCCTGCGCGACGAAGCCATCGGCGTGATGCTGGACTTGGCCCGCCCCGCGTGGGTCCGCGGTGATGCCATCCGCCTGGAACAGGTGTTGATCAACCTGCTGCGCAACGCCTTGGATGCGATGGCCGACAAGCCACGCAAACGCCTGGAGATCCGCCTGCACGCCGACCAGCAGTTATGGCGACTGACCGTCAGCGACAGCGGCGGCGGCATTGCAGAAGAACACTTGAGCAGCGTGTTCGACCCGTTCTTTACCACCAAACCCGTCGGAGACGGCCTCGGCCTCGGGCTGGCGGTGTCCTACGCTATCGTGCATGAACTGGGCGGGCGCCTGCTCGCCGGCAACCGTGGCGACGGCGCAATATTCACCTTGACCTTACCGATTGCGCTGGAGACGCCCGACCTATGTTGAACGCCGTGATTGTGGTCGATGACGAAGCCAGCATTCGCACGGCCGTCGAACAATGGTTGAGCCTGTCAGGGTTTGACGTGCAGTTGTTCAGCCGCGCCGAGGAATGCCTGGCGCACCTGCCCAGGGACTTTGCCGGGGTGATCTTGAGCGATGTGCGCATGCCCGGGCTCAGCGGCCTGGAACTGCTGGCCGAAGTGCAACGCCGGGATGCCGATTTGCCGGTGATTCTGCTCACCGGCCACGGCGATGTGCCGATGGCGGTGGAAGCGATGCGCGATGGGGCTTATGACTTTCTGGAAAAGCCCTTCAGCCCCGACGCCTTGCTCAACAGCCTGCGCCGCGCCCTGGACAAACGCGGACTGATCCTGGAGAACCGACGTCTGCATCAACAGGCCGATCACCGCGCGCAGCTCGAATCGAGCCTGCTGGGCGTGTCCCGAGGCTTGCAGAACCTGCGACGCCAGGTGCTCGACCTGGCGAACCTGCCGGTCAATGTGTTGATCCGTGGCGAGACCGGCAGCGGTAAAGAGCTGGTCGCGCGCTGCTTGCACGATTTTGGCCCGCGTGCAAAAAAGCCGTTTGTAGCGCTCAACTGCGCCGCCATCCCCGAGCAGCTGTTTGAGGCCGAATTGTTCGGTCACGAAAGTGGCGCGTTCACCGGCGCCCAAGGCAAGCGTATCGGCAAGCTGGAATATGCCCATGGCGGCACGCTGTTCCTGGATGAAATCGAGAGCATGCCGCTGGCCCAGCAGGTGAAGTTGCTGCGCGTATTGCAGGAACAAAAGCTTGAGCGACTGGGCTCCAACCAGAGCATTCACGTGGACTTGCGCATCATCGCCGCCACCAAGCCGGACCTGCTGGAAGAGGCGCGCGCCGGGCGTTTTCGCGAAGATTTGGCCTACCGACTGAACGTCGCACAACTGCGCCTGCCACCTCTGCGCGAGCGCCGTGAAGACATTCCGCTACTGTTCGACCACTTTGCCCACAGCGCCGCCGAGCGCCTGGGCCGCAGCGCCGAGCCCTTGAGCGGCGCGCAACTGGGGCGCCTGCTCAGCCATGATTGGCCGGGCAATGTGCGTGAACTGGCCAACGTCGCCGAGCGCCAAGTACTGGGCCTGGGTGAACCGGAGCCGGAAGGTATCGAGGCCGGGCAATCCCTGGCGGCGCAGCAGGAAGCCTTCGAAGCGCATTGCCTGAAAGCGGCGCTGGTGCGCCACAAGGGTGATATCAAGGCGGTGTTGGCGGAGCTGCAGCTGCCCCGTCGCACCTTCAATGAAAAGATGCAGCGGCATGGGTTGGTGCGGGAGATGTTTCTCTAGGCCAATCGTTGTGTTGACTGGCAGGCCGCTATCGGGGGCAAGCCCCCTCCCACACTTGAGCGTGTTCACAAATCAAAATGTGGGAGGGGGCTTGCCCCGATAAGGACAGCAGCCATAAGCGGATTTCCGCTCATCACCTGAAAATCATCAGCAAATTTCCGCTCAATAAAATCTTGTAACCCTTCTATTCCGGGCCTTCACCCACCTGGCACAGCTCCTGCTATAGCCCCAGCCAGGCAGTGCTCAAGCACGCTCCATAAAAACAACTAGATGAAGGATCCTTCAATGGATAACTCCAACTCCCTGCCTCTGGGGTCGGCGGCTGCGCCGGCAAAAGAACGCAGTACTTCCAGCCGGATCAAATCGATTTTCAGCGGTTCGGTCGGCAACATGGTCGAGTGGTACGACTGGTACGTCTACGCCGCCTTCTCGCTGTACTTCGCCAAGGCCTTCTTTCCGAAAGGCGACACCACCGCCCAACTGCTGAACACCGCCGCGATCTTCGCCGTGGGCTTCCTGATGCGCCCGATCGGTGGCTGGCTGATGGGGCTGTACGCCGACCGTGCCGGTCGCAAAGCGGCCTTGATGGCGTCGGTGCTGTTGATGTGCTTCGGCTCACTGATCATCGCCCTGAGCCCGGGTTATGAAACCATCGGCGTCGGCGCACCGATCCTGCTGGTGTTCGCCCGCCTGCTGCAAGGTCTGTCGGTGGGTGGCGAGTACGGTACCTCGGCCACTTACTTGAGCGAAATGGCGACCAAGGAACGTCGCGGTTTCTTCTCCAGCTTCCAATACGTGACGCTGATCTCCGGCCAACTCATCGCGCTGGCAGTATTGATCGTGCTGCAACAGGTGCTCACCACCGAACAACTGTACGACTGGGGCTGGCGCATCCCGTTCGCCATCGGCGCCCTGTGCGCAGTGGTCGCGCTGTACCTGCGTCGTGGCATGGAAGAAACCGAGTCGTTCACCAAAAAGGAAAAGGCCAAGGAAAGCGCCATGCGCACCTTGATGCGCCACCCCAAGGAACTGATGACCGTGGTCGGCCTGACCATGGGCGGCACCCTGGCGTTCTACACCTACACCACCTACATGCAGAAATACCTGGTGAACACAGTGGGCATGAGCATTTCCGACTCCACCACCATTTCGGCGGCCACGCTGTTTCTGTTCATGTGCCTGCAACCTATTGTCGGCGGGCTGTCGGACAAGGTTGGCCGCCGTCCGATCCTGATCGCCTTCGGTATCCTCGGCACCTTGTTTACCGTGCCGATCCTCACCACCCTGCACACCATCCAGACCTGGTGGGGCGCGTTTTTCCTGATCATGGCGGCACTGATCATCGTCAGCGGCTACACCTCGATCAACGCGGTGGTGAAGGCCGAGCTGTTCCCTACGGAAATCCGTGCCTTGGGCGTGGGCCTGCCATATGCGCTGACCGTGTCGATCTTCGGCGGTACGGCTGAATACATCGCGCTGTGGTTCAAGAGCATTGGCATGGAAACCGGCTACTACTGGTATGTGACGGCCTGTATTGCGGTGTCGCTGGTGGTCTACGTGACCATGAAAGACACCCGCAAGCATTCACGGATTACCACGGACTAAACAGTGTGGGAGCGGGCTTGCTCGCGAAAGCGCAGTGTCAGTCAATGTTGCTCTGACTGATCCACCGCATTCGCGAGCAAGCCCGCTCCCACATTTTGGTCTTCAGCGTTTCATAAACAGCGTCAGGTCAGCTCTACGGGATGCCGGCGCCCGTACCGGCGCTGCGCATACGACGCCCCGGCAATCATCACCACCAACACGCCCGCCAGCACCGCCGAGGACCCCACGGTGCCGAAATCCAAACCACCCTTTTCATGGGGCTTGGTGAGGAAATCGCCCAGGGTCGCACCGAACGGCCGAGTCAGCACAAACGCCACCCAGAACAACAGCACCGAAGAAATCTGGGTGAAGTATTTAAGTGCTACCACCACCGCAATGGCCGAGCCGATCAGCAAGGCGCCACCGGCAAAACCCAACCCGGAGTCGTCCGCCAGGAAGTCACCCAACGCGGTGCCCAAGGTGTTGGAGAACAGAATCGCCATCCAGTAAAACAGCTCACCTCGAAAGGTCTGGACCTTGTTCACGTTCAGCGAATCACCGCTGAGGTGCCACAACGCGAAGATGATCATCAGGATCACGATCAGGATCATCGAGCCGGTGGCGTACCCGAGGCCCAAGGTGCGGTCCATGAAATCCGACATCGTGGTGCCGGCGGTACTCGTGGACAGAATCACGATCCAGTACAACACTGGGTTGTAGGTTTTCGACCAGAGCTGTGTCATCAGGGTGACGAGAAACACGCTGATCAAGATCATCGAACTGATGGCGTAGCCGACATTCAGGGTCATCGACAACAAATCCCCGGCGGTTTCGCCCAGGGTGGTTGCACAGATTTTCATGACCCAGAACGCCAGGGTGATCTGAGGAAGTTTGTTCATTGTGCGCAAGGCTCCGAAGCTCAGTCGTGCATTGGGCCGACGTATAGGGGGTGTCGACCTGGCGCGCAGACTGAACGGGACGCTGTGAAAAATAGGTGGGCAATCAATGAAAATTCCATCCGGCCAATGGAAATTCACCGTCATGGATTGCACTATGGCTACCTCACAGCCCCCCGCAGCAGGAACCCCGGCCCATGTCTGACGATATCCACTTCTACGAACCCGCCAATGGCCACGGCCTGCCCCATGACCCGTTCAATGCCATCGTCGGGCCACGGCCGATTGGCTGGATTTCTTCCCACGACCGCGAAGGCCGCCTGAACCTGGCGCCCTACAGCTTTTTCAATGCATTCAATTACATTCCGCCGATCATTGGGTTTTCCAGCGTCGGGCGCAAAGACAGCCTGAACAACATCGAACAGACCGGCGAGTTTGTGTGGAACCTGGCCACTCGCCCGTTGGCCGAGCAGATGAACCAGAGTTGCGCGGCGGTATCGCCAGAGGTCAACGAGTTCGAGCTGTCCGGCCTGACGCCAGTCGCCTCGAAAATTGTCGGCGTGCCGCGCGTGGGCGAAAGCCCGGTGTCGTTCGAATGCAAGGTGACGCAGATTATTCAGCTGCAGCGCGCCGACAAAGAGTTGGTGCCGAGCTGGCTGGTGCTTGGCGAGGTGGTCGCGGTGCACATTGCCAAGTGGCTGCTCAAGGATGGGATCTATGACACGGCCGCCGCGGAGCCGATCTTGCGCGGCGGTGGGCCGGCGGATTACTTCCAGCTGGGGCCGCAGGCACTGTTCAAGATGTATCGCCCAGGCGCCACTCAGCGCTGAGTGAAAGGCAAAAAAATGTGGGAGCGGGCTTGCTCGCGAAGGCGGTGAATCAGTCGATATTTTCGGTGACTGACACTGCGCCTTCGCGAGCAAACCCGCTCCCACATTTGGATCGGTGGGGTTGATTAGTCAGCGGCAGGTGACCAGGTCAATTGCCCGTCTTCGTCCACGTCGACCAACCGCTGCAATTGCGCGGCAGCCGCATCGTCGGCGTCGTCAGCGGTCTTGAACGTGTGTCCTTCAAGGATCTTGTGAAACCTGGGGGCGCCCATGCCATCCAGTGCCTTGACGGCGATGGCGGCGCTGTAGCCACCCTCTTCTTCACGCACCAAGGCGGAAACGGCTTCGTGGTGGGCAAACTCTTTACGTGCCATGTTGCAGGTCCTGGCCAATGGGAAAGTCGGCCATTCTAACCTTCTCAACCGGCCAGTTGCAGGTACTCGCCGTAGGCATGCGCCGCGGATGCATCAGTAAAGGTCTGGAAGTCCATGCTGCGCACCACCATGTCGTTCAACAGCTCGGTGAAGACCATCAAGGCGGGCGAGTTGAAGTAGGCGCTCATCGCCTGCTCGCTGCTCCAGAAGCCGCAGACCAGCCACACATCGGGATCCACTTGGGAATGCTGCAACGAGAATTGCAGGCAACCCTGAGCCTGACGGCCCGGTTCGATCAAACTGCTCAAGCGTGCACCGAGTTCGGTGCTGCACCCGGTACGGGCACGGATAAAGGCCATATGGCTCGCGGGAATGGGGGTGGACATGTTCGACTCTCCCGTTGAGAAGTGATGCTCGGCAAGCACTGTGAGGGCGTGCTGCCACAGGATCAAAGATAACGGCGCGGATGCGGGCGCGGTTAGTCAATTCCTGCCGGCTTATTGCACAATCCTGCCAGAGGCGTAGATAAGACGTTTGGCCCCGGGGGGTTATTCCATGGCCATGTTCAGTGTTTCAGGCAGATGACAGGCACTGCACTTGCCTGATTCGCGACTTATCGCAGGATCAGGCAAGGATTGTGCAGGATCGACGTAACACTTTCTCAAAAGCCGCCGCTAAGCTGATCCCATCAAAAAGCTTGTAGAGGACATGTCATGTCGTCGTCGGAACATAAGTCCATTCCTCTCGATGCCGAGACGGAAAAACAGCGCGCCGAACTCGCCAGCATCGTGCACCGGCATACCTGGGAGGATGGCTCCTACGGCACAGCGATCACCTCGTTGTTCCTCAACCGCCACAACACGCCGCGCGACTTCATGCCGGTGCTGGTGGAACCTGCGCTGTGCATTCTCGCCAGCGGCAACAAGGAAGTACGCCTGGCTGACGAAATCTTCGCCTACGACCCGCTCAACTACCTGGTGTTCTCCGTGGCGATGCCGGTGGCCGGGCGGATCATCGATGCCACGCCGGAAGATCCCAACCTGTCGGTGCGCATCAATATCGACCCGGCGCAACTGACGGCGCTGATCGCCGAGGCCGGGCCGATGGGCGTGCCCTCGCGTCCGACTTCGCGCGGCATGTACGTCGACCGCATCGACACCCAATTGCTCGACGCCGTGCTGCGCCTGGCGCGCCTGCTGGATACGCCCAAAGACATCGCGATGCTGGCGCCGTTGATCAACCGCGAGATTCTTTACCGCTTGCTGCGTGGGCCGCAGGGTTACCGGCTGTATGAAATTGCCGTGGCCAACAGTCAGAGCCATCGTGTGAGCCAGGCCATCAAGTGGCTGAACGGCAACTATGAACAGCCGCTGCGTATTGATGACCTGGCCCGCGAAGTGAACCTCAGCGTCTCGACGTTGCACCACCGCTTCAAGGCGATTACCGCGATGAGCCCGCTGCAATACCAGAAGCAGTTGCGCCTGCAGGAAGCGCGGCGTTTGATGATTGCCGAAGGGCTGGAAGCCTCGGCGGCGGGGTATCGGGTGGGGTATGAAAGCCCGTCGCAGTTCAGCCGGGAGTACAGCCGACTGTTTGGGGCGCCACCGCTGCGGGACCTGGCGAGAATGCGCCAAAGTATCTGACCCACCACAAGTATCATTGTGGGAGCTGGCTTGCCTGCGATGGCGGTGTATCAGTCAAACATTAGCTGCCTGGCCCACCGCTATCGCAGGCAAGCCAGCTCCCACATTTGAACCTCGGTGTTCTTTAGTCCAGGGTTCGCGGGAGCTGCAAAGTGACGCGCAAACCACCCTCGCGCAAATTCTGCAAACTCACCTCACCGCCATGGCTGTGGGCGATGTTGCGCGCAATACCCAACCCCAAACCATAACCCTGCTGCTGCCCGGCCAACCGAAAGTGCGGTTCAAACACCTGCTCCAGCCGCTGCTCCGGCACGCCGGGGCCTTCGTCGTCGACGTGCAGGATAAATTCCGCGCCATCGTCTTCAATGTGCAGATGCGCGTTCTGCCCGTACTTCAACGCGTTGTCGATCAGGTTACCGATGCAGCGTTTGAGCGCCAGCGGCTTGCCTGCATACGGCGCCAGAGCGCGGCCATCCTGGGTGATGCGGCCATTGCCGTTGGGCGCCAGGTACGGCTCCACCAGGCAATCAAGGACGTGATTGAGGTCGACCGGCTCGATGTTTTCGTGGATGTCAGTGTCTTTCACGCATTGCAGCGCGCCCTTCACCAGCAGCTCCAATTCATCCAGGTCGCGACCGAACTTGGCTTGCAGGTTCTCGTCTTCGAGCAGTTCCACGCGCAGGCGCAAGCGGGTGATCGGCGTGCGCAAATCGTGGGAAATCGCGCTGAACAATTGGCTGCGCTCGGTCAGGTAACGGCTGATGCGTTCGCGCATGGCGTTGAACGCACGGCCCACTTCCACCACTTCGCTGCCGCCGCCTTCGGCCACCGGCTCGACATCCGCGCCCAGGGACATATCACGCGCCGCCCGCGCCAGACGCTTGAGCGGTCGGCTTTGCCAGTGCACCAGCAGGCCGATAAACAACAATAGAAAACCGCTGGTCAGCACGATAAACCACACCTGCTGCGACGGCAGGCCTTGTTCCTCAAGGCTGGTGTAGGGCTCAGGCAACAACGAGGCGATGTACAGCCATTCGCCCGGCGCCAGCTGGATCTGCGTGACCAGCACCGGCGGATTCACCGGTTCCAGGGTCAACGCGTAATGCGCCCAGGACCGCGGCAGTTCATCGAGCTTCAGGCCAGCGTTGAAAATGCGCAGGTCTTCGGCACTGACGAACTCCACCGAGATATGCACGTCGCCGCCCAGGGTCTGGCGCAAGACTTCGTCTACCGCTTGCAGCACCGCCTGTTTGCGCGGGGTCTGCGGCAATATCTGCATATCCAGAGGTCGGTCGTTGAGGGTCACCACAAAACGTGTGCCGCCCATGCTGCGCAACTGGTCCAGCACCAGCGGGCGGTAGGCCACTGGCAACGAGCGGAAATAACTCACGCTGGCCGTCATCGAGTGCGCCAGGCTGCGGGCGCTCGTGACCAGGCCTTCGAGCTGGGTGGCGCGCAATTGCGAGACCCAGATCACGCTGGACAGCGCCTGGGCGAACAGTACCGCGAGCAAGGTCAGCAGCAACATCCGCCCCAGCAGCGAGCGCGGCACCGGAAAACGGCGGCGGCGCTCGCTTAAATGCTCAGTGGGCATTGCCGGCAACCACGCTGGCTGCCAGTTGGTAACCGCTGCCGCGCACGGTGCGGATCAGCCGTGGGGGTTTTTCGGTATCGCGCAGGCGTTGGCGCAGGCGGCTCACGGCCATGTCGACGATACGGTCCAGCGGCATCAGGTCGCGGCCACGGGTGGCGTTGCCGATGGTGTCGCGGTCGAGAATTTGTTGCGGGTGATCGAGAAACAGTTTGAGCAGGGCAAAATCGGCGCCGGAAAGAATCACCTCTTCGCCGTCCACGTGAAACAGGCGATGGCTGATCATGTCCAGTCGCCATTCATCAAACACCCACACATCGCCGCCGCTGCTGCGCTCCTGGCCGAACTGGGCGCGGCGCAACAGGGCTTTGATTCGCGCTTGCAGCTCGCGCGGGCTGAAGGGCTTGCCGATGTAGTCGTCGGCGCCCAGCTCCAGACCGATCACGCGGTCGGTTTCATCGGAACTGGCAGTGAGCATGATGATCGGCACCTGCGCCTGGCGCGGGTGCTGGCGAATCCAGCGGCAAAGGCTGAAACCGTCTTCGTCGGGCAGCATCACATCGAGGATGACCAAATCGCACGGCGCCTCGTTCATCGCCTGGCGAAACCCTGCACCATCCGGCACGCCACGCACCTGGAAGCCGGCGCGGCTGAGGTAGGTTTGCAGCAATTCGCGGATTTCCTGGTCATCGTCGACGAGGAGAATCGATTTACTGATTGCGCTCACGGGGTCCTCCTTGTTGTTATGGCCAAGCTTGAGTCATCTGTTGCTCTTGAGGCCCTATCGCGGGCAAGCCCGCTCCCACTTTAAACTCATTCCAACTGGATGAATGCGGTTGAATGTGGGAGCGGGCTTGCTCGCGAAGAGGCCATCACTGCCTATGCAAAAGCCTGCTCCAGCGCCACACCCGCCCCAGTCAACCCGGAATACGGCGCGGTCACCAACCACACCGGAATGCCTTTGAAATAATCGCTCATGCAGCCTTTGTCGCTGAAGCTCTTGGCGAAACCGCTGTTGATAAAGAAGTCGGCAAAGCGTGGGATGACCCCGCCCACGATATACACGCCACCGCGTCCACCGGTGGTCAGCACGTTGTTGCCGGCCACGCGGCCCAGCCAGATGCTGAACTGGTTCAACACTTCGATCGCCACCGGGTCCCCGGCCAGGCCGGCTGCCGTAATGGCTTCGGGCGTGTCCAGCACCGGCGTGTGCCCGTCGACCGCGCAAATCGCGCGGTACACCCGTGGCAGGCCGCCGCCGCTCAAGGCGGTTTCGGCACTGACGTGCCCGATCTCGGTGTAGATGTGCTGCCACAGCTGGGTTTCACGCGGGCTGCTCAGCGGCAGGTCGACGTGGCCGCCCTCGCCCGGCAGCGCCGTATATCGGCCTTCGCCCAGGTCCAGCAAGGTGCCGACGCCAAGGCCGGTGCCCGGCCCGATCACCACCGCCGGGCGCAGCGGTTCCGGCGTGCCTTCGCAGACCACGCGAAATTCGTCGGGCTTGAGGCGAGTCATGCCCAGGGCCATGGCCGTGAAATCATTGACCAACAGCAGCTCATCCACCTGCAAGGTTTTACAGAATGCAGTTTTGCTCAGGCGCCAGTGATTGTTGGTGAATTTAAATTCATCGCCACTCACTGGCCCGGCCACCGACAGGCATACCGCGCCGATGTCCCCGATTTCCAGGCCTTCTTCCTTGAGATAGACCTTGATGGCCTCCTCAGGGCTGTGGTGATCCGCGGTGGCATGCACGCGGATCGAGTGCAGCTCCTGATCCCGCCACAACGCAAAACGGGCGTTGGTACCACCGATGTCACCGACCAGCGCAAGCTTCACTTAAGCGTCTCCAAGGCAGAGGTAAAGGCGCTGGCGCCCTGCTCTGCGGAGCTTGCGGCCAAGCGCATAAATGCAAACAGCTCACGCCCCGCCCCCACGTTGTTGCCCAACAGGCCCGTGGCAGGCGTGCGCGCTGCGAATTCTTCGGCGTCCACCTTAAGCTCCAAGGTGCCGTTCACGCCATCCACGCGAATGATATCGCCATCTTTGACCCGCGCCAGCGGCCCGCCGCTTTGAGCTTCGGGGTTGACGTGAATCGCGGCAGGGATCTTACCCGACGCGCCGGACATACGCCCGTCTGTTACCAATGCCACTTTGAAGCCACGGTCCTGCAATACACCCAGGAACGGCGTCATCTTGTGCAATTCCGGCATGCCGTTGGAGCGCGGGCCCTGGAAGCGCATCACCGCGACAAAGTCTTTTTCCAACTCACCGGCCTTGAAGGCGTCGGCCAGATCCTGTTGATCCTGGAAGACCACGGCCGGCGCTTCGACGATCTGGTGCTCCGGGGCAACGGCGGAGACTTTCATCACACCACGGCCGAGGTTGCCTTCCATCACGCGCAAGCCGCCTTCCGGCGAGAACGCACGGGCCACGGGGCGCAGGATGGTTTCGTCGAGGCTTTCGATCGGGCCGTCGCGCCAGATCAGCTCGCCGTCGACCAGGAACGGCTCCTGGGTGTAACGGCTCAGGCCCTTGCCGGCCACGGTGTTGACGTCTTCGTGGAGCAGGCCGGCTTCGAGCAGTTCGCGGATCAGGAACGACATGCCGCCCGCCGCCTGGAAGTGGTTGATGTCGGCCTTGCCGTTTGGATACACGTGGGACAGGGTCGGCACCACCTCGGAGAGGTCGGCCATGTCCTGCCAGGTGAGGATGATGCCCGCCGACATGGCGATGGCCGGCATGTGCAGGGTGTGGTTGGTGGAACCGCCGGTGGCGTTGAGCGCGACGATGGAGTTGACGATGGATTTTTCGTCGACGATCTCGCCGATCGGCGTGAAGTTGCCATTGGCTTTGGTCAGGCGCGTGACCTGGTGCGCGGCTTCGCGGGTCAGCGCGTCACGCAGCGGCGTGTACGGGTTGACGAACGAGGCGCCTGGCAAGTGCAGGCCCATCACTTCCATCAGCAGCTGGTTGGTGTTGGCGGTGCCGTAGAAGGTGCAGGTGCCGGGGCTGTGGTAGGACTTCATCTCCGATTCCAGCAGCTCTTCGCGGGTGGCCTTGCCTTCGGCGTAGCGCTGGCGCACGTCAGCCTTTTGCTTGTTGGAGATGCCCGAGGGCATCGGGCCGCCTGGCACAAAGATCATCGGCAGGTGGCCGTAGCGCAGCGCGCCCATCATCAGGCCGGGGACGATCTTGTCGCAGATGCCCAGCATCAGCGCGGCGTCGAACATGTTGTGGGACAGCGCTACCGCCGTCGACATGGCAATGACTTCACGGCTGAGCAGGCTCAGCTCCATGCCGGGTTCGCCTTGGGTCACGCCATCGCACATGGCAGGCGTGCCGCCGGCAAACTGGCCGACCGAGCCGACTTCGCGCAGGGCCTTTTTGATCTGTTCAGGGAAATGTTCGTACGGCTGGTGCGCTGAGAGCATGTCGTTATATGAGGAAACAATCGCCACGTTGGCGGCGTTCATCATGCGCAGACTATTTTTATCTTCAGTGCCGCAGCCCGCCACGCCGTGGGCGAAGTTGGCGCATTGCAGCTTACCGCGCATCGGGCCGTCGCTGGCGGCGCCGCGAATGAGCGCAAGGTAAGCCTCGCGGGTTGCACGACTGCGGGCGATAAGCCGTTCGGTGACCTCAATTACGCGGGGATGCATGTGTAGAACTCCAGGCTAACGGATGTGGCGACCCTCGTTCCTATGCTGATCAAACGCCCGCAGCTCATGGGATGGCAGGGTGTCGTTTGTATCATCGGACCAGTTGATTCAGGTCACTCGTTGTAGATTGAACAAAATATTGCCACTAAAAAGGCTTGTTTTCTATTTTTATGCGAATAATCTTGTAATTCTTACAACAAATCGACGACAGGCACTTTCCAATGACTCTTCGTATCGCAATCAATGGTTTTGGCCGTATCGGCCGTAATGTCCTGCGCGCACTGTATACCCAAGGCTACCGCCAGGATTTGCAGATCGTCGCCATCAATGATTTGGGCGACAGTTCGATCAATGCCCACCTGCTCAAATACGACACCGTACACGGTACTTTCGAAGCAGAGGTTGCCCACGATCAGGAAAGCCTGACCGTCAATGGTGACCGGATTGCCGTCAGTGCCATTCGCAACCCCGCTGACCTGCCGTGGGCTGCGCACAAGATCGACGTGGTGTTTGAATGCACCGGTCTGTTCACCGACCGTGACAAGGCGGCCGCCCATATTACCGCCGGCGCGCGCAAGGTAATCATCTCGGCCCCCGCCAAAGGCGCAGACGCCACGGTGGTGTACGGGGTGAACCATGACATTTTGCGCCAATCGCACCAGATCATCTCCAACGCTTCCTGCACCACCAACTGCCTGGCGCCTGTGGCTCAGGTGCTGCACCGCGAGCTGGGCATCGAAAACGGCTTGATGACCACCATTCACGCCTACACCAACGACCAGAACCTGACCGACGTCTACCACACCGACCCGTACCGCGCGCGCTCGGCCACCCAGAACATGATCCCAAGCAAGACTGGCGCCGCTGAAGCGGTAGGCCTGGTGCTGCCGGAACTGGCGGGCAAGCTGACCGGCATGGCGGTGCGTGTACCGGTGATCAACGTGTCGCTGGTCGACCTCACCGTGGAGCTGAAGAAAGAAGCCACCGCCGAACAAGTCAACGCGCTGCTCAAAGAAGCCAGTCAGCACTCGAAAATCCTCGGCTACAACACCCTGCCGCTGGTTTCCAGTGACTTCAACCATAACCCGCTGTCGTCGATTTTCGATGCTAATCACACCAAGGTCAGCGGCAAATTGCTCAAAGTGCTGGCCTGGTACGACAACGAGTGGGGTTTCTCCAACCGGATGCTGGATAACTGCCTGGCGCTGTGCAACGCGGAGTAAGCCCGGTTTGTGTGGGAGCTGGCTTGCCTGCGATAGCATCACCTCGGTTTGACTCAAATACCGAGGTGCCTGCATCGCGGGCAAGCCCGGCTCCCACAAAAGCACTCGCCCACATTTGATCGGTGCAGGCTCACAGCAATAGCCACTTGCCATTTCCGTTGATGATAAGCATTATCATTAACTGCAAATCGATCTGGTAGCACTGTGAGCCAATCTCGCTTCAACCAAGTCTTTATCACCCAACGGGTGATTCTGCTTCGCACCTTGCAGCGGATGGTGAATAACCACAGCACCGCCGAGGACCTGCTGCAGGAAACCTACCTGCGCGTCACCCGGGCCCTCAGTGAGCGGCCGATCGACCACCTCGAACCCTTCGTCTACCAGACTGCCCGCAACCTGGCGCTGGACCACCTGCGTTCGCGGCGCATTCAAGCCCGCACGCTGCAGGAAGATGTCCCGATGGACGTGCTGCAAAGTGTCGCCGCGCCCATCAGCACGCCCGAAGACGCCACCCAGGCCGAGCAATTGCTCGAACACCTGAGCATCAGCCTCGGCCAGCTGAGCGCTCGCCAACAGCAGATATTCATCCTCAGCCGCCTGCACGGTTGCAGTTACCAAGAGATTGCCGATCAGTTGCAAGTGTCCTTGAGCACCGTGCAAAAGGAACTGAAATTGATCATGGCCATCTGTGTAGGAGTGGCTGAACGGCTGGATCAGCCTTAAGCTTCAGCCGACAGATGTGGCGATCCAATCTGTAGGAAAGATGAATAGAACGTGGCGAAGACCCGAGGAACACCGTGACAGACCCGAATAAACTGCGCCCCCATGAGCTGGCTCATGAGGTGTTGCAAGACACTGCTATGGACCAGGCCCTTGACTGGCTGATCGTCTTGCAGTGCCCGCAACCCGGGCAGCAAGCGCAGTTCGATGCCTGGCTGGCCAGTGACCCGGCACACGTACACGCATTCAACAAAGCCCAAACCGCCTGGGGCGGCGCGCCGGTACACAGCGCCGCCGTGGCCCTGGCAGCGCCGCGCAAACCGAGCGTCTGGCGCCGGATAAAACCGCATTGGAAACCCTTGGCCACCGCCGCCGTGCTGTTGATCGGCCTGTTCAGCTTCAGCAACCTGCCCGTGCGCCTGCAAGCCGACCACCTCACCGTCGTCGGTGAACGCCAGCGCGTGCAACTGGACGACGGCTCCAAAGTACTGCTGAACACCAACTCGGCGTTTTCCAGCAGCGTCAAAGACCACCAGCGCATCGCCCGCCTGTACCAGGGCGAGGCGTTTTTTGAAGTTGCGCCCAACCGCGGCCTGCCCCTGGAGATTGACGCCGGGCCGGTACGCGCCAGCGTAAGCGACACCGACTTCGCCGTGCGCTACCTCAACGGCGAGGCCCAAGTGCAGGTGCAGCGCGGTGACGTCGACCTGAGCAATACCTTCGACGATGCCCGTGTGCGCCTGCGTGCCGGTGAGAGCATCCGCATCGGCCCCAAAGGCTTTGGCCAACCCGCCAAGCTGGATGTGAGCAAGGACCTGGCCTGGGTTCAAGGTCGGCTGGTGTTCGAAAACTGCCCGATGAGCGACGTGCTGGCCGAGCTGCGCCGCTATTACCCGGGCTGGATCATCAACACCAACGACAAGCTCGCCAGCACAGCCGTCACCGGCAACTACCGCCTCGACCAGCCGCTGGACGTGGTGCGCTCGCTGGCGCACATCACCTCGGCCACGCTCTCGGAATACCCGGCGCTGGTCATTCTGAACTAAATGAGAATTATTTTTACTCGATGTTAACCGGCGGTACGTCTCGTTATAGCCAATGCAACTGATTCCTATTTGATCGGTTCGCAACTATAAGATTCGTACTCCGGAGCGCTCTCGATGTCCTCTCGTTTCAATCGCCGGTCTTCCTCGCCCGTCCTGTCATTGCTGACCGCTGCCATGCTGCTGGCCAGCGCGCCAGTCATGGCCGCCACTGCCGCCGAGCCGGTTGCCCGCAGCCACGGCAACTACAATTTCAGCATCGAGCAGCAGCCGTTGGTCTCGGCGCTGAACGCGTTTACCGCCGTGACCGGCTGGCAAGTCGGCCTGCCGGCAGAGCTGGGCCAAGGTGTCTCGTCCCCTGGCGCACGCGGCCCGTTGTCACCCGAAAAAGCCCTGGACCGGTTGTTGGTGGGGACCAACCTGAGCTACCGCAAACTGGGCACTAACAATATCGTGCTGGAAAAACGCGCAGCCGGCAGCGTGCTCAACCTGCAACAGGTGACCATCAGCGCCACGCGCAACGAACAGGACGTCAACAGCGTGCCCAGCACGGTCACTGTGCATGATCGCCAGGAACTGGACCGCCAGAACGTCAACACCATCCGTGAACTGGTGCGCTACGAGCCCAACGTATCAGTCGGCGGCGCAGGCATCCGCGCCAGCAACGCGGGCTACAACATTCGCGGCATCGACGGCGACCGCATCCTCACCCAAGTCGACGGCGTCGAAGTGCCGGACAACTTCTTCAACGGCCCCTACGCCAAGACGCGCCGCAACTACGTCGACCCGGAAATCGTCAAGCGCGTGGAAATCCTGCGTGGCCCGGCCTCGGCCTTGTACGGCAGCAGCGCCATCGGCGGCGCAGTGAGCTACTTCACCCTCGACCCGGACGACATCATCAAGCCCGGCCAGGACGTCGGCGCCCGCCTGAAAACCGGCTACAGCTCCGCCGACGACAGCTGGCTGACCTCCGGCACCGTTGCCGGCCGCGTGCAGGACTTCGACGGTTTGCTGCACTTGAGCCAGCGCAATGGCCATGAAATGGAATCCTACGACGGCAACAACGCCACCGGCCTGGCCCGCACCGGTGCCAACCCGGAAGACGCGCGCACCACCAATATCCTGGCCAAATTGGGCTGGAATTATGGCGATGACAACCGACTGGGCCTGACCTACGAGAAGTTCAAGGATGACCGCGACGTTAACCTGAAAAACGCCGTGGGCGGCCCGTTCATCGGCGGTCGCGGGATGAATTTGTACCGCGCCCGCTCGGGCAACGACACCATCACTCGCGAGCGCTTCGGCCTGGAAAACACCTTTGCCCTCGAGTCGCCGATTGCCGATCGCATCAAGACCAGCCTGAACTACCAGATCGCCAAGACCGACCAGACCACCGCCGAAATCTACCAGGCGGGTCGTCGCGTATTACGCACCCGTGACACGCTTTACGAAGAAAAACAGTGGGTCTTCGACGCCCAACTGGACAAGGCTTTCAACATTGGTGAAACCGATCACCAAGTGACCTATGGCACCACGCTCAAACAGCAGAAAGTCACCGGCTCGCGCGAAGGCTCGGCCTCCTGCCTCGCCGTCGGCTCGGGTTGCACAGCCATCGGCGCACCCAGCCCACAAGCCAGCGACAGCGTGAAAAAATCCAGCGACTTCCCGGACCCGACCATCAACACCTACTCGCTGTTCGCCCAGGACCAGATCACCTGGAACAAATGGACCTTCCTGCCGGCAGTGCGCTATGACTACACCCAGCTCAAACCCAAGCTGACCCAGGAATTCCTCAACACCGTAAACCCGACCGGCGCCTACCCGGTCAGCGACAAAGAAAAAACCTGGCACCGTGTAACGCCCAAATTCGGCCTGACCTATGCGCTGACCGATCAATACACCTGGTTCGGTCAATACGCCGAGGGCTTCCGCACGCCATCGGCCAAGGCGCTCTATGGTCGCTTTGAAAACCTTAACCTGGGCTACACCGTCGAGCCGAACCCGAACCTCAAGCCGGAAACCAGCAAGGGCATCGAAACCGGGATTCGCGGCAATTTCGACGAGGGCTCTTTCGACATCGCGGTGTTCTACAACAAGTACCGCAATTTTATCGACGAAGACGCCTCGGTCGCCGGCGGCGACATACAAACCTTCGAAGCCAACAACATCAAGCACGCCACCATCAAAGGGGTTGAAGCCAAGGGCCGCCTGAACCTCGACGCGTTCGGCGCACCGCAAGGCCTCTACACCCAAGGCTCGGTCGGTTACACCTACGGCCGCAACGACGACAACGGCGAGCCGCTCAACAGCGTCAACCCGCTTAAAGGCGTGTTCGGCCTGGGCTACGAGCAAGAGCAATATGGCGCGTTGGTCAGCTGGACGCTGGTCAAAAAACAGAACCGCGTCGACAGCACCACCTTCCACGCACCGGATGGCAGCACCAGTGCGCCGTTCAAAACGCCAGGCTTCGGCATCGTCGACCTGACCGGTTATTACAAAGTCACCGACGATGTGACCATCAACGGCGGCCTCTACAACCTCACCGACAAAAAGTACTGGAACTGGGATGACGTGCGCAGCTACGACGGCGTCGGCGAAGCCGGCGTGACAGCGCCCGCCAACCTCGACCGCCTGACCCAGCCCGGCCGCAACTTCGCGATCAACCTGATCTGGGACATCTGATAGCACTTCACCCAAACGCTGCCCCCTCACCTCGCCGGAATTTCACCGGCGAGGTGAGGATTTTTTACTGTGCCGCGTCTTCTTGTTCGTCTAGTTGATAACAGCTCTCTTTAGGGCACCCAGGCGCTACTCTTCTCAAGGACTTTTTTCGATGACCGCTTCCCCTACCGCAGAACGCCCAAGCCTGCGCTCCCAGCGCCTGAACCAGATCACCAACGAGCCCCACACCAAACTCGATGCGCTGGTCAAAGCCCACGCCCCGTTCGAAACCCAAGCCAACTTCGCCCGCTTCGTGGTCGCGCAGTACCTGTTCCAATCGGAACTGGTGGCGCTGTACAACGACCCTGAGCTGATCAAGATCGTCCCCGACCTGGCTGAACGCTGCCGCGCCGAAGCCGCCAAGCTGGACCTCGGCGACCTGGACACCGAAGTGCCTGCACCGGTCGCCGGCGCCGTGAAAAACCCGAGCAAGGCCGAAGCCCTGGGCTGGCTGTTCGTCTCCGAAGGCTCCAAGCTGGGCGCTGCGTTCCTGATCAAACGCGCCGTGGGCCTGGGCCTGAGCGAAACCTTCGGCGCCCGCCACCTCGGCGAGCCGGCCGGTGGCCGTGCTGAAGGCTGGAAAAGCTTTACGCGTACCCTCGACGGCCTTGAGTTCAGCGCCGAAGAAGAAGCCGCAGTAGAAAAAGGTGCAATCGACGCGTTTGTGCGCTTCACCGTGCTGCTGGAACAGGCGTACGCTAGCGCCCCTGAATTGGCGTAAATGTTCCGATAAACACTGGCTCAATGTGGGAGCTGGCTTGCCTGCGATGGCGGACTGCCTGTCTACACATCGGTGCCTGGCCCACCGCTATCGCAGGCAAGCCAGCTCCCACATTTGAGCGCATTCCAATTCAAATAATTTGTAACCTCCTCAGCAGATAAGCTTCAGCATGACCGGCAAAACCCAATCCACCTCAAAAATCGCGCAGATCCTCTTCGGCCTGCTGGCCTACGTCAGCCTGGGCATTGGGTTGGTGGCGATTGTCATACCGGGTTTGCCCACCACTGAATTCATCCTGCTTGCCGCCTGGGCCGCGACCAAAAGTTCGCCGCGCCTGAGTGCCTGGCTGGAAAACCACCGGCTGTTCGGGCCGATCCTGTTCAATTGGCGCAACGGCAAGATCATCGCGCGCCGTGCCAAAGTCAGCGCCACCGTCAGCATGCTGCTGTGCGCCGGTTTGATGCTGGTGATGCTCGATCACGGCTGGCCGATCTACCTGGCGATCGCCGGCATGAGCCTGGGCAATCTGTGGATATGGTCACGCCCGGAACGGCTTGCAGCCCCCGTATAGCGCGGCGTGTAGTCTTTTTCCTACCGCTCATCGCCTTTCCCTCATGAAACATCTCGTTACGCCGATGTTCCGGACATAGCGCCGAATGGACTTGGCTCGCCCTGCTTGCAGGTCAACAAGTCCAATCGCGAGTGAACCTATGTTCGACACCCTCTCTATCCGCTTGAAAATCGTGCTGCTGTCCGGCCTCTGCCTGTTGGGGGTGATTGCACTGGTCGTCGGCGTCAACCTCTACGAAGCCGATCAGAACAACCGACTGGTCAGCGATTCAAGCTCGCGAATGCTCACCAACAGTGTGCAGAACCTATTACAAGCCAAGGCCGGCGAACAGGCGGTACAGCTGCAGAAAACCTTTGGCGAAAGCCTGGTGGTGATCACCGCACTGGCCGACCAGATCAAGGGCCTGCGCACCACCGCCGCCAAGCGCGGGCTGGAAGCGGGTGCCCTGCGTGAAGAACTCAACCAGAGCCTCAAGACCGCCTTTGAGCGCAACACCAAGGTGCTGGGAATCTGGCTGTCGTTCGAACCCAATGGCCTGGATGGCAAGGACAGCGAGTTTGTCAACGACAAGGCCCGCGTCTCGAATGAAAAAGGCCGTTTTTCGAGCTACTGGAGCCGCGCCGCCGGTGAAGGCCTGAACACGGTGATGGTCGAGGAAGACCTGACCAAGACCACCCTCAATCTCAGCGGTACGCCCTACAACATTTGGTACACCTGCCCACGGGACACGCGCACTGTTTGCCTGCTTGACCCGTACTCCGACGACGTGGCCGGCAAGCAGGTGCTGATGACCACCCTCTCGCTGCCGTTGATCGTCGACGGCAAGGTCATCGGCGTGGTCGGCGTGGACCTGGCCCTCAACACCCTGCAGGCGGTGACCGACGCAGCACAAAAAGAACTCTTCGACGGCGCCGCGCACCTGGAGATTCTCTCCAGCACCGGCTTGATCGCGGCCTACAGCGGCGAGCCGGCGCGGGTCGGCAAAAACCTGATCGACACCCTGGGCGCCGAGGGCAAAGAGATTGTGCAATTGCTGGCCAACGACACGCGCACGATCCGCGAGCAAGACGACACGATCCGCGCCGTGTACCCGGTCAAGCCGATTGCCGACGCCAAGTCCTGGGGCATCGTGATCAAACTGCCCAAGAACGTGATGCTGGCTGACACCTTGAAACTGCAAGGCGTCCTCGACAACGCCCAGGAAGCCGGCACGCTCAAGGCCTTGCTGGTCGGCGCCGCCGCCGCATTGCTGGGCCTGGTGCTGATCTGGCTGACCGCCACCGGCGTAACCCGCCCGATCAACACCGTGGCCGCAATGCTCAAGAACATCGCCAGCGGCGAAGGCGATCTTACCCAGCGCCTGACTTACGCTAAAAAAGATGAACTGGGCGAGCTGGCGAACTGGTTCAACCGCTTTCTCGACAAGCTGCAACCGACCATCGCGCAGATCAAACAAAGCATCACCGAAGCACGCGGCACGGCTGATCAGTCATCAGCCATCGCGCGCCAGACCAGCGAAGGCATGCAGGTGCAGTTCCGCGAAATCGACCAGGTTGCCACGGCGTCCAATGAAATGAGCGCCACCGCCCACGACGTGGCCAACAGCGCGTCCAACGCAGCCAGCGCGGCACGCGGCGCGGACCAGTCAGCGCGTGAGGGCATGTCGATCATTGAGCAGAGCACCCGCGACATCACCACCCTCGCCGAAGAAGTCAGCAAGGCAGTGAGCGAGGTCGAGGCCTTGGCGGTGAACAGCGAGCAGATCGGTTCGGTGCTGGAAGTGATCCGCAGCATTGCCGAGCAGACCAACCTGCTGGCCCTCAACGCCGCCATCGAAGCGGCGCGCGCCGGGGAAAGCGGGCGTGGGTTTGCGGTGGTGGCCGACGAAGTGCGCAACCTGGCCAAACGCACACAGGATTCGGTGGAAGAAATTCGCCTGGTGATCGAGCGCATCCAGAGCGGCACCCGTGGCGTGGTGGCAACCATGCATTCCAGCCAGCATCAGGCCCAGAGCAATGCCGGGCAGATCCATCAGGCCGTGCAGGCGCTAGGCAAGATCAGCGACGCGGTCACAGTCATCAGCGACATGAACCTGCAAATCGCCAGCGCCGCCGAGCAGCAGAGCGCCGTGGCCGAAGAGGTCAACCGCAATGTCTCGGCAATTCGCACCGTGACCGAAACCCTCACTGGCCAGGCCACCGAGTCGGCGGCCATCAGCAGTCAACTGAATGCCTTGGCCAGCCAGCAGATGAAGTTGATGGATCAGTTCAAGGTGTAACACCACTGCTGAAACCGATAGAGGTCTCTGTGGGAGCCGGGCTTGCCCGCGATGGCGGTGGGTCAGTCCATACCTTTATGGCTGACACACCGCTATCGCAGGCAAGCCAGCTCCCACAAAGAGCAGAACTGCAGAGGTTTAAAGGCCAGTCCAGGCCTGAACAAACGCCGCCACATCTTCCTTCGGCGCAACACGCGGCGGGTTCTGCGGCGTGCCCAGATAAAGGAAGCCAATCACTTCCTCATCCGCCGTCAGCCCCAGGCCTTTGGCGACGTGAGGCGAGTAAGACAATTCCCCGGTGCGCCACACGGCACCAATGCCCTGTGCATAAGCCGCCAGCAGAATACCGTGGGCCGCACACGCAGCCGCCAGCAGTTGCTCGGATTTTGGCACCTTGAAGTGTTCTTGCAGGCGGGCAATCACCACCACCACCAACGGCGCGCGCAGTGGGCCGTTCTGGGCTTTGTCGATGGCGGCTTGCGGCGCGTCGGCGTCCTGCAGGCGCGCCGCTTCGGCGAGCAGCGTGCCCATCTGCTCACGGGCCGCGCCTTCGACGGTGAGAAAACGCCATGGGCGCAACTGGCCGTGGTCCGGCGCACGCATGGCGGCGGCGAACAGCACATCGCGCTGCTCCTGGGTCGGTGCCGGTTCCAGCAAACGCGGCACGGAAACACGGTTGAGCAAAGCGTCGAGAGCCTGCATTGGCCACCTCCAGAGAAAAATGTGCGGCCATTCTAGCGGGAATGAATCGGATTCGACCAAACGATAATTGCTCTTATTCATTGAGCCCCGCCCTGTTAGACTTTGCGGCCTAATTTTGGCCATTGCTTCAGGAAACTTGATGTTCCGTTCGCTTTTTCGCCTGTCCGCAGCGTTGATGGCCTTGAGCCTGACCGCCTGCGATGACGCCCCACGTTTCACCAAAGCCGAACCTGGTGAAGCGCGAGCCGGCGGCGCGACGACGGTGAACAAGCGCGACCAGAACGCCTTTTCCCTGCCCTCGGCCAACCTGGCACCGACCCGTCGCCTGGACTTCAGCGTCGGCAACAGCTTCTTTCGCAGCCCGTGGGTGATCGCGCCGTCCACCACCACCGCGCGCGACGGCCTGGGCCCGCTGTTCAATACCAACGCCTGCCAGAACTGCCACATCAAGGACGGCCGGGGTCACCCACCGCTGCCCGACGCGCCCAATGCGGTGTCGATGCTGGTGCGTCTGTCGATTCCCGTGCCGATGACAGAGCCGGCGCCCTACGCCAAAATCATCGAGCAGCTCGGCGTAGTGCCCGAGCCGGTCTACGGCGGGCAATTGCAGGACATGGCCGTGCCGGGCGTGGCGCCGGAAGGCAAGGTGCGCGTGGATTACACAGCGGTCAACGTGACGTTCAAGGACGGCACCGTGGTCGAGCTGCGCAAGCCCGACCTGCACATCACCCAGCTCGGCTACGGCCCGATGCATCCGGATACACTTTTCTCGGCGCGCGTCGCCCCGCCCATGATCGGCCTGGGCTTGCTCGAAGCCATCAGCGACGCCGATGTGTTGCGCAACACCGACCCGAAAACGGCCGACAAAGAAGCCCTCGTCGGCCGCGCCAATTGGGTCTGGGATGACGCCCAGCAGAAAACCGTGCTCGGGCGCTTTGGCTGGAAAGCCGGGCAACCCAACCTCAATCAACAAAATGTTCACGCGTTTTCTGGTGATATGGGCCTCACCACGTCCCTGAGACCCTTTGATGACTGCACCGACGC
Source organism: Pseudomonas sp. N2-3-1-14 (assembly GCF_041228395.1). Taxonomy (NCBI): domain Bacteria; kingdom Pseudomonadati; phylum Pseudomonadota; class Gammaproteobacteria; order Pseudomonadales; family Pseudomonadaceae; genus Pseudomonas; species Pseudomonas sp. N2-3-1-14. The sequence continues at coordinate 5,098,407 of NZ_CP166199.1, forward strand.
CCAGGTCGCCTGCAAACAGGCCCCCAACGGCAATGGCCCCGATGGCGAGCCGGAAGTCAGCGATAACATCCTGCGCCTGGTGCTGTTCTACACCCGCAACCTCGCCGTGCCGGTGCGCCGTGGCGTCAACACGCCGCAGGTGCTGGCCGGGAAAAACCTGTTCTACCAGGCCGGTTGCCAGGGCTGTCACAAACCCACGTTCACCACGGCCGCAGCCGCCGCCGAACCCGAACTGGCCAACCAAGTGATTCGCCCCTACAGCGACCTGCTGTTGCACGACATGGGCGAAGGCCTTGCCGACAACCGCAGCGAATTCAAGGCCGGTGGCCGCGACTGGCGCACGCCGCCGTTGTGGGGCATTGGCCTGACACAGACCGTCAGTGGCCACACCCAGTTTTTGCATGATGGCCGCGCCCGCAATCTGCTCGAAGCCGTGCTGTGGCATGGCGGTGAAGCACACGCGGCGCAGCAGCATGTGCTGTCCTTTAATGCCGAGCAGCGTGCCGCGTTGCTGGCGTTCCTGAATTCTTTATAAGCTTTGCCGCACTTACAGAAGGGAGCTCGACATGTTTCGTCCCAAGTTGTTGTTCACAAGCCTGGCCGCCCTCGCCCTTGGCGCCTGCTCGCCGCAGGACCCGCAAGCGGTGACCTCGGCGGCCATCGCCAAGCAAGTGATCCTGCCGACCTACAGCCGTTGGGTTGAAGCCGACCGCCAACTGGCCGTCAGCGCCCTCGCCTACTGCCAGGGCAAAGAAAGCCTGGAGACCGCCCGCGCCGACTTCCTCCACGCGCAAAAAGCCTGGGCCGAGCTGCAACCGCTGCTGATCGGCCCGCTGGCCGAGGGCAACCGTTCGTGGCAAGTGCAGTTCTGGCCGGACAAGAAAAACCTGGTCGGCCGCCAAGTCGAACAACTGGTCACCGCCCAGCCGCAGATCGACGGCGCGGCCCTGGCCAAGTCCAGCGTGGTGGTACAAGGCCTGTCGGCCTACGAATACATCCTCTACGACGCCAAGACCGACGTCGCCGACGAAGCGCAGAAAGCCCGTTACTGCCCGCTGCTGGTCGCCATCGGCGAGCGCCAGAAAGCCTTGGCTGAAGAGATCCTGGCGAGCTGGAACAGCACCGACGGCATGCTCGCGCAGATGACCAAGTTCCCCAACCAGCGCTACGCCGATTCCCACGAAGCCATCGCTGACCTGCTGCGCGTGCAAGTCACTGCGCTGGACACGCTGAAGAAAAAACTCGGCACGCCGATGGGTCGCCAGACCAAGGGCATCCCGCAACCGTTCCAGGCCGATGCGTGGCGCAGCCAGTCGTCCCTGCAAAGCCTGGAAGCCAGCCTGGCTGCGGCCCAGACCGTGTGGGCTGGCGTCGACAACAAAGGCCTGCGTGGCTTGTTGCCGTCGGAGCAGAAGCCGTTGGCCGACAAGATCGACGCCGCCTACGCCGCGTCTTTGAAGCTGTTCGCCAGCAATCAGCGCACGCTCAATGAAATGTTGGCCGACGACGCCGGCCGCCAGCAGCTCAACGACATTTACGACAGCCTCAACGTGGTCCACCGCCTGCACGAAGGTGAGCTGGCCAAAGCGCTGGGCATCCAACTGGGCTTTAACGCCAACGATGGTGACTGATGATGCTCAGGCGACAGGCTTTGGCGGTGGGCAGCGTGCTGCTCAGCGCGCTCACGTTGGGCGGTTGGACGCTGTTCAAGCAGAAGGGCTCGAACAGCCCGCTGCTGCTGTCTGCACGGGATGATGCGGACGGCAAGCACTACGCCGTGGGTTATCACCTGGACGGCAAACAGGTGTTTGCCACCCAGGTTGGCCAGCGTTGCCACGACATCATCAACCACCCGACGCTGCCAATTGCACTGTTTGTGGCCCGTCGCCCGGGCACTGAGAGTTACCTGATCAACCTGCGTGATGGCGCGCTGCTGCAGACCATCACGTCGAATGCTAATCGCCATTTCTATGGGCATGCGGTGATCCACAAGAGCGGCGACTGGTTGTATGCCACCGAGAACGACACGTCCGACCCGGGCCGTGGGTTGCTGGGTGTGTATAAGTTCGAAGGCGAACGGCTGGTGCACAGCGGCGAGATGTCCACCCACGGTATCGGGCCGCACCAGGTCTCGTGGATGCCCGACGGAGAAACCCTGGTGGTGGCCAACGGCGGGATTCGCACCGAGGCGGAAAGCCGGGTTGAGATGAACCTCAATGCGATGGAACCGAGCCTGGTATTGATGCATCGCGATGGCCGGTTGATCAGCAAGGAAACCCTGGCCCAGCAGATGAACAGCGTGCGTCATATGGGGATTGCCGGCGACGGCACTATTCTCACGGGGCAGCAGTTCATGGGGCCGTCTCAGGAAAGGTCCGAGTTGCTAGCGATCAAGCGACCGGGGCAGCCGTTTGTGGCGTTCCCGGTGGCGGATGAGCAACTGCAGGCGATGGGGCATTACACCGCCAGCGTCGCAGTGCACAGTGAGTTACGCCTGGTCGCGCTGACGGCGCCACGGGGCAATCGCTTTTTTATCTGGGACATGGACAGCGGCGAACTGCGCCTGGATGGGCCTTTGCCCGACTGCGCCGGCGTGGGTGCGGTAGCGGACGGGTTTGTGGTGACTTCAGGCCAGGGACGCTGCCGCTTCTACGACTGCCGCCAAAAGCAGTTGGTGGCTAAGCCGTTGGAGCTGCCGTCCGGGTTTTGGGATAACCATCTGCACGTGATTTGAAATCGGCACCTGTCCGTGACTGCGTAACGGACAGGTGCCGGGCCCCAAATCAACAGCCAAAAAAAAGGCCTCGCATCGCAAGGCCTTTTTTGGGGGGTTGAATCTGTTCAACGCTGTATTCAGCTCTGCGGCCTCATGCCCTGAGACATCCCGAACATGAACAACAACAACTCATGATCAGGCTTGACCGCCACATTCGCCTTGGCGATGCGCGGTAACGGACATTGCCCGCCCCCGTGCACCGCACTGAGCACTTGTGTCCGAGGCAGCTCCCAGGCAGCCAGTGCCAGGGCTGAAATGCCCAACGCGCCGACCAGGAACAAACCTCGTGCTATTTCTAGCTTCATCTGGTTAAACCCTTGATAGCGCTGCCAAACGCCGTCTCGTAAAAGTAGCTGAGTTTTTTCCAGTCGGTATCGTTCCACGACGAATGGCGCCGCAGTTGCAGCATGTCATGGGACGCCGCCCGATAAGCGGTCAAACGCTGTCGGCATTTTTCAAAATCCAGCAACGCCACTTCTACTTTGGCCGAGTCGCCTTCGCCGGTTACGCGTACGAACACGTGCTTGATGTACAGGCAGCCATGCTGCCAGCGGCCTTTGTGCATACGTGCCAGGGTGCCCGCCAATTCTTTGAGCAAGCGCTCATGCACCGCCTCACCGTATTGCTCACGACCACCGGCGGCGTACCAGTTTTCGATTTCGTCAAAACCGTCGAGCGACGCAGTCACCAACAACGCTTTCCATTGATGTTCAGGGTCGCGACGTGCCTCGCAGAACACCAGCTCCGGCACGCGTACATTCAATGAACGCAACCCCTGAGGGCATCACGCTCACGCAGTACGGTCGGGCGCCCAAACGGGTGAAGCCAGCTGCGATAGATGTGACCGGTCTGGCGTTTGCTGTAAAGCAAGCGGCCGTTGGGGCTCATCACGCGTTGCACACCACTTTCACCGCCACGTCGACGATTGGGTTCTTCAACCCACTCGCCCTGCAGGCGCCAAAAAAAATCGAATCGTTCCTCGGGAGCTACATGACTGCCTACTACGCACTCAACTGCCATCCTGTTACCTCTTACGCAATACATATACTCGCCACATGGCGTAGAGCGGTATGAAGTCCAGGGATTCCTGAACACGGAAACCGGCCTGCTCAAACTCTGCCTCGACAGTAGCAGCCGGTAACACAAACCGGTTTTGGTAACCTTCTTGCTCACCTTTGTTGCGACGTTTCACTTCGGCGCGTTTGCGTTTCCAGGCCTTGAAATTGCCATCCACCCACAGCGAAATAATCACGCTGTCGCGGGTAACCCGCTGAAATTCTCGCAGTATTGTCATCCTGTGCGCCGGATCACCAATGTGGTGCAGCAAGCGCATGCAGAAAATACTGTCGACCGAGTTATCCGGTAAATCGATATCAAAGGCAGACGTCTGCAAGGGTCGTACCCGTTTCACCACGTCCGCTGGCTGAGCAACGGTCGCGACCTTGAGCATCGACGCTGAATTATCGGCCCCGATAATCACACGGTTGGGTTTCTCAGCCAACAGCGGCCAGAAGCGCCCGGCGCCGCACGGCAGGTCCAGCACCAGGCCAGGTTCGCCGGCCATGGCCAGCGCACCCCGCGCCAATTGCTCGTCGCGCTTGTGGGACAACCGGCGAGCCAGATTGTCCTGATGCTTGAGCAAATAATTTTGCGCGTGCTGATCGTCGTACTTTTCAGAAAAATCGAGCTTGATCGGGGTAGACATCAACGGATCTCCGGTAACTGATGCCTACAACCTTATGCAGCGAACTGTGATCAACAGGTCAACCCGTTGTGAAAAACTTGTCCTGTCCAATCTCATACATTTCAAGACTTTACAGACACAAGCAATAGCATGGGGCCATCTTCGCCGATTTACGGGGATGTCTGGCAGGATAACGGCAGGGGCAAGTGTCAGGGCTTGACCTGACTCAACTGCACGTGAAAACGACAGCCGTTGGGTTCCATCGTGCTGAGGCTGACCGTCCACCCCTGGTTCTCACAGATACGCTGCACCAGCGACAAACCCAGGCCAAGCCCTTCGCCGCGCTTTTCGCTGCCACGCACGAACGGCTCGAACATCGCCTCACGCTTGTCTTCGGGAATCCCCACACCGGTGTCCTCCACCACAAAACCGCTGGGTTCGAGGGTCAGGCGAATGAAGCCCTGCTCGGTGTAATGCAGGGCATTGCGCAACAGGTTGCCCATAACGGCGTGGAGAAAAGTAGTGTTGTAGCGCGCGTCCGAAGGGTTGCCTGGCTGGTAGATCAACGCCAGGCCTTTGCGCTCGATCGGCTCGCGCCAGATGCCGAGCAAATCGTCCGCCACCTGCGCCAGCGTGACCTGCGGCGACATGGCGGCTTCATCGTGTTCGGCACGGGCCAGCATCAGGAAGGTTTGCACCAGCTCGCGCATTTCTTCGCAGGCACGCGCGATGCGCTCAACCTGATTGCGGCCGCGCTGATCGATCGCCGGGTTTTCCAGCAGCAGTTCGCAGGAACTGGCCAGCACCATCAAAGGCGTGCGCAATTCATGGCTGACGTCACTGGTAAACAACTGCTCGCGTGATAACGCCTGACGCAAACGCCCCAGCGTGGCATCGAAGGCCACGGCCAGTTCGCCGACTTCATCCGCCGCATAATCGGGTGCCAGCGGTGGCGCCAGGCCCAGCAACTGGTCGCGATGACGCACCTGGCGAGCGAGCCGCACCACCGGCGCCATCACTTTGCGCGCCAACACCCAACCGAGGAACACCGCCAGCGCCAGGCTGAGCACGAAGCCCACCAGCACCACGGCAAATAAAACCCGCTCGCGCTCCTCGAAGTCGCTCTGGTCCTGCAGCAGCACATACCGACGTCCATCCACCACTTCGACCATGGCGTGGTAAGACAGCGCCTCGCGGAACACCTCATGAAAGCCGGGTTCCAGGTGCCGCAAATCCTTGGGCAGCTCGAAATCCCCGCGCCCGCCACTGAAATAGAACAGCTGATCGGGCTCCGGCCGGTGGCTCCAGTCCTCGACGCTGTCCATCAACAACAGCCGTTGCAGGTCGCCGCCCAAGCCCGCCGAAATCAGTTTTTCTTCTACCAGGTGCACGGTCGCAACGATGCCCATGGCGAACGCCCCCGCGACCAACGCACTCATCAAGGCAAAGGCGATAATGATCCGCTGGGCAAGGCTTTGCTTAAACTCCATCACGACCCTCGGCCAGGCGATAACCCACACCGTGCACGGTTTGCAGCAGCGGCTTGGCGAAGGGTTTATCGATCACTTGGCGCAATTGGTGGACGTGGCTGCGCAGGCTGTCGCTGTCCGGGCAGTCATCGCCCCACAAGGCTTCCTCGAGAATTTCGCGACGCAGCACATGCGGGCTTTTTTGCATCAACACCGCGAGCAACTTCAGGCCCACGGGGTTGAGTTTGAGCAGGCGCCCCTCGCGGGTCACTTCCAGGGTATCGAGGTCATAGTTCAAGTCGCCGACTTGCAGGGCGCGGCGGCCGCCACCCTGGGCACGGCGCAGAACGGCTTCAATGCGGGCGGCCAACTCCGACAGGGCGAACGGCTTGAGCAAGTAATCATCGGCGCCGGACTTGAAGCCCTGCAGCCGGTCATCCAACTGGTCGCGGGCGGTGAGCATGATCACCGGCGTGTCGCGACGGGCGTCTTCACGCAGGCGTTTGCACAACGTGTAGCCATCGATGCCAGGCAGCATGATGTCGAGCACGATCAAGTCGTAATGCTCGGTAGCGGCCAGGTGCAGGCCCGACAAACCGTCCTGCGCACAGTCCACGGTGTAGCCCTTTAGCCCCAGGTAATCGGCCAGGTTGGCCAGAATATCGCGGTTGTCTTCAACCAATAAAATTCGCATGGGCAGTGTCTCCGTACGCGGTAACGGCCGTGTTGGCTCGCGCAGCTTAAGGCCAAGTGTGGCTCAGGGATAGACCTCAGAGCCGTGTCGATAAAGGTTTTCAACCAATAAGATAAACCAACAAGTTTTTCACTATAGCTTCACAAACTGACTACAGTGTCAGGCCGAAGATCACCGCCCATCGATATAAGGAACATAGACATGGGGTTTCTCAAAACAGCGCCTATGCGCTTTCTGCTGCTCGTCACCGGCACCTGGCTGGTTATTTTCCTGATCACCCGCGGTGTGCTGCTCGTCACGCACCTGGACGAAGTCGGTGGCAACCTGCTGCCGGTGTTTGGCGTCGGCTTGCTCTACGACCTGGGCTTTCTCACCTACGCCGCCCTGCCGCTGGGCCTGTACTTGCTGCTGTGCCCCCCCGCACTGTGGCATCGCCGCGGCCATCGCTGGTTCCTGCAGGCCGTGCTGACAGTCAGCCTGTTCGCGATGCTGTTCACCTCGGTTGCGGAGTGGCTGTTCTGGGATGAGTTTGGCGTGCGCTTCAACTTTATCGCCGTCGATTACCTGGTGTACTCCAATGAGGTATTGAACAACCTGTTGGAGTCCTACCCGATCGGCAAGCTGCTCAGTTTGCTGGCGATGTTGGCGATTGTGTTGAGCCTGGCCCTGCGCAAGCCGTTCAACGCGGCGATGCGCGCGCCTCTGCCGCCCATGCGTGGCCGCCTGCTGAATGCCTTGGGCTTATTGATCGCCGCCGGGCTCAGCCTGCAATTGATCAGCCAGGACAGCCCACGCGCCCAGGGCGGTAACGCTTACAACAATGAATTGGCCAGCAATGGCCCGTATCAGTTTTTCGCCGCGTTCCGAAATAACGAGCTCGATTACACACAGTTCTACAAAAGCCTGCCTGACGACGTCGTCGCCAGGCAATTGCGCGCCGAGCTCAGTGAGCCCAATGCGCGCTTCGTCGGCACTGACCCGCTGGACATACGCAGGGCAATCACCAACCCCGGCACATTGCGCAAACCCAACATCGTGCTGGTGACCATCGAAAGCTTCAGCGCCAAGTACATGGGCAGCAACGGCGATGGGCGCAACCTCACGCCCAATCTGGACGCCTTGCGCAAACAAAGCCTGTACTTCAGTAACTTTTATGCCACCGGCACCCGTACAGACCGTGGCCTGGAGGCGATCACGCTGGCGATTCCCCCGACGCCAGGCCGTTCGATTGTCAAACGTATCGGGCGTGAAAGCGGTTTCGCCAGCCTCGGCCAACACCTCAGTGCCATCGGCTACGACAGCGTATTTGTCTACGGCGGGCGTGGTTACTTCGACAATATGAACGCGTTTTTCAGTGGCAACGGTTACCGGGTGGTGGACCAGAGCAGCGTGGCCGAATCAGAAATCTCGTTCAAAAACGCGTGGGGCATGGCCGACGAAGACCTCTACCGGCAAACCCTGAAGCTGGCCGACGCCGATTACGCCAAACAGCAACCCTTTTTGCTGCAACTGATGACAACCTCCAATCATCGCCCCTACACCTATCCGGAAGGGCGCATTGATATCAAGTCCGGCAATGGCCGTGACGGCGCGGTGAAATACACCGACCACGCCATCGGCGAGTTCCTCAATGCGGCACGCCAGAAACCCTGGTTCGATAACACAATCTTCGTGTTTGTCGCCGACCACACCGCCGGCAGCGCAGGCAAAGAAGACCTGCCTGTCGCCAACTACCAGATCCCGCTGTTCATCTATGCACCCAAGCTGATTGAAGCGCGTGAAACCGCACAACTGGCCAGCCAGATCGACCTGGCACCCACCTTGCTGGGCCTGATCAACCTGAGCTACGAGTCGACCTTCTTCGGCCGCAACCTGTTGCAGGACAATCCGCTGCCGCCGCGTGTCGTCATCGGCAATTACCAACACCTCGGGCTGTTTGACGGCAATGACCTGGCGATCCTCAGCCCGCGCCAGGGCCTGCGTCGCCATGACCAGGCGCTGGGTGAGAGCCAGGAGTTGCGTGTGGGCAGTGACGACCCGTTGATCCAGCGCGCAATCACCTACTACCAAGGCGCGAGCTACGGCTTCAAGCAACAATTGCTGAGCTGGAAGGCACCCAAGGAAGTCATCCCGCAGGTGAGCACACGCTGACCGGCGTGCCGGCGGCAAATACCGCGCATAAAAAACCCCGCCTGCATCACTGCAGGCGGGGTTTTTCAGGTGCCGGGTAAGGCTGGCTTACATCATGCCGCCCATGCCACCCATGCCGCCCATGTCTGGCATACCGCCGCCAGCCGAGCCTTCTTTCTTCGGTGCATCAGCGATCGCAGCTTCGGTGGTCAGGATCAGACCGCCGATGGAGGCCGCTGCCTGCAATGCCGAACGGGTCACCTTGGTAGGGTCCAGGATGCCCATTTCGATCATGTCGCCGTAGACGCCAGTTGCAGCGTTGTAACCGTAGTTACCTTTGCCGTTCTTGACTTCGTTGACCACAACGCTCGGCTCGTCGCCGGAGTTGGCAGCGATCTGACGCAGTGGCGCTTCAACGGCACGACGCAGTACAGCGATGCCCACGTTCTGGTCAGCGTTGTCGCCTTTAAGGTCAACCAAAGCTTCCAGAGCACGGATCAGCGCAACGCCACCGCCAGGTACCACGCCTTCTTCAACGGCTGCACGGGTTGCGTGCAGGGCGTCTTCAACGCGGGCTTTCTTCTCTTTCATTTCAACTTCGGAACCAGCGCCAACCTTGATCACTGCAACGCCGCCGGACAGCTTGGCCAGACGCTCTTGCAGTTTTTCACGGTCGTAGTCCGAGGAAGTTTCGGCAACCTGGGCACGGATCTGAGTGATGCGAGCCTGGATGTCCTGGTCTACGCCAGCACCGTCAACGATGATGGTGTTTTCCTTGGAGATGGTCACGCGCTTGGCGCTACCCAGGTTTTCCAGGGTGGCGCTTTCCAGGCTCAGGCCGATCTCTTCGGAGATGACGGTACCGCCAGTCAGAACAGCGATGTCCTGCAGCATGGCCTTGCGACGGTCGCCGAAGCCTGGAGCCTTGACGGCTGCGACTTTAACGATGCCACGCATGTTGTTCACGACCAGCGTCGCCAGGGCTTCGCCTTCAACGTCTTCGGAAACGATCAGCAGTGGGCGGCCGGCTTTGGCAACGGCTTCCAGCACTGGCAGCATTTCACGGATGTTGGAAATCTTTTTGTCGACCAGCAGGATCAGCGGGCTGTCCAGCTCGGCAACCATGGTTTCTGGCTTGTTGACGAAGTACGGGGACAGGTAGCCACGGTCGAACTGCATGCCTTCTACAACCGACAGTTCGTTTTCCAGGCCAGTGCCTTCTTCAACGGTGATCACGCCTTCTTTACCGACTTTTTCCATGGCTTCGGCAATGATGTCGCCGATGGAGCTGTCGGAGTTGGCGGAGATGGTACCGACCTGAGCGATAGCCTTGGTGTCAGCGCATGGCTTGGACAGGTTTTTCAGCTCAGCAACAACAGCGATGGTCGCCTTGTCGATGCCGCGCTTGAGGTCCATCGGGTTCATGCCGGCAGCGACGGCTTTGTAGCCTTCGTTGACGATAGCTTGAGCCAGAACGGTAGCGGTGGTGGTGCCGTCGCCTGCGTCATCGTTGGCACGGGAGGCAACGTCTTTGACCAGCTGCGCGCCCATGTTCTCGAAACGGTCTTCCAGTTCGATTTCTTTTGCTACCGAAACGCCGTCCTTGGTGATGGTCGGAGCGCCGAAGCTCTTCTCGATGATCACGTTACGGCCTTTAGGGCCCAGGGTCGCTTTTACTGCGTCAGCCAGGACGTTGACACCGGTGAGCATTTTTTTGCGGGCGGAATCGCCGAATTTAACTTCTTTAGCAGCCATGATCGATATTCCTTAAATTCTTTGGAGTAACGGAAAAATGAGCGGGAAAATCAGCCTTCCAGTACAGCGAGAATTTCGTTCTCAGCCATTACCAGCAGGTCTTCGCCGTCAACTTTCACAGTGTTGCTGCCGGAGTAAGGGCCGAAAACAACCTTGTCACCGACTTTAACGGCCAGCGCACGCACTTCACCGTTTTCCAGAGTCTTGCCTGGGCCTGCAGCGACGATCACACCGTGGTTGGCTTTTTCAGCAGCCGAACCTGGCAGAACGATACCGCCAGCGGTTTTCTTTTCTTCTTCGCTGCGACGGATAACGACGCGGTCGTGCAGAGGACGAAGCTTGCTCATTGTCGATCTCTCCTAATTGTGTTTTTCATCGGCCGGTATCGGTACCGGCGGGTTGTATTCCGGCTGTGCCGGTCGCGCCTCGCCAAGCAAGACGCGGAAGTCTGTCTGGTGTCGCCACCAGAAACCTTGCGGTGACCGTTACATAAGGGCGCATAAGCTTATTACAAGGGGCCGCGGCGGAAATTTTTTATGCTTGCCGACGCACAAAAGCAACACGGCACCCGAAGGTGCCGTGCCAATAAAGCGGTTATTTGCTGTCGCGGTGTTCGAATTCGCCTTCGATCACATCGCCCTCGCGTCCCAACGGCGGGCGCGGAGCCGGGCCACCACGGGGTTGCAGGTCATCGGCGAACGCACGCTGGCGAATCGCCGCTTCTTCGGCGCGCTGGCGCATCTTGCCAGCCAGCAGCTTGCGAGTGACCGGCAGCAACATCACCAGGCCGACCACGTCGCTGATAAAACCCGGCAGGATCAACAGGCCACCGGCCAGGGCCATCATCAGGCCTTCCAGCATGGTTTGAGCGGGCAGTTCGCCGCGGTTCAGGCTTTCACGCGCACGCAACGCTGTGGCCAAGCCGGCGACGCGCAGCACCAGAACGCCGAGCATCGAGCCGAGAATGATCAATAACAGTGCCGGGAAAAACCCGATTGCACTGCTGACTTGAACGAATACGAACAGCTCCAGCACCGGGAACAGCAGAAAGAGCAATAAAAAAGGGCGCATCAAATGGTTCCTCAACGCAAGAATGCCTTGCCAGTCCACCTTAGATGACGTCGCCATTTCGTGAATTCAAGCGTTGGCAGGCTCTTTTTTCGGCCAGACCTCAGCGTGAGCCAATGAAACCAGGGCTTCGCGTACTTGTGTCGGAGTGTTGCAAGGCGTCGCGAACGGCAACCAATGCAGCGACTGGCCAATGCGCAGGTGCATGCCTTCGCTGTCGATACCGGCCAATTGCGCGGGTTCAAAGGTCGGCAAGCCGGTCAGCGCGACGTAATGGGCAATGGCCTTGGTGTGGTCGGCGTTCATGTGCTCGACCATGCTGCGCTCGGCCTTGCCTGCAAACGGGTTGGCCAGTGTCAGGTGGTCAACCCAGTGGATCGCACCAAACCCGCCTATATAGCGGTGACGCACCGGCTTAAGTACCCAGAAGTCGAAATCGTGAGCCTTGTGGTAGTTGGCCGAATCGGGGAAGTAACGGTAATAACGCTCGGCAGCCGCTTCAATGGCAGCAGCGTCTTCCAGTTTCTCGGCTTCAGCCAGGTAGGTCAGGCGCCCCACTGCCTGCACGTCATCGGCCTCGCGCTCACCCACCAGCAGCGAGCACTTGGGGTCTTTCTGCAGGTTATGGGTGTGCTGGGCGATACGGCTGATCAGGATCAGCGGGCGACCCTGCTCGTCGAGGCAATACGGCACGACCGAGCCGAAGGGAAACCCGGGCATGGCTTTGGACAATGTGGAGAGAGCCCCACGGTATTCCTTGAGCAACAGCTCTCGGGCGTTCTTGGCAACGTGCGCGCTCAACGTATGACTCCTCGGGTATTCCGCCGCCCACAGCATATGGGAATGGATCTCAACACAAGGTAATCAATATCCGCGCAGGTTGCCAGAGTGCACTTACCAGGCTACACCGAACCCTGCGGTGTAACGGGTCTTGCTCAGGCTGCTTTGCGATTCGCCACTGATGATGTCGCGTTCAGCCTTGAGGTTGAGGGACGCCCATTCGGTGACCTTGTAACGCAGGCCCATTTGCGCATCGAGGGAGTAATCGGACGGCCCGGCAAGCGGCTTGCCCACTTCGCCGTTGGTGAAGAACTCCACGGTCTTGCCCACCAGGTAGCGGTTGTAGTTCCACTTCATGGCCAGCGAGTAGAAATTGGATTTGCCGCCGTCGGCATATTCGTAATCGGTGCGGTTAACCAGCGAACCGAGGGAGAACGCGCCCAGTTCATCGTCCCAGAACTGGTAGCCAGGGCCGGTACCGACCGTGCGCTGGCGGGACAAGTCTTCAACCTTGTCGCGCTTGTAGGTCAGGCGGCCTTGCCAAAACCAATGTTCGGTGATGAAACGGTCCAGGTCATATTCCAGCGCCCAGTTGTCGGTGGTGGTGACGTCGTCCTGAAACTCGCGGTTGTATTCGCCCTGCGCGGTATGGCGCCACTGGCCGTGACGGGCCGTGGTCTTGAAGTCCACGTCGTAGTCGTTGGTGTCTTTGTCGGCACGCTTGTAGTCCAGCGCCAGGTCGACATTGCCCTTCCACACCAGGTCTTCGATGACCGGCTTGGGCTTGAGGATTTGCTGGATGCTGGCCAGTTCTACGGTTTTGGGCGCCTCGCCATTGGCCAGCACCACCTTGCCGTCATCCGCAGCTTTCAGGGATTTGGCCTTCTCACCGCTGTACGCGTCCTGCTTGACCAGTAGCTCCTGGTCACTTTCCAGGGTTTTCACCTGCTTCCAATCCACCGGGATGGCCCCTGCGTAGCTGGTCTGAATCAGCAACTTGCCACCGTCGAAGACTTTGATCTTGCCGGTCAGGCGGTCACCGTTCTTTAACCACACGGTGTCAGCGAGCAGGGGCGTGGAGGCGCTGAAAACAGCGAGGCACAGCAGGGTTCTGGACAACATAAGCGTATTCGGGGCTCAGGGTTGGCGAAAAAGGGGCGCTATCGTGTTAGATAGCTACGACTGACTCAAGTATTTATATTGAGTTCAATTCTCAACACCATCATTACAGACGTTTCTTACAAAGACCCTGACGATGCCCACAGTGAATCAACCCGCCGATATTGCGCAAAGCCCAGCAGAAATGCGCCGTACGGCGTTGTACCTGACCTTGGCGCAGGTGCCCGAAGGCTGCGTGGTGAGTTACGGCGAATTGGCGCACCTGGCCGGGCTGGGCCGCGCGGCCCGCTGGGTCGGGCGCACGCTGAGCCAGTTGCCCGAGGACACCCGGTTGCCCTGGCACCGAGTGCTGGGTGCCGGTGGTCGGATAAGTCTGCCAGTGGGCAGTGCCTCAGGTGACGAGCAACGTGCGCGTTTACGCAGCGAAGGTGTCAGTATCCTGAACAATCGCGTTGATATTCAGCGTCATGGCTGGCGCCCGGTAGAGCACAGCGGTTAGAGTGCGCGCTTTGTTTCCGCAAATCTGAGGCAGACTCCAGCCCATGCCCCGTAAAACCTGGCGCGCCGCGCTCGCCGCCTATGCCAGCCCCTCGACGTTAGTGCTGTTGTTGCTCGGTTTCGCCGCCGGCTTGCCTTACATGTTGGTGTTCTCGACGCTTTCAGTGTGGTTGCGTGAGGCCGGTGTGGCCCGCGAGACCATCGGTTATGCGAGCCTGATCGGCTTGGCCTATGCCTTCAAATGGGTCTGGTCACCGCTGCTCGACCAATGGCGCTTGCCGCTGCTCGGCAAACTCGGACGACGTCGCTCCTGGCTGGTGCTGGCCCAGACGCTGGTGATCCTCGGGTTGATCGGCATGGGTTTTTGCGACCCGCAGAAGCACTTGTCGTGGCTGATTGCGATTGCTGTGATCGTCGCCTTCGCCTCGGCCACCCAAGACATCGCGGTAGACGCCTATCGCCTGGAAATCGCCGACGACAGCCGCCAGGCTGCCCTCGCCGCCAGTTACATGTCCGGTTATCGCATCGCAGCCCTGCTGGCCACCGCCGGTGCACTGTTCTTTGCCGAAGGCTTCGGCTCGACCGGTTTCAACTATAAGCACTCGGCGTGGACCGGCACTTACGTGCTGTTCGGCCTGCTGATGATTCCGGCGCTGCTGACCACTTTGTTCATGCGCGAACCCAATGTGCCACTGCGCACGCAGTTGCAGGCCGGCCGCTACAGCTTCGTGCATCAGCTGGTCTCGGTGTTTGTACTGATCGTGTTGCTGGTGTCCGTCCCGGCGATGTTCACCCAGCTCTACAACACCGATTTTGCCAGCGTCCTGTTCCACGGCGTCAGCCTGTGGGAACTGTTGATGGAAGACCGCGCCTTCCTGCGCGCCATCCTCTATATCATCCTGACCACGCTGTGCCTGTCGACCATGGGCCGACGCGGCCTGGCACCGGTGCTGACGCCGGTCAACGACTTTATCCTGCGCTACCGCTGGCAAGCCTTGCTGCTGCTCGGGCTGATCGCCACCTATCGCATGTCGGACACGGTGATGGGCGTGATGGCCAACGTGTTCTACATCGACCAGGGCTTCACCAAGGACCAGATTGCAGGAGTGAGCAAGATTTTCGGCCTGATCATGACCCTGCTCGGCGCCGGCATGGGCGGCTTGCTGATCGTGCGCTTCGGAATCCTGCCGATCCTGTTTATCGGCGGCGTGGCCTCGGCCGGCACCAACCTGTTGTTCGTGATGCTTGCGGACATGGGCCCCGACCTGCAGATGCTGATCTTCACCATCTCGCTGGACAACTTCAGTTCCGGCCTTGCCACCTCGGCGTTTGTCGCCTACCTGTCGAGCCTGACCAACCTCAAGTTCTCCGCCACCCAATACGCGTTGCTCAGCTCGATCATGCTGTTGCTGCCGCGCCTGATTGGCGGTTATTCAGGGGTGATGGTGGAGAAGTTCGGCTATCACAACTTCTTCCTGATCACCTGCCTGTTGGGCGTACCGACGCTGTTCCTGATTGCCCTGCACTGGTTTCAGGAAAATCGACGGATTCGGTTGAGCCCGCCCACCGAAGAATGACTCACCCCGGTCAATGTGGGAGCTGGCTTGCCTGCGATAGCATCAGCGCGACGTAACTGATACACCGCGTCGCAGGCAAGCCAGCTCTACACAAGCCCGGTCGCCACAGCAACACCCCGCGACCTCATGCCTGTACTCCGGCAGCAACCGCCCGTACAATCCCAAGTCATTTCAAGTCCAAGCAACCGACAACGGCCTACCATGCGTACCAGTCAATATTTGCTCGCCACACAGAAAGAAACGCCTTCCGACGCGGTTGTGATCAGCCATCAGCTGATGCTGCGCGCCGGCATGATCCGCAAACTGGCCTCGGGCCTGTACACCTGGCTGCCCATGGGCTTGAAGGTGATGCGCAAGGTCGAAGCCATCGTTCGTGAAGAAATGAACGCCGCCGGCTCTCTGGAAGTGTTGATGCCGAGCACGCAACCGGCTGAGTTGTGGCAGGAATCCGGGCGCTGGGAAGAGTACGGCCCTGAATTGCTGCGCTTCAAGGACCGTCATGGCCGCGATTTCTGCGCCGGCCCGACCCATGAAGAAGTGATCACCGACCTGATGCGCAACGAGCTGAGCAGCTACAAGCAGCTGCCGCTGAACCTGTATCAGATCCAGACCAAATTCCGTGATGAAATCCGCCCACGCTTCGGTTTGATGCGCGGCCGTGAATTCATCATGAAGGACGCCTACTCCTTCCACGCCGACCAGGCCTCCTTGCAGGTCACCTACGACCGCATGCACCAGGCCTACTGCAACGTGTTCACGCGCCTGGGCCTGAAATTCCGCCCGGTTGAAGCGGACAACGGCTCCATCGGCGGCGCCGGCTCCCACGAGTTCCACGTACTGGCCGAGTCCGGCGAAGACGATATCGTCTTCAGCAACGGTTCCGACTACGCGGCGAACATCGAGAAAGCCGAAGCCGTGCCACGGGAAACGTCCCGCCCGGCGCCAAGCGAAGAGCTGCGCCTGGTGGACACCCCAGAGACCAAGACCATCGCGGCGCTGGTGGAAAAATTCAATCTGCCGATTGAAAAGACCATCAAGACCCTGATCGTGCGCGCCGAAGAAGAAGGCAAGCTGATCGCCCTGGTCATCCGTGGCGACCACGAGCTCAACGAAATCAAGGCTGCCCAGCAACCTGGCGTGGCCAGCCCGCTGGTCATGGCCACCGATGCCGAACTGCGCGACGCGATTGGCGCCGGTGCCGGTTCGCTCGGCCCGCTGAACCTGCCGCTGCCGATCATCATCGACCGCTCGGTCGAGCTGATGAGCGACTTCGGCATTGGCGCCAACATCGACGACAAGCACTACTTCGGCGTGAACTGGGAGCGTGACCTGCCAGTTCCAACCGTGGCCGACCTGCGTAACGTAGTCGCCGGCGACCCAAGCCCGGATGGCAAGGGCACCCTGGAAATCAAACGCGGCATCGAAGTCGGGCACATCTTCCAGTTGGGCAACAAGTACAGCAAGGCGATGAAGTGCGAAGTGCTGGGCGAGAACGGCAAGCCGATCACCCTCGACATGGGCTGCTACGGCATTGGTGTTTCCCGTGTGGTGGCAGCTGCCATCGAACAGAACAACGACGAGAAAGGCATCATCTGGAGTGACGCCCTGGCCCCATTCCAGGTGGCCCTGGTACCGCTGCGCTACGAAACCGAGCAAGTACGCGAAGCCACCGACAAACTGTATGCCGAACTGACGGCCGCCGGTTTTGAAGTGCTGCTGGATGACCGCGACAAGAAAACCAGCCCGGGCATCAAGTTTGCTGACATGGAACTGATTGGCATCCCGCACCGGATCGTGGTCAGTGACCGCGGCCTGGCCGATGGCAATCTGGAATACAAGAGCCGGACCGAAGCCGAAGCCCAACCGTTGCCGGTGGCTGACGTGCTGTCTTTCCTCCAGGCGCGTATTCGTCGCTGAAAACCAGATCAAGAGAAGTCATGTTCAAGCGAAACACCAGAGCCCTGGGGGGCGCCGCCTTGTGCGGCGCCCTGCTGGTCAGCGGCTGCGCCAACCAGATGTCGCAACGCAGTGAGCACGAGGAGCGGGTCGAGCGCAAATTGCTCGACCACAGCCTGCAGATCGATGTAGGTGAACCCAAAGTGCTGGAACTGCCGCAACGCCGGGTTCGCATTCACGAGCAAAAGACCTTTGAGGTCACTGAATTCGAAGTCACCCGCCGTTACGATCGCTACACCCCCTACCAACCCTGGCGCAAACTCTACGAGATGCCCTTGGGCGCGGTCGCCCTGGTGGCTGGCGCGGGGGCCAACGTGGCGAACATCTTCGCCCTCGGCAACCTGCCGACCAGCATGACGCGCGACTGGCTGAGCTACGGCGTGGACGGCATCAACCCGTTCATGAACGTGCAATCCCACGGCCGTGCGCAACAGAACCTGGCCGGGATCGATGAAGTCCAGCGTGACAAGCGCACGGAGTATTCGAGCCTGCCCTGGAGCGAGCGCCCGGTACAGGTCACCGCCGGCAAGCAGACCCACGAGCTGAGCACCGACCGCGACGGCGTACTGCGCCTGAACCTGTTGGACAGCCCGTTTGCCGAGCAGGACCTGAACCGCGTCACCACCTTGAAGATCAGCGTGGAAGATGGCCAGGACGACGTGCACTCAGACTCCACCCTGGCGATCAGCAACACCCTGCGCGGCAAGTTGCTGGAAGCCCATGGCCTGATCTACGACGACCTGGAAGACGACGAAGTCAACCAGTGGGTGCACCGGGTCAAGCGCCTGTCGGAGTTGGGCCTTGAGGAAGAAGCCAGTGAGCTGGAACAAAGCCTGATCGAACTGACCCGCAATGATCCCGAGTTGCAGCAGGAGTTTGTGCAGGCACTGACCAAGGATGCGGGGCGGTTGGTGGCGGACCCTGGGGCACGCTAGGACCTCAGGGCAGGTAAAGATCTAAATGTGGGAGCGGGCTTGCTCGCGAAAGCGGTGTATCAGTGATGAATGTATCGACTGACACGGCGCCTTCGCGAGCAAGCCCGCTCCCACATTTGGCTCCCGGTTTTTACCAGGGAAACTGCAGCTGTTCGTTACCGCTGCTCAGATCCAGCAACCGCACCCCAATCCCCAATAACCGCACCGGTTTGCCGCCGCGATTGAACGCCTGGGTCAACAGCTGTTGATAACTCTCCAGATCCCGCCCTGCCCCTGCTTGCTCCAGGGTGGTTTGGGTGAAGTCATGAAACTTCACTTTGACGAACGGCTTGCCCGCGCGATAGCTGCTGTCGATGCGCGCCATGCGCCCGGCCAGGGTTTCCATCAGCTCGGGCAGTTTCGCCAGGCAACTTGAGAGATCCGGCAAGTCCACGTCGTAGGTATTTTCCACACTGATGGATTGCCGACGGCTGTCGTTCTGCACCACGCGGTCATCAATCCCACGAGCCAGGCTCCAGAGCCGCTCGCCGAAACTGCCGAATTCACGCACCAGCGCCAGCTTGTTCCACTCACGCAATTGCAGACAGTCTGCAATCCCCAGGCGCGCCAGCTTATCGGCCGTCACCTTGCCAACGCCGTGCAACTTGTTCACCAGCAACTGGGAGACGAAGTCTTCGACCTGATCCGGGGTGATCACAAACAGGCCGTTGGGTTTTTTCCAGTCGCTGGCGATCTTGGCCAGAAACTTGTTCGGCGCAACGCCGGCGGACACTGTGATGTGCAGCTGGTTGGAGACCCGGCGACGAATGTCTTGAGCGATGCGCGTGGCACTGCCGCCAAAGTGCGGGCTGTCAGAGACGTCCAGGTAGGCTTCGTCCAGCGACAGCGGCTCGATCAGGTCGGTGTAATCGCGGAAGATCGTCTGGATTTCCTTCGACGCTTCCTTATAGGCATCCATGCGCGGCTTGACGATGGTCAGGTCCGGGCACAGCTTCAAGGCGTGGCGCGATGACATGGCCGAACGCACCCCGTAAGCCCGCGCCTCATAGTTACAGGTGGCGATCACCCCTCTTCTATCGGCCGAGCCGCCGACCGCGAGGGGCTTTTGTGCCAGGCTCGGATCGTCGCGCATCTCGATGGCGGCGTAGAAGCAATCACAGTCGACGTGGATGATTTTGCGCTGCGTCATATAAACAGAGGGTGTAATCCAACGGGCGGCCAGTATCGCATTCACCCCTGTATATAGCACCAGTAGTTTGAATCTTCCGCTTCAGCGGTAGGAAATTTCACTGATGAATTTATTTTCTCAATCGAAATTCGCCTGCCAATAGAGCTGAAACCCTCGGCCACACTGGCCTCGCGCCCTTCCAAGGCTTGCCTTGGAGAGCTAACCGATTGAACCACAAGCGCTTTTCTTCGATTCACAGGTTGACACACTCGCGTTCCTCTGTAGAATGCCGACACACAGACGCGGGATGGAGCAGTCTGGTAGCTCGTCGGGCTCATAACCCGAAGGTCGTCGGTTCAAATCCGGCTCCCGCAACCAAACATCAAAAAAGGCTACTCGAAAGAGTGGCCTTTTTTGTGCGTGCTTGTTTTGCATGTGTACGCAAATTGTAAGACAGAAAAATCTTTGTCCGTCGCGCACTTACCGCACGTGGTCGGGGTGAAAGACGCTAATTCACACTAATTTGACCCATCGACCCATTAACGGTTGACACCTCGGCGTTGGGCTGTAGAATGCCGCCCACAGACGCGGGATGGAGCAGTCTGGTAGCTCGTCGGGCTCATAACCCGAAGGTCGTCGGTTCAAATCCGGCTCCCGCAACCAAACATCAAAAAAGGCTACTCGAAAGAGTGGCCTTTTTTGTATCTGACGAAAAAGTTCTTCTGAAACAATGGCATGGCATCTTTCATGAAACCGTACACGGTTTGTAGAGTCCATCTCATTGCAAGCTATGCTGAATGCTCAAGCATTACCCTCTACGACCAATGGCCGCAGTCGCCGCACCCGGCGATACGCGTTAATATTTGTAATTATTTTGTCCATAGGGATTGGTAACTTGGCTGGATACCTCCATCCTGTCGCGCACAATCCACGAGGTGATTGATGCGCGCCAACTCGTCTGAACCACAAGACACCGTCACAGCGACACAACCGATCACACCCACCCGCTTGCGTTGGCTGGATCTGTTGAGCAAATACCGTCAGCCGATCGGGCTGGCCGTTACCCTGTTGCTGTTCGCAATCGCCCTGATCGCCTGCCGACACTTACTGCTGGAACTGGACCTGTATGCGCTCCACGACTCGATCCTGGAAGTGCCCAGACCCGCCCTGCTGGGTGCGTTCGCGGCGGCCATCGCCGGTTTCATCATTCTGCTGGGTTATGAATTCTCCGGCGCACGCTATGCCGGGGTAAAACTGCCGGCCAAGACCCTGGCGCTGGGTGGCTTCACTGCCTTTGCCATCGGCAACGCCATTGGCTTGTCGATGCTCTCCGGCGGGTCTGTGCGCTACCGTTTATATGCACGCCACGGTATCGGGGCTTCGGAAGTGGCGCACATGACCGTGTTCGCCAGCCTGGCCCTTGGTACGGCGCTGCCGCCGCTGGCAGCACTGGCCACACTGAGTAACCTGCCGGCGGCATCGACCTATCTGCACCTGTCGCAAGGCGTGCTCGGTGGTATTGCCGGTGCAGTGCTGCTGCTGTCCGCCGCGCTGTGCATCGGCATTTATCGCCGTCGCCTACCAGAGCAACCTTATCCAGACAACCTGCTGGTCAAGGCGGGACGTCGTACCCTGCGCCTGCCGGGCCGGCGCCTGACGTTCCTGCAACTGATCATCACCGCGCTGGACGTAGCCGCTGCCGCCACCGTCCTTTATATGCTGCTGCCGGAAGCGCCGCCGTTCGGCCCCTTCCTGCTGGTGTACCTGCTGGCCCTGGCTGCCGGTGTACTCAGCCATGTGCCAGGCGGTGTTGGCGTGTTCGAAGCGATTCTGCTCGCGGCATTTGCCGACAAGCTTGGCGCCGCGCCATTGGCTGCCGCCCTGCTGCTATACCGCATGATTTATGTGGTGCTGCCGCTGCTGATCGCCTGCGTGTTCCTGCTGGTCAACGAGGCCCAGCGCCTGTTCCAGACGCAGCAAAGCCTGCGGGTTGCCTCCGGCCTGGCCGCGCCGGTGTTGGCCGTACTGGTTTTTTTGTCCGGCGTGGTCCTGCTGTTTTCCGGCGCAACGCCGGAAATCGACTCACGCCTGGAAAACATCGGCTTCCTGATTCCCCACCGCCTGATTGACGCCTCGCACTTCGGTGCCAGCTTGATCGGCGTGCTGTGCCTGTTGCTCGCCCAAGGCTTGCGTCGGCGTTTGTCGGCCGCCTGGATGCTGACCATGGTGTTGCTGCTCACCGGCGCCCTGCTCTCACTGCTTAAAGGCTTCGATTGGGAAGAAGCCAGCCTGATGATCATGACCGCCGTGCTGCTGGCGATCTTCCGGCGCTCGTTCTACCGCGCCAGCCGCCTGACCGAACTGCCGTTCTCGCCGCTGTACCTGGTGGCCAGCGTCTGTGTGTTGGGCGCCTCGATCTGGCTGCTGCTGTTTGCCTATCAAGACGTGCCGTACAGCCACCAGCTGTGGTGGCAGTTCACCCTGGACGCCAACGCCCCCCGCGGCCTGCGCTCGCTGCTGGGTGCAGCGGTGCTGTTGGTGATCGTCTCGCTGACCTGGCTGCTGCGCACCGCACGCCCGGTGATTCATCTGCCAACCCCGGACGAACTGGAACGCGCCACCAAGATCCTGATGGCCTCCTCACAGCCCGACGGAGGCCTGGCGCTGACCGGCGACAAGGCGCTGCTGTTCCACCCCAACGATGAAGCCTTCCTGATGTACGCCCGCCGCGGGCGCAGCCTGGTGGCCTTGTATGACCCGATCGGCCCGACCCAGCCGCGCGCCGAGATGATCTGGCAGTTCCGTGACCTGTGCGACATCCATCACGCGCGCCCGGTGTTTTATCAGGTACGCGCCGAGAACCTGCCCTACTACATGGACATCGGCCTGACCGCGATCAAGCTGGGCGAAGAAGCCCGCGTCGACCTGAAACGCTTTGACCTGGAAGCCAAGGGCAAAGAGATGAAGGACCTGCGCTACACCTGGAACCGTGGCACCCGGGACGGCCTGTCCCTGGAAATCTTCGAACCGGGCCAGGCGCCGATGGAAGAACTCAAAGTCATCTCCGATGCCTGGCTGACCGGCAAGAACGTGCGGGAAAAGGGCTTTTCCCTGGGCCGTTTCAGCGACGACTACCTCAAGCACTTTCGTATTGCGATTATTCGCTTCGAAGGGCGCCCGGTGGCCTTCGCCAACCTGCTCGAGACTTACAACCATGACCTGGCCAGTCTCGACCTGATGCGTGCGCACCCGGACGCGCCGAAGCTGACCATGGAATTCATGATGGTTGGCCTGATTCAACATTATAAGAACCACGACTACGCCCGATTCAGCCTCGGCATGGTGCCGTTGTCGGGCCTGCAACCACGCCGTGGCGCACCGCTGACCCAACGCCTGGGCTCGATGGTGTTCCGACGTGGCGAGCAACTGTATAACTTCCAAGGTTTGCGCCGCTTTAAAGACAAGTTCCAGCCTGACTGGGAACCCCGTTATATGGCCGTGCCCGCAGGACTTGATCCGCTGGTGGCACTGGCCGATACCGCCGCCCTGATTGCGGGCGGCTTGACTGGATTGGTGAAACGCTGATGATTCGACGCTCCTGGCGGTATGTATTGGCCTTTGTAGTGCTGCTCGCGCTGATCGCGGCGGGTGGCTTCTGGTACTGGAACCGCCCTGCCCCGCAACCGACCCTGGAACAACTGCCCCAGGCCGACGGTTCGGTGATGACCCGCGTGACGCCTAACGGCTCGGCAAAAGCCCGTGTGGCCGTGGCCGTGATGGCCGATGAAACCCTGACCGATAGCCAACTGATTGCCCTGAGCCAGGGCGGCTCCGCGCAAATCGTTCAAGTGATCCTGCCAAAGGATGACTGCAAGCTGCAGGAACAAGCGCTGCAAAGCGCCCTGGCCCAGCTCAAAGGCCCGGCGACGCTGGTCAGCGGCATCGGCCCTGGCGCAGCACTCGCCTGGCGCTGGCTGGCCACACAGAACGACGACAAGGCCAATGCCATCTCCGTCGGCTTTGCCCTGGTGCAGGAAGGCTGCAAGGACCCGCTGCCGAAGACCTCTGCCCATGGCAATTGGCTGGTGGCGTGGAACGACAACCCTGACGATGAAAGTGCCAGTTTCGTACGCGACACCCCGCGCGCGACGACCAGCATCAGCGACTACGACATCCACTACCCGCAAGTGCTGAACAACGAACTGCGCAAGCAACTGGTGGGTTCGGACAACGGCGGCCTGGCGATTCCCGTGGTGGAAGTACCGGCCGGTCAAGCCAAGGACACCGTTACCCTGTTCCTCTCCGGTGATGGCGGCTGGCGTGACCTGGACCGTGACGTCGCCGGTGAAATGGCCAAGATCGGTTACCCGGTCGTGGGCATCGACACCCTGCGCTACTACTGGCAGCACAAAACGCCTGAACAAAGCGCCAAGGACCTCACCGAATTGATGCAGCACTACCGGCAGAAATGGGGCACCAAGCGCTTCGTGCTGACCGGTTATTCATTCGGCGCCGACGTACTGCCGGCGATCTACAACCGCATGCCGGAAAACGAACAGCAGCGCGTCGACGCAATCATCCTGCTGGCATTCGCACGTACCGGCAGCTTTGAGATCGAAGTGGAAGGTTGGTTGGGCAACGCCGGCAAAGAAGCCGCGACCGGCCCGGAAATGGCCAAGCTGCCGGCTGACAAAGTGGTGTGCATCTACGGCGCCGAAGAAGTCGACGAGAGTGGCTGCACCGACAAGACCGCTGTTGGCGAAGCCGTGAAGCTGCCAGGCGGGCATCACTTTGACGAGAACTACCCGGCGCTGGCACAGCGCCTGGTGGATATCATCGTCAAGCATCAGGCCAAGGACAAAGCCGAGTAACTCCAGGTATTACATGGCTTAAAATGTGGGAGGGGGCAAGCCCCCTCCCACATTTGTTTTTGCAGTGTTGTTTAGATTCAGCGCGGTTCGATATGCGCAATCATCAGCTGCACAGTTTCATTCCCACGAAACTCGTTCACATCCAGTTTGTAGGCCAACTCGACCCAACGCACTGTCGGATTAGGCCAGACCTCACGGTCCACACCAAATGCAATGCCATCGAGCTTCACCGACCCGCATTCGCTCTTGAGCACCACTTTGAGGTGCCGCTCACCGACCACGCGCTGCTCGACCAACTGAAACACACCGTGAAACAACGGCTCGGGAAAGTGCTGCCCCCACGGCCCGGCATGCCGCAATGCGCGCGCCAGTTCCAGGTGAAACTCTTCCACCGCCAGGGTGCCGTCCGACAGCAGCCGGCCCGTCAGGTCTTCTTCCCGCAGTTGGCGACGGACTTCAGCGTCAAAGGCTTCGGCAAACAGTGGGAAATTCGCCTCGGGCAAGGTCAGACCGGCCGCCATCGCGTGGCCGCCGTATTTGGTGATCAGGTTGGGATGCTGGCTGGCGACGACCGCCAGCGCATCACGGATGTGAAAACCCTGCACAGAGCGCCCTGAGCCCTTGAGCAGGCCGTCACCGGCATCGGCGAAGGCGATGGTCGGGCGGAAATACCGCTCCTTCATTCGCGACGCCAGAATACCGATCACGCCTTGGTGCCATTCCGGGTCGAACAGGCACAACCCGTAGGGCATCGATTCCACGGGCAAGTCCTTGAGCTGGGCGAGCGCTTCGCGCTGCATGCCCTGTTCGATGGATTTACGGTCCTGGTTCATACCGTCCAGCTGCGCCGCCATTTCCCGCGCGGCGGCGAAGTCGGTGGTGAGCAGGCATTCGATGCCCAGGCTCATATCGTCCAGGCGCCCGGCGGCGTTCAAGCGCGGCCCGAGGATAAAACCAAGGTCGGTGGAGGTGATGCGCGCGTGGTCGCGCTTGGCGACTTCAAGAATCGCCTTGATGCCCGGCCGCGCACGACCGGCGCGAATGCGCTCCAGGCCCTGATGCACCAGGATGCGGTTGTTGGCGTCCAGCGGCACCACGTCGGCGACACTGCCCAGGGCCACCAGGTCGAGCAGCTCGCCGATGTTCGGCTGAGGCGTGTTGGCGTACCAACCCAGGCTGCGCAGTCGCGCGCGCAGGGCCATCAGCACATAAAAGATCACGCCTACGCCAGCCAGCGCCTTGCTGGGAAATTCACAACCGGGCTGGTTCGGATTGACGATGGCATCTGCCGCCGGCAGCTCATCACCCGGCAAGTGGTGATCGGTGACCAACACCTTCAACCCCGCCGCCTTGGCCGCCGCGACGCCTTCGACGCTGGAAATACCGTTGTCCACGGTGATCAGCAACTGCGGCTCGCGCTGCAGCGCCACCGCAACGATTTCCGGAGTCAGGCCATAGCCGTACTCGAAACGGTTGGGCACCAGGTAGTCGACATGGGCCGCGCCGAGCAAACGCAGGCCCAGGGTGCCCACCGTGCTGGCAGTGGCGCCATCGGCGTCGAAGTCACCGACGATGAGGATGCGCTGGCGCTGCTCCAAGGCCGTCACCAGCAGGTCCACCGCCGCGTCGATGCCCTTGAGCTGCTGGTAGGGAATCAACCGCGCCAGGCTCTTGTCCAGCTCAGCTTCGGACTGCACCCCGCGTGCGGCGTAAAGACGGGTCAACAGCGGTGGCAATTCACCGAGAAACGGCAGGACAGCGGGCAACGGGCGAGGATCGATACGCATGGGGCGACGGAAGCTTCTCTTCTAGTACAACGGTTAAACAACAATGCTGAAAGCAACATGGATCAACTGTAGGAACCGGCTTCTGTGGGAGCGGGCTTGCTCGCGAATGCATCACCTCGGTATAGCTGAAAGACCGAGGTGTCTGCATCGCAGGCAAGCCAGCTCCCACAATTTCAACCGCGCTCGCCGACCAGCCACTGCAGTTGCACTTCGTGCTGACCGCGATCGTCGGTCACAAAAATCGTGCCTTCACTGATCATCACGTCCCACTTGATCACGCGCGGCATGTCCTTGGCCAGGGTCTCGAGGACTTCCTGCGGCACGGCAGCGATGTGCACGTTCTTCAGGTTGTTGGCCACCGGCACCACTTTGCCCTCCCACACGCGCAAGCTGCCATAGGCCAGCAAACTGGTGCGCTCGGTACGGCGCGAACACCAGGTCAGGCGGTCGGCGTCAGGCTGGCCGACTTCGATCCAGTGCAGAACCCGATCATCCAGGCTTTTTTCCCACAGGGCTGGTTCGTCTACATCTGACAGGCCACGACCGAACGCCAGTTGCTCGTTGTACCAGAGGGCGTAGGCCAGCAGGCGCACGGTCATGCGCTCTTCGGTTTCCGATGGATGGCGGGCGATGGTCTGTTTGACGCTCTCATACACCGAGCGATCAAGGTCGGTGAGGTTGAGTTCGAATTTGTAGGTCGTGGACGGCTGGGCCATGAACGGGCTTCTAGAGACAGGGAAAGGCGGCCAGTCTAACCGATGGCGAGGTCAATCAACGAATACGGCGTTGCATCATCCTTATCCCTGGGCCGCTCGCCTATGTTAAAAGGCATCACACCACCGCCCCACGCTTGCTAAGGATCCTCATGTCGTTTAATGCCAAACCGCTTGCCGGCCTGAAAGTCATCGAACTGGGCACCCTGATCGCCGGACCGTTTGCGTCACGTATCTGTGCCGAATTCGGGGCCGAGGTGATCAAGGTCGAGTCCCCTGATGGCGGCGATCCGCTGCGTAAGTGGCGCAAGCTGTATGAGGGCACATCGCTGTGGTGGTTTGTGCAGGCGCGCAACAAGAAGTCGCTGACGCTGAACCTCAAGCACCCGGATGGCCTGGCGATTCTCAAACAATTGCTGGCAGACGCCGACATCCTGATCGAAAACTTTCGCCCCGGGGTACTGGAAAAACTCGGTTTGAGCTGGGAAACCCTGCATGCCCTGAACCCGAAGCTGGTGATGGTACGGCTTTCAGGTTTTGGCCAGACCGGGCCAATGAAGGACCAGCCAGGGTTCGGCGCAGTGGGCGAATCCATGGGCGGTTTGCGCTATATCACCGGTTTCGAAGATCGCCCGCCGGTACGCACCGGGATTTCCATCGGCGATTCGATAGCCGCCTTGTGGGCAGTGATTGGTGCGCTGATGGCGCTGCGTCATCGCGAAGTCAACGGCGGGCTTGGCCAGGTGGTGGACGTGGCGCTGTATGAAGCTATCTTCGCGATGATGGAGAGCATGGTCCCGGAGTTTGATGTGTTCGGGTTTATCCGCGAACGCACCGGCAACATCATGCCCGGCATCACGCCGTCTTCGATCCATACCAGCGCCGATGGCAAGCATGTGCAGATTGGGGCCAATGGCGATGCGATCTTCAAGCGCTTCATGTCGGCGATTGGGCGTGAGGACCTGGCCAACGATCCGACCTTGGCGAGCAATGATGGACGCGACAGCCGCCGTGACGAGCTGTATGGCGTGATCGACCGCTGGGTCAATTCGCTGCCTCTGGATCAAGTAATCGAGCAACTCAACCAGGCCGAGGTGCCCGCCAGCCGCATCTACAGCGCCGAAGACATGCTTGGCGACCCGCAGTTTCTGGCGCGGGAAATGTTCCTCAAGGCGCAGTTGCCGGGCGGCAAGGACTTCAAAATGCCGGGGATCGTGCCCAAGCTGTCGGACACGCCCGGCAGTTGTGAATGGGTCGGGCCGCAGTTGGGCGAGCACAACAGCGAGGTGCTTAACCAATTGGGCTACGACACGGCGGCCATCACCCGCTTGCGCGAGGGCGGCGCGATCTGATGGCTGGCCCGTGTAGACGCTGGTCCATTCCCCTGTGCTTTGTCGGCGCGATGTTCGGCGTATGGCCGCTCGCCGCGCGTGCCGAGGACACGATAATCTGGTTGCTGCGCGACCTGCCGCCGCTGATCATCTTCGAGGGCCCACAGAAAGGCCAAGGGGCATTGGATCAATTGCTGCCAGTGCTCAGCGAGCGTCTGCCGCAATACCGACACACCGTGATGCACGTCAATCGCGCCCGCGGCATCCAGATGCTGCGCGCTGACTCCCTGACCTGCGATCCGTTACTGCTGTGGACGCCGGAACGCGCGAAGTACATTGTGTTTTCCGCCCAGGCGTTTGCGGTGGCGAGCAACGGCGTAGCCATTCGACGAAGCCAGCAGGCGGCAATGGCGCCCTTTATCGTCAATGAACAATTTGACCTGCAAGCCTTCCTCGACGCCCACAAAGCACGCATCGGCGCCACGGCCGAACGCAGTTACGGCCCCGTCATCGATGAACAGCTAAAAGGCGCCGATCCGCACATTCTGGCGCTGCATTACGGCAATGACGCCCTTGGCAGTCTGCTGCAAATGCAACGTCTTGGGCGGCTGGAGGCGGTGCTGGGCTACTGGCCGGAAATCCGCTATCACGCCACGCAACAGGGCATCGCCGCACGAGACCTGGTGTTTTATCCCATCAAGGGCTCAGCGCCTTATCAGCGTACGCATATCGGTTGCTCGGACACGCCTCAAGGCCGCCAGGCCATGGCACGTATCGACCAGGTATTACGCGACATCCCACAGGCGCAGCTACAGCAGTCCTACACGTCGTGGTTGGACCCGGTCACGCGTGAACAGTACTTGCGTGACAACCCTGATTTTTTCCAGGACTCACCAACCCCCTGAGGCATCACAGGGCAAATCGCAGGCAAAAAGAAACCCCGAAGAGTGGGGAGACACTTCGGGGTTAAACGTGGCCTACAAAGACCAGTACAACAAGCCACAAACACCGGAGCACAATGTTTGCTCTTGCTGTTACAAAATCTGACCGGCCATGCTGTAGGAAGTTTCCCTAGTTAAACAATTCTTCATGCAAGGGCGCCATTGCGGGTCTGGGCAGCGCTGCGCAAGGCCGCGATGACGGACGGTTCCAGACGCCCTTCGGCGATTTTCAGGTCGCGCAGCAGGCAATCCACCACATCTACCAGCACGCGTTTATCGGTCAATTGCGCGCGGTCGACTTCACGCTCCACAACGATGGCGCCGGCCGGGTTCTTCACGGTCACCAGGCACTCGTCTTGCACACCAGCGGTGGTCAATGTCACCTGATAAGGGCTCAGTGCTTCTTCGAGCAATAGGCTGATACTTTCCATCTCGATCACCACTCAATAGTTCGGGAACAATCGTTTCAACGGGAGCTGCATCTATCCTAAGTGACTGGTTATGACGTAGGAAAGTTCGCTTTATCGTCTTTATGGGGCCGTCAGGGAGTGACGTGAACCAGCATGCGCTTGCAACATGACAGGCAAAAAACGGCCGCACATAACTGCTTACGCAATGGTCGACCGTTTTGAGGTTCCCGAAACAAAAAACGCCGCTGCCCCAACGAAGGGAAAGCGGCGTTCGTGTCTACGCGGCTCGCCTTACAACGGCTTGCCACGGTTCCCGTGCTGGCTGACAAACGCCTGCACAGTCTTCAAGTCATTGGCCAGCACCGTGCAACGCTCTTCGCGTTCGAACAGGTCAGCCAAGTGCTCCGGCAATTCCAGCGCCTTGCCTACGCCCGCCTTCTCCACCGCTTCCGGGAACTTGACCGGGTGAGCCGTACCCAGAATGACCATCGGAATATCCAGGCTGCGACGGCATTCGCGCGCAGCCTTCACACCGATAGCGGTGTGCGGGTCCAGCAGCTCGCCGGTCTGGGCGTAGACCTCAGCGATGGTTTCGCAGGTCTGTGCATCGTCCACCGCCAGGGAGTCGAACAGCTTGCGCGTTTCGGTCCAGCGCTCTTGGTCAACGCTGAAACCGCCACCGCTCTTGAAGCTGCTCATCAGCTCGGCCAGGGCGGTGCCATTGCGACCGTGCATGTCGAACAGCAGGCGTTCGAAGTTCGACGACACCATGATGTCCATCGACGGCGACAGCGTGGCGTGCAGGGTTTCCTTGACGTACTGGTTGCCGCTCATGAAGCGGTGCAGGATGTCGTTGCGGTTGGTGGCGACGATCAGTTGGTTGATCGGCAGGCCCATGTTGCGCGCCAGGTAACCGGCGAAAATGTCGCCGAAGTTGCCGGTCGGCACCGAGAACGACACCGAACGCGCCGGGCCGCCCAACTGCAGGGCTGCGTGGAAGTAGTAGACGATCTGAGCCATGATCCGCGCCCAGTTGATCGAGTTCACGGCGACCAGGCGCGTGCCCTTGAGGAAGCTCTGGTCGGCGAAGCTGTTCTTGACCATTTCCTGGCAGTCATCGAAGTTGCCTTCGATGGCGATGTTGTGGATGTTCTCACCAAAAATGGTGGTCATCTGGCGACGCTGCACTTCCGACACGCGCTTGTGCGGGTGCAGGATGAAGATGTCGACGTTTTCACAGTGCTTGCAACCTTCAATGGCCGCCGAACCGGTATCACCGGAGGTCGCGCCAATGATCACCACGCGCTCGCCGCGTTTTTCCAACACGTAATCGAGCAGGCGACCGAGCAGCTGCAGGGCGAAGTCCTTGAACGCCAGGGTCGGGCCGTGGAACAGCTCAAGTACCCATTCGTTGCCATTGAGCTGACGCAATGGCGCGATGGCGCTGTGGGAAAACACGCCGTAGGTCTCTTCGAGGATCTTCTTGAAGTCCGCATCCGGAATGCTGCCGGTGACAAACGGGCGCATTACACGGAAGGCCAGCTCGTGGTACGGCAGGCCGGCCCACGAGGCGATTTCTTCCTGGGTGAAGCGTGGCAGGTTTTCCGGCACATACAGGCCGCCGTCAGTGGCAAGGCCTGCCAGCAAAACGTCTTCGAAATTCAGGGCCGGTGCCTGGCCGCGGGTGCTGATGTAACGCATAGGGGCAAACCTTCGGTTTGGGCTTCAAGCTTCAAGTGACAAGCTGCAAGTAACGGCGGATCTGCTTTTACTTGCAGCTTGCAGCTTGGCGCTTGCAGCTGAATTAATTTAGATGTTCGACGCGAATACGAACGACCGGCCCAACCACGCCCTGAAGAGCTTCGAGCGCCCGGATGGCATCGTTCATGTGCTGCTCGAGCACGCGGTGGGTCAGCAGGATCATCGGCACCTGGCCGTTTTGCTCCTCGACTTCCTTCTGCATGATCGACTCGATGTTGATGCCGCGCTCCGACAGGATGCTCGCCACCTGGGCCAACACACCCGGATGATCCTGGGCCTGGATACGCAGGTAGTAGGCGCTTTCGCAGGCTTCGATCGGCAGGATCGGGTGGGCCGACAGCGAATCCGGCTGGAACGCCAGGTGCGGCACGCGGTTCTCCGGGTCGCTGGTCATGGCGCGAACCACGTCAACCAGGTCGGCGATCACCGACGAAGCGGTCGGCTCCATGCCGGCGCCGGCGCCGTAGAACAGGGTCGAACCGGCAGCGTCACCGTTGACCATCACCGCGTTCATCACGCCGTTGACGTTGGCGATCAGGCGGTCAGCCGGGATCAGCGTCGGGTGCACTCGCAGCTCGATACCGGTCGCAGTGCTGCGCGCCACGCCCAAGTGCTTGATGCGGTAGCCCAGCGCTTCGGCGTAGTTAACGTCGGCAGTGGTCAGCTTGGTGATGCCTTCGGTGTAGGCCTTGTCGAACTGCAGCGGAATACCAAAGGCGATGGACGCCAGGATGGTCAGCTTGTGCGCAGCGTCGATGCCTTCCACGTCGAAGGTCGGGTCGGCTTCGGCGTAACCCAGGGCTTGGGCTTCGGCCAGCACGTCTTCGAAGGTACGGCCCTTCTCGCGCATTTCGGTGAGGATGAAGTTACCGGTGCCATTGATGATACCGGCCACCCAGTTGATGCGGTTGGCGGACAGGCCTTCACGGATCGCCTTGATCACCGGGATGCCACCGGCCACGGCAGCTTCGAACGCAACGATCACGCCCTTCTCACGCGCCTTGGCGAAGATCTCGTTGCCATGCACGGCAATCAGCGCCTTGTTGGCGGTGACCACATGTTTACCGTTTTCAATGGCCAGCAGCACCAGATCACGGGCCACGGTGTAGCCGCCAACCAGCTCGATGACAATATCGATTTCAGGGTTGGTCGCCACGGCGAAGACATCGTTGGTAATCGCAATACCGGTCGTTTGGAACTGAGGCTTTGGCGTACGCGTGGCAATTTGTGCCACTTCAATCCCACGCCCTGCACGGCGGGAAATTTCTTCAGCATTACGCTGAAGTACGTTGAAGGTGCCGCCACCGACGGTCCCTAACCCACAGATGCCTACTTTGACCGGTTTCACTGAAGAACTCCCCATGAAACGGCCGACTCAAGGTCGGCCGTGAAAAACAGCCGCACAACTGCGGCTCTCAATTAATGCCCCGCCGACTGTTCGGCGGAGCATGATCGCCAAAGGCTCGACGATTACTGCTTACTCGCACCCAGTGCCAGTTTGGCAACTTGTGGCGCCGGCTGGTAGCCCGGAATGACTTGGCCGTCAGCCAAAACGATGGCCGGTGTACCGTTCACGCCAATCGACTGACCCAAGGCAAACTGCTTGGAAACCGGGTTGGCGCATTTGGCCGCCTTGATTTCCTTGCCATCGACCATTTTGTCCATCGCGGCTTTCTTGTCGGCCGAGCACCATACCGCCTGCAACTGCTCGTCACCCGGCGAGCCCAGGCCCTGGCGCGGGAACGCTACGTAGCGCACTTCCACACCGAGCTTGTTCAGCGCAGGCACTTCGGCGTGCAGCTTGTGGCAGTACGGGCAGGTGGTGTCGGTGAACACGGTGATGTGGGTCTTGGTCTCGCCGATGGCCGGGTACACCACGGTTTCAGCCACTGGAATGCCGTTGATCAGCTTGGACACGCCCAGGCGCTCGGCTTTCTCGGTCAGGTTGACCGGCTTGCCATCTTTCAACTGGAACAGGTAGCCCTGAACGATGTACTGGCCATCGGCACTGGCGTACAGCACGCGGCTGCCCTTGAGCTTGACTTCATACAGGCCGGCCATCGGGCTGGCGCTGATGCTTTCGATCGGCGTGTCGAGCTGCAGGTTGGCCAGGCTCTTGCGAATCGTTTGCTCGGCGGCGTCGTCGGCGACAACAAAAGTGGAAACCAACGCAATCGCTGCGGCGGCAATAATCTGGGTCAAGCGCATGGGAA
The DNA here is from genome assembly GCF_041228395.1 of Pseudomonas sp. N2-3-1-14. Taxonomy (NCBI): domain Bacteria; kingdom Pseudomonadati; phylum Pseudomonadota; class Gammaproteobacteria; order Pseudomonadales; family Pseudomonadaceae; genus Pseudomonas; species Pseudomonas sp. N2-3-1-14. The sequence goes on from NZ_CP166199.1 coordinate 5,132,043, forward strand.
CTCCTGAAGGCAGATGCAGGGACGGGGTGTGGAACACCGATCTGAAAATACGGGGTCATACACACAAGACAAACAAAAGTCTGACCGTCCCCTTTGCTAACCGGCAAAGCCTACCACAGTTGGGCCGGAGGGCAGACTGCGGTGGGTAAATTGGGCCGTTTCGGATGCAATTTCATCCGCGCGGGTGGTGCTTGGCGTGCATATCCTGCAAGCGTGCCCGCGCGACATGCGTGTAGATCTGAGTTGTGGATAAGTCACTGTGCCCCAGCAGCATTTGCACCACACGCAGGTCCGCACCGTGGTTGAGCAAGTGGGTGGCGAACGCATGGCGCAACGTGTGCGGCGAAAGCGCTTTGCCGATCCCGGCCACCTTGGCCTGGTGCTTGATACGGTGCCAGAAGGTCTGGCGAGTCATCTGCTCGCCGCGCAGGCTGGGAAACAGCACATCGCTGGGCCGCCCACCGAGCAACTCGATGCGGGCATCACGCATGTAGCGCTCGACCCACACGATTGCCTCCTCACCCATCGGCACCAAGCGTTCCTTGCTGCCCTTGCCCATCACCCGCAGCACGCCCTGGCGCAGGTTGACTTGCTCAAGGGTCAGGCTGATCAGCTCGGTCACGCGCAGGCCGCAGGCGTAGAGCACTTCGAGCATGGCGCGGTCGCGCTGGCCGATGGCTTCGCTGAGGTCGGGCGCGGCGAGCAAGGCATCCACGTCGGCTTCCGACAGGGATTTGGGCAATGGCCGGCCCAGTTGCGGCATGTCGATTTGCAGCGTCGGGTCGGCGGCGATGAGCTTTTCCCGCAGCAGGTAGCGATAAAAGCCACGTACGCCGGAGAGAAAACGCGCGGTGGAACGCGGCTTGTAGTTCTGCTCCAGGCGCCAGGCCAGGTGATCGAGGATCAGCTCGCGACCGGCATTGATCAGTTCGAGGTTTTTTTCCTGCAGCCAGCCATTGAACAGGGCGAGGTCACTGCGATAGGCCTGGCGGGTGTTGTCCGACAGGCCTTTTTCCAGCCACAAGGCGTCGAGAAAGCGGTCGATCAGAGGATGGTCAATGGCGGGCATAGGGGCTCAGGCTGATTACTGGAGTGTCTGGTAGATCCTATCGCAGGCAAGCCAGCTCCCACATGGGTTTTGTGTTTTGCCTGATAGCATCATCAACATCGATCGAATGTGGGAGCTGGCTTGCCTGCGATGGCCGCGACTCGGTTCAGGATCAGTCAACAAACCCTGGCAGCACCGGCACCGGGCGCTTGTCGGCATCGATCGCGACAAAGCTGAACACGCCTTGGATCGCCTTTTCGCGACCATCGGCACTCATGCTCTCGACGAACACTTCGACTTCGACCTTGAGACTGGTGTTGCCCACCTTGATGACGCGGCCAATCAGCTCGACGATAGAACCGGCCGGAATCGCGTGATTGAAATCAATGCGGTCGGTGGAGACCGTCACCAGCGGCAAGCGGCAAAAACGCGTGGCGGTAATGAACGACACTTCGTCCATCCAGGCCAAGGCAGTGCCGCCGAACAGGGTGTTGTGGTGGTTGGTAGTCGGCGGGAATACGGCCTTGGTCACGTGGGTCACGGACAGGTCGGTGCGACGCTGGATTTCTTCGAGGCGGGTGGTCATGGGCAAGTACCGGCAAGGGACAAATTTCAGGCACAAAAAAGCAGCCCGTAGGCTGCTTTTTTCTGCATCGGGAAGCTGGACTTAAGCCAGTTTTTCCTTGATGCGAGCTGCTTTACCGGACAGGTCACGCAGGTAGTACAGCTTGGCTTTACGTACGTCACCGCGACGCTTAACGGCCATGCTGTCGATTTGCGGGCTGTAGGTCTGGAAAGTACGCTCTACGCCAACACCGTTGGAGATTTTACGAACAGTGAAAGCACTGTTCACACCACGGTTACGCTTGGCGATTACCACGCCTTCGAACGCTTGCAGACGCGAACGGTCGCCTTCCTTCACTTTCACCTGAACGACAATAGTGTCGCCTGGGGCAAAGGTAGGGATCTCTTTGGTCATCTGCTCTGCTTCGAGTGCAAGGATGATTTTGTTAGTCATGCTGTGCTCCTAAGGTAAGTCAATGGACCTACCATCGATACGTTGTTAACTATCGTCCCGCGCGAGGATGTATTCCTCGAGCAGCTTCTTCTCTTCTCCAGAAAGCGAGCGGCTTTCCAGAAGATCAGCGCGTCGTTCATAGGTCCGACCAAGGGACTGCTGTAAACGCCAACGCCGGATGTGTGCGTGATTGCCACTTAGCAATACGTCGGGAACACGCTGATCCGCATACACCTCCGGTCGGGTGTAGTGCGGGCAATCCAGCAAACCATCCGTGAAGGAATCTTCCTCCGCGGAGTCCGCATGCCCTAAAGCTCCAGGCAGCAGTCGTGTAACCGCATCTATCAGGACCATCGCCGGCAGCTCGCCGCCAGACAGGACATAGTCCCCAATCGACCACTCTTCATCGACATGAGCTTCAATAAACCGCTCGTCAATGCCTTCATAGCGACCGGCAATCAGGATCAGTGCTTCCTCATTCGCCAGTTCGCGTACCGCAGCCTGTTTCAGCTGACGGCCTTGAGGGGACAGGTAAATTACCTTCGCCTTCTCCCCGGCGGCGGCCTTGGCCTCAACCAACGCGTCTTCCAGGGGCTTGATCTTCATCACCATGCCCGGACCACCGCCAAATGGGCGATCATCCACAGTGTGGTGTCGATCTGTCGTGTAGTCTCGCGGGTTCCAACAGGTGAGCTGCAACAGCCCCTGTTTCACCGCCCGACTGGTGATGCCGTACTCGCTGATGGCGGAGAACATCTCGGGAAACAAACTGATCACTTCAATGCGCAAATTAGCCACGCTTAGAAGTCCGCGTCCCATTCCACCTTCATCTCGCCCGCTGCCAGGTCGACGGCCAACACGCATTGCTCGGTATACGGCAACAGGCGTTCGCGATCATCCAGGCTGCCAGCGCAAGGCTTGACCACCATTACATCATTGGCGCCGGTTTCCAGAAGATGATCGATTTTCCCGAGCAATTGCCCGAGTTGATCAATAACCTTCAGACCTTCCAGCTGGTACCAGTAGTACTCGCCGTCGGTCAATTCAGGGAACAGGTTGCGCGGCACGCAGATCTCATAACCGGCCAGAAGACGCGCTTCTTCACGATCATCAAGACCCTTGAGCTTTGCGACCAGGAACTTATCGCTCCCGCGTCCACTGACCAGCTCGACCTGTTTCACACTCCCTTCGCGCTTGAGCGTCCAGGTTTTGTACTGCAACAGGTTTTCAGTCGGATCAGTAAAGGAATACACCTTCACTTCGCCGCGAACGCCATGAACAGAGTAAATCTTGCCGATAACGATCAAATCATCAGCAACAGCTGGCGTCGCGTTCATATTGCTCAGGCTGCGGCCTTAGCCGAGTCCTTCAACAGTTTTGCAACGCGCTCGGATGGCTGTGCACCCACGCTCAGCCAGTAGGCTACGCGCTCTTGGTTCACGGACAGACGAACTTCTTGACCACGAGCAACAGGGTTGAAGAAACCAACCTGTTCCTTGTGCGAACCGTCGCGCGGGTTGCGGCTGTCGGTTACGGTCAAGTGGTAAAACGGGCGCTTTTTGGAGCCGCCAAGGGCAAGACGGATTGTTAGCATGTGAACATCGTTCCTGTAGTCGGTGCTGCAAATCTAAATGCACAGCGGGCATAGGTGCCCGAAAGGCCGCATATTCTAAGGAATATCCGGACTTTTGCAAATGTCTTTTTCTGGCGCCTAGTCAGCGTGCCACTCAGATCTGCTATAGAGCCGTCGGTTAAAACGGCGAGTCAGCTCCCGCTAACCGCGGGTTTGCTGGAGATCCCACATCCTTGTGGGTCGGAGCAGAAGTGAACTTCCGCTCGAATTCTTTACATTTTTGGCATGCCGCCGCCGGGCAACATACCGCCCATGCCGCGCATCATCTTGGCCATTCCGCCTTTTGCGGAGAACTTCTTCATCATCTTCTGCATCTGCTTGTGCTGCTTGATCAAGCGACCGATGTCCTGCACCTGGGTGCCGGAGCCCATGGCGATCCGACGCTTGCGCGAACCGCTGATCAGCTCAGGGTCGCGGCGCTCGGCCGGGGTCATGGAGTTGATGATGGCTTCCATCTGCTTGAACTGCTTCTCTGCCGCGCCCTGGGCATTGCCCATTTGCGCCAGGTTCACACCGCCGATGTTCGGCAGTTTGTCCATCAGGCCGCCGAGGCCGCCCATGTTCTTCATCTGTTGCAGCTGGTCACGGAAGTCTTCGAGGTCGAAGCCCTTGCCCTTCTTCAGCTTCTTGGCCAGCTTATCGGCCTTGTCCTTGTCGAGCGTGGCTTCGGCCTGCTCGATCAGGCTGAGCACGTCGCCCATGCCGAGGATACGCGAGGCGATACGCTCAGGGTGGAACGGCTCGAGCGCGTCGCTCTTCTCGCCCATACCGATGAACTTGATCGGCTTGCCGGTGATTGCACGTACCGACAGCGCAGCACCGCCACGGGCATCACCGTCGACCTTGGTCAGGATCACGCCGGTCAGCGGCAGCGCATCACCAAAGGCCTTGGCGGTGTTGGCCGCATCCTGGCCGGTCATGGCGTCGACCACGAACAGCGTCTCGACCGGATTGATCGCGGCATGCAGCGCCTTGATCTCGCCCATCATCTCTTCATCGATGTGCAGGCGACCGGCGGTATCAACGATGACCACGTCGATGAATTTGAGCTTGGCTTCTTTAATAGCCGCGTTGGCAATGTCGACCGGCTTCTGACTCAGGTCGGACGGGAAGAAGGTCACGCCCACTTCGCCCGCGAGCATTTCCAGCTGCTTGATGGCCGCCGGACGGTACACGTCGGCCGACACCACCATCACCGACTTCTTCTTGCGCTCTTTAAGAAAGCGCGCCAGCTTGCCGGCGGTGGTGGTCTTACCCGCACCTTGCAGACCGGCCATCAGCACGACGGCCGGTGGCACGGCGCTGAGGTTCAAGTCTTCGTTGGCCGCGCCCATCAGGCTTTCGAGTTCGGCCTGCACGATCTTCACAAAGGCCTGGCCCGGGGTCAGGCTGCGGGACACTTCGGTGCCGACCGCGCGCTCTTTGACCGAGTTGACGAAGTCCTTCACCACCGGCAAGGCCACGTCGGCTTCCAGCAACGCCATGCGTACTTCACGCAGGGTGTCTTTAATATTGTCCTCGGTCAGCTTGGCCTTGCCGGTTACGTGGCGCAGCGTCTGCGAGAGACGGTCAGTCAAGTTTTCAAACATGCGCGATCCTTTCAGGCCCTATTCATCGAAATGCTTTGTAGACCGAGGTAATGGCGGCCCAGGCTGTGGTAAATCGCTGTTAAAAACAGCGCTCGGCGAGCCTGCGGCGTGGGCAGGTCGCGGATTATAGCGAAGACTGCGCCTGTGCACACCCGCTGTCTGGCCCGGGAGTCTTTCGTGCAGCGTTGGTGTGTGCCAAACTCAGCGCCTTTCGGGCTTGTCTATCAGGATTTATGGTCCCCTTGTCACCCAGTTTGCTACCCAGCCTCGCCGCCGCCATTTTGTACGCCGCTGCGACTCTCTATCAGGGCACTCGTCTGGCCCAAGGCACAAAAGCGGATAAACGTCTGCTGGTGGGCCTGGGCGTCGTCGCCCTGCTCGCCCACGCCGCGAGCCTGTTCACTCATTTGATGACGCCGGTCGGCCTGGGCCTGGACTTTTTCAGTGCCGCCAGTCTGATCGCCGCTGCCGTCATCGCCCTGACGCTGCTGGCCTGTTACCGCATTCCCGTGGAAAACCTGCTGGTGCTGCTATTCCCGCTGGGAATGCTGACAGTGCTGCTGGCGCAATTCACCCCCACTGGCACCGTGCAAGTGATCGACGAGGAGCCGGGCATTCTCGCCCACATCCTGCTGTCGATCCTGGCTTACGGCATGTTCACGATTGCGGTGTTCCAGGCGTTGCTCCTGCTGCTGCAGGACCACCAGCTTAAAAACAAGCACCCGTCCGGGCTGATCAAGAACTTCCCGCCGCTGCAGACCATGGAAAGCCTGCTGTTCGGCTTTCTGTGGGCCGGCTGGACGCTGTTGTCGCTGTCGCTGATTTCCGGCTGGCTGTTCGTCGAAAACCTGTTCGCCCAACACCTGGTGCACAAAACCCTGCTGGCGTGCCTGGCCTGGGTGGTGTTCAGCGTGTTGCTGTGGGGGCGTAACCGCCTCGGCTGGCGTGGGCACAAGGCGATCCGCTGGACCCTGGCCGGTTTCTGCCTGCTGATGCTGGCCTATTTCGGCAGCAAGCTGGTTCGCGAATACATCCTGCATATCTGACGGGCAGCGATCATGGACAACTTGCCCCTTGGGCCGATGCTCGCGGTAATCGCCTTGCTGGTGTTATGGGCGGCGCTGTTTACCGCCATCGAAGCCGCACAACAACATTTGCTGGCCCTGCGCCCCGGTACGCGCCAGGGTGACAAGGCCGCCGCCCGCCTGAACTTCCCGCGTAACAGCCTGATTCTGTGCAACAGCCTGTGTCGTGCGGCCGTGGTGATTCTCTGCACGTTGCTGGCAATCTATGCCTGGGCGCAGAACGGCCCGTGGCTCGGCTGGCTGATCTCCTGCGCGATCCTGCTGGTGCTCGCCGACTACCTGCCTCGCGCCCTGGCGGTTCGCCACCCGCAAGCCGTACTGGGCTTTGGTAATACGCTGCTGGGTGTGCCGCTGAAAATCCTCTACCCCCTGGCCTGGCTGCTCAATGGCATCAGCCTGTTATTGCTGCGCCCGTTCGCACGCAAATCCGGCGTGGTGAAAAAGAGCGACGAGCCACTGCCCGATCACGACGATGAACCCGAGCCCGAGACCGATGAAAATCGTACGCCCGGCATGCCCGGCATTCACGCGCTGGACAACATCACGGTCAACGACATCCTGGTGCCGCGCAGCGAAGTGGACGGTATCAACCTGGATGACTCGGTCGAGGAGATCATTGAGCAGCTGCGCACCTCGCAACGCACGCGCCTGCCGGTGTTCCACAGTGACATCAACCAGGTCGAAGCCGTGCTCAATACCCGGCAGATCCAACACCTGCTGCCCGACGCCAGCCTGACCAAAGAAGCCTTGCTCGCGGCCTGCCACGAGCCCTATTTCGTCCCCGAAAGCACGCCCCTGCAACTGCAACTGCTGAACTTCCACAAGCAGCAGCGGCGCCTGGGCATGGTGGTGGACGAATACGGCGAAGTGCTGGGCATCGTCACTCTGGAAGATATCCTCGAAGAAATCGTCGGCGAATTCGAAAGTGATCAGGCAGCGGACAATCCGCATATCGAGGCGCAGCCCGATGGCCGCTACATCATCGACGGCGCGGCTTCGATCCGCGAACTGAATAAAAGCCTGGGCTGGCACCTTCCCAGCGACGGCCCCAAGACCTTGAACGGCCTGGTGACCGAAGCGCTGGAGACCATTCCGGATTGCGCGGTGTGCCTGAAGATCGGCCGCTATCGCCTGGAAATCCTCGAGACCGAGGACAACCGCGTCAGCAAGGTGCTGATCTGGCACACCAGCCGCGTGCCCGTCGCCGCCTGACCTCCTGGCAAAACACATTGCCCCTGTGGGAGCTGGCTTGCCTGCGATGGCCTCACCTCGGTACTCCTGATGTACCGAAGCGCCTGTATCGCAGGCAAGCCAGCTCCCACATCGATCCGGTTTCCAGCCAAGAGATCCTCGCCCGCCCCCTTGTTGTCTGTTCAAACCCCTTCCTATAATCGGGACGGCTTACCAGAGCCCCGCCCGACCGCGTGCTACCCGCACTCAGCGCGTCCAGGCACTGCTTTACCGTGTCTGACCGGTGTTTGCTCCCATCCCGAGCCGCCCCGCTTACACCCCTGATCCATGGGTGTTTGACCAATAATAATCCGCGTCCAAACGCGCAATGACCGTCAGGGATACCTCAATGAGCACCACCTATACCGAGGCTGCAACCGCCGCCCCGCTCAACTCGACCGCACGGGTCGCCACCGCGAGCATCGTCGGCACCGCCATCGAGTTCTACGATTTCTACATCTACGCCACGGCCGCTGCGCTGGTGATCGGCCCGGTGTTCTTCCCGCAGACCTCCGGCACCGCGCAGATGCTGGCATCGTTCCTGACCTTCGGCATCGCCTTCATCGCTCGCCCGCTGGGTTCGGCGCTGTTCGGCCACTTCGGTGACCGTATCGGGCGCAAATCAACCCTGGTGGCGTCGTTGCTGCTGATGGGCGTGTGCACCACGTTGATTGGCCTGCTGCCCGGCTATGACAGCATCGGCGCCTGGGCACCGATCCTCTTGTGCGTGCTGCGCTTCGGCCAGGGCCTGGGGCTTGGCGGCGAATGGGGCGGCGCAGCATTGCTGGCCACCGAGAACGCCCCCAAGGGCAAGCGCGCCTGGTTCGGCATGTTCCCGCAACTGGGCCCTTCGATTGGCTTTCTGGCGGCCAATGGTTTGTTCCTGATCCTGGCCATGAGCCTGAACGACGAACAGTTCCGCAGTTGGGGCTGGCGCATCCCGTTCATTCTCAGCGCGGCGCTGGTGATGGTTGGCCTGTATGCCCGCCTCAAACTGCATGAAACCCCGGTGTTCGCCAACGCCGTCGCCAGAGAAGCGCCGGTGAAAGTGCCGCTGGTGGAGCTGTTCAGCCAGCATTGGCTGCCGGTCCTGCTGGGCGCGGCGTCGATGGTGGTGTGCTATGCGCTGTTCTACATCACCACCGCGTTCTCGCTGAGTTACGGCGTTGCAACGCTGGGCTACAGCCGCGAGACGTTCCTGGGCCTGCTGTGCTTTGCGGTGTTGTTCATGGGCCTGGCGACGCCGCTGGCGGCGTTGGCCAGCGACCGTTACGGGCGCAAGCCGGTACTGATCGTCGGCGCCATTCTTGCGATTCTGTCGGGCTTCACCATGGAGCCGCTGCTCACCCACGGCTCGACCTGGGCCGTCGCACTGTTCCTGGCACTGGAATTGTTTCTGATGGGCGTGACCTTCGCCCCAATGGGCGCGATGCTGCCGGAACTGTTCCCCACGCGCGTGCGTTATACCGGCGCTTCGGCGGCGTATAACCTGGGCGGGATTGTCGGGGCATCGGCCGCACCATTTTTCGCGACCAAGCTGGTGGCGATGGGCGGGCTGAGTTATGTCGGCGGGTATGTGTCGGCGGCAGCGTTGCTCAGCTTGATTGCTGTGCTGTGCCTGAAAGAGACGCGCAATAACGACTTGAACAAGGTCGCCTGATAGACCGCTATCGCGGGCAAGCCCGCTCCCACATGTTGAATTGTGAATGCCTTCAAATGTGGGAGCTGGCTTGCCTGCGATGGGCGCGACGCGGTTTTAAAGCTCTACAACAACCGCCTTCGAAGCCCGAGTCGCCTTGGCCCGCGCCGCCTCAATCGACTCATCCCGCGCCAACGCCACACCCATCCGGCGCTGACCATTGACTTCCGGCTTACCGAACAGACGCAACGCCGTGTCCGGCTCGCTCAAGGCCGCGCCAAGGTTGGCGAACGCGGTCTGGGTCGACTGCCCCTCCACCAGAATCACCGCCGAGGCCGAAGGCCCGAACTGGCGGATCAACGGAATCGGCAGGCCCAGGATCGCGCGCGCGTGCAGCGCGAACTGCGACAGGTCCTGAGAAATCAAGGTCACCAAGCCGGTGTCATGCGGGCGCGGCGACACTTCGCTGAACCACACTTGATCGCCCTTGATGAACAATTCCACGCCAAACAGACCACGGCCACCCAGCGCCTCGGTCACGGCTTTGGCAACCCGCTCGGATTCCGCCAGGGCAATCGGGCTCATGGCTTGCGGCTGCCAGGATTCCTGGTAGTCGCCCTTCTCCTGACGGTGGCCGACCGGCGCGCAGAAGGTGGTGCCGCCGATGTGGCGCACAGTCAGCAGGGTGATTTCGTAATCGAAGTCGATAAAGCCCTCGATGATCACGCGGCCTTTACCGGCACGCCCGCCCTCTTGAGCGTAATCCCAGGCTTTGCGCACGTCATCGGCGCTGCGCAGCAGGCTCTGGCCCTTGCCCGAAGAGCTCATCACCGGCTTGACCACACACGGGAAGCCCAGGTCCTGGACGGCCTTGCTGTAGTCCTCGAACGTGTCGGCAAAGTGGTACGGCGACGTCGGCAGGTCCAGCTCTTCAGCGGCCAGGCGACGGATGCCTTCGCGGTTCATGGTCAGAGAGGTGGCACGCGCGGTCGGAATCACGGTGAAGCCTTCGGCTTCAAGCTCTACCAGCGTGGCGGTGGCGATGGCTTCGATTTCCGGCACGATAAAGTGCGGCTTCTCGGCTTCGATCACTGCACGCAGGGCGGCGCCGTCGAGCATGTTGATCACGTGGCTACGGTGCGCAACCTGCATGGCAGGCGCGTTGGCATAACGATCCACGGCAATCACTTCAACGCCCAGGCGTTGCAGTTCGATTACCACTTCCTTGCCCAGCTCACCGCAGCCACACAGCAAAACGCGGGTCGCGGTTGGCGACAATGGAGTTCCGATTCGGGTCATCTCAGGTCCTCAGGGGAGCGGATCATGGGGAGAAAGGCCGGCATTTTACATGAACTGCAAGAATTGGCCTCAGTTGGCGACGGCGCGTTTGCGCAGGCGCCAGGCCATAATCAACCACACCACCGTGACCCCGGCGAATTTCGACACCAACGCCGTGCCCGCCACCGCCGGCGTCAGCGCGCCGATCAGGCCGAAGAAGATAAAGGTATCGAGGGGAATACTCAGCGCCGAACTTATCCACAGGCGATCGTGCAGTGGGCGCTTGGTGATGCTGAACACCAGCCAGTCAATGCATTCGGACACCGCAAATGCCGTGGCGCTGGCCAGGGCGATGGACGGGTCGGAAGTGATATACGACAGCACCAACGCCGCCAGCATGGCGAGTATCGCGCCATGGCCGAAGCGGGTCTGCACCATGTCGCGCAGGATAAACACCAGTCCACCCCAGGCGGACCAGATGACGTCCAGGTGCGGAGCGGTGGAGAAGGCAAAGTTGATCAGCACGACGCTGCTGATGTAGGCGATCAGGAAGAGCATGGGGAAGGACCTGTGGGTAATGCCGCACAGGGTAATGCACAGCAATCATTGTGGCGAGCGGGCTTGCCCCGCGTTGGGCTGCGCAGCGGCCCCACTAAGAACGCCGCGTCTTGTCAGGCAAACCGCGGCGCCAGTTTCAGGGCTACTTCGCAGCCCAACGCGGGGCAAGCCCGCTCGCCACAACGAGCCAGCTCCCACATTTTTGAATGTATTCACATATCCACTGTGGGAGCTGGCTTGCCTGCGATAGCGGTGGTTCAGGCGCCGGATTTCCCCGGAATCATCCACACCAACCCACTCGCCTTCGCCCGCTCATGGCACAACCCCAATACCACCCGGCGTTCGGCATTGTCCATGCGGCTCCAGCGCGTAATCTCATCCACGTTGCGCTGGCAACCTGTGCAAATATCATCGTCATCCAGCGCGCAAATACTCACGCAGGGCGAGGCAACAGGGCGTTCAATCGGGTTCATTCTTCTTGCTCAACCAAGTCCCGCGCATAGCGCTGCGCGTTATGCACATAGTGCGCGGCGCTGGCTTCGAGCATGCGCTTTTGCGCCTCGGTCAACTCACGCACCACTTTGCCCGGCGAGCCCATTACCAGCGAGCCATCGGGAATTTCCTTGCCTTCGCCGATCAACGAATTGGCGCCGATGATGCAGTGCTTGCCAATTTTGGCGCCGTTGAGGATCACCGCGTTGATGCCAATCAGGCTGTAATCGCCGACGGTGCAGCCGTGCAGCATGGCGTTATGGCCAATGGTCACGCCGGTGCCCAGGGTCAGCGGGTAGCCCATGTCGGTGTGCATCACGCTGCCGTCCTGCACGTTACTGTTCTTGCCGATCAGGATCAGTTCGTTGTCGCCACGCAACACCGCGTTGAACCACACATTGGCGCCCTCCTCCAGCTTGACCTTGCCGACCAGCGTGGCATTGGGCGCCACCCAGCTTTGCGGATGAGTCTCGACGCGGGCGTCGCCCAGGCGGTATTTCATGGTGTGTCCTCACGGCGGTGCCATTCATGCGATGGCTCAGGTATTGATGAAACTCTTGGGTGGCTGGTGCAGGCTGATCTGCGCGTCGTCATAGAGCAGGTTGATCAGCTCGACAATCATGATTGCCGTCAGCCCCCAGATTTTGTATTCGCCAAACCGATAGCTGGGCACATACCAACTGCGGCCCTGGTAATCGATACGGTGGGTATGTTCGCGTGGGTCCTGGCGGAAGAACTCCAGAGGCACGCTGAACACGGCGGCGATCTCGGCATCATTGGCCAGGTATTCGACGTAATCGGGAATAACCCCGACATAAGGCGTTACGCGGATACCGTGCAGGGAAATCAGCGGGCTCAACGGGCCGATGACTTCCACCAGGCCGGGCGGCAGGCCGATTTCTTCTTCGGCTTCGCGCAGCGCGGTAAAGATCAGGTCCGGGTCTTCGGGGTCACGCCGCCCGCCCGGAAACGCCACTTCGCCGCCATGGGTCGACAGGCCGCTGGCGCGCAGGGTCAGGATCAGCTCAGGTTCGTCACTGCGGGTAATCGGCACCAACACGGCGGCCTCGGGGAAACGCCCGTCAGTTTCCAGTGTGTGAGGGGTGTGATTGCTTACCCGGCGAAGTAGCTCGTCCAGCATGAGTCATCTCGGTCTGTTGGCTACCTTGCATCATGCACCAAAGCGGGCGGGTGCCCAACCCCAAAACCCGGCACATGTCGCGAAACGACAACTTGCAGGGCCCTGCCCGCCAAGCCAAGATAGGCCCACTCTCCAGGAACCCCAGCATGAACTTCTGCAGCCAGTGCGGTAAACCGGTTACCCAGCGCATTCCCGAAGGCGACACACGCCTGCGCTATGTGTGTGATCACTGCTCGACCATTCACTACCAGAACCCCAATATCGTCGCCGGCACCGTGCCAGTGTGGGGCGACCAAGTGCTGCTGTGCCGCCGCGCCATCGAGCCGCGCCTGGGTTACTGGACCTTGCCCGCAGGCTTTATGGAAAACGCCGAGACCGTAGAGCAGGCCGCCGTGCGCGAAACCCTGGAAGAAGCCTGCGCCCGCGTGCGCAACCTGAACATCTACACCCTGATCGACGTGCCGCACATCAGCCAGGTGCATATTTTCTACCGCGCCGAACTGGTCGACCTGGACTTTGCCGCAGGCCCCGAAAGCCTTGAGGTGAAGCTGTTCGATGAAGCCGATATCCCTTGGTCAGAGCTGGCTTTCCGCACGGTCGGGCGTACCTTAGAATGCTTCTTCGCTGACCGCCGGCAACAACAGTTCCCGGTACGCAGCGAGTCGGTGCCGCCGATGACGCGGCCGGCCAAATAACACCTTCAGGCAGCACCGTCTAACAAGGGAAACCGTTTCAATGCGTTGGTTGCTCGCTTTCATCTGCCTGTCGTTCGTTACCCTGTCCTCGGCCTCCACGGTGGAAATCCTCGGCGGCAAACCTGTCGAGAAAATCCTGGTGCTCAAGTCGGCGCACCAGTTGCAACTGATCAACGACGGCAAACCGCTCAAGACCTACCGCATCTCGCTGGGCAAAAACCCCAAGGGCACCAAGCAGTTCGAGGGCGACCGCCGCACGCCGGAAGGTTTTTACTGGATCGACTGGCGCAAGACCAGCGACCGCTACAACCTGGCCATGCACATTTCCTACCCCAATATCAGCGACTCCGCCCGCGCGCGCCGCGAAGGCGTGAGACCGGGCAGCATGATCATGATCCACGGCACGCCCGACACCGAGGAATACCCGGAGCAATGGTTCCACACCCTCGACTGGACCGATGGCTGTATCGGCATGCGCAATGTCGACATGCGCGAAGTCTGGAACCTGGTCAAAGACGGCACCATGATCGAGATTCGGCCGTAATTTCGTACCGTTCGTAAAATAATCTGAAAATAATTCCTGCCCCGGGCAGCGCCTGCCGGTGAATACCAGTTCACCGCGCCGGGCTGCACAGTTCTGCGCGCGATAAAGACCTCTCTAATACCACTTGATACCACGCACCCTTAAAGCGCCCTGAAACCGGGCTCTGCACCGTTTTGGCTGCATTGACATGGTATTTAAGTGGTATTAATTTCCGGCCATTACCGGGCGACAACACTCCAATAACCGCATCGGAAACTTCACAGATGAATCCCATCCAGACGCTGCGCCCCGACGAGAAACAATCCACGCCGCTGTACCTGCAACTGGCCCGTAACCTTGAAGCGGCGATCCATGCCGGCCAGTGGAAATCCGAGCAGGCCTTGCCGTCGGAACGCGCCCTCAGCGAGCAACTGAGCATTTCGCGGGTGACCGCACGTAAAGCGCTGGAAGTGTTGTTCGCCCAAGGCCTGATCCGCCGCAGCCAAGGCTCCGGCACCTTTATCACGCCGCGCCTGGAACAACCGCTGTCACGCCTGTCGGGCTTCAGCGAAATGCTGCGGCTCAAAGGTTTTGTACCGACTTCGCAGTGGCTGGAACGCGACATCACCCCGCCCACCCACGAAGAGCTGATCCGCCTGGGCCTGTCGCCTACCGACAAAGTGGCGCGCCTCAAACGCCTGCGTAAAGCCGACGACACGGTGATGGCAATTGAGATGACCGCCATGCCCGCCTCGGTGCTGCCGCATCCGCAGGCCATCGGCAATTCGCTGTACGAGTACCTGGAAAGCATCGGCAAGCCCATCGTGCGCGCGCTGCAACATATCCAGGCGATCAACGCCTCGGATGAGTTCGCCAGGCTGGTGGGCATTGCACCCGGCACCGCCATGCTGCTGATGACGCGGGTCGGTTACACCGCCGACAACACGCCGATTGAAATCACCGACACCTACTGTCGCAACGACTACTACGACTTCGTCGCAGAGCTGCGCCGCCATGACTACTCCGCTGAACTGCGCATTTAGAGAACTGCCCATGTCCGAAGACAACATCCTCACGCCCAGCGGCTGGATTCGCGGCCGCCTGGTGCACGAACACGGCAAAGTGGTCGCCGTCCAAGGCACGCCGTGCGACCCGGCTGACAACGACCTGCCCTACCTGCTGCCGGGTTTCATCGACCTGCATGTGCATGGCGGTGGCGGCAAAGACATCATGGAAGGCGTCGACGCCTTCGAGACCATCACCCGCACCCACGTGCGTTTTGGCACGACGTCGCTGCTGGCCACCACCATGACGGCGCCGGTGAACGAGATCTCCCGTGTGCTCGGCGAGCTTGGCACCTTCTGCGAGCAGCGCCCGAGCGGCAGCGCCCGCGTACTCGGTGTGCACCTGGAAGGCCCCTACATCAATCCGGGCAAACTCGGCGCCCAACCCAACTTCGCCCACACCGCGCTGATGGCCGAAGTGGAAACCTATCTGCGCCTGGCGCCGATCCGGGTGATCACCATCGCCCCGGAAATTGCCGGGCATGACGGCCTGATCCGCGCCCTCAGCCAACGCGGCGTGCGCATGCAGATCGGCCACACATTGGGCAGTTATGAAGAAGGCGTCGCCGCCCTCGCCGCCGGCGCCACCAGTTTCACGCATTTGTACAACGCCATGAGCCCGCTGCATCACCGCGAACCGGGCATCGTCGGCGCCGCCCTGGCCCACGCCCAATACGCGGAACTGATCCCCGACCTGCTGCACGTGCACCCCGGCGCCATGCGCGTGGCCCTGCGCGCGATCCCGTGCCTGTACTGCGTCACCGATTCCACCGCCGCCGCCGGCATGCCCGACGGCGAATACAAGCTGGGCAGCCACACCGTGACCAAATGCCTGGGCGGCGTGCGCCTGGCCGACGGCACCCTGGCCGGCAGCACGCTGACCATGGACCAGGCGCTGCGCAACCTGGTGAAAATCGGCCTGCCCATCAGCGAAGCCTCACAACGCCTGTCGCAATTTCCTGCGGATTACCTGGGCCTGGAAGAACGCGGCCGCCTGCAACCCGGCAGCTTCGCCGACTGCGTACGCCTGGACCGCTCCCTGCACCTCACCGACGTAATGGTCGAAGGAGAAACCATTGACTTCAAAAATGCTTGAAGAGGCCCTGGCCTCCTGTGACGCCGTCGCGGCGCAACTGCAACGCCTGGACCCGCTGCTGGAAGAAGTCGCCGGTCGCCTGCGCCGCCAGCCGCCGCAAGTGGCGATGACCATTGCCCGTGGCAGTTCGGACCACGCCGCCAGCTACTTTGCCTACCTGGCCATGCAGCACGTGGGCATTCCGGTGGCGTCGCTGCCGATGTCAGTGGTGACCCTGTTGCAGGCGCCATTGAAAGTCAGCGGTCAGGTGGCATTCGGTTTCTCGCAGTCGGGGCAAAGCCCGGACCTGGTCAACAGCCTGCGCCTGCTGCGCAAACGCGGTGCGTTGAGCATTTCACTGGTCAACGCCGAAGACTCACCGCTGGAAGCCGCCTGCGAATTCCACCTGCCGCTGTGCGCCGGGCCGGAACTCAGCGTGGCCGCGACCAAAAGCTTCATCGCCACCCTCAGCGCCAGCGCGCAGTTGATTGGCCACTGGAGCCAGGAAGACGACTTGCTGCAGGCCTGCCGCACGCTGCCCGATGAACTGCGTGCAGCGGCCAAACAGGATTGGAGCGCCGCTATCGAGGCCCTGCGTGGCTGCCAGCAATTGATGGTGATCGGCCGTGGCGCCGGTTTTGCCATCGCCCAGGAAGCCGCGCTCAAGCTCAAGGAAACCTCGGCGATCCAGGCCGAAGCCTTCAGCAGCGCCGAAGTCCGCCACGGGCCGATGGCCTTGATCGACGAAAACTACCCGCTGCTGATATTCGCCCCACGTGGCGCCGAACAGGCCGGGCTGCTGAGCCTGGCCGCCGACATGCGCCAGCGCGGCGCGCGCGTGCTGCTGGCCGCGCCAGACGATATCGCCGAGCGCGACCTGACCCTGAGCCGCGCCGAACACCCAAGCCTGGACCCGATCCTGGCGATTCAAAGCTTTTACGTAATGGCCGCCGGCCTGGCGCAAGCCCGGGGCATGGACCCCGACCAGCCGCGTCACCTGAGCAAAGTTACCCGCACTCACTGAGTCGATTGTCGTGTTTTCCTGATGAGTACCGTGCCCATGTCCAACAACAATAATGAATTGACCCTCAGCGCCCCACTCAGTGGCCCGGTGCTCGCCCTGGGCGAGGTGCCCGACGAAGTGTTCGCCAGTGGTGCCATGGGTGACGGTATCGCCATCGACCCGCTGAACGATTGCCTGCATGCACCCTGTGACGGGGTGATCATCCATGTCGCGCGCACCGGGCATGCCCTGACGATTCGTGCCGAGAACGGCGCCGAGGTGCTGATGCACGTGGGCATCGACACCGTAGAACTCAATGGCGAAGGGTTTGCGCTGCTGGTCAAGGAAGGCGCGCGGGTGAGCAAGGGCCAGGCGCTGGTGCAGTTTGATCTGGACCGCATTGCGCGCCAGTGCAAAAGCCTGGTCAGCCTGATTATTCTGACCAATGGCGAGCGTTTTGAGCTGCGGTCGGTGGCAGGAAAAATTACCAAGGTCGGTGAGCCGTTGCTGCACATCGTCACGCGCTCAGCGACCACCCAGCAGGCGGTTGTGGATAACTCGGTCACCGAAGTCCGCGCCTGCGTGCGCATCACACACCGTGGCGGTTTGCATGCTCGCCCCGCCGCATTGATCCGCAAAACCGCCCAGGGTTTCAGCAGCCAGGCGCAGTTGCACTTCGCGGGCAAATCCGCGCCGTGCGACAGCCTGATTGGCTTGATGGGGCTGGGAATTGGTGAAGGCGACGAAGTGCGCGTCACTTGCCGCGGCAGGGATTGCGAGGCGGCGTTGCAGGCGTTGGTGGCGGCGCTGTCCGCGGCGGTCAGCGAAGAACACCACGCGCCCGTGGCGGTCGCCCCACGCAAGGCGAACACCGAAGCCGGTGTGTTGCAAGGCGTGTGCGCGGCACCGGGCCTGGTCTGCGGGCCGCTGTTCCGTCTCAGCGGTATCGAACTGCCGGCCGACACCGGCAATCACTCGGCCGATGAACAACTGCAACGTTTGGACACGGCCCTTGAGCAAGTGCGCGGCGAGATCCGCACAACCCTGGACCACGCCCGCCAACGCAAAAACGTCGAAGAAGAAGAGATCTTCGCCGCCCACCTCGCCCTGCTGGAAGACCCGGCCCTGTTGGACGCGGCCACCGCTGCCATCGAACAAGGCAGCGCCGCCACCCACGCCTGGCGCGATGCAATCCAGGCGCAATGCGCGGTGTTGCTGGCGTTGGGCAAACCGCTGTTCGCCGAGCGCTCCAACGACCTGCGCGACTTGCAGCAACGCGTGCTGCGCGCACTGCTGGGCGAAACCTGGCATTTCGAATTGCCTGCCGGGGCGATTGTCAGCGCCCATGAGCTGACGCCCTCCGACCTGCTGCAACTGAGCGCGCAACAGGCCGCCGGCATCTGCATGGCCGAAGGCGGCGCCACGTCCCACGTGGCCATTTTGGCTCGCGGCAAAGGCTTGCCCTGCGTGGTGGCGCTGGGCGCAGAAGTGCTTGATGTGCCCCAAGGCCAACGCGTGGTGCTCGACGCGGTCAATGGGCGCCTGGAACTTGCGCCCAGCGAAGCGCGTCACGCCGAAGTGCACCAGATTCGCGACGCGCAAAAACTGCGCCGTGCGCAACAACAGGCCCAAGCGCAGCAACCGGCGCACACCCGCGACGGCATCAGCATTGAAGTGGCCGCCAACGTCGCCTCCAGCGCCGAGGCCCACGTGGCGTTTGAAAACGGCGCCGATGGCGTCGGCCTGCTGCGCACCGAATTCCTCTTCGTCGATCGGCGCACCGCGCCGGATGAACAAGAGCAGCGCCAGGCCTACCAGGCCGTGCTGGATGCCATGGGCGACAAGTCGGTGATCATTCGCACCATCGACGTGGGCGGCGACAAGCAGCTCGACTACCTGCCGCTGCCCGTGGAGGCCAACCCGGTGTTGGGCCTGCGCGGTATCCGCATGGCCCAGGTGCGGCCCGAACTGCTCGACCAGCAACTGCGCGCGCTGCTGCAAGTCAGCCCGTTGGCACGGTGCCGCATTCTGCTGCCGATGGTCAGCGAAGTGGATGAACTGCTGCAGATCCGCCAGCGCCTGGATGAGTTATGTGCCGAGCTGGGGCTGACGCAGCGCCCGGAGCTGGGCGTGATGATCGAAGTGCCCGCCGCCGCGCTGATGGCCGAACAGCTGGCCAAACATGCCGACTTCCTCTCCATCGGCACCAATGACCTGTCCCAGTACACCCTGGCCATGGACCGCGACCACGCCGGCCTCGCCGCGCGGGTCGATGCCTTGCACCCGGCGCTGCTACGGCTGATCGCGCAAACCTGCGCGGGCGCGGCCAAGCATGGGCGTTGGGTCGGCGTTTGCGGCGCCCTCGCGTCCGATCCGTTGGCCACGCCAGTACTGGTCGGCCTGGGCGTCAGCGAGCTGTCGGTGAGCCCGCCACAGATCGGAGAAATCAAGGACCGCGTCCGTCACCTGGACGCGGCTCAATGCCGGCAACTGAGCCTTGGCCTGCTCGACCTGAGCAGCGCCAAGGCGGTTCGCCAAGCCTGCCAACACCACTGGCCGCTGAGCTGACAACAACAAGAACAAGGAGACACGCCATGTACCAACATTTTATCGAAGGCTTACAACGCCTGGGCCGCGCGCTGATGCTGCCGATCGCGATCCTGCCGATCGCCGGCCTCTTGCTGCGCCTGGGCGACACCGACCTGCTCAACATCGCCGTGATGCACGACGCCGGGCAGGCGATCTTCGCCAACCTCGCGCTGATCTTCGCCATCGGTATTGCCGTGGGGTTTGCCCGCGACAATAACGGCACGGCGGGCCTGGCCGGGGCGATTGGTTACCTGGTAATGGTCTCCACGCTCAAGGTGATGGACACCACCATCAACATGGGCATGCTCGCCGGTATCGCCAGCGGCTTGATGGCCGGCGGGCTGTATAACCGCTTCAAGGACATCAAGTTGCCCGAATACCTGGCATTCTTTGGCGGGCGACGCTTTGTGCCGATTGTCACCGGGTTTTCGGCGGTGGCCCTGGGCGTGATCTTTGGTTTGATCTGGCCGCCGATCCAGCACGGTATCAACAGCTTCGGTGTGCTGCTGATGGAAAGCGGCAGCTTTGGCGCTTTTGTGTTCGGCGTGTTCAACCGCCTGCTGATCGTTACCGGCCTGCACCATATCCTCAACAACATGGCGTGGTTCGTGTTCGGCACCTTCACCGACCCGACCACCGGCGCCGTCGTCACCGGCGACCTGACCCGCTACTTCGCCGGCGACCCCAAAGGTGGCCAGTTCATGACCGGCATGTTCCCGGTGATGCTGTTCGGCCTGCCCGCTGCGTGCCTGGCGATGTACCGCAACGCGCTGCCGGAGCGCCGCAAAGTGATGGGCGGGATCTTCCTGTCGATGGCGCTCACCTCGTTTTTGACCGGCGTAACCGAGCCGATTGAGTTCGCGTTCATGTTCCTCGCGCCGTTCCTGTACTTGATCCACGCCGTACTGACCGGCCTGTCGATGGCTGTCACTGACCTGTTGAATATCCACCTCGGTTTTACCTTCTCCGGTGGCTTTATCGACATGGTGCTGGGCTGGGGCAAGTCCACCAACGGCTGGCGGGTGATCCCGGTGGGGTTGGCGTACGCGGTGATCTACTACAGCGTGTTCAACTACTGCATCCGCCGCTTCAACCTGAAAACGCCTGGGCGTGAAGACATCCAGGTGGTGCAGGCCGAGGCGATGAGTGATAACCAACGGGCCGGCGCCTACATCCGTGCGCTGGGCGGTGCGGCCAATTTGCTGAGTGTCGGCGCGTGCACTACTCGCCTGCGTCTGGACATGGTGGATCGCAACAAAGCAGTGGACGCGGACTTGAAAGCACTCGGCGCCATGGCCGTGGTTCGCCCAGGCAATGGCGGGAGCTTGCAGGTGGTGGTCGGGCCCATGGCCGACAGCATTGCTGACGAGATTCGCCTGGCCATGCCGTCGTTTGTTGCCAGCGCGCCGGTGGCGGCTGCACCTGTGGATAAGCCGGTTGCGGTGAATGTGCAGGAGGCCGAGAAATGGCTGAAGGCCTTGGGTGGCCGTGAAAATGTACGCCAGCTGGACGCCGTGGCGATGACCCGGTTGCGGGTGGAGTTGGGGGATGATTCGGTGTTGTCCGAGACTGATCTGACGGCGCTCGGTTGCCAGGGCGTGAGCCAGCTGGACAGCGGTGTTTGGCACTTGTTGATTGGTGACAAGGCCTCGGGATTGAGTGAGGCGCTGGAGCGGTTGGTCAGTGGCCGTGAGGTCGGCGCCAGGGTCTAGCGCTGTAGCGGCTTTTCTGGCCTCATCGCGGGCAAGCCCGGCTCCCACATTTGACTGTATTCACAGCTCAAAAATGTGGGAGCGGGCTTGCCCGCGATTGGGCCCGACAGGCGTCCGATTACTTCGGTTCAGGCACCTCAGCTAAATCCAACACCCGATCCACCATCAACTGGATACCCTCCAGCATCCGATGAATTCCCAGCACCGCATCACGCTGCGGGCCGTCGATGTCAAACGCCAGATTGCCCGCCAACGCCTGCACGGATGCCAGGTCTTGGGAGGCATTGGCGAGGAGGGTTTCGCTGTTCAGGTTGGGGAGTATGGTGAAGATTTGGTCGGTGGGCTGAGAATCAGATGGAGGATTTGGACTGTCTTTGATCATGGTGTATTTCCTAGTGAGAGTTTAGGAACTACCAACATCACTTGCAGTTGATGGGGGGCAGCTGTGCGCGGGCCTGCAAGACCGAGTCCCACCAGCACCTCGGTAGACCCGAAGGTCTCCCGCACACAGCCGCCATAAATGACGACCATGAAAAAACGCCGCAATTATAAAGGCGCTTAGGAGTAACTGGTGAGGTTTCGGCGGGCTTGCAGTCCCGGTCGCCACATTGGCAGCGACCCGAGAAGATTAGTGAGGCCAGTTCCGAGGGACAACCTGAAAGGCATGTGGGAAAGGTCTGAGGTGCCTGTCCCGACGCCTTCGCGAGCAAGCCCGCTCCCACAGTTTGATCGGTGCCCGACGTGGCAATGCGGTCAAATGTGGGAGCGGGCTTGCTCGCGAAGAGGCCATCACAGCCAACAAAAAACCCGCTGACCAAACTGGCCCAGCGGGTTTCTTGTTTCTGCAATCTGCGAATCAAAAATCCGCCAGCTGCCACACCTCATACGCCGGTGTCTCATACGGGTGACTCAGTTTGAGCGCAGCCACTACAGCCACAATCAATTCATCCGCCACCACCAGCTCAACCTTCCATTCTTCGACCACTTCAACCTGGCCCACCTGCCCAATAAACGGCTGGCTGCCGTCCAATGCGCGGAATTGGCCCTGGCCCAGCACTTGCCAGGCGCAGCTGTCGTAGTCGCCGATACGCCCGCCGCCGGCTGCGAAGACGGCGGCTTTCACCGTCTCCACATGGCTTGCGGGCACAAAGAAGCTGAGCTTGTACACCGCCTTAGTTCACCCACACGCGAGCGTTGCGGAACATGCGCATCCAGGCGCCGTCTTCGTTCCACTCTTCCGGGCGCCACGAGTTCTGCACGGCGCGGAACACACGCTCCGGGTGCGGCATCATGATGGTCACGCGGCCGTCGCGGCTGGTAAGGCCGGTGATCCCGCGCGGCGAGCCGTTCGGGTTGGCCGGGTAGCTTTCGGTGACCTTGCCGTGGTTGTCGACAAAACGCATCGCCACGCAACCGGACAGGTCGGCTTCGAGCAAGGCTTCTTCGCTTTCGAACTCGGCATGGCCTTCACCGTGGGCGATAGCGATTGGCATGCGCGAACCGGCCATGCCCTGCAGGAAGATCGAGTTGGATTCCTGCACCTGCACCATGGCGACACGGGCTTCGAACTGCTCGGAACGGTTACGCACAAAGTGCGGCCAGAACTCGCTGCCCGGGATCAGTTCGCTGAGGTTGGACATCATCTGGCAACCGTTGCACACACCCAGGGTGAAGCTGTCATTGCGCTCGAAGAAGCCCTGGAACGCATCGCGGGCACGGCTGTTGAACAGCGCCGACTTGGCCCAGCCTTCACCGGCACCTAGCACGTCGCCGTAGGAGAAACCGCCGCAGGCGACGAGGCCTTTGAACGCGTTGAGGTCAACGCGACCGGCGAGGATGTCGCTCATGTGCACGTCGATCGCGTTAAAGCCGGCGCGGTCGAACGCGGCCGCCATTTCCACTTGGCCGTTGACGCCCTGCTCACGCAGTACCGCAACTTGTGGGCGGATGCCTTTTTTGATGTAAGGCGCGGCGATGTCCTGGTTGACGTCGAAGCTGAGCTTGGTGCTCAGGCCCGGGTTTTCTTCTTCCAGGATCACGTCGAATTCCTGCTCGGCGCAGTCGGCGTTATCACGCAGGCGTTGGATCTGGTAGCTGGTCTCGGCCCACTGGCGTTGCAGCAGACGGCGCTGGCCGGCAAACACGGTGTCGCCATTAAAGGAGATATTGACTTCACCGTTGTTGATCGGCTGACCGATCACTGCCACGCAGTCGTCCAGGCCGGCGGCGCTGAATTGTGCGAGCACGTCCGGAGTGGCGTCCTGGCGAACCTGGATCACGGCGCCCAACTCTTCGTTGAACAGGATGCCGTTGATTTCGCAGGCTGCCTCGGCAACGCTGTCGAGCACGATGTTCAGGCCGCAGTGACCGGCGAAGGCCATTTCTACAACGCTGGTCAGCAAGCCGCCGTCGGAACGGTCGTGGTAAGCCAGCAGGTGGCCGTCGGCGTTCAGGCCCTGGATCACGGCGAAGAAGGCTTTCAGGTCTTCGGCGTCATCCACGTCCGGCGCGTGCTTGCCGAGCTTGCCGTGGGTTTGCGCGAGGATCGAGGCGCCCATGCGGTTCTGGCCACGGCCCAGGTCGATCAGGATCAGATCGGTGGTGCCCTTGTCCATGCGCAGTTGCGGGGTCAGGGTCTGGCGAATGTCGGTGACCGGTGCGAAACCGGTAACGATCAGCGACAGCGGCGAAGTGACGCTCTTGTCGGTGCCGTCTTCGTTCCAACGGGTGGCCATGGACATCGAGTCCTTGCCCACCGGAATGGTGATCCCCAGCTCAGGGCACAGCTCCATGCCGACAGCCTTGACGGTGTCGTACAGGCGCGCGTCTTCACCTGGGTGACCGGCAGCAGACATCCAGTTGGCCGACAGTTTGATGTCGGACAGCTTGCCGATGCGGGAGGCGGCGATGTTGGTGAGGGTTTCACCAATGGCCATGCGGCCCGACGCCGGCGCGTCCAGCAGGGCCAGCGGCGTGCGCTCGCCCATGGCCATGGCTTCACCGGTGTACACGTCGAAGCTGGTGGCGGTGACGGCAACGTCGGCCACCGGCACTTGCCATGGGCCGACCATTTGGTCACGGGCCACAAGACCGGTGATGGTGCGGTCGCCGATGGTGATCAGGAAGCTTTTGCTCGCCACGGCCGGGTGGTGCAGCACGCGTTCGATGCTGTCGGTCAGGTCGAGACTGCTTGGGTCGAAGTCATCGCCCAACTCGGTTTCACGCACGGCCGAACGGTGCATGCGCGGGGCTTTGCCCAGCAGCACTTCGAGCGGCATATCGACCGGGCTGTTGCCGAAGTGGCTGTCGGTGACCGTCAGTTGCGGCTCGGCAGTGGCTTCGCCGACCACGGCAAACGGGCAACGCTCGCGTTCGCAGATGGCCTGGAAGCGCGCGAAGTCTTCAGGGCCGACGGCCAGTACGTAGCGTTCCTGGGATTCGTTACTCCAGATTTCGTGCGGGGCCATGCCCGGCTCGTCGTTTGGAATGTTGCGCAGTTCGAAACGACCGCCACGCTCGCCATCGTTGACCAGTTCCGGGAAGGCGTTGGACAAACCGCCGGCGCCGACGTCGTGGATGAAGCTGATCGGGTTCTTGTCACCCAACTGCCAGCAACGGTCGATGACTTCCTGGCAGCGGCGTTCCATCTCAGGGTTTTCGCGCTGTACGGAAGCAAAATCCAGGTCTGCCGAGCTGGTGCCGGTGGCCATCGAGGAAGCAGCGCCGCCGCCCAGGCCGATCAACATCGCCGGGCCGCCGAGGACGATCAGCTTGGAGCCGACCAGAATCTCGCCTTTCTTGACGTGTTCTTCACGGATGTTGCCCATGCCGCCAGCCAACATGATTGGCTTGTGGTAGCCGCGCACTTCATCGCCACGCGGGGTGGTGATGGACTGCTCGAACGTACGGAAGTAACCGGTCAGCGCCGGGCGTCCGAATTCGTTGTTGAACGCGGCGCCGCCCAGCGGGCCTTCGATCATGATGTCCAGCGCAGTCACGATGCGCTCAGGCTTGCCGTACGGCACTTCCCACGGCTGTTCGAAGCCTGGGATCTGCAGGTTGGACACGGTGAAACCGGTCAGGCCCGCCTTTGGCTTGGCGCCACGGCCGGTGGCGCCTTCGTCGCGGATCTCACCGCCGGAACCTGTGGCTGCGCCCGGGAACGGGGCAATTGCGGTCGGGTGGTTGTGGGTCTCAACCTTCATCAGGATGTGCACCGGCTCCTGCACCGCGCCGTACTGGCGGGTTTCAGGATCCGGGAAGAAACGGCCGGCAACCGAGCCGACGATTACCGAGGCGTTGTCCTTATAAGCCGACAGAACGCCTTCGCTGTGCATCACGTAGGTGTTCTTGATCATGCCGAACAGGCTTTTTTCCTGGCTTTCGCCGTCGATGTCCCAACTGGCGTTGAAGATCTTGTGACGGCAATGCTCGGAGTTGGCCTGCGCAAACATCATCAGTTCGATGTCGTGCGGGTTGCGCTTCAAGCCGTTGAAGGCATTGACCAGGTAGTCGATCTCGTCTTCGGCCAGGGCCAGGCCCAATTCGATGTTGGCCTTCTCGAGGGCGGCGCGGCCACCGCCAAGCACGTCAATCGCAGTCAGCGGCTTGGGTTCGGCGTGGCTGAACAGGCCGCCAGCGTGTTCCAGCTGGCTGACGATGATCTGGGTCATGCGGTCGTGCAGGCTGCTGGCAATCAGCTCGGCTTCGGCGTCGCTGAACTGGCCGGCAACATAGAAAGCGATACCGCGCTCCAGGCGCTGGATTTTTTCCAGGCCACAGTTGCGGGCGATATCACTGGCCTTGCTCGACCAGGGCGAGATGGTGCCGAACCGCGGCAGAACCAGGAACAAGCGGCCGTCAGGCTCTTGAACGGGAACGCTTGGGCCGTACTTCAGAAGGCGCGCCAGCACTTGCTGTTCGTCGGCGGTCAACACGCCGGTCACGTCGGCGAAGTGAGCAAATTCAGCATACAAGCCTGTAACCGCTGGAACCTTCTGGCTCAGTTGCTCAAGGAGTTTGCTGTGGCGAAAGGCAGAAAGGGCAGGAGCGCCGCGCAGGATCAACATCTTCGGGACAGCCTCGGGAAGGGGGTGTGCTTTGAGGCCGTGCATTCTAGCGTAAACCATCGCCAACGGCACCCGAAACGGCACGGCTGGCCGCTGCCGAACGTCAGTTGGCACGGTTTGCACAGTATCGGGGCATTTTCCGTGGCTGGGCGCGCAGTTATTTTAACCGTCACAAACCCTCGCCAACCCGCGTTTCTGCGGGCTGCAGCCCGGTTCTGCGGGCGCTAGCAGACAAGTGCGCTGCTGTCGAGATATGGCGCTGAGGGTCGTTTGCGTATACTGCGCAGATGTTCTTCCCTACTGCTTTGCGCCCGCGATGCGCCAAATGGCTGATCGCAACCGGACTCTTCCTGATGCTCAGCGCCTGTGTTGATAAACCCAGCACGCTCGAGCGAATCAAGGAGGATGGCGTATTGCGGGTGATCACCCGAAACAGCCCGGCCACTTATTTCCAGGACCGCAACGGTGAAACCGGTTTCGAATACGAACTGGTCAAGCGGTTTGCCGACGACCTGGGCGTGAAGCTGGAAATCGAGACCGCCGACAACCTTGATGACCTGTTCGGCCAGTTGGGCAAACCCAACGGCCCGGTTCTGGCCGCCGCCGGTCTGGTCAGCAGCGAACAGCGCGAGCAGCAGGTGCGCTTCTCGCACCCTTACCTGGAAGTGACGCCGCAGATCATCTACCGCAACGGCCAGTCGCGCCCCACCACCGCAGCCGACCTGGTGGGCAAGAAGATCATGGTGCTCAAGGGCAGCACCCACGCCGAGCAATTGGCCGAGCTGAAAAAGCAGAACCCTGCGATTGAATATGAAGAATCCGACGCCGTTGAGGTGGTCGACCTGCTGCGCATGGTGGACGAGGGGCAAATCGACCTGACCCTGGTGGACTCCAACGAAGTCGCGATGAACCAGGTGTACTTCCCCAACGTGCGCGTGGCCTTCGACCTCGGCAATGCCAGCCACCAAAGCTGGGCCGTGGCGGCAGGCGATGACAACAGCCTGCTCAACGAGATCAACAGCTACCTGGACAAGGTGGAAAAGAACGGCACCCTGCAGCGTCTTAAAGACCGCTATTACGGGCACGTCGATGTGCTCGGTTACGTCGGCGCCTACACCTTTGCCCAGCACTTGCAGCAACGCCTGCCCAAATACGAGAAGCATTTTCGGACTTACGCCAAGGAAGAAAAAGTCGACTGGCGCCTACTGGCGGCCATCGGTTATCAGGAATCACTGTGGCAACCGGCCGTCACCTCCAAGACCGGCGTGCGTGGCCTGATGATGCTGACCCAGAACACCGCCCAGGCGATGGGCGTGTCCAACCGCCTGGACGCCAAGCAAAGCATCATGGGCGGCGCTAAATACCTGGCCAAGATCAAGGATGAGCTGGACGACAGCATCGCCGAGCCGGATCGCACCTGGTTCGCCCTCGCCGCCTACAACGTCGGCACCGGCCATCTGGAAGACGCGCGCACGCTGGCGAAGAAGGACGGCCTGAACCCCAACAAGTGGCTGGACGTGAAGAAGATGCTGCCGCGCCTGGCGCAGAAGCAGTGGTACAGCAAAACCCGCTATGGCTATGCGCGCGGCGGTGAGCCGGTGCATTTTGTGGCGAACATCCGGCGTTACTACGACATCCTCACCTGGGTGACCCAGCCGCAGCTGGAAGGCAACCAGGTGGTCGACGGCAACTTGCACGTGCCGGGCGTGGACAAGACCAAGCCGCCCGAAGATAACCCGCAGCTGTAAGCCACTTTCCCAAACACCACAAAACCCTGTGGGAGCCGGGCTTGCCCACGATGGCGGCCGGCCAGTCAACCTATTCGTTACCTGACACACCGCGATCGCGGGCAAGCCCGCTCCCACATTAGAGAGTGGTCGCCTTAAAGACCGGTGAGCAAATGCACGACGCCGCCGCCCAACACCATCACCCCCGGCACACCCGCCGCCCTTAACGCCGGCTCATCCAACCGCGCCGCATCCTGCAGTTGCACACGCACCCGCGTCAGCGCCACGCGTTGCTGCGACTTGAGGTTATCCGCGCCACCCAATGCACTCAGCACGCTGGCCGACAACAGACCCGGCGTCGACGCCGCGACCGTCTCGGCAATCAAATCCGGGGTCAGGGCTTTCCAGAACGCCCGCTGCAATTTCTCGAACATGCTCAGTGCTCCACGACAGGTGAGGTTTCAACGGTAGCCGCGTGGTACTGGCGCAGGGCCTCGCGCACATGCGCGGCTTCTTCCAGGCCCAGCACCTGGCGGGCAATGATCTGGCAATCGGCCAGGTCCAGCTCGCGCACGGTGGCCTTGATGGTTGGGATCAGCGGCACGCTGACCGACAACTCATCCACGCCAAGCCCGATCAACATGGGTACCGCCAACGCTTCGGACGCCAATGCGCCACACACGCCCACCCACTTGCCATGGGCATGCGCGGCCTTGACGGTGGTGGCGATCAGGCGCAACACCGCCGGGTGAAAGCTGTCAGCCTGGCTGGCCAGCCGCGGGTGATCACGGTCCATGGCCAGGGTGTATTGGGTGAGGTCATTGGTGCCGATGGAGAAAAAGTCCACATGCGGGGCAAAGACATCGGCCATCAGCGCCGCAGACGGCACCTCGATCATGATGCCCAGCTTCGGCAACGCTTCAAGCCCCAGCGCCAGCGCTTCCTCTTCAAGAATCTTGCGCGCCAAGTGCAGCTCCGACAGCAGGCTGACCATCGGTAACATGATGTGCAGCCGCGCCAACCCGGCGCTGGCAAGGATCGCGCGAAACTGTTCGCGCAGGAGCTCCGGGCGCGCCAGGCACAGGCGGATACCGCGCAAGCCCAAAAACGGGTTGGTCTCGCTTTCCATCGGCACATAGGCCAACGGCTTGTCGCCCCCCACGTCCAGGGTGCGCACCACCAAATTGCGCTCAGTGCCCAAGGCGCGGGCGATGGCGCTGTAGGTGCCCGCTTGCTCCTCGGGGCTGGGGGCGCGGTTGCGGTCCAGGTAGAGGAATTCCGAACGCAGCAGGCCGACGCCTTCACCGCCCAGGGCCAGGGATTGCTCCACTTCCTGCAATGAAGCGACGTTGGCCGTGACCTCAACGTGATGGCCGTCGCGGGTCGTGGCCGGCAAGGCCGCCTGCGCCACCTCACGCTGACGGCGCTGCACTTGCTGATCACGGGCCGCCTGCAGTTTTTCGATTTCAGCCAGGTCTGGCTCCAGGTGCAGCTCGCCTTTGTCGGCGTCGAGCAGGACTTGTTTGCCATTGGCCAGTGCCAACACGTGCCCTGGCACACCGCAAATCGCCGGCAGGCCGAGCGCACGGGCGAGAATCGCCACATGACTGGTCGCGCCGCCGCCGACAGTGACAAACCCCAGCACCTTGCGGGTATCCAGGCTGGCGGTTTGCGACGGCGTCAGTTGTTCGGCAATCAGGATGGCCTGCTCGGGCAAGTCCCATGCGCGGTCCTGGATACCGAGAATCAGCTTCAGCACACGCTGGCCGACATCGGCCAAATCCGCCGCGCGCTCGGCGAGCAGCGCATTGCCCAGGCCCTGGAACAGCTTGGCGGTGGCAACGGTGGCGCTGTTCCAGGCAAAGGCGGCGCTTTTGCCTTCGGCCAGCAGACCATGGGCTTGCTCCAGCAGGGTCGGGTCTTCGAGCAACTCCTGATGGGCCCTGAAAATCTCGGCCTGGGCGCTGCCGGCCGCCTTGGTTTGCAGAGTTTGCAACGCCTCGGTTGCCGCCAGCAGGCCACGCGTCAACGCGTCGCGCTCGGCGGTTTCGCCGGTGCCGTTTTCAGTGATGTTCAGCTCCGGCTCGGCCACCTGAACAACCTGGCCAAATGCCGAACCCGGTGACGCACACACGCCGCGCAGCAGCGCGGCCGACGACTCGGGCGCAACCGCCTCAACCACCTGCGCCGGTGCCGCGACCGTTTCGCCACAGCCCTCGGCCAACAGCGCGACCAATGCCTTGATCGCCGCGTCGGCATCGCTACCCGCCGCACTGACCTGCAAGGTGTCGCCCTGCGCGGTTTGCAGCGCCATGATCGCCACCAGGGATTTTGCGTTGGCGCTTTGGGTTTGTTTGTGCAAGTAAATGCTCGCGTCAAAACCCTTGGCCGCCTGGGCAAACACCGCCGCAGGGCGGGCGTGCAGGCCATTGGCGTTGGGCAAGCTCAGCGGCTTGGAGAACAGCGCATCACCCTCCTCCTCCTCGACGGCTGCAGTGGCCTCGCCGGGCGATACTCGCAACAGCGGCTGGCCCACATCCACCCAATTGCCGTCCGGCGCCAACAGCGTAAACGGCTCGCCGCTGACCACCAGCATCAAGGTCAACAAACTGCGCGCAGTGAGCGCCACGTAATCGGCATCAAATTCAATCAGCGGTTGCCCAGCTTCCACTCGCTGGCCTTCCTGCACCAGCCGCGTGAAGCCCTGGCCTGCCAGGTTCACCGTGTCCAGGCCGATATGCATCAGCACCTGAACGCCGTTGTCGTCGGTAACGCTGACGGCATGGCCACTGTCCTGGAGACTGCTGATCACCCCGGCCAGCGGCGCGCAAAGGGTCTGCGAGGTGGGATCGATGCACAGGCCGTCGCCGATCATGCGACTGGCGAACACCGGGTCGGGCACCTGATCCAGCGCCAGCAGCACACCCGACAGCGGCGCCAGCAGTTCCAGGGGTTGAGTTGTGGTCATGACTTCACCTGCTGTTTTGTTCTGTAAAAATCCGTGTGGGAGCGGGCTTGCTCGCGAATGCGGTGGTTCATTCAATAGATGTGTTGCCTGATATACCGCTTTCGCGGGCAAGCCCGCTCCCACATTTGGTCCGCGTTATTTCCACCAGTATTCGACCTGCACACCCACATTCGAGCCATGCCGCGCTGTGCCGTAGGCGCCGGTGTCGGACAACGCCGAGCCCGCCGCCAATTCATTCGCCGCGCGCTTGGCCGCTTCGTTCCAGGTTGCATAGGTGTAGTACAAACGCACTTCCGGCCGCGCCCAGAATTCCGGGCCGTTGGGCGACCAGGTCGGGGCGAAGGTGAATTTGCTCAGCTTGCGCGTGCCACCGGTGGCGTCGACCTGATCATGCCCAAGCTCGGTGACCAGTTTGAACTGCTCGCTGATGGCATACGCCGGGCGCACGCCGATGGACATCCAGGTTTGGTCCTGGCTGCCAGGGCGGATGTCTTTCTGGTACACCGCCTCGACCTGCCCGCCAAAACGCGGGGTCACCTGCCAGTCGAAGAACTCCACGGCCCGGTAGCTTTTACTGCTGTTATCCAAAGCCGTGTTGCCGGTGTAGCCCAAGCCCGTGCCGGGGCCTTCGCCGTACTGCAAGGCAAACTTGTTTTTGCCGCCCAGGAAAGGTTTTTGCACGTGCTGCGCCGTGATCGCCCAACCGCTGTTGGCGTCACGACCACCGGCTTTTTCGATGTAGCTCAAGCCGAACTCCAGTTCACCGCCGGGGTTGGTCTTGAACCCCGCCACGTTGAAGTCGTGACGGGTGGCGTATTCCTTCTGGTACAGGTTGTCCTTGCGGGAAATGGCATAGCTGTATTTGAGGTCGCCGATCAGCACGTCCTCGACGCCGCCGCCGGTGGCGCTCTGGTTCCAGTAGTAGAAATCGGAGATATGGATGTCGTTACGTTTGTAGTAACGCCGGCCCGCCCACACCGAGCCGCCATTGAGGCTGGGCAAATTGGACCACTGCGCATACATCTGCGGCATGCGCGCCGAGCCGTTGTCTTCGCCCTGGAACTTCAGGGCACGGTCGTACTTGTTGTACAGCGACGCCATGGCGTCGACGCTGAGCACCGAGCCGTCGTCGAGGGTCAGCAGGTCCTGGCGCAATTCCAGTTCGGCGTATTGCTCGCATTCGTTACCCAAACGGTACTTCGTTTGCGCCCCCGGCAACTGGAAGCACTGCTGCTTGCCACTGCCCGTTGAAGTGCCCGCGCCGCTGCGCAAGTAACCGGCAAATTCCAGGGCCTGCGCGGCAAAAGGTGCGGTAAGGCATGACGCAATGAGGCCCAGCTTTATTGTGGTTTTCATGAAGCACTCCTTTTATTTTTATTTTTTTCTTACTTTTTGTCTTACGCGCGGCGTGCAGAGACCGGCTCGCTGGCATTGGCGCGTTCAGGGCGCTATCGCCGGCAAGTGGGCTCCTACGGGTGACTCGCGGTGTTTCAGTCGGTCAGGTGCAGGACGAATGATTCATAGGGGCGCAACACCACCGTGGCCGTACGCAACGGGCAATCGGGGTAGTTGCTGATCAGCAAGCGTTGCTCGCTTGAGGCGTTGATCACGCCTTGCGGCAGCTGGATTTCGCAGGGTTTGCCATAGAAGTTGTTCACCACCAGCAAGCGCTCGCCATGGCCTTCGCGCAGGTAGGCCCAGACCTGGAGGTGGTCTTGCAGCAGTTGGCGATAAACCCCCTCCTGAATCAGCGGCTCATGCCGACGCAACGCAATCAGCGCACGGTAGTGATGCAGCACCGAATCCGGGTCATCCCGTTGGCTTTCGACGTTGATCTGCGCCGCGTTGGCTGGAATACCGATCCAGGGTTCACCGCTGCTGAAACCGGCGTTGGCTTGAGTGCTCCACTGCATCGGCGTGCGGCCGTTGTCGCGCGACTTCTGCATGATCGCCGCCATGCTGGCGGCCTCGGACTCACCGGCATCGCGCTTGAGCCGGAAGATGTTCAGGGTCTCGACATCGCGGTACTGCTCGATCTTGTTGAAGCCAGGATTGGTCATGCCCAACTCTTCGCCCTGGTACACATACGGCGTGCCCTGAAGGAAGTGCAGCGCCGTGGCGAGCATCTTGGCCGAGACCACGCGGTGCTCGCCGTCGTCACCAAAACGCGAGACCACCCGCGGCTGGTCGTGGTTACACCAGAACAGCGCATTCCAGCCACCACCGGCCTGCATGCCCAGTTGCCAGTCAGAGAAAATCTGCTTGAGCTGCAGAAAGTCGAAGTCGGCCTTCACCCACTTTTGCAGGTTCGGGTAATCGACCTTCAAGTGATGAAAGTTGAAGGTCATCGACAGCTCTTTCGACTCAGGATTGGAGTAGCGAATGCAGTGTTCCAGGCTGGTGGATGACATCTCGCCGACGTTGATCAGGTCATGCCCTTCGAAGACTTCGCGGTGCATTTCCTGCAGGTAGTGGTGCACGTTCGGGCCGTCGGTGTAGAAGCGCCGGCCATCAGTGTTGTCTTCTGGGAAATCGGCGGGCTTGGAGATCAGGTTGATCACGTCCAGGCGGAAACCGCCCACGCCTTTGTCGCGCCAGAAGCGCATCAACTTGAACACTTCGGCGCGCACCTTGGGGTTGTCCCAATTCAGGTCGGCCTGGGTGTGATCGAACAGGTGCAGGAAGTACTGGCCGGTTTGCGCCTCGTATTCCCAGGCCGAGCCGCCGAACTTGGACTCCCAGTTGTTTGGCTGGTCGCGCCAGATATAGAAGTCGCGGTACGGGTTGTCGAGGCTGCTGCGCGCCTGCTGGAACCACTCGTGCTCGATGGAGGTGTGGTTGACCACGATGTCGAGCATCAGCGTGATGCCGCGCTTGGCCGCTTCGCTGATCAGCAGGTCGCAGTCGGCCATGGTCCCGTAGCTTGGGTCGATGGCGTAGTAGTCGCTGATGTCGTAGCCGTTGTCGCGCTGCGGCGAGCGCAGGAATGGGGTGATCCACAGGCAATCCACGCCCAGCCATTGCAGGTAATCGAGCTTGTCCACGATGCCCAGCAGGTCACCGGTGGCGTTACCCGCGTGGCTGTGGAAGCTTTTTGGGTAGATCTGGTAGATCACCGAGTGCTGCCAGTTTTGCATGGTGGATTCCTTCAATAGAGTTGTGTGCTGGCCTTGCCGGCCTCATCGCGGGCAAGCCCGGCTCCCACACTTGAATGTGCTCACCCATCAATGTGGGAGTTGGCTTGTCGAACCGTCGCTCAGGCGACCCGATAGCCAGGCCGCACGATCTTCATGCTCAACGCACAGGTCAGTACAAATGGCACGACAATCGCGATGACCATCCCGATGACAAAAACCGGGATGTACTGCGGCAGGATTGAGATAAACGCCGGCAAACCACCGACACCAATGGCCGAGGCCTGCACCTTGTTCAGCGACAGGAAAATGCTGCCCAGTGCCGAGCCGAGCAACGCGGCATAGAACGGAAACTTGAAGCGCAGGTTCACGCCGAACATCGCCGGCTCAGTGATACCGAAGTAAGCGGAAATCGCCGAGGTCGAGGCCATGCTCTTGTCACGCGCATTGCGTGTCGTATAGAACACGGCGAGCGCGGCGCTGCCCTGGGCCAGGTTGGACATGACGATCATCGGCCAGATAAAAGTGCCGCCCTGGGTGGAGATCAGTTGCAGGTCCACGGCGAGGAACATGTGGTGCATGCCGGTGATCACCAGCGGCGCGTACAGCAGGCCGAAAATCGCCCCGCCGACCATCGGCGCCAGGTCAAACAGGGTGACCACGCCTTCGGTGATCAGGATGCCGAGGTGACGGGTCACCGGGCCGATGATCGCCAGGGCCAGTACGCCGGTGACGACAATCGTGGTGATCGGCACCACCAGCAGCTGGATGGCATTAGGTACTCGCGCGCGCAGCCATTTCTCGATGACGCTCATCACATAGGCGGCCATGAGGATCGGCAGGATCTGCCCCTGATAACCGACTTTTTCGATCTTGAACCAACCGAAAATATCGAAGTAAGGCAGGCTCTGGCCGTCGAGGCCGGCGACTGCCTTGCCGTAGTTCCAGGCATTGAGCAGGTCCGGGTGCACCAGCATCAGGCCGAGCACGATGCCAAGGATTTCACTGCCGCCAAACCGCTTGGCCGCCGACCAGCCCACCAGCGCCGGCAGGAACACGAACGAGGTGTTGGCCATCAGGTTGATCAGGCTCCACAGGCCATCCAGGTTCGGATACGCCGCAAGCAGCGTCCTGCCCTCGATGAACATGCCTTTGGCGCCCATCAGGTTGTTAACGCCCATCAGCAGGCCGGCGATGATCAACGCGGGCAGGATCGGCATGAACACATCAGAAAATACGCGCACCAGGCGCTGCATGGCGTTGGTCTTGTCGGCGCCCTTTTTCTTCACGTCGGCAATAGTGGCGGCGGCAAGGCCGGTCTGCTCGCGCAGCGCGGCGTAGACCTTTTCCACTTCGCCGGGGCCGATCACCACCTGGAACAGGCCGCCGGTGAAGAACGACCCCTTGACCAGATCGACCTGGTTCAACGCGCCGCTGTTGACCAGGCTCGGGTCCTTGAGCGCCAGGCGCAGGCGGGTCACGCAGTGGGCAGCCTGCTCAAGGTTGTCGCTGCCCCCGAGGTGCTCGAGAATCTCGCGGGCAATAGTTGAATAGTCGTGGCTCATGCTTGGTTTCCACTTTGATTTTTTTATTTGGGGGCAGTCATTGGCAGCACGCCGAGGGCAAAAGTACTCGTCTGTACGAGTTAAAGCAACAACTCGTCTGTACGAGCTACAAATAGTTTAATTTTATGAATGTGGAGTCAGACTTTTCCTCTATTCCACAGGTGGCCAATGGACAAAGCCCACCTCTGCCACTAAGGTTCCTGCCTTGAACGCGCAGTTCACTCTCATCAAGTCGGGCATAGAGCCATCCCCATGAGCAAATACAACCAGATCTATACGGATCTGCTTGCCAACATCACCACCGAACGCCTGCAACGCGGCACGCGCCTTCCCTCCGAAACCGAACTGATGGACGCCTACCAGGCCAGCCGTGGCACCGTGCGTCGCGCAATCGAGCAGCTGCAGGAGCGCGGTTTCGCGCAAAAAATTCACGGCAAGGGCACGTTCGTGCTGTCGCCCAACCCGATCGAGTTTCAGCTGGGCGGCATCGTCAGCTTCCACGAAACCCACGCTGACCTGGGCGATGACGTACGCACCGAAGTCGTCGAATTCAGCCAAATCCCGTTGGAAGGTTCACTGCTGCAACACATCGAAGCCGAACCCGGCACCCTGATCACGCGCATCAAACGGGTACGGCGCATCGGCGGCAAACGGGTGATCCTCGACATCAACCACTTCGTCGCCGAACTGATCCCCGGCCTGGACCGCGATATCGCCGAACAGTCGATCTACGCGTTTATCGAGCAGACGCTGCAGCTGCAGATCAGCTACGCGCAACGCACCATCGAAGCCCTGCCGCGCAGCAAGGACGATCAGACCCATCTGGACCTCGAAGGTCAGAGCCATGTGATCGTGGTGAGCAACCAGACGTTTTTGCAAGATGGCCGCCAGTTCGAGTACACCGAGTCGCGGCATACGCTGGACAAGTTTTACTTTTCTGACATTGCGCGGCGCTGAGGCAAGAGAGGTCAGCTACTGTGAATATCCCAAACAAGTGGCGTGCACAGTTTGCGCAGTCGCTGATTGAGCAACAGGCCATTGGTGAATCGCGGGCTGACGTGTTTCGCCTGCGCCAGGTCGGGGGTACGGATCTGTTCCTGAAGGCCGAACCCCTGGTGGAGTTCAGCGAACTTGCGGACGAAATCGAGCGCCTTCGGTGGCTCCGGCAAGTTAATTTGCCTGCACCCGTCGTACTGGATGAGCTGATAGACACCCACCACCATTGGCTGCTGATGACCGCCGTGCAGGGGCAGGATCTGGCCAGCGCCAACACTCTGTCCGCCGCGCAGACCGTCGACATCCTGGCGACAGCCCTGCGCACCTTGCACCAGATACCCATCGCGCAATGTCCCTTCGATCACGCCTTGCAACACCGCATCGCGCTCGCGCAGGCGCACGTCAATGCCGGGCTGATCGATGAGACGGACTTCGACGACGAACGACTCGGGCGAAGCCTTGAGGATGTGTTCGCCGAGCTCTTGTCGAATCAGCCCAACACCCACGACCTGGTAGTGACCCACGGTGACGCCTGCCTGCCAAATTTCATGGCCGCAGACGGCCGTTTCAGCGGCTTTATCGACTGCGGACGCCTTGGCATCAGCGACCGCCATCAAGACCTGGCCCTGGCGGCACGCAGCATCGAACGTAACGTTGGGCCGGAATGGGTAAAGCCATTCTTTGAGCTTTATGGTGTTGAGCCTGATGAGCAGCGGATGAAGTTTTACTGCCTGTTGGATGAGTTTTTCTAAACGCCTGAAGCCTGAGTGGAACTTCACCACCTCCGGAGGGACATTTTGGCCAATCAGGACGCCACGCGTATGGCCGCTTATCAGCCTCTATTCTTCTGGCGAAGCAGCTTGTTACCGTTCAGATAAGCAGCGGCCTTACAAAACAGATCCAACCTGACGTAGGATGCCCCCGTGGCTATGGAACACCTTCCTTCTAACCTCCTATGACCTAGGGGTTTCGCTCTCCACACTGCGCCTGCTTCTTGCAGGCGTTTTTACATCAGCTGTAGGACGATGCTGCAACTCGTACACGACGGCGGCCAAGGAGAAAATCAAGCATGCATCAGGATCTGTTTTTGCGTCGCCGTAGCAAAATTCTTGTTCCGATGGGCACTGGCGGTGCCACGCAAGCTCAAGTCGCGTCGGCTATCAGGGAAATCGCGGCGTTTCGATGCGTACTGTCAGAGCCGCTGATCGAGCAAATCGGCTTGTTGTCAGCGACAGAGCTCAAGTACTGGCTACACGAAATTGTCGCCGTCCTGCGGCGAGAAGCTGGCGGCCATGTACATCACAGGCCGTTTTATCCTGACTTTCCAGAACAGGTTCTGACGGCCTCAGAGGCGGACTTGTACCTTAACGCCGTCGTGCACTACCTGACGCTTTGGCGTTTACCACCGACCGAACACGCTCGGCCCGCGATGCTCGAAGGCAACGTCATATCCCGCGTTATCGAACTGGGTAGCGTCTCTGAGTTCGAGTCACTGCTCAAGCCGTTGGTATCATCGCGCACCTCGCTCTCCGCAGCGGACACTGCCGATGTTGTCTGGTTTATCCGAGAGTACAAAAGCGATGTGTTCCGTCTGCTGCCTGAGGCCGTTCCGTTCCGGGAAACCCGCGCGCTGGTTGGCGGCGCACTTATCCTGCTTGTAGCCGGCGATGCACGGGTGGACGCATTCCTGGAGCGAAACGTCGAAACGGCGACCGACGTGCTAAGGCTCGCGGTCGCGTTGAGTGGAGGAGACGTGTCACTGACGACATCTTCGACGCGTTTCAAAGCGATGAAGCGCTCAATGCGCCGCCTGCTATTGCGCCTGCTCGATCGCACACCCAACGCTGTAGACGACGTGATGCGCCATGCTGAGCGATGGAAACGTCTGGCTGAAGTACTGCACCCAGGCGACTACGCCGATAAATACCCAAAAGCACTAGCTGCCATCACCGCAGCACGTCGCAACGAGGCGCCAGCCTCATTTGGGTCTCGTGTCGAAACATTGCTTGCCCAGCGTCACATCGCCACGCTTACAACCATACTACAAAGCCATCCTGGGGAGTTCGCACGACGGCTGGACGTAACCCTGCGACGCGCGACGGAACCAGAATCCGTTCTCGACGCGTTCGAGGCGGTTGCCACACAAGTGTCCTCACCTGTCCTGCTGCAGTTGCTGACCCACTTACGTGCGCCGCGCCCCCTCCCTCTGCGAGCCTTCACTCCGAAAGGTGCATTTGCCAAAATCTATGGCACCAAGGATCGACGCGAGCCTCTCTTGCCCGACGTGTTGGCGCGTGCAGCCAGAATCTGCGAAGACGCTCTTGTCACGCGTTTTGCGTCACTACCACCCCTAGGAGGCTGTTTCGTCGATCCAGCATTAAGTGAATACAGGGTGCCGCTGGCGCAACGCGCCTCATCGAAGTCGCTACGAACGCTGGTGCGAGGCAGTCGGCTGCCAATGCCTGACACACGTTTCATTCGCCTGTTCCTGTGGTGGAAGAACGGCAGCGGGCGCACGGATATCGACTTGTCCGCCGCATTTTTCGACGCCAACTTTGTATTCAAAAAAACGGTCGCGTACTACAACCTCAGGGATTTCGGCGGCTGTCACAGCGGTGACATCGTCGACGCGCCTAACGGGGCTTCGGAGTTCATCGACCTCGATCTTGATGTGCTCGTCAAGAAGGGTATCCGTTACGTCGTCACGTCTATCAATTCGTTCACCGAGCAACCGTACTGCGATCTTCCAGAATGCTTCGCTGGCTGGATGGCCCGTACCGACACAGCGTCGGGTGAAGTATTCGAGCCGCGCTCTGTGTTCGACCGTATCGATATAGCATCCGACACAGGGGTCTGTCTGCCATTCGTGATGGACTTGCAGGACCGACGCATGATCTGGGCCGACCTGGGACTCACTTCGTCTGTGCGGTGGAACAACGTCCAGAACAACCTCAGTGGGGTATCGTTGATGCTACGGGCTTTAATACATACACCAAAGCCGGATTTGAAGACCCTGTTCGATTTACACGTTCGAGCACGAGGCGAACGAGTAGTGTCACCGCAGCAGGCACAGACGGTGTTTACGCCGGACCAAGGGATAACACCATTCGATACGGATTTGATTCGATCACAGTTTCTCTAATATCTACGCCAGCCTTTGGCGCTTATTAAAAACCACAGCTCTTGCTTCGGAGCGTTTTACCCAAAAACAAAATGCCAGTCAGCATAACTGACTGGCATTGGCTAAAACCCTTCCCGCGCTAGTACGAATCTAGCGCTGCACTCTAGTCAGTGCAGGGCGCCCTATTACTCCCACTCAATCGTCGCCGGCGGCTTGCTCGACACGTCATACGTCACGCGCGAAATACCTTCGATCTCATTGATGATACGGCCGCTGACAGTCTCCAGCAGCTCGTACGGCAGGTGTGCCCAACGGGCGGTCATGAAGTCGATGGTTTCCACCGCACGCAGTGCAACAACCCACGCATAACGACGGCCATCGCCCACAACGCCCACCGATTTCACCGGCTGGAACACCACGAATGCCTGGCTGACTTTGTGGTACCAGTCGGCATTGCGCAGTTCTTCGATGAAGATGTGGTCGGCGCGACGCAGCAGGTCGGCGTATTCCTTCTTCACTTCACCGAGGATCCGCACGCCCAGGCCCGGGCCCGGGAATGGGTGGCGGTAGACCATGTCGTACGGCAGGCCGAGTTCCAGGCCCAGACGGCGGACTTCGTCCTTGAACAGTTCGCGCAACGGTTCTACCAGCTTGAGGTTCATTTCCTCAGGCAGGCCACCTACGTTGTGGTGGGACTTGATCACGTGGGCCTTGCCACTCTTGGCGCCGGCCGACTCGATCACGTCAGGGTAGATGGTGCCCTGGGCGAGGTACTTGATGTTGTCCAGTTTGTTGGACTGGGCATCGAATACGTCGATGAAGGTACGGCCGATGATCTTGCGCTTCTTCTCTGGATCGGACTCGCCGGCCAGGTTGTTCAGGAACTGGTCTTCCGCGTTGGCGCGGATCACCTTGACGCCCATGTTCTCGGCGAACATAGCCATCACCTGCTCGCCTTCGTGCAGGCGCAACAGGCCGTTGTCGACGAACACGCAGGTCAACTGGTCGCCGATGGCTTTGTGCAACAGGGCAGCAACTACCGAGGAGTCAACGCCGCCGGACAGGCCGAGCAGCACGTTGTCGGTGCCGACCTGGGCGCGCACTTGGGCGATGGCGTCTTCAGCGATCTTCGACGGGGTCCACAGGGCTTCACACTCGCAGATGTCGAGGATGAAGCGCGACAGGATGCGCCCGCCTTGCTTGGTGTGGGTCACTTCCGGGTGGAACTGCACGCCGTAGTAGCCGCGCTCGTCGTTGAACATGCCGGCGATCGGGCAGCTCGGGGTGCTGGCCAGGATATGGAAGTCTTCCGGC
The DNA here is from genome assembly GCF_041228395.1 of Pseudomonas sp. N2-3-1-14. Lineage (NCBI taxonomy): Bacteria > Pseudomonadati > Pseudomonadota > Gammaproteobacteria > Pseudomonadales > Pseudomonadaceae > Pseudomonas > Pseudomonas sp. N2-3-1-14. The sequence goes on from NZ_CP166199.1 coordinate 5,173,309, forward strand.
ATCTTGGTGACCTTGTCACCGTGGCTCATCCACACGTCGAGGCCGAACAGGCCGTCGGCGTCGATGTGGTCTTCGATGCCGTCCAGCAGGCGGCTCTTGCCGACCACATCAACACGGGCGTAACCGAATTCACGCAGCTCGGAACCTTCAACCTTGCCGCCCAGTTGCTCGGCCATGGTCTGCATGCCGTAGCAGATACCAAAGACGGGCACGCCCAGGTCGAATACGGCTTGCGGGCAGCGCGGGCTGTTGGCTTCGTGCACGGACTCGGGGCCACCGGCGAGGATGACGCCTTTAGGGGCGAATTCGCGAATCGCTTCGTCATCCATGTCGAACGGGTGCAGTTCGCAGTACACGCCGATTTCGCGCACGCGGCGGGCGATCAGCTGGGTGTACTGGGAACCGAAGTCGAGGATCAGAATGCGGTGGGCGTGAATGTCGAGGGCCATGAGGATCAGTCTCGTCTATGTAATTCAGAAACAACTCGGGGCTGAATAAAACAGCCCGGTTACTTAACATTTTGCTGGAAGCCTCAACCTACGCGGTAGTTTGGCGCTTCCTTGGTGATCTGCACGTCGTGGACATGGGATTCAGCCATGCCGGCGCCGGTGATCCGTACAAATTCAGGCTTGGTGCGCATTTCTTCGATGTCGGCGCTGCCGGTGTAGCCCATCGAGGAACGCAGGCCGCCCATCAGTTGATGGATGATCGCGCTCAGGGTGCCTTTGTACGGCACACGGCCTTCGATGCCTTCCGGTACGAGCTTCTCGGCGCCTGCCGAGGAGTCCTGGAAGTAGCGATCAGAAGAGCCTTGCGCCTGGGACATGGCGCCCAGCGAACCCATGCCGCGGTAAGCCTTGTACGAACGACCCTGGAACAGTTCGATCTCGCCCGGCGCTTCTTCAGTACCGGCGAACATCGAGCCCATCATCACGCAGGAAGCACCAGCGACGATGGCCTTGGACAGGTCACCGGAGAAACGGATGCCGCCGTCGGCGATCAACGGTACGCCGGTGCCTTCAAGGGCAGCGGCGACGTTGGCGATGGCGCTGATTTGTGGCACGCCCACACCGGCGACGATACGCGTGGTGCAGATCGAGCCTGGGCCGATACCGACCTTGACGGCGTCGGCGCCCGCTTCGGCCAGGGCCTTGGCGGCAGCGCCGGTGGCAATATTGCCGCCGATCACTTGCACGTCAGGGAAATTCTGTTTGACCCAGCGAACGCGGTCGATCACGCCTTTGGAGTGACCGTGGGCGGTGTCGACCACCACCACGTCAACGCCGGCAGCGACCAGGGCCGAAACGCGATCACCGGTGTCTTTACCGGTGCCGACCGCAGCGCCAACGCGCAGACGACCTTGGTCATCCTTGCTGGCCAGCGGGTAAGCCTTGGCTTTTTCGATGTCGTTGACGGTCATCATGCCTTTGAGGGCGAATTTGTCGTCGACGATCAGCACGCGTTCGATGCGGTGCTTGTGCAGCAGCTCGCGCACATCGTTCTTGTCGGCGCCTTCCTTGACAGTCACGAGGCGCTCTTTAGGCGTCATCACTTCGCGGACGGTGACTTCAAGACGGTTCTCGAAACGCACGTCGCGGGAGGTGACGATGCCGACCAGGTCGCCATCGTGCAGCACCGGAACGCCGGAGATGTTGTGCAGGCGGGTCAGGTCGAACAGGTCACGCACGGTGGCGTCGGCTTCGATGGTGATTGGGTCTTTCACCACACCGGCTTCGTAACGCTTGACCTTGCGCACTTCGGCAGCTTGCTGCTCGATGGTCATGTTCTTGTGGATGATGCCGATGCCGCCTTCCTGAGCCATGGCGATTGCCAAACGGGCTTCGGTGACGGTGTCCATGGCAGCAGAAACCAGGGGAATATTCAGCTCGATGCCACGGGTTAGGCGGGTCTTGAGACTGACTTCGTTAGGAAGCACCTCGGAATAACCGGGCACTAGGAGAATGTCGTCGAATGTCAGAGCTTCTTGGCTGATACGCAGCATCGCGGGGGCTCCCGAGCGGGAAAATGGAAGCGCGCCATTATATACATGCACCCTGTCAGGCTCAATGTAAAACTCTGACAAACTTGGTAATACTGATAGAAGGGTTAAAGCTCGACTTTGACCCAACTCATCTTCTGGTCCAACCAATCGGCAAATTCGTCGATAAAGCTCTGCTTGAAACCCGCCTCTGCCCAATTGTTGAAAATGAACCCCAGGTTGGAAAACCCGCATTCCTGCAGGAACAGAAACCCGTTGATGTCATCTTCATGCCCACACAGCGGGCAGGTGAAGTTGTCGGTGTGGCCGGGCATCCAGTCTTCCAGGCTTTCGAACAGTGCCTCGCCGACTTCCTTGAGGCATTCGGGGCAGCCGGCTTCTTCGAGAAAGCCTTTGGCCGGCGTGTAGATGCAGCGTTTGTAGATAATCTCGAGGCCATTGATCGGCTCGTTGAACGGCAGCGCCTCCGGGTGCAGCACCACGGCACGGGCGCCGTCGGCCAGGGCGTAGCCCATGCGATTGCCGGTGCGCCCGCAGGTGGTCAGCTCTTCCTTGATGATGTTCTTGCGCACCAGCCAACGCACGATTGCCCGCGCGCGGGGCTCGTGGACGGGCAAGGTGGAAATTTTCGGGACAAGGATGCTTTGGGAGTTCATGAGAGTCCTGCGGTGTGGCTTCTGGCCCCATCGCGGGCAAGCCCGCGATTAAGACCCCAGAGCCCGGCAGCTTAATCCCTGATACCCACAGGTCAAGTACTCAAGTAACGGGCAATCAACGCAAGGCCGCTCGCCAGCACCAGCCACGTCACCAACCGCACAAAGGCTTCACGCGACATACGCATCGTCAGCCTGCGCCCCACCCACAGTCCCAAGGCCATCGCCGGCAACAGGCACAGCGCCAACAGCAAAAGCGGCCAGTCCGCGTACACCCCGGCAATCAGGAACAGGCTCAGGCGCACCACGGTGCTGCAACTGATCAACGCACTTTGCGTGGCCCGCGCCGCGTCCTTGGGCAAACGACTGTTCAGGTAGATCGCATATAAAAAGCCGCCACTGCCAAACAACGCACCAAACAACCCGCCGACCGTGCCCATGGGAATCGACCAGCCCGCCGCCAGCTGCGTCGGCCGCGCCTTTACCGCCAGGCTATAAATCGCATAGGCGCTGATAAACAGCCCCATCAAGAGCAGCAACAGGTCCGAGTGCAGATTGAGCAAAAACACCACCCCAAGCGTGCAACCAATGGCCACGCACGGCAGCAATCGCAACAGCTCCGGCTTGTTCACCTCCCGCCGCGATTGCAGCAGGTTGCCAAAGGCCGCGACAAAGTCGAGCAACACCAGCAGCGGGATAAGTTTCGACAACGGCATAAACACAATCAGGATCGGCCCCGCGACCAGCGCCGTACCAAAGCCTGCGATACCAAACACGACGTAGGCCACGACAATGCCGAGGCAGATCACCAGCCAATCAACGCCGCTGAACGACCACTGACTCATCAGCTCAACCGGGCTCATGGGCACTTCCTTGAAAGAGATGACGGTCACTTTAGCCATCGACGAGTGTTGCGACTAATATCTTCAAAGCCCTCCACTCATCTCGAAAAGGCATGACGCGTGATTTCCACTCGCCAACTGCGCTACTTCGTCGAAATCGCCGACAGCGGCAGCTTCAGCGCCGCCGCCGAACGCCTGTTTGTGGCGCAATCGGCCCTGAGCCGGCAAATCAAGGAGCTGGAAAGCCAGCTGCAAACGCCACTGTTCGAACGCACCGCGCGCCAACCCCGGCTGACGGCGGCCGGCGAAGCCTTTTACCCACGGGCGCGCAACCTGCTGAGCGAGTTGCTCAAGGCCAGCGAAATGGCCACCCAGGTGGGCAATGGCCAGCTGGGCACGTTGCGCCTGAGCCATTCGAGCACCGTGCCGATGAGCGGGCACTTGTTGAAAGCCATCAGCACCTGGCTGGAGCGCTGCCCTGGCGTGTCGATGGACATCGTCAAATTGTCCTCCGAGGCGCAACTTGAAGAAATCGCCGAAGGTCGGCTTGAAGTCGGGCTGTTGCGCTTGCCGGTGTTGCGCCAACGCGAAGGTGTCCGGGTGGTGCCCTTGTACAGCGAACAGCTGGTGCTGGCTGTGCCGCCTGACCACGCGCTGGCCCGCAGCAATGCACCTGTCGAACTGGAACAGCTCAAGGACGAAGTGTTTATCTCGATCCCCCATCCTCAGCGCGGCGGCCTGAGTTATCTGTCAGCCGAACTCTGCATGCGCGCCGGATTTTTCCCCAAGGCTGCACGGGTGATGTCACGCAAAACCACGCAGCTGCAACTGATCCAGGCCGGCTTCGGAATTGCCTTGTTACCAAAATCCATGCAGGACATCGCCCCCGCCAACCTGCACTTTTTGCCCCTGGCTGATCCGGACTGCCTCAGCACCGTGGCCCTGGCCTGCGCGCAGACGCCGAGCGCGCTGGTCGAGCAATTCTGCCAAACCTTGCGCGAATGCCTATAAACTGCCGCCCATGATTAAAGATCCTTTTGCCCGTCTGGGCCTGGACCGCGAAGTCCTGACTGTCAGCCAGCTCAACGGCCGTGCGCGGGTGTTGCTGGAAGACGTGTTCACCAATATCTGGGTCGAAGGCGAGATCTCCAACCTCGCCCGCCCGGCGTCCGGCCATGTGTACTTCACCCTCAAGGACAGCGGCGCCCAAGTGCGTTGTGCGTTGTTTCGCAACAACGCCGCACGGGTGCGCCAGGCCTTGAAGGATGGCTTGGCGGTCAAAGTGCGCGGCAAGGTCTCGCTGTTCGAGGGCCGTGGCGACTATCAATTGATCCTCGACACCGTAGAGCCCGCCGGTGATGGCGCGCTGCGCCTGGCCTTTGACGCGTTGAAGGAAAAGCTCAGCGCCGAAGGCCTGTTCAGTGCCGAACGCAAGGTGCCGCTGCCGGCGCACCCTCGGCGCATTGGCATCATCAGTTCGCCCACAGGCGCGGTGATCCGCGACATCATCAGCGTGTTCGGCCGCCGCGCGCCGAACGTTGAATTGACGCTGATCCCCACGGCCGTGCAAGGCCGCGAGGCCGTGTCGCAGATTGTGCGCGCCCTCAAGCTGGCCGACGCACGCGGCTTCGACGCGTTGATCCTCGCTCGCGGCGGCGGCTCTCTGGAAGATCTGTGGTGCTTCAACGAGGAAGCCGTGGCCCGTGCGGTGGACGCGTGCGCGACGCCGATTGTCAGCGCCGTCGGCCATGAAACCGATGTGTCGATCTGCGACTTCGTGGCCGACGTGCGCGCGCCCACGCCCTCCGCCGCCGCCGAATTGCTCGCCCCCGATGCCAGCCATTTGGTGCGCCAGGTCGAAAACCTGCACCGCCGCCTGGTGATGCTGATGCGCAATCGCCTGAGTCATGAGCGCCTGCGCCTGGAAGGCATGGCCCGTCGCCTGCGTCACCCCGGCGAACGTCTGCGCCAACAGGCCCAGCGCCTGGATGACCTGGACATGCGCATGCGCCGCGCCTTCGAACGCAGCCTCAATACCCGCCGCGAACGCCTGATCCGCCTGGAAACCCGCCTCGCCGGCCAGCACCCCGGCCGTCAGTTGGCCCTGCTGCGCCAGCGCCTGGACAGCCTCGCCGAACGCCTGCCGCGCGCCATGCGCGAAGGCCTCAAGGCGCGTCGCTTGCAACTGCAAAGCCAGGTGCAGACGCTGCAGGTGGTCAGCCCACTGGCGACCCTGGGCCGTGGCTACAGCATTTTGCTGGACGAGCGTGGCCAGGCGATCCGCAACGCCGCGCAAACCCACACCGGCCAACGCCTGACCGCGCGCCTCGGTGAAGGCCAATTGCAGGTGCGGGTGGAAGATAACCACCTGACGCCCGTCACCCTTTCGTTATTGGATTGATTGATGCCCCGTCTATTTAGCCTGCTGATGCTGTTGTGCCTCACCTTCAATGCCCACGCCGACAGCTACATCACTCGGCTGCTGAACAAGCCGGTGCCGGGTGGCGTCGCAGTGGTCGATCTGGGTACGTCGGCAACCGCGCCGAAAGCCACCTACCAGAACAGGCCGGTGTTGGTGGTCAAGGAACAGAACACCTGGCTGGCAATTGTCGGGATTCCTCTGACGGTTAAACCCGGCACCCAACGCCTAACCAGCGGTGGGCAAACCCTGCCGTTCGTGGTGGGCTTCAAGAAATACCCCGAGCAGCACATCACCCTGAACAACAAAAGCCAGGTCAATCCGGACCCGGCACAGCTCAAGCGCATCGAGGGCGAACTGGCGGTCCAGCTCAAGGCTTACCGCAGTTTCAGTCCGAACACGCCCAGCAACCTGCTACTGGATAAACCCGTGAACGGGCCGCTGTCGAGCAAGTTTGGCGTACGCCGGTTCTTTAACGGCGAGGAGCGCAACCCGCATTCGGGCCTCGACTTCGCCGTCGGTGCCGGCACGCCGATCAAGACCCCGGCGGCCGGTAAAGTCATCCTTACCGGCAATTACTTCTTCAACGGCAACACCGTCTTTGTAGACCATGGCCAGGGCTTTATCAGCATGTTCTGCCATATGTCGAAGATCGACGTGAAGGTGGGCGACCAACTGGCGCGCGGCGCGGTGGTGGGCAAGGTCGGCTCGACGGGCCGCGCGACCGGGCCGCACATGCATTGGAACATCAGCCTCAACGATGCACGGGTCGACCCGGCGATCTTCATCGGCGCGTTCCAGCCCTGAATGAAGCGATTGCGCGCCCGATCAAGGGCGCGCAATTAAAAAGAGCCTGCAACTCATTCCACGCCATAAGATCTCGTTTCCCACGCCAATAGCAGAACTTATCTCAATTTTTCTCGACTGCTTGCCATCTTTCACCCCGGCGGTTAGGGTTGAGCTTATGAAAACCTCTCACACCCTCATTCAGCTCCGCCAGCACCGCAGCCTGTGCCTCGTCAGCGCACGACTGCCAGGCTGAATCGATCTGCCTCGTCTTCTTGCTTTATCCCTAAAAACAGTTCTACGGCAGGCCGCCTTTTCTCGGCCCCTACAACAAAGGATTTCCCGATGAGCATGCTCAAAGACCCGTCTTCGAAGTACCGTGCGTTCCCGACCATCGATATCCCGGACCGCACCTGGCCGTCGAAAACCATCACCGAAGCGCCGATCTGGTGCAGTTCCGACTTGCGTGATGGCAACCAGTCGCTGATCGAACCGATGGACGCCGCGAAAAAACTGCGTTTCTGGAAGACCCTGGTTGCGGTGGGCGTGAAGGAAATCGAAGCCTCGTTCCCGGCTGCCTCGCAAACCGACTTTGACTTCGTGCGCACCCTGATCGAAGACAACCATATCCCCGAGGACACCACCATCCAGGTGCTGACCCAGGGCCGTGAAGACTTGATCGCACGCACCTTCGAATCCCTGCGCGGCGCCAAAAAGGCCATCGTGCACTTGTACAACGCCACTTCGCCGTCCTTCCGCCGCATCGTGTTCAACCAGGACAAGGACGGCATCAAGGCCATCGCGGTCAACGCCGCCAAGCTGTTCGTCAAATACGCCGCCCAGCAGCCGGAAACCCAATGGACCTTCGAATACTCCCCGGAAACCTTCAGCGCCACTGAGCTGGAGTTCGCCAAGGAAGTGTGCGACGCGGTGATCGAGGTGTGGAACCCGACGCCTGAGCACAAGATGATCCTCAACCTGCCCGCCACCGTTGAGTGCGCAACGCCGAACATCTATGCCGACCAGATCGAGTGGTTCGGTCGTCATATCAACCGCCGCGACAGCGTGATCATCAGCCTGCACACCCACAACGACCGTGGCACCGGCGTAGCCGCTACCGAGCTGGGCCTGATGGCTGGCGCCGACCGTGTCGAAGGCTGCCTGTTCGGCAACGGCGAGCGCACCGGTAACGTCGACCTCGTCACCGTAGCCCTGAACATGTACACCCAGGGTCTCGACCCACAACTGGACTTCTCCGACATCGACGGCGTGCGCAAAGTCGTCGAGGAATGCAACCAGATCCAGGTGCACCCACGCCACCCGTACGTCGGCGACCTGGTGCACACCGCGTTCTCCGGCTCCCACCAGGACGCGATTCGCAAGGGCTTCACCCAGCAGAAGGCCGACGCGCTGTGGGAAGTGCCGTACTTGCCGATCGACCCTGCCGACATTGGCCGCAGCTACGAAGCGGTGATTCGTGTGAACAGCCAGTCGGGCAAAGGCGGCATCGCCTACCTGCTTGAGCAGGAATACGACATCAGCTTGCCGCGCCGCATGCAGATCGAATTCAGCCAGGTGGTCCAGGCTGAAACCGACCGCGTGGGTCTTGAGATGACCGCGCCACAGATCTACGCCTTGCTGCAGCGTGAATACCTGCAAGCCAACACGCCGTACGCGCTGGTCAGCCATCGTCTGCAGGAAGAAAACGGCAACAGCTTTGTCGAAGTGGAAGTCTCGGGCAAAGGCCAGGGCGAAACCAACCTGCACTGGAAAGGCAAAGGCAACGGCGCCCTGGAAGCGCTGGTGGCAGGCTTGCCGATTGGTGTAGAGATCATGGACTACAACGAACATGCCATCGGTGCAGGCACCAACGCCAAGGCGGCGGCCTACATTGAGCTGCGTGTGAATGGCGAGCGTCCGGTGCATGGCGTGGGCATTGATGAAAACATCACCACGGCCAGCTTCAAGGCGCTGTTCAGTGCGCTGAACCGCTCGTTGAGCCAGCAGGAAGCGAAAGCGGCGTAAGCCGCGTCGTAGGAATGCAAAAGGCCCCTGGGTGAGCACTCAAGGGCCTTTTTACTTTAGATCTGTGGTGATGCTGATGACCTCTTCGCGGGCAAGCCCGCTCCTACAGGGGGAGTGCACTCCAAATGTGGGAGCGGGCTTGCTCGCGAAAGCGGTCTTTCAGACAAACTCAAACCTATCTGCGTCAAGGTTCGCCGGAAATTTTTCGCGATACGCCGTCAGCTCCGCCGCCTCCAGGCACACCTGAAACACGCCATCCGCCTCCCCTGCACTCAGCAAGGTCTCGCCCTGAAAATCCAGCACCTGACTGTCTCCGGTGTAGGCAAAGCCCTTCCCATCCGTGCCCACTCGATTCACCGCCGCCACGTAGCACAGGTTTTCGATCGCGCGCGCCGGCAGCAAACGGTTCCAGTGCAGGCGCCGTGCACCCGGCCAATTGGCGGTGTACAGCAGCAAGTCAGTGTCCTGGGCATCACGGCTCCACACCGGGAAGCGCAGGTCATAGCAAATCAACGGCCGAATACGCCAACCCTTCAATTCGAACTGCACCTGGCGCTCGCCTGGCGTGTAGTGGTCGTGCTCGCCCGCCATACGGAACAAGTGGCGCTTGTCATAGTGCAACACCTCGCCGTCCGGCCGCGCCCACAGCAGGCGGTTGCGATGACTGCCATCGGCGGCCTGGATAATCACACTGCCGGTGATCACGGCGTTGTACTTCGCCGCCTGGGCCTGGAGCCAATGATGGGTCGGGCCGTTTTCCCGTTCAGCCAGGGTTTCCGACTCCATTGAAAACCCGGTGGTAAACATCTCCGGCAGCACAATCAGATCGGCCCCTTTGGCCTGCTCCAGCAACAGCTCGAAATGTTCCAGGTTGGCCTGACGGTCATGCCACACCAGGCTGGTCTGCACCAGGGCGATGTTCAGGTTGGGTAATGCACTCAGATCACGCATAGTTTTTCGGCTGCTTGTTGCAGCGTCTCCTCGCGTTTGGCAAAGCACAGGCGCACCAGGCGCTGGCCTTGGGGTGGGTTCTGGTAGAACACCGAGACCGGAATTGTCGCCACGCCGTGCTCGCGGGTCATCCATAGCGACATGGCGACGTCATCCAGGTCCGGGCGAATCTGTGAGTAATCCACCAATTGGAAGTAAGTACCGGTCACCCGGGTGAAGCTGAAGCGCGACGGCGCCAGCAAGTCGCAGAACAGGTCGCGCTTGGCCTGGTAGAAAGCCGGCAATTCTTCGACATGTTCCGGGTGTTCGGCCATGAAGTCCGCCAAAGCGTACTGCAAAGGGGTCACGCCGCAGAAGTTGACATATTGATGCACCTTGCGCAGTTCAGCGGTCAGCGCCGGTGGCGCGACCACGTAGCCGGTTTTCCAGCCAGTGACGTGGTAAGTTTTGCCGAAAGAGCTGACCACGAACGCGCGCTGATACAGTTCTTCATGGGCCAACACGCTGACATGGGGCACGCCGTCGAACACCAAGTGTTCGTAGACTTCATCGCTGACCAGATAGATATCGCGGTCGCGGACCAATTCGGCCAACTGGTCGAGTTCGGCGCGGCTGATCAGTGCGCCGGTCGGGTTGTGCGGGGTGTTGAGGATGATCATGCGTGTGCGCGGCGACAGCGCGGCCTTGATCTTTTCAAAGTCCAGGGAGAAGCCCTGCAGGCTCAGCTGTACATGCACGCAGCGACCGCCGGCCAGCTCGACCGAGGGCTCGTAGCTGTCGTAGCAGGGGTCGAACACGATGACTTCATCGCCGTTGCGGATCACCGCCTGAATCGCACAGAAAATCGCGGCAGTGGCGCCGGGAGTAATGGTCACTTCACTGTCGGGGTTAACCGTAGCGCCATAACTGCGGGCGATCTTGGCCGCCACTTGCTGGCGCAGGGCCGGCAGGCCGGTCATCGGTGAATACTGGTTATGCCCGCTGGCAACGTGCTGGCCCACCGCATCGAGCAACGCCTTGGGGCCATTGAAATCGGGAAAGCCCTGGGACAGATTGAGCGCGCCGGTCTCGGCAGCGAGTTGCGACATGGTGGTGAAAATGGTCGTACCGACATTCGGCAGCTTGCTGGTGATCATGGGAGCCCCCTTCGGGTGAGCTGCAAGTTTTAAGCTGCAAGCTGCAAGCAGGTCAAGCCAGCAATCCACCAGGCACAAAAAAGGGCTCAAAAAGAGCCCTGTCTTGCAGCGTGTAGCGGACAACGTGAAGCGGCGCTTATTTCTTGTCGCGGCGCTTCTTGTCGGCCTTCTTGTGGTGAGTCATCAAACGACGCTTCTTGTTCACCTGACGGTCAGTCAGTGTGTTCTTGTTGCCTTCGTATGGGTTCTCGCCACCTTTGAACTCGATACGGATCGGCGTACCGACCAGTTTCAAGACACGGCGGTAGGTGTTTTCCAGGTAACGCACATAGGACTTAGGCACCTTCTCGATCTGGTTACCGTGGATCACGATAATCGGCGGGTTGGCACCACCCAAGTGGGCGTAACGCAGTTTGATCCGGCGGTTGTTGACCATCGGCGGCGCGTGCTCGCCAACCGCGTCTTCCAGGATCTGGGTCAGGCGGTTGGTCGGCCAGCGAGTGACCGCAGACTTGAACGAGTTCTGTACGGACGCGTAGAGGTTACCCACGCCAGTGCCGTGCAGTGCCGAGATAAAGTGGATATCGGCGAACTCAACAAAGAACAGGCGACGCTGCAGCTCGATCTTGACGAAATCGCGCTCGCTCGGCGTCATGCCGTCCCACTTGTTGATCGCGATCACCAGGGCGCGACCAGCTTCCAGGGCAAAGCCCAGCAAGTTGAGGTCGTGGTCCACCACGCCTTCGCGGGCGTCCATCACGAAGATCACCACGTTGGCGTCTTTGATCGCCTGCAGGGTTTTGACCACCGAGAACTTTTCAACTTCCTCGTGGATCTTGCCGCGCTTGCGCACACCGGCGGTGTCGATCAGCGTGTACTTCTCGTCGTTACGCTCGAACGGGATGTAGATACTGTCGCGGGTGGTGCCGGGCTGGTCATAAACGATTACCCGGTCTTCACCGAGCATGCGGTTAACCAGGGTCGACTTGCCAACGTTCGGGCGGCCGATGATGGCGATCTTGATACCGTCTTTTTCGCTCGGGCCAGGAATGCGCTTGGCTTCCTCACCTTCGGCGACGATCTCTTCCTCGCCCTCTTCTTCCTCGGCGTCATCCTTAGGGAAGTCGCGCAGGGCGATTTCCAGCATTTGGGTGATACCGCGACCGTGAGCGCCGGCGACCGGGATCGCGTCGCCCAGGCCCATCGGGCTGAACTCGGCACGGGCCGCCTCAGGATCGATGTTATCGATCTTGTTGGCGATCAAATAGGAACGCTTGTTGCGCTTGCGCAGGTGCTCGCCAATCATCTGGTCGGCAGCGGTGTAGCCCGCGCGGGCGTCCACCAGGAACAACACGACATCGGCTTCTTCGATAGCGAGCAGCGACTGCTCGGCCATCTTTTCGTCCATGCCATGCTCGTCACCGGAGATACCACCGGTGTCGACAATAATGTAGGAGCGCCCTTGCCACTTTGCCTCACCGTATTGGCGATCACGGGTCAGACCGGACAAGTCGCCGACGATGGCGTCGCGAGTCCTGGTCAGGCGGTTGAACAAGGTGGACTTGCCGACGTTAGGTCGGCCCACCAGGGCGATTACGGGAACCATGCGGCTCTCCACTTCGTTATTTCAGAAAATACAAAAGCCGCTGCAAGGCAGCGGCTGGTGCTCGGGGCAGCATATTCAAATGCCGCATGCCCCGCCGAAGCGGGGCCGCCTGGGTTTTACCCCAAGCATAGTTCTTACTTGATGGTCAGGGCTTCCAGCTTGCCGCTGTTGCCATACACGTAAAGCATGTTACCCACGACCAGCGGACGGGCACGCAGGCCGTCGCTGTCGATACGCTCGCGGCCGACAAAACGACCGTCCACCTGGCTCAGCAGATGCAGGTAACCTTCAAAGTCACCTACCGCTACGTAGCTGGAGAATACTTCCGGGGCCGACAGTTGACGGCGGGCCAGAGAGTCGTTGCTCCACAGTGCAGTGGTGGAACGCTCGTCGACACTTTCAACGGTGCCGGACGCCAGGCTTACGTAGACGCTGCCAAACCCTTGGGCGACACCGGCATAGCTGGAAGCATCACGCTGCCAGTTGATGCGGCCGCTTTGCAGGTCCAGCGCAGCAACGCGGCCCTGGTAGGTAGCCACATAGATGGTTTCACCCGACAGCAGCAAGCCGCCGTCGATGTCCACCACGCGATCCAGTTCGGAACGACCTTGAGGGATTGCCACGCGGGTTTCCCAGGCCGGCACGCCGTTCTGGGTATCCAGGGCGACCACTTTACCGGTCGACAGGCCTGCAACGGCCAGGTTGTTGGTCACAATCGGACCACTGGTACCGCGCAGGGTCAACACCGCAGGGGTGCTGTCGTACAGCCAACGCTGGTTGCCGGTGGCGGCGTCCAGGCCGATCACACGGTCATCCTGGGTCTGTACTACCACGACATCGCCGTTGGTGGCAGGCGCTGCGAGCACTTCACTGGTCACGCGAGCGCGCCATTTCTCTTCGCCCGTCGCCGAGTCCAGAGCAACCACGTCGCCTTTGAGCGTACCGACCAACACCATGCCGTAGCCGACACCCACGCCACCGGAAACCGGCAGCTCGAGGTCTTTCTTCCACTTCACGTCGCCATTCATGCGATCCATGGCCATGATCACGCCAGTGGAGTCAGTGGCCACAATGTTTTCGCCGTCGATTGCCGGCTGCAGCAGGTTGTACAGGTCGCCCTGGCCATCACCGACGGAGCGGCTCCACTGCTTTTGCAGGACCACTTCTTCCTTGAAGCTGGTCAGCTCGGCCGGAGGCAGTTCTTTTTTACTGTTGCTGCTGCAACCCGCGGCCAGAACGGCCAGAGCCAGCAATGCTGCATGTTTCCAACGGATCACGTCACGCATCCCCTTTGGCCAAGTCGTCCAGCTTGATTTGTAAGCCACCGACTGCCGCTTCATCAGACAGCGCCGCCTTGGCTTTTTGGTACGCAGCATGGGCTTCGTCGGTACGACCCAATTGGACCAACAGGTCGCCCTTGAGCTCTTCACGAGTGGCCACAAATGCTTTGTCAGCATCGCCGTCGAGCAGTTTGAGTGCTTCGTCAGCCTTGTTCTGTGCCGCCAATACCTGTGCCAGGCGCTGACGTGCGATTTCACCCAGGGTCGGGTTGGTCGGCTTGTCGGCGATGGCCTTCAGCTCGGTTGCGGCGTCATCCAGCTTGCCGGTGTCGACCGCGACTTTCGCGACGAACAGGCTGCCGTATTGGGCGTAGGTGCTACCGCCGAATTCGCTTTTGAGCTTGCCGGCCAGGTCTGCAACCTGGGCAGGATCAGGCTTGCCGTCCGGCGTGAGCGTGGTTTCCAGCAATTGCTGATAGAGGACCGAGGCGCCTTGGGACTGGTTGGCCTGATACTTGTGCCAGGCTTGCCAGCCGAACACCACCACTAAAGCCAGCAGACCGCCGGTAACCAGGGGCTTGCCGTTACGCTGCCACCAGTCCTTGAACTCGGCCATCTGCTCATCATCAGTACTCGACACCCCAATACTCCTTAATCGCTAAATTCGGCTGTTCGACAGCTTCAACCCTGCACGACGCAGGTGGCCAAGTGCGCGGCAAGCGCATCAAAGGCAATGTTCTGTTGCTCGCCCTGGCCACGCAGGGGTTTGAAACCTATCACTTGCTGGGCCAGTTCGTCATCGCCGAGGATCAGTGCATACAGCGCACCGCTCTTGTCGGCCTTCTTGAACTGGCTCTTGAAGCTGCCGGCGCCGGCATTGACCTGCAGGCGCAAGTTCGGCAGTTGGTCGCGTACTTTCTCGCTCAGAGCCAGGGCTGCCAGTTCGGCGGCCTCGCCAAAGGCGCACAGGTACACGTCCACCTGACGGGAAATTTCTTCCGGAACCTGCTCCAGGGTTTCGAGCAGCAGGATCAGCCGCTCGATGCCCATGGCAAAGCCCACGCCCGTGGTCGGCTTGCCGCCCATTTGCTCAACCAGGCCGTCGTAGCGACCACCGGCACACACGGTGCCCTGGGCGCCGAGTTTGTCGGTGACCCACTCGAATACGGTCTTGCTGTAGTAATCGAGGCCACGCACCAGTTTCGGGTTGATCACGTAGGGAATACCCGCCGCATCCAGACGAGCCTTGAGGCCCTCGAAATGCGTGCGCGATTCGTCGTCCAGATAGTCGGCCATTTTCGGCGCATCGACCAGTACCGCCTGGGTGTCGGCGTTCTTGGTATCCAGTACACGCAACGGGTTGGTTTTCAGACGGCGCTGGCTGTCTTCATCCAACTTGTCCAGGTGAGCGGACAGGTACTCGACCAGGGCTTCGCGATAGCGGCCCCGGGATTCGCTGGTGCCCAGGCTGTTGAGTTCAAGTTTGACCGCGTCGCGGATACCCAGTTGGCCCCACAGGCGCCAGGTCAGCACGATCAGCTCGGCGTCGATGTCCGGGCCATCCAGGTTGAAGACTTCGCAGCCGATCTGGTGGAACTGGCGGTAACGACCTTTCTGCGGGCGCTCGTGGCGGAACATCGGGCCGATGTACCACAGCTTCTGGGTCTGGCCGCCACCCGTGATGCCATGCTCGAGCACGGCACGCACGCACGCAGCGGTGCCTTCCGGACGCAGGGTCAGGGAGTCGCCGTTGCGGTCTTCAAAGGTGTACATCTCTTTTTCGACGATGTCGGTCACTTCACCGATGGAGCGCTTGAACAGCTCGGTGAATTCGACGATCGGCATGCGGATCTGCTTGTAACCGTAGTTATCCAGCAGGCGCGCGACCGTGCTCTCGAAGTAACGCCACAACGGCGTCTGCTCCGGCAGGATGTCGTTCATGCCACGAATGGCTTGCAGAGACTTGCTCACATCTAATCCTTAAATTCGTTCTTAGCCGCGCGCGATCAGCGCTGCGTCAGCCGCGACCTTCTCGGCCGCTTTCTCGCGGATCAGTCTTTCGAGCTCATCCACCAGATTGTCATTCGTCAACTTCTGCGACGGCTTGCCGTCGATGTAAATCAGGTTCGGCGTACCGCCAGTCAGGCCGATGTGCGCCTCTTTGGCTTCACCCGGGCCGTTAACCACACAGCCAATCACCGCAACATCCAGTGGCACCAGCAAGTCTTCGAGGCGCCCTTCCAGTTCGTTCATGGTTTTCACCACGTCGAAGTTCTGCCGCGAGCAGCTCGGGCAGGCAATGAAGTTGATGCCACGGGAACGCAAATGCAGGGATTTGAGAATGTCGTAACCGACCTTCACTTCCTCTACCGGGTCCGCCGCCAGGGAGATGCGGATAGTATCGCCAATCCCTTCGGCGAGCAGCATACCGAGACCCACCGCAGATTTCACTGTGCCTGAGCGCAAACCGCCCGCTTCAGTGATACCCAGGTGCAGCGGCTGCACGATTTCCTTGGCCAGCAGGCGGTAGGCTTCTACCGCCATGAACACGTCGGAAGCCTTTACGCTGACCTTGAAGTCCTGGAAATTCAGGCGTTCAAGGTGTTCAACGTGGCGCAGCGCCGATTCAACCAGCGCGGCCGGGGTCGGTTCGCCGTATTTCTTTTGCAGGTCTTTTTCCAGGGAGCCGGCGTTGACGCCGATGCGGATCGGAATCCCGCGATCACGGGCAGCATCCACCACTGCGCGCACACGGTCTTCGCGACCAATGTTGCCTGGGTTGATGCGCAGGCAATCGACGCCCAACTCGGCAACACGCAAGGCGATTTTGTAATCGAAGTGAATGTCGGCAACCAGCGGCACCTTGACCAGCTGCTTGATGCGGCCGAAGGCTTCGGCAGCATCCATGTCCGGCACGGAAACCCGCACGATGTCTACGCCGGCCGCTTCCAGACGGTTGATCTGGGCGACGGTGGCGGCGACATCATTGGTGTCGCTGTTGGTCATGCTCTGTACCGCGATGGGGGCGTCGCCACCCACCGGCACTGAGCCGACCCAGATCTTGCGCGATACGCGACGTTTGATTGGAGATTCGCCGTGCATGACTATTGTCCCAACTTGAGGCGAGCGGTCTCGCCACTGGTGAACGGCGCTACGTCCACAGGCTGGCCGTTGTAGGCCACTTGCGCGCCACGGGCAAAGCCCAGACGCAGCGTCAAAGGAGGCTTGCCGCCTTGGTCAAGCGTATCTCCCTTACGCTTCAAACCGCTGAACAGCACTTTGCCGTTGCCATCGGTGACTTGCGTCCAGCAGTCAGCGACGAAGGTAATCTGGATATGCCCGTCGCCAGCGACCAACGCAGGCGCAGCAGGCGGCGCAACGGTCGGCGCGGCCGGTGCAGCTGGCGCGGCGGTCGCTGGAGCCTGTGCGGCAGCGGCTGGGGTATGGGCCTGGGCAGTTGGCGCGGCCGGGGCCGCCGGTACGGCTGGAGTCGGCACGGCAGCAGTCGCCGCGGCAGTACCCGCTTCCGGCGCGGGCTGCTCGGCGGTGGCCGGTGCTTCTGGCGCGGCTTGCCCTTCGGCAACGGCCTGGTCTTCCGGCTCGTCCAGCGGGTGAATCTGGGTGGTGCCGTCGGCGCTTTCGACTTCGACGTGCTCCATGGCGTTGCTGGTCAGGTCCTTGCTGCGCTGGGAGGTCTGGTCTTGCCACCAGACGAAACCGCCGCCGATCACGGCAATCAGCAGCAACAGGCTGACAATTCGCAAAATCGTGTGGGAAACCCGCACCGGCTCTTCGATGCGACCCAGGCCATGCACATTGCTGCCCTGAGAGTCGGTGCCGGTAAATTGGTCGAATTCCTGGACCAGCACGGTCTGGTCAATGCCCAGCAACTTGGCATAAGCGCGGATATAGCCGCGGGCGAAGGTATGCCCTGGCAGCTTGTCGAACGCGCCGGCTTCCAGGTTGCCCAGGGAAGTCGTGGTCAAATTGAGCTTGAGGGCCACTTCTGCCAGCGACCAACCATTGCTTTCGCGGGCCTGACGCAAGGTCTCGCCTGGGTTTACGCGATTAGCTGCTACAACTTCCGGGTGCGCCGCTTTCATCATTGCTCCGACAGGTATTGCTGATATTCCGGCGTACCGGGATAGAGTCGTTCGAGTTGCTGGCCAAAACGTGCGGCGGTGTCGCGTTCATCATGAACCGTCGCCAGCCGCACACCGAGCAATAGACTACGTGCATTTTGCCCGCTGAGCAGGCTAAAACGCTCGTAATAGTCACGTGCCGGCACATAATGCCTGTCTTCGTAAGACAACTCAGCCATTTCGAGCAACGCGCGTGGCTGACGACTGTTCAAATGCAGGGCTTTTTCCAGCTGCTGGCGCGCGCTGTCGCGCTGGCCGAGGCGCATCGAGGTGACCCCAAGGTTCTCGAACACCCGCGACCGCTCCGGGTAGAGGGCGTCGGCAGAGGCTTGTTGGAAATAACGGGAAGCCTGGTCATAACGTTTCTGCTCGAACAGGAAGCTGCCGTAATTGTTCAGCAGCCGAGGGTCGGCAGGACGCGAGGCCAAGGCCTTGTGGAAATATTGATCGGCCAACTCAGGCTCGGCCTGGGCCTGGAACACCAAAGCCAGCGCGGCATTCGCGTCGGCATCGTCGCTGTCCAGCTCAAGGGCCTTTTTCAACGGTACCTTGGCCTGCTCGCTCATGCCTTGTCGCAAATAACCCAAACCCAGTTGCACATAGGCAACTCGCGCCTCGTCACGGCCTTTACCCGTCTGCAACGGGCTGTCATGGCCCGATGAAACACAACCGGCCGCGAGGCCGGTAACTAGCAAAAGCAGCGCAAGGCGCAAGGGCATAGAGATCCTCTCTCAGATTCGATTCACAGCAATTTGCGGCAAATCTTCGGCGGCGTTAAGTTCGCGCACGGCGATATAACGTTCGCTACGGCGGGTGCGGTCCATCACCTGCCCTACCAATTGGCCACAGGCGGCGTCGATGTCTTCACCACGAGTGGTGCGTACGGTGACGTTGTAGCCGGCCTGGTGCAGTTGATCCTGGAAACGGCGGATAGCATTGTTGCTCGGCCGCTCGTAGCCAGAATGTGGAAACGGGTTAAACGGAATCAGGTTGATCTTGCACGGGGTGTTCTTGAGCAACTCGATCATCTCGACGGCGTGCTCAACCTTGTCGTTGATGTCCTTGAGCATGGTGTACTCAATGGTCAGCACACGCTTCTCACCCAAGGTCGCCATGTAACGCTGGCAAGATTCGAGCAGCATCTTAAGCGGATACTTCTTGTTGATCGGCACCAATTGGTTACGCAATGCGTCATTGGGTGCGTGCAGCGACAACGCCAGAGAGACGTCGATGTGCTTGGCCAGCTCATCGATCATCGGCACCACGCCCGAGGTCGACAGGGTCACACGGCGCTTGGAAATGCCGTAGCCCAAGTCGTCCATCATCAAATGCATGGCCGCAATAACGTTGTCGAAGTTCAGCAGCGGCTCACCCATGCCCATCATCACCACGTTGGTGATGGCACGGTCGACGGTTGCCGGGACGCTGCCAAAGGATTTGTTGGCAATCCACACCTGGCCGATGACTTCGGCGGCAGTGAGGTTGCTATTGAAGCCTTGCTTGCCGGTGGAGCAGAAACTGCAGTCCAGGGCACAGCCTGCCTGGGACGAAACGCACAACGTGCCGCGCTTGCCCTGGGGAATGTAGACGGTCTCGACGCAGCTGCCGGACGCCACGCGCACCACCCACTTACGGGTGCCGTCGCTGGAGATGTCCTCGCTGACCACTTCGGGACCACGGACCTCAGCAATGGCCTTGAGCTTGTCGCGCAGGGCCTTGCTGACGTTCGTCATGGCGTCGAAATCGTCGACGCCAAAGTGGTGAATCCACTTCATTACCTGACCGGCACGGAAACGCTTCTCCCCGATTGAGTCGAAGAATTTCTCCATTTCCGGCTGAGTCAGACCCAGCAGGTTGGTTTTAACAGTCGATGTAGTCATGGATTCACCCTCACTCTTTAAGCCGATGCTTAGCGAGCGGTTACTTCAGTAGCAGCGAAAAAGTACGAGATTTCGCGAGCAGCAGCGGCTTCGGAGTCCGAACCGTGAACAGCGTTGGCGTCGATGGACTCAGCGAAGTCAGCACGGATGGTGCCGGCAGCAGCTTCTTTAGGGTTGGTAGCGCCCATCAGCTCACGGTTCAGAGCGATAGCGTTTTCGCCTTCCAGAACCTGAACAACAACAGGACCGGAGATCATGAAGGCAACCAGGTCGCCGAAGAAACCACGAGCGCTGTGCTCAGCGTAGAAGCCTTCAGCTTCAGCTTTGGACAGTTGCTTGAGTTTCGAAGCTACAACCTTCAGGCCGGCTTTTTCGAAACGAGTGGTGATCTCGCCGATGACGTTTTTTGCAACAGCGTCAGGCTTGATGATGGAGAAAGTACGTTGAACAGCCATGGTGTAACTCCAGAAACGGTAATTTACGAAAAATTAAACCCGCGAATTATACGCGGGTTATTGGGTATTGCCTAACTGCGTAATAAGGCGGTTCAGTCTGCTTCTTCGATCCACAGGCCTTGAATCGCCTCCAGAACCTTTTCGCCACCCCGGTCGGGGATGTCGTCAAAGTCCGGCAGCTCCATCACCAGATTGCGCAGCTTGACGAAGTTGACCGTCAGAGGATTGACCTCTGGGTGGGCTTCAGCAAGTTGTATAGCGATTTCTTGTACATCAACCCATTTCAGGCTCATGACATTTCCTTGAATCAATGCGGTGCTTCGGCCGCATGGTTGAGGGAATATTTCGGAATTTCGACGGTGATGTCTTCAGTCCCAACCTTTGCCTGACAGCTTAGGCGAGAAGTCGCTTCAAGGCCCCACGCGCGGTCCAGAAAGTCTTCTTCCAGCTCATCCGCTTCTTCAAGCGAGTTGAAACCCTCGCGAATCACGCAGTGGCAGGTGGTGCAAGCGCAAACACCGCCGCAGGCACTCTCGATCTCGATGTGGTTGTCATGGGCAACTTCGAGGATGGACTTGCCGGTCTCAGCCTCCACGACCATACCGTCCGGGCAATGCTCGGCGTGTGGCAGAAAAATGACCTGCGGCATTAATTATTCCTCGATTTCATTCAGGTTGCGCCCGGCCAGTGCGGCTTTCACCGTCTGATCCATGCGGCGGGCGGCAAAGGCATCAGTCACCTGCGACAGGCGCTTGGTCTGCTGCTCGATGGCGTAACCATCGTTGCCTTTCATCAGTTCGGCCAGCTCCTGCATCTGCAGGTCGATGACCATGCGCTCTTCGGCGTCCAACAGGCGCTCGCCATCGGTATCGAGAGCGCCTTGCACGGCCTCAAGCAGGCGTTGCGCATCGACTTGCTGTTCACGCAGCACGCGAGCGACTTTGTCGTCACCGGCGTACTGGAACGAGTCCTTGAGCATTTTGGCGATTTCGCCGTCGGTCAGGCCGTAGGACGGCTTGACCTGGATGCTGGCTTCTACGCCTGAGCCCAGCTCACGCGCAGCCACGCTGAGCAGACCATCGGCGTCAACCTGGAAGGTCACGCGGATTTTCGCCGCACCGGCTACCATCGCCGGAATACCGCGCAATTCAAAGCGCGCCAGGGAGCGGCAGTCGCTGATCAGCTCGCGCTCACCTTGCAGCACATGAATCATCATGGCCGTCTGGCCATCTTTATAGGTGGTGAAGTCCTGGGCGCGGGCAACGGGGATGGTGGTGTTGCGTGGAATCACCTTCTCCATCAGGCCGCCCATGGTTTCCAGCCCCAGGGACAACGGGATCACGTCGAGCAGCAGCAATTCGCCACCGTCGCGCTTGTTGCCAGCCAGGGTATCGGCCTGGATCGCGGCGCCGATGGCGACGACTTGATCCGGATCGATTTCAGTCAGCGGCTGGCGACCAAATGCTTCAGCAACGGCTTCGCGCACACGCGGCACACGGGTCGAACCGCCGACCATGACCACGGCAGCCACGTCTTCCAGCTCAACGCCGGAATCACGTACCGCACGGCGACAGGCTTTAAGGCTGCGAGCGACCATTGGCTCGATCAGCGCGTCGAAGGCTTCGCGCGTCAGCTGAGCCGACCAGGAACCGTAGGAAACATCGACAGAGTTGGCGTCAGTCAGCGCTTCCTTGGCCGCACAGGCGGTTTGCAGCAAATGCCGCTGCTCGCCCGGGTCCAGGTCGGCAGACAAACCGGCGCTGGTGATGATCCAGCCGGCAATGGCGTGATCGAAGTCATCGCCGCCCAAGGCGGTATCGCCACCGGTGGCCAGCACCTCGAACACACCGCCGGTCAGGCGCAGGATCGAAATATCAAAGGTGCCGCCGCCCAGGTCGTAAATCGCAACCAGGCCTTCGGCGTGCTGATCCAGACCATAGGCCACAGCGGCCGCCGTCGGCTCATTGAGCAGGCGAAGCACGTTCAGACCGGCGAGTTTCGCCGCGTCCTTGGTGGCTTGGCGCTGAGCATCGTCAAAATACGCAGGCACGGTAATCACCGCGCCGACCAGTTCGCCGCCCAAGGTGGTTTCCGCGCGCTGGCGCAGCACCTTGAGGATATCGGCCGACACTTCCACCGGGCTTTTGGGGCCCTGGACGGTGTCGATGAATGGCATATGCGATTCGCCGCCGACAAAGCGATACGGCAGCTGGTCACCCAATTGCTTGACGTCGGACAGACCACGACCCATCAAGCGCTTGACCGACAGCACAGTGTTCAAAGGATCGGAGGACGCCGCCAGCTTGGCCGACTCACCAACTTCAATATGGTCAGCGTGATAGCGCACGGCCGACGGCAGGATAACCTGGCCATCGGCGTCGGGCAGCGGCTCGGATAGGCCGCTGCGCAAGGCGGCGACCAGGGAATTGGTGGTGCCCAGGTCAATCCCGACCGCCAGGCGACGCTGGTGCGGTTGAGGGCTTTGGCCGGGTTCGGCGATCTGCAGTAGGGCCATGGTAATCAGGTCTTATCTGTCTATCAGGCGTGCACGGGCAGCACTGGGTTAATCGTCGAGGCGCTCTTCTAGCTGGCGCACTTCGTAGGTGAGCTTGTCGAGGAACTGCATGCGCCGCATCAGGCGTTCGGCCTGTTCACGTTGCGCTGCATCATCCCAACAGGCTGCGAAGCTTTCGTTGAGCTCATCCTGGGCCATTTTCAGACGGCGCTTGAAGACTGCGACACCGGCCACATCGGCTTCGTCCTGCAAATCTTCGAGTTCTTCGCGCCACTGCATCTGCTGCATCAGGAAGTCCGGGTCGTGCACCGTGACTTCAATTGGCAACTCGCCACCGTTCATCGCGAGCAGGTAACGCGCGCGTTTCGGGGGGCTTTTAAGCGTCTGATAGGCTTCATTGAGGCTGGCCGACTTCTCCAGCGCCAGGCGTTGCTCACGCTCGGAAGCGTCAGCGAAGCGGTCCGGATGCACGCCACGCGCCAGTTCTCGGTAGCGCGTGGCAAGCTGCTCGAGGTCCAGCCGAAAGCTCGGCTGCAGCTCGAATAAAGCGAAATGACAAGGAGTACCCACAGATAGCCTCAGATGTTGAAGCTTTCGCCGCAGCCACATTCACCGCGTACGTTTGGGTTGTTGAACTTGAAGCCTTCGTTCAACCCTTCCTTGACGAAATCGAGCTCGGTGCCGTCCAGGTAGGTAAGGCTTTTAGGGTCGATGATCACTTTCTCGCCGTGACTTTCGAACACCTGATCCTCTTCGACCACCTCGTCGACAAACTCCAGCACGTAGGCAAGGCCGGAACAGCCCGTGGTGCGAACACCCAGACGAATCCCCTCACCTTTACCGCGCCCATTCAGGGAGCGGCGAATGTGCTGCGCAGCCGCTTCTGTCATGCTGATAGCCATCGTTGACTCCTTACTCGTCGCCAAATGCTTAGATCAAGCCTTTCTTCTGCTTGTAGTCGCGAACGGCCGCCTTGATGGCGTCTTCTGCGAGTACGGAGCAGTGAATTTTCACTGGCGGCAGGGCCAGTTCTTCGGCCAGCTGGGTGTTGCTGATGGTGACAGCCTCATCCAGGGTCTTGCCTTTCATCCACTCGGTCGCGAGGGAGCTTGAGGCAATGGCGGAACCGCAGCCGTAGGTCTTGAACTTGGCGTCTTCGATAACGCCAGCGTCGTTGACCTTGATCTGCAGGCGCATAACGTCGCCGCACGCCGGAGCGCCGACCATGCCAGTGCCGACATCAGGGTCTTCCGCGTTCATCTTGCCGACGTTGCGCGGGTTTTCGTAGTGGTCGATGACCTTTTCGCTGTAAGCCATGGTACTGAATCCTCACTCATCAGGGCCGCTCTGGAACCCTGTAAAAACGCCTGCGTTTTCCGCCACGTTCCTACAGAGCTTGGGTGGCGGCTTCTATATTTAGTGTGCCGCCCACTCGATCTTGGAAATGTCGACACCGTCTTTGTACATGTCCCACAGCGGCGACAGAACGCGCAGCTTGTTGACGGCTTCGCAGACTTTCTGCGCGGCGTAGTCGACTTGCTCTTCGGTGGTGAAACGGCCGAACGTAAAGCGGATCGAGCTGTGTGCCAGTTCGTCGTTGCGGCCCAGGGCGCGCAGCACGTACGAAGGCTCAAGCGAGGCCGAGGTGCAGGCCGAACCGGACGAAACCGCCAGGTCCTTGAGCGCCATGATCAGCGACTCGCCTTCGACGTAGTTGAAGCTCAAATTCAGGTTGTGCGGTACACGGGCGGTCATGCTGCCGTTGATGTACAGCTCTTCAAGGTTCTCGACCTGCTTGTAGAAGCGATCGCTCAAAGCCTTGATGCGCACGTTTTCGGCAGCCATGTCTTCTTTGGCTACACGGAAGGCTTCACCCATGCCGACGATCTGATGGGTCGCCAGGGTGCCGGAACGCATGCCGCGCTCGTGACCGCCGCCGTGCATGGTGGCTTCGATACGCACGCGAGGCTTGCGGCTCACGTACAGCGCGCCGATGCCTTTAGGACCGTAAGTCTTGTGGGCGGAGAACGACATCAGATCGACTTTCAGTTTCGACAGGTCGATGTCGACCTTGCCGGTGGACTGAGCCGCGTCGACATGCAGCAGGATGCCCTTGGAACGGGTCAGCTCGCCGATGGCCGCGATGTCGTTGATGGTGCCGATTTCGTTGTTCACGTGGATCACGGAAACCAGGATGGTGTCTTCACGCAGCGCGGCTTCGATCATGGCCGGGGTGACGATGCCGTCGGTGGTTGGCTCGAGGTAGGTGACCTCAAAACCTTCACGCTCCAGTTGGCGCATGGTGTCGAGGACAGCCTTGTGCTCAATCTTGGTGGTGATCAGGTGTTTGCCTTTGGTCGCGTAGAAATGCGCCGCGCCCTTGATTGCCAGGTTGTCGGACTCGGTAGCACCAGAGGTCCAGACAATTTCGCGTGGGTCGGCGCCCACCAGGTCAGCCACCTGGCGACGAGCGTTCTCGACCGCTTCCTCGGCTTTCCAGCCGAACACGTGGGAACGGGAGGCCGGGTTGCCGAAGTTTCCGTCAACCAGCAGGCATTCGCTCATCTTTTGCGCGACACGCGGATCAACCGGGGTGGTCGCTGAGTAATCAAGGTAAATCGGCAATTTCATGGACTTTCTCCTAAATCAGGCTGGCTGGCGTGCCGTTAGCTCTGCGGCTGTCACTCGACGGCGGACGCTTCGATCTTGTCCAGACGCGGCGCCTTGGTATTGCAACGGCGCTGGTCCTGACGCTGGGCTACTTCTTGCACCTCACGGCGAGTCACAAGATCAGCCAAGCTGATACCACTCAAAAACTCATGGATCTGCAGGCTCAAGTCACACCACAAGTGGTGCGTCAGGCAGGTGTCGCCGGCGTGGCAATCACCCAAACCCTGGCATTTGGTGGCATCGACGGATTCGTTGACCGCGTCGATCACCTGGGCTACCTGAATGCCCTGCATGTCGCGGGACAGTTGGTAGCCGCCACCCGGCCCACGTACGCTGGAAACCAAGTTGCTACGGCGCAATTTGGCAAACAGCTGTTCGAGGTAGGACAGGGAAATGCCTTGGCGCTCGGAGATATCGGCCAGGGACACCGGCCCAGTTTGCGCGTGCAAGGCCAGGTCAAGCATGGCGGTTACCGCGTATCGGCCTTTTGTAGTCAGTCTCATGGACAAGTACCAAGGTGTTTCAGAATGGGAGCAAGTATGCGATTCCCGAGTATTTAAGTCAACTATAAGACCTAGTACTTTAGTCAGGATTACCCGTAAAAAGGGCGCGCGAATTATAGCAGGATGGGGTGGGATCGAACAGCGCGAACAGGGGCCAAGCCTTATCTCAAGACCAGTGGAGATCAAATGTGGGAGCTGGCTTGCCTGCGAAAGCGGTGGATCAGTAATGAAAGGGTGGCTGGCAGACCGCTATCGCAGGCAAGCCAGCTCCCACAGGAGATTTTTACCGACCTTAAGACTCAGCCAGCCTTGGTGGCGGCCTCGCTCTTGATCTCGGCAAAGTCTTCTTCGCGCAGCTCAGGCAGATCTTTCGCACAATAGTTGCTGCCCAACTCCTTCAACGCGCCGCACATGCCGTCCAGCTTGCCATCGACTGCCTGCAAGTGGTCTAGCAACTGCCCGATGGCACGCGCCACGGGATCGGGCATGTCTTCGCTGACGCCGTAGGCGTCGAAGCCGATCTTTTCAGCCATGGCCTTGCGCTTGGCTTCCTGCTCATCGCCGACTTCCGGTTTGACGATAATCCGCCCGGAATGCCCACGACGGTGGCGCCAGGCGGTACGGCCTTGGTCACCACGGCGTTGGAGCCTACTTTGGCACCGGCACCCACCGTAAAGGGGCCGAGCACCTTGGCGCCCGCCCCTACCACCACGCCATCACCCAGCGTCGGGTGGCGCTTGCCTTTATTCCAGGTGGTACCGCCCAGGGTCACGCCTTGATACAAGGTCACGTCATCACCGATTTCGGCGGTCTCGCCAATCACAATGCCCATGCCATGGTCGATAAAGAAGCGACGCCCCACCTTGGCACCCGGGTGAATCTCGATGCCGGTCAACCAGCGGCCGAAGTTCGACACCACGCGCGCCAGCCATTTCCAGCCCATGCCCCACAACGCGCCGGACAGGCGGTGAATCCAGATCGCGTGCATGCCCGGGTAGCAGGTCAGCACTTCAAAGGCGTTGCGCGCCGCCGGGTCACGGTGGAAAACACTCTGGATATCTTCTCGCAAACGCTCGAACATTTTTAATCCTTCCGCTTAAGCAGCTCGCCACGGGCCGCTTTCTGGGTTTCCGTGAGGATGCCACGCAATATATTCATCTCTGCTCGACTGACCGAGCTGCGCCCGTACAAGCGACGCAGGCGTGCCATCAAGTGCCGTGGTTTTTCCGGATCGAGAAATTCGATGGCCACCAGGGTTTGCTCCAGGTGCTCATAGAATCGCTCCAGCTCGTCCATCGTGGCCAGTTCGCCACTCTTGGTCGATGCGACTTCATCCTTTTCTACCTTGCTCGGCTGACCTTCAGCGGCCAGCCAGGCCATGCGCACTTCATAACTCAATACCTGCACCGCCGCCCCGAGGTTCAGCGAACTGAATTCAGGGTCTGATGGAATGTGCACGTGGTAATGACATCGCTGCAGCTCTTCATTGGTGAGGCCGGAGTCTTCACGGCCGAATACCAAGGCGATTTCTGCGCCGCCGGCAGCTTCTTCCACTACTTTGGTGCCGCACTCGCGCGGATCCAGCAGCGGCCAGGGGATGCGACGGTCGCGGGCGCTGGTGCCGAGCACCAGGTTGCAGCCGACCAAGGCGTCTTCCAGCGTGGCGACGACCTGGGCTTTTTCGAGGATGTCATTGGCGCCGGATGCACGGGCATCGGCCTCGTGGTGCGGGAACACGCGCGGCTCGACCAGCACCAGGCGCGTCAGCCCCATGTTTTTCATGGCTCGCGCCACCCCGCCAATGTTGCCGGGATGACTGGTATTGACCAAAACGACACGAATGTTTTGCAGCAAGGGAGGCGCTCTCGGACACGGGAAAGGGGAGCAAATCTTACAGAACAGCCTAAGGTTATGCCATGAAAGCTAACGTCGTCCTTCACCTGAAGAAAGTTTCTGCTAGAATGCCCGGCTTTCTTTAACAACCTTAGGTGACACATCCATGCAGCCCATGCTGAATATCGCGCTGCGCGCCGCCCGCAGCGCCAGTGAATTGATCTTCCGCTCCATCGAGCGCCTGGATACCATCAAGGTCGACGAAAAAGACGCCAAGGATTATGTGTCCGAGGTGGATCGCGCCGCCGAACAGAAAATCATCGATGCGCTGCGCAAGGCCTACCCTACCCACAGCATCCTCGGCGAAGAAACCGGTTTGCACAAAGGCAGCGGCGAAGGCGAAGACTACCTGTGGATCATCGACCCACTGGATGGCACCACCAACTTCCTGCGCGGCATCCCACACTTTGCGGTGAGCATTGCCTGCAAATACCGTGGCCGCCTGGAACACGCAGTGGTTCTGGACCCGGTTCGCCAGGAAGAGTTCACCGCCAGCCGTGGCCGTGGCGCCCAGTTGAATGGTCGTCGCCTGCGTGTCAGCGGTCGCACCAGCCTGGACGGCGCCCTGCTGGGCACGGGCTTCCCGTTCCGTGACGACCAGATGGACAACCTGGAAAACTACCTGGGCATGTTCCGCGCCCTGGTTGGCCAGACCGCCGGTATCCGTCGCGCTGGCGCAGCCAGCCTGGACCTGGCTTATGTGGCTGCCGGCCGTTTTGATGCGTTCTGGGAGTCGGGCCTGTCCGAGTGGGACATGGCCGCAGGCGCCCTGCTGATTCAAGAGGCTGGCGGTTTGGTGAGCGACTTCACCGGCGGTCACGACTTCCTTGAGAAAGGCCACGTCGTTGCCGGCAACACCAAATGCTTCAAGGCAGTACTGACGGCGATCCAGCCGCACCTGCCGGCTTCGCTGAAGCGCTAAGCGAGCGAGCACAAAAAAGCACCCCGAGGGGTGCTTTTTTTATGCCTGGCATTTGGTGCGAACTCAAACACCAGCTACACAACAAATCAAATGTGAGAGGGGGCTTGCCCCCGATTGCGTGGACCAGTCAAAAATTCATTAACTGATGTAGCGCTATCGGGAGACAAGCCCCCTCCCACATTTTGAATTATGCCAGGCCTTGGATTACTGCTGGTTCTGGCCCAGCACCAAGCGCCCTTCCTTGTCGACCGGGATCTGACCACCCGGATCACGGTCCATCCGCACCGAACCTTCCTTGCCATCCAGGGTGTACCGCACGTCATAGCCGACAACCTTGTCGCTGATGTCGTTGACGGTGTTACACCGGGTTTGCGTGGTGGTGTAGGTATCGCGGTTCTGCATGCCTTCCTGAACCTTGTTACCGGCGTAACCGCCACCCACCGCACCGGCTACAGTCGCCAGCTTCTTGCCATTACCGCCACCAACCTGGTTGCCCAACAGGCCACCGGCCAGCGCACCCACCACGGTGCCGACGATTTGATGCTGATCCTGCACCGGCTTCTGCCGGGTTACGGCGACGTCCTTGCAGACCTCGCGCGGGGTTTTAATCTGGGTTTTCACCGGCTGCACCGCCAGCACTTGCGCATACTCAGGGCCGCTTTTTACCAGGCTGTAGGTGGCAACAGCACCCCCGGCAGTCACACCGACAGCACC
The DNA here is from genome assembly GCF_041228395.1 of Pseudomonas sp. N2-3-1-14. Classification (NCBI taxonomy): domain Bacteria; kingdom Pseudomonadati; phylum Pseudomonadota; class Gammaproteobacteria; order Pseudomonadales; family Pseudomonadaceae; genus Pseudomonas; species Pseudomonas sp. N2-3-1-14. Next base: position 5,202,700 of record NZ_CP166199.1, read on the forward strand.
CAATACCGCACCAACCAGCAACGACTTGTTCACGTGAACCTCCTGACCATCACAAGCGGACCGAAACGTCCGCGCTATACCCAGCCTTGGAGCAAAAAAAAAGGCGCGAGTTCAATACTCGCGCCTTCTTTGTAACAGCGTGTCAACAAGCGCCCATCAAGGGCGGTCGTCGACCTCCTTGCCGGTAGCGGCAGGAGGGATCAAGTCTTCGCTGTTGAGGTTCAGCCAGATCAGCACCACGTTGGCGATGTAGATCGACGAGTAGGTGCCCGCCAGAACGCCGATGAATAGCGCCAGGGAGAAGCCCCACAGGTTGTCGCCACCGAAGATCATCAGCGCAGCAATCGCCAGCAACGTGGAGATCGATGTCGCCATGGTCCGCAGCAGGGTCTGGGTGGTCGAGACGTTGATGTTCTCGATCAGCGACGCCTTGCGCAGTACACGGAAGTTTTCACGCACCCGGTCGAATACCACGATGGTGTCGTTGAGCGAGTAACCAATGATCGCCAGCACCGCCGCCAATACCGTCAGGTCGAAGGTGATCTGGAAGTACGCGAGGATGCCCACGGTCACGATCACGTCGTGGATCAGCGACACAATCGCGCCGACGCCGAACTTCCACTGAAAGCGGAACGCCAGGTAGATCATGATGCCGACCAGCGCCATCAGCATGCCGAGGCCGCCCTGGTCGCGCAGCTCTTCACCCACCTGCGGGCCTACGAACTCAACGCGCTTGACCGACGCCGGGTTGTCGCCGCCGACCTTCTGCAAGGCTTCGGCTACCTGGTGACCCAGTTGCGGGTCTTCACCTGGCATACGCACCAGCAGATCGGTAGTTGCACCAAAGCTCTGCACGATGGCTTCGTGATAGCCGGCCTTGACCAGCTCGTTGCGCACCAGGGTAACGTCGGCCGGCTTCTCGTAGGTCAGCTCGATGAGCGTACCGCCGGTGAAGTCCAGACCGTAGTTCAGGCCCTTATGGAACCAGCTGAACAGCGCCAGAACGGTAAGGAGCACAGTGACGCCGAACGCAATGTTGCGAACGCCCATGAAGTTGATTGTACGTAACATGGCAGCCCCTTAAATCCACAACTTCTTGAAGTCACGCCCGCCAAAGATCAGGTTGACCATTGCGCGGGTCACCATGATGGCCGTGAACATCGAGGTAAAGATACCGAGGGACATGGTGACCGCAAAACCTTTGACCGGGCCGGTGCCCATGGCAAAGAGAATCCCGCCGACCAGCAAAGTGGTCAAGTTGGAGTCAAGAATCGCGGTAAATGCCCGGCCGAAGCCTTCGTTGATTGCACGCTGTACGGTCATGCCCGCCGCGATCTCTTCACGAATCCGCGAGAAGATCAGTACGTTGGCGTCTACCGCCATACCCATGGTAAGCACGATACCGGCGATACCTGGCAGGGTCAGTGTAGCGCCCAGCAGCGACATCAGCGCCAGCAGCATGACCATGTTGCCCGCAAGGGCCACGGTGGCAATGATGCCGAAGAAGCGGTAGATGGCAATGATGAACAGCGACACGAACAGCATGCCCCACAAGGCCGCGTCGATACCCTTGGTGATGTTATCGGCACCCAGGCTCGGGCCAATGGTGCGCTCTTCAGCGAAGTACATCGGCGCCGCCAGGCCACCGGCACGCAGCAGCAGTGCCAGCTCGGACGATTCGCCCTGGCCGTTCAGGCCCGTGATGCGGAATTGAGCACCCAGTGGCGACTGGATGGTCGCCAGGCTGATGATCTTCTTCTCTTCCTTGAAGGTCTGCACCGGCACGTCTTTCTCGACGCCGTTGACCACTTGCTTGGTGTAGGTGGTGATCGGGCGTTGCTCGATGAAGATCACCGCCATGCTGCGACCAACGTTGCTGCGCGTGGCGCGGCTCATCAGTTCGCCGCCGTGACCATCCAGACGAATGTTCACTTCAGGCGTGCCGTGCTCGCCAAAACCAGCCTTGGCATCGGTGACCTGGTCGCCGGTGATGATCAAGCCACGCTCGATCAGCGCTGGAGGACGATTACCTTCACGGAACTCGAATTCTTCGGCAGTCGCGCGAGAAGCACCCGGCTCAGCAGCCAGACGGAACTCCAGGTTGGCGGTCTTACCCAGGATACGCTTGGCTTCAGCAGTGTCCTGCACGCCCGGCAACTCAACCACGATGCGGTTGGCGCCTTGACGCTGAACAATCGGCTCAGCCACACCCAGCTCGTTGACGCGGTTACGTACCGTGGTCAAGTTCTGCTTGATGGAGTATTCGCGGATTTCCGCCAGCTTGGCTGGGGTCATCGCCAGACGCAGTACAGGTTGACCATTGAGGTCGGCCGGCACGATGTCGAAATCGTTGAAGTTCTTGCGGATCAGCGCACGGGCCTGTTCGCGGGACGCTTCGTCAGAGAAGCCCAGCTGGATGGCACCGTTGAGCTGCGGCAGGCTGCGATAACGCAACTTCTCTTTGCGCAGCAGGCTCTTCACATCGCCTTCGTAGACTTTCAGGCGTGCGTCGAGGGCTTTGTCCATGTCGACTTCCAACAGGAAGTGCACACCGCCGGACAAGTCCAGACCCAGCTTCATCGGGTGCGCGCCAATGCTGCGCAGCCATTTTGGCGTGGTCTGTGCCAGGTTCAGCGCGACAACGTAGTCGTCACCCATGACCTTGCGCACAACGTCTTTGGCCGGTAATTGGTCTTCTGCCTTGGTCAGGCGCAACAAGCCGCCCTTCGCATCAGCCGCCAATGTTGCCGCTTTAACCTGAATGCCCGCGTCGGTGAGCGCTTTGCTCGCGCGTTCCAGGTCAGCCTGATTGACTTGCAGCGAAGTGCTGGCGCCCGTGATCTGGATCGCAGGGTCATCAGGATAAAGATTGGGAGCGGAATAAATAAAACCGATCGCCAGCACCGCCAGGATCAGTACGTATTTCCACAGAGGGTATTTGTTCAGCATCACGCCGCCCGCTTATAACGCGGGGCGCCTTGCGCGCCCCGTCGATTGGTAAAGGTTGTTACTCAGATCGCTTTGAGCGTGCCTTTTGGCAACGTGGCGGCGATGGCGCCCTTCTGGAACTTCATTTCTACGGTGTCGGAGACTTCCAGAACCACGAAAGCATCGGAAACCTTGGTGATCTTGCCGGCGATGCCGCCAGTGGTCACAACTTCGTCGCCTTTTTGCAGGCTGCCCAGCAGGTTTTTCTGCTCTTTGGCGCGCTTGGCCTGTGGACGCCAGATCATCAGGTAGAAGATGACCAGGAAGCCGACCAGGAAAATCCACTCAAAACCACCGCCCATAGGGCCGGCAGCGGCAGGCGCAGCGGCGTCAGCCATGGCATTAGAGATAAAAAAGCTCATTTAGCACTCCAGTTGCAAATAGTGAATCTTAGGGTCGGAAAACTCAGTCCAAGGGCGGCACAGGGAGCCCGCGCTTGGCATAGAAGGCATCGACGAAGGCGGCCAATGTACCCTGTTGAATAGCCTCGCGCAAACCAGCCATCAGGACTTGGTAGTGACGCAAATTGTGGATGGTATTCAACATGCTACCCAGCATTTCCCCGCACTTGTCCAGATGGTGCAGATAAGCGCGCGAGAAGTTCTGGCAGGTGTAGCAGTCACAGGTGGGATCCAGCGGCGAATCATCATGGCGATGGAACGCGTTACGGATCTTCAGCACGCCTGTATCGATGAACAGATGCCCATTGCGGGCATTACGGGTTGGCATCACGCAATCGAACATGTCCACACCGCGGCGCACACCCTCTACGAGATCCTCCGGTTTGCCAACGCCCATAAGGTAACGAGGTTTGTCAGCCGGCATCAGGCCCGGCAGGTAATCCAGCACCTTGATCATCTCGTGCTTGGGCTCACCCACCGACAAACCGCCGATGGCCAGGCCGTCAAAGCCGATCTTGTCCAGGCCTTCCAGCGAGCGCTTGCGCAGGCTTTCGTGCATGCCGCCCTGAACGATACCGAACAGCGCCGCGGTGTTGTCGCCATGGGCATTCTTCGAACGCTGAGCCCAACGCAGCGACAGCTCCATAGAGATACGCGCCACGTCTTCGTCCGCCGGGTACGGCGTGCATTCGTCAAAGATCATCACGATGTCGGAGCCCAGGTCGCGCTGCACCTGCATCGACTCCTCCGGGCCCATGAATACCTTGGACCCGTCGACCGGCGAGGCGAAGGTCACGCCCTCCTCCTTGATCTTGCGCATGGCGCCCAGGCTGAACACCTGGAAACCACCGGAGTCGGTGAGGATCGGGCCCTGCCACTTCATGAAGTCATGCAGGTCGCCATGCTTCTTGATCACTTCCGTGCCCGGGCGCAGCCACAGGTGGAAGGTGTTGCCGAGGATGATTTCGGCGCCGGTGGCGACGATGTCACGCGGCAGCATGCCTTTGACGGTGCCGTAGGTGCCCACGGGCATGAAGGCCGGGGTTTCGACGGTGCCGCGCGGAAACGTGAGGCGACCACGACGAGCCTTGCCATCCGTGGCCAACAATTCAAACGACATACGACTCATAGTTGTTCCTCAGGGCCCGCTTCTTTAGGAGCAGTCGGCGCAGGGTTTCGGGTGATAAACATCGCATCACCGTAGCTGAAAAAACGGTACTCGTTGGCGATGGCAGCTTGATAAGCGGCCATGGTTTCCGGGTAACCGGCAAATGCCGACACCAGCATCAACAGCGTGGATTCCGGCAAATGGAAGTTGGTGACCAGGCAATCGACCACATGAAACGGCCGGCCCGGGAAAATAAAGATATCGGTGTCGCCGCTGAACGGCTTGAGCACGCCATCACGCGCCGCACTCTCCAGCGAACGTACGCTGGTGGTGCCGACAGCAACAACACGACCGCCGCGCGCCTTGCACGCGGCCACTGCATCCACGACTTCCTGGCTGACTTCCAGCCACTCGCTGTGCATATGGTGGTCTTCGATGTTATCCACACGCACCGGCTGAAACGTGCCGGCCCCCACGTGCAGGGTCACGTAGGCGCTCTCGACGCCCTTGGCAGCAATCGCATCCAGCAACGGCTGGTCGAAATGCAGCCCGGCCGTCGGCGCGGCAACAGCGCCCAAGCGCTGCGAGTACACCGTCTGATAGCGCTCGCGGTCCGCATCTTCATCAGGGCGGTCTATATAAGGAGGCAACGGCATATGGCCGACGCGTTCCAGCAGCGGCAACACCTCTTCGGCAAACTTGAGCTCGAACAGCGCGTCATGGCGCGCGACCATCTCGGCCTCGCCACCGCCATCGATGAGGATGCTCGAACCCGGTTTCGGCGACTTGCTGGAGCGCACATGGGCCAGCACGCGATGGCTGTCCAGCACCCGCTCCACCAGAATTTCCAGCTTGCCGCCGGACGCTTTCTGGCCAAACAGCCGTGCCGGAATCACCCGGGTATTGTTAAACACCATCAAATCGCCTGGGCGCAAATGCTCAAGCAAATCAGTGAATTGACGGTGTGCGAGGGCACCGCTCACCCCGTCCAGGGTCAGCAGTCGACTGGCGCGACGCTCGGCCAAAGGGTGGCGAGCGATCAGCGAATCAGGGAGCTCAAAAGTAAAGTCAGCAACGCGCATGATGGGGTTCGTCTAGCAGGGCCGGGAAGTCTAGCGGAAATAGTGAAAATAGACCATGAAACGTGATTGACCAACGGTAATCTCATCTCTATACTTCGCCGCCATTGAGCCCTGATGGCGGAATTGGTAGACGCGGCGGATTCAAAATCCGTTTTCGAAAGGAGTGGGAGTTCGAGTCTCCCTCGGGGCACCATCTTAAAGAAAGACCTTGAAATTCAAGGTCTTTTTTTTCGCCTGTAAAAAAGTAAGCAGGCATAGGCGAACGCAGACGTTAAGGAGCCGGGACCATGGAATTGACGCTGGAAGCTGTTGCCCTTTTTGCTCTCAAGCTGGTGCACGAGACCGAAGGCGCGAGCCCGATTCTGCGCGATGACCTGGTCATGGATGGGTATGAGCGCGAGGTGTTCGGGTTGTTGGTGCGTCAGGGGGATTTGGCCGCGATTCGGCTCAAGCTTGATGAATGCCTGACGTTAGCACTCGACTCCCTGGGCGGGCCAAACACAGTGATGGGGCGTGAGCTGCAACGGCTCGCGGTGGACGTGCGCCAAGCGCCGACACTTGAAGCACTCGACGCCCCGCTCAACGCACTCAAGGACTACCTGAAAGCCATCCTGTGACGCGCAACTTACCGCCGCCCTTCAACCGCCATCCGCACCGCCAACCCCATCAGCACCGAGCCCATCACCCAGCGCTGCGCCACCTGCCAACCCGGGCGGGTGACGAAGAACACCGCGATGGAGCCCGCCATAACGGCAATCACCGAGTTGACGCTTACGCTGATGGCAATCTGCGTAAAGCCCAAAATCAGCGATTGCGTCAGCACACTGCCATGCCCGTTGGGGTCGATAAACTGCGGCAGCAAAGACAAATACATCACCGCAACTTTAGGGTTCAGCAGGTTGGTCACAAAGCCCATCATGAACAGCTTGCGCGGGCTGTCCTGGGGTAAATCCCGCACTTGAAACGGCGAACGACCACCCGGCTTGACCGCCTGCCAGGCCAGGTACACCAGGTACAACGCCCCGCCGAGCCGCAGCGCGTCGTAGGCAAACGGCACCGCCATCACCAGCGCGGTAATCCCCAATGCCGCGCACAACATGTAAACCACAAATCCCAGCGCAACACCGCCCAGCGAAATCAACCCGGCCGTACGCCCCTGGCAAATCGAGCGGGAAATGAGGTAAATCATGTTCGGCCCTGGCGTAAGTACCATGCCGAGTGAGATCAGGCCGTAGGCTAGCCAGCTGGACAGTTCGGGCATGGTGTCGCTCCTTAAGAGTTGTGCTGGGCACCATGGTAGGGCGATGAAAAGCAGGCCGTTAGATACAGATCCGCGAGCAAAACGTCATACACATAAACAAAAAAAGAGACATTGGCGTCCCAAGGTCTCTTTACTGCCAACACTGATTCAACGGATGTACACCCTCCACTGTGTGGGCTGGCTTGCCTGCGAAGGCGCCAGCCGCCACACCCTCAACTCACCCGCCTACACACCAACAGCGTCACCCTCCTCCATCACCCCATTCGGCAACATCCCATTGGCCAAATCATCCACCACCGCCTTCGCCATCTCCCCCAAATAATGCGCTGCCCAGGCGTAGCGATCCGCGCTGTTGTCCATGGCGGCATCCAACGCGAGCATTTTGGAACAGTGCAGAAGCTCGGAGGCATGCTCCAGGGCAACGCGGATGGGTACGCCGGCGTTGACGCGAAATAGGCGGTGGAGGTCGGGCTGTTGGCCCCCTTTTTAATTATCGTCGCTAACAGGATGACTTTTCCCACGCAAACCACCGAACAAACCCGACATCAACCTCTGATCCCCCCTCGTACCCTCACTCCCTCGCACAAGGAAGTGAGCCCGTCATGTCAGAACGCGCGTACCCCATCACCGAAGAAGAACAACTCAAACGGCGAATCCTGATTCCGCAGTCGAAACGAGAGCCCTATTCGCCGCCGATAGACTTATTCAACTTGGCACCTGCCCCGGCGCCTACGCCCGTAAAGCTTCCGGGCTGCGTGTTCACCAAACCCTGCCAACTGCCCGACGGCATCATTCGCTACAACGACCCCACCGGTTACGTACCGCTGGAGCTGATCAAGGACTACGGCCACTTCAGCCTGTTGGGTGGGCGCGAGGTGGACAGCCGAGGCGCGGTTGCTTTGCGCAAGATCAGCGGCAGCGCCCTGCCCGTTGGTTTAGGGCAGTTGGCGTTGCGTTCGGCGGTGGTGGAATCCGCAGCCACCGCAGCTGGCACTGTCGCCGGTGGATTATTGGCCGGTTTGGTGGCGCTGGCTTGGCCATCGGAACTAGGTGATAGCGCGCTCTACAGCGAGGAGCAACTGCGTTTGCTGCCACAGGCGCGGTCGCAGATGCGTTTGCATGTGGAGCAGCGTGAGGACGGCACGCTCAAGGGGTATGGGTTTTACACGGGCAACCATGCCGATTGGCAGATGATTGATGTGGTGCAGTTCCAAAGCCGTGGCGATCAGTTTGTGGCGGATTTGGGTGAGGGCGTGGAGCTGATCTGGACGCCTGCGGTTGATCCGGGCGACACGCTGGGTATTCCGGCATTGGAAGCTGCGCCGCAAGCGCCGGTGATTTGGATTTACCCACCGACCGAGAAGGCCGCGCAGATTCTGGTGAACCCGATTTATCCGCCGCAGTATCGGGATTTTATTCTGGTGTTCCCGATGGAGTCGGGGGTTCGGCCGCTGTATGTGGTGGTTAGCGTTCGGGCTGGGGATCACTCCTACCACACCAAGCCTAAACTCTTAGCTGCGTTTCCAAAAGCAAAATGGGCACGCTCTAAAACGCCCATGAAAGGAGGAGGTAAACGTCCTAGATGGAAAGATCCGGACGGGACAATCTATGAGTGGGACTTTCAACATGGCGCTGTCGAAAAGTACACCAAACATGGAGTTCATCTCGGCGAGTTCGACCATATAACCGGAAAACAACGAAAGCCAGCCGATCCTAGTAGGAGGGTAGAGCCATGAAACACGTAATTATGGGCGTTTTGCCTAACGAGGATTTTGCATCCTTTGAGAAAGAGCTATCTCTATCCACTCAAGAGCTAATGGAGATTATGGGATGGAGCCAGCCTGAGGATTGCGTATTTGATTACCCATTGACGGAAGAACAAACACTCAAAATCGAAAAAGCGTGTGCCTTAAAACTGCCCAACCACCTTGACCTGTTCCTTTCCTCACACGAGTAACCAACCTAAGAGAATTTAGCCTTATGCGCAGACTTTCACTAACAAACAAAAAACTCCGCAACATCCCCAGGCGCCTCAAAGCCCTGAGCCGCTGGGCCGACAGCTTCGAAGGCTGTTTCTACGAAGAGTTACCGCCACAACCTGACTACGTAACCGAAAGAATCCCCGTCATCGAAAACCTTGTTGAGGGCAAACAAACCACACCGGAAATTCAGGCGCACTGTGCTCAACAGTTGATCAATGTCTCAGGCCATCTGCTTAAAGCGCGACCAGACGACGCCCCTGAATGCTGGGTAGTCGCCTGCGTCATGCTTCCGGACATGTTCTCAAGCCGCGTCTGTGTCTACACCGATAAAGCTCGCTACTTGGGCCACACTCAACCTTTCGACTATGAGTACTTTCGCCAAGCTCGAATCACTGGCCGAAGCCTAGCCAAAGAATGGAGCCTGACCATCCCACCGGGGCTTCACGAAGTCGGCTTTCACTTCATTCACGAGAATGAAGACGGAGATATCTTCGAGTCAGAGCACTGGTACTTCGGCGAGGTCAGCACGACAGACGAAGACCCAGGCGGTGAGCGCTGGAAGTACCAGACCTTCAGGTCCTTCCAGGCGCAGCACCCGCATTTGTTCGGCCCGACCTCTTAGCTCGACTTGGCCCTGGTCCCTGCCCCTCAACACAATATCCCAGTGTTTTCATGCGCTGTTCCGCGTCGCCTTCGCGGCGTACCAAACGGATTTTTTGCTGCTAGAGGCGCACAGAACGTGGGAGCGCAGCGATGCAAGTGCTTCGGTCGGTCAGGCGTACCGAGGCGATCCCTTCGTAGCCTCGCTGGGGCTCGACAACTCCCACATTTGAGCCGGGCTGCTTCAGGTTTCGTTGAATACCAGCCGCGCGCGCAGGCCGCCCTGCTCCAGATTGTGCAGCGTAAGCCTGCATCCGATCTTCCCGACAATCATCTCCACAATCGCCAACCCCAGCCCAGCGCCATTGGCGTTATCCCGACTGTAAAACCGCTTAAACAACCGCTCCATTTCCGCTTCATCAATCCCCGGACCTTGGTCTTCCACGCTCAAGCAGTCAGCGCCGATCACCACTTTCACTTCGCCGCCCGCGGGGGAAAAGTTAAGCGCGTTAGTCACCAGGTTCTGCAGCGCAATCGCCAACGCCACCGGCTCGGTTTGCACCCAGCATTCGTCTTCCCCTTCCAACACCAACTCCACACCCTTTTCCATCGCCAGCGGCGTCAGCTCCGCCAGTTCTTCGCGCACCAGTTCCGTCAGTTGCACGGGCTTGCACACGGGGTTGTTCAGTTGCGGCTCGATGCGCGCCATGGTCAGCAACTGGCTCCCAATCCGCGTGGCGCGGTCCACGCCATTCACCAAAAAATCCAATGCTTCGCGCCGTTGTTCTTCGGTGACCGCGCTTTGAGCGTTCTGCGCATGAATGCGCAGGATCGCCAGCGGCGTGCGCAGTTCATGCGCGGCATCGGCGATAAAGCGGCGTTCGCGCTCGAGCAGGTCATCCATCTGCACCAACAACCGATTAAGCGCCGTTTGCATCGGTTCCAGATCAGTCGGCAGCGGCTTGAGGTGCAGCGGCTGCAAGGTGTCGGTACTGCGCCCGCGAATTGACATCACCATGGCGCGCAACGGTTTGAGCCCCCAGCCGATGGTTAGCCAGATCAATACGGTCAGCAGCGGCACGCCGATAAGGGTGGGCCAGAGGGTGTGGCGCACGATGCGTTCGATCAGGTCCTGGCGAATGTCGTCGCGCTCGCCCACCCAAATCAGCAAGCCCTGCTGCGGGTCGGCGAGGAGGAAGGCGCACCAGTCGTTGCCGTTATCCATGATGTCGTGGGCGCCGAGGGTAGTCGGCGGCGCAGCCAGCACGGGCGCCTCGGCGGAGCGCACGAGGAGTTGACCGTCGGTGCGCCATACCTGGAAGGTCAGGCGGGTTTCATACGGGTGGGCGACGCCGTCTTCGCCGACGCGGCTCATGGCGTGGTCGAAGGCTTGATACAAGCGGTCCCAATCCGCTTCGCCTGGGTCGCGCTGGCGCAGTACGCCTTGCAGCAGGCGCGCGCTTTGGGCGAGTTGGGCGTCATAGACTTCTTCGATTTCATGGTGGCTGTCGCGCAGCACCAGCCAGCTGATCAGCGCGTCGCCGAGCAAAATAAACACCAGCACCGGAATGAGGATGCGCGCGCGAACAGAGGTCATGGCTCGAGCGCCAGCACATAGCCGACGCCGCGCACGGTGCGGATCAGCTCGGTGGATAACTTTTTGCGCAGGTTATGGATCAGCACTTCCAGGGTGTTGCTCTCCACCCGGTCCTGCCAACCGTACAGCGCGCGGGACAGGCGCTCGCGGGTCACGACTTTGCCGGGGCGCACCATCAATTGGTGCAGCAGCTGGTATTCCATCGGGGTGACGATGATGTCTTGATCCTGATAACGCACTTGCTGGGTAGCCGGGTCGAGGCTGACGCCGGCGTGTTCCAGCATCGGTTGCGCGCGGCCCTGGCTGCGGCGCAGCAAGGCGCGCACGCGGGCTTTGAGTTCTTCGACGTCGAAGGGTTTGATCAGGTAGTCGTCGGCGCCAGCATCCAGGCCGGCGATGCGCTCGGCGGTGCCATCGCGGGCAGTGAGGATCAGCACCGGCAGGTCGTGCTGCCCGGCGCGCAGTTGCTGCAGTAGGTCGAGGCCGTCGAGGCGTGGCAGACCGAGGTCGAGCAGGAGCAAATCGAAGCTTTCGGTGCGCAGTGCGTGCAAGGCGCTGAGGCCATCCTGCAGCCAATCCAGGGTGTAGCCTTCTGCGCCCAATGCCACGCGAATGCCCTGGCCGAGGGCACGATCATCTTCGACTAGGAGTAGGCGCATTGCGGAATCTCTGTAGGAAACGGCGGAATGATGCCGGTTCTGCAGCGGCCCCTTCGGGGAAAGATGTTACGGCGCGTTGCCAACTAAGGTTGCGCTAAGGTTGGTTTTGCACTGTGAAATCTCCCACATCTGCTGAGAGCTTTTCCATGCGCAAAATTCTCCTGCTGTCCCTGATTATCGCCAGCCCCATGGCCCTCGCCGGCCCGCAGTGCACCACCGCCGAACGCTCGCAGTGGCAAGACGAAAAAGCCTTCCAGGACACGCTCAAGGCGCAAGGGTACGAGATCAGCAAGTTCAAGGTCACCGACGGCAACTGCTACGAGATCTACGGCTTCGACAAAGACAAACGCAAGGTCGAGATCTACCACGACCCGGTCACCGGCAAAGCCGTGAAGACTGAGATCAAGGGCTGATGCCAAGCGAATCCCTGCGCCTGTGGGACCCTCTGGTAAGGCTGTTTCATCTGTCTATCGCCGGGGTCTTCGTCGCCAACTACTTCTTTAACGAAGCGGGCGACGACTGGCATGTGTGGCTGGGCTACTACGCCATGGCCTGGTTGCTGGTGCGACTGGTGTGGGGGTTCGTAGGACCGCGCAGTGCACGTTGGTCAGATTTCTGGCCATCGCCTGCGCGACTCAGTGCCCATGTGCGTCGGGTGTTGGACGGGCGAGGGCTGCACCGCCTCGGTCATTCGCCCATCGGCGCGCTGGTAATGCTGTTGATGTTGTCGGCGCTGCTGATCCTCGGTATCAGCGGTTTCCTGATGCAGGAAGTCGACGCGTTATGGGGTGCCGACTGGCCGCTGCAAGTCCACGAAACCGCCGCCAATGTGCTGTTGGCTCTGGTCTGCGTGCATGTGCTGGCCGCCGTGTATGAAAGTCTCCAGGTGAAGGACAACCTGCCGTTATCCATGCTCACCGGTCGCAGGAAGCGCCTGCCGGATGAGCGTGCGCAGTAATCCTTTTCCCAACAGGTTCTCTATGCGCTCCGCCTTACTGATCTGCAGCCTGCTCGCGGTGTTTTTCGCCGCCTGGCAAAGCCATCCGCCGCACGTGCTGGCGCCGTTTGCCCAGGCGAGCCCGAATACCTCCAAGGTTGCGACGGCGCCGCAATACACCAGCCGCTTTGTGTCCTCGCAACTCACCGACTTTGTGCACGCCTCCTCCGTCACCGCCCTGCCCGGCGGCGACTTGATGGCCGTGTGGTTTGCCGGCAGCCGCGAAGGCGCCGCCGATGTGCAGGTGCGCACCGCAAGGTTTGATGCGCGCAGCGGCGAATGGGGCGCCGAGCAGGTGCTGGCCACGCGCGAAAGTACCCGCGACGGCACGCAGCGCTACATTCGCAAACTGGGCAACCCGGTGATTGCGCTGGGGCCGGATAAACGCCTGTGGATGTTTTATGTGTCGGTGTCGGTCGGCGGCTGGGCCACCAGCGCGATCAACGTGATGGTCTCCACTGACCTGGGCGCAAACTGGTCGGCGCCGCGGCAATTGGTGACCTCACCGTTCTTTAATATCAGCACGCTGGTGCGCGCCGCGCCGGTGTTTCACGCCGACGGTTCGATTGGCTTGCCGGTGTATCACGAGTTCATGGGCAAGTTTGCCGAGTACCTGTACTTGAGCCCCGACGGCGCGGTGATCGACAAATTCCGCATCAGCCGTGGCAAGCACTCCCTGCAGCCGACCATCGTGGCGCAGGACGGCCAGCGCGCCGTGGCGATGTTGCGCTACGCCGGCGAAACCCATCACCGCGTGCTCGCCAGCCGCACCATTGATGCCGGGCAAACCTGGAGTGAGCCGTACCCGCTGGCGCCGGCCAACCCCAATTCATCCCTGGCGGCAGTGGCTACTGAGGATGACGGTTTGCTGGTGGCCCTCAACGACTTGCAAGACGGTCGCTTCAAGCTCAGCCTCTACGGCACCAACGCCCAGTTCAGCCAATGGCGCACGGTGGTGGAACTGGACCAGTCGCCCGACCCGCTCGGCCAGCCGTTCTCCCACGAGGCTTACAAAGAAATCATCGGCGAGGGCTTTCGCGCCTCCAGCGGCGCCAAGCGTCTGCCACTGGAACAACGCTTTCTGAGCAACCTGGATTACCGCGTGTGCAAACCGCGCGGCTGCGATTTCGAGTACGAGTACCCGTATTTCAGCCGCAGCCCGGACGGCATGTACCACGTGGTGTACTCGTGGAATAACACCTTTATCAAACATGTCAGCTTCAACGAAGCCTGGCTGGCGGAGCATTTGTGATGGTTTCTGTGTGGCAGGCCCATTTGAGTTTTGTGCTGCTGGGGTTTGTGCTCTTAAGCCTGTTTCGCTTTACCGCGCCGTGGCGGCCGTGGTTGCTGCCGATGCTGGTGGCGCTGAGTTTTATCCCGGTGAATGAACTGCCGTTGGCGGCGTACGTGCGCAGCTTTACCGATGACCTGGCGATCAGCACCTTGGTGTTGCTGGCGGGGGTGACGCTGTGCCGATTGGGCGTGGTGCAGCCGGTTAATCGCCCACATCAAGTGCAACTGCTGGTGCTGTTTGGCACGCTGAGCCTGCTGCTGTATCCGGCCACGATGGGCCTGACGTATTACGACCCTTACCGCTGGGGCTTCAACCCACGGCCGATGATTGTGCTGGTGGGCGCGGCGGCCTTACTGCTGCTCTGGCTACGCAACACGTTGGTGGTGTGGATGCTGGCAGCGGGCACCCTGGCCTTCGCGCTGCGGCTCAAGGCGTCGGAGAACTATTGGGATTACCTGATCGATCCGCTCCTGGCGAGCTACTGCGTAGTCGCCGGGTTAATGCAACTCAACCTGTGGGAGCGGGCTTGCTCGCGAAAGCGGCGTGTCAGGTAACAACGCTGGCACTGATAAACCGCTTTCGCGGGCAAGCCCGCTCCCACATTGGATCAGCGTCGTTTTGGAGGTTGGAAAGGGATACTGATGGCGATCCGCTCCCGGCGGGCTACTGCGTAGTCACTGGTTAACGCAATCCAAACTGTGGGAGCTGGCTTGCCTGCGAAAGCGGCGTGTCAGGTAACAACGCTGGCACTGATAAACCGCTTTCGCGGGCAAGCCCGCTCCCACATTGGAGTGGCGTCGTTTTGGAGATTGGGAAGGGTCAGTGATGGCGATCCGCTCCCGACGGGCTACTGCGTAGTCACTGGTTAACGCGATCCAAACTGTGGGAGCTGGCTTGCCTGCGGAGGCGGCGTGTCAGGCAACAACGCTGGCACTGATAAACCGCTTTCGCGGGCAAGCCCGCTCCCACATTGGAGTGGCATCGTTTGGGAAATTGGGAAGGGTCACTGATGGCGATCCGCTCCCGACGGGCTACTGCGTATTCACTGGTTAACGTAATCCAAACTATGGGAGCTGGCTTGCTCGCGAAGGCGGCGTGTCAGGTAACAACGCTGGCACTGATAAACCGCCTTCGCGGGCAAGCCCGCTCCCACATTGGGTTGGCGTTGTTTTGGAGATTGGGAGGGGTCACCGATGGCGATCCGCTCTTGGGGCTACTGCGTAGTCGCCGGGTTAATGCAACTCAAACTGTGGGAGCGGGCTTGCCCGCGAAGGCGGCGTGTCAGGCGACAACGCTGGCACTGAACCACCGCTTTCGTGGGCAAGCCCGTTCCCCCATTTGCTGTGTGGTGTTTGTGAGATTGAGTAGAGGTCAATGATGGGTGTGTTGCAATCACGCCGCCTGCGCTACGGCGTGGGCGCGATCGGGTTGGTGTTTGCGTTGCTGGCGGCTTTGCGGCTGGTGTTTTTGATCAGCTTTTCCGGTCTGGATTTAAACACCCCGGCGCTGGCAGAAACCCTGGGCATCGGCCTGCGTTTCGACCTGCGCCTGGCCGTGTTGATCATGTTGCCACTGGCCGTGCTGGCCTGGCTCCCACGCTGGAACCTCACCACCCTGCCCGCCCTGCGCTGGCTGGCGCGCGGCTATCTGGTCGTGGCCCTGGCCGTGGTCGGCCTGGTGTACATCATCGACTTCGGCCACTACGCCTACCTCGGCGTGCGCATCAACGCGACCGTGTTGCGCTACCTGCAAGACGCACAGATTTCGCAACAGATGGTGTGGGAAACCTACCCGGTGCTGTGGATAACCGCCTGCTGGCTGGCCGCCGTGGCGCTGTGGGTATGGGCGTTGGTGTGCCTGGAGCGATTGACCCTGGATCGCGAACCCACAGTCATCGGCAAATGGGCCGTGGCTTCCGTGGCCGTAGTCGGCGTTGTCGCCGTGCTGCTGGCCCTGCTCGGCCGCGTGGCCAACCTCAACCTGGAAAACCCGGTGCCGCTGCGCTGGAGCGATGCGTTTTTTTCCGGCAACAGCCAGGTTTCCGCCGTGGGCCTGAACCCGGTGCTGTTTTTATACGACACGCTCAAGGTCGGCCAACCGCAATTCGATGAAGCCACAGTGCGCAAGCATTACCCGCAAATAGCCGAGTATCTGGGCGTTGACCAGCCCGATCCCCAACAACTGAATTTCACCCGCGAACAAGGTGTGCAACCTTATCGTCTGCAAGGCGAACGCCCGCCCAATGTGATTTTCGTGATGCTTGAATCCCTCGGCACCAGCGCCGTCGGTGCCTACGGCAACCCGCTGAACCCCACGCCGAACCTGGACACGTTGGCAACGCAAAGCTGGTTCTTCAAACACTTCTACGTGCCCGTCACCGGCACCGCCAAAACCGTGTGGGCGAGCATCACTGGCGTGCCCGATGTGACGCGCCAGGAGACCGCCACGCGCAACCCGCTGATCACGCGGCAGCACACGCTGATCAACGCGTTTGAGGGGTACCAGAAGTTCTACATGATCAACGGCAACGCTGGCTGGGCGAATATCAATGCGTTGATCCGCCAGAGCATCGACGGCGTGCAGCTGTTTGATGAAAGCTACTGGCGCTCACCGCGAGTGGACGTGTGGGGCATCTCTGACCTGGACCTGTTCAAGGAGGGCGACCAACTGCTGCGCGCCGTGCCCAAGGACAGGCCGTTCTTCGCTTACGTGCAAACCTCCGGCAACCATCGCCCGTTCACCATTCCCAAGCAGAACGACGGCTTCCAGGTCCGTGACGTGACCCTGGAGCAGGCCCAGGCCGCTGGCTCGCGCAGCGTCGAGCAGTACAACGCAGTGCGTTTGCTGGACTTCAACATCGGCCGCCTGATGGACATCGCCAAGGCCGGCGGCTGGTACGAAAACAGCATTTTTGTGTTCTTCGGCGACCACAACACCCGCATCAGCCAGATCCCGCACATGGCCCCGGCCTTCGAGCAACTGGGTCTGGAAAGCAACAACGTGCCGTTGCTGATCCACGCGCCGGGCCTGCAACCACGGGTGATTGAAGAGGCGGTGGGCCTTGCGGATTTGTTGCCGACAGTGGCCGGCATGGCAGGCGTCCCCTTTCGCACTGGCGCGATGGGCCGCGACATCCAGCAGCCGGCAACGGAAGGCGAACGTGTGGTGCCACTGGTGTTGCACGAGGGCACGTTCCCGATTATCGGCGGCGTGACCCAGGACTTCCTGTTGCAAATGCAACACGACGGCAGTTCACCAACCCTGCATGACCTGGCGTCGCCAACACCTCGGGAAGACGTGGCCGAGCAGCACCCTGAAGAGTTTCAACGCCTGCAGGGCCTGACGCGCGGGCTGCATGAAAGTGCGCGGTTGATGCTGTTCAGGAACGTGCGCGAGTGATCATTTGGGCTGGAAGGTTTCGAGGTAGGCCAGGATGTTTTCAATCTTTTCCGGGTCGCTGATGCCCCAAAAAATCATGCGCGTGCCGCTGACGACTTTTTTTGGCGCCTCGATGTAGGCGGCGAGTTTGTCGCGGGTCCAGACCACGCCGGAGTTTTTCATCGCGTCGGAGTACTGGTAGTCCGTGGTGGTGCCGGCAGGGCGGCCGATGATGCCGTTAAGCTGCGGGCCGAAGCCGCCGCGCGCGCCTTCGCCGATGCTGTGGCAGCCGCCGCAGGTCTTGCTGAAAAGCTTGCCGCCCGCTTCGGCATCGCCTGCCGCTAAAGCCGGGGTGGTGGTGAGAATCAGGGCGAGGGTCAATAAAGCGTGCTTCATGAAGGCTCCACATCAGGCAACGGTGAGGCGATTATGCCTGCAAGCGCACTGTGCCGCTGCGGGCAACGCCCTGCTACCCGCTCTAAACCGACCATCCATCGCCCGGAATATATCCAATCGAACCTATTCACGCCCGCCCCACTCCACCTTACTGAACCCTGATGGTGGAGTAAGGATCATGGCTCAGCCATCGATTTTAGTGCTGGAAGACGACGAGATCATTCGCTCGTTAATGGTGGATGTACTGGAGGATTTCGGGGCGCACGTCACGTCATTTCCTTCGGCGGATGAAGGGATGATTTACCTGGAGCGCGGCGACGACCCCGTGGATCTGATTGTCAGTGATATCCAGATGCCCGGTTTGCTCAATGGTTATGACTTGAGCAAGGTGGTAGCGCATCGCTGGCCGTCTGTGCCCGTGGTGCTGACCTCCGGCAATATCAAGCTGGCGGCGCAGCTGGGCGGTTCCGTGCGTTTTTTACCCAAGCCGTGGAGCGCCGAACACCTGGTTGAGTGCGTACAAACGGCGCTGAGCCAACAGGGTATGTCCCTGCACTGATATCGTCGCGATATCACAAAAGCGAACTTGAGGTGCTTTTCCGTGGTCATTAATCACGCAAGGAGTGACTTTTCTGATCCGCCGGTCAGCCTTTTCGCCTAGTGCGCACAGGTGATGGCAATGAGTTGTGTAGAATCGTCGCCCATTTACAGCGTCATTCATGGCCGGAAGGCCCACAGTTCGAGCTCATTGAATGCATTCACAGGCCCCTGACGTCAGTGCGCCCTCATTGCTGGAAGCGTTACGTTCAGGCACCGCCCTGCTGCATGTAGCGCTGGAAAAACGCCTGCCGTTTTTCTCCGAGCGTCTGGATGCCGCGTGGTACCAGCGCTTGCTTCAGGCGTACTACGGTTTTTATGAGCCAATGGAATCGGCGCTGTATGACAGTGGTTTGATCCCCGATGGATTCGATACGTCATTGCGTGTGAAAACGCCTACACTCCTGCACGATCTTTACGCCCTTGGCCTGACTGACGACGCCATCAGCGCACTGCCCCGTTGCACCAGCCTGCCACTGTTCGATACCTCCGCCGCCTGCCTCGGTGCCCTCTATGTACTGGAAGGCGCGACCCTGGGTGGCCAATTGCTGCGCCGGGAAATGGCCCAGCGCCTGGGCATCGACGCCGAACACGGCGGCGCGTTTCTCAATGTGTACGGCGCCGAGACCGGTCGACGCTGGAAAGACTTTCTCGATTACCTGAGCCGCCAACCCCTCGATGCGCACGCCAAACAGCGCGCAGTGCAGGCAGCTTGTTCGACATTCAGCGGCTTCGAGCATTGGCTCGTCAGCCAGGAGGTACTGCTATGAAACCCGAAGACTTTGAAGAGCTGCTTGCCAACTGTGCCGACGAACCCATCCGCACCCCCGGCGCGATACAGCCCCATGGTGTGCTGCTGACGTTGTCGGAGCCGGACCTGCACATCATTCAGGTCAGCGCCAACGTCGGCAGCCTGTTCGGTCACACGCCCGAGTCGCTGCTGGGTCAGCCGCTGCACAGGTTGATCGGCGCCGAACATGCACAAGCCGTGCAGGCCATGGCTGAACACAACACGTTTTTCGATGCGCCAGCGCTGCATGTCACCTTCAATGGCGCGCAATTCGAAGGCCTGCTGCACCGCCATCAAGCGGTGCTGGTGCTGGAATTCGAACCACGCCTGGAAGATTTCAAACCGCGAGCCCTCAATGGTCGCACCAGCGATCTGGGCAAGATGCTGCAACGCCTGCAGGCAGCGAAAACCCTGCAAGCGCTGTACGAAATCAGCGTGAATGAAATCCAGGCCATGACCGGCTACGACCGAGTGCTGATCTACCGCTTCGAAGAGGAAGGCCATGGCCAGGTGATCGCCGAAGCCTCGGCGCCGTCCATGGAGCTGTTCAACGGGCTGTTCTTTCCGGCGTCCGACATCCCCGAGCAGGCCCGCGAGCTGTACCGCACCAACTGGCTGCGCATCATCCCGAATGCCGCTTATGAACCCGTGCCGTTGCTGCCCAAGCTGCGCCCGGACACCGGCCAACCGCTGGACCTGAGCTTTGCGACCCTGCGCAGCGTGTCGCCGATTCACTGCCAGTACATGCAGAACATGGGCGTGCTGTCGTCCATGAGCATCTCCTTGATGGCAGGCGACAAGCTCTGGGGCCTGATCAGTTGCGGTAACCGCGAGCCACTGCTGGTGCCCAATGACCTGCGCCTGGCCTGCCAAACCATCGGCCAGGTGCTGTCGTTGCAGATCAGCGCCATGGAAGCCCTGGACCTGAGCCGCCAACGCGACGAAAAGCTCGAGGCCCTGGCCCTGCTTGATCGCGCGATGAAAGCATCCGAACAAAACGTGTTCGACGGCCTGGCCCAGCAGCCGCAAGTCCTGATGGACCTGACCCTGTCGGGCGGCGTGGCAATCATTGAGGACAAACAGTTGCACCGTTACGGCAACTGCCCGCAGCCCGAGCAGATTCGCGCGCTGCACGCATGGCTGCAAGCCAGCGGCGAACCGGTGTTTTCCAGCCACAACCTGACCTCGGTGTACCCGCCGGCCGCCGAGTTCCAGCGCGTGGCCAGTGGCGTGTTGGCCATGAGCCTGCCAAAGCCTGTGGATAACGGCGTGCTGTGGTTTCGCCCGGAAGTGAAAGAGAACATCAACTGGAGCGGCAACCCGGACAAGCCGTTGAATCTGGAAGAGTCAGACGCCGGCCTGCGACTTCGCCCACGGACCTCGTTTGAAATCTGGAAAGTGGAAATGGCCGGCATCTCCACCAAATGGAGCCATGGCGACCGTTTTGCTGCCAACGACCTGCGCCGTTCAGCCCTGGAAAATGACCTCGCCCGCCAAGTGTTGCGCGAACAGCAAGCCGTACGCGCGCGTGATGACCTGGTGGCCGTGGTGTCCCACGACCTGCGTAACCCGATGACCGTTATCTCGATGCTCTGCGGCATGATGCAAAAGGCGTTCAGCTCCGAAGGCCCGCACACCTCGCGACGTATTTCTTCGGCGATCGACACCATGCAACAGGCCGCAGGGCGCATGAACGTGCTGCTGGAAGACTTGCTCGACACCTCGAAAATCGAGGCGGGCCGTTATGTGGTCAAGCCGGTGGTGCTGGACGTCAGCCAGATGTTTGAAGAAGCCTATGCCCTGCTCGCGCCGCTGGCGATGGAGAAAGGCATCGAGCTGTCGTTCAATGCGGAACCGGGGTTGCAGATCAACGGGGACCCTGAGCGTCTGTTCCAGGTGTTGTCGAACCTGATCGGCAACGCCATCAAGTTCACCCCGCGCCAGGGGAACATCGGCGTGAGCGCCATGAGCAATGACGAAGAGATCGTATTTTCGGTGCGCGATTCCGGTGAAGGCATTGCACCTGAACAGTTACCGCATGTGTTTGATCGCTACTGGACCCAGACCGAAAACAACCCGACCGGCAGCGGGTTGGGGCTGTACATCACTCAGGGCATCGTTCAGGCCCATGGCGGGCAAATCGACGCGCACAGCGAGGTCGGCCGGGGCAGCGAGTTTCGCTTTACGGTGCCCAAGGGAATCGAGGGGGCACACCCCTGACAGCGAAAAGTGGACTTGATGTGGCGAGCGGGCTTGCTCTCCACATCAGGCCGGCTGGTTAAACCCGCAACATACCACCCTGGCCGCGACGGGTTGGTGGCCGGTAGCCTTGTCATGTTTTGACTCAACGCGTGTATAGCCGCGCCAGCCAAGGCTTTGTAAGTTCTGTGCGCGTTCACAACGCGACAACACTTCCCTGGCCTTACCGAGCACACCCAATGGATTTTTTTCTCAGCGCCAACTTGAACTACATCAACACCATCCAGATGATCAACGCCGCGCCTGCGCCACAACCGCCGAAGCCAAGCCTCGATCAGGCGTCGGCCATAGGCCTGAGCGGCGCAAATACCCCAGACAAGAACAACCGCTCCGGCAACCTGGAAAGCCTGGGCAAGGGCAATCTGCTCTAGCCTATGAATGCGGGGCAAGCCATCCTGCCCCGCCATCCCTTAACAAAACACTGACATCCGCTGGGTTAACCTGCCGGCCTTTCCTGCACAGAGTCCTCATTCCTATGCTTGAAGCAGGCACACTGCCCGCCTTTCTTGCCGGGCCGCTGTTACGGCGGCTGGAGCCTCGCCGCCTGGTGTTGTGGCTGGTGGCAAGCCGTGAACTGTCGCCGACCTTGAGGCTGCACGTTGCCGAACACAGCCGCGATATCCGCCTGGATCAGGGCCAGTGCCAAGTCGTGCCGGTGGGGCGCCACGCCTTCATCCACCTGATCGACGTGGCGCTGGACGACGCCCTGCCGTTGGACATGGTCATCGGCTATGACCTGCTGATCGACAACCTGGGCATCGCCGAATGGGCGCCGCACCTGCTGTATGCCGACGCCCGGCAGCCGAACTTCGTGCTGCATAGCCGTATCCACCAGTTGGTGCACGGTTCCTGCCGCAAACCGCACCACCGAGCCGACGACGGCTTGCTGTGCGTCGACCGCCTGCTGGCCGAGGCACACACGCCGACCGAACGCCCGGCCTTGCTGATGATGAGCGGTGACCAGATCTACGCCGACGATGTCGCCGGCCCGATGCTGCGCGCGATTCATGCGCTGATCGCGCGACTGGGCCTGTTTGACGAATACCTGGAAGGTGCGGTGGTGACTGACAGCGCCAGCCTCTACGGGCATCGCGCCAGCTATTACCATCGCGCCGAACTGCTCCCGGCGCTGGACAGCAACGAGACCCTGCGCGAGCGGTTTTTTGGTGGCGTAAAGAAGCCGATTTTCACCAGCAGCACGGCCGACAATCACCTGGTGAGCTTTGCCGAGGTGATCGCGATGTACCTGCTGGCCTGGTCGCCCACGCCCTGGCAGTTGATCACGCCACAACCCCCGCAACTGAGCGTCGAGGAACAGCAGCGTTATGCCCGCGAGCAGGTGCCTATTGATCAATTCCGACAAGGGTTGCCGGGCGCCGCACGGGTCTTGGCTCATCTGTCGACGCTGATGATCTTCGACGATCACGACATCACCGACGACTGGAACCTCAGTGCCCAATGGGAAGAAACCGCCTACGGCCACCCGTTCTCCAGGCGCATTATCGGCAATGCCCTGCTCGCCTACTTGCTGTGCCAGGGTTGGGGCAACCAGCCGGATGTGTTCGCTGAGCTGCTGAGCCAAACCCAGGCACTGGCCACCCAGGTTAAAGGCAACCATCTGGACGCCGGCCTGCAAGATGACCTGCTGGCGGCGCTGCTGAAATTCCAGCACTGGCATTACGTACTGCCCACCACACCGGCCCTGGTGGTGCTCGACACCCGTACCCGCCGCTGGCGCAGCGAGTTCACCCTCAAGCAGCCCTCTGGCCTGCTGGGCTGGGAAGCCTTGAGTGAGCTGCAACAGGAACTGCTGGACCACCCCTGCGCCATCATCGTGTCGCCCGCGCCGGTCTTTGGCGTCAAGCTGATCGAAACCGTGCAGAAGGTGTTCAGTTGGTGTGGCTACCCGCTGCTGGTAGACGCTGAAAACTGGATGGCCCATCGCGGCGCCGCCCAGGTAATCCTCAACATCTTCCGCCACTCGCGCACGCCGGGTAACTACGTGATCCTCTCGGGCGACGTGCATTACTCGTTCGTCTACCAAGTGCTGATCCGCCACCGCAACGGCGGGCCGAGCATCTGGCAGATCACCAGCAGCGGCATCAAGAACGAGTTCCCCCCACGCCTGCTGGAATGGTTCGACCGCCTGAACCGCTGGCTCTATTCACCGCGCTCACCGCTCAACTGGTTCACGCGCCGCCGTACCATGCAGGTAGTGCCCCATATTCCGGAACATGCCGAAGCGGGCGAACGGCTGTGGAATTCGGCGGGCATCGGTCAGGTGTTTTTCAACGACCACGGCCAACCGGAGGCGATTTACCAGCACAACGCCGATGGAAAGCCTCGGACGAGGATGCTGGCGCCGGAGTAAGTTTTCTTACACATGCAAAACCACGCTCGCACTCACTCTGCGGAAAATTCATAACTAACTGTTTTTGCTGTAATTTTCTGCAAAGCTTCGACATCCATCGCTCACAAAAAAAGTGCCAGGCTCTGACCGCTCTTCGCGAAAAGCTTCATCAATCGCCGATTGCCGTATGAACCTATTTTGGTGCACTCTTGTGAACGACTTACCTCTCATGTTGAGCGTCGCGTTTTTCCGAACGCAGGCTGGCAACGAGCCCGTGCGTGAATGGCTGCTGGAACTGCCAAGGGAGTCACGCAGACTCATAGGCATTGACATCAAAGCAGTCCAGATTGGATGGCCGCTGGGAATGCCGCTGGTTCGAAAGCTGGAGCACAGCCTTTGGGAAATACGAAGTGACCTCAATGAGAACATTGCACGGGTCATTTTTACGTTAGTTGACCGCGAAATTGTGTTGCTGCACGGCTTTATCAAAAAGAGCCAGAAAACGACGTCAGTGGACCTGAACACCGCGAGGCGTCGTAAAAGCAAGCTTTGAGGGACCACCATGAATAAACATATCGGCTCCAACTTCGATGATTTTCTAAGTGACGATGGGCTCATAATAGAAGAAGTGTCCGCTGCCGCATTGAAGCGTGTTATCGCCTGGCAGTTGGCGCAAGCAATGAAGGCGCAGAAAGTCAGCAAGAAAGCGCTGGCAGAACGTATGCACACCAGCCGCACTGCTGTGGATCGGGCGCTGGATCAAAACGATGCAGGCATGACTCTGGCAACCCTGGCAAGTGCCGCAAGAGCGTTGGGCCAGCGGGTAGAAGTGCGGCTTTTACCGAACGCCAATACATGACCGGTGATGACGTGAAAACCGGTCCACGTAAATCCAGCATAGGTGGCTCATAGCCATACATCTAAAGCAGCACACCCGCCCTATTCAAACCGCGCAAGTCCCGATGTACAGTAGCGCCAGCCACGGAGTATCGGCGTCAACGAAGACTGGCCTTACAAACCAGCACACGCAGGGAAGCGCAAAGATGGGCGATAACTCCGGCAATAAACCGCTGCGCAATGACTTCTCCGAACTCAACGCCGACATGTTGCACGCCGTCATGGAACTGGTCAGCGACGGCATCTGGGACTGGAACGCCAATACCGGCTTCGTCTACCGCAACCCCGGTTGGTACGAAATGCTGGGTTACCCCCGCCACTCCCTGGAAAACACTGTGTTCACCTGGGAGAACGTGATCCACGCCGAGGATTACCCGCGCGTGATGGCCGTGTTTGATGACTACATCAACCAGCGCGCCCCCCATTACCAGGCCGAGTACCGCTGCCGAAAAGAAGACGGCAGCTACCTGTGGATCGAGGACCGGGGCTACGTGATTGCACGTAATCCTGACGGCTCGGTAGCCCGCATGGTCGGCGCCCACCGCGATATTCACACCCGCAAGAACTCCATCGAACAGCTGCAAAAGCGTAACCAATCGCTGGAGGCTCTGGTGGCCGAACGCACCCGTGAATTGTCTCGGGTCAATCAGCAACTGCAATTGCAGCTGGATGAGAACCGCTCCCTGGCCGAACAGGACGCCCTGACGCGTATCGCCAACCGTTATCGCCTGGAAAAAGTGCTGCTGGAGGAGTGTGAGCGCGCCGAGCGCTTCCGCGTGCCATTGGCATTGGTGGCCATGGATATCGATGACTTCAAGCCGATCAATGACCAACACGGCCATGGCGTCGGCGACAAGACCCTGATTCGGGTGGTGGAAAACCTGGAAGCCTGTGTGCGTCCCGGTGATTTGCTCGCGCGCTGGGGCGGTGACGAATTTATGGTGGTGCTGCCCAAAAGCACCCTCGATTCGGCCAGGCAACTGGCCGAAAGCGTGCGGCAGAAGGTCACCGAAATACCCGCCGTGGGTGATTTCAAAGTGACCCTGAGCCTGGGTGTGGTCGAACGTCGTATGGGTGAGGACCCTGCCGCCTTGATGGCACGCGCCGATCAAGCGCTGTATCGGTCCAAGGCGGCGGGAAAGGACGTGGTGTCGGAGTAAATACGGCGACTCCACTGGCTTGGCGTGATCAGCGCACTGGTGGCGCGTACTGGATGCCGCCGTTGCTCCACAAGGCATTGAGCCCGCGCTTGATCTTCAACACGCTGCCCTGGCCGATATTGCGCTCGAACACTTCGTCATAGTTGCCCACTTGCTTGACGATCTGCACCACCCAGTCCTTGCGCAGTTTCAAGTCTTTGCCGTAATCGCCGTCGGCACCCAGCAGCCGCGCTACGTCGGGGTTCTTGCTGGATTTGGCCTGCGCTTCGACGTTCTGCGAGGTGATGCCCATTTCCTCGGCGTTGAGCATGGCGAACAGCGTCCATTTGACGATGCTGAACCACTCGTCATCACCCTTGCGCACCAGCGGCCCGAGTGGCTCCTTGGAGATCACTTCCGGCAGCACCACAAACTCATCCGGGTGAGCCATCTTGATGCGCTGCGCGTACAGGCCCGACTGGTCGGTGGTCAGCACATCGCAGCGCCCGGCTTCGAGGCCCTTGGCACTTTCGTCGGCGGTATCGAAGGTGATTGGCGTGTACTTCATGCCGTTGGTGCGAAAGTAATCCGAGACATTGAGTTCGGTGGTGGTGCCGGCCTGGATGCAGATGGTTGCGCCGTCGAGTTGCTTGGCGCCGGTCACCCCCAGTTTGTTGTTGACCAGAAAACCGATGCCGTCGTAATAGGTGACGCCGGTGAACACCAGGCCCATGCCCGAATCACGCGAACTGGTCCAGGTGGTGTTGCGTGAGATCAGGTCGATTTCGCCGGACTGCAGCGCGGTAAAACGCTCTTTGGCCGTCAACTGGCTGAACTTCACTTTTGAGGCGTCGCCGAACACCGCCGCAGCGACGGCGTGACACACGTCTACATCGATGCCGGTCATTTTACCGGTGGCGTCCGGCACGCCGAAGCCCGGCAAACCGTCACTGACGCCGCACTGGATAAAGCCTTTTTTCTGGATTGCGTCGAGGGTCACGCCGGCGTGGGCACTGCCCGCCAGGCCCACGACCGCAGCAGCGGTGAGGGCGGCCAAGGTGGTCTTGAGGTTGTTCATGCGAAGCACTCCCTGTCGATCTTTATTATTCGGCGCCGCACAGCCCGCGCCGGTTTATAGTGTGGCCGCGCAGTATCGACGGCTTTACGCCCCTGTCACAAACGACCTTTAGGCAAAGGCTCCTTCCGATTTGGAATGAACTGCATGATCTCTAAACGCTTGACCCCTTCAATGACGGCCCTGCAGTGCTTCGAAGCCGCCGCCCGCCACCTGAGTTTCACCCGCGCCGCCCAAGAGCTGCACCTGACCCAAAGTGCCGTGAGCAAGCAGGTCGCGCAGCTCGAAGAGATGCTCTGCCACAACCTGTTCGAGCGCGTGCGCCAGCGTCTCTACCTGTCGCCAGCGGGCTCGCTGTACCTCGCCGAGGTCCACAAGATTTTGACTCAGGTGGACATTTCCAGCCGGTACATCCTCACCTACGGCGGCGAGACCGAAGTGCTGCGCATCGCCACCCAGCCGACCTTCGGCGACCGCTGGCTGGTGCCCAAGCTCAAGGATTTTGCGGCCAGACATCCGAACATCCACCTGGATGTGCGCAACGAGCTGGAGCCCTTCGACGTGTTGCAGGCCAAGGCCGATATTGCGTTTTTCTTCGGCCAGGGCTCCTGGCCGGGGGCGACGTGCATCGAGCTGTTTCACGAGGCCGTGGTGCCGGTCTGTGCGCCGGGGTTTGTCGCCGAGGGCAGCGATGCCTCCTCGCGCCACACCTTGCTGCAATGCACGTCACGCCCGCAAGCCTGGCATGAGTGGTTTCTGGAACAGGGCCTGCATTCGCAGAACAGCTATCACGGGCCGCGTTTCGACACGTTCTACATGTGCATTCGCGCAGCGCAGTCGGGCTACGGCGTGGCGTTGGTGCCGCAGTACCTGGTGGCCGAAGAGTTGGCCAATGGCAGCCTGATGACGCCTTGGGATTACACGATGCCCAGCGCCGGCGCGCACTTTATCGCGCACGCCGAACACGCCGGCGAGATCCCCAAAGTAAAAGCATTCTTGAACTGGATGGTGGACTACTTAAAAGCACATCCCGACTTTTAATAATGACCCGGCGACTTTATTTCGTTTGCGGCAAGGCCGGGCGCGCGGCTTAGATAAAAAGACGCCCGCCATTGCCGAGTCCGAGATTCATGAGCCGCGAAACCATCAGCCAGTCGATTTCCATCGTCCACCCCATCAGCCTCAGCCACGGCAAGAACGCCGAGGTCTGGGACACCACGGGCAAGCGCTACATCGATTTTGTCGGCGGCATCGGCGTGCTCAACCTCGGGCATTGCCACCCCGGCGTGGTCGAGGCGATTCGGGAGCAGGCCACCAAACTGACCCACTACGCGTTCAACGCCGCACCTCACGCGCCCTACATCGAACTGATGGACCGTCTTACCGCGTTTATGCCGGTGGATTACCCGGTGAGCGGCATGCTCACCAACAGCGGTGCGGAAGCGGCGGAAAACGCTTTGAAGATTGTGCGCGGTGCCACCGGCCGCACGGCGGTGATCGCGTTTGACGGTGCCTTTCACGGCCGTACCCTGGCCACGCTCAACCTCAATGGCAAGGTAGCGCCCTACAAGCAAAAAGTCGGTGTGTTGCCTGGGCCGGTGTACCACCTGCCCTACCCCAGCGCTGATAACGGCGTGAGTTGTGCCGAAGCACTCAAGGCCATGGACCGCCTGTTCAGCGTGGAAATCGACGTTGAGGACGTGGCCTGTTTCATCATCGAACCCGTGCAGGGCGAAGGCGGTTTCCTGGCCCTGGACGTCGAATTCGCCCAGGCCTTGCGACGTTTCTGTGATGAGAAAAACATCCTGCTGATTGCCGACGAAATCCAGTCAGGCTTCGGGCGCACCGGCCAGCGCTTCGCCTTCTCGCGCCTTGGAATTGAGCCGGACTTGATCCTGCTCGGCAAAAGCATCGCCGGCGGCGTGCCATTGGGCGCGGTGGTCGGGCGCAAAGCCTTGCTCGACACCTTGCCCAAAGGCGGCCTGGGCGGCACCTACTCCGGCAACCCGATTGCGTGCGCGGCCGCATTGGCCACGCTGGACGCGATGACGGACGCACACCTGAAAACCTGGGGTTCACACCAGGCCGAAGCCATCGTCAGCCGTTATGAACAATGGCGTGCGCAAGGTGTGCCCTATCTGGGTCGCCTGACCGGCGTCGGTGCCATGCGCGGCATCGAGCTGGCCAATGCCGACGGCACGCCCGCGTCCAGGCAACTGACCCAACTGCTGAGCCTGGCGCGGGACGCGGGGCTGCTGCTGATGCCCAGCGGTAAATCGCGACACATCATCCGCCTGCTGGCACCGCTGACCACCGAGCCTGCGGTGCTGGAGGAAGGCCTGGATATTCTCGAGGCCTGTCTCAAGCAGCTGACTTAGTAGCGCGCATCGGCGGGCTTGCCGCCGTTGGGCCAGTCTTTGACCTTGTCCGGGAAATCCGGGCGCGGTTGGCCGGAGAAATACGCCGCAACGTTGTTCTTCGCGGTGAAGTACTACTTCGGCTATCAGCAGGCGGCGCATCCGCTGTTTTTGAACACGCCAGCGATGCTGGTGGCGGTGGGCGGTGTGTCGGGATTTACCGTTGGTCTGTTCTGTGGACGCGCCCTGCGGTTGCAGCGGGCGCTGACGGCGTTGCGCCGCGACAAGAGCATTGTGCTGCCTTGACCTGATCACCCTCCCCGCTGAAAATGCGCGACGTTTTTTTGTCCCGTTTACTGAAGTAGTGAAATTTCAATGTCTGATTCTTACACCGAACACTCCACCGAAGAATCCGTAACAGCCCTGCAGTCCAAAGCTGAATACGAAAACGCCAT
Source organism: Pseudomonas sp. N2-3-1-14 (assembly GCF_041228395.1). Classification (NCBI taxonomy): domain Bacteria; kingdom Pseudomonadati; phylum Pseudomonadota; class Gammaproteobacteria; order Pseudomonadales; family Pseudomonadaceae; genus Pseudomonas; species Pseudomonas sp. N2-3-1-14. The sequence continues at coordinate 5,232,362 of NZ_CP166199.1, forward strand.
CAATCTTTCACAGCATGTGCCTGCGGCCAAGATCATCAGCGAGATGGTGCTGGACGCATTCCACACTTCCAAGGAAAGCGACCAGATCCGTGAATTGCGCGTGGCCATCCGCCAGGCCCACGACGCCTTCGACGACGACAAGGCCTACGACCTGATGGGCCAGCTCAAGCAACTCAAGGACGCCGAGGCCGCCGACAACATCGCCCTGGAGGACCTCAGCAGCAAGTTCTCGATCAGCCGCATTCTGTCCAGTTTCAAGGACGATCCCGAGTTCCAGGAACTGGTCTATGGCCTGGCCCTGAAGGTGCTGAACCAGTCTCACCAGGCCATCAGCAACCCCAGCGCCGGCAAGAGCAAGGCAGCACGCGCGAAGAAGGAAGCCGAAGTGTTTGTGATCAGCAAGGATGGCATCAGCGTCACCCTGCCACTGCGTACACCTCGCTCCAAGCTGAACGTTGACCGTGAGGCGCTGGAGTTCCTGGGCTTTACGTTCGTGGGTGAAGGCAACGAGGCGGAACTGGAAACTGAAACCTTTGTGGACAACAGCGGCGTAGAGCAGCCGGTCACGCGCAAAAGCATCGTGACCGCGCTGCAACAACAAAGCGCCTTTGACGGTTACGCCATCACTGCGCAATAAGTGCGCGCAGGGTCACCAGGGCCTGCTCAACCTGGGCCTGGGTGACATGCCGGCCCACCGAGGCGCGCACGAAATGCGTCGCGCCGAGGTCCTTCAACAGCAGCGGTGTATGAGCGGCAGTGCCCGCCCACAGGTTGAGCCCCAGCTCACGGGCCTGGCCGACAAACGCCTTGGCCGACAGGTTGTGCGGCACGAACGAGACAATCCCGGTCTGCTGGAACTGATCGCACAGCAGCGTCAACTGCGGCAGGCGCCGTAGCTCCTGCGCCAGCAGCGCGTAGGGCTCGGTGCTCACCTTTGCTGCGACCTGCGCGTATTCACTCAACGCGGTGTGCAACCCCACCAACGCTGAAAAGCTTTTTTCTGCAATTTCCAGCACCCGAGCCCCGGACACCTCGATCCGGTTGACCTGGCCATCCGTACTGGCCGCGTGCAAGTCAGCGAAATTCAACACCAACTGGCTGAGCAGGCGTGGCGACACGTAGGCGATCCCGCTGCCACGCGGCCCACAGAGAAACTTGCGGCCCGCGCCGGTCAGCAAATCACAATGGATATCCCGCACGTCCAGCGGCAATTGCCCCAGCGACTGGCACGCGTCCACCACATACAGCGTGTTCGTCTCTTTAAGCAGCGCGCCCAGGGCTTCCACCGGGTTGATCACGCCGCAGCACGACGGCAAGTGCGACACGCTGACCAGGAACACATCGTCGTCCAGATGACGTCGCACCCATTCCAGGTCCAGCGGGCTGGTGGCGGTGGTCGGGATCACTTCAACGCGAATATCGCGCGACAGCTTGAGGTAGTTGAAAAAGATCAGGTTCGCGGCGTACTCCGAGGTCGACACCCACACGCGCTTACCACGGGGAAATTTCAGTTTGCCGAGGATGCTGGTCCAGGCTTCGGTGGCACTGCTGAAAAAACCGATGTCCGCGGGCTGTGCATTCAAGAGCCCGGCTGCCGCCTGATACAGGTCGACGTTGAGCAACTCGTCGTAGGCCAGTTCGGTCTCATAACTGCCCATCTGGGCTTCGATGGCCGTGAAGCGCTGGATCGCGTTCAGGGTGGCCGATGACATCAGGCCGGCACCGGCAGTGTTCAAATGCACGATATTCATTTCACGCTTCCTTGTTCCACAAAAGTGTCGAGCTTTTCATCGCGCCCACCGCCACCGCGAACAGCAGCAATACGGTGCCGGCCAGCAGCCACGGCGAAGGCAAGGACGGCTGGGACACCAACATAAACGCCAGCGACGGGGTGATCATGACCCCGATGTTGACGCCCGCCGAGTAGTAACCGAGGTTGCGGTCCACGGTATGGCGACTGGAAATACTGCTGACGTAGTGGGTGATGCCGGGAAACACGATCATTTCGCCCAGGCTCCAGAGCACAGTGGCCACCAGCAGCAACGCGCCGATGTGACTGAACCCCATCAGGAAAAACCCCACGCCGGCCACCAGGAAACCGGCCACCAACGAGCGGCTGCTCGACAGGTGCGACATGCGTTGGTTGATCGGTACCTCGAACAGAATCACCAACAATGCATTGATAAAGAAAATGATGCCGACGTAGTAAGCCGGCAACTCGGTGTAATTGATGATGTAGGCCGACAGGAACGTCGGCGGCAACGCGTAGGCGATGTGCACCGGCAATGCCGCCAACAGGATCACCAGCAGTCGCGACCGCTCATGCGGCGCGCTCTCCGGCAAGCCATTGCCCTTGCCGGCGAGCGTGGTCACCGGCGCCACCGGAACCGCGCGTCCAAACCGCAGGCAGGCGACGAACGAGACCAACGACAACGCAGCGTTGAGGTAGAACACCGCGTCGGCGTTGCTGAGGAAAATCAGACTGCCCAACAGTGGCCCGATGGCCATGCCGATGTTGATGGCCAGACGGTTGCAGGAGAACGCCACTTTGCGCGTCTCACTGCTGCTGTGGGTGACGGTTTCGGAGAACGTCGCCGGCGTGAACGCCTCGTAACAGGCGCCCCACAGAAACGACAACACAAACAGCGCGGCCGTGTTGTCCACTGAAGGAATGATCAGCAACAGCACGGCATTGAGCAGCAACGAACCGAGGATCACCCGGTTGGCGGAAAACCGCTTGATCACCGCGCCGATGATCAAGTCCACAAACAGCGCACCCGCGCCGTACACCCCGACCAGCAAGCCAGCCGTGCCCGCCGACACGGCGTGCTGATGAATCAGGTACGCCGCATAGAAAGGGAACGCCATGGTGCCCATGCGGAACACCAGGGTAATCAGGAACAGCGACTGCAACCGACCGTTGAGCCCGCGTAACGCGCGATAGGTGCCCATCATCAGCGGATCACGTAAACGTTGTCTTTGTACTGGCGGATCTGCTCATAGTCCTTGTCGATATCGCGCTGGTTTTCCGATACCAGGAACACGCGCAGCGGGCTGCTGAGCAGGTCCACGGTCTTTTTCATCAACTTGCCGGCCTTGTATTTGACACTCAGTTTATGCACCGAGGGCAATGCCTCGATCAGGTGGATGGCGGCGTCATTGAAGCCGGTGACCTCACCTTGCAAGGTGGTATCGGTATTGATCACACAGGCTTCCTTGAGCTTGTGGTAGCGCTTGCCGGCATAACCGGCTTTGAACGCCTCACCGTCGCAGTACGCCAGGTAGGTGAGCTGCGCCTGGTTGCCGCCCAGGCTGATGTCATGGAACCTGGGTTCCATGTTGCCATTCAAGCGTGCGCCAACTTCCACCAGCGCAGGGCCGGCCTCGGTGAGGATCACTTCCGAATGGGCCGGGCCGTTGTTGATTCCCAGCGCCTTGAGCACTTGCACGATGTAGTCCACCAGCACGTTGGCCTCGGCGCTGTCCGGAGCAATCAGCACGTCGCGGTCGTAGATGTTCTTGCCACCGCTGATCTCGCGTTTCACATAGCGCCAGATACCGCAGACATAGGTCTGCCCGTCACGGCTGACCGTGTCGACGATGTACTCCGGGCCCTTGAGGTAGGACTGACAAAGAATTTCGGTATTGGCCAGGCCGAAGATATCCAGGTTGGACACCACTTCCTCGCAGGCGCGTTTCACGTCGTCGACGTTGTGGCAGATCGACACGCCGTCGGTTGAAGCCGAGCTCAGCGGTTTGATCACGCAAGGGAACACTTGGCCGTCCTGCACCCAGGCCAGCAGCTCGGCAGGGTCGGCGGACTTGATTTGCCGCGCGGTCAGCAGGCCGGCGGCGGCCACTTTGTTGATCATCTCGAACTTGTCGCGACGTGCCCGGGAACCGGCACTGCCGTTGGAGGACGGCAGTTGCAGCTGTTCGCTCAAGTAGTCTGCGAACGGTACGCCGGGTTCCTGGCCGGCGATCACGGCAATCACGTTGAACTCACGCAGGCGACGCACGACGTCTTCGGGGTTGCCGTTGAAAATCAAGTTGTGTTCGAACTCCGAAAGGTTCGGCCCCAGCATGCTCGGCATCAGTTCCGGCGTGCTCTGCACATGGATCAGGCCGATGCCCGCCTCATGGAAGAACTGCGGCAGGAAGTTACCGCTCGAATAGACATCGACCAACGCGACGTACTGCTTCATGAGAATGTCCTTTTCAGTAGTGATTGGCGGTTTCGGAAGGCCGTGGCGAGGCCACGTCATCCAGCGCCAGAAAAATATTCTGTGGGAACTCGGCCACGCGGTGCAGCAGGTGCAGGTACCAGTTGGTGCCGTAGACCGCTGAAACACGCGTCTTGACCCGGCCTTGGTCCTTGACCGCCTTGATCAGCTCGGGGCGCACGCCGTGCAGCATCTCCAGCTCGCCTCGGCTGGCAATCCCACTGGCGAGAATCTCCTTCACCAGCAGCGGGTCTTGGGTGGCGAACGCGTAGTTCGTGCTGGCGCCGTTGATGCGGTCCAACAGCCCCAGGTAACGCTCGTTCAGTTGCGCACCGCGCGGCAAGGCAATAGCAGCAGGCTCAGCATAGACGCCCTTGACCAGGCGCACTTTGCAGCCCGTTGCGAGGACTTCCCCCAGGTCATCGGGCGTACGGTTCAACTGCGCCTGCAGGGTGATACCCAAGTTGGGAAAACGTGCACTCAGGTGCATGAAGATATCCAGGATCGAGTCGGTCCACTGGGACCGCTCCATGCTGAGGATCACACCGACCTCCTTGTCGGCTGCATGGGCAAGGATCTTCGAGCAGTTCTCGATCGCCAGTTCACGGGAAATGATCGTGCCAACGTTGGACAGGTCAAAACCCAGCTGTGGTGGCTCGGCCAGTGTGGGGTGCAGCGCCATCAGGTCGATCAGCTTCAAGTATTCGTCGGTGGCCGTGGTCACCTCGGCCAGGGTGGTAGCCTCTTCACCAACGTATTCGACGCCGGTGCGATAGCCTTTGCCTTGCAGGGCGGCGAGCTTGTCGAGCATCTCCAGGCGGTCTTCGGAAATGATGTAGCGCAGGGCGGCCGGGCGCAGGAAGTCGCGCAGCGTGTCACTGGCCAGGAACAGGTCGCGGTACGTCTTGTTCGCCGCCAGTTTCTTCAGGCCAGGGTCGCCAGCAGGCTGTTGTCGATGTCATTCATGGCGTTAAACCCCGTAGGCCTGGTTCAGCATCCGACGTGCGAAGCTCGAATCGTCGGTGTGGTTGGCAATCTTGTGAGCACGAAACTTGGCCGCGTAACTGAGCATGGTTTCCTTGTGGCGGCCATGGCGGTCACGGGTAAAGATGCCCGCCCACAGGTTGTCCCAACGCGCGTATTCCGGGTGCGACATCAGCAGCTCGTGAGCCTTGCGCATGTTCCAGTGAGGAATGGCCGGGTGCAGGTGGTGCACGAGGTGGTAGTTGTCGTCATGGCGGCCGAAGAAGAAGTTCTCCAGGGCGTTGCCCTTGCGATTGCGGGTGAGCAGCAGCTTCTCGGTCTCAGCAGCCGGCAATGGGTAATGCTCGGCCAACTCGATGATCCAGCCCACGGCCACGGCGGTGGTGAACAGCGGCACCAGCCAGAACAGCAACAGTTGCGCGACAACACCGAACCAGGCGGCCACGGCGAAGATCACCGCCCAGTAAGCCCACAGCATGATGCGTTCGTTGCGGATGGTTTTGTCCGCACCCTGGGCTTTGACGCGGTCTTTGATGATGTACCGGATGTACTGCACGGTCCGGTAGCCGGACAGCGCCAGCAAGACGTTCTTGAGGAAGAACTCACGTTCACTTTGCTTGACGTCGTACAGGCCGCACTGCAGGTGGAAGGCGTAGTCAGGGTCTTTTTCCGGATCGCCCAGGTGCACGTGGTGATTCTTGATATGCGACGTGCTGTAGGACTGATGCAGGTGGAAGATCAGGTAGCCGGAGAGAAACGTGCCGGAGACCCAATTGATCACGCGGTTCTTGGCCAGCATCTTGTGCGCTGACTCGTGCAGCACATTCGCCAGGGCGCGTTGCGTGGTGCCGATCAGAAACAGCGAAACCGGGTAGAACCAGTAGCTGATGCCCAAGGACAGGTAGATGGCAAAGGCAATGATTGCGTAATCCTTACCCAACGCGATGGCCCAGTGATAGTTATCTTTTTTGCACAGGTGCTTGAGCATTCCGAAGGTTTCACGGGAAATGCCCGCGGCGTATTCGCCAGCAGGTTCTTTGTTTTTATCGACCAGCATAATCACTCCATAATTAAGCGGCACGCTGCAACACCCGTCTCATTGCTGGGCAAAGGAATTTTTTCAGGTGGTGCGGCTATTGTTTTTTTTGCCTGAGCTAGACTCATCGGCTGCAAAAAAAACTAAAGCACCGCTCGATGGCGAACAAGCTGCCCTTTTAGACAGGTAGGCTGCGACGAGGCGCACGCGTAGACTCGCCGCTGAAAAATCACCGGCGAGCGTCGCGTTTATGAGGAGGGAAGCCTGTAGATCAGGCCTTTTCGCGGATGTACCCCAGGTTCAGGGCCTTGCGAATCGCCGACTTGCCGTTGGTGACGTCCAGCTTGCTGAAGATATTCTTCATATGAAACTTGACGGTACGCGGGCTCATTGAGGTCAGGACGGCTATTTCGTTGTAGGTCTTGCCCAGGCTGGTCCAGGACAACACTTCGGTTTCTCGTGGGGTCAGTACCGTTTCCTGTATCGGCGCAGGTGTGACCGTGGCGCAGCTTTCGAGGGCCTCGTCGTAGACCGAGACCAGCAGCATCTGCAGCTCACTTTTGTTGGCCAACACCGTGTCGCGAAACTGTTGGTCTTCACCGAAGCTGCACAGGTTGAGGATCGAGTAAAAACCGCGGTTGCCATGCACGATAAAGCTCGCGCCCTCACCCACCGGTGCACAGGGCCCAGGCACCGGCACCGCTTCTGCGGCAGGCGCGAGGATGTTTTCATCGCTCCAGAAAAAAGGTTTGACCCGCTCCTTGGACAAGGACAGCAGTTGGCCACGCTGGTAAAAATCGTCCGCCGAGTCGGAGCGGTCCAGCGCGTCGGGGTAATTGGTGATGATCTCTGCTTCATCCAGTGTCGGCCCACACTGATACACCTCGAAGTGCCCCAGGCCGCGCCGGGTCAGTTCGGCATCGAGCAATTGGCGCACATCGGCGGGCTGTATGGACATGGTGTTGCTGGATTGGCCATCGCTTCGCATGAATATCGTCCCTGATGAGTGACAACGTATGAGGCTAATGCTCTGACGGGAACGCTTCAATCCCGAAGCCTCTGGTCAGAGTCGACCCATACTGTAGGAAATATCTCTACATAAAGACAAGAATGAAACATGCCGTACAGGCCTTGTCCAGTGCTTCCTGGGCCGAGCCGACCATCAGCACGCAATGGCCATTTGCGCTGCCGAGCGCCCAGGCTCAGGCCACCTGCGCGGCAAATACTTCGCGAAACCGCTGCATCTCCTGCTGACTGCCCACCGTCACCCGTACCCATTGCGGCCAGTCTTTCCAGACCCGCCCGATCAACACATTGTGTGCTGCGAGCTTGTCGATGACCTGCTGGGCCGGTTGCTTCACGTTGATCATGAAGCAGTTACTCTGCGACGCGGTGCAGGCAAACCCCCGCCCCTTCAGCCACGCCACAGTCTCATCCCGCAACTGCGCGTTGAGCGCCTTGCGGTGGGGCAGCAGTTTGACGTCTTCCAGGCTCGCACGGGCCCCGAGCAAGGTCGAGGCGGCTGGCACGTTGTCGCCGCCAAACACCGCCAGCCGTGCCAGCAGCGCGGGGTGGCCAATCGCCAAGCCCAGGCGTGCGCCGGCCATGCCGTAGATTTTCGAGAAGGTGCGCAGCACCAGCAAATCGTCATGGTCCTTGACCCAGCTCACGCAGCTCGGCGCATCAGAGAAGTCGATGTACGCCTCGTCCACCACCAGCACGCTGCCTTTGGGCTTGTTCGCCAACGCCTGGCGGATCGCCTCGGTTGGCGTCAGGGTGCCGGTAGGGTTGTTGGGGTTGCACAGGTACAGCATGCCCGCCTGCGGATCGGCAGCAAGCATGGCAGGCACGTCGTGCGCATGCTCGGCATTGAGGCTCACTTCGCGCACCGGCGCCTTCCACGACTCGGCGGCCTGGCGCGGTACTTCGTAGGACGGTGTGGCCATCACCAGCCCGCGTGTTTGGCTGGTAAACGCCAGCACGGCATAGCGCAACGCTGCCATGGAGCCGGCAAACACGGCGACCTGTTCTTCGGCGATGCCCTGCTGCTGGGCAAACAGCCCAGCCAAGGCGTACATGTGGTCATAGGGATACCGCCCGGAGATGGCCACCCCACGCTGCATCGCCTCACGGGCAGCGCCTGAGGGGCCGTAGGGGCTTTCGTTGTAATTGAGCCGCACCTTGTCAGCGGGTGCCGACGGCGGGCTGGCCAGCGCCCAATCCAGGTGCCCCAGCACCGGCAAGGCCGCGCCAAAGGCGAGAAGTGACCGACGACTTACGCTGACCATGGAACTACTCCTTGTAGTCGTGTGTTGGATTCGCACAGCACGTACAGAGGAGTATGACGAGGCAGGTGTGGGCTGATTTAGTTCAGCTGCAACTTCTGCTTGAGGCTGTGCATCACATCGGCCTTGTTCTGCAGGTAGTCATTCAGGCCGCGAGCCCGCAAGTTGCACGCATCACAGTTACCGCAACCGCTGCCGAGGATGCCGTTGTAGCAAGTCAGGGTCTGGTGCTGAACCAGGTCCAACTGATTATGGTAATCCGCCAGGGCCCAGGTTTCGGCCTTGTTCAGCCACATCAGCGGGGTGTCCAGGCGCAGTGTGTACTCCATGCCCAGTTCAAGCGCCTTGTTCAGCGCTTTGACGAACTCATCGCGGCAATCGGGATAGCCTGAGAAGTCGGTTTCGCACACCCCGGTAATAACGGTTTGCGCCTTTACCTGATAGGCGTAGATCGACGCCAGGGTCAGAAACAGAATATTGCGACCCGGCACAAAGGTGCTGGGCAGGCTGTCGCCTGAACTGTTCACGGTCGGCACCGGGATGTTGTCGCGGGTCAGGCTGCTGATGGCCAACTCGTTGAGCAGGGACACGTCCATGACTTTATGAACGGTAGCGCCCAACTGCTTGGCGAGCTTCTGGGCGACCTCGATTTCTGCCACATGGCGCTGGCCATAGTCGAAGGTAATGCAGTGAACTTCGTCATACAGCGGCAGTGCCTGGATCAGACAGGTCGTCGAGTCCTGCCCGCCACTGAATACGATAACGGCTTTTTTACTCATCGGTTTGCTTCCTGCATTTGTAGAATTAGGGAATAGTTTAAAGGCCACTCCATAAAAAACCCCGCGCTTCTTGCGAAGGCGGGGTTTTTTACTGCTCGATGACTCAGTGTGCGTAGGTCAGCAACAGCTCTTTCGGTACCTGGAAATCCAGGGACATCATCACGCTGAGCGCGGTGATGGTGAAGATCGAGAACACGAACAGCTTGCGCGCCCAGACGGTGTCATCCACCGCCTTGTAGCCGGTCCAGGCCATGTACAACCAGTACATGCCCATGGCGGCAGCGACGGCGAGGTAGCTCATGCCGGCATAGCCACTGAAGGTCAACATCAAGGTCGCCACGAGGAAGGCCAGGATGTAGAGCAGGATGTGTTTCTTGGCCACCTGGATGCCACGCTTGACCGGCAGAACCGGAATCGACGCAGCCAGGTAGTCATTGAAGCGGAAAATCGCGATGGCATAAGAGTGCGGCATCTGCCACAGGCTGAACATCACCAGCAGCACCAGCGCGGCCATGTCGAAGCTATTGGTCACAGCCACATAACCAATCACCGGCGGCATCGCCCCCGACAGACTGCCCACCAGCGTGCCGTGAACCGACTTGCGCTTGAGGTACAGGCTGTAAAGGCCGACGTAGATGACAAAGCCGATCACGGCAAACAGCGCCGCCAACGGGTTGGCCACCTTGTACAACAACACGACGCCGGCAACACCCAGGACGGTCGCGAACAGCAGTGCCAGTTTCAGGGAGATAAGGCCCTGGACCAGCACGCGGTTCTTGGTGCGTTCCATCTTGATATCGATGTCGCGGTCAATGCAGTTGTTGAATACACAACCGGAAGCTACCACCAGGGAGGTGCCGATCATTGCAGCCAGGAAGATGGCCAGATCGACATGTCCCTTGGAGGCCAGGAAGAAACCGCCTGCCACAGAAAGCACGTTACCGAAAATGATCCCCGGTTTGGTGATTTGGATAAAGTGCTTAAGCGACATCGGGTCTTACCTCACTTCGCCATCATGAACGTGTGGATGCTGAACATGATCCATATCGACAGACCAACCAGCAGCAGGATCACAAGGCCTGCGAACACAAATGCAATCACGTTATCGCGCTGCTCTTTGGAACGATCCAGGTGCAGGAAGTACACCAGGTGAACCAGAACCTGAATCACCGCGAACGCCAGAACGATCATCAACGTGATGGACTTCGGCAGGGTCGGGTACATCACCAGACCAAACGGGATGAGCGTCAGGATTACCGACAGGATGAAGCCGATGGCGTACGACTTAACGCTGCCGTGGCTCGCATCATGGCTGTCATGGTCATGGGAGTGTGCATTAGCCATTACAGGGTCCCCATCAGGTAAACAACGGTGAAGACGCAGATCCAGACCACGTCCAGGAAGTGCCAGAACAGGCTCAGGCAGCTCAGGCGAGTCTTGTTGGTGTTGGTCAGGCCGTGTTTATTGACCTGATACATCATCACCGCCATCCACAGCAGGCCGGCAGATACGTGCAGACCGTGGGTGCCTACCAGCGTGAAGAACGCGGACAGGAAGCCGGAACGGTGCGGGCCGTAGCCTTCGGAGATCAGCAGGTGGAACTCGTTGATCTCCATGCCGATGAAGCCCAGGCCGAACAGGAAGGTCAGTGCCAACCAGCTCAGTACGCCTTTCTTGCTGCCCTTGTAGAAGGCCAGCATGGCGAAGCCGTAGGTGATCGAACTGAACAACAGCAAGGCGGTTTCGCCGAGCACGTAAGGCAGTTCGAAGATGTCGTGGCCCGACGGGCCACCCGCTACGTTGTTTACCAGTACCGCGTACACCGCGAAGATCGACGCAAACAAGATGCAGTCGGTCATCAGGTAGAGCCAGAAACCGAATACGGTCATTGGCCCCGAGTCGTGGTGATGGTCATCGTGCCCATGGTCATCGACATGGGCGTGTCCAGCATTGGTCACTAAGTTCGACATGGTTTAAGCCTGTTCCAACGAGGTTTCTACACGGTTGGCCGGGATTTTCTTCTCGGCTACCAGGCGAGCGTGTTGCTCGGCTTCGATGCGCTCGATCGTTTCGACCGGCACCATGTAGCCTTGATCATCACGGGCAGCGTGAATGATGAAGTAACCGATGGTGCCTACCAGGCCCACGATTGCCAGCCACCAGATGTGCCAGATCATCGCGAAACCGAACACGGTCAACAGCGCGCCCATCACCACGCCAGTGGCGGTGTTGTTCGGCATGTGGATCGGCTCGTAATGCTTGGGTTGCTGGTACGCAGTACCGTCTTCCTTCGCTTCGGTGAACGCATCGATCGTGTTCGCAGTAGGAATCACAGCGAAGTTGTAGAACGGAGGTGGCGACGAGGTCGACCATTCCAGGGTGTGGCCATTCCATGGGTCGCCGGATTCGCAAGCGTTCTGCTTACGGTCACGGATACTCACGTACAGCTGGATCAACTGGCAGGCGATACCGGCAGCGATCATCAACGCACCGAACATGGCGACGTACAGGTACGGCACCCACTCAGGGTTGGTGGTGGCGTTCAGACGACGGGTCATGCCCATGAAGCCCAGTGCATAGAGCGGCATGAACGCGACGAAGAAGCCCGAGATCCAGAACCAGAATGCAGCCTTGCCCCAGCCTTCGTGCAGCTTGAAGCCGAACGCTTTCGGGAAGTAGAAGCTGAAACCAGCGATGTAACCGAATACAGCACCACCGATGATCACGTTGTGGAAGTGAGCGATCACGAACAAGCTGTTGTGCAGTACGAAGTCAGCACCCGGGATGGCCAGCAGTACGCCGGTCATACCGCCGATTGCGAAGGTCACCATGAAGCCCAGGGTCCACAGAACCTGGCTGGTGATACGCAGACGACCGTGATAGATGGTGAATAGCCAGTTGAATAGCTTCACCCCCGTCGGGATGGAAATCAGCATCGTCGCCAAGCCGAAGAAGGCGTTGACGCTGGCCCCCGAGCCCATGGTGAAGAAGTGGTGCAGCCACACCATGAAGCCCAGTACAGAGATCGCGCCCGATGCGTAAACCATCGAGTGGTGACCGAACAGGCGCTTGCCGGTAAAGGTCGAGATCACTTCAGAGAAGATACCGAACGCTGGCAGGATCAGGATGTACACCTCAGGGTGACCCCATGCCCAGAACAGGTTCACGTACATCATCGGATTGCCACCAAGTTCATTGGTGAAAATGTGGAAATCCAGGTAACGGTCAAGCGACAGCAGCGCCATGGTAGCGGCCAGGATCGGGAACGAAGCCACGATCAGGACGTTGGCCCAGGTGCAGGTCCAGGTGAAGATCGGCATGTCCATCAGTTTCATGCCAGGGGCGCGCATTTTCAGGACGGTGGCCAGGAAGTTGACCCCCGTCAGTGTCGTCCCGAGTCCTGATAACTGTAGCGCCCAGATGTAGTAGTCCACACCCACGCCCGGACTGTACTGAATGCCCGACAGCGGCGGATACGCAACCCAACCGGTCTTGGCGAATTCGCCGACGCCCAGGGACAGGTTGATCAGTACCACGCCGGAAACCAGCAGCCAGAAGCTCAAGGAGTTCAGGAACGGATAGGCAACGTCACGCGCACCGATCTGCAGCGGCAAGGCAAGGTTCATCAAGCCGGTGAAGAATGGCATCGCCATGAAGATGATCATGATCACACCGTGAGCGGTGAAGATCTGGTCATAGTGTTCAGGCGGCAGGTAGCCAGGCGAACCCTCGGTGGCCATGGCCAACTGGGTACGCATCATGATGGCGTCGGCAAAACCACGCAGCAGCATGACCATGGCAACGATGACGTACATGACACCGATTTTCTTGTGGTCGACAGAGGTCAACCACTCGGTCCACAGGTAGGTCCACTTCTTGAAATACGTGATTGCAGCAAACAGTGCCAGACCACCCAGCGCGATCATGGCGATGGTCACCATCACGATCGGCTCGTGGAACGGGACCGCATCCCAACTTAATTTACCAAACATCGTTTACTCCTCTGCCCCAGCAGTTGAATGCGAGCCCGTGTCAGAACCTTCAACCGCGGCCACTTCTTTCTTCTCGTGCTTGACCGGCTTGCCTGGTTTCATACCTTCGTACTTGTCGACGATTTTCTGAAACAGGTCCGGCGTGTACGCGGAGTACAGAGTGGCTGGGTTGTTCTGGCTTGGTTTGGCAAGAGCATCGTATTCAGCTTGATCAAGCTGTTTAGGTGCGGCCTTGACTTTGGCTACCCAGGCGTCGAAATCTTCCTGGCTCGTCGAGATCGCTTTGAATTTCATGCCGGTGAAGCCAGCGCCGCTATAGTTGGCGGAGATGCCTTCCATTTCAGCTTTCTGGTTGGCGATCAGGTGCAGCTTGGTCTGCATGCCTGCCATCGCGTAGATCTGGCCGCCCAGAGCAGGGATGAAGAACGAGTTCATCACAGCGTCGGAGGTGATCTTGAAGTTCAGCGGAGTGTGCTCCGGGAACTGGATTTCGTTAACAGTGGCGATACCCAGGTCCGGGTAGATGAACAGCCACTTCCAGTCCAGCGCGACAACTTCGATGTTGATCGGCTTGACGTCGGATTCCAGCGGACGGTACGGGTCCAGTGCGTGGGTGGACTTGTAGGTCACATAACCCAGGGCAATGATGATGAGGATCGGCACCAGCCACACTGCGATTTCGATCTTGGTGGAGTGCGACCACTTCGGCGCGTAGGTAGCGCTGGTGTTCGACGCGCGGTATTTCCAGGCGAAGGCGAAGGTCATGATGATCACGGGGACCACGACCAGCAGCATCAGCAGGGTGGCGGTGATGATCAGGTTTCGTTCATCCAGACCGACCTGTCCTTTTGGGTCGAGCAAGGTCCACTTGCAGCCTCCCAGCATTAACAACATGCCAAGCAGCGGCAAAAAGCCTAGTAATCGGGGGTACCTGTTTTTACTCATCTCACGACCTCTAAAGCAGCTTGCGCAATGCAGTTGGGTTTTGATCGCCAACACTTCACCCTGCCAAGGGTTGGCATTTCTCTTCGATTGAATAAGAGCCTGCCCGGCACGCCATACATTGACGTTTCACGGACCTGCGGTGAGTTCTTATTCGATTTCGTGGCTAAAGGCCTTGTTACAGACCAATTCCATTTGGTGCGGATAGTTGAAAGGCTGCCGGAACCTGGGGTCGCACAGAGCCATCCATCTGCCCCTCGACCGCTCCAATGCTCAAATATTGAACAGCACCGGACATTCAGTGCGGGCGATTGTAGTTAGCTAGCGATGTATAAACCATGTCTTATAAAGAAATAATTTTTATCGATTCCAGCAACAATCCTTCACCAATCTTGCAAAGGTTCGGGATCTTATCGTGTTCGATTCTCAACAAAAACCACAAAAATTGCCGTGTTATTGCGTGAGGGCGCCCTTCCCTTACACCTTGTAAGGGCATGCAAAACGTATCCAAGTCCCCATAAAACAAGGCATTCGGACATCACCGAATGATGCGAACGGTGCGACGTTCGCGGCACCGCTCAATCGACGAACTGACAGCACATCTTGGCCGTTTTATGCAAATTTATGGGCCGGCGCGGCGCGTCAGAAACGTCCTGCGACAGCGTCCGTGTGACAACATGTCGCATGCTGTGCGCACCTCAAGTTGCCCTTCGTCACGGCCCTTTCACAAAACCCTACATACAAAAACGCCCCGTCCTTCGATTAAGCGAGAACAGGGCGTTTCAGTGGGCCGGGTCAGGCCATGCGTTGGCGATTGCGATAGATGCCCAGCGGAACCAGGATCACCGTCAGCACAAACGCTACCAGCGCCCACTGTGCCAGGGACAGGCCAAGGATCGGCGGGTATGGCGTGCTGCAAAAGCCATCGACCTGGAAGCCCAGGGGAAAGACTTTGGCCAGCGGCAAGTCATCGACAATCGGCTGCAGGACATCGATGCCACAGCTGACCGCAGGGAAAAACTGCGTGTACACGTGATGGCCGGCCGCAGCCACGCCGCCCAAGGCGCTGAGGACCACCAGCCCCTCAAAGAAGGTGACCGCGCCTTTGCGGCGCATGGCGGCACCGAGGAACGCAAACACCGCGATCAACAGCAAGGCGTAGCGCTGCAGGATGCACAGCGGGCATGGCGCCTCGCCCAGTACCACCTGCATGTACAACGCACCGCCAATCAGCGCCAGGCAGATGATGCCCAGCAACACCAGAAAGCGCCGCTCCCTGCCTAAACGCAATTCGTCACTCATCCCCGTTTCCCTTTGCCTGATTATGGTTGTGCCTGATGGCCGCAAGTTTACACACAGGGGATGGTTAAAACAGAGAGGGGTTAACGGCGGATTAATCGGGAGGAATGCAAAACCAATTGTGGGAGCGGGCTTGCTCGCGAAGGCGGTGGATCAGCCACTATATAAGTCGACTGACACTGCGCCTTCGCGAGCAAGCCCGCTCCCACAGGTTGAACAGTGCTGTGCCTGGAAACCTTATTCCAGGGCCGCGGCCGGGCCGAAGAATTCATAGCGCGCCTGGTTCTCCGGCACACCGAGGGCTTTGAGGTGGCGCTTGATCGCGGCCATGAAGCCTTTAGGGCCGAGGAAGTAGGCGTCGAGGTCACGCTGCTCGGGCAACCACGCCGCCAGTTGCGCCTGGTTCAACATCCCGACTTTGTCGGCCGCCGGGCTCACGCCATCGTCTTCTGCGTAGCAATAGAAGCGTTTGAGTTGCGGGTGCTTGGCCGCCAGGGCGTCGACCCAGTCACGGAATGCATGCACCCCGCCGTTACGCGCGCAGTGGATAAAGTGCACCGGTCGCTCGGTGGCCAGGGCTGCCTCAAGCATCGGCAGCGTCGGTGTGATGCCCACCCCGCCGCTGATCAGCACCAGTGGCTTGTCGCTGGCGACCAGGGTGAATTCGCCCGATGGCGGAAACAGGTCGAGGGTCGCGCCGACGTGCATCTGGTCATGCAGGTAGTTGGAGACCCGCCCACCGGCCTCGCGCTTGACACTGATACGGTACAGCCCCGCATCGCTCAGGGCCGACAAGGAATAATTGCGGCGCACTTCTTCGCCATCGATCATCAGCTTCATGCCGATGTACTGGCCCGGCGCGGCCGCCAGGATCGGGCCGTTATCCACCGGGGCAAAATAGAACGAAATGATCTCGTTGCTCTCCTCCACGCGCTTTACCAACTGGAACGACCGCGCACCGCGCCAGCCGCCCGGGGCCTGGGCCTTTTCGTCGTAGATGGCGGCTTCGGCGCCAATCAGGATATCGGCCAGTTGGCCATAGGCGGCGCCCCAGGCGCTCAGCACCTCGGGCGTGGCAATCTCGCTGCCCAGCACCTCGGAAATGGCCCGCAGCAGGCACGTCCCCACAATCGGGTAGTGCTCCGGCAGGATCTGCAGGGCCACATGCTTGTTGATGATCTTCGCGACCAGATCGCCCAGTTGGTCCAACTGGTCGATATGCCGCGCGTACATCAGCACGCCATTGGCCAAGGCGCGGGGCTGGTCGCCATTTACCTGATTGGCCTGGTTGAACAGCGGGCGAACGTCCGGGTACTCGCTGAGCATCAGGCGGTAGAAGTGCGTGATCAGCGCTTCGCCGCCGCTTTCCAGCAGGGGCACAGTGGATTTGACGATGGCACGGTCTTGGGCACTAAGCATGGCAGACTCCTGGGTCTTTTTACTGATTGCCCTTAGGTACTCAGTATTCGTGCCAATTTATAAACCGTTATTTTTCAATGAGTTAAATATAATGTAGTCAATATGACTTCCTACGTTTTATAGTCATAAGGACTACAAGGAGTCATTATGACTGCACAATCGCTGCTCACCACCCTGCTGCCTCTGGTTGCCGACTTGTCGCGCGACCTGCCTGAAGGCGAGCGCTACCGACGCCTGTTGCAGGCCATGCGCGCGCTGCTGCCGTGCGATGCCGCCGCGCTGTTGCGCCTGGACGGTGAATGGCTGGTGCCGTTGGCGGTGGACGGTTTGAGCACTGACACCCTCGGCCGACGCTTCAAGGTCAGCGAGCACCCACGCTTTGCGGTGCTGCTGAGCAGCCCCGGCCCTACCCGCTTTGACGCCGACAGCGAACTGCCGGACCCCTACGATGGTTTGGTCGATGGCCTGCACGGCCACCTGCAAGTGCACGACTGCATGGGCTGCCCGCTGTTTATCGACGACAAACCCTGGGGCCTGCTGACCCTTGATGCGCTGGATACCGAGCGCTTCGAACGTGTCGAACTCGACGCCCTGCAAGCCTTCGCCAGCCTGGCAGCGGCCACCGTCAACGTCGCCGAACGCATCGAGCGCTTGGCCTTGCGCGCCGACGATGAGCACCAGCGCGCCGAGATCTACCGCCAGGCCAGCGGCCAGCAGCACAAGGAAATGATTGGCCAGAGCAAGGCCCACAAGCACCTGGTCGAGGAAATCAAGCTGGTGGGCGGCAGCGACCTGACCGTGTTGATTACCGGCGAAACCGGCGTCGGCAAGGAACTGGTCGCCCAGGCCCTCCACGCCGCGTCGCCGCGTGCAGACAAACCGCTGATCAGCCTCAACTGCGCCGCACTCCCGGAAACCCTGGTGGAAAGCGAGCTGTTCGGCCATGTGCGCGGCGCCTTTACGGGTGCGCTGAACGAGCGCCGCGGCAAATTCGAATTGGCCAATGGCGGCACGCTGTTTCTGGATGAAGTGGGCGAGTTGTCGCTGACCGTGCAGGCCAAGCTGTTGCGCGTGCTGCAAAGCGGCCAACTGCAGCGCCTGGGCTCGGACAAGGAGCATCAAGTGGACGTGCGCCTGATCGCCGCCACCAACCGCGACCTGGCCGAAGAGGTGCGCAACGGCCGCTACCGTGCCGACTTTTATCACCGCCTGAGCGTGTACCCGCTGCAAGTACCGGCGCTGCGTGAACGCGGCCGTGACGTGTTATTGCTGGCGGGCTTTTTCCTTGAGCAGAACCGTTCACGCATGGGCCTGGGCAGCCTGCGCCTGACCAGTGACGCACAGGCGGCGCTGCTGGCTTATAACTGGCCGGGCAATGTGCGGGAGCTTGAACATTTGATCGGACGTAGCGCACTCAAAGCCCTGGGAAACTGTCGCGAACGTCCGAAGATCCTGAGCCTGAGTGCCCAAGACCTGGACCTGCCCGACGTCAGCGCGCCGCCGGCAATCGAAGCACCGGCCGATGTGGCCCCTGTTGTCACCGGCGACCTGCGCCAGGCCACCGAGCACTACCAGCGCCAAGTCATCAGCGCCTGCCTGGAGCGCCACCAGCACAATTGGGCCAGCGCCGCCCGCGAACTGGGCCTCGACCGCGCCAACCTCGGCCGCATGGCCAAACGTCTGGGTCTCAAATAGAACGATCACCCAGCCTGAATGTAGGAACAACCCGCTCCAATGTGGGAGCTGGCTTGCCTGCGATAGCGGTGTACCTGCCGGCTCATCCACTTACCGCCATCGCCGGCAAGCCAGCGCCCACATCAGATTTGCTTTGCCTTGAGCATCGGGTTCACAGGCTGGCTCGGTTTAACCTTACGAAACACCAACACATTCCCAAGCATCACCAGCACCAGCCCCATCAACGCCGGCGCCGTCCACTGATACCCCTCGGCAAACGCCGACACATTCAGCGCCACCACCGGAAACAGCACTGTGCAATACGCCGCGCGCTCCGGGCCCATACGGCCCACCAACGTGAGGTAGGCGGTAAAACCAATCACCGACCCCGGAATCACCAGGTACCACAGCGCGCCGACATAACGCGCACTCCAATCCATCTCGAACGGTATCCCGCGCACCGCGCAATAGATCGCCAACATCACCGAACCGTAGGCCATGCCCCAGGCATTGGTGGTCAACGGTTTGAGCCCGGCCTTCTGCTGCAGGCTCGACAGCAGGTTGCCGGCCGAAAAACACATAGTCCCCAACAGCGCCAAGCCCAAGCCCAGCAACGTCTGCGGGCTGGCGGTGTGCCCGACCAGCTCCGGCCAGAACAGAAAACCCAGGCCGATTAATCCAAGCGCGCCGCCCATCAACACGTTGCGCGCCACTCGCTGACCGAAAAACACCCGCGCATTGAGGGCATTCCACAGCGTGGCCGTGGAAAACACCACCGCCACCAGGCCGCTGGGAATCCATTGGCTGGCCGTCAGAAAGCACATGAAGTTGACGCAAAACAGGCACACGCCCTGAGCGAGGCAAATCAGGTGCCCGCGTCGGTTCATCACCTGCAACTTGCGGCTGAGCAGCAACAGCGCAAACAGCACCAGCGCGGCCAGGCCAAAGCGATAGACAATCGACACGGGAATCGCCACGACGCCCAATTGCCACTTGAGGGCGATCCAGGTAGTGCCCCAGATCAGCACGGTGAGTAAGTACAGGAAAAGGTTCATAGCGGGCTCCGTCGATTGAGCCACAGTGTTGCCCGCAGACCGGCTCGCGCTCTTGCACATTCTTGCGCTTTTGTCGGGCGGCGGGATCACAGCGTCCGCGCTGCGGAGTAGGATGCAAGGCGTCGGAGAGAACAACCATGCCAGAGCTGGAATCCCTGCAAGTCTTTCAAGCCCTTAACCGCTCGCCCAACGCACGCCTCGAAGCCTGCGCCGAGCTCGGTGACGGGTTGTCTGCGGCGTTGTGGAGCAACCATCACGATGCTCAGGACTACCAGGCGCCCACCCACCACACCTTGTCCTGCTACATCGGCGGCGGTACCGGCACCTTTCGCCGTGATCAGCCCGGCACCAAAGGTGGCCCTGACAAACTCTGCATCCTGCCGGCCGAGCATCAGTCAGCCTGGGTGATCAATGGTGAAATTCGCCTGGCCCATGTGTACTTCAGCCCGGAGCAATTTGCCCTCGGCTGCGTCACCCTGCTGGACCGCGAACCGCGCGAATTGCAATTGCGCGAAAGCACCTTTCTGGAAGACGCCAGCCAGGCCCGGCGCTTTCACCAGTTGATCGCCCTCAACTGGCACGAGCCCGCCGAGCGTCTGCTGACCAGCAGCCTGGCCCATGAAATGCTCAGCCACACCTTGCTCAGCCAGGTTGGCGCGCGCGACGGTTTGCGTTTGAAAGGCGGATTGGCCGCGCATCAGCGCCGGCTGTTGGTGGACTACATCGACCATCACCTCGAAGACCCGATCAGCCTGGGGCAATTGGCCGGGATGTGCGCGCTGTCCGAATACCATTTCGCGCGGATGTTCCGCCAAAGCTTCGGCCTGCCGCCCCATCAATACCTGTTGGCGCGACGCTTGGCCCGCGCGCAAAGCCTGCTGCGTGCCGGAACACTGCCCTTGGGCGACATCGCCTGGATGTGCGGCTTCTCCAGCGCCAGCCACTTCACCCATCGCTTTCGCCAAGCCATGGGCGCCACACCCAGCGAATACCGCCAAGCTTTCCACGCCTAAACACAACCCCTCCAGCCGCCCCACTCCCGTGGCGAGCGGGCTTGCCCCGCGTTGGGCTGCGCAGCAGCCCTAAAACAGCCACCACGCTCCACCAGGAAAATCTCAATGCCCTTACAGGGCCGCTGCGCAGCCCAACGCGGGGCAAGCCCGCTCGCCACAAAAACATGAGGCGCCACACCCAGCGAATACCGCCAAGCCTTCCACGCCTAAACACAACCCTCCAGCCGCCCCACTCCCGTGGCGAGCGGGCTTGCCCCGCGTTGGGCTGCGCAGCAGCCCTAAAAACAGCCGCCACCCTCCACCAGGAAAATCTCAATGCCCTTACAGGGCCGCTGCGCAGCCCAACGCGGGGCAAGCCCGCTCGCCACAAAAACATGAGACGCCACACCCAGCGAATACCGCCAAGCCTTCCACGCCTAAACACAACCCCTCCAGCCGCCCCGCCCCCGTGGCGAGCGGGCTTGCCCCGCGTTGGGCTGCGCAGCAGCCCTAAAAACAGCCGCCACCCTCCACCAGGAAAATCTCAATGCCCTTACAGGGCCGCTGCGCAGCCCTAAAAACAGCCGCCGCGCTCTACCGGGAAAATCTCAATGCCCTACAGGGCCGCTGCGCAGCCCAACGCGGGGCAAGCCCGCTCGCCACGAAAGCGTGAGACGTCATTCAAACGCTATGTAGATCCCGCTGCCTACGCCATCAACCCCAATGTCTTGGCTTTCGCCACCGCCTGGGTGCGCCGCTCCACGCCGAGCTTGCTGTGGATGCGCCGCGCGTGAGTCTTGACGGTGTGCAACGAGATAAACAGCCGGTCGGCGATTTCCAGGTTGGAGTTGCCCAGGGCGATCAACTCCAGCACTTGCAGCTCGCGCTGGCTCAGGGGGTTTTCCGCCACGCCGCTGGGCGCTGCCTGTGCCTCCAGGCCCAGTTCACTCAATAGCCCTGGCGAGCGCAACCGCAGTTCGCGAATCGCCTGCTGAACCTGGCAGCGCCCGGCCAGCGCCAGCCCTGCCTGCAGGGCCCGACGAGCCAACAGCGGATCACCGAGCTGCCAGGCCACCTCGCCCAGCACCAGTTGCAACTCGGTTTCCAGGCACAGCATGCCGCGCTGCCGAGTGGTGTCGAGCAAATCATTGAGCCGTGCAATCGGCTGCTCGGCACAGCCCAGCTTCACTTCGGCCAGCACCAGCAAATACTCCAGGCGCGGGATCAGTTCCAGCGTGGCCGGCGGCGCCTGCTTGGCACCGGGCCCGCGAAAGTGACGCAGCACCCGGCGCACCGCTTCCAGGGTCAATTCGGCGCGGCCCTGCTGCAACCAGAAATGCCCGCTGACCAACAGCAGCACCGCGCGATACACCGTGTCCGGTACCTGGCGTTGCTGCATCAAGCGCTCGGCCTCACGCAGCTGGATGAACGCCTGGGCGTAATCGCCTCGGTTCGCTGCCAGCAGCGCCAGGCCGAGAAACCCGTACAGCACGCGCTTGTCCTGGCTGTGCAGGCACATTTCCAACCCGGCCTCGAAACACTCGGAGGCCAGCGCATCCTGCCCTTGACGCAACGCAAGATGCCCGCGCCGCAAGGCAATCCGCCCCACCAGCGGGCCGGCCTTGAGCCGCTGCCCCATCAGCATCGCCTGCACCTGCTCCAACAGGCTTTGTGCCCGATAGGGCGCGCCGCGTTGTTCCAGCAGTTGCGCGTGATCGAGCTCCAGCAATGCCTCCAGCACCAACGAACCCTGTGCACGCGCCAGGCACAGGGCTTCGCGGTTCAAGGCCTGGCCCACGTCCAGTTCACCGCGCAGCAGGGCTTGCTGGGTCAGGCCCGAAAGGCACATCAGGCGCGAGGTCCAGGCGCTGTCGGGCAAGGCTTGCAGCGCTTCGAGAAAATGCTCGCGGGAGCGCTGGGCATCGCCGCTCAAGTGCAACAGCCAGCCCCATTGCGCCTGCCAGCGGGCCAACAGATAACGCTGTTGCGCCGCCGTTGGTTGCGGGGCGAACCGCGCCAATTGATCGATACACAAGGCTGCCTGGTCGAAGCGTCCGGCAAACAGCAACGCCGCCGTGACCAACCCCACCAGTTGCGCCGAGCCGAGCATTAATTCATCGCCATGCTGTTCATGCAGACGCAACAGCAGCACCGCGTTGTGGTGACGGAACAAGTCTTCAAAACTGAAGTGCTGCAACAGGCTTACCGCCACCTCGTAGGCTTCGGCCAGCAGCGCCTGTTCAAAGGCGGCCTGCCAGTCCTGCTGCGCGGTGAACCATTGGCAGGCGCGACGATGCCAGGAGCGCTTGGCCGGCCAGGGCTCATCGCGGATCAGTTGCGCCAGTGGCGCAAAAATTTGCAGCCAATCGGTGGTGTCCTCCCACGGCTGGATGAATGCGCCCAGCGCTTGCAGGTCGCGCAGGTAGTGATCGCCGTCACCAAAGCCGAACAAGTGCTCACACAGGCCCGGGTTGAAGCGCGGCATATGCGCCAACACGCGCCAGGCCTCCGCCAGCTCGGCGGGCAAGGTGCCGAAGAGTTCGTGTTGCAGGTAGTCGAGCAAGGTTTTGTCCGGGTGCCCGTCACCGAGCAAGGCGATGCGCACGCCGGCGCACCAACCGCCGCTGAACTGCATCACGCTGTCGACGGTGTGCGTGGGCCCGAGCAGTTGCTGGATTTCCGCCGGGTTGAACATCAACTCGCTGCATTCCAGCAACTCATCGTCGAGCAGCAGACGCGGCCAGTTGCACAGCGGGCGTCGCCGGGCGCCCAGCCACCAGGTCAGCGCCGGACTGGCGGCGCTCAGCAAACGGTCGAGCAAGGCGTCCAGTTCGGGGGCCGGCAGGCGGCAGAAATCGTCGAGAAATATCCACGCCGGGCTGTGCCAGCGGCTGAGGTCGAGCAATAAGGTGGCTTCGTCGACAAACGACAAACCGAGGTGTAGCGCCAACCGCGCGCAAAAATCATCGGGGCTGAGCACGGCGCCATTGAGCGCCAGCCAATACACCTGACACTCCGCCGGCGCCTGCAACGCACACTCGGCGAGCAACGCGCTCTTGCCACTGCCACCGGGCGCGCAGAGCAGCTTCACCCTGACCGACGCCGCCAGCAAAGGCCCGGCCAGGCGCGGGCGCAACAGATGATGAGCGGACAGCCGTGGCATGAATCCAGGACGGTCCAGGCAGCGTGTCATGGCGGTCATTGCTGCATCCTGCTTTTTATTGTTATGCAACCTGGCGCCTACCCTAGTCCTGTGGTCGGCGGTTGTTGAAGAAGTATTCAGCGGGGTGATTGGTAGCCATGCATAAAACCCGGGATTCCACTCCACCATAAAGTGGAACCCGGTCAATGTGGGAGCTGGCTTGCCGGCTCCCACAGGGTGATCGTATTGCAATTGAAGATCAGCGCACGCCCTCAGACCTCAACGCTGCCGGGGTGTAATCGGCCGCCTTGGCCGCAAAGCCGAACACGAAGCTGCTCTTCTCCTCGTTTTTCATCCCCAGCGCGATGTAGCGCCCGGCGATGATGTCGTACAGCGTTTCCACGGTGTAGGCCGGCACCTGATGGTCGTAGTAGAACTGCGCGTGGCCCTCGGCTACCCGCCACAGTTGGCCACGGCCGTCGTAGTGATCAACCAGCGCGACCTGCCAGCTGTCTTCGTCGATGTACATGTGGCGTTTGGCGTAGATGTGCCGCTCGCTCGGCTTGACGGTGCCGATCACTTCCCACACGCGGTGCAGCTCATAACGGGTCAGGTCCTGGTTGATGTGCCCGGCCTTGATGATGTCGTCGTACTTGAGGGTCGGCGAATCGAGCTTGTAGCTGTTGTAGGGGATGTAGACCTCTTTTTTGCCGACCAGCTTCCAGTCATAGCGATCCGGCGCGCCGGAGAACATGTCGAAGTTGTCGGTGGTGCGCAGGCCGTCGGAGGCGGTGCCCGGGCCGTCATAGGAGACTTGCGGCGCGCGGCGCACCCGGCGCTGGCCGGCGTTGTAGATCCAGGCCAGGCGCGGCTCTTTCACCTGATCAAGCGTCTCGTGCACCAGCAACACGTTGCCCGCCAGGCGTGCCGGGGCGGTGACCGATTGCTTGAAGAAGCTCAGCACGTTGGCCGCCTTGGCCTGATCGATGTCCGGGATGGCTTGCGGCACTGCCACTTCTTCCTCGAAACGGATCGGCGTGTAGCTGCCGTTCGTTTGCGGGGTGGCCTGGGTGATGATGCGCTTGAGGTTGCCGCCGTGGTAACGGGTGATGTGGTTCCACAACACTTCCACGCCATTCTTCGGAATCGGGAACGCGTAATAGCGGTTGCCGGTGAAATTCTCCAGGCCATTGCCGTCGTTGATCGCGTGCACGTTGAGCGCGCTGCGCTTGATCGACTCGTAGATCTCCGGTGGCAGGTTGACCGTGCGGTGGGTCGGGTACACCGGGATCTTGTAGGTTTCGGGGTAGCGCTTGAACATCGCCACTTGGCCGTCGGAAAGCTTGTCTTTGTACTTGTCGACCGTGGCGGCGGTGATCACGAACAGCGGTTTTTCATTGGCAAACGGGTCGGCCAGAAACCCCTTGCTGTCCACCGCGCCGGCATTTTTGGGGATGCCGCCGGTCCAGGCCGGGATCGAGCCGTCGGCGTTGCCGGCTTTTTCAGCGCCGACCGGCGTCAGGGTGGTGCCAAGCTTGGCGGCTTCTTCGGGCGACACCGCCGCCATGACGTGGGCGGCCAGCACACTCAGGGCCATCACTGCAAATATCTTACGCATAGGTTCTTGTCCTTCCTTAAACCAGATCAGAAGTTCACGCCGAAGCTGAGGGCGATAAAGTCGCGGTCGGTGAGGGTGTTGTAGTCGCCGCCGAAAAAGTCGGTGTAGCTCAGGCTCGCGGTGTAGGTGTTGCGGTAATCCGCGTCCACACCGACGCTGATCGCTTTGGCGCCTTCGTTGAATATCCCGTTCGGCCCATAGCCGCTGACGTCATGGGACCAGGACAGGTTGGGCTTGAGGTTCACCCCGGCAAACACGTTGTTGTAATCCAGGATTGCGCGGGCGCGATAACCCCAGGAATTGGCGGTGACGAAGCCGTCGGTATCGCCGCCGAAACCATAGGCGCCATACACCGAGTCGCGGCCGTAGCGCAGTTTGGTTTTGGCCTCCAGACCGCCGACGTGCACGTAGGCCGCCTCGCCCACCAACGTCAGGCGTTCGGCGCCCAGCACCTGATCGAAGAACTGAGTCATGGTGCTTTGGATCTGGGTGATTTCCTTGCGGCGGTAGCCTGAGTTATCCGAGCCGAACGAGCTGCGGATCGGCGAGGCGGTCTGGCCGGCAATCGGGTTGATCAGCGCCAGCGTCAGGTCGGTGGTGTTGAGCTGCACCGGCGCATTCGGGCGGTAGCTGATCTCGCCGGTCCACGCCGTGCCGGTGGGCAAGGTGGTGGAGAAACTGGCACCGTACAGGCGAATGTCTTCCGGGTAGTCGAGATAGTACTGGCCACGACCGAGCATGGTGCTCTGGGCCAGGCCCGAGCCGCTGCCGGGCGCGATGGCGTTGGCGGTGGCCGCGATACGCCCGATGGTGGCCAGGTTGGTGTTGGCGGTAATGGTGCCCACGGTAGGCGTGCGGCTGTGGTAATTCATGAAGTACAGGCCGTACTCGGTGTCATCGCCGAGCCAGCGCAACGCCGCACCGAACTGCCCGCCATCACGGGCTTCGCGGTCTTTGGCACGCTGCACCACCACGCCTTCGCGGGTGACTTGAAAGCCCTGGCCGAACGCGGCGGCCACCGGCTGCAGCGGCGCAATCGCCGGGCTGCCGACGGTGTAGTTGTTGTTGCAGCCGTGAGCAACCACGTCGTTGCCAAAGAAAGTGCCGCAGTTGTCCACCACGGTGTTTTCCCAGTTCAACTGGTAGAAACCTTCCACCGACAGCTGATTGGTGAGGCTCTGGGACGCGAACAGCATGTTCACCGGGATCAGGCCTTCCTTGATTTCGGCACCAGGGCGACGAAAGGCCGACACGTCGATGGGGTTGATGCTGTTGATCGAGTTACCGATGAACGTACTTTCGCCCCAGCTGACGACTTGCTTGCCGACGCGCACGTTGCCGGGCAGGTCGCCAATCGAATAGTTGTGATAGACGAAGGCATCCAGCAGCTCATAGCCGGACGACCGCGCGCCTTCGTCGCGATGGTTATTGCTGATCTGCTTGAACTCGCGGTCTTCGTCCTGCAGTTCGAAGTCGTACCAGTACTTGCCGCGCACAAACACGCCGCTGTCGCCGTACTTGAGCTCCAGGTCGTGAATGCCTTTGAAGATCTTGGAGAAGGTTTCGCCCTTCTTGAAGTTGAGCCGCCCGTCATCACCGGTGGAGGCCTGCCCCGTGCCGCCATTGGGAATGCCCACCAGCTTTTTGTCGGCATCGCGCATACCCCAGCTGGCGCCGACCGACAGCGAAGAATCGAATTGCCCTTCGATCTCGCCAATGTTGAACGAAACAGCCTGTGCCTGGGCGCAGCAGCCCAGCGCAACCGCCGCGGCGAGCGCCTGTGGCGTGAAGATGGCGCGCATTGTTGTTTTTGTCATGCGTCTTCCCCGGTGAGTGACAGAAGGCCCCACCCTACTGCCGCCCGCGAGGAGCGATAAGCGCACCAAAGGGGTATTCGCAGTGTCGCTCGAAAGGATTAGCAGCCGCTCTGGCCGGGGTTTTGACCGGGCCATGACTGGCGTAGATAGCGCGTTATCAGGGCAATGGATGGCATGCGCAGCGACTGTTGCCAATTTGGTAACAGTCCTTGTCTCGAACCGCTATTACTCAATTTGTTACAACCGACTATTCTGACCTCGCTCTCAGGGCAAACGGCCCGCTCCCAACCTGGGGAGAACAGCTGAATTTCGAAGGATTGGCTAATTTATTCAATCTGTTACCCGAGTTCACTGACGTTGATTTGTCGCTCCTTGATCCAACGTCTTACTTCGGCCGCTGCCTTTGCAGCGGCCTTTTTTATGCCTGAATGAAAACGGGGCGCCATCAGCGCCCCGCAGTATTGGATAGTGTTCCAGCAACGATCAGAGGCTGAATTTCTGCAAGTTGGCCATCATCTCCTTCAATGCCTCGATGTTGTCCTTGGGGTGCGCGGCGCCTTCGAAGTCGCAGATCTGCGCCCAATGCGCGGCCACATCATCGGGTGAGAACCCGGCTTCGGGGTCAAACCCCACACCCAGGCTGCGCTCCCAGCGGGTCTTGCCGATCCAGCCGCCGCCCACTTCAAACAGGCCCGAGGTTTCCTGGCACGCTTCGCTGCCCAGGTACACCACCAACGGGCTGACCAGCTCCGGCTTGAGGCGGTCGAACACTTGCGGCGGGATCAGGCCTTCGGTCATGCGCGTGCCGCCGGTGGGGGCGATGGCGTTGACCAGGATATTGTTCTTGCGCCCTTCCAGCGCCAGGGTGCGGGTCAAACCGTACAAGCCCAGCTTGGCCATGCCGTAGTTGGATTGGCCGAAGTTGCCATAGATGCCCGAAGTGGACGCGGTGAAAATCACCCGACCATAGCCTTGCTCACGCAAATGTGGCCAGGCGGCGCGGGTCACTTTGTAGGCACCCTCGACATGCACTCGATACACCAGGTCCCAGTCGCCGTCGTCCATTTTGTGGAACGTCTTGTCGCGCAGGATGCCGGCGTTGTTCACCACCACATCGATGCGGCCGAATGCATCGAGCGCGTTCTGCACGATTTTGTCACCGTCGGTGACAGAGTCATGGTTGGCTTCGGCAATGCCACCTGCTTCGCGGATCTCGGCGACCACGCGATCGGCCGCCGAGGCGTTGGCGCCCTCGCCTTGAGTGGAACCGCCGAGGTCGTTGACCAGCACCTTGGCCCCGTGTCGGGCGAACAGCAGCGCATGCGCCCGGCCCAACCCGCCGCCGGCACCGGTGACGATCACGACCTTATCCTGGAACTGCACTGACTCACTCATACCGAAACTCCGCTGGCGACAATGGGAATGGCATGAGTGTCAGGCACGCAGCCTCTGGTCACAATAAAGTCGGCCGAGGCTGAATGGTGTTCGATAAGGCAGCGGGATGATTGTGCGGCCCAGGCTTTCGCAGGGCATCGCCTTCTCAGTGGCGAGCGGGCTTGCCCCGCGTTGGGTGGCGAAGCCGCCCCGATAAGGTTACTGCAGAGTGTCTGGTGTATCGCGGTGGCAGGTTTTAGGGCCGCTTCGCGCCCCAACGTGGGGCAAGCCCGCTCGCCACAACAGCCCGCTCGCCACGACAAGCTCACTGGCCACAACAGGTGGCTCAGGAATAGGCCACTCGTGGCGCGGGCTGGCCGAGGCGCTCGCGAAACGCCAGGTAATGCTTGAGCACCAGCACCGGCGCTTCTATCTGCGGGTAGTGGCCGATATTGGCCAGCAACACCGTGTCGGCGTGCGGCACCAACTGGTGATAACGCTCCACCATATGCACACCGGAGATCGGGTCGACTTCGCCGTCGATGACGCGCAACGGCACCTCGCCGCGCTGCAACGCGTCCACCCAGCGCTCCCGCAAGCGGCGGCGCTGGGGAATGTAGGCAATCAGTTTGTGCAGGATGCGCGTGCCGTCATTGCACTTGATCAGGCTCCAGAAATCATCCAGCGCGCTTTCACTGGGCCGCGTATTCGGGCCGAAAATCTGGCTGAAGCTGTTCGACAAGGCATTGCGCCCGAAGGCACGGCCGATCATCCAGCCAAGCGGGCTGAGCAGCAGTTTTTGCACCAGCGCCGGGCGATGGGTTTCCGGGAACAGCCCGCCGTTGAGGAATACGCAACTGGCCATCTGAAAACGGCCTTCGTAATGACGGGCGAGTAGTTCCTGGGCGACGCTGTCGCCGTAGTCATGGGCCAACACATGCACCGGTTGCTCTACGCGCAGGTGGTCGAGCAGCGCCTGCTGCAGGTCGGCCTGTTCCAACAGGCAATAGTCGTGATCCACCGGCTTGTCCGAGTCGCCGAACCCCAGCATGTCGCAGGCAATCACCAGGTTGCGCTGGGCCAGCGGCTGCCACAGATAGTGCCAGTCCCAACTCGCCGTGGGGAAGCCGTGAATCAACAGCAGGGGCTCGCCCTGCCCGGCCACCCAGTAACGGATCGTGCGACCACGGAAGACGAATTCCTGGGCGCGTTTGCGCCAGGCTCTGAGCGGGATTTCGGCGAGTGGCATCAGCTTTTATACCCGGGATCTTGCAGGTCCAATTTACGCAGCAGCGCCGGCCAGGCCAGCGCGCCGCCCATGCCCTGGGCGCTCTTGGTGACCGCTGCCACCATGGCCTTGGCCCCGGCAAGAATCTGCGGCTCAATGGCAATCAACTCAGCCGCGCCGTTTTGCGCCAGCACCTGGATATCGCAGGCGCGCTGGAAGGTAAACATCATCAGGAAGGTGTCGGCGATGGTACCGCCGCAGGTCAGCAAGCCGTGGTTGTGCAGCATCAGGAAATTGCTTTGGCCCAGGTCCGCCTGCAAGCGCGCCTTTTCCTCATGGTTCAGCGCCACGCCTTCGTAGGCGTGATAGGCCAGGCTTGAGAGCACGAACAACGATTGCTGGCTGATCGGCAACACGCCCTGCTTCTGCGCCGAAACGGCAACACCGGCGGGCGTGTGGGTGTGTATCACGCATGCCACGTCGTGGCGCACTTCATGGATGGCGCTGTGGATGGTATAGCCCGCGGGGTTGATCTCGTAGGGGCTGTCCATCAGCTTGTTGCCGGCCTGGTCGACCTTGACCAGGCTCGACGCCGTGATCTCGTGAAACATCAGCCCGTAAGGGTTGATCAGGAAATCATCGGTGCCCGGCACCTTGGCCGAAATATGCGTGAAGATCAGGTCATCCCAGCCATGCAGCGCGACCAGGCGATAACAGGCCGCCAGGTCGACACGGGCTTGCCATTCGGCAGCGCTGACCTGGTCTTTGACATTCTGTGGCGATAGAACGGGTGCTAGGCTCACGGCAACGACCTCCTTGGCGCATTTTCTTATTGTTTTTTTGGGTGGAGGGCCAGTCTAGTCAGACGCCATCGCGCAAGTAGTCGCCTTCGCAGCCAGCTTGATGACCGAACGAGTCAGTAACAAGAATAGTTGAAGTCAGTGGGCGCCGCGTCAGAGAAGCGCCGCCAATAAAGGCACGGCGAACAGGTTGAGCAAGCCCGTCAACACCATCACCAGGCCCGCGACCGAGCCTTCTTCACCGCCCACTTCCCGCGCCCGGCTGACGCCCGCGCCATGGGCGCCCACACCAAACAACGCGCCACGCGCCAGGGGTGTGCGCAACGGTAACCACTTGAGCAGCACGCCGCCGAGCATGGCGCCGAACACGCCGGTGAACATCACAAACACAGCGGTGAGTTCCGGTACACCGCCCAGGTCAGAGGAAACCGGCATGGCAAACGGCGTGGTGATCGAGCGCGGCAACAGCGACATCGTCACCGAGCTGTCCAATGCCAGCGCCTTGGCCAGCCCGAACGAGGTGCCGATAGAGGCCGCACTGCCGGCGACCATACCCAGCAGCAACGCCGACCAATGACACGCCAGCAAGCGGCGTTGTTGCCAGATCGGCACCGCAAACGCCACGGTGACCGGGCCCAGCACCAGCATCAGCCAATGGGTGTCGGCGGCATATTCGGCGTAGGCGGTGTGCATCGGCGCGGCCACCGCCAGCAGCAGCGCCGGCACGAGAATCAAGGGCGACAGCACGTAGCGCCCGGTGCGGCGATAGATCCAGCGGCTGAAAATATAGGCGCCCAGGGTCAGGGCGAGCCAGAACACCGGCATCAGCTCAAGCTTCACGGCGCATGCTCCAGCGGCAGACCATCTCTACGGTAAACGCCGTCACCAGCATCACCGACAGCGTGCTGAAACCGATCACCAGCAGGATGCGCCAGCCGTCGTTGCGCACCAGGCCGCCGTAATCAAGCAGGCTCATCAGCGCGGGGATAAAAAACAGCAGCATCTCTGCCATCAACACCCCGGCGCCCAGTTGCAGGGCGGCCGGCTTGACCAGACCGGTGGAAAATGTCGCCAGCAACAGGCCTAAGCCCACCACGCCACCCGGGATCGGCCACGCCAACCACACGGCAAGCTGGGTGCCCAGAAAATAGATAGCCAGCAGCACGACCAGCTCAATCAGCAGGCGGGCGATATGTTTGAAGCTGAAACGGTTCATAAGCGTTGATCCTCGCAGGCGCTCAGTTTAAAGACGGCCCTCTCATCCCCACAGCGAATTGTTAGACTGCCAACTATTCCAAACTGGAATCAGGCCCATGGAATTTAAACAGCTGCGCAGTTTTGTCGAAGTGATCCACCGGGGCGGCTTTACCCAGGCCGGTAAAACCTTGCACATCAGCCAATCGGCCGTCAGCAAGCAGGTGGCCCAGTTGGAGCAGAGCCTCGGTACGCCGTTGCTGGAACGCACGGGCTCGCACATTCGCCTGACGGCCGCCGGCGAGGTGGTGTTGCAGCGCGCCGAGGCCATGTTGCGCCTGCAAACAGAGCTGCTCAGCGAGCTGGATGATATGCAGCAACTGGCCCGTGGCGAGCTGCGCCTGGGCTTGCCGCTGTTGGCGGGCGACACTCTGTTTGCCGGGCTGTTTGCCGAGTACCGCAGGCGTTACCCCAAGGTCACCATCCAATTGCTCGAAGGCGGCAGCCGCACGATCGAGCAGGCGATTCTCAGTGGTGAGCTGGACGTGGGTGGCACGCTGATGCCCAGTGATCCGGCCTTTGCCTGGCAACCCTTTTGCGACGAGCCGCTGGATGCCTTGCTGCCGATGGATCATCCATTGGCTGACAATGCCCAGGTGCGCCTGGAGGAACTGGCGGACACGCCCTTCCTGATGTACCAACGCAGTTTTGTGCTCAATGACCGACTGATGCAGGCCTGTCAGCAATTGGGCTTTACGCCGAAGGAGATCGGCCGCAGCGGCCAGGCGGATTTTCTCGTCGCTCTGGTCGCGGCCGGTCAGGGCGTGGTGCTGTTGCCCAGTGTGGTCGCCCGTGGGTTGGTGCGACCGGGCGTGGTGCGCCTGACACTCAAGGCGCCGGACTTTTTACGCTGGGACATTGCCTTTATCTGGCGTGAAGGCGCTTATCTGTCCAAAGCCGCCCAGGCCTGGCTGGCGCTGCTGCGCGAATTCCCGGTCAACCGCGCAGTGCAGTGACCAGCTCGGCCAGCCACGGTTCGGCATCGGCTTCCGGAGTGACGCTTTCGCTGGCGTCCAGGCGCAGCATCGACAGCACTTCGCGCACGCCCAACTCGCCGAACAACTCGCGCATTTGCTCGCCGCCGCCGCAGAAGGTGTCGCCGTAGCTGGCGTCGCCCAACCCGATGACGGCACCGGGCAGCCCGCGCCAGGCGGCGGGGAGTTGGTCGCGAATGCTCGAATACAGGGGTTGCAGGTTGTCAGGCAACTCGCCCATGCCGGTGGTGGATGTCACCGCCAGAAAGGCGTCGGGAGCAAAGGCCTGCACATCGGCCAAGGTGGCGCGCGGGTTGTGCCAGGCTTCAAAACCGGCCGCGTTAAGGATGCCGGCGGCGTGGCGGGCGACTTCTTCAGCGGTGCCGTAGACCGAGCCGGAAAGGATGGCGACTTTCATCAATCTGATCCTGTAGTTGAGCCAAAGCGTGGGATGTTAGCAGCTGGCGCAAATATTTCGGCGCATGCCGCGCAACATTCAGGGCATGCCATACACTGCAGTCTCTAAAAACAAGCCATGGACCGCTCTATATGATTAACGCCAAACTGATGCAACTGGTCATCAACGCCTCCAACGACGGCATCGTCGTAGCCGAACGCGAAGGCAAAGACAAGCCGCTGATCTACGTTAACCCGGCCTTCGAGCGCATGACCGGCTATGCACTGGACGACATCCTGTATCAGGATTGCCGCTTCCTGCAGGCGGGCGACCGCGACCAGCCCGCCTTGATAGCGATTCGTGAAGCCCTCGACAACGGCGGTTCGTGCCGGGAGATCCTGCGCAATTACCGCAAGGACGGCACTGCGTTCTGGAACGAGCTATCGCTGTCGACGGTTTACAACGAAGCCGACAAGCAGACCTATTTTGTGGGCGTGCAAAAAGACGTCAGCGCGCAGGTCAAAGCACAACTACGCGCGGCCCAGCTGGAAGCACAGGTGGCCGAGCTCAAAGGCGAGTTGGCGGCGCTCAAAGCGACGAGCGGAATTAACAAAGTGTAAAAAATACGGTCTTTAGAGCGATAATGGCTTTTTAATGTCTCATCGTTGAGCTACATCAATGCACCGCGACGCGCTACTGACGCAGGACGAACTGGATTTTATCCAGGACATGCAACACAACCCGCAGCTCAACCTGCGGGATGCGTGGTCGAGCCTGACGGTCAACGGCGGTGCACAGATTCGGGATTTGCTCACGCGCTTGGCCGCTCACGACCATGTCACTATCCAGGCGCAGTTCGATAACCAGCAACTCACGTTCCCGCTGCACTTGGTCGAAGACGAGTTTCACGCAGTGCATCTGCGCCTGGGTGTGCCGAGCATTTTTGAAGACGGCCCGATGATCCGGCCGTGGCGCCTGGCCCTCGAAACCCCGGTGGCACTGGAAAACGTCAAGGGCAACCCTGCCGCGTTATGGGTTCACGAGGTGTCATTCAAAGGCGTGCTGGTTGAGATTCGTGGCCGGGTCAAACCGCCGAAAACCTTTTCCCTGTGGTTCAGCCCTTCCGGCTACGAACGCATTGCCTTGCGCGGCACGCTGGAGCGGGAAACGGCACGCGGCTTATTCGCCTACCGCTTGAGCCAAAGTGATGCCGATGAGATCGAGCGGCTGCGCCAGTTCATCCTGCACCAGCACCGCCTGGTTCATCCGCACGTACACGCCTGAGCTCAGGTATCCAGCTGCCCACTCAGAAACTGCTGCAAGCGGCGCTGCATCACCAGCCCATCGCTGCCCAGGCAACCGACCGAGGAACCTGCCAGGTCTTTTTCGGCGAAGTCAGATGCGGCGCCCGCCAGAAACAGTGGGCAATCGAGCGTCATCGCCAAGCGACTCAGGCGCTCGGCCAGCTCATGGTTGTGTGAATGGTTAGAGAAGATGACGAGCGCTTGGGGCCGGATTTTTTCACAGACCAATGTCAGTTCGTCCAGGGGCTGGCCCACTTCCAGCACCTTCATGGGCAGATCCTGCCGACCGACCAATAGCGCCGCCACCAGCAATTCCAACTTACGGCATTCGCCGGGCAACGCCGCCAGCAAGACCCGGGACACGGGCGAGCCGCTGCCCAGTTGCAAGCGCAGCCAGGCTTGTTCACGCAGGAAAGCATCGAAAAATAACCACTCGCTGGCTTGGCCGAAACGGCCTTGATGCCGCAGCAAGTCGTACCAAAGGGGCATGAGGATGTCTTGAAACGCCACACTCAGCGCACAGGTCGCTGACAACTGACCGTACACGTGTTCAAGGGCGCGATCATCGAAAGCACTGATGGCCTGCCTCAACCGCGCTTGCCATTGCGTGTCCTCGACCGAGTCTCGCTCGGCGCGAACCACATCGGCTTGCTGATCATCGCGTGCGAGGATTTTGCCGACCTTGCTTACCGCAACACCGCGCTCAATCCAATCGAGGATCCTGTTGACGGTCTCAATATCGGTCCTGGAGTAGAGGCGATGCCCACTTTCGGTGCGCGCGGGCTGAATCAGACCGTAACGTCGCTCCCAGGCTCGCAAGGTGACCGGATTGACACCTGTCAATCTCGAGACTTCACGAATCGGAAAAAGCTCGCTGGAATCGGCAAGGCTGCCATGGGCGATTTCGTGAACAGGAGCAGTAATTTCAGGCATCGGGGATCAAAAACATCCGTGTAGATTTGGATCCCATTTAACGCCTTTCTACTTGTCCTTTTCAAGGCCCGCCCCCTTCTGACCAATGTCACTGGCGTAATTTTGCAAAACAGGAATAATCCTTGCCTGTTTTTCAGGTGATGGCCTACCCGGCCGCCACCTTCGTGCGCCGTCTACCCGGCTCAGCGCACCTGATTATTTGGAGATACACAATGTCTACCTCCCCTGTCACCCTGATGGTTGCGCGCCGCGTGGCCAAAGGGCGCTATGAAGAATTGATGGCCTGGCTGCGCGAAGGCGAGCAATTGGCCACTGACTTCCCCGGTTACCTGGGATCCGGTGTACTGGCACCGCCGCCCAATGACGACGAATTTCAAATCATCTTCCGCTTTGCCGACGAAAAAACCCTGCATGCCTGGGAGTTTTCCGCCTCGCGCAGTGCCTGGTTGAGCCGTGGCAGCGAGCTGTTCGCCGACCCGTCCGAGCATCGCGTCAGTGGCATCGATGGCTGGTTCGGCGCCGTGGGCGCACGGCCACCGCGCTGGAAACAGGCTGTGGCGATCTGGCTGGCGTTTTTCCCGGTGTCGCTGCTGTTCAACTTCGTCCTTGGGCCGCTCCTCAACGAATTGGACCTGGCCCCACGCGTACTGGTCAGCACCCTGGCGCTCACGCCCTTGATGGTTTTCTGGTTCATTCCACTGTCAACGCACCTGCTGGCGAACTGGCTGCACCCCACACCGCCGCCGCGCAAGGTCGCCGAAGCTGCCGCTTGAGTACAGGGGCGGCCGGTCGCTGGTATAGTTTCAACCTGCCAGCGACTTGAGCCTCCCATGACTGCAACGAACGCCCCGATCCTGATCACCGGTGCCGGCCAGCGTGTCGGCCTGCATTGCGCCGAGCGCCTGCTGGACGAGGGCCAGCCGGTTATTTTCAGCTACCGCAGCGAGCGTCCAGGCGTTGAGGCCTTGCGCGAGCGTGGCGCGGTTGGCGTGTTTGCCGACTTCTCCAGTGAAGCCGGGATTCTGGCCTTCATCGCCCAACTGCAAACCCACACCAACAGCCTGCGCGCGATCATCCATAATGCTTCGGCGTGGGTCGCGGAAACGCCCGGCGACGAAAGCCGCGCATTTACCGACATGTTCAGCGTGCACATGCTTGCGCCGTACCTGATCAACCTGCATTGTTCACCCTTGCTGCAACGCTCTTCACCTGCCGACATTGTGCATATCAGCGACGACGTGGTGCGCAAAGGCAGCCGCCAGCATATTGCCTATTGCGCCACCAAGGCCGGGCTCGACAGCCTCACGTTGTCGTTTGCTGCGCAGTTCGCGCCGTTGATCAAAGTCAATGGCATTGCGCCGGCGATGGTGATGTTCAACGAGGGCGACGACGCGGCCTACCGCGCCAAGGTCCTGGCCAAATCGGCACTGGGCATCGAGCCCGGGCCCGAGGTGATCTACCAGAGCATGCGTTACCTGCTGGACAACCCTTATGTCACCGGTACCACCCTGACCGTCAACGGCGGGCGGCATATCAAGTAAGCCGTTTGTGAGGATGTTGTATGACCTTGTCCCTGCCCCAACACTACCGCGAAATTCTCAAAGGCCTGGGCGAAGACCCGCAACGCGAAGGCTTGCTCGACACCCCCAAGCGCGCTGCCAAGGCCATGCAGTACTTGTGTCACGGCTACGAGCAGAACCTGGACGAAATCGTCAACGGTGCGCTGTTCGCGTCCGACAATGACGAGATGGTGATTCTTAAGGACATCGAGCTGTATTCGCTGTGCGAGCACCATTTGCTGCCCTTTATCGGCAAGGCCCATGTGGCCTATATTCCGACCGGCAAGGTGCTCGGGCTGTCGAAGCTGGCGCGCATTGTCGACATGTACGCCCGACGCCTGCAGATCCAGGAAAACCTCACGCGGCAAATTGCCGACGCGATTCAGCAGGTCACTCAGGCCGCCGGCGTGGCGGTGGTGATCGAAGCCAAGCACATGTGCATGATGATGCGCGGTGTGGAAAAACAGAATTCAACCATGAACACCTCGGTGATGCTCGGCGCCTTCCGCGAGTCGAACACCACGCGCATGGAGTTCCTGCAACTGATTGGACGGAGCAAGTAGCAATGCCACAACTTCAACCAGGCATGGCGCGCATCCGGGTCAAGGACCTGTGCCTGCGCACCTTTATCGGCATCAACGAGGACGAAATCCTCAACAAGCAGGACGTGCTGATCAACCTGACCATCCTGTATGCCGCCCAGGAAGCCGTGCGCGACAACGACATCGACCACGCGTTGAACTACCGCACCATCACCAAGGCCATCATCGCCCACGTCGAAGGCAACCGCTTCGCCCTGCTCGAGCGCCTGACCCAGGAGCTGCTGGACCTGGTGATGAGCAACGAGTCGGTGCTGTACGCCGAAGTCGAAGTGGACAAGCCTCACGCGCTGCGCTTTGCCGAGTCGGTGTCGATAACGCTGGCTGCAAGCCGTTAGCGGCAAGCGATAAGCTAAAGGCCGACCACACTCCAACTTGCAGCTTGAAGCTTGCCCGCTTGAAGCTGTCTCAAAGAGACCACCATGAACGATCAACAACGCCTCGAACTCGAAGCCGCCGCCTTCCGCCGGCTGGTGGCACACCTGGACAGCCGCAAGGATGTACAGAACATCGACCTGATGAACCTTTCGGGCTTCTGCCGTAACTGCTTGTCCAAGTGGTACAAGGCCGAGGCCGACAAGCGCCACATCGAGCTGAGCCTCGATGACGCCCGTGAAGTGGTGTACGGCATGCCGTACGCCGAGTGGAAAGCCCAATACCAGAAAGAAGCCAATGCCGAGCAACAGGCGGCATTTGCCCAAGGAAAAACCCATGACTGATTTGAACACCCTGCGCGCCAGCCTCAACAGCGGCGAACACGTTTTTGCCGATACCTTGGCTTTTGTCGCTGCCGGTTACGACTACCAGCCGCAAGCCTTCACCAATGGCAACGTGGAAAACGCTGCCGGGCAGAACGAAGGGTCTTGCAAGACGCTGGGTCTGGCGCTGTTGGAAGGCTTGAGCGATCAGGAAGCGCTGCTGGCGTTTGGTGAGCATTACCGTTCGGTGGTGGCTACGCCTGAGGGCAGTGACCACGGCAATATTCGTGCGTTGATCAAGCATGGGTTGGCGGGTGTGAAGTTCA
This sequence comes from Pseudomonas sp. N2-3-1-14, assembly GCF_041228395.1. Taxonomy (NCBI): domain Bacteria; kingdom Pseudomonadati; phylum Pseudomonadota; class Gammaproteobacteria; order Pseudomonadales; family Pseudomonadaceae; genus Pseudomonas; species Pseudomonas sp. N2-3-1-14. The sequence goes on from NZ_CP166199.1 coordinate 5,271,065, forward strand.
CTCAGCAGCCACTGACCCGCCGCTGATTCAATTGGATAACCCGGTTTAATGTGGGAGCTGGCTTGCCTGCGATAGCGGAGTGTCAGCCAACGCCGCTATCGCAGGCAAGCCAGCTCCCACAGTGATTGGGTTAACACTTCTGGACTGCAGTGCGGCATACATCGCGCGCATAAAAAACCGGCCTCGCAGCCGGTTTTTTCATTTCAACGGGTTTAGAACGAAGCGTCCTTCAAACCGTCGAGGTAACGCTCGGCGTCCAGGGCCGCCATGCAGCCGGCGCCGGCCGAGGTGATGGCCTGGCGATAGACGTGGTCAGCCACGTCACCGGCAGCAAAGATGCCTTCGATGTTGGTCGCGGTGGCATTGCCTTCACGGCCGCCTTGCACCACCAGGTAACCGTCTTTGGCCTCGAGCACGCCTTCGAACAGCGAGGTGTTCGGGGTGTGGCCGATCGCGATGAACACGCCGTCGACTTTCAGCTCGTCGAAGCTGCCGTCGTTGTTTTTCAGGCGAGCGCCGGTCACGCCCATGTTGTCGCCCAGGACTTCGTCCAGGGTGGCGTTGAGCTTGAGGATGATCTTGCCTTCAGCGACACGGGCGTGCAGCTTGTCGATCAGGATCTTCTCGGCGCGGAAGGTCTCGCGGCGGTGAACCAGGGTCACGGTGCTGGCGATGTTGGCCAGGTACAGCGCCTCTTCGACGGCGGTGTTGCCACCACCGACCACGGCAACAGGCTTGTTGCGGTAGAAGAAACCGTCGCAGGTCGCGCAGGCAGATACGCCTTTGCCCATGAACGCTTCTTCCGACGGCAGGCCCAGGTAACGGGCGCTGGCGCCAGTGGCGATGATCAGCGCGTCACAGGTGTACACACCGCTGTCGCCGGTCAGGCTGTAAGGCTTTTTCGAGAAGTCGACCTGGTTGATATGGTCGAAAACGATCTCGGTTTCAAAGCGCTCGGCGTGTTCTTTCATACGCTCCATCAGCACCGGGCCGGTCAGGCCATGGACGTCGCCCGGCCAGTTGTCGACTTCAGTGGTGGTGGTCAACTGACCGCCCGCCTGCATGCCGGTGATCAGCAGCGGCTTGAGGTTGGCCCGGGCAGCGTAAACGGCAGCGCTGTAACCGGCAGGGCCGGAACCGAGAATAATCACTCGCGAATGACGGGTATCAGACATGACTCACTCCTATCGACCGTCCGGACTACAGAACGGCTGGAATAAAAAAGGACCGCGAAGCACTTGGGGAAGGCTTGAACTCGCCGGTCCTGAAAAATAATGGGTGCAGCGTATCGAGGGGGGCAAGATTAAGGAAATACGGAATAACAATCCAGCTCATAGGTGGTCTCTATCCCTGCCACCCGATTAATCGACGCCATTGTGCTTAGATGTTACCTGTGATGTCGCTGCTTTCGCCCAAGGTGCAAAGGCGGTAAGGTCGGCGCGTTTGTCATCCTGCTCGGAGTTCTCCATGCCCGCCCCTGCTCTTTCCGGCCCGCAATACCTGCGCGAAGGCCTCAAACTGGTATTGAGCCCAGGCCTGCGCCTGTTTGTAGTGCTGCCGCTGGCGATCAACCTGGTGCTGTTCGTCGGTTTGATCTACTTCGCCGGCCATCAGTTCAGCCTGTGGGTCGACACCTTGATGCCGACGCTGCCGGGCTGGTTGAGTTTCCTCAGTTACATCCTGTGGCCGCTGTTTGTGGTGCTGGTGGTGCTGATGGTGTTTTTCACCTTCACCATGCTGGCGAATATCATCGCGGCGCCCTTCAACGGTTTTCTCGCAGAGAAAGTTGAAGTGGTGGTGCGCGGCACCGACGACTTCCCGCCGTTCAGCTGGGGCGAACTGGTGGCGATGGTGCCCCGCACGCTGGCGCGGGAAATGCGCAAGCTGGGCTACTTCCTGCCACGCGCCATCGGCCTGTTTATCCTGTCGTTCATTCCGGTGGTCAACCTGATCGCCGCGCCGTTGTGGCTGCTGTTCGGCGTGTGGATGATGGCGATCCAGTACATCGACTACCCGGCAGACAACCACAAGCTGGGCTGGAACGAGATGCTCGCCTGGCTGCGCAAGAAGCGCTGGCAGAGCATGAGCTTCGGCGGCATTGTCTACCTGGTGCTGCTGGTGCCTGTGGTCAACCTGCTGATGATGCCAGCGGCGGTGGCCGGGGCCACGCTGTTCTGGGTGCGCGAGCAAGGCGCCGAGGCGATGGCAATGCAGAAAGTGACCCGGTCATAAATCCATCATGCCAATGACACAATGACGACATGGCCCACGGTGACACTGTGGGTCATGACGACAGCTTCGCTTCACATCACCCTGATCACCGAAACCTTCCCGCCAGAGATCAACGGGGTGGCCAATACCCTTGGCCGCCTGTGTGAAGGTTTGCGCGCGCGCGGCCATCAGGTCGAGTTGGTGCGCCCACGCCAGGGCAGCGATCAAAGCCGCCCCAGCGATGACGCGCTGCTGCTGTGCCGCGGCTGGCCGCTGCCGGGCTACCCCGGCCTGCAATGGGGCCAGTCGTCGATGCATAAGTTGCTGCGCCGCTGGACCCGTCAGCGTCCCGACGTGCTCTACATCGCCACCGAAGGCCCCTTGGGCTTGTCGGCGTTGCGCGCAGCACGGCGCCTGGGCATCAGCGTGGTCAGTGGCTTTCACACCAACTTCCAGCAGTACTCGAACCAATACGGTTTGAGCCTGCTCAGCCGCATGGTCACGCACTATTTGCGCTGGTTCCATAACCGCTCGACGCTGACGCTGGTCCCCAGCACCAGTCAGCGCCTGGAGCTAGAGCGGCGGAATTTCGAGCGCCTGGGAATGTTGGCGCGCGGGGTCGACAGCCAGTTGTTCCACCCGGCGAAACGCGACCACGCGTTGCGGGAAAGTTGGGCATTGAACGCTGAGCAGATCGCCGTGCTGCACGTAGGTCGACTGGCGCAGGAGAAAAACCTGGGGTTGCTCAAGCGCTGCTTTGAAACCTTGCAAGACACCTATCCGTTGCGCCAGATGAAACTGATCATCGTCGGCGATGGCCCACAACGCACGATGCTGGAAAAGGAACTGCCGGAGGCGATTTTCTGCGGCACCCTGCGCGGTGAAGAACTGGCCCGGCATTACGCCTCAGGCGATGTGTTCCTGTTCCCCAGCCTGACTGAAACCTTCGGCAACGTGGTGCTGGAGGCGATGGCCTCGGGATTGGGGGTGGTGGCCTACGACCAGGCGGCCGCAACCCAGCATATCCGCCATGGCTACAACGGCGTGCTGGCGATGCCGGGGGATGAGGCTGCGTTTTGCGATGCCGCCAATTGGTTGCTGGAAGATGCAGAGAGCCTGCGCCGCATGCGCCTGAATGCTCGCCAACATGCGAGCCGCCAGGGCTGGCCGGCGATTATCGAACAGTTCGAACGCCAGTTACGCGGAGTGTGCAAGGACGGACACCCGGTGCCCGCCCTTTCGCCTCTTACACCAGGGTCGTCAACGCCTCACGACTGAACGGCAGGATGTCGCCCTCGCGCCCCTCGCGCACCTTCACCGCCCAATCCGGGTCCACCAGCAAGGCACGGCCCACGGCGACCAGGTCGAACTCATCGTTGTTGAGGCGCTCCAGCAGCTTTTCCAGGCTGGCCGGCTGCGCGACCTTGTCGGTGTTGACCATGAACTGCAGGAACTCGCCGTCCAGGCCGACGCTGCCAACGGTGATGGTCGGCTTGCCGGTGAGCTGGCGCGTCCAACCGGCCAGGTTGAGGTCGGAACCTTCGAATTCCGGCTCCCAGAAACGACGGGTTGAGCAGTGGAAAATATCCACACCCGCGTCGGACAACGGCTTGAGGAACTCACCCAGCGCCTCGGGTGTTTGCACCAGGCGCGCAGTGTAGTCCTGCTGCTTCCACTGCGAGAAACGCAGGATGATCGGGAAGTCCGGGCCTACGGCGGCGCGGGTGGCCTGGATCAATTCGATGGCAAACCGCGAACGGTTGGCCAGACTGCCACCGTATTCGTCGGTGCGCTGGTTGGTGCCTTCCCAGAAGAACTGATCAACCAGGTAACCGTGGGCGCCGTGGATCTCTACGCCGTCCATGCCGATGCGCTGGGCATCCTTGGCGGCTTGGGCGAAGGCATTGATCACGTCCTGGATGTCCTGGGTAGTCATGCCGTGGACGACCACATTGCCGTCCTTGAGTTTTTCCATCGGGCCGTAGGCCGGTACGCTGGCGTCAGGCTCGGTGCCGATACGGCGCACGCTGCCCACGTGCCACAGTTGCGGCACGATCTTGCCGCCTTCGGCGTGTACGGCGTCGACCACTTCTTCCCAGCCGGCCAGCGCGGCCTCACCGTAAAAATGCGGAACGTTCGGGTAACCGTTGGAGGCCTGATGACCGACCACGGTGCCTTCGGTGATGATCAGGCCCACGCCGGCGGCGGCGCGGCGGCGGTAGTATTCGATGACCTTGGCATTGGGCACGCCACCCGGCGAAAACGAACGGGTCATGGGCGCCATGACCACGCGGGTCGACAGTTGCAGTGCACCGAGCTGGAAAGGTTTGAACAAGGCTTGGACAGGCATGGGAGCACTCCGCGGAAAAGGTATTTATGATGCGGATAATATGGGCAGTGCGCAGCGCCTGAAAGCACTATTGATTTGGGTGATTAAGGGGTAAAAGTCAGGAGGTGAATCACCACGAACCTGTGGCGAGCGGGCTTGACTCGGGTTGGGCGGCGCAGCGGCCCTGTTTGAAGCCAACGCGGTTATCGGCTTAATGCGGTGTGGGTTTTGGGGCTGCTTCGCAGCCCAACGCGGGGCAAGCCCGCTCGCCACAACAAGCCCGCTCGCCACGACAAGCCGGCTCGTCATTACAAGAGCGCTCGCTACAAGGAGCGCGCTTGCCGATAAAGCCTCTGGCAGCGTTCAGCTCAGGGCTTTTTCGATGGCCTGCACGATCGTCGGATCATCTGGCGCGGTACGCGGCGAGAATCGAGCCAGCACCCGGCCGTCCTTGCCGAGCAGGAATTTCTCGAAGTTCCAAGTGATATCCCCGGGAAACTCGGCGCCCTCGCCCGCCAGTAAGCGGTACAACTGGTGGCGATCGTGGCCGTTGACGTCGAGCTTGCTGCCCAATGGGAAGGTCACGCCGTAGTTCACGTTGCAGAACGCCTGGATTTCTTCCTCGGTACCCGGTTCCTGGCCTGCAAACTGGTTGCACGGCAGGCCCAATACGGTAAATCCCTGGCCCTTGTACTGCTGATAGAGGTTTTCCAACGCCGCGTATTGCGGGGTCAAGCCACATTTGGAGGCCACATTCACCACCAGCACAACTTGCCCCTTGAAGGGCGCCAGCGGTAGCTCTTGACCGTCCAAAGCTTTGAGTTTCAGGTCGTGGAAAGCACTCATGACGAACTCCAGATATCCCATGTTCTTCGCGTTGCGGCCGTTCGAGATTACAGACTGCAAGCCTGCAATCATAGACGCCGATTACAAAACTCGCCCACCGGTTACTGAGCGGTCGGCCACGGCAAAATCGGAATCGCCGTGACTGCGTTTTGCGGGCTGCCTTCGATCAAACGATCGCTGTAGACCAGGTAAACCAGGGTATTGCGCTTCTTGTCGAGGAAGCGCACCACCTGCATGGTCTTGAACACCAGCGAGGTGCGTTCCTTGAACACTTCGTCGCCATCCTTGAGCTCACCGTTGAAATGAATCGGGCCAACCTGGCGGCAGGCTATCGAGGCTTCGGCGCGGTCCTCGGCCAGGCCCAGGCCGCCTTTGACGCCGCCCGTCTTGGCGCGCGACAGGTAGCAGGTCACGCCATCAACCTTGGGATCATCAAACGCCTCGACCACGATCCGGTCGTTAGGCCCGACAAATTTGAACACCGTCGACACCTGGCCAATTTCTTCAGCCGAGGCCAGCAGCGGCAGAGCCAGCAACAGGCCGAGTACTCCGTTCATGACGCGCATCGTGTATTCCCTTTATTTAGACCAGGATCAGGTTATCGCGGTGAACCAGTTCGGGTTCGGCCATGTAACCTAATAGTCCGACAATCGCGTCAGACGATTGTCCAATGATTTTCTGCGCTTCAAGGGCGCTGTAGTTGGCCAGGCCACGGGCGATCTCACGACCGTCGGGCGCCACACACACCACCATCTCGCCACGGCGGAAGCTGCCCTGCACCAATTTGACGCCCACTGGCAGCAGGCTCTTGTTGCCTTGGGACAGCGCCGACACGGCACCATCGTCCAGCACCAGCGTGCCACGGGTTTGCAGGTGCCCGGCCAGCCACTGCTTGCGCGCCGCCAGCATGCCGCGTTCCGGCGACAGCAACGTGCCAATGCGCTCACCGGCCTTGAGACGGTCCAGCACACGCTCCAGGCGCCCGCCAACGATGATGGTATGCGCACCGGAGCGCGCGGCCAGGCGTGCAGCACGCAGCTTGGTCTGCATGCCGCCACGGCCCAGCGCGCCGCCGACGCTGCCGGCCACGGCATCCAGCGCCGGGTCATCGGCGCGGGCTTCGTAGATCAGTTGGGCATCGGGGTTGTTGCGCGGGTCGGCGTCGAACATGCCGTCGCGGTCGGTGAGGATCACCAGCAGGTCGGCCTCCACCAGGTTGGCCACCAGCGCGGCCAGGGTGTCGTTGTCGCCGAAGCGAATTTCGTCGGTGACCACCGTGTCATTCTCGTTGATCACCGGGATCACTTTGAGCTCGACCAGCGCGCGCAGGGTGCTGCGGGCGTTGAGGTAGCGCTTGCGGTCGGACAGGTCGTCGTGGGTCAGCAGGATCTGCGCCGTGTGGCGGCCATGCTCGGCAAAGCTGGATTCCCAGGCTTGCACCAGGCCCATCTGGCCAATGGCAGCGGCGGCTTGCAGCTCGTGCATCGCGCTGGGTCGCGCGGTCCAGCCGAGGCGGCTCATGCCGGCGGCCACAGCCCCGGACGACACCAGCACCAACTCGACACCGGCCTCATGCAAGGCCACCATCTGCTCGACCCAGACGCTCATGGCTGCGCGATCCAGACCTTTGCCATCCGCCGTCAGCAGCGCACTTCCGATCTTTACGACCCAGCGCTGCGCACCTGTCACTTTGCTCCGCATCATCTTCAACCTTAGATTGAGGGCTGCGCGACCCAGCGCGGCCCATAACGTTATTCGTGACTACTTTAGTGACTGCTCGTATACCCAGATACCAAAACGCCGCTCGAGTGAGCGGCGCTTAAGTTTACTGCAACGAATCAGTCGCGCACGTAAATGATTTCCGGACCGTCTTCATCATCCACGTCTTCTTCGTCCCAATCATCGTCGCCGATGTCATGGACCGACTTCACGCCGCTGCGGCGCAGGGCACGCTGGTCATCCAGGGCTTGCAGCTGGGCACGGGCTTCGTCTTCGATCTGTTGATCGAGCTCAGCGAGTTCGGCCTTGAATACCGGGTCGGCCGCCAGGCGGTCGGCGCGGTCTTCCAGGTAGCGCATGATGTCGCGGGTCAGGCGTTCGGTGCCTTCTTTGGCGATGGCCGAGATCACGTAGACCGGACCTTCCCACTCCAGGCGGTCGACGATTTCCTTGACGCGCTCTTCGTGCTCTTCTTCCAGGATCTGGTCGCACTTGTTGAGCACCAACCAACGATCGCGCTCGGCCAGGGCCGGGCTGAACTTGGTCAGTTCGCTGACGATCACTTCGGCGGCGTCCGGAGCGCTGGTGTCATCCAGCGGCGCCATGTCGACGAGGTGCAGCAGCAAACGGGTACGCGACAAGTGCTTGAGGAAGCGAATCCCCAGGCCGGCGCCATCGGAAGCACCTTCGATCAAGCCTGGAATGTCGGCGATCACGAAGCTTTTCCAGCGGTCCACGCTGACCACGCCCAGGTTTGGCACCAGGGTGGTGAACGGGTAGTCGGCGACTTTCGGCTTGGCGGCCGAGACCGAGCGGATGAAGGTACTTTTGCCGGCATTCGGCAGGCCCAACAGGCCGACGTCTGCCAGTACTTTCATTTCCAGCTTGAGGTCACGCTGCTCGCCCGGCTTGCCCGGCGTGGTCTGGCGTGGTGCACGGTTGGTACTGGACTTGAATCGGGTGTTACCCAGACCGTGCCAGCCGCCCTGCACAACCATCAGTTTCTGGCCGGCCTTGGTCAGGTCGCCAATCACTTCCTGGGTGGCCGAGTCGATGATCGTGGTGCCGACCGGTACGCGCAGTACCAGGTCTTCGCCTTTTTTACCGGTGCAGTCGGTGCTGCCGCCGTTGGAGCCACGCTCGGCATCGAAGTGCCGGGTGTAACGGTAGTCGACCAGGGTGTTGAGGTTTTCGTCGGCCATCATGTAGATGGAACCGCCGTCACCGCCGTCACCACCGTTGGGGCCACCGTTTTCGATGAATTTTTCGCGACGGAAACTCATGCAACCGTTACCGCCGTCGCCTGCTTTTACTCGGATGGAAACTTCATCAACGAACTTCATAACAAAACGCCTCTCGTCGCATGGACGAGCTTAAGAAACCAAGACATAAGACTCTTGCAAAAATGAGCGCAGCGACCTCAAACAATGACCGCGTATCCAGCGCCTGAGCTCATTACAAACAGCTTTGCAAGAGACTCACTCCACAAACGAAAAAGCCCCGTCGCGAGACAGGGCTTTTCCAGCGATCGCGCAATTAAGCGGCGACAACGCTCACGTAACGGCGGTTGAAAGCGCCTTTTACTTCAAACTTGATCACGCCTTCGATTTTAGCGAAGAGGGTGTGATCTTTACCCATGCCAACACCGTAACCGGCGTGGAATTGGGTGCCGCGCTGACGCACGATGATGTTGCCCGGAATGATTTTCTGGCCGCCATACATCTTCACGCCAAGGCGTTTGGCTTCTGAGTCGCGACCGTTACGGGTACTACCACCAGCTTTTTTGTGTGCCATGAGTCAATTCTCCTAGTGAGGAATTAGGCTGAAATTAAGCCTGAATACCGGTGATTTTGATCTCGGTGTACCACTGGCGGTGGCCCATACGCTTCATGTGGTGCTTACGACGACGGAACTTGATGATGCGGACTTTATCGTGACGACCTTGGGAGATCACTTCAGCCACAACGGTAGCGCCAGCAACAACTGGAGCGCCGATGTTCACGTCATCGCCATTGGCGACCAACAGAACGCGATCAAAGGTAACGGATTCGCCAGTGGCGACTTCCAGTTTTTCGATCTTCAGGTATTCACCTGGGGCGACCTTGTATTGCTTGCCACCAGTAACAATTACTGCGTACGACATGGTATTTCTCCGATAATCCTGCTCACCCAGCGCTTTATAAGAAGAGGTATTGGCTGGCATGGCTGCATGGGATGGACGTCCCGAATGCAATTGCGTAAGGCAGGTGCTGCCCAGGAAGTTCAGGGTGCGCGATTGTACGCAAGGCAACGGAGCGTTGCAAGAGGCCGTCTATCGCGCCTTGACACCCGGGGGTGAGGGTCCTAGCATGCCGCGCAACCCTTCTGGAGCGACTGTCGCTGATGCAACCCCAAGCTTTCTACCGCGCGGTCGCGGACGATTTTAGCGCCGTCGACGGCATCATCAAGCAGCAGCTGACTTCTAAAGTGCCGCTGGTCTCCAAAATTGGCGACTACATTACGTCGGCGGGCGGCAAACGCCTGCGTCCTTTATTAGTGTTGCTGTGTGGCAAGGCCCTGGGCCGCGAAGGCGATGACCTGCGCCTGCTGGCCGCCACCATCGAATTCCTGCACACCGCCACCCTGCTGCATGACGACGTAGTCGACATGTCCGGCATGCGCCGTGGCCGTGAGACCGCCAATGCCATGTGGGGCAACGCCCCCAGCGTGTTGGTCGGCGATTTTCTGTACTCGCGCTCGTTCGAAATGATGGTCGAACTGGGCTCGATGCCGGTGATGAAGATTCTTTCACAAGCCACGCGCATCATCGCCGAAGGCGAAGTGTTGCAGCTGTCGAAGATCCGCGACGCCAGCACCACCGAAGAAACCTACATGGAAGTGATCCGCGGCAAAACCGCGATGCTCTTCGAAGCCTCCACTCACAGTGCTGCCGCCCTGTGCGGCGCCACTGCCGAACAGGCCGAAGCCCTGCGCACCTTTGGTGATCACTTGGGCGTGGCGTTCCAGTTGGTGGACGACCTGCTCGATTACAAGGGCGACGCCGAAACCCTGGGCAAGAACGTCGGTGACGACCTGGCCGAGGGCAAGCCGACCTTGCCGCTGATCTACACCATGCGCGAAGGCACGCCGGAACAGGCTGCCCTGGTGCGCAAGGCGATCCAGAAAGGCGGCATCGAAGACCTGGAGGCCATCCGCGCAGCCGTGGAAGCCTCGGGCTCTCTGGAGTACACCGCGCAACTGGCGCGTGACTACGTCGCCCGCGCCATCAAGTGCCTTGAAGCCCTGCCTGCCAGCGAATACCGGGACGCCCTGGTCGAGCTGAGTGAATTCGCGGTCGCCCGTACGCACTGACGACGATTGATGCAGTGGGCTTGTGTGGGAGCGGGCTTGCTCGCGAAGGCGGTGGATCTGTGAGAAATATCCAGCTGATCCGCCGCCTTCGCGAGCAAGCCCGCTCCCACATCTAGATCCCATTGCCAACCACTACCCGCTCGCGCTTCAAATCCCTATATAATGTGCGACTTTAGCCATTCCTGACTTTCAAGGAGCTTTAGTGAGCACGTTGCCACCCTGCCCAAAATGCAATTCTGAATACACCTACGAAGATGGCGCCCAGCTGATCTGCCCGGAATGCGCCCATGAGTGGTCCACCAATGGCGAGGCCGAAGCAGCCGGTGATGAAACCGTGAAGAAAGACTCTGTAGGCAACGTCCTGCAAGACGGCGACACCATTACCGTGATCAAAGACCTCAAGGTCAAAGGCACTTCCCTGGTGGTCAAGGTGGGCACCAAGGTCAAAAACATCCGCCTGTGCGACGGTGATCACGATATCGATTGCAAGATCGACGGCATCGGCCCGATGAAACTCAAGTCCGAGTTTGTGCGCAAAGTCTGAATCTGCTGCCTCCATCCCGCGCCCGCCGCGGGATGGCGTTTCGCCCTCTGCGTTGATCACGCGCAATATCCACACAGAAAAACCAGGAAACCGCCAATAGGCACTTGCTATTCTACGAATAAGAATTATTCTCATTGAAACTCATCAAGGAGAACGACTCATGACTTATTTGATAGATGCCTGGCTGGACCGCCCACACCCATACCTGCGAATCCTGCATCGGGAAACCGGTGAAGTCTGTGCAGTGCTGGAAGAAGAAGCGCTGAATGAGCTGCAGGACCAGGGCGATCTGGACGTGAATGGCCTGAGTTCCAGTGAACCTGGGGTGCTGAAGGAAGTGGTGCGTAATCTGTTTCTGTTCTGCTATGCCCGAGCGTTGCGCCCGACGACTGAGGTCAATGGCAAGTTCCATCCATGAGCGAGCCAACACACAGGCCCTATGTGGGAGCTGGCTTGCCTGCGATAGCCTCAACTCGGTAAGGCGTCAGACCGAGTCGTCTGCATCGCGGGCAAGCCCGGCTCCCACATAAAGCCGATGCCAGTGCTATCAGGTCTTACAGAACGTCGAGCAGCTCGACGTCGAACACCAGAACGCTGTGCGGCGGGATGCTGCCAACGCCTTGAGCGCCGTAAGCCAGTTCGCTCGGCACGTACAGACGCCATTTGCTGCCGGCATTCATCAGTTGCAGGGCTTCGGTCCAGCCGGCGATCACGCCGCCAACCGGGAATTCTGCAGGCTGGCCGCGCTCGTAGGAGCTGTCGAACACAGTGCCGTCGATCAGGGTGCCGTGGTAGTGAGTACGCACTTGGTCTTCACGGGTCGGCTTGGCGCCTGTACCGGCAGTCAGTACTTCAAACTGCAGGCCGGAAGCCAGGGTAGTGATGCCATCACGCTTGGCATTTTCAGCCAGGAACGCCAGGCCAGCGCCAGCCGCGGCTTCAGCCTTGGCAGCCGCTTCGGCTTGCATAATTTCACGGATAACTTTGAAGCTGGCCGCCATTTGCTCTTGATCAACGCGGCTTGGCTTGCCGGCGAACGCGTCGGTCAGGCCAGCCAGGATGGCGTCGATGCTCACGCCCGGTGGCGGGTTGTCGCGCAGTTGGTCGCCCAACTGACGGCCGATACCGTAGCTGACGCGGGTTTCGTCGGTGGACAGATTAACTTCGGACATGAAGAGGCTCCGCTGTAGGGCCGTTACGAAAAACGCTGTTTTGCGTGGCGACCCTGAACTAAAAGGGCCAGCAGACTAGCACACAAGACCCGCCGATGATGAGCCCCCCGTCCCCGGCCTCTGAGGGCCGGCAGGGAATCGATTGCTCTACGGCGATGGCGACCCTTTGTCGCACCCAGATTAAAAACATTTCAGAATCCCCCGCCTGCGCCGATACAGCCCTACACACTTTGGCTGGCTCAAACAACAACACCGTCCAGCAGACACACATCATTCTTGCGGAGCATTCGATGAATAGCTGGTTCGGCAACATCAGCGTCAACCTCAAACTCGGCCTGGGCTTCGGCCTGGTGCTGGTCCTCACGTCGATCCTGGCACTGACCGGCTGGACCAGCCTGGGCGGCCTGATCGACCGCAGCAACTGGATGAGCGACATCACCCAGCTCAATGCCTCGCTGACCAAGCTGCGCATCGTGCGCCTGCAATACATGCTGGCCAACGGCGACGAAGCCGTGGCACAGAACGTACAGACCAGTCTCGACGCCTTCGCCGCCCAGCAACAGAAACTGCTGGACAGCTTCAAGAGCCCGGAAAACCTCAAGCTGCTCAACGAGCAGAAAGCCGTCATCACCGCGTACCAGCAGTCCCTGAACAAAATGCGCGAGGCCTACCGTAACGGTAACGCCGCGCGCCAGGTCATGGGCGACAAGGCCGACATCGCCAAGACCCAGATCGACGCGCTGGAAACCAGTGTGCAGCAGATGCCCGACAGTCCGGAGCGCTTCACCCAGTACCAGGCCGTCACGCGCGCCAAGGAAGAGTTCCAGTTGAGCCGCTATGAAGTGCGCGGCTACACCTACAATCCCAGCGCAGAGACCGAAGCCCGCGCCGCCGCACAGATTGAAAAAGCCATCAGTGGTTTGAAAAATCTCAGCGCCGCACTCGGCGCCAGCCAACAAAGCGCGTTGACCTCGCTGGAAACCGCGCTCGGCGCCTATCGCAGCGCCGTGCAAAGTTACAAGGCGGCCAACGCCAACATCGTCAGTGCCCGTGCGGAAATGACCACCCAAGGCGCCGATATCGTCACCATCAGCGACAAGCTGTACGACATTCAACTGAATCGCCGTGACGCCGAAAGTACCCAGGCCCGCAGCCTGCAACTGATCAGCACCTTGCTGGCCCTGCTGGTCGGCATCATTGCTGCACTGGTGATTACCCGTCAGATCACTCGCCCGATCCAGGACACCCTGGCCGTGGTGGAGCGCATCGCTTCCGGCGACCTGAGCCACAACATCCAGGTGACCCGTCGTGACGAGTTGGGCGTATTGCAACAAGGCATCCAGCGCATGGGCACCACCCTGCGTGAATTAATCAGCGGTATTCGCGACGGCGTAACCCAAATCGCCAGCGCCGCCGAAGAACTGTCGGCCGTTACCGAGCAGACCAGTGCCGGCGTCAACAGCCAGAAGATCGAGACCGACCAAGTCGCCACGGCGATGCACGAAATGACGGCTACCGTGCAGGAAGTCGCACGCAACGCCGAGCAAGCCTCGCTGGCCGCTGCCGACGCCGACGGCCAAGCCCGCGCGGGCGACAAAGTGGTGGCCGAGGCCATCGCCCAGATCGAACGCCTCGCTGCTGAAGTGGCACGCTCCACCGACGCCATGACGCACCTGCAGCAAGAGAGCAACAAGATCGGCAGCGTAATGGACGTGATCAAGGCCGTGGCCGAGCAAACCAACCTGCTGGCACTCAACGCCGCGATTGAAGCAGCGCGTGCCGGTGAAGCCGGTCGCGGCTTTGCCGTGGTCGCCGACGAAGTGCGTGGCCTGGCCCAGCGCACACAAAAATCCACCGAAGAAATCGAAGGCCTGGTCGCCGGCCTGCAGAACGGCACTCAGCAAGTGGCCACCGTGATGAACAACAGCCGCAGCCTCACCGACAGCAGCGTTGAGCTGACGCGCAAAGCGGGTGTGTCGCTGGAAAATATCACCCGTACGGTGTCGAACATCCAGTCGATGAACCAGCAGATTGCAGCCGCGGCCGAGCAGCAAAGTGCCGTGGCCGAAGAGATCAGCCGCAGCATTGTGAACGTGCGTGATGTGTCCGAGCAGACCGCAACGGCGAGCGACGAGACGGCCAAGTCGAGCGTAGAACTGGCGCGTCTGGGCAGCCAATTGCAGCAGATGGTCAGCCACTTCCGGGTTTAAAAAACCAAAAAACCGCCTCGGCCGAAACCGAGGCGGCTCCACCTCTCAGACCTTAACGGTCATCGAAGCTGTCCCGCAGGAATGTCCACACGTGATAAACACGCAGGGCACTCACTACGAGGTTCCACGTACGTCGTGCAAACTTAGACATACTCGGCCCTCCAAGCGTTGGGCCTTACCTCCAGCGCACTTACCGGAACACGTGAGCCTTGGGATGCACATCACTGCTTCCTTTGAGGCGGCCGGGCTTTGGTTCCTCCCGCATGAATCCGGCACGGATTACTAGCCCGTGGCGTTCGGTCCATTATTCCGCGCGCATACCCAACCACCTACAAAACGACGTACTTGGAACGGCGCTGATACTAACCAACCTCCCGGTAAAAGGTGTGACGGGCATCGATAAAACCTATAGAAAGGTCCGCGAATTCATTGCCAAACTTTACCGCGCATTTTGGGTGAAAAATGAAAAGTCCCGATCGTCGCCAAGTCTTGCCTGGCGTAATAACCAGCAGTAGTATCCGCGTTGCACATCACTGCTTCCAATGAGACAGCAACCCCAGCCACTCACTGGGTTTGCAATAAAAAACCGCCCTACTAAGGCGGTTTTTTATTGCCTGCAATTGCCCTGTCAGCCCTCGCCTTCCTCGACAAACACCAGCCGATTACCAAACGGATCGCCGATGCTCATCTCCCGCGAGCCCCACGGCGTTTTTTCAACGCCAGGCTTGGCATACCGATAATCCTTGGCCAGCAATTGCTGCTGATACGCGTCCACGCCTTGCGCCTGAATCCGCACCGCTGACCCCGGCGACGCATCGCCATGATGCTCGGACAAATGCAGCACGCACTCACCCAACGACACCTGCAGATACAACGGGAAATTCGCTTCGAAGCGATGCTGCCAGTCGACCTTGAACCCGAGGAAGTCGACGTAGAATTCAAACGCTTTGACTTCGTCGAATATCCGCAGAATGGGGGTGACTTTTCCTAAGTGCATGACGACAGCTCCGTGTATGAAAGCGCCCACTATAGAGTCGAAAACCCACCACGCAAATCCCCATTGCGCGCCAAAAACCGCCCTGGCCGCTGACCATTGGCCTGCCCCTCGCTGTAGCTCAACACACCATTGATCCACACGCCGTCAATGCCTTCAGCCGCGCGTTGTGGCGCCTTGAAGTCCGCTACGTCGCGTACCCGCAATGGGTCGAACAACACCAGGTCAGCCCAATACCCTTGACGAATTTCCCCACGCTCGGCCAAGCCAAAGCGCGCCGCCGACAGCCCGGTCATCTTGTGCACCGCCGTGTGCAGCGGGAACAACCCCACGTCCCGGCTGAAATGCCCCAACACCCGTGGAAACGCGCCCCACAAGCGTGGATGCGGGAACGGGTCTTCCGGCAAGCCATCAGAGCCCACCATCGACAGCGGATGCGCGAGGATGCGTCGTACATCCTCCTCATCCATTCCGTAGTACACCGCCCCCGCCGGTTGCAGGCGACGTGCTGCGTCCAGCAGCGAAACGTCCCACTCGGCGGCAATATCCTGCAAGTCGCGCCCGCCGACTTCCGGGTGCGGCGTCGACCAGGTGATGGTGATGCGAAACGCATCGGTGACCTGCTTGAGGTCCAGGGTCGAAGAGCTGGCCGCATAGGGATAACAATCACAGCCCACCGGGTGGGTTTTTGCAGCCAGTTCCAGCGACGCCAACAGCTGCGGACTGCGCCCCCAGTTGCCCGCACCGGCGCACTTGAGGTGGGAAATAATCACCGGTGCCTTGGCGTGTCGGCCGATCAAAAACGCTTCGTCCATCGCCTCCAGCACGGGCTCGAACTCGCTGCGCAAATGCGTGGTGTACACCGCACCAAACGCCGTCAGTTCTTCACTGAGTTGCAGCACTTCATCGGTCTGGGCATTAAACGCGCTGGCGTAGGCCAGGCCTGTGGATAAACCCAGCGCGCCAGCCTCAAGACTTGCTCGCAACTGCACACGCATGGCACCGATTTCATCCGGCGTGGCGGTGCGGTGCAGGTCGTCCATATGGTTGCTGCGCAGCGCCGTATGGCCGATCAACGCCGCGACGTTGACCGCCGGATGAGCGCTTTCTACAGCAGCGCGGTAATCGGCAAACCGCGGGTAAGCGAACGCCTCACGCGTGCCCAGCAGGTTCATCGGGTCCGGCGGATCACTACGTAAACTCACCGGCGAGGCGCTGATGCCGCAGTTGCCGACAATCACCGTGGTCACGCCTTGGCTGAGTTTGGGCAGCATCTGCGGATGGCGGATCACCACCGTGTCGTCGTGGGTGTGCACGTCAATAAACCCCGGCGCCAGAACACGACCCTGCGCCTCGATCTCATGCTCGGCCTGCGCAGTCGCCAGGTCGCCGATTGTCTCGATACGCCCGTCACGCAGCCCTACATCGGCGACATAACCTGGTGTGTTGCTGCCATCAATGATCAGCGCCTGGCGAATCAGCGTGTCGTACTTCATATCAATCTCCAAGCGGCAGGCTATCGGGGCCGCCGCGATAATCGTCCAGGGCCAGCTTGATCCGGCGCAGGCGCTCCTGGTTCTCGTCCGGCATGACCAGCGCCAGCTCGGTGGCGAGCAGGTCGATGGCCAACAGCATTCCGTAGCGCGCCGCGGTGGGCTTGTAGATAAAACTGGTTTCGGCCGGCTGCAGCGGCAACAACACGTCCGCCAGCTGCGCCAGCGGTGAATCGGCCAAGGTGATGGCGACGATGGGCGCATCGTAATTGCGCGCCAGCCTCACCACGTCCAACAACTCGGGCGTGAGGCCAGAGAGCGAGCACACGATCAGAGCCTGCTCAGGGCCCAAGGTCGCGGCGGTGACGCGCATCATCACCGGGTCGCGGCAAGCGGCAATCGGGTAACCCAGGCGCACCAGTCGCACTTGCAACTCTTCACTGCACAGGCTCGACGGGCCGCCCATGCCGAATGCGTGAATCATCCGCGCCTTGCCCAACAGGCTGACGGCATCGACAAAACTCGCCTGGTTGAACCCCGACAGATGCTGACGCAAGGTCAGTTCGATATCGCCGAGAATCTGCCGATGAAACGCCGACTGCTCCGGCAACCCCGCCGGGTCCAGGAAGCGGCTGCCCACCCCGCTGGCCTGGGCCAGTTGCAAGCGTAAATCGCGCAAGTCGCGGCAGCCGACGCTGCGGGCAAACCGCGACAAGGTCGCTGTGCTGACTTCGGCGCGTTGGGACAACTCCTCCAGGCTGGCCGACGCGGCAAAGCCCACGTCATCGAGCATCAGCTTGGCGATACGTCCTTCGCCGGCGCTGAAGGAGTCCTGGCGGGCGCGGATCTGGTAGAGGATGTCCATCGGGGCTCCGGATTACAAATGAGGCTCATAAAACAAGCGACAGGCCGTAAGTCAGACCGAACGCGACCACCGAGATCAACGTCTCCAGCACGGTCCAGGTCTTGAAGGTCTGGATCACCGTCATATTGAAGTATTCCTTGATCAGCCAGAAGCCGCCGTCGTTGACGTGGGAAAAGATCACCGAACCCGCGCCAGTCGCCAGCACCAGCAACTCAGGGTGTGGATAACCCAGGCCCATGGCGACGGGCGCGACCACACCGGAGGCCGTGGTCATGGCCACGGTGGCCGAGCCGGTGGCGATGCGCATCAGCGCAGCAAACAACCAGCCCATCACCAGCGGCGACAGATGGAAGGCGTGGGCCAGGCCGAGAATTTCGTTGGTGACGCCCGCGTCCACCAAAATGCGGTTCAAGCCGCCGCCCGCGCCCACCAGCAAGGTGATGCTGGCGGTCGGTGCCAGGCATTCGTTGGTGAACTTGAGGATCGCCTCGCGGTTAAAACCCTGGGCCAGGCCCAAGGTCCAGAAGCTCACCAACGTCGCGACCAACAGCGCGATCACCGAGTTGCCGATAAACAGCAGGAACTGGTTAAAGCCAGTACCGGGTGTAGAAATCACATTGGCCCAGCCGCCGATCATCATCAGCACCACCGGCAACAGGATGGTGCCCATGGTCAGGGTAAAGCTGGGCAAACGGGTGCGCGGCTCGCGCTCGATAAACTGGCGCTCCAGCGGGTTCTGCGCCGGCAGGTGAATGCGCGGCACGATGAACTTCGCGTACAGCGGGCCGGCGATGATGGCCGTGGGAATACCGATCAAAATTGCATACAGCACGGTCTGCCCAACCGAGGCGTTATACGCCAGCACCGCCATCATCGCCGCCGGGTGCGGCGGCACCAGCGCATGCACCACCGACAAACCGGCGACCATCGGCAAGCCGACCATCAGAATCGACACGCCCACACGTCGCGCCACGGTAAAGGCAATCGGCACCAGCAACACAAAACCGACCTCGAAAAACAGCGGCAGCCCTACCAGGAAGGCAATACACACCATAGCCCAATGCGCATTGCGCTCGCCGAAGCGGTTGATCAGCGTGCGCGCCACCTGCTCGGCGCCGCCGGACTCGGCCATCATCTTGCCGAGCATGGTGCCCAGCGCCACCACCAGGGCAATGTGCCCCAGGGTTTTACCCACGCCCGCCTCGTACGAGCCCATGATGGTGTCCGCCGGCATGCCGGCCATCAGCGCCAGGCCAATGGACACCAAGGTGATGACGATAAACGGGTTGAGTCGGTAACGTGCGATCAGCACGATCAATGCAATGATGGCGATGGCAGCGTATGCCAACAGCCCCAAGCCCAGTGGTGCGGCCATGCGGTACTCCTTGGAAAGGGTCACGTCGAATTGGTTGTGAAACTCATAAATCATTCCTCGATTAAATTTTCAATTTCTATGAAAGTAATTTTCGCCCACGGATAAGTGCTGTCGCTTGGGGACATGCCCAGCGCCAGCCAATGAAAATCCGAGGGGTGTTCTTACATGAAGTTTTTGCCGCGCCGAAACTCAACCGTAAGGGCCGAGTCTGAGAGGGCAGCCCTACCGTCGTTCAGGAATCCCGACAATGAATCGCAAGACTCTGCTTGTTCCTTTCGCCGCCAGCGCGCTGTTGCTGGCGTTCTGCAGCAGCGCCTCGGCCGCCGAGAATGCGGCGCTGAAAAAATGCATGGACAGCGCCAACACCACCGTCGACATGGTCAATTGCAACGTCAAGGAAACCAAGGTCCAGGACGATCGCCTGAACAAAGCCTATAAAACCGCCCTGGCCGCCCAGGAAGGCGACCGCAAGCAGAAGCTGCAGGACGTGCAGCGCCTGTGGCTCAAATACCGTGACGCCAATTGCGCCTTCGCAGGCAGTGCCACGGGCGGCACCATCGACCAGGTCAACGGCTCCGGCTGCGTGCTGGACATGACCCAGACCCGCGCCCAGGAACTCGAAGACCTGGTCGGGCCGTGATCAGTTACTCATGATGAACGCGCGCACGCTTTAACAGCTTCTTGCAGCGCTCGGACAAATGCAGCACCCGCAGATGTTTGCCGGCCTTGCTGTAGCGCTCTCGCAAGGTCATCAGCGCGGCAATCGCCGAATAGTCAACAAAGCTCAGGTGACGGCAATCCAGCGTTACCTGAGCCGGGTCGTTGGCCGGGTCGAACTGGTTCAGAAACGGCGTGGTCGAGGCAAAGAACAACGTGCCATGCAGCCGGTACAGCTTGCTGCCGTCGGCCTCCAGATGTTCATCGGCATACAGCTCGCGCGCCTGTTGCCAGGCGAAGTTCAGCGCCGCAATCACAATGCCGCACAGCACGGCCGTGGCCAGGTCGGTAAACACAGTAATCACCGTCACCGCCAGAATCACCAGCACATCATTGGCCGGCACTTTGTTGATCACCCGCAACGACGCCCAGGCGAAGGTCTGCTGCGACACCACAAACATCACGCCCACCAGCGCCGCCAGCGGAATCCGCTCGATCAGCGGCGACAGAAACAAAATGAACAACAGGATCATCACCCCGGCAAACACTCCGGAGAAACGCCCGCGCCCGCCAGAGCTCAAGTTGATCACGGTTTGCCCGATCATCGCGCAACCGCCCATGCCGCCGAACAAGCCCGAGACCATATTCGCCGCGCCCAGGGCCACGCTTTCGCGGTCTGGGTAGCCCCGGGTTTCGGTGATTTCGTCGGTGAGGTTCAAGGTCAGCAGGGTTTCCAGCAGGCCGACCATCGCCATCAGGAACGCATAGGGCGCGATGATGCCGAGGGTTTCTAGGGTCCAGGGAATTTGCGGCAGCGCAAAGGTCGGCAGGCCACCGGCGATGTGCGCCATGTCGCCCAATGTGCGGGTGGGCAGGCCGAGCAGGTACACCGCCAACCCGACGCCGAGGATCGCCACCAGCGCGGGCGGCACGGCGCGCGTCAGGCGCGGCAGCAAATAGACAATCGCCATGGTCACCGCCACCAGGCCGATCATTACGTATAACGGCGTGCCGCTGAGCCAGCTTTCGCCACTTTTGAAATGTTCCAGTTGCGCTAAAGCGATGATGATCGCCAGGCCGTTGACGAAACCGAGCATCACCGGGTGCGGCACCATGCGCACCAGCTTGCCCAGGCGCAACACGCCGAACGCGACCATGATCAGCCCGCCCAGCAACACCGTGGCCAACAAGTACTCCACGCCGTGTTGCACCACCAGCGCGACGATCACCACCGCCATGGAACCGGCGGCCCCCGAGACCATGCCGGGCCGGCCACCGAATAACGCGGTGAGGGTGCAAATGATAAAGGCGCCGTAGAGCCCCATCAGCGGGTTGAGGTGGGCGACCAGGGCAAAGGCGATGCATTCGGGCAGCAGCGCAAAGGACGTGGTGAGGCCGGCCAGGGCATCGGCGCGCAGACGAGTGAGGTTCATGAGGTACCAGGGCGTTGCGGGGAATAAGGCGGGGAATGGTACGGAATTGCAGGGAGTGGGGCCAGTAAAGCGTAACAACAAATGACCGAGGCGCCTTCATCGCAGGCAAGCCAGCTCCCACATTGACCGAGTCATTCAAGCAACACTCGGTCAATGTGGGAGCCGGGCTTGCCCGCGAAGGCAGCACCGCGGTGCTAAGCGAACATCACACCATTTCGTTGCGAATCCACTCAACCACCGACGTACGCTTCGGCGCCCAGCCCAGCAGTTCACGGGCATGCTTGCCCCGCACGCGGCTGTTAGAGCCCAGGCCATAGTTGGCCATTTCATAGCCCCACTCGGCTTCAGCCTCCGCCAACGGCCAATCCTGCGGCTTGCCCAGCTTCAACGCTTCGGCAATAGCAGTGGTCATGTCGACAAACGCCGCTTCACCGCTTTCCACAAAGTAGAAGGTGCCCGGCACATTCTTCTCAAGCGCCAGCAGGTACAGCGCTACCACGTCTTCGATGTGCACGTTGGACCAGATGTTCTGCCCAGTGCCCACATGGCGCACCACGCCACTTTTGCGCGCCTGCTTGAGCAGCCGTGGCAATTGCACGCTGTCACGCTTCACGCCCAGGCTGTGGCCATAAATCAGGGTGTTGCAGATCACCGCCGAATTCACGCCGTCTTTGGCCGCCGCCAGAATCAGGTTATCGATGGCCACGCGCGCAGCCTTGTCGACGGTCGGCTCCGGCAGGTTGTCTTCAAAGTAGATGACATCGCTGGCCTTACCGCCCGACGCATCGCCAACGATGCTCGAACCGCTGGTGTGCAGGAAGGGCTTGTTCGAGCCCTTCAAGGCAGCCAGCAAGGTTTCCACGGCAGCGCGATGGTCGCTGCTGGCGGCGTTGATAACTGCATCGGCCTTCGAAGCCTGCTCGGTCAACACGGCCGAGTCATCCAGGGTGCCGATCACGGGGGTGATGCCCAGGGCGGTCATTTCAGCGGCTTGCTCGGCGCTGCGCACCAGGCCGGTAACGGTGTGGCCAGCCTTGACCAGACCGGTGGCGATGGAGCCGCCGATAAAACCTGCTGCGCCGGTAACGAATACATTCATGGAGTGTGCTCCTGACGGGGTAAGTGATGGGTCCAGTATCGAGGACTCATCCCTGTCGAATAAGACCGTATTGCCCAATTCAATCTTGCGCACAGGTCACGAATCAGCAGGCATACCGCGCCAGCTTGGTCTGAATGAAGTCCAGGAAGCACTGGATGCGCAACGCCAATTGCGAGTTGCGATAGAACACTGCGTGGATCGGCTGGCGATAACCACTGTTAAACGCCTCCAGCACCGGCACCAGCCGCCCGGCATTGATGTCTTCGACCGTCATGAAGTTCGACAAGCAGCAAATGCCCTGCCCTTCCAGCGCCAACTGGCGCAGGGTTTCGCCACTGGAGGCAGCGATGCTCGGCTGGATCAGCCAACGGTCGCCTTCCACATGGCGCAACGGCCAATGGTTAAGGGTTTCGGTCTGGGTGAAGCCCAGCAACGTATGGTCCGCCAACTCGGCCACCGTGGTCGGCGTGCCGTGTTGCTTGAGGTAGTCGGGGCTGGCGAGGATATGCAGCGGCGTGCAGCCAAGGGAACGGGCATGCAACGTGGAGTCGGCCAGGGCGCCGATACGGATGGCAATGTCGGTGCTCTGTTCCAGCAGGTCGATGATCAAGTCATCGCTGTTCAGCTCCAGCTGGATGTCCGGGTAGAGGCTGCGAAACTCGGCGATGTACGGCACGATCCCGTGCAGCATGAAGGGCACGGCGGCGTTGATGCGCAGCCGCCCGGCCGGGTTTTTCTGGCGCGACGACAGGCGCTCTTCCAGATCATCCATCTGCGCCAGGATCACCTTGGCCTGCTCGAAGAAGTACTTGCCCTCTTCGGTCAGGTCCATGCGCCGCGTGGTGCGGTTGATCAGCGTGGTGTCGAGCTTGGCTTCCAGGCGCGACAAGGTGCGGCTGACCGCCGACGGCGTCTGCCCGACCTGCTCCGCCGCGGCGGAAATCGAACCGCACTCAATCACGCTGACGAAGATCTGTAACTCATCGGATCGGGCTTTCACAGGCTGTCCTTTTTGATCGGTGGGTAGCAGCTTACACCGACAGGTTAAACACCTGCGCCAGATGCTGCTCATAGCGCGCCACGTCAGCCTCGATGGCCGGGCGTTTCATCACGTCCACGCACAGGAAGGTCGGCAGGCCGGTCATGCCGAGGAACTCGTTGGCCTTGTGGAACGGGAAGTACACCGCGTCCACGCCCTTGGCTTCGAAGAAATCGGTCGGGTCGTCGAAGGCTTGCTGCGGCGCGTTCCAGGTCAGCGACAACATGTACTGCTTGCCCTGGATCAGGCCGCCGCTGCCGTACTTTTGCGACGCGTCGGAACGGGTCCGACCATCGCTGGCATACAGGCTGCCGTGGCCTTCGGTGAAGACTTCATCGATGTACTTCTTGACGATCCATGGCGCGCCCATCCACCAGCCGGGCATCTGGTAAATGATCACATCGGCCCAGAGGAATTTGGCGACCTCTTCGGCCACGTCGTAGCCTTCATCGATGTGGGTGACTTTGACGTCTATACCGCCACGGTCCAGCACCGCCACGGCGGCTTCATGCAGGGTGGCGTTATAGCGGCCGTCGGAATGGGCGAATTTCTTGCCGCCGTTGAGCAGGAGTACTTTTTTCATGGGAAGGAATCCAGAGGGCTAAAAATATCTGCCGGCAGGCTATCGACATTCAACCCTTGGAATAAGCAGCAGTGCGGCAAAATACATTTGACCCAAACGCACGAATAACGCCGCACTCTTGATTTAACCACTGATCAGCAAATGGCCGCCCAACAGCGCCATGCCGATAAAAAATACCCGTTTGAACAGCACCGCACTGATGCGCTGACGCAGTGCCTGGCCCAGCCACATGCCCAACAACGCAGGCACCAAGGCCAGTAGGGAGGCATTGATTTCGCCGCCGCCGAGGGTGCCACGCCACGCCAGCCCCGCCGCCAGCGCCAAGGTGGAAACGGTGAACGACAGCCCCAGCGCCTGCACCAACTGATCACGGTTCAAGCCCAAGGCTTGCAGATACGGCACGGCGGGAATCACGAACACGCCGGTGGCCGAGGTGATGATGCCGGTGACCAGCCCGCACACCGGCCCCAGCCAGCGCTCGGTGTGAGGCTGCACCGTGAACGTGGGCAGAAACAACCCACTCAACGCATACACCAGCAGCGCGCCGCCCAACGCGCGAACGACCCAATGGCCGCCGTCCATGCCCAGCCACAGCGTGCCGAGCCCGGTGCCGAGGAAAATCAGCACCAGCATCGGCCACAGGCGTTTGAGCAACGCGCTCAAGTGGCCGCCGAATGCCAGTTGCCAGAGGTTGGTCACCGTTGAGGGAATGATCAGCAATGCCGCAGCCTGCGCCGGAAGCATAGCCAGGCCGAGCATGCCCATGGCCACGGTGGGTAGGCCCAGGCCAATCACGCCTTTGACGGTGCCGGCCAGCAGGAAGGTGCCGATAACCAATAGGGTCAGGACCGCGCCGAGGTTTTGGTAGAACGCCAGGAAGGTAGTCATGGGGGGATTGTGCGACGTTAAGGCGGTTATGAAAATTCGCCATATACTGAGGCAGCCTCTTGTTTTGCGTGAGGCTAAGATCGCTATCGCAGGCAAGCCAGCTCCCACATTTGAACTGTGTTCACAAATCTAAATGTGGGAGCTGGCTTGCCTGCGATGAGGCCCGTCCAGTCACCCGAGAACCCCGGCCATGCACTTTGACCTGATCGACCTGCGCCTCTACCTGCACATCCTCGACACCGGCAACATCACCGCCGGCGCGGCGCGCAGCCATTTATCCCTGGCCGCCGCCAGTGCGCGCATCCGTGCGATGGAAGCGTCATTGGGCATCGAATTTCTTGAGCGCGGCCGCCGGGGCGTCACACCCACACCCGCGGGCAAAGCCCTGGCCCGCCACGCGCGCTTGCTGCTGCAACAAGCCGAACACCTGCAACAAGACCTCGCCGAATACGCCAGTGGCGTCAAAGGCCAGGTGCGCCTGCTGTGCAACACCACCGCCCTGAGTGAATACCTGCCGGAATTGCTTGCCGATTTTCTGCGCGAACACCCCAACCTCGATATCGACCTGCAAGAACTGCCGAGCCTGCGCATCACACAGGCCTTGCGCCAGGGCACCGCGGACCTGGGCATCATTTCCGACGCAGTGGACACCCACGGCCTGCAAACCCTGCCGTTTCGCGACGACCCGCTCGTACTGATCATGCCCCTCGACCATCCGCTGACGACCGCGAGTTTCATCGACAGCCTGCAATACGACTACGTCGGCCTGGCCGCCAACAGCGCATTGGCGGTGTATTTGGAGGAACAGGCGCTGCACGCGGGCTTTCGCCTGCAAACCCGCATCCGCGCCGATGGTTTTGATGGGTTGATTCGCATGGTCGCGGGCGGCGCCGGCCTGGGCATCGTGCCCCAAGCGACACTGGAGCGCTGGCCGCTGCAGCGCCGCTTCAAAGCCCAACCGCTGCAAGAAGAGTGGGCCCGCCGCACGCTGCTGTTGTGCGCGCGCTCCTTCGAACAATTGCCCGGTTACGCCAAGGCTTTGTTCGACGCCCTCGCCCTGCCCTTGCGGAAAAACCCGTAATACACCGCCGACAGAATCATCAGGAACGGCACGCCAAACACCAGCGTCATCTTGAACGCCTCGGTGAAATACGTGGTGATCATCACCGCGCCCATCAACACCAGGCCCAGCAGCGTGCTGTAAGGGAACAGGCGCAGTTGGAACGACAACTTCGCCCCGCCATGACGCTTGCGATAACGGCGGAAGAACAGGTGCGTGAGGAAGATCATGAACCAGGTGAAGATCGCGCCAAACATTGAGATCGCCATCATCAGCGTAAACGAGCTTTCCGGGTACACCACGTTCAGCAAGGTCGCCAGGGCAATGCCCGAGCTGGACAGCAGCAACGCATTCAGCGGAATCCCGCTCTTGCTCAACGCGCCCATCGACTTGGGCGCAAAGCCTGCGCGCGAGAGGCTGAACATCATGCGTGTGGTGATGTAGAGCTGGCTGTTCATCGCCGACAGCGCCGCAATCAGAATCACAAAATTCATTACCCCGGTGGCGCCGGGAATGCCGATGGTCTGCATCACCGTGACGAACGGGCTCTGGGTCTGACCGGCCTGGTTCCACGGCACGATGGCCAGCATCAGCGCCAGGGTCAGCAGGTAAAACACCACCAGCCGCACGATGGTCGCGCGAAAGGCTTTCTTCACTGCCTGTTCCGGGTCGGCGGCTTCACCGGCGGCCACCGCGATCATCTCCACGCTCAAGTAACTGAAGATCGACACGATCACCGCGATCCACATGCCGCTCAAGCCATGCGGGAAAAAGCCGTCGTGGGCGGTGTAGTTCTGCACGCCGTACGCCGGGTTGCCGGAGCCGAACACCACGTACACCGCAAGGATGATGAAGCCGACGATGGCGCTGATCTTGATCGTGGAGAACCAGTATTCGAAATTGCCGAAGGTCTTCACGCTGATCGCATTGAGCAGGATCAGCACGCTGGAAAACGACACGATCCACACCCATTCCGGCACGTTGGCAAACCAGTACTTCATGTACATCGCCACCGCCGTGACCTCGGCGCCCACCGCCAGCACAATCGCGGCCCAGTAGGCGTAACGCACCAGAAACCCGGCCAGCGGGCTGATGTAGAACTCGGCGTACGCGCCGAATGAGCCCGAGGTGGAATGCGCCACCGTCATCTCCGCCAGGCAGCCCATCAACAGCAAGGTGATCAGCGCGCCGATGGCGTAGCTCACCAGCACGCTGGGCCCGGCATAGCCGATGGCATAGGCGCTGCCCATGAACAGCCCGGTGCCGATGGCGCCACCGATGGCGATCATACTCATCTGGCCGGAAGTGAGCTGGCGCCGCAGGCCCAGTTCGCGGTGAGTGATCTCTGCAAAACCGTTGTCGGGTGTGGTCACGTGGTGTGCCCCTTTATTATTGTGATTTGTTACTGCCGGTGCCGAACCCTGTGGGAGCTGGCTTGCCTGCGATAGCGGTGGTGAATTCACTGACGCTATCGCAGGCAAGCCAGCTCCCACATTTTTAATCCGCGTTGAATCAGGTGACGCTGTTGCGGACCTTGAACTGCGGCTGGTCCCAGGTGCCGTTGTCGAGGATGTCGCCGAGGATCTCCACGGCATCCCACACCTCGGTAAAGCTCGTGTACAACGGCGTAAAACCAAACCGCATGATGCGCGGCTCGCGGTAATCACCAATCACGCCCCGAGCGATCAGCGCCTGGATCACCGCGTAACCTTCGGGGTGCTCGAAGCTCACATGGCTGCCGCGCCTGGCGTGCTCGCGCGGGGTAATCAGCACCAGGCCATGGGCGGCGCAGCGGGCTTCGACCAGCGCGATAAACAGGTCAGTCAACGCCAGGGATTTAGTCCGCAGGCTGGCCATGTCGGTCTGGGCAAAAATCTCCAGGCCGCATTCGACCATGGCCAGCGAAGTGATCGGCTGCGTGCCGCACAGGTAGCGCGCAATGCCCGCGCTCGGCGCGTATTGAGCTTCCATCGCGAACTGCCGGGTATGCCCGAACCAACCCGACAAGGGCTGGCGCACCACGTCCACCAGCAGCGGATTGACCCACACAAACGCCTGGGAACCCGGCCCGCCATTGAGGTATTTGTAAGTACAGCCAATCGCGTAATCGGCCCGCGCCGTGTGCAAGTCGATGGGCACCGCGCCCGCCGAATGCGCCAGGTCCCAGAGGCTCAGCGCGCCACATTCGTGGCTCAAGGCGGTGAGCGCCTGCATGTCGTACATGTAGCCGGTTTTATAGTTGACGTGGGTGAGCATCACCACCGCCACGTCCTGGTCGATAGCCTGCGGCAGTTCATCGGGGCTGTTCACCAGTCGCAATGAATAACCCTGCTGCAGCAACTCGGCCAGGCCTTCGGCGATGTACAGGTCGGTGGGGAAGTTGCTCGCCTCGCTGACGATCACCTTACGGCTCGGCTGGCGCTGGCGCTGCACGCTCAACGCGGCGCTGAGTACCTTGAACAGGTTGATGGAGGTGGTATCGGTGATCACCACTTCGCCGTCGCGCGCGCCGATCAAGGGCGCCAGGCGATTGCCCAGGCGCTGGGACAGATCTGCCCAGCCGGCGCTGTTCCAGCTGCGAATCAAGCCATTGCCCCACTCTTGGGCGATCACCTGCTGCGCCCGCGCCAACGCCGCCACCGGGCGGGCGCCGAGGGAGTTGCCGTCGAGGTAGATCACGCCCTCAGGCAAGGCGAACTGACGACGCAGTGGCGCCAGCGGGTCCTGAGCGTCGAGGGCTTGGCAGTGGCTTCGGGTGGTCATGGGCTGTCCTGATTTTTATAAGTGAAGATGGAGCAAATAATGAACGAAGCTTTAGAGAATTTTCGTGCAAAGTGGTGGGTAACAGGCTAATTAAGCTGTAGGAAATTCGAATTTAACCCCAAAACACGCGGATTTATTCTAAGCATGATTCTCGACGCCACCGACCTGCGCCTCCTGCATTTTCTGCAACAGGATGGCCGCATCAGCAACCAGGAACTGGCCGAAAAAGTCGCCCTGTCGCCCTCCGCCTGCCTGCGCCGTTTGCGCCTGCTCGAGAGCGAGGGAATCATCAGCGGCTACCGCGCGGTGCTGAATGCCGAACAGTTGGGAATCGAGCTGGAAGCCATCGTGCACCTGTCCTTGCGCCAGGACGTGGAGGATTGGCACGAGACGTTTATCAAAAAGGTGCAAGGCTGGCCGGAGGTGGCCAGCGCGTACGTGATTACCGGCGCGAGCAACTATGTGTTGCGGGTGCAGGCGCGGAATTTGAAGCACTTTTCGGACTTTATCGTGAACCACCTGAACCGCACGGCGGGGGTGATGGATATTCGCTCGGAGATTGTGTTGCAGAAGATCAAGGATCGGGATGAGGTGTTGGACTTGGTCCTGCGCAAATAGCAGCAACACCTCAATTCAAATGTGGGAGCTGGCTTGCCTGCGATGCAGACACCTCGGTGCATCAGATACACCGAGTTGATGCCATCGCAGGCAAGCCAGCTCCCACATTTTTATGCGTGTTCAGTCTTCCAAGGCGCGCACGCGTTGCATGCGTTTTTGCTCTACCGGCGCATCAGCCCGTTGCAGCTCAAAGTCAAAATCAATCTGCGCAAAGCGCCCTTCCACGCCAAACTCCCGCGCCAGTTGCTGATCGTCACTGAAGCGAATTTCCGCAATCAACTCATCCCGTGTCGCATAGGCAAAGTCATCGTGCAGGTACGGGTCGTCCGACAGGTTGATCTGGGTGGTCAAATGCCGATGCCCCGGCGCCGAGATAAAGAAGTGAATATGCGCCGGCCGCTGCCCATGGCGGCCCAGTTGGTCGAGCAGCTGTTGAGTCGGCCCGGTCGGCGGGCAGCCGTAGCCGGATGGCACGATGCTGCGAAAGCGGTAGTTGCCCTGGGCATCGGTCTCGATGCGCCGGCGCAGGTTGAACTCCGACTGCGTCGGGTCAAACCATGAATAGGTGCCACCGGTATTGGCCTGCCACACATCCACAATTGCACCCGCCAATGGCTTGCCATCGGTGTCGCGCACTTGCCCGCGCATAAACA
This sequence comes from Pseudomonas sp. N2-3-1-14, assembly GCF_041228395.1. NCBI lineage: Bacteria > Pseudomonadati > Pseudomonadota > Gammaproteobacteria > Pseudomonadales > Pseudomonadaceae > Pseudomonas > Pseudomonas sp. N2-3-1-14. The sequence goes on from NZ_CP166199.1 coordinate 5,300,967, forward strand.
GCGGCACCGCGTCGTCCTTGCCATCATCCAGTCGCGCTTCGTATTGGCTCAGCGGCGCCCCGGCCACATACAGCGGGCCTTCGATGGTGCGCGGCGTGCCGCCGGATTTGCCGGCTTCTTCGTCGGCGGCGTCCATCAGCAGATCCAGGTAATGCTCCAGGCCCAAGCCGGCAGCGAGTAAGCCGGCCTCCTGATGTTTGCCCAGCTCATTGAGGTAATTGACCGCCTTCCAGAACTCTTGCGGGGTCACTTCCAGGTCTTCGATGATGTTCACCGTGTCGCGCAGGATCCGGTAGATCAGCGCTTTGGCGCGCGGGTTGCCAGCGTCATTATGATTGCCGCTGGCTTCTTCGAGAAACGCTTGGGCGTGGGCAGTCTGGGAAAGTCGGATGGACATGGTGCAATCCTCATCTTGTCATTATTGGGTGCAAAACAGGCTCAGCGGTCGTCCTCACGGATCGACGAAGGGTGGCGGCACAAGGCATTCACTTCGATGGCCATGTAAGGGAAAAGCGGCAGCTGCATCAGCAGGTCGTGCAGGTCTTGCACGCTGTCGACGTCGAACACGCTGTAGTTGGCGTAATGCCCGGCGATGCGCCACAGATGGCGCCATTTGCCCTCCTGCTGCAGGCGCTGCGCCAGGGCTTTTTCTTCGGCTTTCAGGCCAGCCGCGCGCTCAGGGTTCATGTCCAGCGGCAGGTTCACGGTCATTTTTACGTGGAACAACATGGCGGGCGCCTCTTAGTGGTTGTCACGGCGGAAGAACGCCAGACGCTCTTCATCGATAGCCAGGCCAAGGCCCGGCGCGGTGGAGACATGCAGCGCAAAATCGCGGTACACCGGCGGCTCGGTGAGGATGTCTTCGGTGAGCAGCAACGGGCCAAACAGTTCGGTGTCCCACGCCAGCTTGTTCAAGGTCAGGAAGGCATGCGCCGAGGCCAGGGTGCCGATGCTGCCTTCGAGCATGGTGCCGCCGTACAGGCCGATACCGGCCGCTTCGGCGATGGCGGCGGTGCGCAACACGGCGCGCGGGCCGCCGTTCTTGGCGATCTTCAGCGCGAACACCGAGGCTGCGCCTTCGCGGGCCAGGTTGAAGGCATCCTCCACGCACTCGATGGACTCGTCGGCCATGATCGGCGCCGGGCTCGATAGATTCAGCCGAGCCATGCCGCTGCGGTTGTTGCGCGAAATCGGTTGTTCGATCAGGTCGATGCCGTTGTCGCCGAGCACCTTGCACGCACGCAGGGCCACGGCTTCGTCCCACGCCTGGTTAACGTCAACGCGCACACTGGCGCGCTCGCCCAGGGCTTTTTTGATCGCGATCACGTGGGCCAGGTCGCGGCCAACCTCACCGGCGCCGATCTTCAATTTGAAGATGCGGTGACGGCGCAGGTCGAGCATCTTTTCCGCTTCGGCAATGTCCTGCGCAGTGTTGCCGCTGGCCAGGGTCCAGGCCACCGGCAAGGCATCCCGCACCCGCCCACCGAGCAGCTCGCTGACGGGCAAGTCAAGCCGTTTGCCCAGCGCATCGAGCAACGCGCTTTCGATGCCGGACTTGGCAAAGGTGTTGCCACGAATGCTGCGCTCCAGGCGCAACATGGCCGCGTTGATGTTGCTCGCGTCCTGGCCAATCAACAGCGGCGCGAAGTGGCGGTCGATGTTGACCTTGATGCTGTCAGGGCTTTCGTTGCCGTAGCTCAGACCGCCGATGGTGGTGGCCTCACCGATGCCCTCGATGCCGTCGGCGCAGCGCAGGCGGATGATCACCAACGTCTGGTTTTGCATCGTGTGCATTGCCAGCTTGTGCGGGCGGATGGTGGGGAGGTCGACGATGACCGTTTCAATCGACTCGATGGCGCAAATCGGCATGGCTATACCCGTGGGGTTCTTTATAGGTTTGAGCCGATTCTGTGCCGTATTTTTTGTGGCTTCCAATATAGAATGGGTCTCGCACAATACCCTCAAGGTATGAAAGGAGCCGCCATGGAACTGCGTCATCTGCGCTATTTCCAGGTGCTGGGTGAAACGCTGAACTTCACCCGCGCCGCCGAACGCCTGCACATCGCCCAGCCGCCGTTGAGTCGGCAGATCCAGCAATTGGAAGACGAACTGGGGGTGATTCTGCTTGAACGTGGCCGACCGCTGCGGCTGACCGCAGCCGGGCGGTTTTTCTATGAACACGCCAATGTGCTGCTCGAGCAACTGGGCAAGGTTTGCGACACCACGCGCCGCATTGGCCAGGGCGAAAAGACCTGGCTGGGCATCGGCTTTGCGCCGTCGACCTTGTACGGCGTGCTGCCGGAGTTGATTCGGCGGCTGCGCAACGATGCGGTGCTGGAGCTGGAATTGGGCTTGTCGGAGATGACCACTTTGCAGCAGGTCGAAGCGCTGAAAGCCGGCCGTATTGACGTGGGCTTCGGGCGCATTCGCATCGACGACCCGGCCATCGTCCAGCGTGTGCTGGTGGAGGATCGACTGGTCGCCGTACTGCCCGCCGGCCACCCGCTGCTGGGTGCGCCCGCGACCCTCGCCCAATTGGCCGCCGAACCGTTTGTGCTCTACCCCGGCAACCCGCGCCCCAGCTATGCCGACCATGTGATTGCGCTGTTCGATGCCCACGGCCTAAGCCTCAAGGTGGCGCAGTGGACCAACGAGTTGCAAACCGCCATCGGCCTGGTCGGCGCCGGCATGGGCGTGACGCTGGTGCCGGCGTCGGTGCAAGTGCTGCACCGCGCGGATATCGGCTACACGCCGATTGTGGAAAGCACCGCGACCTCGCCGATCATTCTCAGCCAACGGGTGAATGATCAGTCGCCGGGGCTCAGTCATTGTTTGCAGTTGGTGGAAGAGTTGATCTGAGATCTCCCGCGCACCACAAATCCCCTGTGGGAGCTGGCTTGCCTGCGATGGCGGTGGAACATTCACCACCGCTATCGCAGGCAAGCCAGCTCCCACAGTTTGATCTTCATTGTTTTCAAAGGCTGCGCAGGCGCTTGCGTTGCAGGGTTTGGCTGGGGGATTCGTCGAAGAGCTTGCGGTACTCCGCAGAGAACCGTCCCAAATGGGTAAAGCCCCAACCCAGGGCCATTTCGGAAATGGTCCGAGTAGACCCCTGCTCAAGGATTTCCTGACGCACCGCGCCCAACCGGTACTTCTTCAGGTACGCCATGGGCGACAGCGCAAAGTACTTGCGAAACGCATCGAACAGCTTGAACCGCGACACGCCCGCAGCCGCTTCCAGGTCTTCCAGATGCACCGCCTCGCGGGCGTTGTCGTGGATGTACTGCCGCGCACGAATCAGGTAGTGCGGCAGCTTCACGCCCAGCACGTCGCGCAGCTCTTCTGAATAGTTATTCGGCTGGGCGAGGATCAAGCCTTTGATCAACGAGCTTTCCAGGTCACGCGTAAAGGCCGCCTGCTCATACAACTCGCTGCTGCGCTCAAGCTCGGCAATGAAATACCGCGCCATGCGCCACCACGACGCTGAAGCCCCCTCCACCGCGTCCATCACCGACTCAAAGCGCAGCGGTGCCTCAATCGGCCGTTGCAGCAAGCCTTCCAGGGATTCACTCATCGCCGCGCGGGTGATCACCACCTGCAACTTGCGGCAATCACCGGAGATCGCCAGCACCTGATGCTCGTTGGGCGAGAGGATCACGCCCTGGTCGCGATTGGAACTCAGCCGCTCGCCGTTCTTGCTCAATTCCTGCTCGCCCACCAACGGCAGGCTCAGGCTGTAGCTGCTGAAGTGCTCGGCGTCTTCGATGCCGATGGTCACGTCCGTGCCGTACTCGATCACGCCCAAGGTGGTAGCGCGGGACTTGAACACATTGGCGCTGTGGTGAAAGCGCAGGCGCTCCGGCGTCGACGTCGCCAGGCGGTGTGGCCCACAAATGCCGGACATCCAGCTGCGGGCGCCTTCCAGGTCGAAGCGTTGAATATGGATTTCGCGTGTATGGCTACTCATCAGGGTGCACCCACGGCGGTTAGGCGGTTGCGCGCTCTGGCGGCGCGTCGTTGACAATCGACAGCAAGTTCTACGCCACGCGCGCCGTAATGCAACGGGGTGGATAGCAACGGTCGACTATGTGGATAAGCCGCAGGTTTTTGCGACGTTCCCTTGGTATGACAGTAGCGCATCGCGTCACCTCGCTGCACCGAACTGGGTATTTGCTGCCCAACGATGCGCGCCCAACTATGCGGCCCATCTCTGCCCATTAAGCGGATAGCCCACACCCTGCCGCGCTGCCTCTAATGAACCACCGATTAGCCCCTATCAAAAAAGGTGCCTCCCATGAGTGGTGCAAGAAGCGTCGAGCAGTGGAAAACGTTTATCGAAAGCTGCCTGGATTTTCGCCCGGCGGACGCCGTGTTCCGCATCGCCCGGGACATGTTCACCGAGCCGCAACTGTTCGACCTGGAGATGGAACTGATCTTCGAAAAGAACTGGATCTACGCCTGCCACGAAAGCGAACTGGCCAATAACCACGACTTCGTGACGATGCGCGCCGGGCGCCAGCCGATGATCATCACCCGCGATGGCGAAGGCCAACTGAATGCGCTGATCAACGCCTGCCAGCACCGCGGCACCACGCTGACGCGCGTCGGCAAAGGCAACCAATCCACCTTTACTTGCCCGTTCCACGCCTGGTGCTACAAGAGCGACGGCCGGCTGGTGAAGGTCAAGGCGCCGGGGGAATACCCGGAAGGTTTCGACAAGGCCACGCGTGGCCTGAAGAAAGCCCGCATCGAAAGCTACAAGGGCTTTGTGTTTATCAGCCTGGACGTGAATGGCCGCGACAGCCTGGAGGACTTTCTCGGCGACGCCAAAGTGTTCTTCGACATGATGGTCGCGCAGTCTGCCACCGGTGAGCTGGAAGTGCTGCCGGGCAAATCCGCCTACACCTACGACGGCAACTGGAAACTGCAGAACGAAAACGGCCTCGACGGTTATCACGTCAGCACCGTGCACTACAACTACGTGGCCACGGTGCAGCATCGCCAGCAGGTGAACACCGAAAACGGCAGCGGCTCCGCCAGCACGCTGGACTACAGCAAACTCGGCGCGGGCGATGCCAACACCGACGACGGTTGGTTCGCCTTCAACAATGGCCACAGCCTGTTGTTCAGCGACATGCCCAACCCAAGTGTGCGGTCCGGCTACGCCACCATCATGCCGCGCCTGGTGCAAGAGCACGGCCAGCAGAAGGCCGAGTGGATGATGCACCGCCTGCGCAACCTGAACATCTACCCGAGCCTGTTCTTCCTCGACCAGATCAGCTCGCAGCTGCGCATCATCCGCCCGGTGGCGTGGAACAAGACCGAAATCATCAGCCAGTGCCTGGGCGTGAAGAACGAGTCGGATGCCGACCGCGAAAACCGTATCCGCCAGTTTGAGGACTTCTTCAACGTGTCCGGCATGGGCACGCCGGATGACCTGGTGGAATTTCGCGAAGCCCAGCGTGGTTTCCAGGGCCGCCTGGAACGCTGGAGCGACATCTCGCGCGGCAGCCACCGCTGGGAAACCGGGCCCACGCCGAACAGCGAAGCCATCGGCATCCAACCGGCGATGACCGGCACCGAATTCACCCATGAAGGCCTGTACGTCAACCAGCACCGCAATTGGCAGCAGTTCCTGCTTAACGGCCTGGACCAACACGCGCTGAAGCTGCGGGAGGTGAAGTGATGAATGCGCAATTGCAGTACCAGATCGAGCAGTTTTTCTACCGTAAATCCGAACTGTGCGACGCCCAGGACTGGGACGCCTATGTGCAGCTGTTCGACCCGCAGAGTGAGTTCCACCTGCCGCAATGGGACTCGGAACACGTCTACACCCGCGACCCCAAGCGCGAGATGTCGTTGATCTATTACGCCAACCGTTCGGGCCTGGAAGACCGCGTGTTCCGCCTGCGCACCGGCAAGGCGGCGTCAGCCACGCCAATGCCGCGCACCTTGCACCTGATCAATAACGTGCGGATTGCCGAGCAACCGGCGGGCTGCTGGAAGTGAAGTTGAACTGGCACACGCTGTTCTATCGGCTGGCCATGTCGGAGCAGTTCTATGGCAGCGCCACCTACAGCCTCAAAGCCCATGGCGACAGCTGGCTGATCACCCGCAAGCACGCCCTGCTGCTCAACGACACCATCAATTCGGTGCTGGATTTTTATCACCTTTGACCATGCCTGGGCTTGTTGTGGCGAGCGGGCTTGCCCCGCGTTGGGGCGCGAAGCGGCCCCTGGTCCAGCCACTGCGGTTTGACGCAAAAAATGCGGTGACTTTAATTGGGGCCGCTTCGCAGCCCAACGCGGGGCAAGCCCGCTCGCCACAGCAAGCCCGCTCGCCACAGCAGGCCCGCTCGCCACAAAAGCTCACTCGTCAGCCATCACATCAGATACGCGGAGTTATGCGGATGAATCACAAAGTAGCCTTCAGCTTTGCCGACGGCAAAACCCTGTTTTTCCCGGTGGGCGCCAACGAAATCCTGTTGGACGCGGCCCTGCGCAACGGCATCAAGATCCCGCTGGATTGCCGTGAAGGCGTGTGCGGCACCTGCCAGGGCCGTTGCGAGTCGGGCGACTACAGCCAGGATTATGTCGACGAGGAAGCGCTCTCCAGCCTCGACCTGCAGCAACGTAAAATGCTCAGCTGCCAGACCCGCGTGAAGTCCGATGCAACGTTTTACTTCGATTTCGATTCGAGCCTGTGCAATGCGCCGGGGCCGGTGCAGGTGCGCGGCACCGTGAGTGCGGTGCAGTTGGTCTCGGCCAGCACGGCCATTTTGCACGTGCAGGTGGAGGCGCCGCTGGACTTCCTGCCGGGCCAGTACGCTCGCTTGTCGGTGCCCGGCACCGACAGCTGGCGCTCGTACTCCTTCGCCAACCGGCCGGGTAACCCGCTGCAGTTTCTGGTGCGCCTGCTGCCCGATGGCGTCATGAGCAACTACCTGCGTGAGCGCTGCCAGGTCGGTGATGAAGTGCTGATGGAAGCACCGTTGGGCGCGTTTTACCTGCGGCATGTCACCCAGCCGCTGGTGCTGGTGGCCGGCGGCACCGGGTTGTCGGCGTTGCTGGGCATGCTCGATGAACTGGCGGCCAACGGTTGTGAGCAGCCGGTGCACCTGTACTACGGCGTACGTGGCGCCGAGGATCTGTGCGAGGCAACACGCATTGAAGCCTACGCGTCGAAACTCCCGGGTTTTCGATACACCCAAGTGCTGAGTGACCCGTCGCCCGAGTGGCCCGGCAAGCGCGGTTACCTCACCGAGCATTTCGACCTGGCCGAATTGCGGGACCAATCGGCGGATATGTACGTGTGCGGCCCCCCTCCGATGGTCGAATCCATCCAACAATGGCTGCTGGATCAGGCACTTGTTGGCGTTCAGCTGTATTACGAAAAGTTTACGCAGAGTAATATCTGACCCCTCAGTACTTTGAGGGGCGGGTGCGGCGTGCAATCAACCCTGAGAAAAACAAGTAGAAGGGAATGTTAATGGCGGATGACATGGTTAACCCGGTAGGCCTCAAGCGTGGCCTGAAGAACCGGCATATTCAGCTGATTGCCTTGGGAGGGGCGATTGGCACGGGGTTGTTCCTCGGCTCGGCCGGGGTGCTCAAGTCGGCGGGCCCGTCGATGATCCTGGGGTACGCGATCGCCGGTTTCATCGCCTTCCTGATCATGCGCCAGCTCGGCGAGATGATCGTCGAAGAGCCGGTGGCCGGCTCCTTCAGCCACTTCGCACACAAATACTGGGGCGGCTACGCAGGCTTCCTGGCCGGCTGGAACTACTGGGTGCTCTACGTGCTGGTGGGCATGGCCGAACTGACCGCCGTGGGCAAGTACATCCAGTTCTGGTGGCCGGAGATTCCGACCTGGGTCAGCGCGCTGGTGTTCTTTGTCGCGGTCAACCTGATCAACACCCTCAACGTGAAGTTCTTCGGTGAAGCCGAGTTCTGGTTCGCGATCATCAAGGTGGTGGCAATTGTCGGCATGATCGTGCTCGGCTGTTACCTGCTGTTCAGCGGCACCGGCGGCCCACAAGCCTCGGTGAGCAACCTGTGGAGTCACGGCGGGTTCTTCCCCAATGGCGGCATGGGGCTGTTGATGTCGATGGCCTTTATCATGTTCTCGTTTGGTGGCCTGGAGCTGGTGGGCATTACCGCCGCCGAGGCCAGCGAGCCGCGCAAAGTGATCCCCAAAGCCATCAACCAAGTGGTGTACCGGATCCTGATTTTCTACGTCGGCGCCCTGACCGTCTTGCTGTCGCTGTACCCGTGGGATCAACTGCTGCAAACCCTCGGCGCGTCGGGCGATGCCTACAGCGGCAGCCCGTTTGTGCAGATCTTCTCGCTGATTGGTAACGACACCGCCGCGCACATCCTCAACTTCGTCGTGCTGACCGCGGCGCTGTCGGTGTACAACAGCGGCGTGTACTGCAACAGCCGCATGCTGTTCGGCCTGGCCGAGCAAGGCGACGCGCCCAAAGCGCTGATGAAGCTCAACAAACAAGGCGTGCCGCTGCGCGCCCTGGCGATTTCGGCACTGGTGACGATGCTGTGCGTGGTGGTCAACTACGTCGCGCCCAAGAGCGCCCTGGAGTTGCTGTTTGCGCTGGTGGTTGCCTCGCTGATGATCAACTGGGCGCTGATCAGCATCACTCACATCAAGTTCCGCAAGGCCATGGGCGAGCAAGGCGTGACGCCGTCGTTCAAGACCTTCTGGTTCCCGTTCAGCAACTACCTGTGCCTGGCGTTCATGGTGATGATTGTCAGCGTGATGCTGGCGATCGATGGCATTCGCGAGTCGGTGTATGCGATGCCGGTGTGGGTGGGGATTATCTACATTGCCTACCGGATGCGGATCAAAAAAGGTAGCGCCTTAGCGAATGCACAATGATCCCTGTGGGAGCCGGGCTTGCCCGCGACGGCGGTGGGTCGGACACCGGATGCAGTGCCTGACCCACTGCCATCGGGGGCAAGCCCCCTCCCACATTCGCTTGCATTGGTCATGAAAAAGCCCCGGGATTCCGGGGCTTTTTTTATAGCGTGGAACGCACTCGCCACAACTCGGGAAACAGCACCGTGTCGAGCATCTTGCGCAAATACCCCACGCCCTCGGTGCCGCCCGTACCGGGTTGAAAGCCGATGATCCGCTCCACCGTGGTCACATGCCTGAAGCGCCACTGGCGGAACGAATCCTCCAGGTCGATAAACTTTTCGGCCAACTGATACAAATCCCAATACCGGCTCGGGTCGCGATACACCTCACGCCAGGCCGCTTCCACCGACTCATCGTGAACCGTGGCCGCCGTCGGGTCGCGCTCGGCGCGTTTGGGGTCAATTGCCAAACCGGCTTTCGCCATCAGGTTGACCGCCTCGTCATACAGCGACGGCGTGGCAATCGCCACTTTCAACTCGTTCAACAACTGCGGCCGGTGCGCGTGAGGCCGCAACAGCGCCGCGCTTTTATTGCCGAGGATAAATTCGATCTCGCGGTACTGGAACGACTGAAACCCCGACGACTGCCCCAGGAACGGGCGAATGGCCTTGTATTCCGACGGCGTCATGGTCGCCAACACCGCCCAGGCGTGCACCAGTTGATCGAAGATCCGCGACACCCGCGCCAGCATCTTGAACGCCGGCGGCAACTCGCCCAGACGCACGTGTTCACGGGCAGCCTTGAGTTCGTGGAGCATCAGTTTCATCCACAGCTCGGACGTCTGGTGCTGGATGATAAAGAGCATTTCGTTGTGGTCGGGCGACAGCGGGTGCTGGGCGCTGAGGACTTTGCCCAGGTCCAGGTAGTCGCCGTAGCTCATCGACTCGGAAAAATTCAGCTCGGCGTTGTGCCATTCTTCCGGGGGCTGGTAATCAGGTGAAAAGGGGCATTGGCTCATCGCGTGGGCTCCTTGAGCGGGCGAAGGATGGCGCGCACCGGGCTCGCGTCCAGGTTGGCAAAGCGCAGCGGCAGCGCGATCAATTCATAGTCGCCCTCCGGCACGTCATCGAGCACGATGCCTTCGAGAATCGCCATACCATGGCGGGCCACGGCGTTGTGCGAATCCATGGTCTTGGACTGTTGCGGGTCCAGGGACGGCGTATCGATACCGATCAGGCGCACGCCCAGGCTGGCGAGCAGTTCGATGGTTTGCGGCGCGATGGCGGTGAAGTTCGAATCCCATTCGGTCAGCGGCGCTTGTGGATAAGTGCGCAGCAGCACGCGCTCGGGCAAGTTATCCACACGGCCTTCCAACTGATGCGGCTGCACCAGCGTGCCACTGCCCAGGCAATGCAACACCCGGCACGGGCCCATGTACACGTCCAGCGACACGTCGCCGATCGGCGCGCCGTCAGCGCTGTAATGCAGCGGCGCATCCACATGCGCGCCGGTGTGCGGCGAAAAGGTCACGCGGCCCACATTCACCGGGCACTCGGGGCCGAACTGCCACACGCGCTCTTCCTGAAACGGCGTATCGCCCGGCCAGGTCGGGGTCGCCGTGCTCAAGGGCGGGCTGATATCCCACCACGTTTTTATTGGGTTCATTTGAAGGCTCTCACTCGTTCTGGGGTGAATGATACGAGGGCCAGCCGTGCATTTTCTTGCTAATTCCAGCGCCAGGCGGGAATTCTTTCGCAGTTACTGCGAGGAAATGCCGAATTGGCGCCCGAATATTTTGTCTGACCAAAGCAGCTCAAACACTGGAGATCCAATGTGGGAGCGGGCTTGCTCGCGAAGGCGGTGTGCCAGTCAATACAGGTGCGGGCTGACCCACCGCTTTCGCGAGCAAGCCCGCTCCCACAGGGACTGCATGAGTCAGAGCAATCGCATTCGCCTGCGCTTCTGGGCATCCCGATGTCGAGTTCAGACCACTGGCACAACGCCCGAGGCCTTAGGGTGCATCTTTCCCTTCCCTGCCTCGGAGCCATCATGTCCAAGCCCATCACCGTACTGCGCGACACCCACCCACTGCCGGTCCTGGATGCCTGCAAATGGGAAAAACTCGAAGGCGACCCGCACACCGTCAATCTCAACGCCTACACCAGCGAAGACGGCAGCAAAATCATGGGCACCTGGATCTGCACACCGGGCAAGTGGTACGTGGAATACGTGAAGTGGGAATACTGCCATTTCCAGGAAGGCTACTGCGTGATCACCCCAGAAGGCCTGGAGCCGATTCACCTGCGGGCTGGGGATATCTTTGTGGTGGAGCCGGGGATGAAGGGGACGTGGGAAGTGGTTGAGACGGTGCGTAAGTATTTTGTGTTTGCCTGAGCGATCTAACCCGGACTACTTCTTCCTTGTGGCGAGCGGGCTTGCCCCGCGTTGGGCTGCGTAGCGGCCCCTGGTCCAGGCACCGCGGTTTGGCTGGGAAAATGCGTTGACTTTATTGGGGCTGCTGCGCAGCCCAACGCGGGGCAAGCCCGCTCGCCACAACAAAACCGCCAGCCACAAATAGCCCGTTGGCCATAACAAGTCCGCCTGCCAAAACAAGCCCGTTTACCATAGAAAGCCCGCTTGCTAAGGCAAGCGGGCTCGGCATTCTACTGGGGCTTGCGATAGCTGTTGATGATCGCCGAGAAGTCCTTGCCGCCTTCCCCGCGCTGGCTCATCGATTGATACAACTGCTGGGCCACAGCGCCCAGAATCACCGGTTGTTTGGCTTGACGCGCGGCTTCGGTGGCCAGGCCCAGGTCCTTGAGCATCAGGTCGGCACCAAAGCCACCGGTGTAACCCCGCGACGACGGCGCGGTTTCAATCACGCCCGGCCAGGGGTTGTAGGTGTCGGAACTCCAGCAGCGCCCGGTGGAGCTGTTGATAATCCCGGCCAGCACTTGGGTGTCGATGCCCAGCGCGTCGCCCAGGGCCATGGCTTCGCTGACGCCGACCATGCTGATCCCGAGCAGCAGGTTGTTGCAGATCTTGGCGATCTGGCCGGTGCCCACATCGCCGCAATGCACGATGTTGCGGCCCATCTGCGCCAGCACCGGCTGCAGGGTGGCGAACAGCTCCGGGGTGGCGCCGACCATGAAGGTCAGCGTGCCCGCGCTGGCGCCGCCGGTGCCGCCGGAGACAGGCGCATCGGCCATCACCACGCCTTGCTTGGCCGCCGCTGCAGCGACATCGCGCGCAGTTTGCGGGTCGATGGTGCTGCAATCCACAGCCGGTACGCCTTTGCCGATGCCGGCCAAAACCCCGTCTTCATTCAGCCACACGCTGCGCACATGGGCCGCCGCCGGCAGCATGGTAATCACCAGCTCAGCGCCTTGGGCTGCGTTACGCGGCGAGTCGCTGATGCTGCCGCCCAGCTCGGCGAGTTCCTTGAGCACGGTCTGGTTCAGGTCGAACAGGTTCAGCGCGTGGCCGGCCTTGATCAGGTTGCGGGCCATGGGCGCGCCCATGTTGCCCAAGCCGATAAATGCAATCTTCATGGTCGTCTCCCGAATCAGCGCAGGTTGATGGTGGTGTTGACGCCATCATTGACCGTGTTGTCGTCGAACCAGCGGCTCGTGACGGTTTTGGTCTGGGTGTAGAACTGCACCACTTGCTTGCCGTACGGGCCGAGGTCGCCGAGCTTGGAGCCACGCGAACCGGTGAAGCTGAAGAACGGCACTGGCACCGGAATCGGAATGTTGATGCCGACCTGGCCTACATCGATTTCGCTCTGGAACTTACGCGCCGCCGCCCCACTTTGGGTGAACAGGCCGGTGCCGTTGCCGAACGGGTTGGCGTTGACCAGCGCGATGGCTTCATCCAGCGTGGCAACTTCGAGCACCACCAGCACCGGGCCGAAGATTTCCTGGGTGTAGATTTGCATGTCCGTGGTCACGCCCGAGAACAGGGTCGGGCCCACAAAGTTGCCTTGCTCGAAGCCCGGCACCTTGATGTCGCGGCCGTCCAGCTCAAGCTTGGCGCCTTCTTTCACGCCGCTTTCGATCAGTTCCAGGATGCGCGCCTTGGCGCGCTTGGAAATCACCGGGCCAACATCCGTACCGGCTTCGCTGCCGGCATTAACCTTGAGCTTTTGCGCCAGCGCTTTAAGGTCCGGCAGCCATTGCTTGGCCGCGCCCACCAGCACCACCACCGAGGTGGCCATGCAACGCTGGCCCGCTGCGCCAAAACCAGCACCGACCAAGGCATTCAGGGTGTGTTCGCGGTTGGCGTCCGGCAGCACCACGGCGTGGTTCTTGGCGCCCATCATCGACTGCACGCGCTTGCCGTGTTTACCGGCCAGGTCGTACACATGAGTGCCGACGGCGGTCGAGCCGACAAAGGACACGGCCTTGATGTCTTTATGGGTGCACAGCGCATCCACCACATCCTTGCCGCCGTGTACCACGTTGAGCACGCCAGCGGGCACACCGGCTTCCAGCGCCAGCTCCACCAGCAACATGGTCGACAGCGGGTCTTGCTCGGACGGCTTGAGTACAAAGGTGTTACCGCAGGCAATCGCCATCGGGAACATCCACAGCGGAATCATCGCCGGGAAGTTGAACGGGGTAATACCGGCGCACACACCGATAGGTTGGCGCAGGGTGTAGGTGTCGACGCCACCGGCGACGTTTTCGGCGAATTCGCCCATCTGCAACGTGCCGATTGAGCACGCGTGCTCGACCACTTCCAGGCCGCGGAAAATATCGCCTTCGGCATCGGCAATGGTCTTACCTTGCTCGGCACTGAGGACTACAGCGATGCGTTTGGAATGTTCACGGATCAAGGCCTGCAGCTTGAGCATGATGCGCATGCGCGCGCCGATCGGCGTCAGCTTCCAGGTCTGGAAGGCTTGATGGGCAGCGTCGATGGCCGCGTTGACTTCATCGACGGTCGCGAAAGGGACTTTGGCCAGCACTTGCTGGGTGGCCGGGTTAACGATGTCTTGCCAATGGGTGGTCTTGGACTCGACCCATTCACCGTTGATCAGCAACTTGACCTGTTGCACGGAAATGTCGGCAGAAGCGTTCATGTGGTCTCCAATCTTGTAGTTATGCAGAGACAAGGCGCGTGAATCGCCTTGGGAATGAGGCGTTCGGACTGTTTTTGGAGTATAGATGTGCAAATCTCTAATAAGAACGCACATAAAAGCCGGTCCAATATGCAAAAAAACATCACGTCCTTGGGCTCCCTGAACTGGGATGACCTGAAGTTTTTCCTCGAAGTGGCCCGCACCCGCAAGGCCAGCGTCGCCGCCAAACGCCTGGCGGTGGACTACACCACTGTGTCGCGGCGCATCAGCTCGTTGGAAGTGTCGCTTGGCACGCTGCTGTTCGAAAAATCCCGGACCAACGGCTTCGTGCTCACCGCCGAAGGCCAGCGCTTGCTGGGTTACGCGGAGTCCATCGAAAGCACGCTGCACATGGCTTGCGAGCAGGTGTCCGGCTCCGGCGTGGCGCTGTCCGGCCATGTGCGCATGGGCTGCACCGAGGGTTTCGGCAGTTTTTTCGTTACGCCGCAGCTCAGCCATTTTGTCGACACCTACCCCGCGATCTCGGTCGACATCCTGCCCCTGCCCCACTTCATCAGCCTGTCCAAGCGCGAAGCCGACATCGTCATCGCCCTGGAACGCCCGGAACACGGGCCGTATGTGTGCTGCAAGCTGTGCGACTACAAACTGCAGCTCTACGCGACCCAGGATTACCTCGACCAACACCCGCCCATCCAGCGGCCGGCGGATTTGGCTGAGCACCCGTTTATCAGTTATGTGGATGACCTGGCGTTCAGCTCGGAGCTGCTGTACCTGGCGAATGTGGTGCCGGGCGCCAGCGCGAGTTTGCGCAGCACCAGCGTGATCGCACAGTACGTGGCCGCGCAGCAGGGGCGGTCGATGGCGATATTGCCGTGCTTTCTGGCCGCGCAGGACCCGCGGCTGTTGCCGGTGTTGGGGGAGCAGATTTCGATCACGCGGCAGTTCTGGATGTATTGCCGGGAGGATTTGCGCAAGTTGAAGCGGATTACGTTGTTGTGGGATTACATCCGAGAGGTGACGGAGCAGAACACCGGGTTGTTGATGGGGGAAACGCGGGAGATAAGGTTCGCGGATTAAAGGGCCATCAATGACGATTCGCTTTAATTTGCAGGACGTTTCCTAGAGACTCTCTAGCCCATTGCGCCTTACCGTTTGGGTCACTAGCCTCCCTGGGTCGCTGCACATCAGCGATCGGGTTTAGCGATCCGGGTTTCAGGCGTGACATTGCCCCGATAGCATTAGCTGGCGCTCGCCAGCTTTTAGCGTTTTATGGCGGCTGTGTGCGGGAGACTTCCGAGTCTACCCGGGATGCGCTCTGGCCCGGATCGCTAACCTGCACACAGCTGCCACCCTCTTCATGTTTAGCGATGTGATGTGGCGGCTCTACTTCAGCAGAGAGCAATCGTCATGAGCAAAATCGTCCCCGACCCACCGCTTTCCTCCATCACTACCCTCGGCGTCGTCACGTTCGGCGACTACGGCGAAAACCAAAAACCCCTGTTCCGCGTCAACGCCGGCATGCCGATTGAGCAAGCCCTGGAACACGCATCCACCTTGCTTTTTTACTCCAAGAAACTCGCCATGGAAGCCGCCATGGATGTGCGCGGCGAGCAATACGCATGGGCCGCGCATTACCTGTGTGAGATGGGCAAGGCCGTGGTGGATGACCTGACGCAGGCGATGACGCCGGGCAGTTAAGCGAACACTGCGGCATAAAGGTGGGAGCGGGCTTGCTCACGAATGCGGTGGGTCAGCCAACACATCATTGCCTGGACGACCGCCATCGCGGGCAAGCCCGCTCCCACATTTTGGACTGTGTCGGTCGGGAAATTTTGCGTCAGGCACAAATCAGTGTGGGAGCTGGCTTGCCTGCGATGGCGGTGGGTCAGTCAGATTATCTGCTGCTGATCCACCGCATTCGCGAGCAAGCCCGCTCCCACAGTTGGGACTGTGCCGAGTGGGAAATTTTGCGTCAGGTACAAATCAGTGTGGGAGCTGGCTTGCCTGCGATGGCGGTGGGTTAGCCAGATTATCTGCGGCTGATACACCGCATTCGCGAGCAAGCCCGCTCCCACATTTTTGAACTGTGGCGGATGGGAAATTTTGCGTCAGGCACCAATTAATGTGGGAGCTGGCTTGCCTGCGATAGCGGTGGGTCAGTCAGCTTAATTGCTGCTGATACACCGCATTCGCGAGCAAGCCCGCTCCCACATTTTTGAACTGTGGCGGATGGGAAATTTTGCGTCAGGCACAAATCAGTGTGGGAGCTGGCTTGCCTGCGATGGCGGTGGGTCAGCCAGATTATTTGCGGCTGATACACCGCATTCGCGGGCAAGCCCGCTCCCACAGTTGGGGCTGTGGCGGGTGGGAAATTTTGCGTCAGGCACAAATCAGTGTGGGAGCTGGCTTGCCTGCGATGGCGGTGGGTCAGTCAGCTTAATTGCTGCTGATACACCGCTATCGCCGGCAAGCCCGCTCCCACAGTTTGATGGCATTTCAGATTGAGAGAGGTGAACCCACTCAGTCCGCGATCACCACAATCGACACGCGCCGGTTTTCGGTGCGCCCCGCTACCGTGGTGTTCGGCGCCACCGGCTCGCTGCTGCCCAAACCGCGCAGCTGGATGTTTTCTTCCTTCATGCCCACACCGGTCAGCACGTTGCCCACGCTTTTGGCGCGGCGCAGGGACAGTTGCTGGTTGTAGGTTTCTTTGCCAGAGGCGTCGGTGTGGCCGTCGACGCGTACGCGGTCGATGCCGGCGCCGACCAGGGCTTTGCCGATGCGTTCAACGATGTCGGTGCTGGCTTTGTTGAGGCTTTCAACGTCGCTGCCAAACAGCACTTTGCCCGAGAGGCCAAACGCCCATCCTTCGTCAGTCAGTTCAAAACCCTGCTGTTTGAGGACTGCGATTTGCGCCGGTGTCAGGCCTTTGGGTGGGGCCGTCTGGCAGCCGCCAAGGGCAAGGAATGCCACCAGTAACGTGATAAACATGAAACGCGCGGTCGAGAACAAGGGATCAACTCCTGTCGGTAACGTTTGCGGCGGTGGGCTCCGAATCCGCCGTTTGCTGGCCGCCCTGGGACAAGCGTTTGGCCTGGTACATCGCCGCATCGGCGGCATTGAGCAAGGTGCCGGGAGTGGCGCCATGATCGGGGTAGATGGCAATGCCGATACTGAGGGAGGTCAACACCTCGGTGTTGCCGGGCACCGGGATCGGCGTGTCCATGCTGGCAATGATCTTGTCGGCGATACGCTGAGCATCCTCCGCTTTATGCAATGGCGCCAGCAGCACCGCGAACTCATCACCGCCCAGGCGCGCCACCAGGTCATCTTCACGCAACTGCGCGCGCACCCGCTCGGCGACGGCCACCAGCACCGCATCGCCGGCGGCGTGGCCGAAGTTGTCATTGATGTCTTTGAAACGGTCGCTGTCGAGAAACAACACGGCGACCCGTTCATTGACCTTGGCGGCGCTGCGCAGCGCGCGGATCAGCCGGCCCTCGAAATACGCGCGGTTGGGCAAGCCGGTCAGGCTGTCGTGGCTGGCCTGGTGAGCGAGGGTTTCGTTTTCACTTTGCAGGTGGCTTTGCCAGGCTTCCATCTCGCCGAGCAGGGCATTGAAGTCGCTGCCCAGGCTGTCGAGTTCGGCGATCTGCGCCGGTGGCACGCGTCGGTCAAAGTCTCGCTCGCTGCGGGCGGCATGGGCCACCGCGGCCAGGCTTTGCAACGGTTTGGTGATGCCTTGCAGCAGGCGCCGCGCCAAGTACAACGCCACCCAGGCGCTGAGGGCGGTGCAAATCACGATGCCGGCCAGGCCGCTGAGCAGAAAGCGCAGCAGGCTACCGCCGTGACCGACCACGTGAATGCTGCCCACGGTTTGCCCCTGGTGCAGGATTGGCTGGCTGATGGGCTGTTCGAGCAAGGCATGCGCCAGCGCCAGTTCGACCTCGGACAGCATGCCGGTTTCCGGCCGCTCCCACTGCGCCAGCAGCTTGCCACTGGCATCGAAGACTTCGGCCTGGGCCACTTCTTCGGTGGAGGCAATCAGGCTGAGTGCTTCAGTGGCGGCGGCGCTGTCGTTGAACACCACCGCCGCTTCCACGGTGTAATTGATCGAGCGCGCGATCAGGTGCAGGTTGTGCTCGGCATACACGCGCAGCGCCAGCACGCCGAGCAGGGTCAAGGACACACTGGCCAGGGTCACGGCCACCAACGCCAGGATCAAATGCCCACGGCCGATGACGGAGCGCAAGGTCGGCCGCGCTTTCGGGGTTCTCATGACGCAGGCGCTCGACGGCGGGACAACTGCAACACGCTGGGGTGAATGCGCACGCCGCTGCGGGCGACGGAGTCCAGGTTGACCTCAAATGACACTTGCTCATCGCCCACTCGCAGGCAGAACAGGCTGCCCACGGTGCATTGGTCGCCGCCTTCGCTGATGCTCAGCACCGGATGGCCGATCAGTGAGGTAAACAACCGCGAGCGTTCATCGGCGCTGAGTTTGCCGATGTACACGGCGTCGCAGGCACTGACGATATCGGGATGATCGGCGAGCAAACGCTGCACCACCACCGGACGGCCGGTCGCCTGGGTGGTGCCTTTGACCAGGTCGTCGGTGTATTGGGTGGGGCCGACGATGCACAAGCGCAGTTGCGCAGGCTCCACCGGCCAGCGTGCATAGCTGAGGATGCCGAGCACCACTTGCGTCACCGCCTGGGCGCGCTGGTCTGCCGGGCCGGGGGCCTGGGCAAATGCTCGCGGGGCGAGCACGCACAGAAGTGCCACCAGTAACATGCGTCTCCAGCTCAAACTGCGCTCTGTGGGCGAGACAGCCACGTTCATGCAGCGATTCTCTTCAGTTTTTCAGGGTGATGCCGCAACGATAGCACAGCGGCGGAAGGCCCCGCGAAGCCGGGCCTTCGCGAAGTCCGCTATTTTTTCAGAAAATTCAGACGACTGAATCAGAAATATTTCATGACCATTCAGTCATTTTCCAGCCGGTACGTCCAATTCCAGCATCAACCCACTCAAGCGCTTGACCTTACGCCGCACGGCTTCTTCAAACACGCCGCCACGCGGTTCGATCAGGCTGAACCAGCGCTTGGCGCGGGTGATACCGGTGTAGATCAGTTCTTTGGTCAGCACCGGGTTCAGCGCATCCGGCAGGATCAGCGCGGTGTGGGTAAATTCTGAGCCCTGGGACTTGTGCACGGTCATGGCGTACACGGTTTCCACATCGTTCAGACGGCTGGGCAGTACAAAACGCACGCCGCCTTGGCCATCGTTACGTGGGAAAGCCACGCGCAGCACGTGGGGGCCGCCATCGCTTTCGGGCAGTTTGAGCGCGATGCCGATGTCGCCGTTCATCAGGCCCAGGCCGTAATCGTTTCGGGTCATCAGCACCGGGCGGCCTTCGTACCATTGCTCGTCCCCCTCGATCAGCCGCACTTTGCGCAAGGCCGCGGTGATGCGCAGGTTCAGCCCTTCTACGCCCCACGGGCCTTTGCGCACAGCGCAGAGCAACTGGAAGGCGTCGAAGGCTTGCAACAGTTGCTGCGCCCAGTGCGTCCAGGCGAGGTCTTCGCGCGGGGTGTCGAGGGTCGGGCGCGCGCTTTGCAGCAAGTTGAGGTAATAACGATAGCCTTGGGCGTCGCCGCCCTGCCCGTCCAGTATCAGCCGCTCGAGGGCGTGGTCATGCTCGCCCTTGAGGCTGAGGCAGAACAGGTCATCGTGGCTGCGCGCGGCGAGCAGTTGGCGCGCCTCTTCGGCGTTTTGCTGGTTGACCCAGCGTGCCAATTGGCCGATGCCGCTGCCTTCACCAAAACGTCGCGAATAGCGCAGCATCACCACTTGTTGAGCCAGCGGATGGCTGCCGTCGAGGTCTTCTTGCAGGCCGCTGGCATTCAGGTCTTCGCCGCTGACCGCTTGCAGCCATTGGCGCGTGTCGGGGCTGTACCAGCCGGCTTCGGCGTCGCGGCATAAATCGCCCAGTACGGCGCCGGCCTCGACCGAGGCAAGTTGGTCCTTGTCGCCCAGCAATACCAAGCGCGCGTGGGGCGGCAAGGCGTCCAGCAAGTTGGCCATCATTTCCAGGTCGATCATCGAGGCTTCGTCCACCACCAGCACGTCCAGCGGCAACGGGTTGCCCAGGTGATGGCGGAAGTGCCGCGTGCCCGGGCGACTGCCCAGCAAGCGGTGAACGGTGGTGACCTCTGTGGGAATTTTTTCCCGCACGCTGTCGGGCACGGTCAACGACTGCACTTGCTGGCTGATGGATTCGGTAAGGCGTGCGGCAGCTTTGCCGGTGGGCGCAGCCAGGCGGATGCGCAACGGGCTGCCGGCTTCCACGGCCGGCGCCTGCAACAGCGCGAGCAGGCGCACCACGGTGGTGGTCTTGCCGGTGCCGGGGCCGCCGGTGACGATGCTGAAAGCACCGCGCGTGGCC
Organism: Pseudomonas sp. N2-3-1-14; assembly: GCF_041228395.1. Classification (NCBI taxonomy): domain Bacteria; kingdom Pseudomonadati; phylum Pseudomonadota; class Gammaproteobacteria; order Pseudomonadales; family Pseudomonadaceae; genus Pseudomonas; species Pseudomonas sp. N2-3-1-14. The sequence continues at coordinate 5,321,369 of NZ_CP166199.1, forward strand.
AAGGCGCAGGCGAGCTTTTGCCAGTCGATCACGCCGTCGGGCGGCGGTTGCTTGAAGAGGCTGTTGAGGCGTTGCGGCAAATCGGCGGCGACGCTTTCCTGGGTGGCCAGGCGCAGGCGCAAGGCTGTGTCGATGCGCCGTTCGTAGGTCCAGTAGCGGCGCAGGTAAAGGCGTTTGCCGGACAAGACCAACGGGCGGCTCTGCGCGGCTTCGCTGCCATCAACCGCCAGGGCGACCAATTGGCTGGCCGCCAGCGCGTGACACCAGTGGGCACCGTCGAGGCCGTCGAGCAACTGCGACGGCAGCAGCATTGCGCCGGTTTGCAGGTCGCCTTCGGGCGGCAGCGACAGGGCGAAATCCGGCGCCTTGAGGGTTTCGAACAGGTCGAGGCACACATGGCCATGGCCCAACTGGTGGCTGGTTAACGCCGCGGCCAGCAACACCAGCGGGTCGGCCTGCGGATCGAGTTCGTGCAGGAAGCCGACAAACGCCTTGTCCAATGCGCGCAGCCAGCCCCGGTCAACCCAGCGTTCGAGCAGTTGCAGCAGGTCGGCGGCGCGGTTGAGCGGCATCAGCGCCTCAAGCGGTAACGGCGACAGGCTCATAGCAGCACTCCTTGTTCCCAGGCGGGCTCAACCTTGGGCGGTATGGGTTTGCCCTGGAACAACGCGTCCAAGCCTTCGATCAGTTCACGGGGCGGCCGGGTGAAATAAGCGCCTTTGCTCAACGACTCAGTGCCGCGCAGGAACACGTAAAGCGCACCGCCGACGTGGCGGTCGTAGTCATACTCGGGCAGGCGCGCCTTCAGCTGGCGGTGCAGGGCCAGCAGGTAAAGCACGTATTGCAGGTCGTACCGATGCTCGAGGATGGACTGTTCCATGGCCTCTAAGGTGTAGGCCGAATCGTCAGGGCCGAGCCAATTGGATTTGTAGTCGGCCACGTAGTAGCGGCCTTCGTGTTCGAAGGTCAGGTCGATAAAGCCTTTGAACATGCCGTTGAGCAGCACCGGTTCGGCGGCGACGCGGGACGCGCCGTTGTGGGTGTACTGGCACACCAGTTTGTCGAGGGCCAGCACATCGACTTTGTGGCTGGCGAACCAGAACTCCATCTCGATCTGATACTGCTGCAGGCTGCTCAGGGTGACCTGATCGTTATCCACCGGCAGCGGCGTTTGCAGCAGGTGGCCCAGCCAAGCGCTGAGGGTGACGATCCAGCCTTCCCAATTGCGCCGGTTACAGCGCGCGCCCACGGCTTTTTCGATGGCCTCGGGGGTGACGTTGAAACCCTCCTCGCCCGCCCATTCCAACAAGCCATGAAGGAAGGTGCCAGGGTTTGGTCCGCGTGGGAAACGGTGTATGTCGCCACCGGACGCCGCCACTTCGCGCGGTGCGTCGGGGTCGAGACGCTCGTCGTCAAACAGCTTCTGGGCTTGTGGGCTTTCCGGAGCTTCGAAGGGCGCGGCGCTCATGCTGTCGCCGATGCGCAATGCGCTGTAAGAGGCGATCCACCAGTTTTCGGCGGCCTTGCGCTTGGGCAGCAACGGCGCGAGCAACGTGGCTGCGTTGCGCGGCGGGTGGAACAGCGTGTCTTGCGCGTCCGGGACATGGGCGTAGTGGATCGCGGCGCAGCCTTGCTGTAAATCCAGCAACCAGCGCGCCAGGCCGGCCGACTCGCCCAGCGACGCACCGGCGCCGAGCAGATAGCCCAGAGCCGACAGATGCAGGACCGAGCTGCTGTTATTGCCGCGCTTGAGGTCGGCAATGCCCAACCAGCACGCATGTTTGGCCCGTGTGAGCGCGACATAGAACAAACGCAGGTCTTCGGCGAGGCGCTCATCATCGGCCTGAGCAATCAACTCGGCGGTGGGCCGCAGGCTGACGTGCGATTTGCCCTGTTCGTCGTGGTAATGCAGCGGCAGGCGGCTGCCATCCACGGGCTTGGCCGAGCAGATGAACGGCAGGAAGACCAGGTCGTATTCCAGGCCTTTGGATTTATGGATGGTCACTACCTTGACCAATTGCTCATCGCTTTCCAGGCGCAGAATCTGCTCTTCACCGGCCTGGCCTGAGAGTGCCAGGTGTTCAGCCAGATGACGGATCAGCGCTTGCTCGCCGTCCAGCTCCGACGCGGCCTGCTGCAGCAACTCGCTGAGGTGCAACAGGTTGGTCAGCACGCGTTCGCCGTCACTGCGCGCGATCAGGGTTTGCGGCAGTTTGAAATCATGCAGCAGGCGCCGCAGCATCGGCAGCACGCCTTGGGTGCGCCAGATCGCGCGGTAGCCACGGAACTGCATCACGCGGGTTTCCCACGCCAGTTCGTCCTGATTCAGACGCTCCAGTTCCGGCAGTGACAGGTTCAAGGTGACGCAGGCCAGCGCGGCACGCAGCGGGCGCTCGACGTCGGGCTCTGCGCAGGCCTTAAGCCAGGCGAGCAGGTCGTGGGCTTCCTGGGCGGCGAAGACCGAGTCTTTGTCAGACAGGTACACGCTGCGCACGCCCCGAGCGGCCAATTCGGCGCGCACGGCTTGGGCCTCTTTGCCGTCACGTACCAGGATGGCGATGTCTGACGGAAGTACGCCGTTGAAGCTGGAGTCCGCCTGTAGGAAACCGGCAGTACCTTGCTGCCCGCCATTGAGCAGCGCGACGATTTGCGTGGCGCAGGCAGCCGCCAGTTGCTGGCGATACACCGCGTTGGAAATCGGCTGATCGGTGGGCAGATGCCAGAGGTTCAGTGCCGGCAACGTGTGGTCATCGACTTGCAGTTGCTCCCTGCGGCCCTGGGACAGCACCGAGTGGAACGGCACCGGGTTGTCGCCGTTCGGCTCGCGAAACAGGAAAGCCCCACGGCCGCTTTCGGCGCGTTGGAACACGTGGTTCACCGCCTCGACCATCGCGTGGCTGGAGCGGAAGTTGGTGCCCAAAGTGTGGTGGCGGCCGGTGGTGGACTGACGGGCGCGCAGGTAGGTGTAGATGTCGGCGCCACGAAAGGCATAGATCGCCTGCTTGGGGTCGCCGATCAGGAACAGGCCGCTGTCGAGGTGGTTTTCTTCGATGCGGTAGATGCTGTCGAAGATGCTGTATTGCACCGGGTCGGTGTCCTGGAATTCGTCGATCAACGCCACCGGGAATTGCTCGCGGATCACACTGGCAAGACGCTCGCCCCCGTCGGCCTGCAGGGCGGCGTTGAGACGGATCAGCATGTCGTCGAAGCCCATTTCGGCGCGACGGCGTTTTTCTTCTTCGAAGCGTTTACCCACCCAGCCGGCGGCGTGTTGCAGCACGGCGGCGTCGGGTGTTGGCAACGCGTCGAGGCTGGCTTTGAGAGTGGCCATGGCGTCGATGCCGGGGTGACTCGGCGGCTCGCCCTTCCAGGCTTCGGCCATGCCGTCGGGCGTCAGGCGCGTGAAGCCGGTGCCGATGTCCAGTTGTTCGAGGGTTTCGTCAGCCGCCCAGGCACTGATTTTTTCAAACCAGGGCTCGAAGTAACGCGCCTGCATCTTGCGGCCGTCGACGGCTTTCGCGGCCACGGCTTGCAGGCAGATATCACGCAGTTCGGCCGCCCATTGCTGCCACGGCGCCTTGAGGCTTACCAAGGCTTCGCGGCGCTCTTGCAGGCAAGCGTTGATCAGCTCGGCGGGCTCACGGCTTTCGCCAGTGGGCCGTTCGCTGCCGAACAGCGCACGCACGCGGGGCATAAGGGCGGCGGGGCCGCTCCAGTTTTTGCGCACCCAGTTAAGTGCGTCGTCGTGCATCGGGTAGCAAAACAGCCGCCAGTAGTCACGCAGCACTTCGCCGAGCAGGTCGCTGTGGTCGGTTTCCAGGGTTTGGGTGAATAGGCTGCCACTGTCGAACGCGTGTTCGCGCAGCATGCGCTGGCACCAGCTGTGGATGGTCGAGACGGCGGCCTCGTCCATCCATTGCGCGGCGATGTCCAGGCGATTGGCGCAGGCGGGCCATTGTTCGGGAAGGTATTGGTCGCGCAGGTCGGCGATCAATGCATCCGGCTGCTCGATTTCGGCGCGGAAGAACCGTGCGGCTTCAGCCAGGCGAATGCGGATGCGTTCGCGCAGCTCTTTGGTGGCGGCATCGGTGAAGGTCACCACCAGAATTTGCGGCGGCAGTAACTCGCGGCCAAAGCCGGCTTCGTCACCGCCGTGGCCAAGCACCAGGCGCAGGTACAGCGCGGAAATGGTGAAGGTCTTGCCGGTGCCGGCGCTGGCTTCAATCAGCTGGCTGCCTTTTAACGGGAAGGCCAGGGCTAAAGGTTGACCCATCATGCGCTGGCCTCCTCACTGCTGAGCGATCGCCAGGGTGCGTTGAGCAATGGGCGATACAGGGTTTCGGCCCAGCCTTCGAACGCTTCGCTGGCGATGAGCGTGACGAAGTCGGGGAATTGGCGGGTGAGTGCAGGGGTTTCGCGACGCTCACCGTCGGTGGTCAGGCCGTCGCCTTCATAGGCTTTGCTCGCGGCGGCCAGGGCTTTGGCGGGATCGGTTTGGCCGAGCCAGGCGAAGGCGGTTTTGACGGCTACCGGGAGCGGTTTGCGCATGCCGGTGTGCCAGGCCAACAGCAGGTTGCCAAGGATTTCCCGGGCATTGGATTGATCCAGCGGGGCGAGTAACAAGGTGTCGTCACTCGCCACCAAACCGGTGCTGAGTGGCAGGCCGCAGGCGCACGCCACCACGTGATTGACCCATGGGCGAATCAGACGGTGCCATTTACGCGTCTTGATCGAACCGATGCTGTTGGGGATGGTGGTCACGCTGAGCAAGCCGCCATCACTGCGTCGGTGCAGGCCGCTGATCCAGCCTTCCAACTGGATGCCTTGATGCTCAAAACTGATCGGCTCGGCGGTGGTTTGTGGTGTGGGCCAAAGTGCCAATAAGTGTTGGTAGCGTTGCAGCAAATCGGGCAACGGCTCGATCAGTTCGTTACGCAGGCACTCGCCGAAACCCACCATGGGCAGCAGGCCGCTGCCCTGCAGGCGCAGGGCCTGGGCGTTGAGTGCTTGATCCACGTGATCGGGCTGGGTCAGTGCGGCGTTCAGCAGGCTGTCGCTGAGGCTGTAGCGTTGCAGCGCGTCGAGCACGAAGGGTTCTTCATCGGCGAGCGGCACTTCGGCGGCCTCGAAGAACACTTTCAGACGTTGGCTGAAGAAATGTTTGACCGGGTTGCGCAGGAAATCCTGCAACTGGCCGAGGCTCAGGGGTTCTTCTTGTTGGTGCTCTGCCAGTTCGTGTTCTTTAACTGGAACGTCGGCGGCCTCGTGAAGCAACTGCCACTCGCGGGCGTAGCTGAAGAGCGCGTCGCCTTCATGGAAATAGCGCGCACTGAAGGGTTGGAGCGGGTGTTCCTGGGTCATTGCTTCCAGCAGTTCTTGCTGGTGTGCGTTATGCCAGCCGCTGGCGATATGGTCACGCAGTTGGCCGATCAGTACCGAGGCTGGCCGGTCGCTGTTGTCGCGGATGCTGCGGCCGACCCAACTGATGTAGAGCTGGTCGCGGGCGGACAGCAGGGCTTCGAGCAGCAGGTAGCGATCGTCCTCGCGGCGTGAACGGTCGCCGGGGCGGTAGTCGCTGCCCATCAGGTCGAAGTCCAACGGCGGTTGCGCGCGCGGGTAGTCGCCGTCGTTCATGCCGAGCAGGCAGACGAGTTTGAACGGGATGGCGCGCATGGGCATCAGGGTGCAAAAATTGACAGCTCCGGCAAGAAAGCGCTGGGACAGGCGGCCCTGGTCCAGGCCGGCCAACCAGGCCTCGCGGACTACGGTGAGGGGTAACTCGTCCTGCAGGCCGACGGACTCACAGGTTTCCAGCCATTCTTCTCTCAGTTGTTCGAGTTGGCCTAAGAGGTAGTCGTCGTGTTCGCTGCTGGGCAGGAAGAACAGTTGCATCAGGCGTTGCAGGCGTTCGCCCCACTCGCGGGGCGCTGCCGGTTGGGACAAGGCCTGATGGGCGTCGTTTAGTGCATCGAGCAAGGAGACCAACGGGCCGATCAGGGCCGCGTCGAGGCCGCCGATTTCATCGTAGGGTTCGATGCCGTCGCAGGCGACGCCGGTGCCGACGGCGTAACCCAACAGCATGCGGCGCAGGCCGAATCTCCAGCTGTTTTGTTCCAGCTCATGCGGCAGGCCGAGCCCGGCGCGTTGCTCGGCATTGAGGCCCCAACGGATGCCGGCCCCTTCGATCCAGCGGTGCAGCGTCGGCAGGTCGCGCTCCTTGATGGCAAAACGTTCACGCAAGGCGGGAACGTCGAGCAGGTCGAGGATTTCGCTGACGGGGAAGCGGCTGTCCGGGAGTTTGAGCAGGTGTTCGACGGCGATCAGCAGAGGGTCGCGGCCACGTTGGCCTTGGTCGGTAAGGGTGAACGGAATGAAGCGTGGGTCGCTTCGCTCAAGTTGGCCAAACACGGCGCGAATGTGCGGCGCGTAGCTGTCAACGTCAGGGACCATGACGATGATGTCGCGCGGGCGCAGCGTCGGGTCGGCACTGAAACGTTGGAGCAATTGATCGTGGAGAATTTCCACTTCGCGTTGTGCGCTGTGGGCGATGTGGAAGCGGATGGAGCTGTCGTTATCTAGATCGACGGCCGGCCATCGCTCGCGCGTTTCGTTGAGTGGGCGCAGTTCAAGGATGTCGTCCTGCAATTGGTTGAGCAGCGTGGTGGGTTCGCTGTCGCTGAACAGGTCGATGCGACCATCACGGAAGGCGGCGCGGTAGCTGTTGGGGTCGTCGTAACTGTCCAGCAGGCTGATGTAATCACGGCCCTGTTTGCCCCAAGCGGCCAGCAGCGGGTGGGCGTGCTGGTGCAGGGTTTGTGGATCGATGGTGACCGGCATGCCAGCTTTGCGTGCTTGGCGTTTGTATTCATTACGCAGCAGGTCCTTGTCGGCAACGATGTCGGACCAGTGATGACGGCAAGGGTTGTGCACGCAGAGCAGGACTTGGCTGAACCTCGCTAAGCCGGCGAGCGCCTCAAGGGCTTGCGCAGGCAGTGAGGAAATGCCGAAAACGATCACTCTGGATGGTAAGCCTGCGGGCGCCTGTTCAAGGGTATTGATGCGTTCAATAAAGCGCTGGTGCACACCGGCGCGGCTTTCGGCCATGCCTTCTTCACCGACATCGACCAGCAATGCACGCCACAATTCGGCCTGCCAGCAGTTTGCGGGATTAAGGGGCTTGGATTCGCCTCGCCCGTTGCGCAATTGGTGGCGGCCAGCAGCCCAGTCTTCCAGCCAGTCGGCACGGTAGACCTGGTATTGGTCGAACAGGTCGGCCAGGCGTTCGGCCAGTTGATAGCGTTTGCGCAGGTCGGTGTCGTGGGTAAGGAAGCGCTGCAGCGGCTCGAAGTGCGGTTGATCGATGAGTTCAGGGAGCAGGCGCATCAGGCGCCACGTCAGAGGCGCTTTATCGAGTAGGGACTTGGGCGGGATTTCGTCACGGCCCAGGACCATGCGATAGAGCTGCCACATGAAGCTGCCGGGCAGTTGCACGTCGATTGCCGCAGCGATGCCGCAGCCACCCATGTCGTCGTCTTCCGGGTCTTCGGCCAGGGCTAACTTGAGCCATTGGGCGATGCCGTTGCTTTGTACCAGGGCGATTTCGTTTTCCAAGGGCGCGAGCGGATAGCGGCGCATCCAGCTGACTACCAGGCTGCGCAACTCGTCCAGGCGGTTGCCGTGAACCACCATGAATCCAGCGCTGAGGGACGTCGCATCCGGCATAACGGCTTCCTTGGGAAAAGCAAAATCGAGGCAGCGACTTTAGCATTGAAGGCGGCCGCAGGCTGCAAGTGAGGCAGGCCGACTGAACGGGGTGACTGGAATGTTTTCGACCGCCCAAAACAAAGCCCCTGTTTGCGTTAGCAAACAGGGGCTCTGGAATTTAATCTTGACGATGACCTACTCTCACATGGGGAAACCCCACACTACCATCGGCGATGCATCGTTTCACTGCTGAGTTCGGGATGGGATCAGGTGGTTCCAATGCTCTATGGTCGTCAAGAAATTCGGGTACTGAGTCGTGACCATGTGGCCTCGCTTCAGCAAATTGGGTATGTGACAGCTTTCGGTGTTTTGTGAGATTCGAACTTTCGGTTCATTTCGTCTTCACACACCGCAATCTGGTGCTCTTTCGCTTTTCAGCTTGAAGCAAGCAAATTGCTTGGGTGTTATATGGTCAAGCCTCACGGGCAATTAGTATTGGTTAGCTCAACGCCTCACAGCGCTTACACACCCAACCTATCAACGTCGTAGTCTTCGACGGCCCTTCAGGGAACTCAAGGTTCCAGTGAGATCTCATCTTGAGGCTAGTTTCCCGCTTAGATGCTTTCAGCGGTTATCTATTCCGAACATAGCTACCCGGCAATGCCACTGGCGTGACAACCGGAACACCAGAGGTTCGTCCACTCCGGTCCTCTCGTACTAGGAGCAGCCCCTCTCAAATCTCAAACGTCCACGGCAGATAGGGACCGAACTGTCTCACGACGTTCTAAACCCAGCTCGCGTACCACTTTAAATGGCGAACAGCCATACCCTTGGGACCGGCTTCAGCCCCAGGATGTGATGAGCCGACATCGAGGTGCCAAACACCGCCGTCGATATGAACTCTTGGGCGGTATCAGCCTGTTATCCC